>NZ_CP188300.1:0-4955582 GCF_050037805.1 Winslowiella sp. 2C04 | reverse complement strand
AGTTTCTGACAGCTGACAAGCCCTAAATGCAAAAAACTTTTCGAGTGTCTCTTTTTTGCTCAAAACGTCAATTTTTCGAGCTTTTCAAAGCCATAACGCTGTAAAACGGGCATTAATTGCGCAGTTTCTTCGGTGAAAGCCATGCAATAAGCCGTATTGCCTGCCGCTGACAGTGCAACAGGAGACTCATGCTCCAGTAACCAGACTGTCCGTCGTGCAATAGCGGCACCGGAATCGACCAGCCGCGTGCCCTCAGGCAATACCTGCTGTAGCTCTTCACTTAATAAAGGGAAGTGAGTGCAGCCCAACACTACCGTGTCCGGTGGCTCAGCCATTCGCAGCCACGGCTGCAGAATGCGTTTGATCTCTTCTAAAGAGACCGGCTGACCGTGCAGTTTAGCCTCGGCCAGTTCCACCAGCTCCGCTGAGCCGAGCATTTCGGTTTTACATTCACTGGCAAAACGCGCCACCAGCTCATGAGTATAGGGACGACGCACCGTGCCACGGGTCGCCAGCAAACCGACAATACCGTTACGGGTCAAGCGTGCCGCAGGCTTAATCGCCGGCACAACGCCGACCACCGGAAATTCAAAGCGCGCGCGCAGAGCAGGTAAAGTGACGGTACTCGCCGAGTTACAGGCAATAACCACCAGTGCCAGAGGAGTAATTTGAGTAATTGCCGTCACAATCTCTACGACACGCTCAACAATAAACTCTTCACTCTTCTCACCATAAGGAAAAGCGACGTTATCGAAAGCATAGAGATAATGGAGATCCGGCAGCAGTTGCCGAATCTCATCATAGACAGAAAGCCCACCGACGCCGGAGTCAAAGATCAACACGGTGGGTCTTAAATCAGAAGCTGTAGCTGCCGTTGACGAAGTATTCCCGTCCTGGGGTTTGATAGCCATACGCTGTCTCGTAATCTTTATCGAACAGGTTGGCAATTCTACCACGAACGGTGAGCTGAGTTGTGACCGGATACGAAACCGCGAGATCCCACAAACTTACTCCACCGAGTTTTACGCTGCGGGCAGTATAAGAAGAGTTGAAATCTTTATCATAGCGTTCGCCGAGATACTGATAACTCACTGACCAGTCAACGTTGTAGAGGGTCCAGTCAAGCTGGTACTTAACCTGCTGTTTAGCACGACGTAACAGTACTTCATTCGTCGTGACATCGCGTGGATCAACATAGTCATATGAAATTTGATGGCTAAGCGGTCCAGTATCAAAGGAGGCCGTGGCTTCAACGCCTTTAATCTTCGCTTTATCTATATTATAGAAACGATAGGTCGACGGATCGCTACTAATCAAATCGTCGATATCGTTACGATAGCCAGAAATGCGCCAGTTTACCGGACCGGTTAAACCGGCAAAGCCGCCTTCCCACTGCTTACTCTTTTCCGGATCGAGATCGCGATTGCCATAAGTTTCGCTGTAGACCTGATTGAGGTTGGGCGCTTTAAAAGCGGTGCCGTAAGAAGCGAAGACGCTATAACCGTCAACAAACTCCCATGACGCGGCAGATTGCCAGGTGTTATGCCAGCCAAATTCATTATTGTCGTCACCGCGCACCGCCCCCTCCAGCGTCACGCTGCCAAATTTCTGCTGGGTGGTGGCATAGACACCGGTATTGCGCTGCTCCTGTCCTGACTGTACAAAACCGCTGCCGGGCTCAGAGGTCTGCTTTTGCCAGTCAACACCGGCGCTCAGCGTGCCGTTAGCCACTGCGAAAGTATTGCCCCACTGCAGGTTATACTGCTGCACATCATCCAGCGTCGCGGAGGCATCGTAGCGACCCTTGGCAGGATCGTAATTGTAATCCTTGGTATGGCTGTAGCTGGCTATCAGCTGAGTTGAGTAGATACCTTCATGGAAACGTAAACCGGTATCCCAGGTCTGGCTGTAGAGTTGGCGGGTATCCGGCAGGCCTATAATGTTGAAGGCATCGTCGTAGGCCCAGGTACCATCATAACCGGTGCGGTTATCAAAACCGTAACCACGGAAGAAACCGCTGAACCGATCGTCAAACTGATGTTCAACCATGCCGTACAGCGTTTTACTCATAAAGCCGTCGCGGTCTGGCTGTCCGGGAGTGCCATAAACATCCGGAAATCCGGCTTCGACATCAAACCCTTTGGTATAAGTGTAATTGCCCGCCATCGTCAGCAAGGTGTTCTCACCTAACTGCTGCTGAGTCGAACCATCATAAGCCTGATAACCATGGGACCCGAGACCTGCCGTCAGGGTGGTGCCTGGCTTATCGCGGCCGGTGATAATATTTACCACGCCGCCAATCGCATCAGAACCATAGGCTGCAGAACGCGCGCCGCGCACATATTCTATGCGCTGTACCAAAGAGATGGGAATTTGACTGAGATCGGAAGAACCACTGATTCCAGCCTGATTAAGACGAATGCCGTCAATCAGCACCAGAACATGGCCAGAGTTGGTGCCACGAATAAACAGCGAGCTTTTCTGCCCCATTCCGCCATTTTGTCCGATATCTACACCCGGTAACCGGCGCATCACATCGGTGACAGTTTTAGATTGCCAGCGATCGATCTGTTCTTTCGTCACAACCGTTGTCGGGGCCAGTACTGAAGAAACTGGCTGCGCAAAACGATTAGCGGTAACTACCAGCTGATCATCATTTTGCTGCGCAACGCCGTTTTGCGCCCAGAGTGAAATTGCCGTGGCGCTAAAAGCCAGCAGCGAAGTTTTTGTTTTAATCATTTGAATTAAAGCATCCAAACAGATGTAGCAGGATGCCGCAGGCATACGACCGATAGCACGCGATGACCGTATAAATTGCGACGTACTCCGGCAGGTCTTCGGGCTTGGTGTCATTAACTGGCGAAGACTTCCCATCAATATAGACAGTGTCTGCACTGGCAATCGCCACGACAATCCTTACCGCTGCGCGTCAGCTCCAGATTTGCACTGGATTCCCTTTTAACTCAAGGAGGCCGGAAATCGCATACTACGATTTAGATGAATAGAAATCCAGACTTCCAGGCTGCTAAAATAAGGGTTTTCGCGACAACGCTGGACATCGACGATCGAATCCCTACAATCGCCCGGCAAGTCAGCCACTCAATCAGGAATTCTCATGACGCCCGAACAATTGCCAATCGAAAACTATGACGCCCAGCTGGCGGAGAAAGTCACCCGTTTACAGGGGATGATGTCACCCTTTGCTGCGCCTGAAGTTGAGGTATTTCGTTCACCGGTCAGTCATTACCGGATGCGTGCAGAGTTTCGCCTCTGGCATGACGGCGACGACATCTATCATATTATGTTTGATCAGCAGACCCGTGAGCGTATTCGCGTCGACAGCTTCCCGGCAGCCAGCGAACTGATTAATCGCCTGATGCCGCTGTTGATTGAAGCGATTCGCGATAACCGCGTGTTGCGCCGCAAACTGTTCCAGATAGATTATCTGTCGACCATGAGCAACCAGGTGGTGGTGTCGCTGCTGTATCACCGTAAGCTGGATGATGAGTGGCAACAGGCGGCAGCGGCACTGCGTGATGCGTTACGCGCGCAGGGGTTTGAGCTTCATCTGATTGGTCGCGCCACCAAAACCAAAATCTGTCTCGACCAGGATTTTGTCGATGAGCGTCTGCCGGTCGCGGGCCGTGAACTGGTTTATCGTCAGGTAGAAAATAGCTTCACGCAGCCTAATGCGGCGATGAATATTCAGATGCTGGAGTGGGCGCTGGATGTCACTGCCGGTTCACAGGGTGACCTGCTGGAACTGTATTGTGGTAACGGCAACTTCTCGCTGGCGCTGGCTCGTAATTTCCGCCGCGTACTGGCTACCGAAATCGCCAAGCCGTCGGTCGCTTCAGCGCAGTACAATATTGCGGTGAACCAGATTGATAATGTGCAGATTATTCGCATGTCGGCGGAAGAGTTTACCCAGGCGATGAACGGCACGCGTCAGTTTAACCGTTTAGAGGGTATCGACTTAACCAGTTACCAGTGTGAAACCATCTTTGTTGACCCGCCACGCAGCGGCCTTGATGACGAAACGGTGAAGATGGTGCAGGCGTATCCACAGATTCTGTATATCTCCTGTAACCCGGAGACACTGAGCGCTAACCTGCAAACGCTGTCGCAAACCCACGATGTGACACGCCTGGCACTGTTTGATCAGTTCCCGTATACCCATCATATGGAATGCGGTGTGCTGCTGACTCGCCGCTAAAAAACAGTAACGGCGAACCGAGTTCGCCGTTTTACGCTGTTATTTTCTGCCGGCTTTAATACGCAGCCCAATCCAGAAGATCAACGCCACCATCAAAATGGTCGGCACAAAATTCGATCCAATATCCGGATACTCCGCACGCACAATCGCGCTATACAGCAGAATGCCCAGCAGGAAAAATGCGGCGGCCAGCGAAGGCATGCCATCAGGCATCGCGCGGTTGAGATAACGCTGATGCAGACACCAGGCGGCAAGACCCAACGCAATCAGCGGAAAGATTGAAAACGGCACAATGGAGCTAAAAAGCACCGAAAAAGAACCATTTATCGACAGGCCAGTAATAAACGCTAAAACTAGTGTTCCTTTATCCCGGTGGGTCGGTTCAGTCATTTCATTATCCTTATCAACCAGCTTAATCATTTGATGCTAAAGTGACCGCCAGCCTCTCTTGCTCACGGCGATACCAGTAATACGCACCTTTCGAGATCATGCGCAGCTGTAACACCAGTCGCTCTTCGAGCTGACGGCGCTGCGCGACATCGATGTCCAGCGCCTCTGCACCGGCGTTAAAGACAATAATAACCATTGCCTCGGCCTGCGCTTCGGTGAAACTGCGCGGCATACGGTTTTCCAGCTCAAGATAATCCGCCAGTTCAGCGATAAAATGTTGTATCTCCCGCGCCACAGCGGCACGGAAAGCGGCAGAAGTACCCGAACGCTCGCGTAATAACAGGCGAAAAGCGTTGGGATTGTTGCCGATAAACTCCATAAAAGTAGAGACCGAGGTGCGAATAACGCTGCCGCCTTTGGCAATACGCTGACGAGCCTGACGCATCAACTGACGCAGCATCAGACCGCTCTCGTCGACCATGGTCAACCCTAACTCATCTACATCACGAAAGTGACGATAAAATGATGTCGGCGCGATTCCCGCTTCGCGCGCAACTTCTCGCAGGCTCAGGCTGGCGAAACTTCTTTCGGCACTCAGCTGACTGAATGCCGCTTCAATGAGCGAACGCCGTGTACGTTCTTTTTGTTGTGCTCTGACGCCCATGGTTGTGCCTGTTTGTCCTGCCGAAGCGGAACTATAGCAAACTTTTCAGCGTACAGTCCTATCAACTTTGTCAACGCTTGTTAACCTCACGCTTTGTCAAATCGAGGCAAAAATCGCTGATACAATTGGGATGTCTGCAATGAGATGTTAGAATCTCGTTGTAAAAATGTAGATAAAATATAGGACGTACTGGTATGCAACAGTCTTACGATTACGATGCCATAGTCATTGGCTCAGGTCCTGGTGGCGAGGGTGCCGCCATGGGCCTGGTTAAACAGGGAGCGCGTATCGCGGTAATCGAGCGCTTTCACAATATCGGCGGTGGCTGTACCCACTGGGGAACCATCCCGTCGAAAGCGCTCCGTCACGCTGTAAGCCGCATCATCGAATTCAATCAGAACCCGCTTTACAGTGACCACAGCCGCCTGCTTCGCTCCTCATTTGCTGACATTCTTAACCACACCGAAAACGTTATCAGCCAGCAAACCCGCATGCGTCAGGGTTTTTATGAGCGCAACCATTGCGAGTTGTTTCAGGGCGATGCCCAGTTTGTTGATGCCAACACCGTTGAAATTGTCTTTCCTGACGGCACTACTGACCGCCTGACCGCAGAGAAATTTGTTATCGCCTGTGGGTCACGCCCGTATCATCCGGCCGAAGTCGACTTTACCCATCCGCGCATTTATGACTCCGACTCGATCCTCAATCTGCATCATGAGCCGGGCCATGTGATCATTTATGGTGCCGGGGTGATCGGCTGTGAATACGCATCGATCTTCCGTGGCCTGAATGTCAAAGTCGATCTGATTAACACTCGCGATCGTCTGCTGGCATTCCTCGATCAGGAGATGTCCGACTCGCTCTCTTACCACTTCTGGAACAGCGGCGTGGTGATTCGTCACAACGAAGAGTTTGAGAAAGTAGAAGGCGTACAGGATGGCGTGATTGTGCATCTGAAATCCGGCAAGAAAGTGAAAGCTGATTGCCTGCTGTATGCCAATGGCCGTACCGGTAACACTGATTCGCTCTCGCTGGACAAGGTGGGTCTGGAAGCCGACAGCCGTGGCCTGCTGAAGGTTAACAGTATGTATCAGACTGCCCAGCCGCATATTTACGCGGTCGGTGACGTGATCGGTTATCCAAGCCTTGCGTCGGCGGCCTACGATCAAGGGCGCATTGCAGCACAGGCGATCATTAAAGGTGAAGCTTCAGCCCATCTGATTGAGGATATCCCAACCGGGATTTATACCATTCCGGAAATCAGTTCTGTCGGTAAAACCGAACAGCAGCTGACGGCGATGAAAGTGCCATATGAAGTGGGTCGTGCGCAGTTTAAACATCTGGCGCGTGCGCAGATTGTGGGTATGCACGTTGGTAGCCTGAAGATCCTGTTCCATCGCGAAACCAAAGAGATTTTAGGCATTCACTGCTTTGGTGAGCGCGCCGCCGAGATTATTCATATCGGTCAGGCGATCATGGAGCAAAAAAATGGTGGCAACACGATTGAATACTTCGTGAATACCACCTTTAACTATCCGACGATGGCGGAAGCCTATCGGGTAGCGGCACTGAACGGCTTAAACCGCCTGTTTTAAGCTACTGCCCATCACACCCTGCATATGGGTGCGAATCGCCTCTGCCAGCTGTTCATAACGGCTGCGCAGTGGCGAGCCAGGGCGATAGACCAGCGCAATCGTGCGCTGCGGTTCCGGCTTGTAGCACGACAGATAGCAGACGCCATCACGCACGCGCTCTTTCGGCACCGCCAGTGAAGGTAACAGCGTAATACCGCTGCCTGCCGCCACCATATTGCGCAGCGTCTCTAAACTGGTGGCCCGGAAATGCGTATCTTCATCGGCACCCGCCTGGAAACAGAAGCCCATCGCCTGATCGCGCAGACAGTGACCGTCCTCCAGCATCAGCAGCTTTTCACCCGCCAGATCGGACATCGGCACACGATCGC
The DNA here is from genome assembly GCF_050037805.1 of Winslowiella sp. 2C04. Classification (NCBI taxonomy): domain Bacteria; kingdom Pseudomonadati; phylum Pseudomonadota; class Gammaproteobacteria; order Enterobacterales; family Erwiniaceae; genus Winslowiella; species Winslowiella sp. 2C04. The sequence continues at coordinate 4,948,349 of NZ_CP188300.1, read as the reverse complement.
GATCGTGCCATGGATGATCGGCATAGATCGCCAGTTTCATTGGCTCGTCGAATAACGGCACCTCAATAAAGGCTTCGCTCTCTTTGACCAACGCCAGGATCGCGCAGTCCAGCTTACCGCTGTCGAGTTGCGCCAGCAGCTGCTGGGTCTGAGATTCATGCAGATACATTTCCAGCTTGGGAAAAGTCTGGTGCAGCATCGGCACAATTTGTGGCAGCAAATAAGGCCCAACGGTTGGAATCAGGCCGATATGCAGTGGCCCGGACATCGCCTCGCCCTGTTGGCTCGCCATCTCTTTCAGTACTTTCACTTCACGCAGCACGGTGCGCGCCTGATCCACCAGCAGCAAACCCGCCTGCGTGAAAAGTACTTTACGGCTGGTGCGCTCCAGCAGCATGACGCCTAATTCATCTTCCAGTTTACGAATCTGGCCACTCAGCGTTGGCTGACTGACATGGCAGGAATCGGCAGCACGTCGAAAATGACGGTGCTCGGCTAACGCCACCAGATATTCAAGATCACGAATATTCATTTTATCCTCCGAGCCACGATAGTCCGTGGCGATAGATAGGATAGCAATCAACGATTATCCCTATCAAGCTGATAAAGCAATAATGTTCAGCATTCAGGCAAGGGCCAAATTCATTAATCTTAACCGCGAGGTACTTTATGTTTGCAAGTCAGGAAGGTAAGTCCATCCCGCAGGTCACTTTTCATACGCGTCAGGGCGATCGCTGGATCGACGTTACAACTGATGAGCTGTTTAAAGATAAAACGGTAATCGTGTTTTCACTGCCAGGTGCATTTACCCCGACCTGTTCGTCGAGCCACCTGCCACGCTATAACGAGCTGTCCAGCGTATTCGCTCAGCACGGCGTCGACAGCATTCTGTGCGTTTCGGTGAATGACACCTTCGTGATGAACGCGTGGAAAGCCGATCAGCATGCCAACAACATCACCTTTATTCCTGATGGCAACGGTGACTTTACCCGTGGCATGGAGATGCTGGTTGAGAAAGCCGATCTCGGATTTGGCCCGCGCTCATGGCGTTATTCAATGCTGGTGCGTAACGGTGTGGTAGAGAAGATGTTTGTTGAACCAAACAAACCGGGTGACCCGTTTGAAGTTTCCGATGCGGATACCATGCTGCGCTACCTGGCACCAGAATTTAAAGTGCAGGAATCAGTGTCACTGTTTACTAAACCCGGTTGTCCGTTCTGCACCAAAGCGAAACAGATGCTGCTGGACCGGGGCATTCAGTACGAAGAGATCGTGCTGGGTCAGGATGCCACCACCGTCAGCCTGCGCGCCGTAACCGGCCGCGCCACCGTACCACAGGTGTTTATTGGCGGTCGCCATATCGGTGGTAGTGACGATCTGGAGCAGTTCTTCGCCACTGCGTAACAGATAGCTTAAGGGAGCCTTTTACGGCTCCCTTCCGTTATGCGCTTAGCCCAAACGTTGTTTCGCTTCAGTAATCGCCAGGGCAACCTGATGCGGAGAGACGCCACCTTTGGCATTACGCTGATCGAGGCAGGATTGCAGCGCAAGGAACGGATAGACATCATCGCCAATCACGCTGCTGAATTTCTGCAAATCAGCCAGTTTCAGTGCTTCCAGCGCCACACCCTGTTGAATCGCTTCCACTACCGCTTCACCGACAATATGGTGCGCTTCACGGAATGGCACGCCTTTACCAACCAGATAATCCGCCAGTTCAGTCGCATTAGCATAACCCTGCTCCGCCGCTTCCTGGCAACGTGGACGCTTCACCTGAATGCCATCCAGCACCAGCGCCGCCATATGCAGACAGTCGGACCAGGTATCGAGCGCATCAAACAGCCCTTCTTTGTCTTCCTGCATATCTTTGTTATAAGCCAGCGGCAGACCTTTCAGCGTCATCATCATGCCGGTCAGTGCGCCCTGTACGCGGCCACATTTACCGCGAATCAGCTCCAGCGCATCCGGATTCTTCTTCTGTGGCATCAGCGAGGAGCCGGACGTCACACGGTCGGACAGCTCAACAAAGCCGGCTTCACCGGTATTGAAGAAAATCAGATCTTCAGCGAAACGCGACAGGTGCACCATGCCGATTGAGGCATTGGAGAGAAGCTCTAACACGTGGTCGCGGTCGGAAACGGTATCCAGACTGTTACGGGTTGCCGACGCAAAGCCTAACCAGCCCGCCAGCTGCTCACGATCGATTTCATAGGCGGTACCGGCCAACGCACCACAGCCCAGTGGGCTGACGTCAAGGCGCTTCAGGGTGTCCTGCAGGCGGCTCTCATCACGCGCCAGCATCTCAACATACGCCAGACACCAGTGAGCAAAGGTAACCGGCTGCGCGCGTTGCAGGTGGGTATAACCAGGCATCACGGCATCCTGATTAGCTTCGGCAGTGGCGACCAGCGCCTGCTGCAGCTGACGCGTGGCGCTCAGCAATTCGCTGACCTCGGTTTTACACCAGAGCTTCAGGTCGGTAGCGACCTGATCGTTACGGCTACGGCCAGTGTGGAGTTTCTTACCCAGCGCGCCGACTTTATCGATTAAACGCCCTTCCACCCAGCTGTGAATATCTTCTGCATCGCTTTCGAGAATCTGCTGCGGATTCGCACGCACTTCTTCCAGCAACACGGTTAATGCCTGTTCTAACTGCTGCTGTTCGTCCTCGGTCAGCACGTTAACCGTTACCAGCGCTTTGGACCAGGCGACGGAACCGACAATATCCTGTTCTGCCAGACGATAGTCGAAGCGCAGCGAGTCGTTGAAAAGCTTGAAACGTTGATCTGCTGCCTGAGTAAACCGTCCACCCCAAAGTGCCATGTTATTGCTCCGTTTGATAAAAATGAATAGGTATTGCCATTAAGACGGGCGGCGAAAACGCCGCCCACTACAGAGTTCGAATTATTTCTTTTCGTTCAGTGCACGGATGCGTGAAGAGAGCGAGAACAGACGGATAAAGCCGCCCGCGTGACGGTGGTCATACACTTCGTCTTCGCCAAAAGTCGCAAACTCTTCAGAGTACAGGCTGTTCGGCGATTTTTTCTGAATCGCAGTCACCTGGCCTTTGTACAGTTGCAGAACCACTTCACCGTTCACTTCTTCAGCCAGTGCTTCAGCGGAAGCCTGCAGGGATTTACGCAGTGGCGCGAACCAGCGGCCATCGTATACTACGTAAGACATTTCCAGGCCCAGCTGCTCACGCCATTTGAAGCTGTCGCGATCCAGAACCAGCTGCTCAACCGCGCGCAGGGCGTTGACCATAATGGTGCCGCCAGGCGTTTCGTAGCAACCGCGAGATTTGATACCCACCAGACGGTTTTCCACGATATCAATACGACCCACGCCGTGTTTGGCGCCGATCACATTCAGTTTTTCCAGGCACTGGAACGGGCTAAGTGCTTCGCCGTTTACCGCCACTACACAGCCTTTTTCGACTTTGATGGTGACCTGCTCAGGCTGATCCGGTGCTTCCAGCGGATCAACGGTCCAGACCCAGCAATCTTTGTTTGGTGCATTCCACGGGCTTTCCAGCACGCCACCCTCGGTCGAGATGTGCCAGGCGTTTTCATCACGGCTATAGATTTTTTCCAGTGACGCGGTGGTCGGGATGTTACGCTCTTTCAGGTAATCCAGCAGGGCTTCACGGGAACGCAGGTTCCACTCACGCCATGGAGCCACAACTTTCAGCTGGGGTGCCAGCGCGGTATAGGTGGTTTCAAAACGCACCTGGTCGTTACCTTTGCCGGTCGCGCCGTGGCACAGTGCATCAGCACCCACTTTCAGTGCCAGCTCAACCTGGGCTTTAGCAATGATTGGACGCGCCATTGAAGTACCCAGCAAATAAGTGCCTTCGTACAGCGCACCGGTTTGCAGCACCGGATAGACGTAATCGCGGATAAACTCTTCACGCAGATCGACTACATGGCACTCGGATGCGCCCGACTGCAGCGCTTTTTGCTCAACGCCTTCCAGATCGCCACGCTCCTGACCGATATCGGCAACAAATGCGACCACTTCGCAGTCGCCGTAATTCTCTTTCAGCCATGGAATGATTGCTGAGGTATCCAGACCGCCGGAGTAAGCCAGAACGATTTTCTTAATGCCTTGGTTTTGCATCTTTTAATCCTTGAATATAAAACGTTTCGTTATGCGAGAATCCGGGTGCCAATGGACACACCGTTAAATAAAGTTGGCAACTGTTCAGCGTTACGCCAGCTGGCGATATCGACCGGACGTCCCAGCGTACGGGCAGCATCGAGAGCGGCGTTAACTTTAACAATCATGCCATCGGTAATAATGCCCTGCGCAATCAGCTGCTCGGCTTTCGCGGCGGTCATCTCTTCGATGCGCTGACCTTTGCCATCCAGAATACCGCTGACGTCAGAGAGCAGAATCAGGTCAGCACCGAGCGTGGCAGCCAGCGCCGTCGCCGCCTGGTCAGCATTGACGTTCATCAGTTCGCCAGCATCAGTAATGCCAATTGAGCTCACTACCGGCAAGAAATTAGCCGCCAGCAGGGTATTAATTAACACCGGGGAACCTGGCGTCGCATTACCAACATGCCCCAGTGATTCATCAAGTTGCGTCACGTTAACGCTATTGCCGTCACCGAGACACAGGCCAACAGCATTGATAGCATATTTCTTCGCCCACGCCAGCAGCGTTTTGTTGGCGGTTCCTGCCAGCGCACCGGTGATGATGTCGATCTGATCGGCAGGCGTCACCCGCAGGCCATTTTTCTTCTGAACCGGCAGCGCCAGTTTCTTCATCAGTTCATCCACCAGACAGCCACCGCCATGCACGATTAACAGCGGACGCTGGTGAGATTCACGATAAGTCACCAGCGCGTCAAACAGTCGCGCCAGCGCCTCTTCACTGTCCAGTAACACACCGCCCAGTTTGATAATGAGTGGATTGGTCATAATGTTCTCAAACTCGTCAGTTAAATAAGTGACAGCGTTTCAGGGAAACCGAAACGGATATTCAGACACTGCACCGCCTGCGAAGACGCGCCTTTCAGCAGGTTATCTTCCGCCGCAACGAGGATCACATGCTCGCCCTGTACGGCAAAACCAATATCGCAGAACGGCAGACCAATCACAGATTTTAGCGCTGGCAGGTTCTTGTCATGCAGACGCACCAGTGGTTTGTCGTGATAGGCGTTGTGCAACGCTTCCGCCACATCTTCACGGCTGATGCCGGCTTTCAGGCGACAGGTAATAGTTTCCAGAATACCGCGCGGGAAATTGCCCAGATGCGGGTTAAAAATTACCGGCATCCCCAGATGTTCAGCGATTTCCGGCTGATGGCGATGAGCAAACAGGTTGTAGGGTTGCAGGCTCACTTCGCAGAAACTGGTGTTAATACTGGCCTTACGACCGGCACCGCTGACGCCACTGGTGGCATTGATCACCGGCCACTGATCGCGATTCAGCAGATCGGCTTCGATCAACGGCTTCAGCGCCAGCTGAGCCGCGGTCGGATAGCATCCCGGCACCGCAATCAGCTGCGCTTCTTTAATTCTGTCGTGCTGCCACTCGGCCAGGCCATAAACAGCTTTATCCAGCCACTGCTGATGCTGATGGGTAAAACCGTAGTATTGGGTGTAGAAGTTCTCATCGTTTACGCGGAAAGCGCCAGAGAGATCGAACACCACACAGCCGGCTTTCAGGAATTCAGGCGCCAGGTCGTGGCTGACCTCGTGGGCGGTGGCGAGGAATACCACATCAACCTTGCCAGCATACTCGGCAGCATCACTCAGCGGCTGTAAAGGCATATCAACGATGCCTTTCAGCTGCGGATGAAGCTCGGAGAGTAATTTTCCTGCATCCGGGCTTTGCGCTGAAACCGCTAAAGCGGTTATGTTCATATGCGGATGGCGATTCAGATAGGTCGCAAGCTCTACACCAGCATAACCGCTGGCACCAACAATCAGCGTATTCAACATCAGGCTGTATACCTTTTTACAGTCACCAAATTCCGGGTTGCAGCCGTTTAGGCTTCTGACCCACGATGCCAGGCGTTTATTTGTTCAGGGCACATTTAACCGTTCCCTAAAGCCTGACGTTAATGTATTTTTATTCACTATTAATGCATGAATATTGATACTATCCTAACCCAAGGACTGTCAACAGTGAAGACAAAATTACCCCCTTTTATTGAACTATACCGCCAGTTGATCGCGATACCATCAATCAGTGCTACCGACAGCGCGCTCGATCAGAGTAATGAAACTTTAATCAATTTGCTGGCCGGTTGGTTTCGCGACCTTGGCTTCAGCGTGGAGGTTCAGCCGGTACCCGGTACTCGCCATAAATTCAATATGCTGGCGAAGAGCGGTCTCGGTGCTGGCGGCCTGCTGTTAGCCGGTCACAGCGATACCGTGCCGTATGACGACGGCCGCTGGACGCGCGATCCTTTCACCCTGACCGAACACGACAATAAGCTGTACGGCCTCGGCACCGCCGACATGAAAGGTTTCTTTGCGTTTATTCTTGATGCGTTGCGTGATGTCGATGTCTCAACGTTAACAAAACCGCTGTATATCCTCGCGACTGCCGATGAAGAAACCACCATGGCTGGCGCGCGCTATTTCTCGGAATCCACCACGCTGCGCCCGGACTGCGCGATTATTGGTGAGCCGACGTCACTGAAGCCGGTGCGCGCGCACAAAGGCCACCTGTCACACGCTATTCGCATTGAGGGGCAATCAGGCCACTCCAGCGATCCAGGTCGTGGCGTCAATGCGATTGAACTGATGCACGATGCGATTGGCCATCTGATGAATCTGCGTAACACGCTGAAAGAGCGCTACCATCACGATGGGTTTGCAATTCCCTATCCGACGATGAATTTCGGCCATATTAATGGTGGTGATGCGGCAAACCGTATCTGCGCCTGCTGCGAGCTGCATATGGATATTCGTCCGTTGCCTGGCCTGACGCTGAGCGATCTTGATGGCTTGTTAAACGAAGCGCTGGCACCGGTAAGTGAGCGCTGGCCGGGTCGCCTGACGGTAGGTGAGTTGCATCCGCCGATTCCGGGCTATGAATGTCCGCCCGATCATCAACTGGTGCAGGTAGTCGAGAAACTGTTAGGGACGCCCACCGAAGTGGTTAACTACTGTACCGAAGCGCCGTTTATTCAACAGATTTGCCCAACGCTGGTTCTGGGTCCAGGCTCAATTAATCAGGCGCATCAGCCCGATGAATTTATCGATACGGCATTTATTAAGCCCACTCGTGAGCTAATCGCTCAGGTGGTGCATCACTTTTGCCATCACTAAGCGACAATGGGGTAAATATCTGTAAAACCAGCCACTTGCCCCAGATTTATCCCGTGTTTAGTGATAAGAATAACTTATCTCGCTTTGATGTAATTAAATTTCATAAATTACCGTCATTTAGCATCAGGATGCTGCTCAATTAAGTCAATTGACGAATGGATAGTTACATGGCTAGATAAAAGACGAAGTTATGCCCGTCTGGGTGAAATAAAGTTACAAAAAATATAAGGGTGTCAGGGGTCATATGAACGAACAATATTCCGCAATGCGAAGTAATGTCAGTATGCTCGGCAAACTGCTCGGGGATACCATCAAGGATGCTTTGGGAGAGAACATCCTCGACCGGGTGGAAACCATCCGTAAACTCTCCAAGTCATCCCGTGCGGGAAATGACGCTCACCGTCAGGAATTGCTCAATACGCTGCAAAATCTGTCGAATGATGAACTGCTGCCGGTCGCCCGCGCGTTCAGTCAGTTTCTGAATCTGACCAATACCGCCGAGCAATACCACACTATTTCCCCGAAAGGTGAAGGCGCTAATCATCCCGAGATGCTGTCCAGATCCTTTGAGCACCTGAAACAACAGCCCAATCTGACCGAAAGCGCAATCCGTGAAGCGATCGAGTCGCTGTCACTGGAGCTGGTGCTGACTGCACACCCGACTGAAATCACCCGCCGTACCCTGATTCATAAACTGGTCGAGGTGAATACCTGCCTGAAGCAGCTCGACCATAACGATCTCTCTGATTACGATCGCGGCCAGATTATGCGCCGCCTGCGTCAGCTGGTTGCCCAGGCCTGGCACACCGATGAAATCCGTAAATATCGCCCATCACCGGTTGATGAAGCCAAATGGGGCTTTGCGGTGGTGGAAAACAGCCTGTGGGAAGGCGTACCAAGCTTCCTGCGAGAACTGAATGAACAGGTTGAAGCATCGTTTGGCTACAAGCTGCCGGTCGACTTTGTGCCGGTGCAGTTCACCTCCTGGATGGGCGGCGACCGCGACGGTAACCCGAATGTGACCTCCGACATTACCCGCCACGTGCTGCAACTCAGCCGCTGGAAAGCCACCGACCTGTTCCTGCGTGATATTGCCGTGCTGGTTTCCGAACTGTCGATGTCTGAATGTAATGATGAAGTACGTCAACTTTGCGGTAATCCGGAAGCGCTCGAACCGTATCGCGAGATCATGAAAAACCTGCGCAGCCAGCTGACGAATACCCAGGCTTACCTCGAACGCCGCCTGAAAGGCGAACGTCCGCCGCGTCCTGCTGATCTGCTGATCTCTAACGAACAGCTGTGGGACCCGCTCTACGCTTGCTATCAGTCACTGCAAGCTTGTGGCATGGGCATCATCGCCAACGGACAGCTGCTGGATACGATGCGCCGGGTGAAATGCTTTGGTGTGCCGCTGGTGCGTATTGATATCCGTCAGGAAAGCACCCGCCATACCGAAGCGATTGCCGAGGTGACGCGCTATCTGGGTCTCGGCGATTATGAAAGCTGGTCTGAAGCCGATAAGCAGGCTTTCCTGGTGCGTGAACTGAATTCAAAACGTCCACTGTTACCGCGCCAGTGGGAACCGAGCGCCGATACCCGTGAAGTATTGGATACCTGTCGCGTCGCGGCAGAAGCACCGAAAGGCTCTATCGCCGCTTACGTCATCTCGATGGCGAAGACGCCCTCAGATGTTCTGGCGGTTCACTTACTGTTGAAAGAAGCCGGTATCACCTATGCGATGCCGGTCGCCCCGCTGTTTGAAACCCTTGATGATTTGAATAATGCCAATGACGTCATGAGCCAGCTGTTAAACATTGACTGGTATCGCGGCTTTATTCAGGGCAAACAGATGGTGATGATTGGCTATTCTGATTCAGCGAAAGACGCCGGTGTGATGGCGGCATCATGGGCGCAGTATCAGGCTCAGGATGCGCTGATCAAAACCTGTGAGAAGGCTGGTATCGCGCTGACGCTGTTCCACGGACGTGGCGGCACCATTGGCCGCGGCGGCGCACCGGCCCATGCGGCACTGCTGTCACAACCGCCGGGTAGCCTGAAAGGCGGCCTGCGCGTGACCGAACAGGGTGAGATGATCCGCTTTAAGTATGGCTTGCCGGAAGTCACCATCTCCAGCCTTTCGCTGTATACCGGTGCGATTCTGGAGGCTAACCTGCTGCCACCGCCGGAACCGAAAAATGAGTGGTGCAGCATTATGGATCAGCTGTCGGCAGTCTCCTGCGAAATGTACCGTGGTTATGTGCGTGAAAATGAGGACTTCGTTCCTTACTTCCGCTCGGCAACGCCGGAACTGGAACTGGGTAAATTGCCACTCGGCTCACGTCCGGCGAAGCGCCGCCCAACCGGTGGCGTAGAGTCACTGCGTGCCATTCCCTGGATCTTCGCCTGGACACAAAACCGTCTGATGCTGCCTGCCTGGCTGGGTGCCGGTGCAGCGCTGCATAAAGCGATGGAAGAAGGTCATCAGGATCAGCTGGAAGCCATGTGCCGTGACTGGCCATTCTTCTCAACTCGTCTGGGGATGCTGGAAATGGTGTTCTCTAAAGCTGATCTGTGGCTGGCAGAATATTACGATCAGCGTCTGGTGGATAAATCATTGTGGCCGCTGGGCAAACAGCTGCGCGACCAGTTGGAGTCTGATATTAAAGCGGTACTGACCATCGCCAATGACTCACATTTGATGGAGGATCAGCCGTGGATTGCGGAATCTATCGCGCTGCGTAATGTCTACACCGACCCACTGAACGTACTGCAGGCCGAGCTGTTGCATCGTTCGCGTCAGCAGGAAGAACAAGGTAGTGAACCTGATGCCCGCGTCGAGCAGGCGCTGATGGTAACTATCGCCGGTGTCGCAGCCGGGATGCGTAACACTGGCTGACAGGCCTTAAAATCCAAGGGCGGCTCTATGCCGCCCTTAATCTTTATACCGCGGCCAATCCCGGACGCACGCCCAGCGTATGGCAAATCGCGTAGCTCAACTCAGCACGGTTCAGCGTATAGAAGTGGAAATCTTTCACCCCTTCACGGCTGAGGATCTTCACCATATCCATCGCCACATTGGCACCGACCATTTTGCGCGTCTCAGGGTCATCATCCAGCCCCGCAAACATCGCCGTCATCCAGCCCGGAACACGTACGTTAGTCATGGTGGCAAAACGCTGTAGCTGCTTAAAGTTAGACACTGGCAGAATGCCCGGCACGATTTCAACGTCAATGCCGGTCGCTACGCAGCGATCGCGAAAGCGCAGATAGCTCTCAACATCAAAGAAAAACTGAGTGATGGCGCGATTAGCCCCGGCATCAATTTTACGCTTCAGGTTAATCAGGTCGGCCTGCGCGCTTTTCGCTTCCGGATGCACTTCCGGGTAAGCTGCTACTGAAATATCAAAGTCACCCACTTCACGCAGCAATGCCACTAAATCGGCGCCGTACATCTCCGGCTTGCCGCCGCCCGGCGGTAAATCGCCGCGCAGTGCCACAATATGACGAATACCGTTATTCCAGTAATCCTGGGCGATAGTGCGCAACTCATCACGAGATGCGTCGATACAGGTCAGATGCGGTGCCGCTTCCAGACCGGTGCGATCTTTAATGCCTTTAATGATGCTGTGCGTACGGTCCCGCTCGCCAGAGTTAGCCCCGTATGTGACCGAAACAAATTTCGGTTTCAGACTGCTTAAACGATCGATCGAGCTCCAGAGAGTTTGTTCCATTTCACTGGTGCGTGGCGGAAAAAATTCAAAAGAGACATTAATTTGCCCGTTCAGCTCTGCCAGACTTTGATTCAGCGCTTCGCGCTGATTGGCGTGGAAAAAACTCATATCCGGTTACCTCATCCATCGCTTCTTATGATTATTGCTGCGTAAGTTGAACATCCATACGTTTAGACGTCCAGACACTTAAATTGAACTATCGCGATGAAATCGTCAACATAAAAATGATCAACAGGCGTGACAAATCCTCAATCAAGGTGAAAGAGATTCAGGATGGCGGAGATTAGATGAAAATGGCCGGGATAACCGGCCACTGAAAGAAGAGTAAAAAGAACTACAGCAGCTGCGCCAGACGATTGATATCTGACTGAATTGCCCCGGCAGTGACATCACGCCCGGCACCCGGACCGCGGATCACCAGTGGATTATCACGATACCAGCGGCTTTCAATGGCAAAGACGTTATCGCACGGCAGCAATGAGGCCAGAGGATGCTCCGGTCGTACTGCTTCCACACCAACGCGTGCCTTACCATTGGCATCAAAACGGGCCACATAGCGCAACACCAGCCCCAGCTCCTGCGCAGCTTCCAGACGCTGTGACATCTGGTCATTCAGCGCATCACCATTTTCGAAGAAGTGATCGACCGAATCATTTTCACAACCGGCTGGCACCAGCGACTCGACCCGCACCTGATCCGGCTCAATATCATAGCCCGCTTCACGCGCCAGGATAACCAGCTTGCGCATCACGTCCTGACCCGAAAGGTCAACACGCGGATCCGGCTCCGTTAAGCCCTGCTGCCACGCCTGATCCACCAGCTCGGTAAACGGCACCGTGCCATCAAACTGCAGGAACAGCCACGACAGCGTGCCGGAGAAAATTCCACTGATAGCCAGAATACTGTCGCCGCTTTCGCGCAGATCGCGCACCGTATGGTTAACCGGTAAACCCGCGCCTACCGTGGCGTTATACAGCCAGTGGCGACCGGTTTTGGCAAAAGCATCGCGAATCTGACGCCAGGTATTGCTACAGGCAGCACCGGCCACCTTATTGGCACTGATCACGTGAAAACCGTGGCTGGCGAAGTCGAGATACTGATCGGCCAGCGGTGCACTGGCCGTCACATCCAGCACCACTAAGTCGTCGAACGGGTGCGCGCGCATCCACAGGAACAGCGACTCTTCATCCTGTGCAACCGCTTCATCTTCAAAAAACGCCAGCGCACGGCTGGCATCCAGTCCATCATAGCTCAGCAGGCTACGGCGGCTGTCCACCACCCCGGCCAGCACAAACTCAAAACCGGTACGGGCAGAAATTATTTCGTGCTCGCGGGCAAACAGCTCTAACCAGCGCGAACCAATATTGCCTTTGCCAAACAGCATCAAGCCAATGCGTTTTTCGGCGCGGAACAGCGACTGATGTAAACCCTGAACCAGATGTGCGGTCGGTCCAACACGCAGCACCGCCACCAGGCTGATGCTGTCTTCTGATTGCCAGATAAACTCTACCGGCTGATCTTTGATCTGTTGCCAGAAACGGTGGCTGTGCAGCGGGTTGCGGCTGACGCCTGCCCCCACCAGCGCCACCAGCGCCAGCCCGTCACGCAGCTGAAGATGGCCAGGCAAAGCGGCGTCCTGCAGCACATCCAGCGCGCTGTTAACCACTTCGGAGGTGTAGCACAACTGCAAAAGGTTACGGTCAGGATGCACACCGGTAGCCAGTGGACGCAGCTGCGCGCGCTTCAGCAGCAGATCGACCTCTTTGTGCAGTGTTTTAAAATCGTGCTGAGGCGGAACCTGGAATTCAATCAGGCAAACATCATCATGGCTGGTGACAATACGCGCACCGGTACCCGAAGCCAGCACACGCTCAATGCGGGTCGAACCCTGCTCTGGCTGATAACTGCAACGCAATTGCAGATCGATGTCGCTACCTGAAACCGGCTGAAGCGTACGAGTATGCAATACCGGTGCCGCTAAACGCGCCAGTTCACTGGCTTCATCCAGTCGCAGCAGCGGCAGCAAACAGGCATCTTTCACTTTACGCGGGTCAGCGCTGTAGACCCCGGCGACATCACTCCAGATGGTGACGCGCGATGCACCCGCCAGCGCACCAATTTGTGTGGCCGAGTAGTCCGAGCCGTTACGCCCCAACAGCACGGTTTCCCCTGCATCACTGCGACAAATAAAGCCGGTTACCACCAGGCGCTGATGCGGATGCTGGGCGATCAGCTGTTGCAGCAGTGGCCAGGATTTGCCTTCATCCACCTGCGGCTGCGCCGCGCGCTCGGCGCGCAGAAAATCACGCGCATCCAGCCAGACGGCTGCCATATCACGTTGATTCAGCACTGCCGCCATCAGGCGTGCCGACCAGACTTCACCGTGCCCTACCACCTCGGCATAAATCGCATCGGTAATTTTGCCATCCAGCAAGACCGCCAGCTTTTCCAGATCCTGGATAAACTCAGCAATCATCGGTTCGGCGTATTCAGCAGGCAGCAGGCCACCGATCAGCTCGCTTTGATAGCGACGCAGCGCTTGTTGCACCTGATGAGCCGAAAGGCGATCGCTTTGGCTTAACTTCAACCAGCTAATCAGCTGGTTAGTGGTGCTACCGGCGGCCGAAACCACCATCAGATCGCCCGGCTGACTGTAATCCGCCATAATACCGGCCACGCGCTGGTAACATTTGGCATCAGCCAGACTGCTGCCGCCAAATTTATGCAATTGCCGCGCGTTGTGCGTCCCTGCTACTGCTGAAATACTCATGATTACCTCTCGGCCGCTACCCGGAATGCATTATCCAGATCGGCTATTAAATCTTCGTGATCCTCAATTCCGACAGAAATACGCAGCAACGTTTCTGAAATTCCCGCTTCGGCACGCGCCTGCGCTGACATACCGGCATGGGTCATGGTCGCGGTATGGGAGATCAGACTTTCTACGCCGCCCAGCGATTCTGCCAGGGTAAACAGTTCCAGCGCTTTGAGGAAGCGACGCAGCGTCTGCTCATCACCATTCAGCTCAAAACTTAACATGGCACCAAAGCCACGTTGTTGTCGTACTGCGTATTCATGGCCGGTATTTTCCGGCAGTGAAGGATGATACAGCTTTTTCACTAAAGGTTGTTGCTTCAGGTAATCAACAATTGCCAGCGCATTGCGTTGTGCCGCTGCCATGCGTGGTGCAAGGGTGCGCAGACCGCGCAACAGCAGATAGCTGTCAAATGCCGCGCCGGTGACGCCGATATTGTTCGCCCACCACGCCAATTCAGTGGCGGTATCGGCATCTTTCGAAATCACCGCGCCGGCAACCACATCCGAGTGACCATTCAGGTACTTGGTGCAGGAGTGGATCACCAGGTCAGCACCCAGTGCCAGCGGATTCTGCAATGCCGGACTAAGGAAAGTGTTATCCACCACGCTGATCGCGCCTGCTTCACGTGCGGCTTGACAGATTGCGGCGATATCCACCACCCGCAGCAGCGGATTGCTCGGGCTTTCAATCAGTACCAGCTTCGGTTTTTCCGCCAGTGCCGCCGTCAATGCCGCCGCATCGTTTTGATCGACAAACTTCACCCGGTAAGCACCGCGCTTGCTCAGACTGTCAAACAGGCGATAGCTGCCGCCGTAACAGTCGTGCGGGGCCACCAGCAGATCGCCAGGCTTCAGGAACACAGTACACACCAGATGAATTGCGGACATACCGGTGTTGGTCATCACGGCGCCGGCACCGCCTTCCAGCTCCGCTAATGCGCGCTGAACCACATCACGTGTAGGATTACCACGACGCGAATAGTCATGGGCACGCGGCTGGTTGAAGTCGGTGAAGTTATAGGTGCTGGAGAGGTGAATCGGTGGGACAACGCAGCCATATTGCTCGTCATCATTCAAACCGCTGCGAACTGCGATGGTTGCCTGTTTACGCGTCATGGTGCTCACTGTTCCTGACTGGAGAGTAATAGAAGGTGTACAGAATAGCATTACGACAATAGACGTCAATACATCTGGACATCTAAATGTCTTTGCGTATAGATTGAGCAAAGCGTCAATACCCGCTAAGATTACGCGACATACGCCCAACAGTTTCCCAATGGTTGCCGTTATTCGGCAATGGGTAACATGCAGGGTCTGGCCAGGCTGAAATCCACGCGCATCACTGTTTGATGTTAAGCAGAAAACGCTGACATTTATTAGTGAGAAGCGGCAAGATCGGGCATAATTGGCTGATTTCCGACAATTTCACTTTTAAATGATAATTATTAAGGTAACCCATGGCTGAATGGAACGGCGAATATATCAGCCCTTACGCTGAGCACGGTAAGAAGAGCGAGCAGGTTAAGAAAATAACAGTTTCTATCCCCCTGAAAGTTCTCAAAATTTTAACTGATGAGCGTACACGCCGTCAGGTAAACAACTTGCGTCATGCAACGAATAGCGAGCTGCTGTGTGAAGCCTTTTTGCACGCCTTTACCGGACAGCCGCTGCCGGATGACGTGGATTTACGCAAAGAGCGTAGCGACGAAATCCCTGAAGCAGCAAAAGCGATTATGCGTGAAATGGGTGTCGATCCGGATACCTGGGAATATTAATTCCGCTTTAAGCTAACTTTGCTGAATACCAGCCATAAAAAAACCCGGCCGAAGCCGGGTTTTTCTTATTAACAAAACCGTAAGCGGTTTTATTAAGCTTTGCTGCCTGGAATGCTGAAACGCTTGTTGAAGCGGTCAACACGGCCACCGCTAGCAACGTCACGCTGCTTACCGGTGTAGAACGGGTGGCATTTGCCACAAACGTCCAGGTTCAGGTCACGGCCAACAGTTGAGCCGATTTTCATTTCGTTACCGCAAGAACATTTAGCAGTAATTTCAGTGTAAGTTGGGTGAATACCTTTTTTCATGGGAAAACCTCAGTTAAGGCCGCGTCGCTCTCCCGTGCCAGGAAATTTCCTGCACCGGCACCACACGAAGATTAAAAAATTAGGTGTCATTGATACTGAAACGCGGTATCAAAGGCGGCGAACTATACAGAAAATCACCACCCTCTGCAATCGAATCCGCACATTCCAGACTACACAGTGTACACTATCTCGTCATTTTTTTCATCTGGATGAATTCATGCCCGTTGTTCAGGTCGCGCTTCCGGTTCCACTTGCCCGCAATTTTGATTATCTGTTGCCCGCCCACCTGCAGGTGGTGACTGGCGGACGCGTCAGCGTCCCTTTTGGCAAACGTAAAGCCATCGGCATCGTCGTTGGCGTGAGCGAAAGCAGTGACTTTCCGCTGGATCAGCTAAAAGCGGTGCATGAAGTACTCGATCAGCAGTCGCTGTTTTCCCCTTCGCTGTGGCGCATTCTGCTGTGGGCGGCTGACTATTATCATTACCCGTTAGGAGAAGTGCTGTTCCATGCCATCCCGGTATTGCTGCGCCAGGGAAAACCGGCACTGGAGGCGCCGCTCTGGCAGTGGTTTATCACTGAACAGGGTCGTGAAACCGCCAGCGAGAGCTTAAAGCGTGCGCCAAAGCAGCAGCAGGCATTAGCCGCGCTGCGCCAGCGCCCAATCTATCGTCATGAAGTCACCGCTCAGGATTTGACGGATGCCACTCTGCAATCGCTGCGTGCTAAAGGCTTATGTGAACTGCGTGAGCATCAACGCGCGCCGGACGACTGGCGCGACAACTATGCGGTAAAAGGTGAACGCCTGCGGCTGAATACCGAGCAGGCAACCGCCGTCGGGGCGATCCGTAGCGAAGATGACCATTTTGCCGCCTGGTTACTGGCTGGCATTACCGGCTCGGGTAAAACCGAGGTGTATCTCAGCATTCTGGAAAACGTGCTGGCCAGTGGCCGTCAGGCGCTGATTATGGTGCCGGAAATTGGCCTGACGCCGCAGACCATCGCCCGCTTTCGCGAGCGTTTTAATGCTCCCGTCGACGTACTGCATTCGGCACTCAACGACAGCGAGCGTCTTGCCGTCTGGCTGCGCGCGCGCAGTGGCGAAACCGCTATCGTCATTGGCACTCGCTCCGCACTGTTCACTCCTTTTGCCCGGCTGGGTGTCATCGTTATCGATGAAGAACACGACAGTTCCTACAAACAGCAAGAGGGATGGCGCTATCAGGCGCGTGACCTGGCGGTATTTCGTGCGCGCGAAGAGGACATTCCGATTGTAATGGGCTCGGCGACGCCAGCGCTGGAAACCTTGCATAACGTGCAGATGGGCAAATATCGCCAGCTCAGCCTGAGTAAACGTGCCGGTAATGCGCGTCAGGCGACGCAGCAGCTGATCGATTTAAAAGGCGTCAAGTTGCAGGGTGGCTTATCTCCGGCGCTGATTCAAAAAATTCGTCAGCACCTGCAAGCCGATAATCAGGTACTGCTGTTTCTCAATCGCCGCGGCTTTTCGCCTGCGCTGTTGTGCCATGAATGTGGCTGGATAGCCGAATGTCAGCGCTGCGATCACTACTACACGCTGCATCAGAACCAGCGCCAGCTGCGCTGTCATCACTGCGACAGCCAGCGCCCGGTGCCTCACCAGTGTCCGCAGTGCGGCTCCACCCACCTGGTGCCGGTCGGTCTGGGAACCGAGCAGCTGGAACATAACCTCTCCGCGCTGTTTCCCGGCGTACCGCTGTCACGCATTGACCGTGATACCACCAGCCGCAAAGGCGCGCTGGAACAACATCTCAATGAGGTACATCGCGGCGGCGCACGCATTCTGGTGGGCACCCAGATGCTGGCAAAAGGCCAT
The DNA here is from genome assembly GCF_050037805.1 of Winslowiella sp. 2C04. NCBI lineage: Bacteria > Pseudomonadati > Pseudomonadota > Gammaproteobacteria > Enterobacterales > Erwiniaceae > Winslowiella > Winslowiella sp. 2C04. The sequence goes on along the minus strand of NZ_CP188300.1, from coordinate 4,930,578 downwards.
CACTTTCCTGATGTTACGCTGGTTTCGCTACTTGATGTCGATGGCGCGCTGTTCTCTGCCGACTTCCGTTCCGCAGAGCGTTTCGCCCAGCTGTATACCCAGGTTGCCGGGCGTGCCGGTCGCGCGGGTAAACAGGGCGAAGTGTTATTACAAACTCATCACCCGGATCATCCTCTGCTGCAAACGCTGTTGCATCAGGGCTATGACGCCTTTGCCAGCCAGACGCTGCAGGAGCGTAAAAGCGTATTTTTACCACCCTATACCAGCCATGTACTGATCCGCGCCGAAGATCACGACAATCAGCAGGCCGCCGCATTTCTGCAACAGCTGCGTAACCTGTTTGAAGCCAGTCCGTTAAAAGATGAGGCGCTGTGGGCCATGGGCCCGGTTCCCGCTCTGCTGGCAAAACGCAGTGGTCGTTATCGCTGGCAGCTACTGTTGCAGCATCCCTCACGCGCGCTGTTACAGCGCCTGCTGAAAACCAGCCTGCCGCTGGTCAGCACCCTGCCCCTGTCGCGCAAGGTCAAGTGGACGCTTGATGTCGATCCCAGCGAAAGCTGATCGCAGAGCCAGAACCGTAAAGGTTCTGCGAGAAGGATCGAAAAAAGTCGATTAAGTCACAATTTTTATGCAAATTAAGTAACAGCATCTCAACACAATCTGTTAAGAATGTGATGGTCATCCGCAAATAGTCGCAGACACGCTACGACTATGATAGTTCGCATAAAATCCAGTTGGTCAGGTCAGCTTTGCTGGCGTGAGGAGAAGAGTGTTGGAGCACAATCCAGAGACAACGGCAGCTACAATGAAAGATGTGGCTGAAAGAGCAGGGGTTTCAACGGCCACCGTGTCACGCGCACTGATGAATCCGGAAAAGGTTTCAGCGGCAACGCGGCAAAAAGTTGAACAAGCGGTAATCGATGTCGGCTACTCCCCACATGCGCTGGCGCGCAATGCTAAACGCAGTGAATCACGTACCATCCTGGTGATTGTGCCGGATATTTGCGACCCATTTTTCAGCGAGATTATTCGCGGCGTGGAGGTGACTGCCGCCGCCGAAGGCTATCTGGTGTTGATTGGTGACTGCGCCCATCAGAATCAGCAGGAAAAATCATTTTTAAACCTGATGCTGACGCGACAAATCGACGGCATGGTGTTACTTGGCTCGCAGTTGCCGTTTGAAACCGGGGTGGAAGAGCAGCGTAATCTGCCGCCGATGGTGATGGCCAATGAGTTTGCGCCAGAACTTGAGTTACCCACGGTGCATATTGATAACCTGACCGCCGCTTTTGAAGCGGTCAGTCATCTGCATCAGCTCGGCCATCGTCGCATCGCCTGTATTGCCGGGCCGGAAGAGATGCCACTCTGTCATTATCGTCTGCAGGGCTATATTCAGGCGCTGCGCCGTAACGGCCTGGCCGTCGATGCCGACTATATTGTGCGTGGTGATTTCACGTTTGAAGCGGGCTCAGCAGCATTTAAACAGCTGATGGCGCTACCACAACCGCCAGATGCGCTATTCTGTCATAGCGACATTATGGCGCTCGGTGCCATGTCGCAGGCGAAAAGCATGGGCTTGCGCGTACCGCAGGATATCTCGCTGGTTGGCTTCGATGATATTGAGCTGTCCCGCTACAGTGACCCATCACTGACCACCGTCGCTCAGCCGCGTTTTAATATTGGACGCGAAGCGATGCTATTGTTACTGGAACAGTTACAGGGAAAACTGGTCAGTAACGGGTCGCGGCTGCTCGATTTTGAATTAAAAGTTCGCGGCAGCAGCGCGCGCGCCGGGCGTAATAAATAACCGGCTGTTTTATCCCAATGTGAGATTCAGCAGATTCTTAGGTGACTCACTGCTGGTCAAACTTCCAGCCCTTGAGTAACATGACGTGCTAATAGCCGGGCTGATAATGTGCTGACTTAAGCACCGCTCACCATCGCTTGCCCGGCGTGCATTTTCTTATTTGATATTAGCGGAACGATAGTGGCACAAAAAGATTATGTAGGCCGCGGGCGTTCGACAGGGACGCGTCGCAAAAAGAGTAACAGTCGCAGCAAAAAACGCAGCAGTGGATCAGGTGTATCCAAACTGATGGTGGTTCTGGCTGCAGCGGTATTGATCACATTTGTTGGTGGCTTATGGTTTATTGCCCATCACAAAAAAGAGGAAGTGCCGGTCATTCCCGATCATAAAGCCACAGGTAATGGCCTGCCGCCAAAACCTGAAGAGCGCTGGCGCTATATAAAAGAGCTGGAAAATCGTCAGATTGGTGTGCCGATACCGAAAGAGCCATCTGCCGGCGGCGAAGTACGCTCCCAGACGCAACTGACCAATGAACAGCGCCAGCTGCTGGAGCAGATGCAGGCCGATATGCGCCAGGCGCCGACTCAGCTGAATGAAGTACCGTGGAATGAGCAGACACCTGCTCAGCGCCAACAAACGCTTCAGCAGCAGCAACAACAGCAACAGGCTAAGCAACAGCAGCAGCGCCTGTCGCAGCAAAACCAGTTGCAGCAGCAGTCACGCATGCAGCAGCAGCAAACTCAACCGGTAGCGCCAGTCACGCGCGAACCCGTTCGTCAGGCACCGGTACAAGCGGCTAAACCGCAGGAAACGGCGAAGGCGAAAGAAGAGAAGAAAGAAGAGAAACCGAAAACACAAAGCTGGATGGTGCAGTGCGGTTCCTTCAAAGGCACCGACCAGGCTGAGTCTGCTCGTGCCGCACTGGCATTCGAAGGATTTGAGAGCCGGATTACCACCGGTGGCGGATGGAATCGCGTGGTGGTTGGCCCGTACAACAATCGTGCAAGCGCCGACAGTACGCTGAAGCGCCTGCGTGGTTCAGGCCACTCAAACTGCATTCCACTCGCGGTTGGGGGTTGAAACCCGTCAAACTCGCCCCATATCTTGTTGCATAATGCCCTGCACCACGCGTGCAGGGACATCTTCCGACTGTAACAAGGGGTCTGCCCGTGACAACAATAGTAAGTGTACGACGCAACGGCCAGGTAGTGATTGGCGGTGATGGCCAGGCTACTCTCGGCAATACCGTGATGAAAGGCAACGTCAAAAAAGTGCGTCGTCTCTACAACGACAAGGTCATCGCCGGATTTGCTGGCGGCACCGCAGATGCCTTCACCCTGTTTGAACTCTTTGAACGTAAGCTGGAAATGCATCAGGGACATCTGGTGAAAGCGGCTGTGGAACTGGCGAAAGACTGGCGTACCGACCGTATGCTGCGCAAGCTGGAAGCCCTGCTGGCGGTCGCCGATGAAAACGCCTCGCTGATTATCACCGGTAACGGTGACGTGATTCAGCCAGAGAACGATCTTATTGCCATCGGTTCAGGTGGTCCTTACGCTCAGGCTGCCGCTCGCGCGCTGCTGGAAAATACCGATATCGGCGCACGCGATATCGTGGAAAAAGCGTTGGGCATTGCAGGTGATATCTGTATCTACACCAACCATAATCTCACCATTGAAGAACTACCGTCCAAAGCGTAAGGATCCTAACTATGTCTGAAATGACTCCGCGCGAAATCGTCAGCGAACTCAACAGATTTATCATCGGCCAGGACGGCGCCAAGCGTGCCGTGGCAATCGCCCTGCGCAACCGCTGGCGCCGCATGCAACTGGACGAAGAGTTACGTCATGAAGTCACGCCAAAAAATATTCTGATGATCGGCCCGACCGGCGTCGGTAAAACCGAAATCGCTCGTCGTCTGGCTAAACTGGCTAACGCGCCGTTTATCAAAGTTGAAGCGACTAAATTCACCGAAGTCGGCTATGTCGGTAAAGAAGTGGATTCCATTATCCGCGACCTGACCGATTCTGCGCTGAAAATGGTACGCATGCAGGCTATCGACAAGAATCGTTACCGCGCCGAAGAGATGGCGGAAGAGCGTATTCTTGACGTGCTGATTCCACCAGCGAAAAACAACTGGGGACAATCAGAAGCCGCTGCTGAGCCCTCTTCCGCACGTCAGTCATTCCGTAAGAAATTGCGTGAAGGCCAGTTGGACGACAAAGAGATTGAAATCGATCTGGCTGCATCGCCGATGGGCGTCGAGATCATGGCTCCTCCGGGTATGGAAGAGATGACCAATCAGCTACAGTCGATGTTCCAGAACCTCGGTGGGCAGAAGCAGAAACCACGTAAGCTGAAAATTAAAGAAGCGATGAAGCTGCTGGTTGAAGAAGAAGCGGCGAAGCTGGTCAATCCGGAAGAGCTGAAAGAAGCGGCAATCGAAGCGGTGGAACAGCACGGTATCGTGTTTATCGACGAGATCGATAAAATCTGTAAGCGTGGCGAATCTTCCGGTCCCGATGTCTCCCGCGAAGGGGTACAGCGTGATCTGCTGCCGCTGGTTGAAGGCTGCACCGTTTCCACCAAGCACGGCATGGTTAAAACCGATCACATTCTGTTTATCGCCTCCGGCGCATTCCAGGTTGCCAGCCCTTCCGATCTGATTCCGGAACTGCAGGGTCGTCTGCCAATCCGCGTTGAATTACAGGCGTTAACGGTAAATGACTTCGAACGCATCCTGACTGAGCCTAACGCCTCGGTTACCGTGCAGTACAAAGCGCTGATGGGTACCGAAGGGGTGAATGTTGATTTCACCGACGATGGCATCCGTCGTATCGCCGAAGCGGCATGGCAGGTTAACGAGTCCACCGAAAATATCGGTGCGCGTCGTCTGCATACCGTACTGGAGCGTCTGATGGAAGATATCTCCTATGACGCCAGCGATCGCCCGGGTGACTCCGTCACCATTGATGCCGCCTATGTTGGTAAGCATCTGGATGAACTGGTTGCAGACGAAGATCTCAGCCGCTTTATCCTGTAATTATTGCCGGGACGGCAAACATGCCGTCCCTACTCACCCGCCTGCTTTTTTCACGCCTTTCATCAATTTCTGTTTCACTGGTGATGCGAAATTTATCTCCGGCAACCTCAGTGCATAATTTCTGACAATTGATGATTTTGCCAACAGCCGCCATAAAGCGATATACTTAGCGCTCCTGTGGCAAACAGACGAAACTCCTATGAAATACGATACTTCCGAACTCTGCGACATCTATCATGAAGAAGTGAATGTTGTAGAACCGCTATTTTCTAACTTTGGTGGCCGCACCTCCTTTGGTGGCCAGATCATCACGGTGAAATGTTTCGAGGATAACGGCCTGCTCTGGGACCTGCTGGAAGAGAATGGCCGCGGGCGTGTGCTATTGGTGGATGGCGGCGGTTCGGTACGCCGTGCGTTGATTGACGCCTCACTGGCGCGTCTGGCAGCGCAAAACGAATGGGAAGGTATCGTCGTTTACGGCTCGGTGCGTCAGGTAGATGATCTCGAAGAATTGGATATCGGTATTCAGGCCATCGCTGCAATCCCGGTGGGAGCCGCAGGCGAAGGCATTGGTGAAAGCGATATCCGGGTGAATTTCGGCGGCGTAACGTTCTTCTCCGGTGACCATCTGTATGCGGATAACACCGGCATTATCCTGTCTGAAGACCCACTCGACATCGAGTAGCGTGCTGCAGAAAACAAAACGGGTGCCCTGAGGCACCCGTTTTTGTTCTGTCAGTACTGAGATATCAGACTTCTTCCATCTTTCCCAGCAGAGCACGCAGACGTTCCTGCCAGACATGCTGCTCTTCTTTCAGCTGCTGGTTTTCGCGTACCAGCGACTCGCTATTACCTGAAGCCTGGCTGACTTCATGCTTCAGGTTATTGTTTTGATCTTTCAGCTCTTCGATTTCCATCTGCAGCAGAGTGATGGTATCAATCGCCTGCTGTACTTTCGCTTCCAGTTTCTCGAACACTTCAAATGACATCTTTATGACCTCTCCTAATCGCAGGGCGTTGATGATGCTAGCCGCAGGCTATGAGATTCATCGAAAAACTCCGCGGATAACAACGATTCCCCGATTGTATGTAGCCCGGCACTGCAAGTCCAGCAGCGAACCCATACCAGGTGCAGTCTGTAACAATTTTCAGCCTAAGACTAAAATTCGGCGCGAACAGTGACGCCTATAGTAGCGACGAAAAGAACATCCGGCGATGCGAACATTTTTAGCGGCTTTAATGATGTTTTTGGAAAGTGAAAAGACGCGGAATCGCTCATTTTTATGACATGGTACACAATTTTCGATTTCGCTATTTCTCGAAAATGCTCGTTAACGATAAATTCACATAAGCCCTACATTAGATCGGGGTCACTCACGGACAGAGAACAAAGACCGACAACACTTAACCTCGCCTTCAGGAATTTCATTATGAGCCAGACAGCAACAAGTACGCTTAAAGGTCAGTGCATCGCCGAGTTCCTCGGAACCGGTTTGATCATCTTCTTCGGCGCAGGATGCGTCGCAGCAATGAAGTTAGCCGGCGCCAGTTTCGGCCAGTGGGAAATCAGTATTATCTGGGGTCTCGGCGTATCGATGGCGATCTATCTGAGCGCCGCTATCTCCGGTGCTCACCTCAATCCGGCGGTCACCATCGCGCTGTGGCTGTTCGCCTGCTTCGATCGTCGTAAAGTCGTCCCTTATATTGTCGCCCAGGTTGCCGGGGCCTTTTGTGCCGCAGCGCTGGTATACGGTCTTTACTACAATCTGTTTTTCAATTTTGAAGAAACACATCAGATTGTGCGCGGCTCGACAGAAAGCCTCGACCTGGCAGGCATCTTCTCGACCTATCCGAATTCACTGGTAGGAACCGGGCAGGCATTTTTGATTGAAATGGTGATTACTGCGGTATTAATGGCGCTGATTATGGCGCTGACTGATGACGGTAACGGCATTCCACGTGGCCCACTGGCACCGCTGCTGATCGGCCTGCTGATTGCGGTGATTGGTGCTTCAATGGGCCCACTGACCGGCTTTGCACTGAACCCGGCTCGTGATTTCGGACCTAAGCTGTTTGCCTGGGCAGCAGGCTGGGGCGACATAGCATTCACCGGTGGCCGTGAGGTTCCCTATTTCCTCGTGCCGATTTTCGGACCTTTAGTGGGCGCATGTCTGGGCGCATTCGGCTATCGTGCTTTGATAGGTCGTCACTTGCCGTGCGATGTTTGTGTCGCTGATAAAGAAGAGGCTGAAAAGCCTGCACGCGCAGAACAACGTAAAGCGTAATTGTGCCCATCTTTTACACCATCAGGAATTGATTATGACTACAGAGAAAAAATACATCGTCGCGCTCGACCAGGGCACCACCAGCTCACGTGCTGTAGTACTGGATCATGATGCGAATATCATCGCCGTCTCACAGCGTGAATTTCAGCAGATTTACCCAAAAACGGGCTGGGTTGAGCACGACCCGATGGAAATCTGGGCTTCACAAAGCTCGACGCTGGTTGAAGTGCTGGCAAAAGCCGACATTAATTCGGATCAAATCGCCGCGATTGGTATCACCAACCAGCGTGAAACTGCGATTGTCTGGGATAAAGAGACCGGCAAACCGATTTATAACGCCATTGTCTGGCAGTGCCCGCGTACCGCTGACTTTTGCGAAAAACTGAAGAAAGAAGGTCTGGAAGAGTACATTCGCCATACTACCGGGCTGGTAATTAACCCGTATTTCTCCGGTACTAAAGTAAAATGGATTCTCGATCACGTTGAAGGCGCTCGTGAGCGCGCCAAACGTGGTGAGTTGCTGTTCGGGACCGTGGATACCTGGCTGATCTGGAAAATGACTCAGGGACGGGTACATATCACCGACTTTACCAACGCCTCGCGTACCATGATGTTTGATATTCATAAACTGGAATGGGATCAGCGCATGCTGGATATCCTTGATATCCCGCGCGAAATGCTGCCAGAGGTACGTAAGTCCTCCGAAGTTTACGGCCAGACCAATATTGGTGGTAAAGGCGGCACGCGTATTCCTATCGCCGGTATTGCCGGTGATCAGCAGGCGGCGCTGTATGGCCAGCTGTGCGTCACTGAAGGGATGGCGAAAAACACCTACGGTACCGGCTGCTTTATGCTGATGAATACCGGCACCGAAGCCGTAACCTCTACCCATGGACTGCTGACCACCATCGCCTGTGGTCCACGCGGTGAAGTGAACTATGCGCTGGAAGGTGCTGTATTTATCGGTGGCGCGTCAATTCAGTGGCTGCGTGATGAAATGAAGCTCATCAGCGAGTCTGAAGATTCAGAATACTTCGCCACCAAGGTGAAGGATACCAACGGCGTATACGTGGTTCCGGCATTTACCGGCCTGGGTGCTCCGTACTGGGACCCGTATGCGCGTGGCGCAATCTTCGGCCTGACGCGCGGTGCAAATGCGAACCATATTATTCGCGCTACGCTGGAATCCATCGCTTATCAGACGCGTGACGTGCTGGAAGCGATGCAGGCTGATGCCGGCACCCGCTTGCAGTCGCTGCGTGTTGATGGCGGTGCGGTTGCCAATAACTTCCTGATGCAATTCCAGTCCGACATTCTTGGCACCCGCGTTGAGCGCCCGGAAGTGCGTGAAGTTACCGCACTGGGTGCCGCTTACCTCGCCGGCCTGGCCGTCGGTTTCTGGAAAGATCTCGAGGAAGTTCGCGCCAAATCGGTCATTGAACGTGAATTCCGTCCCAGCATCGAAACTACCGAGCGTAACTACCGTTATGCTGGCTGGCAGAAAGCGGTTGCCCGTGCGAAATCCTGGGAAGATCACGACGAGTAATGCTTTACCCCATACGGGATAAGCAGCTTGTAAGCCATCAACAGGGGAGCCAACAACGGCTCCCCTGCTGTTAACGATGCGCATTCGCTGAAGTTTTGCCTGCCACCAACTGTGATAAACTCCTTGCCTCTTTAACTCCCTCCGAGGCATGTCATGAAACGAGAACTCGCCATTGAATTTTCACGCGTTACCGAAGCCGCCGCGCTGGCCGGATATAAGTGGTTAGGACGCGGAGATAAAAATATCGCCGATGGCGCTGCCGTTCATGCCATGCGCATCATGCTGAATAAAGTGGATATCGACGGGCAAATCGTGATTGGCGAAGGCGAAATTGATGAAGCGCCAATGCTGTATATTGGCGAGAAAGTCGGCACCGGCAACGGCGATGCAGTCGATATTGCCGTCGATCCTATTGAAGGCACCCGCATGACCGCCATGGGCCAGGCCAATGCACTGGCGGTATTGGCCGTCGGCGATAAAGGCACCTTTCTGCATGCGCCGGATATGTACATGGAAAAGCTGATTGTCGGCCCAGGCGCGAAAGGCAGTATCGATCTTAATCTGCCACTGGACGAGAATTTACAGCGCATTGCACTGGCGCTGGGCAAACCGCTGGCGGCACTCACCGTCACGATCCTTGCCAAGCCGCGCCACGACGCCGTAATAAAACAGATGCAGCAGCTGGGCGTTCGCGTCTTTGCTATTCCTGATGGTGATGTTGCCGCATCGATTCTGACCTGCATGCCGGACAGTGAAGTCGACGTGCTTTATGGCATCGGCGGCGCGCCAGAAGGCGTGGTCTCCGCTGCGGTGATCCGCGCTTTAGATGGTGATATGCAGGGGCGTTTGCTGGCACGTCACGTGGTAAAAGGGGATAACGCCGACAACCGCCGCATTGGCGAGCAGGAACTGGAGCGCTGCGAGCAGATGGGCATTACTGCCGGTAAGGTATTGCAGCTGGATGAGATGGCGCGTACCGATAATGTGGTTTTTGCTGCTACTGGCATTACCAGCGGCGACCTGCTGAAAGGCATTACGCGCAACGGCAATATCGCCACCACGGAAACCCTGCTGATCCGTGGCAAATCGCGCACCATTCGCCGCATTCAGTCTATTCACTACCTCGATCGTAAAGACACCAGCCTGCAGGAATATATTTTATAATGCGGCCAGGGCCAGAGACGTCTGGCCCTCAGTATTTCGTCAGACAGCCTGCGGTTCCGGTCTTTTTGACAAAGGCCACCAGCAAACCAGTATCAGCATTGCCATGGCAAACATCAGCATGCCGAGGCTGAACTGCCCGTTCTGCGGCAGCATTGCTGACAGCCAGGCAGTCAGCCCCGATCCTAAATTCTGCATACCGCCGACCAGCGCACCAGCAGTACCTGCCAGATAAGGATAAGGCTCCATCGCACCGGTCGTCGCCAGCGGAAACAGCATTCCCGCGCCGAAAAAGAACAGCGCCGCAGGCACAATCAGCGTCCAGATGTTCATGATGCCAAACCACGCCGGGACCCACATCATCATTCCCGCCAGCAGACAGCTGTTAACCGAGTACCACATCAGCGTGTTAAACGATTTATTATCGCGCCCGGCATACCATGCACCAAAAAATGCCGCCGGAATCGGCAGAATAAACAGAATACTGACGGTCAGTGCGCTTAGCTTTAGTACACCGCCCATCAGCACGCCGCAGCTGGCCTCAAATACCGCAATACCCGCCAGCGCCCCGATCAGCATAATCAGATAACGCACAAAAGTGGTATCGGCCAGCAGTGGGCGATAGCGCGAAAACAGCGGGCGCTTATCCTGCGGCTCAGGCCGGGTTTCCGGCAGCCAGCGCAACATCGCGCCGCTGACGCCCAGACACAGAATCAGCAGAAAGGCAAAACAGGCGTGCCAGCCAAACAGATGGGTTAACACGGCGCCAATCACCGGTGCCAGTAACGGGCTGACCAGAATACCCATATTCAGCAGGCTATTAGCGTGGCGTAACGCGGCGCCGGCATACAGGTCGCGCGGCATGGTGCGCGCCATTACGCCAGCCACACCGGTTCCCATCCCCTGCAACGCGCAGGCGAAGATCAGGCTATCGAAAGTGGGTGCAAACAATGCAGCAATAGCGCCGGTAATAAAGATCGCCATACCGATTAAAATAATCGGCCGCCGACCAAAGCTGTCGGACAACGGGCCATACAGCAGCTGTGAAGCGCCGTAAGTGATCAGATAGGCCGCCATTAGCCGTTGCACCGCGCCATCGCGCACGTTAAACGCATCCGCGATGGTCGCCATGGCCGGAACATAGATGGTTTGCGCCATCTGGCCGACGGCCACCAGCACAATCAACATCACTAACAGGTGACTGTTTTCAATTTTCTTCATGATAATTTCTGCAGAACGAACGTCGCCGTACTTTCCGTCAGACAGAAAATACCGGGCAAGCTAAGATTAATGGCGGAGAAAATATCAGGAATTGATGACAAATCGAGAGGACAAGCTGAAACAGCTGAGACCAGGATGTCACTGAAACTGCGCACTGCTGTACAGTTAGTTTTACGCAATGGTGGCTGAAAGGGCGAAAAGTTTGTCGATATGAGCTTTGCCGCTGCCAGGGGGGTAGAAAAATCATCACACACTGGCGAAGATGAGGCAAGGCAGGTTTCGCATGCCACAAATCAACCACTAAGGAGTTTACATGGCTGAGTGGATCACCGGAAAAGTGACCAAAGTGACCAACTGGACCGACAGTTTGTTCAGTATCACAGTCAATGCCCCTGTCGCGCCATTTACCGCCGGTCAGTTTGCAAAACTGTCACTGGAAGTTGATGGCGAGCGCGTGCAGCGTGCTTACTCCTACGTCAATGCGCCCAGCGACGATAATCTTGAGTTTTATCTGGTCACAGTACCGGAAGGTAAACTGAGCCCGCGGCTGCATGCCTTAACGCCAGGTGACGAGGTGATGATTACCAAGGACGCTGCGGGGTTCTTTGTGCTGGAAGAGGTGCCCGAGTGTGAAACACTGTGGATGCTGGCGACCGGCACTGCCATCGGTCCCTACCTGTCTATTTTACAGGAAAGCAAAAATCTCGATCGCTTTAGCAATATCGTGCTGGTGCATGCTGCGCGCTTCGCCGCCGATCTCAGCTACCTGCCGCTGATGCAACAATTACAGCAGCGCTATAACGGTAAACTGCATATTCAGACGGTCGTCAGCCGTGAAGAGGTTGCCGGTTCGTTGACCGGCCGCGTGCCTGCGCTTATTGAGAGCGGGCAACTGGAAGCAGCAGTGGGTTTGACGATGGATGCTGAAACCAGTCATATAATGCTGTGCGGTAATCCTCAGATGGTGCGTGACACCCAGCAGTTGCTGAAAGAGTCACGCCAGATGCGCAAACATCTGCGCCGCAAACCTGGCCATATGACCAGTGAACACTACTGGTAATCAGGTTTACCAAAATAGTTTACCGGCCGTGCTTCGCTGCCAAAACGATTCTCACCCGCGGTGCCGGTGAATACCCCGAGATCGAGTAGCATCATCACAAAGATTAGCGTGGGTACAAACCGGCCCAGTGCCCACTGCCATGTGCCGTTAAACATCGTCCAGTTACCGGCCAGCAGCATCCACGCCAGGATCACCAGCAATGCCCACCAGCCCTTTTTATTGCGGTCATGCAAACGCTTGACCATCACTGCACTGGCAGGCCACAGCAGGCAGACCACGCAGAAGGCCGCCATTTGCGTATCAACCCAGTTATTACCCGCCAGCGTGAACAACACCACCATAGCGACAAGCCACACACCCTGCCAAATCCAGAAATCGCGCCGGCTAAGACGGCCACGATATGAAAAGCACCATTGTTGTAAGGTCATTAAAAAGTCCCGAGAAGCATGAATTATTGGCCGCAGCTTTTGACTTTGGCGGGTAAAAACCGTTTTAATCGTTGCCTGAGTTTACTGGTTAGGGCCAACAAAATGAAGAAAGCCGCAGGTGCCGCGTTACTATATGGCTGTTTATTATTGCATCCGGCCTGGGCCGATCCCGAACCGCAGGATCGCACCGAACATATGCCAACTGCCCCTTACCTGCTGGCAGGCTCACCCACCTTCGATATGACTATCGCCCAGTTTCGTGAACAATATAATACGGCAAACCCCGATCTGCCGATCAGTGAATACCGCGCCATCGAAGATCGCGATGACAAAAGTAACCTGACGCGCGCCGCCAGCAAAATTAACGAAAATCTTTACAGCTCAACCGCGCTGGAACACGGCACCGGAAAGATTAAAACTATTCAGATCACCTGGTTGCCAATTCAGGGGCCGGAAGAAAAGAGCGCACACGATAAAGCATTGGCCTATATGGCATCAATGCTGCGCTTTTTCGAGCCGGGAATATCCGCCGAGGATGCAGCTAAACGCCTGAATAACTTACTGAACAAAGGTAAGGGATCGCGTTACTTTACCCAGACGGAAGGCGCACTGCGCTTTGTCATCGCAGATAACGGTGAAAAAGGGCTGACGTTTGCCGTTGAGCCAATAAAACTGGCGCTGGCAACCCCTTAACAGCTCGGGCAAATATGACGAAAAGCAAAGCCTTTAGGGGTTTTGATCTCTATACTGTCTGCAGACCTCACTGCTGAAAAGCAGTGCTATTTAAAGTATCACGTTAAGCGTGGAGGATATGATGCGACATCCATTAGTGATGGGTAACTGGAAACTGAACGGCAACAAACACATGGTCAACGAGTTGATCGAGGCTCTGCGTAAAGAGCTCAGCACTGTTGATGGCTGCGGCGTTGCTATCGCCCCACCGGTGATGTATCTGGATCAGGCTAAACACGCCATTTCCGGCAGCCACATTGCTCTGGGCGCACAAAACGTTGACGTAAATCTGTCAGGCGCGTTCACCGGTGAAGTTTCAGCGGATATGCTGAAAGATATCGGCGCAAAATACATCATCATCGGCCATTCTGAGCGTCGTACTTACCACCTTGAGAGCGATGAGTTTATCGCTAAGAAGTTTGCCGTGCTGAAGGCTGCTGGTCTGATTCCGGTGCTGTGCATCGGTGAAACTGAAGCAGAGAACGAAGCGGGTAAAACCGAAGAAGTCTGTGCACGCCAGCTTGATGCGGTACTGGAAACTCAGGGTGCAGCAGCATTCGAAGGCGTAGTTGTTGCTTATGAGCCAGTTTGGGCAATCGGCACCGGTAAATCTGCCACGCCTGCACAGGCACAAGCGGTTCACAAATTTATCCGTGACCATATCGCCAAAAAAGATGCTGCTATCGCTAACCAGGTGATCATTCAGTACGGCGGTTCTGTAAACGATAAAAATGCCGCAGAACTGTTTACCCAGCCGGATATCGACGGCGCGCTGGTTGGCGGTGCGTCGCTGAAAGCTGATGCCTTTGCGGTTATCGTGAAAGCAGCAGCCGAAGCCAAAAAGTAATATCTGACTGCACGGGCGGTTTTCTCGCCGCCCGTATTAATGCTTTGCACCGTGCAAAGCATTCATTCCTACAGAATCTTACAGCTATGATCCTGTATCTCCTCAGCCGATGCCCGGTTTAACTTAAGCCAGTTACGTTCGATCGCCATCAGTGCCAGACGACCGTCCGGTAACATCGCCAGCGCCAGCCCATATTTACCCATTTGCCCAGCCGCACCCGGTACTTCCCCGGCTAAACGGATAAACACACTCTGTTGCGCCAGCTGCTCACGGGTCAGCGTTCTGATCAAATAAACGTGGTTCAGTATTTTCTCTGACTGCCACTGCTCATCCAGCGCCGGAGCCAGCCGATCAAGCTGCTGGCGCACATCAGGACGCAGACAGGAAATATGGATATGCAGCTGATTTTGCGTCCGCCCATACTCAGAATTTATCGCCAGAGAAATCGCGCTGTCTGGCACCGGCGCACCGCGCTTTCTCGCCATTAAATCGCGCTGCTGCCAGGAGTAATAAAAGAAGTTTGCGGTCTGATGATTAAGCACCAGCGGACTTTCGATACCGGTGATTCTGGCTACCGGCATTAACAAGTATTGCAGCGGACCGTTGCGATCTTTAAAAGTCACATAGCCCTGGCTGATATCGACATGCTCGCAGGGGGCGGGAATACCCTTCTGTTGCAGGCCTGGCACACACTGCTGGCTGACAATCTGCCACAGCGCATCACTGTTTTTATGGAAACTGAAGGCGGCAATTGCCAGCCCCACCACCAGCGCGGCGATCAGCAGCATCACTACAGTAACCGCGCGGTCTCTTCCTTGCATCTGCATTAACCTGATTTGAGAGTCTGCGCAGATAGTCGCTGAACCAACGATAAAAGTCACGTAACCGACAGGCAAAAAAAGAGCGACAATCAATGTCGCTCTTTTTTAGATTGGTCAGCGCTTCATTATCTGGTCGTAGCTGCCGCCTTCGGCAAAGTGGGTTTTTTGCGCGTTGGTCCAGCCACCAAACTTATTATCAATAGTAAACAGCTTCACCGGCTGGAAGGTGCTGGCAAATTTCTTCGCCACTTCAGCATCACGCGGACGATAATAGTTTTGCGCAGCAATCTCCTGCCCCTGTGGCGAATAGAGATACTTCAGATATTCATCGGCAACTTTGCGTGAATCACGCTCGTCGACCACTCTGTCCACTACAGAAACGGTTGGCTCAGCCAGAATGGATTCGCTCGGCGTAACAATTTCAAACTTATCTTTCCCTAACTTGTTCACCGCCAGGTAAGCTTCATTCTCCCAGGCAATCAGCACATCGCCAATACCGCGCTCCACGAAGGTATTGGTGGCACCGCGTGCGCCGGAATCCTGTACCTCAACATTTTTAAACAGCGCTTTGACGAACTCCTGCGCTTTCGCCTGATCGCCATTATTCTGATCCAGCGCGTAGCCCCATGCCGCCAGATAGTTCCAGCGTGCGCCGCCAGAGGTTTTCGGATTTGGTGTAATCACCGCCACGCCCGGCTTAACCAAATCTGGCCAGTCGTGGATCTGTTTTGGATTGCCTTTACGCACCAGGAATACGATGGTTGAAGTGTAAGGGGCAGAGTTGTCCGGCAGGCGTTTAATCCAGTTTTTATCAATGCGGCCGCGTTCAGCAATCGCGTCGACATCGGAAGCCAGCGCCAGGGTGACCACATCGGCTTTAATACCGTTAATCACCGAAGTTGCTTGCTTGCCGGAACCACCGTGGGACTGACGAATCACCACATTATCACCGGTCTCTTGCTTGTAGTGTGCGCTGAACGCTTTGTTGTACTGCTCGTACAGTTCACGCGTTGGATCGTAGGACACATTCAACAGCTGAATATCTTTTGCCAGCACGCTGGTTGAGGCCAGTAACAGGGTAAATCCCACACTCCACTTATTCATCGCACACTCTCCCAAAGTTGTT
Organism: Winslowiella sp. 2C04; assembly: GCF_050037805.1. Classification (NCBI taxonomy): domain Bacteria; kingdom Pseudomonadati; phylum Pseudomonadota; class Gammaproteobacteria; order Enterobacterales; family Erwiniaceae; genus Winslowiella; species Winslowiella sp. 2C04. Next base: position 4,914,501 of record NZ_CP188300.1, on the reverse strand, counting down.
ATGCCAGAAGCGTGACACAAACCATTGCGCGACTTAAAGAATTAAAAAGTAGCTTTTATAACCCAAGAGAATAAGAGAGTGCATAAGAAAGGCGCTGAACCCAGCGCCTTGAAAGAAAGGTGTTAATCAGTAGAGCTTTTTCGCGGTATCCAGCCAGTCGCCTTTAAACGGACGCTTCATATTTTCAATTGCGTCAATGATGTCGTGGTGCACCATTTTTTCATTCTGAATACCGACGCAGCGACCACCATAACCCTGCAGCAGCAGTTCGATAGAGTAAGCACCCATACGTGAAGCCAGAATACGGTCATAAGCTACCGGCGCACCGCCGCGCTGGATATGCCCCAGCACCGTTGCGCGGGTTTCACGCTTGGTTTCCGTCTCAATATACTTCGCTAACTCATCGATATCGCAGATATGCTCGGTAATCGCCACAATGGCATGCTTCTTACCTTTGGCGATCCCCGCTTTTATCTCTTCCACCAACTCTTCACGGGTGTAAGGGATTTCTGGCAACACGATAAATTCGCAACCACCGGCAATCGCCGCCGCCAGCGTCAAATCACCGCAGTAGCGCCCCATCACTTCAACGATAGAGATACGCTGGTGAGAAGAGGACGTGTCACGCAGGCGGTCAATCGCTTCCACCACGGTTTCCAGCGCGGTGAAATAGCCGATGGTATAGTCGGTTCCTGCAACGTCATTGTCGATGGTGCCTGGCAGACCGATACAAGGGAAGCCCATTTCAGTCAGACGCTTAGCACCCATATATGAGCCGTCGCCACCGATAACCACCAGCGCGTCAATACCACGCTTCTTCATGTTTTCAATCGCTACCGCACGCACATCTTCGTTGCGGAAGTCAGGAAAACGCGCCGAACCAAGGAAGGTGCCGCCACGGTTAATCATGTCGGAGACGCTGTAGCGATCCAGGTTAATCATCCGGTCTTCATACAAACCCAGATAGCCATCATAAATACCAAAAACTTCAAGTCCTTCACTCAGTGCGGCGCGGACAACCCCACGAATAGCTGCGTTCATCCCTGGGGCGTCGCCGCCACTTGTCAGTACACCGATTTTTTTGATCATGACAACCTCTGAACTTGTTGATACAAAATGATGAATTCAGTGCGCCGAATGGGCCACGACGCCTAAAACAGAAATTGAGCCGAAGACTAATAATGACACATAGTATATCAAACACTTCAGGCTGAATTGATTCAGGTCAGACAAGTTTCCGCAAAATTTTTTGCTAACGGATAATCTTTGAACCTTCTGACTGCTATCTGGTTAATTTTATTACATTATAATTCAAAAAAACCCTGACGATCAGCAGGAACCACGGAACAGGGATCCTGATGGATAATAATATCCGCACCGGGGAATCTTAACAGCAATGCCTGCTCAATTTGCTCAGCAACCCGATGCGCCTGTACCAGCGGTAAGTGATCGTCCATCTCAAGGTGCAGCTGAATAAAGCGCGTCGGGCCTGACTGACGAGTACGCAAATCATGTGCACCGCGCACGCCGGGCCAGGCAGTGACAATATCAATAATATCGTCGCGCTCACTGTCCGGTAAGGCGCGATCCAGCAATGACTGAACCGCTTCATAGCCCATTCGTAGCGCGCAATAGAGTATCCAGACGCCGATACCCAGTGCGAACAGTGCATCCGCGCGTGAAAAACCATACCAGCTTAGTGCCAGCGCCAGCAATATCGCGCCGTTCATCACCACATCCGATTGATAGTGCAGCATATCGGCCCGAATTGCCTGGCTGCGCGTTTTGCGCACCACCCAGCGTTGAAAGGCGACCAGAAACAGCGTGGAAATAAGTGCGATAACCGTAACGATAATTCCAACCAGCGGTGCGTGCATCGTGCCGGGGCTGGCAAGGTGCTGCAGGCCGGTCAGAAACAGGAACAGCGCCGATCCAGAAATAAACATACTCTGCGCCAGTGCCGCCAGCGACTCGGCTTTGCCATGTCCAAAAGTATGTTCCGCATCGGCCGGTTGCAGGGAGTAGCGCACCACTAACAGGTTGGTCAGCGAGGCGGCGATATCGACCAGAGAATCTACCAGCGCGGCCAGCACGCTGACCGATCCGGTATGCCACCAGGCGAAAATTTTAATAATCAGCAACAGCGAGGCCAATACCGTTGCCGCGATAGCCGCCGCATTAACCAGGCGCGCGTATTGAGGATCCATACTGTGCTCCTCCAAAGTTGGAGTGTAAGTATACTTAAATTAAAGCAAAAAAAAGTATGCCTGCATCAATGAGCATACGGAAAAAATCCTGGCCGCTATTAATTTTTTCATTTTAAAACAATAGGTTAATTATTGTTCACTTCTGCATATTTTCCCAGTCGATATAAAAGCTGCCAGCCGTGGGTTTTGCCTTGTCTTCCCTGGTATCCTCTAACTCGCTAATATCCAAGTCTCAAAATAAACCAATACTATCAGTCATCTAAATAGCAAACTTATATTTAGTTAATTAATAATTAACAAGGCAACAACACCACTAACCTTATCTGGGAGGGGCCGTGTATATAAGGAAATTTATGGGCTGGGAGGATTGCTCAATCAGTGATTACACGCAGTGTTGCAATCAATTTGGCTATAACTCTGAGTCATCAGCCAGGTTTTTAACGTTCTTTTTAAATAATGGGGCTGCTTTAAAGTTTCTTGCTTACAGGCGTAAAGGCGAGTTGTCAGGCGCTGTGTGCCTGGATAATGGATGGATTGCCAACGACTATAAGAACCCAAAGATGCAAACCGGCGGCATGCCGCTACCCGCTTTCTGCGTGATCCCACCTTTCAAAGAAAACGTGCAGTGCGTCGCCCCTTTCAAGTCTAAAAGCCTCAGCGCACATACTCGAAACTTCAGAAACGCTTCCTTTAACCTTTTCTCCCGGCGGCAGGTAGCCTATTCACGTTGCCTGAGGGAAGGATTCTCTAAAAAGGTCCGTTATAACAGAAACCGCGAAGTGAGAAACTTTCTTGAGTCTGGCGGCGAGTTTGTTGATGTGGGTGATATCAGTTCAGCATTTTTGCATGATTCTTATCATCAACTGTTTGCGAAAAGAAGACAAAAACAGGTGAAGCTCTGCGAGACGACAAAATCTTTTTTCTCAACTTACCATAATGATTTTTTTGGAAAAATAGCGTTATGGCGCGGTGATCCCGTCGGCGTGCAGCTGCTGATTACCTCCACATCTAAGTTGGGTTTTTTTGTGGATTTTATCAATATCGGCTATGACACGGACATCAGGAATCACTCACTGGGCACCATTATGATGTGGAATAACCTTGTTAGCGCGCATGAGCATGCAGAGCGCGCAGCACTGCCGCTGCATTTTTCGTATGGAATGATGTCTGGTGAGTACAAATCAATGTGGTGTACACCACAAAATACCGGCCGCATTGTCACATTGCTTGGCTAATCAGGGCGGGGGGCGGCACAGGGATAGTGCCAGATGATAAGTCTGCCCACATTACGTCCACACTGAAGGAAATTTAAAAGCGCATTAAAATGCTGACAGGTTTCAGGGCTGGTTTTTTTTCGTGAAAATCATAAAAAAAACCCCCTCATCATGAGGGGGAAGACAGGGATGGTGTCTATGGCAAGGAAAAACAGGGATACTATGTTACTGGTTACTGCCGGTACTTCTCACTGCCTGCAGCGGTGAAGCTTGCTGCATGTTCGTTAGCCTGCGCAATTCACTCATGCGCTGCTGGTGACGCTTTTGCAAAACGTCCTGCTGCTCTGGCGTTAGCAGGTGATACATCTGGTTACGTACGCGGGCCATTTCGACCTGCCTGGCAACCTGTGCCTGTGCTAACTTTTCTGCCTGAGCCTTGACGGCCGTTTCGTTAAATTTTTCTGCAATGACTAAGTCATGCATAGTTTCTAAATCACTAAGACTAATGGGAGAACGTTCATGGCGCGCTTGCTGCATCAGGTCTCGCATTTGCTGACGTTGTTGCTCTGTCAGATTGATGCCATCAAACATGTGAGTTTGCGAATTTTGCGCCATACTGCGATTCGTCAATCCATCATCCTGTTGATGCATCTCGTCAATCGTCGTTACGTCTGCTGCCCATGCGCTGGAGAGACTGACCACCATCGCTAAAGCCATGACGACGGCGCTTAAGTTGCGCATCGTTCACTCCCGGTTACGTTTCCGTATTTCGATTCAACGAGGTCCAGTTTACGGAGATGGCTGCAAACTAGCGTCAGGGGGTGTAAAACTACGTAAAGCGATGGATTGACGCCATTGGATCAAGGTATTTTGCCTTCGGAGGGAAATAAAAATGAATAAAATCCTGTTGGTTGATGATGACCGCGAATTAACTTCGCTACTTAAAGAATTGTTAGAAATGGAAGGATTTGATGTGGTGGTTGCCAGTGATGGCGAACAGGCACTCAGTATCCTCGACAGCTCAATTGATCTGTTATTGCTCGATGTGATGATGCCGAAGAAAAACGGTATCGACACGTTAAAAGAGTTACGTCAGCAGCATCAGACGCCAGTCATTATGCTTACAGCACGCGGAAGCGAGCTGGATCGCGTTCTGGGGCTGGAACTGGGTGCAGATGACTACTTACCTAAGCCATTTAACGATCGCGAGCTGGTCGCGCGTATACGTGCGATTCTGCGTCGTTCTAACTGGAGCGAACAACAGCAGCAGCATGACAACAGTTCTCCGACGCTGGAAGTCGATTTCCTGCGCCTGAATCCTGGTCGTCAGGAAGCCAGCTTTGATGGCATCACGCTCGATCTGACCGGCACTGAGTTTACGCTGCTCTACTTACTGGCACAGCATCTTGGCCAGGTCGTCTCGCGTGAACATCTCAGTCAGGAAGTGCTGGGCAAACGACTGACACCGTTTGACCGTGCTATTGATATGCATATCTCTAACCTTCGCCGCAAACTCCCTGAACGCCGTGACGGGCACCCGTGGTTCAAAACCTTACGTGGACGCGGATATTTAATGGTCTCCGCAACATGATAAGCAGTTTGACCACCCGCATCTTCGCCATTTTCTGGTTAACTCTGGCGCTGGTGTTGATGCTGGTACTGATGGTTCCCAAACTTGATTCCCGCCAGATGACTTCGCTGCTCGAAAGTGAGCAGCGACAGGGAATCATGATCGAACAGCATGTTGAAGCCGAGCTGGGACACGATCCGCCTAATGATCTGATGTGGTGGCGGCGGTTGTTCCGCGCCATTGAAAAATGGGCGCCGCCGGGTCAGCGATTGTTATTAGTCACCAGTGAAGGTCGGGTGATTGGCGCTCAGCATAATGAAATGCAGATCATTCGTAACTTTATCGGCCAGTCTGATAACGCCGATCATCCACAGAAAAAGAAATATGGCCGTATTGAGCTGGCTGGCCCTTTCTCGGTGAGCGATGGCGAAGACAACTATCAGCTGTATTTGATTCGTCCGGCCGGCAGTTCCCAGCTGGATTTTATCAATTTGCTGTTTGACCGCCCTTTACTGCTGCTGATTGTTACCATGTTAATCAGCTCGCCATTGTTACTGTGGTTAGCCTGGAGCCTGGCAAAACCAGCGCGTAAGCTGAAATATGCGGCGGATGAAGTCGCCAGCGGCAATCTGCGCCAGCATCCGGAATTAGAAGCCGGGCCGCAAGAGTTCCTTGCTGCGGGTTCGAGCTTTAATCAGATGGTCAGCGCGCTGGAACGCATGATGACCGGTCAGCAACGGTTACTCTCTGACATCTCTCATGAGCTGCGTACTCCGCTGACTCGCCTGCAACTGGCCACTGCGCTGATGCGCCGTCGTCAGGGTGAAGGCAAGGAGCTGCAACGTATTGAGACTGAAGCGCAAAGGCTGGACGGCATGATCAACGATCTGCTGGTGCTGTCACGCACCCAGCATAAGAACGCGCTGATCAGCGAAGCAATGAAAGCCAATCAGCTGTGGTCTGGCGTGCTGGATGATGCCAGGTTTGAAGCAGAGCAGATGGGCAAGACGCTGGAAATTCCTTATCCACCGGGACCCTGGCCGCTTTACGGTAATCCGAATGCACTGGACAGCGCGCTGGAAAATATCGTGCGCAATGCGCTGCGTTATTCTCACTCAAAGATCTCTGTAAGTTTTTCAGTGGATAATCAGGGGATTACCGTGCATGTCGATGATGACGGCCCGGGCGTCAGTGAAGCAGACCGTGAACAAATATTCCGTCCATTCTACCGTACAGATGAAGCACGCGACCGCGAATCCGGTGGCACCGGGCTGGGTCTGGCGATCGTTGAAACCGCGATTCAGCAGCATCGAGGCTGGGTCAAGGCCGATGACAGTCCGTTGGGGGGGTTACGCCTGACCATGTGGCTACCGCTGTACTCCAGCCGTTAATATTTTGCTATCCTGCAGCCCTCGCTATTGAGGGCTGCTACTGATGTTAAATATCGTATTATTTGAACCTGAAATCCCACCAAATACCGGCAATATTATCCGCCTGTGCGCCAATACCGGCTTCCAGTTGCATCTGATTGAACCACTGGGTTTTACCTGGGACGATAAACGCCTGCGTCGTGCTGGTCTCGATTATCACGAGTTCACAGATATCAAACGTCATGCTGACTATGCGGCATTCCTGAGCGCTGAAGCGCCACAGCGGCTATTTGCCCTGACCACTAAAGGAACGCCTGCGCACAGCGCAGTAAGTTATCAGGCGGGCGATTATCTGCTGTTTGGCCCTGAGACACGCGGCTTGCCAGCCTCGATCCTCGACGTACTTCCGGCGCAGCAAAAAATCCGCATTCCAATGCAGCCTGACAGTCGCAGTATGAATTTATCGAATGCAGTTTCAGTGGTGGTATATGAGGCGTGGCGACAGCTCGATTACGCCGGAGCCGTCATCAAATAACCCACCGTTGGGCGGCGGGTTGCAGAAATATCAGTCAAATTCCGTCGCCAAATTCGAAACCTGGCACCATGCCATTAAAATGCTGATCCATCTCCATCGATGGCTTTTCGCTACCGGGTTTACCGACGATACGCGCTGGCACGCCAGCGGCCGTAGTGTGCGGCGGCACCGGTTGCAATACCACGGAACCGGCGCCAATTTTCGCACCACGGCCCACTTCGATATTGCCGAGGATCTTGGCGCCAGCGCCAATTAACACCCCTTCGCGAATCTTCGGGTGACGATCGCCACTGGTTTTGCCGGTACCGCCCAGCGTCACCGATTGCAGAATCGAAACATCATTCTCAATCACCGCGGTTTCACCAATTACAATACCGGTTGCATGATCGAGCATGATGCCGTGACCAATGCGCGCAGCAGGATGAATATCAACGGCAAAGGAAACGGAGATTTCGTTTTGCAGATAAACCGCCAGCGCACGGCGGCCTTCATTCCACAGCCAGTGACCAATGCGATAAGCCTGCAACGCATGGAAACCCTTCAGATAAAGCAGTGGAGTGGAATACTTGTCTACCGCCGGATCACGCTGGCGCACCGCCTGAATATCACAGGCCGCCGAGGCAATCATCGACGGATCATTGCGATAAGCTTCTTCAACAATTTCACGAATCGCGATAGCGGGCATTATCGGGTTAGCGAGTTTATTCGCCAGCATGTAGCTCAGCGCACTGCCGAGATTTTCATGCTTCAGTAATGTCGCATGGTAAAAGCTGGCCAGCATCGGTTCGCAATCCGCAAGCGCGCGCGCTTCCGCTTTGATATTATTCCAGACCAGTTCTAACTCTTCAGACGACATTACTCTCTCCCCATAAAAAAGCAGCGCACAGTTAAGCGGTACGCTTCAGGTGAATTGCTGTGCATCCGGCATCAGTTGCTGCTGTTTTCGTCCTTCCTTGCGCGCCCCAGCAAAGTTAATGCTGCCTCGCGAGCACTTTTTTCGCAATATAATACCTGATAAATTTGCTCAGTTATCGGCATCTCAACACCGTATCGCGCAGCCAAAGCTTTGACTTCTTTGGTATTTCTGTAACCTTCTACCACCTGGCCAATGGTCGTCTGCGCGCTTTCAACATCCACACCCTGCCCCAGCATCATGCCAAAACGGCGGTTACGTGACTGATTATCGGTACAGGTCAGTACCAGATCGCCCAGCCCTGCCATTCCCATAAAGGTGGTGGGATCGGCACCCAAAGCAGTACCCAGACGAGTCATTTCCGTCAGGCCGCGGGTAATCAGCGCGGTGCGGGCGTTAGCGCCGAAACCAATGCCATCGGAAATACCGGCACCAATCGCGATAACATTTTTAACCGCGCCGCCTAGCTGCACGCCAATAAAGTCAGAGTTGTTATAGACACGGAAGCTTTTGCCACAGTGTAATAACTGCTGCAAATCGTCAGCAAATTGCGTATCGGTTGCCGCCAGTGCAATCGCCGTCGGTAAACCGGCAGCCAGCTCTTTCGCAAAGGTGGGGCCAGAGATTACCGCTAACGGAATGTCATCACCGAGAATTTCACGGGCTACATCCTGCAACAGTCGGCCAGTCTCTTTTTCCAGCCCTTTCGTTGCCCAGACAATACGCGAGTCAGCGCGTAACAGTGGCTTTATCTGACGCAATACGTCACCAAAGACATGGCTCGGCACCACCACCAGCAAATCACGACTGGCGTCGATGGCTCGCTGGAGATCGCTTTCAAGCAGTAAGGTGTCGGGAAAGGGAACGTCGGGAAGGAAAGCAACATTGCAGCGATCGGCCTGAAGTTGCGCCTGATGCTGCGGGTTATGGCCCCACATCAACACGTTATGGCCATTGCGGGCCAGCGTGATTGCCAAAGCGGTGCCGTAAGAACCGGCACCGATAACGGTCATAGACGCGTTCAGCTTATTCATCAGGCATCCTGACGGACTTCTGCACCTTCACCTTGCTGCTGCAGATAGTTCATAAACAGCGCATCAAAGTTAACTGGCGCAAGGTTCAACTGCGGGAAAGTACCGCGTGAAACCAGGCTGGTAATGCACTCACGAGCATACGGGAACAGAATGTTCGGGCAGTATGCACCCAGGCAATGTGCCATCTGGTTGCCTTCGATACCGGAAATGCTAAAGATACCTGCCTGCTGAACTTCACACAGGAACGCAGTATCTTCTTCAACGGTAGCCGTTACCGTCACACGCAGCACCACTTCGAAAACATCATCTGCCAGCGAGCTGGATGCGGTGTCCAGATCCAGCTTAACTTCCGGCTCCCACTCTTTCTGGAAAACCTGTGGTGCATTCGGCGCTTCAAAAGAAATATCTTTAGTGTAGATACGTTGGATCTGGAAAGACATTTCGCTGGAGTTTTGTTCTGACATTTTACTCAATCCTATTCGTTAATAATCCGTTATCGCCCTGGAGGAGCATCATTTCAAAAGCGGGTCTAGCCCCTGGCGTCCATCCAACGCATATAAGTCATCGCAGCCGCCAATGTGCTGCGCATCAATAAATATCTGAGGTACGGTGGTGCGACCGCTACGTTGAATCATCTCTTCTCGTTTAACGGCATCGCCATCAATCGGGATTTCCTGAAACGCTACGCCTTTTTCACTCAGCAGTGCTTTTGCACGATGGCAAAACGGACACGTCGCTTTGGTGTAGATCTCTACGTTGGCCATTTACTGTACCTCGAAAGTTTTATTTTCCACGAACCAGAGGCAGATTATCACCACTCCAGCCCGACACACCCTCTTTGAGCACCGATACCTGAGCAAAGCCAGCAGCATTCAGCTGAGCGGCAGATTCTGCTGCAGACGTTCCGGTTGCATCAACCACAATAATAGGCTGAGCTTTATGCTTCTCAAGCTCAGCGAAACTGCCCTTTTTGATATCTGCCGCCGCAATGTTAATCGCGCCAGAAATATGACCTTTACGATAGTCATCACGCGAACGCACGTCGACTACCACGGCATCTTCTTTATTAATCTGGCGCGTCGCTTCGCCACGGCTAATGGTTTTTACCTTAGAGAACATGCCCTTAACGGTGGTAAAGATCACCAGAACCAGCAAAGCAACCCACGCCAGACTCAGGATTGGGTGATTGCTTGCGAATTGCATAATTTCTTGCATGAGGGGTAACAACTCCCGACAGGGTTAATAAGCTAAAACAAGGTTTCTGAGTATACCTGCGCCACTTCTCATGTACAGTCGCGAAGCCGCCAGAGTTACGTTTTATGAGGCAGATTTAAAAAAAAAGTGCCTTCACGCGGAAAACTGTTATTCGCTGCCCTGCTGCTTTGTTCTTAAGCGGTCATTTACCAGGCAATGGCTGCGTGAGGCCGCCAGATATTTTACGTTGTTGCTTCAAGCTTGTCGCGCTGAATGCACGGACAGATTACCTCTGGCATATGTAACTAAAGGTTTCGGGGCTTTCGTCGTTCATGGCCTGAGTCAGCCTGATTTTATCGTATTAACCTGGCAGAATAGCGACACTATTAGCCGCGTTTCTTAACTCTCTGTTGCAATAATAATCACACTGCCAGCATTAGTGGCATCGGCATCAGCGGTAATTTGTCACTGAATGAAATGGAAATCTCCGCAGAGATGACTGGTAAGCCGCTGTTCATCGTGGAATAATCCCTGCTGTGAGGGAAAAAGCGACAGTTTCATATCAACGGACCCGGTTTAACGGATTAGCCACACGCATCCCGTTACGCTCAAGATTGTCCACTCTGTCTGCCAGCGTTCTGTGCGCTGGCGTTTTGCTGTTGCCTTTTTCTGGCTACGCCGCCGACGATAATAAATCGCAGCTAAAATCCATCCAGCAGGATATCGCTGAGAAGGAAAAGAGCGTCAAACTGCAAAAAGAGCAGCGCAGTAAACTGCTCGACCAATTGCAAAGTCAGGAAAAAGTTATCGCTCAGGCCAGCCGCAAACTGCGCGACACGCAAACCTCACTGACCTCCCTGAATAAAGAGATCGCCGCGCTGACCGCGTCGATTAATAAACTGCAAACTCAGCAAGTCCAGCAAGAAAAACTGCTGTCAGAACAGCTTGATGCCGCTTTTCGCCAGGGGCAACACAGTGGTGTGGAACTGGTGCTGAGTGGCGAAGAGAGCCAGCGCAGCGAACGTATTCTTGCCTATTTCGGCTATCTCAACGCCGAGCGGCAAAAAAATATCGATAAGTTACAACAGACGCGTACTGAACTCTCCACGCAGAAAGCATCACTGGTAAGTAAGCAGGCGCAGCAGAAATCACTGCTGGGCGAGCAGCAGAATCAGCAAACCAGGCTGGAGCAAGCGCGTGCCGCGCGGCAGAAAACCATCACCACGCTGGAGTCGTCGCTGGAGAAAGATCAGGCTCAGCTGGTAGAAATGCGACAGAACCAGACGCGCCTGCAGGACAAAATTGCCAAAGCCGAGCGCGAAGCGCGTGCGCGTGCTGAACGTGAGGCAAAAGAAGCTGAGCGCGTACGCGCTCGCCAGCAGCAGGCGAAGAGCAAAGGCACCACCTACAAACCCACCGAAAGCGAACGTTCCCTGATGTCACGCACCGGTGGCCTGGGCCGCGCAGGCGGTCAGGCGGTGTGGCCAGTGCGCGGCAAAATTGAGCATCGCTTTGGCGAAACGCTGCAGGGCGAGCTACGCTGGAAAGGCCTGGTGATTGATGCGCCCGAAGGTACTGAAGTTAAAGCCATTGCAGATGGCCGGGTCTTAATGGCCGACTGGCTGCAAGGCTACGGTTTGGTTGTGGTAGTGGAGCACGGTAAAGGCGATATGAGCCTGTATGGCTACAACCAAAGTGCACTGGTGAGCGTGGGAACCCAGGTTAGGGCAGGACAGCCAATCGCACTGGTCGGTACCAGCGGTGGCCGGGGCACGCCTTCACTCTATTTTGAAATCAGACGACAAGGACAGGCCGTCAATCCACTGCCGTGGTTAGGAAAATAAGTCTTGTTTCAGCGCTTAAAACTCACCGCACTGCTCGGCGGCATGTTGCTTGCCAGCTCAGCCCATGCAGGCAAACTGGCCATCGTTATCGACGATTTCGGTTATCGCCCCGCGCAGGAAAATCAAGTTTTGCAGATGCCACAGGCGATCTCCGTCGCGGTATTGCCAAACGCGCCGCACGCTCGTGAAATGGCAACCAAAGCCCATCAGCGTGGTCATGAAGTGTTAATCCATCTGCCAATGGCACCGCTCAGCAAACAGCCGCTGGAAAAAGACACCTTACGTCCCGATATGAGCAGCGCAGAGATCGAGCGTATTATCAGCGAAGCGGTGAAGGATGTACCTTATGCGGTCGGTCTCAATAATCATATGGGTAGCGCGATGACTTCCAGCCTGTTTGGTATGCAAAAAGTGATGCAGGTGCTTGATCACTACAACCTTTACTTCCTCGATAGCATGACTATCGGCAACAGCCAGTCAACGCGCGCCGCGACAGGCACCAGTGTGAAAGTGATTAAACGCCGCGTGTTCCTTGATGATAATCAGAATGAAGCAGAGATCCGCAAGCAGTTTACCCGCGCGGTACGGCTTGCTCAGCGCGATGGTTCAGCCATTGCCATTGGTCACCCGCACCCTTCTACCGTCAGGGTATTGCAACAGATGCTGCCAACTCTGCCTGGTGACATTACGCTGGTACGGCCAAGTCAGTTACTAAACGAGCCACAGCGGATTAATAATAAACCACTGCCGCCAGAGAGTAAGCCCGTTCCACCGGTTAAACCGCGTAATCCATTCCGGGGTATTGAAACCTGCGTGAATAAACTGCCACAACAACCGGTACCAGCCACACGCGCACTGGGTGTGATTGGCGACAGTATCGCCGAAGGACATATTGCGAAGACGCTGGGAAGCCTGTTCTGACGTCGACTTTTCTACAAGGGAGCCGAAAGCGGCTCCCCTGCATTATTTCTTAATCCCAGCTTAAAATCACTTTGCCGGATCTGCCGGAACGCATCTCGTCAAAGCCCTGCTGGAAATCATCGATACTGTAGCGATGAGTAATTATCGGCGTTAAATCAAGGCCAGACTGAATCAGCGCAGCCATTTTGTACCAGGTTTCAAACATCTCACGACCGTAAATCCCTTTGATAAACAAACCTTTGAAGATGACCTGATTCCAGTCAATCGACATCTCAGAAGGAGGAATACCCAGTAAAGCAATACGGCCGCCGTGATTCATCACGCTCAGCATGGTGCGAAAAGCCGGTGGTGCGCCGGACATTTCCAGCCCGACGTCAAAGCCTTCCGTCATGCCCAGTTCGCTCATCACGTCATTCAGATTTTCCGTGTTGACGTTAACCGCGCGCGTGACGCCCATTTTACGCGCCAGCCCAAGGCGATAGTCGTTTACATCAGTGATCACCACATTACGCGCGCCGACGTGTTTACACACCGCCGCCGCCATAATGCCAATCGGCCCGGCTCCTGATATCAGCACATCTTCGCCAACCAGATCGAATGACAGCGCAGTGTGCACCGCATTACCGAACGGATCAAAAATCGCCGCCAGCTCATCGGAAATATTATCGGGGATTTTGAAGGCGTTAAACGCCGGGATCACCAGATACTCAGCAAAACAGCCCTGACGGTTCACGCCGACGCCGATGGTATTGCGGCAGAGGTGCGTACGCCCCGCGCGGCAGTTACGGCAGTGTCCACAGGTAATATGTCCTTCGCCAGAGACGCGGTCACCAATCTGATAGCCATTCACTTCCTGGCCAACTGCCACCACTTCGCCGACATACTCATGCCCGACAATCATTGGCACTGGAATGGTTTTCTGCGACCACTCATCCCAGTTGTAGATATGCACATCAGTGCCACAAATGGCGGTTTTACGAATTTTAATCAGCAAATCGTTATGGCCCGGCTGCGGAATGGGCGCCTCGGTCATCCAGATACCTTCTTCCGCTTTCAGTTTCGCCAGTGCTTTCATCTCTTCACTCCTCAGCTGATAACCTTAAGTTGCTTACCAATACGCGTAAAAGCGTCAACTGCCCGCACAATCTGCTGGTGAGTGTGCCCTGCCGACAGCTGAGTACGGATACGCGCCTGGCCTTTCGGCACCACCGGATAAAAGAAGCCGGTGACATAGATCCCCTCTTTCTGTAGTAGACGCGCAAATTCCTGCGCTACCGTCGCCTCGCCCAGCATCACTGGAATAATGGCGTGGTCGGCACCGGCAAGGGTAAAGCCAGCTTTGGTCATCTCTTCACGGAAGAAGCGGGCGTTATCCCACAGACGCTGACGCAAGCCGTCGCCTTCGGCCAGCAAATCCAGCACGCGAATTGAGGCAGCCACAATCGCCGGAGCCAGCGAGTTAGAGAACAAATAAGGTCGTGAACGCTGGCGCAGCCACTCAACCACCTCTTTTTTCGCGGCGGTATAGCCGCCGGAAGCGCCACCCAGCGCTTTACCCAGCGTGCCGGTAATAATATCCACGCGGCCCATCACGTCGCAGTACTCATGGGTGCCGCGCCCATTGGCACCGACAAAACCTACCGCATGAGAGTCATCAACCATAACCAGTGCGCCATATTCATCAGCCAGGTCGCACACGGCTTTCAGGTTAGCGATCACCCCGTCCATCGAAAATACGCCGTCGGTCGCGATCATGATGTGTCGCGCACCGGCTGCTTGTGCCTCGTCCAGCCGCGCTTTCAGCTCGCTCATATTGTTATTAGCGTAGCGATAACGTTTCGCTTTACATAAACGCACACCGTCAATAATTGAAGCGTGGTTGAGCGCATCTGAGATAATCGCGTCTTCCGCACCGAGCAACGTTTCAAACAGGCCGCCATTGGCATCGAAGCAGGAGGAGTAGAGGATCGCATCTTCCATGCCGAGGAACTCGGCCAGCCGTTTTTCCAGCTGTTTATGCGTATCCTGCGTGCCGCAGATAAAGCGCACTGAGGCCATACCGAAACCATGGCTTTCCATACCCTCTTTCGCCGCCAGAATCAGCGCCGGATGATTAGCCAGCCCCAGGTAGTTGTTAGCGCAGAAGTTGATGACGTGATTCCCTTCACCCACTTCGATATCGGCCTGTTGTGCCGAGGTAATAATGCGCTCTTCTTTGAACAGACCTTCCTGACGCGCCTGCGACAGTTGATCATTGATTTGACGATAAAAATCTGCGGCCATGTTTATCCTCCATTCCGGGCTAATGTCCGGGATATCTTACTGAAGAGAAAATCATTAAACGATAATCTGCGTTACCGATTATCATTTTTGCAGCATATATCACGCCCTGAAAGATTACTTACATTACGTTACGGACTCATCTGGCTGTCTGCCCGGCAATGAAATGTTATGATGTCAGTTATAAGCGTATGAAACCTCCTGTTTCATACCACTGTTCAAGGTTAAGGTTAAGCTCATGATTATCGTGACTGGCGGCGCTGGTTTTATCGGCAGCAATATTGTTAAAGCACTCAATAACGACGGTTTTAACGACATCCTGGTAGTGGATAACCTGAAAGACGGCACCAAGTTCGTCAATCTGGTCGATCTGGACATCACTGACTATATGGATAAAGAAGATTTTATCGCCAGCGTGGTTGCCGGTGATGATTTCGGCCCTATCGAAGCGGTATTCCATGAAGGTGCCTGCTCTTCCACTACGGAGTGGGATGGCAAGTACATGATGGACAACAATTATCAGTATTCGAAAGAGCTGCTGCACTTCTGCCTTGAACGCGAAATTCCTTTCCTCTACGCCTCTTCCGCAGCCACTTACGGCGGTCGTAATACTGATTTTATAGAAGAGCGTCAGTATGAGCAGCCGCTGAACGTCTACGGCTACTCAAAAGTACTGTTTGATCAGTATGTTCGCCAGATTTTGCCAGAAGCAGAGTCGCAGATTTGTGGTTTCCGCTACTTCAATGTTTATGGTCCGCGTGAAGGCCACAAAGGCAGCATGGCCAGCGTTGCTTTCCACCTGAATACCCAGCTGAACAACGGCGAGAATCCAAAATTGTTTGAAGGCAGCGATAGCTTCAAGCGCGATTTTATCTACGTTGAAGATGTGGCGGCGGTGAATCTGTGGTTCTGGAAAAATGGCGTTTCCGGCATTTACAACTGCGGCACCGGTCGTGCCGAGTCGTTCCAGGAAGTGGCGGATGCCGCGCTGAATTATCACCAGAAAGGTGAGATTGAGTATGTGCCGTTCCCGGAAAAACTGAAAGGACGCTACCAGGCATTTACCCTGGCCGACCTGACCAAGCTGCGTGCAGCGGGCTATGACAAGCCGTTTAAAACCGTTGCTGAAGGCGTGGCTGACTATATGGCCTGGCTGAACCGCGACGCTTAAGGAAGGCAAATTCGTTGATGAAAATTCTGGTGATCGGGCCGTCATGGGTCGGTGACATGATGATGTCGCAAAGTCTGTATCGCACGCTGAAGGCAAACCATCCTGAAGCGGTGATAGACGTTATGGCACCCGCGTGGTGCCGGCCGCTGCTGTCCCGCATGCCGGAAGTCAACGAAGCGCTGGCGATGCCGCTGGGTCACGGCGCGCTGGCGATCGGTGAACGTCGTCGGCTGGGGAAATCCCTCCGCGCCAGAGGCTATGACCGCGCGTATGTACTGCCGGGTTCATTCAAATCGGCGTTAGTACCGTTCTTTGCCGGTATCCGGCAACGTACCGGCTGGCGCGGTGAAATGCGCTACGGCTTACTGAACGATCTGCGCGTGCTGGATAAACCAGCTTTCCCGTTAATGGTCGAGCGTTATGCCGCGCTGGCTTATGACAAAGATCGGATTCGCTCAGCGCGCGATCTGCCGCAGCCGCTGCTGTGGCCGCAGTTGCAGGTCAGCGAAGAGGAAAAAGTCGCCACTGCTGCCGCTTTTTCACTAACCAGCGCGCGTCCGATTATCGGTTTTTGTCCGGGAGCCGAATTTGGCCCGGCAAAACGCTGGCCACACTATCACTACGCGGCGCTAGCGCAGCAGCTGATCGATCAGGGCTATCAAATCCTGCTGTTTGGATCGGCGAAAGACCATGAAACCGGCGAGCAAATTCTGCAATCTCTGGATGAATCAGCGCGGCCATTCTGTCGCAATCTGGCGGGTGAAACCCAGCTGGAGCAGGCGGTAATTCTGCTGGCACATTGCCGGGCGGTGGTCAGCAATGATTCCGGGCTGATGCATATTGCTGCTGCGTTGAATCGCCCGCTGGTGGCACTTTATGGCCCCAGCAGCCCGGACTTTACTCCGCCACTTTCCCAGCAGGCGCGGGTTATCCGCCTGATTACCGGCTATCACAAAGTCCGTAAAGGTGACGCGGAACAGGGCTATCACCAAAGCCTGATCGATATTCAGCCGGCTCGCGTGCTGAATGAGCTGGAAACCCTGCTCGTACAGAGCCAGGAGAATTAATGCAGGTTTTGATTGTTAAGACGTCTTCTATGGGCGATGTGCTGCATACGCTGCCGGCACTGACTGACGCCATGAATGCCATTCCCGATATTCGTTTTGACTGGGTGGTTGAAGAGGGTTTCGCGCAGATTCCTTCGTGGCATCCGGCGGTCGATCGCGTATTACCGGTGGCAATCCGCCGCTGGCGGAAGCACTGGTTTGGCAGCCAGCAGCGTGAAGAACGCGTGCTGTTTAAACGTGAGCTGCAATTGCGCACTTACGATCGGGTGATCGACGCTCAGGGTTTGATTAAGAGCGCCGCGCTGGTTACCCGCCTCGCCAAAGGTGAGAAACACGGCTACGACAGCCGCAGCGCACGCGAGCCGTTTTCCAGCTGGTGGTTTGATAAACGCCACGAAATCAGTAAGCAGCAACATGCAGTAGAGCGCACGCGTGAGCTGTTTGCCAAAAGTCTCGGCTATGAAAAACCGCAGACAAACGGGGATTACGCCATTGCGGCGCACTTCCTCGCACAGCCACCGGTTGATGCTCATCCTTACCTGGTATTTCTGCATGCGACGACCCGTGACAGCAAACACTGGCCGGAAGAGCACTGGCGCGAGCTGATTGCCCTGATGGCCGACTCGGGATTACGCATTAAATTACCCTGGGGCGCAGAGCATGAGCATCAGCGTGCGCAGCGGCTGGCAGAGGGTTTTGATTTCGTTGATGTATTACCGAAGCTGACGCTGGAACAGGTAGCAAAAACGCTGGCGGGCGCTAAAGCGGTGGTTTCAGTGGATACTGGCTTGAGCCATTTAACGGCAGCGCTCGATCGCCCTAATATCACGCTTTATGGTCCAACCGATCCCGGCCTGATTGGCGGCTATGGTAAAAATCAGTTTGTGCTGAAGCCTGAAAGCGGTCATCTAATGGCTGATATTTCCGCTGCCAGCGTGGCGGCGGCTTTGAACAATCTCTTATAACGAGCACACTATGCCAATGCCTCCACTGTTAAGCATTATTATCACGGCACATAATGGCGAGGCATGGTTATCAGCCACTCTGGCTAGCGTGATTACGTCGCTCGGTGGCGCCCTGCCACTGTGCGAATTTATCATTACCAATGATAACTCCACTGACAACACCCAGCAGATTATCGATCGGTTCGCCGCAACTTATCCGGCCAGTAAAACTTTTATTACGCAATTTGCCAATATTGGAAAGGTGCGTAATTTTGCCGTCGCCGAGTGTCAGGGTGAATATATTCTGATGATCGATGGTGATGACTTGCTGTTAGCCAATAAGCTGAACGAGAAACTGCAAATTCTGCAACAGCAGCGCCCCGATCTGTTGATTTGTAAGCTGATTGAGACAGAAGAAAACGCCACGCATCCCGAAATCGTCACCGCATCCGCGCCAGAAATCCTGTCGCCGGATAATGCTATTGAGCGCTTCCTGATTCACCGTGATTTTCAGGCACATGTTATCGGCCAGTTCTTCCGGCGAGAGATTTTAATTGCTGCACCCTTTCCTGAATTTGTTTGCTACGAAGACAGCTGGGTGTTTCCGCAGGTGCTGGCGTTAAGCAACAAAATCCTCTATTCACGCAGCGGTTTCTATCTGTATATCAAGCGCAGCGGAAGCCTTTCCGGCAAAATTAATCTGGCGAAAGTGCAATGCCTGTATCAGACGCTGGAACATATGGATCTGGTACTTCCTGCCCGTTTCAGCCATCTTATTGCCTGCCACTGGATCGATCTCTTTAACCGCTACGCGGGGGAAATGGCCGGGACAGTAGAACTGGAGAAGACAAAGAAGCGCATCAGGGAGATAGGGAAGTTAGCGTTTTTAGCCAACAGGCGCGTTCGCTTTAGTTATAAACGTAAACTGCTGAGAGTCGCCAGGCAGGCGCAATAATCACGCCTGCCCAACAGGGGCTTATTTACGATGCGTACCTGGCAAGCGATCGTTATGCCATACCACCACTGAAATAATCAGTAAGCTCAGCATAATGGTCTGCTCGCGGCTGCCAAA
Organism: Winslowiella sp. 2C04; assembly: GCF_050037805.1. NCBI lineage: Bacteria > Pseudomonadati > Pseudomonadota > Gammaproteobacteria > Enterobacterales > Erwiniaceae > Winslowiella > Winslowiella sp. 2C04. The sequence continues at coordinate 4,895,165 of NZ_CP188300.1, read as the reverse complement.
CAGCACATCCGTAAGCCCACAAACGATAATCCCCATCATAATGGCGAACAGCGGCGGGTTACGGGTGTAATAAGCGTATCCCAACAGTGAGAAGTAGAAAAAAAGCAGCACCAGCGCTCCCTGTACGCCCATTAAACTGGCCACCTCGATCAATTCGTTATGCAGATGGACGTTAACATATCTTAATGCACTTTTATCCGCGTCATTACGCTTCACATAATCCTGCGCATAGTTCCAGCGTTCCTCGAGGCTGTTACCGAGCGGATGATCGATGATTAAACTCTTGCCGATACTCCACATAGCCAGACGACTGGTCAGTGAGCCATGCTCATTACCATTCGTATTTTCATAGCGATTGAACTCGCTAACCGTGGCATCAAACTTCGGCTTAATAACATGTTGATAGCTCAACGCAGTGACGACGCCAATACTCAGTAACACAAAAATCAGTGGCTTAAAGCCAAGATGACGCAGCTTAACAATACCGACAAAGATAATCAGCAGCGGATACGTTGCCATAACATTACGCGTTCCGGTCTGGAAAATAATGTAATAAGAGACGGCAAAGATCACCAGGCTACACAGCATGGTTCTGCGGTTCACATTTTCGTAGACCAGCAGAAAGATTAATGCAGCAGACAGAATGGAGTAATCATAGGCAGCATTGGTGGCACGGCCAAGGAAGAAGTCTACCCGACCCGGCATATAGAAATGCTGCCAGATGCCCACGCCACTGGCGACAATAAAGGTCAGAACCAGCGCCAGCTTGATCACTGCCCGGCTGGTCTGGTGATATTTCGGCATCACACTGAGCAAATAGTAGCCAATCACCGCAGCCAGAATTAAGCGCTTGCCGGTATTAAGGTAAGCGTTGAACTCGTCGAAGTCGGGATTGCCGATATAGATCCAGGCAAACCAGATAAGATCGCTGATGCCGAGCAAAAGTATCGGGGCAATAATCCACCAGTGACGATTTTGCAGGCGATGAAAATCACAGAGCATCCCCAGTAGTGAAAAATAGAACGCCCAGTAAAATGCCACTTTGGCGCTTTTAACACTGAAAAACATTGTCAGGTTAGACAATAAAACCAGCAGCAAAACGGTGTAAAACAACGTGCGACGATAATTTTTTAACGGTCCGAGTAAAGACATTCTCTTCCTGCCTGGCAGCAATGGCCGTTGATTCAGCTAAAAACAGCAAAATTATTTCGTAAACAGGCAATCACTTGCGCTGATGTAATCGTTTTCATCGCTTCGTTAGACAACGATCCTGGAATAAGTGCCATTCGCACACCATACAGAATCTGATGTATCTCAGTATCCTGATACGGGCCACTTGAATACGGCTCCTCAGTAACAAACAAGCTCAATGTCGGTACTTTGAGTGCAATCGCCACGTGCAACGGCCCGGTATCACCGGTCAGCAATACATCGAAGTTATTGATGGTCTCAACCAACGCCGGCAACGTCGTCTTACCAATTTGGCTGTCAATTCGGTCGCGGAAAGCCGGATCGACCTTGTCCATAAACGGACTTTCCAGATGTTTTTCGCCTGGCCCGCCAATCAATACCACGCTGGCCCGAGGATTTTCCGCCAGCAGCGTATTGGCAACATCGGCAAAACTTTCCGCAGGCCAGCAACGCTCAGCAGAAGATGCGCCCATCTGAAAACCTATAACTCGTTGATTATCTGGCTTAACTATTTTCTCAGCTGGAGCACGCGGAACTCTCATTGCCACATTACTGATGTCACACCCTAATGGCGCAACTAACTCCAGCTTGCGCTGGACTAAATGACCTTTGAATCCATAGGTATAATTGGTCAGCCAGCGGTCGCGCCACGGAAAATCGTCGGCATAATTGTCGCGGAAGATATATTTTGCCCCGGACATGACCGCGCTGAGGTAATCATAGGGATCGTGGGCGTGCAAAATGATCGCCAGATCAGGTTGACCTTTTTCTTTCAACTGGTTTAACAGAGCCCGCAGCGAGTTTACTTTATTGTTCCAGTAAACCACCCGATCCCAGTCTTCACCGTCGGCCATAAAATCACGAAATTTCTGGTGCGCCACCAGCGTGATAAAAGCCTCGGGAAAACGCTGCCGCACCGCGTGAATCGCGGGTGTATTCATCATAAAATCACCCAACGCGGTAGTGGAGTAAATTACGATATTGGCAAACTGCTTTTCCTGAGGAAAGGTATCGCGTGAAGCTAACAATCCTTTGCGTTTGGTATACAGTCGCAAAATCAGATCGACTGCTTTAGCTTTCCAGGGTTTTCTCATCTGACTTCCTTAGCGTGCCGGTAATACTCGGCTAATGTCATTCCCAAAGTGCGCGACTGTAACCAGCTAAACAGCTGTTCCAGATCGTCATAAAGCTGTTCAATATCTGCTTCATTTTTGAATGTTGGACTTCCGCCCGGCATAAATTCTGATGAATGCAGCATAAATTCTACGTAATCAGCACCTTCAGCCAGCGACTGTTCAGCCACCCGCTTCATTTTCTCGAGGTTTCCCCCCACCGGGCGTAGCCAGTTTACCGACGGACTACGCTTTTTACCGCGTAAACGCGCCACACCCTGCTTAACGCTATTCATTAACGGAGAGTATTTGTGTTGAATGCTCATCGGCACTTCAAGCAGCGGCGAGTTGCCCGCTTTGGCAATATCCTGCCGATCGATGAAATAAGCGTGATGCGGAAAATCACGGTAATCAGTGCCGCCATTGCCTTTCGGATCGCCTGGTGAATTACGCCAGTCGACGCGAGGCGTGACCGAGCAATCGACCAGATAACCCTGCTCAATTAACAGCGAGGCGTAGTATTCATTAAACGCCCAACGCCCGGCGCGGTGGCTAAGCATCTTGGTCTGAAAGGTCTCTTCCAGCAGCTGTGTCATAAACTCAACTTTATCTTTAATGACATCCTGAGGATATTCAATAAGATAAGGCTTATATCGCCAGTCATCGCCGGTCAGGTCAACTAAAGGAGGACTGTTCCACGCATGCAGATGCATCCCTACTTCGCCCTGATTGCGTGCAATAACATCTTTGGCGAATTCCACGTAAACCGGATCGATGGCCATTTCATAGTTGGTTAACCAGGTCGGTTTAAAACCAAATTTCTCACACAGGGACTGGAACCGCGGCAAAAAAGCAGCGTTTCGCGTATCGATTTTGTCATGATTTTCCCAGAGGTTGTCACCTTCAGTATCAATCGTGATGAGAAATGCGGGCCTTGCCATAATCTTTCTGACCTCATAAAAACTGAGCAGTTATGTTACGCAGCGGGACTTATCAGCGCAAAGTAATTTAACCGGACATTGAGCAGGAAAAATCCGCAAAAGTAGCCATCGCATAGCCAGTCCATTAGAATTTAGCCCTAATCAACTTATCAGAATCAGCCTGAACTGCGGACGCCATGACAAAGCATATTCTTTTCATTATTGATGGCCTGCCCGGTGGCGGCGCTGAAAACGTCACGCTCACGCTGGCAAAAGGCATTGCCGATCGCGGCCATCAGGTCACCCTGCTGTCTCTGAGCAAACGACTGGATTACGATATTCCGCCAAATGTCGATTACCGGGTTGATCACGACAGCGGACGCGGCCCACTGCGTAAACTGACCGAGCTGCCACGACGGGCGCGCTCCCTTGATCGCCAGCTGGAACAGCTGTTCTCCGAGAAAGGGGAACCGGCACTGGTGATTTCCAGCCTGCATAAAACCGATCGGATTGTGGTGCGATCGCAGTTGCTAAAACGCTGTAATGTCTGGCACTGCATTCACGGCATTTATTCGCGTTCCTACCTCGGTAATAAGAAGCCGCTGGCTCGCTATTTGAAAAAAGCCAAAATTCAGCAGGTTTATCGCGGGCGCAACATTATTACCGTGTCGGATGCCGTTGGCGAAGATCTGGTCAACGCCATGGGCATTGTACCGCTCAGAATGTTAACCATCTATAACCCGTTCGATGTGGCGCAGATACAGCAACGCGCGCAGGCAGAGAATCCGTTTGCCGGTGAAGAGTATATTTTGCACGTCGGTCGCTTCCATCAGGTGAAGCGTCAGGATCGCCTGCTGGAAGCCTTTGCGCAGGCAAAACTGCCAACCAAACTGGTGATCGTCGGCCAGGGGGATGCGGCAGTAACCCAACAGCTGCAGGCAAAAATCGAGCAGCTTAATTTGCAACAGCAGGTCATCCTAGCTGGCTTTTGCAAAAATCCGCTGCCAATGCTGAAGGGTGCGCGGCTGTTTGCGCTCAGCTCTGACAGTGAAGGCCTGCCTACGGTATTAATCGAATCGCTAATTTGCGGCACGCCAATTGTCAGCACCGCTTGCCCCGGCGGCGTTGGTGAAATAATGGTCGGTGAACTGGCAGCATTTCAGGCGGATCTCAACGCCAGCTCACTGGCAGAGAAACTTCAACTTTGCTGGCAGTCACCACCGCACATTACCCCAGCAATGTATGCTAAATTCGATATTAATTTAATTATTGACCGTTATCTCGAACTCGCGGTCAGATAGCATTATCACTTCCTGACAGAAAGGATTTTTATGGCGATTCTGGTTACCGGCGGAGCAGGCTACATCGGTTCACATACCGTGCTCACGCTGCTGGAAAAAGGCGAAGATGTAGTGGTACTGGATAATCTGGTCAATGCCTCCGCTGTGGCTTTAGATCGGGTGGAGACCCTGACCGGTAAAACGGTGACGTTCTGTCAGGGTGATGTCTGCGATGCCGGAACACTCAGAGAAATTTTTGCCCGGCACAGCATTTCAGCGGTCATTCATTTTGCCGGACTGAAATCAGTCGGCGAGTCGGTGCGTAAGCCGCTGGATTATTATCATAATAATCTTACCGGTAGCCTGGTGCTGCTGGCGGAAATGCGCCGCGCAGGCGTCACTAAGCTGATCTTCAGCTCATCCGCTACCGTCTACGGCCAGCCGGAACAGATTCCGCTGGTTGAAACGTCGCGCACCGGCGGCACCACCAATCCCTATGGGACGTCCAAGTTAATGGTCGAGCAGGTTCTGCAAGACTTCGCGCTGGCCGAACCGGACTTCACTATTATCATTCTGCGCTATTTCAATCCGGTGGGCGCTCATCCATCCGGAATGATTGGCGAAGATCCGAACGGCATTCCTAACAATCTGATGCCTTACATTGCACAGGTCGCAATTGGCAAACTGGAAAAAGTGGCGATATTTGGTGATGACTATCCGACCAAAGACGGTACCGGCGTGCGCGATTATATTCATGTGATGGATTTGGCTGAAGGCCATCTGAAAGCGATTGAACATATCGACAGGCATCAGGGCGTTGCTGTTTATAATCTCGGAACCGGTGTTGGCTACTCGGTACTGGAGATGCTGCACGCGTTTGAACAGGCTTCCGGACGGAAAATACCTTATGAGGTGGTGCCGCGCCGCCCTGGCGATATCGCCGAATGCTGGTCAGATCCGTCGCTCGCCAAAACCGGGCTGGACTGGCAGGCGACGCGCAATCTTGATGTGATGATGGAGGACGCCTGGCGCTGGCAGTCCAGTAATCCGCAAGGTTTTCAGTCCTGACACTGCGTTAACCGGGGCAGGAGGCTACCTTCTGCCCCGATTTGGCTTTGCGTTACGCCGGTGCGTTAATGGCTTTAACCGGCCAAAGGTTTCCCCTACAATCGTTTCACTTAACTTTGAGAAACCATAAGTATGGCAAGCCCGATTCCCTCAACGTTTACGCCACGTAATATTCTGCTGATCAAATTACGCCACCATGGTGACATGCTGCTGACAACACCGGTGATTAATGCCCTGCATCAGCGTTATCCTGATGCACGGATTGACGTGTTGCTATATGCGGAAACGCGTCCGATGCTGCAAGCTCATCCGGCCATTAGCGACATTCACGTTATCGATCGTAACTGGAAAAAAGAGGGCGGATGGCAGCGTTTCAAGCATGAAAGCGCGCTCAAAGCGACCATTCGCTCCCGCCATTACGACGTCGTGATTAATCTTGCCGACCAGTGGCAAAGTGCCATGATTACCCGCTTCTCCGGCGCACCAGTGCGTATTGGTTTTGCCTTCAAAAAGCGTCGTAATCGCCTGTGGCAGTTTTGCCATAACTATCTTGTCTCTACCGATAATCACCACCTGCTGCATACCGTGGAGCAAAATTTATCTGCCCTGCAACCGCTTGATGTGCCAATTGAAGGCATCAGCGCCTCAATGCACTACAGCGAAAGCGATCTGCAGCAAACCCGTCAGGTGTTACAACAGCAGCACATCAACGGCCGCTATCTGGTGATTCAGCCAACTTCACGCTGGATATTTAAGTGCTGGGAAGATGAGAAAGTGGCCGCGGTGATCGATCAGCTGGCACATCCCAATCTGAAGGTGGTGCTGACCGCCGCACCGGATGCCCGGGAGCAGGCGATGATCGATAATATTCTGTCACTGTGTAAGAACGCCGATGTGGTCTCAGTGGCCGGTAAACTCACGCTGCCACAACTGGCCGCGCTGATCGATGATGCTGAACTGTTTATCGGCGTGGACTCTGCACCTATGCATATGGCCGCCGCGCTGAGTACGCCCTGCATCGCGCTTTTTGGCCCGACTAAACTGCAGCACTGGCGTCCGTGGGGCGAAAGAAACCGGGTTATCTGGGCCGGTGACTATGCGCCGCTGCCCGACCCGGACGCGATTAACACCAACACTCAACAGCGCTATCTCGCCGCCATTCCGGTGGAAGAGGTGGTAACAGCAGCAAGGAGCTATCTGGATGCATAAAGTCCGCCTCGCCATTGTCAGACAGAAGTATCGCCCTGACGGTGGTGCAGAACGCTTTATCTCCCGCGCGCTGGAAGCGCTGGAGAGCGATCGGCTCGACCTGAACATTATCACCCGCAGCTGGCAAGGCACGCCAAATCCTGACTGGCACCTGCATATCTGCAATCCAAAAAAGTGGGGTCGCATATCACGCGAACGCGGATTCGCCGAGGCCGCACGCGCCTGCTGGCAGCGGGAAAAGTTTGATATCGTGCAGAGCCACGAACGTATTGAAGGCTGTGATATTTTCCGTGCTGGTGATGGCGTGCACCGCGTCTGGCTGGAGCAACGCGCGCGCATTGTTTCGCCGCTACAGCGCTTCGCTACCCGCTTCATCCCTTATCACCACTACGTAATGCAGGCTGAAGAACAGATGTTCCGCTCCGACTCTTTGAAGAAAATCATCTGTAACTCGGAGATGGTGAAGCGTGACATCATCCGCTGCTTCCAGGTACCGGAAGAAAAATTTGCGGTAATCTATAACGCCATCGACTCACAGCGTTTCCAGCCGGCAACCGAAGCCACGCGCCATGCAACCCGTAAGCAGCTGAATATTCCCGCTGATGCCTGCGCGCTAATCTATGTTGGCTCCGGCTTTGAACGTAAAGGTTTACGTGCGGCAATTGAGGCGCTGGCCAACAGCGATCGCTATCTGATCGTCGTCGGCCAGGATAAGCAGTTGAGTCGCTATCAGCAGCTGGCAAATCAGCTTAACTGCCTCGACCGTATCCGTTTTGTCGGCGTACAGCAGGATGTGATCTCTTTCTATCACGCAGCCGACGCCTTAATTTTACCCACATTGTACGATCCCTTCCCGAACGTGGTACTGGAAGCGATGGCGTGCGGTCTGCCGGTGATTACCAGCTTCGGCTGTGGCGGAGCAGAGTTTATTACTGAGGGTCAGGAAGGCTTCGTTTGCGATGCATTAGATATCAAAGCCTTAAACGATGCTGTTAATGCCATTCCGTCGAAAGCCGTTGATTCAGCGATGAGTGAGGCCGCACGCAGCAGAATTCTGCCTTACACGCCGCAACGCCTTGCCGCAGAGTTGCATTCTCTTTATCAACAAGTATTACTCACGTCATGATGAAGTAAGATGAGCACAGGCAAGTTATCTGCTACCATGCCGGATTGTTCACTGGATAATGTTTGACGCACACGTGTCGTAAAAATCGGTATGACGACAATTTACACCGCCTTGCTCTATCTCATTCAGCCACTGATTTGGCTTCGCCTCTGGTTGCGTGGTCGAAAAGCCCCTGCCTATCGTAAACGGTGGGCGGAACGCTATGGCTTTTGTGCAGGTAAAGTCAAACCAGATGGAATTTTGCTGCACTCTGTTTCGGTAGGTGAAACCCTTGCTGCCGTACCACTGGTTCGTGCGCTGCGCCATCGCTACCCGACGCTGCCGATTACCGTCACCACCATGACGCCAACCGGTTCAGAACGGGCACAATCTGCTTTTGGTAAAGACGTGCATCACGTTTACCTGCCTTACGATCTGCCCGGCGCAATTAATCGTTTTCTTGATACCACCCGGCCAAAATTGGTGATCATCATGGAAACCGAGCTGTGGCCCAACATTATCAAAGCCCTGCACGATCGAAAAATCCCGCTGGTGATTGCCAACGCGCGCCTTTCAGAACGTTCAGCGGCCGGTTATAAAAAGCTTGGCAAGTTTATGCGCCAGTTACTGCAACGCATCACACTGATTGCCGCGCAGAATCAGGAAGACGGTGAGCGCTTTGTCAGCCTTGGGCTGAAGCGTTCACATCTGACGGTTACCGGCAGCCTGAAATTTGATATTTCAGTCACGCCAGAACTGGCAGCACGCGCGGTGACGCTGCGTCGTCAGTGGGCGCCACGACGCCCGGTGTGGATAGCCACCAGTACTCATGAAGGCGAAGAGAGCATTATTCTTGATGCCCATCGTAAATTGCTGGCACGCTTTCCGGATCTGCTGCTGATCCTGGTGCCCCGCCACCCGGAACGCTTTACGGTCGCACGTGATATGACGCAAAAAGCGGGTCTAAGCTATATTATGCGCAGCAGCGGTGAAATCCCTTCCGGCAGTACGCAGGTGGTTATTGGTGACACCATGGGTGAGCTGATGCTGCTGTACGGCATTGCCGATCTCGCCTTTGTTGGCGGCAGCCTGGTTGAGCGCGGCGGCCATAATCCGCTGGAACCGGCAGCACATGCCCTGCCAGTACTGATGGGCCCCCATATCTTCAACTTCAAAGATATCTGTAGCAAACTGCAGCAGGCAGACGGTCTGATCACCGTTACCGATGCTGATTCGCTGGATAAAGAGATCGGCACCCTGCTGACTGACGATGACTATCGCCGTTACTACGGACGTCATGCGGTAGAAGTGCTGCATCAGAATCAGGGCGCGCTTCAGCGTCTGCTACAGTTACTCGAACCTCACTTGCCACCACGGAATCATTAAATGAGTTCTCGCCAACGACTTTCGGTGGTGATGATCGCCAAAAACGAGGCCGGGCTGTTACCAGACTGCCTGGCTTCCGTCAGCTGGGCCGATGAAATCATTCTGCTCGACTCCGGCAGTAGCGATCAAACACCAGAGATTGCCCGCCAGCATAACGTTACGGTTTATCATTCTGAACAGTGGCCTGGCTATGGGCTGCAACGTCAGCATGCACAAAGTTATGCCACTGGCGATATGATTCTGATGATCGATGCTGACGAGCGGGTCACTGATGAACTGCGCGCCTCGATTGAGCGCGTGCTTCACTGCCCGGAACCGCACACCGTCTACAGCATCGCGCGCCGCAATCTGTTTCTCGGGCGCTTTATGCGTCACAGCGGCTGGTATCCGGATCGCGTCACCCGCCTCTATCCGCGCGACTATCACTATAATGATAATCAGGTTCATGAGTCGCTTGATACCCGCGAAGCGCATGTCGTTCCGTTACGTGGTGATCTCAAGCATCTGACCTGTCGCGACTTCTCTGCTTTTCAGCGCAAGCAATTTGCCTATGCGGAAGCCTGGGCGAAGCAGCGTTATCAGCAGGGTAAAAGTTGCAGTATGTTTTCGGTGTTCAGCCATACCATCAGTGCATTTCTGAAAACGCTGGTGCTGCGAGCCGGTTTTCTCGATGGCAAACAGGGTTGGTTACTGTCAGTGGTGAATGCACAGTACACCTTTAACAAATATGCAGCGCTGTGGGCGCTGAATCAGGCCAATAAAGGTAGCGTATGAGCACCAAGGCGATCTATCCCGGTACTTTCGACCCGATGACTAACGGTCATCTCGATATCGTCACGCGTGCCGCGCTAATGTTCGATCATATCGTGCTGGCGATAGCAGCCAGCCCGAGTAAAAAGCCGATGTTTACGCTGGATGAACGTGTGGCGCTGGCGCAGCAGGTGACCGCACATCTTGGCAATGTTGAAGTAGTCGGTTTCAGCGATCTGATGGCAAACTTTGCCAAAGCGCAGCAGGCAAATGTGCTGGTGCGAGGCCTGCGCGCAGTGTCTGATTTTGAGTACGAAATGCAGCTGGCGCATATGAACCGCCATCTGTTACCCACGCTGGAAAGCGTATTTATGATGCCGTCGGAAGAGTATTCATTTATCTCTTCCTCGCTGGTTAAAGAGGTAGCTCGCCATCAGGGCGATGTGCAAGCCTTTCTGCCAGCGCCGGTATACAGCGCGCTGATGGCTAAACTGGCGTAAGGACGGCATCACTGCCGTCACTCTCACCCATCACTTTTGGCAGGTACGGCAGAAGAAGGTGCTGCGCTGACCATGCCTGGCGCTTTCAATTAAGCTGCCACAAACCCGACACGGCTCACCTGCACGCCCGTAAACCTGCAATTGCTGGGCAAAATAGCCCGGTTTACCGTCAGTCTGTAAAAAGTCACGCAGCGTGGTCCCGCCCTGCTCTATTGAGCGCAGCAACACCGCTTTAATGGTTGAGACCAGCAGCGCTGCCTGCGACTGCGTCAGCGCCATTGCCGGATGATCGGGCAGGATCCCGGCAGTAAACAGTGATTCACTGGCATAGATATTCCCGACGCCCACCACCAGCTTATTATCCATCAACCACGGCTTAATCGCCGTACGCTTTCCGCGAGACTTTTCAAACAGATAGTCACCATTGAAGCTGTCACTTAACGGCTCTGGCCCTAAATGCGCCAGTACATTACTGGCCTGCAAATCGGCACACCACAACCAGGCACCAAAGCGGCGCGGGTCGGTATAGCGCAACACTTTGCCGTTGCTCATGACTAAATCGACGTGATCGTGCTTTGCCGGTGGAATCTCTTCCGGTAGCACGCGCAAGCTGCCGGACATTCCCAGATGAATAATAATCCAGCCGTCCGGCAGCTCTAACAGCAGGTATTTGGCACGCCGCTGTACGCTCAGCACCGGCTGATCGCTCAGCGCCTGAATTTCCTGGGACACCGGCCAGCGCAGGCGACCGTTACGCACTACCGCATGCAAAATGGTTTCACCGACCAGATGAGGCTCAATACCGCGCCGACTGGTTTCTACCTCAGGTAATTCAGGCATGCCAACTCCTCGTATTTTGTGGTCTCATAAAAACAAAAAAACCCGGCCGAAGCCGGGTTTTTTCTTAAGTCGCCAAAATTATTTAATTTTAGCTTCTTTGTAGAGTACATGTTGACGGACAACTGGATCGAACTTTTTCAGTTCCAGTTTTTCCGGCTTAGTACGCTTGTTCTTCGTGGTGGTATAAAAATGACCTGTACCAGCAGAAGAAACAAGCTTGATTTTCTCACGAATACCTTTAGCCATGATTCAGTTCCTTAGTACTTCTCACCACGGGTACGCATATCGGCCAGAACCGTATCAATACCCTTCTTATCAATTACACGCATACCTTTAGCAGATACACGCAGCGTAACGAAGCGCTTTTCGCTCTCAACCCAAAAACGGTGAGAGTGCAGGTTCGGCAGGAAACGGCGTTTCGTCGCGTTCATCGCGTGGGAACGGTTGTTACCGCTCACCGGGCGCTTGCCAGTTACTTGGCAGACTCGTGACATGTCTATTCTCCAAAAATCAAATCAGCTCGAGCTTTAAAAATAAGGTCTTGGCCGCCTCGTCAGGCTAGTAGCCCACCCAAGCGAGTTCTGTGTGAACCCACTGGCAGGCCCATACGCCAAACCCGAGATTCTCAAAGGTGGCGTAGTATACGCCCTGTAGCGCCAGTGCTCAAGTCCCGAACAGATAAAGATCCCGCTGGATCGCGCAAAATAGCGGCATCCGGGAACAAATCCGGCGAGAAAATGCGCAATACGCAGCCTTGTTGTCCAGTTGTCAGCGTTACAGCCAGCCGCGTTCAGCGAACGAAACATACTGACCCTGACCAATGACAAGGTGATCTAATATTCTGATATTTAGTAATAAACCCGCACTGACTATCTGGCGAGTAATATCACGATCGGCGGCACTGGGCTCAGCCATCCCCGAGGGGTGATTGTGCGCCAGAATTAGCGCCGCTGCATTGATTTTTAACGCTTCCCGCACAATTTCTCGCGGATGAACCTCAACGCTGTTGATACTGCCGGCAAACATCTCCTGCGAAGCGAGTACCCGGTGCTGATTATCGAGAAAAATAACGATAAAAATTTCGCGTTCCTGGTGCGCCAGCATGCTCAACAGATACTGATGCGTCGCCTGCGGATTCGCCAGTGCATCTTCGCGCGCCATACTGGCACGAAAAAAACGCCGCCCCAGCTCAGCCACCGCATGCAACTGCGCTAATTTGGCCGCGCCAATACCCGTTACCTCCGCCATTGCCTGCTTATCGGCGGTCATTACATGATACAGCGAACCAAATTGCAGCAGTAGCTGAGCAGCCAACGACATGACATCCTGTCCGACGGAACCGGTACGCAAAAATATCGCTAACAACTCCGCATCGGTTAACGCCCCCGCTCCCATCTGCTGCAACTTCTCCCGCGGCATTAACTGCTGCCATGATACGTTCATCTGTGCTCTCCCGAAATAAACGCACAATGCCCCGCACCCTCGTCGATGGACAGCGGCAAATTGTCAGCTTTCGCGCTGGCTCGCAAAGCTGGCAGTAAGCGGAAGGGACGAACAGCAGGAGTGTGATAAAATACACAAATCGTGACGCAATCAGGGCGTCAATCTGAATGTAGAGATGGCGGATAACATTATGATGGGATTAACCGGTAAACACATCGTATTGGGCGTTAGCGGCGGTATCGCGGCTTATAAAGCGCCAGAGCTGGTGCGTCGCCTGCGCGATCGCGGGGCGGAAGTGCGGGTAGTGATGACCGACGCTGCCAAAGCTTTTATCACTCCAATGAGCCTGCAGGCGGTGTCCGGTTATCCGGTATCCGATCATCTGCTCGACCCGGCAGCAGAAGCCGCCATGGGCCATATCGAGCTGGGTAAGTGGGCTGACTTAGTGATTCTGGCACCGGCCACCGCCGATCTGATTGCGCGCGTCGCTGCGGGCATGGCAAACGATCTGGTCACTACCATTTGCCTGGCAACCGCCGCGCCAATTGCCATCGCGCCAGCGATGAATCAGCAGATGTATCGCGCGATTCCGACCCAGCATAACCTGAAACTGCTGGCCGAACGCGGTGTGATGATCTGGGGCCCGGACAGCGGCAGCCAGGCCTGTGGCGATGTTGGCCCAGGCCGCATGCTCGATCCGTTAGCGCTGGTTGATGAAGCCATTAAATGGTCTTCCCCGGTCAACGACCTGCAACATCTCAATATTATGATTACCGCAGGACCAACACGTGAAGCGCTCGATCCGGTACGCTATATCAGCAACCACAGCTCGGGAAAAATGGGTTTTGCCATTGCTAAAGCCGCTGCCGCGCGCGGTGCCAACGTCACGCTGGTCGCCGGGCCGGTTGATTTACCGACGCCAGCATGGGTGAAACGCATTGATGTCACCACCGCACTGGAAATGCAAAAAGCGGTGATGGAACACATTACGCGTCAGCATATTTTCATTGGTAGCGCAGCCGTGGCAGACTACCGCGCGGCGACGATTGCCGAAGAAAAAATCAAAAAACAGGGTGATGAAGTTACCCTCACCATGGTAAAAAACCCCGATATTGTGGCGGACGTTGGCGCAATGAGCGAAAGCCGCCCGTATGTTGTAGGATTTGCCGCTGAAACCCAGAATGTGGAAGAATACGCCCAACAAAAACGTGCGCGGAAAAAGCTGGATTTAATCTGCGCCAATGATGTTTCAAAAGCCGGGCAGGGTTTCAACAGCGACACCAATGCTCTTCACCTTTTTTGGCAGGAGGGAGAAAAAGTCTTACCGCTCAGCGATAAGTCACTCCTTGGCCAACAGTTAATAGACGAGATTGTCAGCCGTTATGATGAAAAAAATCGACGTTAAGATTATGGATCCGCGTGTCGGCAACGAATTCCCGCTGCCAACCTACGCAACCTCGGGATCGGCAGGCCTTGACCTGCGCGCCTGCCTTGATGATGCCATCAATCTGGCACCTGGCGTTACCACGCTGGTTCCGACCGGTTTAGCGATTCACATCGCCGATCCCTCACTGGCGGCAGTGATCCTGCCACGCTCCGGGCTGGGCCATAAACATGGCGTCGTACTGGGCAACCTGGTGGGGCTGATTGACTCTGACTATCAGGGCCAGCTGATGGTATCCGTCTGGAACCGTGGGCAAGACAGCTTCACTATTCAACCCGGTGAGCGCATCGCACAGATGGTTTTCGTGCCTGTGGTTCAGGCCGAGTTTAATCTGGTCGAGGATTTTGATGCCAGCGCGCGTGGTGAAGGTGGCTTTGGCCACTCCGGTCGCCAGTAACACATAACGAACCATCCCCGTAACGATATAATTTTAACGCCGTGAGACGCCCTCTCACGGATGTTACGTGGGTATTTGCCCGTTTATGGTGAATTTTCAGGGGTCTTTTAAGTCATGGCAGAAAAAAAGAGTGCGAAAAGGAATCGTCGCGAGGAGATATTGCAGGCTCTGGCGCAGATGCTGGAGTCCAGTGATGGTAGCCAGCGTATCACTACCGCCAAACTTGCGGCCAATGTTGGCGTGTCCGAAGCGGCGCTTTACCGGCACTTTCCCAGTAAAACGCGGATGTTTGATAGTCTGATCGAGTTTATTGAAGACAGCCTGATAACCCGTATCAACCTGATATTAAGTGATGAAAAAGAGACGCTGCCACGCCTGCGCCTGATCGTTCAGCTTATTCTCGGCTTTGGTGAGCGTAATCCGGGCCTGACGCGAATTCTGACTGGTCATGCGTTAATGTTTGAACAGGATCGCCTGCAAGGCCGTATTAATCAGCTGTTCGAGCGAATTGAAGTCCAGTTACGCCAGGTGATGCGCGAGCGCAAAATGCGGGAAGGCGAAGGTTTCACCACCGATGAAACTCTGCTGGCCAGCCAGCTGATGGCCTTCTGCGAAGGTATGCTGTCACGCTTTGTCCGGTCCGAATTTCGCTACCGTCCAACCGCCGATTTCGAAGCGCGCTGGCCACTACTGGCTGCTCAGCTGGTATAAAGGGCTAAGGCGTTGCAGGTAAAGGCTTAAGTTGTTCGTCGAGTAAAGCCACCAGCAGCGCCGTGCCATCCTCCGCGACACGCAGTTCACCGTAACGCGCATCAATATAATCTTTCGCATGACCTTCCTCGAAGAACCACACATCACTGGCAACCGCTATTCCCTGATTACCACGATGCGCCTGCAGATAATACTGATTCTCCTTTAACGGCTGTCCGCGATCCCAGCCGGCCTCGGTGGCAATCCGCTGCGGATTCAGCGTAACAATCAGCCGGTGATTGCCGGGTATCTCAGTGCTGCGCAAATGACTGTTCAGCGCATAGTTCAGCGCCATATAATCTCCCTGCATCAGCGCACGCGGATCTACCGGTGCCAGCTCCAGCCGCATCACACTGCCACTGCCCAGCAGCTGCTGCTTCTGGTATATCGCCAGGTTAGCCGCCAGCAGAATCAGCGCTAAAACCACGAACAGCAAGCCTTTACGCATCCTCACCTTCCTGTAAACGACGATGTGCCAGCACAGATATCGCAATTAACAATGCTCCGGCGGCGAACAGCATTAACGCTTTATCCAGCAGGGAAATGCCGAGGAAGTAATACCAGTCGAGCGTATACAGCCCCATCAGCACCGCTGCCGTCAGCATCAGGACTTTGCTGTTCTGGTAACGCGCCAGCAGCAGTAACAGCCAGGTCAGCGCGATACCCGGTGCAAACAGGCTCATCGCGGCCAGCACCGTGGCAATCAACAGCAGTTGCCAGGCACCCGGCATACCTTCGCGTCGGCCGAGAATCAAAGCCGCGATCAGCAGACCAGCGGCAATGCCCTCGTTAAGCGTGGAGAAATCGCTATCACGCGGAGCAAACTCCTCTATTAACGCCAGGCCATCCAGCGGCACAGAACCATAGAAACACAGCAGCAACAGCCCGCAGCTCATCCCCGATAATACCGGTCGAAAACGCCAGCTGTAGCGATCGTCAATACCGGCAAGAATGATACCGACGGTAACCACCGCCGTAGCCACCACTGGCAGACTGCTGGTGTACCAGGTCAGTCCACCAATCAGGAAAAAGATCAGCGCTGCGCTGTTAAGGAAGCGATAAAAGTTATTGCGAAACAGAAGAAACAGTAGCGCCAGCGCAGGCACAAACATCAGCCACATCTGCCCGCTGATCCAGCTACGTTCATCTGTCCATAGCGCCACTGCCGTACAGACACTAAGCGTACAGGCTATCGCCCAGGACAAACCAATCTGCTGCTGAGCAAGCCCCGATTTGCGCAGCAATAGCCCGCCGGGGATGCCACAAACCAGCGCCATCAGTAAAAAAGTGCCGGCATCAAACCGATCGAACAATCCGTAAAGAAAACAGGCCAGCACCAGCAGCGCAAAAGCCAGCAGCCCGGCAAACCAGCCGCTGATTACCAGCGCGGCGCGCACGTACCACGGCAGTTCATCATCTCTTTCTTGCTGCAGCTGGCTGATCTGCTGCGCGGTTAAGAGCGACTGCTGCTGTAAACGCAACCAGAGATTTTGCTGCTCGTGCCGCTCTTCGGCCGGCGATTGCGGCTCTTCTGCCCGCCACTTCATTATCCAGCTGCTGGCCTGCACCGCACACAGAGCGAGTACTACCAGCGCTACCACCAGGGTGAGAATAATATCGATGCCGATAAACAGCCGCATCGCGCCAGCCACCAGCAGACTGCTGATGCTGAATAAACCACAGGTAAGACTAAACAGATCGCGTTGATGATGATAAAACAATCGCCAGCCGCCGATCAGTAACGCCAGCCACAACAGTGCGCTGACAGCACCGGAGAGTGAACGATCATCAAACAGCGCGCTGGCGGTGGCTATTGTCAGCGTCACCAGCGTCCAGAACGCCATTATCCGAAACAGCCAGTCGGTGCGGCGGGTCGCCGTAAACCAGGCAATCAGCGCGACAACCAGCGCCAGCTGATAAATCAGGCTGAAATTCTGCAGAAAGGGAAAGTCCTGCCAGCCACCGAGCCACAGCACAAAAGCGATATTGGCAACTAAATAACAGAGAAACCACAGCGCCGTCAGGCGGGCAAAGCAGGCTAAGGCAAACAAAGCCATCGCCCAGGCACGGAATAAGGTCCAGCTTTCGGCACCGGTCTGATAAATCTGACCATATACTGCAAACAGCACGCCAATCAGTATGCCAATGGCGACTAACGCCAGTCGCCCGCTCAGCTGTGCCCAGCGCCACCAGACCACTATCGCCAGCGCGACGATCGCCCCTTCAACCAGGGCAAATTTAACCATCCGTGGTAACGCCGCCCAGTTCCATGCGAAAAAGAACATCACGCCGCATACCATGGCCAGTGTGCCGATCAACGCAAAGGTCGCGCGCAGAAACAGCAGCCATCCCTGCGCATCCGGACGCGCACCAATTAATTGCAGAATAGCGTGATGAGTTGCTGATGAAATAAAGCCCTGAGACTGTAACCGCCGCACCGCACGACCCACTGCGGTTGCGGATTTTCCTGCATATAGATGGTTTTCCACGCGTTTTCTCCGCGCCAGTCAGGGCGTTTTGTCAGATGCCGTACTCTTTACGATAAGCACGAACTGCCGCCAGGTGGTCGGCCATTTCCGGCTTCTCTTCGAGATAAGCGATCAGATCTTGCAGAGTGATGATGGAAGTCACTTTGCAGTGATAATCGCGCTCCACTTCCTGAATCGCAGAAATATCCGCACGTCCACGCTCCTGGCGATCCAGTGAAATCAGTACTCCGGCCAGCGTCGCACCCTGTGCCGCAATGATCTCCATCGATTCGCGAATTGCCGTTCCGGCGGTAATCACATCATCGACCAGCATAATACGGCCCTGTAACGGACTACCGACCAGCATCCCGCCTTCGCCATGATCTTTTGCTTCTTTACGATTAAAGCAGTATGGCACATCACGCTCATGATGATCGGCCAACGCAACCGCCGTGGTGGTCGCAATCGGGATACCTTTGTAAGCCGGCCCAAACAGCAAATCAAAATCGATAGATGAATCCACCAGCGCCTGGGCATAGAAACGGCCCAGCAGTGCCAGGTCGCGTCCGGTATTAAACAGACCAGCGTTAAAGAAATAGGGACTCTTACGGCCTGACTTCAGCGTGAACTCACCAAATTTTAATACCTGCTTGTTCAGTGCGAACTCGATAAACTGGCGCTGCCAGGGTTTCATAGGTCTCTCCTCAAATTTTAATCATAAAAAAGGCGACTCTCTGGTCGCCTGTAAAAATCAGTTTGCTAACGCCGCTTTCTGCGCCTGAATTAAGCTGTCGATGCCACCTCGCGCCAGCGCCAGCAGCTTCAACAGCTCGTCGTGGCTGAACGGCTCGCCTTCAGCCGTTCCCTGCACTTCGATCATCCGACCGTCTTCAGTCATTACCACGTTCATATCAGTTTCGGCCGCGGAATCTTCCACATACTCAAGATCGCATAGCGCTTCACCGCCCACAATGCCGACCGAAATTGCCGCGACCATCCCTTTCATTGGGTTCGCTTTGAGTTTGCCCTGCGCCACCAAATGATTCAGCGCATCGGCCAGCGCCACACAGGCACCGGTGATGGACGCCGTACGGGTGCCGCCATCGGCTTGCAACACATCGCAATCAAGAGTGATGGTAAACTCGCCCAACGCTTTCAGATCCAGCGCTGCACGCAGTGAACGTGCAATCAGACGCTGAATTTCCAGAGTACGGCCGCCCTGCTTGCCTTTCGCCGCTTCACGCGCGTTACGGCTATGAGTGGCGCGTGGCAACATGCCGTACTCGGCGGTCACCCAGCCTTGCCCCTGCCCTTTCAGAAAGCGCGGCACGCCTTCTTCGATGGTAGCGGTGCACAATACTTTAGTATCGCCGAATTCAACCAGCACAGAACCTTCTGCATGTTTGGTGTAGTGACGGGTCAATGTGACGGGACGCACCTGTTGTGCGCTACGGCCTGCTGGACGCATGGTTTCTCTCCGGCTTGCGAATAATGGCTGCGCATTATACGGACTTAGGGCGCTGCTGCCTACCGACGCCTGAGCGCAATATTTTTTAATTCCGAAAACAGAGAGTTAATGAAAAATGCCGTGAACTGTGTATAAATGCGTCTTTTCCCCCGTAAGCTAAACTTTTATGTCTAACCTTCTACATTTTTTACTGGCGCTGGTGGTTGTTTTTGCCCTTGCGTTGCTGGTCAGTCATGACCGCAAGAAAATTCGTCTGCGTTATATCGTGCAACTGTTGGTAATTGAAGCGGTACTGGCTTACTTCTTCCTGCACGCGGCCAGCGGTTTATGGGTGATTAAGCATGTTTCCGGCTTCTTCGAAACGTTGCTCACCTTCGCCGCGCAAGGTTCCGACTTTGTATTTGGCGGCATGAGCTCACAAGGTCTGGCATTTATCTTCCTTGGCGTACTCTGCCCAATCATCTTTATTTCGGCACTGATTGGTATTCTGCAACACTGGCGCATTCTGCCGCTGCTGATTCGTCTGGTTGGCACGCTGCTGTCGAAAGTTAACGGCATGGGCAAACTGGAGTCATTTAACGCCGTCAGTACCCTGATCCTCGGCCAGTCGGAGAACTTTATCGCCTATAAGGGCATTCTGGCTGATATCTCGCCGCGTCGCCTCTATTCGATGGCAGCAACCGCCATGTCGACCGTTTCACTGTCGATTGTTGGTGCGTATATGACGATGATCGATGCGAAGTATGTTGTTGCGGCGCTGATTCTCAATATGTTCAGCACCTTTATCATTCTGTCGATTATCAATCCGACACCGGCAGGTGATGAGCCAGAGATTAAGCTGGATAAGCTGCATGAAGATCAGAGTTTCTTTGAAATGCTCGGCGAATACATTCTGGCCGGTTTTAAAGTCGCGATGATTATTCTGGCGATGCTAATTGGCTTTATTGCACTGATTGCGGCGGTCAACGCACTGTTTGCCGCGGTATTTGGCATCAGCTTCCAGCAGATTCTTGGCTATGTTTTCTGGCCGTTTGCCTGGCTGATCGGCATTCCTGCACAGGACGCATTGCGCGCCGGCAGCATTATGGCTACCAAACTGGTCGCCAATGAATTTGTTGCGATGATCGAGCTGAAGAAAATCGCCGCAGAAATGACGCCGCGCGGGCTGGGCATTCTGTCGGTGTTCCTGGTTTCATTTGCCAACTTCGCGTCCATCGGCATTGTTGCTGGTGCGATTAAAGGGCTGAACGAGCAGCAGGGAAATGTGGTTTCCCGCTTTGGGTTGAAGCTGGTGTATGGCGCGACGCTGGTCAGCCTGCTGTCGGCAGCCTTTGCCGGACTGATGCTGTAAAACGGTTTCCGGCGGTGCCAGCCGCCGGAAATTCATTCAGAATGCCACACACACCGGGGCATCAACCCGCATCACCGAATCCTGATTAAAACGCTGTTGGTAAAGAGTGCGCAGCGCTTCAATCCGCTGACCACTTTCATTGTCCGTACCATGAATCAGCAACAGCGCTTTGCTGTCTTCCCGTGCCAGCTTGCCATCATTGCCCAACCACTGCCCCCTGGCCTCAAACACCGACAGCCCGTCTTTAAAGCGTGGCGTCACGTCTTTATCGATAAACGCTTGCCACTCCGCAGGGCTAATCACTGGCCCGTTCGGGCGGTTCATTCCAAAGTAGAGTGTGGTTTGCATCATGGCATCGCCGATAGCGCAAACCGGCGCGGTCGTGGTTTTCTGCGGAGCAACACAACCGCTGAGAACTAACGTCGCGGCCACCATCATCAGTTTTACGCGCCGCGGATTTATTATTATTGCCATCGTTAATCCTTATTGAATTGAAGAGAACTGCATCAGCCAAAATAATGGGTTTTGACGGGAATGCCTATCATGACCGGCCTGCCATCGCTATAATTCATTTATCTTTCTCAGCATACAGGTACGCAAAATGATCCGCAGCATGACAGCCTACGCACGGCGTGAAACCAAAGGCGAATGGGGCAGCGCAGCCTGGGAACTCCGTTCCGTTAATCAACGCTACCTGGAAACCTATATCCGCCTGCCGGAACAGTTCCGCAGCCTGGAACCGGTGATTCGTGAGCGCCTGCGTAACCGCCTGACGCGCGGAAAAATCGAGTGTAACCTGCGTTTCGATGCCGATCCCAGCGCACAAAGTTCACTGATTCTGAATGAAGCGCTGGCTAAGCAGCTGGTGCAGGCGGCCAACTGGGTCAAAATGCAGAGCGACGAGGGTGAGATTAATCCGGTCGATATCCTGCGCTGGCCTGGCGTGATGTCAGCACAGGATCAGGATCTTGATGCCATTACTGTCGAGCTGATGAAGGCGCTCGACGGTGCGATTGATGATTTCATTGCTGCGCGTGAAAGCGAAGGTGCTGCGCTGAAATCACTGATTGAACAGCGTCTGGAAGGTGTCAGTAGCGAAGTCACCAAAGTCCGTGCACAGATGCCGGAAGTCGTGAAATGGCAGCGTGAGCGTCTGGTCACCAAACTGGAAGAAGCGGAAGTTCAGCTGGAGAATAACCGGCTTGAGCAGGAGCTGGTGATGATGGCCCAGCGTATAGATGTCGCTGAAGAGCTGGATCGCCTCGATGCGCACGTTAAAGAGACCTATAACATTCTGAAGAAGAAAGAGGCGGTAGGTCGTCGTCTCGACTTTATGATGCAGGAATTTAACCGCGAATCTAACACGCTGGCGTCAAAATCGATTAATGCTGATATCACCACTTCCGCCATTGAGCTAAAAGTGTTGATCGAGCAGATGCGTGAGCAGATTCAGAATATCGAATAAACCTTGCACGCCAGTTATATTACAAATAAAGCCCTGTTTTCAGGGCTTTTTAATTTCACGATTTGACTCAGCCGATTTTAAGCAAGCGAGCTGCTCCAGCCCTAAATTTAACCCTCGGCAGGAAACTATCAGCCTGGTCAGACGGAAATAATTCGGGTATTCGCAGCATCGTGCTAATACCCCCTACTCACTCTATGATGATGATCTGCCTGCCTTTTTTCTTATCAGCGTGCATACAGAGAGTCATGATAATGACAAGCTCATTTCATCACGCCAACTCAATGAGCATACCTGGCTTTATGTCATCGAGTATGGAAGCGGTGGCGCCACAGTGCCTTTTATTTATCGTTATTATCTTGCCGATAATTGTCATATGTTCCTTTTGGATCAATGCAGCCATTCTTTGTAATCGCCCATCATCATTCAGGCATTTGCCTATAATTTTGCGCGAATAACCGACTGTCATCACGATTTGCGATCGCCAGAGTTATGCCGGTTTACCGAACTCTGTAGATTAATGAAACAGTGTTTCATTAATCTACCCAGCAAAGGATCAGCATGTATACTCGTCTTGTGTTACCTGTAATGGCTTCCTGCCTGTTCGCCACTGCTGGCGTCGCTTCTGCCGCCTCGTCCGTCAAATTTCCGGATAAGGTCTGTGATGTCACGCAATACGGTGCTGAAGGCCATCGATTACAAATTGCGTTAAATACCGATTCTTTCCAGAAAGCGATAGATGATTGTGCAGCTGCCGGCGGTGGTACGGTGCAGGTTCCTGCCGGGAACTATCTGGTTAATCCGCTATTTTTGAAGAGTAATATCCGACTGAATCTGGCAAAAAATGCCACTATTGTCGCCTCCACTGAGGTTAGCGCTTATCGGGCCAGTCAAAAAAATAAGCATGGCGAAGCCGAAAATAAGTGGCTGCCATTTATCAGTATTGCCGACGTCAGCAACGTCGCCATTACCGGTGAAGGCACCATTGATGGCCAGGGTGCCGTATGGTGGGAAAGATGGCGTGAGAACATCCGCGCAACCGGCAAAAAAGGCGGTACCGATCGTCCGCGCCTGATTTATATGACCCGCGCTGATAACGTACTGGTAGACGGCGTTCACCTGACTCATTCGCCAAGTTTTCACGTTGTGATGCGTAATTCCAGTAATATCGATATCAATAACACCAGAATCACTTCACCCTGGCATGCACCTAACACCGATGCCATTGATCCGATTGACAGCCGAAATATCCGCATCACTAATAACTACATTGACTGCAACGATGACCATATTGCGATCAAAGCAGAGAAACCCTCAGCGCGTTACCCTGATGGCGCGGTAGATAATATTTATATCGCCAATAACACCTTATTACAGGGGCGGGGCATCTCCATCGGCAGTGAGACTTCCGGTGGCGTCAATAACGTGCTGGTGGAAAATAATCGGTTTATTGGCTCGATGTATGGCATCCGCATTAAAACGCCGCGCGGTAAAGGCGGTGAAGTAAAGAATATCGTCTACCGCAATACCACCATGGTTGATGTCGAAGTGCCGCTGGTCTTTTCTGGCTATTATAAGGCGGCGCCTATCGTGCAAGCCGAAGTAGACAAAATGGTGGCCGAGGGTGGATTTACCCTCGGTGAGCAAATCTATCCACCGGACAATGATGCAAAACAGCCATTTGATGCGGTTAAAACGCCTCACTTCAGCAATATTACCGTATCAAATCTGACCTCCACCGGTAACAGTAAAGCGGCGGCCTTTATTATCGGTGTGCCGGAAGCGCCACTGAGTGGTTTTACTTTTGAAAATGTCCGTATTGATGCCAACGAAGGCGTGCGGGTGCGCAATGCTGAATTAACTACCAGCGGGTTAACTCTTAATATCAAACAAGGCCCGGATATGATTCTCGATAAGGGCGCAGTGATTGATTAACGACTGGATACAGAACTAACGGTTTTTTTCGGTGGGACCACGGTCCCATCTTTGCTGAAATCACCTCACCCCCCTGCCCTGATAGCCCTTTTGGCGTAAAGATTTATCGCCGTCTAAGCTAAACCCATTAACTGGTTTCAGTTGGTTGCCAGCAACCTTTACCCTAAAGCAAGTCGTGCAGGAGTACATATGATAAAAAAAAGACGCGCAGTTCCGGGAATTCACTCGTATGACGGCCCCGCCGGTGGCTGGGGCGCGCTGAAAGCGACGGCAATCTCCGTGCGCACACAAATGGATGCGCTGGAAGCGCCGGGAACGCTGTTACGCACCAATCAACCAGACGGCTTCGACTGCCCCGGTTGTGCCTGGCCAGACAAAGAGCACCACTCGACATTCCAGTTTTGTGAAAACGGTGCGAAAGCGGTGACCTGGGAAGCGACCAGCAAACGCGTCACGCCGGAGTTTCTGGCGCAGAACACCGTCAGCTCACTGTTGCAGAAAACAGATTATGAATTAGAGGGTTATGGCCGCCTGACGCATCCACTGGCCTATGATCCTGATACCGATACCCTGCGCGTGGTCGAGTGGGACGAGGCTTTCAACCGTATCGGTGAAATTCTGCGTAATATGCCGTCGCCGGACCAGGTGGAGTTTTATACCTCTGGCCGTGCATCCAATGAAGCTGCGTGGCTGTTTCAGCTGTTCGCCCGCGAATACGGCACCAATAACTTTCCCGACTGCTCCAATATGTGCCACGAAGCCACCAGTGTTGGACTACCGCAGTCGATTGGCATTGGCAAAGGCACCGTATCGCTGGATGACTTCGACGATGCAGAGCTGGTTATCTCAATCGGGCATAATCCGGGCACCAATCATCCACGTATGATGGGCACCCTGCATGAACTGGCCCGACGCAACGTGCCCATCATCGTGTTTAATCCGCTGCGCGAACGCGCACTCGAACGTTTTGCCGATCCGCAGAACGTGATTGAGATGGCAACCTACAGTTCAACGGATATCGCCTCGACCTACTTTCAGGTCAAAGCCGGTGGCGACGCCGCCGCTCTGAAAGGAATAATGAAGGCGCTGTTGGTACTTGATGATGAACAGGGCAATGTTATCGATCGTGATTTTATCGCGGAACATACGCAAGGCTTTGATCTCTCAGTTGCCGATATGTCTGCTACTGACTGGCAGGATATCGAGAATGAGTCCGGGCTGACGCGCCAGCAGCTTACACAAGTCGCGGTCGCCTATGCTAAATCCAATGCAACCATCGTGACATATGGCATGGGCGTAACCCAACATAATAAAGGCACTGCAACCGTGCGCTTAATTGCCGACCTGCTGTTAATGCGTGGGAATTTTGGCAAGCCGGGTGCCGGGATTTGTCCGCTGCGCGGCCATTCCAATGTGCAGGGCAACAGAACCGTCGGCATTACCGAGAAACCTTCAAAAGCCTTTTTGGCACAGCTGGAAAAGGTATTTGGATTTGCTCCTCCAGAGCAGCATGGGCACGACGCGGTCAGAGCGATGCAGTCAATGGTCGACGGCACGTCGAAGGCGCTGATTTGTCTTGGCGGCAATTTCGCCGTCGCCTTACCCGACCCCGAAAAATGTTTTCCGGCAATGAAAGCGCTGGATTTAAGTGTCCATATCGGTACCAAGCTTAATCGTTCGCATTTACTGGTTGCCAAAGAGAGCTATATTCTGCCTTGTCTGGGCCGCACTGAGCTTGATACGCAGGCCACTGGTCGGCAGGCAATAACCGTGGAAGACTCGATGTCGATGGTGCATGCTTCCTCAGGCAAACTTAAGCCGGCTTCGCCGCTGTTGCGCTCGGAACCGGCAATTGTCGCCGGCATGGCCAGCGCGGTGTTACCAGACACTAAAGTACCCTGGGCGGAACTGATAGCGGATTACAGCAAGATTCGCGACCTGATTGAGAAAACCATTCCGGGTTTTGACAACTATAACCAGCGCATCGCTATCCCGGGTGGATTTCGCATGCCACTGCCTCCTACCGAACTTAAGTGGCCAACCGCCTCAGGCAAAGCCATGTTCTCAGTGTTCAACGGGGTTCATGAGGATGCCGATGTGCAGGGTGACGACGTGCTACGCCTTATTACGCTGCGCAGCCACGACCAGTACAACACCACGGTGTATGCGATGGACGATCGTTATCGTGGCGTATTTGGTCGGCGCGATATCCTGTTTATGAACGATCTCGATCTCGATAAACGCGGGCTGGAGCATGGCGATTTAGTGGATATAGAGACCGTGGCATCCGGAAGAAAGTTGCGCCTGGAAAATATCACGGTTATTGCTTACAACATCGCCCCCGGCTCGGTTGGCGCTTACTATCCTGAAGCCAACATTCTGGTTCCGCTTGACTATATTGACAAAGAAAGCGGAACACCATCATATAAATCAGTCCCGGTACGAGTGATGCATTCCGCATCCGTTTAGCTGACAGCCAATAAAACCAAGCCCGAGTCATTACGGGCTTTTTTTTATGCTCAGTTAGCTAAAACTATTAAAATAGACAAAGGAAACCTTCGACAGTGTTACGAACATAATATCGTCTTTGATTCCATATTTTTTCTTTAAAAAATACTTGGTGTTAATGACTGTCTTTTCCTGCACACCAAGAAATGCAGAAATCATGCTCGCGCTCCATTTCTTATAATACAAAAATAAAAACAACTTTTCAGTCTGAGACAGCATCACTTCTCTAAGAAACAAACCTTGCTTAGCCGATAAATTAAAGAACAGCTGATAAATACCGGACAGTGAGGTATGAAGACTAATCAGAATAATACGACCACCAATATTGATGGGACTGTGATGCTGATGTGTAAAAATGACAATAATTTCACTCTCATCTTCGAGAGACTTACTGACTAATGATTCCAGTTGCTCATAATATTGGTCAGTAAAACATATCCTTTTTGAAAAGCCTGACTTACCCCTGTCATTTTTTAAATAAGACACGACTGAAGAAATAGAAAATTTCAGCAAGCTGTCGTTCGAATGGACGCTATACATTTCAGTACCCCGAATAACGTAAGCTGATCCATTCCGGATATTGATAACTTTCCGGAAGTTAAGATTCTTAATTAATCGCCAAAAATCAATCGATATTAATTTCAGAAGATAATTATTTCTTCTTTTTGTAGATAATTTTAGTTCTTGATGAGCGACTCAAATGCTTATAAAAACAAAAAATAATCACAAACAACAATAAAAAAACGATCAATATTAAGCCCGGTGTACTCATGATACTTTCCCCCGATATGGCCAGAGAGAGAAATATATTTAATTATTAACCATTGTTCAACCCTAAATGATTGGTTTGCCAGGTTCTCAGGCATAAATAAGACAATCCTTAAAATGACTGTTCATTAAATCTTAATTATCATTCCTGGTCTGAAATGAGAATACCAAAAAAAGCCTTAAATTTCATAATCAAATGGAGTTTTATGCAGTAATACTGCATCTGAAATATGAAATTATTAATCTATCGACATCTGTGCAACGTGTTTAATCCCGCATAGTAGCTTTTCCTTTCAATCTGGCAGGATCGGCAGCGCTCTGTGTACCTGTCAGCGATGGAAAAACCTGCGCCAGCTCACTACTGGTGGCTAATTCTGTTCGTTCCGTTTCCTTCTGTCAGGTTCAGTGCTTAAATCATTTATCGACCCTATTTCAGGAGATAGCATGCTGCCATCACGCTCGATCAGCCTGACCATTCCACGCAACTGGATGGATCTTTATGAAACCATCTGGAAACCTGAATATTTCTCAAAGTGGGCCTCTGGCCTGAGCCACGCACCATTAGTTCAGGAAGGACATTACTGGAAAGCTAAAGGTCCGGAAGGCACGATAAAAATTCGCTTTACCGGATACAATGCATTAGGTGTGATGGATCACTACGTAGATACCGGCTTTGGTAAAGAGATTTATATACCGATGCGCATTATCGCCAATCAGGAAGGGGCTGAAGTTGTCGTCACCATTTTCCGCCAACCTTTGATGTCAGATGAGAAATTTGAACACGATATTGCGTGGATAAAACGCGACCTGCAAACCTTACATGCGCTAATGACTTCCTGACAGCGCCTATCTGGTATTCTTCCATACCAAAGGTGGCATGATTTTGTCAGTACGAATCTCTGCCACCTCTTTCTCTTTAGGCCGACAGCGCAGCATGGTTACGATCATTCTTAACTCATCAATTACCGCAAACAGATCGGCGATGTCATGCCTGCTATGAATCTGCAAACGCGTCAGTGCGTTCAGTTTATGTGCGTATACCGTTTTATCGGTAATACCCAGCCGTTGCCCCACCTGCTCTGCACTGTATGACCATGAAAGCATTAATAATATTTTCAACTGACGATCGGAAAGCATCACATCTGCACAATGATCATTCTGCAGCTGCCCGCGTAACCCCATCAGTTCAGTGGTAAGCAGCCAGGATAACTCAACCAGCGGCGTCTTGAGGGATATGACATTAACGGTGGTAAAATACTGCATAAATGCAGAAAAAATCGGAAGGAGTTTGCAGGTAATAATTAACTGGCGAACATCCGGATAATTTCGCTGATGGGTAAAGATGCGTTGAAGAACTCCGCCTAACGGCATATTTTCATGAAATAAATAGACAACCAGCTTTGGCCGATATTTTTCACAATGGAAAACAATGTCATGCATATCTTCCACTGCCAACACTTTCAACTTTACCGGTAAATGATTCAAAACTTCACATAACCCTGCTGCTGCCAGGGCATCTGAAGAAAAAAAGATGATATCATGCTTGTGTGTTTTCATTCCGCTCATTAATACCTGTGTATCATCTTGATTAGACGCAAGAAAAAAAAGCCACTTTGCAATTGGCCCCAGATCAAATATTTATTATCAACAGATAAAATAATTACGTATTTATCTTTCTCATCTGCAAGCGATGATAAATACCGCACGTTATGTGCTATATAATTAACGCGACACTTTTCAACAGAATCTAAATGGTTTCATAAATATTTTATAAATTTATGCAGCGATACCCTCGCCATCAGTGGCATATTATCTCTTGCCGATGATCAGCTTGCAGAGACACAGACATCCGGATTTAAGCGATCTGCTAATAAATTAAACTAATAGTGCCACTGCAAAGATTTTTATATAACCTGTTGTTAAATATGCTATAAACAGCACATCATCATCAGTTAAATTAATCCTGACCGATTACCCTTAGAAAATCTCAGTGGTCTTCCGTGCATTAAGCACTTAGTCTTGCCGGCGATTTTTCAGGAGTTGCCCATGTTACTTACCGTCCTCTATATCATTGGTATTACTGCAGAAGCGATGACCGGCGCATTGGCTGCAGGACGTCGTAAAATGGATATGTTTGGCGTAATTATCATCGCGTCTGTTACCGCTATTGGTGGTGGATCGGTGCGCGATATGCTGCTTGGCCATTACCCCCTTGGCTGGGTTAAACATCCGGAATACATCATGATTGTTGCTGCTGCCGCGGTAGTCACTACCGTGGTTGCTCCACTGATGACACACCTGCGCAAAGTCTTTCTGGTGCTTGATGCGTTAGGTCTGGTGGTGTTTTCAATTATTGGTACTAAAGTGGCGCTGGATATGGGGCATGCATCGATCATTGCGGCTATCAGCGCGGTTATCACCGGCGTATTTGGTGGCGTATTACGCGATATGTTCTGTAACCGCATACCGTTGGTGTTTCAGAAAGAGCTTTACGCCGGTATTGCCTTCGCCTCCAGCTGGCTTTACATCTTGCTGCTGAAGACTCCTCTGTCACATGAGTTCATCATCATTATTACTCTGCTGGCTGGCTTTATTGCCCGATTGCTGGCGCTGCGCTTCAAGCTGGGACTGCCAATCTTTAACTATCCGCACCCCGAACATTAAGGCGCCTGGAAAAACTGCAACATCTGCACCTGTGCGGGCTAAGGCATTTCAAGCTCCTGCTGCAGAAAAGCGATCAGGCTTCTGACGCTTTCATCAGCAAGAAAAACGGTGATGCGCTTCGCCAGCGTCTCACCAACGCCTGGCAGCGTTTGCCAGCTTTGCTCATCCCGATCCAGCAATTGCTGCCAGCTGTTATCCGGCATGGCATTCAGGGCCGCTTCCGGTAGCGGGACGCCAAGCCCCTTAACCCAGCGTTTAAAAGGTTGCTGACGGCTCAATTGGAAGCTGTGCCAAAGGTGCTGCGCTCTGGCTTCACTGATCCCCGGCAGGGCATGCAGTTGTCCAACGCTAACCGTGAGCCATGAAAACAGATGACTGAAGCTGTCCATCTGCATTAATCGCTGCCAGCTACGGCGCTGGATGCCCGGCATATCCAGCACCGGTTTCTGACTGAGCCAAGCTAATCGCGCGAGGAACTGCTCACGACACACCGGCGTGTTTTGCAGACAACTCAGATAATGATGATCCTGCGGATCGGGCGCGATCGCTTTTTGCCGCTGCTTTACACGCCACACTACCCCCTCGAAGCGCGGTATCCCTTGCCCTGCCAGACCGATCGTCACCTGGTCACCGGCAACGATATCCGCTTCTTGCCAGCGTTGAACTGAGCCCAGACTGACCCGCCGCACGTTTTTATCATCCAGCTGTACCGGCACTACATTCAGCACCACGGCAATTTTTCCGGTACGGCCAATCGGAAAATCAATCGATATCACTTCCGTAGCAACCACCGGCGGTGGATATTTCCATGCGGCAACTTCATCACTCTGCCCCGGCAACCAGTGTTTGCCGGCCGAACGCTGCTCACGTTGTAACACCACGCCATCAGTGACAAAAGGAAGCGGCTGCCTGAACCACTGCTCGCGCCAGTGCGCGGCCTGATCAACGGTTTCAATGCGTTCTGTCCAGTGCGATTCCACACCAAAACCAAAGGCACTGAGCTGAGCTAATCGCTCCGACAGCGATAAAGGGCCATCGGGCCAGGCCCAGATAAATATTCCCAGTTTGCTAAGTAACGGAGAATCGCTGTGGCGCATCAGCGCCCCCGCCACCTGAGCACGCGCATTCGCGCCGCCTGCGATTGCCTGTTGATGATCGGTCATCGGCAGATACAGTTCGCCTTGCAATACAACTTGTTGGCGGTCGGTAGAGATTTTCTGCGGTACTGCTGTGATTTTTTTCACTTTTTCAAGCCATGATGCTCCCTGCTTTCCGTTGCCACGGCTGATGGCATCAACCAGCTTTCCCTGCTGATACACCAGCGTAACCGCCACGCCATCCACTTTGGGTTGAATCCACAGCGCATCTTTGTCCTGCATCCAGTGCGCAACCGCCTGCTGGTTCGCCAGCTTTTTTACCCCGGTGTGAGCGACCGGATGGTAATGATTGCCCTGACCGGTTTGCGGCTCGCGAGGTGCCTGCGCGGGCTGAAAACAGCGCTGCCACTGCTGCAAACGCAGGTGCAGGCTGTCATACAGTGCGTCATCGATCGGGCTTTCGCCTTGCTGGTAGTAAGCTTCATCCCATTGATTAAGCTGATGTTGTAATTGCGCGATCTCCTCGCGTGCGGTTACCGGCGCCCATACCGGACAGATAGCCTGCCCGATCGGACTGAACAACAACGCCGTTAGTGCCAGCCAGCGCATCCCTGCCATGGTGTTTCTCCTTTATTGACCTGCTACCAGTAAAGAGGGCTGCGGTTAAAAACACCATCGGCAGCTGCAAACGCTGGAAAGCACGTCCAAAAGATTTTCTGCAAGGCGAAAAATGACCGATAAAACTGCGTAGTTTGCCGAGGAAAAGAAGAAAAAACGTCGCGGAAGAGTGCAAACGCTGCATGGCGGGCTGAAGCTGTGTATACTGTGCAGGAAACAGACTCCGCATTTTAAGACACTTCAAGAAAAATCATGGCTCAAGGCACGCTTTTTATTGTTTCCGCCCCTAGCGGCGCGGGTAAATCCAGTCTGATTCAGGCACTGTTGAAAACGCAACCGCTGTACGATACCCAGGTGTCCGTTTCACACACCACGCGTAGCGTTCGTCCAGGTGAGAATCACGGTGAGCATTACTTCTTCGTTTCCAAACACGCGTTTGAAACGATGATTCAGGAAGATGCTTTCCTTGAGCATGCTGAAGTTTTTGGTAATTATTACGGCACATCCCGCAAGGCGATTGAGCAAGTGCTCTCCACCGGGGTGGATGTTTTTCTCGATATCGACTGGCAAGGCGCCCAGCAGATTCGGCAGAGAATGCCACAGGCTCGCAGCATTTTTGTGTTGCCACCGTCCAAAGATGAACTCGATCGCCGTTTACGCGGTCGTGGGCAGGACAGCGAAGAGGTGATCGCGAAGCGTATGGCACAGGCCGTCGCGGAAATGAGCCATTACGCTGAGTACGACTATTTAATTGTGAATGATGATTTTGATCTGGCAGTCTCAGATCTTAAACACATCATTCGTGCCGAGCGTCTGCGAATGGGCCGTCAAAAAGCCC
This sequence comes from Winslowiella sp. 2C04, assembly GCF_050037805.1. Lineage (NCBI taxonomy): Bacteria > Pseudomonadati > Pseudomonadota > Gammaproteobacteria > Enterobacterales > Erwiniaceae > Winslowiella > Winslowiella sp. 2C04. The sequence continues at coordinate 4,862,593 of NZ_CP188300.1, read as the reverse complement.
GACATGATGCTTTAATCAGCAAACTATTGGCAGACTGAAGACACTTTCAGTATGATGCCGAGTCATTTCGTCACCCGTGGAGTATCACACTTATGGCACGCGTAACCGTACAGGACGCAGTAGAGAAAATTGGTAACCGTTTTGACCTGGTTCTGGTCGCTGCACGTCGCGCACGTCAGATGCAGGTTGGCGGTAAAGATGCACTGGTTCCTGAAGAAAACGATAAATCTACCGTTATCGCTCTTCGTGAAATCGAAGAAGGTCTGATCACTAACCAGATTCTGGACGTACGTGATCGTCAGGAACAGCAAGAGCAGGAAGCCGCTGAATTACAGGCAGTTACCGCTATCGCTGAAGGTCGTCGTTAATTAGTTGCCGGAAGGCTCGCCTTGTATCTGTTTGAAAGCCTCAATCAGCTGATTGAAAAATACTTGCCTGAGGACCAAATTAAGCGCCTCAAGCAAGCTTACCTTGTCGCACGTGATGCCCACGAGGGACAGACACGCTCCAGCGGTGAGCCTTATATCACTCACCCGGTTGCTGTCGCCTGTATTCTCGCTGAAATGAAGCTCGACCATGAAACACTCATGGCCGCGCTTCTGCATGATGTGATTGAAGACACTCCCGCGACTTATCAGGATATGGAACAGCTGTTTGGCAAAAGCGTTGCCGAACTGGTTGAAGGCGTATCCAAACTGGATAAGCTGAAATTCCGCGATAAGAAAGAGGCGCAGGCAGAAAACTTTCGCAAGATGATCATGGCGATGGTGCAGGATATCCGCGTCATTCTGATCAAGCTGGCCGACCGCACACACAACATGCGTACCCTCGGGTCGTTGCGCCCGGACAAGCGTCGCCGCATCGCGCTGGAAACGCTGGAGATTTACAGTCCGCTGGCTCACCGTCTCGGTATTCATCACCTGAAAACCGAGCTGGAAGAGCTGGGCTTTGAGGCGCTTTATCCTAACCGCTATCGCGTTATCAAAGAGGTCGTGAAAGCGGCGCGTGGTAACCGTAAAGAGATGATTCAGAAGATCCTCTCTGAAATTGACGGTCGCCTGCAGGAAGCCGGTATTTCCTGTCGCGTCAGCGGTCGCGAAAAGCATCTCTACTCGATTTACTGCAAGATGCACCTGAAAGAGCAGCGTTTTCACTCAATCATGGATATTTACGCCTTCCGCGTAATCGTCCGCGATGTGGACACCTGTTATCGCGTGCTGGGCCAGATGCATAGCTTGTATAAGCCGCGCCCAGGACGAGTAAAAGATTATATTGCCATCCCGAAGGCCAACGGCTATCAGTCGCTGCATACCTCAATGATTGGGCCGCACGGCGTGCCGGTTGAAGTGCAGATTCGTACTGAAGATATGGATCAGATGGCAGAAATGGGTGTTGCCGCACACTGGGCTTATAAAGAACAGGGCGAAAGCAGCACTACGGCGCAGATTCGCGCCCAGCGCTGGTTGCAAAGCTTGCTGGAACTGCAGCAGAGCGCCGGTAGCTCCTTTGAATTTATCGAAAGCGTAAAATCCGATCTGTTCCCCGATGAGATTTACGTTTTCACCCCTGAAGGCCGCATCGTCGAACTGCCAGCGGATGCCACTCCGGTCGATTTTGCCTATGCCGTGCATACCGATATCGGTCATGCCTGCGTTGGCGCACGAGTCGATCGCCAGCCTTATCCGCTGTCGCAACCGCTTACCAGTGGCCAGACGGTGGAAATTATTACCGCTCCGGGTGCGCGTCCGAATGCCGCATGGCTTAACTTCGTCGTCAGCTCGAAAGCGCGTGCCAAAATCCGTCAGCTGTTGAAGAACCTGAAACGCGATGACTCCGTCAGCCTTGGACGTCGTCTGCTGAATCATGCGCTGGGCGGCAGCCGTAAACTGGCCGAGATCCCTGCGGAAAATCTTCAGCAAGAGCTTGAGCGTATGAAGCTCGCCTCGCTGGACGATTTGCTGGCAGAGATCGGTCTGGGTAACGCAATGAGCGTGGTCGTGGCGAAGAATCTGCAGCAGAATGAGCAGGTTCCGCCGGTTCAGTCAGCGAATCACTCACGCAGTAAGCTGCCGATCAAGGGTGCCGATGGCGTGCTGATTACCTTCGCCAAATGCTGCCGACCGATTCCTGGCGATCCGATAGTCGCGCACGTCAGCCCAGGTAAAGGACTGGTGGTTCACCATGAATCCTGCCGTAATATTCGTGGCTATCAGAAAGAGCCAGAGAAATTTATGGCGGTTGAGTGGGATAAAGAGACCGAGCAGGAGTTTGTCGCCGAAATTAAGGTGGATATGTTTAACCACCAGGGCGCGCTGGCAAACCTGACCGCCGCCATTAACACCGCCGCGTCGAATATTCAGAGCCTGAATACCGAAGAGAAAGATGGTCGTGTGTATAGCGCGTTTATTCGCCTGACCGCACGTGACCGCGTGCATCTGGCCAACATCATGCGCAAGATTCGCGTTATGCCGGATGTGATCAAAGTTCACCGTAACCGAAATTAAGCATGAATGCCCAACGCTTTGCCCGTATTCAAGAGATGCTTGCCGCACGTCAGCATGATCTGACCGTCTGCATGGAACAAGTGCATAAGCCACATAATGTGTCTGCTGTGATTCGCACGGCAGACGCGGTTGGCGTTCACGAAGTTCACGCCGTCTGGCCCGGTAACCGCATGCGCACTATGGTGTCATCAGCGGCAGGCAGTAACAGCTGGGTACAGGTGAAAACGCACCGTACCATCGCCGATGCCGTCGGCCATCTTAAAGGCCAGGGCATGCAGATTCTGGCGACGCATCTTTCTGATAAAGCAGTAGATTTCCGCGAGATTGATTACACCCGCCCTACCTGTATTCTGATGGGACAAGAGAAAACCGGCATTACGCAGGAAGCGCTTGATCTGGCAGACCAGGATATCATTATTCCGATGATCGGTATGGTGCAGTCACTGAACGTCTCCGTCGCCTCCGCGCTGATTCTGTACGAAGCACAACGCCAGCGCCAGAATGCCGGCATGTACAATCGCACCAGCAGTACTCTTGATTATGCGGAACAACAGCGCCTGCTGTTTGAAGGCGGCTATCCGGTGCTGGCGCGCGTTGCCAAACATAAAGGCCTGCCTTATCCGCTGATCAATGACAGTGGCGAAGTGGTGGCTGATGATGCATGGTGGGCAACCATGCAGGCTTCGGTGAAAAAATGACAGGCCGTCTGCTGGATGCCGTCCCGCTGAGTACACTCTCTGGCGTCGGTGCCAGTCAGGCTGGCAAGCTGGCTAAACTCGGCTTGCACACCGTGCAGGATATACTGCTGCATCTCCCGCTGCGTTATGAAGATCGCACCCAACTCTATTCCATCAACGATCTGCTGCCGGGCATTTATGCCACGGTAGAAGGTGAAGTGCTGCACACCGATATCAGTTTTGGTCGCCGCCGGATGCTGACCTGCCAGATTAGCGACGGCAGCGGCGTACTCACCCTGCGTTTCTTCAACTTCAATGCCGGAATGAAAAATAGCCTGGCAACGGGCAAGCGCGTCACCGCCTACGGCGAGATAAAACGCGGGCAGCGCGGTGCCGAGATTATTCATCCTGAGTATCGCGTACAGGGTGAAAACAGCGTGACCGAGTTACAGGAGACGCTGACGCCGGTTTATTCCACCACTGAAGGCGTACGCCAGGCAACGCTGCGTAATCTTACCGAGCAGGCGTTAACGCTGCTGGAAACCTGCGCCATTGCAGAATTGCTGCCACCCGATCTAAGCCAGGGCATGATTAGCCTGCTCAATGCGTTGCGCACGCTGCACCGCCCTCCGCCGGATATGGCTCTGGCCGATCTGGAAAGCGGTAAACATCCGGCGCAGCGCCGGCTGATTATGGAAGAGCTGCTGGCGCACAATCTCAGTATGCTGGCGGTACGCGCCGGCGCCCAGCGCTACCATGCGCTGCCAATGCCTGCCAGGCATGAGCTCAGTGATAAGCTGCTGGCCGCATTGCCGTTTAAACCAACCGGCGCACAACAACGGGTAGTTACAGAGATAGAACGTGACCTGGCGCATGACTATCCGATGATGCGTCTGGTCCAGGGGGATGTCGGTTCAGGCAAAACTCTCGTCGCCGCGCTGGCAGCTCTCAATGTCATTGCTTATGGCAAGCAGGTGGCGCTGATGGCGCCAACCGAACTGCTGGCAGAACAGCACGCCAATAATTTTCGCCAGTGGTTTGCTCCCTTAGGGATTGAAGTCGGCTGGTTGGCAGGTAAGCAGAAAGGTAAAGCGCGTCAGGCACAGCAGGAAGCGATTGCCAGTGGTCAGGTGTCGATGATTGTCGGCACCCATGCGATTTTCCAGGAGCAAGTGCAGTTTAATGGCCTGGCGCTGGTGATCATTGATGAGCAGCACCGCTTCGGCGTTCACCAGCGTCTGGCGCTGTGGGAGAAAGGCGAGGAACAGGGTTTCCATCCGCATCAGCTGATTATGACCGCGACACCTATTCCGCGAACCCTGGCAATGACTGCCTATGCCGATCTCGATACCTCAACCATCGATGAGCTGCCGCCGGGACGTACACCGGTAACCACCGTGGCGATTCCCGACACCCGTCGCGCCGATATTATCGCCCGGGTGAAAAGTGCCTGTGGCGAAGAGGGGCGTCAGGCTTACTGGGTCTGCACACTGATTGAAGAGTCAGAATTGCTGGAAGCACAGGCCGCCGAAGCGAGCTGGGAAGAGCTGAAAATTGCACTGCCGGATCTCAATGTTGGACTGGTACATGGCCGCATGAAGTCACAGGAAAAACAGGCAGTAATGCAGTCATTTAAACAGGGCGAGATCCAGCTGCTAATTGCCACCACGGTTATCGAAGTGGGGGTAGATGTACCGAACGCCAGCCTGATGATTATTGAAAACCCGGAACGACTGGGTCTGGCGCAGTTGCATCAGCTGCGTGGCCGCGTTGGTCGTGGCGCTGTCGCATCACACTGTGTGCTGCTGTATAAAGCGCCCCTGAGTAAAACCGCGCAGAAACGTTTGCAGGTACTGCGCGACAGCAATGATGGCTTTGTTATTGCTCAGTGCGACCTGGAAATCCGTGGCCCGGGTGAAATGCTCGGCACCCGGCAGACCGGTAATGCCGAGTTTAAAGTCGCCGATCTGCTGCGCGATCAGGCGATGATCCCGGAAGTTCAGCGCGTGGCGCGCCATATCCACCAGCATTATCCGCAACAGGCACAGGCGTTGATTGAGCGCTGGCTGCCAGAAACCGAGCGTTATACCAACGCCTGAGTGTTTAGCGACCGCTGTACGCGCCGATCTGCTGCACTGCGCTGTCGATCGGCTGCTGCCCTTGCGTCAGCTCAATAATCACTCGCTTCACTTCAGGGTGCTCGACCAGGCTATGTAATACCGCCGCCACATCTTCGCGCGGGATTTCACCATAGGCGATAGCCAGCCCGACATTCACTTTACCGCTGCCCGCTTCATTGGTCAGAGTGCCGGGACGTAAAATTACCCAGTCCAGATCGGTCGCAGCCAGCATTACATCCGCCTGGCGCTTAACCTTCATATAGTGCTCAAAAGTGGGCGAAATCTGTTTGCCGCGTCCGGCATCCGGAAACGCAGAAACCAGTATAAAGCGTTTAACACCCGCGATACGCGCCGCTTCTGCCGCGATCTGCGCGCCACGACCATCAATACCGTCGGTTAACTCAACGCCTGCACCGGCCGCACCGGCGGAAAACACCACCACATCACTGCCCTGCATTGCCTGTGCGAGGCTCTAAGCATTCGTGGTCAGCAGATCAAGCTCAACCGGCCTGACCTTATCCTCCGCCAGCTCGGCGGCCTGCTCCGGTTTACGGTGCAGCCCGGTCACCTGATGGCCAGACGCACTCAGTTGTTTTCTCAGTCGGCGACCCACGCCGCCAGTTGCTCCAATAATAAAAACCTGACTCATCGCTGCCTCATATTTTGTTACCCGCAATATCACGGACTGATTTAAGCGTAGTGCCATTCTGGCAGTCAGATTAAGCCTGATGTGCGGTAGTTTCTCTGGCTGATTATCAACACAGCATTGGCAAACGATTGCTTTTGACTGGCAGATGATTAAAATCGCCACTTTGTTGCCAGGGAACCGTGAAAATGTCCGCCGATACTGATGCTGTTGCAGCGAATCGTAACCCAATACCAAACACTAAAAGTGAGCTGATTTACCGTCTGGAAGACCGACCGCCGCTGCCGCAAACGCTGTTTGCCGCCGGTCAGCATCTGCTGGCGATGTTTGTCGCCGTGATTACTCCGGCACTACTGATTTGTCAGGCTCTGGGATTACCAGCGCAGGATACTCAGCACATTATCAGCATGTCACTGTTTGCCTCTGGCGTAGCGTCGATTCTGCAGATCAAAACCTGGGGGCCGGTCGGCTCGGGCTTGCTGTCAATTCAGGGCACCAGTTTTAACTTTGTTACGCCGCTGATTATGGGTGGGCTGACGCTGAAAAATGGCGGAGCCGATGTTCCGACGATGATGGCAGCGCTGTTTGGCACTCTGATGGTTGCCTCCTGCACTGAGATGCTGCTGTCACGCGTATTACATCTCGCCAGACGCATTATCACGCCGCTGGTATCCGGCATTGTGGTGATGATTATTGGCCTGTCACTGATTCAGGTTGGCCTGACGTCTATCGGCGGTGGCTTTGCCGCGATGAACGATCACACTTTCGGCGCGCCTAAAAATCTGCTGCTGGCCGGTGCGGTGCTGGCGGTTATTATCCTGCTGAATCGCCAGCGCAATGCTTATCTGCGCGTCGCCTCACTGGTAATCGCCATGGCGGTCGGCTATCTGCTGGCCTGGGCGCTCGGCATGTTGCCGCAGAATATTGCGGCAACCGAAAGTCCGGTGGTGGCGATACCGACTCCGCTTTATTACGGCCTCGGCTTTGACTGGAATCTGCTGATTCCGTTAATTCTGGTGTTTATGGTGACCTCGCTGGAAACCATCGGCGATATTACCGCTACCTCCGATGTGTCCGAGCAGCCGGTAAGCGGCCCGCTGTATATGAAGCGTCTGAAAGGTGGCGTGCTGGCAAATGGCCTCAACTCCTTTGTCTCGGCACTGTTTAATACCTTTCCCAACTCCTGCTTTGGTCAGAACAACGGTGTAATCCAGCTTACCGGCGTCGCCAGTCGCTATGTCGGATTTGTCGTCGCACTGATGCTGATCGTACTCGGTCTGTTTCCGGCGGTGAGCGGTTTCGTACAGCATATCCCGGAACCGGTACTGGGCGGCGCGACTATCGTGATGTTTGGTACCATCGCCGCATCCGGCATACGCATCGTTTCGCGCGAACCGTTAAACCGCCGCGCGATTATGATTATTGCCTTATCTCTGGCAGTGGGCCTTGGCGTTTCGCAACAACCGCTGATTCTGCAATTCGCCCCTGACTGGCTGAAAACCCTGCTCTCTTCCGGTATCGCCGCAGGCGGTATTACCGCCATTATGCTGAATCTGATTTTCCCGCAAGAGAAGTAACCCCGCCCGGGCGAGGCTGACCTCGCCCACAATTCTTATCGACTTTTCATTGAGTTTGTCTGACTTTACACCCAGGATGTTGAGCTGGGTGAGTAATTCAGGCATAACAAACGGATACCGGAAATTCATAGGGAAAGGTGCGATGAAATTTATCGGAAAATTTTTTCTGACGCTGCTGTTACTGGTGCTGTTAGTGCTGATAACACTGTTTTTACTGCTGCAGACCCGTTGGGGTGCTGACTGGACCAGTCGCTGGATAAGCGATCGTACCGACTATCACTTGTCTGTGGCTAAAGTTGATTATCAGTTATCTTCGCCTTCGCATCTGATACTGAATAACGTTACCTTTGGCCATGATGGCCAGCCTGCGGTACTGGTAGCCGAACGCGTAGATCTCGGCTTTGCACTGCGCCAGTTTAGCGAGCCGCTGCATTTTGATAGCGTTGAGCTTAACGATGGCACCATGAACGTTTCCGACAGCAGCGTCGCATGGCCAATGCAGGCTAACCGTCTGCAGCTAAACAATATGGCGATCGCCAGCCCACATAGCGTGCTGCCAGTCAGCGCAGAGCGGGTTAACGGCGGCGTAATGCCGTGGCAGCCAAAAGTCGGTAATGTGCTGGGCGATACCACCAGCTTCCAGCTGAGCGCCGGCTCGATGGCGCTCAATGGCGTTACCGGTAATAACGTTTTACTACAGGGCCGCATCGACAATAAGCGTCTGGTGTTCAGCAATATCGGTGCAGACCTGTCGCGCGGTTCAATGACCGGAAACGCCGAGCGCGATGAGCAAGGTAACTGGCGCATCGCCAATCTGCGGCTGAATGATATTCGTCTGCAATCCAGCCAGTCGTTAACTGCGTTTCTCGCCCCGCTGCTCGCTCTGCCGTCGGTGCATTTTGAGCGGGTTGATATCACCAATGCTCGGGTGCAGGGGCCAGACTGGGCGGTTACCGATCTCGGCCTGTCGCTGAAAAACCTGACTCTGCGCGACGGCGACTGGGAGAGCAATGGTGGTTCGCTGTCGATGAACGCCAGCAGCTTTATCAATGGTCAGCTGCAATTCGATGATCCGATTGCTAACCTAGAATTTTCACCGCAGGGCATCCGCATTTCCCAGTTCAGCTCCCGCTGGGCAAAAGGTTTAATCCGCACGCAGGGCGAGTGGGATCGCAGCCAGAAACGGCTGGCGCTGGATGAACTGGTGATTGCCGGGCTGGAGTATACCTTGCCAGACAACTGGCGCGACCGCTGGATGCAGCAGCTTCCCGACTGGTTAAGTAGCGTTACGGTTGATCGCCTTTCCGCCAGCCGTAATCTGATTATTGATATCAATCCTGCCTTCCCTTTCCAGATGACCTCGCTGGATGGCAACGGCAGTGACCTGATGCTGGCGCGCAATCATCAATGGGGCGTCTGGTCCGGAAAACTTAATCTTAATGCGGCAGAAGCCACCTTTAACCGCAGCGATGTGCGTCACCCTTCACTGGCGTTAACCGCCGATGATAAGCAGATTAACGTCACTGAAATGAGTGCCTTTGCCGGTGAAGGTATGGTGGAAGGCACTGCCACAGTATCGCAGCAGCCAGCGCGTGCGCTGTCGTTGACTCTGAATGCGCGCTCGGTTGACACGGATATGCTGCATAACTGGGGCTGGCCAGCGGTTCCGCTGGAAGGCAAAGGCAATATGCAGCTGAAACTGAATGCCAGCCTGGCTGCCGGTACGCCATTGCGACAGAGCGCCAGCGGCACCCTTTCAGTAACGGCTAATGAGCAAAATGTGCAGCAGACGATGGTACATGGCGAGGTTGATTAATCCTTAGTGCCGGGCGGTGTTGACACCGCCCGCAGAGATAAGCTCAGGAGCCGGAGCCACCCTCTTCCAGCGGCCCGTCAGGATCGGCGGGCAGCACGATAAACACCCCTTCAAAAACCGCCCCCAGCAGATCGTTACCGAACAGTTCAACTTCAAGCTGCACGCGTGCTTTACGTCCACGCGCCAGTCGATCGAGATCGCCACTTAGCGATCCAAGATTTGCCACCGCTCCCGGTTTACCGGTAATCGCGTGGCTGTAACGAATATGCGCATCGGCAAGGATAATCGTTCCCCCCAGATGGCGTTCGCGCAGCAGCAACCAGATCAAGCCCCATCCGGTCAGCGTCGCCAGCGAGAACAGGCTGCCGGCAAACAGCGTGTGGTGTGGATTCTGGTTGCCGGTCTCCGGCATGGTAGTGATAAATTTCTGCCCGGTGTACTGGGTAATACGCACACCCATTTTTTCGCTTAACGGAATATGTTCGTACCACGCTTGCTGCAACTGACCGCACCAGTCGGCGCGATGCAAAATATCATCCAGTGTCACAACCGGTTTGATCATCAGAAAGTGGCGCACCGGTGTGGTCTGTGGCGCAGTAATTTCACCCTGATTGATGTAACCCAGCTTGGCGAAGAACTCCACCGCATCCTCACGCGCGCTGCATACCACGCGCTTAACGCCTTCCTGCCGCGCCACCGACTCCAGCGTCATCGCCACCAGCGTGCCGAGTCCCTTCCCTTGCACTGAAGGATGCACCGCCATAAAGCGTATCGCTGCTTCGTTATCGCCATTGATATAGAGGCGACCAATGGCTACCGGTTTTCCCTGCTCATCGACCACCATCTGATGGTGCGCCATCGCGTCCCATGCATCGCGTTCAGACCCCTGCGGCTGGTGCAGTGGCTTGCGCAGCATCTCCCAACGAAACTGATAATAGATATCCAGCTCTTCTGCTGTTTCAGGTACACGGAGGTGATACATAAAGTGATTCTCTCTTTCAGAGCTCGCCGCTGTCCATTGCCGCTCGGCTAATTGCTTCACACCTGTAACCAAAAGGTGACCGGGCCGTCATTCACCAGCGAGACTTTCATATCCGCCGCGAAGCGGCCAGTTTCCGTTGCGATGCCTTTTTCCCGGCAGCATCCGACGAAATAGTTGTACAGCCGCTCAGCCTCAGCGGGATCGGCTCCGCCGGAAAAGCTGGGGCGCATACCTTTGTTAGTGTCGGCGGCGAGGGTGAATTGCGAAACCACCAGCACACTGCCACCCGCCTGCTGAACGTTAAGATTCATCTTGTCGTTTTCATCGCCGAAGATGCGATAGCCTAAAACGCGTTCACACAGACGCACAGCTTGCTGTTCGGTATCGCCTTTTTCCACACCCAGTAAGATCAGCAGTCCCGGTCCGATTTCACCGGTGGTCTCTCCCGCCACCGTGACGCTGGCGCTCAACGCCCGCTGTATTAACGCAATCATGGTTCCTCGCCTGCCTGTTCTTGTTCTTTCCGTCGCAGCTGGCGGTATTCATCCAGCGATACGGTAATCTCTGCCCCCAAAAGCACGATACACCAGGTCCAGTAAACCCATAAAAAAAGAATGGGAATAACCGCCAGCACACCGTAAATCAATTGGTACGATGGAAACATCGTAACATAGAGCGCGAAGCCTTTTTTACCCAGCTCAAAAAGTAGCCCGGCGACCAGTGCACCAATTAGCGCATCACGTGGCGGCACCCTGGTGGTCGGCACCGTGCTGTAAAGCAGCCAGAACGCCAGCCACGACAGTAACAGTGGGAAAATACGCAGCAGTTGATCTACCAGCGTTGTCACGCCGGTCACCTCTACCCAGCGCATCGACAGCAGATAAGAGCTGATCGCCAGACTGGCTCCCGCCAGCAGCGGTCCGAGCGTCAGAATCATCCAGTACACGGCAAAAGAGTAAACCAGCGAGCGCTTTTTGCTGCTGCGCCAGATGGCGTTAAGCGCGGTATCGACCGAATACATTAACAGCAACGCGGTAACGATCAGCCCTACCGCACCAATCGCCGTCATTTTATTGACGTTAGCAACAAACTGCTCAAGATAGCGCTGAATGGTGTTCCCGGCCGCCGGCACAAAGTTAGAGAAGATAAAATTCTTTAACTGAATGCTGATATCAGAGAACACAGGGAAAGCGGCGAACAGCGCAAATATCACCGCAATCAGCGGCACCAGCGCCAGCAGCGAAACGTAGGCAAGATTACCGGCGTGGGTTGTCATGCCATCATTCTCTATGCGCCGCCACAAGAGTTTCAGCCAGGCCATCATCACCCGTGCGCCATAACGCGTGCGTTTAGTCACAACCGACCTCAGCGCTGCTGAGCAAAGTAGGCAGGAATTATGCTCGCATCCGTCACATGGATGCTGGTAATCCCCAGCGCGCGCGCCGCTTCAATATTTGGCAGATTATCATCGAAGAATATCGCCTGGTCAGCGGGAATACCTTCCTGTTGCAGCAACTGCTGATAGATAGCCGCCTCTGGCTTGCGCGCACCCATCTCTTGCGACAGATAGAGACGATCGGCAGCCTGCTGCACCTGCGGATACTGCCCCGGCCAGTAGAGACAATGTAAACGGTTAGTATTCGACAGGATTACTACCCGATGCCCCTGCTGACGCAGCTGATGCATCAGCGTCAATACCTCAGGGCGAACACTGACAAATACCGCCTGCCAGCCAGCTGCAAACTGTTCGAAACTCAGCGCGATATCCAGCTCATCACAGATAGCTTCAGCGAACTGCTCATCACTGATTTCCCCGCGTTCATGCTGTTCAAAGCTTTCGCCCATACGGAAGCGGCTCTGCAATGTCGCCAGCGGCACACGCCCGAGATCACTCCATACGCCCAGCACACGGTTGAAATCAATATCAACAATGACGTTACCTAAATCAAAGATATACAGCATGGCCATCTCCTTTTGTTCCGGTGAGCTATTCACTCTAGCGGTAAAAATCGACACTGAACAGCCAGCATGAGACAGGAAGTGCAAAATCGGTATCGGCAGCAAAAAATTTGCGCGCGCAGTGGGGCGAACTTAGAGGTGGAAGATAAGCAGATAAAAAAATGGCCCCGGTAACGGAGCCATTTATTGTTCACGCTAAGCGAGAATTAAACGTCTTTGCTTCCACGAGAAGCACGCTTACGATCGTTCTCAGTCAGGTGACGTTTACGGATACGTACGGAGGTAGGGGTAACTTCTACCAGTTCGTCGTCATCGATAAACTCCAGCGCCTGCTCCAGTGACATTTTCACTGGTGGAACCAGGGTGGTGGCTTCATCCGTACCAGAAGCACGCATGTTGGTCAGTTTCTTACCGGTCAGACAGTTAACAGTCAGGTCGTTAGAACGACTGTGAATACCGATGATCTGGCCTTCGTAAACTTCTGCACCGTGACCCAGGAACAGCTTACCGCGGTCCTGCAGGCTGAACAGGGCAAATGCCACTGCTTTACCCTGGCCGTTAGAGATCAGCACGCCGTTCTGACGCTGGCCGATTTCGCCCGGACGCACGTCGTCGTAGTGGCTGAAGGTGGAGTACAGCAGACCGGTACCGGAAGTCATGGTCATGAATTCGGTACGGAAGCCGATCAGGCCACGTGCCGGGATCAGGTAATCGAGACGAATACGACCTTTGCCATCTGGCACCATGTCTTTAACGTCACCTTTACGCTCACCCATCGCCTGCATCACAGCACCCTGGTGCTGTTCTTCGATGTCCAGCGTCACGTTCTCGAACGGTTCCTGGTTGCGACCGTCGATAACACGGTTGATAACTTTCGGGCGCGATACTGCCAGCTCGAAGCCTTCACGACGCATGTTTTCGATCAGTACAGACAGGTGCAGCTCACCACGACCAGAAACACGGAATGCATCCGCATCTTCAGTTTCGTCAACGCGCAGTGCCACGTTGTGCACCAGCTCTTTGTTCAGACGGTCAAGGATCTGACGTGAAGTCACATACTTACCTTCTTTACCACAGAATGGCGAGGTGTTGACGTTGAAGAACATGGTAACGGTTGGCTCATCAACGCTCAGGGCTGGCAGCGCTTCCACATTCTGCGGGTCGCAGATGGTGTCAGAGATGTTCAGCTCACCCAGACCGGTGATAGCAATGATATCGCCAGCTTCAGCAACGGTCGCTTCGATACGCTCCAGACCCATGTGGGTCAGTACTTTACCGACTTTACCGTTACGGGTTTTGCCTTCGCTATCAATGATAGTGACTTGCTGGTTAGGTTTAACCACACCGCGCTTGATACGACCGATGCCGATAACGCCAACGTAGTTGTTGTAGTCCAGCTGAGAAATCTGCATCTGGAATGGCGCTTCCATTTCTACCTGTGGAGGAGAAACGTGGTCAACGATAGCCTGATACAGCGGGGTCATGTCATCAGCCATATCGGTATGGTCAACACCGGCAATACCGTTCAGGGCTGATGCATAAATAATTGGGAAATCCAGCTGCTCGTCGGTCGCGTCGAGGTTAACGAACAGGTCAAATACCTGGTCGACAACCCAATCTGGACGTGCGCCCGGACGGTCAACTTTGTTGATAACAACAATTGGCTTCAGACCATTAGCAAAAGCTTTCTTGGTCACGAAACGAGTTTGCGGCATCGGGCCATCCATTGCGTCGACAACCAGCAGAACTGAGTCAACCATTGACATCACACGCTCAACCTCGCCGCCGAAATCGGCGTGTCCTGGGGTATCCACGATGTTGATGCGGTAGTCTTTCCAGTTAATGGCGGTGTTTTTGGCGAGGATGGTAATCCCACGCTCTTTCTCCAAATCGTTGGAGTCCATTACGCGTTCGGTTGCTTCGGTGCGGGCATCAAAGGTCCCGGACTGCTGCAGCAACTTATCAACCAGGGTAGTTTTACCGTGGTCAACGTGGGCAATAATGGCGATGTTACGCAAATTTTCGATCACAGCTTTGCCTCAGGCATTAGAAATAGCGCGCTATTGTACACGGATTAATCGAAGGACTGAACAGGATCACAAATTTCATATAAAGATTACTGTCAGGATTGCTTTTGCAGGCATTTACAGTGCAAAGATTGCACTCCGTCGAGAATTTGCACCAAAATAGTGCCCATTAATCATTCAAAAGCACCAAAATGGTGCGCGACATCCATCATGGTGCATCTCTCGTCTCACGAGAGAGCGCATAATAGCGCCTTTTTACCCAAATAAAAAAGTTGGCATAGATTTCGCTTTAGTCTGACTAAGCGAAAACGGCAGTTTCCACAACGGTTGATAGCTTGTCTGAGATCTTTATTATCAGGTGTACGCGACAATTTACGCGTACCGAACGATGAAGTTCTCGAACCACGACAACAATGAAAATTCCAGGAGAGTTAAGTATGTCCGCTGAACACGTTCTGTCGATGATTAACGAGCATGAAGTGAAATTTGTTGATCTGCGTTTTACCGATACCAAAGGTAAAGAACAACACATCACTATCCCAGCTCACCAGGTAAATGCTGACTTCTTCGAAGAAGGCAAAATGTTCGATGGCTCCTCCATCGGCGGATGGAAAGGTATCAATGAATCAGATATGGTTCTGATGCCAGATGTCAGCACTGCTGTTCTGGACCCATTCTTCGCAGACCCAACTCTGATCATCCGTTGTGACATCCTTGAGCCAGGCACCATGCAGGGCTATGACCGTGACCCACGTTCAATCGCCAAGCGTGCAGAAGATTTCCTGCGCTCTTCCGGTATCGCAGATACCGTGCTGTTTGGACCAGAACCAGAATTCTTCCTGTTTGACGACATCCGTTTCGGCAGCAGCACTTCCGGCTCGCATGTTGCTATCGACGATATCGAAGCAGCGTGGAACACCGGTAAAGAATACGAAGGCGGTAACAAAGGCCATCGTCCAGGTCTGAAAGGCGGTTACTTCCCGGTGCCACCAGTCGATTCAGCACAGGACATTCGTTCTGCCATGTGTCTGACCATGGAGCAGATGGGCCTGGTCGTCGAAGCGCATCACCACGAAGTGGCTACCGCTGGTCAGAACGAAGTGGCTACCCGCTTCAACACCATGACCAAAAAAGCTGACGAAATTCAGATCTACAAATACGTCGTGCACAACATTGCTCACGCCTGGGGCAAAACTGCCACCTTTATGCCAAAACCAATGTTCGGTGACAACGGTTCAGGTATGCACTGCCATATGTCCCTGTCCAAAGGCGGCACCAACCTGTTCGCTGGCGACAAATACGGCGGCCTGTCCGATATAGCTCTGTACTACATCGGCGGTGTTATCAAGCACGCTAAAGCGATTAACGCCCTGGCGAACCCAACCACCAACTCTTACAAGCGTCTGGTTCCGGGTTATGAAGCTCCAGTTATGCTGGCTTACTCTGCGCGTAACCGCTCTGCTTCAATCCGTATCCCAGTTGTTGCCAGCCCGAAAGCACGTCGTATCGAAGCTCGCTTCCCGGATCCAGCGGCTAACCCATACCTGGCGTTCTCTGCGCTGCTGATGGCTGGCCTCGACGGCATCATCAACAAGATCCATCCTGGCGATGCGATGGATAAGAACCTGTATGACCTGCCGCCGGAAGAAGAAGCTGAGATTCCAAAAGTAGCGGGCTCTCTGGAAGAAGCGCTGAATGCACTGAACGAAGACCGTGAGTTCCTGACTCGTGGCGGCGTATTCACCGACGACACTATCGATGCTTACATCGAACTGCGTAAGTCTGAAATGGACCGCGTTCGTATGACTCCGCATCCGGTAGAGTTCGAGCTGTACTACAGCGTTTAATAAGTTTGACGTTTTTTGTTGCCGTGGAAACTTTCAGCCCATCTTCGGATGGGCTTTTTTCTCCACTCATTCACCGTGCGGACTGACGCGTAACCGGCTCCGGGACTATAATGCACTAAAATAGTGCAGGGGAACGCTGTATGGTAACTGGCACGCTGCCCGATGCTGGGCAGATTCTCAACTCTCTGATTAACAGTATTTTGCTGGTCGATGACGAATTGGTGGTGCATTACGCCAATCCGGCAGCACAGCAGCTACTGGCGCAAAGCTCTCGCAAGTTATTTGGCACACCGCTGCCGGACTTAATGGGCTATTTCTCGCTGAATATCGACGTGATGCGGGAAAGCCTTGATGCGGGTCAGGGGTTTACCGACAGTGAAGTGACGCTGGTGGTCGACAGCCGCGCGCATATTATGTCGCTGACGGCACAACGTCTGCCAGAAGGTTTAATCCTGCTGGAGATGGCGCCGATGGATAATCAACGCCGCCTCAGTCAGGAACAGATTCAACACGCTCAGCAGGTTGCCGCGCGTGATTTAGTACGCGGTCTGGCACATGAAATAAAAAATCCGCTGGGTGGATTACGCGGTGCGGCGCAGCTACTGGCGAAAGCCCTGCCCGACCCGGCATTAACCGAATACACCAAAGTGATCATTGAGCAGGCTGACCGGCTGCGCAATTTAGTTGATCGCCTGTTAGGGCCGCAACAGCCCGGAATGCATGTGACGCAAAGCATTCATCAGGTTTCCGAACGGGTGGTGAACCTGGTATCAATGGAATTGCCGGACAACGTGACGCTGGTGCGTGATTACGACCCAAGTTTACCTGAATTAGCGCATGACCCCGATCAGCTTGAGCAGGTGCTGCTGAATGTGGTGCGCAACGCGCTACAGGCGCTGGGTGAAACTGGTGGAACCATCACTTTACGTACGCGCACAGCCTTTCAGCTGACACTGCATGGCGTACGTTATCGCCTGGTGGCACGCATCGATATTCAGGATGACGGCCCCGGCATTCCGGCACAACTACAGGATACGCTGTTCTATCCGATGGTCAGCGGGCGCGAGGGTGGCACCGGTTTAGGATTATCCATTGCCCGTAGCCTGATCGATCAGCACTCAGGAAAAATCGAATTTAACAGTTGGCCTGGTCATACCGAATTTTCGGTTTATCTGCCTATTCGCCAGTGAGGTTTCTATGCAACGAGGGATAGTCTGGATCGTCGATGACGATAGCTCCATCCGCTGGGTGCTTGAACGTGCGCTCACTGGAGCCGGTTTAAGCTGCGCGACGTTTGAAAGCGGCAACGAGGTGCTGGATGCGCTCGCAACCAAAACCCCGGACGTTTTATTATCTGATATTCGCATGCCAGGCATGGATGGCCTGGCGCTACTTAAGCAGATCAAACAGCGCCACCCGATGCTTCCGGTCATCATAATGACCGCGCACTCCGATCTGGATGCCGCCGTCAGCGCCTACCAACAGGGTGCATTTGACTATCTGCCGAAACCGTTTGATATCGACGAAGCGGTCGCGCTGGTTGAGCGCGCTATCAGCCACTATCAGGAACAACAGCAACCGCGTAATCAGCCGGTTAATGGCCCGACTACCGATATTATCGGTGAAGCGCCAGCCATGCAGGATGTGTTTCGTATTATTGGCCGCCTGTCGCGCTCCTCGATTAGCGTGCTGATTAACGGCGAATCCGGCACCGGTAAAGAGCTGGTAGCGCATGCCCTGCATCGCCACAGCCCACGCGCCAAATCGCCGTTTATCGCGCTGAATATGGCGGCAATTCCCAAGGATTTGATTGAGTCAGAACTGTTTGGCCATGAGAAAGGGGCTTTTACCGGCGCGAATCAGATCCGCCAGGGCCGCTTTGAACAGGCCGATGGCGGCACGCTGTTCCTCGACGAAATTGGCGATATGCCACTCGACGTGCAAACCCGCCTGCTGCGCGTACTGGCTGATGGTCAGTTCTACCGCGTCGGCGGCTATGCGCCGGTTAAAGTGGATGTGCGCATCATTGCCGCTACCCACCAGAATCTTGAGCTGCGCGTGCAGGAAGGTAAGTTCCGTGAGGATCTGTTCCACCGCCTGAATGTTATCCGCGTTCATCTGCCGCCGCTACGTGAACGTCGTGAAGATATTCCGCGTCTGGCACGCTACTTCCTGCAGGTTGCGGCGCGTGAGTTAGGCGTTGAAGCGAAAATTCTGCATCCGGAAACCGAAACCGCATTAACCCGCCTGCACTGGTCAGGTAACGTGCGCCAGCTGGAAAATACCTGCCGCTGGTTAACGGTGATGGCCGCAGGCCAGGAAGTATTGATTCAGGACTTGCCGCCGGAGCTGTTTGAAACCTCGACGCCGGACAGCCCGGTGCACTCGCTACCGGACAGCTGGGCAACACTGTTAGCGCAGTGGGCCGATCGTGCCTTGCGTTCCGGTCATCAAAACCTGTTATCCGAAGCGCAACCGGAAATGGAAAGAACGCTGCTGACCACTGCCCTGCGCCATACGCAGGGGCACAAGCAGGAAGCCGCACGATTGCTCGGTTGGGGCCGGAATACCCTGACGCGTAAGTTGAAAGAGCTGGGAATGGAATAATACGCCGCGGGCGGCGTCTTGCCGCCCGATATTTCAGATTACCCGTGAAAATTGCTGCATACGCGCCTTCTGACGCAGATAGCTGTCAAAGCACATGCAGATATTCCTGATCAGTAATCGTCCTTTAGCGGTGACCTGAAGGCCCTTCTGATGGCGATCCACCAGCCCGTCGTTAATCAGCGGCTGCAATAATGCTAAATCCTGCGCAAAGTAGTGCTCAAAATCGATCTGCCAGGCCTGTTCAATCGGTTCAAAATCGAGAGCAAAATGACAAATCAGCGTTTTGATAACGTCACGACGCAGGCAGTCATCCGCAGTTAACGCCAGCCCGCGCCATAGCGCATGCCCCTGCTGACTGACGCTGTCAGTGTAATCCTTCATCACTTTCTGATTCTGAGCATAACTGTCGCCGATCATACTAATCGCCGAAACGCCCATTCCCAGTAGATCGCTGTCGCCCTGCGTGGTATAGCCCTGGAAATTGCGGTGCAGTTTGCCGTCCCGCTGAGCTATCGCCAGTTCATCGCCTGGCCGGGCAAAGTGGTCCATACCAATAAACTGATAGCCTGCGCGGGTCAGGGTATTGATGGTTTGCTGCAATATCTCAAGTTTTTGCCGCGCATCCGGCAGTTCCTGCTGTTTGATTTTACGCTGAGCGGCAAACAGCGTCGGCAGATGCGCATAGTTAAATACGCTAAGTCGGTCGGGATTCAGCTCCGCCACCCGCTCTAAGGTGAACGCAAAGCTTTCTGGCGTCTGCAGCGGCAGACCATAGATCAAATCAATATTGGTGGAGGTAAAACCCAGTTCACGCGCACGTTGCATCAGCGAAAAGATAAACGCTTCATCCTGTACGCGGTTTACCTTCTCCTGAACCTGCTTATTAAAATCCTGCACGCCCATACTCAGGCGGTTAAACCCGGCGGCGCGCAGATGGTCCAGCACGTCCAGCTCAATTTCGCGCGGATCAACTTCTATCGACTGCTCAGCATCAGCGCTAAAGTTAAAACTGGCGCGCAGCAGATCGTTCAGCCGGGTAATTTGCTGTTTATCAAGGAAGGTTGGCGTACCGCCGCCCCAGTGCATTTGCCCTACGATGCGGCCAGAGAATAGCGGCGCACGCGCCCGAATCTCCTGCTCCAGCACATCGAGGTAGTGATCGGCTTTGTGCTGCTGGCGCGTGACGATTTTATTGCAGCCGCAGAAGTAGCACAGGCGATGACAGAAAGGGATGTGGATATAGAGCGACAGCGGGCGTTCGGGATAACGTTGCGCCGCCAGCTGAAAGGAGGCCTCGGTATAGTTCTGATTAAACTCAAGCGCGGTCGGATAGGAGGTATAGCGTGGCCCGGAATAGTTATATTTCTCAATCAGGGCCAGATCCCATTCAATCGTTGGCGTGGACATGATCACTCCTTCCAGTTACGTCGGTTGGTTGACCGTCGCGAGGGAGGACGCTGTCTCAGCTGCCGTTTGACGGTATCGCGGCGCAACCGGGATTTCAGTCGCGTCAGACGCCGTAGTTTAACGAATAACCAGATCAGATAACATGTAAGAAGAAAGGCGAAAATTGATCCAGGCCAAAGCATCGGCTTAAACCTCTTAACCCGGCACTCCGCAAAGGGAATGCCGGAGCAGACATCAGCAAAAAGCGATCAATTGCCGCCTTTCAGCAGGCGATACATATCTTCTTCTGCTTCATCACCGTCTTCATCGTCACCAAGCTCAATGCCCAGTTGCTCCATCAGCACGTCGATGCGATCAAGCGTTTGATCAAGCCATGCCTGCTCTTCAGCAGACAACACTTCACCATTTTCCAGGCGATCCAGCAGCGCATCGAGACGCTCATTGTTTTCCAACGCCGACAGCTCTTCTTGCGGGCTAAGCTTCGGCTGTTTCTCAGCCGCAACTTTCTTCACTTTCGCCGGTTTGGGTTGGCTCTGCTGGCCTTCAACACCCAGCGGAATCGGTTTTTTGCTGCCGATACGCGGGTCTTTAGCCTGATTGTCATTGCCTTTGTTCTGATTTGGCGCGACGGGATTGGCGCGGCTGCCGGAAGCATTGCCACGATGTTTTTTCTCGTTTTTGCGGTCGCGCGCTTTTTGGTTCAGATCTTCGCGTGACTTACGTTTGTCTTTTGGCGCTTTGGTTTTACTCTGCGGCGCACGTGCAGGTTGCTTCATAATAGTGTCTGCTCTCTGGAATTATCTATTCAGTATAGAATTGCGGCGAAATCTAGCAGAAAGCGGACAAAGAAAAAAGGCGGCAGGTCACCCTGTCGCCTTTTTTCGCACCTTCCGTAGAAGGACAGTCTTCCTTTACATCCATTTATGCAATCAACATCCCGGTTTTTCCTTGTGCCGTCCACTCATCCCGAGTGCTTCCCTTTCCATTAGGGTTCTGGTCCACTGAACCTGATTCCTTCATTCCCTCACTCTTTGTCATCCTGACATTCCCTGAGCGCTTCATCCTGAAGTAAGTCATCCAGACTCTGTGCACTACTTTAGACTAAATCGTCAAACTGACAAGGTAAGGGAAAAAATAGTTATACTTTTGTTCAGGGGTGCATATTTAACAGATTGATTTAAATGACAATAAAATTTTCTGTTTTTTGCAAAAATCGTTAATCGCTGCCAGTAATTATGGCAGATATCTTACAAAATCAGCTGTCGGGCGCTTTGGACGTTTTACAGGTATAATCACGCCATCGCCACATTGTCCTTCGGAGTTTCTATTTTGTCTGGCTGGAATTATCACGTAACGCATTTTGTCACCAGCGCCCCCGACATTCGTCACCTTCCTGCCGATACCGGCATTGAAGTTGCGTTTGCTGGCCGTTCTAACGCCGGTAAGTCCAGCGCGCTGAATACTCTCACCAATCAGAAAAGCCTTGCCCGTACCAGTAAGACGCCCGGGCGTACGCAGCTGATTAACCTGTTTGAAGTTGAAGAAGGCATTCGCCTCGTCGACTTACCGGGCTATGGCTATGCCCAGGTTCCGGAAGAGATGAAGAAGAAATGGCAGCGCTCGCTGGCAGAGTATCTGCGCATGCGCCAGTGTCTGAAAGGACTGGTGGTACTGATGGATATTCGCCACCCGCTGAAAGATCTCGATCAGTCGATGGTGCAGTGGGCAGTTGAAAGCTCGATTCCGGTGCTTATCCTGCTGACTAAAGCCGATAAACTGGCCTCCGGTGCGCGTAAAGCCCAGCTGAATATGGTGCGCGAAGCCTCGATGGCATTTATGGGCGATGTCCAGGTTGAGATGTTCTCATCGCTGAAAAAGATTGGCGTCGATAAGCTACGTCAGAAACTGGATTACTGGTACAGCGAGATTCCACCCGCGACTGAAGACGATATCGCGGAAGAATAAACCACCGGCCGTAAGGGCGGCGTTCTCGCCGCACCTGCAGGATGGGCGAAAAATCCGGCAAAATCCTGACTCGCGCCCAATAAAAAACGCCCCAGTCATAAATGACTGGGGCGGCTAAATATTCAGCCAAATCCGATTACGTGAAGTAAAAGGTCTGAAAGATAGAACATCTTACCTCTGTACCCTACGTCTTGAACTCTACATGATTTTTTCTGACCAAAAAAGCGTTTTTTGTAGTTAATTTTCATAAATCTACATTGATTTGCCAACACTCGTCACAAAAAAAGGCCAACTCTGTAGCTTAATTACAAAGAAAATGCTTAGCCGATAGAAACTTAGCTGAATATCTCACTGACATCCTTGTCAGTTCAGGTGCTGAAGCGATTAACCCAAGATTTTCATTAATCGCTACACTATCGGACCACTGAGTAAGGGTTAGTGAGCCTGATCCCAGTTATCGCCAACCCCAACATCAACACGCAATGGCACGTCCAGCGCCATGCTGTTTTCCATCAGCTCACGGATCTTTTTGCTGGCGCTCTCAACGGCATCTTCCTGCACCTCAAACACCAGTTCATCGTGTACCTGCATAATCATCTTCACGTCTGGAGAGTTTTGCGCCAGCAACCACTCGTCTACCGCAATCATTGCACGCTTAATGATATCCGCAGCCGTACCCTGCATCGGGGCGTTGATAGCCGCACGTTCGGCAGCTTTACGGCGTATTGCGTTGCTGGACTGGATATCCGGCAGATAGAGACGACGGCCATCCAGCGTCGAAATATAGCCTTGTTCTGAAGCCTGCTGACGGGTACTTTCCATATATTGCAGCACGCCAGGATAACGCTCAAAGTAGAGATCCATATACTTCCTCGCTTCGCCGGCACCGATATTCAGCTGTCGCGACAGACCAAATGCGCTCATGCCATAGATCAGACCAAAGTTTATCGCTTTGGCGCTGCGGCGCTGCTCGCTGGTCACTTTGTCCAGCGGCGTACTGAATACTTCTGCTGCGGTGGCTCGGTGAATATCCTGACCTTCAGCAAACGCTTTCAGTAGCCCTTTATCCTGCGACAGGTGCGCCATAATGCGCAGCTCGATTTGAGAATAGTCAGCGGCGACGATGCGATGGCCCGCAGGCGCGACAAATGCCTGACGGATTCGACGCCCCTCCTCATTACGCACCGGAATATTTTGCAGGTTTGGATCGCTGGAAGACAGACGCCCGGTTGCGGTCACCGCCTGATGATAGGAGGTATGAACGCGCCCGCTGTGCGGATTGATCATCAGCGGTAACTTATCGGTGTAAGTTGATTTCAGCTTCGACAGACCACGATGCTCAAGAATAATCTTCGGCAATGGGTAGTCGAGTGCCAGTTCTGCCAGCACTTCTTCACTGGTCGACGGCGCACCGCCCGGTGTCTTCTTGGTCGGTTTGATACCCTGCTTTTCAAACAAGATGGTTTGTAGCTGTTTGGTCGACGAGAGGTTAAACGGTTCGCCTGCCAGCTCATGCGCTTTCAGCTCCAGTTCGGCCAGGCGGGAAGTCAGCTCTTTCGAGTGGGCTGCCAGAATGCTCTGATCGATAAGTACGCCGTTACGCTCCACGCGGGAAATCACCGTAACCAGCGGCATTTCGATAGTTTCGAAGACGTTTTTCGGCCCGGCCTGTTGTTCCAGCTCAGGCCACATCTTCTGATGCAGTTGCAGAGTCACATCCGCATCTTCAGCGGCATAATGAGCCGCCTGCTCCAGCGCAATCTGGTTAAAGGTCAGCTGATTTTTACCTTTACCGGCAATTTCGGTAAAGGTCACCGTTTTATGATTCAGCCAGCGCGATGCCAGCGTATCCATATCATGCTTGCCAGCCACGCTGTTCAGCATGTAAGACTCGAGCATCGTGTCGAACTTGATGCCCTGTAGCTCGATACCATAGTTCTTCAGCACGCCGCGATCGAACTTAAGGTTTTGCCCTACTTTCAGCGCTTTTTCGTCTTCCAGCAGCGGCTTCAGGCGCGCCAGAACCGCATCACGGTCAAGCTGTGGCGGCGCATCAAGATAATCATGAGCAACCGGCAGATAAGCCGCATCGCCCGCTGATACCGCAAATGAGAGGCCGATAATATTGGCACTGAGGGTATCCAGCGCGTCGGTTTCCAGATCAAAGGCAAAAACGTCACTGGCCTGCAATTTCTTCAGCCACTGTTCGAAGGTTTCTTCATCCAGAATAGTGACGTAGCCATCGGCTGACAGCACACTGGCGACGTCCGGCTGTTCCGTTTTTTCAACCACTGCTTTCTGTGCCGCAGGATGACTTTTTTTACCCTGCAACCAGACGCCTTCTTCCAGATCGCTAATCCAGCGCTTAAATTCGTAATGCCTGAACAGGCCAAGCAACTCTTCCACTTGTGGTTCATTGACGTTCAACTGGTCGTAAGTCACTTCCAGCTCAACGTCGGTTTTAATCGTTGCCAGCTGATAAGAGAGGAAGGCCACCTCTTTATTTTGCTCCAGCTTGGCCGACATGGTTTTGGCACCGCGGAATGACAGGTCAGCCACTTTATCCAGATTGTCATAGATGGTCTTTATGCCACCCAGCCCCTGCAGCAACGCCTGCGCGGTTTTCTCACCGACACCCGGCACGCCGGGAATGTTGTCCGACGAATCGCCCATCAGCGCAAGGAAATCGATAATCAGCTCGGGCGGAATACCATACTTGTCATTGACCTCTTCCGGCCCAAGGATGGCGTTATTCATGGTATTGATTAACGTTACGTTAGGCGTCACCAGCTGGGCCATATCTTTGTCGCCGGTGCTGATCAACACCGGGCGGCCGACTTTCTCCGCCTGCAATGCCAGCGTGCCAATCACGTCATCAGCCTCTACGCCACTGACTGCCAACAGCGGTAAACCCATGGCTTTCACCATTTGATGCAGCGGTTCGATCTGCGCACGCAGATCGTCCGGCATCGGTGGACGATGAGATTTGTAGTGTTCAAATAACTCGTCGCGGAAGGTTTTACCTTTGGCATCGAAAACCACCGCAACATGGCTCGGCTTATATTGCAGCAGCAGGCTGCGCAGCATATTGAGCACGCCATACATCGCACCGGTCGGTTCACCGACGCTATTGGTCAGCGGGGGAAATGCGTGATAAGCGCGATAGAGATAAGAGGAACCATCTACCAGAATCAGCGGATTTTCTGCAATTTGTGCCATAGGTTGTCACATTCTTCGTTAGTCATTTGAATGGGCTTAAGGATGCCACAGCTCGGGCATAAAGTTGAAATAACTCAGCCGATAAAGCAGTAAAGATTTCTGAATTGAGGAGTCGCTTCCAGCAAACAAGCTGTGGATAAGTTTGTGTGTAAGTTTGCTAACTTATTGTTATTTACAATAAACGACAATAAAATACAGTATAAAAGACATATATTTCAGTCAGTTAACAGTTAATCATCGATAATCTTTTTAAATATCGAAAAAATATTTAGTGTGGATACAAATATTTCCGCTTCGTCATTAATCCTTACTCGGTGGCCAGATTGTGGGAGTAATCAAAGCTAATTATTCTTTGCGGAAAAAGGGGAGATTTAAACAAGGATCGGTGGCGGGAAAATAAAAAAACGCCGGAGAAACCGGCGTTTAAGATTAGCGTAAGTTACTTTTTGCTGACGAGGAATTTAACGACGTTAGCGTATTGCTGTACGAAGTTTTCCATTGAGCTGGTATCCAGACCGCCGTTGTTAACCATATATTTGCCGTTAACAAATATCGCCGGAACACCGCGCAAATCTAAATCAGCTGCGGCTTTTTCCTGCTGTGCTACCAGCGATTTGACCACAAAGCTGTTCCAGGCAGCATCATACTCATCTGGAGTGATGCCCGCTGCTTTAACAAAAACGTCTTTCAGATTGGCCGGAGTATTGATGGTCTGAGTTTTCTGAATACCTTCAAAAATCGGTGCGGTGACTTTATCTTCAACGCCCAGCGCCATTGCCACTGCCCATGCCTGAGTGACCGCTTTACCCATCTCGCCGCCTAAAAACTCGACGTGATATTTGGTGACTTTAACGTTTTCTGGCAGGTTTTTCTTAACCGCTTCGCTAACGTGATAAACACGTTCAAACTGATAGCAGTGTGGGCAGTAGAATGAGAAAAACTCAAGAACCTGAGGCTCACCGGCAGCCGGCTTATCAAGCGTGACATACTGCTGACCATCAGTAAACTGCGCAGCGGATGCGCTGAATGCCATAACCAGGCCGACGAGCGCGAACCAAATCTTTTTCATGTTAACTATTTCTCCTGAATACAACCTCAAAACGCAGGCATTAACTGCAGCGGTGGCTCCTGCAACAGCTTGTCCTGCTCATCAAAAATCGATATCTGTCTGTGCCAGAAATCTTCATCCGTCATCCACGGAAAACTTCTCGGAAAAGCAGGATCCTGCCAACGGCGAACAATCCATGCCAGATAATAAACCATCCGCATAGCGCGTAAAGGTTCAATCAGTGACAATTCGTGTGAATCAAAGTCGCTGAACTCACTATAGGCTTCCAACAGAATATCCCACTGGATGCGCTGTTCCTGACGATCGCCGTTTACCAGCATCCATAAATCCTGTACCGCCGGGCCATTGCGCGCGTCATCGAGATCGACAAACAGTGGGCCGTCACGCCACAGAATATTACCCGGATGGCAATCACCATGCAGACGCAAACTGGTCCAGTCATTGTGCCAGCGCCCTTGTAAGGTATTGCTCATCCGATCGAGGCTTTGCAACAATCTGATCTTAAGCTTTGCCGGGATCAGGTTAGTCTCTTCCAGCACCTGCCGTGGCTCTACGATATATTCCTGCAGGCCAATGGTCGGACGCTCGGTAAACAGCTTTTTTTTGCCGGTCTGATGAATACGGCCAAGAAACCGCCCCACCCACTCCATATGATCGTAATTATCAGTTTCGTACTGGCGACCACCGAGACTCGGGAATACCGCAAAATAAAAGCCATCATGCTGATGTAACATCTTATTCTGCAACACCAGCGGCGCAGCTATCGGTACTTCATCAGACAGCAGTTCGACAGCAAACTGATGCTCTTCATCTATTTGCGCCGCCGTCCAGCGCTGAGGGCGATAGAACTTCACCACATAACGCTTTTTGTCTTCGTCTGAGAACTGATACACCCGGTTCTCGTAACTGTTTAAAGCCGTCAGGCCGGACTCTACACGCAAGCCGGTATCCCAAAGCGCATCAACTATTGAATCGGGATTTAACGTCTGGAAGTTAAAGGCTGCCTGGTTCATAGTGCAGATTCGCTATTTCGCTGTGAGTAAGCGGCAAAGAATATCATTAAAAGACAGGCACTTTGGCCAAAGGTTCAGATTTTAATCTTTAATCACACCACGAGCGCGCAGTAATGCGGTCTTAAAATCCACTTCATAATCTTTTTTAATGCCGGGAATCACTGCACTTTTATCTGTATCGCGCATTTTCAGGTGATAAATCAGAATATCGTCAGTGAGCTGCTCAATTGGCCCAGTGAAACCTGACTCCTCGGCCAGTTTCTGCAAGAATTGCAGTAGATTCAGATCGGGTTCCTGTTGCCATGCAGGCTGTAATAGTGAAATCAGTTCATTAACACGATGACATTTCATAGCAGTTTGTCCTTAACGGTTTGTATTCCGCTACGTTAACAGGGTTATTCCCACAATAAAAGAGAGGTCAAAACCGATGCAGCAGCAAATGACCATACCGCGCGCTGAGGTCACCGGAGTCGTTCTTGCCGGAGGACGCGGCAGCCGTATGGGGGGCGAAGATAAAGGGCTGATGGTACTCAACGATCTTCCACTTTATCAGCACGTTCTGCAGCGCTTGCAGCCACAGGTTTCGGATCTTTGCATTAGCGCTAATCGCAACCTCGCACGCTATCAGCATAGCGGCTATCCGGTAATCAGCGATACCTTTAGCAATTTTGCAGGTCCACTGGCGGGTATGCTGGCTGCGCTCCGTGCAATTGATAGCCCGTGGGCGGCTTTCGTCTCATGCGACACGCCTTTTATCCCGTCCAATCTGGTTGCTCATTTATGGCAAAACCGTGGGACAGATGACGCCGTTTGGGTACGTAGCGGAGAACGAGATCATCCCACCCTTGCTTTGATTCATCGGCGCGTTGCCGATCGACTTGAAAAGTTTTTAAATCGTGGCGATCGCAAACTGATGCTATTTATGCAGGAGATAGACTCACATTCCGTCACTTTTACAGAGGATCGGCCATTTTTTATCAATATAAATACACCAGAAGATCTGCGCAACTGGCATGAGGTTTAGTCATATGCTTCCACTTATCGCCTTTGCCGCCTGGAGCGGTACCGGTAAAACTACGCTGCTTAAGCAGCTTATTCCGTTGCTGAAGCAGCGAAATATACGGCCCGGGCTGATCAAGCATACTCATCACCGTATGGATATCGACACGCCCGGCAAAGACAGTTATCAACTGCGCAAAGCCGGCGCGGATCAGGTATTGGTAGCCAGTCAGCAGCGCTGGGCACTAATGACCGAGACGCCGGATAATGCTGCCAGCCCCGATCTTTATTTTCTCGCCAGCCGGATGGACGCATCTTCACTGGATGTCATTCTGGTTGAAGGCTTTAAAGACGAATCCGTGCCGAAAATAATTGTCTGGCGCGAGGCAACTGGTGGAAAACTTAGCGAGTTACTCGATAAAGATGTAATTGCGGTGGCCAGTGACAGGCCCTTAGCGGTGGAAATGCCTTGCCTGGATTTAAATCAGCCGGAGCAAATCGCAGATTTTGTAATCGACTGGCTGAAGAATGGAAAAATATAATAGCCTTAACGCAAAAAACCCCCAGCTTACGCTGGGGGTTATCGCAATTTGATGCCTGGCAGTTCCCTACTCTCGCATGGGGAGACCCCACACTACCATCGGCGCTACGGCGTTTCACTTCTGAGTTCGGCATGGGGTCAGGTGGGACCACCGCGCTAAAGCCGCCAGGCAAATTCTGTTATCCGCGCCGCCCTGCAGGCCACGCGAATCAATCCGTATGAACAAGCTGAATATTGATGGTTCTCTCACACACAACCACCAAAACACTTCTGGCGTTGTAAGGTTAAGCCTCACGGGTCATTAGTACCGGTTAGCTCAACGCATCGCTGCGCTTACACACCCGGCCTATCAACGTCGTAGTCTTCAACGTCCCTTCAGGACCCTCAAGGAGTCAGGGAGAATTCATCTCGAGGCAAGTTTCGCGCTTAGATGCTTTCAGCGCTTATCTTTTCCGCATTTAGCTACCGGGCAATGCCATTGGCATGACAACCCGAACACCAGTGATGCGTCCACTCCGGTCCTCTCGTACTAGGAGCAGCCCCTCTCAATTCTCCAGCGCCCACGGCAGATAGGGACCGAACTGTCTCACGACGTTCTAAACCCAGCTCGCGTACCACTTTAAACGGCGAACAGCCGTACCCTTGGGACCTACTTCAGCCCCAGGATGTGATGAGCCGACATCGAGGTGCCAAACACCGCCGTCGATATGAACTCTTGGGCGGTATCAGCCTGTTATCCCCGGAGTACCTTTTATCCGTTGAGCGATGGCCCTTCCATTCAGAACCACCGGATCACTATGACCTGCTTTCGCACCTGCTCGAGCCGTCACTCTCGCAGTCAAGCCAGCTTATGCCATTGCACTAACCTCACGATGTCCGACCGTGATTAGCTGACCTTCGTGCTCCTCCGTTACTCTTTAGGAGGAGACCGCCCCAGTCAAACTACCCACCAGACACTGTCCCCACGCCGGATTACGGCGCCAGGTTAGAACATCAAACATTAAAGGGTGGTATTTCAAGGTTGGCTCCACGCAGACTAGCGTCCACGCTTCAAAGCCTCCCACCTATCCTACACATCAAGGCTCAATGTTCAGTGTCAAGCTGTAGTAAAGGTTCACGGGGTCTTTCCGTCTTGCCGCGGGTACACTGCATCTTCACAGCGAGTTCAATTTCACTGAGTCTCGGGTGGAGACAGCCTGGCCATCATTACGCCATTCGTGCAGGTCGGAACTTACCCGACAAGGAATTTCGCTACCTTAGGACCGTTATAGTTACGGCCGCCGTTTACCGGGGCTTCGATCAAGAGCTTCTCCTTGCGGATAACCCCATCAATTAACCTTCCGGCACCGGGCAGGCGTCACACCGTATACGTCCACTTTCGTGTTTGCACAGTGCTGTGTTTTTAATAAACAGTTGCAGCCAGCTGGTATCTTCGACTGGCTTCAGCTCCGGGAGCAAGTCCCTTCACCTACGCGCCAGCGTGCCTTCTCCCGAAGTTACGGCACCATTTTGCCTAGTTCCTTCACCCGAGTTCTCTCAAGCGCCTTGGTATTCTCTACCTGACCACCTGTGTCGGTTTGGGGTACGATTTCGTGTTACCTGGAGCTTAGAGGCTTTTCCTGGAAGCATGGCATCAGTTACTTCACCACCGTGGTGGCTCGTCATCACGCCTCAGCCTTAGAGCATTCCGGATTTGCCTGGAATGCAAGCCTACACGCTTAAACCGGGACAACCGTCGCCCGGATAACCTAGCCTTCTCCGTCCCCCCTTCGCAGTAACACCAAGTACAGGAATATTAACCTGTTTCCCATCGACTACGCTTTTCAGCCTCGCCTTAGGGGTCGACTCACCCTGCCCCGATTAACGTTGGACAGGAACCCTTGGTCTTCCGGCGAGCGGGCTTTTCACCCGCTTTATCGTTACTTATGTCAGCATTCGCACTTCTGATACCTCCAGCAGACCTCACAGTCCACCTTCGACGGCTTACAGAACGCTCCCCTACCCAACAACACATAGTGTCGCTGCCGCAGCTTCGGTGCATGGTTTAGCCCCGTTACATCTTCCGCGCAGGCCGACTCGACCAGTGAGCTATTACGCTTTCTTTAAATGATGGCTGCTTCTAAGCCAACATCCTGGCTGTCTGTGC
Organism: Winslowiella sp. 2C04; assembly: GCF_050037805.1. Classification (NCBI taxonomy): domain Bacteria; kingdom Pseudomonadati; phylum Pseudomonadota; class Gammaproteobacteria; order Enterobacterales; family Erwiniaceae; genus Winslowiella; species Winslowiella sp. 2C04. Next base: position 4,831,472 of record NZ_CP188300.1, on the reverse strand, counting down.
CTTCCCACATCGTTTCCCACTTAACCATGACTTTGGGACCTTAGCTGGCGGTCTGGGTTGTTTCCCTCTTCACGACGGACGTTAGCACCCGCCGTGTGTCTCCCGTGATAACATTCTCCGGTATTCGCAGTTTGCATCGGGTTGGTAAGCCGGGATGGCCCCCTAGCCGAAACAGTGCTCTACCCCCGGAGATGAGTTCACGAGGCGCTACCTAAATAGCTTTCGGGGAGAACCAGCTATCTCCCGGTTTGATTGGCCTTTCACCCCCAGCCACAAGTCATCCGCTAATTTTTCAACATTAGTCGGTTCGGTCCTCCAGTTAGTGTTACCCAACCTTCAACCTGCCCATGGCTAGATCACCGGGTTTCGGGTCTATACCCTGCAACTTAACGCCCAGTTAAGACTCGGTTTCCCTGCGGCTCCCCTATACGGTTAACCTTGCTACAGAATATAAGTCGCTGACCCATTATACAAAAGGTACGCAGTCACCCTGATAAATCAAGGCTCCCACTGCTTGTACGTACACGGTTTCAGGTTCTGTTTCACTCCCCTCGCCGGGGTTCTTTTCGCCTTTCCCTCACGGTACTGGTTCACTATCGGTCAGTCAGGAGTATTTAGCCTTGGAGGATGGTCCCCCCATATTCAGACAGGATGTCACGTGTCCCGCCCTACTCATCGAACTCACAGCAAGTGCAGCTTCGTGTACGGGGCTATCACCCTGTATCGCGCCACTTTCCAGAGGCTTCCACTGCTGCACAAACTGATTCAGGTTCTGGGCTGTTCCCCGTTCGCTCGCCGCTACTGGGGGAATCTCGGTTGATTTCTTTTCCTCTGGGTACTTAGATGTTTCAGTTCCCCAGGTTCGCCTCATTAAGCTATGTATTCACTTAATGATAATGCAACGAATTGCATTGGGTTTCCCCATTCGGGTATCGACGGTTGTAGCGCCTCATATCGGCTTACCGTCGCTTATCGCAGATTAGCACGCCCTTCATCGCCTCTGACTGCCAGGGCATCCACCGTGTACGCTTAGTCGCTTAACCTCACAACCCACAAGTGTTTCCACTGCGGTTGTAAGCATTTGAGAGACTCGAACACATCGCGATTCATTTCTTATTACGGAGAAATGAGACGACGCGTCGTTTCAATTTTCAGCTTGTTCCGGATTGTTAAAGAGCAATATCTTAAAACCTGACTCGAAAGTCAGCTTTAAGATATTTTCAGCGACACCTTTCACCTGTCACCAAGCAAGTGGCGTCCCCTAGGGGATTCGAACCCCTGTTGCCGCCGTGAAAGGGCGGAGTCCTAACCGCTAGACGAAGGGGACACGGGGTGTCGCGACTTCGCAGGCGCCTTGCTCATTACGTTTTCTATCAGACAATCTGTGTGGGCACTGCGCGGGTATCTTCACATAGGTAAGGAGGTGATCCAACCGCAGGTTCCCCTACGGTTACCTTGTTACGACTTCACCCCAGTCATGAATCACAAAGTGGTAAGCGCCCTCCCGAAGGTTAAGCTACCTACTTCTTTTGCAACCCACTCCCATGGTGTGACGGGCGGTGTGTACAAGGCCCGGGAACGTATTCACCGTAGCATTCTGATCTACGATTACTAGCGATTCCGACTTCACGGAGTCGAGTTGCAGACTCCGATCCGGACTACGACGCACTTTATGAGGTCCGCTTGCTCTCGCGAGGTCGCTTCTCTTTGTATGCGCCATTGTAGCACGTGTGTAGCCCTGGCCGTAAGGGCCATGATGACTTGACGTCATCCCCACCTTCCTCCGGTTTATCACCGGCAGTCTCCTTTGAGTTCCCGACATTACTCGCTGGCAACAAAGGATAAGGGTTGCGCTCGTTGCGGGACTTAACCCAACATTTCACAACACGAGCTGACGACAGCCATGCAGCACCTGTCTCACGGTTCCCGAAGGCACTAAGGCATCTCTGCCAAATTCCGTGGATGTCAAGGCCAGGTAAGGTTCTTCGCGTTGCATCGAATTAAACCACATGCTCCACCGCTTGTGCGGGCCCCCGTCAATTCATTTGAGTTTTAACCTTGCGGCCGTACTCCCCAGGCGGTCGACTTAACGCGTTAGCTCCGGAAGCCACGCCTCAAGGGCACAACCTCCAAGTCGACATCGTTTACGGCGTGGACTACCAGGGTATCTAATCCTGTTTGCTCCCCACGCTTTCGCACCTGAGCGTCAGTCTTCGTCCAGGGGGCCGCCTTCGCCACCGGTATTCCTCCAGATCTCTACGCATTTCACCGCTACACCTGGAATTCTACCCCCCTCTACGAGACTCAAGCTTGCCAGTTTCAAATGCAGTTCCCAGGTTGAGCCCGGGGATTTCACATCTGACTTAACAAACCGCCTGCGTGCGCTTTACGCCCAGTAATTCCGATTAACGCTTGCACCCTCCGTATTACCGCGGCTGCTGGCACGGAGTTAGCCGGTGCTTCTTCTGCGGGTAACGTCAATGACGAAGGTTATTAACCCTCATCCCTTCCTCCCCGCTGAAAGTACTTTACAACCCGAAGGCCTTCTTCATACACGCGGCATGGCTGCATCAGGCTTGCGCCCATTGTGCAATATTCCCCACTGCTGCCTCCCGTAGGAGTCTGGACCGTGTCTCAGTTCCAGTGTGGCTGGTCATCCTCTCAGACCAGCTAGGGATCGTCGCCTAGGTGAGCCGTTACCCCACCTACTAGCTAATCCCATCTGGGTTCATCCGATGGTGTGAGGCCCGAAGGTCCCCCACTTTGGTCTTGCGACGTTATGCGGTATTAGCTACCGTTTCCAGTAGTTATCCCCCTCCATCGGGCAGATCCCCAGACATTACTCACCCGTCCGCCACTCGTCACCCAGGGAGCAAGCTCCCCTGTGCTACCGTTCGACTTGCATGTGTTAGGCCTGCCGCCAGCGTTCAATCTGAGCCATGATCAAACTCTTCAATTAAAAAGCTTGATGCTCAAAGAATTAAAACTGTTATTCGTAATGAATATAGTAGTCACTCTTGAGACTTGATATTTCAAATTTTTTCCATCCGAGGATGGTTTGCGATATCAACCCTGCGAGTGCCCACACAGATTGTCTGATAAATTGTTAAAGAGCAGTGCAATCAGCGATTTGGCTTGCTGTTGCGAGGTGGCGTATATTACGCTTTCCTCCTTCAGAGTCAACCTCTTTTTCAGAAGTTTTTCTCCGGCGGTTCATCTTACCGAACCTTCTGACCCGGTGGCCTGTAAGCCGTTGTTCCGTGTCAGTGGAGGCGCATTATAGGGAGTTTCTGACGGGTGACAAGTGTTTATTGAAAAAAACATTCTGACTGATTTAATTTCCATCAAACGCTGTAAAAACGCGCTATTCCAAACTAATAATCAACCAATATACTGTTTGATGCAGAGAATTACGGACAATAATGCCGAAAAGTAAGATGCTATTCTTAATAATATGACTGATATCCCAGCCCCTGATGCTTTATATAGAAAGAATAAGGATGATCAATGATCAAATCCGCGCGCAGTATGGCCGGCCTTCCCTGGATTGCCGCAATGGCATTCTTTATGCAGGCACTGGATGCCACTATCCTGAACACTGCCCTACCGGATATCGCGCGGAGCCTTAATCGTTCTCCGCTGGCAATGCAGTCTGCCGTTATCAGCTATACGCTGACGGTAGCCATGTTAATCCCGGTCAGCGGCTGGCTTGCCGACCGTTACGGTACGCGCAAAGTATTTATCGTCGCGGTCTCTCTGTTTACTTTAGGGTCGCTGTCCTGCGCGCTGTCAGGCTCGTTGAGTATGTTGGTGGTTTCCCGCGTGGTGCAGGGCATCGGCGGGGCGATGATGATGCCAGTCGCCCGACTCGCACTGTTACGGGCTTATCCGCGTAGTGAACTGCTGCCAGTGCTCAACTTTGTTACGATGCCGGGTCTGGTCGGGCCAATTCTTGGGCCGTTACTTGGCGGCTTGCTGGTGACTTACGCCACCTGGCACTGGATTTTCCTGATTAATATTCCGATTGGTATCGCCGGCATTATCTGTGCTCGCAAATATATGCCGGACTTCACCACCCCCCGCCGTCGTTTCGACCTGCTCGGTTTCTTCCTGTTCGGTTTAGGTCTGGTGCTGATCACCAGCGGAATCGAGCTACTGGGTGAGAGGATTGTCGCCGGATGGATTGCGGCATTGGTGCTGGTGAGTGGTATTTTACTGCTTCTCTTCTATATACAGCATGCGCGTCGCCATCCGATGCCGCTGATTGGTCTGCCGATGTTTAAAACCCGCACTTTCTCGGTCGGTATCATCGGCAACATCGCCTCGCGGCTGGGGACCGGCTGTATCCCGTTTCTGATGCCACTGATGCTGCAAGTCGGTTTTGGCTATTCGGCTATTCTGGCGGGTTGCATGATGGCCCCCACCGCGATCGGCTCAATAATAGCGAAATCTACCGTTACCCAAGTCTTGCGCTGGTTTGGCTATCGCAAGACGTTGGTTACCATCACCGTTATCATTGGCCTGCTGATTACCACTTTCTCGCTGCAGACTCCGGGAATGGGGATACTGATGTTAGTCATACCACTGTTTGTCTTAGGTATGGCGATGTCGACACAGTTCACCGCAATGAACACCATCACCCTGGCAGATCTGACCGATGAGAATGCCAGTAGCGGCAACAGCATGCTGGCGGTAACTCAGCAGCTGGCGATCGGCTTTGGCGTTGCAGTCAGCGCTGCGGTATTGCGGATGTATGAAAGTTTTGGCGATTCCACCGTGCAAAACTTCCATTATACCTTCGTGACTATGGGTGTGGTGACCGTACTGTCGGCGCTGGTCTTTATGTTGCTGAAGCCCGGCGATGGCCGCCATCTGATTGCCGATCGTGAAAAACGCAGCAAAAAAGCTTAACGCTCAGCAACCGAGGCACGCTCAACCAGTTCCGGCGTCAGCACCAGCATTTGCTGACTGGCGTCGGGATCGGCAAGCCGGTGAATCAGCGTATCAATAGCCAGTTCACCCAATTCATCTTTAGGCTGATGAATTGTCGTTAGCGGCGGCGTCAGATAGCGCGCCAGTTCAATATCATCGTAACCGATGACTGCCACATCTTGCGGCACTGATAATCCAGCCTGATACAACGCATGATAAACCCCGACGGCCATCGCATCGTTGCTGGTAAATACCGCCTGTGGCACTTCATTCAGCGTCAGTAACTGATTCATGGCGTTATAGCCGCCCTGAAACTCAAAATCACTGTCGACGATATAACCCGGCAGAATCGGTAGCCCTGCGGCCGCCATTGCCCGCTTATAGCCTTCAAGACGCAATCGCGCCGGGGTTTTGTCCAGTGGACCCACAATGCAGGCAATACGGGTATAGCCGCGTGAGATCAGATAGTCGGTGGCCATTTCGCCGCCCAACAGCGAGTTATCCTGAATAATATCGCTGCTGCCTTCAAACGGTGCCCAGTCCATCATCACAGAGGGTATGGTCGGATAGCGATTCAGGATCTCAGCGGAAGGGAGATGACTTTCTGTACACATAATCAGCAGGCCATCGACGCGCTTTTGCAGCAATGTTTCCAGGCTACGGTTCATCCGCTCTTCGTCGCCCGCGGTATTACACAGCACCAGGCTATAGCCGCGCTCGTAGCAACTATTTTCTACCCCTCGCACCACTTCGGCATAAAAAGGGTTACTACTGGCGGTCAGTAACATGCCGATGGTACGGGTTTGATTGAGCTTCAGGCTGCGCGCCAGCGCCGAAGGCGCATAGTTCAGTTGCCTGATAGCGGCATCAATTTTTTCGCGAACCGCGTCACTAACAAAACGATTGTTATTAATGACGTGAGATACCGTGGAGGTAGAAACGCCCGCTAAGCGAGCGACATCTTTCATCGTGGCCAACGAGCTTACCCCTGCTGCTGCAAGAAGCTGTCGATCTCTTCACGCCATGGAACGGAAGGCTGTGCGCCATGACGCGTAACCGCAATCGCTGCCGCTGCATGGGCAAAACGCACGGCTTTTGCCATCGGCTGCTGTTCCAGTAGCGCGGTAATCAACGCGCCATTAAAGGTATCGCCTGCGGCAATGGTATCCACGGCTTTTACCCGGAAGCCTTCAATACGCTGACCCTGCCGGTTATCACTTAACCAGACTCCGCGACTTCCCAGCGTAATCAGCACGTTACTGATACCTTTATCATGCAGTACCGCAGCGGCACGCGCGGCATCATCGTCAGTGCTGATATGAATACCAGTAAGAATCTCGGCTTCAGTTTCATTCGGCGTGATCATATCGACCAGCGACAACAGCTCATCCGAAAGCTGAGTAGCCGGCGCAGGATTCAGAATAACCTGCGTCTGATGCTGTCGCGCAATACGGGCTGCCGCCAGCACGCTTTCCAGCGGCGACTCCAGCTGCATCAGCAAAGCCGATGCATCGGCAATGGTTTGCTGATGGCGCGTGACATATTCAGGAGTTAACGCGGCATTGGCGCCAGCATGAATGGCAATCGAGTTTTCACCTTCACCATTAACGAAAATCAGCGCCACCCCGGTAGCCGTCCCTGCTACCGCTTCAACCGGCGTGATATCAATGCGGTCATCTTCAAGCTGCTTTCGCACACGCTCACCAATATCATCTTCGCCAACGCAGGCAATAAAAACGATATCCGCGCCGCTGCGACCGGCAGCAACCGCCTGATTCGCGCCTTTACCGCCAAAAGCGACCTGATACTGCGTACCGACAACCGTTTCACCCGGACGAGGAAACTGCGCCAGATTAAGGATGTGATCCGCATTGATGCTGCCAAGAACAGCCAGTTTACCGGTTTTCGTCATAACTCAATCGTCCCAAAAGTGCGCCACCTTTAAAGGTGGCGCAGTGCCCTGCTTTTCTTTGATTTATTTGGTAACCAGCTTCAGGTCTACCGGATTGATCGCCTGTACTTTCTCGCCTTTCAGCACTTTATCGGCAGTTTGCACGCCAATAACGCCAATCTGCTCCGGCATCTGAGCAACGGTTGCGGCCAGTTTACCGCCTTCAACGGCTTTTACACCGTCATCGGTGCCGTCGAAGCCCACTACCACCACATCAGATTTACCGGCAGTTTGCAATGCACGTAATGCACCCAGTGCCATTTCATCATTCTGTGCGAAGACTGCCTGCACATCCGGATGGGCTGTCAGCAGGTTCTGCATCACGTTCAGACCTTTGGTTCTGTCGAAGTCAGCAGGCTGGCTGGCAAGGATGGCAAATTTGTGCGCATCGGCGGCCTGTTTAAAGCCCTCGCCGCGCTCACGCGCCGCAGAAGTGCCGGCAATACCTTGCAGTTCAATAATTTTGGCGCTTTCACCCACTTTCTTCGCGATAAAGTCACCGGCCATTTTGCCACCGAAGCGGTTATCAGAAGCGACGTGACTGACAACCTTGCCCTGCGACGCTACGCGGTCAAGCGTGATCACCGGGATATTAGCCTGATTTGCCATTTTGACGGCGTTACCCACGGCATCAGAATCGGTTGGGTTGATCAGCAGCAGTTTGGTGCCACGCACGGTGAGATCCTGCACGTTAGCCAGCTCTTTTGCCGGGTTATTCTGTGAATCCAGCACCACCAGGTTATAGCCCAGTTTATCGGCTTCTTTCTGCGCACCATCTTTTAATGAAACAAAGAACGGATTATTTAAGGTGGAAACCACCAGCGCAATGGTGTCTTTTGCCAGCGCGTTGGCACTGAGGGTGGCGCTGAGCAGTACGGCAAGTGCAGTCAGTTTTTTCATTTTCATTATGTTATTTCCTGTCCAGGTAGAGAGGGTTATTTGCTGCTTTTGTTATCCACCAGCACCGCCAGCAAAATTACCGCTGCTTTAACGATCATCTGGTAGTAGGAAGAAACACCTAATAGATTCAGCCCGTTGTTCAGGAAGCCAAGGATCAGTGCGCCAATCAGCGTACCGATAATTCTTCCTTTGCCGCCTGCCAGACTGGTACCGCCCAGCACCACTGCCGCAATCGCATCCAGCTCGTAACCAGTACCGGCGGTGGGTTGTGCGGAAGAGAGGCGCGCGACTTCAATGCTGCCCGCCAGTGCCGCCAGCATGCCGCACAGCGAATAAACGATGATTTTCACCCGTTTAACATTAATGCCGGAGAGCTGAGTCGCGGCTTCATTCCCGCCTAAGGCATAGATGTAGCGACCTAAACGGGTGTGATGCAGCATGTACCACGCCAGCAAAAATACGCCAGCCATCAGCCAGATTGGTGTTGGGATGCCCAGCGGGCGGCCAATACCAAACCAGCCAAACAGATCGGCGTTATCATTAAAACCAGTATTTACCGGGCTGCCGTTGGTATAAACCATAGTGACGCCGCGCAGCAGTAGCATCATCACCAGCGTGGCAATAAACGCCTGCACTTTGCCTATAGCAACAATGGTGCCGGTAATTGCGCCAATAAAAGCCCCCAGCGCCAGCGAAGCCGCCACGGCCACCAGCGCATTCACTTCCAGCCCGACCAGCGAAGCGGCAACCGCACCAGTCAGCGCCAGCAGCGAGCCGACCGACAGATCGATACCGGAAGTCAGGATCACCAGCGTCATACCAACCGCCATAATGGCGTTGACGGAAGTCTGTTGCAGAATGTTAAACAGATTATTTACGGTAAAAAAGTTCGGGCTGAGGCTGGAAACGATAGCAATCAGCACCAGCAGAGCAATCAGCGACTTCTGCTCAAGCAGCCACGCTTTGCTGAAAAAGCGGCGACGTGCCGATAACGTTTGAGTACTCATAGATGTGCTAACTCCTCGCTGTGTTGCTTGCCCACAGCGGCCGCCATAAGGGCTTCCTGCGTGGCTTGTTCAATCGGGAAATTGCCGCTGAGGCGGCCTTCATGCATCACCAGAATCCGGTCGCTCATGCCAAGAACTTCCGGCATTTCGGACGACACCAGAATGATGCTCAGCCCTTCGTCTTTAAACTGGTTGATAAGCTGATAAATCTCTTTCTTCGCCCCGACATCAACGCCACGCGTTGGCTCGTCGAGAATTAACACATCCGGGCGGGTCATCAGGCCACGGGCAATCGCCACTTTCTGCTGGTTACCGCCGGAAAGCAGGCCAATCGGCTGTTCCATCGACGGCGTTTTCACCTTAAACAGGCGAATAAAATCACCCACCGCCAGTTCCTCTTCCGCGTGCTTAAGACGTCCACCGGCATGGCTGAAATAGCGCAGCGCCGTCAGCGACATGTTCTCTTTCACTGACATGCCCAACACCAGCCCATCGCGTTTACGATCTTCCGATATATAGACAATGCCATTGGCCAGGCCCTGTTGCGGCGAGCGCGTTTGCACGTCGCGACCATCCAGCATCACCTTACCGCCGGTACGCGGCAGCGCGCCGTAAAGCACTTTCATCAGTTCAGTCCGGCCCGCGCCCATCAGGCCGGCGATTCCCAGAATTTCGCCCTTACGCAGGGAAAAGCTGACGTCATCAACTCCCGGCCCGCTAAGATTTTCCACCTTGAGACGCACTTCGCCGGGTGCCTTATCAAGACGTGGATATTGATCTTCCAGCTTGCGGCCTACCATCATCTCGATCATCGACTCTTCACTCAGGCTTTCAACCGTGCGTTCAGCAATAAACTGGCCGTCGCGAAATACCGTTACGTCATCGCAAATCTCAAAGATCTCTTTCATGCGATGCGAGATATAGACAATGCCGCAGCCCTGCGCTTTCAGTTCGTTAATCACGCGGAACAGCGAGACGGTTTCGGTATCAGTCAGCGCATCGGTCGGTTCGTCCATCACGATAACTTTCGACTCAAAACTGAGAACTTTGGCGATCTCCACCATCTGCTGATCGCCAATCGATAAATCACCGACCAGCTTATGGCTGTCAAAGCGCAGATTCAGGCGTTGCAGTAGCGCATCGGCAGCGGCGTACATTTTCTTCCACTGAATGCCGCCAAAGCGGTTAACGAATTCGCGACCGAGGAAAATATTCTCCGCGATGCTAAGCTGAGGTATCAGGTTAAGTTCCTGATGTATAATGCCAATCCCGGCTTCCTGCGATGCCTTCGGCCCGCTGAAACTGGTCTCTTTCCCCAGCCATTGCAGCGAACCGGCATCACGGGCATAAATTCCGGTCAGCACTTTCATCATGGTGGATTTCCCGGCGCCGTTTTCACCGACCAGCGCCATCACGCGGCCAGCGTAGACCGACAGCGCAGCACCGGAGAGTGCCTTCACGCCGGGGAAAGATTTATCAATTCCTTTCAGTTGCAATAACGGTTGCATGCCAGCCTCAGAAGGTCACGCCAGCGCACAGGATGACATTCGCATAGGGAGAACACTCCCCAGTGCGAATGACCGCCTGACTACGCTGAGTCTGTTGTTTGAACTGTTCATGACTGGTGTAACTAACGGTGATGATATTTCCCTGAAGTTGTTGCAAGGATTCGAGCAGTGCGATCAGTTCGCTATGAAGCTGCGGATTATGCTGCTTAATCTCTTCCGCGATGATGGCGCTTTCTACCTGCATCTCTTTCGTTACGGCTTCCGTGACCTGGATAAAACCGGGAATACCGTGCGTCAGCGCCAGATCGATGCGTTGCGGGCCAGCCGGAACAGGCAGACCGGCATCACAGATTACCAGGCTATCGGTATGCCCCATCCGGGACACCACGTAAGAAATATCAGAATTCAGTAAGCTGCCTTTTTTCATTTTTCACTCCAGAGCGAAACGTTTCGCTGATCGGGAGTTTAAAAAAAGCACAGCGGAAAACAACGGGGAGATAATAGAAGTGTGATCGCCATCGAAACGTTTCGCTGGCGGCGGGAAAAATTTGCCTTAGGCAGTAAACCTAAGGCATCAACAGTGGTGATTACAGAATTTGACTCAGGTGCAACTGCCCCATTAACAGGTGATTGTCGGCATAGTCGACCGGTATTGCGACTACCGCCGGGCCGGCGACATCCATTGCTTTACGCAACGTCGGCTCCAGCGCATCAGCACTTTCTACCGCAAAGCCTGCGGCACCAAACGCTTCGGCATAGGCTTTGAAATCAATGGCACCAAACTTCACTCCAGAAACCCGCTGATATTTCTGCTCTTCCTGCATCGCCACCATATTGTAGGCATCATCGACCCAGATAATATGCAGAATATTGGCTTTCAGTCGTACTGCGGTTTCCAGCTCCATGCTGGACTGCATAAAGCCGCCATCGCCCGAAACCGACACCACTTTGCGGCTCGGATCGACCAGCCAGGCGCCAATCGCCCACGGCAACGCCACGCCCATCGTTTGCTGCCCGTTAGAGATCATGATCTGCCGCGCGCGGAAGCTATACAGATAACGCGCTATCCAGATATGAAAACTGCCCATATCGACGGTCAGCGTGACATCACTGTTAATAATATCCTGCATCGCCCGCACGATACGCAGTGGATGCAGGGCAAACTGATTGAGTTGATGACCACGCAGCGCGAGAAGCTGACGCTGAGTTTGTCGATCCTGCAGGATTTCCGCCGATGCACTGCTCAGTTGCAACGGTGCGCTGATAAGCCGCGCCAGCTTATCAAGCGTCGCGGCAATATCACCCACCAGCTCAGCATCGGGCAAATAGCAGTTGTCCGTTTCTGCTGGCATCACATCAATATGCACCAGCGTGGCAGTGCCGCTGTTCCACATCGCCGGCTCGTACTCTACCGGGCTGTAGCCGACGGTAATAATCAGATCCGCCTGGCGCAGTAAACGATCACCCGCCTGGTTATTAAATAAACCGACCCGACCGGCAAAGCGTGAAAAGTGTGACTGGCTTACCGCGCCAGCCGCCTGATAGGTGCTGGTCACCGGAATATGGCTGCGCTCAAGCAAGCGATGCAGCGCCGCGGCGTTATCAGGCTGGCTGGCCATTAATCCCAACAGAATGACCGGATTTTTGGCTTCTGCGATCTTACGGGCTACCGCTTCAATGGCGTGGTCCGGCGCCGGGCCAGCCAACACGTTGCCGCGATGATTAAGCACATTGCCGCGCACCGGCTGATTAACAATATCCTGCGGCAGACTGATAAAGGCACCGCCAGGACGCCCCAGTTCGGCACGGCGAAAGGCATTAGAGATCACTTCGCCCAGCGCATCCGGCGAGGTGACCTCAACCGCATATTTGGTCACCGGCTGGAACATGCCGACGGTATCCATACTTTGGTGCACCTGCTTGGCGCTGTCCGCCCGTTTTACCGCGCCGCCGATGGCCACCAGCGGGTCGCCCTCCGACGTGGCGGTCGCCATTCCGGTAATCAGATTGGAACAGCCCGGGCCAGAAGTAACCAGCGCCACACCGGCTTTACCGGTCAGACGCCCCACCGCTGCGGCCATAAAGGCGGCATTGGCTTCGTGGCGTACCGGAATGGTTTCAATGCTGGAATCCACCAGCGAATCAAATACTTTATCGATTTTCGCACCCGGAATGCCGAATACCTGCTTTACCCCTTGTGCCTCAAGCTGCGCCACCACCAGATCCGCGCCGTGGGCCCACTGCCGGATATCATTCGCCGTTTTCATATGCTCTCCGTTTCTGGTCATTAGCTCTCAACGCTGCGGATAGCATCGTCAAGGTCGTCGGGATTAAGGTTGGCTTGCAGGAAATCAGCATCCTCAGGCAGGTCAATCACCAGCTTGCTGATCTCGCCAAAGGTCAGAACGCCCTGCTGCAGCTGATAATCAAGCACGTGGCCGCCGCCCTGGCGATCGTCAGTAATAAAGTGCTCGTGGTAACCCGCGACATTGATACCCTGCATATATTGCGGCGTGCGAAAACCGATCAGCACCCCGCTGCGCTGATTAAAATGAAAGGTAGGTTGCTGCTCAACTGCCTGCATCATCGGCTTGTAGGGGCGATGCTGGCAGGGCACGGTACGGGTATCCACTTGCGAAAAGTGGCCTTCAAGACGCAGCGCACAGAATTGGTTATCAGACTTAACCTGCTGATTAATGACCTGATGCACCGCTTCGCGATCGGCGGGCTGCGAAAACTGATGGCGATACTGCGGACGGAAGAAGGTCATCACCGCAAACGGTGTTTTTTGATGGTGACCGGCCTCACTGGCCGACCCGTCAGCCCGTAGCTGATAGACTTCACGATCGAAGGCAATCAGTTCACCATCGAGACGATTAAAAGTACCGAGGCCAAAATCACCCTTTTTCAGTAAATCGCCAATCGTTGTACTGCCTTCATACACGCCACTGAGCAGAGCGCTCATCAATGAAGTCTGATAGATAACACTTTCTGGCCTTTGTTGTTGTAGCGCTGTGACGGTTGAACTCAGCTCATCAGCACAGAAACAATCAGTTAGATGATGCTCCATTGTTTCTCTCCCGCATTAAATATTAGCAAACGTTAACTGAATCTTGACTCGATTCAGCGCTACATTCCAATATAGAACCCCCGTGACTTTGAGACGTTTTCGATATGGAACTACGATATCTGCGTTATTTTGTAGCGGTAGCGCAAACGCGCAACTTCACCCGAGCCGCTGAAATGTTAGGTATTTCACAGCCTCCGTTGAGTCAGCAAATATTACGTCTGGAGCGTGAAATTGGTACGCCGTTGCTGAAGCGACTGACGCGTGGCGTGGAGTTAACCGAAGCGGGTGAGGTATTTTACGAGGATGCCTGTCAGATCCTGGAACTGACCGGCAATGCGCTGGAGAAAGCAAAAGGTATCGCCCGTGGCGAGTCGGGACAGCTTTCGCTTGGATTTGCCTGTTCAATCGCCTTTCACTCGGCAATCTTTAATCTGTTACAGCAATTTCAGACGCGCTATCCGGCCATGACGCTGCTGCCACGTGAAGCCAATATGTCGACGCTGATGCATGATTTACAGGAAGGTTTGCTGGATGCAGCCTTTGTACGCCTGCCGTGTGAAAGCAGCAAAGCGTTTAATCTGAAGATTATCGCCAGTGAGGCAATGCGCATTGTGCTGCCCGCGTCGCATCCGCTAAATCAGCAGGCCACGCTCTCTCTGGCGCAGCTGACGGATACGCCAATGGTAACCTTTCCTCGCGAACTGGCACCCAGTCTGTATGAATCGATCATCAGTGCCTGTCTGCGCAGCGGTTTTCAGCCGCAAACCGGGCCGCAGTCGCCACAAATATCTTCCGCCATCGGAATGGTGGCCGCAGGTTTTGGCTTCGCCGTGGTACCGGCGTCACTGTGCTGCATCAATTTTCCAGGCGTCACCTTTCATCACTGCGACGATCCGGCGCTGACGACCGATATCGCGCTGGCGTGGCGTAAATGGGATCGCTCAGCATCGGTACTGCATCTGGTGCAAACGCTGGACGCGCAAAACCGGGCGGGCTAATGCCAGCCCGGCGCATTCAGGGTGATTACTGAATTTTACGAATCTGCTTCACGTCCAGATCAACGGAGTTGAAATCTTTGTCCAGTTCGCCCTGGATTTCGACTTTATCGCCCGGTGCGACGGTCAGTCCATTCCAGCGCTTATCGTCGATCTCAACTTTCATCGTGCCGGTGGCATCACGGAAGATGTAATCTTCGTTGCCCACACGTTTTTCGATATTACCGCGCAAGGTTATCCAGCTGTCATCCTTCATATCCTGCGCTTGTTTTACCGTTACTACGCTACCGTTCGGGCCGCTAAAGCCACCTTTCTGTACGGAAGCGGTTGGCGCATTAGGGTCAACAAAACCCCCACTTTGCGCAGCAAGAACCGGAGTGGAAACCAGAGCGGCGATAGCTAATAAAGCGGCTGACTTTTTCATATTATTCACCTCTAATCCATTTTGAGTTTGCAGCGTTTTGCTGCGCGGTAAGTTGTCTTCGGAAGCTATTAAAGCAAAAGGTTCTTAACAGGATCTTAAGAACCCTGACCTCGACACTAAATTTTTTCATATTGAAGTAAATAGCCGATTTTAGGCGATCCTGCCTGTACAAGCCGCCCTGCATTTACGTATAAAGCCCTTAATAACGCGATGCAAAGAGATGCCGATGAGAATTTTATTAATCGAGGATGATCGCCTGATTGGCGACGGTATTAAAGCCGGCCTGGTCAAAATGGGGTTTAGCGTCGACTGGTTTTTATCCGGCAACGACGGACTACAGGCGCTGGATGCCGCCCCCTATGATGCGGTGATACTGGATCTCAGTCTGCCACAAATGGACGGGCTGGATATTTTGCGCCAGTGGCGTAAAAACGGGCAGGATGTGCCGGTACTTATTCTTACCGCGCGCGACGCGCTGGAACAGCGGGTGGCCGGTTTGCAGCAAGGCGCGGATGACTATCTGTGTAAGCCTTTCGCCCTGAGTGAAGTGGCGGCACGATTGCAGGCGCTGATTCGACGTCGCCACGGTCAGCTGCAACCGACATTGCAGCACGGCGGCGTGACGCTGGAGCCCGGCGCACGCAGCGTGACGCTGCACGGTGAGCCGCTGGTACTGAAATCCCGCGAGCTGGCGATCCTTGAGTTATTTCTGCTGAATCCAGGCCGGGTGCTGACGCGCGCCCAGCTGGAAGAGAAGTTATACAGCTGGGATGAAGATGTCTCCAGTAACGCGGTTGAAGTCCATATTCATCATCTGCGTAAAAAGTTGGGTAGCGAATTTATTCGTACCGTGCACGGCGTAGGCTACACGCTGGGAGCCGCGACATGAGTCGCATCAGCCTGCGTTTACGCTTAATCCTCGGCTTTATACTGCTGACGCTACTGTGCTGGGGTGCAGCCAGTGTTGAATCCTGGTATCAGACCCGGCATAAAATCAATGAGTTGTTTGATACGCAGCAGATGCTGTTTGCCAAGCGGCTTGCCACCATGAATCCGGAAGATCTCAGCCAGCAATCGCACTCACTGCCGAAAACCAAAAATATGGTACGTCACCATCGCGGCGAACAGGAAGATGATGCGCTGGCTTTTGCAGTATTTACCCGTGACGGCAAAATGGTGCTGAACGACGGCGATAACGGCAAGGATTTCCTGTTTAACTATCAGCAAAACGGTTTTACCGACGGCCAGCTGCGCGGCGATGATGATTTATGGCGCATGGTGTGGCTGGCAACGCCCGATCAGCGATATGTGGTTGTGGTCGGCCAGGAGTGGGAATACCGCGATGATATGACGCGCGATATTGTGCAGGCGAACCTGACGCCGTGGCTGTTTGCGCTGCCAGTGATGCTGGTCCTGCTGTTCTGGCTGGTGACGCGCGAACTGGCGCCGCTGAAGCGCATCGCGTCGCAGTTACAGCAACGCTCACCGGATGACGGCTCGCCCCTTACCACCCCGCACCTGCCGCAGGAAGTCAGGCCAATTGTCGATGCGCTGAATGCTCTGTTTGCGCGCATCAATCAGATGCTGCTGCGCGAGCGTCGTTTCACCTCGGATGCCGCACATGAGTTGCGCAGCCCGCTGGCGGCGCTGAAAGTCCAAACCGAAGTGGTGCAATTGGCGCATGATGATCTACAGATGCGTCATCACGCGCTGCAAAACCTGGATGCCGGCATCGATCGCGCTACCCGGCTGGTGGATCAGTTACTGACCTTATCGCGTCTGGATGCTGAAGCGACGCTGGAAAACAGTCAGCGCATCGACTTTCAGCAGTTATTACAACAGGCGGTTATTGATCACTACGCTAAAGCGCAGCAATCTGGCGTCGAGTTAAAACTGCATCTGCCGTCTGAAGCGGTGGAACGTGACGGCCATCTGTTGCTGCTTACGCTGATGACTCGCAATTTGCTGGATAACGCCATTCGTTACAGCCGCACCGGCAGTACGGTGGATATCACCCTGCGCAGAAACGGATTTGAGGTGGCCGATAACGGTCCGGGAGTCAGTGAAGAGGATCTGGCACGGATTGGCGAACGTTTCTGGCGACCACCGGGACAGGAGAAATCCGGCAGCGGTCTCGGATTATCCATTGTCGATAATATTGCTCAGCTGCACGGCATGCAGGTGCGATTTGCTAATCGTGCTGAGGGGGGATTTGTCGCGGTAATTAGCTGGCGTTAAAGACATAGTTTATGGGCGGCATTTCGCCGCCCATAAAAAAATGCTAAATCTCGACCTGCGTCCCCAGTTCAATCACCCGGTTAGGCGGAATCTCAAACTGATCCGGCGCTCGCAGCGCATTGCGTTGCAGGGCGAGGAACAGTTTGCCGCGCAAACGCAAATACCATGGACGATCACCGATAATCAGCGACTCATGTGACATAAAGAACGACGTTTCCATCATCCTGCAGCTCAGCCCTTCCAGCCCGCAACGGTGGAAAATCTCTTCGACATTTGGCGTTTCACGCCAGCCGTAGCTTGCCACCACCCGCCAGAAAGTCGGCGAAAGCTGTTCAATCGTTACACGGCGAATATTGTGCACGTATGGCGCATCTTCGTTACGTAACGTCAGTAACACAACCCTTTCGTGCAACACCTTGTTATGCTTGAGATTATGCAGCATGGCAAACGGAATCACATTCAGCGCACGCGACATATACACTGCGGTGCCCGGCACGCGCACCGGTGGTGATTTTTCCAGCGAGGCAATCAACGCTTCCAGCGAATTTCCATGCTCATGCATCCGACGCAGCAGGCGGAAGCGCTCGCTTTTCCAGGTGGTCATAATCACAAACATTACCAGTGCCAGGCAGAGCGGCAACCAGCCGCCGGAGAAAATTTTCACCAGGTTGGCCGTGAACAGTGGCACATCAATGCACAGCATCGCCACCAGGATCAGCCCCACAACATAACGGTTCCAGTGCCAGTTTTTGATCGCCACCGTACAGCTGAGAATGGAGGTCAGTACCATGGTGCCGGTCACCGCAATACCATAAGCCGCCGCCAGGTTGCTGGAGTGCTCAAAGCTGATAATTACAATCACTACGGCAAAGAACAGCAGCCAGTTAATCACCGGAATATAGATCTGGCCGGATTCGTTCTCAGAAGTGTGAATAATACGCATCGGCGGCAGATAGCCTAAACGAACCGCCTGGCGCGTCAGTGAGAACACCCCGGAAATCACCGCCTGCGAGGCAATCACCGTTGCCAGCGTCGCGAGAATCAGCATCGGGATTAGCGCCCATTCGGGAGCCAGCAGGAAAAAGGGATTTTTAATCGCCTCAGGATGCTTCAGCAGCAACGCGCCCTGACCAAAGTAGTTCAGCGCCAGCGACGGCACCACCACGGTAAACCACGCCAGGCGAATCGGGAATTTGCCGAAGTGGCCCATATCGGCATACAGCGCTTCCACCCCGGTGATCGCCAGTACCACTGCGCCAAGAGCAAAAAACGAAACCTGTTTATATTCAACAAAGAAGTGAATCGCCCATGAGGGATTCAGCGCCTGCAACACCTCGGGATTACCGAGAATTCCGCGTACACCCAGAACCGCCAGCACGATAAACCACAGCAGCATCACCGGAGCGAACAGCTTACCGACAATGCCGGTGCCGTGTTTCTGGATCACAAACAGCAGCGTCAGTACCGCAATCGACAGCGGCACAATATAGGGATCAAGTGAAGGCGCCGCGATTTCCAGCCCTTCAATCGCCGACATCACCGAGATTGCCGGGGTGATCACCACCTCGCCATAGAAAAAACTGCCGCCAATCAGCCCGATAATCACCAGAAATGCGGTAGCACGGCCACCGGTATTACGGCCCGCCAGCGACATAAGGGTCAAAATCCCCCCTTCACCGGCGTTATCGGCACGCATCACATAGCTGAGATACTTCAGTGAAACCACCAGCACCAGCAGCCAGAAAATCAGCGAGAGAAAACCAAATACCGCATCGCGTTCAACGCCAAATCCAAACTGGCCGGACAGGCATTCACGCAAGGTATACAGCGGACTGGTACCAATATCGCCATACACAACACCAATCGCCGCCAGCGTTACGGCACCAAGGGACTGCTTCTTGTCAGAACTCATAGTTTCATCTTTTGTTGAAGCGGAGTGACGCGGGAATGCGCACGGCCCAAACCATCAAAAACCGCACAGTATGCACGAAATACCATAAAAACCTACCTCTGGTATCAGTCTTTAAATTTCAAATAATGTGCATCTTCACCCTTTCACGATAAAAAAGCTGACTGCTATCAATTCTTTCAAGCATGATAGCCAGTAGTGTTTGCACTCGTCTTAAAGACGACGCACAGCCCGGACATAAAGGATGATTTACTGATTATGGCTCAACCTCATTTACTGGCAGAGAGAATTTCACGCCTCAGCAATGCGTTAGAGAAAGGATTGTATGAGCGTCACCACGCCATACGTCTCTGCCTGCTGGCCGCATTAAGCGGTGAAAGTGTGTTTCTGCTCGGGCCGCCCGGCATTGCCAAAAGCCTGATTGCCCGGCGGCTAAAATACGCCTTTCAGCATGCCCGCGCCTTCGAATATCTGATGACGCGCTTTTCCACTCCGGAAGAGGTGTTTGGTCCGCTGTCGATTCAGGCACTGAAAGATGAAGGACGCTACCAGCGTCTGACTAAAGGCTATCTGCCCGATGCTGAAATTGTCTTTCTTGATGAGATCTGGAAGGCCGGACCGGCAATCCTCAACACGCTGTTAACCGCAATAAACGAACGACGTTTCCGTAACGGCGACAAAGAAGATGCCATCCCGATGCGTCTGCTGGTCACCGCATCTAACGAATTGCCGGAAGCGGACAGCGGCCTGGAAGCGCTGTACGACCGCATGCTGATTCGCCTGTGGCTGGATAACGTGCACGAAAAACAGAACTTCCGCAGCATGCTGACCCACCAGCAGGATG
This sequence comes from Winslowiella sp. 2C04, assembly GCF_050037805.1. Taxonomy (NCBI): domain Bacteria; kingdom Pseudomonadati; phylum Pseudomonadota; class Gammaproteobacteria; order Enterobacterales; family Erwiniaceae; genus Winslowiella; species Winslowiella sp. 2C04. Next base: position 4,811,694 of record NZ_CP188300.1, on the reverse strand, counting down.
AAAACGCCAACCCGGTGGCCGAAAACCTCTGCATCAGCGATGAGGAATACCGCGAATGGCTGCAAGGTATCAGCCAGGTGTCGCTGCCTGACAATGTGTTTGAGTTGATCTATCAGCTACGTCAGCAGCTGGAAAACCTGCCGGATGCACCTTACATCTCCGACCGTCGCTGGAAAAAAGCGATTCATCTGTTGCAGGCCTGCGCTTTTTACAGCGGACGTAACTCGATTGCCCCTATCGATCTGATTTTGCTGAAAGACTGTCTGTGGCATGACGTTGAATCAATGAAATTACTCGATCGCGAAATCGATACGCTGATCACGCAATATGCCTGGCAGCAGCAGCCGCTACTGATCAAATTACAGCAAATTGCCGCCCGCCGACTGGCGTTGCAACAGCAGCAAAGTATTGAGCAGGCGATCAAACTGGAAAAACACGGCGGTATGTTCAGCCGCAAGCCACACTACGAGCTACCCGCCACGCTCAGCGACGATCAGTTAACCCTGATGCTGCAAAAACCGCTGATGCTGCACGATATGCAAGTCACCCACGTGGTTATCGCCCGAGAAGCGCTGCATCACTGGTTGCAAAAATCGGGTGAGATTCGCGGCAAACTCAACGGTATCGGCTTTGCCCAGACGCTGGATATGCAGGTGGATGGTAATGACTGCCTGACACTGCGCGACGTCAGTCTGCAAGCCTCCCGCCTGATGCTGCCCGGTAAACAACAGACCGCGATGCCGGAAGAAATCGCGCAAGCGCTGGATGAGCTGGATAACCAGCTGCGCGGACAGCGCACGCTGTTCAGCCAGCATCAGCGCTGCCTGTTTATCAGCGACGACTGGCTGGCGCGCATCGAAACCAGCCTGCAGGACGTGGCGGAACAGCTGAAACAGGCGCGTAAATGATCTCGCTGGAGACGCTCAGCACCCTGCTGTCGATCGGTGAAGGTGAACTGATTGAAGAGCTAATCCTGGTTCTGCTGGCGTCGCCACAGCTGGCGCTGTTTTTCGAAAAATTTCCACGGATGAAAAAAGCGCTGCTGCGCGATCTGCCGCGCTGGAAGGCAGAGATTCTGGAAAACCTGAAAACCACGCCGGTGCCGGAAGCGCTGGCGAAAGAGTTCGCGCTGTTTCAGCAGTATCAGACCTTCAGTAACTCAATTTTCAGCCAGCAGTTGGCAGCACTGCTGGCGGAACTGGACAGCTTACAGTCTCCCTTTACCGAACAGGCGAATGAACTGATTTCCCACAGTGAAATCGGTAATCTCAGCCAGGCGCAGCATACGCTGTTTTTACAACGCTGGCGCTTAAACCTCACCCTGCAAACCCTGACGCTGAATCAGCAACTGCTGGAACAGGAGCGCGAGAAACTGCTGGCGGAGCTGCAACAGCGGCTGGCGATCAGCGGCCAGCTGGCTCCGGTACTGGCGGATGATGATGAAGCCGCCGCCGGGCGTTTATGGGATATGAGCGCCAGCAAGTTGCAGTACGGTGACTATAAACTGATCGTGCAATATGGTGACTTTCTCGCTCAGCAGCCGGAATTATTGAAGCTGGCCGAACAGCTGGGCCGCAGCCGTGAAGCCAAATCGGTGCCGTCGCAGGATGCTCCAATGGAAACCTTTCATCAGCTGGTGCATCAGCCTGATAACGTGCCGGAAGAGGTCAGCGGCCTGCATCAGAGTGACGACGTGCTGCGTCTGCTGCCACCGGAGCTGGCGACGCTCGGCATCAGCGAACTGGAGATCGAGTTTTATCGTCGGCTGGTAGAAAAACGCCTGATGACTTATCGCCTGCAGGGCGATGCCTGGCATGAAAAAATTACCCAGCGTCCGGTCATCCACCAGCAGCATGAAGATCAGCCGCGCGGGCCGTTTATCGTTTGTGTCGATACCTCCGGCTCAATGGGTGGATTTAATGAGCGTTGTGCTAAAGCGTTCTGCCTGGCGCTGTTGAAGGTGGCGCTGGCCGATAAACGCCGCTGCTACATAATGCTGTTTGCCCACGACGTGGTGGGCTATGAACTGACCGGCGATGATGGCATCGCGCAGGCGATTCGTTTTCTCAGTCAGCGCTTTCGCGGCGGTACCGATCTGGCGGCGTGCCTCGACGCAGTGGTTAAACGAATGGAAGGCAGCATCTGGCAGGAAGCCGATGCGGTGATCGTGTCAGACTTTATCGCCCAGCGATTGCCGGATACGCTAATCAAAACCATCAAACAGCGGCAGGTACAGCAGCAACAGCGCTTCCATGCGGTAGCGATGTCAGCCCATGGCAAGCCGGGTATTCTGCGTATTTTCGACCATATCTGGCGTTTCGATACCGGGCTAAAGAGCCGCCTGCTGCGCCGCTGGAAACGTTAAGAAACATTCCGGCAAAGCTTATTTGCTATAGTCATAAATTATCCTTGTGCCAGTTGGCAGCCCGGGAGCAAAAAGTGACTCAGCAACAACACAACAACAATGCAGGCTTACCGTTACCCACCCGCACATTACTTTTGAGCGGCAGCAATCCCGAACAGAAGCGTCAGGAGATCCTTGATTACTTCAGTCAGACCTGGCAGCTGTATGAGGATCTTTTCGACTGCCTCGCCGATCGGCGCGCCTGGTTTACTAAAGCAATCTCATTACGCCATCCGTTAATCTTCTATTTTGGCCATACCGCCACCTTTTACATCAATAAACTGATGGCCGGTCAGTACCTTAATCAGCGTGTTGATGACGGTATCGAAGCGATGATGGCGATCGGCGTCGACGAAATGAGCTGGGACGATCTTGATACCAGCCACTATCAGTGGCCGTCAGTGGAAGAGCTGCGCGACTATCGCGGTAAAGTCAAAACCACGGTCAGCGAATTTATCAAAACCATGCCGCTCACTTTGCCAATAGACTGGAACAGCCCGGCGTGGGTGATTTTAATGGGCATCGAACACGAGCGAATCCATCTGGAAACCTCCAGCGTGCTGATACGTCAGCTGCCGGTGGAATGGGTCACGCCGCAGCCACACTGGCCGGTGTGCCAGCAGGCACGCCATAATCGCCACGAAGTGCCGCAAAACAGTCTGCTGTCGGTAGCGGCGGGTTCGGTTACCCAGGGTAAGCGCGATGATACCTACGGCTGGGATAACGAGTACGGCACGCTGCACAGTGAAGTCAACGCGTTTAAAGCCAGTCAGATGCTGGTCAGTAATGCTGAATTTTTTGAATTTATCGCTGCTGGCGGTTATCAGCAGCAGCAGTGGTGGGATGACGAAGGCTGGGGCTGGCGTGAGTTTGCCACGGCGGATAAACCCACTTTCTGGGTCGGTGATATTACGCAACCCGATCGGCTAAAACTGCGCCTGATGGCTGAAGAAGTGGCAATGCCATGGGACTGGCCAGCTGAAGTTAACCAGCTGGAAGCCGCGGCGTTTTGCCGCTGGAAGGCTGGTGAAACCGGCAAATCCATTCAGCTGCCCAGCGAAGCGGAATGGTATCTGCTGCGTGAGCAACTGGCAGGCGATCAGCCGGACTGGCAACAGGCACCGGGCAATATCAATCTTGAGTACTGGGCCTCCTCCTGCCCGGTGGATTGTTTTGCCCAGGGTGAATTCTTCGACCTGATTGGTAATGTCTGGCAATGGACCACCACTCCGACTAACGGTCTGGAAGGCTTTAAAGTCCATCCGCTTTACGACGACTTCTCGACGCCAACCTTTGATGGTAAACACTCACTGATTAAAGGTGGCAGCTGGATTTCTACCGGCAACGAAGCGCTGAAGTCATCACGTTATGCCTTCCGTCGCCATTTCTTCCAGCACGCCGGTTTCCGCTACGTGGTTTCCTCGCATCAGGAAAAAATGACGCTGAATCCTTATGAAACCGACAGCATGGTGTCGCAGTACCTCGATTTTCAGTACGGTCCGCAATACTTTGGCGTAGAGAACTATGGCAAAGCGCTGGTGGATATTGCCTGTCAGCTGACCGACAAACGCGGCCGGGCGTTGGATATTGGCTGCGCTACCGGCCGCGCCAGCTTCGAACTGGCTCGTCACTTCGATCAGGTCTGCATGGATTACTCTGCGCGCTTTATCGACGTGGCGTTACAGCTCACCAGCGGAGAAGATTTCCGTTACGTCACTCAGGAAGAGGGTGAACTGGTGGAATACCGTCAGGTTCGGTTAAAAGATTTCGATCTCGGCGCTGAGCAGGCTGCCCGCATTCAGTTTGTGCAGGGCGATGCCTGCAATCTTAAGCCGCAGCCGGAGCATTACGATCTGGTACTGGCATCCAATCTGATCGACCGCCTGCGCCAGCCTGCACGTTTTCTGCAGGACGTCACCACCATGCTGCGTTCCGGTGGGGTGCTAATGCTGTCATCGCCTTACACCTGGCTGGAAGAGTTCACGCCGAAAGAGAACTGGCTGGGAGGCATTCGCGAAAACGGTGAGGCGCTCACCACTTATCAGGCGCTGCAACGCCTGCTGGCCGCTGATTTTGAAGAGATCGCCCCGGCGCAGGATGTACCGTTTGTTATTCGTGAAACCGCACGTAAATACCAGCACAGCGTGGCGCAGTTAAGCGTCTGGCGTAAACGTTAATCCCCCGGTCACGGCCTGCAACTGCGGGCTGTGACCCCTTCCCCTTCGCGACAGCAACTAACCTGTGATTAAATGGCCGCTAATTCATTAACGGGCCTTTGTGTCACCCTCACCGGAGTAGAACGTGGCGGACAATCTGCAAATAGACAACCTCGATCGCGGCATTCTCAATGCGCTGATGGATAATGCGCGTTCTGCCTATGCCGAGCTGGCAAAACAATTTAACGTCAGTCCAGGCACTATCCACGTGCGGGTAGAGAAGATGAAGCAAGCGGGAATTATCAAAGGCACGCGGCTGGAGATCGACCCTAAGCATCTGGGATACGACGTCTGCTGCTTTATTGGCATCATCCTGAAAAGCGCTAAGGATTATCCGTCCGCGCTGGCCCGGCTGGAGAGTCTTGATGAAGTGGTGGAAGCCTACTATACCACCGGCCACTACAGCATCTTTATTAAGGTGATGTGCCGGTCGATTGATGCACTGCAACAGGTGTTGATCAATAAGATCCAGACCATCGATGAGATACAGTCCACCGAAACCCTGATCTCGTTGCAAAACCCAATTATGCGCACCATTAAACCGTGATCTGTGGATAAAGTTATTCACTAAAAATAAACCCGGTGACCGAGTGACCGGTCACCATTATTCAGCAGCTTTATAATTATTTAATTGGATTCCACAGCGCCTGAACAGCAGCCGGACTCCAGTGCTGCATCGCTGAGTGTGCCTGCAGGCAGCGATATTCTTTGCCCTGATATTTTACCGTATCGCCTGCTTTATAATTCACACCAACTTGCCACTCCTTAACAGACGGATCCGTTGGGTCTACTGGCTCCACTGGGTCGACAGGGATAACCGGGTCAACGGGTTCAACAGGAACAACGGGGTCGATGGGATCAATTACTTCCTGCGGAATTTTTGCCTCTACCGTATTACTGGCCGGTGAAACATTGCCGGCCGCGTCTACCGCCATAACGTAGTAGCTGTATTCAACCTCTGGTTGCGCCGTACGATCCAGCCAGCCGGTCGTGGTGGTCACATCAACACGGATGCTATTTCGATAGATCCAGTAACCAGTGACGCCGACATTATCTTCTGAACGCTGCCAGCTGAGACGAATATTCTCACCCTGCACACTGGCATTCAGATCCGCTGGCGCAGAAGGCGCAATATCGTCCTCTCCAGGTTTGCCCGGCTCACCCATCGCATTATCCGCTGCGGTTTTCATTTCGTTGATATAATCGACCTGATCTTCCATATTCATCTGCTCAGTGCTGGCACCAAGCGTCCAGACAAAGAAGCCGCCATAATTGTTTTCCGCCTGCCATTCAGCACGCGCAATATTATTCTGCCTGCTTTCAACAAAGTTACCTTCCGCGGCCCATTGTTTATTGATAGTGGCACCAACAACAATTTTAGACGCATCGCCAACCGCTCTGGCATAGTTTGCCATGGCAACTTTATATCTGAAGTTACGACCAGCGTCATAAGTCATGACATTGAAAAAGTCGTAAACATCCTTACTTTTTGCTAACAGTGATAAGACTTCACCGTGGTGCGAAGAGCGTTTATCTTCAACGTAAGAACAATCCTTCTCGACAGTATTATTCATACATTCGACAGGATCGGCCCCCACATGATAAGTCGTTAAGCTCAATAGTTTTTTAGAATCAGGCCCCAACAGTTCACGCACACGCTGCGACAACTTCAACAGGTTATCATTCTCTTCCTCGGTCAGACGTGCCTCTTTCTCGAAATCAAAATCGATTCCGTCCAGATAGACCGTTCCTGCACGCTGATAAGCCCCCATATTACAGGAGCCGTCCCAGTTCTGGGACTGACACTCCCCAACCAGCTCTTCAGGCTTGAGATTTTTTTTATACACCGGGAACGGCGTGTTCAGTTTCTTCACCAGCCCTTTTGCTACTTTTTCCCGGCCAGCTTCGCTATTAAGATGAGACCAGATTTCTTCATAAGTCTGACCGCCAAAAGCGATCATCATTTTCTTTTGCGGCTGTGCCAGTTTAACCTGAGTCCAGGTTGAATAAGCAACAGGCATCCAGTACCCATCATAAGCGGGAACCGAGGCGATATTATCGGAGGTTTCGATATTACCTTCACTATCCCATTTACCGAATGATAATAAGAAAGTATCAACCTTAGAGCTTTTAATAACATTGGCGTCATCATTATGAAGACCCCACGATGTTAAATAACTGATAGTACGATTTTGTTCTGATGCCGATACAGTTTGAGCAAACAGAGTCGCACCAATAATCAGAGAAAAAGGTATCTTTTTCATAATATATCCAGATGATAAACAATAATAATGTCTGAATATCATACTGAGTTTTGACTGAAGAATTTTCTGTTAATAAATAAGAAGCCTGGAAAACAATTAAAATACGCAATTAAATTAAGGGCTAATCAAACTATCTTAATAACGTCACGTTTAACCTGGGTTGAAATCTGAAAGTGGGAAAAGTGATAGATCTCGCTGCAATATCCTTACTTTTCCACAGGTAGATCACAGCGTGATCACAGCGTACAATGCTCTCCTTTATTGTTCAGGGATCGCATCATGGCCGACATTACCTTAATCAGTGGCAGCACCTTAGGCAGCGCAGAGTACGTTGCTGAGCATCTGGCAGAAAAGCTGGAAGAGGCAGGCTTCACTACCGAGACCTTTCACGGCCCGGAATTAGAAGAACTGCCACAGCAAGGTGTCTGGCTGGTCGTGACGTCAACCCATGGTGCAGGCGACTTGCCTGACAATCTGCAATCGCTGTTTGATGAGATAACTGAACAGCAGCCCGATCTGTCAGCGCTGCGTTATGGTGCCGTTGGAATTGGCAATCGCGAATACGATCTGTTTTGTGGTGCTATAGATAAGATGGACAGCTTATTAACTGCACGGGGTGCAAAACGAATCGGTGATCGTCTGGATATCGACGTGATGGAACATGAGATCCCTGAAGATCCGGCAGAGGTATGGGTAGAGAGCTGGAAATCGCTGGTTTAATCACCATAAAGAGGTTCGACTGAGCCTCTTTTTACCGCAGCAGAGACTTTTTTTTACCGGATCCGCGTTTTTTTATACTTATTTTGTGCAATTTAACCGCGATCGTTTGTGGATAACTACTGTATTGACCCCCTAATAACCGGTTGTTATCCCAAGAACAAAGCTGGTCACTCCTTGAGCCTGTGTATAACCTGCCATTTAGATCCCAGCTTATACTGAAAAGGATCACCGATCATTCACAGCATTGGATCCTCACTAATTGGTTGATCGCCTTGATCAAAAAACGCTTATCCACAGAGATCGTCGATCCTAATAAGAGATCTAATAAAGAGATCCTTAAATAAAAAAGATCTTTCTTTTTAAACCCTGACGATCCCGGTGCTTTCGCCATCGGCTAAAGTTGAGTAGAATCCACGGCCCAGGGAAATCTCCCTGACCGTCCAATCGCGAGGTGCAGTACCATGTTCTATCCAGATCCTTTTGACGTCATCGTAATCGGTGGTGGTCATGCGGGAACAGAAGCCGCGATGGCTGCTGCCCGAATGGGTCAACAAACCCTGTTGTTAACCCACAACATCGACACGCTGGGGCAAATGTCCTGTAATCCGGCGATCGGTGGCATCGGTAAGGGACATCTGGTTAAAGAAGTGGATGCACTGGGTGGCCTGATGGCAACCGCAATCGATCAGGCAGGCATTCAGTTTAGGATACTAAACGCCAGCAAAGGCCCGGCGGTGCGTGCAACCCGTGCCCAGGCTGACCGCGTGCTGTATCGCCAGGCGGTTCGCACCGCGCTGGAAAACCAGCCTAATTTGATGATCTTCCAGCAGGCAGTAGAAGATCTGATTGTCGAAAACGATCGGGTGGTCGGCGCTGTGACCCAAATGGGTCTGAAATTCCGTGCGAAAGCCGTAGTGCTGACGGTCGGCACTTTCCTCGACGGAAAAATTCATATCGGACTGGATAACTACAGCGGTGGCCGTGCTGGCGATCCGCCATCCATTCCGCTGGCACGCCGTCTGCGTGAGTTACCGCTGCGCGTTAGCCGCCTGAAAACCGGTACTCCACCGCGTATCGACGCGCGTACTATCGATTTCAGCGTACTGGCACCGCAACACGGTGATAATCCCATGCCGGTATTCTCGTTTATGGGCAATGTGTCTCAGCATCCACAACAAGTGCCTTGCTACATCACCTATACCAACGAAAAAACCCATGACGTGATCCGTAACAACCTCGATCGCAGCCCGATGTATGCTGGTGTTATCGAAGGAATTGGCCCACGTTACTGCCCGTCGATCGAAGATAAAGTGATGCGCTTTGCCGATCGTAACGCGCACCAGATTTTCCTTGAGCCTGAAGGCTTAACCAGCAACGAGATCTATCCAAACGGCATCTCCACCAGTCTGCCATTTGACGTCCAGATGCAGATCGTCCGGTCAATGCAGGGCATGGAAAACGCGCGTATCGTCCGTCCCGGTTATGCGATCGAGTATGATTTCTTCGATCCGCGCGATCTGAAACCGACGCTGGAAAGTAAATATATCAACGGTTTGTTCTTTGCCGGTCAGATCAACGGTACTACCGGTTACGAAGAGGCTGCGGCTCAGGGACTGCTGGCCGGTCTGAATGCTGGTCGTCTTTCCGCCGACAAAGAGAGCTGGGCGCCGCGTCGCGATCAGGCATACCTTGGCGTGCTGGTGGACGATCTTTGCACCCTTGGTACAAAAGAACCGTACCGCATGTTCACTTCACGTGCCGAATATCGTCTGATGCTACGTGAAGACAACGCCGATCTGCGTCTGACGGAAGCCGGTCGCGAGCTCGGCCTGGTCGATGATGCCCGTTGGGCGCGTTATAACCAGAAACTCGAGAGCATCGAACTGGAGCGTCAGCGTCTGCGTGATATCTGGGTACATCCGAAATCAGCCAGCGTCGATGAGATTAACAGCGTGCTGAGCGCCGGTCTGACCAAGGAAGCCAGTGGTGAAGATTTACTGCGCCGTCCGGAAATGACTTACGAAAAACTGATGAGCCTGAGCCTGTTTGCACCGGCACTGAGCGATGCTCAGGCTGCCGAACAGGTTGAGATTCAGGTGAAGTATGAAGGTTACATCGCGCGCCAGCAGGAAGAGATCGATCGCCAGCAGCGCAATGAAAACACGCTGCTGCCTGCGACGCTCGACTATCATCAGGTAACCGGTCTGTCGAACGAAGTGATCGCCAAACTTAACGATCATAAACCAGGTTCGATTGGCCAGGCATCGCGTATTTCTGGTGTCACACCGGCCGCGATCTCGATTCTGCTGATTTATCTCAAGAAACAGGGTCTGTTACGTAAAAGCGCCTGATACTCTGTTATCAACGGGAGCCGTAAGCGGCTCCCCCTGCACCACCCGTTACAGACCACAAAATTTACGGAACCTGCTGTGATTAACCAACTCTCTTCCCTGCTTAAAGCCGCCAACATTTCTCTGTCCGATCAGCAAAAGCAACAGCTGGTGGGCTACGTTGAAATGCTGCACAAGTGGAACAAAGCCTATAACCTGACTTCAGTGCGTGAGCCTGAACAGATGCTGGTGCGCCATATTCTCGATAGCATCGTGGTTGAGCCGCATTTGCAGGGCAGTCGGTTTATTGATGTCGGAACCGGGCCTGGGCTGCCTGGCGTGCCGCTGGCTATCGTGCGTCCTGACGCTCATTTTACCCTGCTGGATAGTCTGGGTAAGCGTGTACGTTTCCTTCGTCAGGTACAGCATGAACTGAAGCTGGAGAACATTGAGCCGGTACAGAGTCGGGTGGAAGAGTTCCCTTCCGAGCCGCCTTTTGATGGCGTGATCAGCCGCGCATTTGCTTCACTCAATGATATGTTGAGCTGGTGTCATCATCTGCCGGGCAAAAACGGCGCATTTTATGCGCTGAAAGGCGTGCTGCCGGCCGATGAAATTGCGGCCCTGCCAGACGGTTTTAGCGTGAAAGAGACCATTCGTCTCAGCGTTCCGCAGCTGGAAGGTGAGCGTCACCTGGTGATTATCAAGGCAAATTAACCCTTTTCATAGTCAGGACATTGCATTGTGCCTTGTTGCACATAATGCGCATGCTGTACAAGAAATCGCCGGTTATGCGTTTTAGGCAGCACGTTTTTGTCAATGATGATGTTTTGTTCAGGTTAAATCGTCAGGCGGAAATTATCGGACACGATTAGTAACATTTAACGTTAATGTCACATTCCATTATCATGCTTATCACTTTTACCGGGTTGTTAAAGTGATTCAATAGTCACGGATGAAAATATATCTTCATTATAAGTTGGCGTGAGTAATGTAATTATTGCCATTAAAAGTTTGCTGACGATGTCAATATAGACTTTTAATTGATGTTAATTGTCATTTTCACATTAATTTTTAGTATGTGTATGTTTTTTAATGGTTTTATTTTTCACTTTTCTACGAAATCAGTAAAGGTTCAGTATGATATTTCGCCATTACATTACTGATTTGTGATCTGAAGCACGCTTTATGAGCAAGCTATCGCGCTTATTACGGTAAATTTACTTCGGTTTACCGTTCTTTGCGCTTTTGAAAAATAGCCCCTCAGAAAGAAATTTAAATAATTGTTCACCTTTTCTCTACTTATCGATTGAAATCGCAGGTGCGCCCCGTATAATTTGCTCGTTTTTTGCTGCTTGACTCAAATGAGTAAAGGCAGTTTTATACGGCACGGGACATACCCCGAACGGGGCAGGAGAGTTAAGCGTCATGTCAGTGTCTCTTTACAGTGTGAAATTTGCCCGAACCGTGCTGCTTATTCAGCTGGTGACTTTTGTCGTAATCGGATTGCTGTTTACTCTGAAAGATATCACGTGGGGCGCATCTGCTATCGCCGGTGGACTGGCAGCCTGGCTGCCTAACGTGTTTTTTATGATTTTAGCCTGGCGCCTTCAGGCGCAATCACCCGCGAAAGGCCGTGTTGCCTGGAGCTTCGTCATCGGCGAAGTGTTGAAGGTGTTTGCCACGATTATTCTCATTATCGTGGCGCTGGGTGTGTTCGGCGCGGTATTTATGCCGCTCGGGCTGACGTGGTTATCGGTGCTGGTTGTGCAGATACTGGCACCGGCTGTAATTAACAACAAAGGGTAAGAGGCATCATGGCTGCAGGAGAAATCTCTACTCCGCAAGATTACATAGGTCACCACCTGAATAACCTTCAGCTGGACCTGCGTACTTTCGAGTTAGTGAACCCGCACGACGCGCCCGCGTCTTTCTGGGTATTAAATATCGATTCCATGTTTTTCTCCGTGGTGCTGGGCCTGCTGTTCCTGGTACTGTTCCGTAAAGTGGCGAAAGCAGCCACCAGCGGCGTTCCGGGGAAATTCCAGACGGCTATTGAACTGGTGGTAGGTTTTGTCGACGGTAACGTTCGCGACATGTACCACGGTAAAAGCAAGCTTATCGCTCCGCTGGCCCTGACGATTTTCGTCTGGGTGTTCCTGATGAACTTCATGGATCTGCTGCCTATCGACCTGCTGCCGTACATCGGTGAGCATGTGTTCGGTCTGCCAGCACTGCGCGTTGTCCCTACAGCTGACGTTAACGTCACCCTGTCGATGGCACTGGGCGTATTTATTTTGATTCTGTTCTACAGCATCAAGATGAAAGGCATCGGCGGCTTTACAAAAGAGCTGACCCTGCAACCCTTTAATCACCCGATCTTCATCCCTATCAACCTGATTCTTGAAGGTGTGAGCCTGCTGTCCAAACCGGTTTCTCTTGGTCTGCGACTGTTCGGCAACATGTATGCGGGTGAATTGATTTTTATCCTGATTGCCGGTCTGCTGCCGTGGTGGTCACAGTGGGTTCTGAGTGTGCCTTGGGCCATTTTCCACATCCTGATCATTTCGCTGCAGGCTTTCATTTTCATGGTCTTAACGATTGTCTATCTGTCGATGGCATCTGAAGAACATTGATTTTTTCTCAACACTACTGCGTTATAACTGAAACAAACTGGAGACTGTCATGGAAAACCTGAATATGGATCTGCTGTACATGGCTGCCGCTGTGATGATGGGCCTGGCGGCAATCGGTGCTGCGATCGGTATCGGCATCCTCGGAGGTAAATTCCTGGAAGGCGCTGCGCGTCAACCGGATCTGATTCCTCTGCTGCGTACGCAGTTCTTTGTTGTCATGGGTCTGGTGGATGCAATCCCGATGATCGCTGTTGGTCTGGGTCTGTACGTGATGTTTGCTGTCGCGTAGTAACAGATTGTTCATCGGCAACACGGTAAATGTTGAGCGATGAACGGATTCTGCAGGTTGTCTATGATGACGGCAGATAAAGTTAACTTAACAAGAGGCATTGTGCTGTGAACCTTAACGCAACAATCCTCGGCCAGGCTATCGCGTTCGTCCTGTTTGTCCTGTTCTGCATGAAGTACGTATGGCCGCCGATTATGGCTGCCATCGAAAAGCGCCAGAAAGAAATTGCTGAAGGCCTTGCTTCCGCTGAACGTGCCAAAAAAGATTTGGATCTCGCGCAGGCTAATGCGACCGACCAGCTGAAAAAAGCGAAAGAAGAAGCTCAGGTAATCATTGAACAGGCTAATAAGCGCCGTTCACAGATCCTGGACGAAGCTAAAGCTGAGGCTGAGCAGGAACGTAGCAAGATCGTGAACCAAGCGCAGGCAGAAATTGATGCTGAGCGTAAACGTGCACGTGAAGAGTTGCGTAAGCAAGTCGCGATGCTGGCTGTTGCCGGCGCCGAGAAGATCATTGAACGTTCCGTGGATGAAGCTGCTAACAGCGACATCGTAGATAAACTGGTCGCTGAACTGTAAGGAGGGAGGGGCTGATGTCTGAATTTGTAACTGTAGCTCGCCCCTACGCCAAAGCAGCTTTTGACTTTGCTGTTGAGCATCAAAGTGTCGATCGCTGGCAGCAGATGCTGGCGTTTGCCGCTGAAGTGGCAAGCAATGAACAGATGACAGAACTTCTCTCCGGCGCATTGGCGCCGGAAGCTACGTCTGCATCTTTCAATGCAATCTGTGGTGATCAACTCGATGACGCAGGCCAGAACCTGATTAAGGTGATGGCAGAAAACGGACGTTTACAAGCGCTCCCGGATGTTCTGGCTCAGTATATTCAACTGCGTGCCGCATATGATGCGACCGCTGAAGTTGAAGTCATCTCCGCCAGCACTCTGAGTGACGAACAGCTGAGTAAAATCAGCACCGCGATGGAAAAACGTCTGTCACGCAAAGTTAAGCTGAAATGCAAAATTGATAAGTCTGTAATGGCAGGCGTTATCATCCGCTCGGGTGATATGGTGATTGATGGCAGCGTACGCGGCCGTCTTGAGCGTCTGGCAGACGTCTTGCAGTCTTAAGGGGACTGGAGCATATGCAACTGAATTCCACCGAAATCAGCGAACTGATCAAGCAGCGCATTGCTCAGTTCAATGTCGTGAGTGAAGCTCACAACGAAGGTACTATTGTTTCTGTAAGTGACGGTATCATCCGCGTACACGGCCTGGCCGATGTGATGCAGGGTGAGATGATTGCCCTGCCGGGTAACCGTTACGCTATCGCACTGAACCTCGAGCGCGACTCGGTAGGTGCAGTAGTTATGGGCCCATACTCTGACCTCGCCGAAGGCATGAAGGTTAAGTGTACTGGCCGTATTCTGGAAGTTCCTGTCGGTCGTGGCCTGCTGGGCCGCGTGGTGAACACCCTGGGTGCGCCAATCGATGGCAAAGGCGCCATTGATAACGACGGCTTCTCGCCAATCGAAGTGATTGCACCAGGCGTTATCGAGCGCCAGGGTGTTGACCAGCCTGTACAGACTGGTTACAAATCCGTCGATGCAATGATTCCAATCGGCCGTGGCCAGCGTGAGCTGATCATCGGTGACCGTCAGACCGGTAAAACCGCGATGGCGATCGATGCGATCATCAACCAGCGTGATTCCGGTATTAAATGCGTGTACGTGGCTATCGGCCAGAAAGCGTCCACCATTTCTAACGTGGTTCGTAAGCTGGAAGAACACAACGCGCTGGCTAACACCATCGTTGTGGTTGCTACCGCATCAGAATCTGCTGCACTGCAGTACCTGGCACCGTATGCCGGTTGTGCAATGGGCGAATATTTCCGTGACCGCGGTGAAGATGCGCTGATCGTATACGATGACCTGTCTAAACAGGCTGTTGCTTACCGTCAGGTTTCCCTGCTGCTGCGTCGTCCACCGGGTCGTGAAGCATTCCCTGGTGACGTGTTCTACCTCCACTCCCGTCTGCTGGAGCGTGCATCACGCGTTAACGCTGAGTACGTTGAAGCATTCACCAAAGGTGAAGTGAAAGGTAAAACCGGTTCTCTGACTGCTCTGCCAATCATTGAAACCCAGGCGGGTGACGTTTCTGCGTTCGTTCCAACCAACGTAATCTCGATTACCGATGGTCAGATCTTCCTGGAAACTAACCTGTTTAACTCCGGTATTCGTCCGGCAGTTAACCCGGGTATCTCGGTATCGCGTGTTGGTGGTGCTGCTCAGACCAAGATCATCAAGAAACTGTCCGGTGGTATCCGTACCGCTCTGGCACAGTATCGTGAACTGGCGGCGTTCTCTCAGTTCGCTTCCGATCTGGATGAAGCAACCCGTAAACAGCTGAGCCATGGTCAGAAAGTGACCGAGCTGCTGAAGCAGAAACAGTATGCACCAATGTCTGTTGCACAGCAGGGTCTGGTACTGTTCGCTGCTGAGCGTGGCTTCCTGAATGACGTCGAACTGGCGAAAATCGGTAGCTTCGAAGCAGCGCTGCTGGCTTACGCGGATCGCGATCACGTCGAGCTGATGGCTGAAATCAACCAGTCGGGTAACTATAACAACGAAATCGAAGAGAAGCTGAAAGGCCTCCTCGAAACGTTCAAAGCAACCCAGTCCTGGTAACGTCTGGCGGCTTGTCCTTTTAGGGCAGGCCGCAAGGCTTTGAGGAGAAGCTTATGGCCGGCGCAAAAGAGATACGTAGTAAGATCGGAAGCGTCCAGAATACGCAAAAGATCACCAAAGCGATGGAAATGGTCGCCGCCTCCAAAATGCGTAAATCGCAGGAACGCATGGCAGCCAGCCGTCCTTATGCAGAGACTATGCGCACAGTGATTGGTCACATTGCGCTTGGTAATCTGGAGTACAAGCACCCTTACCTCGAGGAGCGCGACGTTAAGCGCGTCGGCTACCTGGTCGTTTCTACCGACCGCGGGCTTTGTGGTGGTTTGAACATTAACCTGTTCAAAAAATTGCTGGCTGATATGAAAGCCTGGTCTGATAAAGGCGTCGAGAGCGATCTGGCGATTATCGGTTCCAAAGGTCTGTCATTCTTCAGCTCTGTAGGGACTAAAGTGGTTGCTCAGGTCAGCGGTATGGGAGATAAACCTTCCGTATCTGAACTGATTGGCCCGGTAAAAGTCATGCTGCAGGCTTACGATGAAGGCCGCTTAGATAAGCTGTTTATCGTCAGCAACAAATTTGTCAACACCATGTCTCAGTCTCCTCAGATCACTCAGCTGCTGCCATTACCACCGGCAGAAGACGAAGAAGATCTGAAGAAAAAGACCTGGGATTACCTGTATGAGCCGGATCCGAAAGGGCTGCTGGATACTTTACTGCGTCGCTATGTAGAGTCTCAGGTTTACCAGGGTGTTGTAGAAAACCTGGCCAGCGAGCAGGCCGCGCGTATGGTGGCGATGAAAGCTGCAACCGATAACGGCGGTAACCTGATCAAAGAGCTGCAGTTGGTATACAACAAAGCTCGTCAGGCCAGCATCACCCAGGAACTTACCGAGATTGTCTCGGGGGCCTCCGCGGTTTAACCAGGTATACCCAAGTAGCTGAAGTGGCAGCAGAGCTATAAAATTGATGAAAGTCAGCGAGTTACGCCGCTGTCACTTAAGTGAAGCTGGGTATAAACGAATTAGGTAGAGGATTCAAGATGGCTACTGGAAAGATTGTCCAGGTTATCGGCGCCGTGGTGGACGTCGAGTTCCCTCAGGACGCAGTACCACAAGTGTACAGCGCCCTTGAGGTTCAAAATGGTGATGCTCGTCTGGTGCTGGAAGTTCAGCAGCAGCTGGGTGGTGGCGTGGTTCGTACCATCGCCATGGGTTCCTCAGACGGCCTGAAGCGCGGTCTGGCAACGGTTGACCTTGAGCACCCAATCGAAGTACCAGTAGGTACTGCAACACTCGGCCGTATCATGAACGTGCTGGGTGAGCCGATCGATATGAAAGGCGACATCGGTGAAGAAGAGCGTTGGGCTATTCACCGTCCGGCTCCTTCCTACGAAGAGCTGTCCAGCTCTCAGGAACTGCTGGAAACCGGTATCAAAGTAATCGACCTGATGTGTCCGTTCGCTAAGGGCGGTAAAGTCGGTCTGTTCGGTGGTGCGGGTGTTGGTAAAACCGTAAACATGATGGAGCTGATCCGTAACATCGCGATCGAGCACTCAGGTTTCTCGGTATTTGCTGGTGTGGGCGAGCGTACCCGTGAAGGTAACGACTTCTACCACGAAATGACCGATTCCAACGTTATCGATAAAGTTTCCCTGGTGTATGGCCAGATGAACGAGCCGCCGGGTAACCGTCTGCGCGTTGCACTGACCGGCCTGACCATGGCTGAGAAATTCCGTGACGAAGGTCGTGACGTTCTGCTGTTCGTCGACAACATCTATCGTTACACCCTGGCCGGTACAGAAGTATCTGCACTGCTGGGTCGTATGCCATCTGCAGTAGGTTACCAGCCGACTCTGGCAGAAGAGATGGGCGTGCTTCAGGAGCGTATTACCTCCACGAAGACCGGTTCCATCACTTCCGTTCAGGCGGTTTACGTTCCTGCGGATGACTTGACTGACCCATCTCCAGCCACCACCTTTGCGCACCTTGACGCAACCGTGGTACTGAGCCGTCAGATCGCTTCTCTGGGTATCTACCCGGCAGTTGACCCGCTGGACTCCACCAGCCGTCAGCTGGATCCGCTGGTTGTTGGTCAGGAACACTACGACACCGCACGTGGCGTACAGTCCCTGCTGCAGCGTTATCAGGAACTGAAAGACATCATCGCCATCCTCGGTATGGATGAGCTGTCAGAAGACGACAAACTGGTGGTAGCACGCTCTCGTAAGATGCAGCGCTTCCTGTCCCAGCCGTTCTTCGTGGCAGAAGTCTTCACCGGTTCTCCAGGTAAGTATGTGTCGCTGAAAGACACCATCCGTGGCTTTAAAGGCATCATGGAAGGTGAATTCGACCATCTGCCAGAGCAGGCTTTCTACATGGTGGGTTCCATCGAAGAAGCCGTGGAAAAAGCGAAGAAACTGTAATAACAGTTTCCCAGGAGGTTAGATATGGCTATGACTTATCATCTGGATGTGGTCAGCGCAGAGGAAAAAATGTTCTCTGGTCTGGTACAAAAAATCCAGGTGTCAGGTAGCGAAGGTGAACTGGGTATTTTCCCGGGACACGCCCCGCTGCTCACCGCCATTAAGCCTGGTATGATTCGTATCGTTAAACAGAACGGCGAAGAAGAGGTGATTTACCTCTCCGGCGGCGTACTGGAAGTGCAGCCAGGCTCGACTACCGTGCTGGCTGACACGGCGATTCGCGGAACAGATCTCGACGAAGCGCGAGCGCTGGAAGCGAAACGCAAAGCGGAAGAGCATATGAACAGCTCTCACGGCGATGTCGACTACGCTCAGGCATCGGCTGAACTGGCCAAAGCGATCGCCAAACTGCGCGTTATCGAATTGACCAAGAAAGCGATGTAACCCAGGCTTTATGTCTTAAGATGCCAGTCAGTTTTCTGACTGGCATTTTTTTTATCTGCTTCCGGCGACTTAGCGGGTTACTTTCAGTTAGCCAGCTAATTTCGTTGCGAGAAAAATGTAGTAATCTAATCCCTAAACCGCTTTACTTTCGTCTATCAAAAGAATGCTCAGGATGTGTATGTCAAACAGTGCGATGAGCGTGGTTATTCTTGCTGCTGGCAAGGGAACACGCATGTATTCAGATCTTCCTAAAGTCCTGCATACGCTGGCAGGGAAACCGATGGTTCAACACGTCATTGATGCTGCAAAACATCTTGGCGCACGCAACGTAAACCTGGTTTATGGCCATGGTGGCGATCTGCTTAAATCCACGCTGTCAGATGATGCACTGACCTGGGTACTTCAGGCTGAACAGCTGGGCACCGGCCATGCGATGCAGCAGGCAGCGCCGCACTTTGCTGATGATGAAGATATTCTGATGCTGTATGGCGATGTACCGCTAATCTCGGTTGAAACGCTGGAGCGTTTGCGCAGTGCCAAACCGCAGGGCGGCATTGGTTTACTGACGGTAAAACTGGATAACCCAACCGGCTATGGTCGCATTATGCGTACCAATGGCGCGGTAGTGGGGATTGTCGAGCAGAAGGATGCCACCGCTGAGCAGCTGGCGATCAACGAAATCAACACCGGCATTCTGATTGCCAACGGTGGTGATATGAAACGCTGGTTAGGCAAGCTGACTAACAACAATGCGCAGGGTGAGTACTACATCACCGATATTATCGCCCTCGCCCATCAGGAAGGCCGTAAGATTGAAGCGGTACATCCGGCGCGTATCAGCGAAACCGAAGGCGTGAATAATCGTCTGCAGCTCTCTACTCTTGAGCGGGTGTATCAGGCCGAACAGGCAGAAAAATTGCTGCTGGCCGGCGTTATGTTGCTGGATCCGGCGCGCTTTGATTTACGCGGTAATCTGCAACACGGTCGTGATGTGATCGTTGATACCAATGTGATCATTGAAGGTCAGGTGCAGCTGGGTAATCGCGTCAAAATCGGTGCGGGCTGCATCATTAAAAACAGCGTGATTGGTGATGATTGTGAAATCAGTCCCTACAGCGTTGTGGAAGATGCCGAACTGGCTGCTGCCTGCACCATCGGGCCATTTGCCCGTTTGCGTCCGGGTAGTGAACTGGCAGAAGGTGCTCACGTCGGTAATTTCGTTGAGATGAAAAAAGCGCGGCTGGGCAAAGGCTCAAAAGCCGGCCATCTGAGCTATCTTGGCGACGCTGAAATTGGTGCCGGCGTTAATATCGGTGCCGGAACTATTACCTGTAACTACGACGGTGCGAATAAGTTTAAAACCGTGATTGGCGATAACGTATTTGTTGGCTCTGATACCCAACTGGTGGCACCGGTAACGGTAGCCAGTGGCGCAACTATCGCGGCAGGTACGACGGTAATGAAAGACATTACCGCCGCCGAACTGGTTTATAACCGCAAAGAACAGAATCATAAAGCCGGCTGGCAACGCCCGGTTAAGAAAAAATAGCGTCATATTTATCGGGGCGGTGCTGTCACCGTCCGTAACACCGCAGTACCAAAATATAAAACTCCCCACTCTACAAGGCTCGGGGAATCCGCAGGTTCGATGCGCAAGCACGTAAATCTGCGGAAAATCAGGTCACAAGACAACGCAGATGGCGCTGAAACGCCATCCAGTCAGGAAATTAACTATGTGTGGAATTGTTGGCGCAGTAGCGCAACGTGATATCGCAGAAATTCTTCTCGAAGGTCTGCGTCGCCTGGAATACCGTGGATATGACTCTGCGGGCCTGGCAGTCGTCGATCAGCATGGCCATGTAACGCGTTTGCGTCGCCTGGGTAAAGTACAAAAGCTGGCCGAGGCCGCTGAGGAAACGCAGCTGGTGGGCGGTACGGGTATCGCTCATACCCGTTGGGCAACGCACGGTGAACCTTCCGAGGCCAATGCGCACCCGCATATTTCAGAACATATCATCATTGTTCACAACGGCATTATTGAGAACCATGAGCCACTGCGCGCTTTATTGATTGAGCGTGGCTACCGCTTTGCGTCAGAAACCGACACCGAAGTGGTGGCGCATCTGGTGCACTGGGAGCAAAAACAGGGTGGCACACTGCGTGATGTGGTGCTGCGAGTGATTCCACAGCTGCGTGGCGCTTATGGCATGGTCATCATGGACAGCCGCGATCCGTCGCTGGTGATTGCCGCTCGCTCCGGAAGCCCACTGGTTATTGGCCGTGGCGTCGGTGAAAACTTTATTGCTTCTGACCAGCTGGCACTGCTGCCGGTCACTCGTCGCTTTATCTACCTCGAAGAAGGTGATATTGCCGAAGTGACGCGCCGTGATGTGACGATTGTCGATCGCAACGGTGAAACCGTGCAGCGTCAGGAAATTGAATCCAAAGTGCAGTATGACGCCGGTGATAAAGGCATCTACCGTCACTATATGCAGAAAGAGATTTATGAACAGCCAATGGCGATCAAAAACACCTTAGCCGGTCGTTTCAGCCATGGCGAAGTTGATCTCTCCGAACTGGGTGACAATGCCAATACGCTGTTAAGCCAGGTTGAGCACATCCAGATCGTGGCCTGCGGCACCTCGTATAACTCCGGAATGGTGTCACGTTACTGGTTCGAAGCGCTGGCTAACGTGCCCTGTGATGTGGAAATTGCCTCAGAGTTCCGCTACCGCAAATCAGCAGTACGTAAAAACAGCCTGCTGATTACGCTGTCGCAATCGGGTGAAACCGCTGACACGCTGGCGGCACTGCGTCTGTCAAAAGAGTTGGGTTACCTCGGTTCACTGGCCATCTGTAACGTCGCTGGCTCTTCGCTGGTGCGTGAGTCTGACCTCGCATTGATGACCAAAGCCGGTACCGAAATTGGCGTCGCTTCTACCAAGGCTTTTACCACTCAGCTGACGGTATTACTGATGCTGGTGGCGAAGTTAGGTCGTCTGAAAGGTGTCGATGCGCAGATTGAACACGATATCGTGCATGGTTTGCAGGCATTGCCAAGCCGCATCGAGCAGATGCTGTCTCAGGATAAGCTGATCGAATCGCTGGCTGAAGATTTCTCCGATAAGCATCACGCACTGTTCCTTGGCCGTGGCGACCAGTATCCGATCGCGATGGAGGGCGCGCTGAAGCTGAAAGAGATCTCCTATATTCATGCTGAAGCCTATGCGGCGGGTGAACTGAAGCACGGTCCGCTGGCATTGATCGATGCGGATATGCCGGTCATCGTGGTGGCACCTAATAACGAGCTGCTGGAAAAACTGAAGTCGAACATTGAAGAAGTGCGTGCGCGTGGTGGTTTACTCTACGTGTTTGCCGACCAGGATGCCGGTTTCAGCGACAGCGAAGGGATGAGGATTATTCCTCTGCCACATGTAGAAGATGTGATTGCCCCGATCTTCTACACCGTACCGTTGCAGCTGTTGTCTTATCATGTCGCGTTGATTAAAGGGACTGACGTCGATCAGCCACGTAATCTGGCGAAATCGGTTACCGTCGAGTAACTGAAGCAGCAGACAAAAAAACGCCGGTCACAGACCGGCGTTTTTTATTGGCTGGCGACAGTAACTGAACAAGGATCAGTCAACCGGAAGCCATAAAGAGTGCACCTCAGCCGGGCTCCAGTGAGCCATTGAAGGGTGGGCCTGGCGGCAGCGATATTTTTTACCTTCGTAGATCACGGTATCGTCGGCTTTATAATCTATGCCGGTTTCCCATTCCTTAACTGAAGGGTCCGGGTGATTCTCTTTATCTTTTACCGTTACGGCTACGCGGTTTGAATGGGTTACACCATTTTTAGATGTCACCGTCAGTTCATAAATCGCAGTACCTTTGGTGTTCTCAGGAATCAGGGCGTGAACGACGGGTTTATTCAGCGTCGATACCCACTGACTCCCTTCCTGCTCCTGCAACCAGAACGTCCCCTGACCCCCGACAACTTTCCAGCTGTAACTTTCAGCATTCTGACTGTTGGAGCCATCCATAATATAGGCCGCTGCAGCACCAGATGGGCTTACCACCTCAAAGTTGGCTGGCACGATAGCGATCGGGGCGTTCACCGGCGCTTCTACCGACAGTACTGCCGAGTTGCTCTTATGATTGAGGAAGATGCTGTTACCGCGCAGTTGCTGCTCGTTAAATACAATATTACCCGACTGACTCTGCTGACCAATCAGCACCAGATTAGAGTGATTGCGGTTAATATCCGTCGCCAGCTCGCTAATCCATTTATCACCCAAATTGTCAGCGGTAATTGTTTTACGGATTTGAACCAGCTCGATACCACGCGCGCCGCCAATCACACGGAACATCACCGTGCTGCCGATCACTGGAGTCTGATGATCGGCGAAATTGGCGTATTTATACCAGTCTGTGGGTGCCGGATCTTCAATGGGGTCCGGATCGGGTACTGGTACGGGAGGGATAATATCGCTGCCGCGCGCGGTGATATTGACGTCGCTACAGTTATAGAAACCTTCGGTTTCAAAAGTCCCTTGCTGTCCGATACGTTGCCAGCGGCTAAAAATTACCGCCCGACCGGTACGACCTTCAGGGATGATGACATTGAAGTCCTCATAGGCTCTGAGGTTAACCAGTTTACCGGCCGCAATTGGCGACGGATTATGGGAATTATCAATTTTACCAATTAGTTGCAGATCGCCCCAGCTAATCGCTTTTTTTGTCGGGTCGAAGCCTTCTTTAGTAATCCAGAATTCAGTAAATGAATAATCGTGTGGTGCGGTAAAGCCATAACGCATTTTTACTTTGCCCATGGCATCGGGCTTAACTAATGACACTTTCCATTTGTCACTGGCCATATTAAAGCCGGTGCCTTTATGTTTGCCACTACAAATTAAATTGCCGGGAATATTTGCCATCGCATCTTCTGCATCGCGATTACCTTCAAGATTGTCACTGAAGGATTGCCAGTCACCAAAAGTACCTCCCCCACTTTTCGCATCGGCTTCAGAGCAAATGCCGCTATTTTGTGTGCCTTCCAGTATGCAGGCTGCCTGACGAGAAGGAGGATCGATTAATGAACCATGGCCAAAAGCCAGAGAAGTGACTGAAAGCCCCGCACCGCCAACCAGGATGGCTAATAATTTTCTGCTAAACATAATATTAGAATAACCCAAAAGGTATAAAAGATGGCGGCATTATTTATTGAGTGGATATTGAAATAAACGAGAAAAATCCCGGAGAGTTACAGACTTGACTGTTTTCGATGATGATATAGACGTGGTTTAAGTTCTGAGTTGATGATTTATATTATAAAATCTGCGTGCTGTCATTGTGTGGGTTATTTTCAATAGTAATCAAAAAAGAGGTCTGATTATAGAGTTTTTCAAAAAATCGCTTACTTATTTTTACGCAGTGTTTAACCTGCTTTCTGATTTGTCTGTATTGTTGGCTCCATTTACAAAACAATGCCGATCGCTGATCGGCATTGTTTATTCTGTCATATATAAGAATAAGACTTATTTAACGGTCCAAATCTGTGGCGATTGATCCGGCTGGTTGCCAACGGTCCACTGTTTAGCGGTATAGCTTTTACCTTTCCAGGTCACGCTATTGCCGCTGACATAGGTCATTGATGCACTCCATTCAACAGTCTGGCCAGGATCAGCCAGTTTCCAGGCATCGCCGTTACCCGGCTGAGACTGAGTCCAGTAACCCGCAATATACTTAACCCCATTCCGGGTAACTTTATCGCCAGCGACATAGGTTTTGCCCTGTTGCCACTGAGGATAATCATCAGAGCCGCCATCGTCCTGATTCTTAACGGTGATGTTAACGCGATTGGAATGAGTTGCACCGCTCTTAGATTTTACCGTCAGTTCATAAATCGCCGTGCCACTGCTTTTGGCTGGAATCAGTGCGCGGACCACCGGTTTAGAGCTTTGTGATAGCCATGCACCACCTTCCTGCTCCTGCAACCGGAAAACATCCTGGCCGTTCACCACTTTCCAGCTGTAAGACTCTGCGTTCAGGCTGTTGGAGCCATCCATCGTGAAGCCTAAAGAGTAATCAGGGTTGCTGACCACTGTAAAGTTGGCGGGTACGACTGCCGTAGGAGTGTTAGCCGGCGCTGTCACCGACAGCACTGCGGAATTATCGGTGTTGTTCAGATAGATGCCGTTACCGCGCGGCTGTTGCAGATTAAAGGTGATATTACCTGACTGGCTCTGTTGGCCAATTAGCACCAAATTAGAATAATCGCGGTTGATTTCAGCCGCCAGTTCGCTAATCCATTTATCGCCAACATTGTCGGCGGTAATGGCTTTGCGGATCTGAACCAGCTCGCTGCCGCGGGTGCCGCCCATAACACGGAACTCAACGGAACTGCCGACGATCGGGGTATGCTTATCGGCAAAATTAGCGTATTTAAACCAGTCTGCGGGGGCCGGATCTTCAATCGGATCGGGAACCGGTGCCGGAGGGATAATATCGCCACCACGTTCGGTGATCATCACGTCGCTGCAGCCATAAAAGCCTTCATTTCCTGCATCATTACGCTGCCAGCGGGAGAAAATTACCGCGCGGCCGGTACGGTCGGCAGGAATTTCAAGGTTAAAATCTTCGTATCGGGTATAGGCTGGTGTTTTGCCTGAGGTCGGTGAGGTGTTTTCAGAGGCGGTAAAGGTACCCAGCAGTTCTACATCATCCCAGCCAATAACCTTTTTCGTAGGGTCTACGCCTTTCCTGGTAATATAAAACTCGGTAAAGGATTTAACATGGGGTTGGGTATAGCCATAGCGCACTTTCACTTTTCCGGTGGCATCCGGCTTAAGCAACGCCGTTTTCCATTTGTCACTGGCCATATTAAAGCCAGAGCCCCGGGTTGTACCGCTACAAATCCTGTTACCTGGAATGGCTTTTTTTGCTTCAGCAGCGCTGTGGTTGCCGCCAACAAATCCGGTTAACTCTTGCCATGTATAAAAAGAGTGTCCGCCATCATTACTATTCTTACTGGCCTCTGCGCAAATTCCGGTGTTTTGTGCACCTTGCTGAATACATGAAACATGGCGAGCGGGTGGATCGACCAACGCGCCATGACCAAAGGCCAGTGAGGATACAGAAAGCCCGGAACCGCTAATCAAAATGGCTAATATTTTCTTTCTACTCATCATAATTTTTAAGTCATCCATAACATTATACAGAAGAGTGGATATTCTTAATGTCATCAATGTCAGAATAAATGGGAAATTTCTTGGGCAGTTACAGAGTTCTCTTTTTTAAAATCAGGTTTAAGCGCTATTTAAGATTTGTGGTGATGGCTTTTATTATAGCGATGTGATATCTGTCGGTAGGTATATGTTACTTCCTGATAATTAAAAATAATTATTTAGCATAAAGTGGTTAACATAAATGTCATATTCATTATCTAAACTCGTCTGTTCGGGAATTAATCGTATCAAAGCCTGATTAAGGCATTGTTTTCGCTTCTGCGCTCTCTGTCATAAAACTGTCATAATTCGTACATTTTAGTGTCACCAAACTGTCCTATTTTCCCTCCTGCAGCTATACATAATCTTATTAAAACGGCGTTAAGCCTGACTTTTACTCCCCCGGAGGGAATATGACACTGATGCATAGCACCTTAGCTCGAATTGTCGCAGCAACCGTTTCTCTGAGTGCAGCTTCCGCCATGGCAGCAGCAAGCCTGACTGGCGCGGGTGCGACCTTCCCGGCACCGGTGTATGCCAAGTGGGCAGATACCTATCAGAAAGAAACCGGTAATAAAATCAACTATCAAGGTATCGGCTCATCGGGTGGTGTAAAACAGATTATTGCTAAAACCGTTGATTTTGGTGCCTCTGATGCCCCGCTGTCTGACGAAAAATTAAATGCTGATGGCCTGTTCCAGTTTCCGACGGTGATCGGCGGCGTGGTTATGGCTGTTAATATTCCGGGTCTGAAAGCTGGCGAGCTGGTGCTGGACGGCGCAACTCTCGGTGATATCTATCTCGGTAAAATTAAAAAGTGGAACGATGCCGCCATCGTTAAGCTGAACCCGGATGTCAAACTGCCTGACACCAATATTGCGGTTGTTCGCCGCGCTGATGGTTCCGGTACCTCATTTGTATTCACCAGCTATCTGGCTAAAGTTAACGAAGAGTGGAAATCGAAAGTTGGTGCGGGTTCAACCGTAAACTGGCCTACCGGTCTGGGTGGTAAAGGTAACGACGGCATTGCCGCCTTTGTTCAGCGTCTGCCTGGCTCGATTGGTTATGTTGAGTACGCTTATGCCAAGCAGAACAACCTGGCCTACACCAAACTGATTAGCGCCGACGGTAAGCCAGTCAGCCCGACCGAAGAAAGTTTCAGCAATGCGGCAAAAGGCGCAGACTGGAGCAAAACTTTCGCTCAGGATCTGACTAACCAGAAAGGTGATGATGCATGGCCAATCTCTTCAACGACCTTCATTCTGCTGCACAAATCTCAGGCTAAGCCTGCACAGGCAGTTGAAGTGCTGAAGTTCTTTGACTGGGCATACAAAGATGGCGGAAAAGAAGCCAGCGCGCTGGATTATGCGCCACTGCCAACCGAAGTTACCGATCAGATTCGTGCCGCCTGGAAGACCAACATTAAAGACAGTTCTGGTAAAGCGCTGTACTAACAAGATGTAACCGGGGCGGATAAATTTATTCCGCTCTTTACTTCGGGCGGCAGTGCTGTCGCCCCTGAAATTTTAAAACGTCGAGAATTCTATGGCTGCTACCAAGCCGACATTCAAAGCCCCCGGCAAACAGGGCGATATCCTCTTCAGTGCGCTGGTAAAACTGGCTGCGCTGATAGTGTTATTGATGCTGGGCGGCATTATTGTCTCATTGATTATCGCCTCATGGCCAAGCATTGAAAAATTCGGCTTCGCCTTCCTGTGGACAAAAGAGTGGGATGCGCCAAACGAGAAATTTGGTGCGCTGGTGCCGATTTATGGCACGCTGGTCACTTCGTTTATTGCCTTGTTGATTGCCGTACCTGTCAGCTTTGGCATCGCACTGTTCCTCACCGAGCTGGCTCCTGGCTGGCTGCGTCGCCCCCTCGGCGTGGCGATTGAGTTGCTGGCGGCGATCCCCAGCATCGTTTACGGCATGTGGGGCCTGTTTATCTTTGCTCCGCTGTTTGCTGAATATTTCCAGACGCCAGTAGGCAATGTGCTCTCGGGTGTACCGATCGTCGGCGCACTGTTTGAAGGGCCGGCCTTTGGTATCGGTATTCTTGCCGCCGGTGTGATCCTCGCCATCATGATTATTCCGTATATTGCCTCGGTAATGCGTGATGTGTTTGAGCAGACGCCGGTGATGATGAAAGAGTCTGCTTACGGTATTGGCTGCACCACCTGGGAAGTTATCTGGCGCATTGTGTTGCCCTTCACCAAAAACGGCGTGATTGGCGGCGTGATGCTCGGGCTTGGACGTGCGCTGGGTGAAACCATGGCGGTCACCTTTATTATCGGTAACACCTACCAGCTCGACAGTGTTTCGCTGTTTGCACCGGGTAACAGTATTACCTCGGCGCTGGCCAACGAATTTGCTGAAGCTGAGTCCGGCCTGCATACCGCAGCACTGATGGAGCTGGGACTGATTCTGTTTGTGATTACCTTTATCGTACTGGCCTGTTCCAAACTGATGGTTATGCGTTTGGCGAAAAGTGAAGGAGCGCGCTCATGACCACTCTTGAAATGCAGTCGCGCGCCGAACTGGACGCTTCCCGTCGCAAGATGCAGGCGTGGCGGCGGATGAAAAACCGCATTGCGCTGACGCTATCCTTGCTGACCATGGCTTTCGGCCTGTTCTGGCTGGTGTGGATTCTGTTTTCCACCGTGACCCGCGGTATTGATGGCATGTCGCTGGCGCTGTTTACTGAAATGACGCCACCACCGAACACCCCGGGCGGCGGTCTGGCTAACGCCCTCGCCGGCAGTGGCTTATTAATCCTGTGGGCGACGGTGTTTGGTACGCCGTTAGGAATCATGGCGGGTATCTATCTGGCTGAGTATGGCCGTAAATCGTGGCTGGCCGAAGTGATTCGCTTTATTAACGACATCC
The DNA here is from genome assembly GCF_050037805.1 of Winslowiella sp. 2C04. NCBI lineage: Bacteria > Pseudomonadati > Pseudomonadota > Gammaproteobacteria > Enterobacterales > Erwiniaceae > Winslowiella > Winslowiella sp. 2C04. The sequence continues at coordinate 4,783,175 of NZ_CP188300.1, read as the reverse complement.
TGCTTTCAGCGCCGTCGATTGTGGTCGGTCTGTTTGTTTACACCATTGTCGTCGCCCAGATGCAGCACTTCTCCGGCTGGGCTGGTGTGCTGGCGCTGGCGCTGTTGCAGGTGCCAATTGTTATCCGCACCACCGAAAACATGCTGAAGCTGGTGCCGGACAGCCTGCGTGAAGCGGCCTATGCCCTCGGTACGCCAAAATGGAAAATGATTTCTGCTATTACGCTGAAAGCGTCAGTCTCCGGCATTATTACCGGTGTACTGCTGGCGATTGCGCGTATTGCCGGTGAAACCGCGCCGCTGCTGTTTACCTCATTGTCGAACCAGTTCTGGAGTACCGACATGATGCAGCCAATCGCTAACCTGCCGGTCACCATCTTTAAGTTCGCCATGAGTCCGTTTGCTGAGTGGCAAAGTCTGGCCTGGGCGGGCGTGCTGATTATTACGCTTTGTGTGCTGTTACTGAACATTCTGGCACGTGTCATCTTCGCTAAGAGCAAACATTAATTGAACAGCACGGCTTCGGCGGTGCTGAATAAGAGAGAAAGAGAATGAGTATGGTCAATAACACTCCCGGGAAAATGCAGGTTCGCGATCTGAATTTCTACTACGGGAAATTCCATGCCCTGAAGAATATCAATCTGGATATCGCTAAAAACCAGGTAACGGCATTTATCGGACCCTCAGGCTGCGGTAAATCCACCCTGCTGCGTACCTTTAATAAGATGTACTCGCTCTATCCTGAGCAGCGCGCCGAAGGCGAAATCCTGTTAGATGGCGAGAATATTTTGACCGCTAATCAGGATATCGCCCTGCTGCGTGCTCGTGTTGGCATGGTGTTTCAGAAGCCGACGCCGTTTCCGATGTCTATTTACGACAACATCGCTTTTGGTGTGCGCCTGTTTGAAAAACTGTCGCGTGCCGACATGGATGAACGCGTACAATGGGCGCTGACGAAAGCGGCCCTGTGGAATGAAACCAAAGATAAACTGCATCAGAGTGGCTACAGCCTCTCTGGTGGTCAGCAGCAGCGTCTGTGCATCGCGCGTGGCATCGCCATTCGTCCGGAAGTGCTGCTGCTTGATGAGCCTTGCTCGGCACTCGACCCGATTTCAACCGGACGTATCGAAGAGCTGATCACTGAGCTGAAGCAGGATTACACCGTGGTGATCGTAACGCACAATATGCAGCAGGCGGCACGCTGCTCCGATCACACCGCGTTTATGTATCTCGGCGAGCTGATCGAATTCAGTGATACCGATACGCTGTTTACGAAGCCGCATCAGAAACAGACTGAAGACTATATTACCGGGCGTTACGGCTGATTTGACTGGAGACAACATGGATAACTTAAATCTGAACAAACATATCTCCGGCCAGTTCAATGCCGAGCTGGAGCATATTCGCACTCAGGTGATGATCATGGGTGGCATGGTTGAGAAACAGCTCACCGATGCCATTACCGCGATGCACAACCAGGATGGCGAACTGGCGAAACAGGTGATTGAGGGCGATCACAAGGTCAATATGATGGAAGTGGAGATTGATGAAGCCTGCGTGCGCATCATCGCCAAACGTCAGCCGACCGCAATAGATTTACGCCTGGTGATGGCCATCATCAAGACCATCTCTGAGCTGGAGCGTATTGGCGACGTAGCGGAAAAAATCAGCCGCACCGCGCTGGAGAAATTCGGCCAGCAGCATATGCCGCTGCTGGTGAGCCTGGAGTCACTGGGTCATCATACCGTGCAAATGCTGCATGACGTGCTGGATGCCTTCGCACGTATGGATCTGAACGCGGCTATTCAGATCTATCGCGAAGACAAGAAGGTCGATCAGGAGTACGAAGGCATCGTACGCCAGCTGATGACCTATATGATGGAAGATCCCCGCACGATTCCAAGCGTACTGACGGCGTTGTTCTGCGCCCGCGCCATCGAGCGTATTGGCGACCGCTGCCAGAATATTTGCGAAATTATCTTCTATTTCGTTAAAGGTCAGGACTTCCGTCATGTTGGCGGCGATCGGCTTGATCAGCTGCTGGCTGGCGAAGACGGCGGCAGTAACCCTGCATAATTGGCCCTACCGGTCCGGGCGGCTTCTCGCCGCCCGTGCTGATAATTTGCATCCTGCCTGTTGAAACACCGCGGCCGAAAACGGCTCTTCCCCGGTGTTTCAGATTCTTTCGTGCGATATACTCGCCGCATAATTTCCCTTTCTGGTTGTGAAAGATGTCGACAAATCCTCAGGCGAAGCGCAGCGCCACACCTGGCAAAGCGATGCTCGCTGCCGTAAGTGGCTATGCCATGGACGGTTTTGATCTGCTTATCCTCGGCTTTATGCTACCTGCTATCAGCTTTTCTCTGGCGCTCAGCCCGTCCCAGGCGGGCTCGCTGGTCACCTGGACCTTAATCGGTGCGGTGATAGGTGGCATTATTTTTGGTCATCTCAGCGATCGTTTTGGCCGCATTCGCGTGCTTACCTTCACGATTCTGATGTTCTCGCTGTTTACCGGCCTGTGTGCGATAGCACAGGGTTACTGGGATCTGTTGATCTACCGAACGTTGGCGGGTGTCGGTCTTGGCGGTGAATTTGGTATTGGTATGGCATTGATTGCTGAGGCCTGGCCAGCAAATAAGCGCAACCGCGCGTCGGCATGGGTTGGAATGGGGTGGCAGCTTGGCGTATTGCTGGCGGCGTTTATTACTCCTCTGCTGCTGAATATTATTGGCTGGCGCGGCATGTTTCTTGTTGGCCTGCTCCCTGCGTTATTGTCGTTTGTCATTCGTCGCGGTATGGGCGAGCCCGAGGCCTTTACGCGCCAGGTTGATAACACCCCTTCGCTGTCATTTATCACGCGGCTTAAGTTGCTGTTCAGGGACGCGCAAACTACCAAAGCCAGCCTCGGCATTCTGATTCTCTGCTCGGTACAAAACTTCGGTTATTACGGCCTGATGATCTGGATGCCAAGCTATCTCTCTTCCAACTTTGGTTTTTCACTGACCAAATCCGGCTTATGGACCGCCGTTACCGTCGTGGGGATGACGTTTGGTATCTGGCTGTTTGGCGTATTGGCCGATCGCTTTGCCCGCTGGAAAATTTTCCTGATTTACCAGTTTGGTGCGGTGATTATGGTGGTGGTATATGCCCAGCTGCGCGATCCGATGGTTATGCTGTTCACCGGTGCGATTATGGGAATGTTCGTTAACGGTATGATTGGCGGCTACGGCGCGCTGATTTCCGACACTTATCCGGTCCAGGCACGCGCCACGGCGCAAAATGTGTTATTTAATCTTGGCCGCGGCGTCGGCGGTTTTGGACCGCTGGTGATTGGCTTGCTGGTCTCTCAGTGGTCATTTGTTGCAGCGATAACGCTGTTAGCGCTGATCTATCTGCTGGATATTATCGCCACGCTGTTTTTGATACCGAAGCGTCAGGGTAATGATGATGCGTTAGGGGCGATTGGTTAATTTTCTGTATTGTCAGGGAGTGATTGTGCCTCCCTGACAGCGTTATGCGGTTATTGACCAGCCGCGCGCCTGCCATAATGCCGGCAGCTGTGCCATATCATCAAACGCCGTAACCAGCGGATGATCGAGCGGCTGATTATGGCTATCAGCACAGTAATAAAACACCGGAATCCCCGCCGCAATTCCCGCTTTTGCACCCGCTTCAGAATCATCCACCAGAATGCATCGCTCAATCGGTATCTGCATCTTATCTGCGGCGTGGAACATCAGATCAGGATCGGGTTTCCAGCGCGCAATATCGTAGCCGCTGTACAACCGGTCATCAAAATGCGACAGCATCCCGGTCAGACCAAGTGAATGCTGCATTTTTTTCACCGTACCATTAGACACCACACACATCGGAACCGTTATCTGCTTAAGCAGCTGCTGCGCGCCCGTAATCGGTTTGAGTTCGGCATCAAATAGTCTGGCGACCTCCTGCCGATAGGCAGTCTCAAGTTCATCGACCGGCGCATTCAGCTGATGTTCAGCACAGACATCGTCGATAATGTCATACAGTTTTACCCCTTTGTATTTCTCAAACATCGTCTGTAGGGATAGGGTTACGCCATACTGCGCAAAGGTATTAACGTAAGATTGGGTGCAGATCAGCTCACTGTCGACCAGCGTGCCGTCACAATCAAAAAATACACATTCAATACTCATCGCGCCTGTCCTTTTTGTCAGAAGATGTCACTCCACTTTAACTAACTGTGTCAGGAATGCGACCAGAAATGTCAATTACGGTTAATGGCGGCGATAAACCGGTAAAAACAGCGCAATCGGTTGCGAAAAATCACGGCGATCCGCATCAAAAAGCGACGTTTTGGTATAGGATAGCCGTCGACCATTTTTCCATTCGTTCGGAATCTGATAATGAGCAAACAAGGTATATTGCAGCGCCTGTTTAAACTGCAAGAGCATGGCACCACGGTACGTACCGAAGTGATCGCGGGATGCACCACTTTTCTGACTATGGTGTATATCGTTTTTGTGAACCCGCAGATCCTTGGTGTTGCTGGCATGGATACGCAAGCGGTGTTTGTCACCACCTGTCTGATTGCCGCGTTCGGCAGTATTCTGATGGGGCTGGTGGCTAACTTACCGGTGGCGCTGGCACCGGCGATGGGGCTGAACGCTTTCTTCGCCTTTGTGGTGGTGGGCGCGATGGGCGTTTCATGGCAGACCGGTATGGGTGCCATCTTCTGGGGCGCGGTTGGCCTGTTGCTGCTGACAATTTTCCGCGTGCGCTACTGGATGATTGCCAATATTCCGCTGTGCCTGCGCGTCGGTATCAGCAGCGGTATTGGCCTGTTAATTGCGATGATCGGCCTGAAAAATGCCGGTATCGTGGTACCAAATGCGGATACGCTGGTGGCGGTTGGCGATCTGACTTCACACAGCGTGCTGCTGGGTGCGCTGGGCTTCTTTATCATCGCCATTCTCGCCTCGCGTAACATTCACGTGGCGGTGCTGGTTTCGATTGTGGTCACCACGCTGATCGGTATGGCGCTTGGCGATGTGCAGTACAACGGTATTTTCTCTGCGCCACCTTCGGTAACTTCGGTGATTGGCCAGGTTGACCTCGCCGGTTCGCTGAATATCGGTATGGCTGGCATCATCTTCTCCTTTATGCTGGTGAACCTGTTCGACTCCTCGGGAACGCTGATTGGTGTAACCGATAAAGCGGGTTTAGCTGATGAGAATGGCAAGTTTCCGCGCATGAAGCAGGCACTATATGTCGACAGCGTCAGCTCAGTAGCCGGCTCATTTATCGGTACCTCTTCCGTTACCGCATACATTGAAAGCTCTTCCGGCGTTTCCATTGGCGGCCGTACCGGGCTGGTGGCAGTCGTTACCGGTCTGTTATTCCTGCTGGTGATTTTCCTCTCGCCGCTGGCGGCGATGGTGCCAGCCTATGCTGCAGCCGGTGCGCTGATCTACGTTGGTGTGCTGATGACCTCCAGCCTGGCTCGCGTTAAGTGGGACGATCTGACCGAAGCGGTTCCGGCATTTGTTACTGCCGCAATGATGCCGTTCAGTTTCTCCATCACTGAAGGTATTGCGCTGGGCTTTATTTCATACTGTGTGATGAAGGCGGGTACCGGACGCTGGCGTGAGATCAGCCCGTGTGTTGTGGTGGTGGCGCTGCTGTTTGTACTGAAGATTGTGTTTATCGACGGCCACTAAATTTTCCGGCGATAATCATTAAGAACGGGTGGCCGCAGAGTGATACTGCGGCCACTTTTTTATTTAATGCTGTAGCTGACGTTCCTGCGGCATGCTGGTCAGGCGCAGCGCGCGTGGCCCGATATTAGGTTTGTTCACTTCAATATCGCGCAGGGCCAGCCAGCCGTTGATCTCATCATATTCCCACAGGCGCAGGCGTTCGGTGCCCGGCGACAGCGCACATGACCACACCAGTAGCGGATCAACATCGCAGATTGCCTGAATATCAGGAAAGGCGGCTGAACGCAGGCGGCCGGAAGCCGGATGAAGACGTAAGGAATCGATATTGCGCTGGCCTTCACCGCTCAGTTTCAGTACGCACTGGCGCAGGGTCCAGATCTGTGTTGCCGCTTCGACAGCATCATGTTGCGCATTAATCCACGCCTTTTCACCTGAAGTCAGGCACTGCCGCTGATTTTCCACCGTCTGGCGGCTATGAGCGCGCACAATTTCCATATCGAGCCCGGCGCGGCCACCTTCTTCCGCCAGTAACACGCCGACCTGGTTACCGGCATAGGAGATGCTGAAGTCGGGCAGATCGGGATCGGCAAAGCAGGGACGACCGCTGCTCATGGAAATCAAGGCGGGAAGTTGTTGCATGCCATAAACACGTAGCATCAGTTCGGCCAGCAGTACGCGAGCGGCAAGAAAACGCATACGACGTTTGTCGTTATGACTCCAGGAATCTTCTATTAATTTCTGAGGTAAACGTTGTAAACGTGCCGGACTCTGGACCAGCGTCCAGCGTACAAAATGACTTGCCATCTGTCGCTCCATGAAAATGGTCGGATAATCACTTTCCTTATTGTAAGAATTTTCTGAAGAAATTTCACCCGACTTTCTGTCTGGTTACTCAAATTAGGAATAATGACAGGGTGCGCTGGCTGAGAGCTGTATCAGGACTAACATCAGCGTCACACGCATACTGAAGCTGGCGGTGATCGGAGGGCGGCTGAGGCGGCTTCTCATCTCAAGCCTGACCCAATATAGAATTAACATGAGTAATTCATTATACTTAGCCAGTTTAATAATTTATCAGATTTTATCTATTATATGGAGGTTGGCTTTGAGTAAGGATCTGGATATTTCAATCTCAAAAGGGCGTTTCAGGAAAATAAGAGAATGGAACAGGCGGCGGAACTATTACCTGAAAGAAGTAAGGTTAAACATTAAAGTTTACATTGCTAAAATCATTTGGGATACGCGTAAAAAAAGTGTATTTGATATAAATTCTGTTAAAACCGTGCTACTGCTACGTAATGAAGGTACGATCGGCGACATGGTGGTTTATTCTCCGCTTGTTAAAAGTCTTTATGACGCGGGCTACGAAGTTGATATATTGTTGACTAAGTCCAGTAGTGCGGTGATGAAATATAACCCCTATGTCAGAAATATCTATGAAGCAGACGATGGTAGTGCAGAAGTCTACCTGAAGAGATATAGCCATACTGTGCCAGAGTCAGCAATTAAAGCCATGAATAAAAATAATTATGATCTGGTTATTGATCCCTCGCTCTTCGACACGCCCGTGCACCGTATGCGACTCTTACGCGAAATTAACGGCAAGTCAGTACTCGGATTTAATAAGTGGCGTGTTATTAATCATTACAGCAAGTCACTTCACTTCAAAAGTGGGACAGAGCATGTCACCACGGCAGTGTCGTTGATTGCAGACTGTATGCAACTGAACCCAATCAAGCTGCGTCCCTACAAATTGCATCTGCCTGACAGTATACTTAACGAAGTAAGAGAATACCTTGCATCGCTGGGTAATCAGAAAAAGGTGATTATCAATATTTTCACCGGAAGCCCGGAGAGGTGTTTCTCTCAAGAGCAACTAGCCGAAATCATTGAGCTTCTCAATGAGTCCTATTCTGATGTTAAAGTTATCTTGCTTGATCATCGAAAAGAGATAACTATTTCTTTGCCAGAGAATGTTGTTATTAATCCGTTTGGATCATTACATCACGTTATGGCATTGATTCATGAAGCCGATCTTATCATCTCGCCAGATACTTCAATCGTGCACATCTCGGCGGCATGGGAAAAACCCCTTATCTCAGTTTACAAAAATGTCGTCGATAATAATGATTTATGGGCACCCGGTTATGACAATGCCAGTCAGATCATTGTTCAGCACAGAATGATGGCCAGAGGAGAGAATATTCCTGAGCTTATTATGCAGGAGATAGATAAAAGAGGGTTGTTAGACGATAAACAGCAAGCCCTGTAACGAGTAATAAAATATTCATGGTCAGGAATGCCAGTATTCTGTCCTGACCATGAATGTGATCAGGTGTGATAATAGTTAGCCATCACGGCGAAGTATGAGAGAAATTATTTTTATAAATAATATTGCAATGATTAATTATTATTTTTCTTTTATGTTAATTTATGGGATAGAAATACGCCTCTGAAAACTTTTTTCAAATGGGGCAGCATTGATGAGCCAAAATATATTGAGGTTTAACGGTCAACGGTTTGATCCCGTTAGCGGTACCACGCATTTGGGAAACGGCTACCGCGAATATAGTCCGCTGTTGATGCGCTTTAATTGTCCGGACAGCCTGAGCCCCTTTGGCGCTGGTGGCGTTAATCCGTATGCCTACTGTGCAGGCGATCCGATAAACCGGTCTGACCCCGGTGGGCATCACAGTTTTCTCGGCTGGCTGGGAATCGCGACCGGTATCGTTCTCGGGGCGCTGTTTACCCCGTTATCAGGCGGGACATCGCTGGCCTTATCACTTTCAGCGGTGTCGGCAGTCAGCGGTATGATGTCTGCGGGCCTGGCCATGGCACAGCAGTTCGTCGAAAATTTTGATCTGAAAGCGGCGGCGGTACTGGGATGGGCAGCTCTGGCGACAGGAATAGTAAGCGGACTGATCTCAGCCGCCGTCTCCGGGCTGGCTCCGCAGGCAAAATCGCTGGCTGCTCTGCTGAAAGGTAGCGCCAGCAGGCCATTTGGCGGGCTGATGATGGAGGGTGAAGGCAGAGCTGTTACAGCAAGCACTTTAAACGCTAATGCAGGGCATCTGGAAAATGCCACCCGACACACGCTGGAAAAGTTTGCACAAAATCATCCTGACGATTTTAGATTGGTACTGAATAGCTTATCTGGCAGAGATTTAGACAGGCTACGTGTTACTTCTACGACGATGTTTCGGGGAGTTGAAGATCATTTAATGGATCTTTCAAAGCTTTTACCGCAAAAAAGCTTTGGAAGAGTCGCGGTTGTATCGCTCAATACCGCAGAGTTGACGGAAGTTGAAGATATCAATCCTCTGTATCTTTATCGGGTAAGGGAAATTGCTTTGGGAATGCATCCCTTCACCACGCCCTCTCAGTTATACCGTGCAGGCATCAATCCCCTGTCTGATGAGCTGATGCTGACCTATGGTATCGATGCATACGAGAATGGCGTGCCGATAGCCGGGCCTTTTGGCGATCGCGGTTTCAATACCTCCGATCTCTGGATAAGTGCAGACCATGCCGACAGTTTATTTAAAGAAGCATGGTTGGGCCAATTTCGCTGAGCGGATGTACCGCAGACCGGGAGTGAAATCACGCCTGGAGATGGCGATAAAAACCCGAACTAACAGGCCGTTAATTCGGGTTGGTAGGTACTAACTAACTTTTCCGGCAAGCGGTTTATTTACCAATACAGAAGCTGGAGAAAATGCGCCCCAGCAGGTCATCAGAGGTAAATTCGCCGGTGATTTCACTTAACGCCTGCTGTGCCAGCCGCAGCTCTTCAGCCAGCAATTCACCGGCCCAGGCGCCTAACAGCTGATGTTTACCCTGCTGTAAGTGCTCAGCGGCCAGCTCCAGCGCCTGCAAGTGGCGGCGACGCGCGAGGAAACCGCCTTCCATATTGCCGGCAAAGCCCATGCTCTGTTTCAGATGGTCACGCAGCAGATCAATGCCGTCACCGGTGCGCGCCGAAAGGCGAATAAGTGAGTGATTGTTCACTTCTGTGATACCCAGCTGCTCTTCGGTCACGTCGGCTTTATTACGCACCACGGTAATCGGCAGACTGGCGGGCAATCGGGCAATAAAATCAGGCCAGATTTGTGCCGGTTCAGTGGCATCGGTGGTGGTGCCATCGACCATAAACAGTACCCGATCGGCCTGTTCAATTTCTTTCCACGCCCGCTCAATACCGATGCGCTCAACTTCATCGCTGGCTTCACGTAAGCCAGCAGTATCAATGATATGCAGTGGCATCCCGTCGATATGGATATGTTCGCGTAAGACATCGCGCGTCGTACCGGCGATATCAGTAACAATCGCCGCTTCACGCCCCGCTAATGCATTGAGCAAGCTGGATTTTCCGGCATTAGGACGCCCGGCGATCACCACCTTCATTCCTTCACGCAGCAGGCTGCCCTGACGCGCTTCAGCACGTACCGCGTCGAGATCGGCAATCACCGTATGTAACTGCGCCTCAATCTTACCGTCCGACAGGAAGTCGATCTCTTCATCCGGGAAGTCGATAGCCGCTTCGACGTAGATTCGCAGGTGAGTAAGTGCTTCCACTAAATGATTTACGCGCGCGGAAAAAGCGCCCTGTAGTGAGTTCAGCGCCGAGCGTGCGGCCTGCTCTGAACTGGCATCAATCAGGTCGGCAATCGCTTCAGCCTGGGCTAAATCGAGCTTGTCATTCAGAAAGGCGCGTTCAGAAAACTCGCCGGGCTGAGCGATTCGCACACCGGGCAGTGCCACGATGCGCTTCAGCAGCAGATCGAGAATCACCGGCCCGCCATGACCTTGCAGCTCCAGCACGTCTTCGCCGGTAAAGGAGTTTGGGCCTGGGAACCACAGCGCAATACCCTGATCAAGCGCGTTACCTTCGGCATCACGAAATGGCAGGTAGTCGGCGTAACGAGGTTTAGGCAGTTTGCCCAGCAGCTGTTGTGCAACTTCGGCGGCTTTGGCACCAGAAACGCGCAGGATACCGACGCCACCGCGTCCCGGAGGTGTCGCCTGGGCTACGATCGTATCGCTATGGCTCATGATTCACTCTCTGTTTGATGCAAAAAAATAAGGCGGTCAATTGACCGCCTTAATATAGTAATCACTGTGCTGATGTTTAGCACGGGCGGCGAGAACGCCGCCTCGGCGATTTATGCGGTAATTCGTTTCGAATTACGCTTTTTTCTTGTCGCGGCTGTGCAGGCCACGTTTTTCCAGGCCGCGATAAATCAGCTGCTGCTGGAGAATGGTTACCAGGTTACTGACGATGTAGTACAGCACCAGACCTGACGGGAACCACAAGAAGAACACGGTGAAGATAACCGGCATAAAGGTCATGATCTTCTGCTGCATTGGATCGGTCACGGTGGTTGGTGACATCTTCTGGATGAAGTACATCGTCACACCCATCAGGATCGGCAGGATGTAGTACGGGTCCTGCGCAGAAAGGTCATGAATCCACAGTGCGAACGGCGCATGACGCAGTTCTACTGAGCCCATCAGCATGTAATACAGCGCCAGGAAGATTGGCATCTGAATAATCAGCGGGAAGCAGCCACCCAGTGGGTTAACCTTCTCCGCTTTGTACAGCGCCATCATCTCCTGACTCATACGCTGTTTGTCATCACCTAAACGCTCACGCATCGCCTGCATTTTTGGCTGCAGCATGCGCATTTTCGCCATCGAGGTGTACTGCGCTTTGGTCAGCGGGTACATGATGCCGCGCACGATGAAGGTGATGATGATGATTGAGACACCCCAGTTACCCACAAAGCTATGGATAAACTTCAGCAGTTTGAACAGCGGCTGAGAGATAAACCATAACCAGCCGTAATCCACGGTCAGATCAAGGTGAGGGGCAACTGCCGCCATCTGATCCTGAATTTCCGGTCCAACCCACAGGGTTGCCGCAAGATTCTGCTGTGAACCTGGCGCAATAGTGACAGGCGCAGATTTGTAGCCGATAGCGGCCACACCGTTACCCAGGTTAGCGGTATACAGCGTGTTGGTACCGGCGGTACGTGGAACCCATGCGGTAGCAAAGTACTGCTGCAGCATTGCGACCCAACCGTTAGAGGTTGTGGTGCTCAGGTTTTCGTTATCCGCGATTGTGTCAAATTTGTATTTTTCATACTTCTCTTCGCTGGTGGAGTAAGCCGCACCGCGGAAAGTATGTAATGCAAAGTTGTTGCTACCGGTATCACGATGCTTAGGTAAGTCGATAGTCTGCTTCAACTGACCAAACATGGAGACTTCCAGCGGCTGCTCCGTGGTGTTGTTCACCTGGTAATCGACGTTAATCGCATATTCACCGCGCTTCAGAACGAAGATTTTGGTGTATACCGCGCCGTTTTCCGCCGTGTAAGTCATCGGAATACGCAACTCGTTCTGACCTTCGGCCAGTTCGAAGTGATCCTGTTCGGTGGTAAACAGCGGACGTGCACCATTAGCTGGGTTGTCCGGGCCGTTACGACCAGTCAGGCCGCTTTGCGCCTGATACAGGAAAGATGGCGTAGTTTCCAGCAGCAGGAAAGGCTGTGAGGAACCCAGTTTGTCCGGGTAAGTCAGCAGCTGGGCCTGATCGATATCACCACCACGCGTGTTGATATTTAAAGACAGCACATCGGTCTTAACGGTGATCGTCTTACCCTGGCCGCTGGCAGGAACGCCCTGATTGGCGGCATCACCGGCAGCGCTGGTCGTGTTCTGTGTGGTCTGAGTCTGCTGTGGCTGCGGAGCGTTGTCCGTCTGCCAGGCTTGCCAGATCATAAAAGACACGAACAGAAAAGCGATGAGAAAAAGATTGCGTTGCGAATCCATCGTTAATGTTCTCTGTTATCGTCGGTTTTTGGCGGCACCGGATCGTCGCCACCCGGGTTCAAAGGATGGCATTTTAATACGCGTTTCATCGTCAACCAACTGCCTTTTATCATTCCAAACCTGCGCAATGCCTCAATACCGTATTGAGAACAGGTAGGATGAAAACGACAGTGGGGTCCTAACAGCGGACTGATGACGCGTTGATAGACGCGAATCAGCGCAATCAGGAGCCGCGAGCCAGGCGACAGTGACGACGCCATAATTTCTCCAACGCTTCCGCCAGCGCACGATTATCCAGTTCAGCCACCCCTTTCTTCGCCACTACCACAAAATCCATTGCGGGGAGTTCGTGTTGTCGCAGGCGAAAGCTTTCGCGGGTCAATCGCTTGATCCGGTTACGCTCATGCGCACGCTTAACATTTTTTTTAGCGACGGTAAGACCGATGCGGGGATGCCCCAGCTGATTAAGGCGGCCGAGAATAGTAATTTGCGGCATGCCAGCCCGTTGTGGCTGCTGGAAGACGAAAGTGAAATGAGTGGGAGTTAACAAACGTAACTCCCTGGGAAATGCGAGCTTAACCACTCAGGGTTAGCTTTATTACTTAGAAACGGTCAGACGAGAACGGCCTTTAGCACGACGACGTGCCAGGACCTGACGACCATTTTTAGTTGCCATACGAGCACGGAAGCCGTGAGAACGGTTGCGCTTCAGTACGGACGGTTGAAAAGTGCGTTTCATGGCGATTTCTACCTAAACTTGAAAAAAATTTCACTTGGTGACGCGTTTATGGGCCAGTAAAACGACCGACGCCTCAGTGTGTCTTTAATAAAGAGGCGGGATTGTAATAATTGTACAGTCCAGAGTCAATTTACTTCGCATTAAGTCACGTCCTGGATATCCCGGGTTGACCCGTAAAACCAGCCAAATCGGGCCTGAGCGCAACACGTCGGGGCGAGAATTATACGGCGTCCATTATAAAGCGCAAGGATCGACCAGGATCTAATCGTGATCGATTGCAAAGATTTTGCGGTAATAACGTGATGCCACCGAGAAAAATCATTGAATGCAGACGATCCTGAATGCCTTTTGAGCGGGTTGGCGTAAACTTATCCCCGCTATCTTGTCCTGTGGATAAAATGGATAAAAACTGTGTAGAAAGTGAAGATCTCTGACGCGCTTTGCGCTATGATCCGCCCTTCCGCTAACGATCCAAACAGCGATCGTGGTCGGGATTAACCGCAGATAGCGGTTCGTATGCGTATCGTCTGCATGCGTCAACAATGATGAATTTATCGTTTCAGCGCCTTTTTTCTTATCGATTTTGTTCGAGTGGAGTCCGCCGTGTCACTTTCGCTTTGGCAACAGTGTCTTGCCCGCCTGCAGGATGAGCTACCTGCCACAGAATTCAGCATGTGGATACGCCCGCTACAGGCCGAACTGAATGACAATACACTGGCCTTGTATGCACCTAACCGGTTTGTACTCGACTGGGTTCGTGATAAATATCTGAATAATATCAACGGACTATTAAATGAATTTTGTGGCACGGATGCGCCATTGCTGCGTTTTGAAGTTGGCAGTAAGCCTGTGACTCAAATCATCAGTCAACCGGTGGCGGCGACCGCCAGCGTCAGCGCGCCACCTGCTCCGGCAGGCGTGCGTCCGGCACCTTCACGCCCAAGCTGGGACAACGTACCGGCTCCTGCGGAGCTTTCTTACCGCTCGAACGTCAATACCAAACATAACTTCGATAACTTCGTCGAAGGTAAATCGAACCAGCTGGCGCGTGCCGCCGCACGTCAGGTTGCCGATAATCCCGGTGGTGCCTATAACCCGCTGTTCCTTTATGGCGGTACCGGCCTGGGTAAAACTCACCTGCTGCACGCGGTAGGTAATGGCATCATGGCGCGCAAGCCCAATGCCAAAGTGGTGTATATGCATTCCGAGCGCTTTGTGCAGGATATGGTGAAAGCGCTGCAAAATAATGCGATTGAAGAGTTCAAGCGCTATTATCGCTCTGTCGATGCGCTGCTGATCGATGACATTCAGTTCTTCGCGAATAAAGAGCGCTCGCAGGAAGAGTTTTTCCATACCTTTAATGCCCTGCTGGAAGGTAATCAGCAGATCATTCTGACGTCGGATCGCTATCCAAAAGAGATCAACGGCGTGGAAGATCGTCTGAAGTCGCGCTTCGGCTGGGGATTAACGGTCGCTATCGAGCCGCCTGAGCTGGAAACGCGCGTGGCGATTCTGATGAAGAAAGCCGACGAAAATGACATTCGCCTGCCGGGTGAAGTGGCGTTCTTCATTGCCAAGCGTCTGCGTTCCAACGTACGTGAGCTGGAAGGGGCACTGAACCGTGTGATTGCCAACGCCAACTTTACTGGCCGCGCGATCACTATCGATTTCGTGCGTGAAGCGCTGCGCGATCTGCTGGCGCTGCAGGAAAAACTGGTTACCATCGACAATATTCAGAAGACGGTGGCCGAGTATTACAAAATCAAGGTGGCCGATCTGCTTTCCAAGCGTCGTTCTCGTTCAGTGGCGCGTCCGCGTCAGATGGCGATGGCGATGGCTAAAGAGCTGACCAACCACAGTTTGCCGGAAATCGGTGATGCTTTCGGGGGTCGCGACCACACGACCGTGCTGCATGCCTGCCGTAAAATCGAGCAGCTACGCGAAGAGAGTCACGACATTAAAGAAGATTTCTCAAATTTAATCAGAACATTATCTTCCTGACGCTATGAAATTTATTGTAGAACGTGAGCATTTACTCAAACCGTTACAGCAAGTCAGCAGCCCGTTAGGTGGCCGCCCAACGCTGCCTATTCTTGGTAACCTGCTGTTGCAGGTTAATGAAGGCAGCCTGCTGTTAACCGGTACAGATTTAGAAATGGAAATGGTAGCGCGCGTGGCGCTGGCGCAGCCGCACGAGCCGGGCGCAACCACCGTACCGGCGCGCAAATTTTTTGATATCTGCCGCGGCTTGCCGGAAGGCGCAGAAATCACCGTGGTGCTGGAAGGCGACAGAATGCTGGTGCGCTCAGGGCGTAGCCGTTTTTCACTGTCGACGCTGCCTGCCAGCGACTTTCCGAACCTGGATGACTGGCAAAGTGAAGTTGAATTCACGCTGCCACAGGCTACGTTGAAGCGCCTGATTGAAGCCACACAGTTTTCAATGGCGCATCAGGACGTTCGCTATTACCTGAACGGTATGCTGTTCGAAACCGAAGGTGAAGAACTGCGTACCGTGGCAACCGATGGTCACCGTCTGGCGGTTTGTTCAATGCCGATTGGTCAGGCATTACCAAACCATTCGGTGATCGTGCCGCGTAAAGGGGTGATTGAGCTGGTCCGTCTGCTGGACGGCGGTGAGACGCCATTGCAGGTGCAGATCGGCAGTAATAACATCCGCGCGCATGTCGGTGACTTTATTTTCACCTCCAAACTGGTGGATGGTCGTTTCCCTGATTATCGTCGCGTACTGCCGAAAAATCCGGATAAAACGCTGGATGCTGGCTGCGATCTGCTTAAGCAGGCGTTTGCCCGTGCTGCGATCCTCTCCAATGAGAAGTTCCGTGGCGTTCGCCTCTATATCAGCGAAAATCAGCTGAAAATTACCGCGAATAATCCCGAACAGGAAGAAGCGGAAGAGATACTCGACGTCACTTATGGCGGCACCGATCTGGAAATTGGCTTTAACGTCAGTTACGTGCTGGATGTGCTGAACGCGCTGAAATGTGAAAACGTGCGTTTACTGCTGACCGATTCGGTTTCCAGCGTGCAGATCGAAGATGCGGCCAGCCAGTCGGCGGCCTATGTGGTTATGCCGATGCGCCTGTAGTGGGTGAAATATATCGGGCTTACTTGCCATTTTGCGTCCGGGCAGTGCTCGCCGTACTCAGGTACGCTGTGGGGCTGCCGCTGGCCGGACGCAAACCGGCTGCGACGCTGATGCCCAGAATCGGAGTGGGTGACTGATTCACCTGCGGAGTTGTTTCTTCTATGGCTTTAACCCGCCTTCTTATCAAAGATTTCCGCAATATTGAAAATGCGGATCTCGCGCTTGCCCCCGGTTTTAACTTTTTAGTTGGCGCCAATGGTAGCGGCAAAACCAGCGTGCTTGAAGCCATCTATACCCTTGGCCATGGCCGCGCCTTTCGCAGCCTGCAAGCCGGACGCGTCATTCGCCACGAGCAGGATGCATTTGTCCTGCATGGCCGTATCGACGGAGCCGAACGTGAAATGTCGGTTGGGCTGACTAAAAATCGCCAGGGTGACAGTAAAGTGCGTATTGACGGCAGCGATGGCCATAAAGTGGCCGAGCTGGCGCAAATGTTGCCAATGCAGCTGATTACGCCCGAAGGTTTTACCCTACTCAATGGCGGGCCGAAGTATCGCCGTGCCTACATTGACTGGGGATGTTTTCACAATGAGCCAGGATTTTTTACCGCCTGGAGTAACCTGCGCCGCCTGTTGAAACAGCGTAATGCCGCGCTGCGTCAGGTGTCACGTTATCAACAAATTCGTGCCTGGGATCAGGAACTGGCACCGCTGGCGGAGCAGATAAGCCGCTGGCGTGCAGCATACAGTGAAGCGATCGCGGCGGATATTACCGCCACCTGCGCGCAATTTTTGCCTGAGTTTCAACTGAGCTTCTCTTTTCAGCGCGGCTGGGACAAAGAGAGCGATTATGCCGAGCTGCTGGAAAGGCAGTTTGAGCGCGATCGTGCCTTAACTTATACCGCCAGCGGCCCGCACAAAGCGGATTTTCGCATTCGTGCCGAAGGGACGCCGGTGGAAGACTTACTGTCACGCGGGCAATTAAAGCTGCTGATGTGCGCTTTACGCCTGGCGCAGGGTGAGTTCCTTACCCGACAGAACGGGCGACGTTGCCTGTATCTGATAGATGATTTTGCCTCTGAGCTGGACGAGAGTCGCCGCCGCCTGTTAGCGGCGCGTCTGAAGGCCACTCAGGCCCAGGTTTTTGTCAGTGCCATCGGTGCGGAACACGTCATCGATATGACTGATGAAAAGGGCAAGATGTTCCACGTAGAACAAGGTAAAATAGCAGTTCAACCTGAAGATTAAATGAGCGAGAAACGTTGATGTCGAATTCTTATGACTCCTCAAGTATCAAAGTCCTGAAAGGGCTTGATGCGGTACGCAAACGCCCGGGCATGTATATCGGCGATACGGATGACGGCACCGGTCTGCATCACATGGTATTCGAGGTTGTGGATAACGCCATCGACGAAGCACTCGCCGGGCACTGTAGCGATATTATCGTTACAATTCATGCTGATAACTCTGTCTCCGTGCAGGATGATGGCCGTGGTATTCCGACCGGCATCCATGAAGAAGAAGGTATTTCTGCTGCTGAAGTCATTATGACCGTACTGCATGCTGGCGGTAAGTTTGATGACAACTCCTATAAAGTGTCCGGCGGCCTGCATGGCGTGGGCGTCTCAGTGGTTAACGCCCTGTCGCAAAAGCTGGAGCTGACCATTCGTCGCGATGGCAAAGTTCATCAGCAGACTTACGTGCACGGTGTGCCACAATCGCCGCTGGCAGTGTCTGGCGAAACAGAGGCCACCGGTACCCGCGTGCGTTTTTGGCCAAGCCACGAAACCTTTACCAACGTCATTGATTTCGAATATGAGATCCTGGCAAAACGTCTGCGTGAACTCTCCTTCCTGAACTCCGGCGTCTCGATTCGTCTGGAAGATAAGCGTGACGGTAAGAACGACCATTACCATTACGAAGGTGGTATCAAGGCGTTCGTTGAATATCTGAACAAAAACAAAACGCCTATCCATCCGAACGTCTTCTATTTCTCTACTGAAAAAGATGGCATTGGTGTGGAAGTGGCGTTGCAGTGGAATGATGGTTTCCAGGAAAATATCTACTGCTTTACTAACAACATTCCACAGCGCGATGGTGGTACTCACCTTGCGGGCTTCCGTGCGGCGATGACGCGTACGCTGAACGCCTATATGGATAAAGAAGGCTACAGCAAGAAAGCCAAAGTCAGCGCTACCGGTGACGATGCGCGTGAAGGCCTGATTGCTGTGGTATCCGTTAAAGTACCGGATCCGAAATTCTCTTCACAGACCAAAGATAAACTGGTCTCTTCTGAAGTGAAATCTGCGGTTGAGCAGCAGATGAACGAACTGCTGGCTGAATATCTGCTGGAACACCCGTCCGATGCCAAAATTGTCGTCGGTAAAATTATTGATGCCGCGCGCGCCCGTGAAGCTGCGCGTCGTGCGCGTGAAATGACCCGCCGTAAAGGCGCGCTGGACCTGGCTGGTCTGCCAGGCAAACTGGCGGATTGTCAGGAACGCGATCCGGCACTGTCTGAAATCTACCTGGTGGAGGGTGATTCTGCAGGCGGTTCCGCCAAGCAGGGTCGTAACCGTAAGAACCAGGCGATTCTGCCGCTAAAGGGTAAAATCCTTAACGTAGAAAAAGCGCGTTTCGACAAAATGCTGTCTTCGCAGGAAGTTGCCACGCTGATCACCGCGCTGGGCTGCGGTATTGGCCGCGACGAATACAATCCGGACAAGCTGCGCTATCACAGCATTATCATCATGACCGATGCCGACGTCGATGGCTCGCACATCCGTACGCTGCTGTTGACCTTCTTCTATCGTCAGATGCCGGAAATTGTTGAGCGTGGTCACGTATATATCGCTCAGCCACCGCTGTACAAAGTGAAGAAAGGCAAGCAAGAACAGTATATTAAAGACGACGAAGCAATGGACCAGTACCAGATTTCGATTGCGCTGGACGGTGCAACGTTGCACACCAATGCCGATGCCCCTGCACTGGGCGGTGAGCAGCTGGAAACGCTGGTCGCTGAGTTCAACAGTACGCAGAAAATGATTAAGCGTATGGAACGTCGTTTCCCGGTTGCGTTACTTAACTCACTGATTTATCACCCAACCTTAAACGATCTCAGTAACGAAGCTGCGGTGCAGAGCTGGATCGAAAGCCTGGTGATTTACCTCAATGAGAAAGAGCAGCACGGCAGCACCTACAATGCGGTAGTGCGTGAAAATCGTGAACTGCATCTGTTTGAACCGGTACTGCGCATTCGTACCCACGGTGTTGATACCGATTACCCGCTGGATAACGAATTTATGCTGGGTGGCGAATATCGCAAAATCTGTACCCTGGGTGAAAAACTGCGTGGCCTGATTGAGGAAGACGCATTTATCGAACGCGGTGAACGTCGTCAGCCAATTGCCAGCTTTGAGCAGGCGCTTGAGTGGCTGGTGAAAGAGTCACGCCGTGGGCTGTCAGTGCAGCGCTATAAAGGTCTGGGTGAGATGAACCCGGATCAGCTGTGGGAAACCACCATGGATCCGGACAGCCGTCGTATGCTGCGCGTGACGGTTAAAGACGCCATTGCGGCTGACCAGCTGTTCACCACCCTGATGGGTGATGCGGTTGAACCACGTCGTGCATTTATCGAAGAAAATGCGCTGAGAGCAGCGAATATCGATATTTAATATCTGCTGCAATGTGAATTAAAAGGAACGGCAATTGCCGTTCCTTTTTTTTTACTCCTGCATTTCCGAAGGCGGTAAAACAAATTTATAGCCTTTACCCCACACGGTAAGAATACGTTCAGGAGCAGCCGGATTGGCCTCGATTTTCATCCGCAGCCGGTTGATATGGGTATTCACCGTATGCTCGTAGCCATCATGCTGATAACCCCACACCTGATTCAGCAGATTCAGACGGGAAAATACCTTTCCGGGATTTTTAGCAAAATGGTAGAGCAGATCAAACTCACGTGGCGTCAGATCGATATTACGCTGAAGCAGCTGCACTTCACGCGAAATCGGGTCGATTGTCAGATCGGCGATATTGAGTTTTCCCGTTTCTCTGCGCAGATTGGTCGTCATCGCTTCCTGACGACGAAACAGGGCTTTGATGCGTGCCATCAGTTCCAGCATCGAAAAGGGTTTGGTCAGGTAATCATCCGCACCCAGCTCCAGTTCTAAAACGCGATGAACCTCGCTGGAGTGTGCGCTGATAATAATAATCGGCGTGTAGTGGGGCATCAGGCGTGCGCGACGGCACATCTCCAGACCATCCACTCCCGGTAACATAAGATCTAAAATTAAGGCATCCCAGCCCCCCTGTTCCAGTAACAAGACGCCAGAATTCATATCAGTCGCGTGACTGATTGCATATTCTCCGTTGCGTATATTAAGTTGCAGAAGTTCAGCAATGTTGCTGTCATTTTCCACAATTAATATCTTTTTTGATCCCATCATCACTCATTGGCCTGTGCTTACGTCCTGCAAACTCGAGTGGAGATAGTACATAACTTCATCACTGCAAGTTATCACATTTTGTTTAACTTATGTGAGATATCGGTGAAGATTAGGGAAATTAACAGATTTTTATTTTCCTCAGTGCAAATTATTGTTTATTTTAATTTGCGGATTTTTTTAATCATTTTTGATTAATAAGGTGCTGTCGCTGCATCAGAGGCTGGTCACTTATTTCGCATTATTCACGCTGGTCAATGTGAGCGGGATCGCGCTAGCATGGTTAACACACCGTTATCTGACGAGGATGTTATGGCGATAAAACTGATTGCAATTGATATGGATGGCACGTTACTTAACCATCAACACCTGATTACGCCGCGCGTGAAAGAGGCGATCAGCCGGGCGCGGGACAAAGGCGTGCATGTGGTTCTGGCAACCGGACGACCTTTTATCGGCGTACAACGTTACCTGATGGAGCTGGATTTGCAGCAGGAAGGCCAGTTCTGCATTACCAATAACGGTGCGCTGGTGCAGCGTGCTGATAATGGTGACTGTATCGCCGAAGTTACCCTCTCTTTTGCTGATTACCTCTATTTTGAACAGCTTTCTCGCCAGCTGGGCGTTCATTTCCAGGCGCTGGATAAATCACTGCTGTATACCGCCAATAAAGATATCAGTGAATTTACCATTCATGAGGCGTCAATGACCGGCATTCCTTTGCGCTATCGCAGTGTGGAAGAAATGGACCGTAGCCTGACCTTTCCGAAAGTAATGATGATCGATCCGCCAGAGGTTCTGGATGAAGCGATTAAGCGCCTGCCGCAGGAAGCACGCGAGAACTACACCATTCTGAAAAGCGCGCCTTATTATCTGGAAATCCTGCATAAACAGGTGAATAAAGGTGCAGGTGTTAAAGCGCTGGCCGATCGGCTGGGCCTGTCACGCGATGAAGTGATGGCAATTGGCGATCAGGAGAACGATCTGGCGATGCTGGAGTTTGCTGGCACCGGCATTGCGATGGGTAACGGCATCGAATCGGTAAAAGCCATCAGCCAGTTTGTCACGAAAACCAATATGGAAGATGGCGTCGCGCACGCGATTGAGAAGTTCGTTCTGTAGTTTCTGGCTCTCTTTTCCGGGCCACATCACGTGGCCCGTTATGTAATCCCACCTGAAATCTGCTTGCTGATTCTCTGACAGCGAACTGTCCGTTTTGTGATCTCGATTGTAGTACAATATATATTTGTAGTACTACAATGGTCGCATCATCCCGCAATGAAGATTAAGGACATGATGTGACCAGCTATATCGCTATCGACTGGGGCTCAACCAATCTGCGTGCCTGGCATTATCAGCAGGGCAAATGCATTGATCAGCGACGGTCTGAGGCCGGCGTCACCCGGCTGGCTGGTCGCAGTCCGGCTGAGGTGTTTGCCAGCATTACCGCGGGCTGGCCGGTTGAGCAGTTGCCGGTGGTGATGGCTGGAATGGTGGGAAGTAACGCCGGCTGGCAGTCGGTTCCCTATCTGCCTTGTCCGGTTGCGCTGACTCAGCTGGCATCAAATCTGAGTAGTGTTCAAGGAAAAGCGTGGATTGTGCCGGGATTAAGCATCGAACGTCGCGATAATCACAATATTATGCGAGGTGAAGAGACGCAGCTGCTGGGCGCATTCAGCCTGGCGCCGTCGACAACCTATGTGCTGCCCGGTACCCATGCCAAATGGGTGCAGACTGAAGGCGATAGCGTGCGCGATTTTCGCAGCGTAATGACCGGCGAACTGCATCATCTTCTGCTGCAACACTCCCTGCTGGGCGCGGGCCTGCCGCCACAGCAGCCGGATGCCGCTGCATTTCGTGACGGGCTGGAAACCGGTTGTAACGACCGCAGTATTCTCTCACGGCTGTTTGAAGTGCGCGCCGCACATATTCTGGGCTCCCGTCCCGCTGAATCAACCAGCGAATTCCTTTCCGGTTTATTGATTGGTCATGAAGTGGCGCTGATGCAGCAGCAATTCGCCCCCGACAGTCATTCACCGCTGACGCTGATCGCTGACGGCTCGCTGGCAGAACGTTATCAGCAGGCGATGATATTTGCCGGTATTCCGGCGCAATTACTGGAGGGTGATGTGGCCTTCCTGCATGGAATAAGGAGTATTGCCGATGAACTGGCCGACTAAGCTGCCGTTAATCGCCATTCTGCGGGATATCGAGCCGGAAGAGGCTGAGGCGCACGTCAGCGCACTGATTGCCGCCGGTTTTGATGCGATTGAAATCCCACTGAATTCACCGCAGTGGCAGCGCAGTATTGCCCAGGTGGTACAGCGCTATGGTCATCAGGCGCTGATCGGTGCTGGCACAGTGCTGACGCCCGAACAGGTCGAGATACTGAGTGATATAGGCAGCCAGCTGGTGGTAACACCTAACACCGATCCGGCGGTAATCCGCCGCGCAGCAGAAAAAGGCATGACGATTGCTGCCGGTTGCGCCACCGCTTCTGAAGCGTTTAGCGCGATCCACGCGGGTGCTCAGGCGCTGAAAATTTTTCCATCATCAGCATTTGGGCCGGATTACATCAAAGCGCTGAAAGCGGTACTGCCGCCAGCGATACCGGTGTTTGCCGTCGGCGGCGTTACGCCGCAAAACCTGAAGGATTTTCTGGCTGCGGGTTGTATCGGCGCAGGTCTGGGTAGCGATCTGTATCGGGCAGGCCAGCCAGTTGCGGTGACTGCCGCTAAAGCACTGGCTTTTGTAGACGCTTATAAGGAAGCTGTACGATGAAAATAACCAAACTGACCACCTATCGTCTGCCCCCGCGCTGGATGTTCCTGAAAATTGAAACCGATGAGGGCATTGTGGGCTGGGGCGAACCGGTGATTGAAGGGCGTGCGCGCAGCGTTGAAGCAGCGGTGCATGAGTTTTCTGATTATCTGATCGGTCAGGACCCGGCACGCATCAATGATCTGTGGCAGGTGATGTATCGCGGCGGGTTTTATCGCGGCGGTGCGATTCTGATGAGTGCGATTGCCGGTATCGACCAGGCATTATGGGATATCAAAGGAAAAGCGCTGGGCGTGCCGGTTTATCAGCTACTGGGTGGTCTGGTTCGCGACAATATTAAGGCCTACAGCTGGGTAGGCGGCGATCGACCGGCAGAAGTGATTGAAGGCATCAGCAAACTGCGCGCGATCGGGTTCGATACTTTTAAACTCAATGGCTGCGAAGAGCTTGGCATCATTGATAACTCGCGCAAAATCGATGCGGCGGTCAATACCGTGGCCCAAATTCGTGAAGCTTTTGGTCATCAAATTGAGTTTGGCCTCGATTTTCACGGTCGGGTGCATGCGCCGATGGCGAAGGTGCTGATCAAAGAGCTGGAGCCGTATCGCCCGCTGTTTATTGAGGAGCCGGTACTGGCGGAACAGGCGGAATACTATCCCCGCCTTGCGGCGCAAACTCATCTGCCGATTGCTGCTGGTGAGCGGATGTACTCCCGCTTTGAATTTAAACGCGTACTGGATGCCGGTGGCCTGGCGATTCTGCAACCCGATCTGTCACATGCCGGTGGCATCACTGAGTGTGTGAAAATTGCCAGCATGGCGGAAGCTTATGATGTGGCGCTGGCACCGCACTGTCCGCTCGGCCCGCTGGCGTTGGCTGCCTGTCTGCATGTGGATTTCGTCTCGCGCAATGCGGTATTCCAGGAGCAAAGCATGGGGATTCATTACAACAAAGGTGCAGAACTGCTGGATTATGTGGTGAACAAACAGGATTTCAGCATGAATAATGGTCACTTTGCTCCGCTGAATAAACCGGGGCTGGGTGTGGAAATTGACGAGCAACTGGTAATTGAGCGCAGCCAGCAGGCGACAGACTGGCGCAATCCACTGTGGCGCTATGCCGATGGTTCAGTCGCAGAATGGTAATCCCTCAGATAACAAGAATTCTTATAGTTCATAAATAATTCGCGTTGCAGCCAGCCTGGCCGCAGCCTGAAGATTGACGAAAAGAACCCGTGGCAAATAAACCTGGCGTAAATTGCGGGCGGCTTACTGCTGCCCCGCTAACGATACGTGAATAAAAGAGGTTGTTATTATGAACACCGACCTGTACTCCTCAACGCTAAAACAACTCAATGCCAAAATAATACCTTTTATCGTTATTTGTTATTTTGTCGCCAACCTGGATAAAACCAATATTTCGATCGCTGCATTACAGATGAATGCCGATTTAGGCTTGTCCGCCAGTATGTACGGGCTGGGCGTAGGCATGTTCTATATCTCGTATATTATTTTCGAACTGCCGAGCAATATTATTATGACCCGCGTCGGCGCGCGTATCTGGATTGCCCGTATTATGATTACCTGGGGCATCGTCAGTACCGGCATGGCCTTTGTTCAGTCGGCTAACCAGCTGTATGTGATGCGCTTTTTGCTCGGCATGGCGGAAGCCGGTTTCACCCCCGGCATCATTTACTACATCTCCTGCTGGTTCCCGAAAAGCAACCGCGCCCGCGCCATGTCATTTTTCTATATGGGATCGGTCGCCGCATCCATTATCGGTTTGCCGATTTCCGGTGCGCTTCTCAATATGCACGGCATTGCTGATATCGCTGGCTGGCGCTGGCTGTTTGCTATCGAAGGTGTTCCGGCGCTGGTGCTGGGCGTGCTGGTATTACGGCGCTTACCGGACTCTCCGGCGCATGCCAGCTGGCTGAATCCGCAGCAGAAAAGCTGGTTGCAGCAGCGCCTGCAACAGGACAATGTGGGCGTAGAGATCGGAGCCAATCACTCCTGGCTGAGCGCGCTGAAAAATAAAACTGTACTGCTGTTAAGCCTGGTGTGGTTCCTGCAGGCATTTGGCTCGATTGGTATTACCCTATTTATGCCGTTAATTATAAAAAGCATGGCCGCTGAACAAAGTAATTTTGTTATCAGTCTGCTTTCTGCGGTGCCGTTTGTCTGTGCCTGCTTATTTATGTATTTAAACGGACGCCACTCGGATAAAACCGGCGAACGTTCATGGCATCTTGGATTACCGCTGATCTTTTCCGGTCTGTCGCTGGCAATCGCCATCTGGTCCGGCAGCCTGCTGCTCTCTTATCTGCTGCTGATCTTAACCGTCGGCTTTAACTTTGCGCTGACGCCAATCTTCTGGGCGGTTACCACGGAAAAACTGGCTGGCGTTGCCGCTGCCGCTTCGATTGCTTTTATCAACACGGTCGCCAACTTTGTCGGCCTCGGCCTGCCGCCGATACTTGGAAAAATTAAGGATCTGACCGACAGCTATCACTACGGTCTGTTAATCGTCGCACTGGCGCTGATTATTGGCGGCATTATCGGCATTGTGGTGTCGCGACCGACGGGTAATTCTGCGGCGAATACACTCTCTCAGGTATCAAAATGAAACAGAAAATCTTATTACAGGCGGCGCTACCCGCGCCGTTAATCGCAGAACTGCAACAGCGCTATCAGCTGATCGATTATCAAACTCTGACGCCAGCCGATTTTTCCGCCGTCGCCGCAGAATTTCAGCTGCTGCTGACCAACGGCGAAGCCAGGGTGACCCGTGAGTTAATCGCTGCGCTGCCCAACCTGGCGCTGATTGCGGTATTTGGCGTCGGCTATGACGGCGTGGACGTGGCCGCTGCGCGCGAGCATCAGGTGGCGGTAACCCACACCCCGGGAGTGCTGACCGATGATGTCGCAGACCTGGCGATGGGGCTGATGCTGGCGACCTCAAGGCAAATTGTTGCGGCCCAGCAGTTTATTCAGCAGGGAAGCTGGGCGCAGGGCGGCTATCCGTGGACGCGCAAAGTATCGGGTTCGCGGCTGGGTATTGTCGGTCTCGGGCGCATTGGGATGGCGGTGGCAAAACGCGCCGGGGGATTTGATATGTCGATTGCTTACTGCAACCGTAGCCCGCTTGATGGCGCGCCGTGGCACTATCAGCCGGATTTACTGACGCTGGCACAGCAGAGTGATTATTTACTGGTCTGCACCCCAGGCGGAGCCAATACCCGCCATCTGATTAATCGGGCGGTGCTCGATGCGCTGGGTGAACAGGGAACGTTAATCAATATTTCACGCGGTAGCGTGGTTGATCAGCAAGCACTGATCGCCGCGCTGGACGCCGGTACTCTCGGTGCCGCCGGGCTGGATGTGTTTGATGATGAGCCGCGGGTGCCGGATGCACTGCAAAATCGTGCCAATGTGGTGATTACGCCGCATATGGCCAGTGCCACCTGGTCGACGCGGAAAGCGATGTCGCAACTGGTTCTGGATAACGTGCAGGCGTTTTTTGCCGGTCATTCGCTGGTGACGCCGATACCCTAATGGCAGCGAATGTTTTACCCTTAACAGAATCACCGTGAAGGGTAAAACAGATGACGGAAAAACAGCTTACTTTTGATGACCGGAACCATCAGCTCACTAATATCAATGTCTGGACCGCCGACAGTCAGTGGCTGGTATACGATCTGCGCCCGTCCGGCGCGTCCTTTACCAGCCTGACGGTTGAACGCGTTAACTGCGCCACCGGTGCAACTGAAGTGCTGTATCAGGCCACTCAGGGCGCGCACGTGGGCGTGATAACCGCCAGCCCTGATCTGCCTGCCCGCTACGTCTGTATTCACGGGCCGGAACATCCCGACAGCCACTGGCAGTATGATTTTCACCATCGTCGCGGCGTGATCATTCAGCACGGCCAGGCGGAAAACCTCGATGCCTGTGATATCACCGCACCTTTTACCCCAGGCGCATTGCGCGGCGGCTCGCATGTGCATGTGTTCAGCCCTGACGGGTCGCGTCTGAGTTTCACCTATAACGATCATGTGATGCATGAGTGGGATGCCAGAGAAGATTTACGTAACGTTGGCGTGGCGGTGCCGCTGCATGCGGTCTGCCCGGTTAAACAGCATCCACGGGAATATGACGGCAGCCATTTCTGTGTGCTGGTAAGTCAGACCAGTGCAAAACCGATTCCCGGCAGCGATGAGATCAACCGTGCTTATGAAGAGGGATGGATCGGCAATCAGGGCTATCGCAAGCCGGACGGTAGCCAGCAGCGCTGGGCGCTGGCATTTATTGGCGATACGCTGAGCAGCCAGGGCGACACGCTGGCGGAGGTGTTTATTGTCGATTTACCGGAAAAAATGCAGGATTACGCGCAGGCGGGCGACTGGCCGTTGGAAGGTAGTGAAACGCGCTTACCGGCTCCGCCGCGAGGTGTGCATCAGCGTCGCCTGACGTTTAGCGCCGAGCGGCGCTATCCCGGCGTTGTCAGCCAGCCGCGCCACTGGCTGCGCGCCTCGCCGGATGGCAGCGCCATTGCCTTTCTGATGAAAGACGACCGCGGTATTGTCCAGCTGTGGACGGTCTCGCCGAATGGCGGCGCTCCGCAACAGATTACCCGCAGCGCCAGCGATATTCAGTCAGCGTTTAGCTGGCACCCACAGGGTAACGCGCTGGCGTTTATTTGCGATAACAGCGTGATGTTATGTGAGGTAGTCAGCGGGAAGATGCAGAGATTAACGGCACGCAGTGACAGCGCGCCGTGCGGAGATGCGGTGGTGATATCCCCGGACGGCCAGCAGGTGGCCTATGTGCGCGATATCAATGGCTACCGTCAAATCTTTACGGCCGCGATCAATTAGCGGCCAGTGGAGCGCTTTCTACCATGCTGTCATGAGTTTGTGACAGCTTTTCGCTTTGCAGTACACGTTCGCGCGGTGAGTCTTCCGCTTTATTATCATCAGAGCGGGCGTAGTCCCACGGCAACAGCAGCGTATCCATAACGGCGGAAAACGGCAGGTCGATCACCGCCAGGGGTTTAAGCGCCCAGCTGGTCTGGTCATCGGCAATAATAGCAGCACTGGCGCGCGTGCCTGGGTAGTAACCCTGGCTGGCGCCGGTATGTGACATTACACTGGAACAGCCGGTAGTACTTGCCAGAGAACAGCAAGCGAACAGACCGGCTAAATGGTAACGCTTAATTGCTTTCATCTTGAATATCCCTTCAGCCATGGTCACAGTGCCTGCCTGAGTTTACTCGCCGACGAGCAGGGAAACTTCCCGGTTACTCTGTGGTAACTCTTACCCGATTCTCAGCGATGTCTCAAATGAGTGTATGTCATTTACCGTGGGATGGTTAAAAAAATTGCTGGCCCCACACTTGAAAGCGACATAAATGTCACCATTTTTAAATCACGGTCACAAAAGAGTACGCCGACAGGGTACTGCATTGATGGCTGACAGCCTGTCCATTGGGGAAGGTTGTTTATCTCACTCGCTGAATTTCAGGAGCTATTACTATGCGTAACTTTGATCTCTCTCCACTTTACCGTTCTGCTATTGGTTTCGATCGTCTGATTAACCTGCTGGAATCCAATCAGGGCCAGAGCAACGGCGGCTATCCTCCGTATAACGTCGAGCTGGTGGATGAAAATCACTACCGGATTACCATTGCCGTGGCAGGATTCGCTCAGAGCGAACTGGATATCACTTCCCACGACAATCTGCTGATTATTCGCGGTGCGCATGCTGATGAGCAAACTGAGCGCCAGTATCTCTATCAGGGCATCGCCGAGCGTAACTTCGAGCGTAAATTCCAGCTGGCCGAGCACGTGCACGTCCGTGATGCACGTTTAGAAAATGGCCTGCTGTATATCGAACTGGAGCGTGTGGTTCCTGAAGCCATGAAGCCACGCCGTATCGATATTCTTAGCTAATTGCGACGTTGTTACAGCAGCCAGCACCCGTCTGGCTGCTGAATTATTGCTGGTGCTGCCGCACATTGCGCGATGGCATCAGCATTCCGCCAAACATATTGAGTAACAGTCCGGCGATAATTATCCCCGCGCCGACCATCTGCATCAGTGACAAGCTTTCATCCAGCAGTAAAGCCGCACTAATAATACCTACCACCGGCACCAGTAATGCCAGCGGCGCAACCCGCCAGGTTTCATAACGCTTCAGCAAACTCCCCCAGATGGCATAGCCGACAATAGTGGCGATAAACGCCAGGTAAATCAGCGCCATAATGGTTGTTGAGTTAATGTTTATCAGGCTGGAAATCATCGCTGACGAACCGTCATACAGCCAGGAACAGGCCAGAAAAGGCCCCACGGGAATCAGCGCGCTCCAGACCACCAGCGACATCACCGGCACCTGACTATTACGCATAATCACCTTATTGGTGATATTGCCCAGCGCCCAAGACAGCGCCGCTGCCAGTGTCAGCAGCAGAGTGACAACAGTGATACCGCCGCTCTGATTCGCCATCCCGGCCTCTGCCAGCACCAGCATACCGGCCGAAGCCAGCAGAATGCCGGCAATATGGTTCCACTTCAGCTTTTCAGACAGCAACACTGCGCCGAGCAGAATGGTGAAAAAGGCCTGAGCCTGAATCACCAGTGAAGCGATACCGGCTGGCATTCCCAGCTTGATTGCCAGGAAAAGAAACGCGAACTGACCAAAACTGATGGTCATACCATAAGCCAACAGCCATCTGAGCGGGACTTTCGGCGGTTTGATAAAAAGGATTGCCGGAAAAGCCACCAGTGCAAAGCGCAAGCCGGCCAGAAGAAATGGCGGCATATCGTGGAGACCGACTTTAATCACCACAAAATTCACTCCCCAGGCGATTACTACGCAGAGAGCCAGCAGCATATCTTTGACCGACATAGCGTTATCCTTCTTTAAGCGTTTACACCCCTTCAGCGTGGGCGCGATCGATCTCTTCGGCGAGAATTTTAATGCCTTTCTCGATAGTCTCGCTGTCCGGCACGTAGTTCATGCGCATGCACTGATGAGTATGCGGCCATTCGTGCTCCAGCCCCGGGAAGAAGAAGTGGCCCGGTACCATCAATACGCCGCGCTGCTTCAGGCGCTGATAGAGCACTTCGGTGGTAATCGGCAGATCTTTAAACCACAGCCAAAGGAAAATAGCGCCTTCTGGTTTGTGAATCAGGCAGCGATCTGCTGATAAATAGCGGCGAATGACGGCAATCGTCTCAGTTACGCGCTGCTGATAGAACGGCTTAATGACGTCGTTCGAGAGCCGCAGCAGATCGCCGCGCTTGATCATTTCATTGGCTATCGCCGGGCCAATACTGCCTGGTGCCAGGCTGATGATGCCGTTCATATTACCGATCGCCGAAATCACTTTTTCGTCGCCAATAATAATGCCGCAGCGTGAACCCGGCAGGCCGAGCTTGGACAGGCTCATGCACAGAATAATGTTGGGATTCCACAGCGGGCGCACATCGCTGAAAATAATGCCCGGGAAGGGAACGCCGTAGGCATTGTCGATCAGCAGCGGGATATCATGCTGTTGCGCCAGTACGTCGAGCTTCATCAGCTCTTCATCGGTAATCACATTGCCGGTCGGGTTGGTTGGGCGTGAAACGCAGATTAACCCGGTATCCTCGGTGATCGTTAAATGCTCGAAGTCGACGTGATATTTAAACTGGCCTTCCGGCAGTAGCTCAATATTCGGCTTGGCGGAAACAAACAGATCCTCATCCAGCCCGGCGTCGGCATAACCGAGATATTCCGGCGCCAGCGGAAACAGCACGCGCTTCTTGCTGCCGTCGGCGCGACGCCCGGCATAAAGATTAAACAGATAGAAGAACGCGCTCTGACTGCCGTTAGTTAAGGCAATATTTTTCGGCGAAATTTGCCAGCCAAGATGTTCGCGCAGCATCTCTGCCAGCGCATCCAGCAGCACGGTTTTGCCGCGTGGTCCATCATAGTTACACAGTGCATCAGTCAGCTTGCCTTCATCATGCATCTGCTGCAACAACTGCTGAAAATAGTCATTCATCGCCGGAATCTGGGCCGGATTACCGCCGCCCAGCATCACTGTACCGGGGGTGCGTAAGCCTTCGCCCATGTCTTCCATCAGGCGGGTGATGCCTGAGTGGCGGGTAAATTTGTCACCAAAAACGGAAAAGGTCATAGCGTGTAAATCATTTGTTAGCGCAAAAGGTGAGTCACCATAACGCCAGAGGAAAGGGGGTGCAATGGCTATCACAAATATAAAACGAGGCGGCCGAAACAGGTTCCGGGAGCCGTTTTCAGCTCCCGGAATCTGGGGGTTATTTCAGCAATTGCGGGTTAACGCAGTTTTTCTCAACTTTACCGCTCAGCGCGGCAATCAGGTTATCAACCGCATCCTTTGCCATTCCGTAGCGCGTTTCATGGGTAGCGGAACCAATATGCGGCAGTGCCACGACATTCGGCAGCGTCAGCAGCGGCGAATCAACCGGTAACGGTTCCTGCTCGAACACGTCCAGACCGGCGGCGTGAAGGGTGCCGTCTTTCAGCGCGTCAATCAGCGCCTGCTCGTCGACCACCGGACCGCGTCCGGCATTAATTAAAACTGCGCTGCTCTTCATTTTTGCCAGCTGCTCGCGACCAATCAGATGATGGGTTTGCTCGGTCAGTGGCAGGCTGATGCACAAAAAATCGGACTCTTTCAGCAGGGTGTCGAGATCGCAATACTGCGCGTCGAAACGCTGTTCAGCTTCTTCATGATGCTTACGCGCGTTATATAAAATTGGCATGCTAAAGCCGAGATGCGCACGCTGCGCCAGCGCCAGACCGATGCGGCCCATGCCAAGAATACCCAGTTTTTTATGATGAACATCGATGCCGAACCAGTCCGCACCGATACTGCTTTGCCATTCACCGGCCTTCACGCGTTCGGCCACTTCTACCACCCGCCGCGCCGAAGAGAGCACCAGCGCCATCATGGTATCAGCGACGGTTTCCGTCAGCACGGTCGGCGTGTGCATCAGCAGCACGCCACGCTGATTCAGCGCGTCGACGTCAAAGTTGTCATAACCGACGGAAACGGTCGAGGCGACGCGCAGTTTTGGCGCTTTGGCCAGAAAGGTGCCATCCACTTTGCCGCCCGAACCGAGAATACCCTCAGCCGATGCGAACGCTGCGGCGTGCTTCTCCAGGTTCTCTGCGGTCAGGCCATCGATTTCGGTTACGGTAAAGTGTTCATCAAGACGCTGGCGTAAATCGTCAGGTAAGGATTTATACAACACCACTGAAGGCTTCATGCGTTTCTCCCTGTTAAAGCAATTTAATGCGCTGAGGGCGACACGCATGTCGCCCAGGATTATGTTAACGACCTGGCCATTTTCAGGCGGATTTTGCGCCCTGACCCATCGGCTGCTGCTTGTTGTCGGCGGGTTTAACGATCAGCGTCAGCCAGACCGCAACCAGTAATGCCGCACCCATAAAAATATAGGATGCCGACGGGCTACCGGTAGCACCGTTGAGATAGCCGACAAACCATGAGCCGGTAAACGAACCGAGTGCGCCCATGCTGTTGATCAGCGCCATTGCCCCGCCGGAAACATTGCGCGGCAGCATTTCAGGAATGATGGCGAAGAACGGGCCATAAGGTGCATACATTGCCGCTCCGGCAACCACCAGTAGCGCATAAGACATCCAGAAATTACCCGGGCCAACCAGATAGGAACCTAAAAAGGCCAGCGCACCAATTAACAGCAGCGGCCAGACAAACAATTTGCGGTTCTGTAATTTATCCGATGCCCATGAAACGATAATCATCGCAATGGTAGCGGCCAGATAAGGCACCGCAGAAAGCCAGCCAGCTTCTACCATACCCATTTGTGTGCCGTTGCGCAGTATTGATGGCAGCCACAGCACGAAACCATAAACCCCAATGCTCCAGGCGAAATACTGCATGCACAGCAGGATGACATTGCGCGATTTAAACGCTTCACGGTAGTTGGGTACCGCTTTAATGCTCTCCTGCTCTCTTTTCAGCTCAGCTTGCAGCGCGGCTTTTTCGTCCTCGCTCAGCCATTTTGCCTGCGCCGGTTTGTCCTGCACCAAAAACCACCAGGCGATGGCCCAAATTACCGCCGGGAAGCCCTCGATGATAAACATCTCGCGCCAGCCGTAGGATTCGATCAGATAACCGGATACTACCGACATCCACAGCACCGTCACCGGATTGCCGAGGATCAGGAAGGTATTGGCGCGCGAGCGCTCCGATTTGGTAAACCAGTTACTGATATAAATCAGCATGGCGGGCATCACCGCCGCTTCCACCACGCCGAGAATAAAACGAATGGCGGCCAGCATCGGAATATTACTGACGATGCCGGTCAGTGACGCACAGCCCCCCCACAGGATCAGACACCAGAAAATCAGCTTTTTCACGCTGCGGCGTTCAGCATAAATCGCGCCGGGGATCTGGAAGAAGAAATAGCCGAGGAAGAACAGCGCGCCCAGTAACGATGACATGCCTTTGGTAATGCCTAAATCTTCATTAATCCCGGCTGCTGAGGCGAAACTGAAGTTCGCCCGGTCCAGATACGCCAGACTGTAGGTGATAAACACGATGGGCATGATGTACCACCAGCGTTTAGGCGCGATCGTATGCTTTTTCATAATCTAATCCTCTGTTGAGGTGGCCGCATTCTGGTCCACTGGGGATCGATGCGATTTTATTTTGTAGCAGGGACTTGTGGTTCAGCCGACGACTAAAAGTCGCCGAGTTCAGCGCGCGTCGGTAGCCCTTCGCTGTCGCCAATCACCTGAATCGCCAGTGAGCCGATTTTGTTGCCGCGTTTAATCGCCTGCGGCAGCGACTTACCTTCCAGTAACGCGCTGATTACGCCAACCGCAAAGCCATCGCCTGCGCCAACGGTATCCACCACGTTTTCTACTCTGATCGCTTCCACCTGGCCTTTCTCGCCCTGTGCGGTTTTGTACCAGGCGCCGTCGCAGCCGGTTTTGATAATTACCGCTTTCACGCCCTTATCGAGGTAAAAGTCAGCAATCGCTTCTGGCTGGCTGTAACCGGTCAGGATTTTGCCCTCTTTCTCGCCGGGCAGTACCCAGTCGGCATACTCTGCCAGATGGTTCAGCTGCCGGATCATCTCCTGTTCGCTCGACCACAGCACCGGACGCAGATTCGGATCAAAAGAGATAGTTTTCCCCAACGAACGCATCTCTTTCGCCGCATATTTCGACAGTTCCAGCGAGCTGTCAGAGATCGCGGCTGAGACACCACTCAAATGTAAATGGCGTGCCGCGCCAAAATAGTCGCGGTTGAAGTCTTCAATCGAAAGATGGCTGGCAGCCGAACCTTTGCGGAAATATTCCACCAGCGGATCGGAGCCATCATCGACTTTTGATTTCAGTTGAAAACCGGTGGGATAGCGCTTATCTACCGTGACCTGACGATGATCGACCTGCTCTTTCTCCAGCTGCTGACAGGTAAAGCGGCCAAAGGAGTCGTCACCGACGCGGCTGACCCAGCCGACTTTCAGCCCCAGTCGTGACAGGCCGATCGCCACATTCAGCTCGGCGCCGGCGATACGCTTGATAAAGCTCTCTGCGGCGGCCAGATCGCCAGTTTCGCGCGCGACAAACATCGCCATCGCTTCACCGATGGTTACTGCATCCAGCATGCCATTGCTGTTAGTTGTCATCAGGGTTACTCCTCTCGCAGCAGGTTGACGTAATGGCGTGTAACGGCCACCAGGTCGTCACCTTCTAACGGAAATTCGATGCCGCGCGGAGCGGCGGCAGGCAGCAGCTTAAGCAGCTCACGCCAGAGGTTATCGGCGTCGTCGAGTGCAATGGCGCGGAAAGAGTTGCGATGGGGCGTGGCCGCCTTAACATGAATGTAGCTGACAAAACGCCCCAAACTGTCGGCCGCTGCGCGCGGGTTATCGCCCACCCACAGCCAGTTGCCCATATCAAACGTCATGCTGTTTGGCATACGCGCCTCGGCACAGTCAGCGAAAAACTGTTCCAGCGCCTGCTGCTTGCCGCAGTCGGTTTGATCGTTTTCTACCACCACGTGCAGCGAATAGGCCGCCAGCTGCTGATGCAGTGCGTTGCAGTCAAAACCGGGCGTGTAATGGCCTAAGGAGAACTTAAGCAACTGGGCATTCAACTGTTTTGCTTCAGCTACACGCTGATCCAGCGCCGGATTGAGCGTGCCATCCGCCATAAACAGTGCTTCTGGCACAGAGTAGAAGGCGATCAGCTGATGCTGCGCAATCGCGGTTCCCAGTTCGCTTAGCTGTTGCAGTTCGCTATTGCTCAGCAATTCACGGCGAATCTCAACGCCATCCGCTCCGGCTTCAGCAATAATCGGCAGCAGCGCTCGCTGGCCCCCTAAGGCTTCAACTCGTTGATGACCATACGCAGCGGTCACGACAATCACTTCTCTCTTCATCTTTATTCTCCGGCCCCGTCGCCTCGACGTTATAAAAACGTTAAATGGAACCGGTTCCAAAGCAAAGTACCAGAGTGTGAAATTATGATCGCGCTCACGATGTGAGCAATTATTAGCAGGGTATTGTCTGAATTAAGGCGGGTGAAACGTCAGGGGGAAGTGACCTCCCCCTGCGCATTATATCGGCTGGGATGAACCGCGAACCACCAGTTCAGCGGAAAACATCTGCTCGCCGATCGGCTCTTCGCTGCCTTCGATACGGCGAATAACCTGTTCCAGCGCGGTATAACCGAGCTGCCAGGTCGGCTGTTTTAAGGTGGTGATGCCGACGCCCGCCAGTTCTGCCCACTCCAGCTCATCAAAGCCAAGCAGGCCGATATCTTTGCCCCAGTGTAAATCGAGGCGGCGTAATGAACGTGCGACTTGCAGGGTCAACGCCCCATTCGCTACCAGTAATGCGCAGCGATGAGACTGATGACGTTGATAAAAATCCTGCAGGATAGCGTCGAGCTTCGCGCCCTGACTGAGCGCCACTTCGGCTTGCTCAGCGATCGCCTGTGGATGTTGCTGCGCAGTCGTTTTAAACGCCTGTAAGCGCTCAAGACGCGTATTGACCAGCCCGAGAGGTTCGCTGACGAATAAAATCGCCTGATAACCGTTAGCCAGCAGATGTTCGGTGGCCGCGGTAGCGGCTTCGGCATTATTAAGCCCAACCACATCACAGGCAAAATCAGGAATTTTACGGTCGATCAGCACCATTGGCAGCAGAGATTGCTGCAACATATTCAGCGCTTCTTCCCGCATGCCTACCGCATTGACCACAATGCCTTCTACCTGATAGCTGCTGAGTAATTGCAGGTAGTGGCGCTCCTGATCAACTTCGTTATTGGTGTTACACACCAGCAGGGTAAAACCCTGCGCGCGGCAGGCGGCCTCAATCCCGGAGAGGACATCGACGGAATAGGGGTTGGTAATATCGGCGATAATCAGGCCAATCAGTCGGGTGCGGCCACGTTTCAGTCCGCGTGCCATCTGGCTGGGGCGATAATCGAGATCGGCAATCGCCGTTTCAATGCGCTGTTTCAGATCGGCCGACAGCGCATGCTGCTCGCCGTTCAGATAACGCGAAACGCTGGTTTTTCCGGTGTTTGCCGCGTTGGCGACATCGCTGATGGTTGCTCGTGCAGCTTTGCGCTTCATGGCTTTCCTTTGGCGTTCAGATTCAGCCGAGACTAGCACAGCTTTTTTATCCGGCGTTAATTGCGCGTCGGGCAGGGGCAGCACGCGCCCCTGCTGGCGAGAGAATTACAGTGGGCTGAGGGTGATTTCCACACGGCGGTTTTGCGCTTTACCGCTCTCAGTATTGTTGCTGGCGATTGGGTTATCCGGCCCTAATCCGCTGGTGCGAATGCGGTTAGCCGCAACGCCCTGGGTAATCAGCGAGCTGCCGACGCTGTCTGCACGCTGCTGCGACAGTGTCATATTCAGCGCACGGGTGCCGGTACTGTCGGTATAGCCGATAATATTCACCGCGGTTTTTGGATACTCTTTCAGTACCATCGCCACGCCGGTCAGGGTATTCGCCCCGGCAGGTTTCAGCGAGCTGCTGCTGGAATCGAAAGTGACGTTGCTTGGCATATTCAGAATAATATTGTCGCCGTTACGGGTGACGCTGACGCCAGTGCCTTTCATCTGGTCGCGTAGTTTCGCTTCCTGCACATCCATATAGTACCCGGCACCACCGCCCAGAGCAGCACCTGCTGCTGCGCCAATCAGCGCGCCTTTGCCGCGATCTTTCTTCGACGAAGAGAGTGCGCCGACGCCCGCGCCTAAGGCGGCACCCAGTCCGGCTCCGATCCCGGATTTACCGGCCTGCGACTCACCTGTGTAGGGGTTAGTGGTACAGCCGGAAAGTGCGATGGTGCCGCTCAGTAACAAGGCGAGAGTAATAATGCTTTTTTTCATGGATTTTCCCTTAATCGAATTCACAGGTGCCAATGCACGTACACCTATAAGCGGCACGATTATGCCGCTTAATTATGAGGAAAATACCTAAGGTTAAGTCTTAAAGTGTAAAGTTAGACGTCTAAAGATTACGAGGATGGCAAAAGCAGTTAATAACATGATCGTTAACCAGCCCGCAGGCCTGCATAAATGCGTAACAGGTGGTCGAACCGACAAATTTAAAACCGCGCTTTTTTAATGCTTTTGATAGCTCGTCAGAAACCGGGGTTTTACTCGCAACCTCGGCGAGGCTTTTCAGCTGATTAATCTGCGGCTGGTTGTCGACAAAATCCCAGATAAAACGCGCAAAATCTTCGCCTCTGGCTTCCATTGCCAGCAGCGCACGCGCATTTGCAATAATCGCTGAAAGTTTACCGCGATGACGAATCAGACCGCTGTCCTGCATCAGCTCATCAACCTCTTTTTCGCCCATCAGCGCCACCGCTTGCGGGTCGAACTGGTGAAAAGCGCGGCGGTAGTTCTCGCGTTTTTTCAGCACCGTAATCCATGATAAACCCGCCTGTTGCCCTTCGAGACAGATCATTTCAAACAACGCGTTACCGTCGTTTTGCGGAATGCCCCATTCCCGATCGTGATAGGCAATATAAAGCGGATCTTGTGTGACCCAACCGCATCGCTGCATGACTAAACTCCTTATCAATAAAGGCGCAAAATTTGTTGTTTTTATCCTTGAACTGCTGCTTAATCGGTCAATAGTTAATCAATGGAATGAGATAACTCTCTGGCTGATTAATAATACTAACACTTCGCCAATTTGGCTCTTTCTCGGAGTCGTTATTATGCTGCAGAAAAGACAGTGCAAAGGTGGCCGTTTATCCGCTGGCGCGATGATGGTGACAGGGATTTTGTTCTATCCGATGGCGGCAAGCGCCTGGGATCAGTTATATGTCTTTGGTGATAGTCTGAGTGATAGCGGAAATAATGGCCGTTATACCTGGGATGGCAGCACACACCCGCTTTACGACGATATTCTGGCGGAAAAGATCAATCAGGCGCTGAAACCCTCAAAAGAAGGCGGTACGAATTTCGCCGCCGGTGGCGCGGTGGCAGTACCGGCACTGAATCCACAGGATAACACTCAGGATCAGGTGCAAAATTATCTGGCCGCCAACGGTGGGCGTGCAGACGCCGATGGCCTGTATATTCACTGGATTGGCGGTAATGATCTGGCCGCAGCGGCGATCAATCCGGCTGAGGCGCCGGATATTGTCAGCAACAGCGCCTTTGCTGCTGCCAGCCAGGTGAAGGAACTGCTGTCTGCCGGGGCGAATACCGTGATTGTCCCGACGGTGCCGGATATCGGTGCCACGCCAGCACTGCTGGAAGCCGTGATTCAAAGCGGGCTGACACCGGTCGCCGACGCGGCGCTGTCGGCCGCTTACCAGTCGCTGAACAGCCAGACCACTCTCAGCACCGCAGCGCGTCAGCAGGCGATTTACGAGGCGCTGTTTGCCGCAGCCGGTACTGCCACCTCGGTGCCGGAACTGCAAAAAGCGATAGCCGATCAACTGCTTGCCGCCTGGCAACAGATCAGCCGCCAGGCATCGGCGTTGACCAGCAGTTACAATCAGCAGGAAGAGCGCTACCTGGCGAACATCGGCGGCAATATCGTGCGCGTCGATGTTTATGGGCTGTTCAATGAAGTGCTGGCCGATCCGGCACGTTACGGTCTGAGCAATACTGCCGGTATGGCCTGTCCACCCGGCGTATCGGCGGCTGTCTGTGGCGTCTCGACGCCGGGCTTTTCCAGTGAGCAGAATTATCTGTTTGCCGATCGCCTGCATCCCAGTCCGGCAGTTCACCGGCTAATTGGTGATTATATTCAGTCGGTGCTGGATGCTCCGGCGCAGGTGGTAGCGCTAAATCAGGCCACGCTGGCGATGTCGCGTGATATGCGTAATACCCTCGACAGTCATCTGCAACAGCAGCGACACAGC
Organism: Winslowiella sp. 2C04; assembly: GCF_050037805.1. Taxonomy (NCBI): domain Bacteria; kingdom Pseudomonadati; phylum Pseudomonadota; class Gammaproteobacteria; order Enterobacterales; family Erwiniaceae; genus Winslowiella; species Winslowiella sp. 2C04. The sequence goes on along the minus strand of NZ_CP188300.1, from coordinate 4,743,155 downwards.
GATAATCCGCAGGGCTCGCTAAGCGTTTTTGGCGGCTACGCCGGGCAGCGTTATGACTATGCCGCTAATCTTGCGGCAGGTAACGGCGATGCCACCAGCCATAATCTGACCCTTGGCGTGGACTATAAGCTGACGGATAACTGGCTGATGGGCGTGCTGCTTTCCGGCTCCAGTGATAATCAACAACCGACGCCTGGCTACGATTATAAAATGCGTGGCTGGCTGGTCTCAGCTTACAGCGAGCTGGACTTTTCCTCGGGCGGTTGGATAAATGCCGATCTGCATTTTGCCACCGCCGACTATGACGATATCTCCCGCCGGATAATCTTAGGCCCTGCCAGCCGCACTGAGCAAGGCAGTACCGATGGCAAGCAATTAGGCGGGCGGATAACCGCTGGTTGGGATTTCCCGCTTGCCAGCTGGCTGACTACCGGACCAACGCTGCAATATGCACTGGACTACAGCAAGGTATCGGGCTACAGCGAACAGGGCGATTCCAGCACTGCAATGCGCTTTAACGACCAGACCTACCATTCGCAAATTGGTGCGGTTGGCTGGCGAGTGGACTCGCGAATGGGCTGGGTGAATCCCTGGGCGCAAGTCAGTTATAACCATCAGTTTGGTGACGATGTCTGGCGAGCCGGTGGCGGACTGAAATCAACCCAAATCTCGTTCTCGCGTGATACGGCACAGCAGGATACCAACTGGGTTGATGTCAGCGTCGGTGCCAATGTGCCACTGGGCGAAGATGTCGCCGCGTTTGCTTCACTGTCGCAGAGCGCGGGCCTCAGTTCGGGTGAGCAATTTATGTATAACCTGGGGGTCAGCGCGCGCTTCTGATCTGGCTCTGAAACCAGTATCCATGCCGCTTTGCGGGCTATCAGGGCATCAAAGGTGAAGTTAAAATACAGTTAAATAATATAATTATCGGGTTAATCATAACTATGGAAACATTATGCCGTCCGATCTTGCCGTTATTCGTAATAAACTCTTCGCCTTTTTGGCATGCGCTGTCTTTTTGGCAATGATGATGGGCCTGATATTTATGGACGTGAACTGGATGAATAATGCCGTTCACGAGTCCTCTTTTACTGAAATCGCACAGGAACTGATTTTGGCTGCGATTGCTTCTTCATTTTTCATTGCCGCTGCGGGTCATGAGCAGTATCGCCCGAGCCTGCTGCTGCTGGGTGGTTTTTTTGGCTGCATGCTGATCCGCGAAATGGACTTCCTGTTCGACGAGATTCACCACGGTGCCTGGGTGTGGTTTGCGCTGGCGCTGGCGGCTTTTAGCCTGAGCTATGCCGCGAAAAATCTGGCAAAAACCCTGTCTGGTCTGGTTCATCTGCTGCAACATCCTGCCTGGAATATGATGGTGGCTGGCCTGCTGACGGTGCTGGTGTTTTCCCGTCTGTTTGGCATGCATCAGCTGTGGCAACATCTGATGCTGGACGATTATAACCGCACGGTGAAAAATATCGCCGAAGAGGGCAGCGAACTGCTGGGTTACAGCTTCTGCCTGTTTGCCAGCGTGCGCTATTTGTGGGAGCTGAAAACTGCCACGGTGAAGAAGCCCGTGATGGTGTGGCAGCAACAAAACTAATTTATTGTCGCGATTACGACCTTCCGCGCCGGATTCAGGCGATCTCCTGCGCTAAAATTGTTAGAATCGTGGAAGGACGTTAACTGCTGTTCGCTCCCGCTGCTTTACATTAACACCAACCAGAGACTGAGCCATGTCTGTCAAAATCTTAACCTCAACCATTATCGGCATGGATGCATTCCGTCATCATCCGCTGGAAGCGCTGGCGTCGGCGGAGCAAGGTACGGTCGCCGTATTCGACAACAATGCGCCGGTATTGTACGCGGTCACGCCCGACAGGCTGGCAGAGTTGCTGGCGTTTGAAGCGTCTGCCAGACAGGCGCGTTCGGATGTGACGCTGGAGGAGAGTTTGTTTGATGATGAACTGGCACACCCCGATGCGATTCCGGTTCCTGCCGGTAAATTCCCGATGTATCAGGGCTGGCAGCCGGATGCGGATTTTGTGCGTCTGGCAGCAATCTGGGGCGTGGCGTTAAGTTCAGCGGTGACGCCTGCCGAGCTGGCCTCGTTTGTCAGCTACTGGCAAGCGGAAGGACGGGTGTTCCACCATGTCCAGTGGCAGCAAAAGCTGGCGCGCAGCATACAGCTGAGCAGAGCGGCCAACGGTGGTCAGCAGAAACGGGATCTTAATCAACTTCCGGAACCCGACCAATCCATTCCTGATGGCTTTAGAGGTTTGCGATGAAAAACAGTAGCGACTTGCTGAAACGCATGCAGCGCTTAATGCCTGCGCATATTAAGCCCAAGTTTAAGGACAGTGCCGAGCTGTTTGCCTGGAACCAGGAGCAGGGACGAATCCGCTCGCAGGACATCGTTCGTGAAAACCGCGCAATGAAAATGCAGCGTATTCTGGGTCGTTCCGGCATTCGTGAACTGCACATCAACTGCTCCTTTGATAATTACCGCGTGGAATGCGCAGAGCAGCAGTACGCGCTGGATTGCGCACGTCAGTATGCGGAAGAGTTTGACGGCAGCATCGCCAGTTTTGTTTTCTCGGGTAAGCCGGGTACCGGTAAAAATCATCTGGCGGCGGCAATTGGTAACTATCTGATTCTTCGTGGTAAAAGCGTGCTGGTGGTGACGGTTGCCGATTTGATGTCAAATATGAAGGGCACCTTCAGCGGCAGTAAAGGCGTGACTGAAGAGAGCCTGATCCACGATCTGAGTACCGTTGATTTGCTGGTAATTGACGAGATTGGAATGCAGACCGAATCGCGCTATGAAAAGGTGATTATCAACCAGATTGTCGACCGTCGTTCCTCTTCCAAGCGCCCGACCGGGATGCTGTCCAACCTCGATATGGCGGGGATGAATACGCTGCTCGGCGAGCGCGTAATGGACCGTATGCGCCTGGGTAAAAGCCTGTGGGTACGCTTTAGCTGGGACAGCTATCGCAGCCGGGTGACCGGTGAAGAGTATTGACTGGCAAGGGCGGCAAAAAGCCGCCCTGTTAAACAGCACTCATTAACCCGCGCGGTTGCCCACCAGTTCCGTAACCAGGTTATTGACCCCATCACTCATGGTGGTAAAACGGCTTAGCGGCGAGCGCGTGACCACCACAAATACGCCCACGTTATATTGCGGCACCATCGCCATATAGGTAATAAAACCGCCACCACCGCCGGTTTTCTGAATAATTCCAGGACGTCCGTCTTTTGGCTGCATATACACCCAGCCCATTCCGAGCGCATCGGCTTTGCCCGGCACATCCATGCCTTCAAGTTTAGTTAACTGATTACGCGAGTAGATCAGCGTCTGCAACCGGTCGGCCTGCGCACTGCGCTGATGCACGTCCGAGGCGAGAAACTGCTGCATCCAGCGGGCGATATCGTCCGGCGTTGAGTAAATACCGCCGCTGCCAATCGCTGCAAGGGTATTCACGCAGGGGCTGGCACCTTTTTCCGCCACCATCAGGCGCGCGCACTGTTCTGGCGACGGGGTAAACGTGGTGTCTTTCATCCCCAGCGGTCGGGTGATTTTGCTGCTGAGCAAATTCGGATAGGTCATACCGGAAGCGCGTACCAGCGCATCGCCGAGCAGATCATAGGCCAGGTTCGAGTATGATGCACTGACGCCCGGCGGGGTAGTTAAGCGGGCGGTTTGCAGCCAGTCCCAGCGCTCGGCGCGGGTAGGCCAGACAAATACCGGACGCACCGGTTTACCGCCCGGCTGCTCACGCGGCAGGCCGCTGGTGTGGGTCGCCAGATTGATCAGCCTGATTGGCTGGCCCGCATAGGTCGGTACACTGCTGCCAGGCGGAGCAAACTTACTCAGCGGATCGTCAAGACGCAGAACCCCGTCCTCGGCCAGTTTCAGCAGCAGTTCACTGGTCAGCAGCTTGCTGATCGACGCGATACGGATCAGCGAGTCCTTTTGTGGCCTGACGTTATTGCCGGGCCGGGTATCGCCTAAGCTGGTAAACACCCGTTGATTACCATCAATCGCCACCATCGCCATCCCGGTGGCTGCGGTGCCGTAGAAGATATGCTCCGCATAGCGATCAACGATTTGCGAAGCCAGTAGCGGGTCGGGTGAGCTGAGTTGCTGGCTGCGTGCGGGCAAAGCGATAACCATCAGAGCCAGTAAAAAGGAGAGGGATGATTTCAACGGCGATTTGTCCAGATGGATGACAGAGAATAATCAGCATAGTAGTCATTTCTGTTATTCATGGCACTAATCAAATTTTGCCGGACGATGTTTTTTTAAGGTCGGTCACGCTGGGAGATAATTTACAGCGTCACTTCGCCGAAGCGTTCGCGATACTCTTTTGGCGTAGCGGCGTAGCTTTTCTTAAACACCGAATAAAAATACTGCAGTGACGGATAGCCACACATCTGCGAGATTTCATTGATCGACAGCGATGACGAAACCAGCAAGCTGCGCGCCTTTTCCAGCTTTTCACTGTGGATCAAGGCATGGATGGTTTCGCCGGTCTCATCTTTAAAGCGTTTTTCCAGATTAGAACGTGACATGCCAACGGCATCCAGCACCTGCTCCACTTTGATTCCTTTGCAGGCATTGAAGCGAATGTAGTGCATCGCCTGAATCACCGCCGGATCGTACAGCGACCGATAGTCAGTCGAACGGCGTTCGATAACTTTTACCGGCGGCACCAGAATACGTTGTAACGGCAGCGCTTGTTTATCCAGCAGGCGATGCAGCAGTTTTGCCGCCTGATAACCCATCTGTCGCGATCCCTGCGCGACCGATGACAGCGCCACGCGTGACAGATAGCGCGTCAGCTCCTCGTTATCAATGCCAATCACACACAGTTTTTCCGGCACCGGTATCTTCAGATGTTCACAAACCTGCAGCAGATGACGGGCGCGTGCATCGGTAACGGCAATAATACCGGTTTGCGGCGGCAGGGTTTGCACCCAGTCGGCGAGGCGGTTTTGCGCGTGCTGCCAGTTTTCCGGCGCGGTCTCCATGCCCTGATACACCACCCCCTGATAGCGTTCCTGCGCCACCCGCTGCCGGAAGGCGTGCTCACGCTCCTGTGCCCAGCGTTTACCGCTCGACAGCGGTAAACCGTAAAAAGCAAAGCGATGCACGCCTTTCTCTTTTAAATGCAAAAAGGCGCTTTCGATTAACGCCGCGTTATCCGTCGCGATGTAATGCACCGGCGGATAATCCTCCGCCCGGTGATACGAGCCGCCGACGCCGACAATCGGCACATCAACCTGTTGCAGCAGTGACTCAATCTGTTTGTCGTCGTAATCGGCGATCACCCCGTCGCCCAGCCATTCGCGAATATTATCGATGCGGCAGCGGAAATCCTCTTCAATAAAGATATCCCAGTCGCTTTGCGAAGCCTGCAAATATTCACCCACGCCTTCTACTACCTGGCGATCATAGACTTTGTTGGCATTAAACAGCAGGGTGATACGAAAACGTTTCTCAACCATGGCGTCTTTCCCGGAGTGAATCACTCCATTTCAATAACACGCCGTAATATCCAGCAGAAAAAAATAAGCCAGCCCTGTGATCGCTATCGATAATCAGACGCGGCGTTTGGTTGCCGAATCCATCCACACCGCCAGCAGCAGAATCGCGCCTTTAACGATGTATTGCCAGAAGGTCGGAACATCCATCATGCTCATGCCGTTATCCAGCGAGGCCATAATAAACGCGCCCATTACCGCCCCGGCTACCGTGCCGATGCCGCCCGCCAGACTGGTGCCGCCAATCACGCAGGCGGCAATCGCGTCCAGTTCGGCGATATTACCGGCGGAAGGCGAGCCGGCGCCAAGGCGTGAACTGAGGATTAACCCGGCGATCGCCACCATCAGGCCGTTAATTGCGAACACCGCCATTTTGGTGCGGGCAACGTTAATACCCGATAACCGGGCGGCATCGAGATTGCCACCGATGGCATAAATTCTTCTGCCAAAAGCGGTACGCGTCGCCATAAACATTCCGGCCAGCAGCAGCAGGGAAAGGATCAGTACCGGCGTCGGCACGCCACGATAATCGTTCAGCATCCAGATGGCGCCGAGCACCAGAATCGCGGTCAGCGACTGACGCGCCACTGAACCGGTGGCGGAAGCCTGCGGCAGGCCCATGCTTTGACGGCGCAGGCGTAAGCGCCACTGCCAGAAGATAAACAGCAAAAGCCCGACCACACCAAAGCCAAAACCGATGCCGTCCGGCAGATAACTCTGGCCAATCTGCGACATCGCCGGACTGCCAGGGGCGACGGTGGTGCCATTGGTGATGCCGACCAGAATGCCGCGAAACGCCAGCATGCCGGCCAGCGTGACGATAAACGACGGCACCTTGCGATACGCCACCCACCAGCCGTTCCACGCGCCAAGCAGCAGTCCGAGCACCAGCGTCACCAGAATGGTCAGCGGCAGCGGCCAGCCCAGCCAGACGTCAAATATTGCCGCCACGCCGCCGAGCAGCCCCATCATCGAGCCAACCGACAGGTCGATTTCGGCGGAAATAATCACAAACACCATGCCAACCGCCAGAATGCCGGTAATCGCCGTCTGGCGTAGCAGGTTAGAAATATTACGTGCGCTGAGATAAGCACCGTCGGTCATCCAGGTAAAAAACAGCATAATCAGCAGGATCGCGGCCAGCATCACCAGTACCTGGAAATTAAGCAGTCGAAACTTACCGCTGGATGCGCTCGCCGCTGGCGATAACAGACTGCGCTGAGTTGAGTCGGTCTTAAGCATAATGTTCGCTCCGCAGTGCCGCTTCCATTACCTGTTCCTGGGTCAGGTTCTGATTGACTAAGTCGGCTTTGATTTGCCCCTGATGCATTACCAGCACGCGATCGCTTAATCCCAGCACCTCCGGCAGTTCTGAGGAGATAACGATAATCGCGATGCCTTGCTGAACCAGCTGATTGATCAGTTTGTAGATTTCATATTTGGCACCGATATCGATGCCGCGAGTGGGTTCATCCAGAATCAGAATGCGCGGATTAAGCAGCAGGCATTTGGCCAGCACCGCTTTCTGCTGGTTGCCGCCGCTGAGGCGACCAATCGGCAGTTCCGGCGACGAGGTTTTCACTTTCAGCCGCACCAGTGCCTGCTGGATCGCCAGCTGTTCCTGAGCATCGTTAAGGGTGGAGACTGCGCCGCTAAACTGATCGAGTGAAGCAAGCGTGATATTTTTCCCGACGCCCATTACCGGAACGATGCCGTCCTTTTTACGATCTTCCGGCACCATCGCAATACCGTGCGCCAGCGCATGCTGGCAGTCGGTAATGCTGACTGCTTTGCCATCAATAATGATCTGCCCCTGCCAGCGGCCGGGCCAGACGCCAAACAGGCACTGAACGGTTTCGGTGCGCCCGGCACCGACCAGCCCGGCGATGCCAAGAATCTCACCGCGATGCAGGCTGAACGAGACGTTATCGACTCGTTTAATCTGGCGGTTAACCGGATGCCACGCCGTCAGGTTTTCAACCCGCAGGATTTCGCTGCCGATCTGGTGCGGTTCATTAGGATAGAGAGAAGTCAGCTCACGACCGACCATCATGGTGATAATTTCATCTTCACTCATCACCGTCGCGTCACGCGTGTCGATATGTTTACCGTCACGGATTACGCAGATGGTGTCGGAGATGGCTTTCACTTCATTCAGTTTGTGCGAGATATAAATGCAGGCGATGCCGTGCTCGCGCAAGTTGTTAATAATTGCCAGTAGCACCTCAGTTTCCTGTTCGGTGAGCGAAGCGGTCGGCTCATCAAGAATCAACAGGCGCACCTGCTTATTCAACGCGCGGGCGATTTCCACCAACTGCTGCTGGCCCAGCCCCAGCTCGCCGACGCGGGTGTCCGGCGACACATCAAGCCTGACCCGGGCCAGCAGCTGCTGGCAGCGCAGCGTCATGGTTTCATAATCCACCATGCCAAAGCGGGTCAGTTCTGCGCCAAGAAAGATGTTTTCCAGCACCGTCAGCTGCCGCACTAAAGCCAGCTCCTGATGGATAATCACAATGCCTCTGCGCTCGGTATCGCGGATACCGCTGGCCTGCATTTCATCACCGGAAAAAAGTATCGTGCCCTGATACTCGCCAGCGGGATAAAGACCGCACAACACCTTCATCAGCGTCGATTTACCCGAGCCATTTTCGCCGCACAGCGACAGCACTTCACCGGCCTGCAGGCTGAGGCTGACATCATCAACCGCTTTGACCACGCCAAACAGCTTGGTGATGTTTTTCATTTCCAGCAGCGTTGTCATGTCACCGTGACCTCCGCAATTTGTCCATTACGAGGAGACCGCCAGCGGCAGGCTGGCGATCGCAGAAACCGTCAGAGATCGCTTTTCTTATGGAAACCGTCGGCGATCACCGTGCTGTCGATATTGGTTTTATCGACCGCAATCGGTTCAAGTAAAAAGGCAGGCACCTCTTTGACGCCGTTATTCAGTTTGGCATTCGACTGGGGTTGCTGGTCATTACCCAGCTCAACGGCGATTTTTGCCGCTTCGTCAGCCAGTTTGGTGATCGGTTTATACACCGTCATGGTCTGCGTACCGCTGTTAATACGCTTGATGGCCGCCAGATCGGCATCCTGGCCGGAAATCGCTACCTTGCCCGCCAGCCCCTGGGCGCTTAACGCCTGGATAGCACCGCCGGCGGTCGCATCATTGGAGGCCACTACCGCATCGATTTTATTGCTGTTTGCCGTCAGCGCATTTTCCATAATTTTTAGCGCGTTTTCCGGTAACCAGGCATCGACCCACTGATCGCCAACCACTTTGATTTTGCCAGAGTCGATCAGCGGTTTAAGCACTTTCATCTGGCCGTCGCGGAACAGGCGGGCGTTATTGTCCACCGGCGAGCCGCCCATCAGAAAATAATTACCCTGCGGCACGCGTTCAGTCAGGCTTTTCGCCTGCATCTCTCCGACCTTTTCGTTATCGAAGGAGATATAAAAATCGATATCGGCATTATTAATCATTCGATCGTAGGCTAATACTTTAATTCCTTCGCGTTTGGCTTCGGCAATAACATTACTTAACACCTGTCCGTTATAAGGAATAATAACCAGAACATCGACGCCGCGATTTATCATATTTTCGATTTGCGACATTTGCGTTTCTTCATTGCCGTTTGCTGACTGGACAAATACTTTTGCGCCCAGTGCTTCGGCTTTTTTGACAAATATGTCACGATCTTTTTGCCAGCGTTCAAGACGCAGGTCATCAATGGCCATACCGATTTTAACTTCTTTTGCACTCGCCGCATGGCCGATCAGAGCCAGCGCGGCGCATACCGCCAGTAAAGCGTGTTTAATCTTCATCGTCGTCACCTTGTAGGTTGGCTGCTTTTGACATTCGCATAGTCAGGCGGATGAATTGTTATCACAGACGTTTCTGACGGCAATTACAGATTTTCCTCCTGACGTTATGTTTTTTGGTTTATTTGCGAAACTATGACGGCGATCGGGTTTTTTCTCCCGTAATATCTGGCTTCCGTTATTTTGCGAGCTGGCGCACATTTATTAATTATCTTAATTCAGGTGTGAAATAACGTAATTGAGCGGATGCCATTGCGATAACACAATCAACCTAAGTTAACGATTTTATTAAATGGCAACCTTGAGGAGCCGGTTATGCACGCTTATTTTGACAAGCTGGATGGTGTTCGTTACGAAGGAACGCAAAGTACTAACCCGCTGGCGTTTCGTCACTACAATCCCGATGAGATGATTTTGGGCAAGCGCATGGCCGATCATCTGCGTTTTGCCGCCTGTTACTGGCACAGCTTCTGCTGGAATGGTGCAGATATGTTTGGCGTCGGGGCATTTGACCGTCCGTGGCAGCAGCCGGGTGATGCGCTGGAACTGGCAAAACGCAAAGCGGATGTCGCATTCGAATTCTTCCAGAAACTGAACGTGCCGTATTACTGCTTCCACGATGTCGATGTATCGCCTGAGGGCGATTCACTGCACAGCTATCTGGAAAACTTTGCGGTAATGACCGATGTATTACTGGAAAAACAGCAGCAGAGCGGCGTCAAGTTGCTGTGGGGCACGGCGAACTGTTTTACCCATCCGCGTTACGGTGCCGGCGCGGCAACCAACCCGAATCCAGAGGTGTTTGCCTGGGCGGCGGCGCAGGTAAATAGCGCGATGAACGCCACCCATAAGCTGGGCGGTGAAAACTATGTGCTGTGGGGCGGGCGCGAAGGCTACGAAACCCTGCTGAACACCGATCTGCGGCAGGAACGCGATCAGATTGGTCGTTTTATGCAGATGGTGGTGGAGCACAAACACAAAATTGGCTTCCAGGGCACCTTACTGATTGAGCCAAAACCGCAGGAACCGACCAAGCACCAGTATGATTACGACGTAGCAACGGTGTATGGCTTTCTGAAGCAATTCGGGCTGGAAAAAGAGATTAAGGTTAACGTTGAGGCCAATCACGCTACGCTGGCCGGTCACTCTTTCCATCACGAAATTGCCAGCGCCATTGCACTGGGAATTTTTGGTTCAGTCGATGCCAACCGCGGCGATCCGCAGCTCGGCTGGGATACCGATCAGTTTCCAAACAGTGTCGAAGAGAATGCGCTGGTGATGTATGAGATCGTTAAAGCAGGCGGATTTACTACTGGCGGTTTAAACTTTGATGCGAAAATTCGCCGCCAAAGCACCGATAAATATGACCTTTTCTACGGTCATATCGGCGCGATGGATACCATGGCGCTGGCGCTGAAAGTGGCGGCGCGCATGGTTGAAGCCGGTGAACTGGATAACCGTGTCGCACAGCGCTACAGCGGCTGGAACGCTGAGCTGGGCCAGCAGATCCTGAGCGGTGAGTATTCTCTGGCGGCACTGGCGCAATATGCGCAGCAGCATCATCTCAGCCCACAGCATCAAAGTGGTCGTCAGGAGCAGTTGGAGAATCTGGTTAATCACTATCTGTTCGACAAATAGTCGCGCGAAGGAGCAGGCAATATGGTAATCGGCATCGATTTAGGCACGTCGGGCGTTAAAGTGGTATTGCTGGATGCCGCAGGCCAGCTGCTGGCCAGTAAAACGGAAAAACTCAGCGTGTCGCGGCCACAAGCACTCTGGAGTGAACAAGATCCTGAAAGCTGGTGGCAGGCGACCGATAAGGCGCTCCAGGCGCTGGCGGCGGAACAGGATCTCAGTCAGGTGCAAGCCATCGGACTGAGTGGTCAGATGCACGGAGCCACGCTGCTTGATGCGCAACATCGGGTACTGCGTCCGGCGATATTATGGAATGACGGACGCAGTGCAGTGCAGTGTCGTGAACTGGAAGAGAAAGTCAGCGACTCACGGCAGATTACCGGTAACCTGATGATGCCGGGCTTTACCGCGCCAAAGCTGCTGTGGATTAAGCAGCATCAGCCGGAGATTTTCGCTAAGGTTGCTAAAGTGCTGTTACCAAAAGATTATCTTCGCTTCCGCCTGACCGGTGAGTTTGCCACAGATATGTCTGATGCGGCGGGCACCTTGTGGCTGGATATGGCAGCACGTGACTGGAACGATGCGCTGCTGAGTGCCTGCGGCCTGAGCCGTGAGCAGATGCCTGCCCTGTTTGAAGGATGCCAGATAACCGGCCAGCTAAGCTCGCAGATTGCCGCCCGATGGGGGATGTCAACGGTGCCGGTGGTGGCAGGTGGCGGCGATAATGCCGCAGGTGCACTGGGTGTGGGCATGTTTCAGCCCGGCCAGGCGATGCTGTCACTCGGCACTTCTGGGGTCTATTTTGTCGTCAGTGACGGTTTTCGCAGTAATCCGGAAAGTGCGGTACACAGCTTCTGTCACGCACTGCCGCAGCGCTGGCATCTGATGTCGGTGATGCTCAGTGCGGCCTCCTGCCTCGACTGGGCAGCGCAACTCAGCGGCTGCAAAGACGTGCCGCAACTGCTGGCGGAAGCGGAAAACGCGCAGCGCGATCTGCCGCCGGTATGGTTTTTGCCTTATCTTTCGGGTGAACGCACGCCGCACAATAACCCCGAGGCTAAAGGGGTATTTTTCGGTTTTACCCATCAGCATGGCCGACCTGAGTTGGCGCGTGCGGTGCTGGAGGGCGTTGGCTTTGCGCTGGCGCAGGGCATGGACGTGCTGCATGACAGCGGCGTTAAGCCACAGACCATTATGCTGATTGGCGGTGGCGCGCGCAGCGCGTTCTGGCGACAGCTGCTGGCCGATATCAGCGGTCAGACGCTGGATTATTGCCGCGGCGGTGATGTGGGCCCGGCGCTTGGTGCGGCGCGTCTGGCGCTGATTGCGCTGCATCCGGACACTCCGCTGGCAGAACTATTACCGACGCTACCACTGGAGCAGCGGCATCAGCCGGATGCCGCTCGCCATCAACAATATCAGGCGCAGCGTGAAACCTTTGCCCAGTTGTATCGTCAACTTGAGCCGCTAATGTAGGAGCGGCTCAAGTTGACCGTGGCGTATTACGGCCATCAGATAATCGGTCCTGAACCTTGTCTGATATGTCCTTTTTTGGCCTTCATCATCATCAGGATTCCCGTCATTATTGGGCTTAACCCATCTGACGAGGCGTCCTGAAATGTCCAAAACGGCACTGTTACTGATCGATATCCAACAATCTTTCTGGCACCGAGGCTATTCAGAAACAGCAGAAACCCCGGCTTTTGAACAAAAGGTCAGCCAGTTGATAGCCGGTTGTCAGCAAAAAGGTATTCCGCTGATTGATGTGTTTCACGTTGAAGCTGAAGGCCCGTTTTCACGCGCGTCAGGGCTGGTTGAACGCCTGCCTTTCTTACATCATCAGGCAGATAAAACCTTTTATAAACAAGTGCATAATGCACTGACAGAATCGGGTCTTGAAAGCTGGCTGCGTGAACAGCAGATTACTAAGGTGATAATCAGCGGGCTGCGTACCGAACAATGTTGCGAAACCACCGCGCGCGTGGCTTCGGATTTAGGCTATAACGTTACTTATGTCACTGAAGCCACGCTGACTTTCCCGATCACTCATAATGGCATCACGCTGAGCGTGGCTGATTTACGCCATCGTACCGAAAGCGTGCTGATCAACCGCTTCGCCACTATTCGCACCGTGGAACAATGCCTGCAGGAGCTAGAATAATATGCCGATTCCGGTGTGGTTTTTGACGTTACCTGGCGTGATGACGCTGGACCTTACCGGCCCGGCCGAGACGCTGAAGCTGGCGAAAGGCGCATTTTCACCGCGTTACATTGGCCCGCAGGACGCGGTCATCACCTCCACCGATATGACCATCAGCAGAATTGAGCCGCTGCCGGAAAGTTTACCGGACGGCAGTTTGCTGGTGGTGCCTGGAGTGTTCGATTCCAGCATCTGTTTTGATACTCCGCAGGCGCTGATCGCGCGAAACTGGCTGATGCAGCTGCAACCGGCTATTTATGCCCGCAAAATCACGCTGGTCTGTGTCTGTTCCGGCACGTTACTGGCGGCACGCGCCGGTTTAATGCAGGGCGTGCAATGCACCACCCATCATGAAGTACTGGCGCGACTGAAGGCCGCCGATCCCCGTGCGTTAGTTAAAGAAAATCGTATTTTCATCGAAGATCGCGGCATCTGGACCAGCGCCGGAATCACCGCTGGCATCGATCTTGCGCTACATTTGATCCAGCGCCTGTGTGGATCGCAGATGGCGCTGGAAGTGGCGCGGGAAATGGTGGTCTATTTTCGGCGATCCGGCGACGATCCGCAGTTATCACCGTGGTTAAGCTATCGAAATCATCTTAATCCGGCGATTCATCGTGCGCAGGATTTGTTGATTCAGCATCCGGAGAAAAGCTGGCAGCTGGAAGAGATCGCCGGGCGCGTGCACGTTAGTGCGCGGCATCTTACGCGGCTGTTTCGCCAGCATCTGGGCATCAGCGTGCGCGACTATCATGAACAGCTGCGGCTGGCGGTGGCGCAGCAGCGAGTCACGCAGGGTGAAGGCGCCGAACGCGCAGCGCTGGCGGCGGGGTTTTCCTCGTCGCGGCAATTGCGACGTGCGGCCTTACGCTGGCAGCGCTAACGGCGTGGGGACTTTTCGGACATTTCAGCATGATGAATATTTTGTGCTAGTGTTATCGGTAACAAAAATTTACGTCCCAGCGGGATTAAGGACTCAGTTTGGTCACAAACAGCAGTGATAAATCGACGTGGTTACACTTGGGCGCAGGGGCTTTTCACCGTGCTCACCAGAGTTGGTATCTCAATCAACTTCGGGATCAGGGTGAAACCTCCTGGAGCCTTACTCTCGCCAATATCCGCAACAGCGCGACTCAGCAAACCCTGCAACAACTCGCCGATCAGCAAGGCCGCTATACGCTGGAGATTATCTCTCCTGAAGGTCAGATGACGTACCAGCCGATCACCGCCATCGAACAGGTTATTCTTTGGGATAGCGGCCTGAAGACGCTGATCAACGTCGGTGCCGACAGTGCCACTAAAATTATCTCTTTTACCGTCACTGAAGGCGGCTATTTCCTCGATGATGAAGGCCATCTGAATACTGACGATCGCGCGATTCAGGCTGATCTGGCCGAAGAGGATGAAACCTCGACGCTGTATGGCGCACTGGTAAAAATTCTGCGGGCGCGTATGCAGCAGAACGGCGGCGCGGTGACGTTGCTGAATTGCGATAATTTACGCAATAACGGTGACAGTTTTTACCGTGGACTGCTGGAGTTTGTCAGCGAAAAAAATGACCCGGACCTGCTGGCGTGGATTAAGCAGCATACCTCCGCACCTAACAGCATGGTTGACCGCATCACACCTAAATTTGATGAAGCAATTTACTCGCGGCTGGAACAGCAGGGGATTACCGATGATCGGGTGCCGCTGTGCTGTGAAGCGTTTTCTCAATGGGTAATTGAAGATAACTTTATTGCTGGCCGTCCTGCGCTGGAGCAGGTTGGCGTCGAGTTTGTCGATGACGTTACGCCGTTCGAAGAAGCAAAAATCCGTATCCTGAATGCCAGCCACAGCGGCATTGCCTGGGCCGGCTCACTGCTGGGTTATCAATACATTGACCAGAGCCTGACGCCGCAAGTGCAGCAATGGATCCGCGATTATGTATTGCAGGATGTGGTTCCGTGTCTGGAGCCCGCACAGTTTAATCTGGCGGAATATTGTGATACCACGCTAAACCGTTTTAGCAATCGCTGGGTGCGCGATACAAATCAGCGCGTTTCCTCCGACAGTATCGCCAAACTACATGAGTTTATCGTTCCGACGCTAAAAGCGCGTTTTCAGCAGCATCAGCAGCCTGATGCGACGCTGGTGCTTACCGCACTATTTTTCCTGTTCATGCAGCAGCGCCATCTGGGAAAACTGGCGTTTGACTATCAGGATCGCGCCATTGATTCGCTGTCGTTTGAAGAGATCTACAACGCTGACGATCCGCTGCGCGCGTTTGCCTCGAGTAAAAAACTGTTTGGTTCACTGGCGGGCAAACCGGAGTTTATCGATCGGCTGGCGGCGGTGGTTGAGCAGGTGAAACAAACTATCGTGGCCGAGGAGAAAACGTCATGAAGAATATTGCAATTGTCGCACTTACGCTGATACTGGCGCTGATCTCTATCGTCAGTCTGTCACCCTGGCCGATTGCGCTGGGTACGCTGGCAGCCTGGGTGACCACCGGTTCGTTTTTCTTGCAGGTGCTGCATATTATTAAAAATAAGGATACCAGTGGCTTATCGCTGGGCATGTGGGCGGCGCTGTTCTTCGGCGTTTCTTGCTGGACGTGGTACGGCTATCGCATGGGGGATATTCCGGTGATGTGCGCCAACGGTATGACCGCGTTGCTGGCATTTACCGTCATTGCGCTGAAGCTGTGGCACGAACGTCCGGTACGCAGCAACACTCCGCGCCGCAAATTTGTGCGCATTCCGCGCGTGATTATGAAACCGCGGATCAACCGTTTGCGCCCGCTGGCCAGCGACAAACCGCAAAAAAGCAGCAAGGCGGACAAAAAATCCCGGCGGCGCGAAATCGCCTAACTCACCAGATGATACTTATCAATGCGGCGTAGGCCCAGTGCCAGCAGCAAGCTACCACCGAGGGTAATGAAAAAGACCAGCGGAATATCCAACAGTGGCTGGCTGGTATGATCGAGATCGTGGGTGCGCATAAAGTGAATAAACAGCGCATGGAAGCCATAAATTGGCAGCGAATTGCGCGAGATGGTGGCTAAAATTGGTAACGGGCGTTGATTCAGGCAGTTTTTGAACAGTACCAACAGGCTGATGGCGGCGATAAACACCAGTGGGCCGCAGTACAGATACCAGGTATCGGAAAAGGCGCCGTTAACATGCAGCTCTTTACGCGTACCGATGGAAATACCCATCACACAGGCAGTAAATAATCCTCCCGCCAGCCAGCTGAGCGCGCGCTTTTCGGTATTCATCATGCCGATAGCACGCCCGAGCAGCGCATACAGCACATAGTAAAATGTATCGCCATTGATATACAGATTGATTGGCAACCAATGGAAGGGGCCGAACGACTGATCGACGGTATTCGGGTTTGCCACTACCGCAACGATTAACACCAGTATTGCCACATAGCGTGCGCTGACCGTTTTAACCTGAATCAGCGGCGACAACAGATAAATTACGGTAATCGCGAAGAAAAACCACAGGTGATAGAACACCGGTTTTTGCAGTAAGTGTTTAAGGGAAATCGCTTCACTGATCGGCGTCAGTAAGGTGATATAGGCCAGCGCCACCGCGCTGTAAAACAGCAGGCACAGCGCAATACGTAAGAAATGGCGGTTTTGCGCGCTGCGCTCACCGAAGAACAGATAACCCGAAATCATAAAGAAAATCGGTACGCAGACTCGTGAAGCGGAATTAAGCAGATTGGCAATATCCCAATGGAATTCGGCCACTTGTGGACTGTTGGTAATATACCAGGTGGTGGTATGGATCATGATGACCATCAGGCAGGCCACAGCGCGTAAATTATCTATCCAGCCAATCTTTTGCGGCATTACTTCCTCTTTTTACTGGCGCTTCAAGGCGTAAAAAGAGGTTAGCCAGGCGGCAGTCATTCAACAACCTCTGACGCCGTGAATCGGAATCAGCTTAGACGATTGGGATGACTTAAGCGCGATTGGTTGATTATTGCACATCAGGGTATTGTTTAAGCCAGTGGATTAAGGAAAACGGTAAACTCGATGGAATGGAGAAAATCACAGGCCAAAGGGAAGAAAATCGCCAAGTCATCGAAAAAATGCAGGGTATTTGCCCTGGATACTGATGCCGCAAAATTTTTTCCCTTCGATGGCCACCGCGTTCGCTACGATGAAAACAGTATTCCAGAAGAACAGATCTGGCGCATCCATCCCGACCAGAAACAGTATGGTGTGATTTTGATAGCAGAAGATCGCCGTAAGCATAGCCGGGCCGCTGCATAACGATTGGCCGCTGACCAGCGGCCATTTCGCGCATAATCCTGACGAATCAATATCACGGGCTGCATAAATGGCGGTCAAAGGGTATACTGGCGCACACTTTTTTAATCCACTCGTATCGCGTGCGAAATCATCATGCAAAAGTTTGATACTAAGACCTTTCAAGGCCTGATCCTGACCTTGCAGGATTACTGGGCGCGTCAGGGCTGCACCATTGTTCAACCACTGGACATGGAAGTCGGCGCCGGCACCTCTCATCCAATGACTTGCCTGCGTGCGTTAGGGCCGGAGCCAATTGCTGCCGCCTACGTGCAGCCGTCACGCCGTCCAACCGACGGTCGCTATGGCGAAAACCCAAACCGCTTACAGCACTACTACCAGTTCCAGGTGATTATCAAGCCATCACCGGACAATATTCAGGAGCTGTATCTCGGCTCGCTGAAAGAGCTGGGCATGGATCCGACTATCCACGATATCCGCTTTGTTGAAGATAACTGGGAAAACCCAACGTTGGGTGCCTGGGGTCTCGGCTGGGAAGTGTGGCTGAACGGCATGGAAGTGACGCAGTTTACCTACTTCCAGCAGGTTGGCGGCCTCGAGTGTAAGCCGGTAACCGGCGAAATCACCTACGGCCTTGAGCGTCTGGCGATGTATATCCAGGGCGTGGACAGCGTATACGACCTGGTGTGGAGCGACGGCCCGCTGGGTAAAACGACCTACGGCGATGTGTTCCATCAGAACGAAGTGGAGCAGTCCACCTATAACTTCGAATACGCTGACGTCGATTTCCTGTTTACCTGTTTCGAGCAGTACGAGAAAGAGGCACAGAGCCTGCTGGCGCTGGAAAAACCACTGCCATTGCCGGCTTACGAACGCATTCTGAAAGCAGGCCACACCTTTAACCTGCTGGACGCACGCAAGGCGATCTCGGTTACCGAGCGTCAGCGCTATATTCTGCGCATTCGTACCCTGACTAAAGCCGTGGCTGAAGCTTATTACGCGTCTCGTGAGGCGCTGGGCTTCCCGATGTGCAATAACAAGAAATAAGAGGCAGCCATGACTGAAAAAACGTTTCTGGTGGAGATCGGCACCGAAGAGCTGCCACCAAAGGCTCTGCGTAACCTGGCTGAATCTTTTGCCGCTCATGTCACTGCCGAACTGGATGCCGCTAACCTGGCGCACGGTGAGGTCAGCTGGTTTGCTTCACCGCGTCGTCTGGCGCTGAAAGTGGCAAATCTGAGCGCCTCCCAGCCGGATCGCGAAGTTGAAAAACGTGGCCCGGCGATTGCTGCCGCGTTTGACGCCAATGGCGTTGCCACTAAAGCAGCCGAAGGCTGGGCGCGTGGCTGCGGCATTACCGTCGATCAGGCCGAGCGCCTGAGCACCGACAAAGGTGAATGGCTGCTGTATCGCGCACAGACCAAAGGCGAAACTGCACAGGCGCTGTTACCGGCGATGGTGGCAACCGCACTGTCTAAGCTGCCGATTCCTAAACTGATGCGCTGGGGCGATAAAGAGACTCAGTTTGTGCGTCCGGTGCATACCGTGACTCTGCTGCTGGGTGATGAGTCGATTCCTGCGACGATTCTCGGCATTGATTCTGCCCGCACCCTTCGCGGCCACCGCTTTATGGGCGAAGCGGAATTCACCATCGATAACGCCGACCAGTATCCGCAGATTCTGCTGGAGCGCGGCAAAGTGATGGCGGATTACGCCGAGCGTAAAGCTAAAATTAAAGCCGATGCCGAAGCCGCAGCGCGCAGCATTGGCGGTAATGCCGATCTGAGCGAAAGTCTGCTGGAAGAAGTGACCTCGCTGGTGGAGTGGCCGGTAGTGCTGACGGCGAAATTCGAAGAGAAATTCCTCGCAGTTCCGGCTGAAGCGCTGGTTTACACCATGAAAGGTGATCAGAAGTATTTCCCGGTGTACGACGATGCCGGTAAATTGCTGCCGCATTTTATCTTTGTTACCAATATTGAGTCGAAAGATCCGCAGCAGATTATCTCCGGTAACGAGAAAGTGGTGCGTCCACGCCTGGCCGATGCGGAGTTCTTCTTTAACTCCGACCGTAAAAAGCGTCTGGAAGATAACCTGCCGCGTCTGGAAACCGTGTTGTTCCAGAAACAGCTCGGTACGCTGCGTGACAAAACCGACCGTATTCAGGCGCTGGCTGGCTGGATTGCCGCGCAGATCGGTGCTGACGTGAATCATGCTACTCGCGCTGGCCTGCTGTCGAAGTGCGACCTGATGACCAATATGGTGTTCGAATTCACCGACACCCAGGGCGTGATGGGAATGCACTACGCGCGTCATGACGGTGAAGCAGAAGACGTTGCCGTGGCGCTGAACGAGCAATATCAGCCGCGCTATGCCGGTGACGATCTGCCGTCAAACCCGGTGGCTTGTGCGCTGGCGATTGCCGATAAAATGGATACGCTGGCCGGTATTTTTGGTATCGGACAACATCCAAAAGGCGATAAAGATCCCTTTGCACTGCGTCGTGCGGCGCTGGGCGTACTGCGTATTATCGTCGAAAAAAATCTGCCACTCGACCTGCAAACGCTGGCGGAAGAGGCGGTGCGTCTTTACGGCAACAAGCTGACCAACGCGCAGGTTACCGATGACGTAATCGACTTTATGCTCGGTCGCTTCCGTAGCTGGTATCAGGAGGAAGGTCACAGCATTGATACTCTGCAGGCGGTACTGGCACGTCGCCCAACCCGTCCGGCTGATTTTGATGCGCGCATGAAGGCGGTTTCGCACTTCCGCACGCTGGAAGAGGCCGCTTCGCTGGCCGCAGCTAACAAACGCGTCTCGAATATCCTGGCAAAATCGACTGAAACGCTGAACGACAGCGTGCAGGCGTCACTGCTGAAGGAAAATGAAGAGATTCAGCTGGCGACATTCGTCACCGCGCTGACCAGCAAACTGCAACCGTTCTTCGCGGAAGGCCGCTATCAGGATGCGCTAATCGAGCTGGCGCAACTGCGCAAGCCGGTGGACAACTTCTTCGATAAAGTGATGGTAAACGCGGACGACCAGGCAGTGCGGATCAACCGCCTGACGCTGTTATCTAAGCTGCGTGAGCTGTTCCTGCAGGTCGCGGATATTTCGCTGTTGCAGTAATGCGAGGGTGGTAAATCTTTGCAACGGGCGGTAAAAATACCGCCCGCTGAGATTTTCATTTAGTCTGTCGTAGGGGAGCCATTTTCGGCTCCCTTTCTTATGCCGAAGGCGGAACCGTCCGGGCAAAACTCTCGCGCTGAAACATTTTTTCAGCCAGTTTAACTAATGATGGGCGCTCGACGCACCAGTTCGGCACCACGCGGCGAAAATTAAGATAACCGATGGTGCAGGCGGTGGCGATATCGGCCAGCGTCAGGCTCTCGCCGTTCAACCACTCCCTCTGTGCCGCATGTTTTTCCAGCGCATCCAGCCCGCGCTGAATTTTATTACGCTGGCGCAGCAGCTCGCTTTCCGACTGTTGTTCCGGCGGCAGCATCTGTTGACGCACGATTATCAGCGCCGCATCGCATACGCCATCGGCCAGCACTTCAATCTGACGCACTTTCAGCGATGCCAGTCTGTCAGAAGGCAGCAACGCCGGGGCAATATCCAGCTGATCGAGATATTCGGCAATCAATGCAGAGTCGTACCAGATCTCATCAGGTTTAACTACCAACGCCGGCACTTTACCCAGCGGATTGTATTGCGGCACAGGACTCTCGTCATGCCAGGGCGATTCATTGATAAACTCAAACGTAATGCCTTTTTCCAGCATAATAACCGAGATTTTACGCACATACGGGCTGGTATAATTGCCGATCAATTTCATTACGCTCTCTCCATTGGTTCGCTAAACAAAGTCCGCTTAATCACCCGAAAAATTATTCACCTGGAAATTAAAAGGATTCAGGCTGCTGCGGGTAAAGCCTTCCTGCTCCATACGCGCATCTAGCACCAACGTGGCAAGGTCATCGGCGACCGGTTCCACTGCCGGATCTTTCTGCTGATAAAACAGCTTCAGCCCGGTGCCGCAGTCGCCGCAACTTTCTGCTTTTACCACCCTTAGTGCATTTATCCGGCGCAACGTACCACTCGCTTTCACACAGATTACAATGAAGATAGCGCAGATCGTCATTTTGACTACCGATATGCACCACGCTGGCGACCTGAACGCTGTTACAAACCGGACAAAACTGGCGATGATCGCTGGCTTCATTTCGGCGATCAGTGAATGCAGCAGTCGTTGCCAGTGCGCATCGCGCGGCAGGATATGAACATCGAGCGGCGGTTTGCCACTGGCAGCGCTGGTAACCAGCTGCGGGTGTAAATCCATTAGCAGCGGATGGTCGTACAATACGGGGCCCGCCTGGAAAACGGAAATTATCCCACGTTAAGACTGTTTTTTGTACATAAGCATTTTGTTGCTTTTATCACCATCTTTATTCTGTGCATTAGCCGGTGGTATCTTTAAGAAATTAAAACTAAATAATGATTCGCGATCTGTGGGTAAATTTTTTGACTGATTAAACGCGAGCCGCATCACTTGACCACTACCTGACAATATCCTGAATAGCGATGGCGATGCTATAAATGGTGCATATCCTGTTTGTGGAGTGAAATTAACGTCACCATCATCAAGCTCAGACCTGAGCAGCATAAGTTACTGTATCTTTATTTCTAAATTCCAGAACGACAGAACGGCTTCCTGAAGGATATATTTTACGATTACCAATCATTGTGACGCTTGAAAATAATTTTGAAAATAAAAATAATGATAATATCAAAAAATATAAGTTTTAGATTTTTTTAATATTAAAGTGTTGATTATCACTGTTGCTATCTGATTTAGCATTTCTAAAACACCTTAAAAAGGATATTTAAATCACAGCAATATTGGCATGAAACGTTTGAGCATTCATTTCACCTGCCAATACTTATATTCTTCACTAATCATTATTTTTCTTGGGGGGCTAATTTCTACTGATAACTGATCGCATATTGAACGGATGCAGCAACGGTACCTGGAGTGGCAGCCCCAGTTGCGTAAGATTGCGCCGAGAAAGCAGAGGTTGCTTCAGTTTCACCGGATGCAAGAGAAAGGTCTTACTGCGCGGTGTAACGTGAAGTCAGAGCTATCGGTTGAGCGCCAGTATCTGGTAGCTGCATTGTCACATTCTGAGCTGTACCAGTATGTGTATTATCCACAAGGTTGCCAACGAAAACTGTGCTGATATTTGTAGCCGTAGAGCTGCCAGTACAACCAGACACCCCCATATTAAATGAAGCCGCATCGGCAACATCACCCGCTGCGGCCACGTCTCCTGCATAAACGGTAGGTAATAAAATAACAGCTGGAGCCTCATTCCCATTTACCATCAATGAACAGGTCTCATCCGTTACTTCACCATGGAACGATATGGTGTTAGTTGACGCTATTGGCACATGGCTTGAAGCAAAGATAGCGAACAAACTTCCAGCGATAAGTAGATTCTTTTTCATTCAAATTTCCCTATTTGTAATCATGTTAAAAGCGATTACTTAAGTTAAGTAATCAAACCGTAATGACCATGACTCAAGTGGGAAAATGATAATTAAAATTTTGATTTTTTTTGTGTCGATAATCATTGAAAATGTAAATATTAAAACTACACAATCACCGCTTGCGTAGTGTTTTATGTTGTTTGTTTGGTTTTTATAGTATTTTATATAATTGAGTTTTAAACGAAATAGGGCTTACTCTAAAATATTTAACTCAACAATTAAAAAGTAACTAAGGATATTAGCCAAGAAGAATCCTGGATGATATAAAATAAATTTTCTTTATTTAAAAAAAACATATCTGTGGAGTGTGTTATTTTGCCATAGCTCGGGCTTGGTTGAATAAATCGAACTTTTGACGGTAGTCAGGATCAGATCACCACACTCCTGATCCTGCAGCGATATCACGTGGCAAAAAAAGTTCAAAATCACCAGCTGGGCTACCTACAACACGGCGCTCATCCATCGGGGCTCTGACATTCTGGCCTGATGAGTCGGCCATTCAGGCCTGGTGTGACGAGCCCAACATGAATCCCGACATTTAATTACATAAGCCGGCGAATAATACTTAGTGTTAATAATTCATTTGCTGAATGTATAATCTAATGCTTAAATAGCTCACCATCGCGTATGAAACACAACAACCTGTAGAATAAAAGAATTACTCAAAGGATTAGGACAATGGCAGGGAGAAAATACCTCACTCATTTGGAAATTGAGAAACTGATCGCCGCAACTGCGGTCGGAAAGAACGCAGTCAGAGATAAATGCATGTTATTAATGTGTTTTATTCATGGCCTTCGCGTCAGTGAATTAACAAAGTTACGGGTAAACGACATTGAGCTGGCAACGAATATAATTCACATATCCCGTCTGAAAAATGGTTTTTCGGTCCATCACCCGTTACAAATCCGCGAGGTAAAGGCAATTAAAGACTGGCTGAAAGTACGTTCACAATATCTTGATTCAGACACTGAGTGGTTATTTCTCTCACGACACGGTGGTCAGATCTCCCGCCAGCAGATCTACCGTTTAATACGCAACTATGGAAAACAAGCCGGTATCAATGTCAATGTTCACCCCCATATGCTCCGGCATGCCTGCGGGTTTGCGCTGGCAGATAAAGGATGTGACACCCGGCTGATTCAGGATTATCTCGGCCACAGAAATATTCAGAATACTGTTATTTACACGGCAAGTAATGCCGAGCGGTTCAGGGCCATCAATATATAGTCATCGTGTTCTGCGCCCCAAAACGGGAATGCCCGCTTTATTTATGAAGGGGCATTTCCTCCGCCCGCAGGCCTTTCCCCTTCACGGCCTGTTCAGCACCTTTTTTTAACTCCTGTTATTTAACAAATGTTTTTCAACATCAGGAACAGCTCGGAATCGGTTTTCACTCCCAGTTTGCGCATCGCATTGCATTTGTGCGCACTGATCGTTTTGATGCTCAGCTGCTTAGCTTGCGCAATTTCACGCAGGTCCATGCCGTTAAACAGATGCCTGAGCACCTCAGTTTCGCTTCGCGTGATCCGCGCGGAAACCTTTATATTTTGTTCAGTCAGACGCACCAGGTCACAACAGATCCGCGGGCTTAAGACGCGCTTTCGGGCAAATGCCTGTCTGAAATAATCTTCGGTGTCGCTCAGCGATTCACCGCGTGCGATCAGACTGATATTGCGCTGGTTGACCAGCTTTCGCAGTTCGTTGCCGTTATGGCAAAGCGTATAGACCACGATATCCAGACGGGGAAATTGCTCACTCAGATTTAGCAGAATATCCAGCCCCTGGTGCAGGTTTTCCTGCGCGCTTTGCAGGTCTGTCACCAGAATATCCACGGAGTGATACATCAGGGCTTCTGAGATTTTCTCCAGACATGTTTCTTTCACGCGGATATCGCAGCCGCTATCAATGGACTTAATCAGTGATGACAGTCCGGAGAGCGTCAGCGGCTGGCTGTCCATCAGCGCCACGGCGCGGGTCGATGTATGAGTATGATACATAACTCTCTTGCTCCTTGCTGCCGGGCTTCATTTCCCGACACCGTTCCATTTGCGGATGCCCTTTTGCCACCGGGATTAATGGCTGGCAGCCGGACCAATCTTCGCCATCCATGTGCCCTGGGCAAAAAGTTCACTGTCATTGTGAAAACCCAGTTTCGTCATCGCATTGCGCTTATGTGTGCTCACCGTGCGGATATCGCGATACAGCGTCTGCGCGACGCTGGAAACGCTCATACCCGAGAAAAGACAGGTCAGCACCTCGAGTTCACGGGCGGTGAGTGCCGGGTTTTTCATCGCAGTGTTCGTCACCAGCCTCTTTGCTTTCGGGCTAAGCCACTGCTCCCCACCGGTCATCACGTCAAAAACACACTGCACCAGCGCCAGCTCCGGCTCGTGTTTAAGTAACACACCGTTGGCCGGAGAGGACGCCAGCAGTTCCAGCACGCGATGATCGCTGAAATCAGTGCAGATGATGATTTTCATCTCCGGATGTGAATCTTGCAGATGGGCCAGCAACAGCAGGCCATCAAGCACCGATTCCTTTTCGCCGCAGATATCCATGATAAGCAGGGCCGGTAACGAGCGGGCGATGGCCGCCGGGATATCCGCAAGGCGTTGTACATAATTGACGGATTTTGTGATGCCGCAGGAACCGGTCAGTACACGCTTCATGCCCAGAGCTGTAACGGGACAAGCGTCCATAATCAATACGCCTTCCACCGGTAAATTTCGGCTGAAAGCGTCATGGGTACCATGACCCGGCGTGAGGTTTTCGACACTGTTCATCATAGCTTCCTTGTTTTCTCAGTCACTTCCCGACAGGAACATAATCCGGGACAAAATCCTTACGTTCTTTATTGATGGTTCTTATTGATGGTTCTTATTCATGGTACTTGCTGATTTTCCTCAGTTGCTGATCGTTCAAATGGGCTTACTGGTAGGTAAACGTGACTTGCACGCTGCCGACAATCGTTCCCGGCGTCACCTTCCCCTGCGCGCTGTATGCCCGGGCGCGCATATCAAACGTGGTACTGCGGGTGGCGGTGTCAATGTTCTGAACTTTCTGCGCCGCGTTTCCCAGTGCCGTACCGTCGCTGGTTTCCAGCTGAATTTGCACCTGCGTGGCGCTGCCGGTGTTGGCGTACATGTCGCTTTCAGTCTCATCCGGCGTCCCGTTGACGGTCATGGTGGCTTCGGAGGTCGAGGCCGGACACGCCGTCAGCGCAATCGAGAAAGGTTTCCAGTCTGATGATGAGCCGGCCTCTGCCATCGACGAGGCCAGAATCTTCTGCCCCAGATCCACATTCATTCCGCCGGAAGGCAGGCTGATCGTGCACGGCGACGCTTTAATATTGCCGGTGATATTCAGCACGGTGTCCGCGCTGGCTGTTTGCCACAGCGTGCTGGCCGTCAGCCCCAGTCCAAGCGCCAGAACCAGCGCCGATGCTTTTCCCTTAGTGATTACAAATGCCGTTAAGCCTTTCATCATGGTGATATTCCCTTACCGGTCACGTCCCGGAATTACTGTATTTCTGCGCGGATGGTCGCGGTGGCGGTGAAATCACCGGTGCCCGGCTCTTTACCACTGGTGTTAATCGGAAATAAGTTAATCTGCGACGTTCCCACCTGAGTAGCGTAATCCATCGTCAGCGGTAAGCGGCCGCTGAGCGGTGCCACGGTGGCACCCGCGCTGTCCTGGATCCTGACGCCCACATCGGCGTTAGTGGTCGAGAGTGCGGTCGGATCGTTGGCATCCGGCGTTCCCTGGAAAGAGAGGCTGACATTGACGCCCTCGGAAATATTGGTACAGGCCACGTTGAAATTGACGTTTTTCGGCGTGAAGTTTTTCGCCATCTGACCTTTGGTGGCGATATCGCCCGACAAGATGTCGTCGAACGGTACCGTGATCACGCCACCGCCATTGATAACGCACGACTGCGGCACAGTCACTGTGCCGCTCATCCAGACGGTCGAGACAGGAACGGCCGACTGCGTCGTCGGATCAGAAGCGATATACACATCCACTACTTTGGTCAGCGGAATGGTTTGTACACCGACAAAAGGCCGGCGGAAATAGAGTGAAATGGTGCCGCGTGCGCCGGTGGCATAAGGATATCGGGCGCAGTTGGCGGCGGTATTCTGGTTGCTGACACTGGTGAACGGCGTCGATTTAAAATCGCCAACTCCTCCGGCGATATAAACCTGACTGGCCACGGCGAGAAACTCGTTGATACTGTAATAATTCAGGTCACCGTCGGCGTACGCCAGCCCGGTATCCGGCACTTTTGCGGTCACGTAACCCCCGACATAGCTGCCAGTGCAGGAACAGGTAACATTGTAGTTACCGCTGAGGTTCCACTGATAGGCGTTGTTAACGATCTTTCCGGCCGTGTTTTGGGTCGGGTCGGTTAACAAATAACTCATGTTGAACGTATAAGATTTTGTCCCGTCAGTCGGGGCGCAGTCACTTGCCTGCGCATTGGCGCTCAGTATGCCACCGGCCAGCATCAGCCCGAACAATGCACCCTTTTTACCCCCGGACACGCGGCGGAGGATTGGCTGGCGTGGTGAAGTCACGTCTGTTGATAATTGATTCATACGATCGGTCATTTCCATGTTCCGCCTTACCGGCAGTCTCCGTTAATAAGTTGAATACCCGACGTGGCCGGTTGTTCAGGCAGGCGATAGTTCACCTGACAGGACTGCGCCGCTGAATTACCCCATTTCACTGTCAGCGTGCCGCTGTCGGACATGCCTGACAGATAAACCTGCCCGCCGTCTCCGACAATGCTGCTGTTCTCCTTGCCACCGTTGTTCACGCCTGCGGTGGCACCAAATGGCACCGGCTCGCCGTTGGCGCGGGTCAGTGTCATCAGCACACGCTGGCCGACGTTCGGATCAAAGTCCGCACGCACCACCGCGCCACGCGTTGGGATCACCGTGGTGCTGGTCAGCGTCATATCGACATTGTCCGGCAAGGTTGAGGTATCAAGGGAAATCTGGTTACGCCGGTACGCCGTGGCGTAAGGCACCACCGCATAGCCGCGCCAGTCTGTTTTAACCCCGGTATTGCTGGCGATGCTGACATCGTCGGCGCCCGGCGCTTTCACCAGCACCACCGTTTCACTCAGCGGTTGCGAGAAGGTCACGCCATTTTCGTGCAACAAAATGCCGCCCTGCAGACCGTAATCCATACGGCGCTGGGTGCGGTCATAGCCGTAACCGGCATTCACTTCGCCGTAACCGCCTTTATAGTCTGCGCTGGCATAGCCGTTCGCACCCTGCCCCTGCGTGGTGTAACCCTGACTGATGTTGTAATTCAAATTGTCATCACGCAGTGCTGTGCCGCTCAGCCCGACGTTATGTGAGGTATTGCCGTTTTTACTGCTGTTAAGGTTATAGGTGGCGTAACTGCCCGGCAGCCATTTGCTCAACGGCACGCTGATGTTGACGGCCACAATCTGATCGGTGTAATAGGTCCGGTTGCCGTTGCTGTCCGTGCCATTGCGGTTGTAGGTGTAGTTAACCCCCCAGGAAATGCCTTCCCAGGTGTTGTTGTAGCCCACGCTGCCCGACTGGGTTGACCGGTTATTATTCCAGTATTCTTCTTTAACCAGACTCAGCGAAAGCGCACCGCCCTTTTCCCACAAGTTCTGGCTCAGGGTCAGTTCAGCGCGGCTTTTCTTGTGATCGCTGTAATATCCGCTGCCGCCGGAGTAGCTTTCCAGCGCTTCCTGCAAGGTATAAAAACCGGCGGTGGAATAGCGGTAGCTGGCCAGGCTGAAGTTGGTGCCTGACTCGACAAAGCTTTTGCCGTAACGCAGACGGTAAGACTGACCGCTGTCTTTTGGCGCGTCTTTCTGTTTAGTCCAGGCCTGCGTCACGTCTGCGGAAAGCGCACCGATGCTGCCGAGGTTTTGACCCAGCCCCATCGCCACCGACTGATATTTGCTGGCCGCCTGCAAGCCGCCATACACCGTCGCACCGTGCGATAAACCATAAATCGCGGTGCCCTGAGTGAACGGCGTCTTTTCGACGTTATCGTTATACGAGCGGTACTGACCGCTGGTGAAGCTGTATTTCAGATGTCCTTCGCGCTGAAGCACAGGCACCGACGCGAAAGGCACCACCATATTTCGCTCACTGCCATCGGCTTCTTTAATCGTCACATTCAGGTCGCCACTGCCCGCTGTCGGATAGAGATCTGAAATGGCAAAAGGCCCGGCAGGCACGTAACTCTGGTAGATGACATACCCGTTCTGGCGGATGGTCACCTGCGCATTACTGTTCGCAATGCCACGCACCACCGGCGAGTAGCCTTTCATACTGTCCGGCAACATATCGTCGTCAGAGGCCAGCTGCAAACCGCGAAACGGAACCGTATCGAACACTTCGGTCGGTGAGTTACTTTCGCCTAACGTCAGCTGACCCCGCAGCGCCTGGATATCACGTTGCAAATAGGTATTGATGGAATCCCAGTGGTCAGTGCCATTGCTGTCGCGGTTCCAGGTGGAATAGTTACGCAAACGCCAGGCACCCAGATTCGCCCCGGAACGCAGATTCAGGTAATAGGTATTGCTGTTACGAGCGTCGTTTTCCCGCGCTTCGGTGTTCGCGCCGCTGAAGCTGTAGTTCATCAGCAAAGCCGGAATGCCCGGTTCCCATTTGTCAGGAGACACGTAACCGCGCGCCTGCGAATTCAGCGCCGCCTGGGGAATGCTCAGATCCAGCCGTTGCTGATCGAAGCGGAAAGCAGCAGAGGATTGCGCTATCGCACCGGTGAAATTGGCACACTCGTCTGTAGCCTGGATACCGGGGAACATGCCAATCTTCACGCCCATATCTCGCAGCAGTTCGCCGCTCAGACAGGGCTGCAGGCTTTGCTTACCCGCCGTATCCGTTGTCAGGGTAAATTTTACGTCACGGGTATCGACCGCTGAACCATTCAGATAAATATCAACACGATAAGTGCCTGGCGGCTGTAAATCCCCCTCTTCGAAAATCGACAGATCGGCATTACCCTGTGCAGGATTATCGATTTCCAGTAAGGCCGGGTTGAAATATTCCGCTGCGCTGGCCAGAGGTGTTCCGCCCATTAACATTGCTATCTGGCACGACACCAGCCAGGCAAGCCGGGAACGCGTAAAGCCGGTCGAATTATGACTTTTCGTTTTGTTCTTCATTTTGTTAATTCCATGTTTGCAACGCAGCCAGAATTTCTGGCGCTACTCCCTCGCCTTCCTTGTTTACCGCCGTGACAGATTTCTTCTGGTCATTAATTCAGGTCAGAGACTGGCAATAAAAGGTTTGCTGGTGCCTCCGTAATCGTTGATGAATTGCCAGCTCAGTGAGCCGCCGGTGACGCCGGCCGGTAAGTCAAAACTGGCATCAGACTGCGGTGCGACCATGGTGACGTTCTTCATCGCGCCGCCATTGATTTTCACGTTAAAGAAAGTGATGTAATGCGCCGACGGATTGGTCACCTGAATGCGGTTACCGATGCGTTTCCATGTCAGCGTTTTAGCGGACTCTTCCAGCGTACTTTTCACGCCGGACGGGCGAAAAATCAGCTTGATGCGCGTTTTCACGGCAATCTGCAGGGTGTTTTCTCGCTTCTCGGCGGAAGGGATCGATTTGATGTTCAGCCAGTACAGCGACTCTTTGGTCTCGGGCAAATTACCGCCCGCACGCACTACGCGCAGAATGTTTTGCTGATTACCATCAAGGCGGAATAAAGGTGGAGTCACGATGAACGGCGCTTTGTCAGCCGATGCTGTTTTGCCGTTTTCAGCGCCATCCACCCAGGACTGGATCAGATAAGGCGTTTTATCGGGGTTACTGATATTGATGGAGGATTCTTTCTTGCCGCCGTCATAGATGAGACGCGTGCCGCCGACCACGACACCCGCCTGTGCGGCCATGCCGAAGGTCATTAATAATGCTGCCACCGCTGTAGCGCGCCATGTTTTCATCGTGTCCCTGCCTGTCTTAACCATTCAAATAGACCAGGGGCATGCACTCCCCTGGTCTGACTTAATTCAACTGAAGCGAATCAAAAGGGCTTATTGATAAACCACGGTGAACTGAGTCACGCCGTTTGCATCACCCACGGTGACTGAGTCGGTCAGGGAGATGTAACGAGCGCTAAAGTCCAGATTGTTAGGACCGGTGCTGACCAGCGGATAAACAGAGGAGTCTTCGTACAACGGAACCACTTTGTTCTGGTTGTCAGAAATCTGAATACCTACGCCTGAGGCAGTGTTGTCACCGGCAGTCAGCGCCAGCACGGTGTTGTCACCAGAAACCTGAGTACCGTCGAAACGCACGGTCGCACCGGTCACGGTGTCAGGGCAGTCGGTCAGAACTAAAGTGAATTTTTTGGCAGCGGCCAGTGAACCCGCAACAGGGAACGCGGTACGGGCGATATTACCCAGGAAGACATCCTGGTTTTGAGAAGCAGTATCGATCGTACAAGCCGCATCTGTGATAGTGCCAGTGAAGTTAACGGCGCCATCTGCTGCAAAAGCGGAAGAAGCGAATGCAGAAGACGCGATCAGGGCAACAGCAAGAAGATTCTTTTTCACGAAATTTTTCCTATTAACATAATGCAAATCGAAACACCTTTCCCGGTGTTCGAATTAGTTTTGACAAAACCATCTGTCATTCCTTTATTTAGTTCATGAGGTTCCACCCCACTTAATAAGCCGCCGGGCGTGTTTAATCCCGAAACCCAAACGATTCATTTTGAACTAAAGTGACTCCTTTGGTTTATTGTGCTAAATATGGAATTTTGTGCAGAATCTAATGCTTTTATATGGGGTTATTATGAGATAAAACTAAAGTATTTGCCGGCAGAGTGAGTATGGCGTGAGAAATCAAGCGAAGGGGATGTAAGAAAAAACCGAGAGACTTCCGGTATGTCGAATTAACAAATTAATCTATAAGAAACTGAATTTTATATGATTTTAATAAACTTCTGCGGAGGGTGGCACTCAGTATTGACAGAAATTTACCGGCTGATTAGAGTATGCTCCAATTTAGTTCAAAATGACCCCATTGAAACAATTAATTACAGGTTGGCTACCAGACTTCTTTAAATCTTTTGGCGTTACTCGCCGTATATAAAACCGTGTTCTGAATATTACGATGACCTAAATAATCCTGAATTAAGCGGGTATCAATCCCTCTGTCTGCCAGCGCAAAACCACAGCCGTGTCTTAACATATGCGGATGGGCGTTAATAGTTAGATTAGCGGCCTGACTATAATTTCTTATTAACCAGTAAATGCGCTGTCGTGATAATTTAGAACCACGATTAGAAAGAAACAACCAGTCGGAATCCGCACCACGGTATTGCTTTCTTTTATTCATCCAGAGCATTAACGATTTCCTTTCCCGCATATAGAGGGGATGAACGGTAGAGAAGCCATTTTTTAACCGGTGGATATAGATATTATTGCCTTCCATGTCGATATCCGAGAGCCGCCAGCTGCTGATTTCACTGACCCGGCAACCGTGGATAAAACACATCCAGATCAGGCAATAATCCCGTTCTGCGTGCCTTCCGCGCAACGTAGCCTCAAGCAGTTTCTCAACCTCAGACGGAGTCAGATATTTACGATTTTTCATAGTGCCTCTTCATGTTCATAGTGTCCCGGATAAGTATTGATTTCGGTGGCACTCATCATTCAACACTTTTCCGAAAATGGAAATAGTGATCGCCTGCTGCACAACGGTTCATTAATTCATCGTTTAATAACAGGGGTTTTTAATATCCCTGTGTGGTTAAGGCCCTCCTTAAAGTGATGCGTATAAAGTCAATTCATTCATTTTCAATATACGTCCTAAACCAAACGCCATCAAATAAAATAAAAATCAAAGCTTTATGGTTATCATCACTGACAATTAAGTTTATATCATATTCGCCATAACGTAGGCGTAATTTAAAATAATTCACGGTTTTAAACTGTTGTGAACTATATTAACAGATCAAGTACGTGGCAATCAGCATGGCGTATTTTCGCGTTTATCCTTTAACACCCTCTCATTTTCGGTGCTACGGAGGCATTTTATCCTGCCTGTGGCAGGAATTTTTTACAAGGAAATTTCTGAGGCTTTTTACGCATTTTCAGGGCGGGCGAGAAGTTTATTTCAAGTGTATAGCTTAACATCCGAAAGTTGTGCCGAATAAACGGCGATCTGGCAACCACCAGTCGTTTTTTCGCGGCTACGGCGGGGATTAGCAAAGCAGGAACAACCTGAGACAGCGCGGAAATAAAAAAAAACAGGACGCAATGCGTCCTGTTTTGATCAGGCAGACGTAACGGGAGATCAGGCGGAAAGACCACCGTCCAGAATGAGACTTTGTCCGGTCATGTACGTGCTGTCTTCACTGACCAGCCACGCCACCGCGCCTGCCACTTCGTCCACCTTTCCGAAACGTTTCATCGGAATCGTTTTACGCAGCGCAACAAGCTTGTCTTTAGGCATATCAGCGAGAATTTCGGTGTCGATATAACCGGGCAGCAGGCAGTTAATCCGAACGTTAAAGCGCCCCAGTTCTACCGATAACGTTCGCGCAAGGCCGATCATCGCCGCCTTACTCGCCGCATAAGCGCTCTGCCCACTGTTACCCTTTATCCCCGTCACCGACGACATCATTACCACCGAACCACCGCCCTGCATCATCATCGGTTCAACTAACTGGCTGTTCCAGTAGAAGATGGCGTTTAAGTTGGTGTCCATGACTTTACGCCAGTTATCGGCGTTTTGGTGGATATGCAGCGCATCAAGCGTGATACCCGCATTGTGTACCACGGCGTGCGGCGCGCCGTAGCGTGCCAGCAGGTCAGTGGCCAGATGTATAACGGCCTGCTCATCACGCCCGTCGCACTGATGACTTTCGACCCGGCCGGGCAACCCCGCACAGGCCAGCTCCACCTCATGCGCGGCGCTTTCGCCCTGACACCAGGTAAATACCACATTCCATTCTTTCGCCAGACGCTGTACGGCGGCGCGTCCGATCCCCCGGCTGCCACCGGTGATTAAAATCCATTGATTTTCCATGACTTCTTTCATGGCTTAGTGGCTTTTTCGCTGAGATACTGGCACAGCTCACGCACCGTAATGTTCACGTTATCGACGAACAAATCAGCCTCGATGGTGACGCCAAACTCTTTCTTCGCCAGCACCATCAGTTCAACGTAATCCAGGCTATCGAGTTTGAGCTGATACAAGGGCATGTCCGGGGTGAGATCTTCCTGCTCAAGATCCTTCGCGTCACACAGCATCTCGCAAACCTTGCTGTAAACCTCATCATAATTCGGCATGTTTATTCCTTTAAGTGATTAATTTGTATTTCTTTTTTATGAAAAATTAGTGTGTCATTCAGTCAGCGGTCCGGTTTTAAGCGTGACCGCGACGGACATCAGCGGTTCAGCGTCCTGCCATGCCTGAATGCCTGCCAGCAGCACCAGCCCGCGCTGTTTTTCGCCCATGACCAGCGTCGGCAGGATGGCGTAATGTATCGCGCCGAAACGCGGTTCCTGTTCTGTCTGCGTCAGTAATCGCGGGGAAAAATGCGTTTCATGATGCGTCTGCACCACCTGTACCAGAGTAAAAACGTCACCCAGGCGGGTCGCATGAACCGACGGTAAAAGACTGTGCACGGTTTCCAGCGTCTGCGGGGCGTTCACCAGCTGGCGAAACAGCACCGCGTCGAGAAAACTCCACGGCGGAACCACCGGACTGCCGACAGCCAGAAACTGCGTATGCAGCGTTGCCAGTTCCTGCGCGCCCAGCGTATTCACCTGCGTGACCGGTGACAGCTCCAGTGCCTGCGTCGGCGTCAGTTTGCTGCTGATGCTGGCCTGCTGTGTCTGCGCATGACGCAAGCTTGCGCTCAGCTGCACCCTGTCATCACGCAGCGTTTCGCGCACCGGCAGCTGATACAGCGTGTCGCACAACACCGGTTCGCGTAGACGGCTGGTGAACATCAGTCCGTCTGCCGTAACCCCGTGCTTTTCCCGCGAAGTACTCAGCGCCGATTTCATATCCAGCATCGCGCGCATTCCGTGAACACATAATCCGGTCAGACCAAGACGCTGCGCCTCAGCAGCATCAAAATGGATCGGATTGTAATCACCGGAAAATGCCGCCCAGCGTTCGGCATCAGACAGGCTGTAACGCAAAGTGTCAGCCGCCAGCATTATTTTCCCCTTCCGATCACCAGCGCGGCGTTCGCCCCGCCGAAGCCGAAACTCAGGTTCAGCGTGGTGTTCAGTACCGCCGGGCGATGCACATTGGGGACGTAATCCAGATCGCACGCAGGATCGGGCGCATCGAGATGGCAGGTCGCAGGTATGATCTGATGCTCAAGTGCCTGCAGGCAGATGATTGATTCAAAACTGCCAGCCGCCGCGATCAGATGTCCGGTATAGGATTTGGTGCTTGAGCACGGGGTGCTATAAGCCGCCGTTTCTCCCAGCGCAATCTTGATTGCTTCGGTTTCATTGAGATCGTTGAGTGGCGTAGAGGTGCCGTGCGCATTGATATAATCCAGATCGCTGGCGGCAATACCGGCCTGCGCCAGCGCATGGCGGATGGTTTGCACCCGCGCAATTTTGTCTTCAGCCGGTGCGGTAAAATCAAACGCATCTGAGAAATTGCCGTAACCCAGAATCTCACCGAGAATGTTTGCGCCGCGCGCAACGGCCGATTCCCGTTCTTCCAGACACAGCACCGCAGCACCTTCGCTGAGCACAAAACCGTTGCGATGCAGGCTGAACGGGCAACAGGCGCGGGTGATCGCTTCCTGTTCACTGGCCAGCGCGCCCAGCACGTCGATATTCCATACCGCCGAATCAGAACGCAGTGATTCTCCCGCACCCGCCAGCATCATGCTGGCCCGGCCACTGCGGATCAGTTCGAAAGCGTCGCCGACCGCGATAGTTCCGGTCGCACAAGCCGCAACCGGCGTGTTCTGATAGCCACGCAATCCCCACAGCAAACTGACTGCCGCCGTGGCGGAATTCGGCATGGAGAAAAAGCAGCCAAAAGGAGATCCCATACCGGTACGCAGATAGTCTTCGTAATGCAGCTGAGTTTCATCCTGGCCCGCCCAGCCGGTACCCATAATGACGCCACAGTCGCGCAAATCGTAATGTTGCTCCGGCTTGTCATCGCCAAACGCCATCTGCATCGCTTCCCGCGCGGACGCCAGCGTCAGCCGTGCATAACGCGGCAGGCGGCGACGGATCGCCGCAGGCACGCCTTTGAGCGAAGGTTCATGATCAATCAGACCGTAAAAACGCGATTTAATCCCGGCAGCTGATTTGTCGCAGTAGCGGTAACCAGGAGTGTAATCCATGATCGCGGCCCAACTTACGGCGGAGTTCAACCCCAGCGGGGTCACCGCACCGTAACCGGTCACAACCACCCGACGCGGCGTGTCTGCCGTCTGTAAAACATCCTTTTGCATGCTTTATCCTTGTTGACTCAATGTGTTGTCTTCCCCGCCACCCAGCGCCAGCCAGAGTTTCATGGTTGAATACAGGTAGTTATATTGCGTGGTTACCAGCGTGTTCTGGCTGTCCAGCAAGGTGTTCTGCGCGTCGAGCAGCGTCTGATACGCCACCGAACCGTGACGATACTGGCTTTCCACCAGCGCCAGCCGCTGCTGGCTTAATACCAGATCTTCCAGCTGTCGCTGTTTTTCCTGCTGATAGGTCAGGCGCTGCGACATGGCATTGTCGATATCCTGCAACGCGCTGTACGATGCGCTGCGGAACTGAATCGCCGCGGTTTGTACATCCAGACCGGATTGTTCAACGGTCAGCCGTACTTTGTTCCATTCGATAAACGGCAAGTTGAGCGCAGATCCAAGCGTTCTGGCCGGATTGCTGAACCATTGCTGAAACACAGAAGCCCCGGCATTCAGTGACGCATTCAGCGTCAGCGACGGATAAAAGCTCAGCCGTGCGACGTCCGAACCGGCCAGCGCCGCACGCAGATTCATCTCAGCCGACTGCACATCCGGCCTTCTGGCGATTACTTCAAGCGGTAAACGCTGCGCCACAGGCACGCTCTGATGAATATCCAGCGACTGACGCTCTGCAAGGTATTGACCCGGCGGACGGCTAAGTAAAATCGCCAGTGCATTACGGTTTTCATCGCGCTGTTGATACAAATCGCGCAGGTTGTTTTCGCGGCTCAGCACCGTTTGCTGTGCCTGCAAATAATCCAGTTGACCGAGATCACCGGCTTTCCAGCGTGACGTCACCATCACCACGGTTTTCCGCGCAATCGCCAGGCTTTGCTGCAAATTACTGATCTGCTGATTCAGGCTGGCAATCTGCCAGTAAAGCTGTGAAGTGGTTCCGATGAGCGTCAGTGCGGTGGCCTGCAAATCCTGCTCCGAGGCTTTTGCCAGCCAGTCGGACTGCTCGCGGGTGCGCGCCAGTTTCCCCCACAGATCCAGCTCATAAGAGGCCGACAGTGAGTTGGTGTAACTTTCGACCGGCGTGGTCTCGCGGCGCATATTTTTGGTGTTGCTGGCCGATGCATTGGCAGAAAAATCAGGGGTCAGATTCAGATCTGAGATACCCGCCGTCAGCAGCGCTTGCCGCAGTTTTATGCCCGCCAACGCCAGATCGTTATTGCTTTGCAACGCGGAAACAATTAGCCGTGACAGCTGCGGGTCATCAAAGTTATCCCACCAGTGCGGAGAAAATTTCGCCACGCCCTCGCCGGTATCCTGCACCCGCCAGGTTTGCGGCACCGACAGCATCGGCCGCTGGTATTCGCTTTTCAGCGCCTGACCACAGCCGGTGATCAGTAACGTCATCACTGCCATTGAGAGTAAATTCAGTTTGTTCATTCGCGTGCCAGCGCCTCTGTCGGATGCAAACGCGCGGCGTTACGTGCCGGGAAAAAGCCGAAGCCGAGACCGATAAGCGCCGAGAAACCGCAGGCTAAAAGGATCGGCGGCCAGGTGAAAATCATGGTAAATTCCTGCGTAACCTGAGAAAAAATCAGCCCTGCCACGCCGGATCCGACAATGCCGATCAGGCCGCCAAGGGTACAAATCACCA
The DNA here is from genome assembly GCF_050037805.1 of Winslowiella sp. 2C04. Taxonomy (NCBI): domain Bacteria; kingdom Pseudomonadati; phylum Pseudomonadota; class Gammaproteobacteria; order Enterobacterales; family Erwiniaceae; genus Winslowiella; species Winslowiella sp. 2C04. The sequence goes on along the minus strand of NZ_CP188300.1, from coordinate 4,705,046 downwards.
CCGCCTCAATCAGGAACTGACGCATGATGTCCGCCGGACGTGCGCCAACCGACAGACGAATGCCAATCTCGTGCGTTCTTTCCGTCACCGACACCAGCATGATGTTCATCACGCCCACACCGCCCACCAGTAGCGAAATCCCGGCAATGGCGGTGATCAGCAGCGTCATTGATTCCGATGTTTTACGGATAGTCTTCGTCAGCTGGTCGTTGGTCATGGTGAAGAAATCGCGTTTGCCATGCGCCGAATCCAGCAGTTGCTCGACGTTGCGCTGGGCGACATCCGTCGGATAACCGTCAGCAATACGCAGGGTGATGGATTGCAGCGGCGTATCGCCCGACATGCGCTCCAGCAAGGAGGTGTAAGGGATCCACGCGCCGAGCTGCTCGCCGATATACTTCGGCCCTTTTTTATCCGCTACGCCGATCACCCGATAAGGCACGCCGGAAAGCTGAATAATTTCGCCCAGCGGATCCTGTCCGGGAAACAAGGTGCTGCGCACATTCGGGTCAATGATCACCACCGGCTCGCGGTCGTCGAGATCGCGGGGCGTAAAACGGTTTCCGGCAATAAAATTGAGCCCCTGCACGCGAAAGAATCCGTTACTGACGCCCGACAACGACACCAGCACCTGTTTACCGCCACGGATTGCCATTACGGTTTTGCTCACCACCGGCGACAGGCTGTCGATGTACGGCTGCCTGCCGAGCAAATCCACGTCTTCCAGCGTCAGGGAACGTTCAAAATCAGGTCGCGGTTTATCCCAGCCCAGACCGGGCTGAATTTCGATGGTGCTGGTACCGAGCTGGCTTATCTGGCTGAGAATGCTCTGCCGCGCGCCTTCACCCACCGCCATTGAGGACACCACCGAAGAGATGCCGATAATGATGCCGAGCATGGAAAGAAAGGCGCGGATCCGGTGCCCGAGCAGGGAACGCCACGCCATGCGCACCGCTTCTTTCAGACTCTGCCACATCGGCGTGCGTCCGGTGGCGGCTATTGCCGGTAATCCCTGAGATTTGCCCTGCTGCATCACCAGATTGATGCGATCTGCGATAATCTCGCCGTCGTGGATTTCGACAATACGCTGACACTGTTCGGCGATACTGCGGTCGTGGGTGACGATAATCAGCGTATGGCCGGCCTGATGCAGGCCATGCAAAATCGCCATCAGCTCCTGACCACTGGTGCTGTCGAGCGCGCCGGTCGGCTCGTCGGCGAGGATCACCGGCGCACCGTTCATCAGTGCTCGCGCAATACTGACGCGTTGCTGTTGCCCGCCGGAAAGCTGCGCGGGCCGGTAATTCATGCGGTTGCCAAGACCTAACCGGTTGAGCAAATGTTCCGCCCGCGCCTGACGCGCCGCCGCGGGCATGTCGGTATACAGCGCCGGAATAGTGACGTTTTCGAGGGCCGTAAGATAGGGCATCAAGTGATAGCGCTGAAAAATAAAGCCCAGATACTGGCTGCGCAATTGCGCCAGTTGTTCGCTGGTCGCCACATGCGCAGGCACATCCATAATGCGCATTTCGCCTTCCGACGGCTTATCCAGACAACCGAGAATATTCATCAGCGTCGATTTACCCGAACCGGACGCGCCGATAATTGCCAGCATTTCCCCGGCATTGACGCGCAGGGAAATATCTTTGAGCACCGTGACGGCGGCGTTGCCCTCACCAAAACGGCGGGAGATATGCGAAAGTTCGATGACCGGAGAATTAGCCATTTGCCGTCTCTCCCTCATTTTGCATCACCACCACGTGCTCACCTTCGCTCAGCCCGTCTTTCACTTCGACAAACTGACGGTCATTGATGCCCGCGCGGATAACCCGTTGTTCGGTCTTGTCACCGTTCACCACCTGCACCTGAAACCGGTCATCGCCCAGTGGCTGCCCCAGCGCCATCACCGGCAGACGCAGCACATTTTTGGCTTGTTCGGTGATGATAAATACCTGCGCGGTCATTGAGGTGCGCAGCAGATGGTCAGGGTTCGGCACGCTGAATACGCCGTTGTAATAGACCGCAGAAGGTTGTTGAGTCTGGCTGCTGGTGCTTTCATCCTGTAAGGCGTCGTTTGGCGCGTCCTGCAAGGTGCCCATTACGCTCTGATAACGATGTTTGGGATCGGCGACTACGTAAAACCACAGCGGCTGGCCGGGATGCACTTTCAGGATGTCGGTTTCTGAAATACGGGTTTGCACGGTCATCGTATCGACGTTGGCCAGCACCAGAATGGTCGGTGCGGTCTGCGAAGAGACCACGGTTTGCCCTTCTTTGGTGACGATGCCGAGCACCTGCCCGTCCACCGGTGCCAGGATCCGCGTATAGCCCAGATTGGCTTTCGCCGTTTCCAGCGCCATCTGCGCCTGCACAATCTGCGCTTCGTTGACTTTGATCTGCGCTTTCTGGGTATCGACTTTAGCCTGCGCCTGCTCGAGATTGCTTTTGGTGCCTGAGCCATCGCGATCCATCTGTAACTGACGTTTCAGCTCCAGCTGATATTGCGTGAGCGTGTACAGCGACGCCTGCTTTTGCGCCACGGCACTGTCGAGTTCCGCTTCGGATTTACGCAGTTCGCTCTGTTGCAGCGTCGGGTCGATTTCGGCCAGTAACTGGCCTTTTGTGACCCGGTCGCCCGCACGGACATACAGTTTTTTCAACTGACCGTTGACCTGCGCACCGACGTTGACCTGCGCGGAAGGCTTGAGGATACCGGTCGCCAGTACGGTTTTTTCGATATCCCCGCGACCTATAGCCTGTGAAACCAGCGGCGCAGCAGTGCCGGACATTATGCTATGTACACCGTACGCAGCACCGGCCAGCAGGATCAACAACACAATGATCAGTGCATAAAATACCTTGCGGTGTCCGACGGCGATTTGTCTGATCGAGAAACTCACGCCGGTTCTCCTTGCGGGGTGATAGTGGAAATCACAGTGCTCGTCGTTGCGGCTACGCGACCATTTCTCATCACACAGATGCGGTCAAATAAGGCCAGCGCGGTTTCACTGTGCGTTACGGTGATCAGAATTTTTCCGTATTCATGGCAATGACTGATCAGGGTTTGCATCACCTGCTGCGCCGTCTCTTCATCGAGATTGGCCGTCGGCTCATCCAGCACCATCACCGGACAATCGCTGTACATCGCACGTGCCAGCATCAGACGCTGACGTTGCCCCAGCGACAGCGCGGGATGGCTTTCGCGGATCAGCGCGTTTTGTTTGCCTGGCAGACGGTCGATCACCTCCGTCAGGTTCAGCCCGCGCAGCGACTTATCGATACGCAGCTGTTTTTGCGCGTCGTGTTCACGATCAAACAGCGTGATGTTTTGCAGAACGCTGGTATTGAACAGGATGTCCTCCTGACTTTGCAGGAAGAACAGCTTCTGTACCTGACGGCTGCTGACCGACTGTCCGTCGACCAGGATTTCTCCGCCCTGAGGTTCGATAAGTCCGGTAATGACTTTCAGCAACGTACTTTTCCCCGCGCCCGACTCACCGACAATCGCCAGCGTTTCGCCATGACGCACCGTCATCGACACGTGATCCAGCACCGGTTTACCAGGATCGTAAGCAAACTGAAGTTCCCGGTAGATAAGCTCCTGGCTGAAGCGGACAGGCAGCAGTAAGTCACCGGCGGCCTCTTCTCTGACCTGCGGGAACAGATCGGCGGCTCGGGTATCAATCACGTGCAGCTGATTCTTTTGCAGCACTGAGAAGAAAATCTGCGTGATGTAAGCGGTAAAAATCTGACGGACAAAGCTGTAGGCGAAGAATTCACCCAGTGAAATCCGGTTATCTTTCAGCAACGGTAGCGCCAGCAGCATAAAGAAAACCATCTCGAGGCTGCCAATCAGCTGATACAGGCTGCTTTTCACCTGCTCGTACACTTTCTGTTTCTGGCGGCAGTCAAACAGCGACAGCGCATATCCGGCGAATGCCGCCTGACGCTGGCTGTTTAGTCCGGCGGATTTGAGCGTGGCGAAACCCTGAATAGTTTCCAGCAGGAAGTCGCTTTGTTCTGCACTCTTTACCTGAACCTGCTGGGTGTAATAGCGGTCGCGGAAAATCGCCCAGACGCTGACCAGCCCCATCAGCGTGACGCCGATGGCGGAAATTCCGGCCAGCAGCGGGCTGATATAGCACATCACCGCCAGCGCAATCACGCCGACGACCCAGTCCACACGCAGGCCGTTATCCAGCTCGATTTTTTGCGCCGCCGCCATCTGCCAGTTGGAGAAACGGCTGTAGATTTCACCGGGGCTGCGTTTCTCAAAGAAAGAGAGCGTGTTGTTCAGCAACCGGGCAAAACCGCTGACGCTCTGCATCACGACAAAACGTTTGATAAACCGCTCGGTCACGCTGCGCACAATAAACGCCAGCAACGTCGAGACAACGAAGGCCAGCAGGTAATAGAAATATGGGAATTCGGTTTTGCCGCCGGAAGAGAAAACGTTGTTGATTGCCGAGCTGACCATCACCGGCATGATGAACAAGGTCAGTGATACCAGAAATGCCAGCAGCATCAGCTTGTAAATGCCGGGGATCGCCGCCGTTTGTTTCAGGCTCATGCATTCGAGCGCACGGAAACGACGCGTGCGCGGTTGTTTTTCTGCCGGCTGCGCAGTGCGCGGCGCCTCCTGATCGAGCACTACCGCGTAACCGCTGATTTCAGATTTGAGCGCGGCAATCGGCAGAAGCTGTTCGCCAATCGCCGGATTCATCACGCAGACATAGCTTCCCTGACGATAGGCTAGCAGGACATAGTGACTGGCACCGTAGTGCAAAATGGCCGGTAAAGGCAGTTCTGCCAGCTCATCGAAATCAAACGCCACCGGATACGCCGGGATCGCCAGCTCAGATAAGATGTCGCACAGGGTCGACAGCGCGGTGCCGTGGGACGATGTCGGGAAACGTTCACGTAACACTTCAAGCGGTGCGCTGATGCCCTGAGTCTCCGCCAGCATAGAAATACAGGCCAGCGCGCACTCATTCGTTTCTGCCTGATAAACCAGCTTAGGAATAATATTATCCATAATCGATACCTTAAAACGCCCTGTTTTTTTCAGTAATATCGCTGCGCTGTTGCGGATTGGTTTTCATTCATTAATAAAAAATAACGAATGTGAATGCCACAGCATCCAGTCGGTTGAGTGTTCACGAATACTTTGTTCAATAATGCGCGGCATTTTTTCTTTTAATTCTTTTGCACTGACCGGGTCATGAATAACGATATTCAACCCCTTGTCGTAATAAAGATGATAAAAAATCACCTTCGCAGACATCATTCGTGCCAGCCGGATAATACCGCTGTGTAAACTGGCAGGACGGCCAAACATCCGGCAGGATAATTTTTCAGCTTTGTCTTTACTGGCGAACTGCGTGAAATCAGGCGTGATATCCGGGAATAAAATAATATTCCGCTGGTTATCGGCTGCCTCCATGACCGACGTCATCAAATTCCCGGCAATGTTTTTATTATCTGCATGTATCGAACAATAGGTCAGATCGACGCCACCCAGTTGCCGTTCCGCTGCGGAATGTGCATCCGCGCTGCGCGAGGTGATGACCGTCGCTTTACCCGGAAACGCCGCAGCACCGACCATAGTAGTGAGTACGTCGGACACCATGTGTAATGGCGCGAGGATCACCGGCTGACCGGCGCGTTGCAGCGGCTCGACCACCGCATTGAGCCTGGCCGAGCAGTCGGCCAGCTCACGTAATGCACGGCGGTTCTGTCCGTAGGTCACCGCCTGAATCAGTAGCTGTCGCCGCTGGGTCAGCCAGATATAATCAAATTTCTTATTGTCATTCATCAGACACTGACGGTTAGACTGCGCGACCGCCGCCCGTAATTTCACATCGCGGCCTGTCAGCCCTAAAAAGCGGCTGACGTGGGACAAGGCAAAAATAACGCGATAATGCATATGCCGGAATAATAAACAATGCGCCCTGTAGCCAGTAAGCCGAAGTTTATACAAAAACCACTGACATCTGACGGTGAGGTTTTTCCAAAACAGCGCGCACCACAGGGCAACGAATTTCATTATTTCTCCGGCGCTTGATCATTCTTTAAAATAGAGAGTAATTTGTCAGAGAATGACGGAAAATCACGGTCCTGAATCGCTACCCATTTTTTGGCCACAATAAAGGTCGGGGTCGCATTAATGTCGTAATATTGCGAAACGCGGGTCATATAATCCAGCAGGTCTTTGACTTCTGCCGACTGACTGACTTTATGGTATTCATCGACATCAATCTTATTTTCTGCCAGCCACGCATCTCGTTTTGCCGCATCACCTAAATCGATGTGATTTTTCATGACCGCGTCATAGGCGCTTTCACGATGGGCTTCTTCAATACCCATTACCTGCAATGTGGCAAATACCGGTGCAAAACGCGCCAGTCCGGCCTGATTATCCAGGCTTAAGTGCAGGCGAACCAGTTTTTTACCCGCTGGCATACGTTTTTCCAGCGCCTCAACATTCTTTTCGTTTATTGCACAGTAATGACAACCGTATGAGAAGATTTCAATAATATCTTCACCATCCGTAATTGGACTTTTGGCTAATTTATCCGCCGACAACGACGTCAGAACCTGTTGTCCGTCATCGCTGGCTTGGTTGCGCACAAGGTAATGGATCCAGGCTGTCGTAATCAGCGCTGAAATAACCGCGACAAAAACAGTATACGCCAGAATGGGCAGAATTCTTTTTTTCATGGGGGGCTTTTCATCCTGAAATAATAATACGCGATGCTCACAGGGGAAATATCAGGCGGGCGTTGTATATGAAATACAACGCCCTGTCAGAAAAACAGTACAACTATTTATTCTGATTTAATAAGAAACGGATGTTTCTCAGCCTACGTTACCGCAGTTGATGATTGCTGCAGCGGTGAACGTTTTAGTCACAACGCCATTTTTATCAGTACAGGTTTTCACTGCGTTACAAACAGTTGCATCACCCACCAGGTTTAATTCAAAGCTGTTTACGCAAGTAGTGGTGCCGCCAACAATTGCGCTTGCTTCATTCATGTTGATCTTTTTCATCTGTGATATCCTTATTTAGTTAGAATTAATATAACAATAGTCTGCAGATATCGTTCACTGACCTGCTTCCAGTGACTCTCCGCACAGAGAAAACATGATAAAAACATGTCCCCTGCACTCCGAAATAATCCCCTTGAAGAAAAACATTCAGGATTTCATTATCGGATCCGGCGCATTGTAGCGGCGGTTTTTTAATTGGGCAATACACCTGAAATGACATGAAACGAGCAAAATCAATCGTTCTATTACACAGGTTGCAGGAGTTTTCTGATATAAAATCAAGATAAAACGCACCGGGCAAATTCAGACTTGCCCAATGCCAGATCTGTCTAATTTATGATGCAGGACATTTCTCAGAAAATATCAAGAATAGCGGATCCTGAGACGGCAAAATTTTTTAAAAATAATTTGAGGGAAACGTTATGCAAAGCTTTAGCGGGGACACAGGCAGGAAAATGAATAGCCGCGACCTGCAAAATTGACGGATGTTCGCCGTTATGCTTCGCTGGTTTGTGTCGTATCGGCAGCCAGAGCCACCCTGACAGACGAAGTTATTGATCTGCACGAGCGAATTCTGGGCAGTCTGTTCAGCAGGGGAAAGCAGCGGAGGAATGTTTTCCGCCACGTGCCGATCGCTTTCCTCCAGCGACTGTTGCGGGATTATGCGAATACTCATCAGGGGCTTTTTTCTGTGGTTTACGCCCATCCGCTGTTGGTAAACCGCTAATGGGCTGAGAGCGATTGGCTGATGATAGCAGCCATGAAGGTGCACTTCTGCTCAAAATTTATTCATAACCCGATTTGGACTGCCGATGCTGACGAATTTTTTGCGCCGGCACGCCGAACGGTTCAAAATCGCTGCAGATAAAGACCAACAGGTAGCGTTAACGTGAAAGGTACAACACCGGATTCAGTGATTAATCCGCAGCAGCTTGCCGGAATAAGCTCGGTTCAGGTATGGAAAAAAGAGGATTTGCAGCATGCGCAGCCAGACTGGCTGGCCGATGAAGTACCGGTTGCACTGGTCTACAACGGCATTTCGCATGTGGTGATGATGGCCTCGCCAAAAGATCTTGAAGCCTTTGCCATTGGTTTTTCATTGTCAGAAGGGATTATCGCTGCGCCGCAGGATATCTATGGCATCGATGTGGTCGACTCCTGTAACGGAATCGAAGTACAGGTCGAGCTTTCAAGCCGCCGTTTTATGGCGCTGAAGGCCCAGCGTCGAGCAATGGCCGGACGCACCGGCTGCGGCGTATGTGGCGTTGAGCAACTGGCTGAGATCGGCAAGCCAATTCAACCGCTGCCTTTTACCCAGACTTTTGATTTGCAGCATCTTGACCTGGCATTACGCCAACTGCGTCAATTCCAGCCGCTTGGCGAATATACCGGCTGTACCCATGCCGCCGCGTGGATTACGCCTGATGGTCAGCTGATGGGCGGCTATGAAGATGTCGGGCGTCATGTGGCGCTGGATAAGCTGCTCGGTTATCGCAGCCAGCAACAGTGGACACAGGGAGCAGCGTTAGTTTCCAGCCGCGCCAGTTATGAAATGGTGCAGAAATCAGCGATGTGCGGCGTCGAAATTCTGTTTGCGGTTTCCGCGGCCACCCGGCTGGCGGTTGAAGTGGCGCAGCGCAGTAATCTGACGTTAATCGGCTTCAGTAAACCCGGGCGCGCAACGGTGTATACCCACCCGCAGCGACTGATTTAGCCTACGCTAAAGCGGATAAAAAATAACCATACTAAAGGCGGGGCATTGATAACCATTTTCAAGATCATTTATTTAACTATAATGATCCGACTGCTTACGCGGTGCTAAACCAAATAATGAGTGCCGCCCAACATTAATGGAGATGATGAACATGAGCTATTCACTGCCATCCCTGCCTTACGCATACGACGCACTGGAACCGCATTTCGACAAGCAGACGATGGAAATCCATCACACCAAACACCACCAGACCTACGTTAACAACGCTAACGCTGCGCTGGAAGGTACCGAATTCGCTGACTTGCCAGTCGATGAACTGATCACCAAACTGGATCAGGTTCCGGCTGACAAGAAAACCGTGCTGCGTAACAACGCAGGTGGTCACTCAAACCACAGCTTCTTCTGGAAAGGCCTGAAAACCGGCACCACTCTGCAGGGTGACCTGAAAGCGGCAATCGAAAAAGATTTCGGTAGCGTTGATGCCTTCAAAGCAGAATTCGAGAAAGCTGCTGCTACCCGCTTCGGTTCTGGCTGGGCGTGGCTGGTTAAGAAGGGCGACAAACTGGCAGTTGTTTCAACGGCTAACCAGGATAGCCCACTGATGGGTGAAGCCATTTCTGGCGTTTCCGGCTTCCCGATTGTTGGCCTGGACGTGTGGGAACACGCTTACTACCTGAAATATCAGAACAAGCGTCCTGACTACATCAAAGCATTCTGGGAAGTGGTTAACTGGGACGAAGCCGCAGCGCGTTTCGCTTCAGCTAAATAAGATCTTCTCCTCACGCTAACGCGTGACGACCAACCGACGGAGCTGGCTTCGTCGGTTTTTTATTGCCTGTCGTTCAGCCTGCCGAAAGCGGACGCCAGCATATCCTGTTGGTTTAATCCGAATTGTTATCTGTTTCACTCTGCTAATTCTCTCTTTCTCTTCGCTAACTCTCTGTTATGTCTGGATGTCTGGATGGCTAATAACTTTTTGTGTTAGCTTATGCGCTTTCGATGGTTGTCGTGGGCAATCATTCCGATAAGAATGCGACCAACCTGGCGCTAAAATCCGAGAGCAGAAATCCTGATGACCCTGTTAAATCGCCTTGAAATGCACAACATTTCCATCGCTTTTGGCGGTTTCGCAGCGCTGACCGCAGTGGATTTCACCCTGCAAGGGGGATCGATCCATGCGCTGACGGGTGCTAATGGTGCGGGAAAATCGACGCTGATGGCGGTGCTGTCGGGGGCATACAACCATTATCACGGCGATATTTTGCTGGATGGCCAACCGGTAGCCATCAACTCGCCGCGCGATGCGAAACAGCTGGGTATTCATCTGGTGCAGCAGGAAGTGGATGTGGCGCTGGTGCCGACGCTCAGCGTGGCGGAAAACATCATGCTGGACCGGCTGGCGGAAGGCGGGCAGCTGTATCGCTGGGGTCAGATTCGCCGACAGGCCCGCGAACTGCTGGCGCAGCTGGAGGTGCAGATTGATGTCAGTCGTCGTATCGACCAGTGTTCACTGGCAGAAAAACAGCAAATCTTGCTGGCGCGGGCGTTATCTCACCACTGCCGCTTTCTGATCCTCGATGAACCGACTGCGCCGCTCGATCAGCATGAAAGCGAGCAGTTGTTTAGCGTGGTGCGCCGCTTGCAGCGCAACGGGATTGGCGTGGTGTTTATTTCCCACCGTATTCATGAGCTGAAAGCAATTTGTGACCAGCTCACGGTACTGCGCGATGGCCGTCTGATTGAAACCGGATCGATGCAAAATCTGAGTGGCGAACAGATCGTTGAAAAAATGCTCGGCCACCAGCTGGATGATATCTATCCGCCGCGCCGTGCCGATCTTCAGGGGGAAACCCTGCTGAGTATTGAAGGCCTGCACGATGATAAGCTGCTGCAGGATATCTCGCTGTCTTTGCGCAAAGGCGAAATCCTCGGCATTGCCGGCCTGGCCGGCGCGGGCAAAACTGAGCTGTGCAAAGCGCTGTTTGGCGCCAGCCGCAGTCGGGTGCGCCGCGGTGAACTGCACGGTAAGGCGTGGAAACCCTCTTCACCGCATGCCTCGGTTGAAAAAGGGCTGGCGCTGGTGCCGGAAGAGCGGCGCAAAGAGGGCATTTTTATTGATGAGCCGATCAGCATGAACCTCAGCGTCAGTGCGGATAACAGTTTCTCCCGTTTCAGCTTCTTTTCCCATGGGTCGGCGCGCCGCTGGGCTGAGAACATCATTACCCGGCTTGGTATTCGTACTACCGGGCCGCAGCAGACGCTGCGCCGTTTGTCCGGCGGTAATCAGCAAAAAGTGGCGATCGGCAAATGGTTGCGTAATAACGCCGACGTGCTGATTTTTGATGAGCCAACAAAAGGCGTTGATGTTAAAGCAAAAACTGATTTATTTGTGCTGATCGACAGGCTGGCGCGCGAAGGGAAGGGGGTCATTTATGCTTCCGGAGAATTTGCCGAGCTGGTTGGCCTGTGCGATCGCATATGCGTGCTATGGGATGGCCGGATAGTCGCCGAAATGGATGCGCGTAACGTCGACGAAGAGACGCTTTTACTTTATTCCACCGGAGGAACGCCTGCGTGAGCAGCAAAGACATTTCCCTGAAGGGGTCGCCATTATGGCGTCACCAGTTTTTTGAATTTCTCTACAAGTGGGGAATGTTACTGACGGTCGTTGCGCTGATTACCGGCTTCGGCATGGCATCGGACAGCTTCCTCGATCCCAATAACATCATCAATATTTTACGCTCCATCGCCATCGTGACGGTGATTGCCATCGGCGTGTCGGTGTCGCTGACCATCGGCGGTTTCGATCTGTCGGTAGGTTCCACGGCGTCACTGGCTAACTCACTGGTGATCTCGCTGTTCGTCTGGTACGGCTTTGGCTCGACGCAGGCGATTGTTGTGACGCTGCTGCTCTGCACGCTGGTCGGTCTGTTTAACGCCTTTATGATTGTGGTGCTGAAAATTCCCGACATGCTGGCAACGCTGGCCAGTCTGTTTGTGGTGCAGGGCGTGGCGATGACCTACAGTTTTGGCGGCTCGATTACCGAAAATATGGTGCTGCCAGGCGGTGATATGGCGGAAGGCACGATTCCTGCCGGGTTTTCGCTGCTCGGCCAAGTGCCGACCATCGTCATCATTATGCTGGCGGTGACGGTGGTTGCTCAGTTGCTGCTGTCACTGACCAAACATGGGCGGCGGATATATGCCATTGGTGGAAATCCTGAAGCGGCGCGTCTTTCCGGGATTCGTACCACCCGCTACCGTGTCGCGGCGTATGTGATTGCTTCACTGTTGGCGGGCCTCGGTGGCATTCTGCTGGCATCACGTATCGGCTCCTCTCAGGTGAACGCCGGTGGTGGCTATCTGATGGATGCGGTGGCGGCGGCGTGGATTGGCCTGTCGCTGGCTGGCTCCGGCAAGCCGAATGCGCTGGGAACCCTTCTGGGCGCGGTGATTCTCGGTGTGCTGCAAAATGGGTTGGTGATGCTTTCCGTGCCTTATTACGCGATGGACATTATTAAAGGGTTAGTGCTGGCGGTTGCGCTGGCGATCACTTATATCCAGCGCCGCTAACGCGCTGTTCACTTCAGGACAGGGACTAAAATGAAAAAATTTACCATATCACTGCTGGCTCTGAGCTTGCTGACGGCGGTTCCTGCTTTTGCCGCACAAACCCTGGCACCGGTTCCGGCGGCGATCGCTAATCATGATGGCCCGGTGCGCGTGGCGGTGATCCGTAACCTCGGTTCGGACGATAACACCACGCAGTTTGTTGCCGGAGCAATCCAGCAAGGGAAGAAGCTGGGCTTTAAGGTCAGCACTTTTCTCAGTAACGGCGACGATGCGCGCTTCCAGGATTTCGTCAATCAGGCGATTAGCCAGAAATACGACGGCATTATTCTCTCCCATGGTCGCGATCCGTATTCAACCGCGCTGGTGAAGCGCATTGCCGATGCCGGAATCAAGGTGGCGGTTTTCGACACGCCGGTAAACAGTGAAGTGCCAGGCGTGACGGTTTCTCAGCAGGATGATGCCTCGCTGGCGAACCTCTCGATTAGCCAGCTGGCGAAGGATTTCAACGGTAAAGCGAATATCGTCAAACTGTGGGTTGCGGGCTTCCCGGCAATGGAACGCCGCCAGGCCGAATTTGAAAAATTGCAGAAAACCTGGCCGGAGATTAAACAGCTGGAGTCGATTGGTGCGGTCTCTTCGGACGTGCAGGGTGATACGGCGAACAAAGTTGGCGCAATTCTGGCGAAGTATCCGAAAGGTAAAATTGACGCCATCTGGGGAACCTGGGACGCTTTCAGTCAGGGTGCTTATAAAGCGCTGCAGGAGAATGGTCGTACTGAGATCAAACTGTACAGTATTGATATCTCCAACCAGGATTTGCAGCTGATGCGTCAGCCGAAAAGCCCATGGGTCAGCAGCGTGGCGGTGGACACTAAACTGATTGGCGCCGTTAATATGCGTCTGATTGCTAACAAGATTGCTGGTGAAGACACGCCTGCAACCTATGAGTTTAAAGCTGCCGCAATCCCACAATCATTGCTGAACAGCCAGCAGGGTGCGGTCAACGTCGCGACCTTAAGTAACATCATTCCGGGCTGGGGCCAGACGGATGACTTTATCGCCCCGTGGTTTGCCACCCTGGAAGCAAAGTACGCTAAGAAATAAGCAAAAAAAAAGGGTCGCATTAATGCGACCCTGATTCATTCTGCTACTTCTTTACGCTTCTGGATCAGGACAAGTTATTCCAGAACTTAAATTTATTTTTCGGCTGAAAAATGTTTACGACCGTTTTGATTAAAACGCTTTCTTGGCGAAACCGGTCATCTCTTTCAAGCCCATTTCCCGGCCCAGTGCGGTCATCGGGTGAACCACCACAATGCCGCGTACCGCTTTCTTCAGGCCACCCATATCAGCCTGCTCTTTCTTGGTGATCGGACGGCTGAACGGTAACTGCTGCAGTTTCTGTGCTTCAAGGCTGAGCTTCTGCTCACGCACACCTTTCAGACGTTCGATCTCTGCCAACAGCTTATCTTTCTCTTTCAGCAGTTCGCCGAGTTTCTCTGCATCACCTGATTCCAGCAGCGCTGGCTCTTTGTGATTCAGGGCATCAAGCTGATCGCTCAGACGTTTAATTTCTGCTTTTTCCTGCTCTTTCATGATTGTTACCTGATAAATTGACGCTATGCGGCAAAGGATACACCAAAATTCATCGGCTCGCGGCGTTACTTTTTAAAGGCTTGTTTCATACTGATGCGGGAAATCAGTTCGGTCAGGGAGAGAACCATTGTGGAGCGTACCACTTGCAGATAGCGCTGACGTTGCATGGCGCGCAGTTCGTCATCTTCGCTGATAAAGTGTGGCTGGGGGGGTAAAGCAGTGACGCAGTGCAGTTCGCCAAAAGGACCAAGGATTTCATCGTCGTTAAAGCGATATTCAGTGCTATCGTCGTTCAGCTCTTCACGCAATGCCATCAACAGTTCGCAATCTTCGTATTCGCTGCGGTTAATCACCCCAAGGCCGTAAATCAGCTTCAGGCGTACCGACAGATCGCCCAGCGGGCCATCACCTAATAACAGCGGCTCTACGGCGTATTTCACCGCATAATCGTCTTTACGAAACACCTGAATAACCAGCATGTTGACCGCTTCTGCCAACAGTTCTACCGCAGCGATCAGAAAGCTTCTCACCGAACGACCGGCATTCAGGCGCTCAAGCACCCGATTTTCAAAAGCCCGCTTCTCTTCCATTATCGCCTGCATATCTGTCATTGCGCCTGAGGGCACAGCTGTGCTGTGCCCTTGTTGCCCTTCCAATTATTTTGCGGAGATGGCGTTATAAGCCCGCACCACTGCGGCAACAACCTCGCTATCAGCATCCAGCCCGGATACCTGTGCCAGCGTTGCTTGTGGCCCCAGCTTATCCAGCAGCGCCACCAGTTCCTGCGCCTGCGGATCCTGTTCGCTGCGGTAATGCATCGCGGCAGCAATACCGGTAACCAGATTGCTATGGGGCAGCTGATATTCCAGCGTGCCGAGAGTCGGTTTAATCAGGCGATCGCCAGCGCTCAGTTTACGCAGCGGCTGGCGGCCAACGCGCTCCACATCATCTTTCAGATACGGGTTTTCAAAGCGACCAAGGATTTTCTCGATATAGGCGGCATGTTTAGCTGCATCGAAATCATAACGTTTAATCAGAACTTCACCGCTCTCCTGCATCGCGCCTTTCACCACCTGACGCACCTTCTCATCAAGAATGGCATCACGAATGGTCTGATGCCCCGCCAGCTGACCGAGATAGGCGGTGATGGCATGGCCGGTATTGAGGGTAAACAGTTTACGTTCAACAAATGCCATCAGATTGTCAGTCAGTTCCATACCCGGAATGTTCGGCAACTCACCTTTAAACTGGGTCTTATCAACAATCCATTCGCTGAAGGTTTCAACTGTGACTTCCAACACATCGCTGCTGCCCGCTTCGGATGGCGGAACAATGCGGTCAACGGCAGAGTCGACAAAGCCGACATGCTGTTCTGTCCAGGCGTGATACTGCTGCGGCAGCGCTTTCAGTACATGCTGTTTTAGCTGGCTGGTGCCGCGCACCATATTCTCACAGGCAATAATATTTAACGGACGGACATTACCGCTATCACTGCGTTTGGCCAGTCCCTGCGCGACGCTACCTGCGATGCGCTCAAGAATCTGCGGGCCAACCGCCGTGGTAACGATATCAACCTCAGCAATCAGCGCGATAATGTCATCACTGGTGCTGTTAACCGCGCTGACGCCTTTGACTATCTCAGTCTGGGCATTCTCACCCACCACATGGACTGGATATTCGTGACGCGCATTCAGCGCATCCAATACTGCCTGATTCACATCCGCAAAAACCAGTTCGATACCGGCGTCTGCCAGCAATTTACCAATAAAACCACGGCCAATGTTACCTGCGCCAAAATGTAGAGCTTTCATATGATTACCCATTTAAACGATCAAAGGGCCAGGCATGCCTGCCCCGAATGAAGGGGCTGGGCATGCGCAGCCCCTGGGAAAGTGTTGCCTGAGCGACTAATCAGGCCGATTTTTTACCTGACAGCAGATCCAGAACTTCCTGAACGCTGGTGGTGGCAGCCAGCTTCTCAATCACGCTTTCATCGTCCAGCGCGTTGGTCAGACTGGTAATCACCTGAATGTGTTCATTATTACGCGCGGCGATACCGATAACCAGACGCGCAATATCGTCCTCTTCTTCGCCGAAACGCACGCCTTGTGGATACTGACAGAACACCACGCCGGTTTTCAGCACGCGATCTTTCGCTTCAACAGTACCGTGCGGCACCGCAATCGACTCACCAAGATAAGTTGGGGTTAATTTCTCACGGTCCAGCATCGCCTGTACATATTCCGGCTCAACATAACCGCCTTTTACCAACTGCTCACCGGCAAAGCGAATTGCCTGCTCTTTTTCTGTCGCCTGCAGACCGAGGAAAATATTACCTTCGCTCAGTTTGAACAGATGATCCTGACCTTCGTCGAAGCTGTCATTCAGCGTGCTCATCACTTTTTCACGATGGTCAGCGGAACGGTTGGCATCGACCAGACGCGTGGTCAAATCATTATACAGACCGCTGTCGAGGAAGTTAGTCAGAGAAATATGCTGCGCATGAGGCGCCTGGCGCATCGCTCGCTCGGTCAGGTCGCGGTGAGTAATCACCAGATCGACATCGCCCGGCAGGCTATTAATGGCGCTGTTGGACACTGAAATATTGCTCAGACCCGCATCGCTGACTTTCTTACGCAGTACACCGGCACCCATGGCGCTGGAACCCATACCGGCGTCGCAGGCAACGATGATTTTACGCACGTGGCTCAGGTCGCTGTTCAGACCATCCGCTGCGGTAACCGCGGCTCCGCTCTGGCCTTTAGACTGCGCTTTCATATCCTGCACGCGGCGTGCAGCCGCTTCGATGTCGTCATCTTCTTTGATTTTGCTGGTTTTCAGCAGAATCGCGGAAACCACGAAAGAGACGGCAAAGGCTGCTGCAATCGCCGCGATGTTGGCGAAGTAGGCACCTTTTGGCGTCATTGCGAGGATAGCCAGGATAGAGCCTGGTGAAGCCGGGGAAACCAGACCGCCGTTCAGCACGGTCAGGGTAAATACGCCGGTCATACCACCGAGGATTACGGCGATGATCAGACGCGGATTCATCAGCACATACGGGAAGTAAATCTCGTGAATACCGCCGAAGAAGTGAATGATAGCCGCACCGCCCGCAGACTGTTTGGCATTACCGCGACCAAAGAACATATACGCCATCAGTACGCCCAAACCTGGGCCTGGGTTAGCTTCGATCAGGAAGAAAATCGATTTACCCGCTTCGCTGGCCTGCTGAATACCCAGTGGCGAGAAGATACCGTGGTTAATTGCATTGTTGAGGAACAGGATTTTCGCTGGCTCAACAAAGATGGAAGTCAGTGGCAGCAGATTGTTCTGCACCATCAGGTTTACACCTGCGGCGAGGATATGTGACAAGCCCTGAACCAGTGGACCGATTGCCAGAAACGCCAGAATTGCCAACAACATACCGATAATACCGGCAGAGAAGTTGTTAACCAGCATTTCAAAGCCACTTTTGATTTTGCCGTCAACCACGCGGTCAAAAGTTTTGATGACCCAGCCGCCCAGCGGGCCGGCAATCATCGCGCCGAGGAACATTGGCATATCGGCACCGACAATCACACCCATGGTAGTGATCGCACCGACCACGCCACCGCGGTCTCCACCAACCAGACGCCCACCGGTATAACCGATCAGCAGCGGCAGCAGATAAGTAATCATTGGAGCAACCAGCTTGGCCAGGGTTTCGTTTGGCAACCAGCCGGTCGGAATAAACAGCGCAGTGATGATACCCCAGGCGATAAACGCCCCGATATTCGGCATCACCATATTGCTCAGAAAGCGACCAAAGCTCTGAACTTTGATCTTAATATCTGATGAGGACATAAAACACACCCCTTATTGTTACGCGCTGATAAATAAGAGAGCGCGTTGATTTTTGTATGAGACATTCCGGCGGGGAGCCGACGACACCATTACTGTATGCAGGCGGACTCTAACACGCCAATATGACGCTGCGTAGTCAGGGGAAAAAATGTGATATTCATCACGCTAAGTGAGGGGGTTAAGAGGTATTTTTAGTGATACAGATCACATAAATAAGCTGTAAAAAAAGGACGCTGATGAATAATTAGACTGAGATAGTGGATAAATGTGACTTGAATCACGAAAAGTTGCTGAGGGTTTGTGACTAAATTGTGACTGACATCACAATTTATTTTTAGCCTGAAATGCGTACCATCACAGAATACCCTGCTGATAAATTTGCCAGCGAGAATAATGTAAGAAAGTTACGGCAATCCTTTTCCTTTATAAGAAAAGAACTGCCGCATAATCAGAATTTACCGCTTACTGAAAACCACCCTGAACGGCACTTTTCGCCTGCTCCAGCGCCGGTGTTTTCGACGACAAATTACTCATAATGGTATTGTACTGCGCGGCCTGCTCACGGGTGGCAAACTGCACGCCATTATTATTAAAGGTGACGCTGGTGCCCTGTTGCTGCAGGAAATCGCCAGCCTGTAACACGTCCTGGCTCAGCGACTGCAGTGCAGGTAATAAAGGAATCAGTGAATTAGCCGGCTGAGTGACCACTTTAGTAAAGACGCTGTCATAGACCGCTTTTAAATCTTCTGGCTGTTTCAGCGTGGCTTTACTGCTGTCTGCCTGGCTTTTTGCACTCTGGATCTGTTGCGCCAGCACATTAAGCGAGCCACTGGCCTGTCGTAAGCTATTGCGGCGCGTCAGGTAATCCTGCGGTACGCGAATCGTCAGCAGCTCATCCACCACTGGTTTCAACCCGTTATCAACCGCTTTATTCACCTGCTGCGAGAAGCCATAAATAATGGCGTAATCACTGGCGTAGTTACCCATTTTCTGTTTCTGATCTTCGCTTAACGCGGGCAGATGTTCGCCGCTACGCATCACGGTGTTTTGTAGAAAATCGATAAAGGCTTTACGTTGATCCGGCTCTTTATCACCGCAGCCGGTCAGTTGAAAGACGATAAACAGTGCCGCCAGTGGCACCCATACGCGGGCCCAGACACGGGAGATTCCTGCCGCCATAAATAAACTCCTGTCTTTGAAAAGGGTTAACTACCTGATAACGCTTAGCAACATTTCGAGCCTCAAGGATAGTCTAATGTGCCTGCGCTGAATACCCTTACAATGGGCTTTCTACTGCGGCAGAATGCGGTTTTCCGCAAAAAAATAAATCAGAACGCATAAAATTTAAGGCTAATAAGAATCTGTGAGGATGCTCTGATTAAAGAGGAATAATTTATTTTCTTTATCAGCTTTATTTATAATCTGGTAGCGTAATATCAAATAACTCAAGGAATGAGTATTGTGACATTAGAAAAAGGCCAGTCGCGACCACTTACTACAGGTGAAATATCATTAGCTCGATCAGTATTTCGTCATGGGATTGATTACAGTCGGGTAGAAATTCATCATGGCAGTTACTTTCCGTTTGATCTGCAAAGTGAACAGGTGGCAATGGCTCCGAACGGTAGTATTTACTTTATGACAGAGCTTTATAGAGATGACTTCTTTCACGAGGATCCTCGTGGAAAACATCTTTTTATCCATGAAATGGCTCATGTCTGGCAATATCAAATGGGTATGAATGTCAGAATGCGTGGATTGGTTAGCGCAATAGTCTCATATAAGTATAGTTTACCACACTATAAAACTCTGCGTGATTATAGTCTGGAGCAACAAGCCTCGATTATTGCTGACTATTACTATATTATGCAATTCGGTTTGAATGGTTTTGAACAGCGTAAAAATTTTATTGGAATTATTGGGCCTAATTTGATGCAGCTTTATGAAAGTACTCTGGTCTACTTTCTTGAAGATGCTAAAGAGGTTCGAAGTATACGATGAAATACTATATCCGAACTTTATTTATGGTGTTAGCAACAGTATTATTAAGTTCTTGCCTTTTTCATCGTCAAATGTCCTGGTTGATGGAGGTTGAAATAGTTAATAATGCTCCTTGCTTTCTGATACCTGCAGACGTTAAAACACGTAATCATCACATGTCAAACAATGGGTTGATGATATCTAAATGGGTTGATGGAAGTTACCAAACGATATGGACGGCACAGATAATGGGCAGGAAGAACCACGTTTCTGTTATTCCTGGAAAGTGCTTAGTCAACGATTTTGATGACTGGCAGGAAGGGCAATATACAATTGATACCGGTATTTGGTTTGATAGTGAAACAGATCAGCGGCTTTATTATGCTGAATTTTCCTTGATTCGCGACCCTCAAACACAGCAACTGAAACTAAGCGATCAGCGGCGGATAAAATAATCTGCGGGGGCCAGCACTCACCCCCTTAACAGATCTAAAACACCACTGCCTGTCCATCCTTACGACTTTCCGTCGCGGCAATATAGAATCCTTGTGGATCGCGCACGATCGCCTGCGCACCACCAAAATTATAACTTTGCAGCGGATCTTCCAGCACGATCTTGTGGCCCATCGCGCGTAAAGTTGCCAGCGTATTGCGATCGATTGATGGCTCAACAATCACTTCACGGCTTGACACCACTCGCCAGCGCGGTGCATCAATCGCGGCCTGCGGATTTTGCTTATGAAGCATAATGCGCAGCACCAGTTGCAGATGACCCTGTGCCTGCATTGGCCCGCCCATTACGCCAAAAGACATTAATGGCTGCCCGTCACCGCCCAGCGCAAAGGCCGGAATAATGGTGGTAAATGCGCGCTTGTTGCCCGCCACCACGTTGGGATGCTGCTTATCCAGCACAAAGCCTGCACCGCGATTTTGCAGGCTGATACCGGTTCCGGGTATCCAGAACGCATAAAATTTAAGGCTAATAAGAATCTGTGAGGATGCTCTGATTAAAGAGGAATACTTTATTTTTCTTTATCAGCTTTATTTATAATCTGGTAGCGTAATATCAAATAACTCAAGGAATGAGTATTATGACTTCAGAAAAAGGCCAGTCGCGACCACGTACATACAGCAGCTTTATCAAAGTACATTGCTGTACTTTCTTGAAAATCCTAAAGACAGCAGGTGCATAAGATGAAACTTATTTTTAGAACACTCCAATCATTAATAGTGATCTTACTATTAAGTGGGTGTTTTTACTTCCAACGGCCATGGTCTTATCCAATAACAGTAAAACTTATAAATGCTTTTCCCTGTTTCACAATCCCTGGTGACCGTGCGATAAGGCAACATAATCTAATGCATAATGGCTTTATGTTGCAAAAAGTAGTTAATGGAAAATATGAATTAGTTTGGGCAACCCAAGGCAAACCTGATAATGTCAGCCTGCCTGTAAAGATCAATGAATGTCTGCTAGTGGAATTTGATAACTGGCAGGCGGGAAAATATGCTCTTTCAACCGGAGTATGGTTCGATGATGGGATAGATAAAAGATATTATCGTGTTAAATTTTCCCTGATTCGCGACCCCCACACACAGCAACTAAAACTAAGCGATTAACGGCGAGTAAAAATTTTAGGGGGCCAGCACTTACCCCCTTAACAGATCTAAAACACCACTGCCTGTCCATCCTTACGACTTTCCGTCGCGGCAATATAGAATCCTTGTGGATCGCGCACGATCGCCTGCGCACCACCAAAATTATAACTTTGCAGCGGATCTTCCAGCACGATCTTGTGGCCCATCGCGCGTAAAGTTGCCAGCGTATTGCGATCGATTGATGGCTCAACAATCACTTCACGGCCTGACACCACTCGCCAGCGCGGTGCATCAATCGCGGCCTGCGGATTTTGCTTATGAAGCATAATGCGCAGCACCAGTTGCAGATGACCCTGTGCCTGCATTGGCCCGCCCATTACGCCAAAAGACATTAATGGCTGCCCGTCACCGCCCAGCGCAAAGGCCGGAATAATGGTGGTAAATGCGCGCTTGTTGCCCGCCACCACGTTGGGATGCTGCTTATCCAGCACAAAGCCTGCACCGCGATTTTGCAGGCTGATACCGGTTCCGGGTACCACCACGCCGGAGCCAAACCCCATGTAGTTCGACTGAATAAATGACACCATCATGCCGTCGGCATCGGCAGTGGTGAGATAGACGGTGCCGCTTTGTGTTGGCGCACCGAAGGTAAAATCACCCGCTTTTTTTGCATCAATCAGCGCCGCACGGGTTTTCAAATATTCATCACTCAGCAAATGCCCGGCTGGAAATACCATATGATCTTCATCAGCGATATAGCGCTCCAGATCGACCAGCGCCAGTTTCATCGCCTCAATCGACAGGTGCAGCCATTCAGCGGAATCAGGTTGATAGCGGCCAATATCCCAGTGCTCAAGAATGCCGAGTGCAATCAGCGTCGCGATGCCCTGACCGTTAGGTGGCAGCTCATAAACTGAACCGTCAGCAAACGGACGTGACAGCAGCTCTACCCAATCAGCCTGATGGTTTTTCAGATCGTCGAGGCTCAGTGCAGCGTGATGCTCGCGGGCAAAAGCAGCGATCTTTTCCGCCAGTTCGCCACGATAGAAAGCCTCGCCGTTAGTCGCGGCGATTTTTTCCAGCGTGTCGGCCTGGTCAGGGTTGCGGAATAGCTCGCCAGCACGCGGCGCACGCCCCAGTGGAGCGAAACAGTCGCTAAAGCCAGGCTGATCGCCCAGCTTGTGATAGCCGCGCTGCCACAGTTCAGCGATCAGCGGCGAGACCGGAAAGCCGTGGCGCGCGTAGTCGATTGCCGGCTGGGCGAGGGTGGTCAGTGGCAAAGTAGCAAACCGCTCTGCCAGTTCAACCCACGCAGAAACTGCGCCTGGTACGGTGACCGCATCCCAGCCCGTCTCTGGCATTGCTGCTAAATGGGCGAAATCCTCGTGTTTCCAGGCAGCAGGGGAGCGGCCAGAGGCGTTCAGTGCATGTAATTGCTTACCATCCCAGACAATGGCAAAGGCATCGCTGCCAATACCGTTGCCGGTCGGTTCAACCACGGTCAACGCAATGGCGGTAGCAATTGCCGCATCGACCGCGTTTCCGCCCTGTTGCAGCATACGCAGCCCCGCTTGTGCGGCCAGTGGCTGCGAGGTGGCCACTGCGTTATGTCCCATCATTGGCGCACGCCACGAGGGATATCCGACGTTAAAATCACTCTCTCCACTCATCACTGTTCCTTAAGGATTAATCGCTGCACAAATCGCTAACATTCGGTGCTACAACGACTTTTGTTAAATGAGACCAGAGCCTCATAAAGCAGGATTAAAATATAGTCAAAAAAGGGGGCGCAAAACTTTTTCCTTCAACTAATACTTACCGTTCTGGTGAATTTCTGTGCTGACCTGACGTCTTTTTCAGCTGCTGCTTGCCAGTCTTGAGCGCCACAGTTTTTTGGCACTCTTTCTCTGTTCTGGTCATGTCATTTCATTGCGAGTTGTAAGGAGTTCTCGATGGAAAATAAAGATCCAATGTTTGAATTGTTGAGTAGCCTTGAACAAATTGTGTTGGCTCGTGGAGTGGTTAACGTTGCCCCTGCTTTGCAGGCCCAACCTGTTGTGATGCCGGAACCGCAGCGACTGCGAGAGATTACCGGTATGCAGGTTGATGAATTTGCCCGGGTAATGGGCGTAAGTATCTCTTCAGTGAAAAGCTGGGAGGCGAAGCGCACCAGACCCTCAGGTTCGGCGCAGAAGCTGATGCAGTTGCTCCATTCGAATCCAACCCTTGGTCGACAATTGTTAGACTGAGTTGATGTAAAAACCCGCCCACTGGCGGGTTTATTATTTCTGCGGTGATAATGCGGGCAGATTAGATTTGGGTATTTTTCATTATTCAGGATAATCTTTGCGCATCATGTTCTCTCTTGCCGGACCTTATGACCGCTTATAATCCGCCTGTCACACTGACCCCGTTAATTGTCTCGCTGGCTACCGATATTGGTGCCGCTTGCGTTCGGCTGGAATTTCAACAGGACCAGGCTTTAAAACTAAGGCGCATAAACCGTATTCGCACTATTCAGGGTTCACTCGCCATTGAAGGAAACACGCTGAGTGAAGCACAAATTACGGCGATTCTCGAAGGTAAAAGAGTGATTGCGCCACCGGAAGAGATTCTGGAAGCGCAGAATGCTATTGCCTGCTATCGCGAATTATCTCACTGGTTATCCTGGCAAGAGTCCCATCTTAAAGCCGCACACAATATGTTAATGAAGGGGCTGCTACCCACTGCCGGAGCTTACCGTGAGGAAGGCGTTGGAGTGATGCAGGGAACGAAGGTGATACATATGGCCCCACCTGCCAGTCGTGTACCACTGTTAGTGAAACAGCTACTGGACTGGCTTAAAAAAACGTCTTTGCCGCCTTTGATTGCCAGCTGTGTTTTTCATTATGAATTTGAATTTATTCATCCCTTTGCCGACGGCAATGGGCGTATGGGGCGTTTATGGCAAACATTGATTATGTCTCAGTGGAATCCGCTGTTTGCCAATATTCCGGTTGAGAGCCTGGTCCACGATCATCAGGCAGATTACTATCAGGCGATAAATTTAAGTACGGCCCGTAGCGATTCTGCTCCTTTCGTCGAATTTATGCTGCAAATGATATTAAGCGCGATTAAGCAGGCACTGATTCCCCAAGTCACCCCCCAAGTCACCCCCCAAGTCACCCCCCAAGTCACCCCCCAAGTCACCCCTCAAGTCACCCCCCAAGTCAGAATGCTATTAAAGGCTGTAACGGGGGAGGTGTCTCGGGAACAACTACAGCTGGCACTTGGTCTACAGGACAGAAAGTCTTTTCGAGAACGCTATCTGCAACCTGCGCTCAATGCCAGCTTGATTGAAATGACACTGCCGGAAAAACCGCAAAGTAGGTTGCAGCGTTATCGCCTGACGGAAGCGGGATTACGGCAGTTAAATCAATTGCCACATTGACGGCCGCATCACCACTAAACGTAGCGCGCCGCCTGTCGGGTAAACCAGTCAGCCGGAATATTGTACGGCGGCTCGCTCAGTTGCCTGATGCCTTGCTCAATAATCACCGAGGCTTGCTGCCACAACTCGCGATTACCCTCTTTAAGCAGATCAATCTGCACCCGCTTTTCCACCAGATAAATCCGTGCGAAGCTGGCATCGTAATGAATAATCGAGCGGGTGTTGTCGATGATGTCAGCCAGTTTAATGGTTTGCGCATCGGGGCTGGCTTCAGCCGTGTGGCGAAAATGCGCCGCTTTGCGCATCGCGCGGTTTTTCGCCTGTGGCTGTTCGCCATCGGTAAGCATTGCGACCAGCTTAGCCACCTCATCGCCAAAATGACTTTCAATATCATTCAGCGTGGTGGCGGTATCTTCAACTGTGTCATGTAACCATGCCGCCGTCAGCATCGCTTCGTCGTCCGTCACACTGCGTACCAGTTCCACCACCGCCGCCGGATGAACAATATACGGTTCGTCAGTATATTTACGCCGTTGTCCGGCCTCGGCATGCGCTTTTGTGGCGTAGCGCCGCGCCTTTTCTTCCAGAGTTTGCATGCCATTGTCTCCCCAAGTAAAAAAGTTGCTTGCAATTATATAGCGCACTATCTATATTTTATTCCATGACATTACAACAAAATGTCAAAAAAGAGCCGGACGCGCCACTGTTGCTTGATTGGCCCTCTTGCTCAGGCCGGAATCAGCTATGCTGATGGTTGATAGTTATAGTGATTTTCAATATAAATCGCTCGCGATTTAATAGTGTATATAGATGCCCCTGAGGGCGAATCCCTGACAATAAGGAATACTGTTTATGTCATTAGAAAAAGTCGTCTATCGTGCAAAAGCTAAAGCAACCGGCGGTCGTGATGGTCGTGCAACCTCTTCCGACGGCGTGCTGGACGTAAAACTGGGCGTGCCAAAAGAGATGGGCGGGGCCGGTGGCGAGGCGACAAACCCTGAGCAGCTGTTTGCTGCCGGTTACTCTGCATGCTTCCTGGGTGCAATGAAGTTTGTTGCCGGACGCGACAAAATTGCGATGCCTAAAGACGCGTTTATCGAAGGTGAAGTGGGTATTGGCCCTTTGCCAACCGGTTTTGGTATTGAAGCGCAGCTGAATATTCACCTGCCAGGTATGGACGAAGCTGAAGCTCAGAAGCTGGTCGATGCCGCGCATATCGTTTGCCCGTACTCTAATGCCACGCGCAACAATATTGATGTGACGCTGAATATCATTAACTAAGCTTCCCGGGCGGCAACCCTGCCGCCTCTGTTTTATCCCGCCGACTTGTCCAAAACGCGCCTTTCCCGTTACAAATTTAATTTTCCCTGAACAATAGCGCTAAATATGTTTAACTACGCGGCGATTTCAGCGAAAACGTCAGACATTTCGCTTAAGAATCATCTTGATCATGATTTCAGAACGTCTAATTGCCCTTATTCCCGAACTCTGGCGCGACAACAGGGTCTGATTAGCGTTTAGAGTTTACTTCGTTACGCCGGGAAAAAAGGTCGAATGAATTTTATAAAATCGTTAACGCAACAGAAGTTATCCATTCTGCTTGCCCTCTATATTGGTATCTTGCTGAATCTCCCCGTCTTTTATCGACGTTTTGATCCTTTACTGACCCACTCTTCTTTGAAAAGCTGGCTGTCTGCCACCGCTGAAGTCGTTGCTATTGTTTTACTGACCTTCTTTCTGATGCGCATATTATCGCTCGGCGGGAAAATCTTTTATCGCATTGTCGCCAGCTTAATGGTGCTTATTTCCGTAGCGGCCAGCTACTACATGGCGTTTTTCAACGTGGTGATTGGCTACGGCATTGTGGCGTCGGTAATGACTACCGATATTGATCTGTCTAAAGAAGCGGTAGGGTTCCAGTTTGTCATCTGGATGGTGGTGGTCAGTGCACTTCCGCTGCTGATGATTTGGCGTAACAAGTTAAGCCTGACGCTGCTTGAGCAGCTAAAAACCCCCGGGCATCGGATCAGACCCCTGATCGTTATGGTGATCTCGCTGGCACTGGTCTATCTGCCGATTCGCTACTTTGATCAGGCACAGTCAAAACAAGAGAAAATCACCAATGTCGATCTGCCAAGCTATGGCGGCGTGGTGGCGCACTCTTATCTGCCGTCCAACTGGCTTGCCGCGCTGGGTTTATTTGCATATACCCGTGCTGATGAGTCAATGAACGATCAGGACTTACTGGATCCGGCGCAGGAGTTTACTTATGTGGCCCCTGCCGGTCTTGATGATACCTATGTGGTATTTGTGATTGGTGAAACCACGCGCTGGGACCATATGGGAATTCTTGGTTACGAGCGTGATACCACGCCAAATCTCTCTAAAGAGAAGAACCTGGTGGCGTTCCGTGGCGAATCCTGTGATACCGCGACTAAACTCTCGCTGCGCTGCATGTTTGTCCGTGAAGGCGGGACGATGGATAATCCCGGCCGTACGCTGAAAGAGCAGAACGTGTTTGCGGTGCTGAAAGCGCTGGGCTTCAGTTCTGAGCTGTTCGCGATGCAGAGCGAAGTCTGGTTTTACAACAATACCGATGCGGATAACTACGCTTTCCGTGAGCAAATTGGCTCAGAGAAGCGCAATCAGGGCAAAGCAGTGGATGATATGCTGCTGGTGCCGGAGCTGAAAGCCTCCGTTGACCGTCATCCAAACGGTAAGCACCTGGTGGTGCTGCATACTAAAGGTTCGCATTACCTCTATTCTCAGCGCTATCCGCGTGAGTTTGCCCGCTATCAGCCGGAGTGTATGGGAGTTGATGATTTCTGCAGCAAAGATCAGCTGATTAATGCCTTTGATAACTCGGTACTCTACACCGATACCGTATTACACAGCGTGTTTGATCAGCTGCGCGATAAAAAGGCCATTGTCTTCTATGCGTCGGATCATGGTGAATCCATCGACGAGAATATGCATCTGCACGGCACGCCGCGTGAAATGGCCCCACCAGAGCAGTTCCGGGTGCCAATGATTATCTGGGCATCGGATAAATATCTGGCTGATGCAGACAATAAGAGCGCCTTTGAGCGGCTGCAGGCGCAACAGCGTCTGGGGAAAACCCATCGCCATGTTGAATTGTACGATACCATTCTGGGCTGCTTAGGTTATACCTCTCCGGATGGGGGTATTAACCCGGCAAATAACTGGTGTCAGGCTCCGGCGAAGAGTGGGCAGGAAAATCCCTGATCCTGCTTTTAAAGGAAGCACTTAGCTTACGTTCGCACGCTTTCCAGGCAATCGGTAAGCATTTTTCAAAAAGTCATTGACGCTATCAGGGGGTAGCAGTAACATGCGCCCCCATCGGCGAGTAGCGCAGCTTGGTAGCGCAACTGGTTTGGGACCAGTGGGTCGGAGGTTCGAATCCTCTCTCGCCGACCATCTTCAGAACCCCAGTCAGCAATGACTGGGGTTTTTTGCTTTTTGCATCCGCCATTTTCTTTGTTATCTCTTCAGTAATCTGACCAGCTTAACCTTTCTCTGCCGCTGTTTTATTCGACGTAAAACACTTCTCTGCATTCTGATAGCTGTGATTTGCCTTAAACCCTTGCACCGTACGGGCTGAGCGCTTAATTCGCGACACGTTCTTCTTATGACCGATTCCCGCTTGTTGACCATTTCTTATGCCACAATGCCAGCATATTTAGCTGCTTTGGTGCTGGATAACAAAATTTATCGAGCAGTTATTCAGCGTTTAACGACAATTTTTATTTGTTTTTTAGTGGTGTAAATCGCTGGTAAATTTTTGTTACACGCGATCATTGTCTGGTTATTGGTGGCTGTAGAGTGTTTTTTAACTGTAATTGTTAGCAGGAAGTTTTTTTTATGTTTGCTTGCTGTTTCTCACACTCTGTGTAAATACCTGATAGTTGTATTGACGTTGGTTGCAACTGTTGACAAATTGATGCCTCAGTGAAGTGGAAGTAAGCGGATTCGTCTGATGGATTCCACGGAGTCAGACGTAAATAAAACTGCTTTTAACCGAAATTCTTCATTGATCTCCTGACCACATTAAAAAAACACAGGTCGGGCGTAACGCACACAACAACACATCACAATTGGAGCATAAGCATGAGTATTTCCTTGGCTAAATCAGGGATGCTGAAGGTTGGTCTGAGCCTGATCGCTATGACCGTTGCCGCAGGTGTCCAGGCGAAAACCCTCGTCTACTGTTCAGAAGGCTCACCTGAGGGCTTTAACCCGCAGTTATTCACCTCCGGCACTACCTATGACGCCAGTTCTCGTCAGATTTATAACCGTCTGGTTGAATTTAAAATTGGTACGACCGAAATTCAGCCGGCGCTGGCTGAAAAATGGGACGTCAGTGAAGATGGCAAAACCTATACATTCCACCTGCGTAAAGGTGTGAAATGGCACACGACCAAAGACTTCAAGCCAACCCGCGATTTTAATGCCGACGACGTTATCTTTACCTTTGAGCGTCAGCTGGATAAAAACAACAAGTATCACGGCGTTTCCGGCGGCAGCTACGAATACTTCGAAGGCATGGATATGCCTAATCTGATCAGCAAAGTTGAGAAAGTGGACGATAACACCGTGCGCTTTGTGCTGACCCGTCCTGAAGCACCGTTCCTCGCTGACCTGGGGATGGATTTTGCCTCTGTGCTGTCTGCCGAATATGCCGATAACATGCTGAAAGCCGGCACCCCGGAAAAAGTGGACCTGAACCCGGTAGGGACTGGCCCATTCCAGCTGCTGCAGTACCAGAAAGATTCACGCATTTTGTATAAAGCTAACGCCGATTACTGGGGCACCAAGCCGAAGATTGATCGCTTAGTGTTCTCTATCACGCCAGACGCGTCCGTGCGTTACGCGAAAATGCAGAAAGGCGAATGCCAGGTGATGCCGTACCCGAATCCGGCAGATATCGCGCGCATGAAGCAGGATAAAAACATCAACCTGATGGAGCAGCCTGGCCTGAACGTCGGCTATCTGTCATTTAACGTTGAGAAAAAACCGCTGGATAATCTGAAAGTGCGTCAGGCGCTGACCATGGCGGTAAATAAGAAAGCCATCATCGAAGCGGTTTATCAGGGTGCAGGCCAGTCGGCTAAAAACCTGATCCCACCAACCATGTGGGGCTACAACGATGAAGTGCAGGATTACCCATACGATGTGGAAAAAGCCAAAGCTCTGCTGAAAGAAGCGGGCATGGCAGATGGCTTCAGCATCGATCTGTGGGCGATGCCGGTACAACGCCCTTATAACCCGAACGCGCGCCGTATGGCTGAGATGATTCAGGCTGACTGGGCGAAAATCGGCGTGAAAGCCAAAATCGTAACCTACGAGTGGGGCGAGTATCTGAAGCGTGCCAAAGCCGGTGAGCATCAGACGGTTATGATGGGCTGGACCGGTGATAACGGGGATCCGGATAACTTCTTCGCGACCCTGTTCAGCTGCGCAGCGGCGAAAGATGGTTCTAACTATTCGCGCTGGTGTTACAAGCCGTTTGAAGATCAGATTCAGCCTGCCCGTGCAACTGAAGATCACGAAAAACGTATCTCTTACTACAAGCAAGCTCAGGTTGTGATGCACGACCAGGCGCCTGCTCTGATTATCGCGCATTCTACTGTCTATGAGCCAGTCAGTAAGAAAGTCAGTGGTTATGTCGTCGATCCATTAGGCGGCCACTACTTCGTCAACGTCGATATCGCAGAGTAAGTCGTTATACCCTGCAGGGCCAGCCTGGCTGGCCCTTTTCCCGGATGAATAAACTGGTCAAGGCGCGAGCTGGCTCCTGTGAGAGTCAGAGCGTCGCGGTGAGCGCTGTCTGGTTTACCGCAAGATGTGAGCAATTATAATCCCGTCGGCTACGCGCTGCGGGAAAATACAGAGATTACGGATTATGCTGCAGTTCATACTCCGACGTTTGGGTTTGGTTATCCCAACGTTTATTGGTATCACCCTGTTAACTTTCGCTTTCGTTCACCTGATTCCGGGCGACCCGGTAATGATTATGGCCGGTGAACGTGGCATCTCTCCTGAACGTCATGCCCAGTTACTGGCCCAGTTGGGGCTGGACCAGCCGATGTGGAAGCAGTACCTCACCTACATTAATGGTGTGTTGCATGGCGATCTGGGTATCTCCCTGAAAAGCCGCATCCCGGTATGGGACGAATTTGTACCGCGCTTTAAAGCCACGCTGGAGCTGGGCATCTGCGCGATGCTGTTTGCAATTGCGGTAGGCATTCCGGTTGGCGTGCTGGCGGCAGTAAAACG
This sequence comes from Winslowiella sp. 2C04, assembly GCF_050037805.1. Classification (NCBI taxonomy): domain Bacteria; kingdom Pseudomonadati; phylum Pseudomonadota; class Gammaproteobacteria; order Enterobacterales; family Erwiniaceae; genus Winslowiella; species Winslowiella sp. 2C04. The sequence goes on along the minus strand of NZ_CP188300.1, from coordinate 4,673,964 downwards.
CGGGTCAATCTTTGATCATACCGCTGTTGGGATCTCCCTGACCGGTTACTCAATGCCAATCTTCTGGTGGGGCATGATGATGATCATGCTGGTGTCGGTGCAGCTTAACCTGACGCCGGTCTCCGGGCGCATCGGCGATACGGTGTTCCTTGACGATACCATGCCGCTGACCGGTTTTATGCTGATTGATACGCTGATTTGGGGCGAGCCAGGCAACTTCCATGATGCCGTGATGCATATGATTCTGCCTGCGGTAGTGCTGGGCACCATACCGCTGGCGGTAATTGTGCGTATGACGCGTTCATCAATGCTGGAAGTGCTGGGCGAGGATTACATCCGTACTGCTCGCGCTAAAGGGCTGACGCGCATGCGGGTGATTGTGGTGCATGCGCTGCGTAATGCGATGTTACCGGTGGTCACCGTGATTGGTCTGCAAGTCGGCACGTTGCTGGCAGGTGCGATCCTCACCGAAACCATTTTCTCCTGGCCGGGACTGGGCCGCTGGCTGATCGATGCTTTACAGCGTCGTGACTATCCGGTGGTTCAGGGCGGCGTCCTGCTGGTTGCTACCTTGATTATCCTGGTAAACCTGCTGGTCGACCTGCTGTATGGCGTGGTTAACCCACGTATCCGACATAAAAAATAAGGGGGCCAGGATGTCTCAAATTACTCCGGGCAGCGTCAGCGCTGCACCAAAGCCGATGACCCCGATTCAGGAATTCTGGCACTATTTTAAGCGTAACAAGGGTGCGGTTGTCGGCCTGGTCTACGTGGTGGTCATGATTTTAATCGCGGTGTTCGCCAGCGTGCTGGCACCGCACGCGCCTGCTGAGCAGTTCCGTGATGCACTACTGCGCCCGCCGGTCTGGCAGGAAGGCGGCAGCTGGCAGTTTATTTTGGGTACTGACGATGTTGGCCGTGACGTGCTGTCACGCCTGATGTACGGCGCACGCCTGTCGCTGCTGGTTGGCTGTATGGTGGTGGTGCTGTCACTGATCCTCGGCGTGGTGTTCGGCTTAATCGCCGGTTACGTCGGTGGTGCGGTAGATGCGGCGATTATGCGTCTGGTCGATATCATGCTGGCGCTGCCAAGCCTGCTGCTGGCATTGGTACTGGTTGCCATCTTTGGCCCGTCGATCGTTAATGCTTCGATTGCGCTGACATTTGTGGCACTGCCGCACTATATCCGCTTAACCCGCGCCGCGGTATTGGTGGAAGTGAACCGTGACTATGTTACCGCGTCGAGAGTCGCGGGTGCTGGCGCACTGCGGCAGATGTTCGTCAATATTTTGCCGAACTGCCTCGCACCGCTGATCGTGCAGGCGTCTCTTGGCTTCTCCAACGCGATTCTTGATATGGCTGCGTTGGGCTTCTTGGGTATGGGCGCGCAACCGCCAACGCCGGAGTGGGGCACCATGCTCTCCGACGTATTGCAGTATGCGCAAAGTGCCTGGTGGGTCGTCACCTTCCCGGGTGTTGCGATTCTGCTGACGGTTCTGGCATTTAACCTGATGGGTGATGGCTTACGTGATGCCCTCGACCCGAAACTCAAGCAGTAAAGAGGCACCGACATGGCGTTATTAAATGTAGATAAATTATCGGTGCATTTCGGCGACGAAAAGGCACCGTTTCGTGCGGTTGACCGCATTAGTTACCAGGTTGAGCAGGGGCAGGTAGTCGGTATTGTCGGCGAGTCTGGCTCCGGTAAATCGGTCAGCTCGCTGGCGATTATGGGGCTGATCGATTATCCCGGCAGGGTGATGGCCGACAAGCTGGAGTTTAACCAGCGCGACCTGAAGAAAATCTCGGAGAAAGAGCGGCGTCAGCTGGTGGGTTCGGAAGTGGCGATGATTTTCCAGGATCCAATGACCAGCCTTAACCCGTGCTATACCGTCGGTTTTCAGATTATGGAAGCGATCAAGGTTCACCAGGGCGGCAACCGCCGTACTCGTCGTCAGCGCGCCATCGATCTGCTTAACCAGGTGGGGATTCCCGATCCGGCCTCGCGTCTCGACGTTTATCCGCACCAGCTTTCTGGCGGAATGAGCCAGCGCGTGATGATCGCCATGGCGATTGCCTGCCGCCCTAAATTACTGATTGCCGATGAACCGACCACCGCACTGGACGTGACGATTCAGGCGCAGATTATTGAGCTGCTGCTCGACCTGCAACGTCAGGAAAATATGGCGCTGATCCTGATTACTCACGATCTGGCGCTGGTGGCGGAAGCGGCACAGCACATTATTGTGATGTACGCCGGGCAAGTGGTGGAAACCGGGAAAGCGGTCGATATTTTCCGTGCACCGCGGCACCCGTATACCCAGGCGCTGTTACGCGCGTTGCCGGAGTTTGCCGCCGATAAAGCGCGTCTGGCTTCGTTGCCGGGCGTGGTGCCGGGTAAATATGACCGCCCAGAGGGCTGTCTGCTTAACCCGCGCTGCCCGTATGCCAACGTGCGCTGCCGTACCGAAGAACCTGAACTGCGTGATATTCCAGGGCGTCAGTCCAAATGCCATTTCCCTCTGGATGATGCCGGGAGACCAACTTATGAGTCATGATAAATCGCTGGAGCAGCAGTATCTGTTGCAGGCTATCGATCTGAAAAAGCACTATCCGGTGAAGAAAGGGCTGTTTGGTCAGGAACGCCTGGTTAAAGCGTTGGATGGCGTTTCGTTTAATCTTGAGCGCGGCAAAACGCTGGCGGTAGTCGGTGAGTCGGGCTGCGGAAAATCGACGCTTGGCCGCCTGCTGACGATGATTGAGACGCCCACCGAAGGCCAGCTGTATTGGCACGGTCAGGATTTGCTGAAACACGATCCCCAGGCGCAGAAGTTGCGTCGGCAGAAAATCCAGATTGTGTTCCAGAATCCGTATGGCTCGCTGAATCCGCGTAAAAAGGTCAGCCAGATACTGGAAGAGCCGTTACAGATCAATACCAGCCTGAGCAAAGCCGAGCGCCGTGAAAAAACGCTGGAGATGATGGCGAAAGTGGGTCTGAAAACCGAGCATTATGATCGCTATCCGCATATGTTTTCCGGTGGTCAGCGCCAGCGCATCGCGATTGCCCGTGGCCTGATGCTCGATCCGGATGTGCTGATCGCTGATGAACCGGTCTCCGCGCTTGATGTATCGGTCAGGGCGCAGGTATTGAATCTGATGATGGATCTGCAACAAGACCTCGGCCTTTCTTACGTGTTTATTTCCCATGACTTATCGGTTGTTGAACATATCGCCGATGAAGTGATGGTGATGTATCTTGGCCGCTGCGTGGAAAAGGGCAGCAAAGAGGCGATTTTTGCCAATCCACGTCATCCGTATACTCAGGCGCTGTTGTCGGCAACACCGCGTCTGAATCCGGACGACCGTCGTGAACGTATTAAGCTGACAGGTGAACTGCCCAGCCCGCTTAATCCACCGCCGGGATGTGCGTTTAATGCCCGCTGTCGTCGTCGTTTCAGCACCTGCACGCAGTTGCAGCCAACGCTGAAGCAGTATGGTGAACAACAAATCGCCTGTTTTGCCGTCGATCAGGATGAGCAGCAACACGCGGTGTAAATCAAATCAGGCCGACATCTGTCGGCCTTTTTTACCGACATAACTTTGACTAACCCCTTCATTCAGTGATGATTAATTTCTTTCTTACTCATCTTTCAGCATGAGAAAAATCCCGCTTTATCCATTTAAGAATTTTAAATAGTTACGGTGACCATAAATAACAGACGTAATCATTCTGGAATTAACTAATCCATTGGATTAAAAACAATGATGGATCATCACGTTTAATTAATTAGAATCTTCTGACTCAACATTTTGGAGTGTGCTATATTTTTCTCAAATCAAGCCATTAATACGTTGAATCATATGAAAAGTTATGATGATTTGCAGCGATTCAAAGAAAAAACGCAAACAAATAACATCAAATTCAAGGACATGTCCGAGCAATCCCTTGAATCTGATACCACTAATTGGGCAATCATCAAGCAATTACTCAATGACAATAACGGCGATTCTGCGCTGGAGCGTGGGCAAAGTATTGATGTGATTCAACCGCAACCGATAACAAAAGATCAGTTTGCCTCACCGGTCTCAGCGCATCAGGTGGTGAAGTCTTTTATTGCCGCTCCGTCGGTGACTCATCAGGACGGCTCACTGTTTGACAGTATTGCGGCAACGCTAAAGCCCGCTGCCGAATTGTCGTCAGCACGGCCAGACATGCCGCCAGCTGCACAAATGACACCGCCTGCTGCGGCTTCCATTTCGCCGTGGACTGAAGCTGCTGCTGTTCCCCTGTTTCAGCAGGCCGCCGCTCAACTGGCTGCTGCGCCGCCTGTCAGCCATACTGAAAATACGTCGCGTTACAAACAGTTGTTTCACTCCCGTTCTGCCAGCCCGGCAATCAGTCTGACCAAAGATGCATTACTTAAACCCCTGCTGGAGAAGATTGCTTTATGCCGTTAGTTTGTGTGTGTTCTCCAAAAGGTGGCGTGGGTAAAACCACCATGGCGGCTAATCTGGCTTACGCACTGGCGCGCGGGGGAAGTAAGGTACTGGCCATTGATTTTGACGTGCAAAATGCGCTGCGTCTGCATTTTGGCGTACCGCTGTCTGACGGGCGCGGGTTTGTTGCCCGTTCGGCCGAAAACTCCGACTGGAGCCAGTCGATCCTGACTACCGGCGGTAATATCTTTGTACTGCCTTACGGCGATGTCACTGAAGATCAACGCGTAGCGTTTGAAAATAATCTGGCGAACGACCCCCACTTTCTGCGACGTGGGCTGGATACGGTACTCAATTATCCCGGGCTGGTGATTATTGCCGATTTCCCTCCCGGCCCTGGCCCGGCGCTGAAAGCGATGAGTGAGCTGGCAGATTTGCATTTGGTGGTGATGCTGGCAGATACCGCGTCCTTATCACTGCTGCCACAAATTGAAAATGAACGGATGATCGGTAAAGCGCTGAACCAAAAATCAGGACATTACTTTATTCTGAACCAGAGTGATTCGCGCCGTAATATCAGCCGCGATGTCACGGCGTTTATGCAGCAGCGTCTTGGTGAAAAACTGCTGGGTGTCGTGCATCGCGATGAGAGTGTGGCGGAAGCCAATGCGTCGCAGCGTTCGATTTTTGACTTTAGCCCGGTATCCGCCGCGGCGTTTGATATTGAGCTGGTCAGTAAACGTCTGGCTGGCTTACTGAATATTAAGGTTGGTGATGGCGAAGTTCATGCCAATCTGCGTTCATTCTGACGTTGACGTGGCAAGGATGCCGCACCCAGTAGTGGGTTACAAATAGCTTATTTATAAGCATTAAAATCTATCCTTGCTTGCGGGATTCCCAATGAATAAAGCGCTCTTTTACCTGCTGTTGCTGGTATTATTTCCAGTTGCAGCGGTGATTGTCATCACGCCAATGGACAGTCAGAAGCAATATATATTTGGCTTAATTAGTATCGGAATCTTGTTTTTACTCGGTCTGAGTAAAAGTAAGCAAGTCTCAATTGTGATGGTGATCCTGTCGGCGTTAATGTCCACCCGCTATATTTATTGGCGCGCCACGGAGACGCTGCATTTCAATTCTGAAATTGAAGCGATCCTCGGGATTGGCTTATTTATTGCCGAACTGTATGTCTGGCTGATTTTAATCCTCGGCTTCCTGCAAACCACCTGGCCGCTAAAGCGCACTATCGAACCGCTGCCGGATGATATCAATCTGTGGCCGACGGTCGATGTTTACGTGCCGACCTATAACGAAAGCCTTGATGTAGTCCGTGATACGGTGCTGGCGGCACAGTGTATTGATTACCCGCGCAATAAACTCAAAATCTACCTGCTGGATGATGGCAAGCGCAGTGAGTTTGCAGTGTTCGCCGCCGATGTCGGCGTCGGCTATATTACCCGTGAAGATAACTCGCATGCGAAAGCGGGCAATCTTAACCATGCGATGAAAATCACTAAAGGCGAGCTGATTTGCGTCTTTGACTGTGACCACGTGGCGACGCGGACTTTCCTGCAGGCGACGGTGGGGCCATTTCTGAACGATCCGAAGCTGGCGCTGTTGCAAACCCCGCACTATTTTTACTCTCCCGATCCGTTCGAACGTAACCTGCGCGCGGCACGCAATGTACCCAATGAAGGCGCTTTATTTTATGGGCCGGTTCAGCAGGGCAACGATAACTGGAATGCCACCTTTTTCTGCGGTTCCTGTGCGGTGATTCGCCGCTCGGCGCTGGAAGAGATTGGCGGTTTTGCGGTTGAGACGGTGACCGAAGATGCCCACACCGCATTAAAGATGCAGCGTCTCGGATGGGGTTCCGCGTTTCTGGCGATCCCGCTGGCAGCCGGTCTGGCGACCGAGCGTCTGGGGCTGCACGTGGTGCAGCGCACCCGCTGGGCGCGAGGCATGACGCAGATTTTCCGCGTCGATAATCCTTTACTGGGTCGCGGCCTGAAGTGGCAACAGCGTCTCTGTTATCTTAACGCGATGCTGCACTTCCAGTTTGGCTTGCCGCGCGTGGTGTTTCTGACCGCGCCGCTGTGTTATCTGCTGTTTAATCTGAATATCATTCACTCATCGGCTTCACTGATTTTTGCCTATGTACTGCCGCATCTGGTGATGTCAGTGTTCGTCAACTCACGAATGAATGGCCGTTTCCGCTACACCTTCTGGGGTGAAATTTACGAAACGGTGATGGCATTTCATCTGGTGATCCCGACGATATTAACCCTGTTGTCGCCAAAGCACGGCAAATTTAACGTTACCGATAAGGGCGGCTTGCTGGACGTTGGCTTCTTCGATTTTAACATCGTGCGACCGCACGTTATTACCGCAGCCTTGCTGTTTATCGGCATTGTTGCCGGTATTACCCGTGCCGTCGCGCATGACTACTTTGGTGTTGATCCTTACGTTATCGCGCTGAACGTTGGCTGGGCGATCTTCAGCCTGATTATTCTGATGGCGGCAATCGCCGTGGCGCGTGAAACTCGCCAGACGCGTAAAACCATCCGTATTGATGTAAAAGTGCCGGTGATTATTCACTACGCCAGCGGTATCTCTTCACGCAGCACCACGGTGAATCTGTCGATGGGCGGTGCGCAAATTGTCGCGCCGGATAATCGTCATGAAAATGATGAGATTGAAGAGATTGATCTGCTGTTGCAGTCTGGCGCTATCTCTATCCCGGTGAAAACCATGGGTGCCAGCGATGGCGTGATCCGCATGAAATTTGAAGAAATGCCGCTATCGCGGCGGCGTGAACTGGTACGCGTTGTGCTGGCGCGTGCCGATGCCTGGATTCAACCACCGCATCAACCGGATAACCCGCTGCGTTCGCTGTTAACCATTATCCGCACCGTTTTTGAATTGTTCTGGCTTACCTGGCAGGCGCGTCGTGACAAACGCAAAGCCAGCAAAGCCGCTGCAAGAGGATAACGCCGCATGAAGCAACTTTTTATCAAGGCGATGCTGGCAACCCTGATTGGCGGCAGTATCACGTTGAGCAGCGCCGGGGCAGTGGAGCAGAGCGTCACCGTCGACAGCAATGCGTTGTCGCAACTTCCGCCGCCAGCGGATATTGATACCGCAGAAAGCAGCCTGCGTTCTTCTGCTGAAGCGATGCCGTATGCGCCTGAAAGCCTGCTGACCGGCAGCCAGATAACCGATCCAGCCACGACGGCGGCACCGGAAACGGCGATCGCGCAACCTGCTGAGCTCACTCCGGCCGATTTGCCGCCGGTGGCTGGTAATGCGCCAGCGTTGGCGTTTCAGCCGATTTCCAGCAGCGTGACCGTGGCGCAGATGGGGCAGCAGAAGGGTATTACGCTCAGCGGGGGTCAGTTGCAGTCAGGCATCGTGTTTACCCTGCCGAGCGACCAGGTGATTACCAATGCGCATCTCGATTTAACGTTGCACGTTTCACCCGCGCTGGCCGCGCGCAACACCTCAATGCAGCTGATGCTCAACGGCCAGCCGTTGGGTACGCTGCCGCTGAGCGCTTCCGACAGCGACAGCGCCAGTTTCCAGCTGGATATTCCGGCGGCGATGGTGGTATCAAGTAACAACCTGAGTTTTAAAATCAACGACGCCGATCAGCTGTTGTGCGAGCGTGACAGTGCCGATCAATATCAGGTCACTATTCTGCCGCAGACCCGCCTGTCACTGGAAGGTCAGCAGCTGAATATCGGCACCAGTATGCGTAACTTCCCGCGGCCGTTTATTGATCCGCTGCAGATGACATCTGCTACGGTGCCGATGGCTTTTCCTGCCAAGGTCACACCAGCACAGGTTACCGCTGCGGCGATGGTGGCTTCATGGGTTGGCATCCAGGCAGACTATCGTGGCGCGCGCTTCCCGGTGCTGCGTAATCAGCTGCCAGAGAAAAACGGTATGGTGTTTGGCCAGCCAGGCGAAAGAGTGGGCAGCCTGACGCTACCTGCGGTAGACGCGCCAACGCTGCAACTGGTAGATAATCCTGATAACCCCACTTATAAATTGATGCTGGTGATCGGTAAAAATGAAGATCAGTTACGTCAGGCCGCTTACCGTTTAATCAATGCGCCGCTGGCGCAGGATTCACCGACGCTGACGGTTGCGACGCAAACTATTCCGCAGCGTAAAGCCTATGATGCGCCGCGCTGGATTAATACCGATCGACCGGTGCTGCTAAGTGAATTATTGCGCAAGGACCAGAGTCTGACCACCAACGGAATCTGGCACGACGCCTTGCGGGTTAACTTCCGCGCCGCGCCGGATCTGTTCCTGTGGGACGGCGATACCATTCCGGTGCAGCTTAACTATCGCTTTCCGTCAGAAAACTGGATCGATGAGAATAAATCACTGCTCAATGTCACGCTGAATGGCACCTTTTTGCGTAATCTGACGGTGAATAAAGTCGGTCTGCTGGAGAATATCTGGCATCGGCTGGGGGGGGATGCGCGTCAGGAAAAGTACACGCTGAATCTGGAACCCTATCTAATTTATGGCGATAACCAGCTGCAACTCTATTTTAATATCCAGCCAAAGGCCGATGCGCCTTGCAGCGTGTTACTGAATAATAATATCAAGAGCCGTATCGAAGAGAGTTCGTCGATCGATCTGAGCAATACCCGTCATTTTACCCTGTTGCCAAACCTCTCTTACTTTGTTGGCGCATCGTTCCCGTTCTCGCGTTTGGCTGATTATTCACAAACGGTGATGCTGCTGCCGGAAAAACCCACCGATGCAGAAATTACCGCGCTGCTGGATATGGCCGGGCGCTCAGGCAACGCCACCGGTGCGACGCTCGACCACAGCAGCGTGATGTTTGGTATTCCTGCTGGCGGCGCGAATCTCGCACGGCTGCAAAAAAGCGATGTGCTGGCGGTGTCGACGCTCGGACAGAGCGCGTTTAATCAGCAGATGTTGCAGTCCTCACCCTATTACACCAACGCGCGGACCTTTGGCGTCAAAGCACCGGATACGCTGGAAAAACTGCGCAGCTGGCTGACCGGTGACTGGTATCGCAAGCCACTGGACGCCGATCGCTACTTCTCCTCTAACGAAGCCTGGCGCGGGTTTGTCAGCTATCGCTCGCCATGGAGTCAGGATCGTCTGGTGGTGATGACCATCGGCAGTAACGATCAGCAACTGCTTAATTTACATAACGACCTGAATTCTGCGCGGATTAATGCCGGGATTCGCGGCGATACTGCGATCATCACTGATGAAAACGGTATTCGCAGCTTCCGCGTCGGTCCGCAGTTTCCGAGCGGCCAGATGCCGTGGTACATGATGGTGGTGTGGTATGCCAACCAGCATTCAGTATTGATGGCATTGATGGCGTTACTGGTCTCTGTGGTGATAGGTAGCTGTGCTTATCTGATGCTGAAGCGCCATGCGTGGCGGCGTCTGCATGGGCATAAAAAAGATGATTCCTCTGGCGAACAGAAGTGATACAACCATGAAAATAACCACGTTAACCGCCAGAGTTCGTCAGGCACTACTGCTAAGCAGTGCAATGGCTGCCGGCGCGTTTTCGCCCATGCTGCTGGCGGCAGAAAATAATCCGGCGTTGCAGGCGTTATTCGACCAGGCCACTTACTGGCATCAGAAATCGCATGATGATCTGGCTAAAGATGCGCTGCAAAAAGTGCTGATGGTCGATGCCAATAATACGCAGGCGCTGTATCTAATGGCGCTCTATTCGCAGCAAAATGGCGACAACGCGGCGGCGGCTCAGTGGCGTAATCGTCTGAGCAGCGTCTCGCCGCAGGACCCACGACTGAGCGAGCTGGACAATGCCAGACAGTTGCAATCGATTCCTCAGGCGCAGCTCTCGCTGGCACGTCAGCAGGCGCGTAGTGGTAACGTCAGTGCGGCACTGCAAACCTGGCGTAATACTTTTGCCGGTAGCGAACCGCCTGCCAGTATCGCAGCGGAATATTATCTGACGATGGCGGGCGATCGCAGCTTGCGTCCGCAGGCTATCGACAGTCTGCGCCAGTTTGCTACTCAGCATCCACAGGATGCTGGCGCTCAGCTGGCATTGGGTAAAGCATTGACCTGGCAAGAGTCGACGCGGCGCGAAGGGTTGCAGATGTTGCAGGGAATGGCCGACGGTAACCCTGATGCCGATCGCTCAATGCGTCAGGCTTTATTGTGGTTAGCGCCGCAGCCGGAAGATGCCGCACTGTACCAGACTTGGCAGCAGCGCCATCCTCAGGACAGCGCCGTGCTGGAGTACTATCGCAAAAATGTCGGTGGTGCCGAGAAAGGCCAGGGCTTTACCGCACTGAACAGTGGGGATGTTGCTGGTGCGCAAAGCGCCTTCGAACAGGTGCTGCAGGCCAATCCACAAGATGCCGATGCGCTGGCCGGTATGGGTTATGCCGCGCAGCGCAGCGGTAACTACAGCGCCGCCGCTGATTATCTCGAGCGCTCAGCGAAGCTGGGAGGAAATGACAGTCAACAGCGTCAACAACAGGCCAGTGACGCGCGTTTTTATGCGCAGTTAGCTTCGGCGCAGCAGGCGCTGAAATCTGGTGATACTGCCCAGGCGCTGACGCTTAGTGAGCCGCTGGTGCAGGCCGACGGAGAAAAGGGCATTGCGGCCAGGTTATTTCGTGCCGATGTGTTGCGCCGTACTAACCAGCTGACGCAGGCAGAACAAACCTATCGCTCGGTGTTGCAGAGTGATGCGGATAACCGTAACGCCAAAGAAGGCCTGTTCTACGTGCTGCGTCAGCAGAATCGCGCTACAGAAGCCAACGCCTTATTGTCATCGCTGCCTGACAGCGTGCGTCAGAGTGTGATGCCACGAGCTGTCAGCACCAGCGAGCCGGTGCGTCAGCAAGCGAAACAGGCGCTGGCGGCAGGGAACGCCTCACAGGCGATGACGCTGTTGCAGCAGGGTATTGAACGTTTTCCAAATGATGGCTGGCTGCGTCTTGATCTGGCACGAATTTATCGGACGCAGGGTGATAACGCCGCGGCTGCAAGTGTCATGCAGCCGGTGTTTCGTAACGGGGCCAGCAGCAACGAGCTGTACGCCGGTGCGCTGAATGCCAGCGAAAGTGGCGCATGGCAGCAAGCCAGCACACTGCTGGCGCGCATTCCTGTCAGTAGCCAGAATGCGGAGATGCGCGCGCTGGCACAGCGGGTGAACTTTAATCTGCAAATGGCGACCGCCGCGCAGTATCTGGCACAGGGTTCTGATGCGGCCGCGGCTAATACCTTGAAAGCGCTGGCAGCCAATCCGCCGTCGAATCCGGCCGATGCTGGCAAGCTGGCACAAAACCTGGCGCAGGCCGGAGATATTTCAACGGCGATAGCGGTAGTACGCGGCAATATGCAGCGTGGCGTGCAGGGCAACGCTGGCGATTATGCTGCGCAGGTGGCTGTGCTGAATCAGGCGGGCCTGAGCGCCGAAGCACAGCGTTTTCTCAGTAGTCCGGAGTTGCAATCGCGCAGTACGCCGACCCAGCTGGCTGGTATTCGTAATGGTTATATCATCAATGAAGTCGACCGGTTGCGTGAGCAGAAGCAATACGCAGCGGCTTACGACAAGCTGATTGGCGCACTGCAAAACGACCCGCAGAACAGCGATCTGATGTTTGCCATGGCGCGACTGTATCAATCCGGCAAAATGAATAAAGAAGCCGGCGTGGTTTACGATTATCTGTTAACCCGTGATACCCCAACCCAGGATGCACGCGTCGGTTCAATTGACGTGGCGCTGGCACTGAATGATGTGCCGAAAGCTCGCGCATTAACCAACGGCCTGCGTGGCGAACAGACACCGGAACGCCTGCTGTTGATGGCGCGGGTGTCTGAAGCGGAAGGCGAGCATAACCAGGCACTGGGTTACTTACGTACCGCACGCGGCAAAATGATAGGGCTGCAAGGTGCAGAAACCGGCAGCGTGCCAGCAGTGGGTGGGCTGGCGCTGGCGGATAATCCATTTATAAACCGCAGCACCCCAGACCGGCGACGTACAGCTTCAACTTACGGTGCCACTATGCCATGGCAGCAGGCGCCGGATGCTACCAGCTATCGTGATATCGATGGTCAGACGGCGGCTATCGATGTGCCGTCACAGCAGAGCCGGACGCTGCATCAGATCGACAGCATGATGGACGATCTGCAACAACGCACCGGCACCTGGGCGCAGGGTGGCGTACAGATTCGCGGCCGTGATGGCGAATCCGGTTTGAGTAAGCTGACTGAAGCCAAAGCGCCGCTGAGCTGGTCAAGCGTGCCGTTTGGCGATTCGCGCTTTGAATTTACCGTCACACCGGTCTCGCTTAATGCTGGCAGTGCCGACGGTCAGTCAAGCCGCCGCTTCGGAACCGGTGCGCTGTCGCAGGCGGTTTCCGCCGCGGTTCAGACCCTGAAGAATGAGAAAATTACCAAGAGCGACGGCACTGATTTCACCTTTGACGATCTTAATCCGCTGACGACGAAAGGTCTGTCGACGCTGCAATCGGTGCAGAATTCGCTGGCCGCTGCCACCGATAAAGCCAATCTTGATGATGTCACCGTCGACTCTCCGGGTTCACAAAACGCCTCTGGCGTTGAGCTGAAACTGGCACTGACTGGCGATCAATACAAAATTGATCTCGGCAGCACGCCACTGGGTCAGGATCTGAGTACGCTGGTGGGTGGCATTCAGTGGTCGCCAAAAATTACCGATTATCTGACGCTGATCCTGACCGGTGAGCGCCGTCCGGTCACCGACAGTCTGCTCTCTTATGTCGGTGCAACGGATAAACTTTCCGGCGAAAGCTGGGGGCGCGTCACTAAAAATGGCGGCAATGCCTTACTCAGCTATGATGACGGCGATGCCGGTTTTTATGCCGGTGTGGGCGCATACAGTTATCTCGGCGAGAATGTCACCAGTAACAACAGCGTGGTAGCGAATGCCGGTGCTTATATTCGTCCTTACCATTACGAAGACCGCGAGCTGAAGACCGGTATCAGTATGAGCTGGATGGATTTCTCAAAAAACCTCAGCTATTTCAGTTACGGCCAGGGTGGCTATTTCAGCCCGCAGGACTATGTCAGCGTCTCTTTCCCGGTGGAGTTCACGCAAAAGTATGATGATTTAAGTGTGCGTTTCGGTGGCTCAGCAGGCTATCAATCTTATTCACAGGATCGCAGCGCCTACTTCCCGAACAATCCTCAATGGCAGAGTCAGTTAGAGACCGCAGTCACCAATGGTTATGCGACAGAAGCGTACTACTCGGGTGGCAGCAAAAACGGCATTGGCTATAACCTGCATGCCGGAGCGGATTATAAGGTGAATAAAGATGTCACCATTGGCGGACAGTTGGGCTATGACACCTTTGGTGATTACAACGAAAGCACCGCGCAACTCTATTTCCGCTACATGCTGGGAGACAAATAACGATGAGTGAACCGTCCAACACTTTGCATCAATCCCGTCTACACTCTCATCAGCCTGGCTGGTTTGATCTGCTGAGCGTGATTGTGGCTGGCATGCTGGAAAATGCCGGTGAGCAGGAAAGTCAGCTGTTTTTGCAGCAAATGGGTCAGCAACTGGCGCAGCGTTATCCACTGGAGAGCGCCCGCACGGTGCGCGACCTTGAGCTGCAGATTAATCTGGCGTTATCCCGCTTTAACTGGGGATTTGTAGATATCGAGCCGCTGGAAAATGCATTAGTGATTACCCATCGCGCATTACCGGCAGGTGATGAGCATCTTGAGGCGGTACACTGGCGCGATGCTATGGGTGCCGTACTGACCGGGCTGTATGCTGCCTGGTTACGTGCGCAAGGGGGGAGTGAACAGGTTCCTCTGGTGTGTGACTCGGTATCTGACGATGCTGCTTTATTATTCCGTTATCAAAATAGTTAGCGAGGTTGAAAGGTGAAGTTTGTCTGGCGTCATTGGCTGATGATGGTTGTACTGGGGATGTTTAGCGTGCAGGTGGCGGCAAGTGAAGGATGGAGCAGTTACAAAACTCGCTTCATGGCTACCGACGGGCGTATCAAGGACACCGCAAATAACAATGTTAGCCATACCGAAGGCCAGGGCTTTGCCATGTTGCTGGCGGTAGACAATGATGATCGCCAGGGGTTTGAACGCCTGTGGCAGTGGACGCGCCTCCACCTTAGTAATAAGCATAATGGGCTGTTTTACTGGCGCTACAATCCGGCCGCCGCCGATCCTGTTATTGATAAAAACAATGCCTCGGATGGTGACGTACTGATTGCCTGGGCGCTGTTACGCGCTGGTGAGAAGTGGAATGTTGCAGACTACCTGACCCAGTCTGACAAGATTCAGCGGGCGATTGTTTCGCGTAACGTCATTCGCTTTGCCGGATATACCGTTATGCTGCCGGGTGCGCAGGGCTTCAATAAAACCAGCTATGTCGTATTAAATCCGTCCTATTTTCTGTTTCCTGCCTGGCGAGACTTCGCGCGCCGCAGCCATTTAAAAATCTGGAGCCAGCTGATTGATGACGGCTTTGACCTGCTGGGCAAGATGAATCATTTTGGTCGTTCCGCATTGCCGCTCGACTGGGTGGCGCTTAATGTGGATGGCAGCATGGCTCCGGCGATTGCCTGGCCGCCACGCTTTAGCTACGACGCCATCCGTATTCCGCTGTATATCTGGTGGTATGACCCGCAAAGCCTGCGGCTGGTGCCTTTCCAGCGCTACTGGGCTAACTATTCCCGCTTACAAACACCGGCGTGGATCAATGTCAGCACTAATGAAGCCGCCCCCTATAATATGGACGGTGGTTTGCTGGCGGTACGTGATTTGATCATGGGCGACACGGCTCAGCTGACCGACAGGCTGGATGCACAAGAGAATTACTATTCAGCCAGTTTACGTCTGCTGGTGTGGAGTGCATGGCAGAGTCGGCAAGCTAAATAGCCGCTGTTTCGATACCTCTCTCCTGAAGGGGGCGCTGCTTTTAGCTCCCTTTTTGGTGTGATGTAGCGTGCAAAACCCCGGCACGCATGGTGAAAACGCAGTACCTGAAAAATACTGATATTTAAATATCTGCCTTTGTTAACGTCGCTGAATATTCTTTACTTTCCCATACATTATTTCCGTAAGAAAAATGTTTTTTACGAAAAATACTTTCTTTGAATATATCTAGTATCCGGAGTAATAGAAAACTGGAATAGAATTTTATAATGAAAGCGATATCACCTAAACTTACACCAGAAACGTACAGCAACCCGAGCGTATCCCACTCAGAATCTCCTGATGCATCGTTAAAAGTCGCGACAGAACGCATGAGTGACGACCTGAGCAATTGTTACAGTAAGCTGATAAAAACAAATGAAAAGTTTACTGCGCCAGAACGCGATTTATTAAATAGAGTGGCGCAAGAACTTTATAAAAATGAAAAAAACGATATTAAGAACAGCGACTCTGACGCGACAGAACTTTCTGATTCTGAGGATTTTCTAAAAAGTTTACTGGCAAAACACCAGGGAAAAACAAGCGAAAATATTGGAGCAGGGGAGCTGGAGAATTTCAGCAACGCTCTGCGGGATAAGCTTGGGGAGAATCCAGCAAAGTGGAATGAAGCTTTTGCTGAGCAGCAGAAAGTATCAGGCGAGGGCGCAGCTCCTGCGGCCGGCGGGTTATCCCTGCTGGGAGCGGCAAAATTATTTGCGCAGTCCCTTCTGCCCTGGACGCAGGCATCAGCGGTTTATGATCCTTCACGCGCCTGCGCGCAGGCGCGTGAAGTATTTCAATCAGCCTCACCGACGGATATAGATTCCCTTATTCTTTTGGTGCGCGATAAATTAAACGATGATGAGAAGTCAAAAACGATTCTGGCCCAGTCACAGCCGAATGGCTTCGAAAAATTAATGACGGAAGCCAGTACGCGGGGGCCTTTATTTCCAATCGCACTCAGTGATTCACAACTGCGTTTGTTAACTGAAAATACATTAGGTCATGACCTGTCTTTTGAAGCGTTGAAAGAGAAATGTCCTGACCTCATGATGCTATTAAACGCAGAGTTTCATCGGGCAGCGGCGTCCGCGGTACCCGACATTACGGCTATCGTAGAAAATCCTGTTCATCATCTTCGGGGAATGGTCAGCAATCTGCTGCCATCGGCATTAACGCATTTGTCAGCCAGTCTGCACCCGGGGTTACCTGCAGTAATTGAGCTTTTCCATATACTCCAGAACGTTAAACAACATGGTCTTACTCAGGAGCTGGAGAATCAGGTAAAAAAACAGGCAGTCGGCCTGTTAATGATGATGGACAGCAAAGAAGGAAGCTCTTTTCAACAGCAAATTAATGGCGCATTAGACCAGATGTTGAAAAAAGCGGGTTACAAGTCATCACAGCCGGTAACGCTGAGTGGATTGCTGACGTCAACGTTGGGCAATGTTATTGGCATTCGCAAAGGTGCTGATTTGCACGCCAATACTCTGGTAGAAAAGAAAAGAGTGACAGAATTTCTACAAAAGTATTTGGATAAAACCCATCTGCGCAACGTTGATGAGGGAAAAGTATCGGCTGACGAAATGATCTATGCGCGAGATAAAGTCTATACAGCAATAAAACAGGGTATACCGACCACGCCCTATAGCCTGACCCGCCAGGGGGATCCGATCAGTTACTTAGTTAAGTTATCTGATAAGGGGCTAAATTCTTTGGCAGGGGCAGTAACAGGTATGGCAGTGGCTGGTCCTGTTGGCTCGGTGGTGGGCGGCGCTTTGGGCGCGATAGTCGGCGCTGAAGCCCGTCCTGTGCCCAATGTATGGGTAACTAAACTGAGCGTCAGTGATGAGGTTAAATCGGAGTCAGCCGAGCAGTTTATGGATTCTTTGTCCGCAGAGTATCAAAAGGAAATTTCCCGTTTTCCTGAAGTGAGACTCCTGCAACCCAGCAGAATTGGTTTAGAAACGTGGGGGAAAACGCTTAACCTTGAAGAAGCCCTTTCGGTGATAGAAATAGAAAGAGATGAGGGCTATCTTAAAGGCTGGGAAATGTTATTACCCGCGCAATGGACACCCTCGCTTAAGGAAACCGTAAAAAAATACGTTGGGCAAGAGCAACCTGAGCAAAAGCCTGTGTTTGACGCCAATGTATCTCAAATCCATCAGGCGATAAGAGACGCCAGCTCGGGTATTATCCGTGCTCAGATGTCAGATGATTTTAACGGAATATCAGAGAGCGTAGTAAACCGTCTGGTAATCGATGCACGCAAAAGTTATGCGCAGCAATATCTCAATGATTTAAAATATATCGACGAAAATCGCTCTCAAAAGCCGATTCTTCAGTCAATGATTATCGCCAGGGACAGAGCAGGTTTGGCTGAAGATCTGTTACCCGGCGAAATGCTCAAAGAGAAGAAGTTTATCTATGAGCTGAGTAAAATGTTGGTGAAAGGTGAAATTAACGATCCTCTTCTTCAGGCTGGTAGTCTGGAGAAGAAGATGGAACCTCTCTTCTCCAGAACGCCACCAATGCTTTCACTGGTGGAGGAAGGGCTGCGCCAGGCGCATGAAATTCGAGTAGAGAATCAGATTAGCCGCTATTATTTCCCTGATGGCGGAGCCGAAGTGCGACTGGCTGCGAAGAGTTTTGATGATAATCATATTAGCAAGATGATGGAGGTATACGCCCTGCATTACAGTAATATGCATGAGGATATAGAAGAAGAAACTCTTTTTAACCAGCATGGAATATTGGCCAATTATGATTTTTGGTATACTGAGGCCGGTGTAGCAGAAACAGTTAACGATTTATCTTCTGTCATCTCCGATGCACAAATAAGTGGATATGTCGAGTCGGCAGCAAAAAATAATGGCGTAAGCGCCCTGATAACACAGGATAAATATGTTGATTCGGTAGAAAGATTTAATGAAGGAAAATCGGCTAT
Organism: Winslowiella sp. 2C04; assembly: GCF_050037805.1. Lineage (NCBI taxonomy): Bacteria > Pseudomonadati > Pseudomonadota > Gammaproteobacteria > Enterobacterales > Erwiniaceae > Winslowiella > Winslowiella sp. 2C04. The sequence continues at coordinate 4,655,606 of NZ_CP188300.1, read as the reverse complement.
TGCGGATTATGCAAAAAACTTCCATTTCAATACCGTGCTGGAAGATATTGTTATTGATGAGGTGAGGAAAATACCTGGCCTGGAGAATGCGCGGCTTAATGATTCCATAACCATAGCGTCTGCGCCTGGCCGCCTTGATGTACCACGACAAGATTTTACAATAAAAGAGATCGCGATAGGCGCTATTTATAAGCACTCTTCTTTATTTGGCAATATCAGAATTGATATTAAACAAGATGAAAATGGAAAAGATTATACGGTTGATCACCCCGACGCTTACTTTTCAGGACTGAAGTTTTTGCCAGGTAAAGTTGAGGAAAGGTTAAAACAAACACTTGAGGAAAGTATCTCGCGTCCTGATGCGAAAAATGTAGTAGAAAAGTTTAATGATATTGCAATCAGAAATGCTCTGTTAGATTATAAAAAAAGTGCGACAGACAGCGAGAAAAAAGAGTTTGGCGTTGCCATTGATAATTTCCTTGCGGGAAAAATTCAGCCTAAGGTATTACAAATATTTGATAATAAGATGTCTGATATTGTCGCCCTGCAAGGAGCATCAGACCGTTATTTAGCTGTTTCACTGCTCAAGCAGGAGTGCAGGATCGTTCCCGAAGCAGCAGAACTGGAAAGTGATAAGGACGTTCAGGGTTGGTTATTAAGCCACCTTTCACATTATGACTCGCAGAAAAACGCAGTAAAGAATTCTTTTGAACCACACTTAACTGACGCGATGCATGCGGCCTACTTTTATGAATATCCGGTAAAATACAGTGGCGTAGATAATTACAAATCAGAGCTGGCGCAACGTCATTTTGACAAAATGACAGATGATGCTGACAGCATGATAAAGACGCTAATGGAGAAGTCAGGTGATGCGCTCCTCAGGATAGGGGCTGAGTTACTGTCAACGGCAATCATATTCACACCGGCCAGCCCGCTGGGTATATTCTGCAGTGCGGCCATGGGTACTGGCGCTACTGCGATGCAGATTGCCAGGTACTTCATCGCAGACACCCCGGATGAAAAGATGGATGCGGTATTTGGCGCATTAATGACCGGTCTTTTTGATACGGGTATCGAGTTAGCTCAGGCCGTAAAATTCTTCCGTCATCAGCTGGCAACGACAATAAAGTCTGCGTTGCCAAAAGCAGGAGGCAATTTCAAGCTGCCGGATGTCGTAATATCAGCAAAAATGGGCAGAGATTACCGACTTACTGCGCCTGTTGGTGAGGGAACCGCAGCAAAGGTCTACAATGTAGACAATTTCATGGTTAAAGAATATAAGCGTCCACTGAAAGAGGGGACTTTCTCTAAAGAGGCGCTATCCTCAGCGGAGGCGAAAACCAGCAGCTATTCGGGTGCATTGCACGAGGCCAATAATAACGCCGTGGCTTATAACCGTCTTTATGGCGAGGGATCATCCGTTGTCTTTATTGATGATGTGGCAGGTGCTAAAACTGTCTCAGTGACGATGCCTAAAGTTCCGGGTCATTCTTTAAGTTCGATTTTGGAAGATATTGACTTACCGACTATCAGAAGTGCTAAAGCATTACTGATGGATGAAAAAAATATGCAGTTTGTCGTCAATGACGTGCTCGCCGATTTGCAGAAAAACGGTATTAATCATCTGGATATTAATGCCGGTAATATCATGTTCGATAAGAGTAAAAATAAATTCAGATTAGTGGATTTTGATCGTGCTAACATTAATCCTAAAGTTAACGATAAGATACCTGAGTTGTCTGCTGGCCAGATGAAAACAATGGAGCATAAGCTTAAATCTGACTTAACAGAATTCAGAACAAATGCGGTAAAAGTAGAGGCCTTAGAAAAAAACGCGTTAAGCCTGAATATAAAAGCCGATCAACCCGTTGCCGAAGTGGGTGGATTTAAATGTTTAATCAAACGTTCAGTGGATGATGTCACCTGTATACCCAGCCCTGTCAGCATCGAAGACCTTGTATCAAAAGAGGCGGCGTTTACCACCTTTTTGGAAAGCCCGGATCATAAGTTGTTTCATGAGCTAATGAACACTAAAGATAAATTTATTTCAAAAATAGAGCATCTTGATAAACTCGACTATAAAGTAGGCAATGAGTTATATCGTGCTCACGCCGGAACTAAGGATGAAATACTTTCTCGCGGGCTTATTCGTCGCCACAGTGTGGGTGAGGATATCGGTGGTACTGATGCGGTACAAAAATTTGATACCTATCTGAAAAATGTCTTCATACATGCAGGCGGAACCGGGAGCAGAGGTAAAGCGTTATCGTTATCGACTGAAAAAAAGATTTCTAAAGATTTTTTTAAAAGTGAAGGTAACGATAATAACGTCCTGGTTAAATTAAATCCGGGCAATAATAAAGGGCTGTTTTTAACCGCGCCACAGGTAGTTAAAAAATATGCTGGTTATGCACTTGATAAAAAATTGATAACATCAAATCAATTAGAAAGTGTTTTAACTATGCTCCCACTGTCTAAAAAAGAACATGAAGTGTTTTTTATGGGTAAATTTCCGGATAGTGACTGGGGAGAACTGCCGGTTAGCGCTGTTCAGGTGATAAAATCGAAAAACTAAACTGTGCGCCAGACAGACCGGGTTGCAGTAGTATTACTTGCCCGCCGTAGCCGCGAGGCAAGGCGGGCAAGGCGGGCAAGGCGGGCAAGGCGGGCAAGTTCGTTTTATCCTGCTGCTGGCATCCACCCCGTAGTGCGATGGCCGAAAAATTGGCTTAAGCACCGACGAGGTGGCTGTGCTGCTATTGCGGATAAGCGACCCAATCCCCGCCATTAAGTCGAATCCACGGCTTGCCCTGATACATCATTACCACGGCATTATCATTTTCCGACACCACCGGCGTCTGCGGCAGATTTTCGATTAGCGCCGACATATTAACATTGGCGGCGTTAAACACTTTGCCATCCACTGCCCGGGAAATCAGGTCGGAAAGCGCTAACAAACTGGTTGGCGTATTTACGCTCAGCGGCTGATCCTGATGGGGTGCTTTCATGCCGACAAACTTAATTCCCACCGGCACGTGGGTAATGCTCGGGCTGGGAATATCACGCAAACCAGACATCTGCATTTTATCGCCCACCACCGCTGCACCATGCTCAGGCACCACCACCACCATCACCCGACGGCCTGATTTATCCAGATTGGTAAAAAAGGTGTCCAGTTGGTCAAACAATGCCTTGGCCCGTGGCAGATATGGCGCCGTTTTGGTGCTGCCGAGTTCACGCGTGCCGTCATGCAGTGGAATCAGATTGTAGAAAGTGGCACTGCGCGTATCGCTGCTTTTCTGGCGGTTATCGAGCCAGCGTCGCATCAGCTCGGCATTACTGAATACCGGTGTGCCATCAAATGAGGTCAGTTCAGGATCAATGCCCGCCAGCGACATCAACGGCGCCTGCATATCACCGTCTTTGCGCAGATTATCCAGATAGCCACCAAACTCGCCGGTGTGATCCATCATCAGCTCAGTTTTAAAGCCCAGCTTCGCCAGGTTATCGAACATATAGCACTGGCTGTCAGCTGGCTGATAGAGATCGTGATGTGAGCTCTGTCCGCAGCTGGCACGCAGCAGGCGAATCCCTGCCGGGCCGCTGTAAGCGGTCGCCGAGTTATAGTTATTAAACAGAATATCAAAATGCTTCCATAACGGATGATCGCGCAGCTGCACCGCGTCAATATCTGACCAGGCAAGTGAACAGATGTTAATAACCAGCAGATCAAACGGCGCCGAGTCTGGCGGCAGCGTTTGCGGAAAATGGCTGACGCGCTTTTTCTCTTCGTCATAAAAGCGATTGAGATATGCCGTCAGGTTAGCGCTGGTCGGCGGTGCTGACTGATCGAGCACATTTTGCGATGCCGCTTGCGGTTTTTCCGGCGTCTGGTTGTCTGACATCACTGCTGGCGTCGCGATTTTATCTGGCAATAAAGAGAATGCTGGCCCGGCAATATTCACCAGGTTAATCCACAGCAGCAGCAGCGTGACGATCACCGTGACGCGAATCCATTGTGAAATAAACAGGTAAATAACCAGCAGCACAAAGGCGGAACCCACCATTTGCCAGTTAATAAAGCGATTCAGTAAATCAACAATATAGTCGAAGGAGAAGCCAGACAGCTGCCCTCCCTGACTGATTATGCTGGCAATGCCTGGCAGCCAGGTATCGTGCCAGAACAGAGCAAAACCAATGGGAATTGAAATCCAGTGGCGAATGCGATGCAGGCGCAGAGAGCGAACTGGAAACAGCAACCAGGCGAGAAAAACCAGGTTACTTAACGGATGAAAATTGAGATAACCGAACCACAGCAGCGCGAATTTCAGCAGAAAATAGAAGTTCCAGCCTTCGAGACCGCGCCAGCAGGCCCACAGCGAGGGAGAGGAACGGTATGGCCTTTTCGGATCACTCATGATTTATCCTCATTGTTGTTTGAGGATTTTCGATGCCAAGTCCCCTCATACTTCAGGTGGCGTGGCGGCATAATGCGATGGATAATACGGTGCCATGTTGCTGGTAACCAGCGGGTATAAAATGGCTTTAAAATTAGCAAAATTATCAGCAGTAATATCAGAATCTGCACCGCGTCCATGATGTTCATTTTTGGCTGGCCTGGCGGGTGCCGACACCCAGAGTAATGGGCTGAGGCACGCGGCGTGAAACAGGTTTTTTATCCTGTTTATCAATCACTTTATCTGCCTCACTCACCGGCTTAACATCACGCCATGCGGTGGGGATCAGCCCCTTAATTTGCCTCACTTCTGACAAGATTTGCAGATCTTCATACCAAATAAGCCGATTGGAGAAAATTTCATTATGAGGCAGGCGAAAAATAGATTTTAAAGCAGTATCAAGATCGTTAAAGCGGCAGGAAGAAAGAAACAGGTAGAGTCGGTCGTTTATGATGGTGACCAGATCGCCATAACGTCTTGGCTTACACAATGTTAACGCCTGGTCGGTCTGCAATTCCGGCACCGGGCGCAGCGCGACTAACAACCCCTTACCATCTTCGGGCAGCTGAGTATTACCGATCAGTAACGTCACCGCGTCGCAGAAACGTTCCAGTGGCAGATAGCCCTTTTCATGCAGTGGCTGCATTGACGCCAGTAACCGGGACAGATCGGCCGGAACATGACGAAGATAGCGTTGACCCTGCAGGCCTTCAAGCGTGGTCAGAAATTTCGAAAGCGTGGTATCAAAAGGCACTACATTGTTGGCGCCACAGGCCAGCAGTAATCGTTCATCGCTGTAACGCAAGCTGGTTTCCAGTTCACGCACCACAATCTTCATCGCGCTGCCACGCGCCCGACGCAGGCTGTGAATACTCTGTGCCAGAGTATTAATTTGTTGATTGTTACTGAGGCTAAAAATAACCGTCGCTGAGCTGGCCTGCTGCGCGCGGGAATAAACGGCGTCATTATTTTCAAAAATAAGCCACTGATGTGATAAAGGCGGTGCACCTTCTAAAACATGCTTTTCTGCAATAAAACTATTCTCATCATCCAGCGTCAGTGGTCTGCTCTGTTCGTCATCATTAATTAACAGATAAATCTCATCTTTAATGCCCAGGCGAACAGCACGGTCGGCCATAAGCTGATTGCCATTACACCACCAGTTAATTCTGTAATTCCAGCTGTCCTGTTGCCATTCCAGATGTGAAGTGCCATCCAGATAGCGAAAAAAACCTTGTAATTGGTTTCGCAGGTTATTAATACCTGCACCGGAGGAAATAATTAATAGCGTGGATTGTTTCGTGATTAACAATCGGGTAATTTTTTTAAGCCATGATGAGATTTCGGTGGTAGTTAACGTTTGCCAGGACGAATATGAGGTATAAAGTAGGATCAGCCCTGGCCGGGGCGCTAACGCACGTGACAGATCTTCATCAATATTTATCAGAGCCTTACGTGTTGCGGGCAGTGAGTACATCGGGATTTTTTGCGTAATGCCAGCGGGCGCAGGCGTTAATAAATCCTGCGGCCTGTCGGCGTTGCTTATCAGGGTTAATGCCTGTTGCGCGGCAATAACCTGCCGTGCCAGCAAACGGGCATCTGGCTGGCGATCGGCGGTTATCCAATAGCAACCCGGCGGCTGCATTAGCATTAACTCGCACTGCAACTGATCAATACCAAGCGTATATGATAGCGTCATGTGATGTTTCGCAAAGTTGGTAAGCCAGGACTACTGTATTATAGAAAGGAACCTCTGGCACTAACTGTAATTTAAAAATAGTGTATAGCACTAAATAAGCCGTCACATTTTTATGAGCCAAATGGCTTAGCCGTATATTAACCGCAAGAAAAAAGGCGGGTTTTCATGGCGATCGATGATAAAAGTGATATAGCCATTTCTGTTGTGGCCAACGCCAGCGGGCAGCATGATGATATCAGCGCGCTGAGCGAGGCATTCTCTTTAAACGCATTCCACTATATTGACATTGCCAGAGACGAGCGTCTCGAAAATATACTTTCGCGCTGGTCATTGTTGCAGGAGTTCTTTCCCGACACTCAGGAGAATCGTCAATAATGCCGATTATCGCACTGCAGGGGCTTCGTGGCGGCACGGGAGCCAGTTCAGTCACCGCCGCGTTGGCCTGGGCTTTTAATCAGTTGGGTGAGGAAGTGCTGGCGATGGACTTTTCCAGCAGCAATCAACTGGCGTTGCATTTCAATGCGCCAGTCGGGCTGACACGTGGCTGGATGCGGGGCGCGCTGGACAGTGACGACTGGCAGCAGAGCGCATTACGTTATTTGCCAGGCCTGGATTTGGTGCCTTTTGGCACCCTCAGCGAACGGGAGTGTGAGACGCTGGAGGCGGGCGGTATCGATATTTTACTGTCGTGGTTACAACATCTTACCGATCTAAAAACCGACTATCGCTGGTTGCTGCTGGATGTTCCGGCGCAACAAAACCGCTGGTCGCGACAAATTCTGGCCCACGCCGATCGTGTTATCAGTGTGATAACGGCTGATGCCAACTGCCATATTCACCTGCATCAACGGCAGCCAGGCAGTAACACACTATTTTTGATCAATAATTTTAATGCTAACAGTCAGTCACAACAGGATCTGCAACAGCTATGGCTCAGCACGCTGGACAGGCTGATTCCGGTTGTTATTCATCGTGATGAAGCGATGGCAGAAGCATTACTGGTAAAACAACCGACGGGTGAATATCGCCCCGAGAGCCTGGCAGCGGAGGAGATCACCACGCTGGCCAATTGGTTATTGATCAATCTCGCTGAGGCGCGAAAATGAACCCGCTACGCTGGTTGTTAATACCGCCCGCCAGACAGGCACTGAGTCAGCGATATAGTGGCTGGCGGCGCAATGGCGCCAGCCGATTTGCCGCCTCGATTCACTGTTTGTGGATTATTCTCAGCTGGTCGCTGTTGCGTTTAGAGACGCCGGCGTGGCAAAAAATTATCGACCAGCGACGTTTATTTTATCCGCAGATTTCTCCTGAGCGCCCGCGCCCGGCTGATGCGCTGCGGTATCTGGTACAAAGCCTGTGGCTAATTCTGTTTCTGCCGGTGGATGCTTCAACCCGCAGTCAGCGCCAGCGCTTCAATGCATTCCATTCGCTATATCAATGGCGTCAGCGCTTTAATCTGTGGCTCGATAACCTGCCTAAACGTGCGGCGAAAAAAAACCTGCAAGCGCGCACGGAGAAAAGGCTGGAACAGCTTAGTCCAGGGGTGCGTAAGCTGTTGTATGGCGTCTGTGCCACCATTGGTACTTTGCTGGCGATATTATGCATCTCCCAGCCTTTTGACCTGTTTACTCAGTTTATATTCGTGGTGTTGTTGTGGTCGGTGGCGATGGTCGTGCGCCGGATCCCGGGGCGTTTATCAACCACTATGCTGATCGTGCTGTCGCTGACGGTCTCCTGTCGCTATTTGTGGTGGCGCTACACCGCCACGCTGAACTGGGATGATCCACTCAGCCTGACCTTTGGCCTGATGCTGATAGCCGCTGAGACCTTCTCATGGGTGGTACTGATTCTTGGCTATTTTCAGACCCTGTGGCCGCTTAATCGTCAGCCGGTTTCGTTACCGAAAGATATCGCCAGCTGGCCAACGGTGGATCTGTTAATCCCGACCTATAACGAACCGCTCAGCGTGGTGAAGCCGACGATTTATGCCGCGCTGGGTATTGACTGGCCGCAGGATAAAATCTGTATCTATTTGCTTGATGATGGTAATCGCCCGGAGTTTCGCCAGTTTGCCGACAGCGTTGGCATCAATTACCTCGCGCGCCGCACCCATGAACATGCCAAAGCAGGCAATATTAATCATGCGCTACGCGTGGCTTGTCGTAGCGAATATCTGGCGATTTTTGACTGTGACCATGTGCCAACCCGCTCTTTCCTGCAAATGACCATGGGCTGGTTTATAAAAGAGCCCGAACTGGCGATGATGCAGACGCCGCATCACTTTTTCTCCCCCGATCCTTTCGAGCGTAATCTGGGCCGTTTTCGCCGTACGCCGAACGAAGGCACGCTATTTTATGGTCTGGTGCAGGATGGTAATGACGTCTGGGATGCCACCTTTTTCTGTGGTTCCTGTGCCGTTATAAAACGTAAAGCACTGGACGAGGTCGGTGGGATTGCGGTGGAAACCGTAACCGAGGACGCGCATACCTCGCTGCGTATGCACCGCAAAGGCTACACCTCAGCCTATATCCGCATTCCGCAGGCGGCCGGGCTGGCCACCGAGAGTTTATCGGCGCATATCGGTCAGCGTATTCGTTGGGCGCGCGGTATGGCGCAAATTTTCCGGCTGGATAATCCGCTGTTCGGCAAGGGGCTGAAGCTGGTACAGCGGCTCTGTTATGCCAATGCCATGCTGCATTTTCTTTCCGGTATTCCGCGGCTGATCTTCCTGCTGGCACCGCTGGCTTTTCTGCTGTGCCATGCCTACATCATTTTCGCGCCAGCGCTGGCCATCGCCATTTTTGTGCTGCCGCATATGATTCATACCAGCCTTACCAACTCACGTATTCAGGGGCGTTATCGCCACTCTTTCTGGAGTGATATCTATGAAACCGTGCTGGCCTGGTATATCGCCCGGCCCACCACAGTGGCGCTGTTTAATCCGCATAAAGGCAAATTTAACGTCACCGCCAAAGGCGGGCTGGTTGAGAGTCAGCATCTCGACTGGGTGATTACCCGGCCCTATATCTTTTTGGTACTGCTCAATCTTGCCGGCGTTTTTGCCGCTATCTGGCGTTTTAGCTATGGGCCAGAAACCGAAATGCTGACCGTACTGGTCAGTTTACTCTGGGTTTTTTACAACATGATTATTCTCGGCGGCGCAGTGGCGGTTTCCGTCGAGGCGCGTCAGATCCGGGAATCTCACCGGGTAGAAATTGCGATGCCGGCGGCGGTGATGCGTGCCGACGGACATATGTTGCCCTGTACCCTGCGTGACTACTCCGACGCCAGTGTCGGTATTGAATTGCGTGAAGAGGGAATGCTGAAGGATAACGAGCAGATTTTTCTGCTGCTTAAACGTGGTCAGCAGGAGTTCAGCTTCCCTTGCTATGTACAGCGCGTGTTTGGCAGGCGAGCAGGGATCAGCCTGAAAGAGTTAACCACTAAACAGAATATCGAATTTATTCAGTGCACTTTCGCCCGGGCGGATACCTGGGCGTTGTGGCAGGACGGTTTTCCGGAAGATAAGCCTATTCAGAGTCTGACCGACATTATGTTGCTGGGATTCAAAGGCTATATCCGTCTGGCGGAATATGGGCCAACAGGCGTGCGTCGTCTGTTCAGGCTATTGACCACTTTTATTCTCTGGATCGCCTCGTTTTTCCCAAGAAGCCCGGCGAAACTCACTACATGATGATGACACTATGATGAGAAAATTAAGCTGGTTTACCGCAATGCTGATGGGTTCGATGCCGCTGTGCCAGGCGGCTCCTGAAGGAATTGTTCCGCTGCAGACACAAGAGACGGCATCGCCATCGGTCATGCCGCTAAACAGTGATGCCCCGACCGCCGATTTTGCGCCGATGCCGGTCGATCCTGCTGCGCCGTTACGCGATGTGGTGCTGCCATTCAGCAAAGTTGCGCCCCCGCCCGGAACGTTTAACCTGCGCGGCGTTCGACCTCAGGGGCAGATTGAATTTGGCGTGCGCAGTGACGAAGTGGTCACCAGGGCGCTGCTGAATCTTCACTTTCGTCCCTCTCCGGCACTGATTCCGACGTTATCGCATCTGAAAATTTATCTGAATGATGAGTTAGTCGGGCTGGTAACGCTGACGACAGATCAGCTGGGAAAAGATAATCATGTGCAGATCAATATCGATCCGCGATTTATTGGTGACTTCAATCAGATCCGAATGGAGCTGGTGGGGCATTACACCAACGTCTGTGAAAACCCGGCATATAGCTCGATCTGGCTGGATATCGGTAAAGACAGCTCGCTCGACCTGACATTGCAAAAATTGCCGCTGAAAAATGACCTTTCGCACTTCCCGGAGCCCTTTTTTGATGCCCGCGATAACCGTCCGTTGACGCTGCCGATGATATTCGCCAGCGCGCCGGATCTCGCTGCGCAGCAGGCTGCGGCGGTACTGGCATCGTGGTTTGGCGTGCAGGCAGACTGGCGCGGCCAGTCCTATCCGGTGCTGTACAACCAGCTGCCGCAGCAGCAGCATGCGGTGGTATTTGCCACCAATAATAAGCGGCCAGATTTTTTGAAGGATTATCCTGCGGTGCAGAAACCGACCGTGGAGATCGTCAGCCAGCCGGATAATCCTTATCAGAAAATGTTGCTGATACTCGGGCGTGATGACCAGGACCTGATCACCGCAGTACAAGGGATTGCGCAAGGTGAGGTGCTGCTGCGGGGTCAGACATCGGCTGTTGATAGTGTGAAATCATTACAGGCGCGGCAGCCCTATGATGCGCCTCGCTGGGTACGAACCGATCGTCCGACCACCTTTGCCGAGTTGAAGGCTTATGAAACTCAGCTGCAGTCCGACGGCCTTCAACCTGCTCCGATAGTGCTTAATATGAATTTGCCACCCGATCTGTTCCTGGTGCGGGCGCGTGGCATCAATATGGACATCCACTATCGCTACACTTCGCCGTTGCAGAATAACGACGGTTCGCGTCTGGCGATTCACCTGAACAATCAGTTTATGCAGGATTATCCGTTGCTGGCAAAAGAGGATAAGGGTAAGCAGTTTTTGCATATCCCGCTGATTCAGGGGCTTCAGGATAGCAATACCGCGTTGACCATCCCCGCGTTACGGCTTGGTGTGGTGAATCAGATGCGGTTTGATTTTGATTACGCCACCACCTTTATCGGCGGCACCAGTGATGGCCGCTGCGAAACGGTGACGCCGGTTGGTAATCATGTGGTGATTGACGGTACATCGACGGTGGATTTCTCAGGCTATCGCCACTATATCGAGATGCCCTCACTGCGTGCCTTTGCTAACGCTGGTTTCCCTTTCAGCCGTTATACCGATCTGTCGCAGACGCTGGTACTGATGAGTCCGCAGCCTTCCGCGGAGCAAATCAGTACTCTGCTGAATGCGCTCGGGACGGTGGGTGCGCAGACCGGTTATCCGGCGCTGAAAATCCAACTGACCGATGACTGGAATAAGGCGCAGGGAAGTGATGCCGATCTGCTGATGATCGGCACGATCCCGGAGAATCTGCGTGATGATACGAAGATCAATTTGCTGGTTGAGGCGGCGAAAAGTTGGGTAAACACGCCGAATCGTCGAACGACGGGCGATAACAGCGATGTTTCCGACAGCGACCGTAAAGCAGAGAGCCATACGGCGATCAGTTCCAGCGGTCCGCTGGCGGCGATTGTTGGCTTTCAGTCACCGTTTGACGAACAGCGTAGCGTCATTGCATTGCTGGCCGACAGTTCTCGTGGCTGGCAATTACTCAATAATGCGCTGCTGGATACCGGTAAGCGCGCGGCGATTTTCGGTACGGTGGCGATTGTGCGCGAATCCGGAGTAAACAGCCTGCGCGTAGGGGATAATTACTACGTCGGCTATCTGCCGTGGTGGGAGCGAGTGTGGAATGCACTGGCAACACATCCGGTATGGCTGGCGGTATTCGCGGTGATCGTCGTCGTGCTGTTTGCCCTGCTGATCTGGCGGGTGATGAGGCTGGTCAGCCGCCGCCGCTTTGGCGATGAGGATGATAAATAGTGGCCATTAAAGCGCTGCCGTGGCTGGGCCTGATACTGCCCGGCATGGCTTTGTTTGGCCCAATTGCTGCGGTGGCGGCAGAGACACCCGTGTCACACGAAGTGGCACCGGTAGCGTGGTTGCTGCAGCAAATACGTATTGGTGAAGCCACCAATAAATTCGATCTGGTGACGCAGTCGCTTTACCGGCTGCAAAAAATCGATCCGGATAATCCTGAAGTGCTGGCCGCGCAGCTGCGGCTGGCGCTGCGTCAGGGCGATCAGGCCAAAGCTCAGCGCCTGATGGAACAGCTGAATAAAACCGCCGCAGATTCTCAGGCGGCAAAGCAGTCGGCTGCCAGTATGCTGCTGATCACCCCGGATGGACGCCAGCAGTTGCAGCAAGCCCGTTTACTGGCGACGGCGGGTCATCTTGAAGAGGCGCAAGCCGCTTACGACAAACTCTTTAACCGCCAGTTTCCGGGCGTCGATATCGCGCTGGAATACTGGCGGCTGGTGGCACGCATAGACGGCCAGCAGCCGCAGGCGTTAGCTCAGCTACAGGCGTTGGATCAGCAGTATCCGGGTAATTCCGGCCTGCGATTACAGATTGCCCGGATGCAGCTGGAGAACAACAAAAACAATCAGGCCATTGTTGAGCTGAAAAAAGTGGCGCAGGACCCGGCAGGCCGTGAGTCGGCGGGAGCGCTATGGCTGGCAAAAATTCAGTCGCAGGCGGTTACCGAGAGCAGTGTCGCCGAACTGAAGCGGTATCTGGAGACGTTTACTGGCGGAGATGCGCAGCGCAATGGCCAACAGGAGCTGGAGCGTCGACAAAAATTGCTGGCCGATCCGATATTTCGCCAGCGTGAGCGTGGGATTTCGTTAGTGGACAGAGGAGCAGGTGCGGCGGCGATTCCTGCATTACAGGCGGCGCTAAAGGCCAGACCGGACGATGCCGAACTGCTTGGTGCCATGGGACAGGCGCAATCGCGCGCTAATCGTCGGGCTAGCGCGATTGGCTATTTTGAACGCGCGATTCAGGCGGGCCAGCAAAGTACCCGTATCGGTAAATGGCGTAGTTTGCTGACATCGAATCGCTATTGGCTGGCAATTGATAAAGGCGATAAGGCGCTGGCGAAGGGCGATATTACCGCAGCACAGCACCAGTATCAGCTGGCACGTACGCTGGATAACAGCGACAGCTATGCGCTGATTGGCCTCGGAGACGTGGCGCTGGCGAATAAAAATAACGCCAGTGCTGAACAGCAGTTTCTTCATGCCTTGCGGCTTGAGCCGGGCAATGGTACCGCGACTCGTCGTCTGGCGGCGCTGTATCAGCAGCAATCGCCACAAAAGGCGGTCGATTTTATTAACCGGCTGACACCCGCCCAGCAACGTGCGCTGGGCAATACGCTTAATGACCTGCGCAGCGATGCGCAACGGGCGGAAGCGGATGCGCTGGCCGCGCAGGGCAACTGGGCGCAGGCGGCGGAGAAATACCGTCGGGCACAGCGCGATGCGCCGGATGACGTCTGGCTTAACTATCGTCTGGCTGGCGCTTTGCGTGAGTCAGGGCAACTGCAGCAGGCGGATCGGCTGATGGCGGCAATGGCGAGTAAGCGTGCTGACGATCCGGCGCAGGTTTATGCTTACGGGCTGTATCTCTCGGGCAGCGATCGGCGCGATCGGGCTCTGGCGCAGCTCAGTACTCTGCCCAGAGCGCAATGGGACGAAGATATTGTCAGTCTTGCCGGGCGACTGGAGCAGGACAAAGTGTTTGAGCGTGCCAGTGCATTGCGTGACGCAGGCGATGAAGCCTCAGCGATTGCGCTGTTACAGCAGCAGCCATTCTCGGCGCGCCGTGATAATACGCTGGCGGACTGGGCGCTGGCGCGCGGCAACGCCGCTCAGGCGTTGCAGGGTTATCAGCAGGTTCTCACCCGGCTACCGCAAGACAATGATGCCGCGCTGGGACGAATTGATGCGCTGGTGGCGCTGAAGCGCAGTGCCGAGGCACGTAGCGCGTTGCAATCACTGCCGCCAGCGGCAGTAGCCGAAAGCAGTAACACTGAACGTCGGGTTGCCAGTGCCTGGCAGAGCGTCGGTGAAACTCAGCGTGCAGCCACGCTGTATCACGGCCTGAAAGCGCGTGCGGCTAAAGAGATGCCGTCGCAAAGCAGTGCGCTGGTATTTCGCGACGCGGCGCGGCTGGAAACTGAACAGCGCCAGCCGCAGATAGCACTGGATGATTATCGTCAGGCGATGGTTGCCAGCGGTATCACCCGGCAACTTCCGCCGGATAATAATGAATTCACCCGGCTAATGCGCAATGACGCGCGTGATGACTGGCTGAAACGTGGCATACGCAGCGATGCCGCCGATCTGTATCGCCAGCAGGACACCACGCTGACGCTGGAGCAGGATTATTCACGTAATAAAGGAACCGGCGGAATTTCTGACTTTACCGCCCACACCACCATGTTTGAAGCGGAAACACCGTTGGCCGATGGCAAAGGTTTTCTGCGGCTGGATCATGTTGCCGCTTCGGCAGGCAGTTTCTCTACCACTGACGGGTCTCATCGCGACGTGTTCGGCAGCTGCGCTGACAACAATACCAATGGCTGTAGCCGCGATCTGAAACAGCGTGCCGAAGGCACGGCTCCGGCGATTGGCTGGCGCAACGATCGCTGGTCCGCCGATATTGGCACCACGCCAGTCGGTTTTGAGGTGGTGAACTGGGTGGGGGGCGTCAGCTGGGATACCGACTACAGAGATATCGGTTTGTCATTTACGGCTTCACGACGTCCAATTGCCAGCTCGCTACTCTCTTTTGCTGGCGCTCGCGATCCGAGTATTGAAGGAGGCCGCAGTTGGGGCGGGGTGGTCGCCACCGGTGGCAGCATCGGTATGAGCTACGATCGGGGCGGCGCGCATGGCGTATGGGCGGATCTTAGCGCGCACCAAATCACCGGTAAAAACGTGGCGAACAACTCACGTGAAAGATTGATGGCGGGCTACTACTATAAGCTCATTAATGAAAATAACCGTCGCGCCACGATGGGTCTGAACAGCATGCTGTGGCATTACCAGAAAGACCTGAGTGACTACGCATTTGGTCAGGGCGGTTACTACAGTCCGCAAAGTTATTTCTCGTTGGCGGTGCCGTTGACCTGGCGTCAGCGTAGCGAAAACTGGTCGTATGAACTGGGCGGTTCAGTGTCATGGTCACACTCAACCACCAAAGCGCAGGCGCGCTATCCGGTTAACCCGGGTTTTCAGACCACGGCGAATCCGATCTCATCCGACAGTTCCGGTGGTGGAGTGGGTTACACGTTGCACGCGCTGGTAGAGCGGCGATTAACCGCGCACTGGACGCTGGGTGTTGGCATTGATATTCAGCAGGCAAAAGATTATACCCCCAGCCACGGGCTGCTCTATCTGCGATACTCGCTGGCAGGTTGGGAAGGCGATCTGGATATGCCGCCACAACCGCTGACGCCCTATGCCGATTTTAAATAGTATGTTGCGGTAAAATCTTGTTATTTTACTGCTGAACGAGGGTTTCGACTCGGAAAAGACTTAAACACCACTATCAGGCATTCTGCTGTCATATAAAATTGAAAGCATGGGATATACTCTGGACAGTTTTTTCCTACTTATCCTTACGAGGAGCCTGGAGAACAGCTTTGCGCGTTAGTCGTTCACTTACGATCAAGCAGATGGCAACGGTTTCAGCGATTGCCATTATCACCATCTGCATCTTTATCGTTATTCAGCTTTTCCATTTTGTGCAGCAGCGCAGGGTTGACTACGCCCAGCAAATGGAAAACATCGCGCACACCGTTCGTCAGCCCTTGTCTGAAGCGGTACTGCGCGCCGACATCCCTGAGGCAGAGAGCATCCTTAATTCGCTTAAACCGGCGGGAATTTTGTCACGAGCTGATGTGGTGCTGCCGAATGCATTTCAGGCGTTGCACACGGATTTTTCGCCGGAAAAACCGGTGCCACGGCTGGTGGCTCGCGTGTTTGAACTGCCGGTGCAGATTACGGTGCCGCTCTATGCAACGGAGCGCACTGCGGCACCGAAACCGTTGGCATATCTGGTGTTGCAGGCTGACTCATGGCGTGTCTATCAGTTTATCCTCAGCACCGTCGCCACCATGTTGACCACTTATTTGCTGCTGGCGCTGATCCTGTCAGTGGCGATCAGCTGGTGTATCAACCGGCTGGTGATTCATCCGCTGCGTGATATTTCACGCGAGCTGCAGGCGCTGCCGCCGCAGGATATTCTCACCCATAAACTGACTATTCCGCCGCTGCATCGTGATGATGAAATTGGCATGTTGATTCGCAGTTATAATCGCAATCAGCAGGTGCTGGAATCAATACATGATGAGATGAGCCGCCTGACCACTCACTTTGCACTGACCGATTTGCCAAACCGAACGCTGTTTCTTGCGCTGCTGGAGCAGCATATGAGATCGGCCGGTACGCTCAGTGGTTTTACCGTGATGGTACTGCGTGTTGAGACTTTGCAGGAAGCCAATGGCGTTCTGACCGATGAACAACGCGACACCCTTATTTTGACGCTGACGGAAAAAATTCGCAGCTGTCTGGATGACCGAACGGTGCTGGCGCAGCTGAACGGCAGTGATTTTGCGCTGCTGGCGAAAAGGGCCAACAGCCCGTTTCGCGCGGTGCGTCTGGCGCGCAATATGATGATGCGTCTGACACAACCGGTGTCGCTGCAACATATGCAAATTCGTCCGGTTGCCAGTATTGGTATGGCGCAGCGTGATGCCGCCACCCTCGCCGTGGCTGACCTGCTGGGTCGCGCGACTTCAGCGATGATGTCGGCGCGCCATCAGGGGAAAAATCAGATTCTGTTTTATGATCCGCTGCTGACCGAGCGCGCGCAAAAGCGCCTGACGCAGGAACATGACATCTTGCGCGGACTGGAACAGGAACAATTTGCGCTCTATCTGCAGCCCCAGGTCAATATGCAAACCGGTGAGCTGGTGGGGGCTGAAGCGCTGTTACGCATGCGTCAGCCGGATGGCAGCTACAATTTGCCGGAAGATTTTATTGTCGGTGCCGAAGAGCTTGGCGTGATTGGCGATTTGGGCCGCTGGGTATTTGAAGAGTCCTGTCGCGTACTGGCCGGCTGGCAAAAGCGCGATATTATTCTGCCGCTTAGCGTCAATATTTCAGCGGTACAGCTGCGCGATCCCGGCATCGTGCCGCATTTACAAGATTTGCTGGCGCGCCATCGAATTTTGCCTGGCAGTCTGGTGCTGGAAATTACCGAGACCGCCGAGATTGGCGATCCGCAACAGGCCGCCGCATTGTTAAGTGCATTGCAGCGAGTTGGCGTGGCGGTAGCGCTGGATGATTTTGGGATGGGCTATTCCAATCTTAACTATCTGCGCCAGTTTAAATCATTGCCAATCAGTAAGTTGAAGATGGACCGCAGCTTTGTATCGGCACTGCCTGCTGACGATACTATGGTCAAAATCATCGCGGCGATCGCTGAAATTGTTGATATTGATGTGGTGGCTGAAGGAGTGGAAACTGACGAGCAGCGCGACTGGCTATTGGCGCGCGGGATTAATATTGGTCAGGGCTATCTCTACTCTCCGGCATTGCCGCTGGCCAGTTTTGATCAGTGGTTACTGCGTGCGGATTATCTGAAATCAAACCCTTCCAGATAACGCTTTAGGTTAATCCAGGGTTATGGATTTTCATGCTGAAGCGTTTCAGTTCATAGTTATTGATTATGCTTTCATCAGCTTGTGTCAAGATATATCAATCTTGTTACCCCGATGTTATTTTCCGCGCTGTTGTTCAATTCTAATGATAGCGATGTAAATCGCATGTTCGGCCGCAAACGGAAACGCTTTTTATGAAAACATCACTGTTCAAAAGCCTTTATTTTCAAGTTCTTACTGCTATCGCCATCGGCATCCTGCTCGGGCATTTCTACCCGGATCTGGGCGCGCAGATGAAGCCACTTGGCGATGCATTCGTTAAACTGATTAAAATGATTATCGCCCCGGTCATCTTCTGTACGGTAGTTACCGGTATTGCCGGTATGGAAAGTATGAAGGCGGTCGGGCGAACCGGTGCGGTAGCACTGCTCTATTTCGAAATTGTCAGCACCATTGCGCTAATTATCGGACTGCTGGTGGTCAACATTGTGCAGCCTGGCGCCGGGATGAATGTCGACCCGGCCACGCTGGATGCCTCTGCGGTGGCGGTCTATGCCCAGCAGGCTGAGCAGCAAGGGGTAATACCGTTCCTGCTGGATATCATTCCTTCCAGCGTGATTGGCGCTTTCGCCAGCGGGAATATTTTGCAGGTACTGCTGTTTGCCATTCTGTTTGGTTTTGCCCTGCATCGCCTCGGTGATAAAGGCACGATGATTTTCAATGTCATTGAGAGCTTCTCCAAAGTGATCTTTGGCATCATTAATATGATTATGCGTCTGGCACCGATAGGCGCCTTCGGCGCGATGGCCTTTACCATCGGTAAATATGGCGTTGGCTCGCTGGTGCAACTCGGACAGCTGATTATCTGCTTCTACATCACCTGTGTGCTGTTCGTGGTGGTGATTTTGGGGCTGATATCGCGTTACGTCGGCTTCAATATCTTCAAATTTATCGGTTACATCAAAGAAGAATTACTGATTGTGCTTGGCACCTCCTCTTCTGAATCAGCGCTGCCGCGCATGCTTGAGAAGATGGAGCGGCTGGGCTGTAAGAAATCGGTGGTGGGACTGGTGATTCCGACCGGCTACTCGTTTAATCTCGACGGCACCTCAATCTATCTGACTATGGCCGCGGTGTTTATCGCTCAGGCGACCAACAGCCATATGGATATCGTCCATCAGATTACCCTGCTGGTCGTGTTACTGCTGTCATCGAAAGGCGCGGCAGGCGTCACCGGCAGTGGGTTTATCGTGCTGGCTGCTACCCTCTCAGCGGTGGGCCATCTGCCGGTGGCGGGCCTGGCGCTGATCCTCGGTATCGACCGCTTTATGTCGGAAGCCCGTGCGCTGACTAACCTGATTGGTAACGGTGTGGCGACGGTGTTTGTTTCCAAATGGGTTGGACAGCTGGATGAGAAAAAGATGAAAGAAACGCTGTCGTCATCGGTTAAAACTGAAAAAACCGCCTGAAAAATCACTCTGAGCGACTAATTCAGCTAAAAAGCCCCTGAAATGCCCGCAGCAGCTTGCCCTTGCTGCGGGCATTTGCATAATAATCCCCACTTAGCATTTTTTTTCATGATATTTCACTTCGTTGCGCGACATCTTTCTAATCGCGTGGTCTAAGAAGCTGTTCTCTTAAAACAGCAGCTTCCCTTTGTGATCTTATGAACTGATAACAAAGGATAACGTAGCGCCAGTGATTATTATTGGTTTGTTATTGAGTAGGGGTTCACATGCAGGGCACCAGATTACGTCTTTTGGTTGGTGGGTTGTTACTGGCAACAGTCAGTTACACGGTGCAGGCTGAAACACTACAACCAGATCCTGCCTGGCAGCAGGGGAAATTAGCAAATGGATTTAACTGGCAGGTGCTCAGTACGCCGCAGCGCCCCAGTGACCGGGTCGAAATTCGACTGCTGGTGAATACCGGATCGTTGGTGGAGACCGCCCAACAGATCGGATTCAGCCACTTATTACCACGTCTGGCGCTGGTGCATAATACCGCGCTGGATACTACGCAGCAGCGAGCACTGTGGGCCCAGGGCATCGACCCAAGCCGCCCATTGCCGCCTGCCGTTACCTCGTATGATTTCACCCTTTATAATCTCAGCCTGCCGAACAATCGCCCGGAAGTGGTCAAAGATGCCCTGAGCTGGCTGGCCGCTACTGCCGGCAAAATGACGATTAACGATCAGGTGGTGAATACTGCGATCAATGCTGATAACCCGGTGAAAACCTGGCCGACGAATCCCCAGGATGTCTGGTGGCGCTACCGGCTAAAAGGCTCACTGTTATTGGGGCACGATCCCTCTGAACCCGCCAAAGCGCCTGTTGATATCAACCAGCTGAGCAGCTTCTACAAGCAGTGGTATACCCCTGATGCGATGACCCTGTTTGTGGTCGGTAATGTCGATACCCGCAGCTTGTCAGAGCAGATTAATAAAGCGTTCTCCTCGCTGGAAGGCAAGCGTGAAGCGCCTTCACCGATGCCGACTCTTTCGCCGTTGCCGCATCAGCCGGTCAATCTGGTGAATAATGACGTCAGCCAGGATCGCCTGTCGCTAATATGGGATACCGCCTGGCCGCCGATTCGTGATTCACAAAACCTGACGCGTTACTGGCAGAGTGACCTGGCACGTGAGGCGCTGTTCTGGCATGTGCAGCGGGTGCTGAGTGACAGTAAAGCGCAGGGCGTGCAGGTGGGTTTCGATTGCCGTGTGCTGTATCAGCGCGCCCAGTGCGGAATTAATATGGATTCCAGCAACAGTACGTTACTGGAAAATATGAATCTCATTGCCCGCGAGCTGGCGAATATTCGTGATAACGGCCTGCCAAAGGATGAGTTTGATGCGCTGATGGTGCAGAAAACCGCTGAGCTGAACAAGCTGTTTGCTACCTATGCGCGCACCAGTACTGATGTGCTGATGAGTCAGCGTCTGCGCTCGCAGCAGAATGCGGTGGTGGATATCGCTCCTGAGCAGTATCAGAAACTGCGCCAGGCCTTCCTGTCTGAATTAACGCTGCCGATGTTAAATCAGGAGTTACGTCAGCAGCTAACGCAGGAACTGACCATGGTGCTGATGCAGCCGCAGGGTGAAGCCGAAACCAATGTCAAATCACTGCAGGAGAGCTGGCAGCGCATTATGACTCCGGCGACTGCGGCCAGCGCACCGGCTGACATCAATAAACCGGAAGTGTCAGATATTCCGGTTCCGCAGTCC
This sequence comes from Winslowiella sp. 2C04, assembly GCF_050037805.1. NCBI lineage: Bacteria > Pseudomonadati > Pseudomonadota > Gammaproteobacteria > Enterobacterales > Erwiniaceae > Winslowiella > Winslowiella sp. 2C04. Next base: position 4,634,500 of record NZ_CP188300.1, on the reverse strand, counting down.
TGACAGGATTGCAGGGCGGGAGCCGGAAACGGCTCCCGTTTAGGGATTTCAGTAACCCCGTTTACAGCTTTCGCGTAAGTAATATCTTCGGCATCCGGCTCTGATGTATAACGCCGATCACCTCAACACCGCCAGGCGGCTGTAGGTAATAAATCACATAGCTTAAACTGAACACTCCGGGTAACAGGGTTAAATCTTCTGTACGGCTAATATTTGGATGAGAGGCCAGCAAATGCAGGGTGTCGCGCAAATCCATTAGCGCATTTTCCGTTAGTTTGCAGCGCTCACTTACATATCCTTCATAAGCTCATCGAATACTGCATCACCATCATGAACAAGGCCTGCTTTAGTCTGAGCAATAGACTGGGCCAGTTCAGCTTGAAGGTGCAGAAGTTTTCATACCTCGATTTGGTCGTTTTTTCTGCAGAAATCAGAACAGCAACGCGTTTACCATGTTTACTGATCTCAATCGGTTCGCGCTGCGTTTTCATCAGCGGCTCAAAAGCTAAAGGTGCTAATGACAGGATGGTCCACCTTAGTTCGACTAATTCGAAAATCATGACGAAGCACTGGCAGGCGTGACGTAAATGAGTGGCAAGGTGTAGGGCGGAGTTAAAAGGATTGCGGTAATCTCAGCGATTTGGCGCTTAATCACATTGGTTATGCTCTGACTACCCATAGAGTTAACAGTGCCCGGCAGGGCACTGATTGGAAGATTAACTGCACTTATTGTGGCATAGCACTTTTGGGAATGATCGCCCCGCGGTGCTGAATAACGGTACTGGCCGTCAGGTGACCGCGCCCGGCGGCCTGCTCTGCACTGCCGCCGGATAAGCGTACCGCAAGATAACCGGCGCTGAAAGAGTCACCTGCTGCGGTAGTATCCACCACTTTGTCGCTGGCGAGTCTGACCGCAGGCACTTCGACTAATGGCGTATCACCGGTCGCAACCAGGCAGGATTCGGCACCGCGTTTAATCACAATCTCTTCAACGCCCGCAGCAAGCGTGCGCGCCACAACCTGCTCAATGGTCGCTTCACCCCACAGTAGGGTTTCATCATCCAGCGTCAGAAACGCGATATCGGTGCAGGCCAGCATCGCGGCGTAAGTCTGCTGCGCCTCTTCACGGCTTTGCCACAAGCGCGGGCGATAGTTGTTATCAAAAATCACCTTACCGCCGTTACCGCGACACTCGGCTAACAGCGTCATCAGTCGGGCACGGCTGTTGTCGTTAAGAATTGCCAGGCTGATACCGCTCAGATAGAGATAATCGAACAGCGCCAACTCTTCACAAATTTCATCGGCGCGTTCGCTTTCCAGCCAGTAACGGGCGGCCGCTTCATTGCGCCAGTACCAGAAAGTGCGCTCTCCCGCAGCATCAGTTTCGATAAAATAGAGCCCTGGCAGTTTGTTTTCCATGCGCTGGACCAGCGTGGTACTGACATTTTCCTGCTGCCAGGCGTCAATCATTTCGTTGCTGAAGGTATCGGTTCCCAGCGCGGTGACATACTCGACCGCGATCGTGCCGGCGGGCAACTGACGTGCGAGGTAGACCGCGGTGTTCAGGGTATCACCGCCAAATCCACGGCTTAAATCTGCGCCTTTTTGCGACAGTTCAATCATGCATTCGCCAATGATGGCAATTTTTTTATGCGTCATGGTTTCCAGCCTCAGGAAATATCAGTTCCTAGTCTCGCTTTGCATCAAGCCTCAGTCAATGATTTAAAACGCTGTTTTAAATTTATTTACAGCGAATATATGATGATTAAATAGCCTGGCTGACCGCTAAAGTGATCGCTATTAATTCGATTGAAAAGTTAAGGAGCTGATAAACTGGAGGGTGTGAAACTGGCTTTCAATGCCGGTAAAGTTATGCAGGCCAGTGCCGATACTTGCTGAGCGGGATGCCATTTGAGGCAATCTCAAATAACCAGGATGTAAACCATGATGCTGAAAAAAATCAGTCATCGGCTTCCTTCCTCAATTGTTGTGCAAAAACATCAGGAAGAGCGTCTGTTCTGGAAACAGTGTCAGCGATTGTACACTTTTCAGCCGATCTACCAGGTCACTGGTCGCTTGATGGCAATTGAGTTGCTTACCGCGGTGTTTCATCCTGCCGCGCCGAGTCAAAGGTTATCGCCCGAAGACTATTTTGCCGCGCTTGATATTTCACAGCGGTTACATATCGTCCAGGAACAGCTTGAGCTACTGATCCAGTGGGAAAGTAAATTTATTGATGGTGATCTGGTCGCTTCCGTCAATATCGACGGGCCATCGCTATTAGCCATACAGCATCACCACAACATTCGGGCATTGATTGCCCGGCTGCCGTGGGTGCGCTTTGAGCTGGTTGAGCATCACGTATTACCACAGGAAGAGATTGTCGCGCAGATGCCTGAACTTGGCCCACTGTGGCTGGACGACTTTGGCTCCGGCATGGCAAATTTTTCTGCACTGACCGAATTAAAGTATGACTACATCAAGCTGGCGCGTGAGCTGTTTGTTCTGCTGCGCGCCACCGAAGAAGGCCGTAATCTTTTTCTGATGTTACTGGCGTTAATCAATCGCTACTGTAAGGGGGTGATTGTTGAAGGTGTGGAAACTGCGGAGGAGTGGGCGCAGGTGCAAAGCTCTTCAGCCTTTGCTGCACAAGGCTATTTTTTCTCGCGGCCGTTACCGTTTGAGCAGCTGACGGATATTCCTCTGCAACTGATCTGATGCCGATCTCATTGGTCTCTACTATCTTTAATCAAAGATAAAGGATGAGCAAGGAGTTGGAGATGTCGCGTAGTGGGAAAATAATAAGCTGGATCGTCGGGATTTTTTTGTTGCTGGTGATCATTGTGGTACTGGTTATTGCTTTCTTTGACTGGAACCGCCTGAAACCCACCATCAACCAGAAAGTCTCGACGGAGCTAAACAGACCCTTCGCTATTCGGGGCGATCTGGGTGTCGCCTGGCAGCGCAATCGTGATGAACCGGGCTGGCGTAGCTGGATACCCTGGCCGCATGTGCACGCCGAAGATATTATGCTCGGCAACCCGCCTGAAATTCCTGAAGTCAGCATGGTGCATCTGCAACGAGTCGATGCCACGCTGGCACCGTTAGCGCTGATCGGTAAGCAGGTGTGGATTCCGTGGATCAAACTGCAGCAGCCGGATGCCAAACTGATCCAGACCGCCGACGGTAAAAATAACTGGACGTTTAATCTGGCAGAGAGCGAAAACAAGGATGACAGTCAGACACCATCTGCCTGGTCATTCCGTCTTGATAATATTATGTTTGATCGCGGGCAAATCGACTATCGCGACGAAATCAATAAAGCCAAAGTGCAGATACTGGTTGATCCGCTGGGCAAACCGGTGCCTTACGGCCAGCTGGCTGGCGGTGACGATAAACAGGAAAATGCGGCCGACTTTGTTTTCGGCTGGAAAGCGCGCGGTACCTACAATAATGAGCAGTTGAACGGCGATGGCAAAATCGGCGGCATGCTCTCTTTACGCAGTAAAACGACTCCATTCCCGATTCAGGCTGACGTGCGCAATGGCACCACTCGCGTTCGTATTGCGGGTATCGTGCAGGACCCGATGAATCTGGGAGGCGTTGATCTGCGCCTGCGCTTTTCAGGTGATACGCTGGCCAATCTGTATGGTCTGACCGGCGTGCTGCTGCCGGACACGCCGCCTTATGAAACCGATGGTCGCTTGCAGGCGCGTTTCCAGCAAAAAGGCGGCGCGGTATTCCGCTATCAGAACTTTAACGGCAAGATTGGCGACAGCGATATTCACGGTACTCTGACTTACAGCCAGGGTAAACCACGGCCAAAACTGGAAGGTTCACTTGAGTCACGCCAGCTGCGTATGGCTGATTTGGGGCCGCTGATCGGCGTCGATTCGGGTAAAGGCAGTGAGAAAACCAAACAGGCGAAGGCAAAACGCGGTGAAGCCTCTTCTCAGCCAGCCGATCGGGTACTACCGCATGATAAATTCGATACCAAAAGCTGGGACGTGATGGATGCGGATGTGAAGTTCAGCGGTAAGCGTATTGAACACAGCAATTCGCTACCGATAAGCGATCTTTACACTCATCTGGTGTTGAAGAAGGGGGATTTGCGCCTCGATCCGCTGCGGTTTGCCATGGCCGGTGGCAACCTGAATTCCACCATTCATTTAGAAGGTGACAGAACGCCGATGCGCGGACGCGCCGATATTCACGCGCGCAAGCTGAAGCTGCGCCAGCTCTTCCCAGGTGTGGAGGCGATGCAGAGCAGTCTGGGGCAGATGAACGGTGATGCAACGCTGAGCGGTACCGGCAATTCGGTGGCTGACCTGCTGGCAACCAGCAACGGTAATTTGAAATTACTGATGAATGACGGTCTGATCAGCCGCAGCCTGATGGAGATTGTCGGACTCAACGTCGGTAACTACCTGGTCGGCAAACTGTTTGGCGATGACGAGGTGCGCATTAACTGCGCCGCCGCCGACCTCAATGTACGCAATGGCCTGGCATCAACGCGGCTGTTTGTGTTTGATACTGAAAATGCGGTGATTAATATTTCCGGCACCGTCAATTTTGCTAATGAGCGGCTTGATTTGTCGATCGATCCGGAAAGTAAGGGCATGCGCATTATTACCCTGCGTTCACCGCTGTATGTGCGCGGCACCTTTAAAAATCCGGATGCTGGTGTGAAAGCCGGCCCACTGATTGCACGCGGTGCGGCGGCCGTGGCACTGGGCGCGGTGGTTGCACCTGCGGCAGCGTTGCTGGCACTGATTTCAACCAGCGATGGTGATGATAATCAGTGCAGTAATGTGTTGCAGCAGATGAAGTCGAAGAAGTAGACCAAAAAAAGCCGGACGATGTCCGGCTGTTCACTCAGTGATGGGGGGATGCCCTCAAAGCGTCTGGTGTCGCGTCTCTTTCGAGGCGATCAGCGCCAGCAGCGTCAGGCAGGCCATCGCGGCGAGGTATAAACCCACCGCATACAGACCATAGGTGGTTGCCAGCCAGGTGGCGATGTAAGGTGCCACTGAAGCGCCAAGAATTGACGACAGGTTGTAGGAGAATGATGCACCGGTATACCGCACTTCGGTCGGGAACAGCTCCGGCAGCAGCGCACCCATTGGGCCAAAAGTCAGGCCCATAATACTCAGACCCAGCAACAGAAAGCCCATCACCACCCATTGATTACCTGAACCCAGCATCGACGGGAACAGCAGCGAGAAGGCGATAATCATCAGGGTAATCACAATCATGGTTTTACGACGGCCAAAGCGATCCGCCAGTACACCGGCAATTGGCACGGTAATACCAAAACCAATGACTGCCACCATCAGCATCCACAGGAAGCTATTACGTGAATAACCCAGACCAATTGGTTCAGCTGCGGTTCCGTAACTCATTGAGTAAACAGTCATAATATAAAACAGCGTATAGGTCGCCAGCATAATAAAGGTGCCGATAATCGTTGCCTTCATATGCTTACTGAACAGGGTGCCAATCGGAACTTTAACCTGCGCATTGGCTTTCTGTACTTTGGCGAACACCGGCGATTCATGCAGCGATACGCGGACATATAGGCCGATCAGCACCAGCACCGCCGAGAGAATAAACGGGACGCGCCAGCCCCATTCCATAAATTGCTCATCGCTTAACAGCCATGAGAGCAGCAGGAAGGTGCCGTTGGCAAAGAAGAAACCAATCGGTGCCCCCAGCTGTGGGAAAGAGCCATACAGTGCCCGCTTCTTCGCCGGGGCATTTTCGGTTGCCAGTAGCGCTGCGCCGCCCCATTCGCCGCCAAGACCGAGGCCCTGACCAAAGCGCGCCAGCGCCAGCAGCAGAGGAGCGAATACGCCAATGGTCTCGTAGCTGGGCAGCAGGCCAATTACTACGGTTGAAATACCCATGGTCAGTAGCGAAGCAACCAGCGTGGCTTTGCGGCCTACGCGGTCGCCGAAGTGGCCAAACACCGCAGAACCAATGGGGCGTGCAATAAAGGCAATGGCAAAAGTCGCCAGCGACTGTAGCGTGGCAACGGTGGCATCGCCCTGTGGGAAGAAAATATGCGGGAAGACGATAACCGCTGCCGTGGCATAAATATAGAAATCGAAGAATTCGATAGCCGTGCCGACCAGCGAAGCGACCAGCACTTTTCCGCGTGAGTTTACTGGTGTGGCATCGTGTTCGGCGTCGAGAGTTGGTGCGATGGAGGCTTGCATAATTGTTTCTTATTTTTAATACGTGAAAGGGAATCTTACGCACAGCAAATGGCGCATTCAATGGCGAAAGGCGGTGTCGAAACGGACCTTGTTGGTTGAAAAGTCGATAATTTTTATCAATGGATATTTGCTGGCGAATGCCAAGGCGATTGAGCCATTTTTTAGCGGGAATCACTGGCAAAGGGCTAAATAAAAGTTAGCTGTCAGCGATTAATGCTGGATACTGCGCAAAATTCAACCGCAGGACGAGATTTTTAACTGTTTTTTCAGCGTTTCATCGGTGTGGAGGCGGTGCGCCACCGCTAGTCTGTGTGGCGCACCGGTCGATTATTGCGTGCCTGAGTCGGTCACTGACTCTGGCATTATCTTGTCATCTTTGTACTGCGCGGTGGCAATCCACGCGGCGCAAAACAGCGTCAGACGTGCGAAGAAGTAGAAGAACGCCATCAGCCCCAGTACCGAGCCAAACGCGGCACCCGAAGGGGAAGAGGCCAGTTTTGGTAGCGTCAGGGTCATAATAAATTTAATCACTTCAAAGCCAATCGCCGCCAGCAACGTGCCGCGTAACAGCGCTTTTTTGCGGGGTTTATGGCGCGGCAAAATCCAGAAAATCCATAAGAACAACAGATAGTTGGCAAATATCGAAATCGACAGGGCAATCACCGTCAGCGCCGGACGTAACCATTCAATATGATCAAGACCAAGGGCACTGACAATTGCTGCCTGCGCCGAACCCGCCACTGAAGTCAGCGACAGGGTAATAATCAGCGCCAGCACCAAACCGGTAAGCGAAATAAAGTCGCGGGTATATCTGAAGTAAATCTTCTCTTTGTCGGTGGGATTCCGCTCCCAGACATCGCGCGACTGGGCGCGAATCGCCTCGCGCAGATTACCCATCCAGCTAATCCCGGAATAGAGCGCAATCAACAAACCGGTCAGGCCGACGGTGGTGCGCTGCTGAATTGCCGTATTCACGGTATTTTTCAGGGTCTGAGCCAGCGTCGGATCGCTGATACTGCTGACAATTTTATCGATCAGTTCGGTCAGCAGCGTGGGATGCGAGGCGAGAATAAAGCCGACGGCGGCAAAGGAGACCATTAAAATCGGGATAAGCGATAAAAAGGAAAAGTAGGTAATCGCCGCGCCGAACTGGCTGCCGAGACGATCGTTAAAACGTTCACCCGCGCGGATAAAATGCGCCACCGCAGGGATAGCCTGGAACCAGCTGACAAAACGTGACACGCGAGTAATCGAGTGATCAACGGTTTTATTACCGGTTTTAATGGAGATCAGTGGCTTCTCTTCAGCCACTTCATGGGGTTGGTTGGGTTGATTTTGCTTGTCCGTCATTAACCGCTCTTGTCCTTATTTTTAAATGCCTGAATAATAATTATAGCCCGGCTGTCACTCTGCGTAGCGTTTCATCGCCTGAGTCAGCCATTCCATAAACACCTGCACCCGACGAGCCAGGTTACGCCGGTGTGGGTAAATCAGTGAAACCGGCATCGGCTGGGCGCAAAATGCCGGTAGCACCTCTTGCAGCGTTTTCGCTTTTAATTCGCTCTGTACCCCAACGCGGGGCACCTGAATAATTCCTAATCCAGCGATGCAGGCTGCGCGATAAGTTTCGGTACTGTTTACCGTCATTACGCCCCCGGTCTGAATGATATGGCAACGCTGACCATCAAAAAACTCAAACCCAACGGGTGGGCTACCCAGCTGCTGGCTGTAGTGCACCATCGCATGTTGTGACAAATCATCCAACGTTTGCGGCGTACCAAAACGGGTCAGATAGTTCGGGCTGGCGCAATTTATCATTGGCAGATGTCCGAGCGGACGGGCGATCAGGCCGGAATCCTTCAGCGTACCGACGCGCACCACACAATCAAAGCCTTCACTGATTACATCAACCAGCCGGTCGCTGCTGCTGAGTTCCAGCTCAATCGCCGGATAGTGCTGTAAAAATTCCGGCAGCCGTGGAATAACAAAATTACTCGCCAGACTGACCGGCATATCCACCCGCAGCCGTCCGCTGAGAGTGGCGGGATCGTGCTGGAACAGTGAATCCATCTCATCCAGCGTCGCCAGCAGGTCGCGACAGCGCTCATAGTAGATCATGCCGTCCTGGGTGAGCTGGACGCGCCGCGTAGTGCGATGCAACAGCCGGACGCCCATCTGATTTTCCAGTGCCTGTAACTGGCGCGAAACGCTGCCTTTAGGCAGACCCAGGCTTTCGGCGGCGCGGGTGAAACTCTGCATTTCAGCTACTCTGACAAAAACCTGCATAGCGTGAATTTTATCCATTTTGTGCACCGATTGTTATCTGTAGTGAAACAATGAAACGTAGCTATAGGCGTTTATAGATCAAAACGAGAGGAATATCCTGATTTTCGTCCCCACTTATCTCCGAGGAGCTTAAAATGACGCGTAAAATTGCATTGATCACCGGTGGCAGCCGCGGTTTAGGTAAGAATGCAGCCCTGAAGCTGGCTAAAAAGAGCAGTGACATCATTTTGACCTACCACAGCAAACAGCAGGAAGCGCAGGCGGTAGTTGAGGAGATTGAAGCACTCGGCGCGCGTGCGGTGGCGCTTCAACTGGATATATCGGACAGCAGCAGCTTTGATGCTTTTGCCACTGAGGTGAGACATCAGCTAAAAACGCTGTGGCAGCGCGAGAGTTTTGATTATTTATTAAACAATGCGGGTATTGGCATTCACGCTCCGTTTGAAGAGACCAGTGAAGCGCAATTCGATCAACTGGTGAATATTCAGTTCAAAGGGCCATTTTTCCTGACGCAAAAGTTGTTGCCGCTATTGGTTAACGGTGGCCGTATTCTGAACGTTTCCAGTGGGCTGGCGCGCTTCAGCCTGCCGGGCTACTCCGCGTATGCAGCAATGAAAGGCGCGATGGAAGTGCTGACGCGTTATCAGGCGAAAGAGCTGGGCGCACGTGGCATTGCGGTAAATATTATCGCGCCGGGTGCCATTGAAACTGATTTTGGTGGTGGCGTGGTCAGGGATAACAGCGAGTTAAATGCTTTTATCGCTTCACAAACTGCGCTGGGGCGCGTTGGGTTACCGGATGATATTGGCGATGCGATTGCGGCGATTCTCAGTGATGAAAGCGGCTGGATCAATGCGCAACGTATTGAAGTGTCTGGCGGGATGTTTATCTGAGGCGGCATTGATGCCTCTGGCGTACGGGAGCCGTTTTCGGCTCCCGTACTGATGTCATTGTTGATTAAAGCCGGATAGTGCCATCAATCACCGTCACCGTCTGGCCACCAATCCAGATGTCATCATTCTTGTAGCTGACCTGCACTCGGCCATTGCGTTGCATCGCCGTGCCCTGACGCACCCGGTAATCATCGTTTTTTCCCTGCTGCTGAAAATAGCGAGCGAGACAGGCATTGGCGCTGCCGGTTACCGGATCTTCCGTCAGTGATCCCTGCTCAATCAGCAAGCCACGCACTTCATACTGCTCATCCCCTTCGGCCAGTGGACCAAACGGCATCACGCCGTTGACGTTGGCGTGTTGTTGCAGGCGTTCGAGATCTGCCGGATTCGGCTTTATTGCCAGTACCGCCTCCGCAGAAAGCATCGGCACCAGCAGCCAGCGAATCCCCATATCTGCCACCATAACCGGCTGCTGTTGATCAAAGGCATCACTGTTTAACGCCGACGTGAGCAGTGCATCACTGTACGGTGTCAGAGTAGCGGCCGGGGCGGCAAAGGCCAGCGAGCCGTCGTCGGCAATATTGATCGTCACCAGACCAACACCGCACTGCTGCACGATTTGCCCGGCGTTTTTACACGCAATGCCTGCTTCCAGCAGCGCATGGGCGCTGCCAAGCGTCGGGTGCCCGGCAAACGGCAATTCATAATCCGGCGTGAAAATGCGCAGGCGATAGTCAGCCGCTGCGTCAGTGGCTGGCAGCACAAACGTGGTTTCCGACAGATTGGTCCAGCGCGCAATATCAGCCATCTGTGAATCGCTTAAGCCGTCGGCCTGCATAATCACCGCCAGCGGATTGCCATTAAAAGCAGAACTGGTGAAAACATCGACCTGTTTAAACGGTATGAATTGTGACATTGAGATCTCGCTATGCTGACGAATAAGCTCTATTACTACTGCGAAGAGATTGCCATCGTCAACCAATGGGTTTATGAATAACACTATGTACCTTAAGAGAAAGTGACGGTTTTATGCTGAAAATTCTGGGAAGAGCGTCATCGATTAACGTCAGAAAAGTACTGTGGCTGTGCGACGAACTGGATATCGATTTTCATCGTGAAGAGTGGGGCGAAGGGTTCAAATCGCCTCATGAAGCAGAATTTTTAGCCCTTAATCCGAATGCAATGATTCCGGTGATTCAGGACGGTGATCTGGTGATGTGGGAATCGAACGCCATTATTCGCTATCTGGCGAACGCTTATGGCGGCGAATGGCTCTATCCCCAGCAGCCACGCGCCCGTGCGCCGGTTGATCAGTGGATCGACTGGCAGGCCACTGAACTCAACACGTCCTGGCGCTATGCATTTATGTCGCTGGTGCGTAACTCGCCTGCGCATCAGGACCCAAGGTTACTGGCCGCCGCCTGTAAAGGCTGGTCGCACACCATGGGCATTCTGAATAAACAGCTGGAAAGAACCGGTCGCTATGTTGCGGGGCGTCATTTTTCGCTGGCGGATATTCCGGTCGGGCTGTCGGTTAACCGCTGGTATGAGACGCCGCTGGATCATCCGAGTTTGCCCGCGGTGCGCGCCTATTACGAGCGTCTGACCGAGCGCAGCGGCTATGCCACCTGGGGACGTAACGGAACGCCCTGAGATTTAACCGATGCCCGGCGACAGGCCGCTCATCTCACAGGCCAGCGCGCCGGTACGTTTAATTGCGTAAGTGTAACGCTCATCAAACGGGTAGCAACAGGAGAGTCGCAGCGCGTTATTACAGCGTTCACTCAGGGTATAGAGTGCGCCTGGCGTAACGCAGATTTTCTCCTGGAGCAGACGGTGGAACAGCGCAATACCATCGACATTACCCGGTAGCTCAACCCAAAAGACAAAGCCGCCCTGCGGCAGGGTGGCGCGTGTACCTTGGGGGAAGTGGCGAGCAATCAGACCACGCGCTTCATCCAGCTGACTGATATAGCGACGGCGCAGACTGCGCAAATGATGATCGTAACCACCCGACTCAAGGAAATGCCCCAGCGTTTCCGAAAGCAGTATCGATTCTGACATCGATGACACCGCTTTTAATCGCGCAATCTCCGCGCTGAAGCGACCTGCTACTATCCAGCCGACACGGAAATCCGGTGCGAGCGTTTTGGTAAAGCTGGAGCAGTAAATCACCCAGCCATCGCGATCAAAGGCTTTTACCGCAGGTGATAGCGGCGTGCAGAACTGTAACTCGCCGTATAACCCGTCTTCAATTAGCGGAACCTGGTAGTGATTAACCAGCTGCGCCAGTCGCTTTTTATCTTCCAGTGACATGCTGCAACCCAGCGGATTCTGCACGTTCGGCATGGCTATCAGCGCCGAGATGCGTTTCTCAATTAACAGCATTTCCAGCGCATCCAGCGACAGTCCACGCTGTGGATCGGTGGGAATTTCAATCGATTTTAGTCCGAGGCTGGCGAGCAGCGGAAACAGGAAAAAATAGGTCGGAGTCTCCAGTCCGACACAGTCTCCCGGTTTAGTCAGGGCGCGTAGTGCCAGTTGCAGCGCCTCCATACAGCCGTGGGTCAGCGTAATATCGTCAGCAACCAGTGCCATGCCGGAATCCATCGCGCGTCTGGCGACCTCCCGGCGCAGGCGCATGCTGCCAGGCGGCATGGCATAGCGACCAATCATTCCCGGCTGGCGGCGCAGCAGTGAGGCCATAATGCGGCTCAACCTGGCCGCCGGATAGAAATCGCCATTTTGCGGGCAGGCCAGTGAAATATTGGTGTAGTCAGGATGATTTTGTGCGGCAAAAACGGTATCAATAAGATCCAGTTTTTCACTACTCGGTGACGAAACTTGAGCACGATGCTTACTGGCTTTGGTCACGGACGGCAGTACCCCACGGACAAAATAACCCGACTGCGGTCGCGCTTCTATCAGGCCGCGATCTTCAAGGATCCGCCAGGCATTTAACACCGTATTGACGCTAACCTGATGTGAACCTGCAACCCGACGAATCGCCGGTAATCGGCTGCCAGGAGGATAAGTGCCATGATGAATCGCAGTGGCAAAGGTTTCGGCCAGCTGATGATAGAGCGTCGTTTCCTGTGGTTCGATGATGGACACAATTTCCTCCTGACCTGATGGTTACAATGCGTTCATTTGTCAGATTGTACTCAATACAATAGTCATTTTGTGTATCTGTTACCATCATGCAGTAGTTTTTACACTGGTGCTCTGATAATTCATAAACAGGTGCACCATGCTCGATCCCTCATTTTTCAGTTATGTCACCGTAATGTCGATCACACCCGGCCCAAATAACCTGTTGCTGGCAACGTCAGGGGTTAACTTTGGCCTGCGGCGGACGCTGCCAATGGTTTTCGGTATTTTAGTTGGCTGTGCGATACAAACCATGCTGGCTGGCTTACTGCTGGAGGTGTTACTGCACTGGATGAGCCAGGTGCGTTTGCCGCTGACTTTGCTCGGCTGTACTTATCTGCTCTGGCTGTCGTGGAAACTGTTTCGCTCATCGGCACCGGAAATGCGGGCCAACGGTCGGCCCATGACGCTGATTGGCGGCGCACTGTTTCAGGCAGTAAATCCCAAAGCCTGGCTGATGGCGACCAATGTTGCCTTGTTGTACAGCGCCAGCAGCGGAGTATTAACCGTGATGGCAGGTTTTATGCTGCTTAATCTACCCTGTATCCTGGTCTGGGCGGTGATGGGCGATCGTTTACGTCATCATCTGCAAATACCGTGGAAGCTGAAGCTGTTTAATAGCGTAATGGCGTTGTCGCTGGTGGCTACCACACTATGGATGCTGATTGAGGCGCTGCAATATTAATGGCACATCTGATAAAAAGCCCTCATCGCAAATGAGGGCAGGTTGGTTTACTGTCTGATTAAGCGCGGAACTTCAGGAGTTTCTTCAAAATTGCTGCGGAATGGATTAATATCTAAACCTCCTCTGCGCGTATATCTGGCAAAAACAGTTAATTTATCGGGACGGCAGTAATGGTTGATATCATTAAAAATTCGTTCAACGCACTGTTCGTGAAATTCATTATGCATTCTGAATGAAATCAGATATCGCAATAGTTTTTCTCTGTCTATCCTGTTTCCTTTATACTTAATTACAACGCTTCCCCAGTCAGGCTGATTAGTCACCAGACAATTAGACTTTAACAGATTAGAAGAGAGTGACTCATAAACATAGTCGCCGGAAGTGGCGTCAGAAAGATATTGAGGATTAAAGTCATAATCATCGATCTGTATGTCAAGATGATCAATGCACTCTCCCGGAAGTGAGGTGGTTAATAAGGGATAATGATTGAGGTGAGGATAAATTTTAACGCTAACCTGACCGTTGGCGGCCTGGGATAAGTCTTTTTTAAGTGCTGCCGAAACATGATCCGGCGTATCAAATTTGCTTTGATTAAAACTATTAAGATAGAGTTTAAAAGATTTCGATTCGATCAGATTACTGCTGGTTGCCGGAATAATAAACTCGGCAATAGCAACAATCGGCTTACCGCGCGGATTTAACCAGGAAAGCTCGAATCCAGTCCAGAGATCAAAGCCTGAAAATGGCAAGTTGTCTGGCTTAATATCAATTTCATCCCGGCCATAAGCTCTTGGCAGAGATTCCAGTAAATCGGGTGAGTAATACTGAATATATTCAGTATTTTTACCGAGCAGGGTGATTCCTTCGTTACTTTTCACAGGCATTCCTTTTTTGTGCGTTAATATATCTACTGAATAACTCACGAGCTGCATAGATCGGCCCGACACCGATGATGGCGTAGGCTAACTTTATGATAAATTGTGAAATAATCATGGTTTGTATGGTTTCTGTACTCAGTACGTTATAAAAAGCAAGAGTACAGAATATAATACTGTCTATAGCCGAAGCTATCACCGTACTGGTAATCACCCGGATAAACAGAAATCTGGAATTAGTCAGCTCTTTTATTTTACATAACAGTAAGGAGTTTATATTTTCTGAAATCAGATAGGCACAGCTTGATGCAAACAGCACGGCGATAATGCTTTCGACAAACTCACTGTAGGATTTATTCAGATCCCATTCGCTCAGGCCGGGCAACAGACTGGTAGCCCATAATCCGGTAACAAATAAGATATTGGCGATAAAAGAGATAAGAATGGTTCTTCTGGCCATTCTTAGCCCGAAAAATTCATTAAGGATATCAACGAAAATAAATGTTAAAGGGTAAAAGAAAATGGCCGGTGGAACTACAAAATTAATCAGAGAGATATGAATGGCTTTAACCCCGCTGATAGTACAGAGAATATAGATCACACTCATTGCAACACTGATGATTAGATAAGCATACCAGGATCGTTCATGTCGATCAGTCAGATCGTAAGAGGTAATAGTATTGGTATCACCATATAAACGACGATAGAGAGCCTTAAGCTCATTGCGACTAAAGTCATCGGTTATTATACTGTTTTCTAATTCTTGTAATCCAATATTAATATGCTTGCCCGTTGCAAGAACCATAATATTGGCTTTTATTGTATTGGCGCGACTAAATCCCAGCAGCTTGTATTTTTTATTGCAGTCCATTTAATATTCATCCTTAAATATTTAAACTACATTTCATTTAAACTCACTCTTTCTTCAATAACTGCTCCCAGCAGAATTTCATTATATTGTAGCATATTATCATCAACATTATTATTTTGACTGAAATTTATTCCGTTTTTTTCTGAATAAAAGAGTCCAAGCTGTTTATTAGATGGCGGGCTGTGACGCTTTATAATAAGTATATCTCCAGGGAAAAATATATTTTTTATATTGTCTTCTACTTTTAATGCCACCATATTAGACACGTCACCAAAGTACCATGTTACCGGATACTGAGTAGCCAGAAATCCAATTCTTTGTTTAAAACACGACATAAAAACTGACTGCGGTATCACCGGAATTGCCGCAGGATTTTTATCTCCTTCAGGTGAGAGCATCTTCTCAATGAACTCAATCTGCTCTAAATCATGGTTTTCAATGATATCGCATGCCACGCCAAAGAAGTCAGCAATACGGGTTATGGTAGAATGCTGGACGTTATCTACCTTACCTTCAAGGATTTTATATAACGTTGCACGCGTTACGCCGGTGCGGTTGGAAAACGACACCTTCGTTTCACCCCGACTTCGTATAATATATTCTATATTATTGATTATGTTTTCTTTTCTTTGAGAGCCGGATACTTTCATAGATTAGCTTTCCCTGCATTTGACATAACTGTTTCAGAATATAGGTACTTCTAATTTCTTTACTATAATTTAATAGTAAAAGAAAGTATAAATATATAAAAATACGCTATTATTAATTGTGTTTTTCAATAAGGCCAATGTTTTACATGTTGCTGTAATTACATGTTCTAATTAGATACATTTAATTATGCAAACTGTATTCTTTTACGTTTACTTTTATGAAATATATTATTTATGTTGACTTTTATTGAGGGGAAAAGTTAATTTTCATCGTAAGTATGACTGGCTGATGGTTTAACTGAAAATTTAGAGTCAGAAGTAGAATGGAGCGTAAATTAGTGACGGGGCTTGATTGTTAACTCTTAATTTAAAATTTTTATTCTCAGGAGATAAAATGAATGGAGTCACTTCGCAAGACTGGCATCGGGAAGATATCCTTGCTGCCGTCAGAAAGAAGAAAAAGTCGCTTGCTGCTCTGTCGAGAGAAAATGGTCTGTCATCAGGTACGCTGACTAACGCATTACAAAGGCCCTGGCCGCGTGGGGAAAAGATTATCTCTCACGCCATTGGAGTCGCACCTGAAGAGATATGGCCCAGCCGATATCTGAATAAAATTTAATAAATTAATATTTATTTTCATAGCCTTACATAACAGCTTGTTTTGCTGTTATCTCTTTGCTCCACACCAGGGAAATTTAGATTTTTATTTTGCTGAAGATGCTGACTGATAAACGCCAGGCTGAATTAAAGAATCTGGCTAAAAAGTCTGACAGCGAGCTTGATTACCGCGGTATTCCCCTTCGGTAAGGCGCGGCTTAACGTTCTCCTGCGTAAGGAATTGCCGCGTGAGTTAAAGGGCAAATAATGTCTACGAAACAGGATTATCGCAAAAAAAAACGGCGGCATAATTGCCGCCGTTGTTCAGACAAGCTGACTTATCGACTAGTTCTGCGCTGCCGCGGCGGGTGCTGCTGCCGGAGCGTCGTTAGCGTTTGAATCGTCGTTCGCCGCTGGGGTCATTGGCGTGTAATCAAGCTGCAGAATACGGCTGGTATCACCCAACTCTTTTTCTGTCGCGGCAACGTTACCATTCAGTTTCTGGCCGTAAGAAGGGATGATCTCCTTCAGTTTAGCCTGCCACTCTGGCGTAGCGACTTTGTCTTTAAACACTTTGTTCATCAGATCCAGCATGATAGGTGCCGCAGTTGATGCGCCAGGTGAAGCACCGAGCAGTGCGGCGATGCTGCCATCCTGCGAGGAGACCACTTCGGTGCCCAGGCGCAGTACGCCGCCTTTCTCGGCATCTTTCTTGATGATTTGCACGCGCTGGCCTGCAATCACTAAATGCCAGTCCTCTTTCTTCGCGTCCGGGAAGTACTCTTTCAGCGCCTCGTAACGATCGTCATCAGACAGCATCACCTGGCTGATCAGGTATTTCACCAGATCAAAGTTATCCATGCCAACGTGCATCATCGGCATCACGTTAGAGGTGGTGATGGAACCGAACATATCCCACAGTGAACCGTTTTTCAGATACTTAGTGGAGAAGGTAGCGAACGGACCAAACAGCAGAACCTGTTTGCCATCCAGTACGCGGGTATCGAGGTGCGGAACGGACATTGGCGGCGCGCCAACGGAGGCTTTACCGTACACTTTCGCCAGGTGACGTTTTACCACTTCCTGGTTTTCAGTGACGAGGAATTCGCCGCCAACCGGGAAACCGGCATAGTTTTTCGCTTCAGGAATACCTGACTTTTGCAGCAGTGGCAGCGCTGCGCCACCGGCACCGATAAAGACGAATTTCGCCTTAATGGTTTTCTCTGCGCCATTATTTTTCAGATCAGCGATGGTGACATTCCAGCTACCGTCGTCATTACGCGTGATATCGCGCACTTCGTGGCTGGTCTGCAGATTAAATTTGTCGCTTTTTGACAGTGATGCCACTAACTGACGGGTGATCTCGCCAAAGTTAACATCAGTACCGATGGTAATGCGCGTCGCGGCAACTTTCTGCTTAGGATCGCGACCTTCCATCACCAGTGGGATCCACTGTTCAATTTGCTGATGATCTTCTGAGAATTCCATTCCGCGGAACAGCGTGCTCTGTTGCAGTGCGGCATAGCGCTTGCGCAGGAAATCGACGTTATCGTCGCCCCAGACAAAGCTCATATGCGGAGTGGTGTTAATAAAGCTGCGTGGATTTTGCAGCACGCCTTTCTGTACCTGATAAGACCAGAACTGACGTGAAATCTGGAAGGATTCGTTAATCTCTACGGCTTTGGAGATATCAATCGAACCATCTTCTTTTTCCGGCGTGTAATTCATCTCAGCCAGCGCTGAGTGGCCGGTACCGGCGTTGTTCCAGCCGTTAGAGCTCTCTTGTGCTACGCCATCAAGACGTTCGACCATCTCAATGGACCAATTCGGTTCAAGTTCATGCAGATAAGTCCCCAGAGTGGCACTCATAACTCCGCCGCCGATCAGCAATACATCGACGTTCTTTTCTTGTTCTGCAACTGCTTGTTTGCTAAAGCCAAAAGCATTCATACACAGCGCGAGAATTAATGCTGTTTTGCGCATTATGCGACATCTCCAACCGTTGATTTCTCAACATTTCTTTGCAGGCGATAGAGTTCCAGCTTCTGATGAGCGGTTAATCTATTTCCACCACGATAAAAAGGACACTCACGAGTAAAGCAACATAAAGCGTCATTTTGCTTAACTGCACGTTATACATGCGAGCAGAAATATAACATTCCTGAAATTAATTTGAACAATTTGTTTAAAATTTAAAATATGTAGCGGGATTTTGACGGGCTGAAACGATAAGGCTGAAGAGGGTATCAGCCTGAAATGTTAACAAAAATTGCTTTCAAAAGATTATCGACAGCGGATCAGTCGCGCGGCGCGCTGTCCGGTAATTTTCGCGTACTGATAGCCAGCCGGTTATAGGTATTCATCAGGCCAATCGCGATAGTCAGATCAATAATCTCTTTTTCGCTGAACTGAGTAGCCAGTGACGCATATAATGAGTCAGGCGCGCCTTGCGTTGCGATTAATGTCAGGCTTTCGGCCCACGCCAGCGCTGCTTTCTCTTTTGCGCTGAACAGCGTGCCCGACTCATGCCACACCTGCGTCAGCACGATTTTATCCCAGCTTAAGCCCGCTTTGTGCAGCGCTTTAGTGTGCATATCGATACAGTATGCACAGCCGTTAATCTGTGAAACGCGCAGGAACACCAATTCGACCAGCTCATGCGCAAGGCCGCTTTGCGAGACATAGCTGTAAACCACGCCGAGTGCCTTCATGCCTGCCGGTGCAACCTGAGAAAAATCAATACGTTCGCTCATTATATCTCTCCTGCCATCATTAATGTTGGGTTAGCCTTGTGGCGTTGATGAGTATTCTCTTCTCTGTGATGGAATAGAAAAAGTGCCAGGAACTGATAAAAATAGTGGTCCATTCAGAATCAGCGTCAATCGCGATGCGCGTAGCGGATTAACCGAGCAGATTCGCAGTGCCATTACTCAGGCGATCGGTGAAGGACGATTAAAACCGGGGGCGCGAATGCCGTCCTGCCGCGACCTTGCCGCGCAGCTTGGCGTTGCGCGTGGCACTGTGCGAAGCGCCTACGATATGCTGGCTGACAGTCAGCTGCTGGAAGCGAAAGGTGCGGCCGGAACCTTTATTACCCAATATCCGCCGATCACAATTTCAAACTCCGTGCCATCCGTGGCACTGACGCCACTGCCGGATATCGTCTGTGACTATGATACGCCGCCACTGACCTTTCAGATGGGCGTACCGGCAACTGATGCCTTTCCGGCCAGCGTCTGGTCACGTATTCTGCAACGCCATGCACGTAGTAGTGCCACCCAGCCAGTCTGTTATCCCGATCCGCGTGGTAGCCTGGCACTGCGTCAGGAACTGGTGGCGTACCTGGCGATGTCGCGTGGCGTTAACTGTCAGGCAGCGCAAATCATTATTACTAACGGCTACGCCGGTGCGCTGGGGCTGGTCTGTCTGGCAATGGGTTTTCGTGACGCTCAGGCGTGGATTGAGGAACCGGGCTACTTACTGGCCTGTAAGGCGCTGGGATTAGTCGGTATTGAGCCGGTGCCGATTGCGGTTGATGAGCAGGGCATCAGGGTAAGTGAAGGGATACAGCGTGCGCCTGCCGCCAGCTTCGCGCTGGTGACTGCCGGGCAGCAGTCACCACTGGGTATGGCACTGTCGCCGGAGCGTCGCAGTGAGCTGTTGGCATGGGCACAGGAAAATCACCGCTGGATTATTGAAGATGACTACTTAGGCGAGTTGCAGCTTAGCAGCCGCGCGGCTCCGGCGCTGGCTTCAAGAGACAGCGCCGGGCGGGTCATCCATATCGGCACGTTCAGCAAAACGCTCAGTCCCGCGCTGCGCCTCGGTTTTGTCGTCGTCCCGCTGGCGCTGGCTGCGCGCTTTGGTGATATCGCGGCGGCAATGGCTCCGGCATCGGGTGCTGTATCGCATAACGCGGTGGCGGAGTTTCTGCGTGAGGGTCACTTTTTACGCCATTTGCGCCGCATGAAGCGCCTCTATGCCGAGCGAATGGAGAAAATGATGCAGGCGCTGCAACCGCATTTTCCCCAGCTCCGGCGCGGCGGGCTGGCGGTTATCGTGCAGCTACCGGCGGGAATCGCCGACCGTATCATTGCTCGTGAAGCGCTGGCCTGGGGTATGGCTCCCTCGCCGCTGTCAGCATGGTTTCAGCGTGATGAGCTGCGCCAGTATGGCCTGATATTAGGGGTGACCAATATGCCAGGCGACGGCTTTGAACAGTGCGCGCAAAAACTGCGCCAGTTAGTTGACGCACATTTGCCGGTGGTTACTTCTCCAGGGTCTGATTGACGCGCTGCAACATCCAGGGATAGAACGGATTGGATGAGATACGCATCAGCATATCAAGGCTGACAATCAGCACCGAGCGTTCGCCGCGCGGCGTCAGGCTGCCAAAACTGACGCCAAATTCTTCTGGTTTGTCCGGGTAGCGGCCATACAGCGAGTCGCTAAGTGGGAACGGCAGCGAGACGTGCGACAGTGAATAGATATCCGTCGGATATTTCACCCCCAGCGGCTCGGTCACCGAGACGGTTTCACCGGCCAGCGTGCGTATAGCGACAGCTTCACTGCTGGTGTGGGAGGCGCTGGTGATCAGTGTAGTAGTGTAACGCCTTGGAGGGGGCGGTAGTAAGTGTTCACTTGCATGCAGTGAGCTGCTGCGCATTAACGGTGACAGGCGTACCGACTGATTGACATCAAATAACACCAGTTCGCTGCCGTTAGCCGGTAACTGATTGTATAACGCATTGATTACCGCAGGCGTACTGACGGTGGCATCCGCTACCGACTGGAAGGTCAGTACCGGAGGCAGTCGGTTTAAGCCATCAGCGCGCGCAAAATCGAGAATTTCCTTCTGTAGCGCACGGGTTAACAAATAAGACTGCCGCGCAGCTTTTACCGGAAATGAATTGTATTTAAATGGATTAAACTCCGGCAGGATGCCGAGCCACGCGGTGCGGGCAAATGCCGGTAACAGTGAAGGCAGCCCGGCCAGTCCGGCATAACGGGCATAGCCGCTGACGCCAATCATTGGTGAAATCAGAACCAAACGCTGCGGTATCACCAGCCGTGGATCATCCAGCGCGTCCAGCGCATATTTCATTGCCAGCGCACCGCCATTGGAAAATCCCATAATATGCAGTGGAGCATCGGCCGGAACCCGCTGGCGGGCTTCACGCACTGCCAGCCGCGTGGCCGCCATCCAGTCTTCCCAGTTGACGCGCGTCAGTCCGCCCGGCACGGTGCCGTGTCCTGGCAGACGAATAGCGACAGCAACAAAGCCGTGCTGCTGATAATTTTCCGCAAAATGACGCAGGCTGTAAGGCGAGTCCGTCAGGCCGTGCAGCAACACTACCGCACCGCGTGGTTTTCCTTCTGGCAGCAAGATATAAGAACGGTTCCAGTCATGGGCAAAGCCGGGTGGATAAACCGGACTTTTCGCGGCGTAGCGATTGAACGTTTCCGGCTGATCGTCACTGAGTTTGTCAGTGACGTTGGCTTTTACTGCGGCAAAAACACGGTTTTCATTTTCTGCCCACGTAGCCCAGTTGGCTCTGTCCATCGCGCTGGCGCTCAGCTCTTCCGGTACATAGGTGTGCCACAGCTCAAGATCTGGCCCGCGCTCTGTCACGGTAATACGTATTGCCAGCAGCACAATTGCCACGATGACAAACGAAATGATTGCGCGTTTCAGCCAGGTCCTGGTCCGTTTTAACATCGTGATTTTGTGCCTTTAGCGATTAAATTTTAAAGTACCGGCGATAAATATAGCGGATAACAAAATACTCAATAGCGCCTAATAACAGAAACCACAGGCAAAATACCAGCGTGTACAGCTGGCCAATATCCTGCAAATGGAAGGTTGCCATCAGCGATTTAGTCAGCTGCACGCCAAACCACGGTGCCGGCAGCAGCAGGGCTGACAGAAAACCGAGCATCAGGATGCCCATTGGGATCAGAAAGGTTTCAAAGGTGCTTTTCATGCGTTCAGACTTGTTCGCTAAAGTGAACCGGCATTGTCAGATAATATTCCTTCAGATTCAATATTCATGCCCGTGCCAGCAGGCTGCGCATCTTCTCAGGCATTTCCAAAGATAACGCTTTGATCTGTATAGGGCCAGCGTCGTCTGGCCCACAGAATTCAGCAACGGGCAAGTTAGCCTGCGTTAAAATGTATAGCCAAGGCTATACTCAAATCCATGATTTTATTGTCTTTTTATCTGAACCACTGCGTGATAGCATGCGCGCTCTTTTGGAAAGTTCGCACAATTTTGACGAAAAGCAGACTTTTAATTTCGTCAGCACGCAGTCGGTATAACAACAATGAACGTTTACGCCACACTGATTCTTGCATTTGCTATGTCAATGGATGCTTTTGCCGCTGCATTGGGTAAAGGCGCCGCGCTGCACCGCCCGACGCTGAAAGAAGCGATTCGTACCGGGCTGATTTTTGGCACGGTTGAAGCTTTAACGCCGTTGATCGGCTGGGCCATCGGCCTTGCGGCCAGCCAGTATATTATGGCGTGGGATCACTGGGTGGCTTTCACCCTGTTGTTTATTCTCGGTGCGCGGATGATCGTTGAAGGTTTTCGCCGCCCGCAGCACGAAGAGCATCAACAGCCACAGCGCCACGGCTTTTTACTGCTGGTCACCACTGCGATAGCGACCAGCATCGACGCCATGGCAGTTGGTGTGGGTCTGGCATTCCTGCAGGTCAATATTGTGGCAACCGCACTGACCATTGGTGCTATGACGGCTTTGATGGCGGCAAGCGGGATTTTGTTAGGCCGCTTTATTGGCCCGGTAATGGGAAAATGGGCTGAAGTGGTCGGGGGTGTGGTGCTGATTGGTATTGGCTGTAGCATTCTGGTGGAACATTTAGAGCTGCTGGGCTAAGTGCGCTTAAAACGTCTTATCTCACTGAAATGGCATGATTTTCTTCCGCAATCGGCGACGAAACTTCATCCCTGATTAAATAAGTATTGCGGGCAGACGTGCTGCCCGCAATAAGCTTTATCACGACTTATTTTTGCAGCGCATTCAGCTCAGTGCGTGCCTGTTTCAGCTCCTGCTGAATTTCACTCACATCAGACTGCTTTTCGGCTAACTTGCGTTGGTATTTAGCGATTTTTTGGCTATCACCTTTGGCTTTCGCGGTGCTCAGGTCTGCTTCAACCTCAGCAACATCATCATTTTTTTCAGCCAGCTTTTTCTCCAGCTTATTCACGTCTTGCTGCGCGTCAGCCAGCACGCTTGCAGGAGTGCAGTGCGCTTTCACTTCCGCCAGCGCTTTTTTCAGTCCGGCGACTTTATAGGTATTGCCATATTGTTCAGCGATGCTGATCTCTTTTTCCAGAGCTGCGCTTTTCGCGGAACAGCTTTCTGCTGCATGCGCAGAGGCGAACATACCAACTGAAGCCACAACGGCCAGAACGGATACTAATTTTTTCATCATCTTTTTCCTTAATTGATGAGTCGCCGGAGCCAAATGCTACGGCAAGTTTTGCAGGCTGAAGAGTCGTGCAGATGCGCTCTCATTTTTTTGAAAAACATTCCCTGCGAGCAGGCATGGATGGTGGTGGGCGCAAGCTGATAAGTCAACACTAATCAAGTGGTCATTAACGTTGAATCTGGCTGTTCAGGTAAGATTTTGTGATCTACTTCAAATAAATTTGCCTGAAAAACGTGCGGATTGTATAATTTTTTGCGTTATTAAACAAAATTTGAACCAGGTAGCACCATGAAAAAATTCTTTAAATATGTATTTCGCACCTACGTTGAAGCTTATAAGCACGTACCGCCGGGCGCACTGCACTGAGTTTTCATCCCGAAACCGGTCAGCAAAGAACCCTCGATAGCCACGGTTAAGGATCGACCGATGGTTATCAAACCTCTGCTTTTCTCCCTGTAAATTCTCTCTTCTTGCTATTTTTCCCTTATCAGGCAATGTATTAGTTAAACCAGTCTGGCTATCCCTACAGGCGATTTAACCGGAGATGATGATGAGTCAACACGTTGCTGCTCTGCTGATTATTGATATGCAAAATGGTTTGGTAAATGGTGAAAAGACGCCCTGGGCCAGAGAAAGCTTACTTAATAATATTAATAAGCTGATCGCTAAAGCGCGCGAAAGCCAGCAAACCATTATCTTTGTGCAGCATACCGGGCCGGATGGAACGATTCTGGCGCAAGGCAGCGAGATGTGGCAGATCGCGCCCGAATTGCAGCGGGAAGAGCACGACAGCTATCTGACCAAAACGCGGCCAAGTTGTTTTTACCAGACGTCGTTAATGAGCCTGCTGGCAGAGAAAGGTATCAAAAAGCTGATAGTGTCGGGAATGCAGACGGATTACTGTGTCGATACCACCTGTCGTGCTGGCCGCGATCTGGGTCTGGACACCGTGTTGGTCAGTGATGCTCACAGTACTTTCGCTAATGGTGTGCAGAGCGCTGAGCAAATCGTGGCTCACCACAATAAGCTGCTTTCGGGTCCATTTGTTACTTTACTGACAAGCGATGAAGTGAGCTTTAAGCGCTGATGAAAGCTGGCGACAGTGCTGCCGCCAGCCGGTTACAAACTCAGAGTTTCGTATCGATAATCGGGTCGCGAACGACAAACAGGTAGGACATCGCACCCAGCACCGTGACGCAGGCACAGATGGTCAGTGCCAGACTGAACGAGTTAGTGGTGTCAAGGATCCAGCCGGTGACTACCGGGGCGAATGAGGCAAAGACAAAGCTGGCAAAGTTCTGGATGCCACCGACTGACGCGGTCATCCGCGAGTTAACCGCCACGTGAATCAGGCCCCAGCAGGAGGTGCCGGCAAAGTGGATGCAGAAGAGCGCCATACCAATTAACACCACCGCACTGCCGGTGTTGTCGGCGCGCACCACCACCGCAGTAAAGGCGGCAGAGAACAGCATACCGGCGACAATACAGATTTTGCGGGTTTTCAGCGGTTCCATGCCTTTGCGCACCAGCGCATCGACGACAAAACCATTCAGCAACATACCAGCAGCGCCAAACAGGAAAGGAATCGCGGACAACAGGCCGGTGCTTTTTAAGTCGAGGTTATACGTGGTTTGCAGATAACCCGGTAACCAGGCCAGATACAGCCAGGCAGTGTAGTTAATGCCGCTGAAGCCAATCATCATCCCCCACATGGTGCGGTTTCTGAACAGTCCACGCCACTCGCGAAAACTCAACGGTTCTTTGCTGGCGCGGACGCTGCCCGCCTCCAGATAATTAATCTCTTCCCTGGTCAGAGTGCTGTTATCGCGGTTGCGATACAGCATGTACCAGCCCACCGCGAGGAACATCCCCAGTATCCCGATAGTGACAAACATGCCGCGCCAGCCCATTACCAGCATCATTGCCGCAAGGATGGGGGGGCTGATCGCCAGGCCGACGGTAGAAGCGGCGTTGAAAATCCCCATCGGCATGCCGCGATCTTTGATATTAAACCAGTCGTTGATCACTTTAACGCCACACGGGTTCATCGGCGCTTCACCAATACCCAGCCCGATGCGCACCAGAATAAATTGGGTGAAGTTATGTACCAGCCCGGACAGCGCCTGGAAAAATGACCAGACAAACATGCCGATACCCAGCATGATGCGCGGCCCTTTGCGGTCCAGCAGCGCGCCGCAGGGCAGCTGAGCAATGCCGTAGGCCAGTGAGAAAGCAGACAGCAGAAAGCCAATTTCAGTGGCGCTCAGGCCCAGCTCACCGCGAATCGTCATATTTGCGACCGACAGTGAACTGCGGTCGAGATAGTTGATGATGGCCGCAAGGAACAACAATATCATTGCGGTGGTCTGAATCTTTTTGATCCGTGGCGATCGTAAAATCGCGCCGCGAGCAGGCACGAAATCAACGGGATCGGCGCCCTTAGCGGTACTGGCTTCGTTACCGGTTACGCTGCGACTATTTTCCATTACTCACTCCCGGAATATGTAGAGTTTTATTATTTTGCATCGGCAACCTCACCAGAGGGTCGGTTGCCAGTCGGGGTTTGGGGATTAACAGATCAGCAGACTAGAGGGCAAAAATTGAGCGTGTTACGAGGTTGTTTCATTTCCGTGCGACAGCTAATGCTTTGCGGTTTTTTATCGGTACTTAATCGCTTTTTCTGGCGACAGGATGAAAAAAAACGCTGCCGCAGACTCAGTTGTACTGATTAATTGAGCGAATCATCGATTGCTTGGCGGTAGACAGATGGCGATGCAGTTCACAGTGAGCGTCTACGTCATTGCGGCTCAGCATCGCGGTGAGAATCGCCATATGTTCTTCCAGCGCAACGATATTGCGTGATTTTAAATCGCTTTCATCCCACTGATAATGTGAATGAAAAATGACCGATATAATTTCAAGAGACTGATTGAAGAAGGGATTATTTGCCGCTGACAGAATCAGTGAGTGCATCTCTTTATCCAGCTGGGCAAACATGCGGTAACTGCTGGCAATGGTATCGCGCATCTGGCGATGGCGATCGAGCAGATCTCTGGCCTGCATCCAGCGTCCGTCATCGCCAGGCAGATTCATAAAGCGATTAAGCGCGTGCGTTTCCAGCATTTCGCGCAGCTCAAACAGTTTTTCCGCGTAGTTTTGATCGAATTTTTTCATATGCCAGTAGCCGCGCCGCACCTGTTCAATCAGGTCATAGCGGCAGAAGCGCAGTAAAAACTCCCTTACCACCACCGGGCTGACCTTTACCGACTGTGCCAGCTTAATTTCCGAAAACGTGTCGCCCGCTTTCAGCTGGCGCTGATTAATCATCTGGAAAAAAGCCTGTTCAAACAGTGTGGTCTGTTTATCCACCGGTGGATAAAGCTCGCTAAAACCGTCCTGCTCATTGGGCTGACGGGCAATCAGATAGCATCCGGCAACGTTCTCCAGCACGCCACATTGCTCAAAATGCGCCAGCGTATGGCGCACGGTGGTCCGGCTGATATTAAACATTTCGGCCAGTGCCGCCTGCGGGGGCAGCGGTGAACGGATATGCCGATGCACCATGGCGTCAATCATCTGATTGATCACGTTCTGACGAAGTTCCAGCGATCGGCTCATGGTGTCTCCCGGTTTTTTTAAGCTATTAAAAACCACATGAAGACCAAAAAATCAGTCGACGGTCACAGTTCTGCACTGATGAAATTTCCGCGTCGTTTTTTTACGCCATAACAGCGCACAGACAACAGGAGATTAGCCATGACGATGATGAACACGCTGGTATGCCCGGAACCGAGAAAAATGGTTTATCAGCAGGTTGAGAAACCGACCCCGAAAGCGAATGAAGCGCTGATCAAAATCATCGCCGCAGGAATTTGCGGCACCGATATTCATGCCTGGGCAGGAAATCAGCCGTTTTTCAGCTATCCACGCGTACTCGGTCATGAGCTGTGCGGCGAAGTCGTGGCGCTCGGCAGTGAGGTGAAGCATCTGCATATTGGTCAACGCACGGCGCTGATTCCTTATGTGTCCTGTTTACGTTGTGGTGCTTGCCGCAGCGGTAAAACCAACTGCTGCGAAAATATTTCGGTAATTGGTGTTCATCAGGATGGGGGGTTTGGCGACTATCTCAGCGTGCCTGCGGCGAATCTGCTGGCGGTTGACGATCTACCGGCGGAAACCGCGGCGTTGATCGAGCCTTTTGCTATCAGTGCCCACGCGGTGCGCCGCGCCGGATTGCAGCCGGATGAAGATCTGCTGGTGGTGGGTGCCGGGCCGATTGGCCTGGGTGTGGCGGCGATAGCCAAAGCGTCAGGAGCGAATGTCATCGTCGCCGACACCAGCGAGTTTCGTCGTCAGCATGTTACCGACACGCTTGGTTTACCGGTGCTGAACCCGCTCGACGCGGATTTCGAAATGGCACTGCGTCAGCATTGCTCCGGCATGCTGGCCGCGAAAGTGATAGATGCTACCGGTAGTCCACAGGCGATGAACAACACCATCAGCCTGATTCGGCATGGTGGCACGATTGTGTTTGTCGGGCTGTTTAAAGGCGATTTGCAGTTCTCTGATCCGGAGTTCCACAAGAAAGAGACCACAATGATGGGCAGCCGCAATGCCACGCTGGAGGATTTTACCCGGGTCAGACAATTGATGGGCGAAGGTAAAATCACCGCCGGTATGATGTTGAATCAGCACTTCGAATTTGCCAGTCTGGCTGACGTGTTTGAGGAGCAGGTGATTAATAACCGGCAGTTAATTAAGGCTGTGATTCACTTCTGAAGCCGCGTTTAAGCCTCGCGATACTTCAGTTTATCGGCCTCGGTAATTTCACGCATCACCCGGCAGGGATTACCGGCGGCCAGCACATTTGGCGGCAGGTCTTTAGTCACTACGCTGCCGGCGGCAATTACGCAGCCATCGCCAATCGTCACGCCCGGCATCACTGAGACGGCTGCGCCAATCCACACATTATTGCCGATAGTGATAGGAAAAGCGTATTCCAGCCCTTGATTACGGCGCCCGGCATCCAGCGGATGCCCGGCGGTATACAGACCGACGTTCGGCGCGATAAACGCGTTATCCCCAATAGTGACTTTCGCGCCATCGAGGATCACCAGATTCATATTGGCGTAGAAGTTTTCACCGACTTCGATATTAAAACCGTAATCACAATAAAATGGCGGTTCAAACAGGAAGTTTTCACCGGTCTTTCCCAGCAGGGATCGCAGCAGCGCCGTGCGCCCGGCACCGTCACGCGGATGCGTATGGTTGTAGTCAAATAACTTCGCTTTCGCTTCTTCGCGCTGACGCAAAACTTCTGCATCGTAATTAGCGTCGTACAGCAATCCCGCAGCGGCTTTTTCCATCTCTTTCATGAGTGAAACCTGGTTTTCAGCTGAGTAATGCTTCACAGTTTAGTTTTAGTTACACCCAGCGCAACTATACTCTCTGGCAGACAGATTTGAGGATGTTTCAATGATGATTAAATCTTTGCTGGCGGTAGTGGTAGGGGGCTCGGTAGGCTGCGTAATACGCTGGCTGATTTCAGTGCGCTTTAATCCGTTATTTCCCAATCTGCCGCCGGGAACGCTGATCGTTAATCTGGTGGGCGGGTTTATTATCGGTATGGCGCTGGCGTATTTTATTAAAAATCCGCAGCTTGATCCGGCATGGAAATTATTAATCGTGACCGGCTTATGCGGCGGCATGACCACTTTTTCAAGCTTTTCGGCAGAAATTATGACGCTGTTGCAAAGCGGTAATTATCTGTGGGCAATGCTCAGTGTTATGACCCATGTCATTGGTTCGGTGCTGATGGCGTTTGCCGGGTTTGCAGTGATCACGATGCTTTAAATAGCCGTTTTAATGGGGCGACGTTCTCGCCGCCCGTCATTTCAGATTTATTTCAGACAGTCAGCAATAAACTGAGCGGCGGTTTGTGCGCCCTCGGCGGAAATAGAGTGGCCGGTTGTTGGTTCAATCTGGGTTTTCACCTGCACGCCTGCAGCGATCAGCCGTAGCGCGGCAGATTCACTTTCCGCCCATGGAATCACCGTATCAGCCTGACCGTGAATCAGTAGTGCTGGCGTCTGCTTCGTCGGCGTCAAGGGTTCAGGTGAAGCCAGTCGCCCGGAAAATGCCACCACGGCGGCGACCGGCCAGCGTCCGGTTACCAGCGCATCCAGCGCCATAATCGATCCCTGTGAAAAACCGACCAGCACTACGCGGTGCAGTTGCTCACTCATCTGATGGGCTTCAAGAATGCTCTGTAGTTTAGCGTCAAAGGCTTCACGCGCCTCAGCCACCCGCGCCGGACGATTCTGTTCGGTAATGCCGTTCAGGCTAAACCATTGGTAACCGCCACCATGCTCAAAGTGAAACGGTGCATCAGGTGAAGCAAAGATCGCGCCGGGTAATGCCGGTGACCAGTGGTTGCCTAAACCCGCCAGATCGTCGCCGTTACTGCCGACACCGTGCAGCATAATGATTAAACTTCTTTCCATCTCTACTCCTGAATACGAATTTCTTCACTTCACGCTTGAAGAAGAAGTCAGTGACTCAACATAATTACGCCGTTCATCGTCCAGATCAACTGACAGCGCCAGCGGCGATTAATCCGCTTTACGATAAGGCAGAGCGTCGCGCGCCTCAACGATCCAGTCGGCAACCCCGGCACGCTCCTGCCGGA
Organism: Winslowiella sp. 2C04; assembly: GCF_050037805.1. NCBI lineage: Bacteria > Pseudomonadati > Pseudomonadota > Gammaproteobacteria > Enterobacterales > Erwiniaceae > Winslowiella > Winslowiella sp. 2C04. The sequence goes on along the minus strand of NZ_CP188300.1, from coordinate 4,604,134 downwards.
GAAAATCATCCACCGCCGCACGTAAACCGGGATGACACAGATGATGCCATGAGCGGGTTAACGTGGGCTCAAATCCTCTGATTAGCTTATGCTCGCCCTGCGCACCGGCGTCAAAATGGCTGAGCCCGGCGGCGATGGCATATTCCATCCCCTGATAAAAACAGGTCTCAAAATGTAGCCGATCGAACTCGGCTATCGATCCCCAGTAGCGGCCATAAAAAGTGCTGCCGCTGACCAGGCTGAAGGCCATTGCCAGCGGTTGTCCGCGCAGTTGTGCCAGCACCACGCGGATATTCTCCGGCATCCGCTGCGCCAGCAGGCTGAAAAATTCTCGCGTCAGATAGGGACGTTGCCCGCGCACCGCATAAGTATTGGCATAGCAGGTGTAGATAAAATCCCATTGATTTTCCGTCACCTGCGCACCTTCCAGCCAGATAAATTCAATGCCGGATGCCGCCACCTGCTGGCGCTCTTTACGCAGTTGTTTACGTTTGCGCGACAGTAAACTGTCGAGGAAATCCTGGAAGTCGCGGTAACCGCGATTATGCCAGTGATACTGGCAGCCATGGCGTTCCAGCCAGTCTGGCTGGGCCGCCAACAGGCCGTCAGCTTGCGCATCGGTAAAATTGATATGTGCGCCTGACAGACCGTGGCGTAACAGATAGTCGGGCAGCTGCGCCAGCAGCTGGCTGGCCGCCCCCGCATCACCCAGAACTCTGGCTCCTGTCACCGGACTGAACGGAATCGCTCCCAGCCATTTCGGATAGTAAGCAATACCAGCACGGTGGCAGGCGTCGGCCCAGCCATGATCGAAAACGTATTCACCGCGCGAGTGGCTTTTACGATAGCCGGGAATCGCCGCGCGCAGCGAGCCCTGCTGATACCACAGCAGATGTTCAGGCTGCCAGCCGCTGTGCTGATTCAGGCAACCGCTTTCTTCCAGCGTCGAGAGAAAAGCGTGGCGCAGAAACGGATTATCATCCGGCAGCAGCGCGTCCCATTCGGCGGCGGGCAGTGCTGACAATGAGGTCAGGCGAGTGACAGACATCAACAGGCTCCGTGGGCGTGAAAAGTCGAGTGTAATGCAAGTCGGCAGTGGCTGTCCGGGATAATCAGCGCCCGGAAGGGGTTAAAAACAAGCCCTCAGTCCATAAAGTCCATAATTGAAATATTTAAGTCACTTGTAATTTGTGACATTCATTCCGGCTATTAACTTGTTAAGTTGCTTATTTGTCGGGTTTGATTCTACTCTCAGCGCAAGAGTAGCCGGGTGTTTCTCTGCCGACACTCCCGATATAAATGAAACGTAAGTTCCAAAAATAGTGATTACGATAGATTTTCATCTGCCTCGCGGAGAATCATAATGAAATTTGCCCAAAAATTACTGCTGGCTGCTGCACTCAGTTGTTCCGGTTCGGCCGTTGCCGAAACCATCGGTGTCTCTATGGCCTATTTTGATCAGAACTTCCTGACTATTATTCGCCAGTCGATTGATAAAGAAGCAAAAGCGCGCGGGCTGGAGGTGCAGTTTGAGGATGCGCGCGGCGATGTCGGTCGCCAGACCGATCAGGTGCAGAGTTTTATCAGTGCTGGGGTTGACGCGATTATTGTCGATCCGGTGAATTCGGCGGGTACGCCAGCGATAACCAAACTGGTACAGCAGGCAAATATTCCCCTGGTGTATGTCAACCGCACGCCCGGTGATGTGAAACTCCCTGCCGGTGTCGTGTTTGTCGGTTCGGATGAGAAAGAGTCCGGCAAAATGCAGATGGAAGCGCTGGCGAAGCTGGCAAATTATCAGGGCAACGTGGCGATTATGATCGGCAATCTGACCGACGCCGGAGCGGTGCAGCGCACCAAAGATGTTGAGCAGGTCGTGGCGAAGTACCCGAAAATGAAGGTGGTGCTAAAACAAACCGCCAACTATTCGCGTAACGAAGGCATGGATCTAATGCTTAACTGGCTGACCAACGGTGAGCAGATCGATATTGTGGCCGCCAACAATGATGAAATGGCGATTGGCGCGATTATGGCGTTGCAACAGGCGAAAAAGACCGACGCTAAAATTTTGGTTGGCGGCATCGACGCCACGCCGGATGGCCTGAAGGCGCTGGCTTCCGGCAAAATGCAGGTGACGGTATTTCAGGACGCGGTTGGTCAGGGTAAAGTCTCAGTGGATGTTGCCCAGCGTCTGATTAAAGGCGAAAAACTCGAGCCTTACTACTGGATTCCGTTTGAGCTGGTGACCAAAGAGAATATGCAAAGTTATATCGACAAACAGTAACCAGTTGCGGCCAGCAGAGCATTCTGCTGGCCGTTAGTTCTCATCAGCCTGCATCTGTAATGCCATGGCGCTGGCCGGATCAAATAACGACAGGCTCTCAATCTGATCGAGCAGGATAACCTTACGAAACGCCATCGCCGATTTAGGCTCTGAGATCAGCGTAATATCATGTTTTGCATACCAGGCACTGTAATTATGCTCGACGCAGAGTTCCAGTGATTTACTGTTGCGATAACCGCTCAGCATGGGGATCAGCACCAAATTATTGGCGGTTGAGTTGTCAAAAGAAGCTGTATGGATCATGCCGATGTAAATACGCCGGGACTTCAGCGTTATCCACGCCAGCTCACCCTCTTCCATACACTGATACAGTATTCCTTCCACGCCATTGGCGCGAGTCAGGCGCTTATACAGTCGTTGCCTGCCGCTGCTGCTCAGCCGTGCACTGGGCGCCCAGTTTGAGCGATATAAACAGAACAGTATCGCAAATGACAGCATCACCACCACCGGGGCCTGAATGCCGAGAAAACTCCAGTTCATAAATTCAATCTGGTAATGGTGATGTTCAAAGCCGGAGAACTGTGGCAGCGTGTTAAGCGTGGCCGACACCGTCAGCAATATCAGCCAGGTCAGGCCGGTCGCGATCACACCTTGCAGTACAAAGATGCAGCCGTAAAGCGCCACCAGAAAGTAGACGTCCCAGCCGAAGGAGCGTTTGATTTTAAACCGGGTAGAGAGGTCGCGGCTGGTGTACCAGTAGCCGCACACCATCAGCACCATAAATATCGCGGTACCCATCTCAAGCCCTCTTCAACGTGTTAACGTGCTCGTCAAAATCACGTTGCACCTCTTCGCTAAGGATATTCACCGTAGCGTTGCCATCTTCGTCGATAATGATACGTTCGCCATCGGCAATCGACTCTTCAATATCGCTACGATTTAATACCTGCAATAACTTTTCCGGGCTGGAAAACAGTGAGCGAGCCAGTCTGAACATAGATATCTTCCCTCTTTTGAACGTTAAGTGTAGAGCGTCTGCGGGGAAGGGACAGGAAGATAATTCTGCATTATAGGGTTTAAACGCCCGTTCAGCGCATCGGCTGCACGGGCAGGGGATCGGTAATTATCGCTGGAGTAATCGTCAGTATTATCAAACTTAATTATTCGGCGTCTTGCCGTTCGCGGCTTGCCAGCAGCCATGCCTGACGGCGATTCTCCAGCGGCGTGACGGTAATACCGTGTACCACAATACTGGCAACGACCAGCGTAAACGCCATATCGATCATCCGTTGCGCATCCGCGCCTGCCAGCCCGTGCATTGAGGCAAAAGCGATATAGTTGATACTGCCAATGCCGCGAATGCCCAGCCAGCCAATCAGCAATCGCCGCATGCGCGGCATGCCGGTGCCGATAGTCATCAGGTATACCGCCGCCGGACGAATCAACAGAAACAGTATGGCCGCAATCAGTAAACCGGTCAGATTCCAGTGCAGGGCAAGAGTGACGCCGAGAATCAGCACCACGCCCGCCGCCAGTAGCCGCTCAATGGTATCGCCAAATGATAACGCATCGCCAACCACCAGACCGACAGACTTGGTCAATCCGGCACCGGTGTGACGCTGGCGCTGATTGATATCGACCAGCATTTCCGCTGGCGGATAGCGATCGTCTTCCGGCATATTTTCCGGCGGATGGCGCATCATCACCCGCAGTTCCGCGCGCCGCAGGCCGACGCCTGCGGCAAAAGTAGCCAGAAATCCGGAGGCATCTACCGCCTGCGCCGCCGCATAGCTGAGGGCGATCAACGCCAGCGCCAGAAAGTCATTTGGCGCAATATCCTGATGTGCGCTGCGCAGATGAGTTGTCAGTACGCCAATCAACCGGCCTATACCAAAGCCGATGGCAATTCCCCCGGCCAGCGCCCAGATGACATCGACCGCAGCCCAATGGGCAAAGTCACCGAACGAGAGTGGCTGCTCACTAACTATCATCATCATCGCCAGCATCAGCAGTGGCAGCGCAGAGCCGTCATTCATGCCGGCCTCACTGGAGAGCGCCACGCGTAGCGAGTCATTATCGCGTGCGTCATTAACCGAAATCAGGCTGGCCAGTACCGGATCGGTCGGCGCGACAATCGCACCGAACGCCAGCGACAGCGGCCAGTCAAAATGGGCGAGAAAGTGCGCCACTACCGCCACGCCCGCTACCGTCAATAACATCGCCGGAAAAGCCAGCCGCATGCCAACGCGCCAGTCTGGCGCTCGCAGCGGCAAACGCAGCTTAAGACCGGTAATAAACAGCGAGGCCGCCATCGCAATTTCGGTGATATGTGAGGCCAGCGTGGCGTGTTTGACGATATCGATGCGTAACAGATCCAGTACCCACGGGCCGCAAATAATACCGGCCGCCAGATACAGGCCAAAGGAGGTGACCGGACCGCGAAGGATCCACCCTGATGCTAAAGACATTAAAAGTAGCAGACCGCCAACCGCGGCGGTCCAGCCCAGAAAATCCATAGTGATTATTTCCTTTCTACAAGAGTTAAAGCGGAAAAACGGCACACTAAGCCTGGCATATTGTGGATAAGTCGCTATTTCATTGCGTAACGATCGGTCCTGGTACGCTGTGGAGGTAAAGTGAGGTAAATTTCCTGCTTCACACCGTCGTTGCTGTTGAAAGAGATGAGAAATCATCAGTTATACTGTGCGCTGTTTAATTTCTAAGTGGATGCTATGGAACGTTTCGCAGAAAATCTTATGTATGCCTCTCGCTGGCTGTTGGCACCGGTCTACATCGGCTTATCCCTTGGCCTGCTGGCGCTGGCGATCAAGTTTTTTCAGGAAGTTTTCCACCTGTTGCCGCATGTACTGACCATTGCTGAGAATGATTTGGTATTAGTGCTGCTGTCGTTAATTGATATGACGCTGGTGGGCGGTTTGCTGGTCATGGTGATGTTATCCGGTTACGAAAACTTCGTTTCCAAACTGGATATTGATGAGGGCAAAGAGAAGTTAAGCTGGCTAGGCAAAATGGACTCCGGTTCGCTTAAAAATAAGGTCGCCGCGTCGATTGTCGCCATCTCTTCAATTCACTTACTGCGGGTGTTTATGGATGCGCGAAACATTCCCGACAATAAGCTGATGTGGTACGTGATTATCCATCTGACCTTTGTGCTTTCGGCATTTGTCATGGGCTATCTCGACAATTTGTCACGCAAGGATGCCAAAAAGTCACTCTGAAACCGGTCATTTTTGTCGGGTCGCAGATTTGTATCCTGCCTAATATCATGAGAGGAGCCGAAAACGGCTCCTCTTCAGTATCCATTTGAATTAACGTCATTTTTATTCCCACCTGATACCCCACTTAACAAGGCCGCCGCCACGACATGTCGCCCCGCTCAGTGTGAGATTGATCACATCTGCTACGCTTAATAGTACGTTAAGCATAACGATGAAGGAGCGCACCATGAGTGATCACCACAAGACATCAGCTAAATCGCTACTGACCACTGACTACCCGGCTCCGCCTTTTGAGCGCCAGCCGCAGCCGATTCCAGGACTCGCCAGCAAAATGATCCCGGTGCCGGATCATGGTGAAAAAAGCTATCGCGGCTCGGGTCGTCTGGCCGGCAGAAAAGCGCTGATTACCGGCGGTGATTCCGGTATTGGCCGCGCGGTAGCGATTGCCTATGCACGCGAAGGTGCTGATGTGGCGATAAACTATCTGCCAGAAGAAGAGTCCGATGCGGCAGAAGTGATTGCGCTGATTAAAGCCGAGGGGCGTAAAGCGATTGCGATTCCCGGTGACATCACTTCCGAAAGTTTCTGCAAAAGTCTGGTTCACCAGGCCGCTGAACAGCTCGGTGGTCTCGATATTCTGGTTAACAACGCCGGACGCCAGCAGTTTGCCGAGTCGATTCGCGATCTCACCACCGAAGCCTTCGATGCCACTTTTAAAACCAACGTCTATGCGATGTTCTGGATAACCAAAGCGGCGCTCGACTATCTGCCGCGCGGGGCATCGATTATCAACACCTCTTCGGTTCAGGCGTTTAAACCGAGCGAAATTCTGCTGGATTACGCGCAGACCAAAGCCAGCATCGTGGCCTTTACCAAATCGCTGGCGAAGCAGCTGGGGAAAGAGGGCATCAGGGTAAATGCCGTTGCGCCTGGACCATACTGGACGCCATTGCAGTCCAGCGGCGGGCAGCCACAGGAGAAAGTGCAACAGTTTGGTGAATCTGCTCCGCTGGGGCGTCCTGGTCAGCCTGCTGAAATCGCGCCGCTGTATGTCACGCTGGCCTCAACGGAAAGCAGCTACACTTCAGGCCAGGTATGGTGTTCTGATGGCGGTACTGGCACGTTGTAAATTCACTGGCCGTTACGGCGGCCTGCTTTAAAGATTGGGAACAGTATCAGAACTGCCCGACCGACTTTTTATTAATTCGGAGGAACTGATTTGACTACTGATTATGAAAAAAAAAATATTCAGCATGCGATTGGCGAAGCTGCGATTCTGCTGGCCGACGACCGGCAAGTTTTGAGCAAGAATGCGGTGATGGCGAAATTACAGCAACTGGGCGAAGTCGAAACTGATGATCGCCGGGTGCTGGTTTACTGGAATGCGCGCAAGCTGCTGGGTTATATCCGGCAGTCCGCAACCGGTTTTACCCTGCCATCGTATGCTGCACGCGGTAACCATGCCGACAATGATAATGATGGTGCTTCGACTCAGGACAGCTACCACCAGTGGCGCGGGCGCAACGGGCGTTCTGACGAACACAATCGCGGCGATTAGCGCGTAAAGCGTATCACGCTGGCTGAGAAGCCAGCGTGTTGTTGGCGCAGGTTTACCAGCGATACTTATTGGAGTCTTCCCACTCTTTCAGCTCTTTCTCGGCCTGATCTTTACCGTAGCCATAGCGCTCCTGGATTTTACCCAGTAGCTGCTCGCGTTTACCTTCCACCACCGTCATATCGTCGTCGGTTAAATCGCCCCACTTTTCCTTTATTTTCCCTTTGAACTGCTTCCAGTTGCCGCTGATTCGATCTTCGTTCATGGTGATCTCCTGGGATGTGATCTCGCCGGTCTGGTGAGATGGCTGAGGCTGGTTAGCCTGTGATAAGCTTAGCTGCAGAGTGGGGATTCGCCCTGCCGAAGTGTGATCCCACACGTTAAACCATCAATTATTTTTTTCCTTGAATGTTCAAACAGTGAAAGCCTTGCCGTTGTTGGTCTGCGCCGCATTTTGTCGGTCAGCCTCGGGCTTTTAAACTTTAACTATTCTCGCGGATTTCCGCGGGTTCAGGACATTTCATGCCTCACTTCACGATTGATGTGCTTGCCGACCAGTGCGGCGTGACGCCGGCCAATATCCGCAGCTGGCAGCGTTATGGGTTGCTGACACCGCTGCGCGATGAGCAGGGTCACCGTTTTTTTGAAAGCAGCCACATTGCCCGTATCGCCACTATTGTTTCCTGGCTGCAAAAAGGGGTGGCACTGAGCGACATGCTGGCGCTAATCAATGGTGAAATCTTGCGTGAGACGTCGGGCTGGATGACCTGCCAGCAGCAGCTTCTTACCCATTGCGAGGCGCTCAGGCCGTTAAAGCTGCGGGGGCTTATCTGGCGCTACGGCCGCGAAATTCCGCCGGCAATTTTTGTTGATGAAGTGATCCGTCCGCTGCGTCAGTGGCTGAACGTGGGTAAGCAACCAGAGCTGGATATGCCGCGACTGTTGCTGGATACCGCGCTGACCGAATACGCCACCTTTCTGTTAAGCAGCATGCGCAAACGCCCGGCGGCGAGCCTGATGATTATGGCTTTCAGCCTGAAAGATCCGCTGGATCTGTGGCTGGAGGCGATACGCTATGCCGGTGATGGTTTTCGCGTCGAGGTTTTGAGTGGAGCGGTAGCTAAACCCGATCTCAGTCGGGTGCAGGCCGAGCATATTATGATCTGGAGCGACAGTGCGCTGACGCCCAGCCAGCAGCAGCAATACGACAGTTGGCTGAAAAGTGGTTTGTATGTTTTCCTCGCCGGACCGGCAGCAAAAGTAGCCAAAGCACCGCCGAAAAAAATCTGGTTTACCCCGGCAGATGACGCATCTGACGCTTTCAACACCCTTCCTGTCGATAAAAATCGCTAAAATTGTCAATTGATACTGGCGTATCGAGCGTTTGCGACTAGATTTAAGCAACAATCATCTGGCGTGCTGAAGAATACCGCCGATGAGGTCCATTCCTTGTGCTACACATTGCCAGTTTTGCTATCCGCTTCCCTGTCCGGAGCGGATTTTTTTATACCATGGAGAGAACGATGAGTACTCAGCTCACAACGGATGAAGAGCTACGTCTTCATCTGATGAATTCGCAGTCAACGCATACGCCAGGCAGCACCGCTGATATTCTGCACGCGGTTAATCATCAGATCAGCGCATCAGCCAGTAATGTGACGCGTAAAAATCTGCTGGCAGTAATTGTTGAACGGCTGGAAACAGAATCAGATGCGGCCGAGCAACAAGTATTACGTGAAGCGCTGGCGATGTTATTGAGTGCCAGCAGCAAGTAATTGCTGTATTAATGCTGCGCTAATGCATCAGTGAGCAGACTATTCAGTAGCCGATGACTTTCAGACAGGATGAATCTATGCGCTTACTACGTTATATGAAATGGATGTTGCGTGGCCTGGTGGTAGTGATCTCGCAAAATCTCCCGGAACTCAACTACCCACCGTCGAGTTTTATTATGTATGCCTGAGTTGACAGAAGCCTGCGGCCTTGCAGCAATTTGTTGTGATTTTCACACCAGGTTGCAAAGGCCGTGGCTGCTTTTGTCGTTTTAGCCCCCTGCACGATACGCTGGCTATTCTTTCGAAAAAAAGCTAAAACGGTTTAGCTTTGTTTGACTGAATGCGTAAAAAGGTGAGTTAAAAATGACAAAACGAGTCTGGGTACTTGGCGATGCGGTAGTCGATCTGTTGCCTGAGGAGTCTCTCCGTCTGTTGCAGTGCCCGGGTGGCGCCCCTGCTAATGTCGCGGTCGGCATTGCCCGCCTGGCGGGAAACAGTGCTTTTATCGGCTGTGTCGGCGGCGATCCCTTCGGCGATTTTATGCAGCAGGTGCTGAGTGCTGAAGGGGTAGACAGTGTTTATTTACATCAGCTTAATCAACAACGTACCTCGACGGTGCTGGTAAGCCTCGATGCTCAGGGTGAACGTCACTTTACCTTTATGGTGCGTCCGAGTGCCGATCTGTTCCTCACTGTCGATCATCTGCCGTCATTCCAGGCAGCAGAAGGGTTGCATCTCTGTTCTATCGCACTCTCTGCTGAGCCGTCGCGCACTGCGGCCTTTCAGGCGATTAACGCGATAAAACAGGCCGGCGGCTGGGTGAGCTTTGATCCTAATCTGCGTGACGATCTGTGGCCAGATAAACAGCTGATGATGAGCTTGCTCGACCGCGCTTTCCGCCAGGCAGACATCATTAAGCTGTCGCTGGAAGAGCTGGCACTGCTGAGTGAAGGTCAGCAGTCGGAAGCGGCGATCTGCCATTTCGGCGAAAAATATCAGCCCGCTTTACTGCTGGTTACGCAGGGAAAAAATGGTGTGACGCTATGGAAAAACAATCAGTTGCAGCATTTTTCTGCTCCTGAAGTACAGGTGGTTGACACCACTGGCGCGGGTGATGCCTTTGTGGCCGGATTGCTGGCGGCGCTGGCGCAACAGCCCGATCCGCTTGATCCCGACGATCTTCCTGCTGCCATTGCGCAGGCACAACGCTGCGGCGCATTAGCCACAACTGCGAAAGGGGCGATGACCGCGCTACCCTACGCCAAAGATCTTCTGCCGGCTTAATAGCTGATGGTAAAAATGCCAACCCGGTCACAATTAGCTAACCGGGTTAGCAAATCTCGTTGCCTTCCTCTTATTGATTCCAATAATCTTCTTATCGAACCGGTTTAGCCATTCCGCTACATCATCATGGAACTGAACAGACAATGATAAGAAAAAGCCATCTGGCCATCGCCATAGGGTTAACACTTGCAGGCAATACCTCTTATGCCGAAACCTCATTAAGCAGCCTTGAAGCGCGATTAGCGGCGATGGAAAAGCGCTTGCAGATGGCGGAAAAACGTACCGCTGCGGCAGAGCAGCGCGCCAGCGACGCCGAGCAAAATGTGGTGATGCTTCGCCAGCAGGCCGAAAAAAATCAGCAAAACGTTGCCGCATTGAATCAGCAGGCACAGCAGAATCAGCTGGCGACGCAGCAGGTTACCGAACGCACCGCCGCCATTGAAAATAAGACCAATGTGGCGGATGGCTTTGAATTTCATGGCTATGCCCGTTCCGGGCTGATCATGAATGATGCAGCCTCGGCGACCAAAAGTGGCCCCTACCTGACTCCCGCCGGAGAAACCGGCGGTTCGGTCGGGCGACTGGGCAATGAAAACAACACCTATGTTGAGCTGAATCTTGAGCACAAACAGCGGCTGGAGAGCGGTGCCACCACGCGCTTTAAAGTGATGCTGGCGGATGGGCAGGAGAGCTACAACGACTGGACCGGCGACACCAGCGATCTCAATATTCGTCAGGCGTTTGTAGAACTGGGCAGCCTGCCAACGTTTAACGGCGTATTTAAAAATAGTACCTTGTGGGCCGGTAAACGCTTTGACCGCGATAACTTTGATATTCACTGGCTGGACTCTGACGTGCTGTTCCTCGCCGGGACCGGCGGCGGTATCTACGATGTGCAGTGGAACGAATCGCTTAAGAGTAACTTCTCGATTTATGGACGTAACTTCGGCGATATTGAAGCGATCGATAATACTATTCAAAGCTATATCGTCAGCGCCAACAACTTTGCCGGACCCTGGCAGTTTATGCTGAGTGGGCTGCGCGCCAAAGATAACGATCGGCGCATCAATGTTGCGCAGCGTAATGATAAGGCTGGTGACAGCGGGATTCACAGCATGCTGGCGCTGCATAACGACAGTTTCTATGGCCTGCGCGAAGGGCAGTCGAAAACTGCGCTGTTATATGGTCACGGCCTCGGTGCTGAAGTGAAGGGACTGGGTTCTGACGGTAACCTGACGCAGGATGCCAATACCTGGCGTCTGGCAACCTATGGCGTCACGCCGCTGAACTCAACATGGAGTTTTGCCCCGGCGGTGCTCGCTCAGCAGAGTAAAGATCGTTATGTCAAAGGCGATGAGTATCGCTGGGTCACCTTCAATGCCCGCCTGATTCAGGAAATCACTCAAAACTTTGCGCTGGCTTACGAAGGCAGTTACCAGTACATGGATCTCTCGCCGCTGGGCTATAAAAATCGTCAGGCGGTCAACGGCAGCTACTACAAATTAACCTTTGCGCCGACCTTTAAAGTGGCAGATATCGGTGACTTCTTTACCCGCCCGGAAATTCGCTTTTTTGCCAGCTGGATGGACTGGGATAAGTCGCTGGACAACTACGCCAGCAATGACGCTTTCGGCAGCAGTGGATTTACTTCCGGTGGTGAGTGGAACTTCGGCGTACAAATGGAGACGTGGTTCTGATCGAACTCAGGTCACCGCTGTGAACAAAGGGGAAAGGTATGGATGTGAATCAGGTAGCCAGGCAGCTGGTACCGCTGCTGGGTGGTAAAGAAAATATCGCAACGGCGGCGCACTGTGCAACGCGTTTACGGCTGGTGCTGGTGGACGATTCGCTGGTGCAAAAAGAGGCGATTGAAGCGCTGGACGGTGTAAAGGGCTGCTTTAGCAACGCCGGACAAATTCAGATTATCTTCGGCAGCGGCATCGTCAATAAGGTGCATGCGGCCTTTATTCAGGCGGCGGGGATTAGCGAGTCGAGTAAAAGTGAAGCGGCCGATATAGCGGCAAGAAAACTCAATCCTTTCCAGCGGCTGGCGCGGCTGCTGTCGAATATTTTTGTACCGATTATCCCGGCGATAGTCGCCTCCGGCCTGTTAATGGGCCTGCTTGGCATGGTGAAAACCTATGGCTGGGTCAATGCCGACAGCGCGCTGTTTGTGATGCTGGATATGTGCAGTTCGGCGGCGTTTATCATTCTGCCGATTCTGATTGGCTTTACCGCGGCGCGTGAGTTTGGCGGTAACCCTTATCTGGGTGCAACGCTTGGCGGTATTCTGACTCATCCGGCGCTGACTAATGCCTGGGGCGTCGCCAGCGGCTTCCACACCATGAATTTCTTCGGGCTGGAAATCGCCATGATCGGCTACCAGGGCACGGTGTTCCCGGTGCTGCTGGCGGTGTGGTTTATGAGCCTGATTGAAAAGCGCCTGCGCCGGATAGTGCCGGATGCACTGGATATTATTTTGACGCCGTTCCTGACGGTGATTATTTCCGGCTTTGTCGCCTTGCTGATTATCGGCCCGGCAGGCCGGATGCTTGGCGACGGCATTTCGCTGGTGCTCAGTACCCTAATTGCTCACGCCGGCTGGCTGGCGGGTGGAATATTTGGCGGCCTGTATTCGGTAATTGTGATTACCGGTGTGCATCACAGTTTCCACGCCATTGAGGCCGGGTTGTTGGGCAATCCGTCGATTGGCGTTAACTTCCTGCTGCCAATCTGGTCAATGGCTAACGTGGCGCAGGGCGGTGCGTGTCTGGCGGTATGGTTTAAAACCCGCGATGTTAAAACGCGCAGTATCGTGCTGCCATCCGCGTTTTCCGCTATGTTGGGCATTACCGAAGCGGCAATTTTTGGCGTTAACCTGCGCTTTATTAAGCCATTTATTGCCGGAATTATCGGCGGGGCGCTGGGTGGGGCATGGGTAGTGGCGATGCATGTCAATATGACGGCGGTCGGCCTGACGGCGCTGCCGGGGATGGCGATTGTGCAAGCCAGCTCCATTGTTAACTACCTGATTGGGATGCTGATCGCCTTTGGCGTGGCGTTTACCGTTTCGCTGTTACTGAAATACAAAATTGAGGCCAGGTGATGAACGAGCAACATCTGCTGAAGCAAACTCTGCGTGCGGTAATGGCGGGCCAGCAGCGTGCGGCAGCCGATCCGCATCGGCCGATGTGGCATCTTGCGCCGCCGGTCGGGCTGATGAACGACCCGAATGGCTTTATTCAGTTTAATCAGCGTTATCACCTGTGCTATCAGTGGAACCCGCTGGCCTGCGCCCACGGCGCTAAATTCTGGGGCCACTGGAGTTCTGCCGACCTGGTGAACTGGCAGCATGAACCGCTGGCGCTGGCGCCGGTTGAAGCGTATGAAAGCCACGGCTGCTACTCCGGCTCTGCGGTTGATGACCACGGCGTGCTGACGCTGATCTATACCGGCAATGTTAAATTTGAAAATGGCCGCACCGCCTGGCAATGCCTGGCGCGGCTTAATCCACAGGGCGAATTTGACAAGCAGGGGCCGGTACTGGCGTTACCGGCAGGCTACAGCGGCCATGTGCGCGATCCTAAAGTCTGGCTTTATCAGGATAGCTGGTGGATGGTGCTCGGCGCGCAGGATGTCGACTTACAGGGCAAAGTGCTGTTGTTGCAGTCTCCCGATCTGCAAAGCTGGACGCTAAAGGGCGAAATTGCCGGCAGCGGGCTGGGCGGGCTGGGGCCGTTTGGTTATATGTGGGAGTGTCCGGATCTGTTCCGGCTGGCCGACCAGGATATTCTGCTGGTTTGCCCGCAGGGTCTGGCGGCGGAGCCGTACCGCTATCTGAATACCTTTCAGAGCGGCTATTTTAGCGGTGAACTGGATTATCAGGCAGGCCACTATCATCACGGTGAGTTTCACGAGCTGGACCACGGCTTTGAATTTTATGCGCCGCAGACCACCGCCAGTGACGATGGTCGTCGCCTGCTGATTGGCTGGATGGGCGTGCCGGATCAGGATGAGTTTTATCAGCCAACCGTTGAGCATGGATGGATTCATACCCTGACCTGCCCGCGTGAACTGAGCTGGCAGGCGGGAAAACTGTTTCAGCAACCGGCGCGCGAGCTGCGCCAGCTGCGCGATACCGGCCGCACTTTTAGCGGCGTGGCGGCTTCACTGCCGGCGATGGATATCGCCAGCGCTGAGATCGATTTTGCGGTGACCGGTGACGTTAGCGCCAGCTTTGGCGGAATTTTGCAACTGAACTGCGATCGGCAGGGTCTGACCCTGACGCGCAACAATCGTCGCACGGGTGACACCGAGCATCGCTACTGGCGCGGAAGCGTGACGCATTTACAAATTCTGTGCGATTGCTCAAGCGTGGAAATTTTTATTAATCACGGCGAAGCGGTAATGTCAGCACGCTATTTCCCTGGCAGCCAGCCGCAGCTGCGGTTACAGGGGAGCAGCACGCTGGCCTTGCATCACTGGAGCTTGAAAAGATGCGTGATAGAATGACGGTACTGAGCCACCATCACTAAGCAGAATGTGAATAAAAGCAAACGTGTCACCATCAATGATATTGCACGACTGGCCGGCGTCTCCAAATCCACCGCCAGTCTGGTTCTTAATGGGCGAGGTAAAGAGCTGCGAGTGGCCGAAAGCACCCGTTTGCGGGTGCTGGAAGTGGCAAAGCAGGAGCATTACCAGCCCAGCATCCACGCCCGTGCGCTGAACTCGTCGCACAGTAATACCATTGGTCTGGTGGTTCCGGAAATGACCAACCACGGCTTTGCGGTGTTTTCACATGAGCTGGAAAAGCTTTGTCGTGATGATGGTTTGCAGCTGTTGATCGCCTGTACCGATGAGAATGCCAGCCAGGAAATTCTGGCGGTTAACAATCTGATTCAGCGTCAGGTCGACGGGCTGATTGTTGCCTCCAGCATGCTGAGCGACGGTGAATACCAGAAAATAAATCAGCAGCTGCCGGTGATCTTATTTGACCGCCATCTTGGCGAATCGTCGCTGCCGCTGGTAATTACCGATGCGATTGAACCTACCGCGAAGCTGATTGAGCATGTCGCCAGTGAAGGCTACGACGAGCTGTATTTTTTCGGCGGCCAACCGCGCATCTCACCTACCCGCGATCGGCTGGAAGGATATAAGCGCGGCCTGCAACGTGCCGGGGTAGAACTGCAACCGGAGTGGGTGATTTATGGTCATTACCATTCCAGCTCAGGCTATGAACTGTTTGCCGATCTCTGCTCGCGCCTGGGACGCGTGCCGCAAGCCCTGTTTTGTGCCGCTTGTGGGTTGCAGGAGGGAGTGCTGCGCTATCTCAGCCAGCATGGCTTGCTGGAAAGTGATATTCGCCTGTGCAGTTTTGACGATCACTATTTATATGATTCCCTCTGTGTGCCAATTGATACCGTGGCGCAGGATGAGCGGCTGCTGGCATGGAACTGTTTTGAGATGGTTACCAACCTGATTAAACAGCGCTCGCCCGAACCGCTGCAGCGCTGGTTGCCAGCCTCCATCAGGCTGCGCGCGAATAAAAATCCGCGCTGACGCCTGAATCATTTCACGTCAAAATTTATTGCGGCAAGCAAAAAGCATTTTACATACCGACCGGTAGGTATGTAAAATTCCGGCAGGAACTTTCCTGCCCTGTTATCGGAAATCAATCTTATGAATCTTTTTCTCGCCTGGACGGCCCTTGCGGGTGCCATCGTCATGGAAGTGGCTGGCACCATGTTTCTCGGCAAGTCAGAGCAATTTTCACGTCTCTATCCGTCCCTGATGACGGTGCTGTTATATGGCCTGTCGTTTTATTTGCTGTCACAGGTGCTGAAAACCCTGCCGCTGGCGGTGGCGTATGCCTCATGGGGCGGGCTGGGGATTGTTTTAACCGCAGCAATTAGTGTGGTGGTGTTTAAGCAGCGGTTGGATCTGCCCGCGATTATCGGTATTGCGCTGATAGTTACCGGGGTGGTGGTGGTCAATGGATTTTCTAAAATGGTCGCGCACTGATGAGTGATAAGTCGCAATCGCGCAAACGACAGCCGGAATATGTCCGTCAGCAATTGCTGATCAGCGCCGCGCGGCTGGCGGTAGAACAGGGGCCAGCCAGTGTTACCGTCAGCGCGGTGGCAGAGGCGGCAGGCGTCACTAAGGGCGGTTTTTTTCACCACTTTCCCAGTAAACAGGCGCTGATTGAAGGCCTGTTTGATGAAATTATTAATCAGCTGGATCGCGATATTGACCAGTTTATTGCCGCCGACCCGCAGCAGTATGGCTGCTTTAGTCGCGCCTATATCAGAACGGTTTTTCTTGATAGCCACACCGAGAATAGCTGGGCAGTACTCAGTTTTACCCTTGGCAGCGATAGCCAGCTGACGTGCAAATGGGACAGCTGGCTGAAGAACCGGCTGAAACAACATCAGCAAACCGACAGCGACCCACAGCTGGAAGTGGCGAGGTTAGCATCTGACGGGCTTTGGTTTGCCTGCATGCTGCATCGTGTCGGCACCAGCGAAATGTTTCCACATATGGAAACACGGCTGATTGCCATGACTCTGGCTGCCAGTTAACGGCGGTATTAGCAACGGGAGTACATAATGTTCAGGAAAAATATCGTGTCTGATTTAATCATCTGGATTGATGAAAATATCGATAATCGCCTGAAAATTGATGATTTTGTTGAGAAATCAGGCTATTCAAAATGGCATATTCAGCGTATGTTTCGTGAGGCGACCGGTCAGCCGTTAGCCTCCTACTGTCGCCAAAAAAGGCTGGCTGCGGCGGCGAAAATGCTGTGCAGCCAGCCCGGTCCTATCCTTACCGTGGCGCTGTTACATGGTTTTCCATCCCATGAAACTTTTCATAAAGCGTTTAAGCGCCAGTTTGGTGTTACCCCCGGTCAGTATCGGGAAAATCACCCGCTCGCTTAGCGAGATGACAGGCAATTATTCGTGATAATGCCGCTTTCGCCCCGTCGACTGTCAACCTACTCTAAACCGCCTGGCAGTTCTGTCTCGTCGCTCGCCCTGAAGCATTGACGGCGTGACCGCGACAATTTATTTATAAACTTCCTTATAAACAGGGAGGTTCTGTGCCTATGCAAAAGTGTTTATTGATTTTTCCCGCATGTTTTCTTGTCATATCCTGTAGCCCTTACCAATACGAAGCCAATAGCGCCAAAAAACCGGTCTGGAGTGAGAACAGGCCGGTAATCTATGTGCCCGACGGCAAGGGTGGGATGAAGAGAGACCGGCGTATGGAGCGGATTCAGGCTCGCGGTCAGCAAGACAATAGTACTGATGGCGGATGGCAATCTGGCTGGTGAATTGCCCGGTGGATTAACGCCACCGGGCAGCAGGCGTTTACAGCCAGTGTCTTAGCAGCGCCGCCGCAACAATGCCAACGGCGACGGTAGAAAACAGTGACAGGCGGCTGGCGGCAATCAGGGTAATCACGATGGCCAGCAGATCGGCTGGGCGATCGGTGACAAAATAGGGCGCAATAACTGAAATCAGTACGCAACCCGGAGCGGCGTCCATCACCGCTCTGGCGCGCGGCCCCAGCTCGCGGTTACGTAAACCAATATAGCCAATCACCCGCGTTAGCCAGGTTACGCTGGCCATTAACAAAATTGTCAGTACCGTGATGCCGCTAATCATGATTTTTTCCCGACAAAAAACAGTGCAGTCAGCATTCCTGATAGCGCACCCACCGGAACGTACCAGGCCCCTGGAATCAGATAATAGGTTGTAGCGGCCATCACCAGGCTGACCATCCACGGACGCGCCGCGCGGAAACCGCGCCACATGCCGCGCAGCAGCACCAGAAAGATCGCCGGAAACGCCATATCAAAGCCCCACTGGCTGATATCGCCCATCAGCGGGCCAAGCAGCACGCCGGAGGTGGTGAACACTACCCAGATGACATAAAGCGAAGCCGATACGCCAGCGTAGTAAGGAATGCTGAAGCTATTTACGATGCCCGCCTGACGGCGTTTAGCCGCATCGGCCATTCCCATCGCCCAGCTCTCATCGGTCATCACAAACAGCGCGGCGAACGCTTTACGCTTCGGCAGATGGCGCAGATGCGGTTCAATGGCGGCACCCATCAAAATATGGCGGCTGTTAATCAGGAAGGTAATCATCATAATCACCAGAATATGGGGCGGATGCGTCCACAGTTCGATGGCGGCGAGTTCCGAACCGCCAGCGAAATTCAGGCCGGTCATCAGCGGCAACTCTATGGCGCTAAATCCTTTCTTCGCCGCCTGCGCGCCAAGCACCAGTGCCAACGGAATCACGCCCAGCAGCACCGGTAAGCTGGCTCTGACACCACGCCAGAACTCTGATTTTTTTGTTATGTTGCTGGCAGCCGGCCAGACAGAATCTGTATCGCTCATATCACCTCCTGAAGGAGCTGAATTATAAGCGTTTTGCTGTGAAATTGGGTTGCTATTATGCCAATATTTCGTTATCAATTGGCAGTTGAATGCTAATTTTTTGCTTAAAATGGAATCTGATGCCATGAACCTTGATCTCACCGATCGTAAAATCCTTAATGCACTGCAACGCGATGGCCGCATGCAAAATATTGACCTGGCTCGCGAGGTCGGTTTATCACCGTCACCCTGTCTGCGGCGGGTTAAGCAACTGGAGCAAAGTGGCGTGATAAAAGGCTATGTGGCGCTGATTGACGGTGCCAAAGTGCAACGCAACGTCACCATTTTCACCCGTGTCTGGCTGACCCGGCAGGATGCTGAAACGGTGGATCATTTTGCTGCTGAAATTATGAAGCTGCCGGAGGTGGTCGAGTGCCATCTGATGGCCGGGGAGTGTGATTATCTGCTGCGGGTGATTACCGCCAGCCTGGATGATTATCGCCAGCTACAAATTAATCACCTGACGCGCATTCGTGGCGTCTCCAGTATTAAAACCGATATCCCGATGCAGTGTTATAAACAGACCACCGAATTGCCGTTGTTATAACCACTGCTGCCGTTACCTGATGATTAATTACTGTCAGTAATTAATTAAAAATCATTAACTATCAACTGGTTAATCTCGCATTTCCCTTATTTTTTGCAACACTTTAAAAGTTAATAAATCTTTACAAAACTATAACAAGAGCGTGAGATATATCACCTTCTCATGTTTCAGAATTGTAGGTTTCGATGATAACACGTAGGCAGATTCTCATTTCTGGTGCGGCTTTGGGCGGGTTTGCGGCACTGAATCCGGTTTTGTCCTGGGCTTCTCAGCCCGCCGCTGCTTCTGACCAGGGGATGTTCCATACATTATCAAAATTACTCACCGGTCGTACGGCATTAAGTCAGGTGGTGTCTGCCCGCGCACTGCATTGTCTGGTGTCCGAAGATGCCGATTTCCTGATAAAAATGCATGCGCTGGTGGACGCGTTAAACACGGCAAATATTAGCGCCGCCGACCAGCTTAATGGTCATCCCATTATGCAAAATCACCTCGCCAGCGAGACGGTTAAAAAAATTGTTTCTGCCTGGTATCTCGGCTTTACCGGCACGCCGGTGTCACTGCGGGCGGTCGATAATACCCGCTTTGTCACTTATACCGATGCCCTGATGTATGCACCAACGCTGGATGCCACGGTTATTCCGACCTATTCGCGTGGGCACACCAATTACTGGACGCAGCCGCCAGCCACGATAAAAAACGATTAATCTTTTCATTCTTTTGTGAGCAACACCATGAGCAAACACTATGATGCCGATGTGATTGTCATCGGTTCGGGTGCATTGGGTAGCAATGCCGCCGCCACCCTTGCCCGTAAAGGCAAATCTGTGATTATTCTGGAAGCCGGAGAGAAAATCCCGCGCTGGAAAATTGTCGAAAATTTCCGTAACTCCTCGAAAAAAGCCAACTATAACTCGCCGTATCCTAACCAGCCGTGGGCGCACCACTCTTACGACGAACAATATATCGAAAACACCGGCTCGTTTGATTTTCGTCCCGGCATGCTGAAACTGGTGGGCGGCACCACCTGGCACTGGGCCTCGGCCTGCTGGCGTTATCTGCCTAATGATATGAAATTGAAAACGCTGTATGGCGTGGGTCGCGACTGGCCGATGGAGTACAGCGAGTTAGAACCGTGGTATGTCAAAGCCGAGCTGGCGATGGGCGTATGCGGTAGTGATACCGACGACCAGAGCGGGCAAGGAGGCAGCGCCTTTCCACCGCGTTCGCAGCCGTATCCGATGGAGCCTGAAGGTGAAACTTATCTGTTCCAGCGCCTGAAAAGCCGCATCAGCCCGGCAGGTTACCACTTTATTCATGAGCCCAACGCGCGTGCGACCCGCCCTTATGACGGTCGTCCGGCTTGCAGCGGCAACAACAACTGTATGCCGGTCTGCCCGATTGGCTCGATGTACAGCGGCGATAAACATGCCCAGCATGCGGAAGATGCCGGTGCGCAGCTGATGACTGATGCTACCGCCTGGAAGCTGGAAAAAGGTGCGGATGGCAAAATCGTAGCGGTGCACGTTCGGAGTTCAAAAGGCGAAGATAAACGGCTGACGGCAAAGTACTTTATTGTCGCGGCCCACGGGCTGGAAACCCCTAAGCTGCTGCTAATTTCTGATGTCGCTAACAGTTCCGATCAGGTGGGGCGCAATCTGATGGACCACACCGGCATGGGGCTACAATTCCTCGCGGATGAGCCGGTCTGGCCGGGGCGTGGTGCGGTACAGCAGGGCGGTATTTTCAACTTCCGCGATGGCGAATTCCGCAAAAAACACGCCGCGATTAAGCATGCTATTTCTAATAACGTGCCCAATATGACAATCGCGCAACGGCTGATCGCTGATGGCGTGTTGGGGCATGAGCTGGATAAGCAGATTCGACACCAGGCTGCACGCTGGGTGGATATCTCCACGGTGTTTGAAATCCTGCCGCATGCCAGCAATACCGTGCGTCCCAGCACTACCCGTAAGGATGCGCTCGGTATCCCGATGCTGACGGTTAACTATGAAGTGGATGACTATGTGAAAACCGCCAAAGTGGTGGTCGACGCTGACTATAAACAGTTTGTCAGCCTGATGGGCGGTACGGTGGTCGAGGACAATACCGGCTGGCAGAACCGTGACCATTTGATGGGGACGGTGATAATGGGTGATAACGCGAAAGATTCCGTGGTTAACCATGAGTGCCGCAGCTGGGATCACAGCAATCTTTTCCTCGCGACGACTGGCGTTATTCCGGCATCCGGTGTGATTAACCCGACTCTGACCGGTGTTGCACTGAGTATTCGTGCGGCTGAAATCATCGATCGGGAGATTTAATGATGCAGATTACGGGTAAATTTTTCGCCGCCGCCGCGCTGTTGGCTGGCCTCGGCAGCACAGCAGCAGTAAGCGCTGCGCCATCTTCTGCCGATGCGGCGCTGATAAAACGCGGTGAGTATCTTGCCGTTGCGGCAGACTGCGGCGCTTGCCACCGTCAGACCGCTGAAGACGGCGCGCCGTTTGCCGGTGGTTACGCCATTGATTCGCCGATGGGGCGAATTATTGCCAGCAATATCACCCCTTCAAAGCAATATGGCATTGGTGATTACAGTGAGCAGCAGTTTGCCGATGCGCTGCGTAAAGGGGTGGCCGCTGACGGCAGCAATCTCTATCCGGCGATGCCTTACACCGCTTACCAGGGGCTGACTGACGAAGATATTCATGCGCTGTACAGCTACTTTATGCTGGCGGTAAAACCGGTTGATATTGCGCCGGATGAGCATACCGATCTGAGCTTTCCGTTTAATATCCGCCAGATCATGTGGGGCTGGAATCTGCTGTACCGCAGTGATAAACCGTTTGAAAAACAGCCTGATTTATCAGAACAGCTGAATCGGGGTAAATACCTGGTTGATGTGCTGGCGCACTGTAGCACCTGCCATACGCCGCGCAATATGATGATGGCTGAAGACAGTAGCCAGTATCTGGCCGGTAGCCCGCTGGGCGGCTGGTATGCGCCGAATATCACGCCGGATAGCAGCGGAATTGGTGACTGGAGTCAGGATGATATTGTCAGCTACCTGAAAACCGGTCATCTGGCTGGAAAAGCGCAGGCGGCGGGGCCGATGGCTGAAGCGGTGGAGCACAGCTTCCGTTATCTCGGTGATGACGATCTGCATGCCATTGCGGCCTGGATTCAACAGATTCCGGCGATCAAAACGCCAGTGGCGACGCCGTCAGCACAGGCAGCAGAGCCGCGGGATATAAATCAACTGGTGAAAGGACAGGGGGATCAATCCTCGCTGGCCGACAGCAGTTCAACCGATGGTGCTGAATTGTATAACGGTGCTTGCGCCAGCTGTCATGGGCGCGAAGGGCAGGGCACAGCGGACAATTTCTATCCTTCACTGACTAAAAATAGCGCGGTCTCTGGCCCGACGGCGCAAAATTTGGTGATGACCATTGTCGACGGTATCCATCGCAAAAGCAGTGACAGCGATGTCGGGATGCCGGCTTTCGGTCAGCAGTTGAATGATGCGCAGATTGCTGCCGTCACCCACTACGTGCGTCAGCAGTTTGGCAATATCAATGAGGATATCTCGGCGGAACAGGTTAAAACTCTGCGTAGCGGTGGCGAAGCGCCATTTATCGTGCGCTATGTTGATTATCTGATTGCGGCTGGAGTGTTTATCGCGTTGTTATTGCTGCTATTAATCGTACGTCTGCGGAAGAAATAGTCAAAAAAAACGGCATCCCCCGCCGGGGATGCCGTTAATTTTGTGCGGTTAGCCTCTTTTACGCACCAGCTGAGTGCGGCGGGTAATAAATTCCAGCGGCACGCTCCAGATATGCACCAGACGCGTAAAAGGAAACAGCAGAAACAGCGTCATACCGGTGATCAGATGCACGCGGAAGATCGGCGCCACGCCATCAAGGTATTGTGACGCACCAAAGCGGAAGGTCACGATGTGCTGCGCCCAGTTCACCAGCTTCATCATTTCGCTGCCGTCCATATGCTGCGCCGAAAAAGGTATGGTGGCGAGTCCAAGTGTCACCTGCACCATTAACAGCGCCAGAATCAAAATATCAGCGACGCTGGATGAGGCACGCACTCGGGCAACAAACAGGCGGCGATACAGCAGCATCATGCCGCCAATCCACATGGTTACGCCGCAGATGCCGCCCAGCACCATCGCCATCCACTGTTTAGCGGGCAATGACAGGAACGACTGATACATCCAGTGCGGTGTCAGCATGCCCACTATGTGACCGAAAAAAATTCCGATCACGCCGATGTGAAACAGATTCGACGCCAGGCGCATCCAGCGTTTATCGAGAATCTGGCTCGAACCGGCGCGCCAGCTGTACTGACCGTAGTCGTAGCGGAGCAGGCTACCGAGCAGGAAGACAGTACCGACGATATACGGATAGATATCAAAGAAAAACAGGTTAAAGAACGACATTATTTTCTCTCCCGATTCTTCGGCTGTGCTTGCTCAATATTGAGATACTGCGGAGCCACAGCGCCGGAAAAACGCTGCTGATGCTGACGCGTCTCGCCACAATCACCCTGCTGGGTTGCCATAAAACGTACCTGTTCTTCTTCCCACACCGCGTCCAGCGCGGCGGGGGTATCATCACGTGCCTCTTGCCCGACCTGGTGTTGCAGGTTTTCACTGCTGGCGTCGCTGCCGGAGAGCTGGGTTAACAGATCCAGCAGCAGTGCGTAATGACTGTCGCGTTGATGCAGGCGTGCTGCCAGCAGCGCCAGAATCGGCGCAATGCTTTCCAGCCAGCTGATGGCTTCTTCGCTGCTGAGCTGCGCGAGAAATTCGAGAAACAGCGGCAGATGATCCGGCAGCTCATTGCTGTTCAGATCGAATCCGGCCTTGCGATAGTGATCCAGCAGATCGACCATTGCCTGGCCGCGATCGCGTGATTCGCCATGTACATGTTCAAACAGCAACAGCGACAGCGATCGGCCACGATCGAACAGGCTACCGTAGTCGGCCTGTGCATCTAACAGGCGGCCAGAGATACGCCACTCAATCACGCGCTTCAGCACTGCCTGCTGGCTGGCGTTAAGTTCTGTTAGCTCATCCACGGCTTCCAGCAGTTCGCTTTTTGCCTGCCAGAGAGACTCATCGGGATAGTCGAGTAATCGGGAAAGTATCAGTAACGATCTCATTAGCGGCCTCCCGTGGTTTTGGCATCAACGTTAATCGCATCAATACGTTTAGCGTTGAACAAGTCGAATTTGCTGTTGCTGCCGTGGCAGCCATCGCCAAAGCTAAAGCCGCAACCGTTGCGTTCCGGGAAGGCATCGCGCGCCAGTTCACGGTGGCTGGAAGGCACCACAAAACGATCTTCGTAGTTTGCAATCGCCAGATAGCGATACATCTCTTTCGCTTGCTGTTCAGTCAGGCCGACCTCTTCCAGCGCACTGATATCGTGCTTGCCTTCAACGGTTTCCATGCGTTTATAGTGGCGCATCGCCAGAATACGTTTCAGCGCCAGTGCTACCGGTTTGGTATCCCCGGCCGTCAGCAGATTCGCCAGATATTGCAGTGGGATGCGCAGCGAATCGATATCCGGCAGCACGCCGTTTTGTTCCAGCACGCCAGCATCGGCGGCAGACTGAATTGGCGACAGCGGCGGCACATACCATACCATCGGCAGGGTGCGATATTCCGGATGGAGCGGCAGTGCCAGCTTCCATTCCATCGCCATTTTGTACACCGGCGAGCGCTGTGCAGCTTCAATAACGCTCATCGGAACACCATCTTTCTCTGCCTGTGCAATCACCGCCGGATCATGAGGGTTGAGGAATACCGACAGCTGGCGCTCATACAGATCCTGCGTATTCTCAGTCGAGGCGGCTTGCTCGATGGCATCGGCATCGTACAGCACCACACCGAGGTAGCGAATACGTCCGACACAGGTTTCGGAACAGACGGTTGGCATGCCTGATTCAATGCGCGGGTAACAGAAAATGCACTTCTCAGACTTGCCGCTCTTCCAGTTGAAGTAGATTTTTTTGTACGGGCAGCCGCTGACGCACATGCGCCAGCCACGGCATTTATCCTCATCGATCAGCACGATGCCATCTTCTTCACGTTTATAGATGGCACCACTTGGGCAGCTGGCGGCACAGGCTGGGTTCAGACAGTGCTCGCACAGACGCGGCAGATACATCATAAAAGTGCTTTCAAACTGGCCGTACATCTCTTTCTGGATATGCTCAAAGTTTTGATCCTTTGAGCGTTTGGCAAACTCGCCGCCGAGATCGTCTTCCCAGTTAGCGCTGCGATGGATTTTATCCATCCGTTTGCCGGTCAGCAGCGAGCGCGGCCGCGCAATCGGCTGTGCTTTACCGGGCTTCGCGGTGTGCAGATGCTGATAATCGAAATCGAATGGCTCGTAGTAATCATCGATCTGCGGCATATGCGGGTTAGCAAACAGATTGGCCAAAATGCTGAGTCGTCCGCCCTGACGCGGCTGCAATTTGCCGCTGATCTTGCGAATCCAGCCACCTTTCCATTTTTCCTGATTTTCCCAGTCAATCGGGTAGCCGAGGCCGGGTTTGGTCTCGACGTTATTAAACCAGGCATATTCCATGCCTTCGCGGCTGGTCCAGACGTTTTTACAGGTGACTGAGCAAGTGTGGCAGCCAATGCACTTATCCAGATTCATCACCATGCCAACTTGTGAGCGGATTTTCATTTCACTGTCCCCTTGGCCACTGCCGCTTGTTCACTGTCACTGTTTTCATCATCCAGCCAGTCGACACGGCGCATTTTGCGCACCACGACAAACTCATCGCGGTTTGAACCGACGGTGCCGTAGTAGTTAAAGCCGTAGGCTTGCTGGGCATAACCGCCAATCATATGGGTCGGTTTCGGACTGATACGGGTCACCGAGTTGTGAATTCCCCCGCGCTGGCCGGTAATTTCGGAGCCAGGAATATTCACCAGTCGTTCCTGCGCGTGATACATCATCACCATGCCAGGTTTAATGCGCTGGCTGACGATGGCGCGTGCCGACAGCGCACCGTGGGTATTAAACGCTTCGATCCAGTCGTTATCTTCAATCCCCAAATCGCGGGCGTCGTCTTCACTCAGCCAGACAATCGGGCCGCCGCGCGCCAGCGTCAGCATCAACAGGTTGTCGCTGTAGGTAGAGTGAATACCCCATTTCTGGTGCGGGGTGATAAAGTTCAGCGCTTTTTCCGGGTTGCCATTCGACTTACGGTTAAGCAACGGCTGCGCGCTGCGGGTATCGATTGGTGGGCGATACACCATCAGGTTTTCACCAAACGCCAGCATCCACGGGTGATCCTGATACAGCTGCTGACGGCCACTCAGGGTGCGCCACGGAATTAGCTCGTGCACGTTGGTATAACCGGCGTTATAAGAAACGTGTTCATCTTCAAGGCCTGACCAGGTCGGGCTGGAGATGATTTTGCGCGGTTGCGCCTGTAAATCGCGGAAGCGAATTTTTACTTCACGCTTTGGCAGTGCCAGATGGGCATGGTCGCGGCCGGTAAATTTGCCCAGTGACTGCCAGGCTTTTACCGCGACTTCACCATTGGTTTCCGGTGCCAGCGTCAGAATCACTTCAGCCGCATCTTTGGCGGTGTTGATCACCGGACGTCCTTGCGCGCTGCCGCTTTCATGGCGGCGATTCAGCCGGCCCAGCAGCTCCACTTCTTCTTCGGTATTCCAGAAAATGCCTTTGCTGCCGTTGCCAAGCTTATCCATCAGCGGACCAAGCGAGGTAAAGCGCTCATAGGTTTCCGGATAATTACGCTCGACTACCGCGATATTCGGCGCGGTTTTACCTGGAATCAGATCGCACTCGCCTTTTTTCCACTCTTTAATATCACCGGTTTGCCCCAGCTCTTCGGCGGAATCGTGCTGCAACGGAACGGTAACCACATCGGTTTCCACTCCCAAATGGCCGACGCAAACTTGCGAGAAGGCTTTCGCTATCCCTTTATAAATTTCCCAGTCGCTGCGTGAATCCCAGCAGGGATCAACTGCCGCCGACAGTGGGTGAATAAACGGATGCATATCCGAGGTATTCATATCGTCTTTTTCATACCAGGTGGCGGTAGGCAGCACGATGTCGGAATAGAGACAGGTGGTCGACATACGGAAATCCAGTGTAACCACCAGATCCAGCTTGCCTTCGCGGCCTTGTTCCAGCCACTCGACCTCTTCCGGACGCTGACGCCCTTGTTCACCGAGGTCGGTTTGCTGAATGCCATGCTCGGTACCCAACAGGTATTTCAGCATGTATTCATGGCCTTTACCGGAAGAGCCAAGCACGTTTGATCGCCAGACAAACAGGTTACGCGGTGAGTTCTGCGGCGCGTCCGGTTGTTCAGCGGCAAAGCGGATATCGCCGGATTTCAGTGCATTCACCAGATATTCTTTCGGCGTCTGACCGGCGGCGGCGGCGGCTTTCGCCAGCCCAAGCGGGTTAGTATCCAGCTGCGGTGCCGAAGGCAGCCAGCCCATACGCTCGGCGCGCACGTTGAAGTCAATCAGGCTGCCGCTGTAGCGTTTTTTATCCGCCAGCGGGGAAAGGATCTCTTCCGTACTCAGGGTCTCATAGCGCCACTGACTGGAGTGATTGTAGAAAAATGAGGTGCCGTTCATCTGGCGCGGCGGACGCGTCCAGTCAAGGGCGAACGCCAGTGGCAGCCAGCCGGTCTGCGGACGCAGTTTTTCCTGGCCGACATAGTGCGCCCAGCCACCGCCGGTTTGACCGACGCAGCCACAGAACACCAGCAGGTTGATGATGCCACGGTAGTTCATATCCATATGGAACCAGTGGTTGATACCGGCACCGACGATAATCATCGAACGACCATGGGTTTTATCAGCATTATCGGCAAACTCGCGCGCAATGCGGATCATATCCTGCTGCGGCACACCGGTAATTTTTTCTGCCCAACCTGGCGTATAGGCTTTAATTTCACTGTAATCGCTGGCGCTCTGGCTGTCGTCGACTTTTGCATCGCCCCAGTCGCGGGCAATACCGTAATTTGCCAGCGTTAAATCAAATACGCTGGCAACCAGCGCGCTGCTGCCATCAGCCAGCGTTATACGTTTCGCGGCGATCGGATGTGAAATGACATCTGACAGTGCCACCGGGCGGAAGTGTTCGCTTTCAATTCCGCCAAAGTAAGGGAACAGCGTATTGGCGATTTCGTCATGCTGGCCGAGCAGCGACAGTTGCAGCGTGACGTCACGGCCATCATTGCCCGCGCGCTGTTCAAGATTCCATTTGCCTTGCTCACCCCAGCGGAATCCAATTGAGCCTTGTGGCGCAACCAGATCGCCTTGTTGATCGACGGCGATAGTTTTCCATTCCGGATTGTTGTTTTCACCGAGAGCGCCGAGCAGATCGGCGGCGCGCAGCTGACGTCCGGCGACATAAAAGCCATCCTCGCGTTGATCCAGCATGACCAGCATCGGTAAATCACTGTAGCGGCGGGCGTAATCCAGGAAATAACTGCTCGGCTTTTGCAGATAAAACTCTTTCAGAATCACGTGGCCCATCGCAAGTGCCATTGCGCTGTCGGTACCCTGTTTTGGTGCCAGCCACTGATCGCACAGCTTCACGACATCGGCATAATCAGGCGTCACTGCGACGGTTTTGGTGCCTTTGTAGCGCACTTCGGTAAAGAAATGGGCATCCGGAGTACGGGTCTGCGCGACGTTTGAACCCCAGGCAATCAGATAAGACGAGTTATACCAGTCGGCGGATTCCGGCACGTCGGTCTGCTCACCCCAGGTCATCGGTGATGCTGGCGGCAAATCGCAGTACCAGTCATAGAAGCTCAGGCAGGTGGCACCGATTAATGACAGATAGCGCGCACCGGCGGCATAAGAAACCATCGACATCGCCGGAATCGGCGAAAAGCCGGCAATGCGGTCAGGGCCGAAGGTTTTCGCGGTATAGACGTTAGCGGCGGCGATCAGCTCGTTCATTTCCGCCCAGCTGGAGCGCACCAGCCCGCCGCGCCCGCGCGCTTGTTTGTAACGTTTTGATTTTTCAGGATCGTTAATAATGCTTGCCCAGGCATCTACCGGATCCTGATGCTGCTGGCGTGCTTCACGCCACATTTCCAGCAGCTGCTGGCGAATTTGAGGATATTTCAGGCGGTTGGCGCTGTAGATATACCATGAATAACTGGCACCACGCGGGCAGCCACGCGGTTCGTGATTCGGCAGGTCGGGGCGAGTTTCTGGATAATCGGTTTGCTGAGTTTCCCAGGTGACCAGGCCGTTTTTAACATAAATCTTCCAGCTGCATGATCCCGTACAGTTCACACCGTGTGTGGAGCGAACGATTTTGTCATGCTGCCAGCGTTGACGATAACTGTCTTCCCAGTCCCGGTTGGTTGCCAGCGTCTGACCATAACCATCGGCAAAGGGTTCTGCCAGTTCCTTGAAATATCGGAACCGATCCAGAAACTTACTCATTCGACACACTCCTCACAGATCAAATAACTGCAAAAACGATTTATTATCATTCGCGAATAAAACGCGTTTTTTTGGCATGATCAGTTAATAAAATTTCAGTTCGTAAGCTGACTATTCAATAAGGGTCGGCGACATAATGAAATTACTGTCTCTCTAACCCGAAGTGAGTAGAAATTAATTTCACAGAACACTTTACAAACTCACCTGCGATCAACCAGAATTCAATTCACTCGGCAAAAGTGATGTCTCAAAGCTGGTCAAATTTTCCCAATAGCATGTCAGAAAACATTGAGAGGATATTGATCTGTGTCGTATAAAAATGACATTAAAGCCGAAAGCACCCGCGGTGTGCTGGCTACATGGACCCCCGAAGATAAAAATTTTTGGGAGCGAAGTGGAAAGAAAATTGCCGCCAGAAATCTCTGGATTTCAATTCCCTGTTTACTCCTGTCGTTCTGCGTCTGGATGTTATTCAGTACCGTTGCGCTTTACTTACCCGGAGCCGGATTTAGTTTCACCACCGACCAGTTATTTATGCTGACGGCGCTTCCTGCGCTGGCAGGCGCAATTATGCGCGTGCCCTATTCCTTTGTAATTCCTATATTTGGCGGTCGCCGCTGGACAGCTTTCAGCACTATTATTCTGGTGGTGCCAGCTATCTGGTTAGGTTTTGCGGTGCAACAACCAACTACCCCTTATTGGGTATTTGTCATTATCGCTTTATTATGTGGCGTGGCTGGCGGTAATTTTGCATCCAGTATGGGAAATATCAGCTTTTTCTATCCAAAACATTTGCAGGGTGGCGCACTGGGACTAAATGGCGGCCTCGGCAATCTTGGCGTCAGCGTGATGCAACTGGTTGCGCCGTTGGTGATGAGCGTTGCGATTTTTGGCTCGTTTTCCGGTGCCGGTCAGGTTAGCCCGTCCGGTGATGTACGCTGGATTGAACATGCGGCATTTATCTGGGTGCCGCCGCTGGTGATTTTCGCCGTTGCCGCCTGGTTTCTGATGAATGATATCGCCACTGCGAAAGCGTCACTGGCTCAACAGCTGCCGGTATTGAAACGTCCGCACATGTGGATTATGGCGTTATTGTATCTGGCTACGTTTGGCTCTTTTATCGGCTTCTCTGCCGGTTTCGCCATGCTGACCAAGACTCAATTTCCAAATGTGGTCATTCTGCATTACGCCTTCTGGGGGCCATTAATTGGCGCGCTGGCTCGTCCGGTCGGTGGCGCGCTTTCCGATCGCTTTGGTGGTTCGAAAGTCACCTTAATCAATTTTGTGATGATGGTGATTTTCGCCACGCTGATTTTCTTTACGCTGCCGGGTGAAGGACATCAGGGCACATTTGGCGCTTTCTTTGTGGTATTCCTTGGTCTGTTCCTTACCGCCGGATTGGGCAGTGGTTCCACCTTCCAGATGATCTCGGTGATTATTCGCGCCGATACGCTGCGTCGGGTTAAACAGGCCGGAGGCAGCGAAAAACAGGCAGCGCAGGAAGCCGCCACAGACTCTTCGGCCGCGCTGGGATTTATTTCTGCTATTGGTGCCGCCGGGGGCTTCTTTATTCCAAAAGCGTTTGGTACTTCACTGGCGCTGAGCGGATCGGCAGAAGGGGCTTTAAAACTGTTTCTGCTGTTCTATGCGATTTGCGGCGTGATTACCTGGTGGTGCTATATTCGTAAATCTATCTCGTAACGGCCTGCACTACTCCACAATTGACTCTTCAGGGCCACACTTGCTGGCCCTTTTCTCTTCCGCTCCAGCCCGCTTAGCCGATATTTAATCAAACATTCATCAGGCTTGCCCTGTACTAACCAGACATAATCAGCGCCAGAGTAAAATCGGTGCGCAGATGCGCCATTCACTTTTCTCGCGGTGAGTGAACGGTCGATTCTCAGCGGACGTCAGACTAAAAGGACTTAAATACGATGTATGCGGGCGATTTCTTATCTCCGGTGAGTTATGCCGCAGGCGATGAACTTTCAGCTATCGCGACGCGTTTATTCTGGTTTGAAGCCGGAGTAATGGAAGGGTGCGAAATCATCGTCAGCCAGAATGATTGCTGTGCTCGTTTACATCTGGCTGCCGGTGAAGCGGGCATGTTTGCGGTAAAAAGTAGAAAAGTGCTGATCGAATCCGGTAGCGTGCAGGGAGTCGAATTAAAGGTTATTGCAATGGCAAAATTGCAGGCTTTTATTGATGCCGGCAGCCGCACGGCCGGGCAGACCAAAAAAAAGGAGACGTTATTTGGTTTCAGCCGCTACCGACGTCCTGAAGAGCTGTCGCGTAAAAAGTTTGAATACTGGTTAATTAGCCAGAGTGTTAAGCAGTGTCAGGGTATGGATAATATCGTCCAGTTGATTCGAGATAATGAATGCTACTGGATAGTTAATTATTTACTGACCCGATCGGACGAATATAAATCTTTGCGGGAAATTGGTGGTCGTTACGGACTTTCCGTTTCACATTTTCGTCGTTTAAGTAAATCAGCGTTGGGAAATACGGCAAAAGTGGAAATGTGTGACTGGCGTCTGATTCGTGCCATTCTCGATATTATGGATGATGAGCACAATCTGACGGCCATCGCGATGAAGCATGGTTATGCCTCGTTATCGCATTTCTCCGGAGATGTTAAAAACAGATTCGGTATTCCGCCACGGGATTTAAAAAAAATGATCAATTGTGAGTTACTTAAATGAAACGGTCATCGCTTATGCTACTTTTTTTGGCGGTTTCTTTTATGTACTGCTGTCTGGCAATTGCCGTTACACCGGTTGAAGAAAAAATGCCTGCCCAAGGCTACGTTACCGCAAAAGACGGTGTTAAACAGTTTTTTGATGCGCTTTCCGCCAGAATGAAAACACCCTTTATTGTCAGTAACCTGGCGGCAAAGAAAAGAATCAGCGGTAACTTTGATTTTTCCGCTCCGCAGGCATTGCTGGATAATATCACCAACAATATGGGATTGGTCTGGTATTACGACGGGAATACTATTTATATTTATGACGCCAGCGAATTAAAAAATGGCGTTGTTCGGCTGAAAAACAGCTCGGTAGCGGAACTGCAAAAGTTTCTGCTGGCTTCCGATCTTTATGATGATCGCTATCCGCTGCGAACTGAACCCGGCAGCCAGACTTTTTATCTCGCCGGGCCGCCGGTCTATTTTATGCTGGTCATGCAGACGGCTGCTTATCTTGATCAGCTGGCGGTAACAGATGTTGAAGCAACCAGCCTGTCGGCGATCCCGTTGTACAACAGTTTCGTGGAAGATCGAAAATATAAATTTCGTGATGAAGTGATTACCATTCCCGGCGTGGCTTCGGTGATTCGGGCGTTAACTTTTAACGGTATCGCGACCACTCAGGTAGAAAACCGACCAACAACCGAACTGCAGAGCGGCGCGGAAGAGGATACAGAAGCACCAGCCCTCGGTGATGAAGTGGCAGAAAAAGCGCTGCAACCGGCAGTGCGCACTGCGATTGAAAGCGAGATGGTGGTCATTGCTAATCCCGATAACAACAGCCTGCTAATTAAAGGATCCGCTGAGCAGCTGAGTAATATTAAGCGGCTGGTGAATTTGCTGGATGTACCAAAACGGCATATAGAAATGTCGGTGTGGATTATCGATCTGCAGAAAGATGAACTGGAGCAGTTGGGCGTGACCTGGCGCGGTACGCTTAATTTAACCGATCAGTTTGGCGCCTCGTTTAATGGGGGTATCTCCAGCACTGTTGATGGAGCCAGCTTTATGACGGCGATTATGGCTCTGTCGCAGCAAAATCGCGCCAATGTGGTTTCACGCCCAATGTTGCTGACGCAGGAGAACGTCCCGGCAATTTTCGACAACAGCCGCACGTTCTATACCAAACTGATTGGCGAACGCAGCACCAGCCTTGAGCATGTGACCTATGGAACATCGCTCAGTGTTTTACCGCGATTTACCGATGCGGAAGAAATAGAAATGATGCTGAGCGTTGAAGATGGCAATCAGTATCGTCAGGAAAATGATAAAGAGAGCAGCCTGCCGGAAGTTGGCCGAACCAATATCAGCACGGTGGCCCGCGTGCCGAAAGGCAAAAGCCTGCTGATCGGGGGCTATACCCGCGATGAAAACAGTAATTTACGCCAGGGAATTCCGTGGCTAAGAGATTTGCCGCTGATTGGCGGCCTGTTCAGTTATCGTCAGAGCCGCAATGCCAATATGGTACGCGTCTTTCTGATTCAGCCTAAAGAGATCGATGGCCGTGAATCACGCGACAGTACGCGGCTGGTTGCCGGGCTACGCAATAAGCCTGCTGAGGCTCCGCTATTTGACTGGATGAACAATTTTCTGGATGCGCAACGGTGACCAGCCCAATTGCTGCGCTGACCCGACCGCTGCTGTCTGGGCAATTGTTGCCAGAACCGCGCACAATACTGAGTGACCAGTTGAGCAAGCCGCTGGCAAATTCTGCCGGTCATCCCGGTGGGGCGGTTGATAACGATGGTCTGATTGTCAGCGCGGAAAACTTTCTGAAATCCGTTGATGAGTTTTCTGTTTTTATCAGCCAGGTACGCAGGCTAAGGGATATTGCCGGGCGCTGTGATTTTTCTGCTGCGGCAGAGATCTACGAGCTACTGGATGATGATGCCGAAGCAAAGATTGCCGCACTGTGGCGGGTGATAAAAACGCAGCAAACAAAATCTGCCGCGCTATTACTGCACGAGGCAAGAAGTCTGTTTCCCGATGAAAGTAATCGGGTGGTTGCCCTGCGAGAGATGCTGAAACATCGCAATATCTTAGAAATTGAACGTGAAATTATAGAGCAGGCGCTGGCGATTGCCGAAGATGATGCCTGCCCGACGCGGCTAAAGTCAGGAATTAATGTTGCGCTTAAAGCGCGGTTAATGAGTAAGCAATTAAAACTGTCACCGGCTGTTATTCGTGAAAGCTATCGTAATTTTATTGAAAGTAACGAGAATGAGCGAAAAATATATCAGGGATGGGTATTAATGTTTGGCGGGGACAGACGTCGCATGCTGATCAACTTTATGGAGGCTGCGTTGCTGGCAGATATGAATGCCAGCGATCCGGGATGTACCGATATTGAATTTGGTAATTTACTGGGGCGTCTGACACAAATAAAGTTGATTCGTTCAAGCGAGGATTTATTTATCCAGCGTGCCAGTAAAGATAGTTTTCTTAAACGCTTTAATTTTTCTGAAGATGACTGGCTACTGTTTATATTATCCATTTTACATGATGCCGGGCTGCTCTACGATCAGTTGAGACAGTTGGGAAACAATGTCTTAAGTCGGATGTCACCAAGAGAAAAAGTGTGTTTTATCCAGAAGATATATCACTTTGTCCGCGAATTCCCATCGGGAATTTTTGACAGTTTTGACCAGCAGCAATTGTTGTATCAACACTTTATATCGTTGATCGGCCACGGCTATCAAGCTGAACTGGCAGAGAGCAGAACTTATTAATATTCATCCTCGTTGGTATATCAGGTACTGAGCATGATTAATGACTTTTTCATCAATTTGAGGAAGCATCCGGAATTATTTATTCTGTTATTGGTCGTTATGATTATCGCCATGTTGGTTATTCCCTTACCAACCTATCTGGTCGATTTCCTGATTGGGCTGAATATTGTTATTTCGGCGCTGGTGTTTCTTTCTTCTTTTTATATTGATCGTATTCTGAGTTTTTCGTCGTTTCCAGCGGTATTGCTGATTACTACGCTATTCAGACTGGCATTATCGATTAGCACCAGCAGGCTGATATTGAATGATGCCGATGCCGGAGAAATTATTGCCACTTTTGGTCTGTTTGTTATTGGTGACAATCTGGTGGTGGGGTTCGTAATTTTTTCAATTGTCACAATCGTGCAATTTATGGTGATCACTAAAGGTGCGGAGCGCGTGGCGGAAGTGGCGGCACGCTTCTCGCTGGATGGCATGCCCGGCAAACAGATGAGTATTGATGCCGATCTGCGTGCCAGTTCGATTGATGCGGAACAAGCCACCCAGCGGCGCAGCATTCTGGAGAAAGAGAGCCAGTTATACGGCTCTTTTGACGGCGCGATGAAGTTTATTAAAGGGGATGCCATCGCCGGTATTCTGGTTATTTTTGTCAACTTTATTGGCGGCATCAGCGTGGGTGTGAATCAGCACGGCATGGATATGTCCACGGCGCTGTCCACCTACACCATGCTGACCATTGGTGACGGGCTGGTTGCGCAAATTCCTTCGTTGCTGATTGCCATCAGTGCCGGATTTATTGTCACCCGGGTCAGTGGCGAGGGTGACAATATGGGTATCACCATGATGTCACAGCTGATGAATAATCAGTTTGTCCTGATTATCGCGGCGATCATTGCCGTCGCCATCGGTTTTTTACCTGGCTTTCCGCTGTTTATTTTTCTGCTATTGGCGCTGATTCCTGGAGGATTGTTTTTCTTAAAGTGGCGTGAAGCGAACAATAAATCGGCGGGCGGCAAGCCGGGTAGCGTGAAGCAAAACAACGATGCAGTGAATGAGGCGAGCCCGGTTGCTGCTGATGCCGATACCCAGCTGGGATTAATTGAAAATCTTGACCAGGTTACCCCGACGACCATTCCGCTTATTCTGCGGGTTAACCCGTCGGCCGGTGATTATCTGACCCAGCTGGATGCCGCCGAACGGTTTCGCAGCCAGTTTTTTGTCGATTACGGCATCCATCTGCCAGCGATTGTCATTCGTTCGACTGAAAATCAGCAGCAGAACAAAGTCGCTTTGCTGATTAATGAAATTCAGGCTGAACAGTTCGATATTTTGCTCGGACAAATTACCGTGGTGAACGTCTCTGATGAGCTTGAGCATCTTGGTATTCAACCGGTCAACTATGGCGGTGTAGTGTGGGTTGCCGCTGAACAGCGGTCGCTGCTTACCGAGCTGGGTTTTCACACCCGGACACCGGTTGACGAGCTCTATTACTGCATTGCTAACTCGCTGGTGCGCAATGTGAGTGAGTTTTTTGGTGTGCAGGAGACCAAAGCACATATCGATAAGCTGGAGAAAGACTATCCCGATCTGATTAAAGAAGTGATGCGCCACACCACGGTGCAACGGGCATCGGAAGTGATGCAGCGACTACTCGGCGAGAAAATCTCGGTGCGAAACACCAAGTTGATCATGGAGTCTCTCTCCGTCTGGGCACCACGAGAAAAAGATGTCATTACCCTGGTGGAACACGTGCGCACTTCTCTCTGTCGTTATATCAGTCATAAATTTGCCGTCGGTAATTCCCTGAAGGCGGTATTAATTTCCGCTGAGATGGAAGAGACCTTGCGTCAGGGAATTCGCAGTACCGCCGCCGGAACTTTTCTTAATCTGGAACCAGCGGCTTCTGAAAAGTTAATGGACACTTTTACCCTCGGCTTAAGCGACATCCTGATGTCGCAGAAGGACTACGTCATTCTGGCGTCAGTCGATATCCGACGCTTTGTGAAACGCTTTCTGGAAAATAAATTTAAAAATCTTGAGGTGCTTTCTTTTGGCGAAATTTCAGAAGGCATTTCAATTGATGTAATCAAATCAATTCAATAATAAGGGACTTTCAGATGGATATTGATATTGCCTCTCTGGTACGAGAATCACTCCGCTCTGGCGGTTGCGATGCTTCGCTGCTCAACAATTTTGATGGCCACTCTACCATTTTGTTAGATTTTGACGATATGCCCGGCATTTTAGTCAGCGTGGTTGATAAACAGGTGGTGCTCTGGTCTCAGCTCTGCGATCACAACGTTCATGTCCTTTCTCAGGTCGCCGACCGGATACTTGAGCTGCTGCTTGAACCGGCAAAATATTCGGTAACCGGTCAGCTGCAGATCGCCAAAGAAGATAATGCGACGGTATTGAAGTGTGTGCTGGAAGAGAGTTGCCTGAATGAAGCCATGTTCGGTGATGCACTCGAAACCTTTTATCTGAGCCTGCGCAAATATTGTGAGGTATTGCGCTAATGCCATGGCCGACACTGGTGCGCTATCAGGCGCATCCTGTGCGTGTCACCGGCCCGATCCTTGAAGCCCGACTGAAGGGGGTCACGATTGGCGAAGTGTGTAATGTGCTGAGAAGTGACAGCGACAAAACGCTGGTCGCCAGAGCGCAGGTGCTCGGTTTTGAAAGAGATTCAACCATACTCAGCCTGATTGGCTCGGCCGAGGGCTTGTCACGCGACATGGTGATCAGTCCTACCGGTCACGGTTTGATGATGGAAGTGTCAGCCATGCTGGCTGGTGCGGTTCTCACTCCTTCAGGCAAGGTAACTGAGCGTTTCTCGCCCGCGGCTGAAGGCGCGTTGGTGGAGAGCCGCCCGGTCAATGCGCCACCGCCGGCCTGGGATCAGCGCTGTGGCATCAGCGAGCTGTTAGTCACCGGCATTCGGGCGATAGACGGCCTGCTGACCTGCGGCATTGGGCAAAGAATGGGTATTTTCGCCGCCGCCGGATGTGGCAAAACGACCCTGATGCAGATGCTGATCAACAATGCGGATGCGGAGATATTTGTCGTGGCGTTGATTGGCGAGCGTGGCCGCGAAGTGACGGAGTTTGTCGAGGCATTGCGGCAAATGGATCGAAGATCACGCTGTGTGGTGGTGTACGCCACTTCTGACTATCCGGCGCTGGACCGCGCCAATGCGGCCTCGGTGGCGATGACTATCGCCGAATATTTCCGTGACTGCGGGCTGAACGTTCTGCTGTTTCTTGATTCGATAACGCGTTATGCCCGCGCGCTGCGCGACGTGGCATTGGCTGCCGGTGAACCGCCGGCGCGTCGTGGCTATCCGGCCTCGGTATTCGAAAAACTTCCCGCCCTGCTGGAAAGGCCCGGCAAAACGCAGCGTGGCAGTATCAGCGCCTTTTTTACCATCCTGTTGGAAAATGAGGAGGAGTCCGATCCGGTCGCGGAAGAGATTCGCTCGATCCTTGACGGCCATATCTGGCTGAGTCGCAAACTTGCCAGTAAAAATCATTACCCGGCTATTGATGTATTGCGCAGCGTCAGTCGTGTCTGCCAGCGAGTGACCAGCGATAGTCACCAGGCTCACGCCAGTAACCTGCGTAATTTGCTCGCCAGAATGGAGGAATTGCAGGTGCTGGTCGACTTCGGCGAGTACCAGCCGGGCGTGAACCCTGACAATGATATGACCTTTAACGCCAGCGCTGAAATTCAACGCTTTCTCTGTCAGCCAGTAGAGCAGCAATGCGCGCTTGCCGACACGCTAATAAGGATGCAATACCTTGTTAAATAACATTCCAGTTGTTATTCGTCGGATTGAACAGCGCACGGTAAGCAAAGAGAGTGCGCTGCAACAAGTCCAGCTCACCATTCATCACATCCAGTCAGAAATTACCGCCGGCGACCAACAACGCGATCTGCTGCTCAGGCACCTGTCCTCACTGATTATTGCCGGTAATACCAGCCTTGAAGCCATTCTGGATAACAAAGCGCGGCAGGGATCGCTGCAACGCAAAGTTGCGGAAATGGAGCTGATGCTGGCGGATAAACATCATCAACTGCAACAGCAGTGCCAGCAGCACGCCAGCCTGAAAGCCGAACGCATTCAGATGCAGCGCAAGTCAGAAAAATTGGCTGCTCATTTGCGACAGCGTCAAAAGCAGCAGCTGCAATGCAGACAGCGTCAGCACGAGACCGAAACCGAGGAGCAGCTGAATTGGCAAAGATAACCGGACCCGTTTCCCCCCACTTTACCCAGGCAGGCAGCAGCAGTGATGCCGGTTACCCCACCGAGCTGGACGAACGGCTGAAAAAAGCGAAAAAGGAGCAGGGTGCAGAGGCGATGCCACCGGTCGGCCTGATACCGCCACTGCTCCGGATGTTTTCGGAACCGCCGCCTGCCGTAACGGATTTTGCCCGGTATACGGCACTGACGGTTAAAGCCGACTATCAGATGGGTAATTGGCAACATCCTCCGCGATACGCGACGGCAACGCCTCAAACTACGATGCTGGCGGCTGAGCCGTTGACCGAGGACAGATCGCTGCCGCAGAGCGCCACTACCAAATCTTTCACGACGCCCAGCCGTGACACGCCATCAATGCCCCGCGGCAGTCGCCCGCTTTCGGCAGCACATAATAGCCACCGCTCTGTTGTGCGTGAGAGTCTGACGCCTCCGGGTAGTGCGGTCGCACTCAGTGATAACACGCCAGCGGATCGCCCACTGGATAAATCACGCCGCGAAGAAAACAGTGCCGCCCCGTTGCCTGCCTTGCCGCCACCGCTGCCAGGCAATGGGGAAGCGGTAGCAAAAAGTCGACCCGTCGCGGCAAAAAGTGAATCGCATCAGCTTTTCGCACAGGCTTCTGTCCGGCCAGCTAAATCAGCGCCGTCAGCCGAGGGACAAAATAAAATCAGCTACTCCTTTAGCTCATGGGGCAGAGAACACCGGGTAGTGCTGACCACCGTGCGTGACAGCAGCCAACAGCTGGCGGTGATGATGACTCCCTCTGATGCGCTGGTCAGCCACCGTTTACAGTATGCCATCAGCGCCCACCCGCCGGTTACGGCAATTGCCCTGCGAGAAGAGCGAGGTGATGGGCAGCAGCAGCGTGATAAGCAGCAATCGATGGTGGATGAGGAATGAAAGCGCTGGCGATACGACGTTACGATGCGCAATCCAGCGCGTTGAAGCTGTTTTTTCGCTATCTGGAAATGCATCACCAGCCCGTGCTGATGACCACGCCGCCGCCCGGAGCGGTGCTTGCCAGGGCAACGGCACAAATAACCGGCGTTGAATTGCTGGTCGATGTGCGGGCCTGGTTTGGTAAAAGTCTGCCGGAAAAAAGCGGATTACGAGCCGATTTGATCACGCCTGATGAAATCAGGGATCTCTTTCACTACAGCGGCGCGCTGCTTACGCTGCATTTGCCGGGCGAAGCTGAAGAGCCACTGACGGTGTTGGCACCTGTCGCGGTGGAAGAGTATCGCGATAAAGCGATGCCGAGGGTTAACACCAGCTGCGGTCCTGGTTGGCTCACGGCAGTGAACACCCATTATCGGAGCCATATATGCCAGGTGTTACCGTCGCTACTGCATGGCACGATTCCATTCCATCTGGACTTAATGCTTGGCAGCAGTGCGCTGAGTTATCGCCACCTGAAAAAGTTACAGCCGGGCGATGTGCTGCT
The DNA here is from genome assembly GCF_050037805.1 of Winslowiella sp. 2C04. Taxonomy (NCBI): domain Bacteria; kingdom Pseudomonadati; phylum Pseudomonadota; class Gammaproteobacteria; order Enterobacterales; family Erwiniaceae; genus Winslowiella; species Winslowiella sp. 2C04. The sequence continues at coordinate 4,563,335 of NZ_CP188300.1, read as the reverse complement.
GGTGAATCAGCTACTGGAGACGGTAGTGACAGGCAACAGAACGTTAGCTAAATACCGGCAACAGGAGGACTATTTAATGCTGGAAGATATCTACGACGACGAGGAACAACACGAGCATTATCAGCCGCTGCACCCGCACCAGAATCTTCAGGCGCAGCGTATTGGCATCAATAATATACCGGTGCAACTCACCTTTATTATTAATCAAATGACCCTGACGCTGGATGAATTATCGGTTCTGCATATCGGTGATGTGATAGCCGTGGGAACCGAAGGGGAAAACAGTATCACTATTTGTGCCAATGGATCGCTGTTGGCAAAGGGTGAGTTGGTGATGGCTGATGAACGGCTGGGAGTAGAAATTCAGACGCTGTGTCATGAGGCACAGTATGGAAAATGATATTTCGCTGATTGCCGTGCTGGCTCTCTCATCACTGGCTCCGTTTCTGATTGCCTGTGGCACCAGCTATATCAAATTTTCCATCGTGTTTGTGATGGTCAGAAACGCCATTGGATTACAGCAAATTCCCTCCAATATTACCCTGAATGGTATCGCCTTTGTGTTGTCGGTATTTGTCATGATGCCGGTAATGAAAGAGGGATATAACCATTTCAAACAGCAGCCGATCGATTTAAGCAGTGCCGAAGCAATCGAATCCTGGATCGACAGTGGTTTTGATGGCTATAAGGCTTACCTGCGTAAGTATGCCGATCGAGATTTAGCGGCGTTCTTTGAGCAAGCCCAGCGACAGCGTGATGGCGAGCCAGACGATGCTGAAAATCCGCCCGAACCCTCTTTGTTTGCCCTGCTGCCGGCTTACGCCTTAACCGAAATAAAAGATGCTTTTAAAATCGGTTTCTACATTTATCTGCCCTTTGTGGTTATCGACTTATTGATCTCCAGCATCCTGCTGACGCTGGGCATGATGATGATGAGTCCGGTGACTATATCCGTGCCGATCAAGCTGCTGCTGTTTGTGGTGATGGATGGCTGGACATTGATTTCAAAGGGTTTACTTAATCAGTATCTGGATCTTAGCGCCTCAGGGGCAACTTTCTGATGGATGAAGTGATTCTGGCAGGAAATAAAGCCATCTGGCTGGTACTGATTTTGTCTGCCGTGCCGGTAGTGGTGGCAACCGTCATTGGTTTACTGGTCGGGCTGTTTCAGACGGTAACGCAATTACAGGAACAAACCCTGCCTTTTGGCATCAAGCTGCTGGGTGTCTGTATCTGTTTATTTTTATTATCCGGATGGTATGGCGAAACATTATTAGCCTACGGTAAGGAAGTGATTTATTTCGCACTAAAACGATAATGGAAAACATACAAACCGAGCTCTATTTTGAGTTAAATAACTGGCTTTTTATGGTGCTGTTAAGCTCAGCGCGTCTGTTCCCGGCATTTATGCTGTTGCCTTATCTCAGCAATTCAACGCTTACCGGATTATTTAAGTTTCCATTGGCATTTTTGCTGGGTGCTTCGCTGTGGGATGCGCAGGGAGTGCTGATATATCAACTCGGCGTGCTGGAATTTAGTGCTTTAATGATCAAAGAAATCGTCATCGGGCTAATTATTGCCATCTTTATTTGCCTGCCTTTCTGGACCCTGCATGCGGCAGGTAGCCTGATAGATAACCAGCGTGGAGCGACGCTGAGCAGCACGCTAAATCCGCTGAGTGGCATTGATACCTCTGAACTGGCGAATTTATTCAATCTGATCGCCGTGGTGATTATTCTGGAGGCAGGGGGAATGCTGACCTTTCTGCAGGTAATGCAGCAGAGTTATCAGCTGTGGCCGCCATTGTCGGCGGCGATGCCCGGCTGGGAGAATGTGATTAGATTTCTCGGTGAATTGATGAAGCATGCCGTCAGGCTCTCTGCGCCAGTGATCTCCATCTTTCTGATTACTGAACTTTTTCTTGGCCTGTTGGCGCGCTATACCCCCCAGATGAATGCTTTCTCCATGGCGTTAACCGTCAAAACTCTCATCGGGTTTATGGTGCTGTTGCTCTATTTTTCTCCAGTACTGCCCTCTGAGGTAATCGGACTGGAAAAGATCTTTTTTCCACTTAGCTGACTTAAGCTGCGGAGGCCGGGAGAACACCAGCATGGCGGGCAATAAAACTGAAAAGCCGACCGACAAAAAAAAGCGTGATGCGGCCAAAAAAGGACAGACATTTAAAGGCAAGGATTTAGTCACCACCTGCCTGACGCTGGTCGGAGTCGAGATGGTGCTCAATTTCACCTCTCTGCGCGAGTTTTCAGACATTCTGCACAGCATTGTTGCGCGTCAGTACGACTACTCATTGCAGGGATATATTCTGCAATGCGTCTGGTTTGGCATAAAAATATTACTGCCAATTGCCATAATTTGCATTGCCGCCTCGCTGTTACCGGGCCTGCTGCAGACCGGTATGCAGCTGGCGACTAAGGCATTAAAACTAAACCTTTCGGCAATTAATCCTCTTAAGGGTATTAAAAAAATATTTAACCTGAGAACGTTAAAGGATCTGCTTAAGTCAGTGCTTTACCTCGGCTGCTTTGTGCTGGCGACTCTGTTCTTCTGGCAAGAAAATCGCGCACTGATTATCAGTCTGGTCTGGTCAGAGCCGGGTGTCATGCTGAAAGTGTGGGGGCAGCTGGTACATTCACTGCTGGTGATCTTTATTGCCTGTATTTTCATTATTATTCTTATCGACTGCGTGGCAGAGTATTTGCTGTATATCAAAGATCTGAAAATGGACAAGAAAGAAGTTGATAATGAAACCAAAGAGATTAATGGTAATCCCGAGATAAAGAAAAAAAGAAAGGCTCTTAATCAGGAGTTACTTTCTGAAGAATTCAAAAAAGACATCAAAAAATCCAGTGTTGTTATCGCCAACCCTAAACATATTGCGATAGGAATCTATCGTAATCTGGCGATTACACCCATACCGTTTATTTCATTCATTGAAAAGAATCAGCGTGCTCTCGCGGTACGTCGCTATGCGGAACAAGTCGGTGTGCCGGTGGTTGAAAATATTCCGCTGGCAAGAGAGCTGTTTCGTACCCATAAAAAACATGCGTTTGTTAGCCTGAAAATGTTTACCGAAGTGATGGATATTCTTTTTTGGCTTGAGCAGGTTGAGAACAACTGGATGGCTGAACACGCCGAAAATAATCCGTCAGAAACCGTTGTCGATGAATCTACATCCGCTTCACAAGGCACAGAAAACCCTGCTGCTGATGAGCGTTCTTTGTGAGTAAAAAAAATACAACTTTGTTCTAATAACACCATTCATCATGGATGGTTTAACTAAGGAAGAGAGATGACTCAGGAAAACGAGAAAATCCATGAAGCTGAAATGTGTTCCATGCTAATGGAGTATGTTCAGCAAGGTATATTACTGAAGGACTTACAGGGTATCCCGGATGATACCATGGAAGATATTTATGCCCATGCTCACCATTTTTATTATCAGGGGCGTCTGGATGAGGCAGAACATTATTTTAGTCTGCTCTGCATGTATGATTTAAATAACCCGGATTATTTTATTGGACTGGGAGCCGTAAATCAGTTGCAGAAGAAGTACCAGAAAGCCTGCGATCTCTATTCTCTGGCGTATATTTTCTCGAAAGACGATTACAGCCCGGTATTTTATAGCGGCCAATGTCAGCTACTGATGGGAGATGTGATTAAAGCTCTGAAATGTTTTGAAGTAGTGATAAAAAAATGTCCGAATGAACATCTGGTAAAAAAAGCTCAGGTTTATTTTGAAACCATCAAAAAAAATCGAAAGATGCTAAATAAAGATAAAGAAACCACCGAGTCTGCTAAGGAGAGTTAGTCATGTCTAATCTGACAGATTTATCAATAAATGGAACATTTGCTAATTTTTACAGCAATAATCTTCATCAGAAAAATAACGATCTTGCTGCAGCTGGCAGAGTTGCTAACCGCTTTAACGATATTAACAAGGTATCTGAAGCAAATGCTCGCTTTATTCATGATATTGCCGAGCAAGTGATCGAGGACAACGTTGATAATGGCACGGACAGTAATCGCGTGCTGCGCAACGTGGCGTCAACGTCAAAGTTCGATAAAGAGAGCAATATTCTGCTTCGCTTGTCCGCAACGGATGAAAACCATGCTGTAGAGGCGACTAACCCTGCATCTGAGCAAAGCAGCGCAGAAGAGTTACGTAAAAAACGGCGCGAAGTGATTTCAAGTCTGCTCAATCGCGCAGCTAAGCATCAAAAGCAAGCAACCGAGCTCTCGCAAGCCATGGATAGGGCTACCGGGCAGTTGCAGGCCGCAACCCTTGAGCTGGATGCGGCAATCGGCTCGCTGGATAACAACACTGCCATATTAAAAGAGCTCAAGCAGCAACATACTGCCTTACAGGGTGAGCTGGGCGAACTGTCGCTGGAGAGCGGAGAGAAGAACGCGCCACGCTATATTGCGCTTAAACAGAAAATTGAGCAGGCCAAAAATGCCATTAATTCCGCCTCACAGACGGTAATTGCCGCTGAAGCGGAGATGCTAAAAAAACTGGATATGTCACAGGCGCTGATTATTCAGCATGGCGATTTAATCAGGCAACTGACGATATTGAGCTGTAACACTGCTGGCGTAGTGGTGAGTAATCATCAGCAGTTAATTACCGAGGAGAAGAAGAATTTATCGTTTCAGGCGATGGTGACTTTGCGCATGGCGCAGATGCAGGGCATTGTTCATGAAAACAATCTGAATAAATTGAAAAACGACCGGGAATTAAGTGCAAAGCTGATGGAGGCGACGCGCACCAGTCTGACAGAAAAAGCCCGACAATTTGATGAGCAACAGGCAAAGGCGAGAGAAGCTGCTGAAAAGATGAGTAAGTGCACCAAAATTTTTGGTGGCATCGCGACGGCACTGGGAGCCATGACCATGGTGTTTGGCGGTGCAGGCGCACCACTGATGGCACTGGGCCTTGGTTTGCTGGTCGCGGATACCGTTACTGAAAAATTGTTCGGTTTTTCAATCACCGAGAAGGTGATGGGGCCGTTAATGGATCATGTCTTTATGCCACTGATGAATGCCATCAAAGATGTGGTCAGCGATATTTTCGATCACACCCCCATAGGCGCGCTGCTGAACTATATCGATCAAAAAACCGGTGCCAATATGATGAACACTATCCACACCGCGGTGGCGGCAGCGGCTACGGTAGCGATTATTGTGGCTGCGGCTTTTATCCTGAAAAGTGCCGGCAAAGTGCTGTACAAAACCCTCGGTAAATCGCTGGCGAGGGCCGTGGGGTCCTATGTTAAAACGGCGATTAAATCGGCACTGGAACAGATGCCGAAGCTGTTAAAAAATGCCGGTAAATCGATTAAAAATTTCGCACAGCAGACCAAACAAATGCTGGATGAGCTGGCAACAAAATCACTGGAAAAACTGCATTTCTCTCCTGCTAACCGGATAGTGGCCGGGCGGATCGCCACTATCGCGGGCGAAGTTGTCACCCTCGGTGATACAACCAACAGACTGGCTAATAGCATTATTATTGGCCAGCATAATAAACAGGCCCACGATGCTTTGGCTAATTATCAAATCAGTCGTGAGCTGTTGGATCATTTGACGAAAAAACTTAACGCCCTGCTGGGAACATTGAAGAAAGATGATGCAGAAACTAAGGCGCGCGGCGAAAAAATCAGCGAATTAATTCAATCCAGTCATCAGGCCAGAGTCTCTATCGTAAGAGCTATCTAAGGATAAATTTATGGAAAGGTTAACTTCATTGACTTCCTGCTGGCAAACGACAGTGGCGGAGAATGGTTTGTCGGAAATATCGCTTAAGCCAGCAGTAAAAACATCGGCAACATTGCCGGTTAGCTTAACCGAATTGATGAGCAATATCAGTTTCATCACGGCTTTTGAAATGCTGGCAGAGTTGCGTCCGCCGCTGAGAGAAAGACGGGACAATCTCAGTGCGCTGCTTGGTACTTTTCTTAACAATATATTGGAAGTAATCGAAACGGATACCCCAACAGATAAGCCACAATCCGGAAAGACAGATTGGTCCAACTACAATAACTGGTCATCGCGAATGGTGAATATGCTGGATCAACTGGTGGAAATATTAGTGTTGCTCTCGAAGGCAGATAATGAACTCAGGGCAGCTAATACCATCAATCAATTTAAAGCATCGTTCGCCAGCGCTGAAAAGACCAAACTGGCAGGAGAAGATAGTTTACTTGGAGCAATTAACTCAGGAATGTTCGGTCTGGCCTTTGCGGGTGCTGGCACCTGGAAAACGGTAAAGAGCACCGCGCTACATATGAAAACTGAAGCCTCAGTGGTGTCTGATAAAGGAAAGTTACATGACTCAGTTCGCGATAATAAGGCACTGATCATCGATAAAACGGCCTCAATGAAAAAGCTGGAAACTGCCAGTATAAGCAGTAGCAAAAAACAGCATGCTATAGACGAAGAGATCAAAACGTTAAACATCCAGAACGATGCCATTAAGGCGAAACTTTCAGCCAATGAGCGAGAAATACAAAAAGCCGGTGCTGACGGCGATAGTCTTTCCGTTACCGGTTTAACCAGAGAAGGTGACGAACTGAATGCGCGGCTGAAAGAGAATACAAAGATCATAACGGCGAAGGAAGCAGAAATAAAACAGCTGGTCAGGATGGATATTGAGCGTAATAAGCAGAGGGAAGCACTGGAGAAAGAGATTCACAAACTTAATGCCAGCAATGATGAAATTCATGTTCAGCTGGAGAAGCTTAACCACGATCTCAGTACGTCACAGCACAAGTTACAAAAATTGCAGGCTGAAAGTGCATTGCTAATTCAGATGCAACGCCCAGTTTCTGCTATCGCTGAGGCAGAAGGACAGCGACAGGCTGCCGCTAACAGCGCGCAGGCAAAGTTACTTGAAGAGAATTCACGCGTTTTTCAACAGACGGCCGCAACGGAAGAGGATCACAAACGCAAAGCTGATGCTCTTAAAGAGATGATTATTAAAATCGTGGGCGATCTGATTAACGCCAATAATGCGCGAATAAGCACCACCATTAGTTTGCTGACGGTGCGTGCCTGACCATGCGTGGTATAGCTTCCTTTTAAAGTGAGATAACGATGACATTTAATATCAGTTCATTACCCACCCTCCAAAACTTCCTGCCTCTGGCTGCTGCAAAGCAGCCGGTTGAAGATAACCCTTCGCTGGTGCGGGATGAGCAACAAGTGGGTATCACCCGCACGTCAGCTGACGTTAGCGCCGAGCAGGCCTGGCTGGCATTTCGTCGCTATCTGACACCGTTACAAGATAAACTTTCCCGTGGCGATGCGGATTGGTTGGTCAATGCTGAAGGTGCCAATGAAGAGCTTGAGTACCATCTTCTTCGGCTGACGATGCAGGAGAGGAATACGGCTGGCGACACGCCACCGCCCGGTGAGGTGATCAGTGGCAATGATTTAATCGATAAGCATCTGGAAACCATCGGCGAGATGGAAACTGAATATTTGCAGGTATTTCTGCACGCGTTCGATCAGATGAGTGCATTTTATAAAGCTTTTGTTGAGCTCAAAGCAACGCTGTCGAGTCATCTGCTGCCCAGTGATAAAGAGGGGCAGATACTCTTCCAGGCACATAATTTTGCTCAAAAGGTGCAGGAGCTGATCAATAAATTCAGTGGCACGAATGGGCAGCTTTTCCCGCAGCCTGATGCCGACGGGAAGTACGGCACCACCACGGAAGATATCGCAAAAAAATGGATAGCAAATTTGGGGCTACCAGCTGACTGCCTGAAAGGTGATGAAAAAAGTGGCTTCTGGGTACAGATCGATTTGAAACCCTTAAACAACATCGTTCAGACACTGCTTAACCTACAGGGAAGCCGTAATTACGGAGCCATTATCCTTAATGCTGCGATTTATAATGCATGGGAAAGCGGATTTAACTCACATGCTGAAGGTTTTCAGACCCTCGCGAACCTTTTAACGCAAAAAATGACCAACGCCAACTCTGCATTCGACCAGCGAGTGCTGATACTGAGCAAGTTCACCGAGCAGGAGGCTCAGTCCAGAATGATGGTTATACAAAATCTTAAGTAAGGGGCGGCAGCGATGATTCGCAGTGGAGACGTTACTGATGATGAGCTTGCACAGCTGACGATGGCACGTCGGCAGCATATTAAACAGATTATTGCCCGTTGCAGCGATTGCGACAGTCAGTTAATCACTGACTCATCGTTACTGGCGATGGATCTCTATATTGACTCTCTGATTTTGACCGACATCGTTTATGAAGCCGAATCTGCTTTTAGTATCGCTATTACAGAAAGTGAGATGGCGATAGTTGAAGATGTCACTGATTTTTATCGACTGGTAGAAAGTAAATTAGCGAGGACAGAATCCTAATTTCAGAGAAAGTTTATTTTTGCAGGTTAACTATGATGAATTTGATAAAAGTTGAATTTAAAGCGTAATGTTTTTCATGTTTCATTCGGTCAATGTAATTCGAATCGGTTTAAGTTATATCTGAATAATAACAATGACGTAAGGTTGAAATTATAGCCTTAAAATCAACTGAATTGTTGCGAAATGCTCTCGATTAAAGTCACTATCAACCTTGACGTCAGGAAAATTAGCGGCGAAAGATTAGATGGAAATTCATCATTATTCTGTCAAGTATCGATAATTTTGACATGGTAACCTGGCGTCATAATCTTAAGGACGTTTGGTAAGCAACGGATGATGGGAATGTATAATGACGATGTGAGACATCACTATGTGATACGTTTCATGAATACATTGCTGATGGGATGCGAATACGTTATCAGTGAGGAAAGAACCACTTATATCGTTGCTGACCGCCATACCCTTGAGTCTGAACAACAGCATACCGACGATCCTGCCACTATTTATGTGCTGGATGACAGGATCAATACCCGGTTCGTTATCCTGTTTACCGCCGCGATGTCGCAGCCGCAGCTGATAACAGAGAACGAAAGCCAGGCTACAACGAGTTCGGTTAACTTTCATCAACTGATAAACGTCGACGATGTTCACTTTGTGTTGCGGCCGGAGCACAGCGAGTGGCAACAGCCAGTAGATGAAGTCAGTAGCACGCAGGAGGTCAGCTCCAGCATCGCTTCTGCACCAGCCAAAGCGCCACGCAAGCCGTGGAGAAAAATGCTGTTGCTGCCGTTAGTGTTGATGGGTTTGATCGGATTGAGTGCTTTCTGTCTTCTGTACCCGCGTGAAGAAGATGAGATAATTTCTGTTAACCTGGCGTTAGGAGGAGAATCGCAAGAGCTTAACAGCTTTATGGGCGGTGATGGCCGAGTGTATATTTTTGCGCGTACGACAAAAAGCAGTAACCGCGCTTTGCAATCGCTGATTAAGAACAATATTGGTAGTGATGTCACCGTTCTTTCCGCTAAAAAAGAACAAGAGAAAATTTTCCGGGAGATAATGGCACGCTGGCCACAGGTTAAGTTTCATGACGTACGTTTTGATGACCCCGCTAAACCTGAAATCATTCTGAGCCAGGAACGGGCAAAACTGATGACGAAATCCCAACTGGAGAGTATCTCGGCAGAGCTTTCGTTATTATTTACCTGGGCTCATACCTTCAGATTTAGTTATCTCAGCGATCGCAGCATTGCTGATAATGCTGAACAGGGGATACTGAGTATTACGCCTTTTTTCAATAAAAGAAATAACATTGATAGCGTCACGTTTTCAGTCGTGGGAAATCTTAATGATAGCGAGCTCAACGCAATTAAGAATTTTATCAATGACTTCAGAAGTCAGTGGAGTAGTGGATATATTCAGTTTGATATCAAGCTGGAAGAGGATCGGCTAAAAGGTAAGTCTTATCGATATGGTGCGGGTGGTTATATTAAAATAGCTGCCGAGCAATGGTATTTTCCCGAGAAAATTTAATGGAGTAAACTTATGTCTGGTAATAATGAAGTTACCGAATCCTGGAAAGGATTTCTGACCGAGATGTCAGCAGAGTTCGATGAAAAAGTGGCAAGTTTAAACCTGGAGCTGCAAGCAGCATTGGAAGAGTTGAAAAAGGACTCATCCGATCCAAAGATTCTGGCAAAATATCAATCACTGGCATCAGACTATCAGGTATATCGGCAAACACAATCCGGAGTGGTAAAAAGCTACAAGGATGTCGCAACCTCGATTATTGCTAACTTCAGATAAGATCTGAGTTTCTGGAATGAATCATGCTAACTATCGCCCTTGAAAAAGTCGGATTGACGCAAAATTTGAGTAATGATGTGGCAACCGAGTCACTTGAAGGATTACTCAGGCAAGCCTATACCCAGCATGTTGCAGTGGAATATCAGGATAAAATGGCCGTGCTGACCAGTGCTAACGATCCGGTTAAATCAACAGATATTGATGAAATATATCAGTATCAGCTAAAAACATCAGAATATAATATTAAACTTTCGCTTTACTCAATTTTGACAAGAAAAGCAGTCACGGCTGTCGATACGTTAATTCGTGCTTAATTATGAGGATGCTAAAAGTGACTTTACTTGCCACATTGCTGCTTATAAGTGGATGTAAAGAAGAAGCCTTGCTAAATGGTCTGAATCAAAACCAGGCTAATGAAGTTGTCGCACTATTGCAGAAAAATAATATCGAAGCCAGAAAACGAAATATTGCCAAGTCCGGATACAGTGTCTATGTTGGTTTACGAGATTTTTCGGCAGCGGTAGACCTGACAACGATATATAATTTACCATCAAAACCACGAGTGGAAATAGCAGAGATGTTTCCGAGTGATGCATTGATCTCTTCGCCTCGTGCTGAAGTGGCAAGGATTTATTCTGCCATTGAGCAGCGGCTAGAGCAGACGCTTAACCAGATAAGTGGTGTTGTCTCATCGCGCGTCCATGTCAGTTATGATATCAGTAACACCGACGCAGAGAAAAAAGGCAAACCAATGCATGTAGCCGTTTTATTACGTTATGACACCGCTAATAACGCGCCAGCAAATTTGATTGCCGATGCAACTCGGTTACTAAAGAACAGTTTTTCGAATGTTGATTATGATAACATTTCGGTGGTGATGACGCCGGCACCGGATGCGTATCAACTGCCTCCGGTACAGACGAAAAAAGATAACGTACAATTTAAGATGGTAGTGTTATTTTTAGGCGTGATTTTAACGATGTTCATCATTTTTTATATTTTAGATAAAAATGGTCTAATCAGAAAAATCAAGATAAATAAGAAAGTGTAGTGTGCTATGAAATATTCGATTTGCTCTGAAAGAATTATTTCTGATCCAGTGTCATGGATTCACTCTTCAAGAACTGGATTACCGGATTTATGCTGTGAAGGTATTCCTCGTGGAATTATTAATAAAACAATAGTACGTCAGTTTTCACTTGATGAAATTCACCGTCTTGAGAGTGGCGTGGGTATCATTCAGGTGGTTGTCGATAACTGGTATCTGTTGCGTGAGGCCGCATGGAGTATGGCTTGTCAGCGATATCGGGCATGGATTTTACAAAATAAGGCTCAGGATTTTCTGACGCCAAAAGCGCGATCTTTTATGATGCTCAACATTGTACCGGCTGGTTTACCTCGCAAAGAAAAAGTTGAGGAAATAAAAATATGGCAACTGGCTTATGCAGAACTGACGCCTCTTAATACCTTATTACCTGACGCGCTAATCAAACGCATCAGATTATTGTTTCCTGAAGGCATAAGTGATGTTTCAGTGGAAAGACAGTCAGAGTTTGATTCTGTTTTGTTTTTGATGGCGGTTCAGCATGCAAAAAAATTTACAGTCACACTTTGAACTGGCGGCGATTGAGGATACATTACTCACCCGTGACTATCTTGCTGCCAGAAAACGAACGAATAATATTGATGCTGTAGCCAGAGAACAAGCGAAGAAAATTATCAATCAGGCATGGCAACAAAGTGACGAAATAAAAAAGGAATCTTTTAACCAAGGCTTCGAGGCTGGGTTTATTCACTGCATTAGTCATATTGTCGCCCATTTTAATGCGATAAATCAAGAGCAAAAGAGACTCGAATCGGTACTTGCAGAAAGAATCATCTCCATGTTGCAGGCAACATTCAGAGATAATGATTTATTTCTGAGTATCGTTATCGACTGGTATGAAAGAAATAAAATATCGGGACATGATGAGATATTGCTGACTATGCCGCTGGGCCATAAAAAATTGGCAGCACAACTCTGTGAACGATTACGACCTCAGATCTTGATTGAGCCAAAAGTTGCGTTCCATGCTTATGATTTTTACCAGGTGAAAACAGGCGATCAGATTATTGAATTTAACTCAGAGGAATTTACATCCGCTCTTATTAAACATCTGGTTTACGAAAATGATGATATTCGCAACAGAATTAGTAACATAAGCGCCAGTTCGCGTGAACTGCTTAAATCTCTTTTACTATAATAATACGGAAAAAAATGGATATTTTAATCAGTAATCTAACCAGTCATATTGATGTAATGGAAGATCTGCCGGTCAGCACTCCAGAGCAGACGATTATGGATTTGATGATGCAAGGAATGATAGACCGCTGGCGCAGTGAAATTCTGTTATCGGAAGGTGGAGTAAGCGAAGAGAGTAAAATCGAGTGGTAGTCGGTAATAAATTTTTTATTAACTGGTTAATATTGACTCTGCTGCTGATTCTCACGGCAGGCTGCGGGATAGCTAATCCTTCAGCAATGGCCGATCGCAACAAGGGGGAGTGCGTTGATATCTCACCTGAAACTGTCGGTACCATTACGGCTGAAAGACACTATGAATATATGATTAACTGTATCAGAATGAAGCATTATGCGAATGCTTCATCACATTATGCTATTGCTGGGGTACAAACCTGGCGCGATTATTTGGCCAGTCCAGGGGCTGCCAGTAAACAGCGTCATCAGACTGAACTGCGTAAACAGTTAGGCAAGTTAAACGATAAAGAAAGGAAAGTTTTCTGGGATAAACTTAATGTCACACTGCGTGATGATGAAAAATTACAACAACTTTGTCAGCTGCTGGAAATATCAGAGAGTAATCATCGCTCTAAAATTCTTTGGCACAAGGCGAAAAATGGTTATCTGCACTGTGAGCCAGAAACGGTATTCTGAATCCTGCATAATAGTCAGAGAAGTTACCTGAAAATATTTCTCTGCTTCCCTTCTTAAAATTCGATAAATTTACTACTTTTTATACTTCAATAATATTATATTTTGAATATATTAAGATTGTTCTTGATTGGCACCCCCATAAATCGATAATCACCGTATGATTTCACATTTTAACTGATGCCGTTATGTTATCTTTTTTACAGTCGAGCATCTGTATATCACGTCATCTTCTTAAGAAGAGTGTATATAACAGTTGATAACATTTGTTAGAAAAATTTGTTTAACAAAAAATGGATAAATTGACATGGAAAATTATCGTTTCAGTGACTTTACACTTTGCGGTGATCAAGTACTGTATCACAAAGACAGGATTGTCACTGTTCCCCCCAAGGAAATGGCTGTATTGCTATTATTGGTTAAACATGCGGGAGAGGTGATTACTAAAGATCATATCATTCGGGAGGTGTGGAAAGGTGGTGAGGTATCAGATGAATCTCTCTCGCGCTGTATTTATGTGTTGAGGAAATTATTGGGAGAAAGTTCGACATATCGTTATATTAATACGGTCTATGGCAAAGGTTATCTTTTTGTCATGAATGTGACCAGGGTAACGCGGCAGTCAGCTAAAGAGCCTCCTGAGCAGAAAGATACGCTGGCTATCTTCCCCTTTGTCATGCAGGACAAAACGTTGTCGATGATAATCTTTGATTTTATCATTAATCATAGTGCTATTTTCGAAGAAAAAGGTTTTCGCTTTTTACCGGCGGCATTAACGGTCAACAGCAATAATCTGACAGATAGCTTTAATAATTTAAGAGCGACCGGGGTACGCTATTTTCTTACCGGGATAGAACTCAAAACTGGCTCAGATACGGTGATAAAAGTTGAGCTGATTGACAGTGCTTTACTGACGGTGGTTTTTCGTGATTCAGTGGTGCTTTCTGACGATAACTCACTTAATCTGGTCAGGTTTAATAATATTATTTCTCTACTTTTGCATAAAATATCACATTGTGAAAAGAAAGAGTTTGCTAAAGCTTTAGTTTCAGCCAATAACAAACTCTGTCAGATAAAAAATAATTATAATAATTATTCTTTCTTTTTGTTTGAGTCGTACAAAAACGTCGACTCACACTCTTTGCTGCTTGATAACTACGATACTGTGACCCTGTGCCACCTTGCCGGGTGCTACTTTTCACTGGCCAGTTTGGGACTGATGAAGTATGAAAAAGCTGAGGAGATAATCAACGTTATCACTGATAAAGTGCTGGTCGAGGAGCCTTGCAATGCCCTTGCTATTTCGATGAAAACCCTGATTTGCCGCGATAATTACACTAAGCAGAAAGAGTCAGATTTTCAACTGGCAATTATTCTTTCGCCCTTAAGCGCCGAGGTCTATTACTACTACTCCTGCTGTTTGGTTCAGAATCAGGAATATGATAAAGCTCAGATTATGACGGGTGTCGCACTTTCTCTGAATCCTGATTTCTTCGCAGCTAAAATTTTGTATGCAGTGATTCTGACTCTGAGTGGAGATGCCGCTGCTGCTATTGCCTATGCGACTGAAATGAAAGGTCGCGATAGTTCATGCGACATCATTATTAATTGCCTGCTGGCGATTCTTTTTTCTCGTACAGAGCAGATGGATAAAGCGGTAGCCTGCATACTTGAAGTGCAGCATTACCGCGATTCTTGTGCCTTTGTCGGCTGTTGCTATGCTGCGGTGATGGTCAAGCAGGGAGGCGATACGCTAAAAACGCTTAAGCGTTTACAGAATATGCCACAAAAATCGCTGCCTAAAAAATCTGTCTACTGGATGCCATTATTCGACTGAATGAGTTCTTGCTGTTATTGATTAACTCATAGCCACTCTGTCGTCTCCTCCTGCAAATTGATTTTCTTAACGGCTGTTAATTTGCAGGGGCTTTTTTATCGACATTTTCTTGTTGCTGCTCCACCTCTTAATTAAAACTGAGCGAAATATGATAGCTCAATGACTTTATTAAATATAAAATTATATTCAATAAAATAATTCAAGAGGAGTTTTATATCTACTAAATGATAAATTACTATTTATTGTTAACAATAGTCGGCTGCTTTCCGCTAACAATAAGAAAGGAAGCTGTCTATTGAGGTTATAAATCGGGAGCTTTTTATGTCAATTATCGATTCTTTTAGTACCGCAGTGGTGCAGAGTTCGCCTGTTAGCTCTGACCATCCTGCGATATCGCAGTTAGCGATTAATCTAACCTCTGCAAAGAATGAACAGATCAATTTAAAACCTTTTCTCCTGTCCACCGTTGCCTCCGGTTCTGCGCTCAGTACTCATCCTGCTACCGACCCACCCGTTCCAACCGGCAGCCGTTTTTACCAGGCAGTGGTCGATATAAAAAACTTTATCCAGAACTGGGGGCCTAATCATCTGATACTGCAATGTGGTCCACAAATCAAGCACCCCGCAACCGGCATCGATTTTAAATTCACTCCTACCCTGGTATTAGCAAGCGATCATGTGGAAGGTTATCTTTGGCATACCGAAGTGGGAACGGTAATTCCAATGGGTTCTGACTATGTTAATGGCTATGCTCTGGGCGTTAATCAACAGGGCATTGAATTCAATTGGTGTGATCGAACTCTCACTTATAACCGGCAACAGCTGGGAAGAGTGGAGCTGGATATTCCTTACGGTAAATCCGGTTTGCAGTTTACTGTGGCGGTAGAGCTGGGAATGACCAGTAAAACCCGAACGCTGTTCAGATCATTGCAACATGCGGTACAGGATACGATTACCCAGGTACCGGCTGCGACTTTGTTGCTGACTCGTGCTTATCATCAGCTGGGGATTATTGGTTCGATTATTGGCTTACTGTCCATTCCTTCTGTCATGGATAAAATCGTGGAATGGGCAATTCCCGGTGGTAACGAACGGGATAATTATCTCTGGTTCGGCTTATCTATTGGCTATGCGGATTATAATGGTAACGTAGCGCCCAATCTAAATGAGTATGATGATCCGTCGTTGCCTGGGGTTAATATACTGGCCACTTCTTATCTGCGTCATGGGGAAGCGATGAGTTATGACTTCCAGACCAAAAAAGTCACCCTTCCCTATGGGATACGTAAGATATTGGGGAATTCTTATCAGTCATCCGCTGATTTTATCAAGAATGCTTTACATAGCCGCGATCTTCTTAGTCGGGACCTCGTTCAATCGCATAACAACGGAAAGATTACCGCTGAGGTGAAAGATTTTATTATCGATATTGCCGATGAAATAATTTTAAAGGCGAGTAGTGGTGTTGAAGTTCGGCAGAATATTCAATCCAAAGCGGAAATTGATGAGATTGATAATGCTTTCTCATTTATAGAAGATGAAGTTGTTAAATTTGAAATTAATCAATTTTCAGTGGAGAAAATAGCACAAGAAATCGCGAGGCGTAAGCAGTGTTACGTCGTATTGAATAAAGAAGGTGAGGTGAGGATAGTGATCGACAGAAATGGCAATCATACAGAGGAAAGTCTTATTGAATCCGGATTTGGTGTCATCGTTATCGGTGCGGATAGTATTGTTGAAATGACATCCAGCCTTATTGTAAATGAATTCGCCATGACCAAAGGTTACAGTAACTATGATTTACTTAATACGTTAGAAATTGCCGTTAACTGATTAAACTGGTTATTAAATAATAACTTCACCCTTCGCTAATGTGGGCCGACGAGTGATACTGAATCATCCCTGTATTACAGGCTATGCATCGACGCATAGCCTGTTGGGTGACACCGGATGGCTTAACGCATGGTGACAAATTCTTCCGAACCAGTCGGATGGATAGCAACGGTATTGTCGAAGTCTTTCTTGGTTGCGCCCATTTTCAGCGCCACCGCGAAGCCCTGCAACATTTCATCCATACCATAACCAATACCGTGAATGCCGACGATCTTTTCGTCTTTGCCGACGCACACCAGCTTCATACGGCAAGGCTGGCGATGTTGAGTCACCGCGGTGTACATGGCGGTAAACGACGATTTGTAAACTTTGACTTCGTCGTCGCCATACTGTTCACGCGCTTGCGGTTCACTCAGGCCGACAGTACCAATCGGTGGATGGCTGAATACCACGGTTGGCACATTGCTGTAATCCAGGTGCTCATCTGGCTTGTTATTAAACAGGCGCTCTGACAGACGACGACCGGCAGCAACGGCGACCGGTGTGAGCTCTACTGCGCCGGTGTTATCACCTACCGCATAGATCCCTTTGACGTTGGTATTCTGGAACTTATCGACGTTGATATAGCCTTTATCATTCAGCGCCACGCCAGTCACTTGCAGATTGAGGTTATCGGTCGCAGGCTCACGGCCAATCGCCCATACCAGACAATCAACGGTATGCTGTTTGCCATTTTCCAGCGTCAGCGTCAGGCTGCCATCGGCATTTTTCACAATCGCTTGCGGGATCGATTCGGTATGCAACGCCGGGCCTTCGGCGTTCATCACTTCGACCAGCGTATCCACAATCAGCGGATCAAAACTACGTAGTGGTGCGTGTTTACGCACGAACAGATGGGTTTCAGAACCCAGCGCGTTAAGCACACCGGCAATTTCTACCGCGATATAACCGGCACCCACTACCGCAGTGCGTTTTGGCAGTGCATCCAGCTCAAAGAAGCCATCGGAGTCGATACCGTGTTCCGCACCCGGAATATTCGGATGACTTGGGCGGCCACCGGTGGCGATTAGAATATGGTCTGCTGTAATGGTTTCACCGTTTACTTCCACGGTGTGCGCGTCAACAAAACGGGCAAAACCTTTAATCACATCGACCTTGTTTTTGCCTAATACGTTGTCGTATGAGGCATGAATGCGGTCGATATAGGCGCTGCGGTTTTTAACCAGGATATCCCAGTTAAACTGGTTAACGGTGGTATCAAAACCATAATCCGGGCCATATTGATGGATAGCTTCGGCGATCTGAGCAGCGTGCCACATCACTTTCTTCGGCACGCAACCCACGTTGACGCAGGTGCCACCAAGATCTTTTGCTTCGATCAGCGCACATTTCTGTCCGTACATGGCCGCGCGGTTAATGGAGGCGATTCCGCCGCTGCCGCCACCGATTGCAAGGTAATCATAATGTCTGGTCATCGAACCTGTTCCATAAGTTGAGTAGGAAATTGCCATAGAGTGTAACGCCACTCGCCGTATTGCCGCAAAGTTTGCGTCTATGGTTGTGATAGGGTAGGAATTAACTGGCTTAATATAGCCGATTCGATCTGCTGATTTAATGAGTAAAACTGGAATCATTACATGGAACTGCTTTTCCTCGGCACCTGTGCCGGAACTCCCAGCCGGGAGCGAAATGTCACTTCAATCGCGCTGACGCTGGGCAACAGTGGCAGCGGAGGTTACTGGCTATTTGACTGCGGTGAGGGCACGCAGCATCAGATGATGCGCAGCCCGTTAAAGCCGGGGAAAATGGAAAAAATCTTTATCACTCACCTGCATGGCGATCATATTTTTGGTTTGCCGGGTCTACTGACCAGCCGTTCAATGGGCGGCGTAACTGAGCCTTTGACCATTTATGGCCCGGTGGGGATTAAGGCTTTTGTCGACACCTCGCTGAGCCTCAGCGCTTCTTATGTCACTTTTCCGCTGGAGATTATCGAGATTAGCGCCGGAGAAGTGTGTGATGACGGCCAGATACGTGTTACTGCATGGCCGATGTCACATGTGATTGAGTGTTATGGATACCGTATTGAACAACATGATAAACCGGGTGTGCTGGATGCCGCGCGTTTAAAAGCGGATGGTATTCCGGCTGGCAACTGGTTCCAGCGCCTGAAGCGTGGCGAAACCGTGGTGCTGGAAGACGGGCGCCAAGTTTGCGGATGGGATTATCTTGGTCCCTCAATTAAAGGTAAATCGCTGGCGATATTCGGTGATACTGGGCCAACGCCGGTAGCCAGCGAACTGGCGGCAAATGTTGATGTGATGGTGCATGAAACCACCCTGGAGGCTTCGATGGCGGAAAAAGCCAACGGACGCGGTCATTCGACTACCGTTCAGGCAGCAAACGCGGCAAAACTGGCGGGGGCGAAGCGGCTGATTGCTACGCATTTCAGTGCACGCTACAGCTTTGCCGACAGTGAAAGGTTGCTGGCAGAGTGCCGGGCGATTTTTCCTGCCACTGAGCTGGCGAGAGATTTTGCGGTGTTTAAAGTGTAACGGTTAGCGGCCAATCCGTTTATCTGGTTGATCCATAAGGTTCAAACCGGCTGAGCGGATTAGAAGCAGACAGTTTTAGCTCGCCCTACCGGATCTTGCTTATTAAAATGCCGATCTTTGGGATAGTACTGTCAGTCTCGGTTATAATCGATGTTTAATTTACATTACTGTTCATAAGGCATTCGAACTATAAATTGTTGTGACGTCTTATATGACGGTCAGGTACATGGCGGGTTCGTGCTGTTTAACACTCCTGGCTCAACCCCAGCCCTGTGCCTTATCGGCGAGGTGATCAATCTGCGCCAGCGGGCTACAGAATTCATTCGGATCGTAAAGCTGGGATATTTTAAACAAACACCTGACTTATTATTAAATTAAGTGTCACTAATATTTCCAGCTTCAAATATCAACCTCTATTTCAATATTTTGAAAAGAACAGTTTTAATACCTGATTTAAAGAAATCCTTTAGCTCAGAAATGGTTATTTCTACAGGGGATTCAACTATACTTACTTTAGCAGGCCAACTGCCTGGCAAGTCAAGAACAAAAAAATAGCAGTCAAATCCCAAGCCAACTCTTCCTTTTAAAAATTTGAATAACTTATCTCTAACTCTTTGAGCAACAGATACTAACCGTGTCGGTTTATTAAAAATATAAAATAATGTTGCATCCATTCTGGAGGATAAAATACTGCTCTCAACGTTAGCTCCTTTATACATAACAGACACCGTGCCTTCTGAAATCTCACCATCAATGGAGTAAACGTTAATATCCTTACACTGATCATGGTGCGTTCCATTTTTAGAACGTTGTTCAAAATATAATATAAAATAGCTCATTTAATCTTGCCCATAAAAAATATGCCCGTGGTTACTAAGATGTTGATTTGGATGCGCATGAGGTAATCGGCCTGCTGTTGATCCTGTTAATGGATTAACGTGAGGTGCATGCATCATGGGTTTACCGTGTTCAACAGCTCGGGCAATAGCTCTTGCTTCTTGTTTTGTAGAAACTAAAACATCTTCCCCATTACGTACACGCCTTATCACTTCCACCGGCAATTGCGGCGGAGCGACCGTTGATAAATACGTCTGGCGAGCCGCTACGAATGGTGCCCCTTTTACGCACTCTGCCCCTGCCGTTCTCACTCATTTCGCTACGTGCAGACTCGGCGGCCTCAACGGCCAGATAGCCAACCGCCAGGCTGGCGGCAACCAGTAGTGCTCCGGCTGCAATGCCACCGGCTGTTGCGATCAGGCCACCGACCAGTGTGCCAGCCAGCATCCCAGCCAGCGCATCTGAGTGGCCGATATCGTCCCCGATACGTGCTGCTTCATACATAGCAACAATCCCTGTTGTTAACGATGGAAAGCAAAGCTGCCAAGCAGGCTGCTGAACAGCTGAGTGTCAGAATCATTTAGCGGATTGGATTTGCTTAGGGTAAACACCAGCAGCTGCGTCTGCCCGACAGCAAATATCGCCTGTTGCTGCCAGATTCAGCGGCTATCGTAGCGATAGTTTGTGAGCGCACACTCACCAGGTAACAGTTGATCGCCCAGCCAGACGGGCTGGCGTTCCTGCAGTT
Organism: Winslowiella sp. 2C04; assembly: GCF_050037805.1. NCBI lineage: Bacteria > Pseudomonadati > Pseudomonadota > Gammaproteobacteria > Enterobacterales > Erwiniaceae > Winslowiella > Winslowiella sp. 2C04. The sequence continues at coordinate 4,542,394 of NZ_CP188300.1, read as the reverse complement.
TCCAGTCGGTCAGTTGCTGATTCAGCAGTAATAGCTGGCGATCGATATAGGCTGCCGCCGTCTCGCCGTCAGCCAAAATATCGCGGGAGATATTAACGCCCGGCGCGGCGGGTTGTTCAGAGATAAAAACATTTACCGTCCGGTCCTGATAACCTTCCGGCAGAATCACGCTACCGTGATTAAAGCGGCAATATTGTGGCGTGGTTTTCATTGCGCAGCATCCTTGTGCTCCTGACAGGTAAAGCCCCTGAAAGATTACGCAAAATTACTATTTTTAACGGGCGGAAGTTTCGAGCGGGATCGAATAACGGGCAAAAAAAATCCGCCAGCAGCGTGCTGGCGGATGCTTATCGATTCAAACCGTGGTCAGTGATTATTCCGGGACAAGCATATTGACGCTGGTATGGCCGGTGCCGGCAGGAACCAGCGTTTTATGCAACCACGGCAGCAGGTCGCGCATCTGCTTTTCCAGTTTCCACGGTGGGTTAATCACGATCATTCCGGAAGCGGTCATGCCGCGCTGATCGCTGTCCGGACGCACCGCCAGTTCAATCTGCAGAATATTACGAATGCCAGTGGCTTCCAGATCCTTACACATACGCTTAATTTGCTGGCGTAGTACCACCGGATACCACAGGGCGAACACGCCGGTACCAAAACGTTTGTGGCCTTCCTGGATGCCTTTAACCACGTCCTGATAGTCAGTTTTCAGCTCGTAAGGGGGATCGATTAAAATCAGGCCACGGCGTGAGTGAGGTGGCAACTTCGATTTCAGCTGCTGATAACCATCGGCTTTTTCAGTGCGCGCGCGGTTATCTTTCAGAAACTCATTGCGTAACATTGGAAAATCACTGGAGTGCAGTTCCGTCATCTGCAGTTTGTCATCTTCACGCAGCAGGTGGCGGGCAATCAGCGGCGAACCCGGATAAAAACGCAGGTTACCGTTTTTATTCAGCGCTTTAACCGCATCGATATAAGGCAGCAGCGTTTCCGGCAGATCGTCCTGTTGCCAGATGCGCGCAATGCCTTCCAGATATTCGCCGGTGCGCTCTGCATGCTCACCGCTCAGCTGATAGCGTCCGGCACCCGCATGGGTGTCGAGATAGAGAAAAGGTTTCTCTTTCTCTTTCAGTGCTTCGATGATCAGACTTTGTACGGTGTGCTTAAGAACGTCAGCGTGGTTGCCGGCGTGAAAACTGTGGCGATAACTCAACATAACTTTGGTGATATCCGGTGCGTTCCTGACGAAGCAGGAGAGGGGCGATAGCTGCGCAGACGATGCGGGCGCGTATATGGCGATAGTATACCTGGAAGAGAGAAAAATTGCTGAAAAGTCGACAGGGGTTTTTTATCAGGCTGCTTATGTTGTCGCCAACTCGACCGACGACCATTGATTTTCGCTACACTTAACCGCATGTTAATCAGATTGCCAGATTGCGCGCAAAGCAGCGCCACTCACAACCATAAGGACTGCGCTATGACCAATCCGTTACTTTCTTCTTTTACGCTTCCTCCTTTTTCCGCAATCAAACCAGAACACGTTGTGCCAGCCGTTCAGGCGGCACTTGATGATTGCCGTGCAGCGGTAGAGAAAACCGTTGCTCAGGGCGCGCCTTACACCTGGGATAATCTTTGCCAGCCGCTGGCCGAAGTGGACGATCGCCTTGGTCGCCTGTTCTCGCCGGTCAGCCATCTGAATTCCGTTAAAAACAGCCCGGAACTGCGTCAGGCCTATGAGCAGACGCTGCCGCTGCTGTCCGAGTACAGCACCTGGGTTGGCCAGCATGAAGGCCTGTATCAGGCTTATCGCGATCTGAAAGAGGGCGACAGCTATGCTGCGCTCAGCCAGCCGCAGCAAAAAGCAGTGGATAATGCACTGCGCGATTTTGAGCTGTCAGGTATCGGCTTGTCGAAAGAGAAGCAAAAACGCTATGGCGAAATCGCTGCGCGCCTGTCTGAACTGGGTTCGACCTACAGCAATAACGTGCTGGATGCCACCATGGGCTGGAGCAAGTTGATCACCGACGAAGCGGAGCTCTCCGGTATGCCGGAAAGCGCGCTGGCGGCAGCAAAGGCACAGGCCGAAGCCAAAGAACAACAGGGCTGGTTGCTGACGCTGGATATTCCCAGCTACCTGCCGGTAATGACCTATTGCGATAACCAGGCGCTGCGTGAAGAGATGTATCGTGCTTACTCGACGCGTGCTTCCGATCAGGGGCCGAATGCCGGTAAGTGGGATAACAGCGAAGTGATGGCGGAAGAGCTGGCGCTGCGTCATGAGCTGGCACAGCTGCTCGGCTTTGACTCCTATGCCGATAAATCGCTGGCGACCAAAATGGCGGAAAACCCGGCGCAGGTGACGGAGTTTCTGACCGATCTGGCGAAACGCGCGCGTCCTCAGGCCGAGCAAGAGCTGGCACAACTGCGGGCTTTTGCCGAGCAACAGCACGGTATCAGCGAACTGCAGCCGTGGGATCTGACTTACTACGGTGAGAAGCAGAAACAGCATCTGTATGCCATCAGCGACGAGCAGCTGCGCCCGTACTTCCCGGAAGAGCGCGCGGTAAACGGTCTATTTGAAGTGGTAAAACGCATCTACGGCATTACGGCGAAAGAGCGTAAAGATGTCGATGTCTGGCACGACGATGTGCGTTTCTTCGATCTGTTCGATGAGAGCGGCGAACTGCGCGGCAGTTTCTATCTTGATCTCTATGCGCGCGAGCACAAACGCGGCGGTGCATGGATGGACGACTGCGTTGGCATGATGCGTAAAGCAGATGGCACGCTGCAAAAACCGGTCGCTTATCTGACCTGTAACTTTAACCGTCCGGTGAGTGGCAAACCTGCGCTGTTTACCCATGACGAAGTCACCACGCTGTTCCACGAGTTTGGTCACGGCCTGCATCATATGCTGACGCGCATTGAAACGCCGGGAGTGTCAGGTATCAGCGGTGTGCCATGGGATGCAGTCGAGCTGCCAAGCCAGTTTATGGAAAACTGGTGCTGGGAGCCGGAAGCGCTGGCGTTTATCTCCGGTCATTACGAAACCGGCGAGCCGCTACCGCAGGAGCTGCTGGACAAAATGCTGGCGGCGAAGAACTACCAGGCGGCGCTGTTTATTCTGCGTCAGCTGGAGTTTGGCCTGTTTGATTTCCGCCTGCATGCTGAATTCGATCCGGCACAGGGCGCGCAAATCCTGACCATGCTGGCAGAAATTAAAAAGCTGGTGGCGGTAGTACCAAGCCCGTCATGGGGCCGTTTCCCGCACGCCTTCAGCCATATCTTTGCCGGTGGTTATGCGGCCGGTTACTACAGCTATCTGTGGGCCGACGTGCTGGCGGCGGATGCGTATTCACGTTTTGAAGAAGAGGGTATTTTCAATCGCGAAACCGGTCAGTCGTTCCTTGATAACATCCTGACGCGCGGCGGTTCTGAAGAACCAATGGAGCTGTTTAAACGCTTCCGTGGCCGTGAGCCGCAGCTCGACGCGATGCTGGATCATTACGGCATTAAGGGATAACGCCGCGCGTGAAGATCTGTTTAATCAATGAGTCAGGCGCCGATAACGGCGCCTTATCTGTTTTAGCGCAGCGCTGGCAGTTAGAGCATGACGACGAGGCGCTGATGGCGCTGGTGATGACGCCGCAGCATCTTGAGCTGCGCAAACGCGATGAGCCGAAGCTGGGCGGTATCTTTGTCGATTTCGTCGGCGGCGCGATGGCGCATCGTCGTAAATTTGGTGGCGGGCGCGGCGAAGCGGTTGCCAAAGCGGTCGGTATCAAAAGTGGCTATCTGCCGGACGTGGTGGATGCCACTGCCGGATTAGGCCGCGATGCATTTGTGCTGGCGTCAGTGGGTTGCCATGTACGGATGCTGGAGCGTAATCCGGTGGTAGCGGCACTGCTGGATGATGGCCTGCAACGTGGCTATCAGGATGCGGAGATTGGCGGCTGGCTGCGTGAGCGTCTGACGTTATTACATGCTTCGAGCCTGACGGCGCTGACCGATATTACGCCGCCGCCTGATGTGGTTTATCTTGATCCGATGTATCCGCACAAGCAGAAAAGTGCGCTGGTAAAGAAAGAGATGCGGGTATTTCAGACTCTGGTCGGTGCTGATGAAGACGCGGATGGCCTGCTGGAACCGGCTCGTTTACTGGCGAAGAAACGCGTGGTGGTAAAGCGCCCTGACTATGCGCCGCCGTTGGCAGAAGTGGTCACGCAATCTGCGGTGACTACCAAAAGCCACCGCTTTGATATTTATCCCCCGCTGGCGTAATTCCGCTTCCCCCACCCTCTGGGGGAAGACCGGAATCAGCGTGGTAATTACTCGTCGTCTTCCTCATCGCGCAGTGGCACGATCAGCATATCAATGTGGACGGTGTTAATCAGCTGGCGTGCGGATGACATCAGCTTGCTCCAGAAATCCTGGTGATGTCCGCAAACCACTAAATCCACATCGTATTTTTTAATCGCATCAACCAGCACCTGGCCCAAATCACCGCTACCGCTCAGCGTTTCGCTGATGGTGTAACCGGCGCTCTGCGAAAGTTCGGTCAGCGCGCTGTGGGTCTCTTCGGAGATGCGTTTCTGCATATCACCGAGATTGACATCAATCAGCCCGGTATAGAGATCGGAATAGTTTACGTCAACATGAATCAGTGACACTTTGGCGTCATAAGGGCGTGCCAGCGAGACTGCCTTTTCGACCAGTAGTTTACTTTCCGGGGAAAGATCTACTGCTATCAGAATATGTTTATAAGCCATTATTAAACTCCTTCCATTAGATGCCTGCCATGAGGCGCATGTGCTGCCCGCATCACTTTGTTATACCTTGAGTATAGCGCTAATTGTTAACAGATGTTGTTGCCAGACGCATCCTTTGCGATAGCGATCAATGTGAAATTTTTTCCATTTTGTCGTAAGCGGTGAAACATCGCTGGAAAAAAATTGAGCATATCTCCTACACTGAAGTATGACGGTCTCAACATCGCTTGATGGTCGCCATCTTCTTTTATAAAAAACAATTCGGTCCGGTTCAATAATGGTTGGCAATAAGTTGTGGGGCGTGTTCAGCGTGACCCGTTGAAAACTGTCCCTGCGGTAATTAGCCGGGAGGGGATCATGATCAGCACCATCGCATTGTTTTGGGCGTTATGTGTGGTTTGTTTAGTGAATATGGCGCGGTATTACTCTTCTCTGCGTGCGCTGCTGGTGGTGCTGCGCGGCTGTGACCCATTACTTTATCAATACGTTGATGGCGCAGGCTTCTTTACCTCGCATGGACAGCCGAGTAAGCAGGTGCGGCTGGTGCGCTATATCTGGGCGGAGCGTTATCGCGATCATCATGACGATGAGTTTATTCGCCGCTGCCAGCGGCTGCGTGGGCAGTTTATTTTGACCAGCGCGCTCTGTGGGCTGGTGGTGCTCAGCCTGGTAGGATTAGCAATCTGGCACTGAATGCCGGCACTGAAATGAAAAAGGGCGGCAGTTAATCACTGCCGCCCTTAAAGACACTGCTATCAGATAAACCGCAATGCAATCCAGTACAGGCTACCAGAAAGCAAAATCGAGATTGGCAGGGTAAATACCCACGCCAGCGCGATGCTCTTGATGGTGCGACTCTGTACGCCGCCGCCGTCAACCAGCATGGTACCGGCTACGGAAGAGGAGAGGATATGGGTGGTGGATACCGGCATTCCGGTATAACTTGCCACGCCAATTGACACCGCTGCGGTCAGCTGCGCCGACATCCCCTGAGCATAAGTCATGCCTTTTTTACCGATTTTCTCACCAATGGTGGTCGCCACACGACGCCAGCCAATCATGGTGCCAATCGCCAGTGCCAGCGCAACCGCAATAATAATCCACACCGGTGCATATTCAACGGTATTCAGCAGATCGCCTTTCAGCTTATTGAGGAAGCGTTTGTCATCCGCGCTGGTTTCCGGCAGTTTCGCCGCTTTATCGGCGGTGTCGGAAATACACATCAACAGACGACGCATCTGGGCGCGTTGATCGACGTTCAGGCTGTCATAGCTCTGCAGATTATTCAGCAGACCCTGAGCTTGTTGAATCGCCGACAGGGCGCGGGCGCTGTCACAGTGGAACTCAGTCGGACCGCTTGGCACTTGTTCCGGCGTTGGCACGGCCGGTGGTGCCATCTCGATAATGTGCGCCAGCGTTTTGCTGTGCTGCTGGTAATACTGCTCGAGATGGTTGACCGCATCGCGGGTACGCGTGATGTCGTAACCGGAAGCATTCATGTTCACCACGAAGCCTGCAGGTGCCACGCCGATCAATACCAGCATAATCAGGCCGATACCTTTCTGACCATCGTTCGCGCCGTGTGAGTAGCTCACGCCGATAGCGGAAACGATCAGGGCGATGCGCGTCCAGAATGGCGGCTTTTTCTTACCGTCGATCTTCTCGCGCTCGGCGGGTGTCATATGGATACGGCGACGTTTTTTATTGCCGCTCCAGTAACGACGCAGCAGGAAAATCAGACCACCTGCTACTACCAGACCAATAATCGGAGACAAAATTAACGACATGAAAATGCCGATCATTTTGGGAATATTAAGCGCATCGACCACCGAGGTGCCAGTAAGCAACGCGTTGGTCAGACCGATACCAATAATGGCACCAATCAGCGTATGGGAGCTGGACGCAGGCAAACCGAAATACCAGGTGCCTAAGTTCCAGATTATCGCGGCGAGCAGCATGGAAAAGACCATCGCCAGCCCGTGAGCCGATCCTACATTGAGCAGTAAATCGGTGGGGAGTAGGTGGACAATTGCATAGGCAACGCTTAAACCGCCCAGCAAAACGCCAAAGAAGTTAAATACCCCGGCCATAACAACCGCTAATTGCGAGCGCATTGCACGGGTATAAATAACAGTAGCTACTGCGTTGGCGGTATCATGGAAGCCGTTGATAGCTTCGTAGAACAGCACAAACATCAGAGCGAGTACTAATAACAGGCCGGTATGGTAATCAAGACCAGCAAACAGATGCAGCATAAGCGTTACGCCATTTTGGAGGACATGAACGCGGCGCATTATCAGCGACAAACCGCGCCGGGGGAAAGTGAAATATAGACTTTTTTTGACATTAAAGCGTAATAAGACCCGATTAGGGGGTGAAAAAAGCCTATAAATTAAACGGTTACATTGTGTTACTTTCCCAACAGTTTTGTTACGCTGGCATCACCGCCAGCAACTCTCTACAATCAGCGTTTTTTGCCAGCCGGCAGGAGTGAGTTGTGGAAAAGTTTGACGTTATCATCATAGGCGCCGGGGCCGCAGGACTGTTCTGCGCCGCACAGGCAGGCCAGCGCGGTCGCCGGGTGCTGCTGCTGGATAACGGCAAAAAGCCAGGACGCAAAATTCTGATGTCCGGTGGCGGGCGCTGCAACTTCACCAATCTCTATACCGAACCGGCGGCCTATCTGTCGCACAACCCGCATTTTGCCAAATCGGCACTGGCGCGTTACACCCAGTGGGATTTTATCGATCTGGTTAACCGTCACGGCATTGCCTGGCATGAAAAAACGCTTGGTCAGCTGTTCTGCGATGACTCGGCGCAACAGATTGTTGAGCTGCTGCTGAAAGAGTGTCAGCAGGGGAATGTCACGCTGCGCCTGCGCAGTGAAGTGTTGAATGTCGAACGCGATGAGCAGGGTTATACCCTGCAGTTGAATGGCGGCACGGTGCAGGCGGAAAAACTGGTGATCGCCAGCGGTGGCTTATCCATGCCGGGCTTAGGTGCCACGCCGTTCGGTTACAAACTGGCTGAACAGTTTGGCCTGCGGGTCTTCCCGACGCGCGCCGCACTGGTGCCCTTTACCCTGCATAAACCTTTACTCGACCATTTGCAGACGCTTTCCGGCGTATCGCTGCCGACGGTAATGAGCGCTGAAGACGGCACGGTGTTTAAAGAAGCGATGCTGTTTACCCATCGTGGGCTTTCCGGTCCGGCGGTATTACAGCTTTCCAGCTACTGGCAACCGGGTGAGTTTATTACCATCGATTTGTCGCCAGCGCAGGATCTGGAAGCGTTTATTAATGAAGAGCGCGCGGCTCATCCGAATCAGAGCCTGAAAAATACCCTGGCAAAAGTGTTGCCGAAGCGGTTGATTGAGGTGCTGCAAACGCTGGCGATTGTGCCGGACGTCACGCTTAAGCAGCTGAACAGTCGTCAGCAGAGTGAACTGGCGGCGACGCTGCACCAGTGGCGGGTGCAGCCAAATGGCACTGAAGGCTACCGCACCGCCGAAGTGACGCTGGGCGGGGTCGATACCACTCAGCTTTCATCCAAAACCATGGAAGCGCGTGAGGTGGCCGGTTTGTACTTTATCGGTGAAGTGGTCGATGTCACCGGTTGGTTAGGCGGTTATAACTTCCAGTGGGCATGGAGCTCGGCCTGGGCTTGCGCGCAAGCGGTTTAAATTTTTGGGCGATAAACGTTGTACATAACGCTTCTGTTTTGTACGAAGTTATCCTTGTGAACTTTGGCATCAGGACATTGATTAGGCTTCACCTGTACTCAGAACAGCTCAAAGAGAGAGTGGATGACATTGTCGATGGTGCGTCTTACAGGTAAACGCTTGAGTTGCCTGGGGGGCACATTGCCAAAAGTATGATAAAAATACCGGAAAATCATCAGCATTCTGAAGTCAGAGTCGATACCTTGCTTTAGATGCTCATTGTTTAGCAGACTTTTAAGCCTTAACGAGTTACGCCATCGACGATTATCGCCATCTGATACGCCAAAATTATTAGCTGATTAACACTTAACGTTGCCGATTGGTTGCAATATAAGAACGTAGAAAATTTGAGTACTTAATTGATTAATGGACGATTACTCCGATATCGTAGCAATACTGTTTTCTATAATTTTGTAGCGTGTTACACATCGTAAGCCTTTATCAGTTTCCGATGAACAAATCATTGCAAAAACATCCTTATTGGCTTCCTGAACTTTCGTCAGGTACATAAATTCGTTTGATGAACAGGTAAACTCCTTATCTTTCAACAGGCCTACATATTTATCCCAGTTTGCCTTGAAGTTATTGTTGTCTACATAGACGTTACAATCATTTATACGCGCTATTTTATTGTGAGCGTAGACAAGCTGTTCGCGGTGTATTGGCGAAGCGATTAAGGAAAAGTAAATTATGATGGCTAATACCAGAAAAAATAAAGCAGGAATGATTATTTTCAAATTCAAACTTTTTATCCACGAATTTTTCTCTGGTATAGCCTTCTCAGGAGGCGTTTCTGTATTGTCATCTGACAGTTCTTCCAACAATATCGGATCTGCTATTTTTTCTTCTTTCTCAATAAAATCAACCGCCCCTATAAAGGTGAATCCTATCTTAGGAATGGTTTTTACCGTGGAGTGTAAGATGCCTGCGCTACGCAAATTTTTGCGTAGAAGTGAAACATTTTGATATAAAGTATTCGCAGTCACCAGCTGTCCGTGCTTTTCCCAGACCTCTTTAAATATTTTTTCCTGACTCACTACTTCTCCGTGATTATGCAAGAGTAATAGCAGAAATCGGCTTACAGGAGTGTTCATAAGGGTCTCCTTGCCGCGCAATCCCAATGGAGTAAGCGTACGATCGGAGGGACTGAAGATCACAATGTTTTCCAGTAGTATTTTTTCCATAAATTCAATAACCTATAACTTGAAGCAATAAATTTCTTAAGTGATCATACAGCAGCTTAAGATTTTTTTCTTAAGAAATTATATTCATATATAACAATGATTTAATAAATAAACTGTGTTCTTTATTTATGCTGCAAGATAAAACTTAAGGAGTGTTACAGGAGTCTGGCCATAACCGGCTAATTCGTTGTTATTTATATATTTTTCTCTTAATAAGAATATTTAACATTACTTCATTCAAAGAAATATCCTAATAACTGTATATTTTCTCACGGCAAAACCGAGATGTTTCTTAAATTCATATACACAGATGATATCAAGTAATTTTGATAAACATTGTGATTAGCGTGATTGATTTAATTATAGTGCCAGGATCTCTATCCCATGAAATTAGTAAACATAATGAAATGGAAGTTCGATATGAAAAAGCAATTATTTGTAGCAACAATTCTATCAACAAGTCTTTTTTCATCCGTAAATGTCTTCGCTGAGGATGGCCGGATTAACTTTGTCGGCAGTATTACCGATGAGGCCTGCACTGTGGTGAATAATCCGGGTAATCCCCTGACGGTGACCTTAGGCACAGTTAACCGTACGTCGCTGGATGGCGGTGCAGGTAAAACAGCGGCTCCAACGAGTTTTGCCATAAAGCTGACAGATTGTCCTTCAACTGTTACCAGTGCAACTGTGAAGTTTGACGGAAAATCAGCTAATGGCGATAACACCGCTCTGGCACTCACTGCAGATACTGACGTTGCAACTGGGGTCGGAATTCAGATTACTGATGCTCAGAATGCAATTGTGCCGTTATATATAGACTCTTCTGTCTACGATCTTGTTCAGGGTGAAAATAGTCTTAATTTTGTCGCACGCTATCTCTCGATTGCAGACAAAGTTGAAGCAGGCCCGGCTAACTCGACCAGTCAGTTTACAATTGCTTATAACTAAGCGGTGATTGAAACTTGCCCATTACCGGGCGGGGTTAAAATATATACGGACTGGATATAACCAGTCCGTATATTTATCCGGAGTGGATGTTATGAAAAACTGCCTTAAGGCTTTATCAATTATTTTACTTCTAACCACAAGCTTTGCTCAGGCGGCGGGAGCGGGTGGAGTGACTGTAGGCGGTACTCGCTTAATCTATGAGGGTGCAAAAAAAGAAGCCGCTATAAACGTCACTAATACGGATACCATTCCTTACCTTATCCAGTCCTGGGCGGAAAACTCGGATAATGGTGCAGGTAAAGCGCCTTTTATTGTTACACCTCCGCTGTTTCGTCTGGAAGGTAATCAGCAGAACGTGCTGCGAGTCGTACGCACGGGGGGTCATCTCCCGGAAGATCGTGAATCCCTTTTTTGGTTGAACATAAAAACGATCCCGGCCGCAAACAAAAACGAAGCGACTAATACCCTGCAGATCGCGGTTAAAACTCGCATAAAACTGATTTATCGGCCTCAAACTCTTCGCGGCGTTCCGGAAGATGTGGCCGCTAAACTTCACTGGCGTCAGTCCGGTAATCAGCTGACTGTCACTAATCCGACACCGTTCGTAATGAACTTCCAGTCGGTAAAAGTAGGCGGGAAGGAAATAAAGACCGCGACCTATGTGATGCCTCACTCTCAGGCTACGTTCACTATGCCCACAGGCGCATCAGGCAGCGTTTCCTGGGCGTTAATTAACGATTACGGTGGTTTTGGAAAACAGTACACAAATAGCCAGTAGCAGCATATTCCGAGAAGCATGGGCTTAAATAACAATAAAAAAGAACATATTTACTACAGAGCCTAAGGGATTAAGGATGAACATCATTAATCGCAAAAATAAAACTAATCAACAATATTTAACCAGACTGGCATATTTTTTTGCAGCCCAATTAGCCCTGGCGGCAGGATTGATGGAATATGCACAAGCAGAGGATTATTTTAATCCAGCACTACTGGAATTAACAGCGCCCGATCAAATGGCAGCCGATTTGTCTATCTTTGAGAAAAAAGGTGGACAAATTCCGGGAACCTATCGTGTAGATATTTATCTGAATAATACAATGATGGAAACCCGCGAGGTTGAGTTTCGCATGATGAAGAATCAGGCTGGAATCGAGACTTTGCAGCCCTGTCTTCAAATCAGCGATCTCGAAAACTGGGGAGTGCTGGTAAAAAAAATTCCAGATTTAAATGTCGCTGGTTTCAATTGCGCTAATTTGCAGGCTGTACCAGATGTCAGTAGCGATTTCATATTCGGCCGGCAACAGCTATTGCTGAGTTTCCCACAGTCATTAGTCAGCAATTCTGTTCGGGGTTGGGTGGACGCTAAACAATGGGATGATGGTATTTCAGCATTCTTAATTAACTATAGCGTCAGCGGAGCTAATAATTACGTCGACAGCAGTCAGGGTAGCGACGCTAACAGCCAATATATCAATCTGCGGCCAGGTATTAATGTCGGCCCCTGGCGATTCCGTAATTATACCACCTGGTCCAGAACCAGCGCTGATGCCAGGGATGAGACGGTCAGCAAATGGAATACTGTGTACACTTATGCCAGGCGTAATTTAATCGATCTGAAAAGTCAGTTGACCCTGGGGGATACCACCACACCCTCCGAGGTATTCGACAGTATTCCTTTCAGAGGAGCACAGCTCGCCTCAGACGATGATATGTTGCCTGAAAGTCTCAAAGGCTATGCGCCCGTGGTGCGCGGCATTGCCCGAACTAACGCGCAAGTTACCATCAGGCAGAATGGTTATATTGTGTATCAGACCTACGTCTCGCCGGGTAGTTTTGAAATTAATGATATGTACCCCACAGGGGGATCGGGTGATCTGTTTGTAACGATAAAGGAATCTGACGGTAGCGAACAGCAGTTAGTTGTCCCTTATGCCTCGCTGCCGGTATTGCAGCGAACGGGGCGCTTAAAGTACAGCCTGACATCAGGGGTTTATCGTTCAAACGATAGCATCGCAGATAAAACTCCACTTATGGAAGCTACGGCAATTTATGGCTTGCCGTGGGGGTTTACTCTCTATGGTGGCGGACAAGTCAGCAGTCACTATCAGTCAGTGTCACTGGGCCAGGGGAAAAACCTGGGCGACCTTGGGGCGATCTCTGTTGATATGACTCAGGCATGGTCAACGCGAAAAAATGACCAACAGGAGAGTGGTCAGTCGTGGCGGATCCGCTACAGCAAAAACTTCGTTGAAACCGGGACGAATTTCGCGATGTCGGGTTACCGTTATGGCACCAAAGGTTTTTGGAATATGCAGGAAGTATTAGATACCTATGTCAATGACAGCTCAACTGCGGTAAAGGAACGGCGTCGAAATCGCGCGGAGATGACGCTGAACCAGTCTTTATGGCAAGGCTGGGGGAGCATTGCATTGACCGCCGTCCGTGAGGATTACTGGAGTACTGGCCGGAGTATGGCGTCATATGGTACCAGCTACAACAACTCATACAGTGGTATCAGCATAGGGATTAGCTACAGCTATAACCGTAACGCCTTAAGCGCAACAACCGCAACAACGACCGGCTGGGAAGGGAGCCGTATTTACGAAAGGGATCAGTTACTGGCAGTCAACGTCAGCGTGCCGCTGGATCGTCTGTTCCGTAACCATCCTACGTATGTTAATTACATGATGAATACCAGTAAAAATGGTCATTCAACTAATAGCGTGAATATCGGCGGAACGCTTCTTGAACGTAATAATCTGAGCTGGAATGTACAGGAAGGTTATGGAACTCAGGGCAATGGTAATACTGGTGGCGTTAATGCTAATTGGCGTGCGACCTATGGTGAAGTAACGGGTGGTTATGCAAGAGACAACTATACACAACGCGTAAATTATGGTCTGCAGGGCGGTATAGTCGCGCATGAATACGGTGTGACATTCGGGCAGCCTCAAGGGGAGACGATAGCGCTGATAGCCGCGCCTGGTGCTAAAGGCGTTGGTGTTCAAAATCAAACAGGTGTTCGCACTGACTTTCGCGGTTACACCATTGTTCCGTACGTCAGTCCATACCGTAAAAACGATCTTACGCTGGATACACAAACGCTAAAAGATGACACGGAATTGGCATTAACGACGCAAACAGTGGTGCCAACACGCGGTGCTGTTGTCATGGCTAATTATAAAGTCAGTGTAGGTTCACGCGTCCTGATGACAATCATAAGGCCTGGCGGAAAGCCGGTGCCATTCGGTGCGACAGTGACAGACCGGGCATCGAAAGAGGATCAGGGATTTATTGTTGGCGATGCGGGTCAGGTATATCTGACGGGGCTGAAAGTTAAGGGGCAATTAAACGTTAAGTGGGGCCATGCTCCTGATGAACAGTGCAGTGTCGATTACTCTTTACCGAATAACTCGCACGGTATTCTGGATATTAGCGGCCAATGTCGCTGAGGAATAATGATATGCTGGTGTATAAAATATATTTTTTGATTAATAACTCGTTTAAATCCATTACAGGGTTAGCCTGTTTTCTATTATTAATTACCGGAAATAACGCTTTAGCGTCAGTTACCTGTACAAAGAATGTTAACAGCATTTCTGTCTCGGGGGGGACAATATCTGTCCAGCGTGATAAATCTGTCGGTGAATCATTTTCTAATGTTTTAAGCGGTAACATGCAGGAAGTTGCTTCTTGCTCAATAAAAAATAACGACAGTTTTTACATAAATTTAGAGTCAGCAATTCCGAACAGTACAAAAACACCAATCTTTGGAAATAAGGCCGTCTTCTCGACAGGTGTCAACGGCGTAGGCTTAATTATGGGAGTCAGTGGGGGGCTAAGTGATCCCGGCAGAACAGGCTATTACATCAGATCTGGTAATAACACAATCAATCTGACGGGATTATGGAATAGTGGTTCTGGAGGTCCCTATCCGATTTATATACAGAACTTATTCCAATTTATTAAGACCGAGCAACCCATGCTATCCGGAAATATTTCTGGCAGAGTTGCCAATGTTGTCCTGAGACAAGGGACGGTAAACGGGCCAATATTGCTGACTATTCCAGTGAACCTCACAGCAACTGTAAAAGTGTTGGCCTGTTCTGTCAGTAGCTCTAACGTTACTGTCCCTCTGGACACTGTTTTTGCTGATACTTTTAATGCTGTTGGATCGACTAAAGGCGACAGCCTGTTTACGGTGGGGCTGAGTTGCGATGCCGGAGCCAGAATCAACGCCACAATGAATTTTACGCAGGACGAAGATACGGCTGACAATAGTGTTATCGCATTAACAGGTAAAGGAAACCCTGATGTTGCTACTGGTGTTGGCATACAATTATTGTATGGCTCTACGCCATTGAAAAATAATACTAATGTAGTGCTAAAAACATCAGAAGGTGGGCAGGAATTTCCACCGGGAGCTTTTACTGCAAGGTATTTTCAGACCCAAAAAACGGTTAAGCCAGGTAGCGCCAATGCAACAGCAACCATGACGTTGACTTATCAATAATAAATCAGCGTGTGGTGATGGTGCTCATGTGAAGGATCTTTTATGACTTTTTTATTAAAATTAATGAGTAAACTAATCTTAGTTCCGCTGATTCTATTATTAAGCGTCAAGACATTTGCTGCCGACAATGTGACGATTAATATTACTGGGAGGGTTGCTGCTTCATCCTGCAACATCGATAATAGCGGTACGTACAATATCAATCTGGGGCAGAAAATTCCGTCAGTAAAATTAATTAATGCCAATTCTTATTCAGACTGGATACCTTTTAACTTCACCCTCAGCAAATGTCCGACGGGAACCTCAAGTGTGACAGCGACTTTTTCAGGTAATGCCGACAGTTCTGACAGCACAATTTATGCGAATGCCACTGGAGATGAGTACGCAAAAAATGTTGCTGTACAGTTACAAAACGCTGAAACGGGCAGTAATCTGGGCGACAAGACTACCATGAATATAAAAGTAGCCAGTGATAAATCAGTTAATTTTCCGTTGCGGGCGCGAGTTTATAGTACTCAGGGAAAGGCCACCTCAGGAAATATCAGTACCACAGTGCTGATAAACCTGACGTATAATTAAATGCTCTGTAGTTATTTTCATCACGCATTTTATCTCACTGACTGTTGTATCTAATTCTGGCGGCAGGCCCCTACAGCGACACTGCGGTTAAGGTGTGCCAGAAAGCAGTTCAGCGCGGGTGAAGGCGCTTCATTATTGCGCCAGAAGACGCCAACACTGCCTTTCTGCTCAATGCGTGGCAGATTGAGAATCGCGAGCTTATCCTGGCTGGCATAGCGTTCGGCCAGGCGTAAAGAGAGAATCGAGATCATATCGCTACTTTGCAGCAGATGGCTGGTCACGTTCATTGAGGCCGATTCGAGAATTTTTTCCGGAAACATCACCCCGTTATCCGCCAGGCTGCGATCGATACTTAACCGAATCGGCGTGCCGCCAGGCCAGACAATCCAGCGCCAGGGGGCGAGATCGTTCCAGTTAAGGTATTGTCGGCTGGCTAATGGATGAGCCGGACGGGCGACGAAACAGACGGGTTCGGTATACAGCACCTTATAATTGAGCGGCAGCTGTAACGCGCGTCCTCCGACACGCCCCACCACCACATCCACCCCGCTTGAGAGCAGCTCATCAAGCAGAGGCGTCATCACCTTTTCCTCGATATTGAGGTGCAGCCCTGGCATCTCCCGTAACAGAGACAGAATCGCTTGTGCCACGCAATCGGTGGCGACCGGTGAACAACCAATTTTCAGGCAACCGGCATCGCCGCCCTGTTTGAACCGCTCCATTTCAAACTGTGAACGCTCCATTTCTTTGATCAGCCGCTGCGCATGTTGCAACAGCAACTTGCCTCCCTGAGTAGTGCGCAGCCCTTTGCTGTGACGCTCAAACAGTCGAATCCCGATATCGTCCTCCAGCTGCGTCAGCCATTTTGACAGCGCGGGCTGGGTGATACTTATCATTTTCGCCACTTGTGTCAGGTTTCCCTGTTCACCCAGCGCAACCAGCATTTTGAGATGATGCAGCTTCAGTTTCTGCGTCCAGTTAGCCATCTGATATAACCTCCATGTTATGTCATTGTCACAAAAGCCATTGTACTTCTCTTTCTATCCGAAACAGTATCTCGGCAGATAAAAAACAACCTTTCCTCTCTGACCGAGGCATTCCTTATGACGCAACGACGTGAAATACAGGAACTGATCAACGCCGCTCCCGTTAGCGCAACGCAGTGGCGCGTTGTCATCTGTTGTTTCCTGGTTGTGATGATGGACGGTTTTGACACTGCGGCAATTGGCTTTATCGCGCCAGATATTCGTGCTCACTGGCAGCTGACTGCTGGCGAGTTGGCACCTTTATTTGGCGTTGGGCTGCTGGGGCTGGCAATGGGGGCGTTGCTGTGTGGCCCGCTGTCCGACCGCTTTGGACGCAAACGTGTCATTGAGTGGTGTGTGGTGGTGTTTGGTGCGTTCAGTCTGCTTTCGGCTTTTTCGCCCAATCTGGAAACGCTGGTGATACTGCGCTTTTTAACCGGCCTCGGGCTGGGAGGCGCGATGCCTAACACGATCACCATGACGTCAGAATATTTACCGGCGCGGCGGCGCGGTACGCTGGTCACCCTGATGTTTTGTGGCTTTACGCTGGGCTCGGCCTTAGGCGGAGTGATCAGCGCGCAGTGGATTCCCCATATCGGTTGGCAGGGCATCCTGATATTGGGCGGCGTACTGCCATTAATGCTGGTTATTGCGCTGCTGGTGCTATTGCCGGAATCACCTCACTGGCAGGTGCGTCGCCAGCTGCCAGCTGCCGTTGTTGCCCGCACTCTGAGTGCTATAACCGGCGAGCGCTATGAAAATACCCAATTCTGGCTGAATGAGCCGGCAGCGAGTGAGAAAGGCAGTATTCAGCAGCTGTTCAGCGGCGGTCAGTTAGCGATCACGCTTATATTATGGGTAATCTTCTTTATGAGCCTGCTGATCATTTATCTGCTCTCCAGCTGGCTGCCAACCCTGCTTAATCAACGTGGCATCAATTTACAGCACGCTTCCTGGATCACCGCAGCTTTCCAGATCGGTGGCACCTTAGGCGCGTTATTGCTGGGGGCGCTGATGGACAAAGTGAACCCCTACAAGGTGCTGGCGATGAGCTATGCGCTGGGAGCGCTGTGCATCGTGATGATTGGCCAGAGCGAAAGCTACTTGTGGTTTATGGCGCTGGCGATTTTTGGCACCGGCATCGGTATTAGTGGATCGCAGGTCGGCCTGAATGCGCTGACTGCCACACTCTATCCGACCCATAGCCGTGCGACGGGAGTCAGCTGGTCAAGCGCCGTGGGGCGTTGCGGGGCGATCTTCGGTTCACTCAGCGGCGGCATGATGATGGCAATGAATTTCTCTTTCGCCACTCTGTTTATCATTATCGCGGTTCCCGCCGCCATCTGCATGGTGATGCTTACTGTTCTGGCGCGGGTTGCCCGCCGGAAGGTATCTGTACCTGAAACTGCCCGGATGGGCGTGGTGAATGAATAAGGATATTCCTCATGTCAAACAGCAATCAGCGTAGTGAAAACGGTCGTCAGCAGTTTTATCAGCATATTTCCGGGCACAATCTCACCCCGCTGTGGGAGTCACTGCATCGTCTGGTGCCACCGACGCCGAATGCTAACTGCGCGCCAGCGTACTGGAACTATCAGGAGGTGCGGCCGTTGCTGCTGAAGAGCGGAAAGCTGATTGGCGCAAAGGAGGCGGTGCGGCGGGTATTAGTACTGGAGAACCCGATGCTGCGCGGTCAGTCTTCGATTACCGCCTCGTTGTATGCCGGGTTGCAGCTGATTCTGCCGGGAGAGATTGCGCCAAGTCATCGCCATAACCAGTCGGCATTGCGCTTTATTGTTGAGGGTAAGGGAGCATTCACTGCGGTAGATGGCGAGCGCACACCGATGCAGCCAGGAGATTTTATTCTGACACCGCAGTGGCGCTGGCACGACCACGGTAATCCAGGGGATGAACCGGTTATCTGGCTGGATGGTCTGGATTTACCGCTGGTCAATTATCTCGGCTGCGGTTTTGCGGAAGATCATCCGCAAGAGCAGCAGCCGGTGATGCGCAAAGAGGGCGATTATTTGCCGCGTTACGCTGCCAATATGCTGCCGCTACGCCACCAGGTGGGAAATTCATCGCCAATCTTCAACTATCGCTATGACCGCAGTCGTGAGGTTTTGCACGATCTGATGTCTCTGACTGAGGCTGATGAGTGGGATGGCTACAAGATGCGTTATATCAATCCGGTAACCGGAGGATATCCGATGCCGTCTATCGCTGCCTTCCTGCAACTGCTGCCAAAGGGGTTTGATTCCCGTATTGCACGCTCCACCGACAGCACTATCTATCATGTGGTGGAAGGCGCTGGCCAGGTCACTATCGGCGGACAGAGCTTTAACTTCCAGGCGAAAGATATTTTCGTGGTGCCAACATGGCATGAGGTGTCTTTTCAGAGCCGCGATGAAACGGTGTTGTTCAGTTTTTCAGATCGACCAGTACAGGATGCGTTGGGCTTATTTCGTGAAGCTCGTTATTAATCAGGGAAATATAAATGACCAGATATGTCTTTGAACCACCTGCGGTTGTCACCGTGCCGGTTGCCGGCAGCAGTGAACAGTTTCCGGTACATCGGGTTTATTGTGTCGGACGTAATTACGCCGCTCATGCCCGTGAAATGGGCTTTGACCCCGATCGTGAACCGCCATTCTTCTTCTGCAAACCGGCGGATGCGACGGTAGCCGTGGCTGCCGGTGAAACGCTGAAATTGCCCTATCCGACACAGACCGACAATTATCACTATGAAATTGAACTGGTGGTAGCGATTGGTAAAAAAGGCCGCGATATTCCACTGGAAAGCGCCGCCGAATATATCTGGGGTTATGCCACCGGTCTGGACATGACCCGGCGCGACCGCCAAATGGAGATGCGGCAAATGGGGCGCCCGTGGGAGATCGGTAAAGCGTTTGATCTCTCTGCCCCAATTGCGCCGATACACAAAGCTGCCGGGGTTGCCAGCGTAAACGCTGCGCCTGTCTGGCTGCAAGTTAACGGCGAAGATCGTCAGCGTAGCGATATTCGCCACTTAATCTGGTCAGTCAATGAGACCATCAGCTATCTGTCCGGTTTTTTCGAACTACAACCTGGCGATCTGATTTTTACCGGCACCCCGGAAGGCGTTGGCGCAGTGGTGAAGGGGGATGTAATCATCGGCCAAATTGAAGGCTTGACCCCGATTGCTGTGGAAATTGTTTGAGGTAATAAATGAAGTTGTACGGTTTTTTTAATAGCTCTGCTTCGTACCGCGTACGTATTGCGTTGGCACTGAAGGGGATCGATTATCAGTCCATCGGGGTCAACATTCGCGTGGGCGAACAGAAAACAGCAGAGTTCAGCCGCCTGAATCCGATGGGACTGGTTCCGGCGTGGATAACGGATAAAGGCGAGTCGCTCGGGCAGTCGCTGGCGATTATTGACTGGCTGGACAGGCATTACCCGTTAACGCCGCTGTTACCGGCGGAAGATCCGCACCGTATGCGGGTAATGGAAATTGCCGGTGCCATCAGTTGCGACATTCATCCGATCAATAACCGGCGGGTATTAGATTACCTGAGTGAAGAATTACACATTACTGAAGAAGCGAAACAACGCTGGTACGATCACTGGATTCGGCAAGGGCTAAGCGCCGTAGAGCAATTGTTGCAACATAACTCATCAGGGCAATTCTGCGTCGGGGATGTGCCGACACTGGCTGATTGTTGTCTGATTCCACAATGGGCGAACGCGCTGCGAATGGGTTGCGATCTCAGAGATTATCCGCGTTGCCGCACGGTGTATGAAACCTGCATTCGGTTACCTGCTTTTATCGCGGCGGCACCGGAGAATCAACCTGAAAAAATCTGAGTAACCCTAAGCAGGGCAAAGTGAGTCGACGTGGGTATCGACATCAATGTTATAGCTTGTTAAATGCCTGCTCGTTGGCTGAAGCTGGTTGCGGACCAGTCAACGCCACACCACACCAGGGAGAGACGTTTGCAATAGAGCGTCTGCAACTGGCTTCAGCCAACGAGCAGGATGGACGATTTTAGCGGCCCTTTTTCTTACGTCCGGGCTGTGCAAAGCGCTTACGGGAAGCCGCGTTGCCTTCAGGCTTTTCGGCGATTTTTGGCCGGTTAACCGTCGGTTTTTTAGCGGCTGGCTTGGCTTGTGCTTTCTTCGTCGGTTTATCTTCAGACGAAGAGTTTTCAATCAGCTTAAATAACTCAATCAGCTCATCGTCGGTTAAATCACGCCATTCACCGAGCGGCAACCCTTTCAGGTTGACGTTCATAATGCGGGTGCGCTCAAGTTTGGTGACTTCATAGCCAAAGTGTTTACACATGCGGCGAATCTGGCGGTTCAGTCCTTGCACCAGAGTGATACGAAAGACAAACGGCGCTTCTTTCTTCACTTTGCATTTTTTCGTCACCGTGCCGAGCATCGGTACGCCTGCGCTCATGCCGTGGATAAATTCATCCGTCACCAGTTTATTTACCGTGACCACATACTCTTTTTCGTGATTGTTCCCGGCACGTAAGATCTTATTGACCAGATCGCCGTGGTTAGTCAGAAAAATCAGGCCCTGGGAGTCTTTATCCAGCCGGCCAATTGGAAATACGCGTTTGCTGTGGTTAACGAAATCGCTGATGTTGTCGCGCTCACCTTCTTCCATGGTAGTAATGATGCCAACCGGCTTATTCAGCGCAATAAGTACCAGGTCTTCTTCATCACGTGGCTCGATAAGCTGACCGTTTACTTTCACCACATCGCCAGCAAATACCTGAGCGCCAACCGTAGCTCGTTTGCCGTTAATAAAAACATTGCCCTGTTCGATATAGCGATCGGCATCGCGACGAGAACAGATCCCGCTCTCGCTAATGTATTTGTTAAGACGAATGGATGAGTTGGTCAGCATGGTTCCTCCGTAAAAAAGCGGACTATACCCTACCTCCGCCATGTTGCGAAGCCTGGCGGGGGGAATCGACGTTACGGTTTATCATCCACTAAACCTCACACCTTCACTCACTTTCTCAACAATCTCTAAATCGTCATCTGCCTGAGCTTGATTTTGAGCGCTCGCTCAATTATCGTGCGGCCTTGAGCGGTTGCTCAATTTTAACAACACCTATTTTGATCGGCAGCTTAAGCTGAGATTCAGAGGCACTTTTATGCACGCCAATAAACGCTGGCTGATACTGGCAATTCTCACCAGCACACTTTTTTTGATCGTTGTTGATATGACGGTCCTGTACACCGCATTGCCACGTATTATGCAGACGCTGGATGCTTCCGCGTCTGAGAAGTTATGGATTATCAACGCCTATCCGCTGGTCGTCGCCGGGCTGTTGCCCGGTGCCGGTATGCTGAGCGATCGTATCGGGCATAAGCGACTGTTTATGACCGGATTACCGCTGTTTGCGCTGGCATCATGGTGTGCGGCGTTTTCACCCTCAGCGCAGATGCTGATTGCATCGCGGGTGTTCCTCGCGGTGGGGGCGGCGGCAATGATGCCCGCCACGTTAGCGATTGTTCGTCAGGTATTTATTGATGAAGGTGAACGCGCGATGGCGATTGGAATCTGGGCGGCGGTAGCCTCTGGTGGTGCGGCACTTGGCCCGGTGTTGGGTGGCGTGATGCTGGAGTATTTCTGGTGGGGATCGGTATTTTTAATCAACGTACCGATTGTACTGATGGTGATTCCCTTTGCCTGGGCGTTGATTCCCGCCGGAAGCAGCAATCAACGTCGACCTTGTGATGTCATCGGCTCGCTGCTGGTGATGGTAGGTCTGGTGGGCGTGATTTATGCGCTGAAAGAGCTGAGTAAAATCGATGTATCGCTGATTACTCTGTTAATCGCGGCGCTGGTGGGCGTATTTTCTCTCGCTTTGTTTGTCCGTCGGCAAAAACATTCAGCGCAGCCGATGATTGATTTCTCACTGTTTCGTAATCGCTATTTTGCCAGCGGCGTCGCCATTGCGGTTATCTCGATGATTGCGCTGACCGGTATTGAGCTGGTACTGACTCAGCGTTTACAGCTGGTACTGGGATTGTCTCCGCTGATGGCGGCGCTGTTTATGTTGCCGGTGCCGGTTGCAGCGGCACTTGGCGCGCCGCTGGCGGGGAAGCTGATGCCGCGCCTCGGCGAGCGCCGCATTATCCTCGGTGGCTTTACCCTGACGGCCTTAGGGATTATCGCTCAGGTGCTGCTGGCTCACAGCGATATGCTTTTACAGTTGATCAGCCTGTTTATTATCGGCTTTGGTCTCGGTGGCACTTTTACCGCGGCTTCAACGGCGATTATGCTGAACACGCCGGAAGAAAAAGCCGGTATGGTGGCGGCGATTGAAGATGTGGCATGGGAACTGGGCGGCGTACTTGGCGTAACGCTGCTGGGGGGATTAATGACTGCGGTTTACAGCCACGGGTTAGCTCTGCCGCCGGGAGTGGTTAATGGCAATGGCGCTTATGACAGCATTGACGAGGCGTTACGCATTGCCGCTACGCTGAGCAATGATAAAGCTGAAATGTTGGTGCAGCTGGCCCGTAGCGCATTTGATCAGGCTTTTCTGGCGGTACTGATTGCGGCGGCTGGTTTGCTGATTATCAGCCTGATGGGATTAAAACGCGCGCTGCGCAGGCCGAAAAGAGTCCCGGGCACATAGTGGCAAATAGCATTTCGCTCAATCGCCCTAGAATGTCGCCTTAAGCTCAGGAGACAGTTATGAAAAGCGTTGTTGAAGTACTGACAGAACACCGTAGTGACAGAAGTTTTTTAGAAACGCCGATTGCGGACGAGATCTTAAATAAAGTTATCCTGTCGGCGTATCACGCGCCGACTTCGGTTAACTCGCAGCAGGTATCGGTAATCCTCGTTCAGGATAAAGAGCATAAGCAAAAAATTGCGGCATTAGCGGGCGGCCAGCCGTGGATCGCGCGCGCACCGGCATTTCTGATTTTTGTGCTGGATATGTATAAAAGCGCACAGGGAATGGCGGCAATCGGTAAACAACAGATTGCACATCAGAGTATTGAGAGCCTGATTTCTGGCGCGACCGATGTTGGCATCGCCCTGGCTTCCGCTTTGGCAGCTGCACGTTCGGAAGGATTAGGTGGCGTGCCAATTGGCGGCATCAGAATTAATCCGCAGCAGATGATCGAAATTTTAGACCTGCCGGAGATGACTTTCCCGGTCGCCGGGATTTCAATTGGTTATGTCGATCAGCCTGCTCATATTAAGCCGCGTCTGCCGCTGGAAACATTTGTACATCACGAGAAGTACAGCACTCAAGGCCTCGTGGAGAAGATTGATAGTTATAATCAGCAACTGACGCAGCACTGGAAAAAGATTGGCCGTACGGAAGGTGAATCCTGGAGCGAAAGCGTCAGCAGTTACTATGAGAAGATCTATTTTCCTCAGGTTGCCCCGGCCATCAGGCAACAGGGCTTTGGTACTGATAAATAACAAAAAAAACGGAGAGAAATCTCCGTTTTTTATTGCTGGTTTGCTGCGCTGTTCCGTTTGTTATGTTCACTGCCGGGCCACCCTCCGTTAAGCGTATCCCCCAATGGAAGAATCTGAGTTAACCGCTGGAAAAGCAGGAAAACACGCCAAAGCGGTAATTCTCCAGATTTTGCAGATGTTTTTTCATCAGGTTCAGTTGCATATCAGGAATTGATGAACCATAGTGACTTGTTACATTTAGAATTGTTTTTAATTATAACAGGTAATTTATGAGTCACATTGCACCAGATAAGCCGGTTAAACGAAGTCATATTCATCCCCCCGTTTTTTACACATCAGCAATTCTGATCTTTATTCTGGTGGGATTCGCCGCCCTTTTTCCTGAAGTGGCAGACCAACAGCTTAAGGCATTACAAGGGAGCCTGTTTGCCAATGCCAGTTGGTTTTACATTCTCGCGGTCGCCTTGATCTTATTGAGTGTGGCCTATCTTGGTTTATCGCGTTACGGCAACATTAAACTCGGTCCGGACCATGCCCAACCTGATTTCAGCTATGTATCGTGGTTTGCGATGCTGTTTTCCGCCGGGATGGGTATCGGGCTGATGTTCTTTGGCGTCGCCGAGCCGGTGATGCACTACCTGGCTCCGCCGGTTGGAACACCTGAAACCGTTGAAGCCGCGAAAGAAGCCATGCGTATTACCTTCTTTCACTGGGGGCTGCATGCGTGGGGTATTTACGCCATAGTGGCGTTAATCCTGGCATTTTTCAGCTACCGACACGGCCTGCCACTGAGATTGCGCTCGGCGCTGTACCCGATTATCGGCGATCGTATTAATGGTCCGATTGGCCATGCGGTGGATATCTTCGCGGTGATTGGCACCGTGCTGGGCGTGGCAACCTCACTGGGCTATGGCGTTTTACAGGTTAATGCCGGGCTGAACCATCTGTTTGGCTTGCCGATTAATCAGACTGTGCAGGTGATTCTGATTGTCGTTATTACCGCGATGGCGACCCTTTCGGTGGTATCCGGGCTGGATAAAGGCATCCGTATTCTTTCCGAACTTAATCTGGGGCTGGCGGTATTATTGCTGGTGCTGGTCGGTACGCTTGGCCCGACGGTACTGTTACTGAAATCCTTTGTGGAAAATACCGGTGGTTATCTTTCTGAAATCATCAGTAAGACCTTTAACCTGTATGCCTATGAGCCAAAGTCTAATACCTGGTTAGGAGGATGGACGCTACTCTACTGGGGATGGTGGCTTTCCTGGTCACCGTTTGTCGGTATGTTTATCGCCAGGGTTTCTCGTGGGCGTACCATCCGCGAGTTTGTTACCGGTGTACTGTTTGTACCGGCCGGTTTTACCCTGCTGTGGATGACGTTTTTTGGTAACAGTGCCATCTGGTTGATCATGGAAAAAGGCGCTCGCGAACTGGCTAATGTGGTGCAGAATGACCAGGCGCTGGCGCTGTTTAACTTCCTTGAACACTTCCCGTTCGGCAATATCCTGTCGTTTATCGCCATGGCGATGGTGGTGGTGTTCTTCGTCACCTCGGCTGACTCCGGTGCAATGGTAGTGGATACGCTGGCGGCTGATGGTACTGAGAATACGCCGATCTGGCAGCGTATCTTCTGGGCCGGACTGATGGGCGTGGTGGCTATCACTCTGCTGCTGGCGGGGGGAATGAGCGCGCTGCAAACCGTCACTATTGCCAGTGCCTTGCCATTCTCAATAATTCTACTGGTCTCAATTTATGGCCTGTTTAAAGCGCTACGTGTTGACGCTTATAAACGCGACAGCCAGCAGATGACCACTATCGCGCCGACGGCGTCACGTAATCCGATCTCCTGGCAGCAGCGACTGCGCAAAATCGCCTGGTACCCGAAACGCTCTAACGTCAGACGTTTTATGACCGAGGTGATTCAGCCGGCGATGGAAATGGTGAAGGCAGAGCTGGCAAAACAGGGTACTGTCTCTTCAACCAATGACAGCGAGGACGACCGTATTCGTTTCGAGGTGAATATGGGCGAGGACCTTAACTTTGTGTATGAAGTGCGCCTGCGCGCCTATTTGCAACCGGCGTTCGCACTGGCTGGCCTGAAAGATGAGGAGCGCGATGAGGAATATAAATATTATCGTGCCGAAGTCTATCTGAAGGAAGGTGGCCAGGATTACGATGTTATGAGCTGGACGCAGGAACAGATTATTCACGATATTCTCGACCAGTATGAGAAGCATCTGCACTTTCTGCACCTGGTGCGTTAATTACCGTGATATCGCCCGCGTTAGCGGGCGATTTTCATTACGGCCGCAGGCCGTTGATTAACAGAGCAACCACGTGTTTCGCCAGCTGGCTGGCATCGGGCTGGCTTCCCGATGGCTGACTTAATACCCGGGCAGAGGCCATCGGCAAAAAAGTGAGCCCGAACAGTGAGATAAAAATCAGTTCCGGATTAATATCGGCATTCAGTTTTCCCTCTTGCTGCCAGCGAGTCAGACACTGCAAAGAGGCCTTTCTCTGGCTGTCGCCGTAATGCTCTTCCATCCGCTTTTTCAACATTCCGCTGTCGCTGATAATCTCCCGCACCCACAGTGGAGCGAACCATTCATGCTTAACCGAGATATCAATAAACTGCTCGGCAAGCTGCGTTAACGTCGCGACCGGATCGGCATCAGGATCCTGAAACAGATTGCGAAAAGAGGAGCGGATAGGCAAAAAACGTTCTTCAATCAGCACATCGAGCAGCTGCTCACGGGTATTGAAGTAGTAATGCAGCATCGCTGGCGTGACGCCCGCTTCACGGGCGATCAGGGTTAATGGTGTATCGGCAATTCCCTGACGGGCAAACAGCGTCAGCGCGGTTTCCAGCAGCAATGCACGGCGATCCGCACCTTTTGCTCCTCCGGCAGGTCGACCCGGTTTTCGCGGAGAAATACCTGAATTATCAAGTGTTTCAATCTTAGTCTTCGCCGGTTTTACGCTTTTTTTACTCGCCATGGGTTATGCGATCCATTGACCAGAGATAAATTTTACCCATATATTAATTACCTTGTTAATTAATATCAAGCAGGTTACTAACGCGATGACAGCGCATCACTCTTCTTCGACAGCAAGCGATAAACCGGCCATCCCTCCGGCTCCGTCGATACGGCTGCTGTTTTCGGCATTGCTGCTGGTCATGCTGTTGGCAGCACTGGACCAGACGATTGTATCCACCGCGCTGCCGACCATTGTTGGCGAACTCGGCGGGCTGGAAAAGTTATCGTGGGTGGTGACGGCCTATTTACTCTCATCGACCATCGCGGTGCCGCTGTATGGCAAATTTGGCGATCTGTTTGGCCGTAAGCGGGTGCTACAAATCGCGATTATGATATTCCTGCTTGGCTCGGTACTCTGCGGGCTGGCGCAAAATATGACTCAGCTGATTCTGATGCGCGCATTGCAGGGGTTAGGCGGCGGTGGATTAATGGTGGTAACGATGGCGGCGATTGCCGATGTGGTGCCGCCCGCCGACCGTGGTCGTTATCAGGGCTTATTCGGTGGCGTGTTTGGGCTGGCAACGGTGGTCGGGCCGCTGATCGGCGGCTTTCTGGTGCAACATTTCTCCTGGCACTGGATTTTCTTTATTAATTTACCGCTCGGCCTGGTTGCGCTGCTGGTGATTGGTGCGGTATTTCAGCCGCAGGCGACTAAAATTAAGCATGAGATTGACTACCTGGGGGCGCTCTATCTGGCCGGTGCGCTGACCTGCATCATTCTGTTTACCACCGAGGGGGGGTCGGTAATGCCCTGGGATTCGGGCCAGCTCTGGTGCATTCTGGCTTTCGGACTGGTCTGCCTCGGCGGTTTTATTTACGAAGAGCGGCTGGCGGCGGAACCGATTATCCCATTGCATCTTTTTCGTCAGCGCACCTTTTTACTCGGCTGCCTGATAAGCTTAATTATTGGTATGGCGCTGCTGGGCTCGGTGACTTTTTTGCCGCTTTATTTGCAGGTAGTCAAAGGTTCGACTCCTTCAGAAGCCGGCATACAGCTGCTGCCGCTAATGGGCGGGTTGTTAATGACCTCGGTGATTAGCGGAAGGATTATTAGTAAAACCGGTAAATACCGGCTGTTCCCGATTGCCGGCACCTTACTGGCACTGGTCGCGATGCTGCTGTTGGGCACGCTGAAAAATACCGACGCCATGTCGAGGCTGTATCTGTATATCGCGCTACTGGGCTGTGGTTTAGGCATGGTGATGCAGGTATTGGTGCTGGCGGCGCAAAACAGCGTTGAGCCGAAAGAGATTGGCGTGGCGACCTCAAGTACTTCGCTGTTTCGTTCCATCGGTGGTTCGATTGGTGTAGCCGCATTTGGCGCGGTGTTTACCCATTCACTGCAAACGCGTTTAATGGCGCTGATACCAGAGGGAACCGCCTTACCACAGGCGATGGGAGCAGAAGCGATTCGTCAGTTGCCTGATGGCATACAAGCTGATTATCTTGCGGCATTCGGCGGCGCGATCCATAACGTTTATCTGATTGCGGGTTGTGTGATGGCGGTGGCTTTTTTGCTGTCGCTGTTTATTAAAGATCAGCCGCTGCGCGCGCACTGATAGCGGAATGGCAGGGTTGGCGAGCGGTGCAAAACCGCTCGCCAGATAATCAGAAATCCGCTTTCAGCACGACACGGTAATTGGCTTTACCGGCACGGACATGATCCAGTGCATCATTGATTTTCGACATTGGGAAAAACTCGACCTGCGGCGCGATATCGCGACGTGAAGCCAGTTTCAGCAGCGAACGCAGCTGGCCTGGTGAGCCGGTTGAAGAACCCGTTACCGCTTTATCGCCCATAATCAAATCAAACGCCTGAACCTGGAACGGCTTCATCACGGCACCGACGGTATGGAATTTACCTTTTGGTGCCAGCGCATCAAAGTAAGGTTTCCAGTCGAGATCCACTGCCACGGTGCTGAGAATCAGATCAAAGCGGCCAGCCTGCTTCTTCAGTTCTTCTGCATCGCGGCTGTTGACGACTTCATCGGCACCCATATCAAGAATCGACTGCTTTTTGCTGGCAGTGGAGCTGAATGCCACCACTTCTGCGCCAAGGGCACGCAGCAGCTTAATTGCAATATGGCCAAGGCCGCCAATGCCGATTACGCCAACCCGGCTGGTGGCCGTGATATTGCTCATCAGCAGCGGTTTAAACACCGTAATGCCACCGCACAGCAGTGGGCCTGCGCTGGCTGCATCCAGTTTTTCCGGTAATGGAATCACCCACTGCCAGTCGGCACGCAGCTTCTCAGCAAAACCACCGTGATTAAGGATGGTCGGGGTGGTGCCCTGCTGGCAGTTAACCTGCTCGCCATTAATACAGGCATCACAGTGCTGACAGCTTTTCGCCGTCCAGCCGATACCAACACGTTGTCCAATGGATAAGCCTTTATTTTTGGCGGCTTCACCCAGTGCGGACACGCGACCAATCACTTCATGGCCGGCAATGGTCGGATAGCTGGAAATGCCCCATTCATTATCAATCATCGACAGGTCAGAGTGGCAAACGCCGCAGTATTCGACCTCAACCTCAACTTCCTCTGCACTCAGCGCGCCCGCATCGTACTCGTACAATTCCAGAGCCTTACCGGCTTCCATAGCTGCGTAGCTTTTGATTTTCACACTTCACCTCAGATTCAGTTTTTGGTTCAGATAACAGTGTAGCGGCTTGGGCCGGGCAATGAGTGTCCGCAATGGCTGTTTTCGCCAGGGCGGCGCAGAATTTTAGATGAAATATTTATTTTATTGACATAAAAAACCGATATGTTCATTTTATTACGATGCCACGAGGATTAACTGAAAGCGTAGCGAGGATAAAAAATGGCGAGTTACACGTTATCGGTCTGTGCGGAAATGGTCTTTTTGAAGTTACCGTTTATCGAGCGGGTGAAGCGTATCGACAGGCTGGGATTTGGTGTGGAGATCTGGAACTGGGCCAATAAAGATATTGATGCGCTGGTGGCGACCGGTGCGCGCTTCACCTCCATGACCGGCTATTTGTCCGGTAATCTGACTGACGACCGGCAGATTGCCGCGTTACTGAACAGTGCTGAACAATCGCTGGCGGTGGCGCAGCGGCTCAATTGCCCCGGACTCAATTTG
The DNA here is from genome assembly GCF_050037805.1 of Winslowiella sp. 2C04. NCBI lineage: Bacteria > Pseudomonadati > Pseudomonadota > Gammaproteobacteria > Enterobacterales > Erwiniaceae > Winslowiella > Winslowiella sp. 2C04. The sequence goes on along the minus strand of NZ_CP188300.1, from coordinate 4,512,068 downwards.
CACGGCACCGGCCTTGATGAAAAAGGATTACCGGTTGAGCCGGTCGAAGTGGTGAGTGGCGCGATGTGGTTAAAGGCGCGTCAGACCCTGAGCCAGCTGGCCGCGATGGGAGAGAAAGCCGGAAAAGTTTTTACGCTGGAAAACCTTAATACTGCGGTTGACCATCCCGGCACGCCATTTGCCAAAGCCAGTGATACCCTGGCGCTGGTTGAAGCGGTGAACAGTCCGGCCCTGAAAATGAATCTCGACCTTTATCATGCGCAGATTGGTGAAGGCAACCTGATCGCGTTGCTGAAGCGCAGTGCGCCAGCAGTTGGTGAGATTCAGGTCGCGGATGTGCCGGGCCGTTATCAGCCGGGAACCGGTGAAATTAACTATCGTGCCATTGCCCGCGTGCTGAATGAGATCGATTACCGTGGCGTGGTGGCGCTGGAAGGCTGGGCGCTGGGTGACGACGTGGAAGCGTTGGAACAGTTCCGCGACTGCTTTAGTGGCTAATCGATGCGCCCCGCCGCAGCGGGGCGGCAGTATTAGCGAAACTCCACCCAGCTGGCGTTATTATCTGCCGAGCGTACGCAGTTCTCTACCCAGCGTACGCCCATCAGTCCGGCATAAACATCGGGATACCAGAAATCTTCCAGCAGTGCCCGATCGTCGCGATCGGTGGCGTCCATCGCAATGGCAAAACGGCGGTAGAGATTCGACCAGGCTTCAAACAGACCTTCCGGGTGCCCGCCGCCAATGCGATCCTCCTCCAGCGCCCGCGGTGTGAGATACCCCATACCGCGTTCGAGAATGCGAACCGGCTCCCCCTGAACTTCGTAGCGCAACTGGTTCGGCTGTTCATCCCACCATTCAATACTGGCTTTTGAGCCAATTACCCGTACTTTCTGGCCGTGCATCGAACCGCAGTTAACTGCCGAGCACCACATCGAGCCGACGGCACCGTTGTCATACTCCATTAATACATACGCATTATCTTCCAGCGGCGCGCGTGTTTTCACAAAGCTCTGGCGACAGCACATCAGGCGCTTAATCGATAACTCGGGCACCATGGTTTCGGCAATAAACAGCGGATGGGTCGCCAGATCGCCCAGTACATAGCTCGGCCCGACATAGCGGGGATCGACACGCCATTGCGTGCTGGGATTCTCCCGTTCTACCGCCTGGTTGTGAAAGCCGTGCGAGAACGACATATTGATAATCCGAATATCACCGAGCAGTCCTTCGGCGATCATCGCGCGCGCCTGCTGAATCAACTGATGCCCGGCATAGCCGTAAGTGACGCCAACGATCTTATGGTTGCTGCGACAGAGATCCGCCAGGATCTGCGCCTGTTCGCTGGTAAAGCACAGCGGCTTTTCACACACTACGTGCAGTCCGGCCTCCAGCGCGGCACGGCAAATATCAAAATGGGTGTTGTTTGGCGTGGCGATCGACACCGCTTCAATACCGTCTGCGCGGGCGGCCTCAGCTGCAAACATCGCCTGGTAGCTGGCGTAACAACGGTGCGGGTCAACGCCCAGCGCAGTGCCAAACGCTTTGCCACGTTCGGCATCAATATCAAACGCACCGGCTATCAGGGCAAAAGTGCCGTCGCGCTGTGCAGAGGAGCGATGGATATAGCCAATCTGGCTGGTGCCGCCGCCGCCAACCATGCCCCAGCGTAGCGAGCGGTCGAGAGGTTTTAAACCGTTAATCATTCTATTTCCCCTGTCAGAAGCCGACGGAATGCAGATAGTTCAGGCTGGCAGTGACATCGCGCAGGCTGCTCCCGACGTTACGAGGATCGCGCTCCTGTTCGATGGTGATCCAGCCCTGGTAATCGCGTTCGGCAAGGAAAGCGCGTATCGCCGGATAATCAATCGCACCCTGGCCCAGTGGGCACATCACGCCCTCTGCACAAGCGCTGAAGAAGTCCAGCTCGCGTTTCAGGCCCGATGCAAATATCTGCGGGTTAACATCTTTAAAGTGCAGATAGTCGATGCGTGAGAAGTATTTTTCCAGCCAGATCAAAGGATCCATACCGGCGTAGTACAGGTGCCCGGTATCGAGGCACAGCCCGGCGACAGAGTGCGGAATATCCGCCACCAGTTTTTCCAGTTCATCGGCAAATTCGATATTGCCACCGGCATGAGGATGAATTACCGGGCGCACGCCGTACTGCCGGGCGATATCGCTGAGCGTGATGATGTGCTGCATCATGCGTTGCCAGTCAGCCGCGCTCAGACGTGGCGCTTTATCATACTGGCCAGCCAGCCTGGCGCGATTGGCATCACCAAAATCGATAATCACCAGATACGGCGCTGGCGCGTTATCTCCGTGAGTTTTCTCAGCAGTCGGCACTTCGGACAGGATTCGACAGATGTTATGCGTCAGCGCGATCATATTGTCGACATTGGCTTCGCTGACCAGGTCATCAAAGAGGGTGCCTGCAACCAGCGATAAACCGTGTTGATTCAGCGCCGTGGTGAGCTGTTGGCTGTCGGTTGGCAAATAGCGCCACGGACCTAATTCAATACTGCGATAACCTGCCTGTGCTGCCTCCTGCATAACTTTTTCCCACGGCGGTAAAAAAGGATTATTAGGGTCATCGACTCCCCAACTGCACGGGGCATTAGCAATATGTAGGGTCATAGTTATTTCCGTTACTGACAGGGTTAAAGGATCCGGAGATAGCGATCGATCGCCGATCGCTGTCGATCGTTAGCGAGAGTATTAAATAGATATTCCAAAACCATCAATGATGGAATCTTTGTTTTTTGATAGCGATCAAACTATTTATGATAGTTTTAAATGATAGAAATCTATCATTCAGAAGCGCAGTCAAGGTGAATGTGATGCGGAATACGGGCGGTGAAAGGTGCTACAGCAAGCGGTAAATGCCCGAGGCTGTAGCAGCAGAACTAGCAGTTTTCGGCGGTAAGCAGTTCGAAAGGGCAGGTGTGATTGATAAAACCGCTGTTGTTATCCAGCACTGCTTGTCTGAACGCATCGATCACCGTGCTGGAGAGCTCGGCCAGCCGATGGCCGATAATCAGGTCAACCGTACCATTGATAAGCGCCAGATCGCTGTCAGCAAAAGGTCCGTGAGAAATCAGCGTCAACGTTTCCCGCCTGCCATGCTCTGCGGTTGCGCGAATCACCCCTTCAACACCACCACAGGGCGCATAGATGACCGATAAATCGGGATGCTGTTGTAACAGTTGCATTGCAGCCTGATAGCCACCGGCAATACTTTCATGGCTTTTAACCGGTTCGAGAATCTGGTGGCCAGCCATGCGCTCGCGCAAATAGGAACGGAAGCTGATTTCACAGGTTTCCTGACAGAGAAACTGATGGTCGCCGATGATAATGCCAATTTTACCGTTTTTGCGCTGAAGCCTCTCCACCGCCCAGGCGGCAGTTCGGCCCGCCTTGCGATTATCCAGCCCGATATAGCCCGTGTGGCCACAGGGTGAAAGGTCGGATAACAGCGCAAAGACTTTGACTCCCCGGCGAGTTACTTCCTCAACCGCATGGCGGATCAGCGGATTATCCAGCGCGACCAGCCCAATAACATTGACTCGGGTCGCCAGTTCGCGGATGCGTGCAGCGGTCGCTTCAATGGCATCGATGGCATGAAAATGAAATTCTGGCCGATCATCGTCCTGGTGCCAGGGCGCGGCTTGCTGCCTCAGCTGCTGAGAAAATGGATAATAGAAAGAGTAATCTTCTGGCAGCAGGATAAACCCCATTTTAATGCTGGTGCCAGTTCTGAAAGCATGGGATGTATCAGGCAGGCCTTGTGGAAAGCGATAGCCTAAGAGAGTGGCTGCGGCCATCACTTTTGCTTCAGTTTCCTGACGTACCGGCGCACGGCGGTTTAGCACCCGATCCACGGTAGCCACACCCACGCCCGCCTGTTGCGCAATATCCTTTATTGTTGGATTTCTCATCTTTCATCAACTTTGCTGTCCACCTGACAGAAATTTATCACGTAACAGAATGTATAGCCTGAAAAAAACGGCAGTACGGCTGGTTAATCTGCCTGAGAGAGTGGCAACGTGCCGAGTTTTTTCGCCTTTACGCTAAAAAAGTCACGATAAGATGATCTGGCGCAAAGAATGTCAGCGAGAGCGGATCGGTGAATGTTAATAACTCCAGGTTTATTTTATAAATATTTTAATAACCGGCAAAGTTCTTAACAATTATTGTTAATTTTCTTCACCAAAAAACATTAGCAGCATTAATATTGATGAATAATTAAGAAATGATATTTCCAAATGTGAATAATATTACCGAATTATCCCAAGAATTTTCTTAAGAAAGCGTAAATATTCCCGGAACTCAGCCGATCCCCTTCCTAAACGTGAGTTAAACCGCAGTTTGGCCTCAGCACAAAAATTGTGTGATTGGCGGTTTTTAAGTGAATTATTTTGTGTGTGGCGGATTTATATGGCTTTGTGACTATATATGCATTTAACTTATGATTAATCGGAAATGATTTCGGGGGTTGACGATATTTGTTCCGGCTCCGTATAATTTTCACACACGAACCGGATGGTTCATTGTATTTCATCAGTGATTGGCCTTTTTTGTCTTTTAATGCCAGGGGTTCTACTTTTATAAGGAAGGCTATGGGTGAACAAAGCGAGAGAGAAAGTTTTGTGGCTCTGGCCTGCAAATAAATTATTTGAATCTTCGATAAAGTTTTTGATCAGCGAGTCCAGTTTAGTCACCAACAATAACTTTATTATTGTTGTGGATTTTAACGTAGGTAACACGCGGGAAATTGTAATTAACGAAAAAGGATTGTTCAGCAAAGATCTGTCCAGGGATTGTATTGTCTTTCTGGCAGACGAGCATACGTTGCCGATTGCTAATTACTACGAGCGCAAGTACGGGCACGTTTTTAAAAGCACCACGGTAATGCTGAACAGTCATGTTGATACTATTCGCGATGAGATTATAAATGCCGTCGAACCTGCGAGTCCTGTTTCGTATGGCTGTCGGGAAAATCTCGAGTCGTTAAATAACGAAGAGTATTTCCTGTTGCGGGAATTACTCAGAGGGCGGGATATCACCTCCATTGCCAATATTATCAAGATGAATCGGAAGTCACTCTATAGCAGAAGGAATGCATTACTGACGAAACTGAAAGTGCCGAGTATTTTTGCATTAATTTAACCCTCAATACCATTAGTGTTCTTTTAATATTTACCTGGGAATTTATAAAATGAAAAAAATTGCTCTGATAGCTGCTTTATCTGCCGGTTTGTACAGCGTTAATACTTTAGCTGACGTTACCGCAACTGCTACTGCAACCTGGACAGCAACCGCCACTAAAGATACTACCAGTACTCTGGTAGTCACTCCGCTTGATTCAATCACCTTCCAGTATGCCGAAGGCATGCAGCGCTTTAATACTCAAAATGGTGCGTTCGATGTCACTATTCAGGGACAGAGTGGAGCTACCGATTTTAAACTGGCCGCACAGGTACTTAGCAATACGCTTACCGGCAGCGGTGCATCCACTCTTGATGTTGGCGTAGCGTGGAACGGCACTGCGCTGTCTTCCACCGCAGCCACCGATCTGGTTAACCACGGTAACAACCTGACCAGTGGGCTGGCGAGTCTGATTAGTAACAATGCTTATGCCAGTGCAGATCGTACCAGCGCACAGGGTAATTTCACTTTTAGCATTGATTCTGCCACTTCAGATGGCAGCACGACGACCACCTTTGCTCAGCTGAATGACGGTTTCTGGAGTGGTGACGTTAAAGTTCAGTTTACCGCGACCTGGACGGTAGATGAGAGCTCAAGCAGTGAGTCTTCTTCAGTACAAGTTGGTGCCTAAAGTTTAAATAACTAAGCCAATTATTAGTCAGTTGGGGCTTTTAAAGCCCCATTTTTAAAGTCAGAGAAAATGCATAAAATTACGGTCGGACTTTTATTTTCTTCGCTGATGCTGATGCTTCCCGCGGTTAACGCCATTGATGTGGGTGAGATTACCTCTATTATGCATCCCGGTGAGCATATTCATGCTAAAGAAATTACCAATACTAATAATACCGCACGTTATATTCAGTTAAACGTGGTGCGTATTTCCTCTCCTTTGCCCGGCGGTGTTGAGATCCCGATGGAGTCAAAAGGGGAGTTATTATCTACACCGGCCAGTCTGGTGTTGCCAGGTCAGGCAAAAGATGTTTTTCGTTTAATCTATAAAGGGCCTGAAGATAATAAGGAACGTTACTATCGTCTGCAGTGGCTTGATGAACCACTGGCTGATAATAGCCGCAACACTGCCAGTAAATACGGTGTGGCGACAACTTCAGCTGAAATCGGCACTATTCTGGTCGTGGCGCCACGCAAAGAGAATTTCAAATACAGCTTTAAGAATGGTTCGGTCACCAATGAAGGTAATACGTCATTTCGGATTATTGCGCATGGTGAGTGTCTGAAAAAGATGGAAGACCAGGACAGCTGCAGAGAGCGATATTATGTAATGCCTGGTATGTCGAAAAAACTGAACTATGTAAATCTCAGTTCGGCGAAAAGCCATGTGGGTATCTGGCGCGGAAAAACTTTTATCAGTATTAAATAATAATTAAAGGTTTAATTATGCGTGCCTCTAAAATGAGTGCTGCGGCCTGGCTTATGGCGGCGGCAATCAGTCCGGCGATGGCCAAAGAACAGACTTTTAATACCCTGGGTGATTATATTATTCCTAAGGCTTTTTCCCGTGCGCTCTCTCAGGGCATGAAAGTCCCGGTCTATTTAAAGTTTGTTGATAGCCAGGATGCACCAGGCCAGCAAAAAATTGCTGATGCTATTGTGTCTGTCGATAAACAAGGCCTTTTTGTGAAAGAGATCGAACTTGTTGAACTGAAAGACAATACCGAACTTGCCATCGAAACGAAAAATATCGTCAAAGCAATGAAAGATACCCATTTCGATGCGGATAATAAAATCGCTTTTTCGTCAGACGCGGTATTAAACCTCGACATTAAATCATTTCAACTGGTTCTGGATGTTTCACAAAAAGCCCTTACGGCAGTGATGAAGCCGAGAAGCTCGCTGCTGGGTGAGGCAGATGTCACCGGATTGAGTTCGGTTCTGACCTATGCCATTGGTAGCTATTACAACCAGTACCGCGCGACATCCAGTTCCAGAACTTATGTGACGCTGGATAACACCACGTCCAAAGGTGAGCATCATTTTAATCTGAATGGTTCGCTATACGGTGGCGGCTCGTCCGATCTGTCCGGCAAATGGTATCGGGCGATGTACGAACGCGATTACGCAGGCAGGCGCTTTGCTGCCGGGATGGTCGATACCTGGAATCTGCAATCGATCACCAGCCTCGATACGCTTAACTCCGGAAAAATTTACGGCGCCAGCTATGGCAATAAAGCCAGCACCAAAATTGAGAACAATACGTTGTCGTTGACGCCGATTACGGTGTTCTTACCGGCGGCAGGTGAAGTCCATGTACTGCGTGATGGCAAGCTGCTGAGTATTCAAAACTTCTCAATGGGAAGTTATGAGATCGATACTTCACGTCTGCCGTACGGCGTTTATCCGGTTGTGCTGGAAGTGGTGGTAAATGGCCGTATGGTGAGCAGTCGTAGTGCAATGATCAATAAGGCTTTTTCTCGTTCTTCTGCCGAAATGAATCAACTGGCCTGGCAATTTTTTGGCGGCAGTCTGCAATACAATAAAATCGACTACCGGCGGAATTACTCGCGCGATTATGGCCAGCAGACAACCTGGCTGGCGGGTGTTGCAGGGGCGATAAACTTTCCGCTGCTGTCGGGGCTGGCGATGAAGTCGAGCCTGTACGGTTTTGACCAGAATGGCGTCAGTGAAACCGAAGCGAATCTTGCCATCAGTGAGCAGGTGAGCCTGAACAGCCGCGTAATGGTGTCAAATAATCGTTCGTGGCGTAACGTCAGTACGGTTAACCTGCAAATCCCGGCCGGTTATGGCTCGCTGTGGATCAGTCGTGATAAGAGCAGTATTCAGCAGGGATTGCCGGTTGAAGAGACGGATTATCTGGCAGCAGGGGCAACGCTGAATCTCAATCAACTGGTCAACCGTGCCGGCTTAATCACTCTCAGCCGCACCAATAATCGCCACACTGGCAATGAATACACCACTTTTGATTATTCCACTAATCTGGCGTCTACCCGCTACGGCACCATTGGTTTACGCGCCGGTGTGCAGCGTTATAACTATACCAATAATGCCAATAGCGACCTGACGGAGAAATATATTTCGCTGGATTTCTCTCTGCCGCTCGGCAAATGGCTGAGTGCGGGCATCTCCAGTGAAAATGGCAGTAAAAGCGCTAATCTGACCGCCAGAAAACAATTTAATGACGGACTGATTCGCTCGGTGGGCGCATCGGTATCTAAACGTCTTGATGGCGGTAACTCTCATGCTGATAACTATGCCATTAGTGGCTTTACCAACTATATCTCGCCGTATAACTCCGGCACGGTGTCGGTAAATCGCTCCTCAGACGCCTCGACTAACGTCAACTTCTCTTCAATGGGATCGGTTGCCTGGAGTGGTGGTGGTGTGGGCTTTAGCCATGAGAAGCAGCGCGCCGGCGTGATGATCAAGACTGGCTTAAAAGATGACGGCGATCTGGCGGCGAAAATCAATGGCAAAACCGTCAGGGTGTCGGGTAAGGGCAGCTATATCTCGCTACCGCCTTATGCGCGTTATCACATTGAGTTTATGAACGATAAAAACTCAGAGGACAGCTTTGACATTGTCGATGGTCGTCAGAGTAGCGTGACACTTTATCCCGGCAATGTCGGGGTTATTCAGCCGACCATTAAGAAAATGGTGACGGTTTTTGGCCGGGTTAAATACCCGTCCGGTGCCATTGCCGCCAACCAGGATATCCACAACCACATTGGCCGCACCCGCACCAATGAGGAAGGGGAGTTCTCGATGGATATTGATACCCACTACCCGGTGCTGACGCTGACTGACAGCAGCGGAGCGCGTTGTGAAGCCGATCTGCAACTGGATAAGGCCAAAGGGGCGATATGGGTTGGTGATGTTAATTGTGTTCCACAGCAAGTTACGGCGAGTCGTTAATCTGATGAAAAAAATTACGCTGATTGTCTCTTTTATCGCAGCATGTTGGGCGCAGCAGGTGACGGCCGCGACGGCCACTTCAGCCAGCGCCGTGACCAACAATTTTCTGTTTATTGAAAATGATATTGATAATGAATATTTCATTACGCCGAGGACGACCGATCCACGTTTTAGCGGTGCTAACGTTTGGGTGAAGTATAATTCCAACCAACGTAGTTTGGGCTATATCGGTACCAGCTGGGCTGATTCAAACCAGTACAAAGATATATGGTTTAACGATTCGCCAATCCAAACGCCGTTTAGGGGTCTACGCTGCATGAATAACGGCTCAACCTGCCCGTCTGGCAGTAACATCCCGGCTGATGTTACTGATGCCAATGGCATCTATCATGCCCTGAGCGGTAACAGCGTTAACAACGGATCCTATGCTTTCGCAACATTGTCCTCCTCTGCCTATGAGTATTTTAAAGCGATGAGCGTAGGTGGCAGCGAGACTCTGGTACTGAATTATTGCACCACCGCCGTTAACTATGATTACGCTGCGGGGGTACGCTGCAAGGATGTGGCTAACGCCACCTGGCGCTATCGCAATTTTATCCTGAATAAACTGGGCCATTTGACGCTGGTCAGCACAAATGCGCTGGCGGAGCTGTTTATTGCCAGCGACGGCACGCCAAGTATCAACAGTGGTTCAAATTATTGCAGTGTTGCGGTGGTGAACAATGTCAGCGGCGTAACCTGCCAGATGGTTTCCTATAGTCTTAGGCAGTCGGCGGCACTTGGCACTGGTGTAACCTTCAGGATGCAAATTGACAACAGCGTACTGGGTTTTACCCCAACGGCGGCTATGGTCAGATACAGCGGTAACGGTACCAACTGGTATAACTTCAGTCAGTCTACTGCTTACAGCAATGTATTCACCACTTCGGGTGAATATGTCTACATATTTATGTCGAATAACTTTCTGCGAGCGATTGTTAATGCCGGTACCAACATCAGTACCTCTACGCAACCTTTCACATTCTCCTTCAGTAACTCAGCGGTTCCTGAGTCCGGCTTCTATGAGTTCACTCCCTCCAGTGCGATAGTGATCACGCCAAAAGAGTATGGCATCAGCATTGTTGCCAGCGACGGCGAAATCTCACCAAGCGGAACCGGCACTATTGGCGGCGACGATATTGAGCTTGATTATCGGGTGACGGTTTCCGGACCGCAGCAGGCCGATGCGATCACTGCGCAGGTGACGGGAAGTAGCGTCATCCTCGACAGCATTCCATATTGTCTGTTCACTTCCGCTGACAACAGCGTGTCCGTGCCGGTTCCTGCCCGCCTCTCTTATACTTCGGCCAGCGGAACCCGGGTAAGAAAAAGTAACAGTTGCAGTGAAGAACCGATCAGTCTGAATGACGCGCAGTGGACGGAAACCGCATGGGATGCGTCCAAAGACGATGGTTACTACTACAGTACCGATCTAAAGCTGCTATTCCCGATGAGTGTGAATCGCTCGTTTAAAACCGTTAGCGGCGATGACTGGGAAGGCACGGTTTCAGCATCCGGCGAGATCAAAGTCACCGCTACCTGGATAGGCGTAACGGCGAATTAAGATGATCAAGAAATTACTGTTATTGCTGCAATTTATCTCTGGGATCAGCGCATCGTCCGTTAGTCAGGCCGCCTGGTTTGATTCGATTATTTACGATATGGATGCCGATCAGAACTTTATTGCGCGGCGGGTACTGAATAATACCGGTTCGTCAAAGCTGTATAACGTTTCGGCGGTAAGGATCGATAAGCCGGGCGTGGGCGGCGAGAATGCCTCGCCGCTGCAACAGGGAGAGCTGCTTTACGCGCCGCTGAAGTTTTTTCTTGAGAAAAATCAGAGCGAGTTTTTCAAGATTTACTACAAAGGCCCGCAGGACGATCGGGAGCGTTATTACCGCATCAGCTATTCCGAAACCCCGCTCAACCTGGTGCATAAACCTGATGCGAAGCAGGCATTTCTGCCACAGCCGGTTATCAGCATGAGCACAATCCTGATAGTCAGGCCGCGCAAAATAAATTTGTCCTGGCATCTTGATGAGCAGAAAGGCGTGCTGATGAATAACGGCAATACCTATTTTACCGTGCTGATCCATAAAGGCTGTGAAGCCAACGACAACAGTGCCACCCGCATCAATTTATTGCCGGGTGAGCATTTCAGCAGCCATAAACTGAAAGACATTAACAAGAAGTTCATTGTCGGGCTGAAAAAGTATATGCGTCTTGGCAAGGGGTGTTTCTGATGAAGTTTTTTTGCGGACGTCATGATGAAAGAGGATGAGGTGCTGACGCCTTTTTTCCAGCCCATTATCGATTACTCAGCCAGAAAGATTGTCGCTTTTGAAGTGCTGGCGCGCTGGCGGCGCGCAGGAAAATGGTGCAGCCCGGCGGCAGATTTTAATCTGCATAATGATGTGGATCGCGAAATGCTGCATTTCGCTGAAATGATGCATAAAGTCAAAATGATGGTGCGGGCGCATGCCGACTTCTTTGCTGTCGTTGACTACCTGAGTTTCAACATCAATATTAATAATGCCGATCAGCGAGTGATTTCCTGCTGCCAGGATTTTCTATCTTGCGGCTATCAGGGCCGGATCATGATTGAGCTGAATGAAGCGCAGGACATTGCCGCAGATCGCGCCATTTCTCAGCTGCTGGAAAAACTTAACGGTATGGGCGTGATGCTGGCGCTGGATGATTTTGGCAACGGCTATTTATCGTTTATCACCTTACTGAGATTTAATTTCAGCGTGATCAAGCTTGATAAGTCACTGATATTAAATGCGCAGCAGGCACGGCCAAAAGCGGTTATCCAGCATCTCACTGATTTGGCACATGAACTGGGCATGCAGGTAGTGGCTGAAGGGGTGGAAACGCTGGCGGTGGCCGAAGAGCTGAGGCGGATTAATCTTTCGCTCATGCAGGGATTCTGTTTTGGCAAACCGCTTAGTTTTGCCGAGGTGCTGAGCGCTTTTGGCAGCCGTATGACCCGGCATTAAAGTGAAAAATATCCCCTCAGTGGCCTGAGGGGATAGAACGATTACTCGTTTACTCGTTAATATTTGGATGCTGGTTAATCAGATGCTTACGCTTCTGCTCCAGCTGTTCAATCTCATCGTTGATATCTTCGATTTTCTGTTCGATGTTATCGTGATGTTCCTGCAAAATTTCTTTCGCTTCAGCCAGGTCGGATGCGGCCGGAGTCGCGCCACGCAGTGGCTTATTGGCCGTCTCTTTCATCATGATACCGGTAATCAAACCGACAACTGCCACTACCATCAGGTAGTAAGCCGGCATATACAGATCGCCGGTGCTTTCGACTAACCAGGCGGCCAGTGTTGGCGTAAGACCAGCGATTAATACCGAGATGTTAAAGGCACTGGCCAGCGCACTGTAGCGAATATGCGTCGGGAACATCGCTGGCAGAGTGGAAGCCATTACCCCGGTAAACGAGTTAAGAATCACTGCCAGAATCAACAGACCAGCGAAGATCAGGCCAAGCACGCCACTGTTAATCATCATAAAGCACGGAACCGCGAACGCCATCAGTGCGATACTGCCGATAATCACAAACGGACGACGACCAAAGCGGTCACTCAACAGGCCCATTACCGGCTGCACAAACAGCATGCCGATCATGATGGCGATAATAATTAATACGCCATGATCTTCCGAGTAGTGCAGGTTGTGTGACAGGTAGCTTGGCATGTAAGTCAGCAGCATGTAGTAGGTCACGTTGGTGGCAATCACCAGACCGATACAGGCCAGCAAACTTCTCCAGTGCTTGGTTGCGATCTCTTTGAAGGAGACTTTCGGACCTTCACGCAGGCCGTCACGATCGCCCTGTTCCAGTTTCTCAACGTGCTGCTGGAATGCTGGCGTCTCTTCCAGCGCATGGCGCAGGTAAAGGCCAATAATACCGAGCGGCAGTGCGAGGAAGAACGGAATACGCCAGCCCCAGTCAAGGAACTTCTCTTCGCCAATAATCGCGGAAATCAGTACCACCACGCCGGCACCGAGGACGAAACCGGCAATCGAACCGAAGTCCAGCCAGCTGCCCATAAAGCCACGCTTACGGTCAGGAGAGTATTCCGCAACAAAGATAGACGCGCCGGTGTACTCGCCACCTACCGAGAAGCCCTGTGCCATTTTTGCCAGCAGCAGCAGCACTGGCGCCCAGATGCCGATGCTGGCATAGGAGGGTATCAGGCCGATGGCAAAGGTACTGATCGACATGATGATGATGGTAATTGAGAGGATTTTCTGGCGGCCGTATTTATCACCGAGTGCGCCAAAGAACAGGCCGCCCAGTGGACGGATTAAAAACGGTACTGAGAAGGTTGCCAGCGCTGCAATCATCTGTACGCCAGGATCGGCACCAGGGAAGAAGACCTTACCGAGTGCATAGGCAACGAAGCCGTAAACCCCGAAATCGAACCACTCCATAGCGTTACCGAGTGACGCTGCGGTGATTGCCTTACGTAATCTTGCATCATCAATGATGGTGACATCATTCAGCGCAATTGGCTTTACACGCTTCCTACGTAGCTTCATATAAAATGCCCTGTATTTACCCAAAAATGAAAATTTTCACTGACCGGTATGCACTGACTGAACAGGCCGTCCAGGGCCAGGATAAATTCTTATAATGGCCATTTGGTAGCCATGCCAAAGAAGTACCGGGAAAAACTATTTCCTGAGGAAATCGGTACTCTCCGGATTACAGTATATCGTCTGAATAGCGCTATATGTAATTTTCGGTCAGTTTATCTGTGGCGAATCTGAGCGAATTGTCAGTTAATGTTGTGATTAATAGCGTAATCATGCGCTTTGGCAGCAGGGTGATGGGATAAGAAAATTCTTGCGCAGAATAATCGTTTGCTGGTTTTTTAGGCGGAATTTATCGGTTTACAGTGGATTTACGCGCAGCCTCAGCCCTGAATGACCTCATGAGTTCACTCAGGGCTAATCGTTGCCGAACGCACTAATTGGCGTGAAAAACGGTGGTTAACGGCAATGTGCCTTCATTCGCCAGCCAGTGGATCAACGCCTCGCTGCTCATCGGCCTGGCATACAGATAGCCCTGAATAAATACCACGCCATGATTCTTCAGATACTCCAGCTGCATCGGCGTTTCAACCCCTTCACCCAACACCTGCAATTCCAGCTTATGGCTGAGGTTAATGATGGCGTCCAGCACCGGCGTTTCGCCGTCAACTGATTCGATAGCGTTAATAAAACCGCGATCGATTTTCAGGTAATCGAGTTCGAAGGTTTGCAGATAAGAGAGCGAGCAGTTGCCGGTGCCAAAATCATCGATGGCAATTTCAATCCCTTCTCGTCGCAACAGCGCCAGCTTTTCAGCCACCTGCTTACCTTCACTGATCAGGCTACGTTCGGTCAGTTCAAGGATGATAACCAGCGGTTTATCCGCCACTTTGGCTGCAAACTGACGAATATCGTTGACGAAACACGGGTGCTGTAAATGCTCGGCAGCGACGTTAATACCCAGATGGAAGCCGGGTTGCACTTCCCATTGACTGACGTCTTTCGCAATCAATTGCAACAGATGCTGGGTCAACGGGATAATCATGCCTTCGGCTTCGGCGGCGGCGATAAACACATCCGGACGTACCCACTCACCGTCAGGCCATTGCCAGCGCATTAGCGCCTCTGCACCCGCATAAGAGGCAGTAGTGGTGTTATAAACCGGCTGATAATTGACTGTAAACTCTTCGTTAGCGATGCCGCGCCGTATTTCATCACGGTACGACAGCCTGCGCTTCAGCCAGTTACTGGCCAGCGCCACAAATAACAGTGACAGAATCGCTGCCATCGGCAGAAACGTCAGGAATACCTGACGCCAGGCTTTAATCGCTTCTGAGGGCGGGGACGTCACGCTGATGGTGATTGGGTAGCGATCCGAGTTAACGCGATACTTATTGCTGTTGAAGAACAGGTTGCTGTCGGTGTCAATGTGGCCGCTTTCAATGCGATAGCCATGATTAAACTGCATGGTAATCTGATAGCTGCGAGATAAGCTCAGCGCATGCATAAAATCGAGTAAATACTGGCCGTCGATCAGCGCGTAAGCGCCGTATCCGCTGGGTTGCTGACGTAAAAAAAGTACTGCCGGGCGCTGTGGCGCGCCCGCAGTGCCGGCGAGCGACTGAACCCAGGTATCGGGGTGTGGGGACGGTAACGACCTGTGGGTCATACCCTGTAAGGTGCCCGGATACTGACCGTAGGCTGAAGAGCACAACACCTGATTATTGTGGATCAATCCGACAGCGCGAAAATAGGCGGTAATCGAGCCAATACGCTGAATGTCTTTGCCAATCGTGCCACAGGCGCGAGGATCGTATTGTTCAAGCTGCCCTATCATATCCCAGGCATGATCGCTGATATTTTCCGCATGGTTTAACACCATGTCAGCAGTGTTCTCCAGCTGACGCTGTTCGATGCGCTGTGCAACAATAAAGGTAAAAAACACGCCCAAAATCAGTGGCAACAGACCCGCCGCGAACAGCACAAGCCAGCCGCGTTCGCGTTTCTTTTGCATGGATGGCACCACTATTTTCCCCTTATTCACTGATCGGATGTAGTGCAAGGCACGGTGTTTAAACAAAGGTATTCACTGGAGTATATTGCTAAACTGCCGGAAATCGATAATGTCGATTAACAGATAAGCAATCTTACCTGACTTGCATCGGTTAGCGGGAAAAGGCAATGAAACTCAGCAATATTGCATTTGGTACCACGGCATGGTCGGCGGTGGCGGCAACGGAACATCAGGGTGAAAAGGGCGTTGCAACCTGGAGAACACAGCAATTCGGCGATGTTCGCGTCAGAATGGTGGAATACAGCCCTGGCTATCTCGCCGACCACTGGTGTTCCAAGGGGCATATCCTGCTGTGCCTTTCGGGTGAACTTCACACCGAGCTGGCAGACGGGCGGGTATTTTCTTTGCAGGCGGGTATGAGTTATCAGGTCGCGGATAATGCTGAAGCCCACCGCTCCTGGAGCGACAGTGGCGCAACGCTGTTTATCGTTGATTGATGGGTGGCAACACAGTATACAACCTGCTGCCCCACACTGACCTTCCCCCTATTTAAGGGAAAGGTCAGTGGGAAAGATTAATGTTGGAAAAAACTCTGCTTCAGTGCCAGCTCGACGCCGCGTAGCTCTGCCAGCCCTTTCAGCCGACCGATGGCGGAATAGCCCGGATTGGTTTTTTTATGCAGATCGTCAAGCATCTGATGACCATGATCTGGCCGCATAGGAATGGCGCGCGTCTTGCCCTGTTTACCGCGCTGGTGCTCTTCTGCCAGGATGGCTTTTATCACCGCGACCATATCAACATCGCCACCGAGGTGTGCCGCTTCGTGGAAGCTTTTGGGATTCTCTTCGCGCAGAGTGGCACGCAAATGCGCGAAGTGAATGCGGTCAGCAAAGGTTTCCACCATGTTCACCAGGTCATTTTCCGCCAGTACGCCATATGAGCCGGTGCAGAAGGTAAAACCGTTGTGAATACTATCGACGGTCTGTTTTAACCACTGCATATCTTCAATATTCGAAACGATGCGCGGCAGGCCGAGAATCGGGCGCGGCGGATCGTCCGGATGCACTGCCAGCACAATGCCGGACGCCTCGGCCACCGGTACGATGGCGCGCAGAAATTCGGCCATATGTTCACGTAACCGGCCTTTGTCGATGCCATCATACTGCGACAGCTGCGCCTGGAACTGCTCCAGCGTATAACCTTCTTCAGCGCCCGGCAGGCCGGCGATAATATTGCGCGTCAGCTTTTCGATCTGCTCGGCGCTCATCGCCGCGAAGTAATCAGCTGCCTGCTGCTGCTCCTCGGCGGAGTAATCCTGCTGCGCGCCAGGCCGTTGCAGGATATGCAGTTCAAAGGCAGCAAAGGCAATAAAATCAAAGCGCAGCGCTCTTGAGCCATCTGCCAGCGGATATTCGAGGTCGGTGCGCGTCCAGTCGAGCACCGGCATAAAGTTGTAGCAAACGGTATCGATGCCACAGGCACCGAGATTGCGCAGCGACTGCTGATAGTTAGCGATATATTTTTTAAAGTCGCCGCGTTGGGTTTTAATCGATTCATGCACCGGAATGCTTTCCACCACCGACCAGACCAGCCCTTTTTCCGCCAGCAACGCCTGCCGTGCTTTAATTTCCTCCACCGGCCATACGTCACCGTTGGCAATATGATGCAGAGCGGTAACGATGCCAGTGGCTCCCGCCTGACGGGCATCATCCAGCGAAACCGGATCTTTCGGGCCATACCAGCGCCATGTGTGTTCCATTGCTTCTCTCCACGCAGGGACGAGCTCATCGCCCGTCTGAGGATTGTGGCCCAGTGGTCAGGCCGCTGGACCAAGAATAACGTTAATCTTGTCGGTTATGCCGTGATGGCGATCCCAGCCCGGCAGATATTCAGCAAGATAAACGCTGTGATAAGCTGCATGGCATCAAAGCGCTATACAGAGAGCGGTATGGAATTACCTACACTTAAAGTCGAGCGACTGTATCGGCAGATTTCTAATCTATTGATTAACTGTATTCGTCAGGGGCAATTTTCTCCCGGTGCGATGCTGCCGGCCGAACGTGAGCTGGCTAAACAGCTGGGCGTCAGCCGCTCATCGATTCGTGAAGCCCTGATTGCGCTGGAAATTACCGGCTGGGTTGAGATTCGCACCGGTAACGGGGTGTTTATTGCCAGTCCGCTACCGACGGCGGTTCCTGCACGCGCGGAAGATGAATTCAGCCTGCAGGATTTAATTAAAGCGCGTCAGTCTTTTGAGGCGATGACCGCCGAGCTGGCAGCCCGCAATGGCAGCGATCATCAGCGTGCTGAACTGCGGGAGCTGACGCAGGATTTGATTCAGCACCAGCTTAACGATGAGGCGTTTTTGCGTGACGATAAACGATTTCATCTGCTGATCAGTGAGATGAGCGGCAACGATGTGCTGCGCGATATGATGGAATATCTGTGGGACAAACGTAACAGCTCACGCTTTATGCGGCTGGAAACCCATTATGCGGAAGGCGATTTTGCGGCAGAGATGAATCGCGACCATCAGCAAATTGCCCAGGCAATTATTGGGCGCGATGCGCCACGTGCGCGTAGCTGTATGGAGCAGCATTTGCAGCACGTTTACGATCGGCTGTTTAGTGCTGGCTAGCCTGGTTTTTTCATCGGTCGCCCGTCGCTGAGCAGAATAGCCAGCTTGCTGCCGCCCGGTGTCGTCTCCATCAGAATCTTACAGACGCTGGTCAGCGGCACCGACAGCAGCATACCCACCGGGCCGAGCAGCCAGCCCCAGAAAATCAACGACAGAAAAACCACCAGCGTCGACATGCCAAGACCGCGCCCCATCACTCGCGGTTCGAGAATATTACCAAATACCATATGAATAGCGGTAAACAGCGCTCCGACCAGCGCCGCATCGTAGACGCTGTTCAATACCAGCGCCTGAATCAGCGGCGGGATACCGGCAATAATCGGCCCGATATTGGGAATAAAGTTGAGTACAAACGCCACCACGCCCCACAGCAGCGCAAATTTTACCCCTAACAGCAGCAGCGTCAGCCAGACGGCGACGCCGGTTATCAGGCTAATCAGCGTTTTCAGTGCCAGATAGTGAGTGACGCCTTTTAACGCTTTATGCATCCCTGCAATACGAATCTGCGGATTTACCAGCGCATTGCGCAGTTTGTAGGGCAGATGGCGCACCTCAAACAGCATAAATACCACCGTCAGAATCAGTAGTACAAAATTGGTCATCGCGCCGGAGAACTGCGTCAGTACCATAGTGGCGACATTCATCAACGAGTTAGGATCGAGCCGTGCAGCCAGCGATTCTGCTGAAATATTGATATGCACCGTGGCGGCAAGGTGCTGTACCACACCGAGTTTTTGTTCCAGCGTGGCGCGAATTTCTGGGTAGAGATTACTGAACTCATTAACCGAGCTGGCCAGCATCGCCACTAATAGCGTAATCACTACTAAAATGGCGACGATCACCAGCGAGATGGCGATACTGCGGCGAATACCGCGCTTCATCAGGATGGTTACCAAAGGATTCAGTACGATGGCAAGAAAACTGGCCAGCAGAAACGGCACGATGATTTCGGCTGCCGCGCGTATACCGGCGAGGATGATTACCAGCATCGCCATTTTCAGCAGCATGTTCTGGCCTATTTTTTCCTGCAGCGGTGCGTTCATTAAGGCTCCTGAGAAGAGATCAGCACTGCAAGTGTAGTCGCTGCACGGTTAACTTTATGATTTTAGGAGTAATGGAAATCGCCAAGACAGTAAGGCGTGAACAGTAAGCAAACAATTGTCACTCGAGGATTGCTGAAAAAAGCGTATAGTTATTTTTCCGCACTACGCCAATATCAGATCGCGAGCCATAAATTTCATGTCAGAGCCACCTGCTACGGAAGTTGTCCAGAGCGGATTACGCTTAAATCTGCGCATTATCTCCACCGTCATTTTCAACTTTGCCAGCTATCTGACCATCGGCCTGCCGCTGGCGGTGCTGCCCGGCTATGTCCACGACGTTATGGGCTATAGCGCTTTCTGGGCCGGCCTGGTGATTAGCCTGCAATACCTTTCGACGTTACTGAGCCGCCCGCATGCCGGACGTTATGCCGATCTTTGGGGGCCGAAGAAAGTGGTGATTGTCGGTCTGTGCGGCTGTTTTATCAGTGGCGTCTGTTATGCGTTGGCAGCGCTCAGCGCGGCAATACCGTTGCTGAGCCTGGGGTTATTGTGCGCCGGACGACTGATTCTTGGCGTTGGACAAAGTTTTGCCGGTACTGGCTCGACGCTGTGGGGTGTCGGCATGGTCGGTTCGCTGCACATTGGACGGGTGATTTCATGGAACGGTATTTTCACCTACGGCGCGATGGCGATTGGCGCACCGCTGGGGGTGCTGATTTACCGGCTTGGCGGCTTGCTGCTGTTGTCGGCCATCATCATGGCAATTATCGTAATTGCCGTGGTGCTGGCACTGCCGCGTCCGGCTGTTAAAGGCAGCAAAGGTAAGCCGATGCCGTTTCGCGCGGTACTTGGCAAGATTTACGGTTACGGCCTGATTCTGGCGATGGCGTCCGCCGGTTTCGGTGTAATCGCCACCTTTATCACTCTGTTTTATCAGGATAAAGGTTGGGAGGGGGCGGCATTCGCACTGACGATGTTCAGTGTGGCTTTTGTCGGTACCCGGCTACTGTTTCCCAATAGCATCAACCGCTACGGTGGATTACAGGTCGCCATCTGTTGCTTTACGGTTGAAGCCATTGGCTTGTTTCTGGTCTCGGCCTCATCGCTGCCGTGGATGGCGCTTCTTGGCGCACTGCTTACCGGTGCCGGCTTCTCGCTGGTGTTCCCGGCAATTGGCGTCGTGGCGGTAAAAGTGGTGCCGCCACAAAATCAGGGTAGTGCGCTGGCAACCTATACCGCGTTTATGGATTTATCACTGGGAATAACCGGCCCGGTTGCCGGATTTATCATGACCTATGCCGGGGTTCCGATGATTTATCTGTTAAGTGGGCTACTGGTGTGTGTGGCGCTGGTGGTGACATTGCGGATGCGGCTGAAAGCTGAGCCGCAGGGGAGCTGAAACGCCCCCCTGGGGATTGATTAGCGGTCAGCCCTGCATCAGTGCAATACTCTGGCGGATTTCACGTTCGATATCCGCTTCGCTCCAGCTTTCCAGTTCACTTGAGAAGGGCTCAAAGGCGTAAATTCCTTGATAACCGAGCCTTTCCAGCCGCTGAACCTGCTCTACACTTTTCAGCAGATCGCCTTCACTCAGCATAATACGCTGTTCATCAGTCAGCTCTTCAGTGGCACGGGCGTCCTCAACGCCAGAAAGATGTACCAGCCCGATGCGGTTGATATCGATTGCGCTGAATTCCTGCTCTGCATGTTCATACAGATGATGGTGGAAGGTATCGAGTACGATACTGAACGGCACCTGTGCATCACGGATCAGTGCCTGCGCCTGTACCGCCGAGCGCAGAGAGCTGACCGGGAAACCCAGAGGTTCCACCAGACCCTGAATAG
The DNA here is from genome assembly GCF_050037805.1 of Winslowiella sp. 2C04. Taxonomy (NCBI): domain Bacteria; kingdom Pseudomonadati; phylum Pseudomonadota; class Gammaproteobacteria; order Enterobacterales; family Erwiniaceae; genus Winslowiella; species Winslowiella sp. 2C04. The sequence continues at coordinate 4,490,845 of NZ_CP188300.1, read as the reverse complement.
CATACTTCTCAAACAGCGGAGCCAGCTTTTTCATTGCCGCTACGGTGTCTTCCGCCGGGATCGCGGTACCCTCATTAAGCGGGCACAATACCAGCGCTTTCGCGCCCACGCCCTGCGCATCTTTCAGTAATCCCTCGGCTTTGGCCAGCAGCGCATCATCTGCCTGATTAAACGGATAGACCGCGTTAATGGTGACAATTTCCAACCCGTATTGTTTTGCCAGCGCCTTCACTTCAGCATGGCTGAGATTGTCCGTTACCTTGCCGCCAGGCATATCGTTGCGTAATTCAACTTTATTCAGGCCCAGCCTGTGCACCAGTTTAAAAAAGCTGTTGATGGACAGCGTGGGCGCAATTTTGCGGTTGATACAAAAACGGGTTGGATCGATGGCCATGTTGTCACTCCTGCGGACAGAAAAAGGGGATAAAGCATCTGCTGCATAAGAGAACATTTATTTCACTATAAGTTAATTGTGAAATTTAAATTTTTAGATCGGCTTCGCATAAAATCGCTAATCAGCACTGTCTCCGCAGGTTGTGAGGCCGGATAACAGACCAAAATCGGCAATAATTTAGCGCGATTGTTGTGGTGAACAGCTTGGCTTGCAGGCCAGTGCTGATGCGGTTTGTTGACCTGCTGGCGCGGCGGCTGAGATCGTTGAATGTCGCTTGCAGCAAAAATGCGATCCACCCCGCTAAAAATGAATTTTCCAAAGGGAAATATTTGAAAAATTTATTTCAATATAATACTTTCTTAGCACGCATTCGGGTTTTGCCCGGTCAGGTAGCGTGTGACGTTAAAGACTGCCTGCAGGGATCTATCACATCAAAGAGGCAAGAACATGAATATCACGGGTAACTTTATTGGCGGTAAAACTTCGCTGAGTGCCAGCAACGAAACGATTCCGGTCTACGATCCGGCTACCGGTAAAGCGGTACGCGAGCTGACGCAAAGTAGCGCGCAGGAAGTCGCCAATGCGATTGAAGTGGCACATAACGCCTTTGATGAATGGTCCCGCACCTCACCGCTGCGCCGTGCGCGAATTCTGTTTAACTTTAAAGCGCTGATGGAACAGCATCGGGATGAGCTGGCCGAGCTGATTGTCAGCGAACACGGCAAAGTATGGTCAGATGCGCTGGGTGAACTGACGCGTGGCCTCGAAGTCGTTGAGTTCGCCTGCGGTATTCCGCATCTGATTAAAGGGGAAAACTCCGCTGACGTCGGTACCGGCGTCGACAGCTACTCGCTGATGCAGCCGCTGGGCGTGGTAGCGGGTATTACCCCGTTTAACTTCCCGGCGATGGTGCCATTATGGATGTTCCCGATCGCGCTGGCCTGCGGTAACACCTTTGTACTGAAGCCGCCGGCGCTCGACCCTTCTGCTTCGGTGCGCATGGCCGAGTTGCTGACCGAAGCTGGCCTGCCGGACGGCGTGTTTAACGTGATTCACTGCTCGAATGAAGATGCAGAGCAGCTGTATACCGACCCGCGGGTGCAGGCGGTAAGCTTTGTCGGCTCGTCTGGCGTGGCGGAACATATTTATAAAACTGCCAGTGCGCACGGCAAGCGCGTGCAGGCGTTTGGCGCGGCGAAAAACCATGCCATCGTGATGCCGGATGCCGATCTCGATGCAACGGTTAATGCCATTATGGGCGGTGCCTTCGGATCTGCTGGCGAGCGCTGCATGGCGCTGCCGGTGGTGGTCGCTGTCGGTGATGATACTGCCGACAAGCTGATTGCAGCCCTGACGCCGCTGGTAAAAGCGTTGCGCGTCGGCCCTGGCATCCAGAAAGGCAATGACGAAAACGAAATGGGGCCGGTGGTTTCCGCTGCCCATCAGAAAAAGGTGCTCGGCTATATTGATAAAGGCGAGCAGGAAGGGGCGAAGCTGGTGGTCGATGGCCGCAATATCAGCGTCCCGGGTTATGACGAAGGTTACTACGTTGGCGGCACGCTTTTCGATAACGTCACCTCTGATATGGTGATCTGGCGTGAAGAGATTTTTGGACCGGTGCTGAGCATTATGCGTGCGCCAGATTATCAAAGCGCACTGCAACTGGTTAACAGTCACGAGTTTGGTAACGGCAGCGCAATTTTCACCAGCAATGGTCACACTGGCCGTGACTTTGTGCGGGAAGTTCAGGCGGGCATGGTTGGCGTTAACGTGCCGGTGCCGGTTCCGATGGCATTCCACAGCTTTGGCGGCTGGAAACGCTCGGTGTTTGGTGCGCTGAATGTGCATGGCCCGGATGGCGTGCGTTTTTATACCCGGATGAAAACCGCTACCGTGCGCTGGCCAAGCGGTCAGCAGACGGTGTCTGAATTCAGTATGCCAACCCTGGAATAATCACCGGGCACAGGAGAAGCCAATGTCTTTGTTAGCCAAATATCAACAACCGGATGCCAGTGGTCGCATCCAGCACGTCACGCCGGAAAGCGCAGGCTGGCGCTATGTGGGGTTTGACGCCTACCAGCTTAAGCAAGGGCAGACCCTGACGCTGGAAAGCGGCAATAAAGAGCTGTGTCTGGTGCTGGTCGCCGGGCTGGCGTCGGTCAAAACCCGGCATGCTGAGTTCCCGGGAATCGGCAAGCGCATGTCACCGTTTGAGCGTACACCACCCTATTCGGTGTATGTACCGCATGGCGATAAAGTGGAAGTGGTGGCCGATTCCGATCTTGAGCTGGCGGTATGTAATGCACCCGGCAATGGCAATCTGCCAGCGCGGCTGATTACGCCAGCGGATGTCGGCGTTGAACAGCGTGGTAAAGGGCGCAATAAGCGGCTGGTTCACAATATTCTGCCGGACAATAAACCTGCCGACAGCCTGCTGGTGGTTGAAGTGTATACCAATGAGGGCGATACCAGCTCTTATCCAAGCCATAAGCACGATCAGGAAAATTCAGAACACGAAACCTATCTGGAAGAGACCTATTATCATCGGTTCAATCCGGAGCAGGGTTTTGCGATGCAGCGTGTTTATACCGATGACCGCTCGCTCGATGAGTGCATGGCGGCGTATAACCGCGACGTGGTGACGGTGCCACGCGGTTATCATCCGGTGGCAACTATCGCCGGGTATGATAACTATTATCTGAACGTGATGGCCGGTCCGGTACGTCTGTGGAAATTTACCTGGGAGAAAGATCACGCCTGGGTAAACAGTGACGAATATCCACGCAGTAAATGACGGGCAGTGATGCTGGTAAGGGAGCCGAAAACGGCTCCCTTGCTATATATTGCAGTTATAACAGTCGGTTGTTGGGCGACTAACCGGCGTTATTCAGTGCCAGCGAGACCGCCAGCGTTTGCGCCAGACATAGCGACGCCACCTGCGAACGGAAGCCATCTACCTGCGCTTCACGCACCACAAAACAGATATCACTGAAGGCGGCCAGCGGGCTGACCTGGCTGTCGGTGATGGCAATCAGATGCGCGCCGCGCTTGGCTCCCAACTCCACCAACTCCACCGCTTCACGCGCGTAAGGTGAATAGCTGATGGCAATCACTACGTCCTTCGGGTTCACCATACTCAGCTGCTCGGTAAACATGCCGCCGAGGCCGTCGATCAGAAAAGCACGACGCTCAAGGTGGCGCAGCGCATAGGTCAGATAAGAGGCGACGCTGAACGAGCGACGCAGGCCGATAACATAAATATTTTCCGCTTCACTCAGCATCTGCACCGCTTTTTCCAGCTGCTCAGGATTGGTCTGCATCGCCAGCTGTTGCAGAGCCTGCGAGTTAACCATAGTGAAAACGTTGAGGATCTCAGCCGGGTTTTCCGGCGCGGCGGCATTCTCATCGGTAGCGGTCTGACGAAACAGCCGGGCGCGCTCGGTATAGTTGACCGTCTCTTCCATCAGATGCTGACGGAAAACTTGTTTCATTTCGTTGAAACCACTAAAGCCAAAAGCATTGGAGAAACGAATCAGGGTGGATGGCGGCACGTCAGCCTGCTGCGCAATCGAGGCAACGGTATCAAAAGCAATGCTGTTACTGTTATCAAGAATATAGCGAGCGACCTGTTTCAGGCGTTTGCTGAGAGTGTCATAACGACGACGAATGTCGTCCTGCAGCAGGGAGAGTTGAGTAGGGTTATTGGTCATCACTTCGGCTCGCTAAAATTATTGGCGTTTTGCTGAACGATATACTACCAGATGAATGGAAAATTTCACTTTATGACTAATATTGCCGAGTTTATTTCATGGCAATATGAATCACTTCACATTCTGTCGACTTACGTTCGGCGGAGATTAAAAAGGCGACCCGCCGGTCGCCTTAGCTGTTAATGCAGATTTATTGCGCCGGGCGCGCTTCGCGCCAGTAGCCGATAAGCCGCAAATAGTTGCTCTTCACCTGATTAATCAGCGACTGATCGTCCAGTTCGCCCTGAAGCCACTGACGTGAAGGCTGAGCGAAAATGGTGCGGCCAACGGCAAAGCCTTTTACCCATGATGCCTGCGCCGCGTCAGCAAAACCGGCTTTCAGCTTCTCTTCCGGTGCGTCCAGCCCCAGCAGCAGGATGCCGCGGCAGTGTGGATCCTGCTGTTCGATCAACTGGCCAATGGCCTGCCAGTTTTCCAGCGGCAGCGGTGGCAGTTTCCACCAGTCTGGCTGGATGCCGAGGCTGTAGAAGTGGCTGAGCATATCGTGATAGTAGGAGGGGTTATGATCAGGATTATCCTCCGGCAGAATCACTTCCAGCAGCAGTTCATGACCAGATTTATTGCAGCCGCGCCAGACGTCGAGGATCAGTTCATCCTGCTGCTGGCGCATCTCCGCGCTGTCGTGTGGGTGATAGAACACCAGGCATTTCACCACGTGCTCCTGCGGCCAGTCGATCAGCTGCGAGCCAATATTGCCATGCTCAAGACGCAGCGGGCGCGAGCTGGGTAGCTCAATCGGACGGCCAATCCACCAGCCTTTACCGGTAATTGCATTCAATGCCGTCTGGCCATAAGTGGTATCCGCCAGAATACCGCTGCGATGATCGAGACCGGCTTCTGCCGCTGCAGATTCCGCTGCTTTCAGTAACAAACTTTTCAGTTGTGGAATTCGTGATTCATCCACACCGGCTTCACGCGCCATTTCGGCCAGTTGCTTACGGTGATCAAAGGCAAAAACATTCAGTTCCTGCCACTGCTGTTTGCGTGTGGTGACGCGATGCAGATGGTTCAGGTGGGCATCAAGGTCCGGGCGTTTCACTTCGTTATCGCGACCGAGAAAATCATCCAGCTCTTCTTTGGTTGGCATCGCTGGCGCACAGCCGTGGCGGGAAACGACCAGCGCACCACAGGCGTTGGCATAGCGGCACGCCTGTTCCCAGCCTTCATCATTCAGCCAGCCGCGCAGCAGACCAGACATAAATGCATCGCCCGCGCCAAGCACGTTCAGCACTTCTACCCGCACACCGCTATGCAGACGGATCTGTTCCCAGCTGTCCGGAATCGCCTCTTCAAACACCACGCAGCCCATCGGGCCACGTTTACACACCAGCGTGGCGTTGGTCGCCTGACGCACATTTTTGAGCGCGGTCAGAGTGTCGGTGCTGCCACCGGCAATATGAAACTCTTCCTCGGTACCCACCACCAGATCGAAGTAGTGCAGCACTTCCTGCAGTTGCTGCGTCACGTGCTGTGATTCAATAAAGCGGGTTTCGCCATCGCCCAGCGAGGTCAGGCCCCAGAGCACCGGACGGTAGTCAATATCCAGCGCGGTGCGCAGACCGTGAGCTTTGGCAAATTCCAGCGCTTTCAGCACTGCGGCACGGGTATCCGGGTGTGACAGATGGGTGCCGGTTATCGCCAGCGCCCGTGAAGAGGCAATGTACTCCTCACGAATATCTTCTGGTTTCAGCCCCATATCAGCGCAGTTATCACGGTAGAAAATCAGCGGAAAGGACTCTTCATCTTTAATTCCGAGGATCACCAGCCCGGTCAGACGCGACGGGTCAGTGATCAGCGATTCGGTATCCACACCAACGCGTTGCAGCTCTTCACGCAGGAAACGGCCATTGTGCTCATCACCCACGCGCGCCAGCATCGCCGATTTCAGCCCCTGAATCGCGGTACCGTATGCGACATTACCGGACGAGCCGCCGAGATATTTGGAAAAGGTGCTCATATCTTCCAGTCGCGCACCAATCTGCTGACCATAAAGATCAACGGCGATGCGCCCGATACAAATCACATCAAGCCGCTTCTGTTGTGTACTCATACCTGTAGTTTCCTTCTGTGATAAGCAGACTCCGTCGGGCTTTGCGCCAATCACGCCACCAGCACGCGGGAAGACGTCTGGTGGATAAAATCGAAAGCCGCTCGAACCGGATTTAACATGTTTTGCAGTATGAGGAATAAAAATTCCAAGTTCAATATGAAATGAAATTATCACCCCAAAATTGTGAGGTAGATAAAACTCTGGCTGAGGCTGTGATCCAGGCGCGGTTTTTCAGAGCATATCCCGCCCGCCTGAAAGCGGCGAGCCGTACCGCAACACCGCCTTGCTATATAAAGAAAGCTGTTGAAGTGAAATGAAATTTCCTTTTTATCGCGTTGTAGTAGAGAGATGTTCCAATTAATGGACGCTGACAGCCGGTCAAATGTCGTTTCATCACAGAATTTGATCTCTCTCGCAAAATGAAATGTTTTTTCTGTAATTGTATTTAGTGGAAAAAATATTTGTTTATAATCGCCTCACGTTTCACTTATTTGCTGTCGCCTCTGACAGCACCCGATACCCAAAGGATGAGCACATGGGCACAATCAGATTAACTACCGCACAGGCGCTGGTCAGATTTCTGGATAACCAGTATTTGTCGGTAGACGGTGTGGAAACTAAATTCGTGAAAGGGATTTTCGCCATTTTCGGCCACGGAAATGTGCTCGGTCTGGGTCAGGCGCTGGAGCAGGACAGCGGCGATCTGGTGGTGCATCAGGGGCGCAATGAGCAGGGGATGGCTCATGCGGCAATTGGCTTCGCCAAACAGAAACTGCGCCGTCAAATCATCGCCTGTACCTCATCTGTCGGGCCGGGTGCGGCAAATATGATTACCGCCGCGGGCACTGCCAGCGCTAACCGTATTCCACTGTTACTGCTGCCGGGCGATGTGTTTGCCACGCGCCAGCCCGATCCGGTGCTGCAACAGATTGAGCAGAGTTACGATCTGAGCATCAGCACCAATGATGCCTTCCGTGCGGTCAGCAAATACTGGGATCGTATTAACCGCCCTGAACAGCTGATGACGGCCTGTATTAATGCCATGCGCGTGCTGACCGATCCGGCTGAAACCGGAGCCGTCACTCTTTCGCTGCCGCAGGATGTGCAGGGCGAAGCCTGGGATTTCCCGGACTATTTCTTCCAGAAACGCGTACACCGTCTCGATCGCCGCCTGCCGACGCTGGCCCAGCTGCAGGATGCGCTGAAACTGTTGGCCGGCAAACGCAAGCCGCTGATTATTTGCGGCGGTGGGGTGAAATATTCCGAAGCCGGTGAAGCGCTGCGTCAGTTTGCCGAGCGCCATAATATCCCGTTTGCCGAAACGCAGGCCGGTAAAGGCACCATCGTTTCCGATCATCCACTGAATGTCGGTGGCGTGGGTGAAACCGGTTGTCTGGCGGCCAACCTGCTGGCGAAAGAGGCCGATTTGGTGATTGGCGTTGGCACCCGTTATACCGATTTTACCACCGCATCTAAATGGATCTTCCAGAACCCGGAAGTCAGCTTCCTGAATATTAACGTCAGCAATTTCGACAGTTATAAGCTCGACGGCGTTCAGCTGGTGGCCGATGCGCGTGAAGCGCTGACGGCACTGGACGGTCGCCTGGCCGCGCAGGGCTTTACCAGCGGCTGGGGCGAACAGGTCAGCCAGGCGCAGAGCAAGTTGCTGAAAGAGACCCAGCGTGTTTATCAGGTTGAGTACAGCGGGGCTGATTTTATTCCGGAAATTGCCGATGGCATCGACCGTGAAGCGCTGTTCGCGGAGTTTAATCGTCTGACCAACTCCTTCCTGACGCAGAGCAGCGTCCTCGGCACGCTTAACGAGCAGCTCCCAAAGAATGCGGTGATCGTCGCCGCAGCGGGGAGTTTACCTGGCGATCTGCAACGCGTGTGGCGCACCAAAGATTACAACAGTTACCACGTCGAATATGGCTACTCCTGTATGGGGTATGAAGTCAATGCCTCGCTGGGCGTCAAGCTGGCAGAGCCGCATCGGGAGGTCTACACGCTGGTCGGCGACGGCTCGTTTATGATGCTGCACTCCGAACTGGTGACCTCCATTCAGGAAGGCGCCAAGATCAACGTGGTGCTGTTCGACAATATGACCAACGGCTGCATTAACAATCTACAGATGGAACACGGCATGGACAGCTTTACCACCGAGTTCCGCTTCCGTAATGCCGAAGGTGGCAAACTGAACGGCGGGTTTGTGCCGGTGGACTTCGCGGCGATTGCGGCTGGATACGGCTGTAAAACTTACCGCGTTACCACACTGGCGGAGCTGAAGCAGGCGCTGGAAGATGCCCGTCAGCAAACCGTTTCAACGCTTATCGATATCAAAGTGCTGCCAAAAACCATGGTGCACAAATACTTCAGCTGGTGGCACGTTGGCGGCGCGCAGGTTTCGACCTCCGATCGCGTTGATGCCGTCGCTAAAATGCTCAACGAACATGTTGATCAGGCGCGTAAGTATTGATTTAACAGCTTTATCTGATGCGGGATAACCCGCATCGATCATAAAAAAATCAGCCCCAACCCTACAAAATTCCGGAGTTATCATGACGCTACGTTTAGGTGTTATCGGCACAGGTGCCATCGGTCAGGAACATATTCGTCGCTGCAGCAAAGTCCTGCAAGGGGCAGAAGTGGTGGCGGTTTCAGATATTAATGTTGAGGGCGCGCGCGCGGCGCTGGCTAAGCTCGGCCTTAATGCAGAAGTGTATGCCGACGGTCATGAGGTGGTGAAGTCTGCTGACGTTGATGCGCTGCTGGTCACCTCATGGGATCCGACGCATGAAGAGTTCACGCTGGCCGCGATTGCCGCAGGTAAACCGGTATTTTGTGAAAAACCGCTGGCGATGTCTGCTGAGGGCTGCCGCCGTATTGTTGATGCTGAGATTAAATTCGGTAAGCGTCTGGTTCAGGTTGGCTTTATGCGTCCGTATGACGCCGGCTATGTGGCGCTGAAAAAGGTTATCAGCGCCGGAGAGATTGGCGAGCCGCTGATGCTGCACTGCGCGCACCGTAATCCGACGGTACCGGAAAGCTATACCACCGATATGGCAATTACCAACACCCTGATTCATGAGCTGGATGTGCTGCGCTGGCTGACTGAAGATGACTACAAGTCGGTACAGGTCGTGTTCCCACGTACCACCTCGAAGTCACATGCCAAACTGAAAGATCCGCAAATTGTGCTGTTTGAAACCAACAAAGGTATTCGTATCGACGTCGAAATCTTTGTTAACTGTGCTTACGGCTACGACATCCAGTGCGAAGTGGTGGGTGAAAGCGGAATTGCCAAACTTCCCGAACCTTCGTCAGTGCTGATGCGCAAAGATGCCAAACTGTCTGAAACCATTCTGACCGACTGGAAAGACCGCTTTATTGATGCTTATGACGTTGAACTGCAAGCGTTTATCAATGACGCGACGGCGGGACAGCTAAAAGGTCCATCGGCCTGGGATGGCTACGCCGCGTCAGTCGCAGCGGATGCCTGTATCAAAGCCCAAAACAGCGGTGCCATTGAGCCGGTTGAACTGCCTGCGCGTCCGGCATTCTACGACAAATAAACTGCAACAGCTCCCCGCTGCGTGCGGGGGGATCTCCCCTTTATATTGTTGTACGTTGGAGAGACTGATGAAAATTGCTTTTGATGTTGATGTCATAAAAGATTTAGGCATCACCAAAATGGTTCACCAGGTTGCCGACTGGCGCTACAAATATATTGAGCAGTCGCCGCATCCGCAAATCAACCCGTTCTATAAACATCCGAAAGCCAGCCGCGAAATTATCACTGAATATAAAAACGCGCTAAGGGCAACGGGCGTCGAGCTTTCCTCGTTTATCGTGGTTTATCGCTGGTCAGGCCCGGACGAAGCGCGGCGCCAGGCGGCGGTGCGTAACTGGAAACGCATGATTGAGATCGCGGTAGAAATGGGCGTACAGGTGATTAATACCGAGCTTTCTGGCACCCCGAACGAGCCGGAAATCTGCGAAGAGATGTTCTATCGCTCGATGGAAGATCTGCTGCCGATTATTGAGCGAGAAGGTATTCGTATCGAAATTCAGTCGCACCCGTGGGACTTCTGTGAAGAGAACAATGAAACCGTCGATCTGGTGAAGTCGTTCCGCAGTGAGAACGTCAAGTACCTTTACAGCGTGCCGCACACATTCTTCTATGACAAAGGGAAGGGCGATGTGAAAAGCATGCTGGAGTACGCCGGTGACGATCTGTCGCATGTGTTAATTGCTGATACCATGAACCACACCAAGCATTGTCGCTACATCGTTAACCCGCCGGGCGTGGATGCCACTATTCACCAGCATGTTGGCGTCGGTGAGGGTGAAGTTGATTTCGACACGCTGTTTAAGACGCTGCGCGAAACCGATTTTGCCACCCGCAGCTACAAAGTGGGCGGCGAACCGATTATTGCCGCTTCGCTGTTTGGTTATCCGGAAAAAATGAAGTATCAGGCAGTGGAAACCCGCGAGCTGATTGAGCGCGAATTACTGAGCAAATAAACGTATCCGTAGGGGCGGCGAGATCGCCGTTCCTGGAGGCATCACGATGAATAAAGATCATGTAAAACTGGCGATTGCGCCAATCGGCTGGACTAACGACGATATGCCGGAGCTGGGTAAAGAGAATACTTTCCAGCAGACGGTCAGTGAAATGGCGCTGGCCGGCTTTACTGGCAGTGAGGTGGGCAGTAAATATCCGCGCGATCCGGCTGTGTTAAAGCCGATGCTGGAGATCCGGGGTATCCAGATTTGTAACGCCTGGTTCAGCACCTTTTTTGCCCAGGGCGATAAAGCAAAAACCATCGACGAGTTCATTAATCATATGAACTTCCTGCACGCGATGGGTGCTAAGGTGATTGGTTGTTCCGAGCAGAGCAAGAGTATTCAGGGCACGGAGCTGGCAGTTCTGGAGCAGAAACCGCACTTTACTGATGAAGAGTGGCAGCTCACGGCAGACGGCTATAACGAGCTGGCGAAAATCGCCGCGGAAAAAGGCATGCAGGTGTGTCTGCATCACCATATGGGCACGGCAATTCAGACCAATGCAGAAGTTGATCGCTTTATGTCGCTGACCAATGATGATGTGTTCCTGCTGTTTGATACCGGCCACGCCTACTACTCTGAAGGTTCGCAGCAGGAGATGCTGGCGCTGCTGAAGAAGTACCTGCCGCGTATTAATCATGTGCATCTGAAAGATGTGCGTGATGAGATTGTGGCGCAGGTTCGTCGCGAGAGCCTGTCATTCCTTGATGGCGTCAAAAAAGGCACTTTTACCGTTCCGGGTGATGGCGTTATCGATTTCAAACCGGTGTTCAAAATTCTCGACGATTATGGCTATAAAGGCTGGATGGTGGTAGAAGCCGAGCAGGATCCGGCATTAGCGAATCCGTTCGAGTATGCGGTAAAAGCGCGGAAATATATCCGCGAGACGGCGGGTATTTAATCCGCTGTTACGCAGGGGCGGCACACTGCCGCCCCTCATGATTGATTACTTCAGCGTGATGGTATTAATAATATTATCCGCTGCGATCTGCGCCTGCTGCTGATTATCAGCCGGCAAGGTAATTTGCATTGTCAGCAGTTTGCCATCCACTTTTGCCAGCACCACTGAAGACCAGGCAGACTGATTATTCGCCGAGATCACCGTGTTCAGCTGCTGCACCGTCTGGCCCTTCAGCTCGACAGATTTATTGGTCACTACCTGCAACTGTGGGTCGCGGTTACGCTGTTGGTCTTCCAGACGCTTAGCCAGTACATCCAGCCCTTCGTTGGTGGTATCACCGACAATAATAATCACCGCTTTCTGGCCGGATTCGTCGGCATACACGTGCATATTATTCGCCTGAGTACCCAGCTTTCCGCTCTTGTCGGACATATCTGCTGGCAGGTTAAAACTCAGTTTACCGTCAAGCAGGCTGATAGTTTGAGTGGACTGGCTGCTGCTGACGCCATGAGTATCGGCTGCTGCTTTGTCATCTTTTCCGTCACAGGCGGCTAAGCCCATTACCAGTAAACCTATTCCTACATATTTCGCTAAATTACGCATCAGGTTCCCTTTATCTATTCGCGTACGGAGTGTCAGGCATTGATACCCGCGATACTTCAATCAGCAGATCGAATTTCTCAGGCTATATACAAACCAAATCAGTCACTAAATGCAACCGACTTACTGTCACAGAATATAGCCTTTGCTGACAACACCAGTGAGATGTTATCCGAAATTCAGCCCGGCGTTAGTGCTGCGCTCGGCCAGACGCTTTAACGCGGCGTTAAGCAGTAGGCCATAGGCTGGCAAGAAGAACACCATGCAAATCAGCACCTTAAAGCAGTAATCCACCAGCGCGATCTCCATCCAGTTTTGCGCCATAAACGGATCGGTGCTCTTATAGAAGGCGATAAAGAAGAAGGCGAGGGTGTCGCTGATATTGCCGAGGAACATCGCCGCTGCCGGAGCAATCCACCATTTAGCGTTACGGCGCAGGCGATTAAACACGTGCACATCAAGAATTTGCCCCAGCGCGTAAGCCATAAAACTGGCGCAGGCAATGCGGGCAACAAACAGATTCATCTGGCGTAAAGCCTCCAGACCCTGCCACTCACCCTGATAAAACAGTGAAGAGAGCGCGTAAGAGATAAATAGCGCCGGAATCATCACCATCAGAATGATGCGTCGTGCCAGTGGCGCGCCAAAAATACGCACGGTCAGGTCGGTCGCGAGAAAGATAAACGGAAAGCTAAACGCACCCCAGGTGGTGTGAAGGCCAAAAACGGAGATCGGCAGCTGCACCAGATAATTACTGGAAGTGATCACCAGCAGGTGAAATAGCGACAGCCATACCAGCGCATAAGCGCGCTGACGCGGAGTAAACGGAATCATATGTAGCCTTTTTAACAGTGGGGTGAGGGAACCCAGCAGAAATTTGTGGTGTTATTGATAGCAAGCTAATGCTTTCAACCGGCCGGAATCTTACCGATTTCACTTTTCAATGCAATGGTTAATTTTAACGCAAACGTTAACGTCCGGCATCTTACTTGCACGCCTGGCGCGCAGGGGTAAAATAAGCCGCAATGTTGTCTTTACGTTGATGAGAGTGTTATGAGCGATATTTTCGCCGAAGCCGACCAGACTCTGGATGCGCTCGGTCTGCGCTGCCCTGAACCTGTAATGATGGTGCGTAAAACCGTGCGGAATATGCAGCCGGGCGAAACGCTGCTGATTATTGCTGACGATCCCGCCACTACCCGCGATATTCCCGGCTTTTGTCGCTTTATGGAACATACTTTGCTGGCAGAGTCCGTCGAGCAACTGCCGTATAAGTATTTGTTGAAGAAAGGATTGTAAGCAAAACTGCGCCGGTAAGGATGTTGATCATTAACCGGCACATTGCTTAACTCACTGATAAATTTGTACGGCGTGATGCCGTACAAAAGTCTGCATCATTTATCTTGACGCAATAACCGTAAAGCATTTGCCGTAACCAGCGCCGTAGCGCCTGAATCGGCAAGTACCGCCAGCCACAATCCGGTAATACCCAACAGCGTGGTTAGCAGGAAAATCGCTTTCAGGCCAAGCGCTATCGTAATATTTTGCCGGATATTGGCATGAGTGGCGCGTGACAAACGTATCATTGCGACCAGACCGGTCAGGCGGTTATGCGTCAGCGCCGCATCGGCGGTTTCCAGCGCCACGTCAGTGCCGCCGCCCATCGCGATGCCAATCGTGGCGGCTTTCATCGCCGGTGCATCATTGATGCCGTCGCCGACCATCGCCAATGGCTGCTGCTGATTAAGTTTGTCCACCAGCTGGACTTTATCTTCCGGTAACAGGCTGGCGTGGAAGTCGATGCCCAGTTCATCGGCAATGGCCGCCGCGGCGCGCGGGTTATCGCCGGTCAGCATCACGCTGTTAATGCCGAGAGCTTTCAGCTGATTAATTGCCTGTCGTGCATCGCTTCGTAAGCTGTCGCGTAGGGCAATCAGGCCAATAGGCTGCTGCTCTTCCAGTACCACCACGGTAGTATTGCCCGCCGATTCCAGCGCCGCAATCTGCGCCTGCTGCGCCTCACTAAGCTGAGTCAGTTTTGCCGGTGCGCTTAGCAGCAGGTGGCGTCCATTGACCCAGGCTTCGATACCGCTGCCTGCCAGTGCACGTTGCCCTTCGGCGACGGGAACAGGCTGATTCAGCGTGGCGGCATGTGCCACAATGGCGCGCGCCAGCGGGTGCGATGAGCCACTCTCAACCGCCGCTGCTTTTAGTAACAGTGAGCTTTTATCTTCACCGTTTAGCGCGACCACTTCGGTAACCTGCGGTTTCCCTTCGGTCAGCGTACCGGTTTTATCAAAGGCAATGGTGCGCACTGCGCCCAGACTTTCCAGCGCCGCGCCGCCTTTAATCAATGCGCCGCGGCGGGTGGCCGCTGCAAGGCCTGAGGTGATGGCCGCTGGCGTCGAGATCACCAGCGCACAAGGACAGCCAATCAGCAGCAGCGTCAGCCCTTTATAAATCCATGGCTGCCACTCAGCGCCGAATAACAGCGGTGGCACGACGGTAACCAGCAGCGCCAGCGCCATAATCGCCGGGGTGTAGTAGCGGCTAAAGCGGTCAAGGAAGCGTTCTATCGGCGCACGGCGCTCTTCGGCCTGTTCAATCAGATGCAGAATGCGATCGATAGCGCTTTCGCCGCTGCGTGAGACCACTTCCATCCGCACCTGGCGATCGACGCTGGTGCAGCCTGCGGCCACCGTTTCACCCTGCAAACGTTCAACCGGTACTGATTCACCGGTCAGCGCACTTTCATCAAAGCTGGCAAAGGCGGTGAGTAATCGGGCATCGGCGGGTAAACGGGCACCGGCGGCGACTTCGATCATATCGCCGGGGCGCAGATCATCGACAGCCACGCTTTCTCGTTGATCGCCTCGAAGACGCACCGCTTCGTCGGGTTTCAGCGCCATCAGTGCCGTCACGCCCTGTCTGGCACGACCGGCGGCAAAAGATTCCAGACGTTCGCCCAGTAAAAACAGCAGCAGCACCATCGCGGCTTCCGCGCTGGCACCGATAAACAGTGCGCCAATCGCCGCGACGGTCATCAGGGTTTCAATGGCAAAAGGGGTACCGCTGCGCATCAGTTGCAGCGCTTTACGGCCAACCGGCCAGATGCCCATCAGCGTGGTGGCGATAAAGGCGATGCGCCCGCTGGTTTCATCAACACTGCTCAGCAGCCAGCTGGCCAGCATCAGCAGGCTCAGTAAAAGGATGGTACGATTCTGCTGCCAGAAACTGAGTTCTGGCGCTTTTTCGCGTGTTTTCAGGCTAAATCCGGCCTGTTTAACCACCTGTTCGATCTTTTTACTGAGATCGGTGTTGCTGCTGACCACCAGTTTTTCGGTGGAAAACAGTACGCGTGCGCGGCTGACGCCATCGATCCGCTGTACCGCAGTTTCTATTTTCCGTGCGCAGCTGGGGCAATCCATACCGTTAATCAGCCAGCTGTAATTTTTGCCGCCAGCAGGCCTGTCGCCTTCGTCGTCGACCTCTTCACCCGAACCGCAGCCGCTGTCATGGCAGCAGGCGGCTTCACTGGTGGTGGCGGACAGGGCAGTAATTTTCTGGATAACCGGGCGTGACGCAGTGGCGCAGGCCGGTTTGTTTGCAGCGTGGCGCTGGCCACAGCCGCAGGACGTGTGCTGATGCATAAAGCCTCCCGAAGAGTCAGACAGCGGGCGAAGCTACCCGACTGTCCGAATATTCTACACTCTGGAGTCAACTCCAGAGTCAAGGATTGAGCGCTGAGTATTTCTCAACGGCAGGCGATTGCTGGCTTACAGATACAGTGAACGCACAATCATAAAGTGGCCCGCAAAGTAGCAGGCGGCAATAATTGCCCGATCGGCGCTGAAACGGCGGCGAAAATGGCTGATAAACCAGACGCTACTTGCCAGTAGCAGGAAGATGGCGCCGACCAGCAGCGAGAAGCTGTAATCATCAGGGCGGAAGTAGTACTGCTCTGCGCTCAGCCATACCATTACCAGCGTCATGCCGATAAAAGTACACACTGGCCAGCGCAACTCTTCCAGCCGCGTCCACAAAATAGCAATCAGCACGACACCCATTAACAGCATGACCAGCGGTATCGGCCAGAAGAAACTCAGCGTCATATGCCCGGCAAAGCTGATGGTGTACAACAGGTGAGAGAGGAAAAACGCGCCGATAGCGTACAGCATGCGCTGTTGCGGCAGTAGCGTTAGGGTGTCGCCGACCAGCGTTGCCAGCAGGCCGAGCAGAATCAGATAATCAGTGGTCTTCAGCACTGGCGCTTGCCATGCCCAGGCAAGCAACAGCAGCATTGTAACCGGCTTAAATACCCAGCGTTGCCACTGTGGGCCACGATACGAAGCATCAACATACAGCCAGCCCGAAAAAAGCACGGCTAAAAAGGACCAAAGCATAAATTTATTCCTTTTTTTGTGGACTTACGTCCTTCAATAATGAGTGTTCATTTCCCGTAATGTCGATCTCAGTTTAGGTTACACGCTCTGAATGTGACAATGACAGCGATCTGGTTGTATGCTTTTGCCGGGTAAAATGTTTTCAACCGCATACCTGAGGAGCACGAGAAAAAACATGGGCAAGCCACCGCTACTCTTTTTCATCGTCCTGGCGATGATTGCCATTCTTGCTACCCGCCAGTTTATTAAGCAGCGGCGTGAAGTGGCGGTCAATGATGCCTCACCATTACGGATGATACCGGTTGAAGTGAAAACGAAACGTGAATTTCCGGCATCAAATCGCCGCTCACGTCAGCGGGAAGTGATCCCGGTTGAAGAGATGCGCTATGAAGCCTGGTTTCATCCGCTGAACGGCGCGGGCGATTTTAAGCTGGTGCTGACGGCTAATGATTATCATCAGATTGATAAAGGCGTGAAGGGACAGTTGCAGGTGAAAGGCTCGCGTTTTGTCAGTTTTAGCCCGGCAATGCAGTAACTGCGCTGCGGCAAAGGGCGGCGAGCGAGCCGCCCGGTAATCAATTTATCTTACTGTTTTGGATAATTTTTTTTCTGCCACGCCAGCAGTTCAAACACGCCAAAAAAGAAAATTTTCGTCTGCGTCCACTTGCTCAGTTTTGGCCCTTCCTTTGGCTGAGTAGCGCGCAGCAGCACCAGCTGTAATCCGTGCATCACCACCATAAAAAACAGTGCGATATCAACAAAGTACTTTAATGGTTTGGGAAACGGCTGCACCACATTCAATAGCAGAAACGCCCAAACGCACAGCATCAGTAAACGTCCCAGATTAAGCCACATCATCATTCTCCTTGTTGATGGTCTGACGCACATAGAGTCGGTAAGCTACCTGGCCGGCGATTTTCTCGCGGTGCAACTGCCAGTTTATCGGCACCGGCGGCATACCGTTTTCCACTTCACTTTCAACATAAATCAGTGCGCCATCGGCCAGCCAGCCCTGGCTTTCCAGTAAGCTGAGGGTTTGCTCCAGCAGCCCTTTGCGGAATGGCGGGTCGATAAACACCAGATCGTGTGGCTCGCCAGCCTGTGCCAGCCAGCTCAGGGTGTTGGTGTTGATCACCCGGCCATTGGCGGCACCCAGCGTAGCGAGATTTTTTTCCAGCTGTTGCGCGACCGGGCGTTCCAGCTCTAATAAAGTAGCAGATGCGGCGTGACGCGACAGTGCCTCCAGCCCCAGCGCGCCGCTACCGGCGAAGCAGTCGAGACAGCGCGCCTGCTGAATATCCGGCGCCAGCCAGTTAAACAGCGTTTCGCGTACCCGATCGGTGGTTGGGCGCAAGCCTGCGCTGTCCGGCACCGGCAGCTTTCGGCCACGCCATTGCCCGCCGATAATACGAATCTGTCCGGCGGCATTGCTGCGGGGTTTTTTATTCATCTTGCTCACAACTCGTCATAATTTGTTGCGTAGTTTAACGGGCTAATTGGGCTGTGGAAACGTTAAAAAGGGTGCTGGTGTTGCGCTGCATGGAAAGTGTTAGACTAAGAGATTCATTATCAGATTATTTCTCATAACCCAGGGCGCGCAGTCGACCGGGTTTTAGCCATCGAGGAGTGTGGTTGCACAATGGCAAAAGATAAAAAACGTGGCTTTTTTTCCTGGCTGGGCTTTGGGCGTGATGAGCAGTCTTCACCGCAGGAAGAACAAAAAGAGACGTTAAAAGAACAACAGCCTGATGCTGAAAATGCATCGGATGCCGCAACGCTCCCACCGTCTGACGCTGACGCGCAAACCCCTGAGCAATTAGCTGAAGAGATTGTCGCCGTTACCGAAACGGTCGCTGAAGAAGAGCGCGCTGCGCCAGAGGCTGCTGAGCAAACGCCGCCGGTTGCGCCAGTCATCGAAGAAGAAACGACGCCGGTTGAAGAGCCGACGCCGACTGAACTGTCGCCGGTTGCTGAAGAGTGGCTGCCGGAAGATGCGCCAGTTGAGCCTGTGCAGGTTGCAGAGCCAGTGGTTGAGGCCGAGCCGGAAGAGGTTACTGAGCCAGAGCCAGTGCTAATCTATGAGCCAGAGCCAGAGCCAGAGCCAGAACCAGAACCAGAACCAGAACCAGAACCAGAGCCAGAATTAATCCCTGAGCCGGTGGCCGTTGTCGAGCCGCAGCGGGTCGAGGCTGAACAACCAGCAGCAGAAGAGGCTGAGGTCATCCCGGCGCTGGTTGAACAGCAGCGTCCGACCAAAGAAGGTTTCTTTGCCCGACTGAAACGCAGCCTGGTTAAAACGCGGCAGAATCTGGGTTCAGGATTTATCGGATTGTTCCGCGGCAAAAAGATCGACGACGATCTGTTTGAAGAGCTGGAAGAGCAGTTACTGATTGCCGATGTCGGTGTGGATACCACGCGTCGCATCATTACCAATCTGACTCAGCAAGCGAATCGTAAACAGCTGCGTGATGCAGAAGCACTTTACGGCTTGCTGAAAACCGAAATGTCGCAGATTCTGGCTAAAGTGGAAGCGCCGCTGGATGTCAGTGGCAAAACGCCGTTTGTCATCCTGATGGTCGGGGTTAACGGTGTCGGTAAAACCACCACTATCGGTAAGCTGGCTCGTCAGTATCAGGCGGAAGGTAAATCGGTGATGCTGGCGGCAGGTGATACCTTCCGTGCTGCTGCGGTTGAGCAATTACAGGTCTGGGGCCAGCGTAACAGCATTCCGGTCATTGCCCAGCAAACCGGGGCCGATTCTGCATCGGTGATTTTCGATGCTATTCAGGCGGCGAAAGCACGTGGCGCAGATGTACTGATTGCTGATACCGCAGGTCGTTTGCAGAACAAAGCGCACCTGATGGAAGAGCTGAAAAAGATCACCCGTGTAATGAAGAAGCTTGATGGTGATGCGCCACATGAAGTGATGCTGACCATTGACGCCAGCACCGGCCAGAATGCCATCAGCCAGACTAAGCTGTTCCATGAAGCGGTGGGGCTGACCGGAATTACGCTGACGAAACTGGATGGCACCGCGAAAGGTGGGGTGATTTTCTCGGTAGCAGATCAGTTTAGTATTCCGATTCGTTACATTGGTGTTGGTGAAGGTATCGAAGATTTGCGGCCATTTAAGGCCGACGATTTTATTGAGGCACTGTTTGCCCGAGAGGACTAATTAGGATGATTCGCTTTGAAGAGGTCAGTAAGGCTTATCTCGGCGGTCGGCAAGCGCTTCAGGGAGTAGATTTTCATCTGCGCCCTGGAGAGATGTCGTTTCTGACCGGACACTCCGGGGCAGGGAAAAGTACCTTGCTGAAGCTGATTTGTGGCATTGAACGACCAAGCGCCGGACAGATCTGGTTTGGCGGGCATGATATTAGCCGCCTGAAAAGCCGTGAAGTACCGTTCCTGCGTCGTCAGATTGGCATGATTTTTCAGGACCACCATCTGTTGATGGACCGTTCGGTGTACGACAATGTGGCGATTCCGCTGATTATTGCCGGTGCCAGCGGTGAAGATATCCGTCGCCGCGTCTCGGCCGCGCTGGATAAAGTCGGCCTGCTCGACAAAGCGAAGAGTTTCCCGATTCAACTCTCCGGCGGTGAGCAGCAGCGCGTCGGCATCGCTCGTGCGGTGGTGAATAAACCTGCGGTACTTCTGGCCGATGAACCAACTGGTAACCTCGATGATGCATTGTCGGAAGATATTCTGCGTCTGTTCGAGGAGTTTAACCGCGTTGGCGTGACCGTACTGATGGCTACCCACGATATGGGGCTGATTGCGCGCCGCAATTACCGCGTGATGTCACTGAATCAGGGACGTATGTACGGAGGCCATGATGGTGAATAAACGTATCAAGCGCGCCCCGGCACCGAAGGCGAAACAGCCATCGAAAAGCAAAGCGCTGAAGGGCGGCTGGCAGGAGCAGTGGCGTTATGCGCTGCACGGCTCGCTGTCGGATATGTGGCGTCAGCCGCTGGCAACGCTGCTAACCGTGATGGTAATTGCCATCTCGCTGACGCTGCCAAGCGTCTGTTATATGGTGTGGAAAAACGTCAGTCAGGCTGCCGACCAGTGGTATCCGGCACCACAACTGACGGTATATCTCAGCAAAACGCTGGATGACAGCGCGGCCGAGAATGTTGTCGCAAAGCTGAAGCAAGAAGACGGTGTCGATAAAGTGAATTACCTGTCGCGAGAAGAAGCGATGGGTGAGTTCCGCAACTGGTCTGGCTTTAGCGGCGCGCTGGATATGCTGGAGCAGAATCCGCTACCGGCGGTAGCCATCATTACGCCGAAACTGAATTTCCAGAGTTCTGACACCATGCAAACCCTGCGCGATCGGGTGGCGGCGGTTGAGGGAGTGGATGAGGTGCGGATGGATGACAGCTGGTTTGCCCGGCTGGCGGCTCTGACCGGGCTGGTTGGTCAGGTGGCGGCGATGATCGGCATTTTGATGATAGCCGCAGTATTCCTGGTGATTGGTAACAGCGTGCGGCTGAGTATTTTTTCCCGCCGCGACACCATTAACGTGCAGAAGCTGATTGGTGCAACCGATGGCTTTATCCTGCGTCCGTTCTTATATGGCGGTGCGCTGTTAGGTTTCGCCGGTGCGCTGTTGTCGCTGGTGCTGTCTGAAGTGCTGGTGTTACGGCTGGAATCGGTGGTGACGCAGGTGGCATCGGTATTCGGCACCACTTTCACTCTGAGCGGCTTATCCTGGGATGAGAGCCTGCTGTTACTGCTGATAGCCGCGATGATTGGCTGGATAGCAGCATGGCTGGCGACGGTGCAGCATTTACGTCGATTTACGCCGCAGTAACCCACAGTAACTTTTTTCTGCTATAATATTCCTCTGCTGCAAGAGTTTGTGCCGCAGAGGAAGTGCTCCTCTTTCGTTCCTTCTGCGTCTCCTAAGCCAACTTCACAGCTCACTGCTTTGTGTGTAAAATATACACAGTAAAATTGAACTTGTGGATAACTCTGCCGTCAAAACCAGCACGGATTGCTTTCGATTTCTGCTGGTAATTCAAGTAGTGTAATGATGGCGCGAAGGAATCGCGTGGCAATATGGCAATTTTAATTGAGAGGGTTTGAATGACCAAAGAAATGCAAACTTTAGCTATCGCACCTTTAGGTAACCTGGAATCCTATATTCGGGCTGCCAACGTCTGGCCGATGCTGTCGGCAGAAGAAGAGAAGGCGCTGGCTGAACGGCTGCATTACCAGGGCGATCTGGATGCGGCTAAAACGCTGATCCTGTCTCACCTACGCTTTGTTGTTCATGTCGCTCGTAATTACTCTGGTTACGGCTTGCCGCAGGCGGATCTGATTCAGGAAGGTAATATCGGCCTGATGAAAGCTGTGCGTCGCTTCAATCCTGAAGTGGGCGTGCGCCTGGTTTCCTTTGCCGTGCACTGGATTAAAGCCGAGATTCACGAATACGTACTGCGCAACTGGCGTATCGTTAAAGTCGCTACCACTAAAGCACAGCGTAAGCTGTTCTTTAACCTGCGTAAAACCAAGCAGCGTCTGGGCTGGTTTAACCAGGATGAAGTGGAAATGGTGGCGCGCGAGCTGGGTGTCAGCAGTAAAGACGTACGTGAAATGGAATCGCGTATGGCAGCGCAGGATATGACCTTTGATCTGTCGTCGGATGATGAATCCAGCGAAGGCAAATCCATGGCGCCGGTGCTTTATCTGCAGGATAAAACCTCTGACTTTGCCGATGGCATCGAAGAGGATAACTGGGAAAACCACGCTGCCGACAAGCTGAGTGACGCGATGCAGGGGCTGGATGAACGCAGCCAGCATATTATCCGCGCTCGCTGGCTGGACGACGATAACAAAACCACGCTGCAGGAGCTGGCCGATCAATACGGCGTCTCTGCAGAGCGTGTTCGTCAGCTGGAAAAGAATGCGATGAAAAAATTGCGCATGGCGATTGAAGCCTGATGCGTTAAGCCGCTTACCCAGCCAAAAAAGCCCCGCTGTGTCTCACGCGGGGCTTTTTTTATGTCGCATGACAACTGAGCGGCGTCAATAAGCAAACAGACAGTGTTACCCCGGCATCACGCTTTTCGTCCAGCCGGTAGCTTCAGGCTGGAAACCGGATGCCTGCATAAATGCCGTAATCACCTGCGGTTGTTCACTGCCGTCATTGGCTATCCACCAGTGGTCAATCGACGGATTCTGCACCAGCGTCTCAGCCAGTAAATAGTGGCCGACGCCGCGACGGCGGGTGACTTCTCTCACCTGTAAATCAAAAATTTTGCCCTCTGCTCCGGTAATCTCAAGACGCAGCGCGCCCAGCAGCCGATCGTTAAAGCGTGCGGCATACAGCTGATGCTGGTCATTCAGCTGTTTTTCTAAAGCGGCGATATCTTTTTCCGGCCACACTTTGCTCAGATCCTGTCGGTCCTGCGCGCTGAGTTGTTGCAGCCGTATAATAGTCAGTTTCATTCATCTCACCCGAAATGCTGGCAAAGGCATATTGTAGCGAATTTGTGCAGCGCGGGGCGCGTAACTTTTCTCATGCCAAAACGATGCTATCTGTTTTTTATCTGGCTTATTATCCGAGCAAAAAATCAACAAGTGACTATATTGACAGCATAACGCGCTGGTAAATTGCTGATTATGCCACCGAAAGCTCCAGGTAATTATGCTGCTGACCCCGTGAGTTTCGACAGATGTCAGTTGATTTACAGAATAAAATTCCTGTTTAATAACCTGAAAAATAAAGCCTTATTACAAGAAAAAGCCGATTTTTAAGATAACTTGTTATTAGCTAACGAGTTTTCTACATAAATCAGGCAAAAAAATAACTGCAATCACACAACAGACCAAACAGATGGGGAAGTCCGGATGAAAATCAGTAAAGGTAGCGCGTTTCTGGCGGGTTGCGTTGCGCTGGCGATGAGCCACGCGGCAATGGCAAAAGACATTAAAATTGCCATCGTTGGGGCGATGTCGGGTCCTGTTGCGCAGTATGGCGATATGGAATTTACCGGCGCCAAACAGGCAATTGCTGACATCAACGCCAAAGGCGGCGTCAATGGCAACAAACTGGTCGGCGTGGAATACGACGATGCCTGTGATCCGAAACAAGCGGTAGCGGTGGCAAACAAAGTGATTACCGATGGCATCCGTTACGTTATTGGTCATCTGTGCTCTTCCTCAACTCAGCCGGCTTCTGATATCTATGAAGATGAAGGCATCATCATGATCACGCCAGCGGCAACCAATGCCGATCTGACCACCCGTGGTTATAAAATGATTATGCGCACTACCGGTCTGGACTCCGATCAGGGCCCAACCGCGGCGAAATATATTCTTGATGAAATTAAACCGCAGCGTATTGCCGTGGTGCATGACAAGCAGCAGTACGGTGAAGGTCTGGCGCGTTCAGTGCAGGACAGCCTGAAAAAATCTGGCGGCAATGTGGTGCTGTTCCAGGGCGTAACAGCCGGTGATAAAGATTTCTCTACGCTGGTGGCACGCCTGAAGAAAGAGAATATCGATTTCGTTTACTTCGGTGGTTACTACCCGGAAATGGGGCAAATTCTGCGTCAGGCGCGTGCCGCCGGGCTGAAAACTCAGTTTATGGGGCCGGAAGGCGTTGGTAACTCTTCGCTGTCCAATATCGCCGGTGCCGCTTCAGAAGGCATGCTGGTGACGCTGCCGAAGCGTTATGACCAGGTTCCTGCCAACCAGCCGATTGTGGATGCGCTGAAAGCGAAGAAACTGGATCCAACCGGGCCGTTTGTCTGGACCACCTACGCCGCGCTGCAATCGCTGACCACCGGTATGGAGCGCAGTAAGAGTGAAGAGCCAGAAGATATCGTGAAAAACCTGAAAGAAGGCCAGCCGGTTCCAACCGTGATGGGCGATCTGAGCTGGGATGCAAAGGGTGACCTGAAAGGCTTTGAGTTCGGCGTGTTTAAATGGCACGCAGACGGCACCTCGACAGCGGTGAAGTAAGGCCAGGCGATTTTCTCTGCGGCCAGTTGGCCTGCAATAATAACGCCTGGTTACTAAACCGGGCGTTTTTTGTACCTTCCGGCAACGGGCGGATGAGTAAGGTAATAAGGTATGTCCGAGCAGTTTCTCTATTTTCTGCAGCAAATGTTCAACGGCGTGACGTTGGGCAGCACCTATGCGCTGATCGCCATTGGTTACACCATGGTGTACGGCATTATTGGCATGATCAACTTTGCCCACGGCGAAGTGTATATGATCGGTAGTTATGTCTCTTTTATCGTGATTGCTGCCCTGATGATGATGGGCATTGACGTTGGCTGGATGCTGATTGCCGGTGGCTTCATCATGGCGATTGTGATTGCCAGCGCCTACGGCTGGAGTATCGAACGTGTGGCCTACCGCCCGGTGCGATCCTCCAAGCGTTTGATCGCGCTGATCTCCGCCATCGGGATGTCGATCTTCCTGCAAAACTACGTCAGCCTGACGCAAGGCTCGCGTGATCTCGCGCTGCCGAGCCTGGTAACCGGGCAGTGGACGCTGGGTGAAAGCAATGGTTTTGCCGCGACCATCTCCACCATGCAGATCGTTATCTGGTCGGTGACATTCCTCGCGATGCTGGCGCTGACGCTGTTTATCCGCTATTCCCGCATGGGGCGCGCCTGCCGTGCCTGTGCTGAAGATCTGAAAATGGCCAGCCTGCTGGGCATTAATACCGACCGTGTTATCTCGCTGACCTTTGTTATTGGTGCGGCGATGGCGGCGGTGGCTGGCGTATTGCTGGGTCAGTTCTACGGCGTGATTAACCCTTACATCGGTTTTATGGCCGGGATGAAAGCCTTTACCGCCGCGGTTCTTGGCGGCATCGGCAGCATTCCTGGTGCGATGATCGGCGGCCTGATCCTGGGCATTGCTGAAGCGCTGACCTCCGCTTATCTCAGCACGGAATATAAAGATGTGGTCTCCTTCGCGCTACTGATCGTGGTATTGCTGGTAATGCCTACCGGAATCCTTGGGCGTCCGGAGGTAGAAAAAGTATGAAACAGCTTAATCTGATTAACGCCATCGTGTCGGCGTTAATGCTGCTGATTCTGGCCTCTTTCTTTATGGGGATGCGTCTGAACCTCGACGGCACGCAGCTGGTGGTGAATAACGCCGGTAGCGTGCGCTGGAACTGGATCGCCGTCGGCTGTGCGGTGGTATTTTTCTTCCAGTTATTGCGGCCGATGTTCCAGAGCGGGCTGAAAAAGATCTCCGGCCCGTCGTTTGTGTTACCGAGCTTTGATGGCTCCACGACCCGGCAGAAACTGCTGGTGGTGGCGCTGATAATCGCGGCGGTAGTCTGGCCGTTTGTCGTTTCACGCGGCACGGTGGATATCGCTACCCTGACGCTAATCTACGTAATGCTGGGTCTCGGTCTAAACGTGGTGGTGGGTTTGTCCGGCCTGCTGGTGCTTGGCTACGGCGGTTTCTACGCGATTGGCGCCTATACGTTTGCGTTGCTGAATCAATACTATGGTCTGGGTTTCTGGCAATGCCTGCCGCTGGCGGGGCTGGTTTCGGCGATGTTTGGCCTGCTGCTGGGCTTTCCGGTCTTGCGTTTGCGCGGCGACTACCTGGCGATTGTCACCCTCGGCTTCGGCGAAATCGTGCGTATTCTGCTGCTGAATAACACCGAAATCACCGGTGGGCCGAATGGCATCAGTCAGATTCCGAAACCGACCTTCTTTGGCCTTGAGTTTAACCGCAGCGTGCGTGACGGTGGCTGGGATACTTTCCATAATTTCTTTGGTCTGAAATACGATCCGAGCGACCGCATTATTTTCCTCTATCTGGTGGCAATACTGCTGGTAGTGCTGACGCTGTTTATTATTAATCGCTTACTGCGTATGCCGCTGGGTCGCGCATGGGAAGCGCTGCGTGAAGATGAAATTGCCTGCCGCTCGCTGGGCTTAAGCCCGCGTCGTATCAAGCTGACCGCTTTCACTATCAGTGCGGCCTTTGCCGGTTTTGCCGGTACGCTGTTTGCCGCGCGCCAGGGGTTTGTCAGCCCGGAATCCTTTACCTTTGCCGAGTCGGCGTTTGTGCTGGCGATTGTGGTATTGGGCGGTATGGGTTCGCAGTTTGCGGTGATCCTTGCGGCAATTCTGCTGGTCGTTTCACGCGAGTTGATGCGTGATCTGAATGAATACAGCATGTTAGTGCTGGGTGGCTTAATGGTGCTGATGATGATCTGGCGTCCGCAAGGATTGTTGCCGATGCAGCGCCCGCAGTTGAAGTTAAAGCGTGACGGGAAAGGAGAGCAGGCATGAGCCAGCCTTTGTTAGCAGTAGATGGCCTGATGATGCGCTTTGGCGGCCTGCTGGCGGTCAACAATGTAAAGCTTGAGCTGCACCCGCAAGAGATTGTTTCGCTGATTGGCCCGAACGGTGCCGGTAAAACCACGGTGTTTAACTGCCTGACCGGTTTTTATCGTCCGACCGGCGGCACCATCAAGCTGCGCGATCAGCATCTTGAAGGATTGCCGGGGCAGAAAATTGCCCGCATGGGCATCGTGCGGACTTTCCAGCACGTTCGCTTGTTCCGTGAAATGACGGTGATTGAGAATCTGCTGGTGGCTCAGCATCAGCACCTGAAAAGCGGCGTCTTTGCCGGCTTGCTGAAAACACCGGCCTTTCGTCACAGCGAAAGTGAAGCGCTGGATCGCGCCGCCAACTGGCTGGAACGAGTGGGATTACTGGAAATGGCGAACCGCCAGGCGGGGAATCTGGCTTACGGCCAGCAGCGTCGGCTGGAAATTGCCCGCTGCATGGTGACACGCCCTGAGATCCTGATGCTGGATGAACCGGCGGCGGGGCTGAATCCGCGTGAAACTCATGAGCTGGATGAGCTGATTGCCGAACTGCGTGGTCAGCATCAGGTCTCGATTCTGTTAATTGAACACGATATGAAGCTGGTGATGGGAATTTCCGACCGTATTTACGTAGTGAATCAGGGAACGCCGCTGGCGAATGGCAAACCGGAAGAGATCCGCAATAACCCGGATGTTATCCGCGCATATTTAGGTGAGGCGTAAAATGGCGAACCCGATCTTAACACTTGATAACGTCAGTGCGCATTACGGCAAAATTCAGGCGCTGCACGGGGTCAGTCTGCATATTAATCAGGGGGAAATTGTTACCCTGATCGGTGCCAATGGCGCGGGCAAGACTACGCTGCTTGGCACGCTGTGCGGCGAACCGCGCGCCACGCAGGGTTCGATCACCTTTGACGGTAAAACCATTACCGACTGGCAAACCGCGCGCATTATGCGTGAAGCCATTGCGATTGTGCCGGAAGGCCGTCGGGTGTTTTCCCGTATGACGGTGGATGAGAATCTGGCGATGGGCGGATTTTTTGCTGAGCGGCAGCAATATCAGCAGCGCATTCAACGGGTTTACGAACTGTTTCCACGCTTACTCGAGCGCCGTGTGCAGCGGGCAGGCACTATGTCCGGTGGCGAACAGCAGATGCTGGCGATAGGCCGTGCGTTGATGAGCCAGCCGCGTTTACTGCTGCTGGATGAGCCGTCGCTGGGTCTGGCGCCGATTATCATTCAGCAGATTTTCGATACCATTGAGCAGCTGCGTAGGGAAGGGATGACCATCTTCCTGGTCGAACAAAACGCCAATCAGGCGCTGAAGCTGGCCGACCGTGGCTACGTGCTGGAAAACGGCCATGTGGTACTGGAAGACAGTGGCGAAGCGCTATTGGCTAACGAAGCGGTACGCAGCGCCTATCTCGGCGGATAACCGCGGCGTTCTCATCCCCAGCGCCACGGATTAGCACATTGCATCCCCTCTGAACGGGAGTCGAAAATGGCTCCCGTTCAGAAATTACAGGCTATTTTTTCTGGTTATTCCGTCACTCTCCCGTCACATTTCCGTCACAACACGGTTATCTCACTGTCATTTTTCCATGTCATGTTACTTCCCGAACATAAGATGCGTGAAATCGCGCGTAACAATCATGTTATGGGAAACTGATATGCCATCCTTCACATTTCGTCGTACCGCACTGAGCATCGTGCTGGGTTTCGCTTTCACCGGCAACGCGCTGGCCGCAACCGAAATCCCATTCTGGCACTCCATGGAAGGCGAGTTAGGGAAAGAGGTTGATTCACTGGCTCAGCGCTTCAACCAGGCGCACCCTGATTATAAAATTGTTCCGGTTTACAAAGGCAACTACGAACAGAGTCTTGCCGCCGGCATTGCTGCGGTACGCACTGGCCGCGCACCGGCTATTTTGCAGGTGTATGAAGTCGGCACGGCCACCATGATGTCGTCAAAAGCCATCAAGCCAGTGAACGAAGTGTTTAAAGATGCAGGCATCAGTTTCGATGAGTCACAGTTTGTGCCAACGGTAGCCGGTTACTATACCGATGCTAAAAGCGGCAAACTGCTTTCCCAGCCGTTTAACAGCTCTACCCCGGTGCTGTATTACAACAAAGACGCCTTTAAGAAAGCCGGGCTGGACCCGGAGCAGCCACCGAAAACCTGGCAGGATCTGGCCGCTTACAGCGCCAAACTGCGTGAAGCAGGGATGAAATGTGGTTATGCCAGCGGCTGGCAGGGCTGGATTCAGATCGAAAACTTCAGCGCCTGGCACGCACTGCCGGTCGCGACACAGAACAACGGCTTTAGCGGCACCGATGCGGTGCTGGAATTTAACAAGCCGGTGCAGGTGCGCCATATCCAGCTACTGGAGGATATGAATAAGAAGGGAACCTTCACCTACTTTGGCCGCAAGGATGAGTCGACCGAGAAGTTCTATAACGGTGACTGTGCGACTACTACCGCCTCTTCCGGTTCACTGGCCGATATTCGCCACTACGCCAAATTTAACTATGGCGTCGGCATGATGCCTTACGATGCGACAGTCCCTGACGCACCACAGAACGCCATTATTGGCGGAGCCAGCCTGTGGGTAATGAACGGCAAAGATGCGGACACTTACAAAGGCGTCGCGGAATTTATGCAGTTCCTCGCCCAGCCGGAAATTGCTGCGGAATGGCATCAGAAAACCGGCTATCTGCCAATTACCACCGCAGCCTATGAGCTGACGCGTAAGCAGGGCTTCTACGATAAAAACCCAGGGGCAGATATCGCCACGCGCCAGATGCTGAATAAGCCACCGTTGCCGTTCACCAAAGGGATGCGTCTGGGCAATATGCCGCAGATTCGTACCATTGTTGATGAAGAGCTGGAAGGCGTCTGGACCGGTAAAAAAACGCCGCAGGCAGCACTGGATACCGCCGTTCAGCGTGGCAACCTGTTGCTGCGTCGCTTTGAGCAGCAGACCAAATAACCTTAGGGGCGGCGTCCTCGCCGCCCGAAATCCTTTCTGATCCCCGAGCTAAACTATGTCCTCAGTTCGCCCCGGTTTTCGCACCAACTGGCTACCCTATCTGTTGGTACTGCCACAGCTGCTGATCACCGCCATCTTCTTTATCTGGCCTGCCGGAGAAGCGCTGTGGTATTCGGTGCAAAACGTCGATCCGTTCGGCATGTCCAGCCAGTTTGTCGGGCTGGAAAACTTTAGCCGACTGTTTGACGATGAATATTATCTGGCCTCGTTCTGGACCACGCTGATTTTCAGCGGGCTGGTGACCGGTTTTGGCCTGCTGATATCGCTATTTTTCGCTGCGCTGGTGGATTATGTGCTGCGAATGAAGGGCTTCTACCAGACGCTAATGCTGCTGCCATATGCGGTGGCCCCCGCGATTGCCGCCGTACTGTGGATGTTTCTGTTTAACCCTGGTCTTGGGCTGATAACCCACTTTCTCGGCCTGCTGGGTTACAACTGGAACCATGCGCAGAACAGCGGCCAGGCGATGTTCCTGGTGGTGCTGGCCTCGGTCTGGCAGCAGATTAGCTATAACTTTCTGTTCTTCTTCGCCGCGCTACAATCGATTCCGCGCTCGCTGATTGAAGCGGCGGCGATTGATGGTGCTGGCCCGGTGCGCCGCTTCTTTTACCTGTCGTTGCCGCTGATCGCCCCGGTGAGTTTCTTCCTGCTGGTGGTCAATCTGGTTTACGCCTTCTTTGATACTTTCCCGATCATTGATGCCGCGACCGGCGGTGGGCCGATGCAGTCGACCACTACCCTGATCTATAAAATTTATCGCGAAGGTTTTGCCGGGCTTGACCTCTCTTCCTCGGCCGCTCAGTCCGTAGTGCTGATGCTGTTAGTGATTTGCCTGACGGTGATTCAGTTCCGCTATGTTGAACGTAAGGTGCGCTACCAATGATTGAAAATCGACGCGGGCTGACGATTTTCAGCCATATCATGCTGGTTTTCGGCATTCTGACCATTCTGTTTCCGCTGTATGTGGCGTTTGTCACCGCCACGCTGGATAACGTGCAGGTTTATCAGGTGCCGATGACGCTGATTCCCGGCACCCATTTATGGGAAAACATCCGCACGATCTGGCAGGACGGCGTCAGCAGTAACAGTGCGCCCATCGGCATCCTGTTGCTGAACAGCACCATTATGGCGCTGGGGATTACCGTCGGAAAAATCAGCGTCTCGATGCTCTCAGCCTTTGCGTTGGTGTGGTTTCGCTTTCCGCTGCGTAATCTCTGTTTCTGGCTGATTTTTATCACTCTGATGCTGCCGGTTGAAGTGCGCATTTTCCCGACGGTGGAAGTGATCGCTAATCTGCATCTGCTGGACAGTTACACCGGCCTGACGTTACCGCTGATGGCTTCCGCCACGGCGACCTTCCTGTTCCGCCAGTTCTTTATGTCGTTACCGGACGAACTGATTGAGGCAGCGCGAATTGATGGTGCCAGCCCGATGCGCTTCTTCTGGGACATTGTGCTGCCGCTGTCGAAAACCAATCTTGCGGCGCTGTTTGTCATCACCTTTATTTACGGCTGGAATCAGTATCTCTGGCCGATTCTGATCACCAGTGACAGCAGCATGGGCACGGCGGTAGCCGGCATCAGAACCATGATTTCCAGTGGGGACGGATCGACGCAGTGGAATCTGGTAATGGCAGCAATGTTAATGACGTTAATTCCACCGGTGGTGGTGGTAATGGTAATGCAGCGCGCCTTTGTGCGTGGTCTGGTTGAGAGTGAGAAATAGCAGATGGCAGGCGTAAAACTTCAGGCGGTGACCAAATCTTACGATGGCAAAAATGCGGTGATCAAACCGCTGGATGTCACGGTAAACGACGGCGAATTTATGGTGATGGTCGGGCCATCCGGCTGCGGTAAATCGACGTTACTGCGCATGGTTGCCGGGCTGGAGCGCGTAAGCTCCGGCGATATTTATATTGATACCCAGCGCGTCACCGATTTGGAGCCGAAAGATCGCGGCATTGCGATGGTATTTCAGAACTACGCGCTTTATCCGCATATGACGGTGGAAGAGAATATTGCCTGGGGCCTGAAAATTCGTGGGATGGGCAAAGAGCAGATTCGCCTGCGGGTACTGGAAGCGGCGCGCAGCCTCGAACTGGATGCGCTGTTGCAACGTCGCCCGCGTGAACTTTCCGGCGGCCAGCGCCAGCGTGTGGCAATGGGGCGTGCGATTGTACGCGAACCGGCAGTGTTCTTGTTTGATGAACCGCTGTCTAACCTCGATGCACGGCTGCGCGTGCAGATGCGCCTCGAATTGCAACAGCTGCACCGTCGCCTGAATACCACCAGTTTATATGTCACGCACGATCAGGTGGAAGCGATGACGCTGGCGCAGCGGGTGATGGTGATGAATAAGGGCGTGCTTGAGCAGCTTGGCACCCCGGTTGAAGTCTATGAGCGGCCGGCCACGCGTTTTGTCGCCAGCTTTATTGGTGCGCCATCAATGAACCTGCTGGAAGGCGCCATCAGTAGAGAAGGCACGCGTTTTGAACTGTCGCCGGGTTTTGCTTTGCCGCTGACCAGTAGCCGACCTAAATGGGCTAACCGATCCTTGACGCTGGGCGTGCGCCCGGAGCATATTCAGCTGTCGACGCCAGAAGATGGTGGAATTCCACTGGTGGTTGAGACGCTGGAGATGCTGGGAGCCGACAACCTGGCGCACGGTAAATGGGGCGGCAACAATGTCGTCGTACGGTTGTCACATACTGAACGACCGGCGATGGGAGAGACCCTGTGGCTGCATCTGCCGGCTAACGCGCTACACTTTTTCGATTCGACTACGGGAATGCGTCTGGAATGATAACTACAGCATGGCCTTATCCGACGATCGTTGCCCATCGTGGCGGCGGCAAGCTGGCACCGGAAAATACCCTGGCAGCGATTGATGTCGGTGCGAAATATGGCCATACCATGATTGAATTTGATGCCAAACTGTCGGGCGATCGGCAGATTTTCCTGCTGCATGACGACACGCTGGACCGCACCAGTAACGGTTGGGGCGTTGCTGGCGAGCTGCCGTGGGAAAAGTTACAGCAGCTGGATGCCGGCAGCTGGTTCAGCAGCCAGTTTCAGCATGAAGCGCTGCCGCTGCTGAGTGAAGTGGCGCAGCGCTGTCAGCAGCATGGCATGATGGCGAATATCGAGATCAAACCGACGCGCGGCACCGAACGCGAAACCGGTCAGGCCGTGGCGCTGGCGGCACGCGAACTGTGGCAAGGGCAAACCGCGCCATTGCTGTCGTCATTCTCGTATCAGGCGCTGGAAGCAGCGATGCAGGCGGCCCCTGAGCTGCCACGCGGTTTATTGCTGGATGACTGGGAGGAGAACTGGCAGCAGATGACTACCGCACTGGCCTGCACCTCGATTCATCTGAATTATAAATTACTTAACCCGGAGCGCACTGCGGCGCTGAAAGCCGCCGGATTGCGTATTCTGGTGTATACCGTGAATCAGCCGCAACGCGCACGCGAGCTGCTGAGCTGGGGTGTCGATGCCATCTGTACCGATCGCATCGACACCATCGGGCCGCACTTCGTTTAAGGCGTCTGCTTAGTATTATTGCCCGGCTGCGACTGAATCACACGCTGCTGGGCACTGTTGCGCTGCTCCTGCATTTTACGCTGGGTATCCTGAGTCTGACGCTGTTGATCCAGTCTCAGCTTCTGCTGTTGCTGCTGTTGCTGGCTTTGCATCTGCTGCTGCATCCGCTGTTGACTCGGGTTATAACCCGGCTGGGCAGGATTGTTATTGTTGCTGTTGTTATTCAACATGTTTGCCATTCCGCTCAGCGGTACCAGCGCGGCAAAAATTATTAACCATTTTTTCATCTTTTATCCTTCCTCTTTCAGGCTGGCGACGGATGCTGTGTGCCTTGCCGGTCAGGCAGAAATCCGCCAAAACCTGTTGTCGCCTGTTACAAGTCTAACGCACCCCGCAGATTCTGAATTCAGGAGTGATCCGAATTTGACTTTGCATTGGTGTTTTTGCTTATCTGGTATTCACTTACCAGATGTAAAACCAATGTAAACAATCATAAAAAGGTGTGGCAGGATGATCAAACCCGGCAATATGCGACGCGTTTCCTGGTCGCTGATGGTATGTTTTTGTTTCTGGCAGGGTGCTGGTGCGGCGCAGCCCGCTCCTCCGGTCTCTTACGGTGTTGATGCAGACACCTTTCATCCGGTAAAAGAACGCCACGGGATGGTGTCCTCAGTTGATGCGATAGCCACCCAGGTTGGCGTCGATATTCTGAAGCAGGGCGGCAATGCGGTCGACGCAGCGGTCGCGGTCGGTTTTGCGCTGGCGGTCACGCATCCGCAGGCCGGTAATATCGGCGGCGGCGGTTTTATGCTGCTGCGCACCGCTTCGGGCCGCACCACCTCGATTGATTTCCGTGAAATGGCACCGGTAAAAGCCAGCCGCGATATGTTCCTTGATGCGCAGGGCAATGCCGACAGCAAATTATCACTCACTTCACACCTCGCTTCCGGCACGCCGGGCACGGTAGCTGGTTTTGCTCTGGCCGCACAGCAATACGGCACCTTGCCACTGAGTCGCTTACTGCAACCGGCTATTGAGCTGGCGCGTAACGGCTTTGTCGTCAACGATTCACTGGCGGACGACCTGAAAACCTACGGCAGCGAAGTGCTGGTTAACCACCCTAACAGCAAAGCGATCTTCTTTAAGGCCGACGGTACGCCTTATCAGAAGGGGGAGCGGCTGGTGCAGCGTAATCTGGCGCGTAGCCTGGCGCTGATTGCTAAAGAGGGGCCGGACGCTTTTTATAAAGGCGCGATTGCTGACGACATTGCCGGTGAAATGGCTCAGCACGGTGGCCTGATTAGCAAGGCCGATCTGGCAGCTTATCGTGCGGTTGAACGTCAGCCGATTAGCGGCACTTATCGTGGCTATGAAGTCTTTTCGATGCCACCGCCGTCTTCCGGTGGGATTCATATCGTGCAGATTCTGAATATTCTCGAAAACTTTGATTTGGCGAAAATGGGTTTCGGCAGCGCTGATGCCATTCAGGTGATGGCTGAAGCTGAAAAATATGCCTATGCCGACCGCTCGGAATACCTCGGCGATCCGGAGTTTGTCAAAGTGCCGTGGCAGGCACTGACCAGTAAAGCCTATGCCAAAACGCTGGCAGAGAAAATTGACGTGGCGAAAGCGCGACCGTCGTCGGAAATTAAGCCCGGCAAACTGGCACCTTACGAGAGTAATCAGACCACCCACTTCTCGGTAGTGGATAAAGACGGCAACGCGGTGGCGGTGACCTATACCTTAAACACCAATTTCGGTAGCGGTATTGTCGCAGGTGACAGCGGTATTTTGCTGAATAACCAAATGGATGACTTTTCAGCCAAGCCGGGTACACCGAATGTCTACGGCCTGGTCGGTGGCGAGGCTAATGCAGTCCAGCCTTATAAGCGTCCGCTCTCTTCTATGTCGCCGACTATTGTGGCTAAAGATGGCAAAACCTGGTTAGTCACCGGCAGTCCGGGCGGCAGTCGGATTATTACCACCGTGCTGCAAATGGTGGTCAACAGCATCGATTTTGGAATGAACGTCGCAGAAGCCACCAACGTGCCGCGCTTCCATCATCAGTGGTTGCCGGATCAGCTGCGTGTCGAAAAAGGCTTCAGCCCGGATACCCTGCGACTGTTGGAAAGCAAAGGGCAGCATGTGAAGGTGCAGCCAGCGATGGGCAGTACCCAGAGCATTATGATTGGGCCGGATGGCATGCTGTACGGTGCATCCGATCCACGTACGGTTAATGATTCAACCGCCGGTTATTAAGGCAAATCGGGCGGCTGGCACGCCGCCCGTTCAGGTTTAATCACGCATACGCGCCATATAAAACGCGTCAATTTTCTCGCCGTTACGCAAACCGTACTGACGCCCGGTGCCTTCCACTTCAAAGCCGAATTTGCGATAGACCGCGATAGCCGCTGCATTATCGGTAAATACCGTCAGTTCAATGCGCTCGATTGCCAGCCAGTTGTCACAGAGATCGATAATCGCCGCCAGCAGCGCCTGCGCCACGCCTTTACCACGA
Source organism: Winslowiella sp. 2C04 (assembly GCF_050037805.1). Classification (NCBI taxonomy): domain Bacteria; kingdom Pseudomonadati; phylum Pseudomonadota; class Gammaproteobacteria; order Enterobacterales; family Erwiniaceae; genus Winslowiella; species Winslowiella sp. 2C04. The sequence goes on along the minus strand of NZ_CP188300.1, from coordinate 4,454,718 downwards.
TGATTGACGTCAACCCCCATCCCAAAGGTGGCGGTGTGACGGCGGCGGGGTGAGGAATTAATTTCTAACGTAATTTGCCCTACCACCTGGCCTTCAATACAGGCAACCAGCGAATGCACGCCTGGGCGCAGATCCGTCAGACGATCCTGCCAGTGCTTTAGTGATGGAAACGGCACCTGTAGCGTATTCGCCTGCGTATCTGGCTGGCTGTAAAGCTGCTGAAGGGCGTGTGCATCATCAATGCTCACATGGCGAATCGATATCTGACTCATCGTGCTGCTCCTTTTGCTGGTGGATTATTCCTCTTGAAGATCAGGGACTTTAAGCAAAAGGTCAATTGAAAATTAATCGCAGAAAGATCTTTACAGATGCGAATGATAATGATTATTATTGTCGTGCGTTCTCAGGAAGTCCACCCTGGATCTACTGTGAAGGCACGACATTGCTCACATTGCTTCAGTGTTTCTTAGCCAGCTCGGGTGCTGGCTTTTTTTTTGGCCGCTATTCCGGCATTACATGGTGTAGTAAGTCGCAGCCCCTGGCCCTACCGGTAAACCAAAACCAAACACCCAAATCACAAACAGTAAGCTCCAGCCGAGCAAAAATACCACGGAGTAAGGCAGCATCATCGCCACCAGCGTACCGATACCAAGATTGCGTTGATAACGCGCCGCCACCGCCATAATCAAACCAAAATAGCTCATCATCGGCGTAATTAAATTCGTCACCGAATCACCGATGCGATAAGCCGCCTGGATAACTTCAGGTGCGTAGCCCACCAGCATCAGCATCGGCACGAAAATCGGGGCAGTGACCGCCCACTGTGCCGATGACGAGCCAATCATCAGATTGATAAAGCCGCAAATTATAATAAAGCTGAAAAACAGCAGCGGGGCGCTGAGATCAATCGCTGACAGCAGGCTGGCACCTTTAACCGCAATCACCGTACCAAAGTTACTCCAGCTAAACAGCGAGACAAACTGGGCGGCGAAGAACACCAGCACGATATACATACTCAGCATACTGATACTTTTCGACATCGCGTTAATAACGTCGCGATCGCTACGCATGGTGCCAAGCATCCGGCCATAGACATAACCCGGAATAGCGAAAAACAGCATAATAAACACCACGATGCCATGCAGGAAAGGCGAACCGGCTAAACCATCGGTCTTCGGATTCAACAGGATGCCGTAACCCGGAATTAGCGTCAGCGACACCAGCAGGCTCAGTAGCAGAAAGGTAAGCCCCGCGCCTTTCAGCGCCCGTTTCTCCTGCGGCGTTACTTTGCCCATATCGCCCTGTGGCGCATCGCCCTCGCTTTCGCGATATTTACCCAGTTTTGGCTCGACAATGTAGTTGGTTATCCAGGTGCCAAGCAGCGCAATAATAAAGGTACTGATAGCCATAAAGTACCAGTTCACTTCTGGCCCAACGGTATAGCTCGGGTCAATAATCTGCGCGGCGTTTTGCGTTATGCCTGACAGCAGAGGATCAACGGTGCCGAGCAGCAGATTGGCGCTGTAGCCACCGGAAACGCCCGCGAAGGCGGCAGCCAGCCCGGCCAGCGGATGACGGCCTAAAGAGTGGAACAGCATCGCCGCCAGCGGAATTAACACCACATAACCCAGTTCAGAGGCGCTGTTGGAAATAATACCGGCGAACACCAGGGTAAAAGTAATCAGCTTTTTAGGTGCGCTGAACACCAGCGCGCGCATCGCGGCCGACAATAGCCCGGAGTGCTCGGCAATTCCCACCCCCAACATGGCAACCAGCACCGTGCCAAGTGGCGCAAAACTGGTAAAATTGCTGACCAGGTTGCTGATAATGCGCTGTAAACCTTCAGCGCTGAACAGGTTGACCACCTGAATGACGCCATCAGCGGCGCGACCACTGACGCCTTCCGGGCGGGGATCGATAACGCTGAGGTTAAAGCCGGCCGCAATGCCTGAAGCGACGATGATAAACAGGCAGAGTATGGCAAACAGCGTGATGGGATGCGGCAGCAAGTTTCCCAGCCACTCAACGGTATTCAGAAAGCGGGTAATCGGACTGATAGGCTTTAGTGTTGTATTGTCGGTCATATTCTGTCCCTGAAATTGCTGCTAATCCGGCAGTTGCGTTCCAATGTCAGGCCATCTTACGTGGGTAAAAAAAGTTACCAAGGCAGCAAAGCCGAGCAGATACCAAGGGAAAACCGAATTAATTTGCAATTATTAGCTATCAGTAGATACGTTAGTATATGATTTTGCAGTATTTATTGCGCGTTCGGTGCGGAATTTCACTGCGGGTCTAGCCTGTTTTAGTCAGCGTTGAGTTTCAAATAGTGTGAGATGGATTAGAAAAACTCATTGGGCAATTTTCAGATATTATTAACGCCATCGTCCGTTTATCAGGCCGAATAACTGCGGGTTTTTTCATTCACTTTTTTTGAACAGAGGAGTGAAGTTTTTCAGCTATCATCCGGCTCGAATCAAGTCCAGACTAGGTCAAAACGTTGAGGAGAGTTGAATATGATTTATGTACGTAAAGCTGAAGATCGCGGTCACGCAAACCATGGCTGGCTGGACAGCTGGCACACGTTCTCCTTTGCTAATTACTATGATGCAGACTTTATGGGCTTTTCCGCACTGCGAGTGATTAACGAAGATGTTATCGACGCCGGGCAGGGTTTTGGTACCCATCCGCATAAAGATATGGAAATTCTGACCTACGTATTGTCCGGGGTGGTTGAACATCAGGACAGCATGGGTAACAAAGAACAGATTCCGGCGGGTGAGTTCCAGATTATGAGCGCAGGTACCGGCGTGCGCCACTCCGAGTACAACGGCAGTAAAGATCAGCCGCTGCATCTTTATCAGATCTGGATCATTCCGGATACGGCTGGCATTGAGCCGCGTTACGAGCAGCGCCGCTTCGACGATGTTGAAGGCCGTCAGTTAGTACTGTCACCGGATGCCCGTGACGGTTCTCTGAAAGTGCATCAGGATATGACGCTGTCGCGCTGGGCGCTGAAAAAAGGTAAGCAATCGGCAATCGACGTTGAGGCTGAACGCCGCATCTGGATTCAGGTAGTGAAAGGTGACGTTCAGGTGAATGGTGAGAAAGTGACCACCAGCGACGCGCTGGCAATCTGGGACGAAAGTGCGCTGTCAATTCAGGCCGACAGCGACGCAGAAATCCTGCTGTTTGATCTGCCACCGGTCTGATTTATGGGTCATAAATAATGGTCAGATTATTCTGGCCATTATTATTTGCGCGGTAACTCAATGATGTTACCGCAACATTTTTTGATAGACTCATCGTTACCTCACTACACAGTCTGATAACGATGAAAAAAAGAAGACCCGTCCTGCAGGATGTTGCCGATCGAATTGGCATCACCAAAATGACCGTCAGCCGCTACCTGCGTAATCCAGAGCAGGTCTCCGTTGCCCTGCGTGAAAAAATCGCTGTGGCGCTGGATGAGCTTGGCTATATCCCCAATCGGGCGCCGGATATGCTATCCAACGCCACCAGCCGCGCCATTGGCGTGCTGCTGCCCTCGCTGACCAATCAAGTTTTCGCCGATGTACTGCGCGGTATTGAAGCCGTCACTGATGCTGCGGGTTATCAGACCATGCTCAGCCACTTTGGTTACAACCAGGACAAAGAGGAGTTGCAGCTGCGTTCGCTGCTGGGCTGGAATATTGATGGCCTAATCCTCACCGAGCGCAGCCACACGCCGGGCAGTTTGCGAATGATTGAAACTGCCGGTATTCCGGTGATTGAGATGATGGACTGCGTATCGCCCTGTCTGGATATGGCGGTGGGTTTTGATAACGTCGAAGCGGCACGGCAGATGACGCGGGCGATTATTGCTAAAGGCCATCGCCATACGGTTTATCTCGGGGCGCGTCTGGATGAGCGAACGCTACAGAAACAGCGTGGCTATGAAATCGCGATGCGCGAGGCCGGTTTGCAGCCACAGAGCGTGATGATGGAAGAAGCCTCTTCGTTTACCGCCGGTGCCGATCTGTTACGCGAAGCGCAACGTCGTTATCCGCACGTCGACAGCCTGTTCTGTACCAATGATGACCTGGCGGTTGGCGCAATGTTTGAGTGCCAGCGGCAGGGGCTGAGGGTGCCGGACGATCTCGCCATTGCCGGTTTCCACGGCCACGATATTTCTCAGGTGGTGAATCCAAGACTGGCTACGGTGCTGACGCCGCGTGAGCAAATGGGGCGTGAAGCCGCTTCAATGCTGCTGGCGCGGATTGGCGGTAATAAAAGCGCCGTTCAACCGGTAAATGTCGGTTTTGAGATTTCTGAAGGCGGTAGCATCTGATTATTTCAATTATTTGAGGTATCTCACATTTACCACCTTTTCCCGGCGGAACGGTTGCCATTGCCAGCGCACGTACTGAGAATGTGATCAGCAATTGTTATCGGTAACATGCGCATACTCATCTGCCGGAGTTAAAATAATGAAAACGAATTCCTCGTCACATCATGTGTTTATCCTGATGGGCGTATCTGGCAGCGGTAAATCCGCCGTTGCTAACCAGGTTTCTTATCAGTTGAAAACCGCCTTTCTTGATGGCGATTTCCTGCATCCCCGCGCCAATATTGAGAAAATGGCCGAAGGTCATCCGTTAAATGACGACGATCGTCGCCCGTGGTTACAGTCGCTGAACGATGCCGCCTTCGCCATGCAGCGCACTAACGATATCTCGATTATCGTCTGCTCGGCGCTGAAAAAAAGCTATCGCGATATCCTGCGTAAGGACAACAGCAACCTGTCATTCGTCTATCTGCAGGGTGATTTCGAAACCATCGAAGCTCGCCTGAAAGCGCGTAAAGGCCACTTCTTTAAGCCGCAAATGCTGGTTACCCAGTTTGCCACGCTGGAAGAGCCGGGTGCAGATGAGCAGGACGTGTTAGTGGTTGATATCAATCATTCGCTGGAAGAGGTTGTTGCCGCCACCGTCGCTACCATCGAAGGTGCGATCAAAAAGGATTAGTTGTAATGAGTACCGCAACACTGGTTCTGACCGCAGCAGGTTCGGTATTACTGCTGCTGTTTCTCGTGATGAAAGCCCGTATGCACGCCTTTGTGGCGCTGATGTTAGTCTCAATCGGTGCCGGAATTTTCTCCGGCATGCCTGTCGATAAAATTGCTGACACCATGCAAAAAGGCATGGGTGGCACCCTCGGTTTTCTCGCCATTGTCGTCGCACTGGGCGCGATGTTCGGCAAAATTCTGCATGAAACCGGTGCGGTTGATCAGATAGCCATCCGGATGCTGAAGGCATTCGGTGAAAGCCGCGCGCACTATGCGATGGGGATTGCCGGCCTGATTTGCGCGTTGCCACTGTTTTTTGAAGTGGCGATTGTGCTGCTGATCAGTATTGCCTTTGCCGTCGCGCGCCGCACCCACGACAACCTGGTGAAGCTGGTGATCCCGCTGTTTGCCGGTGTGGCTGCGGCCGCCGCATTTCTGCTGCCGGGGCCGGCTCCGATGCTGCTGGCTTCACAGATGCACGTCGATTTCGGCTGGATGATTCTGCTTGGCCTGTGCGCGGCGATCCCCAGTATGATTATTGCCGGTCCGCTGTTTGGTAACTTTATCAGTCGCCATGTTGAATTCCGCGTGCCGGATGACGTCTCGCAGCCGGAGTATGACAGCAGCAAACTGCCGTCGTTTGGCTTCAGCCTGTCGCTGATTCTGTTTCCGCTGGTGCTGGTTGGGCTGAAAACCATCGGGGCGCGTTTTACCACCGAAGGCAGCACGCTGTATCAGTGGCTGGAGTTTATCGGCCATCCGTTTACCGCCATTCTGCTGGCTTGTCTGGTGGCGATTTATGGCCTGGCGTACCGCCAGGGAATGGATAAAGAGCGGGTGATGGAGATCTGCGGCAGCGCGCTGCAACCGGCGGGGATTATTCTGCTGGTGATCGGTGCCGGTGGCGTGTTTAAGCAGGTGCTGGTGGATTCCGGCGTCGGTCCGGCGTTAGGTAATGCCCTGACTGGTGCCGGGCTGCCGATTGCGCTGGCTTGCTTTATCTTGGCTGCCGCGGTACGCGTGATTCAGGGTTCAGCAACCGTTGCCTGCCTGACGACCGTCGGTCTGGTGATGCCGGTCATTGAGGTGCTTAACTACTCGGGCGCGCAGATGGCCGCGCTGTCGATCTGTATCGCCGGTGGGTCAATAGTGTTGAGCCACGTGAATGATGCCGGATTCTGGCTGTTTGGTCGATTTACCGGTGCCACCGAAGCGCAGACGCTTAAAACCTGGACGCTGATGGAAACCATTCTCGGCACGGTTGGTGCGGTAGTGGGGATGATCGCGTTTGAGTTGTTGTCGTAATCTTTCTGGCGGCAGTCCATTTTGGACTGCCGCCAGATTGTCAGATTTTTAAATACGCCCGAATCCCATCCAGAAACATCTGCGTTGCCAGCATAATCAAGATCAAACCCATCAGACGCTCCAGCGCATTGACACCTTTATCGCCCAGCAGGCGCAGAAACAGGCCGGAAAGCAGTAAAATCACCACGGTTACGCCCCAGGCAATCATCAGTGCGGCCACCAGATGCCCGATCTGATTCGGATACTGGTGCGACAGCAGCATCAGGGTTGCCAGCAGCGACGGTCCCGCTACCAGCGGTATTGCCAGCGGCACCAGAAACGGCTCTTCACCCGCGGATAAGCCGCTGCTGCTGCTTTCATGCGAAGGAAAAATCATTTTGATGGCGATCAGAAACAAAATAATGCCGCCGGAAATCGATACTGTCTCAGTGCGCAGATTAAGGAAAGTCAGAATTTTTTCGCCGGCAAACAGAAACAGCAGCATGATAAACAACGCGATCAGCATTTCGCGGATTAACACCACTCGTCGACGTTTCGGCTCCAGATGCTTTAAAACCGACATAAAAATCGGCAAATTGCCCAGTGGATCCATGATAAGCAACAATAATATTGTTGCGGAGATCATCTCAGTCATCGTTGTTGTTCTCTTGTTCCATTGCGATATTCATCGGTTATAAGCCGTACTGCTGAAAAAATGCTGAGCATCGATTTAATTCACTTGCCTGTTTTGCTGCATTTTGTAAGGTGGTAGTTATCTTTCGTTTGTTTTACTTACTCTAACAGGCCTGGCGATATTGGCGCAGCCTGAAGCAGGTACCAGGACATGAAAAATGTAGGACTAGTAGGCTGGCGCGGTATGGTCGGGTCAGTGTTAATGCAGCGTATGATCGAAGAACGCGACTTTGATGTGGTGCGTCCGGTGTTCTTCTCCACCTCACAGCACGGCCAGGCCGCGCCGGAATTTGCCGGCAAGTCCGCAGGTACGCTGCAGGATGCTTTTGATATCGAAGCGCTGAAGGCGCTGGATATCATCATTACCTGCCAGGGCGGCGATTATACCCATGAAGTTTATCCTAAATTACGCGCCAGCGGCTGGCAGGGTTACTGGATTGATGCGGCTTCTTCGCTGCGTATGGATGATGATGCGATCATTATCCTCGATCCGGTTAACCATCATGTGATCCGCCAGGGGCTGGATAACGGCATCAAAACCTTTGTTGGCGGTAACTGTACCGTTAGTCTGATGCTGATGTCGCTCGGCGGCCTGTTTGCTAACGATCTGGTGGAGTGGGCGTCGGTTGCCACTTATCAGGCGGCTTCCGGCGGCGGCGCGCGCCATATGCGTGAGCTGCTGAGCCAGATGGGAATGCTGCATAACCATGTGGCAAAAGAGCTGGAAAACCCGGCCTCAGCGATTCTGGATATCGAACGCAAAGTGACCGAAATGAGCCGCGCTGGCGTGCTGCCAGTGGATAACTTTGGTGTGCCGCTGGCGGGCAGTCTGATTCCGTGGATCGATAAGCAGCTGGAAAACGGCCAGAGCCGCGAAGAGTGGAAAGGCCAGGCAGAAACTAACAAGATTCTGCAACCTGCTGGCATCATCCCGGTCGACGGGCTGTGCGTCCGCGTTGGCGCACTGCGTTGTCACAGCCAGGCGTTTACCCTGAAGCTGAAAAAAGATGTGCCGCTGAGCGAAATCGAACAGCTGCTGGCTGCGCATAACGACTGGGTTAAAGTGGTGCCGAATGACCGCGAAATCACCCTGCGTGAACTGACGCCTGCGGCAGTCACCGGCACGCTGAATACGCCGGTCGGACGTCTGCGTAAACTGAATATGGGCCCGGATTATCTTTCGGCCTTTACCGTTGGCGATCAGCTGCTGTGGGGCGCGGCGGAACCGCTGCGCCGCATGCTGCGTCTGCTGGTGGACTAACCCGATACTGACGGGCCCGGCGCAACGGGCCCGTTTATCGTCCATCGTTATCTGTTAAGGAAAATGCGTCCATTCCGGAACAACTGACCTGTGTTCCTGCTTCAACTGAGTCCTTCATACTTCTTGTTTCTTCTTTTTGGCATTAACAAAAATTATTTATGCATTCTTACCAGGCTAATTGTCGGCCTTAGCTATGCTTAGAACAGGTGTTCTGATTTTTGACTGTTTTTGCTTTCCAAATAAATTGAATTTGTTCGCAGCAGTGGTTTTCTGTTCCAGCGGATGGATATTCACCGTGCCTGCGAGCTGATGGCTCAACAAAGAGCAGCCTTCATCTGATGCATTATTTATCAATGCGTCACTGATTCGCTTGCCAAATGTCACAGGAAGAATGTCATGTCTGAGCTTCCCGATCGCCATGCGATCAATGCGATTATTTCCGGCCATTATGCCGACCCTTTTGCGCTGCTTGGTATGCATCAAACCGACGCCGGGCTGGAGGTGCGTGCTCTGTTGCCTGATGCGTCAGAAGTCTGGGTGATTGAAACCAAAACCGGGCGGAAGTGTGTGCAGCTGAAGTGCCTTGATTCACGCGGATTTTTTAGTGGTGTGATCCCACGGCGTAAAAACCCGTTTCGCTATCAGCTGGCGGTGATCTGGCATGGTGAACAGAATTTAATTGATGATGCTTACCGTTTTGGTCCGCTACTGGCTGAGCTGGACAGCTGGCTGCTGTCGGAAGGGACGCACCTGCGCCCGTATGAAACCATGGGCGCTCATGCTGATGTGATTGATGGCGTTACCGGCACGCGCTTTTCCGTCTGGGCGCCCAATGCCCAGCGTGTTTCGGTGGTAGGCGAATTCAACTATTGGGATGGCCGTCGCCATCCGATGCGCTTTCGCCGTGAAAGCGGCATGTGGGAACTGTTTATTCCGGGTGCGCGTCAGGGGCAGCTGTATAAATTCGAAATTATCGATGTGTATGGCCAGCTGCGGCTGAAAGCCGATCCTTATGCTTTTGAAGCGCAGATGCGACCGCAAACCGCCTCGATGATTTGTGGCCTGCCGGAAAAAGTAGAGATGAAACCGGAGCGTAAGGCGGCGAATGCCTTTGACGCGCCCATCTCTATCTATGAAGTGCATCTCGGTTCCTGGCGTCGCCATACTGATAACCATTTCTGGCTCAGTTACCGCGAGCTGGCTGAGCAGCTGGTGCCCTATGTCAAAGAGATGGGGTTTACCCATATCGAACTGCTGCCGATTAACGAACATCCGTTTGACGGCAGCTGGGGTTATCAGCCGCTGGGGATGTACGCGCCGACCCGCCGTTTCGGTACCCGTGATGACTTCCGCTATTTTATTGCTGCGGCGCACGCCGCCGGGTTGAACGTGCTGCTCGACTGGGTGCCAGGCCACTTTCCTTCCGATGAGTTCGGTCTGGCGAAGTTTGACGGCACCGAACTGTATGAGCACGGCGATCCGCGCGAGGGCTATCACCAGGACTGGAACACGCTGATTTACAACTTTGGTCGCCGCGAAGTGAGTAATTACCTGGCGGGCAACGCGCTCTACTGGATGGAGCGCTTTGGTATTGATGGCCTGCGGGTTGATGCGGTGGCATCGATGATTTATCGCGACTACAGCCGTAAACCAGGCGAGTGGATTCCCAATGCGTATGGTGGTCGCGAAAACCTCGAAGCGGTGTCGTTCCTGCGCTACACCAACCGCACGCTAGGGCACGCGGCACCGGGCAGTATCACCGTTGCCGAAGAGTCGACTGACTACCCCGGCGTGTCGCGTCCGCCGGAATCGGGCGGGTTGGGATTCTGGTTTAAATGGAATCTTGGCTGGATGCACGACACCCTCGACTATATGAAGCTCGATCCGGTGCATCGTCGCTATCATCACAATCTGATGACCTTTGGGCTGCTGTATAACTACACCGAAAACTTTGTGCTGCCGCTGTCCCATGACGAAGTGGTGCACGGTAAGCGCTCGATCCTCGATCGCATGCCGGGCGACGCCTGGCAAAAGTTTGCCAACCTGCGTGCCTACTATGGCTGGATGTGGGCATTCCCGGGTAAGAAGCTGCTGTTTATGGGCAACGAATTTGCTCAGGGACGCGAGTGGAATCATGACACCAGCCTCGACTGGCATCTGCTGGAGGGCGAGGACAACTGGCACAACGGCGTGCAGCGGTTGGTGCGCGATCTGAACCTGACCTATCGCCATCATAAACCGATGCATCAGCTCGATTTTGACCACAGCGGCTTTGAATGGCTGGTGGTCGACGATCATGAAAACTCGGTATTTGCCTTTGTCCGCCGCGACCACGCGGGCAATGAGATTATCGTGATCGCCAACTTTACGCCGGTCGCACGCCATGACTACCGTTTTGGCATTAATCAGCCGGGCAGCTGGCGTGAAATTCTTAATACCGACGCCGGACATTATCACGGCAGTAACCTGACTAACGGCCTGCTGCACAGTCAGCCAGTCAACAGCCATCAGCGTGAACATTCGCTCAGTATGGTGGTACCACCACTGGCAACCGTGTGGCTGATGCGGGAGGGCGAATGAGTTCATTACTGGAGGGGCGTCCTGAGCCGTCGGGTGCCAGCTATGACGGTAAAGGCATCAATTTTACGCTGTTCTCCCACTTTGCCGAGCGCGTAGAACTGTGCCTGTTTGATGCCGAGGGCAACGAAACGCGTTATGACCTGCCAGCGCGCAGTGGTGATATCTGGCATGGTTATCTGCCCGCCGCCACGCCCGGCCAGCTGTATGGTTATCGCGTACACGGCCCGTGGCAGCCGCAGCAGGGGCACCGCTTTAATCCGGCCAAACTGCTGGTCGATCCCTGCGCCCGTGAAGTGATCGGGGAAGTCACCGACGATCCGCGTTTCCAGTGCGGTATCGAAGAGCCAGACGGCGAAGACAGTGCCGCCATCGCACCGAAAAGCGTGGTGATTATCGACGATTTCGACTGGGGCGATGACCAACCGCCACGCGTGCCGTGGGGATCGACGGTTATTTACGAAGCCCACGTGCGTGGCCTGACGAAACTGCATCCGGATATTCCTGAAGAGATCCGCGGGACTTATGCCGCACTGGGTCATCCGGTGATGATCGACTATTTCCAGCGGCTGGGTATCACCGCACTGGAACTGTTACCGGTGGCCTATTTTGCCAGCGAACCACGACTGTTACGGCTGGGCTTAACCAATTATTGGGGCTATAACCCGCTGGCAACCTATGCGCTCGACGCGCGTTACGCTTCCGGCGTGGATCAGCTTCATCCGTTGAATGAGTTTCAGCAGGCGGTTAAAGCGCTGCACAGTGCGGGTATTGAGGTGATTCTTGACGTGGTGTTTAACCACACCGCCGAACTGGAAGAGACCGGGCCCACGCTGTCGAAACGCGGCGTTGATAATAAAAGCTATTACTGGCTGAGCGACGAAGGTGAGTACCAGAACTGGACCGGCTGCGGTAACACGCTGAATATCAGCCATCCCGAGGTGATGCAGTGGACGCTGGAGTGTCTGCGCTATTGGGTGGAAGTCTGTCATGTCGACGGTTTCCGCTTTGACCTCGCCACCGTGATGGGCCGCTCGCCGGATTATGACCCACAGGCCGTGATGTTTGAGGCGCTGAAAGCCGATCCGCTACTGTCGCAGGTCAAGCTGATCGCCGAGCCGTGGGATGTTGGCCCCGGTGGTTATCAGGTGGGGAATTTCCCCGAGCCGTTTGCCGAATGGAATGATCATTTTCGCGATGCGATGCGCCGCTTCTGGATGTATGGCGATATTTCTAATGGCGAATTTGCCCGCCGCTTTGCCGGCTCCAGTGATGTGTTCCAGCAGCGGGGGCGTCTGCCCTCGGCCAGCATCAATCTGGTTACCGCGCACGACGGTTTTACACTGCGCGATGTGGTGAGTTTTGAGCGTAAGCATAACCAGGCCAACGGCGAAGATAATCGTGATGGCAGCAACAATAATTACAGCCATAACCACGGTGTTGAAGGGCTGAAGGCGCCACTGACGGTAATTGAGCATCGCCGTAACAGCGTACATGCGCTGTTGACTTCGCTACTGCTGGCGCAGGGCACGCCGATGCTGCTGGCCGGTGATGAACATGGTCACAGCCAGCATGGCAATAATAATGCTTACTGCCAGGACAACCAACTGACGTGGCTCGACTGGCAGGACAACGATAGTGGGCTGTTTGACTTCACCGCCGCGCTGATCCACCTGCGCCGCCGTATTCCGGCGTTACAGCAGGACAGCTGGTGGCAGGAGGGCGACGGCAACGTACAGTGGCTGAATGCTGACGGGCAGCCACTGAGCAGTGAGCAGTGGGAGCAAGACGTGCACAGAATGCAAATCCTGCTTTCAGACCGTTGGCTAATAACAATAAACGCCTCTGAAGAGGTGAGTGACATCGTACTGCCTGATGGAGAGTGGCGCGCCATTCCTCCTTTTGCCGGGGATGATAACCCGATCCTTACAACCGTCTGGCATGGACCCGCGCACGGTGTGAGCGTGTTCCAAAAGCAATCATAAGGAGTCAGACATGGTTAAATTAGAAAGAGCAGATCATCTGATGTTGGCGAGACAGCTGCCAACGCAAACTGTAGCCCTCATCCTTGCTGGCGGACGCGGCACGCGCCTGCGGGATCTTACCGCTAAACGTGCCAAGCCTGCCGTGCATTTTGGCGGCAAATTCCGCATCATCGACTTTGCGCTGTCAAACTGTATTAATTCGGGCATCCGTCGTATTGGCGTGATTACCCAATATCAGTCACATACGCTGGTGCAGCATATTCAGCGTGGCTGGTCATTTTTCAGTGAGGAGATGAACGAGTTTGTTGATCTGCTCCCGGCGCAGCAACGTTTCTCGACGGAAAGCTGGTATCGCGGTACTGCCGATGCGGTGACGCAAAACCTCGACATTATCCGACGCTATAACGCGCAGTATGTGGTGATTCTGGCGGGCGACCATATCTATAAAATGGATTACTCGCGCATGCTGCTGGATCATGTAGATAACCGCGCGCAGTGCACCATTGCCTGTATTCCGGTGCCGATTGCCGAAGCCAGCGCCTTCGGTGTGATGGCGGTGGACAGCAACAATAAAGTGATCGAGTTTGTTGAAAAACCGGCCAATCCGCCGTCGATGCCGGGTGATGATACTCAGTCATTAGCCAGCATGGGGATTTACGTCTTTAACGCCGATTATCTCTATCAGTTACTGGAAGAGGATCTGCAACAGCCTGATTCCAGCCATGACTTTGGCAAAGACCTGCTGCCAAAAATTGTCGCCAGCGGCGAAGCTTACGCCCATTCATTTAATCTTTCCTGCGTACAGAGTGACGATAACGCCCCGCCTTACTGGCGTGATGTCGGCACTTTAGAAGCCTACTGGCGCGCCAATCTTGATTTAGCCACGGTGACGCCGGAACTGGATATGTATGACCATGAATGGCCGATTCGAACCCAGATGGAGCAGCTGCCACCGGCGAAATTTGTTCAGGATCGTTCCGGCAGTCATGGAATGACCATGAACTCACTGGTTTCCGGCGGCTGCATTATCTCCGGTTCAGTGGTGGTGCACTCGGTGTTATTCCCGCGCGTGCGGGTGAACTCATTCTGCAATATCGATTCCTCGGTGCTGTTACCCGATGTGGTAATTGGCCGCTCATGTCGTCTGCGTCGTTGCGTGATCGATCGCGCCTGCGAGCTACCGGAAGGCATGGTGATAGGTGAAAACCCTGATGAGGATAGCCGCCGGTTTTATCGCTCGGAAGAGGGGATTGTGCTGGTGACGCGAGCGATGTTGGCCAGACTGGCCAAAGCGGCTGGCTGACGGATGAAAACGGTTATCGCTGTTGGCGCGCTGGAGCGCGCCAGAGCCTAGTTAAGGAGCCCAGAATGCAGGTTTTACATGTCTGTTCAGAACTTTTTCCGCTGCTCAAAACCGGGGGTTTAGCGGATGTTGTCGGGGCATTACCAGCAGCACAGATTGCAGAAGGAACGGATACGCGGGTGTTATTACCGATGTTTCCTGATTTACGTAAAGGCATTACCGATACAGAAGTGGTTGCGGAACTACAAACCTTCGCCGGTTACGTTCGGCTGCATTTTGGGCATTTTAATGGCGTCGGGATTTACTTGATTGAGGTGCCAGGCCTGTACGATCGTCCGGGAAGCCCTTATCACGATGAGTCTCAGTTTGCTTACACGGATAACTATTTGCGCTTTGCACTGCTGGGCTTTATCGGCTGTGAACTGGCATGTGGGCTGGATACCTGGTGGCGTCCGGATGTGGTGCATGCGCACGACTGGCATGCCGGTTTAACCTGCGCCTATCTGGCGGCGCGTGGGCGTCCGGCGAAGTCGGTATTTACCGTGCATAACCTGGCCTATCAGGGGCTGTTTTCGGCCCATCATATGGATCAAATTCAGCTGCCGTGGTCATTCTTCAGTATGCATGGCCTCGAGTTTTACGGGCAGATCTCATATCTGAAAGCCGGGCTATTTTATGCCGATCACATTACGGCGGTCAGCCCGACCTATGCGCGTGAGATTACCCAGCCGGAGTTTGGTTACGGCATGGAGTCGCTGCTGGAGCTGCGATTACGTGAAGGGCGGCTGAGCGGTATTCTCAACGGTGTTGATCCGGCGATCTGGGACCCGGAACATGATCTGCTGCTCGGTTCGCGTTATAACCGTGATGTGCTGGAAGCCAAGGCGGAGAACAAGCGACAGTTACAGACGACCATGGGCTTAAAAGTCGATGACAAAGTGCCGGTGTTTGCGGTGGTCAGCCGTTTAACCCGGCAAAAGGGGCTGGATCTGGTGCTGGAGTCGCTGCCCGGACTGCTGGAACAGGGCGGTCAACTGGTGCTGTTGGGAGCCGGTGATGCGGTGCTTCAACAGGGCTTTCTCGCGGCGGCGGCGGAACATCCGGGGCAGGTTGGCGTGCAAATTGGTTATCACGAAGCCTTCTCCCATCGCATTATTGGCGGCGCAGATGTCATTCTGCTGCCCAGCCGCTTCGAACCTTGCGGGCTGACGCAGTTATACGGTCTGAAATACGGTACTTTACCGCTGGTGCGCCGTACCGGCGGACTGGCGGACACGGTTAACGACAGCTCGCTGGAGAATCTGGCGGATGGTATTGCCAGTGGTTTCACCTTCGAGGACAGTAATGCCTGGTCGCTGCTCAGAGCAATCCGGCGTGCTTTTGTGTTGTGGTCCCGTCCTTCACTTTGGCGTTATGTACAGCGTCAGGCGATGGGGATGGATTTTAGCTGGCAGGTGGCCGCACGTGCCTACCGCGATCTTTATCAACGCTTGCTGTAACCAGCACATGGGATACTTGATATGAACGCACCTTTCACCTACGCCTCACCGACACTCAGTGTTGAAGCGCTGAAGAATTCGATTGCCTATAAGTTAATGTTTACGCTGGGTAAAGATCCTTCGATTGCCAATAAACACGAGTGGCTTAACGCCACGCTGCTGGCAGTACGTGACCGGATGGTGGAGCGCTGGCTGCGTTCCAATCGGGCCCAGTTGTCACAGGATGTGCGCCAGGTTTACTACCTGTCGATGGAGTTTCTGGTTGGACGTACCCTGTCGAACGCGCTGCTGGCGATGGGTATCTATGATGATATCAACCGGGCGCTGGAGGAGATGGGCTTTGACCTTGCCGAGCTGATTGAGGAAGAGAACGATCCGGGGCTGGGCAATGGTGGTCTGGGCCGACTGGCTGCCTGTTTCCTCGACTCGCTGGCAACGCTGGGTCTGCCGGGGCGCGGTTACGGTATCCGCTACGACTACGGCATGTTTAAACAGAATATTATCGATGGTCGCCAGGCGGAGTCACCGGATTACTGGCTGGAATATGGCAACCCGTGGGAATTTCAGCGTTTTAATACCCGCTATAAAGTACGCTTCGGTGGCCGTATTCAGCATGAAGGCAGTAAGGCGCGCTGGGTCGAAACCGAGGAAGTGCTGGCAACCGCTTACGACCAGATTATTCCCGGCTACAACACCGACGCAACCAATACCCTACGGCTTTGGGGCGCGCAGGCGAGTAACGAAATTAACCTCGGCAAATTTAACCAGGGTGATTACTTCGCGGCGGTAGAAGATAAAAACCACTCGGAAAACGTGTCGCGGGTGCTCTATCCCGATGATTCAACCTATTCCGGACGTGAGCTGCGTTTGCGTCAGGAGTATTTCCTGGTCTCGGCGACGGTGCAGGACATTCTGCATCGACACTGGACCATGCATCAGACTTTCGACAATCTTGCCAATAAAATCGCCATTCACCTGAATGATACCCATCCGGTGTTGGCGATTCCTGAGCTGATGCGCCTGCTGATCGATGAGCATAAATTCAGCTGGGATGAGGCGTTTGAAGTGACCTGCCAGGTGTTCTCTTACACCAACCACACGCTGATGAGTGAAGCGCTGGAAACCTGGCCGGTTGATATGATCGGCAAAATTTTGCCGCGTAATTTGCAAATTATCTTTGATATCAACGACTACTTCCTGAAAACCGTTCAGGAGCACTATCCCGACGAATGGGAGCTGCTGTCACGCATCTCAATTATTGATGAAAATAATGGTCGCCAGGTGCGTATGGCTTGGCTGGCGGTGGTGGTCAGCCATAAGGTGAACGGCGTATCAGAGCTGCACTCTAATCTGATGGTGCAGTCGCTGTTTGCCGACTTCGCCAGAATATTCCCCGGTCGTTTCTGTAATAAAACCAATGGCGTGACCCCGCGTCGCTGGCTGGCGCTGGCTAACCCGCCGCTGTCCAGCGTGCTGGACGAAGCGATTGGCCGCACCTGGCGCACCGAGCTGGGCGAGCTGAGTGAAATAAAACAGCATATCGACTATCCGACCTTTATCGAGGATATCGCCAATGCCAAGCTGACCAATAAAAAGCGGCTGGCAGATTGGGTGGCGAAAAATCTTGATGTGGTGCTCGATCCAACTGCGCTGTTTGATGTGCAGATTAAGCGTATTCACGAGTACAAGCGTCAGTTGTTAAATGTGCTGCATATCATTACGCGCTATAACCGCATCAAAGCCGATCCCACCGCCAACTGGGTGCCGCGGGTGAATATTTTTGCCGGTAAAGCCGCTTCGGCATACTACACCGCCAAACATATTATCCATTTGATCAATGATGTAGCGAAGGTGATCAACAGCGATCCGCAGGTGAAGAATAAGCTGAAAGTGGTGTTTATTCCTAACTACGGCGTCAGCCTGGCACAGATCATTATTCCGGCGGCGGATCTTTCCGAGCAGATCTCGCTGGCAGGGACTGAGGCCTCCGGCACCAGTAATATGAAGTTTGCCCTGAATGGTGCGCTGACGATTGGCACACTGGATGGCGCAAACGTTGAGATGCTGGAGCACGTCGGGGAAGAGAATATCTTTATCTTCGGCAATACCACGCCGCAGGTTGAGGAGCTGAGACGTAACGGTTACAACTCACATCAGTACTATGATGAAGATCCGGAGTTACGCCAGGCGCTGACGCAGATTGCCACTGGCGTGTTCAGTCCGCAGGAACCGGGTCGCTATCGCAACCTGTTTGATTCGCTGGTTAACCTTGGCGATCACTATCAGTTACTGGCCGATTATCGCAGCTACGTTGATACCCAGGATAAGGTCGATGAGTTGTATCGTCATCCGGAAGAGTGGCAGCGTCGTGCGGCTTATAATATTGCCAATATGGGTTACTTCTCGTCGGATCGTACCATTCAGGAATATGCCGATGAGATCTGGCATATTTCACCGATAAGGCTGTAGCAAGGGTACTGGCAGGAAGTCGGGCGGCGTTCTTGTATAGCCGCCCGTATCTTTTAAGACGCCAGCGACAACGCCGGCTTTTTCTGGTGGGTAGCAAGCCATTCGCTGATGCGCGCTTGCTGCTGCTCGTTCAGCCACATACCCTGCTTGGTACGACGCCAGATGGCATCATCCAGTTCGCGCACCCACTCGTGCTGCACCAGGTAGCGCAGCTCGGCTTCGTAGAAATCGTGACCAAAGTTCTCACCTAAATCTTCGAGGCTGGTGGCATCTTTCAGCAGCGCTTCGCTGTTGCTGCCGTAAGTCCGCGCATAGTGACGCGCCATTCCTTCAGTAATAAAGCTATAACGACGGCGCAGGCTGGCCGCGTAGTCATCACGGCCACCCGCGATATCACCACCCGGCAGTACGCAGTTGCGCGTCCAGGCTTCACCGATATTCGGGTAGTACTTCGACAGTTTCTCTAACGCATGCTCCGCCAGCTTACGATAAGTGGTTAGCTTGCCGCCAAACACCGACAGTAATGGGGCTTTACCTTCGTCATCGCGCACATCCAGCGTGTAATCGCGGGTGATGGCTTGCGGTGAGTCGGACTCGTCGTCACACAGTGGACGAACGCCGGAATACGTCCAGACGATATCGTCACGCGCCAGGTCTTTCTTAAAGTGTTCATTAAACACTTTCAGCAGGTAATCGATCTCGTTGTCGTCAATTTTGACACTCTTCGGATCGCCTTTGTACTCCACGTCGGTGGTACCGATAATTGAGAACTCGTCCATCCACGGAATAACAAACACGATACGGTTATCTTCGTTCTGCAGGATATAAGCCTGTTTCTGCGTATGAACGCGCGGCACCACAATATGGCTGCCTTTAATCAGACGAATACCGTAAGGCGATTTCAGCTTCAGGCTGTCATCGAACAGCTGTTTAACCCACGGACCGGCAGCATTCACCAGACCTTTGGCACGCCAGGTAAAGGTTTTACCGCTGTCGACGTCTTCTGCTTCCACCATCCACAGCCCTTTTTCGCGCCATGCACGGGTAACACGGGTGCGGGTACGGACTTCACCGCCGCGTTTCACCACTTCCTGAGCATTCAGCACAACCAGACGCGCATCGTCGACCCAGCAGTCGGAATATTCGAAACCGCGCACGATTTCAGGTTTAAGTACCGAATCTGAGTCAAAACGCAAACTTTTGCTGCCCGGTAAGCTGGTGCGCTTGCCGAGATGATCGTACATAAACAGGCCAACGCGGATCATCCACGCCGGGCGCAGATGCGGGCGGTGCGGCAAACGAAAGCGCATAGGAAAGGCAATATGCGGCGCCATTTTCAGCAGCACTTCGCGCTCGGCCAGCGCTTCGCTGACCAGGCGGAATTCGTAGTGTTCCAGATAGCGCAGGCCACCGTGGATTAATTTAGAACTGGCGGAAGAGGTCGCACAGGCCAAATCTTGCGCCTCAAGCATTAGCACAGACAGTCCGCGTCCTGCAGCATCAGCTGCAATGCCGGCACCGTTGATGCCGCCGCCGATTACGATCAAGTCTTTGGTTTCCACGTCATCTCCCCCGATGTTCGGAATGGCTCAATTATGTTCGTTTTCGAACATGATATTAGTCGGAAACCAACATTGATGCCAGTGGTTAACCGAATAAAAACATTTATGCGTGATGCAGGTAACATAATTAGCGACACAAAAGCGCGGTAACAATAACATTTGTCTGGTTATTGCCGACCGGGTTCAGGTTACAATAGCGCCAATTCGTTTCGTAATTGACTGGAAAACACCATGGAACAATTTGAATGTATCAGCGTGCAGCAGGCACAACAGCGTCTGGAACAAGGCGCGGCGCTGCTGATTGATATCCGCGACCCGCAAAGCTTTGCAGCCGCCCATGCCAGCGGTGCCTTCCATCTGACTAACGATTCACTTAACACCTTTATGCAACAAACCGATTTCAGCACGCCTGTACTGGTCATGTGCTATCACGGCAACAGCAGTAAAGGTGCGGCGCAGTATCTGCTGACTCAGGGATTCGATCAGGCT
Source organism: Winslowiella sp. 2C04 (assembly GCF_050037805.1). Taxonomy (NCBI): domain Bacteria; kingdom Pseudomonadati; phylum Pseudomonadota; class Gammaproteobacteria; order Enterobacterales; family Erwiniaceae; genus Winslowiella; species Winslowiella sp. 2C04. The sequence continues at coordinate 4,434,552 of NZ_CP188300.1, read as the reverse complement.
TACAGTATCGATGGTGGCTTTGACGCCTGGCGCGCCGCTTTCCCACAGCAGGTTGAAACCACAGCAAGCTGATTTTCAGCCGACCGGCAATTAACACAGACAGGTACAGGGGCTGACAGTAATAATGAGGCATATAACCCACTTTAATAATCCGCGTCTGGCGCAGGCGTTTGTCGACTATATGGCGACGCGCGGCGTGACGCTGCGCATTGAGCACCAGGAGGGCAGCTGGAATATCCTGCTGCCGGATGAAGCGCAGGCTGCGATGGTCGAAAACGAACTTCAGCAGTTTGTGCGTGATCCGCTGCACCCGCGCTATCAGGACGCCAGCTGGAAGTCAGGCAATACGTCCAGCGGCTTGCGTTATTCCAGCGCATCGCTGCTCGATAACATTCGCCAGCGCGCCGGTCCGCTGACCATGACGCTGATGGTTGTCTGCGTGGCAATCTATATTCTGATGCAGCTGCTCGGCGACCGCGCCGTAATGGCCTGGCTGGCGTGGCCGGATGGCGAAGGTCAGTATTTCCAGCTGTGGCGCTGGTTTAGCCATAGCTTATTGCATTTCTCACTGCTGCATATTTTGTTCAATCTGATGTGGTGGTGGTATCTCGGCGGAGCGGTAGAAAAGCGCCTTGGCAGCGGCAAGCTGATCGTGATTACGCTGATTTCGGCGCTGCTCAGTGGCTGGATGCAGGCAAAATTCAGCGGCATCTGGTTTGGTGGTTTATCAGGCGTAGTGTATGCGCTGATGGGTTATGCCTGGCTGCGAGGCGAGCGCGATCCCGAAAGTGGAATTTACCTTGAGCGTGGTTTGATGGGTTTCGCTATCCTGTGGCTGGTGATTGGATACTTTGGCGTGTTCGGCTTAGCGATTGCCAATGCTGCGCACGTCACCGGCTTGCTGGTGGGGCTTGCAATGGCATTTGTCGATACGCGCCATGTACGCAAATAAAAAGTATAAAGTTCGGAGATCTTCGTGAAGCAGACGCAACGTCACGACGCCATTATCGATCTGGTTCGTCGTCAGGGATATGTCAGTACTGAAGAGCTGGTGGAGCATTTCGACGTCAGCCCGCAAACTATCCGCCGCGATCTTAACGATCTGGCCGATCAGAATAAAATTCAGCGTCATCACGGCGGCGCGGCGCTGCCTTCCAGCTCCGAAAATACCGCGTGGCAGGATCGTAAAATGATGTGGTCAGCGGAAAAAGCGCGCATCGCTCAGCGGGTAGCCAGCCAGATACCCGATGGTGCCACGCTATTTATTGATATCGGTACCACGCCGGAAGCTGTCGCCCATGCGCTGATGAATCACAATAATCTGCGGGTGGTGACCAATAATCTCAACGTGGCAATGCTGCTGATGTCCAAGCCGGACTTCCGCCTGATTCTGGCCGGTGGTGAAGTGCGCACTCGCGATGGCGGTATCATGGGCGAGGCGACGCTTGATTTTATCTCTCAGTTCCGTCTGGATTTCGGCATTCTTGGTATCAGCGGCATCGATATGGATGGCTCGCTGCTGGAGTTTGATTACCATGAGGTGCGCACCAAGCGCGCGATCATCGAGAATTCGCGCTGCGTGATGCTGGTGGCCGACCATTCAAAGTTTGGCCGTAATGCGATGGTTAATCTCGGTAATATGAGCCTGATCGACCATCTGTATACCGACGAGCCACCGCCGCCGAGCGTGATGAAAGTGATTGAGCAGCATGAGGTGCATCTGGAGCTGTGCTGAATTTATGATTGCGGGCGGTGAGAACGCCGCCGCGCATTCATTTCTTAGTGGTGATTGATCACGCCACGCCCATTCCCATCAAATGCAATAACTGCTGCGCCTGCTGTACGGCTTCCTGGCGATGTACCACGCCCAACTTCTGATAAAGATTACGAATATGGGTTTTAATGGTGGTTGGCGCGACGTCCAGCTCGCTGGCGATTTGATCGTTGCTGTAGCCGGAATAGATCAGTCCTAACACCTGCCACTCGCGCTGGGTCAGCGGGCTGGTACGAATCAGCTCCGGTACTTGTGGGTGGGTTAATAATCGGGTGATAAACGTCTCATCAAAATGGGCGAACTTGTGACGGTGATGCTGGTTGATATCGCGTAAGATCCGCTGCGCACGGTGCTGTTCCAGTTCGGGCAGGGTATTCAGCTGTAATAACTGCCGCAGCTGCTGCGCCATCGCTTCACCTTCAATCACAAAATGGCTGACAAAGCCGGTGCGGTTAGCCAGCGACAGCGACTCTATCAGTGCTTTCTGCGCATCGCTTTTACGGTCGGTCTGCCAGTAGAGCGCGTTGCTCAGCAGCAAGTTACGATTGAGATCGCTGATTAAACGCAAACGGCGTGCATTTTCATTCAGCTCATCCAGTACCACTTCGGCTTCATCATATTGCCCAAGCAAAATTTGCGCGCGGGCGATATTGCGCCACTGCCCTTGCAAAAAGTGGTTATCGGCATCTGCTGGTTTTGGCGTCAGTCGCAGCCAGTTAGCGGCGGCCACTTTGTCATTGGTCATCTGCCAGTAAATTACCCGCGGCTTGTCGGCATTCGTCACCCAGTCGCTGTGATACTGGCCGTTACCCAATAAGTTTTCACAGCGGTTAAGATGACGACGGGCATTATCCATATCCCCGCGCGCCAGTGCACATTTCGCCAGCATCGCCAGACACTGTAGCTGTTGCTGCGGCTGGAAGTTTGCCAGCACCTCCAGCCCATTGCGCGCGGCGGTTTCAGCATCATCAAGATGCGACCACGACCACAGCAGCTGCGCGCGAATACGCAGCAAAAATTCGTGCATCGGTAACTGTTCCAGCCCCTGTTTATCAATCAGGGCAAAGGCTTTTTGCTGGGTTTCGAACGCGGTTTGCAGGAATCCCTGGGCGATCAAAATTTCACTCTGCTGCAATAGCGCCCAGAGCGCGTAATGGCAGATATCATGCTGTTGAGCCATCTGCGCGGTTTGCTGCATCATCGCCAGCGCCTGGCTCAACTCACCCTGGCAGTGCAGCACTTCACCCTTAACCGAGGTGGCAACAATCCGGCTGTAGTAATGAGCCAGCGGCAGTGTATTCAGCGCATGAGTGGCCAGTCGCTCCGCTTCATCCGGCTTACCGGCGTTGATCGCCACCTGCGCGCGCAGCGCATCAAATTCGGCGCTCAGAACCGCATCAACCGCTATTTGCTGCATTGCCATCTCCTGCTCAGCGCGTGCCAGCAGCAGATTGACTTCATTATACCGATGCTGACTCTGTGCCAGCCACGCCTGCAATAAGATCAGCCGTGGGTTTTCCACCAGCAATTGCCATGGCAGCGCTTTCAGACCCTCTTCCAGCAGCGCCAGTTCGCTATGATTGAACAGCGACCAGGCGTGTTGCAGCAAGATATCGCGCAGTAACAAGGTATCTTCCGCCGCCAGCGCATGATGAATGGCTTCTCCGGCAAAGCCGAGCGCCATCCAGCCTTCCGCCGCCGCGCGATGCAGCTGATGCAGATCGCTACCCAGCTCCCACTGGCAGCGCTGGCGCAAAAAGCTGACAAACAGCGGGTGAAAATTAAACCACTGGCCGCTGTCGTCCATCCGCTGCAAAAACAGCCCCTGCCGCTCGGTCTCTTCCAGACGCAGCTGGCCATTTTCTTCGCCGGTAATGCGGGCAATCAGCTCATCATTCATTGAGCGCAGTACTGAGCTGCGCAGTAAAAAGTTACGCGTGGCGTCATCAACGCAGTCGAGCACTTCATCGACCAGATAATCAGACAGATGGCTGGCATTAATGCCAGCCAGTCGTTGCGCAGACTGGTGTGTTGGCGTATTGGACTGGCGTTCCGACAGCGCAATCAGCTGCAAAGCGGTTGCCCAGCCAGCCACATCATCACACAGCCGCTGGGAGTGAGTGGCATCAATTGGCTGCTGCAAACGGCAATCGAAGAACTGTTTCGCCTCGCCGTGGGTAAATGCCAGCGACTGGCTGTTAACTTCCAGCAGTTGCTCACGCACCCGCAGATTGGCAATGCCAAGTGAGGGCAGATTGCGCGACAGAATCACCAGCGTCAGGTTTTCCGGCTGGTGACGAATAAAAAAGCGCATAGCCTGATGGATGGCATCATTCGTCAGCAGGTGATAGTCATCTATTACCAAAAACAGCGGACGGTGCCATTCAGAAAGTTCGACAAACAGCTGGGAAAACAGGGCGCTCAGGCTGGCGTACTGACGTTTTTGCGCCAGCGCTTCGCTGCGCACGCAGTGGCCGCCGGTAGCCTGCTGAATGGCGGCCATAAAATAGGTGGCGAAGCGTTCGGGATAGTTGTCACTCTCATCCAGAGAGTACCAACCTAGATCGCTTTTATCGGCGGCCCACTGTGCAACCAGCGTGGTTTTGCCATATCCGGCCGGGCTGGTGACCAGCGCCAGACGGTAAAAATTAATATTCGTGAGCCTTGCAATCAAACGCTCCCGAACAATGGTGTTCTGAAGCCGCGATGGACGGCTGAGTTTAGATGGTATCAGCATGGCTTACACTTCACTGTGCGAAATAGGAGGATACAACCGGAATTATTTTACAGCGTGTAATTAAGTACATTCCGTCAGTCGGCAGCCTATTGCAAGGATCGCTGATAATGAGAATTCATTATGTTGCACCTCATCACACTTCCTTACGCAAATTTTAATATTTCAGCTCACGGTATTAATTGAACATAACGAAATAATTAACTGTAGTTATCATTTTTATCAACGTTTTATCTTTACTGCTGCGGCTGCCGAGCTTCTGCCCGGCCAGGAAAATGGGCGCGTCAGAGAGTGACGTCAGCAGAATTTTTTGGCTTTATTGTCGTCATTAATGAGCTTTTTTCCGCATTGCCGTCTTAAATTAAGTGCTGGCGATCACATTTATGGCTACGCCCTGCAACTCATCCCCGTCTAAGCCCCTCACAGGATGATGCTGTGCGATAACGCAACCGTCAGCATGTGCGCATCAATTTTTCGCGAAACTATTCACTTACCGGAAGAGATTTATGTCGCAGCAAAAATTTAATAAGGCACGTTTTGAGGCAGCGCTGACTCGCCAGTGGCAACACCTGGGATTGAACTCGTTGCAGGAGCTGAACAGCCATCAGCGCTGGCAGGCGGTAAGCGGCGCGCTGGCCGAGCTGCTGGCCGCACAGCCGGTGGCGAAAGCAGATAAAAAGCAGCGTCATGTTAACTACATTTCAATGGAGTTTCTGATTGGTCGCCTGACCGGTAATAACCTGCTGAATCTTGGCTGGTATAACGAGGTGCAGGCGGTTCTGGCCGACCAGCAGATCAGCCTGACTGAACTGCTGGAGGAAGAGGTCGATCCGGCATTGGGCAACGGTGGGCTTGGGCGCCTGGCGGCCTGCTTCCTCGATTCAATGGCAACCGTGGGCCAGTCGGCGATCGGCTATGGCCTTAATTATCAGTATGGTTTGTTCCGGCAGTCGTTTGATGATGGTCACCAGCAAGAAGCGCCGGATGACTGGCATCGCCAGTCTTACCCGTGGTTCCGCCATAACGCCGCGCTGGATGTGGATGTATCAATCGGCGGTAAAGTCGTGCGGGGTGATGACGGTCAGTATCGCTGGCAGCCGGGCTTTGTACTGCGCGGTGAAGCCTGGGATCTGCCGGTGATTGGCTACCGTAATGGCGTGGCGCAGCCGCTGCGACTGTGGCAGGCGACCCATGTTCATCCGTTTAACTTTACGCTGTTTAATGACGGCAAATTCCTGCAGGCAGAACAGCAGGGGATTGATGCCGCCAAACTGACCAAAGTGCTGTACCCGAACGATAATCATCAGGATGGCAAACGTCTGCGCCTGATGCAGCAATATTTCCAGTGCGCCTGTTCCGTTGCCGATATTCTTCGCCGCCATCACCAGGCCGGGCGTGCGATTGCCGAGCTGGCCGATTACGAAGTGATTCAGCTCAATGATACCCATCCAACCATCGCCATCCCTGAGATGCTGCGGGTGCTGCTGGATGAGCATCAGCTTGGCTGGGAGGCTGCATGGGCCATCACCAGTAAAGTGTTCGCTTACACCAACCATACGCTGATGCCGGAAGCGCTGGAGCGCTGGGATGAGAAGCTGGTACGCAGCCTGCTGCCGCGTCATTTAATGATTATCCATGAAATTAACAAACGCTTTAAGAAGCTGGTCGACAAGCAGTGGCCGGGCGACGAGGCGGTATGGGCGAAGCTGGCGGTAGTGCATGACAAGCAGGTACGGATGGCGAACCTGTGCGTGGTCAGTGGTTTTGCGGTTAACGGCGTGGCGGCGCTGCACTCTGAACTGGTGGTTAAGGATCTGTTCCCGGAATATCACCTGCTGTGGCCGAATAAATTCCACAATGTCACCAACGGCATCACGCCGCGTCGCTGGCTGAAACAGTGCAATCCTGAACTGGCAGCGCTGATTGATGACACCCTTAAAGTGGAGTGGGCCAACAATCTGGATGCGCTGAAAGGGCTGGAGCCGCTGGCCGATGATGCTGCGTTCCGTCAGCGTTACCGTCAGATCAAGCATGATAATAAGGCCCGGCTGGCAAGCTACATCCATCAGCTGACCGGCATCAGTGTGAATCCGGATGCGATGTTTGATATTCAGATCAAGCGCCTGCATGAGTATAAGCGCCAGCACCTTGGGCTGATGCATATTCTGCACTGCTATCGTCAGCTGCGCGATAATCCGCAAAGCGAGATGGTGCCGCGCGTATTCCTGTTCGGTGCCAAAGCAGCGCCGGGCTACTACCTGGCAAAAAATATCATCTACGCGATCAATAAAGTCGCCGAGAAAATCAATAACGATCCGCTGGTGGGCGATCGCCTGAAAGTGGTGTTTATTCCGGATTACCGCATTACCGCCGCAGAACTGATGATCCCGGCCGCCGATCTTTCGGAGCAGATCTCTACCGCAGGTTATGAAGCCTCCGGCACCGGCAATATGAAGCTGGCGCTGAACGGCGCACTGACCATCGGCACGCTTGACGGCGCGAACGTCGAAATTGCCGAGCAGGTGGGTGAAGAAAATATCTTTATCTTCGGTAATACCGTGGATGAAGTGAAAGCGCTTAAAGCTAAAGGCTATGACCCGCGTAAGCTGCGTAAAAAAGATAAATATCTTGATAGCCTGCTGAAAGAGCTGGAAAACGGCTTCTTCAGCAATGGCGATAAGCACGCCTTCGATATGCTGCTCGACAGCCTGACCAAAGGTGGCGATCCGTGGCTGGTGCTGGCAGATTTTGCCGAATACATTGCAGCGCAGCAACGGGTTGAAGCCTTATGGCGCGATCAGGAAGCCTGGACGCGTACCGCGATTCTTAATACCGCGCGTACCGGCATGTTCAGTTCGGATCGTTCAATTCGCGACTATCAGCAGCGTATCTGGCAGGCCAAACGGCAGGGCTGATTTCAGGCTGGTTTACTGGTGAGTCTGGCACTGTCCAGGCTCGCTGCAATAATGACGCCTGACAGGCAGGATTGGCCAAGGTGAATAATGGATTCAAAACAACTTAACAAGGCTGCCACTGCGGCCGGTATTGCATCCAGCTATATCAATGCGAAGGGGCAGCCAGAGGCGATTGCTGACGAGACCAAACAGCGCCTGCTGGCGGCGATGGGCAATCCGAAGCCGGCCAGTGCTGCGCCGCTACCGGCGGCCAAAGTATTTAGCGGCAGCGGTAAGTTAACGCTACCGGTCGATGGCAAAGGGCATTTCCACTGGCACTTACAGGCAGAAAGCGGCAAGCAGTATCAGGGCGAGATTGCCGCAGGCGATACCCTGACATTGCCATCCCGGCTGGCAACCGGCTATCACCAGCTGACGCTGACTCAGGGCAAACAACAGTGGCCGTGCCGTATTATTGTTGCGCCGAAGCGCTGCTTTGAGCCACAGAGATTGCGTGACGGTAAAAAGCTGTGGGGTGCCTGCGTCCAGCTTTATACCGTGCGCTCCGAGAAAAACTGGGGTATCGGCGATTTTGGCGACCTGCGCAGAATGCTGGATCAGATTGCCGATCGCGGCGGTGATTTTATCGGCCTTAACCCGATTCATTCGCTCTATCCGGCTAACCCGGAAAGTGCCAGCCCGTACAGCCCCTCTTCGCGTCGCTGGCTGAATGTGATTTATATCGATGTCGCACAGGTAACCGATTTTCAGCAGAGTAAAGCGGCGCAGCGCTGGTGGCAGGAGAGTGCGACTCAGCAGGCGTTAAGCCGTGCGCGCGACAGTGAATGGGTGGATTATCAGACCGTCAGCGATCTGAAAATTGCCGCACTGCGTCTCGCCTGGCAGCAGTTTTGTACCCGCGATAAGCAGGATGAAACCTGTGTCGATTTTGAACGCTTTATTACCCATGGCGGCGGCAGCCTGTTTTATCAGGCGGCTTACGATGCAATGCATGCGGCGATGCTGAAAGAGGATGCGCAGCGCTGGGGATGGCCGGTATGGCCGGAAGCGTATCAAAATGCAGATAACGCAGCTGTACAGACTTTTTGCCAGAAAAATCAGCAGGAAGTGCGCTTCTGGCTGTGGTTACAGTGGCTGGCTAATCGTCAGTTCGACCAGTGCTGGCAGCAGAGCCAGCAGCGTGATATGTCCATCGGTCTGTATCGCGATTTGGCGGTCGGCGTGGCAGAGGGCGGAGCGGAAACCTGGTGCGACCGCGAACTCTATTGCCTGAAAGCCTCGGTGGGCGCGCCGCCGGATATCTTAGGGCCGCTGGGACAAAACTGGGGCCTGCCGCCGATGGATCCGCATGTGATGGCGGCGCGGGGCTATCAGCCGTTTATCGACCTGCTGCGTGCCAATATGGCCAGCTGCGGCGCATTGCGCATCGATCATGTGATGTCGATGCTGCGGCTGTGGTGGATTCCGTACGGTGAAACCGCCGACCACGGTGCCTATGTGTATTATCCGGTGGAGGATCTGATGGCGATTCTGGCATTAGAGAGCCAGCGCAATCAGTGTATGGTCATCGGTGAAGACCTCGGTACCGTGCCGGTGGAGATTATCGGTAAGCTGCGCGACAGCGGGGTTTATTCGTGGAAAGTACTCTATTTCGAGCAAGAGTCGGCCGATCGCTATCGTGCGCCGGATGCCTGGCCCGCTCAGTCGATGGCCAGCGCCACCACCCACGATTTACCGACGCTGCGCGGCTTCTGGAGTGCCGGTGATTTAACGCTTGGCGAGGAGCTGGGACTGTATCCTGATAAGGTGATTTTGCGCGGGCTGTATGAGAATCGTCAGCAGCAGCGGCAGGCGTTGCTGGATGCATTGCACCAGTACGGCTGTGTGCCTAAGCGGTTGGGTAAGCGGGCGCTGAACATGCCGATGACGCCAGAGCTGAATCGCGGTATGCAGCGTTTTATCGCCGACAGTAACAGTGCGCTTCTGGGTTTGCAGCCGGAAGACTGGCTGGATATGGAAAAGCCGGTGAACGTGCCGGGAACCACCGATCAGTATCCCAACTGGCGGCGCAAGCTCAGCACTACGCTGGAAGCGATGTTCACCGATCAAAAAGTTAATCGCCTGATTAAGGATCTGGATCGGCGTCGGCGTTAGAAACCAAGACGACCCGACAGGCGGAGTGATTCGCCCGTCGGGTAATTGTCCATCAAAATCATTGAGTTAAATTAGCACAGGCAAGTTTAGGAAAGAGAGATACGGTATAAAATTCTTTAATCCATCAGAAATTCAATTTCTTTTGAAGAAAATAGCAGCAAAGTTGGGGGAGGCTTATCTATCCTGGTATGGATGATGAGGTTTCGACAGTTAATCTTACCTGTGCCATTAGCTAAACGTGTTGCGCGACAGCTTTAAGAATCAATATTTATTCAGCCGGGATGATTAACGTCTTTTGATTCTCCGGATACATTATGCACCTTCAAAAAAGTCATTCATTACTTAACTCCATTTATCACTCACTCCATTATCGCAACGTTTTTGATTAGTCGATCATTTGGAAAGTGGCTGTCCGGCGATCAATTTCACTACGTTAAAATTAATCGCATAAAAAAGGGTTCATAACACTGTTATGAACCCTCCGCGCCATCAAGTTTTCATGGCGTGACGACAAACTTAATAATAAGAGTGCTCGCCGCGCTGGTGCTCTGTCAGATCGCGCACGCCTTTCAGCTCCGGGAAAGTTTGCAGCAGCTCTTTCTCGATACCTTCTTTCAGCGTCACGTCGACCATTGAACAGCCGTTACAGCCGCCGCCAAACTGCAGAATGGCGTAGCCTTCATCAGTGATCTCCATCAGCGAGACTTTACCACCGTGGCCTGCCAGCTGCGGGTTGATCTGCGATTGCAGCTGATACTCAACGCGCTCAATCAGTGGCGCATCGTCTGACACCTTACGCATTTTCGCGTTAGGCGCTTTCAGCGTTAGCTGGGAACCGAGGTTGTCAGTAACGAAGTCAATTTCAGCATCATCCAGATATGGCGCACTGAGTTCATCAACGAAAGCGGACAGTTTTTCAAACTTAAATTCGGTGTCAGTGGCTTCTACTGCATCGGGTGGGCAGTAGGAGACGCCGCACTCGGCGGTAGGCGTACCCGGATTAATAACGAATACGCGGATCTGGGTGCCATCTTCCTGGTTTGACAGCAGTTTTGCGAAGTGTTCTTGCGCAGAATCAGAAATTCGGATCATGGCGATTGCTCAATAGTTAACACATTTAACTGGTTATAATACGCCCATCACTGGCGCGCTACAAGGTTCGACACTGGCATGTCACGGCAAAGCAGAAGAGGTAGCTCTTACTGTTAAAAAGAAAGACCCTTGTCCGGTCGAAGCCTCAAACAGCGCGATTCAATTTTCTCCATTTCCAGAAATTTTTGCCTGATTTTGTATAGCGTTTTGCTCTACGCCGGATTTGGCAGGATGTGACATCAATACTGGCAGATATCTACTGTTCCTCACTAGCGGAGATTCCTGTTATGCCAATACAGCTTCTTCGCTGTAGTTCAGAAGTAAGAGTTAGGTTTTTAGGCAGCCCGTGACTTGCGGGTAATTGCGACAAACCAGATTGAGTTTGTATTTCGGCTCGAAACCCTTATCCAGCATGCATTGCTGAACAATAGCGGCTTTGCGTAGTGTCGGCACGTAGGGCACCGAGCCCAAAGGTTGCGGATAACCGCATTGATACATTACCGCCAGTGCTTGTTTGTCGTTTTCAATTTCATGAGAATAATGCAGCGAGGCCCCCGCTTTACGCCAGCTAATCAGCGAGAACGTGCTCACGCCGGAATCCGGCTTTATCGGATGAAACCCTCTGTCTGCAACAAAAGGCAGCGCTTCTAACTGGCTCTGACTCAAGGGATGACCCTGCTCTTGTTCAAGGCAGGCTGGCGTATCGTGGTAAATACGAATGCTGCAAATTTTGAATCCGTCTTTTCGGGTAAACCCCATATTTTCCATGCATTGGTAATACAGAACCGACTCATTATCCGTTTTAGGGATATCGGGCCCAGGCAGTTGTACGCCGCATTTACCCATCGCGATACGCACGCCGTTGATGTCGGTATCAGGACGCTGCCACTGTGTCAGATCCGGTGCTGGAGGGCATCCTGTCAGCAGTAATACCGACGTTGTCAGCAGGGGTAAAGTTATCAGAGTCGATTTGCGGAACATCAAAAACCCTTAATTATTATAGTTTCAGCTGGCATCCATACTCTGCCCGTATTGCTCCTCACTCCAGTAAAAATTTCAACCTTTCTGGATTGATCAGTTTCCACAACGGATCTGAAATATTCGATCCGCTGATACCCTGGAATTTACGTTGAGTTCTGACTGCTGTTTTTCGCTTATAGCGGCCTGTTGACCCGTTTCCCAGAAATTAAATTCTCATTTATTAAAGCCTGCGCCAGTCACTGGCTAATTTTGTCTGGTGGACAATCTACCGGTAAAGATTCGGCTTGACTATTTCAGGGCTAAACACAAAAAGAAAGAAATCAGCACAGGCAACATATGTCACTATATCTCTGATATTAATGCATATATTAAGCGTCTGCTCAGTCATCATGCGTGAGTAGCCGTAAGCCGTGATCAAGCGCCTTGAGAAGGTTATGCTGCGCAATCAGCGTATCGTGGTCTCGGCTATCACTTATACCGAGATGCCGAGCGGTCCAAATGGCACGGCGATTGTCGGGTACGCCATTGCCGTCGGCGCCGTACTGGTAAAAATAATGTGAGGGTGTTTAAGCGGGAGCCGGATCTGGCGCTGGAAGATTGGGTCAGCTAGCTGCAGGCCCAATCTCGAAGTTGTAAAGTCCGCTTTGTGCCAGAAGCGGGCGTAGCTGACATCGGAATGACTAATCTGTGGGGGCTGGTCAGCGCAATATGGCAACTACGGTGTTGTCGTGGCATCAGCTTGTAAAGTAGCATGAGTTCTTCTGTCACACTTTGGATGCTCAATGACATTAAAAGCGACCTATCTTGAACAGCCTACGCCCGGTGATGAAACGGAAAGTGTTTCGATCATCGACGTCAATCCTTTTGGCCCTAATGGAGAAATGGATCGGCGACTGCTAATCAGTAAGGATGCTGAGCCCATTCTGATTTTACAGTTGTATGTACGTGCAAATGAGGATGGCTGGCTGATTTCCAGCGCCTTTTCTGAATTTCTCCTGAATGAATCCCACGTGGCAATCATTTGTGGTGATCACTTTTATGTTTTTGACATGGTCACTCGCTCGTTCAGAAACTATCCACTAGATGATAACGTTGGCCATATTTATTCAGTTCCTGACATCCATTCTGACAGGCTACATGATCAGGTTTTGGTCACCACTTACTGCCACGTTTTTTTGATTGATATTTCAGCTGGCATTCTCTGGAAATCGAGTCAGTGCGCTATTGATGGCGTGCTCATTACGTCAATAGATAATGATACGGTGCTTGGTCGGGGAGAGTGGGATCCTCCAGGAGGCTGGGAATCTTTTAAGCTCGATTTCAAAACGGGTATCCCGATTTGATGAAGGGGTTACCCTCACAGTAACTGCTAGAAGCGGATTTTGCTAACATCGCAATATCTAAATTTATGGGAAGCAGTTCATGGAAGCAAAATGATGAAGCATGAGCTATGGACAAACGAAGGTGGTTTAGATTTGTTTTGTCTTGCCGGTCCACGGGGAGACTCTGCTCGTAAAATGCTGGATCCAGACTACAGATTAGTGTGGACATGTGACACAGATTCCCATCTTGAAGCAATGAACAAATATTACGCGTTTCGTAATTGGGGAGAATATCAAACTGATTTTCCTGAACAGGACAGTAAGACCTACAAAGAAATGGGATGGGAGTAAAAGCACAACACCCATAACATAGTCGCTCAGTATTCTAATATTTCCGCGATGTCCGCTCTTCGCTCATAGCTGACATCGACGACAATTAAAATAAGAAGTAAACACAAAAAAGTCGAGCGGCATTATTTGCACGCTTACCGCATCTGTTGGATAGCAGATCAACAGAATCTCCCTGATGGCATAGCGTAACGGCCTCTTTAATCATCCCCACGAAAATCATTCGGGAACCGTTCAGCATTGTTCAAACAGTGCTACAGGGTTCGGCACAGGCACCAGACCTGCACGCTGGCGGCGCCAGCAGCCATTAACAGACGGCTGATTTCGCCAACGGTACTGCCGGTAGTGACCACATCATCAACGATGGCGATGTGACGCCCGCGAACGTCAATTTCCAGCCTGAAAGCCCCACGCAGATTTTTTCGCCGTGCACTGGCGCTTAACTGATGCTGCACCTTTCCGGCGCGCACCCGGCGCAATCCTTGTGGCTGATAATCACTACCGCACCAGTGCGCCAGTAAACGCGCCAGCAGGTCGGCCTGATTAAATCCCCGCTGCCATGCGCGTCGCTGATGCAGTGGCACGGCAACAATGATCGCTGGCCTGGCTAACGGGCGAATTCGTCGTTGCTGCCACCAGCTCAGCAAAATCAGCCGCGCCAGCACCGCGGAGAGTGCCGTTGTGCGATGAAATTTGAACTGAGTCAGCAATACGCTGAGAGGAGGCTGGTAGTTGCTGACAAAGCACAGCGCCTGCCACGGCGGCGGACGTCGCAGGCAGCGGCCGCACTGCCCGGTGATGCCAGCTGCTGGCAAGCCACAGCGCGGGCAGGCCGCCGGATGAAGCGGCAACTGACGATAACAGTAACTACAAACTCCCTGCTGATGCAGCGCCAGCGGCATCAGGCATAGCCAACAACATCCCGGCATTGGTAGCATAGTGGCCTCTAAAGTGATTCTGTAACGAATAAAGGACAATAACCGATGGCGCAGCTCTACTGGCAGACCGCCGGCACAGGAAAAGTTGATCTTGTGCTGTTGCACGGATGGGGACTGAATGCCGAAGTGTGGCATTGCATAATCGACCGGCTCAGCCCGCATTTTCGTTTGCATCTGGTAGACCTGCCAGGCTTTGGCCGCAGCAGCGGTTATGGCGCAATGACGCTGGACCAGATGGTGGACAGCCTGCTGCCGCAGATGCCGGAACAAGCGGTGTTAGTTGGCTGGTCGCTGGGCGGCCTGGTCGCCAGCCGCCTGGCGCTGCGTTATCCCGACAGAGTGCGGGCGCTAATCAGTGTGGCATCGTCACCTTGTTTTACTGCCCGCGAAGACTGGCCCGGGATTAAACCGCACACCCTGCAAGGTTTTCAGCATCAGCTGAGTGAAGACTTCCAGCGCACGGTTGAGCGTTTCCTGGCGCTGCAAACGCTGGGTACTGAATCTGCGCGGCAGGATGCGCGGTTGCTGAAGAGTGTGGTGTTGTCGCAGCCGATGCCGTCGGTCGAGGTACTGGAAGGTGGGCTGGAGATTCTCAGGCAGGTCGATCTGCGTGCTGAGATGGCCGGATTAAAAGTGCCAATGTTACGGCTGTATGGCTATCTCGACGGGCTGGTGCCGCGCAAGGTTGCCAGTTTGCTGGATGAGCAATGGCCAGATAGCGAATCACGCATTATTGAGAAAGCGGCACACGCGCCATTTATCTCGCATCCCGAGGCGTTCAGCCAGCATGTTATTGATTTTACGCAGTCGCTGGCGCAGTAACATTTGGTCATATAACTGGCAAATTTGTAAGTTAGCAGTAATAATTGCTCAGGTAAGCAAGGCTGCTAATTATCTCATCAGTCTGAGTTGTCCACGGAACCGGGCAATAATTTTTTGGCTGTTTACGTGTTCTGAAGTGGTAATTGCACATATCAATATCGATCTAAGGAGAGGCTTTATATGAATGTATTAAAAACTATTGCTGCAACATTAGTACTGGGTTCAGTTTCTTTTGGCGCGCTGGCGGCGGAAGAAGTGACCAAAGAGCAGGTTGAACAGATGAAGCTGGAAAAAATCGGTACGGTAACCACTACCGCTGAAACCACTTCACCAATGGATGCTAAAGCAGTGCTGTCAAAAGAGGCTGATAAAAAGGGCGGTAAATACTTCCTGGTTATCGCCGGACGTGAGCACGGTAAAATCAGCGCGACTGCTGAAGTTTACAAGTAATCCGTTCGCCGGGCATGCCTGATTAAGGCACGCCCGTTTTCAGCCACAGATAATGCCACGGCGCTAACACCAGCGTTTCATTCCCGTCGATCACCTCTTCGCGCACAATATCACGATACTTTCTTTGCTCGGGCAGCCGGGTTTCCACGCTTTTACTGCTCAGGTTATACACGCATAACAGGCTGGCTTGTCCGTCATGCGAGTAGCGGCGCAGTATCAACAGCGTATTGTCGCTGTCGAGAATTTCCATTGGATTATCAGGATGAAAAGCCGGCTGGCGGGTTCGCAGCTGGATTAATGCGCTGAGCTGCGTAAACACCTGATGGCGCAGCCCGTTTTCTGCCGTCAGCTGCTGCTCAATATCGGCAATGGCATATTTCTCGCGATTAATCGCGCGGTTGTGGCCGGCCGCTTTTACCCCTTCGTTGTCATTGCGCGAACCCAAAATACTCTGTACATAAATCGCCGGTACGCCGGGAAAGGCCAGCAGCAGGGCATGTGCCAGCATAAATCGGCGCAGACGCGTCTCGTCGTCGTCGTCCTGCTGGTTAAGCGCGTCCATATAGGTGACGTTAATTTCATAGGGGCTGGTGCTGCCATCCGGATTGTTTTTATACGAGATCAACGCGCCTTCCATTGCCAGATCGCGCACCAGTGCGACGATCTCTGATTCCGGCAAAATACCGCGCGCCGGATTAAGACCAATACCGTCATGTGAAGCGAGGAAGTTAAAGAAAGTGGTGGTGCCACCGCCGGAGTCCAGCGAGGCGGCCCACTGGCGCAGCGCGCGTGAAGAGCCATTATGTATTGCATGCAGCACCAGTGGCGGCAGCGAAAACTGATACACCATCTGTGCTTCATCCTCGCCGTTACCAAAATAGCTGATGTTGTCCTGATGCGGCACATTGGTTTCGGTAATGATCACCGTGCCGGGCGCCACCTCATCGACGATGGCGCGAAACAGTTTCACCAGCTGATGGGTTTTCGGCAGATGAATGCAGCGGGTGCCGGGGGTTTTCCACATGTAGCCAACTGCATCAAGGCGGACATAATCGGCCCCTTTTTTCAGGTAATCCAGCAGTACGCCGGCCATGCGAATCAGCACTTCCGGATTGCCGAAGTTGAGGTCTATCTGGTCGGCACTGAAGGTGGTCCAGATAAAGCGCTTTTCACCATTGGCAAAATCAAACGGCGTCAGCAGCGGCGAAGTGCGCGGGCGCGTGACCGCACTAAGGTCGGTGGCGGGCGGCATACTGATAAAAAAGTCGTCCCAGCCGGGGTCCAGCGCCAGAAAATGTTTAAACCAGGCGCTGTGCGCTGACATATGGTTGCAGACAAAATCGAACATCAGCCGCGTATGGCGATGTAATTCGGCAATATCTGACCAGTCGCCACAGATACTGTCGATCCGATGGTAGTCAATCACGGAAAAGCCATCGTCGGAAGACCATGGAAAGAACGGCAGCAGATGGACAATATTAAAAGTGTTGTGCAGATGCTGTTGGTAAAAGCGGGCAAAGGTGGCCAGCGTTGGCGCTTCGCTTTCGCGGAACTGATCGGCATAGGTAATCAGCACCACATCTTTCTCATCCCAGTGTGGCTTACGGGCATTTTTTATTGACTCGCGCGCCGCACGTATATCAGAAAGCAGCCGCTCGCGGCTGGCCTGCGGGAAGGTCGATGAATAGATTTCGTCTATTAAATTATTGATATTATGCATTTTAATCCAACGGGCCACCGCGTGGAGAATGAAAAAGCACTCTTTTTCACTGTAGACCGTTGGACTAAATTCGCAACCACCTGGCAGAGTGAAGCTGCAGACTAATGGCAGTTTTTGCTCTGTTTACATCCCCGGCAGCCGGATGATGAAAGCGTCGTGATGGCAATCCTTTCTGGCGGCAGGCGCAGGTGACGGAGTATGGCGATCACCAGCAGGTTAAACACCACGACTAAGGCGATGGCGATACTGCTGTAACGCGGATGATCGGCAAAGGTGGCGAACTGATAAAACAGCGTAGCCAGTGAAAAGGCCAGATTTAATCCCCAAAATATGGAGAACGCCATCCAGCGGCGGCTGCTTTCGCGGGCGATCGCCCCCATTACCGAGACGCAGGGAACATACAACAGCACGAATAACAGATAGCTATAAGCGGCAGCATTGTTTGCGAATTTACTGCTCATCATACCCATCGCGCCGCTGGCCATTTCGCCATCGCCTTTGCTGGCTTCAATCGGATTAGCCAGCACGCTGAGTGAAAAGGTGGCTTTCAGGCCCTGCCAGGTTTCATTCAACGCTTCGGTGAGTTCCTCACGCAGGCTGAACTGGCTGGGGTCAAATGGCGTCTGGCTGATCGCTTCAGCGGTATACAAGGTGTTAAGCGTACCAACCACCACCTCTTTTGCCATTGCTCCGGTTACCAGGCCGACGGTGGCCTGCCAGTTATCATTGTGCACGCCAATCGGCGCCAGCAGCGGCGTAATGCTGCGGCTGACGGTAGCCAGCGCTGAGTCGTTGATGGTGCTGACCGGCTTACCGCTAAAGGAAAAACTGTTAAGTGCGCCGATGATAATACTGGCGACAATGATCACTTTACCGGCGCGCAGCACGAATCCCTGCAAGCGCTGCCAGGTTTGCAGCAGTAAGGTTTTCAGATGCGGAACGTGGTATAGCGGCAGCTCCATAACAAATGGCGTCGCGTCGCCACGCATCAGGGTATGCTTCAGCAGCAGGCCAGTGCCAATCGCCGCCAGAATGCCGGTAATGTAGAGGCTGAATACCACCAGCGCACCGTTCTGACCAAAAAAGGCGGCGGCAAATACGGCAAAAATCGCCAGCCGCGCCCCGCAGGACATAAACGGCGCCATCATTACGGTGATCAGCCGCTCACGCGGCGCATCAAGGGTGCGGGCACCCATTACCGACGGCACATTGCAGCCAAAGCCGACGATCAACGGCACAAAAGATTTGCCTGGCAACCCGAGCGCCTGCATCAGGCGATCCATCACAAACGCGGCGCGCGCCATATAGCCGGAGTCTTCCATAAACGACAAAAACAGATACATCATGCCAATCTGCGGCACCAGTGGCAGCACGGTATTGATGCCGCCGCCCACTCCCTGCGCCAGAAACAGCGTCAGCCAGTCGGGGAGCTGCAACATCCAGCCCAGCCATTGCATACCATGAATAAACAGCGCTGCCGAGCCGATATCAAACAGCGGCTGTAGTGCACCGCCAATGTTTATTGCCAGCAGAAACATCAGATACATCATCAGCAGGAAAATCGGCACGCCGAGCCAGCGGTTGAGGATCAGGCTGTCCAGCCGTTGCGACAGGCGATGGGGCTGCGCCAGATGACTATTGCTGACGGCGGCACTCAGCTTTTCGATGGTGCGGTAGCGCGCTTCAACGATGGCCAGTGCGTAATCCTGCGATAGCGATGCCAGTAATGCCTGGGCTGCGGTTCCGGCTTGCGCAATACTAAAGATATCGCCTTCCAGCATTTGAATCGCTAACCAGCGACGTTGCGCTGCGGAAAAAGAAGCGGGCAGCGTCTGCGTCAGCTGCGTGGCGGCATGGTTAATCTCAACCGGATAATCAATCGTCAGTTCGGCGGCCTGAAGTGAATGCTGATCTATCGCCTGCTTCAGCGCATCAATACCCTGCGCCCGGGTTGAAACCAGCGGGACTACCGGGCAACCGAGACGTTTTGCCAGTGCCTGAGTATTGATGCTGATACGCTGATTTTCGGCAATATCCAGCATGTTAAGCGCCACAATGCAGGGCACGCCGAGCTCCAGTAACTGCACGGTGAGATAAAGATTACGCTCCAGATTGCTGGCATCGACCACATTAATCAGCAGGTCGGCGTCGTTGCTGAGAATGTAGTGGCAGGCGATCTGCTCATCCAGCGAGCTTTGCTGCGCCAGCGTGGTCAGCGAGTAAGTTCCCGGCAGATCGATCAGCCGCACCTGCTGCTGAGCGGTGTTAAAGCTGCCCTCTTTGCGCTCAACGGTGACGCCCGCCCAGTTGCCAACACGCTGGCGTGCGCCGGTTAACTGATTAAACAGCGTTGTTTTGCCAGCGTTTGGGTTGCCAATCAGGCCAATGGTGCAGGTTTTCATCATCAGCCTCGTTTAGCTCACGCATTCGAGCTGGAGCAGGGCGAGATCTTTTTTCCGCAGCATCAGATTAACGCGTCGCGTTTCAATCTGCAGCGGGTCACCCAGTGGTGCAATACGCACCACATCAAAACTGGTGCCGGGCAGCATGCCCATCGACAGCAGTTTCTGGCGAAATGCTGCGCCGATAGTGGCGCTGAAACCGATGATTTTATAGCGTTGTTGAGCGATAAGTTGCATTAAAGCACCTCGATATTGTCGCCGGGCGACAAAGAAGATCAGGGTGTAATTTTAATGAGAACGATTATCGTTGGAATTGACGTAAAACAATTTCGCGGTGAACTGAGAAAAATAATCAGGGCGGAAAAGATTCCGCCCTGTGAGGTGATTACTTTTTACCGAAGGCCGCGGCTAATGCATCGCCCATCGCGCTGTTGCCCGCCGGGGTCTGACTGGCTTTTGGACGCGGTTTGCCCTGTGCCGGACGTCCGCCATCACGCGCGGCGCTCTTGCTGTTGCCGCCTGCGCGGACATTACTTTCGCCTGGCTGTTCGTCGAGACGCATGGTCAGTGCGATACGTTTACGTTGCAGATCGACTTCCATCACCTTCACTTTGACGATATCACCGGCTTTCACCACTTTATGCGGATCGTCGATAAACTTGTCGGAAAGTGAAGAGATATGCACTAAGCCATCCTGATGCACACCGATGTCGACAAACGCACCGAAGTTAGTGACGTTAGTCACCGCCCCTTCCAGCACCATGCCAGGTTGCAGATCGTTCATGGTGTCGATGCCGTCGGCAAACTGCGCGGTTTTGAACTCAGGACGCGGATCGCGACCCGGTTTTTCCAGCTCTTTGATAATGTCGCTGACGGTAGGCACACCAAAACGCTCATCGGTAAAATCGACCGCTTTCAGGTTACGCAGCTCAGACGGATTACCCATCAGCTCGTTCAGCGCCTGGCGGGTAGCAGACAGTATGCGCTCCACCACCGGGTAAGCTTCCGGGTGCACGGTTGAGGCATCCAGCGGATTATCGCCATGGTTAATACGCAGGAAGCCGGCACACTGCTCAAAGGCTTTCGGCCCGAGGCGGCTGACTTTCAGCAGCTGCTGGCGGTTGCGGAAGCGGCCGTTCTCATCACGCCAGCCGACGATATTCTGCGCCATCATTTTGCTCAGCCCGGCCACGCGCATCAGCAGCGCCACCGAGGCGGTATTCAGATCGACACCCACGCCGTTTACGCAGTCTTCGACTACCGCATCGAGCTTTTTCGCTAACTGGCTCTGGCTGACATCATGCTGATACTGGCCAACACCAATGGATTTCGGATCGATTTTCACCAGCTCGGCCAGCGGATCCTGCAAACGACGGGCGATAGATACCGCGCCGCGCAGCGACACGTCCAGATCCGGGAACTCCAGCGCCGCCAGTTCGGAAGCCGAGTACACCGAGGCACCGGCTTCACTGACAATCACTTTCTGCGCCTGTACCTGCGGGAACTGTTTCTGCACGTCCAGGAAGAAGCGCTCAGTTTCGCGTGATGCCGTACCATTACCAATCGCCACCAGCTCAACCTGGTGTTTACTGCACAGATTCGCCACCGCCACTGCCGCTTTCGCTGCCTGGCCGGTGTGTGGATAGATGGTATCGGTCGCCACCAGTTTGCCGGTGGCATCGACTACCGCCACTTTTACGCCGGTACGCAGGCCCGGATCGAGACCCATGGTGGCGCGCATGCCGGCCGGGGCCGCCATCAGCAGATCGTGCAGGTTACGGGCGAACACATTGATGGCTTCATCTTCTGCACGCTCGCGCACGCTGCCCATCAGCTCGGTTTCCAGATGCAACAGCACCTTGATGCGCCAGGTCCAGCTGACGACCGCTTTACGCCAGCTGTCAGCCGGCGCATTGTTCAGGCGCAGATTCAGGTGTTCAGTGATGATCTGCTCACCGTGGCTTTCACGCGGCGGCTCATCAAACTGCGGATCGGCATTCAGCGCCAGCTGCAGCACGCCTTCGTTGCGGCCACGAAACATCGCCAGTGCCCGGTGTGAAGGCACCGTCGACAGCGCTTCATGATGATCGAAGTAGTCGCGGAATTTCGCGCCCGCTTCCTCTTTGCCTTCCACCACGCGGGAAACCAGATGGGCGTTTTTCCACAGGTATTCACGCACCTTCGCCAGCAGCGCAGCGTCTTCAGCAAAGCGCTCCATCAGAATATAGCGTGCGCCATCCAGCGCGGCTTTCACATCGGCCACGCCTTTATCGGCGTCGACAAATTCTGCGGCCAGCTGCTCAGGCTGATGTGACGGATCCTGCCATAGCGTATCTGCCAGCGGTTGCAGGCCCGCTTCCATCGCGATCTGTCCACGCGTACGGCGCTTCGGCTTGTAAGGCAGATAGAGGTCTTCGAGTTCGGTTTTGCTCATCGTGCCGTTGATCGCGGCAGCAAGCGGTTCGGAGAGTTTGCCCTGTTCGTCAATGGATTTCAGAATGGACTGACGGCGCTCTTCCAGTTCGCGCAGGTAGCCAAGACGCGTCTCCAGTTGGCGCAGTTGGGTGTCATCCAAACCACCGGTCACTTCCTTACGATAACGTGCAATAAACGGCACGGTATTCCCTTCATCCAACAGGCGAACAGCGGCTTCAACTTGTTCAGCTCGTGCCTGAAGTTCACTTGCAATAATGCGGCTCAGCGAATCATTCATCATCGGTTCAACTATCTTGCTATCACAGGGTTGAGAATCAGGGGACAGTTATACGGATCGACGCGCAAAATTGCCAGCCAGCTGGCAGTGATTGCGCCATAATCCGAATTTTCTATCCGACGTAGCTGATTTCATTCACGTACCACAGCGCTTCGCCTGCCGGTGTATGAACGATAACGGCATCGCCGACTTCTTTTTTCAGCAATGCGCGCGCCATGGGTGAGTCAATAGAGATATAGTCGTTACGACCAAAGATTTCGTCATAACCCACGATGCGAAAGCGTTTGATGTCGCCATCATCATTTTCAATCTCGACCCACGCACCGAAGAACACTTTGCCATCCTGCTGGGGTGAGTAGTCGACAATGCGCAGCGCTTCGAGGCTTTTGGTGATATAGCGCACCCGTCGGTCGATTTCACGCAGCCGTTTTTTATTGTATTGATAATCGGCATTTTCACTGCGGTCACCCAGACTGGCAGCCCAGGTCACTTTTTTGGTCACTTCCGGCCGCTCTTCACGCCAGAGGAAGTCCAGTTCCTCTTTTAGCCGGTTATAGCCTTCACGGGTAACGAGTTTGGTTTTCATCGGCTTTTAGCTCTGTTGGTTATGACATGCTGTTACTGCGATTTTAGAGGGAATATTATCAGAGCTTCAACCTTGTTCGGGTTAAGCTGTGACAATCAGTGGCGATAAGGTCGCAACGGCGCAAAAATGCGCACAGACCTGTTAAAAATCAATGTTAAGCCCCTGTTTAATATGCTTTGTAACAATTTCGGCTACAATATAAACCATTAATAACTGTCACTGTACGGCAACTTTTTTAAGAATAGTGACTCAGGCAATCGCGCCTTTGGGAGTATCGAAATGCAAGAAAACTACAAAATCCTCGTCGTTGATGATGATATGCGTTTACGTGCGCTGCTGGAGCGTTACCTGACCGAGCAGGGCTTTCAGGTGCGCAGCGTGGCTAACGCTGAGCAGATGGACCGTCTGCTGACCCGTGAATCTTTCCACCTGATGGTGCTGGACCTGATGCTGCCAGGTGAAGATGGCCTGTCTATTTGTCGTCGTCTGCGCAGCCAGAGCAACCCGATGCCGATCATTATGGTCACCGCCAAAGGTGAAGAAGTCGACCGTATCGTCGGGCTGGAAATTGGTGCGGATGACTATATTCCTAAACCGTTTAACCCACGTGAACTGCTGGCGCGTATTCGCGCGGTGCTGCGTCGTCAGGCCAATGAACTGCCGGGTGCGCCTTCACAGGAAGAGGCGGTGATTGCTTTTGGTAAATTCAAACTGAATCTCGGCACCCGTGAAATGTTCCGTGAAGATGAACCGATGCCGCTGACCAGCGGTGAATTTGCGGTACTGAAAGCACTGGTCAGCCATCCGCGTGAGCCACTTTCCCGTGACAAACTGATGAACCTGGCGCGTGGCCGCGAATACAGCGCCATGGAACGCTCCATCGACGTGC
Source organism: Winslowiella sp. 2C04 (assembly GCF_050037805.1). Classification (NCBI taxonomy): domain Bacteria; kingdom Pseudomonadati; phylum Pseudomonadota; class Gammaproteobacteria; order Enterobacterales; family Erwiniaceae; genus Winslowiella; species Winslowiella sp. 2C04. Next base: position 4,410,712 of record NZ_CP188300.1, on the reverse strand, counting down.
AGATCTCTCGTCTGCGTCGTATGGTTGAGGAAGATCCGGCGCATCCGCGCTATATCCAGACCGTCTGGGGCCTCGGCTATGTCTTTGTGCCGGACGGCAGCAAAGCATGAGGCGATTCCGCTTCTCTCCGCGCAGTTCGTTTGCCCGAACGCTGTTACTGATTGTGACCCTGCTGTTTGTCAGCCTGGTCACAACCTATCTGGTGGTGCTTAACTTCGCCATTCTTCCCAGCCTGCAGCAGTTTAATAAGGTGCTGGCATACGAAGTGCGTATGCTGATGACTGACCGGTTGCAGCTGGAAGATGGTACGCAGCTTGAAGTGCCGCCAGCGTTCCGGCGCGAGATCTATCGCGAACTGGGTATTTCGCTGTATACCAATGCAGCGGCGGAAGAGAGCGGATTACGCTGGGCGCAACACTATAAGTTCCTCAGCGATCAGATGGCGCAGCAGCTGGGTGGGCCAACCGATGTCCGGGTCGAGGTGAATAAAAACTCGCCGGTGGTGTGGCTGAAAACCTGGCTGTCGCCGGATATCTGGGTGCGTGTGCCGCTGACCGAAATTCATCAGGGTGATTTCTCGCCGCTGTTCCGCTATACGCTGGCGATTATGCTGCTGGCTATCGGCGGGGCCTGGCTGTTTATCCGAATTCAAAACCGACCCCTGGTGGAACTGGAGCATGCTGCGGTACAGGTGGGTAAAGGTGTGATCCCGCCGCCGCTGCGTGAATATGGCGCATCGGAAGTGCGTTCGGTTACGCGTGCTTTTAACCAGATGGCGGCTGGCGTTAAGCAACTGGCGGATGATCGTACCCTGCTGATGGCAGGCGTCAGCCACGATTTGCGTACGCCACTGACGCGTATTCGCCTGGCGACTGAGATGATGTCGCAAGAAGACGGTTATCTGGCCGAGTCGATTAACAAAGATATCGAAGAGTGTAATGCGATTATCGAACAGTTTATTGACTACCTGCGCACCGGCCAGGAAATGCAGACCGAACTGGCTGATTTGAACAGCGTGTTAGGTGAAGTGGTGGCCGCTGAAAGTGGTTATGAACGTGAAATTGAAAATGAGGTAATGCCTGCCGAGTTGCTGGTGGAAATCAATCCGCTGTCGATCAAACGTGCGGTGGCAAATATGGTGGTTAACGCCGCGCGTTATGGCAACGGCTGGATTAAAGTCAGCAGCGGCAGTGAGCTGCAGCGCGCGTGGTTCCAGGTGGAAGATGACGGGCCGGGAATCGCACCTGACCAGCTAAAACATCTGTTCCAGCCGTTTGTACGTGGTGACAGCGCCCGCAGTACCAGCGGCACCGGGCTGGGGCTGGCGATTGTGCAACGCATTATCGATGCGCATCAGGGGGCACTGGATATTGGTGTCAGTGAGCGTGGAGGTTTACGCATTCGCGCTTACTTACCGTTGCCACAACAAGCGTCAGTAGCGTTACCGGCAATAACAACGCCGTCCTGACGGAGAGCTGGGCGAAAACGCGGCGCGTCGTCGCCCGTATCGAAGGTTTGCATCAGAACGGGAGCCGGGAACGGCTCCCTGCGTTATTCCTGTCAATCTCAGAGCTGTGGGCCTGCTTTAACCAGCGCGGCACCAGCAGGTGTATCAGTGTATTTATCAAAGTTATTAATAAAGCGCTGTGCCAGATCGCATGCTTTGTCGTGCCACTCTTCTGCGGTCCGGTAGGTATTGCGCGGATCGAGAATCTGACTGTCCACTCCCTTCAGTGCTACCGGCATTTGCAGATCAAAAATCGGCAGTGTCCGGGTCTCCACTTCACTCAGTTCACCCTGCAAAATGGCATTAATAATCGCACGCGTGTCTTTGAGTGAAATACGCTTGCCGCTGCCGTTCCAGCCAGTGTTGACGAGGTAGGCTTCAGCGTCAGCATCCTGCATGCGCTTCACCAGCACTTCGGCATACTGTGTCGGATGCAGAGTGAGGAATGCCGCACCAAAACAGGCGGAAAAGGTTGGCGTTGGCTCAGTTACGCCGCGCTCGGTGCCCGCCAGCTTGGCGGTAAAACCGGACAGGAAGTGATACTGCGTTTGATCGGCGGTAAGACGCGAGACCGGCGGCAGTACGCCAAACGCATCGGCGGTCAGGAAGATCACTTTTTTCGCGTGGCCCGCTTTTGAAACCGGCTTAACGATATTATCGATATGATTGATCGGATAGGAAACGCGGGTGTTTTCGGTTTTGCTGCCGTCATCAAAATCAATCGAACCATCGCTTAATACCACCACGTTTTCCAGCAGCGCGTCGCGGCGGATGGCGTGATAAATTTCCGGCTCCGCTTGCTCGGAAAGCTTGATGGTCTTGGCGTAGCAGCCACCTTCGAAGTTAAACACGCCGTCATCATCCCAGCCGTGTTCATCATCACCGATCAACTGACGCAGCGGGTCGGTAGACAAGGTGGTTTTTCCAGTGCCAGACAGGCCAAAGAATACTGCCACATCGCCTTTTTCGCCGACGTTCGCCGAACAATGCATCGAAGCAATACCTTTTAATGGCAACAGGTAGTTCATGATAGCGAACAGACCTTTTTTCATTTCGCCACCGTACCAGGTGCCGCCGATCAGCTGAACGTTTTCCGTCAGGTTAAACGCGACAAAGTTCTCCGAGTTTAACCCCTGCGCTTGCCAGTCCGGGTTGCTGCATTTCGCACCGTTCATCACGACAAAGTCGGGTTTAAAGCTGGCCAACCCGGCTTCATCTGGCTGGATAAACATGTTTTTCACGAAGTGCGCCTGCCAGGCAACTTCAGTGATAAAACGCACGCTGAGGCGGCTGTCAGGGTTAGCACCGCACCACGCATCGACAATAAATAAGCGTTTGCCGGACAGTTGCCTGGTCACCAGCGCTTTCAGTGAATCCCAGGTGTCCTGTGACAGCGGCTGATTATCATTCTTGCCTTTACCCTGATCGCACCACCACAGGGTGTCGCGCGTGGTGTCATCACGCACAATATATTTATCTTTGGGTGAACGTCCGGTAAAGATGCCGGTATCCACCGCAATAGCACCGGATTGAGTCTGAATGCCGCGCTCGTAACCTGTTAAACCGGGTTGGGTTTCTTCCTGAAAGAGAGTGTCATAATCGGGGTTATGAACAATCTCAACCGTATCAGTGATGCCATAAGCGACGAGGTCCTGGGCGGTCAGGCCGTTAGCGCGCATATTACTGCTCCTTTATCGGTTTTTTTACTGCATAAAATGTAGGGGGTATTTCGTTTTCACCGACCGTGATCATCGATATCAAGGGTGAAACAGGGCAGGGATAATCACGATCGCGCGCAGTGTACACCTGTGACTCATTAGCGAAAGAGCGGAACGGCAGAAATGAGACACGAAACGATTTAATGATGTAATTCAGTGCAATCTGAGGCGGGAATATGTCGTAAGCATCAGAGAAGCCAGCTTTAATTGTCGATATTAGTGATAATAACAGTGGGGAATAGATAAGGAGATGGCTTCAGAATTTTAGTGCGGGCGGCGCGGCCGCCGCCCATGACTGATTAATGTACTTGCTGGTTGCCGGTCGCTGAGTCGTTACGAATGGCGGCAATATCGATGGCATCATAGACATAGTGGCTACCACAGTAGTCACAGTTCATATCAATTTCACCGTCTTCCGCGAGAATTTCATCCACTTCGGATTGCGGTAGCGTAGTCAGCACTTCGCCACAGCGCTCACGCGAGCAGGTGCATTTAAACTGCACGTTCTGCGGCTCATAAACCGTCACTTCTTCCTGATGATACAAACGCCATAACACTTCGTTGGCAGGCAGAGTAATCAGCTCTTCGGTTTTAATGGTTTCGGTTAAGGTCGCCAGATGAGTAAAGTCATCAGTGCTGGCATCCTGCGCCGGTAAGACCTGTAGCAGAATGCCGCCGGCACCTTTCTGGCCTTCCACTTCACCGGTGCGCAGGAACAGGCGCGTTGGCAGCTGCTCGGAGCGCATAAAGTAATCTTCGAGACAGGCAGCCAGCGTATCGCCTTCCAGCCCGACCACGCCCTGATAGCGCTCACCCTGCTCCGGGGAGATAGTGATCACCAGGTAGCCATTACCCACCATTTCTTTCAGCGTGCTGCCTTCAGCAATTTCACCCTGAGTACGCGCCACGCCGCGCATCTCCTGACGATTGTTGCCATTGATTACCGCCAGATTCAGTGCGCCATCACCCTGCAACTGCACGGTGATATCACCGTCAAACTTCAGCGTCGCGGTTAGCAGGCTGGTGGCAATCAGCAGTTCGCCCAGCAGTTGCTGAACCGGCTGTGGATAGTCATGGCCTTCAATAATTTCGCGCCAGGTGTCAGAGACGTTTACCAGTTCACCGCGTACGGCATAGTTTTCGAACAGGTAACGATGCATTTGGTCTTGATGGGACATAATTTTCTCTCATAGTTGCGATCTATTCATCGCCAGAATGTTTAAATTTCATCAGATCGCGGCGCTCTTTCTTGTCGGGGCGGCGGTCGGGATGGGGCATCGTCAGCGCATTCATTTTGCGCGCCAGCGCCACTTTTTCGCGTTTCTCAATACTTTGTGCCGTTTCGGCGTACAGCTGCTGGGCTTCCGTTGCGGGACGTCGTTGGTCGGTAATTGCCAGTACCACCACGGTTTTTTCATCGTTGCCCTGGCGCAGTGTCAGTTCGGCATCCACTTCCATTAGCTTGCTCGGTTTGCTGCGCTGACCGTTATAGTGAACCTTGCCACCTTCGATCATTTCGCGAGCCGCCGCGCGGGTTTTATAAAAGCGTGCAGCCCAAAGCCATTTATCGAGCCGGACGCCCTCAGTGCTTTTCTCTTTCATTGCTGCTCCTGATTAACGATCTTCCGTCACTATCGCGCTAACGCGGCTAGCAGGGTGCGATAGTCATTTATCGCAGGATGGCGGGCGAAGGTGATATCGGGTCGCCCTGAGTCAGGATTGCTGATGCCTAAACAGTAGCCAATTCCCCAGCATTTTGCCGCATCGAGAATCTTTTCGTTATCGTCGATAAATAGCGTGCGCGCATTGTCAAAGCCTGTCTGCTGCTGAACCGCCTGCCACAAACGCTGATCTTCTTTCGGATATCCAAATGTGTGGGTAGAAAGTAATAAATCAAGGTGCTGGTCAAGGCGGGTTTGTTCCAGCTTCACCTGCAGATTCCACGGGTGCGCATTGGTCAGCAGGATGGTGCGCTTGCCGCTGGCGCGCAACGCCGCAAGAAATGGCAGCGTGTCGTCACGCATCTTCGCTCGCTCGCGCATCTCCCAGGTCATCGCACGGATATCAAGATCCAGTTCCCGGCTCCAGTAATCCAGGCAGTACCAGTCCAGCGTATGCTGCACCGCCTGATATTTATCGCCGATCAGCTGGCTGGCGGCATCAATGCTAATACCACGCTGGTTGCTGAGCGTTAGCGGCACGTGCTGTAGCCAGAAATGGCTGTCAAAAGCGAGATCGAGCAGGGTGCCGTCCATATCAAGCAGGACGGTATCAATTTCAGACCAGTTCAGTGAATCAGGCATGCGGGCTCCGCGCGAGGATGAAAAACCGGGCGACAGGGTAGCACAGTTACTTAGCGGTCAGAACAGCGGCCGTACCGCCTGAATGGAGGTCAGCGAGTGGTTAAAGCAGTGTTCGTAATAGCGCTGTATTTCGACCATCCGCGTACGATTTCGGTGCATTCGCTTCAGTGCCAGCAGGCTGTTTACCAGCAGAGTGATGCTGACGATTAACAGCAGTAAACTGGTGCCGAGGTAGCGCCACAGGCTAAGGGCGTCCGGCTCATTGTGCAGCGCAACGTGCTGAGTGCCGTTCGCATCGGTTGTGATACTGGTGATAATACCGGAAGCGCTAAACGGCGTATGCAACAGCATTGATGACAATCGTTGCAGCTCATTCCACTGATCCGGCGCATTATAATCAAACAGCGAAACCGCTGGCTGCGGCTGGCTGACCAGCTGGCGGCCTTCATCACTGATAATCAGGAAACCACCCGGAGGTGGGCTGTTCAGCGCTTCCGCCGCGCGATGAGTTTCGCGATAGAAGAAAGAGGAGGTGGCGGTGTTTACCAGGTTTTCCAGCGCCTCCGCACTGACCGGCCGTAACAGCACGTTCATGCCGTTCAGCGCACCGGAATTTGCCCGACCAATCAGCGTTTCCCAGTCTTTAGCATTACCAAGATTAACCAGCGCGTTCTTCAGGCGCACACAGTCTTGCGGCTGGCTACACAGGTCCTGCGTTTTTAGCACCAGGTCCGAAAAGTCATCCAGCAGAATCATACCTGATTTCTGAATGGCAGTAGCCAACTGTGGGTTTAGTTTGGGATCGGTACTGGTTTGCGGATGCAGTTGCTGATTGGTTGTCAGCTGTAAAGCGGTGGCTTTATCAATGATTTCAGACTGCGGCTGTGGCAACGGTGCGGCATTATTCCAGTAGATCGCCGAACAGTCGAACGGCATAAAGGCGTAAGTGCGGTTGCTCTGATAGTTGGCGGGCACTGAGCACATGCCGCTACCGCTGGCATGCAAGCTGTCGCCAACCCGCAGTGAAATTTTCTGCAGATCGTCAACCGTCGTCACCTTGATACTTTCGGTGCCTTTAATCCACGCCATACTCAGCTTGATTGGCATGCTGAGCGGTATCCAGCTGACCAGCAGCACCAGTACCAGCAGCGAGCCGCAGGCCAGCACCAGATTTTTTCTCCAGCGCTGAATGGGAAAATTACGTACTTCATCCTGCAATGACAGGAAGCGCCCCTGGCGTACTACCTGGCAATTAAGATAGATATCTACTTCGGTGGTCTGGCCTAAATCGTGATTAACGTAAGGCTGCCAGTGTGGCGGATAAATCAGATCGATAATGCCCAAAGAGATATTACTGATCTGACCCTGATTAGACTCACTAAACAGCCCCCAGCGTTTCGGCGCACCGCGCAGGCAGTGAATCTCGCGCAGGTCTTTTTCCGATGGGCGACGATACAAAAACCAGCAACTGACGGCAATCATCACAATACCGGCGCTTATCAACCACGGCATCAGCAGCGCAGGAGAGATCAGGCTGATAAAGAACATCAGCAGGGCGCAGCCAATCACTACCGCTTCACGGGTGCCCTCTGGCCGCGACAGGCTGTACTCTTCAATCGTCTCTTTACGAATGTTGAGCAGCTCAATATTTTCGCCTTCTTCTTTACGAATTGACGCGTTAGGTGCCAGTGGGCGCACCATCGGTGGCAGCGCGGGCTGTTCAAAGGCGTAGCTGGTCAGCGAATGGCCGTTAAGGGAGATCACCAGCGGGATGGTCTGCGTTTTAATCAGCTCAACATAGTTCTCATCGGCGATATGCTGTTCCCACAATGGCGGCAGATGAACTTCAACTGCATCAAGGTAATAGCGCCATTTATGCGGCTCATCGGTGGAGAGTCCGTAACGGGTAATCGCTCGGGTAACCGGATAGACATTGCTGCTTTGCGAGTTAAGCGCCAGTTTTACCGGAGAGGCGCTGGTTCCACCTGGCAGTTTACTGGCAGCGTTCTTCGTCAGCGATGCGAGGTAGCGTTCGACGGCAGCGCGTTCTTCATCGGTAAGTTTACGGTGAGGGGGACTGACAAACGGCAGTGGTTTCGCCAACGGCGGACGATGCCGCATAGCGTACCAAAAGAAACAACCTGCTACGATCGAACAGGTTAGCATTACAGCCAATATGATGACTATTGTGCTCATGCTTTGCTCATCCCAGCCAATGTACTCCCGTCACAGTCTTGCTCATTCCTGCATACATTATATCTTAAGGTTAATTTTGGCGTGGCAGGGCAGAACTGGTAACTGGCCTTACATACAAAATAGCGCACAAAATCATAAAATTAGAGGGTTTTTACAGTAAGCCTTGTGCAGATGTTACCAGGCATATCTGTATTTAAGTATCGGCATAGTCCTATTTTTATCGCCAAAACGGTGATTTATGCAAAACTTTTTCTTAGCATTTACAACCATTTGTTATAAGAAAGTAAATTAAAGCATGCGATGATTGGATTCCGCTGGTGGCTATCGCACAATGGAATTTAATCACATTCTGCGCTTCGCTTCACAATGGCGAAGATGCACCTTATTCGGCTTTTCCCTGGGGCCATTATGACCAGACAATTACAGAAACCTGAAATCCTTAACGTAGAAACAGTTGCGCGCTCGCGGTTATTTACCGTTGAAGCAGTCGACCTGGCATTCAGCAATGGTGCGCGCCGGGTCTATGAACGCATGCGCCCTTCCGGTCGTGAAGCGGTGATGATTGTGCCAATTATTGATAATCACCTGATTTTAATCCAGGAGTATGCCGTCGGTCTGGAAAGCTATGAACTGGGTTTTCCCAAGGGACTGATCGATCCGGGTGAATCGGTGTTTGAAGCGGCGAATCGTGAGCTGAAGGAAGAGGCGGGCTTTGGGGCAAGCGAACTGGAGACACTCAGCAAGCTGACCATGGCGCCATCTTACTTCTCCAGCAAGATGAACATCGTAGTGGCTGAGGGGCTTTATCCGGAAAAGCTGGAAGGTGATGAGCCAGAACCGTTGCCGCTGACGCGCTGGCCGCTGGATAATTTGCTGGCGCTGCTGGAAGAGCCGGATTTTCGTGAGGCGCGCAATGTCAGTGCGCTGTTCCTGGTGCGGGAGTGGTTAGTGAAGCAGGGCAGGCTGGATTACTGACAACAGATCCCGGGGCGACGTTGCCGCCGCCCCTGTTACCCTCAGAACAATTCGTGACTTTCGCCATTATCCATCAGGGTGGTGCCGACATCGTGCACGGAGTATTCGGTTGGCTGTGTGCCATCGATAAAGTATTCCGCACGGCTGTTACCGCCATTAGCCAGCTTACCGGTGCTGCGATCGATATTCACCGTCACCACGCCTTCTGGCGGAGTAAGCGGCTCTACCGGAACGCCATCCAGCGCCGATTTCATAAAGCTGTCCCATGCTGGCTGAGCGCTTTTTGCTCCGCCTTCATAACCAGAGATCTGGTCAGGGATAGCACCTGAAGCGGTAGTACGACCCAGATCGCGACGATGATCGTCAAAACCAATCCATACCGATGTCACCACGCCTGGGCCATAGCCCGAGAACCAGGCATCTTTTGAACTGTTCGTGGTACCGGTTTTACCGCCGATATCATTACGTTTCAGATCACGCCCGGCACGCCAGCCGGTTCCCATCCAGCCTGGTTCGCCAAAGATATTACTGTTCAGCGCGCTTTTAATCAGGAACGACAGCGGTGTGTTGATCACGTGTGGTGCATACAGCTGCTCGCCATCCTGCTGGGGCTGGCCACCCGGCACCTGCTCAAGCTGTGGCTGCGGTACTGCGACATTACGGTTTTCTTGTGAAACCGCCACGTTCTCCACGCTGTCTTCGTTCATCGCCAGTGCTTTTTTGGTTTCACCGTAAATCACTGGCAGATTGCACTCAGGACAGGCCACTTTTGGCTTCACTTCAAACAGCACGTCACCCTGTTCATTCTCGATTTTGCTGATGAAATAAGGGTCTATCAGGAAGCCACCGTTAGCCATAACCGCATAGCCGCGCACTAACTGCAGTGGGGTAAACGAAGCAGAACCCAGTGCCAGCGATTCAGTATGCACGATATTCTGTGCCGGGAAGCCAAAGCGTTGCAGGTATTCCGCCGCGTAATCGACACCCATCGCGCGCATGGCGCGAACCATCACCACGTTCTTCGATTCACCCAAGCCTTGACGCAGACGGATTGGGCCATCATAGCGCGCCGGGGAGTTTTTCGGACGCCAGTCTGAACCGGCACCCGCATCCCAGCGAGAAATGGGCACATCGTTAAGGATTGAGGCGAGGGTTAAACCCCGGTCCATCGCGGCGGTATACAAGAACGGTTTGATGTTAGAACCGGCCTGGCGCAGTGCCTGAGTCGCACGGTTAAATTTGCTCTGGTTGAAGTCAAAACCGCCAACCAGTGCGCGTACCGCACCATCTTTAGGATTGAGTGATACCAGTGCCGAGTTGACATCCGGTACTTGTCCCAGCCACCAGTCGTTATCAACTTTGCGAACCCAAATCTGCTGGCCCGGCTGAACGACCTGGGTCACGCTGCGCGGCGTAGCACCCTGCTGGGTATCCGATTTGAAAGGGCGCGCCCAGCGCATTCCGGCCATGCCGATCGACACGCTGTTGCCATCGCGCATCAGCACGGTGGCTTCATCGTTGTTAGCCGCAGTGACTACCGCCGGGATCAGCGGTCCGTAAACCGGAAGCGCCTTCAGGGTTTTCAGTATTTCTGTATTGTCCCAGGCGGCTTCGCCAGCCTTCCACAGCACATTTGACGGGCCGCGGTAGCCGTGACGCATATCGTAAGCCATTACGTTATTGCGAACGGATTCCTGCGCCGCCGTTTGTAGCCTGCGGGTAACGGTGGTGTAGACTTTAAAGCCGTCAGTGTAAGCATTCTCACCGTAGCGCTTGATCATCTCCTGGCGCACCATCTCGGTCAGATATGGCGCCGAGAAGACAATTTCAGGTCCGTGATAGCTGGCTACCAGTGGTTCGTTACGGGCTTCGTTGTACTGTGACTGACTGATGTAGTTTTGATCCAGCATACGCGCCAGCACCACATTACGGCGTGACACCGCACGATCGTGCGAGTACAGCGGGTTGAAGGTCGACGGCGCTTTCGGCAGACCGGCAATCATTGCCATTTCGCTCAGCGTCAGCTGGTCTACGTTTTTACCGAAATAGACCTGTGCCGCTGCGCCAACACCATAAGCACGGTAGCCGAGATAAATCTTGTTCAGATACAGCTCAAGAATTTCGTCTTTATTCAGCAATTGCTCAATGCGGATCGCCAGAAACGCTTCCTTAATTTTACGCATCAGCGTGCGTTCCGGGCTGAGGAAGAAGTTACGTGCCAGCTGCTGAGTGATGGTACTGGCACCCTGCGAGGCGTGACCGGACATCAGCGCAATGCTGGCAGCACGGAAGATACCGATAGGATCGACACCGTGATGTTCATAGAAACGGCTGTCTTCCGTGGCAATAAACGCCTTAACCATTTCTGGTGGCATTTGCCCGATAGTCAGCGGCACACGGCGTTTTTCACCGTATTGTGCAATCAGATCGCCTTCGGCACTGTAGACCTGCATAGGGGTCTGCAACCGGACGTCTTTCAGCGTGTTCACATCGGGTAGCTGCGGTTCAATGTACTTATACAAGCCATAAACCGAGCCGGCTCCCAGCAAAATGCAACACACTGCAAGGATCAAAAAATACTTTACGAACTTCACCTGAGATTTCCCATTTAATGTCGATTGGGCAGTTTATAAACAATCGCGCGGTAGTATAAAGGCAAGCCAGTAGCTTTGATACATCCTTCGTACCCGAAACCGGATAACAACCCCTGACGATATGGAGATCGCGCGAAATGGCTTTTCAGACATGGCAAATTGGACTGGATATTCAGAACGGACAGCTCTGTGCCTTAGGCATCCAGCGCCGTCGTAACGGCTGGCAGTTGCGCCACTGGTGGCAACATGCGCTGCCGAAAGATACGTTAAGAAACGGCGCACTGCAACGTTCTGCCGAACTAACCGCAGTACTGCAATGCTGGCGTAAGCAGCTTCCCCGCCATATCTCGCTGCGCGTTGGCTTCCCGCCTCAGCTGGTGTTGCAGCGCCAGATTGACCTGCCGCGCCAGCCATTACGCGAACCGGAGCGTAACAGTTATGTGCGCGCGGCGGCGAGACGATTTTTCCCAATTGAGTTGGATGCGCTGGCGCTGGATTACCGTGAATCGCCGGACTATCCCGGTCAGCTATGCGTGACGGCAGCACGGCGAGAAATGCTGGAACAGTGGCTGGCGTGCCTGGCCCAGGCTGAGCTGCTGCCGCAGGTTTTTGAGTTAACCGCTGCGGCGTTGCGCTCGCTGGCACTGGCGCTGGCGCTCGATCAGGCTGCGACGCTGGTCCATCGGCTGGCCGATCACTGGCTGTGGTTTTCGCCGCAGGATAAACAGCAGCCTTGCGGTTGGTGCACGCTGGATGACGCCGCTGATTACCGTGCGCTGCGCCAGCGCTATCTGCCTGCTGCCACGGTTATCTATTACAGCGCGCTTGAAGCCGATAGTTTGCCTGAGGGCGTGCGTGACCTGCTGCCGCTCGATGCACTGCAACTTATGCAACCGCCATTGCCGCACAGCAGCGGCAGTTTTGCGCTGGCTGCCGGGCTGGCGCTGCGTCCGGAGGATTGTTGATGGTGTGGGTAAATCTGCTGCACTGGCGTGAACAGCAGCGGGCACAGCGTCAACGCCAGTGGCTGTGGGCACTGACAGGAATAACCGTGCCTGGTCTGATGGCGATAGCGTGGCTGCATAATGATTTAGCGACCAGCAATCAGTTCTGGCAGCAGCGGCTGAGCCAGCGCCAGGCGGCGGTAGCCTTAGCTGACGGGCTGGCACACAAGCTGGCACAGGCGCAACAGGAGCACCAGCGCTTGCTGGCGGTTCAGAGCCAGCAACAGCAGAGACGGCAGCATAATCAGCAGTGGTATCAGTTTGCGCTGGCGTTGCCGCAGCTGATGCCGGAGGGAGTGTGGCTTACCGGCATCAACAAGGCGATATCGGGATTCAGCGTCAGCGGGAGTGGTCAGCAGATGGCTGACATCAGCGATTTTCGCCAGCAGCTAGAGCAGCAGGCGCTGTTTCAGCAGGTGAAGCATGGCCCGGTGCAGCGACAAGCAGGTGGTGAAATGCATTTCAGCCTGCTTGCCAGCATGCAGGAGGAATCTGCGCATGAGTGAGTGGCTACTGCGCTGGCAATATGCCTCACCTTTCTGGCAGTGGATAACCGTGCTGACGATGCCGGTGCTGTTACTGATATTACTGGCCGGATGGTGGCTGCAACCGCTGCAACAGCAGCGTCAGGCGCTGATTCATCAGTACCAACAGCGGCTGATGCATTATCAGTCACAGCTGGTGCATTTACGCAGCCAGCCGGTGCTGCTGACGCAGCAGCAGCACAATCAGCAGTTGCGTGCTGCACTGCTCGGTGCGGGCGAACAGGCATTTTCTCTGGTGTCGTTAACTGCACAGATTACGGCGCTTGAGGCCTGGCAGCCCGGTACTCAGGATAGTGCATTGACGCTACAGCTGAGCTGGCCGCAGTTTCAACAATTGATGGCGTATCTTGCTTCCCGCCAGCCGCCGATTGCCGTCAATACTTTTCAGCTCCAGCGCAGCGGCGAACGGCTGCGGATGACGCTCAGCCTGGGGACCAGTGATGAAGGGTAGCCCGGTGCTGTGGCTGGTAACACTGATGATCGCCAGTGCGCAGGCGCGCGATCCCTTTGTCGCTCCGCAGGAGGCCCGCTGTGTCACTGAGTTGCCGACGCTCAGCCAGTGGCATTTGCAGGGGGTGATTGGCCGTGACAGCGACTGGCGCGGCTGGCTGCTGTCGCCGCAGGGGCAAGTGTTGGCGGTCGTACCGGAAAGCCATTTTCCGGTTTATCCCTGGCAGATCAGCGAGATCAATGGACAAAGTATCAGCTTTCGCGCCACGCAAAGCTGTGAAGAAGGGCAATTCAGCCTGCGACTAAAAGGACGTTTCAATGAAAAGGATAGGCATCGCCATGCTGTGGTTGCTGATGACCAGCAGCCGCGCCAGTGAAGCACCAATCACACTGGCATTTGATGACGCCCCGGTTGAACGGGTATTACAGGCACTGGCTGATTATCAGCAGCTTAATCTGATGGTGGCTCCTGGCGTGCAGGGCACGCTGTCGCTGCGTCTGAAAGACGTTTCATGGCAACAGGCGCTGGGATTAATCACCCGAATGGCGAAGCTCGATATCGAAACCGAGGGCAACGTGATGCTGGTTTATCCTGAAAGCTGGCAACAGGAAAAGCAGCAGCGTGCTGCGCAGCACAGCGAAGAACAGCAACGAAAACTGCCGCTGGAGACGCGCACGCTGACGTTACTCTATGCCGATGCTTCGGCGGTCATTAACAGCCTGCTGAGCGAGCGGGATAAGCTCCTGACGCCACGCGGCAGCGTTACGGTGGATACCCGCACAAACGCGCTGTTACTGCGTGATACGCGTTCTGCCCTGCAGCAAGCCGAGCAGTGGGTGCGAGCGCTGGATGTGCCGCTGGATCAAATTGAACTGGCGGCGCATATCGTGACTATCAGTGAAGAGAATCTGCGTGAACTGGGCGTCAGCTGGGGATTAAGCAGTGAAGAGCAGATTACCCGTGCATTGCGATCCAGCCAGTTGGGGATCGATCTTGGCGTCACTAAACCGACTTTTACCGCCGGATTCAGTCTGGCGCGGCTGGACGGTCGCCTGCTCGATCTGGAGTTAAGCGCGCTGGAGCGCGAAAACCAGATTGAAATTATCGCCAGCCCACGTCTGTTTACCTCGCATCAACAGCCTGCCAGTATCAAACAGGGCACCGAAATTCCCTATGAAGTATCCAGCGGCAGCAACGGTGCGACGACGATTGAATTCAAGGAGGCGGTGCTGGGCATGGAGGTCACGCCTTCGGTGCAGCCTAATGGGCGAATTATGCTGAAACTGCGTATCAGCCAGAATGTGCCCGGCCGTAACCTGCACAGCGGTGAAATTGAAGTGCTGACTATCGATAAGCAGGAGATTGAAACCCAGATTAGCCTGAAAGATGGTCAGACGCTGGCGCTGGGCGGTATTTTCCAGCAGCAGAACTCGACGGGACGCGATAAAGTGCCATTATTAGGAGATATTCCGCTATTGGGTGCGCTGTTTCGTCATGATGTTCGTCAGCAGAAGCGCCGTGAGCTGGTCATTTTTATCACTCCACGGTTGATCCGTGACGAATGAAGTTTTTTTGTCAGGAAAGCGTCTTAGCTGGACGTTTTTTCAATGATTGCTAACATATGCGTTTGACGCAAGAGCGGAATTAGCTTACAAGGTTTAGCGATTTTGAATTTTAGGCCATCGTGCCGGTTGCAGAAAATGCAATAAACCGTTTTATATCGCGCTAATGCAGCGTTCCGATGCATGTTAAATCGGTCAGATAAATAAAGCGGACTGAAACGCGCCGAAGTCAGCGCGCAGTGAGCAGGCAATTTATTCGGTTGCCAAACGACCTTGAGTATTGAGATAATTTTCAGTCTGACTCTCGCACTATCGCTCATGAGGTTTCAGTTCATGTCCCGCCAGCGGCAGCATCGTTGAACGCGGGGTATCATCAACGAATTGTCTTAGTAATACCGAAAAAATGGCAGAGAAACGCAATATCTTTCTGGTTGGGCCTATGGGTGCCGGCAAAAGCACTATTGGTCGTCAGTTAGCTCAGCAACTCAATATGGAATTTTTTGATTCCGATCAAGAAATTGAGCGACGTACCGGAGCGGATGTGGGCTGGGTGTTCGACGTTGAAGGCGAAGAAGGCTTTCGTGATCGCGAAGAAAAAATCATTAATGAACTCACCGAAAAACAGGGCATCGTGCTGGCAACTGGCGGCGGTTCTGTAAAATCACGTGAAACCCGTAATCGTCTTTCCGCCCGTGGCGTTGTGGTGTACCTGGAAACCACTATTGAGAAACAACTGGCACGCACGCAACGCGATAAAAAGCGTCCGCTGCTGCAGGTTGATTCGCCTCCGCGTGAAGTGCTGGAAGCTTTAGCGAACGAACGCAATCCGCTGTATGAAGAGATTGCAGATGTGACGATTCGCACCGACGATCAAAGTGCCAAAGTAGTCGCTAATCAGATCATTAATATGTTGGAAAAGAACTGATTAGTGTGAACGCGTTGGAATGGGGCACGTGCGGCTTCAGATGAGGTCAGAACCAGTAAGCCTGCGTCCGTTATTGCTGATAACGGCGTATTGCGTACTGGTCTGATGCCGAGTCATGAAGCGCAGCCGATTTCAGCTCAGTTGTACATACCTGCCCAGACAATGGGCATAGCACATAGGGTTATACAGCGTCATGGAGAGGATTACCGTCACTCTGGGGGACAGAAGTTACCCCATCACCATCGCTGCCGGACTGTTTAACGATCCGGCTTCTTTTTGGCCGCTGAAAGCGGGCGATCAGACTATGCTGGTGACAAACCAGACGCTGGCTCCTCTCTATCTGGACAAGCTGCGTAACCTGCTGGAAAGCGCGAACATCAAGGTCGATCAGGTGATATTGCCTGATGGCGAACAGTATAAAACCCTGGCGGTTATGGACCAGGTATTTACCGCGCTACTGGAAAAACCGCATGGTCGCGATACCACTCTGATTGCCCTCGGTGGCGGAGTGATTGGCGACCTGACCGGTTTCGCCGCCGCCAGCTATCAACGCGGCGTGCGCTTTATTCAGGTGCCGACCACTTTACTCTCTCAGGTCGACTCCTCGGTTGGCGGAAAAACCGCCGTTAACCATCCTCTTGGCAAGAATATGATCGGCGCTTTTTACCAGCCAGCTTCGGTGGTTGTCGATCTGGACTGCCTCAACAGCTTACCGCCGCGTGAACTGGCTTCAGGCATGGCGGAAGTGATCAAATACGGCATTATCCTCGATGCCGACTTCTTCGACTGGCTGGAACAGAACCTTGATGCGCTGATGGCGCTGGACGGTACTGCGATGGCCTATTGTATTCGTCGCTGCTGTGAGCTGAAAGCAGAAGTGGTTGCGGCCGATGAGCGTGAAACCGGCCTGCGCGCACTGTTGAACCTTGGTCATACCTATGGTCATGCCATTGAAGCGCATATGGGCTACGGTAACTGGCTGCATGGAGAAGCGGTTGCGGCCGGAATGGTTATGGCGGCCCGCACGGCTGAGCGTCTCGGCCAGTTTAGTGCGGCGGACACCGATCGCATTATTGCCCTGCTGACGCGTGCCGGTTTACCGGTTAACGGTCCGGAAAGCATGCAGTCGCAGGAGTACTTACCGCATATGATGCGTGATAAGAAGGTGTTAGCCGGCGAATTACGCCTGGTGTTACCTCTCGCAATTGGCAAAGCCGAAGTGCGTGGCGGTGTTGCGCATGATATTGTTCTGGCAGCGATTGAAGATTGCCAGAAATCTTAAAATAGCGTCGGCGCTGCCGGCCTGCATATGATCCAGACGCCGCCCACACAGATGAGCGGCGTATGCTTTTAAACGGGAGGAGGTTGTAATGGACGAGTTTAAACCGGAAGACGAGTTAAAACCTGACACCAGTGACCGTCGCCCTACGCGATCGCGTAAAACGTCTTCGGCGCCGAAAATTGCGGTTTCCCGTCAGCATATGATGATGGGCATCGGTATCCTCGTGCTGCTGCTGTTAGTGATTGGTATCGGTTCGGCGCTGAATGGCCCGAGCGATGATAAGCAAGCTCAGCAGCCAGTGACCGGTAATACCGGCAGCAATGGCAACGGTGGCGAAAAGAATATTGATCTCTCCGGCTCCTCATCAATGAGCGGCCAGAATAACGATCAATCCTCATCGTCTAATGCGCAGTCCGACTCATTCGGTCAGAATGCAGCGAATTCCTCTCAGCAGCCGCTGAGTGCACCGCCAATCTCCTCGACGCCAACTCAGGCTGAGCCAGTCCAGACTCCGGCGAATCAGCAGCGTGTTGAGCTGCCTGGCGATCTGAACAATGCGCTCAATTCGCAGCAGGGTGAAGTGAATAACTTCGCATCAGGTAACAGTTCATTGCCTGTTGCTCCGGCGACGGTTGCCGGCGGTAATCAGAATACTCAGCCAGCGTCGAAGCCGGCGACCAAACCTGCGCAGCATCAGGCAAATACGCAACAGCATAAACCGGCGACGCAAAAGCCGGCTGCGAGCAAACCGGCAGCAAAAGAAACCAGTAAGCCGGCAGCAACCGCCAGCCGTAACAGCACGCCAGCGGCTGGCAGCCAGTCGGTACCCGGCGGAAACTATACCTTGCAGCTGAGCAGTGCTTCACGGTCTGACACGCTAAATGCCTGGGCGAAAAAACAGAATCTGAATGGCTATCACGTGTATAAAACCACGCGTAACGGTCAACCCTGGTATGTGCTGGTCAGCGGCTCTTATGCCACACCAGCCGAAGCCAAACGTGCTGTCTCTTCACTGCCTTCTGAGGTTCGTGCCCAGAGTCCATGGGTTAAGCCGGTCAGTCAGGTGAAAAAGGAATCGGTTAATTAAATCTGTCGGGGCCGTAGTGCTACGGTCCCGTCATGAATTTCAAGCGCAGATATGCTGTCGGGTCAATCCACAGCCAGAAGAGTAAAAGTAATAACGACGGCATGAAAAAAAATCGCGCTTTTTTGAAATGGGCGGGTGGTAAATACCCGCTTCTGGACGACATTCGACGTCATCTTCCGCAGGGAGACTGTTTAGTTGAGCCTTTTGTAGGGGCCGGATCGGTGTTTCTTAACACCGATTATGACAACTACGTGCTGGCTGATATCAACAGCGATCTCATCAATCTCTACAACATCGTGAAAACTCGCACCGTTGAGTTTGTAAACGATGCGCGCCAGCTGTTCACCCCAGAGGCGAACGATGCTGACTTTTATTACGCGCGGCGCAGCGAGTTTAACGCCAGCCGTGATGTATATCGCCGTGCCGTACTGTTTACTTATCTTAATCGTCACTGCTACAACGGTTTATGCCGTTACAATCTCAGTGGCGAATTTAACGTGCCGTTTGGCCGCTACCGTAAACCGTACTTCCCGGAAGATGAGTTGTACTGGTTTGCCGAGCGCGCGCAAAAAGCGACCTTTGTCTGCGAATCGTACGATGTTACCCTGAATAACGCGCGTCCGGGTTCGGTAGTCTATTGCGATCCGCCGTACGCACCGCTGTCGGCCACGGCGAATTTCACCGCCTACCATACCAACAGCTTCAGTCTGCCTGAGCAGCAGCATCTGGCAGAGCTGGCGGCAAAGCTGTCGCAGCAGAGTGGCATTCCGGTGTTAATCTCTAATCATGACACCGAGTTAACGCGTCTCTGGTATCAGGATGCGGTGCTGCATGTGGTGAAAGCGCGGCGGTCAATCAGCAGAAGTATTAGTGGTCGCAGTAAAGTGGACGAATTACTGGCGCTCTATAGCTAAACCAGCACGGCTGCAATATAGAGCGTTTCGTTCGCCGACCTTGAAATTATGCCTGTGCTGGTTACAGGCGCATCAATTGGGAGAAACGGATGAAACGATTTTTGCTGGCTCCATCAATTCTGTCTGCAGATTTTGCCCGCCTTGGCGAAGATACCGCTAAAGCACTGGCAGCGGGTGGCGATGTAGTGCATTTCGACGTAATGGATAATCATTATGTACCTAATCTGACCATGGGGCCGATGGTGCTGAAAGCGCTGCGCGACTATGGCATCACTGCACCGATTGACGTCCACCTGATGGTAAAGCCGGTCGACAGTCTGATTCCGGAGTTTGCTAAAGCCGGTGCCAGTTACATCACTTTCCATCCTGAAGCCTCTCTACACGTGGATCGCTCGTTGCAGCTGATCAGAGAGCACGGCTGTAAAGCCGGGCTGGTATTCAATCCGGCTACGCCACTGAGCTACCTTGATTACGTGATGGATAAAGTCGATATCATCCTGCTGATGTCAGTGAATCCGGGCTTCGGCGGCCAGTCATTTATTCCTGCCACCCTGGATAAACTGCGTCAGGCGCGCAAGTTAATCGATAACAGCGGTTACGATATTCGTCTGGAAGTCGATGGTGGTGTGAAGATCGATAACATTGCTGAAATCGCGGCAGCGGGTGCGGATATGTTTGTTGCCGGTTCGGCGATCTTTGGTCATCCGGATTACAAAAAAGTGATCGACGATATGCGCAATGAACTGGAGAAATCGCATCATGGCTCATTTCACTGATATACGCGCGCTGGCATTCGATCTGGACGGTACGCTGGTTGACAGCGCGCCCGGGCTGGCGAGTGCACTTGATCAGGCGCTGGAAGCGATGCAGCTTCCGGCTCCGGGCGTCGAACGTATTGCTACCTGGATCGGTAATGGCGCTGATATTATGGTTGAGCGCGCGCTGACGTGGGCGCTGGGCCAGGCGCCGCACGAAGACCAGGCACGCGATGCCCGCACGCTGTTTGATAAATATTATGCGCAAACGGTCGAAAGTGGCAGTAAGCTGTTCCCGCATGTTGCCACGGTGCTGGCAACGCTGGCGCAACACAACCTGCCGCTGGCGCTGGTCACTAACAAGCCCACACCGTTTGTCGAGCCACTGCTGCGTTCGCTGGGAATTGCTCAGCACTTCTCGCTGATTATCGGCGGCGACGACGTGGTGGTGAAAAAGCCGCATCCGGCACCGCTGTTTTTAGTCTTAGGTCAGTTTGGTCTGTTGCCCGGCCAGTTACTGTTTGTCGGTGACTCGCGCAATGATATTCTGGCTGCACAGGCGGCAGGCTGCCCCAGTGTGGGCATGACCTTCGGTTATAACTATGGTGAATCAATCACCACCAGCCATCCGAGCCTCGCTCTGGACGATTTTAACGATCTTCTGCCCGCGTTAGGGCTGTAATTATCAGGATAGAAAAGCATGAGCAAACCCATCGTATTTAGCGGCGCACAGCCTTCAGGTGAACTGACCATTGGTAACTACATGGGGGCGCTACGTCAGTGGGTGCAGATGCAGGATGATTTCCACTGCATCTACTGCATCGTTGATCTGCATGCGATCACCGTGCGTCAGGATCCGGTTGCACTGCGTAAAGCGACGCTGGATACGCTGGCGCTCTATCTCGCTTGCGGTATTGATCCGAGCAAAAGTACCATTTTTGTTCAGTCCCACGTGCCGGAGCACACTCAGCTGAGCTGGATCCTGAACTGCTACACCTATTTTGGTGAGCTTAGCCGTATGACGCAGTTCAAGGACAAATCCGCGCGCTACGAAGAGAATATCAATGCTGGCCTGTTCGATTATCCGGTATTGATGGCGGCCGATATCCTGCTGTATCAGACCAATCAGGTGCCGGTAGGCGAAGATCAGAAGCAGCATTTAGAACTGAGCCGCGATATCGCCAGCCGTTTTAACGCGCTGTATGGTGATGTGTTTAAGGTACCTGAGCCGTTTATCCCGAAATCTGGCGCGCGCGTGATGTCGCTGCTCGATCCGACGCGGAAAATGTCCAAGTCTGACGACAACCGTAACAACGTGATCGGCCTGTTGGAAGATCCGAAATCGGTAGTGAAAAAGATCAAGCGTGCGGTCACCGATTCCGAAGAGCCGCCGGTAGTCCGTTATGACGTGAAAGAAAAAGCGGGGGTTTCGAACCTGCTGGATATTCTTTCTGCGGTCAGCGGTAAAACCATTCCTGAGCTGGAACAAGAGTTCGAAGGCAAAATGTATGGTCATCTGAAAGGTGCGGTAGCTGACGCAGTATCCGGCATGCTGACCGAGTTGCAGGAGCGTTATTACAGCTTCCGTAATGATGAGGCCTATCTGAATCAGGTCATGCGCGACGGTGCCAGTAAAGCACGTGCACATGCTCAGGAAACGCTGAAGAAGGTGTATGAAGCAGTCGGATTTGTTGCACAGCCGTAAATCGTGCTCGCTTTGATACGGGAGCCGTTAACCGCTCCCGTATCAGCTATTATTCAGAACCAGCGCAGCCGGTCGCGCAGAGCCACCACCCGGCCGACGATAATCAGGCTCGGGCTTGCTACCTGCTGCGCCAGTTCAGCCAGCTGATGTAACTCGCCACTTACCACCCGTTGCCGGGTCGACGTTCCGTTCTCTACCAGTGCCACCGGCATGCTGCTATCCATACCGTGCGCCGTTAACTGACGCGCAATCTCCTCAGCCTGTGATAGTCCCATATAAAACACCAGCGTTTGCTGTTCGGCGGCTAAATGCGCCCAGTCGAGCGTGCTGTTCTGCTTAAGATGACCGGTAACCAGCCGTACGCTTTGCGCATAATCACGGTGCGTCAGTGGAATGCCGCCATAAGCCGAACAGCCCGATGCGGCGGTAATGCCTGGCACCACAGAGAAGGGAATATCCGCATCCAGTAATGCCTCCAGCTCTTCCGCTCCGCGTCCGAAGATAAAGGGATCGCCGCCTTTGAGTCGCACCACGCGTTTACCGAGCTGCGCCTGCGCCAGCAGTATTTGATTAATCTCCGACTGCGGAACGCAGTGATAACCGGCGCGCTTACCAACAAAAATACGCTCGGCATCGCGCCGCGCCAGGTTAAGCACCTCCGCGGAAACCAGCCGGTCATACACGATTACGTCGGCCTGCTGCATCTGTTGCAGCCCTTTTAACGTCAGTAAACCGGCATCACCCGGCCCGGCACCGACCAGCACCACTTCACCGCGGTGGCTCAGTGGTTCGCTGAACAGCTTTTCAGTCAGCTCACTGACCTGCTGACCGTCATTATTCGCCAGCGACTGCGCCAGTCGATCGTTGCTGAACAGCTTTTCCCAGAAACGTCGGCGTAAATCCCCCTCGCGATAGTGTGTTTTAACCCGCTGGCGCAGGCTACCGGCGTAAGCTGCCACCTTACCGAGCTGCAACGGTAAAATTGCTTCCAGTTTCTCACGCAACAGGCGTGCCATTACCGGTGCGCGACCACCGGAAGAAACGGCGATCATCAGCGGTGAGCGGTCAATAATCGACGGCATAATACAGCTGGCACTTTGCGGCGCATCGACCACATTACAGAAGATTCGCCGCGCATCGGCCTCGGTACTGACCCGCTGATTCACTTCGTCGTTATCAGTGGCGGCAACTGCCAGCCAGCAATCATCGAGTAATTCAGCGCGGAAAGGTTGTTCAAATAAGCTCAGTTTGCCTGCCTGCTGCCAGTGGATAAATTGCGGCGCGAACGCCGTGGCGCAGACGCGTAGATTGGCACCGGCATCCAGTAACAATCGCGCTTTGCGTTCGGCAACTTCACCACCACCTACCAGCAGGCAGGTTTTATCACGTAACTGGCAGAACAGAGGCAGGTAATCCATAACAAATCCTTGCAGCGACGGGCGTTAAGCACAGACCTCAACGCGCCCGTCATTAACACGTACCGGAAAATGCGCTACCGAGCGGCTTTCATCTTCCATGCATAAGCCATCCCGTAAACGGAAACGCTGTTTTTTCAGCGGGCTGGCGACCCACAGCTCCTGCTGATGTTCAGCGATTATACCGCGCGAGAGCACACTGGCGGCGGCAAACGGATCGATATTACTGATGGCAAACAGCTCATCGTCCGGACGCGGGCGAAAAATCGCAATCTGCTGCTGATTGACCCATGCGCACACCCCGGTGGCGGGCAGGATATCGTTCAGTGCGCAGACGCTGTGCCACTGGCTCATAGGTTTTCCTCCATCTCAATCAGGGTCACCGCAATGCGTTCATGCGGGCGGGCAGGACGATGCTGTTGCCGTTCGCTGACCATTTGCACATCAGGATCGCGCAGCGCGCTGTTAATGAAGTGCGCAAAGCGTGTCTGATATTCCGGATGCTCAACCGTTTCGCGCCATTCGCAGACCACCTGCTCACGCAGCCGGGTAATATCGGCTTCCAGCTGGTCGTTAAGCTGCAGTTTGTCGTCGATGATCACTTTTTTCAGATAATCGATGCCGCCTTCGAGGCTTTCCAGCCACAGAGAGGTGCGTTGCAGCTTATCGGCGGTGCGGATATAGAACATCATAAAGCGGTCGAGATAACGCACCAGCGTATCGCGATCGAGATCGGCAGCCAGCAGATCGGCGTGGCGTGGTTTCATGCCGCCGTTACCGCAGACATACAAATTCCAGCCTTTTTCGGTGGCGATAATACCGACATCTTTGCCCTGCGCTTCGGCGCATTCACGGGTACAGCCGGAGACACCAAATTTCATTTTGTGCGGGGTACGGATGCCTTTATAGCGATGCTCCAGTTCAACACCGAAGCCCAGACTGTCGCCGACGCCGAAGCGGCACCAGCTGCTGCCGACGCAGGTTTTCGCCATGCGCAATGCTTTGGCATAGGCGTGACCAGTTTCGAATCCGGCATCAATCAGCTGTTTCCAGATTGCCGGCAGGTCATCTTTTTGCGCACCAAACAGGCCAATGCGCTGTGAGCCGGTAATTTTGGTATACAGCTGATACTGTTCAGCGACTTTACCTACGGCTATCAACCCTTCCGGCGTAATCTCGCCGCCCGCAGTGCGTGGGATAACCGAGTAAGTACCATCTTTCTGGATATTGCCGAGGAAGTTATCGTTACTGTCCTGCAACGGCGTATTCTGCGGTTCCAGCACATATTGGTTCCAGCAGGAGGCCAGCAGTGAGGCGACCGTCGGTTTACAAACTTCGCAACCATAGCCGTGGCCATATTTGCTTAACAGCTGATCAAAGGTTTTGATCTCTTCGACATGGATCAGGTGATACAGCTCCTGTCGTGAATAAGCGAAGTGTTCACACAGATTATGATTCACTTCGATACCCTGGCGGCTCAGCTCGGCGTTCAGGACTTGAGTAATCAGTGGCACGCAGCCGCCGCAGCCGGTACCGGCGCGAGTTTCAGCTTTTAATGCCGCAACGGTATGGCAGCCTTGCATTACGGCATTGACGATATCGCCTTTAGTAACGTCGAAACAGGAGCAGATCTGTGCGCTGTCTGGCAAGGATTCGACGCCGATTGCCGGTTTATCACCACCCGCGAGGGCAGGCAGAATCAGTGCCTCGGGATTTTCCGGCAGTTCAATTTTATTCAGCGCCAGCTGTAACAGATTGCCGTAGTCGCTGGTATCGCCAACCAGTACCGCGCCGAGCAGCGTTTTGTTATCGGCGCTGACCACCAGGCGTTTGTACTGTTCTTTGCTCTCATCGAGCCAGACATAGCTGCGTGCGCCCGGCGTACGGCCATGAGCATCGCCGATACCGCCGACGTCAACGCCCAGCAGTTTCAGTTTGGCGCTCATATCGGCACCGGTGAACGCATTGTTTTTACCCAGCAGATGATCGCTGGCGACCTGTGCCATTTTATAACCCGGCGCCACCAGACCATAAATACGCTGGTTCCATGCGGCGCATTCGCCGATGGCATAAACATCCGGGTCGACGGTCTGGCACTGATCGTTGATCAGAAAACCACCGCGCTGCCCCAGTGGCAGCTCGCAATTTTTTGCCAGCTTATCTTGTGGACGAATGCCGGTAGAAAAGACGATAAAATCAACATGTAGCTGGCTACCGTCGGCAAAATGCAGCATTTTAGTGCCATCAGCCAGGTGTTCGATCTGCTGAGTATTTTTGCCAGTATGAACCTGCACTCCCATGCGTTCGATTTTCTGGCGCAGCTGGTCACCGCCCATTGGATCAAGCTGTTCGGCCATCAGTACCGGCGCGAATTCAATAACATGCGTCTGGATACCGAGGTTTTTCAGCGCACCTGCGGCTTCCAGGCCGAGCAAACCGCCGCCAATTACCGCACCGCTTTTGCTGCGACGTGCGCAGGCTTCAATCGCATTGAGATCTTCAATGGTGCGGTAGACGTAACAGTCCTGGCCTTCAGAGCCTTTAATCGGGGGTATCCACGGATAAGAGCCGGTGGCTAACACCAGTTTGTCATAATGGACGGTGCGTCCGGTATTGGAGTGGATCACTTTATCCTGTCGATTAATGGTGATCGCGCGTTCAGCAAGCAGCAGCTGCACGCCATGCTTCTCATAGTAACCGTCACGCACCAGCGACAGTTCTTCAGCGGTATGGTGGGAGAAATAAGCGGAGAGATGGACACGATCGTAAGCCACGCGTGGTTCTTCACAGAATACGGTGATGTCAAACTGACCGGGTTCGGCTTTATCGATCAGTTCTTCAATGAAGCGGTGACCAACCATGCCATTGCCGATAATGGCGAGTTTGACTTTGCTCATGATTGCCTCAGATTGCTATTTTATACCGCTACAATAGCGCGCTGGGTGAGGCGATTATTGATGTATATCAACTGACCTCTGATATACCTCTTTGTGGTTATATTGCTGATTTAATAATGAATATTATAAGTTGCAGATTACACTCAACTTTAACCATCACGCTGCTGAAATTACCCGTCGTTTATCACGACAATCCATGCCAGGATTAAAAACAGTCCCCCGTTTTTCACTCAGGAGGTTTTAATGATTTCCACTCAGTTGAAATGGATTAATAATTTGCGTTTGCCGTGGCGCGAAGGGCTTTGGCAAATCGAAATCGACGGCGGCAAGATTGCGCGCATCACTCAGCAGCCGCATAACATGGCACAGGGTGATGATGTGCTTGATGCCGAGGGCGGGTTGGCCTGGCCGCCATTTGTAGAGCCGCATATTCATCTGGACACCACGCAGACCGCGGGCGAACCGGCGTGGAATCAATCCGGCACCCTGTTTGAAGGCATTGAGCGCTGGGCTGAACGTAAGGCGCTACTTAGCCATGAGGACGTTAAACAGCGTGCGAAGCAAACGCTTAAGTGGCAGATCGCCAACGGCATTCAGCATGTGCGTACGCATGTTGATGTCTCCGATCCCAGCCTGACCGCGCTGAAAGCCATGCTGGAAGTGAAGGCTGAAATGGCCGCGTGGGTCGATATCCAGATTGTGGCTTTTCCACAGGAGGGAATTCTTTCCTATCCCAATGGCGCAGCGCTGCTGGAGCAGGCGTTAAAGCTGGGTGCAGATGTGGTCGGTGCCATTCCGCATTTTGAATTTACCCGGGAATATGGCGTGGAATCGCTGCATATCGCCTTTGCGCTGGCGAAGAAATACCATCGGCTGGTGGATGTCCACTGCGATGAGATTGACGACGAGCAGTCACGCTTTGTTGAAACGGTTGCCGCGCTGGCGCTGCGTGAAAAGATGGGGGCGCGCGTCACCGCCAGCCATACTACCGCAATGCATTCCTACAATGGCGCTTATACCTCGCGTTTGTTCCGTCTGCTGAAGCTTTCCGGGATTAACTTTGTGGCGAATCCGCTGGTTAATATTCATCTGCAGGGGCGCTTTGACAGCTATCCGAAACGACGCGGTATTACGCGGGTAAAAGAGATGCTGGAGGCGGAGATTAACGTCTGTTTTGGCCACGATGACGTGTTTGATCCCTGGTATCCGCTCGGTACTGGCAATATGTTGCAGGTACTGCATATGGGGCTGCATGTCTGTCAGCTGATGGGTTATGACCAGATTGATGCCGGCATCAATCTAATCACCAGCAACAGCGCCAGAACTTTACAGCTGGATGATTACGGTATTCAGAGTGGTAACAGCGCTAACCTGGTGATTCTGCCCGCCGAAAACGGTTTTGATGCGCTGCGCCGACAGGTGCCAACGCGTTATTCAATTCGTCACGGACGAGTCATTGCCGCTACGCAGCCAGCGCAGAGCGAAATATTTCTTGATGAGGTTGAAGCGGTCACTTTCCTGCGTTAAGTGTTGCGGTCAGGCGGCGAGTATCACCAGCTGTTAAGCGTAAGTAAGCGATCGCCTAATGTATTTTTAAACTCTGTTGCGTATATTTTGATCAGACATTGATGCGAGTTGTTTGGCTTGTTTAACAATAAGGAACATTGTTATGAGCATTATTCTTCGTGCTGAAGAGCTCAGCAATCAAAAAGGAGTCATCTTTTTCAAGGATTTCTGGCGGAGGGGAGATGAAAGCTTTCAGAACCGTAGCGGAGACCATATCGATTTATGGAATGGTACGCGCTTAACCACTCGGGTGAGTTATTTTCGCATCCAGTGGGGGATCAGCATTGAAGGAATGGCTTCCGATCTGATGCAATCACGCGAAATCTGGTTCTGGAAAATTCACTAATGGGAAAAAAGATCCTGATAGTGATGTGCCCCGTTTTGATAATGCTTATCATCTGGTTGGTGGTTGTTATGCTGGCCGTTAAGCTGTTCGGGCCTCTGTATAACAGTAACGACGATATGGATAGCAACGTATTGATATTGATAGTGTTAATTCCACTGCTGGCATTGTTGATTATGCTCAGAGAGTGGGCGACATATCAGTCCGAAGACGCTATCAACTATGTCGTCTGGAAATTACTGGCAGTGATGATAGCGGGCGGCCTGGTGCTGGCGATACTGACTTTGAATCATCTTATGTCGTTGTTTATGCTTCAGCGCCATGGTGCACTGGTCATGCTGTTTACCGCGTTGATTATTTTATCGGGATACTGGCAAGCTGGCCGATTATCGCGTTGGTCGAAGTCACGATAGTCAGAAGAGAATGGGCGACGAACGGTCGCCCATTAAACAGCAATTAATGCATCGCGTGACCGTGGCTACGATGTTTGGTCACCAGACCCAGCAACACACACATTACAAACACCACTGCGTACAGTGCGTTTGAGGTTGCCAGTGCCGCATGCGCGCCACCCTGAGCAACAATCGGGCCGGTGACCACAAAGGTCAGCATGGTGCCGATGGTGCCGCAGGTAAGGATAAAGTTCACCAGCTTCGGTGAAGAGACCTTAGTCTGTAGTGAGCCCAGCGTAATAATAGTGGTGTAGATAGCGCTGGAGCTAAAGCCGAGAATCATAATGATCCACTTCAGCATCGAGGCGTCGCTGGTTTTAACAAACCAGTACATCAACAGCGTTGCCAGTCCGGCCAGCACCATCAGAATGCGTTGCAGGTCGAAGAAGCGCAGAACGAAGCTGAATACCCACATTCCCACCATATAAGCGGTCCAGAAATTACCCACCAGTTGTCCGGCACTGACGATATCCATGCCCATGGTTTTGGTGGCGTATTCCGGTACCCAGGAGATAAAGCCCAGCTGGCCGAGAATGTAGCAGAGGGCAGCAATCGACAGGAACAACACGCCGATACCCCATTTCTCTTTTACCAACGGCTTATCAGAGTGCGCTTTCTTACCCAGCGTCGGGAATTCAACATTAAGCGTCAGGATAAAGATCGCGACATAGATCAGGCCGATGCAGGCATAGACCCAGTACCATGGCAGATGGCGCGCCAGCAGCACCCCGGCGATAATCGGGAATATGGTGCCAGCCATGCTGAAGAAAGAGTCGGTAAACAGCAGGCGCGAGCCACGCTGACGTCCCTCATACAGATGGGTGATCAGGAAAGTACCAATCGACATGGTGATACCGCTGACCACGCCCAGCACGAACATACACAGTGAGAACACGCTTAAACTGTGGCTGGTCATCAGTCCGGCAATGGCCAGAATCATTAATACAAAGCCGAATATCAGCTGACGCTTCAGCGGAATGATCTCCATCAGCCAGGCATTGAGGAAAATTGCCACCAGAATACCGGCGTTGAGGAAGGTAAAGGTGTTGCTCATCTGCGATATTGGCAGCTGGAAATACTCTGCGATATTACCCATCACCATCCCGGTGACAATCACCAATGCGCCAGTGAGTGCATAGGAGAAAAAACTTATCCAGGTGAGACCGATTCGATTACGATTTGTCATTTTGGAGGCCTGTGTGTCGATGAAACCTGCGGCCAGTCAGCCGAGGGGAAGCGGCAGAATTGTAAAGTTATATGTGATCCAATTAAACATAAATTGAAAGTGAGATGATTGCTTTCACTTATAGCGTGACTTCAGTCACTATTTTTCGTTGTGACGCTCAGTCTCATTGGCTGGATAAGCTAAGTAAATAAAGGTAAAACGCTGGCTCTTATATAACAGCCTATTTACAATCAAATTCGATTTTTGAGCTTGTTGTCCTCAGTAAGGAATCTTTCATGTTGAAACGTACTCTGACAGCGGTTGCGACAGTTCTCGCGCTGTCCACGATCTCAGCGTCTGCCATCGCCGCTAAAGGTGATACGCACGTGCTGTTAACTACCTCGGCTGGCAATATCGAACTCGAACTTGATAACCAAAAAGCCCCGGTTTCGGTGAAAAACTTTGTTGATTACGTCAATAATGGTTTTTATAACAACACCACTTTTCACCGCGTAATCCCAGGTTTTATGGTGCAGGGCGGTGGCTTTACCAGCGATATGCAGCAGAAGCCTGCCAACTCGCCAATCAAGAATGAGGCGGATAATGGCTTACGTAACGTACGTGGCTCCATCGCCATGGCGCGAACCGCTGAAAAGGACAGCGCCACCAGCCAATTCTTTATTAACGTAGCGGATAACGCCTTCCTTGATCACGGACAGCGTGATTTTGGCTACGCGGTATTCGGTAAAGTGATTAAAGGAATGGACGTCGCCGATAAGATTTCCCAGGTGAAAACCGACAATGTCGGACCTTATCAGAATGTCCCAAGCAAGCCGGTGGTAATTCTCTCCGCCAAAGTCCTGCCATAATCTCCTCACCGCCGCACTCCTGCGGCGGTTTGCTTTCTGCGTTCTGCAGAGCTGAAGTTTGCTGCTTATACTAAGGCTGTGCCCGTAATCGAGCGCGGCACCGTCTCTAATCGACGCAGCCACGGAGGCTTTATGAGTAAAAAACTGACTGACAAGCAGAAAGCGGCACTGTGGCTGGAGCATCACAATGCTAATTTTCAGGCCAGTAGCCGTCTCGAAGGTTATCAGATTGAGCGGGTGGAGCTATCCGCACAGCAGGTAGCCGAGCGCCTGAATGCGTTAAGGAGGCACTATGAGCGCTAATGCCATGTCTGCACGGGATCCCTATTACTGGCAGGATATTAAGGTACTGAAGAATCGCCTGCAGATTCGTGAGGCGCAGCGGTTGCAGCAGGCCGAACTGGCGTTTACCGCATTACGCGCAGCCACCATTGAGCTGGGCCCACGTAACCTGGGCTTTCCGCATCTGCGAGCCATTCACCGCACGCTGTTTCAGGATCTGTATGACTGGGCCGGTGAACTGCGCCAGATTGATATTTATCTCGACGATACGCCGTTCTGCCATTTCGAATACCTTGAGAAACAGGGCAACACCTTAATGGCGGCGCTGGAAGCTGAAAATGGCCTGGCTGACTTATCGCCGGATAAATTTACGCAAAGACTGGCGCACTATTATTGCGAAATCAATATGCTGCATCCGTTTCGTGACGGTAACGGTCGGGCGCAGCGGCTGTTCTTTGAGCAGCTGGCACTGCATGCTGGCTGGCTAATCGACTGGCAGCACGTTGAGCGCGAAGCGTGGCTAAAGGCTAACCGCGATGGTGTGAGTGGCGATCTGGCAGGTTTAATCGCTATCTTTGACAAAGTGATTAGCCGCCCCGACTAAAATGCTAGAATGGCGGCGTCTGAGAATTTTGCCCGGAACCAGAATGCTGCTGCTTATCGATAACTACGATTCCTTTACCTGGAATCTCTACCAATATTTTTGCGAATTGGGGAGTGAGGTCTGTGTGCGTCGCAATGACGAGATCTCACTGGACGAAATGACGGCCTTGCAGCCTGAGCATCTGGTGATTTCGCCCGGCCCCTGTACCCCCGATGAATCAGGGATCTCGTTAGCGGCGATTCGCCATTTTGCTGGTCAGTTACCCATTCTCGGCGTGTGCCTGGGCCACCAGGCTATCGCGCAGGCGTTTGGCGCGCGGGTTATTCGGGCGCGTCAGGTGATGCACGGTAAAACCTCGGCTATTGAACACAATGATGGCGGGGTATTCAGCGGCCTTAATCATCCTCTGACCGTCACGCGTTATCATTCGCTGATTGTTGAAAAAAACTCGTTACCGGACTGTTTCGAAGTGACTGCCTGGAGCCTGCGTGATGGCGTGCCGGATGAAATCATGGGATTCCGCCACACTTCACTGGCGCTGGAAGGGGTGCAGTTTCACCCGGAAAGCATTCTCAGTGAGCAAGGCCATCAGCTACTGGCAAATTTCCTCCGGCAGTGAGTTTTTATTTGCCTTTGTTTGATTTTTTATGCATATTTCTTGATTATTATTTCACATATCCAGAACGAAAATCAGACGAGGTAGTGAATGAATTCGGGAAAAATGGCAGTCACACGCGCAACATTTGATAAGGTTATTTTGCCTGTTTATGCACCAGCGCAGTTTGTGCCGGTAAAAGGCAAAGGCAGCCGCGTGTGGGATCAGCAGGGTAAAGAGTATATCGATTTTTCTGGTGGGATCGCGGTAACGGCGTTGGGCCACTGTCATCCGGCGCTGGTTGAAACGCTGAAAACTCAGGGTGAAACCCTGTGGCACACCAGCAACGTCTTTACCAATGAGCCGGCCCTGCGACTGGCCAGTAAGCTGATTGCCGCCACTTTTGCCGAACGCGTGTTCTTCGCTAACTCCGGCGCGGAAGCAAACGAAGCCGCCTTTAAACTGGCGCGCTACTATGCCTCTCAACGTCACAGCCCATATAAAAGTAAAATTATTGCTTTCCACAATGGTTTCCATGGCCGCACCTTGTTCACCGTGTCGGTCGGCGGTCAGCCAAAATATTCTGACGGTTTTGGTCCGAAACCGGCTGATATTGTCCATGTGCCATTTAACGATTTAGCGGCAGTGAAAGCGGTCATTGATGATCACACCTGTGCCATTGTCGTTGAGCCGATTCAGGGTGAAGGCGGCGTGATGCCAGCAACGCCGGAGTTTATTCAAGGGCTGCGGGCACTTTGCGACCAATATAAAGCGCTACTGGTATTTGATGAAGTGCAGACTGGCATGGGTCGTAGCGGTAAGCTGTTTGCCTATGAGCATTATGGTGTGGCTCCGGATATCCTTACCACGGCGAAGGCGCTCGGCGGCGGCTTCCCGGTTAGCGCCATGCTGACCACCGACGAGATCGCTTCGACCATGTCGCCGGGCACACACGGCACCACCTACGGCGGTAATCCGTTAGCTTGCGCGATTGCTGAAACTGCGCTGGATATTATCAACACTGAAGAAGTACTGGGTGGGGTTGAAACTCGCCGCCAGCAGTTTGTCACGGCGCTGCAAGCCATTGACGCGAAGTTTGATATTTTCAGTGAGATTCGAGGTAAAGGTCTGCTGGTGGGGGCGGTGCTGAAACCGCAGCACGCCGGTAAAGCGCGTGACCTGCTTAATGCCGCTGCGTCACAGGGCGTGATGATTTTGAATGCGGGTACCGATGTCATCCGTTTTGCGCCGTCACTGGTGATTGAATCAGCGGATATTGAAGAGGGGATGGCGCGCTTTGCCCATGCGGTAGAGAGCGTGCTTTAAATCTTCAGGAGCGGCGATGTCGCCGCTCAATCATTTAGCCGACTTACGCAGCGTCCTTACCAGCCACACACCGTGCTGTGGGCGCTGACTCCACGCCAGCGATGAAATGGTATGCATCACATCCAGATGGCCAAGAATCTGCTTCACATGCCGCTCCATAATCGTCATCGGACCCTGATTGAAGTTTTCCTGCGCCTCAAGAATATTGGTATCTGATCCCGGGCCGTCAAATTCCAGCCGCTGCTGACAGCGCTGTAATGCAATCTCGCACGATTGCAGATAACGTTCGGCCAGCGCTGGCGTTAACATGGTATGTTCACGCGCCAGAATAGTCATGGCGTTAATATGCTCGACAATAAACTGGCTGTGCGTCACCCACAACTTCATATCGGACAAGTATCTGTCATTGAATCCCGGCTCCTGCATCGCCTGATTAAGCGAGTTAAACAGTGCATTGTGTGCCTGATTCACCCCAATGCGCTGGTAAGCCAGTTTTTCTGCATTTTGCTCATTGCCCAGCAGCATCTGCAATGCTTCCTGATAAGCCTCCAGTGCATCGTGGGCATTCTGGCGGATCAGGCCACTCTGCCACTGCGGCCATAACCAGATCATGCCGCCAAAAGCGATCAGGCAACCCATCACCGTATCCAGCAGGCGCGGCAGTAAAAACTGTGAGCCGTCCAGCGTCAGCAGCTGCAAAGAATAGACCGCAGTGACGGTAAAGCCGATGGTGGCCCAGCCATAAAACTTGCGGATAAACAGATAACTGATCAGCGTGATGGCCAGCATTGCCAATAACACCCAGCTCTCTGCCACCTGTAAACGCAGTGTAGCCGCCGCAATCGCCAGGCCTGCCAGCGTGCCCAGTGCACGGTGCTGAATGCGTACCCGCGTCGCGCTGTAACCATTCTGGCTGACGAACATGATGGTCATCAGTACCCAGTAGGGTTTAGGGATATTAAAAAATAACGCCATCGAGCTGCCAAACATCAGCATCACGGCAAAACGTGCCGCGGTACGTAGCGCCGCTGACTTCAGTGAAAGATAACTTTTCAGTGCCCGAATCAGCGGCAGGCGGCGTTGGCGGTCGGCCATTAAGTCGCGCTGATAAAGTGGACGCAGGGTGCGCAGTACGCGCGCAATACGGCTGAAATGGTAATAGCAGAAGTTACCCACCGGATTATCGCTATGCTGTCGGGAGATTTTCTCCAGCGCACCCAGCTGCTTATCCATCGAGAAACGCCTGGGCAGCTTGTGGTAAAGAATATCATCAGCCAGCTCACGCAGCCGCGCGGCAATGGCCTGAGAATTCCAGCGGATCACCGCTTCAGCATGACTCTGCTCAACCAGCTGCTGTACCTCTTCCGGCTGATTCAGACTGACGGAGATATGTTCCTGTAGATCCAGCGCCACCTGAAAGGCGCGCGTCAGGCGTTTATGGCTGTTATCGCGGTTTGCCGACAGCATATGCATCTGCTGATAGCAGGTGTTAATCAGATCGACGGCTTTTTGCTGACGAGCCAGCAGCGGCGGCAGGGCTTTTTCAGGATCGGAAAGCTGCGTCAGCAGGGTGTATTTGGCATCGCAATAATCCGCCAGCTCACGGTACAGCAAACTCAGGGATTCGCGCATTGGCTGCTCTTTCCACAGCCAGAACCAGAACCAGTTAAATACGCCATACCAGATGGTGCCCAGTATATACAGCAGCGGCGGTTGCCAGATTGGCATATGGCCGGCCAGACTGAGGGTAAAAATTCCGGCGATCAGCGAAGCAGGCAATAAGCGGGCGTGTAATGGACTGATTTCGCCAGTGACACCGAGCAACATTGCCATGGCGCACAGGATGACGGGCAGCGGAATGCTGTGTAGCGTCATCAGCTGAATCAAAAGGCTGCTCACGGCAAACAGGCCGCCGCCAATAATCAGACGTTTAAAGAAGCGTTTATGAGGGGTATCGAGACCGGCAACATTGCAACAAGCTGGAACTAACGAGAACAGCAGGCCTTGCTTCAAGTCACCCAACAGCCAGCCGATAGCCACAGGTAAGCTAAGCACTAACGTTTGCCGCAGCGCGTAGTTTACTTCAGGGTGATAAATGATTCTCCGCCACATCAGGCCATCACAATATAGAAAACGGCGCGATAGCAGCTGCCTCACGCCGTGGGTTCAGAAATACTTAACGTGTACCGTATACGACAATGGTTTTGCCGTGTGCGGAAATCAGATTTTGATCTTCCAGCATTTTCAGAATACGACCAACGGTTTCACGTGAGCAGCCGACAATCTGGCCGATCTCCTGACGGGTGATTTTAATCTGCATCCCGTCCGGATGTGTCATCGCGTCTGGCTGTTTCGCCAGGTTAAGTAAGGTTTGCGCAATGCGTCCGGTGACATCAAGGAAAGCTAAATTACCGACTTTCTCAGAAGTGACCTGCAGACGGCGAGCCATCTGAGAGGAGAGACGCATCAAAATATCCGGGTTTACCTGAATCAGCTGACGGAATTTTTTATATGAAATTTCAGCCACTTCGCAGGCGGTTTTTGCTCTTACCCAGGCACTGCGCTCCTGACCTTCTTCAAACAGGCCAAGCTCGCCGATGAAATCCCCCTGGTTGAGATAGGACAGGATCATCTCTTTGCCTTCTTCATCCTTGATCAGCACTGCTACAGCGCCTTTAACGATGTAGTAGAGCGTTTCGGCCTTTTCACCTTGGTGAATCAGCGTACTTTTGGATGGATATTTGTGAATATGGCAATGTGACAGGAACCATTCGAGAGTAGGGTCTGTTTGCGGTTTGCCGAGAACCATTCGCTTTTATCCTCTGTTGTAATCGTGCCCTAAAGACAGGGGGATCAATTCCCTGCAGGCGATGAAATATTCAAGCGTTTTCCGGGTCAGGAAAGTTGTCCGGGCTTCTGTTCAGAGCATAGCTCATTATGTCGTCCCGCTTTCGTCGTGCTTTTACATGCCAACGAAAATATTACCGCTTTGTTTGTAGCACAGCTTTCAATGAGTGTCTCCTGTTGTATCGCTTCAGCATAGTGGGAATCGCTCACCGTTGCCGTTTTTCAGCCGAAGGCGTACTCTGACGATAACTAAATGAATTAGAGGATTAATAATATGCAAGCACGAGTGAAGTGGGTGGAAGGGCTGACATTTTTAGGAGAATCCGCATCCGGTCACCAGGTGTTGATGGATGGCAATTCCGGTGATAAAGCGCCAAGCCCGATGGAGATGGTGTTGATGGCTGCGGGTGGCTGTAGCGCGATTGATGTGGTGTCGATTCTGCAAAAAGGGCGTAACGATGTCACTGACTGTGAAGTAAAACTGACTTCTGAACGTCGTGAAGAAGCGCCGCGTATCTTTACCCATATTAATCTGCATTTTGTGGTCAGCGGTAAAGCGTTAACCGATAAAGCGGTTTCACGCGCGGTTGACCTGTCGGCCGAGAAGTATTGCTCGGTGGCAATCATGCTGGGTAAAGGCGTTGAGATTACCCATAGCTATGAAGTGATTGAGTGCTAAGCGCTAATTCACGTCGGTAAACAGGACCTGTGAAAGGTCCTGTTTTGCCCGGTCAGGTTTCGCGATTCTCTTTAATATGCCAGCCCGATGCGGTTTCTGGACCTTTGCCGCCATTGGCCGTCAGTTCCCAATACTGTTGACCAACTTTGGCTGCCTGAAATTTGTAGCTCATACCGATTCTGTCTGTGTGAGAGGTGCCGTTATAGTTTGCACCAGTGATCAACACTTCTTCCAGTGTGATGCGCAGATATTCAACCTGACCGTCGCTGGCGTGGCAGGCAGACAGTTCTACTTTATTGATATGTTTGCCATTCGACAGATAGCGCATAATTGCCGGCGTGGCTTTATCTACATCTGCAATAACCTGTAAATCCTGATACTGCACGCGGCCTGTTCCGCCTCCACCGCCAACATTGATATTCGCTGGCTGGGTAGCCCCCCAACTGAAAGAGCTGACTTTGATCCAGCCTTTATGATTAGCATCCTGCGACTCTCCGTTAATATTATCGATTTTCATGTATATATCGGTATTCATCCTTGCTCCTTATGATGTGATGGGTGAGTTTCTGTAATATTCCTTACCAGTAATAAACGGATTATTATTTAATTATTAACTGTCCTCTTTTTTAATATTTTAAAACGTCATGGCGCCACTGTGCTTAATTGATGCTATCTTTTATTACCCAGGTTCTTTGCCAGTTATCAAAAAGGAAAATAGTTTCTCTTTGTTTTTTTCGATACCATATTTGTAACGGTTGGTTTCCTTTTTTAATGCAATTTTTCGTGGATCGCATATCTTCAAAGCAAAGCAGATCGCTTCCCTGATCGGTATCGGGTTCCTCTTTGTATTCGCCCACCCAGAAACCAATGCCATAATCATCTTGTCCTACAGGAACGTTATACTTTACTTTTAATACGTCTTTGTTTTTCTCCCACCACTCAACTTTCCCTTTATCTGTTAATGGGAAATTTTTGACGATAATGTCGAAGCTGTCTCGTGTGTCTAAACGATGAACATCAATGATTTCGACCGGAGCGAGTAAGCGCCATGCCAAAAACCCGGTAGCGGCGATAAAAATGAACAAAATTCCTTTAAATTTTGTCAAAACGTCCACCTTCAACTGCCATTGTCGCATTCATCTCAGTGATAAAAGGTTTAAAACCGTAGCCTTCCCAACGTTGTAACGTAAACCAGATGCGAAAAATTCGAAATTGCTTGTAAAGCCAGTCATTAATATCGTTATCATCAAGACCAAAGTGATCCTGAATTCGATAGTGCACTTTAGCCTTATATCGATCGCCAGTAATTTCCAGAGAATTGAGAGTGATGTGTGTTGACCAGGTATCGTGGATAGAAATCGTCAAACCGTTAATACGATCGAGTTTTTCATTAAATTTAGGAAGAACTGATTTCCTGATGGCATCCTCAAGCCCGTAAAAATCTTGTTGAGAATAAATTCTTGCATCCCAATCTATGAGTTTAATCATGGCTTTATTTATTTTATTCAATGAATCATCCATCGAACTATGCCCAGCCAATGCATCATCCATTAGTTTATCGGTAAATTTTTTACCCGTGTTGTGCTGCATATGATCAATCAAGCTGCGGATAAGCCCTTTATAGGGACCAATAAACGAAAAGGTGTCAGATAACTGACGAAACTCGTCAAACAGGATGCGTGCACTTTCATCACGGTTTGGATGAGTAAAAGGATTAATATTTTTTGAGATATTATTTGGCTGATAATACTCTTGCAGGAAAAACTGAGTAAGATCGCCAAATTTCATATCTTCAGCCTTGTAGTCATTCATCCTTTTCTGGGTCTCAAATAGCCGGATGGGTAACCTGATGGGCAGTGCCTGCCTGGGATTTTCGACAGGGGTATCCATAAGTAACATCCTGTTTTTATTTTCAATCCATTAAGTTATCAATCCACCTTGCGCATATGTTCTGCCTTCACCGCCAACATTGATATTCGCTGGCTGGGTAGCCCCCCAACTGAAAGAGCTGACTTTGATCCAGCCTTTATGATTAGCATCCTGCGGCTCTCCGTTGATGTTATCGATTTTAATATATCGGTATTCCTCCTTGCCCCTTATTATTTGATGCTGTCTTTTTTGATATGTGTTCTTTGCCAGTTATTGAAAAGAAAAGTGGTTTGGGCTTCATTATCATCTTTTCTATACCAAATCTTTAAGGGCTGGCTATCTTTTTCAATACACTTCTTCTTACTTTTCATATCATAAAAACACAGTAAATCGCTGCCTTGATCGGTATTGGCTTCTTCTTTGTAATCGCCAGTCCAGAAGCCAATGCTGTACTTATCAGAGTTAATGGGTATATGATATTTTTCTCCCAGCAGGTGTCTGTTTTCTTCCCACCACTTGATTTTTCCACTATCAGTAAAGGGGAAGTTCTTAACAATAACAAAATAACTATCACTTTCTGATTTATAATGCACATCAACAACTTGAGTAGGAAGCAGTAAATTCCAGAATATAACGCCGCAAGGTATGGTCAACGTCATTAAAATCCATCTGGTCTTTATCATTGCGCCCACCCTCAATCGTTTTAGTCACGTTCATTTCTGTGATAAAGGGCTTAAATGCAAAACCTTCCCAGAGTTGCTCATCAAACAGGATGCGTGCACTTTCATCACGGTTTGGATGAGTAAAAGGATTAATATTTTTTGAGATATTATTTGGCTGATAATACTCTTGCAGGCAAAA
This sequence comes from Winslowiella sp. 2C04, assembly GCF_050037805.1. NCBI lineage: Bacteria > Pseudomonadati > Pseudomonadota > Gammaproteobacteria > Enterobacterales > Erwiniaceae > Winslowiella > Winslowiella sp. 2C04. The sequence goes on along the minus strand of NZ_CP188300.1, from coordinate 4,371,419 downwards.
ATGAGTAAGATCGCCAAATTTCATATCTTCAGCCTTGTAGTCATCCATCCTTTTCTGGGTCTCAAATAGCCGGATGGGTAACCTGATGGGCAGTGCCTGCCTGGGATTTTCGATAGGGATATCCATAAGTAACATCCTGTTTTTATTTTCAATCCATTAATTTATCAATCCACCTTGCGCATATGCCCTGTCAGGGTGTTTTTAAAATAGGTGCTTTCTCCATTATTGAGAGAAATCATCATTTGATGATTATCATGATTATATAGAATGGTTAATGGATTATTATTTTTCTCGATACAATTTGCAGTGGTGTTCATGTCATCAAAACAAAGCAGATCGCCTTCCTGGTCAGCATTAGAATTTTTTTTATAATCAGAGACCCAAAAGCTGATTAAATAGCTTCCTTTATCAACTGGAACATGATATTTATCATTCATTATCATGTTGTTTTCCTCCCACCATTTAATTTTCCCTTTATCAGTTACTGGTGGATACTTAATAATCACACGAAAAGCAGTCCCTTTTTCATTTGAATGAACTGCTATGATCTCAGTGGCCTGTTGAAGGCGCCAGCTTAGTATCATTACTGTAATAAACACCATTATCAAAAACCATCTATATCTTATCAAAACGGCTACCTTCAATTTTTTTGGTATCGCTCATTTCAGTGATAAAAGGTCTATAACCATAACCTTCCCAGCGCTGTATGACAAACCAGATGCGAAAAATGCGAAATTGACGATAGAGCCGATGGGTTATGTCGGCGTTATCAAGACCAAAGTGGTCCTGAACTCGGTAGTGTACTTTTGCCTTGTAGGCATTATCGTTTATCTCAAGTGACTCAAGAGTGATATGAGTTGCACTGGTATCATGCACACTTATTGTTAGCCCATTGACATGATCATTCCAGTTATCAAACTTAGGCAGTTTGGATTCCTGGATCATTTGTGTGAAAAATTCATAATTCTTCCGAGGAAAATATCCTTTATGCCAATCAATATTAGTCGTTAAAGTATCTTTTATTTTCTTCAACGAGCTCTGCATCGAACTATGCCCCGACAACGCATTATCCAATCGTTTATCGGTAAACTTCTTACCGCTGTTGTGCTGCATATGATCAATCAAGCTGCGGATAAGCCCTTTATAGGGACCAATAAACGAAAAGGTGTCAGATAACTGACGAAACTCGTCAAACAGGATGCGTGCACTTTCATCACGGTTTGGATGAGTAAAGGGATTAATATTTTTTGAGATATCTTTTAGCTGATAATACTCTTGCAGGCAAAACTGAGTAAGATCGCCAAATTTCATATCTTCAGCCTTGTAGTCATCCATCCTTTTCTGGGTCTCAAACAGCCGGATGGGTAACCTGATGGGCAGTGCCTGCCTGGGATTTTCGATAGGGGTATTCATCAATAACATCCTGTTATTTTTTTACTGTGTCCTTTCGCCAAGACTATCGGGTTATCTGTCGATTTAAAAGTATCAGAATTGAAAAATACCTGCCGCCTCACAAATTCATTGTCAAATTTCTTTGAGCGTTGCAGAAATATCTAAAGGGATTAATTAACCGCGTATTGAAACAGATAAATATAATGAATAAAGAAATAATAGTCAGGAACAAATATACACTGTTCCTGACTGATTAAGCGATTACTCGATTTTCTTGCCTTCCATCAGGCGTTTAACCAGCGGCCCCATAATCAATTCCATCGCCAGACCCATTTTTCCGCCCGGTACTACCAGGGTATTAATATGCGAAATAAATGAGCCTTGCAGCATCGCTAACAGGTAAGGGAAGTCGATATCTTCCAGGCCCCGGAAATGGATTACGACGAAACTTTCATCCAGCGACGGGATATCGCGCGCAGCAAACGGATTCGAGGTATCTACCGTTGGCACGCGTTGAAAGTTGATATGAGTGCGCGAAAACTGAGGTGTGATGAAATTGATGTAATCTTCCATTGAACGCACCACCGAATCCATTACCGCTTCGCGTGAGTGGCCGCGTTCACTGGTGTCGCGCACCAGTTTCTGAATCCACTCAAGGTTAACGATCGGCACCACTCCCACCAGCAGATCCACTTTCTCTGCCACATTATGCTGTTGGGTCACCACTCCGCCGTGCAGTCCTTCATAAAACAGCACATCGGTCGGCTCCGGCAGGGGCTGCCACGGGGTGAATGTTCCGGGTACCTGGTTCCACGGCACCGCTTCATCATAGGTGTGCAGATATTTGCGCGATTTGCCGCTGCCATTGAGACCATACTCAACAAACGTCTGCTCCAGCAGGCCAAAATCATTGGCGTCCGGACCAAAGTAGCTGATGTGGCGACCTAAATCACGCGCTTTGCGAATCGCCATATCCATCTCTGGACGGGTAAAACGGTGAAAGCTGTCGCCTTCAAGTTCGGCAGCGTGCAGATTCAGCTGCTGGAAAATTTTACGGAAGGCGAGACTGGTGGTCGTGGTTCCTGCACCACTTGAACCGGTAACGGCGATAACCGGATGCCTGGCTGACATAATAAGCTCCCTGTGAAGGTGGGGCGATGAGCATTGTTAACACGTTTCCAGCAGTAAAGTCATTGGCCTTTTATTCGCGCAACTGGCCACGTGGCATGATATTGACCGTTTCATGCAATTCGGACCATACCAGCACGGCTTCACCATTTTTCAGCTGGCGACGGACATCTTCAACTTTACGTTCCAGCGAACGCTCTTGCTCGCCATAATCGGTGCCTTCACGCAGCACAAAGGATTCAATCAGATTTTCCAGCGCCTCGGGCGTCAGATCTTGCCAGGGAATAATCACAGCTTAGTTATCCAGATAGTGAGAAAGCCATTGCGGAATACGCTGTTCAAGCCACATTTGTGGCTGGCGCAGAGTGCCGCCAACAAAGCCGACGTGTCCGCCATTTTTAGTCAGTTGATACTCAATGTTAGCAGGTAGTTTACTGAGATCGGGAATAACGGCGTCCGTCATAAAGGGATCGTCCTGCGCGTGGATGATCAGTAGCGGTTTAACCACCGCTGGCAGCAGCGGCAGCGCGCTACAGCGGCGGTAGTAGTCGAGCGCATCATTAAAACCGTGGGCGCGCGCGGTAATAGCATCATCGAAATCGCGCAGTTTCTTCAGTGCCTTAAGCTGGTGCAGATCGATCGGCAGGGTTCCCGGCCAGCGCAACAGCTTTCTTTCGGCATTCTGCTTCAGCAGCTTTAGCAGGTAACGTTGGTAAACGCGGGAGAAACCTTGCTCAAGGCGTTCACTGCAGGGTTCCAGCATCAGCGGTGCTGAGACCACCACGCCAGCATCCAGCAAACACTCTTCACCCTGCTGGCCCATCAGGTAAGCCAGCATATTGCCGCCCAACGATACGCCGACCGCAGCGGTCGGCACTTTTCCCAGCGTATCCTGCATCCACTGCAAAAAGTAGCTGGCGTCGCTGGTTTCTCCAGAGTGATAGATGCGCTGCAGGCGATTGGGTTCGCCGCTACAACCGCGAAAATGCATCACTACGCCGAGCCAGCCGCGTTCTTTCCACGTCTGCAACAGCCCATGAGCATAAGGACTGTGAAAACTGCCTTCAAGACCATGAAACAGCACCGCTCGCGGTTTTCCACGTGCCTGTGCCGGGTCTTCACTCCAGGCTAAATCGACAAAGTCGCCGTCAGGCAGAGTCAGCCGCTGCCAGTGGGGCTGAAGCAAAATACGACGCCGAATCAGCCGCGGCAACACCGTTTGCAGATGTGGATTACCCATGCCAGGCATCGGATTAAATGAATCATCAGCTGCGGGATTAAATTTCATGTTCAGAAGGCTTGTACGATCCATATCACACTGTTAGCTTCGATGGGTTAGCAATCGTTTGGGGTGAGGAGCACCCGTTTCATGGAACTGAGTCTTTTTCTGTCGATGCTGGGCTTTTTGTGGGTCGCCGCAATTACACCTGGCCCTAATAATATGTTACTCACCGCCTCCGGCGCCAATTTCGGTTTTATTCGCTCACTGCCGTTGATGATTGGAATTATGCTCGGTATGCAGGCGATGCTGCTGTTAGTGGCGTTTGGCGTTGGTGGTTTACTGCTGATCTATCCTTCACTGCATCTTATCCTGAAAATCGCCGGTAGCCTTTATCTGTTGTGGCTGGCATGGAAAATTGGTTCAGCCAGTTACGAAAAGCTTGAGACCGGTGAAGGGCCGGCTGCCCCGATGCCTTTCTGGCAGGGAGGGTTACTGCAACTGGTTAATCCGAAAGCCTGGTTAATGGCGCTCGGCGCGGTAGCCAGCTTTAGTCTGGCGGGTGAGGCTTACCGTAGTTCAGTGATGGCGATCAGTATTGGCATTGTGTCGGTGAATATTGTTTCCGGGATGATCTGGCTGGGCTTTGGAACGCTGATTGGCCGTATTCTGCGTAGCCGTCGTGCCTGGGCCATATTTAATATTTCGATGGGGCTGCTTACCGCGGCCTGCGTACTGCTGATCTGGCATTAATTTGCCGCACTTTCGTCACCAACCACCGCGAAGCGGTGGTTTTTTTTGCCTGCATTAAACCCGCCGTTTCCTTTGCCATTTTTTGCATGAGTTATGCGCAATAACTTCTAATGCGATTTTGTGCTTAAACAGAATTTTTAATTACTTATCGCCGGGTTAACTGTCGGTTAAAACTATCAGCAAATCACCTGATAACAATAACCAGCGGAGTCAAACATGGCGGGAAAATGGCGTAAATCTTTGGTTGCGGCAGCATTGTCACTGGCAGCGCTGAATGCGCACGCCGTCGATGTTACGGTGGCTTATCAAACTTCTGCCGAACCGGCAAAAGTTGCCCAGGCAGATAATACGTTTGCCAAAGAGAGTGGCGCAAAAGTCGACTGGCGCAAATTTGACAGTGGTTCCAGCGTGGTACGTGCACTGGCTTCGGGTGATGTGCAGATTGGTAATATTGGCTCCAGCCCGCTGGCGGTTGCTGCCAGTCAGCAGGTGCCGATTGAAGTTTTCCTGCTGGCTTCGCAACTCGGTAACTCTGAAGCGCTGGTCGTGAAAAAAGAGATTACCTCACCTAAAGATCTGATTGGCAAGCGCATTGCGGTGCCGTTTATTTCGACGACGCATTACAGCCTGCTGGCAGCGCTGAAACATTGGGGCATCAAGCCTGGCCAGGTCCAGATCATTAACCTGCAACCTGCGGCAATTACTGCCGCCTGGCAGCGTGGCGATATCGATGGTGCCTATGTCTGGGCGCCGGCAGTTAACGAACTGGAGAAGGAAGGCCATGTGCTGACCGATTCCGCCCAGGTCGGTCAGTGGGGATCGCCAACGCTGGATGTGTGGGTGGTGCGTAAAGACTTTGCTCAGCAGCATCCAGAGGTGGTAACCGCCTTTGCCCGTAGCGCGCTGGCCGCGCAGAAAGCCTATCTCGATAACCCGGAGCAGTGGCTGAAAGCTGACGATAACCTCAGCAAACTGTCGCGCCTGAGCGGTGTGCCGAATGAGCAGGTTCCGGGGCTGGTAAAAGGGAATACCTACCTGACCGCAGCGCAACAGGTTACTCAACTGGGGCAGCCGGTTGATAAAGCGATTATCGATACGGCGAAGTTCCTGAAAGAGCAGGGTAAAGTGCCGCAGGTGGCAACGGACTATAGCGATTATGTTACCGATCGCTTTGTTAAACCACTCGCTAATCAGTAAGGCGCGCCTATGTTATCTGTCTCTCATTTGCATGCCCGCTACGATGGTCATCTGGCGCTACAGGATATCAATCTGTCGATTGCTTCCGGGGAGTTACTGGTGGTGCTGGGGCCTTCGGGCTGTGGCAAAACCACCTTACTCAATCTGATTGCCGGTTTTTTAGCGCCGGAATCCGGCTCTATCACGCTCGAAGGTAAAACCATTACCGGGCCCGGCGCCGAGCGTGGCGTGGTGTTTCAGCATGAGGGATTGCTGCCGTGGCGTAACGTACTGGATAACGTGGCGTTTGGCCTGCAGCTGGCGGGCGTCAGTAAAACGGAGCGGCGGGCGGTTGCGCAGCGCATGCTGAAAAAAGTCGGGCTGGAAGGGGCAGAAAAGCGCTATATCTGGCAGCTTTCCGGCGGTATGCGGCAGCGCGTCGGTATTGCCAGAGCTCTGGCCGCCGATCCGCAGCTATTACTACTCGACGAGCCATTTGGTGCGCTTGATGCTTTTACCCGCGAGCAGATGCAGGAACTGTTGCTGAAGCTGTGGAGTGAAAGCGGTAAACAAGTATTGCTGATTACTCATGATATTGAAGAAGCGGTGTTTCTCGCCAGTGAGCTGATCCTGCTGTCGCCGGGCCCCGGACGCATTATCGAACGCCTGTCGCTCGATTTTGGGCGTCGTTACGCTGACGGTGAATCCTGCCGCTCAATCAAATCCGATCCGCGCTTTATTGAGCGCCGCGAATATGTTCTCAGCCAGGTGTTTCAGCAACGCGAGGTGTTCTCATGAGTTCACTGATTAATGACAAAGTGACGACGCCAGCGGCATCGAAACTGCGCTGGCCACTGTCGCGCCAGCTGACGCTCAGCGCCGCCACTCTGCTGGTGCTGTTAGCCATCTGGTGGAGTGTTACTGCGCTGAAGCTGATTAGTCCGCTGTTTCTACCAGCGCCACAACAGGTACTGCATCAGTTGCTGACCGTCGCCAGTGCGCAAGGTTTTATGGATGCGACCTTATGGCAGCATCTGGCGGCCAGCCTGACGCGAATTCTGATCGCGCTGTTCGCCGCGGCGTTAATCGGCATTCCGGTTGGAATCGCGATGGGGCTGAACGCCACGGTTCGCGGCATTCTTGATCCACTGATTGAGCTGTACCGTCCGGTGCCGCCGCTGGCTTATCTGCCACTGATGGTTATTTGGTTTGGCATCGGCGAAACTTCAAAAATCTTACTGATCTATCTGGCGATCTTCGCACCGGTGGCGCTTTCAGCGCTGGCAGGAGTGAAAAGCGCCCAGCAGGTGCGGCTGCGTGCGGCACGTTCGCTGGGTGCCAGCCGCTGGCAGGTGCTGTGGTATGTAGTATTGCCCGGTGCGTTGCCGGAGATTTTAACCGGGCTGCGTATTGGGCTGGGCGTTGGCTGGTCGACACTGGTGGCAGCCGAGCTGATCGCGGCCACGCGCGGGCTGGGCTTTATGGTGCAGTCTGCCGGTGAGTTTCTTGCCACTGACGTGGTGCTGGCTGGCATTGCTGTGATTGCGGTAATCGCATTTACCTTAGAACTGGGTCTGCGCGCGCTACAGCGTCGTCTGACACCCTGGCATGGAGTTGTACAATGAACGAACGTCTCACTATCACCGCGCTCGGCCCTTACATCGGGGCAGAAGTCAGTAATCTTGATTTGGCTCGTCCATTGAGCGATGCCCAGTTTGAACAGCTGTATCATGCGATGATTCGCCATCAGGTACTGTTTTTTCGCCAGCAGCCGCTGACTCCGGTGCAGCACCGGGCGCTGGCCGCGCGCTTTGGCGATCTGCATATCCATCCGGTTTATCCTCATGCCGCCGATGTTGAAGAGATTATCGTGCTGGATACCCATGACAATAATCCGCCGGATAATGATAACTGGCATACCGACGTCACCTTTATCGACACGCCACCCGCCGGGGCGATTCTCGCCGCCAGGCATCTGCCGGACAGCGGCGGCGACACCCTGTGGGCCAGTGGAATTGCGGCATATGAGGCACTTTCCGCGCCGATCAGAACGCTACTGAGTGGTTTACAGGCCGAGCATGACTTCACCAAATCTTTCCAGGAGTTTAAACATCGTGGCAGCGAAGCAGAGCATGCGCGCTGGAAAAAAGCGGTGGCCAGTAATCCGCCGCTGCTGCATCCGGTAATCCGCACTCATCCGGTCAGCGGCAAACAGGCGCTGTTCGTCAATGAGGGTTTTACCACCCGTATTGTGGATTTAACGCAGAAAGAGAGTGATGCACTGCTGGCATTTCTGTTTGCGCATATCACCAAGCCTGAATTTCAGGTGCGCTGGCGCTGGCAGCAGGATGATGTGGCGATCTGGGATAACCGGGTGACGCAGCATTATGCCAATGCTGACTATTTGCCACAAAGACGGATTATGCATCGGGCAACGATTTTAGGGGATAAACCGTTTTATCGTGCGGGATAAAGCAACAGGCGGCGAGAGCGCCGCCCGCTAACTCTTTATTCAGCCAGCATATTCTCCAGCTGCTCCTGCGCATCAAGCCATGCCATCTCGCACTCTTCAAGTGCTGACTTACTCTCGGCCTGGCTTTTCAGCGCGGCGGTTAAGTCGGCCTTGCGGCTTTGCTCGTAAATCGCCGAATCAGCCAGCTGCTCTTCCGCCGCCGTCAGCTGCGCATTCAGCTTCTCCATCTGTTTTTCCAGCTGGGTAATCTGTTTGCGCAGCGGCTGCGTTTGGGTGCGCAATTCCGCCTCGCGACGTTTCTGGTCTTTGCGCGACTGGGCGCTGTTGGCGTTATCCAGTTTTGGTGTTGCATCCTGCTGGGCTTCTTGCTTCTGCACATCGCTCAGCCACTGCTGATAATCTTCCAGATCGCCTTCAAACACTTCCACTTTGCCGTCATGCACCAGGTACAGGTCGTCAGTGGTTGAACGCAATAAGTGACGATCGTGCGAGACCACCACCAGTGCGCCTTCAAAATCGATTAACGCCTCGGTCAGCGCCTGACGCATATCGAGATCGAGGTGGTTGGTCGGTTCATCAAGCAGTAACAGGTTGGGGCGCTGCCAGACGATGAGCGCCAGAACCAGTCGCGCTTTTTCGCCACCGGAAAAACGTTCGGTCTTCTCGCTGACCTGATCGCCCTGGAAGCCAAAGCCGCCAAGATAATCACGTAACTGCTGTTCCAGCACTTTTGGCGCCAGACGCACCAGGTGTTGTAACGGCGATTCATCTGCCCGTAAGAATTCGAGCTGATGCTGGGCGAAGTAACCGAGCTTAATTCCTTTGGCTAAACCGATATCGCCCTGCAATGGCGCCAGTTCACCAGCCAGCAGCTTGATCAGCGTTGATTTACCCGCGCCGTTGCGGCCCAGCAGGCCAATGCGTGAGCCGGGCACCAGGTTTAGCTTGATGGAGTTAAGAATCACCCGGTCTTGATAGCCAGCACTCACTTTTTCCATCTTCAGCAGTGGATTAGGCAAGCTTTCCGGCTGACGGAAACTGAAAGTGAACGGGTTATCGACGTGCGCCGGTGCAATCAGCTCCATACGCTCCAGCATTTTGATACGGCTTTGCGCCTGTTTCGCTTTGGTGGCCTGAGCGCGGAAACGATCGATATAGCTTTGTAAGTGCGCGACTTTTTGCTGCTGATGCTCAAACAGCGACTGCTGCTGCGCCAGCTTAGTCGCACGCTGACGTTCGAAGGAACTGTAGTTGCCGGTGTACTCAAACAGACCTTGCTGCTCGATATGCAAAATCTTATCGACTACCGGATCGAGGAAGTCGCGGTCGTGAGAGATCAGGATTAGCGTACCGGGATAGCTTTTCAGCCAGCGCTCCAGCCAGATCACCGCGTCAAGATCGAGGTGGTTTGTCGGTTCATCCAGCAGTAGCAGATCGGAACGAACCAGCAGCGCCTGTGCAAGATTCAGGCGCATGCGCCAGCCACCGGAGAAATCACTGACCGGGCGTTGCAGCTGTTCCTGACTGAAACCTAAGCCGTGCAGCAGGCTGGCTGCGCGCGACTGGATGGTCCACGCCTGAATTGCATCCAGCTTGCCGTGTAGCGTAGCGATGGCATGACCATCGTTAATTTCATTGGCGTGCTGTAATTCGGATTCCAGCTGACGAAATTCACGGTCGCCGTCGATAACATACTCAATTGCCGGCACGTCAAGCGCGGGCGTCTCCTGATTAACCCAGGCCAGCGCCCAGTTAGTCGGATAAGTGAGGCTGCCCGCATCGGCGCTCATCTCGTTCTTCAGCAGCGACAGCAGGGTCGATTTTCCGCAGCCGTTCTTACCCACCAGCCCGACCTTCTGGCCTGGATTGATGGTGGCAGTAGCATTGTCCAGCAGCACGCGGATGCCGCGACGAATTTGTAACGAGGAAAATACAATCATAAGCGCCGTATCGTCAGAATATGTTAATTTATTGTCATCATAATCAGAATTTCGGAATGACCTATTCCGTTGCGTCGAGCATGGTAGCTGAAAACGTACACCATGACGACGATTGAAGGGGACAAGATGTCGCAGCCACCTAAAGTTTTGCTGCTATATGCTCACCCGGAATCACAAGATTCGATAGCCAATCGCGTTTTGTTGCAGCCGGCGAAGCAGTTAGCCCATGTCACCGTGCACGATTTGTACGCGCACTATCCTGATTTTTTTATTGATGTGAGTTACGAACAACAGCTGTTGCGTGAGCATCAAGTTATCGTGTTCCAGCATCCCCTTTATACCTACAGCTGCCCCGCGCTGCTGAAAGAGTGGCTGGACCGCGTGTTGTCGCGCGGCTTTGCCAGCGGCGTCGGCGGCAATATGCTGGAAGGTAAATACTGGCGCAGTGTGGTGACGACCGGCGAGCCGGAAACGGCCTATCATCAGCATGGGCTGAATCGTTACCCGCTGTCGGAAATTATGCGTCCGTTTGAACTCACCGCACAAATGTGCCGGATGCACTGGATGACGCCGATGATTATCTACTGGGCGCGCCGTCAGACACCGGAAGTGATGAAAAATTATGCGCGAGCTTACGGTGACTGGCTGGCATCACCGCTGCCGCATGGAGGTTTATAAATGGAAGGACAAACCCTACTGACGGCTGGCGTACTGTATCTGTTTGCCGCCGTGGTGGCGGTGCCGATTGCTGCCCGGCTGGGTATTGGAGCGGTACTGGGTTATTTGCTGGCAGGCATCGCCATTGGACCGTGGGGATTAGGATTTATCAGCGACGTTGATGAGATCCTGCATTTCTCCGAGCTGGGCGTGGTGTTTCTGATGTTTATCATTGGCCTGGAGCTGAATCCCTCTAAGCTCTGGAAGCTCCGGCGTTCGATATTTGGCGTTGGCGCCGCGCAGGTGATATTCAGTGCCGCAGTGCTCGGCGGTTTGCTGTGGCTAACCGACTTCTCCTGGCAGGCAGCAATGATCGGTGGGATTGGTCTGGCAATGTCCTCGACGGCGATGGCGCTGCAACTGATGCGTGATAAAGGCATGAACCGCAATGAATCCGGGCAGTTAGGTTTCTCGGTATTGCTGTTCCAGGATATCGCGGTCATCCCGGCGCTGGCGCTGGTGCCTTTGCTGGCAGGCAGTGACAGCGGACATATTGACTGGATGAAAGTCGGTATGAAGGTGCTGGCGTTTGGCGGCATGCTCATCGGTGGCCGCTATTTACTGCGACCCATTTTCCGCTTTATCGCCGCATCCGGCGTACGTGAAGTGTTCACCGCAGCCGCGTTGCTGCTGGTGCTTGGCTCGGCGTTATTTATGGATATGCTCGGCGTTTCCATGGCGCTGGGAACGTTCATCGCCGGTATTCTGCTGGCTGAGAGTGAATACCGTCACGAGCTGGAAATTGCGATTGAGCCGTTTAAAGGCTTGCTGCTGGGCTTATTCTTTATCTCGGTCGGCATGGCGCTGAATCTCGGCGTGCTCTATACCCACATTCCCGAAATTCTCATCGGTGTTGTGGCGCTGGTGCTGGTGAAAATTGCGGTTCTGTATCTGCTGGCGCGTACTTACGGCTTGCGCAGTTCGGAGCGTTTGCAATTTGCCGGCGTGCTAAGCCAGGGTGGAGAGTTTGCTTTCGTGCTGTTTTCGGCTGCGTCATCGGCAAAACTGTTTAGCGGCGATCAGCTTCCACTACTGCTGGTTATTGTCACTTTGTCGATGATGACCACGCCGCTGCTGATGCAGGGCATCGATAAAATCCTGTCCCGTCGCTTTAATGAGAGTGACGCCAGCGATGAAAAACCGTTTGTTGAAGATGATAAACCTCAGGTGATCGTGGTGGGGTTTGGTCGTTTCGGGCAGGTAGTTGGCCGTTTGCTGATGGCGAACAAAAAGCGCATTACCGTGCTGGAGCGTGATATCAGTGCGGTTAGCCTGATGCGTAAGTATGGCTATAAAGTATACTATGGTGATGCAACCGAGCTGGAGTTATTGCGTGCGGCAGGGGCTGAAAGCGCACAGTCCATCGTGATTACCTGTAATGCGCCGGAAGATTCGATGATCATTGTGCATCTTTGTCAGCAGCACTTCCCTCATCTGCAAATCCTGGCGCGTGCGCGGGGTCGTGTTGAGGCCCACGAATTGTTGCAGGCTGGCGTCACGCAATTCTCGCGCGAAACCTTCTCCAGTGCGCTGGAGCTGGGGCGCAAAGCGTTGATGACCGTCGGCATGCATCCGCATCAGGCGACGCGTGCGCAGTTGCACTTCCGCCGGCTGGATATGCGCATGCTGCGCGATCTGATGCCTAACCACGGTGACAGTGCGCAAATTTCGCGCGTGCGGGAAGCGCGGCGTGAACTGGAGGATATCTTCCAGACGGAGATGCAGCATGAGAGGCGGCAGTACGATGGCTGGGATGAGTTCGAGTAATTCTTAGCTTCAATTCGATCATTCAGGTGCGGCGTTTTCGTCGCCCGCAATGTGGAAACAATAATGCGTAAACGCTTTATCGCCGGTGCGGTTTGTCCGCACTGTCAGGAAAAAGACACTCTCGCGCTATGGCGGGAAAACAATGTTGACGTCGTTGAGTGTGTAAAGTGTGGTCATCAAATGCGTGAGGCGGATAAGCAGGTACGCGATCAGGTTCGCACCAATGAGCAAGTGATCGGTATTTTTCATCCCGAGTAGCGCAATGAGGCAGCTTTTTTTAAGCTTAAGCGTACAGCGGGGTTGAATTCCGTTACAATCGGCGCCATTAAAATCTGACTGGTTGGTATTATTGCACGCAAAAATAGACCAATGAGGCAGGATCTAAGTTCTCAACGGTTAGGAGATATCATGAAAGTAGCAAAAGACCTGGTGGTTAGCCTGGCCTATCAGGTACGTACAGAAGACGGTGTATTGGTTGACGAGTCTCCGGTGAGCGCACCGCTGGACTATCTGCACGGTCATGGTTCCCTGATTTCTGGTCTGGAAAAAGCGCTGGAAGATCACGTTGTTGGTGATAAGTTTGACGTGCATATCGCGGCTAACGAAGCCTACGGCCAGTATGATGACAATCTGGTGCAGCGCGTACCAAAAGACGTGTTCATGGGCGTTGACGAGCTGCAGGTTGGCATGCGTTTCCTGGCTGAGACCGACCAGGGTCCGGTTCCAGTTGAAATCACTGAAGTTGAAGATGAGCATGTTGTGGTTGATGGTAACCACATGCTGGCGGGTCAGAACCTGAACTTCAACGTGGAAGTTATCGCGATTCGTGAAGCGACTCCGGAAGAACTGGCTCACGGCCACGTTCACGGTGAAGATGGCCATCACCACGATCACGAGCATGACCATGACCACGGTAAAGGTGGTTGCGGCACTGGTGGCTGTGGCTGCCACTAAGCATTAATGCTAAAAAAAGGTCGCTTCGGCGGCCTTTTTTGTTTTACAGAGCGAGCGACTGGATGACTGCGCCAGCAGCAGCGTAGCGCAGCTATTTCATCAATCAATAATGCGGTGGTGGCGTCTCTTCAGACTGTGAAGCAATCATCGACGGTGCCGCAGCCTTTAGTTTATCCAGCATCAGGCGTAGCTGCTCACGCATCCTCGCCATCTCTAACTCATGCTGCACCACTGTCTGATTCAGCTCATCAATTGTGTGCTCCTGAAAAGCCAGTTTGCTTTCCAGCAACTCCAGCCGCTGTTCAAACAATGATTGTTGCATATTATTTCCTCTGATTACTGCCTGCGCAGCGTAGACCTATTTCCGGGTGATTCGTCTGATTCTAACGGTAAAAGCATTGCTTTAACCAGGCAAAAGCAGCTAATTTCAAGCTAACGATTGAAAAATGGTTATGCTGTCTTCATGTACTGTTTGAAACTTAACGGCATTACAACAGTCGTAGGTTAACTGAGTAATCTTTGGCAGAACCAGGTAGTTTACTCGCGCACAGCTATAGTACTAACCGACAGGTTATAATGATTTCCGAGGTGAGAGGCTTCGGTTTTGGAGAAATGGATGAAATCACTGTTTAAAGTCACATTGTTAGCTACCACCATGGCCGTTGCGCTGAATGCACCGCTGGCAATGGCAGCAGAATCTGCACCTGCTCAACAGGCCGCGCCTCAGGCTCCTAAAAACGCCGCGTTTAAAAATGAGGATCAGCAGTCCGCTTATGCGCTGGGTGCATCCTTAGGCCGTTACATGGAAAACTCCCTCAAAGAGCAAGAAAAGCTGGGTATCAAACTGGAGAAAGACCAGCTGATCGCCGGCGTGCAGGATGCGTTTGCCGGTAAGAGCAAACTCTCTGATAAAGAGATCGAGCAAACTCTGCAGTCCTTTGAAGGTCGTGTGAAGGGCGCAGCCCAGACCAAGATGGAACAAGATGCGAAAGAGAACGCTGAAAAAGGCGAAGCTTTCGCAGCAAAATTTGCTAAAGAAAAAGGCGTGAAGAAAACCGACTCAGGCCTGCTGTATCAGGTAGAGAAGCAGGGTACTGGTGAAGCGCCAAAAGACAGCGACACCGTAGTTGTAAACTACAAAGGTACGCTGATCGACGGTAATGAGTTCGATAACTCCTACACCCGTGGCGAGCCACTGTCATTCCGTCTTGATGGCGTGATCCCTGGCTGGACCGAAGGTCTGAAGCAGGTGAAAAAAGGCGGTAAAATCAAGCTGGTGATTCCACCGCAGTTGGCTTACGGTAAAAATGGCGTTCCGGGCATTCCGGCTAACTCCACGCTGGTATTTGATGTTGAACTGCTTGATATCAAACCAGCACCTAAAGCAGACGATAAGGCGCAAGCACCAGCCGCTGCTGACAAACAAGCCCAGTAATTACTGAGTTTGTTCCCAATCTATTTGGGAGAACCGCCGCAGCTTCTGCGGCGGTTCAGTGTCTCTTTCTTTCTGCCCCGCGTTTCACCACTTTTCGAGATTCTACGCAATTAGCAACAAAGGCCAGGACATGACTTTGCCAGGTTTGCTAAACTGTTTATCGCGCAAAATTCTGATATTGAGTCTGCCCAGGCCGCGCTGAGACAGGCTCCAGCCACTAGTAGGGTGTCTCTTTCATGTCTAATCCATTCAGTCCCAGTGAGCTAACCGAGTCAGACTTACTGGAGCAACATCCGTTCGTCCAGACCGATCACGATATTCTGAAGTCCTATGAAGCGGTGGTCGATGGCCTGGCGATGCTGATCGGTTCACACTGTGAAATCGTGCTTCACTCGCTGGAAGATCTGAAGTGTTCAGCGGTGCGTATCGCCAATGGCGAACATACTGGCCGTCAAATTGGTTCGCCGATAACCGACCTTGCGCTGCGCATGCTGCATGATATGACCGGAGCGGATACGAATGTCTCCAGAGCCTATTTCACCCGCGCCAAAAGCGGCGTGCTGATGAAATCGGTCACTATTGCCATTCGCAACCGTGAACACCGGGTTATTGGTTTGCTGTGCATTAACATGAATCTCGACGTGCCGTTCTCACAAATCATGTCGACTTTTATGCCGCCGGAAATCAAAGAGGTCGCTTCATCGGTAAATTTTGCCTCTTCAGTGGAGGATCTGGTGATGCAAACGCTGGAGTTCACCATTGAAGAGATCAGTGCCGATCGTAATGTGTCGAATAATGCCAAGAACCGCCAGATTGTGCTTAACCTGTATGAAAAGGGCATTTTCGATATTAAAGACGCGATCAATCAGGTCGCTGACCGCCTGAACATCTCCAAGCACACCGTGTACCTTTACATTCGTCAGTTCAAGAGCGGCGATTTTCAGGGACAAGAGCGCTAATGCGCTTTACGCTGCTGGTCACCGGGCCGGCTTATGGCACTCAGCAGGCGAGCAGCGCATGGCTGTTCGCCAATGCTTTGCTGGCGGCAGGGCACACGCTATCCAGCGTGTTCTTTTATCGCGAAGGGGTGCTGAATGCCAATCAGCTGACTGCGCCAGCCAGTGATGAGTTTGATCTGGTGCGCGGCTGGCAGAAATTGCATGACGAGCAGGGTACCGCACTGCATATTTGCGTGGCGGCAGCGCTGCGGCGTGGTGTGACTGACTTACAGCAGGCGGAAAGTCTCTCTCTGCCCGTTGCTAATCTGCAGCCGGGCTTTGAACTGACCGGACTGGGCTCGCTGGCAGAAGCGGTACTGAGTTGCGAAAGACTGGTGCAATTTTAATGAATTCAATCGCTTTTATTTTTACTCAGGCGCCACATGGCAGCAGTGCCGGACGTGAAGGGCTGGATGCGGTGCTGGCGACATCAGCACTCAGCGATGACGTTGCGCTGTTTTTTATCGGTGATGGCGTGCTGCAGCTCACTGCAGGCCAGCAGCCAGAGAAAATACTGGCGCGTAATTATATTGCCACCTTTGGTGTGTTACCGCTGTATGACGTTGACCAGTGTTATCTCTGTGCGGCCTCGCTGGCCGAACGTGGATTGTCTGTCGATGATGCGCGCGTGCTGCCCGCTGAGGTGCTCAGCAGCGATGCGCTGCGTGAACGTCTTGGTCAGTTCGACCGGCTACTGACGTTTTAAGGAACACCGATGCTGCATACCCTGATGAATTCTCCGTTTCAGTGTGACTTTGATTTGATGTTGCGCATGTTGAAAACCGGAGATGAGTTGTTAATGCTGCAAAATGGCGTGCTGGCCGCAATTGAGGGCAGTGGTGCTCTGACATCGCTGCTGGCGGCGCCGGTGACGCTGTATGTTTTGCAGGAGGACGTTGATGCTCGCGGCCTTTCTGCTCAAATTTCAACCAGAGTGAAGTTAGTGAGCTATAATGATTTCGTCGCGCTGGCGGTGAAACATCCGCAGCAAATGACCTGGTAAACACAGTAATCCTGGTTATTTCTTGACACCTTTTAAGCTCAGCTCTAAAATTCTGCGTCCTCGTGATACTACGAGGCGATTTATTACGTGTTTACGAAGCAAAAGCAAATCCCAGGAGCTATTTAATGGCAACAGTTAATCAGCTGGTTCGCAAACCACGCGTACGCAAAGTTGCAAAAAGCAACGTGCCTGCGCTGGAAGCCTGCCCGCAGAAACGTGGTGTATGTACTCGTGTGTATACCACTACCCCTAAAAAACCGAACTCCGCACTGCGTAAAGTATGTCGTGTTCGCTTAACCAACGGTTTTGAAGTTACCTCCTACATCGGCGGTGAAGGTCATAACCTGCAGGAACACTCCGTGATCCTGATCCGTGGCGGTCGTGTTAAAGACTTGCCAGGTGTGCGTTACCACACTGTTCGTGGCGCGCTGGACTGCTCCGGTGTTAAAGACCGTAAGCAAGCTCGCTCCAAGTATGGCGTGAAGAAGCCAAAGGCTTAATGGTTCTCCGTTAAGTAAGGCCAAACGTTTTAAATAAATGTCAAAATAAACTCGTAGAGTTTTGGACAATCCTGAATTAACAACGGAGTATTTCCATGCCACGTCGTCGCGTTATTGGTCAGCGTAAAATTCTGCCGGATCCTAAGTTCGGATCAGAACTGCTGGCTAAATTTGTAAACATCCTGATGGTAGATGGTAAAAAATCTACTGCTGAAGCAATCGTCTATACCGCGCTGGAGACCATGGCTCAGCGTTCTGGTAAAAACGAACTGGAAGCTTTCGAAGTAGCTCTGGACAACGTGCGTCCGACTGTCGAAGTTAAGTCTCGCCGCGTTGGTGGTTCTACTTATCAGGTACCAGTTGAAGTCCGTCCGGTTCGTCGTAATGCCCTGGCAATGCGTTGGATCGTAGAAGCTGCTCGTAAACGCGGTGATAAATCTATGGCTTTACGCCTGGCGAACGAACTTTCTGACGCTGCAGAGAACAAAGGTACTGCAGTTAAGAAACGTGAAGACGTTCACCGTATGGCTGAAGCCAACAAGGCGTTCGCTCACTACCGCTGGTAATAGCCACGTAGTCGTTAAGCTAACCAAGCGGGCGCTTCAACTAGCCAACCCGCTTGGGTTAACTAACCTTGAACGTCCGAGAATCAGAGGAATCAAATGGCTCGTACAACACCTATTGCACGCTATCGTAACATCGGTATCAGTGCACACATCGACGCCGGTAAGACCACTACTACCGAACGTATCCTGTTCTACACCGGTGTAAACCACAAAATCGGTGAAGTTCATGACGGCGCAGCCACCATGGACTGGATGGCACAGGAGCAGGAGCGTGGTATTACCATCACCTCCGCAGCAACCACTGCGTTCTGGTCAGGTATGGCGAAGCAGTTTGAGCCACACCGCGTAAACATTATCGACACCCCTGGACACGTTGACTTCACCATCGAAGTTGAACGTTCCATGCGTGTTCTCGACGGTGCAGTAATGGTTTACTGTGCAGTTGGTGGTGTTCAGCCACAGTCTGAAACCGTATGGCGTCAGGCAAACAAATATAAAGTTCCACGTATCGCGTTCGTTAACAAAATGGACCGTATGGGTGCTAACTTCCTGAAAGTTGTTGGTCAGATTGAATCACGTCTGGCAGCTACTCCGGTTCCTCTTCAGCTGGCTATTGGCGCAGAAGAAGGTTTCACCGGTGTTGTTGACCTGGTGAAAATGAAAGCCATCAACTGGAACGATGAAGATGCAGGCGTGACCTTCGTATACGAAGACATCCCGGCAGATATGCAGGAACTGGCTGAAGAATGGCGCGCGAAATTAGTCGAAGCCGCAGCTGAAGCTTCTGATGAGCTGATGGAGAAATTCTTTGGTGGCGAAGAGCTGACTGAAGAAGAGATCAAAACTGCTCTGCGTAAGCGCGTTCTGAATAACGAAATTATCCTGGTAACCTGTGGTTCTGCATTTAAGAACAAAGGTGTGCAGGCGATGCTGGATGCGGTTATTGAATACCTGCCGGCACCGACTGACGTTACCGCGATTAACGGTATCCTGGACGACGGTAAAGACACTCCGGCTGTGCGTCACTCCGATGACGATGAGCCGTTTGCTGCGCTGGCGTTCAAAATCGCTACCGACCCGTTTGTGGGTAACTTGACCTTCTTCCGCGTGTACTCTGGTGTCGTGAACTCCGGTGATACCGTGTATAACCCGGTCAAATCTCAGCGTGAGCGTCTGGGCCGTATCGTACAGATGCACGCTAACAAACGTGAAGAGATCAAAGAAGTTCGCGCAGGTGATATCGCTGCTGCAATCGGTCTGAAAGAAGTGACCACCGGTGACACCCTGTGTGATCCGGATAACGTCATCATTCTGGAGCGTATGGAATTCCCTGAGCCGGTAATTTCTATCGCCGTAGAACCGAAAACCAAAGCTGACCAGGAAAAAATGGGTCTGGCTCTGGGTCGTCTGGCTAAAGAAGACCCGTCATTCCGTGTATGGACTGACGAAGAAACTAACCAGACTATTATCGCTGGTATGGGTGAGCTGCACCTCGACATCATCGTTGACCGTATGAAGCGTGAATTCAACGTTGAAGCGAACATCGGTAAACCTCAGGTTGCTTATCGTGAAGCGATTCGCGCAAAAGTTACCGATATCGAAGGCAAACACGCCAAGCAGTCTGGTGGTCGCGGTCAGTATGGTCATGTGGTTATCGACATGTACCCACTGGAGCCGGGTTCAAACCCGAAAGGCTACGAATTTATCAATGACATCAAAGGTGGTGTGATTCCTGGTGAATACATCCCTGCGGTTGATAAAGGCATTCAGGAACAGCTGAAATCTGGCCCTCTGGCTGGTTATCCAGTAGTTGACCTGGGTGTGCGTCTGCACTTCGGTTCTTACCATGACGTTGACTCCTCAGAACTGGCGTTTAAACTGGCAGCATCTATCGCCTTTAAAGATGGCTTTAAGAAAGCAACTCCGGTACTGCTTGAGCCAATCATGAAGGTTGAAGTAGAGACTCCTGAAGAGAATACTGGTGACGTAATCGGTGACCTTAGCCGTCGTCGTGGTATGCTCAAAGGACAGGAATCTAACGCTACAGGCGTTCAGATTCACGCTGAAGTTCCGCTGTCTGAAATGTTCGGATACGCGACTCAGTTGCGTTCTCTGACCAAAGGCCGTGCTTCATACTCTATGGAGTTCCTGAAGTATGATGATGCGCCAAACAACGTCGCTCAGGCCGTTATTGAAGCTCGTAGTAAATAAACTACAGTTTTAACATATTGATCATATGCTCTCACCTCGGGTGAGAGCATTAAAGTAAGGAATATCGTCGTGTCTAAAGAAAAATTTGAACGTTCCAAACCGCACGTCAACGTCGGTACTATCGGCCACGTTGACCACGGTAAAACTACCCTGACTGCAGCTATCACCACCGTACTGGCTAAAACCTACGGCGGTTCTGCTCGTGCATTCGACCAGATCGATAACGCGCCAGAAGAAAAAGCTCGTGGTATCACCATCAACACTTCTCACGTTGAGTATGACACCCCGACTCGCCACTACGCGCACGTTGACTGCCCGGGACACGCCGACTACGTCAAAAACATGATCACCGGTGCTGCTCAGATGGACGGCGCTATCCTGGTTGTTGCTGCGACTGATGGCCCAATGCCTCAGACCCGTGAGCACATCCTGCTGGGTCGCCAGGTTGGCGTTCCTTACATCATCGTGTTCCTGAACAAATGTGACATGGTTGATGACGAAGAGCTGCTGGAACTGGTTGAGATGGAAGTTCGTGAACTGCTGTCTGCATACGATTTCCCAGGCGACGATCTGCCGATCGTTCGTGGTTCTGCTCTGAAAGCGCTGCAAGGCGAAGCTGAGTGGGAAGAGAAAATCGTTGAGCTGGCAGGTTACCTGGATTCTTACATCCCAGAGCCAGAGCGTGCGATTGACAAGCCATTCCTGCTGCCTATCGAAGACGTATTCTCCATCTCCGGCCGTGGTACTGTTGTTACCGGTCGTGTAGAGCGCGGTATCGTTAAAGTTGGTGAAGAAGTTGAAATCGTTGGTATCAAAGATACCGTGAAATCTACTTGTACCGGCGTTGAAATGTTCCGCAAACTGCTGGACGAAGGCCGTGCTGGTGAGAACGTTGGTGTTCTGCTGCGTGGTATCAAACGTGAAGACATCGAACGTGGTCAGGTTCTGGCTAAGCCAGGCTCAATCAAGCCGCACACCACTTTCGATTCAGAAGTTTACATCCTGTCTAAAGATGAAGGCGGCCGTCATACTCCGTTCTTCAAAGGCTACCGTCCACAGTTCTACTTCCGTACTACTGACGTGACCGGTACCATCGAACTGCCAGAAGGCGTTGAGATGGTAATGCCAGGCGACAACGTAAACATGAAAGTTACCCTGATCCACCCAATCGCGATGGATGACGGTCTGCGTTTCGCAATCCGTGAAGGCGGCCGTACTGTTGGTGCGGGCGTTGTTGCTAAAGTTATCGCTTAATTGCAGATAACCTGAAGTGGCCAGCTCAAACTGGCCACAGCAGTAAAAAAGAGCACTTCGGTGCTCTTTTTTTATGCCCAAAATCCAGCGATAAGTCGCGCTACTCCTGCTAATCAGGGATTGTAATAAAAACGATTCGCATTTACACTATGATCAGAAATTGTACTGGAGTTCAGAAATGTACGTCTGCTTGTGTAATGCCGTAAGTGATAAAACTATTCGTGAAGTCGTGCGTCACTATCAGCCAAAGTCTATTCAGCATCTTCGTCAGTTAGTGCCAGTAGGTAAACAGTGCGGCAAATGCATTCGCGCCGCGCGTGAAATCATGGATGATGAGCTGCAACACGTTCCGCAGTACAAAGAGATCGCCTGATAATACCCATGATTATTGTCATGGATTTTTGACTTCCTTCATTCCGCATCTACGCTGTTATTAACTGGAAGCGGAGGAAGCAAAATGAAGGGCGATATTAAAATCATAAACCATCTCAACAAATTACTGGGTAATGAACTGGTTGCTATAAACCAGTATTTCCTGCATGCGCGAATGTTCAAAAATTGGGGACTGATGCGCCTGAATGATGTTGAGTATCACGAGTCGATTGATGAAATGAAGCATGCGGACAAGTACATTGAACGCATTCTCTTTCTCGAAGGCATCCCCAATCTGCAGGATTTAGGCAGGCTGCGCATCGGTGAAGATGTTGAAGAGATTCTGAAATCAGATTTAGTACTGGAACTGGAAGGTGCCAAGGATCTGCGAGAGGCCATTGCCTATGCAGACAAGGTTCATGACTATGTGAGTCGCGATATGATGATCGAAATCCTTGCGGATGAAGAGCACCATATCGACTTTCTTGAAACCGAACTCGATCTGATTCAAAAAATCGGCGTTCAGAATTACCTGCAATCACAAATTAAACAATAAATTAAACCAGTCAGTTTCACTATGTTGAGCAATAAGCACCGACCATCCCGCAACTGACAGGCTCGGCCCAAAAGGTTGCCGGATGGTTTTTTGTCCCTTCAGCCGGCTTACCAGCCAGCCCAGAATGCCAATGGCTGCCGCCAGCGTGGCAATCAACGGCAGTGAAAGCCAGCCAGTCCACGCGCCCAGCGCGGCAAAATATTTCGCGTCGCCTAATCCCATTCCCTCCTGCTGCCGTAGCCAGAGATAGACCTGGTTAATCCCGCGAAAACTGATATAGCCGCATATTGCGCCAAGTAGTGCATGCTGCAAATGAAGCGGCGAAAGTTGCAGATTAAACAGCAGGCCGCACCACAGCAGCGGCAGTGTAATGGCATCAGGCAATAACAGATGGCGTCGATCAATTTCACTCAGAACCAGAACCGCACAACTAAAAAGAGCTAGCCAGGCAAACAGGGCAGGGTGCGGGCAACTAACGGCGACCGTTGCCAACAACAGAGCAGTACCTGACTCGAGATAGTAACTGTAGCGCGAAATAGGTTGATGACAGTAGCGGCAACAACCCCGTAGCATCAACCAGCTGATCAGTGGCAGCAAATCGCGCAGGGCCAGTCTGCGACCGCATGAGATACAGGCAGAAGCTGGACGGCAAATTCGTGCCAGCCAGACGCGTGCGTTGGCATCCATCGGAAAACGTTCAATGACCAGGCAAAGAAAACTGCCCAGTACGGCGCCCGTCAGCAACGCCGCTATCACCAGCCACTCATCCATAAGTTTCTCCCATTGACTGTCCGGCAGCATAGGGCGGGGCAGGCGGGGTTGTCACTGGCGCAATCGTCAAACTGGAAAACATTGCACAAGCAAGTAGTGCAGTTGCAGCCTCTGTCAGGATTTATTTGCACCAGCTTCCGGATGCCAGTAGTCAATCATCGAATATGGGTTGCCAGATGAGCAGATTCACGTATAATACGCCGGCCTGCCATTTATGTCAGGCGCGACTCAATTAGAGTCGCAGGCTAACGTTAACGCGTCTGGCCAGACAATACTCCCAATTGGGGAGTTATGTACTGAACGATTACACTCCTCCATCAATCGTAATGGATGTGGGTAGTAATTCTTTTCGTTTATAAATAATTGGAGCTCTGGTCTCATGCAGAACCAAAGAATCCGTATCCGTCTTAAAGCGTTTGATCATCGTCTGATCGATCAATCAACTGCGGAAATCGTTGAGACTGCCAAGCGCACTGGTGCGCAGGTTCGTGGTCCAATCCCGCTGCCGACCCGCAAAGAGCGCTTTACCGTTCTGATCTCCCCGCACGTTAACAAAGACGCGCGTGATCAGTACGAGATTCGCACTCACAAGCGTCTGGTTGACATCGTTGAGCCAACTGAAAAAACGGTTGATGCTCTGATGCGTCTGGATCTGGCTGCCGGTGTTGACGTGCAGATCAGCCTGGGTTAATCAGGTCATTGAGCGATTGAGAGGTTGAAACAATGATTGGTTTAGTCGGTAAAAAAGTGGGCATGACCCGCATCTTCACTGAAGATGGCGTTTCTATCCCAGTAACCGTGATCGAAATTGAAGCAAACCGCGTTACTCAGGTCAAAGGCCTGGAAAACGACGGTTACACTGCTGTGCAGGTAACTACCGGTGCTAAAAAAGCTAACCGTGTAACTAAGCCTGAAGCAGGTCATTTTGCTAAAGCTGGTGTTGAAGCTGGCCGTGGTCTGTGGGAATTCCGTACTGCTGAAGGCGAAGAATTCACCGTAGGTCAGAGCATTAATGTCGACATTTTCGCTGAAGTGAAAAAAGTTGACGTGACTGGTACATCTAAAGGTAAAGGTTTTGCCGGTACTGTAAAGCGCTGGAACTTCCGTACTCAGGATGCTACCCACGGTAACTCCTTGTCTCACCGCGTTCCGGGTTCTATCGGTCAGAACCAGACTCCGGGCAAAGTGTTCAAAGGCAAGAAAATGGCAGGACAGCTGGGTAATGAGCGCGTAACCGTTCAGAGCCTTGACGTTGTGCGTGTTGACGCTGAGCGCAACCTGCTGCTGGTTAAAGGTGCAGTTCCCGGTGCTACCGGTAGCGACCTGATCGTTAAACCAGCTGTGAAGGCGTAAGGGGATAGCCATGGAATTAGTATTGAAAGACGCGCAAAGCGCGCTGACTGTTTCCGAAACTACCTTCGGTCGTGATTTCAACGAAGCGCTGGTACACCAGGTTGTTGTTGCTTATGCAGCAGGTGCCCGTCAAGGTACTCGTGCTCAGAAGACCCGTGCTGAAGTAACTGGTTCCGGTAAAAAGCCGTTTCGTCAGAAAGGCACCGGCCGTGCGCGTGCGGGTACTGTAAAAAGCCCAATCTGGCGCTCAGGTGGTGTGACCTTCGCTGCGAAGCCACAGGACCACAGTCAAAAAGTTAACAAAAAGATGTACCGCGGCGCGCTGAAAAGCATCCTGTCCGAACTGGTACGTCAAGAACGCCTGATCGTTGTCGAGCAGTTCTCTCTGGAAGCACCTAAAACTAAGTTGCTGGTAGAGAAGCTGAAAGACATGGCTCTGGCAGATGTGCTGATCATCACTGGCGAACTGGAAGAGAACCTGTTCCTGGCCGCACGTAACCTGTACAAGGTTGACGTACGTGATGCAGCGGGCATCGACCCAGTTAGCCTGATCGCCTTCGACAAAGTCGTTATGACTGCTGACGCAGTTAAGCAAGTTGAGGAGATGCTGGCATGATCCGTGAAGAACGTCTGCTGAAAGTACTGCGCGCGCCGCACGTATCTGAAAAAGCATCTGCTGCGATGGAAAAAACCAACACCATCGTTCTCAAAGTTGCTAAAGACGCGACCAAAGCAGAAATCAAAGCCGCTGTTCAGAAACTTTTCGAAGTTGAAGTTGAAGTCGTGAATACCCTGTTAGTTAAAGGGAAATCAAAACGTCACGGACAGCGTATTGGTCGTCGTAGCGACTGGAAAAAAGCTTACGTCACCCTGAAAGAAGGCCAGAATCTGGACTTCGTCGGCGGCGCTGAGTAAGTCGGAGGAGAAGAACAATGGCAATTGTTAAATGTAAACCGACATCTCCGGGTCGTCGTCACGTAGTTAAAGTGGTGAACCCAGAGCTGCACAAGGGCAAACCATTTGCCCCGCTGGTAGAAAAAAACAGCAAATCCGGTGGCCGTAACAACAATGGTCGCATCACTACCCGTCATATCGGTGGTGGTCACAAGCAGGCTTACCGTATTGTTGACTTCAAACGCAACAAAGACGGTATCCCGGCAACTGTTGAACGTCTTGAGTACGATCCGAACCGCTCCGCGAACATCGCGCTGGTTCTGTACAAAGATGGCGAGCGCCGTTATATCCTGGCCCCTAAAGGCCTGAAAGCTGGCGACCAGATTCAGTCTGGCGTTGATGCTGCGATTAAAGCAGGTAACACCCTGCCGATGCGTAACATCCCAGTGGGTTCTACCGTTCACAACGTAGAAATGAAACCAGGCAAAGGCGGTCAGATTGCTCGCTCTGCTGGTGCTTACGTGCAGATCGTTGCGCGTGAAGGTTCCTACGTTACCCTGCGTCTGCGTTCAGGTGAAATGCGTAAAGTCGAATTAGACTGCCGCGCGACCCTGGGTGAAGTCGGTAACGCTGAGCACATGCTGCGCGTTCTGGGTAAAGCCGGTGCAACTCGTTGGCGTGGTGTTCGTCCTACCGTTCGCGGTACTGCGATGAACCCAGTCGATCACCCGCACGGTGGTGGTGAAGGTCGTAACTTTGGTAAGCACCCGGTAACCCCGTGGGGCGTTCAGACCAAAGGTAAGAAGACCCGTAGCAACAAGCGTACTGATAAATTTATCGTACGTCGCCGTAGCAAATAATTTTAGAGGATAAGCCATGCCACGTTCTCTCAAGAAAGGTCCTTTTATTGACCTGCACTTGCTGAAGAAGGTAGAGAAAGCGGTGGAAAGCGGTGACAAGAAGCCCCTGCGCACTTGGTCCCGTCGTTCAACGATCTTTCCTAACATGATCGGTTTGACCATCGCTGTCCATAATGGTCGTCAGCACGTTCCAGTCTTTGTTTCCGACGAAATGGTTGGTCACAAACTGGGTGAATTTGCGCCGACTCGTACTTATCGCGGACACGCGGCCGACAAAAAAGCCAAGAAACGCTAAGGCAGGAGGAAGAGATGGAAACTTTAGCTCAACATCGCCACGCTCGTTCTTCTGCTCAAAAGGTTCGCCTGGTGGCTGACCTTGTACGCGGTAAGAAAGTGTCGCAGGCTCTGGACATTCTGACCTACACCAATAAGAAAGCGGCTGTACTGGTCAAGAAAGTTCTGGAATCTGCCATTGCTAACGCCGAACACAACGATGGCGCTGACATTGATGATCTGAAAGTCACGAAAATCTTCGTCGACGAAGGCCCAAGCATGAAGCGCATTATGCCGCGTGCAAAAGGTCGTGCAGATCGCATCCTGAAGCGCACCAGCCACATTACTGTGGTTGTGTCCGATCGCTGAGACTCTGGAGACTAGCAATGGGTCAGAAAGTACATCCTAATGGTATTCGACTGGGTATTGTTAAACCCTGGAACTCTACCTGGTTCGCCAATACCAAAGAATTCGCTGACAACCTGGACAGCGATTTTAAAGTTCGTCAGTTCCTGACTAAAGAACTGGCTAAAGCGTCCGTATCTCGTATCGTTATCGAGCGTCCGGCTAAGAGCATCCGTGTGACTATTCACACCGCTCGTCCTGGCATCGTAATCGGTAAGAAAGGCGAAGACGTAGAAAAACTGCGCAAGGTCGTAGCGGATATCGCTGGCGTTCCTGCACAGATCAATATCGCCGAAGTCCGTAAACCGGAACTGGACGCTAAATTGGTTGCTGACAGCATCACTTCACAGCTGGAGCGTCGTGTGATGTTCCGTCGTGCTATGAAGCGTGCTGTACAGAACGCAATGCGTCTGGGCGCTAAAGGTATTAAAGTTGAAGTTAGTGGCCGTCTGGGCGGTGCTGAAATCGCGCGTACTGAATGGTACCGTGAAGGCCGCGTGCCGTTGCACACCCTGCGTGCTGACATTGACTACAACACCTCTGAAGCGCACACCACTTATGGTGTAATCGGCGTTAAGGTATGGATCTTCAAAGGTGAGATCCTGGGTGGTATGGCTGCTGTTGAACAACCGGAACCGGCTGCTCAACCTAAAAAGCAGCAGCGTAAAGGCCGTAAGTAAGGAGAGTCGCTGATGTTACAACCAAAGCGTACAAAATTCCGTAAAGTGCACAAAGGCCGCAACCGTGGTCTGGCGCAGGGTACGGATGTTAGCTTCGGTACTTTCGGTCTGAAAGCTGTTGGCCGTGGTCGTCTGACTGCACGTCAGATCGAAGCAGCACGTCGTGCTATGACCCGTGCAGTTAAGCGTCAAGGTAAGATCTGGATCCGTGTATTCCCGGACAAACCGATCACCGAGAAGCCGCTGGAAGTGCGTATGGGTAAAGGTAAAGGTAACGTGGAGTATTGGGTTGCCTTGATCCAGCCTGGTAAAGTCCTGTATGAAATGGACGGCGTACCAGAAGAGCTGGCCCGTGAAGCATTCAAGCTGGCAGCAGCAAAACTGCCTATCAAAACCACCTTTGTAACTAAGACGGTGATGTAATGAAA
Organism: Winslowiella sp. 2C04; assembly: GCF_050037805.1. NCBI lineage: Bacteria > Pseudomonadati > Pseudomonadota > Gammaproteobacteria > Enterobacterales > Erwiniaceae > Winslowiella > Winslowiella sp. 2C04. The sequence continues at coordinate 4,343,341 of NZ_CP188300.1, read as the reverse complement.
GCAACAGAGCTGCGTGAAAAAAGCGTTGAAGAGCTGAACACTGAGCTGCTTAATCTGCTGCGTGAGCAATTTAACCTGCGCATGCAGGCAGCATCCGGCCAGCTGCAACAGAGTCATCTGTTGAAGCAAGTGCGTCGTGATGTTGCACGCGTTAAGACTTTACTGACTGAGAAGGCGGGTGCGTAATGACCGATAAAATCCGTACTCTGCAAGGTCGTGTCCTGAGTGACAAAATGGAGAAATCCATCGTTGTTGCGATTGAACGTTTTGTGAAACACCCGATCTACGGTAAATTCATCAAGCGTACGACTAAACTGCACGTACACGACGAGAACAACGAATGTGGTATCGGCGACGTGGTTGAAATCCGCGAATGCCGTCCACTGTCCAAGACTAAGTCATGGACTCTGGTTCGCGTTGTAGAGAAAGCGATTCTGTAATAGAATCACCTTTCTTTAAAAATAAAATGAACGGCTCTGTCGAGCCGTTCATTTTTTCTACCCATATGCGAGATCCGGTGTTATAATGCCGCGCCCTCAATTATGGGGCTTTCTAACGACCTGTATCAGGTCCCGAAGTAGTAGTTGACATTAGCGGAGCACTAAAATGATCCAAGAACAGACTATGCTGAACGTCGCCGACAACTCCGGTGCACGTCGCGTAATGTGTATCAAGGTTCTGGGTGGCTCGCACCGTCGCTACGCAGGCGTAGGCGACATCATCAAAATTACCATCAAGGAAGCAATTCCTCGCGGTAAGGTTAAGAAGGGTGATGTGCTGAAGGCGGTAGTGGTGCGCACCAAGAAGGGTGTTCGTCGCCCGGACGGTTCTGTCATTCGCTTCGATGGTAATGCATGCGTTATTTTAAATAATAACAGCGAGCAACCTATCGGTACGCGTATTTTTGGGCCGGTAACTCGTGAACTTCGTAATGAAAAGTTCATGAAAATTATCTCTCTGGCACCAGAAGTACTCTAAGGAGCGAGCAATGGCAGCTAAAATCCGTCGCGATGACGAAGTTATCGTGCTGACCGGTAAAGATAAAGGTAAGCGCGGTAAAGTTAAGAATGTCCTGTCTTCTGGTAAGGTCATTGTTGAAGGTATCAACCTGGTTAAGAAACATCAGAAGCCGGTTCCGGCCCTGAACCAACCAGGTGGCATCGTTGAAAAGGAAGCTGCTCTGCAGGTTTCTAACGTTGCACTCTTCAATACGGCAACCGGCAAGGCTGACCGTGTAGGCTTTAGATTCGAAGACGGCAAAAAAGTCCGTTTCTTCAAGTCTAATAGCGAAACTATCAAGTAATTTGGAGTAGTACGATGGCGAAACTGCATGATTACTACAAAGACGAGGTAGTCCAAAAACTCATGACTGAGTTTGGCTACAATTCTGTCATGCAAGTCCCTCGGGTCGAGAAGATCACCCTGAACATGGGTGTTGGTGAAGCGATCGCTGACAAGAAACTGCTGGATAATGCAGCAGCTGACCTGACAGCAATCTCCGGTCAAAAACCGTTGATCACCAAAGCACGCAAATCAGTTGCAGGCTTCAAAATCCGTCAGGGCTATCCGATCGGCTGTAAAGTGACTCTGCGTGGCGAGCGCATGTGGGAGTTCTTTGAGCGTCTGATTTCTATTGCTGTTCCACGTATCCGTGACTTCCGTGGCTTGTCCGCTAAGTCATTCGATGGCCGTGGTAACTACAGCATGGGCGTTCGTGAGCAGATCATCTTCCCAGAAATCGACTATGACAAAGTCGATCGCGTTCGTGGTTTGGATATTACCATTACCACTACTGCGAAATCTGACGATGAAGGCCGTGCTCTGCTGGCTGCCTTTGACTTCCCGTTCCGCAAGTAAGGTAGGGTTACTTCATGGCTAAGCAATCGATGAAGGCACGCGAAGTCGTTCGCGTAAAACTGGCTGATAAATACCGCGCTAAACGCGAGGAATTGAAAGCTATCATCTCTAGTGTGAACTCATCCGACGAAGATCGTTGGAATGCTGTTCTTAAGCTGCAGACTCTGCCGCGTGATTCCAGCCCGTCCCGTCAGCGTAACCGCTGCCGCCAAACTGGCCGTCCACATGGTTATGTGGGCAAATTCGGGTTGAGCCGTATTAAGCTTCGTGAAGCCGCAATGCGCGGTGAAGTACCTGGCTTGAAAAAGGCTAGCTGGTAATTACCAATTGAATCACGGGAGTAAAGACAGATGAGCATGCAAGATCCGATCGCGGATATGCTGACCCGTATCCGTAACGGTCAGGCCGCGAACAAAGTTGCGGTCACCATGCCTTCCTCCAAGCTAAAAGTGGCAATTGCCAACGTGCTGAAGGAAGAAGGATATATTGAAGAATTTAAAATCGAAGGCGACACCAAGCCAGAACTGGAACTGACTTTAAAGTATTTCCAGGGCAAGGCTGTGGTAGAGAGCATTCAACGTGTAAGCCGTCCAGGTCTGCGTATTTATAAGCGCAAAGACGAACTGCCTAAAGTTATGGCAGGACTGGGTATTGCCGTTGTTTCTACCTCTAAAGGTGTTATGACTGATCGTGCAGCGCGCCAGGCAGGTCTTGGTGGCGAAATTATCTGCTACGTAGCTTAATCGGAGGAAAGAATGTCTCGTGTTGCTAAAGCACCTGTCGTCATTCCTGCCGGCGTAGAGGTAAAACTCAACGGTCAGGTTATTTCGATTAAAGGTAAAAACGGCGAGCTGACTCGTACTATCAATGATGCTGTTGAAATTAAGCATGCTGACAACGCTCTGACTTTCGCTCCGCGCGAAGGTTTCGTTGACGGCTGGGCGCAGGCGGGTACTTCTCGCGCGCTGCTTAACGCAATGGTTATCGGTGTTACCGAAGGCTTCACTAAGAAGCTGCAGCTGGTTGGTGTAGGTTATCGTGCGGCCGTTAAAGGCAACTCGGTGAGTTTGGCTCTTGGCTTCTCTCATCCAGTTGAACACGCGCTGCCAGCGGGAATCACTGCTGAATGTCCGACTCAGACTGAAATCGTGCTTAAAGGCGCTGATAAACAGTTGATCGGCCAGGTTGCAGCTGACATCCGCGCCTACCGTCGTCCTGAGCCTTATAAAGGCAAGGGTGTTCGTTACGCCGACGAAGTCGTGCGTACCAAAGAGGCTAAGAAGAAGTAAGGTAACACTATGGATAAGAAATCTGCTCGTATCCGTCGTGCGACCCGCGCACGTCGCAAGCTCAAAGAGCTGGGTGCAACTCGCCTGGTAGTACATCGTACTCCGCGTCATATTTACGCACAGGTCATTGCTCCGAACGGTTCTGAAGTTTTGGTTGCTGCTTCTACTGTAGAAAAAGCTATCACTGAACAACTGAAGTATACCGGCAACAAAGACGCTGCGGCTGCTGTGGGTAAAGCACTGGCTGAACGCGCTCTCGAAAAAGGCATCAAAGATGTTTCTTTCGACCGTTCCGGTTTCCAATATCATGGTCGCGTCCAGGCACTGGCAGATGCTGCTCGTGAAGCTGGCCTTCAGTTCTAAGGTAGAGGTGTAAGATGGCACACATCGAGAAACAAGCTGGCGAACTGCAGGAAAAGCTGATCGCGGTAAACCGTGTATCTAAAACTGTAAAAGGTGGTCGTATTTTCTCCTTCACAGCATTGACTGTGGTAGGTGACGGTAATGGTCGCATCGGTTTTGGTTACGGCAAAGCGCGTGAAGTTCCAGCAGCGATCCAGAAAGCGATGGAAAAAGCCCGTCGCAATATGATTAACGTCGCGCTGACCAACGGCACCCTGCAACACCCTGTTAAAGGTGTTCACACAGGTTCCCGCGTGTTCATGCAGCCGGCTTCAGAAGGTACTGGTATCATCGCCGGTGGTGCAATGCGCGCCGTTCTGGAAGTCGCTGGGGTTCATAACGTTCTGGCTAAAGCCTATGGTTCCACCAACCCGATCAACGTGGTTCGTGCAACTCTGGATGGCCTGGGCAATATGAATTCCCCGGAAATGGTCGCTGCCAAGCGTGGTAAATCCGTTGAAGAAATTCTGGGGTAATGACCATGGCAAAGACTATTAAAATTACTCAAACCCGCAGTGCAATCGGTCGTCTGCCGAAACACAAGGCAACGCTGCTTGGCCTGGGTCTGCGTCGTATTAACCACACCGTAGAGCGTGAAGACACGCCAGCTGTACGCGGTATGGTTAACGCGATTTCCTACATGGTTAAAGTGGAGGAGTAACAGATGCGTTTAAATACTCTGTCTCCGGCCGAAGGGTCTAAACACGCACCGAAGCGTCTGGGTCGTGGTATTGGTTCTGGCCTCGGAAAAACCGGTGGTCGTGGTCACAAAGGTCAGAACTCTCGTTCTGGCGGTGGCGTACGTCGCGGTTTCGAAGGTGGTCAGATGCCTCTGTACCGCCGTCTGCCGAAATTCGGTTTCACCTCTCGCAAAGCAATGGTTACGGCAGAAGTTCGTCTGTCTGACCTGGCGAAAGTTGAAGGCGGGATCGTCGACCTGAACACGCTGAAAGCGGCTAACATTATCGGTATTCAGATTGAATTCGCTAAAGTTATTCTGTCTGGCGAAGTCTCTGCACCGGTAACGGTTCGCGGTCTGCGTGTCACTAAAGGCGCTCGTGCTGCAATCGAAGCTGCTGGCGGTAAAATTGAGGAATAAGTAGCAGATGGCTAAGCAACCGGGATTAGATTTTCAAAGTGCCAAGGGTGGTTTTGGCGAACTAAAACGCAGACTTCTGTTTGTAATTGGTGCGCTGATTGTCTTCCGCATTGGCTCTTTTATTCCGATCCCTGGTATCGATGCCACTGTACTTGCCAAACTGCTTGAGCAACAGCGTGGCACCATCATTGAAATGTTTAACATGTTCTCTGGTGGTGCTCTGAGCCGTGCTTCTATTTTTGCTCTGGGTATCATGCCGTATATTTCGGCATCGATTATTATCCAGCTGCTGACGGTGGTTCATCCCGCCCTGGCAGAGATCAAGAAAGAAGGGGAGGCTGGCCGTCGTAAGATTAGCCAGTACACCCGTTACGGTACTCTGGTATTGGCTATATTTCAGTCTATCGGTATTGCTACCGGTTTACCGAATATGCCTGGAATGCAGGGCCTGGTGTTAAACCCAGGCTTCCCATTCTACTTTACCGCTGTTGTGAGTCTGGTTACCGGGACAATGTTCCTGATGTGGCTGGGCGAACAGATTACTGAACGAGGTATCGGTAACGGTATCTCGATCATTATCTTCGCTGGTATTGTTGCGGGATTGCCGCCGGCCATTGGCCATACCATCGAGCAAGCGCGGCAAGGCGACCTGCACTTCCTCCTGTTGCTGTTGGTTGCAGTTCTCGTATTTGCAGTGACCTTCTTCGTTGTTTTCGTTGAGCGTGGTCAACGCCGCATTGTGGTGAACTATGCGAAACGTCAGCAAGGCCGTCGTGTCTATGCTGCGCAGAGCACACATTTACCGTTGAAAGTGAATATGGCCGGTGTAATTCCTGCTATCTTTGCTTCCAGCATCATCCTGTTCCCGGCGACAATTGCGTCCTGGTTCGGTGGTGGTACCGGTTGGAACTGGCTGACTACAATTTCGATGTATTTACAGCCAGGACAGCCGCTGTATGTGTTACTCTATGCGACTGCAATCATCTTCTTCTGTTTCTTCTACACGGCGTTGGTTTTCAACCCGCGTGAAACAGCAGATAACCTGAAGAAGTCTGGTGCATTTGTACCAGGAATTCGTCCGGGAGAGCAAACGGCGAAGTACATCGATAAAGTAATGACTCGCCTGACCTTGGTCGGTGCACTGTACATTACTTTCATCTGCCTAATCCCGGAGTTCATGCGTGATGCGATGAAAGTTCCATTCTACTTCGGCGGTACATCACTGCTGATCGTAGTCGTTGTCATCATGGACTTTATGGCTCAAGTGCAAACTCTGATGATGTCTAGTCAATACGAGTCTGCATTGAAGAAAGCAAACCTGAAAGGCTAAGGCCATTTTCAGGAGCTTGAGAAGTTACGGAGAGTAAAAATGAAAGTTCGTGCTTCCGTCAAGAAATTATGTCGTAACTGCAAAATCATCCGTCGCGACGGTGTTGTGCGTGTGATTTGTAGTGCCGAGCCAAAGCATAAACAGCGCCAAGGCTGATTTTCACATATTTTTCTTGCAAAGTCGGGTTGAGCTGGCTAGATTAGCCAGCCAATCTTTTGTATGTCTATGCGTTTCCATTTGAGTATCCTGAAAACGGGCTTTTCAGCATGGAGCGCATATTTGAATAGTAGGAGTGCATAGTGGCCCGTATAGCAGGCATTAACATTCCTGATCAGAAACATACCGTTATCGCATTAACTTCGATCTACGGTATCGGCAAGACTCGCTCCCAGGCCATTTGCGCCGCTGCGGGTATCGCTGAAGATGTTAAGATCAGAGAGCTGTCTGAAGAACAAATTGACACGCTGCGTGATGAAGTTGCAAAGTTCGTCGTTGAAGGCGATCTGCGTCGTGAAGTCACCCTGAGCATCAAGCGTCTTATGGACCTTGGTTGCTATCGTGGTTTGCGTCATCGTCGTGGTCTTCCAGTTCGCGGTCAGCGTACTAAGACCAACGCACGTACCCGTAAGGGTCCGCGTAAACCGATCAAGAAATAATCGGGGTGATTGAATAATGGCAAAGGCACCAGTTCGTGCACGTAAGCGTGTAAGAAAACAAGTCTCTGACGGCGTGGCTCATGTCCATGCTTCTTTTAACAACACCATCGTTACTATTACTGATCGTCAGGGTAACGCACTGGGTTGGGCAACTGCCGGTGGTTCCGGTTTCCGTGGTTCTCGTAAATCTACGCCGTTCGCTGCGCAGGTCGCTGCAGAACGTTGCGCAGAAGCCGTGAAAGATTACGGTATCAAGAACCTGGAAGTTATGGTTAAGGGTCCGGGTCCAGGCCGCGAATCAACGATTCGTGCTCTGAACGCTGCTGGTTTCCGCATCACTAATATTACTGATGTGACTCCGATCCCTCACAACGGTTGTCGTCCGCCGAAAAAACGTCGCGTATAACGCACGTTTTTAGGAATGTTGGAGAAAGAAAATGGCAAGATATTTGGGTCCTAAGCTCAAGCTGAGCCGTCGCGAGGGTACAGACCTGTTCCTTAAGTCTGGCGTTCGCGCGATTGATACCAAGTGTAAGATTGAACAAGCTCCTGGCCAGCACGGTGCGCGTAAACCGCGTCTGTCTGACTATGGTGTGCAGTTGCGTGAAAAGCAAAAAGTTCGCCGTATGTACGGTGTTCTGGAGCGTCAGTTCCGCAACTATTACAAAGAAGCAGCACGTCTGAAAGGCAACACCGGTGAAAACCTGTTGGCTCTGCTGGAAGGTCGTCTGGATAACGTAGTTTACCGTATGGGCTTTGGCGCTACTCGTGCAGAAGCACGTCAGCTGGTTAGCCATAAATCTGTAATGGTAAACGGCCGCGTTGTCAGCATCGCTTCTTATCAGGTAACTCCGAATGACGTTGTTAGCATCCGCGAGAAAGCCAAAAAGCAGTCTCGCGTTAAAGCCGCTCTGGAGCTGGCTGAGCAGCGTGAAAAGCCAACCTGGCTGGAAGTTGATGCGACTAAGATGGAAGGTGTGTTCAAACGTATTCCTGAACGTACCGATCTGTCTGCGGACATTAACGAACACCTGATCGTCGAGCTTTACTCCAAGTAAAGCTTAGTACCAAAGAGAGGACACAATGCAGGGTTCTGTGACAGAGTTTCTAAAACCGCGCCTGGTAGATATCGAGCAAGTCAGTTCGACGCACGCCAAGGTGACCCTTGAGCCTTTAGAGCGTGGCTTTGGCCATACTCTTGGTAACGCACTGCGCCGTATTCTGCTTTCATCCATGCCGGGTTGCGCGGTGACCGAGGTTGAAATTGATGGTGTACTGCATGAGTACAGCACCAAAGAGGGCGTACAGGAAGATATCCTGGAAATCCTTCTCAACCTGAAAGGGCTTGCGGTAAGAGTTCAAGGCAAAGATGAAGTTATTCTTACCCTGAATAAATCTGGCATTGGCCCTGTGACTGCAGCCGATATCACCCATGATGGTGATGTCGAAATCGTCAAGCCGCAGCACGTGATCTGCCACCTGACCGATGAGAACGCAGCTATTAATATGCGTATCAAAGTTCAGCGCGGTCGCGGTTATGTGCCGGCTTCTGCCCGAATTCATTCGGAAGAAGATGAGCGCCCGATCGGTCGTCTGTTAGTCGACGCCTGCTACAGCCCTGTAGACCGTATAGCCTACAATGTTGAAGCGGCGCGTGTTGAGCAGCGTACTGACCTGGACAAGCTGGTCATCGAAATGGAAACCAACGGCACTATTGATCCTGAAGAAGCGATCCGCCGTGCGGCAACCATCCTGGCAGAACAACTTGAAGCTTTCGTTGACTTACGTGATGTTCGTCAGCCGGAAGTTAAAGAAGAGAAACCAGAATTCGATCCGATCCTGCTGCGCCCTGTTGACGATCTGGAATTGACTGTCCGCTCTGCTAACTGCCTTAAGGCAGAAGCTATCCACTACATCGGTGATCTGGTACAGCGTACCGAGGTTGAGCTGCTTAAAACGCCTAACCTTGGTAAGAAATCTCTTACCGAGATTAAAGATGTGCTGGCATCACGTGGTCTGTCACTGGGCATGCGCCTGGAAAACTGGCCACCAGCTAGCATTGCTGATGAATAACCCGATCACAGGTTAAGGTTTCACTGAGAAGGATAAGGTCATGCGCCATCGTAAGAGTGGTCGTCAACTGAACCGCAACAGCAGCCATCGTCAGGCTATGTTCCGCAACATGGCTGGCTCTTTGGTTCGTCATGAGATCATCAAGACGACCCTGCCGAAAGCGAAAGAGCTGCGTCGCGTAGTTGAGCCGCTGATTACTCTTGCCAAGACCGACAGCGTAGCTAATCGTCGTCTGGCATTCGCCCGTACTCGTGATAACGAGATCGTGGCAAAACTGTTTAACGAGCTGGGCCCGCGTTTCGCGAGCCGTGCCGGTGGTTACACTCGCATTCTGAAGTGTGGCTTCCGCGCTGGTGACAACGCTCCGATGGCTTACATCGAGCTGGTTGATCGTCCAGAGCTGCAAGCAGAAGCTGCTGCAGAGTAATCTGCAGTAACGTAGAAAAACCGGGCTTGCCCGGTTTTTTTATATCCAAAATTCTTCGTACTTCCCGTCTGATATTTGGTTATGCTATCCATAGCTCACTTCTGTAAAGGAGAAGGTGATGTGGTTAATTGACCAACTCGTTGAACAACATATCCGTGAGGCGCAGGCCGCTGGCGAACTCGATCAACTTCCGGGCGCGGGAAAACCGCTGATCCTTGATGATGACAGCCATGTTCCACCAGAACTGCGGGCATCCTATCGGCTACTGAAAAATTCCGGCTATTTACCTCCAGAACTGGAAATGAAACGTGAAGCGGTCGAGCTTGATGCTTTACTTCAATCGCTTGAACCTGACGATCAACGCTATCAGCCTAATCTTAAGCGCTTGACGCTACTTGAAATGAAGTTAAAGCAGGCTGGCCTGTCGACCGGATTTCTCGATGGTGAATATCGTCACCATGTAAAACAGCGCTTTGCGGAGAATAATTAATGTATCGTATCGGACAACTGGCCAGGCTGGCGGACGTAACCCCGGACACCATTCGCTATTATGAAAAGCAGCAGATGATGGAGCATGAGGTGAGAACCGAAGGGGGATTTCGTCTCTATACGGAGAAAGATCTGCAACGTCTTAAATTTATTCGCTATGGCCGACAGCTGGGTTTTACTCTTGATTCAATTCGTGAGCTACTGTCGATACGTATCGATCCCGAGCAGCATACTTGCCATGAGTCGAAAACTATCGTGCAAAAGCGGCTCGGCGAAGTTGAGGAAATGATTAATGAGCTACAACATATGCAGCGCTCGCTTAAACGGCTGAATGATGCCTGTTGCGGCGCGGATCACAGCAGTGCTTATTGCTCAATTCTTGAGGCTTTAGAACAGGGGGCCACCACTATCAATGCGAAAGCAGATTGAAATTCAGACAAATCGAGCCTATATTCTTCGCGTTAATCACAAAGGAAAATATCATGACCGTTTACCAGCATAAAAAAGGCAAGATACGCGATAACGCTATCGAAGCGCTGCTTCATGACCCGTTGTTTAAACCGCGCATTGAAGTGAATCAGAAAGGAAAAGGTAGCTATCGACGTAAAGATAAGCATGCAGGAAAAGGTAACTGGGAGGCCAGTGGTAAGAATGCAAAGCAGATTCTTACCACTGGCTTTCTGGTTTCAGGTAAAAAAAAACCGTCTTTCGACGGTTTTTTTTCAGCTACGGCTGGTTATTTTGTTGCTTCAACAGATCGCGGATTTCAGTAAGCAGGACTTCTTGCGCTGGAGTTTTCGCTGGCGCAGCCTCTTTCTTCTTGTACATCTTGTTCATCAATTTAATTGCCATAAAGATAGCAAACGCAACAATCACGAAATCGAACACGGTCTGAATAAATACGCCGTACTGCATGACAACAGCAGGCGCTTCGCCCACCGCAGGTTTCAGTACCCATTCAAATTGCTTAAAGTCGACTCCGCCAATCAGAAGTCCTAACGGCGGCATGATAATATTCGCTACCAGTGAAGAGACGATCTTGCCGAACGCTGCACCAATAATTACACCCACTGCCAAATCGACGACGTTGCCACGCATCGCAAAGTCGCGAAACTCTTTGAATAAACTCATTGTTATCTCCATTCCTGTGCCAATGGCTAAAGTTTAACAAACGATTCGCCGTTTGCCATTTCTTACTGCAATTAGTTGATATTAGCCGGGAGCCACTTTACTGACTCCTGTGTATATCAGAGGAAGAAAGGACTTGGCTGGAAGAGTCGTTCAACGTCAGGAACGAACTTCTTATCGGTCAGGAACATAATCACATGATCGCCTTGTTCAATGCGCAGATTGTCATTGGCAATCATCACATCATCGCCGCGTACAACGGCACCAATGATGGTGCCCGGCGGCAGTTTTATATCATCAATTAAGCGGCCAACCACCCGCGAAGTGCTTTCGTCACCATGGGCAATGGCTTCGATAGCTTCAGCGATGCCGCGGCGTAATGAGGAAACACTGACAATATCGGCTTTACGCACATGGCCCAGCAGCGCAGAGATGGTGGCTTGCTGCGGTGAGATGGCAATGTCTATCACGCTACCCTGAACCAGATCGACGTAGGCTTTACGCTGGATCAGTACCATCACCTTTTTTGCTCCCATCTTTTTCGCCAGCATGGCTGACATAATGTTAGCTTCATCATCATTGGTGACGGCAATAAACAGATCGACCTGCTCAATATGCTCTTCTGCCAGTAATTCCTGGTCTGAGGCATCGCCATAAAACACGATGGTATCCTGCAACTGCTCTGCCAGTTCGGCAGCACGCTGCTGATTACGTTCGATCAGTTTAACGCTGTAATTCTTCTCCAGTCGTTGCGCCAGACCAAATCCAATATTACCGCCGCCGACTAGCATAATGCGCTTATAGGGTTTTTCCAGTCGTTGCAGTTCACTCATCACCGCCCGGATATGTTGACTGGCGGCAATAAAGAACACTTCATCACCGGCTTCAACAATGGTAGATCCCTGAGGACGAATAGGTCGATCCTGGCGGAAAATAGCGGCAACGCGGGTGTCGATATGCGGCATATGCTCACGCATAATTGACAGTGCGTTGCCGACCAGCGGGCCGCCGTAATAGGCTTTCACTACTGCGAGACTGACTTTGCCGCCAGCAAAATTCACCACTTGCAAGGCGCCCGGATATTCAATCAGGCGATATATATTGTCGATAACCAGCTGCTCAGGTGCGATAAGGTGATCGATAGGCACCGCTTCGGGAATAAACAGCTTGTCAGCATCGCGGATATAGTCAGGTGCACGGATACGCGCGATACGATTTGGCGTATTAAACAGCGAGTAGGCAACCTGGCAGGCAATCATATTGGTTTCATCCGAACTGGTTACTGCCACCAGCATATCGGCATCTTCGGCACCGGCTTCGCGCAGTACTCTCGGGTGTGAGCCATGCCCCTGCACCACGCGTAAATCGAATTTATCCTGCAGCTGGCGCAAACGCACGCCATCGGTGTCCACCACCGTAATGTCGTTGTTCTCGCCAACAAGATTCTCCGCCAGTGTTCCGCCAACCTGTCCGGCACCCAATATGATTATTTTCATCGTTGTTTCAGCTTATTCCGTGATTAAGTCCGGCTGCCAGCGCAGCCGGATAATCAATTTTTTATCAGCTTAGCGTAAAAGAAACCATCTCCGCCCTGCGGATGTGGGAAAACTTGCAGGCCGGGCAGCGTGTCGTCAGCAATCGGCTGAAGTTTTGCATCAGGATGACGGTTAAGAAACGCGCTGACCTGGTGGTGGTTCTCTTCCGGCAGAACTGAGCAGGTTGCATACAGCAGCGTACCGCCCGACTTCAGCTTAGGCCATACTGCATCAAGGATCTCCTGCTGAAGCGCTGCCAGCTCAGCGATATCACGATCGCGACGCAGCCATTTGATATCCGGATGTCGTCGAATCACCCCGGTTGCTGAGCATGGAGCATCCAGTAAGATGCGGTCGAATTGCACGCCCTCTGCCCATTGTTCCGGATAGCGACCATCGCCTGACTTCACCGTTGCGCTCATCCCCAGACGAGCGAGGTTTTCATTCACTCGCGCCAGGCGCTGCTCGTCAATATCAACGGCCATCACCTTAGCCTGAGGTGCTGCCTCAAGAATATGGGTAGTCTTACCACCGGGAGCGGCACAAAGATCGAGGATCGATTCGCCATTTTGCGGATCAAGCAGCGCGACGCAACCTTGCGCTGAGGCATCCTGCACCGTGACCCAGCCTTTATCGAAGCCTGGCAACTGACTGACCGGGCATGGCGAATCAAGACGCAATGCATCGCTGTGTTCAGGATGTGCTTCAGCTTGTTTACCTGACTCCTGCAGCAGTGCCAGCCAGGCATCACGGCTGTGATGCTGACGGTTAACCCGCAGCCACATCGGTGGGCGCTGGTTATTAGCCTCGACGATTTGCTGCCAGTTATCTGGCCATGCGCGCTGCAGACGTTCCAGCAGCCACTTCGGATGCAGGTATTTATGCGGGCCGTCATTCATTTCCAGCATCAGCGCTTCCTGCTGGCGCTGGAACTGACGCAGTACGCCATTAATTAACCCTTTCAGCGCCTGGCGCTTCAGCACTACCGCGCCTTCGACGGTTTCAGCCAGTGCAGCATGTGCCGGAATACGGGTATACATCAACTGATACAGGCCGACCATAATCAGGAAGTGGATAGTGCGCTGCTTGCCGGTCATCGGACGCGACATCAGTTTATTAATGATCCACTGCAGCTGCGGCAATGTACGCAGCACGCCGAAACAGAGCTCCTGCAGCAGGGCGCTATCTTTTTCGGATAATGACTTTTGCGCAGCGGGCAGGACATTGCTGAGTGATTGTCCCTGCTCAACAACGCGCTCGATAGCTTGTGCCGCAAGGCTGCGGAGATTGGTCTGTTTTTTCATTATTAGGTCGTCAATAAACAAAAGCCCGACGTATTGCCGGGCTGGAGGATCAGGCAAGAATACTGCCCTGTATGAACCATTCACGGCGGGAATTAAGAATATCCTGCGCTTTCATCGCTTTTTTGCCGGCTGGCTGCAATTCAGTGATATTCAGTACGCCGTCAGAGGTCGCGACCTGAATACCGTTTTTATCTGCATGCACGATCTCACCCGGCTGGCGATTAGCCTGGTGCGGCAGAACTTGCGCGCTCCACACTTTTACCGGCTGATCCTCAACGGTAAAATAGCTCATCGGCCATGGGTTGAAGGCGCGGATACAGCGTTCCAGCTGAGCCGCAGAGAGTGACCAGTCGAGGCGAGCCTCTTCTTTACTCAGCTTCTCAGCGTAGTTTACCGCCGTTTCATCCTGCACTTCCGGTTTAGCACTGCCTTCCGCCAGCTGCTGGATGGTGGCTAACATGCCGGTTGGTCCAAGCTGCGCCAGCTTGTTATACAGCGTGGCACTGGTATCACTGGATTCAATCGGGCAGGCGAGTTTATACAGCATGTCACCGGTATCCAGACCGACATCCATCTGCATAATAGTGACGCCGGTTTCGCTGTCACCCGCCCACAGTGAACGTTGAATTGGCGCCGCGCCACGCCAGCGCGGCAGCAGTGAGCCATGCACATTGATACAGCCAAGGCGTGGCATATCCAGCACCGCTTTTGGCAGAATCAATCCGTAGGCGACCACCACCATCAGATCGGCATCCAGGTCAGAGACCAATTGCTGGTTCTCTTCCGGACGCAGCGACTTAGGCTGAAACACCGGAATATTATGTTCCAGTGCCAGCACTTTAACCGGGCTGGGCGTCAGTTTATTGCCACGGCCAGCCGGGCGGTCAGGCTGAGTAAACACGCCAACCACCTGATGCTCTGAAGCAAGCAGCGCAGCAAGATGCTGCGCGGCAAAATCAGGGGTACCGGCGAAAATGATCTTTAGCGAATCGGACACAGTTTTCCCTTCGAAAGCAGTACTATCAGGCACGCGTATTGAGACGCGCCAGTTTTTCCAGTTTCTGACGAATACGCTGACGCTTCATTGGCGAGAGGTAATCGATAAATAACTTACCAACCAAGTGATCCATCTCGTGCTGAATACAGATTGCCAGCAGGCCATCTGCTTCCAGCTCAAAACTGTTACCGTCACGATCCAGCGCGCGGATTTTCACTTTTTCTGAACGCGGTACCAGCGCACGCTGCTCTGGGATCGACAGGCAGCCCTCTTCAATACCGGTTTCGCCACACTCTTCAAGCAGCTCCGGATTGATCAGGACTAAACGCTGGTCGCGCTCCTCTGACACATCAATAACGATGATGCGCTGATGGATATCAACCTGCGTCGCCGCCAGACCGATGCCTTCTTCGGCGTACATCGTTTCGAACATATCATCGACGATGCGCTGAACGTCTGCATTCACTTCTTTAACTGGCTTTGCGACGATGCGAAGGCGATCGTCAGGAAAATGTAATACCTGCAAAACTGACATAACTTTCCAGATCTGTGTTCAAGGGATAAAAGAATTATTCCTCTTATTGTAGACATTTCAGGCGCTGATTGACAGCATTCCTCGCGATGAGCGGCGCACCTTTGCGCTGGCGATTACAAGGAAAGTAACGTGAACTCAACTGAGATTTGGCTGCGCTTGTCTGAAGTGAAAGCTCTGTCTGGCATGCAAATGCTGTATACGGCTACCACCCTGATTTCTTTTAATGAAACCAGCAACGATGCTTTGCGTACTGCCGGGTTAAACGCCGGGCAAATTAGTCAGTTTCGCCAGTGTAACCCACGTGTGCTGGAAAATACTCTCAGCTGGCTGGCGTTGCCTCAGCACCATCTGTTAACCGCCGACGCGGCTGATTACCCGCCACAGCTGAAGAATATTGCCAGCTATCCGCCGCTGCTGTTTATTGCCGGCAATCGGGATATCCTGTCATCGCCACAGCTGGCGGTGGTCGGTAGCCGCGACTGTAGTCACTATGGTCGTGAATGGGGAGCTTATTTTACCCAGGCGCTGGCGCTGAGTGGCCTGACCATCACCAGCGGACTGGCGCTGGGGATTGATGGCGTGGCACATCGCGCGGCGCTTGAGGTGGAAGGAAAGACGATTGCAGTATTGGGTAGTGGTTTAACTGCGCTGTATCCAAAGCGACATAGCGCACTGGCCAATGAGATTATTGCTGGCGGTGGTGCGCTGGTTTCCGAGTTTCCTCTGTCAACACTCCCCCTGCCACATCACTTCCCCCAACGTAACCGGATTATTAGTGGCCTGAGTACCGGGGTGTTGGTAGTTGAAGCTTCGCTGCGCAGTGGTTCGCTGGTGACCGCGCGCTATGCGCTTGAACAAAATCGCGAGGTGTATGCTCTGCCAGGTGCGCTGGGAAATAGCGGAAGTGAGGGGGTGCACTGGTTGATTCAGCAAGGGGCATTATTAGTCGCGCACCCGAACAATATTCTGGAAGAAATGAACAGCAACCTCAACTGGATGCCTTTTTTCGCTAAACAGCCAACATATTCTTCAGACAATGCCGATGTTCCATTGCCATTTGCTGATGTGTTGGCTAACGTAGGAGATGAGGTTACACCTGTTGACGTCGTCGCTGAACGTGCCGGCCAACCTGTGCCAGCCATCGTAGCTAAGTTGCTTGAGCTGGAGTTAGCAGGATGGATCGCAGCTGTACCCGGCGGCTATGTCCGATTGAGGAGGGCATGCCATGTTCGACGTATTAATGTACTTATTTGAAACCTATATCCACAACGAAGCAGAAATGCGCGTGGACCAGGATAAATTGACTGATGATTTGACCGATGCAGGTTTTCATCGTGAAGATATTTATAATGCGTTGAACTGGTTGGAAAAGCTGGCAGATTATCAGGACGGTCTTACCGCTCCGATTCAGCTGGCAAGCGATCCGTTGTCAATGCGTATCTACACTGAGGAAGAGAGCCAGCGTCTCGATGCCAATTGTCGTGGTTTCATTCTGTTCCTGGAGCAGATTCAGGTGCTTAATCTCGAAACCCGGGAAATGGTTATCGAACGCATTATGGCTTTGGATACCCTCGAGTTCGATCTGGAAGATCTTAAATGGGTCGTGCTGATGGTGCTGTTTAACATCCCGGGATGTGAAAACGCCTATCAGCAGATGGAAGAGCTACTTTTCGAAGCTAATGAAGGAATGCTGCACTGAAGATTGCCTTCGTGTACACAACGCTATGAATAAAACAGCGCTTTTCGCTGTGCGAAAAAATGAACCCTGCCCCCAATGCGGGGCAGAACTGGTTATTCGCTCCGGGAAACACGGTGCGTTTCTCGGCTGCTCTGATTATCCAACCTGTGAATATATACGTCCGCTGAAAAGTCAGGCCGACGGGCATGTGGTGAAAGTACTGGAAGGGCAACTGTGTCCGCAATGTCAGTCCGAGCTGGTGCTGCGGCAGGGTCGCTACGGTATGTTTATCGGCTGCAGTCATTATCCAGCTTGCGAACATACTGAAGTGATCGATCGTCCCGATGAAACCACCATTCCTTGCCCGCAATGTCAGCAAGGCAAACTGGTTCAGCGTCGCTCGCGTTATGGCAAAACTTTTCACGCCTGCGATCGCTATCCTGATTGTCAGTTTGCAGTTAATTTTACCCCGGTTGAAGGCGAGTGCGAGTTCTGCCACTTTCCTCTGCTGATCGAGAAAAAAACCGCCAGAGGCTTAAAACGTTATTGCGCCAGCAAGGCGTGTGGCAAGCCAGTTACCGCAGGAATCCGTAGTGAACAATGATCTGTTAGCCGGCTCGCTTGAGTCATCCGTTGCACAGCTTCTACAGCAAGCTGTGATCGCCTATCCGACAGAGGCGGTTTTTGGTTTGGGTTGTGACCCTGACAGTGAAACTGCGGTACTAAAGTTACTGGCGCTAAAGCAGCGTCCGGTTGAGAAAGGGCTGATTTTAATCGCAGCTGATTACCAGCAGCTTGAGCCCTATGTTGCCGACGCTGAACTTTCTGTCGAGCAGCGCGAACGTATGTTTGCCAGCTGGCCCGGTCCGGTAAGCTGGGTGGTGCCGGCATCACAACATACTCCCCGCTGGCTGACCGGCCGTTTTGATTCACTGGCGGTGCGCGTCAGCGATCATCCGGACGTGCAGCGCCTGTGTCGCGCGTTTGGTAAGCCGCTGGTATCCACCAGTGCTAACTTGACCGGTGCCGAACCTTGCCGCAGTGTCGAAGAGGTGCGCGCGCAGTTCGGCAGCGAGTTTCCACTGCTGGTGGGGGTAACCGGCGGACGACTTAATCCCTCAGAAATCCGTGATGTTATCTCGGGTGAACTGATCCGTCAGGGGTAAGGAACAGAATGGACGCTTTCGCCGTATTTGGTAATCCGATAAGTCACAGTAAATCACCGCGTATTCATCAACTGTTCTCACAGCAAACCGGTATTGACCATGCTTACGGACGAATTTGTGCGCCGGTTGACGATTTTGCCGCCACTCTAAATCAATTCTTTGCGCAAGGCGGGCGTGGCGCAAATGTTACGTTGCCTTTTAAGCAGCAAGCCTTTGCGCTGGCCAGTGAGTTAACCGAGCGCGCGGCACTATCCGGCGCGGTTAATACCCTGAAGCTAAATGCAGACGGTACTTTAACCGGCGATAACACCGATGGCATTGGTTTGCTAAGCGATCTTCAACGTCTTGAGCTGATCAAGCCAGGCGACCGGATCTTATTGATCGGTGCAGGCGGCGCGGCGCGCGGTGTGATCTTACCGTTATTGTCATTTGGTTGTTCGATCATATTGACCAACCGCACCCTGAGCCGTGCTGAAGAGCTGGTTACGGTGTTCCAGCAGAGCGGGGACGTGCAGGCGGTGGCGATGGATCAACTGGCAGGTCAGCATTTCGACCTGATTATCAATGCCACCTCCAGTGGTGTCGCGGGAGATATTCCAGCGGTGCCAGCTTCATTGGTTACTGATAAGGTGCGTTGCTACGACATGTTTTATCAGGTTGGGCTCACGCCGTTTCTTAGCTGGTGTCAGCAACAGGGTGCAATGCAGTTTGCCGATGGCCTCGGGATGCTGGTGGGACAAGCCGCGCATGCTTTTCTTTTGTGGCATGGCAAATTACCTGAAATCACCCAGGTGATTGCGATCCTGAAACGCGAGCTGGCAGAGTGAACCAGGCGATTCAGTTTCCCGATCGTGAGTTCTGGGACAATGAGCGTCAGGCGGTCTGTTTTCCGGCACAGGTAAACGGTTTTCATCTCACCTGCGCTATCGCGGCGTTAACGTTGCGTCAGCGCTACGGCAGCGGTGCATCCGATCTTGAATTGTTCAGATCGCACCGCTGGGATATAGAAGAAGAAGCCGAAGCATTGATCGAGCAACAACAGGAAGACGATCAAGGCTGGGTCTGGCTCTCCTCAGCTAAGTAATCATCCTTCCAGCCAACATAGTTGCTGGAGGAGTAGAGTAACCCGGCGATCTCTTTTTCTGACAGTGGTCGTGCTTGCTTCGCCGGGCTACCTATATAGAGATAACCACTTTCCAGCCTTTTACCCGGAGCCACCAGACTGCCGGCGCCAATCATCACATCGTCTTCTACTATTACGCCATCCAGCAAAATCGATCCCATACCCACCAGCACGCGATTACCAATGGTGCAACCATGCAGCATCACTTTATGACCGATCGTTACGTCTTCACCGATGATCAGTGGATGACCTTCCGGATTATATGACGACTGATGGGTTACATGCAGTACGCTGCCGTCCTGAATATTCGTACGTTTGCCGATCGCTACCTTATGAACGTCACCGCGAATCGTTACCAGTGGCCAGATACTGACATCGTCCGCCAGTGAGACATCACCGACCACCACGCTCGACGCATCGACCATTACGCGTTCGCCTAATTGAGGAAACTTTTGTTTAAAAGCACGTAAAACTGCGGGCATAGAGTTGTTCTCCTGTGATGATGTCATTGAAGGATAATGTTTACGCCGGATTGCTATCAATGAATAGCGTTAATTGTGCGGCAAAATTGCGCGGATCGAACGAGATCTCAGCGAAAAGATTGAAAACTCAGCAACCAAAATAAAAGATCGAAAAAAGGCTTGTGCATTAAATTCGGATCCCTATAATGCGCCTCCATCGACACGGAACAACGGCTTACCAGCCACGGTGTTGAGAGGTTCAGGAAGTTCTGAACCGCCGGAGAAAAACTTCTGAAAAAGAGGTTGACTCTGAAGGAGGAAAGCGTAATATACGCCACCTCGCAACAGCAAGCCAAATCGCTGATTGCACTGCTCTTTAACAATTTATCAGACAATCTGTGTGGGCACTCGCAGGGTTGATATCGCAAACCATCCTCGGATGGAAAAAATTTGAAATATCAAGTCTCAAGAGTGACTACTATATTCATTACGAATAACAGTTTTAATTCTTTGAGCATCAAGCTTTTTAATTGAAGAGTTTGATCATGGCTCAGATTGAACGCTGGCGGCAGGCCTAACACATGCAAGTCGAACGGTAGCACAGGGGAGCTTGCTCCCTGGGTGACGAGTGGCGGACGGGTGAGTAATGTCTGGGGATCTGCCCGATGGAGGGGGATAACTACTGGAAACGGTAGCTAATACCGCATAACGTCGCAAGACCAAAGTGGGGGACCTTCGGGCCTCACACCATCGGATGAACCCAGATGGGATTAGCTAGTAGGTGGGGTAACGGCTCACCTAGGCGACGATCCCTAGCTGGTCTGAGAGGATGACCAGCCACACTGGAACTGAGACACGGTCCAGACTCCTACGGGAGGCAGCAGTGGGGAATATTGCACAATGGGCGCAAGCCTGATGCAGCCATGCCGCGTGTATGAAGAAGGCCTTCGGGTTGTAAAGTACTTTCAGCGGGGAGGAAGGGATGAGGGTTAATAACCTTCGTCATTGACGTTACCCGCAGAAGAAGCACCGGCTAACTCCGTGCCAGCAGCCGCGGTAATACGGAGGGTGCAAGCGTTAATCGGAATTACTGGGCGTAAAGCGCACGCAGGCGGTTTGTTAAGTCAGATGTGAAATCCCCGGGCTCAACCTGGGAACTGCATTTGAAACTGGCAAGCTTGAGTCTCGTAGAGGGGGGTAGAATTCCAGGTGTAGCGGTGAAATGCGTAGAGATCTGGAGGAATACCGGTGGCGAAGGCGGCCCCCTGGACGAAGACTGACGCTCAGGTGCGAAAGCGTGGGGAGCAAACAGGATTAGATACCCTGGTAGTCCACGCCGTAAACGATGTCGACTTGGAGGTTGTGCCCTTGAGGCGTGGCTTCCGGAGCTAACGCGTTAAGTCGACCGCCTGGGGAGTACGGCCGCAAGGTTAAAACTCAAATGAATTGACGGGGGCCCGCACAAGCGGTGGAGCATGTGGTTTAATTCGATGCAACGCGAAGAACCTTACCTGGCCTTGACATCCACGGAATTCGGCAGAGATGCCTTAGTGCCTTCGGGAACCGTGAGACAGGTGCTGCATGGCTGTCGTCAGCTCGTGTTGTGAAATGTTGGGTTAAGTCCCGCAACGAGCGCAACCCTTATCCTTTGTTGCCAGCGAGTCATGTCGGGAACTCAAAGGAGACTGCCGGTGATAAACCGGAGGAAGGTGGGGATGACGTCAAGTCATCATGGCCCTTACGGCCAGGGCTACACACGTGCTACAATGGCGCATACAAAGAGAAGCGACCTCGCGAGAGCAAGCGGACCTCATAAAGTGCGTCGTAGTCCGGATCGGAGTCTGCAACTCGACTCCGTGAAGTCGGAATCGCTAGTAATCGTAGATCAGAATGCTACGGTGAATACGTTCCCGGGCCTTGTACACACCGCCCGTCACACCATGGGAGTGGGTTGCAAAAGAAGTAGGTAGCTTAACCTTCGGGAGGGCGCTTACCACTTTGTGATTCATGACTGGGGTGAAGTCGTAACAAGGTAACCGTAGGGGAACCTGCGGTTGGATCACCTCCTTACCTATGTGAAGATACCCGCGTAGTGCCCACACAGATTGTCTGATGAAAAAGTAACGAGCAGAAAAAACCTCTACAGGCTTGTAGCTCAGGTGGTTAGAGCGCACCCCTGATAAGGGTGAGGTCGGTGGTTCAAGTCCACTCAGGCCTACCAAATTCCTTCTCATGCTGCGTTATGCAGTCGGTCGTTTACCGAAGTAAACTTCCCTCCCGCACGCCTTGCCTGAGAACGAATTAGCATTTCTTCAAAAGAGAGATGTGACTCCTGGTGAGTGGTAGTAGATGGTCTCTGCAGTAACTGTATGGGGCTATAGCTCAGCTGGGAGAGCGCCTGCCTTGCACGCAGGAGGTCAGCGGTTCGATCCCGCTTAGCTCCACCATACTGTTTACTCAAAAAATACTTCAGAGCAAACCGGCAACGGTGTGCTGCGAAGTATTATGCTCTTTAACAATCCGGAACAAGCTGAAAATTGAAACGACGCGTCGTCTCATTTCTCCGTAATAAGAAATGAATCGCGATGTGTTCGAGTCTCTCAAATGCTTGCAACCGCAGTGGAAACACTTGTGGGTTGTGAGGTTAAGCGACTAAGCGTACACGGTGGATGCCCTGGCAGTCAGAGGCGATGAAGGGCGTGCTAATCTGCGATAAGCGACGGTAAGCCGATATGAGGCGCTACAACCGTCGATACCCGAATGGGGAAACCCAATGCAATCCGTTGCATTATCATTAAGTGAATACATAGCTTAATGAGGCGAACCTGGGGAACTGAAACATCTAAGTACCCAGAGGAAAAGAAATCAACCGAGATTCCCCCAGTAGCGGCGAGCGAACGGGGAACAGCCCAGAACCTGAATCAGTTTGTGCAGCAGTGGAAGCCTCTGGAAAGTGGCGCGATACAGGGTGATAGCCCCGTACACGAAGCTGCACTTGTTGTGAGTTCGATGAGTAGGGCGGGACACGTGACATCCTGTCTGAATATGGGGGGACCATCCTCCAAGGCTAAATACTCCTGACTGACCGATAGTGAACCAGTACCGTGAGGGAAAGGCGAAAAGAACCCCGGCGAGGGGAGTGAAACAGAACCTGAAACCGTGTACGTACAAGCAGTGGGAGCCTTGATTTATCAGGGTGACTGCGTACCTTTTGTATAATGGGTCAGCGACTTATATTCTGTAGCAAGGTTAACCGTATAGGGGAGCCGCAGGGAAACCGAGTCTTAACTGGGCGTTAAGTTGCAGGGTATAGACCCGAAACCCGGTGATCTAGCCATGGGCAGGTTGAAGGTTGGGTAACACTAACTGGAGGACCGAACCGACTAATGTTGAAAAATTAGCGGATGACTTGTGGCTGGGGGTGAAAGGCCAATCAAACCGGGAGATAGCTGGTTCTCCCCGAAAGCTATTTAGGTAGCGCCTCGTGAACTCATCTCCGGGGGTAGAGCACTGTTTCGGCTAGGGGGCCATCCCGGCTTACCAACCCGATGCAAACTGCGAATACCGGAGAATGTTATCACGGGAGACACACGGCGGGTGCTAACGTCCGTCGTGAAGAGGGAAACAACCCAGACCGCCAGCTAAGGTCCCAAAGTCATGGTTAAGTGGGAAACGATGTGGGAAGGCACAGACAGCCAGGATGTTGGCTTAGAAGCAGCCATCATTTAAAGAAAGCGTAATAGCTCACTGGTCGAGTCGGCCTGCGCGGAAGATGTAACGGGGCTAAACCATGCACCGAAGCTGCGGCAGCGACACTATGTGTTGTTGGGTAGGGGAGCGTTCTGTAAGCCGTCGAAGGTGGACTGTGAGGTCTGCTGGAGGTATCAGAAGTGCGAATGCTGACATAAGTAACGATAAAGCGGGTGAAAAGCCCGCTCGCCGGAAGACCAAGGGTTCCTGTCCAACGTTAATCGGGGCAGGGTGAGTCGACCCCTAAGGCGAGGCTGAAAAGCGTAGTCGATGGGAAACAGGTTAATATTCCTGTACTTGGTGTTACTGCGAAGGGGGGACGGAGAAGGCTAGGTTATCCGGGCGACGGTTGTCCCGGTTTAAGCGTGTAGGCTTGCATTCCAGGCAAATCCGGAATGCTCTAAGGCTGAGGCGTGATGACGAGCCACCACGGTGGTGAAGTAACTGATGCCATGCTTCCAGGAAAAGCCTCTAAGCTCCAGGTAACACGAAATCGTACCCCAAACCGACACAGGTGGTCAGGTAGAGAATACCAAGGCGCTTGAGAGAACTCGGGTGAAGGAACTAGGCAAAATGGTGCCGTAACTTCGGGAGAAGGCACGCTGGCGCGTAGGTGAAGGGACTTGCTCCCGGAGCTGAAGCCAGTCGAAGATACCAGCTGGCTGCAACTGTTTATTAAAAACACAGCACTGTGCAAACACGAAAGTGGACGTATACGGTGTGACGCCTGCCCGGTGCCGGAAGGTTAATTGATGGGGTTATCCGCAAGGAGAAGCTCTTGATCGAAGCCCCGGTAAACGGCGGCCGTAACTATAACGGTCCTAAGGTAGCGAAATTCCTTGTCGGGTAAGTTCCGACCTGCACGAATGGCGTAATGATGGCCAGGCTGTCTCCACCCGAGACTCAGTGAAATTGAACTCGCTGTGAAGATGCAGTGTACCCGCGGCAAGACGGAAAGACCCCGTGAACCTTTACTACAGCTTGACACTGAACATTGAGCCTTGATGTGTAGGATAGGTGGGAGGCTTCGAAGCGTGGACGCCAGTCTGCGTGGAGCCAACCTTGAAATACCACCCTTTAATGTTTGATGTTCTAACCTGGCGCCGTAATCCGGCGTGGGGACAGTGTCTGGTGGGTAGTTTGACTGGGGCGGTCTCCTCCTAAAGAGTAACGGAGGAGCACGAAGGTCAGCTAATCACGGTCGGACATCGTGAGGTTAGTGCAATGGCATAAGCTGGCTTGACTGCGAGAGTGACGGCTCGAGCAGGTGCGAAAGCAGGTCATAGTGATCCGGTGGTTCTGAATGGAAGGGCCATCGCTCAACGGATAAAAGGTACTCCGGGGATAACAGGCTGATACCGCCCAAGAGTTCATATCGACGGCGGTGTTTGGCACCTCGATGTCGGCTCATCACATCCTGGGGCTGAAGTAGGTCCCAAGGGTACGGCTGTTCGCCGTTTAAAGTGGTACGCGAGCTGGGTTTAGAACGTCGTGAGACAGTTCGGTCCCTATCTGCCGTGGGCGCTGGAGAATTGAGAGGGGCTGCTCCTAGTACGAGAGGACCGGAGTGGACGCATCACTGGTGTTCGGGTTGTCATGCCAATGGCATTGCCCGGTAGCTAAATGCGGAAAAGATAAGCGCTGAAAGCATCTAAGCGCGAAACTTGCCTCGAGATGAATTCTCCCTGACTCCTTGAGGGTCCTGAAGGGACGTTGAAGACTACGACGTTGATAGGCCGGGTGTGTAAGCGCAGCGATGCGTTGAGCTAACCGGTACTAATGACCCGTGAGGCTTAACCTTACAACGCCAGAAGTGTTTTGGTGGTTGTGTGTGAGAGAACCATCAATATTCAGCTTGTTCGAAACGGATTGATTCGCGTGGCCTGCAGGGCGGCGCGGATAACAGAATTTGCCTGGCGGCTTTAGCGCGGTGGTCCCACCTGACCCCATGCCGAACTCAGAAGTGAAACGCCGTAGCGCCGATGGTAGTGTGGGGTCTCCCCATGCGAGAGTAGGGAACTGCCAGGCATCAAATTAAGTAAAGTGACGTAATCGTCACCTGCAGTTTTGCTGATATGGCTCAGTTGGTAGAGCGCACCCTTGGTAAGGGTGAGGTCCCCAGTTCGACTCTGGGTATCAGCACCAGTATTAAAGCATGAGTTCGGTAAATAAAGAATTTGCCTGGCGGCTTTAGCGCGGTGGTCCCACCTGACCCCATGCCGAACTCAGAAGTGAAACGCCGTAGCGCCGATGGTAGTGTGGGGTCTCCCCATGCGAGAGTAGGGAACTGCCAGGCATTAATTAAACAAAAAAGCCCCATGCGAAAGCATGGGGCTTTTTTGTCTGTGTTGCATTCAGACTGTGAATCATTTTCGGTCAAATATCGCCCCCGATGCCAACAAGTGGCAGCAGGGTGCGATGACATGCAGCGAATTGTACAGCCGGTCGGTTAGTGAATAACCTGCGACAGAAATGCACGAGTACGCTCGGACTGAGGA
Organism: Winslowiella sp. 2C04; assembly: GCF_050037805.1. Taxonomy (NCBI): domain Bacteria; kingdom Pseudomonadati; phylum Pseudomonadota; class Gammaproteobacteria; order Enterobacterales; family Erwiniaceae; genus Winslowiella; species Winslowiella sp. 2C04. The sequence goes on along the minus strand of NZ_CP188300.1, from coordinate 4,317,544 downwards.
TTGGAGAAAAATTGCTGCGGTGGCGCTTCCTCAACGATTTCACCACGATCCATAAAGATCACCCGATCGGCAACGGTACGCGCAAAGCCCATCTCATGGGTGACGCACAGCATAGTCATACCGTCCTCCGCCAGCCCAATCATGGTATCCAGCACTTCCTTCACCATTTCCGGATCGAGCGCCGAGGTGGGTTCATCAAACAGCATGATCTTCGGCTTCATACAGAGTGAACGGGCAATCGCCACGCGTTGTTGCTGACCACCTGAAAGCTGCCCAGGAAATTTATGTGCATGCTCTGCAATGCGCACGCGTTGCAGGTAATGCATGGCCAGCTCTTCCGCTTCTTTCTTTGGCGTCTTGCGCACCCAGATCGGTGCCAGAGTACAGTTCTGTAACACAGTAAGGTGGGGGAACAGATTAAAGTGCTGGAACACCATGCCGACTTCGGTACGTACGCGCTCAATGTTACGCAGGTCATCATTCAGCAACGTCCCATCGACCACGATGCGCCCTTTCTGATGCTCTTCCAGATGATTGATACAACGAATAGTTGTAGATTTACCTGAGCCGGAAGGACCACACAGAACGATACGCTCGCGCGGTTTGACCTTCAGATTAATATCTTTCAGGACATGAAACTGCCCGAACCACTTGTTAACATTTTCGAGCGTAATCATCATCGCGTTGTCAGAATTAGTCATCGTCATTTTAAACCTCAGTGCGGTGTACGCCCGGTGTGAAAGCGCTTCTCCAGATGCTGGCTATAGCGCGACATGCTGAAACAGAAAATCCAGTAGACCAGAGCAGCAAAAACATAGCCTTCGGTCGACATACCAAGCCAGGTCGGGTCGACGGTTGCCTGCTGAACACTACTGAAAAGATCAAACAGACCAATGATGATGACCAGACTGGTATCTTTAAACAGTGCAATAATGGTGTTTACCAGCCCCGGAATTACCATCTTCAGCGCCTGTGGCAGTATCACCAGCCCTTGCGTTTTCCAGTAACCCAGCGCCAGCGATTCAGCCGCTTCGTACTGGCCTTTTGGCAGCGCCTGTAGACCACCGCGCACTACTTCAGCCACATAAGCTGACTGGAACAGGATCACTCCAACCAGGGCGCGTACCAGTTTGTCGATACTGGTGCCCTCCGCCAAAAATAGCGGCAGCATCACCGAAGACATAAATAGCACGGTAATCAGCGGTACGCCGCGCCAGAACTCGATAAAGATTATCGATAATGTGCGGACCACCGGCATATGTGAACGGCGACCTAACGCCAGCAGAATCCCCAACGGCAGTGCGCCTGCAATACCAATTGCAGCGATGATTAGCGTCAGAGTTAAGCCACCCCACTGTCGTGTTTCAACGCGCTCCAGGCCAAACCAGCCTCCGTACAGCAATAACCAGGCGATGACAGGATAAGTCACCGCCCAGACGGCGATATAGCGGCCACGGCGCGGCAGACTTTTGATAAACATGGGTATAATCGACAGCAAGCCAATGACCAGCGCCAGATTAATGCGCCAGCGTAGCTCGTGCGGATAGAGCCCATACATGAACTGACCAAAGCGGGCGTGGATAAACACCCAGCATGCACCCTCCTTAGTACAGTCGGCACGGGTTGTGCCAAACCAGTTTGCCTGGAAGATTAGCCAGTTAAGTGCAGGGGGAAGCAGGCTCCAGATCACCCAGACGCAGAAAAGCGTTAACAGGGAATTGGTCCAGCTGGAAAACAGATTCTTTCTAGCCCATTTCACCGCGCGAGAAAACGCATTGGTCGGCACGGGCGGTATTTCATGAGTGGTTACAGTCATAATGGCACCGTTCTCTTAACGCTCAACCAGGGCGATTTTGCGGTTATAGATATTCATCAACAGCGAAATAGACAAGCTGATGGTCAGGTAGACCGCCATGGTGATGGCGATAGTTTCAATCGCCTGACCGGTCTGGTTAAGCACCGTTCCGGCAAACAACGACACCATATCCGGATAGCCGATAGCTGCTGCCAGCGATGAGTTTTTTACGACATTAAGATACTGGCTGGTTAGCGGAGGAATAATCACCCGCATCGCCTGCGGGATAATCACCTGACGCAGGGTGACCGGATTCGGTAATCCCAATGAAAGTGCAGCTTCGCTCTGACCATGCGGTACCGACTGAATGCCTGAGCGAATCACCTCAGCGATAAACGAAGAGGTATAAATCGACAGTGCCAGGGTCAGCGCCGCCAGCTCGGGTATCAGTGCAAAGCCTCCACGGAAGTTAAAGCCGCTCAGTTCGGACACGTTCCAGTGCACCGCCGCGCCGAAAATCAGATGAGCGCCCAACGGTAACAGAATCAGCATCGCCAGCGCCGCCGGCCAGCTACGACGCAGCTGGCCGGTTTTTAGCTGGTGTTTACGATTAAAACGGAATAACCCGATGCTGCCAGCAATCGCTATCATCAACGCGATCAGAAATGGCAGAGTGCCAGGCGCAGATTCCGGCCAAGGTAAGTAGAGACCGCGGTTACTGACAAAGGCGAGATCGAAAGCGCTTAATGCCTGGCGCGGGCCGGGTAAATTGCGCAGTACCGCAAAATACCAGAAAAAGATCTGCAACAACGGCGGGATATTACGGAAGGTTTCGATATAGATATTGGCGATTTTTCGCAACAGCCAGTTGTCAGACAAGCGGGCCAGGCCGATGAAAAACCCCAGCAATGATGCAAAAACAATACAAAGTGCGGAGACCAGCAGCGTGTTGGTCAGGCCGACAAGAAACACCCGTGCGTAGGTATCGCCATCTGAATAATCAATCAGATGCTGCACAATACCGAAACCTGCACTGCGTTCGAGAAAGCCAAAGCCGGAGGTAATGCCGCGGTTGGACAGGTTAATCACGGTGTTGTGAACCAAATATCCCACAACTACCAGCACCGCGACAATCGCGATAATCTGATATAGCCATGCGCGCACCGCAGGATTACTGAAGGAAAAATCCCTTTTGACGGTTGGGCGTTGAGACATGATGAAACCTCAGCTACAAGAACTCTGGCCTGAGCACCGCGTGTGCGGTGCCCGGTAGACAGGGGGGATTAACGAACCGGCGGTGCGTACTGGATGCCGCCATCTTTCCAGAGAGCATTCTGACCACGAGCAATTTTTAGCGCGCTGTCTTTACCGACGTTACGATCAAAACTTTCCTGATAGTTGCCTACCTGTTTGATGATGTTGAACGCCCACTTGTTGTCGAGTTTCAAATCCTTTCCGAAATCACCCTCAGTACCTAATAAGTGAGCCATATCTGGCGTGGTAGGTTTGGCTGCCATCTGATCGACATTCTTTGATGAAACACCCATTTCTTCCGCATTGAGCATGGCGTTAAATGACCATTTGACGATAGTGAACCAGTCATCATCGCCCCGTCGAACAACCGGGCCCAGCGGCTCTTTAGAGATCACTTCCGGCAATACGATAAATTCTTCAGGTTTACCCAGTTTTATACGCAGTGCATACAGCTGTGACTGGTCAGAAGCCAGGGTATCGCAGCGGCCAGTGTCCAGCGCTTTTGCTGATTCATCTGAGCGGTCGAAGGTTACCGGGATATACTTCATGTTATTAGCTTTGAAGTAATCGGCGACGTTCAGTTCGGTATCGGTGCCTGCCTGAATGCAAACGGTTGCGCCATCAAGCTCCTTAGCACTTTTTAATCCTGCTTTGTTGTGCGTCAGGAAGCCGATACCGTCGTAGTAGTTGACACCGGCAAACATAAAGCCCATGCCGCCATCCCGTGCTGAGGTCCAGGTGGTATTACGTGACAGGATATCGACTTCGCCAGATTGCAGAGCGGTAAAGCGCTCTTTGGCTGTCAGTGCGGTATATTTTACTTTATTGGCATCACCAAATACTGCCGCTGCGGTAGCACGACAGATATCCACATCCAGGCCGGTAAATTTGCCGCTGGCATCAGCATAAGAGAAGCCAGGCAAACCGTCACTGATACCGCACTGCACAAAGCCTTTCTTCTTAATCGCATCCAGCGTGGCGCCAGCATATGCCTGACTGGTGGCTGCGAGCAGCGTGGCAGTAGCTACCAGAGTTGAAAGCATCATCTTATTCATAAGGCATCCTGTGTGACGTAGTGTTTTTTTATGTGTTTAGTACACTTAAAGGTCGTGCACTTTTCCTGTCTGCGGCTGTTAGCCATCCACCACTCTGCAAACGCAATGCCAAAGTTGCGGAATCCTGAATTAGCTAGAAAGAGATATTAATAACCTAAGGTAACCAGATAGTTTGTCTAATATCCGCACCAAAGAGAGGCAAAGCCAGACGGGGCGATCACAATTAGTGCAAAAATTTTCACCAGATATCAGCATTGTGACCGGCAGCGCACTTGCAGATGTCCGATTTAAGAATGGGCAAAAAAAAAGCCCGTCTGATAACAGACGGGCTTTTTTACAAGGAGGGAATTAATAGAGCGAAGAGGCGCCGGCTGGCCGGGTTTTAAAGCGGCGATGTAGCCACATATACTGGCTTGGCGCACGCATGATTTCCTGCTCAATCACTTTATTCATATAGGCTGCGGCGTGATGTTCATCTTCCAACGGGTAATCACGCAGTTCAGGCTGGATCACCAGTTCATAACCGCTACCATTCTCTTTACGAATCAATACCACGGTTACCATTGCCGGATTAGCCAGACGCGCCAGCATGTAAGTACCGCTGGTGGTGGCAGCTTGTGGCACGGCGAACAGCGGTGCAAACACGCTGCCCTTCGGGCCGTAATCCTGGTCAGGAGCGAACCAAACGGCTTCACCCTGTTTTAGCGCGCTAACCATACCGCGCAGATCGCGACGGTTAATCATCGCTTTGTTGGAGCGCATACGACCTTTGGTTTGTACCCACTCCATCATTTTATTGTTGTGCGGGCGATACATCGCCATCATCGGCTGGCAGATGCCCATTGCACGGCCACCCAGTTCGAGCGACATAAAGTGCACACCAATAATCAGCGCGCCGCGTTTATTTTCCTGTGCCTTTTGCAGATTATGCAGGCCATTGACGGTGAACCAACGTTTCACACGTGCATCTGACCAGAACCAGGCCATACCGGTTTCCAGCAGGCCCATACCCAACGATTCGAAATTGCTGACGATGCGCTGCTCGAGAATTTCCGATTGCAGGTCCGGGAAGCAGAGTTCCAGATTACGGCGGGTAATGCGCACACGGCGCTTCAGGAAGCGCATTGAGGTGCGTCCCATCCAGGTGCCGAGCTTTTCCAGTAGCGGGAAAGGAAGCTGGACCAGCAGAAAAAGCAGACCCAGGCCTGCCCATGTCGACCAGTAACGCGGGTGGAGCAGATCGCGAGAGAAGGCCGGTGGCGCTTTTGGTGCTTTCATTATTTTCTCTTTATGCATAAGTGGATGGTGTAACGCATAAAGAAATTAATCTATCGCGGTACATTGCATCAGACATCGTTAATGACCAGAAGTTGAGGGCTTTGCTGAAACTTTACATAAGTCAGAGAAGTCCGACCGCAGGCGGGTATTCCACAGTGCTCACTTTGGCAGCAGCACCGTTAACACAATGAACCGAAACTTAGTTACTGTAATCTTATCAGAAACTTAGTCGAAGACTATTGGTGACGCTTGATTATTCTACGCCTAAATCATTGTCTTTGATAGTAAATTTACGTGATTGCAAGGTTGTGGCTGTTGGTTTAATACTATGTTGTTATTGCGTAACTCAATGGATGAGTTATGGACAAGGAGAGCAGTTATGGCATGGATATATCAACAAAGTACCGGGCAGTTGTCTCACAATGGCAGGTTGGTTGCTACAGGTTACGCTGGCAAAGACGAGGGTAAAAATATTCCCGATATGCAGGACAGAGTCGATATTGGGCCGCTTCCTCGAGGGAACTACACGATCACCAATCCGTTTCATCATCCTCATACTGGTCCTTATTCAATGCGTCTGCAGCCCTCTCATGGCAACGTAATGTATGGCCGTGCCGGTTTTCTTATTCACGGTGATAGTATTGAAAATCCGGGTGAGGCTTCAAATGGCTGCATTGTTATGCCGCCTGATGTGCGAAGGAGAATATGGACTAGTGGCGATCGGCAACTGGAGGTGATTTGGTGAATAAACTCATATTGTTAACATGCCTGCTTTTTTCTTTTTCTGTCAGTGCAAAGAAAGCGGATTGCCATTCATGGCCAATGAATATGGCCGAAGTATGGTTGAAGAATAATAATATTGCCGATATTACTCATCTGGACAGGACAAAAACTGAGATTAAACAGTTGGCGGCGCAAAAGAAAGCGGGTGGGATAACCACTGAGATCTGGCATTTTATTTTCCATGATAATAGCGGCAAAGCTTATGAAGTGATTACCCAAAGCGATGCAAATCTGGAAGAGTGTTCAGCCAGTGAAGTAAACGTATTTCTGATTGCCAGCAGCACAATCAACCACTGAAGTGGGGCATAACTGCATACAAAGAAAAAGGCGCTTTATCAGAAGATAAAAGCGCCTTTATTCAGACATTTAGCTGATTAATCAGTTCATGCCGTATTTTTTCAGTTTCTTACGCAGCGTACCGCGGTTGATGCCCATCATCAGGGCTGCACGGGTCTGGTTGCCACGGGTATATTGCATCACCATGTCCAACAAAGGCTGTTCAACTTCAGCCAATACCAGCTCATACAGATCATTGACATCTTGACCATTCAATTGAGCAAAATAGTTCTTCAGTGCCTGTTTGACCGAGTCACGCAGAGGCTTTTGGGTAACCTGATCCTGTGAGTTAACGGTAGAAACGGTCAGTACGTCAGAATTTACGCGTTGTTCGAACATAGTTCTGTCAGCTCTTTATTTCTGTTTACGCAAGTTTTTCGAAGTATGCCTCCAACGCCTCCAGCTGTTCGCTGGCATCCTCAATGGCGTTGAATGTGCGCCGAAACTGGTCGTTCGGGGCGTGCTCCTGGAGATACCAGGAGACGTGCTTCCGGGCAATACGGTATCCCTTGCGCTGACCGTAAAAGTCGTGCAGTTCCCGTAAGTGCCCGATGAGCAAGCGCTTAACTTCTGCCAGCGGCATCGGTGCCAGCAGCTCCCCAGTGTCCAGATAGTGCTGGATTTCCCGGAAGATCCACGGTCTTCCCTGAGCAGCACGGCCTATCATCAGGGCATCAGCCCCCGTATAGTCGAGTACTGCTCTGGCTTTGTGCGGGTCAGTAATGTCTCCATTCGCGATAACCGGAATGGAAACGTTCTGCTTAACTGTCCGAATGCTGTCATATTCAGCGTCACCGTTGAACAAACAGGCGCGTGTGCGTCCATGTATTGTCAGGGCCTGAATACCACAGCGCTCAGCCAATTGGGCAATCTCTACGCAGTTGCGATTGTCTGTATCCCAGCCGGTGCGAATCTTTAAGGTCACCGGTACGTCAACGGCATTGACCACCGCAGAGAGGATAGACTTCACCAGCTCCGGGTGTTGCAGCAGTGCCGAACCTGCCATCTTGCGATTCACTTTTTTGGCCGGGCAGCCCATATTGATATCGATGATCTGCGCGCCAGATAAAGCATTATAACGCGCAGCTTGTGCCATCTCATCAGGGTCACATCCGGCAATTTGCACGGTGCGAATCCCGGGCTCGTCACTGTGTACCATACGCAAACGGGATTTATCGCTCGCCCAAACTTCCGGGTTAGACGATAACATCTCCGATACGGTCATTCCGGCCCCCATGTCATGACAGAGCGTCCTGAACGGCCTGTCAGTAATACCGGCCATCGGGGCTGCTATCAAACGATTACGAAGCTGGTGTTGTCCTATGCGCATGAAAAGAAGTGACCATATATGTTCGCAAGGCGGCGTATATTACGCATTTTTTAACGAAGATGAAAGGCCAAACTTTGAACAATTGGCAGTAACAGATCAAGCAAAACCGCCTCGGAGGTAGGTGCTCTGATATTTTACCTTTCTATACAATGAGTTAAAAAATAACGACGAAATTGTGTACAAAGATTTTTCTTTTTTTGTGAGCCTGTAAGCAACATAAATCACGCCATAAACGGCGGTTTACGTGATAACTGACGTGCTAAAAGCGCCGCTACAGAGTTTCACCTAAGTGGAAAGGGTAGCGGCGCTGGAAAACCGGTAATTAGCGGCGAATGCCTGTAATCCGGCACCATTCCTCTTTTTCGGCGACCGGATCAAGAGCAAATTTATCAGCATAGGCTTCACAAACGCTGTCTGCCTGGCTGGCGAGTACGCCGGAAAGGCCGAGGTGTCCGCCCTGTTTTGGCAGCACGCTAATTAGCGGTGACAGCTCACGTAACGGACCCGCGAGGATATTGGCTACCACCACGTCGGCAGACAGGTTTTCCGGCTGCTGATGCGGCAGGTAGAGCGACAAACGCTCTGAAACACCGTTACGCTCGGCGTTATCGCGGCTGGCCTGAATCGCCTGCGGATCGATATCGATGCCAATCGCCTGCGCGGCACCCAGTTTCAGAGCTGCAATCGCCAGAATGCCGGAGCCACAGCCGAAGTCGATGACGGTTTTGCCCTGCAAGTCGAGGCCATCAAGCCACGCCAGGCACAGTGCGGTCGTCGGGTGAGTACCGGTGCCAAACGCCAGGCCGGGATCGAGCATGACATTCACCGCAGAAGGATCGGGCACGTCGCGCCAGCTTGGGCAGATCCACAGACGATTGCCGAAACGCATTGGATGGAAATTATCCATCCACTCGCGCTCCCAGTCTTTGTCTTCGATCTGTTCGATCTTGTGGTGAAAACCTTCGCCCAGCAGCGGGTGAAATTGCAGACCGGCAACCACGTCGTGCATATCGGTTTCGGCATCAAACAGTCCGATCACATCGGTATCGCCCCACAGACGCGTTTCGCCCGGCAGCGGTTCAAATACCGGATTATCGTGGGTATCCTGGAAAGTAACGGATACCGCGCCGTGTTCAATCAGCGCATCGCCCAGCTCTTCGGCATGAGCACCAGTGGTGTTGATCTTAATTTGTATCCAGGGCATAGCGATTCTCTTACTCTAATAGGGTGGATGCGTCGTCAGGCTGCGGGGCCGGGCGACCAAACAAGTTGCCGATCAAAAATGCGATCAGGCTCAGCAGCAGGGCAGGAACAATCGGATGAAAGCCCAGCAGCTGAATATCTAAACTGGCTAATAGCGTATAGACAGCGGCACCGACCAGCATCCCGCTCAGTGCACCTGCCGCATTGGCTTTCTCCCAGTACAGCCCCAGCACCAGCGGCCAGAGGAAGACGGCTTCGAGACCACCAAAGGCCAGCAGATTAAGCCAGATGATCATATCGGGTGGATTCCACGCCGCCAGCAATAATAATAACCCAAGCACCAGCGTTATCATGCCGGACATGCGTTTCAGCAGTGGTTCATTAGTTAGCTGATGTGGACGCAGGCGCAGATAGAGATCTTTCACGATCGTTGCAGAGGATTGCAGCAGTTGGGCGTTGATCGTTGACATGATCGCTGCCATCGGCGCAGCAAGAAAGATCCCGGCGGCGAACGGCGGCAGTACGGTGATCATTAGCGTCGGGATCACCTGATCGGGTATTTTCAGATCCGGTATCACCGCGCGGCCAAGCACTCCCGCCAGATGCATGCCAGACATCAGAATCATCACCACAATGGTGCCGATAATAATGCCACGATGCACCGCTTTGCTGTCTTTATACGAGATGCAGCGTACCGCAGTATGCGGCAGGCCAATCACGCCAAAGCATACCAGTACTGAGAATGACGCGAGGAAGGTCGGGCTGATAATCTGATCGACACCCTGCGGGGTCAGCAGCTGCGGATCGATTTTCTGCAGCTTATCAATCGCCGCGTGCATGCCGCCCGCCGCGTGAATCACGGCAAACAGCAACAGGAAAGTCCCTGCCAGCATCACCAGCCCCTGCATTGCATCATTCAGCACGCTGGCGCGGAAGCCGCCAAATGCGGTATACAGCGCGATAGTCAGGCCGAATATCAGCAGACCGCTGTCGTAAGGAATGCCGGCGGCGGTTTCCAGCAGGCGAGCGCCGCCGATAAACTGCACCGTCATCGCCCCGATAAACGCCACTAACAAACTCAGGCTGGCGAACCAAACCAGTAGCGTGCTGCCATAGCGGGCGTACAGCATGTCATTCAGCGTCACCGCATTGTAGCGTCGCGCCAGAATAGCGAACTTTTTGCCCAGCACGCCCAGTGACAGCCAGACCGCCGGTACCTGCACCATCGCCAGCAGCACCCATCCCAGACCATATTTATAGGCGGCTCCCGGGCCACCGATAAACGAGCTGGCGCTGATATAGGTGGTGGTAAGCGTCATGGCTAATACGAAACCGCCCATTGAGCGGCTGCCGAGAAAGTATTCGTTAAGGAAGTTGCCTTCATAGCGTTTGCGCACCGCATACACCGATAACCCGGCGACCAGCAGCAAATAGCCCAGTAGTGGCAGAAGCACTTCAATTTGCACGATCGTCCTCCAGCGGAATATCGCGGAAAACCACGCGAATCATCAACCAGCAGAGAAAAATAAACAGTAGCGGCACAAACAGGCAGGAGAGTTCAAACCAGCGCGGCAGCCCGGTAAAACCAATCTCATTGCCAGCCAGCCAGGCGCTTAATGCCCAGGCGGCAAGATAGGCGACTGCCAGAGCAAACGACCAGCGCGCTTCTTTATGCGCCTGCACAAAACGTGCATCCATAAGTCAACCTCAACTGATAATTCAGCAAAAAATCCGCAAGAAAAAGGCCGGTTAAACCGGCCTTTACGACAAACTGGCGATATCAGAACGGTTAGTCCTGCAGGCCGAGTTTTTTCTCCAGATAGTGGATATTGGTGCCACCCTGCTGGAAGTTTTCGTCGGACATGATTTTCATCTGCAGTTCGACGTTAGTTTTAATGCCGTCGATAATCAGCTCAGCCAGCGCATTCTTCATGCGCGCAATCGCCACGTCACGGTTTTCGCCGTAAGTGATCAGCTTACCAATCATTGAGTCATAATACGGCGGTACGGTATAACCGGCGTAAATATGCGATTCCCAGCGCACACCAAAACCACCTGGTGCGTGGAAGCGGGTAATTTTACCCGGGCTCGGCAGGAAGGAGTTTGGATCTTCGGCGTTGATACGGCATTCCACCGCATGACCGCGAATAACCACTTCTTCTTGCTTGATTGACAGCGGCTGGCCAGCAGCAATACGCAGCTGCTCTTTGATCAGGTCAACGCCGGTAATCATTTCGGTAACCGGATGTTCAACCTGAATACGGGTGTTCATTTCAATGAAATAGAACTCGCCGTTTTCATACAGGAACTCGAAAGTCCCCGCACCGCGATAGCCGATTTCGATACAGGCTTTCGCACAACGATCGCCGATAAAACGACGCATTTCGCTGGTGATGCCTGGTGCTGGTGCTTCTTCAACCACTTTCTGGTGACGACGCTGCATTGAGCAGTCACGTTCACCCAGATAGATCGCATTACCCTGGCCGTCGGCCAGAACCTGGATCTCAATGTGGCGAGGATTCTCCAGATACTTCTCCATATAGACCATATCGTTGTTGAAAGCGGCTTTCGCTTCCGCACGGGTCATATTAATGGATTGTTCCAGATCTTTTTCCTGACGCACAACGCGCATACCACGACCACCGCCGCCGCCAGAAGCTTTGATGATGACCGGATAACCGATGCGCTTACCGAAGGCACGGTTTTTTTCCATGTCGTCACCCAGCGGGCCGTCAGACCCAGGTACGCACGGAACACCGGCTTTCTTCATCGCATTGATCGCCGAAACTTTATCACCCATCAGGCGAATAGTGTCAGCTTTCGGGCCGATAAAGATAAAGCCAGAACGCTCAACCTGCTCAGCAAAGTCAGCGTTCTCGGACAGGAAGCCATAGCCTGGGTGAATCGCTACCGCGCCGGTAATTTCAGCGGCAGAGATTAGCGCAGGAATGTTCAGATAGCTTTTGACCGACTGGGCCGGACCGATACACACGGTTTCGTCGGCCAGCAGGACGTGTTTCAGATCGCGGTCCGCGCTGGAGTGCACAGCCACAGTCTTGATGCCAAGTTCTTTACAGGCACGCAGAATGCGCAGCGCGATCTCACCACGGTTTGCAATTACAATTTTATCCAGCATGGTTCGCCTCGTTATTCGATGACTACCAGCGGCTCGTCAAACTCAACTGGCTGACCGCTTTCGACCAGAATCGCTTTAACAACGCCGGATTTATCGGCTTCGATCTGGTTCATCATTTTCATCGCTTCAACGATGCACAGGGTATCGCCTGCATTCACTTTCTGGCCCACTTCCACAAACGCTTTTGCGTCCGGGCTTGGCGTGCGGTAGAAAGTACCGACCATTGGGGAACGTACGATATGGCCACTGATCTCAGCGCTTGCCGGCGCTTCCATTACCGGAGTGGTAGCTGGTGCTACTGCATTAGCCAGAGCTGGCTGCTGTTGCATAGCCGGTAATGCGTAAGCCTGCTGCATCATTGGGTAGCCCATGTTTGCAGGGGAGCGGCTGATACGAACTGACTCTTCACCTTCAGAGATTTCAAGTTCAGCGATGCCTGATTCTTCAACCAGTTCGATCAGTTTTTTAATCTTACGAATATCCATGAGTTTGGTTCCGTACTCTGTTTAATTAGAATGTGACAGGCGTTTTACTGCCGTTTGTAAAGCCCAGGAATAACCGTCGACGCCAAGTCCACAGATCACGCCCGCAGAAATATCAGAGAGATATGAATGATGGCGAAAAGGCTCGCGGGCATGCACATTGGAGAGATGCACTTCGATAAACGGAATGCTCACTGCCAACAACGCGTCGCGAATAGCCACGCTGGTATGGGTGAATGCCGCCGGGTTAATGACGATATAATCGACATTGCCTTTTGCCTGATGAATGCGATCAATCAACGCATGTTCAGCATTTGACTGGAGATGGCTGAGTTTTACCTGCAGCGCGTCAGCTTGCGAGGTCAGGTCACTGACAATCTCGGCTAATGTGGTCTTACCGTATTTTTCAGGCTCTCGCGTGCCCAGCAAATTGAGGTTGGGACCGTTCAAAAGCAGAATATGAAAGTTGACTGCCATCTTGCTGCTATCTCCTGCAATAATTGAGGCAACGCGTAAAATACCTTGTGAAAAACCATTTGTCACCCTTCAGGATGAAAATTGGCGCCACATTGCCTGCAAAGGCGGGCATTATATCGATTTCGTTGCAATTAGCAGCTAAATACTGGTCTTATCAGCGAAGATTATCAACCGCGAGCCGATGATGGCTGGCGGTTGTCTGCAGGATATGCGGGCTGGAACACATTATCTGGGGCTATTTGGAAAACCACTTAGCAAACTTCTTGTAACGCCATGCCAGCAAGATCGCTGCAATAATGGCGTAAATTACCGGCTGTGGCGACAAAATCTTCACCGACCAAAGATAGTGAATCGGTGTGAGGATCGCCACCAGATAGACGAAATTATGCAAAGTCTGCCAGCGACGGCCAAGAGCGCGCTGGGCTTTCTGAAATGAAGTCAGTGCCAGTGCCAGCAGCAGCAGCCAGCTGATCATCCCCAGTAGCAGATAAGGGCGGGTAACTACTTCCTGACCGAGCAGTCGCAGATTGCTGATCCCCAGCTCCAGCAGTGAATAACTGATCAGATGAAGCGTGGCCCAGGCAAAACACCATAAACCGAGCAGTCGGCGGGTGCGAATCAGCAGCGGCTGCCTGGCGTAGCGCGCCAGCGGGGTGACCACCAGCGTCGCCAGCAGCAGTTTCAGCGCCATTCGGCCGGTAAAATGCTGAATATCTTTCGCCGGATCGGCGCTGAACCACCCCTGATCGACAGAAAGGATCAACCACAGCAGCGGCAAAAAAGCCGCCAGGTGCAGCAGCACCTTCAGCGCGGTAATCTGTTTTAGTGTCAGGCGCACTCAGTAATTCTCCCGCAAATCCAGCCCGCGATACAGTGAGGCCACCTGTTCGGCATAGCCGTTAAACAGCAGGGTTGGCTGACGCTTTACGTCCAGAATGCCGCCAGAACCGATAAAACGCTCGGTAGCCTGCGACCAGCGCGGATGGTCAACATGAGGATTCACGTTGGCATAGAAGCCGTATTCTTCCGGACCTGCCAGGTTCCAGGTGGTCGGTGGGCGATCGCGGGTCAGGCTGATATGCACAATTGATTTGATATTTTTGAAGCCATATTTCCACGGCACCGTCAGGCGGATGGGCGCGCCATTTTGTGGGGGTAATGCTTTACCGTACACGCCGGTGGTTAACAGCGTCAGCGGGTTCATCGCTTCATCCAGCCGCAGCCCTTCAACATACGGATATTTCAGGCCGCCGCCAATAAAACGGTCCTGCTGGCCGGGCATTTGGTCCGGTGCATACACCGTCTGAAAAGCGACAAAGCGCGCATTGCTGGTGGGCTCGGCGGCTTTCAGCAACTTGCCCAGCTCAAAACCTACCCACGGCACCACCATTGACCAGGCTTCAACGCAGCGCATGCGGTAGATTCGCTGCTCAAGCGGAAAACGCTTAAAGATGTCATCCATATCCAGCGTCATTGGCTTGCCAACTTCACCGTCGATACGGATTTTCCAGTCGGTGGTTTTCAACGAACCGGCATTCGCCGCCGGGTCGGCCTTATCAAGGCCAAACTCGTAATAGTTGTTATAGCCGGTAACTTTATCTTCCGGCGTTAAGGTTAAATCGGTCTGCCAGGCGGCAGGCTTGGTGAAATCGAGTGGTTTACCGGAAGGTGCAGCAGGGCGGTCATTGCCTTTAAACCACGACAGCAGGTCGGCACGCGCGGTAACCGGCAGCGTCATGGCGGCGGCGCTGAGACCGAGTGTTTTTATAATATCGCGGCGGCGCTGGTTAAATACGCTTTCCGGCGTAACGTCGGCTTCAGTCAGTTTATTCACAGGCTTCATCAGAACGCCCTCATGGCAGGAGAAGAGACTGCAATCAGCATGGTGCAAGCTGGCTTAACTGGCGAGTTTTTGCCGGAAAATATGAAATTTCCTGGACGCGCTCCCTCGCGTCCTGTGCCGGTTACGCGATTTTGACCAGCGTACGACCGGTAACATCATTATTAAGCAGTCGCGCTGCCGCGTCGGCCGCGTCGGCCAGCGGTACTTCGCGGGTCGCCTGCTGATAAAACGATGCAGGCAGGATCTTCAGTAAACGTTTCCAGGCTTCACTGCGGCGTGCAGCGGGTGTCATTACTGAATCCACGCCTTGCAGGCGCACATTGCGCAGAATAAACGGCATTACCGTGGTCGGCAGCGAAAAACCACCAGCCAGACCGCAGGCGGCGACGGTGCTGTTATAGTTCATTTGCGCCAGTACGCTGGCCAGCACCCGATCGCCGGCGGTATCAATCGCTCCTGCCCAGCGCTGTTTTTCCAGTGGGCGCGTCTCGCCGTTAAATGCGCTACGCGGCAGAATCTCGCTGGCACCCAACTGGCGCAGATAATCGTGCGTGCTTTCGCGACCGCTTACCGCCACCACGCGGTAGCCCAGCGCGCTGAGCAGAGCGATTGCAGTACTGCCCACGCCGCCGCTGGCACCGGTTACCAGCACCTCTCCGCTATCCGCCGTCACGCCACCTTCTTCCAGCGCCATTACGCACAGCATGGCAGTAAAACCGGCGGTACCGATAATCATCGCCCTGCGCGCGTCCAGTCCTTCCGGCATCGCTACCAGCCAGTCGCCGTTTACCCGCGCCTGCTCTGCCAGACCACCCCAGTGCTGTTCACCGACGCCCCAGCCGGTCAGCAGTACTGCCTGGCCAGTATGAAAACGCGGATCTTCGCTGTGATGGACGGTGCCGGCGAAATCAATACCCGGCACCATCGGGAAATTGCGGATTATCTTTCCTTTACCGGTGATCGCCAGCGCATCTTTATAATTAATACCAGACCAACTGATATCCACTGTGACATTGCCTGGCGGCAATAAATCACGGGAGACCGTTTTTACGGTGGCGAGGGTTTTCCCCTCGGATTGTTCTAATAGCAATGCTTGCATAAGAATCTCCTGAAATAATCCGTCAATCTGCTGAAAATGTAGTTGCTATAACTATACTCGCCAAAAATAGGCGTAAACTGCGGCGGCGCAAACAAAAGCGCATTCGGTTATGTTATTTTCTACCATTAAGCTGATTCTGATGACTCAGCGCGGCTCTTTTTCACTGTTATTAACCTCAGATCGCCTCTCGCTTGGTTAATGGCGTTGTTTATCACCGCAGTTAAAAGGCACAAGGATGCGATTAACCACCAAACTATCTGCGTTTATCACTTTGCTCAGTGCATTGGCAATGTTGCTGATGTTAGTGGGCTGTGCGTTCAGTTTCTTCTATCTCAGCTATCAGAAAGTCGAGCAGCGGGTTCAGACTATCGCCACCGAAATCGATCAGTCGCTGATGTACAGCACGGCAGCGGAACTGGAACCCTGGCTGCGCAAAATGATGCCGCCGCTCAACATTGAACGTATCGAGATTCACGATAACCTCCACACTTTGCTGTCACTCAACCGCCATCAAAATGCACTCATCGAAGATGAGCCTAACCGCTTCAGCCAGTCGGAAATCACGCTGATTAAGCATCCGGAAATGAGGGTACGTATCCTCTGGCTCGATCCGGCCAATACCTGGTTCCGTTCATTTATTGGTACTTCAACGGTGATCGCGGTGGTCAGCGTGGTCATTATTATGATGATGATTCTGCTGCTCTCTCACCGCTGGCTCTACCGCCAGTTGAAAGGGATGGAGAGCCTCGAGTCACGCGCGCAAAGAGTGATCCTCGGCGAGCGCGCCAGTATTGAGCGCGGTTCGGTGCATGAATGGCCGCCTAAAGCCAGCGGTGCTATCGATCTGTTACTCAACGATCTGCAGGAAGCCGGTGAACAGCATATCCGCGTTGATACGCTGATCCGCGCCTTTGCCGCCCAGGACGCCAAAACCGGACTGCATAATCGGCTGTTTTTTGATAATCAGCTCGCTACCCTGTTGGAAGATGCGGAGGACGTTGGCGCGCATGGGGTGGTCATGATGATCCGCCTGCCAGATTTAGACACCCTGCGCGAACACAATGTGCAGAACACCCGTCAGGACTATCTGTTCGATCTGGTCAATATGCTGTCGACCTTTGTGATGCGCTATCCAGGCGCGCTGTTGGCGCGCTATTTTCGCAGTGACTTTGCGGTGTTATTACCGCACCGCACCTTAAAGGATGCCGACAGCATCGCCAGCCAGCTAATTAAGGCAGTGGATTCGCTGCCGCCGATGCGCATGCTGGATCGTAACGATATGATCCACATCGGTATCAGCGCCTGGCGCAGCGGCCAAAGCACCCAACAGGTCATGGAGAATGTTGAGCTGGCGACGCGTCACGCCACGCTGTTGGGCGGCAACAACTGGTCGGTTGGTGAGGGGAATACCAGTGAGATGGGGCGTGGCAGTGTTAAATGGCGCACGCTGCTGGAACATACGCTCAACCTCGGTGGGCCACGGCTGTACCAGAAACCGGCGGTAACCCGCGAAGGTAATGTCCATCATCGGGAAATGCTGACGCGCATCTTTGATGGTGAGAAAGAGCTGCTGCCTGCTGAGTATATGCAGCCGGTTCAACAAATGGGGCTGGCAGAGAGCTACGACCGTTTGCTGGTCACACGGATTATCACGTTACTGAGCGTCTGGCCGGAAGAAACGCTGGCGATGCCAGTCACCGTCGATGCGTTATTGCAGCGTACTTTCCAGCGCTGGCTGCGTGATAGCCTGCTGCAATGCACTAAATTGCAAAGAAAACGTATTTTATTTGAACTTGCAGAAGCGGATGTGTGTCAACACATCAATCGACTACAGCCAGTTTTCCAGTTACTTGAAGGATTTGGCTGTCGGATTGCCGTCAACCAGGCAGGATTAACCATGGTGAGTACCGCGTATCTTAAACAGGTCAAGGTGGAAATTATTAAGCTTCACCCTGGGCTGGTACGCGATATTGAACGTCGTACTGAGAATCAGCTGTTTGTACAAAGTTTGATCGAGGTATGCAAGGTGACACCGACGCGTGTTTTCGCCGCAGGTGTCAGAACACGATCCGAGTGGCAGACGTTGTCGGAGCTGGGCGTAGCAGGCGGTCAGGGTGACTTTTTTGCCGCCTCTCAGCCGGTTAACAGCAACGTAAAAAAATATTCGCAAAGATATCGAGTTTAGTCTGCCGTTAACCTCGATTTCACGTAGAATAGCCGCGCGGTTGTGGTTCGAGGCGGCTTCGTCGGTGAACCGATGAAACCTAAAAATGTTAAATTTTATGTATGTTATGTCCGCTTGCCAGCCATAATTTTGAAAGCACAGTGCCTGATTTCAGGGCTACGGTTGTAATGTCGCTATTGCGGTTATGTCATGAGCAAGAAATTGCCTGACTTTTCACCGAATCAGAACGCTCTGGCGCCTTGTAGCTGCCTCGTGTGGTTGGTAAAGTAAGCGGATTTTATTTTCCGCCCCCAGCTTGCAGGATTATCCTTTAGTATGTTTAAAAAATTTCGTGGCATGTTTTCCAACGACTTGTCCATCGACCTGGGTACCGCCAATACCCTTATTTATGTGAAAGGACAGGGCATCGTTCTGAATGAGCCTTCGGTCGTTGCTATTCGTCAGGATCGCGCTGGCTCCCCAAAGAGCGTAGCGGCTGTCGGTCATGACGCAAAACAGATGCTGGGCCGTACGCCGGGTAACATCGCCGCAATTCGCCCAATGAAAGACGGCGTAATCGCTGACTTCTTTGTGACCGAGAAAATGCTGCAGCATTTTATCAAGCAGGTTCACAGCAACAGTTTTATGCGCCCCAGCCCACGTGTGCTGGTGTGTGTGCCGGTCGGCGCAACGCAGGTTGAACGCCGTGCCATCCGCGAATCTGCTCAGGGAGCAGGTGCTCGCGAAGTATTCCTGATTGAAGAGCCAATGGCTGCGGCTATCGGTGCCGGATTACCTGTTTCTGAAGCGACCGGTTCTATGGTCGTGGATATCGGTGGTGGTACTACCGAAGTTGCCGTTATCTCGTTGAATGGTGTGGTTTACTCCTCTTCTGTTCGTATCGGCGGTGACCGTTTCGACGAGGCCATCATTAATTATGTGCGTCGTAACTACGGTTCACTGATTGGTGAAGCGACGGCTGAACGTATCAAGCACGGCATTGGCTCGGCTTATCCGGGTGATGAAGTGATTGAAATTGAAGTTCGTGGGCGTAACCTGGCTGAGGGTGTGCCACGTGGCTTTACGCTCAACTCCAACGAAATTCTTGAAGCGCTGCAGGAGCCGTTAACCGGCATCGTCAGTGCGGTAATGGTTGCACTGGAACAGTGCCCGCCGGAGCTGGCTTCCGACATTTCCGAGCGCGGTATGGTGCTCACCGGAGGTGGCGCACTGCTGCGCAACCTCGATCGTCTGCTGATGGAAGAAACCGGTATTCCGGTTGTTGTCGCAGAAGATCCACTGACCTGCGTCGCGCGCGGCGGTGGTAAAGCGCTGGAAATGATCGACATGCATGGCGGCGATTTGTTCAGCGAAGAATAATCTGCCAGGGGAGTGGTGGTCAGGCCATCACTCCCTTTTCTTGATGTCGAGGAATACGCTGCGTTTATGAAGCCGATTTTCAGCAGGGGTCCATCCCTGCAGCTGCGCCTTTTTTTGGCGGTTATCGTGGCAATTGGAGTTATCGTTGCCGACAGTCGAGTGGGGGCTTTTACCCAGATTCGCACCTATATGGACACTGCTGTCAGTCCATTCTATTTTCTGGCCAATGGGCCACGTCAAATTCTGGACAACGTTTCTGAAACGTTGGCCTCCCGCCAGCAATTAGAGCTGGAAAATAAAGCGTTGCATCGCGAACTCTTCCTGAAAAACAGTGAGCTGCTGATGCTGGGCCAGTTTAAGCAGGAGAACGCGCGCCTGCGTGAGCTGCTTGGCTCGCCACTGCGTCAGGATGAACATAAGATGGTCACTCAGGTGATCTCTGCCGGAACCGATCCTTATACCGATCAGATGGTGATCGACAAAGGCAGCATCAACGGTGTTTATGAAGGTCAGCCGGTAATCAGTGATAAAGGCGTTGTCGGGCAGGTGGTTGCCGTTGGCAAAGTCACCAGTCGGGTGCTGCTGATTTGTGATGCCTCACATGCGCTGCCGATTCAGGTATTACGCAATGATATTCGCGTGATTGCCGCCGGTAATGGTTGTACTGAAGATCTGCAGCTGGAACATCTGCCGGGTAATACCGATATCCGCGTGGGCGATGTGCTGGTCACCTCAGGGCTGGGCGGCCGCTTCCCGGAAGGTTATCCGGTTGGCGTTGTGTCCTCGGTCAAAGTGGATACCCAGCGTGCTTACACCGTGATTCAGGCGCGTCCGACGGCCGGCTTGCAGCGGTTACGTTATCTGCTGCTGCTGTGGGGCGCGGATACGCGTGGTGATATGCCAATGGCACCGGATGAAGTTCATCGCGTTGCTAACGAGCGCCTGATGCAGATGATGCCGCAGGTGCTGCCGCCTGCCAGTGCGATGGGGCCACCGGCACCCGCCGCGCTGACCACGCCGCCAGCGGCCACTGCACCCTCGACCAACAGCCAACAACCTGCCGCCAGCGGCAGCGGACGTAACCCACCCGTCAGCCGTGGAGGTCAGCCTTGAGTAGCTATCGCAGCCATGGTCGTTGGGTTATCTGGCTCTCCTTTTTGGTTGCGCTGGTGCTGCAAATTATGCCCTGGCCGGATCAGTTCTATATGTTCCGGCCATCATGGCTGCTGCTGATTCTGATTTACTGGGTGCTGGCGCTGCCGCATCGGGTTAATGTCGGCAGCGGATTTTTGATGGGGGGCATCATGGACCTCATCTCCGGTTCCACACTGGGCGTGCGTGCGCTGGCGCTAAGTATTATCGCCTATCTGGTGGCGTTTAAATTCCAGCTGTTCCGCAACCTGGCATTGTGGCAGCAAGCATTAATGGTTATGGTTCTGTCGCTGGCAATGGATGTCATTGTTTTCTGGGCTGAATTCTTAGTAATTAATGTCTCATTCCGACCAGAAATTTTCTGGAGCAGTGTCGTCGACGGTATTCTCTGGCCCTGGCTATTCTTATTGATGAGAAAGATCCGCCGTCAATTCGCTGTTCAATAAGGACAACTATGCTATCTCTGTATCTTGCTTCCGGTTCACCGCGCCGACGTGAACTGTTGACGCAGCTTGGCTTGCGTTTCGAACGGCTGGCGACTGAAGTTGAAGAGCAGCGTGGTGACGGCGAAGCTGCCGCGCACTATGTGCTGCGCCTGGCGCGCGATAAAGCGCTGGCTGGTGTGGCGGTTGCTGCGCTGGATTTGCCGGTGCTCGGAGCAGATACTATCGTAGTGCTCGACGGTGAAGTGCTGGAAAAACCCCGGGATCAACAGCATGCCCGCGAAATGCTGGCGAAACTTTCCGGTGCCACCCATCAGGTGATGACCGCCGTGGCGCTGGCCGACTCGCAGCAGGTGCTTGATTGTCTGGTGACCACTGACGTCACTTTCCGCATCTTATCAGCGGAGGATATTGCCAGCTATGTCGCCAGCGGCGAGCCGATGGATAAAGCCGGGGCCTATGGTATTCAGGGGCTTGGCGGTAACTTTGTCAGAAAAATTAATGGCAGTTATCACGCAGTTGTCGGACTCCCTCTGGTTGAGACAGCAGAGCTGTTCAGCCACTTCCAGTCTCTGCGTGAACTGAGAGGACAACATGACGGCTGAATTGCTGGTTAACGTTACGCCATCGGAAACGCGGGTTGCGTACATCGATGGTGGAATTCTGCAAGAGATTCATATTGAGCGCGAAGCGCGTCGCGGCATTGTCGGAAATATTTATAAAGGTCGCGTCAGCCGGGTGTTACCGGGTATGCAGGCGGCTTTTGTCGATATTGGGCTGGATAAAGCCGCATTTTTGCACGCCTCTGACATCATGCCGCATACCGAATGCGTCGCCGGTGAAGAGCAGAAGAACTTCAGCGTGCGTGATATCTCTGAGCTGGTGCGTCAGGGACAGGATCTGATGGTGCAGGTCGTAAAAGATCCGCTCGGCACCAAAGGCGCACGCTTGACTACCGATATAACACTGCCGTCGCGCTACCTGGTGTTTATGCCCGGCGCTTCACATGTTGGCGTCTCACAGCGTATCGAAAGTGAAGCCGAACGCGATCGCCTGAAAGCGGTGGTATCGAGCTATTGCGATGAGCTGGGTGGTTATATTATTCGCACCGCTGCTGAAGGCGTCGGTGAGGATGAGCTGGCATCCGACGCGGCCTTTCTGAAGCGCTTATGGACGAAAGTCATCGAGCGTAAGAAGCGTAATCAGACGCGTTGCCGTCTGTATGGCGAAGTGGCGCTATCGCAACGCGTGCTGCGCGACTTTGCCGGGGCGGCGCTCGATCGGGTGCGCATTGATTCACGTCTGACCTTCGAACACCTGGTGGAGTTCACCAGTGAATATATTCCGGAGATGACCGACAAGCTTGAGCTGTATACCGGCAAGCAGCCGATCTTCGATCTGTTTGATGTTGAAAACGAAATTCAGCGCTCGCTGGATCGTAAGGTGGAACTGAAGTCTGGTGGCTACCTGATTATCGATCAAACCGAAGCGATGACTACCGTCGATATCAATACCGGCGCGTTTGTCGGCCATCGTAATCTCGATGAAACTATCTTTAATACCAATATCGAAGCAACGCAGGCGATTGCCCGCCAGCTGCGATTACGTAACCTGGGCGGCATTATTATTATCGACTTTATCGATATGAATAATGAGGAGCATCGCCGTCGGGTGCTGCACTCGCTTGAAACCGCGTTAAGTAAGGATCGGGTGAAAACCGGGATTAACGGTTTCTCACAGCTTGGTCTGGTGGAAATGACGCGTAAGCGGACCCGAGAAAGCATTGAGCACGTGCTGTGTCGCGACTGCCCGGTATGTAAAGGGCGCGGCACGTTAAAAACCGTCGAAACCGTCTGCTACGAAATTATGCGCGAGATTGTCCGGGTGCATCATGCATACGATTCCGATCGCTTCCTGGTGTATGTCTCACCGGCAGTAGGGGAAGCGTTAAAGAGTGAAGAGTCTCACGCGCTGGCGGAAGTGGAAATTTTCGTTGGTAAACAGGTCAAAGTCCAGGTCGAACCGCTCTATACTCAGGAGCAGTTTGACGTGGTGATGATGTAAAGGTTTATCCAACATTGCGGGTAAGCAAAATTGCCCGGCAGGTTATACAGATTTAAGACAAGGAGAGGTGTGTGAGGCAGTGGCCGAGGATCCTGTTATTAACAGGCGCAACAGTGATCGTCATCGTTGCGCTGCTGATCAGTGGCTTGCGATTAGTGATGCCGCATATGGACAGCTATCGTGCCTCGATCCTTAACACCCTCTCATCTGCCAGCGGTTTGCAGATTGACGCCAGCGCCTTGCACGGTAGCTGGCAAACCTTCGGCCCGACTCTTGAGGTCAGGGACGTCAGTATTGGCCTGAAAGATGGCGGAAAGCTGACTGTCGAGCGGCTCACCTTAGCGCTGGATGTCTGGCAATCGCTGCTGCATGCCCGCTGGCAGTTTCGCGATCTGACTTTCTGGCAGTTGCACTTCACTACCAACTCACCGCTGATGAGTAGCGACAGTAACAGCGGCAGTTTTAAAAGCGATAAAATCAGCGATCTGTTTTTGCGCCAGTTCGACCACTTTGATCTGCGCGACAGCAGCGTCAGTTTTCTGACGCCTTCCGGCCAGCGTGCGGAGCTGGCGATTCCACGGCTTACCTGGCTTAACGAACCCGCACGCCATCGTGCTGAGGGCGAAGTCAGCCTCTCCAGCCTGAATGGCCAGCATGGTGTGGTGCAGATACGGCTCGATCTCAACGATAATAATGGTTTACTCAATAACGGTCGCGTCTGGATGAAGGCCGATGATGTTGATGTTAAACCGTGGCTCGGTCAGTGGATGCGCGATAATACCAGTCTGGACAGCGCCCGCTTTAGCCTCGCGGCGTGGCTTAGCCTGAAACAGGGCGAAGTGTATGACGGTGATATCTGGCTGAAGCAGGGCGGCGCCAGCTGGCAGGGCGATCAACGCGAGCATCGTTTAGATGTCGATAATGTCACTGCGCATGTCACACGGGCTAACGGCGGCTGGGCGATTCAACTGCCGGAAACCAATCTGCAAACTGACGGCGAAGCCTGGCCGAAAGGACAAATCTCGCTGTTCTGGCAGCCGGAAAGCGGTCTGCTGCCGGGGTCGGATCGCGGTGAAGAGCTGCGCGTGCGGGCAACCCATTTGGATATCAAATATCTCGACCCGCTGATCCCACTGTTTGCCCGATTATCTCCTCAGCTGCTGGATAACTGGCGCGCTATCCACCCGCTTGGGCAGATTGAGGCGCTGGCGGTAGATGTGCCGCTGCAACAGCCGGAACAGGCGCGTTTTCAGGCGCACTGGAAAAACCTGAGCTGGCAGCATTGGCGGCTATTGCCGGGAATGGAACATTTTAACGGTTCACTCTACGGAAGTGTGGCACATGGCAGGATACAACTGGATATCGCCGATGCCACGTTACCCTATGGGGATATGTTCCGCGCGCCACTGGAGATTCAGCAGGCTACCGGTGCTATTGACTGGCACTACAGCGACAGTGGCCTGAGCTTAAGCGGCAAAGATCTTGATGTAAAAGCGCGTTCACTGTGGGCGAAGGGCGATTTTAACTACAGCCAGCCAAAAGAACAGCCACCGCGTCTGGATATCCTCGCCGGCATTAATGTCACCGATGCCAGCGATGCCTGGCGCTATTTCCCGGAACCCTTGATGGGCAAGTCGCTGACCGACTATCTGAGCGGGGCGATCAAAGGCGGTCAGGTGCAGAATGCGTCGCTGATTTTTGCCGGTAATCCTGCGAAGTTTCCGTTTAAGCATAATGACGGCATGTTTGAAGTCTGGGTGCCGCTGCGCAACGGTCACTACGAGTTTGAACCGGGCTGGCCGGCGCTGAATAATCTGGCTATCGACCTCGATTTCGTCAATGACGGGCTGTGGATGAATGCACCCGAGGCGATGCTGGGTAATGTGCACGGCAAAAATATTACTGCGGTGATCCCTGACTATCTGAAAGAGAAGCTGATCATTGATGGTGATATCAGCGGTTCCGGGCCGGATGTCCGTAACTATTTTAATCAGTCACCGCTGAAGCCATCGCTGGGTGCGGCGCTGGATGAACTGCAGATTGGCGGGGATGTAAGTGGTCGCTTACATCTCGATATCCCGCTTGATGGCGAAGAGGTGCGTGCCAGCGGTGAAGTGGCGCTGAATAACAATACGTTACTGATTAAGCCGCTGGAAAGTACTCTCAGCCAGCTGACCGGCCGCTTCAGCTATGACAACGGTAATCTGCAAAGTGATGAAATGAGCGCCAGCTGGTTTGGACAACCAATTGGTGTCAATTTTAATACCGTTGAAGGTGAGAAAGACTACCGAATTGGTGTCAATCTGAAAGGCGACTGGCAGCCGGCAAAAATCGATTTATTGCCAAAGCAGCTGGCAGGGCGACTGAAGGGCAGCGCAGCGTGGAACGGCAAAGTGGCAATTACCCTGCCGCACAGCGGTGATGCCAAATACGATATTACTCTCGACGGCGACCTGAAAAATGTAAGTAGTCACTTACCTTCTCCGCTGGATAAACCCGCCGGCAGCGCGTTACCACTTAAAGTAACAGCTAAAGGTAATCTGAACAGTTTCGAGCTGAGCGGTGCCTTGGGTGAAAGCCACAGGTTTAACAGCCGCTGGTTACTGGGCAAGCAATTACGCATTGATCGGGGTATCTGGGTCAACGACAGTAAAACCAAGCCAGCCTTACCGGCAACGTCTGGCATGGTGTTAAATCTGCCGCCGCTGGATGGTGAAGCCTGGCTCGGGTTGATGGCGGGCGGCGGCCAGGGGCAGGCGGGCAGTGGCTATCTGCCGGGAAATATTATTGTGCGCACGCCAGCACTGACGTTGGCGGGTCAGCAGTGGCGCGATCTGGATGCCAGCATCAACCAGACGGTTTCCGGTGACACGCAGGTCAAGGCAACCGGGCGCGAAATTCGCGGTTCACTGGACATCGCGCGTAACGCGCCGTGGCGCGTTCACCTCAACTATCTCTATTACAATCCAGAATTTGCCAGCAGCCACGATGGTAGCGCTTCCCCGCTGCCAGCCGACAGCAGCGCGATCGATTTCAGTCGCTGGCCCGCGCTGGCCGCGATGTGCGACGAGTGCTGGATCAGAGGACAGAAATTCGGTCGTATGCAGGCCACGCTGACGCCGAAAAATACCACTCTGACGCTGACTAACGGCTTGATTGACAGCGGCACTGCGCGGCTGACGGTCAATGGCGAATGGGTTAATCGCCCGGGCGAGCAGCGCACGTCATTAAAGGGCCGACTTAACGGACAAAATATTAGCGAAGCGGCCAACTGGTTTGGCGTAAGCACGCCGCTGCGCGACTCGCCGTTTAATATCGAATATGACCTGCACTGGCGTTCTGCGCCATGGCAGCCATCGGAACAGAGTCTGAGCGGCGTATTGAAGACACATTTAGGTAAGGGGCAAATTGCCGATGTGAGCACCGGCCGCGCCGGACAGCTGCTACGACTGGTCAGTTTCGATGCTCTGCTGCGCAAGATGCGCCTCGATTTTAGCGATACCTTCGGTCAGGGCTTCTGGTATGACTCGATTAACGGCACCGCGTGGATTGAAAATGGCGTGATGCGTACCGATAACCTGCTGGTGGATGGCCTTGAAGCGGACATTGCCATGCAGGGCAAGGTGGATTTAGTGAAGCGCGAGATTGATATGCAAGCGGTGGTGGCTCCGGAAATTTCTGCCACTGTCGGTGTTGCTACCGCCTTTGTGATTAACCCAGTGGTGGGTGCGGCGGTATTTGCCGCCAGCAAGGCGCTCGCACCGCTGTGGAATAAGATTTCTGTCCTGCGTTATCACATCAGCGGGCCTATTGATAAGCCCGTCATCAACGAAGTGTTACGCAAGCCGCGTGAAAACAGCGCAAAGTGAATTTGACGGCGCTGGTGAATTGCCGCAGGCTATAACTATATTGTCACACAACAAGTGAGAAACGATGACTCTGAATCTGGTAAGTGAGCAGTTACTAACTGCTAACAACATTAATCATCAGGATCTATTCACCCTTTTAGGGCAGCTTTCAGAACGTCGACTGGATTACGCCGATCTCTATTTCCAATCCAGCTACCATGAATCCTGGGTGCTGGAAGATCGCATTATTAAAGATGGCTCTTACAACATCGATCAGGGCGTCGGCGTCCGGGCGATTAGCGGTGAGAAAACCGGCTTTGCTTATGCTGACCAGATCACCCTGAATGCGCTGACGCAGAGCGCCAATGCCGCGCGCAGTATCGTGCGTGAACAGGGTGACGGCAGAACCAAAACGCTGGGTGCGGTAGCCCATCGTTCGCTTTATCCGGCACTGGATCCGCTACAGAGCCTGTCACGGGAAGATAAAATTGCCCTGCTGCATCGCGTCGACAGCGCGGCGCGTGCCGCTGATAAGCGCGTGCAGGAAGTTACCGCCAGCCTGAGCGGCGTGTACGAACTGATCCTGGTGGCGGCCACTGACGGCACGCTGGCCACTGATATTCGCCCACTGGTCCGACTGTCTGTCAGCGTGCAGGTTGAAGATGATGGCAAGCGCGAGCGTGGTTCCGCTGGCGGCGGTGGTCGTAGCGGCTATGAATTCTTCCTCGCCGATGAAAATGGTGAAGTGCGTGCTGAAGCCTGGGCGCGTGAAGCGGTGCGCATGGCATTAGTCAATCTGTCTGCCATTGCTGCTCCGGCCGGCACTATCCCGGTAGTGCTGGGGGCTGGCTGGCCGGGCGTTCTGCTGCATGAAGCGGTAGGTCACGGTCTGGAAGGTGACTTCAACCGTCGTGGCACCTCGGTGTTTAGCGGCCAGATGGGGCAACTGGTGGCATCTGAACTTTGTACCGTGGTCGACGATGGCACCATTGACGGACTGCGCGGCTCACTGGCAATCGATGATGAAGGCGTACCGGGTCAGTACAATGTGCTGATTGAAAACGGCATTCTTAAAGGTTATATGCAGGATAAGCTTAATGCGCGTCTGATGGGCGTGCAGCCGACCGGAAATGGTCGCCGCGAATCCTATGCGCACCTGCCGATGCCGCGTATGACTAACACCTATATGCTGGCGGGACAGTCGACGCCGCAGGATATTATCGAAAGCGTTGAGTATGGCCTGTATGCCCCGAACTTTGGCGGCGGCCAGGTGGATATCACTTCCGGTAAGTTTGTCTTCTCAACTTCCGAAGCCTATCTGATTGAGAAAGGTAAAGTGACTAAGCCTGTGAAAGGCGCGACGCTGATCGGTTCCGGTATTGAAGCGATGCAGCAAATTTCGATGGTGGGGAATGACCTGGCGCTGGATAAAGGTGTCGGCGTTTGCGGTAAAGAAGGGCAAAGCCTGCCGGTAGGCGTTGGCCAGCCAACTCTGAAGCTGGACAAACTGACGGTCGGCGGTACTGCCTGATCACTGCTGCAGGGCGGCGATTTCGCCGCCCTGCAGCAGATTACTGCTTGCGGTGTTCCTGATAAAGCGTGCCCACCTGCTCAAAATATTCCGTCAGATAATTAATACACACCTGTACTTTCAGCGGTAACTTATCTTTCTGGGTATACACCGCATACACTGGCCGTGGGTCAGACTGATACTGGCTAAACAGAATTTCCACTTCTCCGGCATTAATCTCATCAATCACCCACATTAATGGTACATAGGCGATACCAGCGCCGGATTTCAGCCAGCGCGTCAGGGTTTGCGAATCATTGGTGACAAAGCGTCCCTGTGGCGACAAACGAATAGCGGTGCCTTCCGGCGCGATCAGCTCAAAATCATTATCCGGACGTACGCTGTACTCCAGCCAGGAAAAATGGCCGATATCGCCGGGCTTTTCCGGCGCGCCATGCTGAGCAAGAAAGCTCTTTGCTGCGCACACCACCATCGGCATCGAACCCAGGCGTTTTGAGAACAGGCTGGAGTCCTGCAGCGCACCCACGCGGATCACCAGGTCGAGGCCGTCGGCAATCAGATCCGGAGCCGGAATGCCGGTGACCAGATTGACCGTCAGGCCGGGATATTCACGCAGCATTTCGGCGGTCATGGTGGCGAGGACATTCTGCGCCATGGTCGATGAACTGCCAATTCTCAGGGTGCCAGTCGGGGTGTTGTTAAAGGCATACAGTTGTTCATGCACTTCCTGTGCCTCAGACAACATGCGGCGGCAGCCCTGAAAATAAATTTTTCCGGCTTCAGTCAGGCCGATGCTGCGGGTACTGCGGTTCAGTAGTTTAACCTGCAGTACATCTTCCAGTTTTGCCACGATCTGGCTGACGGAAGAGACGCTCATCTGCAACTGACGCGCCGCAGCGGTAAACGAACCCAATTCAACCACTTTGGCAAAAACCGACATGCCTTTTAGTCTTTCCATTATTCACTCTGGCTTAAAAGTGATTTAGATCACAATATGTAGAAAACATATAGTCATGCGCGTTACTATATGGCTGCCGGGTCACCGTCTGGTTACTCACCCCCTTGCCAATATTGCTTAATGGTAATCTATCATTAAGCTACGGTTCTGATTTTCGTCTGACAGTTTACCTGTCGCCCGACCATCATCAACCTGTAACGCGTAGTCCACCTGAAATATTGGCGGTGCACCATTTTGGCGAAACGGACTCACCCGGCACTGTATGTAAAAGGATAAGAGATGAGTGTGCTTCCGGTTATTGTCGTATTCGGGCTTTCGTTTCCGCCCATATTCTTTGAGATTATAGTGGCGCTGATGCTGTTCTGGCTGGTGCGTCGCGTGCTGATGCCCACTGGAATCTATGATTTAGTCTGGCATCCGGCACTGTTTAATACAGCGCTGTTTTGCTGCCTGTTTTATCTGGTATCCCGTTTGTTCGTCTGAGGTCATAGTGAAAGCTCTAATAAGAAAAATCGCCCGTTATGCGATCACCATTTTGCTGGTTATCATCGCTGTCCTGGTCATCTTCCGCGCCTGGGTGTTTTACACCGAATCGCCATGGACGCGAGACGCTAAATTTACCGCTGATGTGGTGGCCATTGCGCCTGACGTCACCGGTCTGATTACCGATGTGCGCGTGTATGACAACCAGTTGGTTAAGCAAGGTGATGTGCTGTTCACCATTGATATGCCACGTTTTCAGAAAGCACTGGATGAGTCCGAAGCGGATGTCGCCTACTATCAGGCGCTGGTCAATGAGAAACGCCGTGAAGCCGGACGCCGCAACAAGCTGGGCGTATCGGCGATGTCACGCGAAGCGATTGAGCAATCCAACAACGATCTGCAGACCAGCGAGCATCAGCTGGCTAAGGCACAGGCCACGCGCGATCTGGCGCGGCTGGATCTGGATCGTACCGTAATCCGTGCGCCAGCCGATGGCTGGGTCACCAACCTTAATGTGTACCGCGGTGAATTTATTACCCGTGGGTCAACGGCGGTCGCGCTGGTTAAGCAGAACAGTTTCTACATTCTGGCTTATATGGAAGAGACCAAACTGGAAGGCGTGCGTCCGGGCTATCGCGTTGAAATTACGCCGCTGGGCAGCAGTAAAGTATTGCGTGGCACCGTCGACAGCGTTGCTGCAGGTGTGACCAACAGCAGCAGTACCGTTGACAGTAAAGGGATGGCGACCATCGACTCCAACCTGGAGTGGGTGCGACTGGCACAGCGTGTTCCGGTTAAAATCCGTCTCGATAACCAGCCTGGAAACCTTTATCCATCAGGCACCACTGCCACCGTGGTGGTAACCGGCGCAACAGATCGGAAAAACGAGCAACTACCGCCGCTGGCCAGGTTTTTGCAACGCTTGCGTGAGTTCGGCTAAGCGGAGGCAATATGCAAGGTTTTACCTTAGAGCGGATGCGTTTTCCGCTCAAACTAACCTTCGCGGTGGTGATGGCGCTGTTTATCGGCTTTCATTTTAACCTCGAAACGCCACGCTGGGCGGTCATGACTGCCGGTATCGTCGCCGGTGGTACTGCGTTTGCCGCCGGTGGCGATCCGTTCTCCGGCGCGTTACGTCATCGTGGTCTGTTGCGCATCATCGGCACCTTTATTGGCTGTATCGCTGCGCTGGTGATTATGATCAGTACCATCCGCGCACCGGCACTTATGCTGATGCTGTGCTGCTTATGGGCGGGTATCTGCGTCTGGTTGTCGTCGCTGATTAAAGTTGAAAACTCCTATGCGCTGGGGCTGGCCGGCTATACCGCGCTGATTATCATTGTCAGTGTTGACGCCCAGCCCAATGGTTCGGTGCTGCTGGCACCACAGTTCGCCATTGAGCGCTGCAGTGAGATTGTTATCGGCATCGTCTGTGCGATCGTCGCCGATCTGCTGTTTTCTCCGCGATCGATCAAAAGTAATATCGATCGTGAAATCGACTCTTTGCTGATCGATCACTACAAACTGCTGCAACTCTGTATCGCTCATGCTGACAAAGAAGAAGTGGATAAATCCTGGGCGGACCTGGTGCGCCGTACCAATGCGCTGAACGGCATGCGCAGCCTGCTGATGATGGAGTCGGCGCGCTGGCAGAATGTTAACCGACGGCTGATTGCGCTCCATACTCTATCGCTGAAGATGATCACCCAGGCGGCAGAAACCTTTCTTATTCAGAACAGCCGACCGGAATACCTGCCGCCGCAGTATAAAATACTGTTTGAAAAACAGGTTAATAGCGTCAGTGATGTCCATAAGCGCATGAAGCTGATGCGCCGGGTGATCACGGCCAGCAGCAGTAAGCAGACGCCAATTACCGTCGCCAGCTGGGTGGGCAATGCCACGCGTTATCTGCTGTTGCTGAAAGGTATTCAGGGTAATTGTCGAATTAGCGGCACCGAAGAGGCGATCCTCGACGATGAAGTGGTGATCAAAGCCAAATCCGCTGAAATTCGTCACGCGATAATTAACGGTGTTCGTACCTTTGTCGCGACGGCAGCAGGCTCGCTGTTCTGGCTGTATACCGGCTGGACTTCAGGCAGTGGCTGCATGGTGATGCTGGCGGTGATTACCGCGCTGGCGATGCGGATGCCGAACCCGTTGATGATGGCCAAGGATTTTCTTTACGGCATGATTGTGGCGATCCCAATTGGTGCCTTCTACTTCATGTTTATCCTGCCCGCCACGCAGCAGAGCTTGCTGTTACTGCTAATCGCGATTGGTGCGCTGGCGTTTATTGCCGGAATCTTTATCCAACGGCGGCAGCTGGGCACTCTCGGCGCGTTTATCGGCACGCTGAATGTTCTGGTACTGGATAATCCGATGACGTTTCATATCAGCACCTTTATCGACGGAGCTTTAGGCCAGTGCATTGGCGCTTTTGTCGCGACGATGGTCATTCTGTTGATTCGCGATACCTCTAAGGCGCGCATTGCCCGCACGCTGCTTAACCGCTTTATGTATGCGGCGGTATCGGCGATGACCACCAATCAGGCGCGTCGTCGCGAAAACCATCTGCCAGCGCTGTATCAGCAGCTGTTTATGCTGTTAAACATGTTCCCCGGTGATATCGATAAATACCGCCTGGCGCTGACGCTGATTATCGGCCATCAGCGCTTACGTAACGCGGATATTCCGGTCAATGCCGAACTGTCAGCGTTCCACAAGCAGCTGCGCTACACCGCTGACCGGGTGATCTCTGCACACAGTGATGACAAGCGACGTTACTACTTTCAGCGTCTGCTGCGTGAGTTTGATGAGTATCAGGAAAAGCTGGTGGTTTATGATGCGCCGCTCAGCGTCACCGAGCCGGTTAAACGCCTGGCCGATATGCTTAACAAATATCAGAACACGCTGATTTCCGTGTAAATCTTTGTCGGTGCCTGCGGGCACCGCTTATGCCCGCTTACACTTCTTCTGCCAGCACACCGCTGTCGAACAAAATCCCCTGAGTTTTGCCAACTATACTGAGTCATCAGGATGGCAAATCTAACAGGAGAACCCATGTCTTATTCATTCCTTACAGATAACGATCTTTTCCAGACTGGCTACCTGGCAGATGGCCAGTGGCACTCGCTGAGCGCCAGCTTTGATGTGCTCAACCCGGCGACCGGCGAAATCATTGCCAGTGTGGCAAAGGCCGGGAAAAGTGAAACTGAACAGGCGATTGCCGCCGCGCAGCGGGCATTTCCCGGCTGGCGGGCGAAAACCGCTAAACAGCGCGCTGAAATCCTTTACCGCTGGTATCAGCTGATGATTGAGCATAAAAGCTGGCTGGGCAAACTGATGACCGCTGAACAGGGTAAGCCGCTGAAAGAAGCCGAGGGTGAAGTGGAGTATGCCGCCAGCTTTATTCAGTGGTTTGCCGAGCAGGCGAAGCGTGCAAATGGTGAGATCATCCCTCCTGCTAAGCCCGGCTCAAGGATTTACGCTACCCGCGAGCCGATTGGCGTAGTGGCAGCCATTACGCCCTGGAACTTTCCGATGGCGATGCTGACGCGCAAGCTTGGCCCGGCTCTGGCTGCAGGCTGTACCGGCATTATCAAACCGGCCAACAACACGCCGCTATCGGCGTTTGCTCTGCTGGCGCTGGCAAAAAAAGCCGGCGTACCGGACGGCGTGCTGAATGCGGTAGCCGGTGATACTCAGGCGATCAGCGATGCGATTATGGCCAGTAAAGCGGTGCGGAAAATCTCTTTCACCGGTTCCACTCAGGTTGGCAAACTGCTGATGCGTAATGCTGCCGAAACCATGAAAAAAGTGTCGATGGAGCTGGGAGGCAACGCGCCTTATATCGTGTTTGATGATGCTGATATTGATGCGGCAGTGAAGGGGGCGATAGCGAATAAATTCCGTAACGCCGGACAAGTGTGCGTCAGCGTTAATCGTTTCTACATACACAGCTCGGTTTACGATCGCTTTGTTAACCAACTGGCAGACGAAGTGAAGACGCTTAAAGTGGGTAATGGCGTGGATGACGGCGTGATCGTCGGGCCGCTGATTGAAAAATCGGCGCTGGAGAAAGTGGAAGAGCACGTAAAAGACGCGGTAGCTCAGGGAGGACGCATTGTCGCCGGTGGCGCTCGCCACCCGTTGGGTGGAAACTTCTGGCAACCGACGGTGATTGCCGATGCTCACGAAGGCATGAAGCTGGCGCAAGAGGAGACCTTCGGTCCGGTGGCCGCCTGCTTCCGCTTTGATGATGAAGAGGATGTGATTCGTCGTGCCAATGACACCGAATTTGGTCTTGCGGCCTACTTCTACACCCAGAACCTGCAACGCGTCTTCCGCGTTTCGGCGGCGCTGGAAAGCGGTATGGTCGGAGTGAATGAGTGTGCGGTTTCCACTGAGCTGGCACCGTTTGGCGGCGTGAAAGAGTCCGGCCTTGGCCGTGAAGGATCGGTGCTGGGGTTAGAGGAGTTCCTTGAGGTGAAGGCCCTGCATCTCGGTGGGTTGTAATGATTCGGGCGGCGAATGCTGCCCGGTTTATTTTTACGGAGCGGCCAGCATGAAGAAAGAGAGCTTTGATTTTAACCAGATCGTCGATCAGGCCCATTTTTATCGACAGTTCAGCGAGCGCTTTGCGCTGGCGGAAGGGGTAATTATCGACCTGGACAGTCTCTGGGATGCGGTGACCGCTTCTCTGCTGCCGCTACCGCTGGAGATCGAGTTTGTGCATCTGGGTTCGGGGCAGAAACGGCGCTACGGCGCATTAATATTGCTGTTTGACGAAGCTGAAGAGGAGCTTGAGGGTAAGCTCCGCTTCAACGTTCGGTAGGATATCGGATCGGTTAAATATTGCAGTGGCAAAAAAGAGCCCCGGCGTGCGGGGCCAAAGGGTTCGTCAGGTCGACGAGGAATTACTGATAACACTTAGCTGTGACATGTCCGTTTACTTCACCGCGAATTAAAATCTCGCGTCAGACACACTCACCTTATTCATTCCAGCAACCTACGGATTTCAGGTCTTCAGCGCAGCGGCCAGGCGCTTAGTCAGCGCCCGTGCGGGCGAATTATTTATAAATTTCAGCAGTTGCGTGATAGTTGCCGTTGTTATACGCCTCAATCACCCGATAAGAGCTGGCGCCCTGCTGATTGGCTTTCTCTGACAGCGCATCACGGATAGTCATGGGTGAACTGTCCAGTCCGCTGACGGTAATAGTGCCCATTGACTGCAGGTTCTGGCTGGTAGCCTGTTGCTCGGTGACCAGGTCAGCTGCGGCAGCAGAAAAAGAGAGAACGGAAGCCAGACCGAGTGCAGCGATAGCGATAGTGGTTTTCATGATACTTACTCCAGAAATATGTTGTTCAGAGCAACCGAAAGGTGTGTACAGCTATTTTTATACTTGGGGTTGCCGTCGTTATGTACGGGGTACTGCAAATGCGCTTATTTATATAGTTCAGCGGTAGCGTGGTAGTTACCGTTGTTATAGGCCTCAATCACGCGGTAAGCGCTGGCGCCTTGTTTATCGGCTTTCTGTACCAGAGCCTGATGGATATCCATTGGTGAACCGGCGATGCCGCTTACGGTAATGGTGCCAACAGACTGCAGATTTTGCGCCTGTTCTGCGGTGACGGATTCAGCTGCAAAAGCGCCGAATGACAGGGCAGAAAGGATGCCAAGAGTCGCGATAGTAGTTTTAACGTTCATATTTATTTCCTCGTCGTCAATTTTTATCTTTTTAATTAGTGTGATTGTCATCACGAAAATAAGTATAGATCTAATCACGTAGGAAATTAATACCTAGCTAATAATATTTTAGTGGGATGCTTTGCATGGAAATGACTTTTTAATAACCGATAGTTATAAAAAAAGCTTATAATTTACCCGCATCGCATTAATATTAAGCAAAAACAATAACATGGGTCAATTTAGCTATTTGTGCGTAAATTTGCAGTGGATCACGCTGGTAGAGGAGTATATCGAGGAGGAAAGAATGAGATTGTCGTCTCGGGCCAGTGTTTTATCCCATATAAGCCGGGTTTAAAGCAACAAAAAAAAGAGCCGACGGGATGTCGGCTCTAAGTCAAGCTGAGGATAACGCGGCCTGAACGGCCAATTTCAGCCGTCGATTCAGCGCCGCGTTTCAGAGTTCTTGTTCGAATAACATCAAAATCGCGTCGTACAGTTGCTTAACGGTAAACGCGCGCGCCGGGGTAATAAAGATGGTGTCGTCACCGGCGATGGTGCCAAGAATCCCCTCAGCTTTACCGAGCGAATCCAGCAGGCGGGCAATCAGCTGGGCAGCACCTGGGCTGGTATGGATAACCACCAACGCATCGTTATAGTCGATATCCAGCACCAGATTTTTCAGCGGGCTGGTGGTAGTTGGCACGCCAAGCTCGGCTGGCAGACAGTAAACCATCTCCATTTTGGCGTTACGGGTACGCACCGCGCCAAATTTAGTCAGCATGCGCGATACTTTGGACTGATTGATATTGTCGAAACCCTCGTCCTGCAGCGCCAGCACAATCTCGCCTTGAGAGCTAAACTTCTCTTCTTTTAATAAGGCCTTAAATGCCTTAATCAAATCTTCTTGTTTTGATGGGTTACGCATAGGCTACCGATATAGAAGAAAGTAAAACGGGATGCCCGATGCCGGGCGATAAATTATTATGCATTTAAATGAATTATTATGCAAACTGCCTTTAGGCTTGAGTTGCGGAATTTTCAATGCGGGCGCGCATTCTACCAAACTTTCTTCGCGATGAAAAATGGCGCACTGGCGCATAGCTATGAGAAAGCAAGTGAACAGATTGTTATAAAATTGATGTTGTTCTGATAACTGTTAAAGGTGTAATGTAACCGCCGAATAATGTGTCTGCATGCAGTTACTATCAGCGTCAAATCTGTACGTAATGCGGTCAATCTCAACGGTTTGTGCTCGATTCAGTGCGACAGCACGCAAAACCATGACAAGATCCTCGTCATTCGCTCGCAGGTTGGTTATGGTCGTAACCGGATGGATTTCCGGCACTTTTCTGCTCACAATAATAAGGAGTTTAGGATGAAAGTTGCAGTTCTCGGCGCAGCTGGCGGTATTGGCCAGGCTCTCGCACTTCTGCTTAAAACCCAGCTTCCGGCAGGTTCAGAACTCTCCCTGTATGACATCGCTCCGGTAACCCCTGGCGTTGCAGTCGATTTAAGCCACATCCCTACGGCAGTTAAAATCAAAGGTTTCAGCGGTGAAGATGCTACCCCTGCGCTGCATGGTGCGGATGTGGTACTGATCTCTGCCGGTGTGGCGCGTAAGCCAGGTATGGATCGCTCCGATCTGTTCAACGTAAACGCCGGTATCGTGCGTAACCTGATTGAACAAGTGGCGACCACCTGCCCGAAAGCACTGATTGGTATTATTACCAATCCGGTGAACACCACGGTGGCGATTGCTGCTGAAGTGCTGAAAAAAGCCGGTGTATACGATAAGAACAAACTGTTTGGCGTTACCACGCTGGATATCATTCGCTCCAACACCTTTGTGGCTGAGCTGAAAGGCAAACAGCCTGAAGAGCTGAATGTACCGGTGGTTGGTGGGCATTCTGGCGTGACTATTCTGCCGCTGCTGTCGCAGATTCCTGGCGTCAGCTTCAGCGAGCAGGAAGTGGCCGACCTGACTAAACGTATTCAGAATGCGGGTACTGAAGTGGTTGAAGCGAAGGCCGGTGGCGGATCGGCAACGCTGTCGATGGGTCAGGCGGCGGCACGTTTTGGCCTGTCACTGGTGCGTGCGCTGCATGGCGAAAGCAATGTGGTTGAGTGTGCCTATGTTGAAGGTGACGGCGAGCACGCGCGTTTCTTCTCTCAGCCGCTGCTGCTGGGTAAAAACGGCGTTGAGCAACGTAAGCCTATCGGCACACTGAGTGCGTTCGAGCAGCAGGCGCTGGAAGGCATGCTGGATACGCTGAAAAAAGATATTACGCTGGGCGAAGAGTTCGTTAAGTAATTTCGCTGCATGCTGTCACGGGCGGTGTTCGCGCCGCCCGTTTGCGATGCAGCCATTAATTCTGTTGCGGATATTCGAGAATGGTCACCGGCAGCGTCAGTTTCTGATCGTTGCGGTTAACTTCAACATCTATCACTGACCCAGGGCGAATTTCAGCTACCTGATCCATCGTTTCCTGTGCTGACACCGCAGCTTTGCCGTTAACGCTGGTGATAACATCATTGGCCTGAATACCGGCTTTCGCCGCCGGACCGCCTGGCGCCACTTCACTGACCACAATCCCCTGAATCCGATCGATACCGGCGCCCTGACCATGCAGCGGCGGCACTTCACGCCCGGTGATGCCGATATAGCCACGGATAACCCGTCCGTCACGAATCAGTTTATCCATAATCTTGGTGGCTAACGCGGTAGGAATAGCAAATCCAATGCCTTCAGGCGTTTCACCATCGTTGCTTTTGTCGAATGAGAGTGTGTTGATGCCCATCAGCTCACCGAGTGAGTTAATCAGCGCACCGCCGGAGTTACCGTGGTTAATCGAGGCGTCAGTTTGCAGAAAGTTCTGGCGGCCGGAAGGGCTCAGACCGACACGTCCGGTGGCACTGATAATCCCCTGAGTCACGGTTTGTCCGAGGTTATACGGATTACCGATAGCCATCACGATGTCACCAACGTGTGCGACTCGTTTGGGATTAATCGTGATAACCGGCAGGCTGGATGCCGTAATTTTTAATACCGCCAGGTCGGTCAGGCTGTCGGAGCCGACCAGCATCGCTTCGAAGAAACGGCCATCCTGCAAGGCGACAATAATTTGATCGGCATCGTTGATTACGTGTCGATTGGTGAGGATGTAACCTTTTGCATTCATAATCACGCCGGAACCCAGCGTCGTTACGCCGCGATTTTGCGAGCCGTTTGCCGCACTGCGGTTATAGACGTTGACTACCGCAGGCACAGCACGCCGCACGCCGGGATTATAGCTAACCGGTGTCTGATCGGCGCTGTCATCCTGCGCGGAAATCAGGTTACTGCCGATCCTCAGCGCAGGCATCGCTGCCAGTAAAATACCCGCGACGATCAGGCCAAGAATCACCGAACGCAAAAGTTTAGGAAACATGGTGTTAAGTTAAGCCAGAAATAAACGGAAGGCAGAATAACATGAGTTACGCGGACACACACAATGTTGTGTCCGCGTCGTGATGGCAATAACGACTTAACGCAATAGCAGGTAGATACTTTCCCCGCCGCGCATCACATTCAGCGCCACCAACGGAGGTTTGGCTTCCAGTATCTTGCGCAGTTCTGCCAGGTTGTGAACCGGAGCGCGGTTAACGCCGACAATCACATCATCCTTATGCAGGCCGACCTGTTCTGCTGGGGTCGATTTGGCGACGTCATCAACTTTCACCCCTTTGGTGCCATCTTTCAGCTGGCCATCGCTCAGGGTAGCCCCCTGCAACGCCGGTGAAAGCTGTGCAGCGCTGGTGCTGCTCTGGCTACCACTTTCCAGCTTAACGGTCAGCGTCAAGGGTTTGCCATCACGCAGCAGGCCAAT
The DNA here is from genome assembly GCF_050037805.1 of Winslowiella sp. 2C04. Taxonomy (NCBI): domain Bacteria; kingdom Pseudomonadati; phylum Pseudomonadota; class Gammaproteobacteria; order Enterobacterales; family Erwiniaceae; genus Winslowiella; species Winslowiella sp. 2C04. The sequence continues at coordinate 4,277,895 of NZ_CP188300.1, read as the reverse complement.
TTTTACTTCTTTGCCTGGTGCAGTGGTGCCGATTTTAACCCGCAGCTCAGCAAAACTGGTGATCGGCTTACCGTCGATGGCAGTAATGATGTCGCCAGATTTTATGCCGGCAGTGGCGGCGGCAGATTTCGGCAGCACCTCACTGACGAAAGCACCGCGCTGGGCGTCAACCTTAAAGGCTTTAGCCATATCAGCGGTCATTTCGGTGCCTTTGATTCCCAGCTGACCGCGTTTTACCTCGCCAAATTCAATCAGCTGCTGCGCCAGGTTCATTGCCATATTGCCTGGAATGGCAAAGCCGATGCCGATATTGCCGCCGCTGGAGGCGAGAATCGCGGTATTAATCCCGATCAGTTCGCCGTTAAGATTAACCAGCGCGCCGCCGGAGTTACCGCGGTTGATGGCAGCATCGGTCTGGATAAAGTTTTCCAGCCCTTCCAGATTCAGGCCGCTGCGGCCAAGGGCGGAGATAATGCCGGAAGTGGCGGTTTGTCCAAGGCCAAACGGGTTACCGATGGCGACGGCAAAATCACCCACTTTTAGCTGATCGGAATCCGCGACTTTCACCTGAGTAAGATTTTTTGCGCCGTTAATCTGGATCAGCGCGATATCGGTTTGCTCATCATGCCCGATCAGCTTGGCGTCATATTCATTGCCATCACTCAGCTGAACGTTGATTTTATCGGCACCGTTAACCACGTGATTATTGGTCAGCACATAGCCTTTTTCCGCATTGATGATCACGCCAGAGCCCAAACCTTCAAAAGGCTGCGGCTGTCCGCCGCGCGCGCCGCCCTGACCGAAAAAGCGCTTCAGCGGCTCGGGAAGATCCTGCGATTGAGTCTGCGTTCCCTCAACATGCACGCTGACCACTGCCGGCAGCACTTTTTCCAGCATCGGTGCCAGGCTCGGCAGCGGTTGACCCTGAATCTGAGCAGGAAGTGACGCCAGCGCCTGTGGAGCAAGGGTTAAGTTCATGCCAATACTTAATGCTAATGCGCTAAACAGTAATGATTTTTTTTTCATCGCTACGACGCTCTCGCTGCTAAAAAATTGAGGGGGAAAAGTTATGAAGACTAAAAACTGTGACAGATGATTCAGAAAAGGGTTCGACGCTTTATGTCGAAAAAGGGGCGCAAAAGCGCCCCTGAGAGTAAATTAATCGCGTTTGGCGTGTTCGCTACGCAGCAGGCCGGATGCGCCTTCGGAGTAGTCTCGCGGCATCTGCACCGGTGCCTGATCGTTATCCGCTTCTGCTTCAGTTAACTGATAAGCAAAAGGGTTTTTCTCACCTGGCAGATTTGGCAGCAGGTCGTTCGAACCTTTCGCCATATGCTGATAAAGCTGGCGGTAATCACGCGCCATGTTATCCAGCAGCTCTGCGCTCTGTGCAAAATGGCCGGTCAGTTCTTCACGATAATCCGACAATTCGGCTTTAGTTTTTTCCAGTTCATACTGCATGCTGCGCTGCTCACGCAATTTTCTGTTACCAAAACGCATCACAACTGCGCCGATAATAATACCAACCACCAAACCAATGAGCGCGTATTCCCAGGTCATAAATGACTCCCATGTTGTCTTCGTTGTTCCGTAGGGCCTATCAACTTAATAATAGCCACTATACCTGCTTATCGAATCGAAGTGGAATCCTGTGGCAGCATCGCTTAGTGTAGAACGGCCTTTTTTTCGTCAACCGGCTGCGTGACAGACCACTTTTCAGGGAATGTGATTTAACAATGCAAACGACTTCTCCTCTGGCGCTTTATCAGCAGGCGCTGAATAACGGCGACTATCAACCTGACGAGGTTCAGCGTAATGCGATCGCTCGTTTAGACGTTATCCAGCAGGCCTTGATCGCCACACCGTCTGCGCCGTCTGCGCCGTCTGGCGGCCTGTTTGGTAAGCTGAAGGGACTGATGGGCAAGGAGAAAACCGCGCCGCTGCCACCGGTTCGCGGGCTGTATATGTGGGGCGGAGTGGGGCGCGGGAAAACCTGGTTAATGGATCTGTTTTTTCGGGCTATTCCTGGCGATCGCAAACTGCGTCTGCATTTCCATCGCTTTATGCTGCGGGTGCATCAGGAGCTGACCGAACTTCAGGGGCAGTCCGATCCGCTGGAAATCATTGCCGATCGTTTTAAGGCGCAGACCGATATTCTCTGTTTTGATGAGTTTTTTGTTTCTGATATTACCGATGCAATGCTGCTGGGAACCTTGATGGAAGCGCTGTTTGCTCGTGGTATCGCGCTGGTGGCCACGTCGAATATCCCGCCGGACGATCTCTACCGTAATGGTCTGCAGCGTGCGCGCTTCCTGCCAGCGATCGAATTGATTAAACGCCATTGCGACATTATGAACGTCGATGCCGGCATCGATTATCGTCTGCGCACCCTGACGTCGGCCCATTTATGGATGCAGCCATTGAACGATGAAACTGCCCGCGAAATGGAGAGGATGTTTGTCGCGCTGGCTGGAGTGGCACGCGATGATGAGAAGCCGGTACTGGAAGTTAACCACCGGCCGTTGCCGACGCTGGGCGTTGCGGAAGGCGTGGTGGCAATGGATTTCTATACGCTGTGCGGCGAAGCGCGCAGCCAGCATGATTACATCGAGCTGTCGCGCCGTTTTCATAGCGTGCTGCTGTATAACGTGCCGGTAATGGTCAATCGCACCGAGGATCAGGCACGCCGTTTTCTGGCGCTGGTGGATGAGTTTTATGAGCGTCACGTGAAGCTGGTCGTCGCTGCTGAAGCCTCACTGTTTGAAATTTATCAGGGCGAGCGGCTGAAATTTGAGTATCAGCGCTGTTTGTCGCGTTTGCAGGAGATGCAGAGCGAAGAATACCTGCGTCTTGAACATTTGCCGTAAGCGCTTAAAAAACCCTGGCCGGAAGTGGATTTAATCGCAAAAAGGGGTCGCGCTTTGTGTGCGACTTCTCTATAATCTTGCGACCCCACGTTACGGCATTGGTTTTTTTTCCCAAAAACTTTTGCGTTCCAGTAACTCTATCCGAAGGGGTGGGCTTGCTGGTCAAGATGGTCGTGTGAGCCTCAACCGTTTATTCAAGCGTTTGGGATTTCACCAACGTGTAACTTAATTTGGGTAAGCTTTTAATGAAAACTTTTACAGCTAAACCAGAAACCGTAAAACGTGACTGGTACGTTGTTGACGCAACGGGCAAAACTTTAGGTCGCCTGGCGACTGAACTGGCTCTGCGCCTGCGCGGTAAGCACAAAGCGGAATATACTCCGCACGTTGATACTGGTGATTACATCATCGTTCTGAACGCTGAGAAAGTTGCTGTAACCGGCAACAAGCGTACTGACAAGATTTATTACCATCACACCGGTCACATCGGTGGTATCAAGCAAGCGACCTTCGAAGAGATGATTGCTCGCCGTCCTGAGCGTGTGATTGAAATCGCGGTTAAAGGCATGCTGCCAAAGGGCCCGCTGGGTCGTGCTATGTACCGTAAACTGAAAGTTTACGCGGGCAACGAGCACAACCATGCGGCACAGCAACCGCAAGTTCTGGACATTTAATCGGGATTATAGGCAATGGCTGAGAATCAAAACTACGGCACTGGTCGCCGCAAAAGCTCTACCGCACGCGTTTTCATCAAGCCGGGCAGTGGTAACATCGTTATCAACCAGCGTTCACTGGAACAGTACTTCGGTCGCGAAACTGCCCGCATGGTAGTTCGTCAGCCGCTGGAACTGATGGATGTGGTTGGTAAATTTGATCTGTACATCACCGTTAAAGGTGGTGGTATCTCTGGTCAGGCTGGTGCGATCCGTCACGGTATCACACGCGCTCTGATGGAGTACGACGAGTCCATGCGTGGCGAACTGCGTAAAGCAGGCTTCGTTACTCGTGATGCGCGTCAGGTTGAACGTAAGAAAGTCGGTCTGCGTAAAGCACGTCGTCGTCCACAGTTCTCCAAGCGTTAATTCGCCTGTTTACAGCGCAAATTATCGAAAAAACCCGGTGCTTACACCGGGTTTTTTATTGCCCGTCACGGATGTAATCCGGGGTATTTTCCCGCTCACTAGCATTTTCCCGTCAAATCTTCAATGCTTCCCCCACAAGTCGCTTAAAATCTGGTAAACTGTGTGTCACTTTGCGCCCGTATGCCGGGTAGTTACGCATGATTATCCTGTCAGGATGCTGGATCGGCGCAACTTTTGGCTGCGAGGGGTTATATCAAGCAGGTTAGTCGCCGCGTGGTTGGCTATTCGCAGTAATTTTCTCGATAAACTTGGAGGTTTTCATGGCTGTCGCTGCCAACAAACGTTCGGTAATGACGCTGTTTTCTGGTCCGACTGACATTTTTAGCCATCAGGTACGTATCGTGCTGGCTGAGAAAGGTGTCAGTGTAGAGATCGAGCAGGTTGAAACGGATAATCTGCCGCAGGATCTGATTGACCTCAACCCGTATCGTACCGTGCCAACGCTGGTCGATCGCGAGCTGACGCTGTATGAATCCCGCATCATCATGGAATACCTTGATGAGCGCTTTCCGCATCCGCCACTGATGCCTGTGTACCCGGTTGCACGCGGTGAAAGCCGCCTGATGATGCACCGCGTAGAGCAGGACTGGTACAGTCTGATGCGTAAAGTTGAAAACGGCAACGCGCAGGAAGCTGACGCGGCACGTAAACAACTGCGTGAAGAGCTGCTGGCGATTGCCCCGCTGTTCTCCCGCACGCCATTCTTTATGAGTGAAGAATTTAGTCTGGTTGATTGCTATCTGGCACCGCTGCTGTGGCGTTTACCACAGATGGGCATCGAACTGTCTGGTGCGGGTTCAAAAGAGCTGAAAGGCTATATGACGCGTGTGTTCGAGCGTGATTCCTTCCTGGCTTCCCTGACGGAAGCGGAACGTGAAATGCGCCTGCAAACGCGGGGCTAATCGTATGGAAATGTCTCAACTAACCGCACGTCGCCCTTATCTGCTGCGAGCGTTTTACGAGTGGCTGCTGGATAACCAGCTGACGCCGCATTTAGTCGTAGACATCAATCTGCCTGGCGTAATGGTGCCGCTGGAGTACGCTCGTGATGGACAGATCGTTCTGAATATCGCACCGCGTGCCGTGGGTAACCTTGAGTTAGGCAACGATGACGTTCGTTTCAATGCCCGCTTTGGTGGCGTTCCGCGCCAGGTTACCGTACCGCTGAATGCGGTGCTGGCAATCTACGCCCGCGAGAACGGTGCAGGCACGATGTTTGAGCCTGAACCTGCCTATGAAGAGGGTGGTGAGCAAAACTTTACTGCTGAGCAGGATGAACCAGAGACCGTCATGTCGGTTATTGATGGCGATCGTCCTGATGACAGTAGCGATGATGACGATAACCCTGATGATACGCCGCCGCCGCGCGGTGGTCGTCCGGCGCTTCGCGTCGTTAAATAGAAAACGGGCCTGCCGGCCCGTTTTTTTTTACCCTACTTGTTGTCACACGCCGACCAGCCAGAGAGGTTGCCGGTCGTCCTGCTCAGGCTGGTCGAAGGTGTGCAGAAACAGAAACCAGGCTTTCGACAGATCCTCGGTGGCTCGTTCAGGGTGCTTTTCCACAAAGTAATCACACATCAGGCCAAACACCATTTCCGCATCGGTCATAATTAATCGGGTGACCAGCAGATTGCTGTTAAACAGCTGGATGAAAAGCGCAGCGTAGTGGATCTTATCGATCAATTCAGGCTGGCTTTGCTGCAGAAACTCAGCGGTGGCCGGCGAGCGGTAAAATTCTTGTTCCTCCTGACACCAGCTGTCCGCTTCCTGCGCCATTACCCGCTGAATTCTGCCATGCAGACGTAACAAAAATTCAGGCCCGGAAAAGGCCTGTAGCGCCCACGGGCTGGAGAGCCGCAGCTTACTCCAGTCGGCAAACTGCCGGGCATTTTGCGGATCGGCATTAATCGCCGCCAGCCGTGCCGACGGCTCTCCGCTTATTGCCGGGCCAGGCGGTGTCAGCAATAAATCTTCGTTATGTTGCGCGCCAATCTGTAACGGCGGCGCGGTGCCCGCGCTTTGATTATTGTCAGGATCGCCAATACCGGCTGCCAGCACCAGGCGAACCGGCCAGCGATAGCGCTGTGACATCAATTGCGGCTCTTGCGTTGCGGCAGCGGGCCGCAGCAGTAGCATTTGTTCGGCGCTGCGTGCGGTCTGCCAGTAGCGAAATCCCTGCTGAAAGGTCTGCTGCCATGAGCGTGCGCGCTGCTGCATCTCATCTGCGCGCCACAGCGGCTCGGGTAACGTCAGAAGCCGGTCTGCTATCCTTACCTGCGGCGGCATCTCAGTAACCAGAGTGTGCAGCAGGTCCAGCGCCGGTTGCCAGCTGTTGCGCGCCGCTCCCGGCCAGTCGGCATCGCGGATACACGGCCACGGCTGCTGAAACAGCTCTGCGGTAACATAAAGCTGACGGTCGTAATAACCAAAGAAATAGTTGTGCGCAAAGCGCTGCAACTGCAATGGTAATATCGTCTTTATCGCATCTGGCTGACTGTGCTGCTGGCTTTTAATCGACGGAATCGCAGCCACGGCAGCATCGAGCATTGTCAGGCGTTGTGCGATCCACGCCTTTAAATCGTCGCTGGTTAAGCGCACATCATGGTGCAGATTTATCTGCTGACGCATCGCATGCAGCAGTGTCTTCTCCTGTTGTAATTTTTCCAGCGCGCTGTCGCAGCCGGCATGGATGAAAAGATTGTAATCCCGCCAGGCGTAAGGCTTCCACAGCAGCTCATCCAGAGAAAGCGGCGTATCTTCAAGCTGCGCGTTTATTTTTACTCGCTGCCAGAAGTTTTGCCGCATCCGAAGAAAGGCCAGCAGGATATCCTCCAGCTCACTTTGCGCCTGTTTGCTGAAGGCTGAGCGGAAGAGAAAGGCACGATGGTGGCTGTAAGCCTGGCTGATGGCCGCACGCCTGTACTGCTGCGCGCCGGACAGGACATTTTCCAGCCGCAACTGCTCATCCGGCTCCAGCAATGCGCGATAATCCGGTGCTTTTTGGCGGGTAATAAGCTGGTTAATGGCCGCATTAAGTTGCCGTGTGTCTGCACCACTGACGTCGCGCGGCCAGTCCGCGGGCAGGGCCGGGGAAGGCTGAAGCTCGCCGCTGGTATCCAGCATCCGATAGCTCAGACGCTGATCATTCTCGATAAAAATAAATACCAGACTGCCGTCGTTGCGTTGCAGCACGCGGGAAATCGGCACCATGGTGGTGGTGTGGTGACTGCCGCCGTTCCAGTGCAGATAGCTGGCAGGTGTGAAAATCCCTTGTTTTGATATTTCATCCGCATCGGCAGCGGAAATAAGTTGCCAGGCGGGTTGTCCGCTAAGTCTGCGCAGGCCGCCCTGGGTGATATCGATCTGATTGGTTTCAAGCGACAGGTAGTTGTCTTGCAGCGCCTGTGCGTTATGCGGCGAGAAATCGAGCCGCCAGCCACCGCCGGTCAGCCTGGTGACGGTGACCGGAACTGCCAGTTCAGCCCCGGCTGGATAAAAGTAGTCTCTCTGCTGATTGTTCTCACTGCGGATAACCACCAGGGGTAATCCGGGGCGTTGTATAACTGAGCCGTCGGGCAGAGGGATACCGCCAATCAAGACGCGTTGCAGCTGCCATGCCAGAGCTATTGATTCATCGAAGAATTGCCTGACGGATATCGCAGCGCGTCGCAGCGCCTGCACGTCATTCTGCAGCCAGTCAAAATAGGTTAAGTCCGGCCAGATTGTGGCGTTGATTGCGTCATCTGCTAACAAATACAAGGCTTCCCGGTTATCGGCGGTGCTGGCATACAGCGCGCGACTTTCTCCGTTTTTCCAGCCGAGATAGCAGAAGCGACTGACCGGATCCCACCAGAAACCGGCGAAACCGTATTCAGGCAGATTAGCCCAGGGCGTTGCGCCAGTTCGTGGCGCGGTCGCTCTTAATACCGCAGTCATTGAAGGCCAGAGGGTGTGACCACCCATTACCGTGCTGATAGCGTGACTAAAGCGGCTGACCGGATCTGAGTGAACGAGTGTGGTGGGATCCCGCCGTTGCCACTTCGCAATGTCCGGATGCGCCGCTGCCCGGGCAATATGTTCAGTTTTCTCCGGCAAAGAGGAGTAGTAGCTCTTCTCATTATCATAGAAGAACAGATGCTGGCTCAGCCAGGTGATCAGGCTCTGCTTTGCCTGATTAAATGATGTCTCATTGTTTTCCTTCTCCAGCGTAGCTAATCGTTTCACTGCCTCTGATTGCATCCATTCAAACAACACGATTGCCGGGTTAGTGACCGGAAAGCTGACAGAATAAGTACCGATTGTCAGGTTCAACTGGATGGGATCGAGAAAAAGGCGGTCGTTGTCAGCATCAGCAAAACAGAGACGGGTCAGTTCATGCGCATCGGGAGTTGCGGTCAGCTGGCGAAAGATCGGGGGGACTGATTCTGGCTCACCCAGCGGCAGTATAATACCGTGCTGATTTTTGATATTAAAAGCCAAACCTGCAACCAGCCCCTGTTGTATCAGGTTGCTTTCTTGCCGATACCAGGTGAGCTGCAGCTCTCCCCGATAAATTGCCTGAGTCAGCTGCAGGTTTTTCTCGTTAGTAAGCTCAAACAGCGCATGTTGCAATAATTTACGCTGTTCTTGCAGAGCAGTACTGAGCAAAGTTCGCAATGCGTCCCAGTCGCCAGGGCTGGAGAAGTTCATCTGAGCAAGAAACAGCGCCAGCCAGTGGCTTGCCTCCAGGCAACTGAAAACGCGTTGTTGCATCGCGTGAGCCTGCAAAAGAGTTGAGGACACCGTCTTTAGCGCATCCAGGGCTTCAGCACGCCGATCGCCAACGGGCTGGCATCCACTAAGAAAAGCCAATTGCTGAATGGCGGTTTCGCGTAAAGAAAGCAGGCCAGTGTCATGCTGGGCGGCGCTGGCCAGCATAAGCAGTTCACCGGCAGTCGACGTAACTAAATTTAACTGACGGCAAATAATTGCACCGAGACAAAGCCACTGCGATGAGAGCGAGTGGAGGGGAGCCTGAGCCAGCAGTGGTTCAATATCGCTCAGATAAGCGGTAAAAGAGAGCAGATGACGAACTGTGGCGGTGATGTAGCGTCTGATGGCCGCCAGTACGGCGCTGTCATATTGCTTGCTGGCTAATGTAAAGCGCCGGGCGATTTCTGTAATCTGCACGCCGGCAAAATTTTGCTGTGTCAGGCTGGCGAGGCGGAATGCGGGATCGGCAAGATTATTTTGTAATGAATGAACGATAAATTCATATAAATCAGGTGATGCTGGCATCGTGAGCCGTAAAGTATCACTTAATAGCTGGAGAAGAAGGTAATCTTCCTGTACATCCAGCAGTGGCAAATAGTGGCTCAGTGCCCGGTATTGGTAATCCACGATATTGCCCTGCACGTCAATCAGATCATTGAACAGACTGACTACATCCTGCGCTGTCGGGCTGTTGACTGGGGGGCGATCGTCCAGTGCATGTTGCTGCAAGCGTTGATGAAACGGCAGCGATCTCGCGCGTGAATAGAGACTGACTAACGCCTGTAATTGTTGTTGATACACGCTGGTTTGATTGAGCATCACGTTGGTGGTAATAGAGGCTTCCTGCAGCAGGTCAGACGCCTTTGGTAACCGGCTCACCAGTGGGGAAACGGGCCAGGAAGGATCGGTGTCAGCCAGTTGGCGTTTAGAGCGGTGATAGGAGTCGGACATGAAGTCGTTGATTAAAAAAGTAAACCAGTGTCCATTATCTCGCTGATAAACCTGGCAGAAAAAAAGCTCAGGATACCGTGCACAGCTCTTCGTCAGCGCCTCTCTGACATCATCAATAAACAGTGAGTTAACCACACCATTATCAATAATCTTAATTCTGTTGCCGGATGTACTTAGCCGCTGCTGCCAGCTTTGACCTAATTGCTGCGCGGCGCGCTGTAAGACCGGGGTTATCTTTTCAAAGTGCATTTCTGGAAAAAGATACTGCTGAAGTTTATCCCGCCAGGCATTCAGCGCTGTCTCCTCACGCCATTTGCTGACAGGGTAATCAGCTAGAACTTGCGCACTGAATTCGATGCGTACTAATGGCAGATAAATATCTGAAATGCTCCGGGCTATGCGCTGCCAGTTAGTGGTGAAACTGGCGAGGGAAGGGAGTGTTGCATCCGGGTACTTCACACGGAAATCAGCAGCCCGCTGAAGAAATGTTTCAATGTTGGGACTAAACAGTGTGATATTAGCCGGGTTACTGGAAATAAGTTCATTACTGATATGACAGAACTGTTGAACAATTGCTGTATGAAATTTTTTCTGCATTGAGAAATGACTGGACGCATAAATGGTAAATCTGTCCAGGTTATAATCCAGATTTTGCTGAATAATATCCAGTTGATGCTTTCGTTCTATCGGACTTCCTGCTATTGCTTTCGAGAGAGCGTCGCTGTCTTCGTTCATTAACAGATACTGAATCATAAAAAGGTAATTTAGCTCAATACCCTGAATGTTACTTGTTAACAGTGCCTTGATCGTGCGCAGAGACTCGCTGATAAATATATTTTGATCGGATTGCATGGTGACCGGCAGGGATATATACGACCTTAATTGATAGTCATGATAATACTGATAGAGTGCTTCTTCAGTAATTTTAATATCGTTTTTATCTTTTTTGTAATGCTTTTGCTGAGTCATGATGCTGCTGGTTAACCAGCGTACAGAAATGGTCAGGGAGATAAAACAAAACATTGCCATCTGGTTATAGTTATCAGGAATCGTCCAGCCAGCATTTTTGGCGGCATCAATGACGGATTCTACATTAGGATCACGTAATGCGGTAAAAAAAAGTTTCTGATAAAGCGTTGAATTAGTGCGGTTAAGATCAAAAATATCGAGAATGACATTATCAGTTTGTGACGAGTCAGCGTGGCAAGTAAAGTTACTTTTGCTGGGCTGGGGAAGAATATATTTCTCATTCTCAACTGATTTTGCTGCTGTCGGATTATGCCATGGAGCCTGGAATCCAGCATTTTTTTTCAATGAGTAGGCTTTTTTGATAAACATTTTAGCCAGTCCGATGCCCCATGGAATATTTGATACTAAAAAATCTTCGCCGGAACGTAATGAGAGATAAGGAAATTTAACGTAAACCGGCATCGAAAATAAATTTCCCAGAGAGGTTTGCAGCTTGAAGCGTAATTGAGTTATTTCATCATCATAAGCTTTCAATGAATTCTGAGTGAATTTTATTTTTTCGATGAGGAGGTTGGTATTACTGTCCGAAGAAGACATCGCTATGTTATTGCTTAATTGTAAATTAAAGCTACTCAACTCGCTTCTTCTTATCCAGCGTAAGGTGTATATTTTCCTGAGCGATTGCATTAAGGTAGTGAGCGTTTTTTTTAAACCATATCCCATATAAAAATCCGCTGCGCATATGGTCAGCTGAAATACCGGAATCAGTGGAGACGGAGGTGAAATATCTTGCCGGGTATAGAAAATGTCGCGAAAGAGTTCATAACAATTGTAAAAGGGGAATGACTCTATCAGCGTCATCGCTTTTCCTTTTTCTTTCGTCAGTTCAACCGCCGTGGGATCGTGTGCTTTACTTTTTAGATGAAAAAGAAGCTTTCTGCGGTTTTCTGTCATCTCTTTTTTTAACGCATCCAGTGGCACATTGTTCTTATCGCCTAACCGTCGTTCATGATAAGTGACGACTATCTCTTTAGAACTTCTGACGGCATGGCAGAGTTTATTCTTATAATATTCATAATGTTCTGTAAAAAAAACGCCTGATTCTTCCAGGCGACTGAGTAAGTTTGTGGTGGGTTGTTTAATATCATCACAGGGGTCAAAGAAAGATTGTTGATCCATAAACAGATAATTTTCATCCAGAAAGCCATTTCCCGCTTTAAATATATCCTCAGTTTGGTTATACAACAGTCGTTGTAAGGGGTAATGACCTGGGTGCATGCGACTAGCTTCAATGTGGATAGCATAATAACGTTTCTCTTTGGTGATGCGATTGTAGCCAAAAAAAATCTTTCCAATTTCATGGTAGGGTCGTAAATTGTAAGATGTACGTTCAATAGTTTTGCGGTTGAATTTTATTAAAACAGACTGAAGTGTGTATCGTAATGTTTTAAGCCTTTTAACTTCTGCATCGATAGCATAAATTTCCGTATTCGTATTTTTAAGAAAACTGCATTCTTCTTCTGATGAAATTTCGCATGCACGGTCAACCACTTCTTTATATAAGGAACAATGATAATCCACCATTTCCTGATAAGTTTGATCAAACTTTTTATATAGCTCTGGCAATGTCGGATGCTTTTTTAATGAAAAAATTCGTTTGTTACTTGAATCATAGAGACGTAATGACTCGGGCACTTTCATCGGAAGATAATGATGTAATACTTTAAAACCATCATTAAAGTTACGTATCAGATCGCGGAAACTCCTGCACTCTGATAATCTTCGAATATCTTCGCTGAATTGCCCCTGAGTGATAATTCTGAAGTGAATGGTATCGAAGTTTTGTTCGGCTTCAATATCAAGTTCTGGAAATGCATTGCTGATGATATCGTCAAAATTTCCGATAGGCACACCTTCGAGTTCAACATCATATTTATGATAGGCATACATTTCTTTATTTAGATCTTTATACACCTCTTCAAGGTATTCCCGATCTTCGGTTAAATTATAGCTGGCATAACTTCTTAGCCGGGCAGTAATCAAACCATCAATTTGCCCCAAAGCCAGCGCGGAAGAAAAATCATTGTTTCGGATATGTTTATTTTCAGTGAATATTTTTCCAATGTAATTCCAAAGGTAGTAAACATTTTTTGACAAAATTTTTTCATTTTCTCTGCCATTTCTTTCCAGAAATAACAGATCTGGTGCCACCTGGGATATCAAGAAATCGGTGATTTTATGCATTTTTAGTCGAGTGAAAATATTCATCGATAGATATTCTTTGTTACAATGCAGACGTAATTCGTGAAGTATTGTTCTGGCCGAGCTGTTTTTCTTATTCTTAATGAAGTATATCCATATTATATTAATTTTGTTTCCCATCGAGATGATGATACTGCTAATATCTACGGGCTCTTTTCTGCCCGCCGGCCTTAGCAGTAGCGACAACAGGTGCAACAGCTGTTGATTCATCTCATTACGTTCGCTACTTTTAAATGTTGTTATATCAAAAGCTGCCAGTAAACGGTCGGCATGAATAATATTAATATCGCCATAGTCGTCAAATAAATAATCGAAAAGATCAATTGCGAGCGGTGCCTCGGTTTTGTCAGAATGAAGCAATTTTCTGATCTTATCCGTGCCATCAGCGCACAGATCTTGATTCTCGCTGAGCGCATTTCTCTTAGTGGTTGATGATGTCGCTGCATCCGATAAGCTACTGTGCAGATAGCGCGCACCCGCCAGCAGAGTAATACCAGATGCTGCCAATAGTAAGTTGGTCCTGAGCTTACACCATGGATTTTGTACCGCCGCTGCCGCTATTACCACAGAAGCACCTGAAATCAGCAGCGGTGCTGAGGCGTCTGCGGCCGAAGAAGCCGCCGGTGGCACGGTGTTTGCCGGAATGGCGGAACGATCCCGGTTGCCTGGCGGCAGCATTTCTCTCTGGCCCTGCGGGCATGTGGTGAGTTTTCCGGATAAAATTTGCTGCTCGGTTTGCTGATAAGCCTGATAAAAGCGTTCGGTGCGCAGGCTGTCGGATTGGTGGCACTCCACACCGGTTAATTGCCGGTCTTTTTGCATCAGTACGTCTTTATTCATACAGCGAATCACTGAACGGTTTAAGGCTTTATTGGCTTTACTCTCTTCCCAGGGTTTGTGGTGGGCATGCTCATACCATGTTTTCGTGAGCGCCTGCCGATGTTTAATCAGATACAAACGTTGATAATCATGACTTTCTGCGGATAAATTGCAGATGTCCTGGATTATTTTTATCCCATAAGTGAAGACATTAACCGGCGGTCTTTTGCCATCGGTCCAGCCGGTGATGCGCAGCATGGTGTAGGCCGCGAGGATCAGTGTGATGCCGGTTGTCACTGTCTCAGTGATGCCGGTTTCACTGCATACCTGCATAACCGGAGCAATCACCTGTTCATATAGCGCCACCAGCCAGCCGGGTTGAGCAAAATCCTGCTGTGCGCAAATCGTCAATCCGGTGGCCAATAGCAGGGAAACGGTGTGCAGCGCTGTTTCGGTCAGAGTAATATGCTGCCTGAATAACCAGATACTTAGCAGTGCTGGCAGCGTGGTCAGCAGGGCAGCGGTGGATGTCGCACCCGCCACCAGATAGATAAGTTTATTGATCAGTTCCAGTCCGCCAGTAAATCCTGCCAGCCAGACAATATTCTTTCCCTGACGACTACAGATTAATACCGCCGCGAGCAGCTTACTCAAATCGGGATGAAGAACATGCAGTAAGTTTGAAGCCAGGGTGGTTTGGCTAAGTAAATGAAGTTGGTGATGAATCGCTTCTTTCACCTGCGAGGCGAGAGAGCTGAGTAATGGCCAGTGCGCGGAGGCAGGAGTCAGCCAGGGCTGTGTATCTAAGGCATCGTAGAACAGCTCTTCATCAGCCGCTCCCTCCCTTTCCGCAGCCGGTAAAGACAAGCAAGTATTACGAATACTGGCAACCGGAAGCGTGCATAAATCAGCGCGGCTTATTTTGATTCTTGCCGGTAACATATGGCCGTTGGCGACGGGATTGATGTCGTTTTTCATATAAACACTCAGATTCCTTGAGTAAAAAATCCATTAAAAACAGGTTGATATTTCGGTTGAAAATTACACGCCGACCAACCAGATGGGCTGACTTTCATCCGCTACAGGCTGCTCAAAGGTGTGCAGAAACAGGAACCAGGCTTTCGACAGGTCCTCTGTGGCTCGCTCAGGGTGTTTCTCCGCAAAGTAGTCACACATCAGGCCAAACACCATTTCCGCATCGGTCATAATTAACCGGGTGACCAGCAAATTACTGTTAAACAGCTGGATGAAAAGCCCTGCATAGTGGCTACTGTCAATCGATTCGGGCTGGCTTTCCCGCAGGAATTCAGCGGTGGTGGGCGAGTGATAAAAGTCTCGCTCCTCCTGGCACCAGCCGTCAGCTTCCTCGGCCATCATCCGTTGAATTCTGGCGTGCAGACGTGAGAAAAAGTCGGAGCCGGAAAAGGCCTGCAGCGCCCACGGGCTGGAGAGCCGGAGTTTGCTCCAGGCGGCAAACTCCCGGGCATTTTGCGGATCGGCATTGATCGCCGCCAGCCGGGCTGCTGGTTCATCGTCTCTTGCTGGCCCTGATGGCGTCAGTAATAAATCTTCGTTCTGTTGGGCGCTAATCTGCAATGGTGGCGCGGTGCCCGCGCTCTGATTATTGATCGGAGCGCCGATGCCAGCAGCCAGGATCAGACGAACCGGCCAGCCATACTGGTGTGACATCAATTGCGGATCCTGCGCCGCAGCCCCGGTTCGCAGCAGCACTATCTGCCCGGTATGGCGCGCTGTTTGCCAATAGCGAAAGACCTGCTGGCAGGTTTGCTGCCAGCAGCGCGCCCGCTGCTGCATTTCATCTGCCCGCCATAGCGGCGCGGGCAGTGTCAGTAGCCGGTCTAATATCCGTACCTGCTGCGGCATCTCAGTGGTCAGAGTGTGTAGCTGGTCCAGCGCCGGTTGCCAGCTATTACGCGTTGCCGCTGGCCAGTCGCCATCGTGGATGCAGGGCCAGGGCTGCTGAAAATCTTCTGCGGTGAGGTGGGGCTGGCGATCGTAGTAACTGAAGAAATAATTATGTGCAAAGCGCTGCAACTGCAGCGGCAATGACAGCTTCACCGTTTCTGACTCTCCTTTGATCAACTGAATCGCCGTCGTAGCGGCCGTCAACATCGTCAGGCGCTGTTGGATCCACATCTTTAAATCGTCACTGGTTAAGCGCACATCATGGTGAGCGTTTATCAGCTTGCGCATCGAAAGCAGCAGTTTCTTTTCCTGATTTAATTTATTCAGCGCCTTTTCGCGTCCGGCGAGACTGAAAAGATTGTAATCACGCCAGCCGTAAGGCTTCCACAGCAGCTCATCCGGGGTGATCGGCGTGTCTTCAAGCTGTGCGTTTCTTTTTACCTGCTGCCAGAAGTTCTGACGCATCCGGAGAAAGGCCAGCAGGATATCCTCCAGTTCGCTCTGTGCCTGTGCGTTGAAACTGGAACGAAAGGGAAAACTACGATGCTGAGTGTAAGCCTGGCGGATAGCGGTGCGCCTGTGCTGCTGTGCGCCGGAAAGAGCCGATTCAAGGCGCAGTTGTTCATCCGGTTCCAGCAACGCGTGGTAATCCGGAGTATTCTGTCGGGTAATAAGGTCGATAATCGCGGTGTTAATCTGTGGCGCGTCTGTGGCGCGCATAGCGTGCGGCCAGTCGGCGGGTAACACCGGAGTGGATTGAAGCTGCCCCTCTGCATCCAGCATTCGGTAACTGATACGCTGATTATTTTCGGTAAAAATAAATACAAAATTACCGTCGTTGCGTTGCAGCACGCGGGAGGTTGGCACCATGGTGGTCGTGTGATTATTGCTTTTGTTCCACTGCAAATAGCTGGCGGGAGTTAAAACGCCACTTTTCATTAATTTAGTCGAGTCTTGCGCGGATAATAATTGCCAGCCAGGCTGTTCCGTCACTATCCATTGCTTCTGCCGGGCGCTGTTCAGCCGGTTGGTTTCCAGTGATAAGTAGTGATCCTGTTGGGCAAGATTATTATGCGGAGAGAAATCCAGTCGCCAGCCACCGCCAGCCAGCCCGGTGACCGTTACCGGTGTCGCCAGCTTCGCCCCGGCAGGATAAAAGTAGTCTCTCTGCTGGCTGGCACGCCGCTGGGTATACACCTGCGGTAATCCGGAACGTTGTGGAACCGCGTCATCAGGCAGCGGGACGCCGCCGGTCATTGCACATTGCAGCTGCCATGCCAGCGCGATTGAGTGGTCGAAGAATTTGCCTGCGGATAGTCTGGCGCTGCGCAGTGCCTGCACGTCATCCTGCAGCCAGTCAAAATGGGTTAATGCTGGCCAGATGGTGGCGCTGGCCGCGTCATCCGCCAGATTGTATAAGATCTCGCGATTTTCGTTGGTACTGGCATACAGCGCGCGCTGGTTGCCGGTAACCCAGCCCAGATAACAGAAGCGACTGACAGGATCCCACCAGAAGCCGGCAAAGCCGCTTTCAGGGATGCGGGTTAGCGGGATGGAACCCTCTTCCGATACCGTTGCGGCTTCTCTGAGTACCTCGGTCAGGGTCTGCCATTCGGTACTGGCGCCCATTAGCGTGCTGATGGCCTGACTAAATTGGCTGACCGGGTTGGCATCGATGGTTTCGCTGTCGTTATGCGGGTGCCCTCGCCAGCGATTAACGTTGGTGGCAATGCTATTGAAATGTTCAGACTGTTCTTTGATAAAACGATAATCGCTGGTGTCGCTGCGACCATAGAAGAACAGATGCTGACTTAGCCAGTCGCTCAGCGCTTGTTTTAACTGATTAAATTCTGTTTCGTCATGCGCGGCGATCAGTGTCGCTGACTGCGATTCTGTTTCTGACTGCATCCATTCAAATAATACGATTGCCGGATTGGTAACCGGAAGGCCGCGCGTTTGAGAACTGACGCTGAGGGTAAGCCGGACGGGAGGAATAAAATTATGTGGGGTATCAGAAATCGCAAAACAGAGGCGAGTTAATTCCTGATAGTCAGGTGTCGGCGACAGCTGACGAAAGATCAGCGGAATATATTCCGGGTCGCTTAGCGGCAGAAACAGTTCATGCTGGCCAGGGCAATTAAACGCCAGCCCGGCAACCTGAATATCTTTGCTGGAATGGTTCTCCTCCAGATACCAGCTGACCTGCAAATTGCCATTAAACACCGCTTGTATCAGCAATAAATTACTCTTATCAGAAAGCTGATACAGCGCGTTAAGCAACAACTGGCGCTGTTTCTGCAGGGCGCTGGTTAGCATGGTCCGCAACACAGATACTTCTGATAACTGGCTGGAGAACGTTAACTGTTTAATAAATGCAGCCAGCTGCTGGCTTTCCTCCAGGCAACTGAAGACATGCTGCTGCATCGCCGCGGCTTCTTTCACATTAACAGCGATCGTCATAAGCGCATCCGCTGCCTCGAAGCGATGTTGCTTATCGGGTTGGCGACCGCTGAGTAACGCTGTCTGCTGAATGGCGGTTTCCCTCAGGGAAAGCAGACCGGCGTCATGCTGAGCGGCAAAGGCCAGCATCAGCAAGCTACTGACAGAGGTATCTTCCGCCCGTAACTGATGAGAAATAATTGCGCCGAGAGAGAGCCACTGTGAAGCAAGGCTGTTTAAGCGGGATGCTGCCAGCTCAGGTTCAACCGGCTGCAGATATTGTGTAAACGAAAGCAGATTACGCAGAGTGGCAGTAATGTACCGCTGAATCGACTGCTGTATCGCCTGATCACTGCTTTGCAGCTTTGCAAGATAGCGGCTGGTAATATCGGTAATTTGCCGATCAACGAAACGTTGTTGCGACACGGTGGCGAGGTTGAGTGAGGAGTCCGCGAAGCTATTCTGCAAATGGTGAAGAATAAACTGATAGAGTTTCGGCGCTGCCGGACAGGCGATACCGAATATATCACTTAGTAGTTGCAGCAATACGGCCTTATCCGCGATCGACACCTGCGGTAAATAGCTGAGTAATAGTGTGAGCTGATAATCAACGAAATTGCCCTGTGCATCAATGACGCTACTTATCAGCCTGATGGCATCATCCTGATTAGCCCCCGACGTCAGAGGCACGGCATCCAGTAAATGGCTCTGCAGGCGTTGATGAAAGGGAAGCGAAGCAAAGCGTATAAAGCGGTTCAGCACCTGGCCCAGCTGTTGCTGATAACATAATGCCTCATCAAAGCTGGTTCCTGGCTTTGATACGGTCTGCATCTGCTTTATTGGCAGAGTAATACTCTGTTGCAGCTGCGGAGTTGTCAGTACTGAAACCGGCCAGCTGCGATGCGTGTTGCGCGTTTCGCGCCGGATGCGGTTACGTGTTTCGGTAATAAACTCGTTATTCAGAAAACTAAACCAGCTACCGCCATCGGTTTTATAGACATGACAAAAAAACAGTTTGGGATAAAGGGAGCAGCTGTCAGACATCGCTTGTTTAACACTTTCAATAAACCGTGGGTTTACCACATCATTACTGATAATCGCATTGATGTTAGCGGTGGAGCTTTGTCGCTTTCGCCAGTCATTGGTTAATTTCTCCGTTGCGCTGAGTAAAAACGGACGAAGATTTTCGTAGCGCATCTCGACAAACAAAAATTCTTGCAGTGCGGCCAACCAGGCGTCCTGTGCCGCTTTGCCAGACCACTCATCAGGTGAGAAAGCCGCCAGCGCTTTAGCGCTGTATTCGATACGCGCAAACGAGCGATAAATCCCTGAAATAGTCTGCGCTATATCCAGCCAGCGGTTGATGTAATCAGCGGGGGATGGCAGCGTGGCCAGAGGATCCATTTGCTGAAACTGCTCTGTTCGTTGAAGAAAAATTTCCATATTGGCGCTGAAAAGCAGGGTGTTGGCAAAGTTACTGCTGATCAGTTGGTCATAGTATTGGCAGAATTGATTGATCACGGCGATATGAAATTTTTTCTGCACTGAGGAGTAATTAGCACTAAAAAGGGTAAATCTTTCCAGATTATAGGATAAAGCCTGCAACAACCGATCAAGATGCTGCGGTTTATCGGCGGGTTGGTCATTCATTGCCTGCAGTTGCGAGACAATATCTTCCTTCATCAGCAGATACTGAATCATAAACAGATAACTCAACTCAGCACCCTGAATATTACTGCTGACTACTGTCCTGATGAAGTTTATCGACTGATTAATCAATCGGCTTTGTTCTGGTCTCAGCCCCTCTGGAGGATTGGAGTAAGGCTTTGTCAGATAATCAGCATAATATTTATAAAGTGTTTCCTCATTTATTTTATTAGTTGACTGCTGATGATCTTGCTGAGCCAGAATCATACTGGTTAAGCGTCTTACCGGAATGGTAAATGAAATAAAAAAGAACATCGCCATCTGATTATAATTTTCCGGAATTATGCACTGCTGGCTCTCAGCCGTAGCGATAATTGATTCCGGAATCGGATCGCTTAGCGCGCTGAAGTAGAGCTGATGATAAAGGGTTGAATTTAAGCCACGCAGGTCAAAAATATTAAGAATCAGTTTACCGGCTTTTAAAGGGATGGTGGCGCATGAATAATCAGGTTGTTGGGGAAGTTCAGGGTTGTAGTTATTTCTGTCAACCAGATCGATAGTTCGTGGAGGGCTCCACGGAACTGGTAATCTGTTGCGGGTAGCGGTGGCGAGGCTTTTCTTTAATACCATTTTGGCCATATTAATCCCCCAGGGATAGTTTGACGATAAAATTTTGTCACCCCTGCGTAAGGAAAGATAGGGAAAAGCGGTGAAGGGGGGGATCGACGCAAGGTTTCCCAACATTAAATAAGCTTGACTGCGCAATGCAGCAATTTCTTCGTCGAGTGTTTTCAGATTATTTTTCGCGGTTATTATTTTTCCCGCCAGTTGATTGGCGTAATTCAATGATGATGGCTGAATAAGAGAATCACTGATCATTCTGTTTAATTTTGCCAGTTCAACTTCTCTTATCCAGCGCTTTGCATACATTTCCCGTAAAGATTGCAACAGTGAACTAAGGGTTTTTTTAACTCCATATCCCATATATAAGTCTGCCGCACAAATCAATAGCTGAAAAAAAGGCGTCATTATCGACGGAGGCGTCGTATCATCTCTGATCATAATGATATCGCGAAAAAATGCATAGCAATTGTATAAAGGCATCAATTCTACGATCTGCTGTATTTTTCCTTTCTCATTATCCTGTTCCACAGCGGAAGGATTGTGAGCCCTTTTCTTCAAATAACTAAGGTATTTTCTGCGATTTTGTACTATCTCGTTCTTTAATGCCTCCAGTGCAGAGACGCCATTTTTTCTGACGGCTCTTTCCTTGTATGAGGTGACCATGTCCTCGGGATGCTTGAGTTTTATGCAGAGTTTGTTTTTATAATAGTGGTAATGCTCGGTGATAAATTCTCCTGATTTATCCCAGCGACTCAGAAGGGTAGCATTCGGTTGCTGAATTTCGTCACAGCTGTCATGGAAGGGTTGGTCATCCATAAATATATAGTTTTCATTCAGGATGCTGTTATCTAATCCGGATATCTGTTCATTTTCAGTAATATTTAATCGACGCAAAGGAAGTTGTCTTGAATGTATGCGACTGGATTCGATATTTAGAATATAGAAGCGTTTTTCGTTGGAGATACTATTATATCCGACAAAAATCTTACCCGTTTCATGATAAGGCCGATTGTTATAGGAGATTTTTTGATGGAATTCAGGAAATAATCGAAAAGTTGACGGTTGTAAAAGAAAACGTAAAGATTTTAATCTTTTTACTTTGATGTCTATCGCATAAATCTGCGTATCAGCACTATGCAGGAAGTTAGAATCTTCTTTAGATAATATTTTAAATGCCTGGTTAACGACTTTAAGATAAATATCACAATGATGATCGATCATCTTCTGATACGCCTGGTCGAAGCTTTTGTACAACTCAGTTAACTTGGGATGTTTTTTTAGTGAGAAGGTTTTTCTGTTGTTTTGATCGTAGATACGTAATGCTTCAGGTATTTTCTGCGGCAGATAATGATAAAGCTCACCAAAACCATCCTCCATGTTGCGTATTATTTCTCCGTAATTACTGCAATCAGCTATTATTCTGATTTCTTTTTCAATACGCGCCTGAGTGGTAACTATCAGGGTAAACGTTTTGAAATTCTGTGCGGCATGAATATCGACACCCGGAAAGGTAAGCTTGATAATATCATCAAAAGTCACAATAGGTATCGCTTCCAGTATGGTATCCTCCCTGTGATAGATATCCATCTGCTGAGTCACGTCTTTATAGGCTTTTTGGAGATATTCCCTGCTGCTGGTCAGATTATAACCTGGATAGCTACATAATCGGGACAGAACAAATCCATCAATCCAGCCTTCATAGAGGGCGACAGAAAACTCATCGTGCGTAACATAGCGGTTGTTAGCAAATTGCTTACCGATATAATTCCATATGTAGTAATTATCTTCCGTTAAATAAGCATCATCTGACCTGCCATTTTGCTCCATAAAAAGTAAGTCCTGAGCTACATAGTTAATAAGGAAGTTAGTAATGCTCAGCATGTCAGATAAACTATGAACACCCAACGCGGCATACTTTTTAGCACAGTGAGAGCGCAAATTATGCAGCAGTGACTTAACGGTTTTATTTTTAAGCGACTCAGTTTCATTTCGCCATAATTTATTAAATTTTTGACTCAGTGTAAGAATAATGCTGCTGAGATCAATCGGCTGGCTGCGGCCAGCGGGCGTCACCAGTAATGATAATATATATAATAACTGCCCATTCATCTCATCTCGATCGTTACTGGTGAATGTCGTGATGTTCCATTTTTCCAGTAGTTTATCTGCAAATGAAAAGTTGAGATCGCCCTGATTGTCGAAAAGTTTGTCAAACAGCTCAACCGCCAGATTGACATAAGTTTTATTGGAACTGAGGAGCTGCCTGATCGTGTTTCGCGCATCAGCACATAAATTGATGCTGGGTTTAACATTATCAGTGTGCAGTTTCGTCGGTGTCTCTAAGCGCGTGATGCGCTGGCGAAGGTATCCTGCCGCCGCCAGCAGGGTGACGCCGGCTGCCGGCAGCAGCAGATTCGTTCTTCTCTGCCACCAGACGTTCGGTACGGCAGCCGCGGCGATGAGCGCGGCAGGGATAAGCAGAGGTGCCGAAGCGCCCTCTGATGAAGATGCTGCTTGCCCGCTGGCGTCGTCCGGTAAAACAGCGAGATTCTCCCTGACCATCGGTGACACGATACGCCCCGAGTCGTCCGGGCACACTGTTAGCTGCCGGGCTAAGATCTGCTGCTCGATTTGCTGATAAGCGCGGTGATAATTTGCTTCAAATGAAACAGGGGCGGATGACCGGTCCGCGTTGCTGTTCGGTCGATCTTTTTGCAGCAGGATATTTCGCGGTATGCAACGAATCACTGCCCGATTTAATGCCTTATCCGCTTTGCTCTCATCCCAGCGCGGGTGGTGTGTTGCCCGATACCATGCTTTCTTTTGCCTGCCGACAAGCTCTTTGTTATGCAGCAGCTGAAGATTGCTGCTGCGCGTCGATAGCTGGCAGATATCCTCGATGATTCGCAGGCCATCGCTCAGCATCGTGGGTGACGGCTTTTTTCCTTTCAACCAGCCGCTTAAAGCCAGCGCGCTATACAGTCCGACGATCAGCGTGATGCCGGTCATCACGACTTCACCCGCACCGCTCTCACGACATAACTGTGTAACCGGAAAGATTAGCTGTTGGTGCAGATCGACCAGCCAGCCGGGCTGACCGATATTTTCAAACACGCAGGATGTTGACCAGCTGGAGAGTAGCACCACAATGCTTTGCAGAAGTTTGGCCGCCAGAGACACCTGATGGTGTTGCAGCCAGATGATCAGCAGGCCAGGCAGGCTGGAGAGGATTGCCGCTTTCGATGTCATGCCCGCAGCGAGATAAATCAGCTGATTGATCAGTTGCAGACCCGCGATTAAAGCCGCCTGGCAAACGATCTCTTTACCCCGACCGCTGCATATCAACGCTGCGGCCAGTAATTTACTTAAATCGGGATGAATGACACTCAGTAATGTGGTCGCCATAGAAGTCTGGCTGAGCAAGTGAATCTGATAATGGATAGCTTCCTTGATCTGCAGGGCGAGAGCATTTAGTCGCGGCCACTGCGGCGATACCGGGGTTAACCAGGGTTGCGTATCCAGCGCGTCGAAATAGTGGTCTTCATCAACGTCTGGCGGCGCTAAACGCAGCGGTACATTGCTAATATTGGTCACAGGCAGAGAGCACAGGCAGAGAGCACAGGTCTGCGCGTGTGGTGTTGAACGGCCTTGCGATGGCAGAGCCGGACGCGATGATGGGCAGCGGTTTGATCATTAAGGGCACTCATATCCGTGAGTAAAAAACATCCAGCAAGATAATGATTGTAGTGAGGTAATTCATTCGCGCCAGTCGATGGCAACAGGCAATAAAAAAGGCGGCATTAAGCCGCCTTCAGACATTCAGCTGAGATTAATAGACGTCGCGCAGATAGCGCTTCTCTTTCTTCAGTTTATCGACATACTCCGCGGCACCTTCTTCTGACAGGCCACCAAAGCGGGCAATGACTTCATACAGCGCATGATCGACGTCTTTGGCCATACGCGACGCATCGCCACAAACATAGAAGTAAGCGCCTTGCTCCAGCCAGGCAAACAGCTCAGCGCCTTGTTCCAGCATGCGGTTCTGCACATAGATTTTTTCTGACTGGTCGCGTGAAAATGCCAGATCCAGTCGGGTCAGCAGTCCGCTCTGATGCCATTCTGCCAGCTCATCCTGATAGATATAATCATGCTGTTGATGCTGGTCACCAAACAGCAGCCAGTTCTTACCGGTGGCACCGGTTGCCTGGCGCTCCTGCAAGAAGGCGCGGAACGGGGCGATACCGGTACCAGGGCCGACCATAATCATTGGCGCATCGGCATTTGCCGGTACACGGAAGGCTTTATTTTGTGAGATAAAGATTGCTGGCTTCTCACCACGGCCAACGCGTTCGGCCAGATAAGTTGAGCAAACACCATTACGTGCACGCCCTGAACTGTGGTAGCGCACGGATGCAATGGTCAGGTGCACCTGATTTGGATGCGCTTTCTGGCTGGAGGAGATCGAATAAGCACGATGCTGTAACGGACGCAGCAGCGCAACAAATTCAGGCACGCTCAGTGAGCGGGTCAGCTCCAGTTGCAGCAGATCGAGCGTGTCTTTACCCCACAGCCAGACGCCCATCGCATCTTTGTCATCATGCTGCAGAACGTGACGCAGTTCCTGATTCGTGGTGTTCTGACCCACCCAGTCGATCAACTTACGTGAAGGTTCAGAAATTTCGAACTGGTAGGTTAACAGGTCACCTAAGTTTCTGTCGAAGCCAGGGACCGGCGTGTCATAGTCTGCTTTCAACTGGGTCAGCAGTAATTTCACTAATACCGCGTCATTCACCGGGAATACGCCCAGCGCATCACCAGCTTCGTATTTCAGTCCGCTCTCGCTCAGATCAAATTCAAAGTGGCGGATATCTTTACCGGAATCAGCACCGGAAAGGCGTTTATTGGTTATCAACGCCGCAGCATACGGATTCTGTTTATTGCTGCCCGGAATGACCGGTTCTTCCGGTAAGTTCTCCAGTGCGGTACCGCTGCTGCCAGCGCTGGCAGCAAACTGTGGCATCGCGCTGCCGATCCACGTTTCGGAAGGCTCTTCATAGTCCACGTCACAGTCAATACGATCGGTAACGCGTTTTGCACCCAACTGCTCTAGGCGCATGTCGAAGAATTTACCCGCCTGGCAGAAGCCATCGTAGCCGGTATCGCCAATCGCCAGTACGGCAAAATGCATCTGTTCAAGACGCGGTGCGGTGCTGGCGGAAATGGCGTCCCAGAACAGCTGGGCGTTATCCGGCATTTCACCTTCGCCGTAGGTAGAGGTGATGATCAGAACATGACGCATGGTGGCGAACACTTCAACATCGACTTCACCCAGCCCCTGCACCACAGGAACCAGCCCTTTAGCGCGTGCCGCTTTCGCCGCGCTTTGTGCCAGCGCTTCAGCATTACCGGTTTGTGAACCAAACAGGATATGCAACTGGGTGGTCGCCGCGGCTGCAGCACCGGCGTTAGTCTGCTGCTTGTCTTCCAGTACCAGCAGGCGTGAATGTAAGCCAGCGAGGAAGCCCGCCAGCCAATATTTCTGCTCACCATTAAATGGCGCATCTTCAGGAATATAAGGAATCTTCATCGGTTTTCTGTACTCAATCCCGTTTTCGTCATGTTCAGTCAATATTCACATTCAGCATTGCTGGCAATCAGGATAATTTCCCGACCGCCGCAGCTAATTCCGGCAGTGCTGCACGTGCAAACAGCTCTTCAAAGTCAGGCAGTCGTCCCAGAACCTCTCTGTTACGTGCATCCTGATAAATGATCCAGCCGTAAGTAGCCAGACTGTCCATTGAGCGAATATTGCGTTGCGTCAGTGCCGCTTTGTAATCCGCCATACGCTTGGCGGCAATCAGGCACGAAAGTTCTTCATCACTGTAGTTTTCAATCGCCGAGCGGGCATGGCGTTGCAACTTACTGATAAGCGCAAAATCTTCAGTCATCAGCAGGTTACGTACCGCTTTTTCGACTGCCGGATCTTCGACAGCGGTTCCCTTCGGCAAGCGCGACAGCGCCAGCTGTTGTACGGTACTGAGCACGGTGTAGTTGTTAAGCAACACGAACATTTCTGGCGTGTCGGTTGCACCATAGCTCGGTACTGCACCATTGGCGATAGTGGTACGGTTGCGCCAGGCATTCTTAAATTTGGCTACCTGATGGCTGGCCAGTGCCGTAGACAACTCTTCCAGCAGATCCTTACGGGTTTTTGCCTTCAGAATTTCAGCACTGTCCTGATACAGCAGCAGCGAGCGCGGCATCACGTAGACAAAGTGCTGGCACTCGCTCTCCCAGTGCTCAAGTAACCAGGCCGCACGCTCAGAGCCGGTCGCTGCCAGATGCCAGTTCAGCATTGTCAGCACCGCCTGTTTGTGCACTTTTGCCATCTCATCGTCATCCGCGATCGAACCAAACAGCACCGAGTCACCTGCGGCATGAGCCGCTAATGCGCCGTACGGGTCGTACTGGTAGGCGAAGCCGCCGCTCATACCGTTACCAAATCCTTTACCGAACGTCCCGAGATTGAGGATGGCGCCATTGGTCATATATTCGCAGCAGAAATCACCAACGCCCTCGACCACGGCAGTCGCACCGGAGTTACGCACCGCAAAGCGGTCGCCCGCCTGGCCCTGCACGAACAGGCGTCCGCCGGTGGCACCAAACAGTGCAAAGTTACCAATCAGCACGTTGCCATCCGTATCCTGCGAGCCGCCGCCCGGTGAGCGCACAATAATTTCACCGCCGCACTGGCCTTTGCCGACACCATCGTTACAGGTGCCGCTATGAGTCAGCTGCATACCGTCATTACAGAATACGCCATACGACTGACCGGCTGAGCCGGACGTGGCGATCGCGACGGTGGCCGGCGCCAGATAACGGCGTCCGCGATCGTCACACAGTGCTGCCGGCATGTTCTGCAGCTGCGCCTCATCCAGCTGGTGGTTAAGCATGCGTTCAATATCAATCGCCAGCTGCCCACCCACGCTCTTGTGGCGGTTGTTCAGCGTAATGCCATCACCAAGCTGAATATTGGTCGCGCCCTGAGCCACCAGTGAGCCATTCAGCAGGGCTAACCAGCCTTCATCCAGTTCAAAATCTTTTTCCAGATAGACCGGATGGGCAATTTTCTGCTCAGGCACCACGGTCAGCATTGCACGCAGGTCAAGCTTGCCGACTTCACGCGGATGATCCATCAGATGCAGCAACTCGGAGCGACCACGCGCTTCACGCAGCGAGCGCAGGCCCAGTCTTGCCAGCATTTCGCGCACTTCCTGGGCGACATTAATAAAGTACTGTGCCAGCTGACGCGGATCGCCATCAAAGGCTTCGGCATTGGTGGTCAGGCCCGCCGGACATTTAACGTTGCAGTTTTTCGCCATCACGCATTTCAGCATCATCAGCGCGGTAGTACCGAACTCAAAGCTATCGCCACCGAGCAGAGCAGATTTCACTACGTCACTACCGGTTTGCTGTGCGCCGGAGCAGCGTAAAATCACTTTTTCACGCAGACCGTTGGCACACAGCGCCTGATGAACTTCGGCAATGCCGATTTCTGCCACGCGTCCGGTATATTTCAGGCTGGTGACCGAAGCCGCACCGGTTCCGCCGGTATTACCCGCAACATTGATCACATCCGCGCCGGCTTTCGCTACGCCGACCGCGATGGTGCCAATGCCCTCTGAGGAAACCAGTTTGACGATCACTCGCACTCGTGCCGCTTTACAGTCATGAATCAGCTGCGCCAAATCTTCAATCGAGTAGGTGTCGTGGTGCGGAGGCGGTGAAACCAGCTCGACGCCAGGCGTGCCGCCACGCGCTGCGGCAATTTCTACCGTCACTTTTGCTGACGGTAACTGACCGCCTTCGCCCGGTTTTGCGCCCTGGCCGATTTTAATTTCCAGCTCTTCCAGCATCGGGTCGGCCAGATAGGCAGCCCAGACGCCAAAGCGGCCGGACGCCAGCTGCTTAATGCGTGAGGCACGAATCGTGCCGTGACGCGAATAGTGCTCGCCGCCTTCACCACAGTTGCTCATGCCACCAACCATATTGGTGCCGTGCGCGACCGCTTCGTGCGCCGGAGCAACCAGCGCACCGTGGCTCATCGCACCGGAGGCGAAGGTGCGGGTGATTTCGCTGGCAGGCTGCACTTCACTTAACGGCAGTGAAGGGGAGGTGGTGAAAATCCGTGACAGATAGTCTGCCGCCTTGCCATGCGCACTGACTTGCAGGCCACCGGCAACAATTTCTGTGTGCTTGATATCCGCCGCAAAGCGGTTTTTCAGCGCGGTCGACAGCGCAGCCAGGCGCTCAGCTTCTGGCTTCAGCCCTTCAATAGCGTCAGTCAGGCGCAGGGTGAACAGGCCAGCGTTATCCGCATGGGTTTCGCACACCAGGCCGCGAACGGCGAAGCCGTTGTTGATTAGTGAGTAACGGCCCAGCTTACGTGAGAATTCCGCCAGGCTGTCGACGTGGGTCAAATCAGCCGGGAAGGCGAGAATATCGCGCAGTGCCGCCGGGCGACGTTTACGCTCTTCATGCATCAGGCTGGAGAACTGACGGTAATCCGGCGTGATGGTGAAGTTGTCGATCACCTCATTGGGAATGCGCTCAAAGCTGCTGTCGGCAAAAGATTTTGCTTTGATATTAAAGGCGTTATCCAGCTTAGCCAGCGTCAGCAGGCGAATGAACTGATCGTCCTCGCGCGGCTTATCGGCGAAGCGAATCGGCTGCTCAGTCATATCAATAAAGGTACGCACCGCAATGGTGCCATAGGAGTGACCCGCACCCTCCGCACGCTCTTTAAACAGGCCCAACAGCGGCACTTCAGACTCGCCTTTGATCTTCAGCGCGCTTTGATGCCAGTCCACCGCCATCTGAGCGATAGTGGCAAAGCTGGCGCCGCCGACCGGCGTTTTGATATTCGGGAAGTATTTTTTCAATACCGCATCGTCGGTATCGAGGAAGTTCGGCTCAAAGAATTCACCGCAGCTGTAGCTTTCCACGGTACACAGGCCGACTTTACCCATGGTTTTCATCAGCGCTTTTTCAGCGGCTTTGGCATAGCGTTTAAACGCCTTATTGCCTTCTTCGCCTTCGCCGTATTTCTCTTCGGCACGCATCTGCACGCCCAGCGGATAAATCGCCGATGCGCCAAAGCCGAGGGTGGCGGCAATATGGTGTGATGAAATGCTCTGGCCGCTCTCCACCACCAGTGAAACATCAAGGCGCAGCCCTTCCTGCACTAAACGCTGGTTAATCGCGGAAACCACCAGCAGCATCGGCATCGCTGCGCGGGTAGAGGAGATATGACGGTCGGTAATCACCGCAATCCCGCCCTGTGCGCGGGCAAAATCCACCACCTGCTGTGCCAGATCGTCGATGGCTTGTTCCAGCGCGCGGGCATTGTCCTGACGACTTTGCGCATCAGTGCCGGTCACTGGCTGGTACAGCATTTCGAAACGTGCATAAGGTGCCACTTTTTGCTCGCGCAACTGCAGCATGTCCAGATGCGTCAGGATCGGCGTTGGCACAATAATCTGCCGCCCCTTGCTGCGGCCCAGATGCGGTTTGGCACCCAACGCAACGCGCAGGGTCATGCCGTCGGCCTCACGGATGGAGTCCAGCGGTGGGTTGGTTACCTGGGCAAAACGCTGGGAGAAGTAGTGCGCCATGCCGCCTTCATGATCGGATAACCCGTTAATTGCGTTGCCGTAACCCATTGCTGAAATCTTTTCAGCTCCGGTAGACAACATCGGGTCCATCATAAATTTGAAGCTTTCCTGGTTGTAGTAGTAAGCGACAAAACGCTGGTACGCCTTCAGATCGCCGCTGTAGCGCAGTGGCGAACCCTGTTGCTCGGCAGGCACCACCGGCAGATCGCTTAAGGTTACGCGCGCTTGCTCCAGCAGGGCCGGATAATCTTTTTCCGCTGCCAGTTTTTCCAGCGCTTCCAGCGTGGTGTAGCTGCGTTTTTCGCTGTGATCGTAATACAGCATGCCGCCCGCTTCGATACGTCCACGGCGTAATACGCTTTCCGGTGGGAAGGCGATCTGACCTGCTTCTGACATCGCGCCGATATACTCAGCGGTTTCCACTGAGCGCAGCGGACGCAGACCAAGGCGGTCAAGACGTGCGCCGATGATTTCGCCATTACCGAAAATCAGCGCCGCCGGGCCATCATTTTTCTCTTCATATAAAGAGAAATACTCCAGCATTGCGCGGACGTTGTCAGACAGCGAGTCGTCGTTTTCCCAGGCTGGCGGCATCATAGAAACCACCGCGTTGATCAGATCGAGATTATCTTCCATCAGGCGGCTTTGGATGCTTTGGTCAAGGCGTGAACTGTCAGACTGCCCTTTCGGACGGACAATTTTCTTTCCTCGCGCCAGTGCCAGCGCGGCTTCAGCAATACGGTTTTTACGATCGGTATTCAGCTCACCGTTATGCGCCATCAGACGGAACGGCTGCGCCATGGTGGTGTGCGGATCGGTGTTGGTAGAAAAACGGGTATGGAAAAACAGTCCGCGCACCTGGTGATCGGTATCGGTCAGATCTTTGAAGTAAGGGATGACTTCATTCGAGTTCAGACGCGCTTTCAGCACCTGGGTGCGTGAAGAGAGCGACAGCGGATACAGACCGCCAAATTCGCTTTCGGTAAAGGCGCGTGACTCAATATCCAGCAGCGCGCGGTAGATACGCTGCTCAAAGCTATTTTGATTGTCGACGTCCTGCGGGGCAGTAAACACCCACTGCACGATCGGTAACTGGAACTGGATTGCGGCCGGGCGCAGTACGCTGGCATCCAGTGGCAAGTCACGTTTAACCATCACCGCAAAACCACAGGCGGCGAAGGTATCTTCGACCAGGCGCTCGGCATTGGCACGCAGCGCCGGATCTTTGGGCACAAAGAAGTTTCCGACGCCGAAACGTCCAAACTCCAGCGGCTGGCCAGTAATTTTTTGGAAGAAGCGCAACGAAATATCGACGTTGACCCCTGCGCCGTCACCTACGCCTTCAGCAGACATACCGCCGCGGTGAGGTACGGTGCAAAGCGCACTGTGCGCCATTTGCAGTATCTCATGGGTTTGCTCGCCGTCCTTACGTGTAATAAAACCCACGCCACAGCTATCACTTTCTTTTGATGGATCATACAAGCCATAGGGATACGGGGTTTGATTGGACATCGAGGGCCTCCTTAAATTACTGCTTTGACATTACTTTTATTGTTTCAAACACAGAGCGCCGTCGCGTCAGCCTGAGCGGATTCTGCATCATTTTTTTGAGCGCTAACAAGCGGGCGCCGTCACTCAAAACATTTCACTTAGAGAAAGTTGAAAACGTCCATGAGTGGGGGCTTGCTCTCTAATTTCCGGGTCTCTTAAATGGAGATAACTTGCATCATGAGGGAGTCTTCTTGCTGCATAGATATGTCGAGACACTGACCCGTCAGAAATGCATCCAGCGGATTTCCAACTTATCGGGAAAGCGTACTGAGGTCAAATAGCGTTCTTACTTATGCCTTTTTAGTCCTTAATAAGTCTATTTGATTGAATAATATAGGTTTAGTGCTTATTTTTATCCCTGTTAGCCGGGTGGGAACTGTCAGAGAAGTGTGAGCTGACTCACTATAGTGCAGACGGCAAATACCTGCACCATGCTGGTGCCGGCAATAATTACAGCATGATATGCTGATAAATCCCTCGCAAACACCGGATGAAACTGTTTTTCTGTCGCGTGCATATTTGAAGTAAATAGCTGCACATCATTAGTAAAATTAATCATGCTGAAACTGATTAAAATTTCGCTAAAGATGAATGATTATTCGTTTCGATATGGGGAGGCCAGACGACAGGACAAGGTCATCGTATTGAAAAGCAAGAATTGCGCAGAATCGCCTGTTTATCCAGGCGGCTCATCAGATTATGCGCTTGCAAAAATTAGTCAATAGCTTTC
The DNA here is from genome assembly GCF_050037805.1 of Winslowiella sp. 2C04. NCBI lineage: Bacteria > Pseudomonadati > Pseudomonadota > Gammaproteobacteria > Enterobacterales > Erwiniaceae > Winslowiella > Winslowiella sp. 2C04. The sequence goes on along the minus strand of NZ_CP188300.1, from coordinate 4,245,542 downwards.
CTGTGGTAATTGCATAAAGGCCGCGTCCGGCGCGGGCTTCGCACCAAACTGGCGCGTAATCTGCACCAGTTTGGTGCGAAAACCCGGTCTTAATTAGCCGATCGGGCAGCACCGCGCAATAAGTCAAAGTAAGATATGATTGTCCCAGTTGACCAGGAAGGAAGCTGTTATGAAACAAATTCGTTTATTGGCGCAGTATTATGTTGATTTGATGGTGAAACTGGGGCTGGTGCGCTTTTCACTGTTGCTGGCCTCGGCGCTGGTAGTGCTGGCGATGATCGTGCAGATGGCAGTGACCATGCTCTTGCGCGGCCATGTTGAAAGTATTGATTTGGTGAGATCGGTGTTTTTCGGCCTGCTGATCACACCGTGGGCGGTCTATTTCCTTTCGGTAGTGGTTGAACAGCTTGAAGAGTCACGCCAGCGTCTGGCGCGGCTGGTGGATAAACTTGAGGAGATGCGCAACCGCGATCTCCAGCTTAACCAGCAGATGAAAGAGAATATCAGCCAGCTCAATCAGGAGATTGCCGACCGTATAAAAGCGGAAGAGGCGCGTCTGCAGGTGATGGCCAAGCTGAAAGAGGAGATGGCGCGGCGCGAGCAGGCGCAAATCGAACTGGAGCAACAGTCCTCTTTTCTGCGCTCGTTTCTGGATGCCTCGCCCGATCTGGTGTTTTACCGCAATATCGATCAGCAATTTTCCGGCTGTAACCGCGCGATGGAATTGCTGATTGGTAAAAGCGAGAAGCAGCTGATTGGCCTGACGCCAAAAGATGTCTATGACGATGAAGCCGCCACCAAAGTGCTGGAGACGGATGAGAAAGTCTTCCGCCATAACGTCTCGCTGACCTACGAACAGTGGCTGCAATATCCCGACGGTCGTAAAGCCTGTTTTGAGATTCGGAAAGTGCCGTACTACGACCGGGTTGGTAAACGTAGCGGGCTGATGGGCTTTGGACGCGATATAACCGAACGCAAGCGCTATCAGGACGCGCTGGAGAATGCCAGCAGGGAGAAGACCACTTTTATCTCTACCATCAGCCACGAGCTGCGTACGCCGCTTAACGGCATCGTCGGCCTGAGCCGTATCCTGCTGGATACCGAACTGAATCCGGAACAGCTGAAATACCTGAAAACCATTCATGTCTCCGCTATTACGCTCGGCAATATTTTTAACGATGTGATCGAGATGGATAAAATCGAGCGCCGCAAAGTGCAGCTGGATAATCAACCGCTTGATTTCACCGGTTTCCTCGCCGATCTGGAAAATTTATCCGGGCTGCTGGCACAGCCGAAAGGGCTGAAATTTGTCATGGCACCGCAGCTGCCACTGCCGCATAAGATCATTGCCGACGGTACGCGGCTGCGTCAGATCCTGTGGAATCTGATTGGTAATGCGGTGAAGTTCACCCAACAGGGCGAGATCGTCGTGCGGGTGCAATATCACGACGGCGATCGTCTGCGTTTTGACGTGCAGGATTCCGGAATGGGCATCCCGCAGGATGAGCAGGACAAAATTTTCGCCATGTATTATCAGGTGAAGGATCAGCACGGGGGCAAGCCTGCGACCGGCACCGGTATCGGACTGGCGGTATCACGCCGGCTGGCACAGAGCATGGGTGGTGATATCACCGTGCACAGTGCTCCAGGGCAGGGTTCCTGCTTCAGTATGGAGATTAATGCGCCACGGGTGGCCGGCGAAGTCGAAGACGAGCAGCCGGAGAACGAAATGCCACTGCCAGCGCTGCATGTCTTGCTGGTTGAGGATATTGAGCTGAATGTCGTCGTGGCGCGTTCGGTGCTGGAGAAACTGGGTAATAGCGTCGAAGTGGCGATGACGGGCACTGAAGCGCTGGCGATGTTCCAGCCGGAAGAGTTTGATCTGGTACTGCTGGATATTCAACTGCCGGATATGACCGGGCTGGATGTGGCGCGTGAAATTCATCAGCGTTTTGCCGGACAGCATCTGCCGCCGCTGGTGGCGCTGACCGCCAACGTACTGAAAGACAAGCGTGAGTACCTTGATGCCGGAATGGATGAGGTGCTGAGCAAGCCACTGGCGGTGCCGGCACTTACCGCGATGATCAAGAAGTTCTGGGATTGCGAGCAGGCCGACGAAATTGTGGAGAGCGGTATGGTCGATGAGAAGAAGCTGGCATTACTGGATGTGCCGATGCTGGAACAGTATATCGAACTGGTGGGGCCATCACTGATTCATCAAAGTCTGGCGATGTTTGAACAGATGATGCCGGGTTATCTGGAGGTGCTCGACTCCAATATGATGGCACGTGACCAGAAGGGCATCGCCGAAGAGGGGCACAAAATCAAAGGTGCTGCCGGATCGGTCGGCTTACTGCATTTGCAGCAGATAGCGAAACAGATTCAAAGCCCGGAACTGCCAGCCTGGTGGGATAACGTGCAGGAGTGGATTGATGAGCTGAAGCAGGAGTGGCAACACGACGTCAATGTATTGCGCGAATGGGTTCAGGACGCTGAGAAAAAATGACCCCGACCGAGGCCGGGGTGCGCGAATACTGCGCCAACACCAGGGAAATCACCGCCTCGGCTATTCTGATAGGAATCAATGTTATGCCAAGGCGCGGTATTGGTTAAAACGGTCCAACCACCTTAACAAATCTCATAAGACTTGTAGGAAGATTCATTAAAATGTGTGATATGGAACAGCGTTTCCACACAGAAAACATCAATTTGCTGGCACAGTCAAGTAAGGAATTAATTTATGAAGTGTATTGGTGTGGTTTTAAGCGGTTGTGGCGTTTTTGATGGCAGTGAGATTTACGAAACCGTCTTAACTCTGTTGGCCATTGAGCGGGCCGGGGCGACGGCGATTTGCTTTGCGCCAGATAAACCGCAACTTCATGTAATTAATCATATTACTGGCGAGGAAATGCCGGAGTCACGTAACGTTTTAGTGGAATCTGCCCGAATTGTCAGAGGCAAAGTTTTACCTATTGATCAAGCTGATTCTTCGCAACTTGATGCACTGATCTTACCAGGTGGTTTCGGTGCGGCAAAGAACTTAAGCAGCTTTGCTCTCGCCGGTGCGGACTGCGTCATTGAGCCAAATTTGCAAAAGCTTACGCAGGAAATTCATAAGCAAAGCAAACCAATTGGCTGCATCTGTATCGCCCCGGCGATCCTGCCTTTGCTGATCGACGCACCGATTCGTCTCACCATTGGAACCGATTCCAATTACGCGGAAGTGATTGAAGCAATGGGAGGAATTCACGTTCCTTGCCCGGTCGATGACATTGTTGTTGATGAAGAACATAAAATTATTACTACTCCGGCATATATGTTGGCCAGCTCAATGGATGAAGCCGCCAGAGGAATCGATAAGCTGGTCAAACGCGTGGTGGAAATGATTGCATGAAAAAGCGTCGGGGAAAGTTGCTACAACGGCTGAAGATTTGGCTGTTACGCGCGGTGCTGGCAGTGGCCGCGGTGTGGGTTGCAGGTATTCTGCTGTTTGCTTTTCTGCCGGTTCCTTTCTCAGCGGTGATGGTTGAGCGGCAGCTGGGAGCCTGGTTGCAGGGCGATTTTACTTATGTTGCCCATTCCGACTGGGTGGGGATGGATGAAATTTCGCCATGGATGCCGCTGGCAGTGATGGCGGCGGAAGATCAAAAATTCCCGACCCACTGGGGATTCGATATGAATGCGATTGCCTCGGCGCTTGATCATAATGAGCGTTCGGGTCGGGTTCGGGGCGCATCAACTCTGAGCCAGCAAACTGCGAAAAACATGTTTCTCTGGGACGGACGTAGCTGGCTGCGTAAAGGACTGGAGGCCGGGCTGACGCTGGGAATTGAGGTGGTCTGGACCAAGCGCCGCATTCTGACGGTGTACCTTAACGTAGCGGAGTTTGGTGAGGGAATTTTCGGTGTCGAAGCCGCCGCGCAGCGCTATTTTCATAAACCGGCCAGCGCCCTGACGCAGTCAGAAGCAGCGTTGCTGGCGGCAGTACTGCCCAGCCCACTGCGTTTTAAGGCAGATGCGCCTTCAGGTTATGTACGGCAACGTCAGCAGTGGATAATGCGCCAGATGCGGCAGCTGGGTGGAGAAGGCTTCCTGCGCGAGCATAAACTGGATTGAGGATGAGGGTTCATTCTTGATAAGGGCGGCAAGAATGGAACGCCGCCCTTTGGATTTCGTGGTTAATCCTCGTCGAAACCGGCATTAAACAGGTCGATTACCGCCGATAATGCCTGTTCTTCCTCTGGCCCGCTGGCTTCAATTTCAATATGGCCGCCTTTAGCAGAATCCAGCATCAGCAGCGCAATCACGCTGCTGGCTTCGGCTTCAGTCCCGGCTTCATTACGCAGCAACACCTCAGCATCAAAACTCTGCACCAGCTCAAACAGCTTCATCGCCGGTCGCGCATGCATGCCAAGTTTGTTCTGAATTTCTACGGTCTGCTTGACGGTCATGATTTACGTTTTTCCAGCGTACGGTGACGCGATTGTACGTTTTTACCGCGTGAGCGGAAATAATCGGCCAGCTGTTCAGCAATATACACCGAGCGGTGCTTACCACCGGTACAACCGATTGCCACCGTCAGATAGCTGCGGTTATTGGTTTCCAGCATCGGCAACCATAACTCAAGGTAGCTGCGGGTCTGATAGATAAAGTTATGAACTTCAGTATGGCGATCGAGGAAGGCCGCTACCGGACGATCCAGACCGGTCATCGGACGCAGTTTCGGATCCCAGTGCGGGTTCGGCAGAAAGCGTACGTCGAAGACATAATCGGCATCGATCGGAATACCGTGTTTAAAGCCAAAGGATTCAAACACCATTGTCAGTTCACGCTCGCGTTTACCCAACAAGCGGGTGCGCAGCATCTCCGCCAGTTCGTGCACCGACATTTCAGAGGTGTCGATTATCAGGTCAGCACGTGAACGCAGCGGCTCCAGCAGGTCACTCTCTTCATCGATGGCGCTCTCCAGCGACAGGTTCTTGTTGGAGAGTGGATGAAGGCGTCGCGTGTCGCTGTAGCGGCGAATAAGCGTATTACGATCGGCGTCAAGAAACAGCAGCTGCGGCGAGAAGCTTGCCGGCAGGCTGGTCAACGCTTTCTCAAAAATCTCAGGCGACTCTGGCATGTTGCGCACGTCAATGCTGACCGCCGCAGACATGTTGCGATCGGCCAGTGAGTTCGCTAATTCAGGTAATAACACCACCGGCAGGTTATCAACACAGTAAAAACCCATGTCCTCCAGCGCGCGTAATGCAACAGATTTGCCCGAACCAGAACGACCGCTGACGATCATCAGCACCATTAAATATTCTCCCGATTTATACGACCGAACAGCCGTGCCAAAGTCTGGTAGTTATTCCTGACTCTCAGTAATGATTTCGTAAAGCTCTTCATCGCTCTGCGCTGAACGCAAACGGCGACAGATGGTTTTATCCGCCAGTCGTTTTGCCACCAGAGAGAGCGTGTGCAAATGTGTTTTGCACTGGTCGGCTGGAACAAGCAGGGCGAACAGCAGATCCACTGGCTGATTATCAATGGCATCAAAAGCGATAGGCTGGTCAAGACGGACAAACACGCCAACGGCGCGCAATGTATCCTCTTCCAGTTTACCGTGCGGAATGGCGATACCGTTTCCGATACCGGTACTGCCCATCCGCTCACGGGTCAGAATCGCTTCGAAGATAGTCTGGTGCGGAAGATTAAGCTGCTTCGCTGCTAATTCGCTGATAATTTCCAGCGCCCGCTTTTTGCTCTGGCAGTGTACGCCGCTTCGGGTACAGTCAACGCTGAGTACAGAGCTTAATTCCAGTGTTAGATCATTGTTCATCATAGTTTCACTTACGTGTTCACTTATGCTGGCTCATCGGTTTACTTTACTCGCCCTTCGGTGAGAAAAGCAGCAAATATTGACAGCAAACTGCGGTATCAGCTGCGGGCCGCTGGCACAGAGCAGATGCTGTGCCATATCAAACGGGGCGAATAAATTCGCCCCCGGCCTGCTCCCGATGACGCAGGGTGAATTTAGTGTTGTTTTAACTTGTCTTTATGTTTAGTTAACTGGCGCGCGAGTTTATCAATTAACCCATCAATCGCCGCGTACATATCCACCGCTTCCGAGGTTGCGTGCAACTCGCCTCCGTTCACATGCAGCGTTGCGTCAGCCACCTGAGTGACTTTCTCCACTTTCAGAACAATATAAACCTGATTTATCTGGCTGAAATACTGTTCCAGTTTGGCAAATTTGCTGTTGACGAAATCACGTAATGGATCAGTAATTTCAACATGTTGCCCTGTGATATTTAGCTGCATAGTGTCTTCCTTCTCAGTTCAGATCAAACCAGCTGTTTACGCTGGTTCGATGGCGGGATGGATAAAGACTCTCGGTACTTTGCCACAGTTCGACGCGCTACCATGATGCCTTGATCTGATAGCATAGTCGTTAACTTACTGTCGCTCAGCGGTTTGGCGGGATTTTCCGCCGAGATAAGTTTCTTCACCAGCGCGCGAATAGCGGTGGAGGAGGCTTCGCCGCCACCTTCAGTATTGACGTGGCTGGAAAAGAAATACTTAAGCTCAAAAATTCCACGCGGGCTGTGCAGATACTTTTGCGTTGTCACGCGGGAAATGGTTGATTCGTGCATATCGACGGCAGAGGCGATATCTGCCAGTACCATCGGCCGCATAAATTCTTCGCCCTGCTCGAAAAAAGCCTGCTGCTGCTCAACGATACAGCGTGTCACCTTCAATAGCGTGTCATTGCGGCTTTCCAGGCTTTTAATCAGCCACTTCGCTTCCTGCAGGTTACTGCGGATAAACTGGTTGTCGCTGTCGTTACGGGTGCTGCCGCCCAGTGAGGCATAGTGCTGATTGATTTTAAGCCGCGGGACGCTTTCCGCATTCAGCTCGACGGCCCAGCGGCTGCCAATTTTGCGCACCAGCACGTCGGGAATCACATATTCAGGTTCACTGGTGTTGATCGACTGACCGGGGCGAGGATCGAGTGACTGGATCAGTAACATCGCGCCTTTCAGCACCTCTTCCTTCAGGCGGGTAACGCGCATCAGGCTGCGGAAATCATGGTTAGCCAGCAGATCAAGATGCTCACTGACGATCAACCGTGCCTCTTTCAGCCACGGGGTTTCCGCCTGATACTGTGAGAGTTGCACCAGTAAACAATCGCGCAGATCGCGGGCACCGACGCCGATCGGATCAAAGCGCTGAATGCGTTTCAGCACCGCTTCCACTTCGTCCATCGCCAGATCGTCGTTACCCATACTGTCATGGATATCTGCTAAAGGAACCGTGAGGTAACCCATGTCGTCAATGGCATCGACGATCGAGGTGGCGATAGCGCGGTCAGTATCGGTAAAAGGCGTCAGTTCGACTTGCCACATCAGGTAGTCTTGCAGAGACTGGGTGGTTTCGCCCTGATAAATCGGCAGTTCATCATCATGATAATCAGTACCGGTGCCGGAAGGGGTGCCGGCAGTGTAAATTTCATCCCAGGTTGCATCCAGCGGAAGTTCTTCCGGCATATCCTTTTGTTCAAGTGCTTCACGGGTATCAAGAGCTTCGTTCTCGTTCTCCTGATACTCGCGGGCGTCTATCTCTTCATGGATGTCGGTTTGCTCCAGCAGTGGGTTGCTTTCCAGTGCCAGTTGTATCTCCTGCTGAAGTTCAAGCGTAGAGAGTTGCAGCAAACGAATGGCCTGCTGTAATTGCGGCGTCATCGCGAGCTGTTGGCTAAACCTGAGTTGCAAACCTTGCTTCATATTCAGGATACAAATTCCCAAGAAATCATGCGTGAAACAAACACCATATCAGAGTCTGAACTCTTCACCCAAATAGACACGCTTAACTTGTTCATCGGCCAGCACTTCTTCTGGCGTACCGTGGGCAATCAAATGGCCCTGGCTGACGATATACGCCCGCTCACAGACCGCCAGTGTCTCACGCACGTTGTGGTCGGTAATCAGCACGCCGAGGCCGCTGTCGCGCAGGTGTTCGATGATTTTCTTAATATCAATTACCGAGATCGGGTCAACACCGGCGAAGGGTTCATCCAGCAGGATAAATTTCGGATTAGCAGCCAGTGCACGGGCAATCTCAACGCGACGGCGTTCACCACCGGAAAGAGACTGACCAAGACTGTCGCGCAGATGTTCAATATGGAACTCTTCCATCAGCTCTTTTGCGCGATCTTCACGCTGCTCGGTGGTCAGATCATCACGGATCTGCAGCACCGCCATCAGGTTGTCATAGACGCTGAGACGGCGGAAGATCGAAGCTTCCTGCGGCAGATAACCGATACCACGGCGCGCCCGCGCGTGCAGCGGCAGAATACTGATATCTTCATCGTCGATCACAATGCGACCGGCATCACGCGGAACAATGCCGACCACCATGTAAAACGTGGTGGTCTTACCGGCTCCGTTTGGCCCCAGCAGACCGACGATCTCGCCAGATTTAACTTCCAGACTGACATCTTCCACCACTCGACGGCCTTTGTAAGCCTTCGCCAGGTTTTCAGCGATTAAGGTTGCCATAGCGAATTAGTTTCTCTTTTTCTGATCGTTGGACTGGGTACCTTTGTCCTGCAACTGCGACGGTACCAGCACGGTGGTGACACGTTTGCCGCTGTTGCCAAAGGCCTGCATCTTCTGCTCTTTCACCAGATAGGTGATGCGATCGCCTTTCACATTGCTGTCGAGCTGCTCGAGGTAAGCATTGCCGGTCAGCTCAATGAAATCTTTCGCCAGTTCATAGCGCATTTTCTGCGCGTGGCCTCTTACTGGCTTGCCGTTATCCTGCATCTGGTAAAAGGTGGCCGGATTGCCCCAGGCATCAACCACCGTTTTACTGCTGTCGCCGCCAGGACGCGTAACCACCACCTTATCAGCGGTAATTTTAATCGAGCCCTGAGTGACGATGACATTACCGGTAAAGGTCGCCACATTGCCCTGCATATCCAGCGACTGGTTTTCCGAGTCGATATTAACGGGCTTTTCCGAGTCACCGGTCAGAGCGAAAGCCGGCAGGCTGGTGGCGAACAGCGCGCCAATCAGCAGAAGTTTAAGGCTATGGTTGTTGTGCATTTTGAATTTCATAAGAGGTTTTGACCTTTTCAAGCAACTCGGCAGTTTTCGTCCGTAAATTTCCACGCATCTTCATACCGGTAGAGTTAAAGCTGCGGCCATAAATTGTGACCTGATCGTCTGACGTCACGTCCTGCGTAATCAGGTTAACCTGAGCATTATCGGTTTTGATACGCTCCAGCTGAGAATCTGGTGTGAGGCTATTGACTTCGACATGACCATACAGAAAGAGTTTACGATCTTTCGTTAATTTGGCCTTATCCGAGCGCACCGACCAGGTGGGAACTTTGTTTTCGTCGTAGGTGGTCATGATCGGATTATCGAACCAGCTGACCTCTTCCTCCTGGAAGTAAGTCACTTTATCGGAGACCAGTTTATAGCTTAGTGCGCCCAGTGGGTTATAAACCACGGTACTGGAATTGGCACTGGTATAGGTCGGTTGCTGATTGTTGGTGGCGAGCGGCCCCTGATTGTCATCATTGGTCAGGCTCCAGCCCACCAGAATAATGGCAATCACTGCCAGCACTAGCGTAATCCAACGCCTGGTTTTACTCATACAGATTGCCCTTTGGCATCATCAAACTTATCCTGCGCGATCAGTATCAGATCGCAGATTTCGCGAACGGCGCCGCGCCCCCCCGCAATACGGGTGACATAATCCGCCCGTGGTAGCAGTACCGGATGCGCATCGGCGACGGCGACGCTTAATCCCACTTTTGCCATCACTGGCCAGTCAATTAAATCATCACCGATATAGGCGACCTGCTCCGGGCTGAGTGACAGTTTATCCAGAAGTTCGCCGAAGGCCAAAAGCTTATCCGACTGTCCCTGATAAAGATGCTGAATTCCTAACGTTTTGCAGCGATCTTCCAGCAGTCTGGCGTTACGGCCGGTTATAATAGCCACTTCTACCGATGAGGTCAGCAGACAGCGAATACCATAGCCATCGCGCACGTTAAACGCTTTCAGCTCTTCGCCGGAATTGCCCATATAAATCACGCCGTCGGACATCACGCCGTCGACATCGCAAATTAACAGGCGGATCTGTTTGGCTCGCGCCATCACCTGATGGCTGACGGCACCGTAGCAGGTGTCAACCACTGCCTCTGTCTGGCTCATTGTAACTGGTTTCCTTTTCAGACTACGCCTGCGCGCAGCATGTCATGCATATGTACCACACCCAGCAACTGGTCGCCATCGGCAACCATGACGGCGGTAATATGTTTCGTTTGCATCAGGTTCAGCGCATCGACCGCCAGCATGGCAGGACGAACGCGAATGCCGCCCGGTGTCATCACGCTGGCGATCGAGGCATGTTGAAAGTCGATCCCCATATCAAACACCCGGCGTAAGTCACCGTCGGTGAAAACCCCTTCAATTTTCATCAGGTCGTTGACGATGACCGTCATACCCAGATTTTTACGGGTGATCTCCAGCAGCGCATCGCGCAGTGAAGCGTCTTTACTGACATGAGGGATTTCATCACCGTGGTGCATGATATCACTGACTCGCAGTAATAATTTACGGCCCAGCGCGCCACCCGGGTGAGAAAGCGCAAAATCTTCCGCGGTAAAGCCGCGTGCTTTCAGCAGCGCCACCGCCAGCGCATCGCCCATCACCAGCGCCGCAGTGGTACTGGAGGTCGGTGCCAGGCCGAGCGGGCAGGCTTCCTGTGGCACTTTGACGCACAGATGAATATCGGCGGCACGTCCCATGGTGCTGTCCGGGCGGCTGGTCAGGCAAATCAGCGAAACCTGCAGCCGTTTCAGTACCGGGATCAGCGCAAGGATTTCACCGGACTCGCCGGAGTTAGAAATCGCAATCACGATATCACTGGCGGTGACCATACCGAGATCGCCGTGGCTGGCTTCACCGGGATGAACAAAAAACGCCGGCGTACCGGTGCTGGCAAACGTAGCGGCCATTTTTTTGCCAATATGGCCTGACTTGCCCATTCCCATCACAATGACTTTGCCCTGGCAGTAAAACATCTTTTCACAGGCGCGGCTAAAGTCGTCGTTAATATACTGATCGAGCTCTTCGAGCCCCAGACGTTCGATGCGTAAAACATCTTTTCCCGCCTGCTGAAAATCAAAACCGGGTTCAAGGTTGATGTGAGACATGGTTTTCAGTCCTTTCAATCAGATTGAGCTGTTCGGAAGCAGATAAAGCGTGGCCACCCAGCCAATAAAGCCGCACAGTAGCAGTGTGCCGGCCACGCGTCCGATACGACGACTGCGCTGCAGGCAGATTAGCGTAAACAGCGCGCTGACGCCCAGCATCACCCAGTAGTCGCGCGCAAACGCGCTGGCATCGATGGTGCCGGGATAAATTAACGCCGGAATACCGAGCACGATGGCAATATTATAAATGTTCGAGCCAATCAGGTTACCAATGGCGATATCATCTTCACCTTTCAACGCCCCGGCAATCACCGTGGCCAGCTCCGGCAAGCTGGTACCGACCGAGATAATAGTCAGGCCAATCACCAGCTCACTGACGCCGAAGTAATCGGCAATCAGCGTCGCGTTATCAATCACCATCCGGGTGGACATCGGTAGCATAATCAAGGCCACTGCCAGCCAGAGAAAGGCGACGGTGTTACCGGCGTCATCACGTGGCAACTCCGCCAGCTGCTCGCGGGTCAGCGTATCGTTATTATCGCGTTCCGCACGGCGGGCAATTTTGATAATAAACGCCAGATAAATCGCGGCGATAGCAATCAGCGCAACGCCGTCGAGGCGGCTTAGCTGGTTATCAAACAGCATAAAGCCGCACAGCAACGTGACCAGCAGCATCAGCGGCAATTCGCGCCGTACCAGATTAGAGTGTACCGTTAATGGATGAAGTAATGCCGCGCCGCCTAAGATCAGCAAAATATTAGTAATGTTCGAGCCCATGGCGGTGCCGACGGCGATATCCATCTGGCCATGCGCTGCGGCAGAGAAAGAAACAATCAGTTCGGGTAGAGAGGTGCCGATACCAACCACCGTCATACCGATAATTAGCGGTGGAATTCCTGACGAGCGACATAAAATAGCGGCACTGAAAACCAGACGATCTGCACCATAGACCAGTAAAATTAAACCGATAACTAAGAGTGCTGTAGCTAAAAGCATGAAAAGTCCTTTGATCGGATATAATCGTCGGTTTGCCTGATTCGACGTTAGGGCGGTAAAAACGGAGATATGACGGTGATTTTGACGGGGTGTGAGCCAAAAGTAAAACTAAGGCTGCCTCCGGAAGGGGGCAAATATCGATTATTGTTGGTAACCAATGCCAGTTATTGCCACACCTTCGCAGTAAGTTTCTGTAAAAGTGTCCGCTGTCGCCTGCACCAGGCTACCATAGGCGGTAAATTATCTGCCTGAATATTTGGGAAGGGTTAACGATGAGCCAGACGGCAACGAATCTGGTCGATGTGCGCGGAGTCAGTTTTTCGCGTGGCAATCGGCCTATTTTCGACAACATCTCGCTGACGGTGCCAAAAGGGAAAGTGACCGCAATTATGGGTCCTTCAGGCATTGGTAAGACCACGCTGCTGCGATTGATTGGCGGGCAGCTGCAACCTGATGCCGGTGAAATCTGGTTTAATGGCGAGAATATACCGGCACTTTCGCGCTCGGGCCTGTATGAAGCGCGTAAAAAGATGAGCATGCTGTTTCAGTCCGGAGCGCTGTTTACTGACTTAACGGTCTATGAAAATGTCGCCTGGCCGTTGCGTGAGCATACCCGCTTGCCGAAGCCGTTGCTGCACAGCACGGTAATGATGAAACTGGAAGCGGTCGGACTGCGCGGCGCAGCTTATCTGAAGCCCTCGGAGCTTTCCGGCGGGATGGCGCGTCGTGCTGCGCTGGCGCGCGCCATTGCGCTTGAGCCAGAACTGATTATGTTTGACGAGCCGTTTGTGGGTCAGGATCCGATAACCATGGGGGTATTGGTAAAACTGATCGATGAACTTAACCACTCGCTGGGCGTGACCTGCATTGTGGTTTCACATGATGTGCCAGAGGTATTGAGCATTGCCGATTACGCCTATATTGTTGCGGGGCAAAAAATTATTGCGCAGGGCACCACCCACCAGCTGAATGAAAATAAAGATGCGCGGGTGCGGCAGTTTATCGATGGCATTGCTGATGGACCGGTGCCTTTCCGTTTTCCCGCAGGGGATTACCTTACCGATTTAACCGGTTCAGGGAGCTAATCAACCGATGCTATTACGTGCGCTGGCATCTCTCGGGCGACGGGGAATTAATACATTCGCTTCCTTTGGTCGTGCCGGGCTGATGTTGTTTCATGCCCTCGCGGGTAAACCTGAATTTCGTAAACATGCGCCGCTACTGATCAAACAGCTGTACAGCGTTGGCGTGTTGTCGCTATTGATTATTGTGGTTTCAGGTCTGTTTATCGGCATGGTACTGGGGTTACAGGGCTATCTGGTTCTTACTACTTACAGTGCAGAGAGCAGTCTTGGCATGCTGGTGGCATTGTCATTGCTGCGCGAACTGGGGCCGGTGGTGACCGCGCTGCTGTTTGCCGGCCGGGCAGGTTCAGCACTGACTGCTGAAATCGGCCTGATGAAAGCGACAGAGCAGCTCTCCAGTATGGAGATGATGGCGGTCGATCCACTGCGCCGGGTGATTTCCCCACGCTTTTGGGCCGGTTTTATCAGTATGCCGCTGCTGGCGCTGATTTTTACCGCCGTTGGCATCTGGGGCGGTTCACTGGTCGGCGTAAACTGGAAAGGGATCGACAGCGGTTTCTTCTGGTCTGCGATGCAAAACGCGGTCGATCTCCGCATGGATATCATCAACTGTGTGATTAAGAGCGCGGTATTTGCCCTTACGGTGATGTGGATCGCGCTGTTTAACGGTTACGACGCTATTCCGACTTCGGAAGGAATCAGTCGGGCGACGACGCGCACTGTGGTGCATTCATCACTGGCGGTGCTCGGTATAGATTTTGTGCTCACGGCACTGATGTTTGGGAACTGATTCAATGCAAACCAAGAAAAGTGAAATTTGGGTAGGCGTATTTATGCTGCTGGCGCTGGGTGCAATAGTGTTTTTATGCCTGCGCGTGGCCGATGTTAAGTCGCTCGGCACTCAGCCGACCTGGACGCTATATGCTACCTTTGACAATATTGGCGGCCTGAAAAGCAGCTCACCGGTAAAAATTGGTGGTGTGGTAATCGGGCGTGTCACCGATATCTCTCTCGACCCGAAAAACTACTCGCCGCGTGTAACGATGGCCATTGAAGACCAATACAAAGAGATTCCTGATACCAGCTCGCTGGCGATTCGTACCTCCGGCCTGTTAGGTGAGCAATTCCTGGCGCTTAATGTCGGCTTTGACGACCCGGAAATGGGCACCGCGATACTGAAGGATGGCGATACTTTGCATGATACCAAATCCGCGATGGTGCTGGAGGATCTGATCGGTCAGTTCCTGTATAAGAGCGGCGACGGCAGCGATACCAAACAGCAAGAGCAGGATGCCCCGGCAACGGGTGCGGCACCGGCTTCTGCGGCACCTGAACAACCATAAGAGGTAATAACGCATGTTTAAACGTTTACTGATGGTCGCGATGCTGGCCATCGTGCCAATGGCGGCGAGCGCTGTCGATCAAAGCAACCCTTACAAACTGATGAACGAAGCGGCGGATAAAACCTTTACCCGCCTGAAAAATGAACAGTCGAAAATCAGGCAAAATCCTGACTATCTGCGTCAGGTGGTACGTGAAGAGCTGCTGCCGTACGTGCAGATTAAATATGCTGGTGCGCTGGTACTGGGCCGTTATTACAAAGATTCTACTCCAGCGCAGCGCGATGCTTACTTCAAAGCGTTTGGCGCTTACCTTGAGCAGGCTTACGGCCAGGCACTGGCGTTGTATAATGGTCAGACTTACCAGGTCGCGCCTGAGCAGCCGCTGGGGGATGCCAACATCATCGCCATTCGCGTGACAATCGTTGATCCTAATGGCCGCCCGCCGGTACGTCTCGATTTCCAGTGGCGTAAGAACAGCCGCACTGGCGACTGGCAGGCGTATGATATGATTGCCGAAGGCATCAGCATGATCACTACCAAGCAGAATGAGTGGAGTGATACTCTGCGCCAGAAAGGCATTGATGGCCTGACTGAGCAGCTGAAATCATTTGCGGCGCAACCGATCAAACTGGATCAGCAAAAGTAATGGCAGAACAACTCAGTTGGCAGGTTGAGGCGTCAACGCTGCATCTGCGGGGTGAACTCGATCGTGAAACGTTGCTGTCACTTTGGCAGCAGCGTGAAACCATGATGAAACAGATCGATACAATCGATGTATCGGCGCTGGACAGAGTCGACTCTGCTGGCCTGGCGCTGCTGGTTCATCTGCGTCAGATTCTGCAACAGCAGGGTAAGAACCCGCTATTTACCGGCGTCACCGATAAATTAAGCTCGCTGATTACCCTGTATAACTTGCAGCAAATCATTGTTTCCTCGACTGAGTCTTAACGCTCAGCCGGCCAGCATGCAAAGCCCCTGCATTTTCAGGGGCTTTTTGCTTGTTTAAGATAAATTCCGTTTCCACTACTATGTCACCCTGTTTATTATCAACCGAATTAGAGCATCATGGAAAATAGTGAAATTCAGTCCGTGCTGATGAGCGCGTTACCGTTAGAAGAAGTTCATGTCACGGGTGATGGCAGCCATTTTCAGGTGGTTGCTGTTGGCGAGATGTTTGCTGAACTGAGCCGGGTGAAAAAGCAGCAGGCGGTGTATGCTCCGCTGATGGAATACATCGCGGACAATCGCATTCACGCGGTTTCAATCAAGACCTATACGCCTGCAGAGTGGGCGCGCGACCGTAAGCTAAACGGTTTTTAAGCTGATTCAGCGTAGCTTCATGGTGAAGCTGGCGGACAGCCTGTTTAAGTTTCTGATAACAGAGAGCAGTTGCAATGGATAAATTTCGTGTACAGGGTCCGACCCGGCTAAGTGGTGAAGTGACTATTTCCGGAGCCAAAAATGCCGCGCTGCCGATCCTGTTCGCCGCTCTGCTGGCGGAAGAGCCGGTTGAGATTCAGAATGTCCCGAAACTTAAGGACATCGATACCACCATGAAGCTGCTCAGTCAGCTTGGCGTAAAAGCAGAACGTAATGGTTCAGTTCATCTGGATGCCAGCGACGTCAATATTTACTGCGCTCCTTACGACCTGGTGAAAACCATGCGTGCATCCATCTGGGCGTTAGGTCCGCTGGTGGCGCGTTTCGGTCAGGGCCAGGTTTCGCTGCCAGGCGGCTGCGCCATTGGCGCACGTCCGGTTGACTTGCATATCTCTGGTCTGGAGCAGCTGGGTGCCGAAATCAAACTGGAAGAGGGCTACGTCAAGGCTTCTGTCGATGGCCGCCTGAAGGGCGCGAATATCGTCATGGATAAAGTCAGCGTTGGCGCGACGGTCACCATTATGAGCGCAGCAACGCTGGCGACCGGTACGACGGTGATTGAAAATGCCGCGCGCGAGCCAGAAATTGTCGACACCGCGAACTTCCTCAATACGCTGGGTGCAAAAATCACCGGCGCAGGTAGCGATCGTATTACCATTGAAGGCGTTGAGCGCCTGGGTGGCGGTGTTTACCGTGTGCTGCCCGATCGCATTGAAACCGGCACCTTCCTGGTTGCGGCGGCGATTTCTCGTGGCAAAGTGATTTGCCACAATGCGCAGCCTGATACGCTGGATGCGGTACTGGCTAAACTGCGTGAAGCAGGCGCTGATATCGAAACCGGTGAAGACTGGATCAGCCTTGATATGCACGGCGAACGCCCGAAAGCGGTGAACTTCCGTACTGCGCCGCATCCAGGCTTCCCGACCGATATGCAGGCACAGTTTACCTTGCTGAACCTGGTGGCTGAAGGTACCGGTATCATTACCGAAACTATCTTCGAAAACCGCTTTATGCACGTGCCTGAGCTGATTCGTATGGGCGCACATGCAGAAATCGAAAGTAACACGGTGATTTGCCACGGCACTGAGACCCTGTCAGGTGCTCAGGTGATGGCGACCGATTTACGCGCTTCTGCCAGTCTGGTACTGGCAGGCTGTATTGCTGAAGGTACTACCATCGTCGATCGTATTTACCATATCGATCGTGGCTATGAGCATATCGAAGATAAGCTGATGGCGATGGGAGCGAATATTCAACGCGTTAGCGGCGAATAATTCACTGCCAGCAGCAGGCAATAACTCTCTGGGCCGACAACATGTCGGCCCATTTTTTCAGGTGCGCATAAGTTTTTTGCGGTCAATCAGCTGCTGGGTGACCTTATCGTAATAGCGGCTGGGCCAAATAACTGCCGGATGTATGGCAATCGCCTCGGCAATTAACCATTCACCTTTTGGCCATGGACGTGTGAGCGCATTGGCTAATGTCGACGAGCTCAATCCTGCCTGACGGGAAACGGCCGCCAGCGATGTACCACGCTTGCGTAATGCGGCAATAATATCTGCCGGATGCCAGTCCTTATTCCTTGCATACATAATCCTTCCTCCTTGAGAAACTCTTCCGGTCAAATCAGGCGATCACCTGAGGGTTATTACCGGATAATTTATAACAATTATTTTCCATAAAGCTCCAGTAATTTTTCGTAAAGGAGACGATTTTGTGTAGGGGCGCGCAGAAGGGGTGTAACGGGTTGCAACAACAAAAACAGCGGGATAAGCGATCGGCGAAGGAGGGAAGGGGAACGCGCAGGCGTTCCCCGGAAACATCAGAATTCGCGCTGTACCGACATATGGGCCAGAGCCTCAAGCGCGCTGCGCCACGGTGATTCTGGCAGAGCCTGCAGTGCGGAAATGGCTTTATCCGCTTCCTGTTCGGCGCGCGCGCGCGTCCACTCAAGTGAGCCGTGCTGGCGCATGGTTTCCAGAACGGGTTCCAGTAAATGACGACCGTTACCCTCTTCGATAGCTTTACGAATCATCGCGGCTTGCTCAGCATTGCCGTGTTGCATGGCATGCAATAACGGTAACGTGGGTTTACCTTCGCTCAGATCGTCGCCGACATTTTTGCCTAAGGTTTGACCATCAGCGCTGTAATCCAGCAGATCGTCAATCAGCTGAAACGCGGTGCCAATATAGCGACCATAGTCCTGCAACGCTTTTTCCTGCGCATCGCTCGCATCGGCGAGGATCGCCGATGATTGCGCCGCAGCTTCGAATAAGCGCGCCGTTTTGCTGTAAATCACCCGCATATAACTCTCTTCAGTAATATCCGGATCGTTACAGTTCATCAGCTGTAGCACTTCGCCTTCAGCAATTACGTTCACCGCTTCTGACATCAGGGCCAGTACCCGCAGTGAGCCGAGGCTGGTCATCATCTGAAATGCACGGGTATAAATAAAATCGCCGACCAACACGCTGGCCGCGTTACCAAAAGCGGCATTGGCGGTGGCCTTACCCCTGCGCATGTCCGACTCGTCCACCACATCATCATGCAGCAGCGTGGCGGTATGGATAAATTCGATCAGCGCTGCCACGGTGACGTGCTGCTTGCCGCTATAGTTCACAGCACGTGCAGCGAGCACCGCAATCATCGGACGAATACGTTTGCCCCCTCCGCTGATAATGTAATATCCCAACTGATTGATGAGAGAAACATCTGAATTCAGTTGCTCGAGGATTGTCTCGTTGACGGCCGCCATATCCTGCGCGGTTAATTCATTTATCTGTTCTAAGTTCATCAGTCTGTTCAGCTATCGCTCTGTTCACTGCTATCCCCATCCTGCTCTAAGCTGCCCGGTATTGGCTACACCAGCTCACCCGGTTCACAGCGTTATCGCTGCTATCGGGGGGTTGCGGATGGGCCGTAGTCCTGCAACTCAAATTATTTTGGGTTATGATAAGCGCCTTATTCGTGCTCGCGGCAAGTAATGTATTACAGATTGTACTTGAAAAACGAGGCGGATGAACGCCAACAATCATGCTGCGTTTTTTTTCTGCAATCCTTTGCATTGGACTCTTGTCAACGCGAGGGAATTTGCGTAGAATTCGCGCCCTATTGTGAATATTTATAGCGCCGCCTGAAAATTAAAAGAAGGCATGCGCGGAAAGCGGAGTTTTATATGTACGCGGTTTTCCAAAGTGGTGGTAAACAACACCGAGTTAGCGAAGGTCAGACCGTTCGCCTGGAAAAGCTGGACATCGCAACCGGCGAAACCATTGAGTTCGATCAGGTTCTGATGATTGCAAACGGCGAAGACGTTCAGATCGGCGCACCATTAGTTTCTGGCGGCCTGATTAAAGCAGAAATCGTTGCTCACGGTCGTGGCGAGAAAATTAAGATTGTTAAGTTTCGTCGTCGTAAACACCACCGTAAGCAGCAAGGCCACCGTCAGTGGTTCACTGATGTGAAAATCACTGGCATCAGCGCCTAAGAGGAGATCTGACAAATGGCACACAAAAAGGCTGGCGGCTCTACTCGTAACGGTCGCGATTCCAATGCAAAACGCCTCGGCGTTAAGCGTTTCGGTGGTGAATCAGTTCTGGCTGGTAGCATCATCGTTCGTCAGCGTGGCACCAAATTCCATGCAGGCACCAACGTAGGTTGTGGTCGTGACCACACCCTGTTTGCAACTGCAGACGGCAAAGTCAAATTCGAAATTAAAGGCCCGAACAACCGTAAATACATCAGCATCGTTGCTGAGTAAGGTTTTCGAGTCTCAGGGCTGCCTGAAAAGGCCGACCTGAACTGACGAAGATAAGCCCCGCAAATGTTGCGGGGCTTTTTACATTCTGGTCTTCTCTGACCGCAGGATGCAAAAATGCAACAACAGGCAGGGGTTGGTATGGCACTGGCGCTGGTCACAGCGATGTGCTGGGGCTCACTGCCTATTGTGATGAAACAACTATTGGTGGTGATGGATCCGTTCACCATTGTGTTTTATCGGTTTTTACTGGCCGGGCTGGGATTGGGCATTATTCTGGCCCTGAAACGTCAGCTGCCACCACTGCGTATCTGTCGTAGCCCACGCTGGTTGCTGATGCTGTTCATTGCCACCTGTGGCTTGCTCGGTAACTTTGTGCTGTTCAGCTCGTCGTTACAGTACCTCAGCCCTACGGCTTCGCAAGTGATTGCGCAACTGGCACCGCCTGGCATGATGATCGCCAGCGTCTTTATTCTGAAAGAAAAGATGCGCGTGACCCAGATTATCGGGGCGGTATCACTGCTCTGTGGGCTGGTGATGTTTTTTAATACCAGCCTGATCGAGATTTTTACCCGCCTGTCAGACTATACGATGGGCGTAATACTGGGCGTCAGTGCCGCAGTGGTTTGGGTCACTTATGGTGTGACACAAAAAATTTTGCTGCGGCGTCTCGCCTCACAGCAAATTCTGTTTTTGCTGTATGTTTTATGTACAATAGCGTTACTGCCGTTGGCACAGCCGGCTAAATTGCTGCAGCTTGACGGCTGGCAGCTGCTTTGCTTGCTCTATTGCGGCCTGAATACCCTGGTCGGCTACGGCGCATTAGCTGAAGCTTATGCGCGCTGGCAGGCGGCACAGGTCAGCGCCTTAGTCACGCTGACGCCACTGTTTACGCTGCTGTTTTCTGAATTATTATCGCTGGCCTGGCCCGATTTTTTCGCGGCACCGATACTGAACCTGTTGGCTTATATCGGCGCGATGGTCGTGGTGGCTGGCGCCATGTTTTCCGCAATTGGTCATCGCTTGTGGCCTCGGCGGAACAAACCCGTCCCGGTGCCTTCGCTCCGGTCAACGGGCGAATGATTTACGGAGAAGTAAAATGAAGTTTGTAGATGAAGCGACGATTCTGGCTGTCGCAGGCGATGGCGGTAATGGCTGCGTAAGCTTCCGTCGTGAAAAATATATCCCGAGAGGCGGTCCCGATGGCGGTGACGGCGGGGATGGCGGCGATGTCTATATGGTCGCCGACGAAAACCTGAATACGCTTATCGATTACCGATTTGAAAAATCTTTCCGCGCTGAACGTGGTCAGAACGGCCAGAGCCGTGACTGTACCGGTAAACGTGGTAAAGACATTATCATCAAGGTGCCAGTGGGTACCCGCGTGATCGATCAGGGCACTGGCGAAACAATCGGTGATATGACGCGCCATGAGCAGAAGCTGATGGTAGCGAAGGGCGGCTGGCATGGCCTGGGTAATACCCGCTTTAAATCCTCCGTTAACCGTACGCCGCGTCAGAAAACCATGGGAACTCCTGGTGAGAAGCGCGATCTGCAGCTGGAACTGATGCTGCTGGCAGACGTGGGTATGCTTGGCCTGCCTAACGCCGGTAAGTCGACCTTTATCCGTTCCGTTTCTGCGGCCAAACCTAAAGTGGCGGACTATCCGTTTACCACTCTGGTTCCAAGCCTCGGCGTGGTCCGCATGGACAGCGAGCAGAGCTTTGTGGTCGCCGATATTCCGGGCCTTATTGAAGGTGCGGCGGATGGTGCCGGTCTGGGCATTCGCTTCCTGAAGCACCTTGAGCGCTGTCGCGTATTGTTACACCTTATCGACCTCGCACCGATCGATGAAACCGATCCGGTCAATAACGCCCGCATCATTCTGGGTGAGCTGGAAAAATACAGCGAGAAGCTGTTCCAGAAACCTCGCTGGCTGGTCTTCAACAAAGTCGACCTGCTGGACGACGAAGAAGCAGAAGCACGCGCCAAAGCGATTGCTGAAGCGCTGGGCTGGACTGACAAGTACTATCTGATCTCTGCGGCTAATCGCGTTGGTGTTAATGCACTGTGCTGGGATGTGATGTCCTTCATCAATGCCAACCCGAAAGAAGCGGCAGAAGAAGAGAAGCAGCCTGAGAAAGTCGAATTTATGTGGGATGACTATCATCGTGAGCAGCTGGCTGAAGCACAGGCTGAAGCTGAGGAAGATGATGACTGGGATGACGACTGGGACGAAGATGACGACGAAGGTGTCGAAATCATCTATCAGCGTTAAACCTCACGGGGCACATTATGTGCCCCGTTTTATTACTGACAGCGCCTGGAATACCGGGTTTCCGCTAAGTAAGCACTCAGTTATTCTGATAAATATCTTTGTATAAACGGCTTTCAAAACGCACTAGTGGGATACGGCGCTGGCGCTGATCCTGCGGCGCGACGGCATAGCCAGAGAGGAACTGAACGAATGCCACACGTTGGCCACTGGCGGTGGTCAGGAAGCCAGCTAGGTTATAAACCCCTTGTAATGATCCGGTTTTCGCCGACAGCTTGCCATCAACGCCCGCCTCATGCAGGCCACCGCGATAACGCAGGGTGCCGTCATAGCCTGACAGCGGTAGCATCGAGATAAAGTTTAGCTGCTGGTCGTTCTGAGCAATATATTGCAGAACCTGCATCATGGTGGCTGGCGAAATCAGATCGTGGCGTGATAAGCCCGATCCATCCACCTGAATACTGTTCCCCATATCGATATTGGCTTTCTGACGCAGAATCTGGCGCACTGCATCTTGTCCGGCACGCCAGGTACCCGGCACGTTGAAGCGCTCGCGGCCAATGGTGCGGAAAACCGTATCGGCAATCATATTGTCGGACTTTTTCAGCATAATCTTCAGCAGATCGTGCAGCGGTGCCGACTGAGTCTGTGCCAGCACGGTTCCGGCAGCGTTCTGGCGCTTTTCACGCACCAGGTGGCCGGTGTAATCAATACCGGCACTTTGCAGTTCATCTTTCAGGATCGCACCGGCATAGCTGGCACCATCCTGCACGGCAAAGGCCAGCGGCAACGGTTCAGCACGCTGGGTCATGCAGCCGGTGAGTGTGAAACGGTTTAACTCACCCGGAACGACATCCAGTTCGCAGTACTGGGCTTCAGAGGAGCCTTTCGCCAGCGTGCGCACCTCACTGAACATATTGACCGGGTAGAATGACGCTACGCGGATAAACGCGTTGTCGCCCGGGTTTGGCGCGCTGTACAGTGAAACCGAGAAGCAGTTGCGGTCAACAATAGCCGCACCCGGCGGGGCGCTGAAGCACTGGGTCATGTCGTTCCACGGCCAGCCAGGCGCTTTGTCATGGCTGGAAAACACCGAGGTATCAATCACCAGGTTGCCCTCAATATGCTGTACACCCTGTTTTTTTAACACGGCGACCATATTGCGCAAATTTTGCCGCGTCAGCGTAGGATCGCCGCCAAAGCGCGCAATCAAATCGCCACGCAGCGTATCACCTGAAAGAGTGCCTTTACTCTCCAGCGTAGTCTGGAAGCGGTAGTCTGGGCCAAGCTGCAACAGTGCTGCCAGCGCAGTAATCACTTTCATGGTACTGGCCGGTAGCGCCATTTGCTGGCTGTGATAATCAAGCAGCGGTGTTGTCGCGCCAACTTTCTGCACCATTAGCGCCAGGTTTGCACCATCTGGCAAATATTGAGCATACTCTTCAACGGGCGCAGCGTTAGCTTGCAGCATAAACGCGAAGGTTAATCCGGTAACAAGTCGTGAAAATCGCATAATCTCGCGGTAACTGACAGTAAACGAGCTGTCATACTACGGTGCATTGAGGTGCAAAGTAAACGATGACCCATAGGGAACTCTGGGTTAAAATACGTATCAAAATGCAAAACCGATCCTGACCCTGGGGATAATCTCCGGGTCAGGTTTCTTTTGTTTGCAATTCGGCAGTAAGCGCGGCAGAACGCAGTTTCTGCAGTCACCCTGTCAGGATGACGACACTTTGAACAGGATAGATTACGAGGTATTGAGATGAACCAGATTCCGATGACGTTAAGGGGCGCCGAGAGGTTGCGCGAAGAGCTCGAAGAGCTGAAAACCGTTAAACGCCCCAGAATTATTGCCTCAATTGCAGAAGCACGCGAGCATGGTGATTTGAAAGAAAATGCCGAATATCATGCTGCGCGTGAAGAACAGGGTTTCTGTGAAGGCCGTATTCAGGAGATTGAAGCTAAACTCTCCAATGCGCAGGTGATTGATGTCACTAAAATGAATGCTAACGGTCGCGTGATTTTTGGTGCGACAGTCAGCATCATGAATGTGGAAAGCGAAGAAGAGTTTACCTACCGCATTGTCGGTGACGATGAGGCGGACTTTAAACAGAATCTGATTTCAGTTAATTCACCGATGGCACGTGGCCTGATCGGTAAAGAAGTGGATGATGTCGTCGTGATCAAAACGCCGGGCGGCGATGTTGATTACGAAATTCTGAAAATCGAATACGTCTGAGTCCGCTCGGATAAAATCTACCGCTGGCTGGAATTGACGGCAGTTTTATCGGTCAGATTGTGCGGTTGAACAAAATTTCCGCATATTCGCGCCAGTTGGTCAGATTTTAAAAGGTCGAATGTAAAGAAAGGAAAAAGGCCGCGTTGCGGCCTTTTATCTGATGCAGGAGCATGGCACTTTTGCCATCAATGAGCCTTGAGCACCGGGATAATTACCCTTAAAGTGCGTTATTAAGGCAGGCCATTAACGCGGTATTGAAATCTTGCGTTCCTTTGATGGGCGATACAGCACCAGCGTTTTGCCGATTACCTGCACGTTACTTGCACCCGTCTCGCGTACGATCGCTTCGACTACCAGCGTTTTGGTTTCACGGTCTTCGGTCGCGATTTTCACCTTGATTAATTCATGGTGTTCAAGTGCTTGTTCGATCTCGGCCAGCACACCTTCGGTCAGGCCATTGTTACCCAGCATGACAACGGGCTTCAGTGGATGCGCCAGGCCTTTCAGGTGCTGTTTTTGTTTGGGACTCAGATTCATCGTATTTTTTACTTACATTGGGATTGAAAACGGTACATTCTACCGCCATCTCGAGTGTATCACCAAACGGCAGAACCGTTTTGGGCGGTTTATTTATCGCTTATGATGAAGAATAGTTGGAAATTGTATGACTGGTAAAAAGCGTTCGGCCAGTTCCAGCCGCTGGCTGCAGGAACACTTTAGCGATAAATATGTGCTTCAGGCGCAGAAAAAAGGGTTGCGCTCGCGTGCCTGGTTTAAACTTGATGAAATACAGCAGAGTGACAAGCTGTTTAAGCCAGGAATGACCGTGGTCGATCTTGGCGCGGCTCCGGGCGGCTGGTCGCAATATGTGGTAACACAGATTGGTAACAAAGGCCGTATCATCGCCTGTGATATTTTACCGATGGATCCCATCGTCGGTGTCGATTTCCTTCAGGGCGATTTTCGTGAAGAATTAGTGCTTAAAGCGCTGCTGGAGCGCGTTGGCGAGCAAAAAGTTCAGGTTGTGATGTCGGATATGGCACCCAACATGAGTGGTACACCTGCCGTTGATATTCCCCGGTCGATGTATTTAGTTGAACTGGCGCTGGAGATGTGTCGGGATGTTCTGGCACCTGGCGGCAGTTTTTTAGTGAAAGTGTTTCAGGGAGATGGCTTTGATGAATACCTCCGGGAAATTCGCTCCCTGTTTACGAAGGTAAAAATTCGTAAGCCGGACGCTTCGCGTTCACGTTCGCGCGAAGTGTACATTGTAGCGACAGGGCGAAAACTATAACCAAAATAATTGGGGTCGTATTCACAACTGCGATTCCAGGTTTAAAGGATATATAGTACCCTACGCTGTCTGTTAACACAGTTGTAATATGAGGTTAATCCCTTGAGTGACATGGCGAAAAACCTGATTCTCTGGTTAGTCATCGCAGTTGTTCTGATGTCTGTATTCCAGAGCTTTGGGCCCAGCGAGTCGAATAGCCGCAGGGTTGATTACTCAACCTTCCTGTCGGAAGTGAACCAGGATCAGGTCCGCGAGGCACGTATTAACGGGCGTGAGATCAACGTAACTAAAAAAGACAGTAATCGATACACGACCTACATCCCTGTCAACGATCCCAAGTTACTCGATAACCTGTTGACCAAAAATGTAAAAGTTGTCGGTGAACCACCAGAAGAACCAAGCCTGCTGGCTTCAATCTTTATCTCCTGGTTCCCGATGCTGTTGTTGATCGGTGTCTGGATCTTCTTCATGCGTCAGATGCAAGGCGGTGGCGGTAAGGGCGCGATGTCCTTCGGCAAGAGTAAAGCCCGCATGCTGACTGAAGATCAGATTAAAACCACCTTTGCTGATGTCGCAGGTTGTGACGAAGCGAAAGAGGAAGTGAGCGAGCTGGTTGAATACCTGCGCGAGCCGAGTCGTTTCCAGAAACTGGGTGGTAAAATTCCGAAAGGTGTACTGATGGTGGGGCCACCGGGTACCGGTAAAACGTTGCTGGCAAAAGCGATTGCCGGTGAAGCGAAAGTGCCTTTCTTTACCATTTCCGGTTCTGACTTTGTCGAAATGTTCGTCGGTGTCGGTGCATCACGTGTGCGTGATATGTTCGAGCAGGCGAAAAAGGCCGCTCCTTGCATCATCTTTATCGATGAGATCGATGCCGTCGGTCGTCAGCGTGGCGCCGGTTTAGGCGGTGGTCATGACGAACGTGAGCAGACGCTGAACCAGATGCTGGTTGAGATGGATGGCTTTGAAGGCAACGAAGGTATCATCGTGATTGCCGCGACTAACCGTCCTGATGTACTTGACCCTGCGTTACTGCGTCCGGGCCGTTTCGACCGCCAGGTTGTGGTCGGTCTGCCAGACGTTCGTGGTCGCGAGCAGATTCTGAAAGTGCATATGCGTCGTGTGCCACTGGCAACCGATATTGATGCATCAGTCATTGCACGTGGTACGCCGGGCTTCTCTGGTGCTGACCTGGCTAACCTGGTCAACGAAGCGGCACTGTTTGCTGCGCGCGGTAACCGTCGCGTGGTGTCGATGGTTGAGTTTGAAAAAGCCAAAGACAAAATCATGATGGGTGCAGAACGTCGCTCCATGGTGATGACCGAATCGCAGAAAGAGTCGACCGCTTATCACGAAGCAGGCCACGCGATTATTGGCCGCCTGGTACCGGAACACGATCCGGTGCACAAAGTGACCATTATTCCTCGCGGACGTGCGCTGGGTGTGACTTTCTTCCTGCCTGAAGGCGACGCGATCAGCGCCAGCCGTCAGAAACTGGAAAGTCAGCTTTCTACGCTGTACGGCGGCCGTCTGGCTGAAGAGATTATCTACGGTGTGGAACATGTTTCTACCGGTGCTTCTAACGACATTAAAGTCGCTACCAACATCGCTCGTAACATGGTCACCCAGTGGGGCTTCTCAGAGAAATTAGGTCCGTTGCTGTATGCTGAAGAAGATGGTGAAGTTTTCCTCGGTCGCTCGGTAGCAAAAGCCAAGCACATGTCCGATGAGACTGCGCGTATTATCGATCAGGAAGTGAAATCTCTGGTTGAGCAGAATTACCAGCGCGCCCGTCGCTTGCTGAATGAAAACATGGACATCCTTCACGCGATGAAAGACGCGCTGATGAAGTATGAAACCATTGATGCTCCGCAGATTGACGATCTGATGGCTCGCCGCGAAGTGCGTCCGCCAGCAGGTTGGGAAGAAGCAAGCAGCAACAATAATTCAGATGACAACGGTACGCCAAAAGCACCGCGTCCGGTCGATGAGCCACGTACGCCAAACCCAGGCAACACCATGTCTGAGCAGTTCGGCGACAAATAATTCGGCATCAACGAATCGACTGACACCTCCAAAACCCCGGCTCTGACCGGGGTTTTTTCTTGCTGAATATTTTTAAGCTAAAGTGCAAACCCTCATTACCCAAGGAAAATCAGAATGAAGTTACACGCCAGAAACTCGGTTTTGGATCTCGCATATCCCCAGGTCATGGGCATTTTGAACGTCACACCAGACTCCTTTTCCGATGGCGGTAAGCATAATTCGCTGATTCATGCGCTGACCCATGCCAACGACATGATCAATGCCGGGGCCACGATTATTGATGTTGGCGGCGAGTCGACGCGTCCCGGTGCCGCAGAAGTCAGCGTGGAAGAAGAGCTGGAGCGCGTAGTACCGGTGGTTGAAGCGCTGGCGCAGCGTTTTGAAGTGTGGATCTCGGTTGATACTTCCAAGCCAGAAGTGATCCGTGAGTCAGCGCGAGCAGGCGCTCACATCATTAACGATATTCGCTCTTTGCAGGAGCCGGGCGCGCTGGAAGCCGCGGCGGAAACCGGGCTACCGGTTTGCCTGATGCATATGCAGGGTGATCCGCAATCGATGCAGCAATCGCCGCACTATCAGAGTGTGCTGGCAGACGTCGATGCATTTTTTGTGCAGCATATCGCGCGCTGTGAAGCGGCGGGAATTAAAAAAGAGCAATTGATTCTCGACCCGGGCTTTGGTTTCGGTAAGAATCTCTCTCACAATTATCAACTGCTGGCGCATCTGGCCGATCTGCATCATTTTGGTTTGCCATTATTAGTTGGAATGTCCCGTAAATCGATGATAGGACAGCTGCTGAATGTCGGACCATCGCAGCGATTGACCGGCAGTATTGCCTGCGCGGTGATTGCCGCCATGCAGGGCGCGCACATTGTGCGAGTACATGACGTTAAAGAAACCGTCGAGGCGATGCGAGTCGTCGAAGCGACACGATCAGCGAAGGAATAGTAACGCTATGAGTAATCGTAAGTATTTTGGTACCGATGGCATCCGCGGCAAAGTGGGCGAAACCCCGATTACCCCCGATTTTGTGCTGAAACTGGGCTGGGCGGCTGGCAAGGTGCTGGCGAGCCACGGCTCGAAAAAAATTATCATCGGTAAAGATACTCGCATCTCTGGTTATATGCTGGAGTCGGCGCTGGAAGCCGGGCTGTCAGCAGCAGGCCTGTCAGCCTCGTTCACCGGACCGATGCCAACCCCGGCAGTGGCTTACCTGACGCGTACTTTCCGTGCGGAAGCCGGTATTGTGATTTCGGCTTCACATAATCCCTTCGACGATAACGGCATTAAATTTTTCTCGATTGATGGCACCAAGCTGCCGGATGAAGTGGAAGAGGCAATTGAAGCCGAGATGGAAAAGCCTATCACCTGCGTCGAGTCAGCTGAACTGGGCCGCGCCAGCCGCATTGTTGACGCTGCCGGCCGTTATATCGAATTCTGCAAGGGTACTTTCCCGAGCGAGCTGAGCCTGAGCGGGCTTAAAATTGTGGTGGACTGCGCCAATGGTGCGACCTATCACATTGCGCCGAACGTGCTGCGCGAGCTGGGTGCAACGGTGATTGCCATCGGCTGTCAGCCGGACGGCATGAATATCAATAAAGAGTGCGGTGCGACCGATGTGCGCATGTTACAGGAACGCGTATTGGCAGAAAAAGCCGATATCGGCCTGGCGTACGACGGCGACGGCGACCGTATTATGATGGTCGACCACCTGGGTAACAAAGTCGATGGTGACCAGATTCTGTATATTATTGCGCGCGAAGGTCTGCGTCAGGGTCAGCTGAAGGGCGGTGTTGTCGGTACGCTGATGAGCAATATGGGTCTCGAGCTGGCGCTGAAGCAGCTGGGTATTCCGTTTGCCAGGGCGAAAGTCGGTGACCGTTATGTGCTGGAGAAATTGCAGGAGAAAGGCTGGCGTATCGGTGCTGAAAACTCTGGTCATGTGATCCTGCTGGATAAAACCACCACCGGCGACGGCATTGTGGCAGGTTTGCAAGTACTCACCGCTATGGTACGTAACCATATGACGCTGCACGATCTGTGCAGTGGCATGAAATTACTGCCGCAGATTCTGGTCAACGTGCGCTTTAGCGGCGCAACCGATCCACTGGAAGATGCGACGGTAAAAGCAGTCACGGCGGAAGTAGAGAAAGAGCTGGAAGGGCGTGGTCGCGTGCTGTTGCGTAAATCCGGCACTGAGCCACTGATTCGCGTGATGGTTGAAGGCGAAGATGAAACCCAGGTCACTACACTGGCACATCGTATCGCCGATGCGGTAAAAGCAGTCTGATTATGTAGCGGCGGCGTTCTCGCCGCCTGTGAAGAGGTTTGCACCTCAGCCCGTCTTCAGAACCGCCTTAAAACGGCTTGCCTGTAATCGGTTGATGCTTACCGGATAACTGCTCGTTTTTTCTGCTGAAATTGACAATATGGCGTTTTTTTCCGCAATCAGCTGGCGGCAATGAAATTGCGCTTGCGCGGACAAGGACCTTTGGTTAGTATTCACACCCGCTTCTGGTGGGTGTGATGACAACATCCATTTGACTGGTTTGAAGCTATTTATGTGCGGTTAGCGCGCAAGGAACAGGTTGATTATGTACGAAGCTCTTCTGGTAATTTTCCTTATTGTGGCACTGGGCCTTGTAGGTCTGATCATGCTGCAGCAAGGTAAAGGCGCGGATATGGGAGCCTCCTTCGGTGCAGGCGCTTCCGGTACTCTGTTTGGTTCAAGCGGTTCAGGCAACTTTATGACCCGTATGACCGCAGTGCTGGCTACCCTGTTCTTTATTATCAGCCTGGTTCTGGGTAACCTGAACAGCAATAAAACCACGAAAGGTAGCGAGTGGGATAATCTCACGCAGCCAGCTCAGTCTGAACAGACTGCGCCAGCGAAACCGGCAACGCCGAGCAGCGACATCCCGCAGTAAGCAGTAAAAAGTTACAATTTCGATGCGACAGAAATAAAAAAGTCGCCGTCTTAAAGTGCCGAGGTGGTGGAATTGGTAGACACGCTACCTTGAGGTGGTAGTGCCCGATTGGGCTTACGGGTTCAAGTCCCGTCCTCGGTACCAAATCTCAGAATTGCTTGCGTTAAGCGCAAGATCGGCGTAATATTCGCCACGTTTTCGGACGCGGGGTGGAGCAGCCTGGTAGCTCGTCGGGCTCATAACCCGAAGGTCGTCGGTTCAAATCCGGCCCCCGCAACCACTTTCCCTTAGAGTTCTTTTTCAAATATACTGTATGCATCTTACGGCGCATTTTCAGCGAGTTTTGAAAAAAATTCTTTTGGATTGTGTGCCGAGCCGCAATTGCGGCGTACAGGGTCCAGTCGCATTAAGCCCCGAATTTTCGGGGTTTTTTGTTATCAGGCTATCAAAACACTGGGCTATTAAGCCCTTTTTTTATGTCTTGGGGGTGGCTTTGTCCACATTAGAGCAAAAATTAACAGAGCTGATTTCGGCACCAGTAGAAGCGCTTGGCTACGAACTGGTCGGTATTGAGTTCGTTCGTGGTCGCACATCCACGCTGCGCATCTATATTGATAGCGAAGACGGTATCAACGTTGACGATTGTGCTGATGTCAGCCATCAGGTTAGTGCGGTAATGGACGTTGAAGATCCCATCACCGTTGCCTACAACCTTGAAGTCTCTTCACCGGGCCTTGAGCGCCCCCTGTTTACTGCAGCACATTACACGCAATTCATTGGCGAACAAGTCAGCCTGGTTTTG
This sequence comes from Winslowiella sp. 2C04, assembly GCF_050037805.1. Taxonomy (NCBI): domain Bacteria; kingdom Pseudomonadati; phylum Pseudomonadota; class Gammaproteobacteria; order Enterobacterales; family Erwiniaceae; genus Winslowiella; species Winslowiella sp. 2C04. The sequence continues at coordinate 4,214,177 of NZ_CP188300.1, read as the reverse complement.
CGTATGGCCGTACAAAACCGCCGCAAATGGCAGGGCATCATTAAATCTGTTGAAGGTGAAATGATCACTGTTACCGTTGAGGGTAGCGATGAAGTGTTCGCGCTGAGTAATATCCAGAAAGCGAACCTGGTCCCCCACTTTTAAACGTCCGGATTGAGGCTAACCAGGATGAACAAAGAAATCTTAGCTGTTGTAGAGGCAGTTTCTAACGAAAAAGCCCTCCCGCGTGAGAAAATTTTCGAAGCGCTGGAGAGCGCGCTGGCCACTGCAACCAAGAAAAAATACGAACAAGAGATCGATGTTCGCGTTAGCATCGATCGGAAAAGCGGCGATTTTGATACTTTCCGTCGCTGGGTGATTGTGGATGAAGTTACACAACCGACCCGTGAAATCACGCTGGAAGCTGCACGTTACGAAGATGAAGCATTCAATCTCGGCGAGTTTGTTGAAGATCAGATTGAATCTGTCACTTTTGACCGCATTACTACTCAGACAGCGAAACAAGTTATCGTACAGAAAGTACGTGAAGCTGAGCGCGCGATGGTGGTTGATGCGTTCCGTCAGCACGAAGGTGAGATCATCACCGGTGTGGTGAAGAAAGTAAATCGTGACAACATCACCCTCGATCTGGGTAGCAATGCTGAAGCAGTCATTATCCGTGAAGATATGTTGCCACGTGAAAACTTCCGTCCGGGTGACCGCATTCGTGGCGTACTGTACGCTGTGCGTCCGGAAGCTCGCGGTGCTCAACTGTTTGTCAGCCGCTCTAAACCAGAGATGCTGATTGAACTGTTCCGCATTGAAGTGCCGGAAATCGGCGAAGAAGTGATTGAAATTAAAGCAGCCGCTCGCGATCCAGGTTCTCGTGCCAAGATCGCAGTGAAGACCAATGACAAGCGTATCGACCCGGTCGGTGCTTGTGTCGGCATGCGCGGTGCGCGTGTTCAGGCGGTATCCAGCGAATTAGGCGGTGAGCGTATTGATATCGTGCTATGGGACGACAACCCGGCACAGTTCGTTATCAATGCCATGGCCCCTGCTGATGTCGCGTCAATCGTGGTGGATGAAGATAATCACACCATGGATATCGCTGTTGAAGCCGGAAACCTGGCTCAGGCGATCGGCCGTAACGGCCAAAACGTGCGTCTGGCTTCTCAACTGAGTGGCTGGGAGCTGAACGTGATGACGGTCGACGACCTGCAGGCCAAACACCAGGCTGAAGCACATGCAGCCATCGACGTCTTTACCAAATATCTCGACATCGACGAAGATTTCGCCACCGTTCTGGTTGAAGAAGGCTTCTCCTCTCTGGAAGAGCTGGCTTATGTACCAATCAATGAACTGCTGGACATCGACGGCCTTGATGAAGATACGGTAGAAGCGCTGCGCGACCGTGCGAAAAATGCGTTGACCACCCTGGCACTGGCAAAAGAAGAGAGCCTTGGCGATAGCAAACCGGCAGATGATTTACTGAATCTGGAAGGTCTGGATCGCGCACTGGCGTTCAAACTGGCGGCGAAAGGTGTATGCACGCTGGAAGATCTTGCTGAGCAGGGTGTTGACGATCTGTCAGATATTGAAGGCCTCAGCGATGAGCGGGCCGGTGAGCTGATTATGGCTGCGCGCAATATCTGCTGGTTCGGTGACGACGCGTAATAACAGGAAGGAACAGCATGACAGATGTAACCGTAAAATCGCTGGCCGCAGAGATAGAGACTTCGGTAGAACGCCTGGTACAGCAATTCGCTGACGCAGGGATCCGTAAGTCTGAAACTGACTCTGTGACCCAGCAGGAAAAAGAAACCTTACTGACGCACCTGAATCGTGAGCACGGCAGCGTGTCAAGTAAGCTGACCCTGCAGCGCAAAACGCGCAGCACCTTGAATATTCCAGGCACCGGGGGTAAAAGTAAATCGGTGCAAATCGAAGTCCGCAAAAAGCGCACCTATGTGAAGGGCGAAACTGACGCTGAACAAGCGGAAGCAGAAGCGCAGGCACAGCGTGAAGCGGAAGAACAGGCTCGTGAGGCTGAAGAAAAAGCTAAACGTGAAGCAGCAGACAAAGCGAAACGTGAAGCCGAAGAGCAAGCCAAACGTGAAGCCGCCGACAAAGCAAGGCGCGAAGCAGCGGAAAAAGATAAAGTGAGCAATCAACCTACCGACGAAAAGACCCGGGCCAATCAATCAGATAAAGCCCGTCGCGAAGCCGAAGCCGCAGAGCTGAAGCGTAAAGCTGAAGAAGAAGCGCGCCGCAAGATCGAAGAAGACGCTAAGCGCGTAGCCGAAGAGGCCCGTAAAATGGCTGAAGAGAAAGGTGAAAGCTGGACCGTCGCGTCCGAAGAGCCGGAAGATACCTCCGATTACCACGTCACCACATCCACTCATGCCCGTCAGGCTGAAGATGAAAACGACCGTAAGGTTGAAGGTGAGCGTCGTAGCCGTCCGGTTAAAGCCGTACGTCAGAAGAAAGGCAACAAGCATTCTGAATCGAAAGCTGACCGCGAAGAAGCGCGCGCTCAGGTTCGCGGTGGTAAAGGCAAGCGTAAGCCTAGCTCGCTGCAGCAGGGCTTTAACAAGCCAGCGCAGGCGGTTAACCGTGATGTGATCATCGGCGAAACCGTGACCGTTGCCGAACTGGCCAATAAAATGGCAGTGAAAGGCTCCCTCGTCATCAAAGCGATGATGAAAATGGGCGCGATGGCGACTATCAACCAGGTTATCGACCAGGAAACTGCTCAGATGGTCGCGGAAGAAATGGGTCACAAAGTGACGCTGCGCCGCGAAAATGAGCTGGAAGAGGCGGTAATGGGCGACCGTGATACTGATGCTGCGCTGGAATCCCGCGCGCCAGTGGTCACCATTATGGGTCACGTTGACCATGGTAAAACCTCCCTGCTGGACTACATCCGTTCCACCAAAATCGCCTCTGGCGAAGCGGGCGGCATTACTCAGCATATCGGTGCTTACCACGTTGAAACCGAAAACGGTATGGTCACCTTCCTGGATACCCCAGGCCACGCCGCGTTTACCGCGATGCGTGCCCGTGGTGCTCAGGCAACTGACATCGTTATCCTGGTTGTTGCTGCGGACGACGGCGTGATGCCTCAGACCATCGAAGCTATTCAGCATGCGAAAGCAGCGAAAGTGCCGGTTGTGGTTGCGGTTAACAAAGTTGATAAGCCAGACGCCGATCCAGATCGCGTTAAAAACGAACTGACTCAGTACGGTATCATCCCGGAAGAGTGGGGCGGCGAGAACATGTTTGTTAACGTCTCCGCTAAAGCCGGTACCGGTATTGATGACCTGCTGAACGCAATCCTGCTGCAAGCTGAAGTTCTTGAACTGAAAGCTGTTCGTCAGGGTATGGCAAGCGGCGTAGTTATCGAATCCTTCCTTGATAAAGGTCGTGGTCCGGTTGCTACCGTACTGGTTCGTGAAGGTACGCTGAATAAAGGCGATATCGTGCTGTGCGGCTTTGAATATGGCCGTGTCCGTGCGATGCGTGACGAGTTAGGTCGCGAAGTGACCGAAGCTGGCCCGTCAATCCCGGTTGAGATCCTGGGTCTGTCAGGTGTTCCGGCCGCAGGTGATGAAGCAACTGTTGTGCGTGACGAGAAGAAAGCACGTGAAGTTGCGCTGTATCGTCAGGGCAAATTCCGCGAAGTTAAACTGGCTCGCCAGCAGAAATCTAAGCTGGAAAACATGTTCGCCAATATGACCGAAGGCGAAGTGTCCGAGCTGAACATCGTGCTGAAAGCCGACGTACAGGGTTCTGTCGAAGCGATTTCCGACTCGTTGCTGAAACTCTCCACCGACGAAGTGAAAGTGAAGATTGTTGGCTCCGGCGTAGGTGGTATCACCGAAACCGACGCGACTCTGGCTGCTGCGTCTAACGCAATTCTGGTTGGCTTTAACGTTCGTGCTGATGCCTCTGCGCGCCGCGTGATCGATTCTGAAAGTCTGGATCTGCGTTACTACTCCGTAATCTATAATCTGATTGACGAAGTGAAGCAGGCGATGAGCGGTATGCTGGCGCCTGAGTACAAACAGCAGATCATCGGTCTGGCTGAAGTACGTGACGTGTTCAAATCACCGAAATTTGGTGCTATCGCCGGTTGTATGGTCACCGAAGGTAACATCAAGCGTCACAACCCGATCCGTGTTCTGCGTGACAACGTGGTTATCTACGAAGGCGAGCTGGAGTCCCTGCGCCGCTTCAAAGATGACGTTAACGAAGTTCGTAACGGCATGGAATGTGGTATCGGCGTGAAGAACTATAACGATGTGCGCACTGGCGATATGATCGAAGTATTCGAAATTATCGAGATTCAACGCACCATCGATTAATAGTCACGCACGACGAGACTATTTTTTGGGAGGCCGCGTGCCTCCCTTATTATTTGGAGAATTAATTATGCCAAAAGAATTTGGTCGCCCGCAGCGTGTCTCCCAGGAGCTGCAAAAAGAGATCGCGATGATTTTACAGCGTGAGATCAAAGATCCTCGTCTGGGCATGATGGTCACCGTGTCTGGCGTCGAGCTTTCTCGCGACCTGGCTTATGCCAAAGTATTCGTTACCTTCCTGAATGACAAAGATGAAGAGGCGATTAAAGGCGGCCTGCGTGCGCTGGGTGATGCCGCTGGCTACATCCGTACCCTGCTGGGCAAAGCGATGCGTCTGCGCATCGTACCTGAGCTGACCTTCTTCTACGATAACTCGCTGGTCGAAGGGATGCGCATGTCTAACCTTGTCACTAACGTAGTGAAAAACGACGAACAGCGCCGTTCTTCTGCGGAAGAAGACAAGGAGGATTAATGAGTCGTCCTCGTCGTCGCGGTCGTGACATTCACGGTGTGCTGCTACTCGATAAGCCGCAGGGTTTGTCATCGAATGATGTGCTGCAGAAAGTAAAGCGCATCTTCAACGCTAACCGCGCAGGGCATACCGGTGCGCTGGATCCGCTGGCAACCGGCATGCTGCCGATCTGCCTTGGCGAAGCCACCAAGTTCTCCCAGTATCTGCTGGATTCAGACAAGCGTTATCGTGTGATCGCTCGCCTCGGCCAGCGCACTGATACTTCCGACGCCGATGGCGCGATAATCAGTGAACGTCCGGTGAGCTTTAACCAGCAGATGCTGGATGAAGCGCTCGACAGCTTCCGTGGGGAAACCCAGCAGGTGCCGTCGATGTATTCGGCGCTGAAATATCAGGGACGCAAGCTGTACGAGTATGCACGCGAAGGTATTGAAGTACCCCGCGAAGCGCGCAGCATTAAAGTGTATGAACTGCAGTTCATTCGCTGGGAAGGCGACGAGCTTGAGCTGGAAATCCACTGCTCGAAAGGCACGTATATTCGTACCATTATTGACGACCTCGGTGAAAAGCTCGGTTGCGGCGCGCATGTGATTATGCTGCGACGTCTGCAGGTGGCAACTTATCCGGTTGGCAATATGGTAACGCTGGAGCAACTGAATAGCTTGCTTGAGCAGGCGAATGCGGAAGGTGTCGCGCCGGGTGAAAAACTCGATGCGTTACTGATGCCCATGGACAGCCCGGCATCCGCTTTTCCTGAAGTGAACCTGCTGACCGTGGTCGCGGCTTATTTCAAGCAGGGTCAGCCGGTGCAGGCTTCCGGCGTGCCGGCCTCTGGCTTAGTGCGTGTGACCGAAGGTGAGGCGCGTAAGTTTATCGGCATGGCAGAAATTGATGACGATGGTCGCGTTGCGCCGCGTCGTCTGGTCGTGGAATATTCTGAGTGAGCCATTTGCCATCGTAACTGGCTCAGAGTAGAATGGCGCGGCTTTATACCAGCGTTTCTGACGCAGGTATAATCCTGGGTAGCTGAATTAGAGATCGGCGCCTGTACATTTATCTTATAATTTGGAGTTGTATTATGTCTCTAAGTGTTGAAACTAAAGCACAAATCGTTGCTGATTATGGTCGTGACGCTAACGACAGCGGTTCAACTGAAGTTCAGGTTGCTCTGCTGACTGCACAGATTAACCATCTGCAGGGTCACTTCTCTGAGCACAAAAAAGACCACCACAGCCGTCGCGGTCTGCTGCGTATGGTTTCTCAGCGTCGTAAGCTGCTGGATTACCTGAAGCGTAAAGATGTTGCACGTTACACCAGCCTGATCGAGCGTCTGGGTCTGCGTCGCTAAATCTTAGAATCTGTTCACAGGCGGTCATCGGCGTTAAACTGATGAAAGCACGGCTTGATGAACAGATTCGTGCGAGTTTCGTTAAAAGGGGGCCTTTACGGCCCCTTTTTTCGAGCAATCGGCAGCAATATTGCTCAAACTAATGTATTGTTGCTGAGTGTGATCTTTAGTTGCAGAGGTTCGCGCGGCTAATGAGAGGCTTTATCCAACGAGGCGTGGATTAAAGGTTGTCATTAGTCGCGAGGATGCAAATAAAGATTAAAAATCCACGGCAGAGCACGATGAAAGTGCCTGCTTTGCGTAAAGGATATTATTTTGCTGAACCCGATCGTACGTAAATTCCAATATGGTCAGCATACCGTTACCCTTGAAACCGGTATGATGGCGCGCCAGGCAACGGCTGCCGTAATGGTAAGCATGGACGACACCGCAGTGTTCGTCACCGTTGTTGGTCGTAAACAAGCTAAACCAGGTCAGGACTTCTTCCCGCTGACGGTTAACTATCAGGAGCGTACTTACGCTGCTGGTCGTATCCCGGGTAGCTTCTTCCGTCGTGAAGGCCGTCCAAGCGAAGGCGAAACCCTGATCTCCCGTCTGATTGACCGTCCGGTTCGTCCGCTGTTCCCGGAAGGTTTCGTCAATGAAGTACAGGTTATCGCTACCGTGGTTTCCGTTAACCCACAGGTTAACCCCGATATCGTGGCAATGATTGGTGCCTCTGCTGCACTGAGCCTGTCTGGTCTGCCGTTCAATGGTCCAATCGGTGCCGCGCGCGTCGGTTATATCAACGATCAGTACGTTCTGAACCCAACCAGCGACGAAGTCAAAGAAAGCAAACTGGACCTGGTAGTTGCTGGTACTCAGGGCGCAGTATTGATGGTTGAGTCTGAAGCCGATGTGCTGAGTGAAGAGCAGATGCTGGGCGCAGTGGTGTTCGGCCACGAGCAGCAGCAGATTGTTATTGAAAACATTAACTCACTGGTTGCTGAAGCAGGCAAACCACGTTGGGACTGGCAGCCAGAAGCAGTGAACGAAGCGCTGACTGCGCGCATCGCTGCACTGTCTGAATCTCGCCTGAGCGATGCTTACCGCATCACTGAGAAACAAGAACGCTACGAAAAAGTTGGCGTGATCAAGTCTGAAGCCACCGCAGCACTGCTGGCAGAAGATGAGACGCTGGACGAAGGCGAAATCAGCGACATTCTGCACGCTATCGAGAAAAACGTTGTGCGTAGCCGTGTTCTGAACGGTGAGCCGCGTATCGATGGCCGTGAGAAAGACATGATCCGTGGTCTGGATGTGCGTACTGGCGTGCTGCCACGTACTCACGGTTCCGCACTGTTCACCCGTGGTGAAACTCAGGCACTGGTTACCGCGACTCTGGGTACTGCCCGTGATGCGCAGAACCTGGATGAGCTGATGGGCGAGCGCACCGACAGCTTCCTGTTCCACTACAACTTCCCTCCGTACTCGGTGGGTGAGACCGGTATGGTCGGTTCTCCTAAGCGTCGTGAAATTGGTCACGGTCGCCTGGCGAAACGCGGCGTGCTGGCAATGATGCCGAAACCAGAAGACTTCCCGTACACCGTACGTGTTGTGTCTGAGATCACCGAATCTAACGGTTCTTCATCAATGGCTTCCGTTTGTGGTGCTTCACTGGCACTGATGGACGCAGGCGTACCGATCAAAGCCGCTGTTGCGGGTATCGCGATGGGTCTGGTGAAAGAAGGTGAGAAGTTTGTCGTTCTGTCTGACATCCTCGGTGACGAAGATCACCTTGGCGACATGGACTTCAAAGTAGCCGGTAGCCGTGACGGTATCACCGCGCTGCAAATGGATATTAAAATTGAAGGCATTACCCGCGAAATCATGCAGGAAGCGCTGAATCAGGCCAAAGGTGCACGTCTGCACATTCTGGGCGTGATGGAGCAGGCTATCAGTACACCGCGTGGCGATATTTCTCAGTTTGCACCACGTATTCACACCATCAAGATCAGTCCGGACAAGATCAAAGATGTTATCGGTAAAGGCGGCTCGGTCATTCGTGCGCTGACCGAAGAAACCGGCACCACCATTGAAATTGAAGATGATGGCACCGTGAAGATCGCAGCAACCGACGGTGAAAAAGCGAAATACGCTATCCGTCGTATCGAAGAGATCACTGCTGAGATCGAAGTTGGCCGTATCTACAATGGTAAAGTGACCCGTATTGTCGACTTCGGTGCCTTCGTGGCCATCGGTGGCGGTAAAGAAGGTCTGGTACACATTTCTCAGATCGCTGATAAGCGCGTTGAGAAAGTGACCGACTACCTGCAGATGGGTCAGGAAGTTCCGGTTAAAGTACTGGAAGTTGATCGTCAGGGCCGCGTGCGCCTGAGCATTAAAGAAGCGACAGAACAGCAGCAGCCTGAAGCTGCTGCAGCGAATCCTGAAGCTGAATAACGATCGACCACTGAGCTCTCCATGTGCGCATGGAGAGCTGTTTCATCGCGAGGGCGGGAAACCTCGTGCACGGCAGGCGGATGGCAGGATGTACATCCCAGTGTTTGTTTTCGGGAGTGGGAAATGAAGCCTTTTTTGCGCTGGTGTTTGGTTGCGACAGCTATATCGCTGGCAGGATGCAGCAACTCTGATTGGCGTAAGAACGCGGTTTTGGCCGTTCCGCTGCAACCCACATTGCAACAGGAAGTCATCCTGGCGCGCATGGAACAAATACTTGCCAGTCGGGCATTAACAGATGATGAACGCGCACAGCTGTTATATGAGCGCGGAGTGTTGTATGATAGTTTAGGTTTGAGAGCATTAGCGCGAAATGATTTTTCACAAGCGTTAGCGATCAGACCGGATATGCCGGAAGTATTCAATTACTTAGGCATATATTTAACGCAGGCTGGCAACTTTGATGCCGCCTATGAAGCGTTTGATTCTGTACTTGAGCTTGATCCAACTTACAACTATGCGCATTTAAATCGTGGCATCGCCCTGTATTACGGTGGTCGATTCCCGCTAGCGCAAGATGATCTGCTGGCGTTTTATCAAGACGATCCTAACGATCCTTTCCGTAGCTTGTGGCTCTATCTCGCAGAACGTGAGATGGATGCAGACAACGCGAAAGTAACGCTACAACAGCGTCACGACAAATCGGATAAGGAACAATGGGGATGGAATATTGTCGAGTTCTACCTTGGCGACATCAGTGAAAAAACGCTGATGGAACGTCTCAAGGCGGACGCAACGGATAACACCTCGCTCGCTGAACATCTCAGTGAAACCAACTTCTATTTAGGTAAGTACTACCTAAGTCTGGGGGAGAAGGACAACGCAGAAGCGTTGTTCAAACTGGCGGTTGCTAACAACGTAAATAACTTCGTTGAGCACCGATACGCATTGTTGGAGCTGGCGCTACTCGGCCAGACACAAGACGATTTATCAGAATCTGACCAGCAATAGCTGACGAACTTTCTTTGCCTGAATTTCTGAAATGTCATCATCTTAGCGGATGAGGGCTTTTTTGTTCGTCGAAACCACTAATTTGAGCCGGTTCACACTTTTTGATGAAAATGATTGAAAATTTTCACGACGAGTTATGTAGACTGGCCGCCGCAATATAAGAGGCTTGTGTACTACATGACTACGATCGAAACCACGACTGAAATCGAAACTACTTTTGCTGACCTGGGCCTGAATGCTGCCCTTCTCGAATCCCTGAACGGTATGGGCTACGTAAAACCATCACCTATCCAGTTAGAGTGTATCCCACACCTGCTGGCTGGTCGTGACGTGCTGGGCATGGCCCAGACTGGTAGTGGCAAAACAGCTGCATTCTCTCTGCCCCTGCTGAACAATGTTGATAGTAATCTGAAAGCACCACAGATTCTGGTGCTGGCACCAACTCGCGAGTTGGCGGTTCAGGTTGCTGAAGCTATGACTGAATTCTCTAAGAAAATGAACGGCGTAAACGTTGTGGCCCTGTATGGCGGCCAGCGTTATGACGTTCAGCTGCGTGCTCTGCGTGCCGGTCCACAGATCGTTGTGGGTACTCCGGGCCGTCTGCTTGACCACCTGAAACGCGGTACGCTGAACCTGTCCAGCCTGCGTGGCCTGGTACTGGACGAAGCAGATGAAATGCTGCGTATGGGCTTCATCGAAGACGTTGAAACCATCATGGCGCAGATCCCAGACGGTCATCAGACCGCGCTGTTCTCTGCAACTATGCCGGAAGCTATTCGTCGTATTACTAAACGCTTTATGAAAGATCCGCAGGAAGTGCGTATCCAGTCCAGCGTTACTACTCGCCCGGATATCAGCCAGAGCTACTGGACTGCTTACGGTCGTAAGACTGACGCGCTGGTTCGCTTCCTGGAAGCGGAAGATTTTGATGCGGCGATTATCTTCGTGCGTACCAAAAACGCGACGCTGGAAGTGGCTGAAGCGCTGGAGCGTAGTGGCTACAACAGTGCTGCACTGAACGGTGATATGAACCAGGCACTGCGTGAGCAGACGCTGGAGCGCCTGAAAGATGGTCGTCTGGACATCCTGATTGCCACCGACGTTGCGGCACGTGGTCTGGACGTTGAGCGTATCAGCCTGGTTGTTAACTACGACATCCCTATGGATGCTGAGTCTTACGTTCACCGTATCGGCCGTACCGGTCGTGCGGGTCGTGCTGGCCGTGCGCTGCTGTTCGTTGAGAACCGCGAGCGTCGTCTGCTGCGCAACATCGAACGCACCATGAAGCTGACCATTCCTGAAGTTGATCTGCCAAATGCAGAACTGCTGAGCGAGCGTCGTCTGGCTAAGTTCGCGGCTAAAGTTCAGCTGCAGCTGGAAAGCAGCGATCTGGACCAGTACCGTGCACTGCTGGCTAAAATGCAGCCAGAAGAAGAACTGGATATGGAAACTCTGGCCGCAGCTCTGCTGAAAATGGCCCAGGGCGAACGTCCACTGATTCTGCCACCAGATGCACCACAGCGTCCACGTCGTGAATTCCGTGACCGTGACGATCGTCGTGATGACCGTCGTGGCGAGCGCGGTGACCGTGCTCCACGTGAAGCGCGCGATGGCGACCGTCCACGTCGTGAACGTCGTGAAGTTGGCGATATGGAACTGTACCGCATTGAAGTTGGCCGTGATGATGGTGTTGAAGTTCGTCATATCGTTGGCGCGATTGCTAACGAAGGCGATATCAGCAGCCGTTACATTGGTAACATCAAGCTGTTCGGTACTCACTCAACTATCGAGCTGCCGAAAGGCATGCCGGGCGATGTGCTGTCGCATTTCACCCGCACGCGTATTCTGAACAAACCAATGAATATGCAGCTGCTGGGCGATGCACAACCGCGTAGCAACGACCGTGGTGCTGAGCGTGGCGGCGAACGTCGTCCGGGTGGCCGTGGTGGCTTCGGCGGCGGTGCAGGCCGTGAAGGTGGTCGTGATGGCGGCGCACCGCGTCGTTTCAGCGAGCGTCGTGAAGGCGGCAATGGCGGTCGTGGCGGCTTCAGCCGTGACGGCGGCAACCGTGGTCCACGTCAGGACGGCGGAAGCGCACCCACTCGTCGTCGTGATGCATAATCACTGATGCCAATAAAAAAACCAGCCTTCGGGCTGGTTTTTTTTTGCTCCAGGGGAGCCGTTTTCGAATTCCGCCCTGATGTTACTCTGCGGCACGAAAGACGAGAATGTCGGCCTTACAGCGTTTGTGCCGCCTGCATCGCCAGCTCAAACGAGCGCAGTCGTGCTCCGGTATCAAAGATCTGGCCGTTAACCATAATCTCATCCGCATCGGTTTCACGAATCAGTGAGGCCAGGCCATCACGCACTTTAGCGCTGTCACCGACGATCGACATACTCAGTGCCTGCTGCACGCCATACTGCTCTGACGGCGACCACAGGTTATCCATATTTTCCACCGGAGCCGGAAGCGGGCCGGGTTTACCGCGACGCAGGTTGATAAACTGCTGCTGCATTGAGGTAAACAGAAAACGGGCGTCACGGTCACTTTCGGCGGCGACGACGTTAACGCACACCATCGCGTAGGGCTTCTCGAGCCGCGCCGAAGGTTTGAAGTTCTGACGATAGATTTGCAGCGCCTGGAACAGTAAGTCAGGCGCAAAGTGTGAGGCAAAAGCAAATGGCAGGCCCATTTGTGCAGCCAGCTGGGCACTGTAGAGACTGGAACCCAACAACCATACCGGAATTTTCAGACCGAGGCCGGGCACCGGCTGTACGGGGGGCTGTTCATCCTGAAGTGCATCGAACCAGTTAACCAGCTCGGCGACATCTGCCGGGAAACTGTCGGCCTGGGCACCGGAGAGATGACGGCGCAGTGCCATCATGGTGCGCTGGTCAGAGCCGGGTGCGCGTCCCAGTCCCAGATCGATACGCCCAGGATAGAGCGACTCAAGAGTACCGAACTGCTCCGCAATCATCAGCGGCGCATGGTTAGGTAACATCACGCCGCCAGAACCGAGGCGCAGTGTGGTAGTGCCCGCAGCCAGATAACCAATCAGCACCGAGGTGGCAGCACTGGCGATGCCGGTCATATTGTGGTGTTCTGCCAGCCAGTAGCGATGATAACCCAACTTTTCCGCCTGCTGAGCCAGCGACAGCGAGGTATGGAACGCATCCCGCGCCGAAGAGCCTTGCGGGATGGGGGCTAAATCGAGAACTGACAGAGGGACAGTTTTTTTATCAGACATAGGAACTCACTTTTTTATGCACGACGAACAACGTCGCCTGCTATCAATAAGTATCAGTGTTAACTGACTGTCCCTCTATTAAAGCTGTATTTATCGCCAGCGGCTTTACACCCTGTGCCGTGTTAGTTTTCCAGTACCAGCCCGGCCAGATTGCGCCAGTAGCCATTACAGTCATTTCGCTGCGCGACCATCAGCGGTGAGCCGCCATTTTCATTGGCCCGGAAACGATCGATCACCGTCAGCGTTTGCTGATCCTCAGGCGATAAACGCACGATATCTACCAGCCCGGACATCGACGCCAGATCGTTACCGAGGTTGTAGCAGTAGCCACTCATGGTCTGGATCCCATTCAGCACAAACACTTGCTGATTCTCCTGCGACAACACGCGACGGCCTTGTGGATAGTTAATACAGCAGGTCTCACACTCATCCTTGGCGCGATTCTCGGAACGGGCGGTAAAACAGCGCGCCGACAGTGCCAGCGGCAGATGCCCATAGGCCATTACTTCCACCTCAAATTGCTGACGAATTCCCAGCTCATCGCACTGGCGCAGGATATTCGTCAGCCAGTCGCGCGACAGTTCGACCGGCATGCACCAGCGCGTCATGCCCTGTTTCAGCAGTAGCTTCAGGGTAACGGCGTTATAACAGTTTAGTGCGTGACCGGCGACAAACGGCAAGTTCTGCTCTGCGGCGAGATTCACCGTGCCTAAATCATTGGCCTCAATCAGAAACTCACCGTTATCAACATAGCGCTTTATTTCACTCAGCTCGGAAGGCGACTGCACCAGCGCCAGCGTGCTGAACACCACCTGTTTACCGCTCTGGCTGAGCTGTCTGGCGATATCCAGCCAGGCGCTGAATTTGGTGGCGCGGCGCTTGCTGCACACGCTCTCGCCGAGATAAATAATGTCAGCACTGCTGCTGGCGGCAGCCTGATAAAAATCACTGAGTTTTTCAGTTGGCCAGTACCACAGTACCGGCCCCAGGGCATATTTCATTGAGGCTCCTACTGCCATTTACGGTGGTATGCGCCGAGTGTGGTTTGCGTACCTTCAGATAACGCACCTAAGGCATTCATCCAGTTTTGCTCGACCTTAAACTCATCGGGAGACGCTTTGCAGCGATCGATTGCCTGACGCCAGATACGCGCCACCTCAGCGACATACGCCGGGCTACGCTGGCGTCCTTCAATTTTTACTGAGGCGATATTGGCCTGCAGCAGTTCCGGCAGCAGTGCCAGCGTATTCAGACTGGTTGGCTCTTCCAGCGGGTGATAGCGCATTTCATCGACTTTATAACGTCCTTTGCACAGCGTCGGATAACCGGCATGTTCACCATCGGCATAGCGGTCAATTAATACTTCATTCAGACGCGCTTCCAGACCCGCTTCGGTTTGCTGCCAGCGCACAAAGCGTGCTGGTGAGCAGGCGCCGACGGTATTAGGCGATTCTCCGGTAAGCCAGGAAGAGAGATAGCAGCGGCCTTCGGCCATAATGCACAGGCTGCCAAAGGCAAAGACTTCCAGCGGTACTGGCGTGACGCGCGCCAGCTGGCGCACCTGATGCATCGACAACACGCGTGGCAATACCACCCGGGAAACAGCAAAATTACGCTGATAGAACTTTATTGCTTCGAGGTTGGTGGCTGACGCCTGTACGGAAACATGTCGTTCAATATGCGGATAGCGCTCAGCGGCGTAATCCAGCGTCGCCAGATCGGCAAGGATCAGCGCATCGGCACCGAGATCCGCCGCCACATCGATCGCCCGCTGCCAGCGCTGATAATTATCGGGATGAGCAAAGGTATTAATCGCGACATGCAGTTTGCGTCGCCGCTGATGCACAAAGCGCGATGCCTCGTGTAAGCGCTTTTCGGTAAAGTTAAGGCCGGCAAAGTGGCGAGCATTGGTCTCATCTTTCAGACCGATAAACACCGCATCGGCACCATTGTCGATGGCTGCTTTCAGGGCAGGGAGGTTCCCGGCCGGACAAAGAAGTTCCATGATTATTCTCTGTAATGAGCGATAACAGTCGACGAGTGTAGATCTGCTGCCGATGACAAATTTTGATTTAAGGCAGCGAATGGCGTATTGAATGTATATTGGTAGTTCAAAAAGAGTAAAGTTCGTTCACTTTGTTGATCCCGCTACCTGATGAATTTTGTCGATATGGCAAAATGTCCGAAATTTTTCAAAAGGAGTGATAACGGGTGTTGAATCAGCTTCGCGCACAGTGCGTACAAAATGGTCCGAAATTTCT
The DNA here is from genome assembly GCF_050037805.1 of Winslowiella sp. 2C04. Lineage (NCBI taxonomy): Bacteria > Pseudomonadati > Pseudomonadota > Gammaproteobacteria > Enterobacterales > Erwiniaceae > Winslowiella > Winslowiella sp. 2C04. Next base: position 4,199,055 of record NZ_CP188300.1, on the reverse strand, counting down.
GCGTTTTCCGCTACAATTTACCCCTTTCGCGTTGAAAAAACGTTTGTTGCAGCAACTGCTTAACTGGCAATTTGCGCAAGCTCTGGCTGAAGGTGAGTTAGACTTTCTGCAGGGACGCTGGTTAGGCATTGAAATTCGCGATCTTGATCTGCGTTGGGCGACCAGTGTGTCAGAGGGGCAGCTACAAGTTAGCGATGCTCAGCAGATCGATGTATGGTTTCGGGGTGACGCTAATGATTTAATATTAGTGGCGGCGCGTAAACGCGATCCGGATACGCTGTTTTTCCAGCGCCGGCTGGTGATAGAAGGTGATACCGAGCTTGGACTTGAGGTGAAGAATTTAATGGATGCGATTGAACTGGAAATGATGCCGACACCGCTGCGTATCGGGCTAATGCAACTGGCTCAGTTTGTTGAGGCTGGGCTGAACAAGGACGCGAACTCCCCGGAGAATCGCGCAGGTGCGCCATGTTAATTCGGACAGAAATCGGGGTTGATGCCGCAGGTATCGACAGTCTGCTGCGCCGCTGCTTCCCGACGCCGGCAGAAGCCGAGCTGGTACAGCAGCTGCGCGAAGACGGCCTGCTGACGCTGGGCGTTGTCGCCACGGATGATGAAGGCCAGGTGCTGGGCTATGCGGCATTCAGCCCGGTTTCCATGCAGGGTGAGGATCGACAGTGGGTGGGGCTGGCACCGCTGGCGGTGGATGACAGCGTACGCCAGCAGGGTATTGGCAAACAGCTGATTTACGAAGGGCTGGATACCTTAAATGAATTCGGCTATGCCGCCGTGGTGGTGGTAGGCGATCCGGCATTTTATGGCCGTTTCGGCTTTGAACCGGCCGCGCGCCATCAGCTCCACTGTAAATGGCTGGGCGCCGAAGCGGCATTCCAGGTCTACAAACTGGCAGATGACGCGTTTGTTGACGCGCAAGGGCAGATTGAGTTTGCCGAGCCGTTTAACCGTTTCGATTAGCCAGCCACTGTGGCAGTGAGACAGGCTGGCTTTCGACCAGCCTGATCTTGTCCTGCTTTTTCAGCTGTTTTACCTGATATTCCAGCTTTGACGCGCTGGAACGATCGCCCGCTTCACAGTGAAACAGCAGCGCCAGCGGACCTTTACCGCGCAAGGCTTTTGCCCCCTTGCCTTGCTGATGCTGGTGTAAGCGACGCGCCACATCGTTGGTGATGCCGGTGTACAGCATGCCGCTGGCGGTGCGCAGAATATACAGCTGCCAGACTGGCGTAGCAGAGTTATCCATAAAGACTCTCAGTTTGCGAAGATCTGTCAGCATTCTAAAGTGATTCAAATCTGGCGGCTATCGCCACTTTTGCGGAAAACACGGAGTTATTTTGTCCGAAACTGAAACGCTTGCCGCGATTGGCCGTTATCTGAAAAAACAGCATGTGCTGTCATTATGCTGTGGCACGGCGGAAGACTTATGGTGCGCCAACTGTTTTTACGTGTTTGATGCCAGCCAGACGGTGTTCTGGCTGATGACCGAACCGGATACCCGCCATGGCGAACTGATGCAGCAGCAGCCAGTGGTCGCCGGAAGCATTAACGGTCAGCCCAAAAGCGTCTTGTTGATTAAAGGCGTGCAGTACCGCGGTCAAATTATCCGCTTAGCTGGCGAACGCGAAGCGCTGGCGCGTGCCGCTTACTGTAAGCGTTTTCCGGTAGCAAGAAAGGTTTCCGCACCGCTGTGGGAAATCCGTCTGGATGAGCTGAAAATGACGGATAATGCGCTGGGATTCGGTAAGAAACTGCGCTGGCAACGCGCATAAAACGACGGGAGCCGCTTTCGGCTCCCGTGCTGTCGGTCAGAGTGACAAAATACGCAGCGATTCACGATTAAACGCCGGTAAATCATCAGGCGTACGGCTGGTGACCAGTTTCTCGTCGTCGATCACCACCTCTTTATCGTAGAAATCTGCACCGGCATTTTTCAAATCAATGGCGATGGCTTTCACCGCGGTCATTTTGCGACCACGTACGGCGTTGGCGCTGATCAGCAGCTGTGGACCGTGACAAATGGCAAATATCGGCTTGCCGCTGTCGACAAAGGCCTTAGTGAAGGCAACAAAGCGGTCATCGCCGCGCAGGCTGTCTGGCGAGTGGCCACCGGGCAACAGCAGCGCATCAAATTCGGCAGCATCGACCTGATCGATACCTTTATCGATCTTCACTTTTGCCTTACCTTGCTTACCGGTTACCGTTTTACCCGCTTCCGTATCGATAGTGACAAGCTCATGTCCCGCTTTGGAGTAAGCCTCGGCAGGAGAGGTAAATTCTGAGTCTTCAAATTCATCGGTAATCAGCACCGCAATCTTCTTGCTCATCTTTTCCTCCGTTTATATTGATTACATTATTAATTTTGGACAACTATGCTGAGTTAGCAATGTCATATAATGAGTTAATCTATAAAAATAAAGATTTACAGTGAGTTAGCTTAACACTGTGCCAGTAACAAATCGTTTCTGACCGAGACTATACTGAGAGTAAAGGGAGAACATCATGAGCCGAGTATTGTTGACCGGAGCCACCGGACTGGTGGGGGGCCATGTACTGCGTTTGCTGGTGGCAGACCCACGCGTCAGTGAGATTATTGTTCCGACGCGGCGGCCTTTGCCAGCACAGGACAAAGTGACCAATCTGGTGGAAGAGGATTTAACCGACGTACTGCGTCCGCTGGAAACGCCGATAGATCTCGTATTTTGCTGTCTTGGCACGACGCGTAAACAGGCGGGCAGCAAAGAAGCATTTATTCATGTCGACTATACGCTGGTGGTGGACAGCGCGCTGACCGGACAGCGGCTGGGCGCTAAACATCTGCTGGTGGTCAGTGCACACGGTGCCAATGCCCGCTCGCCATTTTTCTATAACCGCGTAAAAGGTGAGATGGAAAATGCGCTCCGGCATCAGGGCTGGCCACGGCTGACGCTGGTCCGGCCTTCGCTGTTGCTAGGCGAACGCCATCAGCAGCGCGGCGGTGAATCGCTGTTTGCGCCACTGTTTAAACTGTTGCCTGGAAACTGGCGGGCGGTTGAGGCGCGTGACGTCGCTGAAGTGATGGTGCGGCAGGCATTTACTGCCGCAAATGCGGAGATTACCGTGATCGAATCGGCCGATCTACAGCCGAATCAGCGTAAATAGTGAATCACCTGATTACTGCTGCCGCGCCACGGCAGCATGGGATCATGTAGCGCCTGAACAAATTTACCGTCGATCAACACATCGATCTCCGCCACCACTTGTTGCTGCGCGACCGTCAGCTGCGACAGGGTATAACCGGTCCATAGCCAGATATCCTTGCCGTGGCACTGGCGGCGCACCCGTTTTACCAGCCGCAGCACATCGGCCACATTGGCCGGGTGCAGCGGATCGCCGCCGGACAGCGACAGCCCCTGACGCGGAATACGGCGGTCGTTAAGATCGTTAATCAGCCTCTCTTCCATCTCGATGGTCAACGGCACCCCGGAATTCAGCCGCCAGGTGCTTTTGTTATAGCAGCCTGGACACTGGTGTTCGCAGCCGGCGACAAACAGCGTGCAGCGCGTGCCGGGGCCATTGACGATATCGACCGGATAGTACTGATGGATATTCATCCCAGCTGTCCGTTGCCCAGATGTTTGACGCGCCTTTTCACCTCTTCCTGTTTGCCGGCGTTAAACGGGCGGGCATCAGGACTGCCAAGATAGCCGCATACCCGGCGGGTAACGGAAACCCGGCTGGCATCATGATTGCCGCATTTCGGGCAGGTGAAGCCTTTGCTGGTGCAGTCGAATTCCCCGTTGAAACCGCAGTCATAGCACTCATCGATCGGCGTATTGGTGCCGTAATAAGGCACGCGGTGATAGCTGTAGTCCCAGACATCTTCCAGCGCTTTCAGGTTATGCTGAATATTGGGATATTCGCCGTAACAGATAAAGCCGCCGTTGGCCAACGGAGGGTAGGCCGCTTCAAAGTCGATTTTATCGTAGGGATTGACCTTCTTCTCGACGTCGAGATGGAAGCTGTTGGTGTAGTAGCCTTTATCGGTAACGCCGCTGATAACGCCAAACTGCGCCGCATCAAGACGGCAGAAACGGTCACACAGGTTTTCGCTTGGCGTACTGTAGAGGCTGAAACCATAGCCGGTTTCCTCTTTCCACTGCTCTGTGGCATCACGCATACGTGCGACGATAGCCAGCGCCTTTTCCTGTAGCGCGGCGTCGTCATAAAGATGCGTTTTTCCGCCGCTGAGTGCATTAATGGTTTCATGAATGCCGATATAGCCCAGCGAAATCGAAGCGCGACCGTTTTTAAAGATCGGCGCAATGTCATCGTCGGGCTGCAGGCGTACGCCGCACGCGCCTTCCATATACAGAATCGGCGCAACCCGCGCTTTCACGCCTTCCAGCCGGGCGATACGCGTCATTAAGGCACGCTTCGCCAGCAGCAAGCGCTGATCGAGCAGCGTCCAGAAGCGTGCTTCATCGCCGGCGGCTTCCAGCGCGATACGCGGCAGATTCAGGCTGATCACGCCAATATTGTTGCGCCCTTCATGCAGCAGTTCGCCATCCTGCTGATAAACGCCCAAAAAGCTGCGGCAGCCCATAGGCGTTTTAAACGAGCCGGTAACCTTAACCACTTGATCATAGTTAAGAATATCGGGGTACATCCGCTTGCTGGCGCACTCCAGCGCCAGCTGTTTAATATCGTAATTTACATCGCCCGGCTGGTGGTTAACGCCGGAACGGATGGCAAACACCAGTTTGGGGAAGACGGCGGTTTTATGATTTTTACCCAGTCCGGCAAGGCGATTGCGCAGAATCGATTGCTGGATCAGACGTGCCGCCCAGCAGGTGCCGAGGCCAAAGCCAAAGGTGACAAACGGCGTCTGCCCGTTGGCGGTATGCAGGGTATTGACCTCGTACTCCAGCGACTGAAAGGCGTCGTAGCACTCTTTCTCGGTACGCGCATGGGCGTAGCCGGTGCTGTCCGGAATTTGCCACTGTTCTGCCACCGCCTGATGCCTGGCAAAACTGGCTTGTACAAACGGTGCCAGCACTTCATCGATGCGGTTAATGGTGGTGCCGCCGTAAATATGGCTGGCGACCTGAGCAATAATTTGTGCGGTAACCGCGGTCGCCGTCGAGATCGATTTAGGCGGTTCAATTTCGGCATTGCCCATCTTAAAGCCGTTGTTCAGCATCCCTTTTAAATCAATCAGCATGCAGTTAAACATCGGGAAGAAGGGGGAGTAATCGAGATCGTGATAGTGAATTTCACCGCGCTCATGCGCCGAGACCACATCTCGCGGCAACATCGTTTGTTGCGCATAGTGTTTCGCCACAATGCCCGCCAGCAAATCGCGCTGCGTGGGGATCACTTTGCTGTCTTTGTTGGCATTTTCATTCAGCAGCGTCGGATCGGTCTGCTCGACCAGCCCGCGAATCGCTTTATTCAGCTTGCCGCGCTGCTCACGCGCCCGATCGCGATCGTGGCGATACTCAATATAACAGCGTGCCAGCTGTGGATAGCGCCCCGCCATCAGCAGATCTTCCACTGCGTGCTGGATCTCGTGGATATCGACGCGATCTTTGCCAACAATTTTCCGGCTGACCTGGCTCGCCACGGTGGCAAAATAGTCGTAATCCTCAATCTGTACCGCGCGCGCTGCACTGGCAATCGCCGCGCAGATGCGCTGCTCGTTAAAGGCTACCTGGCAGCCATCTCTTTTGATCACAACTATTGCCACCGCCGCTCTCCTGTTAGTGAAATATCTATATGTAGACTTTGACAGGCAGTGTAAGCGCTATATGTGGTGTTTTGATCGTAATTATCCGCATCTTTGTTGATGCAAAGCAAAGATTGATGATTGCGGCAGAAAAGATCGGCAAACGGCTTTCGATGAGAGAAAAATTGACCAGAAGAACGAACGGGAGCCGTTTACCACTCCCGTTAAGATGCTATGCAGGGTATGAAGGCAGGAAACGCCGCCGGTATCACTGTCAGCGTGCTTTCTGATACCACCACACCGCTTCATAGGGGCGCAACATCATTTCACCCGGTGCCGGGCGAGCATCATCATAGTTGCTCATCAATACCTGCCAGCGGCCAGCGAATACATCGGGTTGCCACGACTGCGCTTCACCGCTGAGGTTCGCCACCACCACCAGCGTTTCATCGTTATATTGCCGACGATAGCACCATAAATACGGATGGTCGGGGAGCAGATCCTGATAATCACCCCATGTAAGAATGCCATGGCTTTTACGCAGCTGAATCAGTTGCTTATAGGTATAAAATACCGAGTTCTCATCAGCAATTGCCGCTTCGGCATTAACCGTCTGGTAGTTATCGCTCATACCAATCCACGGCGTACCTGCGCTAAAACCGGCATTTTCGCTGGCATCCCACTGCATCGGCGTACGGCCGTTGTCGCGTGACTTACTGGCAAGAATTTCCAGCAGATTGTCATTGTCGCGCCCCTGCGCACGCAGCTCGGCATACATATTGTGGCTTTCAATATCGCGATAATCGATGATGCGGGTGAAGTGCGGATTGGTCATCCCCAGCTCTTCCCCCTGAAAGATATACGGCGTGCCCTGCATACCGTGCAGCGCCATCGCCAGCAGCTTGGCCGACTGCACGCGGTATTCTCCCTCATCGCCCCAGCGTGAAACCACTCGTGGCTGATCGTGGTTACACCAGAATAGCGCGTTCCACGCTACGTTATGCATGCCCTGCTGCCAGTGGGTGAAGATATTTTTCAGCGCTACCAGATCGAGCGGCGTCAGCGTCCATTTCTGACCCTGATAAAAATCGACTTCAACATGGTCAAAACTAAACACCATTGACAGCTCTTCACCTTCCAGCGAACCGTAGCGCTGACAATGCTCCAGCGTGGCGGAGGACATCTCTCCCACCGTCATCAGTTCGCGTGGGCGAAACACATCGCGGCTCATCTCCTGCATATATTCATGAATACGCGGCCCGTCGGTATACAGCCGCAGGCCGTCACCGGCAGGATCGTCCGGGAAATCCTGATGCTTGGAAACCAGATTCACCACGTCGAGGCGCAGGCCATCAATGCCGCGATCGGCCCAGAAGTTAACAATCTGCTTAAGCTCAGCGCGCAGATTATCATTCTCCCAGTTCAGGTCCGCCTGCTCGGGTGCCCACAGATGCATATAGTACTGGCCGCTCTCGGCGTGCCAGCGCCAGGCATTGCCACCGAACTTGGAACGCCAGTTATTGGGTGGGCCACCGGCTTCACTCTGATCGCGCCAGATATAGTAAGAGCGGTAAGGGCTTTCGCGATCGAGCGCGTCGTGAAACCAGTGATGCTGGGTTGAAGAGTGGTTAAACACCATATCGAGAATAACGCGCAAACCGCGCTTGTGCGCCTGTTCAACCAGGTTATCGAAATCGGTCAGGGTGCCAAACGAGGGATCGATAGCGGTGTAGTTAGCCACGTCATAACCGTTATCGACCTGCGGAGAGATATAAAACGGCGTCAGCCAGAGGGCATCCACCCCGAGCAATTTCAGGTAGTCGAGTCGCTGAATCACACCCGCCAGATCGCCTGTTCCGCTACCGGTCGTATCCTGAAAGCTCTTGGGATAGATTTGATAGATGACGCCGTTCTGCCACCACGGTGGAATTTTATTCATTGCTCAGTCCTGAATTTAAGGGGCGAAATGTTCCACCCAATTAGCGGTTCAGTATCTTCGGTCTTTTTTGCATCCTATAAGATTAGCCAGTTACTGGCGGTTCGATACCAAAGCTGACCAGGAATCAGTCTGAAATTAAGTCAGCCGGGAACATCAAGACGCGAGAAATAACCGTGACACAACAAGATAGCGTCACTCGGCCGCGGAAAAAAAGTTAAGTAAATCCGTTAATAAGGATGTTGCAAAAATTTACGAGCAGGCCAAAGTTTCGCCATCGCCAACTTGCTGTTAATCGCGAATTATGTTTTATGGAGGTCTGCCTGATTTTTGCTCCGTCGTCTTAAAAAGGGAGTTAATGATGCATTTCCGCCATACCCTGCTTGCCGCTTCGTTACTGTTTACCTTTCATACTTTTGCTGCTCCGGCTGGCGATTTGCCGTTAATGCCGTGGCCACAGCAGGTTGAGCAACCCGCCAGCGGCGGCAAGCTGGTGCTGGATCGTCAGCTGACGCTGCAAATCAGCGGTGATTATCTGGCCGGTGCCGAACAACGTTGGCGACAGCGCATTGCGCGCCAAACTGGCTGGGAGCTGGAACCGCAACCGGCGCAGGTCGCGAATCCGACCATCAGGATAATTATTGAGCAAGCGGTCGATCCACAACCGCTGCCGGACAGTGACGAAAGCTACCGGCTGGATGTGACGGAGCAGGGGGTGACTCTCAATGCTCATAGCCGCTTCGGCGCCATGAGAGGCATGGAGACGCTATTACAGCTGATTCAGAACGACAGCCAGAACAGCGCTATTCCACTGGTCAGCATCAGTGATAAACCGCGCTTTCCCTGGCGCGGCGTACTGATCGACTCGGCGCGTCACTTTATGCCGCTGGAGACCATTAAACGCCAGATTGACGGCATCGCCGCTGCGCGAATGAACGTATTTCACTGGCATCTGACTGACGATCAGGGCTGGCGCTTTGCCTCGAGCCACTATCCACAGCTACAGCAGCAAGCCAGCGATGGATTGTTTTACACTCAGGACCAGATGAAGAGTATCGTGCGCTACGCCGCCGATCGCGGCATTCGCGTGGTGCCGGAGCTGGACCTGCCGGGGCATGCGTCAGCGATAGCCGTGGCGATGCCGGAGCTGATCGCTGCGCCTGGCCCTTACAGCATGGAACGCGGTTGGGGGGTGTTTAAACCGCTGCTGGACCCAACCCGCGACGAGGTTTATCGCTTTATCGATACGCTGGTGGGGGAGATGGCCGAAATTTTTCCTGATCCTTATCTGCATATTGGTGGTGATGAAGTGGATGCCAGCCAGTGGCAGGCGTCCGCTCAGATTCAGCAGTTTATGCAGCAGCACAATCTGAAAGATGAGCATGCCTTACAGGCCTGGTTTAATGCGCGGGTCGAGAAGATCCTCGAAAAACATCAGCGTCAGATGGTGGGCTGGGATGAAATTTATCATCCCGATCTGCCGCGATCTATTTTGATTCAGTCGTGGCAGGGGCAGGATGCGTTCGGTGCGGTGGCGAAGGACAATTTTCGCGGTATTTTATCCACCGGTTTCTATCTTGATCAGCCGCAGCCGGCTGCTTATCACTATCGCAATGAAGTCTCTCCGCACGGGCTGGAGGGGGCCGATCGCCTACACGCCGATGAACATGCACAAAGCTGGCAATTCAGCATGCCACGGCTGAAAGGCAGTGCGGTCACCGGCAGTTTTACGCTGATCGATGGCGCTGATGGCTGGCGCGGTTTTATAGACTTTAGCGGCAAGTCGCGGCGTATGGTGCGCGATATCCACTGGTTGTCACCGAATCAGCTCAGTTTTAGCGTCGACAGCTGGATGGGCGAGGTGCAGCCGGTGGTCAGCTTAAGCGGAGAGCAGCTCAGCGGTTATCTGCGGGTCGGGAATGTGCGTTATCCGGCCACTGGCAGCAAGCTGGCGCAGATTCCGACAGGGATTCAGCCGGTGGTGCCGGATGAGCAACAGCAGCAGGAAAACCTGATGGGGGGTGAGGCGGCGCTGTGGGCAGAAAATATCAATGCCAGCATACTGGATATCAAACTGTGGCCACGGGCATTTGCGGTGGCTGAACGGTTATGGTCGGCGAAAGACGTCACTGACGAAGCCAATATGTACCGACGGCTGGCGGCGGTCGATCGCTGGTCTGCGGTATCGGTTGGATTGCAGCAGCATGCCCAGACGCAAAGCCAGATGATGCGTCTGGCGAACAGCAGCGATATCGTGCCGCTACAGATTTTCAGTGAAGCGCTGGAACCGGCACAGTATTACACCCGTCAGCACCTGAAGTTCCAGGCCGGTAATTACCACCAGTTTGAGCCGCTTAATCGTCTGGCCGATGCGCTACCGGCGGAGAGCGATAAAGTGCGTCAGTTGGATCAACAGGTCGATGCGTTAATTGCCGATCGCGGCAACAGCCAGGCGGCGCAGGCGATTCGTCAGCAGCTGTTACGATGGCAGAGCAATATTCCGCAGGTGATGCCGCTGATCGAAAGTAACTATCAGCTGAAGGCGATGCAGCCGCTCGCCAGCCAGGTGGCACAAATCAGTGAGATGGGGATTGCGCTGGTAAATGCGTTTGAGAGCCATCGGGCATTTGGTGCCCATCAGGTGGCACAGATGCAGGCTACGCTGGATGAGGCGGCAAAAACGCAGGATGAAGTGGTTATTGCGCTGGTCTATCCGATAGAGAAATTATTACGCGCCAATTAAGCGTAGGGGAGCCGTTTTCGGCTCCCGTCATCTTTAACGACGCACGGCGATCGCTTCGATCTCAATCTTCACATCTTTTGGTAAACGCGCCACTTCAACACAGGAGCGCGCCGGGAAGCTGGCGTTATGCTCGCTGAAAAATGCTTCGTAAGTCGCATTCACGGTAGCGAAATCATTCAGATCTTTGACAAATACCGTGGTTTTGACGATATCGCCGACCTGCAAGCCAGCCGCCTCAACGATCGCTTTTACGTTTTCCAGCGACTGGCGTGCCTGCGCGGAGACCTCATCCGCCACTGCGCCGGTTTTCGGATCGACCGGAATCTGGCCTGAAGTGATGATCATGCTGCCCAGATCGACACCCTGGACATACGGGCCAATCGCAGCGGGTGCGTTTTCAGTACTGATTTCACGAGACATCGTTTCTCCTGTCATTTTTTGCTGATTGTCCGCCCATTATAGGCGGCACCAAAGTGATTACCAGTTCGCCAGCACCACGTGATGGGCAAACTCTTTTTCGCAATATTTGCACTTCAGGTGAACATCATCGTGGCGTTTTTTCACCGCAAAACTGGAGGTAACCGGCTCGCTGCGGCTGATACAGTTGCTGTTCGGGCAGGTCAGCACCCGCTCAATGCGATCCGGCAGCGTCGGGGCGATCTTGCCGACCACTTCATACTCATCAATTCGGTTCACCGTGGCGTGCGGCGCATAAACCGCCAGCTGATTGATCTGATCGTCGGTCAGAAAGGTATTTTCGATCTTGATCAGATCTTTGCGTCCCAGCTCGCCGGAAGGCAGGTTCAGGCCGATAGTAATACGTTGATCGGTTTCCGTCAGGCGAAACAGCGTTAACAATTTAAATCCGATCTGCGCCGGGATATGGTCGATGACCGTGCCGCGTTTAATTGCTTCAACCTGCAGTTTAGTATCCTGCGTCATAATTGTTTCCCCTTACAGAGTCAGTTCGCGATTCAGGACCAGCGCCAGCAGCGCCTGACGTGCATAAATGCCGTTGCCCGCCTGCTGGAAATACCAGGCATGAGGTGTGGCATCAACATCGGTGGTGATTTCATCAATGCGCGGCAGCGGGTGCAGCACCTTCATATTGTCGCGCGCACCGATCAGATCGGCCGCGCGCAGTACAAACTGTGCCTTCACATTGGCGTATTCCGACGGATCAAGACGCTCTTTCTGCACCCGCGTCATATACAGAATATCGACCTGCGGGATCACCTCTTCAATGGTGTCGTGGCGGCTCCAGGCAATGCCCTGCTCATCCAGCATATCGGTGATGTAGGCAGGCATGGCCAGCGCGTCCGGGGCGATAAAGAAGAAACGGTTCCCGTCGAATTTCGCCAGCGCCTGCGCCAGCGAGTGCACGGTGCGGCCATATTTCAGGTCACCGACCATCGCCACATTCAGGTTGCTGAGGCGGCTCTGGGTTTCCTGAATGGTAAACAGGTCGAGTAAGGTCTGGGTAGGATGCTGATTGGCACCGTCACCGGCATTCAGAATCGGCACGCCGCCGGAGAACTCGGTCGCCAGCCGTGCCGCGCCTTCCTGCGGATGACGCATCACAATGGCATCGACATAGGTGCCAATCACCGAAATGGTGTCGGCGAGGGTTTCGCCTTTCTTACCCAGCGAGGTGTTGCTGCCGTCGGCAAAGCCCACCACTGCCGCGCCTAAACGATGCATCGCCGTTTCAAAAGAGAGGCGCGTACGCGTAGAGGCTTCAAAAAAGCAGCTGGCAATCACATTGTGCTTCAGCAGTTCTGGCTGTGGCCGGGCTTTCAGGCTGGCGGCAGTGTTCAGCACCAGCTCCAGCTCAGCACGATTCAGATCGTTAATCGAAATAATATGTTTGTGATACAGCGGATTGGCCATCTTCACTCTCCTCTGGGCGTGCCGAAAAACGGACAAAAAAAAGCCCCTTCAATGAGGGGCTTTTTTTAAGATCGGGTATGCAACGGAAGGAAAAAGGTGCACCGCCTGCAAGCAGACGTGGTTGAGCGGTAATCTCAAAGGTGCTCAGATACATACTTCCTCCCGGCAAAGTGTCGGGCATTATACTGAATCAAAATTTCGCATCAAGCGAAAATCGTCGTTGAAGTAACCGTTTGCCTGGCGATTGCTACGGCAGTTTTGCCAGCGTTGCCACCATCACGGCTTTGATGGTGTGCAGGCGGTTTTCAGCCTGGTCGAACACAATACTGTGGGCGGATTCAAATACTTCATCGGTGACTTCCATGCCGCCATGCAGGCCGTATTGCTCTGCCATCTGCTTACCAAGCGCGGTCTGATCGTCATGAAATGCCGGCAGACAGTGAAGGAACTTCACCTGTGGATTGCCGGTTTGCTGCAACATCGCCATATTAACCTGGTAATTGCGCAGTAATGCGATACGCTCCTGCCACACCTCTTTTGGCTCGCCCATCGAAACCCAGACATCGGTGTAAATAAAGTCAGCTCCGTTGACGCCTTCGGCAATATCTTCCGTCAGGGTAATTTTACCGCCGGTTTTTTCTGCCGCCTGGCGACACTCAGCGACCAGCGCCTCCTCCGGCCAGCAGCCTTTCGGCGCCACCAGGCGCAGATCCAGCCCGACCAGCGCCGCCGCTTCCAGCATGGTATTACCCATATTATTGCGGGCGTCGCCAACATAGACAAAGGTCATCTCTCGCAGGGATTTCTGCGGCAGATGTTCCTGCATGGTCAGCAGATCGGCCAGCAGCTGGGTGGGATGGAACTCGTTGGTCAGGCCATTCCACACCGGCACTCCGGCGTATTCCGCCAGCGTCTGCACGATTTCCTGACCGTGACCGCGATACTGAATAGCGTGATACATGCGGCCCAGCACGCGGGCGGTATCTTTGATCGACTCTTTATGACCAATCTGGCTGCCGCTTGGGCCAAGATAAGTGACGTTAGCGCCCTGATCGAATGCGGCAACTTCGAAAGAGCATCGGGTACGAGTCGAGTCTTTTTCGAAGATGAGCGCGATATTTTTTCCTTTCAGATGCTGAACTTCTTCACCGTTTTTTTTATCACTTTTTAACGCTGAGGCCAGCGCCAGCAGGGCGTTGATTTCAGCGGGGGTAAAATCGAGCAGCCTGAGGAAATGGCGTTGATATAACTGACTCATACAGCACTCCGTGTGTCACTTTAATTGAATTTAAATTCAATTTAACCGTATGAATATGCATTTTCAAGCCTGACCAAAAGAAACTTTTCGTTTTGTGTAGTGGCGCGAACGGCGCTGTGGGAAAATAATCAAACTTACTGTCGAATATTTTGAGGAACAGGATCATGGCTTACGAAGAATTGCTGGAAGAGCAGCGCGAAGAAACGCGTCTGATTATCGAAGAACTGCTGGAAGATGGCAGCGATCCCGATGCGCTCTATGCCATTGAACATCATCTTTCCTGTAACAATTTCGACTCACTGGAAAAAGTGGCGGTGGATGCGTTCAAGCTGGGTTACGAGGTGAGTGAACCGGAAGAGCTGGATCTGGATGACGGCACTAAAGTGATGTGCTGCGACATTATCAGTGAAGGTGCGCTGAACGCTGAGCTGATTGATGCCCAGGTTGAGCAACTGGTTATCCTTGCGGCGAAGTACAACGTGGATTACGACGGCTGGGGCACCTACTTTGAAGATCCTGATGCTCAGGATGACGAAGGCGAAGAGGGTGAAGAGGGTGAAGTCGACGAAGACGATACTGGCGTTCGCCACTAATTTGGGTGCAGACCATTAACCTGGGCGGCGAAAACGCCGCCCCTGAACTTAATCTGGCGTAATGAACTATTCTGAACTGCTTGCTCCAATCCACCGCTTCTTACACTGCACGACGCCGCAAGCCTGGATTGATGAGGCGCGCAAAGCCGAAAATCTGCCAATCCTGCTGACCGACCACCTGGTGTGTGAGCTGAAAGCGGCACAAACCGCCATCTGGCTAATCCGTAAGTATGTCGCCGACAAAGAGAGCGGTGATGCGCTGCTGGCGTGGCTCAAACCTTACGAAAACTTCGTCCATAGCGAAAACTACGATCTGCACTTTTTAGATGCGCATAAAAGCCTGTCGAAAAGCGTGATAACCCGTGGCGATTTGCCGTATGCCGATGAGCTGGTGGAAAAGATGGTGCTGCTGATTAAAGAAGAGCTGCACCATTTTTATCAGGTACTGGAAATTATGCAGTCGCGCAATATTCCGTATATCAAAATCACCGCCAGCCGTTATGCCAAAGGGCTGCTGCGTGAGGTCACCACTCATGAGCCGGATACGCTGGTGGATAAACTGATCTGCGGGGCGTATATCGAAGCGCGTTCCTGCGAGCGTTTTGCCAGCCTGGCGCCTTACCTGGATGAGGAGCTGGAGAAATTCTATCTGTCGCTGCTGCGTTCAGAGGCGCGCCATTATCAGGATTATCTGGCGCTGGCGGCCCGAATCTCGCCGACAGAGATCAGCGCGCGGGTCAGAAAGATTGGTGAAACCGAAGCGAAACTGATTCAGCAACCCGACAGCGAGCTGCGTTTTCACAGTGGCGTTCCGCAGGGGACGCCACTGTAAGGGCGTCGTTTTCGACGCCCGCGTCAATGCTGCGGGATTTCTGCGTTACAAATCCCGCAGCATCGTCACTTCACAATCCACATGCCCGGTACATCCCATCGGACCGTCGATATGGCGAAAACCTAACTGTTCATACAGTTTGATTGCGCGCGTCAGCGACGCGGTAGTTTCCAGATAGCAGCGCTGAAAGCCGCGTTCACGGGCAAATTCCATCGCCTGTAGTGCCAGCGTACGCGCCAGACCCAACCCGCGCACGCCGGGTAAAAAATACATCTTCTGTAGTTCGCAGATATCGGGTTCACTGCACAGCAGCGGTGCGACACCGCCGCCGCCGACCACTTTGCCATCAAGCTCGACAACCCAGTATGCGCTGTTGGCTTCACTGTAGAGTTCAAATAAGCGATCCAGATTTGGATCGGATACCGTATAGCCTTTATCAGCCGTCAGACCAAATTCGGCGGATACCTCGCGGATGACCTGAGCAATCAGCGGGTTATCAGTTGGCATAATGGGGCGTACCCGAACGTCAGCCTGAGTTGCGGTTGTCATACTGCTCACTCGATAATAATTTTGCAAAAGAGGAGTGTTTTAATAACACCGCTGGCGGGTGGATGCAATGCTGTTGCGCTTATCTGTGCGCTGGCCAGTGCCCGTCAGCGCGTGATTTCTGATAAGAATGACTATTGTCGTCGATGACACGCCCGGTTTAAATAAGCGGATCAATAATCATGCTGGACGCTGCCTGCGGCGTATTTAATGGATAATTAATTTTCAGGAAGAAAATTTATGGCAACCGATCCTGCTGTTCCGCAAAAACATGCGGTGCTTTTTCATGGTAAGTGTACGGAATACCTCGCGCTGTGGCTGAGTAATCTGACGTTGACGATTCTTACGCTGGGCATCTATTCCGCCTGGGCAACCGTTCATCGTCGGCGTTATTTTTATCAAAATACCGAAATTGATGGCGACCGCTTTACTTATCATGGCCGCCCGCTGGATATTCTGCAAGGGCGTATTATTGTCATTGCCGCGCTGATATTACTGCTTATTCTGTCAGCGACGATGCCGGATTTTGTCGTCATCTTTATACTGGTATTTCTGGCGCTGATGCCGTGGCTGATTATTAATCGCTGGCGCTACAATGCGCTGATGAGCCGCTATCGAGGCCAGCAATTTAACTATCATTGCCGCCCAGCGCGTGCTTACTGGAGCCTGTATCTCTGCCCGCTTTTACTGTTTATCGCGTGGTATCTGGTGGTGAGCATCGTCGGGCTGGTGGCGAGCGATTGCGAAAGCCTTACCCGTTCACTGGTATTGGCTGGCTTAGCGCTGGTGATGTTTATTATTGGGCTGGCGGTGGTGAAGGGGATGGTTACCACTCTGTACTACAGTCTGTATATCAATAATATGCTCTTCGCTAACAGGCGCTTTAAGGCAGATCTGATTAGGCGCGATTTTATCAAAATGGTACTTATTAGTATTTTAATTATCATGCCATTTATTATTGCTGCCGGATTAATGATTGATTCGCTGTTTTTAACCTTATTATACGCCATGCTGTTTGCCGGAGACTGGCAGATGAGCCTTGCGCTGATGATGGGAAATATTACCCGTCTTACCATGATATTGATGGTATTGCTGGTCGGCAGCCGAATTTCCACCGCCTGGCTGTCGGTGGCGCAGCGCAATGATATCTTAAATAAAACCCGGCTGGGCGAGAATATCCAACTGAAATCAACCGCACACCCTCTGGCGTTTATTGGCCTGATGCTGACTAACAGTTTGCTTGTTATTTTTACCTTCGGTCTTGGTACGCCGCTGGCTGAAATTCGCCTGGCGCGCTATCTGGCACAAACCACCGTGCTGGAGGGCAATCTGGCATTACTGAATGTCGGGAATTAAACCGGGAAGGGGGAACTCAGCAGCGTGGCCGGGCGAACCCGACCACGCTGGTACAGATTACAGCGCGGCGATAACCGCCTGCTGTTCAATCAGTTTCACTTTAGCCTGCTCGCACTCTTCCATGCGCTCACGCTCTTTCGCCACAACCGCTTCCGGCGCGCGTGACACAAACCCTTCATTGGAGAGTTTACCGGCGATACGGTCAATCTCCACTTCCAGCTTGGTCACTTCTTTCGCCAGACGATCCAGCTCGGCAGCTTTATCCACCAGGCCTGCCATTGGAATCAGCAGCTCAGCACCGTCGATCAGTTTGGTGACCGATACCGGGCCTTTGTCATCGGCAGGCAGCAGGGTGATGCTCTCCAGGCGCGCCAGCGTCTGCAGGAAGCTGCGGTTGTCGGTAACGCGACGCTGGGCTTCAGCATTCGCGCCACGCAGCAGAACCGGTAACGGCTTGCCTGGCGCAATATTCATCTCAGCACGAATGTTACGTACTGCGACAATTGCCAGCTTCAGCCACTCGGTGTCGGCCAACGCGGCTGCATCCACTTTCTCAACGTCAAACGCCGGGATCGGTTGCAGCATAATGGTGTCGTCGCTGATATTTTTCAGCACTTTCACCCGCTGCCAGATGGTCTCGGTGATAAACGGTATAATCGGATGCGCCAGGCGCAGCAGCGACTCCAGCACTTCAATCAGCGTATGGCGCGTACCGCGCAGTTCCGCTTCAGAACCGCCGTTCATAACTGGCTTGGTCAGCTCCAGATACCAGTCACAGAACTGGTTCCAGGTGAATTCGTACAGAATGTTGGCAGCAATATCAAAGCGATAGCTATCCAGCGCTTCTCGATATGCTTTCACCGTCTGGTTGAATTCTGCCAGAATCCAGCGATCGGCCAGTGACAGCACCATTTCGCCACCGTTCTGACCGCAATCCTGATCTTCGGTGTTCATCAGCACAAAGCGGCTGGCGTTCCACAGCTTGTTACAGAAGTTGCGATAACCTTCCAGGCGTTTCATATCCCAGTTGATATCGCGACCGGTCGAAGCCAGTGCAGCCAGCGTAAAGCGCAGTGCGTCGGTGCCGTGTGGTTCGATGCCGTTCGGGAACTGTTTTTCAGTACGCTTACGGATCTTCTCGGCCATCTGCGGCTGCATCATATTGCCGGTACGTTTTTCCAGCAGCGCTTCCAGCGAAATACCGTCAACCATATCCAGCGGATCGATGACGTTACCTTTTGACTTGGACATCTTCTGCCCTTCGTCGTCGCGGATCAGGCCGGTCATATACACGGTCTTAAATGGAACCTGCGGCTTGCCGTTTTCATCTTTCATAAAGTGCATGGTCAGCATGATCATGCGCGCAATCCAGAAGAAAATGATGTCGAAACCGCTGACCATAACGCTGGTCGGATGGAAGGTACGCAGCGCTTCGGTGTTTTCTGGCCAGCCGAGAGTTGAGAAAGTCCACAGGCCGGAAGAGAACCAGGTATCCAGTACGTCTTCATCCTGCTTCAGGGCGATTTCTGCACCGAGATTGTTTTCCGCGCGCACTTCTTCTTCGCTGCGGCCAACATAGACGTTACCGGCTTCGTCGTACCAGGCCGGAATACGGTGACCCCACCACAGCTGACGTGAAATACACCAGTCCTGGATATCACGCATCCATGAAAAGTACATGTTTTCGTACTGCTTCGGTACGAACTGGATATCACCTTGCTCCACCGCTTCTACCGCTACTTTCGCCAGCGGCGCGGTGCGCACGTACCACTGATCGGTCAGCATTGGTTCAATCACCACGCCGCCACGGTCGCCGTAAGGCACCGTCAGATCGTGCGGTTTGATCTCTTCCAGCAGGCCGAGTGCGTCAACTGCGGCAACAATCGCTTTACGCGCGGCAAAACGCTCCAGTTTCTGGAACTCAGCCGGGATTGCGCCGTCATAGACGTCAGACTCTTCGCCGTTAGTATCGTAAACCTGAGCGCTCTCACGGATATCACCGTCAAAGGTCAGAATATTGATCATGGGCAGCTTGTGACGACGGCCGACTTCATAGTCGTTGAAATCGTGCGCCGGGGTGATTTTCACGCAGCCGGTGCCTTTTTCCATGTCGGCGTGTTCATCACCGACTACCGGAATACGGCGATTCACCAGCGGCAACACCACAAATTTGCCAATCAGATCTTTATAGCGCGGATCTTCCGGGTTAACCGCCACGCCGGTATCACCCAGCACGGTTTCCGGACGGGTGGTTGCAACCACCAGGTAATCTTTGCCATCAGCGGTTTTCACGCCGTCAGCCAGCGGATAACGCACGTGCCACATGGAACCTTTGGACTCGCGGTTTTCCACTTCCAGATCGGAAATGGCGGTGCGCAGTTTCGGGTCCCAGTTGACCAGGCGTTTGCCGCGATAAATCAGATTCTCTTTATGCAGGCGAACAAACACTTCTTTCACCGCATTGGACAGGCCTTCATCCATGGTGAAGCGCTCGCGCTCCCAGTCCACGGAGTTACCCAGACGACGCATCTGACGGGTAATGGTGCCACCGGATTCAGCTTTCCACTGCCAGATTTTGTCGATAAACGCGTCGCGACCGTAATCCTGACGCGTTTTGCCTTCTTCAGCGGCGATCTTGCGCTCAACCACCATCTGGGTCGCAATACCGGCGTGATCGGTACCGGCCTGCCACAGGGTATTTTTACCCTGCATGCGCTGGTAACGGATCATGGTATCCATGATGGTTTGCTGGAAAGCGTGACCCATATGCAAGCTACCGGTGACGTTCGGCGGCGGGATCATGATGCAGAAGCTTTCCTGGCTGGTATCGCCATTCGGTTTAAAGTAGCCCTGCTTTTCCCAGTGCTCGTAAAGCGGCTGTTCGATATCTTGCGGGTTATATGTCTTTTCCATTTCTGCTATGTCGTTCTGGGCAAAGGCGGCGTTGCCGTATTCAAGTGGAATCCGACGCTGCGATAAGCTTTATAGCGGTCGCGCGCCAGCTGTTTGAGAGATTCTTCGTAAGGTACGAAGTCTATCACTTCATGGAAAGCAGTGGCAAAATCTGCAAACTGCGGCAGCAGGCTGATCAACAGATCGCGTGGCGCATTGCCACGACGCTGTGGCCAGGCCAGCTCAACCGGTGCGCCATATTTCGGGCCTTCACCAGCCAGATTGTGTGGAACAAAGGCGCTGGCCGGACGCTGCCATAAGGCTTCATCCAGTTTAATCGCCTGCTGTTCAGATTCGCAGGCAATCAGCACACGCTTCCCCGCGCGCCAGCGCGCTTCCGCCAGTTCACACACCAGCGCTTCAAGTGCGCTGAGTCCATCAACCGGGGTATCGGTTTCCAGCAGATAGAAGGTTGCGTTTTTCATTTGTGATGCCTGTTATTGAAACGGGCGGCGAAAACGCCGCCCCGACGGGAGATGATACGCGATTAATCGTCGCCGTTTAAGCCCGCACGATTTAACAGGAACTGCGACAGCAGCGCGACCGGACGACCGGTCGCCCCTTTAGCTTTACCTGAACGCCATGCGGTACCGGCGATATCAAGATGAGCCCAGTTGTACTTACGCGCATAGCGCGCAAGGAAGCTGGCTGCGGTAATCGCACCACCCGGACGGCCACCAATGTTGGCCATATCGGCGAAGTTCGACTCCAGCTGATCCTGATACTCATCGGCCATTGGCAGACGCCACGCGCGGTCACCGGCCTGCTCTGACGCGCCAATCAACTCATGCGCCAGCGGATTATGGTTCGACATCAGCCCGCTGATATGGTGGCCCAGCGCAATCACGCAGGCACCGGTCAGGGTGGCAATATCGATAACCACGTCCGGATCGAAACGTTCGACGTAGGTCAGGGTATCACAAAGCACCAGACGACCTTCGGCATCGGTGTTCAGTACTTCCACCGTCTGGCCGGACATCGTCGTCAGCACGTCGCCCGGACGGAAGGCGCGGCCACCCGGCATATTTTCACACCCGGCCAGCACGCCGACCACGTTCAGCGGCAGATTCAGTTCGGCCACCATGCGCATCACGCCATAGACCGACGCGGCACCACACATGTCGTACTTCATCTCGTCCATCGAGTCAGCGGGTTTGATCGAGATACCGCCGGAGTCGAAGGTCAGGCCTTTACCGACCAGCACAATCGGCTTGCTGTCCGGATCCGGATTGCCTTTGTACTCAATCACCGACATCAGCGACTCATTTTGTGAGCCCTGGCCGACGGCCAGATAGGCATTCATGCCCAGCTCTTTCATCTGCTGTTCGCCGATAACGCGAGTGGTAATATTTTTGCTGTAATTGTCGGCCAACTGACGCGCCTGTGAAGCCAGATACGCGGCGTTACAAATATTTGGCGGCATATTACTGAGATCTTTCGCCGCTTTCACGCCGGCGGCGACCGCCAGACCATGCTGAATGGCACGCTCACCGCTGGTCAGTTCACGGCGCGTTGGCACATTAAACACCATTTTACGCAGCGGACGACGCGGTTCGACTTTGTTACTTTTCAGCTGATCGAAGCTGTACAGCGACTCTTTCGAGGTCTCTACCGCCTGGCGTACTTTCCAGTAGGTATTACGGCCTTTAACGTGCAGCTCGGTGAGGAAACACACTGCTTCCATCGAGCCGGTATCATTCAGGGTATTGATGGTTTTCTGGATCACCTGCTTGTACTGGCGCTCATCAAGTTCGCGCTCTTTACCGCAGCCAATCAATAGAATACGCTCAGACAGGATGTTCGGCACATGATGCAGAAGCAGAGTCTGGCCTACTTTTCCTTCCAGTTCGCCACGGCGCAGCAGGGCGCTAATGTAGCCATCGCTGATTTTATCCAGCTGTTCAGCAATCGGTGACAGCCGACGCGGTTCAAAGACGCCAACGACAATACAGGCACTGCGCTGTTTTTCCGGGCTACCGCTTTTTACACTGAACTCCATGCACTCTCCTGAATCTTAAAGACAACGGCGTCTGCTACGGCTAGAATGTAGCGCTTTCGTAACGCATAAAACCGTTGCGTATCGACGTTTAGTAAACGGACGTCAGATTGAGTTTCGATGACAATCGTGGTTTTTTGTGTCATCTAAACGCTTGTGTCATACAATATTAGCTATGACGACTGCCATTGATGAGAAAAAATGGCGAACAAGCGATGAAACTATCGATTTTCCTGCAAAAAGACAAGTTTTCACAGGCGTACTAAGCGTGATCATCATTAGATATCTGGTTCGGGAAACGCTCAAAAGCCAGCTGGCAATCCTCTTTATCCTGCTGCTGATCTTCTTTTGTCAGAAGTTAGTCAAGATTCTGGGTGCCGCGGTAGATGGCGAAATTCCGACAAATTTAGTTCTGACATTGTTAGGCCTCGGCGTGCCGGAAATGGCACAACTTATCCTGCCGTTGAGCCTGTTTCTTGCCATCTTAATGACGCTGGGCCGGTTATACACCGAAAGCGAAATTACGGTGATGCACGCCTGCGGCTTAAGTAAAGCCGTGCTGGTCAAAGCCGCGATGATTTTGATGCTGTTTACCTCCGTGGTGGCAACGATCAACGTCGTCTGGCTCGGGCCCTGGTCGGCGCGTTATCAAAATGAAGTGACGCAAAACGCCAAGGCTAACCCTGGCGCGGCAGCGCTGGCCGCCGGACAGTTCCAGCAGTCCAGCGATGGTAACTCGGTGCTGTTTATTGAGAACGTGAAAGGCAATGCCTTTGGCAATGTGTTCCTGGCACAGCTGCGCCCAAGCGGCAACGCGCGTCCCTCGGTGGTGCTGGCTGACAGCGGCCATATGGAGCAGCGTCGTGACGGTTCTCAGGTGGTGACGCTGGACCGCGGCACCCGCTTCGAAGGCACTGCGTTACTGCGTGATTTCCGCATTACCGATTTCGAGAATTATCAGGCGGTAGTCGGCTACAAAGCGGCAGTGATTGATCCTAACGACTCGGCGCAGTCCAGCTTTGCTAATCTGCTGAAATCTGACAACCCGGAGTTCCGCAGCGAGCTGCACTGGCGTCTGACGATGGTGTTTGCGGTGCTGGCGATGGCGCTGATGGTGGTGCCGCTCAGCGTGGTGAATCCACGTCAGGGCCGGGTACTGTCGATGCTGCCGGCGATGCTGCTGTATCTGATCTTCTTCCTGCTGCAAAGCTCGTTACGGTCAAACGGCGCGAAAGGGCGTCTCGACCCGGCGATTTGGATGTGGATGGTCAACCTGCTGTATCTGGCATTAGCCATTGCACTTAACTTGTGGGACACGGTACCGATGCGTCGGATTCGTGCACGCTTTAACAAGGGAGGTAGCGTGTAATGTTTGGCGTACTCGACAGATATATCGGTAAAACCATCTTTAACACCATCATGATGACGCTGTTCATGCTGGTGTCGCTCTCCGGCATTATAAAGTTTGTCGATCAGCTGCGCAGAACGGGCCAGGGCGATTACACCGCGCTCGGTGCGGGTCTGTTCACCATCCTTAGCGTGCCAAAAGATATTGGGATCTTCTTCCCGATGGCGGCGCTGTTGGGCGCACTGCTTGGTCTTGGTACGCTGGCGCAGCGTAGCGAACTGGTGGTGATGCAGGCATCGGGCTTTACCCGGTTGCAGATTGCGCTGTCGGTGATGAAAACGGCGATTCCGCTGGTTATCCTGACGATGGTGATTGGTGAATTTGTTGCGCCGCAAGGCGAGCAGATGGCGCGTAACTATCGTGCGCAGCAGCAGCTGGGCGGTTCACTGCTGTCGACCAAAAACGGCTTGTGGGCTAAAGACGGTAACAACTTTGTCTACATCCAGCGGCTGAAAGACAATAACGATCTCGGCGGTATCAGTATCTACAGCTTTAACGATCAGCGGCGTTTACAGAGCGTGCGCTATGCCGCCTCTGCAACCTATGATCACGACAATAAAGTGTGGAAGCTGTCGCAGGTGGATGAGTCGAACCTGACCAATCCGTTGCAGGTAACGGGCAGCCAGACCGTCAGCGGTGAATGGCGAACCAGCCTGACCCCGGATAAGCTCGGTGTGGTCGCACTGGACCCGGACGCATTGTCGATTACCGGCCTGTATGACTACACCAAATACCTGAGGCAGAGTGGTCAGGAAGCCGGACGTTACGAGTTGAATATGTGGAGTAAAATCTTCCAGCCGTTATCAGTGGCGGTGATGATGCTGATGGCGCTGTCGTTTATCTTTGGCCCACTGCGCAGCGTGTCGATGGGTATGCGCGTGGTCACCGGTATCAGCTTTGGCTTCCTGTTCTATGTGCTGGACCAGATCTTCGGCCCGCTCAGTCTGGTATATAACATTCCACCTTTCCTCGGTGCAGTACTACCCAGCGCGGCGTTCTTCGCTATCAGCATGTTTATGCTGCTGAAACGCCGGTAACACCGTTAAACGTACGGGCGACATTCTCGCCGCCCGTACGTTGGCTACCCGATTAACGGCAGCACTGCCGGTATCTGCGACAGCAGATAGAGAATCAGCCCAATAGTCCCGCCAACCAGCGTGCCGTTAATGCGGATAAACTGCAGGTCTTTACCGATATTCACTTCAATCTGATGCGACATATCGCGTGCATCCCAGCTTTTCACCGTATCGCTAATATGGCGGGTAAGAAACGCGGCGAAATCCGGTGCAACGGTGCTGGCGGCGTCTTCCATATGCTGATTCAGCGAGGCGCGCAGGCTGGCATCATTCAGCAGCGTTTCGCTAAACCACTGCGCGGCAGCGGTAATTTTTGCCTGTACCGCCGAATCATCACTGTTCAGATCCTGTTTCAGCCAGCCGCGTAAATCGCCCCACAGTTCAGCAATATAATTATTCAGCGCCTCATCTTCTTTCAGATAAGCCTTGATACTCTCAGCGCGCTGCTTCATCTCCGGATCGTGCTTCAGCTTCTCAATCAGCCGCTCTACCGCGCGGTTAAAACCCTGCCGCAGCTCGTGACCGCGATCCTGACCGATATCATCAAGAATCGAATTCACCGCGTTCGACACCAGATCGGCACTGTGTTCACCCAGCCACTCGGTCGGCAGCATTTTGGCTTTAATCGGATGTTCGCGCTTCAGCCAGCGCACCAGCTGCAGGGCGATAAAATCACGGGTACCGGGCTTATTAATCAGCTTCAGCAGTTGCTCAATCGCCGCATCGAGCAGCTCCTGATGGCGATTATTTTTGGTCAGGCTGTCCAGCAGCATGGCGCTGGACTGGGTAAGATCGACCTTATCGATCGCTTTATGCACCGCGCGGCGTATAAAGCGCTGAATGCGCGCATCGTCGGTCATATCAAGAAAGCCGCGCATCAGCTGCAACAGATGACGGCCAAGCCGCTCGGCATTCGCTGGCGCACTCAGCCAGTTGGCAATAATCTGCGCCGGATCGTGCCGACGGATCAGCGCCAGCAGCGACTGGGTATCCAGAAACTTCTCCTGCACAAAGCGGCCCAGATTGTCACCGATACGATCTTTATTGCGCGGAATAATCGCCGTATGGCGCGAAATAAACGGCACCGGCACCCGGCGAAACAGCGCCACCACCGCAAACCAGTCGGCCAGCGCGCCGACCATCGCCGCTTCGGCGATCGCTTTAATCCCGCTGACCCAAAAGCCCGGCGGGAAAAACAGCGTGGTGACAAACACCCCGGCCGCGATACACAGCAGCAGCAGGGCGATGCGCTTCACTCTCTTTAATTCAGTCTCTTTATCCATAACCTTCGCTTAGCGCTTGCGGCCTCCCATAATGCTGCCCAACACACCGCGGATAATTTGATTGGTAATCTGGCGGGTGGCGCTCTTCGCCATAGTCTGCACCACGCCATCGCGCTTACCGCCACGCGGGCCGGTAGTGCCGAACAGAATATCTTTCAGTCCACCGAGAATTCCGCCATCCACACCGGCGGACTGGCCTTTAGCCTGAGGAGCCTGCTGCTGTTCACTGGCCGCCTGCACGCCTTTTTGCAGCATCTCATAGGCGGATTCACGATCGACGGCTTCGTCATACTTGCCCGACAGCGGCGAGTGATTAATCAGCCCGTTACGCTCATCGGCGCTCACCGGCCCCATCCGTGAGCAAGGCGCAATCACCATCGCACGCTCCACAACCGACGGGCTACCTTTCTCATCAAGAAATGAAATCAGCGCTTCACCAGTCCCCAGCTCCTGAATCGCCGTCACGGTATCGAAGGCCGGATTGGCGCGCATGGTTTGCGCAGCAACTTTTACTGCTTTCTGATCGCGTGGGGTAAAGGCGCGCAGCGCATGCTGAATGCGGTTACCCAGCTGGCCGAGCACCACATCCGGAATATCCGACGGGTTCTGCGAAACAAACCAGACGCCGACGCCTTTCGAGCGAATCAGACGGATCACCTGTTCAATCTTATCCAGCAGCACCTGCGGCGCATCGTTAAACAGCAAATGCGCTTCATCAAAGAAAAACACCAGCTTTGGCTTATCGATATCACCGGCTTCCGGCAGCTGCTCATACAGTTCCGACAGCATCCACAGCAGGGTAGTGGCGTACAGTTTTGGCATCTGATACAGCTTTTCCGCCGACAGAATATTAATCACGCCTTTTCCGTTGGCATCAGTGCGCATCCAGTCTTTGATATCCAGCATGGGCTCGCCAAAAAAGTACTCGGCACCTTGCTGCTCAAGCGACAGCAGCCCGCGCTGAATCGCACCGACCGAGGCGCTGTTAATATTGCCGTACTGCGTCTGGAAAGATTTGGCGTTATCACCGATATACTGCGTCATGGCGCGCAGATCTTTAAAATCGAGCAGCAGCAATCCCTGATCGTCGGCGATGCGGAAAATAATTTGCAGCACGCCCGACTGCACCTCATTCAGATTCAACAAACGTGCCAGCAGCAGCGGGCCAAGATCCGACACCGTCGCGCGCACCGGATGGCCTTTTTCGCCAAAAATATCCCACAGCACCGCAGGATTCGCCTGAGGTTGCCAGTCGTTAACGCCGATAGCTGCCAGCCGCGCCAACAGCTTCTCAGACGCGACGCCCTCGGCGGCAATACCGGTCAAATCACCTTTGACATCCGCCATAAACACCGGCACGCCGATATTTGAAAACGACTCCGCCAGCTTCTGCAACGTCACGGTCTTACCGGTGCCGGTCGCGCCGGTAATCAGGCCGTGGCGGTTTGCCATATTCGACAGCAGATGCAGCTGAGTTTCTTGAGTGCGGGCAATCAACAGGGGTGTGCTCATAGTGGCGGCTCCATTAGCGGGCATGACTATTTAGTGAAAACTTCACGACATCGGCATTGCTGGTGAAATTCATTATTTTCATCATGCGCGACTTACCAATAAGTATCGGCTAAATATCAGGTTAGCGCACATCAGGCGCATCCTTTGCCAACGTGAAGGGGAAGGGGAGAGACAGGGCGGAATGGCTTCCGCCCAAAAGTGGCTTACGCGATAAAGTTTTTGCCCTGCTTCAGCACCACATCACAGGCTTTGGTTTTCACCTTCTTGCCCATTTCGGTCTCGCCGAGGCTCTTCAGATTCAGCTGCTGGCCATTGCCGGTATTTAACAGACCTGCCAGACCCTGCTGATAATCAGTTTGCTGAGTTTTTTGCGTCTGGGTAGTCAGACCCAGCTTATCCAGCACCTGCTCTTTAACCGAGGCAACATTGTTATCCACCACGTTATTCTTCACGCAGTATTCAAGAATACCGGCAGCGTTGGTCATATTATTGGCGCTCACCGCCTTATCGCCGCCGTTCAGCAGGCCAGCCAGTGAGGAAAGCGACAAACCGCCCTGTGAAGCACTGCTGGTGCCGCTATTCTGCTGACCAAGTTGCGTTGCCGCGCTGTGCAGCTGATCCTGCCAGCTGGCTGCTGCGGCGCTGCCGGCCACCAGTGCAGATGAGAGACTTGCCGCCAGCAACACCCGCTGAGTAAACTTCTTCATTGGAAACTCCTGTTTTTTGAAGCGTAAAAACCGTTTTACGTCTGACATCAGTTACTTTCGGACTTTAACCGGCTGCAGAAGTTCCGGCGAGAGCATTTGAGCGGTGATAAAAGCGGCTGCATACGTGATTGCCTGTATAAGTTTAAAAGCTTGAAAAATACGGCGGTTGGGGCTGCGGCGCTGTTTTTTTCAGCACTCAGATCGCAACCCGGAGGATTAAGGTTGCGCGGATCTGGGGTAACGGTATAATCCCCAACGTTTTCCGCGTACCTCTTCGTGCCGAAGTGGCGAAATCGGTAGACGCAGTTGATTCAAAATCAACCATCGAAAGATGTGCCGGTTCGAGTCCGGCCTTCGGCACCAACAGTACGTAAATAGACCTCAACTGAGGTCTTTTTTTATGCCTAAAATCCAGTTCCCGCAAGGCTTTCCTCGCTTTTTCACTCAACCTAAGTCAACCTGATTCAATCTACATCAACTTACTGATGCGGGTACAACTGCGGGTGTATCTCGGTTCGATAATGTTTGTACCCACACAGAACCCTTGAAAGGATACTCATCATGGCTCTGAGTGATGTGAAGGTTCGTTCGGCTAAGCCTGAAGCAAAAGCCTATAAACTGACTGACGGTGAAGGCATGGTGTTGCTGGTTCACCCTAACGGTTCCAAATATTGGCGACTGCGTTATCGCTTTGGTGGTAAAGAGAAGATGCTGGCGCTGGGGAAATACCCCGAAGTCTCTCTGGCGGATGCCAGAGCGCACCGGGACGAAGCCCGTAAGCTGTTAGCTAATGGTGTTGATCCCAGTGAGAACAAGAAAGCTGTTAAGGTGGAGCAGGAGCAGGAGGCGATAACGTTTGAAGTGGTAGCCAGAGAGTGGCACGCCAGCAATCAGAAGTGGTCTGCATCGCACAGTGTCCGTGTTCTTAAAAGTCTGCAAGATAATTTGTTCGATGCGATTGGTAAGCGAAATATCGCAGAGTTAAAAACCAGAGATCTGCTTACACCGATTAAGGCAGTGGAGATGTCTGGACGTCTTGAGGTGGCAGCACGTCTACAGCAACGAACAACAGCAATTATGCGATTTGCCGTGCAGAGCGGTTTAATCGATTACAACCCCGCACAAGCGATAGCAGGTGCAGTTGCTACGGCTAAACGACAGCATCGCGCTGCGCTGGAACTTAATCGCATTCCTGTACTACTTCATCGAGTTGATACCTACACCGGCAGACCACTAACAAGGCTAGCTGTAGGACTAACGTTATTGGTATTTATTCGTTCTAGTGAGCTGCGCTTCGCACGCTGGTCAGAAGTAGATTTTGAAACTGCGATGTGGACGATTCCTGGGGAGCGTGAACCACTGGAAGGTGTGAAGCATTTGACCTGCCCCCAGGATTAGATACAACGCTCACTTAGTAATGTCGGATCCTTCACTATCAGAATTACCCTTTCTCCAGGCCGCCGCAAATTCAGACGGCGTCTGATAATTCAGCGCGGAGTGCGGGCGGCACTCATTATAATCCTGACGCCATTCACTGATGGTTTTCCTGGTATGACTGACGTCACTGAACCAGTGTTCATTCAGGCATTCATCGCGAAAGCGTCCGTTAAAACTCTCAATAAATCCGTTCTGTGTCGGCTTGCCGGGCTGGATAAGCCGCAGCTCCACGCCATGCTCAAAGGCCCATTGATCGAGCGTGCGGCAGGTAAATTCCGGGCCCTGATCAGTTCTTATCGTCGCCGGATAGCCGCGAAACAGCGCAATGCTGTCCAGAATACGCGTGACCTGCACGCCTGAAATCCCAAAGGCAACAGTGATCGTCAGGCATTCCTTCGTGAAGTCGTCCAAGCAGGTAAGGCACTTGATCCTGCGACCGGTGGCCAATGCGTCCATGACGAAATCCATCGACCAGGTCAGATTGGGCGCCGCCGGACGGAGCAGCGGCAGACGTTCTGTTGCCAGACCTTTACGACGTCTTCTGCGTTTTACGCCCAGGTCACTGAGGTGATAAAGCCGGTACACGCGCTTATGATTAACATGAAGCCCTTCACGGCGCAGCAACTGCCAGATGCGACGGTAGCCAAAACGCCTGCGCTCCAGTGCCAGCTCAGTGATGCGTCCTGATAAATGTGCATCTGCAGCCGGACGCTGAGCCTCATAGCGGCAGGTCGACAGGGATAAACCTGTCGACCTGCAGGCACGACGTTGCGACAGACCGGTCGCATCACACATCAACACCACGGCTTCCCGCTTCTGGTCTGTCGTCAGTACTTTCGCCCCAGAGCCACCTGAAGCGCCTCCTTATCCAGCATGGCTTCGGCAAGCAGCTTCTTGAGTCTGGCATTCTCTTCTTCAAGCGACTTCAGGCGCATAACCTCAGGCACCTCCATACCACCATACTTCTTACGCCAGGTGTAAAACGTGGCATCGGAAATGGCGTGCTTGCGGCAGAGTTCACGGGCGGATACTCCGGCTTCGGCCTCGCGGAGAATACTGATGATCTGTTGGTCGGAAAAACGCTTCTTCATGGGGATGTCCTCATGTGGCTTATGAAGACATTACTAATATCGGGGTGTACTAATCAACGGGGAGCAGGTCATAGGTATGGTTTGTGTATTTTTTTCAAGTGCAAGTAAACGGAGCCACTTACCTTTACTAACCTCTCCTCTTTTAGAATTAATTATTTTCAGTTCTTTTTCATTGAAACGGACACTCACACAATATGTACGATTGTTTAATGAAGTATTTAAAGGAGTTGTTGTATCACTATCATTTGAAAAAATATATGATTTAGAATATTTTCTTGATATTTTCATAAATTCCCTTTTACAAAATATATATATCATTTATTTTGATTGTCAAATGCCTCATTTACAGAAGGTTTTTATATAAATACTTTTTATATAGTATGTTATTAGAGAGATCTCGAATGAGATCTCTCTAATGTTATTTCAATAATAGAATTGTAGAGCATCTATCATGTGGTAATCCGGGATATACTGAATAGGTAACATTTTTCCCCTGCTGAGGTAACGAGTTACCGTAAAACTCTGAAGAGTGGAAAAATAACATCCCCGTTTGTCTACCGTTGTCAATTATATGGCCTGTTTCTCGATAAGGCACACCAAAATCATAAATTGTACCGAAACGACGTGGCTCATTCGAATAACAAATAGAATCGAATGCATCTAGAATATTCTCAGCGGTAGGCCGTTTTTGAGGGTCAGCAACAATACAATTTGTGATCAAAGCCCATAATTCTTTTTCTAAAATTGCAGAAGATGCGTGGAGCCCAATATTTTGCGGTTTTAAAAGTTTTGTATTATTATCCTGGAATCTAGCAACTTCTCTAATTGCTCTCCGACCAGAACCAAAAGGAAGTTGACCTGATAATAAATGGTAAGCAATACACCCTAATGACCAAATATCCATTTCCTTACCTGCGCCTTTCCAGTCATCCCAACATTCAGGGGCCATGTAAGGTACTGCTCCTAATAGTGTTTGAGATGTTGTTAAGGTACTTTCATCTTTCTCAAAAAGCTCTATTTCAGATTCGATTTCGCTTTCAGCTAGTTTAGCAATACCAAAATCTGTTAACTTGACCATAGATAGATTAAAATCATTTGATACCATTATATTGCTGGGTTTTAAATCTCTATGACAGATTCCTACTTTATGAGCTTCATGTAGTGCTTTTGCAAGATTTTTTATTACATGGGCACATGTATGTGGGTCTAAATAATGAAATTCAGTAGACATTCGTTTGGAAAGATCTTGCCCAGAAATGAATTCCTCTATCAAAAATGTTAAATTCTCATCTTCATAGTAATCTAAAGTAGATGCAACATTGGAATGATTTATTCTGGCACCCATTTCAGCGCCTCGTTTAAATCTTCTATCCTTAGTCCCTGCTTTTGGCGTTTTTAAAACTACTTCTCTATTTAGAACAGTATCATGACATAAATATACTTCTTGCATACCGCCTGCGGCTAAATAGCGAATTATATGGTATCTGCCAATTAGTAATGTGTCATTTTCAAACGAAACTTTGGTCATAATACCACCTCTGGATGTGAAGATGAAAAAGTCATAAACCGTCTGTTGCGTAAATGGGGGGCACCAAATGTCAATAGACAAGAATTAGGTAAGACGGTGTTTACCTTTGGTCTCATATTATTGATGAAAACATCGCCATCAACGTAGGTTATTTTAAATTCGAGGCCGTCATAATATATATCTATCTCTCCCAGCGGAGCTATTTTTAATTTAACACCTTTTTGGGTAGATGATAATTCATATACATTTCTTGTGTTTTCCGTGAAAATCCCTTTATGCTTGTGTATTACTAAGTATTTTGCCAATAAAGGTACTATTTCCTCTATTGTGGGGCGATTAGCTGGATTTGGACATAATGTTGCATCAATTAAATTTATTATTTCTTCTGGTAATTTATTTTTACATACATGAGCTAGGGATTGATATTGATGTTTAGAATGTGGAGGAGTATCTAACAATGCTCTGTCAAAATTATTTTGGGTGGTGACAAGATTCCAGGCAATTATCCCAAATGCATAGATATCCATTTCCCTACTAATCCTTGCATTTTCATAATATAATTCTGGGGCCGCATAAATCAATGTTCCACGATTGTTTTTCGTGATATAGTCATCTGTTATTGCTGATATGCCGAAATCAAAAATTTTAACGACTCCGGCGTTGGAGGCTTTAATATTTTCTAACTTCAAATCCCTATGGGTAATTCCAGCTTTGTGAAGATCATAGAGACCACTGGCTATTTGGAATAAGATTTTTAGAAATTCTTCTGGATTATTATCATATTCTAAATAGAATTTAGAGAAATCTCTGCCATCAAGATACTCTATAATAATGCCACTGACATTCCTATTTTGATCAAATAAAACATCGTATATCTCTACTACATGACGAGATCTTGCCTTAGATAAAGCGATAATTTCATTGTAAAGTTGGTCATTATTATCTGGGTTGGACATTGATTTACATAAGATTTTCCTTCCAAGAAAGTTGTCATGTAATAACCTAACTTCTCCAAATCCGCCAAATTGTAAATCCTCGCCTACATCTACATATCTATTAGCCATCATAATGTATCCTTTCTTTATAAAGATTAGGCCTTATTTGTCATTGTTTCCAATAGGTACAATCGTTATCTCTTTTGAATTAGTGTCATCTTTCTTTGATTTAGTAGGGGGTTTCTTTTTGTTTTTATATGAAAGAGAGGCTCTTTTAATATTTGTCTTTTCGTTAAGGAAACTATATTTGGTATCCCCTATGATTATATTTGAATGATTATGCCTAAAATTTTTATTTTCGGTAGTCAATACAGGATTTGATGAAAAAGCAATAATCGAAGAATTATCGGTTCCACCGCACCAGGTCGCTAAAGCCAATGTTCTTCTTACTACATCTAAAGAATTAGCTGCATTTTTTATAACTTTATCGAAAGATGTCTCAGAATCTTTCCATGCACCATCGCTTACTAAAATAAAACCTTCATTGAAATATGACTTATCATAGAAAACAAAATTTAAATCATTACTATTACGATTGGATTCACCCAAAGCCTGAGATAGTGTGCCCTTCAAGCCAAATGCTTCCAAGGCGGTTTTATCTTTAATATTTAGTTTACTAACTTCATTTTCAATAGTGTCATCACAACTTACTTGTGTTAGTGCCTTTTTAGATGGCTCCCAAGAAAAAATTCTACTATCACCAATGTTAAGTGCATAGATTTCACCAGACGAGGAAGCAACTAACAAGCTTAAAGTTGTAGCTCCATCTCCTAATAATTTATCTTGTATAGTTTTATCGGCATACAGAACAGCATTCTCTATTTTTTTCTGAAGATGCTCGTTTGTATTTTCTGTACTTAAATATCCGAATATAGTTGCGATAGCTAATGAAGAAGCCAAGTCACCAAAGGCAGAACCGCCGACACCATCA
Organism: Winslowiella sp. 2C04; assembly: GCF_050037805.1. Lineage (NCBI taxonomy): Bacteria > Pseudomonadati > Pseudomonadota > Gammaproteobacteria > Enterobacterales > Erwiniaceae > Winslowiella > Winslowiella sp. 2C04. The sequence goes on along the minus strand of NZ_CP188300.1, from coordinate 4,165,263 downwards.
CAGAGAATTGCACAATAAATGAGACTATTGTTAAGGGTGATAGAGCCAACAGCCAACCTGTCTTCGTTCCGCTTTCTCTTTAAACCTGGGTGTGTACCTAAAGCACCATCAATACCTTCAATTTTGTTTGTTACACCTATTCCAAAAATATTACTGCAAAGTTCTCTAAATATTTCCTGTTCTATAAAAGTTTCAAGAGAACTATAGATACCAAACTGTTGTTCATTCATTCTAATCTCTCGTCGGTACTTGGATTCTATCTGATAATTTATCCCTTCTTCTACTTACGGTCAATCATACTGGTAAGGTTGATATTGTGACTGCAAGAATATACTAAGAAGTTTTTGTAAAATACATAAAAATCAATAAGTTATAATTGTGAGGCTAAGTGGGTTACAAAAATTTTTTACAGATATGAAGTAAAGCTGAGTCTAATCATGCAAAAGTTTGAACAACTTTCTATGATTTGAGAGTCAAATTATTAATTTTAATTCTTTATTTTTTCAACCGCAGGGCGAAAAACAAGGGAACAAATAGAAGCATAGCTTCTATTTGTTAGCCCTTGCTTAATAAATATTTGATGTTTTAATTGTTATGCATTAATAATAGATTAGGAGGTGATTAAATGAAATTAAGTAAAGAATTAGGGTTTATAAGAGAGTGTCCTGGTCCCGTTAGTTTACCTGATAATAAACTAGAAATTATATCAGAAGTCATTTTAAGCATATTTAATTCACGTTTTCTATATCAAGATTATCTTAAATATGAATCAGCAAGTATTTTTATAAATGAAAATAATCAAATGTACAGGAACAATTTATTGATAAGTGAACTTAGTGCTGACTATTTTATTAGGCGTGTTTTAGATGTTAAGAAAACGCTTGAGATATCGGATTTGTTTTTATGTTTTGGAAGAGGAGGGATTGAGTATATAGATATTATGGATGGACCTTTTATTAGGACGTACAATAATTATGGCTATTTCATGAGATACTTCGCATTTGCTTTTTGGTCTGGAGAGTATCAACATTTTGATGTAATGGATTCCATTTTTTTATACATACAAAAAAGTCGGATGATTTTATCTGATAATGCATTACAGATAAAAATAATGAAATGATAATATTAGGTTATGAACTATTATTAAAGTTTAATCCAATTCAAGCCATGAAAATCATTCAGTTATATTATTTTTATGAATTAGAGTCAATTGCAGATGTAATACTAAATAAATTCTTTAAAAAATAGAAAGTGAGTTTAGTGAATTTTTCAATGCGAATAATATTTTTTATCTGAAAAGATGCGTAAAATCAATGATTGATTTAGAACGAGTTAGAATTAACATAACGAATATATATGCCAAATGCTGTAATGGGTATGTTGATAATGGTAAAAAGCTGCAACTGCATATTAATGGAATAAAGGATAAAATGTATTTGATAGAGGTTGAATGAAATCAACCTCTATTACAGCTATCTATACTTTGTAGGAACTGCTACTTGAGGAAGGGGATGGAGTTAAATCAAAAGCAATTTTCTTAATACCATTCACGATGTTACGTTCGCTGGTAGAAGACTTTGTTAACGCATCTTTTATTATTTTCACATGCTCAGTGTTACATATAAAAATATAATCATTGTCATCTATATTAACTGTATTCTCAGGTTTTACACTTATATCAAATTCAAAATTATCTGCACCAAAACTTTTGTTTTCAGAATTGCACTTTTCTAATGCAAGCGTATTATCAGTGAAAGCATAGGGAAGTGATACTTTATTTTTCATATCAAAAATCAAAAAAATTTCTGTTGTTGCATTGGAATCATCACTAAAATTTGGAATTGATGCATTAGAACCTATGTAATTAATCATTATGTTTTTGGGTACGAATATTGAGTATACAAAAAATCTATTCGACATTTTTTATTCCTCTGTCTTGTTAGGTTAATGATCTGATAGTTCTTTAAATTCAAAATTCCATGTGTTTCTATCGATACCATTTTGAGCACAAACTTTTTGGAATAAGATTCTTAATCCTTTATAAAAGGCTTCGTTAGCTTTATAGTTCTCCTCCCTCTCTAACCAATTGCGTAAAACCATACGGAAGAAGTTTATATTATCATTAAAAAGAGCCTTGTTTCTCTCTCGCTTAAACCCTTTAGTCGATTGACCAAGTTCTTTTTTATTTTGGTAATCAATCTCAATAGACAATATTTGGGGTTGAATTTTTGTTAAATAATATTCTTTTGTAAAACCTTGATTATATATATCAGGGTTGATCCAAAAAGATTCGTCATCACTTTTATAGATTAATTCGGCATGTTCAAAAAATAATTCTTCCGGAGCTAAAGAGCCTGGAAGTGCAATAGTACTTAGGTTTAAATCAGTTTGATGATCGCCATCGAGAATACAGATCGATTTCAATGAAGTTTCTGATAAATGTGGATCTCTGAAAATTGTTCTTAGGTTATCAGCCCCAATAAAGCATTCTACAAAATGGAAATAACTTCTTATTATTGCCATTTCAGGCTTTCTATGTATCCAAAAAGAAAATAGTTCTTCGAGAAAGAAACGAGCTTCTTCATCTTCTGTGAAGAGTGGTATCTTTTTACGGGTATATGTTTCATCTCTATTTTGATTTTTCAAGAACATCGATATCTTGAGGTAGTCTGGATCTTCAAGACAAAAAACTTTACTCATGTTATTCATTAGATATATAGCATTAAATTTCTTGGAGAAAGCATATTCTAATAAAGTTAAACTATGGGTGGTAAAGAAAACCTGTATTTTATATGCCTTAGCATATTCATTTATTTTATCGAGTAGCCTTATTTGCAATGAAGGATGTAAAGTTGCATCGAATTCATCAATCAACAATATGCTTTCTTTAATATCAACAGATTCAATTAATGATTCGAAGTAATACCTTAAACTAACTAAAGCTTTTATTATAATAAACGAATTATCTTCTCCAGAAGATATTGTGTTGGAATCAATTTCGGGATTATCGGTGTCAAATAAAGGTCCAGACTTAAAATCACCGATGTTATTTGACTCAATGTTAGTTATATTTATTTGGAGAAGATCTTTGTAAAGTTGGGATATGTAACTTACATATTGATCGGGTAGATTTAAAGCAATTTTTGTAAGGTCCCCATCCTTTGTTTCCCCAATAGGAAATAATCGTGATAAACCTAAATATAAAACTGGCTTTGAAGGCAGTGATTGTTTTGGACCACCTCTTGGGTATAATGGCTTAATCGCGTATCTTTGAGCTTCGTCTGGATTTCGTGAGTTATGTTTTCTAAAGCCCAACTCACTTCCATCTAAATAGTTTATGGAAAACAGGTTTCCTTTTGCTCCCTCTGCAGGGTCTGTATAGCTTTTTGATTCCCTGACTATTGCTTCCATTTTTGGATTGGCAATTTTATTTATAGCTTTAATTACTTTGAGACAATTATTATTTGAATAGTTTGCGGACCGAGTGGGTGGCATTTGAAAACCATTGCTAACTAAGTGAAGCAATGTCGTTTTACATGTGCCGTTGGTTCCTGAGATGATGTTAATATCCTTATCGAATGAAAAATCGATGTCGATAAGTTTCTTGAATTTTTTGAAGCCAATCTCTTTAATCATTTCAACTCATCCTTAAAATCAAATCTCAGGGATCTTCACCCCGTCGTTATAAATAATAACCTCAAGCCCTTTCTTCTTATCCTGAGCTGTATAACTTAATGAATAATCAGCCATGTTAAGGCCCTGATAGATTTCTCTTATTTCATTAACATTATCGTAAGAAACAATCCAGGGTAGTGTGATATTTCGCAAGGTATTAGCGATTTTTACATGATCATCATGCAAGTAAAAATTACGATATAACTCAGCACCCTTAACATAGTAAGGTGGGTCAAGATAGATCAGGCTTTTTTTAGGCAATGAATTTTTCTGGTTCAATAGAAAATCTACAGCATCCAGATTCGATACATGGATTTTATCTCTATAGGTGCCAATTAACTTTATTCTTTTGATTAAGTCCTGTTTATTAAATCTGGCATCTAATTTCCATTTTCCTTTTTGTTCTTTACCGCCAATGACTCCAGCTTTTAGAATGCCAGATCGGTTTGTCCTGTTCAAAAAGAAAGTCGATAAAGCGACTTCAAGCATACTATAATTATCATTATTAAGTAGTATGTCTCTTTGTATATGCCAGTTCTCAATAGTTACGGGGATTTCATTAATCATTTCACATAATGATTCGTTATGATTTACAACGGCAGACCAAAAAGCATAAAGTGCTGGGTCTATATCATTAATGAAAATGTCTTCAACAAGACCGTTGAGTAGCAAACCTAAGGCAACACCTGCTCCACCAGCATAGGGTTCCGCATAGCAACCTCCTGCTAAGTTGTTACAACGGAGAATTTGCTCTATATGTGGATAGAATTTTGCTTTACCTCCAGGATAACGGAGGGGGGTTTTGAAATGAGAAGGCTTTAGCATCCGTTATCAACTCAGTAAAAAATAATCGCAACTTTACCATACTACCAACATTGAATCCATCAAATCAATATGTAAATATTCAGATGAACAATGAATCTACTTTGTGAGTAACGGAGGTTACAAATGCTAATGATCTACTCATTATTCGTTTGCTTTATTTTTTTCGTTAATTCAAGTACCTCTTTTAGATATTGCAAATGATTTGCAACATTTTTAAGTGCTAATGCTCCAAGTGATAACCCTAAAAGAAAAGCCAACCCAAATACAATTAGTGTATTTGTTGTGCCAGAGTTGAAGAGCCCTTTTGATATGGTATCACCTAATTTGTCTAACCCACCAAAACCTTGAACTGCAGAGTAAGCTAATCCAATTATTGATAAAACAGCAGTTTTTTCTCCAAAGAAATCATTTATCCTTGATTTTACTCTTTGTATCTTTATATTTAACCAATCTATTGAATAGTTTAATTCAGTCAATGAATAAGGCATCAGTTTTTCTATGTTTTGTTCATCATTATCAATTTCACAAATAAGGTCATTGAAAATTTCCTTTTTGAAGTTGAGCATGAACTTCACGCCAGGAATTATAGGGGTAAATAAGTATATTATACCGGCAATTGAATTGAGGGCATACAGGACGAATGCAGGTAAAATAAACGGTTGTTTGGGAAGGCCAAAGACTTTGTAGATAACGGCCATTATGACCATTAAGACGAGAGAAATGAGAGACGTGAGAAAAGAACATACTTGAATCTTTCTAAGTAAGTTACTTTTTTTATGTATCTGATTATAGGGGGCATAAGTATTCATTTTACTTATTTCTTTTATGATTTGATTTGCTCTATACATTGTTTATAGTTCCATTAATAAACTATTGCTCAGGGTCATTGATTAGAATATGTATAGATTTTACACTATCAACCCGTAATGACGAATACATTCTGTTCGATTATCACTAATCGGGACTGATGGTATCAATGATGGTATCATCGACAATGTGGATTGCTTTAATTACTAAATATCATAAGGATAGTTGCGATGTTCGAGTCCGGCCTTCGCACAGTTCAGCATACATCTGTTTAAGACGTCGATTCTTATATTAGTAAACGATTATCCTTTTAATAAATATGAAGCTTAATGCCACCCTATTCAGACTTCCATCTGGTATATGACTTTAAAGATACCTGCCTGACGGCAGATATCTTTCTCAGTTCGACTAATTTTAACCGTATTAAACACGGTGATGATCTAAACGGGATTCACTTATCGCGATTTCCTTCGTTGGCATGATGAGCATGCCGGAGGATCTCTGGATATAAATACCACGTCTACACATAGCCAACATTTAAGAACGAATTATCTCTGCACCCACACACCTTTAATCGGTCTTGAAAAGTAAGCAAGCACAGCCACCATACAAATTTCAATCGATACCGACCAATAGATATGCCCCAAAATCTCACTGAATAGTTCAGCGGAGTTCAGGTTCCACAGCCAACCTACTGCGCCATCAGCGTAGACGGGATTTCTGAATCCCAGCAAAGGGATCAGGAATCCGTGCATAACGACAGTGATGATTAAGCCATAGAGAGCGCCCCAGAAAAGCCTGATTTTAGGGCAGTAAGCAGACCACGCGACATAGACAAAAGCGAAGATAAAGCTGAAAAGCCAGTGATATAAAGTAACAGCACCAGGAATGCTGACTCCTTGATAGACGTAATCAAGCGAGTGGGAATTGATACCTAACCATCCCAGCCATGCATCTATATGCGCCGCAGGAGGTGAAATCTCGCCCGGTACGCGTGGCGGCATGTTGACTTCAGATCCCCATTTGACCAGTGAACTGATAAAACCACCAACCAAAGTCGTCCATACTATGATCTGAAGATTGATCTTATTTTTCCACATAATTCCATCCGAATAAGTTATATAACAAAAAGATAACTTTTATGACTTAAAATTTACATCCCTACGAAATAGTCAACCAATCTTATTACTATATCATTGAATCAGACAATACTATTAGCAGATGAACAGTGTCGCAGAAGGAAATTCTATACTTTGTCCTGAAAATAAGTCTGCATACAGTGTTTAATTTCTGGCAGAGCCAGAGCAGACTTACAATGACACACTAACCAATGCTAGCGTTTAAGTCTTAGAACTCATCTCATTGAATTTAAAGTTAAAAAACCGAAAATAAAATCCTGGAAAAATGCTCAATAGAATAATGACGGCTTTAGCCTCACGGAGAATAATGATATTCCGTTCGTTATAAAACGCCTCTACATCGGGATCGCCTCATCTCGCTGATGAAGACATTGCTGACATCGCAGTGTGTTATCAGCGTGGAGCAGGGCAAGAAGAATCAGACTTTAAAAAATATTCCCGGCGCTGGCCGGAAACGCACCTCTGGAACTGGCCCCGCAGAAACTCTCTGAAAAGTACGGGCCTGTGGCTGTTGAAGCTAGTAAAAGTCATCAGAGATGAAACCGGAAAGCTGATGCCACAAAGATCACATTCTGCCGGAAATTCGTGATGTCCATAACAGTTCAGAGGAATAGTTAGCCTGCATATGAGCTGTATTATTTTTTAGCGACAGGGTTCTAATTCGCTATAAAAAGACCTGTAACAGCAGGAGCAGCCATAGAGGTTAATGGTCGAAATACCGCTTAATTGACGCATCATCAGAACGCATTAACGCTCAAGTTTAATTTGAAGCTTGTCACGTTATGCTTTCTCGGTATATCTGCTAGATAGCTTTGTCGGTATCAGCGGTAGTGAAGTTATTTGATACTCCTGTGAAGAACAATGAATAGCCCTACAGGAGAAAGAAATGAAATTTATTCCATCACCAAACTGGCTCCCTTTTGATCCTCACCCTTCACCGCCGAAATATGTACTTCCCACTGACGCGGTAGATGCGCATTGTCATGTATTCGGTCCCGGCGATGAATTTCCTTACGCGCCAGAGCGCAAATACACCCCCTGCGATGCCGGAAAAGAGGGGTTATTTGCACTGCGCGATAAATTGGGCTTCACACGTAATGTGATTGTTCAGGCAAGCTGCCATGGCGCAGATAATCGTGCACTGATCGACGCATTAAACACGTCTGCTGGCTATGCTCGTGGTGTTGCAACCGTCACAGCGGATATCAGCGATGAAGAACTGTTGCAGATGCACCATGCTGGTGTGCGGGCAGTCAGGTTTAATTTTCTGAAGCGGCTGGTGGATTTTACTTCACGTGAGACGCTCGAAAGTATTGCCTATCGCATTGCGCCGCTGGGCTGGCATGTCGTCGTCTACTTTGAAGCGTGCGATCTGTCTGATTTAGAAACTTTTTTCACTTCTCTCCCTTTGCCGGTGGTCATTGACCATATGGGCAGACCCGATGTGAGCCAGCCTGTTGAAGGCGAGCAGTTTCAGCGAATTGTAAGTCTGATGCGAAATAATCCGCATATCTGGATCAAAGTCAGTTGCCCGGAACGACTCAGTCAGCTTGGTTCATTACCCGCTCCGGGCGAAAGTGTGCCTTACAGCGATGTTCTGCCTTTCTCACGCTATCTGGTTGGCCATTTTCCTGACCGCGTGTTGTGGGGAACAGACTGGCCACATCCAAACCTTCACGATCATATGCCAGATGATGGTGTTCTGGTCGATATCATCCCGTTTATCGCGCCAACCGCAGAGTTGCAGAAAAAACTCCTGGTTAATAATCCACTTCATTTGTACTGGCCGGAACTTCTTTAAGACATCAATACCACAAAGCCATAACGCGATGTCTGCCTGACTAAAACGACGTTTTCTTGTCCTGTGCAAATTAACGAGGCGCATATGAACCGCTCGGAAAAGCCCTTTTATAAAACGCTCTATTTTGAAGTCTTTATTGGTGTGTTGCTGGGTATTGCTCTGGGCCATTACTGGCCCTCTATTGCTGTCCAGATGGCTCCACTCGGTGAAGCTTTTATCAAGCTCATCAGGATGATGATTGGCGTGGTGGTCTTTTGCACCATCGTCAGTGGTATCGCTGGCATGCAGGATATGAAAAAAGTAGGCCGGGTGGGTGGCAAAGCACTTCTTTATTTTGAGGTGATCTCCTCTTTCTCACTGCTGGTGGGTCTGATTGGCAGCCATCTACTGCAGCCTGGGGCTGGCTTTAATGTTGATAAGTCCAGCCTCGACGCATCATTGGTACAGGGATATATCGATAAAGCGCATCATCTCGATTTTGTCAGCTTTATGCTGCATATCATCCCGGAAAGTTTAGTTGGCGCTTTTGTTCAGGGAGATATCCTCAGTATTTTGCTGGTGGCGGTATTGTTCGGTTGGGCGCTGACGGCACTGGGTGAAAAGGGAAAACCGGTATTTTTAATGATTGATGGTTTTTCACAGGTGTTTTTTAAAATAGTGAATATGATCACCCGCTTTTCATCTGTTGGCGCGTTTGGGGCGATTGCCTTTACCGTAGGGCAATATGGTACCGAATCCTTAGGCCCGTTGTTCAAACTGGTAGGCTGTTTTTATCTTGTTTGCCTGTTTTTTATTATTGTGGTGCTGGGGGCGGTTTGTTACTTATGCCGCATAAATATATTTAGCTTCATCAGTTATATAAAAGATGAACTGCTGATCGTGCTGGGTACCAGTTCCTCCGAAGTGGTTATGCCGCAGATCTTACGAAAGATGGAACAGCTTGGCTGCTCGCGTTCCGTGGTTGGCTTAGTGATACCCACCGGATATTCATTCAACCTCGACGGCACTAATCTCTATTTAACTATGGCGGTAGTTTTCATTGCGCAGGCGCTGAACATCGACCTTACGCTCAGTCAGCAACTGCTGTTATTGGGGGTGGCTATGCTTACCTCAAAAGGGGCCAGCGGCATTGCCGGTGCAGCGTTTATTATGCTTACCAGTACGCTTCTGGTGGTGCCTGTCGTACCCGTTGAAGGTATGGTACTGATTCTTGGCGTGCATCGTTTTTTAGGCACCGGATTGGCAATGACCAATCTGATCGGAAACGGTGTTGCTACGCTGGTGGTTGCGGCATGGGAGAAAGAACTTGATCGCGACTGTCTTAAACAGCATCTGAAAAATCCGCCTCTGCAGGAATCCTGAATTACGCCGGTAATTGAATTTGAGCAGCAGCAGATGTGATGGTTAGCTGATGATTGATAAGCAGATTAGGGCATCTCTCTAACGAGATAATAATTCTTTAATAAGACGGATGGTTTCTTGCTGAAGCAGGGTGCCCGGTCGGCGAGTGCTGGTCGCCAGCGATAACTGGGCAAACAAGCCCTGCTGGGCGATGCCCCTCAGACGTAGCCTGTCTGCATGGGCGAAATTGGCGATTGCATTTTTCGGCAGGATGGCCGCGCCAATGCCGCTTATCACCAGTTCAAGAATAGTGCCGACCCCATCAACATCAACTGCCATCAGCGGCTTCAGGCGGCGGGTATTTAATGCTTCTTCGACCAGAATACGAAAAGCATTGTAGCGGCCAGGCATAACCAACGGGATCTGCGCTAACGCTTCCAGCGTGACGTTTTCACCCGATCCCGGCGCATCACAACGCTCAACAAGAAACAGAGCTTCCTTGTGAAGCGGTATCGTCTCAATGTCAGGTGTGGGTTGAGTGTGATAAAGCAGGGCGATATCGACCCGGGCTTTCACCAGAGACTCCTGAATCTGGCTGCTTAAGCCTTCCGTAATTGAGAGTGTTGCATCAGGCATTAACGTCTGAAATGACTTCACCAGAGGCAGGCTCAAAGAACGCGCAAGGGTTGGTGGTAATCCCACGGCGATGCGGTCGGTGCGGATTCCTCGCAATCTTTCTAACTCTCCTCGCGTGCGTTCCATCTGGTGCAATATCCCGCGTGCATGGCCAAGCAGCAGTTTTCCTGCTTCGCTGCAAAAGGCTCCGCGCCCGTTACGCACCAATAAATTCTGACCGACTTCTACTTCAAGTTGACGAATCTGGCGGCTCAGAACGGGTTGAGCCACGTTCAGTGCAATTGAAGCGCGGGTAAAACTCCCCAGTTCAGCGACACAAACAAAGTACTCGAGTTGTCGGATATCCACTGCTATTCCTTATAAAATTATCTCACTGTCAGGTCATAAACCAGCTGGAGTAAGCTTTAGCACGTCGTTCATCTCCAGGTCGTTACCAGCAGATGGCCGCCAGCCTGTCAGTAGCCCATGCACAATCGAAAATTCAGCAGAAGTGTGATCGCGCTCCAGATTAATACGCATAATAAATATTTATCAAAAATAATCTTATCAAAAAAATTCGCTGAACGATAAATTACAGCTTAAGGCATGAAGCCACTTTATATCGAAAAGGAATCCCCTATGTCGTCCACCCCAGATCTTAACTGCACTCCGTTACGCTTTCCATTTACTGTATATCAGACTAAGAATAAAATGAATGATTATCGTGCTGATGATATGAGGTATGGTGATTTATCAGAATTTCATTTGAAGGAATATTTTGGCTTAAGGGAGATAGTTGAAGGGGTTAACCCTTATACCAGCGAAGTATCGCGCTATCCATCAGGCAACTACAGTTTTGCCCGACCGGCAATCATTACAGAAAAACGCAGCCATGAAGACATTGCGGCAATATTATTTGAGCAGTTCCGGCGCTATTCCGCGCCCGTCTCCTTTATGGGATATCGAAAATTGTTTATCCGTCTGGTTGATCATCTGCAAACAGGAAGAGGTGAACCTTTTAAGGATGAATTATTGGATAAGGCATATCATCAGCAGATAGTGGGTGATAAGTCTAAAGAAAGTTCGCTGGAAAAGATAAAATGGGTCATTAAAAACAATATTGACTTGAATACAGGTGCTTATCCAGCAAGTAATAGAGAACGATTCGGTGAGGAGTTAAGTTATACGGTTCTTCCCAGGTTTGACAGGTGGATAGATCGTGTAAATGGATTGGGGATTTCCGTTCACGGCATTTATGCAACCCATATCACAATGATATCATTGCTGGTAGAAGGGAACGCGTACAACGCAACTATCCATTATCGTGGTCAGGATCATTTTGGTCTTGATGATATCGACATTATGGATCTTAGATTTCATAACCTTCCTATTTTTCGCATCTGGTTTCTTCTGCAAAGCTGGGAAAAATTTGGTTATAAACCTTTTATGACCAATATGGAGGCAACTGTTGAAATTAAGGGTTTTTTAGAATGAAACTGAAAAAATTCTCCTGGCAGATAGCGTTATTTATGCTATTAACTTTTGCGACTTATTCAGCCTACAAATCTACACGACCTGTTAAAATCATCGATGTTCATAAAGACCAAAACAGACGCTATCTGGTAGTGGATAACTTTCCTTATACAGATCATGGAAAGCTGAACTGGTGGTTATCTAATAAACAATATCTTGAGGAAAATTATGGAATTCCAGAGCTTCATAACGATGGTATATACTCTGTCGTTATCTGGGGCATTGGTGATGGCTATGAGATTGAAGAACGCGACAGAAGTACATTTTTTCCATCCAGAAGCACCGATCACTTATTTTGCTTTTATGATATGAAAGTGGAAGCCAGATGTGTAAGAAAAGAAAACTGGAAAATGGGAATCAGCGCAATACCTAATAATCGGATTAGTTTTTCTTTGGGTGATAGTAGCTATTATCAGGATCAAAGCGGTAAAATTATAAAAAGCAGATAGTATACTGTTTATTAACTAGTTAACCAATACAGATAAAACAGCAAAAGCAATAGTAAGAAAAAGGCTATAAACATATCGGCGGCGTTAAAGGGGAATGCATTACGGGAGGATATGCAGCGCGCTGTCGCTATCAATTACTATGCCCGTGGTGTTGCAACCGTGACAGTTGATACCAGCGATGAAGAACTAATGGAGGTACGTCTTGCTGGCGTGCGTAGAGTAAGGTTTGATTTTCTAAAGCATCTGCTAGATTTTATTTATTGTGAGACGTTTGAAAGATTCGCTCATCGACTTGTAAGCCTACGAATAGCTCACCTCATGACTAATTTGGAAGAGAATATTATGATCAAAGAGAGACGCAAATGAAGATTATTTATTTAAAGATGGTGATAATCGTTTCTCTTTCAGTATTGATTTATTTCATCTGGCTGTGTACTAAGCCAGTAAAGATAATTGCAGTCCATAAAGACCAGCACTGGACGAAGGTTTTAGTAAAAAATTTCCCTTTGACAAGTCGAGGGAAGGTCAACTGGTGGGAAAGTAATAAAATCATGCTCAGGGAAAAATATGGTATACCAGTGTCAGATAGTAATGGCAGATTCTCCGTCAGCTTTTGGGATTTTGGTGACGGCTATGAGATAGAGCAACCCGATAAGAATACTTTTTTCCCCAGTAAAAGCACCGATCATCTGTTATGTTTTAATGATATGAGCGTTGAGGCCAGATGTATAAGAAAAGAAAATAATCTAATGGAGATAAACACGACCAGTGAAAATCTTATAAAGTTTAAAGCAAATGGAGAAACATATTATCAGGATGACAAAGGGAAAATCACCAAAGGTGAGCGATTTACCTATACGATTAAATAACCATGGTTTTAAGAGTTTAATCAGCAAGAAATTAACGTGTAAGGAAATATCGCAAGCTCATAAATTCACCATCGTTCCATCCCCCGGCATACCCCGCAAGCAGCACTCCTTCGCCGTTGCTTTCAAAGAAACAGAAGAAATCAGCATTATTAAAATCACATCTTTCACTTTTCTAAGAAAATAAACTCGCAGAAATAAATATCTTCACAAGCATCAATGGTCGATATTTAATCAACGTATGTAGTTAATAAATTCACCGATTTACAATTCTTTCCAGCAAATAAATTCAGGTATATTCTTAGTGTCTGAGGGTAACAGCAGGAGTGTCTTATTTGTCTTGTTATCACCTTTAGTAAGATATTTCTTTAATTTTCTGTGTTGTAAATTCCTTTAAGTTGCTGTTTTTAATGTGTAAATTACACTTTCTTTACTTTTCCCGTCGGTTAGATTCTGGACTTTAATAAGACATTTCCGGCCGCACTCACGACCAGGAAATATTTATTGATCTCCAGGTGATTATCAGCATAATACATTCGTCTACATTATCGTCTCTTTCCGATAATTTCATATAAATGTTAATTATTCTCTTTCTCAACTTTCTTAAGCTGACGGCAGCAATGGCGGCAGTGGGGTATTAACGAATTTAAGGAGCGATATATGCGCCGGGATTGCGCTCGAATTTTACCTCGTGTTATCCATTGGGGTCTGTTGGGGCTTTCCATCAGCTCTGCTCCGCTGTTTGCCGCTTCGGTGTCCGATACGACGGGCCAGAGTGCCGCAACGATTGATGCCCGCGAGCAGCTGCGTCAGCAAGAGCGTGAGCGCGCGCTGCGAGAGCAAAATACCCCGAACAGCGATGTCCGCCTGACGCGTCCCGACGTGGCATTGCCTGACTATCCGGTCGATGAAAAGCCCTGTTTTATTATTCACTCCCTGCGCCTGGAGGGGGATTCCGCCGCGCGTTTTCAGTGGGCGCTGGATGCCGCAGACGATGCCAAAGGCCGCTGCCTCGGTAGCCAGGGAATTATGTTGGTGATCAACAAGGTGCAGAACGCCATTCTGGCGGGCGGCTATGTCACCACCCGGGTGATGGCGCAGGAACAGGATCTGACTACCGGCGTGCTGACGCTGAATCTTCAGCCCGGCCGCATTGACAATATTCGTTTTGAACAACCGGTCTCCTGGCGGGGGCGGCTGTGGAATGCTGTTCCGGCGTCGTCTGGCGATATCCTCAATCTGCGTGATATCGAACAGGGGCTGGAGAACTTTAAACGGGTGCCCAGCGCCGCCGCCGATATCAAAATTGTGCCCGGCGAGCAGGAGGCGACCAGCGATCTGCTGGTGCACTGGCAGGAGGGCCGTCCGGTGCGGCTCAGCCTGGGGATGGACGACAGTGGTTCCAAAAGCACGGGCCGTTATCTCGGCTCCGCCACCCTGGCGGTGGATGCGCCCTTTGCACAGAACGATCTGTTTTACGCCAATATCGGCAAGGATATGTTCGAGAAAGGGCCCTTCGGCAACCGCTCGCATACCCTGAACTACTTTTTCCCGGTCGGCTACTGGGGATTTTCTGCCAACTATAACGATTACACCTATCACCAGAATATCCCTAACGCCAATGAAGTACTGAGTTACAGCGGCAAGAGCGAAAATTTGCAGCTGACGGTCTCGCGATTGCTGTTTCGCAATCAGTCGCATAAAACCACGCTGAATCTGCGCGCTTACCGTAAACACGCCACCAATGCGGTGGACGGCATTGAGATCGATCAGCAAAAACGCCGCACCGCTGGCTGGGAACTGGGATTTAATCAGCGCAGTTATTTCGGCAATACCACGCTGGATGCCAATATCAACTGGCGGCGCGGCACCGGGGCATTCGGTGCAATACCGGCCCCGGAAGAGGCTACGCACAGTGGCAGCGCCCGCACCGGCATATTGCTGGGTGATATCAGCGTTAATCAGCCCTTTAACTGGGGTGAACAGCCCTGGCGCGTGAACAGCGCGATGCGCGGGCAGTGGAGCCCTAACGCGCTGACGCCGCAGGAACGAATGGCCATTGCCGGGCGTTATACGGTGCGCGGCTTCGATGGCGAACAGGTGCTGTCCGGTGAGAAAGGGCTGATCTGGCGCAACGAGCTGGCGTGGAACGTGCAGTCGCGCGGTCACGAGTTATATCTGGCGCTGGATTACGGTCGCGTAGAGGGGCCGGGCACGCGTTATCTGGTCGGCCATCAGCTGGCGGGCAGCGCGCTGGGCGTGCGTGGCGCACTGTGGCAGCGATTCAGCTATGACCTGTTTGCCGGTGTACCGCTGCTGAAACCGGACAACTTTCATACCTCCGGGGCGACGGCTGGCTTTAGCGTCAATCTGGAAATCTGAGCAGCTTATACGCTTGCTGATGCTGACCTGACAGGCCCGAACGGATTCTGGCGGTTGCGACCGCCTTCTATTACGGATAATACCCATGAATAAACATTGCTATCGCCTTATCTTCAGCCGCACCCACGGAGAACTGCGGGTGGTCTCCGAGCTGGCACGCAGTTGCAGTACCGAACCGGGTCAAAGCCGTGGCATCGCTGCGCCGCGACTGTGGGTGACGCTGCGCCGTGCCGGATGGCTGTTGGCGCTGGCAATGTTTGCCGGGCCTGCACTGGCCGACGGTATTGTGGCGAACGGCGCTGCCGCGCCGGGTCAGCGTCCGCAGGTGATAAATACGCAGAATGGCTTGCCGCAGGTCAATATCACCGCGCCCAACCAGGCCGGCGTGTCGCATAACCATTATCAGCAGTTTGATGTCGGCCAGAAAGGCGCGATCCTCAATAACTCGGCGGTGATGACGTCCACCCAACTGGCCGGGATGATCCAGGGTAACCCGAATCTCAATCCGAATAACGCTCCGGCGCGGGTGATCCTTAACGAAGTTAACAGTAACAATCCCAGCCAGCTGCGTGGCTTCCTTGAAGTGGCCGGTGGTCGCGCGCAGGTGATTGTCGCTAACCCGGCGGGAATCGTCTGTAACGGCTGCGGCACCATCAACGCCGGGCGCATGACGCTGACCACCGGTAAGCCACAGCTGAATGCTGACGGCAGCCTGGCGGGCTACCAGGTTGAGCGCGGCGTAGTGCGCATTGAAGGCGGCGGCCTCAACGGCGATACGCGTCATGATACTGAATATGTAGATATTTTGGCACGTGCGGTGCAGATCAATGCTGGCGTCTGGGCGAAACAGGGTGTTTCGGTAGTTGCTGGTCGTAACCGCATCAGCGCCGACGCGAAAACGGTAAATGCACTGGCCAGCGACAGCAGCAAACCCGAGCTGGCGATCGATATGGGACAGATGGGCGGCATGTACAGCGGTCTGATCAGCATGGTCGGCACCGAAGCGGGCGTCGGAGTGCGTAATCAGGGCGGACAGCTGCAGGCGGATAAAGCGCTGACGGTCAGCAGCGAAGGCAAGCTTATCTGGCAGTCTGGCGCTCAGGAGGCGGTCACTCAGGCCGGTGGTGATATCCGGCTGGCTGCCAGAGACGACATTGAGCACAGCGGCAAGCTGCACAGCGGCGGCACGCTGTCTGTCGAGAGTCGCAGTGGCGGAATAAAACAGTCCGGTACGCTGGCGGCGGCAGGCGATGTTCAACTGACTGCCGCTGGCAATATTCAGAGCAGTGGTCACCTGCTGGCAGGCAGTGATATCAACAGCCAGCTGGTGCGTGAGTCAAACCTGATGCTAAACAGTCAGGGCGATATCCGCGCCAGCGGTAGCCTGCTGAGTAAGAAGGACGTCACCCTGAGCGGCCAGCGGGTCGATATCAGTCAGGCGCAGCTGGCAGCCAGCCGCGCTACGGTCAGTGCAAAACAAGGCGGCGTGGCGCTGCGCCAGGCGAAAATCGACAGCGGAAAGCTGGCGATCAATACCGCAGGCGATGTCGATGCGCAGCAGGCGCAGGTTAAAGCCAGCCAGTGGGATGTCGCGGGGCGTAATCTGTTTAATCAGAAGGCCGCGTGGTCGCAGGTGGGGGCCGGAGAGAGCCGCTTTAGCTTCGGCGGCACGCTGGATAATACCGACGGCGGCATCGAGACTCGCCAGCTCAGCCTGAATGCCGGCTCGCTGATTAATCAGCGCGGTCGTCTGGTGGCGCTGGATGGCGTTGATCAGCATTGGCAGATCGGCGGCCTGCTGAATAACAGCAGCGGTGAACTGGGCAGCAACGGCAAGCTGACGCTGGATGCGGCCAGTATGGATAACCAGTCTGGTACGGTAAAAAGCCAGTTGGCGCTCAATGTTAATACGCGCGGCGATATTAACAATGGCAGCGGCAATCTGCTGGCCGGAAAACAGCTGGCGCTGAAGGCCGGAGGCGCGGTTGATAACCGCTCCGGCACGCTTAACGGCAGTCAGTTACAGCTGACTACGCAACGCCTGAACAATAATCAGGGGCAGCTGATCAGTCAGGGGGATCTGAACCTGACGGCGAGCCAGCGGTTGGATAACCAGCAGGGTCTGGTTGGCGCCGTTGGACGCCTGACGATTAACACCGACGGCGAGTGGAATAACCGTGGCGGCACGGCACAAAGTGAAACGCAGCTGAACGTCAGCGCACAGAGCATCGATAACGCCGAAGGCAAACTGTTGTCAGGTCAGCAGCTGACGCTGAAAACCGCGGGCGCGGTGCAGAACCGTGCCGGTGAAATCAGCGGTGAAACGCTTGATTTGCAGATGCAGCGCCTGAGCAATGCACAGGGCAAAGTGATAGGCGAGAAGTCACTCAGCCTGAGCGCCCGTCAGGCGTTGGATAATGCTGAGGGATTGCTGGCGGCTGGCGAGCGGCTGACGCTCCGCACCGACGGCGAGCTCAATAACCGTGGCGGTACCGCACAGGGTAACGAACAGCTGTCGGTTGCCGCACAGAGCGTGCGCAATGACGAGGGTAAACTGCTGTCTGGCCAGCAGCTGACGCTGAACGCTGCGGGTGCACTGTCCAACCGTGCGGGTGAAATCAGCGGCGGATCGCTGGAGATCTTCGCGCAGCAGCTGGATAACGCGCAGGGTAAAGTGATTGCCGCACAAAACCTGAACTTGCTGGCGCAACAGGCGCTGGATAATACAAAAGGGCTGCTGGAAGCGGGTAACTCGCTATCCCTTCGCACTACCGGCAACTGGGATAACCGCAACGGAACCGCGCAGGGCGGCGGTCTGGTGACGGCGACAACCGGCACGCTTAATAATGCCAGCGGCAAACTGCAGTCAGGCGGTGGGCTGACGCTGAACAGCACCGGCAATGTGAATAATCAGGCCGGGATACTGACGGCGCAGCAGGCGCTTTCACTTGGCCTGAACGGCGAGCTGGATAACCAGAGCGGCACCCTGACCGGCAATGGCCGTACCGTGCTGCGCGCCGCCGCGCTGCGCAATGCGCAGGGCAATATTAATTCGCTCGACAGCCTGAACATGCAGCTGACCGGAGCGCTGGATAACGCCAGCGGCCGTATTTTCAGCAAGCTGTCGCAGACGTTACAGGCGCAGGACATTTTTAATCAGCAGGGCTGGATCGGCAGCCAGGGGGGCTGGAGCGCCGTCAGCAAAACTTTTGATAATCGCAACGGCAGCGTTCAGAGCCAGCAAGATGCGACAATCACCGCCAGCATACTGAATAACGCCAAAGGCGTATTGCAGTCGGCTGCCAGCCTGGTGTTGCGCATCGCGCAGGATATTGACAACCGCGCGGGCAAAATCAGTGCCCAGCAGCGTCTGAGCGTGCAGGGCAGCACCGGCGATGCCGCAACCGGCAAGCTGAATAATGCCGCTGGGCAGCTCTTGTCCGGCGACGCATTGACACTCAGAGCGCAGGCGCTGGACAACCGTCAGAGCGGTCTGCTGTACAGTCAGCAGCAGATGCGACTGACGTTAAACGCGGCGCTGGATAACCGTCAGGGCAAGTTACAAAGTGGTGCAGGGTTGCAGCTTGATGCGCAGTCGCTTCTCAATTCCGGCGGCACCTTCGACAGCCAGCAGCAGCTTGGGCTGCGGATTATCGGGCTGCTGGATAATAACGGCGGCGCGCTGCGCAGTAATGGCGATCAGCAGATAACCGCCGGGCAGGTCGATAATGTTCAGGGCGTAGTCAGTAGTGGCGGCGGGCTGACTCTGCAAACGGCGCGGCTGGACAACAGCAATGGCACTTTTATCAGCCAGGGCAGCGGTGTTTACCGCGTTGATACGCTGAATAATCAGCAGGGCAAGCTGCACAGTGGCGATGCGCTGACGCTTAATACTGCCCAGTTAAACAATCAGGCGGGCCAGCTGGTCTCAACCCGGGCGATGAAGCTGAACGCGCAGCAGCTCGACAACAGCGGCCAGGGCACCATCAGTAGCCAGGCGGAACTGGAGCTACAGGCAGACCATTTCAATAACCGTGACGGCGGATTACTGCTCGGCACCACGCGCACCACCGTCAGCGCCCGCGAGATAGACAATACCGCTGGCCGTTTGCAAAGCAGTGGCTCGCTGTTGTTTTCCGGGTTGTCCAGCCTCGATAACCGCCAGGGGCGCATTCTGGCGAATGGCGCACTTGGCCTTAATGCCAGCATTCCAGCCGCCACCTCAGCGCTGGCGCTGCTTAATCAGGGCGGGATCATTCAGAGTGGCGACACGCTGACCCTTAACGCCCGCACCTTCGATAATCAGAACGGTACGTTACAGAGCCAGCAGGCACTGACGCTTGCCGTGCAGCAGGACTACACCCAGCGCAGCGGTGATACCCTCAGCAGTAATAGCGCGGTTACGCTATCGGTCGCGGGCGTACTGACCAATCTGGGTAACTGGCTGCTGCCGGGCAATCTGACCGTCACCAGCACCGATTTTACCAACCAGGGTTCGCTGGTGGGCAAGGTCGTGCAGCTGACTACCGGGCAACTGCTAAATTACGGACGGCTGGAAGCCGACCGCATGACGCTGGCGGTCGATACCCTCGACAATGATGCGACCCTGATGGGCGATGAGATCACGGTGCGGAGCCGCATCATTGATAACCATGGCCGTGATGCGGTGATGGCGGCCACCGGGTCGCTGCAATTGCAGGCCAATGAGCGCCTGACCAACCGCGACGGCGCTCTGCTGTTCAGCGGCGATCGTCTGCATCTCAGCAGCAACGATCTGATTGAGAATCGGGCCAGCTTTATTGAAGCGGATGGTGATGTCACGCTGGAAGCGCGCCGACTGGATAACCTGCGTGAAGGGCTGGAGATTGAACGCGATGCCGAGCAAAGTGACTACAAATGGCAGCGCTACAACTACTACTGGCGCTCTTATGACATGGCGGTCAATCCCGATAAAAGCACCATGGCACCGACTACCCAGCAGCTGACATTCCAGGATGACGCCGCCGCGCAAAGCAACCGTTACGGCACGCTGCTGGCGATTGATGCCAGCGGCAAACGCGCCCAGGTTCGGGTGAAGAACAATCTGGGCGTGATGACCGATATGTGGGTTAACTACCTCGCATTGCAGCCGAATGCCGACGGCAGCTACGCCATGACGTTCTATGAAACCCGTGGATTCCGCCAGGAGAACGTGCCGACCCCTTATCAGAATACCGTATGGCGCGAGTTCGATTGGGGAAGCCTGGAGCAGTGGGATCCCGAGAAGCATCTCGATATTGCTAACGTGCCTTTTGTGACCGATTACAACAACTTCCGTGAGCGCACCGTTACCGGCACGGTTACGCGCGACAAGCTGGTGTCTGAAGGTATCGGTGCCCGCATTCTGGCAGGTGGCAACATGGTGTTGCGCATCACGGAACAACTGTTGAATGACGCCAGCGTGATTACTGCGAATGGCAATCTGAGCATTGAAGGCGGCGGCAACGTTGAGAATAAAGGTTACTCGATCAACGAACGGCGACAGGAAAATATCGTCGATCATTACGATCGCGATACCGTGCACTGGTATCCGGTGTTTAACACCGATGAGACCACGGCGCTGAGCACCATTGACGGCATCATCACCGGCAACGGTAATGTCAGCATCAGTGGGGCGAAGATCACGAATACCACCGTTAATCAGGCGCAAATCAGCAGCGTCGAGGCCGCGCTGAAAGCGGCAGAGGCGGAGCGTGCTGAGTGGGAACGTAACCCGCTGGCTTTCGACGTGCAAGGCATCACGCAGGATGGCACCCAACTGGCTCCGGGGAGCCAGCCATCGCAGGCCGCGGACGGTTCGGCCACTTCGCCGGTTCGTCCTCTGTTGCCGGCGGAGCAGGCGCTGACGGAAAAACAGCATCTGGGTAGCGTGGCAACATCGATTCCCAATAACGGCCTGTTCAGCCAGCATCCGGCCGTCGGCAGCCCGTTCCTGGTGGTGACCGACGAGCGCTTTACCAGCCGCAGCAAATTTATCAGTAGTGATTACCTGATGCAGCAGGTTGGGTATGACCCGGCGCAGGTCCACAAGCGGTTGGGCGATGGTTTCTATGAGCAGCGGCTGGTGCGCGAACAGGTCCTGTCACTGACTGGCAGAGCATCAGTGCATGGCGAAGATGCGATGACCCAGTACCAGACGCTGATGGACAACGGCGCGAAAGTGGCAGAGGACTTCCACCTGGTGCCTGGGGTTGCGCTGACGCCTGAGCAGATTGCGGCGCTGCAACAGGATATTGTCTGGTTGGTAAGCGAGACGGTGGAGACGGCCGACGGCCCGCAGACGGTGTGGGTACCGAAAGTCTATCTGGCTCAGTCCACGCTGCGCCTGACCGCTGACGGCGCACTGATCGCAGGTGGCAATTTGCAGCTTTCTGCAGACAGCATTAACAATGCTGGCAACCTGTTTGCCGATCAGGCGCTGAGTATCGATACCAAACAGTTCCAGCATCAGGGCGGCGACATCAAGGCCGACAGCATCAATGTGCAGGCGGACAGCCTGACCTTGAGCACTAACCTGCAGGATGCGCTGCGTCAGGCGACGATGAGCGCCAACGATATCAGCCTGAGCGGCAGCAATCTTCTGTTGCAAGGTGCGAAGCTGGAGGCCACGCAAAATCTCAGCCTGAGTGCGCGCAACAATCTTGAGATCACCAGCGCGAAAAGCAGCAACAGCATAAATCTTGAGGTGATCTCAGGCGCGATGGGCAATCGCACCAGTGGCGGCAGAGAAGATGCTGGCTGGCGTATGGCGCAGGTACAGGGCGACCTGCAAAGGGCGCAGGGCAGCGAACTTAGCGCCGGTGGCAATCTTAGCCTGAAGGCCGGAAAAGACATTACCGTGCAGGGTAGCCAGGCGAAAGCGGGCGGTGAACTCGGCGTGCAGGCGGGCGGCGATATCAAACTGCTGGCGGAAACCACCACCAATAAAACTCATCTTGAGGCCAACAGCAGCACCTCTTCGGTGAGCAACAGCTTTGAGGAGCAGCGCTTACAGCTCAGCACCCTGAGCGGCGACCAGGGTGCGACGCTGGTGGCGGGCAACAAACTGCTCGCGGAGGGCGCGCAGGTAGACAGCACGAAAGGCAGTATTGATATCAGTGCCAAAGATGTGACCATCAAAGAGGCGCATCAGCAAAGCCTCGACCTCGACAGTGAAAATAAACGCAAGGGCAAGACCAAAAGCCATCGCGAAATGGAGAGTTCGCAGGATCAGGCGGTGGGCAGCACCTTTAGCGGAGCGAACGGCGTCTCGGTAACCGCCCGCGAAGGCGATATCACCTTAACCGGCAGTGCGCTGCACAGCGAACAGGGCGAGATTGCACTGCAGGCGAAGAAGGACGTGACGCTGAACAGCGCGACCGAACGCGAGTCGCTATTTATGGAAGAGCGTACCGAGAAGAAAGGCTTCCTGAAAAAAAGCAGCACCCATACGGTGAAGGACGATCGCGTAACCAGCCAGACAGGATCGCTGCTTAGCGGCAACAGCGTCAGTATCAGCGCGGGCAAAGACCTGACGGTCAGCGGCTCGGCAATTGCCGCCGATCAGGATGTCACGCTGCAGGCGGGCAACAATGTTGATATCAGCGCTGCCACGGAAACTGAATATCATTACCTGCTGGAAGAGAAGAAAAAGAAAGGCTTGCTTGGCGGCGGCGGCCTCGGCTTTACCATTGGCAGCCAGTCGACCCGTCATCAGATTGATGAAAACGGCACGACCCAGAGTCAGAGCGTCAGCACGGTCGGCAGCAGCCAGGGCAACGTCAGCATCACGGCGGGCAACCAGATGCATATCGGCGGTGCCGATCTGGTAGCCGGTAAGGATCTTAGTCTTAGCGGCGACAGCGTGCAAATCGATCCCGGCTACGATCAGCGCACCCGCGTCGAGACTTTTGAATCGAAACAGAGTGGCCTGACGCTGGCGCTGTCGGGAGCGGTGGGCAGCGCACTTAATACTGCCGTCAACACTGCGCAGCAGGCAAGAAAAGAGAGTGACAGCCGACTCAGCGCGTTGCAAAACACCAAGGCGGTGCTGTCCGGTGTGCAGGCGGCACAGGCGCAGGAAGCGGTGAACCTCAACGACAATAAAAGCGAGATGAGCGGTATCAGCATCAGTGTGTCGGCGGGCAGCCAGAAATCTTCGTCAACCCAGCGACAGGAACAGGCGATCTCCAGTGGATCGACGCTGAACGCGGGCAATAACCTCAATATCACGGCTACCGGTAAAAAAGGCGGGGCCAACAGCGGCGATATCGCCATCACCGGCAGCCAGCTGAAGGCCGGGGGTGATACTACGCTTGATGCGCAGCGCGATTTGATGCTCTCTGCGGCGGCTGATACGCAAAAAACCGAGGGCAGCAACAAAAGCAGCGGCGGTAACGTCGGCATGAGCATCGGACTGGGTAAAAATTCCGGGTTCAGCGTATTTGCCAATGCCAACTCGAGCCGCGGCAGTGAGAATGGCGACGGCACCAGCTGGAACGAGACCACGCTGGACAGCGGAGGCAACGTTACGCTTCACAGTGGCCGCGACACCACGCTGACGGGCGCGCAGGTCAGCGGCGAACAGATTACCGCTGATGTCGGGCGCGACCTGACGCTGCAAAGCCTGCAGGACAGCGACCGCTACGACAGCAAGCAGACCAGCGTCAGCGGCGGCTTCAGCATCCCGATTGGTGCGGGCAGCGGTTCGGCAAACCTGAGCGTCAGCAAGGATAAACTGCACAGCAACTACGACAGCGTCACCGACCAGACCGGGCTGTACGCCGGTAAAGGCGGCTACGATATTACCGTGAAGCAGCACACCCAGCTGGAAGGTGCGGTGATAGCCAGCACCGCCGACAAGGATAAAAATACCCTTGATACCGGCACGCTGGGCTGGAGCGATATTCACAATCAGGCGGACTTCAGCGCCGAGCACAGCGGCGGTTCATTCAGCAGCGGCGGCCCGGTGGGCAGCGACCTGCTGACCAACCTGGCGGGTTCCGCGCTGTCCGGTGCCAACAACAGTGGACATGCATCAGGCAGCACGCAATCCGCCGTCAGCGAAGGCAACCTGGTGATCCGCGACCAGGACAACCAGCAGCAGGACGTGGCTGAGCTGAATCGCGATACCGACCATGCCAATGACGGCAGCATTAACCCGATCTTTGACAAAGAGAAAGAGCAGAACCGACTGAAAGAAGCGCAGCTGATTGGTGAAATTGGCATGCAGGTCGGGGATATTGCGCGGACGCAGGGCGAGTTAGCGGCGACCAAAGCCGCCAAAGAGAAGATGAAAGGCGTGACGGCGGCTCAGCTGAAAGCGGCTGAGGATGACTGGCGGAAGGCGAATCCGGATAAAATACCGACGGCAGAGCAAATCAGCGAACAGGCTTATCAGACTTTTTATAACCAGGCGTTTAAAGATAGCGGTTTTGGCACGGGCGGCAGGGTACAACAGGCAATCCAGGCGGTGACAGCCGTGGTGCAGGGGCTGGCAGGCGGTGATATCGCGAAGGCGCTGGCGGGCGGTTCAGCGCCTTATCTGGCGGAGCAAATCCACAAGATGACTACCGATGCTTCGGGTAAGGTAAACACCGAGGCTAACCTGATGGCTCACGCGGTAGTAGGCGCGGTAATTGCGCAGATAAACGGCAACGGTGCGCTTGCAGGTGCGTCCGGAGCGGTCGCGGGTGAATATATTGCTCAGCAGCTGTATCCTGGAGTAAACCGCGAAGATCTTACTGAAGAGCAGAGACAATCTGTCAGTGCATTAGGTACACTGGCTGCTGGCCTGGCGGGTGGATTAGCCGGAGACAGCGCGGCGGATGCAGTAGCGGGTGCGCAGGCGGGTAAGAATGCGGTGGAGAATAATGCGCTGAGTGATATTGCGCAGGCGCAGTCTGAAGGCAAGACGCTGGAACAGAAGGCGGGCGAATACGTTGAGGCCGAAAACGAGCGTTATAAAAAGGCAAACTGCGGCGGCATGAGCGCCGAAGCCTGCTCGGTGAAGATGTACACGGAGCGGCGTGAGGCGCTGAAAGATACGGCATCGTTTGGTGCTGATTTTGTGCCGATAGTTGGTGATATCAAAGGCTTTGCGGAAGCCCAGTCGGCGTTGGATTACCTGATAGCTACAGTAGGTTTGGTGCCTGTACTAGGAGATAGTGCGGGTAAGATTATCAAGGCGGCTGATGTAGCGCTGAAGAAAGGTGATATCGCTGAAGCATCGAAGCTGATTAATAAGGCCAGTGATGAAATAGCGGGTCATCTGCCAAGCCCGGGCAATATATCCCTGCCAAGTTCTGGTGTTGGTTCGAATGCAGCATTCTCCGTAACTAATGCGCAGGTAGGGAAAAAATTAGGAAAGCATGTTGAAGATTTTGGCGGGAACCCATCAAATGCAGCGGATAGGCAGCGTGTGTTAGGAATTATAAATGATATAGGTTCTAACCCGGAAAAAATCATACATGGTAAGTTTGCGGGACAAGGTATCGGTGCAGGGGCCAGTCGTGGAGATGTATTCTTCAGAATAAAGGGGAATGACGTAGTCGTTACTAAGCCTGATGGTAGTTTTGTTACTATTCTCAAGGATGGAGTCACTAATAATACCTCAGTAATAAATGCACTGAAGGGGAGTCCACAATGATTGATCTTCCAGAAATATATCAGGAGTGGGGACGTAATGTTATCGGGAGCAAGCTCTGTAGTGTTAATGGATTAGTGTATATCTATGAAACTGCTGACTTAGAGCACCCTCAACAGTTACAGCTTATTTTCTCTGGTATCAATCGGGGGGGGAGCTTTCGCTGCGGAAAAGATGGAGCAACTCTTGCGTTGACTGAATTGCCCATGCAAGAAAGTGATCTTGGTGAGTATGGGAAGGAGGTGATCATGGACATGTCAGACTCATGCTCATTTTACCGGTATATTGGAAGAGTAGTGTCGAAAGTTTTTGCGATTTACTCTGATATTGATAAGGCCCTTATAGGATTAAAGTTGGTTTTTGATGATGGCCTTAATTTAATTATCATCAACTTAGGTGATGAGTTAAATGTTTTTAACACTCTTCCATTACAGTATGTACAAGAAGAATGTATTGATTATCTAGAAATATCTACCTAAGCATATATAGCCCCCTATTAATCGGGGGGTGCTTTTTTGCCCTTAAAACCTAATCTTCCCGCCGCTGCAACCGGGACACATTGGGTGAGGCGGTGAGTTCCAGTTGTTCAGCGTTGGCAATGCCGGACTCGGTGAGCCAGTCGCCGCCGATAATCACCTCGCCGTTATCTCTCACCCAATCCGCCCCCAAATCTTGCCGGTCTTGACTGGCCTCGCACAGCGCTTCCCAGGTGGCGTCGTCGGTGACGACAGTGATCCAGAGCCGGTGATGCTGTAGCGTCAGTTGCAACGGGGTGCCGGAGGTAAATCCCAATGCGGCTAACGCGCTGCCTGTCAGCGTCAGTTCCGGGATCGGTTGAGGGGTAAAGGTGATGTTTATAGGTTCCCCTACGTGGCGGGCGCGGTGCGGACAATTAGTTGGCCGTGTTCGGCGGTAATGCTCACCTGTTGGCCCTGCACCTGGATGATAAATAAAATTTTAGAATTTTTCGCGCTGTGGAAAAAATCTTTTCTGTATTATGGCATTATTGATGCGCGAATCATGGGCCGGAGTTATTTGCAAAAGTTAAATGGATTGAGATAGTAGGAAATGTTTATCGACATAAAGATAATAAAAGGAAGCACGTTTATGCTAACTGAAAATGAAATGTCACTGATTCCTCTGATGACTGTAATTATGCTGATAGTATTAAATGACAATAAAATTCACATCCTTTTCATAATAAAAATTTAAATGCCAGATTATCTGGCTGGACGTTTTACTTTTGTGTCCTATAAATACCTTTTAATCGCATTTTAGTGAGATGTTTTTCTTCAGCTATGTCCGTTTAGCGTGTGAAAAAACCTTGTCTTCAACTCCAGGGGCCTGATATAATTGACACCTTAGTTGATAAGGCATGCGTTATAGTATCAATTATAACAAGCTGCTTAGGAATGATATTCTATTTTTTAGAAACAGTTTATTAGTTATAAACTGCTCAGCATTTAATACTGTTTTAACATACTGTCTAACTCTTTATAATCAATAAGTTAAGATTAAAGATTTCACCTTTTAATAATATTTTAAGATATATTTATTATATTCATATTAAAGTTTAGTACTGTTTAGGGGGGATATCAAAACAATTCCCTGTGCCTATTGAAGAGACTGTGTTCATAACGTAATAATTCATATACTAATACATTCCAATGTATTATTTTATAATCTTGTTTTTTACTTGTCAGGCATCATAGTTACTTTTCTATTTAATACCCATCATTATGTTATGTAAAACATTATGGTGTAGTGAAATTTTTCATGGTGTTAAGAGTTTCCATCATGAAAATTAATATTAAGAGGATAACGCATTCTCAAGGAGAGGAAGAATGAAAACAAAAATAATAATAACCGCATTGGCATCAGTGGTTTTCTTATCAGGCTGCTCTGGCAACATTA
This sequence comes from Winslowiella sp. 2C04, assembly GCF_050037805.1. Lineage (NCBI taxonomy): Bacteria > Pseudomonadati > Pseudomonadota > Gammaproteobacteria > Enterobacterales > Erwiniaceae > Winslowiella > Winslowiella sp. 2C04. The sequence continues at coordinate 4,137,253 of NZ_CP188300.1, read as the reverse complement.
AGCCTGAGGCGGTTAAAGCAGCTAATGGCAGTTCTGTCGATATTATTAGTTTGTCTGCTATGCCAGAGCTAAATAATAATCTTTATGCTGACCATCGATTGCGAGAGGTCACAACGGCTCATAATACCATGCAAAAAAGCCTGGCGGTATTATCAGTGCTGACCGGGAGTTTCGATAGTCGCAGCTTTGATAAAGATAACTACAAAGGGACCAGTATTGAGTCCTTAAAGAATCCGACCAATGATTATTTTGTGCCAAAGGCTAAAGAAAATATCAGTCAGTGGTTGTCAGATAATGCCAACGGGTATGTTTATAAGGAGCCGCTTTATATTGGCTATGCCACTTGGGCTTTGATATTCAAAGATGCAGCAGCATCTGATCCTGACTATCAGCTTAAATATAAAGTAATATTTTATAAACGCCCTGAAGACGGAAGTTTGTTCTCAAAATTCATACTGGCTGGATGTACTCCTGCACCGATAGAGGCAAAATTAAGTGAGTGGCATGTGGAAAATTATAAAAAAGTGACCGTAGAAACACAAAAGTATATGGATAGTTGTCTGCTGGAGTTGAATAATCAGCTCCCTCGATTACTTAAAAAATAAGTATTAAATTATCATCTTAAACAGATTTAAAATCCCACTGTATTAAGTGGGATTTTATAAATCTCAATTATTACTATGTTGCTAAGGCACCATTCGTCTAAGCTAAAATACTCTTTCATATTCCAAATTCCTGTTACTGCACTTAAGTTGATACCGCATTCAGAATTTTCTACACATCCTTAAATCGTAACAGCACTCCTGACTCATCAAGATCTCTGTTTTTAATCCGGTGGTATAGTTACCGAGATAATAGTAATTAGTTCATAAGATTAATCTCCTCAATACGACGGTTGTTCATGTTTATTTCGCACTGCTCAATAGTAGGCTGATAATCAAAGCCTTCCTCACCAACCTGAGATGCGACCGTCAGGCATAACACTTTTTTATATTCTTTCCAGGCTTTGTGAGATTTCAATAGCTCTTTTTGAAACACACTCCCTTTTGTTTCTTCACTTTTACTATTAAATGGATCCATAAGATTAGGATCGCTAATTATAGAGGATAGTTTTTTATTAAAGATATGGTCTACTTCTTTATTACTTTTTTTCCATTGTAATTCAATGCAGTTTTCACCTTTATGACGATCGTCTACATCTGCATAGCATGCATTTTTTTCGCTTCCATCCATTAGAGAAGTGATGGACAGAGAAATTGATGGAAAAATGATTAAGGTGAAAAATAGGATGGCTTTTTTTTTCATTTCAGGTACCTGATTCTGTTTCGACTTGATTCAAATGTCATGTAATGAGCATTAGCGCTAATGTGTGCAATTAGCTTACTTTCATCATTATCCATTGCAGACAGACATAAGCTTTCAGCTTCAGTAGTGCCTTGATAATATATATCTACAAGAACATCACGAATTTTTTGATTCAATGAGTGCCAGGGGATTGCTTCGTGCTGATTTTTTGTGTTCCTTAAATAAGATCTTTCGGTCTCATCTCGTTTAATTCTGTAAGCAATCTCAAACAACCTTATCTGTTGCTGATGGCTAATCTCTCCCACCATCGGGCCATAGACCTGCACAAACTGACCGGCCTGATGACCTTTTAATCCGGCGGCTTTGGAGCAGATAACTGCTTTAAACTCCTCGAGGCCCGCCTGCCGTAACGTCGAATAGACTTCTCCACGACTGCGGCTACCCATATCATAGCCTCGGCCCAGCGTAACGCCTGAACTGTACCCCGGCCAGTGCAGTACCCGAGAGAAATAGGGAGTGCGATGTGGCCGGAATGGCTCAACCACCGTGAGATAGTCATGCCCTTCGGCATCAAAGGTTATTTGCCCCTCGCGCACATGCAGCGGGCCATTCTGCTGCCGTGGCCGCCAGTGGGGAGACATCTCTTTTAATGCGGCGATAAACCAGCTGTCGGTAGGGCCAACCAGTCCGCTGGGTGACAGGTTCAATAGCCGCTGATACCAGACCAGCGCTTCCGTCGTATCCTGTGCGCATTTGCCGTTTATCTCCAGTTCGCGGCCGGTTGCCTGCTGATAGCCAGCGTTCATTATCATTCGCTGGAGTTTTTTTACCTCTTCCGGCTGGTTAGTGCCGCAGTTTCCCACTGAACTAAACAGTGAATCCGGCTGTAACACCATCGGATCGTGATAGCGCTTTTGATTCATCAGAACTCCTTTTCTGCACCCGGTAATTGCGTTTTCCTTTAACTTCTTTTTTATCTGCAAGACGGATATATTAATATAATTATTAATATGAAAATAAAAATCATGCTATTAATGATTTGTTGAATTATATTGTGAGGGTAATGATTAATGTCTTTCTGAGGATAAATAAAGTAAAGCATAAAGCGGTTCAATTTATCAATAGCTTTATTTGACTAATGGGAATTAACGACGTAGCTTTCAGGCTACGTCGTTAATCATTCCGTTAATTTTGCCGGGTCGGTACAATCTTAATATCTATCATACCAATTCCCAGTTTACGCGGGTCGTGGCCGATGATATTGCCTTCATCTGAGACAATCGGCTCTGGCGGTGTAATTACCAGCGTGCTGGCCTGCTGTGGGTTGCTGAAATGCAAGGTGGTGGTAGTGGCCTGTTCAGTCAGGTTCAGCTGCTGAATATCCTCACCAACGCTCACCGGAATCGGGCGATGGATATTCGGGCCAATGGCGCGCGCGGTAATCACCAGATCAAAGCTTTGCGGCAGAGGTTCGCGATATTCGATTTTAACCTCCGGCGCCAGATTGGCATTTGACCAGCGCCCCCACGGCTCCGGACGCGAAATACCGCTAAAACTTTTCACCGTTTGCGGTGCGCCAGGCAGATTGAAAATAAAGCTGTCGGCCTGGTAGCGGATAGCGTTATCTTCAATTTTAAGCTCGTCGATATTCTGCCTGAACTTTTTATCATCGCCCTGTACCGGCTTAAAGTCGGCGGTGCCGTGATAATTGTCACCGTCAATCTGCATAACCTGCGGCTGGCCGTTTAGCTGGCCGCTGGACAGGCAAAGCTGACGGGAAAGCGCCAGTTCTGGCTGCCAGAGTCGCGCCATTTTGAAGCAGGTATCCACCCAGACAAACTTGTCGTCAGCGGCAAATTCCGCCAGCTGATAGCGCAATGGAGTAGAGTATTCCCCTTCCGGGAATGGCTCGACCTTACCTTCGCTCACGCGAAGCAGCAGCGGTAGTTTAAAGTTAGCGCCGGAGAAACTGAAGGTGCCATTTTTCTTATCGATAGTGAAATCAGTCAGCGTTTTCGGGAAGTTCCACAGGCGTATAATGTCCGGCTTCCACTCGATGATCTTCTCTTTCATATTCAGAAATGAAGACGAAAGCGAAATGCCAGACAGGCTGCTGCGGCCAAGGCCGATATAGTTATCGCCACCTAAAATATCCAGCACCGTCGCACCGTTATCCAGCGAGCTGCGTTTGACGGTGATTACATCGCTTTCTGGCCGATCGCCACGAATAATAAAGAACAGGTTTTTGCGATCCTGCTTTGTGAGATATTTATAGGCGCTGTTATTCATCGCCAGATGGTCGCTGGAGACCACAATCACGGTATTGTTAAAGTAAGGTGATGCCTTAATTCTCTCTATCAGACGCGCAATGTGCTGCTGGCTACAGGTAACGGCGCTTAGGGACTGATTCGCCTTACCCTCGATGCTGTAAGTTTTGCGCTGGCAGCTGCGTGAGATAAAACCGTCAGGATGATGTGTATCGACCGTCAGGGTAAATAGCGCGAAGCGCGTGTTCTGCTGTGACAGTTCGCTAAACTTCTGATACACCTCATCCATCACCGTGTCGTCGTAATATCCCCAGTTGTTGCGGTATTTCGCATCGGTGACGAGCGTTTCCAGCTCACGCGCACCATACAGATTCTGACTGTCGAAGCCATGGGATTTCAGAAACAGATCTTTACCCGCGAAGCGTAAATCGGCACCCTGGATAAAGTAGTTGGTATAGCCGGAAGCCTTAAGGATATCGCCGAGGCAGATGTTTTCCGGGTAAAAACTCGACAGGGCAGAGGATGCATTGCCATTAAACGGCGCAAATAGCGGTATGCCGCATTGTGAAGCTACCATACCGGCGATGGTGTAATCCGTGCCGGGCAGCTGCTCGGTCTGGCTGAAATCAATCGCGTCGTCTTTTAACGTACTCAACTCTTCGGTCAGGCCTGGAAAAGCTTCTGAGTTAAAATAGGTGCGTTCGAGGCTCTCAGCGTAGATGTACACCAGATTGGGTTTGCTGCCGTTCATGGATTTATGCGGCACTTGATAGTGTGCGCTAAAGTCTGATTCGCCCTGGCGCGTCTGTGAGCGCACCAGATCGTACACCTGCTGAAACGCGGGAGTGGTCTTAATTGAGGCGAGTGAAAGCAGTAATGCCAGCAGGCTATAGCCAAAATGGTGGGGCAGATGATTACGCCGCCGGAGAATCCATGAGAGCAGACAGAATATCAGCAGCAGCCCGGCGAACAGACCGATGGCGGGCAGGATATATTTGCCGAATCCGGCACCTTCCAGGCTGTTAGTCAGGGTGTAAATGACCGCGTCATTGATGCCGTCGCCGGTGAAATAGTTGCTGGCGAACAGCGTCGCATTCAGAATAACAAACAAGCCTGATGTGATGAGAATAACGCTAAACCAAATATTATTACGCCCGGCTTTAAACGCATAAAGCAAAATAGCAGTTAAAAATAAAATAACTGAAAGTAGTTCCGACGACATCAATTCCTCTCTTGTTCTAAACCCGCTTTCCTTTGCGCTTACCCTTCCTCCCGGTAGCGATACGCGCGTCCAATTTAGCCTGAGAGGCGCAGGCAGGCAACTGGAGCTGGCAGAAATGCGGGCTGGCTCTGAATCAGGCAAAAAGAGATCCGCTCAGGGAAGGCGGATCTGTTGGCCGGAAATCAGGCGAGAGGGTTCAGAGTTCGCCGGTAATATACTGGGCAACGCCGTTGCCAAAACTCCAGTCACCCTTGTCGTTGCTAATAAACGTGATCATCAGATCGCTGCCGGCAATGCCGCAACTCTGTTTAAATTCGCGCGCCAGTTCGGCCATAAAAAACTGTTTCTGCTGGTCGCTACGTGGGCTGGTAAACACCCGAACCATCACCAGATTATCGCTGCGTTGCAGCCCAAGGCCGGTATCCTCGAAAACCATCTGGTATCTTTTATTTTCGTGAACAATCTGATACCGGTCACGCGCCGGAACCTGAAACGCCGCCAGTACCGCGCGATGCGCCGCATCCAGCAGAGTTTTCATTTCAGATTCTGAACGGCCCTGAATTACATCGAATTGTAGTAACGGCATATCGGCTCCTGGCATGGCATAAAAGGGGAAACTCACCGGGGTTATCCTGCACCTGCTGGCGGCGAAGAAAAAGCGCTATACTTGAAATGATTATTTATTATTTTGAACAATTCTGATGAAAGAACTGAAAACCGATGCGTTGTGGATTCATCTGCACTGGCTGACGGTGCTGGCCGAGCAGGGAAGTTTTACCCGTGCGGCTGAGCGGCTGGAGGTCAGCAAGGCGGCGATGAGCCAAAAAATCAAACAGCTGGAAGAGATGGCCGGCGTGGCGCTGGTGCAGCGCACCACGCGCAGCGTGCGGCTGACCAGCGCCGGTGAAAAGCTGGTGGAGGATCTGCGCGCGCCTTTTTCGCAGATCGCCCAAAGTTTTTTCAGCGTCAGAGATTCCAGTGGGCCACTGCGTGGAATGGTACGCGTAACCGCGCCGGTGGCGTTTGCCCGTCAGCAGCTGGTGCCGCATATCACCGGCTTTCTGCGCCAGCATCCGCAGGTGCGCGTGCAGCTGGAAGTGTCCGACCGTCTGATTTCACTGTCCAGTGAAGGCTTTGATCTGGCGATCCGCCACAGTAATAATCTGCCGGAAACTCACGTCGCGCTGCCGCTGTGTGAGACGCGCGCGCTGTTAGTCGCCTCACCGGCTTATCTGGCTGAGTATGGCGAACCGGGCACACCGCAGGATCTGCATCAGCATCAGTGCCTCTATTACCCACGTGGAGTCGAACTGCCGTGCTGGACATTTGCCCGTCACGAGGCGGCCAGCGAGCAGGTGACGGTCAGCGTCAGTGGGCCATTTGCCACCAATAATAGTGAGTCGATTCGTGATGCGGCGCTGGACGGTTTAGGTATCGCCATGCTGCCGGACTTTAGTGCCCGGGCGGCGCTGGAAAATGGCGGTTTACGAGAAGTTTTGCCACAGTGGCGCACCGTCGGTGCGTTTGCCGATAAGCTGTATATTGTGCGGCCGTATGCGGCGCAGGTGCCCCGTGCGGTAACCGAGTTCAGCCACTGGCTGCGCGCGGCTTTTCAGCGCGATTCCTGACGTTTTTCAACGGCATCAGTCAATGAACTACGCTTAAAGTAGTGAATTCTCACTTGTCAGCAAGGAGAACAATATGACTCATGCGCCATTCGGCCTGATCGCCGTTGATAAGCAGGGTAGCAACGTACTGTTTCTGAATCCGCAGACTTTTGCCGTTGAGCAGCAGCTTAACGCCTTTCCTCCACGACCCCATGAGCTGCTGATTCTGCCGCAGCAAAATAAAGCTTACGTACCGATTTTCGGTGACGGTGTTCACGGTGATAACCCGCATCCCGGGCATAAAATCGCGGTTATCGATCTGGTGACGCGCCAGCTAAAGGATTTTATTGATATTCGCCCGCTGGTGTCGCCGCATACTGCGCGCCTTGGCAAAGATGGCCGGGTGTATATTTGCTGCGAGAACAGTGCCACCATCCTGGTGATCGATCCTGAAACCGATCTGCCGATCGATAAGATCGCGCTGCCTTCGCATAACAGCCATCGCCTGACGATTCTGCCCTCAGGCCGCAAATTGTTTACCGAGAACGAAGAGGATGCCAGCATCACGGTGATCGATCTCTGCACCACGCATGGTGAAGTGGTGGAGAATATTTTGATGCCGCGTGCCATCAACGGTATTGCCGCTTCGTCGCGCTATCCCTATTTGGTTGCCACCGATGCCGAACGGCCATTGTTGTATGTGCTTGATGCTGAAAGCCATCGTATCCGTCATTATCTGCCTTTACCGGGCCATAAAAAAGCCGCGCAGATTGTTCGCTTTAGTGAAGATGGCGCGCTGCTGGTGGTGATTGGCGCTGGCGAACCGATTATTACGCTGTTCGATGAGATGCTGACGCCGCTGAAGCAGATAAAAGTCGGCAACAAGCCGATGGATGGCTGCTTCAGTCCGGATAATCGCACTTTACTGATAGCCAATGAAGAGGATGGCACCCTGAGCGTGATCGACGTGGTGGAAGGCAAAGTGATCGCCACGCCGTCGGTCGGACGCGGATGTGAAGTGCTGAGTTATTTTACCCTGGCCTGAAACCGTTTGAGAGGGAGTGAATGAACAACTATAAAGTGGCCGTAATTCCGGGCGACGGCATTGGCGTCGATGTGATTAAAGCGGCATGGCAGGTGCTGGAACAGAGCGCAAAAGTGCATCAGTTTACTCTTGAAGGCGAGTGGTTTCCGTGGTCATGCAACTACTATCTGGAGCACGGCGAGATGATGCCGAAAGACGGCATCGCCACACTGCGCCAGTTTAATGCCATTCTGCTTGGCGCTGTGGGCTGGCCACAGCGGGTGCCTGATAATATCTCGCTGCACGGTTTATTGCTGCCAATCCGTAAACAGTTCGATCTGTTCGCCAATGTGCGCCCGCATCGGCTATTGCCGGGCGTTCGCGGCCCGCTGCGTCAGGAAAACTTCGATATTCTCTGTATTCGTGAAAATACCGAAGGGGAGTATAGCGGCGCCGGTGGCCGGGTACATCAGGGCTCACCGCAGGAAGTGGCGGTTGAAACCTCGATTTTCACCCGTCAGGGTGTCGAGCGTATTTTACGGTTTGGCTTTGAGGCGGCACGTCAGCGCAGCGGGCGTCTGGCGTCGGTAACCAAATCCAATGCGCAGAAATACACGATGGTGATGTGGGATGAAATCACTGACGAGATAGCCAAAGAGTATCCGGATGTCAGCGTCACGCGCTATCACATTGATGCCATTGCGGCGCGCTTTGTGATGCAGCCCGACTCACTGGATGTGGTGGTGGCATCGAATCTGTTCGGCGATATTCTGACCGACCTGGGGGCGGCGATTCAGGGCGGGCTGGGCTATGCCGCCTCGGCCAATCTCAACCCGAACCCAGCGCTACCGTCGATGTTTGAACCGGTACACGGCTCGGCCCCGGATATTGCCGGGCAGAATATTGCCAATCCGATGGCTGCCATCTGGTCAGGGGCGCTGATGCTGGAGCATCTTGGTGAGCAGGCGGCAGCACGAGGCATAATGCAGGCGCTGGCGCGCGTGACTGCCGAAGGTCAGCTAAACCAGACGCAAACTACCGCTGCGATAACTGACGCGGTATTAGGTCATATTTAATTGTGATGGTCATGCGGTGATTACGTCAGATTAATCACCGCAAGGAGTGAATAATGCAGGGACCTAATCCCAATAATCCGTATCCGATGGCCGGTTTCCCACAGGTTTGCTATCTGAAAAATGTGGTGCAGAATCCGCAAATTGAGGTGGGTGATTACAGCTATTATGACGATCCTGACGGTGCAGAAAATTTCGAACGAAATGTGCTTTATCTGTTTCCGTTTATCGGCGATAAGCTGGTAATCGGCAAGTTTTGTGCTCTGGCACGCGGGGTTAAATTTATTATGAACGGTGCCAATCATCCGCTTTCCGGACTATCGACCTATCCTTTCTGGATCTTTGGCGGCGGCTGGGAAAACAGTATGCCGCCTAAAAGCGAGTTACCGTTTAAAGGTGATACGCGCGTTGGCAATGACGTGTGGATAGGTTATGACGCACTGATTATGCCGGGGGTGAACATCGGCAATGGCGCGATTATCTCTTCGCGCGCGGTGGTGACGCGTGATGTGCCCGCTTACAGCGTCGTCGGCGGTAACCCGGCTGCGGTGATTAAAATGCGTTTTGAGCCGGAGCAGATTGCGCGCTTAGAAGCGCTGCGCTGGTGGGACTGGCCGGTAGATAAAATCACCGCCCGCTTGCCGCACATAGTCGCCGGGGATATCGACGCGCTGGCGCGTGACAGTTAAATAAATGGCCGGTTATAAATCGCCGTGCTCCAGTGACGGCTGCTGGCATGTTTTTCCCCTTGCCAGCCCTGCTTGCGTAACTCACGGGCGATCATTTTATTCATAATGCCGTGGCCAACCAGCAGAACCGTGCCCTGTTCTGACAAGCGAATCAGCTGTTTCGCCGCCTGCCGGGCGCGTGCGGTGGCCGATTTAAATGACTCTACCGAGCCTGAATAGCCACAGAACCACATTAAGCGCCACAGTGACAGCCAAATTGCCGGCGGCAGGTGCAAGCGCGTCAGTGGCAGAATCGGGATGTCGACTTCACTGTACAGTGCATCGCTGCTGTGCGCCTGCATACCGAGTTTTTCCAGTGACGACAGGGCGCGCGGCAGGGTGCTGGTAACAATCACGTTGGCCTTTTTGGCGATCATCAGACTACGCTGCGGTGGCAGATCGCTGACCCGCGAGAGGTTATATTCTTCACACCATTGCGCCATCGCCAGCGCAGAAATTCGTGCCGGAAATGCGTGATCGGGTTTCCCGTGCCGCATCAAAATAATAGCCATGTTATCCAGCCTGTGTTGCCGTCCATGCAGGGTAGCCGATTGTTTCTGCCGCCAGTATCTCTGACAGATACTTTCAGAATCAGTCCGTCTTTTGCGACGGGATTCATCTTAATGACATCTTGCCATGCGACAAACAGTGGTCAGTTGAACGTTCAGCAGCGTATCAGACTCAGCAGCAAAGGTTAGCACTAAACAGTTGAATAAAAATTACTGTTTTTATACCCATTGATGATTGTTTAACCCTCTGATTTTATGAGTCATCGATCTTAATACGGCGATCGAATGTGAAGGTAATCTAATAATTAGTTGGGTTTGCTATTGATTTATCTACGCGCGTAGATACAATTAAAGGGTAGTGATAACTCACAGCGCTGGTTGTTCTGGCTGCTAAGTGATGGTCGCATTTGTTTCGCGTTACTTAAGCGATCGGTTAATTAAAAACCGACAGGCGCGCAACAAACATAAGATCCTGACACCAGGGAATCCTTTAATGACCTTTCATCATGGCTCAGAAACTGAGCGTCTTCACCGGGGAGTTATCTCTTCGTAAACAGGGACGATGACCCACGGAAGGGCGCTCTTAAGATCTCCTAACATCAGGGAATTTTTTGAATGACCGCACCTCAATCTGTAGTGCAAAAGGCTTCGCCAGCGGCAAACTCCGCGGCTGATGAACGACTCACCACTGAAGAAGGACGCAAAGATTTCTGGCGCGCCACCTTCTCATGCTGGTTGGGTACTGCGATGGAATACGCCGACTTTGCGCTCTACGGACTTGCCGCCGGAATTATCTTTGGCGATATCTTTTTCCCGGAAGCCACTCCTGAGATGGCACTCCTCTCCAGTTTTGCCACCTGGTCCGTCGGGTTTATTGCCCGCCCCATCGGCGCACTGTTTTTTGGCTGGCTGGGCGATCGCAAAGGCCGTAAGGTCGTCATGGTCACCACCATCATTCTGATGGGCGCTTCCACTACGCTGATTGGTTTAATTCCCAGCTATGCCTCGATTGGCATCTGGGCACCGGTTTGTCTGGTGATCCTGCGTTTCTCACAGGGATTTGGTGCTGGCGCGGAGCTTTCCGGCGGTACCGTCATGCTCGGCGAATATGCGCCGGTGGCACGACGTGGGCTGGTATCCTCAATTATCGCGCTGGGTTCCAACAGCGGCACCCTGCTGGCTGCGCTGGTGTGGCTGCTGGTGGTACAGATGGACCAGCAACAGTTACAGGAGTGGGGCTGGCGTATTCCCTTCCTTTGTAGTTCGCTGATTGCTCTGACGGCACTGTGGATTCGCCGCAACCTGCGTGAAACGCCGGTTTTTGAGCGCAAGAAAGCGCAGTTAGAGGCGCAACGCGCCGAAATGATTGACGCGCATCCGCCGACACAAGACAGCCGGAGTTTCTGGCAGCGCAGTAAGGCGTTCTGGATTATGGTTGGCCTGCGTATTGGTGAGAACGGCCCTTCCTATCTGGCGCAGGGCTTTATTGTCGGCTATGTGGCGAAAGTGCTGATGGTGGATAAATCGGTACCGACCACCGCCGTATTTATCGCTTCACTGTTAGGTTTCCTGATTATCCCGCTGGCGGGCTGGCTGTCCGATCGTTTTGGTCGTCGTATTACCTATCGCTGGTTCTGCCTGTTACTGATTATTTATGCCTGGCCCACCTTTATGCTGCTTGATACGCGTGAGCCTGCTTTGGTGATAGCGACCATTGTTACCGGTATGGCGCTGGCCTCGCTGGGTATTTTCGGTGTGCAGGCCGCGTGGGGCGTCGAGATGTTTGGTGTGACGCATCGCTACACCAAAATGGCGGTGGCAAAAGAGCTGGGGTCGATTTTATCCGGTGGTACTGCACCGCTGATTGCTGCGGCGATGCTGTCATTTACTGGCCACTGGTGGCCGATTGCGGTCTATTTCTCTGCGATGGCCGCCATCGGTTTTCTCACCACCTTTGTGGCACCGGAAACCCGCGGACGCGATCTCAATCTTCCAGAGGATGCCATCTGAGCCGCGTTGCCGCCGGGATGTAAACAGGCTGGCCGGGCGTTGCCTGGCCGGCATTTTCTCTTTTATCGATTACTCTGCAGGTAAAAGGTTTGGCTAAACAGCATCCCGATCGTGTTACCCGTTCTGACGTTGCCAGGCTGGCAGGAACTTCCGTGGCGGTGGTGAGCTATGTGATTAACAATGGCCCACGGCCGGTGGCAGAGGCGACGCGCCAGCGGGTGCTTGATGCGATTAAACAAACCGGCTACCGACCAAATGGTATCGCCCGCGCGCTGGCATCCGGCAGCACGAAAACCTATGGCTTAGTGGTGCCCAATATTTCCAATCCGTTTATTGCGTCAATGGCGCATGCGCTGATTCAGGAGGCGCTAAACGAAGGGCTGGTGATTTTGCTGGGTGACGCAGGCGACGACCGCAAACGTGAACGGGAACTGATTCACAGCCTGTTGAATCGTCAGGTCGATGGTCTGTTTTACAATAGCGTCGACCGACATCCGTATATAGACCTGATCAAAACCAGCGGTACGCCTTTTGTGATGCTGGATCGCGTCGACCCGGAATTACAGGTCAGCATGCTACGGGTTGACGAACGCGCCGCCTCACGGCAGGTCACCGGGCACTTACTCAGCCACGGCTATCAGGATGTCGGCATTATCTCTGGCCCGAGCGAGATGCTGAATGCTCAGGACCGTATCAACGGCTGGCGTGACGCGATGGAACACTATGGTTTAACGGTCAATCCACAGTGGATCTTCCCGGCCAGCTATACCCGCGAAGGCGGTTATCAGGCGACAGAAAAGATGCTGCAGGGCGAAAAGCTGCCGCGTGCGCTGTTTACCAGTAATGAAGCACAGGCAATAGGCTGTATTCGCGCATTGCAGCAACACAATATCCGCGTACCAGAACAGATTGCTCTGGTGTGTTTTAACGGAACCGATCAGTCAGCGTATCATGTGCCTGCGCTGACGACCGTGCGCCAGCCCATCAGGGAGATGGCAAAAACGGCCATTGAGATGCTGAAAGCATGGAATGGCGAAGCGATGCTGCGTGAGTTTTCTCATCAGCTGGAAATCGGCGAATCCTGTGGCTGCCAGTCAGTCAGGCCGGAAAGCGCCAGCAAATAAAGATAATAAAGATGAAAAGAGTAATTATTGATTGCGATCCGGGGAATGGCATCGCAGGAGCAAATGTTGATGATGGCCTGGCTTTAGCACTGGCCATCGCCTCACCGGATATTTCGCTGGAGATGATCACCACCGTTGCCGGTAATACGCCGGTAGACGTGGGCTATCGCGTGGCGCAGGATCTGCTGAACCGCCTCGGGCTGACTATCCCGGTGTATAAAGGGGAAAGCCAGGCGCTTCAGGAACCTCCTGAGCCATGGCGACAGGTACTGGATCAGCGGGTACATCAGCTGAATCTGACGCATTTGTGGCAAGGCGTACGCCAGCCGTCAGCGCAGGATACGCCGACGCACGCTGCAGTAGACGCCATCGGCCAGCTAATTTGCGATAATCCGGGTGAAATTACGCTGGTGGCAATTGGCCCGCTGACTAACGTGGCGCGGGCGATGCAACGCTATCCGCAGCTGGCTGAGTCGGTAGCCGAGATTGCAATTATGGGCGGCGTATTTGCCTTAGATGATTATCTGAAGGACACCAATTTTGGTCTCGATCCGGAAGCGGCCCATCAGGTGCTGACCAGCGGTGCGAATATCACTCTGGTGCCGATGGACGTTACGACTCAGACATTAATGACCCATCAGGATCTTGACAGGATTGCCCAAATCGATAAGCCACTGGCGCGTTTTGTCAGCGAAACTTTTCGACCGTGGATTGATTACTCGATCACAACGCGTAACTTGCCCGGCTGCTGGATCCACGACGCGCTGGTGGTTGCCTGGCTGTTAAATCAGCGGGTCGCCACTGCGAGCGATTATTATGCGGATGTGGAACTGCATGCTGGCCCAACGCGTGGCAAGTCGTGGCGTTATCGTCAGCCGCTGCGAGTGAATGTTGGCATTCCGCAGCCGGCGGGTGGGTTGGTGCATGTGTTGCAAACGGTAGATAACCCGCTGCTGTTAACTATGCTGGAGCAGGCGCTGGCAGCGTCAGAATACTGAGAGGAATGGGGCGGCGAGAAATGCCGCCCCGCTGACAGACTATTCCGCGTCAGGCGTTAGCACTTCTCTTCCAGCGCACGAAATCAATCAGTAAAAACAGCAGCAGGCTGATGCCCATTAATGGCAGGCTGAATGCCAGCGCGATAACCAGCACTGACATTAAAAAACGTCCGCTGAGATTCAGCTTACGCCAGCCGTAAATCAGGGTATCCGCCGGATTCGCCTGCTGTTTCAGCGCCGGACGACGCAGCCACCACATGCGATAACCTAACACCACCATCAGGCACAATCCGGCGCCAAACAGTGCCAGCACCAGCTGGTTTGCCAGCCCAAACAGCACGCCCATATGCGCATCGACGCCCCAGCGCGTCAGTTTGGCTAACAGGCCAAAACTGGCAAACTCGACCTTATCGGTGACCTGGAAATTGTGGGGATTGACGGCTACAGCATCGACCTGCGTTGGCCAGCGACGATCGATTTCAGACACTACCCAGGCTTTATCCGCCGTATAGGCCGGACGAATTTCCACCTTACCGGCATCAATATTGGCCGCACGGGCAGCGGCCATTACCGCATCGAACTGCGCCGGTGACAGCGGCTCATGTTCGGCGTGGTGCGTCATCATCGCCATATCGTGACCATGGTGCTCTGCATGCTCATCTGCTGGCATTGCGTGCTGCGTGCCACCCAGCTGGGTATTAACCGCTGGTGTCAGCCAGCCAAAATGCGCGCGCATCTGCGAAATATTATTTCCCGCCCAGTTCGACCAGGTTAAGCCGGTGGCCGAGAAGAACACCAGCCCAACCAGCAGTACCAGACCAAGCGTGGTGTGCCAGTGGCGCTGACGCAGGAAGCGGGCAGTGCGTGAAACGCGCTGGGATGATGCTTTACGGCGCGGCGCGCGGCTCATCGCCCACAACGCCGCGCCACCCAGCGCGGCAACCCACAGCCAGCTGGCGGCCAGCTCACTGTAGTTACGGCCAAACTCACCCAGCAATAAATTGCGATGCAGATAGTCCAGCCAGGTGCGGAATGGCAGGATACCGCTGGTGCCATAGGCCGTCAGCTCACCGCGAATCTCCAGCGTTTTAGGGTCAATAAACACCGCATGAGTTTCCGATGGGCCAGCTTTCGTATCGCGAAACATCACGCGGGTGGTTTCCCCGGCAGAGGGTGCAGGCCGTACCGCGACGATATGGGCTTCAGCGCCCATATGATGAAGCGCGCTGGCTACCTGTTGCGACAGTGGTCGATCTTCACCACTGGCGCTGGTAAATAACTGTTGCGCATACAGCTTATTTTCCAGCTGCGGCGTGAGGACATACAGTGTGCCGGTCAGCGCGGCGACGAAAATAAATGGGCCGATAAACAGGCCAATATAGAAGTGCAGACGACGCAACAGATGCATGATCGCCTGGGTGCTTTGTGCATTTTCGGCGCGCGCGGATGACGCGGCCGGGATGATTTTTTCCGACATAAAAGTTCCTTTGCCCATAGCAGGCATGTGCAGGTGCCTGTCTGCTTACGCGACAGGTTTATAAATTAGCGTTTCAGGAAGTCAGTGTCGGAAACGGTGGGGCACGCGAGCGGAAGTGGATGGGAACAAAGATAGCGATATGCAGTGGCTCAGGGCGCGCCATCGGGCGCGTCGCCGCCTGTAGCATACTCCAGAGTTGAGGCAGGTTGCTCAGATTCAGTGGCAGATGGATCAGCAGCACACAGTAGCCGCAGGCGCTATCATCCATCATCGACATGTGGTGCACCGGCGCTGGCCGCACCCGCTCAGATGACGACATATGATGCGGCATCTCTGCCATCGCCATCTCGCCATGGTGCGACATCATCATCATCGGCATCTCTGCGCCATGGGCATGTGCCAGTGATTTTGAGATCACCGGCGCAATAAACAGCAGCAGAATCGCGAACAGTCCCAACCAGGCGGGCAGGCGGCTGCGCGAAGCATGAATCTGAATCAGAGACACGTTAAATCCATAACTTTTCAACGCGGGGGATTGTAGCTGAAACCACCAGGGATGTTGATAACGTTCGATGCAGAAATTTCCCGCATCCAATGCAGAACATTGTGCTTTGTGCCGTGCGGGCAGCGGCAACAGGCCGCTGTCAACAATTGCAGGCTAGTCAGCGGGCTGACACACATCAAACCATTCTGCGGCGGTCAGCTCGGCCATCTGCTGCGGCGAGATGCGCACCGCGCTGTGAATCGCTCCGGCGGCGGGCAGCACTTCAGCAAAGGTTTGCAGTGATACATCACAATAAACCGGCAGCGGATTCTCAAGGCCAAACGGGCAAAAAATTTGTCAGCAAGCCGCTGAGATCAGGCGCACTTTAACGTGCAGTCACCGCAGCGTTGCACATCAGGAATACGATAGCGCTGGCAGCAGCTGCGGCGCTGCATGGCGCCGTCGCGTGGGATCATGGTGCGATACAGTGGATTATCTGCACCGTTCAGCAGCTCACGCGAGAAGAACAGCGCATGCTCGAGAGTGACCAGCGTATCTTCATCGAGGAAAGGTTTCAGTTCACCGAGAAACCAGTGCATCAGGTAACCGGTGTTATTCCAGATAAGTTTGGCATTGATGTCGCCATGTTGCTCAATCCCCTGCACCACCGGCAGCAGATGGCGCTGGATCATGCGGTCGATGCGCTGGCGGGCGCTGAGATAGCGGGCGTCGTCATCTTCACGCACGTCGAGCCAGTAACAGGCCGGGCGGCCAGTCTCATGGAACTCAATATGGAAATGCTCTGCCGAACAGTCGAGCGCGCGCGGCTCCAGCAACAGCGCCATCATCATCGGTGGCACAATCAGGCCGAAATACCATTGCGCCCACAGTGACTGTAGCGGTTTGGCTTCGCGTGGCGTATCCGGATGATCGCGATAGAGGTAGTCGCTGTACCGCTGAGTGAGCGGTAAAAACGTATCAGCTTGCGACCAGTTTGCCAGCGGCATACAGCCAGCCGGAGCTTCTTCACCCAGCTTAACGCTGTCGAGGAAATGAGCACGATGTTCAGTAAACAGCGCATGCAGCGCACTGCTCAGCGATCTGTCACTTTGCAGAAAGATCAGTGGACTCGAACCATACTCATAAGCCTGACGCGTAATGATTGCCATGGGCATCCTGTGTGCAGCGTTACCGTGATACGAAAACAAATGATAATCGTTCTTGATTCTATCCAGGATGTAAAACGCAGGCAAGCTGATCAACGGCACTCTTTCGTCGATAGCATTTCTCGCCACCCGATCTCTGCGAACCCCTGAAGCGCTGAATCAGTTTTTTCTGATGCTCAGATAATTAGCGTCGCGGGTAGCAATTCAGCGTGTAAAGCGATCTCAAAACGATAAATAACCGATTAACAGGCATTATAGTTTTGAATTTTATTTGGCAGAAAGTCTGGTGGGAAATAAGCAGCCCCGTGACAGGGCTGCGATCAGTGAATATCGGCGGGCACGTTGGAAGTGGCTGCCGCCAGCGTATCCCAGCAAAGAATAGTATTGCGCCCCTGATTTTTAGCCACGTACAGTGCGCGATCGGCATTCGCCAGCGCCTGCTCAAAGTCATCGTCAAACAGGGGAGCGATACCCGCGCTGATAGTAACGTGCGTGGCGACCCGTTCATTAAACCGGTGCGGAATATCTAAATCCATTACGTACTGACGAATACGCTCAGCCAGTTTCAGGGCAATTGAGGCATTAACATTGGTCAGCAGCACCAGAAACTCTTCACCACCGTAGCGTGTGACAATATCGCGCGAGCGCACCGCATCGCGGATCGCGACTGAGACGCGTGCCAGTGCCTGATCGCCCATAGCATGGCCGTAATTGTCGTTATAAGCTTTGAAATGATCAATATCCAGCAGCAGCACGAAATGACTGCCGGAGTGGTTCTCCAGCACGTTCTGAAGACGATTGTTTAAGCCGCGACGATTATATAAACCGGTCAACGGATCGAGCATGCTGAGATCGCTATAGGTCTGTTTTTCTTCGTAAAGCTGAGACATCAGCCGGCGGGTAAAGCTGTCGCTGCGCCGCCGCATAAAGTGGTGCAGGGTAAATCCGGTCAGCGGTAGCGCAATGGTGAACAGAATCATCAGCAAGTTATTACCGTTGTCGAGTATCAGTACGGTCACCACGGCGGGCGCGGTATGCAGGCAAAATGCCAGCAGATGATCGCTCAGGGCAATCGAGCTGATAAAGAAAATACTGATTAAACTGATCATCAGGTAACTGCCATCAAAATAAAATACCAGCTCATACCTCAGGGCGATATGCCAGGCCCAAAGTATTCCTGTTATCAGCGCGACAATATTTAATAGCGGGAATTTGGCTTGTGGCTTTAAGAACATCCAGCCTAAAAGCACCGTGCTCAGTAACGGGATCAGTGCCGTTGGCAACAGTATCTGCGACGCCGATTGATAATGGTTATTGAGTAAAAAGAACAGTGATGTGGCTGTGTTTAAAAAAAGAAATAACATCACAGTTAGCCGATATTTGCTGTGAAGCAATTCGTCATAAGTTTGTAATTTCATATATATACTCGCTGCAGCCCTGAAATATCAAAGCACTACGCCTGAATTCGAATTTATTATTCGAACAGGAATAGTTTTTAGCTGTTATTATTTTGATTTTATAGATATTGATCGTGCGCAATTTATCACTTTAGCAATGGCCTGTCATCCTCAGGGTCAAAGTTTCAACAATTCTTGCTGCATAATGAAAAAAATTATCATATGCTATTGGTAATCATTATCATCTATGCGTAGCGAAGAGTGTAGCCAGCTATCTGCAACCTGAAGGTTAACGGGTAGCAATGGCAGGTGAACAGGGGGAGTGGGTTGGATGTCAGGAAAACGACTGGATAGCGCCTGGGGCGTGCTGTTACCTTGTGCCATTATGCCGGTAATGGCAATGATGGAACTCTCATTTAATCAGTGGCGTCTGGTGATGGTTATCGCGCTGCTGGCGACCGTCAGTATGCTCTATCATAAAAAGCTGCGTCATTATCTGCTGCTGCCTTCATGCGTAGCACTGGCCGGATGTCTGGTCGCGATTTCGTTGAAATTTACCGTCTGGTAAGGGAAGTCACAAAAACAGGGAAGTAATTTAAATCAGAGGGGAAGGGACAACAGGAAGAGTTTACAACTTGGTGCGAAGAGAGGGACTTGAACCCTCACGTCCGTTAAGACACTAACACCTGAAGCTAGCGCGTCTACCAATTCCGCCACCTTCGCATCGTCGTTGTAAATTTTGTATCACTGCTGCATTGGTGCGAAGAGAGGGACTTGAACCCTCACGTCCGTTAAGACACTAACACCTGAAGCTAGCGCGTCTACCAATTCCGCCACCTTCGCGCAAATGCAAAGCAATATCATGGTTGTTGGTGCGAAGAGAGGGACTTGAACCCTCACGTCCGTTAAGACACTAACACCTGAAGCTAGCGCGTCTACCAATTCCGCCACCTTCGCATACCGACAATACTTTATTAGTATTGCAACCACGGAGGCGCATTCTAGAGATTTTCACCGGGACGTCAACAGATATTTCATCGTCATGGAATGATTGCGTTAAAAAGCAACATCTCCATGACGATTAGCTGAATCAGTAAGTTGCGAAAACCGGCAGCGGCAACAAATCACTGATTAGCGTTTTGCTTTCGCCGCACGACTTAACACTGCACGATAAACCTTAAAACGCCCGGTCTGCGCCAGCACTTCATGGCTGCCAAACGTCTCATCAAGAATCGTCGGATACGGCAGGAAGGCGTTGGCAACTATGCGCAGTTCACCGCCCATATTAAGGTGTTTTGCTGCACCGCGAATCAGGGTGTGTGCGGCGTCAAGGCTGGTCTGCATCCCATCATGAAACGGCGGATTGGAGATAATCATATCGAAGCGGCCGTTCACGTCAGAGTAAACGTTGCTGGCAAATACTTCGCCTTCCAGCTGATTAGCCGCCAGAGTAGCCTTACTCGCTTCAATTGCGGCGGCGCTGACATCGGTCAGCCACAGGCGTACCTTGGGTGAGTGGCTGGCCAGCAGGGTAGAAAGCACTCCAGCGCCACAACCGACATCCAGAACTTTACCTTTGGTATGAGCGGTAAAGGTCGACAACAACAGCTCGCTGCCAATATCCAGTCCGTCACGGCTGAATACGCCCGGCAGCGTTTTGATGGTGAAGTCGCCGAGAGCATATTCGCCCCAGAAGCTTTCGGCATTAAACGCCGGGGTCGTGTCGAGACGGCCGTGATACAGGCCGCAGCGGCGCGCGCTGTCAATTTTATTCAGCGATGCCCACTTGCTGACCATCTCTTCTGCACTGCGAACGCCGCTGCGGTTTTCGCCGATAACAAAGATATCGCTACCCACAGGTAACAGCGACAGCAGGTTCTGCAACTGGAACAGCGCTTCCGGCTTATTTTTCGGCCAGTAGTAAATTAAGGTATCGCATTCACTGACCATCGCGGCGCTGGCCACCAGGCTGTATTGCGCATTTTCGCCCATCGCACGGCTCAGGGTCTGCCAGTGATGATATTGCTGGGTATGAACTTTGCTGTGTGCAGTCTCCAGTTGAGCGGGCAGGTCATCCTGCAGGTCACCGGCAAACAGCACGCGGCGTTCAATAAATTCATCACTGTGGCGCAGAATAACTTCACTGGCCGGGGTAAAAGCGGACATCGGATGGCTCCTTTTAAATCAGAACCGCGATTATACCTGAAGTCGTCCATGTTGCAGCAAGGCAGCAGCAGAATGAATGTCGGGTAAGGGATTGTGCAGCGATAGCGTGGTTTGTTGGCGCATATTCGATGGGTTTGTTAGCATAGCGACGCAATCGGGCGACCAGACAGGAAAAAATATGTCTTCCAGACGTGACTGGTTATTACAGCAAATGGGCATTACGCAGTATGTACTGCGGCGTCCGCGTGCCTTACAAGGGGAAATTGCTGTCTCCTTGCCGACGCATACGCGCTTGCTGATTATCGCCGATGTGCCGCCCTCTACTGAGGATCCGTTAGTCAGCGACGTGTTGCGCGCGCTGGCGATCAATCCGCATGATGTTTTCGCATTAACACCGGATCAACTGGCGATGTTGCCGGATGATAATCATTGTGCCAGCTGGCGTTTAGGCATTGATGCGCCGTTGGCGGTACAGGGCACCCAGCTTGCTTCTCCTGCTCTTGATGAGCTCTATCATAATGCCAGCGCCAAACGCGCACTGTGGCAGCAGATCTGTGAACATGAATCAGATTTCTTTACTCACCCCGAACGACCTTAGCCACGCATTTGCCATCGAGCAGCGTAGCCATGCTTTTCCGTGGACGGAAAAAACCTTTGCCAGCAATCAGGGTGAGCGTTATCTCAATTATCGGCTTGATGTCGATGGCGTGATGGCTGCCTTTGCCGTAACACAGGTTGTGCTTGATGAGGCCACGCTATTCAATATAGCGGTTGATCCAGCTTTTCAGCGGCGTGGACTGGGGCGTCAGTTGCTGGAACACATCATCACCGAGCTGACACAGCGCGAGGTGTTAACGCTATGGCTGGAAGTGCGCGCCTCAAACCTCGGGGCAATAGCGCTTTATGAACAGCTGGAATTTAATGAGGTATCGGTGCGCAGAAATTATTACCCGACAGCAGAGGGACGTGAAGACGCACTGATAATGGCTCTCACCCTGTAGCGGACAATGCCGGTGCAGATAAAACAGGATTTAACGACAAGATGTTAAAAGATTGGGATTGGATCTTATTCGACGCTGACGACACCCTATTTCACTTTGATGCCTATGCCGGCTTGCAGCGCCTGTTTGAGCAATATGATGTGCAGTTTACCACCGCAGATTATGATGAATATCAGGCGGTAAACAAACCGTTGTGGGTGGATTATCAAAACGGTGTAATCAATGCACTACAGCTTCAGCACCAACGTTTTCAGGGCTGGGCGGATAAACTTAGTGTTGAGCCACACGAGCTTAACAGCGGCTTTCTGGCGGCGATGGCGGAGATCTGTATTCCACTGGAAGGTGCTGTTGGCCTGATGAACCTGCTGAAAGGCCAGGTCAAAATGGGCATCATCACTAATGGCTTTACTGCGCTACAGCAGGCGCGTTTACAGCGTACCGGTTTCCTTGAATACTTTGATCTGCTGGTGATTTCGGAACAAGTGGGTTACGCGAAACCCCATCCGGCGATCTTTGACTATGCGCTGGAGAAAATGGGCAATCCACCGCGCGAGCGCGTCATGATGGTGGGAGATAACCCGGATTCAGATATTCTGGGCGGCATCAATGCGGGTCTGGCAACCTGCTGGCTGAATGCTGATAACCGCGCCAGGCCTGAAGGGATTGAGCCTACCTGGCAGGTCTCTTCACTGAAACAGCTGGCTGAAATTCTCAGCGCTTAATCGATCGCTTCTGCTTTTCCTGCTGTCCGGTTACCAGCCAGAGCATTATCTTACTGGTAACCGCACTCCTCTTAGCCGTTCCGCTAAAAATAATCTTACTTGCTGATTTCATCATCCGTTTGTGCCCCGCGAGGCAGCGATAAAAAAATCCGAAAAGTTTTTTTCACTACTCAACTCCTCAGTGTTGGCGTTTTTTTGTGCGGTGTATCATAAATTTTATCAATGTTTGTCAGCTGCTTCCTACAGCCGCGGCGCAAAATATCGAAGATTTGTGATTATTTTCAGGTTTAAGAATAATTAATGATTATCGGTTGGTTAACAAACCGTTGAATTTTTGTCGGGACACGATAAACTGCGCAAATTATGATCTTTCAGGCCGCAGTGAAACGCAGTTGGGCGTTACCGGGTGCAAACTCGTGCGGTAGCCATGGATTGGTGATGTTTGATTAATATTCTGATTTAAATGATTAATATCAGAAATTAATGCACATGCTTAGCTATTAAACCATCATCTCAGTGAAAGTCTCTCTCCCTACGATAGTAGAGAATCGAATCAAGGAAGTTTTAGGGCATGATGAGCGTTATCCCCTGGCGTTCATCATTCCAGCACAGGAGTGCAGTGTCTATTTACTCGTTCGCTTATCAATTATTCTGATATTGCTTTGTTTTTAGTCCATAAATATTTTTTGATTATTAATAAGTTTAATTAAATTAACTGGCATTTTTATCTGTTGGCCAGAGCGGAGCCGATGGCGTTTTTCAGCTAGTCGGAAGTTTTTTTAAGAGCGTGTTTACCTCGCCAGCGATCCTGGCGTGACGTCATTATTGTTAAGAAAATTTATGAGGATCATGGTGAAAATTCGTGTCGCACTAAGCCTGATTGGGGTTTTAAGCCTTGTCGGTTGTATCGCTCCCACCCCGCCATTAACGGATGAGACGATAGTTTCCACCACTGTCGACGGCGTGAAGCTGAACTACCGGTACGCCATTGTGCCACCGGCACAGTTCACACCGCTGAATGAAGAGTATCGTGCGCTGTATAACGCGTCAGTCATGAGTCGTCCTGATTTTGGCGGCAAACTAATACGCTATCTGAATAACGGTGAAACCTACACCGTTGCAGGCAAGGTAGAAAATGGCTGGTTTGCGATTGCCGGAGATCAGCAAGAGTTAATTGGCTATGTTCCTTTGCGTGCCGGAGTGAAAAGTGAACTCTGGGATAAGACCGTCAAAGCCGACTCCCGGCGTAAACGTGTCAGGAGCAATCAGCCCGCTAAGCCGACCTGTGTGGCCGTTGATGGCGAGAGTAAAGCTTGCCAGAGCGCAAATAACGGTACCTGGATCATTGATTAACATCGCCCTAATGGAATCATCGCTATGCAGGGATTTCACTGGCTGCGTCTGAGTTTTCCGATCTTAATACTGGCGGCGCTGCCGCTGTTATTTGGCTGTATTTCGCCTTCAACCAGTTCGCAGGTGCGTTACAACCTGTCTTTTCAGGCGCACCCGCAAATCAATGATTCAGCACCGCTCAAGGTGAGAGTGCTGTTACTTAAATCAGATGCGGATTTTATGGCGGCAGATTTCTGGTCGCTGCAAAGCGATACCCGGGCTTTACTGGGGGCCAATTTGCTTAACAGCGAGCAGTTTTTTCTGCGGCCCGGGCAGTTAAATAAAAAAATCAGCGGTCAGGGCGAGGGGGAAGCGCGTTACCTTGGCATCCTGGCTGAGTACCAGTCGCTTGATGGCAAGATATGGCGGCTGTCACTGCCGCTTCCGGCCTCTGGTGAGGGCTTTTTTAAATCCATCTGGCAAGGATCGTCAGTGGAGTCAGATGCAGAGATTATTGCTGATATTAACGGCATTCGCGTCATTCGCTGAAAAAGTTAATTCTATGAAAAGGAAGTCATTATGAATCACACAGCAAAAGTGGTGTGGAGCGAAGGGATGTTTCTGCGCCCACACCATTTTCAGCAATCGGAAAGCTATTTTCATCATCTTATTCACGCCAGGGCAGAGGTTCAGCACCCCTGGCTGTGGGGTTTTTTCGATTTTGACATCAATCTGACTTTGCTGCGGCAGGGGCAAGTAGCCCTTAACTCTGCCAGCGGCCTGCTGCCAGACGGAACCTACTTTTCCTTTCGCGACGGACGCAATGCGCCGACTCCATTATCCCTTACAGACCCTTCCGGCGGGGCAAAAGTGGTACTGGCATTGCCTGCGCGTCGTGGCGGTCGCGAAGAGCTGATCTTTGACGACGCTACGGACTCACTGGCGCGTTTCGTGAGTTTTGAACAGGATGTTGAGGATTTTAATGCAGTCTCAATGGGGCAGACCGCGATTCAGTTTGGCAGATTGCGGCTGAAACTGATGCTGGAAAGTGAGCTGTCGGCAGAGTGGACGGCAATAGGCGTAGCGCAGTTCAATGATACTCGTAGCGAAAATCAGTTGCGCCTCGACACCCATTACATTCCTCCGCTGCTTAACTGCAAAGCCTGCGCCCCGCTGCGTGATTACCTTCATGATCTCCAGAATATACTGACACAGCGCTGTCAGCAGCTGGGCCTGCGGCTGCAGCAACCAGGCCGTTTTAACCAGGCTGATACCGTTGATTTTATGCTGCTGGCATTACTCAATTACCATGTTGGCCAGATCAGCCACTTCAAAAACCTTCCCGTACTGCATCCCGAACAGCTTTGGCGCCACTGGCTGGCCTTTGCCTGTGAACTGACGACCTATACTTCCCGACGTTTTCCTGAACATGCCCTGCCTGAATACCGCCAGGATGATCTGGCGGGTTGTTTCGCTGAGCTGATGCTGATGCTGCGCCACGGCTTATCGCAGGTGCTGGAAGAGCATGCTATTCAGCTGGTGCTCACCGAGCGTTCTCACGGCCTCAGCGTGGCGACAGTAACCGACAATGCAATGCTTCGTGAGTTTGGCTTTGTGCTGGCGGTGCGTGCCGATATTCCTGGCGAAACACTGCATATCCATTTTCCGGCGCAAATGAAAATCGCGCCAGTGGCAAAAATTCGTGACCTGGTGCATCTGCAGTTGCCCGGCCTGGTGCTGCGCGTAATGCCAACACCACCACCACAAATTCCCTGGCATGCTGGCTACAGCTATTTTGAGCTGGAGAAGGGCGGTGAACTGTGGAAGGAAATGGAAAAGTCCGGCGCTTTTGCCCTGCATCTGGCGGGAGATTTTCCCGGCCTGGAGATGCAGTTCTGGGCAATACGCAGTCATTCAGTCTGAATAACGGTCAATGAGCAATCATGATGCAGGAACGACAATCCACCGGCAGTAATACCATTTACCCTGGCGCGCACAGCAGCAACCTGTTGGTGGTTGCGGCTAATTCGTTACTCAATGCCATTCCTGATATTCGCCATTGCGTCACGCACGCTGATCCAGCGGGATTACGTCAGCAGCTGATCGACGAGATCCGTCAATTTGAGATGCATTGCCAGCGCACAGGATTGCCCTATGAAATGATCGTTGGCGCGCGCTATTGCTTGTGCACCGCGCTGGATGAGGCTGCCGCGCTGACCCCGTGGGGTAGCAGAGGTGTCTGGCCTGGCAGCGGTTTGCTGGTGACTTTTCATAATGAAACCTGGGGCGGTGAAAAGTTCTTCCAGCTGCTGGCTAAGCTGTCGCAAAGCCCGCGGGAACATCTCTGGTTATTGGAGCTGATCAACTTCTGCCTGCAGCTGGGCTTCGAAGGGCGCTATCGCGTGCTGGACAACGGGCGCTCACAGCTGGAAACCATTAAACGGCGATTATTGCAGATGATTCACGGCGTGCGCGGTAGTTATTCATTGCCGTTATCGCCACATCCGCTGGATCAACCCCAAATCAGCAAGCTGTGGCGACCGGTAGTGCCGCTCTGGACGATGACTGCACTGGCCGGTTTTCTGGCCTGCCTGTTTTATATCGCGCTTAACTGGCGGCTAAGCGATCGTGTCAGCCCGGTACTGGCGGCGATCTATCAGATTGCTCTGCCTGACGTCACTATTCCTCATCCGGCACCACCACCGCCACCGGCACTTAACCTGCGGGGGTTTCTGCGGACGGAAATCGAACAGGGGCTGGTCAGCGTGCGAGATGAGGCCGATCAGAGCGTAGTGACGATCAATGGTGACGGTCTGTTCGCCTCGGCATCAACCACGGTACGCAGTAATTATCGGGCGGTGCTGGATCGCATCGCCCAGGCGATGAACAGCGTCAGTGGTCAGATTCAGGTGGCGGGCTACAGCGATAATCTGCCGATACGCAGCGTGCGCTTTGCATCGAATTATGAGCTGTCGCTGGCACGGGCGGAGTCGGTGCGTCAGATATTACAGTCACACCTGACGCAACCAGAGCGCGTAACAGCTGAAGGGCGCGGTGAGAACAGTCCGCTGGTAGCCAATGATAGCTCAGAGAACCGCGCCCGCAATCGACGGGTTGAAATAACGCTGTTGGTTGCACCCGAGAATACCCGGGCAGAGCTGAATCGCCGGTCGCAAGGAAATTAACGCATGCTGAACAGACTTTTCGCTATCATGACCAGCCGATTGATGTGGGGATTTATCGGCATTTCCGCGCTGGCTTTTATCATCTGGACGGTCGGCCCACTGCTCTCTGTTGCTGACGCCCGGCCACTCGAGCCCGAAGTTAATCGCCAGATACTGATTGGCTTGCTCTACCTGCTGTGGGCAATCAGCCGCGTTATACCCCGTTTATATAACGCCTGGCTTAACCGCAAACTCATCGGAAGCCTCAGCCGCGTGTCCCCGCCCGGTACGGACCAGCCTAAGAGGCTCACCAGCGAAGAGCAGCAGCTGGCGGAGCGTTTTAATGAAGCATCTCAGCTGTTGAAAAAAGCGCATTTCATCCGCGCCGAAAGTAAGTTCCAGCCGCGCTGGATCCAGGCGTTAAGTCGCCAGTATCTTTATCAACTGCCATGGTATCTGATTATTGGCGCGCCGGGCGCAGGTAAAACGACGGCGCTGCTCAACTCTGGCTTGCACTTTCCACTTGCCGACAGTTTTGGCAAAGCCGCATTGCGCGGAGTCGGGGGAACGCGCAACTGCGACTGGTGGTTCACCAGTGAAGCGGTATTGATAGACACCGCCGGGCGTTACGCTCTGCAACAGAGCCAGCAGGCGCAAGATGCCGGAGAGTGGCAGCGTTTTATTACATTACTGCGTAAATATCGCGCTCGCCAGCCAATTAATGGCGTCATCCTGACGATCAGCGTGGCCGATCTGCTGACGCAGGATCCGCAGGTTGCGCAGCAGCACGCTCGCTCACTGCATCAGCGACTGGCCGAGCTGCATCAACAGTTAGGCATTGGATTCCCGGTATATGTGCTGGTAACCAAAACCGACTTACTGAAAGGCTTTAACGCCTATTTTGCCGGCTTTGATAAAGCGCAGCGCGATCAGATCTGGGGCTTTACTTTCCCTCGCGAGCGGGTTGAACAGGCGGATTTTGATCTGGCTGAGACATGCAGTTATCACTATTCGCAGCTGCAACAAAGGCTGGAGGCCGGGCTGCCGGATACTCTGCTACAGGAACAAAATACTCAGGCTCGCGCCGAAAGTTATCTGTTTCCTCAACAGTTTGCCGCATTACGTCATCTGCTGATTGAGATGCTTGGCAATGTGTTTTCTCGTTCTGACTTTGAAGCGCCTTTTTTCCCTCGAGGAATTTATTTTGCCAGCGGAACTCAGGAGGGGCTGCCCTTTGATCGAGTAATGGGCGAACTGCATCGGGCCATGCAGTTGCAGCCGGTTGCGGACAAAGAGCCGCATGTAAATACCGATAACGCCTGGAAGCGGGTTAATAAAGCTGCGCCGGTTCCGGCAAATAAAGGCCAGAGTTTCTTTCTGAAAAATCTGCTGCAGGATGTGATTTTTCAGGAGTCGGGACTGGCAAGCAGTAACCGCTGGTGGGAGCTGCGTAACCGTGCGGTGTTGTGGTCTGGCTATTTGTTGCTGGCGACGTTACTGGTTATCGCTGCTGTCCTCTGGCTGACCAGTTATCACCACAATCAGCGCTGGCTGCACGAAGTACAGCAAAAAGTGCCGCCGATTGAGCAGCAAAGCAAGCAGCTACAAATTAGCGGCGAGAACGATCTGTTTACACTGCTTCCGTTTCTCAACCAGCTGAGATATTTGCCGCAAAGCCAGAGTGTTGATATTACCGCGCCACCGCTGACGTGGCGCATGGGGCTGTATCGCGGCGTTGAGGTCAGCGATGCCTCCATGACGTTATATCAGAAGTCACTACGCCAGCTGTTATTGCCGCTGGCGGCACAGGCGATGACGCACTGGTTGCGCAATGATAACGGCAGCGATGCGGATTACAGTTATGAAGCATTAAAGGCTTATCAAATGCTTTATCTGCCTGAACGCTACGACGGTAAGTTTTTGCACGCCTGGCTGATGTTGAATGTGCAGCGAAATCTGTCATCGGGGATAACCCAGCAGCAGATTAAACAGCTTGAAGACCATCTGACGCAGTTACTGGAACCTCAGCGACAGACGTCTCCTTATGCACGTGATGACAATCTGATTACCCGCCAGCAGGCACTCATTAATCAGGTTCCTTTATCACAGCGTGTTTATGGACGCCTGAAACGGCTACTGGAGCCTAACGCAAACTTAAAACCAGCCTCTCTGTCATCTCTTGGCGGGCCACAAAGTGAGCTGGTGTTTTCGCGCAAGAGCGGCGCTTCTGCCATTGAGGGAATTAACGGATTGTTTACTCCAGAGGGATACTGGAACAATTTTAATAAAAACATCGATGGCGTCACCGCCGAGTTGCATAAGGACGACATATGGGTGCTGGGTGGCCACAGCCAGAACGAGGACCAGCAGCAAATCGACAGTGCAGTGCGTCAGCTCTATCTCACTGACTATATCGCTCAGTGGGAAGGATTGATGCAGGATATCCAGCTGAACAACAGCGCCAACCTGGCGCAGCGCATTAATACCGCGCGTCTGCTCTCCGGCAACAATTCACCGCTGCG
The DNA here is from genome assembly GCF_050037805.1 of Winslowiella sp. 2C04. NCBI lineage: Bacteria > Pseudomonadati > Pseudomonadota > Gammaproteobacteria > Enterobacterales > Erwiniaceae > Winslowiella > Winslowiella sp. 2C04. Next base: position 4,107,955 of record NZ_CP188300.1, on the reverse strand, counting down.
CAGGCTGGTGGTTAATCTCAGCCATTATCTGATGCTGGAACGCTTACCAGAGCAGGGCGGCGAGGTGAAGCCGCTTCCGGAAGTACCATCTGGTCGTGCGGCACAAACCTTACAGGCACTGTTTCGTGCGCCGCAGCCGACAGCACGGGTCGATTCGCCGCCGTCGCCCGAGCAGGCGGTAAACCATCACTTTGCCGCGTTGATTGAGCTGGCACAACCGCTGGAAAAAGGCGGCAGCGCCCTGGTTTTCGACGATATTCTCCATCAAATTGATGATCTTTATCGCTATCTGACCGCGGTTCAGGATGCGGCGAATAGTGGTATGCCACCGCCCGCCGCGGAGTCAATCAGCCGCTTGCAGGCCAGTGCAGGGCGTCTGCCGGGTCCATTACAAACCATGCTGAGCAGTCTGGCGGTGGGAGCCAGCAGCGATACCCAGCGGCGTGACCTGGAAAACGTCAGCAAGCGTATCAATGTTGAAGTTGGCAGTTTTTGCCGTCAGGCCATTGCCGGTCGCTATCCGCTGGCGCGTTCGGGCCGTTCAGAGGTGACGCCGGACGATTTGGCACGAATGTTTGCTCCCGGCAGTGGGCTGATGGACAGTTTTTTTCGCGATAACCTGGCCAATAAAGTTGATACCACCCAAGCCAGCTGGCGTTTTATGCCAGGTATTGACGGAAAAACATTACCCGGCGGGGAGGCCATCCTGCGACCGTTTCAGCAGGCGCAGAGCATTCGCGATGCTTTTTTTGCCAATGGAGCCAGTGCTCCCTCTTTTCGTACCACGGTGCGCACGGTGAGCATGGACAACGACATCTTAACTCTTACGCTGGATGTTGATGGTCAGATCCTGCGCTACAGCCATGGACCGCAGGTGGTACAGCTGGTGAGCTGGCCCGGCACGGGTGGTACCAGTCAGGTGCGTATGCAGCTGGGGCTGGCTAACGGTAAGACGTCAACGCTGGTGACCAGTGGCCCATGGGCGCTTAACCGCTTTTTTGATCGTGCACGTCTGGCCAACGGCAGCAGCAATCTGAGCCGTCAGGCCAGCTTTAATCTGGATGGTCATCAGGTCACTCTGGAGTTTACGCCAAACAGTATCCGCAATCCGTTTCAACTTCCCGGCTTCTCATGCCCATAGCTGTAAGGAAATGATAATGAGTAATTCCACTGTGATTGGCTGGTACGGAAAATTACCCAGTGCCGGAGACTTTTTGCAGCGACGCTTCCCTGACGCGTTGATCAATCAATGGACCCACTGGTTTCAGGTCGGGCTGGTTAACTGGCAAAAAAATGCTGGCGAGCGGCAGGCGAATGGACGTCATTTTAGCCACGCGCCGGTATGGAATTTTGTTGTGCCGCCGATGCTGGACAGTCAGCTGATACAGATGGGGTGCCTGCTGCCGGCATCTGACAGTGTCGGTCGTCACTATCCGGTTTGCGCGCAACGCACCTTTACCTCAACGCAGTGGTCACCGCAGATGCTGTCAATGGCCGGTGAATGGTATCAGCAGCTGGGTAGCGCTCTGAAGCATGCTGTACACCATTGCTACTCCGCTGAACAACTTGACCAGGCGCTGCTGGCTATTCCCGCACCACCGGATCCGGCAGCAGACCAACGCTCGGATATTTTTGATGTGATCGGCTATGGCGACAATATCAGCACCCTGAGCTGGAAGCAGGTTTCCGACTGTTTTGATCCGCAGCATTACACCAGTTTCTGGTGGAGTAATCAGACCGATGGTTTCCCTCTTTATACCCATGTTCATAGCGGCAATCTGACCGGCCAGCTGTTTTCGCTGCTGTTTGATCCGGCTGGAGGTGCAAGGCCGGGACGCCATGGCCTCTATCCGCCAATGTTCGACTAAACCTGAAGAAAGGAATCGATATGGATCTCGATGCATTATTAGCGCCGCTTAGTGCCGAGCGACCTTGTGGAGAAAACCTTGAATATGACGCTGATTTTATCGCGATGGAGCTTGCCTGCGCCGGCAAGGCTGAACAGCAATTTGGCGACACCCTGATCCCCGCCGAACCGGCCGACTGGAACAAAGTTGAAGCGCTGGCATCCGGGCTGCTGCTTCGTAGTAAAGATCTGCGTGCAATGCTGGCTCTGACTCGTGCATGGACACAGCTTAAAGGCCTGAGCGGTTATGCCAAAGGTTTGCAGCTGATTACACAGTCACTACAACAATTCTGGCAATCGCTTTATCCGGCGCTGGAAGAGTGGGGCGAAGTGAGTCCTCACTATCGTATTAACGTGCTGGCGGGACTGAGTGATAAATCAGCCTTAACCCTGGCGGTCCGTCAGGCGCCGCTGTTGCGTTCAGTGGCTGATGAAATCAGTTTGCGTGATGCCTTCGCGCTACTGGAAGGCAGCAAAACTGACTTTCCTGATTATCCCGGCGGCCGCGTACGATTGATGGATGAACTGTCACGCAGTGAGCATCCCAATATTGATGCGATCAAAACAATAAGTGAGTGCTTGCAAACTATCAAGCTGATGCTGACAGAACAGCTAGGGGAAGCGGGCGTTCCTGCAATGAATCAGCTGATGAAAACAGTCAGCACGGTCGAGCAGGCCTGCCGTATAACCCCTGTTGCAATGATGATTACGTCAGCCAGCAGCGCAGATGAAATAAAGCAGACCACCGCTGCCATAATTCTGCCGCAGTCAAAGGAGCCGATCTGGAGAGCTTCCGGTCCTCAGTCACGTGGTGACGCTCTGCTGATGCTGGAGCAGGTTAAACAGTATTTTACCGAATACGAGCCGGGACATCCTGCTCCGCTAATGATCGAGCGTGTGCAGCGGGTTATTGGACTGGATTTTATGGATATGGTGCGCGAGCTGGCACCAGACGGCGTTAATCAGCTGGAAAATATCTTTGGCCGACGTGCTAACTGAATGCCACTGGCCTCAGTCGTCCCTTTCTTTCCTGTATCGCCTAACAGATGGAGCGAACTATGCATAACAACAAAGCTGGCGGGCAGAAGTTTATTGCCCAAAATCGTGCGCCACGCGTGCAAATTGAATACGACGTGGAAGTTTATGGTGCCGATCGCAAAGTACAACTGCCTTTTGTCATGGGCGTAATGGCGGATTTGGTCGGTAAGTCAGGTGAAAATCAGCCGGAAATCGGCGATCGCAAATTTATCGATATTGATGTCGATAATTTTGACGATCGTATGAAAGCTCTTGAGCCTCGGGTGACGTTCCGTACCGAAAACACCCTGACCGGAGAGGAAGGATTGAATATCGACCTGACTTTTCATGGCCTCAATGATTTTTCACCAGACGCCGTGGCCCGTAAAGTCGCGCCGCTGAGCCAGCTGCTTGATGCCCGGACTCAGCTGTCAAATTTGCTGACTTATATGGATGGCAAAAATGGTGCCGAGCAGCTGATAGCGAATATTCTGCAGGATCCTGGCTTACTAAAATCGTTGAGCTATGTACCGCAGTCGGCGGATCAAGCGGCCAACAGCCCGGATAAAGAGGGGTAACTGATGAATCAACTACAGCCCGAGCAATCTGTGCAGCAGTTTAGTGAAGACCAATTTAGCGCCCTGTTAAACAAAGAGTTTCGACCGAAAAGCGATCAGGCACGGGCAGCCGTTGAAAGCGCGGTAAAGACTCTGGCACAGCAGGCTCTCGAACACAGCCTGACGCTATCCAATGATGCTTACCGAACTATCCAGGCGTTAATAGCCGAAATTGATCAAAAGCTGTCTCAGCAGATCAACCAGATTATTCATCACCCGGATTTTCGCCAGCTGGAAGGTGCATGGCGCGGGCTGAGCTATCTGGTGAATAACACCGAGAGTGATGAAATGCTCAAAGTGCGCTTTATCAGCATCTCAAAGCGTGAGCTGGGGCGCACGCTGAAGCGTTATAAAGGTGTCAGTTGGGACCAAAGCCCAATTTTTAAAAAGGTCTATGAAGAGGAGTATGGCCAGTTCGGCGGCGAGCCTTTCGGCTGTCTGGTGGGAGATTACTATTTCGATCACAGCCCGCAGGACGTGGAGTTACTCGGCGAAATGGCACGTATTGGTGCGGCTTCTCACTGCCCGTTTATCAGCGGAACGGCGGCAGGTATTATGCAGATGGAGTCCTGGCAGGAGCTGGCTAATCCACGTGATCTGAGCAAAATTTTTCAGAACACCGAGTATGCCGCGTGGCGCAGCCTGCGTGAATCTGAGGATGCGCGTTACCTCGGTCTGGTGATGCCGCGTTTTCTTTCACGCCTGCCCTACGGTATTCGCACCAATCCGGTTGATAACTTTAATTTTGAAGAGCAGTGTGACGGCGCTGACCACAGTAATTACACCTGGAGCAATGCGGCCTATGCGATGGCGGCAAACATTAATCGATCGTTTAAACAGTATGGCTGGTGCACCTCAATACGCGGAGTGGAATCCGGCGGTGCAGTCGAGAATCTGCCAGCACATACATTTCCGGGTGATGATGGTGGGGTTGATTTAAAGTGCCCGACGGAAATCGCTATCAGCGATCGCCGTGAAGCGGAGCTGGCGAAAAACGGATTTATACCGCTGGTACACCGCAAGAACTCTGACTTTGCCGCCTTTATCGGTGCACAGTCATTGCAGAAGCCCGCGGAGTATCACGATAGCGATGCCACCGCCAACGCTCGTCTCGCGGTACGTTTACCCTATCTGTTCGCCTGCTGCCGTTTTGCTCATTATCTGAAGTGTATTGTCCGCGACAAAATCGGCTCTTTTCGCGAGCGTGACGAAATGCAGCACTGGTTGAATAACTGGGTGATGAATTATGTCGATGGCGATCCGAAAAATTCCTCACAGGAGACTAAAGCGCGTAAACCACTGGCGGCAGCAGAAGTGGTGGTGGAAGAAAGTGAAGACACGCCTGGGTATTACGCGGCGAAATTCTTTCTGCGTCCGCATTATCAGCTGGAAGGCTTAACGGTTTCTTTGCGGCTGGTTTCTAAATTGCCATCGCTAAAATCGGGTGATATGGGTTAACCGTTATGCGCCATATTATTTGAAAATAAGCGGGCTAAGTACGAAGACAGTTATGTCCAGAAGAATTTTTTTTTTGCAGTAAGATGTGCAGCAAGAACAGATTAATTCACTTAAAACGTATACTCGTTTCTTTTCAACCTTGTGCTGAAGGAATCAAGAATTCTGTTAGCTTTATAAAACGCATGCCTTACTATCAGGTGGTAAAAGATTTAACTCTCACCCGATGTATTGCTCAGTTATCATCTGAAAATAAAATATTTTCAGATGATGCGGCGAGAACGGCAAACGCTATGCGTGAATGGATGCCATATAACATTGATTCAGGAGATATAAAGATAAATGCAATTATTAACTCCTTTAAATCGAAAGAGAATTATTTCTATAATGACTCGGGAGTAATATCAAACGGATATATTATCAATTGCCTGAGGCTTTATCATAGCGCTGAACTGGATAAGTTATCCAAAGAGGTTATCGATAATGATCCTTTCAGCAATTGGTATCAGGACAACGCTAAGTAACTAATTTGACCCTATCTCTATGGTCATACCCTCTGAATAATCACATGTAGCAGCGATATTCAGGATCGCGGCAAAGGTAAAACATGGAACGTTTTATTTTACCCCATGATTTTCTGCATGCCATATCAGTGCTTTATCTCTACCCGATATCTGAAGTAACTGCTGAAGCATCAGCAGTTTCAGGTGCAAGGGTAAAGCAAAATTAACTTAAGAGTAGATAATTATGCCTATTGATATGTTTATGAAAGTTGACGGTGTGACCGGTGAATCGAAAGATGCCAATCACGTCGGCTGGACAGATATTAGCTCTTTTTCCTGGGGAGCATCACAACAAGGCAGTTCAGGTGATGCAGCGGGAAAAGTCAGTTTCACTAATCTTCATATTACAACATTGATTGATAAATCTGTTACGGCACTACTGCAGTTTTGCTCTAACGGAAAAAGGGTGAAGAACATTGAGCTTTCGCTGTGTAAAGCCGGAGGGCAACAGGTTGAATATGCGAAGATTACGCTGGAGGATGTGCTGGTCACTTCAGTTGATTATAGCGGTGCAACCAAGAACGATACGCTTGGTATCACCTATAGTTTTCAGGGTGCCAGAGTAAGACAACAGTATTGGGAGCAAACCAGCTCTGGCGGTCGAGGTGCGGAAACCAGTATGGGATGGGATATTAAAGGGAACAGAGAGATGTAAGTAACTGGCAATCTCTCAAATTGGGAGATTGCTATTTTACTATGGCTTGAGCAGTATTGATATTATTTGACTATATTAATGACATCTTAGAAATTCATAATCTCTATGGTTTGGGTTTTCTAAAGCGTAATAGAGGTATTTGATATGGAAAGACCTTTATTTTTAAATGTCTGGCAGCGGTTTAGTGAGATCAATGTATCAGTTGATAAGGTTGGAGAGATAATTGGTGGAAGTGTAGGGGTAAATATAAGATTGGGTGTTAATGATCCTGTTGCAGGTTTTACAAATGCATGCGCTATTAGAATGAGTTATGCATTAAATTACTCTAATAATAGAATAAAAAGAGGTGTATGGAAAACTGTTTCTGGTGCTGACAGGAACTGGTATATATATCGTGTAAAAGACCTTATTGCATATCTTATTGAAGAGTATGGGCCTCCAGAAATTGTAATACAATACCCTACAGGAGCAGACTTTCAGGGGGTAAAAGGAATATTGATTTTCTCGGTTAATGGTTGGCGGGATGCCAGCGGACACGTGACATTGTGGAATGGATCATTATGTTCTGACAGATGTTACTTTCCGGTATCCAGTGAGGCATCATTATGGTTATTAGACTGATTATTTTGATCTTCATCTCGATGATCTCACTTCAGCTACCCGCAAAAATCAACGACTCGGCACAGCAATATATCAAAAACTATGCATTCAGTACCTGCATTGCTCAGGGTTATAAGAGTCGTGAGGTAAAAGATGATGCTGCTGCTGCTGCAAGAGGCTATCTGGAGTTTGGCGATTACTCACTATCTGCTTACACTGCTGCCAGAGAGTTGGGAAAAAAATTTTTAGCTAAAAACTATTTAAGTGAATCAGGACAACCGATGACAATGGCGAAATGTTTAGATTTTTTCCATAGCAGCGAACTGAATGATTTAATTATGGAGTATCGGGATAAACAGGATAATTAGACAATCAGAAAATATGACGGAAATTTTCTCAACCTCAATGCGCAGCATTTTATCAGTGAGATTACTGCGCTATGAAATTTAAAATGAACATATTTATTATCATTTTTTTATGTGCCATCTCGTTACCCGCAATTTCTGTTACTCCTCCTTCCCCTGAAGGTTTGTCACAGAAAGCTATTTTTAATAACTGGTTGATTGATCGCTGTATTGGTAAGATTGATTCTGAAAGTAAATTAATGGATGACGCCTTTAAAAGCGCCGCAGTTTGGTTAGAACTCAGTAAGTTGCCAGTCGAGGCATTTAATGAAGGTGATATTCTTATTGAGGAGTATCTAAGATTAAAATTAGACGGTTCGGTAAAAAGTAATTACAACGTACTCAAGTGTACCTTGCTTTTAAGTAGTGGTGAGGCAATTTCTATTTTCGATAAATATTATATGCCCTGATTAAACAAGTGATAATGTATCCGTCAATTAATTATCTGGCAGTTTGAGCTTTTTTCAGTTTAACTAAATTTTTAAATGTTTAGGTATTGTTTTTATATATTCGCGATAACTTCCTGACCGTTACAAGTAAAAATCTATCATTTAGATTGATAATCTATAAAACTATGCTTCGCAATATACAGAGAGTATTAATTGCATAAACCAGCAATGAACTAAGGATATTATTCAAAATTAAGGGATTAACATGAGGTTTTTATCGAAAATATCGATTTTTATTTTTATGATTTTATCGTCTTTTAACAGTATGGCGGAAATTTCCTCAATCTTTAATGGTCGCCATTTTACTATCGAGATTGAGTCGCAATGTGATATTACCACTGAAAATTGTGAAAACGTCAGGTTTCACTCGGTGAGCCTGGCTACCGGTGGTTCGCTTTATTTGCAGGGGCGGGCGGTAAAACTATCAGGTGATAAACCTGTGATTGGTTACCATTTTAATCATGGTGAATATAGTTATCTGTTATCTCCTGCTATTACCAATATTAACTATTGGCACCTGATGGTATTAAATCAGAATAAGTTAGTGGCAGAAGACTCCGGAATAATGAAGTAGTTCTTAACAAGACCGCTCTCACCTGAAGGTTGCGGATTTATGGCTGGAAAGGTGAACACCTCAACCGCAGGAAAACGTTATGCGATTTACGATTATAACCATCAAAAATGGTCATCAGCCGCCGCAGAGCCGTTGTGATTTTCTGCCGCCTGGCGGCACGATTGGCCGGGGAATCGATAATAATCTGGTACTGCCAGATGATGAGCGCACAATATCCCGTTTGCAGGCCATTGTTCATATCACTGCCGAAGGGGATTGCCGTATTACTAATCGCGGTAATGTTACTCGCGTCATACTCAACGATATTCCTCTGGAGCGCGGCCGACAGGTCGATTTGCAGGATGGCGATATTATTGGAATTGATGATTATCGTTTGCAGGTAAACGATCTCAAAGTGGATGTGCCGGTAACTGTCGCGGACAGGCCAGCAATGGCATCGCCGCCACCCGTGAAAATATGCGCATCCACGTCTGTTCCCGGTGAGATTTGGGACGATCTGGTGCAGGAGTTTGCAGCCGCTGGCAACATTTCCGGCCCGAAGGTATCGTCAGTGGAGAGAGAGGCGAATCCGTTCACCGAACCTGTCTGCATTGATCGTAATCCTCTTGATCCGCTGTCGCTGCTGGCAGATCAGAGCGTGACGCTGATTCCAGAACAGCGGCAGCGCTTGCCAGAAGAGTTATTCTGTAACGATCCGCTGTTTCAAACTGACAGCCTGTTTGCCGATCCCACGCCCAGCACTTTGCTGCAACCCTCTGATCAAACGAAGGTTGAACGGTCACTTAATACCTATCAGGAGCAACAGGATCCGCTGGCGCTATTTGGCTCGACGCAGCTTAGCCTCGATCCGCTTGGATTGATGATGGCGGAGACGGCGCTGAGCGATGATGCGGTTGGTTTGCCGAATTCATCGCCGCTGGTGCCAACTGCCGTTGTTCCACCTCACAGCGATCCGCAGTATGACGGTATTACCTTACCCACGCCGCAGGCGGTAGCGCGGACGGTAACGCCGGCGCCAAAAGGGCGTCTGCGCATCGACCCGGTAGCAAATAATGTTGCGCATCAGTCGTCACAGCCGGACAGCAGCGAAGCGTTGCAAGGGGAGTTATTGCAGGCATTGATAAATGGTATGGGATTAAACGATATGCAGCCGACGCCGCGTTTTGAACCCCATAATATGGAGCAGCTCGGGCAGATGCTCAGTATGTTTTCACAGGGCACGGTGGCGCTACTCTCTTCCCGCTCAATTCTCAAGCGTGGTGTCAAAGCAGAAATGACGGTGATCCTTGATGAAGCGAATAATCCTTTCAAGCTGTTACCGTCGGGCAAAACGGTGTTGATGCAGATGTTCGGCAGCAGGATGCCAGGTTTTATGCCGCCTACCCAATCGGTGCGTGATGCGCTGGTTGATCTGCAGGCGCACCAGCTTGGCATGATCGCCGGGATCCGCGCCATCATCGCCTCAATGCTGCAATCTTTTAATCCTGAACAGCTCGAGCAGGAGGCGCGCAGCGAGGGAATAACGTCGCGCCTGTCATTTCCGCGCAGCCGGAAAGCGACGTTGTGGGAGCAGTACAGCAGGCGCTACCAGCAAATTGCCGGCGAAATCGAAGATGACTTTCACACGTTGTTTGGTGAGGCCTTCTTACATGCCTACGACATGGAAGTTAACCAGTTTAAAGACTCTCAGGATCGATTGGATAAATGATGAATATCACCGTTGCATCAATGTCGAATCAGGGCGATCGCGAATCTAATCAGGATCAGACGGGAGAAATTATTGGTGAGCGCTCCGCTTGCTTTGTGGTGTGCGACGGCGTGGCGGGTTTTCCCGGTGGGGAGGTGGCGGCAAAACTGGCCTGCAATACGCTGGTTAATGGCTTTGACGGCCAGCAGCATCTCGATGCCCAGCATATTCGTCAGTATGTGACGGAGGCTAATCACGCGATACGCCAGCAGCAGAAAGCACAACCGCAGTACTGCCGCATGGGCACCACTATGGTCAGTTTATTTATTGACCGCGATTATCAGCTGGCTTACTGGGCACACGCAGGCGACAGCCGCCTGTATCTTTTTCGCCGTGGTTACCTTGTTCATATCACCCTCGATCACAGTCTGGTGCAGCAGATGAAGGATGCCGGGCATCAAACCGAGGGTATTAACAGCAATCTGCTCTATTTTGCACTTGGCATGGGCGATGAGGAACGCGATGCCAGTTACAGCGATGTAGTGCCGATTGAAGATGGTGATGTGTTCCTGCTCTGTACGGATGGCTTCTGGCATGAAGTCTCCCGGCAGCATATGCAGCAGGCATTACATATGGTGAATACCCCGCAAGAGTGGCTGACTTTGATGCATCAGATAGTAAAGAAAACTGATGAACGCATCGACGTCAGGCAGGACAACTACAGTGCCATCGCCGTCTGGATAGGATCGCCACAGGACACCACGCTGCTGCACTCGCTGTCAGAGACGGCACAGTTTTTTCCCATTCGCGATTGAGCTAAGGAAAGCTATGAAATTCAGTATGTTATTAATGTTAACGCTGCTGGCCGCGTTTAACGTCAGTGCACAGGATTATCGCGTGGTCTTTTCTCCCTCATTAAAGCTGGAGGTGTGGATTGACGACCAGGCGGATACCAGCCCGGCAGGCTGGTGTGCGGCAGAGCTGCCGGTGCGCATTGTGTCTACCGGCTCTGAACAGCCCGCCGTGCTCAATGACTTCTTGCCGCGCGTGGGCAGTCTGCTGGAAAAACAGTGTCCTGCTCTTACTCAACTGAAATGGCAAATGAATGATGGCGATGGCAAAAAGCTGGCGCAGGGAAGCGCGTCGAAAGCGGAAAGCTGGGGGCTGCGTGTTGAGACTACCGCCAGCGAAACCACGGCCCCACCGGTGAGCCCATCAATCGAGGTGCTGCCTGCGGCTGTTGCTGCAGATACCACACCGTGGCTTCAGTTTAGTTTGATTGAAGGATGCCATTTTCGGGGTTATTGGGGGGAAAACAGCACCGCCAGCGCGTTGTTTGTGCCAGCGAAACAGGGTGCGCAATGTGGCAGTGATGGCTGGCTGAGTGGTCAGAGCCAGGTGACGCAAATTGAGCAGGGCGCGGCCAAAAATCTTAACGCTATCTTTCTGCAAGGTTTTCAGGTGCAGGGACTGAAGAGCACGGCCATCGACGATAACCTGACAATTACCACCGTTAATAATCAACGGATGGTGCTGCATCACAGCGAGTCGCCTGACAGCTGGATGATTTTACCTTATATCAGCCAGCTCAGCGGCTGGCAGACAGATGGCACTATTGCGATTCAGCTTGCTCAGGCAGAGGTTAAAGATGAAGAGCATTTGCAAGCGCTGCTCGGTGAGGTGCGAAAAGTCTGGTCGCCGCACATTGCCGATGAGACGGCATTGACCCTGGTGCTGGTTGAGACATTACAGCCCCAACTTAAAGATCCTACCGTCGGTGCCTGGCGCACCATCAAATAACTTTCGGCAGCAAAGAGACTCAGGATGAGTGACCTTTTCAACGGACGTAATGCACTGAGTAGCCGCGAAATACTGTATGCGGGGTATCAGGCGCGTAATAAAAAGCAGTCGCTGAACGCGCGCGACACTATGCAACCCTCATTACTGGATCGACTTACCGATAACCAGCCCGACAAACAGCAGGAATTGCCCGGCAACCGATTGATTACCCAAAGTGAATTGCGCCGCAACGTACTGCGCGACTTGCAGTGGCTGTTTAATGCGGTAAGCAGTGAAAGCCAGCTTAACCTGCATCCTTTTATCCATATTCAGCGTTCCACCTTTAATTTTGGCCTCGCGCCACTGGCTGGCAAGCGAATGAGTGATATTCAATGGCCCGATTTACAACGCAAAATTACGGCGGCAATTCTGCATTTTGAACCCAGAATAATACCGCAGGAACTGCTGGTCGATTGTCTGTCCAGCGGTAAGCCATGCGAATTGCATAATCAGTTATCGATTGAAATTCGTGGTCGACTCTGGTGTGTGCCATACCCGCTTGAGTTTCTGTTTCGCAGTGAAGTCGATCTGGAAAATGGTCATTTCGAGCTGCAGGATGTGGGTTAACTATGGACAGTAAACTGCTCGAATATTACAACCGTGAACTGGCCTATTTACGTGAGATGGGTGCCGAGTTTGCTGAACGCTTCCCCAAAGTGGCCGGCAGGCTGGGGATGCAGGGAATTGACGTCGCTGACCCATATGTCGAGCGTTTAATGGAAGGTTTTGCCTTTCTGACCTCACGGGTGCAGCTCAAAATGGATGCGCAGTTCCCGCGCTTTTCCCAATATTTACTGGAAATGATCGCCCCTAATTATCTGGCTCCGACTCCTTCAATGGCGATTGCACAGCTGCATCCTGACAGTCGTAAGGGCGATCTCAGCAATGGGTTTCGCGTACCGCGCGGTAGCATGATGGAAAGCCTGACGTTGAAAAAAGAGGGGATAACCTGTAGCTATACCACCGCTCAGGAAGTGATATTGCAGCCACTGCGGGTCAAAAATGTCGAGTTGGGTGGCGTGCCGGCAGATATTCCGCTGGGTCAGTTGGGGCTTAACCAGCGTGGTGCCGTAAGTGCATTACGTATTCAGCTTGAATGTTTCGATAACGTCGTGCTGAGCCACCTCAGCTTTGACCATCTGATGTTTTTCCTGAGCGGCCCGGATATTCAGGCACAGCAATTACTTGAGCTGGTCATACAGCATCGGGTTGGCCTGTTTTGCCGGATCGATGGCGTGCAACCGCAGCACATCATACTGGATGATGAGGCGTTGGTGCATGAGGGATTTGCCGCCCATCAGGCGCTGTTACCCGATGACTTACGTAACTTCGACGGCTACCGTCTGTTGCAGGAGTATTTTGCTTTTCCGGCGCGCTACCAGTTTATCAGCGTGAACCAACTGCAGCAGGTAGTGAAGTGCAGTAGCGGAATGCGCGGATTCGAAATTATTGTCCTGCTGGATAAGAGTGATATTGCCCTCGAGCGGATAGTCGATACCAGTTATCTGGCGCTGCACTGTACGCCGGTGATCAATCTTTTTCCGAAACTTACCGAGCGGCAAAACATCAGCGAAAGCCTCAATGAATACCATCTGGTGGTCGATAATATTCGCCCACTGGACTACGAAATTTTTTCAGTTCAGAAGTTATTTGCCAGCAGTAGCAGCCAGCGTGAAGAGCAAGTTTTCCGCCCGTTCTGGCACACTTTCAGTCAGGATAATGGTGATTATGGCGCTTATTTTTCGCTGCGCCGTGAGCCACGCACCTTGTCGGAAAATGCCGGACGCTATGGCACGCGCACCGGCTATATCGGCTCCGAAGTGTTTCTGTCACTGGTTGATGCGCATCACTCACCGTGGCATCAGGATCTGCGCTATCTGACTGCCGAAGTCACCTGTACCAGTCGTGATTTGCCCCTGTTATTTCTGCAACAGGATCAAGCAAATTTTGTCATGTCTGATTCGGTGCCGATATGCCAGCTTAGCCTGTGTAAAGGGCCGACATCACCACGTCCGGCATTAGCGGAAGGAGAAATAACCTGGCGGTTAATCAGCCATTTACAGATGAATTATCTCAGCCTGATGGATGGTGATGACGGGCAGGGCGCTGCGGCGTTACGTCAGCTGCTGGGTTTGTACGCCAATCTTGCTGAAGCCGCGGTTGCCCGACAGATCGAGGGTATTCGCCACTGTCAGCTTCAGGCTGTCTACCGGCGAGTGCCGCAACCGGGGCCCATGGTTTCGGCACGTGGCATCGCCATTGAGCTGAATGTTGATGAGCAGGCGTTTTCCGGCTCCAGCCCATGGCTGCTGGGCAGTGTGCTGGAGCGTGTCTTCTCTCGTCTGGTGGCAATTAACAGCTTTACGGAATTGACGCTGACCAGCCAGCAGCGTGGTGAAGTGGGTTACTGGCCGCCGCGCCTCGGCAAAAGGTCGCTGATATGAGCCAGCCAGCGGATGCCAGGCAAAGCCCGTCCCGGCGTTTATCTGAGGACTTTTGGCCGTTATTAATTGCTACGCCCTGGCGCTATGACCTGTTCCAGCTGCTGCGCCGGATTGATGCCCAGGGTGGTGAGCGCTATCCACTCGGACGAGCACCGCTTCCCCATCATGAACCCCTGCGTATTGGTCAGCGGCCTTCGCTGGCATTTGCGCCATCAACGCTGGCTGGCGTGGCAGCACGGAAAAACTCGCCGCTGCACGATGTATCAATTTACAGCTTTGGCCTGTTCGGGCCGAATGGTCCGTTGCCTTTGCATCTGACTGAATATGCCCGTGAGCGTATTGATCATCATCAGGATCCTGGCCTCGCCTCATTCGTAGATCTGTTTCACCATCGTCTGACGCTGTTGTTTTATCGCGCCTGGGCTGATGCGCAACCTACCGTTTCGCTCGACAGGCAGGATCACCAGTACTTCGAGCGCTACCTCGCCAGTCTGACCGGAATGGGGCAGCCTGCTCAGCTTAATGCCGGTGGGCTGTATGCCCATGCACGCTATGCGCTGGCTGGTCATCTCAGCCGTCACGGCCGTGATGCGCAGGGAATGGTGAAAATATTACGTCACTACTTTGACATCCCGGTACAGCTGGTGGAAAACGTGGCTCACTGGCAGCCGATTGATCGTCGCGATCGCACGCGTCTGGCGGCGGGTCGGGCGGCACCTCGCCTCGGAAAAAGTACCTTTCTCGGGATTGCGACGCGTGATGTGCAGCATAAATTTCGCATTGAACTGGGTCCGCTAACGCTGGTGTCTTATCGCCACTTTTTGCCGGATCGGCGTGGCGCACAGCAGTTAAGCGCATGGGTCCGGCAATATCTCGGTATTGAATTTGTCTGGGAACTACGCCTGATCCTTGCTGCGGATGCGCTGCATGGTGTGACGCTGGGTGGGCAAAGTCGTCTTGGCTTTGACTGCTGGCTGGGTCTGCCTGACAAAGCGCAGCCACGCGGAGATTTTATCTTTATCCCTGAGGAACAAAAAACCTCGATCAACTAATCGTGCCAGTAAGTCATTAAACCTCCTGCTCACTATTTCAGTTTTCCCCTTTCTCCTCATTATTCTATCGGGACACACTATGTCAGAAATCAGCCGTGCCGTGCTTTTCGGTAAACTGGATAAGCCACTATTGACCTCGCTGGAAAGCGCTACCGCGTTTTGCAAACTGCGCGGCAATCCTTATGTTGAGATCGTTCACTGGCTGCATCAGCTGATGCAACATGATGGCGATCTTCAGCGGCTTATCCGTCATTTTTCACTGGATGAAGCCGCCCTGATGCGCGATATCGTCGCTGCGCTGGATCGCTTGCCGAGAGGTGCAAGTGCGGTTTCCGATCTCTCTGAACATATCGACAGCGCCGTTGAGCGCGCCTGGGTTTATACCTCACTGAAATTTAACGCGGCGGAGATTCGGGGCGGTCATTTGCTGATCGGCATTCTGAAAACCTTCAATCTTGCCAATCTGTTAAAAAGCATTTCACCACAGTTCAGCGTCATCGGTGCGGAAGCGTTAATTGAACAGTTCACGCAGATCTTTCCTGATGTGACTCAGGGGGATATTGCCACGCACGCCGAACCGGGGCAGATAGCAACGCCAGCAGGTGCGAGCACGCTGGCACAGTATGCGCAGAATCTCACTGCCAGCGCGCGTCAGGGCGAGATTGACGCGGTAGTCGGGCGCGATGACGAGATTCGCCAGCTGATCGACATTCTGTTACGTCGCCGCCAGAACAACCCGTTACTTACCGGCGAAGCGGGCGTGGGTAAGACCGCGGTAGTGGAAGGACTGGCGCTGCGCATCGCCGCCGGTGAAGTACCGGAACCTTTGCGGCAGGTGCAACTCTGGCTGCTGGATATCGGACGGTTGCAGGCGGGAGCCGGGGTAAAAGGCGAGTTTGAATCGCGTTTGCAGGCGTTAATTGGCGAAGTTCATGCTAGTGCATTGCCGGTTATCCTTTTTATCGACGAAATTCATAGCCTGGTGGGAGCAGGAGGACAGCAAGGCACTGGCGATGCGGCTAATTTATTAAAACCGGCGCTGGCGCGTGGGCAACTGCGAACCATCGGTGCCACCACCTGGGCAGAGTACAAGAAATATATTGAGAAAGACCCGGCGCTGACGCGTCGTTTTCAGACGGTACAGGTGAGTGAGCCGGACGAGAGCACGGCGGTGCTGATGCTGCGCAGTACCGTGGCGGCGCTGGAGAAACATCATCGGATACTGCTGCTGGATGACGCCGTTCAGGCGGCGGTACGGTTGTCGCACCGCTATATACCTGCCCGTCAATTGCCGGATAAAGCCATAGCGCTGCTGGATACTGCCTGCGCCCGTGTTGCTATCGGTCAGGCGGTCAGACCGGCACCTCTTGAGGATTGTTTTCATCGTATTGCGGCGTTACAGATTGAGCGACAGATCGCCGAACGCGAAGCCAGAGTGGCACTGGGGGATATTGCGCGTCTGGCTGCCATTGATGATGAACTCAGCGCGCTGAATGTTGAATGTCAGCAGTTAACTGCGCGCTGGCAGCAGGAGCGTACGCTGATCGAAACGCTGATGGCGCTGCGCGCTCAGTTGCAGCAGAAACATATCGCTGAAAGCGGCGCACTCCATCAGCAACTAACGGATATACAACTGCAACTGCACGAAATGCAGGGTGATACACCGCTGCTGTTTGCTGCAGTAGATGCCAGTGTCGTGGCCGCCGTAGTCTCTGACTGGACCGGTATTCCGCTGGGCCGTATGGTGAAAAACGAGATTGAAGCGGTGCTGAATCTCACCGACACCCTCAGCCAACGGGTGGTCGGTCAGCGCCACGCGCTGGAGATGATAGCTAAACGGGTGAGAACTTCGCGCGCGCGCCTTGATGATCCGCATAAGCCGGTTGGTGTTTTTCTGCTGTGTGGCCCATCCGGCGTCGGAAAAACCGAAACCGCACTGGCGCTGGCAGAGTCGCTGTACGGTGGCGAACAGAACCTGATCACCATCAATATGAGCGAGTTTCAGGAGGCGCACAGCGTTTCAACGCTGAAAGGCGCACCACCCGGCTATATCGGATATGGCGAGGGTGGGGTATTAACTGAAGCGGTACGGCGCCGCCCTTACAGCGTGCTGTTGCTGGATGAGATTGAAAAAGCGCATCCGGACGTGCATGAAATATTTTTTCAGGTTTTTGATAAGGGCTGGATGGAAGACGGCGAAGGGCGGCATATCGACTTTCGTAACACCATTATTATTTTAACCTCCAATACCGGCAGCCGCGCCATCAGCACGCTGTGTGCTGACCAGCAGCAACCTCCCACGCCTGACACGCTATGTGCTGCGTTGCGCGCTCCGTTACTGGAGGTGTTCCCGGCAGCATTGCTGGGACGCTTACTGGTGGTGCCTTATTACCCGTTAAACGATGCGGTGATGGCCAGCATCGTCCAGCTGCAACTGAGCCGTATTCAGCAGCGTTTGCGACAAAACCATAACATCAGCTCGCAAGTCGATGACGGTGTTATCTCCAGGATTGTGCAGCGTTGCAGCGAAGTGGAATCAGGGGGCCGTACGGTTGACGCCATTCTTACCAACACTCTGTTACCACAAATCAGCCAACTACTGCTGTCTGCCTGCGCCCGCGGCGAGCAATTTCGACGTCTGCATATTGGCTTCGAACACGATGAGTTTCACTGTCAGTTTCAGGTTTAAAGCTATTCGCTATCAGAGAGTTATCTATTATGTCGCAACAAGATAATAACCGGGTAGTCGCGCATGCGTTACCGGTTGGCTACCGTTTTAATGAGTTTGAAATTCAGCAGGTACTTGGCGGTGGAGGTTTCGGAATTGTCTACCGCGCCTGGGACCATCAATTAAAACGCAACATTGCCATTAAGGAGTTTATGCCAGCTTCGCTGGCGGTGCGTAATGAAGAGTTAAAACTGGTATTGCGCAGCGAACGTTTCAGTAAAACGTTCCACGCCGGGCTTAACAGCTTTATTCAGGAGGCGCGTTTGCTGGCGCGATTTAATCATCCGAACTTGCTGCATGTGCTGAGGTTTTGGGTGCAGAACGACACGGCTTATATGGGGACACAGTATTACAGTGGCACCACCCTTTCCCAGATGCAGGCTCAGCATCCTGAATTAATTAATGAAACCTGGATTCGCAACCTGCTCGCTCCGCTATTTGGTGCCATTAACACCATACATCAGGCGGGTTATCTGCATCGCGATATCTCGCTGGATAATATCCAGATTCAGGAAGATATGACGCCAGTATTACTCGACTTTGGTTCGGCGCGTAAAACCATCAGTAATCTCTCCGATGAAACCGAAACCATGTTGAAGCCGGGTTTTGCGCCAATTGAACAGTACAGCGACAACAATGAGAGTGAGCAGGGACCATGGACCGATATCTATGCGCTTGGTGCGGTGCTGCATACCTTAATCACCGGCTCACCACCGCCAGTCAGTGTGGTACGCAGTATTGAGGATAGCTATCAGCCACTGACCGAACGGCGTCCGGCTGGCTATTCGCTGCCGATGCTGCACGCGATTGATTGCGCGCTGGCGTTAAAGCCGGAAGAACGCCCGCAGAGTACCGAACAGATGGCGGCAATAATGGTGCTGCCGCCTGAGACGTTGCCCCAGTTATCGGAGGAAAAAGCTGCCGGAGCGCCGCTGTTGCCGGTGGCATTGATCGAGTCTGCAACAGACGACAAACCGCGATGGTTTCTTCCACGTCGCTTTTGGGTGCCGGCCATGATTGCCGCAGGGGTACTGGTGGGGGCGATATTAGGCGGAGTGATCCGAGGTAGCGGCAGTCATCCGCCAGCCTTGCCAGCGTCAGCGGTGGCCGGTGAAAGCAGTGAGGTGGTGAATCCCCCGGCGCTTATCAGTGAAAACGTTGCCGCGCCGCCTGAACCAGAGAAAGAGCCAACACCACCGATTGCGCAGATCTATATCAAACTGCTGGCTGGTGATGAGGTATGGCTAAACGGCAGTCGGCAGGCGCTGGTACCGGCCGCCAATGGTTTTGCCCGCTTGCAACTGCCGGCAGGTGAGTATCAGTTCAGCATTGATAATCAGGGCCAGAAGCGCGAGCAAAAAATCAATATTGATCGCGAAGGAACCTGGCTGCTCAGCCCACAACTCTGATGCGACTTACTGCGTAAATTCGCTTATTTAGGGAATAGCTATGACTGAAAGGATTACAGCAACACTGCCAATGGATGGCCTGCTTTTCTGGAAGCTTGAAGGAGAAGAGGCGCTTTCGGAGGCATTTACTTTACAGGTGACCTTACTCAGCACCGATGCGCGCATTGAGCGCCACGCGCTGTTGGGCCAACCAATCACCTTATCGATCCCCGTCCAGGGGCTACTGGCGACACGCTATCTGAATGGCAAAATCACCCGGATAAAAGTGCACAGCGAGGACCTGAATGGAACGCGCTATGCGGTTTATTCACTGACGATGGAGCCTGATCTCTGGCCGATGAAGCGTGACAGAAATCTGCGCATTTTTCAGAACCAGACGGTGCCGCAAATTATCAAAAGTTTGCTGCAGGAATACAACGTAACGATAGAAGACAAACTTAGCGGCAACTATCGCCTGTGGGAATACTGTGTTCAGTACCAGGAAAGCAGCTTTAATTTTATCAGCCGCCTGATGGAACTGGAGGGTATTTACTACTTTTTCCGCCATCAACAGGATCAGCATGCGATGGTGCTGATGGACACGGTGAGTCAGCATCAGCCTGTTCCCGGCTATGAATTTATCCCCTACCACGTTACTGCTTCCGGCGGCGTTACCAGTGAGGAAGGAGTCAGCCAGTGGGCGCTTGAGGATCACGTCACGCCGGGAATATACAGCCTGGATGACTATGATTTTCGCCAGCCTAATGCGTGGCTGTTCCAGGCCCGGCAGAATCCGGTATCTCCAGTGCCGGGTGAAATCGATGTTTATGACTGGCCGGGACATTTTGTCGAACACCAGCATGGTGAAAACTATGCCCGCATTCGCCAGCAGGTCTGGCAGGCCGGACATCAGAAAATCAGCGGCAGCGGCACGGCGTTGGGTATTGCGCCGGGCCACACCTTTCTGCTGCATAACGCGCCCTGGCTGAGCGATAACGGGGAATATCTGACGATTAAAGCAGAGTATCAATTTGCGGAAAATCGCTACGCCAGCGGCAGTGATAACCTAAGTGAAAAGCGGATTACGTTTAGCGTCATTCCGGCTGACTGCCCCTTTCGTGCGCCGCCGAAAAGCCCATGGCCGAAAACCTGTGGGCCACAAACGGCGAAAGTGGTTGGGCCGCAAGGCGAGTCGATCTGGACGGATAAATATGGCCGCATTAAGGTGAAATTCCACTGGGATCGGCAGGCGAAGGGCGACGACAGCAGCTCTTGTTGGGTACGTGTTTCCAGTGCCTGGGCCGGGCAGGGGTTCGGCGGCGTGCAGATCCCGCGGGTGAATGATGAAGTGGTGATTGACTTTATCAACGGCGATCCCGATCGCCCGATGGTGATTGGCCGGGTGTATAACGAAGCCAGCATGCCGCCGTGGTCGCTGCCGGCGGCGGCAACGCAAATGGGATTTATCAGCCGCTCGAAAGACGGCACGCCAGACAACGCTAATGCACTGCGTTTTGAAGACAAAGCCGGTGCCGAGCAGGTATGGGTCCAGGCCGAGCGCAATATGGATACGCATATTAAGCATGACGCCAGCAACCATATTGGCAGCAATCATAGCCACTTTGTCGGAGCCAGCGAACAGCGGCGGGTGGCAGAGAATCAGATGCAGGCGGTAAAAGGCACAAGGGAACTATTGACCGGTAAAGCGAAGCTGGACGCAGTGGTCGACGAGCATGTGCTGGCATCCGGAAGGTTGCTGAGGCTGGAATGTGGCAAAAGCGCGATAGAATTAACCGCAGCGGGAAACATTAATCTGGTGGGCACGGGATTTAATATTTTCGTTGAGGGGGATGGTCAAATTACTACCAGTGGCGGTGAGTTAGCGCTGAATGTTGCCGGCAGTATTTCGGCTATTAATGCGCCTGGCGATGGACATCGTGATCTTATTTTGCAGGCGGTAGAGGAGAAGTTTTTTCCGGAGAAGGAGCAGAAGAGCAGGAAGCCAAGCTTAAGAGGAAATCAAGTTCATAAAAAATTAACTTCTGATAAAGTTAACTCCATTATAGTCGCTTCTGATAATGAAATTTTTCATAAAATATCCGCGGTAGTTTTTAAAAATGAAGGTGGGTATGTTAATGATCCTAATGATTCTGGAGGGGCAACCAATAAGGGAATATCCTGGAAAACATGGAGGAAGTTTGCTAAAGAGGATCTTGACCTGGAACCAACATTGGATAATTTAAAGAAAATCTCTAACGAACAAGCTGAAATTATATATAAAAAAAGATATTGGGATGCTGGAGGTTTTGATAAAATTCAGAACCCTAAACTCGCGTTAATGTCGTATGACTGGACAATCACTTCGGGTGGCGCAGGAAAGAAAATCCAGAAGTTGCTTAATGAGGAATTTAATCAAAATTTATCATTAGATGGAGTTATAGGGCCTAAGACAATTCAAGCAATGAATAGTGTAGGAGATAGCAGTATTCTCACGTCAAGAATTACAGATATAAGAAAGGAATATTATAGAGAATTAGCAGTCAATGAAACTAAAAATGTTAAGTTTTTGACTGGCTGGCTTAATCGTGTAGATAATTGTTCAGAGGTTATATTAGAATGAAATTTTCAATGTCTTATCTTATTTTGCTTTATACTTTTCTCTCTCCGTCGTCATTTGCACTCGAAAATTTCACGGGGAAATGGTATGGAGAAGTTTTCTATGATAATAAGAAAATACCAGAGTCTACCTTTGAGCTACAGCTCATACAGAACCTACAAAAGGTGAGTGGGCGCTACTGTTTTATCACAAAATATGGTAATCGTATTGACTGCGTGAATGATGATGAGATAAATATTAAAGGAGTAGCACAAAGTAAATATATTTCACTTGTAACCTTTAACTCATCTTTTGGTGGAAAAGATGGAAAAGCCAAGTTAACTATCGAGGGTGATCATTTAAAGTGGACGGTTTTAACTCTACCAATGCATGGTAAGTATTATATTCCTAAAGAGTATCTTTTAACCAGGAAGGCTGCCGAAACCCATTCGCATAATACCTTAGAAACCAAAGATTATATTGTGACAGTAACGAATAATTGTGAGGTTGTGAGTAAGCCGTGTAATAATGTTTCATATCTTGGTATCAGAAAGTCTGATAATAATGTGATAAATCTTTCTGGAACATCATTTTATTCTGTCAACTACTCTGGTGTTGTTTCGGGATATGAGTTTTCTAATAAAGAATTCAGTTATCGAGTTTATCTGGATGAGGCTAAGATAGAGATCATAAAAGATAATAAGATTATTTTTTCTCAAAAGGGAGTGTGGAAGGATAAATAGCTTTTTTCACGTTGTTACGCGTTGTTATCTCCTGGGTTTACTCTATGTCTGAATGGTATCCAAACCTCTTTGATTGCTGAGAAAAATGTGCTGATACCCGATGGAGTTCAGAGGCGGTTCAAGCGGGATGCGCCATAAATTTATCGTTCAGAGAATTTAGATGAAATTTTAAATGGAGATTTTTATAAGTTAAAAGAGTGCTTATGGTAATTAATAAACATCGCAATGAAAATTTCACATGAAGTTTTTTATTTTATCTAAGATGAGTTAATTATAATGAAATATCATATTCAGGAAGGAACCTTCTCTGTTGGTAACAGGAGCTGGCTGGATAATAGTTTAAATATATTACGCAACGATCAGGATGGTATTTCCATTGTTATCAGTCGTGGACCTATTCCGGAAGATTGTGACTTTGAACAGGCATTTAATCAGCAATGGTCCACCCTGCGCGAACAAATGGGGCGGGTTAAACAGTCCGCTTTCGAACGTATCAGCGCAGGCCCGTTGCGGCAGATACGCGCGATAGAAGTTGTTAGCGAATTTGAACATCATGGGCAATACCTGTTTCAACGACAGTTGGCAGTGCAGGTGCCTGATACTGCCGTTTTGCTGGTGATAACCTATTCATCACAGCATGGGCTAAGCGAGCAAGAGTTACAGCAGTGGGACGAGCTGAAAAGCACGCTAATTTTAAATCCTACGGACAGGACGCCTGAACCATGAGTGATCATTTTGCCGCCTGCCAGAACGACACGCTGGTGCACACCAGCGTGTTTGCCGAAATCACCAGCCTGCTGGTCGAAGGCGGCGGGCTGGCGTAACTTTATCCCTCATCCTCGATGCTTGGCGCGGGCACTTTTCTGCCCTACACTGCTAATCAACAATTGTTATCCCCATTCTGAGGCCAGTCCAGTGTAGAAAAAGGCAAATCGTCCGCAAAAATGGTTACAGCAGCAGGTTGCTGAAGGTGCCGTATGGCGGCTTGTTAGCCTTTTATGACCGATAAAGCGGCGTTCTGGATTGTTTATAGCCCTCGGATCGGCGAAAATGCCGGCCATTGATGATTAATCGTTGGTGACTGCTGTCCGCGCGGTTTGTGCCGCAGTATCACCACATCAGACCAGAAGATTCCCCATGTCAAATGCACCGTTTATGCAAGAGGTGGCTCGCCGCCGCACTTTTGCCATTATTTCTCACCCCGATGCCGGTAAAACCACCATCACTGAAAAAGTGCTGCTGTTCGGACAGGCGATTCAGACTGCCGGTACGGTTAAAGGTCGCGGGTCCAACCAGCATGCTAAATCCGACTGGATGGAAATGGAAAAGCAGCGTGGTATTTCGATCACCACCTCGGTAATGCAATTTCCCTATCGTGAAAGCCTGATCAATCTGCTGGATACCCCAGGTCACGAAGACTTCTCTGAAGATACCTACCGCACGCTGACGGCGGTCGACTGCTGTCTGATGGTGATTGATGCCGCAAAAGGCGTTGAGGATCGTACCCGTAAGCTGATGGAAGTCACCCGTCTGCGCGATACGCCAATCCTGACCTTTATGAACAAGCTGGACCGTGATATCCGCGATCCAATGGAAGTGCTGGATGAAGTGGAAAGCGAGCTGAAAATCGCCTGTTCACCAATCACCTGGCCAATCGGCTGCGGCAAGCTGTTTAAAGGCGTCTACCACCTGTATAAAAATGAAACCTATCTTTATCAGAGCGGTAAAGGTCATACCATTCAGGAAGTGCGCATCATTAAAGGGCTGGATAATCCCGAACTGGATGCCGCAATCGGTGAAGACCTGGCCGTACAACTGCGTGAAGAGCTGGAACTGGTACAGGGCGCGTCGCACGAGTTTGATAAAGAAGCTTTCCTTGAAGGCCAGCTGACGCCGGTATTCTTCGGTACTGCACTGGGTAACTTTGGCGTCGACCATATGCTTGATGGTCTGGTTGAGTGGGCGCCGTCTCCGATGCCGCGTAAAACTGATACCCGCATCGTGACCGCTGCTGATGATAAGTTCACCGGCTTCGTGTTTAAGATTCAGGCCAATATGGATCCGAAACACCGTGACCGCGTGGCGTTTATGCGCGTTGTGTCCGGTAAATACGAAAAAGGCATGAAGTTGCGCCAGGTGCGTACCGGTAAAGATGTGGTGATTTCTGATGCGCTGACCTTTATGGCTGGCGATCGTTCGCACGTGGAAGAAGCTTTTCCAGGCGATATTATCGGCTTGCATAACCACGGCACTATCCAGATTGGCGACACCTTTACTCAGGGTGAGAACATGAAGTTCACCGGTATACCGAACTTCGCGCCAGAGCTGTTCCGCCGTATCCGTTTACGCGATCCGCTTAAGCAGAAGCAGTTGCTGAAGGGACTGGTCCAGCTGTCGGAAGAGGGCGCGGTACAGGTGTTCCGTCCGGTGCATAACAACGATTTGATTGTTGGTGCGGTCGGTGTGCTGCAGTTCGACGTGGTGGTTGCGCGTCTGAAGAGCGAGTACAACGTCGAAGCGATTTATGAGTCGATCAACGTCTCCACTGCCCGCTGGGTAGAGTGTGACGATGTGAAGAAGTTCGACGAGTTCCAACGCAAAAACGAAGTTAACCTTGCGCTGGATGGCGGTGACAACCTGACTTATATCGCCCCTACCATGGTAAATCTGAATATCACTCAGGAACGTTATCCTGATGTGGTGTTCCGCAAAACCCGCGAACATTAATCCTGTCGCACGGTAATGTGGAGAGTGTCCGGTTAACCGGACACTCTCCTTTTTTTTTGAGCTATGCTTAATTGCGGACGCGTAAAACCGCTCACTCTTTGCCCTTTTCACACAGACTCCTCCTAAAAAACCTCTGTTTTTCGGCTTTTGCCGGTTTTTAAACCATAAACGCCTGCTAAATCCTGATCGTTGACTATGATTATTTCTATCGGGTGCTGATTCATGTGGTGTTTTACCCAATCCCCGTTTCAACAGTTACGCCGTTTGTAGCTGTAAATCTCACGATTGTGGGCGCATCAACAGAAAGAAGGAATATATCGATGAACAAGACTAAGATTGCAAAAACTCTGATGGCTGTAATGGTAGGTTCTGCGCTGATTAGCGGTTCCGCTATGGCTGCAAGCACTACCGAAAGCGCGGGTTCTAAAATCGATAGTTCTATGAAAAAAGTCGATGGCTACATGGGCGACAGCTCAGTCACAGCGAAAGTAAAAGCAGCATTGGTTGACGACGATGCGATCAAAAGCACCGATATTTCAGTCGAGACCCATTCTGGCGTGGTAACCCTGAGCGGTTTCGTTACCTCTCAGGATCAGGCTGAAAAAGCGGTCGCGTTGACCAAGAAAGTTGAAGGCGTTAAATCCGTCAGTGACAAACTGCACGTTAAAGACGGTAAATCTCAGTCAATGAGTGGTTATGCAGGTGATGCCGCTACAACCAGCGAAATTAAAGCTAAACTATTAGCAGACGACATTGTGCCGTCACGTAATGTGAAAGTAGAAACCAACGACGGTGTGGTTCAGCTTTCCGGTACGGTTGAGAATAAAGCACAGTCAGAGCGTGCTGAAGGAATTGCTAAAGCCATTGAAGGCGTGAAAAGCGTTAAGAATGACGTGGTAGTCAAACCTTAATCTTCAGTACCGCGCGGCTTGATAAAAGCCGCGCAATAAGGTCACTAACCAAAAAAGAAAGAGAATAGGTTCGAGGGATTATTTCTCCGAACGGTATTGAGACAGGCAGTTCGATTTTAACTATGGTGAAGGAGAGGCTTATGTTTCGTTGGGGTATTATTTTTCTGATCGTTGCGCTGATTGCAGCCGCATTAGGTTTTGGTGGTTTGGCGGGTACAGCCGCGTGGGCAGCGAAAATTGTCTTCGTCGTTGGTATCATTCTGTTCCTCGTCAGCCTGTTTACCGGTCGTAAAAGACCTTAGTTAAATCGGATATCTGTTTCGATTAAGCTCTGTTAGCGGAGACCAGTCATGAATAGCGACATCATCGTTGGTAAGTACAAGCAATGGAAAGGCCAACTGTGGTTAATATGGGCGGAATGGTTTGATAACGATTGCGCCTGGGTCGCAGGGAATAATGACTGGTTCTCCGGAATTCTCCAGGAGGATTACGGCAGAGAGCAGCAGCACGGCGAGCCAAACGTCACTGTTGCAAAGGAGCCTTTGCAATAAGGGCTACCTGGTTTGTCATCGCTTGTCCTCAGATGTTATAACTCCGTTAAGCTGCAACACGCAGAAAACATCGGAAAAGCATCTTTAAGGAATGAGCTGTTGGGCAAACGCATCCCCATTACGCTGGGCAATATTGAGCCACTGGCATTAAAACCTTTTAAACCAGGTAAAATCGCGCTGGTCTGCGAAGGCGGTGGGCAGCGTGGCATTTTTACCGCTGGCGTGTTGGATGAATTTCAGCGTGCGCATTTCAATCCCTTTAATCTGATGCTCGGTACCTCTGCCGGAGCACAAAATCTGTCGGCTTTTGTCTGTGCTCAACCTGGCTATGCGCGTCGGGTCATCACCCGCTATACCACCAATAAACTGTTTTTCAATCCGCTGCGTTTTGTGCGCGGTGGTCATCTGATCGATCTCGACTGGTTACTGGATATCACAGCGAAAGAGTTTCCGCTGGCAATTACCAGTGCACAAAAGATGTTAAGCAGCGGCAAAGAATTTTATATGTGTGCCTGCCGCAGTGATGACTATACACCGGGGTATTTTGCGCCAACGGCTGATAACTGGCTGAATATTATTAAAGCATCCAGCGCTATTCCGGGATTCTATCGGCCGGGTGTCGATCTGGACGGTATCAGTTATCTGGATGGCGGCATCAGCGATGCGATACCGGTTCGTGAAGCAGCACGGCGGGGCGCGGATACCATCGTGGTGATCCGCACCGTGCCTTCGCAGATGCATTATACCCCACAGTGGATCAAACGTATGGAGCGTTGGCTGAGCGAAAGTGCGCTGCGGCCCCTGGTCAATGTGATGCAGCAGCATGAGCAAAGCTATCATGACACTCAGCAATTTATTGATAATCCACCAGGTAAACTGCGGGTGCTGGAGATCTTTCCACCGAAACCGCTGGCCAGCAGTGCACTGGGAAGTCGGATAGCTTCACTGAATCAGGATTATCATTTAGGACGCCGCTGTGGCCGCTATTTTCTCGCGACCCTCGGTCAGTGGCTGAGTGACAGTGAGACGCCCCTGCGGCCGCGGTTTGTCATGCCACCTGCTGCGGTGGCGAATCAGCCAGCTAACACCACGATTATTCGCGATCCGGTTGCCGGCAATGATGCAGACTATGATGAGGGATCACGCGCATGAGTTTTGTCGATACCCACTGTCATTTTGATTTTCCGCCCTTCAGCGAGCATGAAAGTGACAGCCTGCAACGGGCAACTGCGGCGGGAGTGGAAAAAATTATTGTTCCTGCGGTTGCCGCATCGCGTTTTCAACAGGTGCTGGCACTGGCCGATAATTATCCGCCGCTGTATGCCGCGTTGGGACTGCATCCGATGGCGATTGCTGAGCATAATGATGCCGCCGTGGCTTTGCTGGAGCAGCATCTGAAGCAGCGCCCGAAAAAGCTGGTCGCGATCGGCGAAATAGGACTCGACCTCTATATCGAGAATCCGCTGTTTGATAAGCAGCAGGCGTTGCTGGACGCGCAGCTGAAACTGGCACGTGATTATGATCTGCCGGTGATTCTGCACTCGCGGCGCACGCACGATAAACTGGCGATGCAGCTGCGGCGCATTGAGCTGCCGCGGCGGGGAGTGATTCATGGTTTTGCCGGTAGCCTGCAACAGGCCGAAGCGTTTATCAAAGCCGGTTATGCGATTGGCGTTGGCGGTACGATTACTTATCCGCGCGCCAGTAAAACCCGTGAGACCATCGCCCGTTTACCGCTGGCTTCGCTGCTGCTGGAAACCGATTCGCCGGATATGCCGCTGTGTGGATTTCAGGGCCAGCCTAATCGCCCGGAACGGGTAGTTAATGTCTGGCAAACGCTGTGTGAATTACGTCATGAAGCGCCTGAACTGATTCGCGATACCCTGCGTGAGAATACCCGCCGCCTGTTTCACATCTAGTAATGTGACTTAGATCACCCTATAGAATTTACAATTGCTTCTATTTGTATTTTTGTGTGACTTCAATCCGTGCCTTCTGCTTCCCTGTGGTTATAATCGCCCGCGCTTAAGACTTTTTGCACATCCGCCATTTTTGTTCGGCGTGTCACTTCGCGACTTTTAAATTATAACGAGGGAAAAATGCAACTTATCATGGGATTGATTGGCATGGTGGCGCTGATGCTGTTTGCCGTCCTGCTGTCGACTAACCGCAAAGCTATCAAACTCCGTACGGTGCTGGGTGCCTTCTTATTGCAGGTGGGTATCGGTGCATTAGTGCTGTATGTACCGGTTGGGCGCAGCGTGCTGCTGGGCATGTCGCAGGGCGTTTCCAGCGTGATTGCCTATGGTAATGAGGGGATTTCATTCCTGTTTGGCGGCCTGGCGTCGGACAAAATGTTTGAACTGTTCGGCGGCGGCGGCTTTGTGTTCGCACTGCGCGTACTGCCAATTATTGTCTTTTTCTCCTCGTTAATCGCTGTGCTTTATTACCTCGGTATTATGCAACTGGTGATTCGTCTGCTCGGTGGTGGTTTGCATAAACTGCTGGGGACTTCGCGTACAGAGTCGCTGTCGGCAACGGCAAATATCTTCGTCGGACAGACCGAAGCGCCGCTGGTGGTACGTCCTTATATCGCCACCATGACCCGTTCCGAACTGTTTGCCGTGATGTCTGGTGGACTGGCATCCGTAGCAGGCTCAGTACTGGCGGGCTATGCTCAGATGGGCGTGCCGCTGGAATATCTGATCGCCGCTTCGTTTATGGCCGCACCTGGCGGGTTATTGTTTGCCAAGCTGATGCTGCCGGAAACAGAAACCAGCCTCGACAAGCGCGATGCGGCTGAAATGGTGGCGGAAGATGATAAGCCCGCCAACATCCTTGACGCGGCAGCCTCGGGTGCTTCTTCGGGTATGCAGCTGGCGCTGAATGTCGGTGCGATGTTGCTGGCCTTTGTCGCGCTGATTGCGTTACTGAACGGAATTCTTTCTGGTATCGGTGGCTGGTTTGACTATCCGCAATTGTCGATGGAACTGATTCTCGGTTATCTGTTTGCACCCGTTGCGTTTCTGATTGGCGTGCCGTGGGAAGAGGCCATGATCGCGGGTTCGTTTATCGGCCAGAAGCTGATCGTGAACGAATTCGTTGCTTATCTTAATTTTGGTGCCTATCTGAAAGAAGATGCGGTAGTGGCAGCTGCCGGTCTGCAGGTCATCTCCGATCACACTAAAGCGATAATCTCTTTTGCGCTGTGTGGCTTTGCTAACCTTTCATCGATTGCCATTCTGATCGGTGGGCTGGGCAGCATGGCACCGAATCGCCGCCACGATATCGCCAGTCTGGGAATCAAAGCGGTGATAGCCGGTACCTTATCTAACCTGATGAGTGCCAGTATTGCCGGGGTATTCCTCGCGCTGTAACTAAAATGTGAAAATTATCACATTGCCGCGATGAGGGATCTTCATCGCGGCTTTTTTGTTTTTAAGGGCCGGGCTTTGGTTGATTTAATGTGATTAAAGTCACAATCAGAGTAGAATGATGGCAGACGTTTCTTAATCAACTGTGAGTTAACGCACATCAATGGCGGGCTGGGACTGTTAGAATAATAACATAGAAGCTGGCCTGTGTCGGAAGGCTCATTAAATCTGTTTTGGAGAGTAATATGACTGATGTAACCGCTGCAGCGCTGCGCGCGTTGAAACTGATGGATCTGACTACCCTGAATGATGATGATACCGACGCGAAAGTGATCGCGCTGTGCCATCAGGCAAAATCCCCGGCTGGCAACACTGCTGCCATCTGCATCTATCCGCGTTTTATCCCGATCGCCCGTAAAACCTTACGTGAGCAGGGAACGCCGGACATTCGCATCGCGACGGTCACTAACTTCCCGCATGGCAACGATGATATTGCTATCGCGCTGGCAGAAACCCGTGCGGCAATTGCCTATGGCGCGGATGAAGTTGACGTGGTGTTCCCTTACCGCGCACTGATGGCTGGCAACAGCGAAGTTGGTTTTGAGCTGGTGAAAGCCTGTAAAGAGGCGTGCGCGGCGGCCAATGTGCTGCTGAAAGTGATTATCGAAACCGGTGAACTGAAAGAGGCGGCGCTGATTCGTCAGGCTTCTGAAATCTCCATCGATGCCGGTGCTGATTTTATCAAAACCTCAACCGGTAAAGTGCCGGTTAACGCCACCCCGGAAGTCGCCGAAATTATGATGACGGTTATCCGCGATAAAGGCGTTAAAGCTGACGTCGGTTTTAAACCTGCTGGTGGCGTGCGCAGCGCAGAAGATGCCGCCATCTACCTGAAACTGGCTGACGATATCCTTGGCAGCGACTGGGCCGATGCGCGCCATTTCCGCTTTGGCGCTTCCAGCCTGTTAACCAGCCTGCTGAACGCGGCCGGTCATCAGGTTGCAGCCAGTAAATCTGCTTACTAATCAGTAACGACGGCAAGCACGCCGTCGCCGTTTTCAATGAGATTGCACCGTATTCCGAGATAATCCGGGCGAGAGACTTCTCGCCCACTTACCTTTTTAAACAGGGGGTTTACCTTGTTTTTGCCGCAAGAAATTATCCGCAAAAAACGCGATGGCCAGCCACTGAACGAAGATGAGATCCGCTTTTTTATTAATGGCGTACGTGATAACACCGTTTCTGAAGGGCAGATCGCTGCACTGGCGATGACCATTTACTTCCACGATATGTCCCTGCCTGAACGTGTGGCGCTGACCATGGCGATGCGTGATTCGGGTACGGTGCTGAACTGGCAATCGCTGAATCTCAATGGCCCGATCGTCGATAAACATTCGACCGGTGGTGTCGGTGATGTGACCTCGCTGATGCTGGGTCCCATGGTTGCCGCCTGCGGCGGCTATGTACCAATGATCTCTGGCCGTGGGCTGGGCCATACCGGCGGTACGCTGGATAAACTGGAAGCGATTCCTGGTTTTAATATTTTCCCGGATGATGAGACATTCCGCCGCATCATCAAGGATGTCGGCGTGGCGATTATTGGCCAGACTAACTCGCTGGCACCGGCTGACAAGCGCTTCTACGCGACGCGTGACATCACCGCTACCGTTGACTCGATTCCGCTGATTACCGCGTCAATCCTTGCGAAGAAGCTGGCCGAAGGTCTCGATGCGCTGGTAATGGACGTCAAAGTGGGTTCCGGTGCCTTTATGCCGACCTTCGAGCAATCTGAGCTGCTGGCGCAGGCGATTGTTGGCGTGGCGAATGGCGCAGGCTGTAAAACCACCGCGCTGCTGACCGATATGAACCAGGTGCTGGCATCCAGCGCCGGTAACGCGCTGGAAGTGCGTGAAGCGGTGCAGTTCCTGACCGGGGCTTACCGTAATCCACGTCTGTATGAAGTGACGATGGCGCTGAGCGCCGAAATGCTGATCTCGGGTTCACTGGCCGTCGATGAAAAAGATGCCCGCGCTAAACTGCAAGCGGTGCTGGATAACGGCAAAGCCGCAGAGATCTTTGCGCGCATGGTGGCGGCGCAAAACGGCCCGACTGACTTTATTGATAATCTCGACCGCTATCTGCCAGCGCCGATGCTGAGCAAAGCGGTCTATGCCGATCGCTCCGGCATCGTCAGCGCCATGGACACCCGCGCGTTGGGTATGGCGGTGGTATCGATGGGCGGTGGCCGTCGCCGCGCCAGCGACAGCATTGATTACAGCGTTGGACTGAGCGATATGGCACAGCTCGGTGAACAGATTGATGCGCAGCGTCCGCTGGCAATTATTCACGCCTCCAGCGAGGCCAGCTGGCAGGAAGCTGCCCTGGCGCTGAAATCGGCGATCGCAGTCAGCGATAGTGCGCCGCAATCTACACCAGTTATCTATCGCAGAATTACTGAATAAGCGTCATACTATTCTGATCGCTATTTTTTAATCCTCATCGCGTTGATACGCAGGAGAGCAGGATGAAACGTGCATTTATCATGGTGCTTGATTCCTTCGGAATCGGTGCCAGCAAAGACGCCGACAAGTTCGGCGATAAAGGCTCGGATACCCTGGGCCACATTGCTGAGGCGTGCTTTAAAGGTGAAGCGGATCATGGGCGTAAAGGGCCACTGCATCTGCCAAATCTGACCGCACTGGGCCTCGGCAAAGCCGCGGAAGAATCCACGGGCACTTTCCCGCCGGGCTTGGATCCTAACGCCGAAATTATTGGTGCTTACGCCTACGCCAGCGAGCTGTCGTCTGGTAAAGATACACCGTCGGGCCACTGGGAAATCGCCGGTGTACCGGTGCTGTTTGACTGGGGCTACTTCAGTGACAAGCAGAACAGCTTTCCGCAGGAACTGCTGGACAAGCTGGTAGAGCGCGCCAATTTACCGGGCTACCTCGGTAACTGCCACTCTTCCGGCACCGTAGTGCTTGATGAGCTGGGTGAAGAGCATATGAAAACCGGCAAGCCGATTTTCTATACTTCTGCTGACTCGGTGTTCCAGATTGCCTGTCATGAAGAGACGTTCGGCCTCGACCGTCTGTATGAGCTGTGCGAAATCGCTCGTGAAGAGCTGACCGAAGGCGGCTATAACATCGGCCGCGTGATTGCGCGTCCGTTTGTGGGTGATAAAGCCGGTCAGTTCGAGCGTACCGGTAACCGTCACGATCTGGCGGTAGAGCCGCCAGCGCCAACCATGCTGAAAAAGCTAGTGGATGAGCAGGGCGGTGAAGTGATTTCGGTGGGTAAAATTGCCGATATCTATGCCCATGTTGGTATCACCAAAAAGGTCAAAGCCACCGGTCTTGATGCGCTGTTTGATGCCACGATTAAAGAGATGGCATCCGCACCGGATAACTCCATCGTCTTTACCAACTTCGTTGACTTCGATTCGGCCTGGGGCCATCGTCGCGACGTAGCGGGTTATGCCGGCGGGCTGGAGTTGTTTGACCGTCGTCTGCCGGAGCTGATGGCACTGGTAAAAGAGGGCGATATTCTGATCCTCACCGCCGACCACGGTTGTGACCCAACCTGGCCAGGTACCGATCATACGCGTGAGCACATTCCGATTATGATCTACGGCCCGAATGTGAAGCCAGGCTCGCTGGGATACCGTGAAACTTTCGCCGATATCGGCCAGACCGTGGCGAAATACTTTGGCCTGTCCGATATGGATTACGGCAAAAATATGCTGTGATTGCAGCACAATGCAACCACTTCGGGGCCGCGCTTGCTGGCCCCACACTGACTAATTAAGGAATACTAAATGGCAACGCCTCATATTAACGCCGAGATGGGTGATTTCGCTGACGTGGTTCTGATGCCGGGCGACCCGCTGCGTGCTAAGCATATTGCTGAAACTTTCCTCGACGACGCGGTTGAAGTGAATAACGTGCGTGGCATGCTTGGTTACACCGGTACTTATAAAGGCCGTAAAATCTCCGTAATGGGCCACGGCATGGGCATTCCGTCCTGCTCGATTTACACCAAAGAGCTGATCACCGATTTTGGCGTGAAGAAAATCATTCGTGTCGGTTCATGCGGTGCGGTTCGTGCGGATGTGAAACTGCGTGACGTGGTGATTGGTATGGGTGCCTGCACCGATTCCAAAGTTAACCGTCTGCGTTTTAAAGATCACGATTTCGCGGCGATTGCTGATTTTGACATGGTGCGTAACGCCGTAGACGCAGCTAAACAGCTCGGTGTTGATGCGCGCGTTGGCAACATCTTCTCTGCTGATCTGTTCTATACGCCAGATCCGCAGATGTTCGACGTGATGGAGAAATACGGCATCCTCGGTGTGGAAATGGAAGCGGCGGGCATTTACGGTGTGGCGGCTGAGTTTGGTGCTAAAGCGCTGACCATCTGTACCGTGTCTGACCATATCCGTACCCATGAGCAGACCACCGCGGCTGAACGTCAGACGACGTTTAACGATATGATTAAAATCGCGCTGGAATCAGTGCTGTTGGGTGACAAAGAGTAAATCTCTGCTGAACCCGGGGGCGGTATTCTCACCGCCCCAGTAACCGGCAGTTATTCTGCAACATTACCTATTCACTTACTCCCTCGTAATCAGGCTTTCTCTTCTTTTACCGTTTCGCCAGCGTCAGCTTCTTCTTCATCGTCCTCTTTAACCGGAGTGCTGGCGGTCAGCAGGAACGGTGATTGCTGCCAGCGTGTGCGGCGATCACGCAGCAGAGTACGCGTCAGAATGATGCCAATCGCCAGCGCCAGCAGCATCATCAGGCGCAGAATATTGGTGGTGTTGTCGACCTGTTTGGCCTCGGTCACCAGTACGTGGGTATCCAGCGTGACGCGCAAGAATCCCAGCGGGCTGCCGTTGCTTGCCAGCGGCTGCACAATTTGATGATTGAAATAGCTACCTGCGCGCTTTCCGTCAAGCGCCAGCCGGTCGCGCACATTAATGTTTTCGCCGCTACGCGCCAGCAGAGTGCCATCATCGTTATACACCGAGGCATCCAGAATCCGGCTGCGATCGGTCATCTGGCCGAGCAGCGCCTGAATCTGCTGGCGATTATCCTCGCTGTTTTCCATCAGCGGCGTCAGGCTAAAAGCCACCTGTTTTGTCAGGGTGCGCGCCAGCTCTTCTACCTGGCCGGATCGCGCCATCTGATGGCCGAGGCTGAACCACGATGCGCCCTGCATCAGTACGACCAGTAGCGTCAGGCAGATCAGTACAATCACGGTACGATGCAGGCGAAATTTCAGTTTAGCTTTAGCCATCTCTAACCTTTGAATTTTGTGAACAGCGAAGACGCTGTTTTCGACAGTTTATGTTGCCAGAAGCGCGGCATACAAGGTAGCCTCTTGCGTGGTTTTGTTTGGGTTGCGTAGCGAAACCTTACGCAGCCTGATATGTCCCCTACAGGAGCTGTAATGCCAAATCGTCTGACCTGGTGTGACCTGCCTTCCGATGTCTCTCTCTGGCCAGGTTTACCTCTTTCTCTTAGCGGCGACGAAGTGATGCCGCTGGATTATCGTGCCGGGCGTACCGGTTGGTTGCTTTACGGGCGTCAGCTCGATAAAGCTCGTCTGACCCAGTATCAGCACCAGCTGGGTGCTGCGATGGTGATCGTCAGCGCCTGGTGCGTGGATGATTATCAGGTGATTCGTCTGGCCGGGTCGCTGACGCCGCGCGCGACCAAACTGGCGCATGACGTCGGGCTGGATGTGGCGCCGCTGGGCAAAATACCTCATCTGAAAACCCCGGGTCTGCTGGTGATGGATATGGACTCGACGGCTATCCAGATTGAGTGCATCGACGAAATCGCTAAACTGGCAGGCTGCGGTGAGCAGGTCGCGGAAGTGACCGAGCGGGCAATGCGCGGTGAACTCGATTTTGCGGCCAGCCTGCGTCAGCGTGTTGCCACGCTGAAAGACGCCGACGCCAATATTCTCAAACAGGTTCGCGATGAGCTGCCATTAATGCCAGGCTTAACCACGCTGGTACAGAAGCTACAGGCTCTTGGCTGGCAGGTCGCTATCGCGTCCGGTGGTTTTACCTACTATGCAGAATATCTGCGTGACAAGCTGCATTTGGCGGCGGTGGCGGCCAACGAGCTGGAGATCTGTGATGGCAAGCTGACCGGTGAAGTGATCGGCCAGATCGTTGATGCGCAATATAAAGCGAAAACGCTGCTGGAGCTGGCGAAGAAGTTTGCTATCGCAGAAGATCAAACCGTGGCGATCGGCGACGGAGCGAACGATCTGCCGATGATCGCTGCATCCGCGCTTGGCATTGCGTATCACGCCAAACCGACCGTAAATGAAAAAACCGAAGTGACAATCCGCCATGCGGATTTGATGGGCGTGTTCTGTATTCTCAGCGGCAGCCTGATTCACGAAGAGCGTTAATCTAAGGATAAAATTTGGCAAAAGCGGTAAAACGCGCCTTCGTTTGCAACGAATGTGGCGCAGACTATCCGCGCTGGCAGGGGCAATGTAGCGCCTGCCAAGCCTGGAATACCATTACTGAAGTGCGCCTTGCCGCTTCACCCACGGTGGCGCGTAACGAGCGTCTGTCGGGATACGCCGGTAGCGCCGGCACCAGCCGGGTGCAGAAACTTTCTGAGATCAGCCTTGAAGCTCTGCCGCGTTTTACCACCGGCTTTAAAGAGTTTGACCGCGTGCTCGGCGGCGGCGTGGTGCCTGGCAGTGCTATCCTGATTGGCGGTAACCCCGGCGCAGGAAAAAGTACTCTGCTGCTGCAAACGTTGTGTAAGCTGTCGGAAGGAATGAAAACCCTGTACGTCACGGGTGAAGAGTCGCTACAACAGGTGGCGATGCGTGCGCATCGATTAGGCCTGCCCACCGAAAATCTCAATATGCTGTCGGAAACCAGCATCGAGCAGATCTGTCTGATCGCCGAGCAGGAACAGCCGAAGCTAATGGTGATTGACTCAATCCAGGTGATGCATATGGCGGATATTCAGTCGTCGCCTGGCAGCGTCGCGCAGGTGCGTGAGACCGCCGCTTACCTGACCCGCTTCGCCAAAACGCGCGGTGTGGCGATAGTAATGGTGGGTCATGTCACCAAAGACGGCTCGCTGGCCGGTCCAAAAGTGTTGGAACACTGTATCGACTGTTCGGTACTGCTGGATGGCGATGCCGATTCTCGCTACCGCACGCTGCGCAGCCATAAAAACCGCTTTGGTGCGGTGAATGAGCTGGGGGTGTTTGCCATGACTGAGCAGGGGCTGCGTGAAGTCAGCAATCCTTCGGCAATTTTCCTGTCGCGCGGTGATGAAGTGACCTCAGGCAGTTCGGTAATGGTGCTGTGGGAAGGGACGCGTCCGCTGTTGGTTGAGATCCAGGCGCTGGTTGATCATTCGATGATGGGCAATCCGCGTCGTGTCGCGGTGGGGCTGGAGCAGAACCGCCTGGCGATTTTGCTGGCGGTACTGCATCGACATGGTGGCCTGCAAATGGCCGATCAGGATGTGTTCGTCAATGTGGTGGGTGGCGTCAAGGTGACGGAAACCAGTGCCGATTTGGCGCTGATGTTGTCTATGGTCTCCAGTCTGCGCGACCGTCCGTTGCCGCAGGATCTGGTGGTATTCGGTGAAGTCGGCCTTGCCGGAGAGATCCGTCCGGTGCCAAGCGGTCAGGAGCGTATTTCTGAAGCCGCCAAGCATGGGTTCCGCCGCGCCATTGTTCCGGCCGCTAACGTGCCGAAAAAACCGCCGGAAAATATGCAGGTATTTGGTGTAAAGAAACTGGCTGACGCGCTGGCGATTCTCGAAGATTTATAATTTCCTGCGCCGGGCATTCCCGGCGTCAGGTGGTCAGTGTATTCCGGATTGATATGCAGGAGGCAGTTCATGTCGTCATTTGATTATCTGAAAACGGCTATTCGCCAGCAGGGCCACACTCTGCAACAGGTGGCGGACGCCAGCGGCATGACCAAAGGCTATCTCAGTCAGTTACTGAATGC
Source organism: Winslowiella sp. 2C04 (assembly GCF_050037805.1). NCBI lineage: Bacteria > Pseudomonadati > Pseudomonadota > Gammaproteobacteria > Enterobacterales > Erwiniaceae > Winslowiella > Winslowiella sp. 2C04. The sequence goes on along the minus strand of NZ_CP188300.1, from coordinate 4,069,667 downwards.
CAAAATCAAAAGCCCCAGCGCGCAAAAGCTGGAGGCGCTGCATCGTTATTTGGGGCTGGAGTTTCCGCGTCGTGAAAAAACTGTCGGTGTGCTGTTCGGTAAATTTTATCCGTTACACACCGGTCATATCTATCTGATTCAGCGCGCCTGTAGCCAGGTGGATGAGCTGCATATCATTATGGGATATGACGAACCGCGCGATAAGATGCTGTTTGAAAACAGTGCCATGTCACAACAGCCGACCATCAGTGACCGCCTGCGCTGGCTGCTGCAAACATTTAAATATCAGAAAAATATTCGCATTCACTCGTTTAACGAAGAGGGAATGGAGCCTTATCCGCACGGCTGGGATGTCTGGAGCCAGGGCATCACGGCGTTTATGGCGAAGCAGGGTATTGAGCCAAACCGCGTTTATACCAGCGAAGAGCAGGACGCAGCACAATATTCGGAGCATCTGGGTATTGAATCGGTGCTGATCGATCCAAAACGATCGTTTATGAACATTAGCGGTGCGCAGATTCGCCAGGATCCTTTCCGCTACTGGGACTACATTCCGACGGAAGTGAAACCGTTCTTCGTGCGCACCGTGGCGATTCTCGGTGGCGAATCGAGCGGGAAATCGACGCTGGTTAATAAGCTGGCGAATATCTTTAATACTACCAGTGCGTGGGAGTTTGGTCGCGATTACGTCTTCTCGCATCTCGGTGGTGATGAGATGGCGTTGCAATATTCGGACTACGACAAAATCGCGCTGGGTCAGGCGCAATATATTGATTTTGCAGTTAAATATGCCAATAAAGTGGCGTTTATCGATACCGATTTTGTCACTACTCAGGCATTTTGTAAAAAGTATGAAGGGCGTGAGCATCCGTTTGTGCAGGCGCTGATTGATGAGTACCGCTTTGACCTGGTGATCCTGGTGGAGAATAACGTGCCATGGGTGGCAGACGGTCTGCGTAGTCTCGGCAGCTCGGTGGATCGTAAGGAGTTTCAGGATCTGCTTATCACCATGCTTAACGATAACCAGGTTCCATTTGTGCATGTTGAAGAGGATGATTACGACAGTCGTTTTCTGCGCTGCGTCGAATTAGTCAAGGAGATGTTAGGGAATCGCTGAGGCGAATTCCCTAACCGGTTATACCGTGGTTTGCTGACAAATTTGCAAGTTTGACGTAAGTAAGTTGACAGAATAGACAGGTAAAATTGTTCTGTTCTTTAAGACTACGGAGAGTCGAACTTATGCGTTTACTGTTAGTGGAAGACGAGCAAAAAACCTCATCCTATATTCGCCGTGCGCTGGTTGAACAGAGCTATTCTGTTGATGTTGCGGAAGATGGCAATGAAGGATTATTCCTGGCTCTACAACATGATTATGACGTGATCATCCTCGATGTAATGTTACCAGGCCTCGATGGCTATGCCGTGCTGGAAAAGATCAGGGCAGTGAAACAAACGGCTGTTTTGATGTTATCAGCAAGAAGTTCGGTTGATGAAAGAGTGCGAGGGCTGCGATCCGGAGCGGATGATTATCTGGCTAAACCGTTCTCATTGATTGAGCTGGTGGCACGTATTCAGGTTTTGCTGCGGCGAAAAATGTCCGATGCCAGCGATCCTCAGCATCTGTGCATTGACGATCTGCAAATCGATCTTATTGCGCGGAAAGTTTTTCGCGCTGGCATCCGCATTGATCTGACGGCAAAAGAGTTTTCATTATTAAGTCTTCTGGCCAGGCATCAGGGAAAAATTCTGTCGAAGATGATGATCGCTGAAGAAGTCTGGGATATGAATTTCGACAGTGATGCAAATGTGGTTGAAGTTGCCATTAAGAGGTTACGTAATAAAATTGACGTACCCTATGAGGATAAACTTATTCACACTGCGCGCGGCATGGGATATGTGTTGGAAACGCGCACTTCGCGCATTACTCATCGGGAGTATGCGCCATGAAAACCTCTATTTCCCTTCGGCTGACCTGCCTGTTTGCCACACTGCTGATTGTTATTATGTTGATTTCCAATTGCTTTTTGAGAACATCGTTATTCTCATCGCTGGAAAACCTGATGCAGAAAGAACTTATCTTCCGTCACTCGCTAATGGCAAAATATATTTCTACCCAGGGAAGTGCCAGTCACTGGTCGAATGTCAAAGATAAGATAGCGACGTTAACCGAGCATGAAGGAAGGAAGGTTGACTATCTTGTTCTCAGCAAAGACAGAAAATTTAATTTGGGCGGTGAAGTAGCCGATAAAATAAACTATGATGGCTTGCCCGAAGGGTTTTCAACTGTTCATCATCAGAATGAATCCTACCCGCTGTATATTCTGGTTGAGACCCTCAAACCTCTGGGGGAAAGACCAGAAGTAAAATTTATTGTCGCGATTAAATCCAAACCTTATTATGCAACTCTTAACGAATTCACTCGTTCTCTGGTGTTTATTTCACTTGCAGGGCTGATTCTGGTGGTGATGTTAAGTTATTTTCTCGCACGTTATGGATTACGTCCGGTAAGAAAACTGAGCGAACAGGCAAATTGCCTTGCACCGGGCAAACAGTTCCAGCGTCTTGATTGTGATACCTTGCCGGATGAACTGTATTCATTAGCGGTCTCTTTTAATGGTGTCCTTGAGCGTCAGGAAGTCGCCTGGAAACAGCTTGAAAGCTTTAATGCTAATGTTGCGCACGAACTCAGAACCCCTCTTACTAATCTGATTGGTCAAACTCAACTCGGCTTGTCGCGTCCGGGAGCCTCTGACGAGCTTGGCGAACTGCTTGAATCGAATCTGGAAGAGCTGGGGCGTATGGCATCGATTGTGAATGATATGCTGTTCCTTTCACACGCTCAGGCTGGTCAGCATGCGGTTGAGCTCAGTCAGGTATCACTGCGTGAAGAAACACACAAAACCTGCGAATATGTCGAACCCTCTTTCCTCGAGAAAAATATCAATATCGATGTGATTGGGGATGTTCAGGTAATGATTGATAAAAGACTCTTTCATCGGGCACTGGCTAATTTGCTGGAAAATAGCGCGCGTTATGCGCTAGCAGGTAGCTCAGTCGGGGTTGAATTGTCACAACAAGGAAATTTTACTTACATTGCGGTATCAAATGTGGGGGAGCCGATTGAACCTCAGCATTTAAGCCGACTGTTTGAGCGCTTCTATCGTGTCGATGAGGCGCGTAATCTGAGCAGTGTTCACCATGGATTAGGGCTGGCTATCGTCAAGGCTGTTGCCCTGATGCATGGCGGAGAAGCTTTTGCCCGCAGTGAAAATGGCGTAAATACCTTTGGCTTCACCTTGAGGATAAATGCCCCGGATATAGCCAGTAACAGGGCGATTTTATCTGCCAGTCGTGTTTCAGTTGAGGCGTTGTGATCATTGTTTTCGTTGCCTGTCCTGATGGGGAAGAATAATCCATCAAAGACAGGCAATCTCATTATCGATTGAAGATATGTGAGCGGGAATAGCGTTGTTTAGCGATAGATAACTGCAACACCAAACTGCCTGTTGTTGCCTCCGGTAGCAATAATTTTATAGGCGGTTGCACCGGCTTCAACAGCCTTTTCTCTGAGCTTTCCTGATACTTCTGACGGTGTTGACATGCCGCTAACGCTAATGACGCCTATTTTTTCTTTACCGTAATCAGACGAAATAAGATCTGCTGCGATAACATTTTTAGTCGCAAACAGTGAAATAACAGCGAGCGCGGCGATGGACTTAATTTTCATCTCTTTTCCTCTTTATTTAATATTGTCATTGTAAATTTATTGATTGCGTTTCATCGCTTTACTGTATCAATCGAAGCTGTCATCAAAATTACCCTGGGATGACAAAGCTGACAGAATGAGCGGTGCTTACATTTCTTTTACTTTGACGATATTTCAACGGCGGTTGCCTGAATCGCCTGGAAAAGACGCGTGAAAACGCCTGCTGCGACTCAAAGCCATAACTATAACAAATATAGCTAATGCTATAATCCGTTTCATGGAGATCCCGTGCTGCCAATTCTAACTTTCTGTTTCTGATGTAACTTGCCAGATTTTCATTGGTTATCTTGCGAAATAACTTTTGTAGATACCATTTTGAATAGCCTGATTTTTTAACTACGTCAGTTATTTTTATTGGATAACGGATGTTTTCTTCTATCCAGATTAACAAGTGAGCGACTGTTTCATGATGTCTGTCCATTGACAACTCCTGTATTAATATCCTGTTGGTAATTAACTGAATTAATCAGCGGCTGTGTGTCAATCTGATTTAAACCTGCGGAAAGATGCTGGCATCGTGCTTATTTTTCCGCTTGATGCGAAAAATTCGGGTAATAATAACAAAGAAAACCGGAACAAAATGGATCACCAGAAAAGTCGAGGCTAACACTCCGCCGAGCACCGCAGTGCCAATTGCATTCTGGCTGGCTGCTCCAGCACCACTGGCAAAAAATAGCGGAAGAACACCCAGCATAAAAGCCAGTGAGGTCATGACTATCGGCCGCAGTCGCTGGCGTGCGGCGAGCATAGCGGATTCAGTGGCACTTCCCCCTGAGTCATAATGTGCTTTGGCAAACTCAACAATCAGGATGGCATTCTTTGCCGCCAGTCCTATGGTGGTCAGTAAGCCAATTTGGAAGTAAACATCATTTGCCAGCCCACGAAGCAGCATCAGCAGTACTGTGCCAATAATGCCGCCAGGCACCGCCAGTATCACAATTGAAGGAATGCTCCAGCTTTCATAAAGCCCTGCCAGACATAAAAAAATCACCATCAAAGACATTAAGTACAGCATCGCCGTCTGCGACCCGGCTTTCCTCTCTTCATAGGAGAGACCGGTCCAGTCGTAGCCCACACCGTCCGGCAGGGTGGCGGCAAGGCGCTCTATTTCTGCTATCGCATCGCCTGAACTATAACCGCTCGCCGGAACGCCCTGGATATTATAGGCGGGAACGCCGTTATATCGCGTCAGCTTCTGCGAACCCACCCCCCATTCTGCCGCCGCGAAGGATGAAAACGGCACCATATTTCCCAGTTCATTACGCACATACCATTTGTGCAGGTCATCAGGTTGCATACGTGATTCTGCCTGCCCCTGAATATAAACGCGCTTGACGCGTCCGCGATCGATAAAGTCATTGATATATCCCGACCCCCAGGCGAGTGATAATGTTTGATTAATTTCATTTAATGGCACACCTAACGCTTTGGCCCGCTCTTTATCAATTATCAGTTGATATTGCGCAGCATCTTCAACGCTATTTACCCGAATATTCGCCAGTATTGCGCTTTGACGCGCCTGGTCGATAAACAAGTTACGTGCGGCCAGAAAGGCTTGATGGTCGAGGCCCGCCTGATTCATTAACTGGAGATTAAAACCTGCCACATTACCCAGTTCCCTGACCGATGGCGGCATTGAGACAACCACGTTTGCATCCCTGAGCTGCTCCCTGAACACGGCATTAAGCCGCTGCGTAACCGCTTCGGCATGCTGAGCCGGCGCGGTTCTCTGCTCCCAGGGTAATAACCGCACCCAGATCATCCCGGTATTTTGGCCACGCCCACCAAAATTAAATCCGGAGCCGATAAATGCGGATAAAACCGTGTCTTTCTCTTTCGTCAGCAAGTATTCACTGGCTTGATGCAGTATTTGCTGTGTGCGTTCAGCACTGGAGCCGGCGGGAGTGGTTATCTGCACAAACAAAAATGCCTGATCTTCCTGCGGCAGAAATGAGCCAGGTAAGCGGATAAACATCACTACCGTTACCACAATCAGCAGAATATACAGAGCGATAAGTCGTAAAGGACGCGTAATACAGTGACCGACCAGGTTGCTGTAACGATCTGTTATTTGCTCAATAAATCGATTTATGTTTTGGAAAAAACGTCCCTGATGGCGATCGGCAGTGGGCGTTTTCAACAGCGTGGCGCAAAGGGCGGGGGTAAAAATGAGGGCGATAAATAGCGATAAAACCATCGCGGTAATAATGGTAATCGCGAACTGACGATAGATAACGCCGGTCGAACCGCTAAAAAACATCATCGGGATAAACACCGCGGATAACACCATTGTCATACCAAACAGCGCGCCGCTAATCTGCTTCATCGATTGCCGTGTCGCCTGTACCGGTGACAGTTTCTGCTGCTGCATAAGGCGCTCAACGTTCTCTACCACCACAATGGCATCGTCCACCAATAGCCCAATAGCGAGTACCATCGCAAACATGGTCAGCGTATTGATGCTGTAACCGAGGGTAGAAAGTACGCCAAATGTCCCGAGTAAAATAACCGGGATAGCTAAGGTAGGGATCAATGTTGCTCTTAAATTTTGCAAAAAAAGAAACATAATAACGAAGACCAGCACAATGGCTTCGATAAGTGTTTTCACCACATTCTTAATCGAGAGACTAATAAAAGGCGTCGAGTCATAGTTGGTGACGACTTCAAAACCCGGCGGGAAAAAAGGCCGCAGCTGATCAAGAGTGGCATACACCGCTTTTGCGGTATCAAGCGCATTCGCCTCGCTGGCAACTCGCACCGCAAGCCCGGCAGCGGGCTCCCCGTTGTACCAGGAGGTTACCGCATAGTTTTGCGCCCCCAGCTCAACTTTTGCCACGTCACCTAAGCGAACCTGAGATCCATCGCTGTTGGTTTTAATCAGAATGGCAGCGAATTCCTCCGGATATTGCAGGCGCGTTGCTCCCTGAATCGTCGCGTTTATTTCCTGTCCTCGCGCGGCGGGCAGGCCGCCTAACTGACCGGATGAAATTTCAATATTTTGTTCACTCACCGCGCGGCTGACATCCGTTGCCGTCAGATTGAATTTAAATAATGCTGCCGGATCGAGCCATATCCGCATCGCGTAAGGCGATCCAAAAAGCTGGAAGTCCCCTACGCCAGCGGTGCGACCGATCGGATCCTGAATAAATGTTGCAACATAATCCGCGATATCCTGGCGCGACATGCTGCCATCTTTGGAGATAAAACCAAGAAACAACAGGTTATTTGCCGGTGCTTTGGTTACCCGAATACCCTGTTGTTGCACTTCGACCGGCAGCATCGGTTGCGCCAGCGAGATTTTATTCTGCACCTGAACTTGCGCGGTATCGGCATTGGTACGCTGAGAAAAGGTCAACACGATGGTCATGCTGCCATCAGAATGACTTTCAGATGACATGTACTCAAGATTATCAAGGCCATTCATCTGCTGCTCGATAACCTGCACCACAGAATCTTGCCCGGTTTTGGCTGAAGCGCCGGGCCAGTTGATATGAATATTGATGGTTGGCGGGGCAATGGCCGGGAATTGACTGACCGGCATCGAGAACATCGCCAGGCCACCAAACAGCATGATCAATATGGCAATAACCCATGCCAAAACCGGACGCGCAATAAAGAAAGTAGCCATCAGGCGCGCCCTCCGGCAGCGGTGGCGATGTCATCCGCAGACGAGCGCCACTCCTCAACCGCTACCGTCATCCCTGGTTTTACTCTTTGGCTGCCCTCGATAATGACTCTGTCACCCGGTTTAACGCCCTGCGTCACTAACCAACTATCGTCAATGGCCTGTGCGGTGCGGATAACTCGTTGCTCAACGATATTGCTGTCATTAACCAGCAGAACCAGCGAATCTCCTTGTACTGAGCGGGTGACGCCGCGCTGGGGGATCAATAATCCTTCGGCAGCGATACCCTGGTTCAGACGCGCTTTAACAAACATACCGGGCAAAAGCAGGCGTTCCGGGTTGGGAAACAGGGCACGCAGCACAATGGATCCGGTTGAGCGATCGACCGTTACTTCGGCAAATTGTAATGTGCCCTGATGGGCGTATTCCGTATTGTCTTCAAGTCGTAACTGCACGCTGGCGGACATTTTTGCACTGCCACGGCTTAATTCACCGCTGTCGAGCATTTGCCGCAGACGCAGCAGTTCGCTGCTGGACTGCACGATATCGACATAAATAGGATCAATTTGCTGAATAGTGGCAATTGCCATTTCCTGTTGAGCCGTGACCAGGGCACCTTCAGTCACCCGCGAGCGGCCAATAATGCCGTTCAGTGGCGAAAGCACGCGGGTAAAAGAGAGATTAATATTAGCGGTATCCAGCGCGGCCTGCGCCGCCAGTACATCAGCCTGAGATTGATTTTTGCCGGACTCGGCATTTTCATAATCCTGACGGCTAATAATATTTTGCTTAGCCAGGGTGTTATATCGATGCAGTAGCTGTGAGGCAATATGTAGCTGGGCGTTAGCGCGGGCCAGGGATGCTTGCCTTTGCCTGACTTCTGCCTCGAAAAGTGCAGCATTAATCTGATATAACGGTTGATCAAGGCCGATCTCTTCTCCCTCAATAAATAATCGTTGCTGAATAATGCCACTGACTTGCGGCCGAACTTCTGCCTGACGAAATGGCATGGTTCTGCCGGGCAATTCAGTGGTAATTTCGACCGGCTGTTTATGCAATGTCACTACGCCAACTTTTGACGGCGGCGTCGCTGATTTTGCGGCGGATTTTTCTGGCAATGACCTGAGTTGCATTGCGACCAACGCCAGAATAATCACGCCAGCCATAATTAATATGATTTTGTTGATCATAATTACCTCGCAAATATTTCGCGCTTATTGGCCTGGCGAAAATGTCGGCCAGTGGGAATATTGAAAGGTCACTATATATTTTATCTGCTGACATCGGCATGACAGCAAAATAACAAACAGGTCAGATTATGATTTTCTGGCGATTATTTTAACGTTAAGTCGTGAATTAATTATCACTCAATATATTTAGTGTTCAAGAGAAGTGAATTTATCGGCAATTTAATGTGAGGGGAGGGCGTTGTCCTGATGGGCAATAAGTCATTCATCGTTTGGAAATGGAAAAGGCTTTTTCTGGGGATTTCCCCCAGAAAAAGAGGCTGATACTTAATACACTATTACTACTTTTCCGCGCATATGGCCCTCCAGCACACGCTGATGAGCTTCAGTCAGGGTATCCACTGACAGTCCTTGCAAGGTCTCATTTAGCGTGCTGGCAATTTTACCGGCATCCAGTAATGCGGCGACGTCATCAAGAATTTCTCCCTGACGGGCGATATCCGGCGTGTTATACATGCTGCGGGTATACATAAACTCAAAGTGCAGCGCCGCGCTTTTCAGCTTCAGCTCATTCATATCCAGCGGCTGCTCATTTTCAACAATGGTGCAGATATGGCCCTGCGGCGCAATCAGCTTCGCCATGGTGTCCCAGTGGCCGTCGGTATCATTCAGGCAGAAAATATAATCCACCTGTTTCAGGCCCAGCTTCTCCAGTTCGCCTGGCATATCCTTGTAGTTAATTGTCAGGTCAGCACCGCGATCCAGGCACCACTGCACGGAATCCGGGCGTGAGGCGGTCGCAATCACTTTCAGTTTGCTGTGCAGTTTGGCAAACGGGATCGCCAGTGAACCAACGCCGCCAGCGCCGCCAACAATCAACAGGGTTTTACCTTCCGGCGCATCCTGAATATTCAGCCGCTCAAACAGGCCCTCCCAGGCGGTCAGCGCGGTCAGCGGAATAGCGGCAGCGGCTGCCCAGTCGAGGCTTTTCGGTTTGTGACCGGTAATCCGCGCATCAATCAGTTGCAGCGTGCTGTTACTGCCCGGACGAGTGATATCGCCAGCATAATAAACCTCGTCGCCGGGTTTGAAACCGCTGACTTTGCTGCCGGTTTCCAGCACCACGGCGCTGGCATCCCAGCCCAGAACCCGCGGCGCTTGCAGACCATTCTTCTGTGCGCCTTTATGCACTTTGGTATCCACCGGGTTGACCGATGCGGCCTTCACTTCCACCAACAAATCATATTCATCCGGCGTCGGACGCTCTGGCTGAATTTCAATAAACTGCTGTGGATTTTCCGGATTGATTGCAATCGCTCTGTTATTCATCTCAATTCTCCTCAGGTTAGTGGGTTAATTGTAGATGCTGTAAACTGGAGTGATAAGATGGACAATCAATCACAGAGTGTTCGTCTCAGGTGAACAATCATGTTTAAGCAGTTACAGGATATGGCGCTGTTTGCGCTGGTGGCAGAGGGCGGCAGCTTTACTGCAGCGGCACGCCGCGCCGGGCTACCAAAATCGAGCGTCAGCCAACGCATCAGCCAGCTGGAACAGTCGCTCGGCTTACGTTTGCTGAACCGTACCACCCGCCAGCTGAATCTGACCTTTGCTGGTGAACGTTACCTGATTCACTGTCAGGAGATGCTACAGGCCAGCGAACGCGCCGATCAGGCGATTGAGCGACTGCGCGATAACCCCAGCGGCAGGTTGCGCATCACCAGCCCGGCGGGTATTGGCGCGACGCTGCTGGCGCGTTGTAATGCCGGCTTTCAGCAGCAGTTTCCCGACGTGACGCTGGAAGTCTCGGTATCCGATGATATGCGAGATCTGGTGCAGGATGGCTTTGATATCGCCCTGCGCACCGGCAAGCCGCAGGATTCGTCGCTGATTGGCCGGCGCATTGGCTACTGCCAGCGCTATCTGGTGGCGGCTCCGGGCTATCTGGCGCAGCATTCGCCGATTTTGCATCCGCAACGGCTGGCGGAACATCGCTGTATTGCCCATCGCGCCTGGAGCGAATGGCTACTGAAGCGCGGCGAGGAGTGGTACAGCTGGCTACTGCCTCCGACGCATATGACGGACAACCTGGTGTATGCGCGCGAATGTGCGCTACAGGGAGCGGGCATTACCTTGCTGCCGCGCTTTTTAACCCATGATTTAACCCGAGATAATGCGCTGGTACAGGTGTTACCGGAGTGGGAAGTCGAAGGCAATGAGTTATGGCTGGTTTATCCCAGCCGTAAGCTGAACTCACCGGCGCTGGCCTGTTTTATCGACTATGCCATCGGTTCGCCGGTGTTTACGGAGTTCTACAAGTAGCCACTAATGCATAACAGATCAACTTAATACGCATTCTCATTATCATTTGGCTTTGCTATTCTGCTTGCTTAAGATTTTTCCTGGCTAAATTAAAGGCGGGTGTATGGCAGCGGTTCCGGATTCGAGATTATTAACTGAGCCTTGTATCTAATCCTGGGGGCAGGTAATGGTGAAGAGTTATCAGCTAACTGATTATCATTTAAGTGATTAATAAATATAGTATATAAAGCAAGAATGAACAGGGTGAACACTTTTCTACAAAATCATTTTTCTATGACATGAGTTAAATATGCTACTTAGAAGAGTGATCTCACAAAATTTTCTTGTGTGTAAGAATGTGTACAGGCGTGATTTTTTCGGTATGTAATTTTAATAAAAACATATTATTATCTATTTCTTATCACTCCTGCGATCGACTAAAACCGCGCCCTTAAGCGCGGATCGATACTCATTTATGCAGCTGGAGACTAATTCTTAAAGCCCGGTTTTCCGTTGGCCTGACGCCATTCTTTGACTTCCTGAACAACACCTTCTGGACTATCTTCGCGTCCTTCTCGTGGATAATAAATAAGGTCTGAACCCTCTGGATGTTCACACAGACGTTCAAACTCCAAAAGATTATTTACATCTTGTTCTTCGCTTTCTTCTTCTGCATTGTAGATCCTACTAACCAATGCTAAAAATTCTTGCTCAGTATAATCAGAAATGGATTTTTTATTATTCATATAACCACCTTATTTATTAGAATGAATATCAATATGCCGCCGGGGTGTTGTAACGCCCATGTTATCAACGTCATAGACTTCACCACCTTGGCCTATCGGCTTGATATGATGAATCTCAAACTTGATACGTTTTCCAACTCGCCCCTCTCTATACGTTGCCGGAGCCTTCCCTTTCTTCATATTAATAATATTTGAACCTTTAAATTGCCTTGATAACTCAGGATCTTTAGATACTTCAATCCAAAATGCTTCACGGAACTGGTCAAAGTTCGCAAACGTTCGGCCTCGCAGCTTATCCGCTATTTGGCTTGGAATCGGGGAACCATTACCGGTATTTGCATCCAACAGCCATATCCCGCTGACCTTCTGACCTTTACCCGTAACCTCTCCAGAGCTGTTGCGCAAATATATATATATCGGTGGAATATCCGATATTGGCAAGATAAGAATATAATCTGCAAATTTTTTCTCTTCCGGCGTAGGGCTGGTTGTAGCCTCAATCCCGGTGTCTTCCGGCAGCGGATTAACAATAACAGGATTCGGTATCCTTACCGGATTCTGGTTACCTGTATTTGAAGGAACATTGACACCTGAACTGTCGGGCGTCCAGATAATGGTAATACGCGGATCTTCCTCTGTGGTGAACGTATAAGCTTTTCGGCTGCTGTCCCACTCCATTTTGCGCACACGCACCCTATCTTTACCGGGTGGAGTATGCCAGCCATGAGGAACCGGATTACCTTTATCATCTTGTTCCCATGTATAACGCACACGGCTTGGCGCTTCACGCATCTGTTCCAGACGCATCCGGTCAATAAAGTCCTGTTCACCGTCGTTCAGTCTGCCGGGCATCATTCCCATCACAACTGCTGCGATGGGAGCACCGGGGCCGCTGGCTGCTACTCTTCCGAGTCCTGTAGCCATCTCACCAAGTTTTACTGCCCATGTTCCTGTTGTAATGGCTTTTCCACCCACCAGCCCAAGCACACTGGCTCCTTCAACCGCCATCTGAGCGTTAGCAGCACTTGTGGCTGCTGCTGTTGCACGCTGGTATTCGACCTCCTCATGATTACCGAACCACCATTTATACAGGGCGCTTCGCTTTTTCGGCTTTGGAATATCTTCTGCAGCTTTCTTTTTCCTGGCTGTCTGAGCGTGCTGGACAACATCATTATCTGATACAGGATCAGCAGGGGGAACGGCCTGATAAAATGCCATCACAGCGAAATTGGTATGAGGTTCCTGATCTTCTCCGGCATCATTACAGCCCTCACCCCGCAGGCAGGATTTGGCGAACACACGATTGCGGTCACGTGCTTCAGCCAGTTGTTTGGCTTTTTCTTCTTCTGCGGCCTTACGTTCAGCAACCCATGCTGCAAGGGCTGCAATAGACGGATCCGGGCCTCTACCAACCCATTGTCCGGCAGGCGCAATAATCCAGTTCGACCCGGAAGGGCAACCGCAGTGCACAATTGAACCGTCTACCGCCGCTATTTTTCCATTATTGGTATCACGGGGTTCACCGGATACGATAACCCCAGCCTCACCACATTTGGGGCATCGGGTAGTTTTATCACCAACACGGACAACCCTTCGTCCGTGCTCGATATCATTGGACATTGAGGCGATACATTCAGCACCCGAGGCTGTTTTATCCCCCTCCAGTGCCGTGCCTCGCCCATAACAGTTAGAACGATTTCCCATTACGCCACCTCGCTGGATGGCAGGAAATCTTCTGGCATCGTTTCTCCTTCACGCCCGACAATCATTGGCCCATGGCACAAAGTGCTGATAATCTCATAACCGTTATCCAGACGGCTACCAACGAGCGCCACACTGCGGGCATTGACTTCACTTCTCGTACCCGCTCCCGTTATAATTTTCGCAGTTCTGCCATCCGCATAAACAACCTCATCACCTTGCAGTGCAACATTCACTTTTGTTCCATCTGAAAGTTCGATCTGATTTCCATTCCAGGGGGCATGAACCGTTCCGCCCTCCCTGGTGTGGCTACCCTCCACAGCAATACGGTACAGGGCCGTAAACGATGATTGCTCCATTGTTGACAGCAGTTCCGGTGCCAGTTCATTGGTAAATTGACGTGTCATTCCTTTTTCCTTGTCATTCCCATGGTTTAACTGATGAAATTCTAACCGATTTGTAATTTGACTTAAAAGAGATGGTTGTCATGGGGTTAAAAATCAATATCGAAGTAGCAGTGATGGTTTATTTGTGTTCGCTAATATTTATTGTCCCCGCCGTCACTCCGATCTGATTTATCAGCATGGCCAAAACCCTTAACGACACGATAGATTTCGCAGCCTGGCGACCAGGCTGGCCAGCCAACCTTAAATCAACAACAGATCAACTTAATAAGCATTCTCATTATCATTTGGCTTTGCTATTCTGCTTGCTTAAGATTTTTCCTGACTCAATCAAAGGCGGGTGTATGGCAGCGGTTCCGGGTTATCGTGTATTCAATGTGGTGCTGGCACGCAAACAGCTGCTCTCTCCATCAATGCTGTGCTGTGTGTTCAGTGGAGAAGAAGTCCGGCATATGAAGATGGACGCGCCGGATCAGCGCATTAAGCTGCTGTTTCCCGCCCTGAACGGCTCGCCCGCCGCCTTTTCAGTTGAAGGCTCCTGGTGGGAGCAGGCCAAAGCGATGGCAGCAGAGTGCCGCCCGATTGCACGCACTTACACAATTCGCCGCGTGAATGCCGATGCCGGCGAGATGGAAGTCGAGTTTGTGATGCACGGCACGGAGGGGCCAGCATCAGCCTGGGCAGCGGCGGCAGAGCCGGGTGACGGATTGCAGATTGTTGCGCCAAATCGCGACCATTGCGATGACAGCGGCGGTTACGAGTGGAAACCCGATCCGCAGGCAGAACGCGCGCTGGTGATCGCCGATGAGACGGCGCTACCGGCGGCGAAAGGTATTCTTGAGCAGCTGGCACTGCGTAAGACGCCACCGCAGGTACAGATTTTCCTCGAAGTGCCGAAGCGAAGTGACTGCATCGATCTGAGCCAGTTCGCTTTTGCTGAAGTGCACTGGCTGCCGCGTGAAGAGAGCGGTGCCAGCTATGGCGAAGCCCTGCTGAGTGCGGTTCAGCAGCACGTCAGGCTGCCGGAATATGCGCTGACGCGGCAGGCATTACGTGAAGAAGCTGAGGGCGAAATTCTTTGGGATCGTGCCGCCAGTGAGGATATCCGTTTTCACGGCTGGGTCGCGGCGGAGTCCCGTTCGGTAAAACATCTGCGCCGCTATCTGATCGGCGAGTGCGGATTATCACAGGATACCATCAGCTTTATGGCCTACTGGAGTCGCGGACGCCGCCCGCAATAAAAACGGGTGACGTAAACGCCACCCGTTGATGACATCTGTTTTCCTGACGGACGGTGTTCACGCCGCCCGTTCAGAAGAGAGATGCTATTTGGTCATACGTTTGTACTTAATACGCTTCGGCTCCAGCGCTTCCGCGCCGAGGGTGCGTTTCTTATACTCTTCGTATTCAGTAAAGTTACCTTCGAAGAACTCGACTTTACCTTCATTCTGGTAATCCAGAATATGGGTAGCGATACGGTCAAGGAACCAGCGGTCATGCGAGATCACCATGGCACAGCCAGGGAATTCCAGCAGGGCGTTTTCCAGCGCACGCAGGGTTTCGATATCCAGGTCGTTGGTAGGTTCATCGAGCAGCAGCATATTGCCGCCAACCTGCAACAGCTTAGCCAGATGCAGACGGCCACGCTCACCACCGGACAACTCGCCAACGCGTTTGCCCTGGTCGACGCCTTTAAAGTTAAAGCGGCCCACATAGGCACGGCTTGGCATCTCGGTATTACCGATACGCATGATGTCCTGGCCGCCGGACACTTCTTCCCAGACGGTTTTTGAGTTATCCATCGCGTCGCGGAACTGATCGACGGAAGCCAGCTTAACGGTGTCGCCCAGTTCGACGCTGCCGCCGTTCGGCTGTTCCTGACCGGATAACATGCGGAACAGGGTTGATTTACCGGCACCGTTCGGGCCGATAATGCCGACGATTGCGCCCTTCGGTACGGAGAAGGTCAAATCGTCGATCAGTACGCGGTCACCGTAAGACTTGCTCAGGCCGTTAACTTCAACCACTTTGTCACCGAGGCGTGGGCCTGGTGGAATAAACAGTTCGTTGGTTTCGTTACGTTTCTGGTATTCAGTGCTGTTCAGCTCTTCAAAGCGCGCCAGACGGGCTTTGCCTTTAGACTGACGGCCTTTAGCACCCTGACGCACCCACTCCAGCTCTTTCTCAATCGATTTACGACGAGCGGCTTCGGAAGAGGCTTCCTGTGCCAGGCGCTGATCTTTCTGCTCCAGCCATGAAGAGTAGTTACCTTCCCATGGAATACCTTCACCACGGTCAAGCTCCAGAATCCAGCCAGCAACGTTATCGAGGAAGTAACGGTCGTGGGTAATCGCCACCACTGTACCTTCGAAGTCGTGCAGGAAGCGCTCAAGCCACGCCACGGATTCAGCATCCAGGTGGTTGGTCGGTTCATCGAGCAGCAGCATATCTGGTTTTTCCAGCAGCAGACGGCAAATCGCCACGCGGCGACGCTCACCACCGGAAAGGTTAGCGATTTTCGCATCCCAGTCCGGCAGGCGCAGTGCATCAGCAGCGCGCTCCAGTTGGGCATTGAGGTTATGGCCGTCGTGAGCCTGAATAATCTCTTCCAGCTTACCTTGCTCAGCTGCCAGCTTATCGAAATCTGCATCCGGCTCGGCGTACAGTGCGTACACTTCGTCGAGGCGTTTCAACGCGCCGACGACTTCAGACACCGCTTCTTCGATGGATTCGCGAACCGTATGCTCAAGATTGAGCTGCGGTTCCTGCGGCAGATAGCCGATCTTCAGGCCAGGCTGCGGGCGCGCTTCACCTTCGATATCTTTATCGATACCGGCCATGATACGCAGCAGGGTAGATTTACCGGCACCGTTCAGACCCAGTACGCCAATCTTTGCGCCCGGGAAAAAACTCAGGGAGATGTTCTTGAGAATGTGACGCTTCGGCGGAACCACTTTGCCGACGCGATGCATGCTATAGACGAATTGAGCCACGTTAAAATGAGCCTCTTATGGTCTGTGTTGTTGTTGGGGCGGGACTGCCCACTCAGATGACGAAGTTTAGCTGTTTTCCGCCTTTAATCACAGCCGATGCCCGGAGGAATCTGTCGATTTTGCCGAAAGACGGTTTTATATAAAGAGGCGAAAGGCGAGGCCGCCTGCCTCAGGTCATGACCTGAACCTCAGCCTCTTTCATTTTTTGCGCCAGCGCTCGGGGTGGCGCGCTGTCGCTGATCAGATTGTCAAACAGCTGCAATTCGCCGATGCGCGCCGGCAGCACTTTACCGAATTTGCTGCTGTCGGCCAGCAGCACTTTGCGCTGAGCGCGCTGCAATGCGTAGTGCTTCATCTGCAACTCATTGACGTTGTAGCAGGTGGCTCCCTGCTCCGCATCAATGCCCGCCGCAGAAATTAACGCCAGCGAAGGGCAGAGTACATCCAGCACGTGGTGGTGACCAACCGGGGTGAAAATCGCGTTGTCCGGATGAAATTCACCGCCGCTAAGAATGACGTTGCAGGCACTTTTCTCTTTCAGCGCGAGAAAGGTGTTCATTGCGCAGCAGATGGCGGTGAAAGGCAGGCTGTCGTCAATCGCATCGATCACATACGGTATGGTGGTGCCGCAGTCGAAAAATACCGTGTCATTAGCGTTAACCAGCGCCGCGGCCAGCTGGCCGAGCTGCTGCTTTTTACTGACGTTTTGTGACTGTTGATCGGAGACAAAGTAGTGACCATGGCTGTTACGCGGATCGCTGACTATATAGCCCCCCAACAGCACCAGCGTTGACGGCTGCTCGTTCAGATCGCGCCGGATTGTCATCTCGGAGACGGCCAGCAACTGTGCGGCGTCCTTCAGATGGATCTTGTCGATGCGCTTTAACGCCTGCGCCAGTTTATTCACGCGCTCGTCGCGCCGGGTTTCCATGGTGACGTTCCTTAAATGAGTATCCTCTGCCAGATGATGCGATGCAGGTGAACTTCGCGCGCAGCCCATCACAGGCAAGTTCCTGATATTACCTTTAATCAGAACGTCGCGTAAACCTCGCGCACCACCAGAGCAGAGGCGTATCACATCAGAAAATCCGGCTGCTGGCATCGTATTGTGGCTGAGTCAGTGCGTCGGTTATCTCCTGATGGCAAAGAATGATGGAATGGTGATTCACCGCCAGCGGAATGATCTGCAGCTGCGGACAAATCTGCGCCAGACCGTTATCAGCAATCGCGAGAATTTCACGTCCATCAATGCCGCCAGAGAGGCTTAAATCAACAAACTCAGTGGCTTTAAACAGCGTGACTTTGCTGTGGCGCAGTGGCGCGCTGAGACACTGATTATTAATATTGATCTCGGTCTGCTCCACCTGCTGCCCACGTCGGGCGGCTTCGCCTGTAATTCCCATCATCGCCAGAATCGGTGCCAGCATGCCCGGAACAATATGCTGTTGGACCTCGGTCTGGTACAGGCTATCAAGCAGGCAGACGTGAATATCGTTAAAGCCGCGCTGTTCCAGCTGGGCGGCAATCTCCAGCGCGATAATCCCGCCCAACGACCAGCCGAGCAGCCTGACCGTTTTATGGCGCGGCAGGCCATAATTGCAGATATGTTGCAGATAATAGCTGGCCAGCGCCGGCAGCGCGCTGATATGCGGATGATTAAACAGATTGTAATTATTGACGCCGATGGCGTTAAAGTGGCCGGTCAGCGCGCGTGCTAAATCACGATAAATCTCACAGCCAACTACCGCCGGATGAATCATCCACAGATCGTTGCTGGTCAGCGCGGTGTTCAGCGGCTGAATCAGCACAAAATTGTCGGCTGGCTGATTAAGCTGTCGCAGCAATTTCTGCATGGCAACCGGGGTGTTATCAGCGAGGCCGGCCGGACTGGCCGCCTGATTACGGTGAATCGCCTGTGCCTGCGCCTGCAACGTCGGATGGATAAACAGCGTTTTCATCTCGGCGTTGATGCCCGCGCGCTTAAGCAGCAGCAGTAGCTGAATGGCGTGCAGCGAGTGGCCGCCAAGGGCGAAAAAATCGTCGCCG
The DNA here is from genome assembly GCF_050037805.1 of Winslowiella sp. 2C04. Classification (NCBI taxonomy): domain Bacteria; kingdom Pseudomonadati; phylum Pseudomonadota; class Gammaproteobacteria; order Enterobacterales; family Erwiniaceae; genus Winslowiella; species Winslowiella sp. 2C04. The sequence goes on along the minus strand of NZ_CP188300.1, from coordinate 4,050,898 downwards.
CGATCGATGCGATCCACCCCCAGCAGCGACTGCCACCAGTCAGCCAGCTGCTGCTCCTGCTGGTTGGCCGGTGGGCAAAACGCTTTACCGATTATCACCGGTTGCGGTGGCGGTAGCCGTTTGCGATCCAGCTTGCCATTAGCAGAAAGTGGGAAAGCCTCAAGCGCAACCACGCTGCCTGGCAGCATATATTCCGGTAAGGTTGCGCGTAAATGCGCGCGCAGTCGTTCGGTTAAATCGGGCTGCGGCGGGGCAATTACCCAGGCAACCAGCCGCTTATCACCGTCATGATGATCGCAGGCCATCACGACCGCATCGGCGATCGACGGGAAGCGACAGATCTGCTGCTCGATCTCACCGGCTTCAATGCGCAAGCCGTGGATCTTCATCTGAAAATCGTTACGGCCCAGGTACTCCACACTGCCATCTTCCAGCCAGCGCGCCACATCGCCGGTTCTGTAGATCCGCGCCAGCGGATCGTCACTAAAAGGATCGGCAATAAAGCGCTCTGCCGTCAGCGCCGGAAGATTCAGATAGCCGCGCGCCAGCTGAATACCACCGATATACAGTTCACCCCGCACGCCAGCTGGCAGCAGCTGGAGGTGCCGATCGAGAATATAGAGTCGGGTATTGGCAACCGGAAAACCGATCGGAATCAGCGGACGGCGATCGTCCGGCTGGCAATGCCAGTATGAGACATCAATCGCCGCTTCGGTAGGACCATACAGATTATGCAGTTCGGCCATCGGCAACTGTTGATGGCAGCGTTCCACCGTCGTCAGCGGCAGCGCTTCGCCACTGCAAAAAATACGTTTCAGGCTGCTACAGGCGGCCATCTCACCATAACGTAGAAACAGCTGTAGCATTGAGGGCACAAAATGCAGCGTCGTGATCTGCTCTGTGGCGATCAGTTTACTGAGCCAGGCCGGATCCTGATGTCCGCCAGGTTTCGCCAGCGCCAGCCTTGCGCCGATCATCAGCGGCCAGAAGAACTCCCAAACCGAGACGTCGAAGCTGAACGGCGTTTTTTGTAATACCGTATCCTGCGGTGACAACTGGTAACGGTGCTGCATCCACATCAGGCGGTTAATCACCGCGCGATGCTCAATCATCACGCCCTTCGGCTGACCGGTGGAGCCGGAAGTATAAATAACATAGGCCAGCGTGCGGGAAATATCGCCGGGAAGAGGGGGCGGATTCTCAATACTCTGCTGTTGCCATTGCGGCAGGTCATCATACAGATGATAAGCCAGCGGGCCTTCGCCATTCAGCGCCCGTAGCGCCCGCTGTCCGGCATCATCGAGCAGCAGCCGTTTCGCGCCACAGTCCTGTAGCATATGGCGCAGACGATCTTGCGGATACTGCGGGTCCAGCGGTACATACGCCGCACCTGCTTTTAGTATCGCCAACAGCGCAATCACCATCTGTGCACCGCGCTCAACGCACAGTGCCACGCGGTCATCAGCCGCCAGGTCGGTACTGCGCAGAAACCATGCCAGCTGATTCGCGCGATGATTAAGTCTGGCATAGCTGAGCGGCGCGCTGTCACCGCATAGCGCAATCGCGTCCGGAGTGCGTGCTGCCTGTTGCTCAAAAAACTGCTGGAGGGTTAACGGCGTGGGCCAGTGACGATCGCTATTATTCCAGCAGTGCAAAATTTGCTGCTGCTCTTGCGCTAACAGCAGTGGCAGCAGGGCGACCGGTTGCTCTGGCGGTGCATCAAGCACCGCCTCCAGCAGATGCACAATGCGCGATGCCAGGCGCCCGGCATCCTGTTCGCTGAACCACGCCTGATTAAAATGAAATTCCAGCTGCGGCTCTGCCGCCTGATGATAGTGGCGCAGATAGAGAGTCAGCGGCGTCTGTTCATGACCATGATGCATGGCTACGCTTCTCAGTTCGCCTCCGCCGATATCAATATCCGTCAGGAAAATCTCCTGAGAAAAACTGAGATCAAATAGCTGGCGACGGCCCTGCTGACCGAGGCGCAGATGCCGGTTGAGTTCGGCAATCGGGAAGCGTTGATGGCGGTAGCTACGGCGCAGCTCAGTGGCAACCTGCTGCATCAGCGCCGGAAAGGGGTGATGATCGTCCAGCTTTAGCCGCAGCGGGATCATCGACGAGAACATGCCCAGCGTCTGTTTAAACCGTGCGCCGTTACGATTATGAATGGGCAGCCCGATGGTAAGATCCTCAACCTGCCATAATCTCCCCATGCAACAGGCGAGCAGTGCGGTCATAAAGTGCATCACCGAAGCGCCGTGCCGCTCGGCGTAGTCGCCGAGTTGTTGGTAGCGCGCCAGCGGCAAACTTTGGCTAATCTGGCTGCTGGGCCAGGTCATCTCCTCGCTGTACCCCTGACGTCGCTCCAGCGCCGAGGGCGGAACATCGGCAAAGCGACTGAGCCAGAAATCGCGATCCAGCTGATAACGCGGCGAGGCAAGATACTGCCGGTCATGCTCAATAAAATCGCTGTAACTGGCGATTGGCAGCGCAGTCAATGGTTCGCCGCTCAGTAGCTGTTGATAGCGCTCGAGAATCAGTCGACTGAGCAGAGCAATGGAGGAGCCGTCGGCAATAAGATGATGGCCATTAAGCAGCCACAGCGATAAATTATTGCTGACCTTAATCAGGTGGCAGCGCCACAGCAGGCAATCATAGAGGGGAAAAGGCTGAATAAATAGCTGACGGATTTTCTTCCAGCTACTGTTTAACGCCTCTTCTGCGAGGCTGAAATCATGATGGCTGAATGTCATCTGATGAATATGGCTGATACTCTGAACGGTGCCCTGTTCCGTCTCGGATAAAATAAATTTCAATACGTCATGCTGCTGCATTATTTCCGCGATGGCCTGCTGAAATAACTTTAGTTCAACCTGATGAGGGATCTGCCAGACGCAGCCAATATTATAGCAAGGGGTAGCGGGCGTCAGCAGTTGATCGATCCAAACGGCTTGCTGTACGGTAGTTAACGGATACACAGACATGCGTGCGCCTCCAGTCAAGGCAGAGGGAATTTTCGGTGAAAGAAATTAAGTATATAAATAATTAGCAGAGATGAGATGAAATAGTATAATTTTTTAATAAATAATAAATTACTTGATATCGATAATTATATTATTTTATCAGATATGTTTATCTCTATTTAATACCGCAATCTATTTTTGATTCACCGATATCGGCAAGATAAATATGGCGTAAATGTGTGGAATCATTTTACGCCACTATTAATAACCTTAAATCGCTACTAATCCACGTACGCCGTCGGCTTCCATTGTGTCACCGCGCCCGCGTTGCACTATTTCACCACGCGACATCACCAGATAGCTGTCGGCCAGTTCGGCGGCGAAATCATAAAATTGTTCCACCAACAGAATCGACATATCACCGCGCTGTGCCAGCTGGCGGATCACCGCACCGATTTGTTTAATCACCGAAGGCTGAATGCCCTCAGTTGGCTCATCAAGGATCAGCAGCTGTGGCTTGCAGGCCAGCGCACGGCCAATCGCTAACTGCTGCTGTTGACCACCGGAGAGATCGCCGCCGCGCCGGGATTTCATCTCTTGCAGCACCGGGAACAGTTGATAAATCTCGTCGGGCACCTGTCTGGCTTCGTTACCTGAAAATCGCGCCAGCCCCATCAGCAGATTTTCCTCTACCGTCAGGCGCGGAAAAATCTCTCGTCCTTGCGGCACATAAGCGATACCAGCCTGTACGCGCTGATGAGGTTTACGTGTGTTAATCACCTTATCATTCCAGCTGATGGTGCCGGATTTTGCCGGAATTAAGCCCATCAGACACTTCAGCAGGGTGGTTTTGCCGACGCCATTACGCCCCAGCAGGCAGGTCACTTCACCCAGACGAGTTTCAAATGACAGCCCGCGCAAAATATGGCTGCCGCCATAATATTGATTCAGTTCAGATACCTGTAACATTTCAGCGCCCCAAATAAACGTCGATAACCTGTTCATTGGCCTGCACTTCGCGCAATGAACCTTCTGCCAGTACCTGGCCCTGATGCAGCACCGTAACGTGATCGGCGATGGTTTCAACAAAGCCCATATCGTGCTCTACCACCATCAGCGAATGCTTGCCGGCCAGGCTGCGAAACAGCTCGGCGGTATAGTCAGTTTCGGCATCGGTCATACCGGCCGCCGGTTCGTCAAGCAGCAGCAGATGAGGCTCCTGCACCAGCAGCATGCCAATTTCCAGAAACTGTTTTTGTCCGTGGGATAGCAGCCCGGCCGGGCGTGCGCGTTCAGCGCCAAGACGCAACAGTTTCAGCACTTCATCAATGCGATCGCGCTGTTCGCTGCTGAGCCAGGCGCGCAGACAAGCCCAGACTGATTTATCGGTTTTTAGCGCAATTTCCAGATTTTCAAACACCGACAGCGCTTCAAATACCGTTGGCTTCTGGAATTTACGGCCAATACCGATGCGGGCAATCTCTACCGGCGACAGGGTAGTGAGATCGGTGTCCTGATCGTAAGTGATCTTGCCGTTATCTGGTCGGGTTTTGCCGGTAATCACATCCATTAGCGTAGTTTTTCCGGCACCGTTTGGGCCGATTATGCAACGCAGTTCGCCAACGCCAATATTTAGTGACAGGTCGGTCAGCGCACGAAAGCCATCAAATGAGACATTGATATTGCTCAGTTGCAGCAGCGGATCGCTGTGCTGGCGGAAGCGATCCGCCGGGTGGGTTTGAGTAAACAGCCGATCAGTCATGCTTCCTCCGGCGTATCAGCCCGATAACACCACGCGGCAGAAACAGCGTGACAAGAATAAACATCAGGCCGAGGAAAAACAGCCAGTATTCAGGGAAAGCCATGGTGAACCAGCTTTTGGCACCGTTGACGATAGCGGCACCGAACAGTGGCCCAATCAAGGTGCCGCGCCCGCCCAATGCAACCCAGATGGCAGCTTCAATAGAGTTAGTTGGCGACATCTCACCAGGGTTAATAATTCCGACCTGCGGCACATACAGCGCCCCTGCGAGGCTGCACAGTACGGCTGACAGCGTCCAGACAAACAGCTTAAAACCTTTTGGGTCGTAACCGCAGAACATCAGACGGTTTTCGCCATCGCGCACCGCTGTCAGCACCCGGCCAAACTTACTGCGTGCCAGCGCAAAACCGATGCCGAGGCTGATTATCAGCAGCAGTACGCTGGCGATAAACAGCCCGATGCGGGTGCTGGTGGCGGTGACCGGAAAGCCAAGCAGGGTGGTAAAGCCGGTAAAGCCATTGTTACCGCCGAAGCCGGTTTCATTGCGAAAAAACAGCAACATGCCAGCATAAGTCAGCGCCTGGGTCATGATCGAGAAGTACACGCCTTTGATCTTTGAGCGGAAAGCAAACCAGCCGAAGATCAGCGCCAGCAGACCGGGCACCAGCATGATCAGACACAGCGCCCAGGCAAAATGCTGGGTGCCCGCCCAAAACCACGGCAGTTCGCTCCACGACAAAAAAGACATAAACGCCGGTAAGCCATCGCCCGCCGCCTGGCGCATCAGGTACATGCCCATCGCGTAACCGCCAAGCGCAAAAAACAAGCCGTGGCCGAGCGACAGTAAACCGGCGTAGCCCCAGACCAGATCCAGCGCGACGGCGACAATCGCATAGCAGAGGATCTTGCCGATCAGCGTCAGGGTATAGGTGGAGATGGCCAGTGGATTATTCGCGGGCAACAAAGCGAAAAACGGCAGGATCAATAGCGCCAGCAGCAAGACAGTGCCGATCCCGATGGTCAGCCGCGGTGCTTTTTGCGCCACGCTCAGTGTGATGGGTTGTGTCATCAGTCAGTTACCCGTCCTTTAAATGCAAACAGCCCCTGCGGTCGTTTCTGAATAAACAGAATGATCAGCACCAGAATCAGGATCTTGCCGAGTACCGCACCGATTTGCGGTTCCAGCACTTTGTTCAGGATGCCGAGGCCAAACGCAGCCACTACCGTGCCTGCCAGCTGGCCGACACCACCCAACACCACCACCAGGAAGGAGTCAATGATATAACCCTGGCCCAGCTCCGGGCCGACATTGCCCAGCTGCGACAGCGCCACGCCGCCCAGCCCGGCAATGCCCGATCCCAGGCCGAATGCCAGCATATCGACGCGTCCGGTTGGCACGCCGCAGCAGTCGGCCATTGCGCGATTCTGCGTGACCGCACGTACATTCATGCCAAGGCGGGTTTTGTTCAGCAGTAGCCAGGTGAGGATCAGCACCCCTGCGACAAACAGAATCACCGCGATACGGTTGTAGGGCAGTACCAGATTGGGCAGTAATTGCAGGCCGCCTGACAGCCACGCCGGATTAGCCACTTCCAGGTTTTGTGCGCCAAACAGCACCCGTACCAGCTGAATTAACATCAGGCTGATGCCCCAGGTGGCGAGCAGCGTTTCCAGCGGGCGACCATAGAGATGACGAATCACCGTGCGTTCCAGCAGCATGCCGATGCTGGCGGTCAGAAAGAATGCTACCGGCAACGCCAGCAGCGGATAGTAAGCCAGCCACTCCGGCGCGAAACGCTGGAACATCGACTGCACCAGCCAGGTGGCATAGGCACCGAGCATCAGCATTTCGCCATGCGCCATATTGATCACCCCGAGCAGGCCATAGGTGATCGCCAGTCCTAACGCCGCCAGTAATAAAATCGAACCCAGCGACAGGCCGGTAAACGCCTGGCCGAGTAAATCGCCCCACATCAGACGCTGTTTAATTTGCTGCAGGCTGGCAGCGGCGGCGGCGCGCACCTCGGCACTGGCTTCATTCCCAGGCTGAGTAAGCCGTTGCAGGCTGGCCTGTCGTTGCGGATCGCTGCTTTCACCCAGCAGTTTTACCGCGTTAAGTCGTACCTGCGGATTGCCGTCGCTCAGTTGCAGATTAGCCAGCGCTATCGCCAGCTCAGTGTGAACATCAGCATTTTGTTCTGCTGCCAGCCGCTGGCTCAGTAGCGGTAACTGATCGGCGACCGCATCATTTTGCAATGCACGTGCGGCGCGCAGGCGTGTGGCAGCGTCATCACTGACTAACTGGTGTGAAGCCAGCGCGTTTATCGTTAATACGCGCAATCGGTTATTGGTGAACAGTTTTTTAGTGGTTCCACTGGGTTTCGCATCGCCTTCAAGCGGCGTCAGCTGACCATTGAGAGTACTGAACGGCTGTTTATGCTGATCGATGACCACCGACTCTGCGCGTAATGCCTCCAGCAGCGGCAGGCGGCTGGCGTCAGGCGTAGCCGCCCATTGCTGTAACAGTTTTGCCTGTTCGCTGCGGCTGGCAGCAGCGTAGTCAGCCGCCGGGCCAGCTTGAGCGGCGAATGGCGTGCCGATCAGCAGCACCAGCATTAAAAGTATTCGCGTCATGATAATTACCACTCTTTGAACCCCTTCCCCATAATGCGGGAGGGGGCGTTGTGCCAGGGTTACTGTCCTGATTTCACCGGATGATCGGGCTTCTTGTCGTTACCGGCGATGTACGGGCTCCACGGCTGGGCGCGAACCGGCTGTTCGGTCTGCCACACCACGTTGAACTGCCCGTTATCTTCGATTTCGCCAATCATCACCGGTTTGTGCAGATGGTGGTTGGTTTTATCCATGGTCAGGGTGTAGCCATCCGGCGCGACGAAAGTCTGCCCGGCCATCGCGGCGCGCACTTTATCTACCTCGGTAGTGCCGGCTTTCTCTACCGCCTGTGCCCACATATGAATGCCAACATAGGTAGCTTCCATCGGATCATTGGTCACCACGGTGTCGGCATTCGGCAACTTACGTGCTTTGGCCCAGGCGCGATAATCGGCGACGAATTTGGCGTTGGTGGGGTTATCCAGCGACTGGAAGTAGTTCCAGGCGGCCAGGTTTCCGACCAGTGGTTTAGTGTCGATGCCGCGTAACTCCTCTTCACCGACCGAAAACGCGACAACCGGCACGTCGGTAGCTTTAATTCCCTGATTCGCCAGCTCTTTGTAGAAAGGCACATTGGAATCGCCGTTAATGGTCGAGACCACCGCAGTTTTGCCGCCCGCTGAGAATTTTTTGATATCGGCAACAATGGTCTGATAATCGCTGTAACCAAACGGCGTATACACCTCTTTGATATCCTCGTCCTTAATGCCTTTGCTGTGCAGGAAGGCGCGCAGAATCTTGTTGGTGGTGCGCGGATAAACATAATCGGTGCCGAGCAGGAAGAAGCGCTTCGCTTCGCCGCCGTCTTCACTCATCAGGTATTCCACCGCCGGAATCGCCTGCTGATTCGGTGCCGCGCCGGTATAGAACACATTTGGCGACATCTCTTCACCTTCATACTGCACCGGATAGAACAGCAGGCCGTTCAGCTCCTCAAACACCGGCAGTACCGATTTGCGCGATACCGACGTCCAGCAGCCAAACACCACCGCCGCTTTATCCTGTGTCAGTAACTGGCGTGCTTTTTCAGCAAAAAGTGGCCAGTTTGAGGCCGGATCAACCACCACCGGTTCCAGCTGTTTGCCCAGCACGCCGCCTTTGGCGTTGATTTCATCAATCGCCATCAAGGCGACATCTTTCAGCGGCGTTTCCGATATCGCCATGGTGCCGGAGAGAGAGTGCATGATGCCGACTTTAATCGTCTCTGCCGCCTGAGCTGCCCATGCCATCCCCATGCTGACTACCGTGGCGGAAAGTGCGAATGCTTTTAACAGTGAACGTCTTTTCATCTCACAAAACCCTTATAAAGTAGTGGTTAGAATTATTCTGGTGATGCGGTTTGCCGCCTGGCCTGCTGAAGCATATGTAAGGTGATTTTCCTGACCTCGGCTTTACTGACTGAAATGTGAGCGGTCAGGATGCGTTGCGCCTCCTCGGTTTGTTGGGTTAACACCGCCAGCAAAATGGCGGCGTGCTCGCGATAAGTGGCATCAACCCGATCCTCACGGGTAAAGTCGAGGCGGCGAATAATGCGAATTTTTTCGGTTAATTCGGCATGAATGCGCGCCATTTCACTGTTACCTGCGGCACTGACCATTGCCATATGAAAGCTTTCATCATGCAGTGAGACGGCTTTTCCCTCTTCCAGCCGTGGCTGGTCGATCCAGAATGTTTTCAGATCCGCCAGCCGTTCCGCGCAGCGCCCCGGCGGCATTCCGCACAGGCGGCGCACCGCTTCGCGCTCCAGCACGATGCGCAAGTCATACAGTTCTTCGAAATATTCAAAATCGAACGGCCGCACCTGCCAGCCGCTGCGAAACCACACTTCGACATAGCCTTCACGTTCCAGCCAGAACAACGCCTGGCGCACCGGCGTGCGGCTGACCGCCATGCGTTGCGCGATCTCGCTTTCGCTAAAGCGGTCGCCTGGCATTAGACGAAAGTCGAAAATGTCATTTTTGATCGTCTGGTAAATACGCTCGGCCAGCACTTCCGGGCGACCTTTACCGCGCTTCTGGTGAAAGCTGGCCTGTTGCATCATTCGCTCCTTATTCCAGCCACAGCAGGGCGTCACCCGGGCTAACCGGACGACCAGGCTGGCAGGCAATACGCGTCACGCGACCTGCCTGCGGTGCATGAATTGCCAGTTCCATTTTCATCGCTTCGACGACAATCAGCGGCTGGCCTTCTGCCACTTCATCACCTGGTTTCACCAGCACTTTCCAGATATTGCCGTTCATATCGGCGCTGACCGGCAGCGCACCGTCATCGGCTGGTGGCGGGTAGAGATTCTCTTCGCTGGTCAGCGGCGCAGCTTCTCCTTCCTGCTGCCACAGGGAGACCTCAGCCTCAAAAGCACGGGCCTGATGCTGACGGAAATCGGTAATCGCCTGCGCGTTGTTGGCAAGGAATTGCCGATGTTCGGCGAAATCAAACGTTGTCTGTTCGACAGCGATCTGGGCGCGGCCCTCGCGGAAATCTTCACGCAGCACGTCCAGTTCGGCTTCGCTGACCGGGTAGAAACGTACCTGATCAAAGAAGCGCAGCAGCCAGGGTTCACCGGCGGTAAACTGGTCGTTTTTCAGGAATTTATTCCAGATTGGCAAAGTGCGGCCCACCAGCTGATAGCCGCCGGGCGAATCCATGCCGTAGATGCACATATACATACCGCCGATGCCGACGGTGCCTTCAGCGGTGAAGGTTCGTGCCGGATTATATTTCGAGCTGAGCAGGCGATGGCGTGGATCGATCGGCACCGCGCACGGTGCGCCAAGATAGACATCGCCGAGTCCCAAAATCAGATAGCTGGCAGCAAATATCATCTCGCTGACCTGTTCACGGCGCGATAACCCGTTAATTCGCTGGATAAAATCAACATTATTTGGCAACCATGGCGCAGTGCTGCAAACCGTTTCCTGGTAACGTTCCACCGCGCTCAGCGTGGCGCCGTCTTCAAACGCCATCGGCAGCCAGACAATGCGTGACGGCACTTTCATCTCGCTGACATCGCCGAGTTGCTGTTCCAGCGTCAGCAGCATACTAATCAGCGGTTTCTGACCAAGAATCCGGCTGTCATAGCGAATTTGCAGCGAACGCACGCCCGGCGAAAGCTCTTCAATGCCCGGCTGCGCGCTGGCCTGAATGGCACTCATCAACAGATGAACGCGCAGGCGTAGCGCCAGGTCCAGCACGTTGTCGCCATACTCAATCAGAACGTAGTTATCGCCAGCCTGACGATAAACCGCAGATGGGGTTGTGGCGGTAGCCTCAAGCGCCGCCAGCAGAGTGGCCGACCCCTGGGTGGTCTCTGCCAGCGAGGGCAGGGCAAACGTGGGCAAAGCCGTTGGCGCTAAACGTTCGACTGAGCTGGTCTGGGCTTTTTCCAGCGCCAGCGCTTCTTCGATGCTAATCGGATGAAAACGAATACGATCGCCGGGTTTCACCTGGCCCACTTTCCACAGTTCTGCTTTGGCGATAGTCACCGGGCAGACAAAGCCGCCGAGGCTCGGCCCGTCACGCGTCAGGATCACAGGAAAGTCGCCGGTAAAGTTCACCGCGCCGATTGCGTATTCACAGTCGTGTACGTTTGATGGATGCAGACCGGCTTCGCCGCCGTTGGCACGTGCCCAGACCGGTTTCGGCCCTACCAGGCGCACGCCAAGGCGGTTAGAGTTGTAGTGCACCTGCCATTCGCTGGCAAAGAATTCGTCGATGGAGGCGTGGCTGAAGAAGTCTGGTGCACCGTGCGGCCCGTACAGCACGCCGATGCGCCATTCATCACCATATTCCGGCACCAGTGCAGGATCCATTGCTTGCGGCTCGCTGACCGGCGCTGGCGTGGTGCAGGCATCCAGCTCTGGCTGTGAAATGGCCAGCATATCGGCGACACGCAGCGTGCGCCCGGCATGGCCGCCAAACTGACCGAGCGCGAAAGTAGAACGACTGCCGAGATATTCCGGCACATCAAAACCATGGCGTACCGCCAGATAGGTGCGGCAACCGTTCTGCGCACGGCCAAGCGTCAGGGTTTGCCCGGCTTTTATCGTCAGCGGTTGCCAGTAATCGACCGCCACACCGTCGATATCGGCAGGGCAGGCGGCACCGGTCAGGGCAATAATGCTATCGCTGTGAAAGCGCAGCGTCGGGCCTTGCAGAGTAAATTCCAGCCCGGCGGCTTCTTCAGCATTGCCGACAATGCGGTTCGCCAGGCGGAAAGAGAAATCATCCATTGGGCCAGATGGCGGTACGCCGATATCCCAGTAGCCGAGGCGGCCGGGATAGTCCTGAATGCTGCTCCAGGTGCCTGGCTGTATGACTTCAATCACTCTGGCTTGCGGGGTAAAACTGTCCAGCATCCGGGTCCAGACATTTCCGGCGCGAAACGCTTCGGTGGCAATAATCTGACGCAGATAGTCGAGATTGGTGGCAATGCCGTGCAGTCGGGTTTCATTCAGCGCTTGCTGCATTTTTGCCAGCGCTGCTGCGCGGTTGTCGGCGTGGACGATCAATTTGGCGATCATCGGATCGTAGAAGGCGGAAACCTCGGTGCCGGTGCTGATCCAGCCGTCGACGCGCACATCCTGCGGAAAGCAGACTTCGGTTAACACGCCCGGACTGGGCAGAAAGTTTTTTAACGGATCTTCGGCGTAAATACGCACTTCCAGCGACGCCCCTTGCGGCGCAGCGCTCATCGCCTGCCAGTCGAGTGGATCATCGGCGGCCACGCGCAGCATGCACTCCACCAGATCCAGCCCGGTCACGCATTCGGTAACCGGATGCTCGACCTGCAAACGCGTGTTCACTTCCAGAAAGAAAAATTCATCGCGTTCGGCATCGTAGATATATTCCACCGTACCGGCACTGCGATAGTTTACGAGTTCCCCCAGTTTAACCGCTGAGTCGAGCAGCGCGGCGCGGGTAGACTGCGGTAAATTAGGGGCCGGAGTCTCTTCCACCACTTTCTGATTGCGGCGCTGCAGCGAGCAGTCGCGTTCACCCAGCGCGATCACCCGACCTTTGCCATCGCCAAAGATCTGCACTTCAACGTGGCGGGCGCGATCAATGCAGCGCTCAAGAAATACCCCAGCATCACTGAAAAACTGTTCGCCAAGCCGGCGTACGCTTTCCCACGCGGCGCTCAACGCCGCGGCGTCGGCGCAGCGGGTCAGGCCGATGCCACCACCGCCAGCGGTGCTTTTCAACATCACCGGATAGCCAATTCGGTCGGCGGCGCTCAGCGCTTCCTGCAGCGAAGCGAGTAATGGCGTACCGGGCGTCATCGGTACGCCAGCGGCGGCCGCCAGTTCACGCGCGCGATGCTTCAGGCCAAACTCACCAATTTGCTCGGCGGTGGGGCCAACAAAAGCGATACCGGCCGTTTCGCAGGCCTCAGCAAACGGCAGGCTTTCCGACAGGAAGCCGTAGCCCGGCCAGATCGCTTCACTGCCGGTCTGCTGTGCGGCAGCAAGAATTTTATCTATGCGCAGATAGCTGTCGCCCGGCTTATCGCCACCGAGGGCGATAGCGATATCTGCATCTTTCACGTGCTGTGCATTTTTATCGGCAGCGGAATAGACCGCGACGCTGGTCATCCCCAGACGTTTCAGCGTGCTGATAGCACGGCAGGCAATTTCGCCACGGTTAGCCACCAGAACGGTTTTAAACATGGGTTGTCTCCTTGCGCGCCAGCCAGTTACGCCAGCCACCAAACTCGGTGATTTCCGTGGCGTCGTTGAGCGCCGCCGGTTCACAAATAAAGCCCTTCACCGACCGGCCATCAGCCAGCGTCAGGGTGCCGATACCCAGAGGGGCAGGAATTTCTGCAACAAATTCGCCAAAGCGCGCCAGCGGAATATCCCACAGCTCGACGGTAATCGCTTTGCCACCCTCCGCCTTCGCCAGGCCGGGCTTTGGCGGCTGGGTATTCGCCAGCGCCCAGAGGCGATAGCAGGCCGCAGTTTGCGTCTCTTCCACCAGCACCGCGTGACGCGTGGTTAACTGATGATTGAGCGGCATACCGCTGAGATGAGCACCGACCACCGCTACCCGCACATGCCGCGCGGAATCGGGCAGGGAGAGGTGATGGGCAGGCTGAGGTTTCCCGGTGGCGCCCAGCGTCAGCGCTTGCTGCTGCTGCCAGCGCTGTCCAAAGGTTGCCAGCGCCCGATCGTGCCAGGCGGGCGCGATCAGCGTGATGCCTGCTGGCAGGCCATCGGCGCGAAACGGGCCAGGCAGCGCCAGTGCCGAGAGGTCGGCGAGATTGGTAAAGTTGGTGTAGGTGCCAAACTGTGAGTTGTAGCGCACCGGCTCCTGCTTCATCTCTTCGAGGGTATGAATGGTCGGTGACGTGGGTACAACCAAAGCATCAAACTGGCTCAGGGTTTGCTGAATCTGGCGTGTCAGTTCGGCCCGCTGGTATTCGGCTTTAAAGGTCTCCACCGCGCTGTATTTCTCGCCGCTGGCGACGATGTCATATACCACCGGATCCATATTTTCCGGATGTTGCAGCATTTCGCCGACGGCTACGGTGCGTTCTGCCACCCAGGGGCCGTCGTAGAGCTGGTCGGCCAACTGATGAAAAGCGGTAAAATCGATCGGATGCAGGCTGGCCCCGGTCGCGCGCAGCGCCGCCAGCGCCGTTTCCCAGGCGGCTTCGGCCTGCCGATCGTCAAAGAAAGTTGGGCTGGCCGGAATGGCGAAGCGCGCAGCGGCGGGCATGGCTGCTGGTGCCAGCGCCGGATTGCGGCGCGAATAGGCATCGCTTTCGTCATAGCCGCCTGCGATATCCGCAACTGTCCACGCATCTTCCACCGTCAGTGCAAAGACGGAAATGGTGTCATTAAGGCGGCAGGCGGGAACCACGCCGCTGGCGGAGAGCCAGCCTTTTGTCGGCTTCAGCCCGACCACATTGTTAAAACCAGCGGGTACGCGCCCCGATCCGGCGGTATCCGTGCCGAGTGAAAATCCTACCAGACCGCGGGCCAGCACCGAGGCCGAGCCGGAGCTGGAGCCGCCGCTGACGTAAGCCGCATCGAAGGTGTTGGGAACGGCGCCAAACGGCGAACGGCAGCCAACCAGTCCAGTGGCGTACTGGTCAAGATTGGTTTTGCCTAACACCACCGCACCGGCGGCTTTCAGGCGGGCAACGGCAACGGCATCGGTTTCTGCCTGATAAGTAAACGCCGGACAGGCAGCTGAGGTTGGCCAGCCGGCGACATCAATGTTGTCTTTAACCGCAAACGGCACGCCAAACAGTGGCAAAGCGGCGGGGTCTTTGCGATAAGCCGCCAGCAGCGGCGCGATCTGTGCGCGCAGTTGCGCCGGAGTCGCCAGACAGAGCCAGGCGGTATCGTCGGTGGACAGCGTTGCCAGCAGATTTTCCAGCGTGTCGCTGATGGCTTCAGCATCGTGCTGATAGTGTTGCTGCCACTGCTGCAGCGTAAACCCTGTGATTGATGTCATAGTCTGAATTCCATCTGGTATACAAGATGGAATTCAACAGAGCAAAGCGCGTGCCAAAATTTAACTCATTAAATTTTATGGCTTTAATAAGTGAAGTGTTGTGAGGGTGCACGTTATCTGAGCATGGGTTGAGCAAAAATGGGGCGGGGGATTTGCGGAGCGTTATATCGTAGGGGGGGTATGCAGAGTGCGAATCATTGATTTGGGCGGCGAGAACGCCGCCCTGGTGATACTTATGCTTTACGCCATTTCCGGGTCAGCGGTTTTTCAATCTCAACGATGATAAATACCATCGCTGCGACCAGTAACGGCACGATCCAGAACAGCACTGGCAGTGGGGTAGTACCAAACAGACGGTTCATCAGTGGCAGATAGATAATCGCCGCCTGTAACAGCACCAGCACGCCGGTGACCAGCCAGATTCCACGATTGCGCAGCACGCCAGCCGTCAGTGAGAAGCCATCGGTTTTACGACAGTTCAGCATATAGGCCCACTGTGCGGTGACCAGCGTCTGCAACAGCACGGTACGGATAAACTCGGCGCTGTAACCGCGTGGCTGCAACCAGGCTTCCAGCGCGAAGGCGCTGATGGCAATCAGCGTGCCGACAAACGCCACGCGCCAGACCGCATAACCATCCATTACGTGCTGACGCGCATTGCGCGGTGGGCGACGCATGGCATTCTTCTCTGCCGCTTCAAATGCCAGACCGAAGGAGAGAGTGGCGGAAGTGGCCATATTCATCCATAAAATCTGTACCGGCGTCAGCGGCAGCAGGTTGCCCATCAGCATGGCGATAATAATCAACAGACCCTGCGCCAGGTTGGTTGGCATAATAAACAGGATGGTTTTTTTCAGGTTGTCGTAAACGCGACGCCCTTCTTTTACTGCATTGGCAATGGTGGCGAAGTTGTCGTCGGTCAGAACCATGTCCGCCGCCTCTTTCGTAACTTCGGTACCTTTGATTCCCATCGCAATGCCAACATCCGCCTGCTTCAGCGCCGGGGCGTCATTGACCCCGTCACCGGTCATGCCAACAATTTCATTGCGGCTTTGCAGCGCTTTCACCAGGCGCAGTTTATGCTCCGGGCTGGTACGGGCAAAGATGTCATACTGCTGGGCGGCATCGGCCAGCTGTTCGTCATCCATATGCTCCAGCGCGTAGCCGGTCAGCGCGCGACTACCGTCGCCGATACCCAGCATACGGCCAATCGCCATCGCGGTTTCCTGATGGTCACCGGTGATCATTTTGACGCGAATCCCGGCCTGATGACATTCAGCAATCGCGGTCACCGCTTCCGGACGCGGTGGGTCCATCATGCCGGCAATGCCAACAAACACCATCTCTTCGCCCAGAGCTTCATGACTCAGCGTCTGACGCGCATCCACTTTACGGCTGGCCGCTGCGACCATACGCAAACCTTCGCGTGCATAGCGGGCAATTTCGGCTTCCCAGTGGGCGATGTTTAACGGCTCGATACCGTTTTCACTCAGCTGGTAGCGGCAGTGCTTCATCAGCACATCCGGTGCGCCGGTCATCAGTAAGTTGGTCGCCGCGCCGATCTGGTGCAGCGTCGCCATGTATTTCCATTCTGAGTCGAACGGGATTTTATCCAACTGGGCACAGGGCTGCGGTGGCAGGCTGACTTTTCCCGCCAGCACTTTTAACGCGCCGCCGGTTGGCCCACCGGTAATGCCCCAATGGCCCTGTTCATCTTTAAATACGGTGCTTTCGTTACACAGGTCGATGACCCGCAAGAAGTGGCTGAGAACGGCATTCTGCGTTGCATCGATGACCACATCGTCATGTTCTGCAAGAATGTTGCCGGTTGGCTGGTAGCTGTTACCTTCCACGCGGAAGTTTTTATCAGCGAGGATGACCGCTTTCACCGTCATCTCATTCATGGTCAGCGTACCGGTTTTATCGGAGCAGACCACCGTCATTGCGCCCAGCGTTTCGACGGTTGGCAGTTTACGAATAATGGCTTTTTTGCCTGCCATCGCCTGCACGCCCAGTGACAGGATGATCGAGATAATTGCCGGCAAGCCTTCCGGCACCGCCGCGACCGCCAGGCCAATCAAGGACAGCAGCAGTTCACCCATTGGCATATCGCGTAACAGCAGCATAAACACAAACAGTGCGGCCATCATCGCCAGGATAATGGCGAAAATTGCTTTGCCCAGTTTATCCATCTGCACCAGTAGCGGGGTGCGATGCTGTTTGATATCGGCCATCATATGATTGATTTTACCCAGCTCGGTATCCGCGCCAGTTGCAATCACCACGCCTTTACCGCTGCCTGCGCTGATGGTGGTACCAGAAAACACCAGGTTATAGCGATCGCCAATCATCACTTCGTCATCAATCGCGGCGGTCTGTTTGGTCACGGCAATGGATTCGCCGGTCAGGATCGCTTCCTCGATTCTCAGGTTATGGGCTTCCAGTAACCGGATATCGGCCGGAATGCGGTCACCGGCACGCAGTACCACCACATCACCCGGCACCAGCGTGCTGGCATCAACCGTTACCAGCGTATCGTTTCGCAACACCTGGGCCGATGCGGAGAGCATATTTTCGATACTTTTCAGCGATTTCTCTGCATTGCTTTCCTGTACAAAGCCAATCATTGCATTGATCACCGCCACGCCGATGATGACGGCGGTATCCACCCAGTGGCCCATGACGGCCGTTAACACCGCCGCAGCCAACAGGACATAGATCAGTACGTCATTGAAATGAGCAAGAAAGCGCATCAGTGCATTTTTACCGGCGCGCGCCGGTAACTGGTTCGGGCCATGTTCCATCAGGCGCTGGTGGGCTTCGTTGGCGCTCAGCCCGCTCTCGCGGCTCTTCTGCGCCTCGAGCGTCTCTTCACTGCTGAGCTGATACCAACGGGTTTCGTTGGTGGGAGGCATTTTGCTCATCGTTTTTCTCCAGTAAGCAGGCGTTGTTCTCCAGTGGAAAATTCTGCCAGATCGAAATTTAAAAAAATTCGCTGCCGGAACTTATTAAGCAATTGGTTTTCTTGTGCTGTATCGATTGATAATTGCAGTATATTGAAAGCCAGTTGTTTAATGAGCCGGGGTGTGGCGCAAGGATGCCCTGTTATTAGCTGGCATAATTTGATCAAGATTAATAATTGGTTACATCGTTAATGTCAGCATAGTGGTGTTTAAGCGCGGTTCAGGCAGTTTTTGCTAATGTGATAGCTATCCAGGATTAATTTTCGAGGGTGTACTGATGAAAAAAAGTAAGCAGATAAGCGCAGTACGTATGACATTGATTATTCTCTGCGGATTAATCCTCGCCAGCGCGGTCGGCATGATTATCTTCGAGATTGCCGAGCGTCTTTGATCTTTGCTGCGGCATGATGGTAAAAATTTGTTTGAGTCATGGCGTTAAGCGATATGCCTGGTTAGCATGAAAAGGCTATACCCTTCCGGTGTATAATTTTTTCAACAATCGGCTTAAGAGAGGCGCTAACGTGGTAAAGGTCATGGCGGACAAGTGGCAGTACTGGATTGTTGGAGCCTGTCTGACAGTTATGGCTGGCAGTGTGCAAGCCGATTCATTAGATGCGCAGCGCCAGCGCTATCAGCAAATTAAACAAGCCTGGGACAATAAGCAGATGGATACCGTGGAGCAACTGATGCCCACGCTGCGTGATTACCCGCTTTACCCTTACCTTGAATATCGCCAGCTGTCGCAAAACCTGAATCAGGAAACCAGCATGGCGGTCAGCAATTTTATTAAGCAGCACCCGACGCTGCCGCCGGTGCGCTCACTCTCTTCCCGTTTCGTCAATGAACTGGCCCGACGTGAGGACTGGCGCGGCCTGCTGGCTTTCAGCCCCGAAGCACCAAAACCGGTTTCCGCCCGCTGTAACTGGTACTACGCCAGGTGGGCCACTGGCCAGCAGCAGGTGGCTTACACCGGAGCGAAAGAGATCTGGCTGACCGGAAGCTCGCTGCCTGCAACCTGCGATAAACTGTTTTCCGTCTGGCAGGGCGCCGGTGAACAGACGCCCATCACCACGCTGGAACGCATCCGTCTGGCGATGATCGCCGGTAATACCAGCCTGGTGAACTATCTCGCGAAGCAGCTGCCGTCCGACTATCAGACCATGGCCAATGCGGTTATGGATCTGCAAAACAATCCTGCCAGCGTCGAATCATTTGCCCGCGCGGTCGGGCCGACTGACTTTACCCGCCAGGCAACGTCGATTGCCTTCGCCAGCGTGGCGAGGCAGGATGCGGAAAATGCCCGGGCGATGATCCCGTCGCTGGTTCGCCTGCAAAAGATGAGCGAGCAGGAAAAGCAGGATCTGGATGAAGCCGTCGCCTGGCGTCTGATGGGCAATGACATCACCTCAGAACAGGCGCGCTGGCGCGACAATGTGGTGATGCGCAGCGGCTCCACCTCGCTGATTGAACGCCGGGTGCGTATGGCACTGGGTAATAACGATCGCCGCGGGCTGAACACCTGGCTGGCTCGTCTGCCGGTGGAAGATAAACAGAAAGATGAGTGGCAATACTGGCAGGCTGATCTGCTGATTGAGCAAGGACGAAAAGAAGAGGCCGATGGCATTCTGCAGAAACTGATGCAGGAGCGAGGATTCTATCCGATGGTTGCCGCACAGCGCCTCGGCGTTGAGTATCCGCTGCGGGTGGATAAAGCGCCACGTCCTGAGGGTAGCCTGCTGCAGGGCAATGCCATTGCGCGGGTGCGTGAGCTGATGTACTGGAATATGGACAATCTGGCGCGCACCGAGTGGGCCTATCTGGTCGCCAGTAAAACCTCTTCCGAACAGCAGATGCTGGCGCGTTACGCTTTCGAGCAGGACTGGTGGGATCTGAGCGTGCAGGCCACCATCAGCGGAAAATTATGGAATCATCTGGAAGAGCGTTTCCCGCTGGCGTGGAACGATCAGTTTAAGCGCTTTACCCAGGACAAGCAGATTCCACAGAGCTACGCGATGGCCATTGCCCGCCAGGAGAGCGCATGGAATCCGAAAGCCGGTTCACCGGTCGGTGCTTCTGGCCTGATGCAGATTATGCCCGCCACTGCTCAGCATACCGTGAAGCTGTACAGTATTCCGGGCTATGTAAACAGCAGTCAGCTGCTCGATCCGCAGACCAATATTCAGATCGGCACTCAGTATCTTGAGCATGTCTACCAGCAGTTTGATCAGAACCGCATATTCGCTTCGGCGGCCTATAATGCCGGGCCTTCGCGGGTAAAAACCTGGCTGGGCAACAGCGCCGGTCGGCTGGATGCAGTGGCGTTTATTGAAACCATTCCGTTCTCGGAAACGCGCGGTTATGTGAAGAACGTGCTGGCATATGATGCTTACTATCGCCACTTTATGAGTAAGTCAGACAAGATCCTCTCTGACAGTGAGTGGCAGCGCCGTTATTGAGTGTGCTATTCTTCCGTACTCGCTAATGAGTACGGAAGAGCCTTTATGACGTCACAATCCCCAATCCCGGTTACTGAAGAACCGCACAATGCCGAGTGGCTGCGTTTTGTGACGCTGATGCAACGCGCGTTTGCCGACAATCTGCATATGCCGCTGTTGCAGCTGATGATGACGCCCGATGAGCGCGAGTCTTACGGTACCCGGTTGCGGATTATTGAAGAGTTAATGCGCGGGGAGATGAGCCAGCGCGAGCTGAAATCCGAACTGGGTGCCGGTATCGCCACTATTACGCGTGGATCAAACAGTCTGAAAGCTGCGCCGCCAGTGCTGAAAACCTGGCTGGAGACGCAGTTACTTAATGGTTCAGATAAGGTCTGAGTCGTCCGGCTTGATCTGATAGATATCGTTATGAAACGGGCAGAGCGCCAGAATCAGTGCCTGATGATAAACGCTGGTGCGCGTCAGTAAGCCATGGGTGAATGCACCAATTGCCCCGCCTTTATGCTTAATATTATCAATGCCGGTCAGGCGTGCCATCTCATCGCCCAGTTCACGACCTTCATGGATACCTTTCATCACTATCGGCGGCAGGGTAAAGCTGGCAGAACGCGATTCGCCCCGCTGTTTTTGATCCTCAACGACCATCCATGCAAAGGCGCTGTTCTCTTCGATTCCCGCTTCAATCGCCACCCAGAAGTCGGCTTCTGGTCTGACCTGTCGGGCGTTCATCACCCGCTGACGTGCGCCAGTTCTCGTTTCTGTATTTGTAACTGGCTGCGCAGCTACGCCACTGTCGACCTCAACACCTTCGATATGGCAGGATCCCTCTCCGAAAACATCGCTGAACGCCTGAGAAATCGCGCTAATTTTTGCCGGATTGGTGGTTGCAGCGACAACATGGTACATAATTGTTTGAACCCTCTACGCAAATTTGTCGCAGTATAACGGAAAAACTACATGTTACAGGTCTATCTTGTTCGCCACGGGGAAACGGTCTGGAATGCAGCACGCCGCATTCAGGGACAATCGGATAGCGCGCTGACAGCCAAAGGTGAGCAGCAGGCTTTTCAGGTCGCAGAGCGCGTCAAGTCATTAGGAATTACGCATGTCATTGCCAGTGATTTGGGCCGCACGCGACGTACAGCCGAGATTATTGCTGACGCCTGCGGTTGCGGCGTAATTCTCGATCCGCGCCTGCGCGAGCTGAATATGGGCGTGCTCGAGCAGCGTCCTTTAGATGAGCTGACCGCTGAGGAAGAGAGCTGGCGCAAGGCGCTGGTTGATGGCACCGAAAATGGCCGTATTCCGCAGGGAGAGTCGATGGCAGAGCTGGCGTCGCGCATGCATGAAGCGCTGAATGCCTGCCTTGAGCTGCCGGAAGGAAGTCGCCCACTGCTGGTCAGCCACGGTATGGCGCTGGGCGCGCTGGTCAGTACGATTCTGGGCCTGTCGCCCAGTGCTGAGCGTCGTTTACGCTTACGTAACTGCTCGATCTCTCGTGTCGATCATCAACAGAGTGCCTGGCTGGCATCCGGCTGGATTGTTGAAACCGCGGGGGATGTATCACATCTTGATGCGCCGGCACTGGATGAGCAGCAGCGCTGACATTTGACGGTTGGGCGGCGAAAATGTAACGCCGCCCTTATCGATCAGGCCTGGCGCCGAATCGGAATCAGATAATCACAGCGGATCTCGCTTGGCGGATCCTGGCGCTTCTTACCACCGTGGGTATGGAATCGTTCAATATCCTGACCCTGACGACGCGTCAGCCCCAGCGTTGGCATACAGGTGCCGTAAATCAGCAGAATAAACTCCTGCAGATCGCCGGTCGGGCCGTGGTAGCTGAACTGTACATAATCACCGGCTTCCAGCAGTACCGTTTGGGCAGACTGCATGGTCTGCGTCAGCTGCTCAGAAGTGACTGCGGTGGTGTAAAGGATTTCCTGCTCATCATCTTTTTCCTGACTTGGACGCGACTGATGCAGACCGTACAGCATCGGTGGAACCGTGTCGGTTTCAGTCAGGAACTGACGCCAGAAATGGATGCGCATTTCATCACGGAAGCGGGAAATCTGCTCCAGCGTGCAGGTATAACTTTGCGTCTGGCCAACCAGCACGGTTTCCGGCAGCGTGACATAGGTCGCTTCCGGTAGCTGGAAATCGCCGAGGCGAATCGGTGGACGAATACCGAAAGAGTTCCAGTCAGATGCGCGACGATAGTAGGCCGGAGTCTGAGCAAACTGCTTCTTAAAGGCGCGAGTAAAGGTTTGCTGAGAATCAAACCGGTACTGCAGAGCAATATCCAGAATCGGACGGCTGGTCAGACGTAAGGCGACTGCGGCTTTCGACAAACGGCGTGCGCGAATATAAGCGCCAATCGCATGACCGGTCACTTCCTTGAACATGCGTTGCAGATGCCATTTGGAATAACCTGCTTTTGCGGCCACATTGTCCAGCGATAATGATTGATCCAGATGGCTCTCCAGCCAGACAAGCAAATCGCGAATGATACCGGCTTGGTCCATAAAACGTCCTCTTCGTACTCTAATGTTGGCGCAGGGAAAGCAAAGTCGACGAATAATAGCACTAAATGCCCAGGAAACCGTGGCGGTTTTATTAGTCCGAATGTGCTATATCAATGCAAATTGGCGACAGGATGTAAATTTAGCGGGTGAATGCAAAACCCATTCCTGAGTTTACCTTACAATCTCATCTATTACTCAAGCAATGGTAACGTAATGATAATAAAAGCACGGTTATTAGTAACAGCAGTTATTTTTTCGGCCTTTACCGCTCAGGCAGAGGTAGTGGGCTCAGTCGATACGGTGTTTAAGGTGTTTGGGCCGGACCATAAAATCATCGTTGAGGCCTTCGATGATCCTGATGTAAAAAATGTAACCTGTTATATCAGTCGGGCAAAAACCGGCGGAATTAAAGGTGGACTGGGTCTGGCGGAGGATACCGCAGATGCGGCGATTTCCTGTCAGCAGGTAGGGCCGGTAACGCTGAGTGACAAAATTGCGCAGGGTAAAGCCGAAGGGGACGTGGTATTTAAGAAGCGGACATCGCTGGTGTTTAAGAAACTTCAGGTGGTGCGCTTCTACGATCAGAAACGTCATGCGCTGATCTATCTGAGCTACTCCGACAAAGTGGTCGAAGGTTCCCCGAAAAACGCATTAAGCGCGGTGCCTATTATGCCGTGGAAGGAATAACGTCGCGGTAAAAATACCGCAAGGCGTTAAGGGAGCCGTTTTTGGCTCCCGGCCTGATGGTATGCAGAGTGCAAACCTTTGACATGGACGGCGGTGACGCGGTCCCAGGGGTTAATCGTGCAGCTCACCACAGAAACGATAGCCTTCGCCATGAATGGTGGCGATGATTTCTGGCGTATCCGGTGTGGATTCGAAATGTTTACGGATGCGACGAATAGTCACGTCGACAGTACGGTCGTGCGGCTTCAGTTCGCGGCCGGTCATCTTCTTCAGCAGATCGCCACGGGTCTGAATTTTGCCCGGATTTTCGCAGAAGTGCAGCATGGCGCGGAATTCACTGCGCGGCAGCTTGTACTGTTCGCCATTTGGGCTGACCAGTGAGCGGCTGTTGATATCCAGCTCCCAGCCGTTGAACTTGTAGCTCTCAACCAGCTTACGTTCGTCGCTGCTGACCGCCAGATTCATGGTACGGGACAGCAGATTACGCGCACGAATAGTCAGTTCGCGTGGATTAAACGGTTTAGTGATGTAGTCATCAGCACCAATTTCTAAACCGAGAATCTTGTCGACTTCGTTATCGCGGCCCGTCAGGAACATCAGCGCAACGTTAGCCTGCTCGCGCAGTTCACGCGCCAGCAACAAGCCATTTTTACCCGGCAGATTAATATCCATAATCACCAGATTTACGTCGTTATCGGTCAGCACCTGGTGCATTTCAGCGCCATCCGTAGCTTCATATACCATGTAGCCTTCGGCCTCAAAAATACTTTTGAGAGTATTACGAGTCACTAGTTCGTCTTCAACGATAAGTATGTGCGGGGTCTGCATGTGTTCGCTACCTAAAATTGCCAACAAAATCGAAACAGGACGTACAACCATTAATAAGCCCTTCATCAAGGGTTTTAATCGAAGTACAGAATTATGTTCTTGATGCACTATCCATCAACGTCAACAACATTGTCAGCTCAGCCATAAGGATGAATCCTGCATGCCCCGGCGGTGCCCTAACGCTGACTATCCTAACTGCATTAACAGCAACATAACAGCAACGAGCACAACCGATAAGCATTAAAACAACGCTTCGTTGACTTATATCAAATCCAATTGTAGCACGTTAACACTTTTGTGAAAAACTCTTCACAGAATGCCAGCTTAGCTCACAAATATAGGCGAATTCGCAACGATTCAGCGACAAAATTTGAAACCGTCCAATTTTGTCTGGCTGTGAATTTTAATGCCTTGATAAATATTAATTAATTGTTAATGATTTGGATTAATTAGTGATTAAGCACTCTGCGGTGAATAAACCCTAACCTCAGGTAATTTATCAGTGTAATTTAAGCTTGTTATTTAATTGTTAAATTAAGCGGAACTGTTATTTAACATGCTGTCGTGTCAGAGTATCTGCCTCTGGTGATGTAACATTTAAGGCTGTCATGCTGTTTCCTCTGATTCTGGTCTCTCCTGCCCGTGCAGAAAATATCGGTGCCGCTGCGCGCGCGATGAAAACTATGGGCTTTAGCGAGTTGCGTATTGTGCAAAGTCAGGCTTATCTTGAGCCAGCCGCGCGCTGGGTGGCACACGGTGCCGGTGAGATTCTTGATAATGTCACTCATTTTAACTCGCTGGCCGAGGCGCTGGCGGATATCGATTTCTCGGTCGCGACCACCGCGCGCAGCCGTGCCAAATTTCGCTATTACGCTACGCCACCGCAAGTGCAGGAGATCCTGCAAGAGAAGATGCAGTGGGTAAACAGTATGGCGCTGGTGTTTGGCCGTGAGGACAGCGGCCTGACGAATGAAGAGCTGGAGCTGGTCGATTTACTCACCGGCATCCCGATGGCAAATGATTATCCCTCGCTGAATCTCGGCCAGGCGGTGATGGTGTATTGCTATCAACTGTCGGCGTTACGCCAGCTGGCAACTGAACGGCCAGCGGTCGCCGACGCACAGCAACTGAGCGCACTGCGTCAGCGTATTGAGCAGTTGTTAGTGAAGCTGAAGGTCGACGACGATCAGAAGCTGGCAGACTGGCTGCACCAGCGCACCGGCCTGCTGGAGCAGCGCGACAGCGCAATGTTGCATCGCCTGCTGCACGATATTGAAAAAAACTTATCACGCTGAAAAAAAACGCCAGATAAAAATTCGGTGTGATCGGCTTTTGCTGGTGTGACTCACCAGCAAAATTATCAGCGGTAAAAGATCCGCACTGGCAAGTGTCAATTCGCACCGGCAGCGTGCGGTAAAGCCAGCCGGTGAATGTGGATAAAAAAATTGACTTAGCCAGCAGTTTGCTTTACTTCTGGAGTCAGACAGACATTAAAAGACAGACAGACGATAAATCTCAATGCGTAAAATCAGCCTGAACACCACAATTATTATTACCACCACCATTACCACAGGTAACGGTGCGGGCTGACGCATAAAGAAAAAAACAAAAAAGAAGCCCGCACCTAAACAGTGCGGGCTTTTTTTTCGGCGTAAATTCAGGAGAGTTTTAAAATGCGAGTGCTGAAATTCGGCGGGACCTCAGTGGCAAATGCGGACAGATTTATGCGCGTTGCCGATATTCTGGAGAGCAATGCACAGCAGGGACAGGTCGCGACGGTGCTTTCTGCCCCGGCTAAAATTACTAATCATCTGGTGGCGATGATTGAAAAAACCATCAGTGGTCAGGATGCATCACCGAATATCAGCGACGCCGAGCGCATTTTCGCCGAACTGGTGCAGGGGCTGGCCGACGTGCAGCCGGGTTTTGCTCTCCAGCGAGTCAAAACTCTGGTAGAGCAGGAGTTCGCTCAGCTAAAGCAGGTACTGCACGGTATCAGCCTGCTGGGGCAGTGCCCGGACAGCGTCAACGCGGCGATTATCTGTCGTGGTGAAAAACTCTCAATCGCGATTATGGAAGCGCTGCTACAGGCGCGTGGCTACAGCGTGACGGTGATTGATCCGGTAGAAAAGTTGCTGGCAGTGGGTCACTACCTCGAGTCCACCGTTGATATTCCTGAATCTACCCGTCGTATTGTCGCCAGCCAGATCCCAGCCAACAATATGGTGCTGATGGCCGGCTTTACCGCCGGTAATGAGCGCGGTGAGCTGGTGGTGTTAGGGCGTAATGGTTCCGATTACTCGGCAGCGGTGCTGGCCGCCTGCCTGCGCGCCGACTGTTGCGAAATCTGGACCGATGTTGACGGCGTTTATACCTGTGATCCGCGCCAGGTTCCGGACGCACGGCTGCTGAAGTCGATGTCGTATCAGGAAGCCATGGAGCTTTCTTACTTCGGCGCTAAAGTTCTGCATCCCCGCACTATCACCCCCATCGCCCAGTTTCAGATCCCTTGCCTGATTAAAAATACCGCCAATCCCCAGGCACCCGGCACCTTAATTGGTGGCGATGGTGCGGATGAGGAAAATCCGGTGAAGGGCATCACCAACCTGAATAATATGGCGATGTTTAACGTCTCAGGTCCGGGCATGAAAGGGATGGTCGGGATGGCGGCACGGGTCTTCGCCGCGATGTCGCGCGCCGGAATTTCTGTGGTGCTGATCACTCAGTCTTCTTCGGAATACAGCATCAGTTTCTGCGTCTCGCAGCACGACCTGGCGCGAGCGCGCCGCGTGCTGGAGGACGAGTTCTTCCTGGAGTTAAAAGATGGCCTGCTGGAGCCGCTCGACGTGACCGAACAGCTGGCGGTCATCTCGGTAGTGGGCGATGGCATGCGCACCCTGCGCGGTATCTCAGCAAAATTCTTCTCGGCGCTGGCGCGCGCCAATATCAATATAGTGGCGATTGCCCAGGGCTCTTCCGAGCGCTCGATTTCAGTGGTGGTCAGCAACGAAGACGCCACCACCGGCGTGCGGGTCGTGCATCAGATGCTGTTCGCTACCGACCAGGTAATTGAAGTGTTTGTGGTTGGCGTCGGCGGCGTCGGCGGTGCTCTGATCGATCAGCTGTATCGCCAGCAGGCGTGGCTGAAGAAGAAACATATCGATCTGCGCGTCTGCGGTATCGCCAACTCGAAAGCGCTGCTGACTAATGTGCACGGCGTGGCATTAGAGAACTGGAAAGAGGCGTTGCAGGCGGCGAAAGAGCCATTCAGCCTGGAGCGCTTATCGCGACTGGCGAAAGAGTACCATCTGCTTAACCCGGTGATTGTTGACTGTACTTCCAGCCAGGCCGTGGCCGATCAGTATGCCGATTTTCTCGCCGACGGTTTCCACGTGGTGACGCCGAACAAAAAGGCCAATACCTCCTCGTGGAATTACTACCAGCAGATGCGCGCAGCGGCAGCGAAGTCGCGTCGTAAATTCCTCTATGACACTAACGTCGGGGCCGGCCTGCCGGTAATCGAAAACCTGCAAAATCTGCTGAACGCCGGTGACGAGCTGATTCGCTTCTCCGGCATTCTGTCGGGTTCGCTGTCGTTTATCTTTGGTAAGCTGGATGAAGGCGTTTCGCTGTCTGAAGCCACTAAACTGGCGCGTGAACTGGGCTTTACCGAGCCGGATCCGCGTGATGATCTTTCCGGAATGGATGTGGCGCGTAAGCTGCTGATCCTTGCCCGTGAGGCCGGTTATCAACTGGAACTGAGTGATATCGAGATTGAAGCAGTACTGCCGGACAGCCTGAACCAGATTGCCGACGTAGAGAGCTTTATGCAGCGTCTGCCAGAGCTGGATGAAGCCTTTGCCACCCGCGTGGCGGCAGCACGCGACGAAGGCAAGGTACTGCGCTTCGTTGGCGCGATTGAAGAAGGCGGCGTCTGTAAAGTGAAAATCGATGCGGTTGACGGTAACGACCCGCTGTATAAAGTTAAAAATGGTGAAAATGCGCTGGCGTTCTACAGCCGCTATTATCAGCCGATTCCGTTGGTACTGCGGGGTTATGGTGCCGGCAATGATGTGACGGCTGCCGGAGTCTTTGCCGATCTGTTACGCACGCTGTCGTGGAAGTTGGGAGTTTAATGATGGTAAAAATTTATGCACCGGCCTCGATTGGCAATGTCAGCGTCGGATTTGATGTGCTTGGCGCGGCGGTTTCGCCAGTCGACGGTTCGCTGCTTGGCGACTGCGTAACCGTTGAGGCTGCGGACAGCTTCAGTCTGGTCAATGAAGGTCGTTTCGTCAGTAAGCTGCCGACTAATCCAGAAGAGAACATCGTTTATCAGTGCTGGGCACGCTTCTGTGAGGCTATCGGTAAGCAAGTGCCGGTGGCGATGAAGCTGGAAAAAAACATGCCGATCGGTTCCGGGTTGGGTTCCAGCGCCTGTTCGGTGGTGGCTGGCCTGATGGCGATGAATGAGCACTGCGGTAAACCGCTAAATGATACCGAACTGCTGGCACTGATGGGCGAGCTGGAAGGGCGGATTTCCGGCAGCGTACACTACGACAACGTTGCTCCCTGCTTCCTTGGCGGGTTGCAGCTGATGCTGGAAGAGAACGGCATTATCAGTCAGGAAGTGCCAGGCTTTGACGACTGGCTGTGGGTAATGGCTTATCCAGGTATTAAAGTCTCGACGGCGGAAGCGCGGGCAATTTTACCGGCGCAGTATCGCAAAGAGGACTGCATTAAGCATGGTCGCTATCTGGCGGGCTTTATCCATGCCTGCCACAGCCAGCAACCGCAGCTGGCGGCGAAACTGATGAAGGATGTGATTGCCGAACCGTACCGCACTAAGCTGTTGCCGGGCTTTGCCGAAGCACGCCAGGCGGCACAGGATATTGGCGCGCTGGCCTGCGGCATTTCCGGCTCCGGCCCAACGCTGTTTGCCGTCTGCGATAAGACGGACACCGCGCAGCGCATGGCGGACTGGCTCAGCCAGCACTATCTACAGAATGATGAAGGCTTCGTACATATTTGCCGTTTAGACACGGCAGGCGCACGTAAATTGGGATAACGCATGAAACTGTATAACCTTAAGGATCACAACGAGCAGGTCAGCTTTGCCCAGGCGGTAAAGCAGGGTTTGGGTAAACAGCAAGGGCTGTTTTTTCCACTGGAGCTGCCTGAGTTTGAACTGACTGATATCGATGAAATGCTGAAGCTGGATTTTGTGACCCGCAGCAGCAAAATTCTCTCGGCATTTATCGGCGATGAAATTGAGCCACACCAGCTGCAGGAGCGCGTAAAGCAGGCGTTTGCCTTTCCGGCACCGGTAGTGAAAGTCAGCGATGATATTTCGGCGCTGGAGCTGTTTCACGGCCCGACGCTGGCATTTAAAGACTTCGGCGGCCGTTTTATGGCGCAGATGCTCTCTTATATCAGCGGTGCCGATGAGCAGATTACCATTCTGACCGCAACCTCCGGTGACACCGGTGCGGCGGTAGCCCATGCGTTTTACGGTATGGAAAATGTCCGCGTCGTCATCCTCTATCCGCAGGGCAAAATCAGTCCGCTGCAGGAGAAATTATTCTGTACGCTGGGCGGCAATATCGAAACTATCGCCATTGATGGTGATTTCGACGCCTGCCAGTCACTGGTCAAACAGGCCTTCGATGATGAAGAGCTTAAGCGCGCGATTGGCCTTAACTCTGCCAACTCCATCAATATCAGCCGTTTACTGGCGCAGATTTGCTACTACTTTGAAGCCGCTGCGCAACTGACACAAGAGCAGCGTAACCAGCTGGTGATCTCGGTGCCAAGCGGTAACTTTGGCGATCTGACCGCTGGCCTGCTGGCGAAATCACTCGGCCTGCCGGTGAAGCGTTTTATCGCCGCGACCAATGCCAACGATACCGTTCCTCGCTTCCTCAACAGCGGTGAGTGGCAGCCAAATGCGACGGTGGCGACGCTGTCCAATGCGATGGATGTCAGCCAGCCTAACAACTGGCCGCGCGTCGAAGAGCTGTTCCGTCGTAAAACCTGGCGTTTACAGGATCTGGCAACCGGTGCGGTAAGTGATGAAACCACTAAAGCTACCATGCGCGAGCTGGACGCCATCGGCTACGTATCTGAGCCACATGCGGCAATTGCCTATCGTCTGCTGCGCGATCAGCTGCAGGATGGCGAGTTTGGCCTGTTCCTCGGCACGGCGCATCCGGCTAAGTTTAAAGAGAGCGTTGAAGAGATTCTGGATAAGTCGCTGCCGCTGCCGCCAGAACTGGCAGAGCGTGCCGAGCTGGATCTGCTTTCCCATGAGATGAAAGCTGACTTTGCTGAGCTGCGGGCATTTTTGCTGAAGGCGTAAATCCGTCTTTTAACATTTACTCAGTATTAACGCGCAGGCGTCAGTTATCACGCCTGCGCCAGCAAATCTTACTGCTGCTCGTGGCGCTTAAACACCAGTTCATCCTCTGAACTTGATTCGGCATCAAAGAAGTAACCTTCAAGGTCAAACTTTTTCAGCTGGGCTGGTTTGGTCAGTCGCTGTTGAATAATATAGCGACTCATCAGGCCGCGCGCCTTTTTGGCGTAAAAACTGATCACTTTAAACTTGCCGTTTTTCTCGTCGAGAAACACCGGCTTGATAATCCGGCCATTGAGTTTTTTCGGCTTCACCGCTTTGAAATACTCATCGGAAGCCAGATTGATCAGTACCTCATCGCCCTGTTCGGCCAGTGCCTGATTCAGCTCTTCGGTCAGGGTATCGCCCCAGAAACTGTAGAGATTGGCTCCCGCCGGGTTTTCCAGCTTGATCCCCATTTCCAGACGATATGCCTGCATTAAGTCGAGCGGGCGCAGCAGGCCATACAGGCCGGAAAGCATACGCAGATGCTGCTGGGCGAAATCGAAATCTTTTTTGCTGAAATCTTCTGCCTGCAGGCCGGTATAAACATCGCCTTTAAACGCCAGAATCGCCTGGCGCGCATTGTCGAGCGAGAAGGGCGGCTGCCAGTCGTTAAAACGCTGGGCATTCAGTTCGGCCAGCTTATCGCTGATATGCATCAACGAACCAATTTGCGCCGGTGAAAGCTTGCGCGCCACATCAATTAACTGCTGTGATTTGTCCAGCAGTGCGGGTTGGCTGAACTGTTTAGTTGCCAGCGGACTGTCAAAATCCAGCGTTTTAGCCGGAGAGATAACCATCAACATATATTCTATTCCTGACAGTGATTCACAAGGATATCATCTGTTTGGTTGCTATTCCGATACGGTAACTGTAGCAAAAAAGCCATAAGGACAGGCAAATCATTGCTATTCGTGCTGGCTATGTTTTTACCGGTAACCTTACCTTGCGCGACGAAGGACAAGTGATATTATCGACCACAGACTTTTTCACACCCTGACAGTCTAACTTGATGAGAATGACAACTATGACGGACAAACTTACTTCCTTACGTCAGCTGACTACCGTGGTTGCTGACACCGGCGATATCGCAGCGATGAAGCTGTATCAGCCGCAGGATGCTACCACCAACCCTTCTCTGATTCTGAACGCCGCGCAAATCCCTGAATACCGTAAACTGATCGATGAAGCGATCGCCTGGGCGCGCGAGCAGAGCAGCGATAAAGAACAGCAGATCCAGTTCACCTCTGACAAACTGGCAGTGAATATCGGTCTGGAAATCCTGAAGCTGATCCCTGGCCGTATCTCGACTGAAGTTGATGCTCGTCTTTCTTACGACACCGAAGCCAGCATCGCTAAAGCGCGTAGCCTGATCAAACTGTACAACGATGCAGGTATCAGCAACGACCGTATTTTGATTAAACTGGCGTCAACCTGGCAGGGTATCCGTGCCGCTGAGCAGCTGGAAAAAGAAGGCATCAACTGTAACCTGACGCTGCTGTTCTCCTTTGCGCAGGCGCGTGCTTGTGCCGAAGCGGGCGTATTCCTGATTTCTCCTTTCGTTGGTCGTATCCTCGACTGGTACAAAGCCAACACCGACAAGAAAGAGTACGCGCCAGCTGAAGATCCAGGCGTAGTTTCTGTTTCTGAAATTTATGAGTACTACAAGCAGCACGGTTACGAAACGGTAGTGATGGGCGCAAGCTTCCGTAACGCCGGTGAGATTCTGGAACTGGCCGGCTGTGACCGTCTGACCATTTCCCCGAACCTGCTGAAAGAGCTGGCGGAAAGCGAAGGCACCGTTGAGCGCAAGCTGTCTTACACCGGCGAAGTGAAAGCACGTCCGGCGAAAATGACCGAGTCTGAGTTCCTGTGGCAGCACAACCAGGATCCAATGGCGGTCGACAAACTGGCGCAGGGCATTCGCAACTTTGCCATCGACCAGGGCAAACTTGAGAAGATGATTGCCGACCTGCTGTAACGGCAATAACCGTGACCAGAACGCTGGTCACGGTTTCTGTTTTGTATCCCATCCCCGCTTCAATGTATTATCCTGCTAAGTAACACTCCTTTTTAAACCGCGCCGCTGCTGTTTTGCAGGCCGCGACTACGCAGCGAATACACCATGAATACATTACGCATAGGCTTGATTTCGGTCTCCGACCGCGCATCTAACGGCATTTATCAGGATTTGGGGCTGCCGGCTCTGGAAGAGTGGCTTAGTCAGGCGCTGGATACGCCATTTGAGCTGGAAAAACGTCTGGTGCCTGACGAGCAGCCGATGATTGAACAGACGATTTGCGAGCTGGTGGACGAAATGTTCTGCCATCTGGTGCTGACCACCGGCGGCACCGGCCCGGCGCGGCGCGATGTTACGCCGGATGCCACGCTGGCCGTCGCCGACCGGGAGATGCCCGGCTTCGGTGAGCAGATGCGACAAATTAGCCTAAACTTTGTGCCAACAGCAATTTTATCGCGTCAGGTTGGGGTGATTCGCAAGCAGTCTCTGATTCTCAACCTGCCAGGCCAGCCGAAAGCGATCAAAGAGACGCTGGAAGGCCTGAAGGATGAGCAGGGCAACACCCGTGTTCACGGCATTTTCGCCAGCGTGCCGTATTGCATTCAACTGCTGGACGGGCCGTATATTGAGACGCACGCCAGTGTGGTAGCAGCTTTTCGCCCGAAAAGCGCCAGACGTGACACAAACGACTGAAAAACGAATTTTTCAGGCATAAAATCCAGCACGGCTGGGTGTGGCGAGAGATTGACGGTATAGTCAGATTAGCTTTACATCTTTCGCTATACCCTTTCTACTCTGCCTCTGGAAATGCAAGAAAAATCATGGATCAACACATTGCACGCCGCTTAAACCGGCAGGATTATAAAACCCTCTCTCTGGCGGCACTGGGCGGTGCGCTGGAATTCTACGACTTTATTATCTTCGTGTTTTTTGCGGCGGTAATTGGCGAACTTTTCTTCCCGGCTGATATTCCCGAATGGCTGCGTCAGCTGCAAACCTTTGGCATCTTCGCGGCCGGTTATCTGGTGCGCCCGCTTGGCGGCATTGTGATGGCGCACTTCGGTGACAAAATCGGCCGTAAAAAGATGTTCAGTTTGAGTATTCTGCTGATGGCGCTGCCGACGCTGGCGATCGGCATGCTGCCCACTTACCAGAGCATTGGGATGGCCGCACCGATACTGTTGCTGTTGATGCGCATGTTACAGGGCGCAGCGATTGGCGGTGAGGTGCCTGGAGCCTGGGTGTTTGTCGCTGAGCATGTGCCGGAAAAACGTATTGGTTTTGCCTGCGGCACGCTGACGGCCGGATTAACCTTTGGCATTCTGCTGGGGTCGCTGGTCGCCACGCTGATTAATACCAGCATGTCGCCACAGGCGATTGCCGAAACCGGCTGGCGAATCCCGTTCTTTCTCGGTGGTATTTTTGGCCTGCTGGCAATGTACCTGCGCCGCTGGTTACAGGAAACGCCGGTATTTCGCGAGATGCAGGCGCGGAAAAAACTTTCCGAGGCGCTGCCGCTGAAAACCGTGCTGGCAGATCATAAGCGTGCTGTCGCGGTGTCGATGCTGCTGACCTGGCTGCTGTCCGCCTGCATTGTGGTGGTGATTTTGATGGCGCCGACGCTGCTGCAAAAGCAGCACGGCATTGCCGCTGCCATCGCATTACAGGCTAATAGTCTGGCTACGGTGATGCTGATTGTTGGCTGTATTGTTGCCGGATTGCTGGTCGATCGCTTTGGCGCGGCGAAAATCCTTGCGGCGGGCAGTCTGCTGCTGGCGATATGCAGCTGGAGCTTTTTCCATAGCGTGGCAACGGCGCCAGAGTATCTGTTTATTGCCTATGCGATTACCGGTTTCAGCGTCGGCGTGGTCGGTGTGGTGCCTTTTGTTATGGTGCGGGCTTTCCCGGCGGCAGTGCGTTTCACCGGCATCTCTTTTTCCTACAACCTGTCTTACGCCATTTTTGGTGGTCTGACGCCCATCTTCGTCACCCTGATGATGAAGCTGACGCCGATGGCTCCGGCGTGGTACGTGCTGGCGCTTGCGCTAATCGGCCTGCTGCTGGGGCTATGGCTGGCCGGCGAGCGCCGTCAGCCATTGGCACCCGGTGAGGTCAGCGCGCGTTAATCTTCGCGGATCATCACCCTTACAGGCTCGCTCAGGCGGGCCTGTGCTGTTTTAACAAAAGAGAATTTTTTTTAGTTTTAACCCTTGATGCTGTGCGAAGCGGCCCCATCTAGTTGTCATCCAGAATTGTTGAACCAGAAAAAAAGCCTGCGCCGGCGCTTGAAACAGAGTAAATCGCCCGCATAACTGGTTCACAAGCAGATTAATGATGAATTGACGAATTTAAGTGGGAGACGTTTAGATGGGTAAGATTATTGGTATTGACCTGGGTACAACCAACTCTTGTATCGCAATTATGGATGGCACCAAAGCACGCGTGCTGGAAAATGCGGAAGGCGATCGCACCACGCCTTCAATCATTGCTTATACGCAAGATGGCGAGATTCTGGTAGGTCAGCCGGCTAAACGTCAGGCTGTGACTAACCCGCAGAACACTCTGTTCGCGATTAAGCGCCTGATTGGCCGTCGCTTCCAGGACGAAGAAGTACAGCGTGACCTGAAAATCATGCCATACAAAATCACCGCAGCAGACAACGGTGATGCATGGCTTGACGTGAAAGGCCAGAAAATGGCACCACCGCAGGTTTCTGCTGAAGTGCTGAAAAAAATGAAGAAAACGGCTGAAGATTATCTGGGTGAGCCAGTCACTGAAGCGGTTATCACTGTTCCAGCCTACTTTAACGATGCGCAGCGTCAGGCGACCAAAGATGCCGGCCGTATCGCGGGTCTGGACGTAAAACGTATTATCAACGAACCAACCGCAGCGGCTCTGGCCTACGGTCTGGATAAAGAAGTTGGCAACCGCACTATCGCGGTATACGACCTCGGCGGCGGTACTTTCGATATCTCCATCATCGAAATTGATGATGTTGACGGCGAAAAAACCTTTGAAGTACTGGCGACCAACGGTGATACCCACCTCGGTGGTGAAGACTTCGACAGCCGCATGATCAACTATTTAGTGGCTGAGTTTAAGAAAGATCAGGGCATCGATCTGCACAACGATCCACTGGCAATGCAGCGTCTGAAAGAAGCCGCAGAGAAAGCTAAAATTGAGCTGTCTTCTGCACAGCAGACTGACGTGAACCTGCCGTACATCACTGCGGATGCTACTGGTCCTAAGCACCTGAACATCAAAGTGACTCGTGCGAAACTGGAATCGCTGGTTGAAGACCTGGTAGCACGTTCTATTGAGCCGCTGAAAGTGGCACTGCAGGATGCGGGTCTGTCTGTTTCTGATATCAACGACGTTATCCTCGTCGGTGGTCAGACTCGTATGCCAATGGTGCAGGCGAAAGTTGCTGAATTCTTCGGTAAAGAACCACGTAAAGACGTGAACCCGGATGAAGCGGTAGCGGTAGGTGCTGCAGTTCAGGGTGGCGTACTGGCGGGCGACGTTAAAGACGTACTGCTGCTGGACGTGACTCCACTGTCACTGGGTATCGAAACCATGGGTGGCGTGATGACTGCGCTGATCAGCAAGAACACCACCATCCCAACCAAGCACAGCCAGGTGTTCTCTACTGCTGAAGATAACCAGTCTGCGGTAACCATTCACGTGGTGCAGGGTGAGCGTAAACGTGCGGCGGATAACAAGTCACTGGGCCAGTTCAACCTTGACGGTATCCAGGGCGCACCACGCGGTATGCCACAGATTGAAGTGACTTTCGACATCGATGCGGACGGTATCCTGCACGTATCAGCGAAAGACAAAAACAGCGGTCGTGAGCAGAAGATCACCATCAAGGCCTCTTCTGGTCTGAACGATGATGAAATCGAAAAAATGGTTCGTGACGCGGAAGCAAATGCCGAGTCTGACCGTAAATTCGAAGAGCTGGTTCAGGTTCGCAACCAGGCCGATCATCTGTCGCACAGCACGCGTAAGCAGCTGGACGAAGCCGGCGATAAACTGCCAGCAGACGACAAAGCACCGATTGAAGCGGCACTTAACGATCTGAACACCGCGCTGAAAGGCGAAGACAAAGCTGAAATCGAAGCCAAAATGCAGGCGCTGATGGAAGTTTCCAGCAAGCTGATGGAATTTGCCCAGCAGCAACAGGCTGGCGCGGCTGATGCTGGCGACGCTTCTGCGAAGAAAGACGACGACGTTGTCGACGCTGAATTCGAAGAAGTAAAAGACGACAAAAAATAATCGCCCTGAGCGGCAAGGATAGCGGTTTCGCTGTCCTTGACGAGAGTATGCAAGGCTCCCGGCCAGGAGCCATTGCAGGGTAGAGGTAACCCGCACGGGCGTAGGAGTTCTCTCCACGCCCGTGCACGCATGTTAAGGGCAGGACAACTAACAATGGCGAAAAGAGACTATTACGAGGTTTTAGGCGTTCCGAAATCGGCGGAAGAGCGTGAAATCAAAAAGGCCTACAAACGCCTGGCGATGAAATTCCACCCTGACCGCAACCAGGGCGATAAAGAAGCCGAGACTAAATTTAAAGAAGTGAAGGAAGCCTACGAAATTCTGACCGACGATCAGAAGCGTGCGGCCTACGACCAATACGGTCATGCAGCCTTTGAACAAGGTGGTATGGGCGGTGGCGGTTACGGCGGCGGTGGCTTCGGTGGCGGCGGCGGTGCTGACTTCAGTGATATCTTTGGCGACGTATTCGGCGATATCTTTGGCGGAGGCCGTCGTCAGCGTGCCGCTCGCGGCGCTGATTTACGCTACAACATGGAGCTGTCGCTGGAAGAAGCGGTACGCGGCGTGACCAAAGAGATCCGCATTCCCACGTTGGAAGAGTGTGACGTTTGCCACGGCAGCGGGGCGAAATCGGGCACCAAACCCCAGAGTTGCCCAACCTGTCATGGTGCAGGCCAGGTGCAGATGCGCCAGGGCTTCTTTACCGTGCAGCAGGCGTGTCCGACCTGTCACGGTCGTGGTTCAATAATTAAAGATCCTTGCAACGCCTGTCACGGCCACGGTCGCGTCGAGAAGTCGAAAACCCTGTCGGTTAAAATCCCGGCTGGCGTCGATACCGGTGACCGCATCCGCCTGACCGGTGAAGGTGAAGCTGGCGAGCAGGGAGCACCAGCGGGCGATCTGTATGTTCAGGTTCAGGTGAAAAAACACCCAATCTTCGAACGTGAAGATAACAACCTGTACTGCGAAGTGCCGATTAATTTTGTGATGGCAGCATTGGGTGGTGAAATTGAAGTGCCGACGCTGGATGGCCGCGTGAATCTGAAAGTGCCGGCCGAAACCCAAACCGGCAAACTGTTCCGCATGCGCGGCAAAGGTGTCAAATCAGTGCGTGGTGGCAGTCAGGGTGATCTGCTGTGCCGTGTAGTGGTAGAAACGCCGGTCAGCCTGAGTGAGAAACAGAAATCGCTGTTGCGCGAGCTGGAAGAGAGTTTCGGTGGCCCCTCCGGCGAGAAAAACAGCCCACGCTCCAAGAGCTTCTTTGACGGTGTGAAAAAGTTTTTTGACGATTTGACCCGTTAATGCGAATTGCTCCCTGCAACGGCAGGGAGCAGTTTTTCTGGATCCTGAGTAACTGTTTAAAACTAAAGCCGCTGATGCGGTTTTTTTTTGTTCCTGAGTCTTTTTTATCCACTTTCCCCTCTCCCTCCCTTAACTGCTTAATTTTGCTTGATAAGCCTATGCTTCGTTTTTTCCGAGCTGAATGTGCTGAATAAACTGTTATTTTCGATGCTTCAAACGGCGTATGCTTCTGCCCCAGTACTGAAACAGGCAACAAACAGGGATTGAAAATATGTTTCTTCAGATAAAACGTTTGCTTAAGAATGAAGCGACCAGCGGCGTGGTGCTGATACTGGCCGCGGCACTGGCAATGGTGCTGGCCAATACGGCAGCGACGCAACAAGGTTATCTCTCACTGCTGGCTACGCCGGTAGAGTTTCGCTTTGGCGCCCTTGATATCAGCAAAAATCTGTTGCTGTGGATCAATGATGCGCTGATGGCGCTGTTCTTCCTGATGATTGGCCTCGAAGTGAAGCGCGAGCTGATGGTCGGCGCACTGGCCAGCCGTGAGCAGGCGATATTTCCGCTGATCGCAGCCGTTGGCGGTATGGTTGTGCCAGGTTTGCTGTTTTTGCTGTTTAACGGCAGTGACGAGGTGACACGCAGCGGTTGGGCAATTCCTACTGCTACTGATATCGCCTTTGCACTGGGTATCCTGGCGCTGCTGGGTAGCCGGGTGCCGCCAGCGCTGAAAATTTTCCTGATGGCACTGGCAATTATCGACGACCTCGGGGCCATTATCATTATTGCGCTGTTCTACACCAACGAGCTGTCAATGACGGCGCTGGCGGTTGCAGCGGCGGCGATTGTGGTGCTGGCGCTGCTCAACGCGACTAATGTACGCAGTACCGCAGTGTACCTGCTGGTGGGTATGGTGCTGTGGACGGCGGTACTGAAGTCTGGGGTGCATGCCACTCTGGCGGGCGTGATTGTCGGCTTCTTTATTCCACTGGCAAAGAAGGACGGGCATTCTCCGGCCGAACAACTCGAGCATGGCTTGCATCCGTGGGTAAGCTGGCTGATTCTGCCGCTGTTCGCCTTTGCCAATGCTGGTGTGGTGCTGGACGGTATTTCTGCCGGCGATATGTTCTCGCTGCTGCCGCTGGGAATTATGGTTGGCCTGCTTATTGGTAAACCGCTGGGCATTACCCTGTTTTGCTGGCTGGCGGTCAGGCTGGGGCTGGCGAAGTTACCTCAGGGCACTACCATGTCGAATATTGTCGCGGTCGGTGTGTTGTGCGGCATTGGTTTTACCATGTCGATCTTTATCGCCTCACTGGCCTTTGGCGACATCGACCCGGCGCTGATTACCCTCGCTAAGCTGGGCATCCTGATTGGTTCGATAGCCTCCGCAGTTATCGGCTATCTGCTGCTGCGTATCAAGCTGAAATAACCACAACGGCAAACCTGTAATTGCAGGTTTGCCGTGTTTTTTTCGGCTGGTAATACGCTAAGCTGGAGCTTATCCGGCTGCAGTAAAGGAATATCCCCGTGCGCATGTCTCATATCAATTACAACCATCTCTATTACTTCTGGCAGGTGTGCAAGGAAGGGTCGATAGTCGGGGCCGCCGAAGCACTGTTTCTGACGCCACAAACCATTACCGGGCAAATTAAAGCGCTGGAAGATCGCCTGCAGGGCAAACTGTTTAAGCGTCAGGGGCGTGGACTGGTGCCGTCAGAATTGGGGCAGCTGGTTTTTCGCTATGCCGACCGCATGTTTACCCTGAGCCAGGAGATGCTGGATATCGTTAACTACCGCAAGGAGTCGAACCTGCTGTTTGACGTTGGCGTCGCGGATGCGCTCTCCAAACGTCTGGTCAGCCAGGTGCTGGAAACTGCAGTGCGTGATGATGAGAAGATTCATCTGCGCTGCTATGAGTCGACGCATGAAATGCTGCTGGAGCAGCTCAGCCAGCACAAGCTGGATATGATTCTGTCCGACTGCTCCATCGATTCCACCCAGCAGGAAGGGCTGTTCTCGGTGAAGCTTGGCGAGTGCGGCATCAGTTTCTGGTGTACCCGCCCGCTGCCGGATAAGAGCTTTCCGGCCTGCCTTGAGCAGCGGCGCTTACTGATTCCTGGCCGCCGTTCAATGCTTGGGCGCAAGCTGCTTAACTGGTTTCATTCCCAGGGATTGCAGGTCGAGATTCTTGGCGAGTTTGATGATGCGGCGTTGATGAAGGCGTTTGGCGCATCGAATAATGCGATTTTTGTTGCGCCGTCACTGTACGGTCAGGATATCTATAATGATGATGAAATTGTCGAGATTGGACGGATTGATAATGTGATGGAGGAGTATCACGTGATCTTCGCCGAACGGATGATTCAGCATCCTGCAGTGCAGCGTATCTGCAATAAAGATTTTACCGCGTTGTTTCCACAGTAAAGATAAGAAAGGCCGCCTTTCTTTATCGTCGCCCGTAGCGAAAACCTTCATTCTCCCTGGCTTGAGGAGCCTGACATGGCTCCTTTGGGCGACGCCCGTCATTTCACGCTAAGCGAACGGTATCAGCCGGAATCGCTTTTTCCGATAATTTATTAAGAAATTTCTGCTATTCGAAAAGAGTAACTATTTATATTGGATTAAGATTTTTCTCTATAATTATAAGATAGTGGCTATTTATATATCAAGGATCGTAAAGTAGTGAATTGAATAAGTAAATAACGTATTGGGCTTTCTGTTTTGCTTATTGGTTATTAATATCCATTAAGATTGTTGCCATGGTAAGTGTGGCCTAACCTTATGTTTTTTAATTAATATTAATTTATAAGGTCCTGAGGGAAATTAATGTAATTGTGGTTTTTCATTGTAATTACTTAACGGAATTTATGCTGTTTTTACACGGTCTGAATTTTGACGATTAATAAAATGATACGTAAAGTCACTTTTGGAATTAATTTAAAAAATACCATCTAATTTACCAGGGCTTTTATTATGAATATAAATTTGAAGAAAACTTTGCTGGCGGCAGCGATTTCCTGTTGTCTGCCCGCCGCGCAGGCAAATATGTCTGCTATCGATGCTGATGTCAGTGCCGGGGCACCGCTGACTGCGGCAAATCCCGGCTATATTGATGAAAAAATCAATGTTAACCTGGCAGAAAAGCTTGGCGTGGACGGCAATGCCACAGTGACGATAACCAAAGCGGGCGCCAGCGAACTGCTGATTCATTTCAGTGACGTAAGCTTACAGCCGGGGGCTTATTTACGCGTCTCCTCGCCGGACGGGCAGCAGACAGAAATTATTAACCATAAAGCACTGTATGACGGCAGTGGTACCAACTTTGACAGCAGCATTCGCGGCAACACCGCGCTGGTGCAGCTGGTTTATCCCGATCGCTTCAACCGTCACGCGAATAACGACCGGGCGATTGTTTCTCATTTCAGCTACCCTGCGGCGAGTGATGACGAGATAGGTTCAAAAAATATCATCGGAAATAATCAGGCAGTCGATTCCCGCTGCTACGAGCAATCTAAACCCGTATTGTATAACACGAGCCAGGCATCAATGAGATTTGCTGGCGCTACAGGATGGAATCTTGCCGGCGGTCCTTACGCGATCACTAATCACCATGTTATTGATCACGCGCCAAATTCATCGTTTTTACTGCAATATAACTATCAGAACAACGGGTGCAACTCGAATTCCGTCTCACATGTAGTAAGCATGCGTACTGAACGTCAGTTGCAGGCTGGAAACAACAACGTAAACAATGATTATGCGCTTTATGCTGTCAATGCCAATGATTATCAGGAAGCGGGGATTAGGCAAATATTTGGTAATCTGTGGCTTAACTCGGCAAGCTCTCTGCCTGCCGGTACTCCGGTATATGTTGCTCATCAACTCTGGGGCGGAGTTCAGAAAATAAATGATCGCCATGACGATGGTGGCCCCTGCACTCTGATCGGCAGTACCGGTGGTCACTATGTACGCTACAACTGTGATACTTCTGCTGGTTCCTCAGGAGCGCCGGTTATCGTGCAGGCTGACAATACTATTGCGGGATTGCATGTTGGTGGGACGTCCACTGAGAACGTTGGTATAAGCGCTCCGCGACTTTATGATTTAATTAAAGCGACAGTCCCGGGGCCGAACACGACTTATCCGCTAACTGTGGGTCAAGGAAAGGTTTCGGTTACTAATCTTACTGTCAATCCTTATATTCCTGCGCAACCTGCTCATCTGACGAGCTGGGGAGATGTCAAAGTATCCTCACACTATGAAGGGCGCATGCAGCATTTTGGCAGCTATTCGATATTTGTAGCGAAACTGAGAGCAACAGGTGGGGCCGTTGAACAGATCAATGTACGTATGCAGGTGCGCACGCCTTGTGGCCTGACGGATTTAAATGCCGCACAGCCGTGCTCTACTGCAGCGGGTGACCGTTTCCTTGAGCTGAGTGTATTAGCTGAAGATAACGCGACGTTAACCTCACCAGCCTATAGCGGATTTATGGCGTTGCGAGTCACAAACTTGCAAAATGAGTTGATAAGAAACCTGGTTGTTCCATTTAGCTACGCGCATTACGACCCATTTGTATCGCCGTTTACGCCTGGAACGTCGGTAAGATCGTTTAATATGACCACGCAGCACCTTGAGACACCGCGTATGTCTCATAGCAACAATTTCGGCTTTATTGCCGTTAATCAGGGGCAGGGGCCATTGGCCACCACGAGTGTGGCTGGCGGCGGTTCAACACGCGTTCAGGTGCCGCTGAAAAATGCGCGCGGTGAAGTAAAGCTGGTAAACCTGGATGTACTGCGTAAAACCAGCTGTGCAGGAGCGCCAGGCAGTGGCCCGATGGAGTCGATTGTTGGTTGTGGTTCCACTGCGCAAACCGCAAACCTTGATCTGCGATTCTGGTATGGGAGCAACCCGGGTCTGCCTTCTGGTCGCTATACCGGCATTCTGCCACTGAAGCAGAAACGCGACGGGTTTGAACAGGCGATTATGATAAATATTGATTTCACCATCTAAGAAAGACGGAAGGCGATAATGGTGGTGGCAGGTCACTTGACCAAAAGCCCTGACTTCTGATGAATCGATGTGGTCGTGCCCTGGGCATGACCACATTTTTTTTGTGGTATTCGTTCTGCTGGCAACCATTCACCTGAAATTCAGACGTAAAAAAACCGGCGGTTAGGCCGGTCTCTTTCAAAGCCGATTAACAACTTAGCATTAAGCCAGTTTGTTGATCTCTGCAGTCAGGTTTGACTTATGACGTGCAGCTTTGTTTTTGTGGATCAGGCCTTTGCTTGCCTGACGGTCCACAATTGGTTGCATTTCGTTAAATGCTTTCTGTGCAGCTTCTTTATCGCCAGCAGCGATAGCCGCGTATACTTTCTTGATAAAAGTACGCATCATAGAACGATTGCTAGCGTTGTGCTTACGACGCTTTTCAGACGTTACGGCGCGTTTCTTAGCTGATTTGATATTAGCCAAGGTCCAACTCCCAAATATTTTCTATTGAGGACAATTCAAAGGCCGAGGAATATGCCTTTTTAGCCTTCGTTTGTCAATGGATTTGTGCAAATAAGCGCCGTTAATCTGACGACACTTGATTACGTTGTGATGGCGCAGGATTCTACCAGCATCGTCATGACGAATACAGCCTTTCCCGATAAAATTGTCTGTTATCTGACTAAGTCGCTGCCATCTCACTGAAAACAGCATCAGAAACCGCTAAACGGGACAATCGCGGGTTAACCTTAATCGCTGTACAAGGTATAATCCGCCGATTTCCACAAATTTGAGTCAGCCATGAAGTTTATCCGCGGCATACATAATCTCAGAGAGCAGCATCGCGGCTGCGTGCTGACCATTGGCAACTTTGATGGCGTGCATCGCGGTCATCAGGCTCTGCTGGCACGACTGTGCGAAGAAGGGCGTCAGCGCGGCTTACCGGTGATGGTGATGCTGTTTGAGCCTCAGCCGCTGGAGCTGTTCGCGGCTGACAAAGCGCCTGCGCGCCTGACGCGCCTGCGCGAAAAACTGCGTTACCTGGCTGAAGCCGGGGTGGATGCGGTACTCTGTGTCCGCTTTGACCGTCGCTTTGCCGCACTGACCGCGCAAAGTTTTGTTGCCGATTTGCTGGTTAACAAACTTGGCGTGCAGTTTCTCGCCGTTGGCGATGATTTCCGCTTTGGCGCTGGTCGCCAGGGGGATTTCCTGTTATTACAGAAAGCGGGCGTCGAAT
Source organism: Winslowiella sp. 2C04 (assembly GCF_050037805.1). Lineage (NCBI taxonomy): Bacteria > Pseudomonadati > Pseudomonadota > Gammaproteobacteria > Enterobacterales > Erwiniaceae > Winslowiella > Winslowiella sp. 2C04. Next base: position 4,006,342 of record NZ_CP188300.1, on the reverse strand, counting down.
ATGACTTTGACGTCATCAGTACCCAGACCTTCTGCGACAGCGGGAAGCGTATCAGCAGTACTGCGGTACGCCAGGCGCTGGCGGAAGACAACCTGGCGCTGGCTCAATCGCTGTTGGGGCATCCCTTCAGCATTTCTGGCCGTGTGGTACATGGCGATGCGCTGGGCCGCACCATCGGTTTTCCCACCGCAAACATTCCTTTGCGCCGCTCAGTTTCACCGGTGAAAGGGGTGTACGCGGTTGAAGTATATGGCCTTGCTGAGCAACCGCTGCCCGGTGTTGCCAATATAGGTACCCGCCCGACCGTTGCCGGGTTACGTCAACAGCTGGAAGTTCATCTGCTGGACGTTGCAATGAACCTGTACGGACGCCATATAGATGTGGTGCTCTGTCAAAAAATCCGTAACGAGCAGCGATTCGCTTCGCTCGATGCGCTAAAAGAGCAAATTGCTAAAGATGTGGTGACTGCCCGAAACTTTTTTGGGCTACAAACACCGGTTTAAGAACTGAAACTGAACCGACAAACGGAACCGAGAATCTGATGAGTGACTATAAATCTACCCTGAATTTGCCGGAAACGGGGTTCCCGATGCGTGGCGATCTGGCCAAACGCGAACCGGGAATGCTGCAACGTTGGTATGATGACAATCTGTACGGCATCATCCGCGAAGCCAAAAAAGGGAAAAAAACCTTTATTCTGCACGATGGCCCTCCTTACGCGAACGGCAGTATTCATATTGGTCACTCAGTAAACAAGATTCTGAAAGACATTATCGTTAAGTCGAAAGGCATGGCGGGCTTTGATTCGCCTTATGTGCCGGGCTGGGACTGTCATGGTCTGCCAATCGAACATAAAGTTGAGCAGATGATCGGTAAGCCGGGTGAGAAGGTGAGTGCGGCTGAGTTCCGTGCGGCCTGCCGTAAGTATGCTGCTGAACAGGTTGAAGGTCAGAAGAAAGACTTTATCCGCCTCGGCGTGCTGGGCGACTGGGATCGTCCTTATCTGACGATGAACTTCCAGACCGAAGCCAACATCATCCGTGCGCTGGGTAAAATCATCGGTAATGGCCACCTGCATAAAGGTGCCAAGCCGGTGCACTGGTGTCTGGATTGCCGTTCTGCGCTGGCAGAAGCGGAAGTCGAGTATTATGACAAAACCTCTCCTTCTATCGATGTGATGTTTAATGCCGTCGATACTGAAGCGGTAAAAGCGAAATTTGGCGTAGCCAGCGTGACTGGCCCGATTGCATTGGTGATCTGGACCACCACTCCGTGGACCATGCCGGCTAACCGTGCTATCTCTCTGCATCCTGAATTTGAGTACCAGCTGGTGCAGATCGACGGTAAAGCGTTGATCCTCGCCAAAGACCTGGTTGAGAGCGTGATGAAGCGCGCTGGCGTCAGCGAGTGGACCGTACTGGGCACGACCACCGGTGCCGAGCTGGAACTGATGCGTTTCCAGCATCCTTTCCTCGGTTTTGATGTGCCGGTTGTGCTGGGCGAGCACGTCACGCTCGATGCCGGTACCGGTGCGGTGCATACCGCGCCAGGCCACGGTCCGGATGACTATGTCATCGGCCAGAAATATGGTCTGGAGACCGCTAACCCGGTTGGCCCGGACGGCTGCTTTATCACCGGCACTTATCCGACGCTGGATGGCGTGCAGGTCTTTAAAGCTAACGATATCATCGTTGAGCTGTTGCGTGAGAAAGGCGCGTTGCTGCATCTGGAAAAACTGTTCCACAGCTATCCGCACTGCTGGCGTCATAAAACGCCGATCATCTTCCGTGCTACCCCGCAGTGGTTTATCAGCATGGATCAGAAAGGTCTGCGTGCGCAGTCGCTGAAAGAGATCAAAGGCGTGCAGTGGATCCCGGACTGGGGCCAGGCGCGTATCGAATCCATGGTTGCTAACCGTCCCGACTGGTGTATCTCACGTCAGCGTACCTGGGGTGTGCCGATGGCGCTGTTCGTCCATAAAGAGACTGAGCAGCTGCATCCGCGTTCGCTGGAGCTGATGGAAGAAGTGGCTAAGCGCGTAGAAGTTGATGGTATTCAGGCCTGGTGGGATCTGGACGCAAAAGATCTGATGGGTGAAGAAGCCAACGACTACGTGAAAGTGCCGGATACGCTGGACGTGTGGTTTGACTCCGGTTCGACCCACTCTTCAGTGGTTGATGTGCGTCCTGAGTTTGGCGGCCACAGCGCGGATATGTATCTGGAAGGTTCCGACCAGCATCGCGGCTGGTTTATGTCTTCATTAATGATTTCGACCGCGATGAAAGGCAAGGCGCCTTATCGACAGGTGCTGACTCACGGTTTCACCGTTGATGGTCAGGGCCGCAAGATGTCGAAATCAATTGGTAACACCGTCAGCCCGCAGGACGTGATGAATAAGCTGGGTGGCGACATCCTGCGTCTGTGGGTGGCTTCAACCGATTACACCGGTGAAATGGCGGTGTCTGACGAAATCCTGAAGCGCTCTGCTGACTCTTATCGTCGTATCCGTAACACCGCACGTTTCCTGTTGGCTAACCTGAACGGCTTCAACCCGGAAACCGATATGGTGAAACCGGAAGAGATGGTCGTGCTGGATCGCTGGGCGGTAGGCCGTGCGTTAGCTGCACAGGACGATATCATTGCCTCTTACGCGAACTATGACTTCCATGAAGTGGTTCAGCGCCTGATGCAGTTCTGCTCGGTTGAGATGGGCTCGTTCTATCTGGATATCATTAAAGACCGTCAGTACACCGCCAAAGCGGATGGGCTGGCACGTCGTAGCTGCCAGACTGCGCTGTACTTTATCGTTGAGGCGCTGGTGCGCTGGATGGCGCCGATCATGTCGTTTACTGCCGATGAGATCTGGGGCTACCTGCCAGGTAAACGTACTCAGTACGTGTTCACCGAAGAGTGGTTCGACGGGTTATTTGGTCTGGCTGAAGATGAGCCAATGAACGACGCTTACTGGGCTGAACTGCTGAAAGTGCGTGGTGAAGTTAACCGCGTGATCGAGCAGGCGCGTGCTGATAAGCGTCTGGGCGGCTCGCTGGAAGCCACCGTAACACTGTATGCCGATGCGGCGCTGGCTGAGAAACTGAACAGCCTTGGCGAAGAGCTGCGCTTTGTGCTGCTGACCTCGGGGGCACAGGTTGCTGATTATGCGCTGGCTGGCGAAGAAGCACAGCAGAGCGACGTGTTGAAAGGGCTGAAAATCGCCCTGCACAAAGCGGAAGGCGAGAAGTGCCCACGCTGCTGGCATTACACCACTGACGTCGGTCAGAACGCGGAGCACGCAGAAGTTTGCGGTCGCTGTGTCACTAACATAGCCGGTAACGGCGAAGAGCGTAAATTTGCCTGATGCGTAAACCCCTTTTATCGACCGGATTGCGCTGGCTGTGGCTGGTGCTGGTAGTGATTGTTGTCGACTTTGCCAGCAAGCAATGGATTATGGATAATCTGATGCTGCATCAGTCGGTGCCAGTGATGCCATACTTTAATCTCTTCTACGCACACAACTACGGCGCGGCATTTAGCTTCCTCGCCGATAAAGGTGGCTGGCAACGTTGGTTCTTTGCCGGTATTGCGATTGCGATTGTCGTCGCATTGCTGGTGATGATGTACCGTACCTCTGCCAGCCAGAAGCTTAATAATATTGCCTACGCGCTGATTGTTGGCGGCGCGATTGGCAACCTGTTTGATCGCTCTTATCACGGCTTTGTGGTCGATTTTATCGACTTCTATGTGGGTGACTGGCATTTTGCCACCTTCAATATTGCCGACTGCGCCATCTGTATCGGTGCGGCGTTGATCGTTCTGGAGGGGTTTATTACTCCTGCCGGAAAACAGGCTAAAGAAAAAGGGTAAGGCATGACTGATTCAGTACAGCACGATAGCGCGGTGCTGGTGCACTTTACGTTGAAGCTGGAAGATGGCTCAACGGCGGAGTCGACGCGTGCCAATGGCAAGCCTGCCCTGTTTCGGCTGGGCGATGGCAGCCTGTCAGAAGGACTGGAGCAGGCGTTGCTTGGTCTGAAAACCGGCGATAAGCATCACTTCAGCTTGCCGCCGGAATCGGCCTTCGGCGCGGCCAGCCCGGATATGATTCAGTATTTCTCCCGCCGTGATTTTGTGCAGGCTGGGGAGCCGGAAATCGGTGCTATTATGCTGTTTACCGGGATGGGTGGTAGCGAAATGCCAGGCGTGATCCGTGAAATCTCCGGTGATTCGATCACCGTAGATTTTAACCATCCGCTGGCAGGGCAAACCATTCAGTTTGATATCGAGGTGCTGGAGATCGATCCGCAACTGGAGGGGACCAATGCAAATCCTGTTGGCTAACCCGCGCGGTTTCTGCGCCGGTGTTGATCGCGCAATCAGTATTGTAGAGCGCGCGCTGGAGATGTACGGCGCGCCAATCTACGTGCGACATGAAGTGGTGCATAACCGTTACGTGGTCAATAGTCTGCGCGAGCGTGGGGCGATCTTTATTGAAGAGATTGCTGAAGTTCCGGATGGCTCGATTCTGATCTTCTCTGCCCACGGTGTCTCTCAGGCGGTTAGGGCTGAAGCGCGCGCACGCGATCTGACCATGCTGTTTGATGCTACCTGCCCGCTGGTCACCAAAGTGCATATGGAAGTGGCGCGAGCCAGTCGTAAAGGCACCGAAGCGATTCTGATCGGTCACGCTGGCCACCCGGAAGTGGAAGGTACTATGGGGCAGTACAGCAACCCGCAAGGGGGCATGTACCTGGTGGAGTCACCGGCCGATGTCAGTAAGCTGCAGGTGAAGAACGAAAATAACCTGTGCTTTATGACCCAGACCACGCTGTCGGTTGATGATACCTCGGATGTGATCGATGCCTTGCGCCAGCGCTTTCCAAAAATCATCGGCCCGCGCAAAGATGATATCTGTTATGCCACCACTAACCGTCAGGAAGCGGTGCGCAGCTTAGCGCAGGATGCCGATGTGGTGCTGGTAGTTGGCTCGAAAAACTCCTCCAACTCCAATCGACTGGCTGAGCTGGCGCAGCGTGCTGGCAAGCTGGCACGCCTGATTGACTCTGCGGAAGATATTCAGGAAAGCTGGCTGAGCAATATCAAATGTGTTGGGGTGACTGCTGGTGCTTCAGCGCCCGATATTCTGGTACAGGAAGTGATTCAACGCCTGCGCCAGCTGGGCGGCGAACCGGCTATCGAGCTGAGTGGCCGCGAAGAGAATATCGTGTTTGAAGTGCCGAAAGAGCTACGTGTTGAGGTTAAACAAGTAGACTGATTTCATCTCTCTGCATGTAGGGGCGGCGCTATCGCCGTCCGTACCACCGGTTTGCACCCTGCATACCTTCAGGACCGGAGCCGAAAATGGCTCCGCTACATTTACCGCAATCCCTGAACCTTGTCCTTTTTCCTGACTTTCACACCTCCCCTGATGATTTGTTTTACTGATAATCCCTTCTCGCTGGCGTAAAATTCTAATTATGCTGTGATTATTGTGGCGCATTTGTAGTCACCTCGTTAACCTCATTAGTCTTAGTGCCTGCCTGTTTGCAGGTACAGGTCGTTGTCAGGAATTAATTATTATGAGTCATTCAGAAATCCGTATTGCCATCGTCGGTGCCGCCGGGCGCATGGGGCGTCAGCTGATTCAGGCTACTCAGCAAGCCGAAGGCGTGCGCTTGGGAGCGGCACTTCAGCGCAGTGGATCCTCTTTGGTCGGTAGCGATGCGGGTGAGTTAGCCGGAATTGGCGCTATCGGCGTTAAGGTGAGCGACAACCTTGATGCGGTGGTTAATGATTTCGATATTCTGATCGATTTCACTCGCCCGGAAGGCACGCTGGAATATCTGGCTTTCTGCCGTCAGCATCAGAAAGCGATGGTGATTGGCACCACCGGTTTCGACGATGCGGGTAAAGCGGCGATCAAAACAGCTGCCGAAGATATCGCTATTGTGTTCGCCGCCAATTTCAGCGTCGGCGTTAATCTGGTTCTGAAGCTGTTGGAAAAAGCCGCCAAAGTGATGGGTGATTACGCCGATATTGAAATTGTTGAAGCGCATCATCGTCATAAAGTGGATGCGCCATCGGGTACTGCGCTGGCGATGGGCGAAGCGATTGCCGATGCAATGGACTGGGATTTAAAAGAACACGCGGTGTACGCGCGTGAAGGTTACACCGGCGAGCGTGAAGCGAAAACCATCGGTTTTGCTACCGTCAGAGCTGGCGATATCGTCGGTGAGCACACTGCGATGTTTGCAGATGTCGGTGAGCGTGTAGAGATTACACATAAGGCTTCAAGCCGTATGACCTTCGCAAATGGTGCGGTTCGTGCGGCTCAGTGGTTAAGTTTGCAGAAAAATGGTCTTTATGACATGCGTGACGTGCTTGGTTTAGAGAATCTGTAAGTGTTGCGACCATCGTGATGTGGTTATTTTAATCATAACTTTATGATTATATGGGCAATAATTTTATTGCCCTTTTTATTTTGCAAAAACAGGTGTTAGGTTAATAAAATCCTGTGTTGTTCTTATAATAGTAACTTATCTGTGATTTTCAGCCCTGCCGCAAGCTAATTTTGACCATTTGGTCTACTTTTTACTGATAATTACCCCAAAATTAAAATCATTTCACCAGGCAATCGGTTTTATCACGGGGTTGTCTGCTGTTTTCAGTGCAAATCTTCTGTATTTCCTGTCAGCAGGCTAAAAAAGTATGAAAAAGTGGCCTTCAGGGTAGACAATCGACAGGGCGATCATTAGAATGCGCGCAATTTGCCAAAAATCGACATCTCAGGCGGTTTTTACATTGATTCAGGCTATGATTATGAATTAATATGCAGATATTGTGACTGTTTATTCCCTGGAGGACGTTTTGATTAAGTCAGCGCTATTGGTTCTGGAAGACGGAACCCAATTCCACGGTCGGGCCATTGGGGCAGTAGGATCGGCAGTGGGTGAAGTCGTTTTCAACACTTCAATGACCGGTTATCAAGAAATCCTCACAGATCCTTCCTATTCTCGCCAGATCGTCACCCTTACTTATCCCCATATCGGCAATGTCGGCACCAATGCTGCTGACGAAGAATCCTCTCAGGTACATGCACAAGGCCTCGTTATTCGCGACCTGCCGCTTATCGCCAGCAACTATCGCAATGAAGAAGGGCTGTCTGAATACCTGAAGCGCAACAATATTGTTGCTATCGCCGATATCGACACCCGTAAGCTGACCCGTCTGCTGCGCGAGAAAGGTGCACAGAATGGCTGCATTATTGCCGGTGACGCGCCGGATGCTGAACTGGCACTGCAAAAAGCGAAAGCCTTCCCTGGCCTGAAGGGCATGGACCTGGCAAAAGAAGTGACCACCCAGGAGTCTTACAGCTGGCTGCAAGGCAGCTGGACGTTACAGGACGAACTGCCGGCACAGAGCAACGCCAGCGAGCTGCCGTTCCACGTGGTGGCCTATGACTACGGTGCCAAACGCAACATTCTGCGGATGCTGGTTGACCGCGGCTGTCGCCTGACGGTAGTTCCGGCGCAGACGCCGGCTGATGAAGTACTGAAGCTCAATCCTGACGGCATTTTCCTGTCGAACGGACCGGGTGACCCGGAGCCTTGTGACTACGCCATCTCCGCGATTCAGTCTTTCCTTGAAACCGATATCCCGCTTTTTGGCATCTGCCTTGGCCACCAGTTGCTGGCACTGGCCAGCGGCGCGAAGACCGTCAAAATGAAACTTGGCCACCACGGCGGCAACCATCCGGTGAAAGATCTGGATAACGACTGCGTGATGATCACTGCCCAGAACCACGGTTTCGCCGTAGATGACAGCAATTTACCGGCCAATTTGCGGGTAACTCATACATCGCTGTTTGATCATACGGTGCAGGGTATTCACCGCACCGATAAAGCGGCGTTCAGCTTCCAGGGGCACCCTGAAGCCAGCCCGGGCCCTCATGATGCCGCGCCGCTGTTCGATCACTTTATCGAGCTGATTAAAGCTTACCGTTCAACCGCAAAATAATCAGGAGCGAGAAAATGCCAAAACGTAACGACATAAAAAGTATCCTGATTCTTGGCGCTGGCCCGATCGTCATCGGCCAGGCTTGTGAATTCGACTACTCTGGCGCGCAAGCCTGTAAAGCGCTGCGCGAAGAGGGTTACCGGGTGATTCTGGTTAACTCTAACCCGGCAACCATTATGACCGACCCGGAAATGGCCGATGCTACTTATATCGAGCCGATTCACTGGGAAGTGGTGCGTAAAATCATTGAAAAAGAGCGCCCGGACGCGGTACTGCCAACCATGGGTGGCCAGACGGCGCTGAACTGTGCGCTGGAACTGGAGCGCCAGGGTGTGTTGGCCGAGTTTGGCGTAACGATGATCGGTGCGACTGCCGATGCCATTGATAAAGCGGAAGACCGCCAGCGCTTTGATAAAGCGATGAAGAAAATCGGTCTGGAAACCGCCCGCTCCGGTATTGCGCACAATATGGAAGAAGCGCTGGCGGTGGCGGAAGATGTTGGCTTCCCGTGCATTATTCGTCCTTCTTTCACCATGGGCGGCACCGGCGGCGGTATTGCTTATAATCGTGAAGAGTTCGAAGAAATTTGTGAGCGCGGTCTCGACCTGTCGCCAACCAATGAGCTGCTGATTGATGAGTCGCTGATTGGCTGGAAAGAGTATGAGATGGAAGTGGTGCGTGATAAAAACGACAACTGCATCATCGTCTGCTCAATCGAAAACTTCGACGCCATGGGTATCCATACCGGTGACTCGATTACCGTTGCGCCAGCGCAGACGCTGACCGACAAAGAGTATCAAATCATGCGTAACGCCTCGATGGCGGTACTGCGTGAGATTGGCGTGGAAACCGGTGGTTCTAACGTGCAGTTCTCGGTCAACCCGAAGAATGGCCGTCTGATCATTATCGAAATGAACCCGCGTGTTTCCCGCTCTTCTGCTCTGGCATCGAAAGCCACCGGCTTCCCGATTGCCAAAGTGGCGGCCAAACTGGCGGTAGGCTACACGCTGGATGAGCTGATGAACGATATCACCGGTGGCCTGACCCCGGCTTCGTTCGAGCCGTCAATCGATTATGTTGTGACCAAAATCCCACGCTTTAACTTCGAGAAATTTGCCGGTGCCAATGATCGTCTGACCACCCAGATGAAGTCGGTCGGTGAAGTGATGGCGATTGGTCGTACGCTACAGGAATCGATGCAGAAAGCGTTGCGCGGCCTGGAAGTGGGCGCTAACGGCTTCGACCCGAAAGTCAGCCTTGACGATCCGGAAGCCCTGACCCGCATTCGCCGCGAACTGAAAGATGCGGGCGCTGACCGGATCTGGTACGTGGCCGACGCTTTCCGTGCCGGTATGTCGGTCGACGGCGTATTTAACCTGACCAATATTGACCGTTGGTTCCTGGTACAAATCGAAGAGCTGGTGCGCCTGGAAGAGCAGGTTGCACGCGAAGGCGTAAATGGCCTGACGAAAGATTTCCTGCGCGCTCTGAAGCGTAAAGGCTTTGCCGATGCGCGTCTGTCTGACCTTGCTGGCGTGTCCGAATCAGAAGTCCGCAAGCTGCGTGAGCAGTACAATCTGCACCCAGTCTATAAACGCGTGGATACCTGTGCGGCAGAATTTGCCACGGATACTGCTTATATGTACTCGACCTATGAAGACGAGTGCGAAGCGAATCCAAACCATGACCGCGATAAAATCATGGTGCTGGGTGGTGGTCCAAACCGCATCGGCCAAGGCATTGAATTCGATTACTGCTGCGTGCACGCCTCGCTGGCACTGCGCGAAGACGGCTTCGAGACCATTATGGTCAACTGTAACCCGGAAACCGTCTCTACCGACTATGACACCTCTGACCGCCTCTACTTTGAACCGGTAACGCTGGAAGATGTGCTGGAAATCGTCCGCATCGAGAAGCCGAAAGGCGTCATCGTGCAGTACGGCGGTCAGACGCCACTGAAACTGGCGCGTGCGCTGGAGGCCGCCGGTGTACCGGTGATTGGCACCAGCCCGGATGCCATTGACCGTGCAGAAGACCGTGAGCGTTTCCAGCAGGCGGTAGACCGTCTCGGCCTGAAACAGCCCGCTAACGCCACGGTAACCGCACTGGAGCATGCGGTTGAGAAAGCGGTGCAGATCGGTTACCCGCTGGTGGTGCGCCCTTCTTATGTACTGGGTGGCCGGGCGATGGAAATCGTTTACGATGAAATCGACCTGAAACGCTACTTCCAGACGGCCGTTTCTGTATCCAACGATGCGCCGGTGCTGCTGGATCGCTTCCTTGATGATGCGGTTGAAGTTGACGTTGATGCGATTTGCGACGGCGAGCGCGTGCTGATTGGCGGCATCATGGAGCATATCGAGCAGGCAGGCGTGCACTCCGGTGACTCCGCATGTTCACTGCCGGCCTACACGCTGAGTGTGGAAATTCAGAACGTGATGCGCCAGCAGGTTGAAAAACTGGCGTTTGAACTCTGCGTCCGTGGCCTGATGAACGTCCAGTTCGCGGTTAAGGATAATGAAGTTTACCTGATTGAAGTCAACCCACGTGCCGCGCGTACCGTGCCGTTTGTGTCGAAAGCCACTGGTGTACCTTTGGCGAAAGTGGCGGCGCGCGTGATGGCCGGAAAATCGCTGACCGAGCAGGGCGTCACTGAAGAGGTGATTCCACCTTACTACTCAGTGAAAGAAGTGGTGCTGCCATTTAACAAGTTCCAGGGCGTTGACCCGATTCTTGGCCCTGAAATGCGCTCTACCGGTGAAGTGATGGGCGTTGGCCGCACCTTCGCGGAAGCCTTTGCCAAAGCGATGCTGGGTGCGCAGTCCAATATGAAGAAATCGGGCCGTGCGCTGCTGTCGGTGCGTGAAGGCGATAAGAAACGCATTGTTGACCTTGCGGCGAAACTACAGAAGTTTGGTTTCGAGCTGGATGCGACCCACGGTACCGCAGTGGTGCTGGGTGAAGCGGGTATTAATCCACGCCTGGTGAATAAGGTGCATGAAGGCCGCCCACACATTCAGGATCGACTGAAAAATGGTGAGTATGCCTATATCGTTAATACCACCGCCGGTCGTCAGGCGATTGAAGATTCGAAGCTGATTCGCCGCAGCGCGTTGCAGTATAAAGTCCACTATGACACCACGCTGAACGGCGGCTTTGCCACCGCGATGGCGCTGAATGCTGACCCGACTGAGCAGGTGATTTCCGTGCAGGAGATGCACGCGCAGATTAAAGGCTAAGTTGCCTGTAATAAAAAATCCCCGCACGGCGGGGATTTTTTTTATTCTTTTCAACGAGCAGGTTTTCAGGACAGCGCCACTTTAATCCCTAATCCAATCAACACGCCGCCCAGCAGTTTATCAATCAGTTTCTGTGCTTTAGTCAGGCCGCGACGCACCGGTGCGCTCTGTATCAGAAACACCAGCATTGGCCACCAGACTATCGACAAACTCAGAATGATGCCGGCATACCACATCTTTTCGCCAAAACCTGAATCGATGCTCAGTACCTGAGTAAACACCGAGAGGAAAAACAGCGTGGCTTTCGGGTTAAGCAAATTGCACAGATAACCCTGTAAGAAAGCTTTCTTCAGCGAAGTTTGCTCGCGCTGCACATTGCTCAGATCCATTTTACTGTTACCGCGCGCCAGTAGCGCCTGCACACCGATATAGATCAAATAGCCAGCACCGGCGTATTTCAGCAACATAAACAGCCACGGAGTGGTGGTAATCACTACCGCCAGCCCCGCGACGCAATAGGTCATATGGGTGGCGACGCCAGAAATCACGCCAAGTGAAGTTACCAGTGCAGTACCACGGGTATAGCGTGCGGCATTTTTAATAATCAGGAAAAAATCCGGGCCGGGAGAGAGCATTCCCAGGGTTGCGAGGGTCGCAACAAACAAGCTGGTTTCTAACATGGTAGTAATCTGAGTCAAAATAGAAAGCGCAAGTTTAGCACGTGTTATGCCGAATGGTGGTGCATCCTGTCAGCGCTCCGCTTGTGATTTACATGAGCGAAACGCATTCATTTGATTAGAAAATCAATTAATGTCTTCACTCTTTTGGTTTTGCCCGCATTTCTCGGGTAATAGAGATACACTGGCGGGTAGGTTTTCCAGAAATTCTCCATCACGGGGATAAATTTTTCTTTGTCCGGCTGTAAGCTGTGGATCGGCTCAAATAATCTTCCGATACCCAGGCCGTTGCGTATTCCATCGGCCATAACGTCAATATCGTTGCTGGTTAACTGGCCGGGCATTTCAACCGTCAGTTGTTCCCCGTTGTAGTCCAGGATCAGTGGAAGAATACGATTATTGGTAATAAATCGATAACCAATAAGCTTGTGCTGATAGAGCGCGGCGGGCGTCGTCGGGATACCGAACTCCTCAAGATAAGCCGATGACGCATAAAGCCCTTCACGAAACGGTTTCATCAACTGTCGGGCCACTACGCCGCCCTCCAGGATATCGCCAAAGCGAATCCCCAAATCAAAACGTTCCTTAATGATATCAACAGTGCCGTCGTAGACAGAAATTTCAAGTCGAATGCCGGGGTGTTGTTGGCAAAAGGCTGCCATAACCGGTTTAAGTATCAGCAGATAAGCGAAGCGGGAAAGCGTAATTCTGACCAGGCCTGAGGGTTCATGATTCTGATCACGGATACTTTCCAGCGATTCCTCAAGCGAGTCTATCGCTGCTGATGTCTGCTCAAGCAGCTGTTGCCCGGCGTCCGTCAGTTCAATACGCCGTGTTGTACGAACAAAAAGCGGGTGTCCGATATGCTGCTCAAGTAATTTAAGCGCCTTACTGACGGAGGGGGGAGTAATCTCAAGCTTTCTGGCGGCAGCGGAAATATTGCCCTCGCGAGCAATGCTTTGAAAGATGCGTATCTGGTTATAAATCACATTGTTCATCACGTCATCCTGAAGCAATAGCCTGCTGATTATTAACTACAGGCTAAATATCTTTAAGTTGATAATCACCTAATCTAATCAAATTTGCCAGCTTATACTTCCTTCCAGCTCCTCACTGATAATTAAATTCAGCAGACAACAAACTTCATTCTGGCCGATCGGATAATGCTTTATCCGACCCTTATTCAGGAAAACATCATGAAAGAATTACCAAAAATAGCGCTGGGAACCTGGTCCTGGGGAGCGGGATTTGCGGGTGGAGATACCGTATTCGGAAACCATCTTTCCGATCGGCAGATGGAAGAAGTGTTCCGCACTGCCATGGATAAAGGGCTTAACCTGTGGGATACCGCCGCCGTCTACGGGATGGGAAGCTCAGAAGCAGCGCTGGGTAAATTAGTTCGTCAGTATCCGCGAGAAGAGATCATCTTATCGACCAAGTTTACTCCGCAAATAGCTGACGAGCAGTCGGCCATGCCGATGAGTAGCATGCTTGAGGCGAGTATTGAGCGCCTGGGCGTTGAGGAGATTGATATCTACTGGATCCATAACCCGTTTGATGTGGAAAAGTGGACGCCGGGACTTATTCCGCTGTTGCAGAGCGGCAAGGTTAAACAGGTTGGCGTATCTAATCACAGCCTGGAGCAAATAAAGCGGGTAAATGAGATTCTGCAATCGGCAGGGTTCACTGTGAATGCCGTTCAGAATCACTATAGCCTGCTCTACCAATCATCGGCAGACGCAGGGATCCTCGATTATTGTCATAAAAACAACATCACTTTCTTTGCTTATATGGTGCTGGAGCAAGGTGCGTTGAGTGGCCATTACAACTCGCAAAATCCTATGCCAGCAGGCAGTGGGCGTGCGGAAACCTATAACAAGGTTTTACCGCAGCTTGAACAATTAACCCAGGCGATGAAAGTGATGGGAGAGGCCAAAAACGCCAGTGTTGCGCAGATTGCCATCGCATGGGCAATTGCGAAAGGCACGCTGCCAATCATTGGTGCGACAAAAGTACACCATGTTCTGGACGCAGCCGGGGCAACGGAAATTCAGCTCGGCGCTGAAGATATGGCAACGCTGGAACGCCTGGCAAGAGATGCTGGGGTGGATACGCGGGGAGCGTGGGAACAACCTATGGCATAGCGTAAAGTTATCGAGAATGCCGCCAGCTAACACCTTTTACGTGGCGGCCTGGCGCAGGGCGAATAAGTCAGTGAAAACAAGTGCAGTGGTGAAGTCAGCGGGGTCGGCCGCGAGAAGTGACACGGTTTAGCGCCCTGATGATAACCGCTGGGGTAAATCAGGTTAATTATTAGCTTTTGGCTAAAAGTGATTGAGCTATTGATACCCTAATAAACAGAACGCGATCGACATATACTGAAGGCCTGTTAACTAACTAACTTTTAATTTATTGAAAATGAACAATATTCTGATTGTTTCCGGTCATCCTAATCTGAGCGAGTCCATTGCTAACGCGACAATTTTACATGAGTTAGCCACGGCACTGCCTGAGGCTGAAGTTCGCCGCCTCGACTGGCTCTATCCGGACCACAAAATTAATGCAGAAGCAGAGCAGAAGAGCCTGCTGCAAGCTGACGTGATCATCTGGCAATTCCCATTCTCCTGGTATTCACTGCCTGGAATAATGAAATTATGGCTGGATGAGGTTTTTGTACATGGGTTCGCGCACGGTTCAACGGCCCGCCTTGGCGGTAAAAAACTTATTCTTTCATTTACCACCGGTGCACCGCAGGCGCTCTATTCATCGGAAGGGTTCTTTGCGCATAACATCGAAGATTACCTCATCCAGTTTGAAACCACTGCCAGACTCTGCAATCTGGATTTGCAAAAACCGGTGTATACCTGCGGCATTAACTATGCTGACAGAGATGAAAATAAAATAGCACAACAAAAAGTAATCGCTAAAGAGCATGCTTCACGACTGATCGCGCTTTTGAAATCTTTATCTCCGGAGCTGAAATTGGCTGTGTAAAAGAGAGGTGTTAATTGTTTATTATTAATATTACGGTAAAAGAAACGTTGTCACCTGAGCAGCATGAATCCCTGTTTATTCGTCATGCGCAATGGTTTAAACACTATTTCTCTGCAGGAAAATTTGTCATTGTCGGGCCTTATTCCGATCGGGAAAGAGCAGGTGTCATCATAGCCAACATCGATAATCATCATGAGCTGATAACCATTCTTGGTGAGGACTCCTATTATCCCGATCTGGCCACTTATGAGGTAAGTGAATTTTTCCCTAAAATGATTGCGGAGAACCTGCATCAGCTTCAGGAATTATGAGAAGAAGCAGATAACTGATTTGATTGACTGGAAAATAAGGATGGAATGGAAACCTGATTTATTGTCGAAGTTTAATGCTGAAGATGATGTGAAAAGCTGTGTATCTTTAATCATCGTGAGATGCACAGACGTAAATAAAAGATTGGAGTCAATATGATAAAAAAAATGATACTGGCTTGCCTTGTGGCATTCTCTGGTGTTTCATCAGCGCTGGCGGTCACGCCAGCCTACTATGTTGCAGAATTTCAGCCTACCGATCGGGATGCAATCAAACCTTACAGTGCTCAGGTCGAAGCCACCTTTGTACCTTACGGCGGACGCTTTATTGTTCGCGGCGGTGAGCCTGATATTAAGGAAGGATTTGGTGCACAAGGTCGGCTGGTCATTATTAAGTTTGACAGTCTGAAACGCGCTCAGGACTGGTACAACTCTTCAGAGTATCAAAAAATTATACCACTACGTCATCGTGCCGGAAATTCTCGCACTTATATCGTTGAAGGTTTACCTGGGCAGGAACCTGATCGATCTTAAAAACGTCAACAATTCTCAACGTTATTTTGACCTGGCCGTTACAGGAGAAGTGAATGAGCTGGATTAACTTATGCAAGACTGCAAAATTCATTACGCTTATTGTTTTGTTTCTGATACCAGTCAGCAAAGCAATTGGCAATGATAAGACCAATATCAAAACGCTGGTTATCGTTTCTCATCCTTATCCGGAAAGATCTGTTTTAACTAAAGGGTTGCAGCAGGCCGCGGAAAGCATGGAAGGCGTGACGGTGCGTAATCTTGAATCGATATATGGTTTTGACACCCGCAAAATAAATGGTGAAGAAGAGCGCCGGATAATGCGCGATCACTCACGTATCGTTTTTCTGTTCCCGACGCATTGGTTTAATATTACGCCGATGATGAAGGCCTGGCTCAATGATACCTGGGGTAGCGTCGGGCCGGGTTCATGGCAGGGAAAAGAGATGCTTGTTGTCAGCACTGCCGCTGGAGGCGCATCAACTTACGGAGAGGCGGGCAGAATCGGCGTTACGCTTGCTGATGTCTTTTTACCGATGAAAGCCAGCGCCCTGCATACCGGTATGACTTACCTGCCACCGCTGGTATTCCAGAATGCCAGTGGCAGTAATTTAGCGGTATATCAGCGTCAGCTTATTGAACGTCTGAAAAGGTAAGCAGACGGACACTTACTCTACAATCCATAATTAAATAAGGCACCTCGTGAAATATCTCATCGCTATGACGCTCTGCCTGCTGTTGGGTAGCCCAGCATTTGCCACCAGTACCATCCCATTGGATAAAGCCGTTATGAACATTTTTGAACTTGGCATTAAAACGGGAAAAAATCAGCAGTATGATGAAGTCGCCAGAAGCAATATTTCCTCCTCGGTCAGGAATGAAAGTGGCACATTGGCGATGTACTCACTCAAACGCAAAGATGATCTCAATCAGGCGTATATGATCGAAATTTACGCCAATGAGGAGGCTTATAAAAAACATCTGGACTCAGAACCCTATCAGGCATTTGTTGCCCAGGCGCCTGAAATCATAGAGCAGAAGCGTAAAAAAGATGTCGTACCGCAATTTCTTGGCGATAAGCGCATCACACAAACGGAGAAGACGATAAATAACCTGGTTATTGTCGATGTGAAACCCAGCTATCAGCAGGCGTTTAAAAATGTCGTCCTTCCGGAAATGGCTGAGTCCTTGCGTGTTGAAGATGGCGTGCTGGCTATGTATGCCGCAACCGATGCGAAAGATGAAAATCGCTGGTATTTCTATGAAATTTACGCCAGCGAAGCGGATTATCAACTGCACAGAGAGACGCCACACTTTCGCGCATATATTGAGCAAACGGCAGAAATGACAACCGGAAAAGAGTCCATTCCTGTTGTGCCAGTGTTTCTCAGAAATAAAGGCAAGCTGGCGTTTAGTGATCGCTAGCACCGGAGTTTCAGTCGGCACGCTCTACCAGAGAAAACCGCTTACCGGGTTAAAGGATGAAGTCGGGTTGTCCAGTGCGCTATCGGCTTCGCCGTTTAGGTTCAAAAAATCATCTTAGCGTAAAATATTTTTCATTTCCCGAATGGGCCTCTGTCGGCGCATCGACAAAAGGCGCAGAGGGTTTAAAAAACCTTTACAACCTTTACGCAAATCCCGCCATCTCGCTATCGACGAAACTTTCGCCTTTACGTATGATGGCGCCAATTTAACCCTGTTGAGTTTCATATGATGATTAGCCTTATCGCGGCTTTGGCAGCCGATCGTGTTATTGGTATGGAAAACGCGATGCCGTGGAATTTGCCTGCGGATCTAGCCTGGTTCAAACGTAATACCCTGAATAAACCGGTGATTATGGGCCGCCTGACCTGGGAATCGATCGGCCGTCCGTTGCCGAATCGCCAGAATATCGTGGTCAGTAGCCAGCCTGGCAACGCAGATGGCGTGACCTGGGTGGCGTCAATTGACGAAGCGATTAAAGCTGCCGGTGAGGCGGAAGAGATTATGGTGATTGGCGGCGGGCGTGTTTACGAACAGCTGCTGAGCCGTGCCGATCGCCTTTATCTGACCCATATTGACGCTGAAGTTGAGGGCGATACTCACTTCCCGGATTACGAGCCTGATGAGTGGGAGTCCAGTTTTAGCGAGTTCCACGATGCAGATGCCAACAATTCGCACAGCTACTGCTTTGAAATTCTCGAACGCCGTTAACGGCGAGTAAATCGCTGCGTTTGCCTTTTGCCTACGCAGCGCTATTCAGCTTGTCGCGGTCAAACATTATGAGGTGGTATCAATCACTTCAAGATAGTAAATCATGGTCGCTGCGGGTGGAATCAGCGGTGGATTGCCTTCTTCACCATAAGCCAGTTCCGGCGGCACCACCAGAGTGATCGCCCCCTTTTGACCTGCCAGATAAATCGCATCCTGAAACAGCGGCGGATAGGCGTTCAGCTGCTGCGAGATGACGCTGCCACTGCGACCACTGTCGCTGACCACCGTGCCGTCGACCAAACTTTCTCTGATCCGAATAGTGATTTTGTCTGATGGGGCAACCACTCCCCGGCTTTTCTGCTCAATTTTATAGTAAAAGCCGGCAGGCGCACGGTGAGTTCCCGCCCGCTTAATAAACTTTTCGACAAAAGCCGCTCCAGCTAACTGATGACGGGAGGAGAAAGCTTCGGTCGCCTCCTGTAACGTTGAGCCCACAGTAAAAAGCACGTCGTTTACTTCCTCTTCCGATAACCGGCTACGCTGCTCAAGAAAATCCTGAATGCCTGATAAAACCGTCTGATTATCGGTTTTGATATTCAGCGCGCTGTTTCTCTTATTCATCTGCATGATATTGCGGCCAATCAGGATCCCGGCGGCGTAATCAGCTTTCATTTCGTCTGCCAGTGGGGTTAACACATTGTGGCGACTCGGCGCATCAGGCTGTAAATTCCGCGTCGGTAATGCGCTGCCCGCTATCGCGCCGGACAGCGGTGATATCACCGACAGCGCGGCAGAGAAAATGTCATGGCTGCTGATAAGCCCCGATGCTGGCCAGACAGCGGTTGGAAACAGCCCGGAGAGTAAATTTTTCTGCCTGGCCTGAGCGCTGTCCAGCGCGTTATTAAGTCGGCTTACTTCAAGCTGCAACTGTTTTATTTCTCGTGCAGATTGATCGCTCACCTGACTGAGTTTTTTCTTAAGTTGCGCAATCTGCCGATTTCTTTCACGAATACTTGCCCTATCAGCAGACCCGATGAGCTTTTTTTCGATTAACGCCGGAGGTGCCGGGGCTTTGGGTAGTGGCTCTTTTTGCGTGGGTAAGAAACGCTTTTCATCAAAATTGTTGATCGAACGATGAGTCTCTCCCGGGCCCCATGAAAAGTCTCTGGCCGATGATTTTCCGCAGAACAGCAGCAGGAAAAGTGTCAGTAATATCAGGAAAGATGAGCTTTTTATACTGACCGCCTCAGCGGCAAAAAAATCCTTGCAGTAATAAATCATTTGAATGCTCTTTAATTAAATAACGTAATGTCGGCGTGTTTATTTAACCTGTGCAGACGGAGATATTGATGAATAGTGTTTTCCGTCAATCTAAGACGTGAGTCAATTCACTCATCATCGCAGTATGCATAAAAAGTAATAATAAAATTAATGTTGGTCAATTTAAGCTTGTTAATAACACATTGCTAAAATGGAAATGGTCTTCCTGTATCAGCAAAAATAGACTGACGCCGTTCCTGTGAACTGGACTGTTTTCAGAGCAGGGTAATTTAAATGTCGATGATATGGGGAATGTAAAGATGAAATTTAAAACAACTTCAGCAATGCTGCTGGTGATGGGGGCGTTTTCCACAGGAGCGGCTCAGGCGAATGAAGGCAGCGGCAACGTCACTTTTAACGGCTCAATTATTAGTGCGCCATGCAGTATTGCGCCCGACTCTACCGATATTGATGTGAATATGGGCGCTGTCGCCGCGTCTGCGGTCAATGGCGGCAAAACCGCAACGCCGGTTCCTTTTGTGATAAATCTGAAAGACTGTACGGGTCAAAATTCCGTAGTGGTGAAATTCGGCGGCACCGCGGACCAGACCAATACCAACCTGCTGGCATTACAGGGTGGACATGCAACAGGCGCGGGCATCCAGCTGATGACCGGAAACGGCGATGCGATTAATCTTGGCGAAGACTCTCCGGAATTCGACCTGGATGCAGGTGACCAGACGTTGCGCCTACAGGCCGCGTTGAAAGGTAATTCAACCACGTCAGTGGCAGTGCCCGGTGCATTTACCAGCGTTGCGAACTTTACCCTCGCCTATAACTGATCACCGACCGTAGTGAGCGAATAGATATATTGAGTGATGATTTTATCGCTCAATATTATTCATGTGGGGTGAGGGCAATGCTAAAGATTTTCAGTTTCAGCATTATGATTTCAATGTTTTTGATCGTGTTAAATGTCAAGGCAGAGGAACCGACGCGGCAAGATGGATTGGTTCAGTTAGGAGGAGAGTTGATCGCTTCCAGCTGCGGGATTGATAACGACAGTGCGGAGCAAACCGTTGACTTTGGGCTACTGGCAATAACAACCAACAGAGCCGAATACAGCCAAAGCGTAGCAAACAGTCAAAAAAAATTTTATATCCGCCTGACACACTGCTCTGTCATGGAATTCAGTCAGATTAATAGCCAGCCATTTGATTTACTGCTTTCCGGCACGCCAAGTCATTATGACTCACGCTTGCTGGCAGCAAGTGGCGATGCCAGAGGTGTGGCAATTGAAATTCTTGATTCCGCGGGTCGGCTAATTCCTGTTGGAACGGCGGTTAATTTGCAGGATGTCATGATGAATAACAATTTACTGGCTTTCAATACCTCGCTGAGAGGCTTCGGTAATCAGGTTCGTGCCGGGACGATTGATGGTATGGCGCAATTCACCCTGAGATATTTTTAACCTGTCAGGCAGCTTTCCAGTTTGCATCATGCTCTGAGCGAAGACCACAGGCTTACCCAGAGATGTTTGGTCAGGAATAGATGGATATTAGCGATGGCGTCCTTATATACGAAAAAAAAACTACTTGCGGTTTGTGTCGCGTTACCATTCTGCGACAGCGATCCGGCCGAGGCTAATACCGAGTTCAATACTGCGGTATTAGATGTCAATGAGCGTAGCAGCATCGATTTAAGCCATTTTTCCAATGATGGGTATGTGCTGCCTGGCGAGTATCTGCTGGATATAAAAATAAATCGGGCAACGTTAAACCAGCGAATCATCAGTTTTCTCGCCGACCCGAATTCGGACAATCCGTCGCGCCTGTGTCTGCCATCAGATTTAATCAACAGAATGGCATTAAAAAAAGAAGCCAGCGAAAAAGTCACATACTGGAATAATGAAAAGTGTGCCGATCTCACGGCTCTGACTGGCGCATCCGTATCCAATAAAATTGGTGATGGCACATTACAAATCAGTATTCCGCAGGCGTGGATGAAATATTCCGATCCCGACTGGACGCCACCTGAACAGTGGGACCAGGGCATCCCAGGGTTACTGGCCGATTACAATCTCAGTGGGCAAATCGGTAAAAGATATGGCCACGGTGAAGCCCACAGCTCATACAACAGCTTCAGCAGCTACGGTACGCTGGGGGCAAATGCCGGCAACTGGCGGCTGCGCGCCGATTATCAGGCTTATTCTGCCCGTAATAAGCTGCAAAATAACAGCGAGTTTGCCTGGAATCAGATTTATGCCTTCCGCACATTGCCAGAACAGGCTGCTCGCCTGGCGGCCGGTGAACTCTATCTGGACTCTGATGTGTTCAGCAGTTTCCGTTACACCGGGGTGAGTTTACGCAGCGATGAGCGCATGCTGCCACCAAACTTGCAGGGTTATGCGCCTGAAGTTCGGGGTGTGGCAGACAGTAATGCGAAAGTGACCATTCTGCAGGAAGGGCGGGTGCTGTACGAAACAACAGTGCCGGCTGGCCCGTTCGTTATTCAGGATCTCAAAAGCTCGGTTCGCGGCCAGCTGGATGTCAGGATCGAAGAAGAAAATGGCAAAATTACGACCTTCCAGGTGAATACCGCTTCGTTACCTTATCTGACTCGCCCGGGCCAGATACGCTATAACACGGCGATAGGCTTGCCTTCCAACCGCGATCACCGCATCTACGGTTCGGGAATGGCGATGGGCGATTTTTCCTGGGGACTGACGAATTCATGGTCACTGTATGGCGGTACATTACTGGCCGGTAATTACAATGCGTTAACCACAGGCGTGGGGGTCGATCTGAAAGCATTAGGCGCGATGTCGCTGGATGCAACGCAATCTCTGGCTAAATTACCGGGGCGAGAGCGTGAGATGGGAACCTCGTTTAAAATTAACTATGCCAAACGCTTTGACACTTATAACAGCCAGATAAGTTTCGCCGGTTACCGCTTCTCACAACGAAAATATATGGATATGTCGCAGTATCTGGCGGCGCGTTATCAAAGTAATGATGACTATTCTCGTCGGGAAAAGCAGGCGTATACCGTCTCGGCGAATAAGACTTTTTGGGCAAACGACCCGGCAAAAACCTTTACCACTTATCTGAGTTACAGCCATCAACAGTACTGGAACAGCGGTGCCCGGGAACGACTGGATTTCTCGGTCAGTAAATTCTTTGATGTCAGCAGCGTCAAAAATGTCTCGGTCTCGTTAACTGCCTATAAGTCTAAATACTATGGATCAGATGATTATGGCGGCGCGTTAAATATCTCAATTCCACTGCAGGACCGACGCCGTGCCGGATATAACATGCAAGTTGCTAATCGTCATGTTACGCAAACAGCCTCATACGGTGATTATTCCGATGCAAATAATAGCTGGCAAGTGAATGCCGGGGTCGATCAGCGAGGCAAAGTGATTGGACGCGGATATTATAATCACGAGTCACCTTACGGCACGCTTAATATTAACTCGGCCTATCAGCAGGACAGTTACACTTCGATGAGTGGCACCTTACGTAGTGGTATAACCGCTACTGAACATGGCGCGGCGATACACCGCAATACTCTCAACGGTGCCAGCCGCATTATGGTGAGCACCGGAGAAGTCAGTGGCGTGCCAATTAATAATGGCCGGGCCAAAAGTAACCGTTTCGGCGTGGCAGTGGTGAGTGACGTCAACAGTTATTACGATACAACAACCCGTATTGATGTTAATAAGCTGGATGATGATGTTGAAGCGATGCGGGCTGTCGTGCAGGGAACACTTACTGAGGGCGCGATCGGTTATCGTAATTTTGATGTAGTGAAAGGGGAAAAAATGTTCGCCGTATTACGTACGGTTGAAGGAGTGGCACCGCCATTCGGCGCGATTGTATTAAATAAACAAGGTCGTGGTGTGTCAGTGGTCAATGATGATGGCAGCGTCTATTTAACTGGCGTAAAGCAGGAAGAAACATTAGACGTGGCATGGGGTGGCAGCAAAAAATGTCAGATTCGCGTACCGGCTAATTACAAGAGCATATCGCAACTTCTTTTACCGTGTGAATAACGTAAACTGGATTATTAACAATGCATTATATAGTGAAACTAAGCCTGTTGCTTTCAGGCATCTTTAGTGTCGGCCTGGTTCAGGCAGCACTGACACTGGATCGGACCCGTGTAATATTTGATGCCGATGAAAAGTCCATCAGTTTAAATGTCAGCAATGATAACAAGAAGCTGCCATTTTTAGCCCAGGCCTGGATTGAAGACAGTAATCATAACAAAGTGACTTCTCCGCTGGTGGTATTACCGCCGTTGCAACGTATCAATATGGGTGAACGCAGCCTGGTGCGT
This sequence comes from Winslowiella sp. 2C04, assembly GCF_050037805.1. Taxonomy (NCBI): domain Bacteria; kingdom Pseudomonadati; phylum Pseudomonadota; class Gammaproteobacteria; order Enterobacterales; family Erwiniaceae; genus Winslowiella; species Winslowiella sp. 2C04. The sequence continues at coordinate 3,982,786 of NZ_CP188300.1, read as the reverse complement.
ATTGCACAGTCTGGCGGAGTCAGTGCATTACCACAGGATCGCGAAAGTTTATTTTATTTCAATTTGCGTGAGATTCCACCGCGACCAGAAAAATCCAATGTAATGCAAATCGCGCTACAAACTCAGATTAAGTTATTCTGGCGGCCATCAGCCATTCGGGCTGAAAGAAATGCTGTCTGGCAGGATAAGCTTATATTCAAAAAAACAGCACAGGGTTTCACAGTGGAAAATCCCACGCCGTACTACGTCACTCTCACCACGATAAAGCGCCAGATGAAAAAAGACGGTGGTAAGGAGATGAAAGAATTCAGGCCACTCATGCTGGCGCCAAAGTCCAGTGAGAAAATAACTCTCCCGTCAACCGGACTGAACAGTTTTGTGGTGACTTATATTAACGATTACGGTGGGCATCCTGAACTCAAATTTGTCTGTGACAGTAACCAAATCTGTCGTGCCGGCAGTCATTAATAATACACTATGCAGGAGGCAATATTATGCGAGTTCAATTTTCTGTTATAAATATTATCCGGGCGGTGCTGCCGCTATTATGCGGATTACTGCCTGCCGCTGGGCAGGCGTCGTATAAGCCTAAAGAAATCGCACAACCTCGCAGTCAATTTGCCGAAACGGCCAAAGTGCATTTTGTCGGTGGGCTGCTCAGTACCCCTTGCGCGTTATCCGTGGAGTCAGAGCAGCAGTGGGTCGATCTCGGAAACACGCCCGCCAGCCAGTTTCGTCAGCAGGGCGATCGCGGTCCGGAGGTCAGATTTAGCCTGAAGTTTCAGGATTGCCTGATGGGAGCCAGCAACTGGCAGCCAGCAGCAGAGCAGCTGCAATTCCCGGGCAGCACGTCAGGGTATAACAGTGGCGAGCAACTGGTGGCTTTTTCCTTTGCCGGAGTACCTGACGATCAGAACGCCGAGCTGCTTAAGCTTAATGGCGCTGTTGGGGTAGGCTTGCGCCTGCGTGATGCGCTATCCAGACCGCTGCCACTGAATCAGAAGATTAATAATGCTGTGCTCCAGCCCGGCGATAATACGCTGACCTTTAGTGCCAGCCTCGAGTCGACGGGGAAATTTGTTCAGGCAGATTATATCGATACGGTTGTTAACGTGAATATTTACTATTTTTAATGGGGGCAGTGGTGAAATTAAAACAATTGAGTCAGCTGTTGAGTATCGCGATGCTATATAGCGGATTGTCCACTGCGGCGGCGGCATTTGAGCAGGGAGAGGTTCGGCTGACCAATGGCACCCAAACCAGGGAGATAGAATTAACCGACAGCGATATCATTGATAACCGTCCCGGCGCAGAAGTCACGCGAACCTGGAGTGTCTCAGAAAGATATCCGGGGCAAGTTTACTGCGAGCAAGGCAGTATCCCCGCGCGGAAATCGATATTTTTTCAAACCACATCGGCGCTCCCTTCTTCTGATATCAACCCTGGATTTATGAAAATCAATGATTTTATTGATGTTAAAGTTGAAATCATCGTGGCGGGATACAACCAAAACTACTATGCAGTGCCATTCTTTGACGTCGACAATCTCGATCGGGATTATTATTGTCAGTCTTCTCCGCAGAATATTCATAATCCTTTTGAATCGGCCTCAAAGGGCAGGGTGACGTTTAAATTAAGAAAGAGCATTACCAATGGTGCGGTGATTGACGACCTGGAAACCTTCGATATGTTCGGACGCATGGATGGCGGAAATGGGCGTTATGGTAGTGAACCGATGTTTAAGGTGAAAATCAAAACCGCCATTATTGGCGTGCCGGAAAAATGTATCTTTAATGGTGGAAATCCCATTGAGGTTGATTTTGGTGATGTGGGTAATGAAGGGCTGGATGGCAGCCGTTATATCCAGGATCTACCGATTCAGTTTGTTTGCAGCGGTGGTGATTTCGATAACGGGTCCAGAAATATTCGGTTAACCATCAAAGGAATTGCCAGTGATTTTTCGAGCGATTACTTTAAAACCGATAAGCAAGATTTAGGCATCAGGCTGACCAGCAGCACAGGGACTGTCAGGCCAAATATTACTTATCCGGTGCAGAGTAACCAAAATAGTGGTAGTTGGCCGTTGCGTGCGGCACCGTTAGCAAAAACAGGTGCAAGCATTAGCGATGGGGAATTTAATGCCAGCGCCACCGTTATCGCCAGCTTTGATTAAGGAAATTCAGCAATGCAGAGCAGAATTATCAGCCTGATGGCAGTTATTATCTTTTTTACCACCCGTGCACAGGCAAATATTATTATGGAGGGCGGTGAGATCACCTTCAGTGGAAGAATCGTCTCTCAGCCCTGCGTGGTCGCTCCTGATTCAGAAGATATTGAAGTCGATATGGGCAGTATCAGCAGGCAAGATTTGCAGCAACATGGTAAAGGACAGACGAAGAACTTCACTATCCGGTTACTTAACTGCAGCGTGCCCACCGGCCAGTCGGTGGTGGTGACCTTTACCGGCAATGAGGACAGCAAGCTCCCCGGACGGCTGGCCGTGGTTGGCGATGCCGGTGGAGCGGCCATCCGTTTGCTGAATCAGGATGGAAGCGCGATCGGTATTAATAATCCGGCGCAGGGGATTAGCCTGCAAGACGACGAAAACATCCTGAATTTCGGCGCCTATCTGGAAGCGCAACCCGCGACGGAAGTGGTGGCAGGAAACTACAGCGCCAACGCAAACTTTCTCTTACGTTATCCGTGATAACAATGAGTAAAGTTTCGGATTTCCGCAGGTTAAAGTGTAGTTAGCCAGCGTTCAATCGCCTGAGAGCATCACAATGGCGATAATAGCCGGGTCGATTAGCGATGTCATTAGTATCAGTCTAAAGACAATATCAAATAATACTTATCACCAGGGTTAATGATAATGAGTGAAATCGTCTTTAATGAACGTGATGGTGTTGAGTTTGATCCTCTTTACAATGAAATTTTATTTATTTTGGCTGAATATGATAATTCAATCGATCCGTTGAATGATCAGCAGGCGGTAGAACAAATCAACTGGCTGGATATCAGAGAAAAGAGTGAGCGCTTATTAATGGCTTGCAATGACCTGCGGGTAATTATTTGGTTTATGCGCGCCGGGTTTCATACTCTGGGGGTCGCTGCTCTCTGGCAAGGCATTAAGTTAATTGATGACCTGCTGACCGCAAAAGAGAAAATTTATCCACTGTTGGCGGATGAACCTGAAGGCAGTGGTCATGCTGCGGCATTAGGATGGTTATCTACGCCTTCCTGCCTGTCTGATTTAAAAAAGACCAAACTATCAGCAGACATTGGCTTAACGTTTGAAGCGCTGCATGAAAACGCGCTGCACAGCGCGGATTCAACCATCGGTTTCGCCGAGCTTATTGTGATGCTTGATAATGCCGACAGTTATTATCAGGCACAAAATATGCCTGTATTATTTAACCAGTTAGTATTTGCTGGTGACGCGCTGGAGCGAATTGAACAATATGCCAATCAAAGCAGCGATGGCTATCTGCTGGAATGCAGGAATCTTCGACTGGCAATCAGCAAACTGGCCGCGCAGTTATCCGGGCCTTATCTTGCTGTTGAAAAACCGTTTTCCGATGCTGTTTACGACGATAACTCGCTTGCAGATATCGTGCAGGTCACTGCTGATAATGCCCGATTTGATGGAAAAATCAGAACGCGGCAGGAAGCGATTTTAATGCTGGATAAAATTATTGATTATTTTAAAACCTATGAGCCGAGTCATCCCGCGCCTATTTTTATCCGGCGCTCGCAGAAAATGATCGGCATGGAGTTTGAAAATATTGTTGAAGAATTAATGCCGGATGCCATGAGCTCTCTTAAGCAGTTTATTGGCAATTAATGGCATCAGGCTATCAGGGAGTGAATTATGGCAAAAGATACAAGTTCGCAAAAGTTTATAGGTAAGAACAATGCTCCTCGCGTACAAATTGAATACGATGTGGAGATTTATGGTTCGCAGAAAAAGGTTGAACTGCCGTTTGTCACCGGCGTGATGGCCGATTTATCGGGCCATCGGGTAGAGCCTCTGGCTTCTGTTGCCGATCGTAAGTTTCTCACCTTCGATCAGGACAACTTCGATTCGCGTATGCGCGCAATTAAGCCACGGCTGGCGTTGAATGTTAACAGTACTCTTGATGACGACAACGATACCTTGCTGAATATTGAGCTTGAGTTCGAATCGATGGACGATTTTTCTCCAGGCGCTATTGCTAAAAACGTGCCGGAACTGACTCGCTTACTGGAAACCCGCACCCGCTTAGCAGAGCTGATTACCTATATGGATGGTAAAGCCAGTGCTGAAGAGGTGATTAAAAATCTGCTCGAAGATCCTGAGTTTCTGCATCGTGTGGCGCATCAGAATAAAAAACCGCTTAATGGCCCCAATCTTAATGCCGGAACGGAAGGGAAACCGGAGGAGCAAGCATGATGGAGAATATGTATGCACCGGCGAGTAACAGCACCGTTGAGCTGGACGCGGAGCACGATGAGAATCATCTGGATCAAATTTTAAAACGTTCTTTCCGTCCACGCACCGATGAAGCCAGTGATGCGGTGCGCCGTGCGGTCAGTACGCTGATGGATTATGCCAGCAGTAATAAGATGACGGTCAGCCGTGATGTCGTGCTTACCGTTGAGTCACTGATTGCCGAAATTGATGACAAGATCAGTCGCCAGGTGAATGAAATTCTGCATCATGCTGAATTTCAGAAGCTGGAATCATCCTGGCGCGGGCTGGATTATCTGGTGACCAATACTGAAGCGAATGAGCATCTTAAAATTCGCGTACTCAATATCAACAAAGATGAACTGGCACGTAATTTACGCCGCTATCGCGGTGCTGCATGGGATCAAAGTCCGATTTTTAAACAGATTTATGAGTACGAATATGGCCAGTTTGGTGGCGAGCCTTTTGGCTGCCTGATCGGAGATTTTGAGTTTGACCATAGTCAACAGAGTGTTTCACTGCTGACCGAAATGGCGAAAATTGCCGCGGCTTCACATTGCCCGTTTGTCTCTTCTGCCTCACCGTCACTGATGCAGATGAGCCACTGGAACGAACTGGCTAATCCACGTGATATCGGCAAAATTTTCTCCACGCCGGAATATGCGGCATGGCGCAGTCTGCGTGCGAGCAATGACTCACGTTATCTGGTGCTGACACTGCCCCGGTTTTTATCACGCCTGCCGTATGGTGCGATGGCTAATCCAGTGGAAGAGTTCGCCTTTGAAGAGACGGTGCGCCCTGAAAGGGTTGAGGATTTCGCCTGGGCGAACTCCGCTTATGCAATGGGCGTTAATATTAACCGGGCTTTCCATCAATATGGCTGGTGCTCGCGTATTCGCGGCATTGAGTCTGGTGGTGGTGTTGAAGAGCTGCCAGCTTATGCCTTCCCTTCAGATGAAGGCAGCTATGAGCTGATTTGCCCGACTGAAGTCGCGATTTCGGATCGCCGTGAGCATGAGCTTTCAGAAGCCGGTTTCTTGCCGCTGGTCTATCGTAAGAATACTGATTTCGCGGCCTTTATTGGCTCCGGAACGCTGCATCAGGCGGCAACCTATGATGATCCTGATGCCAGCGCTAACGCAAAATTGTCAGCGCGCTTGCCCTATATTTTTGCCACCTGTCGTTTCGCGCATTATCTGAAATGTATTGTGCGCGACAAAATCGGTTCTTTCCGCTCACGTGCAGATATGCAGAGCTGGCTTAATGACTGGTTGATGAATTATGTTGATGGCGATCCGTCAATTTCAACCGAAGCCACCAAAGCAATGCGCCCACTGTCGGCCGCAGAAGTGAATGTGGAAGAAGTCCCTGAGGATCCGGGTTATTACCGTGCGCATTTTTATTTGCGTCCGCACTATCAGTTAGAGGGCATGACCGTTTCATTACGGCTGGTCTCTAAATTACCTTCAGCCAGAGCGGATGTGCGAATCTAAATATAATCCTGCTCGATAAACTCATTATTTTATCTTTTTATTTCCGGATTAATTTTACGGTCAGTGTCATTTAATTAATTAACCGATAGTTTTACTTTTATATTTTTTCTGTTGACGTGTGCGCTTTGAATCAGTGGTTATGTGAGTTGTTAATATCTTAAGGAGAAGTAGATGGCTTCAAGTAAGTTCGATGAAAATATGTCTGGATTAGTAGACTACTTTCTGAAAATAGAGGGTGTGGACGGTGAGTCGCAGGACAGAAAATATAATGGCTGGATTCAGCTGCAAGCCTGGCAGTGGGCGCAGGAGAACTCTGGTCGCCTGGCTCATGGCAGTGGCGGCGGTGCCGGCAAAGTCAATATGAGCGATTTTGAATTTCGCATGGCAAGCAACAAAGCGTCTCCGAAATTATTCCAGCTGTGTGCAACCGGTGAACATATTAAGCAAGCCCAGCTTGTCTGCCGTAAAGCCGGTAGCGGACAGCAGGACTTTATGACCATCACCTTTAAGCAGTGCCTGGTCTCTTCTTATCGCGTAGTGGGCAATATGCCGCTGGGTATCGGTGCAGCAGCAGGAAACGATATGGTGCTGCCAACCGAAATGCTGAGCCTGAACTTCGCGCAAATTGAAATTGAATACCGCGAGCAGAATGCAGACGGCACCATGGGGCCAGTAATCAAGGCCGGTTACGACCTGAAAGCAAACACCCGCATTTAAGGGTAACAGACTGACCGGCTGGCTTTTTCAGCTGGTCAATTATTCAGGAGTGTAACAGTGAAAACGTCACTGCCCGCCATTTTCGATAAATTAAGTTCGCGCAGTGATAAACGAAAAGGTGGAAACTGGCGGGAGATATTATTACGTGACATCGAATGCCTGTTAAATGATGCCTCGCGCGGTGCGGACTTAAAACTTTCCGCCGGATCGAATGCGGAATCATCGGTAATTAATTTTGGATTACCTTCACTGAGTAAAAGAATCCCCATTGATATCGACCCGATATTACTGGCAAAACATATTCAGCGGATTATCTCGACATTTGAGCCAAGGCTGGACTCCCGAAGTATAAAAGTTATTCCGTTAATTGATGGCGAGCAGTGCTATGTACTGGCAATTCTGTTTGATATCTACGGGGTCTGCCTGTTCGCAGAAGGAGAGGAAAGAGTCAATCTGCGCATTGCTCTGGATTATTCATGTGGCGCAGTACGTGTTTTTAAATAATAAAGGGTTGAATAATGCTGAGTGCGCGTTTTCTGGATCGTTACAATGAGGAGCTGCGCTTTTTGCGTGAGTCCGGCATGCAGTTTGCCGAGCGACACCCTCAAATTGCCCGGCATTTAGGTATGCATGCCGACGGCATTCAGGATCCTTTTATTGAACGCCTGTTGGAAGGTACGGCATTTCTCAGCAGCCGGGTGCATGAACGCATTGATAATGAATATCCTGAGTTTGCATTGCAGATGCTCTCTCGTCTGGCACCGCTCTGGTATACGCCGATGCCGGCGATTGCTACCGTTGATTTGTCGCCAGATTTGACCTCACCGCAATGGCAAAGTAGCGCCATATTGCCCAAAGGCAGCGTACTCAAACTTAGCGACAGCACACTCAATAATAAACCGGCCATTTTCACCACCGGGCGTACAGTTAACCTGCAACCGGTCACGATTTCCGAAGCTGAATGCTCGACTACCCTCGCTACGCGACTGCCGGATGCGGTCGCCAGTCTGTTACAGGGGGCGCCAGCGTGTATCCGTCTGAAACTGACCACGCACGGCGTTAAAGCCCTGTCTGGGATCGATTTTGACCCGCTACATCTGTCATTTACCGGCGATGCAGTGCGGGCGAATCAGTTACTCAGCGCGCTGCTCGGCCAGTGTCGACACGTGGTGCTGTGGGCTAAAAATAGCGTATTGCCGGTGGTACAACGTCTGAATCCGACAGCTTTGCAGCCTGGCGGAGTGAAAGAGACCGAGGCATTGCTGCCTGGCAGCATCGGTGAATTACCCGGTAGCCGTTTGCTGCGCGAATATTTTGCCGCGCCTTCGCGTTTTTACAGTGTTGAACTGCATCAGTTGAATGCTTTCCTTGCGCAGTGCCGGAATCTGCATGAATTTGAGATCGTCTTTGCCCTGGAGCAGTTGCCTTACAGCTTAGTTGATCGTATTAGCGCCAGGGACTTCAGCCTGTTTGCCACACCGGTCATCAACCTCTATTCGCGTCGTTGCGATCCCGTGGTTTTTGATGCGGATCGTACTGAACATCAGTTGATAGTGGATCGTCTCAATCCCGCACAGTATGAAGTCCATCACCTTAGTCAGGTGCAGGGGACGCTGAAAGATGGCACCAGCCTGCAATTTTCCACGCTACCGGAAGAGGTCTGTTTCGACCAGCATCAACCGCAGGCGGGGTATGCCGTGCGCCGTAAAGCGATTCGCTATGACAAAAAATATAAAAAGTCAGCTTTTGGCCACAATGAACTGTTTATCACGCTCTCTTCAGGAAGCTCCGGGGTATCGCTGGATGAAGTTAAGTCGCTATCGGTCAATGCCATGATTTGCGATCGTCACCTGTTCCCGGAGCAGTTACAGAACCCGGTTTTCCATGCGGAAGTGGCGCTGCCGGTGAAACAGATCGGTTTACTGCGGCCGCCTTCGTTACCGCGACCTGTCCCGGATATCAGTCTGGTGTGGCAGGCGGTGCAGATGGTATCCGTCAATCCGCTGCGCTATGCCCGGCCGCAGGTGGTCAATGCTGCCGCACTGCTGCGCAGCTGGTTAACCCTGTTTGCCTGGCCGGGTGATGTCAGCCACAGCAAACGCATTGCCAGCCTGGCTGAGGCCGAGTTTTTACACTGTTTCGAACATTATCGGGGCGCAGGCCCGATTGCCTGGAATCGTGGCGTAGCGGCACGATTAAATCTGCGTGGCGATCATCATGCCGATCAGGGCGCATTTTTGTTCGGACGTATCGTTCATTATGCCCTGTCTGAATATTGCCAGCTCAACCAGACGTTACGCATGTCGCTGAATATTGATGGCGAGTCAGCGGCCCAATGGGGGCCGCTGGGCAATGATGTATAGAATCGATCCGCTTTATCCCAGCGAGATCTGTTATCACAGCCCGCTGACGGCGAAATCCGTCGCGGACGGTGTGATTTCTCAGCGGGTTGTGCCCTTTAGCGGGCTGTCGAACCGGCAGAACTTTTTTGAGGTGCTGCGGCGAATCGAACGTGACAGCGCGATGCCAGTCCGTCTGGGGGATGTGAATCAGCGGGCTTATCTGGATTTACGCATTATCCAGCCTGCGGATATGTCTTTCGCTACCCGCGAGGTGGTTGATATCAGCCACGCGCGGCAGGATAACCATCCGACGCAAATATTCATTATCTGTCGCCATTTCGGCTTATTTGCCCCTTACGGGCCGTTACCGATTCATATTACCGAGCATGCGCGACAAGAGTTGCTGGTGCAGCGCAGTGGCGCATTCGAGGCGTTTATTAACATCCTCAGCCAGCGGCTGGCGCTATTTCACTACCGCGCCTGGGCGCAACTGAATGTCGCGATAGGGCATGAAAAGCCATCGCTGAATTCGTTTTTGCTGCACCTGAAACAGTTGGGCGGATTAAGTGAAATTCTTGAGGTTGATCAGCATGTGCAGCGAGTGAGAAGCCGGTTTTGTGCCGCTTATCTACCAGGACGTCGCGGGCTAAATACATTGTGCCAGATCCTTAAGCACTATTTTGCCGTACCGATATCGCTGATACCCCGCCATGCCCGCTGGATTGATGATATGCAGGGCGAGGTGCATCAGCGTCTGGGCTACCTGGGAAAGACGCGGGTGGGAAAGCGTTTTTATGATGTTCAGCACCAGGTCAAGTTGGTGATTGGCCCGTTAACTTCACCCGAGTATATGGCGTTCCAGCGCGGCAGTGAGAAGCTGAAAGCATTAGTCGCTATCAGCCAGGATTATGTCGAACATCAGTTGTTGTTTGAGATCGACTTAATTATTGAAACCACACCTGAAATATCGGGATTGTTAGGCAAAGCTCGCTTGGGCAAGGATGGGTGGCTTAAAGCGACTCGCGGCTATTTTATAAAAAATTTATGTTAGCGACAGGGGTTTGTTGTGTATCAACGTGAGAGACTTTTTTCCCGGCTGGGACATTATGCTTATCAGTCGGTGGTAAAAGCCACCAGGCTTTGCCGCACTTTTCGCCATGAAGATGTTGAATTAGAACACTGGTTAAAAACAGTTATCGACAGCAGTGAAGGGGATATTCCGCTGTTACTGGCACATTACGACATCAATATTGCCAAACTGAACGAGCAACTGGATAAGGTTATTTGTCATATGCCGACCCGTACCCGTTCAGTGCAGGATATCTCAGCACGGCTGGAAGAAGCGGTAGAGCGCGGCTTATTAATGAGTCAGATCGGTGACGACAGTACTTCAGTTCGCACCGCACATATTCTGCTCGGGATATTGCAGGATAAGGACCTGCAGCGCTGGCTGTATCGCCTGAGCAGCGAATTTGAACAAATCCCGACGCCGCAGGTGATGACGGAATTTAACGAAGTAGTGGAAGGATCGTGCGAGCAAGGGGCAGTGATCTACTCGCAGGACGCGCGGATGCAGGATGGCGGCGATCAGGCTGGTGAGATCCTGACTAAATGGTGTAGTGATTTAACCCTCAGCGCACTGGAAGGTAAGATTGACCCGGTGGTCGCGCGTGATAGCGAGCTGCGCCAGGTGATTGATATTTTACTGCGTCGTCGTCAGAACAATCCAATTCTGGTTGGCGAAGCCGGTGTGGGTAAAACGGCGGTAGTGGAGGCGCTGGCCAGTAAAATTGCTGCCGGTGATGTTCCCCCCTCGCTGAAAGGGGCGCGCTTACTGTCGTTAGATCTTGGGCGTATGCAGGCCGGATCCGGCGTACGCGGTGAGTTTGAATCGCGGCTTAAATCATTAATTGATGCCATAACTCAATCCAGTTCGCCGATTATTTTATTCTGCGATGAAGCGCATACGCTGGTCGGTGCTGGCGGACAGGCCGGAACGGGCGACGCCGTTAATTTACTCAAGCCGATGCTGGCGCGCGGGGCGCTGCGCATGATTGCCGCCACGACCTGGTCAGAATATAAACAGTTTATTGAGCCTGATGCGGCCTTAACGCGCCGTTTTCAACGGGTGCTGGTCGGCGAGCCGAAGGAGCAGGATTCCATCAGTATGCTGCGCGCCATTGCACCGGCACTTTCCCGTCATCATGGTGTGATTATCCGCGACGCGGCGATTCAGGCGGCGGTGCGCTTGTCTTTGCGCAACCTGCCTTCGCGCCAGTTGCCTGACAAAGCCATCAGTCTGTTAGATACCGCCTGTGCCAGGGTGTCATTAAGCCATCATGCTACTCCACAGCGTATGGAAATGCTCAACGCCACCATGAATATGCAGAATAGTGAAATTGGCGCACTGAACGCCGAAATTTCGTTGGGTGGTAATGTGCTGGAGCGGCTAAAGGGATTGCAGCTCAATGTGGCGTGTGCTGAAGCTGAGCTGAAACTTTTGTCGCTGCGCCGCGAGCGCGAGCAGCAGCTGGTGGCTGAACTTCAGGCGACAGAACCGAAGCAACCTGAGCAGATCCGCCAGTTGCTCGGTGAGCTGGAAGGCGTGCAAAATCAGGATCCGCTGGTCTATCCATGGGTGGATGAGCAGGTGGTGGCCGAAGTGCTGTCAGACTGGACCGGGATTCCCGGTGGACGCATGATTCAGGACGATTTAGATAATGCGCTGCAGCTGGAAAAACTGCTGGGAGCACGGGTGTTCGGCCAAAAAGTCGCGATGGCGGAAATCGCGCAGGCAGTTCGAATCAGTCGGGCAGGTATTCACCAGCCTGAACGTCCGCTGGGCGTGTTTTTGCTGGCTGGGCCGACCGGGACTGGCAAAACAGAAACCGCGATTGCGCTGGCGGAAGCGATGTATGCCGGTGCGCATAATCTGATTACCTTTAATATGAGTGAGTTTCAGGAATCTCATGCGGTATCGACGCTGCGTGGTGCACCTCCGGGTTATATCGGCTATGGCAAAGGCGGCAAACTCACCGAAGCGGTAAGGCGCAAACCTTATTCCGTCATTCTGCTCGATGAGTTTGATAAGGCGCATCCCGATATTCACGATCTGTTTTATCAGGTATTTGATAAAGGCACGATGGAAGATGGTGAAGGGCGGCAGATCAGCTTCCGTCACTGCTTTATTCTTATCACTTGTAATCAGGGGGCTGAAGAGATTGAGCAGGCGATATTGCGTGAGCCAACTCTGCCGCTGGCACAACTGCGGCCACTGGTTTATGACGCACTACAGCGTAAATTTGCCCCTGCATTACTGGCTCGTATCAATATTATTCCCTATTTACCATTGGGCGAGGAGGCGCTGATACTGATAGCGCGTAAAAACCTCAGCAGTTTACAACGCCGACTGAAAAGTGAAATTAACGCTGAATTTGCCTTTGAGTCAGAAGTCGAACGCTGGGTAGCAAACCGGGTCGTCTCACACCCTAACAGCGGAAGGGCGGTTGAAGATCTGTTACGTCAGACGATATTGCCGGCTATGGGTAATGAAATTCTGCGTCGTAAAAAGAACGAAGAGGAAACCAATAATATTCATCTTATCGTTCAGGATGGTGAGCTCAGCATGGCTTTTGAGTAACGGGCCTGAATATACCTGCCATTCGCCAGATAATGATGTTGCCAGAGTCTGGAACATAGTTAATTTAAAAAAGGGAGTTTTTTATGTCTCTTCCATTATCAGAGAGTAGTAAGGTTTTTACTCTGGAAATAAAGAATGATTATCTGGCGGATGTACAGGCCTGGCCAATCAGCTTTACGACAAAAGAAGATATTTCGCACAATCAGGAATATGTTCTGGCATTTGAATCGCCGTTACCTGATGTTGACCTTGATTCACTGCTGGGACAGGTGGTGCGGATTAAAATACGTTATATCAGCAATGTCTTACCTTTCGCGGTAATAAGCGATTTTGATAGCTTCCGTCATCGTTATTACTATGCCTATGTTACCGCCGGTTATGATGATGGTCAGAACGGCAATAATTTTGTTTATAAACTTGAGCTGAGTACCTGGCTGTGGTTTTTGATGCAGAATCGCAATAGTCGTATCTTTCAGGAGAAAAGTGCGCCTGACGTCGTCACGGATATTTTTTCTCGCTATAACCAGATTGCCGATTTTAGCCTGGAGCTTGATGGCGACTATCCGCAGCGCGAATACTGCGCGCAATTTGGTGAAACCGACTTTACGTTCATTAGTCGGCTGCTTGAGGAAGAGGGGATCTGGTACTACTTCCGTCATCAGCAAGATAAACATGTCATGGTGATCACCGATCGGCAGGCGTTTGAAACCATGCCGGAAGGCTATGATGTAATTGACTTTATTCCTGATGATGAAGACGGCCGTGCAATTCGTGAAGGAATTCAGGAGCTTAAACGTTCGCGCAAGGTGCGACCGAATGAAATCGTGCTACGCGATTATGATTATTTGCATCCGAGCAATAATTTGCAGGCCGCTGTGGATGAGCCGGATGGTGGGCTGGATAACGTCCAGCTTGAATGGTACGACTATGCGGCGGGATATCAGGATACCCGTCGCGGCGAACATATTGCGCGTTTACGACTGGAAATGATGCAGAGCGATCGACAGCTACTGCGTGGTAAAAGCAGCGCTATGGGCATGGTTCCCGGCTATGCATTTCGGCTGATGGGGCATCCTGACAACGCGCGTAATCGCAATTATAAGCTGCTGGGCGTGCATTACCGCTACCTGCAAGGTACGGCTGACAGCGGTAATGATATTTCCGCCAGCGGTGAGATTTCCTGCACCCTGACCACACTCAATGATGATGTTTCCTGGCGTCCGTTACTGAAAACCCGACCGCCGCGTGTCTCCGGCCTGCAAAGTGCCACCGTCGTGGGTACGCCAGACTCAGAGGTCTATACCGATCAGCATGCGCGTATTCGCGTGCATTTCCACTGGGACCGCTATAAGAGTACCGAAGAGGACAGTTCCTGTTGGGTGCGGGTAGTGCAGGCCTGGGCCGGTAAAGGATGGGGAGTGGTTGCGATGCCGCGCGTTGGCCAGGAGGTGTTAATCACCTATGTTGACGGCAATCTTGATCGGCCATTGGTGACCGGCATTGTTTATAATGGCGAAAACCCTCCGCCGTATAACTTGCCGCAGCAGATTGGCCACACGGGTATTGTCTCGCGTTCGTTGCAGCAGGGGCTGCCACAGAATGCCAGCCAGATTACGCTGGTGGATGATCGTGGCGGTGAGAAGGTTGTTATTCATGCTGAACGCGATATGCACACTTCGGTCGAACAAGATCAGTATAATATTATTGACCGCCACCGCTGGGAGTGGATCAAGGTCATTCATGGCAATCTGTATAATACCCATCTTTATTATACCAATATCCACTTTAGCGTAACCGGTTTAGGTGTTCATCTTACGGGTGTGCAAGCCGAAGCCAAAGGTATCCATACCGGTGTTACGATGGTGGACGTCCTGTTTACCGGCGCAAAAACGTCGTTCACCGCGCTGGATACCTCATTTACCACCATCAGCACCCACTTTACCGGTATTGAAAAGAACTTTACCGGTCTGAAAGTCTCGTCGACCGGCATTGATAACCTGATGTTGGGTATCAGAAATAAAGTTGTGGTGATGGAAAATGACTTAACCGGTAATAAAAATAGCTTTATCGCATTTAATAATGAATTTGTTGGCATGGATAACTCTGCGGTGGTGAATCGTAATCAATTAATTGGGGTCGGAAACAGGATTGTCGGCGTCAATACCGAGCTTTGTGGCATCAATACCGTACGCACCGGTAATGCGCTTAATTTTACCGCCTCGGAGATTAATGTTACCGAGGCCAGAGTTGAGGAGTTCGGTAATTTGGTCACCAGCAGCAAATCACGTATTGAGAATAATGGCACTGTGGTTAACAGCACTGATTTTGAAAACCGGACGGTTGGATTGTTGTTGATCAATTAAGGAATAAAAATGCGGATTGTAAAACCTCAACAACTTATTTTTCTTAATGGACGATACCAGCTTGCTCAGCAGAGTTATCTGGGTGTCAGTGTGGTGGCGGGAGTCTATTTATCAAAACCACAGCATTTTGCCAATGAGGCGGAAATTTGGGCGGGTTGGGAAAAAGCACCGCTGGCTAATCGAATCATGGATTTAGCTGAGCCAAAGCCGTTTGCTGAGTATTTGCTGGCGGGGCATGCCGCTACGGCTAAACCGGTGACATCACTGAATATCAGCGTGTCGGTCGGCGAATTGCAGCGGCGCTGGCGCGTACAGGGAGAAGCGAAGCTGTCCGCAATGCAGATCGCCCCTTTTACGCAGATGGCGCTGGATCATCAGCACAGTTATGGCGGCGAAGGATATGCGGAAAATCCGACCGGACGAGGGTTTCAGGATGGTCTCTCCCCACGTTTAATGACGCTGGGTGCAGACGATCTACCACAGGTGAATTCACCGCTGGCCGCGCCGGGTCCGCTGCCGCAGCATTTCCTGCAGCGTAAACGTTATCTCGATCGCGTGGCGGGGGAAATGGTTGGAGAAGGCTACCTTAAGACCCTATTTCCCGGCTATCCGCCGCAACTTGACCGACAATATTTTCAGCTGGCGGCTCCAGCGCAACGTTATCATCAGACGGAGTGGCCGGACGATGTACCGTTTGAACTGAAGGGTTTTCGTGCTGACGGTATGCAGATTCAGGGACATTTCCCTCGCGTGCGCGCCCGGGTGTTTTACAGCCTGAAACAGGCGGAGGCTCGCCTGATCCCCTTAAATATGGCGCGTAAAACCCTGTGGCTGTTACCGGACAGCGATTTGGGATTGCTGATATTTACCGCGGCCATTCCACTGGATTACTTAATGCAGGAGCCTGTAGCGACCATGGTCATTGGCTTAGATGCTGTCGATAATCCGCGTGACGACCACCACTTTCGCGATGTGCTCGACAGACGGCTGGCAAAGGATGGCAGTGATTTCGAATTTCTCTACGATCCCGATTTGATGCCGAAAGGAATGGGTATGAACGTGATTAATGCCCGTCAGCACAATCCTGACTCACTGCGTTATCGTGCCGGGCCACGGGAGGATTATCTGGCCTACTTTCTCGATATCCGTCAGAAACTCAATCAGCATCAGCAGCGGATGGCGCTAAAACAGGAGCCGGCGCTGGAAAAAATTCAGTGGGAGGTCTTTCCCCAGGTGAATCAGAAGAGCCTGAACCAGCTGCTGTCCGGTAGCGGTAGCCACTGGACTGAGGGAGAGATTTTTACCTGTCAGTCGGTAGAGCAACTAAATCCGGCCAATATGCGCTTTCAGCAATGCCAGTTTGTCGACTGCTCCTTCTCTGAGATGGTGCTGGATAAGTGTATTTTTGAATACTGTCAGTTTGAGAATTGCACCTTTTCCTCGGTGACATTTAAGCATGTCACGCTGAATAAATGTCGCTTTACCGACGGACAATTCTCGCAGGGGAGCTTTAATAATGTTCAGCTTGAGCAGACCAGTTTCAGCCGACTGCGGGCCATCGGCTTAGTCAGTCATAGCAGTCAATGGAAAAGCTGCCAGTTTGAAAAAGTCAGTCTGGAAGGTGCCGTGCTGACCCATAGCCTCTGGGATCACTGCACTTTTGCTGAGACCGATCTTTCCCTGATCAAGCAACAGGACGGGATGATCACCGCGTCGATCTTTAATCGCTGCCAGCTGCGGCAGGCATATTTTATCAACAGCCAACTGGATAGCGGATCGATTCTCGACAGCGACTGCCGTGGGCTGTCTTTTACGCAGTGCAAAATTGACAGCACCACCATCCAGCAGGATTGCTGGCTGCCGGAGGCGAAATTCGAACACTCGGTGCTGAATCAGGTCGGGCTGCGTGGCGTGACGCTGGAAGGCAGTGAGTTTACCCGTTGCGTGGTGAGGGAAACCAGTTTTGAGAGTGCCCAACTGGCTAATGCGCAGTTTATTTTATGCGATATGACCGGCGTAGGCCTGAAGGACGCCATGATGCAACATGCCCGATGGGATCGATGCAGCCTGCAGCAGGCGATGCTTTACCATGCCGATATCAGAAATACGGTTTTTTATCGCTGTAACCTGGTGGCCGCGAATCTGTCGATGGTCATTCGCGATGTGGGGGAGCCTTTTTCAGAATGTTTACTGAGTGAGGTGACCTGGTATCCACTTTATCAGGCTGTGGAAGGGAAGGGATAAACCGTGTCTGAGAGCAAGCAGCAAAGCGCATTAAGCAGAATGGTCAGTAAAGCGTCTTTTGAGATGAGCCAGTTCGATATTCCGCCAGCAGCGGAACAGAACGAAAAAAAGGATTACCGGCATCGCCGAATTCAGGCAGTTGATAAAGCAGATTGCCGTTATATTGAATGTGATTTTTCAAATGCAACCATTGAAGCATGTAATTTCAGGAAACTATATTTTGAGCGTTGTGTAATGGACAACGTTAAGGTTATCGCCTCTAATATCGATGAACTGACTTTTATTAATTGTAATATTAATCAGTTTATTATGCAGGATTGTCTGGCAAAGAACTTACGTTTTCAGCAGGGAGAATTACGCGCCTCTCACTGGCAGCGATGCTTAATCGAGGGCATGGTGCTGGAAAAAACGCAGATCGCCCAGATGAGAATCAGCGATGTACAGCTGGCTAATTGGGTGGCGCTCTCATTACCCGCTACGGATTTTACTGTCTCCGGCGGTAAATTTAAGGACGCAAGCTGGTTCGCCAGCCGAATTGAGCAGGGGCGATGGCAGCAGGTTGAAATTCATCGCTTAGCGATGAGCCAGTGCGAGCTTGAGGATGTGGTATGGCAGGATATCAGCGGTGGACACGCAGTCTGGAACCAGTGTGAGTTAAACCAGGTCGTGCTGAGTGGGCTTAGCCTGCCGGGCAGCAGTTTTTATCGTTCGCGCCTGACGCATTGCGATCTCTGTGGCAGTAATTTGGCCCACGGCGTATTTACCCGTTCACAGTTAAGCGATTGCCAGCTGTCTGGAGCCAATTTGACGGCGTGCATGGCGGATAACGCGCAGTTTGTTCGCTGTAATTTCGTCGGGGCCACCATGGCAACTGCACAAATGGCGGGGTGTAGCCTGCAGCACTGTCGTGTATCGGGCTGCGATCTTTCTCAGGCCGATTTGCGCGCGGCGGATGTATCGACCACGCCGTTACACGAGGCAGCGCAAACGGCCGGCGTTCGTTTGCATGGGGCAACGCTCGGGCCAGCCGAGCAGACTGTCGTTAAAGAAGAGCCGGTACTGACCACTGTCGATGCCTGGTATCAGTATTACCAGCCGGGGATTCCGTCAGATTCACCGTTGTCTTCGCAAGTGTTACCGGGAGGAAGCCGCAATGTCTAGAAGATTATCCGCAGGTGCGCCATTAAGAAATCCTTTGCCGTTCAGAGATGAGCCACCGGCCTTTTGTGCGCTTCCTTCTGGTACTCAGGTGGTTGCTGAAATTAAAACTGATAATCAGGGCAAGCTGTATCTGGCTGCCTGGTCAAACTATGAATTGCAGGTTGCGGCCAGTTGTTTACTGAAACCGCTGGAAGGCGACCGTGTCAGAGCCACTCTCGATCAAAAAAGATTATATATCACCGATATTTTGGTGCGGCGGCAGGCAGGCGAGTGGATATTAAACAGCGGCGAGCATGCTTTACACATTATTGCGCCTCAGCTGATCTTAAACGGCGGCAAAAAAATAGTGCTGCAAGCGGAAAGTATCTCACTGCTATCACGGACCTCACGCTGGGTCGCCGAACGTATGGAGCAAATGACTAAACGGTGGTTTGTGCAGGCGGATGATGCTCACCGTAAGATTAAATATAACGAAAGTATTGAAGCGGAAAATATCACTCACCACGCTGAAGAAATGATGACAGTAAAAGGACGCATGACTTCGATAAACGGCTCTGCCGTGGTGAAGGTCGAGGGTAGCCAGATCCATATGGGGTAAGGAAATGCCATCAGTCAATATCAGTGCTGGAGGGCTCAGTACATCAGGAAGTGATGTGCTGAAGTCAGGGTTAATTATTGTTGTGGCTGAAAATACCTTACCGAACAGCAGTGGCGGCGTTAACGTGCCCAATGTGCTGATTTGTGGCGGATATGTTCAGACTTTATCCACGCAGTTTTATCATAGCGCGACCAAAGGGGCGGGGATCGGTATTTGTTCCTCTACTCACTCGGGTAAAGGATCGCATATGATGTCGTCAAGCGTACTGATTGTAAAAGGTAATGGCGTAACCTATCTGGGTTGCGCTGGTGTCACTAATTCTGGCAATACCGCTTGTGTTCAGTCTGCGCCTGGTCAATATACCGTTCATGTTAATCGCTAATATGAAGAAGTTTAGTTTTATTTTTCTGGCGGTAATGATCAATACCGGCTGTAGTCATTTTTTTGATCGCGCAACTGAGCAGGAAGTGCGGAGTATCGAAGTCAGCCTGTCTGTCGCAAAGCAAGTGAATCCCGACATGGCGAATAATTCACAGCCGGTAAAAATCTGCATTATTGAAACGCGCAGGGCGGGATGGTTGCCACAACAGCTCTATGAAGGAAGAATTTGTGAAGGATTGAGTGCTTCGGCAGATGTGGTCAATTTCGAGCAGTATATTCTGGCGCCGGGGCAGAAAAAAACCTACAGAACGATAAGCCATGATTACGATAGCGGCAGCCGGTGGATATTAGTCGGGGCTGAATTTCAACGAGGAATCGGTGAGTATTCTCTTATCGAAAAAATCATCCCCCCTGACGGGGATTTTAAAATAGACGTGGTTGCTGAATATACCGCGCTAACTTTTTTATAAAATAAATATCCTGCATTTCAGGGCGGAGCTAATGTGCCTGCAACATGAAATATTAAGGGTATCAATATGGAATGTTGATATGTTGCCCACACAGCGTGTTGCTTGGGTTGAAGGAATGCTAATGGAACCACAGCATTTCCAGCAGCAAGAGCGTTATTTAGAAAACTTAATTTATGCTCAGGCGCGAAGCTTTGGCGCTTATACCTGGGGTATTTGTGAGCTGGAGATCGACGAGGGGCTGCTTGAACAAGGCAAGCTGGCGATTAAGCGGGCAAAAGGCATTTTTCCTGACGGCACTGTTTTTGATATGCCAGCACAGGACCCTTTGCCATTGCCGCTGGAATTGAACGACAGTTGTCAAAATAAAATGGTCTGTCTGTCGGTGTTATCCGATATGCCGGGTAATCCATGGATTGATTTAACGCGCGGTAACGCGGGCAGCCGCTATCGTGCCATTGATAGCGAAATTCAGGATCGTAATGTATTCCAGCAGGCCGAAGGTAATCCGCGAAATGCTATGTTGCAGTTGGGGCAGTTGCAGACGCGCCTGAGCCTGCGGGACAATCTCAGCGCCAATGAATCAATGTTGCCGCTGGCGATGATTGGCGAACGAAGCGCCGAAGGCAGTCTGGTGTTAAACAGTAAAATTCTGCCACCGATGCTGGATTTTCGCGCCACCGGCTGGCTTAACAGTGCCGTTTCTGAATTGCAGGGGCTGATCTCGCTTCGCCTGAATAGCGTACGCCTGCCGGATGCCCACTACGCGGGCGGCGGGATGTCGGAAGTGCTGGAACTGATGCTGGTGCAGCTGCTTGGCGAGTATCATCTGGTGCTGACGCATTTATTGCGCCGTCCGCGCGTGCACCCTGAAGAGCTGTATCAGCTGCTGCTGGGGCTGCTGGGCCGACTGTGCATTATTCCGGGCAGTGAAGCGATCCGCGAGCGCAACGATCTGCACTATAGCCATGAACGTCCGGACATTGGCTACTTCCAGCTGTTTGCGGCGCTGCGTCGTGCGCTCTCGTTGGTCATTGAATCTCCGGCAGTCGCCATGCCGTTTAAAAGTAGCGGCGATAATCTTTATTTATGTCAAAACGATGGACAGCTGCGGCTGGAACGCCTGATCTTCGCGGTGAGTGCCGATATTCCGGCAGAAGTGCTGCGCCGTGATTTCCCGGCACAAATCAAGCTGGGGCCGGTTGAGAAAATCATCAAGTTAATTGATTTGCAGCTGCCGGGCGTGCGCCTTGCGGCGCTGGGAGCGCCACCGCGTCATATTCCCTACTATCCCGACAGCGTCTATTTTGAAGTGGATCCCTCTGACGCGCTGTATAAAGAGATGATGGCCGGTGCGGCTATTGCTTTCAGCGTCGTCGGTGATTTTCCAGCATTGCGCTTTGATGTCTGGGGGCTGAGGCCGGGGAGAGGGAGATGAACGAGTTTGAACAAAAAATCCGTGATGCCATGTCCTCCTCACGCAACGGGCTGAATCAGATAAATGGCTTGCTGAATTCGCCGGTGGTTCAGGCTTCGGTGGGCACCATGGCTGCCTTTGCCGCCACAGCACGCCACGACGCGGAAGATGGCCGTGGGGAAGGGTTTACCCGTTCCACCGAAGAAGCGCCGCCCTTCCATTCGGGAGCGGTTACGACTGGCGGCGAAAGTTATTTTTCGGCACCTGCGCGTAAGGTGGTTAAGTCGGCCGCACTGACCCGGCCGGGCAGTATTGCCGGCAACTGGGCCAATCCCTGTGTTGCCGCAGCGATGCCTGCCCTGTTAATGATGGAGCGCATCCGCGGACAGCAAGGCATTGATAACCTGCTGATTCGCGCCCAGATGGTCAGAGAGCTACAGCACTTTAGCCAGACGCTGCTGAAGCAACAGACGCTGCCCGAAGATGTGCGCCGCATGTCCTATCTGCTCTGCACTTATCTGGACGGGATGTTTGCTGAGCTGCGGGAATATGGCCTGACGGCGATGAATTTGCTGATTGAGCTTCATCGCGACTCCTGGGGAGGTGAAAAATGTTTCGACGATCTTGAACACTATATGCAGAACCCGCATCAGTTTCGCAATATTCTCGGACTTTATCATTTGATCTTATCGATGGGGTTTAAAGGCAAATATCACGTACTCGAAAGAGGAGATGTCTTATTAACGGATCTCTTTATTCGTCTTAACTCGACACTGTATGAAAAAGGGTTTACTCAATCGCTGAGCAGGGTAAAGACCAATGTGGTTACCGGCTCACTGACGTTATTAACGCCGCTGAAAGTACTGAGCTATGGGTTAATATTATGCCTGATTGCCTATGGCGGAGTATCGCTATTTCTGCATGATAAATCACGCGAGATTCGCAATGCCATTATGGTATGGGAACCGCCGGTGCCGCGTAAAATTAATATTATGGAAACCCTGCCGCAGCCCTTGCCGCAAATTTTAAATGAAGGCTGGCTGCAGGTACGCGAAGACCCGCGCGGTTGGTTATTGCTGTTTACTTCTGATGGTGCATTCAGTACCGGCAAATCAGTGCTGTCAGCGGAGTTCGTCAAAAAACGTAATATTGAGCGTCTGGGGGAAGCACTGGCCGGCTGGCCGGGCGATCTCGAGGTGATTGGTCATACCGACGCCCAGCCATTCCGCAATAACACTTCTGGCGATCCTAATATGCGGCTGTCGCAGGAGCGCGCCAGCATGGTGGCGGATAAGCTGGAAGAAGGTACCCTGGTGAACAGTAAATATCAGCGAAATATTTTGGCCGTGGGTAAAGGTGACACCGAGCCGCTGGCTGATAACAGTACTGACGAGGGGCGCCGTAAGAATCGGCGTGTTGATATTCTTTGGAAAGTGGGAGAGCGCAGCGAAATAAAAAACAAAATGACTGAAAGTCATCTCAGTGAGCAGACTCCTGGTTTATTAAACAATAAAAACTCGACAGCAACGTCTGCCCGTTAAGTGGAATGATATTATGATTCGTAGAACACTGGTGATATTTGTCGCCATCGTTTTAAGCCTGCTGGTTTGGTGGGTGGGGCCGCTGATTGCGATAGGCACTTTTTATCCTATGGTGTCGGTGCTGGTGCGTGGAATTATTATCGCGCTGATTTTAACCTGGGCGCTGTGGCCTCTGGTGGCTTCAGCGCTGGGGTATCTGTTTCGGCACTTCCGCGCACCGAAAATCAGTAATAAAAAATCCCGCCAGCGCGACCGGGTATCAGCACGTTTTTTTGATGCTATTCGCACGCTGAAATATATTGGTATCGCCGGGCAAAAAACGCTGTGGCAGCGTTTACGTTATCGGTTAAGAAATGATTATCTGAATGAAAAACCCTGGTTTTTAATTATCGGCCCGTCGGGTAGTGGTAAAACCTCACTGGTTAATGAGAGCGGCAAACGCTTTTTATTATCGGAACAATATGGCTTCACGCAGACCGCCGATATTGGCCCAACCCGCGACTGCAATCTGTGGCTGACGGATAAGGCGGTATACATTGATACCGCTGGCGAGTGGACTCAGCTTCACGGCCTGAGTGATGAGGCCAGCAAAGCGCAGGGACGGCTATTCTCGCTGATTCGTCGTTATCGCCAGCATCCCGGCATCGACGCGATTGTGCTGTGTCTTGATGCTCACTGGCTGTTACATGCCTCGTTAACCGAGCGCAAGTCGCTGGCTGATGCGCTGCGCGCCCGCATGCTGGAGGTGGCGTCTTATTTTCGCAACGATATCGCCGTTTACCTGGCGGTCAATAATCTCGATTCGTTATCGGGCGGCAGCGCATTTTTATCGATGATGAGCGAAGAGATTCTCGCACAGGGTATCGGCTTTACCATTGTGTCAGACAGTGCTGGCAAGCTGGATTTCCCGCAGAGTGATGCGGAGTACAGTTATCTGCTGGCGCGGGTGAGTCGCTACGTGCAGGAGATGCTGCATTCCACCCACAGCAACGAATTACGCCAGCAGCTGCTGTTCTTTACCGAGTCACTCGGCAATCTGCGCAAACCATTATTCAATCTTCTCGAGCAAATCGTCCCACAATCGCCGGTAGGCTACTCGGCGCAGGTGCGTCAGATTTGGTTGGGCAGCACCCAGGTATTGCAGCTGGGTGACTCACCACTGACTGAGGTGGAGCCGCGTCCAACCGGCCAGATCTATTCGCCAATGCTGGACAATGCCATTGTCGAGCGCGGCACGCTTAATTCCCGGGCGTTACCTCTGCGCGCGCGCATCGGCCGTACTTTGCGCTATTCGCTGGTGTTTCTGCTGTTGGCGTTTGCCGTCAATATGCTGGTGACCCGCTATTTATGGGAGGAAGAGTATATAGCTTATATGAGTGCCAGCTTTGATGAGACCAAAAGAATGGTGCGCGAAATCCCGGCGACCAATCGCATCAGTGACGATCTGATTTCTGCCTACGAACAGCTGGGGTATATGAATGCACAGTTATCCAACAGTGCATCACTGATGGTCAATCCCTACTTTGAGCATCGGTTGATCAACCAACAGGCTGAGCAGACTTACCATCGTCATCTGTTTAAGTTTTTCTGGCCCGCGCTGGAGCGTTACGTCTCTGAAGAGATGGAAAGGGATATTTCATCGAGTGACGCTGACGTTTATAACACGCTAAAAATCTATCTGATGATGGGGAAACCTGAGCATCGCTCAGCAACAGAATTAGAAAACTGGTTTTTAGCCCGCTGGAGTCGCTTTGCTCCACAGGGCTATTCGGATGCCGACAAGCGGTTATTTGGCCTGCATTTGCGCACTATCTTTAAAGAGAGCCTGCAATCCGAGGCTCCGGTCACCAAACTGAATCCTGAACTGATTCGCATGGCACGGGTTAAGGCCATGGCGATTCCTGTTCATGTGCGCGTGCTACAGGATTTGAAAATTAAGGTGCCGTCTAACATCGAAAACGTCTCATTAGCGAGCGCAGCCGGTGCCAATGTTTCCCTGATGCTGCGGCGTAAAGGGCAGGCGACGGTAACCGATATGGCCGTGCCGGCGTTCTACACCCTCGCCAGCTACCATGATGTGTTTAAGCCTCAGCTTAATAGCGCGGTGACCTCAATGATTCGTGAAGAGGCATGGGTATTGCGCGACAGTGACGGCAACGTCGATAAAGCCAGAGCGCTGGACTACGGTCAAAAACTCAGTGATGAAGTGCGTAAACTCTATCTGCTGGAGTATGCCGATAGCTGGGAGTCGTTCCTGAAGGATGTGCACGTACGCCCGGTCAGTAATCTCGATGATGCGGCACTGCTGGCACGGCAATTTAGCGATCCTTCTTCGCCGCTGGCCAATTTACTGCGTTTTGTCACCCGACAAACAGGACTGAGCCAAACCGACGGTAACGATGTTTCTGGCTGGATGAGCAAGCGGCGTATGGAGCTGGAAAATGCCCGCCGCGATATCGTCGGTGAAATTTCCGGTGAACGCTCGCGTTTTCGCATTACTCCGGAAAAGTCACTGGAGCAACGCTTTGAAGTGGTACGGCGTCTCGGTGCTCAGCTGATGCAGCCCGGTGGCAATAACGATCCCTTAGCACGCGGTTTTGAAGAGCTGTATAACCAGCTCTCTTCACTGGCGGTGTCGCTGCGTGCGGGCGAAGTGATGCCGCAGAACTCAGCGATCAGTCGGCTGCGCATTGCCGCGGCACAGCAACCGGAACCGGTGCGCAGCATCATGCTGGATCTGCTGGAAGTCGGTAATCATCAGAGTTTGCAGCAGAGCCGTAACAACTTAAATAACAGTGCGGCAATCTTTGCCACCGATGTGTGTAAAAACGTGCTGTCCGGACGCTATCCATTTAATCGCCGGGCGCGGGATGAAGTTGGCATTGGTGATTTTGCGCGAATGTTCGGTCCAGCGGGTTCAATGAAACGCTACTTTGATCAGCATCTTGCGCCTTATGTTGATAACACCGCCGGTAAGTTACGTATCCGCGAGGGAAGTCGCGGCCTGCTGAGTGCCAGCACATTGAAGGCGTTTGAAAGCGCGATGCTGATCGGCGATACCTTCTTTAACGGTGGCGATAAAGTCTCTTTCTCGCTGTATCTGCGTCCTCTGTCGCTGTCACCGAATATTATGGAAGCAGTGCTGGATATTGATGGCGAGGTGATTCGTTATAGCCACGGCAGCATTCAGCCGGTCGCCGTGCAGTGGCCCGGTAAGAATGGTGGCGCTTATGTTCGCCTCTCTTTCAAAGATATGAACGGCAAAATTGAATCAGTCAGTTTTAACGGGCCATGGGCACTGTTCCACCTGTATGACAAAAGTAATCCACTGCAAATTGATCGCGACCGCCGTGAACTGACCATGGGTATTGCCTCGATCAGCGGATTTTTCAAAATGGAATTACGTTCGACAATAAATGATTTTCCTCTCTGGTCCCGGGCGTTGAGCCAGTTCTCATGTCCTGGTTAATGCAAATAATGGAGTTCCTATGCTAGATCCTAATAAATTACTGGCAATGCTGACTGATTTAAACAGCATGGCGCAAACCACACAAAGTTCCCTGTCACAAAATTTTATGTCCGGTGTTTCGGGTATGAATTTAAACGGCAGTGCGGAAATGGAAAAAATGATGGCGCTTATGACCGATATCAATGGTAAAGCCACGGCTGATATGAGCGGCATTATGCAGAACTTCCAACAGAATGCTGATATGCAACAGCAGAGTGCGGCGCAGCAAACGGCTGAAAACAATAATGAAGGCAAGCAGTCTGATCCAGCAGCACCACAAATGAGTTTCCCGCAGGGGGCGATGGATTTCTTCTCCAGCTTGCAAAAGAAATAACATCAGATGATTAACCAGCTCAGAGGAGCTGGTTAATCTGATAAGCTCAGATGCCGGTGAAGGTGGCTGCCATTTTCTTTACACGCCTGCGCTGACTTTTTTCCGCAGAAAATCTTTCGTATTATCACGTAGCCACTTATGCGGCGGTGAGTTGTCATGTCTGGGATGCCACGCCTGAATGATATTCACCTCGGGTAGTGTTATTTGTGGTTCGAAAGCAATCACATCGATGTTAAAACTCTCCAGCGCACTGAGAAAGAATAATGGCACTACCGCCAGTGAACTGGTACGCATTACCGTTTCGATCGTCGAAAAGTAGCTGGGATTGATACCAACAATTTTACGCTGAAAGCCTTGTAGCGTGAATAAGTTGTCTACGTCATCATTCAGTTTACTGCGCGTGCTGATAAATCCAAAACTGGCTATGTTTTCAAGGGTTTTATTCAGCCCGAGGATTTCATGATTTTTATTGGCAACAATGATGCATTTATCCCGGTGAATGGTACGAATTTTGATCTCCGGGCTGAGCTTACGTGACTCCCCGATGTAGAGATCAATATTATCTTTCCGTAAGAAATCAGCGGCACCGTGGTCGTAGGAGAAATCCAGCACTACATTCGGTTCTTTATCCTGCATCTCTTCGAGAAATCCAGAATTTAATAGTGAGATAAGTAAATCGTTCGAGACGATATTGAACATCAAGGATGAGCTTCCAGCATCAAACGAGAGGTTATGATTGAGTACGGCATCAATATTTTTTATCAGATTATGAATTTGTGGTTTTAATTCAATGGCTAAGGGCGTAAGCATTAACAAGGAGCCAGAGCGAACCAGAATTTGGTCCTGAAAAGCCTCTCTTAATTTATTCAGTGACTTACTTATCGCAGGAGGAGTGACATTTAATTTATTTGCTGCTTTACTGACGCTGCACTCCTCCAGTAAAGCATCCAGAACAATTAACAAATTCAAATCTGTGCGTGGCATATCAAATCAAATCCTTATGTTGATACATAAAATTTTTGAATGTAATCCTTTGGTACATACTGGAGGAAAAGGCTTTTTATCATTATTATGATTAAGGACGTAATTTTACACGCTTTCAGGGGTATTTAATGCTGAAACCGCGCTGGCTGAAACTTAAATATAAATGCTATTATTTTTATTAATTTACCAAATTTTCAGCGCATACACATGGATTATCCGTTTCTCTACGTGGTTAAAATGTGTTTAACCAGCGTTCATTGTCTCAAAGATGTCCTCTTCAGCTAAAATGTACTAAATTCAGTATGCCAATGGAAGTGGTAAGCATGAAAAATATTTCTGAATCGATAATTAAGACAGTCCACTATCAGTGGAATGAAATTATGCGCGATAATAGTAATGGCGCGATAATTTTTCGCGTGGTGTGCAGTATTTCGACCAATTCAGGTCTCAGTGTTGAAGGAAGTCATATATTTACCATTCATGATATTACTCATGCTGAAGATAAAAACTCGCTTGCTCTGACTTCTGAAAGCGCGGCTTATAATAACGCCATACAGTGCCTGACTGCGGCAATGGCCTATAGCGGGCAGGCAATATCGCGAATTGAGAATAACGAATAATCGTTAATATACTCTTTGATAGTTATATTGTTTTAATAGGCTGTAGCGAAGATCATTTCTCTGAAAGCCAGAACCCCCTGCCGCCGTTGCCGCTGAAACATTACTGACATCTTCGCGCTTTAACATGCGTTATCTCTGGGAAAAAAATAACAGGAAGTAACGGTTATGAGCGATAAAATCAAAGAGTTAAATGTCGATCGTTTGAAAGACCCTGCACGTCGCAAATTGCTGGCGGGCACTAGTGCTATCGGCCTGACCGGCTTTCTGGCTGGTGGTGTCTGGAGCCTCCCTGCGGACGCACTTGCCAAAGGAGAACCGGCAGGCAGCCAGTTATTAGGCTTTAAAGGTATCGCTGCTTCAACTGCCGATAAGATCGTGACTGCCGATGGCTATCAGGCTGAGGTATTGATCTCCTGGGGAGATCCGCTGGTAAACGGCGCTGCGGCATTTGATCCGAATGGTAAAAATAGCGCCAGCGATCAGGAAAAGCAGTTTGGCGATAATAATGACGGTATGAGCTTTTTTCCGGTAGATGAAAATCGTGGTGTGCTGGCCATTAATAATGAGTATGTTAATGAGCAATACTTGTTTGCTCACGGTGGCAGCAAGGCAATCAGTGAAGAAGATGTCCGTAAATCTCAGGCGGCGCACGGCATCTCGATTGTTGAAATTCAACGCGGTGCAGACAACCGCTGGCAGGTGGTGCGCCCGTCACGCTATAACCGCCGTATTACCGCGAATACCCCGATGGTTTTCTCCGGCCCGGCAGCCGGTGACAAAGCGCTGCAAACTGTTGCCGATCCCAGCGGCACCCGCGTACTTGGTACGTTTGGTAACTGTGCCAACGGTAAAACCCCGTGGGGAACCTATCTGACCTGCGAAGAGAACTTCGATACTTACTTCGGCACCAGTAAAAGTGACTATCAGGTTACCCCGGCGCAGAAGCGTTACACGCTGAATCCGAATGAAGCAGAGCGTAATTGGGCAGACTTCGATGCGCGTTTTGATATGGCGAAAAATCCCAACGAATTTAATCGCCATGGCTGGATCGTTGAGATCGATCCGCTCGATCCCACCTCGACGCCGATCAAGCGAACCGCGCTGGGACGCTTTAAGCATGAAAATGCTGCCGTTACGGTAGCGAAGAACGGCCACCTGGTGGTGTATATGGGTGACGACGAGCGCGGCGAATATATCTATAAATTTGTCTCTGACGGCGTGGTCGACAGCGCCAATCCGACAGCGAATAGCACGCTGCTGGATAACGGCACCTTGTACGTTGCGGAATTTAATGGTGATGCGCAGGGCACGCCGTTGAAAGGCAGTGGCCGCTGGCTGGAGCTGACCCACGGTAAACAGGGGCTGACGGCAGAAAATGGTTTTCAAAGCCAGGCCGATGTGCTGATTAATGCGCGCGGCGCGGCAGACCGGGTCAATGCGACGCGGATGGACCGCCCGGAATGGATTGCGGTTAACCCGCATGATGGCCGTGCCTACTGCACTCTCACCAACAACAGTAAGCGTGGCGATGAAGGGATGCCGGTCAATCCGGCAAACCCGCGGCCAAAAAATGTTTATGGTCAAATCATTCGCTGGGATGAAAACGGCGATGCCACTGCGCGTCAGTTTGACTGGGATATGTTTGTGCTGTGCGGAAATCCGATTGCTCATCCACAGGGGGTGAATCGCGGTACGCCCAACATTACGGCAGAGAACACCTTTAACAGTCCTGACGGGCTCGGTTTTGACCGCGATGGACGCCTTTGGATTCTGACCGATGGAAAATACAGTAATCAAGGTGATTACGCGGGGCAGGGGAATAACCAGATGCTGGTAGGCGATCCGGCGAGCGGTGAGATTCGCCGCTTTATGGTTGGACCGAAATCTTGCGAGCTGACCGGCATTGCTTTCACCCCGGATTACAAAACGATGTTTGTTAACGTTCAGCACCCAGGGGAAGAGGGTGATTCAACTTTCCCGAATAACAGCCCACGTCCACGCTCATCGGTGATTATGGTGACGCGTAAAGACGGTGGTGTGCTGGGAGCATAATTCTGTTTTTTCTGTTGGGCGGAGCGATTGCCGCCCATTTAAATCATCCACTTCAAGCCCACGGCTACCTCCCCGCACGTTATCTCCTGCAATTTCAATATTTCAAATGAGCTTATTAGTTTAAAACAGATTATTCTCTAAACAGGTCTGGTAAAAGTTTGAGTCGCAAGCTTATGAAAATAAAAATGATGCTAATCGGCTGGCTGGCATTTATCTGCTGCGATTTTTTTCTGGCTATGATGAGCCTGCAGGCCAGGGACGTCTGGAGTTTGTCGTCACTGGTCTGGTTCCCGGCCGGTCTGCTGCTCGGCATACTCTGTACTCTGCCTCCGCGTTACTGGCCGATCTGGTTATTGAGTTCTGCCTTAGTGCATCTGGTCGCCAGTCAGCTTTATGGCCGCCCGGTCAATGTGTCGTTAATTTTCTGCTTTTTTGATGCGTTATCGTTAACGGTGACTGCACTTATCTGGCAATTCTTTTATGGCGTGATGGCTCGACCCGTGCGGGAGCGTGACATTATCGTGCTGGTAATATTGTGTATTGTTAGTGGCATTATTGAGCGCTTTGTCACTACCTGGGCGCTGCTTTTGCTGGATTATCCCATTGACCAGTCGATCTCAGTTATTCATACCGTGGGTTATGTCATCAGCGCCTTACCTCTGACCTTTTTTGTTTTTTATCTGATTACCAGGGTGAAAAGAGAAAGAATTGATACCCGTGGCTACCTGATAATGCTGTCGATGCTGGTGGCAATGCTGGCACTGTTCTGGCGAACATCTGACATATTAAACGAAGCGCTGCGCTGGCAGGATCTGGCGCTGATATTCTCGCTGGCTTTGCCGGTTTTATTAGCGATGCGCGGAGATTTGCTGATGCTGAGCGGCTTTTTATCGCTGTGCTCGATTATCTCTGTTGGCGCAACACTGTTTGGTTACGGGCCGTTTTATCAGATGTTGCTTGTCCAGCAGGAGGATGTGTTGGTTGCCGCCTGGTACAGCGCCGTATTGAGTTTACCGGCGCTCCTTTGTGCCAGCCTGGTCAGCCAGAAGTCTGCGCTGCTGGCACGGCATCGCTGGCGCGAACAATTAATGGATAATGTGTTACAGCATGGCTGCTACCACCGTTTTCAGCTGGGCAGCAGTGATGATTTGCGCTGGCTTTACCAAAGCCGCTGGCCGGAGTCTGGTCATGCGCCGGTCAGCTGGCAACAATTTATTGGCTGGTTACATCCAGACGATCGGCTGGCGGTGGAGCAGC
This sequence comes from Winslowiella sp. 2C04, assembly GCF_050037805.1. Classification (NCBI taxonomy): domain Bacteria; kingdom Pseudomonadati; phylum Pseudomonadota; class Gammaproteobacteria; order Enterobacterales; family Erwiniaceae; genus Winslowiella; species Winslowiella sp. 2C04. The sequence continues at coordinate 3,951,217 of NZ_CP188300.1, read as the reverse complement.
TGAAAAATAGCGCTTCCGCGACACCTCAGGTGTTACCCATACGGCTGGCCGATCGATATGGCGAGTTTCATCAGAGCAGTATGGCGCTGGTTGCCTGTCAGGAAGGGCAGGTATTTTGGTTTGAAGGCGTGATTTTTCCGCTACAAGTATTATTGCCGCCTGAGGGGGACATATGAGCACGCGAGTGATTATTGCCGATGACCATCCGGTGTTTCTGCTGGGATTGCGTGGTGTGCTGGCCACACTGCCAGAGGAATATCCGGTGATCGCTGAGGCGCATGATGTCAGCAGCCTGTTTGAGCAGCTGAGCGTCTGCCAGGCCGATATGTTGATTACCGATCTTAATATGCCTGGCGATGATCAGGTCGATGGTGTGCGGATGATCGGCAGGATCCGTGAGTTATATCCCGATCTGACCATTGTGGTGATCACCATGTTAAGCGACCAGCGGATTCTTGAGCTGCTGGCGGGATACCGGATAAAAGCCATCCTGAACAAGAGTAGCCTGTCACATGAGCTGGCGGATGGCCTGAACAGTCCGCAGAGTGACGAGCAGCCGTGGTTGAGCGACGCGTTTCGCAGCGATCCGCTGATTCAGGTGGAAAAAGCGCTGTCGGTGAAGGAGATGGAAGTGATACGGCTGATAGGCCAGGGGCTTAGCGTCAATGAGATAGCCGCACGCCTGTTTCGCACCAAGCAGACCATCAGCGCGCAAAAGCTGAGTGCCATGAGAAAGCTGGGGCTGGAAAATGATGCCGCCCTGTACCTCTATCTCAGCCAGTGTGGACTGGGACAATAACGATGTGGCGTAAGGTCTGCTGTCTGTGGTGGCTGGGGCTATTGCTGGCGCTGTCCGGGCTGACGCTGGCGAGCGAGCCGCCGTTTACGGCGCATAACAGTGCGCCCGGGCAGATCGAAGGGCGTCCGGTCGAGCTCTATTCCAATATGACTCAGGATTTTTTGCCGCTGGCTGAAACGCGTTCCCACGCGCTGGCGCAGTATCCGGTGCTGAAAGTAGGAATGTATTGCTGTTCAGCCGCGCCGCTACAGATGCCGCGCTGGGACGGCAAACTGGAAGGCATTTATCCCGATTATCTGCAACTGTTGCAAATGGTGCTGAAAAGGCCGGTGCAGGCCATGCTGTACAATAGCTGGGAGCAGGCTTATCAGGCGTTGCAGCGCGGGGATATTCAACTGCTGACCCAGTCTGATTTTTTACAATCGGCGAATCGCGATAATGAAACCGATCCGTTACTGGTGCAGCCACTGATGCTGATGGTGCGTAAAAATCATCAGACTACGCCACTTTCCAGCCTGCATATTCTCGCCGCTCCTGATATCAGCCCGACGGTGATTGAGCATCTGCGAACCCTGTATCCCCACCTGGAAGTGGCACGCAGTTCAACGCTGGCGATTCAGTCGGTGGTCAATGACCAGGCTGATGCTTATCTTGATGGTCAGAGCCAGATTACCTTGTTCAGCGCACTGCGGCCTGTCGCTGGCGTGGTCTGGCGGCGCGACCCCGCACTTGATGAACTGCTGTACGGTTTTGTCGGGCGCAGCGGCGACGGGGTGTTGGAAGTGATAAATGACATCCTTACCAATATTCCGCATTCGATTAAAAATGAGATTTATCAGCGCTGGGTCTCTGGCCTGTCGCAGTCCGCTAACAATGATGCCTCGATTTTTACGCCGCAGGAGATCGACTGGATTAAGCAACATCCGGTGATTAACGTGGCGATAGATATTGATATCCCCCCTTACTCTTTCCTGGATAAAAATGATGAGATAACCGGCCTGGATGTCGATATTTTGCAGCTGGTGGCGGAAAAAAGTGGCCTGAATCTAAACTTTATTCCGGCATTCGAGCCGGCGGGCGTAGAGCAGGCGCTACGGGCCGGGAAGGCGCAGATGACGCCATCACTGATGGATTCGCCCGACCGGCGCGGCTGGCTATCATACAGCGATCCTTACGGCATCGTCGAGTGGGTGATGATTACCCGTAACGAGCGCAGCGCCCCCTTTACTCCGGAGCAACTGGCTCATAAGCGAGTGGCTATCCAGCGTGGTCATGCGCTGCTGGCGGCAATGCAGCTTTATCCCTCGCTGTCGATTGTTGAGGTGGCTTCCGTGCCGGAGGCGGTAGATATGATGCTGGCTGGGGCCGTGGATGCCACTTTTGCCAGTATCGGTAGCGCTAATTATCTGCAGTCCAGCCGCTATGGCAGCCGCATCGCCGTTCAGCCGCTGGATAATGCCTTTCAACCAGAACGATTCGCCGTGTTGCCGGCTTATCCGCAACTGACTGAAATTTCGAATAAAAGCCTGCATGTCGTGGCACCGAATGAAATACGTGCTTTGCGTATGCATTGGTTTTCAGTGGCGAATCTGGCTTCTTATAACACCATGATTTCGCCGTGGATAATCGTATGGGGTGGAGCACTGTGCGTGATTGCGCTCAGTTCAGTATTCTGGGGAACCTATCTGGCGCGTCAGATCGGACTGCGCAAAAAAGCCGATCGCCGCTTACAGGAGCTGTTGGCCTGGTGGGAGACCTTATTTAATAACGTGCCGACGCCGATGTTTGTCTGCGCGCCAGATATGACGGTGACGGCAGCAAACCTCTGGTTCTGCCGCGTGATGGGAAAAACGCCACCGGACATTGTCGGCAGCAATCTGTTTTCTCTTCGTTTTTTATCACCGGCCGATGAGCAAGATATCCGCGGTATTTTTCTGCGCTGTCTTTCCGGCGAAATGCCGCATTTCTCCGACCGCCGGGTGTTTTTGCAGGGCGAGGAGCGCGAAGGTTATCTGTGGTTTGAGGGATATCGAAATACCGAGGGCGTTATGCTGGGGGTGATGGGCGGCTGGTTTGATGTGACCGAGCGTAAATCACTGGCGCGTGAACTTCGCCTGGCACGTGACAAAGCCGAGCAGGCCAGCCACGAGAAGTCGGAGTTTCTGGCGCGGATGAGCCATGAAATCCGCACGCCGCTGCATGCGATTATTGGTATTCTCGAGCTGGCGGTAAAACAGCAGCGGGAGAGCGATGCTCCATTGCATATTGCCTGGCAGGCAGCAGATTCCCTGCAGGGCATTATTGGCGATGTGCTGGATTTCTCCAAAATCGAAGCAGGCAATATCGACATTACGCTTCAGCCAGCCAGCCTGACGCAGTTACTGGAAAATTGTGCCGCGACGTTTCGCATCAGTGCGGAAGATAAAGGGCTGGAGCTGTTAACCGCGGTCAGCATACCGCAGAGCGCGCTGCACTGGCTGGACAGTATTCGCCTGAGCCAGGTCATCAATAACCTGTTGCTCAACGCAATAAAATTCACCGCGAATGGAAAAATACAGTTGCGGGCGGCTATCCACTATCGCGCCAACGATCCGCGCGACCGGATAACGATTGAGATTGAGGACAGCGGCTGTGGCATTCCCCCGGATATGTATCAGGCGGTATTACAACCCTATGTCAGAGTTGAAACGGCGCAGGGCGTACCGGGCACCGGGTTGGGTTTACCGATCTCCGCAAAACTGATCGCGCTGATGGGGGGAACCTTACAGCTGTGCGGCAGCGAAAGCGGCGGAGTCAGGGTAACGGTGGAATTGATGCTGAAAAGAGCGGCGACTCAACTGTTAATCCCGCCTGCGCAGGGAGCGGCTGACGCTACGATGGAAGAGGAGTCATTAAATATTCTGGTGGTAGATGATTTAGCGGTTAATCTGCAAGTGCTGGCGCTGCAATTTGCGACTTCCGATCATTATGTTGAGCTGGTGGGCAGTGGCGACGAGGCTTTGCAGGAAGTGGAGCAGCACTATTACGACGTGGTGCTGACTGACTGCCAGATGCAGGGAATGGATGGTTACAGGCTGACGGCCCATTTACGCCAGCACCAGCAGCGTCATCAGTTGCCACCTTATGCCATTATTGGTTGTACAGCGAATGCCTTTGCCACCGAGCGCGATCGCTGTCTCGAAGCCGGAATGGATGAGGTGCTGATTAAACCGCTTTCGCAAACTACGTTGCTGAACGGTATTACGCAAGTCTGGCAACAAATAAGCAGCAGGGGTGTAGCAACTGAGCCGTTTGCTGAAATACAGGCGCTGGCTCAGGCGGATGTTCAGCAGGAGCAAGCGTTGCTCACCTCTTTATTACAAGGAATGGAGCAGGATCTTGAGGGAATAATAAAAAACCGTGATGGTGACCATGTATCGCAGCTGGCTCATTACGCGCATCGTCTGCATGCCGCCTTTGCTTTGCTGCCCTATTATCCGGGAATGCGCGTGTGTTTGCGTATTGAGAAAACTCAGCGTTTCGATCGGCAAACAATAGAGGCTCTGGAGAAATACACGGCTATTATGATTCAGCTGATTAAGCAGCGCCTGTTATCTATAAATAGTGAGGAGTCGCGTTGAATTTTTTTGACCTGTTTCTGCAGCCAGCTGATAATCAGTTGGCTGCTTTTAAAAATCATTTTTGAAACCATTTTGCTATTTAAATAATCCAGCGTTGGCTCTCTGTTTAGTGAGTCTTATTACGTTATTTCTTAAATTCAACCAGAATTATCTTCTTGTTGTGGATCGCAGCGTGACTCATTATTAATAAGTTAGCATTAAGCTAAAGTCATTTTTATCCGGCATTAAACGATGCGTTTACCTATATTTATTTACGAGAGACTAATTATGAAAACTAAGATTATTGCATTAGCCGTGATGATGTCAGCGCTGTTCTCTGTCCCTTCATTTGCCCATGAAGGCCACGATCATCAGAGTGACGAAGCCGCAGAAGTTTCGCAAAATCCTGAGGTAAAGCCAGCGGAAAAAGCACATGATTGTGAGGGTGCCGCCATTGCTGATGATGAAAGCACTGATTAATTTATTTAATTGCTGCCATCGGAGATTACCGCCCGGTACTAAGCCAGTCGGTAATCTCAACCTGGGATAATCCGCAGAAGAAGATGGCGAAATCAATGAATTAAGCATTACAATCTGATATCGAACAGGCTGGATCGGCTCAACAGGAAATAGAGCTGACAGTCATTGTCTACATCCAGTTTATCCATCGCTCTGAGTTTATGTGCGCTGACGGTCTTAATGCTGAGGTTCATCCGCCCGGCAATCTTCGTCAGGCTTAAACCTTTACACAGCAATCGTAATACCTCTAACTCTTTAGGCGTGATTTCGTTAGTATTATTGTGCGAGTTAAGTAAGCTGCACATCAGGTCATTTTCTACATAAACTTCGTTATTCAGCACGGTGCTCAATACCCGCTCCAGTGTTTTGTCACAGATATCCATACTGATATAACCTGAAACGCCCGCTGCCAGCATCATTCTCACCAGGCTGGCATGACGGTGTGGTGACATGACCACAATCTTCAGTTTAGGATATTTGTTACGTAACCACTTCACCAGATTATAGCCATCCATTGTAGCGATAGGGCTATTTTTACTTTCATCGGTTTGCAATGAATAGCCTAATAACAGAATATCGACACTGTTATTCGTCAGATTCGCGACCAGTTCTCCTGGTGTGGAAACATCATTTATAATATTATAACAAGAATACTCTTTACTCGATGACAGCTTTTTGCTGGTCATGTTTTCAATCAGTGACTTAATACCACTGCGGAACAGCTTATGCTCGTGTGCAATTATAATGTTTAGATTCATTGAATATATCCCCGAATGTTTTCAGACTAAAAATCAAGTTGGCCGGATAGTAACCAGTTATCTCGCTTTCAGGGAGAAAATTCTTTCTGAATAAGAAAAACTCATTTTATTAATTTTAAGTTATTGCTACGGATAATTCTGCATTTTCTGACTGGTCAGATTTAATTGTGGTGAGGGTTGCGATTAAACTTCGTCTCGCTGTGGGTCCACAATATATTTTAATACAATTCAGGTAAAAGTGATGAGAGCGGGCTTTAAAAAAATTAATACATTTCTGATGGTGGTTGAGACGGGAAGTTTTGAAGAGGCGGCCAAGCGGCTGTATATCACCCCTTCTGCGGTATCATTACGCTTAAGCTCACTGGAAAGTGAAGTCGGCGAGAAACTGGTATTACGCCGTCGCCCTTGCGTTCCAACGCCTAAAGGGGAAATATTTTATCAACATGCACTGGCACTGCGTGAGGTGAAAATGCAGTTGGATGATGCATTTAGCAATAAAGCTACTGATAATAAGTAAGGTGTTATGGGGTAATGCAGTTAGCAGGTAGTGGCGCATTCGCATCTTCATCAACTTTGAATTGCCACTCAGCATAGCTGCTCGCTTTTTTAAAGTTCTGATAAATATGCGCAAATCCTTCTTTCTTAATCGGTTTTCCAGCACCTTTACTGTAAACCCCAGTCCAGCGTCCTTTATCATCATAGATCATTCCCCAGTCGCCTTTCTGACTGAACGGATCCCGATAGTGCTGGCGCAGCAGATAACGATGGGGCGTGAAGCGGCGATCGCTCAGCAATTGCTGAATATTTAATGGGAAGCATCTATTCCCGGCGGGGTTATCCCGATATTTCTGGATGGCTTCACGAATCTGATCGCCAGCAAACAGTAGCTGTGCCTCTCGTTCCTGACGCCATTCGGTGCGCAGATGATCCTGACTGCGCAGTAGCATCAGAGCCAGTATACTCAGCCAGGCCAGCAACAGCAGATAGCTGAATCCAGCCTGATGATTACCAGTCGGCATAAGCGCTGCCTTCCAGCGATTTCTTTTCGGAACCGCTATGAACATCAATAATCTGACCGTGCTCATCTTGTTGAGTTTTCCAGCTGTTATTTTTATCGGTAATCGGATCGAGCGGCAGCTGGCGCAGATATCCCTTGTCTATCATCTCTTCCAGCGTGGACGGGCTGTTGATATTGTCGCGACGGAACTGATCAATAGACAGACGCAGGGTGTTCAGATTGTGCTTTAACACCACCTCTTTTGCCCGTACGGTTTGCTGAAAGTAGCGCGGTGCCACCAGCGTCATCAGCGTGGCGATAATTGCCATCACTACCAGCAGTTCAATCAGGGTAAAGCCTTTTTCACCATTGCGCATAAGGCACTCCATTCAGTCCATAAGCCTGGCTGGATGAGACAACGTCGTAAATATCGCTGCCTGGAGAAAAATTACCGGCATCATTAGTACTGCTGCGCACGCGCCAGGTCTCCTCGTCCGCTTTGCCTTCACAATCACACATCGGATCGCGTGGCAGGCGGCGCATAAAATAGATTTTGCGTTTATTCGGTGAGGTTTTATCGACCACCCCCTCGGTTAGCGCTTTAAGGTTTTTTGGATAGCCAGGCTCGTCGGCTTTTTTTTCTATTCGCCCTTCAATCGCCGCGCGCTGGTAGTCATCCAGCGCCTGACGTATTTGTCGCAGTGCCGTTTGTAGCTGCTCCTCTTTATGCCGCTGACCCTGTTTTTCGAGCAGCGGCAGTGAGGCGGCAGCCAGCGTCGCCAGCAGGCTTAGGGTTACCATCATCTCAATCAGGGTAAAACCCTGCTGCCTGATCCGCGTCATCTGGTCAGTTCCGGCAGAGGTTCAGCCGCCGGATTCGGTGACGGCAATGCACCGCGCTGTTCAGGGAAATGCGCCGGTGGCACCAGCTGTGGCGCAATAAACGCTTCTCTGCCGACCTGAATACGGCCCGGTGCTCGCAGACGCATATCCTGCTCACCCGGTAGATCTTCGGTGCCGACCGCAATGGCGCTGACATGCGCGCCTGGCAGATCAATGTTGCGGGCAATACGCGGCGTAATCAGCAGTACCACTTCCGTTCGTTTACTCTCTTTATCCGAGGTTCTGAACAGCGAACCAATCAGGGGAATATCGCTTAGCCATGGCAGGCCGCTTTTCTCATCTTTTTGATCCTCTCTGATCAAACCGGCCAGCATTTGGGTTTCGCCATCAAGACTGCTGAGAATGGTTTTCGCCATGCGGTTGTTGGTACTGTAATATTTCAGCCCGTCTTTACTCTCCTGCGACTGCCCAAGGCTGCTGAGTGTGAACTCCACATCCATACTGATTTCACCATCAAGGCTGATCTCCGGCGTCACATTAAGTTTCAGGCCAACGTCCTGATAATCCACTTTTTGATTGGTGACGCCATCATTGGTGGTATTGGTCAATACCGGCATTTTTTCGCCAATTTCAATCAACGCAGGTTTGTTGTTTTTCACATGAATTCGCGGGTTAGCCAGCACTTTAGCGTTATTGCGTATTTTACTGATGTCGACTTTGATACCGCGATTCCCCCCGAGATTGATAAACATATTGTCGCGGTTAAAGCCATTCAGCGGGATATTATTGCCGGCATCGGTCGTACCGAAGCCAATACCCACTTCGCCCGGATAACGAATGCCCAGTTTGGTGGCGTCGCTGCTGCTGATCTCCAGCACTTCCACTTCCAGCGTCACTTCTGCTTCTGGTCGATCCAGCGTCATCAATAAGCGCTCGATCATTTCAATGCTTTCGCGCGGACTACGCACCGTGATGGTATTGGTGCGTTCATCAACGTGAATATCTTTTAGTTTCAGAATATTGCGCAGCGCGACGTTGATATCTTTGGCTTTGGCATAACCAAGGAAGAAGGTCTTCACCATCATATCGCGGTACAACTTCTCTTTGCTTTGGCTGGCCGGGTAGATCAGCAGGGTATTACTGTTCAGCACTTTTTTGCGCAGTTGATTGGAGATCAGCAGTAAGTTGATCGCATCTTCAGCGGTGGTGTTATTGGCAATAATGCTGGTGGTAATACTGCGGGTAACGTCATTATCAAAGATAAAGTTCACGCCTGTAATTTTGGAAATGGTGGCAAAGATCTCCATCAGATTATGGGAGCGAAAGTTAAGTGATACTGGCTTTTGCAGTTCCACATGCATACGTTGCGACGGCATTGAGCTGGAAGAGAGTCGGCGTAGCAGATGGTCGCGCAGCGCGACGGCCTGTGGCCAGCCCGGCTCTTCCTCCAGCACTTTGCGGATTTTTTCCAGCGCCGCTTCCGGATTATCAGCCGACAGCTTGCTGGCCTGCTGGTACATCACGTCCAGAGAGCGATAATTGTTAATGCGGCGTATTCCTTGCTGAGCGCGCATATTACCGGGTTGATACTCCAGCGCGGTGTGCCACAGACGTGATGCTTCCTGGTAATTGTTTTCGCCAACGGCACGTTCAGCTTGTTTCATATACAGATCGACCAGCTGGTTACTTTCCAGCTGTTCGCGGCTCTTCAGCGCCATATCATCAGGAGCGACCTGACGTTGTTTTTTCAGCTTATCCAGCGAGGTGACTAACTGTTGTTGTTGGTTTTGCACCCGGGCGGCATCGTGATCGCGGGTGTCTGAAGCGCAGCCTGCCAGCAGCAGCAGTCCGATGACCACTGAAAGATTTTTTTTAATAAACATAATCAGAATTCTGGTTTCGATTTCATATCATCCAGCGATAAATGCTGGTCGTTTTTTAGCGGCAGCCAGCGGAACGTCAGCGAATCTGTCGCGATTTCCATCAACTGCCAGTTGTTATCCAGCTTGTCGCCGGGGCGGATGCTCTCCTGCAATTTGCACTGTCGACAGACAATCCAGCTTTCGCGGCCATCAGTCAGCACCAGCAGGCGCTGGTTATTGCTCCACCAGGCACCGACCACCTTAAAAGGAAGCTGTGGTGCGCGTGGCTTTTCTGGCCTGGCGGTGGCGGGTGCAGAAGCAGGCTCGACGGGGTTACCCTGATAAGGAAACAGGTCATCAGACGCATTGCCGGCGATCGCGGGCGGCGCGGGAGTCGTCGGGATATCACGCACCGGATGGGGCTGGCTTACCGTCAACAGACTTTCTTCTTCCTGAGCATCGCCACTCAGTGCACTCCACAGGCTGATGACCGCGGTCAGCAGCAGCATCACCTGTAGGTAACGCGGCAGCTTCATCGGCCTTCTCCGGTTAATGTGACGCGCAGCGACATCGTCAGCTGAGTGCTGGCGGGGGAAGTCCGCGCCATCGCCAGCGATTCAAACTGCAACGGCAGCGTGCCTGACATCTCACGCAGCGCGGCTTGCAAGCGCGGATAGTCGCCGGTTAACGGAATATCGAGGATCATCTGCTCACTCTTTGAATCATTACTGTCAGAGAGCAGCTGGTAACGACTCTCACGTGCTTCAAGACCGTGTTTTTTCAGAATGGCAAACAGCGCCTTGACCTGCTGATACTCTTTAACGCTCAGCGAGCTCAGCGCTTCTTCTTCCTCCGGCGTACTGACGGGCAGCGGCACAGCAAGCTGCTGATGCACGGATTGCAGGCGCAGGCTATTTGCATGCAGCTCCGGGCGCAGCTGGGCGCATAAATACATCAGCAGTACCAGCCATAATCCGACGATTAACAATGGCAGCGGGCCGAACATTTCATAACTCTTACCGGCCCACCAGCGCAGGCGCGGCAGCAGATCTTTCATCGAAGGCAGCGTGCCAGCATTAAGACGCATGGGAATACTCCAGATTGAGCGTGGCGCGTATCTTCCATGGTTCGGTCAGGCTGGTTTCGGTGTGATGATGTTCCAGGCCAACCCTGGCTCTGGTGTCTTGTAAGCGCGAGACGAAATCCAGCAACGAGTCCAGCGAATGGGCGACCACTTCCACCCGCATCTGCTGTTGACGTGCATCCACTTGCAGCGACATCAGAGCAATATCTTTGCTCAGGGCCTGACCAATAAGCGCCAGCCCGGCCAGCTGCTGCGGTTCTTGCTGCTGGGGCTGGCTGGCGTAAGCCCGCTGCCTGGCCAGAATGATCTCCGCGGCCTGACTGTGCGCATTCAACTTCTGCATCTCTGCGGCCAGCTCTGTCTGCAGTTGGTTTTGCTGCTGATGGCTGAAGAAAATCGCCGTCAGCAGCGGAGTCATCAGCACAATCAGTAACGCCGCATTAACCGGCATTGCCCGGCGGGATATAAACTGGTGGTTAGTCATCACGATTATTTTCTGCCGCAATCTTGGTGCTGGCGGTCTCACTGTGCACCACATAGCGCTCCAGTGGTGGCAATCCTGCCAGGCGATTTGCCGTATCCAGTTGTTGTAATTCGTCACTGTGTGGCAGGCGCAACGTAAAGGTACTGTGCCAGCGATGCTGCCAGCGAAAGGCAAAGCTGCTTTGCTGCTCACCGATGCTGGCAAACAGCGCGTTCTCCGGCAGGCTGCGACCACAGCGAGCCAGCAGGTTACTGAATGGCGTGCTGCAGCCGATCAGCCGCAGCCGATGCTGGCTGCTCAGCTGTTTCAGACTGACCAGCAGCGTTTTATTTAATAACGCTGCAAAAGCATCTTCACCAAAGCTGCTGCGCAGAAAGCTGACCTTCATCTCATGCTGTTCACCCTGCTGCTCGGCCAGCAATAATCTGGCGTACTGCCTTAGCTCGCGTGGCCGCGTAATCCCCTGTGGCCAGGGAACCAGCAGGTAACTGACGTGTGGTGCATCAACGATAAATTCCAGCGAATCACGCCAGGCGGGGGCCGCAGGCAGCGTGCTGAACAGCTGCTCCAGTTGGGCTGGCAACGGCAGGTCGGGCTGCCACTGGCACTGCGCATGCAGGCTGCCGCCCAACCATAGCTGCAACTGGTGTTGGTAGAGCTTGCAGCACCAGTGATTAATGAAGGGAAATAACACGCCTGACCTCCTGTAAAGTGGTGAAGCCCTGGCGGGCGGCTTCAATTGCGATTTGATGCAGCGGGATAAAACCCTCTTTCATCGCCAGTTCGCGCAGCTGGCGCAATGGCGCGCGCGCCAGCAAGGCTTCTTTCATCGCATCGCTAAAATGCAGGACTTCGGCCAGCGCCAGTCGCCCGTGGTAGCCGCTGTGGCGACAATGCTCACAACCTGCACCAACGTGCCAGCAGGCGTGGCTGAACGGCTGTTTATCCAGCTGCCAGTGCGTAATCTCTTCGGCTGTTGGTTGATGAGGTTGTTTACACGCCGGGCACAGCTGGCGTACCAGCCGCTGCGCCACCACGCCATTCAGTGCCGTAATCAGGCTGGCTGGCTCCACCTGCATATACATAAAGCGTTCCAGCACGCTGAACACGCTATTGGCGTGTACCGATGACAACACCACGTGCCCGGTCAGTGCTGCCTGAACCGCAATGCCCGCCGTCTCACCGTCACGGATTTCGCCGACCAGGATAATGTCTGGGTCATGGCGCAGAATGGCGCGCAGACCGCGGGCGAAAGTCAGCCCTTTTTTATCGTTAACCGGGATTTGTAATACCCCTTCCAGCTGATATTCCACCGGATCTTCAATGGTGATGATCTTGCTTTCACCGCTGTTCAGCTCGCTGAGCGCGGAGTAGAGCGTGGTGGATTTGCCGCTGCCGGTCGGTCCGGTCACCAGTACCATGCCGTGTGGGATTTGCGTCAGCTTGCGGATCGCCTGCAGTGTCTGGCCGTCGAATCCCAGCGTTTCCAGCCGCAGTTTTTTGTCGTGGGATTTATCCAGTACGCGCAAGACCGCATCCTCACCGTGAATGCTCGGCATGATCGAAACGCGGAAATCGACGTTGCGCTGCTGAATGTGCGCTTTGAAACGTCCATCCTGTGGAATGCGGCGTTCAGAAATATCCATACAGCCCAGCACTTTCAGCCGTGAAATGATCTGTTCCGCATTCTGTGAACCGTTGCAGCGGGTAATGGCGTGCAGTACGCCATCAATCCGGTATTTCACCACCAGCCCATCGGGTACGCTCTCCAGATGGATATCACTGGCACGGCTTTGAAGTGCGTCGTACAGCGTGGAGTTGACCAGTTTAATCACCGGGCTTTGCTCCTCGGACAGGCTAAGCAGCGAGATCACCAGCGCCGTTTCTTCCGTCTGGCCGTCAAAATCCTGCGGTTCGAGGTGATCCATGGTGCGCTGCTGGCGCGACAGCTGATCCAACTGCTCATTCACCCAGCCCGGACGACAAAGCGCGATGCGATCGCTGTAACGCTGCGCCCACTGACGCTGCGTCAGTGAAAACGGATCGGCCATCAGCAACCAGCTTTTTCCGTCCAGCGTAATTGGCAACAGGCGGCGTGACAGCGCCTGCGGCAGCGAGATACGAGAGAAATCCTGCCCGGCCTCAACCAGCTGCTGCTGTGATAACGGGTATAAACCCAGTTCAGCGGCGAGCGTTGTCAGCTGTTCAGGCTGCGATGTCAGCAGCTGTTCCAGCCAGTCGGTTCGTTGCTCCGGCGTCATGGTTAACCATGGCGAGGATGCGCTGTCGACATGATGTGTTAGTTGAGTCATCAGGCTAATCCTCCGGCCATTTCAAAAATCGGCATATACAGCAGAAATACCACCAGGCCGACCAGTCCACCGACGATCAGCATCAGGATCGGTTCAAACACCTTGCTGAAGGTTTCGATGGCACGTTCGAGGTTTTCGTCATAAAACGCCGCGATGCGTTCGCACATGGCGGGCAATTCACCACTGCGTTCACCGACCACCAATAGCCTACTGGCGACCGGAGTTGTCAGCCCCTGAGTTTCCAGGCAGTGCGAAAGCGCCTTGCCCGCCTGCACATCCATCAGTGCCTGCTGTAGCCGTGGCTGATACGAATTCGGTAGCAGGCTGCCGGTCAGTTGCAGCGCTTCGACGGCGGCCATTCCGCCCTGCAACAGCAGGCCAAGGGTGCGGTAGAAGCGCACCAGTATCGCCAGCTGATATTGTTGTTTAAGCTGTGGCACGCGCATCAGCTGGTTTAAAGCGGACTGCCGCAGGCTTTTGCTGCGCACGGCGGCGATCAGCAGCACGACCGCAGCGGCGGTCAGCATCATTAATAACGCGCCATAGTTCTGCGTCAGGTGCCCCCACCAGACGATAAACTGCGCGCTGCCCGTCAGGTCTTTCATGCCGGTGAACACCACGGCGAAGCGCGGGATAATAAAGCCGAGCAAAAAGAACAGGATCAGGCAGCCGACGCTGATCACCACGCAGGGATAGAGCAGGGTGCTGCGAATGCGCTTACGCAAGGTTTCCATACGCTTTTCGTAATGCAGGAAACGCCCGAGCGCGACGGGCAGCTGTCCGGTCTGTTCTGACGACGCTACGGTGCTGACCAGTAATGGCGGGAACAACAGCGGCTGGGCGACAAGCGCCTGAGAAAGCTGCTGACCGCGATAAAGTTCTTTCAGGATTTCCCCTAATACCCGGCGCTGTTCTGCATCAGCGCTGCTTTCACACAGTGCTTCAATCGCTTCGACAATCACCAGACCGGCCTCGAGCAGCGCGATTAATTCCTGGATAAACAGCGTCAGCGGAAAAGGGCGCACGCGTCTCGTCAGCCGGCTGGCTTTGGCCTCAAGTACCAGAGCACCTGGCGCCAGCTGGGCTTTGGCTTCTTCGACGCTGTTGGCACACACCTGCTCCGTGCTGCGGACACCGTTACGCAATAAAGTAATTTGATAGTTTTTCATGATTTCTTACTGGCTTACGGCCGGTTTTCTTGTTTGAGCCGCGCATAGTGAGGCTGGACGCGCATAACATAACGCTGGCGCAGATGTTCACGGGCGGCCGATCCGCCGGCGTTATACGCGCCAACCGCGTCCCAGCTGTAGCCGTAGCTACGCATAAAACCGGCCAGTACCCAGGCTCCCGTCATTACGCTCAGACAGGGATCATCGAGCAGCTTTCGTTCTGATATCTGAAAGTTGCGCAGCCTGGGCAGATGCCGACTGTTAATCTGCATCAGCCCGATGTCATAGCTACCATCGCGGTTCTGATTGCGCGCCGAGGCTTGCAAATTGGACTCTACGATGGCGATAGCCTGTAGCAGCTCCGGCTCAATGCCGTAACGCTGCCCGGCCTGATCCCAGCAGGTGGCGTAAACGGGCAGTTGCACAAACCAGAGCAGGAGTAAAAGCAGTGAAGTACGCACAATCAGAACCCGTAACTCACCTTTTTCCCGTCATTACCGGTGGCAATCAGCTCCACTTCATACACCACATTCTTGTTACGGGTCGGGTTGTGCCATTGGTAAGGATTGCCCCAGGGATCGGCGGGCACTTCTTTACTCAGATAAGGGCCGTGCCAGTTCCTCTCGCCGCTCGGGCGCTCTGTCAGTGCTTTCAGCCCCTGCTCTTCGGAGGGATATTGACCGACGTCAAGACGGTACTGGCTCAGTGCCTGTGACAAACTCTTCATCTGGCTGGCGGCGGTTTTATCTTTGGCCTGATCAACCTGTGAAAAAAGACGCGGACCAACAAAGCCAGCCAGTAAGGCGATAATCATTAACACCACCAGTAATTCGAGCAGGGTAAAACCTTGTTGCTGGCGATAATGGGATAATAGATATTTGTTCATGAGGTTCTCACGGTAGCCATATTTCATTCATTGCAAATTCATTCGATTATTCTTAAACATTTAATGATGAATTTGTAGGCTATTGCTCTTTCGTTTATTAAGAATATTGGCGGGCTGGCGGAGAATATTCTTTATCTGCTGATTGCCTTTAACTTTCATCACTCTTTGTATTATCTTTAGAGAAAATTAAGCTTTCGCCGTTCAGTTTTAGAAAATTAAAAAACATAATGGTTTATTAATAACGTTTTGTTTCTGATAAAAAAGTAGACTCAACCTGTCTGGCGGTGTGTTAAATAATTAATAAATGAGATGATAAATGCAGATTGCTCTGGCTCTGCTGCTTGGTGCAGTTTTCGGTAGTTTCCTCAACGTGGTGATTTATCGCCTGCCGCTAATGATGGCAGGTGCGCAATGTTGTTTAAGTTTTCCTCCTTCTTCATGCCCTTGTTGCCAGGCACGTATCCGCTGGCGGCACAATCTGCCGCTATTCGGCTGGTTGCTGCTGCGCGGACGCTGTGCCGATTGCCAGCAGGCAATTCACTGGCGCTATCCGCTGGTGGAAGCGGTGACGGCAGGATTGTTTGCGCTGATGCTCTGGCGCTACGGCGTAACACTGTATTGCGCCATGTTGCTGATTGCTATCTGTCTGATGATTGCGCTGGCAGCGATTGACTGGCAGACCATGCTGCTGCCGGATTGTCTGGTATTGCCGCTGTGGGGGCTGGGAATTGCCGCCGCCGGATTGGGCCTTGAAACCGTCAGCTTAACAGAAGCGTTAATCGCGTCTCTGCTGGGGTATCTGCTGCCGTGGTTATTGGATCGCGGATGTTACCTGCTGCGTGGACGCGCCGGAATGGGGATGGGAGATATGAAGCTGTTTGCTGCGCTGGGGGCCTGGTTTGGCGTGGAAACGCTGTGCCAGATTATGGTATTTGCGCCTTTGCTGGCGATAGCGACTGCCATACTGTTGTTACGGGTGAAACCGAATCAGCCCTTTCCTTTTGGCCCTTATCCGATTGTCGTGGCGCTGATCTGCCTGGTTTTTGGACGCCAGGATTATCCTGCTTTTTTCTGAGCATTAAAACATTTTATTTAGAAGTATCCTGGAACTGCTGGGAATTTTCCACAGGCTGGCTGTCATGCCTCTTATATTTATCATTAATGTCGGAATATATTATGCGCCGGGTTTTCCATCCTGAAAATAAAGAAAAATGAGCCATGAAAAATAACATTAAAAAACTAAGTTTATTGATTAGTGTGCTCCTGTCTCCCGCACTTTCTGCTGCGCTTCCTGGTGAAGCGGTGATTTCTGATACGGATAATCTGACCGCCTCGCTGGTTGATATTGATTATAATGCGCAGTCTTATCAACAGTTAGTCACCGTTAAATCCGCAGCAAAGGTGACGGTTAAGTGGAATACCTGGAGTGGCGACGGCGGTACACGTGCAAATATATTAGTCGATGATATTGTTCACTGGAGCGGAAGCAGCGCCGAGCAACGCGCCAGTTTTATCATCAAGAAAGGCGGACATTATCAGCTACAGATTGAGCTGTGTAATGTCGAAGGCTGTAGTTTCAGTAAAAGACATCCGCTGATCGTGGCCGACACAGACGGCAGTCATCTGGAGCCGATAGATCTCCCGCTGCCGGATAACCATCAGCCTTACCAGAACCGTTCGGCTAAAGTCATCGCCGCCACGTTCACCGAATGGGGCGGTGAGGATGGCTATTTTCCGGTGAGCAGCATTCCGGCACAGAATCTGACGCATCTGCTTTATGCAGAGCTGCCAATTTGTGGTGGCGAGATGATAAATCATACCCTGAAAATACGTCAGCCACAGCGCTATCAGGCTTTGATGCGTAGCTGCGCCGGACGGCCAGATTTTAGCGTCGGCTTACTGGATCTTTACGCTGCGGTGCAGAACAGTGAGGGAATAAGTGGCCAGAGTAGCTATCAGGGCCATTTTGGTCAGTTGATGATGCTGAAAAGAAGTTTGCCACAACTACAAATCCTGCCCTCAATCGGCGGAGCGACGCTTTCTGATCCTTTCAGCCAGTTGGACGATCCGCTTCGTCGTCAGCAGTTTGTCGATTCGGTAAAAGTACTGCTGCAGACGTGGAAGTTTTTTGATGGGATTAATATCGACTGGCAATATCCAGGCGGGGGCGGCGTCGGTGCAAACCCCGGTAAGCCAACCGATGGCGCAATTTTCACCGCATTAATGAAAGAGCTGCGGGCCATGATGGATGAGCTGGCCATCCGCAACGGCAAACAGTATCAGTTAACCGCAACGGTTGATGGCGGCGCACGGCGTATTGCCAGAGTGAACTATGCTGAGGCTCAGCGCTATCTGGATCATATTTTCCTTAATGGCGACGGCAGCGTCGCGCCGGGTGAGCAGCAATACCCCTGGCATCAGAGCGCGCTGTATGACGAACGTCGGCCGGCCGTTGATAACAGCGTGCGAGCGTTGATTAATCAGGGAGTCAGTAGTGATAAAATTGTACTGGGTTTTGCCAGTTACGCCCAGGGCTGGCAGGGGGTCGACACTCATCAGCAAGCAAACCCTTTCACCGGACGCGCCCTGGGGCCGCTGAACGGCAGCAGAGAAGCGAGTCTGATCGGTTATCGTAATCTGACGCAGCAATTGAACGACAGCCACTGGCAAGCGGGTTATGACGAAAAAGCCGAGGTGCCTTTTCTGTTTAACAAATCGTCCCGGCAGCTGCTCAGCTATGAAAATCCGCGCTCGGTGAAAGCAAAAGGGCAGTATGTTTATGCTCAGCGACTGGGTGGACTGCTGCTCAGCGATATCAGCGCTGATAACGGTGATTTGCTGAATGCGATGCATGAAGGTCTGGGAAACGGTGATAGTTTGCAACTGCCCGAAAACCGACCGCCGATCGCCAACGCTGGCTACACGCAGCATATTAGCGGAGCGGAGCGGGTGACGCTGGATGGATCGCAGTCAAAAGATCCGGAAGGTGGATCCCTGAGCTGGCGTTGGGAGCAGTTATCCGGGCCGCCTGTCACGCTTGAAGATGATGATCAGCAGCAGGCGCATATTAGTTTAATGGCGGTAGATCAGCAGACAGAATACAGTTTTATTCTGACGGTCACTGACGATCATCATCAGTCGTCAATAGCCAAAGTGAAAGTTATTGAATATCCACAATAATATTAATTTATTTTTCCTGTTTATTAAAAACGAAACCTAAATCAAACACTAATAAAAGAAAGTTCTGCGTCATTCCGGGAAGTCGCTTATTTTATTGATGGCGGAGTGATATTAACTTGTTTGGATAAAGTATCATCTATCTGGAGTATTATTCGATGAAATCCTTGTTCAAAAAAAACATTATCACCGCCAGCCTGCTAATCGCGGGAGTACTTTCCGGTTCTGCGAGTTTTGCTGCTGCCAATGATGCCGCATCAGTTTTTCCTGATATTAGCGGGAAAAAAATAATGGTGGGGTTCTGGCATAACTGGGCTTCAAAATCAGATGGTTATCAGCAAGGTAGCGCTGCCGATGTTGAACTGACCAGTATTCCTGCCGAGTATAATGTTATTACCGTCGCTTTTATGGAAGGCAGCGGTATCCCAACTTTTAAACCCTATAATATGACGGATGCACAGTTCCGTCAGGCGGTCGCCACGCTGAATAGTCAGGGGCGTGCGGTATTAGTATCACTGGGGGGGGCTGACGCGCATATTGAGCTTAAAGCCGGAGACGCGCAGAAATTTGCTGATGAAATTATTCGTCTGGTTGAGCTGTACGGTTTTGATGGTTTGGATATCGATCTGGAAGGCAGCGCAATTAAGGCCGGCGCTAACCAGACTGAAATTCCGGCGGCACTGAAACTGGTCAAGAATAAATACCCGCACTTTATTATTAGTATGGCACCGGAATTCCCTTATTTGCGGAATGGCGGAGCCTACGAAGGTCTGATCAAAAATCTCGAAGGCTATTACGACTTCATCTCTCCTCAGTATTACAACCAGGGTGGCGATGGCGTCGCGGCCGGAAGCGGCTGGTATGCGCAAAATGATGACAGCAAAAAAGCGGAGTTCTTGTACTATCTGACAGATTCGCTGGTTCACGGTTCGCGTGACTTTATCCGGATTCCTGCCGATAAGTTTGTCATCGGCCTGCCGAGCAATCCGGATGCCGCCGCAACCGGTTATGCCCGCAACGAAGCCGATGTGCGTTCTGCCTGGGAGCGCCTGACGGCGCAGGGTACGCCGATTAAAGGGCTGATGACCTGGTCAATTAACTGGGACACCGGTCACAGCAAGGCGGGCAATGCCTACGGTTATGAGTTTGCCAACCGTTACGGCAAGTTGATTAACGAAGATTTCGTTGGCGAGCCGGATAATCAGGCACCGAGCCAGCCGGGTAAGCCAGAGCTGATCGCCTCATCGGGCCAGGTTGCATTGAGCTGGACGCCATCCACCGATAACGTCGGCGTTGCTCAGTATCAGATTTGGCGCAATGGTGAAGAGATCGGTCAGTCCACTTCGCCGCAGTTCAGCGATAATCAGGTAACTAACGGCAATGCTTACGAGTATGTGATTATCGCCGTGGATAAAGCAGGCAATCTGTCACTGCCGAGCGAAGCGGCATCAGTGGTGTTGGATGATGATAAGCCATCTGAAGATAACGAGCAGCCGAGCACTCCGCAGGGTCTGTACGGTGAGGCGAGCGGAGCGCACGCGGTGAAACTGTCGTGGGAAGCCTCAAGCGATAATGTCGCGGTGCGTCACTATAATATTTATCGCAACGGCGCGTTGCTGACGAAACAGCTGCAGACCAGCTTTATCGATACCGGCCTGGCGGCAGGCACTTCCTATCAGTATCAGGTTGAAGCGGTTGATACCTCTGATAATCATTCTGATAAGAGCGAAATGATTTCAGTCACTACCGAAGCGGGTGAAAATCCACAGCCGGGCTATCCTGCCTATGTCGCGGGTACTGCTTATAAAGCCGGTGATAAGGTCAGTTCAGCTGGCGGAGTGTATGCATGTAAGCCATGGCCGTATACTGCCTGGTGTGCAGGCGCAGAATGGGCCTATGCACCAGGAACGGGCAGCAGTTGGGCACAGGCCTGGGATAAGAAATAATCTGGACTGACAGATAACAGCGGAGACCGTAGCAACGGTCTCCGCTTACACCGACTACGCTTCAACCGCGCGTTCACGGTTGGACGGTTGGGTAAACAGCGAGCCATCTTCCCAGCGCAGCAGCGTCAGATTACCGCCCCAGCAACAACCGGTATCAAGCCCGATAATCCCCTGCGGTGTACCGCGGCCTTCTAACGACGCCCAGTGACCAAAGATAATGGTGTAGTCGCGTGCCACTGGCCCTTCAATGGCGAACCAGGGTTTCAGCGGTGGCGGGGCAGACTCCGGCGAATCCTTGCAGATCATATCCAGCTGACCGTTCGGGAAGCAGTAGCGCATCCGCGTCAGCGCGTTGGTACTGAAACGCAGGCGGGATAATCCACTCAGTTCCGGCGTCCAGTTATTAGGCATATCACCGTACATGGCATCGAGGAACAGCGGGTAACTGTCACTGGAGAGCACCGCTTCCACTTCGCGTGCGCACATCTTCGCCGTGGCGATATCCCACTGTGGGGTAATGCCGGCATGCGCCATCACCAGCTTCTTTTCTTCATCAACCTGCAACAGCGGCTGACGACGTAGCCAGTTAATCAGCTCATCAGCATCGGGTGCTTCCAGCAGCGGAGTAATACGATCTTTCGGTTTATTACGGCTGATACCGGCGTAAACCGCCAGCAGATGCAGATCGTGATTGCCCAGAACCAGGCGTACGCAGTCGCCCAGAGAGCGCACAAAGCGCAAGACTTCTAACGATCCCGGCCCGCGCGCTACCAGGTCGCCGGTCAGCCACAGGGTATCTTGCTGTGGATCGAAGGCGACTTGTGCCAGCAGCGATTGCAGCTCGTCATAGCAACCGTGGACGTCGCCAATCAGGTAAGTACTCATTGAGTCTGTTTCTTAATGAATATGGGTTTGAACGGCCAGCCTGAAGACCGGGATATCGACGTGAAAGGTTTCACCCTGCTGGTCGATCATCACGTAGTGGCCTTGCATGGTGCCCATCGGCGTTTCAAGGATCGCGCCGCTGGTATACTGAAATTCTTCGCCTGGCTCAATATGTGGCTGTTCTCCAACCACACCTTCACCCTGAACTTCAGTTTCCCGACCGTTACCGTTGGTAATCAACCAGTAACGGCCAAGTAACTGCACAGGATTGCGCCCCAGATTGCGGATGGTAATGGTGTAAGCGAAAACGTAGCGCTGTTCATCAGGTGCTGATTGCGACTCAACGTAAACACTCTGCACCTGTACACAAACTCGGGGCGAATCAATCATCTGTTAGTTCTCCTGCGGCTGAGGATGCGCAGTTAACCAGTTAGCTAACTGGCAGTATTGTGCGACAGAAATATTTTCCGCACGCAGCGTGTTATCGATGCCCAGTTCATTAAGCACTTCAAGCGAAAACAGATGACCGAGGCTGTTGCGCAGGGTTTTTCTGCGTTTGCCGAAGGCTTCAGTGGTAATACGGCTCAGTGCGCGAATATCGTCAACCGGATTAGGCAGCGTGGTATGGGGCACCAGACGCACCACCGCTGACTCAACTTTAGGTGCCGGAGTAAACGACTCAGGCGGCACTTCCAGCACCGGAATGATATTGCAGTAGTACTGTGCCATTACGCTCAGGCGGCCATAGGCTTTGCTGCCCGGACCCGCAACCAAACGATTAACC
This sequence comes from Winslowiella sp. 2C04, assembly GCF_050037805.1. NCBI lineage: Bacteria > Pseudomonadati > Pseudomonadota > Gammaproteobacteria > Enterobacterales > Erwiniaceae > Winslowiella > Winslowiella sp. 2C04. The sequence goes on along the minus strand of NZ_CP188300.1, from coordinate 3,929,113 downwards.
ACTTCTTTTTGCAACATAAAGTGCATATCACGGATTGAACCAGTATAGCTGAACAGATGGAACATCAGTGGCGTGGAGATATTGTAAGGCAGGTTACCGAACACACGCAGCGGCTGGCCTTGCTGCTCTGCCAGTTCGGCAAAGTTAAAGGTCATCGCATCTTGCTGGAAAATGGTCAGTTTAGGGCCGAGAAACGGATGCGTTTGCAAACGTGCCGCCAGATCGCGGTCAAGTTCAATGACGGTCATGGCATCGAGGCGATCGCCTACCGGTTCGGTCAGGGCGCCAAGGCCGGGACCGATCTCCACCATCGCCTCACCGGGCTGCGGATGGATAGCGGAAACAATGCTGTCGATGATGTACTGGTCGTTGAGGAAGTTCTGTCCAAAACGTTTGCGGGCAAAGTGGCCCTGGTGGACGCGATTATTCATTACTGCTCTTGATCATGGTAATGGCGAGATTAAGCGCCGTGATAAAGCTGCCCGCATCCGCCGTGCCCTGGCCCGCAAGTTCAAGCGCGGTGCCGTGGTCAACAGAGGTACGGATAAATGGCAGGCCAAGGGTGATATTCACCGCGCGACCAAATCCCTGATATTTTAGCACCGGAAGTCCCTGATCGTGATACATCGCCAGCACCGCATCGGCATTTTGCAGATATTTCGGCTGGAAAAGCGTATCCGCCGGCAACGGGCCGGTAAGCTGTAACCCTTGCAGGCGCAGCTCATTCAGAGCCGGGATAATGGTATCAATCTCTTCGCGGCCCATATGACCGCCTTCGCCAGCATGCGGGTTAAGGCCGCAGACGAAGATATGTGGGTTGGCAATGCCAAACTTATTTTGCAGATCGTGATGCAGAATACCTATCACTTCATGCAGGCTCTCACGCGTAATGGCGTCGGCGACATCTTTAAGCGGCAGGTGGGTGGTGGCCAGCGCGACGCGTAACTCTTCCGTCGCCAGCATCATCACTACCCGCTCACATGCGGAACGCTCAGCGAAATATTCAGTATGCCCACTGAAGGCAATACCGGCATCGTTGATCACCCCTTTGTGTACCGGACCGGTAATCAGCGCGGCAAATTCGCCGTTCAGACAGCCGTCACAGGCACGCGCCAGGGTTTCCAGTACGTAGTGGCTGTTATCCACACTTAGCTCACCGATTGTCACCGGCTGTGGCGTTGCCACCGGCAACACCGTCAGCGTACCGGCGCGTTGTGGCTGCGCGGCAGTACCCGCTTGATACTCTCGCAGCTCCAGTGGCAGGCCGAGCAGGGCGGCGCGCTCAATCAGCAGTGCCGGAGAGGCACAGGCCACCAGTTCAACCGGCCAGTCGCGCTGTGCCAGTTGAATGGTCAGATCGGGACCAATCCCGGCGGGTTCGCCGGGAGTGATCGCCACGCGCAGATTACTGTGCATTCTGATCGAGGATTTTCACGTAAGCGCTGGCACGTTGTTCCTGCATCCAGGTTTGTGCTTCTTCAGCAAACTTACGGTTAAACAGCAGGCGATAGGCACGCTCTTTCTGCGCCGCATCAGTTTTATCAACCTGGCGGGTATCCATCAGCTGAATCAGGTGCCAGCCGAAAGAGGAGTGAACCGGCTGGCTGAGCTGGCCCTTATTCAGTTTCAGCAAGGCATCACGGAACGCAGGGTCATAGACTTCAGCTGACGTCCAGCCGAGATCGCCGCCCTGATTGGCAGAACCTGGGTCATCAGACAGCTGTTTTGCCGCGCTGCTAAAGTCGGTTTTTCCGCTTTGAATATCAGCAGCAACCTGCTCCAGTTTCTGGCGCGCCTGCGCATCGGTCAGTACCGGCGATGGCTTCAGCAAAATGTGGCGGGCATGCACTTCGGTAACCGAAATGTTCTGGCTCTCGCCGCGCAGGTCATTGACCTTCAGGATGTGGAAACCGACGCCAGAACGAATTGGGCCGACGATATCGCCTTTTTTCGCCGTGCTCAGCGCCTGGGCAAACAGCGTTGGCAACTCTTCGATTTTGCCCCAGCCCATGTTGCCGCCTTTCAGCGCCTGAGAATCAGCCGAGTAAGTCACTGCTAACTTACCAAAGTCAGCGCCGCCTTTGATCTCGCCGACCAGCTGATTAGCCAGGTTTTCCTGATCATCAACCTGCTGCTGAGTCGGGTTTTCCGGCAGCGGTAGCAGAATGTGGCTAAGGTTCAGCTCGGTTCCACGGTTATTCTGTGCGCCGACCTGAGTTGCCAGCGTGTCGACTTCCTGCGGCAGAATGGTAACGCGACGGCGTACTTCGTTATTACGCACTTCGGCGATCTGCATCTCTTTACGAATCTGCTCGCGATAAGTGCCGTAATTGACGCCATCATAGGCCAGACGGCTACGCATCTGATCCATTGACATCTGGTTCTGCGCCGCGATGTTAGCGATCGCCTGATCAAGCTGTTGATCGGTGATCTGTACGCCCATCTGTTTACCCATCTGCAGCAGGATGTTATCCATAATCAGACGTTCAACAATCTGGTGACGCAGCGTTTTATCGTCAGGCAGCTGCTGCCCGGCCTGCTGCGCTTGCGCTTTGACCGATTGCATCATGCCGTTTACATCGCTTTCTAGTACCACGCCGTTGTTTACCACTGCGGCGACTTTATCAACAACTTGTGGTGCTGCAAACGCGGTATTGGCTGCCAGCGCCACACCAAGGATCAGCGTTTTCCAGTTCTTCATACTTTTTCCATTCTTTTCCGCACTGCGGGTTTGCATGCCAGACATTACAACATCAGAAAGCGCGCTGGTAAGGCAGAATACCCTGACGCAGCATTTGACCGGTTCCTAAGCCGTAGTTAGAGCTCAGGCCACGCAGTTCAATGTTGAACGAGATTTGGTTGTCGTATTTACTGTTGTCGTTTTCCCAACCGTTGATTTTGCGTTCATAACCCAGGCGGATAGCATAGCAGCACGAACTGTACTGCAGGCCGACCAGCTGATCGGCAGGCTGTTGTGCTTTGGTGTCGTAGTAGTATGCACCTACAACGGACCAGGCATCAGCAATTGGCCAGCTAGCCGTCATACCAACCTGAGAAATACCATCTTTGTAGATCGGGTTGGCCGAAATGTTCTGTTGCAGCGCTGACGCAACGTACTCCGGGCTGCTGTAACGATAGTTAAGCTGTACCATGCGGTCAGCGTCACGACGATATTCCAGCACCGCATTTCCCTGCGAAATGTTATCCAGACGCGTGTCGTACTGAATGCCGCCGCGGGTGCTCCAGCGATCGCTAATCTTCCAGTATGTATCACCGGCCCACACCAGGCTGCCAGTATCATCTTCATCGCTAACGGTATTCAGACCGGTGCGGGAAGGGGTAAACGAGTAGATTTGACCCACAGAAACGTTAAAACGTTCAACCAGATCGTTATCAAAAATACGCGACGTGACACCGGTGGTCACCTGGTTAGCGGAGGCGATACGATCGAGGCCGCTGTAAGTACGATCACGGAACAGGCCGGTATAGTCAGATTGCAGCAGCGTGGAGTCATACGAGTTGATATTACTCTGGTTGCGATACGGGATATACAGGTACTGGGCGCGTGGCTCCAGCGTCTGGGTATACCCTTCTGCCCAGTTCATCTCGCGGTCGAAGACCACCTTGCCGTCAACTTTAAACTGCGGCATCACGCGGTTAACCGACTCATCCAGCTGATTATTGGCATTGACCGGCAGTGAGTTGAAATATTCAACATCATCCTGCTGATAGTGCGTCGCCAGCAGTTTTGCTTCGGTATTCAGGCTACCCCAACCGTTGGACATCGGCAGATTGATGGTTGGCTCAAGATGTAAGCGCGTCGCATCCGGATAGCGATCGTTTACGTTGGTAAACTTAACCGCCTGTGCATACAGATGGGTGTCAAACGGGCCGACATCATTCTGATACCAGTTAAAATCAAACTGTGGCTGCGCACGATAAACGTTTCTGGTGTTGTTAATTGGGAACACCTGGAAGTCTTTACTGGAAATCGTCGCATTCCAGTTCTCTTCCGCGTAGCCGATGCTGAATTTCTGCGTCAGATAACCATCGGTAGACGAATAGTAAGGCGAGTCGAGATCGTTGAAATAGTAGGGATCGCTGACCTTCGAGAAGTCGGCATTGAAGCGCCAGTGTTGATCGTAGACGCCAGCATGACGCCAGTAGAAGAACCAACGATTTGAATCTTTGTCATCGGTGTTCCCGCGCTCGGCCTGATCTTTATTGTACTGATTGTCCGAAGGCAGATAGTCAAATTGCACCAGACCGGTGCCGGCAACGGTCAGATAGCGGAACTCGTTCTGCCACTGCACACCGCGCTTGCTCATGTAGTGCGGCGTCAGCGTCGCATCAAAGTTTGGCGCGATGTTCCAGTAATAAGGCAGCATAAATTCGAAGCCGTTATTACTGCCGTATTTTGCATTCGGGATCAGGAAGCCGGAGCGGCGACGATCGCCGATTGGCAACTGCAGGTATGGGCTGTAAAACACCGGTACCGCGCCGATTTTAAAGCGCGCGTTCCAGATCTCAGCCACTTCTTCTTCGCGGTCCTGAATCACTTCTGAACCGACCACGCTCCAGCTGTTATCGCCAGGCAGACAGGAAGTAAAGGTGCCGTTTTCCAGAATAGTGTAACGATTTTCACCGCGCAGTTTCATCTGATCGGCCTGACCACGCCCCTGGCGGCCTACCATCTGATAGTTGCCGTTCCAGACGTTAGTGTCTTTTGTATTCAGATTTGACCAGGCTTTCGGACCTTTCAGGATGACCTGATTGTCGTCATAGTGCACATTTCCCAGTGCGTCGATGGTGCGCGTCGGCACAGTCTGGCCCGGCAGCATTTTCTGGTGAAGCTGAACTTCATCAGATTGCAGGCGACTGTTCCCTTGCTGAACATCAACATTACCGCTGAATACCGCATTGTCGGGATAATTGCCTTTCGCGTTATCAGCGTTGATCGTTACCGGCAATTGATCGGTTTTGCCTTCAACCAGTGGCCGGTTAAAACTTGGCACGCCAAGCATGCACTGCGACATCAAATCGTCGGCAAGCACCTGCTGGCTGTATAGTGCTGAGCCAATCAGAGTGGCCAGCAAAGTAGGTATACGTTTTTTCATACGCGGTATCGAGAATTCCGTGATAACAGGCATCATGCCGACAAACGGTCAGAGACTAACTTACTCAACTGCGTTGCGCTAGTGTTAATCCTGCTCGTTTACCCGCGTTGCCGTTAGGCTCTGAGATAAATGACAGGTATGATAATGCAATTTTTAGCCTTGAGCATGGCGAATTGAGGAGTATATGCGCTATTGGGGAAAAGTACTCGGCCTTGTGCTGGGTTTGATGTCAGGAGCGGGCTTCTGGGGTCTGGCAATTGGCCTGATTATTGGCCATATGGTCGATAAGATTCGCGGTGCGCAAGGGCAGGGCTATTTTGCCAATCAACAAACGCGACAAACATTATTTTTTCGCACCACCTTCCAGGTAATGGGGCATTTAACCAAATCTAAAGGGCGTGTAACCGACGCGGATATCCAGATGGCATCACTGCTGATGGATCGGATGCAGTTACACGGTGAGGCGCGTACCGCTGCCCAGCGGGCATTCCGCGAAGGTAAGCAGGGTGAATATCCGTTGCGAAATAAACTGCGCGAACTGCGCAGCGCCTGTTTTGGTCGTTTTGATCTGATTAGGATGTTTCTGGAAATTCAGATTCAGGCCGCCTTTGCTGATGGTTCACTGCACCCCAATGAACGTCAGGTGTTGTATGTGATTGCCGAAGAGCTGGGCATCTCTCGCACGCAGTTCGACCAGTTTCTGCGCATGATGGAAGGGGGCCAGCAGTTTGGCGGCAGCAATCAATCCTGGGGCGGCTCTTCACACGGCGGTTTTCAGCAGGCTCCGCGTGGGCCAACGCTGGAACATGCCTGCAGCGTGCTGGGAGTGAAAAGCAGCGATGACAGCACCACCATTAAACGTGCGTATCGTAAGCTGATGAGCGAACACCATCCGGATAAGCTGGTTGCCAAAGGGCTGCCGCCGGAGATGATGGAGATGGCAAAGCAAAAGGCGCAGGAGATTCAGGCGGCGTATGATTTGATCAAACGCGAGAAGAATTTCAAGTAATCCAGGCTGGCTTACTTGCCATTTCAGGCTTGGGCAGTGCGCAAAATCCTTATGTACTTTGTGTACGTTCCGGTTTTTGCGCGCTGGCCGCACCTGAACTGACGGCGCCACCGACGCCTGAATAAGCGAGAGTCTGGCGTAACTAAAAATCTGCCGGCTGACGAAAGGTCATCGGCGTCTGATACTCAGGATGAGTAATCGTCAGCATTTCCGCATGCAGCTGTAATCTTGATGCCATTGCTCTGGCTTCCTCGTGCGCATAAAAATTATCGCCGAGAATCGGGTGGCCTAATGCCAGCATATGCACGCGCAGCTGATGCGAACGACCGGTAATCGGCTTCAGGCGCACGCGCGCGCTGTTGTCGCTGGCATACTCCAGTACTTCATACTCGGTCTGTGCGGCTTTGCCGGTTTCAAAACACACTTTCTGCTTTGGCCGGTTCGGCCAGTCACAGATCAGCGGTAAATCAACCAGACCGGTTTCCGGCTGCGGGTGGCCCCAGACGCGCGCCATATAGCTTTTCTGTGGCTCACGCTCACGAAATTGCCGCTTCAGCTCACGCTCAGCGGCTTTGTGCAGCGCCACAACAATCACCCCGCTGGTCGCCATATCCAGCCGGTGCACCGATTCGGCCTGCGGATAATCGCGCTGAATACGCGTCATCACGCTGTCTTTATGCTCCTCAAGACGACCGGGTACTGACAGTAAACCGCTGGGCTTATTGACCACCATAATATGCTGATCCTGATACAGAATATGCAGCCAGGGATCCTGCGGGGGATTGTAAGGTTGCATTATTGGTGAGTCACCACAATCAGACGCAGTGCATCAAGACGCCAGCCGGCGTCGTTGAGGCTGGCCAGTACCTGTTCACGGTTGTTTTCCAGCGCCTCTACCTCATCATCACGGATGTTAGGGTTAACGGCTCTCAACGCTTCCAGACGAGACAATTCAGCACTCAGTTTTTCATCGGCTTCCTGACGCGCCGCATCGATCACTAAACGCGCTTCCGCTGCGGCCTGCTCTTCGGATAACTTCAGAATCGCATGCACATCCTGCTGAACCGCATTGACCAGCTTACTGCCGGTATGACGATTTACCGCATTCAGCTGACGGTTAAAGCTCTCAAACTCCACTTTACCGGCAAGATTGGTGCCTTTACGGTCAACCAGCATTCGAATCGGCGTCGGTGGCAGGAAGCGGGTCAGCTGCAGATGTTTCGGTGCCTGCGCTTCAACGACATAGATCATCTCGACCAGCAGCGTTCCGACCGGCAGCGCTTTGTTTTTCAGCAGCGACAGCGCACAGCTGCCGGTGTCGCCGGAAAGAATCAGATCCAAACCGTTACGAATTATCGGGTGTTCCCAGGTCACATATTGCGCATCTTCACGTGATAATGCCTGATCGCGATCGAAAGTGATGGTGCAGCCATCTTCCGGCAGCCCAGGGAAATCAGGCACCAGCATATGATCCGATGGCGTCAGAACGATCAGGTTGTCGCTGCGATCTTCCTGGTTGATCCCAACGATATCAAACAGATTCAGCGCGAAATTCACCAGCTCGATATCGCTGTCCTGCTCGCCAATCAGCTCGGCCAGCGCCTGCGCTTTTTCACCGCCGTTGGAGTTCAGCTCCAGCAGACGGTCGCGGCCCTGCTCCAGCTGCGATTTCAGCGCATCATGCTGGCTGCGGCACTCGGCAATAAATTCGTCCAGCCCTTCGGTATTTTCCGGCGCGGCCAGATACTCGATCAGCGGTTGATAAACGCTGTCATAAACCGTACGACCGGTTGGGCAGGTGTGTTCGAATGCATCCAGCCCTTCGTGATACCAGCGCACCAGCACCGACTGCGCGGTTTTTTCCAGGTACGGCACCATAATCTGGATATCGTGCGCCTGGCCGATACGGTCAAGACGACCAATACGCTGCTCCAGCAGATCCGGATTGAATGGCAGATCGAACATCACCAGCCGGCTGGCGAACTGGAAGTTACGGCCTTCAGAGCCGATTTCTGAACACAGTAGTACCTGAGCGCCGCCCTCTTCGGTAGCGAAGTAAGCCGCTGCACGGTCGCGTTCAATAATCGATAAGCCTTCATGGAAGACCGCCGCGCGGATGCCTTCACGCTCACGCAGTACCTGTTCCAGTTGCAGTGCGGTTGCGGCTTTGGCGCAGATCACCAGCACTTTTTCATCGCGGTTGCTGGTCAGGTAACCCATCAGCCATTCGACGCGCGGATCGAAGTTCCACCAGGTGCCGGAATCCCCTTCGAATTCCTGATAAATCTGCTCCGGGTAAAGCATATCGCGCGCGCGTTCATCAGCAGATTTACGTGCGCCCATAATACCGGAGACTTTGATCGCCGTCTGATACTGCAACGGCAGCGGCAGGCGGATCTGGTGCATCTCGCGTTTCGGGAAGCCTTTAACGCCGTTACGGGTGTTACGGAACAGCACGCGGCTGGTGCCGTGACGATCCATCAGCATGCTGATCAGTTCTTCACGCGCCTGCTGCTTGCCTTCACGATCGCTGTTAGCCACTTGCAGCAGCGGCTCGATATCCTGTTCACCGACCAGATCGTTCAGCATATTCATCTCATCTTTAGAGATGCTTTTGTCAGCCAGCAGCATTGCTACCGCATCGGCGATCGGACGGAAGTTCTTCTGCTCTTCAACAAACTGGTCAAAGTCGTGGAAACGATCCGGATCGAGCAGGCGCAGGCGGGCAAAATGGCTCTCCATCCCCAACTGCTCTGGCGTTGCGGTCAACAGCAGTACGCCGGGAATTTGTTCGGCCAGCTGTTCAATGACCTGATATTCACGGCTAGGCTCACCTTCGCTCCACGCCAGGTGATGTGCTTCATCGACAATCAGCAGATCCCACTCGGCATCGGCCATTTTTTCCAGACGCTGTTTGTTACGGCGCACGAAATCCAGCGAGCAGATAATCAGCTGTTCGGTATCAAATGGATTATCGCTGTCGAGCTGTGCTTCGGCATAGCGCGCGTCGTCAAACAGCGCAAAGCGCAGGTTAAACCGGCGCAGCATCTCGACCAGCCACTGATGTTGCAGCGTTTCCGGCACCACAATCAGCACGCGCTCTGCGCGGCCAGCCAGCAATTGCTGGTGAATAATCATACCGGCTTCGATGGTTTTACCCAGGCCAACTTCATCGGCCAGCAGCACGCGTGGGGCGTGGCGACGACCCACGTCATGGGCGATATGCAGCTGATGCGGGATCAGGTTGGTGCGCATGCCGCGCAGCCCGCTGATCGCCAGGCGATACTGTTCACTGTGGTATTTGCGTGCGCGAAAACGCAGCGCAAAGCGATCCATACGATCAAGCTGACCGGCAAACAGGCGATCCTGCGGCTTGCTGAACACCAGTTTGCTGTCCAGCATCACTTCACGCAGCATGACACCGCTTTCGTCGGTATCGAGACGTCGGCCGACGTAAGCCATCAGGCCGTTTTCGCTGATGGCTTCTTCAACTTCCAGCTGCCAGCCTTCATGGCTGGTGACGGTATCGCCCGGATTAAACATCACGCGGGTAATGGGAGAATCATTTCTGGCATAGAGACGGTTTTCACCGGTAGCGGGAAATAACACTGTCACCATACGTGCGTCCAGTGCAACAACAGTTCCCAATCCCAGTTCGCTTTCCGTATCGCTGATCCAGCGTTGACCAAGTGTAAAAGGCATAGATAGTTGGCTCGATTCTCTTAAAAAAAATTTTTAGAACGCGCTCACAGGCAAAAAGTATTGCGGCCGGACATGAATGTCTGGCGAAAGGTTCAGAGCGGTAGCGTTCAGGAAGGGCGCTATGGTACTGGAAGGTGGCGCGTTCGTCACCTGTCAAAACAGCCCTAATTGCCCGGTTATTAGTGTAGCAAAATCATCCTGAACAAAGGGCAAAATACCCTCGGCTACCGGCTGAAGCTGGCGCGAAAGATAATGATCGTAGTCGAGCGGCGTAAGCCGGGCTTCCAGCGGTTCCGGGCCAGAGGTGGCCATCACGTAGCGAATATAGCCACCGTTCTGATACTGCAACGGGCGGTCTAATTTGCGGTTCTGTTCATCGGCCAGTCGCGCTGCCCGCACATGGGGCGGCACATTACGTTGATACTCACTCAGTGGCCGACGCAGGCGCTTTTTAAACACCAACTGGTCATCAAGTTCGCCATCCAGCAGCTGGCGCACGGTTTCACGAATAAAATCCTGATAGGGTTGGCGCTGAAAAATACGCTGATAAAGCTGTTGCTGAAATTGCTGCGCCAGCGGCGTCCAGTCAGTGCGCACGGTTTCCAGCCCTTTAAATACCATACGCTGTTGACCGCCATCGTTAATCATTCCGGCATAACGCTTTTTACTGCCCTGTTCCGCGCCGCGAATGGTCGGCATCAGAAAGCGATTAAAGTGGGTCTCATACTCCAGTTCCAGCGCGCTTTCGAGGCCAAACTGCTGGTGCAAATGGTCGCGCCACCAGTTATTAACCACTGCCACCAGTTGCTGACCAATTTCATTCGCTTCGGCTTCCCCATGGGGTGATTTCAGCCAGACAAAGGTTGAATCGGTGTCGCCATAAATCACATCATAGCCTTGCGCCTCAATCAGCTCGCGGGTTTGCCGCATAATCTCATGACCACGCAGGGTGATTGAGGAAGCGAGCCGGGGATCGAAAAAGCGGCAGGCGCTGGTTCCCAGCACGCCATAAAAAGCATTCATAATGATTTTCAGCGCCTGAGACAGCGGCTTATTGCCCTGTTTTTTTGCCGCTTCGCGGCCAAGCCAGATCTGGTTGACGATTTCCGGCAGGCAGTGTTCTGTACGCGAGAAGCGGGCGTCACGAAAACCCGGCACCGAATGGGCATCGTCAGGCTGCGCCAGCCCGGCGATCAGCCCGACCGGATCGATAAGAAAGGTGCGAATTATCGACGGATACAGGCTTTTGTAGTCGAGAACCAGTACCGAGTCATACAGCCCGGGACGTGAGTCCATCACATAACCGCCCGGACTGGCTTCCGGCGCAATTTCACCGAGGTTTGGCGCAACATAACCGGCGCGATGCATGCGCGGCAGATAAAGATGACCAAAGGCGGCGACCGAACCACCGTGACGATCGACCGCCAGCCCGTTAACCGTGGCGCGCTCGAGTAAAAATGGCATCAGTTCGGTGTGCTGGAAAATACGGGTTACCAGCTCACAATCCTTCAGGTTGTAATGGGCCAGCGCCGGCTTATCGTTGGCAAAACGCTGGTTGATTTCCTCCATGCGCTGCCAGGGATTATTGATCGCTTTGCCTTCGCCCAGCAGCTCACGAGAAACCGCTTCAAGGCTGAATGAGGAGAAGTTCCAGAACGCTGATTTCAGCGCTTCAATACCATCAATGACCAACCGGCCGGTGGCCTGGGCGAAAAACACGCCGGGTTTAAAGCCATGTTCACGCCATTCGAGGGGTTCATTATTGCGGCCTAACCGCAGCGGAATACCGTAGCGGTCAGCATGTTTCTGTAATACCCGCAGATCGAACTGCACCACATTCCAGCCAATCAGCACATCCGGATCGTGCTGCTGAAACCAGGCATTAAGTTTTTCCAGCAGCTGCGGCCGGCTGCTGACGTACTCCAGTGCAAAATCTAGCTGGCTGGCATCGCCATTTTCCGGCCCCAGCATATAAACCTGGCGCTGACCGCAGCCTTCCAGACCAATGCAGTACAGTTCGCCGTGCTGAGTGGTTTCAATATCCAGCGACACCCATTTTAGCGGTGGACGATAATCAGGATGCGGTTTCAGACGGGCGTTTTGCAGGCTGTTACCCAGTGGCTGGCCGCTAAACCACACCGGTGCGGTGATAAAGCGCTCCATTAAAAAGCGCTCTGGCGGGCGGATGTCGGCTTCATAAACCGGTATCTGATTTTCCCGCAGCAGTTTTTCCAGCCGCTGCAGCTGACGGTACTGACGACAATACAGCCCAAATACCTGACGCAGGCGAAAATCTTTCAGTTCCAGCGGTGCAACGCGGTAGTGGCGTTCATTTGCCAGCAGCTGCTGCACCTGCTGCTGATACTCCAGCGGAATAAAGGCCACCGACTCCTGTTGCGGCAGCACCAGCCGTTGCGGCCCGGCATCGGTTGCCAGCCACAGCACCACCTCCGTTCCCGTGGCGGTATCCCGCCAGTGGCGAGTAAGTAAAAAGCCTGCGCGCGCGTTGTCCACCGAAAACCCTTATTGCGTTAACTATAAGCAATAATAGCATGTTTATTTATACAGTGCTGCAGACGCTGAGTGTTTAATTGATAATAATTATCATTACACTTTTAAATTATTGCTCAATCTTTCGCTTGTGGCTGGCAAGATACAGAATCAGGTGTTAAACCTTACGGCGATTTAACGTAATAATGTTATTCAGACCGATTGGTATGACATTTTTATGGCAATAAAAACGGACGATGTTAATTTATTTTTTAGCCAGGCAGGCGAAGAGTTAATAAAAGGATTTTTACCATGGAACGCCAAATTGTCGCCTATACTCCGCTGGATGACGGTCGGCTGCTATTCAAAAAACTGACCGGCAGTGAGCAGCTTTCCGGATTGTATCGCTTTGAAGTTGAGCTATTAAGCGCCAGTAATGATATCGAGCTGAAATGTTTGTTAGGGCAGTCAATAACGGTTGCATTAAATACCCACAAAGAAATACCGAGATATTTAAATGGCTGTGTTACGCAAATAACCCTGGTAGGACGTGAAAACCGTGGTGAACGTTATTATGTTTATTTGGCGGTTTTACGTCCGGCGCTGTGGCATTTAACACAAAATCGCGATTTCAGAATCTGGCAGGAAAAAAGCGTTCCTGAAATTGTGGCTGGGCTACTGACGGAGCATCAGATCCTTTTTGAGAATCAACTTAGCTGGCGCTACCGGCGGTGGAATTATTGCGTGCAGTATCAGGAGAGTGATTTTGATTTTATCAGCCGCCTGATGGAGCACGAAGGGATCTATTACTACTTTAAGCATCAGCTGGGCAGCGAGGTCTGCATTCTGGCTGATGCACCCGGAGCACATAACCCGCTGCCGGGTTATGAAAGGCTGACGTATCAGCCGGATGAAGAGCAGGTTGCGGAAGCGATAATGAGCTGGAGCGTAACGGATTCTGTGACTCCGGCACGCTACAGCCACGCGGATTACGATTACTTACAGCCACATGCGCGTTTGCTGCAGGTGCGTCAGAATCCCCACTCTTTTGCCAGCGGTAAAGCCGAAGTCTTTGACTGGCCTGGCGGGTTTACCGATCGAGAGCACGGCGAGTTTTATGCCCGAGTGCGTCAGCAGGAGCTTGCTGCACGTCATCAGCAGATAACCGGCAGCGCCAGTGCTGTCGGCATCGCTGCGGGTTTTCTGTTTAACTTTAGCCAGGCGGCTCGCGCGGTGGATGAAGGAGACTACCTCACCATCAGCGCCAGCTATCAGCTGGTGGCAAACCCCTATGCCAGCGGTAACGAGCAGGATGCCGAACAGCATATCAACTTTGTCGTGGTGCCCGCGGTGGTGAACTGGCGACCGGCACGAAATACCCGCTGGCCGAAAACGTATGGGCCGCAAACCGCCGTGGTTGTCGGGCCGCGAGGTGAAACCTTCTGGACCGATCAATACGGGCGGGTAAAGCTGAAGTTTCACTGGGATCGTCACGGTGGTGATGATGAGACGGCTTCCTGCTGGGTGCGGGTCTCCAGCGGTCGGGCAGGCTGGAAATATGGTGCGGTTCAGGTGCCGCGCATCGGAGAAGAGGTGGTGGTGGATTTTATTAATGGCGATCCGCATCGGCCGATTATTACCGGAGGCGTATATAATCAGCAGAATATGCCGCCGTGGGCGTTACCCAGCGCCGCCACCCGCATGGGCTTTATGTCGCGCAGCAGCGGTGGCAGCATGGACAATGCCAGCTACCTGTTTCTTGATGATGCGCCGGGGCGCGAGATTTTCGCCATGCACGCCGAGCGTGATATGACGATTTCGGTAGAGAATGACCTGAATCTGCAGGTAGACAGTGACGCCCGCTATCTTATCAAAGGCCAGCAACGCACTGAAATTGGGGGAGACAGTAAGCTGACGATTGCCGGCGATCGTAATGTTTGTATTCATGGCGAAGCGAATGTTTCGATTGAGGGTGGCTGGCAACAGAATGTTAATGGCGGAAATATTGCTATTACTTCACCCCATAATATTCATCTGAAAAGTGACAGTAATATAGCCATCAACGCGCCGGGCATTACCTTTACTACCCGGGGAGAAGCCTGCACTATTTCTGGTGTCAATATTGGTATTAATGGTCTTGATATCAAAGTAAATGGTATGACGGCAGGTACTACGCTATCGAGTAATGAATTTAAGGGCGTTTCCAGCAGTATTACCGGCTTTAATATGTCTAAAAGCGCTGTTACGCTGCAAACCGATACCATAAAATACAGTGGTTCCGGAGTGAAGCTGGATTTTTCCAATCAAATATCGATATTCAGCATGCTGCATTTATATATGTAATCACCAGCCTTTATCGCTTGCAGTGTGCTTAAGGATCATCGCATGAAAATAATTAAGCCTCTGCGTTTAAGTGTATTAAACCGGCCTTATTGTTTGCAGGGGGAAAATCAGCTGGGAATTTCGGTATTAGCACTGGCGGATATGGGGGCCACACCGCAATTACGGCCCGAAGCGGAAATGTGGCAACTGGCTGCCAGTGAGTTATCCACCAGCGGTGGCGTGCTGGATTTAGCGATGCCAAAAGTCTGCGCCGAATACCTGGCGACCGGCTATGCCTTTAGTCAACATCAGGCAGATAAAACGCGCTGCACGGTAAAAATTGAAGTCGGGATGTTGAGTAAGACGCTGCTGGTCACCGGCGATCGTCACTGGTTAGCCGATAAACCGTCCTCGCCCCGCTGTTTTCGTCAGATGCGCCTCGACTGGAGCCGGGCTTTTGGTGGTAAAGGCTTCGCGGACAACCCGCAGGGTATTGGCTTTCATCCCGATAACATTGAGGGGCATGATTTTTTTCGCCTGCCGAATATTGAGTCGCTTAGCGGGCGCATGGCATCAGTGGGCGACAGGCCAGAACCCGCCGGATTTGGTCCGTTAGATATCACATGGCCACGACGTTTTTCGCGCGTGGGTCAACAGTACGATACCCATTGGTTACAGCAACATTTTCCGGGTTTCGCGCCGGATATGGACTGGCGACTGTTCAATGCCGCCAGCGAAGATCAGTGGTGGCCGCAGGATGACAGGCTGCCCGCCGGGGCGCAGTGGCGCATCTGGAATATGCATCCAAACCGGCCGTTACAGCAGGGGCGATTACCGCCGTGGCAGGCGCGCTGTTTTATCACCCGTCAGAATCAGCAGCAGTTTGACGAGGTGCCGCTGCGCGCCACGACGCTGTGGTTCTTTCCACATCTTGAACAGATGCTGCTGATTTGGCAGGGCAGTATCCGCATTGCTGAGGATGATGGTGCCGATATATTGCAGATCTTACCGGCGCTGGAAAAAATCGGTAGTGAACGTTCACTTAGTCACTATCGCCTGGTGCTTGAGCAGCGGCTGGATAAAGAAAAGGGCGCGCTGTATGCCTTTCGTGAAAAAGATCTGCTGCCGGAAGATGCCATTGGGCCATGGCTGGATACCGAGCGGACGGTGCAGGATAGCCCGATTGCGGCAAATTTGCGCAGCCGTGAAATCCACCTGCGACAGCAGCATCGCGCCCGGCTGGACGAACAGGAGCAGGAGAGCAGTCAACAGCCTTCCGGGTTGAGCGAGCTGAGCTTACCCGATCTGGATGCGCTTCCGGCATTTATTGAGCAGCTGGAGCAGCAGGCTGACCAGCTGCACGAGCAAGCAGAACGACACTTTGCGCACCACAATCAAGCTAATGCGCCGTCCGCTGCCTTGCCCGGCGGGCCGGAAGCGCTGCATCAGATGCATCAGCTATTGCACAGTCAGGAGATGAGCGAGAAGCAGCGCGCAGAAACCATTTCCTCACTGCATCAAATCTATTTGATGTCGGTGCAGGCACAGCCAGCGGCAGCACGTATCGAGGGCGAAACGGTGCAGGTATTGCGTAATCGCGCAATGACGACGATGGCGCTCAATGGCGACTTCAGCGGACTGGATTTTACCGGTGCCGATCTGTCTTATATGGATCTGCGGGGAGCTAATTTCTCACGTGCGCTGCTGGAGAGTGCGGATTTCAGCCACAGTCAGCTGGACGGGGCTAACTTCAGCGAGGCAATACTCGCCCGCGCTGAGTTCAACCAGGCATCGCTGCGTCATGCGGTATTTGACAATGCCTCGCTGGCCTTTGCCCGTTGTCAGCACAGCGATTTCTCCGGGGCGCATTTCCTCAGTACTGTCTGGCATGAGACGGTACTGGATCACTGCCGCTTTGACGATGCATCACTGAGCGAGATGGTGGTGCATAACGCGATGATATCTCAGACGCGCTTTCATCAGGCTACGCTCGATAACCTGTTGTTTTTAGGATTGTCGTTAGCGGAGCCCGATTTCAGCGCGGCAAGTTTAACTAAAGTCAGCTTTGTACAGTGCCAGCTTGATAAGGCGGACTTCGCTGAGGCACGACTGACGGGGTGTTCACTGGTAGAGAGCCGTGCGGAGTACAGCAACTTCCATCGTGCTTGTTTGCGAAACTGCGCAATCACCGCTGAAAGCCAGTTGTCAGGAGCCGATTTTACGCTCGCGACGCTGACCGAATGTAATCTGCGTCAGTTGCAGCTTGATAACGCTTGTTTTCACCAGGCGAAGCTGGTGAACAGCGATCTCAGTGAAGCCAATTGTCAGCAGGCAGATCTGAGCCGCAGCAATCTGGCAGGCAGTCTGTTTATTCGCACCAATTTTCGTGATGCCTCGCTGGTGGACAGCAACCTGATCGGTGCGGTGTTGCAAAAAAGCCTGCTGAGCGGGGCCGATCTGCGTGGGGCAAATTTGTTTCGCACCGATCTCTCGCAATCGTTGATCACGGAAACGACGCAGCTGAACGATACCTTTATCAGCCGCACCAGGACGCTACCAAAGCGGGAGCGGCAATGAACCGTCTCAGCGCTGAAGCGTTGCAACTGAAGATCAAAAACGGCGAACAGATTGAGCAGGTGTCGTTACGCGGGGCAAATTTACGCGGGCTGGATTTAGCCGGAGGACTATTGCAGGAGGTGGATGTCAGCGGCGCTGATTTTTCCGGTGCCAGTCTGCATGAGACGGTGTTCACCGCCTGCCAGCTCAACGATGCGGTATTCAGCGAAGCGCGCCTCGAACAGGCGGTATTTAATCAGTGTGAAATGAACGCGGTGAATATGGCACGAACAGCGATAACCGACACCATTTTTAACCACTGCCAAATTAACGATGCGCAGTTTAATGACAGTCAGCAGGATAAAAATCAGTTTATCTCCTGTTCACTGCGGCGCGCGGGGTTTACCGGCGCGCCGCTAAGCCATTGCACGTTTTATCACTGTTTGCTGGAGGGCGCACTGATGGACAAGATGCGCTGTCTGCTGACTACTTTTTTTAACATAGATTTACGTCACACCCGATTTGCACGTACCCGTTTCGAACGAGCGGTATTTTTTGCCTGTAACCATCATAAGCAGTGCTATGCGCAGCAGGTGTTTATCGGCTGTCAGTTTTCTGACAATAACCTGGATGCAGTTGATTTTTCCCGCGCGCAGCTGACGCAGTGTAATTTCAGCGGTGCGTCGCTGAAGGGAGCCAATTTGCAACGCGTGAATGCCGCACAAGCGCTGTTTACCACGGCGGATCTCAGCGGAGCGCGTTGCCAGCACAGCGTTTTTGATCAGGCTATTTTTGTTGGTGCCATGCTGGAGGGCTGCGATTTCACCGCTAGCCGTTTTTATCAGGCGATTTTGCAGCAGGTCAATGCCGCGGCGGCAAACTTTGCCGAAAGCGATCTGACATGGGCCGATCTCAGCGGGGCAGATATCAGTCACGCCAATTTTAACCACGCGGTTTTTTTCAGAACGCGTTTCCATTTAGCCCGGCACGCTGGGGCGCATTTTTCCGATCGTAATCATATTATCGAACACGATAGCGAATTATTAGCCGCAGAAGCCTGGAGTCTACTTCGCCAAAGTCGTCGTTAACCGAGGTTTTGTACTATGAATACCGCTAACCAGACCTATCCCGCCGTGCTGTTGTCGCCGCAGCAGTCGGCCGGGCGCGTGACCCATCTGTTTCCCGATGGCACTCTGACCGTTGAATGTGCTGAACGTGGCTGGCACTGCCGGCGTGCCGCCAGCTGCCTGCTGGTTCCGGCCGTCGGAGATGCGGTGCTGCTGGTGACGATTGAACAAGGTATATGGGTGCTGGCGATTCTTGATCGTAGCTCACCGCGACAGGTCGCCGAGCTGAGTACTGAAAGCCATTTGCGCATCGTCAGTCAGGGCGAGTTAAGCCTCAACAGTAAAAGTTTGCGGATGACGGCGGAAGAGGCGGATTGCCATATTCATGCGCTGAAATACAGCGGTGAGTCGCTTTCCGCCTGGGTGAACCTGACCAGCCTGGTGGGCAAGCGCTGTGAGTCGGTGTGGCAAACCATTACCCAGATTAGTAATAACGTGTTTCGCAAAACCAGTCAGACCGAGCATCTGCGCGCCGGACAGCTGGATATTAAAGCGGAAAATTATCTGCGGATGCATGCGCAAAATACGGTGATTACCGCTAAGGCTATCGCCAAAGTTGATGCCGGTCAGATCCATATGGGTTAAGCAGCAGGAGAGTCTATGTTTGCCAATTGCCAGTTAATGGGGAGCGATCTGGCGCTGCCGGATGTTTGTCTGACGCCAATGCCGTTGCCGGTTCCGCTGCCATATCCAAATATCGCACTGGGGCCAACCGCTATTCCCGTGGCAATGAATATTCTGTTTCTTGGGATGCCGGCGCATAATCTGGCAACGATTATTCCGCTGACCAATGGCGATAATGCCGGAATTAATCTCGGGGTCGCTTCGGGAACGGTAATGGGCCCGGCCCGTCATCTGACGGCTTCGTTTACCGTGTTGCTGAAAGGCTCACCGGCAACGCGGTTGACCAGCCTGAGCCTGCAAAATAGCAACAATACGGTCGGGATGCGTGCCGTTCCCAGCCAGTTTAAGGTCGTGATGATGGCACCTTAAACCGTCGGGTGGTAAAGCTTGCGATAACTGTCAATGTTCGCATACAAAACAAGCCTTGACGCTGCCGCAAGCTGTCAGGACAATCCAACATCCTGAATACCGGATGGAAGCTTATGGAAGCCTGGCTGGAACAATTAATTACCCAATCGCTGGCGTGGTCGCTGTTCGCCGTGATGCTGGTGGCATTTCTCGAGTCACTGGCATTAGTGGGCTTGTTATTACCCGGAACCGTGCTGATGGCGACGTTAGGTGCGCTGATTGGCAGCGGCCAGATGGGGCTGTATCCGGCATGGGGGGCGGGAATTATCGGCTGCCTGCTGGGCGACTGGATCTCATATTATATTGGCTGGCAGTTTAAGGGGCCGCTGCATCGCTGGTCTTTTCTGCAAAAGCACAAGTCGATGCTGGATAAAACCGAGCATGCACTGCATCAGCACAGTATGTTCACCATTCTGGTTGGGCGTTTTATCGGGCCAACCCGACCGTTGATTCCGATGGTCGCCGGGATGCTGGAGTTACCGATCAGGAAGTTTGTTCCGCCGAATGTGATTGGCTGCCTGCTGTGGCCGCCGCTCTATTTTATGCCGGGCATTCTCGCCGGGGTAGCAATAGACGTGCCGCACGATGCGCAAAGCGGCATGTTTAAGTGGTTGCTGCTGGCGGTGGCGTTACTGGTGTGGCTCGGTTTCTGGCTGTGCTGGCGCTGGAAGCGGGCGAATAAGCAAAACGACTGGGCAACGCCGTATTTACCGATCGCGCGCTTGCGCTGGCTGGCACCAACGGTTGCCGTTGCTGGCATCGCCAGTTTTGTTGCTATTCAGTTCCATCCAATGATGCCGCTGTTCCGTCATTTGCTGTGGCAGGTATTTTTCGGCCAGTAAGGCCGTGCTGTGGGCCAGCTTTGCTGGCCCCGGCTATTTCCGCGTGACCCCTAAAATCTCCGCAGCGGCGGTTTCGCCCTCTGCCAGAGCGGTAGTTGGCCCATCCCAGTAAACCCGACCGTCAACGATCAGTACGCTACGTGCGGCAATTTGTAGCGCATCTTCAAGGCTGTGCGACACCATCAGTAAAGTGATGTTTCGCTCACTGCATACCTCATCCACCAGCTTGAGCATCTCTTTACGCAGCGCGGGATCGAGTGCAGAAAAGGGCTCATCCAGCAGCAGCAGCGGCTGTTGGCGCACCAGACAGCGCGCCAGTGCCGCACGCTGCCGCTGTCCGCCGGACAGCTGCGCAGGGAGCCGCTCAAGATAGTCGCTAAGGCTGACGCGCGCGGCGATATCGCTGATGATTTGCCGCTGGTGCGCATTCAGCTTTAAGCCCGGATTTAACCCCAGCCCGATATTTTGCGCCACGCTCAGATGCGGAAACAGATTATTTTCCTGAAATAACATCGACACCGGGCGTTGCGCCGGTGCGCTGACAGTATGATCTGCACCGTTCAGTATCAGTTCGCCGCTGTTGGCCGACAGAAAACCGGCAATCAGACTCAGCAGGGTACTTTTACCGGCCCCGCTTGGGCCCAGAATCGCCAGCCGCTCACCGGCCTGCATCGTCAGAGAGAAACGCATCGGCAGATGATGATAGAGATAGGTTAAATTATTCAGCGTTAGCATGGCGACCCGGCAGCTTTTCAATAAGTGTAAACAGCAGGAAACAGAGCAGCAGCAGCAGCAGTGCGGTAACCGCGCCCTGCTCACTGCGATACGAGCCAATCTGCTGATACAGCCAGAACGGCAGGGTGCGGAAATCGTCGTTGCCAAACAGCGCCACCACGCCAAAGTCACCAATGGATAATACACAGGCGAAGGCCAGTGCCTGTGCCAGCGGGCGCTTCAGGGCTTTCAGCTCGATCAGCCGCAGCCGGTTCCAGCCGCGAATATCCAGAGACAGGCAGAGCCGGTTATAGCGTTCTGCGATATCCCGCAGCGGGTTTTCCAGCACTTTCATCGCGTAGGGGATTGCCATCAGGGCATTGGTGAAAATCACCAGTCCGTCGGCGGACTGCGGCAGACCGACCGTGCTGCTCAGCAGCAGGAAAAAGCCGGTAGCCAGCACAATGCCGGGCATCGCCAGAATCAGCATGCCGCTCAGCTCCAGCGCCTGACCCGCCAGTGCGCGATGACGCAGGCGCAGTTCGCGGCTGGTCCACAGCAGCATGGTGGTCAGCATCACGCAAAGCAGCCCGGCAGCAATTGCAATGCGTAGCGACGTGAAGGTCGCCTGCCACAATGCCGGTTGCCGCAGCACCGAGCCGAAGCCCTGATTGATGCCATCGACAATCACCGCCAGCAGCGGTGGCAGCAATAACAGCAACGCCAGCGTGATTAACAGGCCATCGACAAGTTTTGCCCGCCAGCTGTCCTGCGGATTACGCCAGCCGCTTACCGCCGCCGTGCCTGCCGGAATCGCTTTACTCAGGCGCTGACTGAGCATTACCAGCCCGAGGCAACAGACCATTTGCAGCAGCGCCAGTAGCGCCGCGCGTCCGGGATCGTAGTCGTAGCTGAGTGCCTGAAAAATCGCCAGCTCAATGGTGGTGGCTTGCGGGCCGCCGCCCAGCGATAACACGGTAGCAAAACTGGCGAAGCACAGCATAAAGATCAGCGCAGCGGCCGGCATAATTTGCCGCCGCAGCCACGGCCATTCCACCAGCCGGAAATGGTGCCAGCCGCGCATACCGAGCTGGGCAGCCAGTTGCCGCTGCTCACCGGGAATCTGCTCGAGCGTTTGTAACAACAGGCGCGTTGCCAGCGGCAGGTTGAAGAACACATGCGCCAGCAGAATGCCCTGCAGGCCGTAGGGTGAAAATGGGTAGTCAATGCCTAGCAGCTGGCACAGCTGCGCCAGCCAGCCCTGACGACCATAAACGCTGAGAATACCAAACACCGCCACCAGCACCGGCAGCACCAGCGTCATCGCGCAGAGTCGCAGTAGCGCGGCGCGTCCGGGGAAGCGGCGGCGATACAGCGCTCTTGCCAACGGAATAGCCGGAATGACCGACAGCAGTGCCGATAATGACGCCTGCCAGAAGGAGAAGCCCAGCACGTGCCACAGATAGCTGTCCTGCGCAATGGCGCGCCAGTCGGTTTCCGGCGCGTTAAACCACAGTGCGCCAAACGCCAGTATCGCGACGGCGACCAGCAGTGTCGCCGCCAGGCCGCCAGGGATCATCCAGCCAGCGATTAACGGCTGACGGCGCGTTGCCATGCACTGATCCATTGCGCGCGTTGATCGGCGACTTGCTGTGAGCTGAATTCCAGCGAGGTTTTCGGTACTGTCAGCGTCTCAAAGCCCGCGGGGAGCTTAATGTCGGTAACCGGATACATCCAGTTGCCGGTTGGAATAGCCTGCTGGAACGGCTGGCTGACGATAAATTTCATAAAGCGCTGTGCCAGTTCCGGTTGCTTGCTGCTGGCCAGCTGTCCGGCCACTTCCACCTGCATATAGTGACCTTCGGCGAAATCCGCGGCGGCATAGCGATCTTTCTTCTCTTCGATCAGATGATAAGCCGGCGAAGTGGTGTAGCTCAGCACCAGGTCACCTTCGCCTTTCAGGAACAGGCCGTAGGCTTCGCTCCAGCCTTTAGTGACGGTAACGGTTTTCTTCGCCAGTTTCTGCCAGGCCTGCGGCGCGTCATCACCGAAGACTTTTTGCATCCACAACAGCAGGCCAAGCCCTGGTGTGCTGGTGCGCGGATCCTGATAAATCACTTTCCAGTTTTGATCGCTGTCGACCAGTTCTTTCAGGCTTTTCGGCGGGTTAGTCAGTTTGGTTTTATCGTAGACAAAAGCAAAGTAGCCGTAGTCGTACGGCACAAAGGTGCTGTTGTGCCAGCCGCCAGGAATAGTCAGTTTGCGGGTATCGACATTACTGTCGGTAAACAGGCCGGTCTGCTCTGCCGCCTGCAACAGATTGTTATCAAGACCGAGGATCACGTCAGCCTTGCTGTTTTTCCCTTCCATCCGCAGACGATTCAGCAGGGAAACGCCATCTTCCAGCGCGACGAATTTCAGCTGGCAGTCGCAGTCGGCTTCAAAGGCTTTTTTGATCGCCGGGCCAGGTCCCCAGTCAGCGGAGAAAGAGTCATAGGTATAGACGGTCAGCGTCGGTTTGGCAGCAAATGCCGGTGCCGCTAACAGCAGTAACAAAGGCAGGGTCCTGTTTAACACTATGCGCTCTCCTTGAGAGGGGATTATATGAGGCGCATGATCTGAGCGACGGGCACTCTCAAATCCCTACGCCGGTATGAGCCGGATCAGGTTCGACGGGTTTTTCTCAGCGGAAAAACGGTGGATGGCAAACAGTCGGCATCACAAGGTTTTTCCGCACCCCGTTGAGAACGGCCCATTCTATTGATTTACTGCCCTCAGTGAAAGACTCATGATTCCGGCGGGGCAAACCAGGCTGATTTAAAATCAAACCAGCCGAGGGTGTTCATGCGGACCCCGCGCATACTGCGCTGCCCCTCCAACAGTAGCCAGTGGTGGAACAAAGGATGCAGACTGTAACTGTCGACCAGCAGTTTACTCCAGTCGGCCAGCGACAATGTCTGTTGCCGCCAGCGCTCGGCATCCGCTTCCCAGTCGATCTGCACACAGTGATGGATCAGCGGGATCTCATACAGTAAGGCGAACAGCGAAAACTCCAGTGGCAGGGTAAAATTGGCGCTGCCCAGCCAGATATCACTTTCGGCTTCGCCGCGATACCAGCTGTCGTAATCGATCTGTTGAGTAATCAGTTTTACGCCATGCGCCGCAAGGATCGGTTCCAGCGCATTGGCAATGCCCTGGTGTTCGATATGATCGCTGTACCAGGTGAGGGTTAAGCTGGTCAGCCCCTGCGGTTTTTCCGCTGGCGTCATATCGCGCCGGTGGTGCCAGCGCGGCAGCAGACCATAAGCCGGGAACCAGTAGCGCTGATAGCCGATGCCGGAGTTGTTCAGCAGCGCTATTGGGTTAAAGATATAGCTGACCCAGCGGCGTACCTGCTCATTGCGGCCCTGCGGCGAGCGCTGATCGAACAGCAGAAAGTAGCAGCCCTCTTCCAGCCGGCTCTCTTCTGATTTTTCGTCCTGCTTTTTGCCCTGCAGTTTCACGCCGGAGTAAACCAGTTCATCTGTGATTTCCGGTAATACCCAAATCGCCACTTCATCTATTAACGCGCGATAGCCAAAATAGTCGTCAAATGCCTGAATCTTTAGCTGTGACTGCTGATTGCGCACCACGGAGTAGGGGCCAGTACCGATCGGCTGGCGCGAAAAGTCGGGCAGGGTTGGCCATTCACGCGGCAGAATCATGGTACTGACATTTCCGAGTAGCCACGGCAGCCAGTTATCCGGCTGACTCAGATGAATATCCAGCGCCCACGGAGTGGAAGATTCAATGCGGATCAGATGGCTGAACAGCGGTTGGCTGGTCAGGCGCGTCAGCGAGGCAATAACATCGGCCATCTCCAGCTCGCGGCCATGATGGAAGTGGATCGCCGGACGCAGGTAGAAGCGCCAGTGGGTAGCGGAAATCTGCTGCCAGTGATGGGCAATATCCGCCTCCAGTTCCCCGTTTTCCTCATTTATCCGCGTCAGGCTGCTGAAAATCTGCCTCGCGAGGTGCGTTTCTGAACGGCGTAAGGGGGAACCGGGCAATAAATTAAGCAGCGAGCGGTAATAAAGCACCCGCAGGATATGTTTGCCCTGACGGAAGCTGCGCCCGAGATGGGAAGTAATCATCTGGCGCACC
The DNA here is from genome assembly GCF_050037805.1 of Winslowiella sp. 2C04. NCBI lineage: Bacteria > Pseudomonadati > Pseudomonadota > Gammaproteobacteria > Enterobacterales > Erwiniaceae > Winslowiella > Winslowiella sp. 2C04. The sequence goes on along the minus strand of NZ_CP188300.1, from coordinate 3,904,059 downwards.
TGGTTTTTATCGCCGACCAGCTGCACTAGCTGATCGATGCGATCCTGCTCCAGCAGATCTTCGGCGCGCTGCTGTTGCAGCGCGAGGCCGGTATAGAGGAAAGTCAGCATCGATCGTTTGCCGCGTCCGGCTTCCGCCTGCCACTCCAGCCAGCCGTGCCCTTGCATCGCGTTCAATAAATTGCGCATATGACGGCGCGAACAGCTGAGCTGATTAGCCAGCTCATTAAGCGTGGTCTCTTGCGACTGGCCATTACAGCTCTGCCACAGGCGAATAAATTGTTGCTGCAAGCGGGGAGAGGACATAAAAGGGGAACTCCGCAGTGAAAGCCATCAGTTTTTTAGTTCCGGTATTATGGCAATAATAGCCACAGATGGAAGCGCGGGAGGCATCGCTTTTGATGGCGCACTTTCATCTCATTCTGAGTATGGTGCTTTCACCTGCCAGTGGATTAATGTCTGCTGGCTTTTTTCTTTTCCCTGTGGTTTCTTCTACGCTTCTTATTTGTCATTTTTTCGCCTCTTCCATCCAGGAAGGATCAAAGTATGAAATCGCTGCTGACCCGTCGTCGTCGCATCAATCCGGTTTATGTCGCTTTTATGGCAGTCTCTTTTATGGTTGGCATCGCCGGTGCCTTGCAGGCTCCGACCCTGAGCCTGTTTCTCAGCCGCGAAGTGGAAGTCCGGCCGTTCTGGGTTGGGCTGTTTTATACCGTCAATGCCATTGCCGGAATTGCGGTAAGCCTGCTACTGGCGAAGCGATCTGACAGCCGTGGCGATCGGCGGATGCTGATTCTGTTTTGCTGCCTGATGGCGCTGCTGAATGCGTTGCTGTTTGCTTTTAATCGTCACTATCTGACGCTGATTACCGCCGGCGTTTTCCTTTCGGCGCTGGCCAGCGTGGCGATGCCGCAGATTTTTGCTCTGGCGCGCGAATATGCCGACAGTTCGGCGCGAGAAGTGGTGATGTTCAGTTCAGTGATGCGCGCCCAGCTGTCGCTGGCATGGGTGATTGGGCCGCCGCTCTCTTTCGCACTGGCGCTGAATTATGGTTTTACCACCATGTTTATCGTGGCCGCCGCGCTGTTTGTTATCTGCCTGGCGCTGATCTGGTTTGCTTTGCCGTCGGTTCCGCGCGTTGAGCAGTCGCCGGAAGTGCTGCTGACGCAAATCAGTGCGTGGAAAGATAAAAATGTGCGCATGTTGTTTATCGCTTCGATGATGATGTGGACCTGTAACACCATGTATATCATCGATATGCCACTGTATATCAGCAGCGTGCTTGGGCTACCCGATCGACTGGCAGGCTTACTGATGGGGACGGCCGCCGGGCTGGAGATTCCGGCGATGCTGCTGGCGGGGCACTACGTAAAACGCTTCGGTAAGCGCAATATGATGCTGTTTGCCATTGCTTCAGGCGTGCTGTTTTACCTTGGGCTGGTGCTGTTTCAGTCGCGCACCATGCTGATGGTTATTCAGATCTTTAACGCGGTGTTTATCGGAATTATTGCCGGTATTGGCATGCTCTATTTTCAGGATTTGATGCCGGGCCGTCCCGGCGCGGCAACCACGCTGTTTACCAACAGTATTTCAACCGGCGTGATTCTGGCGGGGATTCTGCAGGGCGCGCTGGCGGAAACCTGGGGGCATTATTCGGTGTACTGGATGACGCTGGCATTATCGCTGGTGGCGCTGGGGCTGTCGATGCGGGTAAAAGATGTCTGAAGGCCTGAGACTGGTCGGGGGCCGTTTTCGGCCCCCGTGCTGAAGCTGTACCGCAGACTGATTAATTCAAAAATGCGGGCTGTCGGGTTTCGTAATCACCAATCTCTGCATCGTGCTGCAAGGTCAGGCCAATACTGTCGAGGCCGTTAATCATGCAGTGACGGCGGAAGCTGTCGATCTCAAAACTGTAGTGCCGATCGCCGGCGATCACTTCCTGCTTTTCCAGATCGACGGTGAAGGCGATGCCCGGATCGGCAGCAACCTTTTTAAACAGCTCATCCACTTGCTCTTCGCTCAGCTTAACCGGCAACAGCTGGTTATTAAATGAGTTGCCGTAAAAGATATCGGCAAAGCTGGGGGCGATCACCGCGTGGAAACCGAAATCAGTCAGTGCCCATGGCGCATGTTCACGTGAAGAGCCACAGCCGAAGTTTTCACGCGCCAGCAGAATGCTGGCACCCTTGAATTCTGGCTTGTTCAGCACAAACTCAGGGTTCGGCTGCTCACCGGCATCATCCAGGTAACGCCAGTCGTTAAACAGGTGCACGCCAAAACCGGTACGCGTGACTTTCTGCAGAAACTGCTTAGGAATGATGGCATCAGTATCGACGTTCGCCGCGTCCAGCGGCGCGACAATCCCGCTGTGCTGAGTAAATTTAGTAGCCATAATCTTGTCCTTAATGCAGTTCGCGGATATCAGTAAAGTGACCGGTGACGGCGGCTGCCGCAGCCATTGCCGGGCTCAGCAGGTGAGTACGTCCACCGCGTCCCTGACGACCTTCAAAGTTACGGTTACTGGTGGAAGCACAGCGTTCGCCCGGATTCAGACGGTCGTTATTCATCGCCAGACACATTGAGCAACCCGGCAGACGCCATTCAAAACCGGCTTCGATAAAGATCTTATCCAGACCTTCCGCTTCCGCCTGCGCTTTAACCGGACCGGAACCCGGCACCACAATCGCCTGCACGCCAGCAGCCACTTTACGCCCTTTGGCAATTTCAGCGGCGGCACGCAGATCTTCAATACGTGAGTTAGTGCAGGAACCAATAAACACTTTATCGATGCGTACGTCAGTCATTTTGATGCCTGGCTGCAAGTCCATATAAGCCAGCGCTTTTTCTGCTGAGGCGCGCTCAACCGGATCGCTGAATGAGGCAGGATTCGGGATCAGCTCATTCACCGCCATGACCTGGCCTGGGTTGGTACCCCAGGTGACTTGCGGTGCGATATCGGCGGCATTCAGCGTAATCACGCTGTCGAACTGCGCATCGCTGTCGGATTTCAGGCTGCGCCAGTAGTCAACGGCGGCGTCCCAGTTGGCGTCTTTCGGCGCGAACTGGCGTCCTTTCAGGTAGTTGAAAGTAATATCGTCCGGTGCGACCAGACCGGCTTTTGCGCCCATCTCAATCGCCATATTACACAGCGTCATACGGCCTTCCATGCTCAGCGCTTCAATCGCCGGGCCACAGAATTCCACCACATGGCCGGTACCGCCTGCGCTACCGGTTTTACCGATAATTGCCAGCACGATATCTTTCGCGGTAATGCCGGTTGCGGCTTCACCAACCACTTCAATCTTCATGGTTTTAGCACGACCCTGCTTCAGCGTTTGGGTAGCCAGTACATGCTCAACTTCCGAGGTGCCGATACCAAATGCCAGCGCGCCGAACGCGCCGTGGGTGGCGGTGTGGGAGTCACCACACACAATCGTCATGCCAGGCAAAGTCATGCCTTGCTCAGGACCAATCACGTGTACGATGCCCTGGAACGGGTGATTCAGGTCGTATAACTGCACGCCAAATTCGGCGCAGTTCTTAATCAGTTCCTGCATCTGGATACGCGCCATCTCGCCAGACGCGTTAATGTCTTTGGTCTGGGTCGAAACGTTATGGTCCATGGTGGCGAAGGTCTTGGACGGCTGACGGACTTTGCGTCCGTGCGCGCGCAGACCATCGAACGCCTGTGGTGAAGTGACTTCGTGCACTAAATGGCGATCGATATACAGCAGTGGCGTTTCGTTTGGTGCTTCGTGGACGACATGTGCATCAAATAACTTCTGGTATAATGTTTTGCTCATTTTATTATTTTTCCTCGGTGATGAACCGGGCGATTATGGAACCCATTTCATCAGTGCTGATTGCCTGTCCGTCACCCGCTAAGTCGCTGGTGCGGAAACCTTCTTCCAGCGCACGGTTAATTGCGCGCTCAATGGCGTCTGCCGCTTCATCTGCATTAAGGCTGTAGCGCAGCAGCAGTGACAGCGAGAGAATTTGCGCAATCGGGTTGGCAATATTTTTACCGGCAATATCCGGCGCCGAGCCGCCAGCAGGTTCATACAAGCCAAAGCCCTGTTCGTTCAGGCTGGCGGAAGGCAGCATGCCCATCGAACCGGTGATCATCGCGCATTCATCCGACAGAATGTCACCAAACAGGTTAGAACAAAGCAGCACGTCAAACTGTGACGGATCTTTAATCAGCTGCATGGTGGCGTTATCGATGTACATATGGCTCAGCTGCACATCCGGATACTCTTTACCAATTTCACTAACGATTTCGCGCCACATTACCGAGGTCTGCAAGACGTTAGCTTTATCGATGGAAGTCACTTTACTGCGACGTTTACGCGCTGACTCGAAAGCGATGCGGGCAATACGTTCGATTTCGAAACGGTGGTAAACCTCGGTGTCGAAGGCGCGTTCGTGCATACCGCTGCCTTCACGGCCTTTTGGCTGACCAAAATAGATGCCGCCGGTCAGTTCACGTACGCACAGAATATCAAAGCCGTTATCGGCGATATCACGACGCAGCGGGCAGAATGCTTCCAGACCTTTATACAGGCTGGCCGGGCGCAGGTTGCTGAACAGTTTGAAATGCTTACGCAGCGGCAGTAATGCGCCACGCTCAGGCTGTTCGGCCGGCGGTAAATGTTCCCATTTTGGGCCGCCAACAGAGCCAAACAGAATCGCGTCAGCCTGCTCACAGCCAGCAATGGTGGCCGCTGGCAGCGGAGCGCCGTGACGATCGATGGCGATACCGCCGACGTCATATTCGCTGGTAGTGATGCGCATCGCAAAGCGCTGACGAATGGCGTCCATAACCTTTGACGCCTGCGCCATGACTTCCGGTCCAATGCCGTCACCCGGCAATACAGCGATATGATAAGACTTAGACATGTTTACACCGTTTCCTTTTGCTCTTTGTTCTTCGATTTACGTTGTAATTCTTGCTCGACCTGACGTGCGCGCCAGATATTGTTCAGGGCGTTGATCATCGCCTGGGCCGATGACTCAACGATATCGGTCGCCAGACCAATGCCGTGGAATTTACGGCCATTATAGTTAACCACGATATCCACCTGGCCCAGCGCATCTTTACCGTGACCTTTGGCGGTCAGCTGATATTTCACCAGTTCGATATCAAATTCAGTGATGCGGTTGATCGCCTGATAGACGGCATCCACCGGGCCATTACCGGTCGCGGCTTCAGATTTCTCTTCGTCACCGCAGCCCAGACGTACTGAAGCCGTTGCGGTGATACTGGAGCCGGACTGCACGTTAAACTCTTGCAGCTGGAAATGTTCCGGCTCTTCATTTTGTTTGTTGATAAACGCCAGCGCTTCCAGGTCGTAATCGAATACCTGGCCTTTTTTATCCGCCAGCTTCAGAAATGCGTCGTACAGTGCATCCAGGCTGTAGTCGGCTTCTTTATAGCCCATCTCTTCCATACGGTGTTTAACCGCTGCGCGACCGGAGCGAGAGGTCAGATTCAGCTGAACTTTGTGCAGACCGATCGATTCTGGCGTCAGGATTTCGTAGTTTTCACGGTTTTTCAGCACGCCATCCTGGTGAATACCGGAGGAGTGGGCGAAGGCGTTGGAGCCGACCACCGCTTTGTTCGCCGGAATCGGCATATTACAGATCTGGCTGACAATCTGGCTGGTGCGGTAGATTTCCTGATGCTGAATGTTGGTATGCACATTCATAATCTGGCTGCGGGTTTTAATCGCCATAATCACTTCTTCCAGCGCACAGTTACCGGCGCGCTCGCCCAGACCGTTCAGCGTACCTTCAACCTGACGTGCGCCGGCCTGAATTGCCGCGATAGAGTTACCGACTGCCATACCCAAATCGTCGTGGGTATGCACTGACAGGATGGCTTTGTCGATATTGGGCACGCGGGCAATCAGTGAAGAGATGATATTGCTGTATTCATCTGGCAGGGTATAACCGACGGTATCCGGAATGTTAATTGTGGTGGCACCGGCATTAATTGCTGCTTCAACCACCCGACACAGATCGTCAATCGGCGTGCGGCCACCATCTTCGCAGGAAAATTCCACGTCATCAGTGTAGTTACGCGCCCGCTTTATCATGCGTACTGCACGATCAATCACTTCCGGCAAAGTGCTGCGCAGCTTAGTGGCGATATGCATTGGCGAAGTTGCCAGGAAGGTGTGGATACGATAAGCATCAGCAATGCGCAGTGACTCATACGCGGCGTCGATATCTTTCTCTACGCAGCGTGCCAGCGCACAAACCCGGCTGTTTTTAATCTGGCGCGCAATGGTCTGCACGGATTCGAAATCGCCTGGTGAGGAGACCGGGAAACCGACTTCCATCACATCAACGCCCATGCGCTCCAGCGCCAGCGCGATTTGCAGTTTTTCTTTCACACTCAGACTGGCCTGTAATGCCTGTTCACCATCACGCAGAGTGGTATCGAAAATAATAATTTGTGAGCTCATCGTAATCGTCCTTCCTGAAAGCTGCCGTTTTTGCTACGAGCATAAAAAAACCCGCGCATCGGCGCGGGTTTTTTAAGTTTTGCAAGTCTGAATCAGTGATTGATTCCGCCCACAAGCCTACCGCGCATATTGGATGCGTTTAGTAGTAGACCGAGTAGGCGGTTAGTACGAATCATTGAATCAAACTCCGTAATTTTTGTGTTGCTAATATTGATACGTGGTTCAGCCGTTAATGTCAACCTTCTGACTGCGATCAATTCCAGCTCGGCGTCAGACGGGCTGAGTAAAATATTCTGCAGTTATTTATGTTGGCAGAGGAATGGCAAAGCATAAGAAAAAATCAGGATGATATACTGTATAAAATCAAGTGATTGCGAATAAGGTATTGTGTATAACTTATTGATAGTTATTGTTTTTGTGTTGGCTGTTGCTGGATTCATTTAACAGCCTAAAGTGATTATCGCTGGAGAATTATAGCGTCGCTTAATCAAAGGTCAGCAGATATAACTATAAATACGCGCACCTTTGAAAGGCTTGTCTCTGATTAAGCATGAGTTAATTTTAAGAAGAATTAGATCGCACTGTTCAGGCTATTTCCCGCAGCATAAACCGCTTTTGTTTAGCGACTCTTTTAGTGGAATTGTCGAGGCTATTCACTTTCCTCCAGCTGCTTAATTTCGTCATTATTCCAGGCGTGAACGTTTGGTGTTTGCCTGCTAACTTTTTCGCGGTTATGGTAACCACACAACTCTAACGAGAAATCAGCAAGGGCCTCGCGACCCTGTACCTGGGTTGTGGAAATGATTTCCACCGCCTGAGAATAAAACACAAGGTTCTGACTTCCTCTGGCATCGTCTGCGCGACGCTCCACTTTGTCGCGCAGCGCAAATGACAAGAACTGAGTCAGTGGAATCAGCACCTTAAGCCTGGAGGCAAGAAATGGAGATGTTGTCAGGAGCCGAGATGGTGGTCCGGTCGTTAATCGATCAGGGCGTAAAGCATGTGTTCGGTTATCCGGGCGGAGCGGTACTCGATATTTATGACGCTCTGCAAACGGTCGGTGGTGTTGACCATGTGCTGGTGCGCCATGAGCAGGGCGCGGTGCATATGGCCGATGGCTACGCGCGTGCCACCGGTGAAGTCGGTGTGGTGCTGGTGACGTCCGGTCCTGGTGCCACCAATGCGATTACCGGTATTGCTACCGCTTATATGGATTCGATTCCGATGGTGGTGCTGTCAGGTCAGGTAGCCTCGTCGCTGATTGGTTACGATGCCTTCCAGGAGTGCGATATGGTCGGTATTTCACGTCCAATCGTCAAACACAGCTTCCTGGTGAAACACACCGAAGATATTCCTGGCGCGATTAAAAAAGCCTTCTGGCTGGCGTCCAGCGGTCGCCCTGGCCCGGTGGTTATCGATCTGCCAAAAGATATTCTTAATCCGGCCAATAAACTGCCTTACGCCTGGCCCGAATCGGTCAGCATGCGCTCTTATCACCCGACCACTCAGGGTCATAAAGGGCAGATTAAACGCGCATTAAATAGCTTACTAGCGGCGAAAAAGCCGGTTATTTATGCCGGTGGCGGCGTAATAAACTCAGCCTGTCACGATGAGCTGCGCGAGATTGCGGAGAAACTCAATCTGCCGGTGACCACTTCCCTGATGGGGCTGGGGGCTTTTCCGGCCACGCACCGTCAGTCTGTTGGCATGCTCGGTATGCACGGCACCTATGAAGCCAATATGACGATGCATAACGCTGACGTTATCTTCGCCGTTGGCGTGCGTTTCGACGATCGCACCACCAATAATCTGGCGAAATATTGCCCGAATGCCACGGTGTTACATATCGATATCGACCCGACGTCGATTTCGAAAACCGTTGCCGCCGATGTGCCGATTGTCGGTGATGCGAAGCAGGTGCTGGAGCAGATGCTGGAACTGCTGGCGCAATCCGATGCGACGCAGAACTTTGATAACCTGCGCGACTGGTGGCAGAGCATCGATCAGTGGCGTTCTCGTCAGTGCCTGGAGTTCGATCGCACCAGCGATAAAATCAAGCCACAAGCGGTGATCGAGACCATTTGTCGTCTGACGCACGGTGATGCTTATGTAACATCCGACGTTGGTCAGCATCAGATGTTTGCCGCGCTTTACTACCAGTTTGATAAGCCGCGTCGCTGGATCAACTCCGGTGGGCTGGGCACCATGGGCTTTGGCCTGCCCGCTGCACTGGGCGTTAAGTTGGCGCTGCCGAATGAAACCGTGGTCTGCGTGACTGGCGATGGCAGTATTCAGATGAATATTCAGGAGCTGTCGACCGCGCTGCAATATGGCCTGCCGGTGCTGGTTCTGAATCTGAACAACCGCTACCTTGGTATGGTGAAGCAGTGGCAGGATATGATCTATTCCGGACGCCATTCGCAATCCTATATGGAATCACTGCCTGATTTTGTGCGCCTGGCGGAAGCCTATGGTCACGTTGGCGTGGCGATTAACCATCCGCAAGAGCTGGAAGAGAAACTGACACACGCGCTGGAAGAATTGGCAAAAGGGCGTCTGGTATTTGTTGATGTTAATGTCGACGGTACTGAGCACGTTTACCCGATGCATATTCGCGGCGGTGGTATGGACGAGATGTGGCTGAGCAAAACGGAGAGGACATAATTATGCGTCGCATTTTATCAGTATTGCTGGAGAACGAGTCCGGCGCATTGTCCCGCGTGGTTGGCCTGTTTTCCCAGCGCGGTTACAACATTGAAAGCCTGACGGTGGCACCGACCGATGATCCGACGCTCTCACGCATGACGATTCAGACCGTCGGTGATGAGAAAGTGCTGGAGCAGATTGAGAAGCAACTGCACAAGCTGGTGGATGTACTGCGGGTCAGCGAGCTGTGCAAAGGATCGCATGTTGAGCGTGAAATCATGCTGGTGAAGATTCAGGCCAGCGGTTACGGTCGTGAGGAAGTGAAGCGCAGCACGGAAATTTTCCGTGGGCAAATCATCGATGTGACGCCTGCGCTTTACACGGTTCAGCTGGCAGGTACCAGTGACAAGCTCGATGCCTTCCTGAATACCGTACGTGAAGTCGCGGAAATTGTTGAAATCGCGCGCTCGGGTATCGTTGGTGTGTCGCGCGGTGGTGACCGCATTCTGCGCTGATATCCTGCTGTACCGTGCCGTATTTATCATCAACCCGACTTCGGTCGGGTTTTTTTATGGCTTATATCAATCTGGCTTAAGCGTCCGGCGGCTAAAAACTTTTGTTAATCAGAGCCGCTAAGTCGATGAAAAGCGGTTGCTCACCGCTGTTTTCTGCTGTTAGATGTAACAAATCTCTTATCCATGGCTACGATATGGCTATTAACAGCGCGGTCGTAGCGACAGAAGTGTGGGGTTATTGTGAAACTGGATGAAATTGCGCGCCTTGCCGGTGTGTCGCGCACGACGGCCAGCTATGTCATTAATGGCAAAGCTAAGCAGTATCGTGTCAGCGACAAGACCGTCGAAAAAGTGATGGCAGTGGTGCGTGAGCATAATTACCATCCCAATGCGGTCGCTGCGGGACTGCGTGCAGGACGCACGCGCTCAATAGGACTGGTTATTCCCGATCTGGAGAATACCAGCTACACGCGTATTGCGAACTATCTTGAGCGCCAGGCGCGTCAGCGTGGTTATCAGCTGCTGATTGCCTGTTCTGAAGATTTGCCGGAAAACGAGATGCGCTGTATTGAGCATCTGCTCCAGCGTCAGGTCGATGCGATTATCGTTTCCACTGCTCTGCCGCCAGAACATCCGTTTTATCAGCGCTGGATTAACGATCCGCTGCCAATCATTGCGCTGGATCGCGCGCTGGACCGTGAACACTTTACCAGTGTGGTCGGTGCCGACCAGGATGATGCCGAGATGCTGGCCGCCGAATTACGCAAGCTGCCGGTCAACAATGTGCTGTTTCTTGGCGCGCTGCCGGAGCTTTCGGTCAGCTTCTTACGCGAGATGGGTTTCCGCCAGGCGTGGGAAGGCGATCCGCGTAATATCGACTTTATTTATGCCAATAGCTACGAACGTACCGCCGCGGCGGCACTGTTTGAAAACTACCTGAATGAACATCCGATGCCTGATGCGCTGTTCACCACCTCATTTGGTCTGTTGCAGGGCGTGATGGATGTGACGCTGAAACGTGAAGGACGCTTGCCAATTGATCTGGCGATTGCCACCTTTGGCGATCATGAACTGCTCGATTTTCTTGAGTGTCCGGTGCTGGCGGTAGGGCAACGCCACCGTGATGTGGCGGAACGCGTGCTGGAGCTGGTACTGGCCAGTCTCGACGAACCAAGAAAACCGAAACCAGGTTTAACCCGTATCCGGCGTAATTTGTTCCGCCGCGGGAAGTTAAATCGTAAGGTAATCTGAATTGAAGGCAGCGCAGGCTGCCTTTTTTACATCTATTAATATTTTTACTGAAATTTAAATTTACACAGGCAATCTGCCTGAGAATTCAAAATGCTGGTGAAAGTTTAAGGTAAATTATAGTAAGTATTGAAAATAACCTTCATAACGACTGAATTCGTCACCCTGAATAAGCTGGGGTTTCTCGCTGCCTTCAGGCACCATGCGGCTACAGCCCACTGTGCAAGCTCTCAGAAATACCCTAAAATGCAGACCGGCTCGCAAAGTTTGCAGGTTAATTTAATCCCACCTGGGCTGCTATATTTTTGAGCATAATTTAATTTAACGTGATTTTTTTGTCATTATTCATCGGCTTATTTTTTTGTTTTGGTTCAGGCAGGCTTTATTTTTAACTTTCCTTCCTTTTCTTCCTCTCAGAAATAATGCCTTCAGGCTGGTACTGCGGCTTGACAATGTTTTCCTTCGCTCCGTAAACTCTTTTAGTGGGAATTTGTGGTGTAAAGTGGTGAGAAGGGGTAATTCGGGGGTGAGACTGGCATGTTCCGTGGGGCAACGTTAGTCAATCTCGACAGTAAAGGCCGGCTTGCCGTGCCAACGCGCTATCGCGAAACGCTGATCGGGGAATCCGAGGGGCAAATGGTGTGTACCATTGACCTCCACCAGCCGTGCCTGTTGCTTTATACCTTACCCGAATGGGAAATCATTGAACAAAAGCTGTCTCGCTTGTCCAGCATGAACCCTGCCGAACGTCGCGTTCAGCGACTGTTATTGGGTCATGCCAGCGAGTGCCAGATGGATAATGCAGGTCGTTTACTGCTGGCGAATACCCTTCGTCAACATGCGAACCTCACTAAAGAAGTGATGCTGGTTGGACAGTTCAACAAGTTTGAACTGTGGGATGAACAGACCTGGTATCAACAAGTCAAGGATGATATTGACGCTGAGCAGTCGACGCAGGAACCGTTATCTGATCGATTGCAGGATTTGTCGTTATAGCTATGCAGGATAATTTTAAACATACCACGGTGCTGTTAGATGAGGCGGTAAATGGCCTCAACCTCAAGGATAACGGCATCTATATTGATGGCACGTTCGGGCGCGGAGGACATTCGCGCCTGATTCTTTCCCAACTTGGAGAACAGGGCCGTCTCTACGCCATTGATCGTGATCCGCAGGCTATCGCAGCCGCTGCAGAAATAACCGATCCCCGTTTTAACATCATTCATGGCCCATTCTCTGCGCTGGCAGAGTATGTGGAAGAGCGGGGATTAACCGGCAAGATCGACGGTATCTTGCTGGATCTCGGCGTCTCATCGCCGCAGCTTGATGATGCTGAACGCGGTTTTTCGTTTATGCGTGACGGGCCACTGGATATGCGTATGGACCCAACGCGCGGTCACTCAGCAGCAGAATGGTTGTTGCAGGCTGAAGAGAGCGATATTGCTTTTGTGCTGAAGACTTTCGGTGAAGAGCGTTTTGCCAAACGTATTGCGCGCGCCATCGTCGAACGCAATCGCGAACAGCCAATGACGCGCACCAAAGAGCTGGCCGATGTGATTTACGCGGCTACTCCGGTCAAAGACAAGTTTAAGCATCCGGCTACCCGCAGCTTCCAGGCGATTCGCATCTGGGTTAACAGCGAGCTGGAAGAGATTGAACTGGCGCTGAAAGGCGCACTGATCGCGCTGGCGCCGTCAGGACGCTTATCGGTAATTAGCTTTCACTCGCTGGAAGACCGCATTGTGAAGCGCTTTATGCGTGAACAAAGCCGAGGCCCGCAGGTTCCGGCCGGTATTCCTATGACCGAAGCGCAGCTGGCCAGCCTCGGTGGTCGTCAGCTGAAGGCGCTGGGCAAGATGATGCCGGGCGAAGCTGAGGTGGGTGAAAATCCACGCGCCCGCAGTTCAGTATTGCGTATCGCAGAAAGGACCGCCTCGTGATTGGCAATGAGCGCCACAGCTTACCCGGTGTTATCGGTGGCGATCTGCTCCGTCACGGAAAGATTCCGTTAATCCTGGTGGTTGCGGTGCTGGTTTCAGCGGTTCTGGTGGTAACAACTGCCCATAAGACCCGCCTGCTGACCGCGCAGCGTGAACAGTTAGTACTGGAGCGGGATGCGCTGGACATTGAGTGGCGCAACCTGATTCTGGAAGAAAATGCCCTGGGCGATCATAGCCGGGTTGAGCGCACGGCCACCGAGAAGCTGCAGATGCAGCATGTCGATCCGGCGCAGGAAAATATAGTGGTACAGCAATAATAAGGAACCACGGACTCAATGAAAGCTGCAACCAAGACGCTTAAATTGAAAAAACAGGAAGATCAGGCCAGCTTTGTAAGCTGGCGTTTTGCGTTGCTGTGCGGTTGTATTTTACTGGCTCTGACTGGCTTACTGCTGCGGGTGGCTTATCTGCAGGTGATCAACCCGGACAAGCTGGTGCGTGAAGGTGATATGCGCTCGCTGCGCGTGCAGGCAGTGCCTACCGCGCGCGGAATGATCAGCGATCGCGCCGGGCGTCCGTTAGCGGTCAGCGTGCCGGTAAACGCCATTTGGGCCGATCCGAAAGTGTTGCATGAACATGGCGGCGTCACCCTCGACAGCCGCTGGAAAGCGCTGTCCGATGCGCTGTCTATTCCGCTCGATCAGCTGGCTGGCCGCGTAAATGCCAACCCAAAAGGGCGTTTTGTCTATCTGGCGCGCCAGGTTAACCCGGCGATTGGCGACTACATCAAAAAACTGAAACTGCCGGGCATTTATTTGCGCGAAGAGTCGCGTCGTTACTATCCCGCCGGGCAGGTCACCTCACATCTGATTGGCTTTACCAATATCGACGGTCAGGGCATCGAAGGGGTAGAGAAGAGCTTCGATAAATGGCTGACTGGCCAGCCCGGTGAACGTACCGTGCGTAAAGACCGCTATGGCCGGGTAATTGAAGATATCTCCTCGGTGGACAGCCAGGCCGCACATAACCTGGCGTTAAGCATTGATGAGCGCTTGCAGGCGCTGGTCTATCGCGAGCTGAACAATGCCGTGGCGTTTAACAAAGCCGAATCCGGTACTGCGGTGCTGGTGGATGTGAATACCGGCGAAGTGCTGGCGATGGCGAACAGCCCGGCCTATAACCCGAATAACCTCAGCGGTACGCCAAAAGACGTCATGCGTAACCGTGCCATCACCGACATCTTCGAACCCGGTTCAACGGTGAAGCCGATGGTGGTGATGACTGCGCTGCAACGTGGCGTGGTGAAAGAGAATACCGTACTGAATACCGTGCCGTACCGCGTTAATGGTCATGAGATCAAAGACGTGGCGCGCTACAGCGAATTGACCCTGACCGGGGTTTTGCAGAAATCGAGTAACGTCGGTGTTTCAAAGCTGGCGTTAGCGATGCCATCCTCAGCGTTAGTAGATACTTACGCGCGCTTTGGATTGGGTAAGGCGACCAATTTGGGGTTGGTCGGAGAAAGCAGTGGCTTATATCCTCAAAAACAACGGTGGTCTGACATAGAGAGGGCCACCTTCTCTTTCGGCTACGGGCTAATGGTAACGCCGTTACAGTTAGCGCGAGTCTACGCAACGATTGGCAGCTATGGCATCGCTCGTCCGCTGTCGATTACCAAAGTTGACCCGCCGGTTAATGGCGAGCGCGTCTTCCCTGAAGACCTGGTGAAAACCGTGGTGCACATGATGGAAAGCGTGGCATTGCCGGGCGGCGGTGGCGTAAAAGCGGCAATTAAAGGTTATCGCATAGCGATTAAGACCGGTACCGCGAAAAAAGTCGGCCCGGATGGTCGCTACGTCAATAAATACATTGCTTATACCGCAGGCGTTGCGCCTGCGAGCCATCCTCGTTTTGCACTGGTGGTGGTGATTAACGATCCACAGGCCGGTAAATATTATGGTGGTGCGGTTTCTGCGCCGGTGTTTGGTGCCATCATGGGCGGTGTATTACGCACCATGAACATCGAGCCGGATGCGCTGCCGACCACGGATAAGAACGATGTGGTACTTAACAAGAAAGAGGGATCAGGTGGCAGATCGTAACTTGCGCGACTTACTGGCTCCATGGGTGCCCGGTGCACCGGAGCGCCCGCTTCGTGAAATGACACTGGATAGCCGCCAGGCGGCATCCGGCGATCTGTTTGTGGCGGTTGCCGGCCATCAGGCCGATGGGCGACGTTTTATCCCGCAAGCTATCGCGCAGGGTGTGGCTGCGGTGATTGCTGAAGCCGAAGGCGTCGCAGAAGATGGTGATATCGTCGAAATGCACGGCGTGCCGGTGATTTATCTGGCACAGCTGCCACAGCGTTTATCGGCGCTGGCCGGGCGCTTTTATCAGCAACCGGGCGAGCAACTGCGCCTGATTGGCGTGACCGGAACCAACGGTAAAACGACTACCACCCAGCTGCTGGCGCAGTGGGCCAATCTGCTGGGTGAAACCGGCGCGGTAATGGGTACCGTCGGTAACGGCCTGTATGGTCAGCTGGTGTCGACTGAAAACACCACTGGCTCTGCGGTGGATGTTCAGCACGTGCTGCACTCCCTGGTGGAAAAGGGCGCGACCGTCGCCGCCATGGAAGTCTCCTCACACGGGCTGGTACAGCATCGCGTTGCGGCGCTGCCATTTGCCGCTGCCGCATTTACTAATCTCAGTCGCGATCACCTGGATTACCATGGTGATATGACGCGTTATGAAGCCGCCAAATGGCTGCTGTTCTCTGAGCATCAGGTCGGGCAGATGATTATCAATGCTGATGACGAAGTCGGTTACCGCTGGTTACTTAACCTGCCGGATGCCGTTGCCGTCACCATGCAAAACAATCTGCAGCCGGGTTGCCGTGGTCGCTGGCTGAAAGCCACCGAGGTTAATTATCACGACAACGGTGCCTCAATTACCTTCGAATCCAGCTGGGGTAATGGCGTTATCGACAGCCGCCTGATGGGCGCGTTTAACGTCAGTAATCTGCTGGTGGCGCTGGCGACCTTACTGTCGCTGGGCTACCCGCTGGACGGCCTGATCGCTACCGGTAATCAGTTACAGCCAGTTTGTGGCCGCATGGAAGTGTTCAATGCGCCAGGCAAGGCAACGGTAGTGGTGGATTATGCTCACACGCCGGACGCGCTGGAAAAAGCACTGGAAGCGGCGCGACTGCACTGTAAAGGTCAGCTGTGGTGTGTGTTCGGCTGTGGCGGCGATCGTGATAAAGGTAAGCGCCCACTAATGGGCGCGATTGCCGAGCAGTTCTCCGACGTGGTGGTGATTACTGATGACAACCCGCGCGGTGAAGAACCTGCGGCAATTGTCGAAGGTATTCTTTCCGGCTTACTCGATGCAGGCCGCGCACGGGTAGTGCACGGGCGTGCGCAAGCGGTCACTAACGTCATTATGCAGGCGCAGGAAGATGACGTGGTGCTGGTTGCCGGTAAAGGCCACGAAGATTATCAGCTGGTCGGCAATCGCCGACTGGATTACTCCGATCGTGTGACGGTCGCCCGCTTACTGGGAGTGGTGGCATGATCGCCCTTTCTCTGCAGCAGCTGGCCGACATTACCGCAGGTAAGCTGCACGGCGGCGACCTGAATTTTGCTGAGGTCACCACCGACACGCGCAAAGTGTCTGCGGGCGCGCTATTTATCGCGCTGCAAGGCGAACGCTTTGATGCCCATGAGTTTGTTGCTGATGCCATTACGAATGGCGCGGCAGCTTTGCTGGTAAGTAAGCACTTACCAGTGGCGGTGCCGCAGGTGGTGGTTAATGACACACGTATTGCGCTGGGTCAGCTGGCGGGCTGGGTACGCCAGCAGAGCACGGCCCGTGTGGTGGCACTGACCGGTTCGTCCGGCAAGACTTCGGTAAAAGAGATGACCGCGGCGATTCTGCGCGTTTGCGGTGAGACGCTGTATACCGCCGGTAATCTGAATAACGACATCGGCGTGCCGCTGACGCTGTTACGCCTGACGCCGGAGCACCAGTTTGCGGTGATTGAGCTGGGGGCTAACCATCAGGGTGAAATTGCCTACACCACCGATTTGACCCGTCCGGAAACCGCGCTGGTGAATAACCTCGCCGCGGCGCATCTGGAAGGGTTTGGTTCGCTGGCAGGCGTTGCGAAAGCCAAAGGCGAAATTTTCGAAGGCCTGTCAGCAACCGGCACCGCCATTATCAATGCTGACAGCAATGACTGGCCGCACTGGCAGAACCACCTGCACCATAAAACGCTGTGGCGTTTCTCGGTTGAGTCGCAGCCAGACAGCGATTTCTATGCCAGCAATATTCGTTTCAGCACCCAGGGCACGCAGTTCACCCTGCATACGCCAGCAGGGGCAGCGGAAATCACGCTGCCGCTGCCTGGTCGTCACAATATCGCTAACGCGCTGGCTGCTGCTGCACTGGCGCTGTCGGTTGATGCGCCTCTTGACGCGATTCAGCAAGGGTTAGCCTCACTGAAAGCGGTGCCGGGGCGTTTATTCCCGGTAGCGTTAAACGCCACGCAGTTGCTGATTGATGACAGCTATAACGCCAACGTTGGCTCGATGACCGCCGCCGCACAGGTGCTGGCAGAAATGCCCGGTTACCGCGTGATGGTGGTAGGTGATATGGGTGAACTGGGCGCAGAAGCCGTTGAGTGCCATCGTGAGGTGGGTGACGCGGCGCGTCTGGCAGGCATCGATCGGGTATTGAGTGTCGGTACGCTGAGTAAAGGTATCAGCGAGGCCAGCGGTGTTGGCGAGCATTTTAATGATAAGCCAGCGCTGATCGCACGTTTATCAGCGCTGCTGTCCGAGCATCAAGAGTTAACCATTTTAGTTAAAGGTTCACGTAGTGCCGCCATGGAGCAGGTAGTACAGGCCTTAAAGGAGAAAGGAACATGTTAGTCTGGCTGGCCGAACATTTGGTCGCTTTTTATTCTGGCTTTAACGTCTTTTCCTATTTGACGTTTCGCGCCATCGTCAGCCTGCTGACCGCGCTGTTCCTCTCGTTGTGGATGGGACCGCGCCTGATCGCGTATCTGCAAAAATTACAAATTGGTCAGGTGGTGCGTAACGACGGTCCGGAGTCGCATTTCAGCAAGCGCGGCACGCCGACGATGGGCGGCATTATGATCCTCACGTCGATTACCATTTCGGTACTGATGTGGGCCTATCCGTCGAATCCGTATGTCTGGTGCGTGCTGTTTGTACTGGTGGGTTACGGCATCGTCGGCTTTATTGATGACTACCGCAAAGTAGTACGTAAAGACACTAAAGGATTAATCGCCCGCTGGAAATATTTCTGGCAGTCGGTGATTGCGCTGGCGGTTGCTTTTGTGATGTACGCCATCGGCAAAGATACCCCGGCCACCGAGCTGGTGGTGCCGTTCTTTAAAGACATCATGCCGCAGCTTGGTTTGCTGTATCTGCTGCTGGCCTATTTTGTGATTGTTGGTACCAGTAATGCGGTCAACCTGACCGACGGGCTGGATGGTCTGGCAATTATGCCGACGGTGTTTGTGGCTGCGGGCTTTGCGCTGGTGGCTTGGGCAACCGGTAACGTTAATTTTGCCGCCTACTTACATATTCCTTATCTGCGTCATGCCGGTGAGCTGGTGATTGTTTGTACCGCCATTGTCGGTGCCGGTCTGGGCTTCTTATGGTTCAACACCTATCCGGCGCAGGTATTTATGGGTGACGTCGGCTCGCTGGCGCTGGGCGGCGCGCTCGGCACGATTGCCGTGCTGCTGCGTCAGGAGTTTCTGCTGGTAATTATGGGCGGGGTGTTTGTGGTTGAAACCCTGTCGGTCATTCTGCAGGTGGGATCGTTTAAGCTGCGCGGACAACGTATTTTCCGCATGGCGCCGATTCACCACCACTATGAACTGAAAGGCTGGCCGGAGCCGCGCGTGATTGTGCGCTTCTGGATTATTTCACTGATGCTGGTGCTGATTGGCCTGGCGACACTGAAGGTGCGTTAATCATGGCAGACTATCAGGGTAGAAAAGTCGTCATTATCGGGTTGGGCCTGACCGGCCTGTCCTGTGTTGATTTCTTTTTAGCGCAAGGCGTTACGCCACGCGTGATGGATACCCGACTGTCACCGCCAGGCCTCGATAAGCTGCCGGAAACGGTGGAGCGTCATTTAGGCTCGCTCGATGATGGCTGGTTGCAGGCCGCCGATTTGATTATTGCCAGCCCGGGTATGGCGCTGGCACATCCTTCTTTAATGGATGCCGCCGCGGCGGGAGTTGAGATTATCGGTGATATCGAGCTGTTTTGCCGCGAAGCGAAAGCACCGATCGTGGCGATTACCGGCTCTAACGGTAAAAGCACCGTCACCACGCTGGTGGGTGAGATGGCGAAAGCCGCTGGCTGGGCAGTGGGTGTCGGCGGAAATATTGGTTTACCGGCGCTGACGTTACTGCAGCACCCGGCGCAGCTGTATGTACTGGAACTGTCAAGCTTTCAGCTGGAGACCACCCACAGTCTGAAAGCGGCGGCGGCGACCATCCTCAATGTTACTGAGGACCATATGGACCGCTATCCGCTCGGTTTGCAGCAGTATCGCGCCGCGAAGTTACGTATTTATGAAAATGCCGCAGTATGCGTGGTTAATGCCGATGACGCGCTGACCATGCCGGTGCGCGGGGCGGATAAGCGCTGCATTAGCTTTGGCGCTGACGTCGGTGATTATCATCTTAACCGTCAGCAGGGCAGCACCTGGCTGCGTGCGGATGGTGAAAAAGTATTGAATGCCGATGAGATGTATCTCGTCGGGCAGCATAATTACACCAATGCGCTGGCCGCGCTGGCGCTGGCAGATGCCGTTGGCCTGCCGCGTGCAACCAGCATGAAAGCATTGACCACTTTCAGCGGGCTGGCGCACCGTTTCCAGCTTGCATGGCAGCATAACGGCGTGCGCTGGATTAACGATTCTAAAGCGACCAATGTCGGCAGTACTGAAGCGGCGCTGAATGGCTTGCAGGTTCAGGGCACGCTGTGGCTGCTGTTGGGCGGTGACGGTAAATCAGCCGACTTCAGCCCGCTGGCGCGCTATCTGCAAGGCGATAACGTGCGGGTGTACTGCTTCGGACGTGACGCTGCCGCACTGGCAGACTTACGCCCTGAAATTTCAGTACGCACCGAGACCCTGCAGCAGGCGATGGAACAGATTGCTGTCCAGCTGCAGCCGGGCGATATGGTGCTGCTGTCGCCGGCTTGTGCCAGCCTCGATCAGTTCCGTAACTTTGAACAGCGTGGCGATCTGTTTGTGCAACTGGCTAAGGAGCTTGGCTGATGCGTTTTCCTGGTCTGAGCCTTGCTGGCGGCATTTCTCATCGTCTGAAAGATTGGGTGATGGGATCGCGTGAAAAAGACGCCTCGTCAATGGTGCTGTATGACCGCACGTTGCTGTGGCTGACTTTTGGTCTGGCGATTATCGGTTTTGTGATGGTGACATCGGCATCGATGCCGGTGGGGCAGCGTTTGTCAGAAGATCCGTTCTTCTTTGCCAAGCGTGAAGCATTCTATCTGCTGCTGGCGTTTGGCATGGCGCTGGTAACACTGCGGGTGCCAATGGAAGTCTGGCAGCGTTACAGCAATATTATGCTGGTGGCCTCGGTAGTGATGCTGTTGATTGTGCTGGTCGTCGGTAGCTCGGTCAACGGCGCATCGCGCTGGATTGCCCTTGGGCCGCTACGTATCCAGCCAGCAGAGTTATCGAAGCTGTCATTGTTCTGCTATCTCGCCAGCTATCTGGTGCGCAAGGTAGAGGAAGTCCGTCACAACTTCTGGGGATTCTGTAAGCCGATGGGCGTAATGGTGGTGCTGGCGGTGTTACTGCTGGCACAACCTGACCTCGGTACGGTGGTGGTGCTGTTTGTTACTACGCTGGCGATGCTGTTCCTGGCAGGGGCGAAGTTATGGCAATTTCTGGCAATTATCGGCTCGGGGATTTTTGCCGTTTGCTTGCTGATTATTGCTGAACCGTACCGTATGCGCCGCGTCACTTCCTTCTGGGATCCATGGGAAGATCCTTTCGGCAGCGGCTACCAGCTGACCCAGTCGCTGATGGCGTTTGGTCGCGGTGAGTTCTGGGGCCAGGGCTTAGGTAATTCAGTACAAAAACTGGAGTATTTACCGGAAGCACATACCGACTTCATTTTCTCGATTATCGGGGAAGAACTGGGTTATATCGGTGTGGTTTTTGCCCTGTTAATGGTATTCTTCGTCGCTTTTCGTGCGATGTCGATTGGCCGCCGGGCATTAGAGCTTGACCAGCGTTTTTCCGGCTTTTTAGCCTGTTCGATTGGCGTGTGGTTTAGCTTCCAGGCGTTGGTTAACGTCGGTGCTGCCGCGGGCATGCTGCCGACCAAAGGTCTGACGCTGCCGCTGATCAGTTACGGTGGTTCCAGTCTGATTATTATGTCGACGGCTATCGTACTGTTATTGCGTATTGATTATGAAACGCGTCTGGCAAAAGCGCAGGCGTTTACACGAGGTGCCCGATGAGTGGTAAGCGACTGATGGTGATGGCTGGCGGAACCGGTGGGCATGTATTCCCCGGGCTGGCAGTAGCACACCATCTGATGGAGCAAGGCTGGCAGGTTCGCTGGCTTGGCACCGCAGACCGAATGGAAGCGGATCTGGTTCCCAAACACGGCATCGAGATTGATTTTATTCGTATCACCGGCCTGCGCGGCAAAGGTGTGAAAGCTCTGTTACTGGCACCGATGCGCATTTTCTCCGCCTGGCGTCAGGCGCGGGCGATTATGAAAGCGTATCAGCCAGACGTGGTGCTGGGGATGGGCGGCTATGTCTCCGGTCCCGGCGGGTTGGCGGCCTGGAGTTGCGGTATCCCGGTGGTGCTGCATGAACAAAATGGTATTGCCGGACTGACCAATAAATGGCTGTCCAAAATTGCCAAAAAAGTGCTGCAGGCGTTTCCAGGTGCGTTTCCGAATGCCGATGTGGTTGGCAATCCGGTGCGTACCGACGTGCTGGCGCTGCCGTTACCCGGCGAGCGACTGGCCGGGCGTGAAGGCCCGATTCGTGTGTTAGTGATCGGCGGTAGCCAGGGCGCGCGAATACTGAACCAGACGCTGCCCCAGGTCGCGGCGAAAATGGCTGATGGCATCACGCTCTGGCATCAGACCGGCAAAGGCGCGCTGGATAGCGTGCGAAAGGCTTATCAGGACGTCGGGCAAACGCAGCATAAAGTCACTGAGTTTATCGATGATATGGCTGCGGCCTACGCCTGGGCTGATGTGGTGGTGTGTCGTTCGGGCGCGTTAACCGTCAGCGAAATCGCTGCCGCCGGTTTACCAGCGATTTTTGTGCCGTTTCAGCATAAAGATCGTCAGCAGTACTGGAATGCACTGCCGCTGGAGCAAGCGGGTGCAGCCAAAATTTTTGAGCAGCCGCAGTTTACGGCGGATGTGGTGGCAGAAACGCTGGCAGGCTGGGATCGCCCAACGCTGCTGCTGATGGCTGAAAAGGCACGCGCAGCGTCGATTCCGGACGCGACACAACGCGTCGCTGACGCCGTCGCCGCCACGGCATTATAAATATGATTTTCAGGGGCCGGATCAACACGGCTCGCAACAGGCAGAAAAGATGAATACACAACAATTGGCGAAACTGCGTTTAATGGTGCCCGAGATGCGTCGCGTCCGGCACATTCACTTTGTCGGCATCGGTGGTGCTGGCATGGGCGGTATTGCCGAAGTGTTGGCCAACGAAGGTTATGAGATTAGTGGTTCTGATTTAGCGCCGAACCCGGTTACCCAGCATCTGGCGGCCCTTGGCGTCACCATTTATTTTAACCATCGCCCGGAAAACGTCAGTGACGCCAGCGTAGTGGTGGTGTCGACGGCAGTTTCTCAGTATAACCCGGAGATCGTTGCCGCACGTGAGGCCCGTATCCCGGTGATCCGCCGTGCTGAAATGCTGGCTGAACTGATGCGCTACCGTCACGGTATTGCGGTTGCCGGTACGCACGGTAAAACCACCACCACGGCGATGGTTTCCAGTATTTATGCTGAAGGTGGCCTGGACCCGACTTTTGTTAACGGTGGTCTGGTTAAAGCGGCGGGCACGCATGCTCGCCTGGGCAGCAGCCGTTATCTGATTGCCGAAGCGGATGAGAGCGACGCGTCGTTCCTGCATCTGCAACCGATGGTGGCGATTGTCACCAATATTGAAGCCGACCATATGGATACTTACCAGGGCGACTTCGAAAATCTGAAGCAGACGTTTATTAACTTCCTGCATAACCTGCCGTTTTATGGTCGTGCAGTAATGTGTATTGATGATGCCGTTATCCGCGACTTGCTGCCGCGGGTTGGCCGTCAGGTGACGACTTACGGTTTCAGTGATGATGCTGACGTGCGTATCGAAAATTATCAGCAGCACGGTGCTCAGGGCCATTTCACGCTGGTGCGCCACGATAAGCCGTTAATGAACGTCACGCTTAACGCACCAGGCCGACATAACGCGCTGAATGCTGCCGCTGCTGTAGCAGTGGCCAGTGAAGAAGGCATTGAGGATGAAGATATTCTCAGTGCGCTGGAGAGCTTCCAGGGCACTGGCCGCCGCTTCGACTTCCTCGGCGAATACCCGCTGGCTAACGTCAACGGTACTGAAGGTAGCGCGATGCTGGTTGATGACTACGGTCATCACCCGACCGAAGTCGATGCGACGATTAAAGCGGCACGCGCCGGCTGGCCAGATAAGAAACTGGTCATGATTTTCCAGCCGCACCGTTATACGCGTACCCGTGATCTGTACGACGATTTTGCCAATGTGCTGTCGCAGGTAGACGTGCTGTTAATGCTGGATGTTTATGCCGCTGGCGAGTCGGCGATCCCGGGTGCTGACAGTCGATCGCTGTGCCGCACCATTCGTGGCCGTGGCAAAGTCGATCCGATCCTGGTTCCCGATCATGACGACGTGCTGGAGATGCTGGCTCCGACTCTGTCAGGCAACGATCTGATCCTGGTTCAGGGTGCCGGCAACGTAGGTAAAATCGCCCGTAAACTGGCGGATAACAAGTTACAACCGCAAATCACTAATGGAGAAGAACATCATGGCTGAGAAAGTAGCGGTATTGCTGGGTGGGACCTCCGCAGAACGTGATGTGTCTTTGCTTTCAGGCAGTGCGGTTCTGGCAGGGTTGCAGCAGGCGGGTATTAACGCGCATGCTGTCGATATTCGTGACTTTTCGCCAATGCGCCTGAAAGAAGAAGGTTTTGCCAAAGCGTTTATCGCTCTGCATGGCCGTGGCGGGGAAGACGGGACGTTACAGGGGCTGCTGGAGTTTCTGCAAATTCCTTACACCGGCAGCGGCGTGATGGCTTCGGCCATCACCATGGATAAGATGCGCACCAAACTGCTGTGGCAGGGCGCGGGTCTGCCAGTGTCACCGTATGTGGTGATTAACCGTCAGCAGATGAATGCTGGGGTGACGGGCGAACTGGCTGAACGCATCGCCGCGCTGGGTATGCCGGTGTTTGTGAAACCAAGTTGCGAAGGTTCCAGCGTCGGTATCTCGCGTGTTAATCAGCCTGCTGATCTGCCAGCAGCGCTGGAAGAAGCGTTCCGTCATGATGACGAAGTGCTGGTTGAGAAATTTTTAAGTGGCCCTGAGTACACGGTGGCGATTGTCGGCGAAGACATTCTGCCGTCGATTCGTATTCAGCCGGCCAGTGATTTTTATGATTATCAGGCCAAGTACATCTCTGATGATACTGAGTACTTCTGCCCAAGCGGCCTGACCGCCGAACGCGAAGCCGAATTAAGCGCGTTGGTGATGGATGCGTGGCGTGCGCTGGGTTGCAGCGGCTGGGGTCGGGTTGATGTAATGATGGATAGCGAAGGCGCTTTCTGTCTGCTGGAGGTGAATACCTCGCCGGGCATGACCAGCCATAGTCTGGTACCGATGGCAGCGAAGCAGGCAGGTCTCTCTTTCTCGCAGCTGGTAACCCGTATTCTGGAGCTGGCTGACTGATATGTCTCAGGCGGCTCTGAATGTACGTAACCGGGAAGCGCAGGAGAAGGCGCGCACCGGACGCAGTAATGGCTCACGGCTGGCAGGCATTATTTTCCTGCTCATGGTGTTAGGCACCATGGCGTTCGGCGGGCTGGTGGTGCTGAAGTGGATGAATGACGCGTCGCGCTTGCCGCTGTCGAGGCTGGTGGTGACCGGAAAAACCCACTACACCACCCATGACGATATTCGTCAGGCGATTTTGTCACTGGGCTCGCCGGGAACGTTTATGTCGCAGGACGTTAACGTTATTCAGCAGCAAATTGAACGTCTGCCGTGGATTCAGCAGGTAAGCGTGCGTAAGCAGTGGCCGGACGAATTAAAGATTCATCTGGTTGAATATGTTCCGGTTGCGCGCTGGAATGACCTGCATATGGTTGATGCTGAGGGTAAATCATTCAGCGTCCCGGCAAATCATCTTGGCAAGGAAGAGATGCCGATGCTGTATGGCCCTGAAGGCAGCGAGCAGGAAGTCCTCACCGGTTATCGCGAGATGAGCCAGGTGCTGGCAGCAGATAAGTTTAAGTTGAAGATGGCCTCAATGACGGCACGACGTTCATGGCAGCTGGTGACGGGCGACGATATCCGCATCGAACTTGGACGTAATGATGACATGAAGCGTTTGAAGCGTTTTATGCAGCTCTATCCTTCGCTACAGCAGCAGGCGACGGCAGAGAACAAACGCATCGATTACGTAGATCTGCGTTATGACTCTGGCGCGGCAGTAGGATGGGCACCGGCATTTATTGAGCCGCAGGACAGTAACCAGCAACAGAATCAGGCACAGGCTAAACAACAATGATCAAGTCGACGGACAGAAAACTGGTAGTTGGACTCGAGATCGGCACCGCGAAGGTTGCCGCTTTAGTAGGGGAAGTTCTGCCCGATGGCATGGTCAATATTATCGGGGTCGGCAGCTGTCCTTCCCGCGGTATGGATAAAGGCGGCGTTAACGATCTGGAATCGGTAGTGAAGTGCGTACAGCGCGCTATCGATCAGGCCGAACTGATGGCCGACTGCCAGATTTCGTCGGTTTACCTCGCATTATCGGGCAAACACATCAGTTGCCAGAATGAAATCGGGATGGTTCCGATTTCCGAAGAGGAAGTGACACAGGAAGATGTAGAGAATGTGGTACATACTGCTAAGTCAGTCCGCGTTCGTGATGAGCATCGTATTCTGCATGTTATTCCTCAGGAATATGCGATCGACTATCAGGAAGGGATCAAAAATCCGGTCGGTTTATCCGGCGTGCGTATGCAGGCAAAAGTGCATTTGATCACCTGTCACAACGACATGGCAAAAAACATTGTTAAAGCCGTTGAACGTTGTGGCCTCAAAGTTGACCAACTGATCTTTGCCGGTCTGGCATCAAGCTTTGCGGTGCTGACCGAGGATGAACGCGAGCTGGGCGTTTGCGTGGTGGATGTCGGCGGTGGCACCATGGATATCGCAGTCTATACTGGCGGCGCACTGCGTCACACTAAAGTGATTCCGTATGCTGGCAATGTGGTGACCAGCGATATCGCTTACGCCTTCGGTACGCCGCCAACCGATGCTGAAGCGATCAAAGTTCGCCATGGTTGTGCCCTTGGCTCCATCGTGGGCAAAGACGAAAACGTCGAAGTACCGAGCGTCGGTGGGCGTCCGCCAAGAAGTCTGCAGCGTCAGACGCTGGCTGAAGTCATTGAACCGCGTTACACCGAACTGCTGAATCTGGTTAATGAAGAGATTCTGCAGTTGCAGGAACAGCTGCGTCAGCAGGGCGTAAAACACCATCTGGCGGCGGGGATTGTTCTGACCGGCGGTGCGGCACAAATTGAAGGGCTGGCTGCCTGTGCCCAGCGTGTTTTTCACACGCAGGTACGAATTGGCCAGCCGCTGAACATAACCGGCTTAACCGATTATGCTCAGGAGCCTTACTACTCAACAGCGGTAGGCTTACTGCACTACGGAAAAGAGTCTCACCTGAACGGTGAAGCTGATATTGAAAAAAGAGCCTCGGTCGGTAACTGGTTTAAACGTATCAACAGCTGGCTGAGAAAAGAGTTTTAATTTTTAGTAAAGGGGATTCTTACCTAAAAAAATTTCGCATTACGGCTAACACCGCTGTAGCGTGAAAGATAACAGGTATTATTAGATCCCCAGGCGACAGGCACATAACGGAGAGAAATTATGTTTGAACCTATGGAATTAACCAATGACGCGGTGATTAAAGTCATCGGCGTCGGCGGGGGCGGTGGCAATGCCGTAGAGCATATGGTGCGTGAGCGCATCGAAGGTGTTGAATTCTTCGCTGTGAATACTGACGCGCAAGCGTTACGTAAAACTGCGGTCGGTCAGACGATTCAAATTGGTAATGGAATCACCAAAGGTCTGGGTGCTGGTGCAAACCCGGAAGTCGGTCGTAACTCTGCTGAGGAAGATCGTGAAGCACTGCGTTCAGCTCTGGAAGGCGCTGACATGGTGTTTATCGCCGCCGGCATGGGTGGCGGTACTGGTACCGGTGCAGCGCCTGTCGTTGCCGAAGTGGCGAAAGATTTAGGTATCCTGACGGTTGCCGTGGTGACCAAGCCTTTCAATTTTGAAGGCAAAAAGCGCATGGCCTTTGCCGAGCAGGGTATCGCCGAGCTGTCCAAGCATGTCGATTCACTGATTACTATTCCTAACGACAAGCTGCTGAAAGTGCTGGGCCGTGGTATCTCTCTGCTCGACGCATTCGGTGCGGCTAACGACGTACTGAAAGGCGCGGTGCAGGGTATCGCCGAGCTGATCACCCGTCCGGGTCTGATGAACGTCGACTTCGCTGACGTGCGTACCGTGATGTCTGAAATGGGTTACGCAATGATGGGTTCTGGCGTCGCTTGTGGTGAAGACCGTGCGGAAGAAGCCGCAGAAATGGCGATCTCCAGCCCACTGCTGGAAGATATCGACCTTTCTGGTGCGCGTGGCGTGCTGGTTAACATCACCGCGGGCTTTGACCTGCGTCTGGATGAGTTCGAAACCGTGGGTAACACCATCCGTGCTTTCGCGTCTGATAACGCGACAGTGGTGATTGGTACTTCTCTCGACCCGGAAATGAACGACGAACTGCGTGTGACTGTGGTTGCGACCGGTATCGGCATGGACAAACGTCCAGAAATTACGCTGGTTACCAACAAGCAATCCAGCCAGCCAGTGATGGATCATCGCTACCAGCAGCACGGTATGGCTCCACTGCCTCAGGAGCAAAAACCGGCCGCGAAAGTGGTGAACGATCAAAGTGCACAGACCAATAAAGAACCAGATTATCTGGATATTCCAGCCTTCCTGCGTAAGCAGGCTGACTAAGAATTGCCTGAGAATTTGGATTCTCCGCTCTTTGTGCTAAAATGTTCGCCCGTCAGTGATATACACTGGCGGTCGGATGAGTAATTTTTGCGAGATAATGCGATGATCAAACAACGGACATTAAAACGTATTGTTCAGGCGACTGGAGTCGGTTTACATACCGGCAAAAAAGTCACGCTGACTTTACGCCCTGCGTCGGCTAACACCGGGGTCATCTATCGTCGCACTGACTTGAATCCACCGGTTGATTTCCCGGCTGATGCCAAATCCGTGCGTGATACCATGCTCTCAACTTGCCTGGTTAATGAGCATGGCGTGCGTATTTCAACAGTCGAGCACCTGAACGCAGCACTTTCCGGTCTGGGTATTGATAACATTGTGGTTGAAGTTGATGCGCCTGAAATCCCGATTATGGACGGCAGCGCAGCACCCTTTGTCTATCTGCTGATGGACGCAGGCATTGAAGAGCTGAACAGCGCCAAGAAATTTGTTCGCGTCAAACAACCAGTCCGGGTTGAAGACGGTGACAAATGGGCTGAGATCAAGCCATACAATGGTTTTTCGCTGGACTTTACCATCGATTTTAACCATCCGGCGATTGATTCCAGCGCGCAGCGTTACAGCATGAACTTCTCTGCTGAAGCGTTTGTGCGTCAGATCAGCCGTGCACGTACTTTCGGCTTTATGCGTGAAATCGAATATCTGCAGTCCCGCGGCCTGTGCCTCGGCGGCAGCTTCGATTGTGCAATCGTGGTGGATGACTACCGCGTATTGAACGAAGACGGTTTACGCTTTGAAGACGAATTTGTCCGTCACAAAATGCTTGATGCGATCGGTGACCTGTTTATGTGTGGCCACAATATCATTGGTGCGTTTACCGCATTCAAATCTGGTCATGCATTAAATAACAAGCTGTTGCAGGCGGTTATGGCGAAGCAGGAAGCCTGGGAATGGGCAACGTTTGAAGACGAAGCCGAACTTCCGCTGGCATTCAAGGCACCAAATCTGGTTCTGGCGTAAGCCTGAACTGACTATTACGACTGGTTGAGCTGGTACTCTCTCCGGCCAGTGAGGCCAGTCGTTCTATTATTTTTCCTCTTTCAGTAATCCCATCTACTGCCTCCAATGCCGCGTTACTGCCGGTTTTTCGTGTTTAGCTGCTGTTTTCTTGTGCAGATAACCGGACATTTCCCGCTGCGGATAGATATATCCTGATGTCGACAGTGACTAATAATGGTAATATTTGGCCTCAGTAAAACTATTGATTTCAGTGACCCCAGCCGCAGAGGTTTGGGCGCAGTGGCGGAAAAAAGTGATCGGCATTCTTAATCGTTGGCGACAATTTGGCAGGCGTTACTTCTGGCCGCATCTCCTGTTGGGGATGGTCGCGGCGAGTTTTGGCCTGCCTGTCACCCATGCCAGCGAGCAGAGAAGCCCTGAAACGTCATCCAATAGCCTGACTATTGGTAAAGTCGCACGTTTTGACAGCCTGGCGCTGCTACAGGAAAGCGCACGTCGTCCGAACTTTAACGTCGATTACTGGCACCAGCATGCGATCCGCATCGTTATTCGCCACCTCTCTTTTGCCTTAACGCCACAGCATCTGCCGACGGCAGAGCAGGCGTTACCGCTTGAAGTCCAGAAACTCGCGCTGCTCGACACGCTCAATGCGTTATTGACTCACGAGTCTCGTCCTCCGGTTATTATCCGTGATACTCCACGCCGTAATGAAGCGCTGCGCGCTGCTTATCACAGCGGTTTGTGGCTGGCGCAGGTTCAGGGCATTCGTGCCGGACCGGCTACTCTCGCCTGAACGATTCAGAGCACAGCTCTACAAACTTAAATAATCAAAACAACGCTGTAAGCCGTATAAAAGCCCGGCTGGAGAGAAGTATTTATTATGTTGACGACAATTTTAACCAAGGTTTTTGGTAGCCGTAACGATCGTACTTTACGCCGTATGCGTAAAGCTGTAGATGCCATCAATAAGATGGAGCCAGAATTTGTAAAGCTTACTGACGATGAGCTGAAAGCCAAAACTGACGAATTCCGCGCGCGCCTGAAAAAGGGCGAAACCGTAGACAGCCTGATTCCTGAAGCTTTTGCCACCGTACGTGAAGCCAGTAAGCGCGTGTTCGGCATGCGTCACTTTGACGTCCAGCTGCTTGGCGGTATGGTACTGAACGACCGCTGCATCGCGGAAATGCGCACCGGTGAAGGTAAAACTCTGACCGCGACGCTGCCTGCTTATCTGAATGCGTTAAGCGGTAAAGGCGTACACGTTGTCACCGTCAACGACTATCTGGCACAGCGTGATGCCGAGAATAACCGTGGGCTGTTCGAATTTCTCGGCCTGAGCATCGGTATCAACCTGCCAGGTATGCCAGCGCCGGCGAAACGCGAGGCCTACGCCGCCGACATCACTTACGGTACCAATAACGAATACGGCTTTGACTACCTGCGTGACAATATGGCGTTCAGCCCTGAAGAGCGCGTACAGCGTAAGCTGCACTATGCACTGGTGGATGAAGTTGACTCAATTCTGATCGATGAAGCGCGTACCCCACTGATCATCTCCGGCCCGGCTGAAGACAGCTCCGAGATGTATACCAAAGTTAATAAAATTATTCCTCACCTGATCCGTCAGGAGAAAGAAGACTCTGATACTTTCCAGGGCGAAGGCCACTTCTCGGTTGATGAGAAAGCGCGCCAGGTTCACCTGACCGAGCGCGGCCTGGTGAATATTGAAGAGCTGCTGGTCAGCGAAGGCATTATGGAAGAGGGTGAATCACTTTACTCGCCAACCAACATTATGCTGATGCACCACGTGACGGCGGCACTGCGCGCGCACGTGCTGTTTACCCGCGACGTCGACTACATCGTGAAAGACGGTGAAGTCATTATCGTTGATGAGCACACCGGTCGTACCATGCAGGGTCGTCGCTGGTCTGATGGCCTGCATCAGGCAATTGAAGCAAAAGAAGGCGTTGAGATTCAGAACGAAAACCAGACTCTGGCTTCTATCACCTTCCAGAACTACTTCCGTCTGTACGAAAAGCTGGCCGGGATGACCGGTACGGCGGACACCGAAGCATTTGAGTTCAGCTCTATCTACAAGCTGGATACCATTGTGGTGCCAACCAACCGTCCTATGGTGCGTAAAGATCTGCCGGATCTGGTCTACATGACAGAGAAAGAGAAGATC
Organism: Winslowiella sp. 2C04; assembly: GCF_050037805.1. NCBI lineage: Bacteria > Pseudomonadati > Pseudomonadota > Gammaproteobacteria > Enterobacterales > Erwiniaceae > Winslowiella > Winslowiella sp. 2C04. Next base: position 3,872,628 of record NZ_CP188300.1, on the reverse strand, counting down.
GATGCCATTATCGAAGATATCCGCGAGCGTACCGTTAATGGTCAGCCAATTCTGGTGGGTACTATTTCAATTGAGAAATCTGAAGTGGTTTCCCATGAGCTGGAACGTGCGGGTATTAAGCACAGCGTACTGAACGCCAAGTTCCACGCCCGTGAAGCAGACATCGTGGCACAGGCCGGTCAGCCAGGCGCAGTAACCATCGCCACCAACATGGCCGGTCGTGGTACTGATATCGTGCTGGGTGGTAGCTGGCAGGCAGAGATTGCCAATCTTGAAGCGCCAACGGCCGAACAGATTGAAGCGATTAAAGCCGCGTGGAAAATCCGTCATGATGCCGTGCTGGCGTCCGGCGGTCTGCATATTATCGGTACTGAGCGTCATGAATCACGCCGCATCGATAACCAGCTGCGTGGTCGTTCCGGCCGTCAGGGTGACCAGGGTTCATCGCGCTTCTATCTGTCGATGGAAGATGCACTGATGCGTATTTTCGCCTCCGATCGCGTCTCTAATATGATGCGTAAACTGGGAATGAAACCAGGCGAAGCGATTGAGCATCCATGGGTAACCAAGGCGATTGCCAATGCGCAGCGTAAAGTAGAAAGCCGCAACTTTGATATTCGTAAGCAGCTGCTGGAATATGATGACGTTGCCAACGATCAGCGCCGCGCGATTTACACCCAGCGTAATGAACTGCTGGACGTGTCTGACGTGAGCGAAACCATTAACAGCATCCGCGATGATGTGTTCAAAACCACCATCGATACCTATATTCCGCCGCAGTCACTGGAAGAGATGTGGGATGTTGCTGGTCTGGAAGAGCGTCTGAAAAACGATTTCGATCTGGAAATGCCGATTGCTGAGTGGCTGGACAAAGAACCTGAGCTGCATGAAGAGACGCTGCGTGAGCGCATCATGGAGCAGGGCAAAGAAGTCTATCTGCGTAAAGAAGAAGTGGTTGGCACCGAGATGATGCGTAACTTCGAGAAAGGCGTGATGCTGCAAACGCTTGACTCGCTGTGGAAAGAGCATCTGGCGGCAATGGACTACCTGCGTCAGGGCATCCATCTGCGTGGCTACGCGCAGAAAGATCCGAAGCAGGAGTACAAGCGTGAATCTTTCGCTATGTTTGGCGCGATGCTGGAATCACTGAAATACGAAGTGATCAGCACCCTGTGTAAAGTGCAGGTGCGTATGCCAGAAGAAGTGGAAGCGATGGAAGAGCAGCGCCGCCAGGAAGCTGAGCGCCTGCAACAGCAGCAGCATTTAAGCCATGTCGACAGTGAGACTCTGGCAGCAGAAGAGCTGTCTGGCCAGACCGGTGAGCGAAAAGTGGGTCGTAACGATCCTTGCCCATGCGGTTCTGGTAAGAAGTTCAAGCAGTGTCATGGCCGTTTAGCCTGATAATCCTTTCCTCCCCCGGCCTACGGGGGAGGAGGATCAAAAAGGGAGTTGAACAATGAAGCACCTGCAAGTTGCGGTCGGTATCATTCGCAATGCCAGTAAGCAAATCTTCCTCGCGCAGCGCTCAGCCAGTTCTCATATGGCCAATATGTGGGAGTTTCCCGGTGGAAAAATTGAAGCTGACGAAACTGCCGCGCAGGCATTAAGCCGCGAGCTGTTGGAAGAGACCGGAATTGAGGTTACGACGGCGGTGCCTTTCGATACTGCCGATCATACTTATCAGGATGTTCGCGTAACGCTGCACTTCTTTATGGTCGAAGGCTGGAACGGTGAGCCCTATGGCCGTGAAGGACAACCGATGCGCTGGGTGCCGCAAGCTGAACTGGTGGCGGAAGAGTTTCCACCGGCGAACAGCCCGATTGTGGCACGGTTGCTGGCTGAATAATTGCTTCACTGCCTGAATGGCGGCGTTACCGCCGCCGCTTCAGAGCTATCAATGACGATTGATCTGCTCTTCGCTCCAGTCATCGCTATCTGACAAATCACCGCTACTGGCAATCCGCTTCTCTTCTGCCGCCCACTCACCAAGATCAATCAGCTGACAGCGCTTACTGCAGAACGGCCGAAACTGGCTCAGTTCATCCCAGATCACATCTTTGCCACAGGTCGGGCAGTTTACTACGGTCACTTCATCTTTCATTACGGCAAACCTTTAACAACAAGCCAGTTCAAAATCGAGTCGGGCAGGGACCTCACCGCGCTCACTGTCGAGCGGCAGAAAACGGATCGCATAACGGCTCTTATGCCCCGAAACTTGTGGATACAGCGAATCTTCCAGCATCAGCTGTAAACGCAGCAGATCGGCTCCCTCGGCGTTATCCTGAAAGAAACCATTCAGGCTGGTGTGACGACGAAAAATCCCTGACTGACGAATCAAATCAAGCGTCAGAGTCAGCGCTTCACGCAGTGGAGCCAGTGAGTCCATCCAGATTGCTACCTGAGCATCACGCACCGCTTGATCAACATGCAGCCAGATATGCAGCGTCGGCAGATCAAAACTACAACAGCCACCGGGAATACTCAGGCGCTGGCGCACCAGGCCAATCAACCGGTCTTCCCGCAACAGCTGACCCATACGCGGCGCACCCATCAGCGTGGTCGAGCATTTTTTCAGGCGGCCGCTTAACGAATTAATCAGTTCCATATCGACTCCCGGCACTTCTGCCCAGGATCGCAATTTTTGCTGCTGGCGCTCCAGCTCTTTCAGGATATCAGTACGCAGTTCACCGCGTTCAAAAACATCCAGTAATTCAGCGGTATTGCGGAAGAAGGTCAGCGCGCCAAGGTGATCGGTAATCTGCTGGCTGGCCTGCAGCTGCTTGAGTAAAAATTCAATGCGTAGCCAGGTACGCATTTTTTCATTCAGTGGATGCTCAAAAAGAATCGTTGTGCTCATGCGGTTAATCCTGTTTCGCTGACGCCGCCAGCGCGAGATAACGCTGGTGTAATGCAGCAATAAGTGGCGCTACGCTTTCGGGTAACCCACTGTTATCAATGACATCATCAGCTACGGCCAGCCGCGCCTCACGCGTTGCCTGCGCAGCAAGAATTTTGTTAGCGTGTTCAAGGCTGATATTGTCGCGTGCCATGGTGCGGGCCAGCTGAATCGACGGCTCAACATCAACCACCAACACGCGATCCGCCAGCTGATGCAAATTGTTCTCTACCAGCAGCGGCACCACCCACAGGCTCCACGGAGACTGGCTTTCAGCCAGCTGGCGACGAGTTTGCTGATGGATTAATGGATGAAGTAAATTATTCAGCCATAGTTTATCTGCCGGTTCGCTGAAAATACGCTGACGCAGGCTGGCACGATTCAGAGTGCCGTCGGCATTCAGCATTTCATCACCGAACTTTTCGCTAATAGCCTGTAATGCTGGCTGGCCAGGCTCCACCACCTGGCGGGCGATGACATCAGCATCGACCACATCAACGCCCAGTTCGGCAAAGGCATTGGCGATGGTGCTTTTTCCACTGCCGATGCCACCGGTCAGTGCGACGATATAGCCCATAAACCCTATTCCAGATTAACTTGCGAAAATAAGTCATCATTCAGTCGGTTAATGCAATAACGAGCCTGAATTTTGAGGACCGGATCACAAGTGAGTTTCACAGGTAAATTTAAGGGATTGTAGCGTAAATAAAGCTGTTTTCGCAGTCTTGTTGTTGCGATTTTAGCGCGTATGATAGCTTCACTGGAGCTGGGCAGCAGCACCCGATCGTCAGATCGTCGCCACTAACCAGGAAATATGTCATGCGTATCGAAGAAGATTTAAAACTGGGCTTCAAAGATGTTCTTATCCGGCCAAAGCGTTCCACGCTGAAGAGCCGCTCTCAGGTTGAGCTGGAACGTCAGTTCACCTTCAAACACTCAGCGATTGCCTGGTCAGGCGTTCCCATCATTGCCGCTAACATGGATACCGTTGGTTCTTTCCGCATGGCAGAAGCGCTGGCGTCATTTGATATTCTTACCGCGGTACATAAGCATTACAGCGTTGAGCAGTGGCAGGAATTTGTCGCGCGCGTCCCGGAAACTATCCTTAAACATGTGATGGTTTCAACCGGAACCTCTGAGGCTGACTTTATTAAAATGAAGCAGATTCTGGCACTCTCTCCGGCACTTAACTTTATCTGTATTGATGTGGCAAATGGCTACTCTGAGCACTTTGTTGAGTTCTTACAGCGCGCGCGTGAAGCCTGTCCGGGTAAAACTATCTGTGCCGGCAATGTAGTGACCGGTGAAATGGTCGAAGAGCTGATTCTTTCCGGTGCTGATATTGTCAAAGTGGGCATTGGTCCTGGCTCAGTCTGTACGACCCGGGTTAAAACCGGCGTTGGCTATCCGCAGCTTTCGGCAGTGATCGAATGTGCTGATGCGGCGCACGGCCTGGGCGGCCAGATCGTCAGTGACGGTGGCTGCGCGGTGCCGGGCGATGTGGCGAAGGCCTTTGGCGGCGGAGCAGACTTTGTGATGCTGGGCGGTATGCTGGCGGGCCACAACGAATGTGAAGGCACGATCGTGGAAGAGAATGGCGAACAGTTTATGCTGTTCTACGGTATGAGCTCGGAATCAGCCATGAAGCGCCATGTTGGCGGCGTTGCGCAATATCGTGCAGCAGAAGGCAAAACGGTGAAGCTACCGCTGCGCGGCCCGGTTGAGGATACCGCGCGCGATATTCTTGGCGGCCTGCGTTCAGCCTGCACATATGTTGGTGCGGAACGACTGAAAGAGCTGACCAAACGCACCACCTTTATCCGGGTGGCCGAGCAGGAAAACCGCGTGTTTAACCGTTAAATCCAACCGGCAGGGCGGCTTTATTTACCGCCGCCCGCTATCCCAGCGCATCCCCCAGTCCAAAAATCGGCAGATACATTGCCACCACCAGAATGCCAACAATTGCGCCAATCACCACCATCATCAGTGGCTCCAGCGTGGCGGCCAGACTTTCGGCCAGTTCGTGAGTGTGCTCCTCATGCCACTGTGCGAGGCGCGCCAGTAATACATCCAGAGATCCCGCCTCTTCACCCACTTTGATCAGCTGATGGCAAAGCGGAGTAAAAAGTTTATGTTGCACCAATGCCTGATGCAGCGGCTTACCCGCCGCAATATGCTGCTGAAGCTGGACGATTGCTTCGCGCCATAAACAGTGGCTCAGGGTGTTCTCCACCGCTTGCAAGCTTTGCAATAAGGTTAGTCCGGCGCGTTGAGTAAGCGTCAGGGTGGTATAGATCTGGCTGAGCTGACTGCCGCGGTACAGCCGGGCGATCAGCGGCACGCGCAGCATCAGCCGTTGTTCGCTACGCTGCCAGCTGATGCGCTTTTTACGCTGGCTGCGCCAGAGTAAAGTGGTTGCCGCTATCGCCAGCGTCAGTGGTACAAAGCTGTTTTGCAGCAGCAGCGACAGCGCCATGACTCCTGCGGTAAAAGCCGGTAGCGGCGCATCGAATACCGCATAGATTGAGACAAATTCCGGCAGCACAAATACCAGCATACCCACGGTGACGGCCAGTGCCACCGCCAGAATAAACAGCGGATAGCGTAGCGCTTTCACCACTTTTTTTTGCAGTTGTTGCTGGCGCTCCTGCTGGGTGGCCAGCTGAAAGCAGCACTCATCCAGCTGACCGGTAACCTCACCGACGTGCATCAGGGCAGGGAACAGGGGTGGGAAAATTTCCGGCCAGCGGCTCAGTGCCTGGGAGAACGGTTCTCCCTGCTCGATCTTTGCCTGAATATCCAGTAACAGCGCCTGCCAGCCGGGATGCGGATGGCCTTCAGCCAACAGCTTTAGTCCCTGAGACAGCGTCATTCCGGCTTTCAGTAACGTTGCCAGCTGGCGAATTAGCATGATTTTTTGCTGCCATTGCCACTCGCCGGGACGATAGCTTTTACCTGCTTTGATACGCACCGGCGAGTGACCGGCATCCATCAGCGCTTGCATTACTGCCAGCGAACTTTGGCTCAGATGGGCACCTTCAATAAAGTCGCCTTTGGCATCAATAGCCTGCCAGCTAAACAGCGTATGTTTCGCCATCACAGGCACCCACAATGCGGTTAACTTCATCCAGTGAGGTCTCGCCGCGATTTACCGCATGCAGACCTTCCGTGAACAGCGAGTTCAGCCCCTGCTGTTGTGCCAGCGTGGCGAGTTCATCCGGGGTGGCATTGGCCGCGATGGCTTGCTGCAGCGGCTCGCTGATCGGCAACAGCTCAAACAGCGCCAGCCGGCCGTAATAACCGGAAAAGCAGTGATCACAGCCGCTGGCTCGCCAGCTCTGCACGCTGCCTGACCAAAGCGCTGGCGGAAAATGGCTAATGACGTGATCCGGCTGGCGACAGTGCGTGCACAAACGCCGCACCAGACGTTGCGCAATCACCAGTTTTAACGCGGACGCCAGCAGGTAACCGGGAATACCCATCTGGCCGAGTCGCGTCAGCGTTTCACTGGTTGAATTCGTGTGTAAGGTCGACAGCACCAGATGCCCGGTTTGTGCGGCTTTGATGGCAATTTCCGCAGTTTCACCATCGCGAATTTCCCCTAACATAATCACATCCGGATCCTGACGCAGCAGCGCCCGCAGCACGCGATGAAAATCCAGCCCGGACTTGCTGTTGATTTGCGTTTGATTAACGCCCGGCAAAGGGATTTCAACCGGATCCTCAACGCTGCAGAGGTTTTGCCCCGGATGATTTAACGCGCTTAACCCGCTGTAGAGCGTGAAGGTTTTGCCACTGCCGGTTGGGCCAGTGACTAAAATCAGCCCCTGCGGGCGTGCCAACGCCTCGCGATAACATTTAAGCGCTTCGGCGGGCATACCGAGTTTGTTAAGATCGATGGCGACGGTTTCACTCTGAAGCAGGCGAACCACCGCTTTTTCGCCAAAACGCGTTGGTAAAGTCGACAGCCGAAACGACTCGTTCTTCGCGTTCAGTTCAAGGGTAAACTGCCCGTCCTGTGGCATACGTCGCTCGGCGATATCGAGATTACCTAATATTTTCAGACGGGCGATCAGCGAGGCGGTTACGCCATCATAGTTGCCTTTTAGCGGATGCAGCACGCCATCAATTCGCAGCCGCACGCGTAAACCGCTGGCTTGTGGTTCAAAATGGATATCGGAAGCACGTCGCTGAACCGCGGCCAGCAAGATCTGATTGACCAGATCTACCGCAGAGGCGCTGTAGGTTTCGTCAGGCGCGCTTTCGCGCGCCATCTGTCGGGCCGGATCAATCTGGCCATACTGCTCGATACGTGCCTGCGGCCAGCAATCTACCGTTACTTCACACTGGCTGGCGAAGCGCAGTGCTTCAATCATCTGCGCATCCGCCGTTTCACTGACGGCCACATGCAGCCGTTGTGCGCTGTGCTCAAGAATGATCGCCTGATAACGCTGGCAGAGTGTCTGAATCGTGCGTTGGTTTTCACTGTTCATCAGTTTATCGCCGTTACGTCATCAAAACGGAACACATCATTGCAGGTCTCCACCAGACTTGCCTGGCTGCTGCTACAGGCGCGCTGCCAGTTCATCCGGCCTTCAGTACTGTTCCATACCGGGTTTAACACCACGCTCAGGCCTGTCAGGCTCTCCTGACCGACCAGCGTAATCACTCCGGCGGTTACCGCAACGCTCAGCACATAGCGGGAGCCGATACCCACCGGCACGCCGTTACTGCCGGCGCTACAAGTGGTGGTTGCGCCGCGCTCGACAGTACACAGCTCCACGGCAGTTTTGTACGGCATCATGGTTTGCAGCATGTCGGTCAGTGCGGCTTTTTGCAGATAGTTTTGATAAGCCGGTATGCCTATCGCGCTGAGAATGGCGACAATTCCCACCACAATCATCAGTTCAATCAGGGTAAATCCGCGTTGCTTGTCCATCGCTGTTGCTCTCCTTAAGTTGTCAGAGGGCACCTTAAGCAGCCTGGATCCGATGCACCAGCAGCAAAGCAGTACGCTGCGAGAGAACTCGACAACCATTTTTGTCAGCAAGCAGCAGGTGACAGACGAAATGGAAGCCACTTCGCAAATTAACGGCAGGGTATCAGCGAGACATCCGGGAGTGATCTGTCACTCCCGGATGACAAAAAGTATCAGGAGGCGGATTTGAAGCGCATGGAGAGATCCAGCGCGCGGATATGTTTAGTCAGTGCGCCAACGGAGATGTAGTCGATGCCGGTTTCCGCAAAGGTGCGCAGGGTTTCATCGGTTACATTGCCGGAAACCTCAAGCTGGGCGCGTCCTGCGGTTAATGCCACGGCCTCACGCATCTGTTCGACGCTGAAGTTATCCAGCATCACGATATCTGCCCCGGCGGCCAGCGCCTGTTGCAGCTCATCAATCGATTCGACTTCCACTTCGACCGGTACATCGGGATGCAGCCAGAAGGCTTTTTCTACCGCCTGACGAATCGATCCGGTAGCAATAATATGGTTTTCTTTGATCAGAAAGGCATCAGAAAGCCCCAGGCGATGGTTGCTGCCGCCACCGCAGAGTACTGCGTACTTCAATGCGGTACGCAAACCCGGCAGTGTTTTACGCGTGTCCAGCAGCCGGGTATGGGTTCCCTGCAACAGGGCGACATAGCGACTGACTTCGGTTGCCACGCCAGACAGGGTTTGCACAAAGTTAAGCGCGGTGCGTTCAGCCGTGAGAATCAGCTGCGCCGGGCCATCAATTTCAAACAGCGTCTGATTGGCGCTGATGCTGTCGCCGTCCTCCACATGCCAGCCGATCCGGGTACGGTTGCCAAGCTGGATAAACACCTCTTCCACCCAGCGTTTGCCACAAAATATACCCGCTTCACGAGTAATAACGGTGGCGTGCGATTGAGTATCGGCGGGTAACAGGCTGGCAGTAATATCGTTGCAGGCATCGACTTCACCGCCTAAGTCTTCCCGCAGCGCATGGGCAACGGCGGCAGGAATATCATTTTCAATACGGCCCAGCAGTTCGGTACGGCGGCTATCAGAATCGTAGCGACGCGTCGTCATAATCAAGCTCCGAAAGTTCGGAATTAAGAGTCCGGACACTCTAGCGCGTTTGTTCAGGGCTTGCCATCTTGTGCGGGGGGTGAAAGCGCGTTTGCAAACAATTTTTGTTAAGCAGTTGACGCCATCATGGCAGAGAGCGAAGGTATCCACATCAATGTTATCAATAGCTAACAGACTAAGGAAAAGTATGCAGGTTACATCGATTCGGGATAAAGGCGTGCCGGTCAGCGGCAAACAACTGTTGCAGGACGTCTCACTGCCGGCGTTAGTGTTACACCGTTCCGCATTACTGCATAACCTCAGTTGGATGCAAGAGTACGCCTCCCGTCACGGTGCTGAGCTGGCACCGCATGGCAAAACGACCATGGCACCGCAGCTGTTCCAGCGCCAGATAGAAGCAGGAGCGTGGGGAATTACCCTCGCCACTGCGGCACAAAGCGCGGTCGCCGCGCAGCATGGCATTCGCCGCATTCTGATGGCTAATCAGCTGTTGGGGCAGGCCAATATGCAGATCGTGGCTGATTTATTGCGCGCAGGCGTCGAGTTTCACTGCCTGGTCGACAGTGCGGAAAATGTGCATCAGCTTGGGCAGTTTTTCACCGCGCAGGGGTTAACGCTGAATGTGATGCTGGAAGTTGGCGTGGTGAATGGGCGCTGTGGCTGCCGCAGCCAGCAGCAGATTGATGAGGTGATAGCGGCGGTGGCACAGTATCCCGCGCTGGCGCTCAGCGGCATTGAAGGTTATGAAGGGGTGATTAACAGCGACAGCGAGCAGCAGGAAGTGGAAGTATTTATCGCGCGGCTGGTAAAGATTGCCCTGGCGCTAAAAGCCTCTGGCCAGTTCAGCAGCGCGCGGCCAATTATTACCGCATCCGGTTCTGCCTGGTACGATCTGGTGGCCGAAGCCTTTGCGCGCGAGGATGCGCGTGATGCTTTTATCACGCTGATGCGTCCCGGTTGCTATCTGGTGCACGACCATGGAATTTATCAGCAGGCGCAGCAGGCCCTGCTGGAACGTCATCCTGAAATGCATCGGGCTTTATTACCGGCGATGGAAGTGTTCGCTTATGTGCAGTCGGTGCCAGAGCCGGGGCGGGTTATTGCCGCGTTGGGCAAGCGGGATATTGCCCACGACAGTATGCCAGTACCGCTACGAGTCTATCCGCAGGGCAGCAGCGATGCACAGGGGCTTGATGCAGGTTATCGGGTGCTCAGGCTGATGGATCAGCATGCTTTTCTCGAGGTGCCGGACGACCATCAGCTCACGCCGGGGGATATTATCGCGTTTGGTGCCTCGCATCCTTGCCTGACCTTTGATAAGTGGCGGCGCTTGTGTGTGGTGGACGATCGGCTGCAGGTGACTGAGACGCTGGAAACTTTTTTCTAAACTCGCCGCTAAAAAAACCGTGCTACTCTGAGGAAAAGTCGGTGACAGGAGGGAAGGGCATGCAGTTGCAAGATGGCTGGATAGTCGGTGTAAAACAGGTGCCATCGCCACATTTTAATTCGCGTCCGGCAGATGAAGAACCTTCGCTGCTGGTGGTACACAATATCAGTTTGCCGCCCGGTGAGTTTGGTGGCCCGTATATTGATGCGTTGTTTACCGGTCAGCTTGATGCCAGTGCACATCCCTTTTTCGCCGGAATTGCTCAGCTGCGCGTTTCGGCGCACTGCCTGATCCGCCGCGACGGAGAAATCGTGCAGTATGTTCCTTTCCATTTGCGCGCCTGGCATGCGGGAATTTCGCGCTGGCAGGGGCGTGAAAACTGCAACGACTTCTCCGTCGGTGTTGAGCTGGAAGGGACTGACATTCTGCCGTATACCGATGCGCAGTATCAGGCGTTGCAACAGATAACGGCGTTGCTGATGCAGCACTATCCGCTGACCGTAGAGCGCATTACCGGGCACAGCGACATCGCCCCCGAACGTAAAACCGATCCCGGACCGGCATTCGACTGGGAAAAATTCCGTCACGGGCTAAGCCATCAGTCCAGGAACGCCATTTCGAAGGAGCGCAATGCATGACCTTATTTAGCCTGTTGCTGGTGTTAGGTTGGGAAAGATTATTCAAGTCAGGCGAACACTGGCAGTTGGATCATCGTCTGGAGCCGTTGTTTCGCGGGCGTCAGCGTTTTTCGCTGCTGCGCACGCTAATGATGATGCTGCTGGTGATGGCGGCAGTCCTGGTGATTCTCATCGCGTTGAAAGGATTGTTTTTCGGCGTGGTGCAGCTGATTTTCTGGATTTTGATTGGCCTGCTGTGTATCGGTGCTGGGTCGGTAAGGCTGCACTATCACGCTTATCTGAAAGCAGCCAGCCACAATGACAGCCATGCACGTGATGCGATGGCGGAAGAGCTGACGCTGATTCACGGCGTGCCGGTTGACTGTAGTGAAGGTGAATTTCTGCGTGAACTGCAGAATGCGCTGCTGTGGATTAACTTCCGTTTCTATCTGGCTCCGCTGTTCTGGTTTGTAGTCGGCGGCGCGTATGGCCCGGTATTGCTGGTGGGCTATGCGTTTCTGCGCGGCTGGCAAAGCTGGCTGGCGCGGCACCATTCGCCGCTGGAACGCTCGCAGTCCGGCATTGATGCGATTCTGCATTGGGTTGACTGGATTCCGGTGCGCCTCGCCGGGGTAGCCTATGCGCTGTTGGGCCACGGTGAGCGCGCGTTACCGGCATGGTTCGCTTCGCTTGGCGATCGCCACAGTTCACAATATCAGGTGCTGACCCGCCTGGCACAGTTCTCGCTGGCACGCGATCCGCACCTGGATAAAGTTGAGACACCGCGCGTGGCGGTGGCTCTGGCGAAGAAAGTTTCATTAGTGATTGTGGTGGTGGTCGCCATTCTGACTATCTATGGCGCGCTGGTGTAATCACTGTTCCGCAGGCGGCACGCCGAACTCCGGCATGCCGTTCTGATCCCAGCTAAAGCGCTTAATACGCGTATGGCGGTTTGGGTCCCACAACGGATCGCCTTCAATTTCCGTATAATTACGCGCGTGATACACCAGCAGATCTTCGCCATTTTCGTCGACGGTAAAGCAGTTGTGACCGGGGCCATACTGGCGATGTTCCCAGTGAGTGGTAAATACCGGCCGCGCCGATTTTGACCAGTTGGCAGCCTGCATCGGATCGGCATCGGCATCTATCCACAACAAGCCCATACAATAGTTTTCATCAGTAGCGCTGGCAGAATAGCTGACGAACAGTTTGTCGCCATGGCGGATCACCGCCGGGCCTTCATTAACGCTAAAACCGGCACACTCCCACTGGTACTGCGGACGGCTGAGCATCACCGGCGGAGTTTTTAACGTCCAGGGATTTTCCAGCTCGGCTAAGTACAGGTTGGAGTTGCCGGGAATCGCCGGATCTTTCTGTGCCCATAAATACCAGTTTTTCCCCTGATGCTGAAAGGCGGTTGCGTCCAGCGCAAAGCTGTCGATTGGCGTTTGGATCTGACCGCGCTCCTGCCAGCTGCCATTGAGCGGGTCGGCATCGCGACACTCGAGGGCAAACATGCGGTGCTGAAACAGGCCGTCTTTGATCGCCCGCTCTGGTGCGGCAGCGAAGTAGATCATCCAGCTGTCGTCAATCAGGTGCAGCTCTGGAGCCCAGATCAGCTCGCTCATTGGGCCGCTGTCCGGTTTGCGCCACACCACCACCGGCGTGGCGTCGCGCAGACCGGTCAGAGTGCTGGCGCGGCGGATTTCCAGCCGATCGTATTCCGGCACCGAAGCGATAAAGTAGTAGTGATGGTTATGGCGCAGAATAAAAGGATCAGCGCGCTGTTCAATTAGCGGATTGGGCCAGCTCTGGTTACTCATTACGCCACTCCTTCTGGTTTTATCTCAATGGACTTTTCATCGCGGTACTCGCTGAGTTCGCGATAGTTTTCACGCCGCTTTGCGAGATCGATCTGGATGGTTTGCATCAGCTGACGGTCAACTTTCATCAGGCGAACTACGCCAGCAGTAATCAGATATCCGACGCCAGGAATTACGGTGAACAGCAGCATAATACCGTTAATGGCGCTTGCGCTTTGCTGCTTCGCACCGGCGTCATAGCCGTACCACGACAGCAGGAAGCCCATCATCGCGCCAGCGACGGCCAGCCCGACCTTAAGAAAGAACAGATTGCCGGAGAAACTGATGCCGGTAATGCGTTTTCCGGTTTTCCACTCGCCGTAATCGTCGACGTCAGCCATCAGTGACCAGTGCAGCGGCGAGGGGATTTGATGGAAGATATTCAGCAGGAAGTACATCACGACAATCAGCACCGTAGCCTGCGGATCGAGGAAGTAAAAGCCGCTGGAGAAAATGGCCAGCACGATGTTGGTCCAGAAAAACACCTTCAGTTTGCACCAGCGGTCAGTCAGCACTTTTGCCAGCGTGCTGCCGATCATCATGCCCACGACGCCAAGGCTGATAAACAGCGTGGCAAAGCTGGTGGATTGTTGCATCACCCAGATAACGTAATACATGGTGGCCGCCATACGGATAAATCCGGGGCAGACATTGCATAAGGTCAGCAGCAAAATGCGCACCCACTGATCGTTTTTCCACACGTCCTTCAGGTCGGCTTTCAGCTGGTCATTACTCGGCACTGCCGGCTTAATGCGTTCGCGCACCGTGGCAAAGCAGAACAGAAACATGCACAGACCAATAATCGCCATTACGCCCATCGCCATTTGATAGCCGCGGGCTTTATCCTCTCCGCCAAACCATTCGGCCAGCGGCAGCAGCGAAAGCGACAGAATCAGCGTGGCGATGCCAACCATAACAAAGCGGTAAGACTGGCAAGAGACGCGTTCGCCGGGATCGTTAGTGATGACGCCGCCCAGTGAACAGTAAGGGATATTAATGGCGGTATAGGCCAGCGACATCAGGAAGTAGGTCACAAAGGCGTAGATGACCTTGCTCTCATAACTCCAGTCCGGCGTGGTAAACATCAGCACCGCGAACAGCACGTACGGCAGTGAAACCCACAGTAACCATGGCCGAAACCGTCCCCAGCGACTGCGGGTTCGATCGGCAATCGCCCCCATAATCGGATCGGTGACCGCATCCAGCACCCTGACCGACAGCAGCAGCACCCCAACCAGAGCCGGAGCCAGACCGAAGACATCGGTATAGAAGTAGCTTAAAAACAACATGATGGCGCCACCAATCATATTGCAGCCTGCATCACCCATGCCGTAACCGATTTTTTCTTTAATCGAAAGCGCTGTTGCCTTCATCGTCTGTTCTCCCACCCCTGGACAGTAGCCTGCGTTGAGAAAACATTATTAATGGTTATGTGTTCGCAACTGCAGCAGTAAACCGTCGCGCAGATGGACAAATTGACTGTAGGAGAGAAAGTGTGAGGAAGTTAACAATGGTCGCGGCAGGGAAATCATGGATAAGGGCGGCGATAAGCCGCCCCGACGTTTTATGCTTTTTGCGTTTTCTTCTTAATCGCGTAGCCGATTGCCAGTACCAGCACCCAGACCGGAATTAACCAGACGGAAATGGCCATCGACGGCGTCATCGCCATAATCACCAGAATACCGACCATAAATGCCAGGCAGACCCAGTTACCCAGTGGATAGAACAGGGCCCTGAAACGCGTAGTGACACCCTGCTGATCTTTCTTACGACGGAACTTCAGGTGCGCCAGGCTAATCATTGCCCAGTTAATCACCAGCGCGGAGACGACCAGCGACATCAGAATGCCAAAGGCTTCACCCGGCATCAGGTAGTTGACCAGAACACAGATGGCGGTCGCCAGTGCCGATACGCCAATCGCAATGATCGGAACACCGCGCGCGTCGACTTTCAGCAGCGCTTTTGGACCATTGCCTTGCTTCGCCAGGCCGTAAAGCATACGGCTGTTGCTGTATACGCAGCTGTTATAGACCGACAGTGCCGCCGTCAGAATCACCACGTTCAGCGCGTTCGCCACCAGGCTGTCGCCAAGATCGTGAAAAATCATTACGAACGGGCTACCGCCTTCTACCACTTTGGTCCACGGATAGAGCGAAAGCAGTACCGCCAGTGAGCCGATATAGAAAATCAGGATGCGATAGATCACCTGATTGGTCGCTTTAGGAATACTTCTTTCCGGATCGTCAGCTTCAGCAGCGGTAATCCCTACCAGTTCCAGCCCGCCGAAGGAGAACATGATCACCGCCATCGCCATAACCAGCCCGGAGACGCCATTCGGGAAGAAGCCGCCAATATCCCAGATATTGCTGACATGTGCTTCCGGCCCCCCCTTGCCGCTGAACAGCAACCAGCAGCCGAAGACAATCATGCCGATCACCGCGACCACTTTGATAATCGAGAACCAGAATTCCATTTCGCCATAGACTTTGACGTTGGACAGGTTGATCGCGTTGATCAGTAAGAAGAACACCGCAGCAGAGACCCAGGTCGGGATTTCCGGCCACCAGTACTGCACATAGATGCCAACGGCGGTCAGCTCGGCCATCGCCACCAGCACGTAAAGCACCCAATAGTTCCAGCCGGAAGCAAAGCCTGCGAAGTCACCCCAGTATTTGTAAGCGAAGTGACTGAATGAACCGGCAACCGGCTCTTCGACCACCATTTCGCCCAGCTGACGCATAATCATAAAGGCGATAAAGCCGCCAATGGCGTAGCCCAGCAAGACGGATGGGCCGGCCATCTTAATCGTCTGTGCAATACCCAGAAACAGGCCTGTCCCGACTGCGCCACCCAATGCGATTAGCTGAATATGGCGATTTTTCAATCCCCGCTTCAGTGCATCGCCCTGCACTTGTTCCATATAAACCTCGTTATGTCGTTATTTTTATTGGTGCCTTTCCGCCGTTTTAGTTGTTCGTGTAACTAAAACATTACATTTAACGTATTGATTAATTTACAGTATCGGCGTCTTAAAAATAATGATGATGCTATCTCCGCGACAAGAATAGTGATAAGTGCAGGCCATTGCACTTGGTTTCTCTTTTCGTGCGGCAGAATGAATAAAAAATCGACGTTTGCTCACACTCTGCGACAGATCTTTTCTGGCATGAAACGCAAAAAAAGACGAATAGCGTTACCTTATGGTTAAGGATGAGAAACCCCACTAACCACGTGTAAGGTTTGGTAAAAATTAGCCGTATTAATTTGGCTGTCTTAGGGTTTTTCCACTGTTTCTGGCACGATATCAGTATCTTTACAACGTGAGCCAGCCCCGGTTTCAGGCTGAAGCCATATAGACACAAGGTGAATACTTTGTTACTTTAGCGTCACCTTTTTGCAATTGGTATTACCAATTTACTCCGGCATTTGGCAGAAGAAGGGATGATGGCCTACAGCAAGATTCGCCAACCAAAGTTATCCGATGCAATCGAGCAACAGCTCGAGACTCTGATTATGGAAGGGACGCTGCGCCCGGGAGAAAAGCTGCTTCCTGAGCGTGAGCTCGCCAAACAGTTTGATGTCTCCCGCCCCTCCTTACGTGAAGCTATCCAGCGTCTGGAAGCAAAAGGCTTGCTGCTGCGCCGTCAGGGCGGCGGCACATTCGTACAAAAAAGCCTGTGGCAAAGCCTGAGCGATCCGCTCGTTGGACTGCTTGCCGACCATCCTGAATCTCAGTTCGACCTGCTGGAGACCCGTCACGCGCTGGAAGGCATTGCTGCTTACTATGCGGCGTTACGCGGCACTGACGAAGATTTGCAGCGCATTCGCGACTGCCACGTGGTGATTCAGCAGGCGCAGGACAGCGGCGATTTAGATGCCGAAGCGGATGCGGTGATGCAGTATCAGATAGCCGTCACAGAAGCGGCGCATAATGTCGTGCTGCTACATTTGCTACGCTGCATGGGGCCTATGCTGGAACAGAACGTACGACAGAACTTTGAACTGCTCTACTCGCGCCGGGAAATGTTGGCGAAAGTGAGCGGTCATCGCGCCAGCATTTTTGCGGCGATTGTCGCCCGCGAGCCTGAACAGGCCCGTGAAGCGTCACACCGCCATCTGGCGTTTATCGAGGAAATATTGCTGGACAGGAGTCGGGAGCAGAGTCGTAGAGAGCGCTCCTTGCGACGTTTACAGCAACGTAAGGAATAACGCGTAAATATAACGCGGCAACTATGCCTGATATCACTGGCGTGGCAGCGCACAGCGCCGCAGCGTCAGCGCTTGACGGTATACACGACGAGCCTGTCTCCATGTGTTTTGGCAGTAAGCAGAGCACATCGAGGCAGGCTCCAGACAATTCAACGTATTAGACACAGATAAGGAATACCCCCCATGTCAGAACGTTTACACAATGACGTGGATCCGATTGAAACTCGCGACTGGCTACAGGCGATCGAATCGGTCATCCGTGAAGAAGGTGTTGAGCGCGCACAGTATCTGATTGATCAGGTAATGAGCGAAGCACGTAAAGGCGGCGTTAAAGTGGCGGCAGGCACCGGTGCCAGCCAGTACATCAACTCCATTGCCGTTGAAGACGAGCCGGAATACCCGGGCAACACCTCTCTGGAGCGTCGTATCCGTTCCGCGATCCGCTGGAACGCTATTATGATGGTTCTGCGTGCATCGAAGAAAGATCTGGAGCTGGGCGGTCATATGTCCTCTTTCCAGTCTTCCGCCACCATTTATGAAGTGTGCTATAACCACTTCTTCCGTGCGCGTAACGATAAAGACGGCGGCGATCTGGTCTATTTCCAGGGTCATATCTCTCCAGGCGTATACGCACGTGCTTTCCTTGAAGGCCGCCTGACTGAAGATCAGCTGAACAACTTCCGTCAGGAAGTGCACGGTAAAGGTCTCTCCTCTTACCCGCATCCAAAACTGATGCCTGACTTCTGGCAGTTCCCGACCGTCTCAATGGGCCTTGGCCCGCTGGGTGCGATCTACCAGGCGAAATTCCTCAAGTATCTTGAGCACCGTGGTCTGAAAGAGACCTCAGCCCAGACCGTTTACGCTTTCCTTGGTGATGGCGAAATGGATGAGCCAGAATCCAAAGGTGCGATCACTATCGCTACCCGTGAGAAGCTGGACAACCTGTGCTTTATCATCAACTGTAACCTGCAGCGTCTGGACGGCCCGGTCACCGGTAACGGTAAGATCATCAACGAACTGGAAGGCATCTTTGCCGGCGCCGGTTGGGAAGTGATCAAAGTGATCTGGGGCGGACGTTGGGATGAGCTGCTGCGTAACGACACCAGCGGTAAGCTGATTCAGCTGATGAACGAAACCGTTGACGGTGACTATCAGACCTTTAAATCTCGTGACGGCGCCTACGTGCGTGAGCACTTCTTTGGTAAATATCCGGAAACCGCAGCACTGGTTAAAGATATGACCGACGATGAGATTTGGGCGCTGAACCGTGGCGGCCACGATCCACAAAAAATCTATGCGGCACTGAAAAAAGCGCAGGACACCAAAGGCAAGCCGGTGGTGATTCTGGCACATACCATCAAAGGTTATGGTATGGGTGACACCGCAGAAGGTAAGAACATTGCTCACCAGGTGAAGAAAATGAACATGGATGGCGTACGCTATATCCGTGATCGTTTCAACGTGCCGGTTGACGATGCCAATATCGAAAAACTGCCTTATGTGACCTTCGAAGAGGGTTCTGAAGAGCATAAATATCTGCACGGCCAGCGTGAGAAGCTGGGTGGCTACCTGCCAACCCGTCAGGCGCAGTTTAGCGAGAAGCTGGAAATGCCAGCGCTGGAAGATTTCAAATCGCTGCTGGAAGAGCAGAACAAAGAGATCTCTACCACTATCGCCTTTGTGCGTGCCCTGAACGTGATGCTGAAAAACAAGTCGATCAAAGATCGCCTGGTGCCAATCATCGCCGATGAAGCGCGTACTTTCGGTATGGAAGGTCTGTTCCGCCAGATCGGTATCTACAGCCCGAATGGCCAGCAGTACACTCCGCAGGACCGTGAGCAAGTTGCTTACTACAAAGAAGACGAAAAAGGTCAGATCCTGCAGGAAGGTATCAACGAACTGGGCGCAGGCGCATCCTGGCTGGCGGCGGCAACGTCTTACAGCACCAATAACCTGCCAATGATTCCGTTCTACATTTACTACTCTATGTTCGGTTTCCAGCGTATCGGCGACCTGTGCTGGGCAGCAGGTGACCAGCAAGCTCGTGGCTTCCTGGTTGGCGGAACCTCTGGTCGTACTACGCTGAACGGTGAAGGTCTGCAGCATGAAGATGGTCACAGCCACATTCAGTCGCTGACCATCCCTAACTGTATCTCTTACGATCCGGCTTACGCTTATGAAGTCGCAGTCATCATGCATGACGGTCTGGTACGTATGTACGGCGATGCGCAAGAGAACGTTTACTACTACATCACCACGCTGAACGAAAACTACCACATGCCTGCGATGCCGCAGGGTGCGGAAGAGGGTATCCGTAAGGGTATCTATAAGCTGGAAACGGTAGAAGGTAGCAAAGGTAAGGTTCAGCTGCTGGGTTCAGGCTCTATCCTGCGTCACGTTCGTGAAGCCGCACAGATCCTGGCGAAAGATTACGGCGTCGGTTCTGACGTTTACAGCGTAACGTCGTTCACTGAACTGGCACGTGATGGCCAGGATTGTGAGCGCTGGAACATGCTGCACCCAACCGAAGAAGCCCGCGTGCCTTACATTGCTCAGGTAATGAACGATGCACCAGCGGTCGCTTCCACCGACTATATGAAACTGTTTGCTGAACAGGTTCGCAGTTACGTACCGGTCAGCGATTATCGCGTACTGGGTACTGATGGCTTTGGCCGTTCTGACAGCCGCGAAAACCTGCGTCATCACTTCGAAGTGGACGCAACTTACGTGGTTGTTGCAGCACTGGGCGAATTGGCCAAACGCGGTGAAATCGATAAGAAAGTGGTAGCGGAAGCCATCACTAAATTCAATATCGATGCCGACAAAGTCAACCCGCGTCTGGCATAAGAGGTAGAGATTAATGGCAATCGAAATCAACGTACCGGATATCGGTGCAGACGAAGTTGAAGTTACCGAGATTCTGGTGAAAGTTGGCGACAAAGTTGAAGTTGAACAGTCGCTGATCACCGTTGAAGGTGACAAGGCCTCGATGGAAGTCCCTTCGCCAGAAGCTGGCGTAGTGAAAGAGATCAAAGTGGCCACCGGTGACAAAGTTGAAACCGGTAAACTGATCATGATTTTCGAATCCGCCGACGGTGCAGCTGATGCTGCACCTGCTCAGGCAGAAGAGAAAAAAGAAGTGGAAAAACCAGCTGCCGCCGCAGCTTCCAGCGAAAGCAAAGAAGTTGCCGTGCCGGATATCGGTTCTGACGAAGTTGAAGTCACCGAAATTCTGGTCAAAGTGGGCGACAGCGTTGAAGCTGAACAGTCACTGATCACCGTCGAAGGCGATAAAGCCTCGATGGAAGTTCCTGCGCCATTCGCGGGTACGGTAAAAGAGATCAAGATCGGCACTGGCGATAAAGTCAGTACCGGCTCACTGATCATGGTATTTGAGACTGCCGGTTCTGGCGCAGCGGCACCTGCTGCTGAGAGCAAAACCGAAGCGGCTCCGGCAGCGGCTCCAGCGGCTGCCAGTGGTGCGAAAGACGTTAACGTACCGGATATCGGCGGTGACGAAGTTGAAGTGACCGAAGTGATGGTGAAAGTTGGCGACAAAGTTGCCGCTGAACAGTCACTGATCACCGTTGAAGGCGATAAGGCCTCAATGGAAGTGCCGGCGCCATTCGCGGGTACGGTTAAAGAGATCAAGATCAATACCGGTGACAAAGTCAGCACCGGCTCGCTGATTATGGTGTTTGAAGTGGAAGGCGCTGCGCCTGCTGCTGCACCTGCTGCGAAGAAAGAGGAAGCGGCTGCCGCTCCTGCTAAGCAAGAAGCCGCTAAGCCAGCAGCGAAAGCTGAAGGCAAGAGCGACTTCGCGGAAAACGATGCTTACGTGCATGCCACGCCGGTTATCCGTCGTCTGGCACGCGAGTTCGGTGTTAACCTGGCGAAAGTCAAAGGCACTGGCCGTAAAAATCGCATTCTGAAAGAAGACGTGCAGGCTTACGTGAAAGATGCCGTGAAACGCGCCGAGTCTGCACCTGCTGCAGCCACCGGTGGTGGTATCCCGGGCATGCTGCCGTGGCCGAAAGTTGATTTCAGCAAGTTCGGTGAAATCGAAGAAGTCGAACTGGGCCGCATCCAGAAAATTTCTGGTGCTAACCTGAGCCGTAACTGGGTGATGATCCCGCACGTTACGCAGCACGACGAAGCCGATATTACCGAAGTGGAAAACTTCCGTAAGCAGCAGAACGACGAAGCGGCGAAGAAGAAACAGGATCTGAAGATCACCCCACTGGTGTTCCTGATGAAAGCGGCTGCCAAAGCGCTGGAAGAGTTCCCACGTTTCAACAGCTCGCTGTCTGAAGACGGTCAGAAACTGACGCTGAAGAAATACATCAATATCGGTGTGGCGGTTGATACGCCAAACGGTCTGGTGGTTCCGGTGTTCCGTGACGTCAACAAGAAAGGCATTGTTGAGCTGTCGCGTGAGCTGGCGGTGATTTCGAAGAAAGCGCGTGACGGTAAGCTGACGGCATCAGATATGCAGGGCGGTTGCTTCACCATCTCCAGCCTTGGCGGCATTGGCGGTACTGCGTTTACCCCAATCGTCAACGCGCCGGAAGTGGCGATCCTCGGCGTGTCTAAATCGTCGATGAAACCGGTATGGAACGGCAAAGAGTTTGTGCCGCGCCTGATGCTGCCGCTGTCACTCTCCTTCGACCATCGTGTTATCGATGGCGCAGCAGGTGCGCGTTTCGCTGCATATATCGGCACTATCATGGCAGATATCCGCCGTCTGGTGATGTAACAGTAATCAAGGCCGGCAATTGCCGGCCTTGTTGTAAGCATTCATGTTGCCGTGTGTTTGCAGTCTGTTAACAATTCTGTAAACTCTTGCGGTGAAAACGTCCGAGTGGATTAAGACGTTTAGCAAATAAGAGGTCATGATGAGTACAGAAATTAAAACTCAGGTCGTGGTACTTGGGGCTGGCCCTGCAGGCTATTCTGCAGCTTTCCGTGCTGCAGATTTAGGTCTGGAGACCGTCATTGTAGAGCGTTACAGCACCCTTGGTGGTGTTTGTCTGAATGTTGGCTGTATCCCGTCTAAAGCGCTGCTACACGTCGCGAAAGTGATTGAAGAAGCCAAAGCGCTGGAAGAACACGGTATCGTATTTGGTAAACCTACCACCGATATCGACAAAATTCGTACCTGGAAAGAAAAAGTCATCAATCAGCTGACCGGTGGTCTGGCTGGTATGGCGAAAGGCCGCAAAGTGAAAGTGGTCAACGGTCTGGGTAAATTCACCGGTGCTAACACGCTGGTGGTTGAAGGTGAAAATGGTGCCACCACCATTAACTTCGACAATGCGATTATCGCTGCCGGTTCTCGTCCGATTGAACTGCCATTTATTCCACATGAAGACCCACGCGTCTGGGATTCCACCGATGCACTGGAGCTGAAAGAAGTTCCTGAGCGTCTGCTGGTGATGGGCGGCGGTATTATCGGTCTGGAAATGGGCACCGTTTACCACGCGCTGGGTTCACAGATCGACGTGGTAGAAATGTTTGATCAGGTTATCCCTGCTGCCGATAAAGACGTGGTGAAAGTGTTCACCAAGCGTATCAGCAAGCAGTTTAACCTGATGCTGGAAACCAAAGTCACCGCAGTAGAAGCCAAAGAAGACGGCATCTACGTAACGATGGAAGGCAAAAAAGCCCCGGCAGAACCACAGCGTTATGATGCAGTGCTGGTGGCTATCGGTCGTGTACCTAACGGTAAACTGCTGGATGCTGGCCAGGCGGGCGTGGAAGTGGACGACCGTGGCTTTATCCGTGTCGACAAACAGCTGCGTACCAATGTGCCGCACATCTTCGCTATCGGCGATATCGTCGGTCAGCCAATGCTGGCGCATAAAGGCGTGCATGAAGGCCACGTGGCAGCAGAAGTGATCTCCGGTAAGAAACATTACTTCGATCCGAAAGTGATTCCATCAATTGCCTACACTGAGCCAGAAGTTGCCTGGGTGGGTCTGACCGAGAAAGAAGCGAAAGAGAAAGGCATCAGCTATGAAGTTTCCACTTTCCCGTGGGCAGCTTCTGGCCGTGCAATCGCTTCGGATTGTGCAGACGGTATGACCAAACTGATTTTCGACAAAGAGAGCCATCGCGTTATCGGTGGTGCGATTGTCGGGACTAACGGCGGCGAGCTGCTGGGTGAAATCGGTCTGGCGATTGAGATGGGTTGTGATGCAGAAGATATCGCGCTGACCATTCATGCGCACCCGACGCTGCATGAATCTGTTGGTCTGGCTGCTGAGATTTTCGAAGGTAGCATCACCGACCTGCCAAACCCGAAAGCGAAAAAGAAATAATTTTCGTTGGCTGGTTTGATAAAACGGCTCCTCAGGGAGTAATGCCAGTTAGTTAAGCAACTGACTGGGCGTTTTATTTACAGGGCCTTTCCTTTAACACTCAGGGAAAGGCCCTTTCTCTTCGTATCGGTAACTTCCCCAACTGCGCCATACTCTCCAGATCCTGCATCAACTCCGGGATACGGCCTGGGGACGCGCCCTGTGACGTCATTTGAGTAATTTTAATTCACTACGGCTTTAAATCCTGCAACTGAAAGTAAGCGCCCCAAAATCGTTTGGTTTCTACTTTATCAGGTGGCACGATAGTATAAATGGTTACACCATATTCCTGATATGGCTCAAATTTATAGTCAACCAATATACACTCGCCGGGCACCACTACCTTAATTGGAAAATGAAGATCGTTACTGCTCCATATTCGATGCATAGATCCATCTGCAACTCGTTTGCTGACGGCAATATTGAGTATGCGCGACTGATTATTTGCTGTGACAGACTCTTTTTCGACTTTAAAGCAAGGTTGGCCGTCCTCTTTAAGTGAGACCGCGGCGGTTCTGATTGGTCCTGGATGAAAGAAGCACCCCGCTAACATAGTGCAACAGAGTATAAGAGATTTTTTTTTCATTTTAACAAGCTGCTTTTGTCGGTAGGGTCGTTGAGAAACCTACTCAATACTCTTTCATACTTAGCCATTAAATCCGATCCAATAATCCCCGTGAATAATTTTACTTCAAGCCAGAGATTGATGCCTAAATATTTGAGAGTATAGTAGTCGGCAATGATTGAAGCTTGTTGCTCCATTGCATAATCAGCTAAGGTATAATAAGGAGGAAGTGAATATCTGTATTCAACTGCCCAACTTATTAAGCCGCGCGTTCTGACGTTCATACCCATTTGGTGCTGCCAGACATGAGCCATTTCGTGTATAAATAACCACTTTTCTTGCACTTGTGCTTGAGAAAAGTCATGCTTATAAATTAGCGTGGGATAGTACATCTCGCCATTTGGCGTAACTGCAGTATCTTTATTTTGCAAACCAAATGGAAAATAACTCCCGTGATGTACCCTCACACGATTGTATTCAATGGCAGTTTTAAATATCGACTTAGCCATTTCTAACTCACCCCGAGTCAGATGTCTGGAAGATCCTTCTTCGACAATCATCTTCTTTATCTCCATGAAGTGATTTAATATCGAAAAGATAGCATGGGGACGATTTATTAAAGAGTCTTAAACGAAGAATTTGTGAGGAGTATTTGAAAATAATAGAATAATAATTATTAAAGATATAATTTTAATGTGACGTAATTATACGGGAGAGTTCACTCTCCCGTAGTAATATTAAATGCTAATTAAAACCATTGGCCGAACTTACGCATATACAGCTGTTTCATGCCCTGGCTCAGCAGACAGTATCCCAGCAGAGTTGCCAGTAACCATGGGAAATAGCTTAACGGTAAAGCTTGCAGGCCAAACCATGAGTTAATCGGTGAGAATGGCAGACCTATGCCGATAATCACCACCAGCAGAGTGGTCAGCATAATGGGCCATGTGGCACGGGTCTGGATAAACGGAATCTTCTGGGTGCGCAACATATGCACCACCAACGTCTGCGACAGTAATCCTTCAATAAACCAGCCGGACTGGAACAGCGCCTGATGATCAACATTGTTGGCACCAAAGATGTACCACATCAGTGCGAAGGTGGAGATATCAAACACTGATGAGGTTGGCCCCATCCACAGCATAAAACGACCAATGTTTTTGGCGTCCCATTTGCGTGGTTTACGAACGAACTCCTTATCCATTTTATCCCATGGCAGTGCCAGTTGGGAGATATCGTAAATCAGGTTTTGCAGCAGCAGCTGAATCGCCAGCATCGGTAAAAAAGGAATAAATGCGCTGGCCACCAGAATCGAGAACACGTTACCGAAATTGGAACTGGCGGTAATATTGAGATACTTGATGATATTGCCAAAGGTCTGGCGACCCACCAGTACCCCTTGTTCCAGCACCATCAGGCTTTTTTCCAGCAGAATAATATCTGCGGACTCTTTAGCGATATCCGTGGCGCTGTCGACGGAAATACCGACATCCGCTGCCCGTAACGCTGCCGCATCATTAATGCCGTCGCCGAGAAAACCAACGGTATGACCGTTTTTCTGCAGCAACGTCACGACGCGCTCTTTTTGTGACGGCGTCAGTTTGGCAAAGATAGTGTGCAGTTCTATCCGCGGCTTCAGTTGCTCATCATCTAACTGTTCAATCTCATCGCCCAGCATTGGCACACCCGCATCAACGCCAAGATCGCGGCATATTTTGGCGGTGATCAGCGGGTTATCGCCAGTAAGAATTTTAACCTGTACGCCATTGTGTTGCAGGGCCTGAATCGCCGCGGCGGCACTCTCTTTCGCCGGGTCGAGGAAGGTCAGCATGCCGCACAGGGTTAAATCACGCTCATCATCAATCTTCAGGCGCTGATACCAGTTGTTATGCTCCATGGTGCGGGTCGCCACCAGCAACACACGATAACCTTGCTGATTGAGCTCGGCTGCGCGTTGAGTGATCTCCTCACGCCACGCTGGCGTCATTTCCTCAACCTTACCGTCAAGACTAAGGTGAGTGGTGATTGCCAGCATCTCTTCCAGCGCACCTTTGCAGATCAGCTGATGCTGACCCTGCTCATTACTGACGGTGACGGAGAGGCGACGACGGGTAAAATCAAACGGCAGTTCATCGACTTTGCGATAGTTGCGCGGCAGATCCTGACGATTACGCGCAAATTCCAGCACCGCGCGGTCCATCAGATTTTTTAGTCCGCTCTGGTGGTAACTGTTCAGCCAGGCCAGATCAAGTACCTGTCGGCTGGGACGTCCCTGTACATCCAGGTGCTGCTCCAGGGCAATATGATCCTGGGTCAGAGTGCCGGTTTTATCAGTGCACAGTACATCCATTGCGCCAAAGTTCTGGATCGCATTCAGGCGTTTAACCACCACTTTGCGGCGGGCCATCGCCATCGCACCTTTCGCGAGATTGGTGCTGACGATCATCGGCAGCATTTCCGGGGTTAAGCCTACTGCCACCGCTACCGCAAACAGTGCCGCATCCAGCCAGTCGCCTTTGGTCATGCCGTTAATCACAAATACGATCGGCACCATAATGAACATAAAGCGGATCAGCAGCCAGCTGACGCTGTTCACTCCCCGGTCAAAGGACGTGGGTGCGCGTTTACCGACAATGTTTTTTGCCAGCGAGCCAAACCAGCTCTGATTTCCGGTCGCTACCACCACCGCAGTGGCGTGGCCACTGACGACATTGGTGCCCATCAGGCAGACATTTGGCAAGCCGGGCAGGGCACCTTCACCAATTTCATGCGCAGTTTGTGGTTGATCGTTAAGACAAAATTTCTCCACAGGCAAGGCTTCGCCGGTCAGCGCCGCCTGGCTGACCAGCAGATCCTGCGATTCAATCAGTTTGATATCGGCTGGAATAATATCGCCTGCTGATATTGAAATAATGTCGCCCGGTACCAGCTGTTGCTGATTGACGTACATCCACTGCGGAGTTGAATTATCAGCGTGACGACGGCGAGTGGTCACTTGCGTGCGAACCAGTGATTTCAGCGCATCCGCCGCTTTATTAGTGCGAAACTCCTGCCAGAAACGCAGCAGGCCGCTCAGCCCAATCATTACTGACATAATGATCACGCCAGTCAGATCGGTTTCTTCACCCTGCTGAGCAGGTAACCAGTAGTCGGTGAAGAAACTGATGCTGGCGAGACCCATCAGCACAAAAATAAACGGATTTTTAAACGCCATCAGTAACTGAATTAGCGCGTGTGGGGCTTTCTCCTGCGCCACCTGGTTTAGACCAAATTGCTCAAGACGGACTTCGGCCTGCTGGCTGGTTAATCCCTGTTGACTGGTGTTAAGAGTGGAAAAGGTGCTGTCAATGCTGACTTGCGCCTCGTTGGCAATTGGCCAGCTTTTAGTTTGATACTTTTTCTGGCTGCGCGCTTGTTGCGCCATATCGATCATCTGAGTCATTTCTGCTTATTCCAAATAATACGCACGGCAATCTCTCTCAAGGTGAGATAGTCGTGAAAAAAATATGGCGTTGCAGGTGGGGAAAGAGCTAGCTCACTACTCCCACGCAACGCGTATTACGCTGCGTACTGGGGTGTTCGTCCATGGTAACTCCTTAATTATCACCGGGTGATAATAAGCTTAAAAACCTGAATAACAGGATCGATAACAGGCTGCTGTGCAACAAAGGCGCAGCAGAAAACCGGCAGGGCTTCAGCCCGGAGGGAAAAGGGTATGGAAAAAAATCAGCATGATAAATACTCGTCTGTTTACAGGTTATCAAAGCAGACGAGCCGGAGGGATCGCTGCTTGCCAGGGTGGCAAGCAACAGGCTTGCCTTAATTAGATCGGTAACTGTCCAAAAAAGGTTTCTCCACAATAATTCGCGGGACGAACTATACTTCCGCCCCCGCAGGCTGTAAACCACGCTTTCTCAACCAAAGCTCAACGTCCAGCTTTTAATCTGTTAAGCGTCTGAAGGTTATCAGTTTGTTGAACTATGCATTTATCTCATTAGAGAATTATCTGCCGGATCCGGCCTGGTTGTCATCAACCCGGTGGGTGAGAGAGTGTTTCGACTCAACTTCGTGATTGATGCGGTACAGCTCAGAGATATTCAGATTGGGATACAGTTCTCTGATGCGTACAGACCAGTCTTCAATATTTTCATCCTTGCGCTGTGCATAATCACCGGGCGTGGCCGAACTGAATATTTGCTGAAATGCCTGAGCGTCACGGGACTGATATCTTTCGGGACGGAAATATTGCCATGAGGTGGCGAGTCCCTCTGCCGCTGGCGGCGCCAGAGTCGCAGGACTTTGCGTCACTGTTAACAGGTTATGAGTTATTGTACGAATAGCAGGGGGCGCAGTCTGGCTGAGGCTGGATTGGGAAGTGGTGACAATTGCCGGTGCGATTTTCATTGATCAGATCCTTTATCTGAATTTTCACGCGATCATTCTTCAGTCAACAGCGCTACTCTGCTTCTGTTTTTAGACCATTTTACGATTAGCCAGTTTTTTAGCTGCGTTTTAGATAACCGGTGGTTATAGATATTCCCTAACGATGCGACAACCGTTGTGCAAACCAGCGGATCGCGTGTTTGAAGCGCGGCTATCCAACTCAATCTGGCCGCTTCTGGACGGTGATATGCGCATTTATTCGGTGGGTGTTAAATCGCGCCAGATAATGTTGCTTTTTTGTAAACAGATTAACAAGCAAACGAAATCCTGATATGCTGCCCCACGCGAAACCGGGCACTTTTACCACTTACCCTACACAATGAGGGTTAATCACCCGACGTGAAAACAGGTGTCCGGAAAGCCAAATACAATGAGAGCGAGGAGAACGTCGTGCTAGAAGAATACCGTAAGCACGTTGCCGAGCGTGCTGCCGAAGGGATTGTTCCTAAACCGTTAGATGCTTCCCAAATGGCCGCGCTGGTTGAACTGCTAAAAACCCCTCCTGCGGGTGAAGAAGAATTCCTGTCCGATCTGTTAATTAATCGAGTTCCGCCAGGTGTTGATGAAGCGGCCTATGTAAAAGCCGGATTCCTGGCTGCTGTCGCCAAAGGCGAAGCGACCTCTCCTCTGGTTACTCCTGAAAAAGCCGTTGAACTGCTGGGCACTATGCAGGGTGGTTACAATATCCATCCGCTGATTGATGCGCTTGATGATGACAAACTGGCACCGATTGCCGCGAAAGCCCTGTCGCACACGCTGCTGATGTTCGACAGCTTCCATGATGTTGATGAGAAAGCCAAAGCGGGCAACCCGCATGCGCAACAGGTGCTGCAATCCTGGGCCGATGCTGAATGGTATCTGTCACGTCCTGAGCTGGCAGAAAAAATCACCGTAACGGTATTTAAAGTCACCGGCGAAACCAACACCGATGACCTTTCTCCGGCACCTGATGCCTGGTCACGTCCGGATATCCCACTGCATGCGCTGGCGATGCTGAAAAACCCACGTGAAGGCATCGAACCCGACGATGCGGGTAACGTCGGTCCGATTAAGCAGATTGAAGCGCTGGATAAGAAAGGCTATCCGCTGGCCTACGTCGGCGATGTCGTCGGTACCGGTTCTTCACGTAAATCCGCCACCAACTCGGTGCTGTGGTTTATGGGCGATGACATCCCTTACGTGCCGAACAAAAAAGGCGGCGGCGTGGTGCTCGGCGGTAAAATCGCGCCAATTTTCTTCAATACGATGGAAGATGCCGGTGCACTGCCGATCGAAGTAGACGTCGATAACCTGAATACCGGCGATGTGATTGATATCTATCCTTATAAGGGCGAAGTGCGTAACCATGATACCGATGAGGTACTGGCGAACTTCGAACTGAAAACCGACGTGCTGCTCGACGAAGTGCGTGCCGGTGGCCGTATTCCACTGATTATCGGCCGTGGACTGACCAGCCGCGCGCGTGAAGCGCTGGGTCTGCCACACAGCGATGTGTTCCGCGTGGCGAAGGACGTGGCCGAGAGCAGCCGTGGCTTCTCTCTGGCGCAGAAGATGGTGGGTCGCGCTTGCGGTACTGAAGGCGTGCGTCCAGGCCAGTACTGCGAACCTAAAATGACCTCAGTTGGTTCGCAGGATACCACTGGCCCGATGACGCGCGATGAGCTGAAAGATCTGGCGTGCCTCGGTTTCTCGGCTGACCTGGTGATGCAGTCCTTCTGCCATACCGCAGCCTATCCAAAGCCGGTTGATGTCAGCACTCACCATACGCTGCCTGACTTTATTATGAATCGTGGTGGCGTCTCACTGCGTCCGGGCGACGGTATTATCCACAGCTGGCTGAACCGTATGCTGCTGCCGGATACGGTCGGTACCGGTGGTGATTCCCATACCCGTTTCCCGATTGGCATCTCTTTCCCGGCAGGTTCTGGTCTGGTGGCGTTTGCTGCAGCTACTGGCGTGATGCCGCTGGATATGCCGGAATCAGTGCTGGTGCGCTTTAAAGGCAAAATGCAGCCGGGTATTACCCTGCGCGATCTGGTTCACGCCATTCCGCTGTATGCCATCAAAGCTGGCCTGCTGACCGTTGAGAAGAAAGGTAAGAAAAATATCTTCTCTGGCCGTATCCTGGAAATTGAAGGCTTGCCAGACCTGAAAGTTGAGCAGGCATTTGAATTGTCGGATGCATCGGCAGAGCGTTCTGCTGCCGGCTGTACCATTAAGCTCGGCAAAGATCCGATCATCGAATATCTCAATTCCAACATCGTGCTGCTGAAGTGGATGATTGCTGAAGGCTATGGCGACCGCCGTACGCTGGAGCGCCGTATCCAGGGCATGCAGAAGTGGCTGGACGATCCGCAGCTGCTGGAAGGTGATGCCGATGCGGAATACGCAGCGGTGATCGATATCGATCTGGCTGATATCAAAGAGCCAATCCTGTGTGCGCCAAACGATCCTGATGATGCGCGTCTGCTGTCTGACGTGCAGGGTGAGAAGATCGACGAAGTATTTATCGGTTCCTGCATGACCAACATTGGTCACTTCCGTGCTGCCGGTAAACTGCTCGATGCGCATAAAGGCCAGTTGCCAACGCGTCTGTGGGTGGCACCGCCAACCAAAATGGATGCGGCTCAGCTGACTGAAGAGGGCTATTACAGTGTGTTCGGTAAGAGCGGAGCGCGTATTGAGATCCCTGGCTGCTCACTCTGTATGGGTAATCAGGCGCGCGTAGCCGATGGGGCGACGGTAGTATCTACCTCAACCCGTAACTTCCCGAACCGTTTAGGCAATGGCGCTAACGTGTTCCTTGCGTCAGCAGAACTGGCAGCTGTGGCTTCACTGCTGGGCAAATTACCCACGCCAGACGAGTATCAGCAGTTTATGGAGCAGGTAGATAAGACCGCGGTGGATACCTACCGTTATCTGAACTTTGACCAGCTGGGCCAGTATACTGATAAAGCGGACAGCGTGATTTTCCAGACTGCTGTCTAAATTCAGTTCAGTTACCGACTGAAAAGGAGCCTGTTAAGGCTCCTTTTTTATTGTCGTCATTATCTGGTCAGTGTTAAACGCTGCTTTTCCTTTCTGAGACTGCGATAATGCGAGTTAACCCCCATTAATTACCCGCTAAGCGCGGAAAATGCACAACAGCAGTGCATGAAAAGGCCGTCTGGCTGTCAGAGGAACGCAGTATGGAATACGAATTTTTGCATGATGTCACCGGGGTGGTGAAGGTTCGCATGTCGATGGGGCATGAGGTAGTGGGCCACTGGTTTAATGAAGAAGTAAAAGAGAACCTGGCGCTACTGGATGAAGTTGAAGCCGCAGTGTTGGCAATTAAAGGCAGCGAGCGTCAGTGGCAACGTGTCGGGCATGAATACACACTGTGGATGGATGACGAAGAGATCATTATCCGTGCCAATCAGCTGAACTTTGAAGATGAAGGGATGGAAGAGGGCATGAATTACTACGATGAAGAGAGCCTGTCGTTTTGCGGCGTGGAAGATTTTCTGGCGGTGATTGCGGCCTATCGTCTGTTTTTACAGGGTAAGTAGCGGCGGCGTTATTTCGCCGCCGGTGTCGGAATGGCATCCTGTATGTCATCGCGACGGGAGCCGTAAACGGCTCCTCCTTACAGTGAAGCTCCGCCACAAATCACCAGTTCCTGTCCGGTAATCGCCCCCGCCAGCGGAGACAGCAGATAACTCACCAGCTCCGCAACTTCCTGTGGCTGAATAAAACGTCCGATCGGCGGCAGCCTGGGCGGCGAGCTTTCGCGTCCCGGCTGGTTCAGCATGGGGGTTGCGGTGGCGCCCGGCGCGACAATATTGACCGTCACGCCTTTAGCTGCCAGCTCAGCGGCCCAGCTTCTGACCATCCCCTTCATTGCTGATTTAGTAGTGACATACTGACTGCGTCCGGCGGCACCGGTTGAGGTGCGGCTGCCAAGCAGAATAATGCGGCCACCGGGCGGAAGCTGTGGTGCCAGCCGGTTAGCCAGTATCTCAGCCACCCGGATATGCAGTTGCCACAGCTGTTCACTGACGGTTTCATCAAGCTCGCCCAGCGCGGCTGCTTTCATCATACCTGCGGCATGGATGATGGCATCAACCGGCTTCAGCGGGTCCAGCGCCTGCTTTAATGCGGCGCTGTCAAACAGGTCGACCGACAGTGAATGAAAAGCAGAGTTATCGTGCGTAATCAGCGTGCGGCTCAGGCCCGTTACCGTCCAGCCATCCTGTAATAATCGTTCGGTGATAGCTGCGCCAATTCCTGAACTGGCACCGGTCACCAGCGCATGGCGACTCATATCGTGGCCTCGGGATTAAGCAGCGCCAGTGGAATTTTAAAGACTGCTTTTCTGACCGTGGCGGGTTCATCGACTGCGCACAGCGCCTGATGCGCTTCACCAGGATAAAAAGTGACAAAATCACCGGCCCGCAGATGAATCGATTGCGTCAGCTGTGGATTTTCAAGGATAAACAGGTCGGGCTTACGCTCCTCTGCTGGCTGCTGTCGGGCATCCGCGCAGGAGAAATGAATTATCTCTTCGCCAGCGAGCATCACCTGAATATCAAGATATTGCCGATGAAACTCAGTATGGCGCGTTGCCCGTGGTGCGGTTTGCGCCGGGCCAATATGACAAAACCAGCTCTCATTAGGCGGCTGAATGCGTCCGTCATCATAAGCTTGCAGTGCGGCGAGACTGTATTCCGGGCGCGAAAGCAGTGACCAGAGCGAGTGGGGTAAGGTCGCCAGCGTCAGAGTGGTTAAATTACCTGTGATCATACATTACCTCCTGTCAGCGCCCTGCCCGAGATCGGGCAGGGCTGGCTCGGTTAACCGGTTATCCACTGTTCGTTAATGCGAACGTATTTGATCGCCTGGCGATAATAGGTGTAGGCAATATGCAGCTCGCCATTAATCCCTTGTTTGATGGTCGGATAGGAGAATTCGCGATTCAGCTTCTGCTGTGAGTTATTGGTCATGCAGTAGCCGTCACCCTCATCAAGGTTGCGTTGATACGGCCAGCTTTTACCGCCATCGGTGGAAACCGCCACCGTCATTGGCGCACGTGGCGCACCCCAGAAAGCGCTACGCCCGGTGTGCACTGGCGGTTCAACTGCCACGGCAACATCATCTTCATCCTCAATTTCGTCATATAGCGAGGTACGACGTTCGGTCGCACCGGCGGCACTCATAGGGTTAAACACCAGCGCCAGATGACCATTTTTCAGCGTAGTTACCTGAATCGAGGAGTTATTATTCGGCAGCTCAGTAGCTTGCGGCTCAGACCAGCTCTGGCCACCGTCAGTGGAGCGGCTCTGATAAATGGCGTCAGCCCAGCGGCTGCGATACAGCGCCAGCAGTGTGCCGTCGTTCAGCAGGGTAATGTTCATGTGCACGCAGCCGGTACTGGCGGGTACGGCCACATCGCGCCAGCTTTTACCTTTATCGCTGGAAATTTTTACCGCGCTGTCGTCATTATTTCCCGTCCACTTTTCGCCCGGCTGGGTACGGCAATAAAATACCGGCAGCAGCCAGTCGCCATTGTTCAGCACCACTACCGGCTGGCGGATAAAAGTGCCGGGCTGATCGAGCAGTGTGGCAATCGGTCCCCAGCTGCGGCCAAAATCCGTTGACTGACGATAGCGGACAATCGCAGTGTCCTGATTGCCCGATTTCTGGGCGGTATACATCAGCCATAGCTGGTTGTCAGGATCGAGGAACAGCAGCGGATTTTGCTCGGATCGGGTGGGATCCTCGGATAATTTCACCGCTGGCGACCAGCGGTCGCTGCCTTTTTCCAGCCGGGAACAGTAAATAGAGATATCGGCGATCCCTTCCTGCGTGCCGGCGAACCAGCAGCAGAGCACATCGCCATCCGGCAACGGCAGCAGATTGGCGGCATGATTCTGCGGGCAGTCGGAAGGCAGCATCGCAGTCAGTTGCTGCGCATCCTCTCCGGCCTGGCCGAGTACGCCGCTGCGTTCGAGGGTGACGGTTTGCTGAGTCATATCAGGCTCCACTATTCTGAATTTGCTGTTTAGTTTTCTTGTTCCCTTCACGCGAAGGAATCAAACGATCGATTAGCATAATGATGGCTGGCGTAACCAGTGCGATATACATGTTGTTGATACCAAAAGGATCGCCCAGCAGATACCATACCGAGGTCATAACACAGGCACCAATCAGACCGGCGTTGGCACCGCGTGCGCTTTTGAAGAACGGCAGATAGAAGGCAATTACCGCAACCACCGAAATCGACAGGCGGATGGCACGGGTAAAGAAGGATAACTTCAGGACTTCCGGCACCAGCAGCACGAAGATCAGCGGCGCAAAGCCAATTGCCAGAGACAGCCAGCGGGTCATTTTAAACTCGCGTTCTGGCGTCGGGTTGCGGTAGGGCACATAGAAATCTTTTACGATCAGTGAGGCGATCGCCAGTGCTACGGTACTGACGCTGACAAAAATCGATGCCACCAGTGAGGTAGTGACAATGCCCGCCAGCCATGGACTCATATCCTGCAGGAACACCGGTAACGCATACAGACTATCAATATCCGGGTGCAGATACTTGGCAGCCACGCCGATAATGGCGATAGCAATGGCAATTGGCAGACAGAACAGGAAGGCAATCCAGGTGGCGCGTTTCGCCGATGCCGCATCTTTGGTGGATGAGATGGCCTGAATCACAAACTGGGTGCAGAAAATCGATCCAATGGTACCGATCAGCCAGGCAACGATGGTGCTGGCACCAATATTACCGTCCCAGGTCCAGTAGAAATCAGGCATTTCCTGCACCATTGGCGTAATGCCGCCGGTCATATGCAATGCCACGCCGAGAATCACCAGTATGCCGAAGTATTTAATCGCACTGTGCAGCAATGTCACCCATGCCATGCCTTTCATGCCGCCGAAGGCGAAATAGAAAGTACTGACGATGGCGGTAATAAACGCCGCCACCGGCAGATTCACTTTTAATACCGTAGAAATCGCCGCCGCACCGCTAACGTAGTTACCGACGTTTACCAGCAGCAGGGCATAAATCATAATCAGTGAGATAATATTTTTGGTTGAGGTGCCGTACTTTTCGGCAATCGCACCGGAAATCGTAATTTTTCCGGTGTTATAAATTCGTTTAACCAGCAGCAGGCCAAAAATCGGGAAACCAATCGCGGCACCAATAACTGACCATGAGGCGGCAAAGCCATTTTCAAATGCCGCCTGGGCAGTACCAATGGTCGATTTAGCACCGATATATTCCGACATCAGCATTACGCCGACAATAAAGGCCGGCATTGCGCGCGACCCTTCCATAAAATCGCCCGAACTTTTACTTCTTAAGCGATAAGTTAACCAGGTGGTCAGCAGGATATACGCAACGACAATACCAATAATTATCAGCGTATCTTCAGCGGTAAATTCTTTCATTTCAGCCTCTCAATGGACGTAATGAACCCTGGGGTGTTGGCAAGCAGCACCCGCTTCTCGTAATCGGAAAATGACTTGTTATGATTTTTATTGCAGATATTGATTCACAATCTGACGAATACGTTGTTCGTCTTCTGCACTGAACTGCACCGCGTAACGGCTTTCACCAACGTTATGTCCCATCAGCGTCAGGGCTTTTTTCACCGCCGCCGGTGAGAAGGCGACGCTGTAGAGATCGGTACGCAAGCCGGTGACGTTTTCCTGCGCCTGACGTGAACCCTCAATATCACCGGCGTTAAACCGTGCCCAGATGGCGTTTATCTGCTGCGGCGCAACGTTGGCCAGCCCGGAAATACAGGCTGAACAGCCGTCGATAAAGCCCTGGTGGATCAGCGAGTCTGGGCCATTCAGCACGTTAAAGTTATCGATTCCCTCTGCCGCCTGCAGAAAACCCTGCAGGCTTTCATAGCTGCCCGCGCTGTCTTTAATACCGATAATATTCGGGTGCGCGGCCAGCGTGCGGACGCTGTCTGGATACAGCGTATTGCCGGTACGCGCCGGGATGTTGTAGAGGAACAGCGGCACTTCCAGCGCATCGGCGACCGCCTGATAATGCGCGATCAGTTCTGGCTGCTTTAACGGGACAAAATAAGGCGTGATAACCGACACGGCATCAACACCCAGTTTTGCTACCTGCTTCCCGAGGCGAATGGTTTCCCGGGTAGAAATTTCACCGATATGGGCAACGACTGCGGCGCGGCCCGCAACTTCATCGACGCAGGTCTCGGTGACCGCCAGCTTCTCCTGCTCGTTCAGCACAAAGAATTCGCCGTTGGTGCCGCCGCAAAAGATACCGTTACCGGCCTGCAACTGACGCTGAATCTGCAGGCGCATCGCGCTGGCGTTGTATGCACCGTCATTGTCGAAGGCGGTGACGATGGCGGTGAGTACGCCGTCAATTTTTCTGCTCATGAGATCCTCGTAGTATCAGTGATTCAGGGTCGGAAACAGTGTCAGATAGATGTTCCGCACATCATCAGCGCTGACCGCTGTCGGCACATTTTTCATCAGTCGCTGGACATCCAGTGCGGCTTCCACCAGATATGGCAGGTGATCGGCATTAATGCCCAGTTCATCCAGGCTGGCAGGCAGCTTCAGGCGTTTAACCAGCGCAACGAAGTAATCAACCAGCGCGTGGGATTTTTCTTCTTCACTCAGCGCCGGGTCTGCGTCGGGTAACAGGTCATAGGCCTGAGCAAATTTACTCACCGCTGCCGGGCGAACAAAGCGCATGCAGGGTGCCAGCAGAATGGCGTTGGCGACGCCGTGCGGAATGTGATATTTGCCGCCAAGTGGATAAGACATGGCGTGCACCAGATGCGTACCGGCGTGAGCAATCGCCGCGCCACCGTAGTAAGAAGCCCACAGCATATCGAGACGCGCGCGCAGATTTTCTGGTTGCGCGACGGTGGCTTCAAGGCTGGTAAACAGCTTTTTCATGCCGATTAACGCGTAGTTATCGCTAACCGGATTGGAGACGGTGGCAGTGAAGCACTCAATCAGATGGCAAAGTGCATCGATACCGGTGGAGGAAGCAATATGGGCCGGCATGCTGGTGGTCAGCTCCGGCAGCAGTGCAACGAAATCCGGCAGCATCACTGGAGAAATAATGCCGACTTTGGTCTCTTTCTCGGGGATGGCCAGAATGGCATTCGGGGTGGCTTCTGAACCGGTGCCTGCGGTGGTAGGAATCAGCAGTGTTGGCGTGCGCGTTTGCGGCTTTTCGCCTGCCAGCAGCTCCTGCAGCGTGGGTGCGTTTTCGATACACAGCACTGACAACAGTTTGGCGACATCCAGCACGCTTCCGCCGCCAATGCCGACCACCATATCAATACTGACAGCATCCAGCGGCGCAACAATCGCGGCGACATCATGCTGGCTTGGTTCGGGTGGCACGCTGTCAATGATGATCAGCTGCGCCACCTGTGCTTTAACACGGGTAATGATCGACTGTACCGCCGGAATCGCCACGATGTTTTTGTCCGTCACCAGCAGTACGTTCTGCTTGTCCTCCAGCAGGTAGCTGATGTCATTAAGTGCCTGGTAGCCGCTGATAACGGTGCTGTTGATATTCATTATTTATGCCTTTGCTCCTGACGACCGCAGTTTTCGATCGCTGATGATTTTAATTCGTCATTTCTGTCCGACATGCATCACATATGCTGGTTATTTTATAAGACATATTGATTTCAATTAATTTGATCTTGCTCACATATAATCAATCATGATTGAATATAATCATTATCGGGTTGTGTGGCATGATGGTAACAATCAATATCAATCCTGATGGAGAGCAGATGACGCAGTGGAATACACAGGTTTGGGTGATTGCTGATGATTTTACCGGTGCCAATGACGCTGGTGCCGGGCTGGCCCGGGCGGGTGCGCGGGTCAACGTGCTGTTCGACAGCGACAGCGCGATTGATCGCGAGCGGGCAGATGTGTGGGTGATTAACACTGACAGCCGCGCACTGGGTGCGCAGCAGGCGGCCGATCGCACCCGCAAAGCCGCAGAGATCGCCGCCAGATCCTCGCAGCACGGCTGGATTTTTAAAAAAATTGATTCCACCTTACGCGGTAATCCCGGTGCGGAGATTGAAGCGGCGTTGCTGGCCAGCGGTAAGCCGTTGGCGCTGGTAGTGGCAGCGGTGCCCAGGCTGGCGCGCACCACGCGTGATGGCCTGTGTCGGGTTGATGGACGCCTGCTGACGGAAACCGAATTTGCCAGCGATCCGAAAACGCCGGTCAGCGATGCCAGCATTCTCGCCCGACTTCAGGCGCAAAGCAGCCTGACGGGTGCCGTGCTGACGCTGGATAAGGTCAGGTCGGAGCAATTGCTCAGCTGTCTGCAACAGCAGATCGAACGGGGTACGCGCTTACTGGTGGTGGATGCCGAATCTGATAACGATATTAAGCGGGTGATGCAGGCAGCGGCGCAGCTGGCAGAAAAACCGTTACTGGCGGGTGCCGCCGGATTAAGCGATGCGCTGGCGGCGATGCTGAGCCGTCGTCCGGCTGCGCCACTGCTGGCAGTGATTGGTTCGATGAGTGAGATATCCCGTCAGCAAATCGCCCGCCTTGAGGCGCAGCATCCGCTGGCACTGATCGATATTGACGTCCAGCAGCTGTTCCAGCAACCGGCCTGGCCTGACAGCTGCAGCTGGCTTAAGCAGGCGGTCAGCGCGCTGCAACTGGGCAGACATTGCGTAATGCGTACCGGCCAGCAGCCCGAACAGCGCCACAGCATTGCCGGGCTCTGCCAGCAACACCAGCTGTCGCGGGCACAGCTGGGTGAAAAAATTTGTCAGCAGCTGGCGGAACTGACGGCCGGGATTTTGCAGCAGGTGCAGCCGGCAGGACTTTATCTTTCTGGCGGCGATGTGGCGCTGGCGATTGCCCGACGCTTAGGTGCCAGTGGATTCCAGATTAACGGGCAGGTGGCAGGCTGTGTACCTTATGGCCACCTGCTTAATGCGTATCAAAACATGCTGGTGATGACCAAGGCCGGTGGCTTTGGCGATGAAAACACGCTGGTAGAAATTATTCGTTTTATTGAGGAGAAGTCGAGTGAGTAAAATTATCGCGGTGACCATGGGCGATCCGGCAGGTATCGGACCGGAAATTATTATTAAATCACTGGCTGAAGGCGAGCTGTCTGGGGCATCCGCGGTGGTAGTGGGTTGCGCCAGCACCCTGCGTCGGGTGCTGAGTTTAAATATCACGCCGCAGGTGGAGCTGCGGGTAATCGATAAGGTCACTGATGCTCATTTTGCTGCGGGTATTATCAATATTATTGATGAACCGCTGGCCGATCCTGAGTCACTACAGCCGGGAGTCGTGCAGTCTGCCGCCGGTGATTTAGCGTATCGCTGCATTAAGCGCGCGACCGAACTGGCGATGGCCGGTGAAGTTCAGGCGATTGCCACCGCACCGCTAAATAAAGAAGCGCTGCATTCCGCC
Source organism: Winslowiella sp. 2C04 (assembly GCF_050037805.1). Lineage (NCBI taxonomy): Bacteria > Pseudomonadati > Pseudomonadota > Gammaproteobacteria > Enterobacterales > Erwiniaceae > Winslowiella > Winslowiella sp. 2C04. The sequence continues at coordinate 3,832,788 of NZ_CP188300.1, read as the reverse complement.
GGGCATCTCTATCCTGGCCATACGGAATTGCTGGCGAAGCTGACTGACAGCAAAGATTACGCGATGGTGCTGTATACCGACCGTCTGAAAGTCATTCACGTCACGACCCATATCGCGCTGCGTAAATTCCTTGATACGCTGGGCCGCGAACGCGTGGAAACGGTAATTGGTATGGCCGATACCTTTATGAAGCGTGTCGGTTATCAGAACCCACGGATTGCGGTGGCGGGAGTCAATCCACATGCGGGCGAAAACGGTCTGTTTGGTGATGAAGAGATTACCATTGTCGGGCCATCAGTTGAGGCGATGAAGGCGCAAGGAATAAATGTTTATGGCCCGTGCCCGCCGGATACCGTCTATCTGCAGTGTTATGAAGGAATGTATGACATGGTGGTGGCGATGTACCACGATCAGGGGCATATTCCGTTAAAATTGCTGGGCTTCTACGATGGGGTAAATATTACTGCCGGGCTGCCATTTATTCGCACCTCGGCTGACCATGGCACGGCGTTTGATATTGCCTGGACAGGTAAAGCGAAGTCTGAGAGCATGGCGATTTCCATCCAACTTGCGATGCAGCTAGCATAGGGAAATATGAAGGGACAAAGTCGCCTCGATCAGATTATGGATTATCTGAAAAGTCATAATCTGGTCACTGTTGAACAGCTGGTTGCCGCGATTTCTGCATCGCCAGCCACTATTCGTCGTGACCTGATTAAGCTGGACCAGGAAGGGGTGATCAGTCGAACGCATGGCGGGGTGACGCTGAATCGCTTTATTCCGGCGCAGCCGACCACCATGGAGAAGTTGCAGCGTAACCTGATTGAAAAGCAGGCCATTGCCCATACCGCCGCCAGCTTTGTTAAAGCCGGTGATGCGGTAGTGCTGGATGCCGGTACGACTATGCTGGAGCTGGCGCGTCAGCTGACCCATCTGCCGTTACGCGTGATTACCGCCGATCTGCATATCGCGCTGTTTCTCTCTGAATTCAAACAGATCGAAGTGACTATCATCGGTGGCCGCATTGATGATTCCAGCCAGTCCTGTATTGGCGATCATGGGCGTCGCCTGTTACGCAATATTTATCCGGATATCGCCTTTGTCAGCTGTAACTCCTGGAGTCTGGAGAAAGGCATCACCACGCCAACGGAAGAGAAAGCCGGGTTAAAACAGGATCTGCTGATCAACTCACGGCGGCGCGTGTTGTTGGCAGACAGCAGTAAGTACGGCTCCTGGTCGCTGTTTTGCGTTTCACCGTTGCAGACCCTGACCGATATTGTGACCGACAAGCATCTGGAAGCGGATATCCGCGCGGAGCTCGATGCGCAGGCATTTCAGCTGACGCTGACCAGCTGACCCGGCGCGCAGGTGTGATACGACGTCCGATGCCTGCGCTGCTGTTCTGATTAATCACTAATCAGCGGCAGAGACTGGCAAATCTCAAAAAAACTCTGCGGTATATAATTGCTGATTTTATTATCGTGACAATATTCCACAATGCCCCGTTTGCAGTTGACCCCGGCTTTTTTATAGATACTTTGGGTGATATTACACACCGTTCGCGGCGATAAGTGCAGCTTGCTTGCAATCTCCATGCTGGAAAAAGCGTGCAGAATGTAAAACAGCACCTCCCACTCACGCTTACTGAATAGTGGCGAGGGAGGAGTGAATACCAGCGATTCGGGTAACTTGATCTTATTCAGGCTGGTCAGGATCAGATTGTCTACTGGCCTGCCATGAAAAATCGTTCCCTGGCAAACACCGTGTTCATCAATCAGCGGATACTTATCGAAAAACCACGGTTGCAGCCACGGTCTATTTTCAAAGGGGTGGATTTCTATTGAGGTCACACGGTCGAGCAGACGCTCGACCATACGGTCGTGATTCTGGAAGGCATCCTGAAAATCGGCGGTTGGGGCGGGCAGATCGCCATCCAGCCTGCCCTCAACCGAATATTGTGCCGGCAGTGCCAGTAAGCTGTAATATTTTTTATTGGCGTAAATAAATCTTGATTGGTTATCTTTCGCTCCCCAGGGCTCACAACTTGTTTCCCAAAAGCGAATTAACATCTGCAACGAATCCTTTAACGTTGTGCTCATTGCGATCCTTGCTCCATGACTGTCTTTTGCCGTACAGGGAATTACTCGGTGAGCAGCTCAGAGGCATCTATCTGCTGTTCCGGTTGATCCTTTTCCCGGACGCGCCGGCGAATCAGCCTGCCTTTAGGATCAAAAAAACGACTTGGCCAGATTTCCTGCGGCGGAATACCAATGGCATTGGCAATGATGATTTCACCTCGCGGCCAGGGGCGAATCAGGGTATTGCCCAGCGTGCTGGCTGATAAGCCATTCTCGCGTGAGAGTCGTGCCAGTGAACCTTTCGCTTTGCGCACGGCAGCCAGAATATCCTGCCGGTGCCAGTCATGTTTAGCCGTTCTGACGTCCATATTTATTCCTCTTCCTGAAAAGATTTTTTTCTGAGGGCGATCTTTCCTCGATCGGTTTACGGTTGCTGTCACTCATGATAGCGTTTGTTGAGAGATCTTTTATTAAAGTTAATGTGATTTAATATCGATTTTTAGCTGACGTCTAGTTCAATAATTACTCTATCTGGAGAAGGAAGGGGCGCTATGATCATTTTTTCTGATTTCGCTGATGGAAAAGCGAGTAAAGATGCGTTAGTGGGAATTTCAATTACGCCAATGATTAACAAGCCGGGACTGAATGCTTATGGCACTACGCTGAAAAGTGGGGAACGGATAGGCTGCCACAGCCATGCTGAAGGAGAAGAGTGGTATGTCATGCTGTCAGGCGAGGGAGAGATATGGACGGCGGATGTGGTTGATAATAATCTGACAGACATCAGGACCGATAAAATCAGTAAGGGATCCGTTTTCTGTATTTATCCTGATACCGCGCATCAACTGCTGGCGAAAACCGATATCGAATTAATCTTTTTGTGTCCTGAGTCACATTTAACTACCGATCGGACATTATTTGCGGATTTAATTAATTAACTTGTGAATAATAACAACTCTACTCATTCACCCTCTCCCAACAACAGGAGAGGGTAAAAGAATTAAAGAGTTTTTAATCCTACCAGCGGAATATTTCGCGCATAGTAAATTTCACGCATCTCTTTCCACAGCAAATCGGTGATACGTTTGTGTTCTTGCGCTGACAAATCTTCCGGTTTGGTGTTAAACAGATAGTGTTTGAGATCGAACTCTTTCAGTAACATCTTGGTATGAAACATGTTTTCCTGATAGACATTGACATCCATCATGTCATACATCGACTTCATATCTTCCGACATAAAGTTCTGAATCGAGTTAATCTCATGATCGATAAAGTGTTTCACCCCGTTCACATCACGGGTAAAGCCGCGTACGCGATAATCGATGGTGACGATATCGGACTCCAGCTGGTGGATCAGATAGTTCAGCGCTTTAAGTGGTGAAATGACGCCGCAGGTTGAGACTTCAATATCGGCACGGAAGGTGCACAGTCCACCCTCGGGATGACTCTCCGGATAGGTATGGACGCAGATATGGCTCTTATCCAGATGCGCAACCACCGAATTAGGCAGCGGGCCAGGATGCTCGGAGTTATCGATATCACGCGGGTCAATCGGCTCTTCACTCACCAGAATGGTGACGCTGGCACCCTGAGGTTCGTAATCCTGACGAGCGATATTCAGCACATTCGCGCCAATTATCGAGCAGGTTTCGCTCAAAATTTCAGTCAGACGATTGGCGTTGTATTGCTCATCAATATAGGCAATGTATCCGTCGCGCTCTGCAGCGGTATTCGCATAGCAAATATCATAGATACAAAAACTCAGGCTTTTTGTCAGGTTGTTGAAGCCATGTAGTTTCAGCTTTTGCAATTTAGTTCACCCCCTTATAAATGCCTGGTCAGCTTGCGTCTGACAGTGCATTCAGCAGATATTGTGGCAGGGCAAAGCTGCCAGTATGGATTGCCGAATTATAATAACGGCAGGTTAAACCCGCTGCATCAAGACGTGCTTGCAGCGTTGCGCTATCGAGCTGGCGCAAAGCGGGATTGTCGCTCGCCCAGGCAAAGGTCATGATGCCGCCGTAGTAAGTCGGTATCGCTGCCTGATAGAAACTGACATCGCTAAAATAATGACCCAATTTACGATGGCTGTTAATTGCCTCATCCTGTTGCAGGAAGCAAACGCCATTCTGCGCCACGAAGATGCCATTTTCATTAAGGCAGCGGTGGCAACCAGCATAAAATTCAGAGGTAAATAAACTTTCGCCAGGACCGATAGGATCGGTACAGTCGGAGATAATCACATCAAATTTTTCGCTGGATTGATTAACGAAGTTAACGCCGTCATCAATTACCAGCTTAAAACGCGGGTCCTCATAGGCTCCGGCACTGTGATTCGGCAGATATTGCTTACAGAAGTTAACCACACCCGCGTCGATTTCGACCATGGTTATCTGCTCGATATTTTTATGACGGCTGACTTCGCGCAGCATTGCGCCATCGCCACCACCAATAATCAGCACCTTCTTTGCCGCACCGTGCGCCAGCAGAGGCACATGGGTCATCATTTCATGATAAATAAACTCATCGCGTTCGGTAGTTTGTACCACGCCGTCAAGCGCCATAACGCGACCCAGCGCTGCATTTTCAAAGATAATCAGATCCTGATGTTCGGTCTTTTCTCGATACAGTTCTTTATCGACAGAGAAGTACTGTCCGAAACCGGCATGAAGCGTTTCATACCACATTTCATTTTGGGCCATGGTGGGATCTCCAAAGTAATAGCCATGAAAAATGGGCGGCACATGATAGCTAACTCTGACCGTGGTTGCACGGTCAAATATTCAACAGAATGGCAATGGCGGCGGGCTATTTCACGTAGGCAAGCAGGCTGAGAGAGTCACGCGCCAGAGATTTACACTTTTTGTCATTAGTGATGGCAATACCGCTCAGATCGCGGTAGCTATCCTCGCCAAGCGCTTTCATGTTGTAACTGGCGTAATTGGTTAAATCCCAACGGTTTTGTTGGGCAAAAAACATCAATGCTTTGCGAATCTGCGCATCAGGTAAATCCTGATAGCCGCAGTCATTTTTCAGATAGACAAAAACCGCAGTTAAATCAGCCAGATCTTCGGCTTCCGATTCGCTCAGAGCAAAGCTGGTGGAGGAGAAGCCAAGAAGCCCGGTAAGTAACAGGACCTTGATGCTTTTCTTCATAATTCGTCTCATAAAGTTGCAATTAACTGACGTTAGCACAGTTAGACTCAGCGTTCAGGCAATTTTAGCCACTAAATCTGTTCAACAGCCAATTTCATCCGTTTATGACACTATGGTCAGTCTGATTAAACTTGACCTTACCGCCGGGTGAAGGTTTAAGCTGCGCGATAACTTTTTGACTATAAAGGATGCGATGATGTTACGCCGTGATTTTCTCAAGCTGAGTGCCACACTCAGTGCTGCCGGTGCGCTGCCGCTCTGGAGTCGTTCGCTGATGGCGGCAACGCGCCCGATGCTGCCTGTTCCTGAGTTGCTGAGTGCCGACCCGCGTGGGGAGGTCACCTTAACCGCCCAAAGTGGTTTTTCGCTGTGGAATGGCAAGAAAGTGCCAAGCTGGGGCTATAACGGCAATCTGCTGGGGCCTGCGCTGCAACTTGAGCGCGGTAAACCGATTAGCGTAAATATCGATAACAAGCTGCCGCAGGCCACTACCGTACACTGGCATGGGCTGGAAGTGCCGGGAGCCGTCGACGGTGGCCCACATGCGCGAATCGAGCCGGGCCAGCAGCGCACGGTCAGCTTCACTCCCGATCAGCCCGCGGCAACCTGCTGGTTTCATCCACATCAACACGGACAGACTGGCTATCAGGTCGCGCAGGGACTGGCAGGGCTGGTGATTCTGAAAGATAAAGACAGTGAAGCACTGTTACTGCCTAAACTGTGGGGAATCGACGACATTCCACTGATTTTGCAGGATAAGCAACTGAGCGCCGACGGCAGTAAGATTGATTATCAGCTGGATGTCATGCGTGCGGCGGTAGGCTGGTTCGGCAATCTGATGCTGACTAACGGCGTACAGTATCCGCAGCATGCGGTGCCGCGCGGCTGGTTGCGCCTGCGCTTACTCAACGGCTGTAATGCCCGTTCGTTAACTATTGCTACCAGCGATCATCGTCCGCTGTATGTTATTGCCAGCGACGGAGGATTGTTAAGCGAACCGGTTAAAATCACTGAGCTATCGATGCTGCCGGGTGAACGCTTTGAAGTACTGGTTGATACCAAAGACGGTAAACCTTTCGATCTGGTGACGTTACCGGTGCGACAAATGGGCATGACATTGACGCCTTTCGATCAGCCGCTGCCGTTGTTAAACGTTATGCCACTGAATATCCAGGCCAGCGGTGAGCTGCCGGATAAGCTGGTGGATATGCCCGTGCTGCCTGCGGTGGAAGGTATCACCAACCGCTGGTTACAACTGATGATGGATCCGCAACTCGACAAGCTGGGTATGCAGGCGCTGATGCGCAAATACGGTAATAAAGCGATGGCCGGAATGGGCATGGATGCGCATCACGGCACAGATGACGCAGGATCTGCCGCCAGCCACAATCACAGCGCAATGCCGGTGAAAGAGAGTGATAAACAGGAAGTGGCGTATGACTTCCGTAATGGCAATAAAATCAACGGAATGCCATTTGATATGCATAAGCCGATGTTCGCTGCCAAATTAGGTGATTATGAAAAGTGGACAATTTCAGGTGAGGGCGACGCCATGCTGCATCCTTTCCATATTCATGGCACTCAGTTTCGAATCCTGTCTGAAAATGGTAAGCCGCCACAGCCGCACCGCAGCGGCTGGAAAGACACGGTGCGGGTTGAAGGCTGGCGTAGCGAGGTGCTGGTGCGCTTTAACTATGTCGCCAATGCTGAAAATGCCTATATGGCGCACTGTCATCTGCTGGAACATGAAGATACCGGAATGATGCTTGGGTTTACCGTCAGTTAACGTATAGTCTATTTTGCCCTTTATTAAGACGACGCTCTCAAAATATCGTCAGGATTAATAAAGGGTTTTCTTTATATAATTTTGAATTAAATATCGGCACTGCTTTATTTAACTTTCGTTTATGGTAAGTCTTATTTATGTGTTTTATTATCATTCCACCTGTAAGAATGTTTAACACGCTAACTAATAAGCTTGCAAGGCTAATAATATGGGTGTGGTATTCTGACAGGGCTATTTATTATTAACTCTATACGGAAATTATCGATGACTTTTGCAAGGGTTATTACTTTTACCTTGTTGCGTTAATAACGATAATTGTCAATTAAGACAGAGAAGGAAAGGATCCCAATGATGAAACATATTATTCCATCGTTGTTACTGACGATCGGGATTACTGGTGCCTCTTCAGCCAGTAGCTCCACAACAGAAATGTGGCGAGAGCCACAGCCGATGGTCAAAGAAGGAAAGCATTACAGTCTGATTATAGATCGTGGGGAGTTGCAAAAAGCGCTCAGGACTACAAAAAATGAATATCTGTTTTCCGAAAAAGGGGCTGGCGTTAAACCGCTGATTCTGGTGGGTACGCCAGTAGAAATTACCGAGTTTCTGCTTAAAAATGAAACTCGGGGTATTGAAAACGATATCACTGAATTGCCCGATATCTATATGGGGATCACTAAATATGTCCCGGGAAAGCGTTTTATCGGTTTATTTCCATTGAATGACTTACTGATAACGGCGGTGGAACAGATCCAGAAGTTTCATCCCGGTAGCATCGTTACGGATGCCGCGGGTATTCCGGGTGATCTCAAAGGGCTGTATGAAACTCTGGAAAAGCTACCGGAGAACCAAAAAGAGAGCGGTCAGATTCTTTATATAAAGTTCAGTTATCTGCCGGAGGATGGGATGACGAAAATCGGCAGTAAAACCATTAGTTTCAGCAATATCCTGAAAAAAATGCAGCAAACATCCTGACGTCATTCTGCCTGACGGCTATTCCGCTCGCTGCTTTATGCCGCGAGCGGATAGTGACAGGAATCAGGCAAGTTCCAGCGCCAGACGCAAATCCTCTATCAAATCATCTTTATTCTCAATACCAATCGACAGGCGAATGGTCGATGCGCTGATACCAATACGATCACGTACTTCAACCGGCACCCCGGAGTGGGTGGTGCTGGCCGGGTGACTGGCGAGAGACTCCGTGCCGCCGAGGCTGACTGCCAGTTTAAACAGCTGTAGTGCATTGAGGAAACGGAATGACGCCGCCTGACCGCCGCGTAAATCGAAAGAAAAGGTCGAACCTGCGCCACTGCACTGGCGGCTGAAGGTTTTACCGGCAGCTGACTGTGGATCAAGGAATGACAGATAATGAATATTTTCTACTTTGGCGTGGTCGCGCAAAAAAGTCGCCACCGCTTCGGCATTGCTGTTAGCACGTTCCATGCGCAATGACAGCGTTTCCAGAGAACGTCCTATCATCCAGCAAGAGTGTGGATCAAGCTGGGTACCGATAGCTCCACGCAGCGATTTTATCTGACCGACCACCTTTTTGCTGCCGAGTACCGCGCCAGCAATCAGATCCGAATGGCCGCCAACATATTTGGTCAGTGAGTAGATGGAGAGATCGGCACCGTGCTCAAGTGGGCGCTGAAACACAGGGCCCAGCAGGGTGTTGTCGCAGGCGATAATCGGGCGATAACCCTGCTGTTGCGCGATATTATCAGCAACGCGGCTAATCATCGCCACATCAACCAGACTGTTGGTCGGATTGGCCGGTGACTCAATCAGAATCACGGCAACCCGGCCCTTTTTGACCGCTTCATCCGCTGCCGCCTGCACTGACGCCTGATTGACGCCGTCGGAGAAGCCGACGCTGGCAACATTGAGATTGCTGAAGGTTTTACTCAGCAGGGTTTCGGTGCCGCCATACAACGGCTGCGAGTGCAGGATGACATCGCCCGGTTTTACCAGCGCCAGTAAGGTTGTGGAAATCGCAGACATTCCTGACGAGAACAGCGCGCCGCTTTCAGTGCGTTCATAGACCGCCAGCCGGTCTTCAACAATCTCACTGTTGGGATGATTAAAACGCGAATAAACCAGCCCTGATGAACTGCCAGCCGGGGGTTCACGGCGGCCGGAAACATAATCGAAGAAATCACGCCCGTCTTCAGCGGTGTTAAACACAAAGGTTGAGGTCAGGAACACCGGCGGTTTAACCGCGCCTTCGGACAGCGCTGGATCATAGCCATAATTCAGCATCTGCGTTTCAGGCTGCAGTTCACGATTGCCGAGGTGGGTTTTTTTAGAGTGTGAAGAAGTCATGCGGTCTCCTGCCATGGCGGCATGTGTTAACTCGATATTTTGAGCATAAGCTAGCATGCAGGAGAAGTGACTGATAAATGAATTAATGGTCTAAGTTTAAAACCATTTTCACAATTTAATGTTATTTTTTATGGTTTTAGCAGTCCATCCATCTGGATGGCGCATCCGGCATCTCTGATCAATTGCCGTTGCGCAACAGCATGCTTCAGCGCTGAAATGTGATAGACTGCCTCGCTTTCCTGACGCAACCAATCTGAATGCTATGAAACATACTGTAGAAGTGATGATCTCCGAAGCTGAGATCAAATCCCGCATTGCCGAACTGGGCAAACAAATCTCTGAACATTACCGTGACAGCGGTAGCGATATGGTGCTGGTTGGCCTGCTACGTGGTTCATTTATGTTTATGGCCGATCTGTGCCGTACCATTGATGTCCCTCATGAGGTCGATTTTATGACCGCTTCCAGCTATGGCAGCGGCATGTCGACCACCCGTGATGTGAAAATCCTGAAGGATCTCGACGAAGATATTCGCGGTAAGGATGTGCTGATTGTTGAGGATATTATCGATTCAGGTAATACGCTGAGCAAAGTCCGCGAAATCCTTAGCCTGCGTGCGCCAAAGTCATTGGCTATCTGTACGCTGCTGGATAAACCGGAACGCCGTGAAGTGACGGTAGACGTCGAATATGTCGGCTTTTCCATTCCTGATGAGTTTGTTGTGGGTTACGGCATCGATTATGCCCAGCGTTATCGCCATCTGCCGTATGTCGGGAAAGTGGTGATTCTGGAGCAGTAATTCTCTCCGCTGGCGTAAGGCACACAGCATTATCTGGCAAGGCCGGACCAGCCGGCCTGTTATACCCTTCACCGTTGACGTTACAGTCGCCCCCTGATGGAAAAATTGGTGTCAGCAGGGGCTCGCCGGGTTGTTCAGCAGGTTGGAAATACCGTGGCGATAGCGCTGCTCAAGGATTTCGCGACTGGCGGCGGTGACTTCAAGGTCTCGCAGATAGCCATCGTGAATACCATAGACCCAGCCATGAATAGTGACTTGCTGGCCGCGCTTCCATGCCGACTGCATAATAGTGGAGTGTCCCAGGTTGTAGACCTGTTCGATGACGTTGATTTCACACAATTTATCAAAACGCTTTTCTGGCGGCAGTTCACCCAGCAATAGGCTATGTTTGTACCACAGGTCGCGGATGTGCAGCAGCCAGTTGTCGATCAAACCCAGTTCAGGGTTGTCAACTGCTGCTTCCACGCCGCCGCAGCCATAGTGGCCGCAGATAATGATGTGTTCAACTTCCAGCACTTCGACGGCGTACTGCACCACCGACAGACAGTTTAAATCGGTATGGATAACCAGATTCGCGACGTTGCGATGCACAAACAGTTCGCCAGGCTCAAGCCCGGTAAGACGTTCGGCAGGAACGCGGCTGTCAGAGCAACCAATCCAGAGAAAACGTGGTTTTTGCGCGTCGGCAAGTCGCTCGAAGAATCCTGGATCTTCTTCTACCAGCAGCCTGGACCATTGGCGATTGTTGCTGATAAGGGTATCTATGTCTTTCATGAAGTTATACGACCTGTAACAAGTCAAAGCGCGTTGCCGTACTATAGGGCAACGCCATAAGATTTAAAACGGCAAACAAGAAACCAAACAAAACAGGGTACGCTTTTACCTATGACTTATGCACTGGAACTTGAAAAACTGGCCAAGACCTATCCCGGCGGCGTTCAGGCGCTGAAAGGCATCGATCTTAATGTTGAAGCCGGTGATTTCTATGCGCTGCTCGGCCCGAACGGAGCCGGTAAATCCACCACCATTGGCATTATCAGTTCACTGGTCAACAAAACTGCCGGCAAAGTGCGGGTATTTGGTTATGACCTGCAACACGATATGGTCAATGCGAAACGCCAGCTCGGCCTGGTGCCGCAGGAATTTAACTTCAACCCCTTTGAGACGGTGATGCAAATCGTCGTCAATCAGGCGGGTTACTACGGTGTTGAGAAACCGGAAGCGATCAAGCGCGCAGAAAAATACCTGAAGCAGCTCGATTTATGGGAAAAGCGCAACGAACGTGCGCGGATGTTATCCGGCGGTATGAAGCGCCGACTGATGATTGCCCGTGCGCTGATGCATGAACCGAAGCTATTGATCCTTGATGAGCCGACCGCCGGCGTAGATATTGAACTGCGCCGTTCGATGTGGGTGTTTCTCAAAGATCTTAATGCTAAAGGCACCACCATTATTTTGACTACTCACTATCTGGAAGAAGCTGAGATGCTGTGCCGCAATATCGGCATTATTCAGAGCGGCGAGCTGGTGGAAAATACCTCAATGAAAGGGCTGCTGTCCAAGCTGAAATCCGAGACCTTTATTCTCGATCTGGCGCCGAAAAGCCCGCTGCCTCAGCTGGATGGTTTCCAGTACCGGCTGGTTGATACTTCAACGCTGGAGGTGGAAGTGATGCGTGAGCAAGGGCTGAACAGCGTATTTAGTCAGCTTAGCGCGCAGGGTATTCAGGTGCTGAGTATGCGTAATAAAGCGAACCGACTGGAAGAGCTGTTTGTTGGCCTGACGCAGGGCAAGAAAGGAGAGAAGGCATGACACATTTGTACTGGGTAGCGCTGAAGAGCATCTGGGGTAAAGAGATTAACCGTTTCGCGCGTATCTGGATTCAGACGCTGGTGCCGCCGGTGATTACCATGACCCTCTACTTTATTATTTTCGGTAATCTGATTGGCTCGCGTATTGGTGAGATGCATGGCTTCACCTATATGCAGTTTATCGTGCCCGGACTGATTATGATGGCGGTTATCACCAATGCTTACGCCAACGTCGCCTCGTCGTTTTTCAGCTCGAAGTTCCAGCGTAATATTGAAGAGCTGCTGGTCGCCCCGGTGCCGACGCATATTATTATCGCCGGCTATGTGGGTGGTGGTGTGGCACGCGGAATTTGCGTTGGGGTACTGGTGACGGCGATTTCGCTATTTTTCGTGCCTTTCCACGTTCATTCATGGTGGATGGTTGCCGTGACGCTGTTACTGACCGCGATTCTGTTTTCACTGGCTGGCCTGCTGAATGCGGTATTTGCGCGCACCTTCGACGATATCAGCCTGATTCCAACCTTTGTACTGACGCCGCTGACCTATCTGGGTGGGGTATTTTATTCGCTAACGCTGTTACCGCCATTCTGGCAGGCAGTGTCGAAGCTGAACCCTATCGTGTATATGATCAGTGGTTTCCGTTATGGCTTCCTCGGTATTAACGATGTGCCATTGGTGTTTACCCTGTCGGTATTGATCGCCTTTATCGTGGTATTTTATGCGGTAGTCTGGGCATTGATTCAGCGCGGGCGCGGATTGCGTACTTAACGGTTTCAGATTTGGGCGGCGATAATGGACTGCCGCCCGCAGAGAGCATCAGGCAACCTGAACCGGTACTGCCTTTGCCAAACGCTTCATTTCATTATCACCCTCAAAGTAAGCAACTTTAGGTTGCCACTCGCGGGCTTGTTCATCTGACATCTGCACGTAAGAACAGATGATCAGTAAATCACCTGCGCAGGCACAGCGCGCTGCCGCGCCGTTAACCGAGATGATTTTTGAACCACGTTCGGCGGCGATGGCGTAAGTTGAGAAACGCTGGCCGTTATTAACGTTGTAGATATCGATCGCTTCATATTGAAGAATACCTGAAGCATCGAGGAAATCCTGATCGATGGCGCAGGAGCCTTCATAGTGCAAATCGGCCTGGGTCACTTTTACCCGGTGTAGCTTGCCTTGCAACATGGTGCGTACCATAACTCTGTTACCTTTGAGCATCTCATCAAAAAACGAACGACAGTATCTGTCGAACGCTGTGCCTTGTCTACTGCGTCAGATCAACCTGTTGGTTATCTATCAGGCGGGCATTGCCCAGCCATGCCGCCATCAGAATGACCGCACGCTGACTCTCGGTATCCAGTGGCAATAGCGTCTCTGCGTCACAAATCGCCAGGCCATCGGGACGGAAGCCTTTTTCCACCAGCTCTGTTTCAGCAGCGGCGATCAACTCTTCCACATGGCGCTCACCATTAGACAGCTTTTCGCCAATGCTGTTCATCACTTTACTTAGCGCCGGCGCCTGTTTGCGCTGGTCGGCGGTCAGATAACCGTTGCGTGAACTCAAAGCCAGCCCGTCTTTGGCACGCACCGTTGCGACCCCAACAATATCGATATCGTAGCCCATATCGGCCACCATCTTACGAATCAGGGCCAGCTGTTGGTAATCTTTTTCACCGAAGCAGGCGAGATCTGGCTGCACCAGATTAAACAGCTTGCTGACCACCGTCGAGACGCCACGGAAATGGCCCGGACGGCTGGCGCCTTCCAGCAGTGAAGAAAGGCCGGGAACTTCAACGAAGGTTTGCGTGTCCAGCCCGGCAGGATAGATATCGGCAGGGGACGGAGAAAACACCAGGTCTACGCCACGACGATTAAGCTTTTCGCAATCTTCCTGCAAGGTGCGCGGATAACGCGCCAGATCGTCGGCGCGCTCAAACTGCATCGGATTAACGAAAATACTCGCGACCACGATATCCGCGCGCGCGCGCGCTTCATCAACCAGCGTCATATGACCATCATGTAAATTGCCCATGGTTGGCACCAGCGCGATACGTTTTCCTTCCTGGCGCCAGCGACGAATCTCACGACGCAACATCGGCAACGTTTCAATAATCAGCACAGACTTTCTCCTGGTTTATTGGAAACTGTGTTCTTCTGCGGGATAGCTCCCGGCCTCAACTTCTGTAATATACTGACGAACGGCGCTACGAATATCGCCGCTGTCTGACAGAAAGTTTTTCGCGAATTTAGGAATATGTCCACCGGTAATCGCAAATGCGTCATGCATCACCAGGATCTGGCCGTCAGTAACATTGCCTGCGCCGATGCCAATCACCGGTATAGTCAGCGCCTCGGTGACGCGTTTGGCCAGCGTCACCGGCACACACTCCAGCACCAGCAGCTGTGCGCCTGCGGACTCTAATGCCAGCGCATCTTCCAGCAGACGATCGGCATCCGCCGCTTCGCGACCCTGAATTTTGTAGCCGCCGAAGATATTTACCGACTGCGGCGTTAACCCCAGATGACCACATACCGGCACTGCGCGTTCTGTCAGCTGTGCAACCGTATCAGCCAACCACTTGCCGCCTTCCAGTTTGACCATGTTGGCACCGGCACGCATCAGCTGTGCAGCATTGTCAAAGGTCTGTTCTGGGGTGGCATAACTCATAAACGGCAGGTCGGAAAGCAGCAATATGTTCGGCGCACCGCGGCGCACCGCCTGAGTGTGGTAAACGATATCGGCGACGGTCACCGGCAGCGTTGAATCATGGCCCTGGACGGTCATTCCCAGCGAGTCACCCACCAACATGACCTGAATGCCTTCGTCAGCAAACAGTTTGGCAAAGCTGTAGTCATAAGCGGTAATCGAAGCGAATTTGCGGCCTGCCTGTTTCCACTGGCGCAATTGAGAAATACTGGTCGGTTTCATAACGGCCTCTCAGGAGGAAATTTCAGATGGCCGAAGTGTAATGGATCGCGAATCACAGAGGAACGTTTATCCGGTGGATGAAACGGCGGGGTGGTGGATTTTTATACTAAAATGACGCGCTACCAGCGCTGAATGTCTCGACTGTCGAGCAGGGCCAGCCGGCTGGCGACAGATTCACCGTCGGGAAAATGCAGTCCGGCAGCGATTTCCGCCAGTGGCAGCAGCATAAACGCACGGTTTTTCATATCGTAATGCGGTACGGTTAAGCGCTCGCTGTGGATCGTCAAATCGCCAAACAGCAGAATGTCGAGATCCAGCGTGCGCGGTCCCCAGCGCTGCTCTTTGCGTACCCGGCCCTGTTCCAGTTCGATACGCTGAGTGTGATCAAGCAGCGCCTCGGGTGCCAGCGTGGTCTCGAGAGCAATCACCGCATTAAGATAGTCGGGCTGATCGGCAGGGCCGTAAGGCGGAGTGCGATAGAGCGAAGAGGTGGCAATCAGCTGACTTTCAGGGATCGCCGCCAGTGCATCAAGCGCATTTTGCACCTGATGCAGCGGATCGGCGAGATTGCTGCCTAACGCGATATAGACGCGGGTCATGCGTTGCTGTTGCCGTCACGACGCGGTGCTGTACCCGGCGTGCGTTTACGCGGGCGGCGAGTGCGACGGCGTGGCACCGGATCGTCACCCAGCGTGTTCAGCATGGTTTTTTGCTGCGGTGGTGCGGCAACCTGGAACTCGCTCCACCAGGTAGAAAGGCGTTGCAGCTCGTGGTTATTTTCGACTTCAGCACGCAGCGCCAGCAGATCGTAAGCCGCACGGAATTTCGGATGCTCCATCAGCTTCCACGCGCGTTTGCCGTGGCGGCGTGACAAACGCAGCTGCAATTGCCAGATATCGCGAATCAGCGTGGTGATGCGTTTTGGAATCGCCAGCGCACGGCAGGCTTCATCCAGCACGTCATTCATCGCCAGCGCAAAGGCGTCGTAGTAGGCCAGACCGCTTTCCTGGGCAATTTTCTGCGCGGCTTCAAGCTGCGGGTACCAGAACATGGCGGCAAACAGAAACGCCGGGTTAACGCGCATCTGATTGTGAATGCGGTTATCGGTATTTTTCAGTACCTGAACCACCATCCGCTCCATCGGGCTGTCACCCTGCTCGGTGAAGTAGCGGGTGATGATCGGGAACAGCGGCTGGAACAGTTGGTATTCGCGCAGTTGCAGATAGGTACTGTAACCGTAACCCGCTTGCAGCAGCTTTAACGTCTCTTCAAACAGACGTGCTGGCGGGATGTCCTGCAACAGCGTAGCGAGGCGTGGAATCGGCTCGGCGGTTTCGGCGGCAATGCTCATATCAAGCTTGGCGGAGAAACGCACCACGCGCAGCATGCGCACCGGATCCTCGCGATAACGCGTTTCCGGATCGCCGATCAGGCGAATAATGCCCTGTTGCAGATCGTTCAGGCCGCCAACGTAATCACGGACGGTGAAATCTGCCACGCTGTAGTACAGGCTGTTGATGGTCAGATCGCGGCGCTGGGCGTCATCTTCGATCGAACCAAAAATATTGTCGCGCAGCAGCATGCCGTTCTGGCCGCGCTGGGAATTGTTGCGATCGTCCTGCTGCTCTTCAGCCAGGTGATGGCCACGGAAAGTGGCGACTTCAATCACTTCCGGACCAAACATCACGTGTGCCAGGCGGAAGCGGCGACCGACCAGACGGCAGTTGCGGAACAGCTTACGCATCTGTTCCGGGGTGGCGTTGGTGGTCACGTCAAAATCTTTCGGCTTTTTACCCAGCAGTAAATCGCGCACGCCGCCACCGACCAGATAGGCTTCATAACCGGCTTTATTCAGGCGATAGAGTACTTTGAGGGCATTTTCGCTGATGTCTTTCCGCGAGATATTATGGCGATCGCGTGGGATAATCGTCATATGACGAACTTCCTCGACCACAGTTGGCGCCTCATCTTCGCGACTCAGGACTTTTCGGCAAAAATTAGCAACTCGGGTAAAAATGGGACACCTCGATAGTGACTAAGAAACTTGGGTGGTAAAAACAGCGGCTAATCATAGCTTAGTGAGAACCATTTGAGAATGCTGATGTCATTCCAATGCTTCCTGCTGCGTCCTGACGTGGGATTTTTGTGAGATCCCACTGCTGGATTGCCTGTTTTAAGAGTGCATCCAGTGAATCATCCTGCCAGCCGATTGGCTGCGGCTGACCGAGAAACTGCAGAGCGCGCACCAGTACCGGTCGCGCATCGCCTTTCGCTAGCGCCGGCGCATGATTCTGCTTCGATAATTTATTGCCATCGCTATTGAGCACCAGCGGTAAATGCAGGTAGCCCGGCACCGGCCAGCCAAACTGTTGATACAGCGCAATCTGACGTACCGTCGGCTCAATTAAATCGGCACCCCGCACAATTTCCGTGATGCCCTGAAAATGGTCGTCGACCACCACCGCCAGATTATAGGCGAACAGGCCATCACGGCGATGAATGATAAAATCTTCCCTCGCCAGCGCACGGTCGGCAATGATATTGCCACGCAGACCATCATAAAACTCGGTGACTGGCGCATGCTGACGCAAACGCAGGGCAGCATTTTCTGCGCCAAGCTGCAGGTCACGACAATGGCCGTCGTAATGCCCACCGGTTTGCTGAATGCGACGACGGGTGCAGCGGCACCAGTAACTTTGCTGATGCTGGCGTAACCAGCTGAGCGCTGCGCGATAGGCATCGTGGCGCTTTGACTGCCACAGCACATCGCCGTCCCAGTTCAGGCCGTAATGTTCCAGCTGACGTAAAATCTGTTGTGCAGCGCCGGGAATTTCACGTGGCGGATCGATATCTTCGATGCGCACTCGCCATTGACCCTGCTGCGCACGCGCCTGCAGATAACTGCCGAGGGCAGCAATCAGTGAGCCGAAGTGTAATTCACCGGAAGGAGAGGGGGCAAAGCGCCCAATATAGGATGATGGCATGATAGTCAGATACGGTGAGCAGTGAAGCGGGAGCATCGATTTGTCCCTGCTTCACTGCAACATCCGCGCGCCGTTAACCGGCCATTTGTTTCTCGCGAATTTCCGCCAGCGTTTTGCAGTCAATGCAAAGATCGGCAGTAGGACGCGCTTCAAGGCGACGGATACCAATTTCAACGCCACATGAATCACAGTAGCCGAAATCGTCGTCTTCAACCTTTTTCAGCGTCTTTTCGATCTTTTTGATCAGCTTACGCTCACGGTCGCGGTTACGCAGTTCAAGACTGAACTCTTCTTCCTGAGCGGCACGATCAACCGGATCCGGGAAGTTAGCAGCTTCGTCCTGCATATGAGTTACTGTACGGTCTACTTCATCCCTGAGTTGATTGCGCCACGCTTCAAGAATCTTCTTGAAGTGCTCCAGCTGGGCTTCGTTCATATACTCTTCGCCCGGCTTCTCCTGATATGGCTCCACCCCAGCGATGGCGAGAATACTCAGGGACGATGTTTTACGGTTTTGCCCTTCTTGCATGTTGTTTCTCCTGGATAACACGCACTATCGATCCCCAGTGGGGAAAAAAACAGGCCGCTATAAATAACAGAAGCGATTAAGGTTGGCAATTATTCCTGAACAAGTCTTGACAAGCCTGTGAGTAAAAGCGTATTTAGCACACCGCCAGCAACGATCCTGTCACAGCAAATTGCACCAAATATTATAGCGTTACTTCGAGAGACTGTTGCAGACTTAATCCGGTTGTTGAGAACTGCGCCTTATAACAAATAATTTCTGTTCCACTCTGTTGTGCCTGTGCCAGTAGTTCCGCGTACTGCGCATCAATATGACGCGCCGGGGAAACGTCCTCAATCCCCGAGTGCAAAACGGCAAAAAACAGCACCGCACGTTCGCCATTTTCAGCGATCTTAGCCAGTTCGCGCAGGTGCTTCTGGCCACGTACGGTTACCGCATCCGGAAAATACCCTTTGCCCTTGTCCAAGAGCGTAACGGATTTCACTTCAATATAGCAGTTTCGGCGATTATCTGCCTGTAACAGAAAATCTATTCGACTGCGTTCTGCACCATATTTCACCTCAGCCTGTATCGAGCTATAACCGGTGAGTGACGCGACGATATCCGCCTGTATCGCTTCGCGCACCAGTTGGTTTGCTCGCAGCGTGTTCACGCAAATCCAGTGGCCCTGCTGAGTCTGCGTCAGCTCCCAGCTATGCGGATATTTACGCGTCAGGCTGTCGGAGGTGGAATACCACACGGTATCCCCTGGCGTGGCGCAGCCGGTCATCGCGCCGGTATTGGCGCAGTGAATGGTCAGGGTTTCACCTTGTGGAGTGATGACATCAGCCAGAAAACGTTTATAGCGCTTAATCAGGCGTGCGGGCTGCAGCGCCGGGAAAAATTCCATGGTTAATCCTGTTCAGGCGGTCAGCGGCCAGCTTTCCACGATGTTGTAACGGGTACGGCCCTGGCTAAAGGTCGACTGCCATAAAGAAAATTCTGTGACGTCGAACTGCCAGTGAAAATTACGCGGCGGCATCGCTACCGGGCGCGTGGCATTGCGCAACAGACTGATATGTGGATGAAACGGCAGCGGACTTTGGTAACAACCGCTGCGTGCCGCCTGTGAACGTAACAGTTCTGCCAGTTGCACCAGACCACGGGGTGACTGGCGTGGACCAAGCCACACTACGCCGGGACGCGGCCAGTGTCCGGCATCATCAATCGCCAGGCTGAACGGCGGCTGACGAATGCGCCCGGCCAGACGGCTGATAGCCGTGGCTTTTTCTGCGCTGATTTCGCCAAGAAATGCCAGTGTCAGATGCAGGTTGGCGGCGGCCACCGGACGACCCGCCTCCGCGTCAAAGGCCGTGGCGCGCCAGGCAATAATTTCCTGCTGTATCGTCGGCGGCAAACCGATGCCGAAGAATAAACGGCGCATGGACATGGCACCTCCGGTAATGAGTGCGGTTGAATGCTACAATGCCTGCCATTATATACCCGTCATCCTTCAGGCTGCATTTGTGTTGGCTATAAGACCACGTTATTACGGAGTTTTCCTGTGAGTTCATTACCGGTCAGTGCGGTACTGCCGCAGCTGTTAGCCGCACTACAGCAGGCACCGCAGGTGTTACTGGTCGCCCCTACCGGCGCGGGTAAATCCACCTGGCTGCCGCTGCAAATTCTGCATCAGACGGATTTTAGCGGGCGCATTTTGCTGCTGGAACCGCGGCGACTGGCGGCGCGCAATGTGGCACAGCGGTTGGCCGAACAGCTAAATCAGCAGCCGGGTGAAACCGTGGGTTACCGCATGCGTGCGGAAACGCGGGTTGGCCCAAAGACCCGGCTGGAGGTGGTTACCGAAGGGATTCTCAGCCGGATGTTGCAGCAGGATCCGATGCTGGAAGGGGTCTCGCTGGTTATTCTTGATGAATTTCACGAGCGCAGCTTGCAGGCCGATCTGGCACTGGCGCTGCTGCTCGATGTACAACAAGGTTTACGCGACGACTTAAAAATTCTGCTGATGTCAGCCACCCTCGACAATCAGCGGCTCAGCGCGCTGTTACCCGATGCTCCGGTGATTATCTCTGAGGGCCGCAGTTTCCCGGTAGAGCGGCGCTATGTCGCACTGGCAACTCATCTGCGCTTTGACGATGCGGTGGCGCGGGAGGTCACGCAGCTCCTGCGTGATGAAAGTGGATCGCTGTTGCTGTTTTTACCCGGGGTTGGCGAAATCCAGCGCATCAAAACGCTGCTGGAAGAGCGGGTAAGCCGTGATGTCGATCTCTGCCCGCTGTACGGTGCTTTACCGTTGAGCGAGCAGCAGCGCGCGATCCTGCCTGCCGCAGCGGGGCGGCGCAAAGTGGTGCTGGCAACTAATATCGCTGAAACCAGTTTAACCATCGAAGGTATCCGGCTGGTGGTAGATAGCGGGCTGGAGCGGATGGCCAGTTTTGATCTGCGCAGCGGGCTGACCCGTTTACAGACGCAGCGCATCAGCCAGGCATCAATGACCCAGCGTGCCGGACGCGCAGGACGGCTTGAACCCGGCCTGTGTCTGCATCTGTTGGGTAAAGAGCAGGCAGAGCGCGCGGCAACGCACGGCGACGCTGAAATATTGCAAAGCGATCTGTCGGCGTTATGGCTCGATGTATTGCAGTGGGGCTGCAATGATATTGATCAGCTGAACTGGCTCGATCGCCCGCCTGAACCTGCTTTGCGTGCGGCGGCGCGATTATTGCAACAGCTCGGTGCTACTGATCAACAGGGCAGGCTGAATGAGAAAGGGCGCAAGATGGCGCAGCTTGGCAGCGATCCGCGGCTGGCGGCACTGTTGATTGATGCCGGCAGTTCCGCTGAGCAGATCGCGACTGCGGCGCTGTTGGTGGCGATTCTCGAAGAGCCGCCGCGTCACGGCAGCGGCGATTTGCGTGACTGTTTTCAGCGCGTGCAGCCGCACTGGCAGCGGCGTGCCCGTCAGTTACAAAAGCGACTGGGTGCCCGCGATGCGCCAGCAAACATCGACGGTATTGCGCCATTACTGATGGCGGCTTTTCCCGATCGCCTGGCACGACGTCGCGGCCAGCATGGGCGCTATCAGTTAGCGAACGGCATTGGCGCGTTGCTGGATGACGATCACGCGCTGACGCGCTACGAATGGCTGATTGCTCCGCTGCTGTTACAGGGCAGCCTGCAAGCCGATGCGCGCATTTTACACGCTTTGCCGGTTGATATTGATTTACTGATCCGCCAGTGTCCTGAGCGGGTTGAGTCAGTCACCGCAGTAGAGTGGGATGAAGAGAAAGGCACGCTACGCGCCTGGCGACGTGAGCAGATTGGCTCACTAATACTGAAAGCGCAGCCGCAGGCCCGGCCTGAACCCGAGGAGCTGCATCCGGCGATGCTGAACTGGATTCGTGAAAAAGGTCTCAGCGTGCTCAACTGGACGCCGGATGCGCAGCAGCTGCGGATGCGTTTAGCCTGTGCCGCTCAGTGGCTGCCGCAAGAATCCTGGCTGGCCTGCGATGATCAAAGCCTGCTCGACTCGCTGGAGCGCTGGTTGTTGCCAGTGATGACCGGCGTACGCGATCTGAAAGGGCTGCGCAACATCAATCTGGCCAACGCATTATTACAATTACTGACATGGTCTCAGCGTCAGCGGCTGGATACTGTGCTGCCAACTCATTACACTGTGCCGACCGGAAGTCGGCTGCCGTTACGCTATGATGCAGTTTTACCGCCGGTGCTGGCGGTGCGCCTGCAGGAGATGTTTGGTGAGGCGCAAAATCCCTGCGTTGCCGAAGGGCGTGTGCCACTGGTGCTGGAGCTGTTGTCTCCCGCTCAGCGACCGCTGCAAATTACCCGCGATTTAGCGGGCTTCTGGCGCGGTGCTTATCCGCAGGTGCAGAAAGAGATGAAAGGGCGCTATCCAAAACATCTGTGGCCGGACGATCCAGCCAATACGCTACCCACGCGTCGCGTCAAAAAGTTTTCCCCGCCGTCCTGAGCGGCCGTTTAAGAGTAGCTATTTCGGAAGGTTCCACTTTTCCGAAATGCAGAGTAAGAACAGAGTAGTCGGCCTTGCCGACGGCAATCCCTGGAGAAATGAAACGAATGTCTGGCAACGATCGCGAACCTATCGGGCGCAAAGGCAAACAGCCTAAACCGCCGCGTAAGCCGGCAAAAGGTCGCCGCAGGGAAGACGAATATAATGAAGATTACGATGATTATCAGGATGATACTGATGATGACTACGAGGAGACAGAATCGGTGCCACGTAAAGCAAAAGGGCGTTCAGCACGTAAGAAAAGAGGCTGGCTGGGGTTAATTATTAAGCTGCTGCTGGTCATCATTGTGCTGATGGCGATTTACGGCGTCTGGCTCGACTCGCAAATTCGCAGCCGCATTGATGGCAAAGTCTGGCAGCTGCCGGCAACGGTGTATGGCCGTATGGTCAGTCTTGAACCGGGCATGTCCTATAACAAGCAGGAGATGGTAGCACTGCTTGAAGGCACGCAGTATCGTCAGGTTACGCGCATGACGCGTCCCGGCGAGTTTACCGTGCAGGGCAACAGCATTGAGATGATCCGTCGTCCGTTTGATTTTCCGGACAGTAAAGAGGGTCAGATTCGCGCACGTCTGTCATTCAGTAATGGCACGCTGAGCGAAATCAAGAACCTCGACAGTGGTCGTGATTTTGGCTTTTTCCGCCTCGATCCTCGTTTGATCACCATGCTGCAATCGCCAAACGGTGAACAGCGCCTGTTTGTACCGCGCGCTGGCTTCCCGGATCTACTGGTTGATACGCTGGTCGCTACCGAAGACCGTCATTTCTATCAGCATGATGGCATCAGTTTCTACTCGATTGGCCGTGCATTTCTCGCCAATATTACCGCCGGTCGCGCGGTGCAGGGCGGCAGTACTCTGACGCAGCAGCTGGTGAAAAACCTGTTCCTGACCAACGAGCGTTCACTGTGGCGTAAGGCGAATGAAGCCTATATGGCGCTGATTATGGACGCGCGTTACAGCAAGGATCGTATCCTTGAGCTGTATCTTAACGAGGTGTACCTCGGGCAGAGTGGCAGCGATCAGATTCGCGGCTTCCCGCTGGCCAGTCTCTACTACTTTGGCCGTCCGGTGGATGAGCTGAGCCTCGATCAGCAGGCGCTGCTGGTGGGCATGGTAAAAGGGGCGTCGCTGTACAATCCATGGCGTAATCCTAAGCTGGCGTTGGAACGTCGTAACCTGGTACTGCGTTTGTTGCAGCAGCAGAAGGTTATCGACCAGGAGCTGTATGAAATGCTCAGCGCCCGTCCGCTCGGCGTGCAGCCGAAAGGCGGCGTAATTACTCCACAGCCAGCCTTTATGCAGATGGTGCGTAATGAACTGCAGCAGAAGCTGGGTGACAAGGTAAAAGATCTTTCCGGCGTGAAGATCTTCACCACGCTGGATTCCGTATCGCAGGACGCGGCGGAAAAAGCGGTGGAAGAGGGGATTCCGGCGTTGCGTAAACAACGCGGCGTGAAGGATCTTGAAACGGCGATGGTGATCGTTGATCGCTTCAGTGGCGAAGTTCGCGCGATGGTCGGCGGTGCCGATCCGCAGTATGCCGGTTACAACCGTGCGCTGCAGGCGCGCCGTTCCATCGGCTCGCTGGCTAAACCGGCGACCTATCTGACAGCATTAAGCCAGCCGGATAAATATCGCCTGAACACCTGGATTGCCGATCAGCCATTAGCGCTTAAACAGCCGAATGGTCAGGTCTGGAAGCCGCAGAATGACGATCGTCAGTTCAGTGGTCAGGTGATGCTGGTGGATGCGTTAACCCGTTCGATGAACGTGCCGACGGTGAACCTCGGCATGTCATTGGGCTTGCCAGCAGTGACCGAAACCTGGACCAAACTGGGTGTGCCGAAAGACCAGCTGCATCCGGTTCCGGCGATGCTGCTCGGCGCGTTGAACCTGACGCCGATTGAAGTCGCGCAGGCGTTCCAGACTATTGCCAGTGGCGGTAATCGTGCTCAGCTCTCGGCGTTGCGTTCAGTGATTGCTGAAGATGGCTCAGTGCTGTATCAAAGCTTCCCGCAGGCGGAGCGTACTGAACCGGCGCAGGCGGCTTATCTGACGCTGTACACTATGCAACAGGTTGCGGCACGCGGAACCGCCCGTGCGCTTGGCGCGAAGTTCCCGAGTGCAAATCTTGCGGCGAAAACCGGTACGACCAACAATCAGGTCGACAGCTGGTTTGCCGGTATCGACGGTAAAGAAGTGGCGATTACCTGGATTGGTCGCGATAACAACCAGACGACGAAACTGTACGGTTCTTCCGGTGCGATGCAGATCTATCGTCACTACCTGGAAAATCAGGCACCGATGCCGCTTAGTCTGACGCCGCCGGAAGATATCGCCCCGATGAATATCGACTCTGCCGGTAATTTCGTCTGTGACACCGGTAGCAGCAACTGGCGTACGCTGCCGGTGTGGACCACCGATGCAAATGCGCTTTGCCAGCAGCAACAGCAGCAACTGCAGCAGGTTCAGCAGCAGCAGCAACAAGAACAGCAGCAACAGCAAGAGCAGAAAGACAGCGACGGCGTAGCCGGCTGGATTAAGGATATGTTCGGTAAATAGCGTTGATCGCGGTGGTGGAAACGCCACCTTTACCCTCACCCTCACTGAGGCGGCGTTTTCGCCGCCTTTTTTTTCACCGGCAATCAGCCGGCAACCGCGTCCCTGCTGGATTTTTGTTGCAGAGCTTCATTCGTTTCGCATATTATCCGAGCTGCATAATAATAATTATCGTTTACATTCCGCATTTAATGTTTAACCGGACGCGGCTCGCTGCTCCCGCCAATCTTGAAGATAATCATGCAATCTCAGCAACAACAGGACACAACCTTCCGGCTTGATAACGTCAGCTTCACCGTTCCTGGCCGTACGCTGTTACACCCTTTGTCACTGACCTTTCCTGCCGGAAAAGTCACCGGGCTGATTGGCCACAATGGTTCCGGTAAATCGACGCTACTTAAAATGCTTGGCCGCCATCACGCGGCCAGTGAGGGGCAGGTATTACTGAATAATACCGCGGTGGCTGAGTGGAACAGCAAAGCTTTTGCTCGCGAAGTCGCCTATCTGCCTCAACAGCTTCCGGCTGCCGAGGGCATGACGGTGCGTGAACTGGTGGCAATTGGTCGCTATCCCTGGCATGGCGCGTTGGGTCGTTACGGTGTGGAAGATCGTGAACGTGTCGAAGAGGCTATCGCGCTGGTGGGATTAAAACCTTTCGCGCAGCGGCTGGTAGACAGCCTCTCTGGCGGAGAGCGTCAGCGCGCGTGGATCGCCATGCTGGTGGCACAGAACAGCCGCTGCCTGTTGCTGGATGAGCCGACGTCGGCGCTGGATATCGCTCATCAGGTTGATGTGCTGGCGCTGATTCAGCGCTTAAGTCATCAGCGTGGCCTGACGGTGATTGCGGTGCTGCACGATATCAATATGGCGGCGCGCTACTGCGATTACCTGGTGGCGCTGCGTGGCGGTGAAGTCATTGCGCAGGGTGAACCTCAGGCGATTATGCAGGGTGACGTGCTGGAGAAGATTTACGGCATTCCTATGGGCATTCTGCCGCATCCGCAAGGCGGTGCGCCGGTGAGCTTTGTTTACTGATTACAGGATGTTCTGATGCCGGATAAACTTCGCCGCCGTTTATTAACCGCAATGGCGCTCTCCCCTGTATTACTCAATTTACCGGCTCGCGCCGGGCTTCCCGATATCCGGCGCGTGGTTGCGCTGGAGTGGCTGCCGGTCGAGCTGATGATGGCGCTCGGCGTACCACCAATGGGCGTGGCGGAAATCCATAATTATCAGCTGTGGGTGGGTAAGCCGGAATTACCGGCCAATACTATCGATCTTGGATTACGCACCGAGCCTAACCTCGAGCTGCTGACGCAGCTTAAACCGTCATTAATTCTCTATTCTCAGGGTTATGGCCCATCGCCGGATAAACTTGAGCGCATTGCGCCGGGGATAGGTTTCAGTTTCAACGAGGGTGATGGTAAACCGCTGACTTCCGCTCGTCACTCGCTGATAAAGCTGGCAAAGGAGCTGGGTATCGAATCCCGCGGCCATCAGCATCTGGCAGAATTTGATCGCTTTATGCTGCAAATGCGCGCCAGACTGGCTCCTCGGGCCACTAAACCGCTACTGTTGATGTCGATTCTCGACACTCGCCATGCGATTGTGTTTGGCAAAGGCAGCCTGTTTCAGGAAGTGCTTGATGAGCTGGGCATTGAAAATGCCTGGCAAGGCGAAACTAATTTCTGGGGCAGCGCGGTAATTGGGATTGAGCGGCTGGCAACGATTAAAGATGCCGATGCCATCTGTTTCGACCACGGCAACGACCTGATGATGGAGCAAGTCACCTCGACCGCGCTGTGGCGCTCTTTACCGTTTGTTCGCCAGCAGCGTTTTAAGCGGGTACCGGCGGTGTGGTTCTATGGCGCAACGCTGACTGCTCAGCATTTCTGTCATACCCTCGACAGTGCGCTGGAGGCGTCATGACATCACGCAAATTGTTCCCGGTTACGCTGCTGGCGGGCCTGTTTATTCTCACGCTGGTGTTAACTCTATATAACCTCGCCAGCCATCTGCCGATGGCGCAATGGCGGATGGCGCTGCGCCAGCCGGATATCGATAACCTCGATCAGATGCTGTTTCATTACAGCCTGCTGCCGAGGCTGGCAATCTCGTTGCTGGTTGGTGCAGGGCTTGGACTGGCCGGTTTGCTGTTCCAGCAGGTATTGCGTAATCCACTGGCAGAACCGACGACTCTCGGCGTGGCCTCCGGAGCGCAGCTGGGGATTACCGTTGTTACATTGTGGAGCTTGCCGGGTGGGTTGTTAACGCAGCAAATGGCCGCAATGGGCGGTGCGATTCTGATCGGGCTGGTGGTGTTCGGTATTGCGTGGGGCAAGCGTCTGTCACCGGTCACGCTGATTCTCGCCGGGCTGGTGATGAGTCTGTACTGTGGTGCGGTCAATCAGATCATCGCCATCTTCAATCATGATCAACTGCAAAATATGTTTTTGTGGGGCACCGGTGCATTAAATCAACAGGACTGGAGCAACGTCATCACGCTGTGGCCAAGATTGCTGCTTGCCTTTGCGCTGGCGCTTCTGCTGCTGCGCCCGATGACGCTGATGGGGCTGGATGACGGCGTAGCGAAAAATCTCGGTCTGGCATTGTCTCTGGCGCGGTTAGCCGCGCTGCTGCTGGCGATTCTGCTTAGCGCTCAGCTGGTAAATACGGTAGGGATCGTTGGATTTATCGGCCTGTTTGCGCCACTGCTGGCACGGATGCTGGGTGCGCGCCGTCTGATTAGCCGTCTGCTGTTGGCACCGTTGATTGGTGCGCTGCTGTTGTGGCTGGCGGATCAAAGCGTCAGCTGGCTGACCGATGTCTGGCGTGAGGTTTCGACCGGTACCGCTACGGCGGTGATAGGTGCGCCGCTGTTGCTGTGGCTACTGCCACGGCTGCGTACCGGCTCGGTGCCGCCGGCAATGAATCAGGGCGATAATGTCCCTGTTGAGCGTCAGCAAGTGCTGTGGTGGGCACTGGCGGGCGTCGGCCTGCTGCTGCTGTTGATCGCCGTGGCGCTGTCGTTCGGGCGTGATGCCTTGGGCTGGGTATGGGCCAGTGGCGACCTCTGGCAGCAATTACAGCCGTGGCGCGCACCGCGCGTGGGTGCAGCACTGGCTGCCGGGATGATGCTTGGCGTGGCCGGCTGCGTGATTCAGCGGTTGACCGGTAATCCCATGGCCAGCCCGGAGGTTTTAGGCATCAGTTCCGGGGCCGCCTTTGGCGTGGTGATGATGCTGTTTCTGGTGCCGGGCGATGCTTTTGGCTGGTTACTGCCTGCCGGCAGCCTTGGTGCTGCGGTGACCCTGATGGTCATTATGCTGGCTGCAGGGCGCGGGGGATTCTCTCCGGAGCGTATGCTGTTGGCGGGAATGGCGCTAAGCACCGCCTTTACCATGCTGCTGATGCTGTTGCTGGCCAGTGGCGATCCTCGCATGGCTAGCCTGCTGACGTGGATTTCCGGTTCGACTTATCAGGTTGATGGCCCTCAGGCGTTGCGGACTGGGATGATTGCCGTGATATTGATTGCGCTGGCACCGTTAGCCACGCGCTGGCTGACTATTCTGCCGTTGGGGGGCGCGACAGCGCGTGCGGTCGGCATGGCATTAACGCCTTCGCGTCTGGCTTTATTACTGCTGGCGGCAGCGCTGACGGCGGCGGCAACGCTTACCATCGGCCCGCTTAGCTTTGTTGGCCTGATGGCCCCACACATGGCACGAATGCTGGGCTTCCGTCGCGCGCTGCCGCAGCTGGTGATCACTGCGCTGTTAGGGGGAATACTCATGGTATTTGCTGACTGGTGCGGACGGATGATGTCATTCCCGGATCAAATTCCGGCCGGGCTGTTGGCGACCTTCTTTGGCGCGCCTTATTTTGTTTATCTGCTGCGTAAGAGCCGCTAGAGGGTGAAGCGAAAACGGCTGCCCTCTCAATGACTTGCCGAGTGTCAATCTTCAGCAGAGGCGGCGAAAACGCCGCCTCTGCTGAAACACGGTAATGGACGATATCGCCGACCAGAATTACAGCTTAGCGAAGCTCCGCTGCGCAGCATCAAGGGTATGCTGGATATCTTCTTCACTGTGAGCCAGTGACATAAAGCCGGCTTCAAATGCTGAAGGCGCGAGGTAAACGCCTTCTTCCAGCATCAGATGGAAGAATTTTTTAAAGCGCTCAACGTCGCATCGGGTGACATCCTGATAGCTGGTAACCGTTTCGGCATCGGTAAAGAACAGACCAAACATCCCACCTACGTGATTAACCACCAACGGAATATTTTCTGCTTTCGCGGCGGCCAGCAGGCCGTCGGCCAGTTGGGTGGTCAGCGCGGTCAGCTTTTGATGCGTGCCGGGTTTGGCAATTTCACTCAGGCAGGCAAAGCCCGCAGCCATGGCGATTGGGTTTCCGGACAGCGTGCCTGCCTGGTAAACCGGACCGGTTGGTGCCAGCGCATCCATCACTTCACGACGGCCACCAAATGCGCCGACCGGCATACCGCCGCCGATGATTTTACCGAGGCAGGTCAGATCCGGCTTAACGCCATAATGTGCCTGTGCACCCGCCAGCGCCACGCGGAAACCGGTCATCACTTCATCAATAATCAGCAGCGCGCCGAACTCATCGCAAAGCGCACGCAGGCCAGGCAGGAAATCTGCCTGTGGCGGAATGCAGTTCATATTGCCGGCGACCGGCTCGACGATAATACAGGCAATATCCTGCGGATATTGTTCAAATGCCGCGCGTACCGAAGCGAGATCGTTATAGGTGCAGGTCAGGGTATGCTTAGCGAAATCA
This sequence comes from Winslowiella sp. 2C04, assembly GCF_050037805.1. NCBI lineage: Bacteria > Pseudomonadati > Pseudomonadota > Gammaproteobacteria > Enterobacterales > Erwiniaceae > Winslowiella > Winslowiella sp. 2C04. The sequence goes on along the minus strand of NZ_CP188300.1, from coordinate 3,802,991 downwards.
GCCGGTACGCCCGGAGAGTTAGGCTGGCCGAGAGTCAGCGCGCCGGAGCCCGCTTTGACTAACAGGCAGTCGGCATGACCGTGATAGCAACCTTCGAATTTGATAATTTTATCGCGATGGGTGAAACCGCGTGCCAGACGAATGGCGCTCATGGTCGCTTCAGTACCGGAGTTCACCATGCGTACCATATCCATGGTTGGCACCAGCTTACACACCAGCTCGGCCATTTTTACTTCCATCTCGGTCGGTGCGCCGAAGCTCAGGCCGCGTTCGGCCGCTTCGATAACCGCCTCGCGAATTGCCGGATGGTTATGACCCAGTACCATCGGTCCCCAGGATCCTACGTAGTCGACATAGGCTTTACCATCAGCATCATAAAGGTAAGCGCCGTTCGCTCGCTCGATGAAAAGCGGTACGCCGCCGACACCGGTGAATGCGCGCACCGGAGAGTTAACCCCACCGGGAATTAACTTTTGTGCCTGGGCATACAGGTTTTCAGACTTACTCATGGATCGGCTCCTGGATCGTACGTTAGAAAAAATCATTACCATTCTAAGGGAACATGGCGATCCGTTGAAAGGCAAGTCGCACGATTGATGTCATTGCTGATGATTTTGTTGTCTGAGCACAGAGTGCCAATACTTGATTGCGATACCAGGCTATTAGATAATAACAAAAGCTATGGTCAACGATATCTTTGGGTAGAATGACCTGACAGGCATCAGCCTGAACGCATTACTGGAGTATTTAAATGAGCGACGATGTAGCAGTACTGCCTCTGCAATTTACTGATGCAGCAGCCAGCAAGGTGAAAAACCTGATTTCCGATGAAGATAACCCGGACCTGAAACTGCGTGTGTATATTACCGGCGGTGGATGCAGCGGTTTCCAGTATGGTTTTACCTTCGATGATAAAATCAATGATGGTGATATGACCATTGAGAAGTCTGGTGTGTCGCTGGTGGTTGACCCGATGAGCCTGCAATACCTGGTTGGTGGCTCGGTTGACTACACCGAAGGCCTGGAAGGCTCACGTTTTATTGTGACCAACCCTAACGCTAAAACCACCTGCGGCTGTGGTTCATCTTTCAGTATCTAAGCTGAAAAAAAAAAGGGCGAATAATGCTTCGCCCTTTCTGCTTACCATTCCACGGTGATCAGCCGTTGTTCCTGCTGAGTTTTCGCATCCTTGCTTAACACGCTTTCGCTCACCTTAGGTTGTGCCGATGCACGTTGTCCGCAATCAATTTGCGGCCGGGTTTGACTATCACTGGCAGGGCTGTTCACCTGGCAAGGTGAAGCGATGGTTAACCGTACGCCAATACTGCCACTGGTGGTGGCGGCACTGAGTGTGTTAACCATCAACATGCCGGTGGCCAGAATAATGGCCTTCATGTTACTGAGTTTCCTGATGTATATGGCGCGCAAACACGCACCTGAAAGCGTCAGGAGATAACAACATCTCTTAACGGTACTGATTTAATAACGGCAGGTTTTGCTGTTTCTTTAGCCGGATTTTCCGGTCTTAACCGAACAGCTTTTTAATGTTGCAATGCTGCGCAGAGCTGCTCAGCAGCAAGGATTATACGCGGACCCGCGCGGCTGAACCAGTCATCATCTAATGCGATAACCGGAACGGCAAGTTGGGGCTGCCAGAATTGCGTTACCGCCGCGCTGCTTTTGGCATTGCCAGCGATCACTATAGCTTGCGGATGGCGCATCAGCACTTGCTCGCGACTGACCTGTGGCCAGGGTACTTTACTGTCGGCAAAAATATTGTGACCGCCGCACAGCTGCAAAATTTGGTTTTGTAATGTTGCCTGTGACGCAGTAAACAGCGGTTGCAGGCCAAACTGTAAAAATACCGTTTTCTGCTGTGGCTGCGGATAGCGTTGGCGCAGTGCAGTAAAGCGCGCCTGCAGCTGGTCGGCATGCTGTTGTGCCTGCTGCGGATCACTGCTCCACGGTGCCAGCTGCCGGATGGCCGCGATCACCGCCTCGATGGTTTGCGGATCCAGCCAGACGATGTTGATCCCTAAAGCCTGCAGCTGGGCAATCTGCCGCTGCGGATTGCCGCCGCGCCATGCCAGCACCACATCCGGCTTCAGCGCCAGAATGCGCTCAATGTTGATTCCCTGCCAGTTGGCAACCTGCTCAATCTGACGTGCCTCGACGGGATAATCGGAGTATGCACTGACGGCCACCGGCGTAATACCGGCAGCAAAAGCCAGCTCGGTGAGATGTGGAGCCAGCGTAATAACCCGGGGAGCGTTTGCTGCCAATACTGCAACAGGCAGCATCAGCAGCATCAGCAGGGTGATAATCCGCTTAGCCACGCAGATTATTCAGCAGGGTTTCTACCATCAGTGAAGACTGTTGTGCAGCCACCACCAGGAATTCATCAAAGCTCAGATGAGATTCCTGATCGGCTACGTCTGAAATGGCGCGGATCACCACAAACGGCGTGTTGAATTGATGGCACACATGGCCGATAGCCGTTGCTTCCATTTCCACCGCAATGGCCTGCGGGAATGTGCTGCGAATGCGCGCCAGCGGTTCGGCACCATTAATAAAGGCATCACCACTGACGACCAGCCCACGCACCGCGTTTAGATTCAGCTCGGCGATGCAGCTTTCAGCAGCGGCAATCAGTTTCTTATCGGCGGTAAAGGCTGCCGGGCAACCAGCCATCTGACCAAACTCGTAGCCGAAAGCGGTGACGTCAGCATCGTGATAGCGCACTTCATCAGAAACTACGATGTCGCCAACTTTCAGCGTCGGTGCCAGACCGCCAGCGGAGCCGGTATTGATGACGAAGTCAGGTTTACACAGCTCAAGCAGCAGAGCGGTGCCCATCGCGGCCGACACTTTGCCGATGCCAGATTTCAGCAGCGCCACTTCAACGCCATTCAGTGTGCCGGTATAGATCTCACAACCAGCCAGCGTCAGCGTTTGACGGTTCTCAATCTTGTCACGCAGCAAGGTAACTTCCTGCTCCATTGCCCCAATGATGCCTGCTTTCATAGTGATACTCGCTAATATGGTGGAATTAATCGCTTAAACTGATGCATAGTTTAACATGGTTGGATTCAATGTATTCACGCATCAGGTGAGGGGATTTATGGCAGAGATTAATTTCAGGAAGAAAATCAGTTTTCAGCGGCCATACAATAACCATGACGAACCGGTGGGTGAATATAATATTACCCGCCACTTTGAAAGCGATCGTGGGCGGATTATTAACTCTGCCGCTATTCGCCGCTTGCAGCAGAAAACCCAGGTGTTTCCGCTGGAACGTAATGCTGCCGTGCGTTCGCGCCTGACGCATTCGCTGGAAGTTCAGCAGACCGGGCGCTATATCGCCAAAGAGATTATTGAGACGCTGAAATTGAGCGGTGGGCTGGAGAAATATGGTTTAGCCGATTTTGCCGGGGCGTTTGAGAGTCTGGTTGAGATGTCCTGTCTGCTGCATGACGTGGGTAATCCACCGTTTGGCCATTTTGGTGAATCGGCGATAAACGACTGGTTTGACGATAATTTACCCGCTGAGCTGGTCGATGCGCAGGTTGCAGGCGTATTCAGTGATGAGCAGATGAAAGCATTTAGCCAGCTGAATGGCATCATCCGTCAGGATCTCTGCCATTTCGAAGGTAATGCGCAGGCTATCCGGCTGGTGCACACGCTGCTGCAACTGAATCTTACTTATTCTCAGGTCGCCTGTATTTTAAAATATACCGCTCCCGCCTGGTGGCAGGGCGATAAGCCGGCTGAATTTACCACGCTGATGAAAAAGCCCGGCTTTTACCTGTCGGAGCAGGATTATATTGCCGAGCTGCGAGCCGCTACGCAAATTGATGAACACCATCGGTTTCCGCTGACTTATATAATGGAAGCCGCTGACGATATCTCTTATTGCATTGCCGATTTGGATGATGCGGTGGAAAAAGATATCTTTAATGTCGACGCGCTGTATGAATATCTTGAACAGGCGTGGGGTAAAGCAAAACCCGATGATGCTTTTAGCCGAACGGTGGGTTATGCGTGGGCGACGGCAAATGGCAACGGGCGTTTTCGCAGTCAGAGCGATCAGTTTTTTATGTCGTTACGCGTCAGCGTGCAGAATGTATTAGTCAGCTATGCGGTGAAACGCTTTATTGAAAACCTTGAGGCTATCTTTGCCGGAAACTTTAATCATGCATTGTTAGAGGATGACGGTGAAGAAGGGCGACTGCTGGCAATTTTCAAAGCGGTAGCCCGCAAGCATGTATTTAATCATTCGGAAGTGGAACAGCTGGAGTTGCAGGGATATCGGGTGATGAAGGGCCTGCTGGATATATATAAGCCCTTGCTGGAGCTGAACTACGAAGATTTTACCACGCTGGTGAATGACGACTTTCTTAAAGGCCGCCCGATTGAAACGCGCTTGTTTCATAAACTTTCCGGAAAGCACCGAAAAGCCTACCAGCAAAAAATGCGCACTATCACGGTGGAACATAACTATCAGCGGCTGTTATGGGAACGTTATTATCGCGCCCGCCTGATGCAGGATTATATTAGTGGTATGACCGATCTGTATGCGTGGGATGAATATCGTCGACTGATGGCGGTGGAATAAGGCTGGGCTGACGAGTTTTGTAAAGATGAGGAATAAATATTTACCATTTCCAAACACTTAAACATGAACTTCGCGCTAAAAAATAAATCTTATCACCGTGACCACAGCAATGGTCTGCATCATTGTCAGAGACGAGAACAAGATAAATGAAAAAAACAACCTTAGCATTAAGCGCGTTGGCTCTGAGCCTGAGTATGGCGATGAGTCCGGTAACCGCTTCGGCCGCTGAAACGGCCTCTTCCTCCACTCAGCAATTGCCAAGCCTGGCACCAATGCTGGAAAAAGTCATGCCTTCGGTCGTCAGCATTAATGTTGAAGGTGTGACAACCGTGCGTACCCCGCGTATGCCACAGCAATTCCAGCAGTTCTTTGGCGGGAACTCACCGTTTTGCCAGGACGGTTCACCTTTCCAGGGTTCACCTATGTGTCAGGATGGTGGACAGAATGGCCAGGGCGGGCAGAGTGGTGGCAACGCACAGCAAGAGAAATTCCGCTCACTTGGCTCCGGCGTAGTCATTGACGCAGCGAAAGGCTATGTGGTGACCAACAATCACGTAGTGGATAACGCGACTAAAATTCAGGTGCAAATCAGTGACGGGCGCAAATATGAAGCCAAAGTGATCGGTAAAGATCCGCGTTCGGATATCGCGCTGATTCAACTGCAGGACTTTAAAAACCTGACGGCAATCAAAATGGCGGACTCCGACGACCTGCGGGTTGGCGATTATACCGTGGCGATTGGTAACCCGTACGGTCTGGGTGAAACCGTGACTTCCGGTATCGTGTCGGCGCTGGGTCGTAGCGGCCTGAATGTCGAAAACTACGAGAACTTTATCCAGACCGATGCGGCGATCAACCGGGGTAACTCCGGCGGTGCGCTGGTTAATCTGAACGGTGAGCTGATCGGAATTAATACCGCGATCCTTGCGCCGGACGGCGGCAATATCGGTATTGGGTTTGCCATCCCAAGTAATATGGTGAAAAACCTGACGTCACAGATGGTGGAATATGGCCAGGTGAAACGTGGTGAGCTGGGCATTCTCGGCACCGAACTGAACTCTGAGCTGGCGAAAGCGATGAAAGTTGACGCTCAGCGTGGTGCCTTCGTCAGCCAGGTAATGCCAAATTCATCCGCAGCCAAAGCCGGTATTAAAGCGGGTGATGTGATTGTTTCATTGAATAAAAAACCAATCTCCAGCTTCTCGGCGCTGCGTGCGCAGGTCGGTACGCTGCCGGTCGGTTCAAAAATGGAACTTGGCATACTGCGTGATGGCAAAACGGTAACGGTGAATGTTGAACTGCAGCAGAGTACGCAGACTAAAGTTGATTCCGGCACTATTTATACCGGTATTGAAGGTGCGGACCTGAGCAATGTCGAAGGTGATGGTCATAAAGGCGTTAAAGTTGACAGCGTGAAGCCGGGTACTGCGGCAGCGCGCGTTGGCCTGAAAAAGGATGATGTGATCCTTGGCGTTAATCAGCAGGCGGTAGCCAATCTGGGTGAATTACGTAAGATCCTTGACAGCAAGCCTTCGGTACTGGCGCTGAATATTCAGCGTGGTGATGCTTCTATCTATCTGGTTATGCAGTAAACCCTGTTCGTGCCGGTGCCTTGTGCACCGGCACGATCTTTCTGCTCTTATTCCCCGCTTTTTCTGCCTCATTTGTGATACCCACCGCAATTTTCGCAACTGCTGCCCTGCTCTGTGCATCTGCACAATGTTTCGCGCCATTCTCCCGGCTATGCTGATTATCCCTATGCTTTGCAGGAGTGTTTGATGGCCACCTATCATCTGGATGCACGTCTGGCCCAGGAGATCGTTGCACGCACCATGAAAATTATTGACAGCAATGTCAATGTGATGGATGCACGCGGTCGTATCGTCGGCAGCGGCGATCGTGAACGCATTGGGGAAATGCACGAGGGAGCCTTGCTGGCGCTCTCGCAGGCGCGCGTGGTGGACATCGATGATGCAGTGGCGAAACATCTGCATGGCGTACGGCCGGGAATTAACCTGCCGCTGCGCATCGACGGCGACATTGTCGGGGTGATTGGCCTGACCGGCGATCCGCAGGCGTTACGTCACTATGGTGAACTGGTTTGTATGACCGCAGAGATGATGCTGGAGCAAGCACGCTTACTGCATATGCTGGCTCAGGACAGCCGCCTGCGTGAAGAGCTGGTGCTTAATCTGATACGCAGTGAGACCCTGTCGCCAGCCCTGATGGACTGGGCACAGCGGTTGGGGATTGACCTTCAGCAGCCGCGCGTGGTGGCGGTGGTAGAAGTTGACAGCGGCCAGCTCGGCGTCGATAGCGCGATGTCCGAGTTACAGCAGCTCCAAACGCTGCTGACCACGCCGGAGCGCGATAATCTGATTGCGATTGTTTCACTCACCGAAATGGTGGTACTGAAACCGGCGCTGAATGCTCACGGCCGCTACGATCAGGAAGATCACCGGCGGCGGGTTGAGCAGCTGTTGTCACGTATGAAAGAGAGTGGTCATTTGCGCATCCGCATCGCATTAGGCAACTATTTTACCGGTGAGGGCAGCATTGCGCGATCGTACCGTACGGCACACACCACGATGTTAGTGGGTAAACAACGGATGCCCGATCAGCGCAGCTATTTCTATCAGGATCTGGTGCTGCCGGTGCTGCTGGATAGTTTGCGCGGTGGCTGGCAGGCCAACGAACTGTCGCGTCCACTGGCGAGGTTAAAAACGCTGGATAATAACGGCCTGCTGCGCCGCACGCTGATTTCCTGGTTCAGCCATAACGTGCAGCCATCGGCTACGGCAAAAGCGCTGTTTATCCACCGAAATACGCTGGAGTATCGTCTGAATCGTATATCAGAGCTGACCGGGCTGAATCTGAGTAACTTTGATGACCGGCTGCTGCTGTATGTGGCGCTGCAACTGGATGAGCAGCCGTAACCGGGGGCGATTACGGCATGAAACGGGCAGAGAGAATTCCGCCCGCGGAGCAAATCAACGACCGTTACGGGTAAGCTTTTCGAGGTCAGATTCGATCTCGGTGATCTTGTTTGAGACCACACTTTCCAGATGACGCAGATCGTCAAGGATCTTACGTTTTAGATCGACTTCAACCTGGTCACGCTGACAAATCTGATCGAGCTCGTCGATCACATAACGCAGGTTAGGGCTGATTTCCATAATTTCTTTGTAGCCCTGGCCCAGGCTGTCACCGACCACTGCTTTACGCTGACGCGGATATTTAAACTTCACGCTCTTGGCGAAAAACTCACCTTTGTCTTTACGGAAATAGATTTTCAGGATGTCGTTATTGGCTTCCTGACGCAGGCTGTAACGGTCAATATCTTCAGGGTTGGCGATGCCCAGACTTTTCAAATTATCATACATAACAATAGTTTCCTTTATAAGTTGGTGTCGATCCGGCTGCGCGTCGTGAATACTGCGTTGTGCAGTGCTCGCAATCCTCATGGACTTCAGTCCACTGCGGTTGCTGCGCGCTTACGCCTTGTCTTCACTTAGCTCATTCGTCTCGTACTCATGCGATCAATATAGTCGTAATGGTCGAAACGGCAGAAACAGTTATCGAAAGAGTGCTCATTAACTGGCGCGGATTATCGCTTGAAATGTGAGCAAGATCACCTGTTAATTCATCACGCGAAACAGGTTTTGAGACGGGGAAGTGTAAAGATAAGATTACGGACCACGGCGGTGGTCCGTAACAGTCAAACTTAGTCGATGGTGCGCAGCAGTTCGTTGATGCCGGTTTTGCCAAGCGTTTTCGCGTCGACTTTCTTGACGATCACCGCACAGTACAGGCTGTAGCGGCCGTCTTTCGATGGCAGGTTACCGGAAACAACCACGGAACCAGCGGGTACGCGACCGTAATGCACTTCGCCAGTTTCGCGATCGTAGATTTTGGTGCTCTGGCCGATGTAGACGCCCATTGAGATCACCGAGCCTTCTTCAACAATCACCCCTTCAACGATTTCAGAGCGCGCGCCGATAAAGCAGTTATCTTCGATGATGGTTGGGTTAGCCTGCAATGGCTCCAGTACACCACCGATGCCCACGCCGCCGGACAGGTGAACGTTTTTACCGATCTGCGCGCAAGAGCCAACGGTTGCCCAGGTATCTACCATTGAGCCTTCATCAACATATGCGCCGATGTTGACATAAGAAGGCATCAGTACGGTGTTACGCGCGATAAATGCGCCCTGACGCACCGCAGCAGGCGGCACGACACGGAAGCCTTCTTTTTTGAAGCGGGCATCGTCGTAGTCAGCAAATTTCATCGGTACTTTGTCGTAAAAACGGCTTTCAGCGCCATCAATCACCTGATTGTCATTGATGCGGAACGACAGCAGTACCGCTTTCTTCAGCCACTGGTGCGTAACCCACTGACCGTCGATTTTTTCAGCAACGCGCAGCGCACCGCTGTCCAGCAGGCTGATAACCTGATTGACGGCTTCGCGAGTGGCGGTATCAGCGTTAGCTGGCGTAATGTCGGCACGGCGCTCGAACGCCGCTTCAATAACACTCTGTAATTGTTGCATTAAGTTACTTTTCCTGTATCAATTAATTCGCAGGGAAGCCGTGGTGAGCTCCCAATACCTGTTTAAGGCACGGACGGCAAAACGCCGCCCCTGCTGAGGGTAAAAAACAAATCTTCGTCACACTTTATCGTTTGGATTAAGTGCCTCTGTCAACCGTTGTTGCAATACATCGCGCAATTCGGCATCAAGTGCGCGACGATCGCTGTTTGCCAGAATAAATAAATCCTCAACCCGCTCACCGATGGTGCTGATCCTCGCGCCATGCAGCGACACGCCCAAATCGGAGAAGACTTCACCCACGCGTGCCAGCAGGCCAGGCTGATCGAGCGCGATCAGTTCAAGATAGGTTCGGCGATCGGTATGGGTCGGCAGGAAATTAACCGCGGTATCGACGTTAAAGTGTTTCAGCCTGGCAGGCTGACGGCGGGTGCGCGGCGGTACCCAGCGGGTCTGCGTAATCGCCTGTTCCAGCGCCTGGCTGATCATCAGGTGGCGATCCGGCGACAGCGGGCTGCCATCCGGCTCCAGCACGATAAAGGTATCCATCGCCATACCGTCACGGCTGGTAAAGATCTGCGCATCGTGCACGCTGAGGTTACGGCGGTCCAGCTCACCGGCGACCGCCGCAAACAGGTAAGGGCGGTCCGGGCTCCAGATAAAGATTTCTGTGCCGCCGCGCGTGGCTTGTGGGCTGACCAATACCAGCGGTTTTTTCAGATCGTGATTCATCAGATGGCGCGCATGCCAGGCCAGCTGATTCGGCGTATGACGCAGGAAGTAGTCGGCACGACAGCGGCCCCAAATCTGATGCAGCGCCTCTTCGTCAATATTATCCATCCGCAGCAGCGCCAGCGCCTGTAAACGGTGATGACGCACCCGTTCGCGCAGGTCCGGGCTGTTTTCCATACCGCGGCGCAGCTGTTTCTCAGTGGCGAAAAACAGTTCACGCAACAGGCTCTGTTTCCAGCTGTTCCACAGGTTTTCATTGGTTGCGCAGATATCCGCCACGGTCAGGCACACCAGATAACGCAGGCGATTTTCATTCTGCATCACCTCGGCAAACTGCTGGATAACGGTCGGATCCTGGATATCACGGCGCTGTGCGGTGACGGACATCAATAAGTGGTGACGAACCAGCCAGGCGACCAGCTGAGTTTCACGCGAGTTCAGGCCGTGCATTTCGGCAAATTCGAGCGCATCCTGCGCGCCCAAAATCGAGTGGTCGCCGCCACGTCCTTTGGCGATATCGTGAAACAGTGCGGCCATCAGCAGCAGCTCAAGTTGCGGCAGGCGCGGCCAGAGCTCAACGCACAGCGGATGTCGCGGACGGGTAGTCTCGTCGGCAAAGCTTTCCAGCTTTTGCAGCACGCGAATGGTGTGTTCATCAACGGTGTACGCGTGGAACAGATCAAACTGCATCTGGCCGACAATATTGCTCCACTGCGGCATATAGGCCCACAGCACGCTGTGACGATGCATTGGCAACAGCGCCCGGCTGACCGCGCCGGGATGGCGCAAAATGGCGAGAAACAGTTTTCGCGCCTCGGGAATGGTACAGAGTGGCTCTTTCAGATGACGGCGCGCATGGCGCAACTGGCGTAGCGTGGTCGAATAGATACCGCTTATGTTCTGATTACGCACCATATTGTAAAACATGCGCATAATCGCTTCCGGCTGGCGCTCAAACAGCGTCTCATCACGCAGATCGATGAGGGTGCCGCGCAGCTGGAAGTCATCATCAATCGCCCGTGGTTTTTCATCCGGCCCGAGTGCCAGAATCGCTTCGTCAAACAGCTGCAACAGCATCTGATTCAGCTCACTGATGCGGCGGGTGACGCGATAGAAATCTTTCATCATGCGCTCTACCGGCTCGTTGCCTTCACCCTGATAGTTCAGTCGTTGAGCAACATTCAGCTGGCGGTCGAACAGCAGACGATTGTCATAGCGCGGTAATGTCAGGTGCAGCGCAAAGCGTATGCGCCACAGCAAACTCTGACACTCATTTAACTCGTTGCGTTCGGCCTCGGTTAAAAAACCAAAACCGACCATTTCATCCAGCGAAGTGGCACCAAAATGACGTCGGGCGACCCACAGTAAAGTGTGGATATCACGCAGGCCGCCGGGGCTGCTTTTGATGTCCGGCTCCAGGTTATAACTGGTGCCGTGATAGCGTTTGTGGCGCTCTTTTTGCTCTTCAATTTTGGCCGCGAAGAAGCAGGAAGAAGGCCAGAATCCGTCGCTGAATACATTCTTTTGCAATTCAAGGAAAAGCGCGACATCACCGATTAGCATGCGCGATTCGATCAGGTTGGTCGCGACCGTCAGATCGGAAAGCCCTTCCAGCAGGCACTCTTCCAGCGTGCGCACGCTGTGGCCCACTTCCAGCTTCAGATCCCACATCAGCGTCAGCAGCTCGCCGGTGCGCAGTGCCGCCTCTTCAGACAGCGGCTTGCGGCTAAGAATCAGCACATCAATATCAGAGAGTGGGTGCAGCTCGCCGCGGCCATAGCCGCCGACGGCAACCAGTGCAATATCGGACATCGATTCGAAACCGTAAAAACGCCAAAGCCGACGTAGCAGACGATCGATAAACAGGGTGCGGGCATCGATTAAATCTTCCGCATTTTCACCGGCGTCAAAGGCGTCAGCCAGCTGCTGCTGAAAGGCATCCAGATGCTGTTTCAGTATCTCGCGGGTAAGTTGCTCATCATCCCAGCAGGCGGGGGAGTCTGACAGTCCGAAATTTAATTTTTCCGTCACGCTATTACTCATCTGCGCTCTCTCCTGGTGATGTCAACGGCACACGGCCTGCGGTTTCAGACATAAAAAAGCCGGCTACAGAGCCGGCCTTCGTTAACGCTGGGAAATGAAAGACCACTCAGCCTTCATTCACTAACACTTGTTCGATGGTGTCATCTTTGCGCAGGGTTAAAATTTCACAGCCGTTTTCTGTCACCACAATAGTATGCTCGTACTGTGCGGACAAGCTGCGATCTTTAGTTTTTACCGTCCAGCCATCTTTCATGCTGCGAATACGGTAATCACCGGCATTGACCATCGGTTCGATGGTGAAAGTCATACCCGCCTGCAGTACTACGCCGCCATCATCCGCATCGTAGTGCAGCACCTGAGGCTCTTCATGGAAGCCTTTGCCGATGCCGTGCCCACAGTATTCGCGTACTACTGAGAAATCTTGCGCTTCGACAAACTTCTGAATTTCACGACCAAGCGTGCGCAGGCGAATACCGGGCTTCACCATCCGCAGTGACAGGTACAGGCTCTCCTGGGTCACGCGGCACAGACGTTCGCCCTGTATAGTGGGTTTGCCGACGATAAACATCTTCGAGGTATCGCCATGATACTCATCTTTGATCACGGTAACGTCGATATTGACGATATCGCCATCGCGCAGGATTTTGTCGTCGCTTGGAATGCCGTGGCACACCACTTCGTTAACCGAGATACAGACTGATTTCGGGAAGCCGTGATAGCCGAGGCAGGCAGACACCGCCTGCTGTTTGTTTACGATATGATCGTGGCAAATACGATCCAATTCAGCGGTGGTGACACCCGGTTTGACGTGCGGCTCAATCATTTCCAGCACTTCGGCTGCCAGACGGCCTGCAACGCGCATCTTTTCGATTTCTTCAGGGGTTTTTATTGAAATAGCCATTAAATTTTTTCCGCGAATGTCGTCATTTTCGACAATAATATAGGCTGCGCTGCGTAATTCTGGCGTGCACCAGCGCGCTGCATGACCTTAGTACTGTAATGTTAACAGCCTGCCCAGGCGCTGCCAAATGCAGTTTGTGGCGCGCCAGCGCTGACAACATTTATTGGCGTCAGGGGCTGGATTGTGGTATAAAGCGCGCCGACGATTCTATGTACGATGATGTCTGTTGTACGAGAAACGCATAAATCTCATTATGTGTAAATAACACACACGTATCGACACATACGCCGGGGTGCCTGCGAAGAGCGTTATCGCTGTTCAGGGTCGGTTGTATGGGATACGTGGAGGCCCAACCCCAAATAATCTATATAGAGGTAATCATGGCAACTGTTTCCATGCGCGACATGCTCAAGGCTGGTGTTCACTTCGGTCACCAGACCCGTTACTGGAACCCGAAAATGAAGCCATTCATCTTCGGTGCACGTAACAAAGTTCACATCATCAACCTTGAAAAAACTGTACCAATGTTCAACGACGCTCTGGCTGAACTGAACAAGATCTCTGCCCGTAAAGGTAAGATCCTGATCGTTGGTACTAAGCGCGCTGCAAGCGAAGCGGTAAAAGATGCTGCTCTGAGCTGCGACCAGTTCTTCGTTAACCATCGCTGGTTGGGTGGTATGCTGACCAACTGGAAAACCGTTCGTCAGTCCATCAAACGTCTGAAAGATCTGGAAACTCAGTCTCAGGACGGTACTTTCGAGAAGCTGACCAAGAAAGAAGCACTGATGCGTGGTCGTGAACTGGCCAAGCTGGAAAACAGCCTGGGCGGTATCAAAGACATGGGCGGCCTGCCAGACGCACTGTTTGTTGTTGATGCTGACCACGAACACATCGCAATCAAAGAAGCAAACAACCTGGGTATTCCGGTATTTGCTATCGTTGATACTAACTCTGATCCGGATGGCGTTGATTTCGTTATCCCTGGTAACGACGATGCGATCCGTGCTGTAAGTCTGTACCTGACCGCAGTGGCTACCACTGTGCGTGAAGGTCGTTCTCAGGATCTGGCTCAGCAAGCTGAAGAAACCTTCGCTGAAGCTGAGTAATAAGGCTAGCTCTTAATCGAGCCCTTAATACCAAAAAGCACCCGCAAGGGTGTCTGGTATAGTCAGATAGTGATCTGTAAGGGGCCCCTCAAGGCCCCTTTATTGTTTTAAGTCTGCCTTGCCGGGCGTCAGATTGGGCGAGGCGGAGTAAATCTCCTGCGAATTAAACACTGTTGCTACCTTGTGTACGCAGCAGGTTCACAGTTAACCGAGGAATTTAGAATGGCTGATATTACCGCTGCATTGGTAAAAGAACTGCGCGAGCGTACTGGCGCGGGCATGATGGATTGCAAAAAATCGCTGACCGAAGCGAATGGCGACATCGAGCTGGCGATCGAAAACATGCGTAAGTCTGGCGCAATCAAAGCTGCTAAAAAAGCGGGCAACGTTGCAGCTGATGGCGTGATCAAAACCAAAATCGTTGGCGACTACGCGGTGATTCTGGAAGTCAACTGCCAGACCGACTTCGTCGCAAAAGATGCTGGTTTCCAGGCGTTTGCTGACAAAGTTCTGGACGCAGCAACAGCTGACCGCATCACTGATATTGAAGTTCTGAAAGCGCAGTTCGAAGAAGAGCGCGTTGCACTGGTTGCTAAAATCGGTGAGAACATCAACATCCGTCGTGTTGCTGTACTGGAAGGCGAGCAGCTGGGTAGCTACCTGCACGGCGCACGTATCGGCGTACTGGTTTCTGCTAAAGGCGCTGATGAAGACCTGATCAAGCAGGTTGCAATGCACGTTGCAGCAAGCAAGCCTGAGTTTGTTAACCCAGAAGACGTGTCTGCTGACGTGGTTGAGAAAGAGTACCAGGTTCAGCTGGACATCGCTATGCAGTCTGGCAAACCAAAAGAAATCGCAGAGAAAATGGTTGAAGGCCGCATGAAGAAATTCACCGGCGAAGTTTCTCTGACTGGTCAGCCTTTCGTTATCGATCCAAGCAAAACCGTTGGTCAGGCACTGAAAGAAAAAGGTGCTTCCGTGGTTAACTTCATCCGCTTTGAAGTGGGCGAAGGCATCGAGAAAGTTGAAAACGACTTCGCAGCAGAAGTTGCGGCCATGTCCAAGCAGTAATCATGGTTATTAAGAACCGCCAGATGGCGGTTCTTTTTTTGCCCGTCGTCCCTGACGCCTTGCGGCATCACCCCGGACGAAGGGCAAAATAAGTTTTATCTGGTGATGTTTAGCACCACGTATTTTCAGTCTCATCCCAATAGCATTTTTATCTGGCTAAGCGGATGATACATCAGATTTACCTCTTCCAATTTGATGATAGCTTCCAGGAAAAAAGACCATGGCTACCAATGCAAAACCTGTATATCAACGTATCCTGCTTAAACTGAGCGGTGAAGCACTGCAAGGTGCTGAAGGTTTCGGTATCGATGCAAGCGTACTTGATCGAATGGCGCAAGAAGTTAAAGAGCTGGTCGAGCTCGGCATTCAGGTGGGCGTGGTAATCGGCGGTGGTAACCTGTTCCGTGGTGCCGGTCTGGCACAGGCTGGCATGAACCGTGTTGTTGGCGACCATATGGGAATGCTGGCAACCGTGATGAACGGCCTTGCAATGCGTGATGCGTTGCACCGTGCCTATGTCAATGCGCGCCTGATGTCAGCGATTCCACTGAATGGCGTGTGTGACAACTACAGCTGGGCTGAAGCTATCAGTTTATTACGTAACAATCGCGTAGTGATCTTCTCTGCCGGTACCGGTAATCCATTCTTTACCACTGACTCTGCAGCTTGCCTGCGCGGCATCGAAATCGAAGCCGACGTGGTACTGAAAGCCACTAAAGTTGACGGCGTTTATTCTGCCGATCCGGTGAAGAACCCGGAAGCCGTTCTGCACGATCAACTGACTTATCAGGATGTGCTGGAGCGTGAACTGAAAGTGATGGATTTGGCGGCATTTACTCTGGCACGCGACCACTCGCTGCCTATCCGTGTGTTCAATATGAACAAGCCGGGTGCACTGCGTCGCGTGGTGATGGGTGAAAAAGAAGGCACGCTGATTACGCATTAATATCAGTCACAGCGTAAAATAGGGTATATTCTGTCGGTGCGATACGCTCCGTTCAGGATGTTTGCCAAAATAGTTCGGGTTGCTGCTAACGCCTGGCAAACCGAAGTATGATAGCTCTATCGACGATTATTTAACGGGTCTTAGCTGACTAAGGCCTGCCTGGTAACCAGAATCCAAGGGTTCCAACGTGATTAACGACATCAGAAAAGATGCAGACCAGCGCATGGAAAAATGCCTGGACGCATTCAAAAACCATATCAGCAAAATTCGCACCGGCCGTGCGTCACCGAGCATTCTCGACGGAATTATGGTTGAGTACTACGGTGCTGCTACTCCGCTGCGTCAGCTCGCCAACGTGACCGTTGAAGATTCACGTACGTTGAAAATTAACGTGTTTGACCGCTCTTTAAGTCAGGCCGTTGAGAAAGCGATTATGACCTCAGATTTAGGTCTGAACCCAAGTTCAGCTGGAACTGATATCCGTGTTCCACTGCCAGCACTGACTGAAGAGCGTCGTAAAGACCTGATCAAGGTCGTGCGTGGTGAAGCCGAGCAGGGTCGTGTTTCAGTGCGTAACGTGCGTCGTGATGCTAACGACAAAGTGAAAGCGCTGCTGAAAGACAAAGAGATCAGTGAAGACGAAGAGCGTCGTTCACAGGATGATATTCAGAAAATGACTGACGTCTATATCAAGAAAATTGATACAGCGCTGGCCGAAAAAGAAGCGGAGCTGATGGAATTCTGATTCCCGTCATGCACCGTTGAAACGCCGTACAGATTCCCGTTCAGACAGAATGGTGGGTCTGGCGGCGTTTTGCATTTTGATTATTATAGTTCATGCGGATCATCGCCACGCGCGCCACCGCTCTGCATGGAATGATATTGGGTATAACAGAGCAGCCTTATGAAGCAATTGACCATCCTCGGCTCGACCGGTTCAATCGGCACCAGCACCCTGGCAGTGGTGCGTGAAAATCCCCATTTGTTTGCCGTGAAGGCGCTGGTTGCCGGACGCAATGTCGAGCTGATGGCCGAGCAGTGTCAGGTTTTTCGTCCCGCTTATGCGGCGATGTCTGATGAAGCTTCCGCTCAGGCGCTACGCCAGCGTTTACAGCAGCTGAATGTCGCTACCGAGGTGTTCGCCGGTGAACAGGCAGCCTGCGAGCTGGCCGCGCTGGATGAGGTCGATCAGGTGATGGCGGCCATCGTCGGCGCTGCCGGTCTGTTACCCACTCTCGCCGCCATTCGCGCTGGTAAAACCATCCTGTTAGCCAATAAAGAGTCGCTGGTCACCTGTGGTCGACTGTTTATGGATGAGGTTCGTCACGCCAGCGCCCAATTGTTGCCGATTGATAGCGAACACAATGCCATTTTTCAGAGTTTGCCTGCTTCCATCCAGCAGCAGTTAGGTTACGCTGATCTCGGGGAAAATGGCATCGACAGCATTATCCTCACGGGATCGGGTGGTCCGTTTCGGGAAACGCCGCTGGCCGCGCTTGACAGCGTAACGCCGGATCAGGCGTGTGCACATCCGAACTGGTCGATGGGGCGTAAAATCTCCGTTGATTCGGCCACCATGATGAATAAAGGTTTGGAATACATTGAAGCCCGCTGGCTGTTTAACGCCACTGATGCCCAGATGGAAGTGATTTTGCACCCACAGTCGGTCATTCACTCCATGGTCCGTTACCGTGACGGCAGTGTGATAGCTCAATTGGGTTCACCAGATATGCGCACGCCAATTGCCCATGCGATGGCCTGGCCGCAACGCGTCAGCGCCGGTGTAACACCGCTGGACTTCACGCGTATGGGAGCACTCACTTTCGCCGAGCCAGATTTTACTCGCTATCCCTGCCTGAAACTGGCGATGGATGCCTGTGAAGCTGGACAGTCTGCGACCACTGCACTGAATGCGGCAAATGAAGTCGCTGTTGCAGCGTTCCTGAATACAGAGATTCGCTTCACCGATATTGCCGCACTGAACAACGCGGTACTGGCGTCGCTTTCCTGTCAGGAGCCGCAGAGCGTTGAGGCGGTGATTGAGATCGACAAACTGGCGCGTGTTGCGGCAGCCGAGTTGCTACCTCGCTTTACTGCCCGGCGTTAATTCAACGTTTTGCGGCGTCGCCATTTGTTAGCTGAAGCCGGAAATGGTATAGTCAGCGACTTCCGTTTGGCAGTTACGACCTGCGATAACGGCAGTGAGAGCCGTGTAAAACACGGCTTTTTTGCGCCAGCGTGCAAGGTATTCAGAAACCGTTGTATTTCTGATTAAAGGAAATAATTACGCGTTATGTCGTCCGAAAATCAATTACAAGCCGATGACCAGCTCGGGGCTGGCCCCCACCACGTGGCCATCATCATGGATGGCAACGGTCGCTGGGCAAAGAATCAAGGCAAATTGCGTATCTCTGGTCATAAAGCGGGAGTGAAATCGGTTCGTCGCGCCGTAAGCTTTGCCGTGAGCAACAAGCTCGATGCGCTCACGCTTTATGCCTTTAGTAGCGAAAACTGGAACCGTCCGCCGCAGGAAGTGATGGCGTTGATGGAGCTTTTCGTTTGGGCGCTCGACAGCGAAGTTAAAAGTCTGCATAAGCATAATGTTCGTTTGCGAATTATTGGTGACATCAGTCGCTTTAATTTACGCTTACAAGAGCGTATTCGCCGTGCTGAGGAACTTACTCAACAAAATAATGGACTAACGCTCAACATTGCCGCGAATTATGGCGGCCGTTGGGATATTATCCATGGCGTAAGACAAATTGCTGAACAGGTGCAGGAAGGATTACTTCGTCCCGATCAGATCGAGGAAGAGACCCTGGAGAAGCATCTTTGTCTTAGCAAGCTGGCGCCAGTGGATCTGGTAATAAGGACCGGGGGAGAACATCGCATCAGTAACTTCCTGCTGTGGCAAGTGGCCTACGCAGAGTTTTACTTTACTGATGTTCTTTGGCCTGATTTTGATGAACAAGTTTTTGAAGGTGCAATGAATGCTTTCTCACATCGAGAGCGTCGGTTTGGCGGCGCAGCACCTGGTAGCGCCTGAGCGCACTGGGGGTAACCTTTGCTGAAGTCTCGCTTGATTACAGCGTTCATACTGATTCCGGTGGTGATTGCCGCATTGTTCTTGCTGCCGCCGCTGGGCTTCATGATTACCACTCTGGTGGTATGCATGCTGGCCGCATGGGAATGGGGCCAGTTCGCGGGCTTTGCATCCCGTACTCAACGTATCTGGCTGGCCGTGCTTTGCGGCCTGCTGCTCGCCTTAATGATGCTGACGCTTCCGGTGTATCAGCACTCTGTGCAGTTACCTCAAATCAGTTTCTGGCTGTGGGCGTCGCTCGGCTGGTGGATTGTGGCGCTGGGATTAGTGCTGTTTTATCCGGCCTCCGCGGCGCTGTGGCGTCAGTCGCGCATTCTGCGATTAGTGTTTGGTGTCCTGACGATTGTGCCTTTCTTCTGGGGCATGCTGGCATTACGCCAGTATCATTATGATGTCGATCATTATGCAGGTGCCTGGTGGCTACTGTATGTGATGTTTCTGGTTTGGGGTGCAGATTCAGGCGCCTATATGTTTGGCCGCCTGTTTGGCAAACACAAGCTGGCACCCAAAGTGTCGCCAGGTAAAACCTGGGAAGGCTTCTTTGGTGGATTACTGACGTCAGCGCTGATCTCATGGCTGTTTGGCATGTGGGCACCGCTGGCTGTCCAGCCGGGCACCTTGTTAATCTGTTCAGTCACCGCGGCGTTAGCATCGGTACTGGGCGACCTGACAGAAAGTATGTTTAAACGCGAAGCAGGGATTAAAGACAGCGGAAATCTGATTCCGGGTCACGGTGGCATTCTTGACCGTATCGACAGTCTGACGGCCGCAGTGCCGGTATTTGCCTGTCTGCTGTTGCTGGTTTTCAGGAACCTTTAAGGGACGCAATTGCTATGTTGAGCATACTCTGGAGCCTGGCTGCCTTTATCGTTGCGCTGGGCGTGTTGATTACCGTCCACGAGTTCGGCCACTTCTGGGTCGCCCGTCGCTGTGGCGTAAAAGTTGAGCGCTTTTCTGTTGGCTTCGGTAAGGCGCTGTGGCGTCGCCGTGATAAGCAGGGCACCGAGTATGTGATTGCGCTGATCCCGTTGGGTGGCTACGTTAAGATGCTTGACGAGCGCGTCGAAAGCGTGCCGCCTGAGTTGCGCCATCAATCCTTCAATAACAAAACCGTGCTGCAGCGTGCATCTATTATTGCCGCTGGCCCACTGGCTAACTTTATTTTCGCTATCTTTGCTTACTGGCTGGTATTTATTCACGGCGTACCTGGCGTTCGCCCGGTGGTTGGTGAAATAGTAAGCGGTTCGGTAGCGGCAGAGGCGCAAATTGCGCCAGGTATGGAACTAAAAGCAGTAGACGGTATCGAAACGCCTGATTGGGATGCGGTTCGAATGGCGCTGGTGGCAAAAATCGGCGACGAGGAAACCACCGTTAGTGTTGCGCCGTTTGGCTCATCGCAATCAACGGAAAAAAAGCTCAATTTGCGTAACTGGCAATTCGAGCCTGATAAGCAAGATCCGGTGGTGTCACTGGGGATTCGTCCACGTGGGCCAGAGATAGAATCTGTGCTGGCAGAAGTGCAGTCTGGCTCACCTGCAAGTGAGGCAGGTTTGCAAGCTGGCGACAGGATCGTTAAAGTCGATGGTCAGCTGTTAGAGCAATGGCAGAGTTTTGTTACTCAGGTACGTAATAATCCGGGTAAAGACATTGCTTTAGACGTGGAGCGCCAGGGTGAAGTGGTCCGATTGACGCTGACCCCTGAAGCTAAGCCGGATAACAGTGCTGAAGGTTTTGCTGGGGTAATCCCGCGCATTGTTCCACTGCCGGACGAATATAAAACGGTGCGTCAGTATGGTCCGTTTGCGGCAATTGGTCAGGCCACGGATAAAACCTGGCAACTGATGAAGCTGACGGTCGGCATGCTTGGCAAGCTGATAACCGGTGATGTTAAGCTGAATAATCTGAGCGGGCCGATTTCGATCGCGCAGGGTGCCGGGATGTCAGCTGAGTACGGTGTGATCTATTATCTGATGTTCCTCGCGTTAATTAGCGTGAACCTCGGGATTATCAACCTGTTCCCATTACCGGTTTTAGATGGTGGTCATCTGCTCTTTCTGGCGATCGAAAAGATCAAAGGAGGACCGGTGTCCGAGCGAGTTCAGGACTTCAGTTATCGTATCGGCTCGATTTTGCTGGTGCTGTTAATGGGGCTTGCACTATTCAATGATTTCTCTCGCTTGTAGCCGCCGCAAGGCGCATGCAGGCTCGGGATGTGTTAGGAAGAACGCATAACAACGATGGCGATGAAAAAGTTGCTCATAGCGTCGCTGCTGTTTAGCAGCGCCACCGTATACGGTGCAGACGGGTTCGTAGTGCAGGACATTCATTTCGAAGGGCTGCAGCGAGTTGCCGTCGGTGCGGCCTTGCTTAGCATGCCTGTGCGCGTAGGGGATACGGTGTCTGACGATGACATCAGTAATACCATTCGCTCCCTGTTTGCGACCGGAAACTTCGAAGACGTTCAGGTCCTGCGTGACGGCACTACGCTGATCGTGCAGGTTAAAGAACGTCCGACCATTGCCAGCATCACTTTCTCCGGTAACAAAGCGGTGAAAGAAGACATGCTTAAGCAGAACCTGGAAGCCTCTGGTGTGCGCGTTGGCGAAGCACTGGACCGCACCACTATCTCGACTATCGAGAAAGGTCTGGAGGATTTCTACTACAGCGTGGGTAAATACAGCGCCAGCGTAAAAGCTGTCGTTACGCCGTTGCCGCGTAACCGTGTCGATCTGAAACTGGTATTCACCGAAGGTGTTTCTGCCAAGATTCAGCAGATCAACGTGGTAGGCAATAAGGCGTTCAGCTCTGAAGAGCTGATCTCCCGCTTCCAGCTGCGCGACGAGGTGCCGTGGTGGAACGTGGTTGGCGATCGTAAATACCAGAAACAGAAACTGGCCGGTGACCTTGAGACCCTGCGCAGCTTCTATCTGGATCGCGGTTATGCACGCTTTAATATCGATTCGACTCAGGTCAGCCTGACGCCGGATAAAAAAGGCATTTATATCACCATCAACATTACTGAAGGCGATCAGTACAAGCTTTCTGGCGTGGTGGTGAACGGTAACCTGGCAGGTCACTCAGCTGAAATTGAGAGCATGACCAAAATCAATCCAGGTGAGCTGTACAACGGCGCGAAAGTGACCCGTATGGAAGACGACATCAAGAAAATGTTGGGTCGTTATGGCTATGCCTATCCACGCGTGGTGACTCAGCCAGAAATTAACGACGCTGATAAAACCGTTAAGCTGCACGTTAACGTTGATGCGGGCAACCGCTACTACGTGCGTAAAGTGCGTTTCGAAGGTAACGATACGTCGAAAGATTCCGTTCTGCGTCGCGAAATGCGCCAGATGGAAGGCGCATGGCTGGGCAGTGACCTGGTTGAGCAGGGTAAAGAGCGTCTGAACCGTACCGGCTATTTTGAAACCGTCGAAACCGACACCCAGCGTGTCCCGGGCTCACCGGATCAGGTCGATGTGGTATACAAAGTTAAAGAACGTAACACCGGTACCTTTAACTTCGGTGTCGGTTACGGTACGGAAAGTGGCGTCAGCTTCCAGGTGGGTGTTCAGCAGGAAAACTGGCTGGGTACCGGTAATACCGTGGGTATCAGCGGTACCAAGAACGATTACCAGACCTATGCTGAGTTCTCTCTGACCGATCCGTACTTTACCGTTGATGGTGTCAGCCTTGGTGGCCGCATCTTCTACAACGACTTTAAAGCGGATAACGCGGACCTGTCTGACTATACCAACACCAGTTATGGTGTTGACGGTACGCTGGGCTTCCCGATTAACGAAAACAACACCCTGCGTGTTGGTTTAGGTTACGTGCATAACGACCTGTCCGATATGCAACCGCAAATCGCGATGTGGCGTTATCTGGACTCTGTTGGCGAGAACCCTAACCGAACCCAGCGCAGTGAATACTCGGCTGATGACTTCACCTTTAACTATGGCTGGACGTATAACAACCTGGACCGTGGATTCTTCCCGACTTCAGGTAACCGTACAAACCTGAATGGTAAAGTCACTATCCCTGGTTCTGACAACAGCTTCTATAAAGTGACGCTGGACAGCCAGCAGTACATGCCGATCAACGACGATCGTACCTGGGTACTGTTAGGTCGTGGTCGTCTGGGCTACGGTGATGGCTTAAGCGGTAAAGAATTGCCGTTCTACGAAAACTTCTATGCCGGTGGTTCCAGCACCGTGCGTGGTTTCCGTTCGAACAACATCGGTCCGAAAGCGGCCTACTACAATAACAACTCGTCAACCTGTTCCGGCTCTCAGCCGATTTGTAACTCTGACGATGCGGTTGGTGGTAACGCGATGGCAGTCGCCAGCATGGAGCTGATTACGCCAACGCCATTCCTCAGTGAGAAGTATTCTAACTCGGTGCGTACATCGCTGTTCGTCGATGCCGGTACCGTTTGGGATACCAACTGGGAAAATACCGCCGAGACTCGCGCTGCAGGCGTGCCGGATTACAGCAAGCCTAACAACGTACGTGTGTCTGCCGGTCTGGCGCTGCAGTGGATGTCTCCACTCGGCCCGCTGGTGTTCTCCTACGCGCAGCCGGTTAAAAAGTATGAGGGAGATAAAGCAGAGCAGTTCCAGT
Organism: Winslowiella sp. 2C04; assembly: GCF_050037805.1. Classification (NCBI taxonomy): domain Bacteria; kingdom Pseudomonadati; phylum Pseudomonadota; class Gammaproteobacteria; order Enterobacterales; family Erwiniaceae; genus Winslowiella; species Winslowiella sp. 2C04. The sequence continues at coordinate 3,779,308 of NZ_CP188300.1, read as the reverse complement.
TTAACATTGGTAAAACCTGGTAACTTCCTGCGCATGGAAGCGACTCAAGTGAGTATCGCGTTGTCACACGGCAGCCTCGTTGCTGCCGATGTCACGCAAAACATGTGTCTGTGACACGAACGGTGATGGTAAGGAGTTTATAGTGAAAAAGTTGTTGTGTGCCGCAGGTCTGGGTCTTGCTTTAGCTGTTTCAGCTGGCGCTCAGGCTGCTGACAAAATTGCAGTGGTAAACGTTTCCAGCATTTTCCAACAGTTACCGCAGCGTGCGACAGTTGCGAAACAGCTTGAAAATGAATTTAAAGGCCGCGCAAGCGAACTACAGAACCAGGAGCGTGATCTGCAAACTAAAATGCAGCGTCTGCAGCGTGACGGTTCAACCATGAAGGCCAGCGATCGCAGCCGCATGGAAAAAGACATTATGACGCAGCGCGAAGCGTTCTCCACGAAAGCTCAGGCTTTCGAGCAGGATAACCGTCGCCGTCAGAGTGAAGAACGTAACAAAATCCTGAGCCGTATTCAGGATGCAGTGAAGAAAGTGGCTGACAGCGAAGGTTACGACGTTGTTATCGATGCAAACGCGGTTGCGTATGCCTCTAATTCCAAAGACATCACTGCTGATGTACTGAAACAGGTTAAATAAGACATGTCTTCAATTCGACTGGCTGATTTAGCCCAGCAGTTGGATGCAGAATTGCACGGAGATGGCGATATCGCCATCTCCGGCATTGCTTCTATGCAATCCGCCCAAAACGGTCAGATCACTTTTTTAGCAAACAGCCGCTACCGCGAGCAGCTCGCAACCTGCCAGGCTTCAGCCGTGGTGCTGACGGAAGCGGATCTGGAGTGGTGCCAAAGCGCCGCGCTGATCGTAAAGAATCCGTATCTGACTTATGCCCGTATGGCGCAACTGTTGGATACCACGCCGCAACCGGCCAGTAATATTGCACCGAGCGCGGTTATTGATACTGCTGCGAAGCTCGGTAACAACGTCTCAGTGGGCGCAAATGCGGTCATCGAATCCGGCGTTGAGCTGGGTGACAATGTGGTGATTGGTGCCGGCTGTTTTATCGGTAAAAACACCCGCATCGGTGCTGGCACACGGCTTTGGGCCAATGTTTCTGTCTATCACGAAGTACGCATCGGTGAACAATGCCTGATCCAGTCGGGGACGGTGATTGGCGCAGATGGCTTCGGATACGCTAACGATCGCGGCAATTGGGTTAAAATCCCCCAGCTTGGCACCGTGATCATCGGCGATCGGGTAGAGATAGGTGCCTGTACCACTATCGACCGTGGTGCGTTGGATAACACTCAAATCGGCAATGGTGTTATCATTGATAACCAGTGCCAGATTGCACATAACGTTGTGATTGGCGACAATACCGCAGTTGCGGGTGGCGTTATCATGGCGGGCAGCCTGACTATCGGGCGCTACTGTATGATTGGTGGCGCAAGCGTAATTAATGGTCACATGGAAATTTGTGACAAAGTTACGGTCACTGGTATGGGAATGGTGATGCGACCAATCACTGAACCTGGGGTATACTCTTCAGGAATTCCGCTGCAACCCAACAAAACCTGGCGCAAAACTGCGGCGTTGGTGATGAACATCGATGAAATAAGCAAACGCTTAAAAGCCATCGAGCGCAAAGTCGACAAAGACTAAGCAAACATCCCGCGTCTGACCGGCTTTCATAATTAAAACATGCTAAGCAGGGAAAGCTACGCGCACGGAAACTGAATTTGCGGCCTGCGGACGATTCTGATCGTTGCAGGCCGTGTTATTGATGCCATCAGATTTTTTTTAGGACAGGAAGAGTATTTTGACTACTGAAACTCATACTCTGAAGATTGAAGAGATTTTAGAGCTGCTGCCGCACCGTTATCCTTTTTTGCTGGTAGATCGCGTACTGGATTTTGAAGAGCACAAGTATCTGCGTGCTGTGAAGAACGTATCTGTCAATGAACCGTTTTTCCAGGGGCATTTCCCTGGCAAGCCGATTTTTCCGGGCGTATTGATTCTGGAAGCGATGGCGCAGGCGACCGGTATTCTGGCGTTTAAAAGCGTTGGTAAACTGGAACCTGGCGAACTGTACTATTTTGCAGGCATCGACGAAGCACGCTTCAAACGCCCTGTGGTACCTGGCGATCAGATGATCATGGAAGTCACGTTCGAAAAAACCCGCCGTGGTCTGACGCGTTTTAAAGGCGTGGCAACCGTTGACGGTAAAATTGTCTGCGAAGCAACAATGATGTGTGCCCGCAGCCGGGAGGCATAATCCGTGATAGACCAAACCGCCGTAATCCATCCGAGTTCAATTGTTGAAGAGGGTGCCGTTATTGGCGCTCGCGTTCATATTGGCCCATTTTGCTTTATTGGCGCTAACGTTGAGATTGGTGAAGGCACCGTACTGAAATCGCATGTGGTGATTAATGGCCACACGCGCATTGGCAAAGATAATGAGATCTACCAGTTTGCTTCGATCGGTGAAGTAAATCAGGATCTCAAATATGCCGGTGAACCGACGCGTGTGGAAATTGGCGATCGCAACCGCATTCGCGAGAGCGTCACTATCCACCGTGGAACCACTCAGGGCGGTGACGTCACGAAAATTGGCAGCGATAACCTGCTGATGATCAATGCGCACATCGCGCATGACTGCGTGGTCGGTAACCGCTGTATTTTTGCCAATAATGCTACGCTCGGTGGCCATGTCACAGTCGATGATTTTGCGATTATCGGCGGCATGACGGCGGTTCATCAGTTCTGCATCATCGGTGCACACGTGATGGTCGGCGGTTGTTCCGGTGTGGCCCAGGATGTACCGCCATTTGTGATTGCGCAGGGTAACCACGCAACCCCTTATGGTATCAACATCGAAGGGCTTAAACGCCGTGGCTTCAGTAAAGAAGCGCTGCACGCGATTCGTAATGCCTACAAACTGCTGTATCGCAGTGGCCGCACGTTGGATGAAGTGAAGCCTGAAATTGCTGAGATTGCGCAGGCGCATCCTGAAGTGCAGCCCTTCTACGATTTCTTTGCGCGTTCAACGCGAGGTCTGATTCGTTAACTCATGCTAAAGCGTCCTTTAACGATTGCCCTTGTCGCCGGAGAAACCTCCGGCGATATTCTTGGTGCCGGATTGATCCGCGCGCTGAAAGAAAAACATCCTGACGCCCATTTCGTCGGCGTGGCTGGCCCGTTGATGCAGGCGGAAGGCTGTGAAGCCTGGTATGAAATGGAAGAGCTGGCGGTGATGGGCATCGTCGAGGTGGTAGGGCGTCTGCGCCGTCTGCTAAAGATCCGTCGCGATCTGACCCGGCGCTTTAGCGCATTGCGGCCTGATGTGTTTGTCGGCATCGATGCGCCTGACTTTAACATCACCCTTGAAGGGCGGCTAAAGCAGCGCGGAATCCGCACTATTCATTACGTCAGCCCGTCAGTCTGGGCGTGGCGACAAAAACGGGTTTTCAAAATCGGCAGATCAACCGACCTGGTGCTGGCATTTCTGCCATTTGAAAAAGCGTTTTATGACCGTTTTAATGTTCCTTGCCGCTTTATTGGCCATACCATGGCCGATGCGATGCCGTTGCAGCCGGATAAACTGGCCGCACGTCAGACGCTGGGTATACGCGAGGATGCACGTTGTCTGGCGCTGCTGCCAGGCAGTCGCGGGGCGGAAGTGGAGATGCTTAGCGCCGATTTCCTGAAAACCGCGCAGTTACTGCGTACTAAGTGGCCGGATCTGGAAATTGTGGTGCCGCTGGTGAATGCTAAGCGTCGCGAACAGTTCGAGCGTATCAAAGCGGAAGTGGCCCCGGACTTGCCGATGCATTTGCTGGATGGTCATGGCCGTGAAGCTATGGTTGCCAGCGATGCTGCTCTGCTGGCATCGGGTACTGCGGCGCTGGAGTGTATGCTGGCGAAATGCCCGATGGTAGTAGGCTATCGCATGAAGCCGGTGACTTTCTGGCTGGCCGAACGGCTGGTGAAAACCGATTATGTCTCGTTGCCGAATTTGCTGGCCGGGCGTGAGCTGGTACCTGAACTGCTGCAGGATGAGTGTCAGCCAGAGAAACTGGCTGCAGCGCTGGAGCCGTTGCTGTCTGGCGGTGAAAAGCGTGATGCGCTGCTGGCGACCTTCCACGAGCTGCATCATCAAATCCGCTGGAATGCGGACCAACAAGCGGCAGAAGCCGTGCTGGAGTTGGCCAATGTCTGAGTTTATTTATCCACTGGCGCACCGTATCGCCGGTGTTGATGAAGTGGGGCGCGGCCCGCTGGTTGGCGCTGTAGTCACCGCTGCGGTGATCCTCGATCCGGCCAGGCCGATCGTCGGTTTAGCCGATTCGAAAAAGCTGTCAGAAAAGCGTCGGCTGGCATTGTACGATGAGATTAAAGCCAACGCGCTGGCGTGGAGTTTAGGCCGCGCCGAGCCGGAAGAGATCGACCAGCTTAATATCCTGCATGCCACCATGCTGGCGATGCAGCGTGCGGTGGCGGGTCTTTCACTGGTGCCGGATTACGTGCTGATTGACGGTAACCGCTGTCCGGCATTGCCGATGCCGGCGATGGCCGTGGTGAAAGGCGACAGCCTGGTCGCTGAAATCAGTGCTGCCTCAATCATTGCCAAAGTGACGCGTGACCGCGAGATGGCCGAGCTGGATGTGGAATTTCCGCAGTATGGTTTTGCTCAGCACAAAGGTTATCCGACCGCGCTGCATATGGAAAAACTGACGCAACACGGTGCCACCGTGCACCACCGCCGCAGTTTTGCGCCGGTGCGTAATGCGCTGCTGGATGCAGAAGTCAGAAATACACGGTAGCCAATAGCGGCTCCTCTACAAACATGTAGCGGCGGCGTTTTTAGCCGCCCGTGGCGCAACGACTCAAATTACCCGATTTAAGCATTAACCGGAGCTGGAAAGATTTATGGCTGAACCTCGTTTTATTCACCTGCGCGTTCATAGCGATTACTCCATGATTGATGGACTCGCCAAAACCGCTCCGTTGGTGAAAAAAACGGCGGCGCTCGGCATGCCTGCTGTCGCGATTACTGACTACACCAACCTGTGCGGTCTGGTGAAGTTCTACGGTGCGGCACATGGTGCCGGGGTTAAACCGATTATTGGTGCCGACTTTATGGTGTCCAGCGAGCTGATGGGCGATGAGCTGACCCATATTACCGTGCTGGCCGCCAACAACACCGGTTATCAGAATCTGACATTACTGATTTCCCGCGCCTATCAGCGTGGTTATGGCGTGGCCGGGCCGATTATCGATCGTGACTGGCTGGCCGATCTGCAGGAAGGATTGATACTGTTATCCGGTGGCCGCCGTGGTGATGTGGGTAAAAGCCTGCTGCGCGGTAATCCGGCGTTGGTGTCGCAGTGCCTGGAGTTTTATCAGCAACACTTTCCGAATCGCTACTATCTGGAACTGATCCGCACCGGCCGCCCGGATGAAGAGAGCTACCTGCATGCCGCCGTTGAGCTGGCAATTGCTGAAGGTATTCCGGTGGTGGCGACTAATGAAGTCTGCTTTATTAATGCAGAAGACTTCGATGCGCATGAAATCCGCGTGGCGATCCACGATGGTTTTACCCTCGACGATCCCAAACGTCCGCGTAACTACAGTCCTCAGCAATATTTGCGCAGCGAAGAGGAGATGTGCGAGCTGTTCTCGGACATTCCGGAAGCGCTGGAAAACAGCGTAGAAATTGCTAAGCGTTGTAACGTCACCATTCGTCTGGGCGAATACTTCTTGCCGCAATTCCCGACCGGCGAGATGACCACCGAAGATTTCCTGGTACTGAAATCTAAAGAAGGTCTGGAAGAGCGTCTGGAATTCCTGTTCCCGGATCCGCAAGTACGCGCTGAAAAACGCGTGGAATATGATGACCGCCTCGATATCGAACTGAAAGTTATCAACCAGATGGGCTTCCCCGGTTACTTTCTGATCGTTATGGAGTTTATCCAGTGGTCGAAGGACAACGGCGTGCCGGTTGGCCCTGGTCGTGGTTCCGGTGCTGGTTCACTGGTGGCGTACGCCTTAAAAATTACCGACCTCGATCCGCTGGAGTTTGATCTGCTGTTCGAACGCTTCCTTAACCCGGAGCGTGTGTCGATGCCTGACTTTGACGTCGACTTCTGTATGGAAAAGCGCGATCAGGTGATTGAGCACGTGGCCGAGATGTATGGTCGCCAGGCGGTATCGCAGATTATTACCTTTGGTACTATGGCGGCGAAAGCGGTAATCCGCGACGTCGGTCGTGTACTGGGGCACCCTTACGGTTTTGTCGATCGTATTTCGAAACTGGTGCCGCCCGATCCGGGCATGACGCTGGAAAAAGCCTTCGCCGCTGAACCGCAGTTGCCGGAAATCTATGAGGCGGATGAAGAGGTTAAAGCGCTGATTGATATGGCGCGTAAGCTGGAAGGGGTAACGCGTAACGCCGGTAAGCACGCCGGTGGTGTGGTGATCGCACCGACGCAAATTACCGATTTTGCACCGCTGTACTGCGATGAAAACGGTAATCATCCGGTTACCCAGTTCGATAAAAATGACGTCGAGTATGCCGGGCTGGTGAAGTTTGACTTCCTTGGTCTGCGTACCCTGACCATCATCGACTGGGCATTGAAAATGATCAATGCCCGCCGTGAGAAGCAGGGTGAGCCGCCGATTGATATCGCTGCCATCCCGCTGGATGACAAGAAAAGCTTCGACATGCTACAGCGCTCGGAAACCACTGCGGTCTTCCAGCTTGAATCGCGCGGCATGAAAGATCTGATCAAACGCCTGAAGCCTGACTGCTTTGAAGATATGATCGCTCTGGTGGCACTCTTCCGCCCTGGTCCGCTGCAGTCGGGAATGGTAGATAACTTTATAGACCGTAAGCATGGTCGCGAAGAGATTTCCTACCCGGATATTCAGTGGCAGCATGAGTCACTGAAGCCGGTACTGGAGCCAACCTACGGCATCATCCTGTATCAGGAACAGGTTATGCAGATTGCGCAGGTGCTGGCCGGATACAGCCTTGGCGGCGCGGATATGCTGCGTCGCGCAATGGGTAAAAAGAATCCGGTCGAGATGGCCAAACAGCGCGGTGGCTTCGAGGACGGAGCGAAATCTCGCGGCATTGATGGCGAACTGTCGGTTAAAATCTTCGATCTGGTAGAGAAGTTCGCCGGTTATGGCTTCAACAAGTCGCACTCCGCCGCGTATGCTTTAGTCTCTTACCAGACGCTGTGGCTGAAAGCGCACTATCCGGCTGAATTTATGGCGGCGGTAATGACCGCCGATATGGATAACACCGAAAAAGTGGTGTCGCTGGTGGACGAGTGCTGGCGCATGGGCCTAAAAATTCTGCCGCCGGATATTAACTCGGGCCTGTATCATTTCCACGTCAATAATGACGGCGAGATTGTTTACGGTATTGGCGCGATCAAAGGTGTGGGTGAAGGTCCGATCGAGGCGATCCTCGAAGCGCGTAATGAAGGCGGCTATTTCCGCGAGCTGTTTGATCTCTGCGCGCGCACTGATACTAAAAAAATTAACCGTCGGGTGCTGGAAAAGTTGATCATGTCCGGGGCGTTCGATCGCCTGGGGCCGCACCGTGCTGCGCTGATGAGCGCGCTGGGCGATGCGCTGAAAGCTGCCGATCAGCACGCCAAAGCCGAAGCTATCGGCCAGGCTGATATGTTTGGCGTGCTGGCCGAGGCGCCGGAGCAGGTGGAGAAATCCTATTCCGACGTCACGCCGTGGCCGGAACAGATTCAGCTGGACGGTGAGCGCGAAACGTTAGGGCTTTATCTCACCGGCCATCCGATCAATCAGTACCTGAAAGAAATTGAGCGCTATGTTGGTGGTACGCGCCTGAAAGACATGCACCCGACCGATCGTGGTAAGATCACCACGGCTGCCGGTCTGGTGGTGGCGGCCCGCGTAATGGTAACAAAACGCGGTAACCGTATTGGCATCTGCACGCTGGACGACCGTTCTGGTCGGCTGGAAGTGATGTTGTTCACAGATGCGTTAGATAAGTACCAGCAGCTGCTGGAGAAAGACCGTATCCTGATCGTCAGCGGACAAGTCAGCTTTGATGACTTCAGTGGTGGCCTTAAGATGACCGCCCGTGAACTGATGGACATCGACGAAGCACGCGAAAAATATGCACGCGGGCTTGCTATCTCGCTGACGGACAGGCAAATTGATGACCAGCTTTTGAACCGTCTCCGTCAATCCCTGGAACCCCATCGTTCGGGAACCATTCCGGTACATCTCTACTATCAGAGAGAGGATGCGCGGGCGAAGCTGCGCTTCGGTGCAGCGTGGCGTGTATCGCCCAGCGATCGTTTACTTAACGATCTACGTTCGTTGATAGGATCGGAGCAGGTGGAACTGGAGTTTGACTAAAACAGGAATATTATGAGTCTTAATTACCTGGATTTCGAACAGCCAATCGCAGAACTGGAAGCGAAGATTGATTCGCTTACTGCGGTTAGCCGTCAGGATGAAAAACTGGATATTAATCTGGATGAAGAAGTGCACCGTCTGCGCGAGAAAAGCGTTGAGCTGACACGTAAGATCTTCTCAGATTTGGGTGCCTGGCAGATCGCGCAGTTAGCGCGTCATCCGCTGCGTCCCTACACGCTGGACTATGTCCGTAACGTGTTTACCGACTTTGACGAGTTGGCAGGCGATCGCGCTTACGCCGATGATAAAGCGATTGTTGGCGGTATTGCTCGTCTGGACGGTCGTCCGGTGATGATCATTGGTCATCAGAAAGGCCGCGAAACCAAAGAGAAAATTCGTCGCAACTTCGGCATGCCGGCACCAGAAGGCTATCGCAAAGCGCTGCGCCTGATGGAGATGGCTGAGCGTTTCAAGATGCCGATCATCACGTTTATCGATACCCCAGGTGCTTACCCTGGCGTCGGTGCAGAAGAGCGCGGTCAGTCTGAAGCCATTGCACGTAATCTGCGTGAAATGTCAGGTCTGAAAGTGCCGGTCATCTGTACCGTTATCGGTGAGGGGGGGTCCGGTGGCGCACTCGCAATCGGTGTTGGCGACAAAGTGAATATGTTGCAGTACAGCACCTATTCAGTGATTTCACCGGAAGGCTGTGCGTCGATCCTGTGGAAAAGTGCCGATAAAGCCCCACTGGCTGCTGAAGCGATGGGAATTATTGCCCCGCGTCTGAAAGAGCTGAAACTGATCGACACGGTAATCCCGGAACCGCTGGGTGCTGCACACCGCAATCCGCTTGCTGTTGCAGAGTCACTGAAAGCGCAGCTGCTGGAAGATCTGGCCGATCTTGACGTGCTGAGCACAGAGGAGCTGCTGAACCGTCGTTATCAGCGCCTGATGAGCTACGGTTACGCATAAGCCATAAGCTTTTTCCCCTTTGATGGGGAGCAAGCCAGAGTGGGGGAAATGACTTACCAGCTAAGTCGTTTCCCCCATTTTTATTTTCCGCCATGGTATGGCGGCACAGAATGCCCTCTCTGCAATCTGGTTCCTCATTCATATAGTCACCCCGATAAACTTATTGCTCAGCTAATTAACTGCGGATAGTATGCAGACGCTGCTGTTGATAATAATAATCATTGTCTTTTCGGGGTTAATAATGAAATACCTGTGGAATCGAATCACGCTGTTAATTGGCGCGCTGGCGTTAACGCACAACGTGCTGGCCGCCCCCTTTATTGTTGAGGACGTCAGCGGGCGCAAAGTTGAAATCAAATCCGAAGTTAAACGCGTTATTTTAGGCGAAGGACGTCAGATCTATCTGCTGGCAGCCTTCGATACCGATGCGCCGTTTAAACGCGTCGTCGGCTGGCGTGATGATTTGCCTAAGGCCGACTTCGACAGCTATCAAATCTATGCCAAAAAATATCCGCAAATCACTGCGCTGCCGACGTTTGGCGGCGCAAAAGATGGCAGTTTTAATGTTGAGCAGGCGCTGACGCTGAAACCCGATCTGGTGCTGATGAATCTCGAATCGAAAGCCGCTATCGATGAGGGTAAGTTAATCGAAAAACTGGACCGTCTGGGCATTCCGGTGGTGTTTATCGACTTTCGTGAAAAGCCGTTTGAAAATGCCGAAAAAAGTATTCATATCCTCGGCCAGCTGTTGAACAAACCCGAGCGGGCCAAAGAGATTATCGATTTTCGCCAGCAGCAGATCGACCTGGTGATTAATCGCCTGAAGGATTACCACGGCCCACGACCTAAAGTGATGATTGACCGTGCCGGTGGTTACGATGATGAGTGCTGCATGTCGTTCGGCAATGAAAACTTTGGCCGCATGGTTGAAGTGGCGGGTGGTGATAATATCGCTAAAAATCTGATTCCTGGCACCTTTGGTACGCTGAATCCGGAGCAGATTATCAGCGCGCGCCCTGATGTAGTGGTAGTAACCGGTGCCAACTGGAAAAACTACAACACCGCCAATGGTTGGGTTGGCGTAGGGCCGGGGGCTGATTTGACGGTCGCACGCCAGCGCTTGCAGGCGCTGATGCAGCGTTCGGCATTTAAAACGCTACCGGTTGCCAGCAATGGTAATGCCCACGCTATCTGGCATCAGTTTTATGACAGCCCGTATCAGTTTGTTGCGATACAGGCGCTGGCTAAATGGATGCATCCTGAGCTGTTTAAAGATATCGATCCGGATGCGACTTTCCGCACCTTCCATCAGCGTTTCCTGCCAGTAGATTATCAGCCAGGCTACTGGGTGACCCTGCCAGCGAAATAAGTTTCAGCGGGCTGGTGATGATGCCAGCCCGCAACACCCGCTTACAGCCCGCTACGCTTTATCTGCCTTAAATCAGTCATCTGACTAACCTGATCCGCTATGCTTATTCATTGCATTAATTTCACCAGGAGGTGTGCATTGAATATCATCGCGATTATGGGGCCGCATGAGGTTTTTTATAAAGACCAGCCAATCCGCGAGCTTCACGACGCGTTAACCACGCAGGGATTCCAGCTGATCTATCCGAAAAATGCCGACGATCTGCTTAAGCTGATTGAGCATAATCCGCGTATTTGTGGCGTTATTTTTGACTGGGATGAGTACAGTCTTGACCTGTGCAGCGAAATCAATCAACTGAATGAATATTTGCCGCTGTATGCTTTTATCAATACTCACTCGCAGCTTGACGTCAGTATTAATGAAATGCGTATGGCGCTGTGGTTCTTTGAATATGCGCTGAATGCAGCGGATGAAATCGCGCAACGCATTCGTCAGTACACCAATGAGTATATTGATGCGATTACCCCGCCATTAACCCGTGCGCTGTTTACCTATGTGAAAGAGGGTAAATATACCTTTTGTACTCCCGGCCATATGGCAGGTACTGCATTTCAGAAAAGCCCGGTCGGGACGCTTTTCTACGATTTCTTTGGTGCCAATACGCTGAAAGCGGATATTTCTATCTCGGTGACCGAGCTGGGTTCGCTGCTCGATCACACCGGCCCGCATCTGGAGGCTGAAGAGTATGTGGCGCGCACCTTTGGCGCTGAACAAAGTTACATGGTGACTAACGGCACCTCGACCTCCAACAAAATAGTCGGCATGTATGCGGCAGCGGCAGGCAGTACGGTTTTAATCGATCGTAATTGCCATAAATCACTGACTCATTTATTGATGATGAGCGATCTGGTGCCGATCTGGCTGAAGCCAACGCGTAACCCGCTGGGCATTCTCGGCGGCATTCCCAAACATGAGTTCACCAAAGAGAGCATTGCGTTAAAAGTGGCGCAAACTGAGCATGCCAGCTGGCCGGTGCACGCGGTAATCACCAACTCCACTTACGATGGCCTGCTGTATAACACCCAGTACATCAAAGAAACGCTGGATGTGCCGTCGATTCATTTTGACTCGGCCTGGGTGCCCTATACCAATTTTCATCCAATTTATGCCGGAAAAAGTGGCATGAGTGGGGAGCGCACGCCGGGAAAAGTGATTTATGAAACTCAGTCGACGCACAAACTGCTGGCGGCATTCTCGCAGGCTTCGCTGATTCATATTAAAGGCGATTACGACGAGCAGACCTTTAACGAAGCCTACATGATGCATACCACTACGTCGCCCAACTACTCGATTGTCGCCTCAATAGAAACGGCGGCGGCCATGTTACGTGGAAATCCTGGCAAACGGCTGATTAACCGCTCGGTAGAGCGCGCGCTGCATTTTCGCCGCGAGGTGCAGCGCCTGCGCGAGGAGTGTGATGGCTGGTTCTTCGATATCTGGCAACCGGAAGCGGTGGATGAAGCCGAGTGCTGGCCGATTGAGCCGGGTGACGACTGGCACGGCTTTACCGATGCCGATCGCGACCATATGTATCTCGACCCGATTAAAGTGACGATTCTGACACCGGGCATGAACGAGCAGGGCGTAATGGCCGATGAAGGCATTCCTGCCGCGCTGGTGGCGAAATTTCTTGATGAACGCGGCGTAGTGGTTGAGAAAACCGGGCCTTATAATTTGCTGTTTCTGTTCAGTATTGGCATCGATAAAACCAAAGCGATGAGTCTGCTGCGCGGGTTGACCGAGTTTAAACGCAGCTACGATCTTAATCTGCGGGTGAAGAATATGCTGCCGGACCTGTATGCCGAAGATCCTGACTTTTACCGCAATATGCGCATCCAGACGCTGGCGCAGGGCATCCATACGCTGATTCGTCAGCACGATTTACCGCGCCTGATGCTGCAGGCTTTTGATGTGCTGCCGGAAATGAAAATGACGCCGCATCAGATGTTTCAGCAGCAGGTAAAAGGTAACGTGGAAACGGTCGATATCAGCGAGCTGCCAGGGCGGGTTTCCGCCAATATGATCCTGCCGTATCCGCCTGGCGTACCGCTGGTGATGCCAGGGGAAATGATCACCGAGGCCAGCCGCCCGGTGCTCGACTTTCTGCTAATGCTCTGCACCATTGGCGAACACTATCCGGGTTTTGAAACCGATATTCATGGCGCAACGCTGACTGAAGACGGAAGTTATCGCGTTCGGGTGTTGAAAACTGAGCTTCCGGAAGAGTTCCGGAATTAGTCCCCTTGTTGCCAGCATCGTGCGCAGGTAAGGTGCTGGCAACATGGATTAATTAAGGAGTACAGATGCTGGGTCTGAAGCAGGTTCATCATATTGCTATCATTGCCACTGACTACGCACGCAGCAAGGCGTTCTACTGCGATATTCTCGGTTTTACGCTGATCGCGGAAGATTATCGTGCCGCGCGCCACTCGTGGAAGGGGGACCTGGCACTTAACGGGCAATATACCCTTGAGCTGTTCTCCTTTCCGCAGCCACCGGCGCGCGTCAGTCACCCTGAAGCCTGTGGCCTGCGCCACCTCGCATTCAGCGTCGATGATATCGAAACCGCGTTTACGTTTCTGGCCGCTAACGGGGTGAACTGCGAACCGCTGCGCGTTGATCCGCTGACCGGTAAACGCTTTACCTTTTTTAACGACCCTGATGGTTTGCCGCTGGAACTGTATCAGGCGTAGAATAGCCGCTTATTTACATCGGTTTCTCTGAGGTTGTCACCATCGCTATGCCACTGCTTGACAGTATTAACGCCCAGCTTGCCGGGCATCAGCGCCTGCTGGTGGCCTACAGCGGTGGGCTGGATTCGACGGTATTACTGCATCTGCTGGTACAGCTGGCTAACACTTCTCCCGGCTGGCAACTGCGCGCCATTCACATCCACCACGGCCTGAGTCCTAATGCCGATCGGTGGAGCCAGCATTGTCAGCAACAGTGTGACCGCTGGCAGTTGCCGCTGATTATCGAGCAGGTAACGGTAGACGCCCGCGAAAAAGGCGTTGAAGCAGCGGCACGTGCCGCGCGCTATGCGGCTTTCCGTCGTCACTTGCAGCCTGGTGAAGCATTGCTGAGCGCGCAGCATCTTGACGATCAGTGTGAAACATTGCTGCTGGCATTAAAGCGCGGCAGTGGCCCGGCCGGATTAGCAGCGATGCCTGCACAGCTGTGGCTGGGGGAAAATCCGTTGCTGAGGCCGTTGCTGGCGCAAAGTCGTCAACAGCTGGAGCAGTGGGCTGAACAACATCAGCTGAGCTGGATTGAAGACGAGAGTAACCAGGACACGCGTTACGATCGTAACTTTCTGCGTCAGCAGGTGCTGCCATTGCTGAATCAGCGCTGGCCGCATTTTGCCGCCGCGACTGCGCGTAGCGCCGCACTTTGTGGTGAGCAGGAGCAGTTACTGGATGAATTGCTGGCTGAATCACTGGCGACGCTGATTCAGCCGGACGGCTCGCTGCACATTGAACCGCTGCAATCGCTGAGCGAGCCACGGCGCTGTGCGCTGTTACGCCGCTGGATTGCCGGGCAGGGCGGTCTGATGCCGTCGCGCGATGCGCTACAGCGAATCTGGCGTGAAGTCATTAACAGTCGTGAAGATGCGGCACCGCGCATACAGCTGGGCGATCATGAAATTCGGCGTTATCGGCAGGCAATTTACTGGCTGCCAATGCGGCCATCATTACGTGACACGGTGGTGGTCTGGCAACGTCCGTGGCAACCGCTACAGCTGCCGCATCAGCTGGGTACGGTGGCGGTTGATCCGCAGGGTATCGCGCTGCGCCAGCCGCTTGCCGATGAAGCCGTGACTATCCGTTTTTATGCCCGTGGCGAGGTGCATATTGTCGGGCGCGCCGGTGGACGTGCGATCAAAAAACTGTGGCAGGAGTTTGCCATTCCGGTATGGCAGCGTGAGCAGACGCCGCTGCTGTTTTATGGCGAGCAGCTGATTGCCGCTCTTGGAGTATTTGTCACCCGCGCCGGAAGCGCAGAGCATCAGCCTGACTGGCGAGTCAGCTGGCAGCAATATAATAATAGAGAGCAATGATGAACAAGTTAGTTTTGGCACTGATACTGGCGTCAGTCAGCGTGCCGGCATTGGCCGATGGCGATGTGAATGCCGGTCAGCAGAAATCGGCAGCCTGTGCGGCATGCCATGGCGCGCAGGGAAAAGCGAAACCAGAGCTTTATCCCATTCTGGCCGGGCAGCATGCTGCTTATCTGGCGCAGGCGCTGCGGGCGTATAAAAAAGGCGATCGCAGTGGTGGACAGGCGGAAGTGATGAGGGCGTTTGTGGCGGGATTAAGCGAGCAGGATATCGACGATCTGGCGGCTTACTATGGCAGTCAGCAGCCGTAAAATGACAGGGGCGGAATAAATTCCGCCCGCAGGGTTAGTCAGACTCGCTGACCACAACCACTCCCAACTCTGGGTGGCTAAAGCTGGCAATATGATCCAGTCGCAGTTCGCGCTGTTCGCCAGCCTGGTCTATCGCCAGATACTCAACGTTTTTGCGCGAAACCATATCTTTGGCCTTCGCGCTCAGTTGATCGCCGTTTTTCAGTTCCAGCGTCAGCATCCAGTGGTTTTGGCAGGCGAGTTCAAGGTTGTCGTAATCATCACAATTGATCGGTTTGTACGCTTCATTCGTCAACATAATCGCTCACCAATAAGTTTGCAGCAGCATAAGCCGCTTGTTCCCTGACAGAAGAGTTTAGCTCACTATTTGCCGCTATCTCGTCCAGTGCTTTTAACGCACAGCCTATCGCGTCCGGCACGTATCCCAGATCGCCACTGCCAATTTCGGCATATTTGCGGCGAACTAATTCACAATACTTTTGCACATGCACCTCCTTCAGAGCATAACTCTCTGGCTCATAAGCGACTATAGCACAGGCTTTTACGTGAAATCAGCCCACGGCAGGGTGATTTGCTGTCGCAGCGCGTTACAATGCGCTATCTGACTAATAAGGGATCCCATGGCACTTAAAGCAACGATTTACAAAGCTAACGTCAATGTCGCGGATATGGATCGCAACGTATTCATCGACAGCAGCCTGACGCTGGCGCGTCATCCATCCGAAACGGAAGAGCGACTGATGCTGCGTCTGCTGGCCTGGCTATGCCATGCCAGTGAGCGTCTGCAGTTTACCCGTGGGCTCAGCGCCGAAGATGAGCCGGAAATCTGGCGGATGAACGACCATAACGGTATTGAAGAGTGGATTGATTTAGGCTTGCCGGAAGAGAAGCGCATCAAAAAAGCCTGCAACCGCTCGGCAAATGTTTATTTATATTGTTATAACTCGCGAGCGGCGCAGGTCTGGTGGCAGCAGCATCAGACTAAGCTTTCGCAACAGTCTAACCTGACGGTGCGATATATTGACGATCAGCAGCTCAGCGCACTTGTCGCTTTTGCCGCGCGCAATATGACGCTACAGGCCACGTTACAGGACGGCACTATCTGGCTTTCTGATGAGCAAAACCATCTGGAAGTGCGTTTTACCGACTGGCTGATTGACGGCAAAGCGCCATGATTGTGTTGTCACGCAACGCTACCATCAGTGATGCAGAAATTGAGCTTACCGCCATTCGCGCGCAGGGCGCGGGTGGGCAGCATGTTAATAAGAGTTCCACGGCGATTCACTTACGCTTTGATATCCACGCATCGTCGCTGCCTGAGTTTTATAAACAGCGGTTGCTGGCGGCCAGCCATCATCTGATCACGCCGGATGGGGTGGTGATCATCAAGGCGCAGGAGCATCGCAGCCAGGAGTTAAACCGTGAGGCTGCGCTAAAGCGACTGGAAAACCTGATTAATGAGTTAACCGTGGTGGAAAAAACGCGGCGAGCCACGCGTCCGACGCTGGCATCGAAAAAACGCCGTCTGGAAGGTAAAGCACGTAAAGCGTCGACAAAGTCGTTGCGCGGGAAGGTTCGCGGCGACTAAAGAATAATGTGGAGAACGGGCGGCGATACCAGAACGCCGCCCGTGGGGAAGATTATTTCGCCAGCTCAGCCACGAGGAAATCAACGATCTCGCTGGTTTTGATCATGCGTTTCTCACCTTCACGACGCGCTTTGTACTCAATCTCTTCGCTGTCGAGGTTACGATCGCCAATCACGATGGTGTGCGGCACGCCAATCAGTTCCATATCGGCAAACATCACGCCCGGACGCTCTTTACGGTCGTCCAGAATCACCTCGATGCCTTTGCCACGCAGCGTGTTGTACAGCTCTTCCGCCACTTCTTTTACGCGGAAAGATTTGTGCATGTTCATTGGCAGAATTGCCACCTGGAACGGTGCCAGCGCCGCTGGCCAGATAATGCCGCGCTCATCATGGTTCTGCTCAATGGCTGCCGCCACGATACGGGTGATACCGATACCGTAACAACCCATGGTCAGAATCTGGTTACGTCCGTCTTCACCCTGTACTGAGGCTTTCATCGCTTCAGAGTACTTGGTGCCCAGCTGGAAGATATGACCAACTTCGATACCGCGTTTGATCAACAGAGTACCTTTACCATCCGGGCTGGCATCACCTTCTACCACGTTACGGATATCTGCAACCTGCGCTTCTGGCAGATCGCGCAGCCAGTTGATGCCGACAAAATGCTTGCCGTCAACGTTGGCGCCGGCGCTGAAATCACTCATTTTCGCCACGGTACGGTCAGCAATGACCGGTAATTTCAGACCGACCGGACCGAGTGAGCCAGGACCGGCACCGACAGCGGTACGAATTTCTTCTTCGCTGGCAAATGTTAAAGGTGCGGCAACGATATCAATCTTCTCTGCTTTGATTTCGTTCAGCTCATGATCGCCACGTACCAGCAGCGCAACCAGCGTGTGACCGCTCTCTTTGGTTGCTTTTACCAGCAGGGTTTTCACGGTTTTTTCAATTGGCAGATTAAACTGCTCAACCAGCGCGGCGATGGTTTTAGCATCAGGTGTGTCGATCTCGCGCAGCGCTTCGCCCGCTGCCGGACGCTCGCCCTGTGGCGCAACCGCTTCAGCCAGTTCGATATTGGCCGCGAACTCTGACTCGGTAGAGAACACGATATCGTCTTCGCCGCTCTGTGCCAGTACCTGGAATTCGTGAGACGCGCTACCACCAATCGAACCGGTATCCGCCTGCACCGCGCGGAAATCGAGACCCATACGGCTGAAGCTCTGGCTGTAGGCGCGGTACATCACTTCATAGGTTTCCTGAAGAGATTCCTGCGAGGTGTGGAAAGAGTAGGCATCTTTCATCACAAACTCACGTGAGCGCATTACGCCGAAACGTGGACGCACTTCGTCACGGAATTTGGTCTGGATCTGGAACAGATTCAACGGTAGCTGCTTATAAGAGCTAAGCTCGTTACGAATCAGGTCAGTCACCACCTCTTCGTGAGTAGGACCGAGCACAAAAGGGCGTTCGCCACGATCGACAAAACGCAGCAGCTCAGGACCATACTGCTCCCAACGACCGCTCTCCTGCCATAAGTCGGCGGGTTGCACCACCGGCATAGAGATCTCAATGGCACCGGCGTTATTCATTTCGTCGCGCACGATGTTTTCGACTTTTTTCAGTACGCGCAAACCGGTGGGCAACCAGGTATATAAACCGGATGCCAGCTTGCGGATCATCCCGGCGCGCAGCATCAGCTGGTGGCTGATCACTTCCGCATCGGCAGGGGTCTCTTTCTGAGTGGAGAGCAGGTATTGAGTAGTACGCATGTTGTTACGGTTCCAATTAAACGGAAAACTATCGAAAAAAACTGCCTGAAACGCTGGTGGCTAGTGTACCAGCGTGTCTGAATCCTCAAAAGAGAGAGGGCAATAAATTAGCGTGGATCGACGGCAATGACCTCAGTTCCCAACGCGGTGATGCGCCAGCGCACATTAAATGCCAGCAGCCAGGCGGCATATTCACGATCGGGCTCTTCACCTTTACGGTAAGCTGGTCGCGGATCCTGTGCCAGCACCTGAGTAATAAAGCGCTCAAGTTGAGGATAATGCTGCTGTTGTTGCGCGATTTGTGCCTGCGCCGCAGGCGAAAAACTTACCGGCATATCGGCAGGCGGCGCGTGCTGGGCAAAACCTGCGCGCGCATCGGGCAGCGCCTCGGCAAAGGGTAAATAGGGCTTAATATCGACAACAGGCGTGCCATCGACCAGGTCGAGGCTGCCAAGCTTGAGAATCACGCTGTTTTTATCACAGCGGATATCAAGCAGTTCGACCAGCGACATGCCAATCGGGTTTGGACGAAAAGTCGAGCGGGTGGCAAATACTCCCATTCGGGCATTACCGCCAAGCCGTGGAGGTCTCACGGTCGGACGCCAGCCACCTTCCATCGTCTGGTGAAAAATAAACAGTAACCACAAATGGCTGAAGGCTTCGAGACCGCGCACCGCTTCCGCTTGATTATAAGGCGCCAGCAAATGCAGTTCGCCGCCGCCGTCCTGAATCAGGCCGGGCTGGCGGGGAACCGCAAATTTTTCCTTCCAGGGGGAGCGGATTACACCGATTTGCTCGAAGGAAAATTGGCTCATTGATCGGAAACTTTCAGCGCTGAACCCTGACAAATCGCCTGACGATAACAGCCTGGCGCACCGGTGACAATTTCACACTTGTGCAGCAGAACCGCGTTGGCTTTCATACCCGACGCACGAATCTGCATTCTTTTACGCGCCGTATTGATATTGGCAGGTGAGTCCTGATTACTGCTTTGGCAGTCATCGGCGGATACTTCGCCTAAATCACGGAACGGCTTGCTGACCAGGTCCTCAGCATTGGTATACAGTTTTACTGGCGCTGGACGAGGAGCGGGTTTGGCGCGCACCGGTTCAGACTGCGTCGATTGCGTGGTTGAGCCGCTAACCGGTTCTGGAGATTTGTGCAGCATTGAACACCCTGTCAGCGACAGCGCTAACAAACAGAGCGGTAGAACACGCATGGGACCATCCTCATGTTTTTGAAAGAGGCGTTATTGAAGCAAGCTATGGTTGAAATGACAAGCAATCAAGCGGGATGAGGCAGGTATTACCAGTAAAAAAAAGGGCGACGTTGCCGTCGCCCTCTGTCAGGGAGCAATCAGGCGGTAGAATTACCAGCCTTTAACTGCGCCACCGTTAAAGATTTTGTTAGCGGCTTCATAGACTTCGTCCGACTGATACGCCTGGACAAATTTCTTCACGTTTTCCGCGTCTTTATTATCTTCGCGTGCAACCAGCAGGTTAACGTAAGGAGAATCTTTATCTTCTACGAAGATGCCGTCTTTAGCGGGGGTCAGGCCAATCTGGCTGGCATAAGTGGTGTTGATGACCGCCAGCGCAATCTGCTGATCGTCCAGAGAACGAGGCAGCTGAGGAGCTTCCAGCTCAACCAACTTCAGTTTTTTCGGGTTCTCAGTCACGTCCAGTACGGTTGGCAGCAGACCAACACCGTCTTTCAGTTTGATCAGGCCCTGTTGCTGCAGTAACAGCAGGGTACGACCAAGATTAGTCGGATCGTTAGGAATCGCGACCTGCGCACCGTCTTTCAGCTCATCCAGAGATTTAATTTTCTTGGAGTAACCAGCAATAGGATAAACAAAGCTATTACCTACCGGCACCAGCTTGTAACCGCGATCTTTAATCTGCTGATCGAGATAAGGTTTGTGCTGGAAAGCGTTAAGGTCAATATCCCCTTTACTCAACGCTTCGTTTGGCAGTACGTAGTCGTTGAAGGTCACCAGCTCAACGTCAAGGCCATACTTCTCTTTAGCGACTTTTTGGGCAATTTCAGCAACCTGCTGCTCTGCACCAACAATCACACCCACTTTAATATGGTTAGGATCTTTCTCTTCCTGACCGCATCCAACCAACGCCAGTGAACCGATCAGCGCACCCACAGCGGCAAGAGTTTTAAATTTAAAAGACATATCCTTTCCTTCAAAATGAAATTAATGTTGCTTGTTTATTTATGGGTGACGGCGCGAACAATGCGATCACCACAGAACTGAATCAAATACACCAAAATCACCAACAATACTAATACCGTATTCATTACTGTTGCGTTGTATCCGATATAACCGTACTGATAACCAATCTGGCCAAGACCACCGGCACCGACTGCACCGCCCATTGCCGAGTAACCAACCAGGGTAATCAGCGTGATGGTGGCAGCATTAACCAGACCCGGCAGCGCTTCAGGCAGCAGCACTTTACGGATAATCTGTAACGGCGTAGCGCCCATTGCACGTGAGGCTTCGATCAGGCCGGTTGGCAGTTCCAGCAGGGCATTCTCCACCATACGGGCGATAAATGGCGCTGCGCCCACGGTCAGTGGCACGATGGCCGCCTGCAGGCCGATAGAGGTGCCAACCACCATGCGGGTAAAGGGAATCATCCATACCAGCAGGATAATAAAAGGAATCGAACGGAAGATGTTAACCAGCGCAGAAAGCACGCGGTACAGCTTGCCATTCTCCATGATCTGGCCCGGGCGAGTCACATACAGCAGTACGCCGAACGGCAGGCCAATCACAAAACCGAAAAAGCCGGAGACAAAGGTCATCATCAGGGTTTCCCAAATGCCCCGGCCCAGTAACCACATCATTGCCTCAGACATAACCTAATACCTCAACTTTCACGTGATGTTCTTTCAGGAACGCGATGGCGGCCTGGGTGTCCGCGTCGTTACCGTCCATTTCAGCCAGCATAATGCCGAACTTTACGCCCCCGGCGTAGTCCATCTGCGCGCTGATAATATTGTTATTAACGTTAAAACGGCGAGCGGCTTCTGAGAGCAAAGGCGCATCAACCGATTTACCGGTAAACTCGAGGCGTAATAAAGGTACGCTATCAGTTTTGGCTTCAGGCGTCAGGCGATCAAGATAATCCTGAGGAATATCAAGATGCAGTGTCGACTGAATAAACTGCTGTGCCAGAGGGGTTTTCGGATGAGAGAACACTTCACTGACGCTGTCTTTTTCTATTAACTCGCCATTACTGATCACTGCAACCTGATCGCAGATGCGCTTTACCACATCCATTTCATGGGTGATCAGCAGAATAGTGATGCCAAGACGACGGTTAATGTCTTTCAGCAGTTCCAGAATCGAACGGGTTGTGGCCGGATCAAGCGCGCTGGTGGCTTCATCGCATAGCAGTACTTTAGGATTACTGGCCAGCGCACGGGCAATTGCCACACGCTGTTTCTGACCACCGGACAGATTGGCAGGCCAGACATCTCTTTTCTCTGAAAGGCCAACCAGCTCCAGTAATTCAGTGACCCGTTTTTTGATCTGCTCGCGCGACAGATTACCCAGCTCCAGCGGCAGGGCGATATTACCAGCCACGGTACGAGAGTTCAGCAGGTTAAAATGCTGAAAAATCATGCCAATCTGCCGGCGCGCCTGAGTCAGCTGGCTTTCTGATAACTGAGTCAGCTCCTGGCCGTCTACCAGAACGCTACCGGAAGTAGGACGTTCGAGGAGGTTAACGCAGCGGATGAGTGTACTTTTACCGGCACCTGATGCGCCGATAACGCCATATATTTGTCCGGCAGGCACGTGCAGGCTGACGTCAGACAGCGCTGTAATGGTGCGTGAACCCTGCTGGAACACTTTTGTGATATTTGAAAGTTTTATCATTGATCTATTTATTATCGTGGTGAAAAGTTGTCCGTGGTACTTGTCTGGTGTCAATCATCGCAACCGCGAAATTTGATCGGATGTTAAGGCATCCAGACGTCTAAATCAATCGAAGTCATTCAAACTGAGATTCTCTCTTTTATTGCAATCATGCGATACTGTGCAGCAAATTTAGTAGCAGGAGTTTCTACGTGGCAGAGCTTGTACCCGCAATTTTCCTCGATCGTGACGGCACCATAAATGTCGATCACGGCTATGTCCATGAAATCGATGATTTCCAGTTTATTGATGGCGTAATCGACGCCATGCGTGAACTGAAAAAAATGGGCTTCGCTCTGGTACTGGTCACTAACCAGTCGGGTATCGCTCGCGGTAAGTTTAGCGAAGATCAGTTTATGCAACTGACCGAGTGGATGGACTGGTCACTGGCCGACCGTGAAGTTGATCTCGATGGCATCTATTTCTGCCCTCATCATCCGGAAGCTATAGAAGAAACGTATCGTCAAAGTTGCGATTGCCGTAAACCGCAACCGGGTATGCTGCTCTCAGCACAGCAAGAGCTCAATATCGATTTGGCGTCTTCCTATATAGTAGGTGATAAAATTGATGACTTACTGGCAGGTAAAGCGGCCGGAGTAGGTAAAAAGATACTGGTTCGTAGCGGAAAGCCCGTCACCGCTGAAGGTGAAGCAGAGGCGGATTGGGTGATTAATAGCCTTGCAGAGCTGCCTGAACGCATTAAACAGGGTTAAAAAACAGCATTTCGTACGAAGTTGCGGCAACCAGTAAAAAAGTTGAGATTTGTGCTTGCTATCCCCGGCGGCGTCCCTATAATGCGCCTCCATCGACACGGAACAACGGCTTACCAGCCACGGTGTTGAGAGGTTCAGGAAGTTCTGAACCGCCGGAGAAAAACTTCTGAAAAAGAGGTTGACTCTGAAGGAGGAAAGCGTAATATACGCCACCTCGCAACAGCAAGCCAAATCGCTGATTGCACTGCTCTTTAACAATTTATCAGACAATCTGTGTGGGCACTCGCAGGGTTGATATCGCAAACCATCCTCGGATGGAAAAAATTTGAAATATCAAGTCTCAAGAGTGACTACTATATTCATTACGAATAACAGTTTTAATTCTTTGAGCATCAAGCTTTTTAATTGAAGAGTTTGATCATGGCTCAGATTGAACGCTGGCGGCAGGCCTAACACATGCAAGTCGAACGGTAGCACAGGGGAGCTTGCTCCCTGGGTGACGAGTGGCGGACGGGTGAGTAATGTCTGGGGATCTGCCCGATGGAGGGGGATAACTACTGGAAACGGTAGCTAATACCGCATAACGTCGCAAGACCAAAGTGGGGGACCTTCGGGCCTCACACCATCGGATGAACCCAGATGGGATTAGCTAGTAGGTGGGGTAACGGCTCACCTAGGCGACGATCCCTAGCTGGTCTGAGAGGATGACCAGCCACACTGGAACTGAGACACGGTCCAGACTCCTACGGGAGGCAGCAGTGGGGAATATTGCACAATGGGCGCAAGCCTGATGCAGCCATGCCGCGTGTATGAAGAAGGCCTTCGGGTTGTAAAGTACTTTCAGCGGGGAGGAAGGGGTGAGGGTTAATAACCTTCGTCATTGACGTTACCCGCAGAAGAAGCACCGGCTAACTCCGTGCCAGCAGCCGCGGTAATACGGAGGGTGCAAGCGTTAATCGGAATTACTGGGCGTAAAGCGCACGCAGGCGGTTTGTTAAGTCAGATGTGAAATCCCCGGGCTCAACCTGGGAACTGCATTTGAAACTGGCAAGCTTGAGTCTCGTAGAGGGGGGTAGAATTCCAGGTGTAGCGGTGAAATGCGTAGAGATCTGGAGGAATACCGGTGGCGAAGGCGGCCCCCTGGACGAAGACTGACGCTCAGGTGCGAAAGCGTGGGGAGCAAACAGGATTAGATACCCTGGTAGTCCACGCCGTAAACGATGTCGACTTGGAGGTTGTGCCCTTGAGGCGTGGCTTCCGGAGCTAACGCGTTAAGTCGACCGCCTGGGGAGTACGGCCGCAAGGTTAAAACTCAAATGAATTGACGGGGGCCCGCACAAGCGGTGGAGCATGTGGTTTAATTCGATGCAACGCGAAGAACCTTACCTGGCCTTGACATCCACGGAATTTGGCAGAGATGCCTTAGTGCCTTCGGGAACCGTGAGACAGGTGCTGCATGGCTGTCGTCAGCTCGTGTTGTGAAATGTTGGGTTAAGTCCCGCAACGAGCGCAACCCTTATCCTTTGTTGCCAGCGAGTAATGTCGGGAACTCAAAGGAGACTGCCGGTGATAAACCGGAGGAAGGTGGGGATGACGTCAAGTCATCATGGCCCTTACGGCCAGGGCTACACACGTGCTACAATGGCGCATACAAAGAGAAGCGACCTCGCGAGAGCAAGCGGACCTCATAAAGTGCGTCGTAGTCCGGATCGGAGTCTGCAACTCGACTCCGTGAAGTCGGAATCGCTAGTAATCGTAGATCAGAATGCTACGGTGAATACGTTCCCGGGCCTTGTACACACCGCCCGTCACACCATGGGAGTGGGTTGCAAAAGAAGTAGGTAGCTTAACCTTCGGGAGGGCGCTTACCACTTTGTGATTCATGACTGGGGTGAAGTCGTAACAAGGTAACCGTAGGGGAACCTGCGGTTGGATCACCTCCTTACCTATGTGAAGATACCCGCGTAGTGCCCACACAGATTGTCTGATGAAAAAGTAACGAGCAGAAAAAACCTCTACAGGCTTGTAGCTCAGGTGGTTAGAGCGCACCCCTGATAAGGGTGAGGTCGGTGGTTCAAGTCCACTCAGGCCTACCAAATTCCTTCTCATGCTGCGTTATGCAGTCGGTCGTTTACCGAAGTAAACTTCCCTCCCGCACGCCTTGCCTGAGAACGAATTAGCATTTCTTCAAAAGAGAGATGTGACTCCTGGTGAGTGGTAGTAGATGGTCTCTGCAGTAACTGTATGGGGCTATAGCTCAGCTGGGAGAGCGCCTGCCTTGCACGCAGGAGGTCAGCGGTTCGATCCCGCTTAGCTCCACCATACTGTTTACTCAAAAAATACTTCAGAGCAAACCGGCAACGGTGTGCTGCGAAGTATTATGCTCTTTAACAATCCGGAACAAGCTGAAAATTGAAACGACGCGTCGTCTCATTTCTCCGTAATAAGAAATGAATCGCGATGTGTTCGAGTCTCTCAAATGCTTGCAACCGCAGTGGAAACACTTGTGGGTTGTGAGGTTAAGCGACTAAGCGTACACGGTGGATGCCCTGGCAGTCAGAGGCGATGAAGGGCGTGCTAATCTGCGATAAGCGACGGTAAGCCGATATGAGGCGCTACAACCGTCGATACCCGAATGGGGAAACCCAATGCAATCCGTTGCATTATCATTAAGTGAATACATAGCTTAATGAGGCGAACCTGGGGAACTGAAACATCTAAGTACCCAGAGGAAAAGAAATCAACCGAGATTCCCCCAGTAGCGGCGAGCGAACGGGGAACAGCCCAGAACCTGAATCAGTTTGTGCAGCAGTGGAAGCCTCTGGAAAGTGGCGCGATACAGGGTGATAGCCCCGTACACGAAGCTGCACTTGTTGTGAGTTCGATGAGTAGGGCGGGACACGTGACATCCTGTCTGAATATGGGGGGACCATCCTCCAAGGCTAAATACTCCTGACTGACCGATAGTGAACCAGTACCGTGAGGGAAAGGCGAAAAGAACCCCGGCGAGGGGAGTGAAACAGAACCTGAAACCGTGTACGTACAAGCAGTGGGAGCCTTGATTTATCAGGGTGACTGCGTACCTTTTGTATAATGGGTCAGCGACTTATATTCTGTAGCAAGGTTAACCGTATAGGGGAGCCGCAGGGAAACCGAGTCTTAACTGGGCGTTAAGTTGCAGGGTATAGACCCGAAACCCGGTGATCTAGCCATGGGCAGGTTGAAGGTTGGGTAACACTAACTGGAGGACCGAACCGACTAATGTTGAAAAATTAGCGGATGACTTGTGGCTGGGGGTGAAAGGCCAATCAAACCGGGAGATAGCTGGTTCTCCCCGAAAGCTATTTAGGTAGCGCCTCGTGAACTCATCTCCGGGGGTAGAGCACTGTTTCGGCTAGGGGGCCATCCCGGCTTACCAACCCGATGCAAACTGCGAATACCGGAGAATGTTATCACGGGAGACACACGGCGGGTGCTAACGTCCGTCGTGAAGAGGGAAACAACCCAGACCGCCAGCTAAGGTCCCAAAGTCATGGTTAAGTGGGAAACGATGTGGGAAGGCACAGACAGCCAGGATGTTGGCTTAGAAGCAGCCATCATTTAAAGAAAGCGTAATAGCTCACTGGTCGAGTCGGCCTGCGCGGAAGATGTAACGGGGCTAAACCATGCACCGAAGCTGCGGCAGCGACACTATGTGTTGTTGGGTAGGGGAGCGTTCTGTAAGCCGTCGAAGGTGGACTGTGAGGTCTGCTGGAGGTATCAGAAGTGCGAATGCTGACATAAGTAACGATAAAGCGGGTGAAAAGCCCGCTCGCCGGAAGACCAAGGGTTCCTGTCCAACGTTAATCGGGGCAGGGTGAGTCGACCCCTAAGGCGAGGCTGAAAAGCGTAGTCGATGGGAAACAGGTTAATATTCCTGTACTTGGTGTTACTGCGAAGGGGGGACGGAGAAGGCTAGGTTATCCGGGCGACGGTTGTCCCGGTTTAAGCGTGTAGGCTTGCATTCCAGGCAAATCCGGAATGCTCTAAGGCTGAGGCGTGATGACGAGCCACCACGGTGGTGAAGTAACTGATGCCATGCTTCCAGGAAAAGCCTCTAAGCTCCAGGTAACACGAAATCGTACCCCAAACCGACACAGGTGGTCAGGTAGAGAATACCAAGGCGCTTGAGAGAACTCGGGTGAAGGAACTAGGCAAAATGGTGCCGTAACTTCGGGAGAAGGCACGCTGGCGCGTAGGTGAAGGGACTTGCTCCCGGAGCTGAAGCCAGTCGAAGATACCAGCTGGCTGCAACTGTTTATTAAAAACACAGCACTGTGCAAACACGAAAGTGGACGTATACGGTGTGACGCCTGCCCGGTGCCGGAAGGTTAATTGATGGGGTTATCCGCAAGGAGAAGCTCTTGATCGAAGCCCCGGTAAACGGCGGCCGTAACTATAACGGTCCTAAGGTAGCGAAATTCCTTGTCGGGTAAGTTCCGACCTGCACGAATGGCGTAATGATGGCCAGGCTGTCTCCACCCGAGACTCAGTGAAATTGAACTCGCTGTGAAGATGCAGTGTACCCGCGGCAAGACGGAAAGACCCCGTGAACCTTTACTACAGCTTGACACTGAACATTGAGCCTTGATGTGTAGGATAGGTGGGAGGCTTTGAAGCGTGGACGCCAGTCTGCGTGGAGCCAACCTTGAAATACCACCCTTTAATGTTTGATGTTCTAACCTGGCGCCGTAATCCGGCGTGGGGACAGTGTCTGGTGGGTAGTTTGACTGGGGCGGTCTCCTCCTAAAGAGTAACGGAGGAGCACGAAGGTCAGCTAATCACGGTCGGACATCGTGAGGTTAGTGCAATGGCATAAGCTGGCTTGACTGCGAGAGTGACGGCTCGAGCAGGTGCGAAAGCAGGTCATAGTGATCCGGTGGTTCTGAATGGAAGGGCCATCGCTCAACGGATAAAAGGTACTCCGGGGATAACAGGCTGATACCGCCCAAGAGTTCATATCGACGGCGGTGTTTGGCACCTCGATGTCGGCTCATCACATCCTGGGGCTGAAGTAGGTCCCAAGGGTACGGCTGTTCGCCGTTTAAAGTGGTACGCGAGCTGGGTTTAGAACGTCGTGAGACAGTTCGGTCCCTATCTGCCGTGGGCGCTGGAGAATTGAGAGGGGCTGCTCCTAGTACGAGAGGACCGGAGTGGACGCATCACTGGTGTTCGGGTTGTCATGCCAATGGCATTGCCCGGTAGCTAAATGCGGAAAAGATAAGCGCTGAAAGCATCTAAGCGCGAAACTTGCCTCGAGATGAATTCTCCCTGACTCCTTGAGGGTCCTGAAGGGACGTTGAAGACTACGACGTTGATAGGCCGGGTGTGTAAGCGCAGCGATGCGTTGAGCTAACCGGTACTAATGACCCGTGAGGCTTAACCTTACAACGCCAGAAGTGTTTTGGTGGTTGTGTGTGAGAGAACCATCAATTTCAGCTTGTTCATACGGATTAAAGAATTTGCAGAAACGAAAGATTTTGTGCTGGTTAAGCGCAAAAGATTCGTTTCACGCACAAAGAATTTGCCTGGCGGCTTTAGCGCGGTGGTCCCACCTGACCCCATGCCGAACTCAGAAGTGAAACGCCGTAGCGCCGATGGTAGTGTGGGGTCTCCCCATGCGAGAGTAGGGAACTGCCAGGCATCAAATTAGTACCATTTCCCGTAACGCGGAAGTGAGAGAAACACCTGAAGTCAGACGATAAGTCTGGAATCAGTACAGAATCGGTGGAGCGGTAGTTCAGTTGGTTAGAATACCTGCCTGTCACGCAGGGGGTCGCGGGTTCGAGCCCCGTCCGTTCCGCCACTTATTACGATAGCCCTGAGCATAAGCTCAGGGCTTTTTCGTATGCACAGAAAACAACTATTATTGCCAAAGTCAGACGGTTTTAGCCCACTTGATGACTGTTCAGAATCCATTTCACTCCATTAAATTCCCCATATTAACTTATCCCCACTTCTGCAATCGCGGTGGTTAAACCACTCAAGTCGTATTACTCACAATAAAATCCGGATTATAAGTTCTAAGCTGGCAGCAAATAAATCGATATCCGTGCTCTGATTAATGTGAAAGCAATCACATAATCAGTAAGAGATTATTCATCAGCGATTACCTGAAAGACGGGATATCGATCACACAAATAATTATCTTATAAAACATGTGGTTACAGAAAGATAGTCGAAATATAGCGCCAAAATAAGTGATTTGAATCACAAAATTAAATCAATTTAAACGCTGTCAATCCCTGCCAGTGAACGAATTCGTTTCATAAATGTGACAAGGTTCAAAAAAATTAATTATGGCATCTTTAACATCATTCACACATTAAACGCTGAGTGATTATCTGAGGTCTGCCATGAAAATAGGATTAGTTTTAAGTGGTGGTGATGTCAGTGGGATGAATAACTTTCTGTTTCAGATTAACAGAATGACAGAATCTGAAATTGTAGTTTTTGATGGCGGTATTAATGGCCTGATCGCTAACCGCTGCAAAGAGATATCACGCCGGGACCTGGTGGATTTATCAATCTCTTCTGTACCGTTAATATCCTCCGGCCGTAAAGAAGATAAGTGTAAAAAATCTGACTATGAAAAAATCGTCAAAAATATCCGTCAAAAAAAGTTAGATTGTTTGATTATGGCCGGAGGAGATGGATCTTTTCAGTTTTTAAAAGTACTGAGTAATTATGGTGTGAACTGCTACGGCGTCGGCATGACAATTGACAATGACATTATCGGCAATAGTTATACGATTGGATTTTCCACTGCGTGTGAGCAGGTTATCAGCGAAGTGGAGAAACTACGCAATACCGGACGTGGCTTGCCGGGGCGTATATTTATGATTGAATTATTGGGCGGTTACTGTGGTGAACTGACTTTACAGGCTGCACTAAAAAGTAATTCAGACATAGCGTTGATCCCCGAATCACCATGGGATATTGATGTTTTGGCTGACAGGATTAAACGTAAAATCGACAGCCAGAATAGCGTGATTATCTTATGCTCTGAAGGATATACCAAAGAGTATACTCCCGGCTTTCAGGGTGCGATCGATACCATGATAGGCAAACTTGAGCATAAGATTGGTATCAGAATCAGAAAAACCATTCTTGGCTATGGTCTACGTAACGGCACGCCGACCGGCGAAGAGATTATACAAGGCGCTATTCTGGCAGAAGAAGTGGTCAGGTGTATTAATAGCGGTCTGACGAATAAGATTATTGTTATTAATAATAATAATAAAGCAATACCGATCGACCTTGAAAATTCCGACAAACGTTTAGTGAACAAAGAGAGCAATCTCTACAAACTGGCTAAAGTAAATAACCTTATCTGAGGTGTGAATATGCTTAAAGTACTCTGCGTGTGTGGTTGTGGTCTGGGCTCTAGTTTTGCTATTGAAATGAGCGCAAAATCTGTTTTACAAAAATTATGTATTGATGCTGATATCGATCACACCACGGTATCAGAAGCATCATCCTATAAATATGACATTATTCTTACCCAAAAAATGTTCGCCGATATTCTGACATCAGATGCGAGTGAAGAAGAGAAAAGAAGGGTAATCATATTAAATAAACTCACTGATAAAAAAGAAATAGAAGAAAAAATCCTCGCTTATATGAATTCAAACTGACAATGAGGTGGTAAGTGGACGCAATTATTCATTTTATCGTGAAAGACTTTCTCGGCCAGGCTTCAATACTTATTGCTTTAATCGCTATGCTGGGTCTTATCCTGCAAAAAAAATCTGTCGGTAAAACGGTAGAGGGGACTTTTAAAACTCTGCTTGGTTTTTTGATCATGATGGCCGGTATTAATATCATCGTCGCGGCCTTAACATTCCTGAACGATATCTTTACCAGTGGTTTTGGTATGCAGGGATACATCACGGATGTGGCGGCAATTGCCGGAGTGGCAAATCGTGAGCTTGGATCAGAGGTCGCACTGACGTTACTGGTGATTTTTGCTGTTAACATCATTATTGCGCGTATTACTCCGTTCAAATATATCTTTCTCACCGGTCAGGCATTGTTGTGGATGGCGACCATCGGCACGGTGATTGGCTATAAGGCCGGGCTGACAGGTGCAACGCTGATTCTTACCGGCGGCATCTTCGGGGGCATTATGGCGGTATTAATGCCAGCCATTGCCCAGCCTATCGTTCGCAAGATCACCGATTCTGATGATGTTGCCCTTGGGCACTTCTGCACCATCGGCTATCTGGTTCAGGCGGCTGTCGCTCGCGCCATTGGTAAGAACTCCCGTTCGACTGAAGATCTGGAACTGCCGGATAACTTCAAGTTCTTGCAGGATACCTATTTATCAATGGCGGTCATTATGGTGCCAATGTATATCATTCCTGCTATTTTTGCCGGACCGGAATATATTGCGCAATTCTCGGGCGAAACCAACTACATCATGTATTCATTTATGCAGTCGATGCAGTTTGTTGCCGGAGTATTTGTTCTCTATAGCGGCGTACGTTTACTGCTCAACGAGTTGGTACCGGCGTTCAGAGGAATTGCGATGCGGCTGGTCCCAAATGCTAAACCTGCGCTCGATTGCCCGGTGCTGTTCCCTTATGCACCTAACGCGGTGATTGTTGGTTTCCTTGCCACCACTGTTGGTTCGATTATCGGCATGATTGTGTTCCCGATGTTCGGTCTCGCGATGATTCTGCCCGGACTGCTGACTAACTTCTTCGCTGGCGGAGCGGCCGGAGTATTTGGTAATGCGATGGGAGGACGTAAAGGGGCGATTATTGGTGGCGTGGTGCATGGACTCTTTATCACCTTGTTACCAGCAATGCTGGTTCCGTTACTGGAAACCTTCGGTTTTAAAGGCGTCACCTTTAGTGATTCTGATGTTATCGGAACCGGACTGGTTCTCGGTCATGCTTTCCAGAATGACTGGCCATTTGTTATCGGGTTTATTGCCTTCGTAATACTGATTGTCTGGTTCTCTAATCGAAAGCTAAGTAAATAATTTTTCATATTACTGACGGATATTGCCAGCAGGAAAATTTGATAAAGATATGAGGAGGATTTATGTTTGCAAAGTTAAAGCAGCTGTTTAATCCCGAAAATTCCGCAGCAGAGCAGGATAACAATCATGAAGCGGAATTAATTTCAGCTGAATTAATTCAGCTTGAGTCAGGCTTACAGCATAACCCTGCTGATAATATGATTCAGAAGACATTAATGGTGAAATACAATCAAGCAGTAAAGGTCTATTCAGCTAATAAACAATACCGTAATCGGGTTGATGACCTGTTCGTCAAAATGGATGAGCTAAGGAATATCATACGCAGAAATATATGAGGTGATATGAGTATTAAAGCGTTCCTTTCACAGAACAAGACAATTCAGGTCGGAATGGACGCCGACTCATGGGGTGATGTTATTCAGCAAGCAGCAAAGCCATTAATTAGTGGTGGCTTTATCACTCCCGACTATCCACAGGCCGTAATTAATAACACTATCGAATATGGCGCTTACTATGTTTTTGATGAAGGTATTGCTATTCCTCATGCCAGACCCGAGTGTGGAGTAATCAGCGATTGTTTCAGTATGGTGACGCTCACCAGACCGATGTCAATTAATGGTAGCGATCCTGTGGATATTATCGTCATGTTTGGTGGTGCTAATAGCGACTCCCATATAACTGAGGGAATTGCTTCGATAGTCGGCCTTCTGGAGCAGGAGGAAACGTTATCGCAAATCAGACGAGCCACAACAATTGATGAAATTCTTGGGTTACTATGAAAATACTGATTTTAGTTAATGGTATACCGGCATCAGGTAAAAGTTCTGTTGCCAATAAACTGGCTGCTCACTTTAATTTTCCTGTGCTAAGTATCGATGAAATTAAAGAGCCTTTTATGGTTCAGTTTTCCGAGATTATTGACAGGAAATTAAATCGAAAACTTGGCTATGCCGCTTATGAAGCGATGTTCAATATCGTTAAGAGCTCCCCGCCTGATTCGGTATTTGTGATGGATGCCTGGTTTGGCTTTCGGGAAAAAACGATATTAGAAGATTATTTAGCGATCAGTGGCTGCCAGCGCGTACTGGAAGTCTGGAATAAGATCTCACCTGAGCGGGTTGCGCAACGTTATAAAAATCGTTGTGGTTGCCGTTTAAAAGGACATCCGGGTGAAGAATATATTCCAGAACTAATTTCACTGGCGAAAGAAGCACTGCCGATGGCATTCGGTGACGTCTACACCCTTGATCAGGATAAAGAGTGTAACGATGAAAATCTGATTGCATGGATAAAAAACCGTCTTAATTAATTCTGATTTTCCATAAATTATCTCTGTATGAGGAGTTAACTAATGAACAAAATGACAACAGCAGAACGTCGTGGTTATCAAATGATTTGCGATGCTACAGGTTCAATGATGGTTGTAGCCTGCGATCAACGTGGTGGCATGCGCACGCTGTTAGCGGCAACGCCGGAAGAACAAGCTGGGATCAGTAATGAGATCCTGGGGCATACTAAATACGATATTACCCAATATCTGGCCGCCGAAGCGGGCTGCGTATTGGTTGATCCGATTTGTGCGGTGCCTGGCATTATTGATGAAGGAGTAGTGCCGCGTAATACCGGGCTGCTGGTTGGTCTTGATGCTTCCGGCTGGGATACTTCGCCACAAGGGTATCGTATCTCTAAAATGGTGGAAGGCATTAATGCGCGTAAGGTGCGCGAGTTGGGAGCCACCGGCGGCAAGATTATGATCTATTTGCGCACAGATACGCCTGAGGCTAACAGCGCTAACTTACAGACACTGCGCGATGTGATTGCCGATTTTGCCCGTGAAGATCTGTTCCTGGTGGTGGAGTTCCTGACCTATCCTCTGGAAAACGAAAGTAAGGAAGAGTACCAGCGCAAGATTCCACAGCTGATTCAGGATGGTTGCCAGGCCTGTATCGACTGTGGAGCCAAGGTATTGAAAATCCCTTATCCAGGAACTGAAGAAGCCTGCGCCAGAGTGACGGAAATTTGTGGTGATATTCCCTGGGCGGTGCTGTCTGCCGGGGTCGATCACAGCACGTTCCTGAAACAGGTGGATATTTCGCTCAGCAATGGTGCTTCAGGGGTGATCGCCGGTCGTTCACTATGGAAAGACTGTATCTCTCTTGACCGCGAGGTTTCCCGTGAGAAGCTCTCTTCGATTGCAGTATCCCGCTTACGGGATATCCAGCAGCTGTTGATAAAATACAGGCAACAGCGGATTAGCGCCTGATTCGTGGATGTGAGCCTGACCTGCCGTGGTCAGGCTATTTTTGCATTTGTTTACTCTTAGTTGCCATGAAATTAGCCGTGCTCATTGAAACTGCGTCTTAAAGCCCCTATAACTGAAAGACAGGACAGAACACTCAGCAGTGATTACGGGGACAGGCGAGAAAGTGCGGAAGAAAACCTATGCCATGAGATACGTTGCAGGCCAGCCAGCGGAGCGAATTTTTCCGCCGGGCGCAATGCTGCATGTAGGTCAGGCACTCCCGCCCGGTGAGCCGTTACCGACCAATAACCGGCTGCGCGTGCTGGTGTGGAATATTTTTAAACAGCAGCGCGCCGACTGGTTATCGGTACTGCAAAACTTTGGTAAAGACGCACATTTGGTGCTGTTGCAGGAAGCACAAACTACGCCGGAACTGGTACAGTTTGCCACCACCCATTATCTCGCTGCCGATCAGGTTCCCGCTTTTGTTCTGCCCCAGCATCCCTCTGGCGTAATGACGCTGGCCGCGGCACATCCAATCTACTGCTGCCCGCTGCGTGAGCGCGAACCGTTGCTGCGGCTGTCAAAGTCCGCGCTGGTTACCGCCTATCCATTGCCCACAGGGGAAATGCTGATGGTGGTGAATATCCATGCGGTTAACTTTAGTTTTGGTGTTGATGTCTATAGTAAACAGCTGGGCCCAATTGGTGAGCAGATCCTGCATCATAAAGGGCCGGTGATTATGGCCGGTGATTTTAACGCCTGGAGCCGTCAGCGTATGAATGCGTTGTATCGTTTTGCCCGCGAGATGACGCTGCGAGAAGTTCGTTTTACCGACGATCACCGGCGCAAAGCCTTTGGCCGGCCACTCGATTTTGTTTTCTACCGTGGAATGAATGTCGCAGAGGCTTCCGTCCTGGTAACCCGCGCATCCGATCATAATCCGCTACTCGTTGAATTCCATCCCGGCAAGCCTGAGCTTCTCTGAGGATGATTCGGGCCTGCCGTCAGGGCAGGCCGGTCACGTCTGCCCTGTTTTTAGAACAAACCAAAAACAGAGGAAACAGAGATATGGCAACGCAAAGTCACCACAATAACGTTGAGAAACAGTTTGGCGAACGTGCCAGTGCATACCTGAGCAGTGCGGTGCATGCCAGTGGCCGTGACCTGCAGCGGCTGGCTGAGCGCCTGTCAGCCACCCCACAGGCGCGGGTGCTTGACCTGGGATGCGGAGCCGGGCATGCCAGCTTTATCGCCGCTGAGCAGGTAAAGGAGGTGGTGGCTTATGACCTTTCTTCACAAATGCTGGATGTGGTAACTCAAGCGGCGCAGGAGCGTGGTTTAGCACATCTGACTACTCAGCAGGGATATGCCGAATCATTACCATTTGCCGACGGCGAGTTCGATATTGTGATTAGCCGTTACTCTGCGCATCACTGGCATGATGTCGGCCAGGCACTGCGGGAAACGAAGCGAGTGCTGAAACCGGGTGGCAGGGTAATTTTTATGGATGTCAGTGCGCCCGGTAGCGCGGTACTTGA
The DNA here is from genome assembly GCF_050037805.1 of Winslowiella sp. 2C04. NCBI lineage: Bacteria > Pseudomonadati > Pseudomonadota > Gammaproteobacteria > Enterobacterales > Erwiniaceae > Winslowiella > Winslowiella sp. 2C04. The sequence continues at coordinate 3,743,303 of NZ_CP188300.1, read as the reverse complement.
TATCTGGCTGCAAACGACAGAAGCACTGCGCGACACCTCTCATGTACGCAACTACTCTCCGGGTGAATGGCTGACGATGTTCACTGAAGCCGGTCTGGCGATCGCTGGTATTCTGCAGGATCGTTTGCAGCTGGAGTTCTCCAGTTGGATTGCGCGGATGCGCACGCCTGAAACGCTGGTTGCCGCCATACGCGCTTATCAACAATCTGCCTCCGACGAAGTGAAGCGCTATTATGCTTTAGAAGATGATGGCAGCTTCAGTTCTGATATTATTTTTATCGAAGCTTATAAGCCGTAGGGATGTTTACAGCGTGCGCGCCTGAAGTCAGGCACAAAAAAGCCACTCGGTTGAGTGGCTTTTTATTGGGTATAACGGAACAATTTAGCTATCAGGCGTGTTGCTGTTTTTAACAAACAGCGTCAGCTTATCGCCGGGCTGAATGTTTTTCGCATCACTGAGTACAGTATTCCAGCGCATCACATCTTTGGCGTTAACGCCGTGACGTTTAGCAATGCTGCTAAGGGAATCCCCTTTCCGTACCTGATAAGTGATACTGCTGTTATTAGCCAGTTCGGTGCCTTTGCTACTGCCTGTGCTTAACGTCTGGCCCGGTTTAATATTTGCGCCGCGCAAATTGTTCGCGCGCTGCAAATCTTTTACCGAAACGCCCAGTCGCTTCGCGATGCCAGATAAGGTGTCGCCGGAACGAACCTTGTAGCCACCGACATTGCTGCTGTTATCCGCCACCAGGGTGGGTTGAACCGCAGCGATGTCACCTGTCGCCAGTGAGTTACGCAATGTGGCAACATTCGACTTTGGCACCATAATATAATGGGGACCGTTTGGCGCTGTTGTTCCACGTTTGTAACCCGTATTGAAGCTTTTCAGCTTGTTCAGTGACATGCCTGCCATCTCGGCAGCCTGTGTCAGTTCAATCTGCTGTCCTACTTCCACACGTGCCAATGCACGGCTTTCGTTCGGGGTCGGCAGTTTGATACCGTAACGCTTACTGTTCTTCAGGATTTCACCCAAAGCCAGCATTTTCGGCACATAGACCGTGGTTTCGCGTGGTAACGATAAATTCCAGAAGTCGGTCGGTTTCCCGCGCGCTTTATTCTGTTTTACCGCTTTCATAACGCGGCCTTCACCACTGTTATAGGCTGCAACGGTCAGTAACCAGTCGCCGCCAAACATGTCGTTAAGGCGCTCCATCATATCCAGCGCAACCTTGGTAGATGCGACGATGTCACGTCGACCGTCATACCACTGGTTTTGTTTCAAACCATAATTACGCCCCGTAGCCGGAACAATCTGCCAGATGCCTGCGGCATTGGCGGATGACGTAGCGTGGGGGTCAAAAGCGCTCTCCACTATGGGTAGCAGTACCAGTTCCATCGGCATATTACGTTTTTTAATCTGCTCGACAATCCAGTACATATACGGCTCTGCCCGTAATGTTACATCGTGGAGATAGCTCTTGTTCTTCAGGTACTTCTGTTTTTGGTCACGGATCCGGGAATTTTCCGGAACCTCCATCTTCAGCTCGTCACTAATGAAATTCCAAAGATCCTGGTCTTCTGCGAGGCGGGTTCCATCATCCTGCCAACGCGGAGACAACATCCGATCTGAGTACTTTCCGTTTTCACCTTGACCTGCCGAAGACAGACTCTGTGCATGCTGTTCTGGGATGTTGGCATCATGCCTTGACGCCTGGCAACCCACCAGCAAGACTGAGGCGAGTAATATCGCTTTAGCCTTCATGTGTGTGTCAATAGTTTGCTTAAAAGACGAGCAATCATACGTGGTCAGTCTGCACAACACAACCAGAATATCAAAAACCGTCTTTCAACTCGCGTAAACGCGCAAATACCTGCCACTGAGGTTGTGGAGCACAATCAAAACCTAAAACTTCTTGCAAATCAGTGTCTTCTGTTCTTAAAAATAAATTAATTTTACGCTCCAGAGCCAGTTTTGTTGGCAATGTAATGCGATTTTCGGCGCGTAACTCCTTAATTTGCTGGCAATAGCGTGCAATTTCACTATCTGTTGGCAAAATCGCCTGCGCAAACTTCAAATTGGATAATGTATATTCATGTGCGCAGCAAACCAGTGTGTCGTCAGGTAATTTGCTAAGTTTCTGAAAAGAATTGAACATTTGCTCTGGTGAACCTTCGAATAGCCGTCCGCAACCGCCAGAAAACATCGTGTCGCCACAGAAAAGGTAAGGCGAACTGAAATATGAGATATGTCCTAAAGTATGGCCCGGGGTAAAAATCACGCTAAATTCGCGTCCCAAAATAGTGAAGCGATCTCCCTCACCAACAATGTTGGTAGCTCCTTTATCTTGTGTCTCCTGCGGGCCATACACCACCAGTTGAGGCCAGATTTCGAGAAGTTTTTTTACGCCGCCAACGTGATCGTGGTGGTGGTGAGTGAGCAAAATGGCTACCGGCTGCCAGTGATTTTGTTGTACCGCTGCGATAACCGGAGCCGCTTCGCCCGGGTCAACAATCAGGCAGTGACCGCTTTCATCATTTAGCGTCCAGATGTAGTTGTCCTGGAGTGCGGGAATGCTGGTAAGATTCATAGACACCTCTCGAAGGCCGTAAAGGAATGAAGATGGTAAAGCATGAAGCCCGCTAAAACACGCCAAATTCTTAATGCGCCAGACTCCTGGGCGGATATGCCCTGGGGCGACTATTTTCGTGACGCGCTTTCACATCATTTGCAGCCTTGCCTCGCTAAGCTGTATGGCTTTCATCTGCTAAAAATTGGCAACCTCAGTGCTGAAATTGATACCCAGTCCTGCGCGATTTCACATCAGGTGAATGTCGGCAAGCAGGGGGAGCGGTTACAGGTGATTGCCGATCCGATGCGCCTGCCGTTTGAGTCAAAATCGGTTGATGCCTGCTTACTGGCGCATACGCTGGCATGGAGCAGCGATCCGCACTGCATTTTACGCGAAGTTGATCGGATATTAATTGATGATGGCTGGATGATTATCAGCGGTTTCAATCCGTTCAGCCTGTTGGGGATCGGTAAAGCTATTCCGGGATTACATCGTCGTGCGCCGTGGAGCGGGCGCATGTTTAGCCAGATGCGCCTGCTGGACTGGTTGAGTCTGCTGAACTATGAAGTGATACACCGCACCCGATTTCAGGTGGTGCCGTGGAACCGACAGGGGGGGAAAATGATCAGCGCACACTTACCGGCTCTTGGCTGTCTGAATATTGTGGTGGCCCGCAAGCGAACCTTTCCGCTAACCATGACGCCAGCGAAAAAGCAGACCAGCAAAGCGCATCTCCGGCCCGCGGTCTCTGCCACCACCCGACAGTTTCGTGACAGCAAAGATCACGACTCCTGCTGATAACCGACATCGTCAAATGCCGGGCTACCGGCTGCGCTACGGGCCAGCTCGTCGCAGCGTTCATTTTCCGGATGCCCGGCGTGGCCTTTAACCCATTCCCATTTGATATCATGGTGGCTTAACGCGCTGTCGAGCCGTTTCCACAGATCGACATTTTTAACCGGTTTTTTATCGGCGGTTTTCCAGCCACGCTTTTTCCAGTTATGAATCCAGCTGGTAATGCCCTGGCGCACATACTGACTGTCAGTGCTGAGCGTAACGGTGCACGGCTGGGTTAATGCCTCCAGCGCGACAATCGCAGCCATCATTTCCATACGATTGTTGGTGGTCAGGTGATAGCCGGCGCTGAAAGTTTTTTCATGCTGCCCATAGCGCAAAATCGCGCCGTAACCGCCGGGACCTGGATTACCGAGGCAGGAACCGTCGGTGAAAATTTCTACCTGTTTACGCATCTCTGGTAAACTTCCCTCTGACAAAACGCCAAGTCTGACATAAACGAGCCCTATGAGCACAGCAATTACACGCCAGATCGTACTCGATACGGAAACCACCGGTATGAACATGATCGGTGTTCACTATGAAGGTCACCGTATTATTGAAATCGGTGCTGTCGAGGTGGTCAATCGCCGCCTGACCGGCAACAATTTCCATATGTATTTAAAGCCAGATCGGCTGGTGGACCCGGAAGCATTTGGCGTTCACGGTATTGCCGATGAGTTTCTTGCCGACAAGCCAACCTTCAGTGAAATTGCCGACGAGTTTCTCGAGTATATCCGCGGCGCGGAACTGGTGATTCATAATGCGTCGTTTGATATCGGCTTTATGGATTACGAATTCAGCAAGCTGAAGCGTGACATCCCGAAAACCGATACCTTCTGTCAGGTGACCGATAGCCTGTTGATGGCGCGCAAGATGTTCCCTGGCAAGCGTAACAGCCTGGATGCGCTCTGCTCGCGCTACGACATCGATAACAGTAAACGAACGCTGCACGGCGCACTGCTCGATGCCGAGATCCTTGCTGACGTGTTCCTGATAATGACCGGCGGCCAGACCTCGCTGTCATTTTCGCAGGAAGGCGAGCGCCAGGAAGCCGATGGCAGCGAAAGTATTCAGCGTATTGCGCGCCCACTTTCGGCACTGCGCGTGTTGCAAGCCAGTGATGAAGAAGTGATGGCGCATGAACAGCGGCTGGATTTAGTGATGAAGAAGGGCGGCAGCTGCCTGTGGCGGGCATAAGTGTCTCATAATGCGCTAAAAAAGCAGCGCAACGATGAAAAAACCACCAAACGAATAGTTATCTGCTAAAAAGCGTTGACGGAAAATTGCGGTGCCATTAATATTCGCCTCGTTCCCGACGGGGAACAAAGCGCGGAGCGGTAGTTCAGTTGGTTAGAATACCTGCCTGTCACGCAGGGGGTCGCGGGTTCGAGCCCCGTCCGTTCCGCCAACATTCAGAAAGCCTGATTCAGAAATGAATCAGGCTTTCGTCGTTTTAGTCCTTCTGCAATATCATCTTAGCGCCTCAGCCCGATACCGGCGCACGTTCATCACGCACAATCCAGCGATAGCAAATCCCGCTTAACAGCACGCCAATAAACCCGCTAAAGTTGGCGATCGCATGCAGCGATGGCGTAAAGCTGATCGCGAGGCCACCATCCACCGCTGACCGTAAGCTATGTCCCTCTGAAAGAACTTTGCCATGGTGTTTGTGTGGGTATTGTGCTAGATTACCCGGCCAGTGGGTATATTTTTACTGGCACTGCACCATTAATTTTATCTCCCACCATGTCGTAACAGCAAAGCCGCATTACATTTTTATGAAGAAACACCTGAATAATAACTAGTGCTGGAAAATTTCACAGCTTAATAATATCGACAAAGCCACTGCATATTGGCGTGCACTTGCGCTGCTAAGTTTGAAGAAAATTGCTCACTGGGCATCGTACGTAAGTAGTTAAAATATCGCAATAATATTACTGTTTGACAATTTTATTTCTTAGAATCAGCGTAAAGGAATTATGTATGAAGTTTAGGAAAAATATATTAACGCTATTTATCATTTCCAGTTTTTATGTTTCTACCACAGTCGCTGCCGATCTGGATGGATACGGAAATGAAACGCCTGACGCGGATAATACGGGTTTTAATTATCCTGACAAATTTAATGATACCAATCCCTATATCGATTATGAAAACGGTTCGTTAATTGGTCCAAATAGCACGGTGCAAAACCCGATTCCTGTTTACAGCACCATTGGCGAGGAGGCATCCAGTTACAGAGATAATTTTAATGCTGAAAGCATTACTTCGCCTCAGGCCTACAACTTCGAGGGAAATAACTTAATCTCTACGCCTGAGGACCGCTCTGCGATTTCTGCCGGCGGCAGTAATACCACCATCGTTTTTTATAAAAATAACGCGAACTATATCTCTCTGGCGGCCACTGACGGGGCGACGCTTTTGGTCGACAGTAACAGCGCTTCCGGGGCCATCATTGACAATGATAACGCCTTTATTTTATTGAAAAATAACTATGCGAATGATGCGACTATAACCAACAAAAATCAGAGCACGATGGTTATTGACGGTAATGCGGTAAACGGCGCTGGTTTGATCAACGACAGCTCGCGTATGGATATCTATCACAACAATGCCGTCGGCGTAACGATCGACAACCTTAACGGTGCATCCCTGACGGCGCTCGGCAATAATATCTCCGACTCAGTAATTAACAATGGGGCGGATGCGACATTTACTATCGGTGACTGCAATAGCAGCGTTTGCGCCGATACTGTCGGGACAACCGCGCAGAACATCACGCTCAATAATGATGGCCAATTCAATCTTTCCGGGGATATAGATTTAAGTGGCTCTGATGTGAATAATCAGGGCAACATCTACGGTACCAGCATTCTGAATCTGACCGGTTCAACAATCAAAAATAGTGGCACTTTCGACCTCGCTGGCGACATTAATCTTGATAATTCAACTGTCAATAACGACGGTGATTTCTTATTGTCTGATGCTACCGTAAATATGACGGACACCAGGATGGAAAATGCCGGTGCACTTACGCTCAGCAACGTAGTTATAACCGGTGGGGCCGTAGAAAACACCGGCACCATTACTCTGAACGGCACCAATAAAGCCAGTATGGATGTGACTAACAGCGCGGAGATGCTGATTAGTGAAAACAGCAGTATCGATATTCAGAATAGTGAATTTATCAACGAAGAATCTGGTCGTGTCAGTTTTTATAACGGCTCTGATATCACTGGCGATATTACTAACCGTGGTCGTATACAGCTCGTTAGCCAAAATGATGACCCGGTACATAGCACGCTTAACGGCGATATCGCTAATTACGGGTTACTCTCATTAGCCTCATCCGAGCGCAGCGTTGGCAATACGCTGACCATCAATGGCAATTATACGGGCTACAGCGGTTCACAGATTATGATGAATAGCGTGCTCAACGACGATAGCTCGACAACTGACAAGCTTCACATAGCCGGAAACGCCGCGGGTGAAAGCGCCGTTTATATTAACAATATTGGCGGTCATGGCGCGCAAACCATTGAGGGACTTAATGTTATTACCGTCGACGGCATCTCTGACGCGCAATTTACTCAGGGGGGAAGGATTGTCGCCGGGGCTTATGATTACTCTCTGGTAAAAGCGGCTAATAACAGCGGTAACTGGTATTTGACCAGCAAAGACAACACGCCGGTTGCCCCGACAGACCCTGTTGATCCGAGCACCCCGGCCCCGACAGATCCTGTTGAACCGAGCAACCCGACGGATCCTGCTGACCCGACTACGCCGGTGGAACCGGAAAAACCGAGCGAACCGTCTACCCCGCCGGTAGATCCTGCGCCGTCAGTGAGCCGGGAGCGTCCGGAGGCCGGCAGCTACATTGCGAATATTGCGGCCGCAAATACTTTGTTCAACACGCGGCTTGAAGATCGCAGTGGCGAAACGCATTATCGCGATCTGCTTACCGGCGAACAAAAAACCACCTCGTTGTGGATGCGCAATGAAGGGGGACATAATCGCTGGCGCAGCGGTTCGGGTCAGCTGAAAACGCAAAGTAACCGTTATGTTCTGCAGTTAGGGGGCAATCTTGGAAAATGGACGCTCAACGGTTCAGACAGTCTGAGCCTAGGCGCTATGGTGGGCTACGCGAACAGCAAAAGCAGAACGCACTCTTCGCTGACCGGCTATGGCTCCAAAGGCAGCGTTAATGGTTATAGCGCAGGGCTGTACAGTACCTGGTATGCCGATGCGCAAACTAAAACCGGCATGTACGTTGATACATGGCTCCAATATAACTGGTTCGACAACTCGGTTAAAGGCGATGGATTGTCCTCGGAATACTATCATTCCAGAGGTATCACGGCCTCCGTTGAAACCGGTTATACGTTAAAAATTCGTGACTTTACACCGTCCACTGGTACTGAACGAAGCTGGTATGTTCAGCCTCAGGCACAGATTATGTGGATGGGTGTAAAAGCCAAAAATCATACTGAAATGAATGGCACGCAGGTAAAAAGCGAAGGCGATGGTAATGTGCAGACCCGGTTAGGGGTAAAAACTTACCTGAGCGGCCGCGCCAGCCAGGATGCGCAGCGCGATCGTTTGTTCCAGCCTTTTATTGAGGCGAACTGGATACATAATACGGAAACCTTTGCTGCCCGGATGGATGATCGCACGGTTAATCAGGCTGGTGCGCGTAATATGGGAGAAGTCCGCGTGGGCGTTGAGGGAACCGTCACCAACAATCTGAATATCTGGGGTAATGTTGGAACCCGCATTGGCGACAAAGGCTATAGCGATAATGCCGCCATGCTGGGAGTCAAATATAGCTTCTGATACACCGTAAAGCGGCCATTTATGCATAAGCAAAACGGTCGCTTACCCAAGACTTCTGCGGACGTCTTTTGTTAACGGGGGCAGTGGCGTTTATCTTCGTTATGCGCCCCCTGTTTCACACAGAAGTTCGTTCCGCCAACATTCAAAAGGCCTGATTCAGAAATGAATCAGGCTTTCGTCGTTTCAGTCCTTCTGCAATATCATCTTAGCGCCTAAGCCCGATACCGGCGCACGTTCATCACGTGCAATCCAGCGATAGCAAATCCCGCTTAACAGCACGCCAATAAACCAGCTAAAGTTGGCGACTGCATGCAGCGATGGCGTAAAGCTGATCGCCAGGCCAATAGCCACCGCCGGCAGCAGCGCCGCAATCGCTTTCGGGTTAAAGCCTCCGCGATACCAATATTTGCCTTTTGGCGTCGCATCAAACAGGTCATCTGTCGAAATGGTTCCGCGCTTAATCAGATAGAAATCTACCAGCAAAATTCCAAACAGCGGCCCGATAAACGCCCCCAGCACGTCCAGCGTGTAGTGAATCAGCTCAGGTGACTGGAACAGGTTCCACGGGGTCAACAGTACCGAACCGACCGCCGCAATCATGCCGCCGGTACGGAAGCTGATTTTCTGCGGCGAACAGTTTGAGAAATCAAAAGCCGGAGAGACGAAATTCGCCACGATGTTAATGCCGATGGTGGCAGTGATCATTGTCAGCAGGCCAATTGCCACTGCCAGATCGTTACCCACCATACTGACGGTTTCGATAGGATCGGTGATCATTTTGCCAAACAGTGACTGAGTTCCCGAGACAATCACGACCGTCACCAGCGAAAACAGCAGGAAGTTAAACGGTAACCCCCAGCGGTTACCGCGGCGAATTTCACCCATGCTTTTGCCGTAGCGCGCGAAGTCACCAAAGTTAAGCAGCGGGCCGGAGAAGTAAGAGACCACCAGTGCCGTAGCGGTCAGCATTTGCCAACTCTGTTCGCCGATGCTCAGTTGCTTGCTCGCCAGCGTAAAGGAGATACCCTCGAAGCCAGTCTGGTACACAATCCAGCCCGCCAGTGCCACCATCACCACATACACCGCCGGGCCGGCGACATCGATAAAGCGTTTAATCGCGTTCATTCCATGCCAGAACACCATCGCCTGTAGCAGCCACATAATGCCAAAGCAGATCCAGCCAAGTTGCGACAGCCCGAGCCAGGCGCTTTGGGTCATTGGCGTCAGCGCTGGCCAGAACTTCAGCAGCACCAGCATCAGCGCATTGGCCGCCAGCCAGGTCTGAATGCCGTACCAGGCAAACGCGATCAGGCCGCGAATCACCGCCGGAATATTGGCGCCAAATACGCCAAATGCCTGCCGACAAATCACCGCATAGGGTACGCCAGCCATCTGACTCGGTTTCGCCACCAGATTGGCACAAAGCTGGACGATACAAATGCCGACCAGCAGACAAAGCAGTACCTGCCAGCTGGCCAGCCCAAGAGTGAAGAAGCTGGCGGCGACCACATAGCCTCCCATACTGTGTACATCCGACATCCAGAAGGAAAAGATGTTGTACCAGCTCCAGCTCTGATTGCGCGTCGGGGCCAGATCCTCGTTACACAGCCGTGGACTGTAGCTGGCGTGGGCTTCGGTTGCCGACGCCGGGTTAACACGTTGACTATTTGGCATGAAACCTGCTCCTCTCAATTCATTCAATAACAAACTGCGTTAATGAGGCATTGCAGGAATCAGGCCAGAAATTGATTTGTTGTATACAACAATTGTATTTCATGTATACGATTCCTGTATTCAATGACATTAACCGGAGTCGGTAATGAAGAGTGAAAACGGCCTGAAAACCGCTTCAGACCTGAATGATAAAGATGAGCCGATCTATCAGGCATTGATGACGGCGATTGTTGAGCATCAGCTGCCGCCAGGCAGCAAATTACCGGAAGAGGCGCTGTCGGAGGTGTTTGGCGTCAGTCGCACCGGGATTCGCAAAGTGCTGCAACGCCTCGCGGCGGTGCAAATGATCACCCTGACGCCCAAACGTGGTGCACAGGTGGCGACGCCGACGGTCGAAGAGGCGCAGGATATCTTTCGCAGTCGCTCAATTATTGAGTGTGCCAATTTGCCCTTCGTGCTGGAGCATTGTCAGCCACCTCACCTGGCGGCACTGGAAAAGCTGATACACCAGGAGCAGCAGGCACATGAGGATCATGATGGCCCGGCGGCTATTCGCCTTTCGGCGGCTTTTCATATTCAGTTGCAGGCCATTTCCGGCAATCAGGTGCTGGCCGAAATGGTGACGCGACTGACCCAGCGTTCGTCTTTAGTGGTCGCCGCATACGGTGCGCCCTGGCAGCAAGGATGCCGCTGTAACGATCATCAGAAACTGGTTGATCTGCTGCGTAAAAGAGCGCTTCAGCCGCTAACCGAGGCTTTACAGCAACATTTCGCCCATATTGTGGCAAGCCTGCACTTTGAACGCAGTGGTGAAACTTTACCGGACTTCGTCCGCCTTTTTACTGCGCAGGGGGCGCGTTAATGATGCAAAAACAGATTATTCAGGTGATTAACCCCAATACCAGCCTGGCAATGACGGAAACCATTGCCGTGGCGGCGCGTGCGGTAGCGGCTGCCAATACTGAAATTGTTGCGGTGTCTCCTTCGCACGGGCTGCCTTCGATTGAGGGCCATTTCGATGAAGCGATTGCCACGGTTGGCGTGCTGGAACAGATCAAACTGGGGCGTGAACAGGGCGTCAGTGGCCATGTGATTGCCTGCTTCGGCGATCCGGGGCTGTTGGCTGCACGTGAACTGGCCTGTGGGCCGGTGGTGGGTATTGCGGAAGCCGCAATGCATATGGCAACGCTGGTCGCCACACGCTTCTCGATCGTCACCACCTTACCGCGCACGCTGGTGATTGCCCGTCATTTATTGCGCCAGTATGGCTTTGAACATCACTGCGCAGCGCTGCATGCGATCGATTTACCGGTGCTGGCGCTGGAAGATGGCAGCGGAATTGCACAAGAGAAAGTTCGCGCGCGTTGTATACAGGCAAAACGCGAAGACGGCAGTGGTGCCATCGTGCTGGGATGCGGCGGTATGGCCACGCTGGCGCAGGAGCTGACGCACGAGCTGGGACTGCCGGTTATCGATGGCGTCGGCGCAGCGGTAAAAATGGTTGAATCGCTGGTGGCGCTGGGGTTATCAACCAGCAAGTATGGCGACCTCGACTACCCGAGGAAAAAAGCCGCAACCGGTGCTTTTCAGCATCTTAACTGAGTGGATGATTCGGCTCGACGACAGGAAATCTGATAATGAATGATGCGGTAGAAAAGAAAGAATATAGCTTCAATATAAACTATCCGCGCGACCTGCGAGGATATGCCGGTAAGCCACCGCACGCGGCATGGCCGGGCGAGGCGCGTATTGCGGTGCAGTTTGTCCTCAATTATGAAGAGGGCGCGGAAAATAATGTGCTGCACGGTGATGCCGGATCGGAGCAGTTTTTATCAGATATTATTGGCGCGGCCAGCTATCCCGAACGGCATATGTCAATGGATTCGCTGTATGAATACGGCTCACGCGCCGGCTTCTGGCGTATTCATAATGAGTTCCAGAAACGTGGTTTGCCGCTGAGTGTTTTTGGCGTGGCGATGGCGCTGGCGCGCCACCCGGAAATCGTCGAGGCCATCAAACAGGCTGATTACGATGTGGTCAGCCACGGCTGGCGCTGGATCCACTATCAGGCAATGGATGCCAAAAGCGAGCGCCAGCATATGCAGCAGGCGATTGATGTGTTAACCGATTTGTTCGGTAAAGCGCCGACTGGCTGGTATACCGGCCGTGACAGTCCTAACACCCGGCGGCTGGTGGTTGAGCAGGGCGGTTTTACTTATGACAGCGACTATTATGGCGACGATCTGCCGTTCTGGACGCAGGTGACCTGTCAGGACGGTTCAGTGAAACCCCATCTGATCATTCCCTACACGCTGGAAACGAACGATATGCGCTTTGCGACGCCGCAGGGCTTTAATAACACCGAGCAGTTTTATACCTATCTGAAAGACAGCTTTGACGTGCTGTATGAAGAGGGCGAGAGCGCACCGAAAATGATGTCTATCGGTATGCACTGCCGCTTGTTGGGACGTCCTGGGCGATTCAGAGCGTTACAGCGCTTTCTCGATTACATCCAGCAGCATGAGAAGGTGTGGATCTGTACCCGCCAGCAGATTGCTGAGCACTGGATTAAAACGCATCCGGTGGCGTAGCGGAAACTTATACGGGCGGCTTAACCCTTTTGCCGCCCGTTACGGTGAAGACCCGGGTAGCTTCGTTAGGTCATTAAACTCACCTGTGCCGCCACAATCCGCCAGCCAGCGGGTAACTTCACCCAACTCTGCTGCTGGCGACCAATCTTGTCGCTACCCACGCGGGTAAATTCGGTACTGCACACCGCGTAATCTTCACCAAAGGTGGTGATGACCGTATTGCGTAACTGACGATCCAGACCGGCGGAGGGACGCGCGGCGCGAAAAGCGCGGATCTGCTCAATCCCGTATAAATTCTCACCGGCACCCAGCCGCACGGTGCGGTCGTCGTGCCAGAACAGTTCATCCAGCACTGCCGTATCATTGCCAACCAGCGCCTGTTCATAACGGTAAAATGCCGCGGTGACTTCGGCGACAACCGCCGGACGGTTAATCTCTTCACTCTTCATTTTATCTGCTCACTGTAGCGGCTTTTGCGATAACCAGACCCTGCTGTTCCAGCGCACGTGCGGCGCGCAGAGCCATCTCTTCTTTAAACGGTGCGGCAATCAGCTGCAGACCAATCGGTAATCCCCCGGCGGTTTGCAGCGGTACGGTAGTGACCGGCAAGCCGAGGAAGGAGATCGGCTGCGTCAGCATGCCCATGCTGGCACGCGTTGGCAGATCTGTCCCGTTGATATGCATCGTCTCCTGGCCAATAGTGGTGGCGCTGCAGGGCGTAGCGGGGGCAATCAGCACATCAAATTGTGCAAACAGCGGCAGGACCTGCTGCTGGAAATGACGGCGGAAACGTTGGGCCTGAATATACCAGGCGGCCGGGATCATGGCGCCAGCCAGCAGGCGTTCGCGTGATAGTGGCTCAAAGCGTTCCGGGGTGGCACGCAGTGCCGGTAGATAATGATTACCGCCTTCCGACGCGCTAATCAGAAACGCGGAAGAGCGGGCGATTTCGGCATCGGCGAATGTCACCTCATCACTGGCGTTCAGTGCGCGTGCCGCCGTCGCCACTGCGCTGCGGGCATCGTCATTACACCACTGCTGGAAATAGCCGCCGAGCACGCCGCAGCGCAATCCGTCCAGCCCTTTGTTCAGTGCGGCCAGTGTCGGTTGCGGCGGCTGATTGGCCTGGAAAGCATCAGCGGGATCGTGACCCTGTAAGGCGTCATAGACCAATGCCAGGTCTGCCGTGCTGCGGGCAAACGGGCCAATATGATCGAGGCTGGCAACAAACGGATGGCTGCCGCTGCGCGACAGGCGGCCAAAGGTCGGTTTCAACCCCAGAACGCCACACAGTGAGGCAGGGACTCTGATTGAACCATTAGTATCCGTGCCGAGCGAGAAATGCACCAGTCCGGCAGCCACTGCTGCGGCTGAACCACCCGACGAGCCTCCGGCGATCCGGGTGAGATCACGCGGATTGCGCGTCGCACCGTAGTGGCTATTTTCGGTGGTAAAACCGTAAGCGTAGGCATCCATATTCAGCATGCCAGAAAGCATTGCGCCAGATTGTGCCAGTTTGTTCACTGCCCAGGCATCCTCTCGCGCCGCAGGGCGATCGCGGAACAGGCTGGCTCCAGCCAGCGTGCTGTAACCCGCGACATCAAACAGATTTTTAACCGCATACGGCACCGCCGCCAGTGGCGGTAACGGCTGACCGTTACGGCGCTGCCTGTCGATAACATCGGCTTCCTGCCACATGCGGTCGGCGGTGATTTCCGTCCAGGCGTTAAGTGCCGGATTGTGCTGTTCAATTGCGCTCAGCGTATGTTGAGCAATTTCACGCGCGCTGAGATCGCCGCTCGTCAGCGCGTTTTGGAGTTGAGCAATGCTCAGTTCTGCCAGATTCATGCCTGATAAACTCCCGCCACTTCCAGTCGATCGTCGAGGGGATAAGCCATCAGCGGTGCCGACATCGCGGCAATACGACTGAATTGGCTGTGCAGCTCGGCACGGCGTGCATCGTCCAGTTCCAGCGCCAGCAGCTGTTCCATTTGCGCCAGATAAGCGGCCCAGTCAGAGGTACTCGTCATCATCTTCTCCTGTTAAAAACCGGCAGCGCTGCCGTTGCTGCGTGGGTCGAATGCCCCCTCCAGCATGCCGTTGTTATGCCGCACAATGGCGCCCGCATGGCCGACGGCTTCACTGAAATCCGGCAGAATTTCCACTTCATGGCCCAGTGCGCGCAGGGTAGCGACGGTTTCAGCGGAAAAGCGGCCCTCCAGTTTCAACGAGTCGGATGCCTGCCCCCAGGTGCGGCCCAGCAGCCAGCGCGGTGCGCTGATCGCCTGCTGGAGCGGTAAGCCCTGCACCACGTGACGATTAAAAATTGCCGCCTGAGTTTGCGGCTGACCGTCGCCGCCCATTGAGCCATACACCAGCGTGCGACCATCATGCAGCCTGGCTGCCGCCGGATTAAGGGTATGGAAAGGCTGTTTTCCCGGTGCCAGTGCCAGCAGATGATCGGGTTGCAGGCTAAAGGCCGCACCACGGTTTTGCCAGGTAATACCGGTATCCGGCAACACCACACCGCTGCCAAATTCGTGATAGATACTCTGAATAAATGACACCGCCAGCCCGCTGCTGTCCATTACCCCCATCCACACCGTATCGCCCGGCCCGCGCCCGGTTCCCCACGGCGCGGCTTTAGCGTCGTCAACTTGCGCCGCCATGGTGGCGAGGCGATCGGCATCCAGCAGCGACTGCATCTCTTCAGTGATATGGCGCGGATCGGTGATGTATTGATCGCGCAGGCTGAATGCCAGTTTGGTGGCTTCAACAATGCGATGTACGGTTTGCGCATCATCGGCTTCGGCCATATTCAGCCGATCGGTGATGCCAAGGATTGCCAGCGATACCAGTCCCTGAGTCGGCGGCGTCATATTGTAGATTTCGCCCTGCTGATGTGAAACGCGCAGCGGCGTACGGCGCTTCGCCTGATGGTTGTGCAGATCTTCCAGCGTGATCGGCATGCCGAGCCGCGACATCTCCAGCGCCAGCTTAGTGGCCAGTGGGCCACGGTAGAAGCTGTCCAGCCCGTCGAGGGTCAGCGCACTAAGCGTATTCGCCAGATCCGGCTGAGTAAAACGACTGCCGGCGCGTGGTGCTTCACCGTCAGGCAAAAAGGTGCGGGCAAAACCCGGTTGATTGACCAGTTCGCTCAATTTGCTCTGCGTGGCCGAGGCCTGCGACTGGGTAACCGGAATACCGTCGGCGGCATAGCGAATCGCATCGGCCAGCAGTCGGGCAACCGGCTGTTGCGCACCGCCCAGCTCTTTCGACAGCTTCAGCGCTTCCGCCCAGCCGCTAACGGTACCGGCCACCGTCAGCGCCGCTTTAGGACCGCGATGCGGAATGACTTTTTCATCGCTGTAGTAATCGAAGTGTGCCAGCGATCCGGCCGCGCCACTGGCATCAATGGCTATCGGCTCGCCTTTGGGTGGCATAATCAGCCAGAAGCCGTCACCGCCGAGGCCATTCATATGCGGGTAAACGACGGCGATAGTCGCGGCAGCGGCAACCATTGCTTCAATGGCATTGCCGCCTTCGCGCAGCACCGCCAGTGCACTTTCACTCGCCAGATGGTGAGGTGCCACCGCCATACCCAGCGGGGCCATATTACTTTGAATCATCTGTGGCTCTTTTTTTTTCGGATAACAGAGAGCTACAGTGAAGCAAGAGATGTTCCAGTTTTCCAAATTTTTCGTCAGCGGCGCTGAGGCTGATTTGGAGTATGCTATGTTCAGTGAAACGAAAGTTACAAGAGATCGCCATGAAACAGCTTGATGAACGCCTGAAAAGCCATTACCCGCAGTTGTCGCCGCAGGAGCAGCGCATTGCGGACTTTGTCTTTGATCATTTTGACGATCTTATCAGCTATAACAGTGCGGAACTGGCGCGTCTCAGCGGGGTATCGAAAGCCACCGTCAGCCGGTTGTTTAAACGGTTAGGCTATGAAAAATATAAAGATATGCGTGATGAACTGCGCACTTTACGTCAGAGCGGCATGCCGTTAACCGATAATCGTGATGCGGTGCAGGGCAATACGCTGTTAGCCCGCCACTATAAGCAGGAGATGGCCAATCTGACGCAGTGGGTTAACAGTATTGATGCGACACAGTTTGGTGAAATTGTGCAGGCCCTGGCGCAGGGTAAGCGGATATTTATTGTCGGCCTGCGTAATGCCTATCCGGTGGCATTGCACCTGCGTCAGCAGCTGATACAGGCGCGTTCGCAGGTGTATCTGCTACCTCAGCCGGGGCAGACACTAGCGGAAGAGCTGGTGGATATTACGCCGCAGGATGTGGTGATGGTGGTGGCATTTCGCCGCCGTCCGCGCATTATCAAGCCGATGCTGCAGCAATTACAGCAGGATAATATTCCGGTATTGCTGATATGTGAACCGCAGGCGCAGGGTGTAATTGCGCTGTCCCGCTGGCAGCTGTGCGCCTCGCTGGACAGCGTTTCCGCCTTCGACAGTTACGGTTCGGCGATGAGCGTGGTCAACCTGCTGGCCAACGCCTTGCTGCACGAATTATTGTCGCAGGGACGTCAGCGCATCCATCAGATTGCCGACCTTTATCAGCACATGGACGAGCTGGAACAACGATAACAGGGCACCATTTTGGTGCCTTGCCTCTTTTTGGTTCATTCTTCCGTTAGCTTTTCTGCGTATTTCCTTACTTACTCTTCATCTAAATCTGCTGGTTAGCTAAATCCTGCCGTCGCTGCGTCGTTGGCACATTAGTTGCAGAATGCATTTACAAGAATCTTTTGTTTCATGATTAACTAACCGGGGTATGATGATGAAAAAAGTATTGATGGCGGCAATGGGCGCAGCGCTGATGTTAAGTCAGGTCACGCAGGTAATGGCCGATCAGTTGCAGGACATCCAGAAACGCGGCGTACTGCGCGTAGCAGTGCCGCAGGATTTCCCGCCGTTTGGTTCAGTCGGTACTGATTTACAGCCGCAGGGCTACGACATCGATATGGCGAAATACCTCGCAAAGCAGATGAAACTTAAGTTGCAGCTGGTACCGGTTACCAGTGCCAACCGCGTGCCGTATTTGCAGACTGACAAAGTCGACCTGGTGATCTCCAGCATGGGAAAAAACGCTGAGCGTGAAAGAGTGATCGATTTCACCCGCGCTTATGCACCGTTCTTCCTCGGGGTGTTTGGCCCGAAAGATACCGCGCTGAAAGATGCTGCTGAGCTGAACGGCAAGTCGATCGGCGTTACCCGCGGCGCGGTGGAAGATATGGTGTTAAGCGAAGTGGCACCGAAGCAGGCACAGGTTAAACGTTACGAAGATAACAATACCACGCTGTCCGCTTATCTCTCTGGCCAGGTGCAGTATGTCGCGACCGGGAACCTGGTGGTTGCCGCAATTTCACGCCAGAACGCGGATAAAGCGCCGGTGGCGAAATTTATGTTGAAGGATTCCCCGTGTTTTATCGGCCTGCGTAAAAACCAGCCGGCGCTGAAAGAGAAAATTAACGCGCTGATTGAGCAGGCAGAAGCAGATAAGACGTTGAATGGCATGTCGGAACTGTGGCTGAAAGCCCCTCTGCCAGCCAACTTAGGCGCGTAAGGACGGGAAGATGATCGGACAACTCGACTTTGCCGCGCTGTGGCCCTACTGGCCGGAACTGCTGTCCGGTCTGTGGGTGACCATCCAGCTCACCGTGCTGGCAACTATCGGCGGCGTTGGGCTGGGCATTTTCGGCGCGGCGCTGCGCAGCGGCAAACCTTGCTGGCTGAGCCGTATCTGGGGGCTGTACGTAGAGCTGATTCGCAATACCCCGTTTGTGGTTCAGCTGTTTTTTATCGTTTTTGGCCTGCCGAATATGGGGGTGAAACTCACCGCTGGCGAGGCCGCGCTGCTGGCGATGCTGATTAATCTTGGCGCCTACAGTACCGAGATTATTCGCGCAGGCATTCAGGTGACGCCAAAAGGGCAGTGGGAAGCCGGACGCGTTCTGGGCCTCAGCCGCTCGCAGACTTTTTTTCGCGTGGTGCTGCCGCCGTCGCTAAAACGCATTTATCCGGCGCTGGTCAGCCAGTGCATTATCGTGATGCTCGGCTCGTCAGTGGTGTCGCAGGTCTCCTATGAAGAGCTGACCTTTTCCGCGAACCTGATTCAGTCGCGGACCTTTTTAAGTTTTGAAGTCTACCTGGTCGCCACGCTGATGTATCTGGCGCTGTCGATTGCCATGCGTCAGATACTGCTGGCCGCAGGGCGTAAATGGTTTGGAGAGCAGCCATGATGACCACTTTTACCGACTGGGACATCCTGCGCAATCTGCTGCTGGCAGCGCGCTGGACCATCCTGCTGTCACTGACAGCTTTTATTGGCGGCACGCTGGTGACCATACCGCTGCTGCTGGTGCGTTTAACCGGTCGCCGCTGGCCGCTGCGTATTATTCGCGGCTACGTTGAACTGTTTCAGGGCACGCCGCTGCTGATGCAGCTGTTTCTGGCGTTTTTTGGTGTGGCACTGTTTGGCATTGATGTGTCGCCGTGGACCGCCGCCTCGCTGGCACTGACGCTGTATACCAGCGCGTTTCTGCTTGATATCTGGTACGGCAGCATTAAGGCGCTACCAAAATGTCAGTGGGAAGCCTCGCGCTGTCTCGGGCTGAGTTTTGGTCAGACACTGTTTCGGGTGATTGCGCCGCAGGCGGTGCGAATTGGCATTGCGCCGACCGTCGGCTTTGCGGTGCAGGTGATTAAAGGCACCGCGCTGGCGTCGATTATCGGTTTTATCGAGCTGACCAAAGCCGGAACCATCCTGAACAACGTGACGTATCAGCCATTTAAAGTCTTCGGGTTGGTGGCGCTGGGCTACTTCCTGATGTGTTATCCGCTGTCTCGCTACAGCCAGTATCTGGAGAAGAAATTTAATGCCGCTCATCACCATTAATCAGGTGCAGAAATATTACGGGCAGAACCACGTGTTAAAAGGCGTGGATCTGGATATCGAAATGGGTGAGGTGATCTCGATTATTGGCCGTAGTGGTTCAGGTAAAAGCACGCTGCTGCGCTGCATCAACGGGCTGGAAGGTTATCAGGAAGGCAGCATCAAGCTGGGTGGCATCACCATTAGCGACCGGGATTCGCAGGCGCGCGAAATCAGCCGTTCAGTCGGCATGGTATTCCAGAGTTTTAACCTGTTTCCGCATATGACCGCACTGGAAAACGTGATGCTGGCGCCGCGTCGGGTACTGAAAAAGCGCCCGGACGAGTGTCGCCAGCTGGCGGTGCAGATGCTGGAAAAGGTCGGTCTTGGCGACCGTATCGATTACTACCCGGCCAATTTATCCGGTGGTCAGCAGCAGCGAGTGGCGATTGCCCGGGCGCTGGCGATGACGCCGAAGGTACTGCTGTGTGATGAAATTACCTCCGCGCTGGATCCTGAACTGGTCGGTGAAGTGCTTAAGGTGCTGGAGCAGCTGGCGAAAGAGGGCATGACGCTGATTCTGGTCACGCACGAAATGAATTTTGCCCGCGAAGTCGGCGATCGCGTGGTGTTTATGCACCAGGGGCGGGTATGGGAGCAGGGCGACAGCCGTAAGGTTTTCGCTGATCCACAGACAGCCGAATTAAAACAGTTTATCTCCTCGGTGCGCGGTCTGAGCTAACGCATCAGGAACATTCAATAAGGAACCTAATATGGACATCACTCACTACCCACAAATCAATCCGCCACAGCGACTGCTGATGGGGCCAGGCCCGATCAATGCCGATCCCCGCGTGCTGCGTGCGATGTCGAGCCAACTGATTGGCCAGTATGACCCGGCGATGACTCACTATATGAATGAAGTGATGGCGCTGTATCGCGCGGTATTCCGCACCGAGAACCCATGGACGCTGCTGATTGATGGGACTTCGCGTGCCGGTATCGAAGCGATTCTGCTGTCGGCGATCCGGCCAGGTGACAAGGTGCTGGTGCCGGTATTTGGCCGTTTTGGCCATCTGCTGTGTGAAATTGCCCGCCGCTGCCGCGCGGAAGTGCACACCATCGAAGTTCCGTGGGGAGAAGTGTTTACCCCGGATCAGATTGAAGATGCGATTAAGCGCGTGCGCCCGCGTCTGCTGCTGACAGTGCAGGGTGATACCTCAACTACCATGCTGCAGCCGCTGGAAAATCTCGGTGAGATCTGCCGCAAATATGACGTGCTGTTTTATACCGATGCCACCGCATCATTCGGTGGTAATCCGCTGGAAACCGATGCCTGGGGGCTGGATGCGGTATCGGCCGGAATGCAGAAATGTCTGGGTGGCCCGTCGGGCACCTCGCCGATCACCCTCAGTCCGCAGATGGAAGCGGTGATCCGCAAACGTAAATGCGTCGAGGAGGGGATCCGCACCGCCGACCATCAGAATGGCGACGATGAGATGATCTGGTCCAACTATTTTGATCTCGGCATGATCATGGATTACTGGGGGCCGGAACGTCTTAATCACCATACCGAAGCCACCACCGCGCTGTTCGGCGCCCGTGAGTGTGCACGATTAATCCTGCAGGAAGGGCTGGATAACGGTATTGCCCGCCATAAATTGCATGGTGATGCGATGCTGGCCGGTATTCAGGGCATGGGGCTGGAAACCTTTGGCGATCTGTCGCACAAGATGAATAACGTGCTGGGCGTAGTCATTCCACAAGGGGTGAATGGCGATCTGGCTCGTAAGCTGATGCTGGAAGATTTCGGCATTGAGATCGGCACTTCGTTTGGTCCGCTGGTGGGTAAAGTGTGGCGCATCGGCACCATGGGTTATAACGCGCGCAAGGATTGCGTATTGCAAACGCTGGCGGCGCTGGAAGCGGTGCTGAATCACCTCGGCTTTAACACCACCCAGGGTGCGGCAATGCAGGCAGCATGGGATAGCTACAGTAACGGGAGCCGCTGATGAGTGACTGCCTGATGAATGCAAGCGACGCCGGGCTGGCGGCCAGTCGGGTAATGGCGCGCTGCGATGCGTTGGCCGAAATCAGCGAGAGCACCGGTAAGCTAACGCGCGTCTACCTGTCGCCGGAGCATATGCGTGCCAACGCGCTGGTGGGTGAGTGGATGAAGGCAGCGGGCATGCAGGTCTGGCAGGACAGCGTCGGCAATATTTGCGGTCGTTACGAAGCGGCGGAAGCCGGCGCCCCCGCGCTGCTGCTGGGCTCGCATCTTGATACGGTGCGTAATGCTGGCCGTTACGACGGCATGCTTGGCGTGCTGACCGCCATCGAAACCGTTCAGTATCTGCATCAACACCAGCTGCGTTTACCGCTGGCGATTGAGATTGTCGGTTTTGGTGATGAAGAGGGCACGCGCTTTGGCATTACCCTGCTCGGCAGTCGTGGCATCACCGGCAGCTGGCCGCAAAGCTGGGTGTCACATCCGGACGGCAACAGTATTACCGTGGCTGAAGCGCTGGCTGATGTCGGGCTGAATGCTGCGAATATTTCGCAAGCGGCGCGTGATGTGAATGCAATCGTTGCCTATCTGGAGCTGCACATTGAGCAGGGGCCATGTCTGGAACAAGCCGATCTGGCATTAGGTGTGGTCACCGCCATTAACGGTGCGCGCCGGCTAAACTGCCGCTTTACTGGCGAAGCGGGTCACGCCGGCACCGTGCCGATGAATCAGCGCAAAGATGCGCTGGCCGCCGCCGCCGAGTGGATGCTGTATATCGAAACCAGCACGCCAGAACATCATCCGCAGCTGGTGGCGACCGTCGGTAGCCTGCAGTGCTCGCCTGGCGCGGTCAATGTTATTCCGGGTGAGGTTGATCTGACGCTGGATGTGCGCGGGCCGGAAGACCAGCCGCTGGCGGAACTGCTGTCTGCTCTGCTGACGCAGGCGGAGGCTATTGCGCTGCGTCGTGGGCTAAAGTTTCATGCCGAAGAGTATTACCGTATTGGCGCTACCCGCTGCGACGCTGGGCTGCAGTCGACAATAACCCAGGCGGTAACGCAGGTGCAGGGCCGCAGTTTATCGCTGCCGAGCGGAGCCGGGCACGATGCGATTGCGATAGCCGAACGCTGGCCGGTCGGCATGCTGTTTGTGCGTTGCGATCGCGGTATCAGCCACCATCCGGCAGAATCGGTTACCAGCAGTGATGTTGCCAAAGCGGTCCAGGCCTATCTGCAAGTGGTTCACAATGTGGCCTGTCAAGGCGATGTTCTCCGCGCCAGTGCCGGAAATTTGCATCAGGAGAACAGATGACACTCGACCAATTTAACCAATTTAACGCCGCCGATGCCCACGCCGCAATCGCCCACTGCGTCGCGATTCCCGGCTGGAGCAGCGCACTGCTGGCCGCTCGTCCTTATGCTTCACTGGATGCGTTACTGGATTATGCCGATGCGCTTGCCAGCCGCTGGAACAGCGCCGACCTGCTTGAGGCACTTTCGGCCCATCCTCGCATTGGCGAGCGTGCCAAAGGCGAAGGCAAAGAGGCCGCGCTGTCTCGCCAGGAGCAGTCATCGGTCAATCATCACAATCTGCAACTGCAACAGGCGTTGCGCAGCGGTAATGCCGCCTATGAACAGCGCTTTGGTCAGGTGTTTCTGATTCGTGCCAAAGGGCGTACTGGCGAGCAGATGCTGGCAGAACTGCAGCGTCGACTGGCGAATGAACCCTTGCAGGAGCAGCAGGAAGCGCTAATCCAGCTGCGAGAAATCACTCAGCTGCGTCTTCGGGAGATTTTCCAATGAGCACGATTACCACACACGTCCTTGATACTGCGCTCGGCAAACCAGCCAGCGGCGTGGCCATTTTGCTGGAGAAACAGTGCGCAGACGGCTGGCAGTCTCTGGCGCAGGGACAGACCGACAGCGATGGACGCATTAATGCGTTAACGCCTGAGCCACTGGCCGCGGGGCATTATCGGCTGACGGCGGCAATCGGCAACTACTTCACCGCCAGCGGGCGTGATGCGTTGTATATCAGCGCGCAAATTGATTTCGTTATCCCGGCAAGCGGCAACCACTACCATCTGCCGTTTCTGATTTCACCGTGGTCGTGGTCCACTTATCGCGGTTCCTGAAATCGATTATCAGTCCAGCGGTGGCATTCTCGCCGCGCGTGCTAATCATCGCAACGGGAGT
The DNA here is from genome assembly GCF_050037805.1 of Winslowiella sp. 2C04. Classification (NCBI taxonomy): domain Bacteria; kingdom Pseudomonadati; phylum Pseudomonadota; class Gammaproteobacteria; order Enterobacterales; family Erwiniaceae; genus Winslowiella; species Winslowiella sp. 2C04. Next base: position 3,719,699 of record NZ_CP188300.1, on the reverse strand, counting down.
CGGAAACGCTCCCCTACAGTTATGTTGAGGTCATCCACCATGAGTCTCACTCCCGTCAGGCCTGAAGACACGCGTTACCCGGCAGGAAAAACTTTTGCCTGGGGACTGCAACACGTATTGACCATGTACGGAGGCATTATTGCGCCGCCACTGATCATTGGCTCCGCCGCTGGCCTGCATGCCAGCGAGATTGGCATGCTGGTAACCGCCGCGCTGTTTGTCAGTGGCTTTGCCACCCTGCTGCAAGCGTTAGGTCTGCCTGGCTTTGGTTCGCGGCTGCCGCTGGTGCAGGGTGTCTCTTTTGCCGGTGTGGCGACCATGGTGACGATTGTCAGCGGCGGCGGCGGGCTGCCGGTGGTATTTGGTGCGGTGATAGCTTCTTCGCTGATTGGCTTACTGATTGCGCCGTTCTTCGCCCATATCATTCGTTTTTTTCCGCCGGTGGTGACCGGTACGGTGATCACCATTATTGGCCTGTCGTTAATGCCGGTTGCGGCGCGTTGGGCGATGGGCGGCAATGCGAAAGCTGCCGACTGGGGCGCACCGTCCAATATTGGCCTGGCGGCGCTGACGCTGGCGGTGATCCTGCTGCTGAATAAGCTCGGCAATGGCGGACTAAAACGGCTGGCGATATTACTGGCGATGCTGGTGGGTACGCTGTTTGCGGTTATCAGCGGCAAAACCGATTTCTCGGCGGTGATGCAGGGGGATTTTGTCGCGCTGCCTGGCGTGATGAGTTTTGGCCTGCCGGTATTTGATCTCGCCGCTATTCTGTCGATGCTGCTGATCGTGCTGGTGTTATTAACCGAAACCACAGCCGGATTAATTGCCGTCAGCGAAATTGTCGAAACCGATATCGATGGTAAGCGGATAGCCAGTGGGCTTCGCGCCGACATGCTGACCAGCGCGCTGGCGCCGCTGTTTAACTCTTTCCCGCAGAGCGCTTTTGCACAGAATATCGGACTGGTGGCGATGACCGGTATCAAGAGCCGCTATGTCGTGGCGGCGGGTGGAGTTATTTTAGTGATCCTTGGTCTGCTGCCGGTTCTGGGGCGGGTGGTGGCCTGTATTCCGATGCCGGTACTGGGTGGGGCTGGAGTGGTGCTGTTTGGCACCGTGGCCGCCAGTGGTATTCGTACTCTGGCAAAAGTCGACTATAAAGATAATATGAACCTGGTCATTGTCGCTACCTCAATCGCCTTCGGTATGATCCCTATCGTGATGCCAGCATTTTATGACCAGTTTCCGGGGTGGGTGCGCACGTTATTACATTCCGGCATCAGCGCCGCTTGCCTGGTTTCTGTCAGCCTGAATATCCTGTTTAACTGCCTGAAACGCGGCGAGACCATCAGCATACGCTCTTAATTAACACTGTCCGGGGCGAAAAATCAATTTTCCCCCGATCATTACGCATCTCCGTTATAGTTATGGCTAAATAAATCTCAGTCTATTTTTCCACTATATGGAATTTATCGCTTTATTATCCCCAATTGCTGTCCATTATTACTGGCCTTTTCTGGCACTCTGACACTTTTCTGATTGAAAACTAAGGTGGATATAATAATTTATCTTAGTTGCCTGTACCGCTAACAGAAGGGGATCGCTGATTTGCATCAGGCGAATTTGTTGACATAATTGCCCGGTAGCAAAAGTTATTCAGGCCAAACCAGCGGAAGAAATAATGGAAAGCACGCGGTGATATAATATGGTAATAAACTATAAGCCTTATATTTAGTGTGATTCATTATTATTTATGGAAAATACACTTCAGCGGTCCTCCCCCCCCTTTGGGCAGCTGCTGTGCTATTGATTACCGTATAACCAGGGCAGATGCAGTAGGCTTTAAAATAATAACTAATGTGCAGGGAGCACGCTCCCTGCCAATTAATTCAGCTATAAACGAAAGGCATCGGCATCGCGCCAGGCTGGAAACTTTTCACGATATTCACGCAAATTTTCCAGTGACAGCTCTGCATCCAGTCGCGCGGGCTGATGAGGCTCAGCAGTCGCCAGCAGTTCACCCTGCGGACTGATGATGCGGCTGTCACCGCTGTACTGATGATGATTACCGTCACTACCGGTTCGATTACAACCCGCAATATACGCCTGATTCTCAATAGCACGCGCCAGCAGCAGTGACTGCCAGTGTAACGCGCGTGCGGCTGGCCAGTTGGCAACATACAGCGCCAGGTCATAATCATTTTGATTACGTGAGAACACCGGAAAACGCAGGTCGTAGCAGATCTGTGGCAAAATACGCCAGCCGCGCCATTCAACAATCATACGACGATCGCCAGCCTGATAGTGATGATGTTCATCCGCCATACGAAACAGATGACGCTTATCATAGCTGTGCAGCGTGCCATTAGGCTCAACCAGCATAAAACGGTTAACCGCCCCTGTTGCAGTCTGAATTGCTGCACTGCCACCAACCATTGCATGGGTCGACTTAGCCTGCGCCTGTAACCACTCAAGCACGCGTGCCTGAGGCAGTGAACGCTGCGCCGCTTCCATGGCGAAACCGGTGGTAAACATCTCCGGCAGAATAATCAGGTCGCGTTGCTTAATATCCGCCAGCAGGCTGGCGAAGTGGCGCAAATTCGCTTCGCCATCCATCCACACCAGCGGCTGTTGCAGTAGCGTGAGTTTTAGAGTTGACACAGTCGCTCCGCAGCAGCGTCCAGCGTGGCTTCCTGTTTGGCGAAGCACAGGCGGATCAGTTTATGAGGGAATTCATCAGCGCAGAATACCGACAGCGGAATCGCGGCCACGCCAACTTCTTTTGTCAGCCACTGGCAGAAACTGACGTCATCAAGATCGGAAATGGCGCTGTAATCGGCCAGCAAGAAATAGGTACCTTCGCATGGCAGGATCTCCAGGCGGCTGTCAGCCAGCGCCTGCACAAAACGGTCACGCCGCGCACGGTAGAACGCCGGCAGCTCACGATAGTGTTCCGGCTCAGCACGCAGCATATCGGCGATGGCCAGTTGAGCTGGAGTATTGACTGCAAAGGTCAGATATTGATGCACTTTACGAATTTCTGCACTGATCGCCGCTGGTGCCACGCAATAACCGACTTTCCAGCCGGTCATATGGAAGGTTTTACCGAATGAAGAGACGGCAACCGCCCGCTGACGCAGCTGGGGATGCGCCAGCACGCTGACGTGGCCCTCTGCGGCAAAACAGATGTGCTCGTACACTTCATCACTCAGCACATAAATTTCCTGCTCAGCAATCGCTTCCCACAGCGCGGCAAAATCGCTTTTCAGCCAGACGCTGGCGGAAGGATTATGCGGCGTATTGAGGATGACCAGCCGTGTACGCTCCGACAGCAGTGAGGCAAACTGTTGCCAGTCAACCTTGAATCCCGGTGGTTGCAGCGCGATGCGCTTCATCACGCCGCCGGCCAGCGTCACCGCAGGTGCATAGCTGTCGTAGCTCGGATCGAAGCAGATCACTTCATCACCTGGCCGCACCAGCGCGGTAATCGCGGCATACAATGCTTCCGTCGCTCCGGCGGTGACGGTGATATCGCTGTTGGCGTCAGGCTTGTGGCCATAAAGCTCAGCGGTTTTATCAGCAATGGCTTCACGCAGCGGCTGCACACCCGTCATCGGCGCATACTGGTTGGCGCCCTGGCTGACATGATATGCCAGCCGCTCCTGCAAAAAACGTGGGCCGTCAAAATCCGGAAAACCCTGCGACAGGTTAATCGCCTGATACTGCTGCGCCAGTGCGCTCATTTGCGAGAAAATAGTGGTGCCGAGTGCCGGAAGTTTGCTTTCGGGAATCAAGGGTGTCTGACTCATGGCTGGTTGACCTTTCGGGCTGATGTCTGTGAGGTTAAAGCTGGATTATTGCCACTATAGCATAGTGAATTGGCCTGACGCCTCAGGTTAGCGGGACAACGGCAAAGCCGATTCTGAGGGATTATCCTTAGCCCTATAAAACCGCGTCTAAGGGGGATCGACTTAAGTTAGTACTAATCCGATAGGTTTTGATGGCGTGTCAGGGTTAAATGACAGGAGAAAACATCATTTTTTAGGAATAACATTAAATTAATTCGTTAGTGCAGTATGTTTGAAGTGTTTTCTCTATCAGGGCAACTTACCCTTTATCCAGTTATTTCCAGCGAGATACCCTCATCTTTATCAGGAATGAGTGGTTTTCCAGCTTTTAATGAATAATTTAATGCATAGCAGGATAATTAATAACTGACTTCCTTTTGCATTGAGTGCGCCAGGTTAATAGTTATAGTTTAAACCTTCTGATTTTACTCTTATGTTATTACCTAATGATGTTAAAGGATTAAGAACAGTAGAGTCCTGTTCTGATGAATGTCAGGGGAGAATAATCAGAAAAAAAAGATCGCAATGACATTTAATTTTTTATGGGTGATCTCTAACTCCCTTATTTGATTGGGTAAAGTAAATCTTTATGCGGAAGGCAGATGACATTATTATTGTTAAATACACGCTGTTGAGGCTTCATTTATTTTTCTGAACAATGCGCGATTATGGTGTTAAATTTACAGTAATAATCATTTTGCGATACTATGTTTTTAGTTATTTGCTATTTATAGATTTTATGGCTGTTATTTTTATTTTGGTTGGTGTTTTATGTTGTATCGAGTAGTGAGGTGGGGGTTATTATTATTTTTATGTGCTTGTGTGATTTTTTTTCTTTGCCTCGCGAAGCAAGTGTGTGAATATGACGCCCCGTCAATCATGATGAAAATATGATTGTGGGTTTAGATACTTCAATATAATCGTTCTGTGAAATGGAAACTCAAATATTACTTATAACATTGGCTATTAATAAGCCCGATGTTTTGCGTCTGGATTTCTGTAGTTTGGAAAGTCAGGGCGATAAGCAATGTAATGGCTATTATTAAATAAGGAAATTTAAAAAATGAAATTGAATGCAATTATGCTGGCAACAGCAATGACTCTGGTTACCTCTTCTGTTGCTTATGCAGCTGGTCAGGGAAGTGGCACTGTGACTTTCGAGGGCGATATTGTTAATGCGCCATGCAGTATTTCTCCAGGAACGACCGACCAGACTATTGCGATGGGTCAGGTCAGTAACAGGGTGCTGACCACTGTTGGAGAATCCACGCCGCAGCCTTTTAACATCGAACTGCAGGGTTGTGATGTTAACACCACCAATGATCAAATTACCTTTACCTTTAATGGACTGGCCGATCCAGCCAATGCCAATTTATTTGCTCTGAATGGTACCGCAAGCGGCGCGGGTATCAGACTGGTTGACCCAGCTGGTAAGGATATTAAACCGCATACTGCTACCGCTCCGCTCAATCTGGGCAATGGTAATGCCACGCTGACATTTAATGCCTCACTCAAACACAGCAATGCTTCAGCCGCTGTGGTTCCAGGACGCTTTAATAGTACTGTGAACTTCGAAGTCGCTTACCAGTAAAATTTAATGAGGATGTCATACTGGCATCCTCATTATTTCTGATTGGCGAGAACGAACTTAGCCAGATTAATCGCGGGCAGGAGAAGTTAATGAATAAAGTAAATTACTTTATTTAAGTTTTCCCTTAACTGCTTTGTGATTCTTTCTGACGGAAACGGACTTTTAATGATGTTCATGGATTTAGAATGACTGAGTTCATTATGTTTTTTTTTCGCAAGCGAAGAATAGTAAATCTGATTGTTTTAAGTTCAGCATTTAGCGGTTTTCCTGTTTACTCCGTTACTGAATTTAATACTGAAGTGCTGGCGACAGGAAAACGTAGCAAAGTAGATCTTTCTCGTTTTTCCGAGCCGCATTCAGTTTTACCCGGCAGTTATTTGCTGGAAATTAAAATAAATCAACAAACGTTCCCTCAACGCACAATTCAGTACTTAACTGATGCAAACAACCCAGGGCAACCGCGGGTCTGTCTGCCACCAGACCTGATTAAGCAAATGGCACTGAAGCCGGAAGCGGCTAAACAAATTACGCTTTGGTACAACGACGCTTGTGCTGATATCAGCGCACTGCCCGGAATTACGGTATCCAACCGCATTGGTCGCGGTGTGCTGGAGATAACCGTACCCCAGGCATGGATGAAATATTCCGACTCGAACTGGACGCCACCAGAGCAGTGGGATAACGGTCTGCCGGGTATTCTGCTGGATTACAATATCAATGCGTTAACCAGCCGCCAGCAGGACAGCAGTATTACCGCGGATAGCCTTACCAGCTACGGTACGCTGGGCAGTAATGCCGGCCCGTGGCGGCTACGAGCTGACTATCAGGCCAGTCTTCAACGTCAGGGCAGCCAGCGCAATACGGATTCATCACTGACTCAGGTTTATGCCTGGCGCGCTTTGCCTGAGTACGCGGCAAAAGTGATGGTTGGAGAGGCGTATCTCAACTCAGCGGTTTTCGACAGCTTCCGTTACACCGGGGCGAGTGTCGCCAGCGATGAACGGATGTTGCCGCCAAAGCTGCGCGGCTATGCACCCGAAGTGCGTGGTATCGCGAGAAGCAATGCCAAAGTGACCGTCTCACAACAGGGACGTACCTTGTATGAAACCACCGTGCCGGCAGGCCCTTTTGTGATTCAGGATCTGAGCAGTTCGGTACAAGGGCGGCTCGAGGTTAAAGTAGAAGAACAAGATGGCTCAATATCCAGTTTTCAGATTGATACAGCGACCATTCCTTACCTGACGCGTCCCGGCTATGTGCGTTATAACGTGGCGCTGGGCCAGCCTTCCACGCCTGATCATCAACTTCGCGGGCCGATTTTTTCCTCCAGTGATTTTTCCTGGGGGATAACGAATGCCTGGTCGCTGTTTGGTGGAGCATTGATTGGCGGCGACTATAACGCTGCCTCATTAGGCCTGGGGCGTGATTTAAATGTGTTTGGTGCGTTATCAGCAGATGTGACTCAGTCTTATGCACGTTTGCCAAATGCCCCTGTAGCCACTGGCAAATCATTTCGTCTGAATTATGCCAAACGTTTTGAAGAATTAAACAGCCAGATCACGTTTGCTGGTTATCGATTTTCGCAACGTAATTTTATGAATATGCAGCAGTTTTTGCAGGCAAATTACCGTGACGAAATGTTTACGCGCCAGGATAAAGAGCTTTATACCCTCACTGCCAATAAAACGTTTATGGCAGATGACAGTGCACAGGCAATAACGGTTTATCTGAGTTATTCGCACCAGACTTACTGGGATTCCCGCTCGGTCAATCGTTACGGGCTTTCTGCCAGCAGAATGTTCAATCTGGCGGGAATTAGTGGCATCAGCGCATCGTTATCCGCTTATCGCAGTGATTATCAGGGGCGTACTGACGACAGCGCAATGTTAAACGTTACGCTGCCGCTGGGCGATCATCGACGTATCGGTTATAGCCTTCAGACCAACAATAATGAAATTACCCAGAGTGCTTCCGTGGATGATTTCAGCGACTTAAATAACAGCTGGCAGCTGCGGGCCGGCCACAATCAGACGGGCAAGCTCATGTCGAGCGCCTGGTACTCCCACTCTGCACCTTCCGGCACATTGAATGCCAATGTTGGCTGGCAACAGGATAGTTATACCTCGCTGGGCGCGACCCTGCGGGGCGGCGTAACGGCCACCCGACACGGCATTGCTGCTCATCAGAATAGCGGTAATGGCGGCAGCCGATTGATGCTGGATACCGATGGTGTCGCCGGCGTACCGATTAATAATGGGCGCGCGTACAGCAATCGTTATGGTCTGGCGGTGATCTCTGACGTCAGCAGCTACTACAACGTTGATACACGTATTGATGTCAACCAGTTGAGTGATGATGTTGAAGCAACCCGTGCGGTAGTGCAAAGCACGTTGACCGAGGGGGCGATTGGCTACCGTCACTTTGAAGTGGTTCAGGGATATAAAGTGCTTGCCACCATTCGCCTGGACGACGGCAGTGAGCCGCCATTTGGCGCCACAATAATGACAGCAAAAGGCCGCGAGGCGGCGTTAGTCAACGAAAAAGGCGTGGCGTATCTGACCGGCATCAAGCCCGGAGAGAAACTGACACTTTTCTGGCAGGGCCAACCGCAATGCACCCTTAGCCTGCCTGCAAGCGAAAAGCCTCTTACCCGGCTGTTACTGCCCTGTAATGCACTTTAAATGAAATCACACCCGTGGGAGTCAAATTGTATGATGAAGTCGGTAAACCTCAATTTAATCGCCGCAGGCTTGCTGTGGGGAACTGTGATTCCACATGCCAGCGCAGCTATTACGTTGGATCGTACCCGCGTTATATATGTTAGCGATCAGAAGTCTATCAGTATAAATATTACCAATGAGAATAAACAATATCCTTTCCTTGCCCAGGCGTGGCTGGATGATGCTCAGTTACAGTCCATTGACGGCCCATTGATGGTTCTGCCGCCTATTCAGCGCGTTGAGCCGGGTGAAAGTAGCGTGGTGCGGATAACTCAGCTCCCTGAGGCCAGCCAATTGCCGCAGGATCGTGAGTCGCTGTTCTATTTTAATCTGCGAGAAATACCGCCAAAAAGTGAGCAGCCCAATTCTTTACAGCTGGCACTACAGACCAAAATTAAAGTGTTCTATCGACCAAAAGCGATTGTGGCAGCGAAAGATGCAGTGTGGCAGGAGAAGCTGGTATTCCGCCAGACCAGTACAGGTTTGATTGTGGAAAATCCGACACCGTTTTACGTCACGTTGCTTAATATGAAGCAAACAACCAAAAAGTCGGAAGGGGAAAAGGTTGATGAATTTAAAGCGCTAATGATAGCGCCGAACTCATCAGAAACCCTGGCGCTACCCAATTTAAAGCTTAGCAGCTTTACGGTGAGTTATATCAACGATCATGGTGGTTACCCGCAGTTACATTTTACCTGCAGTAACCAACTTTGCCGCGTTACGCCAGCCAGTAAAAAGTAAAAGGATAAACTTATGGGAATTTCTGGCTTGAGAATAAACAAAATTAAATCTGACTGGGGCACAGGGCGGCTGATATTTATTCTACTGTGTTTTCTGGGTGTCAGTTTTAAAACGCAGGCACTGGAATGCTATATGAATGTGCCTGGTGGTACAACGGAAGAAGTTGTGGATATAGGTACGCTGAAGGTACCGGCTACCTTGCCAGTCGGCAGCCGGTTATGGACCTCTGAAGAGAGGACCCGTACCGTGGTTTGTAAGGCATACGAAAATGTTCCTGCGGAATATGTCTATTTTTATCCAACGCCGAACCAGCCTGTTTTCGCGCCCGGGATTAAGATGGGGATTATATATAACGGTGCCGATTTGGGGATTAATAATAATAAGAAGCGAACAGATATATATGCCAATAAGGACAATTGGACGACCGCGACTATCAGATTTCAAATTTATCTTGAAAAAAGCGGAACTATCAACCCCGTTACCACAGACAGGGTGCAAGCTTTACAGTTGGATGGTGAATATGGAATTAATAATCAACCGGGTAAGAACTACAGCTTCTTTTTAACCGGCATGACGAAAATTGAGGTTATTCAATGCGCGGTATCAATCAATCTGGATAATCCCTCAGGCGTGAATTTTGGCACCTTGCCAGTTTGGGCGGCAGGTAAAGGGGAAATCGTTCGGAAAGATTTTAACCTGAGCATCAGCAAAAACAGTTGCTCTGAAGATTTTCAACTGGATGCCGACTTCACTGTAGTCAATGGCAGCCTGCTGGATGCTACCGGTCTGAATATGGATAACGGTTCGGTTATGCGCATCCGTGATAACAGCAATCCAAAGTGGATTGAATATAATCAGTTTCAGCCTTTTGCCGATATGACGGGGCGTGATTCTGTGTCCAAGAATTATTCTGCGGTGTTAGAAGCGACAGCAGATGGTCAGGAAGGTGATTTTAGTAAGAGCCTAATCTTGCGAATTAACTATCTGTAATGGAGCCAGGATGAAACATTTATTGATTAGCGCGATCCTGTTCAACATGGGAACTGTTCTTTCGCCGGCTGCATTTGCCGCCGATCTACAGATAGACTTTAGCGGTAGCGTTGTCGCCACTCCCTGTAATATCGATCCTGCGTCGCAGGCTCAGAAAGTGAACATCGGCTCGGTGGTCGATAAAATTATTTATCGCGATGGTCACACTGCGCAAATACCGTTCGAGATTAAACTTACTGGTTGTTCCACCAATGTAAGACAATCGGTTAATGTCACATTTACCGGTACGGAAGATCCTGTTTTGCCCGGAAAACTAATAATTAATAAAGGCGATAATGGTGTGGCACTGGCATTGTCTGACGAAAATAATGCCGCGCTGAATCTGGGAACTGCCACAGCTCCGATCGGGTTACAGACCGGTGAAACTATCCTCTCATTTTCCGCGAATGTGATCGGGCATCCGGACGCTATTCGCGATAAAACGGTGACGGCAGGGGCATTTAGTTCAGTGGCTAACTTTGAGCTTAGTTATAATTAGGGATAGTTTTCGGTGACAGTAAACATTACGCGAGTGACAGGTTGTATTCTGGCAGGGTATTTATTGATTGCTATGCATATCCACTGGCCGAATCGTGGTGGTAGCGGTTTTTATCTGCCCTGGAATATGGTTGGAATCATAGTGATGATGCTGGTGATAATAATTACCATGCGATTCTCTGGTTCCCCTCTATTCTCTTCGCGGCTATTTTCCGCTTTGTTAGTTGGCGGGGTGATTTTGCTGTTGCCCGCGCTGTGGAGTGCAGAACCGTGGCTTAGCGAAGTGATGCCGCGCCAGCTGGGATTACTGAGCGGTATATTGTTCTACTTTGCTTTGTTGCAAATTCCGCTCGATCATCGCTGGCGTCAGCGGCTGCTTTTATTGCTTCTGACAGCCGTTTTCATTGAAGCTATTTTAGGGCTGGTACAATATATTCTGCTGCAAAATTACAGTGGCAGCTGGATGGGATTTGATACGAACTATACCCGGCCCTACGGTATTTTCCAGCAGGTTAATGTGATGGCCAGTTTTATGGCATCCGGCCTGGCGCTGGCGCTCTGTTTGCTGGGGCGCAGGCAAACCAAAGGCCGCATCAGTCAGGGATTAATTGCTGGCGTGCTGGTACTGGCGCCGCTGCTTTTAATGATGATTCTCTCACGCGTAGGGTTGCTGGCAGCAATCTTACTGACACCCTTGCAGTTGATCATATTGTGGCGTAGTCACCCACGCCGCATGATGTATGCCCTGGCGCTGATCGCCAGCGGCGTGCTCTGCGGTGTGGTACTGATGCTGCTTAATGGTGCCGCGCGTGAAGTGACTTCAGCAGCGCCAGTGCTGTACCGGCTAATTTACTGGCAGGAAGCACTGCGGATGATTGCTGAGCGTCCATGGCTGGGATGGGGCTATGGGCACTTTGAGCATGATTTTATTAATCATTTCAATATTAATTACAATATTGAGAGCGTCTCCCATCCGCACAATGAGTTGCTGTATTGGGGAGTTGAAGGTGGCCTGTTAAGCCTGACAGGGATTGCCGTCATCACTTGGGGCGGCTGGTTATTGCTGCGTCGTATGCGTGCTCGCTTGCTTCGCCCGGGAGTATGGCTGGCAACGCTGCCGATTTTGCTGCATATGATGTTGGAATATCCGCTGTATCAGTCTGCCGCTCATGCTGTAATGCTATTGTTGCTGCTGCGGGTGTGTGATGTTCGCCGTCAAAATGAGATGCCATTGCAAATCCAGCCGCTTCTGCGCATTGGGATCGGTGCCATCGCCGCGTTGTTAATGCTGTATATGCTGAACGGTTTGCACAGCTCATTAATTATTACCGCAGTAGAAAAAACGGGTTTGCAGCAGTTTGACGCCATGTCAAAGGTGATGACTCCAACCCCCTGGCAAGCTCGTTACGACTTTGATGTTCAGCTTCACCAGATGATGAATTACTCGCAAACTCAGGATCCTGAGATTTTGCAGGGGTATCAGCGTTGGGCGGAGAATGAAATCCGCGTGCGGCCCGATGCCAATACCTACTTTAACTTAATTCAGGTCAGTAGAGTGTTGAATCAGTTAACACGCGCCGCGCAGTTAAAGCGGCAGGCTCAGAAATTATATCCGCAAGACAGTCGTTTCTGGTAACACGGTTAAGCGACATCGCTTTTTCTCGCTTCATTTCATCAAAGCCCGATGTTAGTATTTGGCAATCAAGACGCTTAGACGTCTAAATATCAAAAGTATACTACCGCAACTCCCTGAAAAATAAGGAAAGGTATGACGGTTTTAGCGCAATTAGACCAGCTGGTTGAGGCCTGTCACTGGATCGGTGCCAAGGGCTGGGCACCGGCAACCGGTGGCAATATGTCTGTTCGCCAGGATGAAAGCAGCTGTTTACTCAGTGAATCGGGCAAGGACAAAGGCAGTCTGACCCGCGATGATTTTATTCAGGTTGAAATCGCCAATAACCGGGTACCATCCGGGCGTAAGCCGTCGGCGGAAACCGGCCTGCATACTTTGATTTATCGCCTGTTTCCTGAGGCCGGGGCGGTTTTGCATACCCATACCGTCAATTCTACCGTGCTGTCACGGGTTGAGAAGGGCGCGGCGCTGGTGCTACAGGGCTATGAAATGCAAAAAACGCTTGCCGGTCAGCAGTCACATCTCGACAGCGTCTCGATTGCACTGTTCGATAACGATCAGGATATTGATGGGCTGGCAAAACGTATTGAGCAGTTTGCCCAGAACAATCCGCTGCGCTACGGCTTTCTGCTGCGCGGCCACGGTTTGACCTGCTGGGGCAAAGACGTCAACGAGGCTAAGCGCCATCTTGAAGGGCTGGAGTTCCTGTTCTTATGTGAGATGCAACGCCGTCTGCTGGAGGCCAAATGATTCGTGCGATTGTCACCGATATTGAAGGCACGACCAGCGATATTCGCTTTGTCCATAACGTACTGTTTCCTTATGCCCGTCAGCATCTGCAAAGCTTTATTGTGCAGAACCAGCAACAGCCAGCAGTCAGCAGCACGTTAAACGATCTGCGTCAGGAGATTGCTCAGCCCGAAGCCAGCATCAAGCAGCTAACTGAGACGCTGTTTTCCTTTATGGATGAAGATCGTAAATCCACCGCGCTGAAAGCGCTGCAGGGGATGATCTGGCGTGAGGGCTATCTGAATGGCGATTTTAAAGGCCATCTCTATCCGGACGTCCTGCCCGCCATTAAACAGTGGCAATCACAGGGCATTGCACTTTACGTTTATTCATCCGGTTCGGTTGCTGCGCAGAAATTGTTATTTGGATATAGCGACGAAGGTGATATTACTTCGCTATTCAGCGGCTATTTCGATACCCATGTTGGTGCTAAGCGCGAAGTCGACGCCTATCGTAATATCGCCAGCCAGATCGATCTTCCCGCCAGTGAACTGCTGTTCTTATCCGATATCCATCAGGAACTGGATGCCGCACAGCAGGCAGGCTGGCACACCGTGCAGTTAATTCGCGGCGAGGCGGATGCAGAGAGCATCCATCGTCAGGTAAACCGTTTTGATCAGATCAACCTGGAGCTGTTTTCCTTATGAGTGCACTGACTATATTCACCGATACCGAAGCCACGCAGCCGGTGTGGCACAGTACTGATGCTGAAGAAATTCGCCAGCAGCTGAACGCCAAAGAAGTGCGCTTCGAGCGCTGGGAAGCCGATCGCGATCTGGGTGAAAATCCCGATGCAGAAACGGTGATCAATGCTTATCAGCATGCGATCGATCGGCTGGTGGCTGAAAAGGGCTATCAGAGTTGGGATGTGATCAGTATGCGTGCGGATAACCCGCAGAAAGAGGTGCTGCGCACCAAGTTTCTTTCCGAGCATACCCATGGCGAAGATGAAGTGCGTTTTTTTGTTGAGGGGGCGGGGCTGTTCTGTCTGCATCTCGACGGTAAGATCTATCAGATCCTGTGTGAGAAGAACGATCTGATCTCGGTGCCGGCCGGAACGCCGCACTGGTTTGATATGGGTTCCTCGCCGCACTTTACCGCGATTCGTATTTTCGATAATGCCGAAGGCTGGATCGCTAATTTTACCGGCGACAATATTGCTGACGCCTATCCACGCCTGCCTTAATATTTCGGGCGGCATTTTCGCCGCCCGTGCCGCTGGCTAACCGCGCGGCTGAAAGATTCCGTCAGTAACCTGCGCTGGCGTCACCACACCGGTATCCAGTATCCAGCCGCTAATCAGCGCCGCAGGCGTGACGTCAAACGCCGGGTTATAGACGCTGGCATTTTCTGGTGCCCACTGCACATCACCAAAGCTGCCAGCGACGCCGGTAACTTCACGCGCATCACGCTGCTCAATGGGAATCGCCGCGCCGTCAGGGCACTGGCTGTCGAGCGTGGTATGCGGTGCCGCGACATAGAACGGAATGCGGTGATAGTGCGCCAGCACCGCCAGACTGTAAGTGCCTATCTTATTCGCCACATCGCCGTTAGCGGCAATGCGGTCGGCACCGACCCAGACAGCATCAACCTGTTGTTGCGCCATCAGGCTGGCCGCCATCGAATCACAAATCAGCTGATAAGGCACCCCCAGCTCACCCAGTTCCCAGGCGGTAAGACGGCCGCCCTGTAACAGCGGACGGGTTTCATCGACCCAGACATTTGCCACTTTGCCCTGCTGATGGGCAAGCGCAATCACGCCTAACGCCGTGCCGACACCAGCAGTGGCTAATCCGCCGGTATTGCAGTGCGTCAGCAGGCGGCTGCCGGATTTAATCAGCGCGTTACCGGCCTCGGCGATGCTGTTGCACAGCGCTTTATCCTCTTCCACCAGGCGTAATGCTTCAAAGCTCAGGGCAGTAACGAAATTCTTCTGCGCCAGCGCCTGTTTCATACGATCAAGATTATTCATCAGGTTCACCGCCGTCGGCCGTGATGCACGCAGCACTTCCAGCGCGTCTGCCAGCTGGTTTTGTGGCATGCCACCTTCTGCCAGCAAAGCCAGCAGCAGGCTGGCAGACAGGCCGATCAGCGGAGCGCCACGTACGCGCAGCGCCTTGATATGGCCGACCAGCGTGGCAACGTCGGGCGTCGGGCACCAGATCTTTTGTTGCGGCAGCGCCTGTTGGTCAAGGATCCAAAGCTGATTGTCACGGACTTGTAAGCTGGTAGTGCTGAGTGTCTGCATGTGATTTAAATCCCTGTTGCGTTAATGCTGCATATTGTGCCAACATGCAAAGCGGATGTATAGACGTCTGAACGGCTTGTTCTGATTATAAAAGTATAAAAAGTGTTGAGAGGAAGAAGGCAATGTCGCAATACCGTACGTTCACTGCCACCGATGCTGTGGAATATGCCCGACAATTTGGCGGTCTGAGCGATCCCGCTTCGCTGGTGGACGCACAGGAAATTGGCGATGGTAACCTTAACCTGGTGTTCAAGATTTTCGATAACGCAGGGCAGAGCCGGATTATCGTTAAGCAGGCGCTGCCTTATGTGCGCTGCGTAGGCGAATCCTGGCCGCTGACGCTGGACCGTGCGCGGTTGGAAGCGGAAACGTTGCAGGTGCACGGTAGTTTCTGTCCGCAGCACACCGTCAAAATTCTCCATTTCGATACCGATCTCGCGGTTATGGTGATGGAAGATCTCTCTGATCATGCCATCTGGCGCGGTGAGTTGGTCAAAGGCGGTTATTATCCGCAGGCGGCAAAACAGCTGGGTGAATATCTGGCGCAGACATTGTTCCACACTTCTGATTTCTTCCAGCACCCGCACGCCAAAAAAGCCGATGTGATCCGGTTTACCAATCCCGAGCTGTGCGAAATGACTGAGGATCTGTTCTTTAACGATCCCTATCAGGTGCATGAACGTAATGCTTATCCGCCATCGCTGGAGGAGTATGTTGCCACGCTGCGGGATGATGCCGAGCTGAGAATAGCCGTCGCCGGGCTAAAACATCGTTTTCTGTCGCAGGCGGAAGCGCTGCTGCACGGTGATATCCACAGCGGCTCGATCTTTGTTACGCAGGATAGCCTGAAAGCGATTGATGCTGAATTTGGTTTCTATGGCCCGATTGGCTTTGACGTAGGCACTGCGTTGGGCAATCTGCTAATTAACTACTGCGCGTTGCCGGGCCTGCTGGCTGCGCGTGAAGCGGCGGCGGGTCGCGAACAGCGCTTAGCCGATGTGCGTGAAGTGTGGCAGGCATTTACCGCACGTTTCCTCGCGCTGGCGGCAGAGAAAACTCGCGACCAGGCTCTGGCGTATCCGGGCTATGCCGAGGCGTTTTTGCAGAAGGTATTGCAGGACACGATTGGATTTTGTGGTACTGAACTGATTCGTCGTACCGTTGGTATCTCTCAAGTGGCGGATATCAAGAATATCGATCACCAGCCGATGCGTGAAGAGTGTTTACGTCATGCGATTAGCTTAGGTAAAACGCTGATTCTGGCGGCACCTCACGTGCAGGATATTGATGCACTGATTGCCCGGATTCGTCAGAACGGTTGATTGGGGTACATATAATTAAAACGGGCGGCGGGAACGCCGCCCTGGAGGAGTATTTACGCCGCCTCAATCTTTCTCGCCGGTTTTTCTTCCTTTAGCGGCTGAGTCGCCAGCGCTTCGGCGTCAAAGTCATCGACGTTAATCGAGCGCAGACGGCTCTGCTCCGCACGATTCAGCGTTTGCGCTTCCTGTTCATTGATCCAGCCTTCCTGCAAACCACGTGTTGCCAGTTTATCCAGCCGGGTAAACGACAGATTTTTCTTCAGCTGTTTGCACAGGCGGTCGTGAATCACTTCTGCCGCCATCACATCCTGCAACGCCTCTTCCAGCTGACCTGCCGGGTTATTTTCACCTGGCGTCAGATACTGACCCCGACCTAAACGGCTGCGTGTCGCCGACGGCAGTTGCAGAATTCGCGCCAGTTTATGATCGAGACGATCAGACGGGGCGCGACAGTGACGGCCGGTCGGGAAAATCACCACGCGCAGCACGCCAGCCACCAGACGATTCGGGAAGTTGCGCAGCAAGTCATCAATGGCGATCTCTGCCTGATTCAGTGCATCCTGCACGCCCCAGTGCACCAGCGGCAGATCCGCTTCGTTGCGACCTTCATCTTCATAGCGTTTCAGCGCCGCCGAAGCCAGATACAGCTGGCTGAGAATATCGCCCAGTCGCGCCGAAATTCGTTCACGACGTTTCAGACTGCCGCCCAGCACCGACATCGATATATCCGACAGCAACGCAAGGTTGGCGCTGATGCGGTTCAGATGCTGATAGTAACGGCGGGTGGCGTCGCGGGTCGGCGTTTTACTGGTGCGCCCGCCGGTCAGGCCCAGCCACAGGCTGCGCATTTTATTACTGCCAACGTGACCAATATGGCTGAACAGCGCGCGATCAAAAGCATTAACGTCATTGCTCTGCGCCGCCGCCATTTCCTGCAATACATACGGATGACAGCGAATCGCCCCCTGGCCAAAGATAATCATACTGCGGGTCAGGATATTGGCACCTTCAACGGTAATCGCAATCGGTGCGCCCTGATAAGCGCGGGCGAGGAAATTACCGCTGCCGAGCATAATGCCTTTGCCACCGGCAATATCCATGGCATCGACAATGGCGCGCTGACCGCGATGAGTACAGTGATATTTAACAATCGCCGACAGCACCGCCGGTTTTTCTCCCAGCACGATGCCATAAGTAATCAGCGATGCCGCCGCGTCCATCACGTAAGCATTACCGGCGATGCGCGCTAATGGCTCTTCAATCCCTTCCATTTTGCCGATGGGCAGTTTGAACTGACGACGAATATGCGCGTAAGCACCTATTGCCAGCGCGATAGTTTTTACGCTACCGGTTGAGTTGGAGGGCAGGGTAATACCGCGACCGACGGACAGGCATTCCACCAGCATGCGCCAGCCCTGGCCGGCCATTTTTGGCCCACCGATGATGTAATCGATCGGAACGAAAATATCCCGGCCCTGCGTCGGACCGTTCTGGAACGGCACGTTAAGCGGGAAGTGGCGACGGCCAATTTCCACACCCGGCGTGCTGGTCGGAATCAGCGCACAGGTAATGCCCAGCTCTTCGCTGTCACCCAGCAGGTGTTGCGGATCCGACAGTTTGAACGCCAATCCCAGCACGGTAGCAATAGGTGCCAGCGTAATATAGCGCTTGTTCCAGGTCAGGCGCATGCCCAGCACCTGTTGGCCCTGCCAGTCGCCCATGCAGACCACGCCGGTATCGGGAATCGCGCCGGCATCGGAGCCCGCTTCCGGGCTGGTCAGGGCAAAGCATGGAATCTCCTGACCGCGCGCCAGCCGTGGCAGATAGTGATCTTTCTGCTCTTCAGTACCGTAATGCTGCAGCAATTCGCCCGGGCCGAGTGAGTTCGGCACGCCAACGGTAATCGCCAGAATACCCGATATCCCGGCCAGTTTTTGCAGTACCTGCGCCTGGGCGTAAGCGGAAAATTCCAGTCCGCCATACTCTTTTTTGATGATCATGGCGAAGAAGCGATGCTCTTTCAGATACGCCCACAGCTCCGGCGGCAGATCGGCCATCTCATGGGTGATCTGAAAGTCATTGGCCATACGGCAGGCTTCGGCTACCGGACCATCAAGGAATGCCTGCTCGGCTTCCGTCAGGCGCGGCTGCGGATAATTGTGCAGTTTTTCCCAGTCAGGATTGCCGCGAAACAGATCGCCTTCCCACCAGGTGGTACCGGCATCAATGGCTTCTTTTTCAGTGCGCGACATGGGTGGCATGACTTTCTGAAAAGTTTGCAGCATCGGTTTAGAGAACATCGCCCGGCGTACCGACAGCAGATTAAACGGCAGCAGGATAAGTACCAGTGGCACCAGTAGCCATGGCGTCCAGAGTGATAACATCGCCATAGCCGCCGTCCACACCAGTAGAATCAGGCTACTGAGCATCAGATTTACGCGGTGATAGAAGAGTGCGCCTGTCAGCACAATCGTCGCGATAATACTGAGAACCATCATAATGAACCGCTCCGTAAGTAGTAAGAGGTCTGACCTGTTGAAACCGTTACTACAGGTTTAGAGCAGATAAGGTTTGTTAGCAATGTGTTTACATAATAATTACAACCTGGCTCACACTCCGGCCGCATCAAAAGTCAAAGCTGCCGCTAGTGCTGCGCGATGCTTTTCGCTTACCCCCCATTCCGGTAAACTTGGCGCTGACTCTCTTTCCTCCAAAGGACATCCCTATGTACCAGGATATTATTCGTTCAGAGCTAAATGAAGCCGCCGATACCCTTAATAAATTTCTGAGCGACGATGCCAACATCCATGCCATTCAGCGTGCAGCGGTGCTGCTGGCTGACTCCTTTAAAGCCGGTGGCAAAGTGCTCTCCTGCGGTAACGGCGGTTCACATTGCGATGCAATGCACTTCGCGGAAGAGCTGACCGGCCGTTATCGTGACAACCGTCCGGGCTACCCGGGGATTGCCATTTCTGACGTCAGTCATATCTCCTGCGTCAGCAATGACTTCGGTTATGATCACGTGTTCTCACGTTATATTGAAGCGGTAGGCCGCAGCGGTGATGTGCTGCTGGGTATTTCTACTTCCGGTAACTCTGCGAACGTGATCAAAGCGATTGAAGCGGCACGGGCGCAGGGGATGAAAGTGATCACCCTGACCGGCAAAGACGGCGGTAAAATGGCTGGATCAGCAGACGTGGAGATTCGCGTGCCGCATTTCGGCTATGCTGACCGTATTCAGGAAATTCACATTAAAGTGATTCATATCCTGATTCTGTTAATTGAAAAAGAGATGGTCAAGTAAGCCACGCCTTTCCCCCGCATGCGGGGGAATTTACTGATTTCGAGGTCATCACTATGTGCGAACTGCTCGGGATGAGCGCAAACGTCCCAACGGACATCTGCTTTAGCTTTACCGGCCTGGTGCAACGTGGTGGGGGGACCGGGCCGCATAAAGACGGTTGGGGAATTACCTTTTACGAAGGTAAAGGGTGCCGCACATTTAAAGATCCGCAGCCGAGTTATAATTCGCCGATTGCGCGGCTGGTGCAGGACTATCCAATTAAATCACACTCGGTAGTGGCGCATATTCGTCAGGCTAACCGCGGTGAAGTCTCGTTGGAAAATACCCATCCGTTTACTCGTGAGGTGTGGGGGCGCAACTGGACCTATGCCCATAATGGTCAACTGAAAGGCTATCGCGGGCTGGAAACCGGTCAGTTCCGTCCGATTGGTGAGACCGACAGTGAGAAGGCATTCTGCTGGCTGCTGCATAAGCTGACCAGCCGTTATCCGCGTACGCCGGGTAACTGGCCGGCGGTATTTCGTTATATTGCTGAACTGGCGGCGGAACTGCGCGAGAAAGGCGTATTTAATATGCTGCTGTCGGATGGGCGTTATCTGATGGCGTTCTGCTCGACCAATCTGTTCTGGATCACCCGTCGTGCGCCGTTTGGCAAAGCCAAATTGCTCGATCAGGATGTGGAAATTGATTTTCAGAAGCAGACCACGCCAAATGACGTGGTCACAGTGATCGCGACACAGCCGCTAACCGGCAATGAAACCTGGAACAAAATTGAACCCGGAGAGTGGGTGCTATTTTGTCTTGGTGAGCGCGAAGAATGATCCAGATGGTGCTGACGGGTCGCTAATTATCGGGCTGCCATTCAGCACATATTTGCCAGAGTTTACGCTGACGTTGGGCGGCTGGCGATGCTCAACAAAATAGGCATATCCCGGCTGCAACTGCTTCCAGAACGCAGCAAAGTATGAGTTGCGATGGCGCTGCATATTACTTTCCGTCATGCGGAATGGATAAATACTGACGCTAATCTCTGACTGACCGTTTCGCAGTGCCGCATTGACGTAAGTAAAGATCTCATCCATATAGGCGTTTGTCATGGCATAGCAGCCGACTGACACGCAATCACCATGAATCATCAGATATTTACCGTCATAGCCCTGCTGACGATCGTACTCATTAGGAAAACCGATATTGATGGCGCGATAAAATCGACTGTCCGGTTTTAACTGGCGCTGGGTAACGGTGTAGAAACCTTCCGGGCTTTTAAAATCGCCCTGACGCTGCTTTGGGCCCAGCCCGCCGGAAAAATTACAGATGCGATAGCTATCCAGCAGGCGATATTCGTTGCCGATTTTTCCGTACAGTTCCAGCATCCGCTCTTCTTTGAAGATTTGCAGATAAACCGGCGTACCGATTAATTGTTTCTTTAACTCTTTGCTTACCGGAGCCAACGGCTGAACAGGTTCAGATACGGTGGCCATGCTGACGGCTGGCATAAAAATCATCGCAAACAGCAGTGCGATTTTGCCCATTCGTTTTCCCTTGAAATAGAGGGTTTGAAGTGCGACGTCTGGCGACGTCTGGTACATGCATTATCGGAAAAATCCGCTTTCGCTGCGCAACATTAACATTGTCTATTTTTTTATCAAGATGCTGACTGAGAATAATCCCGCCAGCTGTGAGACTTATCCCCTTTACGGCGGGTATTTCGGCCAATTGAATGGTTATCTTACCCACTTGAATCCTGTTTTTTTGACTGTATACTTATACAGTGATGCCGGAGGAGGGATATGCGTAAAATCATTCACGTTGATATGGACTGCTTTTTCGCTGCGGTCGAAATGCGCGACAATCCTGCTTTGCGTGATATCCCGATTGCCATTGGCGGTAGCCAGAAACAGCGCGGTGTTATCAGCACGGCCAATTATCCGGCACGTAAATACGGCGTCCACAGCGCCATGTCTACCGCGATGGCGCTGAAACTCTGCCCGCATCTGAAAGTTGTTCCTGGCCGCTTTGACGCTTATAAAGCCGCTTCCAGCCATATTCGTGAAATCTTCTCGCGTTACACTTCATTAATCGAGCCGTTGTCGCTGGATGAGGCGTACCTGGATGTCACCGACAGTGAGCATTGTCACGGCTCTGCCACCTTAATGGCGCGGGAAATTCGGCAGAGTATTGAGCGTGAGCTTAATCTCACCGCTTCGGCCGGCATCGCGCCGATTAAATTCCTTGCCAAAATCGCTTCGGATTTAAATAAGCCCAATGGCCAGTTTGTGATTACTCCGGAACAGATGCCGGCATTTTTACAGACCTTGCCGCTGGTTAAAATTCCCGGCGTGGGGAAAGTGACGGCAAAGAAACTGGAAGAGCAGGGGCTTTACAGCTGCGCTGATGTGCAAAAAAGCGACCTGGCGATGCTGCTCAAACGTTTTGGTAAATTTGGTCGGGTACTGTGGGAGCGCAGTAACGGGATTGACGATCGCGAAGTGATTACCGAGCGCGAGCGTAAGTCGCTGGGGGTTGAGCGCACCCTTTCGGAAGATATTCACAGCTGGGAAGCCTGTCTGAAGATCCTCGATTATCTGTACGAAGAGCTGGAGCGTCGGCTGACGGCGATTAAACCGGATCGACATATTGCGCGGCAGGGCATTAAACTGAAATTCAGTGATTTTCAGCTGACCACCCAGGAGCATGTCTGGCCGGTTCTGAATAAAGATGATCTTATCGGTCTGGCAAAAAAAACCTGGGACGAACGCCGCGGTGGACGTGGCGTGCGGCTGGTGGGCGTGCATGTCACTTTACTTGATCCGCAGCTGGAGCGTCAGATGTTACTGGGGTTGTAAGATTAAAGGCAATCCCTTTCAGTATCCATTTCATAAATAGCAGTGATAGTTTTTGCCAGATTGCCAGAGATCAAGGTCAGAGCCGACAATAGTATTGATACTTAGCAATTCTATTAATTATCAGGATTACTTTATGTAAACCGTTCTCCATTTCATTCAGAAGAGAGAAACCGCAATGAGCAAAAAAGGCCTCACCACCGCTGCAGGCGCACCGGTTGCCGATAATAATAATTCGATGACCGCCGGACGTCGCGGCCCAATGCTGTTACAGGACGTTTGGTTTCTGGAAAAGCTGGCACACTTTGACCGCGAAGTGATTCCTGAGCGTCGTATGCATGCGAAAGGTTCCGGCGCTTATGGCACCTTTACCGTCACTCATGATATTACCCGCTTTACCCGCGCAAAAATTTTCTCTGATATTGGTAAAAAAACCGACCTGTTTATCCGTTTTTCAACCGTTGCGGGTGAACGCGGCGGTGCTGATGCAGAGCGAGATATTCGTGGCTTCTCACTGAAATTCTATACGGAAGAAGGTAACTGGGATCTGGTCGGGAATAATACCCCGGTATTTTATCTGCGCGATCCGCTGAAATTCCCCGATCTGAATCACGTGGTAAAACGCGATCCACGCACCAACTTGCGTAACCCGACGTATAAATGGGATTTCTTCTCTCAACTGCCTGAATCGCTGCATCAGCTGACCATCGACGCCAGCGATCGCGGATTGCCGAGCTCTTATCGTCATGTCCACGGTTTCGGTAGCCACACCTACAGCTTTATCAACGATCGGCAGGAACGCTTCTGGGTTAAATTCCATATGAAATGTCAGCAAGGCATTCAGAACCTGATGGACGATGAAGCCGAGCAGTTAATCGGTAAAGACCGTGAAAGTTCACAACGCGATCTGTATGACGCTATCGAAGCCGGTAATTTCCCGCGCTGGAAGTTTTATATTCAGGTGATGCCGGAAGCCGAAGCTTCGCAAACGCCGTACAATCCTTTTGATCTGACCAAAGTATGGCCGCACGGTGATTATCCGTTGATTGAAGTGGGTGAGTTTGAGCTGAACCGTAATCCGGAAAACTACTTTGCTGAGGTTGAGCAGGTGGCAATGAGTCCGGCAAATGTGGTGCCGGGCATTGGTTTCTCTCCAGACCGCATGTTGCAGGGTCGCCTGTTCTCTTATGGTGATGCGCATCGTTACCGTTTAGGGGTGAATCATCATCAGATTCCGGTCAATGCACCGCGCTGCCCGTTCCATAATTACCATCGTGATGGCGCAATGCGCATTGACGGTAACAGCGGTAATGGCGCCACTTATGAGCCAAACAGCTTTAACGTCTTTCAGGAGCAGCCGGACTTTAGTGAACCACCACTGTCGCTGGAAGGTGCTGCCGATCACTGGAATCATCGCGAAGATGAAGACTACTTCTCGCAGCCACGCGCGTTGTTCAATCTGCTGAGCGATGAGGAGCATCAGCGTATGTTCCAGCGTATCGCGGGTGAACTGAGTCAGGTGCCGGAGTTTATTCAACAACGCCAGATTGCGCTGTTCAGACAGGTCGATGAGGCCTACGGAGCGGGTGTCGAGCAGGCGTTAAGTCAGCTGAAATAATCTACAGGGCGGCGTTTTCGCCGCCCGCAGTTTTCATTACTTCGCAGGGATTACGCGCAGCAGTTCGGTCAGCAGCGTCCAGTACAGGCCAACGCTTTCGATATGCACTTGCTCATCCGGCGAATGCGGACCGGTGATTGTCGGGCCAATAGAAACCATATCCATTTCCGGGTAAGGCTTCTTAAACAGGCCACACTCCAGACCGGCGTGAATCACCTGAATGTTAGGCGTGCGGTTAAACAGCTTCTCATAGGTTTCACGCACCAGCGCCATCACTGGCGAGCTGGCATCAGGCTGCCAGCCCGGATAACCGCCTTTTGGTGCCGTTTTCGCACCGGCCAGTTCACCAAGTGAAGTCAGCATTTCCACCACGTAATCTTTGCCGCTGTCGATCAGCGAGCGAATCAAACAGATGATTTCAGCTTCGTTATCATTGATTGATACCACGCCGAGGTTCAGCGAAGTTTCCACCACGCCTTTCATCACGTCGGAATTACGGATTACGCCGTTTGGCGTGCTGTTCAGCAGCGCAAGGAAACGGTCACGGCTGCTGTTGGTCAGCGCCTGAGATTCGCTGGCCAGCGGTTCAATCAGCACATTAACATTCTTCTCTTTGGCGCTCAGTTCATTTTGCAGCGTGGCGAGGAAGCCGGTTGCCGCCGCTTTCAGCGCATCGACTTGATCTGCTGCCACTGCCAGTGTGGCAAAGGCTTCACGCGGAATCGCGTTACGCAGCGTGCCGCCGGTGAAGTCGATAAGACGCAGATCCAGCGCTTTCTGAGTAGCCAGAAAACGCGCCAGCAGTTTGTTGGCGTTACCGAGGCCGACATGAATATCGCAACCTGAGTGACCACCTTTCAGACCTTTTACCGTCAGCTTCAGCGTCTCGTAGCCGGCCGGAATAGCTTCACGCTCAACCGGCAGAGTGGTAATGAAATCGATGCCGCCTGCGCAGCCCATATAGATTTCACCTTCCTCTTCGGAATCGGTATTGATCAGGATATCGGCTTGCAGCCAGCCAGCCTGCAGACCAAATGCACCGTCCATGCCGGCTTCTTCAGTCATGGTCAGCAGCACTTCCAGTGGACCATGCTCGACGCTGTCATCGGCCAGCACCGCCAGCGCAGAGGCCATTCCGATGCCGTTATCTGCACCCAGCGTAGTACCGCGCGCTTTCACCCACTCGCCATCAACCCATGGCTGGATCGGATCTTTGGTGAAGTCGTGTACCGTGTCGTTATTTTTCTGCGGCACCATATCCAGGTGCGCCTGTAACGCCACCGGCTTGCGGTTTTCCATTCCCGGCGTGGCCGGTTTACGGATCAGAATATTGCCCACTTTATCGCGGTCAACCCAGAAGCCTTTCTCTTTGGCCCAGGACAGAATATGTTCGGCCAGCGCTTCTTCATGATAAGAGGGATGAGGAATAGAGCAGATTTTGGCAAAAATATCCCACAGCGGCTGTGGTGATAGTTGAGACAGTTCAGACACGATAAGTCTCCTGTTTCGGCAACCGGTTAACCGGTGCGTCGCAAAGTTTCCAGTAAAAGATCGCCGTCAGCGAATCTGACGTGATATGCCAGAGAATACCACCGTTTACCGGGGCTTGCGTAATCAGGCGCGGCAAAAAGCTCCAACCAGCTGCACAGGTGCTGGTTTTTAGTGCTCCAGATCCTTATAATCTCGCGCAACCTTTTCCCACTGCATACTTTTTAAGCCAAGATAGTTGGCCGGGATTCCTTTTATGAGCGAAAAATACGTCGTTACCTGGGACATGTTACAGATCCATGCCCGTAAACTGGCTCAGCGCCTGCTTCCTGTGGAACAATGGAAAGGCATCATCGCGGTCAGCCGCGGCGGTCTGGTTCCTGCATCCCTGTTAGCCCGTGAACTGAACATCCGTTACGTTGATACCGTATGTATCTCCAGCTATGACCACGATAATCAGCGCGAAATGAAAGTGCTGAAACGCGCAGAAGGCGATGGCGAAGGCTTTATCGTGATTGACGACCTGGTCGATACCGGCGGCACCGCGCAGGCAATCCGTGATATGTATCCAAAAGCGCGCTTTGTTACCATCTTCGCAAAACCAGCCGGTCGTCCGCTGGTTGACGATTATGTGGTCGACATTCCGCAAGATACCTGGATCGAGCAGCCGTGGGATATGGGCGTGATGTACATCCCGCCAATCGTTAAAGGTTAATCCTCTGCTTTAATGATCCACATTAAAACAACGCCCGGTTTTACCGGGCGTTGTTGTTTATGCCTGTCGCGTGTTGACTGTCACCAGGCTAAACTGGACTTCCGTCACGCCGTGCAGGAAGGAAAGTGTCACCATGACTTCGAAAAATCTCAGTGAAGAACTGTTCAAGCCGCGCTTTAAGCATCCTGAAACCTCCTCGCTGGTGAAACGCCGTCATCACCCTACATCAGATGTGCATTCGACGCTGGATGGTGAAAGCCATGCTGGCTGGTATCGCATGATTAACCGCCTGATGTGGGCATGGCGCGGTTTGCCGTTACAGGAGATCAGTGAAGTGCTGGCGCGCATTGCCGTCAGTGATGTGGAGCATACCAACGAGAGGCATCTCGATACGGTGATTGGTTATCGCGGCGGCAACTGGATTTACGAGTGGTCAAAGCAGGCGGCGATGTGGCAGCAAAAAGCGATTGAGGCCGAAGATGACGCCGAAGCAGGTGAGTGCTGGTTGCATGCTGCCAACCTGTACAGCATTGCCGCCTATCCACATATTAAAGGCGATGAGCTGGCCGAACAGGCGCAAATCATGGCTAACCGCGCTTATGAAGAGGCGACGCCGCGGCTGGCGGGCGAGCTGAAAGAGCTGGAATTTGCTATTCCTGGCGCCAGTGCGGTTACCGGATTTTTGCATATGCCGAAGCAGATCCCTGCCCCGTATCCGACGGTGATTATGTGTGGCGGCCTCGATACCTTACAAACTGATTATTATCGGTTTTTCCATGACTATCTTGCCCCGCGCGGCATCGCGATGCTGACGCTGGATATGCCGTCGGTTGGCTTTTCGGCAAAATGTAAGCTGACGCATGACACCAGTTTCCTGCATCAGCACGTGCTGCGTGGCCTGGAAAATGTTCCCTGGGTCGATCATACCCGGGTGGCGGTTTTTGGTTATCGCTTTGGTGCCAATGTGGCGGTACGGTTAGCCTATCTTGAATCGTCGCGACTGCGCGCGGTGGCTTGTCTTGGTCCGGTGGTGCATAGTCTGCTGACCGATGCGCAGCGTCAGGATGCGGTGCCGGATATGTACATGGATATGCTCGCCAGTCGTCTTGGTATGGGTAACGCCGGTGACTCTTCGTTGCGCACTGAACTGAGCCGCTACTCGTTAAAAACTCAGGGGCTGCTGGGGCATCGCACGCCGACGCCGATGCTGTCCGGCTATTGGGAAAACGATCCGTTTAGCCCGGTCGAGGACTCACGCTTGATTGTCAGTTCTTCCGCTGATGGAAAACTGTTGCCGATCACTTTCTCTCCGGTTATGAAGAACTTCGACGCGGCGCTGCAACAAATTTGTGACTGGCTGGCCAGGCATTTAGAGAAGTGAGTTGCTATTATTCAACAGTTTGCTAAAACTGTCGCTTCACCAATGGAGGTTTAAACCATGACGTTACCGAGTGGACACCCGAAAAGCCGACTAATGAAACGTTTTGCTGCTCTGGGTCCGTATATCCGCGAGAATAAATGCGATAACGATCGCTTTTTCTTCGACTGTCTGGCAGTTTGCGTCAATGTTAAACCCGCACCTGAAGAGCGTGAGTTCTGGGGCTGGTGGATGGAGTTAGAAGCGCAATCCGATCGCTTTACCTATGAATACCATTTTGGCCTGTTCGATAAAGAAGGTAACTGGAAGCCGACGGCAATCAAAGGTAAAGAGAACAATCAGAAACTGGAAGAGACGCTGCGCAACTTCCATGAACGTCTGAAAGAGCTCTTGGCCGGCATGGAGCTGGGATTAGTTCCGGCGGAGCATTTCAACGATCAGCCGGTAAAACTGACCGCCTGATTTCGCCGTTTGACTGACGAGTAAAACTGAATAAACAAGAAAGGCCGTTCACAGCGTGAGCGGCCTTTTTTTTGCTGCGGATTAATCAGAACTGGTAAGTCATACCGACAGCAACAATGTCGTCAGTGTTTTGCGCCAGCTTATTGTCTTTATCCATCAGGTTGATTTTGTAATCAACAAACAGCGACATATTTTTGTTGAGGTAGTAGGTCGCGCCGACGTCAGCAAACTTATAAATATCTGCATCACCGATACCATTTTCGATATCTTTCGCCTTGGTCTGCACATAAGCCAGCGACGGACGTAAACCAAAATCAAACTGATATTGCGCGACTAACTCGATATTCTGCAGTTTATTGGCATAGCCGCTGACGCGCACATCGCTGCCGGCAATCTGTGCAGTACCGCTAATCGGTGACATATTACGCGTTTCCGCCCAGGTCGCCGCAAGATAGACACCGTTATTGTCATATTTCAGGCCGGTGGCCCATGCTTCAGCTTTATCACCGGTGCCATAGGCCGCTGCTTTCTGCGCCTGGGTGCGGTTGGAGGAGGAGAGCGCGCCGTTCAGCGTCAGGCCATCCAGCAACTGATAGCCGAGTGATGCTGACATACCGTCGCCATTAGAACTTGAGGCCGCGCGGCTGCTGCTCTCATTTTTGCCCTGATACTGCAGGGCGAATTTCAGCCCGTCGACCAGCCCAAAGAAGTTGTTATTGCGGTAAGTTGCCACGCCGTTAGTTCGGCTGAGCATATAGTTGTCGGCGCGGGTGTAACCGGTGGCGCCGAATTCCGGCATCATATCGGTAAAGGCTTCGACGTCGTAAATCAGGCCGTAGTTGCGACCGTAGTCAAAAGAGCCGTAGTCACCAAACTTCAGGCCGGCGAAGCCAAGACGGGTTTTGGTTCCGGCAGTGCCCTCGCTTTCGGCATTGCTGGCCGGCATGTGGTATTCCCACTGACCATAACCCGTCATCAGGTCGTTAATCTGCGTCTGGCCTTTAAAGCCGATACGCACGTATGACTTATCTCCGTCATTGCTCGCGGTATCGCTCATATAATGCATGGCTTTCACTTTGCCGTAGAAGTCGAGTTTATTGCCGTCTTTATTATAAACTTCCGCCGCCTGTGCTGTGGTCGTCAGGGCCAGTGCTGCTGTGAGAATTGCCAAAGCGCTGTTCTTCATTTAATCAACATCCCGAATAGGTAAAATAAATTTTTTGCCGCGTAGGCTCTTGTAAACGCAGGAACGTTTTACCTGTAAGCGGTGAAAGTTTTATGACGTTTTTGCTGGTTTCTTGTTAATGGCGAATTTATGGTCCAGGGCTTCAGCGCGCTAAATTGTGCTTTTCCACCGCTGGCTGTTGGCATCACGCGTTACACCTGTTAAAACGTTTCTTTGCACTCTTTTTATAGCAATGGCAGGAAATGATGAGCGGCAGCCAGACCCTGGTGGTAAAACTGGGTACCAGCGTCCTGACCGGCGGTTCACGCCGACTGAATCGGGCACATATTGTTGAGTTGGTTCGCCAATGCGCACAGCAGCATGCAGCGGGCCATCGTATTGTAATCGTTACGTCTGGCGCGATGGCCGCCGGGCGTGAACACCTCGGCTATCCTGAACTGCCGCCGACGATTGCCTCCAAGCAGTTACTGGCGGCGGTAGGGCAGAGCCGGTTGATTCAGCTGTGGGAACAGCTGTTCTCGATTTATGGCATTCATATCGGGCAGATGCTGCTGACGCGTGCCGACCTTGAAGATCGCGAGCGCTTTCTCAATGCGCGCGATACCCTGCGTGCGCTGCTGGATAACCATATCGTTCCGGTTATCAATGAAAACGATGCGGTCGCGACCGCTGAAATTAAAGTGGGCGATAACGACAATTTGTCGGCGCTGGCGGCAATGCTGGGCGGAGCCGATAAACTGCTGCTGTTAACTGACCAGCCAGGACTGTTTACCGCCGATCCGCGCAATAATCCACAGGCTGAACTGATTAGCGATGTGCACGGCATTGATGATGCGTTGCGCACCATCGCCGGTGACAGCGTATCCGGGCTGGGTACCGGAGGCATGGCGACCAAATTACAGGCCGCCGATGTGGCTTGTCGCGCCGGTATTGATGTGATTATTGCCGCTGGCAGCCGTCCGGGAGTGATTGGCGATGTGATTGCCGGCAAGCCGGTCGGTACCCGGTTCCACGCGCTGGAAACTCCGCTGGAAAACCGTAAACGCTGGATCTTTGGTGCGCCACCGGCCGGTGAAATCGTGATTGATGACGGTGCGCTGTCGGCGATGCTGGAGCGCGGCAGTTCGCTGCTGCCGAAAGGCATTCGCCAGGTCGACGGCAACTTTTCGCGTGGTGAAGTGATCCGCATCCGTAACTTGCAGGGTCGCGATGTGGCCCACGGCGTCTCGCGCTATAACAGCGACGCGATGCGCATGATTGCCGGACATCACAGCCAGCAGATCAGTGAAATTCTCGGTTACGAATACGGTCCGGTTGCTGTGCACCGTGACGATATGATTGTCAGTTAAGGAGTTTTCGATGCTTGAAGCAATGGGTAAAGCCGCGAAAGCCGCCTCTTACCAACTTTCGGTATTATCCACCGTGCAGAAAAATCAGGTACTGCTGACTATCGCCGATAGCCTTGAGGCGCAGAGTGCTGAAATTCTGGCGGCGAATGAACTGGACCTCGCCGATGCGCGGCAGAATGGCATGAGCGAGGCGCTGCTGGATCGCCTGATGCTCAATGCGCCACGATTGAAAGGAATTGCTGATGATGTGCGTCAGGTATGCAATCTGGCCGATCCGGTCGGCGAACTGATCGATGGCGGCCAGCTGGACAGCGGCCTGCGCATTGAACGCCGTCGCGTGTCGCTGGGTGTGGTTGGTGTGATCTATGAAGCGCGTCCTAACGTTACTGTCGATGTGGCGTCACTGTGCCTGAAAACCGGTAACGCGGTGATTTTGCGCGGCGGTAAAGAGACTTATCGAACCAACGCCGCCACGGTGCGGGTAATCCAGCGCGCGCTGCAACAGCATGGCTTACCGGCGGGTGCGGTACAGGCAATTGAAAGCCCGGATCGCGAACTGGTTAATCAACTGCTGAAACTCGATCGCTATGTCGACATGTTAATCCCACGCGGCGGAGCCGGGCTGCATAAACTGTGTCGCGAACAGTCGACTATTCCGGTGATTACCGGCGGCATCGGCGTCTGCCATATCTTTGTCGATCAATCGATTGAGCGGGATGCGGCGATGAAAGTGATCGTTAACGCCAAGAAACAGCGCCCGAGCGCCTGTAACTCGGTGGAAACGCTGCTTATTGACCAGGCGATTGCGGCTGATTTTCTGCCAGCACTCAGCCGCCGGATGGCGGAAGAGGGCATTAAACTGCACGCCGACGAAAAATCCATTGCCACTTTGCAGGCTGGCCCGGCAGAGGTGGTGGCGGTAAAAGATGCCGACTACAACGACGAGTGGCTGTCGCTGGATCTTAACGTCAAAGTTGTCGCAGATATGGATGAGGCTATTGCGCATATCCGCGAACATGGCACCCAGCACTCTGACGCGATTCTGACTCGCAGCATCCAGAACGCCGATCGCTTCGTAAAACAGGTCGATTCATCGGCGGTGTATGTGAATGCCAGCACCCGGTTCACCGACGGCGGCCAGTTTGGTTTAGGCGCGGAAGTGGCGGTCAGCACGCAGAAACTGCATGCGCGTGGCCCGATGGGGCTGGAAGCACTGACCACCTACAAATGGATTGCTTACGGCGACGATACGATTCGCGGATAATTTTCAGCGCTGGCAGGGAAAAACGAATGACGCTAAGCCAATGGTTACCTTTTGCTGCTATCGCCCTTGGCCTGGTGCTGACGCCCGGGCCAAATATGATTTATCTGCTGTCGCGCTCTATTTGTCAGGGGCGTAAGGCTGGATTGATCTCGCTGGCTGGCGTGGCGCTCGGCTTTGTATTTTATATGCTGTGCGCTGCGCTCGGCATTACCGCGCTGGTGATGGCGGTGCCACTGGCCTATGACGCATTACGCATCGCCGGCGCGCTTTACCTGCTGTGGCTGGCCTGGCAATCGCTACGCAGTGGAACCTCGCCTTTTCAACTGCGCACCCTCAGGCCCGACAGTCCGCGTAAGCTGTTTACCATGGGCCTAATTACTAACCTACTGAATCCAAAGGCCGCCGTACTTTATCTCTCGCTGCTTCCACAGTTTATCGACCCGTCGCAGGGCAATGTATTGGCACAATCGCTGATGCTGGGCTCTAGCCAGATCGTTATCAGTATGCTGGTTAACGCCGCAATAATTTTTACCGCCGGTTCCATCGCGGTGTTTCTTGCTCGCCGCCCATTATGGCAACGGGTGCAGCGCGGGTTAATGGCAACGGTATTGGCCGGGCTGGCGGTAAGAATGATGATTGATGTAAGAAGATAAGGTTAGTCAGCGACAGTTCCACATTGATTAAAACAAAGTGACACGCATAAATTAGTTATCTTTTTAGTAAGTGACTGCTAAACATGGCTAATCGTCTCTTTACTCACGTTTCCTGCTGCCGCCTGAACCGTCAAATCGACCAGCGAGTCGCAACTGGCAATTTGAATAGTATTACGACGCAGGAATAGTAAGCTAATAAACAGAGCGGTAGTTTATTACCATCATTGAGAATATGACCACGTGAAATCGTCAGTAGATGGATTGCCGCCAGTTTAAAAATATCGTTAACATCATCACAAATATGCTGATTAAGCACCCGATAAGTCAATGCTTCTGCACGTGCTGTATCTGGCAGCCCCTATATCGGGAGTCATACTCATGATTCGATCATGAAATGCATTCATTTCGTCCGCTGAAATAAATCTGATAATTATTGATCAGCTAACGCTCTGATCACCCTGCATGTTCATTATATCGGCAAACTCTTGGTCCATTTTGGCAGTTTGCCACCCATGAATTCACTGGCGCTAATAATCACTGCGGATGAATGCCTCCGGCGGGGTTCGCTGAAGTTAATCTCCTTCATGATGGCCTCTGATGTACATATTACATGTACATCAGAGGTGTACCTACTGAACAACTAAAGCACAGTCTGTTGGTACACTACCAGGCAAGCTGCTTACCGGCATAATCGATAAAATGATGGCCGCCTTTACCGCGCCAGCTATCCAGCTGGTCGGCTATGCCATTGACACTTTCACTGATGGTCAGAGTGGCTTCGGCTCCGCCCATATCCGTCTGTACCCATCCCGGATGCACGCACAGCAGCGTCTGACCTTGCTGTTCGGTACTCTTACTCAGCTCGCGTGACAGCATATTCAGCGCGCCTTTACTGGCGGAGTAGAGCGGATAAGTGGCGGACGGATTTTCATTCAGGCTGGCAAGCTGCGAAGACATCAGAGCCAGAATCCCGCTATCCGGCGCTAACAGCGGCAGCAGTTCTGCAGCGCAGCGCAGTGGAGAAAAGGTATTGGTGACAAACAGGGAAAAAAGCGCTTCATCACTGGTCTGGAGTAAGTTCTGATGATCCGGACCGAATACGCCAGCATTAATAAAAATGACCTCAAACTGGCTGTCGCCCAGCGTCTGCTTAACGCTACTGAGCTGAGCTGCATCGTTGATATCCAGCGTCAGCCAGTTGATGGCGGCGTGACATTCAGAAATGCTGTTACGGGTTGTAGCGCTGACCTGCCAGCCGCGTTCAGCCAGCGTGTTCGCCAGGCCTAACCCGATACCACGTGAAGCGCCGATAATCAGAGCATTTTTTGTGTGTGCCATGCAGACTCCAGTTGATTAATGGGATGGGTAATCAGTAAGCATAGAGCTTATTTTACCGTCGGGATAAACCGATCGAGTTCTATTGCTTTCTGATGACATCAGCGCTCATCGCCGAGGACGACTATTGCTGTGGCGTCTTTTATATAAACTGAGTAATTGGAGTTCTCCGTTACACGGTTTTCTTTCATTCCTTCCAGAGCTTTTCGGTTTTCACGGTCTTTGCCATAGCCAAGATCAACATTCCTGATGCCCATTTCGTTGAGCTGAAACGCCGCTAACCATTCAGATGCCCTGCTGATAAAAGGATCAAAAATTTTTCGGTTTTTGACAATACTGTATGTCATAGGACTGTAATTGATTGTTCCAACAAATCTTACGCTTTTAATCTCAGTGCGATTTAATAAATCGTTACTAATTGATGACAATACATTTTTCTCGTACTCTCGCTGCAGATTCATTGCATTACCAATTTGTGCGCTGAAAGAGAGTGACGCTATTACAGGAAGAGAAATTATCCACTTTGCTTTAGCAAAAGAGGATGAAATCATAAAGGCTAAAATAACACCTGAAATACCAAATCCAACAAACGAACGAGGCGAAATTGGCGGTAATTTCAATAAAATGGCAGGCCCAAGTAGTGATACATAGAAAATAAACGCAGACAAAAATAAAGATATCACAGAAACTGCGATTGAATTATTCCTTTTTCCTGCAACAATAAAACCTACTATGGCGATTAACGCAGGCAAAAGATAGTACCATAACGTAACACCTTCAAAATAACTCATGATAAATGAGTTCATTTTTGAAAGGTTCGCAAAGAGTAATGGAAAGTCATGTACTGAAATTAATTCTGCTCTGGCATTGCTGCCACCAAAAAAGGGAGCCACTATAGTCATATAAGCAATATAGGATGCCACGTACTGCAACGATCTGAATGACAGATTACATGCTATTTTTTTAAAAGTGCTATTTTTTGACAGGATCAATACTTCTAATGCTACTAAAGCGATAAAAATATTTGAACATGTCTGGTATGTACTGAGTGAGGCAACCAGTGCCGCAACAGGAATGAAAAAAGACTTGATTTTACCTTTTTCAGTATAAGCAAAAGCAAAAACTGCCAAACTTAACGCAGCTGACATACCTAGACTATCAAATCGATACGCGATATTTTGTAAGAAAAAAGGATTGAAAATAAGCATTGCTGATATCAGCAGATAATGTTTGACATTATTTCTTGCTAAATAAATCCCGAGCATAATGCAAGCCAGTGCTATACATATAGAGGAATAAATAATGGAATAAGGAAATATATCTACGGCACGATGTGATGACGATGCCATAAATGCCAGAATAAGATCGGCAAGGGGTCTACCTAAAACGCCCCAGCCGAAAATTCCCGTCGTGGCTCTGTCCAGATCGTCTCTGTAATATACACCTGCCATCAATAATGGCATAAAGAACAACATTGCCAGGCTGAAATAAATGATAATTTCTTTCTTATCTATCCTAATCATTATTTATTTTCCTTAAGGATGTAACGCGGCCTTTGCTTTATCTCTATATAAATTCTGCCAATATACTCTCCCAGCACACCGATACCAATAAGTTGAATGCCGCCGAGAAACAAAACCGATACAATAAGAGACGGATAGCCTCGCACCGGATTGCCGAACGCCAGAGTATCTAAAATCATCCATACACCATACATGAACGATAGCCCGGCGACGAACATGCCAATATAAGTCCACACACGAAGTGGAAATGTTGAGAAGCTAGTGATCCCTTCCAGCGCAAGATTCCACAGTTTCCAGCCATTGAATTTTGTGTTGCCGGCAACACGTTCTGCGCGGGTATACTCAACGACCTCAGTATTTCCACCTACCCAGGACAGCACGCCTTTCATAAAAAGGTTACGCTCCGGCATAAGCTTAATATTCTCTATCACCTGCCGGGACATAAGACGAAAGTCACCAACATTCTCTTCGATTTTCGGATTGCTGATTTTATTATGCAGCCGGTAAAACCACTCTGCAGTTTTACGCTTTAGTCTTCCATCAGTTGTACGGTCAGAGCGTTTGGCCAGCACGATATCTGCACCCGCCTGCCACTTCTCAACCAAGCGTGGAATCACTGCTATGGGGTCTTGCAAGTCAACATCAATTGGGATGACCGCGTCACCGGTTGCGTGAGAAAGCCCGGCAAACAACGCAGGCTCTTTGCCAAAGTTGCGCGTAAATGAAAGAGGAACCACACAGGGATCTGAAACAGCCAGTGCATTAATAATGGACTCTGTCGCATCTTTACTGCCATCATTAACGAAGACGATCTCCACATCATGTTGCTTTAACTCTTCAAATTCCCGAACCGTTTTATAAAAAATGGGTATCGCGTCTTCCTCATTAAAAACCGGAACGACCAGAGAAATTTTCATTTCGCATTCCTAAAGACAATTAACTTTGAGTAGATGAAACCACATACCAGACTGATAGCGGAAAAGGTAACCAGAGTAACCAGTGGCGGCAAGGCGCACTTATCAGCCGTCCAGCCCACGGTAGCACTTAACGCTCCCATGAACCCAATGTACATGACGTAACGTATGGTAGTTGTTGATGAATTAAATGTGAATTTGGCATTAGCGAAGAAACTGAAACTGACAGCTACGACAAACCCGGCGAGATTTGCCAGCGCTTGATTTGTATGAAAGCCATAGAGACATACTGCAAAAATCAGCCAATGCAACAGCGTGTTTAGAACGCCTATCGAAGTATATCGGACAAATAGTTTTAACATTATTTGAAACAATGGTTTCTGGAAAACTGAAGTCTATCATCTTGGACATCGTTTATCGACACGCTGGGCTAAGTTAGCCTGGTGAGAGGGGCTTGTCATCTTGTTACGGCTAACGCTGATCTTGGCTTAGTGCAGATAAAATGCGCAATATATTTATAAAAATTGGCCCGGTTAAAGGCCGATTTTTAACGCTAATTATTTAAATTCTCAATTTACTCCACCGGATGATTTTTCCCTTCTTCAATAAACTCATCACCTATCTCTTCCGCGTTCTCGGCATTATCGCGGCCTGACAGTAGGTTCCAGCAGGCAATAAACAGCGCTGCAATGAGTGGACCGATAACAAAGCCGTTAATGCCATATACTTCCATACCGCCAAGGGTGGCAATCAGAATCATATAGTCCGGCATTTTGGTATCTTTGCCGACCAGCAGCGGACGCAAGATATTATCCACCAGGCCGATAACCACCACGAAGAACAGTACGATAAATATGCCCTGCCACAGCATATCGGTGGCGAAGAAGTAGATGGCTGCCGGTACCCAAATAATCGCTGAACCCACTGCCGGGATCAGTGACAGGAATGCCATCAGCGCGCCCCACAATACGCTGCCGTCAATGCCGGTAATCCAGAAGGCAATCCCGCCGAGCGCACCCTGTACCACCGCGACTATCACCGTACCTTTAACCGTTGCCCGCGAGACGGCGGCAAACTTCATAAACAGATGATGCTTCACGTGGGTAGAAAGCGGCAGCGCCTCAAGAATCAGGCGTACCAGGTACGAACCGTCCTTCAGCAGGAAGAACAGCAGGTACAGCATAATGCCGAAGCCAATAGTAAAACTGAAAGTACTCTTACCAATCAGGAACACACTGCCGGCAAGATATTGTCCGCCTTTCAGCGCCACGTCGGAAAGTTTCTGCTGAATGTCAGCGGCATTATCAAGGTTATTCTCGGCAAGGAAGTTCCTGGCCCAGCCTGGCAGATGCTGCAACAGCTCGGCGAGCACCGCCGGAAATTGCGTATTATTACCCTGTAGTTTGTTGTAAACCGTATTAATTTCAAACGCCAGTGAAGAGGCAATGATCGCCAATGGCGTGAAAACAATCAGGCAAATTACCAGTAAGGTGACAAATGCCGCCAGTCCGTTTTTATCCCCCAGTTTCTGGCGGATTTTTGATTTTAATGGATGGAAAATCACTGCCAGGATGGCTGCCCATAAAATAGCGGAGTAATAAGGTGCAAGCACATCGAAGAAGGCGATGGTGACAATAAACAATATAAGGATAAAGAAACCTTTAGTTAATCCTTTGAATCTCATGGGTGTTCCTCGTAAAAAATCACCAACGAACTATAGAGCCTCTTTGTCACTTTGCAATGTGACAGTGAAAAAAGCGCTAATGAAGCTGAAGAGAGAATAAACCAATGTGAGGTGCAGATCGCCAGCCAACAGAAAGTTGTTGTTCGCCTCGATACCTCTGTTTCGGGTTATAGTTAGCCTATCTATTAGTTAAGGCTTTGAACTTATGACACAAGTCACCAGCGGTAACCTGGTTTTTCATCGACTTTTGGCACTGGTGCTGACCGGTATCATCGCCGGACTGGGCGCGATGCTGCTGGCATTATTACTTCATGCTATCCAGCATCTGGCTTTTGGCTACAGCATGGATGAGGTGGTGGGCACCGAGTCCTTTTTGCAAGGGGTAACGGATGCCAGTGCGCAACGGCGTTTTGCGGTAATTGTCGGGGCCGGATTGGTTGCCGGATGTGGCTGGTGGCTGCTGGCACGCTTCGGAAAGCCGCGGGTTTCAATCAGCGCGGTGGTGAAGGATCCGGATAAGACGATGCCTTTTTTCACCACGTTAATTCATGCGCTGCTGCAAATTATTACCGTAGCGCTCGGTTCTCCTTTAGGGCGGGAGGTTGCGCCGCGTGAAGTCGGTGCGCTGACCGCCGGAGTGGTAGCACGCCGTCTGGGATTATCGCTGGAAGATTCCCGCATTCTGCTGGCCTGTGGTGCCGGAGCCGGACTGGCGGCGGTCTATAATGTGCCGCTGGCCGGAGCGGTATTTACTCTCGAAGTATTACTGGTCTCGTTCCGCTGGGAAAGCGCGCTGGCCGCAATGCTTACCTCGGCGATTGCGGCCTGGGTGGCGACTTTTGGTCTGGGTAATGAATCGCAATATCACTTTGCTGCCGGTGAGGTTACTCACTCTCTGGTGTGGTGGGCGCTGATTGCCGGGCCAATTCTTGGCGCTGCGGCGTGGGTTTTTCGTAAGCTGACTACCGGTGTGCGGCGTCAGGTGAAAACCAACTGGCAAATGCCGGTTTACAGCCTGCTGGCCTTTACGCTGTTGGCTGGGCTAAGTTTGTTCTTTCCGCAACTGCCGGGTAATGGCAAAGGGCCGATGCAGTTGGCGCTAAATGGTAGCCTTGATCTCTGGCTGGCGGCGATTCTGCTGGTGCTGAAGCTGGTGGTTATCCTGGCGGTACTGCGCGGCGGGGCTGAGGGCGGATTACTGACGCCCGGGCTGACCGTTGGCGCCTTGCTCAGTATTTTGCTGTTTACCGCGTGGCAAACCGTGATGCCGGGCGGAGACGGCAGCAGCTACGCTCTGGTGGGCGGCGCTTCATTTCTTGCCGCATCAATGCAAATGCCGTTTACCGCAGTGGTGCTGATCATGGAGTTTACCCATATGGACCACGATTATTTTGTTCCGGTGATGTTATGCGTGTGCGGATCTTACTTTACCTGTAAGGCGCTGGAGATTAATGGAACCAACGGCTAAGAAAGATTTTTACCGATAACCAACCGATTTATCTTTTATCCCAACAATGCATGCCGCTGTTTGGTTTTATATTTGAGCCGCGGCACGCCTGGGGCGTTTCAGTGCAGGCCGTTACGCCAGAAAATCAGCTGAATAATGTTGCTGGTCATATCTGTACGGTTTCCAGCCGTTATCCGCTAATATCTTTTGATTACAG
The DNA here is from genome assembly GCF_050037805.1 of Winslowiella sp. 2C04. Taxonomy (NCBI): domain Bacteria; kingdom Pseudomonadati; phylum Pseudomonadota; class Gammaproteobacteria; order Enterobacterales; family Erwiniaceae; genus Winslowiella; species Winslowiella sp. 2C04. The sequence goes on along the minus strand of NZ_CP188300.1, from coordinate 3,679,900 downwards.
GAGCGGAAAACGTCCCGCTCCTGAAAGCTGGATACTCAGGAAATATCTTTTAGCCGTTGGGTAGAGCTGGCGATCATCGCCAGCGCCGCCTGCTCGGCAGCCTGAGGATTCTGATGGCGAATCGCGTCATACAGGATTTTATGTTCCTGAAGCGTTTTCGGCATATTTGCGGCATCACCCATCCAGGTTCGCTCAAACACCACGCGCTGTAGCGAGCGAATCGCCACATTTAGCTGCTGTAAAACCGGGTTGTGAGCAGCGTGCAGCACGGCATCGTGATAACGGATATCGGCCTCGTTAAACGCCTGACGATCCTGATTATTCGCCACCATATCATTCAGCGCAGTTTCAATCAGCGTCAGGTCACTGGAGGTCGCGCGTTCGGCGGCCCAGCGGGCAATCGCTGGCTCAACCAGGTTACGGACCTCGCTCATGGCGGCAATCAGCTGCGGATCGTATTGATTATCCAGCACCCATTGCAGCACTTCAGTATCAAGGAAATTCCACTGGCTACGCGGCGCAACAAAAGCACCACGATAGCGCTTAATCTCCACCAGCCGCTTTTCCGTCAGTGAGCGAAACACTTCACGAATGATATTGCGCGAGGTGGCAAACTCTTCACAGAGTTCTGCTTCGGTTGGCAGCGAGGTGCCCGGCACATATTTGCCGCTGACAATCTGGCTGCCGAGGATGGTAATAATTCGGTCGGTTTTAGCGATAGCCATACGCTCTCCCTGGCAAAATATCTGACAGCGTACTTTACCGTGATTGCCAGATTTTTCCTCAACTTTGTACTACAAACTTAGTGGGGTTGGCGCTATAGCGAGGGATAAGCTGATTAATTTCGCCCCGGATGAGGCGAAATTAACCGGATTTAACGATTATTGATGACGACGACGCCAGAGTAACCACATCAGCAGAATTACTACCACTACTGCACCGGCAATCATGCCGCCTCGTGCCATTAACAGCAGCGGTGAGGTCGCACCGCCCTGGCGGAGTTCTGCAACCCGCTCAGCGCTTATCTGCACGTTGCGGTGAGCAATATCGCTCATCAGATAGTTGGTGACGTCAGCAATCTGGCTATCGTTAAGCTCATGCCGGAAGCCGATCATGCCCTGTCGGTGCTCAGGCCAGACGCCATCCAGTACCGCCATCGCCACGTTATCCGCGTTGGGTTTATCCAGCACCGGATTGCCTGCCAGCGCCGGTAAACCGTTCAGTCCGGCACCCGCTAAGTTATGGCAGGAGGCGCAGTTGTTACGGTAAATACTTTCACCGCGACTCAGCTTCGACAATGCTTGTGGTGTGTCATCGCCGCGAACCGGTGTTAATCCCTCCGGTGAGGGCGCAGTGCCGTGCTGCTTATCATCAGGTAAAAGATAAGCGGCCATCGCATTAATATCTTCTGGCGTCATCCGCGAGAAGCTCTTGTCGATAGCCTCCAGCATCGGGCCGCCCGCCGTAGCACCATTGCTGGTGTGGCCGGTCATCAGGTATTCCGCCAGCATCTGACGGCTCCAGTTACCTATGCCATGTTGGCTGTCTGGCGTGATATTTGGCGCATACCAGGTACCGAGTGATGCGCCGGATAACGCCTGATCCTGCTTCTCCGCCATTAAAAAGTTACGCGGTGTGTGGCAGGTGCTGCAGTGCGCCAGACCGTTTACCAGATAAGCACCGCGGTTCCACTCTGCGGAATGTGCGCTGTCTGGCGTAAACGGTTTCTCATTCAGGAACAGCAAATTCCACGCCGCCATCGAGAAGCGCAGGTTAAACGGGAAGGGCAGCGCCGTGGCTTGCGGATGCGTATCGACTGCCTTTACGCCATGCATAAAATAGGCATAAAGCGCGGAGACATCTTCATCGGTCAGCGTGGCGTAAGCGGTGTAAGGCATTGCCGGATACAGCTGGCTGCCATCGCCGCGTACCCCTTTACGCAGCGCGTCGGCGAATTGCTGCTCGGTATAGTTGCCGATCCCGGCGCTAAGCGATGGCGTGATATTGGTGCTGTAAATGGTGCCGAGTGGGCTGACAATCGGATGCCCGCCGCTGAACGCCGCTTTGCCTTCGTCGCTGTGGCATGCGCCACAGTCACCGGCAATTGCCAGGTATTCCCCACGTTTAATTAATTCACTCTGATCTGCGCTGGCAACCGCGATACTGCTGTTCATCGCCAGCAACACGGCTGCCAACGGCAGCACTTTTCTCCACCGCTTACCCATGTTGAGTCTCCTCAAGCACTTTATCTGCGGTTCTTAACGCCAGTGCCATCGCCGTCAGTGTTACGTTACAGGTTCCCACCGTTGGCATTACGCCGGTGCCGACCATAAACAGGTTCTGATGATCGTGGGCACGGCCCCACTGGTCGGTGACGCTGTTGGCTGGATCGAGGCCCATCGACAGCGTGCCGGTGATATGCTGACGGTTTGAGAACGCACCGCTTTTGCTGTGTTTGATATTGGTCGCGCCCAGTTTTGCCGCAATCTGGTCGTAACACTGGCGCGTGACTTCGGTGCCTTTCAACACGTAGTCATCCATACTCCAGTAAAGCGCGGGCGTTGGCAGACCAAGCGCATCTTTTTTGTCGCTAAGCGTGACGCGGTTATTGCGGTCCGGCAGCTGCTCAAGGGCATTCTTGATGCTCAGGCGGCGAGCGGCACGAAAGCGAATCTGCTCTTCAAGATTCTTACCGTAGTAGCCTTCGGCCAGCAGCTCTTTGGTGACGGCAGCCACCTGCGAGGCGTTAGAGATATCAATACGGAACGGTGCATGTTCTGAGCGGAAATCACCGTCGCGGAACTGCCCGATGGAGCTTGGGCTGACCGGGCCACGGCCAGGCCAGATCGGTTCATCTACGTCGAAGGTAATGCCAATCGCCGGATGATCGCACAGGTTGCGGCCAACATTATCTCTGGCGTTGGCAATGCCGGTCGGGAATTTCTCGCTGGTGGACATCAGCAGTAATTTCGGCGTCTCAATGGCGTTTGCCGACAGAACAAATGTCTGGCCGGTGACGCGATGACTGACTTTTTCCCAGTCATAGTAATGGACGGCAGTAATCTTGCCCTGACTGTCATGTTCCAGTTTATACACCACCGCTTCGGTCACTATCTTCACTCCGGACGCTTCTGCTTGACTGGCGGCGATACCGCCATGGTATTGCGCGTCAATCGGACACAGCGGCATGCAGTTGTTATTGCCGCAGCAGGCCGGACGACCATCGTAGCTGTGGCTGTTGCGTCCGGTGCAGTCATCCAGCACTTTAAAATCCGGTGCCAGACGTTCGGTAACGCGCTGTTGCAGCCAGGAAGCAGGAACGCGCTCCATCGGAAACGGTTTGGCGCGTGGCGAACCGGTATCCATTGAGCCGCCAACACCGGCAATCACTTCGGCCTGATAGTAATAGTCTTCCAGGTCGTCATAGCTGATTGGCCAGTCTTTACCAATGCCGTAGACGCTGTGTTGACGAAAGTCGTTGGGCAGATAGCGCCAGAGCTGCGCCGCCCAGTGCCAGCTGGTACCGCCAAACATACGAATATACTGCGCCTGGAAAGCGTGTGGTCCGGTCTGTTCCAGATAATGGTTGGGTTCTGGCGTAAAGCGCGGTTGCGGTGCCAGTTCCGAGTACGGATAGGGTGACATAAAGTCGGACTTAAACGCCGACTCACGAAAGCGCTCAACCAGTTCAGCACGCCCGACTTTCGGGCCGGATTCCAGCAGCAATACCGATTTACCGGCTTTGACCAGGCGGGTGGCTAGCAGGGAGCCACAAACACCGGCACCAATCACCACGACGTCGGCAGAATTATTTTTATCCATCAATGACATTACTCTAAATAATTGATTTTAAGGTTTTTGCTGCCAGCTACCGCAAGGCCCGTAAGAGAAGCTCGGCGGCACCAGTTTGTCGGCGACCAGCTGGTTAGCCAGGGTGTTGACGTAAGTGATATAAATTGCCTGCTTACCTTTACCCACCACACCGCTGTACCAGCCTGCGAGGATGGTCTTTGCCAGTTTCTCCTCGCTGGCATTGCTTTCCGGGAAGCTCAGCAACGGCTGTTCCAGCAGCTCGGGTTGCTGCGCCAGCAGCTGTTTTAACTGCCCCAGTTCCTGAGAAATATTCGGCTGTATCAGTTGCAGCGCATTAAACAGTGCCAGGCCGACGGCTTCATTCAGTGAGGTCTGCATTGTCAGTTGACGGGATATTTGCAACAGATCGGCCAGCCCTTGCGTGTGACGTGTTGGCATTGCGGCATTCAGCTTCGGCAGCGGCAGGATTTTCCCCGCGATGCCGGTCAGTGCTACAACTCCGGCCAGCTTAAGAACGCGTCTGCGTGTGTATTGTTTCATCGTATTATTTTTCTCATAAAATCGCCGCCCGAAGGCGACGTCTCTGGTGGCGAACAGGATAATCCAGCAATCGCGTATCAGGCGGTTTTACGCTTGCGGCGATACCACAGCACAATCATCACGGCGACTATCACCAGCGCACCTGCGCCGACGCCAATCTGCGCCAGCATCACCAGCGGTGACGTCGGGCCTCCCTGACGAATGACCGCCACCTGTTGAGCCGTTACCGTCTGTGCAGCATCGCCATACATTCGAAGTATAAAGTTGGACAGCGCTGCTACCTGATTGTCGTTCATATGATTAAGAGCATTCGGCTGATCGCCAAACGGTGGCATAAACACATCGCCTTCTGCCGTGTTGCGCTCGACCCCAAATAAAATAGTGGCGATCAGATTCGACGGATTAGATTCGGCGGTTGCCGAGTTATGGAACAGGCTGGGATAAAAACCGTCGGCAGTCCCCTGGCCGTTGATGCCGTGGCAGGAGGCACAGTTACCCGAATAGAGTCGGGCGCCTTCGTCATCGACTGGCGCGCTAAACGGCTTGCCACGGAAAGTCGCCAGCGCGTTCCCCGGATGACCCTGTTCAAAGCGCGACTGACCGGTTGTTGCGGTCGGATTGCCCGGCACGCTCTCAATGTATTCAGCAATATCATTCAGATCCTGACGGGTAAGATGCTGGAAGCTGTGGGTGATAGCTTCTGCCATACTGCCCGCCGCCTGCGCTTTGCCTACCAGCCGGCCGGTGCGCAGGTAGGTGACCAGCTCTTCCCGCGACCACTGACCAATTCCACTTAGCGGATTGGCGGTGATATCGGGCGCATACCAGGGGCCGACCTGGGCACCGGTTAGCGCCTGATCCTGCTTCTCCTGCATTAAGAAGCCGCGTGGGGTATGGCAGGTACTACAGTGGGCTGCCCCTTCTGCCAGATAGCGACCGCGATTCCAGCTGGCCGACTGCGAAGTATCGGCAGTGTAACCGGCAGGTTTCAGAAACAGCGCGTTCCAGAACTTCATCGAAAAGCGGATATTCAGCGGGAACGGCAACTGAGTGGTCGCGGTAGCTTTATCCACCGCCTGCACGCCTGACATAAAGTAAGCGTACAGCGCGTGGATATCGTCATCGGTCAGCGTGGCATAAGCGGTGTAAGGCATTGCCGGATAGAGATTGGCACCGTCTGCACGGATCCCTTTACGCAGCGCAGCGGAGAATTGCTGCTCGCTGTAGTGACCAATACCGTCTGTGGCTGACGGCGTAATATTGGTAGCAATAATCTCGCCTACTGGGGAAGCAATCACTTTGCCACCGGCAAATGGCTGTGCGGATGAGGCGGTATGGCAGGCGGTGCAGTCGGCGGCCACCGCCAGATATTCGCCTTTTTTAATCAGCGTCAGATCGCTTTCAGCCGATGCAGCGCTGCTGAACAGCGTTATGCCCAGTAACATCAGCAGGGAATATTTCATGATGCTTTCTCCTGGAGCTGCTGGAGAATGGCATCGGATGCTTTAAAGGCGAGGGCAACCATCGTCAGGGTGCTGTTGCCACAAGCGGTACTTGGCATCGCGCCGCCGCCGGGCAGGAACAGGTTGGCATGATCGTGGGCGCGACAGTCGGCGTCAACCACCGAATGAGCCGCATCGTTACCCATAATGGTGCCGCCCATAATGTGTTTACTCTGATTAAACTGGGTGGAGAACTTCACCTCTGTGGCCCCCATCGCCTCAGCAATTTTGCGTGCGATAGGCAGCGAATACTGCTCTGCGGAGCGGCGCACGTAATCGCCGACATCATAGTGAATCGCGGGCTTAGGCAGTCCCAACCAGTCCTTCTCGTCTGAGAGCGTCAGGCGGTTATTAGGATCCGGCAGAATTTCATGCGCCATAACAATATCGGCGGTGCAGGCGGTCATCCGGCGGATCTCTTCATCCAGTGCCTGACCGACCAGCCCTTTTTTCAGCGCGCCAAAGGTGACAAAACGGTTACGTGCGAAGTTGTTAAAACGGAAATAGGCACCGGCGTGCTGTGCACGGAAATCTCCCTGCGAGGTTTCCATAATTCCGCTATTAACCACCGGGCCAACACCGGCCCAGAACGGCTCCTGCAGCGTCACCGTCATGGTAATCTGCGGGTGATCCATCATATTACGGCCAACCTGATCGGAACTGTTTGCCAGGCCATTTGGATTGCGCTCATCGGCTGACATTAGCAGCAGTTTTGGCGTTTCCAGGCCGTTACAGGCGAGGATAAACAGCTTGCCGCCCACGCGATGCGTCTGCTTGTGCTGGTCATAATAATGTACCGCGGCAACCTGATTACGGCTGTCAGTTTCGACGCGCCATACCACGGCGTTATCGATAATCACTGCCCCTTTAGACTCAAGGCGCGACAGTGCCGTGGCGGCATCATACTTGGCCCCGACCGGACATACCGGCACACAGTTATTATTGGCGCAGCAGGCCGGGCGCTCATCGTAAGAAATGCCGCTGTTGCGCGCCTGAGCGCAGGGAATATTGTGATAACCGAGGGTTTTTACCACCTCGGTAAAACGGCTTTCGCCTGGACCAAACGGCAACGCTTTCATTGGATAGGGTTTGGAACGCAGTGGCGGCCACTGCAACGCGGGTTCATCCGGGCCGCAAATACCCAGCTTATATTCGGCGCGCACGTAGTAGGGTTCCAGCGTCTGATAATCAAACGGCCAGTCGCGGCCAACGCCATAGCGGGTGTGTAACTGCATATCATCTGGCGTCAGTCGCCAGCAGGTTCCGGCCCAGTGCCAGGTCGAGCCGCCCGCGTAGCGAACATAGCTTTGTGCATAGGAGTCGCTGCCGCTTAACTGCAGATAACCTTTACCGGCACCTGCGGGTTCCGGGTGTGGTGCCCACTTGCGCGACGGGTAACATTCAATGGGGTTACCTTTTGCCGCCATGGGAAGATTACGATAGTTTTCAACGATCTCTGCGCGAGAAACCCGAGGACCGGCTTCCAGCATCAGTACGGAAATACCGGCATCAAGAAGCTGTTCGGCGATCACCACGCCAACGACGCCGGTTCCAACGATTACCACGGTGGATTCAGAAGGAGTTGCCATAAAAATCAGCTTTTATCAGGGGATCAGAAACGGGGCATATTTGCGACCGGTGTATTGGGACGACTCCAGTTATTCGGGCCACTCAGCCCATAAGATGGAATCGTGATCACATCCAGCGTGGTGTGATAACTCAGCGCCTGTTCAAAGGCGAAAGTTTTCGCGGAGCGCGTCGGCTCAAGACTGCCGGTATACCAGCCAAAGATAATCTTATGGGCCAGCTCGTTGAGCGGGCCTTGCGGTATCGCCGCAAAGAAATCTTCAACCCGTGTCGCCTGATGCTGATGAGCAATCGCCAGAATCTGCCGGATGGAATCAGCCAGAGTAGAATTCTCTTCGATCAGCAGGGCCAGCATCCGCTGACCCACGCCGTCATCCAGCTGGTGATTGACCAACAGGCGTGACAACTGCATAAAGGAGGTGAGTTGTTCTGATTGTGAGGGTAAAGCAAATGCAGGGAGTGCGGATGTTGTAATGCCGCTGGCGAGGATTATTGCACCTGCCATCAATACCTTACGACGCGAAAGTGATACTTCCGCGCCTGGAAAGGGATGTTTATTTTTCATTTCCTGGCCCTGATAGACGACAATGCCCGGGCGAGACGCCCGAATTTTTTCCGCATGACGGAAAAATTAATTATTTTTTATGGTGGTTATTCTATCCCGAAAACTCCCCTCAAAAAATAGGGGTAACCGTTTGCTAACCTCTGTTTAGCAACTTTCGCACAATTACGCTTTAAATTGATCCTGCGCAATATTCGCCATCAGGCGTCCTGTCACTCTTATGACAAACAACAATTTCTCAATAAATTGATGAAACAGGGGACAGGAACATGACAGGTAAATTCGCTTTAGGTCTGATGATGCTGGTATGGATTGGTTACGTCGGCTGGATGGTAAATTACTATGCGGGTACTTTTACGCTGTTTACTCACTGACAGCGCAATAGTCGGTATGCCATCAGAGTGGGAGCCGAAAACGGCTCCCGCTGGATGTCTTGTTTCGCTGCCCGAGCGGATGTTAACGCAGCAGCGTGGCTTGCTTTGGATTAAACTGCCAGCCATCGATCAGATACTGCATCGGCAGCGTATCATCACGATCTTTAACCGGCAGGCTGTTATATAAACGGTTGGCCGCTTCCACTTTTTCCCAGTCAAGTTCAATACCGAAACCGGGTTTATCAGGCAGGCTGATTTTACCGTTACGGATTTGCAGCGGTTCTTTGGTTAAGTATTGCCCGTCCTGCCAAATCCAGTGGGTATCGAACGAAGTGATCTCGCCCGGTGCAGACGCGCCAAGGTGTGCCAGCATCGCCAGTGAAATATCGAAGTGGTTATTGGAGTGGCAGCCCATTGTCAGTCGCCATTCATGGCACAGCTGTCCGACAGTGGCCGCGCTGCGCATCGTCCAGAAATGCGGATCGGCTAACGGAATATCAATGGCGTTCAGCTGTAGCGCATGATTAAGCTGTCGCCAGTCATTGGCAATCATATTGGTCGCGACCGGTAATCCCGTGGCGCGTTTAAACTCGGCGAGAGTTTCACGCCCGGAATAGCCTTGCTCTGCGCCGCAGGGATCTTCGACATACGACAGTACATCGCCCATACCGCGACACAGCGTAATCGCCTGTTCAAGCGACCAGCTGGCGTTTGGATCGACGGTAACCCGCGCCTCAGGAAAGCGTTTTTTCAGCGCTACCGCGGTTTCGATTTCGGTTTCGCCGCGCTGTACGCCGCCTTTCAGCTTAAAGTCCTTAAAGCCATAAAGATCCTGCGCCGCTTCGGCCAGCCGCACCACATCATCGATGCCCATCGCCTGCTGGTGGCGCAGGTGATACCAGGGATGTTGATCCTGTCGGCCGGGCTGATAGGGCATATCCGCCCGCTGGCGATCGGCGATATAAAACAGATAGCCCAGCACCGGAATCTCATCGCGCTGTTTGCCAGCACCCAGTAGCTCTGCCACCGGCTCATTAAGAAACTGGCCCATTAAATCCAGCAGCGCGGCTTCAACCGCTGCCACCGCATTGTAATGCCGCTCCAGATCCCAGGCGCGCGCCTGCGGAAACTGCAGCATATCCGGATGCTCACCGTTAAGATCGCGCTGGTGCATTTCGGCCACCAGCGCATTCAGCCGGGTAATTTTCTGCCCGATCAGGAAAGGCGCGGCATTTTGCAGAATTTTTTGTACCACCTGAGTGGCGGGAATTTCACCGACGCCGCTATGGCCGGCGCTGTCGGTGATCACCAGCAATACGCGTGAAAAAAAGCAGCTGTGCGCACCAGCGATGTTTAACAGCATGCTGTCGTAACCGGTGACCGGAATAACTTTGACGTCGGTGATGACGGGCGAATCAGACATTTGGTGACTTCTCCATCGCAACAGGTTTAGGGCGCGTTTTAACAAACAACAGCGTAATGGCGGCAAAGACCGAGAAGGCGCTCAGCCCCATCAGTCCACCCATGGTGCTGCCGGTTTTCAGTTCGAGATAACCAAATACCGTCGGGGCAAAAAAGCCGCCTAAATTTCCCAGCGAATTGATCAGGGCGATACCCGGAGCCACAATGCTGGACGGCAGGTTAGCCTGTGGAATAGGCCAGAACAGCACCGCGCTGGACTTGCTGCCGACGCAGACGATGCACAGTGCCAGCAGGCCGAAAATCGGGCTGCCCGTCGCGCAAAGGAAGGTGCCGATAGCCGTCACCACCAGCGCAATCGACAGCATCAGTTCGCGTCGATGATGAAAGCGGTCAGCCAGTCGGCCAAGAATATTGATGGCGATGATCGCACACAGCCAGGGTACCGAGGTCAGCAGCCCAACTTCAAACGGTGACAGCCCTCCGATACGCGCGATGATCTGTGGTTGCCAGAAAACCAGGGTATAGCCGGTCATACACATGGTAAAAAACAGGAAACAGAGATAGGCCATCTGCCCTTCGAACAGCAGCTTCCACTTTGAAACTTCGCGTGAGGTGCGATCGCGTGAGGTTGACTCTTCGGCCAGCGTGCTGTTCAGGGCAGTTTTTTCCTGCGGCGTCAGCCACTTTGCACTTTCCGGAGCGGAAACCAGCCAGCCAATCGCAAAAATACCCACTAATACCGAGATGGCACCTTCGATAAACAACACCCATTTCCAGCCGGCAATGCCGAGAAAATCATGCATCTCCAGCAGTCCACCGGTAATCGGCCCGGACAACAGGTAAGCGGCGGCTGAACTGCTCAGTATCAGGGCGGTGGCACGCCCGCGATACACATTAGGTACCCATTTACGGAAGTAAAACAGCAGGCCGGGAAAGAAACCGGCTTCGGCGATGCCGAGCAGAAAACGGGCGATATAGAATTGGGTTGGGGTCTGAATAAATCCGGTGGCAAACACCACCACGCCCCAGGTGATCATAATACGCGTCAGCCAGGTGCGTGCGCCCAGTTTATCCAGCAGGATATTACTGGGCACTTCAAACAGCGCGTAGCCAATAAAAAACAGCCCCGCGCCGAAACCGAATGCCGCGGTGCTGATCCCGACATCCAGTTCCAGCTGATGTTTGATAAAATCGATATTCGAACGATCGATCTGGTTAATTATCAGCATCAGCATTAACAGCGGAATAATGCGGGCAAAGAACTTGCGGTTCGCACTCCGCACCGCTGCATTGTCATGTCCTGTCATAACGGCCCCTTCAATTTCATCCAAATCAGATGATTTACCGGGATAATCATTAATGCTGGCGGCGGGAAAAGCCTGAGGCAGTTGCACAAAGACGCCGCCGGTTAATGGTCGCAATTAGCGTCCACTATCCCATCTGGTGAGTCAGAGGTCAGGTTGACAGTGATGTGAATTTGCACAAAGCGGCACGAACGATTCTGTAAACTTTTGTCTGGAAGAGTGAAGTAGTTCACTAAATGTTCGACTTATCGTTTCCAGAAATCCGAATATCGCTTGTCGATTTGCTGGTTATGCGGAATTGATACTACGATAGCGGGAAGGTTTATCATCTCACCGGACTTAAGGCTACAGGGAGACGTAATGAAGAAAGTCCTCAGAACATTTTTACCGCTCTACACCACCACGTTATTAATGCTGTTAGGTTCCGGTTTACTGACAACCTACGTCTCTTTACGTCTGGCTCACGAGCAGGTGAGCGGGGCGTTGATCGGGGGAATTACGGCGGCCAACTATATTGGCCTGGTGATTGGCGGCAAGGTCGGGCATAACCTGATTGCCCGCGTCGGTCATATTCGTGCTTATGTATCCTGCGCCGGGGTGATTACCGCCTCGGTGCTCGGGCATGGCCTGACCGACTATCTGCCGCTGTGGATTTTCCTGCGAATGGTTATCGGCCTGTGCATGATGTGCCAGTACATGGTGCTGGAAAGCTGGCTGAACGATCAGGCAGAAGTGGGTCAGCGCGGGGTGATCTTTGGCCTGTATATGGTAGCGACCTATCTTGGTCTGTCCGCCGGTCAGTTTATTCTGGTGGTACAGAGCGGCTTTGGCCTGACCAGCCTGATGATCGTCGCGCTCTGTTTTGCGCTTTGCCTGGTGCCGATTGCGCTGACAACCCGTACCAATGCCCAGCCGATGTCACCCGCGCCAATGGAACTGGGGTACTTTTTCAAAACTATTCCGCGAATTCTGGTCATGACGCTGGTTATCGGCATGGTAGTTGGTGGCTTTTACGGCATGGCGCCGGTGTATGTCAGCCAGCTGGGGTTCGGCACCCATCTCACCGGGATATTTATGGGCATCACCATTTTTGCCGGTTTAATTTCGCAATTCCCGCTGAGCTGGTTGTCAGATCGGGTCGATCGTAATCGCCTGCTGTTTATTACCGCGCTGCTGTTTGCGCTGGCAGCCAGCCCGCTGGCATTGCCGGTCTCTTTCCCGTTCGCGCTGACCGTCGGGCTGGCTTTTGCCGCCAGTATGATGCAGTTTTCGCTCTATCCGCTGGCGGTGGCGATAGCCAATGACCAGGTGGTTCCCGAGCGGCGCGTGTCGCTGACCGCCTGTCTGCTGATGGCATTTGGCGTCGGTGCCTGTATCGGGCCGCTGCTGACCGGTGCGCTGATGCAGCCGCTCGGCGGCAATATGCTCTATTCATTCTTCTGTCTTTGCGGCGTGGTGATCGCAGCCCTCAGCTGGCAGAAAGTCTCTTCGGTCACGCCTGCCGACGAAACGCAGTTTCCTCACGTGCTGGTGCCGGACAGTCTGGCCAGTTCGCCTCTGGCTGCCGCGCTGAACCCGACGATTGATGAAGAAGAGATTCAGTCAGCCATGGTGAATAGCGAAGAAGAGGATGAACGGGTGGACGATGCGGAAATCGAGCCGGAGAAGGAAGAGGAGCGCGTCTGAAGGTGATCGGCGCTTCAGACGCTGGGCGGCTGGAGGGTCAGAATGACACCAGCCGTTTGGTTACCTTAAACTGCAGCATGAGCAGCGTCAGCATTACCGACAGCAAAAAAGTCAGCAGGATAGTAAACAGTTTGGATGCCAGTGAGGTAATGCTGATCCACTGGATCAGCAGATTAAAAAACGAGTAGTGCAGAATATAGACGCCGGTCATCGTCTTACTGAGGGTGGCAGAGATTCGATTCAGACTTTCCGAGATATTCAGCCCGTTAATAGCAATAATGATCAGCACCACCAGAATATAAACTTGTGAACCGGTGAGGATATAACCGTCACGTTCTACCCGGAACAGGGCAAAGAAAAAGTGTTTTTCGTAGAGCCAGGTAAAAACATAGACAAAGGGCACGGCGATCAGCGCGGCTTTCGCCACGCGTGGGCGGGTGTAAAAAGCGGCGATGGCCGGGTCAAACAGCAGTTGCCCGGTCAGGTAATACAGTAGCCATGTCCAGAGGCGAAACTCGGCGGGAATCGACAACCAGCGGTGTTCCGATGGAGACACCGCTTGCAGATCGTAACCGAGTGCGAACAGCAGCAGCAGACCGAGCAGCGACAAACACAGCACCCGCCGCTTTATCAGCCAGTCAATCAGCGGATGGAAGCAGTAGATGATCACCAGCGCCAGCGCAAACCACGGCTGAATCAGATAGCCCTTATAGAAGGGTTCAATAAAATAATAAATTGAGTACCAGAACAGAAAAATCACCACAATCCGGCGGATTTTTTTCAGCTGCCACTCTGGAGAATGCTGGCTACCGGCATCCAGATAGCCCGCCACCACAAAAAACAGTGGCGTTGCAATGGTCGATATAAACGTCAGAAAGGCTAATGCCTGGTTGTAGTTATACGAATAGTTGTCATAAGTGTTGTAAAGGGTGAAAAAGGTCACCGCCGTCAGGCAACCTAAGGTTTTAATCAGGTTCAGTCCGCTGCTGTTCATTATTGCGTTTTTCCGGCCCGCAAATGAAAACACTGATAAATCACTGGCAGTGCCAGCAGCGTCAGCACGGTGGCGAACCCGAGACCAAACATAATCACCACCGCCATGCTCTGGAAGAACACATCGCGCAGCAGCGGTGCCAGCCCCAGTACGGTGGTGAAGGCGGTCAGCAGAATTGGGCGCAAACGAGAAGTCGCAGCATCAATTATGGCGTCGTGCTGACTTTTGCTCGCCAACTGCTGGTTAATTTCATCCACCAGTACGATACCGTTTCTGATCAGCATGCCACTCAGACTGAGCAGTCCAATCAGCGCCATAAAGCCGAAGGGAATACCGGTCAGCAGGAAGCCGAAGGTGACGCCAATCAGTGCCAGCGGCACGGTCAGCCAGATGGCTACCGCATTTTTCAGTGAGCTGAACATCAGTACGGTAATAATAAACATTAACAGGAAACCGATCGGCAGGGTGCTGAACAGCCCGGCCTGTGCTTCACGGGAGTTCTCCTCATCGCCGCCCCAGTCAATGCTGTAACCTGGCGGCAGCGGTAACGCTTCGATATGCGGGCGGATACGCGCCAGCACGTCACCGGAAGTTTCGTCGCTTAACGGATCGGGATCGGTCTGCACCGTCAGAATACGCATCCTGTCGCGCCGCATGATTAACGGATCTTCCCATTCGGTAGTGAATTCACTGACCACATTACTCAGCGGAATAAATTGATTCTGCGTCTGGCTCCACACCTGAATGTTAGCGATATGGCTGGCATCCAGGCGCTCGGCATCAGGAGTGCGCAACAGCATTGGCATCAGGCGTGAGCCTTCACGATAAATACCCACCGGCGACCCGCTGAAATTCATGCGTAAGGCATTGTCGACTTCGCGTTTATCAACGCCCAGTTCACGTCCCAGGTAGGGTGAGAACTGCGGACGGATGATTTTACTGCGCTCCTGCCAGTCATTGCGTACGGTAAATACCCGGCCTTCACGCTGAATAATCTCGCCAACCTGGCTGGCGATACGGCGCAGTTCATCCGGCTCGCTGCCGCGAATACGAACTTCAATGGCGCTGTCGCCGGAAGGGCCGAACATAATGCGTTTAATCCGCTCGTTGACCTCCGGATAGTTGGCCTGGATATCCTGTTCGATTTCGCGTGACAGGCTGGCAATACGCTGCTCGTTATCAGTCCGCACCATAATCTGCGCATAGTTGGTGTACTGTCGTTGTCCGTTATAGGTCAGGGTAAAGCGCATCCCGCCCTGGCCAACGGTTGTGACGGTCGCGGCCACCCCTTGCTGTTTATTGATCCGCTGTTCAATTTCACTGGCGATTTTGCTGGTGTAGTGGATATCGGTGCCGTAGGGCATCCAGAGATCGACAAAGAAAATCGGCGTGTTTGACGACGGGAAGAAGTTCTGCCGCACCTGACCAAAACCGTACAGCGACAGCGCCAGTAGCGCCACCAGCGTGGTCAGGGTCAGCGTTTTGTGGCGTAACAGCGCGCTCAGCAGGCGGCGATAGCCGCGGAACAGTTTGCCGTCATAAGGTGAGCCAGACTGCGGCGCACTCTGTGGCGTCTGCTCTGCTTTGCGGAATGCCCATTTGATAAATACCGGGGTCAGCGTCAGAGCCGTCAGCCAGCTGAGCATCAGTGAAATCAGCAGCACCTGGAACAGTGATTTGCAGTATTCGCCGGTGGAGTCCTGCGACAGGCCAATGGGCGCAAAGGCAAGGATGGCGATCACTGTGGCACCGAGCAATGGCAGCGCGGAACGTTTAATCACGTGGGTAATCGACTTCAGTAGCTTATTGCCGCGTTGCCGATCGACCAGCACCCCTTCGACCACCACAATGGCGTTATCCACCAGCATACTTAACGCAATAATTAACGCGCCTAACGACACCCGCTGTAGCTCGATTCCCGCCAGATACATAATCAGCAGCGTACCGAGCACGTTAATTGCCAGCGAGGCGGCGATAATTACACCGCTTTTTAACCCCATGAATATCAGCAGTGTGCCGATAACAATCGCCAGTGCCATCAGGAAGTTAAGAATAAAGCCGTCGACCGACTGCTTCACTTCCTGTGCCTGATCGTAGAATACTTTAAGCTCAATACCGGCTGGTTTTCCGCTCTCCATCCGGCTCAGTTGCTGATTAAGCGCTTCGCCGACATTGATCACATTGACGCCAGGCACATAGGAGATGCCGACCGCCAGTGCCGGGCGGCCGTTAGCGTGATAAATATTATCCGGGCTGTCGCTGATGCCGGAGCTGAGGGTGGCAATATCACGCAGATAGACGCTGCCGGTGCTGCCAGGCGTGCTAATCAGCAGATTACCGAGGTCGTCAAGGTTCTGGAATTCGCCGGTAGGATGCAGGCGAATCGATTCGCTGCCAACGGTAATGCTGCCCGCGTCGGAAACGATATTCTGGCGGCTTAAAATATCTGCCAGCCGCGCCGGAGTAATGCCAAACGCTGCCATTTTGGCATGCGAAATATCAACATGGATCTGCTGAGGGATTACTCCGCCAATCGCCACTTTTCCGACGCCAGGCACGAGGATTAGCTCACGGCGAAGCTGTTCGGCGTAATCGCGCAGTTCCTGATTGTTGTAATTGTCGCCATACAGCACAAAGAAATAGCCGTAGACGTCACCGAAGTCGTCATTAACAAAGGGTTGAGAGACGCCCGGCGGGAACTGCCGGGCGGCATCGCCGACCCGGCGGCGCAGCTCATCCCAGATTTGCGGCAGTTCTGATGCCTGGTAACGGGCGTCAATATTAACGGTAATCTGCGATAAGCCGACGCTGGAAATAGAGGTGATATTATCCAGATACGGCAGCCGTTGCAGCGCGTTCTCCAGCGGTAGCGTTACTTCCTCTTCTACCTGCTGTGCCGACGCGCCTGGATATTGAGTGACCACGACCGCCGTTTTAATGGTAAAGGCAGGGTCTTCCAGCCGGCTGATATTCAACAGGGCAATAATGCCGCCGACGCCGAGTAATAAAATGGCCAACCAGATGCGGATATTGTTCTGAATAAAGCGCTCAATTATTCCCATTACAGACCTCGTTCCCGCGTCCAGATACGCACGGGTTGCTGAGCGCTTAACTCAGCGACGCCTGCCACGACAATCTGTTCACCATCCTGTAAGCCTTCAGTGATTTCAATACCCTGCGAGGTCATCTGGCCCACGCTTACTTTGCGATCTTCCAGGTAAAGACCCTGTTCATTTTTCGCGATCACCCAGACGTGCGCCTGATTCAGCTGGCTGCTGTCCGGATTAAATACCGCCGCCGATGGCACGATAATGGTGGTGTCACGCGAAGCATTCGGTAAGTTACCGAGGCTGACGGTGACCGTACCGCTTAAGCCGCCAACCGTAGGCAGATCGTCCGGACGTGGCATCACCAGGGTGACCTGATAGGTTAAGCTGCCGGCATCGGTATTGGTGGTGTGTTCTTTATAACGTGCGGTAAATTCGCGACCCGGCAGGGAGTTAATGCGTACCCGCGGCTGATAATCGACGTTACTGGCGTCCAGCGCGGTAAACAGGCGTTCGGGGATAGTGAACACCACATCGAGCATCTCGGTACGGCTGATAGTGGCAATGGTCTGTCCGGCAGCCACCACCTGATGATTACGCACATTAACCCGTGCAATAACACCATCAAACGGTGCGGTCAGCGTCAGATAATTCAGCTCCTCTTTGGCACTGTCTAATGCTGCACGGGCCGAGTCGCGATTTGCGCGTTGAACATCCATCTCTGAGCGCGAAACGGCACCGTTACCGGAAAGTGACTGAAAGCGCTGGAACTGGCGCTGGGCAAGATTAAACGCGCTCTGCCGATCGTTAACCCGCAGCGTGGCATCGACATTATTCAGCCGGGCAAGTACCTGACCGGCCTTAATCGACATTCCTTCACGGATCGGCAGCGCTTCCAACTGACCGGCACGTTTAAAGGCGATATCGGTATTGTCACCGGCTAAAATTCTGGCCGGAAATACTCTGTCATTCAGTAGGTTATCGGATTTTACTACAATGCTTTTTACCGGGCGCGGGGAGTGGTCACTTTCAGGCTCCTTACGATCGCATGCCGTCAACGCTAGCGACAGGGCAATAATAAAAAGTATTCTTTTCAAGAGGTATCCCCTTACTATTTCTAAGGCCTTAATTCACGCCAGAGAAAGTAATCAATAATGGCAGCAGCATGCCAGAGGTATCTGCTTTACCGGCAGTTATGCTGCTGAAAGTAGTACGGCATCTAAAATTCAGTGAGTTAAATAGTCATGCCCGGGTTTATGCCGTTTTTTCTCCACGATGCTGCCTGTCCGCTGTTGCGGCGGAGTATCATTAGCCTTGCATGCTGGAAACAATCAGATAAGTCATTAATCCTGTAATGGTGCAGCTGGCGACAGCCAGCAAAACATAGCTGCCAATTCTGAATGCGCTATAGGTTTTCATAGGCTTTCCATAATTAAGGTAATGAGGAAAACTACAGATTCCCTAGTTATAGCTGAACCGGTATTTTTCGAAAGAAAACTTATAAATAGATTTTAGAATAATATCGATTATGCTTAATTAGATATCATCTTAACAGCAGGCTATTTAACTTTTTTGACCTGGAACATACCTGATGGAGTTTTCTATTCCTCATCTTTTTTAAGGCTTTTTTGTCGTGATTTTCTGAACCACAGCGTCTGACTGGCTGACGTTATGGCAATTTGTTTATCCCATGCAGTGGAGCTGCTGGCTCATACCTGGCATGGGAGTATTGTGGGAAAACAGGAGTCAATAAGTTATGAGTGAGTTCAAACCGGTCAGCGGGGAGTCTTCTCCGTCGACACAACAGTGGTATCAGCGCAGTGTTGAAGAGAGTCTTGCCGCACTTAACAGCTCCCCCTCGGGATTAAAAGAAGCCGATGCGCAGACCCTGTTACTGGAACATGGTCCTAATGCCCTGCCGCAAAAGAAACCTAAATCTCTGTTTGTTAAGTTTATTTCTCATTTTAAAGATGTATTGATCTATGTGTTATTAGCCGCCGCCATTGTCACTGCGATCATGGGGCACTGGGTCGATACGCTGGTGATTCTGGGCGTTGCGGTGATCAATGCGCTGATCGGCTTTATTCAGGAAAATAATGCCGAGAAGTCATTAAAAAGTATCCAGAATATGCTCTCCAGCGAAGCGCTGGTGGTGCGCGGTGGTCAGCATATTACCATCAGTACCGAACATATTGTGCCCGGCGATATTGTAATGCTGCGGCCTGGCGATCGTATTCCGGCAGATCTGCGCTTGATCGACATCCACAATCTGCGGGTGGAAGAGGCGATCCTGACCGGCGAATCGACGGTGGTATCGAAAAAGCTCGCGGCGCTTGAGGGCGAGAAATCGATCGGCGATCGTAAAAACCTGGCATTTTCCGGCACCACCGTCAGCTCCGGTACCGCATCCGGAGTGGTTATTGCCACCGGCGGCGATACCGAGCTGGGGCATATCAACGAAATGCTCTCGTCGATTAACGAGAATAAAACTCCGCTGCTGGTTCAGATGGACAAGCTCGGCAAAGCCATTTTTGCCATCATTTTGCTGATGATGGTGGCGCTGCTGATTTTCGGCTGGATGCTGCGTGATATTCCGTTTGCTGAACTCTTACTTTCGGTGATCAGCCTGGCGGTGGCAGCGGTGCCTGAAGGTCTGCCCGCGATTATCTCGATTATTCTCTCGCTCGGCGTGCAGGCGATGGCGCGCAACCAGGCGATTATTCGTAAGCTGCCGACGGTAGAAACGCTGGGCGCAATGTCAGTGATCTGTTCGGATAAAACCGGCACGCTGACGATGAACGAAATGACGGTTAAAGCGGTGATCCTCGCGGACAAGGTGTGGCGAGTGGAGGGCAGCAGCTACGAGCCGCGCGGCGATTTTTACCCGGCCGGTGCCAGCGAAGCGGCCACGCCAAACACGTCTCCGGTGTTTACCCAGTTTCTGCGCACCGTGGATATCTGTAATGAAAGCCAGCTGCGTCAGGACGATCACGGGCATTGGGTGATTACCGGTGGACCAACTGAAGGAGCACTGAAAGTGCTGGCGGCGAAAGCCCAGCTTGATGACGCATCCTGCACCATCGGCAGTAAAATTCCGTTTGATTCGCTGTATAAATATATGGCGGTTGCCTGCCAGATTGATGGCGAAGCGCAAGTATTGCTGACCGGCGCGCCGGATGTGTTACTGCGCTTGTGCCAGTCGCAGCAGCAGGAAGATGGCGTGGTGCCGTTGGATCTGGCTTACTGGGAAAATGCTATCTCAACCTATGCCAGTGAAGGATTACGCATGGTGGCTGCCGCGCGTAAGCCTGTAGAGCAAAATCTGACATCGCTGGATCATCCGGACCTCCAGCAAGGTCTGGTGCTGCTGGGGATTGCCGGCATGATGGATCCACCGCGTCCTGAAGCGATTGCGGCGATTGAGCAGTGCCAGCAGGCGGGAATCCGGGTGAAAATGATCACCGGCGATCATCAGGAAACCGCAATGGCCATCGGCCAGATGCTGGGAATCGGCAACAGCGCCTCGTCAATTACCGGCTATCAGCTGGAGCATATGGACGATCGGGAGCTGCAAACGGTGGCGCAGGAGTATGATATTTTTGCCCGCACCAGTCCGGAACATAAGCTGCGGTTGGTCAAAGCGTTACAGGAGACCGGCGCGATTGTCGGTATGACCGGTGACGGCGTCAATGATGCGCCAGCGTTGAAACAGGCTAACGTCGGTATCGCGATGGGGATTAAGGGAACCGAAGTGACGAAAGAGTCCGCGGATATGATTCTCGCCGACGATAACTTCGCCACTATTGCCAGCGCGGTGAAAGAGGGGCGTCGGGTTTACGATAACCTGAAAAAAACCATCCTGTTTATTATGCCGACCAACCTCGCGCAGGGGTTGTTAATTATTATTGCCATTCTGATGGGGAATCTGCTGCCGCTGACGCCAGTACAGATTTTGTGGATGAACATGGCGACCTCGGCCACGCTGTCATTTGGTCTGGCGTTTGAACCGGCTGAAAGAAATGCCATGCGGCGACCACCGCGCAATGTGAAAAGCCATGTTATGGATGGTTATGCCATCTGGCGCGTGGTGTTTGTAGGCCTGTTGATCTCCATTAGCGCCTTTATCCTTGAGGCGTGGTTAGAGCCACGTGGCTACAGCACGGAGTTTATTCGTACCGTGCTGTTACAAATGCTGGTGACGGCGCAATGGGTATATATGATTAACTGCCGTGATTCAGAACACTTCTCGTTAAATGCTGGCCTGTTGAAAAACAAAGGTATTTGGCTGGTGACGCTGGTGCTTATCGCGCTGCAGGCGCTGATTATCTATGTGCCGCTGATGAACACGCTGTTTGGTACGCGTCCATTACCGTTCAGCTACTGGATTATCTCGCTGATGATTGGTGCCATGCTGTTTGTGGTCGTGGAGATTGAGAAAAAGCTGACGCGTAACTGGCGTAAGTAGTTCGCAATGATGATTTCCTCGCCAGTGGGCGTGCGGTTTGCGCGCCGCTGGCGAGGAGATACCGCTTTATCCCCTCAGACTAAAATCTCTTTGTCATCATCAGCTTCACGTCGGCAGCAAAAAAGCCACTTGCTTGATCATCATAATTAATAATACTGTTATTATATACAGTGTTAATTGAGATCAGCCGTTATGCAATTTTTAAACCCCGTAGATGTCCGCGCAATCATGCAGTTACCTCTGTTTATCGATCGGGTTCCCTGTGGCTTTCCCTCTCCGGCAGCAGATTATGTTGAGCAGCGCATCGATCTAAACGACCTGCTGGTGCAGCATCCGGCCGCCACCTATTTTATTAAAGTCAGTGGCGACTCGATGATTGAGGGCGGCATCAGCGACGGCGATATGCTGGTGGTAGACAGTTCGATGCGTGCTGAACATGGCAGCATTGTGGTCGCCGCGCTGGAAGGAGAGTTCACGGTTAAACAGTTGCAGTTGCGCCCCAGAGTTCAGCTGATGCCGATGAACGCCAGCTACTCGCCGATCGTTATTGGCAGTGAAGAGGCGCTGGAGATCTTCGGCGTGGTGACCTTTGTGATTAAAGCAACCAGCTAGCATCTTCGGACATCGGGCTATCTTTGATGCCAGCGCAGGGCATCAATCACGATGGCAAAAGCAGCAGGCAGGTGTTGCCTGCTGGGATAATAAAGATAATATCCCGGAAAGCATGGGCTCCAGTCTGCCAGTAGCTGGATTAACTCGCCTGACTCAATATATTTTACCACTACATCATAGGGCACATAGGCCAGGCCGCCGCCATCAATGGCCGCCTGAATCATCAGAAAGGTATTGTTAAATACGCTTTGCCCGCTGACCCTGACGTCGATTTTTTGGCCGTTTTGCTCAAACTCCCACGCGTATAACCCCCCATGCGTAGGTAGCCGCAGATTAATACAGTTATGCGACAGAAGATCTTCAGGTTTTACAATCGGCTGCTTGCCGGACAGGTAAGCGGGTGAGGCAATCACCGCCATCTGTACATCCGGTGTCAGGCACACCGCAATCATATCCTTGTCTACCTGATCGCCCATTCGCACACCAGCATCAAAACGCCCGGCCGCAATATCCGTCAGTTCATAGCCCATATTGAATTCAATGTTGATGTCAGGATATTCCCTCAGCACCGGTAACAGCCGCGGCCAGAGAATGGAGGTGATGGCGTGGTCATGGGCGGTAATACGTATCGTGCCGGCAGGTTTATCACGAAATGCACTCAGTGAAGCGAGCTCCGCTTCGATTTCGCCAAGTCGCGGTGCCAGCACGTTTAACAGACGTTCGCCCGCTTCAGTCGGGGAAACACTCCGCGTGGTCCGGGTTAACAGCCTCACCCCCAGCCGCTCTTCAAGCCCCTGTAGCGTATGGCTCAGCGCTGAACGGGAGACTCCCAGCAATGCGGCCGCGCGGGTAAAACTGCGCTCATTGGCTACCATTACAAATGCCTGGAGGTCGTTCAGCTTTTCTCTTGTCATGATTGGTGAATTTTTTGCACAAGTGTATGTTGATTTGGCTATCTTATCATTTAATCGCGCTTCCCATACACTCTCTCCACTGGGCTGCACCAGATGACAGCCATCCGTTATGAGCACTTTACTGAGGCTTTGCTATGCAAAATTTATTGAACGATAAACAGCAGGCTGCCATCCCGATTGCGGTATTTACCGCCAGTGGAGAGACAGAAAAGCTGAAAACAGCGCTGAGTACTGGTCTGAATAGCGGAATGACCATCAGCGAGATAAAAGAAATCCTGGTTCAGCTGTATGCCTATGCGGGATTTCCACGCAGCCTGAATGCGCTGGGCACGTTGATGAGCGTTCTGGCGTTACGCCGCAAGGAAGGCCTTGAGGATGAGCCGGGCAGAGAGGCGACACCTGTTACCGATCGGCGCAGCAGCCTCGAGCGGGGAACTGAAAACCAGACAAAACTGGTCGGCCAGCCGGTGAAAGGGCCGCTGTTTGAATTTGCTCCGGTGATTGATGAATATCTTAAATCGCACCTGTTTGGCGATATTTTCCAGCGAGACGTGCTGGACTGGCAGACCCGAGAGCTGGCGACCATTTCAGCATTGGCGGCGATGACTGGCGTCAACAGCCAGCTTCAGAGCCACTATGGCATTAGCCTCAATACGGGATTAACCGCAGCGCAGTTACGGGCTTTTGTCGACGTGCTGCAACAAAAATGCGGAAACGCCATCGCAGCCAATGCCAGTGCAGTGCTGGATTCAGTGCTGGCTAATAACGAATAACACCAATACGCCGGAATAATCCGGCAGTGGAGACAAAATGAACGAGAAATTTGACGGTAACGGTATTTTCCCTAAAGGGCCGAAAAATGAGGCTTACGCCGACTATTTCCAGGGGACCAGCTACCTCAGTATGTTGTCCACTGTGGGCGTAACCATCGGTAATGTGGTGTTTGAACCAGGCTGCCGGAATAACTGGCATATTCACCATAAGGGCGGTCAGATTCTGCTGGTTACGGGGGGACGCGGCTGGTATCAGGAATGGAATAAACCTGCTCAGCAGCTTGTTGCCGGAGATGTGGTCAATATTCCACCCGGTACAAAACACTGGCATGGTGCCGCTTCAGACAGTTGGTTTGCACATGTCGCGGTTGAAGTTCCGGCTGAGAATGCTTCCAATGAGTGGCTGGAGCCGGTTTCTGATGAGGAATATCGTCAGTTACCATAACCAGGCCGGTGAGCGTCGTCGCTCCTGTCACGCGCTGCGCTCTTTATCCTTTTTTATCAATAGATCGATAAATGAGCGCACCTTTATCGGGCGAAAGCGTGACGCGGGAAAAACCGCATAGATCTCGCCGACGGGCAGTGTCCACTGTGGCAGCACCGGAATTAAACGACCTGAATGCAGATCCTCTGAAATGGCAAAATCGGGTAACACTGAGATACCCGCACCTTCTCTCACGGCTTCACGCACCGCCAGTGTGGCATCAAGAGATATGCAGGGCTGCACTTCAACACGCTGTTGTTTCTCATTCAGCGTAAATTGCCATTCAGTGGGATCGCGCAGCGCGGTATTGGCGATAAACGGCAGCGCGGTGATCTCTTCCGGTTTCTTTAGCCGATCGACGTGTGATTGCATGCTGCTGGAAGCCACCAGCCGCTGTCGAAAAGTGCCAATTTTTCTTGCCTGCAAGCGGGTATCCGCCAGCCAGCCCACGCGGATCGCCACTTCAATATTGTTGGCGACAATATCAAGCGTATTATCACTGAGCACCGCATCGACTTTGCAGTCAGGATAAAGCTGAGTAAAAGCCGCAATGGCAGGAACGACGACGCTGATACCGTAGTCAAAAGGAACGGTCAGCTTTAGCGTGCCTGAAGGCTTTGCCACCGCAGCGGCGAGTTGTGCAAAGGCCTCTTCTGTTTCACGCAGAATAGACGCGCAGTGCTCATAGAAAATCTTCCCGGCATCGGTTATCTGAACTTTACGCGTCGTGCGGATCAGCAGTGTGGTACTGAGCTCCTGCTCCAGACGTGCAACCTGCTGGCTGACCACCGCTTTGGTGATCCCCAGACGTTCCGCCGCGGCGGTAAACGATCCGGTCTCAACCACCGAGACGAAGTAGGTAAGTCGTCTGATGCTGCCTGGTTCCATCACTGACGGCCCTCTATTGTATGCTTTTAAATGACAGTGTGTTTATCATAGCTCTGTTTAACATCCAATTGATATTTCCTATGATGAGTAACTTCACATGAGGAACAGTCAATGAACATTACCCTTCACTATTTATTTGATCCGCTATGTGGCTGGTGCTACGGGGCATCACCTGCGCTGAGCAAGCTGGCTGAGGCTCAGAATATTACGCTTGAGCTACTGCCAACCGGCCTGTTTTCAGGTGCCGGCGCCCGCCCGATGGGCGATGATTTCGCCGCCTACGCGTGGGAAAACGACCAGCGAATTGCTCACATGACCGGGCAACCTTTCTCCGCACTTTATCGTAAGAATGTTCTTCAGGATCGGCAGCAACAATTTGACAGTGGCCCGGCCACCGTTGCGTTAACCGCCGTCTCGCAGACACAAACGATAAGGCAGCTTGATGCACTGAAAGCCATACAGCACGCCCGTTACGTCGAAGGTCTTGACGTCACCTCATTGCCGGTGCTTGCAGATATATTACGTGCGCTGGGATTAGAGAGTGCGGCAGAAAACGTTCTGCATCCTGCGGAAAATTTACTGAAAGCAACCCACAATCGTACCGTGCGGGCCCAGCAGATGATGCAGGAATACGGTGCGCGTGGCGTTCCGACGTTTATTGCTGAATCGGGTTCAACGCGCCAGATAATTAACTCAGGTTTAGTGTATTCAAATCCACAGGAGTGGGTTCGCCAGTTACAGAATGCATAACCTGCTGTGAATAATATTCGCCGGTGCTGATGCGGGTTGCACTCTCTTTCGTTACCGTTCAACATCTTATCTTACGGGCTTAAAACCGCACTTCCCACGCCCGGCGAAATCCGATTATACTGTAATTATAACCAGTATAATCACAGGGGGAAGCGATGACCTTCTCACATCCAGTCAAGTCACTAATCGAACCCGGCACGGCTATTTTTCAGGGCAATATGGCTGCTGCATTAGTCGTATGTTGCGGGATGCAATAATGTTCGCGCTGGTAGACGTTAATAGCTTTTACGCCTCCTGTGAAACGGTGTTCCGGCCCGATTTGCGTGGCGTTCCGGTAGTGGTGCTGTCGAATAACGACGGCTGTGTGATTGCCCGCAGCGCTGAAGCGAAAGCGATTGGCATCAAAATGGGCGCGCCGTACTTCAAAATGAAGGAGGATATTCAGCGCCATAAAGTAAAAGTATTCAGTTCGAACTATGCACTGTATGCCGATATGAGTAATCGGGTGATGACCACGCTGGAAGAGATGGCACCCTCGGTGGAAATTTACTCGATTGATGAGGCATTTATGAACCTGAGCGGCGTCAGTAACTGCATGTCGCTGGAGCAGTTTGGTCGCGATGTACGCGCCCGGGTGATGAAAGAAACCCATCTGACCGTCGGGGTGGGGATCGCTCCAACAAAAACGCTGGCCAAGCTGGCGAATCATGCCGCCAAAAAATGGAAAAAGACCGGTGGGGTACTTGATCTGTCAGACCAGCAGCGACAGCGAAAACTGATGAGTATGGTGCCGGTTGAGGATGTCTGGGGAGTCGGGCGGCGCATCAGCAAAACGTTAAACCTGATGGGCATTGAAACCGCGCTGCATTTAGCAGAGTGCACGCCCTCGTTTATTCGTAAAAATTTTAACGTGGTGCTGGAGCGTACCGTGCGCGAGCTGAATGGCGAGCCTTGTCTGGCGATCGAAGAGGTTATGCCGACCAAACAACAGATTGTCTGTTCCCGATCGTTTGGCAGCCGCATTACGGATTACCAGGAGATGCGTCAGGCGGTGTGTGCTTACGCGGAACGTGCGGCGGAGAAATTACGTGGCGAGAAGCAGTATTGCCGACAGATTGCGGTATTCCTGCGCACCAGTCCGCACGCGGCTAACGAGCAGTTTTACGGTAACCAGGCGGGCGGAACGCTGTTGACGCCGTCAAACGATACGCGCGATATCGTGCGGATTGCGATGGAGTCGCTGGATCGGATCTGGATTGATGGTCATCGCTATATGAAAGCGGGCGTGATGCTGGGGGACTTTTTCAGTCAGGGCATTGCCCAGCTGAATCTGTTTGATGAGTATCGGCCGCGGATGGGCAGTGAGGCGCTGATGGGCGTGATTGACGAGCTGAATCAGTCGGGCAAAGGCAAAGTCTGGTTTGCCGGCCAGGGGATTAATAAGTCGTGGGCGATGAAGCGCGAAATGCTCTCTCCGGCGTACACCACGCGCTTTGCAGATTTGCCGGTAGCGAAGTGATTTTCCGCGCAACAGTCGCGCCTCAGCTACCCGGCATTGCCGCACCGCTGGCAATAAACCAGACAAAAAACACCATAGCCGCAATAAAGATAATAGCCGGGGCAATCGCTCTTTTGTCCATAAATACTCTCTCCGATGATGGTTACGCGATTAAACAGCCACTTATGATAACGCCATCCGGAGAGAGATGATACGGGAAAGCCTGGCCTGACCATCAGCCGATTAATTACCCCTGTTTTTTATCCTTAGCGGCTTCGCCAGCTCGCGCACTGCGATCGTCGGATGGCCTGCACAACAGCGATAGGGGCGTTCTGAACTCGGTGAGCTGGGCGGCAAGACAGACGGTTCTTAAATGGCGGTTGCAGATAAACCATATCTCATCACGGTCATTGGACAAGATATAGTACGCGTCGGAGCTTTCTGAAGGGTTAAAGCAACCTATCGCGCGATAGGCAAAGTCGCTACTGAAACCACTAAGCAAAGGGAGCGGGCGCGGGCCGTTTTCCAGCTGTTGAACTCTCAGATAAAGTCCCTGTTCAAGCCATAACATAAATCACTCCAATTCCATTGTGAACAAGCTGAGTATAGGCGCTACCCGATTTGTGCCGGAGGAGTCAGTGGAATATGCAGGCACAGTCACAGAGATAAATTAAAGCGCGGAGAGGATTGCCTGACGGTGGCAGAAGCAGAAATTTAAGCTAGCAAAATAGCTGTATATTTCTAAATCAGTTTTTTTGACAAAGATAAGCAAATAGCTCCGCTATCAACTCAAACTCTGTGTGGCTATTATAGCTCCATCGAAGGCGATAAGCCTTCTCCCGGTAAAAAAACTAAAGGAGCTACACCATGAAATCTATCAAAACTTTTGTTGCAGTAATTGCCCTCTCTACCATTTCTTTTGGCAGCTTTGCGCAAAGCGTCAGCGCCTACGGTAGCCACCTTGACAGTGCTGAAGCGCGCATTGCGGCAAAAGCAGAGCAAGCCGGTGCATCATCTTATAAAATCACCAGCGCACGCGTTGGCAACCAGGTCTATATGACTGCTGACCTGATTAAATAATCTCTTCCAGCCCGCCCAATCAGTTTTAAATGCCAGTCGCCTCAGGTGACTGGCATTTTGCGTTTTGAATGCATTGATCGACATCCATAGTCGCGGTGATCAGAATAATGTTATGGTCATAATGACTTAAATAACAACAGGATGAATATTATGATCGTCAGAACATGGCACGGCTGCGTGCCGGTAAAATTTGCCGAAGGTTTTGCCGCACATTTACAGCTTACTGGTGTTCAGCATTCACAAAGCGTGGCGGGTAATCTTGGAGCATTTGTCCGTCGTGAAACGCAGGGGGCTTGGGAGCACTTCTTTCTCGCCACCTACTGGCTGGATATTGATGCAGTAAAAGCGTTTGCCGGTGAGGATTATCATATTGCGGTGACTTACGCCGACGATGAGCAATTTGAACTGTTGTCCGACCCCTATGTTTTTCAGCATCAGGTCAGTGAAATTACCGCCTTATAAAGCGGCTGGCAGAGTGGGTAAAGCACTCTGCCAGTGATTCAGGTCAGTGATTTCTGTTGCAGCTTTTCGAGGATTGCCAGCGGGGCATTCTGCGGATCTTTCATTCCGGCGATCGGCAGCAGGAATGTTTGTTCCAGCATAAACTGACCGCTCATTGCGGCATGAGGGGTCTGATCGGAAAAACAGATCCAGCTGCTGCCTGCAGGCAGTTCCAGCGCCACCTGTGGCCCTTGCTGCTGGTAAGATTGATCGGCTTTCATTGCATCATGCAGTTGCAGCATCAGATGATCATAATGACTGCGATAGCGTTTAGTGATGCCGAGCCGGTGTTGCAACCAGCTGCTGAGCGGTGAGTAGCGCTTCAGGCGTGGCATAAAACGCTTTGCCAGCTGCGGAAAAGGTTCACCGACGCGCCACTGGCGGCTTTCACCATTGGGATTGATATTGGTGAAGATGCGCAGGATACGTTCGCCATGGTTCGGGCGTGATGGAAAGGCATCAACGTGCAAACGGCTGTCATCTTTGCGCCACGAACTGGATTCACGCCACGCCGCAACCGGATGCAGGCGTAGGGTATTATTCGGGGTGTGCAGCGCGGTACGATACTCAGGCAGCAGCGCCCTGACCAGTTGCAGACTGTGCTGATGATGACGCTCCAGCAACGCTTTCACCTGCGGCATTTTATCTTCAGTCGCAAGCCCATTCACTTTACCGGTTTGAGGATTAAAGCTGATATTTTTACGTTTGATATCGACTAAATCTGGCGTCAGCAGCAATTGCTCTTCATCAGTAAGAGTAAATGCCAGACGAGGCAGAAACAGCACTTTTCCTTGCTCAAGAGTTTCTACCGCAGAGACATTATTTACCGGCTCATCCCACTGGGTATTAGGCAGTGAGTGAATCACGGACTGCGGAGATAAGAGGCTTCCGGACATGATAACGCCTTATTATTTTATAAAATTCACTAAATATTATATTGCGCTGAAGAATATTAAGTTAAACCTAAGTTAAACGAGCGTCCGGAGTCGGAAAATAGTTAGCCTGCTAATCCGACGTCCGGGATTAAGCGTGTTCCATTATTGCCGCATCAAACTGAGTTGGTGCGGGCGCGCCTCGCGGTTATTTCGCTGAGCATTTAAAAATGATAGTTAATACCGAGATCGATAACATAGCTGGTCGATTTCTCTACCATCGGGCTGTCACGCACATTGCTGTCGAGGAAGTTTACCCGCGTAGAGATAAAGCCTTCCCACTGGGGGGTGAAACGGTAATCCAGCGCCAGCTGTAGCCATGGCGTCAGGCTGGCTGACGGGCGATAGCGGGCTAATCCGCTGCGTTGCGATTCATCCGCAGTTACACCATAGTAATAGCGGGTTTGACGTGCGTCCTCCCAGTCAATTCCTGCTGCAGGAATAAACGCCAGTTTTCCACTTTGCAGATAACCGGTCCATGAAGCAGTGGCAACGACGCCATTGCTCAGCCCCAGCGTATCAGCTGCCAGCTGCCCGGATAATGCGCCATACGGCGTGATGCGCTGATAACTGAGACCGGCCATCATGGTGGTACGACGGTTATTCAGCTGCTGCATTTGCCACCCTTTACCGTCGCTGCGGTCATAGCTCCGATCAAACCATAATGCTTTTATCTTTAGCTCATTAACGTCATCTTTCCACGCCAGAATTCCCGCTTCATCTCCGTCGATATAAAAATGATTACCGGTCCAGCTCAATAACGGAAAGGGAGTGTAGTCAACGCGTTTGGCGCGATAAGGATTAATTTGCCATTGATTATCCAGCGCCAGTGCCAGATCGTCTGCGGATACTGGCGCAGTAAACAGCAGGATCAGGCAACACCATCCGGGTTTTTTATTCATCATAATCACCTGTCTCAGACCAGCATAAAAGAGGAGCAGATTACCGATGCTATTTCAGTGTAAATATCTTTTATCAGGAAAGGATGGGGAATAATGTGGTGGGGGTCGAGGATATCAGAGCAGGCCGCGTAACGGCCCGCAAAATTTTTATCACAGCTCGAGGCCAGGCGCTGACCATTTTTTCTTACAGCCCTCGGCGTGGGGGGTTTTACTGCAATCTGGTGCAAAAGGATTAAGCGTATCGCGGTTGCACCAGCCAAGCATCAGCACGATGACGATCACCACAATCCAGCGTTTTTTCATTATGATTTCCTTCGGGTCTGGCTAAACAGCATCTGACTCATGAATTCTTGCGCATAAGCGCGGAATTTGGTGTTCGGAGAATACCTCAATACCGTGGCGGGTTAACAGCTCGGTGGTCACTCCGCTACCGGCTATTTTGCGCTGAGTAAAATCACCGCTATAGATAAGGTCAGTGCCGCACGACGGGCTACCCTCGGTTAAGATGGCATACTGACAGCCATGCTGCTGCGCCATTTCCAGCGTCAGCCATGCCGCCAGAATGTAGCGTTCGGTGACATCATCCCCGCTTGCTTCTCTCACTCTGGCACCATGCGCAATAACGCCGTTTCCGCTGCGGGTCGGCTGAATCTCGGCCGCAGGGCGCGGCGTCTGAAATCCGGCAGCCAGCTCCGGGCAGAAAACCACCAGGCGATTCTGCTGACGCCAGCGCGCAAGATGTTCAGAAACCACGGTTTTTGCTGAGCCGTTGTAGCGTACCGGAAAGCCCGCTAAACATGCACTGAGGAGGATTTTTTTCATCGATGCCTTACCTGAACGCTAAGGTTTTGCATCATCGCATTCATTGTGCAGCAAGGCGAGAGAAGCGGAACTCAGTTAAGAACTATTCAATAAACTGAATCAGAGGCTGGCTTTACGGCAACATTTTCACCTGATATCAGTTCACCTGATACCAGTTGAAGCGCCGATTAGCCGGGGCGGTGTGTGGCAATCCTGGCTATCAGGATTGATTTATCCGCGAGGTATCACGTGTTTTGACCGCGCTTTTAGTTATCCGATAGGCCTTAGCCGGATCGCCAGCGACAAACTCAAAGGTCGGGGAGTAATAAAAGGGCAGCCAGCCGCCGTAGCCATGTTCCCATTCCCAGCGAACCGGGCAGGGCCACAAGATGCCTTCATAGAGTATGTAATAAATCCATCGACCATTAGGGCGACGTGGCTTCAACGTTTTCATCAGAGCAACTATTGCAGAAGATATAATAATAAAATAGGCTATATTTTGACCTGTACCGCAGGGGGTTTCAACCTGCAATGGCGTGTAGTGCGCTCAGCTTCAAGTTTATCGCTTTCAGTACCGGCATCGCCAGATAACAAATCGGTTGCCGGTCAGCAGTAAAAAAATAACTGTGAAGTTTTGCTAATGAGTTTTTATGCTAAACTACCGATGTTTTCCCCAAGGAAGAGAATGAAAATGATCACTAAATATGGACTTGTGGCGCTCTCACTCACCCTGTTGATGCCCGTGGCGCAGGCGGACGATAAGACCCAACTTTTCGTGCAAATCAATCAACGCCTCGCCTATATGAAGGATGTGGCCGGATACAAAGCCGCTAACCATCAGCCGATAGAAGATTTACAGCAGGAAGCGCGCGTATCAGTGCTGACCCTCAGCAGTGCTGAAAAATTTGGCCTGCAGGCGGCGTCGGTAAAGCCGTTTGTTAAGGCACAGATGGATGCTGCCAAAGCGATCCAGTATCGCTATAGCGCTGACTGGTTGTCGAAGCCTGAAGTGAAATGGACACCACTGTCATTGCCGGTAGTACGCGAAAAGATAGGTCAGCTCAGCACTGATTCTTTACAGCAGCTGGCTAAGGTGCTGAAAGCCGGTAACCCTATCAATGAAAACGATCGTGTAACATTCAATATGCTGATTTCACAGCATAATATCACCGATAATGACAAAGCGCTGATTTTTGATGCGTTAAAAAACGTGGCGCTGAAGTAACACAGAGTGAATGGCTGATGGGGGAAAGAGGTTAACGATGTACTTCTCCGCACAGTAGCACGGCAAAAGGACGACGCTGGTGAATACGATCCGCCATCTGTTGACACGCTTCCAGCGTCGGGTAGATGTGTTCTGAGACCGGTAGTGCGTCACAGGCATCATGGCCGCAGGCGCTGACTAACAGTACAAATCCAATTAACATCTTTCCTCCTTATCCGCTATCGTTGATGGCGAAGAACAGCCCGGCTTGACATCAGTATAGTAGAACGAAGCGGCAAGTGCGCAGAAGGCAGAATAAAGCTTTTGAATTCAGTAGCCTGGAGTTTTGTTCGCCGGAGTGCCGGTTGAGTAACCGAAAGATTATGCCAGTAACAGCTACCGGCATAATCCCGGAAAGATAAAGAGAGTTAGCTTTGCGTAGTTAGCCGCAGTGAATCGCACTGACGACAAGCGGTAAATTAAAAATATTCACCGAATAATGCGCTGATAGCACATCAGTTATAACTTAATTAGTTTTAATAACCTGAGCTTCAGGTTTTTACCTTTTCGAGCGTGATTTGCGGCTCGCATTGTTGGTCTTGTTTTACAATGCGAAACTCCGCCTTACCTTGATGAACATAAATACAGGCACGACCCATGTCGCCGCCGTCCTGTTCCTGTGAAAGTGATACCGTTACCGTCTCTGCCAGAGTTAATGGTGATAGCAATAGCGCTAACGCCGGTAGAGCAAGCAGGTTGGTGGTATGCCGCACCTGTTGGCGTTTCATGTCAGACATCCTTTTAAGTACTTTTCAGGTCTCACCGGACGGTGAGAGACCTCTTAGGGGTTGATCATAATGAGTATGCTAATAATTGGTTTTAATAATAACAAAATATTGCGAAAGGCTGCGCTTCGTCAACTGCATAAATGGCTGGTCGATCACGATTTTAATCCTGAAGCCTGCCCAGCAGTATCAATCCAGAAAAAATCAGAATAACCGCAGGTATTTTTGCCCAATGTTAAGTTGAGTTTAGGTGTTAAGACGAAATGCTGCCGCAGGAAATTTCGGTTTTTAAGAACATTTATCCCGTCTGCAACGAAATAATCGAGCGGTTTATGCGGAACAAAAGTGCTATGGTGAATCTCCACTAAACAGAAAGAGGGTGGATATCTCCAGTATTAGCCTGAGTTGCACCGACTGCGGAAGCTCGACGTTTTTGTTCACCGTCGCTGACAGCAGTAAAAATCATCCCCACGGGGCGGTATGTAGCCATTGCAGTAAACCCCTGACGTTCGCGTCGATATTGCAGAGAAGTCTGGAAAATCAAGATGTTTAACCCTTAAAGCCCGCCTTGCGCGGGCTTTGTCGTTCTGGTGCTTGCGCGAAATCCTCGTCATAACTTGACCTTACCGTTAGGGGAGGGTTTACCCTTATGGGGTCTGAGGTTATCTGGCTGATAAGGGAATCCAATGAACAACATAAAATCGTTATTGTTTATCGCACTGCTGGCACCGCTCAGCGCCAGTGCTGTCGAAACGGCGCATCAGGATCACGCAAAGGAGAGCGGCGCGCAGCAGAGTTATCAAAGCGGTATGACGAAGATGCACGACGAGATGATGCAGGGGATGAAATCTGACGATCCTGACATTGCTTTTGCTCAGGGTATGACCGCGCATCATCAGGGAGCGATTGAGATGGCAAAAACCGAGCTTAAATACGGTAAAGATCCGGCGATGCGCAAACTGGCGCAGGAAATTATCGATGCCCAGCAGCCAGAAATCGACCGCATGCAACAGTGGCTGAAACAGCAGAAAAAATAGCGTTGCTTCCATGCAGGTATTTCGTCAGTAATAAACCCATCGTCGAGCCGTTTAGCTAAACTACAACAGGTTAACCTGTTGAGGAAATCACTGATGAGCCAGCTGGAAAGAAAAAACTATCCGCAATTAGGCCATGTCGTTGGACCTTACGTCCATGCCGTTAAATATCAGTCTGTACTGTACGTGTCAGGCCTGACGGCTTACGGCAGCGAGGCGCAGCATCACGGAGTTGCGGCACAGGCGCAGGAGATATTTGATCAACTGAATATTATTGCCGCAGAGGAGAAAACCTCGATGGCGGGACTGATCAAAGTCACTATTTTTGTGACTGAGTTAACTCACCTGACCGCGCTGCGCGAGGTGCTGTTTGCCCGCTATGGCGATCATCTGCCGGCCAGTTCGCTGGTTCAGGTCAGCCAGCTGTTTTCACCCGATTTAAAAATCGAAATTGAAGCCAGCATTGCGCTTAATGGATGATTTGCCTGGTTTTGCTGCGGACGCCAGCTTTCATAAGTGAAAAGGGTAACGGGGCATGGCTAAACTTGCTAAAGTTGATGTTTTACACTTTGCCGGGAGTCGTATGTCGAACGAAATTGCACATCCATCCAGCAGCCCTAAACAGGCTGCGTTGCAGCTGGTTATTGAGCTGGTGCGCGCAGGAAAACTCAGCCCATTGCAGGGCGACGCCTCAAATATGATCTCAATCTACGAGCAGTTTAAAGATCACTTCGAAGCGGATAAGCATAAACATAACGCCGATTCAGCGATCTCCTGACAGTATGCGGTGCGGGGACGCCCGCCCGCAAACTGTCTGAAATACCCTAAACACACTATTCATAATGGCGTTTAGCGGGATTTATCGGGACTATTTACTGACCTGATCGTACCAGAGCATGCTGGTACCAATTCCTTGCTTCGCGCCCTGCACATTATCACGCAGCCCGACCAGCTTCTGTCCCTGTAACGTCACGACATACGGTGAATTCTGCTGGATCTCTTTCTGCAGTTCGCCATACAGCGCCTGGCGTTTCTGGACATCACTCTCTGCCGCGGCTGCACGGGTTTGCGCACTCAGTTTCGGAATCTCCCAGCCTGTACGCCATGCGAGCGTTTTCGGCCCGCCCGGCACGTTATAGGCAAAGGTACTGGCATTGGTATTTGGATCCACATAGTCGGCGCCCCAGTAGATAAAGATTGACTGGAAATTGCGGCTGCGCATCTTGCCCCACAGCTCGGATTCCGCGACCGGCTGAATCTGAATATCGATATCGGCTTTAGCAAAGCTGGCCTGCAGCGCCTGTGCCACATCGGTATACGGCGGCTGATTAACGATGGTCAGTGAAAAGCGCGTGCCGGGCTTAATGCCGCCTTGTTGCAAAATCTGTTTGGCTTTGGCGACATCCAGCTTAAACGGTTTATCGGTCAGTGCGCCGTCAAAGCCCTGCGGCAGAAACGCCTGATGCACCTGATATTGGCCTTTCAGCAGCTGATTCGACAGGCTGTCGTAATCCACCAGCCAGCGTGCCGCCTGCCATAAGGCCGGATTGCCGAGGGCCGGCTGCTGCTTGTCCTGAGTATTGAAACCGAGATAGTAAATCAGACTGGAAGGAAAGTTCGCCACTTTGATGCCGGGCTTATTTTTGATTGCATCAAACTGATCGGCACCCAGTTCGTACGCCACATCAGCATCACCCTGTTCCAGCAGCAAGCGGCGCGAGCCGGCATCAGCAACGCCTTTCAGGATAACGCGTTTTAGTTTCGCCGCTGGCTGAGCCTGCGGATTTTGTTCCAGCACCAGCGCCTGCTGTGGAACATAGTTTTTAATGCTAAAGGCGGCGCTGCCGGCAGAATGGGTGCGCAGCCAGCCATTGCCATAATCGTTATTGCTGGCGTGCTGCTGTGCCAGTTTGCTGTCGACGATCGAGGCGACCGGCGCAGAAAGCAAGCGTAAAGCCAGATCGCTGCCGATAGGTGATACCCAGCGCAGCTCCAGTTTGTCATCACTGATGCGGGTAAACTGGGCATCAATATTCTCTGCCGTCCAGCCTAGTTCGCCGAGAATAAACGCCGGTGTCTTATTCAGCTTTACGGCGCGGGTAAATGAATAAATGACGTCATCGGCGGTAAATGCATTGCCGCTGGCGAATTTTACGCCGGGTTTCAGGGTAAACACCAGGCTGTGCTCACTGCTGCCGGGCTGCCAGGTGGTAGCCAGTTCCGGCACCAGCTTGCGTGGATCGTCACGATCGGAAGCGACCAACCCCTGATAGACATCGATCAGGCTGCTGGTACTGACGGTTTCGAAACTTTCAGCCGGATCGAAGCTAATAATGCCATCAAGCGGAATCGCTACCACTAAGGTATCGGCCGGCGTTGCGGCATGGACGGCGGTAGAAAACGCTAAGGCACTGGCAATAGCAACAGATAACAGTTTACGCATTGGGCGATCCTGACAAGGAGAGATATCAGGACTATAAGCTGCAATAAAGCGGCGGGAAATACGGCTTTATACTATGGTTTTCTGAAATAATGATATAGAGAGATCAATGGCTTAGAACAGAAGGCGATAACGCCGCCCCTCAACAAATCAGATACAGGGGCGGCGGTAGGGTACTGCTAGCCGACGATGCGGCCGTTGGCCATATGGGCGGCACGATCGCACATATGATCAATCACATCAGGATCGTGGCTGACCAGTACCATAGTCAGATTATCCTGGCGTTTCAGGTCGTTAAGCAAATTAAGGATCTCTGCCTGTACCGACATATCCAGTGCTGAGGTTGGCTCGTCCAGCAGTAATACTTTCGGCTCCAGCAGCAGTGCGCGCACAATGGCAACGCGCTGACGCTGCCCACCAGAGAGCTGATGTGGATAGCGTTCGGCCATCGCCGGATCGAGGCCGACATGGCGAAAGCCCTGGCTGATACGGTCATCAATATCTTTTATCTTCAGCAGCTTGAGCGGCTCGGCCAGCGTACGGCGCAGGCGATGGCGCGGATGCAGAGAAGCATAGGGATCCTGAAATACCATCTGCACTTCGCGACGTAAATCACCAGTGAAGGCTTTACCCGCTTCGGCCTGATGCCCCGCCAGCCGCATGCTGCCGCTCCAGTGCGGATTCAGCCCGGCCATTACCCACAGCAGCGATGACTTACCGCAGCCGGAAGGACCCACCAGTCCAAAACATTCTCCGGTGTTAATCGACAGTGAAACATCATGCACCACGGTGCGCAGATCGTAGCCCTGACGGTGTGCCACGCTAAGCTGTTGCAAATCAATTATGCTCACGATGTGCCTCCAGTGCCGCGCGATCCAGTACCGGCAACGGTTGGCCGTGAGTCGCCTTGCCTGGACGGCATGACCACAGCGTACGAGTGTAAGGATGCGTGGCGTGCGGCAACTCTGCTGCTGGCAGGCTATCCAGCACTTCGCCCTTATACATCACCATCACCCGGTCACAGTGTTCGGCCACCTGTTGCAGATCGTGACTGATGAGCAGTAAACCCATATTACGTTGTTCAATCAGCCGACGAATCAGTGCCAGCACTTGATCGCGCATGGCGTGATCGAGCGCTGAAGTCGGTTCATCGGCAATCAGAAATTGTGGATCGGCAATCAGCGCGATGGCCAGCATGACGCGCTGTCCCATTCCACCTGAGAGCTGATGCGGATAGCGATCCATCAGCTGTTTCGGCTGCGGCAGGCCGACGGCATCAAGCATTTCACACACCTTTTCACGCCGTTCGGCGCGGCTGAAGTCGCGATGCAGTTTAAGCGGTTCCTCAACCTGCCAGCCAATCGTGCGGGAGGGATTCAGGGCATATTTAGGATCCTGCATCACCATCGCCAGTTTATTACCCCGCAGCTGGCTCCAGCGTCGCTCACTCAGCGTCAGCGCATTTTCACCGGCGACATTTAAGGTTCGCGCCCCGATATGCAGTGAAGGGGAGAGCAGGCCCATCAGTGAGCGGGCGGTCAGGGATTTACCCGAACCGGATTCGCCGACCAGCGCTACGCGCTCGCGGCCAAGGGAAAATGACAGGTTGTTAACCAGCGTTGTGCCATTATCCAGTGAAATGTTGAGCCGGTCGGCCACAATCAGCGGAGAATTATTAGTTGGCATTGCGGGTATCCAGTCGGTCACGCAGGCCGTCGCCTGTCAGGTTAAAAGCCAGGCTGGCAAACAGAATCGCGCCACCCGGTGCGGCAGCGACCCACCACTGATCAAAAATGACTTTACTGCCTTCGGCCACCATCGAACCCCATTCCGCGGTCGGCGGTTGGACGCCCATGCCGAGAAAGCCAAGGCCAGCCGCTGCCAGAATGATTCCACCCAGGCTGAGGGCGGCACGTACCACCGCGCTTGGCATACACAGCGGCAGAATATGGCCAAACATCAGGCGTAAACCGGTAATTCCCTGCATGCGTGCCGCCGCCAGATAATCGCTGCGGCGCAGCGCCAGCGTTTCCGCCCGCGCCTGACGGGCAAACGGCGGCCAGCTGGTCAGTGCCAGTGCCAGCGCACCGTTCATCAGGCCAGGACCGAGCATCGCCACTAACGCCAGCGCAATCACCAGGTTAGGCAGTGATAAAAAGATGTCAGTAATGCGCATCAGCACGCGTTCAGTCCAGCCACCAAGGTAGCCTGCGGCAATGCCCGTCAGCATGCCAACCGGAATCGTCAGCACCAGAATCAGTGACACCAGTAATAGCGTGGGACGGGTTCCGTAAATCACGCGCGACAACAGGTCGCGGCCAAAACCATCGGTTCCCAGCCAGTGGGTTGCCGACGGTGGCATCAGGCGCGCGGCCATCTGCTGGGCGTTAGGATCAAAAGGAGCCAGTAGCGGCGCAAACAGCGCGGCCAACAGCAGGATGGCAACCAGCGTGCCGCCGATCGCCAGCGTGGTAATCCGGCGGCGGCGATGGCGGCGCGGTGCCACTGTTTCAGCATCAGTTAAATTTTGCGTCATCGGGTTCTCGGATCGGTTAGCCAGGTCAACACATCAGCCAGGGTGTTCAGCACAATAAAGCAGCTGCCAATCAGCAGCGTTGAGCCAAGGATCGCCGGAGCATCGGAGGCGAACAGCGCGGTGGTCATATAGCGGCCAACGCCCGGCCAGGCAAAGACGGTTTCGGTCAGCACCGAGCCTTCCAGCAGTGAGGCATAAGAGAGTGCCAGCACGGTAATCAGCGTGCCGGAGACGTTAGGGAAGATATGCAACAGCAGAATGCGACCGCGCCCGGCACCTTTAGCCCGTGCCAGCGTCACATACTCTTTGCTGCTCTCTTCCAGCAGAGCCGCGCGCAGCAGGCGGGTAATGCCCGCCATCGCCAGCATGCCAAGTACCACCACCGGCAGCCAGAGATGAGCAATCGCATTGCGGAACATTTCCGGATCGCCAGAGAGCCAGCTGTCAATCAGCACAAAACCGGTGGTCGGCTCCAGCGTGTAGACATAGATATCATCCAGCCGACCCGGACCCGCCGACCAGTGCAAAACCGCATAGAACAGCAGCAGGCCAAGTAAGCCAAGCCAGAAAATTGGTACCGAATAGCCGAGCAGCGAAATCATTCGGGCGAGGTTATCGATAATGCTGCCCGGCTTCCATGCCGCCAGCAGCGACAGCGAGATGCCAAAAAAGGCGCCAAAAATCATTGCACAGGTCGCCAGCTCGACGGTGGCAGGGAAGGTGCGCAGCAGATCGCTGACAACCGGCTGATTGGTAATACGGGATATTCCCATATCACCGCGCGCCAGGTGCTCAATATAGTGCCAGAATTGCATCAGTACCGGCTGGTCGAGACCCAAATCGTGGCGTACCTGGGCGTAAGTCGACTCGCTGGCGTGATCGCCGGCGATCTGTAACACCGGATCGACCGGCGACAGATGAGACAACATGAAAGTAAACGCCAGCAGGCCAAGCAGCGTGACCAGTAGCGAAATCAGGCCGGTAGCGAAACGACCGCCACCGCGCCAGAAACGCCGGGCGGACCCGGCTTCTGTGGAAGTGACTGACATTACTTGCTGACCTGGTTGTAGTAAACCATATCCGGGTTAATTCCCTGCACATAGCCTTTCAGGTTATCGCGTACTGCAATCAGATTACGCGCCTGTAGTCCTATTACATACGGTGAACTCTTTTGCACTTCGCGCTGCATATTCTGGTACAGCTCAATGCGTTTGGCGGGATCGCTTTCGGCAGTGGCGGCCAGCGTCTGCTTGCTTAGCTCAGGAATGTGCCAGTTTGAGCGCCACGCCAGCGTGGTGCTGCCATTTTCCGGATTATAAGCAAAGGCTGAAGCGTTAGTGTTGGGATCGAAATAGTCCGCGCCCCATGCATTGAGTGTGGCTTCATATTTATGGGCTTTAACGCTGGTGGAGACTTCAGTGCTCAGGCCAGGGATCAGCTCAATGTTAACGCCACCTTTGGCAAAGCTGGCCTGCAACGCCTGGGCAATATCCAGATACGGTGGCTGGTTACTGACGGCGAGCTTAAAGCGCACGTTAGTCAGGCCAGCTTTCTGCAGAATCGCCTTGGCTTTTTCCGGATCGTAGCTGTATGGGTTGTCGTTCAGCGCGCCGAGATAGCCTTCCGGCAGGAATGACTGATGCACTTTGAACTGGCCTTTCAGCAACTCGTCGGCAATGCCCTTATAGTCAAACAGATAGCGGGATGCTTCCCATAGCGCCGGGTTTTTCAGCGCCGGAGAGGCATCGATATTGAATTGCATGTAATAGAGTGAAGCGAACGGAATGGCCAGCGGCTTGACGCCCGCTTTACCTTTCAGCGCGGCAATCTGATCGGCACCCAGATTACGCGCGATATCCACATCACCCTGTTCCAGCAGCAGACGACGCGTAGCCGGTTCCGGAACGTTTTTAATCAGGATATTTTTCAGCTTCGGAGCACCCGCCGGCGAGGCTGGATTTGCCGTCAGCAGTACCACTTCATGTGGGATATATTTGCGAATCTGGTAAGGGCCGCTACCGGCAGAATGGCCACCCAACCACTGGTTACCGAGATCGTTTTTCTGCTGATTGGCCATGACGGTTTTTTCATCAACCACCGATGCGACCGGCGCTGAGAGCAGGCTTAGTACAAAAGTCGGGCTGACATCCGCCGTCCAGCTAATTTGCACGTGCTGGTCATCAATTTTCTTCAGCTGTGCATCAACATTATCTTTAGTCCAGCCAAGCTGGGTCAGGATAAATGAAGGATCGAGATTCAGCTTCACTACGCGCGACAGCGAGAAGATCACATCTTCCGGACGTAGCGGGTTGCCAGTGGAAAATTTTGCGCCATCGCGCAGCGCAAAGGTCAGGCTGCGGTTGTCGCTGCCGGCCTGCCAGGAGGTAGCCAGCGTCGGTTTCAGGTCGACCGGATTCTGTGGATCTGACTGTACCAGGCGCTGATAAATATTAGTAAAGGCCTGCATTGAGGTCAGTTCAAAGCCCTGCGCCGGATCAAAACTGCTGGCGTCATCGATAGACTGGGCAATCACCAGCGTATCTGGCGGGGTCGCTGCATGAGCGGCAAATGAGGTGGCCAGCGCCACGGCGATCATTGACGGAACGATACTTTTCATGACGTTTCCTTACCTAAAATTTGTCGCGAGTGTAATTGACCGGAAGGCTGATCAAATAGTAGATTAAAGGCTATCGATATGTGTTTTTGTTCTAAGTAAATGAAATCGGTTATAGGCGTTAATCATTTCGCGCCACAACGGCGCGTTAAATCGCCAGTTGCTGCTATCAGCATAGGTGGTATTAATCAATTTTCTACCGCGAAAACAAAGGGATTACTTATGCCATCTATCGTTACGACTTATCACGCCTGCATTGCCGCGTACAGCGCGGGCAACAGCGCCACCAGATTATTCAGCATATGCAGAAATATCGGCAGGATCAGACTGCCGGATTTGAGCCGTGCATAGCACAGCAGCAGTGAGAACAGCATCAGCATGATCATGGTTTGCAGATGGACGTACTGCGTATGCAGCACGGCAAACAGAATCGAGGTCAGGATCATGCAGGCCAGCGGAGTTTTCGGTAACCAGAGTAATAATCCCTGTAACAGAAAGCCACGGAACAAAATTTCTTCAAATATTGGCGCGAGGATCACGGCGGAAAACAGCAAAATCAGCAGCATCGGGCGGCTTTGCTGCGACTGCTGTTCCAGCCAGGCTTCTGGCTGAAGTACCCAGCTCTGAATAAGCATCAGCGTAATCAACGCCGCGATAAACAGCAGCACAGAATTGCGGCGCAGTTTGCCAAACGGAATATCGTCGCGGCGGCTGCAATAAAAACGATAGAGTGGCCACAGTACGGCGGTTTCGAACAGGCAAATAACCGGTACCAGCAGCCCGTTGCTGCGCAGCTGACTGAAATTGGGAAACAGGGTGATCAGCAGAGTAATCAAATACCAGACTACAAACATGCCGCCGTAAAACAGCGTCAGCGTAATTCGGTTACTGGTGGCGTTCATATTTTGCTCGGAAAGATGGGGTGCGTAATACTATCAATCAGTTAAAACGCTGTCGAGCGAGGGCAGGGAACAGAGCAGAGTGGGATAACTGATGGGCCAGGTGAATACCCGGCCCGAAGCGATTGATCGCCTAACGTACCCGGATGGCGATAACCGTCATCAACGCGGCAGCACAGATAAAAATAGCCAATTCCATCATTACCTCCTCAGATTTATCTTAGGTAATTATATCGCTCGCGAGGCTTAAATTTGCGCGATTAGTGCCGCTTTAAGCTGATGAAACGTGCAAGGCACGAAAGGTCAAAAATTGGTCTCATTCGGCAACGCGATCTGCTAATCTTGGTGGCGAACTGAGGTAAAAACACGTCGAAGAGGAGTGAATACGTGAAGTTTTATGCTAAATCACTGATGCTGGCAGCTATGTTTGCACTGACCGCTTGTAATACTACACCTAAAAATGACGCTGGCGTGCAGCCTGTCGATCCTGAAAACGATCGCTGCGGTGCTTCGCAGTATCAGAGCTATGTGGGTAAACCTCTTTCTTCTTTGGATCAGGTGAAATTCTCCGTGCCGGTGCGCGCGATCCCGTACAATTCTGCGGTCACCATGGACTTCAATCTGAATCGTCTGAACTTTATGGCTGACAGCAGCGGTAAAATCAGCAGCGTTTACTGCGGCTAATCCGTTGAAAAGGGGCGAAGATTTTTCGCCCCTTTCTCTACGGCGAGTTACGGTTTTTTCTCCGCCCACCATAAGCGCAGCTTCATTCCCCAACTGCTGGTCCAGCCGGTAGTACTGCTGACCACCTCACCTTTATTAATGATCACCAGCGTTGGCGTGACGCCCACTTGCCAGCGGGATGACAGCATTCCCTTTTCATCATTGACCACCGGCAAGCGGTAACCTTTCGCCTGCAAATAATCCGTGACGTTCTGTGCTTCACCGGATCGCAGCGCGACTGAGATCACATTGGCTCCCCCGTCGGACATTGCTGCCACCGCCGGAGTCGTGTAACGACAGATGCCGCACCAGCTGGCCCAGAAATAGACCAACAGCGGCCGTTGATCGCTGAGGGCCGCCAGAGTGACGGTTTCACCATCAATGGTTTGCAGCTGCTGATCGGCAAAGGTTAACGGTGCCTGAGGCGCGCGAAAGCTGTCGAGGGCGTAAACCACTCCGGCAATCAACAGC
Source organism: Winslowiella sp. 2C04 (assembly GCF_050037805.1). Classification (NCBI taxonomy): domain Bacteria; kingdom Pseudomonadati; phylum Pseudomonadota; class Gammaproteobacteria; order Enterobacterales; family Erwiniaceae; genus Winslowiella; species Winslowiella sp. 2C04. The sequence goes on along the minus strand of NZ_CP188300.1, from coordinate 3,635,763 downwards.
AGCATCAGCAGCGCTTCGCGCAGCAGGCGTTTCAGCTTTTTCATTGTTGGCGAGCCAGCTGCTGCTTCACCCTATCTTCCAGCTGTTCCCAACTGACAGCACCGGATATTAAGCTATCGCCAATCAGCGTGGCAGGCGTACCCTGGATGCCAAGATGCTGCGCCAGCTGCAGGCTGCTGTTAACGATTTCAAGACTCTGCTTGCTGGGCTCGCCCGGTTTAATGCCCAGTTTATTTTCGGCAGCAAGGATACTGGCATCATCGTGATAGCCTTTCTTCGCCATCAGACGCTGATGCAGCGCGAGGAATTGCTGTGGATTTTGTTGCCACACCGTCAACGCTGCACGCGCTGAGGTCAGTGAACTTTCCGAACGATACGGCAGTAATTTAATCACCACCGCGACGTCTGGATAGGTTTTCACCAGCTTCTCCAGCAGCGGATCGAATTGCTTACAGAACGGGCAGTTATAGTCGGTAAAAGAGACCAGCGTCAGCCTGGCATCTTTGGCACCGATACGCGGCGAGCCGGGATCCTGATACAGTGCCGTTTTATTCTGTTCAATAACCTGTGCCACAACCTCTTTTTGCTGTTGCTCTGCCTGCTTATCATAAGCATCTGCCGCCTGCGCAAGGATCTGTGGGTTCTCTACCAGCGTTTCACCGATTAATTGTTTAATACGCGCTTCCTGTTCCGCGGTGAAAGGTGCGGCGGCCCATAATGGCGTCGCGACTAACAGCAATAATATCATCAGCTTTTTCATTAATTTTCTCCTTTGGCGTCGTTCAGGGTTTGCATCAGGGTTTCACGATCCAGCAGCGGCGACAGCACCTTGCCCTGAGGTAATCCCGGTCCATAAATTTGGTTAAAAGGCACAGCGACACTGCCGCGGCGTTGTAAAAACGCGCTGATCGGCGCTGACGGATGGCTCCAGTCACCGCGCAGCGCAATCACATCTTCAGCTTGCAGTGCTTGCTGCACGTCATCGCGCAGTAATACATGGTATTTATTGGCTTTACAGGTGATGCACCAGTCGGCGGTAACATCAATAAATACCCGCTTGTGCTCAGCCAGTGCCTGGGTAATTGCCTGTTCCGTTAGCGGCTGCCAGTGGACGTTATCCTGGAGCGGTTGAGGCCCTTTGCGCCAGCTGAACAGCAGCGCGGCGGAGATCAACAGCACCATCATCGCGCTGATGGCGGTGGTTTTGCCGCCATGATGTTTTAACTGAAGCGCCAGCAGGATGACGGCGATCAGCGCGGCGATGATCAGCGTGTTGCTGCTACCGATATGGCTGCTCAGCAGGCTAAGCAGCCAGGCGCTGGAGGCCAGCATCAGTAGCCCCAGCAGGACGCGTAGCTGATTCATCCAGCGTCCGGGGCGCGGCAAACTTAACGCCAGCCTCGGCCAGAGGGCAATCGCTATCCACGGCAGGCTCATGCCAACCCCCAGCGCAAGGAAAATTCCCCACAGCATCGGCAGTGGGGACACCAGCGCCACTGCGACGGCAGTACCCAGGAACGGTGCCGAGCACGGCGTCGCCAGCAGAGTGGCAAAAGCGCCTTGCCAGAAATGTCCGGCGAGGCCACGGTCGCCGCCATAAGTAGCTAAGCGGCTATTCAGCGACGAAGGCAGGCGCAGATATAGCCAGCCAAACAGGTTGATGCTAAACAGCAGCGTGATGAACAGCATCAGTGCAATAAACCACGGATTCTGAAACTGAATGCCCCAGCCCAGCGCGTGATTGCCGAGCCGCAATAGCGTCATCATCAGCGCCAGCGCCATAAACGAGAGCAGAATGCCGCTGGTGGACGCGAGGAATTGCAGCCGTACGCTGCGACGGTCGCGCCGCTCCGTCTGGATAATCGTGCCGAGTTTCATCGCCAGCACCGGCAGCACGCACGGCATCAGGTTCAGGATAAATCCCCCGGCCAGCGCCAACAGCATCAGTTGCCACCATGGCGGGCTGGCCGGATTCAGCGCCAGCGCTTCACCGATTTCCAGCGTCGTTTGTTGAGCCAGCCCCTGGTCGGCAATCACCAGTGACAGCTTGCGCTGGCGTAAGTCAGGGGCTTGTTCTCCCCACTGGTCGGTAACCGGTACGCGTACCTGTAACTGACTGCCTTTGATGGTGATGGCGGGCGCGCCAAGGCTGGCGTCCGCAAAGCCATCAAAGAACAGTTCCGGCTGCTGCCAGCCTGTTTCACGCTCAGCAATCAGCTGTAATTGTCCCTGACTGTAGCCCGCGTGTAGCCGATCGGTGACGCCATGCTCAATCGGAACCCGCCCCATCGCCTCGGCAAAATCGTGGCCAAACTGCGCGTCAGCCGCGGCGCTCAGATCAAGGCTGAAGGGGTAATCGGTGAGAATGCAGACGTTGCTACAGGTAGATAACGTCAAGGTGCCCGCCAGCAGGCGGCGGCTGTCGGCAGGCAGCACAATCGGAATGCTGACCCGATGGTGATAACCCTGGGTTGTCAGGCCAGAAACGGTAAAGCGTTGCGGTGTCGGCCAGAACCATTGAGCCTGAGCGGGATTGTCCTGCCAGCGAATTTCCGGCGCAATGCCGCCTTCACCGGGTGAGCGCCAGTAAGTTTTCCAGCCCTTTTGTAGCTCGACGTCGAGTAGCAACCGGATTTGCTCCGGCTGTGAAGTATCGGCGCGCAGGCGCACCTGTGCGTGGTCGTTTTGTGGATTTTGCAGCCAGCCGCTGTCTGCCGCCTGTAATGCAGGCAGCCACAACAGCAGCAGCAGGAGCAAACTCCTGATGGGTAATAACATGATTTTCTCCGTAAATGATTTTTTCAGTGCCGGGCAGAGCGGCAAATCATTCGCGGAAGACGCAGTTTCTCAGATGTATTCGCAGCACCGGCGAAGAGAATTCGCGTATCGGTGGGAAGCGCAGCGGCAGAGCACGGGTCAGCGCCAGCATCGACAGCAGGATGACGGCGGCAAACAGCGCGCTTTCAAAAATCAGCGGCGAGGCCATCAACAGCGATTTACTGCTGAGTTCACAGGAAGTTAGCGGAGCTTCGGCCTGTTCAGTACCGGGCGCAGTGCTGAGCGTGGCGCTTTCACTGAGTCTCATCTGCAAGGCGTGCAGGCTCGCAATGCGCTGAGTGATGCAGATCAGCACCACCAGACACGCCAGAGCGAGAAAGCTTGTTGCGATACGACGCCGTTTTTCCATTGCAGCCTCAGAACAGAAAGTGAGGTTATCTTAACGGCGTAAATCGGTTTGGCAATGGTAACGGATGTAAACATTTGTGTGACCTGACTGTCATATTGCTGCAACAGCGGCATGTCAGGCTGATTCTGTCACTAAACGATGCTCTCCTCGTTACTATTAAAATAGGCAATGCTCGCCTTTCAACTCTTCCCGCCCCGTGCGGGATTTTTTTATTACATCACGCCTCAGCGATTCCGGCGCAGTTGGTGCGAGAATTATCCTGGTAACCACACCTGTTTTCTGCTGTTTAGTTGCCATGGCGATCGTCTACGCTGTAACCGATAAAATTGGAGGAGTGATTATGCATTGTTCTAAGTGGTTAGTGTTGTTGGCGGTATTGGGCACCACGACGCCGGTGCTGGCGGCATCGACGGAATCCTGGCTTTCCGGCGACCACCGGATGAAACAGGCCTGCATCAAGGCCAGTGGATTAAAAAATGCCAAACCGGTCAGTAAGGTGATGTTGTTCAGCGATCGCGTGGGGTATTCTGCGCTGGTGCTTCAGGGCACTTACCCGCAAAAACATATGAAAAATAAGCGTGGTCGCGAACTCTGTCTTTATCAGCGTGCTACCCAGCGTGCCTCAGTGACAGAAGCTGACGATTTGCTGCCATAATTTATTGATGATTAATATTGAAGTCTCGGATGGGCGGCGTTTTTACTGCCCATCCGTATGACAGGCGTTACCCTCGGGTCTTTCGCGACAGGCTGGCGCTGGTTACCGCCAGAATCGACAGTATAATCAGTGCCAGTGCCGGGGCGACCACCGCCCAGGGAGCACGTTCGATATAAGGCATCCCTTCTGCCAGCACAATTCCCCAGTCGGCCGCCGGTGGTTGTGGCCCAAGGCCGAGAAAGCCCAGGCCTGCCAGCGCCAGCGCGTTGCCCGGCAGCCTTAGCATTGCATGGCGTAACAGCGGCGCAATCATCGGCGGCAGCACATAGCGCCATGCCCGGCGCAGCGGGCCAACCCCCAGCACCGGTAACATACGCACATGCGGCTGGGCGTTAATTTCGGCTACCAGCGCGGCGGTATGCGCCGCCAGCGGTGCCCAGCTGACGATAATTACGGCGATTACCGCGCCAGCGGCGGTCGGGCCATTGATAGCGGCAATCACCATGCCGGCAATCACCGCAGGGGTGGCATTAGCCACCTCAATCGGTCCAACCATCACGCGTGGAAACAGCCCCACCAGAATTCCAGTCACCAGGCAGCAGAGTGTGACCAGTAGCGCCTGCAAGCAAGTATGTAATGCACCCTGCGCCACGCGCGCCAGAATATCGCGTCCCATGGCATCGGCTCCGAACGGCAGCGACCAGGAGGGCGGTTGCAGCCGCAGCCAGTCTGAGCTGAAAGCGTCGCGCGGCAATCCGGCGGCAATCAGCGCCAGCAATAGTAACAGGCAGCCTGCCGGAACCCACCAGGCGAAGGATTTACCAGAAGATTGTGGTGGGGGAGCAGGCAATGCGCCCGCTTTCAGTGCCGGGCCTAATAATAACCGCTGTAACAGATTTGCTGTCAGACCGGCAGCACTGCCCAGCAGCAGCAGAATCAGCATGCCGGTTTGTAGTGCGGGCAAATCGCTGGCGGCCGCCGCGCCAAGCGTGGCGCGACCTAAGCCGGGAATGGCAAACACTTTTTCTACCGCAATCGCACCGCCAGTCAGGCCAATCAATACCATCGCCAGCTGCGGCAGCATCGCGGGCAGGGTGCGCTTGATCGCTGCCAGCGCCAGGCTACGAGCCGGAATACCGGCAGTTTGCCAGCTCAGTACCCACTTTTCCTGGAAACTGGCGCTCAGCGCATCAGAAAACAGCCGTCCCAGCAGACCACCAGCCGGAATACCCAGCGCCAGTGCCGGTAGAACTGCCGAGTGCCAGCCGCTCCAGCCAAACGGAGGAAACCAGCCGAGCCAGACGGAACCCACCAGCAATAATAGCGCCGCCAGCAGAAATTCCGGTAACGCGGTCAGCGCCGCCGCTACGGTACCGGAGGGACGGCGTGCTACCCCAGCCAGTCCGGCGCGCATTACCGGCAGGCAGATCAGCGCCAGCAGCAGCAATGCCACCAGTAGCGCACAGCCCATTAACGTCAGTGAGACCGCCGTGGCCTGCAACATACCCGGCAGCACCGGCATGCCGGATATCCACGAGTTACCGGCGTCACCCTGCAGCAAATTCTGCAACCAGTGCCACAGCAGTGCATCTGGTCCCAGATGCAGTCCCAGCGAGTGGCGAATAGCTTCCAGTGCTTCCGGCGTCGCTTCCTGATCGCCGGAGCGGGCGCGCAGTAGTGCCAGAGCAGGATCGCCCCCCGCCAGCCACGGCAAAATGCCAACCAGAATCACCATCGCGCTCAGGGTAATCAGGCGCGAGAGCAGTGGCAGCAGGGCAGAAAGAGAGCGCATTATCGCTCCAGGTGGGTCTGGCTGGTGATCAGACGGCGCTCGCGCGGATCGCGTTCGGCATCACGCACCGCCGGGCTTTCTCCCTGGATTACGCGTTCATGTAACATCGGTATCGCCGCATTGCTGGCAAGGATCAGATTTTCTGCGGCCATAATGGCCTTGCGGCGTAATTCACCTGCGGGGATCGCGGCGGCCTGTTGCAGTGCCTTATCGATTGCGGGCTGACACAGTTGAGCAATGTTAAATGAACCTTTGCAGGCAAAGTCGCTGTACATATAGGCCACCGGATCGCCTGAATCGAGCACCGTGGCGCGTGACAGAATAAAGGCGTCGAATTTACCCGCCAGCGCATCGGCTTCGATATGCGCATACTCGCGCACTACCTGCTTAACCTGGAAACCGGCAGCGGTTAATTGCTGCGCCAGATAGACCGCCACTTCCGGCAGCTCTGCGCGGTCGCTGAAGGTCGCCAGCGTGATCACCTGGCCATCAGGTTTAGCGGCGGCGACCGGATTCGCGACCGGCTGACGCAGTTGCGCTGCCCACGGCAGCGCTGGTCCTAATAGGCCTTCCGCGATATCCGCACGCTTTTCATAGACATTATCTACCAGCTGCTGACGATTAATCGCATCACGCACCGCTGCCCGCAACGCCGCATCACGGAAGACGCCGTGCTGACTGTTAAGGTATAGCGTATTGGTGCGTGGCATTGGCACTTCGTGGATTTGCTCAGGTTTCAGCAGGGCGGCCTGGGATACTGGTACCGCTTCCACAATATCCGCGCTGCCGGTACGCAGCGCCGCTGCGCGGGCCGCGCCATCCGGTACGAAGCTGACATCTATGCCGCTGGATCGCGCTTTCTCGCCCCAGTAATTATCAAAGCGATCTAAGCTGGCGCTGCTGGTGCCGGTGACCTTGCGCAGAATAAATGGTCCGCTGCCGCTGCCCAGCGGATTGACCACGCCATTGGCTCCATAGGCTTTAGCGGCAAGAATCGCCAGTTGCGGACTGGAGAGGCGTTGAGGAAGCAGCGGATCGGGATCGGCACTGGTGACCACCACCGCGCCATCGCCGTCGGCGACAATATCCAGCGTCACGCCATCAAGAATACGCGGCTTCGGTGCCGCGTGGGTAGCAACCGTCAGTGACCGGACTACGGCTTCTGAGGTCAGCAGACTGCCATCGTGAAAATGAACGTTATCGCGTAATTCAAAGCGCCAGCGCCGATCGTCGAGTTGTTGCCAGCGGGTGGCCAGCGCGGGTTTGGCTTCGCCCAGCGCATCAAGCGTGACCAGCGTTTCCGCCGTCTGCCAGCGCGACAGCTTAAAGGCGTCATCGCTGAGCGGCGTCAGGCCGGAACGCGGCGGTTGTAACATTGCCAGACGAATGCGTGACTCGTCCGGCTGGGCTTCCTGTTCGTTAAAGCAACCGCTAAGCAGTAAGCTGGTACTCAGCAGCCAAAAAATGCGAGCTTTCATTAACCAGATATCCTTTATTATTGTAAACAGACCAGAGGAGGTAAACGGGGAATGGCGTTCAGCAACTGCTGCGATGCCGGATGTTGTGGATTACTCAGTAACTGTTGCGTCGGCGCATCCTCAACGATTTCGCCGTTATGCATCACCAGTACCCGATGACAAAGCGCAGCAACCGACGACAGATCGTGGGAAACCACCAGTAAGCCCATGTCATTTTGATCGGCAAGATCCGCCAGCAGCTGACCGATCTGCTGTCTTAATGGCAGGTCGAGCCCGCTGAGTGGTTCGTCAGCCAGCAGAAAGCGTGGCCGCAGCGCAATGGCGCGGGCTATCGCCACTCGCTGCGCCTGGCCGCCGGATAAGCTGGCACAGCGCTGGTTCAGCAGATGACGATCGAGCCTGACTTGCTGCAGCGCCTGCTCCAGCTGAGGGATATTAGGTTTGCTGTTGGTTAACTGGCGCAGCGGTTCGGCCAGTGCATCAGCCACGTTACGTCGCGGATCGAGCGTGGTCGCCGGATCCTGCGCGATATATTGCACCTGCTGGCGATAACCGCGTAAAGCGCGTACCGAGGCGGGACGAATTAACTGGCCCTGACACCACACCGTGCCTTCGCTGGCGGGCAGCAATGCCAGCATCAGTTTCAGCAGAGTAGATTTGCCACAGCCGGACGAGCCAATCAGCGCCACACGCTCGCCAGCGTGCAGTTGCAGCGAGATGTTTGAAACCAGGGCGTGGCGCAGCCCGGCAGGCTGATAGCTGAGCTGGCGTGTTTCAAGAAACGCGGCCGACGACATCAGGCAATCCCCTGGAGTGACGGTTGTTGGCGTACAAAGCTTTGTTCAGCATGGCGTGCTGCCGCCACCAATCGCTGGCTGGCCGGATGCCGTGGCTGCGTCAGTAACTGCTTTATGCTGCTGTTCTCGACAATATGACCCTGTTCCATTACCAGAGCCTGGCGGCTGAGCTGTGCGGCCAGCACAATATCATGGGTGATAAACAGCAGTGCAGGAGCATCCGGCCGCTGTAGCAGACGCTGAAATGCGGCAACGACCGTTTGCTGAGTGACGACATCAAGGGCGCTGGTGGGTTCATCGGCGACGATCAGCGGACTTTGACTGGCCAGCGCCAGCGCAATGCAGACGCGCTGGCGCTGGCCACCGGATAATTCTGCCGGGTAGCTACTCAACACTTTTATGCTGTCGTTAAAACCCATCTCTTCCAGCAGTGCGGCAGCAGCCTGTTGAGCATCATGGCGAGACAGTGACTGACGTGCGCGCAACACCAATTGTAACTGTTTACCGATAGTGACCAGCGGATTGAGCGCGCTGGCTGAATCCTGAAAAATCATCGCGGCGCGGGTGCTGACAGAGCGCTGTGCTGGCGGACAGCCCAGCACCGATTGCCCGGCAATCTGCAAGCCACCGCCTAAACTGGCGGCGGCGGGCAGGGCGCCGACAATCGCACTGGCGGTCAGTGATTTGCCACAGCCCGACTCTCCCAACAGGCAGACGCACTCGCCCCGCCGCAGGGTGAAACTGACGCCATGCAGTTTTTGCTGTCGTGACAGCATTAAGTCGAGATTAATCAGTTGCAGCACCGTGTCAGGTGCCTGAGATACAGAAGTCAGCATGGCATCGCGAAAAAAAGTGAGCTTGTTATGTGATAACATAACAAATTATAACGGGGTGATGCAAAGTGAGTTTCACTGTTTACCCGTTAATTAAAAAATCTTATTCCCGCTGCTCATCCATGATTTGCGCCAACACATTGCGGTAGCCCTGCAACATCGCTTCATCTACTTCACGCTCCAGCCGACCGATGACGCTGGCAATAATCGCCTTACTGGTCGCTGGCTTACCGGCCTGCATCAGCTCGGTCATTATAGCGGCCAGGAGTTCGGCTTCGCGCGGAGCATGCCATGCCGGACTGTTAAAATATTCGGTAATCTCACGGCCTGCGCCGTATGAAACAGCTCGCATGATAAACCTCCGAAACAGCGGCATCGGTCACCCATCGGTCACCCGATGAGAGGATAGAGAAAGCGTATGAGTGCGATCACGGGTCACCAGAACAGTTGACCCGCCACTTGCCTGAAGCTAAACAGGTGGGGATTTTTTAACCATAGCTGGCGGCGATACAAATGTCAGCCGCCAGCTGAAATATTTTTTCACATTATACGTGCGGATTATGCGTGCGGATAAGTACTGATAACCTCCAGCACGCCATTAATAATAAATTGCACCCCCATGCAGACCAGCAGGAATCCCATCAGACGTGAAATGGCTTCAATGCCGCCTTTACCTACCACCCGCATAATTGCGCCGGAACTGCGCAGGCTGATCCATAAAATTACGCTGACGGTAAAGAAAGTGAGTACCGGTGCGACCATCACGACCCATGGCGAAAATTCGACGCCGTTACGGATGGTTGATGCGGTGCTGATAATCATCGCAATGGTACCAGGGCCGGCGGTGCTGGGCATTGCCAGCGGCACAAAGGCAATATTTACCGCTTTGCGTTCGCTCATTTCATCCTGTTTATGCTCCGCTTCAACCGACTGTCCGGCCGGTTTTTGCGGAAACAGCATGCGAAAACCGATAAAAGCAACAATCAGGCCACCCGCCATCCTTAAGCCGGGTATCGAGATGCCAAAGGTGTCCATTACGACGTTTCCGGCATAAAAAGCCACGGTCATAATGATAAAGACATAGATTGATGCGTCGCGCGATTGCTTGTTGCGCTCGTTAAAATTCATATCGCCCGCAAGGCCTAAAAACAGAGCGACGGTAGTTAACGGGTTCGCCAGCGGCAGAATCACTACCAACCCGAGGCCAACCGCTTTAAACAGTTCCAGCATGCTGTCATCCCTTAAAAAAGTGAGGTTCTGTCGCCTGAGTAAGACGCCTTATCCGCAGCATTATTATAACTACAAGGTTTAAAATCCAGCCTGAATCGGGATTTAACTCACTATTATGCTGTCCTGCTAAAATAAACCTTGCATCTCAATACGCCATGTGAGTAAATGCATCGTCGGTTTGTTAAGCAGAGCCGAATATGCGAGCAGTTTTAGTAAAGCAGTCTTCAGTTCAAGCGTTATCTTAGATATCTCTTCTTCCTGACTCCTTCCTGAGTGCCTCATAAATTCTGTGGACAAACCATTTCGCCCTATGTGGCTTGTAATTGAATGAAGGATAGACAAATGTCTAACAAAATGACTGGTTTAGTAAAATGGTTCAACGCTGAGAAAGGTTTCGGTTTTATTTCTCCAACCGACGGCAGCAAAGACGTTTTCGTACACTTCTCTGCGATCCAGAACAACGGCTTTAAGACCCTCGAAGAAGGTCAGAAAGTTGAGTTCTCTATCGAGAATGGCCAGAAAGGCCCAGCAGCTGCTAACGTAACTGCTATCTAAGCGAATTCTCGCGACCTGAAATTGAGGCTTAGCGCCTTAAGCACTGGTCACGAAACGCTAAAAAAACCCGCCTTGTGCGGGTTTTTGCGTTTCTGGTGATTGAGCCTGCCTTAATGGTCACGCTCTGAGACGCCTGCTGACCTGCTGTTTGCAGCCTTATAACACTGTTTTGACAGGAAATTGTTAAGCGTAGTTACTCAAGGTTAATAGCGCCCTGATGCAGATTATTCCCCATTGTCGGGCATGGCTGCACCGCATAAACTCAGCCGAAATTGTCACATTAAGGTAAGGTTTATGAGTCGTATTATTAAGGCAGTCACCATGGTAATGCTGGTCAGCGCACTGAGCGGATGTCTGTTCCCGCCTCCAGGCGGCGGCGGCGGTTGGGGAGGCGGTGGTCATGGACATGGCGGCGGCCCGCGCGGTGGTTTTATGGAAGGCCCACGTTAAGTCAGAAATCCCCTTTTGCACCGAGAAGGGGATAATTTTATTTTGACCATTCAATCAAAAATAATGTTTAGCCGAATCTGACCATACTATTTTTTTTGGATATAATTCATTTGATTATTATTGTAATGGCAATCGAAACGTTTCTCTCTCTTCGTAGATTATTCCCAGTTGCTAAGCTGTAAAATTATAGATAAAACTGCTACCAATTTATTTATCTCAATGTTAACGTTCAGCTTTAAATCGCTGAGACATTAGCATGAAAAACCTTATTGCTGAGTTATTGATAAAGCTCGCTGCAAAAGAAGAAGAATCTAAAGAGTTAACGGCACAGGTTGAAGCACTGGAAATTGTGGTGACGGCACTGCTGCGTAAAATGGAAGAGTCCCAGCGCCAGGAGCTCAACGAGGGAATTAAGGTCGCAATAGTCAAAGCGGCGGAAGATGCCGCAACCAGCCCTGAAGACGCCGCCCTGCTGGAGGGCTTTATTCAACGACTGTTAACCCATCCGCGTTATTAAGCCATATTAAAAGCCGGTGTAAACGTTTACCCTCCCGCTGGCATCTTAGTTATCGAATGCTGAACTGCTGGCCAGTGATAAATTTGTTATCAGATCGCTCGCTGAAATCCTGATTGCTGCCAGACTGATAATTAATGCTAAGGCATTTTCTCAGCAGTTATTTATTAACTAAAAGGATCGGGTATGAAAGTTCAGGTGCTGATGATAACCCTAACCTGCATTATGGCGTCAGGTTATGCTGGTGCAGTAGAAAAAACGCCACAGCAGCAAAAAATGACCTTGTGTAATCAGCAGGCCAGTAGTCAGGAGTTAAAAGGTGATGCCCGTAAACAGTTTATGAGCAAATGCCTGCGTAAAGACCATGAGATAAGTGGGATGACGCCGCAGCAAATGAGGATGAAAACCTGCAATGCACAGGCTGGTGAAAAGGCCCTGAAGGGCGATGAACGAAAAACCTTTATGAGCGGTTGCCTGAAGAAAAGCTAAAATATTAACGTGGGCCTGAAGGTCCACGCTATTTCAGTCTCTCAGGATACTTAGGCCTGAAACGTCACACCGGAATTGCCGGTCTGACTGACGAGGTGGCAATGACCTTACCCGTTGCAACTTTATTAAAAGTTGACGCGCGACGTTCGGGACTGCGTTTTGCCCGCCGCGTCTATCTGCCCCGTATCGTCGGGCTGGGATTTGGTTTTATTCTTGTCATGTGGTCGTTGGGCGACAATCCATCCAACTGGTTGATAAGCTTGTTGTTTGTCAATGGCTTTATCTGGCCACATCTGGCTTACTGGTTAGCCATTCATGCGAAAGATCCGATGCGCAGTGAGCGGCGAAATCTGCTGCTGGACGCCGCATTCGGCGGTTTCTGGATTGCGTTAATGGGGCTGAATGCGCTGCCTTCCACCCTACTTGCCGCGATGATGGGCATGAACAATATTGCCGCCGGTGGCGCGAAATTCTTTTTTCGTGGTTTTATACTGCAACTGATGGTGATCGCCGTGACGCTGTTACTGGTGCAACCGACAATTAATTTTGCCACCTCGCCACAACAGATGTATATCTGTTTGCCGATGCTGTTTATTTACCCTGTATTTCTCGGCCAGGTGACTTATAGCATGGCAATAAAGCTGGCGCAGCACAAACGTAAGCTGATGGAAATGAGTATCCACGATGGAATGACCGGAGTTTTTAATCGTCGTTACTGGGAACATTTGCTGCACAATGAATATGACAACTGTCAGCGCTATCAACACATTGCCACGTTACTACTTATTGATCTCGACCATTTTAAAACTATTAACGATACCTGGGGACACGACCTGGGTGATGAAGCACTGATGCGGGTGACGGAAGAGTTGCGCCTAAGGCTTCGCACCAGCGATATTATCGGTCGCTTTGGTGGCGATGAATTTGCCGTGATTATGCCAGGCACCTCTTCGGCAAAGGCGATTCAGGCCATTAGTCGGGTGCGGGATAATTTGCACCTGGCAGGAAAGGGTCAGGCACCGGCAATGACAATCCATATCAGCGTTGGCGTAGCTGAATACAGCGAGCATATGAAAAACTATCATGACTGGATTAAGGCGGCGGACGTAGCGTTATACCGGGCGAAAAAGGCCGGGCGTAGCCGCACCGAAGTGGCGGATCGATAGCAATTATCGCCGGTATTTATAGATGCCTAACAATCCCGTTATATAGCCGTTCCGCCGTTCCGCCGTCCTGCGCGTCAGGATAAATTTTGCCGGTTAATATTTGCTTAAATATTTTAAAATACCGCTAAACAATCAGTTAGCCAGCATTTCCCCTTCGCTTTACTTCACGCGTTGCCATCTTCGCTTAGCCTGCCAGGCTTAATATTCACAATAACTATATGGGTATGCCACTGGCCGGTTTTGCCATTGCGCGACACCAATCAATGCAAGGGAGTCATGTCGTGGGTTATCAGAATGTAATGGTATTGCAGGATCTTCCAGAGATGAAGCCGGTTAAAGCCCCGGTAGGGGAAACCAATGTGTTATTGATCCGTCATGGTGATTCAGTCCATGCGTATCAGGCAACATGCCCTCATGCCGGAGCCCCGCTGGAACAAGGTGCAATCTGCGATGGCAAGCTGATTTGCCCGTGGCATAAGGCAGCGTTCAATCTTGATGACGGCAGCCTGGCAGAGCCGCTGGCGCTGAGTCATTTGCCGCAGTACCCACTGCGGATTGAAAATGGCATGGTGCAGGTTAAGCCTGAGCCGCTGCCGGCACGGCAACCCCAATCTGGCAGTCCTTCATCGGCGGTTTTTGTCATTGTGGGGAGTGGGGCGGCGGGCAGTGCGGCAGCGTGGACGCTACGCGATCAAGGTTTTGCTGGCAAACTGATACTGGTCGATCGCGAGCGAGAAGCGCCCTACGATCGCACTGCTCTCAGTAAATTTGTTGCTGCCGGAGAGATGAAAATCAGTGAAGTGCCTGCGCCGGTCGATGACGCATTTTTGCAGCAGGTCGAGCGCTATTATGGTGATGTTGAGCGGCTCGACAGCCGTCAGCAAAATCTGCATTTTGCTGATGGTTCGACGCTGCATTTCGATAAATTACTGATTGCCAGCGGAGGCGTACCCCAGCGTCCCGAGATACCCGGTAAGGCACTGTTTGGTGTGCATCTGTTGCGCAGTATTGAGCAAGCCGACAGTTTGTTGCGGGAAGTGGATGAAAAGCAAAAGCTGGTAATTATCGGCAACAGTTTTATTGGTATGGAGTTGGCATCGGCGCTGCGAGCGCGTGGGATCGAAGTGCAGGTGATCGCCCGCGATGCGCTGCCGTTTAAAAAGCAGTTTGGCTCAAAGGTTGCTGGCTTCTTCCGTCAACTGCATGAAGGGCAGGGTGTGCGCTTTATTGAGGGTGAGGTTGCCGCACTGCAGGGTGAACGGCAGGTTTGCGGCGTGGAACTGAAAAGTGGTGAAGTGGTGCCTGCGGATGTCGTGCTGCTGGCCACTGGTGTAGCGCCCGCCACCGGATTTATCCATGATATCGAATTGCTGGATGATGGCAGCCTGCCAACCAATCAACAGTTGCAGCTGAGTGAAAATATCTGGGCGGTAGGTGATATTGCCAGTTATCCGGTCGCGAAGGGCTATCAGCGCATCGAACACTATCGGGTGGCACAGCAGCAAGGTCGTTTGGCGGCAAAGAACATGCTGGGTGCGACACAGGTTTTTGACCGGGTGCCGTTTTTCTGGACCGCGCATTTTGGCACTCGCTATGAATATCTGGGACATGCCAGCGAATGGGATCAGTTCGAGCTGATCGGTTCGTTAGACGATCAGAAGTTTATCGGTTTCTATGGTCAGCAAGGAAAGCTGGCAGCGGTGATATCCTGTGGAATGTACACTCTGACGGCCGAGCTGGTGATGCGTATGCAGCAACCGATGACGCTTCAGCAGGCCATTTCACTGGCTAAGCAACGGCAGTAAAGCTTACGGGTCGGGCAGGCCCGACCCGACAACTCAGGATTTTTTACTCAGCGCTTCGGATTTCGCCATACACTGGCTTATCGCTTCGATGACTGCAGAACGGAAGCCTTTCTCTTCCAGCACTTTCACCGCTTCAATGGTGGTGCCGCCTGGTGAGCAGACCATATCCTTCAGTTCGGCTGGATGCTTGCCGGTTTCCAGTACCATCTGGGCTGAGCCTTTTACCGCCTGTGCAGCAAATTGATAAGCCTGGGCACGCGGCATGCCGCCGAGTACCGCGGCGTCGGCCATCGCTTCGATAAACATAAATACGTAGGCGGGTGCTGAACCGCTGACGCCAACCACCGAGTGGATCAGATATTCAGCGACAACCGCTGCTTTGCCAAAGCTGTTAAAAATGGCCACGACTTCTTCGGTTTCTTGCTGGGATACCAGCGCATTTGGCGTAACCGAAGTCATACCTTCGTTAACCAGCGCCGGTGTATTGGGCATTACCCGCACAATCTTGCGGTCATGACCAAGCGCCATCGCCAGCGCATCCAGCGTCACTCCGGCGGCAATTGACACCACCAGCGTATCTCTGTTCAGACTGCCGGCCAGGTCCTTCAGGACTTTCAGAATCACGTTTGGCTTTACGGCAGCAAATAAAATATCGGTCTGTTTAGCCACCTCTTCCGCACTTTCTGCGGGCGTGATGCCATACTGCTGCTGCATCGCCTGATTGGTTTCAGGTTTATGGTCGAAGACCCAGATGTTCTCCGGTTGAATCTGTCCACCGGCCACCAGACCGCCAATGATGGCTTTAGACATGTTGCCGCAGCCGATAAAACCTATCTTCTTCTCCAACATCTGCTCCTTAATGCGTTGTGTTTTTCGCCGCCAACTAGCTTACGACATTCTTCACCTTAATCCAGCTTCAGCGATCTTAAAACAATGCCAATCATGAATGGCGGAGATAAAGCAAGACAACATCCTGTTCTCCGCCTGCGGTTTACAGTGGTTAAGCGTTTTGATCAGATAAAATTTGCCATTCTGGAAAAGAACGGCAAGATCTCCATAGTTCCCCAATCCTGACAGGAAATGTTATGCCAATCTGGGTGGATGCCGATGCGTGTCCAAAAGTGATTAAAGAAGTGTTGTACCGCGCTGCTGAGCGTGCGCAGATCGAGATTACCTTTGTTGCCAATCAGCCGTTAACGGTGCCGCCATCGCGTTTTATTCGCACGTTACGCGTGCCCGCCGGTTTTGATGTGGCTGATAATGAAATCGTCCGGCGCTCGGAGAAAGGCGATTTAGTGATTACCGCCGATATCCCGCTGGCGGCGGAGGTGATGGAAAAAGGTGCCGTGGCACTGAATCCGCGCGGCGAGCGTTACAGCAATGCCACGATACGTGAACGCCTGACGATGCGAGATTTTATGGACACGATGCGTTCCAGTGGCATTCAGACCGGTGGGCCGAGCGCATTAAGCCAAAAGGATCGACAGCAGTTCGCCAACGAACTGGATAAATGGTTGCTGAGAGGCTGACTCAGCCTGCAGATAAAAAATCATCAGGTTTGTCATCTGGCAGGCGTAAATCTGTGGTTACATCTGGCTCACAGAAAAAATTGTCGGTATGATGCGACGCAAAGTTGACCTGTTTTAAGCATTATCGATGGCACTCGCGGTATCGGTAATGCGCCTGAGGATTTGCGCTTTATGTCGTTACCCATCTATTTGATCGGCGCCCGCGGATGCGGAAAAACTACCGTTGGAATGGCACTTTCCCAGGCGCTGGGCTATGCGTTTAGTGATACCGATCACTTTCTACAGCAGAGCACGCAGCGTACGGTTGCCGATATCGTTGCTGCTGAAGGATGGGATGGATTTCGCCAGCGTGAAACACAATCGCTGATGGCTGTGACCGCGCCCTCCACGGTGATTGCTACCGGTGGCGGAATGGTTCTGGCCGAAGCAAATTGTGAGTTTATGCGCGATCACGGCACGGTGGTTTATCTGAATGCCGAAGCGGATGTGCTGGCTGCCCGGCTGGAGGCGTATCCTGAGCAGGAGCAGCGTCCAACCTTAACCGGGCGTCCAATTGCTGACGAGATGGTGGAAGTGCTGTCACAGCGCGACAGGCTCTATCATCAGGCGGCCCATCATGTGATCAATGCGATGCATACGCCTGAGCAAGTTGTCCTCCAGCTGTTGCAAACCTTGTCTCTGGCGCGCGCCAGCTAATCTGTTGTCCGGCAGGCGACGCCCTCGTCGTCTGCTCTCCGCTGTCGTCCTGAAAAATACCTGAAATTGTCTATACTTATCCTTCGGGCAGTAAAAATGTCTGCGACGGGAATCTTTCCCAGGATTTAGCGGATAGTATTCATCGACAATAAGAGGGAAGACTTTTATGGCGACAAGACCTCCATATCCACGTGAAGCGCGAATTGAAACGGTAGAGAAAGGTGCGCCCGGCAAAACCGTCACCTGGTATCAGCTGCGCGCCGATCACCCTCATGCCAATACCTTGATCAGCGAACATGAAACTGAACAGGAAGCGCTGGACGCCAGAGAACGCTACGAAGATAAAGATAAAGAATAGTTCCAGCGGCAAGGACGCCGACGCTTTTCCTCGCATTTCTCCCCCTGAATCCTGATGCAGTCTGAACCCCATTCGCAGTGATTTGCTGGCTTTTATATGAAAGTCTCATTGAGATCAGAGTCTCATTTAGATGGGCTATGCTCTAAATGAAAGGCGACATTGATGGCTTTATCGCATTGATTACTACTTTGCCGGATTAATTACTAAAGGTTGGGCAAAAGAGGTTGGACGTCAGTCTTACCGGTTTTATCATGGCCGATTATTTAAAAAAATCTGGCGCGATAAAGCAGTCAGAAGCATTTCACCCGGACAGCTTTTATGAAACAGACACTGGTCACGCTGACAATCAGCCATATGCCCCGCAGCGATTTCTTTCCACTGCTACTTGAGCACTTACCGGAGCAGCAGATTACCAGTGTCGCCCTGTTAGATGGCATGACGCTAAGCGATATAAACCAGCAGTTTATGCCGGAAGCTGATGAAAAAACGCTACTGGTCCACTTGCAGGATGGCAGCTCATTGACGTTATCGGCGGCTAAAGTTGAAGCCGGACTGCAAAAGTGTCTGCTGGCGCTGGAACAGCAGGGGTATGACACAATTTTATTGTGCTGCCCGGGCAATATTTTCTCGCTTAATACCACCAGCGCGGTATTACTCGAGCCGGATCGCATTATTCCTCCGCTGGTTGAAGCCATCGTTGCCGGATATCAGGTCGGGATAATGGTGCCGCTATTTGAGCAAATTGAAGAGCAGGCGGGAAAATGGAAAAATCTCAGCAATCCTCCCTGTTTTGCGGTCGCCAGCCCCTGGCAATCTGATGATGAACAACTGATCGATGCGGCGCTGTCACTGCTGGAGCAGGGGGCAGATGTGCTGCTGCTGGACAGTATGGGATACCACCAGCGCCATCGCGACTTCCTGCAAAAACTGCTCGGTATTCCGGTGCTGTTATCGAATACGCTGGTGGCAACGCTGGCGGCTGAACTGTTGATGTAGTCACGCCACTCACCACAGACGAATTTTGCGTGACAGAGGCTGAATCAACGTTCTACACTGTTTTTCCACCCATTTTTAGGTTTCGAGGAAGCAGTATGCTCACCATTAGCGAGTACTTTGACGGAAAAGTGAAATCGATTGCTTTTGACAGTGCCAGTACCGGACGCGCCAGCGTTGGCGTGATGGTCGAAGGTGAATACAATTTTGGCACCGGTCAGGCAGAAGAGATGACGGTGGTCAGTGGTTCACTGAAGGTACTGCTACCGGGTGAAACCGAGTGGAAACTGTATCAGGCGGGTGAGATTTTCAATGTTCCGGCGCACAGCGAGTTCCATCTGCAGGTCGCAGAACCGACCTCGTATCTGTGTCGTTACCTGTAAGATCTCAGGCCGGGAGATCCCCGGCCTTGCTGCCGCGCAGGCGGGTTGTTAACGCTGTGCTTCGCCGCCGAGTGCTTCAACCAGATTACTGACCAGTGCTGCCAGTTCGCTGGTCATCAGAATAAAGTCAGCATCAAAACGCAGAGCAAAATCTTCACGATCGATATCGTCGTTCTGCTCGCGCAGGGTGTCGGAAAACTTCAGGCGTTTCAGCGAGCCGTCATCAGACAATATCAGCTGGATGCGCTCCTGCCAGTCCAGTGCCAGTTTGGTCACCAGCTTGCCGGCTTCGATATGGTTGGCGATTTCGTCGCAAACCAGATCCTGTTTCTTACAACGGATCACGCCACCATCTTCCAGAATCGCTTTCAGCTCGGCTTCATCCATTAATGCAAAACCGGCTGGCAGATCGCCGGAACGCACCCACTCGGTCAGCGTCAGCTCAATCGGGCTTTCCAGCGTCAGCGGCACCACCGGCAGCGAACCGAGGCTTTTACGCAGCAGCGCCAGCGTATCTTCCGCTTTTTTGGCGCTGGCACAGTCAACCATAATCAAATTGTTGACCGTATCGATCCATAAGAAGGTCTGACTGAAACGACTGAAGGCGCGCGGCAGCAGGCTGTGCAACACTTCATCTTTCAGCGAGTCTTTCTCGGTTTTTTTCAGCTTACGCTGTTGTTCAGCTTCAAGCTTTTCAATCTTTGCTTCCAGCGCCTGTTTAATCACCGGCGAGGGCAGAATTTTCTCTTCTTTGCGCGCGCAAATCAGGATTTGACCGTTATTCACGTGGGTCAGCGCGTCGCTGCGCGATCCCATCGGCGAAACCCAACCGGTTTTGGCCATATCCTGGCTGCCGCACGGGCTAAAAGAAAACGCATCGAGTTGTTTTTCCATATCGTCAACGGACAGCGGAATGTCACGATTCAGACGATAAACCATCAAATTTTTAAACCACAACATGGTGTTTTCCCTGGCTGGAGCGCGATCGAACGCGCATGTTTCAAAGTCAGCGGGCATGATAGCGAAACATCGCGGCGGTTTCATTGCCTTTCCTGCGCCACCCTTCTAATGTTAGGAGCATTGCGACGAATAATGAGGAATAACAGGTGCGTATAGGCATTGATTTAGGCGGCACTAAAATTGAAGTGATTGCGTTATCTGACCAGGGCGAAGAGCTGTTTCGCCATCGAGTGGCGACTCCGCGTGACGACTACCAACAAACGCTGAATGCGATTGCAACACTGGTAAAACTGGCGGAAGAGAAAACCGGCCAGCAGGGCAGCGTGGGAATCGGCATTCCCGGCACCTTATCGCCCTATACTGGCAAAGTGAAAAATGCCAACTCGACCTGGCTTAATGGGCAGCCGATGGATACCGATCTTGCCGCGCTGCTGCAACGCGAAGTGCGTATCGCCAATGACGCCAACTGTCTGGCGGTTTCAGAAGCGGTCGACGGCGCGGCGGCGGGTAAATCGACGGTATTTGCGGTGATTATCGGCACCGGATGCGGCGCGGGCGTGGCGTTAAATGGTCAGGCGCACATCGGCGGTAATGGCAACGCAGGCGAATGGGGGCACAACCCACTGCCGTGGATGGATGAAGACGAATTACGCTATCGGCAGCAGGTTCCATGTTACTGCGGCAAGGCCGGCTGTATCGAGACCTTTATTTCCGGCACCGGTTTTGCCACCGATTACCATCGGTTAAGCGGGCAGAAACGTAGCGGAGCAGAGATTATCGAGCTGCTGGGGCAGCAGGATCCGCTGGCAGAGCTGGCGATGAATCGTTATGAGCTACGGCTGGCGAAATCTCTCGGGCAGGTTGTCAATATTCTCGATCCGGATGTCATTGTGCTGGGCGGTGGCATGAGTAATGTAGAGCGCCTGTATCAAACAGTGCCGCTGCTGCTGAAAAACTGGGTGTTCGGCGGCGAGTGTGAAACGCCGGTGCTCAGAGCGCAACATGGTGATTCCAGCGGCGTGCGTGGCGCGGCGTGGCTGTGGCCGCTGTAAGCATTCACTATCAGTCTGGCCGGAAACTCAGCACCACACCTCGGGTAAAATTAGTCGGCGGCGGTGGAAGATCTTTCGCCGTGCCGATAACTTGCCAGGCCTTCAGGCACAGCGGTTCATCACCCTGAGTGCGAATCACGTTATAGCGCTGATGAATGCTGCTGTACTCGATGGTCGCATCGCACTGCTGGCCAGAATAGCGGTCATAATCAAAGAAATTTGCCGTGACCTTTGCATATATCTGCCGGGTATACATGCACATCTCTTTACTCATAGTTTGCGTGCGCGAACAAGCCTGTTCTGCCCCAGTTGGCTGCTTGTCAGCCGGCATCTGACAGGCGCTCAGTAACAACTGACTAAGCGCCATCCCCATTAATACAGTCAATCGTGACATCTCTACCCCTGAACAGCGCGTGGTGCGGTAAAGGCGCCACACTAACGCTATCTGTAGCGCGACGAAAGGCCGATTAAACTGAAAATACGGGTTCCAGTTTACTGTAGCCGAGGCCGTTCACCTTGCGTACTTTAATCTGCACCGGGATACGCTCTTTCATCGCGTCGACGTGACTGATCACGCCGATGGTTTTGCCGCTGGCGTTCAGCGCATCGAGGGCATCCAGCGCGGTATCCAGTGTTTCAGCATCAAGCGTGCCAAAGCCTTCATCAAGGAACAGCGACTCAATACGGGTTTTATGGCTAACCAAATCGGACAGCGCCAGCGCCAGCGCCAGGCTGACCAGGAAACTTTCGCCGCCGGACAGGGTACGGGTATCGCGCTGGGCATCGGCCTGCCAGGTATCGATCACCTGCAACTCCAGGGCTTCCTGTGATTTCCGTTGCAGCAGATAGCGACCATGCAGGCGGGTTAGCTGATTATTCGCCAGCCACACCAGATGATCGAGCGTCAGTCCCTGAGCAAATTTACGGAATTTATCGCCGTCTCGTGAACCAATCATTTGATTGAGATAACCCCAGTCATCCGCCTGCTGCTCGCCGTCGGCAATTTGTTGCAGCAGGCTCTGTTGCTGCTGTCGACGCTGCTGGTCGCTATCCAGCTGCTGGCGTGCCTGGCCCTGCTGCTGGGCATTGTCTCGCACCTGCAAGCGTAAAATATCTATCTGTTCGCTGAGGGTTTCTGGTTGGTCATTCAGATTTTCCGGCTGCAGCGCCTGATGTTCGCTTAGCGCTTTGCTGGCCTGCTGATACAGCACCACCGCCTGCTGACGCTGACTTTCCAGCTGTTGCTGCTGCTGACGCAAGCGTTGTGCGCTGGCGTCATCAAGCAGTGCGGCGGTAAAGGCACTTTCATCGGCGAAAGCGCTGGCGGTCAGTGCGTTACTCAGCTGTTCCTGCGCCTGTTTCAGGCGGGATTGTAATGATGTCAGCTGATTATTTAGTGAGTTATGCTGTCCGGTCAGGTTATTCAGCTGGTTCTGTGCTGTCAGCCACTGTTGCTGTCTCTCAGCACTGAGCGCTTCTGCCTGAACCATCTGCTGTTGCAGCTGCTGCCGGACGTCGCCGATCTGGCGATCGCCAAACAGCTGCTGGCGCTGTTGCTGGAGAGCCAGGGTGTGCTGATGCAGCGTATCGCGCTCGGTTGCGCTGCTGGTCAGGCGCTTTTGCAACTCAGCCAGCTCACTGGCGAGGCTTTGCTGGCGGCTTTCCAGCGCCGCCAGCTTAGGCTGTAGTTCAGTCAGTTGTTGTTCAGTTTGCTGCCACTGTTGCCACTGTTGCTGGCGTGCCTGTAACCAGCTGTCGGCACTGTCGGCGTCAGGTAAACTGAACTGATAAACGGCCAGTTCGGCGGTGAGTGCTTCGCGTAATTGCCGGGCCTGCTGTCGATCGCTTTGCTGCTGTTTTTGCAGCTCATCCAGCTGTTGCTGCGCATGGTTCAGCTGCTGCTGCGCCAGTTGCTGTGACTGCTGATGTTTTTGCAGCGCCTGCCATTGCGCGCTACAGGCATCTTTAGTTTGCTGATGCAGGCGCGACGCCTGCTCATAGTGGATCAGCGTCTGTTGCAGGCTGGCTTCCTGCTGCTCCTGCTGTTGCAGCCAGTGGCTGACGGCTTCCGCTTCCGGCGTGACAAAGTCTGTTGCCAGCTGGCTGGCAAGTTGCTGCCACAGTTGCAGCAAACCGGCGATATCGCTGGCGATTTGCTGGCTTTCCTGCTGCTGTTTTTCCAGTTGTAGCTTGCTCAGCCGCACCTGTTCACCTTTAGCACTGCCTTGCTCTGCGAGTTGCTGCACCTCTTTTTCCAGTTGCTGCAGGCGCTGCTGATTTTCGGACAGTTCCAGTGACTGATACTCGGCAATGGCCGGGTGCTGACAGGAGCCGCATAGCGGACAGGGTTGCTCAGGCTGTAACGCCGCGCGATAGTGCGCTAAATCGGCGATTTGCTTTTCCAGTTCGCAGCGCGTTTTCAGATCGAGATAGTGCTGCTTTTTCTCTTTCCATGCGCCGCGCAGCGCTTGCAGCAGCTGCTCGTCCTGGAGTAATTGCGAATTCAGCTGCTGCAGTGCAGCGTGCTGACGTTGTTGCTGCTGACTCAGCTGCAGCCACTGCGATGACAGCAGCGCCAGCTGTTGCCGCTGCGGACGTTGCTGTTGCAGAGCCGCCAGCGCTGCCCGCAATGTCTGTTCGGGTTGCTGCTGTTGCAGCGTCGCCAGCGCTTGTTCGGCCTGATTCTGCTGCTGCTGTGTAATATCGTACTGTGCCTGTAGCGGGGCCAGCTGCGTTGCCTGCTGCTCAAGCGACTGATTTTGCTGTGCGATAGTCTGCAACTGTTGCTGTTCGCGCTGTTGCAGCGAAGTCAGTGCTTGCTCGCTTTTTTGTAACTGGCTGAATCGTTCCCGCCACAACAGCAGTGATTCACCCCAGTGAGCGACGTGCTCATGCTGCTCGCGCCACTGTTGGTGCTGGTAGCGTTGCTGCTCCAGGTTGTTGATTTCCTGAGCATACTGCGCCTGATTTTGCAGTTTCTGCTGCTGTGAAAGTTGGTACTCACTTAGCGTTTTGTCCAGCTGTTCTGCCTGCTGTTGCAATGTTGCCAGCTGATGATCGAGCGGAATAACCTGCTCATTAATCAGCGTTTCCTGCTGCTGACGTTGTGCTGACAGCTGTTTCAGCTGCGATTCTGCCTGCTGCTGCTGTTCGCTCAGGCTGTGCAGCGCGATGCTGGCTTGCTGCTGCTGTGTGCTCAGCGCGTGAAGCTGTTGCTCAGCATCGGCTACATCCTGCTGAGTCTGGTTACGCTGTTGCCACAGCGGACGCAGTTTTTCTGCCGGTTCTGCCTGCGCCAGCTGCTCCCGCTGCGGAAGTGCCTGCTGCCATGCGTGCTCCGCCTGCTGCTGAGTGCTCTCTGCCTGCTGACAACTTTGTTGCAGCTTATCGCGCTGGGTCAGCCATTGTTGCTCAAGCTGTCGCTTATTCAGTTGCTGGGTAAGTACTTGCTCCTGCGCAATCAACTGATCCAGCTGCTGTTGCAGAGTCTGACGCGTCTCTTCATCCAGTAACGCCATCCCGGATGCCTGCGCGCGCAAATTATCCAGCGCAAGGCGGGTGGCTTTATGACGTTCAAACACCTCCATTGAGATGCGGCCATAAATTTCGGTGCCGGTCAGCTCTTCCAG
This sequence comes from Winslowiella sp. 2C04, assembly GCF_050037805.1. Lineage (NCBI taxonomy): Bacteria > Pseudomonadati > Pseudomonadota > Gammaproteobacteria > Enterobacterales > Erwiniaceae > Winslowiella > Winslowiella sp. 2C04. The sequence goes on along the minus strand of NZ_CP188300.1, from coordinate 3,611,212 downwards.
CAGCTCTGCGCGTTCATTGGCTTTGGCATTCAGAAAGGCGGCAAACTGACCCTGGGAAAGCATCATCGATTTGGTAAAACGGTTAAAATCGAGGCCGGTCAGACTTTCAGTCATTTTAAGCTTGTCGTTAACTTTATCGGCGACAATGGTGTTATCGCTACAGCGCGCCAGCTCGACTCTTGGCGCCTGCAAATTGCCATCCACCGCGCCACGCGCGCGATTCTGACTCCAGAATGCGCGCCAGGCTTCACCCTTAACTTCAAACTCCACTTCGGCAAGGCATTCGGCGGTATCGCGAGTGATCAGATCGTTTTGCGACTGGGTAATACCGCCGAGGCGCGAGGTCTGATGATACAGCGCCAGGCAAATAGCATCGAGCAGGGTGGTTTTACCGGCTCCGGTTGGCCCGGTAATCGCAAACAAGCCGTTACTGGCGAAGGGTTCAGCGGTGAAATCGATTTTCCATTCGCCCTTCAGCGAGTTGATGTTCTTAAAACGCAGCGTCAAAATTTTCACGGCTGCTCCTCATGGCGAATGGCATCTAAAGTGGTAACAAACAGCTGCTGCGCGCGCTGCTGACGCGGAGTATCATTATCTTCTTGCTGTTCCAGTCGCCGGGCAAACACCTCTTCAACGCTCAGCTCACTTAGGGTTTCGTTATTTTGACGTGCAATCACCTTGTCACGCTGTTCGCGGCTGCGGCGCAGTAACACCACTTCTACCGGCAGCGCGGCGGTCAGCTCCTGGATGCGGCGCTGAATATCATTGAGATAATCGGCGGTGACGATTTCGATATCCAGCCAGACATTGCTGTCAGTATCGGTGAATTGTGCCAGCTGCTGCTCAATTTCTGCCAGCGAGCCTTTAATCATGCACATCGGCTGAAACAACGGAACCGGCAGCGCTTCAACGCGGCGAAGCTGGTCGCCGGCAAACTCCACCAGAAATACGCTCTTCTCTTTACCCAGTTCATCAAAACTGAGTGGGACAGGCGAACCGCTGTAGCGAATATGTTCGCTGTTGGCGACGCGTTGCGCCCGATGAATATGGCCCAGTGCGATATAATCGGCGGGCGGAAAAGCCTGCGCCGGGAAGGCATCGAGCGTGCCGATATAGATATCACGCACCGAGTCACTGGTGGTGACGCCGACGGTCGTCAGATGGCCTGTAGCGATAATCGGTAATGCCAGCCCCAGCGCGGTGCGCTGTGTCAGCGCATGCTGATAGCAGCTCTGATAATGCTCGCTGATGGCTTCCAGCAGACTTTGCTGTTTTTCGCGTCCCGATTGCCCGGCCTGGCTGCGCAGAATATCGCGCGGGCGTAAAAATGGAATTGCACACAGTAGCGCAGCTGGGTTGCCCTGACGGTCATTCAGCTGTAACACTTGCTGCCCGATGTCATCGCTGGCGGCAGCAATCACCCGGGTATTCAGGCAGGCCAGCAGCTCGCGAGATTCATTGAGCGTTGCCACTGAATCATGGTTTCCGCCGAGCACTACCAGCTGGCAGCCGGTTTGCTGCAGTTGCACGACAAAACGGTTATACAGTTCACGCGCATAGCTCGGAGGCGAGCCGGTATCGAAGATATCACCGGCCACAATCACCGCATCGACCTGATGTTGTTCTACTACCTGTACCAGCCAGTTAAGAAACGCCTGATGCTCCGGCGCCCGGCTTTTGGTGTAGAAAAACTGACCGAGATGCCAGTCCGAGGTGTGGATAATGCGCATAAAACTTCCCGATTTATTTAGGGTACATAACGGTAACGTAAGTTGCCGATTATAAACAGAGAGCTTAACGGCGGGTGAGTAAATGCATAATCAGCCTAAAAAAAAGTATCACAAAGGCGATTTTGGTCCGTGCATTTTTCATAAATCTGTCATAAAACTGACGCATAATGGCGCCGCGAATCCCAGTGACTAAAGTCACATCAGCAGGAGCAATAATGGCTAAGCGCATTTTGGTAGTCGAAGATGAAGCCCCAATCCGTGAGATGTTGTGTTTCGTTCTTGAGCAAAATGACTATCAACCGATAGAAGCGGAAGATTATGACAGTGCGATCAATTTACTTATCGAACCCTGGCCCGATCTGATTCTGCTCGACTGGATGTTACCTGGCGGCAGCGGCATTCAATTTATTAAGCATCTGAAACGCGAAGCCATGACCCGGGATATTCCGGTGATGATGCTGACCGCGCGTGGTGAAGAGGAAGACCGGGTGCGCGGGCTGGAAGTCGGTGCCGATGACTACATCACCAAGCCGTTTTCACCGAAAGAGCTGGTGGCACGCATCAAAGCGGTGATGCGCCGTATATCACCGATGGCGGTTGAAGAGGTGATCGAAATGCAGGGACTCAGCCTCGATCCTTCGTCGCACCGGGTGATGTCAGAAAATACCCCGCTGGAAATGGGCCCGACCGAATATAAATTACTGCACTTTTTTATGACCCATCCGGAACGGGTATACAGCCGTGAACAGCTGCTGAATCACGTCTGGGGCACCAATGTTTATGTGGAAGATCGTACTGTTGATGTGCACATCCGCCGTTTGCGCAAGGCGCTGGAAGTTTCCGGCCACGATCGCATGGTGCAAACGGTGCGTGGAACGGGGTATCGTTTCTCCGCTCGTTTTTGATCGGAGTCTGAACCGTGCTGGAACGCCTCTCCTGGAAGAGATTATTACTGGAACTGCTGCTGGCCTGCGTGCCAGCACTGATACTCGGCCTGGTGGTGGGTTTTCTGCCGTGGTGGCTGCTGCTGTCGGTGCTTGGCGTGCTGGGCTGGCATTTCTATAATCTGCAGCGCCTGTCGCACTGGCTATGGATCGACCGTACGATGACGCCGCCCGCCGGGCAAGCCAGCTGGGAGCCACTGTTCTATGGTTTGTATCAGATGCAGCTGCGTAACCGGCGGCGACGTCGCGAGCTGGGCAACCTGATTAAACGTTTTCGCAGCGGCGCAGAATCGTTGCCGGATGCGGTGGTGTTGACGACCGAAGAGGGCAATATTTTCTGGTGTAACGGCCTGGCACAACAGCATCTTGGGCTGCGCTGGCCGGAGGATAACGGACAAAATATTCTTAACCTGCTGCGCTATCCTGAGTTTTCCCACTATCTGCGCCAGCGCGATTTTTCCCGACCGCTAACTCTGGTACTGAATAATCATCGTCATTTAGAGTTTCGTATCATGCCTTACAGCGAAGGGCAGTGGCTGCTGGTGGCGCGTGATGTTACTCAGATGCATCAGCTGGAAGGGGCGCGGCGCAACTTTTTCGCCAATGTCAGTCACGAACTGCGCACGCCGTTAACCGTGTTGCAGGGTTATCTGGAAATGATGAACGATGCGGTGCTGGAAGGACCTGCACGCAGCAAGGCTCTGCATACCATGCAGGAGCAGACGCGGCGTATGGATAGCCTGGTTAAACAGCTGCTTACCCTGTCGCGGATTGAAGCGGCGCCGGCGATTGATTTGCAGGAGAAAGTGGACGTGCCGATGATGTTGCGCCTGCTGCAACGTGAGGCGGAAACGCTGAGCAATGGACGGCATGAAATTCATTTCCACACCGATCCACACCTGCGGGTGTTCGGTAATGATGAACAACTGCGCAGTGCGCTTTCTAACCTGGTCTATAACTCGGTTAACCATACGCCAGCAGGCACCCGGATTGATATCAGCTGGTTACGTAATAAAACCGGCGCGCATTTTGCGGTGAAAGATAACGGACCGGGGATTGCGAAGGAACATATTCCACGGCTTACCGAACGCTTTTACCGCGTGGATAAAGCGCGTTCGCGCGCCACCGGCGGCAGCGGTCTTGGGCTGGCGATCGTAAAACATGCGCTGAGCCATCATAATTCGCGGCTGGATATTACCAGTGCTGCTGATGTTGAGACCTGTTTTGCCTTTACGCTGGCGCCGAGGTTGATTGTTCCGGCTGAATTACCGGAGAATGCAAAGCGTTAACCATTCACGGACGCAAAGCATGAAACGAGTGATTCTGGCAGCGGCGCTGGTGCTGTCAGCGGCAGTTCAGGCGAAAGAGGGGATGCTGGCGGGAAATCTTACCAGCGTCGGTTCGGATACCCTCGGTAACCTGATGGCGCTATGGGGTGAGAACTTTAATCGTCAGTTCCCTGGTGTGAACGTGCAGGTTCAGGCTGCCGGTTCGTCCACCGCGCCGATAGCTCTGGCTGCTGGCGCAGCGCAGCTTGGTGCCATGAGCCGCCCGATGCAGGCGGGAGAACGCCAGTTATTTGAGGCTAAATATGGTTATCCACCGCTGGCTGTACCGGTGGCGATGGATGCGCTGGTGGTGGTGGTGAATCAGGACAATCCGCTGAACTCAATCGATAGTCAGCAGCTTGATGCGCTATTTTCGGTCACGCGCTTATGTGGTGCTACCGCTGCGCCGCAATATTGGGGAGACTTAGCGCTGACCGCACCTGACTGGCAGCGGCGCACCCTGCAACGCTTTGGGCGCAATTCCGCTTCCGGCACCTGGGGGTTCTTCAAACAGCAGGCGCTGTGTAACGGTGATTTTCGCCAGGATGTCAGTGAGTATCCCGGTTCGGCGGCGGTGGTGCAGGCGGTGGCCAGCAGTCTGAATGGCATTGGCTATGCCAGTATTGGTTTTCATATCAGCGGCGTTAAAACGCTGGCGATTGGCCGTGATGGCCAGCCAGGCGTGATGCCAACCACCGAAAATATTCGTAACGGCAGTTATCCTTATCTTCGCCCACTCTATATCTATGTGAATAAAGCCCCAGGTAAACCGCTGGAGCCGTTAACCCGTGCCTTTTTGCAGCAGGCGATTTCGCCACAAGGGCAGGCGCTGGTGGAGCGTTCGGGCTATTTGCCGCTGTCTGAAGCGCAGTTACGTCAGGCGCGGGCGCTGATTAACTAAATTTTAAAATTATTAGCCGGTACGTGTTAACCCCAGGGGCGGCATCAGGCCGCTCACCTGCCAACATGAATTTAATTCATCACTAATGAAATTTCCTCTGTTGCACCTGAACAAGGCTCATGGCAATGTGGGTTCAGACATATGGATGTCCAGAAGTCTAAAAATAACGAAGGGCAACTATTTTACCGGTAAATTATGCGCTGCGCGCATCAGTCAGGAGTTAAAAACCATGCAAAGAACCACCGCGCCATTTCGTGCCGATACCGTTGGCAGCTTTCTGCGTCCGCAGGCAATTAAACAGGCGCGTGAGCAGTTTACTGCGGGTGAAATCGATGCCACCGCACTGCGTCGTATCGAAGATGAGGCGATCCGTGATGTGGTGACTCATCAACGTGCCTGCGGTTTACAGGTGGTGACTGACGGTGAGTTCCGTCGCGCATGGTGGCATTTTGACTTTTTCGACGGCCTGCAGGGTGTTGAGCGCTACGATGTCGATCAGGGCATCCAGTTTAACGGCGTGCAGACCAAAGCTCACAGCGTGCGCGTGGTCAGCAAGCTGGGCTTTGGCGACCACCCGATGCTGGAAGATTTTCGCTATCTGCAAAGCGTCAGTGGTGATGCCGTGGCCAAAATGACGATACCCAGCCCAAGCGTGCTGCACTTCCGCGGCGGACGTAAAGCGATCGACGCAACGGTTTATCCTGAGCTGGATGCGTACTTTGACGACCTGGCACAGACTTATCGTGATGCGATCAAAGCGTTCTATGATGCCGGCTGCCGCTATTTGCAGCTGGATGACACCGTCTGGGCCTATCTCTGCTCCGACGATCAGAAACAACAGATCCGCGAGCGCGGTGACGATCCTGAAGAGCTGGCGCGTATCTATGCCCGCGTGCTGAATAAAGCCATTGAGGGTAAGCCAGACGATCTGACCATTGGCCTGCATGTTTGCCGTGGTAACTTCCGCTCTACCTGGATCTCTGAAGGCGGCTACGAGCCAGTGGCTGAAATTCTGTTTGGCACGGTGAACATTGACGCTTTCTTCCTGGAGTACGATAACCAGCGCTCCGGTGGTTTTGAGCCGCTGCGCTTTATCCGGCCAGGCAACCAGCAGGTGGTGCTCGGTCTGATCACGACTAAAAATGGCGAGCTGGAAAATCCGGAAACGGTAAAACAGCGCCTGACTGAAGCGGCGCAGTATGTCGACATCAATCAAATCTGCCTCAGCCCGCAGTGCGGATTTGCCTCAACGGAGGAAGGCAACAGTCTGACGGAAGAGCAGCAGTGGGCCAAGCTGCGTTTGCTGGTCGATATCGCTAAAAACGTCTGGTAACTGGCGTAAAGTTGTGCGGACAGGCGCGGCTTTCCGCGCCTTTCGTGCATCAGAATGCGCACAAACGAGCAATATAACCCCTGGTTGTACATAAAAAATACAAATCATCTAGTGTGCATTACTCATATGTTGAAGTGATGCACTGCTTTTAGAGAAATATCTGCTATATCATCCTGCTTTTCCGATCCCGTATTGCCTTTCTTCGCTATAAACGTTTTACTTAGCGCCGTTGTCGATTTATCCCCCTGTGAACAGAAGAAAATTAGCTCAAATCACCTGCGCGCCAGGCCATCAGTAAGCATAATGCTCTGTAGTTGTCTGAATTAATGAAAATTTTAACGTGCTGTGGGGTTCGCAACGCTTTAAACACAACTTTCACTGCAACATCAGGAACAGGCATCACGGCTTTTATGAAATATCGTTTAACTCCTAAAGATATCATCGCGCTGGGCTTTATGACCTTTGCCCTGTTTGTCGGCGCGGGCAATATTATCTTCCCGCCAATGGTGGGAATTCAGTCTGGCGAACACGTCTGGATGGCTTCACTGGGTTTTCTGATTACCGCAGTGGGTTTACCGGTGATTACGGTGATCGCGCTGGCACGCGTCGGTGGCGGTGTTGACGCCCTGAGCTCGCCGATTGGTAAAGCGGCGGGTCTGCTGCTGGCGACGGTCTGCTACCTGGCAGTCGGCCCGCTGTTCGCCACTCCGCGTACCGCAACGGTTTCCTTCGAAGTGGGTATTGCACCGCTGACCGGTGACGGCCCGCTGCCACTGTTTATCTACAGCGTGGTCTATTTCGCGCTGGTCATGGGTATTTCTCTTTATCCGGGCAAGCTGCTGGATACCGTAGGCAATATTCTGGCGCCGCTGAAAATTATTGCATTGGGTGTGCTCGGCGTTGCTGCAATGCTGTGGCCAGCAGGCGATTTCGCTCCGGCGACGGAAGCCTATCAGCATGCTGCGTTCTCCAACGGTTTCGTGCAGGGCTATCTGACCATGGATACGCTGGGCGCGATGGTGTTTGGCATCGTTATTGTTAATGCTGCGCGTTCACGTGGCGTCAGCGATGCGCGCCTGCTGACTCGTTACACCGTGATTGCTGGCCTGATTGCCGGTGTCGGTTTGACGCTGGTCTATCTCAGCCTGTTTAAACTGGGTTCGCACAGTGCCAGCATTGTCGATCAGAATGCCAACGGCGCGATGATTTTACATAACTATGTGCAGCATACCTTTGGCGGAATGGGCAGCTTCTTCCTTGCTGCGCTGATTTTCGTCGCCTGTATCGTTACAGCGGTTGGCCTGACCTGCGCCTGTGCGGAGTTCTTCCAGCAGTATCTGCCGCTCTCTTACCGCACGCTGGTATTTATTCTCGGTCTGTTCTCAATGCTGGTCTCAAACCTCGGTCTGAGCCACCTGATTCAGGTCTCGATTCCGGTGCTGACCGCTATCTATCCACCGTGTATTGTGCTGGTAGTGCTGAGCTTTACTCTGCGCTGGTGGAATAACAGCAGCCGGATTATTGCGCCAACGATGCTGATTAGCCTGCTTTTTGGTATCATTGACGCGATTAAGACCACCAGTTTCAACGATGTTCTGCCAGCCTGGAGTCAGCATTTACCGCTGGCCGATCAGGGTCTGTCCTGGCTGCCGCCATCACTGGCGATACTGGTGGTTGTCGCGATTATCGATCGCGTGATGGGGCGTCAGCACGTCACTGCGCACCAGTAAGAATTCAGGTTTATTTTTTAACCACGGGCTTGCCCGTGGTTTTTTCATTTCCACAGGTGATAAGTCGCTATGCAAGAAACGAACAAGCTCAAACGCGGACTGAGCACGCGCCATATCCGTTTTATGGCATTAGGATCGGCAATTGGTACCGGGCTGTTTTACGGCTCGGCTGATGCCATCAGAATGGCCGGACCAAGCGTGCTGCTGGCCTATATTATTGGCGGCGCGGTAGCCTATATTATTATGCGTGCGCTGGGTGAGATGTCGGTGAACAATCCGCAGTCCAGCTCGTTTTCGCGCTATGCCCAGGATTATCTCGGCCCGCTGGCAGGTTATATCACCGGCTGGACCTACTGTTTTGAAATCCTGATTGTTGCCATTGCCGATGTTACTGCCTTTGGCATCTATATGGGCGTCTGGTTCCCGGATGTGCCGCACTGGATCTGGGTACTGAGCGTGGTGCTGATTATCGGCGGCATCAACTTGCTCAGCGTGAAAGTGTTTGGCGAGGTGGAGTTCTGGTTCTCCTTCTTTAAAGTTGCCACCATTATCATCATGATCCTCGCCGGCTTCGGCATCATTATCTGGGGGATTGGCAACGGTGGTCAGCCAACCGGTATCCATAATCTGTGGACCAATGGCGGCTTCTTTGCTCACGGTATCGTCGGCATGCTGCTGTCGCTGCAGATGGTGATGTTTGCTTACGGCGGTATTGAAATTATCGGTATCACCGCCGGTGAAGCGAAAGATCCGGAAAAGTCGATTCCACGTGCGATTAACTCAGTGCCGCTGCGTATTCTGGTGTTCTATGTCGGCACGCTGTTTGTCATTATGTCGATTTACCCGTGGAACCAGGTGGGCACCTCGGGCAGTCCGTTTGTTCTGACTTTCCAGCACCTCGGTATTGCTGCTGCCGCTTCTATCCTTAATTTCGTCGTCATCACCGCCTCGCTGTCGGCGATTAACAGCGATGTGTTTGGCGTCGGTCGTATGCTGCACGGGATGGCCGAACAGGGCCATGCGCCGAAGATGTTTATGAAAGTCTCACGTCGCGGTATTCCGTGGGTCACGGTGATCGTGATGATGCTGGCGATGCTGGTGGCGGTCTACCTGAACTACCTGATGCCGGAAAAAGTGTTCCTGGTAATCGCCTCACTGGCGACGTTTGCCACGGTGTGGGTGTGGATTATGATCCTCAGTTCGCAAATTGCTTTCCGTCGTAAACTGAGCAGTGAAGAGGCGAAGGCGCTGAAGTTTGCCTTGCCGGGCGGCTCGGCTACCGCGATGGTTGGTATCGCATTTCTGGTGTTTATCATCGGCCTGATTGGCTACTTCCCGGATACCCGTATTTCGCTGTATGTCGGTATGGCGTGGATTGTATTGCTACTGGTCGGTTATGTGATTAAGCAGCGCGTCAGTCGCCGCTAAGCCATAACTGACGGAAAGGGCGGGTTCTCCCGCCCTTTTTATTAACCGCTTCGCTGGTTGATGACTGATACGTCATGCTGCGGGCATAAAAAAAAGCCCGCCGAAGCGAGCTTTTTCTGCAACAGACCTGAATTACAGGTTGGTCGCGTTTTCAGACAGGTATTTCGCAACGCCTTCCGGAGATGCGCCCATGCCTTCTTTTCCTTTTTCCCACTGAGCCGGGCAAACTTCACCGTGCTCTTCGTGGAATTGCAGCGCGTCAACCATACGCAGCATTTCATCAACGTTACGGCCCAGTGGCAGATCGTTGACAACCTGATGACGAACAACGCCGTTCTGGTCGATCAGGAAAGAGCCGCGCAGTGCAACGCCTGCGTCCGGATGCTCGATACCGTAAGCTTTCTGGATTTCGCGTTTGATATCAGCAACCATTGCGTATTTCACTTCGCCGATGCCGCCTTTCTCAACCGGAGTTTTACGCCATGCGTTGTGCACGAACTCGGAATCGAAGGAGACACCAACAACTTCAACACCACGCTTCTGGAACTCTTCGTAACGCTTGTCAAAAGCAATCAGCTCAGACGGGCAGACGAAGGTGAAGTCCATTGGCCAAAAGAACACAACGGTGGCTTTACCAGCGGTGTGTTTTTTAAAGTTAAAGTTTTCAACGATTTCACCGTTGCCCAGTACAGCTGCTGCAGTAAAATCAGGGGCTTGACGAGTTACCAGGACCATATTCACTCCTGTAAAAGTGTGAGGTTAATAAAATTTAATGCCCGCAATTATAGAGGGTACGTTACCGCGGGAACCAATGCATAACGCCGATTAATTTGATAGGCGTTACCTATCAAATAGGGTGCATTATCAAGGTAGCCTCATACAATAACCCTTTCTGACAAAAGGGCAAGCAGCAAGTGGTTTCTGGCTGCTTCACAGCTGCTGCTGTGCGGCTTGTGCCATCATGCGCGGATAAAACTGCCAGAACAGTGTGTCAAATTGATGATAATGCGCGACAAAATCCTGATAAGAGTCGCTGAGGGCAGCCAGCCGGGGGCGGCGTGAGGCCATGCCATACAGCACCTTCTCTAAGTAAGCTGCATCGGCATAGTTTTCCATCCAGCGCTCGGTCCATAAATAGCGATTAAGGTTCTGAAAGCGCTCTGGCGTCGACGGTAATTCAGGCTGGATCACCGCGCGTGCCTGGTTGAGGAAAGTTGGCAAGGATATTTCCGGCGCAATCTGTTGCCAGTGGCGCGCGAGAAAATGGTCCCAGATAACATCCAGCGTAATGGGCGCAACGCGATACGTTTCCTCGCGGAAGTAACGGCGCGCGGCGCGGACTTCCGGCAGCGAATCCGTCATGACATCAATACGACGGTGCAACGAAATGCCTTCGGCTACCGGCTGAGGCCAGTCGTTATGCGGGTTGCCGCGGACGAAGTCGGCCATCAGATTGCCGAGCAGCGAACTGTTGGCCAGCGTGGCCAGATGAAGATGAGCAAGAAAGTTCATGCCGGCGAGTATAGCCATTTTACCGCTCAATGGCACGGGCGGCGCGTGCGCCTTCGCCCGGTTACACGATGGTTTATTATCCGTTTCAGCCAGTTGTTTAGAATTGAGCGCTTTTCGGCTAAACTATGCCGCCTGTTTCACACCTGAAGATTGATACCCATGCGCGTTGCCGATTTTTCTTTTGAGTTACCTGAATCTTTGATTGCCCATTACCCGCAGCCACAGCGCAGCGGATGTCGCCTGCTTTCCCTCGACGGGCCGAGCGGTGAACTGACGCATGGGGTATTCACCGATTTGCTGGATAAACTCGAGGCTGGCGATCTGCTGGTATTCAATAATACCCGGGTGATTCCGGCGCGCGTATTCGGACGTAAAGCCAGCGGCGGTAAAATCGAAGTGCTGGTCGAGCGTATGCTCGATGAAAAACGCGTGCTGGCGCATGTGCGCTCCTCTAAATCGCCGAAGCCCGGTGCAGAGTTATTGCTGGGTGAAGATGAAAGCGTGAAAGCGACGATGGTAGCGCGCCATGATGCGCTGTTTGAAATCGAGTTTCACGACGAACGCGCGGTACTCGATATTCTGAACGCCGTCGGCCATATGCCACTGCCGCCGTATATCGACCGTCCTGATGAAGATGCTGACCGTGAGCTGTATCAGACGGTCTACAGCCAGCGTCCGGGCGCGGTTGCCGCGCCGACTGCCGGTCTGCATTTTGACGAGCCGTTGCTGGCTGCGCTGCGTGAGAAAGGCATTGAGATGGCGTTCGTTACGCTGCATGTTGGTGCGGGCACTTTCCAGCCGGTGCGGGTAGAAACCATCGAAGACCATATTATGCATGCCGAATATGCTGAAGTGCCGCAGGATGTCGTCGATGCGGTACTGGCGTGCAAAGCGCGCGGTAAGCGGGTGGTAGCGGTCGGCACCACGTCGGTGCGTTCGCTGGAAAGCGCGGCCAAAGCCAGTCAGGATGCACTGATTGCGCCCTTCTTCGACGATACCAAAATCTTTATCTACCCGGGCTATCACTACCAGGTTGTCGATGCGCTGGTGACCAATTTCCACCTGCCGGAGTCGACGCTGATTATGCTGGTGTCGGCATTTGCAGGTTACCGCCACACCATGCAGGCTTATCAGCAGGCGGTGGCGGAGCAATATCGTTTCTTTAGTTACGGCGATGCGATGTTTATCAGCCGTAATCCGCAGGCCGAAGTCGAAGTGGTCGGCGAGTAATTTATTCCGCCGGGGTTAACCGGGCGGAACCTTTAATCGCGCAGCGCGCGGTTGTTAACATCATCAGACTGTTTCTCTGATGGTCTGGAGGCAATGTGAAGTTTGAACTTGATACTACCGATGGACGCGCTCGTCGCGGACGCCTGGTATTTGATCGTGGCGTGGTAGAAACCCCGGCGTTTATGCCGGTCGGCACCTACGGTACCGTTAAGGGGATGACCCCGGAAGAAGTGCAGGAGACCGGCGCGCAGATTATTCTGGGCAACACCTTCCACCTCTGGCTGCGTCCTGGCCAGGAGATCATGAAGCTGCATGGCGACCTGCACGACTTTATGCAGTGGAAAGGCCCGATTCTTACCGACTCCGGCGGTTTTCAGGTATTCAGCCTCGGTGATATCCGTAAGATCACCGAAGCCGGCGTTCATTTCCGTAACCCGATCAATGGCGATCCTATCTTCCTCGATCCGGAAAAATCGATGGAAATTCAGTACGATCTCGGTTCCGATATCGTCATGATCTTTGACGAATGTACGCCTTATCCTGCTGACTGGGATTACGCCAAAAACTCGATGGAAATGTCACTGCGCTGGGCACAACGCAGCCGTGACCGTTTCGATTCGCTCGGCAATAAAAATGCGCTGTTTGGCATTATTCAGGGCGGTGTTTACGAAGATTTACGTGATGTCTCCGTCAAAGGGCTGGTAGAGATTGGCTTTGATGGGTACGCTGTGGGCGGCCTGGCGGTCGGTGAGCCGAAAGAAGATATGCACCGTATTCTGGAGCATGTCTGCCCGCAGATCCCGGAAGACAAGCCGCGCTATCTGATGGGCGTGGGTAAACCTGAGGACCTGGTGGAAGGGGTTCGTCGCGGCGTTGATATGTTCGACTGTGTGATGCCAACCCGTAACGCGCGTAACGGTCATCTGTTTGTGACCGATGGCGTGGTTAAAATCCGCAATGCGAAGTATAAAGATGACACCTCTCCGCTGGATGCCGAATGTGATTGCTACACCTGTCGCAGTTACAGCCGTGCTTACTTGCACCACCTTGATCGCTGTAATGAAATCCTGGGTGCGCGGCTGAATACTATTCATAACTTGCGCTATTACCAGCGTTTGATGGCGGGTTTACGCCAGGCCATCGAAGAGGGTAAATTAGAGTGCTTCGTTACCGAGTTCTATGAACGGAAGGGTAAGGCAGTTCCGCCTTTAACCGTCTGATAATTAAACAATGAGGGAAATTTAATGAGCTTTTTCATTTCTGACGCAGTGGCTGCAGCAGGCGCGCCGTCTCAGGGAAGTCCTTATTCTCTGGTAATCATGCTGGTAGTATTTGGTCTGATTTTCTACTTCATGATCCTGCGTCCGCAGCAGAAGCGTGCGAAAGAGCACAAGAAGCTGATGGACTCCATTGCCAAAGGTGATGAAGTGCTGACCACCGGTGGTCTGGTAGGTCGTGTGACTAAAGTCGCTGAAACCGGTTATGTAGCAATTGCGCTGAACGATACAACGGAAGTTGTGGTCAAACGTGATTTCGTGGCTGCCGTTCTGCCGAAAGGTACGATAAAGGCGCTGTAATTTAGTTTTTCCCTAAGGGAACTGCCGTGTTAAACCGTTATCCTCTGTGGAAGTACATCATGCTGATCGTCGTGATTCTCGTCGGTCTGCTGTACGCACTTCCCAACCTTTATGGTGAGGATCCGGCTGTTCAAATCACTGGCGCGCGCGGTGCCGCCGCCAGTGAGCAAACGCTGGGTCAGATCCAGGAAGCATTAAAACAAGACAATATTCAGAGCAAATCAATTGCGCTGGAAAACGGTGCCATTCTGGCGCGTTTCGCTAATACGGATGTGCAGCTGCGCGCCCGCGAAGCGATTATGAAGGTTCTTGGCGAGAATTACGTTGTCGCACTTAACCTCGCACCAGCAACGCCAGCCTGGCTGAGTCTGCTGGGGGCAGAGCCGATGAAACTCGGCCTTGACCTGCGTGGTGGTGTTCACTTCCTGATGGAAGTGGATATGGATACCGCACTGGGTAAACTGCAGGAACAGAATACCGACAGCCTGCGTAGCGACCTGCGTGACAAAAATATTCCTTACACTAACGTTCGTAAAATTGATAACTACGGTGTGGAAGTGCGTTTCCGCGACGCCAGCGCCCGTAATGATGCGGTGCAGTACTTAACTTCCCGCCATCGCGATCTGGTTATCAGCAACAGCGGCAGTAATGCACTGCGTGCTGTGATGAGTGACGAGCGTATGCGTGAAGCGCGTGAGTATGCGGTTCAGCAAAACATCAATATTTTACGTAATCGTGTTAACCAGCTTGGCGTGGCCGAGCCACTGGTGCAGCGTCAGGGTTCTGACCGCATCGTGGTAGAGCTGCCAGGGATTCAGGATACTGCGCGTGCGAAAGAGATTCTTGGCGCAACCGCAACTCTGGAATTCCGTCTGGTCAACACCAGCGTCGATCAGTCTGCGGCGGCTTCTGGCCGTGTGCCTGGTGACTCTGAAGTTAAAAACACCCGTGAAGGGCAGCCGGTTGTGCTGTACAAGCGTGTGATTTTGACCGGTGACCATATTACCGATTCCACTTCCAGTACCGATGAGTACAACCAGCCACAAGTGAATATTTCACTGGACAGCGCTGGCGGTAACATCATGTCCAACTTCACCAAGGACAATATTGGTAAACCAATGGCAACGCTGTTTGTTGAGTACAAAGACAGCGGTAAGAAAGATGCCACCGGTCGCGCCATTCTTGAGAAGCAGGAAGAGGTGATCAACGTTGCGAATATCCAGTCTCGTCTGGGTAACAGCTTCCGTATTACCGGTATCAATAACCCGAACGAAGCGCGTCAACTGTCGTTGCTGCTGCGTGCCGGTGCGCTGATCGCGCCAATTCAGATCGTTGAAGAGCGGACTATCGGCCCGACCATGGGTGCACAGAACATCACACAGGGTCTGGAAGCGTGCTTATGGGGTCTGCTGGCATCTATCGTGTTTATGGTGGTTTACTACCGTAAGTTTGGTGTGATTGCTACCTCGGCGCTGATTGCTAACCTGGTGTTAATCATCGGGGTGATGTCGCTGCTGCCGGGTGCCACGCTCACCATGCCAGGTATCGCGGGTATTGTCTTGACGCTGGCGGTGGCGGTTGATGCCAACGTACTGATCAATGAACGTATCAAAGAAGAGCTGAAGAATGGTCGGTCGATTCAACAATCGATTCATGAAGGTTATAAAGGTGCGTTCTCCAGTATCGTCGATGCTAACGTAACCACCCTGATTACCGCCGTCATTCTGTACGCTGTGGGTACCGGTTCGATTAAAGGCTTTGCGATCACTACCGCCATCGGCGTGGTGACCTCAATGTTCACTGCAATTGTCGGTACACGTGCCATCGTCAACCTGTTGTACGGCGGCAAACGCATCAACAAGCTGTCTATTTGAGGAGTGCGTTGTGGCACAGGACTATAGCGTTGAACAACTAAACTACGGGCGTAAAGTTCATGACTTTATGCGCTGGGATAAACTGGCTTTCACCATTTCCGGGTTGCTGTTGGTCGCTGCGGTGATCATTATGGGCGTGCGCGGATTTAACTGGGGGCTTGATTTCACCGGCGGTACAGTCATTGAAATTACCCTCGAGAAGCCTGCCGATCTGGACTCCCTGCGTGGGGCGCTGGTGAATTCCGGTTTCGCCGAACCGCAGGTGCAGAACTTTGGCAGCAGCCGTGACGTTTTGGTGCGCATGTCGCCAAATGAAGGCAATGCGGGTCAGGAGTTAGGCAGCAAGGTGGTGACGATTATCAATCAGGCGACTGAGCAAAATGCGACGGTTAAGCGTATTGAGTTCGTCGGCCCTAGCGTGGGCAGCGATCTGGCGCAGGCGGGCAGCATGGCGCTGCTGGTAGCGCTGATTGCGATTCTGATTTACGTCGGTTTCCGCTTTGAGTGGCGACTGGCGCTGGGTGCGGTATTAGCACTGGCGCACGACGTGATCATCACCATGGGTATTCTCTCGCTGTTCCATGTCGAGATTGACCTGACCATTATTGCCTCACTGATGTCGGTTATCGGTTACTCGCTGAACGACAGTATCGTGGTATCGGACCGTATTCGTGAGAACTTCCGCAAAATCCGTCGCGGCACGCCTTACGATATCGTTAACGTCTCACTGACCCAGACGCTGAGCCGTACCATTATGACTTCCGCTACCACGTTAGTGGTGGTGCTGATGCTATATATATTCGGTGGCGCACTGCTGGAAGGCTTCTCGCTGACCATGCTGATTGGTGTTTCAATCGGTACCGTCTCTTCCATCTACGTCGCCTCTGCGCTGGCGTTGAAACTGGGCATGAAGCGTGAGCACATGATCCAGCAGAAAGTGGATAAAGAAGGTGCGGATCAACCGTCGATTCTGCCTTAACAGCGGAACCGCACGGTTAATAAAAAGCCACGCATTTGCGTGGCTTTTTTTTATTGCGCTGGCGACGGCGTAACCGGCGAGGTTGCCGCGGCGGGCATGACATCATGCACCCGCACGTAGCCAAGCTGTTCCGGCTGAATACCGCTTAAACGCAGTGGCACGGTGGCATCGGCTCTGGGTAGCAAAGTAGAGGGAACTTCAATCGTTTGCGACTGGCTGTCGACCGCCAGCGGTTTTCCGGTGGTCGGGTCGAGTTCGCCCCATTCAACTTTAATCGTCATCGGTACCAGCCGTTGCTCGCTTGCCGCGCGGATATGTAACAGCGCGCGGGTGCCGTTGGCTTCCGCTTCGACATGACTTAATGACAGCCGCAGCTGCCCGGCATTACTCTGTAATACGACGGCGGTATTAGCTGACGGCAGTAGCCATGCGCCATTGGCTACACCATTGTTAAGCAAGCGCTGCTGCTCAAGCATCGACGCCTGATCGGTCAGCTGACGCAATTCCTGATTAAGTTTACCCACTTCATTGTGCAGTTGATTAACTGCGGGTGGCTTCGGTGCTGCGCAACCGGCCAGCATGATCACCATTGCCAGTAATGCGGGTTTGTACCGCTTATTCCTTTCCATCTCGCCTCCACGTCTCGCGATAGCTTGAAAACAGGACTGTTTCAGTTATCAGTTAAGCATAGCGGAATTTACGCCATTTCTTTTGCACTGCTGCGCGGAATGCGCAACTGAGGCAAAGTAGCCGGAAAGGCAAGGAAAGCCAAATGCGGTTATTTTGTTGAACGGCACTTCGCGCTACACTGTTGAACAATTTGCTGAATTATCAGGAAGCATCATGCATTGCCCATTCTGTTCCGCTGTGGATACCAAAGTGATTGACTCCCGTCTGGTGGGTGAGGGTACTTCGGTGCGCCGCCGTCGTCAGTGTCTGGTATGTCATGAGCGCTTTACCACTTTCGAAGTGGCAGAGCTGGTGATGCCGCGTGTGGTCAAGAGCAATGATATTCGCGAACCTTTTAATGAAGATAAACTGACCAGCGGCCTGATGAAGGCACTGGAAAAGCGCCCGGTTAATTCCGATGATGTGGAAAACGCCATCAGTCATATTAAAACCCAGCTGCGCGCTACCGGCGAGCGCGAAGTGCCGAGCAAGATGATTGGCAATCTGGTAATGGACGAGCTGAAAAAGCTGGATAAAGTGGCTTACATTCGTTTTGCCTCGGTTTATCGCAGCTTTGAAGATATCCGTGAATTTGGCGAAGAGATCGCCCGCTTACAGGATTAAGCCATGCGAGATGAATTTTACATGGCCCGTGCGCTGGAGCTGGCGCGCCGGGGCAGATTTACCACCACGCCGAACCCCAATGTTGGCTGTGTGATTGTTCGTGACGGCGAGATTGTCGGTGAGGGCTGGCATCAGCGCGCCGGGGAGCCGCACGCTGAAGTGCATGCGCTGCGCATGGCCGGTGATAAAGCCAAAGGCGCGACCGCTTACGTTACGCTCGAACCCTGTAGCCACTTTGGCCGCACGCCCCCCTGCTGTGATGCGCTGATTACTGCTGGCGTGCAGCGTGTGGTCGCCGCCATGCAGGACCCTAACCCTGAAGTGGCTGGGCGCGGGCTTTATCGTCTGAAGCAGGCGGGCATTGAGGTCAGTCATGGCCTGATGAGCCATGAAGCCGAAGCCCTTAATCGCGGCTTTCTTAAGCGTATGCGCACCGGTTTTCCGTGGGTACAGCTTAAACTGGGTGCCTCACTGGATGGTCGCACGGCGATGGCCAGCGGCGAAAGCCAGTGGATCACCTCACCGCAGGCGCGGCGTGATGTGCAGCGACTGCGGGCGCAGAGTTCGGCGATTCTCAGCAGCAGCGCCACGGTTCTGGCAGACGATCCGTCATTGACGGTGCGCTGGGAAGAGCTGGACAGCGCCAGCCACGCAGCTTATGCCGCAGAAGATTTACATCAGCCGCTGCGGGTGATTATTGACAGTCAGAACCGCGTGACGCCACAGCACCGCCTGATTAACCTGCCGGGTAACAGCCTGCTGGCGCGTTTGCAGCCGGATCGGCAAGCCTGGCCAGAGAGTGTGGAACAGCTGAAAGTTCCGGCGCTGAATCAGCGTATCGATTTGGTCTCTTTATTAATGCTGTTGGGCAAACGTCAGGTAAATACCCTTTGGGTTGAAGCCGGAGCCAGTCTGGCAGGTGCATTGTTGACCGCTGGTGTGGTCGACGAGGTGATAGTATACCTTGCGCCAAAATTATTGGGTGACCATGCGCGCGGCCTTTGTCATCTGCCTGGGTTAGCGCAACTGGCTGATGCACCAGAATTTTCTTTTAGCGATGTCCGTCAGGTTGGGCCAGATTTGCGCCTGACGCTGAGTCCTCGCTAGCGGCCTGCGGAAAAGCGGAAGCAGACCGACGAAGAGTATGATAGAATCCGCCCCCCTGCGGGGCCAAACAGAACCCTGAAAGGACTAATATGAAGATTATCGAAGCAGCTGTTGCCACTCCCGACGCTCGCGTTGCAATTGTTATCGCGCGCTTTAACAACTTCATCAATGAAAGCCTGCTGAGCGGCGCAATTGACGCGCTGAAGCGTATCGGCCAGGTAAAAGATGAAAATATCACTGTCGTCTGGGTTCCAGGTGCTTATGAATTACCGATTACCGCGCGTGCGCTGGCGAAAGCCGGTAAACATGACACGGTAATCGCGCTCGGCACGGTAATCCGTGGCGGCACCGCGCACTTTGAATATGTTGCTGGTGAAGCCAGCTCTGGCCTGGCAAGTGTTGCGATGAACAGCGACATTCCGGTGGCTTTCGGTGTTCTGACTACCGAAAACATCGAGCAGGCCATTGAGCGCGCCGGCACCAAAGCGGGTAACAAAGGCGCAGAAGCTGCGCTGACTGCACTCGAAATGATTAATGTATTGAAAGCCATCAAAGCCTGATTTTTTGTAAGGGGAATTTTGTGAAACCTGCTGCACGTCGCCGCGCCCGTGAGTGCGCTGTCCAGGCGCTTTACTCCTGGCAGCTGTCTAAAAACGACATCGCTGATGTCGAATACCAGTTTCTGGCGGAACAAGACGTCAAAGACGTCGATATCAACTATTTCCGTGAGTTAGTGGGCGGCGTTGCAACCAACAGCGCATACCTCGACGGTCTGATGAAGCCTTACCTGTCGCGTCAGCTGGAAGAGCTGGGCCAGGTGGAAAAAGCCATCCTGCGTATTTCGCTGTTTGAACTGAGTAAGCGCTCCGATGTGCCTTACAAAGTGGCCATCAATGAAGGTATCGAGCTGGCGAAAATATTTGGTGCTGAAGACAGCCACAAATTCGTCAACGGCGTACTGGATAAAGCAGGCCCGGCAATTCGCCCTAATCGCAAATAATCAATTCAGGCCGGTTCTCCGGCCTTTTCTTTAAGTCTTAGCGGAACGCATTTATGGCATGTGGCGAATTCGAACTTATCGCACGTTATTTTAATCGTGTGACAAGCTCTCGTCGCGATGTGGAAAAAGGCATTGGCGACGACTGCGCGTTACTCAACGTAGCGGAAAAACAAACCCTCGCAATAAGCACTGACACGCTGGTTGAAGGCATTCACTTTTTACGTGATATCCATCCTGCTGATTTAGGTTATAAAGCGCTGGCGGTGAATCTGAGCGATCTGGCGGCAATGGGCGCCGATCCGGCGTGGTTAACGCTGGCGATCACCCTGCCGGAAGTTGATGAAAGCTGGCTGAAAGCCTTCAGCGACAGCCTGTTTGAGCTGCTGGATTACTACGATATGCAGCTGATTGGCGGGGATACCACCCGCGGCCCGCGCAGCCTGACCTTGGGTATTCATGGTCTGGTGCCGGTGGGTCGAGCGCTGAAACGTTCTGGTGCGCGTCCCGGTGACTGGATCTATGTAACCGGTACGCTGGGCGACAGTGCGGCGGGTCTGGCGCTGTTACAGCATCATATTCGCATCGCCGATCCTGCTGCCTGTGAAGCGCTGATCAAACGTCATTTGCGTCCGATGCCGCGTGTGCTGCAAGGTCAGGCGCTGCGCGATCTGGCCAGCTCGGCGATTGATATCTCTGACGGGCTGATGTCAGATCTGGGGCATATCCTGAAAGCCAGTGACTGCGGCGCACGGATCAATCTCGATGCGCTGCCGCTGTCGCCGGTACTGGTCGACAATATTGAGATGCAGCAGGCGCTGCGCTGGGCATTAACCGGTGGCGAAGATTACGAGTTGTGCTTTACCGTGCCGGAAATTAACCGCGGTGCGCTGGATGTGGCGCTGGGTCATCATGGCGTGCCCTATACCTGTATTGGTCAGATTGCACCGGTTTCGGAAGGGGTGAAGCTGATGGAGCAGGGCAAAGCCGTTGAGTTTGATTTGAAAGGATTCGACCATTTTGCCGCGCGCTAAAGCGGCGGCAATCTTTAAACCTTCAGGTCACCACCGGCCGTTATAATCATCGTATTGTGACTCCCTTACTCTGTGAGGGAGTGAGCACATTATTCAGAGATCAAACACTTTCCTCCCCTTGATGATATTTTCAATGATTTACCATAGTGACTATTGAGTAACGTTACTAGATCTGGTTATGATTCTGCCAGAAAGGAGACGCCTTTCTTTAATTCGATGGATAACCAGATAACAAGGACAGTAACATGCGTAAAGCAACGCTCATCTTATCTTTAGCAGCCTTATTGGCTGTCAACACCTCAGCCAAAGCCGAAAGTAACCATACGTTTTCTGCCGGTTACGCCTCAAACGATTTTCTCAATTCCAAAGGCTTTAACACCAAATATATCTATGACAACAGCGATTTACCCGTCGGCTGGGCTGGCTCATTCACCAGTACCTGGAACGAGCAGGATATGGGCTTTAGCAAAATGAAGTTCAATTATTATTCGCTGACCACGGGTCCGGCACTGCGCGTGGCTGATTTTGTCACGCTGTATGCGTTGGCCGGGGCAAGTAAAGGGCAACTGTCATACAGTCACAGTGACGCGAAAAGTGATACTTACGGCTTTACCTGGGGCCTGGGTGTTCAGGTTGATTTGATACAAAATCTGGTGCTGGATGCCGGTTACGAGCGTAGTAGCCTGGCACCGAGAAAGAGCTATGATAAAGACGATAAACGCACCCAGATGAATGTCTGGACAGTGGGTGTGGGTTACCGTTTCTGATCGTGATGGCTCGCACGGGCGGCGTCAGCGCCGCCCTGAAATTGAGTGGCATGCAGCTACTCAAACCCCACTACATGGTGCGGATGATAAACCGTTTCCAGCTCGGCAATCTCTTCACTGCTGAGTTCCACATCCACGGCTTTAACTAAATCTTCCAGCTGTCCGGCGCGTGAAGCGCCGATAATTGGCGCGGTGACGGCCGGTTTACTCAGCATCCACGCCAGCGCGATTTGCGCCCGGCTGACGCCTCTAGCCTCTGCAATGGCTGCAACGCGTTCAGCGATGGCCGCATTGTTCTCTTCACTCTGATTATACAGGGTATTGCCATACTCATCCGATACCGAACGCGCGGTAGTTTCACCCCACGGGCGGGTCAAACGGCCGCGCGCCAGTGGGCTCCAGGGCAATACGGCGATATTTTCTGCCTGGCAAAGTGGATGCATTTCGCGCTCCTCTTCGCGCTGAATCAGATTGTACTGATCCTGCATGGAAGCAAAACGCGTCCAGCCGTGCAGATCGGCGGTATACAGCGCTTTGGCAAACTGCCAGGCGTACATTGATGAAGCACCGATGTGGCGCGCTTTACCGGCTTTTACCACCTCATGCAGCGCTTCCAGCGTCTCTTCCAGCGGGGTGTGATAGTCCCAGCGGTGAATTTGCAGCAGATCGACATAATCCATACCGAGCCGCGACAGGCTGTCATCAATCGACTGCAGAATATTTTTTCGCGACAGACCGCCGGGCAGATTACTCATCGGAAAATAGACTTTAGTGGCGACAACGATCTCGTCACGACGAGCATAGTCACGCAGTGCGCGGCCAACAATCTCTTCGCTGCTGCCATCAGAGTAGCTATTAGCGGTATCGAAGAAGTTGATACCGGCTTCCAGCGCCTGCTTGATTAGCGGCCTGCTGCTCTCTTCCGGTAATGTCCACGCGTGCTTGCCGCGTTCGGGCTCGCCATAGGTCATACAGCCCAGGCAGAGACGGGAAACCTGCAGATCGGTGCTGCCTAATTGGATGGTTTTCATAAGGGCTCCTGCTATTCAGCTTACGGGCTTTCCAGCCAGATGATTTTTATAAGCATAGCAGGTGAGACGCTCCCCGAACGGGGAGCGCATTGACAGGTTACTGTGCCAGCCAGCTGGCGATTTGTGCGCGAATACCCTCGGCATCCAGCTGGAAATCATGACGCACTTCATCCTGGGTGCCTTGCGGAATAAACCGATCCGGCAGACCAATATTCAGCACCGGCACCGGGCGACGTTTAGCCATCAGCAGCTCGTTAACGCCGCTGCCCGCACCGCCTTTGATTGCGCCTTCCTCCAGCGTAATCAGCGATTCGTGGCTGGCAGCCAGCTCAAGAATCAATGCCTCATCCAGCGGTTTAACAAAACGCATATCGACCAGAGTGGCATTCAGCGCTTCGGCGGCGGCCTGCGCTTCCGGCAGCAGCGTACCGAAGTTCAGAATCGCCAGCTTTTCACCGCTGCGTTTCTTCACGCCTTTACCCAGTGGCAGCCCGGCCAGCGGTTCCAGCGTTGCGCCGGTGCCGTTACCACGTGGATAACGCACTGCGCTCGGGCCATCATTGTAGTGGAAGCCGGTATACAGCATCTGACGACACTCATTTTCATCGCTCGGCGTCATAATCAGCATGTCGGGAATACAACGCAGGAAAGCGATATCGAACGCGCCCTGGTGGGTTTGCCCGTCGGCACCGACAATGCCGCCGCGATCAATGGCAAACAGTACCGGTAATTTCTGGATCGCCACATCGTGAATGAGCTGATCGTAAGCGCGTTGCAGGAAGGTAGAGTAGATCGCGACCACCGGTTTATAGCCACCAATCGCCAGCCCTGCAGCAAAGGTCACCGCATGCTGTTCCGCAATTGCCACATCAAAATATTGTCCAGGATAGTTGCGGGAAAACTCAACCATTCCCGAGCCTTCACGCATCGCTGGCGTCACCGCCATTAATTTAGCGTCGTCAGCGGCGGTTTCGTTCAGCCAGTTACCGAAAATCTTCGAGTAGCTTGGCAGACCTTCCGCGCTTTTTGGCAGCAGGCCGCTGGCCGGATCGAATTTCGGAACCGCATGCCAGCTAATCGGATCTTTTTCAGCCGGTGCGTAGCCTTTGCCTTTTTTGGTCATAATATGCAGGAACTGCGGGCCTTTCAGGTCACGCATATTCTTCAGCGTATTCACCAGCGCCAGCACATCATGGCCGTCAACCGGACCGATATAGTTGAAGCCGAGCTCTTCAAACAGCGTACCCGGCACCACCATACCTTTCAGATGCTCTTCGGTGCGTTTCACCAGCTCTTTGATCGGTGGCAGACCGTCCAGCACTTTTTTGCCGCTCTCACGCAAGCGCGAGTAGGTTTTGCCGGAGAGGATCTGCGCCAGGCGATTGTTCAGTGCGCCAACGTTTTCTGAAATCGACATTTCGTTGTCGTTCAGCACCACCAGTAAATCGGCTTTGATATCGCCTGCATGGTTCATCGCTTCAAAAGCCATGCCGGCAGTGATGGCACCATCGCCAATCACGCAGGCGGTACGGCGGCCTTTACCTTCTTTGCCAGCCGCCACGGCCATGCCGAGACCTGCACTGATCGAGGTGGAAGAGTGGCCGACGCACAGCACGTCGAATTCGCTCTCTTCACGCCACGGGAAAGGGTGTAAACCGTTTTTCTGCCGGATGGTGCCGATACGATCGCGACGTCCGGTCAGGATTTTGTGCGGGTAAGCCTGATGGCCAACGTCCCACACCAGGTGATCGAACGGCGTGTTGTAGACATAGTGCAATGCCACCGTAAGCTCTACCACGCCAAGGCCGGAAGCAAAATGTCCGCTGGAGCGGCTTACGCTGTCGAGCAAATATTGCCGCAGCTCATCACACAGCTTCGGCAGGCTCTCTTTCGGTAACAAACGTAACTCTTGCACCGAACTTGCCAGAGCTAATGTCGGGTATTTTGCAATATCAAAACTCATCAGAGACTCATCGTGGCAGTTATTTATCGCGTTCAATTATGAAACTTGCTAACGCTTGTAATGACGTTGTATTAAATGATTGCGCAGCAAGCGTTTCCAGAGCGCTGAGCGACTCCTGATAGAGGTCCCAGGCCTTTGAGCGGGCATTTTCCAGCCCCATTAACGCCGGATAGGTACTTTTACCTAAATCCTGGTCGGCACCCTGACGTTTGCCCAGCACGGCGGTGTCCCCGACCACATCCAGAATATCGTCCTGAACCTGGAAGGCTAAGCCGACCGCATTGGCATAGCGATCGAGAGCAGGCATCGCCTGGCGTCCACGTTCACCTGCGGTTAATGCACCTAAGCGCACGGCGGAGCGGATCAACGCGCCAGTTTTATGGCGATGAATCTGCTCCAGTGCGGTTAAATCAATTTGCTTACCTTCGGCTGCCAGATCAAGCGCCTGACCGCCGCACATTCCGGCCACACCGCTGGCCTGCGCCAGTTCAGAGATCATCGCAATACGATCCACGGCGCTGACTCCCGGCATTGGTTGATCTGCGAGGATGGTAAACGCCAGTGTTTGCAGGGCATCGCCCGCCAGAATCGCCGTCTCTTCACCGAATTTAATATGACAGGTGGGTTGACCACGACGCAGGCTGTCGTTGTCCATTGCCGGTAGATCGTCGTGGATCAGGGAGTATGCATGAATACATTCCACCGCCGCCGCTGGGGCATCCAGGCTGGCCGGGTCGGCTTTTAACATCTCACCGGTCGCGTAAACCAGAAACGGACGTAATCTTTTGCCGCCCAATAATGCGCCATATTCCATGGCCTTCACCAGAGGAGAACTCTGAAAAGGCAGTGGCGCCAGCATGCGGCTCAGCGCGCCATTTACGCGCTGGTGATAGGCATCAAGTAAACTGGCGAAATCCATCATTCACTTTCCGGAGTGAAAGGAGAGAGTTCTGCATCTTTGTCGTCGCTCAGTAAAATCTGGACGCGCTGCTCGGCCTGCTGCAGTTTTTGCTGACCTGTACGCGCCAGTTGCACGCCGCGCTCAAATTCGTTCAGCGCCTCTTCCAGCGGCAGATCACCACTTTCCAGACGAGTGACAATCTGTTCAAGCTGCTGCAGTGAGGTCTCAAAACTGGCGGGCTGTTCGGCTTTTTTCGGCATAATACGTATCGGCTCAGTGGTTTTTCATCATCTTGCTGGCAGCTATGGTAGCCGACTGGAATTAATTAGCAAAATAATGATATGGGCGGCGGTTGCTGAAGCAGTCGCCAGTCAAAGGTGGTATACTTTCGCGCCTCGGATGCAAAGGGCTCAGGCTACTTTGCAATACATTGATTTTAACAGCTAAGTGCTGTGCTTTTCAGCCCTTAATTGCCTAACGAACCTGTGCCGCCATGAAGTTTATCATTAAATTGTTCCCCGAAATCACAATCAAGAGCCAATCTGTGCGCTTGCGCTTCATCAAAATACTGACGGGGAATATTCGTAACGTTCTCAAGCACCACGATGACTCGCTGGCGGTCGTTCGCCATTGGGATCATATTGAAGTTCGCTCTAAAAACGAAGAGCTGCGCAGCACCATTGTTGATCTGCTGACGCGAATTCCCGGTATTCATCACATTCTGGCCGTCGAAGACCGCGCTTATACCGATGTTCATGACATCTTCGAGCAGACGCTGGAGCTAAATCGTGAGCGTATTGAAGGCAAAACCTTCTGCGTGCGCGTAAAACGCCGTGGTAAGCACGAGTTTAGCTCACAGGACGTCGAACGCTATGTCGGTGGTGGACTGAATCAGCATGTCGCCAGCGCACAGGTGAAACTCAATCAGCCACAGGTGACGGTTAATCTGGAGATTGAAAACGATCGCCTGCTGCTGGTCACTGGCCGCTATGAAGGTATTGGTGGCTTCCCGATCGGTACTCAGGAAGATGTACTGTCACTGATCTCCGGTGGTTTTGACTCTGGCGTTTCCAGCTATATGCTGATGCGTCGTGGTTGCCGTGTGCACTACTGTTTCTTCAATCTTGGCGGTGCAGCGCATGAAATTGGCGTACGTCAGGTCGCACACTACCTGTGGAATCGCTTTGGCAGCTCGCACCGGGTACGGTTTGTGGCGATCAACTTTGAACCGGTAGTCGGTGAGATTCTGGAAAAAGTCGATGATGGCCAGATGGGCGTGGTGCTGAAGCGTATGATGGTACGTGCGGCTTCGCGCGTGGCTGAGCGTTACGGCGTACAGGCGCTGGTGACCGGTGAGGCACTGGGTCAGGTTTCCAGCCAGACGCTGACTAACCTGCGGCTGATCGATAATGCCAGCGATACCTTAATTCTGCGTCCGCTGATTTCGCACGACAAAGAGCATATCATCAATCTGGCGCGCCATATCGGCACCGAAGATTTCGCCCGTACCATGCCGGAATACTGTGGTGTTATTTCGAAAAGCCCGACGGTGAAAGCGGTGAAGGCGAAGATTGAAGCGGAAGAGCAGAACTTCGATTTTGCCATTCTCGACCAGGTGGTGCAGGAAGCGACCAATGTCGATATCCGCGAAATCGCTACCCAGACGCAGGAAGAGGTGGTGGAAGTTGAAACCGTTGCCTCATTTAGCGCAAATGATGTGGTGCTGGATATTCGCTCAATCGATGAGCAGGACGACAAACCGCTGGAGATTGAGGGGATGGAAGTGAAATCGCTGCCGTTCTACAAGCTCAGCAGCCAGTTTGGCGACCTCGATCAGAGTAAAACCTGGTTGCTGTACTGTGATCGTGGCGTGATGAGCCGTTTACAGGCGCTGTATCTGCACGAACAGGGCTTTAAAAACGTGAAGGTTTATCGCCCATAGTTCTGAACGGGCGGCGTTTATGTACGCCGCCCGTTGTTAATGGCTGCCTTATTCTACCCACTCGCGATAATCAAAAATCCCGGCGGCTAACACCAGCTGCGACGCTACTTCGTGTGCTTTCTCCTTGCCGACCAACAAATCAATCAGCTTCAGCGCAAAATCAATCGCCGTACCCGGCCCCTGGCTGGTCAGTAAGTTAACGCGCGGATCCCATACCACGCGGCGATCCATCCATTTTTCTGCTGGTATGGTCTCTTTCAGGCCCGGATAACCGGTCATATTACCGACCGGAAACAGATCATGGGGAACCAGCACCGTCCCGGCGGCGGCACAGATAGCGGCAACAATGCGGCCGGAAAGATGAAACTGACGCACGCTTTCCACCAGCAGCGGGCTGTCGCGGAAAGTTTCGGCGCCCTTCAGGCCACCGGGCAGCACGATGGCCGCAAAGTCATTATCCGCCACTTCTACCAGTGGCGCATCGGCCAGCAGGCGCACGCCGCGTGAGCAGACTATTTCGCGTTCACCATTACTCTCCACGCTGGCGGTGGTGACGCTCAGGCCGCCACGAACCAGTAAGTCGATGGTAGTGACCGCTTCAGTTTCCTCAGTTCCATGTGCCAGGCAAACCAGCACCGATGCGTTCGCGCTCATAATCTTGCTCCTTTCGCTTAATCAATTCATACAGACGACTGTTTTCCGGCGTAGCAATCCCCTGGGCGCGTGCGCGACGTAGCAGATAGCCGGTAATATATTCAATTTCCGTGCGGCGTTCGGCACGGATATCTTGCAGCATCGACGAGGTATTCCCGGCGGTACTTTCGATGACCGCGAGAACATAATCCATCAGGCTGTCCGGCGAGGTGTGCTGGCCTTCGCGTTCCATAACGGTGGCAATTTCTTCGCACAGGCGCACGATCTGCTCGCGGTGTGCCAGCAGGTCGCCATTGCTACAGTTCCAGATCACCGTCAACGGGTTTATCACGCAGTTAACTGCCAGCTTCTGCCAGCTGGCCGACGCCATATGATTATGCCAGGCAACGTCAGGCAGCGCCTGATGCAGCACTTCCGCCAGATCGCTCAGCCCGGCACTTTCTGGCGTGCCGGGGCCGATATGGGTGACACCGTTGGCAACATGAATAATCACGGTGCCATCACGTTTAGCGGCATGGGTAGTAATACCTTGCAGAATCGGCTGTGGCAGATCTTTCAGCTCATCCAGCGTGCCCATGCCGTTATGCAGCAGTAAAATCGGGCAGTCAGCAGGTAACTGCGTTTGCAGGCTGCGCAAGGCTTCAGAAACCTGCCACGCCTTAAGCGTCACCAGTAATAATTCGGTTTGCGCCAAAAACTGCGGATCGTTGGCAATCCAGGTCTGATTAACCGTATTGCCTTCAAGGTCGATAATGTTCGCAGAACAGTAGGGCTGCGGAACTCTCAGCCATCCCTGAACGTCATGTCCCTGTTTATGGAGGGCAGATAACCAAATTTGCCCCAACGCACCGCAACCCAGAACGGTAATTTTCATTATTCCTCCCCGCGTACGGGTTTATACACTGCGCCTCACCCGGCACAGTTTTAATTATAGCTTTCTCTGCTGGCGGTTTTCTTTGAACCAGACAACCGAGTATTATGCATGTCACTTTAGAATCTGGAGAATAAATCATGCCATCTTTCGATATTGTTTCTGAAATCGACATGCAAGAAGTACGCAATGCGGTGGAAAATGCCAACCGCGAGCTGTCCACCCGCTTTGATTTTCGTAACGTTACCGCCAGCTTTGAGCTGAATGAGCAAAACGAATCGATAAAAGTGATCAGTGAATCAGATTTCCAGGTAAAACAGCTGGTGGATATCCTGCGCGAGAAGCTGCTGAAGCGTGGTATCGAGGGTGCCTCACTCGATGTGGCAGAGCAGATTGAACATAGCGGTAAAACCTGGAGCGTCGAAGCCAAAATGAAACAGGGCATCGAGACCGAAATGGCGAAGAAGATCGTTAAGCTGATCAAAGACAGCAAAATTAAAGTGCAGTCGCAGATTCAGGGCGATGAAGTGCGGGTTAACGGTAAGTCGCGTGATGATTTGCAGAGCGCGATGGCGTTAGTGCGCAATGGCGATTTGGGACAGCCGTTCCAGTTCAAAAACTTCCGCGACTGATAACAGAGGCGGCGAAATCGACTGCCGCCTTAACATAAAGTTTGCGTAGCGGCGGCGTTTACGCCGCCGAAAACGACTACGCCGAGGCTACCAGCGCCTCTAACTCAACGCGGTTGGTCATTTTGCTGTCAATTTTAACATACGCACTTTTCTCTTCCGGCACGATAAACACTGCCGCGACGCCAGGCTGTGCTTTCAGCCGCTGCTCAACTTTCTCGAAACTGCCCTGAGCATCATTGAGCGTAATGCGCAAACTGCTGACGTAAGGCGGTTCATGCATACTGAAGCTGACAAACAGCCACACCGCGGCCAGCACTGCACCCAGCAGGAAAACGCTCTGCGCATCAACATTGCCAAAAATCCAGCCGCCAAGGCTACCGCCAATCGCCACGCCAATAAACTGGCTGGTGGAGTAAACCCCCATCGCCGTCCCTTTGTAGCCCGGAGGTGACTCTTTGCTGATCAGCGACGGCAAAATCGCCTCCATCAGATTGAAGGCGAGGAAGAACAGCTGCACGCCAAACACCAGGGTCCAGAAGTGGTTACCTGCGCCCCACAGCACAATCTCAGCTATCAGGATCAGCGCCACGCAGCCGACAAAAACGCGCTTCATACGGCGTTTCACTTCCGCATAGATGATAAACGGGATCACAGCGGCAAAGGCAATCAGCATGGTGGCAAGATAGACTTTCCAGTGCTGCTCAGGCGGAAAACCGGCCTGTTCAAATTGTCCAGGTAGCGCGACGAAACTCGACATCAACAGAATGTGCAGGCAAAGGATGCCAAAATTGAGCTTCAGCAGGCGTGGATTAGCCAGCACCTCACGAATACTGGCTTTGACCATGCCGGATTCACGATTCAACACATGGTGCGTCGAGGAGGGCACCACCAGCAGGGTGATCACGATGCCGAGTGTTGCGAGGATGGCAATCATCCAGAACAGCGCATGCAGGCCCAGCGCATGAGTAACAATTGGGCCGACCACCATCGCAATGGCAAAAGTAACACCAAAACTGATGCCGATAAATGCCATCGCTTTGGTGCGATTCTGTTCGCGCGTTAAATCCGACAACAGCGCCATTACCGCAGCCGCAATCGCGCCGGAGCCTTGTAAAGCACGGCCAAGAATGACTCCCCAGATGGAGGTGGTGCAGGCGGCAATCACGCTACCCAGCACAAACACTAACAGCCCGCCAACGATCAGCGGTTTACGGCCAATACGGTCTGAAAGCAGGCCAAAGGGAATCTGGAAGATAGCTTGCGCCAGCCCGTAAATACCAATCGCCAGCCCAATCAGCGCTTCGCTGGCTCCCTGTAACGCCATGCCATAAGTGGTCAGTACCGGTAAGACCATAAACATTCCCAGCATACGCAGGGAAAAAACGGTCCCTAAACCCCAGGTCGCGCGCAGCTCGACTGGAGTCATTTTATTATCGTTCATTAAAACCTCAGTTAGAGTCTATTCCACCAGGTACTATTGGTCAGGCGAATAACCTGATGGAATAGCATCTTCATTCATTGGGTCATTTTAAGTATCAGGGCAGGGCAGGTAAAACATAAGTGTTTAAGCAGTGGTAACAAAAAGAAAGGGCGCGATAAACGCGCCCTTAGTGATGTGCTTTGTCGTTACCAGACGTAAGTCAGCAGATCTTTAGAGGCAGGAGCCATAAAGTCTACAGACATCATCACGCTCAGTGAGGTAATGGCGACGATGGAGAAGACAAACAGTTTACGAGCCCAAACGCGATCGTTTGAAGTGTTGTAACCTTTCAGTGCCATCCCCAGCCACCACACGCTCACCGCGGCTGCAACCACCAGATATTTGTAACCCGCGTAACCGCTGAGGGTCAGCATCAGCGTGGCTACCATAAACGCGATGATATACACCGTGATATGGTGTTTTGCCACCGAAATGCCTTTTACCACTGGCAGAACCGGGATATTCGCTGCCTGATAATCTTTAAAGCGGAAGATAGCAATCGCATAGGAATGCGGCATCTGCCACAGGCTAAAGATAGCCAGCAGGATCAATGCTCCGGCATCAAACTCGTTGGTCACCGCACAGTAGCCGATAACCGGCGGCGCTGCGCCGGAAAGACTACCGACTAACGTGCCGTATACTGATTTACGCTTCATATACAGACTGTATACGCCGACATAAACCACGAAGCCCATCACCGCCAGCCACATGGCCAGCGGATTAGCGCCAAGGTACAGCAACGCAAAGCCAGCAATACCCAGAACGGTTGCATAAACCAGGATTACTGTCGGCGAGATAAGTCCTTTGACCATCACTCGGTTTTTCGTTCTCTCCATTTTTTTGTCGATATCGCGGTCGATAAAGTTGTTGTAAACACAACCTGATGCGACCACCAGAGAGACACCGACTAAGGTGGTGAGAAACAGGGAATAATCGATGTTGCCCTTAGAGGCCAACAGGAATCCCCCGATGACAGAAATTAAATTTCCGAAAATAATTCCTGGTTTCGTTACTTGCAGGTATTGCTTAATCATCACAGGCGACTCTTTAGTGAACCATCATGTTGTAGTTGAGGTTCCACATGATCCATATCGAGCCAACAACAACGATCAGGATAATGATTGCTGCGAACACAATAGCAACCATATTCCAACCTTCATCCGAAGAGGTATTCAGGTGCAGGAAGTACGCCAGATGCACCAGCACCTGAACGACCGCACAAACCAGAACCACACCCAGGATAGTACCGTGAGAAGCACCGCCATCCATAACCATCCAGAATGGGATACCCGTCAGGATGATCGACAGAACAAAGCCGATCATATATGACTTCACGCTACCGTGAGATGCACCATGTTCGTTTGCAGAATGACTCATTACATGGCCCCCATCAGATAGACAACGGTGAATACGCAGATCCATACCACATCAAGGAAGTGCCAGAACATGCTCAGGCACATGATACGGGTGCGGTTGGTCGCGTTCAGGCCGCGACGGGAGATCTGATACATCAGTACCAGCATCCAGATCAGACCAGAGGTCACGTGCAGACCGTGCGTGCCGACTAAGGTAAAGAAGGCAGACAGGAAGCCGCTACGCTGTGGACCAAAGCCTTCAGCGATCAGATGATGGAATTCGTAGATCTCCATACCGATAAAGCCGACACCAAACAGGAAAGTCAGTGCCAGCCAGCCGTTAACCGCTGCTTTAGCACCTTTGTTCATGCTGATAACAGCAAAACCATAGGTAATTGAGCTAAATAACAGCAGTGCGGTTTCTACCAGTACAAACGGCAGTTCAAAAATATCTTTACCAGACGGGCCGCCAGCAGTGCTGTTGACCATTACTGCATAGGTCGCAAACAGGGTTGCGAAGATAATGCAGTCACTCATCAGGTAGATCCAGAAGCCAAAGACTTTGTTGGCTCCTGCATCGTGATGCCCATGCTCCGCATGGGCGTCGTGGTGTTTATTCAGAGTTTCAGTTGACATTATTTCAGGCCTGCTTTGGTAATTTCGTCAAAGTGCTGATTCTCGATTTTCTCGACTTCTGCAACCGGTACGTAGTAGTCCACGTCTTCGTCAAAGCTCTTAATCACCCAAGTCAGGATCATACCGAGGAATGACAGACCGACTAACCACCAGATGTGCCAGATTGCAGCAAAACCAAAGATCAGGCTGAAGAAGCCAATTACGACACCCGCGCCGCTGTTTTTCGGCATGTGGATTTCTTCGTAATGAGCAGGCTGCTTGTATGCTTCACCTTTCTCTTTGATTTCCCAGAAAGCATCACGTTCGTGAATTTCTGGAATTACGGCAAAGTTATAGAACGGCGGTGGAGAAGAGGTTGCCCACTCCAGCGTACGGCCGCCCCACGGGTCGCCAGTCACATCACGGTTCAGCTCACGGTCACGGACAGAAACGTAGAACTGAATTGCCTGACAAATCACACCACATGCAATCAGTGCCGCACCGAAGGCTGCAACAACCAGCATCGAGTGGAACTGAGGATCGATATCCTGGCTCAGACGACGGGTCATACCCATAAAGCCAAGCACGTACAGCGGCATAAAGGCAGTGAAGAAGCCGATGATCCAGAACCAGAATGCGCGTTTACCCCAGGTTTCGTTCAGGGTGAAGCCGAATGCTTTCGGGAACCAGTAAGTCACACCAGCAAAACAACCGAACACCACACCACCGATAATCACGTTATGGAAGTGTGCAATCAGGAACAGACTGTTGTGCAGCACGAAGTCAGCACCTGGAACCGCCAGCAGAACACCGGTCATACCACCAACAGAGAAGGTGACCAGGAAGCCAACAGTCCACAGCATGGCAGAGTGCATCACGATGCGGCCCTGGTACATGGTGAACAGCCAGTTAAAGATTTTAACACCGGTCGGAATGGCGATAATCATCGTCATAATACCGAAGAAGGCGTTAACGTTCGCACCTGCACCCATGGTGAAGAAGTGGTGCAGCCACACGATAAAGGACAGGATGGTAATAACTACCGTTGCCCATACCAGTGAGGTGTAACCAAACAGACGTTTTTTAGAGAAGGTTGCAACCACTTCGGAGAACACACCGAAGACCGGCAGAACCAGGATGTACACTTCCGGATGACCCCAAACCCAAATCAGGTTGACGTACATCATCATGTTGCCGCCCATATCATTGGTAAAGAAATGGAAGCCCAGATAGCGATCAAGGGTCAGCAACGCCAGTGTTACGGTCAACACCGGGAAAGAAGCGATAATCAGAACGTTAGTACACAGAGATGCCCAGGTAAATACTGGCATCTTGAACATGGTCATGCCCGGTGCACGCATTTTCAGGATAGTAACGAAGAAGTTAATCCCGGTTAATGTCGTACCGATACCGGACAACTGCAGGCTCCATATCCAGTAGTCGACCCCGACCCCCGGACTGTACTCCGCGCCAGAGAGCGGTGGATAAGCCAGCCAGCCGGTCTGTGCGAATTCGCCCACACCCAGTGACAGGTTAACCAGCACCACACCGACAGCAGTAAACCAGAAGCTGAGGTTGTTCAGGAACGGGAAGGCCACGTCGCGTGCGCCAATCTGCAAAGGAACAGCGATGTTCATCAGACCGACAACAAACGGCATCGCCACGAAGAAGATCATAATCACGCCGTGGGCGGTGAAGATCTGATCGTAGTGATGGGGTGGCAAGAAGCCGGCTTCACCTGCGGAGGCCAGAACCTGCTGGCTACGCATCATTACCGCATCGGCAAAGCCGCGCAGCAACATGACGAAAGCCATAATGATATACATGATACCGAGGCGTTTGTGGTCGACGGAAGTCAGCCACTCGGTCCACAGGTATTTCCACTTACCGAAGTAAGTTAATGCACCAGCAAGTGCCAGACCACCAAGAATAATGGCGGCAACCGTAATCACGATAATTGGCTCGTGTAACGGTACTGCATCCAGTGTTAATTTTCCCAACATCGTGTTATTCCTCAGCTCCAGCGTGAGAGGCTTCGCTCATGTCCATGCCTTCGTGTTCAGACATGTCCATCTTCCCGTGGCTCATCTTGAATTTGCCAATGACTTGCTTGAACAATTCAGGATTAGCGGTAGAGAAGAACTCAACTGGATGATTCTCGCTAGGTGCAGCGATTTTTTCGAATTCATCCATCGTGGTTAAGGTATTTGGCGACTGCTTCACTTTAGCGACCCACTGCTCAAATGCCGCATTGTCAGCAGTTGCGATGGCTTTAAACTTCATGCCAGAGAAGCCTTTACCACTAAAGTTGGAAGAGATGCCGTCAAACGTGCCGGGTTCATTCGCAATCAAGTGCAGTTTAGTCTGCATACCCGCCATAGCGTAAATCTGGCTACCAAGGGTAGGAATGAAGAAGGAGTTCATCACGGAATTAGAGGTGATCTTAAAGTTCACTGGCGTGTTCGCCGGGAAGGCAATCTGGTTTACGGTTGCAATACCCTGCTCAGGGTAGATAAACAGCCATTTCCAGTCCAGCGCCACCACATCAATTTCGATAGGCTTGACATCAGAGACCAGCGGTTTGCTTGGTTCCAGCGCGTGGGTTGATTTCCACGTCAGAATACCAAGGAACACGATGATCAGGATCGGCACAGTCCAGACTACGGCTTCCACTTTATTCGAGTGTGACCAGTTAGGGCTGTATTTTGCCTTGGTGTTGGACTCCCGATATTTCCAGGCGAACACCACTGCCATTAAGACTGCCGGAATAACGACGATCAACATCAAACCGAAAGCGGTCAGTATCAGCGAACGTTGCTCCAATGCAATCTGTCCTTTGGGATTTAACAATGCACTATCACAGCCACTTAACAATAAAGTGCCTGCAATTAATGACAAAATCCCCAAACTTTTATTGTATTTCATGAGTCTCATTTAACGACCTCAATGACAAGGGCTCTATTGTCGTTTAAGTGTGGCGGCATTTTACGGCAAGGTTTCGGCACTGTAAACCAGCTTAAGATTGTGTCAGGCCGGTGTTGACACCTTTTGCTAAGGGTGTCACAGATGTTACTCATAATGACAAAATATTAACGACCACAATGAGTTGGCGCTAATATAACAGAAATGGCTTATTTTTTCTGAGGAAAAAACCGTGGCGATATAACCATCGAATTTACTACTCAAATATTTAACAAATCTGTATCATTTGGGTGATATTAAATATACAAAAATAATAACGTACCGGTTTTTAATATAGTACAAAAAACAACATTGTTGCCGACGTCTTTTTTTTAAAAATAACCTGAACGGGGTAAATGATTTACAGCGGAAATTTTGTCTCGCTGGTGAAAAGATGAACGGCCCGTCATGTGGTAACAGGCCGAAATTTTCACTCAGTGGTTTTACGTTGTGCCAGATAATCCAGCAGCGAGCCGATAACAATGCCGGTCAGCGCCAGCACCATAGCCAGTTCAAACAGTGAAGTCAGTAAGCCACCACTCACCTCCCATCCCAACGCGTCGATAGCCAACAGCAGCAGCCAGCCCGCCAGTATTACGCAGCCAGCGGTCAGCGCGCGTAGCGCCCAGCGATAACCACTGCGGAACGCCGTACGTGGCATAAAGCTGTCGGTAGCCTGAGTATATTCCAGCGTGCGTTTGCAACCGGCCAGCAGCAGCAGCCCGGGAAGCGCGGCGACTACCGAAAAGGCATAAAACGTCGGCCAGCCCCAAAGCTCGACAAACCATCCGGCAACCGGACCAACATACACCCGACCAACGGCCGACAGCGCAGAGAGCAGCGCAAATTGGGTAGCAGAAAAGGATTTGTTGCAGAGTGTCATCAGCAGCGCAACAAAAGCGGCGGTGCCCATGCCGCCACAAAGATTCTCAACAAATACCGCACTGGCCATGCTGAGCATCTGTTTATCAGTGACCGACAGTATCCAGTAGCCGAGATTTGAAACCGCCTGCAAAATACCAAAGATCATCAAGGCGCGAAACAGCGTCAGGCGCTGCATCAATACGCCGCCGTACAGGGCACCGATGATTGTCGCCAGCAGGCCGAGGGTTTTGTTAACCAGCCCGACCTCTCCAGCGTCAAAACCAACGCCGCGAATCAGGAAAGTGGTGGTCAGGCTGGCAGCAAACGCATCGCCGAGCTTATACAACACAATTAAGGAAAGAATCAGCCACGCATTGTTGCGGTTAAAAAAGTCGCGCAGCGGTTCCATGACGGCCTGTTCCAGGCTGCGCGGCTTTGGAATGGCATCCGTCGGTTCGCTGGCGCACAGCGTCGCAATCACTCCGGGCACCATCATCAGCGCCATCAGCCAGTAGGTCGCCTGCCAGCCGAGATAGCGATCGGCCAGCCACAGTGCCAGCCCGCCCGATACCAGCATTGCCAGCCGATAGCCTAAAACCGTAATCGCCGCGCCGCTGCCGCGCTCTTCCGCTGGCAGCACATCGGTTTTCCACGCGTCAAAAACAATATCCTGCGATGCCGAGCAGAAGGCGACCAGCACCGCCAGGGCAGCCAGCATCGTCAGATTGCGCGACGGCTCCATAAAGCCCATCGCCACTATGCCGGCAATTAACAGCAGCTGCGAGATCAATAACCAGCCGCGACGACGCCCGAGGAATGGCGGCGTGTAACGGTCCATCATCGGCGACCAGAGGAACTTGAATACATACGCCTGGCCGACCAGTGAGAAGAAACCAATGGTTTTCAGGTCGACATTCTCAACGGTCATCCACGCCTGCAGCGTGCCGGAGGTTAATGCAAGAGGTAAACCGGAAGCGAAGCCTAACAACAGCAGAAGGGCGGCGTTACGTTGAGTGAAAATGCGAAGGTAGTTATTGCCCATAAAATCTCGGTATCACATAACGGTCGGGCTATCGGAAACGCCGCAGAACATTATCATTACGGGCGGCGAAAAATACCGCCCGTGCATAGAATATCCGTCAGGGTGGCGTTTGCACCACCCGCAGCAACTTAACGTGCGTTTTGCTTAATAAAGGTATGGATGCTGGTGTCTTGCGCCATATCAGAAATCACGTCGCCAAGGGTTGCGTTAACCGCTTTAGTGATTTTTTCATTGTTAGCGCTGAAAGCGCCTTCAACACTGTAGGTCTGACGATAGTTTTTCACCTGCTTATTACCGTTTTTCGCCGTGGCGATAATCGAGATATCAGCTTTGGTGGTAATGCTGTAACGCACGCTGCCCTGAGTGACATCGGCATACAGATTGTTAACCACAATTTGCAGATCCACCGCGCCGTTCGGTCCAATCATATAGCCACGGGCGCCCATTTGTTTCTCAAGCACTTCCTGCAGCAGGAAGCGCAGATCGCGCGAAGGCGTCAGGGTAACCAGCTGGCCATCGCGGTTCACTTTTGCCAGTGCCTGGTCGCTACGTTGATCGGCACCGTTGATGCTGACCGTGATGCCGGTCAGGCTTGGATCCTGCTGTGGCAGATCGATCTTAGGTGAAACGTTTAATGTATTGCTGTTGTTGGCACAGCCAGCCAGAATAAATACGGCCAGCAGCGGAAATAATAATTTTTTTAACATGCGTATTTTCTCATTCGCGTAAGTTGTATTGCTGACAAAACGTCGGCCATCATATCATTGGCAGGCGTGGAGGGAAGCCCTGAGAGGGCGTAAATTCATCAGCTTGCGGTAATTTAGGACTCCGCGAAGGGCAAGTGGTTCAGCGAAGCGCTGTTGATGACAACCTGAGAAAAGAACAGCTTGAGAAATTTTCTTCGCGAAACCGCGGGTTGGATTAAAAACCGACTATTATTTAAAGAGATGGGGCGCAGCTCGCTGCCGTAGAGGAGTGTAGTTATGATTCGCGGACAAATAGAAGAAAAGTTACGCACGGCGTTTAATCCGGTTCATCTGGAGGTCAACGACGAAAGTTACCGTCATAACGTGCCAGCTGGTTCGGAAAGTCATTTCAAAGTGATCATTGTCAGTGACAGTTTCACGAACCAACGTTTCCTGATGCGGCATCGTGCCATTTATGGTGTGTTAGCCGATGAGTTAGCAGGTAGTGTGCACGCGCTGGCGCTGCAT
The DNA here is from genome assembly GCF_050037805.1 of Winslowiella sp. 2C04. Taxonomy (NCBI): domain Bacteria; kingdom Pseudomonadati; phylum Pseudomonadota; class Gammaproteobacteria; order Enterobacterales; family Erwiniaceae; genus Winslowiella; species Winslowiella sp. 2C04. Next base: position 3,571,923 of record NZ_CP188300.1, on the reverse strand, counting down.
ACTTACACCGTTAAAGAGTGGGAAGGGTTGCAGGATACTGTACCCGCATCACCAAATTGTCGTGGTGCCGGTACCCTGGCCTGATTTCAGGGATGTTAATTAAAGAAAACGGCCTGCGGGCCGTTTTGTCGTTTTGTGCCGCATTATCTGTCCGCGTAAATAACGGGGCAATAATTTGCTATTTGTAGCGGAATTTGTAAAAAACGGTGTGTTTGGGGCGATTTTGCGTTCTCGACTCAGTCCGGCGATGCCGCTATAATGCTGCGTCTATTTTTCCGGAATGTCTTCGGGACGCTTCTGGTAACAGGGAATTCGGTTCTGACAACAGAGGCCGTCCCGGTTGTTAGAGAGCGCACACTATCGCCTGATGCGGTTTGTGTGCTGTCTGAAGTTGACCGAGCACGTGATTTTTTTTGAGGTAACAAGATGCAAGTTTCAGTAGAAACCACTCAGGGCCTGGGCCGTCGCGTTACGATTACTGTCGCTGCTGACAGCATCGAGAGCGCTGTTAAAAAAGAGCTGGTCGACGTGGCTAAAAAAGTACGTATCGATGGCTTCCGTAAAGGCAAAGTACCGATGACCGTTGTTGCACAGCGTTACGGTGCTTCTGTTCGTCAGGACGTGCTGGGCGAACTGATGCAGCGCAACTTTGTTGACGCGATCATCAAAGAAAAAATTAATCCGGCTGGCGCACCTAACTACGTGCCAGGCGAGTACAAAACGGGTGAAGACTTCACTTTTGCGGTTGAATTCGAAGTCTATCCGGAAGTTGAGCTGAAAGGTCTGGACGCAATCGAAGTTGAAAAACCGGTTGTTGAAGTGACCGATGCTGACGTCGATACCATGCTGGACACCCTGCGTAAGCAGCAGGCGACCTGGAAAGAGACCGATGCTGCTGCGACTGCTGAAGATCGCGCAACTATCGATTTCACCGGTTCTGTGGACGGCGAAGAGTTCGAAGGCGGCAAAGCGTCTGACTTCGTACTGGCAATGGGCCAGGGTCGTATGATCCCAGGTTTCGAAGAAGGTGTTGTTGGCCATAAAGCTGGCGAAGAATTCACCATCGACGTTAACTTCCCGGACGATTACCATGCTGAAAACCTGAAAGGTAAAGCAGCGAAGTTCGACATCGTGCTGAAGAAAGTTGAAGAGCGCGAGCTGCCAGAATTCACCGAAGAGTTCATCAAGCGTTTCGGCGTTGAAGATGGCTCCGTTGAAGGTCTGCGTGCCGAAGTGCGTAAAAACATGGAGCGCGAGCTGAAAGGCGCAGTGCGTAACCGTGTGAAAACTCAGGCAATCGACGGTCTGGTTAACGCAAATGAAATCGACGTTCCGGCAGCACTGATTGACAGCGAAATCGACGTTCTGCGTCGTCAGGCTGCTCAGCGTTTCGGTGGTAACGAGAAACAAGCGTTTGAATTGCCACGTGAACTGTTCGAAGAGCAGGCAAAACGTCGCGTAGTGGTTGGTTTACTGCTGGGTGAAGTGATTCGTACCCATGAGCTGAAAGCTGACGAAGATCGCGTTAAAGCGTTGATCGAAGAGATGGCTTCTGCTTATGAAGATCCGCAGGAAGTTATCGAGTTCTACAGCAAAAACAATGAGCTGATGAACAACATGCGTAACGTTGCTCTGGAAGAACAAGCGGTTGAAGCGGTTCTGGCTAAAGCAAAAGTGACTGAAAAAGCGACTGGCTTCCAGGATCTGATGAATCAGACTGCTTCTGCCTGATCGGATTTTTCTGTCAGATAAATCAAGCCCGCAGCCGCAAGGTCGCGGGCTTTTTCTTGATCATTTTCTATCAAACGTCACCTTTTAACAGTTATTTGCTTAATTATGCGACGAATTATCGTCTATGCTGTTTTTCCTGGTTAGCGATTGACGAAAACGTTGTTATGCTTGAAATACCAGGGCAGCATCCCCAGATAGTTTATGCATATACCCGTTATTGAATGCTGGCTGATTGACCGTCCGGATGGCGTCGGCGAGTGAACCTCGGGAATCTTCGTATTCCCCGACTCACTCTAGTAGAATCGGTACAGAGTGTTGCCAAATGAAATTTATCCAGGAGACGGTAATGTCATACAGTGGCGAACGTGAACAAACTGCACCTCATATGGCTTTGGTGCCAATGGTGGTTGAACAAACTTCGCGCGGAGAGCGATCTTACGACATCTTTTCGCGCCTGCTGAAAGAGCGCATTATTTTCCTTACCGGTCAGGTTGAGGATCATATGGCAAATCTGATTGTGGCGCAGATGCTGTTTCTTGAAGCGGAAAATCCGGAAAAAGACATCCATCTCTACATCAACTCTCCTGGTGGCGTAATTACCGCAGGTATGTCGATTTACGACACCATGAAATTCATCAAGCCGGATGTCAGCACTATTTGTATGGGCCAGGCCTGTTCCATGGGCGCGTTCCTGCTGACTGCGGGTACTAAAGGTAAGCGTTACTGCCTGCCAAACTCGCGCGTAATGATTCACCAGCCGTTAGGTGGTTATCAGGGCCAGGCGACCGATATTGAGATTCATGCGCGTGAAATTCTGAAAGTGAAACAGCGCATGAACCAGTTAATGGCTGAACATACGGGTAAATCTCTTGAAGAAATAGAGAGAGACACTGAACGCGATCGTTTCCTCTCCGCGAGTGAAGCTGTAGAGTATGGTTTAGTCGATTCCATCCTGACGCATCGCGAATAAGGCTCAAATCCGCTGTTCGGACTATAGTTAGTGAGTCCAGCGCCGAGAGTTGCACTATCGAGGGCAGCGCCAGGCGTTGTCATCGCCGCAAAGCATGCGGACGAATAAATGAAGAGGTTAACTGATGACAGATAAGCGCAAAGACGGTTCAGGAAAGCTGCTGTACTGCTCTTTTTGCGGCAAAAGCCAGCATGAAGTGCGCAAGCTGATTGCCGGGCCGTCAGTGTATATCTGCGATGAGTGTGTCGATCTGTGTAATGACATCATTCGCGAAGAGATTAAAGAAGTGGCTCCGCACCGCGAGCGCAGTGCGCTGCCGACGCCGCACGAAATCCGCCATCACCTCGATGATTATGTTATCGGTCAGGAGAAGGCGAAAAAGGTGCTGGCCGTTGCGGTCTACAACCACTACAAGCGCCTGCGCAATGGCGATACCAGCAATGGTATTGAGTTGGGCAAGAGTAACATTCTGCTGATCGGTCCTACTGGTAGCGGTAAAACGCTGCTGGCAGAAACCTTAGCGCGTCTGTTGGATGTGCCATTTACTATGGCCGATGCCACCACCCTGACCGAAGCCGGTTATGTGGGTGAGGATGTCGAAAACATCATTCAGAAACTGTTGCAGAAGTGCGACTACGACGTGCAGAAAGCCCAGCGCGGCATCGTTTACATCGATGAGATTGATAAAATCTCACGTAAGTCGGATAACCCGTCAATTACGCGTGATGTTTCCGGTGAGGGCGTGCAGCAGGCATTGCTGAAGCTGATCGAAGGTACGGTTGCCGCGGTGCCGCCGCAGGGCGGGCGTAAACATCCGCAGCAGGAGTTCCTGCAGGTCGACACCTCGAAGATCCTGTTTATCTGTGGCGGTGCATTTGCCGGCCTGGATAAAGTGATTTCGCAGCGTGTTGAAACCGGCTCCGGTATTGGTTTCGGTGCGACGGTAAAAGGTAAATCGCAGAAAGCGTCTGAAGGCCAGCTGCTTGAGCAGGTAGAACCGGAAGATCTGATCAAGTTTGGTCTGATTCCTGAGTTTATTGGTCGTCTGCCTGTTGTGGCAACGCTGAATGAGCTGAGTGAAGAAGCGTTGATCCAGATTCTGCGTGAGCCGAAGAATGCGCTGACTAAACAGTACCAGGCGTTGTTTAACCTGGAAGGCGTGGAGCTGGAATTCCGTGACGAGGCGTTAACGGCGATTGCCAAAAAAGCCATGTCGCGTAAAACCGGTGCGCGTGGTCTGCGTTCTATCGTCGAGGGTGCGCTGCTGAACACCATGTACGATTTGCCTTCAATGGATGACGTGGAGAAAGTGGTGATTGATGAATCAGTGATCGATGAGCAAACCGATCCGATGCTGATTTACGGTAAGCCTGAAGCACAACAAGCTTCTGGCGAATAAATAACCAAATCAATCCAGTCAGTTATCTAAAAAGGGGAAAATTCTTTCCCCTTTTATTTTTCTCTCCAGCTTTACGTTGAATGTCTGACATTCATCCCCATATACTCAAATACCTGTGGGTTGACCGCACTTTTACTGCATTATGCGGTTCCCATCACCCTGGCGGACATTAAACTAAGAGAGAGCTCTATGAATCCTGAGCGTTCTGAACGCATTGAAATCCCTGTGTTGCCTCTGCGCGACGTAGTGGTTTATCCGCACATGGTAATTCCGTTGTTTGTTGGTCGGGAAAAATCGATTCGGTGCCTCGAAGCCGCCATGGATCACGATAAAAAGATCATGCTGGTTGCACAGAAAGAGGCTTCAACGGATGAACCTGGCATTAACGATCTCTTCTCGGTAGGGACCGTTGCCTCAATATTGCAAATGCTGAAGTTGCCAGATGGCACGGTAAAAGTGCTGGTGGAAGGCTTACAGCGTGCGCATATCACTACCCTGGCTGATAACGGCGACCACTTTACTGCACAGGCGGAATATCTGGTTTCACCAGAAATCGAAGAGCGTGAGCAGGAAGTGCTGGTACGCACCGCGATTAATCAGTTTGAAGGCTACATCAAACTGAACAAAAAAATTCCACCAGAAGTGCTGACGTCGCTGAACAGCATCGATGACGCCGCACGTCTGGCCGATACCGTTGCTGCGCATATGCCACTGAAGCTGGCGGATAAACAGTCGGTGCTGGAGATGTCAGACGTTAACGAACGTCTGGAATATCTGATGGCGATGATGGAATCTGAAATTGACCTGTTGCAGGTAGAAAAACGCATCCGCAACCGCGTCAAAAAACAGATGGAAAAAAGTCAGCGCGAGTACTATCTGAATGAGCAGATGAAGGCGATTCAGAAAGAACTGGGCGAAATGGATGACGCACCTGACGAAAATGAAGCCCTGAAGCGCAAAATCGATGCGGCAAAAATGCCAAAAGAAGCGCGCGAAAAAACCGAAGCTGAGCTGCAGAAGCTGAAAATGATGTCGCCGATGTCAGCAGAAGCGACCGTGGTGCGCGGTTACATTGACTGGATGGTTCAGGTTCCGTGGAACGCCCGCAGCAAGGTGAAGAAAGACCTGCTTAAAGCGCAGGAAACGCTGGATACCGACCACTTTGGTCTCGAGCGCGTCAAAGACCGCATTCTGGAATATTTAGCGGTACAGAGTCGCGTCAGCAAGATTAAAGGGCCGATTCTGTGTCTGGTAGGGCCGCCGGGTGTTGGTAAAACCTCACTGGGCCAGTCGATTGCCAAAGCCACCGGACGTAAATACGTGCGCATGGCGTTGGGTGGCGTGCGTGACGAAGCGGAAATCCGTGGTCACCGCCGTACCTATATCGGCTCTATGCCGGGCAAACTGATTCAGAAAATGGCGAAAGTCGGCGTTAAAAACCCGCTTTTCCTGTTGGATGAGATCGACAAAATGTCGTCAGATATGCGTGGCGACCCGGCTTCTGCACTGCTGGAAGTGTTAGATCCGGAGCAGAACATCGCGTTTAACGATCACTATCTGGAAGTGGATTACGATCTCTCCGATGTGATGTTTGTCGCGACGTCAAACTCCATGAACATTCCGGCTCCGCTGCTTGACCGTATGGAAGTGATTCGTCTGTCGGGTTATACCGAAGATGAAAAACTGAACATCGCTAAACAGCACCTGCTGCCAAAGCAGATTGAGCGTAACGCGCTGAAGAAAAATGAAATTTCGGTGGACGACAGCGCTATCGTCGGCATTATCCGCTACTACACCCGTGAAGCCGGGGTGCGTAGCCTGGAGCGTGAACTGTCGAAACTGTGTCGTAAAGCGGTGAAAGCGCTGCTGATGGACAAAGCTGTCAAACACATCGAAATCAACGGCGATAACCTCAAAGATTTCCTTGGCGTGCAGCGCTTTGACTATGGCCGCGCAGAAAGTGAAAACCGCGTTGGTCAGGTGACTGGCCTGGCGTGGACCGAAGTCGGCGGCGATCTGCTGACCATCGAAACCGCCTGTGTTCCGGGTAAAGGCAAGCTGACTTACACCGGTTCACTCGGTGAAGTGATGCAGGAGTCGATCCAGGCAGCGTTAACCGTGGTACGCGCACGTGCGGAGAAACTGGGTATCAACGGTGACTTCTACGAAAAACGTGATATCCACGTGCACGTGCCAGAAGGCGCTACGCCAAAAGATGGCCCGAGCGCGGGTATTGCAATGTGTACCGCGCTGGTTTCCTGCCTGACCGGTAATCCGGTTCGTGCCGATGTGGCGATGACCGGTGAGATCACGCTGCGTGGTCAGGTTCTGCCGATTGGTGGCCTGAAAGAGAAACTGCTGGCGGCACACCGTGGTGGTATCAAAACCGTGCTGATTCCTGATGAGAACAAACGCGATCTGGAAGAGATTCCTGATAACGTAATTGCCGATCTGGAAATTCATCCGGTGAAGCGCATTGAGGAAGTGCTGGCGCTGGCGTTGCAAAATGCCCCATACGGCATGCAGGTTGCGACTGTAAAATAGTGATTTAAGACAAAAAGCGTCAAAAAGTGCAGCTGGTAAGTCAAATCGGGCTTGCCAGCTTTTTTTTGACTCGCTAATTTAGAGGGCTGCTGAGATGAAACTGTTAATGATTAAATATTGTTTCAGCACTTCAGGCTTGATATAACTTGCTGCGCGATCGTGCAGGGCGGGATGCTCGGGTACGATGTGAATAATAAAGAGGGGATGAATAGAGTGAATAAGTCACAGTTGATCGACAAAATTGCTGCGAATGCTGACATTTCCAAAGCAGCAGCTGGACGTGTATTAGATGCTTTTATGGTTTCCATTTCCGATTCTCTGAAAGCAGGTGAAGAAGTGGCGCTGGTTGGTTTTGGTACTTTCTCTGTTCGCGAGCGTTCAGAGCGTACTGGCCGTAACCCTCAGACGGGTAAAGAGATCACCATCCCAGCGGGTAAAGTTCCTGGCTTCCGTGCCGGTAAAGCGCTGAAAGACGCGGTAAACTGATAGCAGTTAATCCTACATTGAAGCAATTTCTTCGGTGGATTGAGGACTGACAAAGCGTTCTCATGTAACATAAGGGCACATCAGGCAATTGATGTGCCTTTTTTTATCGTTATCTGTGACAAACGCTGTTTGCGCGTGTCAAAACCTGGCCGAATGCTGCAGGCCTGAAGTGCAGCAGCGTCGAATTCCCGCGAGGATGCGGGATGAAAACGTAGGGTTTACATTCACACTACAGCGGAGTGTTGGCATACCATGATGGACAATTTACGCGCGGCGTCGAACCATGTCGTGCTCAAAATTATTTTGGGACTGATTATCCTGTCATTCGTGCTGACCGGGGTCGGCGACTTTTTGATTGGCGGTAACGGAGACTACGCAGCAAAAGTTAACGGTCAGGAGATCAGCCGGTCGCAATTAGAGCGAGCTTTTTCCACTGAGCGTAGCCGTCAGCAGCAGATGCTGGGCGAGCAGTTCTCTCAGCTGGCCAGTAACGAAGGCTATATGCAGCAGATGCGTCAGCAGGCGTTGTCTCAGCTGATTGATGAAGTGCTGCTGGGCCAGTACGCCAAAGATCTGAAACTGGGCATCAGTGATGACCAGATCAAACAGGCAATCTTCGAACAGCCAGCATTCCAGACCGATGGCAAATTTGATAATGCCAAATATCAGGCGCTGATCGGCAATATGGGCTTCAGCCCCGATCAATATGCCGAAGCACTGCGTAAGCAGCTGACCAGTCAGCAACTGGTGACGGCAGTGGCCGGTACCGACTTTATGCTGCAAGGTGAGTCAGATGCGCTGGCAGCATTAGTTTCACAAGAGCGCCTGGTGCGTACTGCGACTATCGACGTCAATAAGCTGGCGGCGCAGCAGACCGTCAGCGACGAAGAGAGCAAAAACTACTACCAGCAGAATCAAAACAGCTTTATGGCGCCAGAGCAGTTCCGTGTCAGCTATATCAAGCTGGATGCGGCGAGCATGCAGCAGCCGGCCAGCGACAGCGAAATTCAGAGCTGGTATGAAGATAATAAAGCTGACTATGGCCAACCGCAGCGTAATCGCTACAGCATCATTCAGACCAAAACCGAAGCAGAAGCGCAGGCGGTTCTCGATCAGCTGAAGCAGGGCGGTGACTTTGCTGCTCTGGCGAAAGAAAAATCAGTCGATCCGATCTCTGCACGCAAAGGCGGTGATATGGGCTGGCTGGAGCCTTCTACCACGCCTGATGAGCTGAAAGACGCTAACCTGACCAGCAAAGGCCAGCTCTCTGGTGTGATCAACTCTTCCGTTGGTTTCCTGGTGGCGCGTCTTGACGATATTCAGCCTGAGAAGATTAAACCGCTGTCTGAAGTCCGTGATGCTATCGCTGATAAAGTGAAGCAGGAAAAAGCTATCGACGCGTATTACAAACTGCAGCAGAAAGTCAGTGATGCAGCGAGTAATGATAACGAGTCACTGGCCAGCGCAGAAGAGGCGGCGGGTGTGAAGGCGGTTGAGACCAGCTGGTTTGGTAAAGACAATCTGCCAGCCGAGCTGAACTTCAAGCCGGTAGAGCAGGCGATCTTCAACGGCGGCTTAGTTGGAGAAGGCGGCGCGCCGGGCAGCAACTCCGACATCATTACCGTTGATGGCGATCGTGCTTTTGTTCTGCGCATCACCGAACATAAAGCCGAAGCGGTGAAACCGTTTGCTGAGGTTCAGGCGCAGATTGTTGATACCGTTAAGCACAATAAAGCGGTTAAGCAGGCGAAAGCGGATGCTGACAAAATTATTGCCGAGCTGAAAGCGGGCAAACAGGATGCGCTGAAAGCGGCAGGTCTGAGCTTTGGTGAAAGCAAAACCCTGACGCGTAACGGTCAGGACGCAATCACTCAGGCGGTGTTTGCGCTGCCGGAGCCGACGAAAGACCATGCCTCTTATGGCATCAGCGAAGATATGCAGGGCAATGTTGTGCTGCTGTCACTGGATAAAGTGCAGGCTGGCAGCATGCCGGAAGAGCAGAAGAAAGCAATGATCGAGGGCATGACCCAGAACAATGCGCAAATCGCTTTTGAAGCACTGCTGAGCAACCTGCGTAAAGACGCCAAAATTAAGTATGGCGCTGCTGCACAGGCACAGTAATCCTCGCAATTAAAATGCAACCCGTTGCAACAGAAAAGGCCGCTTATGCGGCCTTTTCCATTTTGGTTTTTTGCCGTTTGTTTCCTGCTAAGTAAACCACGTATGTTAGCCGTGCTGTCAAACACACGGAGGAATTACAGCATGAACAACAAATCACTTAATGCACTCTGTCTCTCGCTGGCACTGCTGTTCGGTAGTGGAGTTGCGGTGGCCAGCGCGCAGCACGCCAGTTCACTGGGCGAGCCGCAAGCGCAGACCGAAGCAGAGGCTGCTACAGCCAGTTCCGCGGAAGCCATCAGTATCAACAATGCCAGCGCAGAACAGCTGGCTGCGGCAATGAATGGTGTGGGCATTAAGAAAGCAGAATCGATAGTCAGCTACCGCGAAAAATATGGCCCGTTCAGTGCAGTAGAACAGCTGAAAGAGGTGCCGGGTATCGGTAATGCACTGGTAGAGCGTAATCTGGCCCGGCTGAAATTGTGATCGCGCTCTCAGCCAGGCATGTTGCTGTCGAAAGCGGGAAACCAGGCTGCTAACCTGTAAGAGGTCATACCAGTCGGTATGGCCTTTTCTTCTGGCGGGGCGACAACGTTATGCAGACAACAATTAAAGTGCGCGGTTATCATCTGGATGTTTATCAGCATGTCAACAATGCGCGCTACCTGGAGTTTCTTGAAGAAGCGCGCTGGGAGTGGCTGGAGCGCAAACAGGCTTTTCAGTGGCTCAGCGACAACCATCTGGCGTTTATTGCGGTCAATATCAATATTAATTATCGTCGTCCGGCGGTACTGGGTGACGTACTGACTATCGACAGTCAGCTGCTGGAGCTGAAGGGCAAAAGCGGGGTGATGAGCCAAAAAGTATTGCTGGCCGACGGGACGCTGGTAGCGGATGCTGCGCTGACATTCGTATGTGTTGATCTGCGCACGCAAAAAGCGCTGCCGCTTGAAGAGGACATGAAAGCGCGGCTGCAGTCAATGTTAACAGAAGTGTAGTGGCGCGCCACTCGGCAGGCCATCAGCAAGGGGGCCGAAAACGGCTCCCCATAATACCGGAAGCAAAATTACATCAGGCCGGTTTTTTGCTGCATACTGGCCATCACTGTGGCGGCGTCAGCCTGATACTCTTTCAGGCCATTGGCACGCAAATGACAGGCGGCACATTCGCCACAGCCATCACCCTTAATGCCGTTATAGCAGGTCAGCGTCTGCTGGCGCACCAGCGGCAACTGCTGCCAGTAATCGGCCAGCGCCCAGGTTTCGGCTTTATTCAGCCACATCAGCGGCGTTTCAAAACGCACGCTGCGAGCCATACCCAGTTCGACGGCATGATTCAGCGCTTTAACAAATTCATCTCGGCAGTCGGGATAACCCGAAAAGTCGGTTTCACAGACGCCGGTGATCACCGCTTCTGCTTCTACCTGATAAGCATAAATTGATGCCAGCGTCAGAAACAGAATGTTGCGTCCCGGTACAAAGGTGCTGGGTAAACCGCCGGCATCCGGATCGAAGGCGGGAACCGGAATGTTATCACGCGTCAGGCTACTGACCGCCAGTTCATTCAGCAGGGTGACATCCAGCACCTTATGCGCCCGCGCACCCAGCTGCAGAGAGAGCGCCTGCGCAACCTCGATCTCTTCGCGATGGCGCTGACCATAATCAAAAGTGACGCAATGCACTTCGTCATATTGTTTGAGGGCCTGAATCAGGCAGGTTGTTGAATCCTGACCGCCGCTAAAAACCACTATTGCACGTTTCATAGTTGTCCTGAATATCGGGTTAAGCGCCTATGGTACTGCCTGCGGCACTCTCACTCAATCATCACCGGCGGGGGTATCCAGGCGCGGGTAAAATCAAACCAGCCCCAGCTGTTAAGATAAATTCCTTCTACGCCTGGCGGTGCGCTGACCTGATAGCGATAATTAAACAACGGCGTGATAACCGCATCGCTCATCAGCTGCTGAAAAGTGTGTTGCAGGCCGTCAAAGCGATCGGACTCCTGCGCCAGCGCCTGGATCTGATCGAGGCTGGCGATCAACCTGCGATACTGTTCTGCGTCCAGAATGGCGGGCCAGAGTGAATCAAGGCGTAACCAGCTTTCCAGCGTAAATTGCGGCGCGTCGCCAATCAGGCGATCGCCCATGATCAGATCGGCGCTGGGCAGATCATTGTAATTTTTCCAGCTTTTACCCGGATGAAAATGCAGCTGCAGCTGACAATCATGCATTGCCAACAGTTGCTGTAACTGATGCGCCATCGCATCCAGCTCCACCGGCAGGTGATAGTGGAGTTGCAGGATCGCCGGTAGCGAAATATGCGGATTCTCCGGCCAGCATGGTAGCGGCCAGCCCGGCAGCAATTCGCGACCCGGGGTAATCAGTCCCTCTTCCAGCGGCAGCCTGGCAACCATCTCCGCCTGCTGGATCAAATGCATCAGTTTTGCCGCCTGGGCAGGGCTCAACGCCTCGCTTTGCCTGATCGCCAGATAACAGAAGCCGAGACTGATGCTGTTACTGACCGGGCGTAGCCGCGACAACTCATGCTGTGCGCCAATGGCAATCTGCACCGGATGGCGACAGCTGGTGCCCAGCTGGCTGTCGAACAGCTGTGGCGTAATCCAGTACTCAATCGCCTGCATCAGCGGATGTTGCAGGTGATACCAGCCGTGGCTTTCGATCCGCACCAGCGTTGGCGAAAAATGGCTGAGACGATACGGCCCGGCCCCCAACTTTTCATCCTGTGGATGGGGTAACAGACAGCTCACACTGGCCAGGCGGTGTGCCAGCCAGTTGTCAGGACAGTGCAGTTCAAAGCGCAGGCAGAGTGCATGCGCCAGCGTGATGCTTTTGACACTGGCAAGCAGTTTACTGCCGGTTTCACTTTGCAGAATGCGTTGCAGTTGCTGCTGTAACTGACCGGCATCGATCGCTTCGCCGCTGTGCCAGTGCAGCTGCGGGCGCAAAAAGAAAAACCACTCTTTCTGATTGTCACCGCACACCCAGTGATGTGCCAGATCGGCCACCGGCTGGTGGTCGGCAAAGCGGGTGAGTCCGGCATAAATATGCCGTGCCAGATGCTGCTCGGCACGTCCGTCAAGGCTTAGCGGCTGAATATCATCCAGTGGGCGGTAGTAGGGGATACGCAGCGTCGGTGCGTCATTTTGCCACTGTCCGCCCATAAACGGCTGCAACAGATGAGCAAGTTGCTCTGGTGCCAGTTGCACTAATTGCAGCGCATGCTGCGTTTGGCCGCCATCCAGTTGCTGCTGTAGCAACGCGCTGCGTAACTGCTCAGGATTTTGCAGAAAGCGCAGCGTGCCGCGTTTACCGCGGCCGGATTGCGCCTGCCAGTCAAGCCATTCATTCTGTTGCCACTGGCGCAACAGAGTACGAACATGGCGCTCACTGCAAAAGCAGCGTTCAGCCATCTCGGCCACGCTGGTTTGCTGTACCGCGCCCCGACTGTGTTGCCAGAGTCTGGTAAACTGATTCAGACGATTGAGCTGGCGCATAATGAAACCCGGAAGTGATTTCACAAAGTATTCACTATTAGTTCCGTAAATACCAGGTGATACTCTACGATGATTATTTAATCGTTAGCAGGAGATGAGATGTCACGTTTAGCCGCTTTTGATATGGATGGCACCTTATTATTGCCTAACCACCAGTTAGGGGAAGAGACGCTGGCGGCACTGCGTGCGCTGCAGCAAAAAAAGGTGGTGCTGGCTTTCGCTACCGGCAGGCATCTGCTTGAAATGAAAATTCTGGCCGCCGATCTGGCTCTTGATGCCTGGCTTATCACCGGCAATGGCACACGCATCAACGGACTACAGGGCGAGCAATTGTTCGGCTGCGATTTGCCCGCGGAGATTGCGCATCAGGTGACCCACACCCAGTGGGACACCATGGCCACTCTGCATCTGTTTAATGATGATGGCTGGTTTACCGGCACGGAGCTGCCGGAAATATTACAGGCGCATCTGCTGAGTGGCTTCAGTTATCAGCTGGGTGATGTACGCAATATTCCGGCCGATAAAGTAACTAAAATCTGCTTTATCGCTGAGCATGACGAACTGTGCCGCCTCGAGATCCAGCTGCGCGAAGCGCTGGGCGATCGTGCGCATTTGTGTTTTTCGGCCTGGGAGTGTCTGGAAGTGCTGCCGCTTAACTGTAATAAAGGCACCGCGCTTAATTTTCTCAGCAACCATTTGGGGCTGACAATGGCCGACTGCATGGCTTTTGGTGATGCGATGAACGATCGGGAAATGCTGGAGAGCGTCGGGCGCGGATTTATTATGGGCAATGCAATGCATCAACTGAAAAACGAACTGCCGCATTTACCGGTGATCGGGCATTGTGCGACGCAGGGGGTATCACATTATCTGAATCACTGGCTGACAACTCCGGATCTCAGTTATACCCCGCGCTCCTGACGCGACAGCAACCCATCCCGCCAGTGTTAACTATCGCGAGCCGGTCACTTCGCACTGTTCGGCTTTTTTTCGCCCGGCATCACCTTAATGATTACGTAACATAATGATTAATTGAATTTAATTTTACTGGCTTCGCTTTGCTGTGGCTGAGATAACCTCAATCTTCTCAGGCTATTTTCAATGGAGCGAAATATGAACCCTTGTCGGGTGGGATTTAATGGCCAGCGTCTGGACCCAATCAGCGGAGCCAGCCATTTAGGTAACGGCTATCGCGCTTATCATCCCTCACTGATGCGATTTAATCGCCCGGATGGCTGGGCGCCCTTTGGCGCTGGCGGCATCAATCCTTATCTCTACTGTGACGGCGATCCGCTGAATCGCGTTGACCCGTCGGGGCACGCAAGCTGGCTGGCTGGCCTGGGGATCGGACTGGGAATTTTGGGCATTGTCGCTGCGCTGTTAACCGGCGGTGCCGCTATCGCCGTAGCCGGAAGTCTCAGTGCGGCAATCGGCAGCGCCTCGCCGCTGTCATTGCTCAGCGGAATTGCAGGGCTGGTGGCAGATGTCAGCGGCATCGCCAGCACCGCCACCGCACACAGCAACCGCAGAGCGTCAACGGCGCTAAGCTGGATCTCTCTTGCAGCCGGAATGCTTTCCCTCGGGATGGGGCTGGCATCTATGGCCTGGCGAAGAGTGAATTCAGCGGTCAGACAACTGGGCAACTTGAGTTCAGCGAGATCCACATGGGGAAATGTCGACGATATAGAAAATATTCAGATGCTGGGAGTAGGAAGCTCAACTCGCCCCTCGAGGATCACAGACATCTATTACAGCTTTGATGACGTTAAAAAAGGCTCCCGACGTCTGAATATTGTTGCGCATGGCCGGTTTGAACAAAGTTTAAATTACGCGACCGTTGGATTCAGTCAGGTATCCACCCGCTATACCGGTGCAAGCTTTGCAGCTTATCTGTCGGATATGGGCATCAACTTCTCTGATTATGCTGACGGCGGCGTAAGACTGATCGTTTGCTATTCCGCGGATGGCGCTGACAGCTTTGCCGCCAGCTTTGCCCGGCAGTCGGGTTTATCGGTAAAAGCATTCAGCGGGCCGGTAACCACAGAAGGTGAATTGCAATCCATGGTCAATGCGCATGCATCACCCACCCACCTTGAAAAGATGTTTAACGGTAATTTACTGGTAGCGGAAGAATCTTTAAATGAGGGGCTTGTCGAGCTGGAATCGAGAGATAATTTATTCCGTGTCATCAAAGAGAACCGGGGGATCAGCGGCGGGTATAATCCGCTGACCACTCGTCCGGCAAAAAGCTAACGGTCAGACGTTGCCGCTTGATAACGCCGCCTGCCAACTGCTGATATCACCGATATTGTCAGCCACCCATTTGGCGTTGTAGTAACTGTCGAGATAGCGTTCACCGCTGTCACACAGCAGAGTAACAATCGCCCCCTGACGCCCTTGCTCACGCATCTGTCGGGCGACCTGCAAGGCTCCCCAAACGTTGGTGCCGGTGGACGCGCCGACTTTGCGGCCAAGCTGTTTTTCCATCCACAGCATGGTTGCGATGCTGGCGCCATCCGGCACCTTCAGCATGCTGTCAATTACGTCGGGAATAAACGACGGCTCGACGCGTGGGCGGCCAATCCCTTCAATTTTGCTGCCCACCGCGCTACGCAGGGCAGCATCACGCTGACGCCAGTAATCATAAAATACTGAATTTTCAGGGTCGACCACCATCAGTTGGGTATCATGACCCTGGTAACGTAAATAGCGGCCAATGGTGGCTGAAGTACCGCCGGTTCCGGCACTCATTACAATGGTATCAGGAATCGGGAAAGGCTCGCTGGACATCTGGCGGAAGATGCTTTCCGCGATATTGTTATTGCCACGCCAGTCGGTGGCACGCTCGGCATAGGTAAACTGATCCATAAAGTGACCATCGAGATCGCGCGCCAGCCGTTCTGATTCAGCATACAGCTGACAAGGATCGCTGACGAAATGACACTGACCGCCATAAAAGGCAATCTGCTCAACTTTACGTCTGGCGGTGCTGGCCGGCATCACGGCAATAAAAGGTAACCCCAACAGCCGGGCAAAATAAGCTTCCGATACGGCGGTACTGCCCGATGATGCCTCGATAATCGGACGATCCTGTTTTATCCAGCCATTACTCAGGCCATACAAAAACAGGGAGCGTGCCAGCCGATGTTTCAGGCTGCCGGTCGGATGGGTGCTTTCATCTTTCAGATACAGCCAGATGCCAGGATAATCAGCCAGTGCCAGGCGGATCAGATGAGTATCGGCAGATCGCTGAAAGTCAGCGTTGATTTCTTTGATGGCGTGTTTGGTCCACTGGCTGTTCATGGGCTGGCTCCTGAAAATGATGAACAGAGAGTAAGGCATTTCCGGGAAAAAAGGTTTGCCTTCTTTCCTGTATAATCGCCAGATTAGAGAAATATTTTCTCCTGGATGGCCGTATGTTAGATAAAACTGACCGTAAACTGCTGGCGTTATTGCAGAATGACTGCACGTTGTCCTTACAGGCCCTGGCCGACGCGGTGAATCTCACCACCACACCGTGCTGGAAACGGCTGAAAAAGCTGGAAGATGACGGCATTATCCGTGGCCGGGTAGCGCTGCTTGACGGTGAAAAACTCGGGCTGTCGCTGACGGCGTTTATGCTGATTAAAACGCATCAGCACAGCAGCGAGTGGTATCAGCAGTTTGTTGATGTGGTACAGAGCATGCCAGAAGTCATGGCGTTTTATCGCATGGCCGGTGAGTATGATTATCTGCTGCGAATCCAGGTGGCTGACATGAAACGCTACGATGCGTTTTACAAACGTTTAGTGAACGGCATTCCAGGCTTAATCGATGTCACTTCGAGTTTTGCCATGGAAGAGATAAAATACACTACGGCATTGCCGGTAAATCCATAATCTGATGCGGTATCACCGCTTTCTCCAACCCCCAGGAATTATTGCGTGCGATTGTTTAGCCAATTAAGTTGGTATTTTGCCCGGGAATGGCGTCGTTATCTCGGCGCGGTTTCATTGCTGATTGTGATAGCAATTTTGCAACTGCTGCCACCAAAAGTGGTGGGGGAGATTGTCGACGGCGTGACGCAACAGCAGATGAGCGCCGGGCAAATTATGATGTGGATCGGCTTGATGCTGGTAACCGCGCTGGTGGTCTATCTGCTGCGTTACGTCTGGCGCGTGCTGCTGTTCGGTGCCTCTTATCAGCTGGCGGTGGAGCTGCGCGAAGATTTTTATCGTCAGCTGAGCCGGCAGCATCCTGAATTTTATCTGCGCCACCGCACCGGTGATCTGATTGCCCGCGCCACCAACGACGTCGACCGGGTGGTATTTGCCGCCGGCGAAGGAGTACTGACGCTGGTGGACTCTCTGGTGATGGGGCTGGCGGTGCTGATCGTAATGAGCACGCAAATCAGCTGGCAACTGACGCTGCTGGCGCTGTTACCAATGCCGGTAATGGCGCTGGTGATTAAACGCTACGGCGATCAGCTGCATAACCGCTTCAAACTGGCACAGGCTGCGTTCTCCTCATTGAATAACCAGACTCAGGAAAGCCTGACCAGTATCCGCATGATCAAAGCTTTTGGTCTGGAAGACCATCAGTCTGCCCAGTTTGCCGATATCGCCCGTGATACCGGCGAGAAAAACATGCGCGTCGCGCGCGTGGATGCGCGTTTTGATCCCACTATTTATATCGCAATCGGCATGTCTAACCTGCTGGCGATTGGCGGCGGCAGCTGGCTGGTATGGCATGGGGACATGACGCTGGGCCAGTTGACCAGTTTTGTGATGTATCTCGGCCTGATGATCTGGCCAATGCTGGCGCTGGCGTGGATGTTTAATATTGTCGAGCGCGGCAGCGCGGCGTGGAGCCGCATTCGCGCGCTGTTGTCAGAAGCGCCAGCGGTCGCCGACGGCGATAAAACGCTGCCGGAAGGGCGCGGTATGTTGCAGGTGGCGATCCGTGAATTTAGCTGGCCGGGCAGTCAGCAGGCCGCGTTACGCAATGTGAATTTCAACCTGAAGCCGGGGCAGATGTTAGGGCTGTGCGGCCCGACAGGTTCTGGTAAAAGCACCTTGCTGAGTCTGATTCAGCGCCATTTCGATATTGCGCAGGGCGATATTCGCTATCACGGTATTCCGCTGACCCAGCTACGCATTGACAGCTGGCGTGGGCGACTGGCGGTGGTCAATCAGACGCCGTTCCTGTTTTCTGATAGCGTCGCCAATAATATTGCGCTGGGTCGTCCGGGGGCGACTCAGAGCGAAATCGAAGAGGCGGCGCGTCTCGCCAGCGTGCATGACGATATTTTGCGGCTGCCGCAGGGTTATGAAACTGAGGTGGGCGAGCGCGGTGTGATGCTGTCCGGCGGACAAAAACAGCGTATTTCTATCGCGCGCGCGCTGCTGCTTAACGCCGAAATCTTGCTGCTGGATGATGCACTGTCGGCGGTGGATGGTCGCACTGAGCATCAGATTCTGCATAATCTGCGCAGCTGGGGTGAAGGACGCACGGTGATTATCAGTGCCCATCGCCTGTCAGCTCTGACCGAGGCCAGTGAAATTCTGGTGATGCAGCACGGCGTGGTGGCGCAGCGCGGTAGCCATGAGCAGCTAACGGAACAGTCGGGCTGGTACAGCGATATGTATCGTTATCAGCAGCTGGAAGCGGCGCTTGATGAAGATGAGAATGAGAAGGGCGTGCCACATGAATAGTTTGCCGCAGATTTGGCCTACCTTAAAGCGCCTGCTCTCCTACGGTAAACCCTGGCGTAAATCGCTGGGTATTGCGGTAGTGCTGTTATGGATCGCGGCGGCGGCGGAAGTGATGGGACCGATCCTGATCAGCTACTTTATCGATAATATGGTGGCGAAACACCATATGCCGCTGGGGATCGCGCTCGGACTGGTGGTCGGTTACATCTTGCTGCAGGTGCTGGCGGCCTCACTGCATTACGCTCAGTCACTGCTGTTCAGTGAGGCGGCGGTCGGCGTGGTGCAACGCCTGCGCAGTGATGTGATGGATGCGGCGCTGCGTCAGCCACTCAGCGCGTTCGATACTCAACCGGTTGGGCAAATTATTTCGCGTGTGACCAATGACACCGAAGTGGTGCGCGATCTGTATGTCACCGTGGTGGCGACGGTACTGCGTGCCGCGGCGCTGATTGGTGCCATGCTGGTGGCGATGTTCAGCCTTGACTGGCGCATGGCGCTGGTGGCAATCACGATTTTCCCGGCGGTAATCACCGTAATGCTGATTTATCAGCGTTACAGCACGCCAATCGTGCGTCGGGTACGCAGCTATCTGGCGGATATTAACAACGGCTTTAATGAAGTAATTAACGGTATGAGCGTGATTCAGCAGTTTCGCCAGCAGGCTCGCTTTGGCGAGCGCATGGGCGAAGCCAGCCGTTCACACTATCTGGCGCGGATGCAAACGCTGCGGCTTGATGGCTTTTTACTGCGTCCGTTACTCAGCCTGTTCTCGGCTCTGATACTGTGCGGCCTGATGATGCTGTTTGGCTTCTCTTCGGTCGGCAGTATTGAGGTTGGCGTGCTGTATGCCTTTATTAACTACCTTGGACGACTCAACGAGCCGCTGATTGAGCTGACCACGCAACAATCAATGTTGCAGCAAGCGGTGGTCGCCGGCGAGCGTATTTTTGAACTGATGGATGCGCCGCGCCAGCAATACGGTCACGACCGGCGGCCGCTGACCAGCGGCCGCATTGAGGTTGACCAGCTCAGCTTTGCCTATCGCGACGATCGTAATGTACTCAGTGACATTAATTTGCAGGTGCCTGCGCGCGATTTTGTCGCGCTGGTCGGGCATACCGGCAGCGGCAAGAGCACGCTGGCTAATTTACTGATGGGTTATTATCCGCTGAAGCAGGGCGAAATTCGCCTCGATGGCCGCCCGTTGAGCAGCCTCAGCCACCAGACGCTACGTCAGGGCGTGGCGATGGTACAGCAGGATCCGGTGGTGCTGGCGGATACCTTTTTTGCCAATGTCACGCTGGGGCGCGATATCAGCGAGCAGCAGGTGTGGCAGGCACTTGAGACCGTACAGCTGGCCGAACTGGCGCGCGGCCTGGCCGAGGGGATCCATACCCGGCTGGGCGAGCAGGGTAATAATTTGTCAGTCGGCCAGAAACAGCTGCTGGCCATGGCGCGTGTGCTGGTGGCGGCACCGCAGATTCTGATTCTGGATGAAGCGACTGCCAATATTGATTCGGGTACTGAGCAGGCGATTCAGCGCGCGCTGCGGGCGATTCGTCAGCACACCACGCTGGTGGTGATTGCCCATCGCCTGTCCACCATTATCGAAGCCGATACCATTCTGGTGCTGCATCGCGGCCAGGCGGTCGAGCAGGGTAATCACCGAGAATTACTGGCGCAGCAGGGGCGTTACTGGCAAATGTATCAGTTGCAGCTGGCCGGCGATGAACTTAACTCGGGCATCACGGCCGAAGCCTGAGGACTGATTGCACCTTTTTTGCGCAATTTTTTCGGCATGTTTCACCTTGATGCACTTTCCTGAACAGCTAACGCACCGAAATGGTGCGTTTTGTCCTTATTGCCCGCCAGTACGCTGCGGCGCTTCCCATCCTGATGCCCGGTATTACCCGGTTGCAGACCGTCTTATTCGCTGAAATTTCCCGGTTTTTAATTTATGGCACAGCCTTTGCTTTATACATCCCGGGTTGGGTGTAACTGACATTTTCCAATAGCTGGAGGGGATCGTATGAAGCTGGTTACCGTGGTAATCAAACCGTTCAAACTGGAAGACGTGCGTGAAGCACTGTCCTCTATCGGCATTCAGGGCCTGACCGTCACCGAGGTGAAAGGTTTTGGTCGCCAGAAAGGTCATGCAGAACTCTATCGCGGTGCTGAGTACAGCGTGAACTTCCTGCCAAAAGTAAAAATTGATGTGGCTATCGCCGACGATCAGATCGATGAAGTGATCGACGTGATTAGCAAAGCCGCTTACACCGGCAAAATTGGCGACGGTAAGATCTTCGTTGCAGAACTGCAGCGTGTCATCCGTATTCGTACCGGTGAAACTGACGAAGCCGCGCTGTAATTTCGGGGTCTGAACTGTGATGGGATGGAATAAAATGAAAAAAGTACTGACGACGTTGGGTTTGGCAAGCCTGGCACTGTTACCATCGCTCGCGATGGCTGCACCTGCCGTTGCAGATAAAGCTGATAACGCCTTTATGATGATTTGCACCGCGCTGGTGCTGTTTATGTCTATACCAGGTATTGCATTGTTTTACGGCGGTCTGATTCGCGGTAAAAACGTGCTGTCGATGTTGACGCAGGTGGCGGTTACTTTTTCGCTGGTTTGCGTGCTGTGGATGCTGTATGGCTACTCGTTGGCGTTCAGCGAAGGTAATGCTTTCTTCGGTGGTTTCAGCATGGCAATGCTGAAAAATATCGAACTGACGGCCTTATCGGGTTCCTTCTATCAGTATATTCACGTGGCGTTTCAGTGTTCATTCGCCTGTATTACCGTGGGGCTGATTGTTGGTGCCATCGCCGAGCGTATTCGCTTCTCGGCGGTACTGATCTTTGTGGTGATTTGGCTGACGCTGGCTTATTTGCCGGTGGCGCATATGGTGTGGGGCGGTGGTTTCCTGGCACAGGATGGCGCGCTGGACTTCGCCGGTGGGACAGTGGTGCACATCAATGCCGCGGTTGCCGGTCTGGTTGGCGCTTACCTGCTGGGCAAACGTGCTGGCTTCGGTAAAGAAGCTTTCAAACCACACAACCTGCCGATGGTATTTATCGGTACGGCGATTCTGTATGTTGGCTGGTTTGGTTTCAACGCCGGTTCGGCAAGCTCTGCCAACGAAATCGCCGCGCTGGCGTTCCTCAATACCGTAATGGCAACAGCGGGCGCGGTACTGGCGTGGACCTTTGGCGAGTGGATGTTCCGCGGTAAGCCTTCACTGCTGGGTGCTTGTTCAGGCGTCATTGCCGGTCTGGTCGCAATAACGCCAGCCTGTGGTTATGTCGGCGTCGGGGGTGCTCTGATTATTGGTATCGCCGGTGGTATCGCTGGCCTGTGGGGGGTCACCATCCTGAAGAAATGGCTGCGCGTTGACGATCCCTGCGATGTGTTCGGTGTGCACGGCGTTTGTGGTATTGTCGGCTGCATCCTGACCGGTGTGTTCGCCTCTACCTCACTGGGCGGCGTTGGCTACGCAGAGGGCGTGACCATGGGCCACCAGGTGCTGATTCAGTTGCTGAGTGTGGTAGTGACGATTGTCTGGACCGCAGTGGTTGCCTTTATCGGCTTCAAAATTGCCGACATGATTGTTGGCCTGCGTGTACCGGAAGAGCAGGAGCGTGAAGGTCTGGACGTTAACAGCCACGGCGAGAATGCTTACAACCACTAAGCGTAATGGCTGACTAAGAAAAGCAGTGCAATAAAAAACAGAAGAAAAAAAAGGGGCGATGTCACTGACATCGCCCCTTACTATTTGCCTCCGGCCAGCTTAACTGCGATGACGCATAACCCCTTCCTGCACCGTCGATGCCACCAGCGTGCCATCCTGAGTATAAAATTCACCGCGTACAAAGCCGCGAGCGCCTGAAGCTGAGGTGCTGACTACGTTATACAGCAGCCACTGATTCAGATCGAAAGGGCGGTGGAACCACATCGAGTGGTCGATGGTTGCCACCTGCATTCCCGACTCAAGGAACCCCTTACCATGTGGCTGTAATGCCACCGGCAAAAAGTTGAAATCCGAAGCATAACCCAGCAGATACTGATGAATACGGATATCCTCGGGCATCTGACCATTTGCGCGAAACCACACCTGACGTTCAGGCAGATCCACATGCCCTTGCAGCGGGTTGTGAAACTTCACCGGGCGAATTTCCAGTGGTTTTTCAGCAAGAAATTTTTCGCGCGCCTTTTCCGGAATAAATTCCGCCAGCTGTATGGCGATATCGGTCTCTGAGGGCAGATTTTCCGGCCCCGGAACCTGCGGCATGCTGTTTTGATGTTCGTAACCGCTTTCCGGCGACTGGAATGAAGCGGTCATATAGAAAATCGGCTGGCCATTCTGAATCGCGCTGACGCGGCGCGCGCTGAAGCTATTGCCGTCACGCAGGGTTTCGACATCGTAGATTATCGGCTTCTGGCTGTCGCCGGGGCGTAAGAAATAGCTGTGAAAAGAGTGGATCATCCGGTCGGCAGGCACCATCTGTTTAGCCGCGTACAGCGCCTGGCCGACAACCTGGCCTCCAAAGACCTGGCGCAGGCCTAAGTCCTCGCTCTGACCACGAAACAGGCCTTCTTCTAATTTTTCTAATTTGAGCAGATCTAACAGGTTTTGCAGTGCCTGGCTCATAGCAACATCCTCGAAAATGGTTCAGCAGTTAGTTTGCGAGATCCGACCAGTTACCGTCAACTGCGTTCAAAGCTAATGCGCTGTTTTTTGCATTTCACGCTGATGAAACTGCTGTCCCAGGCAAAAATCAGTAAGTTGTGCCAGAATTAACTCTGTGACGCTGTTAATAGCGTAGTTTCCGGCAGGTTTACCGGCAAACATTGATCATAAGGAGCAGAAATCAATGAAACTTTGGCATGTAATGAGTGGCGCTGCGCTGGCTGTGGCACTGGCTGGTTGTGCAGATAAAAGCAATGATATTCCTACTCCAACGCTGGGATCGCCGACGGCTGGGCAGCAGGCGGCCATAGCGCAACCAAATGTCAGCGGCTCGGTGTATATCCGCCAGCGCATTGCCTTGCCACCTGACGCGGTACTGACGGTAACGCTGTCAGACGCTTCACTGGCTGACGCGCCGTCTAAAGTGCTGGCGCAGCGTGCGGTTCGTACCGATGGCAAACAGTCGCCGTTCCAGTTCGTGCTACCGTTTAATCCGGCAGATATCCAGCCTAACGCGCGTATCCTGTTAAGTGCCGCAGTGACAATTGATGGCAAATTGGCATTTATTACCGATACGGTTAAACCGGTTATTAACGGTGGTGGAACCAAAGCGGAGCTGATTATGGTGCCGGTGCCGTCAGTGGCGATGCCAACCCAAAACGGCGCGACCCGCACGGTACCGTCAACTTCACCAACGCAGGTGACGCCTTCAACTTCAGTACCGGCTCCGACAATGTACTGATAATTCTTGTGGGCAGTGAGAACATTACTGCGGTGTAGTCATTTGCAGGGGAGCCGTTTTCGGCTCCCGTCTTAACTTAAAGTTTCCAGCGGTAATCTGCCAGTGACACTTTCCCGTCGTTGCTGACTTCAACCCCTTCGGCCTCCAGCGCATCACGCTGGCGACTGAGATCGTCACCCACCAAAGATATCTCACCCTTACGATTGATAACCCGATGCCAGGGAAGTTTGCTGCCCTGCGGCAGACGGCGCAGCACGCCGCCTACTTGTCTGGCGGCACGCGGTGAGCCGGCCAGACGGGCGATTTCACCATAAGTGGTGACGCAGCCGAAGGGAATCGATGCCACTATCTGCCAGACACGTTGTTGAAAGCTGTCATTGTCGAACATGCGAATTATCCGAAGGAATAATTACAAAACCTTAATCGATAACTTATGGATACTAAAGCAATTTTAATCAGCGAGCCCGGCAGCCCGCGGCAGCATTGCTGCGATAATCGCCAGTATGATCAATTAACCGTCAAAATCGGCTGCGGATATTTTAGGCAGTAACCGGCAGTGCAACGCCGTTAAATTTGACTAAAATGCATCAGTTGTTCAAGAAAGCAACGGTCGCCTGGGGTTCGCTTGCAATTGATGAAGGCATCATTGATAATGCCTGCGCTCTGAACGTTAGAGCCGTCAATGGAGGCCCTGTTGGTGCTCCCGCAACGCTAACTTGTGAACTCGGTCAGATCCGGAAGGAAGCAGCCGCAGCAGGTAACGCGTGTGCCGGGATGTCGCTGGCAGGGCCTCCACCAATTTCAGCCCTTCGCATTACTTTTCCCGTCACAATATTTAAAGTTGCCTTTAACGTACATATTTCCAGACTGATACCGGAATTTTGTCGTACAGCTTATTCATGGTCAATTCAGCCAGTCGATGGTCCGCCGCAGAATTAAACACTTCTAATTCATCATCAGATAATTCGTACTTATTTTTTTCAATTACGCGCTCAAGAGTATCAATTGAACGACAACGTCTTAAACGCATCAGATAATCAGTTTTGGTCAGAATTTTGTCTGTCATTGTTAAACCGTAGTAAAAATAATGGGTTGCTAAAATGAATGGCTAGCTGATAAAGGTCGCTGAGCGCATTCTTCGATGAAGATGTTAAAAAGTCGCCTGGCTGATTTCTGCCAACGTTGAAGATCCTGCACATTAATACCGTAGTTACTAAAAAGCATAAATGTGTCATCAAGATATTCATCAATTTGAGCAATCAGATCCGTATCTTCAACGTGTTTAATTTTGTAATTCATGGTGAAAGAAGCGATATGCTCAATCAATTCGTTAAGTTGTAAATTGACGGCTGACGTCGGGTCGTTGACCCACCCATGGTGACTGTCGCCCAGGGTTGCCATACTCTCGTCATACAGATTTTCACACAAGAATTTCAATTGAGCAATATCATGCCTTTTCGGTGAGTATTCGTCCATCTCTTTCCCCTCCATAGCGAATGACAAAAGCCGTTACTTGGGCTGAGCTGAAGGTATGCGGCCTGGAAGCGATTATAAAAAAATACTTTATAAACGGACATATTGAATATAACGCAGATTAATTAATATTGCCTGAGGATATTACCAAAAATTACAATTCATCGGCGGTTGTTGGATAGTGGTTGTCAATCAGTTCAAAAACCAGATGGCCCGGAATAATCTGGAAACAGACGCTTTCAGCAACGGTCTGGCCAGCATCAATATCTAAACAGGCATTGAATATGTTCCATGTAAACTGATAACGCATCTTATAACGCAAACTTTCCAGTGGATCGACTGAAATAATTTTCAGGCTGTCGGGAACAAAACGCGCATCTTGCGAATACCAGGTTAAATCGCCAACTAACTGTGGTTGTATTTTGAGAATATTCTGTTGAATGACTTGCATCAATAATAGCGGGTTAACTTCATCCTGCGAATAATTGCACGGGATCAATTTGCGCATTTTTCCCTCATTAAGTTAATTTCACCTTAATGTTTATCATTGTGCCGCGCAGCCGATAAAGCAAGATGCAAAAAAAGATAATTATCTATCGTTATGATTTTTATGTGATTTATCTTGAAAGGTCAAGGCTTTTTCTCTGATAGCTTAAAGCATGAATATTAATTTATTTTACCAGATAAGCAAACCGTGCTGAATATCGCTGGCGTAACACCTCGAAACAGTTTTTTTGCCGTGTATAAATAACCGCCCGGAAGATTTAATGTTATGTTATAACATAATAAATCTGTCGGATCATCGTCATGCCTTACTCTTTTACCACCAAACCCACGCTGTTTACCCGCTCTGCGGCAGTCAGGCTGTTACTGAGTCTGATACCCATTGCCTTGCTGTGCGCGGCACTGGGCTGGGCAATGTCACAATGATTAGCCTGGATAAGTTACAGGCGGGATACCGGCATCAGTCGGTGACACCGCCGATCAGTGGACGCTTTTTACCGGGATCGATGACTGCGCTGGTTGGTGCCAACGGCTGTGGCAAGTCGACGTTACTGAAGACTCTGGCGGGGTTACTGCCGCCGGTGAACGGCTCATATCAGTTATCGCTGCCGCCCTCTGCCGTTGGCTGGCTACCGCAGCAGACGGAAATCGAACGCCAGTTCCCGATCACCGTGTTTGATCTGGTGGCGATGGGGTGCTGGCAGCGCACCGGCTGGTTTGGCTGCATTGGCCGTCAGCTGCGTCAGGAGATTATGCAAACGTTGCGTAAGGTGAGAATGGACGATTTTGCCGATGCGCAACCCGGAATGCTGTCTGGTGGCCAGTTACAGCGGGTGCTGTTTGCGCGTTTACTGATGCAACAGGCTTCTCTGCTGCTGCTGGACGAGCCGTTTACCGGCATTGACAGCCAGACCATTGCACTGCTGCTGGACTTACTGGCCGATCGCCATCGTCAGGGCTGCACCTTAATCGTGGTGCTGCACGATATGAGCATGGTCGATACCTGGTTTCCGCAAGTTCTGCGCTTACAGGACGATGCTGCCGAATGGCGTTCGCGCGACGTGCAGGCCGCGTCGCTGCGCCAGATGGGAGAGCGATAATGGTTATCTCGCTGCTGCA
This sequence comes from Winslowiella sp. 2C04, assembly GCF_050037805.1. Classification (NCBI taxonomy): domain Bacteria; kingdom Pseudomonadati; phylum Pseudomonadota; class Gammaproteobacteria; order Enterobacterales; family Erwiniaceae; genus Winslowiella; species Winslowiella sp. 2C04. Next base: position 3,544,943 of record NZ_CP188300.1, on the reverse strand, counting down.
ACCTTTTATCGAATTTGGTTTTATGCGCCGGGCGTTAGTGGCCTGTATTGCGTTATCGATTAGCGCCACTCCGCTGGGGGTATTTTTACTGCTGCGGCGTATGAGCCTGGTTGGCGACGCGTTATCACATGCGGTGTTGCCGGGTGCGGCGATTGGCTACCTGATTTCCGGCCTGTCGCTGGTAGCGATGGGCGTGGGCGGTTTTATCGCCGGGTTGTCGGTGGCACTGCTTTCCGGCGCAGTCAGCCGCTTAACCCCGTTGCGTGAAGACGCCAGCTTTGCCGGTTTTTATCTGGGTTCGCTGGCTTTAGGCGTCACGCTGGTGTCGCTGCGCGGATCGAGTGTCGATCTGCTGCACGTGCTCTTTGGATCGCTTTTGGCGGTTGATAATCAATCGATCCTGCTGGTAGGTAGCATTGCCGCGATTACCCTGATGGCACTGGCCTTGATCTATCGTCCACTGGTTATCGATGCCTTCGATGCCAGTTTTCTGCGTGCGCAAAGCCGCTGGAGCTCACCGCTGGTCAACGGCATTTTTCTGATACTGGTGGTGATGAATCTGGTGGCCGGATTTCAGGTGCTCGGTACTTTGATGTCGGTTGGACTGATGATGTTGCCCGCTACCAGCGCCCGCTTCTGGAGTATTCGCCTGCCGGGAATGCTGACCGCCGCAATAATTCTCGCGGTGATCGCCAGCTTCAGTGGCCTGTTTGCTTCATTTTATCTCTCACTGCCTGCCGGTCCGGCGGTGGTGCTGAGTGCCGCAATACTGTTTTTTATCTCAATTTTATTGGGGCCCTGCGGTGGTCTGCTCAGCAGCCTCCGCTTTTTAACGACAGGCAAGGAGAAAGTATGAAGAAGTTATCATTGGCGCTGGCGGTTGCGGCACTGCTCAGCAGCCCGCTGGCGTTGGCGAAAACGGTAGAAACCGTTGCCAGTTTTACCGTGTTAGCCGACATCGTGCAGCAGGTTGGCGGCGAACATGTCCGGGTAAGAAGTCTGGTTGGACCGAACGGCGATCCGCACAGCTTTGAGCCAACGCCACAGGACAGCCAGGCTTTATCAAAAGCGCAGGTGGTCTTTGTCAGCGGCCTTGGGCTGGAAGGCTGGATGGATCGACTGGTCAGCGCCTCGGGTTATCAGGGCAAAGTCGTGGTTGCATCTCAGGGTATTGATACGCGCAAAATGACAGAAGATGGGCAAACCATTACCGATCCACATGCGTGGAACAGCATGCACAACGGCACGGTGTATGCTACTAACGTGATGAATGCGCTGATCGCTGCCGATCCAGATAATGCGGACTACTTCCGTCAGCACGGTGCGGCCTATATCAGCCAGCTCAACCAGCTGGATAGCTGGGCGAAACAGACCTTTGACGCGATTCCTGAGGCGAAACGTCAGGTGCTGACCAGTCACGATGCGTTCGGCTATTTTGGTCAGCGTTATGGCGTACGTTTTCTTGCGCCGGTTGGTTTTTCTACCGAGTCGGAAGCCAGTGCTGGCGATGTGGCGGCGTTAATTAAGCAGCTTAAAACCGGGGATATTCATCGCTACTTTATTGAGAACCAGACCGATCCGCGGCTGGTTAAGCAGATTGCCTCTGCCACCGGCGCACAGCCGGGCGGGGAACTGTATCCTGAAGCGTTATCAGAAAAAGATGGGCCAGCAGCCAGCTATATTGCGGCATTTAAGCACAACGTTGAGGCGATGGCAGGCAGTATGAAGTAATAAAAAAGGGCCGGATGGGAAGTCCGGCCCAAAAGGACAACATGACACAACAACACTATCGTTTTTTCTTTCTGCCCTGAACCGCTTTAAAGCGTGGGTTAGTTTTGCAAATCACATAGATGCGACCGTGGCGACGCACTACCTTGCAGTCTTTATGACGCTTTTTGGCTGAACGTAATGAACTCAGTACCTGCATGAGACAGTTCCTTATTTATTGCTGCTACCAAGAAAACTGCCAAAACGCTTATTAAAGCGAGCTGCACTGCCTTCCTTGTTGAACTCTTTCTGCTTGCCGGTGTAATACGCATGGGAAGCGGAGGAGACATCAAGCGTTACGTAAGGATAAGTTGCCCCTTCGAACTCGACGGTGCGGTCGGTTTTGATGGTCGATCCTACTTTGAAGTAGTGATCGGCACTGGTGTCATGAAAAATCACCGGGCGATAGTGGGGATGGATATCAGCTTTCATGGTTGCTCCAAAATGGTATGTTATAACATAACAATTATTATGCGCGTCGCTTAGCTGAAATGCAACCCGATCCGCAGGCAAAAAAAAGAGGCCGCATTTGCGGCCTCTTTCAGTCACTGAGAAAACTTAGTGATCTTGTGATTTATGCTCGACAGGATGTCCGTGCTCAACTTCTTCTTTGTGTTTACTGAAGCGGCGACGAACCACGACAAAGAACACCGGTACGAAGAAGATTGCCAGTACCGTCGCGGTGACCATGCCGCCCATTACGCCAGTACCTACGGCGTTCTGAGAGCCGGAACCCGCACCGGTACTGATGGTCAGAGGCAGTACCCCGAGGATAAACGCCAGTGAGGTCATCAGAATTGGACGTAAACGCATACGAACTGCATCCAGCGTCGCTTCTACCAGACCTTTGCCTTCTTTCTCCATCAGATCTTTGGCGAATTCTACGATCAATATCGCATTCTTCGCCGACAAGCCAATGGTTGTCAGCAGGCCTACCACAAAGTAAACGTCATTACTGAGACCACGCAGGGTGGTAAACAGCAGCGCACCGATAACCCCGAGTGGCACTACCAGCATGACTGAGAACGGAATTGACCAGCTCTCATACAATGCCGCCAGACAGAGGAATACCACAATCAGCGAGATGGCATACAGGGCAGGGGCCTGGTTACCGGACAGACGTTCCTGATAGGACATACCCGTCCAGTCATAGCCGATACCGGTTGGCAGCTTAGACGCCAGCTCTTCCATCAGATTCATCGCGTCACCAGAGCTTTTGCCCGGTGCAGCCTGGCCAAGAATCTCCATGGATGGCAGACCGTTATAGCGTTCCAGACGCGGCGAGCCATATTCCCACTTCGCCGAAGAGAAGGCGCTGAATGAAACCATGCCACCGCTGCTGTTACGCACATACCAGTCACCAATGTCGCTTGGCAGCATACGGTAAGGCGCTTCACCCATTACGTACACTTTCTTGACGCGACCGCGGTCGATAAAGTCGTTAACGTAACTTCCGCCCCAGGATGCACCCAGCGTGGTGTTGATATCAGAGATAGAAACACCTAATGCCTGTGCTTTCTCCTGGTCGATATTCAGCTTGAACTGTGGCGTATCTTCCAGACCGTTTGGACGCACACCCACCAGCTCATCGCTGTGTTGCGCGACCATACCCAGTAACTGATTACGCGCCTGAGTGAGTTTTTCGTGACCCAGGTTAGCCTGATCGATCAGCTGGAAGTCAAAACCGGTTGCCGTACCCAGCTCGACAATTGCCGGCAGGTTAAACGGAATGACCATCGCATCTTTAATTGACGAGAGGGCACCCATTGCACGTCCGATAATCGCCGGGACTTTGTTTTCTGAACCTGAACGTTCATCCCACGGTTTCAGACTGACGAAGGCAATACCGGTGTTCTGACCACGACCTGCAAAGCCAAAGCCGTTAACGGTAAACACGGATTGTACGGTGGCTTTTTCTTTTTCCAGGTAGTAATCAGTGATCTGATCCAGCACCTTCTGAGTACGTTCCTGAGTCGCACCCGCTGGCAGCTGAGCCATGGTCAGAAATACCCCCTGGTCCTCTTCCGGCAGGAACGAGCTTGGCAGGCGCAAGAACAGAAACGCCATGCCGACTACGATCAGCAGGTAGATAACCAGATAACGACCGGTACTGCGAATGATATGGCCCACACTATCGGTGTAGTGATTGGTGCTCTTATCAAACATGCGGTTAAACCAGCCGAAGAAGCCAGTGGTCTTACCGTGGTCGCCTTTTTTAACCGGCTTCAGCATGGTGGCACAAAGTGCCGGAGTCAGGATCAGTGCAACAACGACCGACAGAACCATCGCCGAGACGATAGTGATCGAGAACTGACGATAGATAACACCGGTCGAGCCGCCAAAGAACGCCATCGGAATAAATACCGCTGACAGCACCAGCGCAATACCCACCAACGCGCCCTGAATCTGGCCCATTGATTTACGCGTGGCTTCTTTCGGTGGCAGTCCTTCTTCCACCATCACGCGTTCGACGTTCTCCACCACCACGATGGCGTCATCCACCAATAGCCCGATTGCCAACACCAGACCAAACATCGTCAGGGTGTTTATCGAATAGCCAAAGGCGTTGATGATGGCAAATGTACCCAGCAGAACTACCGGCACCGCAATCGTTGGGATCAGAGTTGCGCGGAAGTTTTGCAGGAACAGGTACATGACCAGGAACACCAGCACGATAGCTTCAACGAGGGTTTTCACCACTTCATTGATAGAGATCTTAACAAACGGCGTGGTGTCGTACGGGTAAACCACCTGTAGACCAGACGGGAAGAACGGTTCCAGTTCAGCCAGCTGCGCTTTTACCGCGGCAGCGGTATCCAGTGCGTTAGCACCGGTCGCCAGTTTAATACCCAGACCGGAAGCCGGCTGGCCATTAAAACGGGCAATGATCTCGTAGTTTTCACCGCCGAGTTCGATTTTCGCAACGTCACTCAGGCGAACCTGAGAACCATCCTCGTTGACTTTCAGCAAAATTTTGCCGAACTCATCGGTTGAGGTCAGACGGGTCTGCGCGATAATCGAGGCGTTAAGCTGCTGGCCTTTCACCGGTGGCGTACCACCAAGCTGGCCGGCTGCAACCTGTGAGTTCTGGTTGTTAATAGCGCTAATCACATCAACCGGAGTTAAGGCATAGTTGTTCAGCTTGTGCGGATCCATCCAGATACGCATCGCATACTGCGCACCAAACAGCTGAGTATCACCAACGCCGTTAACACGACTGATAGGATCTTTAATGTTGGAGCCAACGTAGTCCGAAATATCGTTCTGCGTCATGCTGCCGTTAGTGTTGATGAAACCTGCCACCATCAAGAAGCTGCTGGACGATTTCTGAACCCTGATCCCCTGTTGCTGAACTTCCTGCGGCAGCAACGGCGTTGCCAACTGCAGTTTGTTCTGCACCTGAACCTGAGCGATATCCGGATCGGTTCCCGATTCAAAGGTAATCGTCAGCGTAACCGTACCTGAGGAGTCACTACTGGAACTCATATACATCTGGCCATCAAGGCCATTCATATTCTGTTCGATTACCTGTGTGACCGAGTCCTGCAAGGTTTTCGCATCCGCACCTGGGTAGGTTGCTGTGATCTCAATCGCAGGTGGAGCAACATTAGGATATTGCTCAATCGGCAGTTTGAGAATCGACAGCGCACCCGCCAGCATAATGATGATGGCGATGACCCATGCAAATATGGGGCGATCGATAAAGAACTTAGCCATGTATCAGCGGCTCCTGTTTAAGACTTGCCTGGTTCAGACTGCTGCTGCGAATCTTGTTTCTTCGCCTCGTCTGAACTCATTTCTTGCGGAGTCACCTTAGCGCCGGGTTTCGCACGCTGAATGCCGGTAACAATCACGCGATCGCCATCCTTCAGGCCTGCAGTCACTAACCACATATTGCCAATCGCCTTCTCAGCGGTCAGCTTGCGCTCTTCCACTTTATTGTCTGCACCAACGATCATCGCGGTAGCTTCACCGGTTGGCGTCCGCGTTACACCTTGCTGTGGAACCAGCAGGGCATTTGGATTGGTACCTTCATCCAGACGTGCACGAACGAACATACCCGGCAGCAAACTTTTGTCAGGGTTAGGGAACATAGCGCGCAGCATAATCGAGCCGGTGGTCTCATCCACGGTAACATCAGAGAATTCTAATGTTCCCGCCTGCGGGTGAGTATTACCATCCTGCGTTAACAGTTTGACGCTGGCTTTGCCGTCAGTCTGTTTCAGTTTGCCGGATTGCAGCTCTTCACGCAGGCGCAGGAAATCACCGCTGGATTGCGTCACATCGACATAGATCGGGTCGAGTTGTTGCACGGTTGCCAGTGCGGTAGTCTGACCGCTTTGCACCAGTGCACCTTCCGTCACTGTCGATTTACCAATGCGTCCGCTAATTGGCGAAGTCACTTTGGTATAGGCGAGATTGATACGCGCGCTTTCGACATTGGCTTTAGCAGCCTGAACTGCGGCAGCAGTCTGGCTCTGGGTCGCAATCGCCTGGTCGTAATCCTGCTGACTGATGTATTTGGTGCCGAGCAGTGGCTTATAGCGTTTCACCGTTACAGCGGCGATTTGCGCGTTTGCCTGAGCCTGCGCGAGGTCGCCCTTAGCGCTGTCATAGGCAGCCTGATAGGTAGCCGGATCGATCTGATACAGCGATTCCCCGGCTTTAATCTCACTTCCCTCAACGAAATTCCGTTTCAAAATAATGCCCGAAACCTGCGGGCGCACTTCTGCAATACGGTAAGATGAGGTTCTTCCCGGTAGGTCAGTGGTAATGGTCAACGGTTCACTTTTCAGGGTGACGATGCCAACTTCTGGTGCTTGTTGCTGGCCGGCTTCCTGGGATTTATTTTCATCACATCCTGTTAGCACTAAGCTGCCTGATAGCATCAGGACGGCCGCCAGAGGCGTTAACCCTCTGTTTTTGTTCATAAATAAACCTCGAGTGTCCGATATCGATTGTTCAATGGATCACAAACCGTTAAACCCATTGCTGCGTTTAAATTATGGTCGTGCTATGTTACATACATTCGCAAATGTATGTAAATCTAACCTTTTGTAAATACCCCACTTATGGCACGAAAAACCAAAGAACAAGCCCTTGAAACGCGGGGCCAAATCATTGATGCGGCAATTGCCCGGTTCTCTGAACATGGTGTCTCTGCAACGTCACTGGCAGATATTGCTCATGCTGCCGGCGTGACACGTGGTGCGATTTACTGGCATTTCAAAAACAAAGCCGACTTACTGAATGAGATTTGGGCGCAGTCTGAGTCCGGAATGGAGGACTTAGAACATGAGTATCAAATAAAATACCCAGGTGATCCACTATCAGTTATGCGCGCAATGCTTAACTATGTCTTTGAGGCAACAGCACGCGACCAGCGCAGAAGGTCACTTATGGAAATCATTTTCCACAAGTGTGAGTTTGTCGGTGAAATGACAACTCTGCAAATGGTGCAGCAAAATTTATATCTGGAATGCTACGAAAAAATTGAAGAAGTCCTGCGCGACTGCATCGGACACCAGCAGTTACCGGCTGACCTTGATACCCGACGCGCGGCGGTAATCATTCGCGGCTACGTCAGCGGTATTATGGAAAACTGGCTGTTTATGCCGGAGAGTTTCGATCTGGCGGCGGATGCGCCACTTTTAGTGGAAACCCTAATCGAAATGCTGACCAGCAGCCCGTCGCTCCGTCAGCCTGCCAATGGCAAATAATCTATGCCTGCGCCAGCTTATTTTCGAAATCGCGTCTGATGATCTCCAGTGCCGCCAGCACCGTTTGCGGTGCCACCTGGTTCTCTTCCAGCAGCATAATCAGATCGACTGCCAGTTTGACCTCATCGGGGGCATTTTCTAAAGACATCCTTCACTCCGTTAAATTCGTAATTTTTTAACCACCAGTAGCATCAGCAGTGAGCCGAGCAGGGCGAACAACAGCGCCCGTGGGTGCAGTTGAGTCAGTGAGCCCCAGCTGAAGTAGCTGCTGATATAGCCGCCAATCAATCCACCGATCATCGCCAGCACCAGCGTCGGAATTAATCCCCCCGGTCGGCCAGGGAAAAATTTACGCACCACAAAACCGGCGAGCAGGCCGATAATAATCCAGCTGACAATTCCCATTGTGCTTCCCCCGATGTCACCAGGCTGTGATTATAGTTAAAAACCCTGTTCACGTTGAGCAATCTCCTGCTCAATCTGCTTCAGCGCCGCACGGCAGCGCTGTAACCGCGCTTCCAGCGCCACCATCTCCTGCTGAATTTTTTGCTGTTGCAGCAGCGTTTCCTGTTGCCCAAGTTGGCGCTCGCGTTCCATCAGCATTGCCAGCAGACGCCGCTCAAATTCATGATGGTCGGCCAGTTTCTGATGCAATTTTTCCGCCGGGCTTTGCTTCACGCCCTCCTGGCTGCGCAGCGTCTGCGTGGCAACCTCACGCTGTAGCGCGCCAGTTTGCAGCACCACCCGTTCTGCCAGCCAGCTGAGACGCTCAGGCTGGGTTCCGGCCACGCACTGTTTTAATTGTGCCAGCGTTTGCTGCACTTCCTGTAGATAATCCCCAAGGCGCGTGCTCTTGCAATAAAACAGCTGATTGTCGAAGCGCGCCCGGCGAGTGCGACGCTCCGCCAGTGGCGAGATGCTACGCGCCAGCTGATTGAGCCGCGCATCCAGCTGTTGCAGTAAAAGGGTGGTTTTCATTAAGGTTTCCGGTCACTGTGGTAAAATAATCGCAGTTCGACGTATTCAGGTCACTCTATGCAGCGCATCTTACTCTTGATCATCGGCTGGCTGGCAATTGCGCTCGGCACGCTTGGCGTTATTTTGCCGCTATTACCGACCACGCCGTTTATTCTACTGGCGGCATGGTGTTTTGCACGTTCTTCTCCGCGCTTTCACCACTGGTTACTGTATCGCTCATGGTTTGGCGGCTATATTCGTCACTGGCAACAACATCGCGCCCTACCGCCCAAGGCAAAAGGCCGGGCGATACTGTTTATTGTGATTACCTTTGCCGTTTCACTGTGGCTGGTAAAACTGCTGTGGTTACGTGTTCTGCTGGCACTCATGCTCTGCGGATTAATCTGGTTTATGCTGCGCCTGCCGGTGGTTGCGTCAGAGCAAGAAAATCGCTGATGTGGCGGATGATGGTTGCAATTATCCGGCACTTTGCTTAGATTTGAACGTTTTCGTGCGCGGCTCCCCTGTTTGACCCGATCTCTCTCTGCGGCTGTAGACTGCCAGAGAGGTCCGGAGCTGCGCGAGTCAGATTCGTTTTTACCAGGCATAACATTATGACCGCGACTGCGCAGCAGCTTGAATTCCTTAAAGACAGTATCAAAAGCATCCCGGACTATCCTAAGCCGGGCATCCTCTTTCGTGATGTAACCAGCCTGCTGGAAGACCCGAAAGCGTATGCCATCTGCATTGAACTGTTAGTTGATCGCTATCGCAATACTGGCATCACCAAGGTGGTGGGCACCGAAGCGCGTGGTTTCCTGTTTGGTGCACCCGTCGCGCTGGGGCTGGGCGTTGGTTTTGTACCGGTACGTAAACCGGGCAAATTGCCACGCAAAACCTTCAGTGAAAGCTACGAGCTGGAATACGGCACCGACAGCCTTGAACTGCATTGCGACGCGATTGGCGCCGGCGATGTCGTGCTGGTGGTTGATGACCTGCTGGCAACTGGCGGCACGCTGGAAGCCACGGTGAAACTGATCCGCCGCGCCGGTGGTGAAGTGAAAAACGCCGCTTTTGTGATCAACCTGTTTGATCTGACCGGTGAAGCGCGCCTGAAAGCGATGGGCGTTGACTGCTATAGCTTAGTCAATTTCCCCGGCCACTAAGATCCCAGATACTTCAGGCGGCAGTGGCGTTGGCTGCCGCTCGAATTATATTGGACATTCTTTACCTACCATCTTCAGCCTCGCTGTAAAACTGCGGCTGTGTTAGCATTAACCCCTGTTTCACTGACAAATTCTGCGAATTAATGAGCTATCAGGTACTTGCCCGCAAGTGGCGTCCACAAGCGTTTACTGATGTTGTCGGTCAGGAGCATGTCCTGACAGCGCTGGCAAATGGCCTGTCGCTCGGCCGCATCCATCACGCTTATCTTTTTTCCGGCACCCGCGGTGTGGGAAAGACCACCATTGCGCGCCTGCTGGCGAAAGGACTGAACTGTGAAACCGGCATTACTGCCACCCCCTGCGGCCAGTGCGATAACTGCCGTGAAATTGAACAGGGGCGCTTTGTCGATCTGATCGAGATCGATGCGGCTTCACGCACCAAAGTTGAAGACACCCGCGATCTGCTGGACAACGTTCAGTACGCTCCGGCACGCGGTCGTTTTAAAGTTTACCTGATTGATGAAGTGCACATGCTGTCGCGGCACAGTTTCAACGCCCTGTTGAAAACGCTGGAAGAGCCGCCGTCACACGTCAAATTCCTGCTTGCCACGACCGATCCGCAAAAGCTGCCGGTGACCATTCTGTCACGCTGTCTGCAGTTCCATCTGAAAGCACTGGATGCAGAGCAAATTCGCGGCCAGCTCGAGCATGTATTAAAACAGGAAGCGATACCGGCGGAAAACCGTGCTCTGCAGCTGCTGGCGCGTGCCGCCGATGGCAGTATGCGTGATGCGCTCAGCCTGGCCGATCAGGCGATCGCCATGGGACTGGGGCAGGTCAGTACCGAGACGGTTAACGCCATGCTTGGCACGCTCGACGACGAACAGCCACTGGCACTGATTGAAGCGTTAGTGGATGCTGAAGGTCAGCAGATGATGGCGTTGCTGAACCAGGCTGCGTCACGCGGCGTAGAATGGGAAGCGTTGCTGGTTGAAATGTTGCGCCTGCTGCACCGTATTGCGATGTTGCAGCTGTTGCCTTCGGCGATCGGCGACGATCAGGCCGCGATAGAACAGCGGTTGCGCGAGCTGGCCCGAGTGTTGCCACCTGCGGATGTGCAGCTTTACTATCAGACGCTGTTGGTCGGGCGTAAAGAGCTGGCGCTGGCACCGGATCGCCGTATGGGCGTTGAAATGACGTTACTGCGCGCGCTGGCGTTTCATCCGCGCCAGGTGATTGCCGAACCGGTATCCCGGCCGGTGATGACGCCGCAAGCTCAGCCACAGCTGAGTGCACCGACCAGCGCGCCGTCACAGCCGCCAGCACCTCATACTGTGCCGGACAGCGCACCGCCGGATAATTTGCCCGATGCTACCAGTCAGCTACTGCAGGCGCGCACCCAACTGATGCGTCAGCAGGGAGCGACCAAAGCAAAAAAGAGTGAGCCGGCGGCGCCAGGTGCGCGGCCGGCAAGTTCGGCACTGGAGCGACTGGCTTCAGTTACCGAGCGCGGTCAGAAGCGACAGCAAGCTGCTGCCGCAGAGGCTGGCGCGACGGTAAAAAAAGAGGCGTATCGCTGGAAAGCGCTGAATCCGGTCGAGGCGAAGCCGGAACCGGTCGCCACGCCGAAAGCATTGCGCTCGGCGTTAGAGCACGAGAAAACGCCGGAGCTGGCCAACCGACTGACAGAAGAGTCGCAGCAGCGCGATGCCTGGGCGGCAGAAATTGCCGCAATGACGCTGCCTAAACTCGTCCAGCAGCTGGCATTAAACGCCTGGAAAGAACAGACTGAGCAGGGCGTTTGTCTACACTTACGTGCCGGACAGCGCCACCTTAATTCGCCATCGGCACAGAAAGCGCTGGCGGAAGCATTAAGCCTGGCGGCAGGCCAGACGGTTGAACTGACGATTATCGAAGATGATAATCCATCGGTGCTAACCCCACTGGAGTGGCGACAGGCAATTTATGAAGAAAAGCTGGCGCAGGCGCGCCAGTCGATAATCGCGGATACTCACATCCAGACCCTGCGTCGGTTTTTTGATGCCGATCTGGATGAAGAGAGTATTCGCCCCGTTTGAACCGCCGCCTAAGCGTATCCGACGATTACGCGGCCTGAGCTGAGAGAGAAGACTATGTTTGGTAAAGCCGGTTTGGGCAACCTGATGAAGCAGGCCCAGCAAATGCAGGACAAAATGGCCCAGGTGCAGGAAGAGATTGCTGCAATGGAAGTCACCGGTGAATCCGGTGCCGGTCTGGTAAAAGTGACCATCAACGGCGCACATAACTGCCGTCGTGTTGAAGTCGATCCAAGCTTGCTGGAAGATGACAAAGACATGCTGGAAGATCTGGTCGCTGCGGCATTCAACGATGCGGCGCGCCGTGTTGGTGAAGCGCAGAAAGAGAAAATGGCAGCAGTTTCCAGCGGAATGCAGTTGCCGCCGGGCTTTAAGATGCCATTCTGATGCAAACCAGCCCGCTCCTCGAAACACTGATGGAGTCGCTGCGCTGTTTACCCGGTGTCGGGCCTAAATCAGCGCAGCGCATGGCATTCCAGCTGTTGCAGCGCGATCGCAGCGGCGGAATGCGGCTGGCGCAGGCGCTGACCCGCGCGATGTCTGAAATCGGTCACTGTAAGGATTGCCATACTTTTACCGAGCAGGACATTTGCACCATCTGCGCCAATCCGCGACGTCAGCAGAATGGTCAGATCTGCGTGGTGGAAAGCCCGGCTGATATTCACGCCATTGAGCAAACCGGCCAGTTTGGCGGTCGCTACTTTGTGCTGATGGGCCATCTTTCACCGCTGGACGGTATCGGCCCTAATGATATCGGACTGGATCGCCTTGAACAGCGACTGGAACGTGAAACTCTTCAGGAAGTGATTCTTGCTACCAATCCGACGGTAGAAGGTGAGGCGACTGCTAACTATATTGCGGAGCTTTGCGGGCAGTATGGTGTCGATGCCAGCCGCATCGCTCACGGTGTACCGATGGGTGGCGAACTGGAAATGGTCGATGGCACCACCCTGTCACACTCGCTGGCGGGACGTCAAAAGATTAAATTCTGAACATTTGCAGGTACGGCGTAATCGTGCCTGCTTGAAAAGTTTTATTTCATCCCCATCTCCTCCTCAACATTCAATAAACCTGATTTGTTGAGGTATCAATGACCATGAAAGGACAAGAGACACGTGGCTTCCAGTCAGAAGTAAAACAGCTTCTGCATTTGATGATCCACTCCCTCTATTCAAATAAAGAAATCTTCCTGCGCGAGCTGATCTCCAACGCTTCAGATGCTGCGGACAAGCTGCGTTTCCGCGCGCTCTCTTCCCCTGAACTGTATGAAGGTGATGGCGAGCTGCGGGTCCGGGTTTCGGTGAACAAGGAGCAACGTACCATTACGCTGAGCGATAACGGTATTGGTATGCGTCGTGATGAAGTCATTGAAAACCTGGGGACGATTGCCAAATCTGGCACCAAATCTTTCCTCGAGTCGCTCGGTTCCGACCAGGCGAAAGACAGCCAACTGATTGGTCAGTTTGGTGTCGGTTTCTACTCGGCGTTTATCGTGGCGGATAAAGTCTCGGTGCGCACCCGTGCGGCCGGTGCTGCTGCCGATGAAGGGGTATTCTGGGAGTCGGAAGGTGAGGGTGACTACACCATTGCTGATATCGAAAAAGCCGATCGTGGCACCGAAATCACTCTGCATCTGCGTGAAGGCGAAGATGAGTTCCTTGATGCGTGGCGCGTGCGTGGCATTATCAGCAAATACTCTGACCACATTGCTCTGCCGGTAGAGATTGAGACGCACAACGAAGAAGACGACACCACCCACTGGGAAAAAATCAACAAAGCGCAGGCGTTATGGACGCGTAATAAGTCCGACGTCAGCGACGACGAATACAAAGAGTTCTACAAGCATATTGCCCACGACTTTACCGATCCGGCGGTCTGGAGCCACAACCGCGTCGAGGGCAAGCAAGAGTACACCAGCCTGCTGTATATTCCGGCACAGGCGCCGTGGGATATGTGGAACCGCGATCATAAGCATGGCCTGAAACTGTATGTTCAGCGCGTGTTTATCATGGATGACGCTGAGCAGTTTATGCCGAACTACCTGCGCTTTGTGCGTGGACTGATCGACTCCAACGACCTGCCGCTGAACGTGTCTCGTGAAATCCTGCAGGATAGCCGTATCACCCAGAACCTGCGCAGTGCGCTGAGTAAGCGTGTGTTGCAGATGCTGGAGAAAATGGCGAAGGATGATGCGGAAAAATATCAGCAGTTCTGGCAGCAATTTGGCCTGGTCCTGAAAGAAGGCCCGGCAGAAGATGCCAGCAACGGTGAAACTATCGCTAAACTGCTGCGCTTTGCTTCAACCAGCAGTGAAGGTTCAGCGCAGACCGTGTCGCTGGAAGACTACGTCAGCCGGATGGTTGAAGGTCAGGATAAAATTTACTACATCACTGCCGACAGCTATGCAGCGGCGAAAAGCAGCCCGCACCTTGAGGTGTTCCGCAAGAAGGGCATCGAAGTCCTGTTGCTTTCAGACCGCATTGACGAATGGATGATGAGCTACCTGACTGAGTTTGACGGTAAGTCCTTCCAGTCGGTCAGCAAGGCGGACGATTCTTTAAGCAAGCTGGCTGATGAAGAGAGCGACGAGCAGAAAGAAGCGGAAAAAGCGCTGGAGCCGTTTATCGAGCGGGTGAAAACCTTGCTTGGCGAACGAGTGAAAGAAGTGCGCCTGACCCATCGTCTGACTGATACGCCGGCAATCGTGACTACCGAAGCCAACGACATGAGTACCCAAATGGCGAAACTGTTTGCCGCGGCGGGGCAGGCGGTGCCGGAAGTGAAGTATCTGTTTGAGATCAATCCGGATCACGCGCTGGTGAAACGCGCTGCCGACACGCAGGACGAAGCGCGCTTTGCCGAGTGGATCGAGCTGTTGCTGGATCAGGCGCTGTTTGCTGAGCGCGGTACGCTGGACGATCCAAACCAGTTTATCCGCCGGATGAATCAGCTGCTGATTGCCTGAGGCCGGTTGTAAAGCGGCGGCGTTTTCGCCGCCCATGCCCGGAGGTGGCATCCTGCATGTCATCATAACCGGATCTGAAGGCGGCTAAGGCCGCCTTTTTTACTCTGCGCCAGCCGCTTCAGCCAGTAACCAGCGGCGAAAAATCACAATGTCCGGCTCATCTTCCCTTGCCTGCTTCACCATCATCCAGGTGGCACGAGCCATCGCAGTGAATCCCACCGGCGCAATCAGCGTGCCATCTTCCAGCTCTTTTTTTACCAGAATCCGTGGCGTAATCATCAGGCCTAATCCGTTGCGCGCCGCCTGAATACCGAGCGTCAGGTTATCGAAATATCTGCCAGCCCAGAAGTCTCCGCGTGCGCCGCTTTTTTCCGCCCATTCAGCCCAGGCATGGCGCTTGGTATCGGCATGCAGCAGTGGCAGGGTGGTGAAATCGGTGTCGAAGTCGACCTGCCGATCAAAATCGGCTGAGCAAACCGGGCCAATATAATCAACGGTAATCAGCGTAGTGGCAATATCCTGATGAGTGGTCTGCTCGTGGCTTAGAATCAGCACGTCAGTCTGATCGCTGCGCACTTTATCAATATCCATATGCGTCTGAAAATTAAGAGCAATATTGGGGTGCTGCCGGCTGAAATCACTGATGCGTGGGATCAGCCACTGGGAAAGAAAACTGGGGGCACTGGATACCGTCAGGCTGCTGCTGGTGCGTTGCGATATTTTCTCACAGGTGATTTCAATTTCGTTAAATGCCTGCGTACAGGTTTTCTTCAGGCGCTCGCCGTCTGCTGTCAGCTGAACCCGACCATTCGCCCTGATAAACAACGGTTTACCCAGCCACTCCTCCAGCTGTTTGATCTGATGGCTGACGGCGCTGTGGGTAACATTCAGTGACTGAGCCGCAAGGCTGAAGCTGTTGTGCAGTGCCGCCTGCTGAAAATAACGCAGTGCGCGTAATGAGGGAAGTCCCGCCATTGATGACTACCTGTTAGAAAAACTAACAAGAAGTGTCTGTTTATATCATTTCAAAGTCCAGCTGCAATTTCATACTCTTGGCGACGGAAGTTAACGAAACACGGCGAGAATAAGCCGTGGCCGCTAATTACTTCGCCAGCACCGGGGAATCAGTATCGTGCTTTCTGGCACTGCTGGCCGCAAAAAAATAACAACCATGCACTCTCTCCGCGGCTGCACACAGCAATCAGCCGCAAAGCAGTTTTTTACCGGCAAGAGTTAATCAATAATGGATAAATCCTCGCTCTCTCCTTTGCGGCAAAAAATTGCAGATACATCGTCCGAAAAGGACGCAAAGACGCTGCACAATCAGCTGCGCCAGGCCCTTTCCCGCCTGTATAAGCTGGAAAATCACGATCTCTTTTTTGTGAAATCAGTCACAGCCGGACGGGTGATCTTATCGCATCTGTTTCACAAGCAGGAGGTGGCGCGCTGTGTGGCGCGACAAACCAGCCAGCTGCCAGCCAGTGAACTGTTGAACCACCGCACCGCACGTCTTGGCGAACCGGGAAAAGTGCCGATGATCACCCATGTAAATCCCCGCACCGGTAAGGTCAACAGCCTGCGCGGCTGTGAGGGAAAGGGAGTGGTCGATGCCTCCGACAGTTTTGCCACCTCGCTGCATGAGGAGCTGGTGCGCGACAGCGCTATTTTTATTACGCCACTTCACCGGCATGCTTCGTTGTCGTCTGGCCTGGCGATGATTGCGCTGCGCACCACCGCCTTCAGTACCCTGATGCGCAGTGAACTGCGGCTGTTTGAAGCCTCAACGGTTCCGGCGAGGCCGCTGGCCGATGCGCTAGGGATAATACGCAGCAGTCACTGGCAGCCGTATAATCTGGCGTAGCTGAAAGCGCACGCTGAATAAAACGGATAAATACAGTGACGATAAACACGTCAACCTCCGAAGGTGTTACCGAGAACAAGCTTGTTAAGTTGCTGTAATAATGATGGATTTATTTATTAATTCACAACATGGCAGCATAAATGTTACTGCCGCTTAACTGCCCGCTTTCTTGTGGATACCTGGGCTTAATGGTATGTTCTTGGCCTTATTAGTTAGATCAATGCGATTCGCAAGGGGATTTACGCAATGCGTATTATTCTGCTCGGCGCTCCGGGCGCAGGAAAAGGTACTCAGGCTCAGTTCATTATGGAGAAATACGGCATTCCGCAAATCTCCACCGGTGACATGTTACGTGCAGCAGTCAAAGCTGAAAGTGAGCTGGGTAAACAAGCCAAAGAGATTATGGATGCTGGCAAGCTGGTGACCGATGAGCTGGTCATTGCGCTGGTTAAAGAGCGAATTGCGCAGGATGATTGCCGTAACGGTTTTCTGCTCGACGGCTTCCCGCGTACCATTCCACAAGCTGATGCTATGAAAGAAGCCGGCATCAAAGTGGATAACGTGCTGGAGTTCGCCGTACCTGATGAACTGATCGTTGAGCGAATTGTGGGTCGCCGTGTGCATGCGCCATCAGGCCGCGTTTACCACGTCACCTTCAATCCACCGAAAGAAGAAGGCAAAGACGACGCGACCGGCGAAGAGCTGACCACGCGTAAAGACGATCAGGAAGAGACCGTGCGTAAGCGCCTGGTGGAATACCATCAGATGACTGCTCCGCTGATTGCTTATTACAGCAAAGAAGCGGCAGCCGGTAACACCGCCTACCACAAAATTGACGGCACGCGTAAAGTGTCTGAAGTCAGCGCCGAGCTGGCAAAAATCCTCGGTTAATCGTTTCTGGGCCGGGTTTCACCTGGCCCTTTTGCAGCAATCGGTTCATCCCCCGCAATTTTTAGCTACAATCATTCTCGTTTTCATTTATACCCACCTTTATGCCAATAAAAGGAATAAAAATGAGGCAAGATAAACCCGGCGTATTGCTGGTAAATCTCGGCACGCCTGATGCGCCAACCGCCGCTGCGGTAAAGCGCTACCTGAAACAATTTCTTAGCGATCCGCGCGTTGTTGATACGCCGCGCTGGTTGTGGTGGCCGCTCCTTAACGGCGCGATCCTGCCGATTCGCTCTCCGCGCGTGGCAAAGCTGTACGCTTCGGTATGGATGGATGACGGTTCTCCGCTGTTGGTTTACAGCAAACGTCAGCGTGACGCGCTGGCAGCCCGTCTGGATATGCCGGTTGCGCTCGGCATGAGCTACGGTAATCCCAGCCTGAAAAGCGCGGTGGACAGCCTGATGCAGCAGGGCGTCACGCGCCTGATCGTGCTGCCGCTCTATCCGCAATTCTCCTGCTCGACCGTAGCGGCGGTGTGGGACGGCTTAACCAAAGTGTTTGCCGGCTACCGTTCGCTACCGGACGTGCAGTTTATCCGCGATTATGCCACTCATCCTGGCTACATTGCCGCGCTGAAGGCGTCGGTGGAACGCTCTTTTGCTGCCCACGGTAAACCCGATCTGCTGGTGATGTCTTTTCACGGCATTCCACAGCGTTTTGCCGACGAAGGTGATGATTATCCGCAGCGCTGCCACGATACGGCCGATGCACTGGCGGCGGCGCTGGGACTGGGTCCGAACGAAGTGATGTTGACCTTCCAGTCGCGCTTCGGTCGCGAACCCTGGTTAACGCCGTATACCGATGAAACGCTGAAAGGTTTACCGGCTAAGGGCATTAAGCATATTCAGATTATGAGCCCTGGCTTCTCAGCAGACTGCCTGGAAACGCTGGAAGAGATTAGCGAACAGAACCGTGAATTCTTTATGCATGCTGGTGGTACGCAGTTTGAATATATTCCGGCGCTAAATGATGACGCCGAACATATCGATATGATGGTGGATTTAGTCAACCGCCAGCGTTAATCACTCTGGCTAAGTGGGGCCGTGAATATGTTATGATTCACGGCCTGAATTCTTCCAAAGTTATTAATCATGAAATTTCCCGGCAAACGTAAATCCAAACACTACTTCCCCGTTAGCGCACGCGATCCGTTACTGCAACCTCAACTCCAGCCAGAAAATGAAAACGGCAGCAGCTGGGTAGTGGGTATCGATCAGACGCTGGTGGATATCGAAGCCAAAGTGGATGATGCTTTTGTCGCGCGTTATGGTCTCAGCGCCGGTCACTCGCTGGTGATTGACGATGACGTTGCTGAAGCGCTGTACAGCGAGCTGATGCGCGAGCAGTTAATCAGCCATCAGTTTGCCGGTGGCACCATCGGTAACACCCTGCATAACTACTCGGTGCTGGCGGATGACCGCTCGGTGCTGCTGGGTGTGATGTGCAGCAACGTGCAGATTGGTGGCTATGCCTATCGCTACCTGTGTAACACCTCCAGCCGTACCGATCTCAACTACCTGCAAGGCGTCGATGGTGCGATTGGCCGCTGCTTTACCCTGATTGGCGATAACGGTGAGCGGACCTTTGCCATCAGCCCGGGGATGATGAATCAGCTGCGCGAGGAGAATATTCCGGAACAGGTGATCGCCGGTGCTTCTGCGCTGGTGCTGACTTCTTACCTGGTGCGCTGCAAGCCGGGTGAGCCGATGCCGGCTGCCACCATGAAAGCGATTGAATATGCGAAAAAGCATAATGTGCCGGTGGTTCTGACGCTCGGCACCAAATATGTGATTGCCGATAACCCACAGTTCTGGCGCGACTTCCTGCGCGACCACGTATCTATTGTGGCGATGAATGAAGATGAAGCGCAGGAGCTGACCGGCCTCAGCGATCCGCTACTGGCGTCAGATAAGGCACTGGACTGGGTTGACCTGGTATTATGTACCGCCGGGCCAAACGGGCTGTATATGGCAGGTTTTACCGAGGATGAAGGCAAACGCAAGACCAATCATCCGCTGCTGCCGGGGGCAATTGCCGAGTTTAACCAGTATGAATTCAGCCGTGCGATGCGCCATCAGGATTGTCAGCAGCCGCTGCGCATTTTCTCGCATATCGCTCCCTATATGGGCGGCCCTGAGAAGATAATGAATACCAACGGGGCAGGGGATGGAGCGCTGGCGGCGTTACTGCACGATATTACCGCCAACAACTATCACCGGACCAATGTGCCGAATTCCAGCAAGCATGCACGCAGTTATCTGACCTACTCCTCGCTGGCACAAGTATGTAAGTACGCTAATCGCGTCAGCTATCAGGTGTTAAATCAGCACTCACCACGCCTGACACGGGGATTGCCGGAACGTGAAGACAGCCTGGAAGAGTCTTACTGGGAAAGGTAACTACCGGTTAATTCAGCGAATGGGCGGCTAAATGCCGCCCATATTGCTTTATAGCGATTAAATTGGGCACTGCTGGGGTTGCGGCTCGGTTTCCAGGTCCAGCTTAAGCATATTCAACATGCTGTTAGCGATTTCACGCTCGCCCATCACCACGCGATCGGCTCCGCGCTCCATGATGTATTCCACTTCATCGTCGTAATGCGCACGGGCAATAATCTCGATATTAGGGCGCTTTTCGCGAGCGGCAGTGACGATCTCTCCGGCTTCATAACCATTTGGAATCGTCAGTAACAACCAGCGGGCACAATCCAGCCGCGCCAGTTCCATGGTGTCGGCGCGCGCCGCATTGCCCAGCACCGCTTTGATTCCCTGTTCACGCAACGCCTCGACGCGTGGCCGGGAGTTTTCAACCACCACAATCGGTACGCCAGCTTCAATCAGGCGCGAGCCAAGCAGGCTGCCGACGCGCCCGTAGCCGACCACCAGCGCGTGATTACACAGGTCGACCGGAATCTGTTTCTCATCTTCGATGGCTTCTTCCATTGTCTGTTCATCGATGGTTTCTGTTTTTTCCAGAAAACGCTCCAGCAGGGTAAACAGAATCGGGTTGAGCATAATCGACAGAATCGCCGCTGCCAGCACCAGATTACGCCCCTCTGCTGAGAGAAGATTGAGAGAAATACCCAGTCCAGCCAGAATAAAGGCGAACTCGCCGATTTGTGCCAGACTTGCCGAAATGGTCAGCGCGGTACGACGCGAGTGTCCAAACAGTGTCACCAGGAAATAGGCAACGATGGATTTGCCGAGCACGATAATGGCCAGCGCACCAAGAACCGCCAGCGGCTCCTGTACCAGAATCATCGGGTCAAACAGCATACCAACCGAGACGAAGAACAGCACCGCAAACGCATCGCGCAACGGCAGCGTATCGTGGGCAGCACGGTGGCTCAGCTCTGACTCATTCAGCACCATACCGGCAAAGAAGGCGCCCAACGCGAAGGAGACATCAAAGAATTCAACGGCGCCAAAGGCAATACCCAGCGCCAATGCTAATACTGCGAGAGTGAACAGCTCACGTGAACCGGTAGCGGCGCTTTTTGCCAGAATCCATGGTACTACGCGGCGGCCAACCACCATCATCAGCACCATAAATGCCACCACTTTACCGATGGTCAGCACCAGATCCCACGCCAGCATTGAGACACTGGCATTGCCTTGCTCCAGCATACCGGCAATGGCAGGCAGCAGAACCAGGGTTAATACCATGACCAGGTCTTCAACAATCAGCCAGCCAATGGCAATTTGACCGCGCTGGCTGTCAATTAACTGACGTTCTTCCAGCGCGCGCAGTAACACCACGGTACTGGCGGTGGAGAGACAGAGGCCAAACACCAGGCCGGTCATCAGCGACCAGCCCATACTCCACGACAGCGCCATACCCAACAGAGTGGCGACCGCAATCTGCGCAATAGCGCCGGGAATGGCGATGGATTTGACGGACATTAAATCTTTAAGCGAGAAGTGCAGACCAACACCAAACATCAGCAGAATAACGCCGAGTTCAGCCAGCTCCGGGGCGAGGTTGGTGTCAGCGACGAAGCCTGGCGTAAAAGGGCCAGCCAGTACCCCTGCTAACAAATACCCGACTAACGGCGAGATGCGCAGGCGGTTGGCCAGCATGCCAAGGAGGAAGGCAAGAACCAGGCCTCCGACAATTGTCGTGATAAGCGGTGTGGTGTGATGCATGCCTGTCTCCTTGTGTCTCCCGGAATAACTGAAGCTGTAACGGCATCAGGCGCGGATGGGCGGCGAATACCAACCCTGCATCGCGGTGGGTAATCTGACCGCCTTGCTGCATATTCAGTCACTACGGGTGTATGCAAATGTGTCCGGTTGTAAGCATTAAGTTTATTGCATATTTCAGACGCGCGCTTGTCAATAATGGTGATAATTGCAAAAAATATGAAAAATCAGTGAAAACCCGTCAATGAGTGAGATTTCTGCCACTCATCATAATTCAGACTATATATTATCACGCTGAGGTGCGACGCAATTCACAGATATCCATAGCACTGGCAGGCTATTTTCGCCGATTATCCGGCAGGAAAGCCGTCAGAATGCCAATAAGTGGCAGATAAGCACAGATTTGGTAGACCAACTCAATGCTGGTGCGATCGGCAACCAGACCTAACACTGCGGCACCCAGCCCGCCCATCCCAAAAGCAAAGCCAAAGAACAGGCCGGAAACCATGCCGATGCGTCCCGGCATCAGCTCCTGCGCGTACACCAGAATGGCGGAAAAGGCCGAGGCAAGAATCAGACCAATAATCACGCTCAGGATGCCGGTCCACGCCAGCGAAGCGTGGGGCAACAGCAGGGTAAAGGGTGCAACGCCGAGGATTGAACCCCAGATAACGTATTTACGGCCAATCTTATCGCCCAGCGGCCCGCCAATTACCGTACCGGCGGCAACCGCAAACAGAAAGGCGAACAGGTGGAACTGTGCATCCTGTACTGACAGTCCAAATTTATGGATCAGATAAAAGGTGTAATAACTGCTGATACTGGACAGATAAAAATATTTAGAGAAGATCAGCAGCAGCAGAATGCTGACCGCCAGCACCACTTTCTTGCGCGGCAGCGGATTGATAATCACGCTGACCGGACGGCTTTTCGCCACCCGATTCTGATGCTGATACCAGCGGCTAATCTGCAACAGCACCACAATCGCCAGCAGCGCCGCCAGCGTAAACCAGGCAACGTTACCTTTACCGTAAGGGGCGATAATTAATGCAGCCAGCAGCGGCCCGAGTGAACTGCCGAGATTACCACCGACCTGAAACAGCGACTGTGCCAGACCGTGACGTCCGCCGGATGCCATACGCGCCACCCGGGAAGATTCCGGGTGAAACACCGACGAACCGGTGCCAACCAGTGCGGCGGCCAGCAAGATTAATGGGAAGTTATGCGCCATTGCCAGCAATATCAGGCCGGAAAGGGTAAAACCCATACCAATCGGCAATGACCAGGGCTGAGGATGCTTATCGGTAAAATGACCAATCAGCGGCTGAAGCAGCGAGGCTGTGACCTGAAAAGTCAGAGTTATCAGCCCGATTTGCACAAAACTGAGTGAAAACTCACTGCGCAGCAGCGGATAAATCGCCAGAATCAGCGACTGAATCATATCATTTAATAAATGCGCCAGGCTGATGGCACCCAGCACGCCAAAAGCGGTGCGTGGGGATGCCGCCGGAGTTGCAGAAACCGTTTGATCGCTTGCCATAAATTAACCTGATTTCGTTAGAATTTTTTTGTGTCTCGCGGGATATTCAACCGGGTTACCCGACAGATTGCAATCACTGAAACCGTGATCGCTAACATATCTATAACAATCCTGACTGGGTGCGGTAATCAAATTGCGGGATAATAAGTCACCAGGAGTAAAAAATTGAAAGCATTGATGTTATCGCACGCGGCGACTTACACTGGCGCGATGACCAGATGGCGTTGCAGACAAGGAGATTGATTTTGCGTTTCACTACCAAAGCCTTACCGGGCATTTTATTGTTGTCATTAATGGCGACGCCATTGCTGGCGCAGGCGTGGGAAAAAGACCGCAGCTATAAGTTCACCGTACTGCACACCAACGATCACCACGGGCGTTTCTGGAATAACGATCGCGATGAGTATGGCCTCGCGGCACAGAAAACCCTGGTCGACAGTATTCGTTACGATGTGCAGGCGCACGGGGGGTCGGTACTGATCCTCTCCGGCGGAGATATTAATACCGGCGTGCCGGAGTCCGATTTACAGGACGCTGAACCTGATTTTCGCGGCATGAACCTGATTGGTTATGATGCGATGGCGATCGGTAATCATGAGTTTGATAATCCGCTGTCGGTATTGCGTCAGCAGCAAAAGTGGGCCAAGTTTCCGCTGCTGTCTGCCAATATTTATCAGAAAAGCAGCGGCGAGCGCCTGTTTCAGCCTTACGCGTTATTTAACCGTTCTGGACTGAAAATCGCGGTTATCGGCTTAACCACCGACGACACCGCCAAAATCGGCAATCCGGAATACTTCACCGATATGGAGTTCCGTAAGCCTGCTGCGGAAGCAAAAGCCGTGGTAGAGGCGCTGCGCGCCAGTGAAAAGCCGGATGTGATTATTGCGGCGACCCATATGGGCCATTACGACAATGGTCATCATGGTTCAAATGCCCCGGGTGATGTTGAAATGGCACGCGAGCTGCCGACAGGCTATCTCGATATGATCGTCGGCGGTCATTCGCAGGATCCGGTCTGTATGGCAAAAGACAATGTTAAACAGGCTGACTATGTGCCCGGCACGCCGTGCGTACCGGATCAGCAAAACGGCACCTGGATCGTGCAGGCTCATGAGTGGGGCAAATATGTTGGTCGGGCAGATTTCACTTTCCTCAACGGCAAGCTGACGATGGATCACTATCAGCTGATCCCGGTTAACCTGAAGCATAAAGTCAAAAACAGTGATGGCACTGAGACTTGGGTGAACTATACCCAGCCAATCGAAAAACATCCGGGGATGATGAAATTACTGACGCCTTTCCAGAAAAAAGGCGAGGCACAGCTTGGCGTGAAGATCGGTAGCGTGAATCAGCATCTGGAAGGCGATCGCAGCAAAGTACGCTTTGTTCAGACTAACCTGTCGCGGGTGATCCTTGCCGGACAGATCGATCGCACCAACGCGGATTTTGCCGTGATGAGCGGAGGTGGCGTGCGTGATTCCATCGAAAAGGGCGATATCACCTATAAAGATGTGCTGAAGGTGCAGCCGTTTGGCAATACCCTGACTTATGTCGATATGAAAGGTAGCGATGTCGAAAAGTATCTGGCGGTGGTCGCCAATATGCAGGTCGATTCCGGAGCCTATGCGCAATTTGCTAATGTCAGTCTGGTTGCCGACGGTAAAGGCGTCAGCGAGGTCAAAATCAAAGGTGAGCCGTTGCAGCAGGACAAAACTTACCGCATGGCGTTACTCAGCTTTAACGCGACCGGCGGTGACGGTTATCCGGTGGTCAGCAATCTGGCAAGTTACGTTAATACCGGTTTTGTTGATGCGGAAGTATTGAAACAGTATATCGAGCAACATTCACCGCTGGATGCGGAGAAATATGCACCGAAGGGCGAAATTGTTTATAAAACAGTAAACTGACGCGTTTTATTGCACGGGCGGCGATTTCGTCGCCCGTGACATGGTGTTGCGATTCTCAGGCCTGACACTCGCGCTTCGCCATCACCTTCTGACGTAAGGTGTCATACGCCCAGTTATAGACCACGGTGTACGGCAGGAAGAACAGGAAAAAGCCCACTTCAACCAGAAACGCTTCCCACAAGGTGGCATTCAGCATCCATGCGGCGATCGGCAAGCCAATAGCGATAAAACCGCCTTCAAATCCCAGCGCATGCATAATACGAATACCCAGGCCGCGTTTCACCACGCCCGGTGGACACAAGCGATCAAAACCGGCGTTGTAAATCATATTCCACAGCATGGCCACGGTCGATAACATGATCGCCAAAGCACCCATCTGAAACAGCGGTTTATCCATAATCCAGGCAGCCAGTGGCGCAACGATTGCGATCGCCAGCACCTCAAAGCCTGCAGCATGTAAAAAACGTTCTTTCAGTGTTCTGGTACGCATATCCACTCCTTAATAAGTTCTGATGGCGATTATCATCGTTTTTATTGGTAATATAAAATGAGTATCCATCGATAAAAGCGATAGTTTGCCATGCGTTACTCTCCTGAATCACTTGAAGCATTTGTACAAACCGTTGAAAGCGGCTCATTTTCGGCGGCGGCGCGCGCGTTACGTAAAAGTCAGTCAACCGTCAGCACCGCCGTGGCTAATTTAGAAACCGATCTCGGCTTTGCGCTATTTAACCGCGAGGCGCGCCAGCCGGTGCTGACTGAGGAAGGGCGACGGGCGCTGGCACAGGTGCAGGAAATTCTGGCGGCCAGTTCGCGGCTGGATGAGCTGGCGGTGCGGCTGGCTGGCAACGTTGAGCCGCGGCTCAGCCTGGCGATCTCCGACTTCTGGCAGGCGGATCACCATGAATCACTGCTGAAGCGTTTTGCGGCACGTTACCCGGCAATTGAGTTTGAATGCATGATTGCTGAAGATGTCGATGTTATCGATCAGCTACAGGTTGGCCGCGTTCATGTCGGCGTGGTGCGAGTGCAGCCTAAACTGCCGCTGGAAATTGCTTCCTCGCGCCTACAGGTTAAGGCACAGATGGCGATCTATATTCATCAGCAGCATCCACTGGCACAGCAGCGCCTGGTGACGCAAAGTCAGCTCGACGGCGAACGTCAGTTGCGGCTGAATACCTGGGCACCGAGTTTGCACCCGCGCACTTCGGCAACGGCGGCGGTGTGGTATGCGCATTCCTATCTGTTTTTGCTGGAGATGGCGGAGCAGGGCTTTGGCTGGAGCATTCTGCCGCGCTGGCTGGTGGAGCAGTTTGGTCACCAGGTCTTGACCGAGCTGCCGGTAAACGGCTGGCCGCAGAGTATTGAGGTGGATGCGGTGTGGTCAAAACGCTCGCCGCCTGGTCCGGCCGGACGCTGGATGATCGACCAGCTTTGCGCCCAGCGGTAAAATTAATCTCGGCGCGCGATATCAGCCAGTCGGGCATTAAGTAGCGACACCAAATCGCTGGCGGCCAGCTCGATATCCAGCCCGCGCTTACCGCCGGAAATATAGATAGCTGGCCAGCCGGTCGCCAGGTGATCAACTACTGTTGGCAGTCGCTTCTTCTGGCCCAGCGGGCTAATGCCGCCAACCAGATAACCCGTTACGCGTTGCGCAATCTGTGGATCGGCCATTTCCACTTTTTTTGCGCCCAGCGCTTTAGCGACCTTTTTCAGATCCAGCTGGCTCGAAACCGGCGTTACCGCCACCGCGAGGTTTTTTGCATCGCCGTCCATCGCCACCAACAGGGTTTTATACACCTGTTCGGCATTCAGATTTAGCTTACGTACAGCCTCATCACCAAAGTGAGTGTCATCACTGTCATGTTGGTAGGGATGCAGAGTGAAGGCGACTTTCTGTTTTTCCAGTAGTTTAACCGCCGGGGTCATTTTTCGATCCTTTTTAGAAAAGTCTCATAGTCACTGATGAAGAAAAGTGCTGGCGAAATTCCAGGCTTTGAGCGACAATCGCCGTCCCATCAGCAAGTCAATTGTTGGTGGATAACCAAAATCATAAAAAAATTCCTCTTTGACGGGCCGATAGCAATATTGGCCTTTTTTTTATCTGCCTTTCAGCAAATCCGGCAAATTTCCCTCGCCATACAGATGCAGTGCCCCGACCGCCACCACGTATCGGCCCGCCGGTAAGCGGTGCAGCGCTTCGCACCAGCGCAGATTGCGCTGATTCATTAACACATCATTCAGTTCGCTACAGAAGGTGGTCGGCAGCGCCACCTGGTTCTGCGCCGGAGGCGTCTCCAGCCACCAGCTCACCATGGTCTGCAACAGGCGGGCATTGGTATGCCAGTGTTGCAGGGTATCGGTCAGCAGCGGCAGACCGTTGTCCGGCAGGGTTTTCAGCAGTTCCAGCTGCTCGTCCGGGCCTTCCAGCTCTGTCACTGTCAGCTGCTGCTGTTTTGCTGCCTGCAACAGTTGGTAATCAATACCATAATCCGGGCGCAGGCCCAGTTGCTGCGCCTGCTGTGCCTGCAACATCAGCGCCACCTGCCAGCCGGGCAGTGAGGCGATCATTTCGACATCAATTGACAGCTCTTCGCACAGCCGCTTCAGCGTTTGCATGTTTTCGGCTGAAAGGCGCTGCTCCAGCGGCGGATGCGATTCGCTGTGGGCGAAGGGCGAGACGCCGCCGGTAATATCCGCTTCGACAATCAGCGCATCCGCTTTACTCAGACGCTGCAACAGCGTGGCGGGCAGCGGCATCATATCGCGGGTGCCCATATGGATGCTGCCGACCAGATGCAGTTGCCGCTCACCAGGCAGCAAAATATCCAGCGCCGGGTACGCGTATTCCACCGGAGAAAGCTCTCTGAACAGTGAGGCCACTTTACGCAGCAATTTGCCCATTTTTCCGCCTTATGCAATCAAACAATTTATGCTAGCGGTTTAACTGTATGATGAACAGAGGAGATCTGTAAGCTCATGCTTTTGGTGGCTGATAACGCAGCAGGCGATTGGCGTTGCTGACCACGGTAATAGAGGATAGCGCCATCGCCGCACCAGCAACCACCGGACTCAGTAATGTACCGGTCAGCGGATACAGCACGCCCGCCGCAATCGGGATACCCAATGAGTTATAAATAAAGGCACCCAGCAGATTTTGCTTCATATTGCGTAATGTGGCTTTGGCAATCGCCAGCGCATCAGCCACGCTGTTTAGATCATGCCGCATCAGGGTAATGGAGGCGGTTTCAATCGCCACATCGCTGCCGCCGCCCATCGCTATACCGACATCCGCCTGCGCCAGCGCCGGGGCGTCATTAATACCATCGCCGATCATTGCCACCTGACGACCTTGCTGCTGCAAACGGATAATCGCCTGCGCTTTGCCATCCGGTAACACACCGGCAATCACCTCATCTATGCCCGCCTGGCGCGCAATGGCATGCGCCGTCGCCGGATTATCACCGGTCAGCATAATCAGTCGATAGCCAAGCTGATGCAGGCGTTTCAGCGCATCGGCGCTGGTGGCACGCAGCGGATCGCGAATGGCCATTACCGCGACCAGTTTGCCATCGGCTGCCAGCATCACCGGTGTAGCACCGCTTTCAGCCAGTGAAGCAATCGACTCATCCGCTTGATCGGTGGCGATTTGATGCTGTTGCATCATGGCATGATTGCCCACCAGCACTTTGATGCCGTCAATTATGCCGCTCACGCCCTGGCCAGGGATTGTACGAAATTGCTCAGTTGCAGGCAGCGACGTTGCACCGGCGCGTTCTGTGATGGCGCGCGCCAGTGGATGATTTGATCCCTGTTCCAGCGCCGCCGCCCAGCGCAGCGCCTGTGACTGTTCAGCCTGATTATAGGTGAGAATATCCGTGACTCGCGGCGCGCCTTCGGTCAGCGTACCGGTTTTATCAAATACCAGCGTATCGAGACTGCTGGCGCGTTGCAGCGCATCGGCATCGCGCACCAGCACGCCGAATTCGGCGGCGCGGCCAACGCCGGAAATAATCGACATCGGTGTTGCCAGCCCCAGCGCACAAGGACAGGCAATAATCAGTACGGTGGTGGCAATCACCAGGGTATAAACCAGCTGCGGCTGTGGGCCGACGAAATACCAGATTGCCGCGCTGATAATGGCGATGGCCACTACGGTTGGCACAAACACCGCAGAGATCCGATCGGCCAGTTTGCCAATTTCCGGCTTGCTGCTTTGCGCCTGACGTACCATCTGAATAATTCGTGCCAGGGTGGTATTTTTCCCGGTAGCCTGAGCGGTAAACAGTACGCTGCCATCCTGTAACAGCGTACCGGCATGTAGCGTATCACCGACAGATTTCTGCTGCGGTACCGGCTCGCCGGTCAACATGGCTTCATCCAGCCAGGCTTCCCCTGAGTTAATCTCGCCATCAACCGGAACGCGATCGCCGGTGGTCAGCCGTAAAGTCATGCCTGGCGTCACTTCACTCAGCGGCAGCACTTTTTCGCCATCGTCGGTTATCACTCGCGCCGAAGCGGGGGTAAGGTCGAGCAACCGTTCCAGCGCTTTTGAAGAGCGCTGACGTGCGCGTTGCTCCAGCGCATGGCCAAGATTAATCAGGCCAATAATCATCGCGCTGGCTTCGTAATAGAGGTGGCGTGCGGCCATCGGGAAGAAATCAGGCCAGATATTCACGCTGATTGAGTAGAGCCAGGCGGCGGCGGTGCCCAGCGCCACCAGCGTATCCATGGTGGCGGTGCCTTTCAACAGGCTACGCCATGCGCTGCGGTAGAAATGGCCACCGGCAATCACCATGACCAGCAGCGTCATTACGCCAGCCACCAGCCAGCCGTTGCGATTGCTTTCGGTGAGCATCATATTGTCGCCGATCATCCCCCAAATCATCAAAGGGATGCCGAGCGTCAGCGCTAACGCCGATTGCCAGCTAAAGCGGCGCATCGCCTGACGCGCGTTATTTTGCTGTTTCTCGCGCCGCTCAGTTTCATCTTCAATCACTTCTGCAGCATAACCGGCTTTTTCTACCGCCTGCACCAGCGCCTGTGGTGAGGCCGAACCCAGCACCAGCGCGCTGCGTTCGGCAAGATTCACCCGCGCCTGCGTAACGCCGGGAACCTGTTGTAAAGCACTCTGTACCCGATTGACACAGCTGGCACAGGTCATTCCGTCGATCAGCAATTGATAGCTGTCGACGGCAGTGGGTGCCGGAAGCTGTGGAGTGTCCGCTGTCAGCGCTTCCGGCTGGTGTTCTGAATCTGTCAGCGGATCAGGCTTTGGGTGGGCGGTATCCGCTTGCAGGGTAGCCTGATAACCCGCCTGTTCGATTGCCTCAATTAACTTGTAGCCGCAAGCGGTGCCGGTTACCCGCGCCTCATGAAGGGACACGTCAGCCTGTTCAACGTCATCACGTTGTTCCAGAACCTCTTTTACCCGTTTGACGCAGTGCTGGCAGGATAGCCCTTCCAGCGCCAGTGAAATAATCTGTGACATAGTTATCGCTCCTGATTTTCCCGATTGACGCCAGTGCCAGTCCGGATTGAATATAAGCTTAAACCTTCCATCAGGGGGAGGGTCAAGCCTCTATCCTGTCTCTGTTTAAGCAGGGTAGAACTTTATTGCAAATGTGCCGCGTCTGTAACGCTAATCAGAATCATTTTGTTTAACTTTTAGTCAGGTTGGCTATGCCATTATAACGTGGTATTTAGCCGGTAAAAAAATTAACGCTATTTCCAGCAATGCGGAGTGTAACCGTAGTGACAAACTCCGGTACTGATTAATCGCCTTTGGGTAGGGGCAAACAAATATGAAATTCAAAAAAAGCATCTCCGCGGTGATGTTGCTGGCCGCGCTGACGATGAGCGGCTGCTCGTCATATAACGCTGTACAGCTTAACCGGGATAAAATAGGCAGTGACTATAGTTATTATAAAATGGATCCTCCGTTGTATGTCGGTGATAAAATTAAATATAAATTAAAAGATGGCAAAGAGGATGAATTAACCGTAGGGAAAGTTGAACCTAATACTATTGTTAGTGATACAGGTAAGGTTATTGCGATATCTGATATCGCCTCGCTGGAAAGAAAAGATTTTTCTAAAGGCAAGACGGCATCGCTGGTGGGCGGAGGCGTCGCCGCGACCACGGTGATTCTGATTGTTATGGTTTCAGCTGCAACTATTGCTGTGATTGGGGCAATTGCCGCAGCCTGATAATTAAATAAACAGACATTTCCTCTATTTGCCATCGGCATAAAATAAAAAGGCGTGCCGGATTATTCGGCACGCCTTTCAGTCGTTTTAATATTCAGAATTTACGATAACTTCTTCGCCGTATGAGCCAGCCTGTGGCAATGGCTGATAGCTGGAGTTTGATGCACGCAGCACGCGAATGCCGCGCGCACCCGCTTCCTGTGCGGCGGTGATATCATTATCAGAGTCACCATAAAATATTTTAATCTCTTTATCTTTCAGCCACTGCGTTTTGGTATTCTGACCTGCTTTATCACCGGCAAAAATAACCGGGTTAACACTGGCGTCAGGAATGCTGAAATCTTGCTGTAAGGTTTTGGTCACCGTTTCGCTTTGCGTCTGGCTACGGCCGGTTACAAAGTAAATGCTGTCACCACGCTTTAGATGCATGGCAATCAGGCTGCTGCCGACTTCTTTCGGCATGCTGAATTCATCCCAGCCATTATTCATTTTTTCCCAGAACTGTGGATTTTTTAAATAGCTCTGCCCGCCAGGAGAAAATTCTTTCTGACCGCGATAAAAACCGGGGCTGGAAAACAATACGGTATCATCAATATCAAAACCCACCGCCATCGGTGGACGCCCCTGCAGGCTATTTTCAATTTGCGCGACGGAAACCCAATGTATCGGTGCCTGCTGTGCAAGCTGCGCGACATTTACGCCTGAATAGAGCGGTTCCGGTACCGATTCTTTCGCCATCAGGTTCTGGCTGAGGCCAATAAGCAGGCAGGCGGCACTGAGGGCATAAGTGATTTTACGCATGTTCTTCCCTTTCCTCTGGTTATTTTATGCATCTGATTTTTTCCACCATAACCATCAGAGGCTGATTATTAAAGGGATTTATCATCGGAGTCATAGAAAATTGTGATGTCGAAAGTGCTGGAGGCTAACATTTTACCGCCATTAAAATTCGGGAGCGGGCGCAGTACCGCTGAAGTCAGCATCTGCTAAAATATGACCACCAGAGGTGAGGTGAGGGGGAACGATGAATATCAGTGACGTGGCGAAAAAGACCGGGCTGACCAGCAAAGCGATTCGCTTTTATGAAGAGAAAGGGCTGGTGACGCCACCACTGCGCAGCGAGAATGGTTATCGCAGTTATACCAGTAAACATCTGGATGAACTGATGCTGCTGCGTCAGGCGCGGCAGGTGGGGTTTAATCTCGATGAGTGTCGGGAAATGGTGGCGCTATTCAACGATCCTGCACGCCACAGCGCGGATGTTAAAGCGCGCACCCTCGATAAAGTTGCCGAGATCGAGGCACATATCGATCAGCTCAGCCAGATGCGCCAGCGCCTGCTGGAACTGGCAGCGGCTTGCCCTGGCGATGACAGTGCTGACTGCCCGATTATCAACAACCTTGCGGGATGCTGTCACTCGGTAAAGTCGGTTTAAACCCGTGGGCTGATGCGTAAGGTAATGCCTTCAATTGCTACCACCACCACCTCGCAACCGGCAGGCAGGTCACTGTCCGCCTGTACCCGCCAGCTACTGTCGCCAGTCTGAATATGACCGATGCCGTTGACCAATGCCGTATGCAGCGTCAAGTGCCGACCAATCATCTGATTACCCCGTTGATTCAGAGTATTGGGTTGTCGCTGTGTTTCACGCCGCTGCATCCAGCGATACCAAAGCCAGGCAGAAATCATGGTGATCACCGCAAACAGCACCCCCTGCCACGCCCACGGCAGCGGAACCAGCCAGCTCGCTAAACCAACCAGCACCGCAGAAATCCCGCTCCACAGCAGATATCCACTGGTGCCGAGCATTTCCGCGACCAGCAGCAGCCCGCCGAGCGTCAGCCAGAACCAGTGGGGATGGGCAACCATTTCGGCCAGCATCAGCTGTTACTCCGATCCTGTTTAGTTTCCTTCAGCAGCTCGCTGATACCGGCAATCGAACCCATCAGGCTGGTGGCGTCGAGCGGCATCAGCACCACTTTGCTGTTATTGGCAGAACCGATTTTTTGCAGCGCATCGGTATATTTTTGTGCCACAAAGTAGTTAATCGCCTGCAAATCACCAGCAGCGATCGCCTCAGACACCATTTTGGTCGCACGCGCTTCCGCTTCGGCGGCACGTTCACGCGCTTCAGCTTGTAAAAATGCTGACTGACGTTCACCTTCGGCTTTTAGGATCTGTGACTGTTTATCGCCCTCTGCACGCAGAATCGCCGCCTGCCTTACCCCTTCTGCTTCGAGAATATCAGCGCGTTTGGTACGCTCCGCTTTCATCTGCGCATTCATTGAGGCGATCAGTTCCACCGGCGGGCGTACATCGCGGATCTCAATACGCGTCACTTTAATGCCCCACGGATTGGTGGCTTCATCAACGATATGCAGCAGGCGGGTATTAATATTGTCACGCTGTGACAGCATCTCATCCAGCTCCATCGAACCCAGTACGGTACGAATATTGGTCATGGTGAGATTAAGAATCGACAGCTCAAGATTACTGACTTCATAGGCAGCACGTGAGGCATCAACGACCTGAATAAAGCAGACGGCATCGATGGTCACATTGGCGTTGTCTTTGGAGATGATCTCCTGCGACGGGATATCCAGCACCTGTTCCATCATATTGATCTTACGACCAACACGATCCATAAACGGCACGATCAGGTTCAGCCCAGGCGAGAGGGTATTGGTATAACGACCGAAGCGCTCAACCGTCCACTGATAACCTTGTGGAACAATTTTTACGCCAGACCAGACGACGATCAGTGCCAGAATAATCAGCACCGGGATAACAGCCAGCATAGACAACCTCCAGATTGTTGATGAACGGGCCGACTCATTCCGACCCGTTTAATTCGTGCTTAGTAGAGCAGCGAATAGAGCTGGCGGCGATATTTCGCTGCCAGTGCATCACCGGTACCGAGCGCCGCCAGAATCTCCTGCAGCATTTTGCGCACCTGGCCGTCTGCGGCATTCATGTCTTTTTTCAGATGCACGAACAGCAGCTCCAGCGCCTCTTCATTACGGCCAACCTGGTGCAGTTGCAGCGCGAGTTGCGCCGCCAGTTCAGCATTTTCCGGCTCGGCTTCCAACTGCTGTTGTAACTGCTGAATTTCCGGGGTGTCCGCGGCCTGTTTCAGCAGATCGATTTGCGCCATCAGCCCCTGATAACGGGTGTCCTGATCCTGTAATGGCACCACTTTCAGTACCGCTTCGGCTTCATCGCTGCGGCTCAGGGCGATCAGAACTTCGGCCAGCAGAAAGCCAATCTCACTCGACTGATTGCTCAGCTGCCAGGCATCTTTCAGCAGCGGCAGCGCGTCGATCATTTTGCCTTCCTGCATCAGCAGCAGCGCTTCCTGTGCTTTCAGCTCTTCTTCACGCGGCAACACTTTTTCCAACAGCGCACGCACCGCTTCTTCCGGCTGTGGCCCCTGGAAACCGTCGACGGGCTGACCATTCTGGAACAGGTAGACGGTCGGAATCGAGCGCAGACCGAACTGGGCAGCAACCGCCTGCTCCGCATCGCAATCCAGCTTCGCCAGAATAAACTGACCAGCATACTGCTGCGCGAGGCGTTCCAGCAGTGGAGTCAGCTCCAGACAGTGCTGGCTGCGTTCAGACCAGAAGTAAAACAGCACCGGAATGGAAGCTGACTGCTCCAGCGTCTGATGCAGGTTAGATTCATTGATGTTAATAATCGAAGCTTGTGGTGACATGAATTCGTCTCTTTTGCTGATGACTTTGTAACAATATTGGGGCGTTACGCCTCGCTTCAAGCGAAATTGTTGTTGCAGTGCTAGTTACTGCGCAAAATGCGATCCAGCATCCAGCCCGGCAGCAAACGACGGATAACGGTCATTGCCCAGGCCACCAGGGTGACCGGATAGCGCAATTTAGGATGCTTACTCTCTAAAGCATGGTGCAATTTCGGCAGAATTGCTGCTGGCGGCAGCGTAAAACGGGCCGCAATCGACGGATTTTTTACCGGACTATCCTGCTGAGTTTGATTAACGTTATCAGTAAAGCGGGTGTGAATAGGCCCTGGCTCAATCAGGCTGACGCGTACCCCGGTGCCGTGCAGCTCCATGCGAAGCGCATCAGACCAGGCTTCAAGCGCATATTTACTGGCAGCATAGGCACCGCGGCGCGGCGTCGACAGCAATCCCAGCACTGAGCTGGTATTAATAATTCGTCCACCGCCATTCGCCAGCAGCGCTGGCAGCAGTAGCATCGTCAGCTGATGCAGGCCAAAGAAGTTGGTCGAAAACTGCTGTTCCAGCTGCTGGCGCGACAACGTATGCAGCGCGCCATAAACGCCGTAACCCCCATTATTAAACAGCGCATACAGCTGATTGCCGCTAAGCTCAATCACCTGCTGCGCGGCCTGCCCGACGCTATAGGCATCATCAAGGTCCAGTTCAATGCCGGTAAATCCCAACTGATTCATGCGCGCCACATCGTCCGCTTTGCGACAGGCGGCAAACACCTGATAGCCTCGACGCTGTAAATCTTCGGCGGCGACCAGGCCAATACCACTGGAACAACCGGTAATTAAAATGCTTTTTTTCATAACTTTACCTGTCAGCGATCACAGTTTTCTTTCACTCGTGCTTAACTAGAGGTGACAGTTGTCTGGCCATCAGATCAGCAATAAAGGGCTGCGCATCGGGAGCGGGATGAATACCATCCTGCTGCATCCACTCAGGTTTCAGATAAACCTGCTCCATAAAAAAGGGGATTAATGGAATGTTGAACTCCTGCGCCAGCTTCGGGTAAATCCCGCTGAATGCCTCGTTGTAGCGGCGACCATAGTTCGCGGGCAAACGGATTTGCATTAACAGCGGCTGGGCATCTGCCGCCTTGATTTCGGTAATGATTTTACGCAGATCCTGTTCGATATTTTGCGGCGGGAAACCGCGTAAACCATCGTTACCGCCCAGTTCGATCAGCACCCACTGCGGTTGATGTTGTTTCAGCAGGGCGGGCAAACGGCTCAGACCCTGAGTGGCGGTATCACCACTGATACTACCGTTAATCACGGTGGGCTTTTCTTGCCATTTATCGTTAAGCAGCGCAGGCCATGCCGCGCTGGCCGACATGCGATATCCGGCGCTTAAACTGTCGCCGAGAATCAGCAGGGTATCTGCCGACGCCACGCGCGAAATGAGTAGCAATAATAACAGGAACGGGTAATGCCAGCGGAAAACATTCTTGAAGTTCATCGTCTTAGTAAGTCCGTCGGTCAGGGTGATCATCAGTTAACCATCCTTACCGGAGTTGAGCTGGTTGTCAAACCGGCTGAGACTATCGCCCTGATTGGCGAGTCGGGATCGGGTAAATCTACGCTGTTGGGTATTCTTGCCGGGCTTGATGACGGCAGTGAAGGGGAAGTGTTTCTTTGCGGCGAGCCGTTACATCAGCATAACGAAGAGCAGCGTGCGGCTTTGCGGGCAAAACATGTTGGCTTTGTTTTTCAGTCGTTTATGTTGGTGCCAACGCTAAATGCGTTGGAAAACGTGCAGCTTCCGGCCCTGCTGCGCGGCGACAGTGAGAGTCAGAGTCGCGAGCAGGCCAGCGCTTTGCTGGCTCAACTGGGGCTGGCAGAACGTCTGAGTCATCTTCCCGCCCAGCTGTCCGGCGGTGAGCAGCAGCGCGTGGCGCTGGCGCGCGCCTTCAATGGTCGCCCTGATTTGCTGTTCGCCGATGAACCGACCGGCAATCTTGATCGTAAAACCGGTGACCGCATCGCCGATCTGTTGTTTTCTCTTAATCGTGATTTTGCCACCACCCTGATTCTGGTAACCCATGATGAGCAACTGGCGGCGCGCTGTGACCGCCGACTGCGGCTGCGCGACGGTAAATTGTGGGAGGAAGCATGATTTGGCGCTGGTTCTGGCGTGAATGGCGTTCGCCATCGCTGCTGATTGTCTGGCTGGCGCTGACGCTGGCTGTCGCCTGCGTGCTGGCGCTGGGTTCACTCAGCGACCGAATGGAGAAAGGGCTGAATCAACAAAGCCGCGATTTTATGGCGGGCGACCGCACCTTAAGCAGCTCGAATCCGGTATCGCCAGAATGGTTGCAGCAGGCGCGCAGTGACGGCTTGCAGATCAGCAGCCAACTGAGTTTTATGACCATGACCTTCGCCGAAAATACGCCGCAGCTGGCCTCGGTGAAAGCGGTCGATGATGTTTATCCGATGTTTGGTCAGCTGACCACGGAACCGGCAAACCTTAAACCGCAGCCGGGTACGGTGCTGGCCGCGCCACGTTTGCTGGCGCTGCTTAATCTGAAAACCGGCGATATGCTGGACGTTGGTGATACCTCACTGCGTATCGCGGGCGAGGTGATTCAGGAGCCGGATTCCGGTTTTAATCCTTTTCAGACTGCCCCACGGCTGATGATGAACCTGGCGGATGTGGAAAAAACCGGCGCGGTTCAGCCGGGTAGCCGGCTAACCTGGCGTTATAAGTTTGCCGGTACGCCGGAGCAGCTCAGCCGCTACGATCGCTGGATTGAGCCGCAGCTGAAAGCCGATCAGCGCTGGATGAGCGTGGACAATTCCGATGATGCGCTTGGCCGCTCGCTGCAACGCGCTCAGCAATTTCTGCTGCTTTCCGCATTACTGACTCTGATACTGGCGATTTCAGCGGTGGCGGTGGCAATGAGCCATTATTGCCGCAGTCGCTATGATTTAGTCGCCGTATTAAAGACCCTGGGGGCCAATCGTGCGGCGCTGCGCAAGCTGATTATCGGCCAGTGGCTGGCGGTATTACTGCTGGCGGCGGTGGTGGGTAGCGCGCTGGGGCTGGGATTTGAAGCATTGCTGTTACAAATGCTGAAGCCGGTGCTGCCGGCGGCACTACCACCTTCCGGCATCTGGCCATGGCTGTGGGCAATTGGCTCGCTGTTTGTTATCTCGTTGCTGGTTGGGCTGCGGCCCTATCGCCTGCTGCTGGCAACTCAGCCGCTGCGGGTGCTGCGTCGTGATGCGATTGCCGAGGTCTGGCCGCTGAAGTTTTATCTGCCGGTTATGGCTCTGGTAGTGATTGGCTTACTGGCGTTGCTGGTAGGCGGCAGCATCCTGTTATGGGCGCTGATCGCCGGTATTGCATTGCTGGCGCTATTGCTGGGTGCGGTGGGCTGGGGCGGTTTATTGCTGTTACGTAAACTGTCGGTGCGTAATCTGGCATTCCGCCTGGCAATCAATCGCCTGTTGCGCCAGCCGCTGACCACTCTGAGCCAGCTGGCGGCGTTTTCGCTGTCGTTTATGCTGCTGGCGCTGCTACTGGTGATGCGTGGTGATTTGCTTGATCGCTGGCAGCAGCAACTGCCGCCGGACAGTCCAAATTACTATCTGCTGAATATCGCCACTGAACAGGTACCGCAGGTGAAAACCTTCCTGCAACAGCATCAGATTAAAACGGAAAACTTCTATCCGATCGCGCGCGTGCGGCTGACTGAGACTAACAATACGCCGGTCGATCCGGCTGAAGACAATACCTATAACCGTGAAATTAACCTGACGTGGCTTGAACAGTTGCCGGATAACAGCCCGCTGGTAGCGGGAAGCTGGCCGCCGAAACAAGGTGAGGTGTCAATGGCGGAAGAGTTGACGGAGCGTCTGGGCCTGAAGCTGGGCGATACGCTGACCTTTACCGGAGATACGCAGTCGTTTAGCGCAAAAATTACCAGCCTGCGTTCAATTGACCGTGAAAGCCTGCGCCCCTTCTTCTTCTTTATTTTCCCGCCGGGAGCGCTTGACCAGCAGCCACAAACCTGGCTGACCAGCTTCCATATGGACAGCGATCCGACCATGCTGGCGCAGCTCAATCGCCAGTTTCCGACGCTCAGCCTGCTGGATATTGGCAGCATTTTGCGTCAGGTCGGGCAGGTGCTGACGCAGGTCAGCCGTGCGCTGGAAATTATGGTAGTGCTGGTTACCGCTTGTGGTGTGCTGCTGTTACTGGCACAAATTCAGGTCGGTATGCGCCAGCGGCGACAGGAGCTGGTAGTGTATCGCACACTGGGAGCCAGTAAAAAACTGCTGCGCGGCACCTTGTGGAGTGAGTTTGCCGTGCTGGGCGCGGTGTCCGGGATTGCCGCCGCAATCGGCGCTGAAGCCGCGCTGTGGGGTTTGCAACGTAAGGTATTTGATTTCCCGTGGCAGCCTGACTATATGCTTTGGGGGGTGTTACCGCTGGCCGGCGCGCTGCTGCTGTCGGTGTGTGGTGGCTGGCTGGGTATTCGCTTACTGAAAGGGAAGGCGTTATTCAGAAGTTATGAGTCTGCGTAAAGCTCATTTAGTCGAAAGGGAGCCGTTTTCGGCTCCCTTACCGTTACAGTTTTGCGATAGCCCACTCAATACCGCTGGCATATTCCGGCGGTAACATCGGCACCAGCGCGTTTAATGCGTTGATTAACGTACTACCCTCAACGTCATTCAGATTGAGATGACCGACTTTACGTCCGGCACGCACTTCTTTCTCATACCAGTGCAGATTAACTAACGGCTGCTGTAACCACTGCAAATTAATCTCGGTGCCAATCAGATTAACCATCACCGACGGCGAGCTGACTACCGGTTTCGGCATTGGCAAATCAAGAATTGCTCGCAGATGCAGTTCAAACTGGCTGATCGATGCGCCGTTTTGCGTCCAGTGACCGCTGTTGTGCACGCGCGGGGCCAGTTCATTGATTAACAGACCTTCCGGCACCACAAAACACTCCATCGCCATCACGCCGACATAGTGCAGCTTATGCATAATGGCAGACAGCATCTGCTCCGCCTGCTGTTGCAGTGCGGCATCCGGCTCAGGCAACGCCACGCTGGTGCGCAGAATGCCATCCTGATGCAGGTTATGGGTCAACGGATAAAATACCGTCTCGCCATTAGGGTTGCGCGCCCCCACCAGAGAGACTTCGCCACTGAAGTTAATGCCCTGTTCGACGATGCACTCACCGTAACACTCTGGCGGCAGCTGCTGGATTTGATCGGCACGCAAACGCCACTGTCCGCGCCCGTCATAGCCGCCGGTGCGACGTTTAACGATCGCCAGTTCACCGAGCGTTGAAAACACCTGCGGCCATTGATCGTCTGACGCCAACAGCTGCCACGGGGCGGTCGCGAGGCCAAGCTGATCGAGAAGCTGTTTTTGCGTCAGGCGATCGGCCAATATTGGAAAAATATCGCGGTTTACAAACGCCGGGTGTTTCGCCAGTTCACGGGTCAGCGCAGTTTCCGGCCAGCGTTCAATCTCGGCAGTAATCACGCTTTGCTGAATGGGCAGCGCTTCCGGCTCGGCGTCCAGCCCCACCGGATACACCGCGATGCCCAATGGCTCGCCAGCCTGACGCAGCATGCGCCCAAGCTGACCATTACCTAATACGCAAACCGGCTTCATGCATTACCCCGTGGATCAGGATTGTTAAGCACTTCATCGGTCTGACTCTGACGCCAGTCGGCCAGACGCGCCGCCAGTACGCTATCGTGGATTGCCAGAATCTGCGCCGCCAGCAGCGCGGCATTGGCGGCACCGGCTTTACCAATCGCCAGCGTACCGACCGGAATACCACGCGGCATCTGCACGATGGAGTAGAGGCTATCAACACCGCTGAGGGCGGCGCTCTGTACCGGTACACCCAGCACCGGAACCAGCGTTTTCGCTGCCAGCATGCCTGGCAAATGGGCCGCGCCACCGGCACCGGCAATAATGACCTGATAGCCATTTCCCGCTGCGTTTTCAGCGAAGCTAAACAGTTTATCCGGGGTGCGATGGGCTGAGACCACTTCAACGTCGAAAGGAACCGCAAGGGTGGTAAGAATCTCTGCGGTAAACTCCATGGTTGCCCAGTCACTTTTTGAACCCATAACAATGGCAATGCGGGCTGGGGCGGCGTTGGATGACATGCGAGTCTGACTCCTGTGATTGTACAAACTTCACCCGTGCGATTTTAAACAGCCGGGTGGGAAGGGCAGAGAGAATACCATGACTCGACAGCAAGGAAAACGGTTGCGTAGCCGCCTGGCGCGGCAAAATTCGGCTTATTAAGGCGAGATCAGAAGGGGAAAGCGCTCAGCGTCACGGCGTCAGCATCGACCTGAATCATCGAGCCTTGCTGGTGCCAGGCACCCAGCACCACGCGTTCTGCTGGCTGACCATTAATTTGTAAGGCGTGTACCGCAGGCCGGTGGGTATGCCCGTGAATCATCCACTGCGCCTGGTGGCGCTGGAAAGCATCCGTTACCGCGTGTTGATTAACATCCATAATGGCTGCGGATTTGCCGCGATTGGCATTTTTACTGTTGGCGCGCATATTGGCGGCGATGCGCTGGCGGATAAACAGCGGCAGCGCGAGGAACAGCTTTTGCAGCCAGCGCTGATGCACTTTGCGGCGAAAACGCTGATAGACTTGATCGTCGGTGCAGAGGGTGTCGCCATGCAGAATCAGTACGCGTTTACCATACAGTTCCAGCAGCTGCTCTTCCGGCAGCAGAATCATGCCGCTGGCGTGGGCAAAGCGATGGCCCAGCAGAAAATCACGATTACCGTGAATAAAGTAGCAGGGCACGCCCTGTTGCTTCAGCGCCATCAGCGCCGC
This sequence comes from Winslowiella sp. 2C04, assembly GCF_050037805.1. NCBI lineage: Bacteria > Pseudomonadati > Pseudomonadota > Gammaproteobacteria > Enterobacterales > Erwiniaceae > Winslowiella > Winslowiella sp. 2C04. The sequence continues at coordinate 3,503,082 of NZ_CP188300.1, read as the reverse complement.
CGCGACTTCGGCATGCAGCGGATTAGGGTCGTCATCGCCAATCCAGGCTTCGAACAGATCGCCAAGAATATACAGCGCATCGGCATGCGGTGCCTCGCGCTGTAAAAAACGCAGAAAACCGGCAGTAATTGCCGGTTCTTCTTCACACAGATGCAAATCTGCGATAAATAGCGTGCGTGACATTACTCGCTAACGGTCACTTTCTGGATCACGACGTCTTCTTTTGGCACGTCCTGATGCATACCGCTACGGCCGGTAGCAACGCCTTTGATTTTCTCAACCACGTCCATACCTTCAACTACTTCAGCAAATACGCAATAACCCCAACCCTGCAGGTTCTCACCGCTGAAGTTCAGGAAGTCGTTGTCTGCAACGTTGATAAAGAACTGGGCAGTGGCGGAGTGTGGGGCAGAAGTACGCGCCATTGCCAGCGTGCCTTTGGTGTTTTTCAGGCCGTTATTAGCTTCATTGCGGATTTCTTCTTTCGTTGCTTTCTGCTTCATGCCTGGCTCAAAGCCGCCGCCCTGAACCATAAAGCCGTTGATTACACGGTGGAAAATGGTGTTGTCGTAGAAACCTTCACGACAGTAATCCAGGAAGTTCTTCACGGTGGCTGGGGCTTTATCGTCGAAAGTTTTGATAACGATGTCGCCATGATTGGTCTGGAAAGTAACCATAATCTCGTCCTGTTAAAGGTGGGAGTTTTAAACGACTGTGCTCACGGCAGGGTAGTAAAAATGCCGGGCCAGTTTTGACAGACGCTTCTTATATCACAAATTGTGATGACGCGTCAGCATGGCGACATCAGCCGAGTTGCTGCCATGTTCTTGCATTGCAGCGCGCTTACGTTAACAATACGTCAAAATAAGCCTTTATATACCCGGGTGATTGCCGTTGTTGCTGCCGCGCCAGCTACCCGGGAAATAATCAGTTTGTTAACCCGCACACGTCATACGGAATGTCTCAATGCTAAAGATTTACAACACCCTGAGTCGTCAAAAAGAGGAATTTAAACCTATTCATGCTGGCAAGATCGGCATGTACGTGTGCGGAATTACCGTTTATGACCTCTGTCATATTGGCCACGGTCGTACTTTTGTGGCGTTTGACGTCGTTTCGCGTTATCTGCGTTATTGCGGCTATCAGCTGAATTACGTGCGCAATATCACTGATATTGATGACAAAATTATCAAGCGTGCCAATGAAAATGGCGAAAGCGTTGAAACGCTGACCAATCGCATGATCGCCGAAATGCATGCCGATTTCGCCGCGCTGAATATTCTGCCGCCGGATCTCGAGCCGCGTGCTACCCGTCATATCGGCGAAATTATCGAGCTGGTGGCGAAGCTGATTAAGCGTGAACATGCTTATGTTGCCAGCAATGGTGACGTGATGTTCTCGGTAGAAAGTGATGCCGATTACGGCAAACTTTCGCGACAGGATCTGGAGCAGTTACAGGCGGGCGCACGTGTTGAAGTGGCTGCTGACGTGAAGCGCAACCCGATGGATTTCGTGCTGTGGAAAATGTCGAAAGCCGGTGAACCGAGCTGGTCGTCACCGTGGGGCGAAGGACGTCCGGGCTGGCATATCGAATGTTCAGCGATGAACTGCAAACAGCTTGGCGAGCATTTTGATATTCATGGCGGCGGTTCCGACCTGATGTTCCCGCATCATGAAAACGAAATTGCCCAGTCAACCTGCGCACATGACGGCCCTTATGTTAATTACTGGATGCACTCCGGCATGGTCATGGTTGACCGCGAGAAGATGTCAAAATCGCTGGATAACTTCTTTACCGTGCGTGACGTGCTGGCGCATTACGACGCGGAAACCGTGCGTTACTTCCTGATGTCCGGCCACTATCGCAGCCAGCTCAACTACGGTGAAGATAACCTTAAGCAGGCGCGTGCCGCGCTGGAGCGTCTGTACACCGCGCTGCGCAACACCGACGCGAGTGCAGTCGCTGCCGGTGGGGAAGCCTTTGAAGCGCGTTTCCGCGAGGCGATGGACGATGATTTCAACACGCCAGAAGCCTACTCGGCACTGTTCGATATGGCGCGAGAGGTTAACCGCCTGAAAAGCGAAGATATCGGCGCAGCCAACGGTCTGGCGGCGAAACTGCGTCAGTTAGCGGGCGTGCTGGGCCTGCTGGCGCAGGATCCGGAGCAGTTCCTGCAAAGCGGTGCACAGAGTAACGACGCGGAAGTGGCGGAGATTGAAACGCTGATCAAAATGCGTTTTGATGCGCGCCAGGCAAAAGACTGGGCGCAAGCGGATATTGCCCGCGATAAGCTGAACGAGCTGGGCATTATTCTGGAAGATGGCCCGCAGGGAACCAGCTGGCGTCGTAAGTAAATGAGATTTAAATTAGCGGGAAGATGAAGATATTGTCAGTAAAAGGATGTTTAACCAACATGGAGTTTGGATACGACCAGGCCTCTTTTTTTTAAAAGCTTGAGCAGCTTCCAGAATGATTTACAATCCTACGAATTCTTATCCTGATGACAGTTACGCTAAACGTACTTTTCAGGATAAGTCATCAAACGGCAGCCAGGGCTGCCGTTAATCACTGGCTTCAGGCCGTGACTGTCACCTGATTACCATCAAACTCAACAACTTGTCCGGCGACAATCTTGCAGCGTTTGCGGGTTTCAACCGCGCCATTTACGGTAACATAACCATCCGCAATCAGCGTCTTGGCCATCGCGCCGCTTTCTACCCAGCCTTCCAGCTTCAGTAAATCGCATAAATCTACGTGTGGGTGCTTACCCAGAGAAAAGGTTGCCATTATTTTGCTGCTCCGTCGTGATACTCTTCGCATGCCTGCAGGGTATTCTGAATCAGGGTTGCCACCGTCATCGGGCCGACACCGCCAGGCACCGGCGTAATATAGGCTGCGCGTTCTGATGCGCTGTCAAAATCCACATCGCCGACCACTTTGCCGCTTTCCAGACGGTTAATTCCGACATCGATAACAATCGCGCCTGGCTTAATCCATTCACCCGGGATAAAGCCCGGTTTACCGACCGCGACCACCAGCAGATCGGCATGCTCAACATGATGACGCAGATCGCGGGTAAAGCGGTGGGTGACGGTGGTGGTGCAACCGGACAGCAACAGCTCCATGCTCATCGGCCGGCCGACGATATTGGATGCGCCAACCACTACCGCGTTCAGGCCATAGGTATCGATATTATAACGCTCCAGCAGCGTTACAATGCCGCGCGGCGTACAGGGGCGCAGCTTGGGCGCTCGCTGGCACAGACGACCAACATTATACGGATGGAACCCATCCACATCTTTATCCGGCGAAATGTGCTCCAGCACTTTGACATTATCGATGCCGGCAGGCAGCGGCAGCTGCACCAGAATACCGTCGATTTCCCTGTCGTTATTCAGCTTATCAATCAGCGCCAGTAACTCGGCTTCGCTGGTGGTGGCGGGCAGGTCGTATGAACGCGAAAGAAAACCGACTTCTTCACAAGCACGACGTTTGCTGCCGACATAAATCTGCGATGCCGGATTTTCACCGACTAACACCACTGCCAGGCCAGGTGCACGTTTTCCGTCAGCCAGACGTTGCTTAACTTTTTCAGCAACCTCAAGGCGCACCTGCTGCGCAATCGTTTTACCGTCAATAATTTTTGCTACCATCAGAGAGGAAATCCATCTGTGTTAAGTTGAAACGGGGGAATACGCCTATTCTGTCAGAAGCCAGCGCCGCTGTCAGGCACAGAATGTTCTCTGTTTGCTGATAATCCAGGCATGAGATTTTTTTACTCAGGCGATATCAACCCGCGCCAGCCCCTTCAGCAGGTTGCCTGCCCCCGGGCTGACTGCTACTCTGACGACCCTTATTTCCCGATTCAACGCCTTTTGGCAGGATAACGCATGATCTGGCTGATGCTCGTGACTCTGGTATTGGTGTTTATTATTGGTTTCCGCGTGCTCAACTCGCAATCACGCCGGGCAACCAAAGCGCTGAGCAAACGGCTGAATCTCGACCCGGTTTACGTGGAATCGCTGGTTAGCCTGATGGGAAAACCGGCAGGGGATGAATTTGTCGATTATCTCTCTCGTGATAATGAATCCCACTTTGCCAATGCGGCCAGCGTGTTATTTATCTATCAGGTCTTTATTGTTGATGAGTCCGATGAAAGCCTGATGTTCTGGCGCGGCGTGCTGCGCAAAGCCTATCTGCCGACCACATTGAGCGGGGAACATGTTCGACTGGCGCTTAGCTTCCTGCGCGAGACTGAGCCCGATGCTCAGGAGATGCATGCTTTCCGCTTGCGCTACAACGCGCGTTTTGCGCCCGCAGAGACGTTCACTGAAGCGGAACACGGCAATGTCTATTCAATTGATTCACGGCTGAACCGACACTGAGTAAAACTTAAATAATCTGTGATTAATAGCGCTTTCAGGCACAAATAAGGCTGTTACTGTTCATAAGTGCAGCAACAGGGCGTAGTAACAAGTAAAAACGTTGACTCATCACACGCGCACCGTATAATTCGTCGCAGTCACCATGCGCCCTTAGCTCAGTTGGATAGAGCACCGGCCTTCTAAGCCGTAGGTCACAGGTTCGAATCCTGTAGGGCGTACCAATTCAATAAGTTAAGCAATTCTCAATCCCATCTGATTTCCCCCTTATGTCATATTTGTGTCGTCACCCCCCAAAAGTGAGTCAATTTTGCGCGCATGTTCAGTTAAGTGGCTCGGTGCCAGGTGAGCATAACGCTGTACCTGCGTAATACAGTTCGTCTGCCGTCGGGTTTTTCAGGACGGTTTTCCAGTATTTGTAGCTGCTGCGATGAATCCAGAACACATGGTAGAGTGTGGACACAGGGTAACGCGCCCTGAGTTTCCCGATTATCGAGAACTGTTCGGGGAGGCTTTTGGCGTTTTTCCCTGACGCTCATCACGCAGTTATTTTACCCATTTTGTCATCGTAGAAAGGCCAACGTCCATAGCCCTGGCGGCGTCAGAGACGGTGTAATTTAAGGCTGGTGACAAGAAGCCGGAATGGGATGAATAGAACCGCTCTCAAAAATAACATATATGGGAGAAAGGGGTCTGCTGGTGTAAGCGTAATGATAAGTGGATTGCTTACATTATGCGCAACCGAAAAACAAAAGAGTCTTGGGTATTTCGAGAATATTCACGATGCAATTCGCTCGCGCGAGTTAGCGGAAATTACATCTGTTGAGTCTTTTAACCCGACAACTATGCTGCCATTACCAATAGTTACTTTACCAATGCAAAGCAGCGTTGGAAAAACTGAGAGCCGCTTTCACAACGGCTCTCTAAGTCTTATGGAATACTTTACAGCTTAGGGATATTTAAACACATTTGAAAGTCAGGCGAGCAACGCCATTAACGAGTAAGTGTGTATCAATATCAGTTTTCACTTCTTGCATGGATTTATTTTGTACACGACAAAAGTCAGTAGCTTTTTTAGTTGCAGTGCCAATAGCACCTGGAATACGACCTGCAGCAGGCGCGGCTTCAACTTCGGTGAGATAATCTCCATTATCCAGCTTTTTGATATCTGACTGATACGTTAAGCCCAGGCCTTGAAACTGTGTTTTATCGTTTTGCACAGAACATCCGCTTAAAAAAGCACCAATTAAAACGGTGGCAGCAATGATTGAAATTTTCATGTTAGGAATAGTCCTTATATATTTTGTTAGACGCTATATTACGAACCAGAATTAAACATTAAATAAACTGAATGCTGTATATATATTGGCATAACGCTATCACATTGAATATGTTGACTTTATAAAAATAGAATTGATACCGGTCAGGTAGGCAGCCTTAACTGCTGAGACGACGCAATCATCAAACAGTCCTCATCCCAGGGCGCATTTCAGCGTGCGCCCGATGATGAACCAGGAGAGTAATATGCCTGACCACTGCAAAATCACCGTAATACTCAATCAGGCGAGACTGACGAAGAATTAATCAATCGTATCCAGCCTGAGATGGCCTGTAGCCTTTACTCTAATGCGCTGGCCGATAGCTCTTGGGCTTATAAAGAGATCCGTTTTAGTTCCACGCTCTGTTTGAGATCCCGGCCAGATGATATTGTAGCCAGTATTCCTCCGCCGCCAGGTTTTCAGTAATTCATGCGGAGGTTCACAGTTAACCTCTGACAGCCATCTTTCAGTGATTTCCCGTACTTCATTCAGGATTGTGAACAGATAAAATCATGGAATTCTGTTCGGTAAGTGCGGTTAAGCCTTTTGAATCGCCACGGATAATCTAGACACTTCTGAGCCGTTGATAATATAGGTTTTCATATTCAGTCGGTGGCATCTGCTCGCTCGAGCCATGCCGACGCTTACTGTTATAAAACATTTCGATATAATCAAAAATATCGCTTCTGGCTTCGTCTCTCGTTCCGTAGATCTTTTTCTTTATCCGTTCACGCTTCAGTAGCTGGAAAAAGCTTTCTGCAACCGCGTTGTCATGACAGTTACCGCGACGGCTCATACTGACCTCCAGTCCGTGCGACTTCAGGAACGACTGCCATTCATAGCTTGTATACTGACTACCCTGATCAGAATGAACCAGCACCTGTTTTTGAGGATTACGTCGCCACACGGCCATCAGAAGCGCATTCAGGACAATATCTTTTGTCATTCGGGGTTGCATTGACCAACCGATAACTTTGCGCGAGAACAGATCAACGACCACGGCAAGATACAGCCAGCCTTCGTGGGTTCGTATATAGGTTATGTCTGTCACCCAACGTTCATCCGGTGCTTCCGGGTTGAACTGCCGCTGGAGCTTATTAGGCGTCACAATACTGGCTTCATCTTTACGCGCCCGTGGGCTTCGGTCTCCGACCTGAGCCTTTATCCCCACACGTTGCATCAACCGCCAGACTTTGTTTACACCGCATTGTTGCCCGGTATCCCGTAGATCGAGATAGATCTTGCGATAGCCATAAACACAGCCCGATTCCAGCCAGAACTGTTTGATATGCCCCGTCAGCTTCAGGTCAGCATGATACCGTCGTGAATGTGGCTGCTGAAGCCAGGCGTAAAACCCACTCGGATGCACATCCAGTACCTGGCAGAGAAGGCGGACAGGCCAGCAACGATTGTTGTCACGGATAAAGGCGTACCTCAGTCGGACAGCTTTGCGAAGTACGCCGCGGCTTTTTTTAATATGTCCCGTTCGTCAGTAACCCGCTTCAACTCCTTCTGGAGTCGGCGGATCTCGGCCTGAGCATCTGACTGTTCTTTATTGGTGGAGGAGTCCGGCCCGTACTTCTTTATCCAGGCGTAAAGACTGTGAGTAGTGATATCGAGACGTGTTGCGACGCTGGAAACAGAATGGCCACGCTCAACAACCTGTATTACCGCTTCAATTTTAAACTCTTCGGGATAACGTTTACCGCTCATGGGCACCTCTCTTTTAAGTCATCTTAAATGACTCTGAGGTGTCTGTTAAACCTGTGGCGATTCATTAGCTGGTCTTGGAAAGGTGGTGATCTCACCTGCTACATTCACTCTTCTCGTGTAAGATCCCGCAATAATAAAAGCGAGGAAAACTGTAAAGAAAAAGAAGCTGAATAAAGCAACAACCCACAAAGGTACGCCGGGGAGAAGTAGTGCGTGGCCACGCCAGCTGTGTGAACGATTTTCTATCGCTTCCTTTCTGTACATTCAGTTCATTCCATGAAGGTGCTGGCTAACAGAGTGCTCAGCCTGAAGAGAATCTGTTGATGATAAGTAAAATATTAATTTTCATTCTTAAAAAAATTTTATTCTGCCAGAAATGATTTTTCCAGCAGAACAAGAGATTCTTATTTATATTAACGGAGGTTAATTTTTTTTATTTTTGAAAAATAACTGTAGCAGATAGAGTGCTGCTTTCACAAAACCTACCATGGTCAGGATTATCACAATAATTTGTGAAATACCCTGTGGAGCCCCATACCACTTTTCGAAACCCACTCCCGCACCTTTTAAAAATGATGCTGACAAAAGAACACAAACAAAAATTACCAGTCCACTAATTACTTTCTGCATTATTTCACTCCGAATATCCCGGCGTTTCAGCCGGGATGGTGACTACCAGTGACACTGTCCGCCGATATTGCCAGCACTACTGTTATTGCTACCATTATTAGAAGATGAGCTTCCAGAGAAGCATCCGCCCGCAATCGCTCCGCCAGCAAGACCCAGCCCCAGTCCAACGACTCCGCCTGCCGATCCAGCAATCATTCCACCAATAATTCCGTTATTGCATCCTTCAACGTATGAACTGGAGGAGGAATTACCGCCATTATTTTTACTGCTGCTGTTGCTGTTACCCGGGCCGTATTTATCTGAATAATTTCCTGCTCCGGAAACCTGTTCCATTTCCTGTAATGATAACGTTCTCATATTCTATATCCTTATTGGTTTAACCCCACCTGTATGTGGCTTATGTAAGGTATCGTAAATTCTTACTTTGTGAAACAATAAAAAAATTGTTTTTCTCTTGGTTATAAAATTCTTTCTGGATATTATAATTATGAGTGGGTTCTTGTGTTTTTTAATTTCATAATAAAATCAGCTAATTGTTATGGGGTTGTGGGTGATGATGCCACCCTAAAGCTTCCAGTATTCCTTCCGCTTTACTTGTGCTTTTTTTTATAAATGTGAAATGTGTCTCATTTATATTGGGGCAACTCCTCTGGACAGGGAGCTTCTTTGGCGTTCATGGATGCTGAAATAGCTATGCGAACATATGAATTTTATTAAAAAATAAATACATATAGAAGAATGTGATTTTTTATACTTGCTGAAGTAAATAATTTTCTGCGCCCTGATGTTTATCATTACCTGACGTCCGCTGGCAGACACCAAAGCTTCATATTCCGGGAAAAGAGGTGCTGCTCAACTCACACCGGCCAAATGCGAACTACCGGGTAAGCTTGTGCCAGACTGCTATGCTGATGAGTCGGGGGCCTTCTCAGCATTTAGGCTAAACCCCGCGGGAACATTGAATCACCGCGGGTTTAACAGACACCTCAGAGTCATTTAAGATGACTGATAAGAGAGGTGCCCATGAGCGATAAACGTCATCCCGAAGAGTACCAAATTGAAGCGGTTAAACAGGTTGTTGACCGCGGCCATTCCATTGCATGCGTCGCCACCCGTTTTGATATCACCACGCACAGCCTCTACGCCTGGTTAAAAAAGTATGGCCCTGATTCATCAGCCACTTAAACGCAGCCCGATACTCTGTCTGAGATCCGGCGACATCAGTAGCCTTTTTAAATATATCACTCTTCATTTTAACGCATCGAAGTCTTTTCTTCAGTTCGCGTATTTCAACCTGCTCAGGTGTCATTGGTCACGATATGGGTATTTCTCCCCTTGCTCTTCTTTCAGCTGTCGAACCTACTTATCCATAGTGGATTAACCGACATTGATTGCCGGTTTTATTAGGGATGATCGATAAGATCTTGATAGTCTGTGAGAAAGTAATGGAAAAGGGTTTCAGTTATTGATTAGATTGACTCTTAGTCCACAGTTATCAAAAAAAGGCTGTTAATATCACAAGGATCTTTGTATGAAACTCACGGATTTAGAATCTCTACTCAACCATCTTAAAACCTTACCTGTTCCGCACGAAAGAGAAGCTAACCTTTTTTCTGTTGGGGCACGAGGACATTATGAAAACCCAGTCAGTGACGTGCTGGCATTTTATCTCGATCCTGATGGTGAGCATGGATTAGATACACTGACGCTGGATGCACTATTGGCTTGTCTGGAAGAGGCGAGTGACCTCGCATCAGCACTGATTAAACCGCCGGAACGTGAGGTAAGCACCGTGGCGGGTAATCGTATTGATCTTCTTCTCGAGTCGAATGAATGGGTAATGATCATCGAAAACAAAATCGGGCATCTACTGAATAACCCATTTGATGATTACACTGCTTACCTGAATGACGAAAGCTATCGGGAGAAAAAGCCTTACTACATCGTGCTGTCACCGAATGGTCGCGCACCAGTTGGCTGGACGGGAGTCAGCTATCGTGAGTTTACCCGACAACTGACTCTCCGCCTCGGTGAGGCTTTTATCAGCGCGCCGCTGAATAAGTGGTTAATTCTGCTACGTGAATATGTGTTACATCTGGAGTCATTGATGATAAATCCGGCCTTCCCCGTGGAAACTGAAGAGTTTATCCGTGAAAACCTGCATCGGATACATGAAATGGTGCAACTGAAAAACAGTGTGATTAAGGGGATGATGGAGGAAGGTAGACGTTGGCTAACTGCGCAATTTAGTCGACAGCAATATGAAGTAAAAGTGACACAGCACACATGGTCCGGCTATCCAGCACTGCGTTTTTCTTTCGAACACTGGACATCATATTCCGATGTCGTGTTGTTCCTGCATGGTGAGCCGGAAGAACAATATGAGGTCCGTACCTACACTTGCGAGCTTATCGACGAGGAGCTGCGTGAGCGGGCAATCTCTGCTTTGAACGTCGAAGGTTGTGAGGGTGATTATTGGGATGAGGGTAAGCGCACGATCATCGGTTTCAGAATCTATCAACCACAAACGACTAAAACGTCAGCATTATTTACTGAAGTTGCCAAACGTATGCTTCTACTGGATCGCTTTGAGTGTGAGCAACGATAATATCGAAAGCGTAGGTCTGTAGTAGAAATAACAATGCTCCAGGCGCGTCCGCGTGGGGCTCAGAGCGTCAGCCAGTGTCCTGCGCCCTGATGATTGCTGTCGCCGCAATCCTGCTATTAATCACATTCACTCCAAACTATTAATCGTCGTGGCGAGAAAATTACGATGCTTACCTGCTACTGCCGCTGTTTATCTGCTTGCTGATTACTTCAGCCCGAATTAAATAATGTGTAAACACGCTGATACCTTAATTAAATGATGCTTAAACATGCTGTTTCTTTTTATGGGGCTTGCTCACTTTCATTCATAAACAAATAGCGACTGAGCTTCAACAAAAATGTCTTTTTTAGGCCATTCCTCTATCGAAAAGCATAATGATAATTACTATCATGTTTTAACTCTATGTTTTTTATTATGAAATAATTCTTTTAACTACTATGAAACCTTCCTTTAAATAAATTAAGCACGAAATGTCAAGATGAATAACTTCTCTTTTTTTTCAGTGAGATATAGGTAATTAGTGAAAACTTTACATAAGGTAGTTTTTAGATAATATTCTTCATCAGAACGAATCACTTATTAATTATTAAATATCAGGAGATAACTATGACCAGAATGGTTACGGTGGCTGCAACTCAAATGCACTGCAGCTGGAATTTAGAGGAAAATATTGCACGAGCAGATAAGCTCATACGCGAAGCACAGGCAAAAGGCGCTAATGTGATTCTGCTTCAGGAGTTATTTATGTCGCCTTATTTCTGTATTGACCAGGATATGCGTCATTTAACTCTGGCTCAGTCAGTAGATAACAGTCCATTACTGAGACATTTTCAAGCGTTAGCAAAATCACTAAATATTGTTCTGCCCCTTTCTTTTTTTGAGAAAGGAAATAATGCCTATTTCAACTCGCTGGCAATGATTGACGCCGATGGGTCCATTCTGGGTTATTACCGTAAGACGCATATTCCCAATGATTTTGGTTATCAGGAAAAACAGTATTTTACTCCCGGGGACACCGGTTTCCGCGTCTGGGATACACAGTTTGGCCGAATTGGGGTCGGTATCTGCTGGGATCAATGGTTTCCTGAAACTCAGCGTTCATTGGCTTTGATGGGTGCGGAATTGATTTTTCATCCGACCGCGATAGGTACAGAACCTGGTGAGGGGGTAGGCCAGTATGACAGTCAACCACACTGGACTCATGTGCAATGTGGTGCAGCGGGCGCCAATATGGTGCCGGTTATCGCATCTAACCGTATCGGTACTGAAGAGAGTAAATTTACTCCCGGCCTCGAAATGACCTTCTATGGCAGCTCCTTTATCGCTGATCAAACCGGCACACTCGTCGCTCAGGCCGATAAAGTCTCAGAAGGTATTCTGGTCCATTCCTTTGATCTTGATGCAATCAAACAGCATCGCGACTGGTGGTGCCTGTTCCGCGATCGTCGCCCCGAAATGTACAACATATTGACAACCTCAGATGGCCGGAATGCTTTCAGTGTGACAGGAGAGAAATAAGATGAGTACAACAACACGCGTTACCCGACCTGCACACGATGGATTCTGGATGCCAGCCGAATGGGAGTCTCACGAAGCGATATGGATGCTATGGCCGTACCGAACTGACAACTGGCGGGAAGGAGCCAGACCTGCTCAGAAAAATTACGCTGCAGTGGCCGAGGCCATCAGTGTCGCTACGCCAGTGTTTGTTGGTGTCCCAGTGGAATGTGTAGATGAGGCGAAACTTATACTGCCTTCTCGGGTCACTATTGTGCCGATGGAAAGCGATGATGCCTGGGTACGCGACTGTGGCCCAACGCTGGTCATTAATGAGAAGGGTGAACGCCGTGGTGTCGACTGGATTTTTACCTCTTGGGGTGGAGTCAAAGGCGGACTTTACAATCCCTGGGATAAAGATGAGCAGGTCGCGCCACAGATCCTGGCCCACCATAACTTCGAACGCTATCAGGCCCCGTTGGTAGTAGAAGGCGGCGGTATTCACGTCGACGGAGAGGGGACCTGCATCGCAACGGAGGAAGTTCACCTTAATCCGGATCGTAATCCTGCATTGACGAAATCCCAGATCGAGGATTATTTAAGGGATTATCTCAATATTGATAAAGTGATCTGGTTACCCTTAGGCGTTTATGAGGATGAAACGTCCGGCCATATTGATAATATGTGTTGCTTCACCAGTCCGGGGGAAGTCGTCCTGACCTGGACGGATGATGAAAGTGATCCTCAATACGCCCGGTCAAAAAAAGCGCTTGATGTGCTTGAAAATGAAACAGATGCTAAAGGACGCAAGATAAAAGTCCGAAAATTGCCCCAGCCTGGTCCACTGTTTATTACGGAAGAAGAAGCGAGCTCCATACAACCCAGTCCAGGCATGAGCCGCGGCGTGGGTCAGCGTCTGGCCGGTTCGTATGTCAATTATCTGGTTACAAATGGACGGGTTATATTTCCACAGTTCGATCCGCAAACGGACGCTAAGGCCGTCGCGGTGATTCAGGAAGCATTTCCGCAGCATAAAATTATACCGTTATCCAGCCGCGAAATATTGCTGGGTGGTGGAAATATTCACTGTATTACGCAGCAAATCCCATCAGGTCGGATTTAAATATCTTAATACTATTCTAATCACCGGTTATCGGGGGCGATCCCCGATAACACCTCCGGTAGACTCCTGCTGAAGACTGTCTGAATAAGAAAGTAGCGATACGGGAGTTAAATTAAAAAAAATATGCATAATCGACTGCGACTGTGCATATTCATTATGATAATTACTTTCTAAAAGTAATAAGGGGATAATTATGGCAGGTTCCCAAAAGCATAAAATGGGTGCTTTGCAACTGACAATAATCACTGTCGTCAATATGATAGGGTCAGGTATTATTATGCTGCCCTCGCAAATGGCAGGTGTAGGAAATATCACTATCTTTTCCTGGATATTAACTTCAGTCGGGGCAATGGCTTTGGCCTATGGATTTGCGAAATGTGGTCGTTACAGTAAAAATATTGGTGGGATGGGAGGATATGCTCAGTATTCTTTTGGGCGGTCGGGTAATATGCTTGCCAACTACACGTATGCTATCGCTATTGTAATTGCTAATGTGGGGGTCGCGATCTCGGCTGTTGGCTATTTCTGTAATTTTTTTGATATTGAACTTGGTGGTATCGCGACCGCATTGTGGACGATGCTGTTTATCTGGCTGACAACGTTACCTAATTTCTGGAGCTCTAAAATAACCGGGCGTATTGGTTCCGTTACCGTATGGGGCGTGATTATACCGGTTATCGGGATCATCATTCTTGGCTGGTTCTGGTTTAAAACTGACATTTATGTCGCAGGCTGGAACCCCCACCATCTTGGATTTTTTGATGCTCTGCCTCAGGCTCTGGCGTTGACGATGTGGGCATTTTTAGGTCTTGAATCGGCCAGTGCCAATTCCGATGCGGTGGAGAATCCTGAAAAAGCGGTACCGATTGCAGTTTTGGCAGGAACACTTTTTACTGCGGTTATTTATATTCTTTCTACTGCGGTTATTGGCGGCATTATTCCTTATCAGGAACTGGCTGCTTCTTCTGCGCCCTTCGGCTTAGTCTATTCACACATGTTTGGCGGTGTTACCGGAAAAATTATCGAGTTGCTGATGTGTATCGCCTGTCTTGGCTCATTACTGACCTGGCAGTTCACTACCGGCCAGGTTTTTAAATCCTGCGCAGATGTCGGCTATTTTTACAAAATATTCGGGAAGATAACTAAACGGGGGGCACCGGTAATTGGCATGATCATCATTTGTATTGTTCAGTCATTGTTTTTGATGATGTCCATCACACCAAGCTTCAGTCATGAGTTTAACGTCATTGTCGACTTCTCTGTGGTCATTGATCTTATTCCTTATATTCTATCAATGTCTGCATGCTCCACAATTATTAAGTCATCTGATGAATTTAAACAAGGAAAATTAAGCCATTCAAAACTGGTCACAATCGGTATGGTCTGTTTCCTCGCGAATGCCTATACATTCTATGCCATTTACAGTTCAGGCAGTCAGGCAGTGGTTTATGGCTCACTGGTTACTTTCGCAGGATGGGTTATCTTTGGCCGGTATACCTCCGCTCAGCAAAATAAACCTGTAATTGAACAGAGTAATAATGATGAGCAGAAAGAAGTGCTCCAGTCATAATGTATTTGATTTTTTTTACAGATAAAATTTATAAATTAATTGAGGCTTAATATGAATAACGAAATCAATCCTTGCGATAAAACCTTCACTATCGGGAAATGGATGCCTTCCGATCAGAAAACACTGACGGAATGGTTACTGCGTATTATGAATAAAGCAGAAAATAATGATACGCCACTTCTCCCGGTGGTTCAGAATTTTAAGGATTTTATTGAAAGCGATCCTAAGGCGTACATGTTTTTTAACCAGATGTTTGATCAGGTTGGCAGAGACAAAAAACTGTCACCAGGCGGACTGCCGCAGGTACGCGATTACCACCATATGCTGAGCATGATCAATGTGATTATGACCCATGCCCCCGATTTCGATGAAACCGGGCTGGTTGGTTGTCCGTTCAATGCGCTCTTTGACTGGTCGATGGCAACCCGTGGTGGCTGGGCTGGGTTTATCAACGAGAAAGTCAACTTGCACCTGAAAGCGATTCTGAACGAATGGGGAAAATTCTTGCGTTCTGCTGACAGTGCTTACGTTCTGAGTGATGACCCCAAAAAAGGCTGGTTCGGTAAAGATGCTCTGAACGCAATGCCAACTTTTGTAGAGGATTTCCAGTGTGATCCGCAATTACCGCATTACGGGTTCCATTCCTGGGATGATTTTTTTACTCGTACTCTACGCGAAGGTGCACGGCCTGTTGCTGAGCCGGATAATGATGCCATCATCATTAACGCTTGTGAGTCAGCACCTTACCGTGTCGCAACCGATGTCCAGCTGCGGGATAAATTCTGGATTAAAGCTCAGCCTTATGCTCTGCAATTTATGATGGATAACGATCCTCTGGTCTCTCAGTTTGAGGGCGGCACTATCTATCAGGCGTATCTCAGTGCCTTGAGCTATCATCGCTGGCATTCACCGGTATCAGGTCGTGTGGTGAAAACGCGGATGATTGAAGGAACTTATTATTCAGAATCGCTGTATGCCGGTATCGATGCAGCCGGTCCCGATCGCTCGCAGTCGTATATTGCCGAGATTGCCACGCGCGGTCTTATTTTCATTGAAGCCGATAATCCTGATATCGGTCTGATGTGCGTTATGGCGATTGGTATGGCTGAAGTATCCACCTGTGAAATTACCGCTTTTGAAGGGCAATATGTCAAAAAAGGCGATCAATTGGGCATGTTCCATTTCGGTGGGTCAACCCATTGCCTGTTCTTCGGCCCTCAGGTGAATATTGAATTTGATCTGCATGGTCAGGTTCCAGGGCATCACAGCCATAATATACCGGTCAATGCTCAAATTGCTAAAGTTGGCTTGCGTAATCGCTGATTCGGCTCCCACTCAAAGGGAATGATAACTGTATTGCCTGATGTGATGCCTTTCATCTTGTTGAAAGGCATCTTTGGCGCTGATAAATCAGTAAGGCTCTAAGGTTAATTAACGACAGCTGCAAAGTCTTGATGTTGGAATGGCATAAGCATAAGCGCTATGCGCTGAATTATTTTTCCGGGGCAGGAACCTGCCCCGGCTGCGTGACTTAGCTTCGTTTGATACGGGCTAACGCGCTGTTAACAGGAATATTATTACTTTCCAGTCCCGGCGTTTGGCCATGAAAATCAAACTCCAGATTGACTTCCGGGCGGAAGAATAAGCAGTGAGTTGAACCACCGAAGTGGAACATGCCCAATTGCTCACCTTTGTTAACGTGTTGTCCTTCGTAAACGGTCACATCACAGGTGGATACCTCAGCCATACCCACGGCCATAAAGCACATTAATCCAATTTCCGGATTATCAGCCTCAATAAAAATTAATGCTCGGGTTGCCAGTTCAGTAATATATCCCTGAGAAGCATTTGGGCCTGCAACATCTTCCCCTTCACTTAATGTTTCGGAGTAGTAGGTTCCATCGATAATACGTGTTTTAACAATCCTGCCTGATACGGGTGCATGCCAGCGGTGATAGCTCAGGGCGCTCAGAAATGCCTGATACACCGTCGCTCCTGTAAAAGCCTCAGCCAAAGGATCGTTATCCATCATATATTGCAGCGCGTAGGGCTGTGATTTAATCCAAAATTGATCGCGTTGTTTTACATCTTTGGCAAGGCGATAGGGTGCTGATTCACAAGCATTTACAATCACATCATCATTATCGGGTTCAGCAACAGGGCGGACGCCTTCGCGGAACTGTCGCGTAAAGAAATCATCCCATGATTTGAATCCGTGATGATCAAGCGATGGGTCGCAAATAAAGTCATCCACAAATGTCGGCATAGCTTTACGGGCGTCTTCACCAAACCAGCCAGAGCGGGGATCGTCATTTAAAACCGAGGTGCTTTGAGCTGAACTGAGAAACACCGCCCATTCATTAAGTATGATTTTAATATGTTTATTGATTCGTTCGTCCAGGAAACCACTCCAGCCGCCTTGCGTTGCCATAGACCAGTTGAAGATGGCGTTAAAAGGGAAGCCCACTAATCCTGTTTCATCGAACTCTGGCGCATGAGTCATGATGACGTTTATTAAGCTCAGCATATGCTGATAATCGCGTACTTGCGGTAATCCTGATGGCGAAAGTGCGTGAGCGTCATCTTGATTAACCTGGTCAAACATTTGCGTAAAGAGCATAAATGCTTTCGGGTCATTCTCGATAAAGTTTTTAAAGTCCTCGACACAGGGTAATAATGCGTCGGTATTGTTCTCGGCCTTTTCCATTATTTTTAACATCCAATTGCGCAGAGTACGCTGATCGGATGGCATCCATTTTCCAACGGTATAGGTCTTATTACAAGGTTTTAAAGAAGCGTGCATTTTGACTCCAGATATAAGTTATATAATAAAATTATGATTCAGGATGGTTTATAAATCTGCGGGAGATGGCCGGTAAAGAGCATCCACAAGCTGGTCAGAGCAGCAATAATAATCAGCATCACCAATACTTTTTCTGAGCCTGTGAATAACGGCTCCTTAGGGGCTTGTTCTTTACGTGCCCATACGAATACTAATAATCCAATGGCGTAGATTGCACATCCAACAAGGATGAAGGAGATCCCGGCAGCATAAACCAGCCAAAATCCATACAGCGTTGCTAATACGCTCGTCACTAATGCGCTGTTCAGGCTATAGCGAGCAGTTTTTGGATAATCTTTTTTGGCTATAACTTTCCACAAAAATGCGGCGGACCCGATATAGGCAGGAAGAATTACCACGCCGGTAATAGAAAGCATGGCATTCCAGGCATTATTGGAGAAGAAGACCAGTGCCATTGCTGCCTGCATAACCAGTGTTGAAACCCATAGTGAGTTTGAAGCAACGCCGTTGGCATTCGTTTTTGCAAAAAACTTGGGAAAGGTGCCATCTTTAGCACACGCCCACGGCAGTTCGGCTACCAGTAGCGTCCACACCAGCCATGAAGAGAGTAGGGCAATGATGACGCCGATATTTATAAAGACGCCACCCCATTTGCCAACTATCGCGCTCAGAATTGCCGCTGTAGAGGGGGCATTCATGGCGGCAAGTTCCCCTTGAGAGAACACGCCAAATGGCAAAATACTGACTAACATAAACAGGACGGTTGAAATGATAAAGCCGAGAATCGTCGCACGACTTACGGTGCGTCCATCGGCTTTATCAGACATGACAACCGCACCTTCGATCCCGATATACATCCAAAGCGTTACCAGCATGGTGCTTTTGACTTGATCGAAAAGGCCGCCAAGTGGTCGATCATGTAATGCGTTATCTCTTAAGTGTCCCCAAAAGTCAGTTCCCATCATGTGGTAACGCAGAGAGAAAAAGGCCAACACGAAGATAAAGACAGCAACCGGGATAAATTTAGCAATGGTGCCAACAAGGTTAAGAACCGAGATGCCTTTAACCCCACGCATAACAAAAATACTGAGTGCCCAGATGATGATCGAAGCTGTAGTAATGGCTTGCCAGGTATTGCCGCCTTGAAAATAGGGAGGGAAAAAGTAATTCAGTGCGTCCATCAGTAAGACGGCGTATCCGACATTACCGAATGCGGCTGACATCCAGTATCCCCAGGCGATTAAGAAACCACTCAATTTCCCAAATCCAGCCCGGGAGTACATGTAAATACCCGACGTCATTTCTGGATGAATGTCCGCAAGAATCTGAAAGGTTCTTGCGAGGAAAAAAACGCCCAATCCGGTAACGACCCAGGCGATCAAAATCGCGCCCAGTGCGGCTGATTGAGCCATGTTTTGCGGGATGTTGTATACACCCCCACCAAACATCGCGCTGATAACGAGTAACGTCATCGCAAGCACGCCAAGTTGTTTGGTAGGGGCAGGTTTAGCTTGCTTGTCAACCGCCATTATAAATCCTTAAAGTGAATGAAATGTCATTCCTTATATTAAGGTTTAATCAATGGCTCCGGTATCAGACGACAAAACAGGTGGCGTCAAATTTATCTGATGCCTGTAGGAAAACGGGAAGAAGTAAAATATTTTCAAGATAACCAATCAAGAATTAATATGTTATTGCATTATATATCAAAAGCAAGTTTCATTATTGTAAATGTTATGATGATGCAGAGGGTTTTTTGATTGCGCGGGTTGTTATAATGTTCAACGGCTATCTAACAGAATGCAATCAGGAAGCGTGACTTTAAAAAATCTGCGAAAGTCATTCGATGGCTGGGATATATGTAGCATTAAAGGATGCCCGCCAGGTGTTGTCGCGGGGAGTCCTAAAAAAGCTCGCAGTAGAATAATGTTGTGTAATCGCGAAGCGCAGGCTAAAAAGCCTCACCCTTAGTATGGTTTTGTAAACAATTGATAAACGTAATCTATTTTTTACACGTTATGATGAAGATGCTGTGTAAGATAGTTCTGTTGTTAACGATCTCGTTATGGCGAGGCTCCTATACAAACACAAGTTACCGCCCTGATGGCATCGAGAGAGGCCTCGCAGGGAAATACAGGTTTCATCGAATCAAGGTGTTGCCAAGGTAACTTCTTATGTTGTCGCAGACAACGTGAGATACGTTGTATAGTGCTAAAACCAAGACGTAGGGATCCATTTTCCTATTGAAGTCTTGTCGCCCCTATGAGATTTTTATTCTATAGGGAATTAAACCATGCCTCATCACGTCAAACATACCATTCATAACAATTATTCAGAATTTGAAGATGATGCTATAGCTCAGTATATGGACACTGACTATATCGCATTGCCGCATATCCTGCAGGTTTACGAAGCTCGCGAGATGTTTCTAACTAAACTCAAAGATGACGATATACCATCACAGGTGTTTATCACGGATGGAAAAAAGTTATGTGGGATATTATCCGTAAAAAAAATGTTGAAAGAAAAAGAGGTGATGCAGCCAATCACTAATTTAATGGATGAAAGCTACATTAGTCTGGCACCGGGTGATCAAAGGCAAGATATTGTCGAATTAATTTCTAAAAGCGACTGTGATATTCTCCCCGTCGTCAGTAATGGCAAACTCGTGGGATGCGTAACAGCGAAAGAAATTGCGCATTTATTAGAGGATGATGTTACTGAAGATGCACAAAGGCAAGGGGCAAGTTTGCCGCTTGATAAACCTTATCTTGAAACCAGCCCAGTTACCCTGTGGAAGAAACGTGCGGTATGGTTATTGTTGCTATTTATTGCTGAAGCTTACACCAGCAGCGTCATTCAGCACTTTGAAGATGCGTTAGAGTCAGCGATTGCACTGGCCTTCTTTATTCCTTTGCTGATTGGTACCGGAGGGAACAGCGGCACGCAGATTACCTCAACACTGGTGCGCGCTATGGCGCTGGGTGAAGTGCATTTGCGCGATTTGGGTAAAATTATTCGCAAGGAGATGACAACATCACTGATGGTGGCAGTCACGCTGGGTTTGGCGGGCTGCGGTAGAGCCTGGATGATGGGGATTGGGCCTGAAATAACGCTTATCGTCAGTCTGACATTGGTTTGTATCACCATGTGGAGTGCAATCATTTCATCAGTTATTCCGATGGTTTTAAAACGCGTGGGCATAGATCCCGCTGTTGTCTCAGCACCCTTTATTGCAACTCTCATTGATGGCACCGGGCTGATAATCTACTTCAAAATTGCACAATATTTTTTAGAACTTAATTAAACCGGCCTGAATATCCGCTCAGCCATGTTCGGATCCTGGCGGGGTCTGCTAAAAACAAAAGCTGCACCGGTCGGTGCAGCGTTTTGTTATTTTTGCAGCGCATCAGCCGCAGTTATTCTTCAGAAACACCTGCCTCTTAAACCGGCGCAACAATAATGCGCGTGCAGATTTGCTGCAGTAATGCCAGCTGATGACTAAAAATAATGATGCTCAGACCGCGTTGCTGAGATTCGATAATTAACCGCTGCCAGATGTCTCGCTGGATAGGGGGATCAAGTTGCGCAGTCACTTCATCAGCAATCAGCAGGCGAGTACGCGGATCAAGCGCGCGCAGTAGCGCAATGCGCGCCAGTTCACCGCCGGAAAGCTGGCCGGGTTTACGCGTCAGCCACTCTGGATTGACGTGAAAATGTGCCATCTGGGTTTCATCAGGGCTCCACGCGTCGCGTAGCGCATCTCCCGTGGTGCGGAATGAATTAAATGTAAGCTCGGGATGCTGCGGAACTAACTGGACAGGACAATAGCCATGCTTCGGCAGCGGGAGACCATCCAGGGTAATTTGCCCCTGCTGATATGTCTGCCAGCCGGCCAATACCCGGCCTAACATTGTTTTGCCATAACCGCTTGGCGCGGATATGCCTAATCTTTCACCCGCGGATAAATCAAAAGATAAATTATTCCAGAGCAGGCGCTTATCTTGCTCGATAGTCAGCTGAGAAACACAAAACATCACGCTCTCCGTGCCTGAACTGACGAGCTGTCGTCAGGAAATAAGCTGTAGTATTCCGGCAGCGCCAGCCAGTGTCGGCGTAGCGCTGCGCTGCCGCTGCCGTTTTTTAATTCATTGATTGAGATATCATCGCTAATCCGCCCCTCATTAAGCGCGACGATACGATCGGCAAAACGCGCCGCCAGTGACAGATCGTGCGTTACCCACAGTACTCCGGCACCCTGGGCGCTCAGCGCGCGTAACTGTTGTAAGAGCTGGAAGGCCAGCGGTTCATCGAGCCAGGCAGTAATTTCATCCGCCAGAATATAGTGCGCTCCGCCCAACGCGGCATTACATGCCAGCACACGCTTTGCCATACCGCCGGATAACTGCCTGGGGTACTTCAGCAGGATGTCGGTCTGAAGATGAAAGTGTTTAATCTGCTGCTCAAGTGCCAGTGCGCAGGTATGTCTGCCGCTCAGTTGCAGACTGCGCTTCAGTTGAGTGCCCACCCTGAGTAAAGGATTAAGCGAACTTACGCCTTGCGGCACATAGCACAGGGTATTTCCACGCAACTTTTGGCATTGCCGTGAATTAAGCGATTTACCTTCAAGCCTGATCTCTCCGCGCATCCGCAAATTTTCCGGTAACAGCGCCAGGGCACTTTGCAGCAGCAGGCTCTTACCTTCGCCGCTGCCACCTACCAGCGCGGTAATTTCACCGCGTTGCAGCGTCAGATTGATATCGCTGAGGATCGGTGAGAGCCGTTTGCGGCCAAACCAATTGTAGTGAACATTTTCAACAGAGACGTGCCTGAAATTTAGCATGATTGATTCCTCAGCCACAGGGAGTGAATAGCGCGAACGCTTTGATCAAACAGTAAAACAATCAGCAAAAGCATCAGGCCGGGAAACACCGCCAACCACCAACTCCCATTGCTGAGAAAACGTAAAGCATCTGACAGCAAAATGCCCAGTGACGGTTCATGCGGTGCCAGCCCGAAGCCGAGAAAGCTCAGCGCTGCGCTATGTAACACTGCATGAGGAAACATCAACAGCGTGCCAACAAACCACTGTGACGATAACGCGGGCAGATAATGCGCCCGCCAGCAGTACCAACGACCATTTCCTATCCGCTGGGCCAGCGTCATGTAATCACTGGTGCGGATGCGTTGTGCTTCCGCCCGCAGGATTAATGCCAGCTTTGGCCAGTGAGTTAAGGCGACGGCGATGATCACACCTTGCTTTCCACCCCCCACGGTAAAGCAAATTAAGATCAGCAACAGCAAATGCGGTAATGAGAGCAACGTGTCGATAACTAACCGCAGAGCCTGGTCGATGGTCGGATGGATTAAGGTCAGGCTGGCGACCAGCATCGCGATGATTCCGCTGCACAATGCTGCGCCAACACCAATTTGCAAACTGATCAATGCGCCCTGAAAGCAGCGTAACCACAGGTCACGCCCCATATTGTCAGTGCCAAACCAGTGTGCAGCGCTCGGTGGCTGATAGCGCGCCAGCAGATCGATCGGTATATCAGCTGACAGCAAAGAAATACCATATATCGTCAACAGGCTGAGAAGCAGGGTGGAAAAGATCACCCGTAGCAACGCTGGAGCGGGATTATTTAGCATCATTTATGTTCCAGAATCCGGTTCATTCTTGCCAATAACAGCGCAGAGAGACTATTGCCGCAAAACACCAGCAGCGTACAAAACAGCACAATGCCCATCAGCAGAGGAATATCGCCGCGCAGCCCGGCGTCAATGGTGGCTTGCCCTAAGCCGGGGTAAGCAAATATTTTTTCGGCCAGTAACGATCCACCAAGCAATTCACCTATCGAAGCGAATTGCAGGCATAACGCCGGTGTCAGCGCATGGCGAAATACCTGTACGCGTAACAATGACCAGCCTTTATCACCCTGCGCGCGGGCATAGTGCACAAAATCACTGCGCATCACTTCGGCAATTTTCTCCCGGGTGTGCAGCGCGATTTGTCCAAAGCCCATCAGGCTCAGCGCAATCACCGGCAAAATTAAATGATGAATACGATCGCCAATGCTGGCGTCCTGCGCGTTGCTGCCCGGATCCCAGGCACAGCAAACCGGAAACCATTGCCAGTGCACGGCAAAAATGACCAGCAGTAATAATCCGACCCAAAACGTCGGCAGTGAAGATGACAGATAGCTGATGCGGCAGATTAACCGGTCCGGCCAGCGATTGAGATAACGCCCGGCGAGAAATCCCATCAGGATACCTGACACGCCTGACAGCACCCACGCACTGGCTAATAAGGCAAAAGAAACCGAGAAGCGCTCACCGATCACTTGCGCGACGGGGGCGTTATACACCATCGAATAACCGAGATCGCCCTGTATCAGTTGCGAAAACCAGTGCCAGAAACGCAGCCATAAAGGTTGATCCAATCCCCAGCGCGCAGCGATCAACGGATACTGTTGAGGAGGCACATGCAGTAAATCGTTACCGATGTAGGCTCGAATCGGGTCAACCGGCGAAAAGCTGAGTAGCGTAAAGGTTCCCGCCATCACCAGAATCAGCAGCAGTACCAGCCGCAGCAATGTAAACAGCAGCTGGCGCAGCCCGTCAGACCGGGCCACGCTCAGCGTTGTCATAAAGAGGCGCTTCAGTTGCACGTCCATTTCCAGTCTTGCAGATTGTTCAGTACCGACCAGCTGCCGTGAACTTCAGGCGCGGCGTTGCCTAAGTCGACGCAGGGATTTGCAAGATAAGTATGTTGTAAATTAAGCAGCCAGGCCCAGGCTGCATCGCCCTGTACGCCTACTCCGGTTTTGCCGTCCCATTCAACCTGCTGCCAGAAAGGAACAGCTTGCTGCCAGGTTGGTGCATCAAGTGCCTGTTGCAGATGCTGGTCAACCGTTTTATTGCTGTAGTAGCCCGGGTTGAAATACTCAATGCCAGCGGTTTTGCTGCTGTAATGGTGGTAAAGCTCCATTGGATCGAGGCCGCCCCAGCCAAACAGTGTCGGGTTGGCATGCATATTTCGCTCAACCGTTTCCCAGCTGCCGGATTTCAGATCCATCTCGATACCCAAAGGTTTCACCATGGCGCGAACCGCCTGCGCCAGATCGCGTCGGGTGCTGTCACCACTGGCGTACCAAAGCGTGAGCTGCGCTTTTTTACCGTTTTTGACCCGAATTCCGTCATCGCCAGCTTTCCAGCCGGCGTCATCCAGAATCTGTTTCGCTCTGGCAATATCACCGTCTTTAAACGATGCCTTTGGGTTATCCCAGGGCAAACCCTGTACGGCGGTGTAGGCGGGGATGGCGTGGCCTTCCATTAGTTGGTCAGCAAGCAGTTGACGGTCAATGGCGTAGTTGATGGCGCGGCGGATAGCGACATCGGCAGTAACATCATTGCCGACAGGATAACCGTTGGCGTCTTTTTTTCCGGCGGGCGTGGTTGGGAAAACAATTCCGCGGTTTTCTACGCTCGGACGAACCCACAGTTTTAAACCCTGTTTCGGTGTCACCGCGACAGAAGGCGCTATTCTGACTAACCCTAACTGGCCACTTTGCGCTGCCGCGTAGGCACTGTCTTCATCTAAAAAGACGAAGACCAGCTTATCGAAATCATTTTTAGGGCCGGAATAATAAGGGTTCGCTTCGACGATGAGTTGCTGACCCGGCTGGAAATCTACCAGGCGATAGGGGCCTGCGCCGACAGGATTCTGCGCATAGGTTTTTGCATCGTATTTTTCTTCAGACACGATCCCGAGCGACCCTAAGACATTGACGAATGTGCTTTGCGGCGCAGATAAGGCAATTTCAACCTGACGGTCGTCCAGAGCTTTGGCTGAGGCAAAATTACCCATATCAATTTTACCGCCGCTTTGCGCAGCCTGATTATAGGTAAAGGCGACGTCTCTGGCGGTGAGAGAAGAACCATCAGAGAATTTCAGGTTGGGTTTAAGTGTTATTGTCCAGGTTTTTCCGTCGGTGCTATTAACCACTTCCTCGGTGAGTAAATTATCCCAGCTTAAATCGATTTTCTGTTTCAACAGCGGGCTGTGTAATAACAAGTAGCTGCCGTGACCCCAGCCCAACAAAGGATCAAAGCCTTCTGCTGGTTCGTCACCAATCGCCAGTTTGAGCGAGTGTCGCGGTGACGGCGAATTATCAGCGTGGGAAAAAAACGGTGAAGTACTTACGATTAAGGCAAGTGCATAACTTAGTGCTTTCAGGTTCAGTGGCATGTCGTTTCCTTAAATTCCATGGCGGTAAGATAAATCATGCAATGTTATCTTTTTGCGCAGGTTAATCATTTTGTTCAAAATCAGTTAAGCTGGCTGGTTCTGTGCGCAACAGCGGAATCCAGTGCCAGAGTTTGTTCGTTAATTTCATTTTGTTCGCGATAGCTTTGCATCAGACCGATGGCAAAATAGAGATCGGGAACTAATATCGGCCCTTTCGGGTACAAGGCCAGTTGGTTTTTAAGTAACCATGAGCGTAATTCGCTGCTGCGTCCGGCTAAAATTAATTTTATCTCTCTGTTTTTTAATTCATTTGCCAGTTCGCTGATATATTTCATCACCGTAGAGTCGTTATAGGTAAAACTGCTTGCAGCATCGATAATCACCCATTGCAACGGTGTGGATGAGTCATCAATAAGTTGATGAATCCGCTTTTTAAAGTAGCTGATATTAAAATAGGTAAGTGGTGAGTTAAAACGGTACAACAGCGCACCGGGGATCGGTTTAATATCATTATCCGCACGCATGGAGCGAACAACGCCACCGTCGTCTAAACCAAGGAGTAAATCGGTTGGTCTGAAAACAGTGTGCAAAAACTGCAGTAATCCGACCAGAATAGCAAAGCCAATACCGTTCACTAATCCAACGACCAGCACCGCCAGAAACGTAAATGACGCTAAAATAAAATCTGCGCGGTTGGTTTTACGCATCGCATACAGCGTGGACAGACTAAACATTGAGGTCGCTGAAAAAACAAGCACGGCGCCGAGTACGGCCAGCGGGATAAAACTAAGGTATTGCGTCAGGAAAAACAGTACCAGCGCAATCATTAATGCCGCTACCACAGAGACCATCTGGGTTTTGCCACCGTTAGCATCGTTAACGGCGGTGCGGCTGGTCGCGGCGCTTACGGCAAATCCCTGACTGATGCCAGCGGCAATATTGATATAGCCTAATGCGCGTAGCTCCTGGTCAATATCCACTTCATAATGATTTTTTTCTGCAAAGCTTCTGACCGTCATCATGTAACTGGCGATACTGATAACCGTCAGGTTAAGCGAGGGGATCAGCAGTTCTTTATATAGCAAGAAGTCAAAGTAGGGAGTGTGAATATGCGGTAAACCTGTGCCTATATCACCAATTATGGCAATGCCGGCGGCATGGAAGTCAAAAAAACCACTCAGCACGGTACCTAGTACCATTACGATAAGCGTAGAGGGCCAGGTCGGTCTGAATTTTTTAAAAAGTAATAAAATCGCCAGGCTGCTTAAGGCCAGTGCCAGCGTAATCCCGTGCAGTTCGACTATTTTTCCCGGTAACGCCAGCACGCTGGCGATGAAGTTGGTGGGTAACGGAGTCAGGCCAAAAATATTGCTCATCTGGCTGGCAACGATAGTGACCGCCACGCCGTTAAACAGGCCCGTCAGAATAGGTTGTGACAGAAACTCGGCAAAAATAGCGAGCCGAAAATAACCTGCAAGCAGGCACCACAGCCCTGTCATGATGGTCATAATAATAGTCAGTTCCCATATGACATCACTATTTCCCATTGCTAACGGCATGGTTACCGAGGCAATAACCGCGCAGGTTGCTACATCAGGCCCGACAATAAGCTGGCGCGAAGTACCAAATAATGCATAAACAATCATCGGCAGGATACAGGCATACAGCCCAATCACCGGGTTAATGCCCATTAACTGGGTGTAGGCAATAGCCACCGGCAATGCTACGGCGGAAACCGAAAGTCCTGCCACAATATCATCCTTGATAAACGCTTTCTTATAATGGATGAGATCGTTAAGCCCTGGCATCCAGCCAATTAATTTATGCAACAGCATTGGGGTGGCTCCTGTTATCATCGGTCAGCAAAGCATTACTGCCCTTGACGATGCGGTGGCATAATATCCTGATTCGGTACCAGGAATAGCCACGACGCCAGCACAAACGGCATGGTCAGCGTCGGTATGCCCACTGGAGTCAGCAACGTATTCATCGCGCCCTGAACAAAAACGGTAAACACCACGCCAATCAAGGTGTAACCCAGCACGCGCCAGCTTGGTTTATTGAAGGTGGAACCGAGGGCGATGGCCGTCAGTACGGCGCTAAACGCATACAGTCCGCTCTCAATACTGTTGGCTTTCGCACCCAGCAACGCGGCAGTGATAATGGCGAGAAACGAGCCACCGATAGCGAATATCGCCGCCCAGCGTGATGCCACCGCGAGACCGACAACAAACAGCACACCGGCCGTGACGCTACTCAATAAATAGACTTCAGAAATGCCTTTAAATAAATTTTCGAAGATTCTGTCGTTAAAAAAGCTTTGTGCGCTGACATCCATTAAAGGAAGAGGAAGTTCAGGGACCGGCAAGCCTGAAGCTGGCAGATCAGAAAACGCGTAGCTTGCCAGCAAAATAACCCAGGTTGTCAGTACGAACGGAGCCGTTAACGCCGCAACCTTCCAGGTTTTCAGTACGTCGGCAATACTGACGGTGGCGATAACCGAAACGATGCTGCCAATAACAATGCAGCACCAAAGCAGTGGCGTCACTGCCAGAAAGGTCGGCAGCGCAACCCCAACCAGACAGCCGTTGTAACCGTAAAGTCCCGCCAGCCAGGATGTGCGATCGCGAAGAAAGCGGCCGGTAAATGTTGCTATCAGGGTACCCAGAACACAGCCATATGCCGCAGCGGGGTTTCCCTCACCGTAGGCAGCAATAAATATTGCAATAAAGAAGATTAATCCGGTAAGCGGATTATTTTGAAACATCACCTGCGCGCATCCACGCAGCGTCACGTCGATAAACTTAATCACGCCGTTGGAATCTGCGAAATGATCCCATTTAGTTGATATGCTTGATGAGATACTCATATCAGTAACTCCTCCTGATAATTGACTTTTGCCCTGGCGAACTCTTTGAGGAAAGAGGGCAATAGAAGCCCTTTTTCCTCGGCTGGCACAAATACGGAATAATCATACTTTCCAGATAAACGGCGTGGGTAATGAATATCCGGTGGTGACTTTACGAACTTTTTGCCAGAATTCGCGGATAGCATTTTTCACATCGGTGCTGTCGCACGAAAGCACTTTGAAAATAAGCCCTGATTCATTCGGTAAACGGCTGACGCCATAACACAACTGCTCGCTGTAAAATGATGGCGACTGGGCTAAAATTTCATCCTGATGTTCTTTCGGTGTTAAAACAATGACGTTGCCGTAAACGTCAAATTTGCCCATTACGCCTACCACATCCAGCGGCCTTTCTTTCGGCGTTAACACCAGTTTTTCATTAAACAGGGTGTTGCCAAGCTCATTTTTCGCCGTAATGCGGGAAGAGTAGACATCAAATCCAAAACGCTCATCCTGATGATGATATTTGCGCCCGGACATTAAAATCTCTGAATAAATGACGGTCGCGGTGCTGTCACATTCAATCACGGTATCACTGATAAATCGTGAATTGCGATGCGGGATCAGCTGGTCGGGCATAAATTCAAGATAGGCCTGCTTTCCGACGCGAATATGCTGCGTTTGCGCGGCGAAGTTATTATCCATCGAATGAACTTTAGTCGCAGATTGCGTGGTAACGTGGGCACACGCTCCCGCGTCAACGTCAATCTCAACGGTTAAGCGATCACCCTGCAAAATACATCCTGAAGTGGAAATCATCGTCACACAGGGCAGGAACGGCATTTCCTCATCCCAGTAGAGCGCTTTTTGTACCAGCAGCGGTACTTTTCTTTCCATTTCATGCAGGGTACTTTTAGCGCCACGCTTAGCAAATCTCAGCCGCAGATAGCCGTGTTTGCCAACGGCGGCACTGGCCATTTGCGGCGGCTCATGTTGATAATTCGCTAATTCGGGCGCTAATGCGCCCAGCGAGAGAGAATCAAGCGCCAGCGGCGCCTCTTCATTAATCTGCATCGTGGCCCCCTATTTAGCGTGAGTAAACAGGAAGTCTTTTTCGATCATATCCACCAGAGCATCGATGCCTTCGCCGGTTTTGCAATTGGTTAAAATATAGGGACGGCCGCTGCGCACAATTTTAGTGTCATGTTCCATGACCTCAAGGCTCGCGCCAACGTATGGGGCCAAGTCAATTTTATTAATTACCAGAATATCGGCCTGCACCAGGCCCGGCCCATTTTTACGCGGAATTTTTTCCCCTTCGGCCACATCAATAACATAGATATAAAAATCAGCCAGCGCCGGACTGAAGGTCAGGGTTAAATTATCGCCGCCGCTTTCAATCATGATCAGATCGCTGTCAGGATATTTATCTTCCATTTCCTCGACGGCAGCAATATTCATGCTGGGATCTTCGCGCACCGCGGTATGCGGGCAGGCGCCGGTTTCAACGCCTAAAATTTTGTCTTCGTCGAGAATTCCTTTCAGGGTACGTTTGACTTGTTTAGCATCTTCAGTGGTCACCACATCATTGGTAATGATCAGCGGCTTATAACCTCGCTCAATTAATTTTGGCGTGATTACTTCAATGATGGCTGTTTTACCTGAGCCGACCGGGCCGCCAATACCTAAGCGCGTAATTTTTTTCATTGTTCTTTCCTTTTCATTAATTCATAAATAAACGCACATGCGCATCAACGTGTACGGCTGCCAGAATATCGATCAGTGGCGTGTACGATGCCATCTCGCTGATATTTGCATTAACGGCCTGCTGGCAAAATTCGGGTATGCTTTTGTTAACCTCAAACAGAATTTTCTGGCTATCAAAGTGCGTTATTCGCATCAACCGTTGGGCGGCGCTTAAGATTGTCATGGCAACGCCATACTGATGCATGGCGATGGCTTCCTGGGCGCTGACACCCTGTAATGCCATGATTAATGCCTGGCTTACCGGAAAGGTGCCTGCGGTTTCACCGGCCTTAATTTTATCAAGCCACCACGTCAGCACTTCTGACTCGAAGACTTTGATGGTCATTTCCACCAGCTTCTTGCCCATCCGCTGAGTCATTACCCGCGCTTCATCGTTGAGTTTGCGATTAATAATCTCGCGATCAACGGCCAGAATTTGCCTGAAGTCGCCATCAAGCAAGGCTTGGTGAGCATGGGCCAACCCAATGGCATCGCATTGTGCGGCCTGCCTCAGCGAGGTTTCGACAAAGGCTTTTAACGTCACAACATCGTGAACCAGCCCAACCTGAATGGCTGATTCAACCCCGCAGGAAAAGGAAAATGCTCCTACTGGCAGCACCGAGTCACCAAATTGAAGCACCCTGACCAGATGAAGAAGCTGGTGTGGTTCATCAATATTAATGTTTATGCTCATGCTCTTTCCCATGAGGTGCGTGGTCGTGATGGTCGTGATGGTGAGGGTGAGCATGGTCTTCATGTGAATGCTGGTGGATCACGCTGACATGCACATGGGAATCTTCAGCGCCACCAAACAGCAGTCGCGACTCAGACGGGGTGAGAAGCGGTAGCACTGTTTCACCCGGTACAAAGTGATATTCAGACTCACTGTAGCCGTGGGTTTTCATGACCGAATTCATCATTTTCTTTTCGACAGTCAGCGGCACATACACCTCAGTGCTTTTAATCACTGACTTCCAGTGTTGGTTACCCAGGGCATGCCCCAGTTCAAACACGCGTTTAATAGACGCTTCGAAACCTGCATCTGCCAGGCTTTCCAGGTGGATAACCAGAACTTCGCGCAGGGTGATATGAACGGTTAACAGATATTTTTTGTCGTCATCACATAACAAAACATCCCCATCCGTTAACCGAACACGGCGATCCAGCGCGATACCGATATCAAGCCCTTGTTCACTTTGCTTACGGCAACGACTCTTCTGGGCTTCCCACTGCTCGAGAGACAACACATCGTGCTGATATCCCTTGGTTTTTTCTTGCCATGACGGGTCGTTTTTAGTATTACCAATAATGTTTTCAATCAGTATCATGTTGTAATCGCCTTAGATCAGAACGCGCGAAAGGTGCGCTTAGCCAAAGAAGTATTTCTGGTTCATTACCGCAGTAGTGATCGGTTCACAGGTGGCATGCACCCCGTCAACTTTTACGGCGAATGTTTCAGGATCGACATCAATGTGTGGCGTGGCTGAGTTGCGCACCAAATCCTGTTTGGTAATCGATCGGCAATTTTTGATGGCAATAACCTGACGCTCCAGTCCTGCTTTCTCTTTCACGCCGTCATCCAGTGCGGCCTGAGAAACGAAAGTGACACAGGTGTCCTGCAGGGTTTTACCCATCGCACCAAACATCGGGCGATAGAACACTGGCTGCGGTGTTGGTAACGACGCATTGGGATCGCCCATCAGCGCCCAGTTGATCATCCCACCCTTAATCACCAGCTTTGGTTTAGCGCCGAACGAGCGCGGATCCCACAGTACCAGGTCAGCCATTTTGCCCACTTCAACTGAGCCAATAACGTGGCTTACACCCTGCGCAATTGCCGGGTTAATGGTGACTTTGGCGACATAGCGCAGTACCCTGAAGTTATCGTTGCTGTCGCTGTCTTCCGGCAGTTTGCCGCGTGCACACTTCATCGCATGAGCGGTCTGCACGATGCGCAACCAGTTCTCCCCAACGCGGCCCATTGCCTGAGAGTCACTGGAGAACATAGAGATAACCCCCATGTCATGAAGCACGTTTTCGGCAGCGATAGTTTCCGGACGTACGCGGCTTTCCGCGAAAGAGACATCTGCAGCTACGTTCGGATTCAGGTTGTGACAAACCATGATCATGTCGAACAGTTCGGCCTGAGTGTTGATGCCGAAAGGCAGGGTAGGGTTGGTTGAACTTGGCAACACATTTGGCTGACTGGCGACTTTGATGATGTCCGGCGCGTGTCCACCACCTGCACCTTCAGTGTGGAAGGTGTGGATGGTGCGACCCTCGAACGCTTCAATGGTGTTTTCTACATAACCCGCTTCGTTAAGGCTGTCGGTATGCACCGATACCTGAACATCCATTTCGTCCGCGATGCGCAATGAGTGGCGTATCGCGTTTGGCGTAGCACCCCAGTCTTCATGCACTTTCAAACCGGCGACACCTGCAACAATTTGCTCCACCAGTGGGGCTCTGCCGAAGGCGTTGCCTTTACCTAACAGGCCAACATTGACCGGCAGTCCTTCAAACGAACGCAGCATGTTGCGAATATTCCACGGCCCTGGCGTTACCGTGGTGCCGTTGGTGCCATCTGTTGGGCCAATACCGCCACCAAAGAAGGTGGTAACACCATTGGACAGCGCAGCATAAGCCTGCTGTGGCGAGATAAAGTGAATATGGCTGTCGATACCGGCAGCGGTCAGGATTAAGTGTTCGCCGGAAATGGCGTCAGTGCTCAGTCCGACAATCATATTTGGCGTCACGCCGTCCATGACTGCCGGGTTGCCACTTTTACCGATGCCAACAATCAGGCCATCTTTGATACCGACATCAGCTTTGATGACACCCTGTTTGGCATCAACAATGGTGACGTTGGTAATCACCAAATCCAGCACGCCGTTATCACGCGTTAACGTGTTATTGGCGCCCATTCCATCACGCAGCGATTTGCCTCCGCCGTATACGGATTCTTCACCGTAACCACGCAGATCTTTTTCGATTTCAATATAAAGGTCGGTCTCACCTAAGCGAATTTTGTCACCGGCGGTTGGTCCAAACAGACTGGCATATTCTTTTCTTGAAATTGTTGGCATGATTCCTCCAATTGCATTTAATTTTTAAATTTTAATGAGACGATTTGAATCCGCGCTTGACCGCGTTTTCAAGAATTTCGTCAGGCGCATCACTTTGATCGCCGGAAGAATTACCGACCCAGCCGTCAACCAGGTTATTAAATCCGTAGACCGTTTGTTTGCCTGCGAAAGGAATCAACTCAACCGTAATAACATCGCCCGGTTCAAAACGTATAGCGGTGGTTGCGGTGATATTCAGCCGTTTGCCAAACGCTTTTTCGCGCTCGAACTCCAGTTCTTTATTCGCTTCAAAAAAGTGAAAGTGAGAACCTACCTGAACTGGGCGATCGCCGGTATTTTTAACACTCACTTTGGTGACCGGACGATCTTCATTAAATGTGATTGGTGTATCTGCTAATACATAACCACCGAGCGGCACCGTTGTTTCAGCGGTGGTAGCCACGGTTGACGTGGTGTCAGATTTCTTTTTCATAAATAATCCTTGAAGTGAAAAGGCGTCGTTTAATCACTGAATCGGGTCATGGACCGTTACAAGGCGGCTGCCATCAGTAAAAATGGCTTCCACCTGCACGTTGGGAATTAAATCAGCAACGCCGTCCATCACATCTTCTTTAGTTAAAACGGTACGCGCTTCGACCATCACTTTTTCCAGGGTTTTTCCCTCGCGCGCCCCTTCCATTGCGGTGACGGTAATAATAGCGACGGCTTCTGGGTGATTAAGCTTCAGCCCCTTATTTTTCCTTTTTAACGCGACATCAGCTAAGGTATAAACCATCAGCTTTTCTATTTCTCTGGGTGTAAGTTGCATAATTTCTCCATTAACAATGCTATCTTTGATGTATATACCTTCCGGAATAGGACGTGCAGTTTTGCCGATTAACGTATTAATCCGATAAATTCCCAACTTGAATTTAAGGACTGTGGGTTACGTCATCGACAAACTGCTCCTGTGAATCGAAGGTACGGATGATATTAATTCTTCTCAGAGTAGGCATCTTCACCGAATAATGTGTAATCCAGTTCTGCCCCAACGGTATTTTGATTGACTTTAACCGGGGTGAATTTATTAATTAACCACAAAATGGCGAGTGTAAAAATAAACGACCAGACGCTGGTAAAGACGACGGCAGTAATCTGTTTAACGATTTGCATCCCATTGCCTTCCAGCAGGCCATCAGGACCTTTCGCGTTCCAGGCGGTTGAGGCGAACACACCCACCAGAATTGAGCCGGTTATGCCACCAACACCATGAACGCCAAATACGTCCAGTGCATCGTCAAGATGGCGTCTTACCAGCAGAACCACGTAATAACAGACCAGGCTGGCAATGATGCCAATAATCGCTGCTGACTGAATGGAAACATAGCCTGCGGCAGGTGTGATGGTTGCAAGACCCGCGACCGCACCGGTTAAAAAGCCGATCAGCTTAGGTTTACCCGTACGGATTTTCTCGATAATAAACCAGGTGATAGCAGCAAATGCAGCGGCGATATCAGTGGTGATAAAAGCGGAAACGGTGATGGTATTAACCTGCAGTTCTGAACCGGCGTTGAAGCCATACCAACCAAACCACAGTAAACCGGCACCCAATGCGATATAGGGAATGTTATGGCTGCCATCTGAAACGACAGTACGTTTACCGACATACAGCGCTGACGCGAGGGCGGCAAAACCAGCGGTGGCGTGAACGACAATACCGCCGGCAAAATCCACCACTCCCCACTTAGCAAACATCCCTTCCGGACTCCAGACCATATGAACAAATGGGCAATAAACCAAAAGTGTCCAGAAAGTCAGAAACACCAGATAAGCCGGGAAGTTCACGCGGTTGGCGAAAGCACCGGTAATTAACGCTGGTGTAATAATGGCAAACATCATTTGATAGACGAAATGGACTAACAGAGGCAATCCACCGTCATTACCGGTATACATGGTTTGCGGAGTAATATTGTTCAAAAAAGCGTAGTAGAACGGGTCACCGATAATTCCATTCATCGTCGGGCCAAAGCTAAGCGAATAACCCACTACAAACCAAAGGATTGCTACCCATCCCATTGAGAAAAAACTTTGTGACATTATTGTCACAATGCTTCTGCGTGGGACCAAACCGCCATAGAAAAAGGCCAGTCCGGGCGTCATTAGCATAACAAGGCTGGCACAGAGCAATATAAATGCCGTGTTGGGAACATCTAATGACTGAATTGCTACAAGTGCATGATCCATACAGTTCTCTCTATCGTGTATAAAAACGCTAATAACGCTTCAGAATGCGTTGTGAAAAGGTCGATTGGCGGATCGGATTTATATGGAACTCCGTCAATCAGAAAAATCGTATTTACTCAGGATAGTCATGTTTTGAGAAAAGTAATGTTTTTTTTTGCTGATAACATAATAAATACATTAGAAATATTTAAGTCTATGGTGTGTAGTCAGCATAGCCTTATGAATCGAGGGTCAATGTACGAAGAAAGTTAGAGGTTGTCCGTAACCAGCACATAAATGTCCTTTATTTTAAAATTATCATTAAAATCAATCGATTGTATTTTATCTGGTTGTGAGGCAGACAGGGAAAAATAGCTGTCGGGCTGTATCGCTGTCTCAAAATCAGCTTTTCCTCAATTTATCAGGGAAAATTATGGAGTTTAGGGCAGGTTTATCTAAAGTTAATAATTGCACAATACTTTTGTTTATTTATCGTTTATGTCATTTAACACTGAATTTAAAATATATTATCCAAACGATAACATCGCGAAGAATACAAAAGTTTCAGCAGTAAATTATATTAGCCAGTGGCATGGTCCGATATCTGGACGGCAATAACGCTGATTGAGATTCAACAGGTTCAATGACGCCCGGCTGTTATACCTGATACTCAAATATTATTGGCTAAAAATAGAACAGTGCGCCTGGGGCAGCAGAGTTTCACGGTATTATCTCCTGCCAAATAGCCGTCGTTACTTATATAAATTGCTAAGATCACATATGGACATGGCTCTTTACCGTAAGGTATTTATAAAAATGCTCTGCTTAGACTGGCATCTTTTATTGCTCTGTTATCGCCTGAAATCAGGGCGAGACACTGCTATGGCGTACAGGCTGCGCAAGTCAGTCGGGAAATATGACCTGTGATGAGTGTGTTAATCTGCGCCCAAAAGCGATGGCTGATGTAGCTGGCTGAATGTTGAACCGGGCACGGTTTATAAAAACTGATCTTGAATAAATCCACCGCCTTTGGCGTTCTGTGAATATCTTTTTCCTTCTGCGTGACGCTGGTTGTCGGCCTTTCAGCAGGAGCTTTGACCGGCGTTTTCCCGCGACTAACTGCAAAATCGTCAGGTCAATAATGACCCTATTCACCGTGCGCCTTTCTCCTGTTACGAATCATTATAGTAATTTTATTACTCATTTGCTGAAAAAAAAGAATTGAGTCTCATAATTTGGTGTTTCATTTTAAATCTACCACACTCAGGTAACCTTAAATCCATTTGTAACCTGTTTTTTTTAGTGTAAATAAAATAAGTAATTGAATTGTAATTATATTTCTCAATCTCGTAGATTTGGCGCAGCGTTCTGTCAGCCGTTTTAAAGCGGACTGAAACCTGTAAATCCAGTATTGGTCACAACGACAAATTTAATTGAGAGGGTGAAATGGAAATAACGGTCGCAGATGATTTGGTAAAATTTCTTGAAGGTTTGCGGGTGGGTGCAGCCTTTGGCGTCTCTGGTGGATTTATCGTTCCTGTCTGGCAAGCGCTGTCTCAGTCAGAAAAAATCAGGCTCTACCACTGCAGGCATGAGTCCGGTGGTGTTTTTGCTGCTTCTGAATATAGTTTGTGTCAAAACCAACCGACAGTCGCCTTCGCAACTGCGGGGCCGGGTATTACCAATGCGCTGACCGGTATCAAAGCTGCACGGATTGATGGATCACAGCTTATTTTTATCTCATCGATTACCGCTGAAGCCAAGACCGGTCGCTGGTGTTTGCAGGAAACAACCCGACAGGATGTTGAGACGCTGCTTCAGAATGACGGGCAGGGTTATTTTGATAGCGTTTTGGTTATTTCAACGATGTCTGATTATCTGGCTGCTAAAAAAGAAATCGCCGCAAAGCTTAGAGAACCGTCTGGCTGTAGCATCGGCGTGTTTATCACTACCACGCTACAGAAAGCCTTGCTGGAAGATGGCGGATGTAATATTGCTGGTGGCACCCCACCTGAAGGGATATCTGAAAAGGCCCTGTCACAGGTCCATAAATTAGCCGATGACATGATGACGCAAAAAACGCTTTTTTGGGTCGGTTTTGGTGCACGTCATGCCGCAGAAAATCTCACCAGGATAGCAGTCAAGACGCAATCCAGCGTGATATCAACCCCGCGAGGAAAAGGCATATTTCCGGAAAAGCACCCGCTGTATGCCGGTGCAACCGGGCTGGGATCGAATGGCGAAAACATCGCTGCGCAACTGGATCGCAGGCGTCATCCGGTGGTAGTGATTTTGGGATCGCGCCTCAGCGAGCTCAGTTCATCCAGGGCTCAGGATCAACTGTCTGATTCAATTATTTATTATATTGGTCTGAAAAGCCGGGATGTCGCATCGAATCTGCCGCCACAGACCATCGTTATTGAGAGTGAAATCGATCGGTTTCTGGCGTCATTATCACAAACACTCAGGCTTAAAGAGCCGACTCCGCAGCAGTTGTTACCGGTATTCACTCCATCACCTGAGTTATTCACCGCGAATTCAGAGGATGCCGAACGCAAAGAAAACGCTCTGCATCCGCGCATCGTGATGCAGGTTTTACAGGAGATCGTCATAGATAAATATGACGGCTACCTGGCAGCAGACGCAGGCAACTCTTTTGTCTGGACCAATCGCTTTTTAAAATTCTCCCGGCCGGTTCGTTATCGAACCAGTACCGGATTCGGTGCGATGGGGCATTACGCTTGCGGACTTATCGGAATCGCTGCCAGCACCACGCATTGTGCGGTCGGGGTTATTGGTGATGGTGCGATGTTAATGGGCAATGAGGTCAGTACCGCTGTCCAATATAAACTTCCGGCTATATGGCTGGTGATGAATGATGGCTGTTACAACATGTGCCGACAGGGGCTGGATATGCTGGGCAATGCGCCGCTGGATTGCGATATTCCCGCCACAGACTTTGCTTTACTCGGAAAATCATTGGGAGCCACGGGTTATCGTGTCAGTGATAAGGCTGCTCTGAAAGAGGCGTTGATACAGGCAATTAGCGCCCGGCAGACGGCGGTTATTGATGTGATTGTTGATCGTTATGCTGTCCCGCCTCTGGATGACAGAATCAATACGTTACAGAAGCTATGACGATGGCGGCTAAAACTGACAGGGTAGACATCATCTCTTGTGCCGGTGTGCTACCGGACAACACTATTATTATCACGCCGGATAAAGATATTCTGACAGTATTCAGCACCGGCACACTGTCTGACGGGCCAAGACATATCTGGCGCGCGCAGCATCAACAGCAAATCTCATTATTAATGAAAACCAGTTTGTTGAACGCGCTACAGCAGGTTGGAATGCAAGTAAACCAGCTGGATTATGTCATTGTTAGCCTGGTCTGGCCTGCCACAATACTGGATGAGGAGGTCTCCGCACTGGTGCGGGAAACACAATTACGTTGCCCGGTGGTGCCCGTAAGTTCAGGAACGGCAGGGGGGCTGACTGCGCTGGAGCTGGCGGCAGGATTAATCAGTCAGGGCAACTATCGCAATATTGCTGTTATTGCTGCCTGCAGCTATGCACACTGGTTCAGGCCAGATGACTCGGCAACGTCGCTGCTCAGTGATGGCGCCGCTTGTATGATTCTTGCTTCTGCGTCCGGTTCAGAAATTATTTCCAGCCATACCATCAGTACGCATGATTATGCTCCATTGGTCGCGGGCCAAATAAACGGAGCACGCTAC
Source organism: Winslowiella sp. 2C04 (assembly GCF_050037805.1). Lineage (NCBI taxonomy): Bacteria > Pseudomonadati > Pseudomonadota > Gammaproteobacteria > Enterobacterales > Erwiniaceae > Winslowiella > Winslowiella sp. 2C04. The sequence goes on along the minus strand of NZ_CP188300.1, from coordinate 3,463,566 downwards.
GTCAGTTATCCGCCTGAATCCGGCCAATTTATTGCTGAGCATTACCCGGAAACCGCTGCTCGATGTTGCCGTTCGCTGTGTGAAAAAGCCGCTATTAGCCTGGCAGATATTGATGCTTTTCATATTTATGATCCAACTAACTGGGTGGCAAGTGCCAGTGCAACCGCATTGGGTGTTGACCGGAGACGTATTTTCTCAATTTTTCAGCAGTATGGAAGTTTAGGGCCTGCGCAGAATTACTTTGGTTTTATGACTCTGATTAATCACCGCAGCCTGTCGGATGGCGATCGCGTAATTTTGTTGGGATTTGGCCCAGCAGCGACGGCTACTGCTGTATTGCTGAAAATAAAAAAAGTCCCGGTATCTATAACTCACCAGATGACATGATGATCTTTCGGAGAAAGAATGAGCGGAATCAGCCTTGTATCCACGGGACTCTATCACCCTGAACATGTCAGGGGAAATGACTGGTATATTAACTACTATGCATCACAAGGTATTGAGGTTAAAGGCTTATTAGCTTCTCTTGGGCAACAGAATCGTTATCTGATTAATGATGATTCTGAAAATACGCTAACTATGGCAGTCGCTGCTGCTGAAATGGCGTTAGAGCAGGCCGGATGGCAGGCCTGCGATCTCGACCTAATTATTTTCAGTTCGCAGACGCCGGAATATCTTATCCCTGCAACAGCACTAAAAATACACCACGCCCTCGGTGGAGGAGAGCGAACACTCTCTTATGATATGAATGCCAATTGTGCAGGTTTGCTTATTGCCGTTGAGCAGGTATCGCGCATTATGATGTCACGATTATCGTGCCAGCGGGCGCTGGTCGTCGGTGGAGATTATCTTGGTCCACACAGCGAGGGTGAACCCTTTTATCACTCCTGTTTTGCTGATTCAGCGGTCGCGGTATTACTGGAAAAATCGACGGCGAGTGAGGGGGTTATAGACTCTGAGTTTCGGGTGCAAACCTCAGTCATTAATAACTCCCTATTTCCCGCTAACGGCCTCTCCTCTGTCCAGCGTGAAGAACTCTCGTCCCGGGTTAAATTTATCCCTTTTGACGATGCAGTTTGTGTCGATGTTGCAGGCGAATCGATTGAAGTTCTGCTTACGAGGAATGGCCTGACAGGTGAAGATATTCGCTATTATTTTTTATCTCAAATGTCCCTTGGCAATATCAGGAAAATTTGTCAGCTGTTGAATATCCCTGCCGCTAAAGCGCCATTTATCGGCGATACCTATGGTTACACCGCGACGAATAGTCCCTTTATTGCCTTTCACGAATTAAAAAAACAAGGAAAGTTATCAAGAGGAGATCACCTGGTTTTTTGGACCATAGGTGCGGGATGGCAGAGTGCAGCGGTATTAATAAAGTATTAAACGCCTTACTCAGGCTGTCCTCGTTGCTGGCCCGCAGCCAGCAACGGATATAAGCAGGATGGTCAGCAACCGCGGTTGCTCCGAATCATCTTAATCGTCAGAAGAAAAAAATTGTTAAGAATCATCTCTGGCAGGGAACTTTCCTGAAAATGTACCATTTATCGCTCGTTTAGAAAACGTTTGTGATCGGCTGTTTAATATCATTTTCCTGATCACAAGGAAAAGGATTAACCATGAAAAACGTAATTTTTTTGGCTGTTATTGCTGTTTCTCTCTCAGGATGCGCCACCAAAACAGAAATGGAACGTATTAAAGAGTGTGAAGATAAGGGAATAAGTCGTGATGTTTGCTACCAGGAGGAAAGAAGCGATCGCCGCGCAGAAAAATTCCATCAGGATATAATGTTTGATAAACAAAATGCACAGGTAATAAAAGATATGGGAATTAAAGGGTTGGGACTGCCTAAGTGATTTTCTTGCTGTTACGCTTTTAAACGGCTGGCTTTCTGATGGCGCTATTGCGATAGTGCCTGATTATTGATTGTATTATTCATGTTTATGATTTAAACTTGCGGCGGTTTAATAGCATGAAAATTGTATATTTATCATCAAGGAGATTGTGTTGTTGTGAAGAAAAATCTGACTATCTTATTTCTTTCCATAATCAATCTCGGTTTTTTTCTCGGTACGTTTTATGCTTTTATAACCTTTGAATTAAAAGGTATGCAAATAATCATGCCTTATCTTGTTTTTGCTATCAATATAATATTTGCAATATCGACAATTATACTCTCTTTCCTTTCTATTCGGAAAAAATGGATTTCGTTATTAGTAACGCTGCCATCATTTGTCATGCTGGGCGCTTTAATCTATTTCTTTGAACCCGTTCTGTATATGACGTTTTGATAAAACAATCATCTGTTTTATCTGATTCTATACCAGTAAATATATTGCCAGTTTAATCTTGTAGTCGATGCATTGTTCTTATCAGACTGTGGAAGAGTCAGTCTGATAAGGTTGACTCTTTCGGGTTCGGGAAAAAATTTGATAGCCTGCAAATTATATTCTTAATAAAAAACAGAGCGATAAATCGAAAGAACGATAATTATATTACAAGTAAGAATATTCTTTATTATAATTATGTGTGCAACTATAAATGAATTAATTTTTTAAGATGTTGATGATAAAAAATTACTTTTGCACTTGAGTTGTGAACAGAAAAGCGTATTTTATGCTTAAAAAATTATCATGGATTGTCTGTCATGGATGACGGCTTAGATAAGCATCTCTACGCGCATAAGAATAAAAAACGCTATCTCGCGGCTTTCTCCAGTAATATTAAATACTCTGGCGTATTACTGTCAGTAAAATCTTTAGCTGCAATCAGTGGGGGGAGATTATTCACCTTCATTCGTTATCCCGTGCTTTCTCTCTCTGTGGTTATGGCACTACCCTTTCATGCCAGTGCCGCGCTAATTACGCCTGCCGATCGTGATGCCATTCAGCAGCAGCAGCAGCGGTTATTACAACAAAATAGTCAGCAGCGACAGTCGTTACAGCGCAGTATTACTCCCTTGCTACCGGCAACCCGTCCCTCTGCGAATCAACCAGGAAGCCCTTGTTTTGTTATCTCATCCATACAGTTAAACGGTGCTGAGCATCTGCCCGCATCAGTAAAGCAGCAACTGACTCAGCCCTATCTTCAGCGTTGTCTTCCCCTTAGCCAGATACAAACGCTGGTGCAACAGGTATCAGACTGGTACATCAGCCGCGGCTATATAACCAGCCGCGCTTTTCTCACTGAGCAGGATCTCTCCCACGGGCAATTAGATCTGCAGGTCCTTGAAGGAAAGCTGGAGAAAATCGAGCTGGAGAAACAGGATGCCAGAATGCTAAGTATGGCTTTTCCTGGACTGAAAAATAAAATTCTCAACCTGCGCGATATTGAACAGGGCATGGAAAGCATCAACCGGTTGCGTAAATTACCGGTCCAAATTGAGATCCTGCCTGGAACCCTGCCCGGCTATTCGATAGTTAATCTGACTGCCACTCCTGAGTTTCCGCTGACGGCGGGGGTCGGTTTTGATAACAGTGGGCAAAAAAGTACCGGCACCGGGCAAATAAATGGCTCACTGACGGCCAATAACCTGCTCGGATTTGCCGACCAGTGGTTTATTTCCGGCGCGCGCAGCAGCGATTTTGCCAGCGATCATAATGCGCGCAGCGTGCAGGCTGACTTCAGCGTGCCTTACGGCTACTGGCTGATGGATTATAATTATTCCTACAGTGACTATCTGACAACCATTAATAATCAGGGATTTGACTGGCGTTCTGACGGTGACAGCCAGATTCATCACCTGACCCTGTCGCGCGTGCTTTTCCGTAATGGCGATATGAAAACCGGCGCGTCTCTCGGTTTGTCTCACCGTATCGGCCGTAACTACCTCAATGATACCCGCCTTAGCAGCAGCCGTAAGCTGACCAGCGTGATGCTGGGTGCAAATCACAGCCAGAAAATCTGGGCAGGGTTTGCCACCCTGAACCCTGCTTACAGCCGCGGCGTGCCGTGGTTTGGTGCTGAGAATGATGCGGATAAATCCGCAGATGTACCTCGCGCCGGGTTCAACAAATGGACGTTATCAGGCAGCTATTACCTGCCGTTAGCACAGGGCTGGCACTATCTGACCAGCTTTTACGGGCAATGGACGCCTGACCGCCTCTATGGCAGCGAACGTTTGACCATTGGCGGAGAAAGCTCGGTCAGGGGCTTCAGGGAACAATATCTTTCCGGTGACAAAGGCGGCTACTGGCGAAATGAAATTAATTATGACCTGCTGACGCTGCCTTTTATCGGCACTCTCAACGCACTGGCAGCCATCGATGGCGGTTACCTCAGGCATGATAACCAGGACAGTTTTGCGTCTGGCTCATTGTGGGGCGGTGCTGTGGGTGTGGGCAGCCGCAACCGTTATTTCAGCAGTCAGTTCACCGTAGGCTTGCCGTTTGCCTGGCCGGAATGGCTTGGGCCCGACCGCGTCTCCGTTTTTTATCGCGCGAGCATCGTACTTTAATTTTCAGGAAAAGGTATCAGGGATGAACCATAACAAACCGGTAAAACTGTCTCAGCGTGGTCTGACTTATTTGCTCTGTAGCCTGCTTATGTGGCAGCCGTTGCTGCCTGCTTTTGCCGCTGGCGTCAACGTTGCAGCGGGAAATACCTCGCTGGATAAAGCGGGTAACGGCGTGCCGGTGGTCAATATTGCTACGCCTAATCAGGCCGGCATCTCCCACAATAAATACAATGAGTTCAATGTCGATAGTGAAGGATTAATCCTTAACAATGCCACCGGTCAGCTGACTCAAAGCCAGCTTGGGGGGCTGATACAGAACAACCCGAATCTGAAAGCCGGGCAAGAAGCAAAAGGCATCATCAATGAGGTGGTGGCGCCTAACCGCTCACAGTTGCAGGGATACCTGGAAGTGGCCGGTAAAGCCGCCAGCGTTATGGTCGCTAATCCCTATGGTATTACCTGTAACGGCTGCGGTTTTATCAACACACCGAACGCAACGCTGACCACAGGTAAGCCGGTGATGGGGCCAGACGGGCAACTTAAGTCGCTTGAGGTCACACAGGGGGCGATCAGTATTCAGGGTAAAGGGCTGGATGCCAGTCAGAGTGACAAGTTCGCGCTGATTGCCCGCGCAACTGACATCAATGCGCAGCTTTATGCCAAAGAGGCGGCGATTACCCTCGGTGCTAACCGCGTTGATGCTGCGGGTCATATTACGCCGATTGCAGGTACTGGCGATGCGCCGAAGGTGGCAATTGATACCGGCGTGCTCGGCGGGATGTACGCCAATCGTATCCATCTGGTTTCCAGTGAAAAAGGAGTTGGCGTTAATCTCGGCAACCTGAATACCGCGGTTGGCGATATGCAGATTGATGCCAGCGGTAAGCTGAAGCTGAGCAATGTCTCGGCGGCGGGTAAGCTGATCGCCAATGCGCAGGATATTGCACTGCAGGGTAGTCAGCAGTCCGCTGGCGATATGGCGCTGAACACCGACGGCACGCTGGCGATGCAGGGCAGCCGCGTCACCAGCGGTGGCAATATGGCGCTGGTAGCGGGTCAGCTCAGCTCTGACAGTGCGGCGCAGGTGTCGGCTGCCGGGAATATCAGCGCCAGTGCCAGCAACGGCGGGCAGTGGCAGGGTAGCCTGACAGCCGGTAAAAATCTTAATCTTAATACAGGCGATCTCAGCAATAGCGGGCTGATTGCGGCCGACGGCAATACCGTTCTGACCACCAGGAAACTGCTTAATACCGGTACAGTGCAGGCGCGGGGAGAGCAAGCTGTGCAGGCAACGGCACTGAATAATCAGGGTAAAATTCAGGCCACCGGTGGGCAGAAAATCCAGGCTGACAGCCTGCAGAACAGCGGCACTCTCGCCACCAACAGCGCTGCAGAGCTCCGCGTCAACGCGGATCTGTCGAACAGCGGGCTGATTCAGGCGCAGGATTCTCAGACCATTAACGCCACAGAACTGAGCAACAGCGGAAATGTCCAGTCTGGCGGCGTACAGCAAATCTTTACTAATAATGTTTATAATTTTGGGCTTATCGGTTCGCAGCAATCACTGGAGCTACAGGCAGCCGAGCGCCTGACGCTTGACGAGAAAGGATCCCTTTTCGCGGGCGATCGGTTGACGATGGGTGGCGGCCAGATGACTTTTGACGGCGTGCTGACTGGTAAAAGCGGATTGATGCTCAATGCTGCATCGGTCTCTGCCGGATCACACTCTCTGATCACCAGTCTGGGTGATATTCAGTTCAACGTAGCGCAGCAGTGGCTAAATGGTCAGCTTTCAACGCCGGGCAATATCAGCCTGAATGCCAGCGATCTTGCCGTGGGCACAGATAGCAAGATCCACAGCGATAAAGATTTGTCGATTTCTTCCAGCCATCGCGCCACGCTGGCGGGTGTGCTGGAGGCACAAAGCGTGGAGGTCAGTGGCGGTGAGTTGGTGCTCACTAATACTGGCTCGCTGACGTCTTTGGGCGATATGCGCCTGTTAGCCCTTCAGCAGCAACTTGATGGGGTGAGCAGTGCGGGCAAAAATCTGATAATTGACACCCGTGAACTTAATGCCGCCGGTAGCGGTAAGATCTCCGCACACCGTGATATTAATGCGCAGATCGCCGAAGGAGGTCAGTGGCTGGGTAGCCTGATTGCCGGTCAGGATCTGACGTTCTCTTCCGGTGATTTTCGCAACGGCGGCACGCTGGCGGCTAATCGTAATGGGCAGTTTAGTTTCAGAACGTTAAATAACGACGGGCTGCTTCAGTCGATGGGGAGCCAGTGGCTTAACGGTGAAACCTTCAATAACACTGGCACGTCGCAATCCGCTGGTGATCAGACCTTAACCCTGAATCAGCTCAATCATCAGGGGCTGATTGGGGCACAGGGAAATATTGACCTGAACGTACGTGATGAACTGACCTCAGGCGATAACAGCACGTTGTTGTCCGGTGGATATCTTACGCTTCACACTGAGCTGGCCGGGCTGGGGGGCAGATTAACCGCAACGCGGGGCGCAGAGCTTCACGCTGGGTCGCTGACCAGCCGCGTCGGTTCAGTGCAAACCAGTCAGGGTGATGTCATGCTGGATACAGCATCGGCAACGCTCAATGGATTTTTATCCGCTGACGGCGCGATGACGTTGAAAACCGGGCAGCTGATCACCGGCAGCGAATCGCAAATCCAGGGTAAAAATGCGCTTAGCCTCACGGCAACGCAGCGGGCAGATTTAGACGGCAGGCTGGTCACGCCCGGAGCGTTGACGCTGCTTGCCGGGATAGTGAATAGCGCGGCCACACTGGCGGCGAATGCGGTTGCCCTCAGGGTCAGTGCCCTAAGCAACAAAGGGGCTATCACCGCAGACGACAGCCTGCAAATTGAAGCGAAAACGCTTCAGCAGCAGGGGCAACTTACTGCGAAAAACCAGATATTGCTTAAAGGCGATACGCTGGTTAACCAGGGACGTCTTTCTGCAGACCACTTGGCTATTAACGCCATTACCAGTCTGACTAACCAAGAGTCTGGCGTTGTCGCGGCGACAGGCAATCTCAGCCTGTCGACCGGCTCTCTGATTAATGCAGGCGAGCTGGCGGCAACAATGACAGACATCAACGCCGTCAGCGTGACGAACCAGGGTTTGCTGCAGGGCAGTACTGACCTCACGCTAACCGCCGACTTGCTGAGCAATGGTGCATCCGGGCGCGTGCTTTCCGGCGGATTGCTCGACTTACAACTGGGTGAATTCCACAATCAGGGGCGTTTGCAAGCAGATGCGCTGAATGTTGCTGGCAACAGCTTTACCAACAGCGGTACGGTGCTGGGCAGCAACGGGCTTTCCCTGAACATAGACAATACGCTCAACAATTCGGGCAGCCTGCTGACGCAAGGTGTGGCAACCGTTGGTGCAACCCAACTGGATAACAGCGGCCAGTTGCTCAGTGGAAAAGATGCCGCGATCTCAGTTAGTTACCTGAATAATCAGGGGCAGATTCAGGGCGATACGCTGACAGTTATCGCGGATAGTGCAGATAACAGCGGTAATCTGATTGGCCTGAAAGCGCTGACTGCTCAGCTTCAGCAGGATCTTAACAATGCGGCGTCCGGCAGTGTGCTGACGCAAGGATCGCTAAACATCGCGGCCAATCATGTTATCAATGAAGGTCGCTGGCAGGCTGACAATACGGAACTGCATGCCAGCCAGCTTGATCTCAGTGGTGCGATACAAACTGTCTCGCGTGCAACGCTCAATCTCTCTGGCGAACTCAACACCCTGGCCTCAGGTAAAATTATCTCCTCCGGACTGGCTATTCTGCAGGCAGGTAGCCTGAATAATCAGGGAAACTGGTCGGCCGATAATCTCACACTTCAGGGCGAAACCCTAACTAACGGCGGCGCGATCACTGGCGTCAGCCAACTGGCGGCGACGCTGAGTGGCGCATTACAGCTGCAGCAGAACGCCACATTACTTAGCGCTGGCACCAGCACCCTGAATGCCGGGAGTATTGCCAACCGCGGCAATATCCAGGCAAACGATCTGATCCTGAAAACCAATAGCCTGTCTAACCTCGGACAAGTCGAGAGCCAGCATAGCCTGCTGGCGACGGTTCAGGGTGATGTCAGCAATCTGCTGGGCGGCACGCTGCGCAGTCAGGGAATCTTCGAACTCGGGGCGCAGTCGCTGCTCAATCAGGGACACATTCAGGGCGATGGCATTAGCCAGCTGACGCTGGTCGATAGCCTTAATAATCAGGGCAGTCTGCTGACCGGCGGTAAACTGACGCTGTCTGCGCCTGTCCTGAACAACAGCGGTGTACTGCAGGCTCAGGGATTGACTCTCAGCGGTAACACACTGAACAACAACGGTACGCTGACGGCACAGGGCGACGGGGCAGTGAGCGTCGGGACGGTGAACAATCAGGGGCAGCTTCAGGGCGATCGGCTGCAATTAACCGGCAATGCGCTGCGCAACAGCGGCACGCTGTTCGGCAGTCAGGCGCTTAATCTCAGTCTGCAAAATATTGAAAATCTGTCGGGCGCCAATCTCTTTAGCGCGGGATCGCTGACGCTGGTGACACCGACATTGACTCAGTCGGGCAGCGTACTGGCACTCGGTGACATGACGTTACAACTTGGGTCGGGGTTCACTCAGAGCGGGATACTGGCGGCAGGTCAGGCACTTAACTTAAGTACTCAGGGCGACCTCAACGTGCTGGGCACGCTTCAGGGAAGCGATATTCTGCTCAGCGCGACCGGGAACTTTGTGAATCAAGGTCAACTGCGCGGTGGAGAAGGGCGCGTGGCTGTTGATGCCGGTAATATCACACTCAGTGACAGCGGCAGCGTGCAGTCCGGTGGTGATATTGCCCTGAACAGCCGCGGACTTATCAGTAACAGCGGATTTATTGGTGGCGCAGGCAATCTGGTGATGACTGCTGCCACCCAACTGATTAACAGTGCGCTGATTTATGCCGGTAACAACATGCAGCTGCTGGCGAACAGTATTCAAAATAATCGCGGTGACATTCTGGCGGGCAATAGCCTGTGGATGCAAAGGGACGCGGCGGGTCATGCCAGCAATGAAGTGGTCAATACCTCAGGTAATATTGAAACCACCCGTGGCGATATCACCATTAACACCGATCATCTGCTAAACCAGCGTGATGGACTGGTGGTGGTCAACACCTCGCTCACACCGGCTGATGGACCTTTGTGGCTGGGTCAAAGCTCGGTTGATATGAGATTAGGGGATTTAGACGAAAGCGAGCTGGGTTTCTACACGGAAACGGTGAAAACGGGCGGCAGTACCGGTCACAGTAATGGCTCCGATGACGAACACTTTTATCTTGCACCTAACAGTAGCGGAGCGGAAAAACGCTATTTAGTGGCCAGCTCAACGGTTGCGGCTCAGGCCAATGGTGGTGCAGGCCGTATAGCGGCCAACGGTAATCTGACCGTCGCGGCAGATACCCTTGATAATATCGCCAGTAATATTCTCGCCGGCGGCAATATTTCTTTATCGGGCCAATCGCTGAATAATCAGTCCTATGAAAATGGCGTTCAGAATGAGTATCTGACGTATCAGTATACCGGAAAGCAGGCGAGCAAGGAGTTCAGTGGCCGGTACGATCTGGCTTTCTTCGCACCAGATTCTGAGCAGTGCTGCTTTAGATCTAATTCAACCGATAGTCTCGTTACCTACAATCTTGTCGGCGGCCCCGTCTATGAAACGGTCAATACTGGTGAAGGTTATCGTTCAGTTATTCAGGCAGGCGGTGCCGTCAACGCCAGCTTCCGTGATGACATCAGTAACACGACGACAACCGCTAACGCGGGCGGTTTATCGCAGGTAATCAGTGCACCAACGTTAATGGGTATGCCAGGCCTGCAACCGGTCAGCGGAACACCAGGCCAGCAACTGGCAAGCGCAGGGAATCTGGTCGTGGGTTCCGTACAGTGGAGCGAATCGATTGGCAGTGCGCTTAAGCAGATCGGTAATCAGGGCGCAGCGCTGACGGACTATCCGTTGCCGACGGGAAATAATGGTCTCTTTGTGGCGAGCGAGGATCCTTCCAGTCCGTACCTGGTCACCACTAATCCGCAGCTGGCCAGCGTGGGTAAAACCGATGCTGGATTATTTCAGGCGTTAAATGATTATCTCGCACGACCGGCCGGTTCAGCGCAGAGTCCTGAGGCCTTACCGGGCGGGATCCCTGTGGCCGGTGAGATAGCGAATCCTGCGGTTATACCGGGTACGCCAACCGCGCCGCGTATTGAGACGGCGGCGTTGTACACCGATCAGAGTCAATTTATCGGCTCAGCCTACTTTCTCGACAGGCTTAATCTGAGACCGGATTACGACTATAAATTTCTTGGCGATGCGGCGTTTGATACCCGTTATATCAGTAATGCGGTACTCAGCCAGACCGGCCAGCGTTACGTCGCCGGAACCGGCTCTGATCTGGAGCAGATGCAGTATTTGATCGATAACGCAGCTGCACAGCAGAGTGGGCTTGGCCTGCAATTTGGCGTCAGCCTCACGCAGGATCAGGTCGCAGCGTTGACCAGCAGTATTATCTGGTGGGAGAAAACTACCGTTAACGGGCAGACCGTTCTTGCGCCTAAGCTTTATCTTTCTGCCAATGATGTCAAGGTGTTAACCGGTAGTGTGATCGCCGGCAGCAGCGTTAATCTTCAGTCCGGGCATATCGTTAATGCAGGCAGTACATTACAGGCAGAGATACAGCTGACGGCAAAAAGCAGCAGCACGCTGGATAACCTCAATGCCGGTCTGATCGCCTCCAACGGCAGCCTGCAACTCAGCGCACTGGGTGATATCAATAATATTGGCTCGTCGATTTCCGGGCAGGCCGTTGCTTTGCAATCTGTGGCCGGGGATATCAATAACATCACCCAGGCGCAGCAATGGAATGCCGCAGCGGGCAGCAGCGAAAATAACAGCGCGTTACTGACGTTCAGTGAGACGCAGACCGGTGATGTTGCCAGCATTACTGCCGGTCAGGGCCTGTCGCTCAGTGCGGGCAACAACATCAACAACACCGCAGCGAAACTTAGCGCGGGCAGTGATCTGCAGCTGGTGGCGCTGAACGATATCAATCTTAACAGTAATGTGCTTAGCACCAGTAAATCGACGGCAGTCAGCAGCGCACACGCTACCGACAGTCAGGTGAGCAATATCAGCGCGGGAGGGTCTCTGCAGGCCAGCGCAGGTCATGATCTCAACGCTAAGGCTGCGCAGCTGACTGCCGATCTCAATGTTTCGCTCAGTGCAGGTCGCGATGTCAATCTTGATGCGCAGCAGAGCGATACATATAGCGAAAACCACGGTAACAATAGCGTCAGCATCCGCGATACGGTGCGTCAGAAAGGGACGCAGATTGCCAGCGGAGGTAACAGTTCGGTGGTTGCCGGGCGTGATATTACTTCTCAGGCTGCTCAGGTTGATGCGAAAGGCGATTTGGCTATAGACGCAGGCCGTGACGTTAATATCACCACGGCGCAAGAGAGTGATTACAGCTACGACGAGAAAACCACGGTTAAGAAAGGATTACTGTCCAGCACGACTACGCATACGGTATCAGAGGATTATGCCAGCACGGAAAAAGCCTCACAGCTAAGCGGCGACAAAGTGTCCGTGGTCGCCGGACAAAGCCTGACCGTCCAGGGTTCTTCGGTCGTCGGCGATGGCGATATCACGTTAAAAGCGGGTAAAGACCTGAATATTGAGGCGGCGAAGGAAGAGCAGTCCAGCTATCGCCTGAGTGAGAAAAAAACCAGCGGCATGTTTAGTGGCGGCGGCCTCGGCGTAACCATTGGCAGCAAATCTTCACGCCAGCAGATTAATCAGGATGGCACGACGCAAAGTCAGAGCAGCAGCGCAGTCGGCAGCACCGGAGGCAGTGTAAACCTGATCGCAGGTGAAAAAGCGCATATAGGCGGCTCGGATATCATCGCCAAAGACGATGTGAATATTGTCGGCGGCGCTGTGACGATTGATCCTGGCAATGACATGCTGACCCGCAAGCAGGTCTACGAGCAAAAGCAAAGTGGCCTGACGGTCTCGTTGTCCAGCCCGGTGACGGACGCGTTGTTATCTCTCAACAATATTGCCAGGCAGGCTTCGCAAACGGGTGATAGCCGGATGAAAGCCCTGTATGCGGTTCAGGCAGCAGAGCAAGGGTGGATGGCTTCGATGAACGGTGCCACCTCGCAGGCTTCACAACTGATGAACGGCAATATTGACGGCAATCTTATTCAGTTGCAGGTCAATATTGGCGCGAGCAAAAGTCAGTCCACGTCAGAACTGCAGCAGAATCAGATAACCGGCAGCTCAGTGACCGGCGGCGGCAATGTCGCCATCGTTTCAACCGGTGCCAATAATCAAACGGGCGATATCAATATTATTGGCAGCGGTGTGACGGGTAATAAGATCACGCTGGCCGCAGAGAATGATTTGCTGCTTCAGGCAGCGAGTAACAGCAGTAAACAGACGACAGAGGACAATTCAAGCGGCTGGAGTGTCGGCGGTCATATTTCACTGGGAAAAGAGACCGGTATTGGCGTACAGGCCAGCGGTTATTTCGCTAAAGGCTCATCGGATGGCGAAACGACGGAGTACGTTAACACCCGCGTCAATGCGAAAGACAGTCTGAGCATCAGCAGCGGGCGCGACACCGTACTCTCTGGTGCACAGGCGTTAGCTGAGGGTATTACCGCCAGCGCAGGTCGTGATTTAACCCTCACCAGCCTGCAAGACACTGATGATTATAGCAGTGAGCAACAAAGTGTTAGCGGTGGTGCAAGCTTTACCCTTGGCAGCATGACGGGCTCTGCCGCTGTTAATATCAGCAAATCTAAAACGTCCAGCGAATATGCCAGCGTGGGTGAGCAGAGCGGCTTATTTGCGGGTGATAAAGGCTATAACATTGTTGTCGGCGATCGCACACAACTCAATGGCGCGGTGATTGCCTCCACAGCCAATGCTGCCAATAACGCCTTATCAACCGGTACGCTGGGCTGGGATGGCATTCAGAACAAGGCGGACTATAACGCCAGCAGCGTGGGGGTAAGCGCTGGATTCTCATCAATCGTAGATGACAGTGGCCGGCATAATACTGGTGGCGCACTGCCGGTAATCACCAATATCAACGGCAGTGCATCGGGGACCACCAGTTCAGCGGTCGCCAATGGCACTATTACGGTGCGTGATACCAGCCAGCAAACGCAAAACCTGAATGATCTCAGCCGTGATACTGACAACGCGAATGGCCAAATCGATAAAATTTTCGACCGGGAGAAAATCGAGCAAAACCAGGCGCTGGCACAGGCTGTCGGCCAGGTCGGCGTGCAGACCATGCAAAATGTCGTGCTGCAGGCTCGGCTGAATGCCAGAGATATTGCACTGGCAAGGCTGACAAAAACGGATGAGTACAATAATGCATCGCCCGCGGGCCAGCAGACGATGCTGGAGAATTCGCCGGAGTACATTGAGGCCGACAAGAAATACGGCATCGGCAGCCCATTCTGGACAGCTGGTACGGCAATCACCGGTGCACTGGCCGGACTAAGCGGCGGAGACATAAACCAGGCACTGGCCGGTGGGCTGGCGCCTTATCTGTCAGCCGCGGTGAAAAAAGCCACGGGTGATAATATTGCTGCAAATACGGCAGGGCATGCACTTGTCGGGGGCGTTATTGCCTGGCTGCAAGGCGGTTCTGCGGCCGGGGGCGCAGCAGGTGCGGCAGCGGGAGAGTTGGCCGCAACAGCCATCGCCAGCGAGTTGTATCCGGGCATTGAACCCGGTAATCTGACTAATGAGCAAAAAGCCAATATCAGTGCGCTCAGCACGTTAGCCGCAGGTCTGGCAGGCGGGGTAGCCGGAGACTCGTCGTATGCGGCAGGCGCAGGTGCTGTTGGCGGTAAGGTGGCGGTTGAGAATAATGCGCTGGGTTGTACACCTCTTACCTGTAAGTCGACTATCGATCCACTGAATGGTGGTGGCGGGATCATCGCTGGTGTTAGTGGTGCCGGTCTGGGTGTGGCGATCGCTGATGTACTTAATGGTGACAAAGAGACTGAGTCAGGCCCAAATATTGGCAAAGATCTGACGGATGCAGAGAAAGCAGAAGCGGGTGGGGCAGGATCTGGAACTCCAGGCGGTCATGGGCCGGAAGATGAAGAAAATGCACGGAACGGTGAAAAGCAGAATATTACTTTTGAGGATTTAACCTCGACATCATCGAAAGGGAATGAGACTACAGGGCGTTCAAAGCTCTTCGAAAGAACAGGCGGGAGTAGTGCGGCTAACAAAGAGTTCGATGCCTTATCTCCTACAGAAATTAAAGACATACCAGGTGGAAGGGTCGGTAAGCTACCCGATGGGCGAACGGTTATCGTACGTGAGCGTAGTACTGATGGTCGTCCAACATTGGAGATCCAATCAGGGAAGAATAGGATCAAGTTTAGGTATGACGAGTAACTATATATGACTGAAAAATTGATTAAAATTCCCCTAGCTGAGGGTTCTCTTCAAAATAGTGAACTAGAGGATTTTCGATATTCCTCTGGTTCCCTTGAGCTGATTTTATCTTCAGGGGATAACGCTGAAGGCAGCAAAGTTAAGGTGTTGTTCGATTGGATTTATTCCTTCCGAGTGACCGATGAAGGTGACCTGTTGAAAATGCAGGAAGAGCAGAAAGGCGGGATGCTTACAGGACTTTATCGCGTTGAAAAATCTAAGTATCTGGAATGGTTTAATGAGCAAAATGGTAATGTGCACGATGGAGTCGTTCATTATATGTTTTCAACGGTGGATGATGTTATAGATATTTTAGCCTCCATTAGTCCTTCAATATCAGTAAATAACATTAACTCCTAAAAGCGTTCACTTCCTGCTACCGCAGCCCGGCCATTGAGCCGGGTTTTTTTTGCCTGTTTCCCCCCATATCTTTATAGCGGCGGAAGTCGTCGCCCTCGAGCATCCTGCACAGGGCCTCATCGGGTTCGATGAGCAGCCGTTCCAGCATGTGGCGGAGACAAAACCAGGCACTGGCCGGTGGGCTGGCTCCTTATCTGTCAGCCGCGGTGAAAAAAGCCACGGGTGATAATATTGCTGCAAATACGGCAGGGCATGCACTTGTCGGGGGCGTTATTGCCTGGCTGCAAGGCGGTTCTGCGGCCGGGGGCGCAGCAGGTGCGGCAGCGGGAGAGTTGGCCGCAACAGCCATCGCCAGCGAGTTGTATCCGGGCATTGAACCCGGTAATCTGACCAATGAGCAAAAAGCCAATATCAGTGCACTCAGCACGTTAGCCGCAGGTCTGGCAGGCGGGGTAGCCGGAGACTCGTCGTATGCGGCAGGCGCGGGTGCTGTTGGCGGTAAGGTGGCTGTGGAGAATAATAATCTTGCAAGTGTACTGGCTGCAGCGGAGGCGAACAAACCTGGTACGGCTGAAAAATGGCAGGAACAGCAGCAGGCTGCAATCAGGGATGCTTGTAGTGGCGAAACACCAATATCATGCGAAACGGCTGTAGCGGCAATGGGTAGTGCGATGGTCTGGCCATTGTTACCAGGAGCCGCAGCAACGACCAGCTTGATTGGAGCTGGAGCGAACGTAGGAGTGGGTTTGCTGGTAAATGGTGAAGTGAACCCGAATGATGTGATTCTGGGATACTGGACAGGGGTATTTACGGCAGGAACCGGCCTTTGGGTCACAATGGGGGTGAATGCTATCAGTGGTGGTACCTCCAGCTACCTTAAAAGTGATGACCCTCTGAAAGATGGCGCTATCAGTGGGGCGGCATCGGGACTGGGTTATGGATTCGGTAAATTGGCTCTGGGACAACTTGATAAGGTGCTTAATCCGAGCTGGAAGAACTGGAAGTGGGTCGACATAGGAATGGGAATATCGAAGCCGATGCCATTAGAACCGCTGCCGGGGATCGCGGGTAACGTTATAGGTTCAGGTGCAACAGAATTCACTAATGATCAGGTAGGCAAGAAAATAGATGAGATAGGTAACAAAAAATGATGATCAAAAAACGTAATTGGTTATCTTTATTAAGTTATCTCATCACAGTTTCTGTAGTAGTCATATTTTTGAGTTTTTTACTGCTTCAAATATGTGCGGAACTGTTTTTTTTAATTTTCTATGATCTTCCATTCCAAATATCAATTATAGATGTTTGGAAGTGTTTAAAAGCAGGTTTGAGTGCTGGCGTTATTGCAGGAATAGGTTGTTGGTGGATCTTTCATAGGCAATACAGCAAAAACAGATAGTAAATGATCCCGGCCAGTTAGTCGGGATCTTTTTACTACCTGTCACTCAGCGTGGAGAATAACGCGCTGGTTGCGATGGCTGGCTCAGATCTTGGGTTCTGGCTTGGTAAAACATCGGGTGCCACGACAGAAGATAAAGCGAAACTGGCTGGTGATATAGCGAAGGATAATGCAATTGTCTCCGCAGAACTGGCCGGGACATTTGGATTAAATGTGCTGCCAAAAAGAGCGCAAATTACAGCGGTAATCGGTGGTGGCGCTAATATCATTGTTTCACCGTGCCACGCAAAAGTTGCAGATCACTTGCCTGAAGTCGCGGTTACGCGGGTGCAAACAGTTACAGAGCAAGCAAATCAGCTCTGGCTTCTGACACGCAGCGCCTCCAGCACCAGCGAAAATGCCGGAGAAGGCTGCTTACGGCTGGGATAGTACAGATAATAGCCGGGAAACGGCTGGCACCAGGGCTTCAGCACGCGGACCAGACGCCCTTCTTTAAGATGGTCGCCAAACTCTTCTTCAGGCAGAAAAGCAATGCCCAGCCCGGCCAGTGCGGCATCAACAATATGTGATGTTGTATTAAATGTGAGCTGCCCGTTAACGCGCACGTTTAAATCGCCCCCATCCTGATCAAAATCCCAGACGTACAGCCCGCCAGAACTGATCTGGCGTTGATTAATACACTGGTGTTGCGTCAATTCATAGGGGGTTTTCGGCGCAGGATATCGCGCAAAATAGTCCGGAGAAGCCACCGCCGCCATGCGTAATTTGGGGCCAATCGGCAAGGCAATCATATCTTTATCAATGGTGTCGCCAAGCCGTACTCCCGCATCGAAACGGTCCGCGACAATATCGCGAAAGCCGTGGTTGGCATCGAATTCGATATGAATATCCGGATATTCGCGCAAAAGTGGCGTTAGCTTGGGGAGCAGAGTGGTGTGCAAAACATCAGGGCCGCAGGTGATGCGTACCGTTCCGGCTGGCTTGTCGCGCAGTTCGGTTAACATATCCAGCTCGGTTTCAATTTCATCAATGCGGGTGCCGATGGCTTGTAACAGGCGTTCGCCCGCGGCAGTGGGTGATACGCTGCGGGTGGTTCGCGTCAGCAGGCGAATTTGCAAGCGATCTTCCAGCGCTGAAATCGCCTGGCTGAGAGCGGGTTGAGTCACGCCAAGATGCGCAGCTGCGCGGGTAAAGCTGCCTTCACGCGCGACCGTAACAAAGTAAACCAGGTCATTAAGATTGCGCTTCATCAGCGTTCCTCTCATTATTTATAAGCAACACTTATAAGCCCATTAAGTATTCATTAGCTAGTAACCCTACTCCCGAAGTGTAAAATTTCCAACCAGTGATTACTGCGCAATCGCGACTACGCGCTGTCGGTTTTTCTGACTATTTATTTTGACGTTATTCCTCTGAATAGCGTCCGGCCCCGGCTTGCCTGAAAACGGTCGGGGACTTAACGGGAGCTGGCGATTATGTCCATATTGTCGAATGAGGCATCACATCACAAACAACACGCGTACTGGAGCGGCGTCTTTGCGATGACGTTATGCGTCTTTGTGCTGGTTGCATCGGAATTTATGCCGGTCAGTCTGCTATCGCCGATTGCCGCAGATTTAAACGTTTCACAAGGGCTGGCAGGGCAGGGAATCGCGATTTCCGGGGCGCTGGCGGTCATAACCAGTCTATCGCTGTCCACCATTGCCAGAAATGTTAACCGCAAATTTTTATTGTTGGCGATGACGGCTTTGATGGCAGTCTCTGGTGTGATTATCGCTTCAGCGCCCAATTACCTGGTGTATATGGTCGGGCGCGCCCTGATAGGTGTCGCGATCGGCGGATTCTGGTCGATGTCTGCCGCCACCGCAATACGCATGGTGCCGCAGCATCTGGTGCCGCGGGCGCTGGCAATCTTTAACGGCGGTAATGCCCTTGCCACCGTCGTTGCTGCACCGCTTGGCAGTTATCTGGGTTCGATTATTGGCTGGCGCGGAGCTTTTTTTTGTCTGGTTCCGATCGCAGTTATCGCCTTTATCTGGCAGTACATCAGCCTGCCTGGGATGAAAACGGATCAGAACCGTCAATCCGAAGGCACGGTTTTTCGTTTATTGGCTAACCCGCTGGTAGTGGTCGGGCTTGCAGCCTGCGGAATATTTTTTATGGGGCAGTTTTCCTTGTTTACCTATTTACGCCCGTTTCTTGAAACGGTGACGCGGGTAAATATCTCCATGCTCTCTCTTATTTTGCTGACCATCGGCGTGGCGGGCTTTATTGGTACGCTGGTGATAACCGTGTTTTTAAAATCTGCTTTTTATCCCACGCTGATAGCCATTCCTTTACTGATGGCCGCCGTTGCCGGCGCGCTGATCGCTTTTGGTCACAGCGTATTCATTGTTGCTCCGCTGCTGGGTTTATGGGGGCTGATCGCCACTGCTGCACCGACCGGCTGGTGGACGTGGATAGCCAGAACGCTGCCGAATGATGCCGAAGCGGGCGGTGGACTGATGGTGGCGATAGTGCAGCTGTCCATTGCATTCGGCTCAACGGTTGGCGGCTTCGCCTTCGACCACAGCGGCTATCAAAGCACTTTCATCATCAGCGCGGCTCTGTTGATTATCGCTGCCGCGCTGACTTTATTGACCTCTCGTAAAGAGATTACTCAAACCAACTGAGGATGCCACAGTGAGAAAATTTACCCTGCTGTTAGGGCTGTTGATTGGCTCGTTTGCTGCAACAGCCGCCGATATGTCTGAGGGAGCGGATAATTTTTATAAAAGCGATAAGGTTACCCAGCAAAAGGTCACCTTTAAAAATCAGTACCAAATGACCGTCACCGGTAATCTGTTTATACCGAAAGGTCTGGATCAAAAAGCCAAAAATCCGGCGATTATCGTCGGGCATCCGATGGGCGCAGTTAAGGAACAAAGCTCAAATCTTTATGCCCAGAAGCTGGCAGAACAAGGTTTTGTTACGCTGGCTATCGATCTTTCCTTCTGGGGAGAAAGTGAGGGGCAGCCGCGTAATGCCGTCTCGCCTGATATCTATGCCGAAGATTTCAGCGCGGCAGTGGATTACCTCGGGACACGCCCGTTTATCGACCGTAATCGTATCGGCGTGTTGGGTATTTGCGGCAGCGGCAGCTTTGTTATCAGCGCGGCGAAAATCGATCCGCGCATGAAGGCGATTGCTACCGTCAGCATGTATGACATGGGATCGGCTAACCGCAACGCGCTTAACCACTCATTAACGCTGGAACAGCGTAAACAGATTATCGCCGCAGCAGCAGAGCAGCGTTATAGCGAGTTCACCGGTGGCGAAACTCAATACACCAGCGGCACGGTAGATAAAATCGATGAAAATTCTTCAGCGATTGAGAAAGAGTTTTATGATTTCTACCGTACTCCGCGCGGCGAGTTTACCCCAGAGGGCACCACTCCTCAGCTGACGACGCATCCAACACTGACCAGCAATGTGAAGTTTATGAATTTCTATCCGTTTAACGATATTGAAACTATCTCACCGCGTCCAATGCTGTTTATCACTGGCGATCAGGCGCATTCGAAGGAGTTCAGCGAGGATGCTTATAAACGCGCGGGGCAGCCTAAAGAGCTGTATATCGTACCGGGTGCCGGGCATGTGGATCTCTATGACCGTACCGATCTGATTCCTTTTGCCAGGCTGACATCATTCTTTCAGGCAAATCTGAAGTAAAACCTCGTTACCAGCCTCTTATTGGCAGAGGCTGGTATTAAGTGGCGTGTGTCCGGCGCAGTCCATTACAAAACGTCATGAAGAAATAAGCAGAGTCTGCTGCTTCGCAAACAACGCCGAGAACCAGTCGGTAAATACCCTAACCTTTGGTGAAAGATAGCGCCGATCCGGATAAAGCACCGAAACAGGCTTGGTTACCGTCGCGTATTCAGCCAGCACTTCGATTAGCTTTCCGGACTGAATATGCGGCTCCAGCGCGGTGCGCAGGGCGTGAAGCATTCCCAGCCCGGCCAGCCCACAGGAAATCAGCACGTCAGAGTTATTGACCAGCATATTGCTGCCTGGGCGACGCGAGATAATCTCTCCGTCGATAGCGTAATTCCAGTCCATCACTTCACGACTGTGCTCGCTGAAAAAATTTACCGCTTTGTGATGTACCAGATCGTCAGGTGTCAGCGGAACGCCCTGTCGGGCGAGATAGGAAGGGGAAGCGCAGGTTGCCATCGACACGTTGCCGACTCGGCGAGAAATAAAGCTCGAATCCTCCAGCTCACCCAGCCGGATCACACAGTCGATACCTTCTGAAACGAAATCCGTGATTCTGTCTGAAGCGGTGAGGACCAGTTCAATTTCAGGATAAAGCGTCTGAAATTCGCTTAATGCCGGCACCAGAATGGCGTGCGTCAGCGCCAGCGGCGCATCAACGCGCAGGCGACCACGCGGCGGCTGAGTGGGTGAAAAAGAAGCCATCATGTCGCTGACATCAGCCAGAACTAACTTAGAACGCTGATAAATCTCCTCTCCTTCTTCCGTTACGCTCAGTCTGCGTGTCGTACGGTGCAGGATCTTAACGCCGAGTTCGTCCTCCAGTTGCTGGATGGCCTTACTCACCGCCGGACGGTGCATCTGTAGCCTGTCTGCGGCTTTGGAGAAGCTTCCTGATTCCACTACCTGAGCGAAAATCTTCATCAGTTCGAGCATGTTGGATTGCATGTTAAACGAGTGCTCCACAGCGTAATTTCAGTAACACGGATAAGGCGGATTATAAACCTTCTCACTCCAGTCACAGGATTGTTTCCGCTGTGATAACACTGAATTACCAGCTGACCGCTTTTTCCCTCGGGCTGGCAAACTTATGCTGACTGCATCTTAAGTTCACTAAATGGGAAGCAGACAAAATGAAAGCATGGTTATTGAAAGATTTCGGTCTCGAGAATTTGCAGCCTGAAGAAGTGCCGACACCCCAGCCGGGGCCGGGGGAATTGCTGGTTAAAGTGGGTGCGGTTTCCCTGAATTTTCGCGATAAAGCCATCGTTGAAGGGTTTTATGAGCCGCACCTGGTGCCTAAACCCCTGATTCCGGTCTCTGATGCAGCAGGTACCGTTGTCGCTGTAGGTGAGGGGGTAACACGTTTCAGCGCTGGCGATCGGGTAAATTCGCATCTCTATTCCCGCTGGCTTGACGGTGCGCCGGCGGCAGATGAACCGGCCTGGTGCATCGGGATGCCGCTGCCGGGCGGCCTCGCTGAATATATGATTATTCATGAAAACAGCGCGGTTAGCGCCCCGGACAGTATGACGGATGAAGAAGCCGCCACATTGCCGATTGCCGCACTGACGGCATGGTACGCCTTGATGGATGTCGGCAAACTGCAGCCTGGTCAGACGGTGCTGGTGCAGGGAACCGGCGGCGTATCGGTTTTCGCCACGCAAATAGCACACGCTTACGGGGCACGAGTTATTGCCACTTCCAGCAGTGACGCCAACCTTGAACGAATTAAGTTGCTCGGTGCAGATGTAGGAATTAACTATAAAACGCATCCAGACTGGCAGCATAAAGTGCTTGAGCTTACCGAGGGCAGAGGAGCAGATATCACGGTAGAAGTCGCGGGTGGTGACGGTATCAATCAGTCCGTTGCGGCGACAAAAGTTGCCGGAACGGTCGCGCAGGTCGGGTTTCTGACCGGCCAGACGGCGCAGCTCGATCTTATGCCGGTGATTTTCCGCCAGACCACCCTTCGCGGGATTGCGGTTGCACCACGTTCTTCATTCGATCGCATGAATCCGTTTCTGAATGAGCATAATATTAAGCCGGTTATTGAGCATGTTTATGATTTTGACCACGTCATTGACGCCTTTAAGCATCTTTCACGTGGCGCATTTGGCAAAATCGTTATTAAAGTTGCTGATGAATAAAAAATAACCGTTATTCATATTTCGACCAGAAGTATAATTCAAAAATAAACGGCTGAAGATGCCATTGTTACCGTCACGAGAAGTTTATGGCAATTGGCTCTTCAGCAGTTTACCGTACAGCAGGTTTATCCAGCGGACAGAAATTGCACTTATTATCCTAAGGCCATGCCGTTCAGGGGATTGGCCAGAGATAATGATGACGAAATAAGCCATCCGGATTTAGCGATAAATTTCTGCGACCCCGTGCAGTTTGTTCTGGCCTGAGGTGGATAATATTTTGAACGACGTAGCGCCTTTCTCACTCGCCTTGAGTGATAATGCAGCTGACAAATCATCAAGCGTATAAGCATTACTGGCGGAAACCACGCCAATCTTCTCTTTTCCGCTGGTGTCATTGACCGGTTGAGCAGCCATTGCCGTACTAAAGGAACCCATACCCATAATAACTGTGGCGATCAGTAAAGATTTCATAATAATAACCTCATAAAAGTAAAAAAAATGTCGAAAAGTTTAGCGTGTCTGCTTTAAAGAGACGCATTTAATTACTGTGCATCTTAGTGACTGAATATACGCTGCTTAACTGTCGGGGTGCTGACGCTAATCTGACATCTTTGTCAGATTAGCGATTAAATTACTTTTTGGTTTTTTTTTGAACGATGCGCCGGGCTAATGTCAGATTTTCTTTGTCACTGATATCAGCTATAAAGTCAGAATGACCGGCTTTGCCAGCAGCCGATACATTCTGTCTTTCTGGCTATATCAGTTAAGGAAATCTGCCATGCTTAAAGAAAACTTCAATGAACTTCAGATCTTCCTGGTTGTTGCCAGAGAGCGAAGTTTTACCAAAGCAGCGGCTAAACTTGGCGTCTCGCAATCGGCATTAAGCCATGCGATGAAGGCATTAGAAAAACGTCTGAACATCCGCCTTCTTACACGTACCACCCGCAGTGTGGCACCGACAGAGGCCGGCGAACGAATTATCACCTGCCTCGAACCTCGTCTTGCCGATCTGGAACAGGAGCTGGAAGCCCTGATTCAATTAAATGGCACGGCGTCAGGCAATATTCGCCTGACTGCTGGCGAGCATGCTGCACGCAGTTTGCTGTGGCCAAAACTGAAACCTTTCCTGAGAGAATATCCTGAAATTAATATCGAGCTGGTGGTCGATAATGGATTCGTCAATATTGTTGATGGCCGTTACGATGCCGGTATCCGGCTGGGTGAGAGTGTCGATAAGGATATGGTTGCGGTCAGAATCGGCCCCGATATGCGTATGGCGGTGGTGGCGGCTCCGGCTTATTTGGCCACGCAGAGTATTCCGCAGACGCCGCATGATTTACAGCATCACCGCTGTATTAATATGCGGCTGCCGACGTTGGGTAGCCTGTATCACTGGGAGTTTGAGAAAGAAGGAAAACCGCTGCGCGTCAGGGTAGAGGGGCAACTGACATTTAACCTGTTATCCGAAAGAATTGATGCGGTTACTTGCGGATTTGGCATTGCTTGCGTGCCGGAAGATATGATTCAGGATGAACTTAAATCAGGCGCGCTTATCCAGATTCTGCAGGAGTGGTGTCCGACATTTCCGGGCTATTATCTCTACTATCCCAGCCGCAAGCAGCATCCTCCAGCTTTTGCGTTGTTAATCGAGGCGCTGCGACATTCCGCTTAACGCCCGGCGACACCTTTCGCGGCATCGCCGGATGCTGAGTCTCAGACGTCGAGTCTACGACCGGTGAGCCACTCGACCATCGCCGGATCGCGATGAGAGAAGAACGCGCTGGTGGCGCTATCCAGTGCGGTGATTTGCATCATCTCTTCCTCGGTCAGCGCAAAGTCCAGCACATCAATATTTTCGGCCATTCGCTGTTTGCGTACCGATTTTGCCAGCGAAACAATGCCGCGTTGATAAATCCAGCGCAGTACCACCTGGCCGACACTTTTGCCATACCGTTCACCAATGGCGGTTAACAGCGGATGCTGGAACAGGCCATTTTTCCCCTCGGCAAACGGTGCCCAGGCTTCTGGCTGAATGCCACGGCTCTTCATCCACGGCACCGCATGGAGTTGCTGATTGAACGGATTGACTTCCACCTGGTTAACCGCAGGCACTACCTTATTGAAAGCGATTAAATCGGCGAGTCTGTCGGGTTGAAAGTTGCTGACGCCGATTGCACGGATTTTACCGGCCTGATGCAACTCTTCCATCGCACGCCACGCGCCATGAACATCGCCATAAGGCTGATGAATCAGATAAAGATCGACGTAGTCCAGCTGCAGACGATTCAGCGAGCGCTCAAATTGTGCTTTTGCACCTTCGTAATGGGCATCCTGCAACCATAATTTAGTGGTAACAAACAGCTCTTCGCGCGCAATGCCGCTGTGCTTCAGCGCATTCCCAACCTGAGTTTCATTCTGGTAGGAGGCGGCGGTATCAATTAGCCGGTAGCCGGTCTCAATGGCATCGATAACCGCGCGTTCGCACTCTGCGGCATCCGTCATCTGAAAGACACCAAAGCCCAGCAGGGGCATATCCATACCGTTGTTCAGTTTTACTGTTTGCATGACGTAATCCTTAGCTGTTGTGTACTTAAAGCATAACGCAAGGGTATTTATTAGATTAGAGGGCGTAATAAGCTAGGGCTAATTAGCAGAGTTCATTAATCATCAGAACTCTGCTCCGGCACTGCACGCTACTGCAGATTTTTTTCCTGCAGAAATTTGCTGACCTGGTCGGCAATCTGCACATTGTTGAGATCGGAGAACGGGAAGTGAGTGTTTCCTTTAATGCCAATTTCAGGCAAATGGATAACCGTAACATCGCCACCGTGTTTATTGACCACATCGCGCCATTCCCGCGCCATTGCCAGACGCACCCGCCAGCTATCCTGGGCAGGCATTGCCGTCGGTTTTTGCGGAATGTTATCGCCATAAAAAATCAGAATCGGGATTTTGGTTAACGCCATAAATTGATCCAGTGGAACAGGTTCACCTTGCAGCGTATCGAATGCGCTGGGCATCGGAGCAGGTAACTCGTTCTCGGGAAACACAAAGCTACTGCCGGGTTCAAAAGCGACAATGGCTTTTACCTTGTGGTTTTTCATCGCGGTATACCAGCCCGGACCGCCGCCCTGAGAGTGGGTGAACAGGATGGCCGGTCCGGTTTTATCCACCACCGCCGACATGGCATCGGAGATAACCTTAAGATCAAAAGGGCCAGTATTCGGCGTCATCTGGCGGAAATACTGATTCAGCGCTTCTTTATCATGAGAAAACTGAACGTCTTTAAAAAAGTCAGGCCAGACGCCGAGACGAAACTGATTGAACCACAGTTGCTCATCCGGTTTTGGCGTCACCGTTGCTTCAACCATGCTGCGTCCTGCGTTACCGCGACGCGGTTGATCGACCAGATACGTTGAGAAACCGCGGCGCAGGAAAATGTTCTGGAAACCTTCGCGGCCATCCGGTGTGCTTTCCCAGGTGCGGGAAAACTGCCCGGCACCGTGCAGCATAATTAGCGGCTCGGTAACCGCTGACTGTGCAGTAAATCCGGCGGTCATCAGGTACGCAAAAACGACGATATTAAAGACGTTTAAGAAATAGAAACGTTGCTTTACTGGGATATCTCTGACATTTTTGCCCGCAAAAAATTGCAAAATGCACTGCATGTCACCAGCATAAACTTAGCATCAGCATATGAGGGATGCTTTGAATCTTCGGTTAGCGCATGGCGAATACCACCACTGTCACTGGTATAGCCATAAAGCTGTAAGAATGCTCGCTTTAACGCAGGGTGAAAAGAACACATTTTTTCCAGTTCAGCCAGTGCATCACTAAACTTTTTCGTGTTACTCCCAGCTAATGTGGCGCACAAGCTTTCTACGGCAGAAATCGATTCTTTGATCGAATTACGATAATCAGGGCACTTTCGATCAGCCAGCAGTGATAATGCTACCTGAAAATGGTACGTCACTGCTTTACCATTTTCCTCAAGCGCGATTTCTATAGCGTTGATTTCGTTAATATCGCTGATAGCAACCAATTGAGAACCAACGTATCTGTATGCTGCATTCTCACGCTCCAGCATACGGTTGAGGAAATTTACAGCATTGGCTTTTGTATCTTCCGACAGTTCAAGCTCATTGAATATGAATTCTGTAAAATCATAGATTTGCCACCACTTGGTTTTCTCGTCTAAAAAGAATTTACGGCAGATAGCATGTGCGCAATTATCAGCTAATCGACCGTATAGGTCCTGATAGAAAAAAGATGGACATGTATCAATGGGTAGTTTGAATAGAGAAAACCAAACTTTTTTCGCAATATCGTCCAACTGGTGAGAAATTTCGTATCCATTTTGATCCCAAAAACAAACCTGTAAAACGTTCCAGAGTCCACAACGTAAGTCGTCATCCATTGACTCAAGTTGAATCGCCTTTTTTAACGGAGTTATTCCCATGCGCTGAGAAAAAAGAGCCATCTTTCCACCTTGTAACAAACAATTTTCAGTGTGAATGATGATTGGAATTTCCTTTAGTGTCCAGAATTGCTCCGGTTGAAGTTACACCACATCAACTTTCAGTTCCTTCACTTAACCGCTGTTACGAACAAACACATGTCGTAGCCTGGTTGCCAGCCGCTGAACGGATAAATGGCTAAACCTGCCAGCTCAATTTATTTGCCTGCCATTAGCTGCGGTGTGCCCATCATCGTCAGAGAGCCGCATTGCTGATGTTCGTTGTGGCTGACCAGCCCAGAATCAGCCTTAATGGGGGCTCTATCTGGATCGCTGACGCGGCTGTTGACCTTCAGTAAATCTGTGCCGTTGATCTTGCCACCCTTGGTCTGTTTCTCGCTTAAATTAGACTCATAGACGATCAGCTTTTTGCTTCTGCTTTATGGTGTTTCACTTTCGGAAACTTGTAGACCATGTTGAGGTATTGCGCAGAGAAAAACAGGTTATATCCTGTGACTTAAGTTGTTTAATCGATTCCAGGCCGCGCAGCGTGCTCAGATGGAAGAAAATTAACTTGTCGCTAACTACCTTCGCTGCATAGCCATACTCGCTGGCCAGCTCAAGCCCGTCTCTTCATACAGCGTCGCCCGATCTATATTGATGGTTTCAATACTGCCGATCAGCATTAGCTGATACTTTTTGGCGATAAGCCCGGCAATGCCTGCTAGCGTAATATTCTCAAAACCACGACTGGATTTTATCCTTAAGGGGTTGCTAACCGCATTGAAGATATTCACGGCATGGCCGATTATCTCAGCCAGTATCCAGGCGTAGATGCTGAACGCATTGGCCTGCTGGGTATCTGCGGCGGCGGCGGTTATTCGTTAAAAGCCGCCCAGACAGACAAACGTTTTAAAGCGCTGGCGACGTTGAGCATGTTTGACTCCGGGCTGGTGCGCCGTAACGGTTATCAGGATTCCCAGCTCGCAACTATTCAGCAACGCCTGCAGCAAGCCTCAGAGGCGCGTGCCAAAGAAGTGGCCACCGGGGAAATAACGTACACCGGCGATGCCAGGCTGACCGACGAACAAATTGCGAAACTGCCGTTCGATCTTTATCGCCAGGGCTTTGAGTACTACGGCAAAACTCACGCGCATCCCAATTCAACTTTTCGCTATACCATGAGCAGCCTGCTTGATTTGGTGCGCTTTGATGCCCAAAGCAATATGGATCTGATTCATCAACCGCTGCTGATGATGGCCGGCACCAAAGCCGATTCGCTTTACATGACGGAAGGCGCGTTTAAAAAAGCCAGTGGAACGCCTGACAAACAGCTGTTCCTGATTGATGGCGCCACCCATATCGAAACTTACTGGGTGCCTCGCTATGTTGACCAGGCGGTAAACCAGCTCAATATTTTTTTCGATAAGAATATTTAATCCAGGTTTTATCACTGGCGTACGCGAGCAGAAATAAGCGCTATTTTGCAATCGATAATAGGTAACTACTATTATCGATTTATAAGCCGCTGATAAGGCATTTGATTAGATAGACCCTATGAGAAAATCTCATTAATGATCGGCGTAGTGGCACACAGCATTTATTATTTAATTAGGGTGTGACTGAAGTAATCCTTCGCCGTTTAGCTATTTATTACCTCAGTCTTTCGCTTGCAAGATGATAAACATCACTGTGTTCACGTTTACCCACGGCGACAACAGCGATAATTAACCTATCGTCTATCACCTGATAGACCAGACGAAAACCAGAAGCGCGAAGTTTGATTTTATAGCAATCTTTCATTCCATGTAATTTTGCAGTATCTGTGTGGGGGTTTTCACAGCATTTCTTCAGCTTTTTTGCGAATTGCTGTTGCAGGGGCTTATCCAGCTTATGCCATTCCCTCAGCGCATCCTCCCTAAATCTGACCGTGTAATTCATAGATAGCTATCCAAATCCACATGGTGTAGCGGTTGGTTGCTGCGTTCGTTTACCAGCTTTGCCAGTTCGTGATTATCCAGCGCTTCAAGCATGCGCTCGTAGAGTTCGGCGGGTATACAGTAGAAAGCGGGTTGATTACGATTCAGGATCGCCACCGGAAAGCCGTTACCTGCACTGACCGTAGCCATAGGGTTTTTCTTCAGTTCGCTGATGCTGGCACTGGTATCGCTCAGGATTATGTTAGGCATCGCATACCTTAATTAAACACCGTTACACAAGTCTTGATAGTAGCCATGAAAAAACCTGTTAACAAGTCTCCTGGCGGGTTGCTACGCTGACCTTTGTGCTGCGCCCGTTTAACAACGGCATTAATTGCTGATTTTCGCGTGGATTATCTCGTCAGCCAGCGCTGCGCAAGGCGCAAATCGGAAAGTTGATCGATGTCGCGCACTGCACCGGCATCGGTAAGAGCCATATCCAGCACATTGCCGCGTTGTCGTGCATCCCGCACGATTTCCCGTGCGCCGATATCGCCGGACAGCGCGCTGAGTGATGTCAGGTATTCCCGGCTGAATCCCACCGGATGCCCCTGCTGCTGGCGGTAATGCGGTACCACAATAAGATTTTCCCGCAGCGCATCGGCGACGCGCTGCAAAGAAGCCGGTTTAATCAGTGGCAAATCAGCTGGCAGAATCAGCCACCCCGCGGCGTCTGAGGTTGCACGCACGCCGATGGCGATAGAGTCGCCGATGCCGCCCGTTCCCCCTTCGGGCCTGACCAGGTGCCATTTCAGACCCGATAATTGCACTGCCTGCAGCAGATGCGACAACACGGTTTTTCCCGCGAGTCGCGCATCCAGTTTGTGCGTCGTCGCTCCGGAAGCGAGAAATCTTTCTCCTTTTCCGGCGGCCAGGATAATTACCGTCGGTAAGGACATTAGCCTGATCTTCCCTGGTCCGCACTGCTCAGACGCGCCGCAGCCACATCGGCCAATATTGAGAGCGCCAGTGAATGCGCATCGCGTGCTTTAGGAAAAATGCCGATTGGCGCTTTGATCCGTGCGATATCGCTGGCATGCCAGCCAAGTTCCGTCAGTCTCTCAACGCGATTCTGATGGGTGCGGCGGCTTCCCAGTGCGCCGATGTAAAAGGGCTTAGCCGCCAGCGCCGCCTGCAGTACCGGCAGCTCGCGGTTAAGATCGTGGTAGAGCAGGATCACCGCGGTGCTTGGATCAACGGCTGTGGCTGTTACGCTGTGCGGCGTGCTGTCGCCGGTGGCAACCTCATAGCCGGCAGCCTGAGCCAGGCTGGCAGTGACCTCGGCTTCCCAGGATCGTCCATAAATCATCACGCGTGTTTTGGGGCGGTAACTGACATCAAAAAAAGCACCATTCCAGCCGCACTTCAGCACGGAATCCGGGCTTTGCAGCGTCTGAGACGGGGAGTGATAGCGCAGGGCAGCAGCCTGGCGCCGATCGATAGCCGTCAGCACCTTCAGCAGTGGCCGGACGCAGCGCAATTTATGAATACTCAGGGTAATACCGCCTCCGCATGGAAGGACGATATCAAACCACGGAGAGCCGACGCCGTAACTTACCGTACGGTCATGACCGGAACGGATAACGTCCAGCGCCTCATGGGCAGCGGCGGCTTCTACGCAGCCGCCTGATACAAAGCCGCAGTAAAAGCCGTCCTGCCGTACCGCCATCTGCGCTCCCAGCTCACGCGCACTGCCGCCACGGATATCCACTAACGTCACCAGCGCAACCGCCATACCGTCGTCAGCGGCTTTTGCCGCAAAACGCAGGATCTCGATGTTGTCATCGGTCGAAAATGCCTGTTCTGGCGTCAGCGAGTCCTCATCTGATTGTTCGATAAGGGAAAATTGTTGCAGCATAGGCTATTTGTCCTCAAATTCGGCTGGCGTAATGTCAAATAACCGCTGGCAACCCTTCCAGTAACTTATCGAGCGTGACCGGATAATCCCTGACCCGCACGCCTGTCGCGTTGTAAACGGCATTGGCGATAGCGGCACTGACGCCACACAAACCCAGCTCACCAACCCCTTTGGCTTTCATCGGCGATGACATCGGGTCGTTGTCCTCGAGGAAAATGACGTCCTGCTCGGGGATATCAGCATGTACCGGCACCTCGTAACCTGCCAAATCGTGATTAACGAAAAATCCCAGCCGGGTATCGACGGCCAACTCTTCCATCAGCGCCGCGCCAACGCCCATCGTCATGGCACCAATCACCTGACTGCGCGCGGTTTTCGGATTCAGTATCCGGCCGGCTGCGCAAACCGCCAGCATGCGGCGAACCCGCGTCTCGCCGGTCGCCCTGTCGACACCAACTTCAACGAAATGCGCCGCGAAGGTGGACTGCTGGTACTGCTTATCCAGATCGCCGAATTCGATGCTGTCCTCAACGCTAATCGTACCGTCAGCGGCCGCTTCTGACAGCGGAGCATAGCGATCGCCAAGGCGTATCTGTTGATCGGCAAATAGCGACTCATCAGGATCAAATCCGAGTTTGTTCGCCACCGCTTCGCGCAGTTTGACGCAGGCCGCGTAAACGCCAGCCGTGGAGCTGTTAGCTCCCCATTGCCCACCGGAACCGGCAGACACCGGGAAATCGGAATCGCCCAGCCGCACCACCACTTTGTCCAGCGGTACGCCGAGCATTTCAGCTGCCGTTTGCGCAATAATGGTGTAGCTGCCGGTGCCAATATCGGTCATATCGGTTTCAACGGTCACCACGCCGTCGGCGTTGAGATGAACGCGTGCGGCGGACTGCATGACCAGATTGTTGCGAAAGCCTGCCGCCACGCCAAGGCCAACCATCCAGCGCCCATCGTGTACCTGGGCCGGTTGGGGGTTGCGCTGGCTCCAGCCAAATTGTTCAGCCCCTTTGCGCAGACACTCAATCAGCTGACGCCGGGAAAAGTGCCGCTCGGGATTAGCCGGATCGACCTGAGTATCATTGAGAATACGGAACTCTACCGGGTCCACGCCTGCCTTTTCGGCGATCTCATCGATGGCAATTTCCAGTGCCATCAGGCCGGGCGCTTCTCCGGGGGCGCGCATCGCATTGCCTTCCGGCAGATCGAGCCTCGCCAGCCGCAGTCCGGTTAAGCGGTTTGCGCCGGCATACAGCAGTTCGGTTTGCTGAACGGCTGTTTCCGGCGTGCCGCCAGGCAGGTTGCCTGACCAGCTCTCATGGGAGATGGCGCTAATCTGCCCGTTCTGATCCGTGCCAATTCGGATACGCTGGATAGTCGCCGGGCGGTGAGTGGTATTGTTGGCAATCAGCGGCCGTTGCAGCGCAATCTTGACCGGACGTTTTGCCGCGCGAGCCGCCAGCGCCGCGAGCACCGCGTCACTGCGCAGGAACAGTTTTCCGCCAAAGCCGCCGCCGATATATGGCGACATCACCCGCACATTCTCTTTGGACAGCTTTAACGTTTTTGCCAGTTCGTTGCGGCACCAGTCGATCATCTGGTTAGAGGTCCAGACGGTGAGCTTATCACCTTGCCAGGCCGCCATTGAAGCATGGGGCTCCATGGCCATATGGCTCTGATCAGGCGTGGTGTAGGTGGCATCAAACTGCACCGCCGACGCTGAGAAGGCGCTGGCGAAATCGCCGATTGTTTTGTCTGATTCACCTTTTGGTGGCGTAGTGACGGCAGGTTTCTCAGCGGCAAGACTGTAAGCGCCACGTTCGCGGCGATAATGCACCTCAACCAGTGCTGCCGCCGCGCGCGCCTGCTCGAAAGTTTCAGCAACCACGACCGCAATGGCCTGATGATAGTGTTCAATGTCCGGGCCACCGAGCAACTTTGCCGCGTTCATCTCTCCTTTACCAAGGCGACCGGCGTTATCGGCGGTGACAATCGCCAGCACGCCGGGAGCGTTTTTGGCCGCCCGCAGGTCGATCGCGTTAATACGTCCCCTGGCAATGGCAGAACCGACAATATAGCCATACGCCACATCAGGTGCTTCTTTATGCCATTCGTAGGCATAATGCGCGCTGCCGGTCGTTTTCAGCGGGCCGTCAACGCGATCGTGCGGATGGCCAATCACCTTGAGCTGGTCAATCGGGTTTTCCGTTGCCGGATTATCAAATTTCATCGTCTTAAGCCCTCGCTTCCGTCAGCACAGAGGCGAGCGTGCGCTGCGCCAGGATTAACTTAAACTGGTTTTCATCGGTCGGCTGCGCCGCGGCGAATAAACGCTCCCAGACTTTCTGCGTACCGTTAACCAGCTCCGCATCGGCTTCTTCCAGCCGCCACGGTTTATGTGCGACGCCACCCAGAGCAACGCGACCGCTGCCGTCGGCCTGCACAACCGCGGCGACCGAAATCAGGGCAAAGGCGTAAGAGGCGCGATCGCGTACTTTACGGTAGATATGATTACCGCCAAGAGGTGGCGGCAGGGTAACTGCGGTAATCAGTTCACCTGATGCCAGCTGAGTTTCCAGGTGAGGCGTATTGCCAGGCGCGCGATAGAACTCTGCCAGCGGAAGGGTGCGCGTGCTGCCGTCCGGGCTGACCGTCTCGACTACCGCATCGAGCAGGCGCATGGCGACGGCCATATCACTCGGATGGGTGGCGATACAGGCCTGACTTGCGCCAATCACCGCATGTTGTCGGCTGAATCCCTCCAGCGCCGCACAGCCGCTGCCGGGAAGGCGTTTATTACAGGATTGATTAGTATCGTAAAAATAGGGGCAGCGCGTGCGCTGCAACAGATTACCGGCGGTGGTAGCCTGATTACGCAACTGACCTGATGCGCCAGCCAGCAGCGCGCGGGAAAGCACCGCATAGTCGCGACGCACCCGTGGGTCGGCAGCCAGATCGGTATTGCGCACCAGCGCACCGATGC
The DNA here is from genome assembly GCF_050037805.1 of Winslowiella sp. 2C04. Classification (NCBI taxonomy): domain Bacteria; kingdom Pseudomonadati; phylum Pseudomonadota; class Gammaproteobacteria; order Enterobacterales; family Erwiniaceae; genus Winslowiella; species Winslowiella sp. 2C04. The sequence goes on along the minus strand of NZ_CP188300.1, from coordinate 3,429,626 downwards.
GCAGGCCGCCGTCAGCGGTCGGCTCAATTTTATCCAGCGCCAGAGCATTAACATCAATCAGATGAGTTGGGGTCTCTATCTCCAGCTTCATCAAATCAAGCAGGTTGGTGCCACCGGCAATAAATTTTGCCCCCGGCGTGCGTTGGGCGCTGGCTGCCGCCTCGGACGGAGTGGTAACGCGTTCGTAAGTAAAGGCCTTCATGATGTCTGGCTCCCGGCGACGTCTTCAATTGCAGCAAGAATGTTGGCATAAGCGCCGCAGCGGCAGATGTTGCCGCTCATTCGCTCACGGATTTCGTCCGGGGTTGCCTGCGGCGGCGAAACCAGATCGAGGGTCACATGACTTGGAATTCCCATCTCGATCTCTTTCAGCACCGCCACCGACGAGCAGATTTGCCCTGGCGTGCAGTAACCGCACTGGTAACCGTCATGCTTGATAAAGGCGGCCTGCATCGGATGCAGATTGTCGGGGGTGCCAAGACCTTCGATGGTGGTGATTTCCGCGCCCTGCTGCATCACTGCCAGCGTAAGGCATGAGTTGATGCGACGTCCGTTTACCATTACGGTACAGGCGCCGCACTGGCCGTGGTCACAGCCTTTTTTGGTGCCGGTGAAATGCAGATGTTCGCGCAACGCATCCAGCAGCGTGGTGCGGGTGTCGACTTTTAGCTGCCGGACCTGTCCATTTACGTTTAGCGTTAGATCCGTCATTTCAGGGGCGGGCGTCACCCGAGGCTCGCTGTCGGCCAGGGCATTCGATGGCGTGACGGCTGCCACAGCCGCTGACGCAGCACCGGCTTTCAGCAACTCCCGTCTTGTCAGGCTGAAGTCACACTGCTCAGAATTATTCGCCTGCTGTTTACTGCTGCGATCGGCGTTATTACCATGGCTGCTCATGCCAGGCCTCCAGTATTCTTAATATTCAACAAGGAAAAAATGGACGCTGTCCATAACTGCACTGCACATTATTTTTTTAACGACATTTAATAGTAGACGGCGTTGGCGCAGTGATTAGTGTTAAATCCTGAATACTGTCATGAGCAGCAGTAATTAATCTGGCGACGCTGCCGATCAGCTGAGAGGTTTCGCGCCGCGGGTGGTGAGTGCCATTACCGCGCTGGCCAGAGTGAACAAGGCGATAATCCACGCCATGGTCCACGGTGTGCCGTCACTCATCAGCGCCAGCAGTAATGAAGAGATAATGCCGCTGCCATACTGTAACGAGCCGATTAACGCCGATGCCGAACCGGCCACATTGGGTACCGCATCCAGCGCCGCGGCTGTTGAGGTTGCAGCAATCACGCCGTTCATCGAGAAGAACACAAACACCGTGGCGATAATCATGATGATGCCGCCAACGTGCAGTTTTACCGCCAGTGCAAGAGTGAGCGCAGCGAGTGCAGCCACCACCACGGCAATTTTCAGCAGCATCTCAAGCGAATAGCGGCTGACCAGACGGCGATTTAGGATACTCATTCCCATAACACCGACAATATTCAGCGCAAACAGCCAGCCATAATGCTGCGGATCGATGCCGAAATAGGCGATATAGACAAAAGGCGAACCGGTAATAAAAGCATAGGCCGCAACATAAAAGAATGTCAGGCATAAGGTAAACCGCATAAATTGCGTATTTTTCAGCAGCGTATAATAGTTGTGAAAAGCGCTGGATAGCGAGGCTTTGACCCGCTTTTCTGCCGGGAGGGTTTCAGGTAGCCAGAATAAAGAAATCAGCATAACTCCCCCGATAATCCCCAGCAGCCAAAAAATAGCATGCCATGACGTCAGCTTGATCATCTGCCCACCCAACAACGGCCCGGCTATCGGCGCGATGGCCATAACAATCATCAGTGTTGACAGCATTTGCGCGGCCCGTGTACGGCTGAACAGGTCACGAATCATCGCCCGCGCCAGCATCGGCCCGGTACAGGCACCGATAGCCTGGAAAATGCGCCAGAAGACAATTTGGCTCATGTCGGTTGAGAGGGCGCAGCCCACCGAACCGATAATAAACAACACCATACCGATAAACAGCGGCGCGCGACGCCCGAAATGATCGCTTAACGGGCCCCAAATCAACTGAGCAATACAGAAGCCGACAAGGAAGCCGGTAATGGTCAGCTCGGCATCGCCCTGTAACTCTTTCGCCATAACCGGCATCGCCGGCAGGTAAATATCAGTAGATAACGAGGTGAAGGCCATTAATGCGCTGAGAATAAGTACAAAAGTGAGGCCGGTCGATTTGTCGCCCACGCTGTGCGTGCGCGCCTGAGAATCAAACATAGTCATCCAACGGGATATAAAAAGGGGGAGGCTATGTTAATAGCGATTGGCAGGAAGATAATTGCAGAAAACTGCATAGTGATTATGAATGATATTCATAAATGTTTATCAGGCAGGCTCTAGCCTTTTCTGTTCGGGTTAAGTTTGTAGGAAATTGGACCTGACAAGAGGATGATTAACCTGTCGGGCAAAGCGGTTTACCCGTGGATTACCGGACAGGCAGCAGAGTTGGCATCAGAGCAGCAATAAGATGTTAAACCTACAGAGGACGTGGATCATGAAAGGGACAATCACTTTTGATCTTAGTTACGCGGCGATGACCTTTACGACGGAAGATTTTATCCATGATTGTATGGATCAGGTGAGAGATCGTCAGCCGGACCCGCAACTGTGGCTGGAGAGGGCGCGCGCTGCGATGGATCTCTGGCATAGCCTGGCCAGTGCAGGCAGTGCACCAAACGCAACGGTAGAGATTGATTTGCAGCGACTGATGAAATTTATCGCGGATACTGCCCCCAATCGGAAATAGCAGTATCGCGATTTTTGGCTGAGAGCAGCCTGCTATCACTGATAAAAAAACAGGCCGCCATTCGGGCAGCCTGTTGACAGAGGTTTCATAGCTGAACGCTATCAGAACATCATAACCATCCACGGATAGCCAATCAGCATTAATCCGGCAAGGAAGATGGCGCCGAAGATAGTGCCCAGACGCCAGTAATCTTTAGTCGGAAGATAGCCACTGCCGTAGAAAATCGGGCTTGGACCGGTACCGTATGGTGTGATAATCCCCATCAGGCCCAGTGACGTTACCATCATCAGACAGTATACCGGCATATTGATGCCCGGAATCGCGGCGGCAATGGTCAGCATCGCCGGTAACAGCGCGGTGGTATGCGCGGTGGTACTGGCAAACAGATAGTGCAGCAGGAAGAAGGCTACCAACAGCATTACCGCTGCCACTTCCGGTGGAATACCGTCGAGCAGCTGACCGCCTTCTTTACCCAACCAGGCGATAAAGCCGACGCGTGCCAGGCCGTCTGCCAGGGCAACCAGCGTGGCAAACCAGGCGAAGGTGTTCCAGGCGGGTTTATTACTGGTAATGTCATTCCAGTTCAGCACCCCGGTCCACAGCATCAGCACCACGACCAGCAGGGCAGCCATCGCCGGTTCAATCCAGGCGGTAGCAAAAATCCACATCAGCAGTGCGCAGCAGACCAACACCAGCAGCAAGATTTCGTTACGTGACAGTCTGCCGAGTTTTTCCAGTTCATTGCTGGCCCAGCGCGGCACTTCATCGTTAACTTTCACTTCTGGTGGATAGAACCAGTAAACCAGTAACGGCATGGTCAGAATCAGCAGCACGCCCAGCGGCAGGAAGGCGAGGAACCACATTCCCCATGAGATATCGAAGCCGATGATGCTTTTCACCAGCGCCAGCGCCAGCAGGTTCGGTGCCAGCGCCGACAGGAACATCGAGCTGGTGATACAGGACGCGGCGATCCCCACCCACATCAGATAAGAACCAATCTTGCGGGCGCTGGGATCGTTAGGTTTCGAACCATACAGCGGCGGCAGGTTGGCAATGATTGGGTAGATGGTGCCGCCGCTTCGTGCGGTGCTGGAAGGTGTAAATGGTGCCAGCAACAGGTCAGCGAAGGTGATGGCATAGCCGAGCGTCAGGCTGCGGCGTCCAAGATATTTCACCAGAATCAGCGCCAGACGACGACCAAGCTGCGTTTTGTCATAGCCGGCGGCGAACATAAACGCACCAAAGATCAGCCAGACGGTGGAGTTACCAAATCCGCTGACGGCCCATTTAAACGATTCACTGGCGAGTTTAAAGTTAGGATTGGCCAGCTCTGCCGAGCTGAATAATACCCACGGGCTAAATAGCGCAATCACTACTACGCCGGTCAGGCCAATCACCGCCCCGGGCAGGGGTTCGAAAATTAAGCCGATAATCACGCCGATAAAAATGGCAAAGAAGTGCCAGGCATAGGGCTCCAGTCCTTCAGGAACCGGAACCAATAGCAACAGCACCGCCACCAGTACCGGCAGGAACATTAATATCAGGCGTTTTTTTGCTCCCGGAGGGGCAGGAACAGTCTTCGCAGCTTCACTCATATCGATACCTGTTTTATAGTATTTGTCTGCAAGTTAAAAAGAATGCGTTTAACGCCCCAATATTACCCGATCTTTTAGTAATTTATCTGCAGCTTCTTGAGTTATTTATTGGGGGTATCTTGAAATCGTATGGATATTTTTTTGGGTTGACAAAAGGGTATTGTAATTAAGAACTATCTCCAGGTGCCTTTTTGTCGTGATGAATAGCCATTCCCTTAGTCGTTATAGTGCCTTAATGATTGAAAATAGTATTGATTTCAATCAAACCTCTTCCAGTCTCTTAGACTGTAGATTCCTTTAACCTAAAAGACAATATTGCATTTTAACTTCATGATTTTATTGGTTTTAATTTAATTGTGGCCGTCAAGTTGATTTTTTATCACTCTTGATTAACAATTAAAAAACCTGTCGCTATTTTTTGCAATATCTAGCCTGTTTTCCATGGATTTAAAAGTTTAATAGCTAAATGTATAGCCTGTAAAAGTCATTATTAGGTATATTAGATGCATAATACCGGAACCAATAACTACAAAGAAATAATGTGTCCGGGCCAGATTCAAAACTTTTAAATTTGGAGTTGCTTATATGAATACGCTCACCCCGCTACTGAACCCCCTCACACTGCCGAACGGCGCAGTCCTTAAAAACCGTCTGTTGATGGCACCGATGACCACCTGTACTGGTTTTTATGACGGCACCGTGACCAGTGAGCTGGTGGAGTATTACCGTGACCGTGCGGGCAGCATCGGTACTGTGATCGTTGAATGCTGTTTTATTGATCCTAAAGGCCCCGCTTTCCCGGGCGCGATTGCCATCGACAGCGACAATAAAATTTCGGGCCTGGCGAAGATTGCCGAGGCGATTAAGTCCAAAGGTTCAAAGGCCATTCTGCAAATTTATCACGGTGGCAGAATGGTGGAGCCGGAGCTGATTGGCGGCAGAACGCCGGTTGCCCCGAGCGCCATTGCCGCGCCGCGCGAAGGTGCGACTCAGCCGCAAGCGCTGACCGGTGAAGAAGTTGAAGTGATGATCACCAAGTTTGGTGATGCGGTTAACCGTGCGATCAAAGCCGGATTTGATGGCGTTGAGATCCACGGCGCTAACACCTATCTGATTCAGCAGTTCTATTCACCGAACTCTAACCAGCGTGATGATAAATGGGGCGGCAGCCGCGATAATCGTGCCCGCTTCCCGCTGGAAGTGCTGGAAATCACGCATAAAATGGCGGAGCGCTTCGCCGATGCCTCATTTATTATCGGTTACCGTTTCTCGCCGGAAGAGCTGGAAGTTCCTGGCATCCGTTTTGACGACACCATGTACCTGCTGGAGAAACTGGCCGCGCGTGGGCTGGATTATGTGCATTTCTCGGTAGGACAGCTGCTGCGCCCATCGATTGTCGACACCAGCGATCCTACTCCACTGATTGAAAAATATCGCGCCATGCGCTCACCTGTGCTGGCGAAAGTTCCGGTTATTGGTGTTGGTGGCGTGGTCAATAAAGCCGATGCTGAAATCGGGCTGGAGCACGGCTTTGACCTGGTCGCGGTAGGTAAAGCCTGCATCGCTTACCCGGACTGGACCGATCGCATCATTAATAACCAACAGCTTGAGCTGTTTATCGACAGCACCCAGCGTGAAGCGCTGAATATTCCGGAACCGCTGTGGCGCTTCTCGCTGGTCGACGCGATGATCCGTGATATGAGCGCCACCGGCCGCAAATATAAAGCCGGTGTCTATCAGGAAAAAGTGGAAGCCGAGGCGCTGAAGCTGAAAATCAACGTCGTGCTTGATACCGACCGTATTACCGATATCAAGCTGGTGCCGGACGATACGCTGGATGTTGACTTCACCACCACCTTTGAGAGTCTGCGTTCGCGCATTCTGGTGGCGAACAGCCCGCATGTCGATGCGATTACCGGTGCCACCACCCAGAGTGAGGCACTGAAGAAAGCCGTATCCCGTGCGCTGACTACCTCCAGTAAAGAGCATGTGATTGAAGAGGGCGGTAATCCTCAGGCGCCGCAAAACTACGACGTCGTGGTGGTAGGTAGCGGTGGTGCAGGCCTTGCGGCGGCCATTCAGGCCAGCGAAGAAGGTGCTCACGTCGTTATTATTGAGAAGATGCCGACCATCGGCGGCAATACCATTAAGGCTTCGGTCGGAATGAACGCTGCGGAAACCCGCTTCCAGCAGCTGAAAGGCATTAAAGACAGCAAAGAGCTGTTTTATGAAGAGACGCTCAAAGGCGGCAAGTTTAAAAACAATCCGCAATTGCTGAAAGAGTTTGTCGAGCTGGCACCTGAAGCAGTGGAATGGCTGGCGGCGCACGGTATTGAACTGAACGATATCACCATTACAGGCGGTATGAGCATCGATCGTACTCACCGTCCTGCTGACCGTTCCGCGGTCGGTGGCTTCCTGATTAGTGGGCTGGTGAAAAACATTAATCAGCGCAATATTGAGGTGCTGCTGGAAACCTCCGTCGCCGAAATCCTGACGGAAAATGGCGCAGTAACCGGCGTGAAAGTGGTGGATGAATACAATGACAGCCGCATTCTCAACGCCAAAAGCGTGATTGTCGCCACCGGTGGTTTCAGTGCTAACCGTGAGATGGTGGTTAAATACCGTCCGGAGCTGGATGGTTTTGTCACCACCAACCATGCCGGTGCAACCGGCAGCGGTATCGCCATACTGCAAAAGATCGGCGCAGACACGGTGGATATGGGTGAAATTCAGATCCACCCAACCGTTGAACAGACCACCTCTTATCTGATTTCCGAAGCCATCCGTGGCGGCGGCGCGATTCTGGTCAGCCAGGCGGGTCAGCGCTTCTATAACGAGATGGAAACCCGTGACAAAGTCTCTGCGGAAATTATTGCTCTGCCGGAGAAAAGCGCGTGGATTATCTTCGATGAGCAGGTGCGGCTGAATAACAAAGCTGCCGATGAGTATATCGCCAAGGGCTTTGTGATTAAAGGCGCGACACCACAGGAACTGGCGGTGAAGCTGAACATGGATGATGCTGCTCTGCTGGCAACGCTGGAACGCTATAACCACTTTGTCGATCAGCAGAATGACGAAGACTTCGGTCGCAAAACCGCGCTGCGTCATCCGCTTAATGTCGGGCCGTTCTACGCCATCCGCATCGCGCCAGGGGTGCATCACACCATGGGCGGCGTGACCATTAACACTGATACCGCGGTGCTGGATGCGGAAAAACAGGTCATTAAAGGCGCCTGGGCTGCGGGCGAAGTGGTCGGCGGCATTCACGGCGCTAACCGCATCGGCGGTAATGCGGTGGCCGATATTATTATCTTCGGTATTCTGGCTGGTCGTAATGCGGCGGCGCTGGCACGTCAATAAGCGGTAATGTACAGAGCCGGGCGATGCGCCCGGCTCTTGCAGGAGCAGGCGATAACAGGCGGGGGCAATAGCGACTCGCCGGGAGGGAACAGCAATGTCGCCAGACGATCGCGTTTATGCTTACTCAGCCGTTTTGATGGGTTCTCCGATCCTCCTTAAGCTGCTGGAGCACAATCAGCCGTTAGCCGCAGATGTGTTCAGGCTGATAAAACAGCAGGAAAATCTGTTCACGGTAAACCGGCCGGCTTCCGAGGTGATGGCGGTTAATCAGGCGGCGGGAGATCATCCGGTGGTAGTCAGCCAGCCGGTATTTGATCTGATTGCCCGCGCCAGAGAGATCAGTTTACTGACAGGAAGCTGCTTTAATTTCACTATCGGCCCGCTGGTAAAGTGCTGGAAAATCGGTTTCCAGGGCAACAGCATCCCACCCGCCGCAGAAATAGCGCGGCTGTTGACGTTAACCAATCCCCGACAGGTAATCCTGGACCGCCAGGCGCGTTCCGTTTTTCTGCAGACCAAAGGCATGGAGATCGATCTTGGGGCGATTGCCAAAGGTTATATCGCCGATCGGGTGCGGGATTTTCTTCGGCAGCAACAAGTTACTGACGCGCTGATCAACCTTGGCGGTAATGTGCAGACGATTGGCGGAATGCCTGACTGGGGAATTGGCCTGAAAAAGCCGTTTGCCGGGCCAGATGAGTTAATCGGTGTGATTAGCGTCTGCGGCAAATCGGTGGTGACTTCCGGCATTTATGAGCGTTACTTTGAGCTGGCAGGGCAGCGTTATCACCATATTCTCGATCCACAAAGCGGTTTTCCGCTGGATAACGAGCTGCTGAGCGTCACTATTATTTCCCCTCAATCTATTGATGGCGATATCTATACCACGCTGCTGTACGGCATGGGCGTGGATAAAGGGCTGGCTTATATTGCCGAAACCCCTGATATCGAGGCGATTTTCGTTACCAGACAGCGCCAGGTAATCTGCTCTTCACAGCGGCAGTTTACTTTCACCCTGCTGGATAACCGCTATCAACTGCAATAAAAAGCGGGTTTCGCCTCAGTGAAGCCTGCTCAGACGCCGTAAACTCTCATCCGTAACAATGTTATGATGGTTAATCGCCTTTCGCTTTTTGGCGAACTCTGCATCTGAACTGGCAAAACTATCCAAGGAGACCACAGTATGAATCGAGGACCACTGGAGCTTGAAGAGCTGGAATGGCTTGATGATGTTCTTATGAAGTACAGTAATGAGCATTCGATACTCGATGTTTCTGAGCTGGATGGTTTGCTGACCGCCATTCTTTCGGGGCCCAATCGGATTGAACCCTCTAAATGGTTACCGGCGCTGTGGGGTGGCGAACAGTATGCACCGGTCTGGGAATCAGAAGACGAATTGCAGCGCTTTATGGAACTGAGTTTCCAGCATATGAACGACATCGCTGAGCGGCTTAATGACTATCCGGAACAGTTTGAACCGCTGTTCGGTGAAAGCATGGTCGACGATAAAGAGTACACCATTCTCGAGCAGTGGTGCTTTGGCTATATGCGCGGCGTGGCGCTTGATGACTGGTCGGCACTGCCGGAAACGCTGCAACCTTCACTGCAGCTGATCGCACTGCACGGGCTGGAAGAGAACTTTGTCAAACTCGATGAAATGTCTCATGAAGACTTTGAGCGTGATATCGAGGCGATTCCGGCGGCTGCGCTGGTGCTGCATGCCTGGTGGCTTAGCCAACGCTCCACCGTTAATTAATCTCCTGCCTTTCCTGTCTGTTGCTGACGCGCAGACAGGATATTTTCTCCCGCCGCACAAACATATTTATCCTGAAAAAATATCATTGTTTCCCGCTGAATCTCAGATGAAGTCGTACTGACCTCTCTCATGCCGCCCATCCAGTTTTTATAATTATCATTTTCATGATTTTTAAAGGAATTAATCCTAATTTCATCAGCATGAAACTGGCGATACACATCTTGCAACACGGGTTTACAAAATGTGCGCCCGGTCAAAATTTCGCAAATTCAGTTTAATCAATGATTGATAATTCGCGTCGCGAAAAATACTCTGATGCTCATTCATCATCGGCTGCTCCAGGCGTATCTCAGTCCTGGGTCTGCTAATCGGGTTTAGTCAGTTAAAAAGGATTTTATATGAATCAGCACCTTAACCGGGGCACGGCCACGGCTTGCCTGAAATCTCCTCCTGCTACCCTGATACCCGCGGCTTTCACCCTGGCCGGAACCTTACTGGCGGGTACGGGCGGAATGATTTTTTCCGCTGCTGCTCAGGCAGAAGGATTTATAGAAGATTCCAGCCTGACCGGTGGCTTCTATTACTGGCAGCGCGAGCGTGATCGTAAAGACCTGAATAAAACCCGCGAGGAAATGCGCCCGGACGGCAGCACGGTGATTGTCGATAACCCGGACTACAACCGTTACACCACCAATCTTTCACATGCCACTGCCAACCTGAGCCTCGATTTCTCCTCTGGCTATGCCTGGGACTTATTCGGCATCGACCTGGCAGCCTTTACCGCCGTTGAATTAGCCGAGGCCAGCGCCAGCGGCCATCCCAATGAAATCGCCTTTTCATCCCGTAACCGTGCCTTGAGCGAAGATTTCTCCGGTGATAAAAGCGGCGTCAGTTTATATAAGGCCGCGGCAAAATTTCGTCATGACGATTTCTGGGGGCACGCCGGTTATATTCAGCCGGGTGGTCAGACGCTGCTCGCACCTCACTGGAGTTTTATGCCCGGCACTTATCGCGGTGCCGAAGTCGGATATAAAGCTGATTTTGGGATCAGTGGCGAGCTGAGCCTGTCGTATATGTGGGCGGACAAATACAAGTCTCCCTGGCATATCGAAATGGATGATTTTCGGCGTAATGATCGTAAAACCCGCGTTTCTTATCTTCACTCACTGGGGTTCAAATACGACTTTAAAAACGATTTTGTGCTGGAAGCGGCTTATGGTCAGGCCGCCGGTTATCTCGACCAGTACTTTACCAAAGCCAGCTGGAAAACTGAGCTGGCCGGAAACCCCCTGACCACCAGCTATCAGTTCTATGGTGCGCAGGACAGGGTAAACAGCAACGATGCCAACAGTCTGTATGACGGCCTGGCGTGGTTGCAGGCGGTGACTTTAGCGTATACCACTGGCCCGTTTAACTGGCGGCTTGAAGGCACCATGGTGAAAGCCGAAGGTAATCAGGGCTACTTTCTGCAACGTATGACGCCGGGATACGCCACTTCCAACGGGCGGCTGGATATCTGGTGGGATAACCGTTCGGACTTTAACGCCAACGGTGAAAAAGCGGTGTATGCCGGGGTGATGTATGACCTGAAAAACTGGGATCTGCCGGGCTTTGCCGTCGGCGGTTCATGGGTTTACGCCTGGGATGCCCGGCCCAGCAGCAATCCTCTATTTGATCAAAGCCAGCGCCTGAAAGAGAGCGCCTGGAGCCTTGATGCGCAGTACACCGTGCAGCAAGGCCGCGCCAAAAACACCCAGTTCAGACTGCATTACACCCAGTATAACAATCACTCCGATCTGCCAAGCTGGAGCGGTGGTTACGGCAATATTTTTCAGGATGAAAGAGACGTGAAGTTTATGGTTATCGCGCCGTTCACCCTGTTCTGATAGTGGAAACCAGCAAGTAAGGATTAGGTTGCAGATGAAAGCATTTAAATTAAAAGCGATTATTGCGGCGGGATTGTTCGGCTGCGTCGGAAGCAGTATTGCAGATCAGCATCTTGTCGATCGGCTCAGTGAGCTACAGGTGAATTACCGCTTGCAGGACAACCGCGCGGCAGATAATGGCGTGAAGTGTGGTGAGCTGGGAGCCGATTTTGCCTCATGCTACACCGCGACTATTACGCTGACCAACGGCGGGCAGGAGATTACAGGCCACGACTGGGCAATCTATTTCCACAGTATTCGCCGCATTTTACAGGTGGATAATGAGAACTTTACCATCACGCCAGTGACTGGCGATCTGCATAAGCTGGAGCCGACGGATAAATTTAACGGCTTTGCTGCGAACCAGTCGGTAAATATTCCGCTGGTTGGCGAATACTGGCAGCTGTTTGAGACTGACCTGATGCCGCGCTGGTATGCCACTTCCGGTGATGCGCAGCCAAAGGTGCTGGCGAATACCGACAGTGAGGATCTGCATCAGTTTGTCACGCCGTTTAGCGGTGACCAGTGGAAACGCACCGCAGCGGATAATAATATTTTGATGACGCCCGCCACCCGCTTTATCAAAAATGCAGTGACAGAACCGTTGGCGGTAACGGCGTTACGCGGGCAGATTGTGCCGACGCCGCGGGAAGTGAACATCCACTCGGCGGATGTTGATCTCAGCAAAGGCGTGGCGCTGAATCTTAGCGTGCTGCCGCAGCCTTCAGCAGAAGCGGTCAGTCAGCGGTTTGCCGCGCTGGGCATTGCCAGCGATCCTTCTGGCTATCCTGTCACTACCCAGATTGAACCCTCGGCTTTCAGCGGTGAACTGGCGAAATCAGGCGCTTATACCCTGAGTATTGGTCAGCAAGGGGCGAAGGTGATCGGCTACGATCGCGCTGGGGTGTTTTACGGTCTGCAATCCATTCTGTCGCTGGTGGCTGGCGATGGCAGCAAAACGATTGCCCAACTGGATGCGAAAGATGCGCCACGATTTGATTATCGCGGCATGATGCTCGACGTCGGACGTAACTTCCATTCGAAGCAGGCGATACTGCGGATGCTGGACCAGATGTCAGCCTATAAACTGAATAAATTCCACTTTCATCTGAGTGATGATGAGGGCTGGCGCATTGAAATTCCCGGCCTGCCGGAGCTGACTGAAGTCGGCGGTAAGCGCTGCCACGATCTGACGGAAACCACCTGCCTGTTACCACAGCTGGGTTCTGGCCCGGACAGTAACAATAATGGCAGCGGCTATTTCACCCGTGCTGACTATATTGATATCGTTCGCTACGCGCAGGCGCGGCAGATTGAAGTGATTCCGGAAATTGATATGCCCGCCCACGCCCGGGCGGCGATTATCGCAATGGAAGCGCGTTACCGTAAATTATCTGCCGCTGGTCAACCGCAGCAGGCCAGTGAATATCGCCTGCTCGATCCGGCAGATACCTCTAATACCACCTCGGTGCAATATTACGATCGCCATAGCTACCTTAATCCTTGTCTTGATGCCTCGCGGCGCTTTGCCGATAAAGTCATTGGCGAAATGGCCCGCATGCATCAGGAGGCCGGTCAGCCGTTAACCACCTGGCATTTTGGCGGTGATGAAGCGAAAAATATTTACCTGGGCAGCGGTTACAGCGGCGAGGCAGAGGCAGGAAAAGGGCAGGTTGATCTGAGTCATCAGGACAAGCCGTGGGCGAAGTCGCCGGTTTGTCAGAAGATGGTCAGTGACGGGAAAGTTGAGGACGTTGAACATCTTGCCAGCCACTTTGCGGTTGAGGTCAGTAAACTGGTTAATGCACACGGCATCGAAAAAATGCAGGCCTGGGAAGATGGTCTGAAACACGCCAAAAATGCCAAAGCCTTTGCGACAAAACGCGTTGGCGTTAACTTCTGGGAAACACTGTACTGGGGAGGATTTGATACCGTTAATGACTGGGCCAATAAAGGCTATGAAGTGACGATATCCAATCCGGACTACGTCTATTTAGACTTTCCGGCGGAGGTAAATCCGCAGGAGCGTGGTTACTACTGGGGCACCCGCTATACCGATGAAGCGAAGATCTTTAGCTTCGCGCCAGACAACCTGCCGCAGAATGCAGAAACCTCGCTGGATCGTGATGGCAATGGCTTTATTGCCAAAAGTGACAAAGCCTGGCCGGGCGCTTATGGCATCTCAGGCCAGCTGTGGAGCGAAACCGTCCGCACCGATGAAGATATGGAGTACCGTATTTATCCGCGCATGTTACCGCTGGCAGAGCGGGCGTGGCATCGCGCTGACTGGGAACTGGACTATAAAACAGGACGCGAGTTTTCTGCGGGGAAAACGCAATTTGTGAACAGCAAAGCCTTGCAGGATGACTGGGCGCGCTTCGCCACGCTGCTGGGGCAGCGCGAACTGCCGAAAATGGATTTAGCCAATATTCAGTATCGTTTGCCGCTGCCGGGCGCTCGCGTAGTTGATGACACGCTGCAGGCCAATATTGCACTGCCGGGCGTGGCTATCCAGTATTCCGTCGATGGAGGTAAACAGTGGCTGAGTTATAACGACCAGCAAAGACCGTCTGTTGCGGGGGAAGTGTGGGTTCGCTCGGCCAGTGCCGATGGCAAACGCGTGAGTCGTGCAGAGAAGGTTGATCGGTAATTATCCTCGTTGACGATGGAGCCGCCCTGGTTGACCGGGGCGACTCCTGTTTCACCCGCCGTGGCAGCGCAAGCACCGGATTAACATTGCCGCAACCAGCCATTGAGAGATTCCAGTCTCCGCTGTTAAGATAATCCCATCGAAAAATCCTAAAAATTGCCGACGGCGCCTGGTGGCTGATAGATTCCAGGTATCCGGGTATTAGAATTAATGATTAAAAATCAATAAGTTTTGCTTTTTTTGATGAGGCATTTGCCTCCGTTTATCTTTTTATTCACACCAACACCTGGAAACAGGATACGCAGATTTATGACGGAAAATTTGATTGAGCGCCTCTCTACGGTGCTGGAATCTGAAAAAACGCTTGAAGGCTTTGTTCGTCAGTTGTTGGAAATGCTCGAGCTGGTGACGGAAATGGAGTCGACCTATCTGACGCGTATTGATGCTGATGGTATCCAGCAGCAGATTTTATTCTCGCGTAACAGCAAAGAGATGCAGATCCCTGAAGGGCTGACCGTGCCGTGGGAAGATACCTTATGCAAACGTGCGCTGGATGAAGGCCGTCCATTTAACCGTGACGTGCCAGGAACCTGGGGTGATTCGCAGGCGGCAAAGCAGCTGGGCATCACCACTTATATCAGTACTCCGGTGATGCTGGGTGAGGGCGATCTTTATGGCACACTTTGTGCTGCCAGCAGTCAGAGTCACCCCCTTTCTCCGCGTGCAGAGCAGGTGTTACAACTTTTTGCCGAGCTGATTGGCCAGTACATCCACAAAGAGCAGCTGCTACAGCAATTGCAGGAAGCCAATGCCGCACTGACTGCGGTTAGCTTTACTGATGAGCTTACCAGCCTGCCCAACCGACGGGCGGTTTTCGAGCAGCTGCCGAAGCTTTTCTCCCGCGCCTGTGCTGACTCACGTTATGTGCTGGTGGCATTTGCCGACCTGGACGGTTTCAAACAAATTAACGATCGCTACGGACATGAAGCCGGCGACGCTTTTTTGAAATCCATCGCCCAGCGCCTGCGACAGCAAGCCACCAGCGATGAAGTACTGGGGCGGTTGGGAGGGGATGAATTTATTATGGCGATGGCTGGGCCGGAAATTTATGATCAGGCTATTGATGCTGCCGGGGCATTTAAAGCCAGGCTGGCGGCATTACTGAGCGGAGAATATCAGCTCGAATCCTGCTTTATCGATTACGCGGGTGCCAGCATTGGCGTAATTGTCGCTAATCCGGCAATTGCCACTCCGGATATGGCGGTACGCGCTGCGGATGCGGTGATGTATGAAGATAAAAAACGTCGTAGAGCCTCACACTGACCGCCTGCGGGAGCCGAAACGGCTCCCCTGAACTATCCAGTTATGCCATAAACCTCGCGACCATCACCTCTTTTTATATTTCTGATATCAATAATTTTCATCTTTTAATTGCGGGCAGGTAATACATTAGCCTTAATTTGTATGACGTTAACATCACATTTATCACTTTAACTTGTGGTTAATTTGTTGATTTTAAGTGATTTTATATTGGTCTTAAGAAAGTAAGTTCAACGTCAGACAAAAATTGTTATCTGAGTCGCAAAATCTAAATAAAAAAATCTTCTTATGTTTAGAGTGACATTGGTCACATCAATTCAGGTCTCATAAATATATAAAACCATGCTTTATTAAAAATGAAACATCGGTTCATTAATTTCAAGAGACCTGAATGTTATGAATAAAAAAACGATACTTTTGGAAGATGGGCGGAAAGTCACGCTGGGGCATCAACTGGCTTATGGCGGAGGCAATTTGCTGGGAAGTGGCGCCCTGGCGATTGCCGGTGCGTGGTTACTCTATTTTTATACCACCTTCTGCGGGCTGACACTGCTGGAGGCAGCATTTATCTTTTCGGTGGCCAGCGTGATCGACGCCATCAGTAATCCTCTTATGGGCTACCTCAGCGACAACTTTGGCAATACCTGGCTGGGCAAGCGTTTTGGTCGTCGACGTTTCTTCCTGCTGATTGGCGCACCGTTAATGATGTTCTACCCGCTGCTGTGGGTGGAAGGCTTTGGCTTCTGGTATTACCTGACCACTTACGTCATTTTTGAGCTGATTTATACTTCGGTGATGGTGCCGTATGAAACCCTCGCCACCGAAATGACCGACGATTTTGCGGTGCGCAGCAAACTGACCGGCTATAAAGCCATGTTCGGTAAAATTGCTAACTTCCTTGCAGCATTTATTCCCGGACAATTTATCCTGCTGTACGGTAAAGACTCTGCGCAGCCTTTTCTGTATACCGGCATAACCTATGGGCTGATCCTGTTCGTGGCGGTGGCACTGCTGCACGGCTTCTCATGGGAGCGAAAAGATACCGGAATCAAGGCGATAAAGCAGAAAAAGACCCTGTGGAAGACGATAGTGGCGCTGGCGCGCGATATGCAGTCGACATTCTATCTGCGAGTGTTTCGTAAGCATCTCGGCATGTACCTGTTTGGTTTTGGCGCTGAATGGCTGTTTGCTTCCGTCTTTACCTACTATGTTATTTTTGTGCTGCAATACGACCCGGCAATCCTTGCCGGACTGAACAGCCTGAATGCCATTCTGCAACTGTTCTCCACCGCGATTTTTATTGGCATCTGCGTCAAGTTTGGCTTTAGTAAACCTTACACCTGGGCGCTGTTAATCGTGGTCTTCGCGGTGTGCTGTTACAGCTTATTGCATTTCCTGCAATTACCGGCGCATCTGGCAACCATGGCGATCATTGGGGTAACCGTCATCTTTGGTCTGGGAACCGGCGGCGTGTATTACATTCCGTGGACGGTCTACACCTTCCTGGCGGATGTAGATGAAGTGTTTACCGGCCGTCGCCGTGAGGGCATTTATGCCGGTGCCATGACCTTCGCCGGCAAAATCGTGCGCTCAATTATCGTCTTTGCGATGGGCGCTCTGCTCAGCTATTACGGCTTCCAGTCGAAATCTCATGTACAGCCGGAAAGCGCGATTACCGCGATTTCGTGGGTGTTCTTCGGTGGCGTAATTGTGCTGGCGCTGGTGGCCATTTTCTTTAGTCGCCAGATGACCCTCGATCGCAAAACTCACCGCGTCGTGCTGGAAGAGGTGGCACGAATTAAAGCCGGTGGTGAGCTGAGTGCCATTAAACCCGAAGTGCGCGAAGTCATCGAAACTCTGGTGGGATATCCCTACGAGCAGTGCTGGGGCAACAGCGATATCTCGCGGAAAATGAAGCTGGCTGAAGAGGCCGCGCCAGCGATGCCGGAACAGCTGCCACAACGTTAATCCACTCCACTTGCTGATCAATACATTCCTGCCCATTGGGCAGGAAGGGATGAACACGTTTTAAGGAAAGAGAAATGAGGAAATTAACGGTCATTTCCGCATCGCTGTTTATGCTGGGCATCAGTTGCAGCGCAGCCAGTCAGTTACCTGACAGCAATAAGCTGGTGTGGCGAGCCATCGCCTTTGGTCAGTCGACCGATGTGAATTTTGCTACCAATGTTTTGCCGGAGAAAATCGGTGTCAATAATGTGACGCGGGAGAATGGTCAGCCGGTTCCGGCGCAAGGCGGCAAGCTGATCACGCCGGTTAATATTGAAAGCCGTGGCGGTAAGATTGGTAACAGCCATGACGGCCTGACGTTTTATTACACCCGATTGCCCGCCAGCGCCAATATGCAGCTGGATGCCGAGATCAGCGTCGAGCAATTTGGTCCGGAAAATGGGGCGCTGCCTGCCGGGCAGGAGGGCGCAGGCCTGCTGGTCAGGGATGTGCTGGGCCAGCCGCGCTCAGAGAAGCTGAAACCGGGTTACGAAGAGTTTCCGGCCGCTGCCAATATGGTGATGAATGCGCTGCTTACCGAGGATAAGAAATCTCATTATCTGCTACAGGTAACGCAAATCGCGCGTAACGGTGTAAAAAATCCCTGGGGCAATGCCGGGGTGGAGATGGTGCGCGAGGCATACCATCACCGCCTGGATATCCGTCAGACGCCGCGTTTTCGTCTGCGGCTGGCGCGTACCAACGACGGTTTTATCGCCGGTTGGGCTCCAGCGGGCAGTGACCAGTGGGTTACTCAGCGTACGGGTGATGCAGATCGGGTGCTGGTACAGGACAAAACCGGCTATTACGTCGGCTTTTTTGCCTCGCGCAATGCACGGATTACCGTTCATCAGGCCAGCCTGACGCTGAGTGAGCATCAGGCGACAGCAACAGAGACATTTACGCCTGCGCGCCAGGCGGCAAAGGTTGAGATTGCCTCTTCAACGCTGGCAGCGCGACCGGATTACCGCTTCCAGTTGCGCAGTAATCAACCGGGTAAGCTGACGGTCAGCGTTAACGGCCAGCCACTGGTGCAGGATCAAGCGATAAAAGCCGGTGAGATGCAGTCGCTGGCGCTCAGGATCGCTGCTGAACCCCGGAAGATCGACTGGCGTCTGGTGACCGACAGCGATGAAACCCTGACTGATAAGCTGACGGTTAAGCCGGTAAAGCTGGCCGATGCCGATAATCTTTATGTATCGCCACAGGGCAAGGCTGATAATAACGGCAGTCGTGAGCAGCCACTGGATTTTGCGACTGCGGCTTCCGCGCTGTCACCGGGTGGAACCCTGTGGCTGGCTGATGGTGATTATCCCCTGACCACGCTGCCTGCCAGCGCCAGCGGCACGCCTCAGCAGGCGAAAAAACTGCGTCCGCTCGGTAAGCATGCGGTGTTTTATGGGCTTAATCTTGCCGCCAGCCACTGGGATATTCAGGGGATTAGCGTGACGGCTAAAAGCTTCAATATTTCCGGCAGTTATAATCATATCGATCGGGTAGTGGCACACCATGCTGACGACACCGGTATCTGGGTGGCTTCACCGCCGGATGTGGGACGCGCACTGTGGGCCAGCCACAATATCATTTCCAACTCTGAGTCTTATGCTAATCAGGATCCCGGCCAGATAAACGCCGATGGCTTTGCGGTGAAAATGCGCGTCGGAGAGGGCAATAAACTGATTGCCTGTTTCGCCCATGATAATGTTGACGATGGTTTTGACCTGTTTAATAAAATCGAAGACGGCCCAAATGGCCGGGTGACTATCGAGAAAAGTATCTCGCTGCGCAATCGTAATAATGGTTTTAAACTCGGCGGCGAAGGTTTGCCGGTCGCGCATCAGGTGTCGGACAGTGTGGCGATAGAGAACGGCATGGATGGCTTCACCGATAACTTTAATCCGGGTGCATTACTGGTGCGGAATAATATTGCGGTCGACAATAAACGCTTTAATTATCTTTTCCGTCCCGGCCCCTACACCCAGCCAGATAAACAGGGGCAGCTGGAAGGTAATATTTCCTTGCGAACTTCACCCGCGCAATATGCCGATGCGGTAACCGGTCGTCTGAAAAATAATCACTTTCTGACGCTGGATGATAATAAACCAACAGCGAAATAATAAAACCTGATGTAACACGAATAAAAAATACCAATGGGGTTTTGTAATGACTAAACAGACATTAATGATCTGCGGGTTACTGCTGTGTTCTTTTCAGGCTGCGGCGGTCACGCTGGATGTGCGGCATGAGTGGCAGGATGACAGCAAGGTCCACAAGGATCGCTTTGCCGTCTCCCATCGTTTTGACAACGGTATTGGTTTCTCGCTGGAAGCGAAATGGAAGTCGGGCGGCGATAATAGCAATAAAGCATTCCACGATATCGTCAGTAACGGCACGGAAAACAGCATCAACTATCAATATAAGATTACGCCGGAGTGGTTTATTCAGCCGGGATTCACGCTCGAATCATCCAGCAACAGCAGTATCTATAAACCCTTTTTAACCACCGGTTACGCCTTTGATAGCGGGATTTATTTAAATGGACGTTACCGCTACGAATATAAACGTGTTTCAGATGAAGGGAAAGAAGATGAGAAAACCAATCGCGGTGAGTTCTGGCTGGGATATCGCTATCAGGACTGGCGTTTTGAATATAATTTCATCTATAAACACAGCGATCAAATTCGTTTCGATAATAAAAAGTGGGACTATGAACATAATGTGAAAGCATTGTGGAAGCTGAATAAAAACTGGGCTCCCTATACCGAACTGGGGAATATCAGCGTGCGTAAAACCAGCGACGAGCGGCAGACGCGCTTTCGCGTCGGCGTACAATACAGTTTTTAACGCTGATGATGTGCTTTAAAAGTCAATCGCGCAGCAAACCGGTGTCGTTTACCGGCTGCTGCGCGTCGGATTATCCCTTAACCGTAGTGGGCTCGCCAGCGACCGGATGAGTGTCGCTGCTTACCGCCGCCGCGCGTGCTGCGGCATCAACCGGTTCGTCATATTTGCGCTTCAGATGATTTTGCACCTGCTGAAGTAACGCACCGTCGAGGGTGTAGTGTCGCAGATAGACCCACAGCGTCAGGCCAAAGAACAGCATCGGTACCACAATCATGATGCCCTGCATGCCCATTATGGTACTGGCAGTTTGCGGCACGCCAGCCTGATAACCGGCCGCTCCCAGCAGCACGCCAATCACCAGCCCGGCAAAAGCTGCACCGGCCTTGACCACCATGGTTTGCACCGCAAAAGCGATACTTTCGATGCGCATGCCCAGCGCGTAGTCGCCATAGTCGACGGTGTCGGCAACCATAATCACCAGCAATACCCAGAAGAAAGCGCCGCCGCTGTTAGCCATAATGCCGGACAGCGCAATCAGCGTCGCGCTCTGCGGCGCATACAGTCCAACGTACAGCAGCAGCAGGCAGCTCAGCACCGGTAACACCGAGGCGCTAATCCATAACACCCGGCGCGAAAAGCGCTTCGCCAGCATCGGGAACAGCGCAATGGTCGCCAGGTTAGCGATTCCGGCATACATCATATACCAGGGGAAAAGCTCTTCCCGACCGACGACATACTTGAAGTAGTAAATGGCAAATGACTGAATGACGTTATGCGCCATATTCCATGAAAGGGCCATAACCAGCAGCGCAAACAGCGGTTTATTGCGCACAATCATCATCAGCACGCTTTTCAGACCATGCTGCACCTGCGTGGCGCCATGGTGCGATGAGGAGTATTTCTCTTTAACGTTGACCAGCGTAACAAGCGTGGAGAGGATAAAAAAGAACACCAGAATAAAGGTAAAGCGCATAAAGCCGTCGCCCTGATGCCCTTGCCCCAGCAGGTTTATCAGCGGCAGGCCAATTACGCCGGTGAGATAACCCGCGCTGCTGGCAAAAAAGCGCGGCCAGGGAATCAGTGCTTCGCGCTCGCGCTTATCGACGGTGATGCAGGGCACCAGTGACCAGAACGGCACATCCATTATGGTGTAGGTAAAGCCCCAGAGAATGTAAGTCACCCAGATATAAGCAATCAGCGCGCCACCGGAGAAGTTGTGCGCGCAGAATACGCTGATCAGCACCACGGAATTGACAAGGGTGCCAATCAGAATCCACGGTTTAAATTTACCCCAGCGTGTGCGGGTGCGTTCGACGATCCAGCCCATAACCGGATCAAGCAGCGCATCCAGAATTCGCGCTACCAGAAACAGTGAAGCTACCATACTGACGGATATGCCGACGACATCGGTATAGTAGTACATCAGGTACATATAAATAATCCCGATGGCAAAGTCTTTACCAAAGGCACCGAATCCATAGCTGATTTTAGTTTTTAACGATACGCTCATGGCTATCTCCGCACGTCCCCGGAGTACCGACGCTGACAGCCAGAAAAACAGCGTCGGCCTCCTTTCTGTGCGGCTTAATGTAGGGTAGGTGGGGGTATCAGCGGTAAGTCGGCAACCAGTTGCCGTGCGCCTCGATTAAAGCGTCGCACAGTCGGATAGTGTCATCGATCGACAGCTCAGCCGAGGTATGCGGATCGAGCAGCGCGGCGTGATAGATATGTTCTTTTTTCAGCGTCACGGCTGCTTCTATCGTCAATAACTGGGTGTTGATATTGGTGCGGTTGAGCGCCGCCAGCTGCGGTGGCAGATCGCCGACAACGGTTGGCGTGATGCCCTGCGCATCCACCAGGCACGGCACTTCCACGCAGGCGTCGGTCGGCAGGTTGGTGATCAGCCCACGGTTGAGTACATTCCCGCCAATTTTATACGGCAGGTCAGTTTCCATCGCCTCAATGATATAAGAGGCGTATTCATGGCTGCGGTGATGAGTCAGCGCTTCGTCACGGGTTAATTGTTCACGTTGCAGCTGCCAGTTATTGATTTGCTCAATACAGCGGCGCGGATACTCATCCAGCGGAATATTAAAGCGCTCGATTAACTGCGGATAGTTGCGTTTAATCCAGTAGGGCATATATTCCGCGTTATGCTCAGAAGACTCGGTCACGTAGTAGCCGAATACCCGCATAATCTCATGACGCACCATATCGTCATGCTTATGCTGCAAGCCGGCGGCGCGGCGTTTAATTTCCGGATAAATATCCTCGCCGTGGCGCTTAATATCCAGCAGCCACGCCATATGATTGATCCCGGCAATTTGCCAGGTGACGCCGTCGGTTGGCATATCCACCGCCTTCAGCAGCGTCTCGGCGCAGACCTGCACACTGTGGCACAGCCCAACGGTTTTAATGCCGGTATGACGCAACATCGCGCCGGTCAGTGACGCCATTGGATTGGTGTAGTTAAGGAACCAGGCGTCCGGACAGACTTGTTCCATATCGCGGGCGATGTCGAACAGCACCGGAATGGTGCGCAGGGCGCGAAACAGACCGCCAATTCCCAGCGTATCCGCAATGGTCTGACGCAAACCAAACTGCTTTGGAATGTCAAAGTCGGTGACGGTACAGGGCTGATAACCGCCGACCTGAATCGCATTAATCACATATTTCGCCCCTTGTAATGCCGCGCGGCGCTGTTCAACGCCGACATATTTTTCAATCGATGCGCGGCCCTGATTAATATTCTGATTAATGTTATTCAGCATATTCCACGAATCTTGCAAACGACTTTCATCAATATCGTAAAGTGCAATCTGCACATCCGATAATGCCGATGTTGCCATAATGTCGCCGAGCACATTTTTTGCAAATACGGTGCTGCCCGCACCGATAAAAGTGATTTTCATGATTCTTTCCTTTGCCTGTGAATGTTGCGATGGAAAGACTCTAGGCAGAGACTGAATTAATGTATATGTCGTTTTGTGACATCAATATGGCGAAAAATAAAAGCCGGTAAAAACTGTGAAGTTGTTCTCAAATCATCGGTTAGCAGCAGCGTAGTGCTTGCCAGCAGCACGGCAGGGCATTACAAACAGCATTATCTATAGGGTTATGTGATGTCGTATATGCGGTAAAACCTGAGGTGAAAATGCAGAAGGATCTAAAACCTGAAGAGATATCGCATTTCGGTCTGAATGTTTTTCAGTATGGTCATGAAGTTTGTCGTCCAGGGCATAGCTATGGTCCGGCGGTACGTCAGCACTATTTACTGCATTATATCATTCGCGGAACCGGCGAGCTGTTTACCGAGCGGGGACGTCATCAGGTGTATGCCGGAGAAGCCTTTCTGATTCATCCACATGAAATTACCACTTATTGCGCCGATAAACGCCAGCCGTGGGAATATATGTGGATTGAAATTGACGGTTTAATTGTGGCGCGCACGTTTGAATCCTGCGGATTAAACCGTGATAATCCGGTTTATACCCCGGTTGCCGGCGGCGAGCAGCGTGAAGAGTTACACTATTTACAGCAAATCGTTCAACAGGAGACCGGGCAGTCATTGCGTATCGCCGGTCTTACCTGCCTGTTTCTCGATGCGCTGCTGGCGAATGCGCCACAGACCGGTACGGCACGCCAGGGCGATGATCAACCGGTGGAAAAAGCCATTCACTGGATGGAGCGCAATTATCATGAAAGTATCAGCGTCAGTGATATTGCCGCCTGGTGCCGGGTCGATCGCAGCTATCTGAGCCGGTTGTTTAAGCAGCGTTTTGGCTATGGGCCGAAACACTATCTGATTATGTTGCGGATGAACGTTGCCACCTCACTGCTGCTCGACGCCAGGCTGCCGATAAAGGTGATTGCGTTTTCGGTCGGCTACCGCGATCAGATGCAGTTTGCCAGAGTATTTCGCCAGATTTATCAGATGTCGCCGGGAGAGTGGCGTCGGCAGCAGGCGGCTCTGGCGTAAAGCGGGAGAGCCTCGAACGAGGTTCCGCTGGCGTTATCGTACCCTGAGATCACTTTTCACCAGCGCAATAAACAGATCGCGGGTGCGATCCTGGTGCGCGCTATTCCAGATGATACCGACATCCCAGCCGGAGTAGGGGCCGTACAGCGGGATCATCCCGATTCCCGATGGCGCAATATACACCGCGGCTTCCGGCACAATAGCGCTGCCGATGCCCGCTGCAACCATGGCAATCAGCGTCTGAATATCATTTGCCTGCTGGACTATCTGCGGCTCGATTCGATTAAACCGCATAAATCTGGCGATTTGCCGGTTAAGCCCCGGGCCTCTGTCGGCAGACAGCTGCAATAGCGGTAGCTCGGCGAACGCCTGATAATCGGTTGAAGCATTCAGCTGGGCATTAATTAACGCTTTCTCCTTTTGCGGTACCGCCAGCACCAGTGATTCCGCCTTTAATGCTATACCGGTTAACGGCGGCTCAACCGGCAGGCGCATAAAAGCCAGCTGTAAGCGACCGGCAAGCAGCGCGTCAATTTGCACTGCCGATGGCATATCTTCGAGGCTGATATTAATTTCAGGCCAGCTGCGGCGAAAATCTGCCACCAGCTCTGGCGCCACCTTGATACCTGATAATCCAAAACCTATCGCCAGGTTGCCGGTTTTTCCCCGGGCAACATTCAGCGCCAGCTGGCGGAATTCACTGATGCCAGAGACCGCTTCATGGGCTTTATCAATCAGTTGCATACCTGCATGGGTAAGCTGCGCACCATGGCGTCCGCGAATAAACAGATGCACGCCGAGTTCATTTTCCAGTGACTGAATTTTCTTGGTTAAGGCCGGCTGTGTCATAAATAGTTTCTGCGCCGCTTCACGATAATTTTTAGTTTCAGCCAACATCACGAATGCCTGTAACAGTCGAGTATCCATTCCGTTTCATTATCAATCGCAGATTTATTTTGATTATATTTTCATCTTTTTTTGCCTTCTAATATCAGCAAATCATGACACCGTGACTCTGATCACATTCGGTCAGTTTATGGTTCAGGGGGATGCAATGGAAAAGCAACACTTTATCTTTTTTATCAAAGGAAAAATCGTTGTTCCTCAGTCGCTTGATGAGGCTGGTGCTGGCGAGGTAATTCGATCGGTATTACTACAGCAGTTTAATATATCCCGTTTACATATTATCGCAGAAAATAATAAAGAGGCTTTGGATAAATTCGCGTTAATCAGCGCAACGGCGGCAGATGACCCTTTAAAAGAGGTGGTGATATGTTAATTCTCGGTATTACTAACAATGATACCGCCGGAGCCTGTCTGGTTGAAGGAGATAAAATCGTTGCGGCGGCGCATGAAGAGCGGTTTACCCGTATCAAAGGCCATAAGATCTGGCCACAGCAGTCGATAGATTATGTATTAAGCGCAACAGGTAAGAGTTTATCGGATGTCGATATTGTCGCCTATGGTTGGAACGCCGGGTTTAACGAGGGCTACTGTCTTAACCTCTATGTCGAAAGAATTATTTATGAGTGTATTAATAATTTCGACAATGTATTTATTTTAAAGAAGAGAATTGCCGATGAAATGATTAATGACGCCGGGAAAAGAGCCGAATTCGATCTTTTTATCGCGGAAAATAATTTATCGGGCAAAGTGATGTACATCGATCATCACGATACTCACGCCTGGGGGGCCTGGCTCTGTTCGCCGTTTGATCAGGCTCTGGTAGTGACCTGTGACGGCCGGGGCGACTTTATTTCACTGACGGTGCGCTATATCGATAACGGCAGTGAGGTGGTGCTGCAACGCGAAACCACGCTTGACAGCCTTGGCTATTTTTATGGCCGCATCACGCATTTACTCGGCTTTAAGGCTAATCGTCATGAAGGTAAAATCACCGGGCTGGCGGCGCATGGCGATCCGCTTAAGGCACTGCCGCTGATGCGCAAAATGATCGATGTGCGCGACAGTCGGCTGATTGCCAATTGTGGCGACTATTATTTGCCGTCTTACCATGGTTACTCTGAAAAGCTGGTCGATGAAATCAATAGCTTTTCTCCACAGGATATTGCTGCGGCGGCGCAAAAACATATTCAGGATATTATTGCGGCAATTTTGATGCCTTATGTGAAAAATTATAAGGTTAAAAATATCTGTCTGGCAGGTGGGCTATTTGGCAATGTTCGCCTTAACCAATGTGTGCGGGAACTGGCCGGTATCGAAAACGTTTACGTGCTGCCCTGCATGGGAGATGAGGGATTACCGCTGGCCGCGGCGGTGACGGCGTTATGGCGTAAAACAGGAAATCGCTGCCCGCTTAACAGCATGGCGCTTGGTCCTGAATACAGTAACCGGCAGATTGAGGAGATTCTGTCGCAGCACCGCGATTTGAGGGTTGAACAGCCCGGCGATCTGGTTAAAGAGATCTTAACCTTGCTGCGTTCAGACACCATTCTGGCGTTCTTTCGTGGTCGCATGGAGTTTGGCGCTCGGGCGCTGTGCCAGCGCAGTATCATCTGTCATGCAAACAACAAGGATGTGAACATATGGCTGAATGAAAAACTCAAGCGCACCGAGTTTATGCCTTTTGCTCCGGTAACGGCGGAAAATCTGGCAGAGTTCTGCTTTTGTCACTGGTCTGACAGGGATAAATCAGCGGAATTTATGACGATTACCTATAACTGCAAGCCAGTAATGACCGCACGCTGTCCGGCAACCGTACATATCGACAATACCGCCCGACCGCAGATTATTCGCGAGGAGAGCGATCCCTTGATGTATTCATTAATCAATAAATGGTATCAGTTATCCGGCCAGCCTTGCCTGATCAATACCTCATTTAATCGCCATGAAGAACCAATAATCAACACTCCGCAGCAGGCATTATCCGTATTACGTGAAGGTGCCGTTGATGCAGTCATTTTTAATGATAAATTTCTCGTTACAAGGAATAAGTGATGAAAGAGAATGAACCTAAATGGATAAATACCATTTTGTTCGATCTTGATGGAGTTATTATTGACTCTAACGAAGCCATCGTTAATGCCTGGAAAACCACCGCCAGAGAGTATGGCTGTGATATTTCACCAGAACAGATTGAAAAGTATATTATCGGCGCATCGCATAAATATACCCTGGAGAATATCTTTCCACATTTCACTGCCGAAACACGCGCGCTGATTCACAGAAAGGTCGATCAGCGGGAAGCTGAAGCTGAGTGCGTGCTGATTGATGGTCTGAAGTCGCTGCTGTTTCAGCTAAAAAGCTGTCCGTTAAATATCGGCATCGTTACCAGCAGCTGGCCGGAAAAAATCAATAATGTGCTCGATCAGCATAATTTGCATATCTTCAGCTGCATTATCTCCCGGCACGACGTGGTGCGCGGCAAGCCTGATCCACTGCCCTATACCACCGCTATCGAGCGATTTAACACCCGGCCAGAACAGACTTTGGTGTTTGAGGATTCAGATAACGGCATTATTTCTGCGCTGACGGCCGGGGCGAACTGTATTGCGATTAACAATACCAATAATCGCGATATTTTATCGGTGCGTGACTTTAATTCGCTGGCCGTCGATGATCAACAGCTGAGTTATCAGTTTCTTGGTAGCACACTGGGGCTGCGCTGCGACAGCCAGAATTAACCACGTCAGGCTGGCATTTTTAGCGCCAGCCAACGTTAACTCAGCGCTAAAATAAAACAGACAGTGCGGTTGTGCCGTGTTATGGTGGTGTCTCTATAAGTAATAATGAAGGTTTATATCTTAAATTTAAAATTCCAATGCCCGTCCTGTTACGGTCATCAATATCGCTCTTCCCTGTATGATGTCTCCCCAAAGAATCCCCATGGTGCAGTCTGTATTTTTTGCAAATCCCGTATGACGGTGAGTTATCTTGCTGTATCAACGGTCATTGCTGATTTTCGCAGCAGTCTGTAACACCGCTTCTTCTGATATATGAGCTCAGCTCATAGCATCAAGCAGATAATGCAGATAGTTTTTTCCGGCGGTAGTTCTTAAGGTTATCGAGCGTGATGGATTGCCATCGCCATACTCTAACCTGATGTCGGAGAAGCACATGCAACAACGTAAACTGGGTAGCCACGGTCCTGAGGTTTCAGCGCTTGGGCTTGGCTGCATGGGACTAAGTTTCGGTTACGGGCCGGCCACCGATAAGCAGCAGGCGATTGCGTTAATCCGCGCTGCGGTTGAACGTGGCGTCACTTTTTTTGACACCGCAGAAGTCTACGGCCCCTTTACTAATGAAACCTTATTGGGCGAAGCGCTGGCTCCATTTCGCGATCGGGTGGTCATCGCCAGTAAATTTGGCTTTGATTTGCCGCAACCCGACAACCAGCAAATTCTTAACAGCCGCCCGGAACATATTCGCAAAGCCGTGGAAGGCTCGTTGAAACGCCTGAATGTTGAAGCTATTGATCTGCTTTATCAGCATCGTGTCGATCCGGATGTGCCGATTGAAGAGGTTGCCGGTACGGTTAAGCAGCTGATTGCTGAAGGCAAGGTTAAGCACTTTGGTTTGTCCGAAGCCGGTGCGCAAACCATTCGTCGCGCCCATGCGGTACAACCGGTGGCGGCACTGCAAAGTGAATATTCGCTGTGGTGGCGTGAACCCGAGCAGGAAATTATCCCAACGCTGGAAGAACTTGGCATTGGTTTCGTGCCGTTTAGTCCGCTGGGAAAAGGTTTTCTGACCGGAGCGATTAATGAAAATACCGCCTTCGACAGTTCAGACTTCCGCAATAAAGTGCCACGCTTCAGTACCGATGCGCGTAAAGCCAACCAGGTTCTGGTTGATGAACTGGCTAATATTGCCCGGCAGAAAGAGGCGACTCCGGCGCAGATTGCTCTGGCCTGGTTGCTGGCGCAGAAGCCGTGGATCGTTCCTATTCCCGGCACCACTAAACTCCACCGGCTGGAAGAGAATACCGCAGCGGCACAACTGACGCTGTCAGCGCAGGAACTGAGCCTGATTAACCGTGCGCTGGCGGATATTGAAGTGCAGGGTGCGCGCTATCCGAAAGAGATAGCGGACAGAGTAGGGCGTTAAGTTATCTGCCAGCCCTGAATACGGACGGCGAAAACGTCGTCCGTATCGCAACACTGGCGGATTTATTCCGGCGAATAGCGTAGCGCGTCAATCAGCAGCGCAAAAGCCGCGGTATGCTGTTTCCGGCTGGGATAATAGAGGTAATAGCCGGGGAAAGCGGGGCACCAGTCATCCAGTACCGTTTCCAGTTTCCCGTCGGCCACGGCCTGGATTATGGTGTCTTCCGGCACAATCGCCAGACCAATGCCGGCTATCGCGGCATCAATACGCGGTTGCAGATTATTGAACGTCAGCTGCCCTTCAACCCGCACGCGCAGTTCGCGCTGATCTTTTTCAAACTCCCAGGCATACAGCCCACCCATAGTGGGTAAGCGCATATTAATACAGTTATGCTGCTGTAAATCCTGCGGCGTTACCGGGCGACCACAGCGTGAAAAATACGCTGGCGAACCGACAACGGCCATCCGCATTTCCGGACCGATACTCACGGCAATCATATCCTTAGCCACTTGCTCACCCAGCCGGACACCTGCATCAAAACGACCGCTGACAATATCCGTCAGCGTATTATCACTGACGATTTCGACTTTAATATCGGGATAATCTTTGAGGAACTGCTCGAGTGCTGGCCAGAGTGCGCAGCGCAGCGCGTGTTCGCCGGCGCTGATACGAATATTTCCGGCCGGTTTCTCGCGCATTTCGCTCAGCGCCATCAGCTCACTTTCAATTTCGGCAAAACGCGGCCCAAGGGCGTTAATCAGCTTTTCTCCCGCTTCCGTCGGCGCAACGCTGCGGGTAGTACGGGTTAACAGTCGTAAATCGAGGCGCTCCTCCAGACCACGAATCGCATGACTTAATGCTGATTGTGATACCCCCAGCTTTGCCGCCGCTTTGGTAAAGCTCCTCTCTCTGGCAATCACAATAAGTGAAAGTAAGTCATTAAAATTATCTTTTAGCATGGGCAAATCCGTGGTCGGCGAGTGGATTGAAAAAATTGATGCCTGACGGTAGGCAATCCCTGTTGCGATATCCCGCCCGTTAATGAAGATACATCATTATAACGGACTTGAGGTGATTCACTAATGAGTCTGGTTCATAACGCCGACAGGTTAGTGTTTAATGGCTTTATTGAAAATAAGAATTATTATCAAAAATAATTGTGTTTATTTATTTATCCTGATGACTGTCACCGACAGTAATTATATTACCGCTTTAATTGCGCAAATTTTCGCCATATTTGTCTTAATTATAAATCTACTCGGATTTGTGCCAGGAAGAGCGGAGATAATCACCAAAATAGCCAGTCATCTCCTGTGATTAAAATTAATAAGAACATAATTCAGGCATAAAAATTACAATTAGTAATATATGTATCCATGTTATTATTTAATTGTTTTAAATCCCGCCAATTTTTTAACTTTGCTATTACTTTTAAGCATGTGAGAGTCGTAATGCTATGCTGCTTCAAAAAGAGACTACCCGCCGTAAGTTTTTAATCGGCTCGCTGATGGCACTGCCGGTCAGCGACATGATATTTAAAGGTCTGACTGCTGCCGAGGCGGCAGAAATGGCCGCTCCGGAACTGCTGGACTATAAACCAATCTTCTTTACCACCGAGCAGTGGCAGTTTGTGATGGCTGCCTGTGACCGTTTAATTCCGGCCGGTGGTAAAGGCAACGCGCCTGGCGCACTGGAAACCAACGTGCCGATCTTTATCGATCAGCAGCTGCATGGCGATCTGGGTGATGAGATCTATATGCAGGGGCCTTTCGAGCCGCATGCGCCTGCCACCATGGGCTATCAGATTCCCTATCGTCCGCAGCAAATCTTCAAAATCGGTATTGAGCTGACTAACCGCTGGTGCCAGCAGCAATACCAACAGCCTTTCCGTCTGTTGTCCGATCGGGACAAAGAGACGGTACTGACGCAGTTACAAAACAATCAGATCGACTTTGCCAGCATGGGAGAGGACGCCCTGAAACCGGCTCAATTCTTTAGCGAACTGCTTTCTGAAACCAAACACGGCTATCTCTCCGATCCGATGTACGGTGGCAACAAAGGCATGAAAGCATGGATTGCCATTGGCTTTCCTGGTGCACGCGCCAGCTACCTGGAGTGGGTTAAACAGCACAACGTGCCTTATCCATTAGGTCCGGTGAGTATTGAGGGCGCACGCGCCTGAACCTTTTGAGTTTTTTTAAGTTTTTTGCAGATTGACAGGGTTAACAATGGCACAGCTGAATAAAGAAGAAGTCGACGTCGTCGTCGTCGGCCTGGGATGGGCTGGCTCGCTGATGAGTATCGAGCTGGCAATGGCCGGATTAAAAGTACGCGCGCTGGAGCGCGGTCCGGACCGCAATTACGATGCGTTTGCTTATCCGAAACCGGCCGACGAATACGCTTACGCCGTGCGTAACAAAGTGATGGCGACCCCGGCAGAAGCGGCGGTAACCGTACGACACAATATGCGTCAGACTGCACTACCGACGCGCAAATGGGGCGCATTCTGTCCGGGTAACGGAGTGGGCGGTTCAGGCCTGCACTGGACGGCAGTGTTAATTCGCCCAACGCCGACCGACCTGAAACTGAAAACCTATGCCGATCAGGCGTATAAGCCAGGTATTCTCG
Organism: Winslowiella sp. 2C04; assembly: GCF_050037805.1. Taxonomy (NCBI): domain Bacteria; kingdom Pseudomonadati; phylum Pseudomonadota; class Gammaproteobacteria; order Enterobacterales; family Erwiniaceae; genus Winslowiella; species Winslowiella sp. 2C04. Next base: position 3,397,680 of record NZ_CP188300.1, on the reverse strand, counting down.
CCGAAGAGATGGAAATTGGCGATTTCCCGTTTAGCTGGGATGAGATCGAACCTTACTACGAAAAGTTTGAAATGATCTGTGGTCAGTCGGGGCAAACCGGCAATCTGCGCGGAAAAATTCTGGAAGGCGGCGATCCTTTTGAAGGCCCGCGAGCGAATCCTTATCCGTTGCCGCCGCTCGATGATACCCTTAACAACACGATGTTTGTTAAAGCGGCGAAAAAGCTCGGCTATCATCCGTTCCCGAATCCGTCCGCTTGCGTTTCCCGCCCGTGGACCAACCCGTACGGTAATCAGATCGCGCCTTGTAACTATTGCGGCTATTGCAGTAAATATCCGTGCCTGAACTACTCGAAAGCATCGCCGCAAACTGCGGTTATGGATGCATTAAAACGTATGGACAACTTCTCTTATGAAGTGCATGCCAACGTGATGAAAGTGGTACTGCACGAGGATAAGAAAACCGCCAAAGGCGTGCTTTACATTGATGAGCAGGGTAACGAGTGCTTCCAGCCCGCGAAAATCGTGGTGCTGAGCGGCTTCCAGTTCGTTAATGTGCGTCTGATGCTGTTATCCGGCATTGGTCAGCCGTATAACCCGATCACCAATGAAGGGGTGGTTGGGCGTAACTATGCCTTCCTCAGCAACGGCGGTGCCACGCTGTTCTTCAAAGATAAAAACTTTAATCCTTTCGCCACTGCCGGTGCGACCGGACAGATGTTTAATGACATTTCGCCAGGCAACTTTGATGGTCCGTCATTGGGCTTTATTGGCGGGGCGAAGATCCACAGTTCTCAGGCAACCGGCACGCCAATCAGCACCGCGTTACCTAAAGGAACGCCAGGCTGGGGTAGCGGCTGGAAAGAGGGGCTGGAAGAGTGGTATGGCCATTCGATGAAAATCAGCATTACCACCACCTGTATGTCTTATCGCGATATCTATCTTGACCTCGATCCGAACTATAAAGACGAGTACGGCTATCCGCTGCTGCGCATGACTTTCGACTGGAAAGAGAACGAGCTGAAACTGCAACAGCATCTGCGTGGCATTGTCGGTGATATCACTAAAGAGCTGAACCCTGACAGCTACAGCGAAAGCTTCCTCGGCATGGATGCGCATTTTGATCTGACTAAATACGTCTCTACTCACAATGTCGGTGGTGCAGTGATGGGCGATTCGCCGAAGACCTCGGCGTTAAACCGTTACCTGCAAAGCTGGGATGTGCATAACGTGTTTGTGCCGGGCGGCAACGCGTTCCCGCAGAACTTCCAGGCAAATCCGACTGATACCATCGGTGCCATCACCCTGATGGCGGCGCAGGCAATCAAAGATCAGTACCTGAAAAATCCGGGCCCTCTGGTGCAGGCATAAGTGAGATGAAAATGATCAAAGCTAAAGGTTTTTTTATCGCAAATGCGCTGGTGGTGGCACTGGGTTGGGCAGCCAGCGCGCAGGCGGATAATGCTGAGCTGATTAAGCGAGGCGAGTATATTTCCCGGCTGGGTGATTGCAGTGCTTGTCACTCGATTCCGGGTAAAGCTGAGTTTTCCGGGGGGTTGGCGATTGAGTCGAATCTGGGCACCATTTATTCGACCAATATCACCCCCGATAAGCAGCATGGTATTGGTCATTACAGCGAGCAGCAATTTGCGGATGCGGTGCGTAAGGGCGTGCTGCCGGATGGCACCCGTTTGTATCCGGCGATGCCGTATCCTGATTATGTGAAAATCAGTGATGAGGATATGCATGCGCTTTACGTCTATTTCATGCAGGGAGTAAAGGCCAGCGCGGAACAGCCGCCGAAGACCGATCTCAGCTTTCCGTTTAGCCAGCGCTGGGGAATGCGTTTCTGGAACTGGGCATTTACCAGTGATACGCCTTTCCAGCCGATTGGCGGCGCTTCTGCGCAGATCAATCGTGGTGCCTACCTGGTGGAAAGTCTCGGGCACTGCGGCAGTTGCCATACCCCACGTGGTCTGGGCATGAATGAGAAAGCCCTCGACAGCAGCGAGCCGCAGTTCCTTGCCGGTGGCAATCTCAACGGCTGGGATGTGCCGACCCTGCGCGGCTTGCCGCGCTGGAGCGAGCAGGAAATTGTCGATTATCTGGCAACCGGACGTAACGACAAAGCGGCAGTGGGCGGGGAAATGACCTCGGTAGTCGAGCACAGCACCTCGTATATGACTGATGAAGACTTGCGCTCGATTGCGGCTTACCTGAAGTTCCTCGGTGGTAATCCACCGCTGGTGAAAGGTGATGAGCAAGCGGCACAGGCAACCGAAGCCAAACTGACGGCAGCGAAAAATCTGACCCTCGGCGAGCGCCTTTATCTTGATAACTGCGGTGCCTGCCACTTTGTTACCGGCAAAGGTTCACCAGCAATCTTCCCGCAGCTGGATCAGGCAACCATCGTCAATACGCAGGATCCGGGTGGGTTGATTCATACCATTCTCGCGGGCGCTCAGCAGCCGTCTACTGCCCGTGCACCTTCAACACTGGCGATGCCAGGTTTTGCTCAACGTCTGAATGACGATGAAGTCGCGCAGCTTGCGACCTTTATTCGTCAGGGCTGGAGCAATAACGCCGCGGCAGTCAGCGCAGACCAGGTAAAAAAGGTAAGAGAAAACCTAAAGCATTAATAATCAGTGATTAACCGGGGCGGTTGAAACTTCGCCCAGGTCACAACTCTGCTGTCGCGGCGGTGTTCTTGCCGCCGCGACAAATTACCTGCGGTTAACCCCTCGCCAAACTGACTTCACCGCTTCGCTAAGGGCTGACGACCGGCCACGCCTCTTTCCTGAGTCACTCTTTCCCAACATAGATTAACCCGCAGCTGAATTGATGAATTTTTTTTATGATCGAGAATCGGCCGATCGACAGACTGATTTTTCTCAATTTTTTCATCAATCTGCGAGCAAAATCACTCTTTAAAACTGGCTAAATTTCATTCATATGTCACATTCCAATGTTACATGTGTAAAATATTGTTTTATATGTGTTAATCTTCTGACTTCCTTATCGGACAGAATTATCAACAATATAAATACCGTTAAATATTCATTTAATATTTTGCAGTTATGATTTTTGCGTAGTGCATCACAGTCTGTTTAATCGATTTACGGCTGACTATTAGCACAAATTGCTAAAACATCAAATGTTAAAGGCTTAAGGAAATTTAACAATGTCTGAGTTCCTGCCCTTTTCCCGTCCCGCGTTGGGTGAAAGCGAATTAGCTGCCGTCCGTGAGGTTTTTACCTCCGGCTGGATTACTACTGGCCCCAAAAATCAGCAGCTGGAGCAGGCATTTTGTCAGTTGACCGGTAATCAACATGCTATCGCGCTGAGTTCTGCAACGGCGGGGATGCACGTCACGCTGATGGCTTTAGGGATTAAGGCCGGGGATGAGGTGATTACGCCTTCTCTGACCTGGGTTTCCACGCTGAATATGATCGTGTTACTGGGCGCTGAGCCGGTAATGATTGATGTCGATCGCGAAACCCTGATGGTGACGCCCGAGCTGATTGAAGCCGCCATTACCCCGCGCACCCGGGCAATTGTACCGGTGCACTATGCCGGAGCGCCGGCGGATATTGATGCGATTCGCGCCATTGGTGAACGCCATGGTATTCCGGTGATTGAGGATGCTGCGCACGCGGTGGGCACTTACTACAAGGGCGCGCATATTGGTGCATCCGGCACCGCCATTTTCTCTTTCCATGCAATTAAAAATATCACCTGCGCTGAGGGCGGGCTGGTCGTCACCGATGATGAACAGTTGGCGAACCGCATCCGCAGCCTTAAGTTTCATGGTCTGGGCGTGGACGCTTATGACCGCCAGACGTTGGGCCGCGCGCCGCAGGCCGAGGTTATCAGCCCCGGATTCAAATACAATCTGGCGGATATCAATGCGGCGATTGCGCTGGTGCAGCTGGAAAAACTTCCTCAGCTCAATGCGCGGCGCGCTGAGATTGCCGGGCGGTATCTACAGGCGCTGGCGGGCGGCCCCTTAACGCCGCTGGCACTGCCTGAATGGCAACATCATCACGCCTGGCACCTGTTTATTATTCGGGTTGATGAGCAGAAAGCCGGTATCAGCCGCGATGAATTAATGCAGCAGTTAAAAAACCGCGGCATTGGCAGCGGGCTGCATTTCCGCGCGGCGCATACGCAAAAATATTATCGCGAACGCTTTCCTCAGCTCTCATTACCGGATACCGAGTGGAACTCTGCACGTATTTGTTCCATTCCATTGTTCCCGGGCATGACTGATGAAGACACTACGCGCGTAATCCACGCGCTAAACGAGATTGCCGGAAAATAACGACATGAATGAACAACCAATTAATAAAGTCTCGGTAGTGATCCCAGTCTTTAATGAGCAGGCGTGCCTGCCGGAATTAATCCGGCGCACCACTGCTGCCTGCGCCTTGCTGCCCATGGATTATGAAATTTTGCTGGTGGATGACGGCAGCAGTGATGATTCGGCAGAGATGATGGCGGCAGCGGCTGAACAGCCGGACAGCCATATCGTCGCGGTATTACTCAACCGTAACTATGGCCAGCATTCGGCGATTATGGCCGGTTTCAGCCACGTCAGCGGTGATTTAATTATTACGCTGGATGCCGATCTGCAAAACCCGCCGGAAGAGATTCCGCGTTTAGTCAGCGTGGCGGCAGAGGGTTATGACGTAGTCGGTACCGTGCGGCAAAACCGCCAGGACAGCTGGTTCCGTAAACGCGCGTCGCGCATGATCAATCATCTGATTCAACGCACTACCGGTAAAGCGATGGGCGACTACGGATGCATGCTGCGCGCTTACCGCCGTCATATTATTGAGGCAATGCTGCATTGCCACGAGCGCAGCACCTTTATTCCGATTCTGGCGAACACCTTTGCCCGTCGGGCGATTGAAATTCCGGTTAAACATGCCGAGCGCGAGTTTGGCGACTCAAAATACAGCTTTATGAAGCTGATTAATTTGATGTACGACCTGATCACCTGCCTGACCACTACGCCACTGCGAATGCTGAGCGTATTTGGCAGCGCGATTGCATTATTTGGCTTTGCCATTTCGTTGCTGCTGATCGTACTGCGGCTGTTTTTTGGACCGCAGTGGGCGGCAGAAGGCGTATTTATGCTGTTCGCCATTCTGTTTATTTTTATTGGCGCGCAGTTCGTCGGCATGGGCTTACTCGGTGAATATATTGGACGTATCTATAACGACGTCCGTGCCCGCCCGCGTTATTTCATCCAGCGCGTAGTTAAACACTCACCATCTTCTTCTGCACAGGACAATCAATAATGAAAGCCGTCGTCTTTGCTTATCACGATATGGGGTGCGTTGGTATCAATGCGCTGGTCAACGCGGGTTATGACATTACCGCTATCTATACGCATGCTGATGCGGTGGGTGAGAATCAGTTTTTTGCCTCGGTAGCGCGCACCGCTGCTGAGCAGGGTATTCCGGTATTTGCACCAGAAGATATTAATCATCCGCTGTGGGTAGACCGGATTAAAAGCAGCGAGCCTGAGGTTATCTTCTCTTTTTACTATCGCAATATGCTGTGTGACGAGATTATTAACTGTGCGAAGCAGGGGGCTTTTAATCTTCACGGCTCCTTGCTGCCTGACTACCGCGGACGTGCACCGCTTAACTGGGCGCTGGTCAACGGCGAAACAGAAACTGGCGTCACGCTGCATCGCATGGTTGCGCGTGCTGATGCCGGGGCGATTGTTGCCCAACAGCGGGTAGCAATCAGCGCGGAAGATAATGCCCGCACCCTGCATGGCAAACTTAATCAGACCGCCGCCGACCTGTTAAGCGATATTCTGCCGCGGATTTTAACCGGTGATTTCACTGAACAGCCGCAGGACAACAGTAAAGCACGCTATTTTGGCCGCAGAACGCCGGAAGATGGCCGTGTTCAATGGGATCAACCCGCAGCGGTGATCCACAATCTGGTGCGTGCGGTGACCGATCCCTGGCCTGGGGCATTCAGCTATGTCGGAGCCAGTAAATTTACCCTCTGGAAAACTCGCGTACACAGCGAGATGCCAGCGGCAAAACCCGGTACTGTGCTGTCGACGCAGCCACTGATTATCGCCTGTGGCAGTGAAGCACTGGAAGTGCTGACCGGCCAGAGCGAAAACGGCGTGTATATGCAGGGGTCGCAGCTGGCCCAGACGCTGGGCCTGGTTCCCGGCGCATTATTAAACAACCTGCCGCACGCCGCAGTTAAACGCCGCACCCGGGTATTAATTCTTGGTGTGAATGGCTTTATTGGTAATCACCTGACCGAACGTTTGTTGCAGGATGATAACTTCGAAATTTTTGGCCTTGATATCAGCTCGGATGCCATCAGCCGTTTTATGACTAACCCGCGTTTCCATTTTGTCGAAGGGGATATCAGTATTCACTCCGAGTGGATTGAATATCACATTAAAAAATGTGATGTGATTCTGCCGCTGGTGGCAATTGCCACACCGATTGAATATACCCGTAATCCGCTGCGAGTATTCGAACTGGATTTCGAAGAGAACCTGAAAATTATCCGCGACTGTGTGAAATACAAAAAACGGATAATCTTCCCGTCAACCTCGGAAGTGTATGGCATGTGTAGCGACCCGGTATTTGATGAGGATCACTCGAATCTGATCGTCGGGCCAATCAATAAACAGCGCTGGATCTATTCGGTATCGAAACAGTTGCTGGATCGCGTGCTGTGGGCTTACGGCGAGAAAGAGGGACTGCGCTTCACCCTGTTCCGACCTTTCAACTGGATGGGGCCACGACTGGATAACCTGAATGCGGCGCGTATCGGCAGCTCAAGGGCGATTACCCAGCTGATTCTGAACCTGGTGGAAGGCTCGCCGATTAAACTGATCGATGGCGGCCAGCAGAAACGCTGCTTTACCGACATCGCTGACGGCGTTGAGGCACTGTTCCGCATTATTGAAAATAAAAACAATAATTGCGACGGTCAGATTATCAATATTGGTAATCCGGAAAATGAAGCCAGTATCAAACAGCTGGCAGAGCAGCTGCTGGCGAGTTTTGAGCGTCATCCGCTGCGCGATCAGTTCCCGCCGTTTGCTGGCTTCCGCGAAGTGGAAAGCAGCAGTTATTACGGTAAGGGCTACCAGGATGTTGAGCACCGCAAGCCCAGCATTCGCAACGCGCGTCGCCTGCTGAACTGGACGCCAGAAGTTGGAATGGAAAAAACCATTGATGACACGCTGGATTTCTTCCTGAAAACCGTTGACCCGGTGGAAGGGAGTTAATGAAAAAAGTCGGTTTGCGGATTGATGTTGATACCTGGCGCGGAACGCGCGACGGCGTTCCTGCCTTACTGGAAATGCTTAGCGCGCACCACACCACAGCAACATTTTTCTTTAGTGTCGGGCCGGACAACATGGGGCGCCATCTTTGGCGCCTGCTGAAACCGAAATTCTTCTGGAAGATGCTGCGCTCCAATGCCGCCTCGCTGTACGGCTGGGATATTTTGCTGGCGGGCACCGCGTGGCCGGGGCGTAATATTGGTCAGGGGTTGCCGGAGGTGATTCGCGCGGCCGCTGAGCAGCATGAAGTTGGCCTGCACGCCTGGGACCACTTCGCCTGGCAAACCTGGGCCGGAGTCTGGTCAGAGCAACAACTCAGCCAGCAGATAGACCGTGGGTATCAGGCACTATGTGAGATTACCGGTGACGCCGTCAGCTGTTCAGCGGTCGCTGGCTGGCGTGCCGATCAGCGGGTAATCGAAGCCAAAGAGGCTTTTGCTTTTCACTATAACAGCGACTGCCGCGGCAGCGCGCCTTTCCGACCACGGCTGGCGGATGGATCGCTGGGCACGGTACAGATCCCGGTGACGCTGCCAACCTGGGATGAAGTGATTGGTAGTGAAGTGACGGCCGAAAACTATAACGCCTTTATTATTGATAAAATTAACCAGCATCGCGGAACGCCGGTGTATACCATCCATGCTGAAGTTGAAGGGATTGCGATGCGTCAGTTGTTTGCCGAGCTTTTAACCATGGCGGAGCAGCAGGGGATTCAATTTTGTCCACTCAGCGAGTTACTTCCTGCGGATACCTCTACGTTGCCGACCGGCAAAGTGGTGCGCGGGTCGCTGCATGGCAGGGAAGGATGGCTGGGATGCGAGCAATTATCAGAGTGAAGACAAGATGAAAATGTTAAAAAATGGCTGGCTTCTGCTGGTGCTTTTTTCATTGTATTACCTGATCCCTATTGAGTTTCGTAGCCTGTGGCAGCCGGATGAAACACGCTACGCTGAAATCAGTCGCGAAATGTTGGCCAGCGGCGACTGGGTCGTGCCGCATTTTTTTGACCTGCGTTATTTCGAAAAGCCGGTCGCAGGTTACTGGATTAATAATCTCGGCCAATGGCTGTTTGGCGCCAGTAATTTTGGCGTGCGTTTCGGCTCGGTATTTTCAGTCACGCTGACGGCATTAATGGTTTACTGGCTGAGCTGGAAAATGTGGCGCGACAGTAAAACTTCACTGATGGCCGCGATCATTTTCCTCAGCTGCTTTTTAGTCTATGCCATTGGCAGCTATGCGGTGTTGGATCCGATGATCACCCTGTGGCTGGCGGCGGCGATGTGCAGTTTCTGGCTGGCGGTTGAAGCGAAGAGCACCGGTAAAAAAGTGCTGGCCTGGATATTGCTGGGACTGGCCTGCGGCATGGGCTTTATGACCAAAGGTTTTCTGGCGCTGGCGGTTCCGGTGATTGGCGTTCTGCCGTGGGTGATTCAGCAAAAGCGCTGGAAAGAGCTGCTGCTGTTCGGACCGCTGGCGATACTTAGTGCGCTGCTGATTACCCTGCCGTGGGCACTGGCGATAGCCCGGCGCGAGCCTGATTTCTGGCACTATTTCTTCTGGGTCGAACATATTCAGCGTTTTGCCGAGGACAATGCGCAGCATAAAGCGCCATTCTGGTATTACTTGCCGGTACTGCTGGCCGGAACACTGCCGTGGCTGGCGCTGCTACCCGGCGCGCTGCGGCGCAGCTGGCAGCAGCGGCAGCAAGATAGCGGCAGCCTCTATTTACTGGGATGGTTTATTATGCCGCTGCTGTTTTTCAGCGTAGCAAAAGGCAAGTTGCCAACCTATATTCTGCCCTGCTTTGCGCCGCTGGCGATTTTAATGGCGCGCCATGCAATGCAGCTGGTTGCCACGGGTAGCGCGGTACTGCGCACCAATGGCTGGATTAATATGCTGTTTGGCCTGATCTGCGCGCTGGTGGTGCTGTTGGTGCTGGCCCCGTGGAGCGTTACGCGGCATCCACTGTACGCCACCAGTGAACTACTGAAGGTAATACTGGCCGCCAGTGCTTTTGTATTCTGGGCACTGGTGGGGGCGTTCACGCTGAAAAACCCTGAGCGACGCTGGCCGGCAGCGGTACTTTGTCCTCTGGGGATTGCACTGCTGGTCGGTGCAGTGATTCCGCAACAGGTTGAGGATTCGAAGCAGCCGCAGGCCTTTATTCAAGCCGTACGTCAGAATATCAGCGACAGCCGCTTTATTCTGGCTGACAGTCCCGGCGTGGCTGCGGGCATTGCCTGGGAACTGAAGCGCAGTGATATCGATTTCTTTGAGGAAGCCGGAGAACTGAAATATGGCCTGCAGTATGCGGATGCGCGCCACCGTCTGGTCGATGGCCCCGAATTCGCTGACTGGCTGGCAATTCATCGCCGTCAGGGAAAAGTCTCGTTGATCTTGTTACTGGCAAGAGGTGAAGACGAAACCAGTAATACGCTGCCTGCGGCTGACTATATTTATCAACAAGGGCGATTCATCTTGTATCAATATAATCAGCAACCATGAATATCCTGCTGATTGCCATTGCCAGCCTGCTCAGTTGTGCAGGCCAGCTTTGTCAGAAACAGGCCACTCACCGCCGCGGCGTGGTGCGATATAAACGGCATATGCTGTTATGGCTGAGCCTCAGTGTGCTGCTGCTGGGTAGCGCAATGCTGGTGTGGCTGTGGGTATTACAGCAGGTGCCGGTTAGCGTCGCCTATCCGATGCTTAGCCTGAATTTTATTGTTATCGCCCTTGCCGCGCGCTGGTTGTGGCAGGAGCGCATCAGCCTGCGTCACGCCCTGGGGATTATGCTGATTGTCGCCGGAGTAATGGTATTGGGAATTTACGCATGATTGGCTATCTGTGGGCGGCACTCAGTATTTTGTTGGTGAGCGCAGCACAGCTCAGTATGAAATGGGCGATGCTGAACTTGCCGCCCGCCAGCGACCTGCAGGCGTTTTTTTACGCCTTAATGGCCGTCACCCCCGGGGCAATTGCGCTGCTCGCCGGGCTGAGCGCCTATGGATTCTCAATGTTGTGCTGGGTGGTGGCGCTGCACTATATCAGCCTGAGCCGCGCATATCCGCTGCTCAGTCTGAGTTATATTCTGGTGTGGTTAGCCGCGCTGTTTTTACCTGGTCTGAATGAACCTTTTTACTGGGGGACGCTGGGCGGTGTGGTGTTGATTGTCAGCGGCCTGCTGGTGATCTGCTGGCCTGAGCGCGGTCGGAAAACGGAATAACCGACTCACGTAACATCAGCTTGCCTCTGAACGGCGTCTGCGGAACATTTGCTTTGCCGTCGAGTAAATTGAGCAGCCGGTTCAGCGTCTCTTTGATCATCTCCGCCACCGGCACATGCACGGTAGTTAAAGTCGGAATAAAGAACGAAGCGGTCGGCGTATCGTCGAAACCCAGCAGGGAAATCTGCTGCGGTACGCTGATTCCCGCCTGATGAAAGGCTCTGGCAGCGCCAATCGCCATATCGTCATTACCGGCAACCAGAGCCGAAAAGTCGACGCCGCGCGCCAGCAACTGCTGTGCGGCCAGTCTTCCACTCTCGGGCGTCCATGCTCCCTCGATCACTCGCGCCGCTTCAAACTCAATATTGTGTGCTGCCAGCGCCTGCTGATAACCGGCATAGCGGCTTTCGCTGGTTGGTGAACCGCTGATGCCGCGAATAAAGGCGATCTGACGGTGGCCCTGTGTAATCAGATGGCTGACCGCCTCCAGGCTATCCTGTTGATGCGCGGCAAACACACAGTTATCCGGGTGGCGGCTGAGCTGGCGGTTAACCACCATAATCGGCTGCGGATGCTGTTCAATAATCGCATCCAGCTCCGCCGGATTGAGAAAGCGCGGATAGATAATGATTGCGTCACAGCGCAGATCGAGTAAAAACTGGATCGCCTGACGTTCCTCTTCCGCGCTGTGCTTACCATCGGCCAGAATCAGCTGACGACCATGCTGCTCAGTCAGCGTGGCGGTTTGAAACAGCAGTTCGCTGAAGTAGGGGCCATGGTACAGCGTGTTGGTTACCACCAGACCGATACTTTGCGATTTACGCGTCGCCAGATTACGCGCCAGCAGATTGGGCCGATAGCCGGTCTCTTCAATCGCCTTAAATACCCGATCCCTGGTGGTTTTGCTGACATAGCTATTGCCGGCAAGCACGCGTGAAACCGTCGCCTTAGAGACGCCAGCCTTTTTCGCCACATCTAGCATCGTCGTCATACTGGATTCCTGAACATGAAAACTCCGGGCGCAGTTTAACGTATTGCGATTTTATCTGCAGCAGCTAACGTTGCGGCGCAATAATACGGTTAATTTTGCAGGCGGTTATGCTCGTGGTTTAATAATGTCTGAAACAAGTAATAGTTCGAAATTAAAATATATTCAATTATTATTTCATTGCGTTTTTTATAAGCTTTGCTGCCCACTGCGATCCGAATCACAAAATGTGAAAAGTAATATGAAACCGGTTGCAGATTGTTGCTTGATTTGTCTAAATCAGGTTAAACAACAGGCGGGAGATAGCGATGAAAAAAATTTTACTGTGCTGTGCCGGCGGGATGTCTACCAGTATGCTGGTGCAAAGAATGGAAAAAGAAGCGAAAGAACAAGGAATTGACGTAGAGTTACTGGCGGTTGGCTTTGATGACTTTGCCAGCCAGATTGATGCATGGGACTGCTGCCTGTTGGGGCCGCAAATAAAATATAAATTAGCGGATTTTCAGGCGATTGCTGCGGAGAAGCATAAGCCGGTGGCGGTCATTAATACCATGGATTACGGTATGATGAACGGTAAAAAGGTATTGAATGATGCACTGGCGTTGATCACCCCACGCGGAGAATAATAATGGGCGCATTCAGTGAATCATTATTTGGCATTATTGAAAATCGTATCAGTCCGGTAGCGGCACGGTTGTCAAATCAACGACACGTAACGGCAATTAAGGACGGATTTATTTCGTCGATGCCGTTTCTGATTGTCGGCTCTTTTATGCTGCTGTTTGCCCATCCGCCTTTTAGCGCCGACAGCCAGTGGGCGATTGCCAAGTGGTGGCTGGGGATGGTGGCCAGCTATTCTGAGCAAATCATGATGCCGTTCAATATGACCATGGGCATTATGGCGGTGTATATCGCCGCGGCTATCTCTTATAACCTGGCGCTAAGCTATAAAATGAATGGTTTTATGGCTGCCTGCCTGTCACTGATGTCATTTCTGGTCGTGGCCGCACCGCACACCAATGGCGCACTGCCGGTCGGATCGTTGGGCGGCGAGGGTATTTTTACCGCTATTCTGGTGGCGCTTTACAGCACTGAATTAATGCACTTCCTGCAAAAACATAATATTGGCATCAAATTGCCGGAGCAGGTGCCACCGAAGATCCGCCAGTCGTTCGATCTGCTGATTCCGATTCTGGCGATCTTTCTGACGCTGTTCCCGCTAAGCCTGTTTATTCAGCATGAGTTTGGCATGCTGCTGCCACAGGCGATTATGGCAATCTTTGCACCGATTATCTCGGCCTCGGACTCGCTGCCGGCGGTTCTGATTGCGGTGTTGCTTTGCCATTTGCTGTGGTTCGCTGGTATTCATGGCGCGGTGATTGTCGGCGGTATTTTGCAGGCGTTCTGGCTGACCAACCTCGGCATCAATCAGCAGGAGCTGAATGCCGGTCAACCGATTACCCAAATCTTTATTGAGCCGTTCTGGCAGTTCTTTATTGTGGTCGGCGGTTCCGGCTCCACCATGGGTCTGGTATTCCTCTATTTGCGCAGCCGCGCACCGCACCTGCGCTCGATTGGTAAGCTGGGGCTGGTGCCGAGCATGTTTAATATCAACGAGCCGATTATTTTTGGTTCGCCGGTGGTGATGAACCCGTTGCTGTTTATTCCCTTTGTCACCGCGCCGCTGGTCAATGCCATCATTGCCTGGGTCGCCACGCGAACCGATTTAGTTAACCACGTTATTTCGCTGGCACCCTGGACCACGCCGGGGCCGATAGGTGCTGCCTGGTCAACCGGCTGGGATTATCGCGCGATAATTCTGGTGGCGGTACTGATTGGCGTATCGACCCTGATTTATTACCCGTTCTTCAAAATGTATGAGCGCCAGCTGCTGGCCCAAGCCGAAGCGGAAGAGAAACAGAATTTACAAACTGCGGAGAGCCATTAATGGAACTTGATGAAACCACGGTAATGGAGCTGATTATTCATGCCGGTGAAGCGCGCTCGTTATCGATGGAAGCGCTACGCGCAGCACGGAAACACGACTGGGCGACAGCCGATCAACATCTGACGGCGGCCTCGGCGGCGGCGCGTGAAGCGCATAAGATCCAGACCGCGCTGATCGGGGCTGATGAAGGCTGCGGCAAGATCCCGGTGAATTTAATTCTGGTTCATGCGCAGGATCATCTAATGAACGCCATGCTGTGTCGCGAGCTGGCAGAAGAGATTATCGTGCTGCACCGTGAAATTGCCGCACTTAAATCTGCTTAATTTCAGGAGAGTTAAACGATGAAACATCAGCAGTTAACCCCGTTTCCTGAAGGATTTTTATGGGGAGCATCGACCTCAGCTTATCAGGTTGAAGGCGCATGGAATGAAGACGGTAAAGGGCCATCGGTGATCGATAAAGCCCGTTTTAGCGACAGCATTACCGATTTTACCGTGACCAGCGATCACTATCATCGTTTTCAGCAGGATGTGGCACTGTTTGCCGAGCTTGGGCTGAAAACCTATCGCTTTTCAATTGCCTGGAGCCGCCTGTTTCCACAGGGCAGCGGTGAGCTGAATGCTGAAGGCGCGGCGTTTTACCATCGGCTGATCGATGCACTGCGTCAGCATGATATTGAACCGCTGGTCACGCTGTACCATTTTGATCTGCCGTGGGCGCTGCAGGAAAAGGGCGGCTGGTCCGATCCGGCGACCATTGACGCCTTCGAGCATTTTGCCAAAACCGCGTTTGAATTATATGGCGATCGCGTCAATTACTGGCTGACGATCAACGAACAGAACATGATGATCCTGAAAGGGGATGTTATCGGCACGCTGCCACCGGGCACGCCAGACCCACAAAAAACGCTGTATCAGCAGAATCACCATATGATGCTGGCGCAGGCCAAAGCGATGATTGCCTGTCACCAGATGCTGCCGCAGGCGAAAATTGGCCCGGCACCGAATATTTCCTGCGTTTATCCGGCCAGCCCGCGTCCGGAAGATGTGCTGGCGGCCAATAATTTCACGTCGATACGTAACTGGCTGTATCTCGATCTGGCCTGTTATGGACGCTATAACGCCGTGGCCTGGAGCTTTATGGCGGAGAAGGGCTATCTGCCGACCATTACCGACGCCGAGATGGCTATTCTGCGCGCCGGGAAACCGGACTTTATCGCCTTTAACTATTATGCCTCAGCCACGGTGGGAGCCGGGCTGCCAGCAGACAGCGACGAAGATGCCGCTGCTCAGTTAGTCGATCAGCAGCTGGCGGGCATCGATGAAACCGTGTATGTCGGTACCGAAAACCGTTATCTGAAGAAAAATCAGTTTAACTGGTATATCGATCCGGTAGGTTTTCGCATTACCGCCCGTGAAATTTACGATCGTTATCATCTGCCACTGATTGTGACGGAAAATGGCCTCGGTGCATTTGACGAGCTGGCTGCGGGCAATAAAATCCATGACGACTACCGGATTGCCTATCTCAGTGAACATATTCAGCAGCTGCAGCTGGCGATCTCCGATGGCGTCGATCTGTTTGGCTACTGCCCGTGGTCGGCCATCGATCTGGTCAGTACGCATCAGGGCATTCGCAAACGTTATGGCTTTATTTATGTTAATCGCGACGAACATGATCTGAAAGATTTAGCGCGCTTTAAGAAGAAAAGTTTTGCCTGGTATCAACGCGTAATCCGCAGCAACGGGCAGAATCTTGATAGCGCAGTGGATTATTAACCACGCTGGCCGTGCGCCAGCGA
Organism: Winslowiella sp. 2C04; assembly: GCF_050037805.1. Classification (NCBI taxonomy): domain Bacteria; kingdom Pseudomonadati; phylum Pseudomonadota; class Gammaproteobacteria; order Enterobacterales; family Erwiniaceae; genus Winslowiella; species Winslowiella sp. 2C04. Next base: position 3,382,379 of record NZ_CP188300.1, on the reverse strand, counting down.
ATTTATCTGTTTTTGAAAAGGATATGACATGTCTGAACAACAATTACCGAAAGACTTTCTGTGGGGCGGCGCGGTAGCGGCGCATCAGGTTGAAGGTGGTTGGGATCAAGGTGGCAAGGGCGTCAGTATTTGTGATGTTCTTTCCGGCGGCGCACACGGTGTTGATCGGGTGATTACTGACGGCGTTCAGCCAGGCTATAGCTATCCAAATCACCAGGCGGTCGATTTTTACTCGAACTATAAGCAGGATATCGCGCTGTTCGCTGAAATGGGGTTTAAGTGTTTTCGTACCTCAATTGCCTGGACGCGTATTTTTCCCAATGGCGACGAGCAACAGCCGAATGAGGCTGGATTACAGTTTTACGACGACCTGTTTGATGAGCTGCTGAAGCATAATATTGAGCCGGTAATTACGCTGTCGCATTTTGAGATGCCGTATCACCTGGTGAAAGAGTATGGCGGCTGGCTGAACCGCAAAGTGGTTGATTTCTTTGTGCGCTACAGCGAAGTGGTGATGAAGCGTTATCAGTCAAAAGTGAAATACTGGATGACGTTTAACGAAATCAATAATCAGCGTAACTGGCAGTATCCGCTGTTTGGCTACTGCTGTTCCGGCGTGGTGTTTACCGACCAGCCAAATCCTGAGCTGGCGATGTATCAGACGCTGCATCACCAGTTTGTTGCCAGTGCCAAAGTGGTCAAACTGGGTCATCAGATCAATCCTGAGTTTAAAATTGGCTGCATGCTGGCGCTGGTGCCGCTTTATCCGTGGTCCTGCAATCCGGATGATGTGATGTTTGCTCAGGAAGCGATGCGTGAGCGTCATTTGTTCGGCGACGTTCAGCTGCGCGGTTATTATCCGTCTTATATCCTCAGCGAGTGGGCGCGTAAAGGCTACCAGATTGAGATGGAGGCGGACGATCGTCAAATCCTCAGCGAAGGCTGCGCTGACTACCTCGGTTTCAGCTACTACATGAGTAACGCGGTGCAGTATGCGGCGAGAGATAACGCCAGTGGCGATGCGATTGCCGGTTTTAATGGCAGCGTGAAGAATCCACACGTTAAGGCGTCAGAGTGGGGCTGGCAGATTGACCCGGTTGGCCTGCGTTATACTCTGAATGCATTCTATGAGCGCTATCAGAAGCCGATGTTTATTGTGGAAAATGGTTTTGGCGCGGTGGATCGCGTTGAGGCCGACGGCAGCATCAACGATGATTACCGCATCGCTTATTTACAGGCGCATATTGAGCAGATGAAAAAAGCGGTGACTGAAGACGGTGTCGATTTGATGGGTTATACGCCGTGGGGCTGCATCGACTGCGTCTCCTTTACCACCGGGCAGTACAGCAAGCGCTACGGCTTTATTTATGTCGATAAACATGATGACGGTACGGGCACGCTGGCACGTTCCCGCAAGAAAAGTTTCGACTGGTATAAAGCAGTGATCGCCAGCAACGGCCAGCAACTGTGATTTAACCTCTGAGCCTGCGGCAAATCTTGACTTGGGCGGCGAGAACGGCTCTCCTGGATTGTAGGGGAGCCGTTTTCAGCTCCCGCCCTGAAGCGATGTCGGGTGCAAAACCCCGGTTCGGGCGGTGAGAACGCCGCTGCTACGGGTAGGCCTGCTGCAGCATCCAGTACTGTTGCTCGCGTGAATAGTCAACCAGCGAGTTTTTACTGTTGGAACGCGCCAGAATCCACTGCCGTTCCTCTTCACTTAACGGCTGTGGCGTTTGCCAGAATGGCGTTATCGCCTGAGCTTTGATCCACTCCGCCAGCAGGAGTGCCGGGCTGTCACTGACTTTATCAAACAGTTTGCTCGCCAGTTCTGTCATCAGTTGCTGCTGCTGTGGATGTTGACTGTTATGTAGCAGAGTCAGAAATGGCAATAGCAGGCGACCGCAGACTTCACCGTGATGATAATCCTTAATGGCTCCCAACTCACCGGCAATGCCATGAATTACGCCGAGTCCCGCCATACTCAGGCTCAGTCCGCCGAGCCACGAAGCCATCATCATCTGCTCACGTGCATCGTCACCCAGGCGATCGTCGCGATTAAGTGCCGGCCAGCCGTTGATAAACGCCTGCATACCGCTGATGGCGGTCTGGCGGCTAAACGCATTTCCTTTGGCCGACAGATAAGCTTCAAATAAATGGGTGAAGGCATCAATCGCGCAGCAGGCCAGTACCTGGTCCGGTGCACCTTTCAGCAGCAGCGGATCAAGAATCGCAACCTGCGGTACAAAATTGGGGTGGCGTAGCGAGGCTTTTACTTTGATCGTCGCTTTATCGGTCACCACCGCATTTTGCGTCACTTCACTGCCGGTGCCGGCAGTGGTCGGGATGGCAATCAACGGCAGCGTATTTGCACTAAGTTTGCTGTCGCCGACTTTTTCCAGATAGCGCAAAGTCGGTAGCGGATGTTCACTCAGTGCGGCAAAGGCTTTGGCGGCATCCAGTACGCTGCCGCCGCCAATCGCGACGACCCGTGACACCTTGCCGCGCCAGCGCGCGACCCAGCAATCAATCTCATCAGGTGAGGCTTCATGGCTGACGATTTCATGGCCGAGCAGTAACCCATCCAGTGGTTGCTTAATGCTGGCGTAAGCCGCGCCCTGCAAAAAGGAGCGTCCGCAAAACAACAGGGTAGGCAGTGGGGAAGCCTCAAGCAGCGGTATTAGCTCTCGCAGACTTCCGTTACCGAAAAAGGTCTGCCGGTTGGAAATCATCTGACTGATATTCATCGGTTCTCTCAACTTTTTCTTATCACAGGTAAGCCGACAGTTTACCTGTGATGGCCAGGCCGGGAATGAAAAATCGGTTAATGACCTTATTTCAAAACTTTGATCATGCTCCCAAAATGGTAATTCAGCCTGCGTCAGGGATTACTGTGAGCGGATGTTACCGCTAACATGTTATCGGTAACAGGCCGGATGCGCCTGATGTATGACCTGAAAATCCACCCAATCCTGCCTGATACGGTCAGGCCGGTGATTGGGAATAATGATAAATATGCGGCTATCAACCTGCTGATAATCTGCATGCACCGGAGAAGAATTTATGCCATTAGTCATCGTTGCGATCGGGGTAGCATTACTGCTGCTGCTGATGATTCGCTTCAAACTGAATGGATTTATCGCGCTGATTCTGGTCGCCCTGGCGGTCGGTATTATGCAGGGTATGCCCGTTGATAAAGTGATCGGCTCAATTAAAGCCGGCGTTGGTGGCACCTTAGGGAGCCTGGCGCTGATTATGGGCTTCGGTGCCATGCTGGGTAAGCTGCTGGCAGATTGCGGTGGCGCTCAGCGTATTGCCACCACGCTGATCGATAAGTTTGGTGAAAAACATATTCAGTGGGCGGTGGTACTGACCGGTTTTACCGTTGGTTTCGCGCTGTTTTATGAGGTGGGCTTTGTCCTGCTGCTGCCGCTGGTGTTCTCCATCGCCGCTTCTGCCCGCGTGCCGTTACTGTATGTCGGTGTACCGATGGCAGCTGCGCTGTCTGTCACTCACGGTTTTCTGCCACCGCATCCTGGCCCAACCGCGATTGCCACGCTGTTTAACGCCGATATGGGTAAAACCCTGCTGTTTGGCACCCTGCTGGCTATTCCGACGGTAATACTGGCCGGCCCGGTTTATGCGCGCTTCCTGAAAGGTATCGATAAACCGATTCCAAAAGGGCTGTATAACCCGAAAACCTTTACCGAAGCGGAGATGCCTGGCTTTGGCGTCAGCGTCTGGACTTCACTGGTGCCGGTGATTCTGATGGCACTGCGTGCGGTGGCTGAAATGGTGCTGCCAAAAGGCCATGTGATTCTGCCTTACGCCGAGTTTTTAGGTGATCCGATTATGGCGACGCTGATCGCCGTGCTGATCGCTATCTTTACCTTTGGTCTCAATCGCGGTCGCAGTATCGATGAAGTGATGGGCACCATCAGTGATTCGATTAAGATCATCGCGATGATGCTGCTGATTATCGGTGGCGGCGGGGCGTTTAAACAAGTGCTGGTGGACAGTGGCGTCGACACCTACATTGCCAACATGATGCATGCCAGCAACCTGTCGCCGATTCTGATGGCATGGACGATTGCAGCGGTGCTGCGTATTGCGCTCGGTTCAGCTACCGTTGCGGCCATCACCGCCGGGGGGATTGTTGCCCCGTTGATTATTACCAGCGGCGCCAGCCCGGAGCTGATGGTGATTGCGGTCGGTTCCGGTAGCGTGATTTTCTCTCACGTTAATGACCCAGGTTTCTGGCTGTTTAAGGAGTACTTTAATCTGACGATTGGCGAGACTATTCGTTCATGGTCAGTGCTGGAGACGATTATTTCGGTGTGTGGACTGGTGGGCTGTCTGCTGCTGTCGAATGTGATTTAATCGGCCGTTCAACTGTTAGCCGTGTCGTCAGTTTATTGCCAGACGCCGCCCCTGAGACAGAAATAACACCGGGGCGGCGTTTTTTCATTTTAGCTTAAATCATGCAGATCCAAATCCAGCGCTGGCGTCAGATTGATCTCGCTAAATATCACGCTCAGACCCGCGCGCTCCGGAGTGCAGCACATTACGCCAATGCGGTAGTGGCTGGCTTGCGGGAAGCGGCATAACCTCAGTAGCGGCCAGCTGATGCCATCCGCAGAATATTGCAGCCGCAAACAGCCATTTTTTAAAGTGATTCGCATCCAGAACTGTGCGGCATCAGCGGGAAACACCCCGGTTGCCCAGTCAGAGTGCCCAACAGTTAATACGCTGCCCATCATCGGTTGGCCATCGCTAAATTCAATGCCGGATTTAAGCCACTGCTGTTCATCAATGGCGATCATAATTCCAGCCTGATCGTACAGTGCGGAGAACTCCGCATTGACCTTAACCTGAAAGGTAAAATCCTCGCTAACCTCACGGTAATAAAAGTGGCCCGAGTGGCGGGTAAAGCCATACCAGGTTTCTCGCCAGAAATCACTGTTATCGGCCGTGACAACATGCAGTGAATCGTCATTAACCGACCATTGCGGCGGTTCGTTGAGCCAGTTGAAATCGTTATGCATCAGATCCTCTGTAAGCTGCAGAAAACATCCGGGCCACACTGCGGCGGCCCGAAAATAACAGGCTTAATGCGGCTGTTCAAAGCCCGCTTTCACCATTTGTTCGCGTAGCTGTCTGGTGATATCACGATTGCCACCGGTTAGCGGATAGATGACATTGTTAATCACATCATCCAGGTAGTGCTCATCAAAATCTTGCATGGTGAGAGGAGTACCGCCTTCATCATTAATCGCAATGGTGCCGCGGATATGATTGCCCACATCGCGAGCCTTTAAACTGTACCTGCCCATACGGGTATTAATCGTGCTCATCTTATCTCCTTGTTACCTGCTGATTTGAACTTATAACAAGTGAGGGCATTAAACGGCCCAGGCCAACGTGATTAAGTTTAGTTGCTCAGACAAGGAACGGCGAAGCGGCAGCAGGGAAGAGACGGCAGTCTCGTGATCGCGCTCGCAATATTCTTTTTCAGCGAGCCACAATCAGCTCCGGCGCGGCTGATGCCAGCGTTTGCTGCGCACTGGAAGGCAGTTTGCTGTCGGTGATTATCGCATCAAAATTATCCAGTGGAAGCGCCAGGAAGGTCGCAATTTTATTGTATTTTGAGCTGTCGCTCAGCAATACGCGCTTGCTGCTGACTTCGGCGACCATCCGCTTCACCATCACTTTATCTTCATCCGGCGTAAAAATGCCGCGCTGTCCCCAGCAGGACGCTGAGATAAAGGCGATATCAATTGACAGGTTTTGCAGTGCGCGCGCCGCTGCCTCGCCAACGCAGGAGCGGTTTTCACGACATAAGCTACCGCCAGTGTGAATCATCCGGCATTGGGTGGACTCAATAATAAAATTGGCGATCACAAAGTCATTGGTGACGATTAACAGATCGTCACGACCAGCCAGTTCACGCGCCAGTGCCAGCGTGGTGGTTCCGGCATCCAGATAGATACAGCTATTGCGTGGAATATGTTGTGCGGCGCTCTGGCCGATAACGAATTTTTCCTCACTGAACATGGCGGTTTTGTCCAGGTGCGAAGGCTCTGCCGCCAGTCGCTCTGTAGAGCGCACCCCGCCGGAGACTGACAGCAGTGCACCTTGCTCCTCCAGCTTCTGCACGTCACGCCGGATGGTCATATGGGAAACCCCCAGGCGCTCTGTCAGCTCATTAATGCTAATGACGCCGCGCTCTGCTATCAGCGCTAAAATTTGTTGATGACGTTGTACCGGGATCATGACTACTCCTTTCTGACAGACCCTGACCTGTTATTTTCAGTATAGCGCTGGCGTTGCGGCGTTTTTATCATTTTTTCACATTCTGGCGCATTCATTTGGCAGCCGATCAAAAATTCATCACCAGCGAGGTACCTGGTATACAAATTAACTCATTGTTTTTAATCATAAGTTATTCATATACCCGCCTTGCTCTTGTTAATTAGTGTTAAAACCCGCCGTGGTGGACGTTAATAATTGTGAGATTCATCACGTGAAAGCCGCCGCAGAGTGCTTATACTTAACACAACAAAACAAATTATCACCAAAATTAACACGAGGAAGTTATGGCACAGACATCAGCATTTAACGTCGGCGTGATTGGCCTGGGTTCAATGGGCATGGGGGCGGCGCAGTCCTGCATTAAGGCTGGTCTGAATACCTTTGGCGTCGACCTCAATCCGCAGGCGCTGGAAACGCTGCGTCAAAGCGGCGCACAGGCTGCTGAAAGCAGTGCTGATGCCTTTGCCAGCCAGCTGGACGCGGTGCTGCTGCTGGTGGTCAATGCGCAGCAGGTGAAAGGCATCCTGTTTGGTGAGCGCGGCATCGCCAGCAAACTGAAAGCTGGCACGGTAGTGATGGTCTCTTCAACCATCTCCTCGCAGGATGCTCAGTTGATTGAGCAGCAGCTGGCGCAGCATCAACTGCTGATGCTGGATGCGCCGGTATCGGGTGGAGCCGCCAAAGCCGCGCTGGGCGAAATGACGGTGATGGCTTCCGGCAGCGATCGGGCCTTTGCCATCCTGCAACCGGTGCTGGATGCGGTGGCCAGCAAGGTCTATCGCATCGGCAGTGAAATAGGCCTCGGTTCTACCGTCAAAATTATCCATCAGCTGCTGGCCGGCGTGCATATTGCCGCCGGAGCGGAAGCGATGGCGCTGGCGGCGCGTGCCGGTATCCCACTGGATACCATGTATGACGTGGTAACCAATGCGGCAGGTAACTCGTGGATGTTTGAAAACCGCATGCGCCACGTGGTGGATGGCGACTACTCGCCCAAGTCTGCGGTGGATATTTTTGTAAAAGATCTGGGTCTGGTGGCGGACACCGCAAAAGCGCTGCACTTCCCATTACCGCTGGCCTCAACGGCGTTCAATATGTTTACTTCTGCCAGTAACGCCGGCTTTGGCAAGCAGGATGACAGCGCGGTAATCAAAATTTTTAGCGGCATTACGCTGCCGGAAAAGAAGGAGCAACCATAATGCGCCTGGGTGTGATTGCCGACGACTTTACCGGTGCCACGGATATCGCCAGTTTTCTGGTACAAAACGGCATGTCGACGGTACAGCTGAATGGCGTGCCGTTGGGCGATGAGCGTTTTGGCACCGACGCGATTGTGGTCAGCCTGAAATCGCGATCCTGTCCGTCAGAGCAGGCGGTCAGTGATTCACTGGCGGCGCTGCGCTGGCTGCAACAGCAGGGCTGCGAGCGCTTTTATTTCAAATATTGCTCCACCTTTGACAGCACCGCTCAGGGAAATATTGGCCCGGTCACCGATGCGCTGCTGGATGCGCTGGATGAACCGCAAACCATTATCTCACCGGCGCTACCGGTTAACGGTCGTACCGTTTATCAGGGCTACCTGTTTGTGATGGATACGCTGCTGTCCGAGTCCGGCATGCGCCATCATCCGGTGACGCCAATGACCGACAGCAACCTGATGCGTCTGATGGAAAGTCAGGCGCGGGGAAAAGCCGGGCTGATTGCCAGCGCGGTGATTGATCAGGGGCCAGAGGCAGTACAGGCGCGGCTGGCTGCGCTGAAAGCCGAAGCGGTGCGCTATGTGGTGCTGGATGCGCTGAATGAACAGCATCTGCTCACTCAGGGAGCGGCGCTGAAGGAGATGAAGCTGGTGACCGGTGGTTCCGGTCTGGCGATTGGCCTGGCGCGGCAGCTGGCTTCTGGCGGCGGCGATCGGCAACAAGCCGAAGCGGCGGGGGCACCACAGGGCGAGCGCGCGGTCGTGATTTCAGGATCCTGCTCGACGATGACCAATCGACAGGTAGCGGTCTATCGCCAGCAGGCTCCGGCTAAAGTGGTCGAGGTTGAGCGCTGCCTTGACGATTCGCAAGGTTATGCCTTGCAGCTGTCTGACTGGGTAGAGCAGAACGCCGACGGCGAGCTGGCGCCGCTGCTATTTGCCACTTCGGATGCGCAGCAGTTGCAACAGATTCAGTCGCAGTACGGCGCTGCACGCAGTAGCGAGGCGGTAGAGCACTGTTTCGCCGCCGTCGTGCGTGAGCTGAAGGCGCGAGGTTTCCAGCGCTTTATTGTCGCGGGCGGCGAAACGTCCGGGGTGGTGGCGCAGACGCTGGGCGTCAGTGCATTTCATATCGGTCCGGCGATTTCGCCGGGAGTACCCTGGGTGCGGGATACCGGGCAGCCACTCTCGCTGGCGCTGAAGTCTGGCAACTTTGGTGATGAGAATTTCTTTGCCCGCGCACAAACGGAGTTTCCACGATGACCGAACAACAAGCTCGCGAAGAGATGGTAAAACTGGGCGCATCTTTCTTCCAGCGTGGCTATGCCACCGGTTCAGCCGGAAATCTGTCGATGCTGCTGGAGGATGGCAGCTTACTGGCGACGCCTACCGGCTCATGCCTCGGCGATCTTAATCCGGACACCCTGTCAAAAGTGACGCTGGAAGGGGAGTGGCTTTCCGGCGATAAACCGTCGAAAGAGATCAGTTTCCATCGGGCTATCTATCTGAACAAACCAGGATGTAAAGCGGTGGTGCACTTGCACAGCCTCTATCTGACCGCGCTGTCATGCCTGCAAGGGCTGGACAGTAAAAACTGCATTAAACCCTTTACGCCGTATGTGGTAATGCGCGTCGGTGATGTGCCGGTCGTGCCTTATTACCGCCCGGGCGATGCACGCCTCGGTGAGGATTTGGCCGAGCTGGCGCCGCACTACAACGCGTTTCTGCTGGCTAATCACGGACCGGTGGTCGTTGGCAAAAGTCTGCGTGAAGCGGCAGACAATACTGAAGAGCTGGAAGAGACAGCTCGTTTGATTTTCACCCTCGGCGATCGACCGATTCGTTATCTCAGCGATGATGAAGTGGCAGAGTTAAGGAGTTAATTATGCCAAAGTTTGCAGCCAATTTATCGACCATGTTTACCGAACTGCCGTTTCTCGAACGGTTTGATGCTGCGGCGGCAGCAGGATTTCAGGCGGTCGAGTTTCTGTTTCCCTATGACTATCCGGCTGAGGTATTAAAAAGTCGACTGCAACAAAATCAGTTGCAACTGGTGCTGTTTAATACCGCGCCAGGTAATGTGACAGCTGGTGAGTGGGGTGTGGCGGCCATTCCCGGACGTGAGCAGCAGGCGCAGCGTGATATCGACAATGCGCTGGAGTATGCCATTGCGCTTAACTGCCCGCAGGTGCATGTGATGGCGGCGACGCTGCCGGAAGGGGCCGATCGTGAAGCATACTGCCAGGCGTTTATTAACAATATGCGTTACGCCGCCGAGCGTTTCGCTCCACACAATATTCGCCTGCTGATTGAGGCGCTGAATCCAGTGACCAAGCCACATTATCTCTATGCCAGTCAGTATCAGACACTGGAGATGGTGAAACGCATTGACCGTGACAACGTGTTTACCCAACTCGATTTGTTCCATGCGCAGCTGGTCGACGGCAACCTGAGCCATTTAATCCGTCAGTACGCCGGATGCTATCAGCATATTCAGATCGCCTCGGCTCCGGATCGTCATGAACCGGATGAAGGCGAGATCAATTATCCGTGGCTGTTTCAGTTGCTGGATGAGGTCGGGTATTCCGGCTGGATTGGCTGCGAGTATTTTCCGCGTGGCGCGACGCTTGATGGACTTGGCTGGTTTGCCAACTGGCGTTCGCTGAAATAACGGCTGAAATCGTTATTGTGCCGGGCGCGCTGCCTCCGGCAGCAGACTTACTGTGCCAAAATTCTGTTATACACCTGGGAAGTATTAATTAAAACAAAGCCTTAAACATAATAACGCCCCACAATGAGGTTTTTACTATGTCTACCACCCTACTGTTAACCATTGCTGTTGTCAGCGTTATTTTGTTGCTGGTACTGGTAATAAAAGCGAAAGTTCATCCGTTTGTTGCTTTATTAATTTCCAGTCTGTTTGTCGCCATCAGTACCGGTATTCCGGCTAAACATATCATGGAAGTGATTATGTCTGGCATGGGCGGTTTGCTGGGGCATATCTCGATTATTATTGTGCTGGGTGCAATGCTGGGAGCGATTATTGAAGCCTCCGGCGGCGCAGACTCTCTGGCCGCGCGTTTTACCCGTAATATGGGGATAAAACGCTCGGTGGCGGCATTGACGCTGGTGGCGTTTATTCTCGGTCTGCCGGTATTTTTTGAAGTCGGCTTTATTATTGTTGTTCCGCTAATTTATGGTTTTGCCAAAGTCGCACGCGTCTCACCGTTAAAATATGGTTTGCCGATGGCAGGCGTAATGTTACTGGTGCACGTTTCGATTCCGACGCATCCCGGTGCGGCAGCAGCGGCAGGATTACTGAATGCGGATATTGGCTGGGTAATGATGCTGGGAATTGCCATCTCGATACCGGCGGCAATATTTGGTTATTACGTGGCAAAGCTGATGAACCGTAAAAATTATCATTTGTCGGTCGAAGTGCTGGAGCAGCTACAACTGGCGGACAAGGATAAAAAGTCGCATGCTGAGGCTCAGCCACCGGGGGCGTTGCTGATCTCGGCGCTGATTGTGATTCCGGTATTACTGATTATGCTCGGTACGTTACTGACGCCGTGGTTGCCAGAAACCGGCGTGTTACACGGTGTGGTTGCGCTGATCAGCACGCCTGCAATTGCTCTGCTTATTGCCTTGCTGCTGGCGGCGTGGTTACTTGGTCTTCGGGGGGGATGGGGTAAAGATAAACTGGATACCGTGGTGACCAGCGCGATTCCTGGCGCGGCTGGCGTGCTACTGGTGGCTGGTGCCGGCGGCGCGTTTGGCAAAGTGCTGGTTGAGTCAGGAGTGGGCAAGGCGCTGGCTTTACTACTGGAGAGTATTCATCTGCCGATTATACCGGCGGCATTTGTGCTGTCGCTGGCGCTGCGCGCCTCGCAAGGCTCGGCGACGGTGGCTATCGTCACCACCTGTGGCCTGTTAGGTAGTGCAGTCGCTGACTTGCAGGGAATGCAGCTGGTGCTGGTGGCCTTATCAGCCTGCTTTGGCGCGCTCGGGTTATCACATGTCAATGATGCCGGGTTCTGGGTGGTCACACGCTATCTTGGGCTGTCAGTTGCCGATGGACTGCGCACCTGGACGGTTCTGACCACGGTCATGGGGCTGGCGGGATTCGCCTTTGTCTGGCTCGGCTGGCTGATGTTGTAAAACGAGAACACCCCCCCTCACCGACGCGGATGTGGCTTAAGTAGGGGATTCGGCGGGCAAAAAAATGTCCATTTCCGACAATATCCGAATCTTCTTCTATACTTAAGTCACTACGAAACGTGGTTTTTATCTCTTTTATTGGCGAGGAAAATGGAATGAAAATTATTCTCTGGATTATCGCAATTATCTTTATCGTCGGCCTGCTGACGCTGACCGGCGTATTCAAACTGATTTTTTAATCTTGTCTGGCTGTCGCTGCGGTTTGCGGCGGCAGTCTGCTATCTCAACCTGTCTTACGCTGACCGATCAAGCATTTGATAATCGGATCCATTGGCGTCAGTGGGAGCAAATCCTTTAGGGTTAGCGGTTTGTTACAGTTCGCGCAGACTGCGCCGTGATGCTCTGTAGGATTTTCTCCTTTGGAGGTATAAACAAACTTTTTACTTCCACACGAAGTACATCTCACTTTCATGACCATTTCACTTATCCTTGTCTGCTGAGATGAGATTTATCTTATCAAAAATTAATAAGAAATCGATAAATTAAGTTTATCTAAGTTTGATACCCGTACGAAATAGATATTCGCCTGAATTTCCATAATATTTTTGGTTGCTCTGGCGTTAATCTGATAATAGCGTTGGCAATCACCGAGTTTTTTTTCGAAGATTCCATGACTTTTATCAATAAAACCTTCACATTGCTTCCCTGCGAAACTTCTGATTAACGGCGCTATTTTGAACAATCGGGCGATAATACCTGAATAATGCAGTTACATCTTGATGTAAAGAAATCATTCCATTTGAAAATCTATGAAAGTTATCGGATGTCAATGTGAAAAGAATTTATCCAGCAGTTAAAATGCGGGGCGGATATTTGGATTTTCTGCTTAGATAGCAGCGTTTGCCGCGGCCAGCTGCGCTGCTCGCCTGGCTGATTTAAACAATGTTGAAGTTTGCGCTGTTAAAATTTTAGTTCATACAAAGAATGGTAGTTACTGAAGTGAAAGCAATTAATCAATATTTCCTGCCAGTGGTTCTTTCCAGTTGCCTGTTTTCTTCGGTAGCATCTGCGGGTGAAATAATCGATCAGAGTAAGACGTTGTGGCAAACCTTTACCGACAATGTCGAAAAAACCTGGACCTCACCCGACTCTTACGACTTATATGTCCCGGCTATCACCTGGCACAACCGCTGGACGTACGATAAAGAAAAAACCGATAAGTATAACGAGCGCCCCTGGGGGGCCGGTGGCGGTATTTCTCGCTTTGACGAGCATGGAAACTGGAACGGCATCTACCTGATGGCGTTTAAAGACTCGTATAATAAGTGGGAACCGATTGGCGGCTACGGCTGGGAAAAAACCTGGCGTCCGTTCAGCGATCAGAATTTTCGCCTGGGTGCGGGTTATACCGCCGGGGTGACCGCGCGTGATAACTGGAAGTATATCCCGATTCCGGTACTGCTTCCTTTAGCATCAATAGGTTACGGCCCGGCAACTTTTCAAATGACTTATATTCCGGGAACTTACAATAACGGTAATGTTTTCTTTGCCTGGGCGCGCTTCTCTTTTTAGTTGTTTAATTGAGCGCCCGGCACGGCTAAGATGAAAAAAACTCGATATTTATCACTTTTTCTTCATGCCGGACTGGACAAAAGCGCTCGCAATTGCTGTACTAACACTCGACACAGTTTAGTGTCCATTTTTCATGTAAAGGTAATATTGATGTCTAAGATTAAAGGTAGCGTTAAGTGGTTTAATGAGTCCAAAGGATTCGGTTTCATTACTCCTGAAGATGGTAGCAAAGATGTATTCGTACACTTTTCCGCTATCCAGAGCAACGGTTTCAAAACCCTGGCTGAAGGTCAGCGTGTAGAGTTTGAAATCACTGACGGCGCTAAAGGCCCATCTGCTACTAACGTTGCTGCAATTTAAGTTAGTTATCAGACAGAATTTTAAAAACCCGCCGCTGGCGGGTTTTTTTTTACCCGTTTTCTTCCCGGTTATCGATCGTCAACAGCAGTTCCCGCTTATTCATCATCGCTCAGACTGAGGGAGTCACCATGAATATTCGCCCGGCACAATTGCAGGACAGCTTCGCGCTCAGCGCCCTGCTGGCAGAGTTAGGTTATGGCGCGACTGAAAATTTTATCGATAAACGTCTGGCGCAGTTGATTGCCGACCCCGATGAGTGCCTGCTGGTCGCGGAACATGGGCCGTCGGTGCTGGGTTTCCTGTTTCTGCATTTTATTCCTCAGCTGGCGCTGGCTGGTGATTTTGCCCGCATCAGCTACTTCTGCATTGCCGAGGGTGAGAGAAGTAAAGGGGTGGGGCAGCAGTTGTTGCAGTATGCTGAGCAACTGGCGCAGCAGCGCGGTTGCGATCGCGTTGAAGTGCACTGTAACGAACATCGCATCAAAGCCAACAGCTTTTACGCCCGTGAAGGCTATCTGGAATCACCCCGATACCATATCAAACCGCTGAGCTGACGAACGTCACTGCCCCGGGAGAATGATAATGAAAATAGCGATGGGACAGTTCGCGGTCGAGCGTGACTGGCAGCTTAACGCGGCGACCTGCATCAGGCTGATGGCAGATGCGGCAGCCGCTGAAGCCGAACTGCTGGTGTTACCGGAAGCCGTGCTGGCACGGGATAATAGCGATGCCGACTTTGTGCTGAAGGCGGCCCAACCGCTGGATGGGCCGTTTGTCAGCCAGCTGCTGGCCGCCAGCCGCAACAGCCGCCTGACCACCATGATGAGCGTGCCAGTGCCCACTGCTGAAGGCCGTGCGCTGAATGTGCTGATCGCCATTCGCGCCGGTGAGGTGGTTGCGCGCTACGACAAATTACATCTGTATGATGCTTTCGCGGTGAAGGAATCAAAAAATATTACTGCCGGTGAGCAGGTGCCGGCCCTGATTGAGGTCGGCGGGATGAAGGTTGGCCTGATGACCTGCTATGACGTACGTTTTCCCGAGCTGGCGCGACGTCTGGCGATAGAGGGTGCCGAGGTTCTGGTTCTGCCGTCAGCGTGGCTCAGAGGCCCGCTGAAGGAGATGCACTGGGAGGTGCTGGTCACCGCCCGTGCGCTGGAGAATACCTGTTATCTGGTGGCGGTAGGCGAGTGTGGTCCACGCAATATCGGTAACAGCATGGTGGTTGATCCCTTAGGCGTGGCAGTGGTCAAAGCCGCAGAGGCTCCGACGCTGCTGTATGCAGAGCTGGATGCCGCTCGTATCGCTTACGCCCGCAGCGTGCTGCCGGTGCTGGAGAATCGACGTTTCGCCCGCCCGGAGCTGAAAGAGTCTTAATCTGTTACAGATTGCCATTGTATTGCCTGCACAACTGCGCGTTAATAAAGGGGACAGGTGTGTACTATGGTAAAATAAGAAGGTGTTATGGAAGGTATCAGTATTGCTAAACTGCTGATTATCGGTGCATTGATCGTTCTGCTGTTCGGCACCAATAAGTTACGTTCGCTCGGCGGTGACCTTGGATCGGCGATTAAGGGCTTTAAAAAAGCCATGAGTGATGACGATACATCAGCGAAAAAAACTGCCGCTGAAGAGACTGCGCCGGATCGTGTGGTGCATAAAGACTGAGGTGTTGTTACGTAAATGTAACTACAGATTACAGTGCTTCAGATAAAAAAGAACCGGTAGCCCGCAGGCAGCCGGTTCTTTTTTTTTGATTACCGCCCTTAATAAGGGAGCCGAAATAGCTCCCCTGGGATGTCAGGAATCCACTCCGCAGCGGCGGTTATTTCACTTCCAGACCTTTCGCCTGCATATCTGCATGATAAGAAGAACGAACAAAAGGTCCGCAGGCGGCGTGGGTAAAGCCCATCGCCAGCGCTTCTTCTTTCATTTCGTCAAACTCAGCCGGGCTGACATAGCGCTGTACCGGTAAATGGTGACGGCTTGGCTGTAAATACTGGCCGAGCGTCAGCATGGTAACGCCATGGCGACGCAGATCGCGCATAACCTCAACGATTTCGGCGTTGGTTTCACCCAGACCCACCATCAGACCTGATTTGGTCGGAATCTCCGGGTGCGCTTCTTTAAAGCGCTCCAGCAGTTTCAGTGACCATTCATAGTTGGCTCCCGGGCGCACCTGGCGATAAACACGCGGAACGTTTTCCAGGTTGTGGTTAAACACATCTGGCGGCGTGGCATTGAGAATTTCCAGTGCGCGATCCATACGTCCGCGGAAGTCCGGCACCAGCGTTTCAATTTTTATCGTCGGGCTTTTTTCGCGGATAGCCGCGATGCAGTCGGCAAAATGCTGAGCGCCGCCGTCACGTAAATCATCACGGTCCACTGAAGTGATAACCACATAGCGTAGCGCCATATCGGCGATAGTTTGCGCCAGTTTACCCGGTTCGTTGGCATCCGGCGTCATTGGTCGGCCGTGCGCCACGTCGCAGAACGGACAGCGGCGGGTACAAATCGCACCCAAAATCATAAAGGTTGCGGTGCCGTGGTTAAAACACTCTGCAAGGTTAGGGCAGGAGGCTTCTTCACAGACGGAATGCAGACCGTTTTTACGCATTGCGGCTTTGATACCCTGAATACGTGTGGAGTCAGCAGGCAGTTTGATTTTCATCCACTCTGGCTTTCTTAAGATCTCCGGCCGCTCAGTTATCACGGTTTTTACCGGGATCAATGCCATTTTGTCTGCGTCGCGATACTTAACGCCGCGTTCCATCTGAATAGGTTTACTCATAAGCTTGCAGGTTCCAATTTGGATTGCGTTCTGAAAGAGGCATAAAACTCAGTGAGTCGTACTCAATTTTCAACTTTATTTGATAAAAGCGCAAAAATTATATCATCTCACCGCCCGACAATCAGCCCGGTTACAGGTGAAAACGTTGCAGAATTGTAAAGCAGCGCGCACAGCAGTGGAACATCAAAGATTCAACTCTTGCGGATCGCGATATTCTGAGGTGTTAATCGCCAGCAGCGCCATAAATTTTTCGATTAATACCGGCTGCACGTCCGACAGTGTCACCCCAGGCTGCCAGGCGCTCAGCTGGGTCATCTCCAGTCCGGCATAGCCGCAGGGGTTTATCCGCAGAAACGGCGTTAAATCCATATTGATATTCAGCGCCAGCCCGTGAAATGAACAGCCCTGACGAATGCGCAGGCCAAGGGAACAGATTTTTTTGCCGTCAACGTAGACGCCAGGTGCATCCGCACGCGCATTGGCGCTGACGCCAAAATGTGCCAGCGTATCGACCACCGTCTGTTCAATGGCGCTGACTAACTGGCGAACGCCAATTTTGCGCCGCTTCAGATCGATCAACACATACATCACCTGCTGACCTGGGCCGTGATAAGTCACCTGGCCACCACGGTCACTCTGCACCACCGGAATATCACCGGTCATCAGCAGATGTTCAGCTTTACCAGCCTGACCCTGAGTGAAAACCGCAGGGTGCTCAACCAGCCAGAGTTCATCGGCGGTAGCGTCGGTACGTTGGTCGGTAAACTGATGCATAGCTTGCGAAACGGGCTCCCACTGACGCAGGCCCAGTTGGCGTATGATGAGGCTGTCCTGATACAAAACGAGTGTCCGGCAGGAAAAGAGAGGGGCAGTATAACGTTGCTAAAGGGCGAGAGCTACCCGCCCTTTAACGCAGGATGCGCTTACAGCACCATGCGCACGATTTCGATGTTGCCTAACTCTTCATACAGCGTTTCGATCTGCTCGAT
This sequence comes from Winslowiella sp. 2C04, assembly GCF_050037805.1. Classification (NCBI taxonomy): domain Bacteria; kingdom Pseudomonadati; phylum Pseudomonadota; class Gammaproteobacteria; order Enterobacterales; family Erwiniaceae; genus Winslowiella; species Winslowiella sp. 2C04. Next base: position 3,364,999 of record NZ_CP188300.1, on the reverse strand, counting down.
ATGCGTGGCGTTAATAGTGATCGACACCGAGTGGTAGTTACCTTTGCTGCTCGGTTTGACTTCCGGGGTGTAATCACCAGGCGCATGACGCTGAACCACTTCGACTACTTGATCGACCAGTCCTTCGTGCGCCAGGCCCATAACTTTAAACGGGAAGCTGCAAGGAAATTCAAGTAATTCTTTCAGATTGGTTTTCATAGATGCTCCGGTGCACTAAAACGTGGGCTCCCAGAATAACGGGAGTTTCTTAATGGGTATTATATGGGGTTTCAGAAGGAAATAATCAAGGTAGAAATGCAAAGTTGCCAGGACCGTGGGGAATGACGGCTGGCTGCGGTGAGCCAGACCGGGATCACTATTGCGGGCAGCGCGATGGCTACCCGCAGCAACAAATTAACCGAACCAGTGGTGGAACATCAGTTTGATGTAGTCAACGATACGGCCAAAGAAGTTACCTTCCTGGACTTCTTTCAGCACTACCAGTGGACGCTGATCGATGATTTTACCATCCAGCTGGAAGTTGATGCTGCCGACCACCTGGTTTTTCTGCAGCGGTGCGTGCAGTTCGGTGTTGGTCAGCACGTAGCTGGCTTTCAGGTCTTTCATCCGGCCACGAGGAATGGTCAGGTAAGCATCTTTTTCAACGCCCAACTGCACGCGATCGCTGTCGCCAAACCACACTGGCTCAGAGGCGAACTCTTTACCGGCTTTCAGTGGTGCCACGGTCTCGAAGAAACGGAAGCCCCAGGTCAGCAGCTTCTTACTTTCCGTCTCACGACCTTTATAAGTATGGCCGCCCATGACCGCTGAAATCAGGCGCATCTGGCCTTCAGTCGCCGAGGCCACCAGGTTGTAGCCTGCCGCGTTGGTATGGCCGGTTTTGATACCGTCAACTTGCAGACTGGTGTCCCACAGCAGTCCGTTACGGTTCATCTGGCGAATGTTGTTAAAGGTAAACTCTTTCTCTTTATAAACCGCGTACTCTTCCGGCACATCACGGATCAGCGCCTGGCCAATCAGCGCCATGTCGCGCGCCGAGCTGTACTGGCCTTCAGCGTCCAGGCCATGAACGGTCTGGAAATGGGTATTTTGCAGGCCCAGCGCTTTTACATAGTTGTTCATCAGGCCAACAAATGCATCCTGACTGCCCGCGACGTAATCAGCCATCGCCACGCAGGCATCGTTACCGGATTGCAGTACGATACCGCGCGTCAGCTGGGAAACCGGCACGCGATCGCCAGGTTTCAGGAACATCAGTGAGGAGCCTTTAAACACCGGATTACCGGTTGCCCAGGCGTCCTGGCCGACGGTGACGATATCATCCTGATGAATTTTTCCGGCTTTAACCGCCTGGCCGATAACATAGCTGGTCATCATTTTGGTCAGGCTGGCCGGATCGCGGCGTGCGTCGGCATTTTTTTCCGCCAGCACTTTTCCTGAGTTGTAGTCGATCAGGACATAGGCTTCAGCATCGATATCCGGCACGCCGGGAATCATAGTTTTCAGATTAACATCTTCGGCATGGGCGAAGGTGGTGATGCTGATCGCGATCAGTGAACCCACTGTCAGGCGTTTAAGAAAACGAGAAGGTGTCTGAGTGTTCATGTTTGGGACTACAACATCCGTGGAGTTAAGTTGAAAAAAGTGACCCACTATAGCAAATGCTTATTTTGCAGGCATCCGACTTTCCGCCTCACTTGTTAACAGACGTAACACGCAGGCGTCTGTAAACATAAAGCTTGTCGGCTGCCCGCAGAGATTACATTCCGCCTGGTGCGACAGTAATAAATGATTGCTGCTGTGCTTCGCTTGACAGGCGCTGCTGCAGAGCTGCCGCCTGTTGACGATCGCTGAACGGGCCTAACTGCACGCGATAAACGTTGCCGTTAGCCGAAACATTTCCAGGTACGCCAAATTGCTGGCTAAGGGATTGCACCCACTGATGCGCCCGGTTGCTGTCGCTCAGCGCGCCAACCTGCACCACAAAACCGCCGGTTGCAGTGGCTGCGGAAGAGGTTGCGGTAGCGGCAACGGCCGGAGCTGCTACCGGCGCTGGCTCACTGCCTTGCAGCACGCCTGGGCGCAGTGGCGTGGCTGCGCCAAGGAAACCGCCGCTGCGTACCGGTGCGCCTAAATTGTCATCACTGCTCAGGGTTTGGTTATCCAGCTGGCGACTGCCATCGTCCTGATTTGCTACCGGCTGCGGCTGGCTTGCGGCAGCGGCGGATGCACCACCGATTACCGTCATACCGCCGGCAATATCCGGACGCGCGGGCAGGGCATAGCTTTGTTTCGCTACGGTGGTTCCCACCGTGCCGGGGCCGGAAAGCGAACCATCCGGCGCGACCTGAATAAAGTCGACGCGCACTTTGGTATTGTTAGAGATATTCAGGCGATCGCCCGCAGCGCGGGACAGATCGATAATACGTCCCGGCGTGTAAGGGCCGCGATCGTTAACGCGCACCACAAGCTGGCGACCATTAGCCATGTTGGTCACACGGACATAGCTGGGTAGCGGCAGGGTAGGATGGGCGGCAGTCAGCCCATTGGGATCAAAGGTTTCACCGATTGCCGTCTGATTGCCGTTGGCTTCATCGCCGTACCACGCAGCCAGCCCGGTTTCACTGAAATTCGATGGATCTTTCACAATACGGTAAGTTTTACCGTTTACTGAATAATCCTGATTGGTACCGGGGTTAATCGGTTCATAGCGAGGTTCAACACCGCCAATCTCAACCACCGGGCCATTATAAGCCGGTTGCTGAGGTGCCTGTGTCTGCCGATCCGGCACGGTACATGCTGCCAGTACCAGTGATGCTGCGCCAACCCAAAGCCAATCCTTACGCATGTGAAGCCTCTTAAACGCTTTTTGACAACATTTTTCGATGAGTATGGATCGACATCACAATGCCAAATCCGGCCATAAGTACGATTAACGCAGAGCCACCATAACTAACCAGCGGCAAAGGTACGCCAACTACCGGTAAGATACCACTAACCATACCAATGTTAACAAAAACATAGACAAACAGGATCAGCATCAGTCCGCCCGCCATCACCCGACCAAAGGTGGTCTGAGCGCGTGCGGCAATCATCAGCCCACGGATGATCAGTAACAAATAGAGCCCCAGCAAAATCAGCACTCCGACCAGGCCTAACTCCTCTGCCAGTACCGCGAAAATAAAGTCGGTATGACGTTCGGGCAAGAACTCCAGCTGTGACTGGGTGCCATGCAGCCAGCCTTTACCGCGCAGTCCGCCGGAACCAATAGCGATTTTCGACTGAATAATATGATAGCCGGCACCGAGCGGATCGCTTTCCGGGTCAAGCAGCATCATGACGCGGTCGCGCTGGTAGTCGTGCATTAAAAAGAACCACAGTATCGGAATAAAGGCGGCGACCAGCAGCACCGCAATGCCGATCAGCCGCCAGCTCATGCCGGACAGGAACAGCACAAACAGGCCGGAGGTGGCGACCAGAATCGAGGTGCCGAGGTCAGGCTGTGCCGCGACCAGTAAGGTTGGCACAAAGATCAGAATCAGCGCGATACCGGTGTTTTTCAACGTCGGCGGGCAGACATCGCGGTTGATAAAGCGCGCCACCATTAACGGCACGGCTATTTTAGCAATCTCCGAAGGCTGGAAGCGCACGATACCCAGATCCAGCCAGCGTTGCGCCCCTTTACTGATTTGACCGAAGGCATCAACGGCGATCAGTAATATCACGCAGACAATGTAGAGATAGGGAGCCCAGCCCTCATAAACGCGTGGCGGAACCTGCGCCATGACGATCATGACCACCAGCCCCATCAAAATCTGGCCGACCTTGCGCTCCATCATGCCCGGATCCTGGCCGCTGGCGCTCCACATTACAAGGGCGCTGTAAACCAGTAACCCGGTGATAATCAGCAGGAAGATCGGATCGATATGGAGTTTGGTCCAGATGCTCCTTTTTTGCGGGCTATCGTTCATGGACATGCTTTATTCACCTTCATAACCTGATGGCACCGGAGGAGCATCAGGCAGATCTGTATTGTTGTCGCCCAGCATAATGTGGTCGAGAATCTGGCGCATAATGGTTCCAACCGCCGGACCGGCACCGCCGTTTTCCAGAATGATGCTGACGGCGACGCGTGGATTGTCATAAGGCGCAAACGCGGTCATCAGTTTGTGGTCACGCAGGCGTTCGGCAATTTTATGGGCGTTATAGACTTCATTCTCTTTCAGGCCATACACCTGAGCAGTACCGGATTTCGCCGCAATCTTATACGGCGCATTAGCAAAGCTCTTATGTGCAGTACCGTTTGGTCGGTTAGCAACGCCGTACATACCATCTTTGGCAATTTCCCAATAACCAGAATGAATATCCCCAATCGGCGGCTCGTCGACTTGTTTATAAGGCACCATCACATTATTCACGTGGGTGGCGCGCAGCAAATGGGGCACTTTGACAATGCCATCGTTAATCAGCGTCATCATCGCCTTGTTCATTTGCAGCGGCGTTGCGGTCCAGTAGCCCTGACCGATACCGACCGGAATGGTGTCACCCTGATACCACGGCTTTTTGAAGCGCTTCAGTTTCCAGTCGCGCGTTGGCATGATGCCAGCGTACTCTTCCGACAGGTCGATGCCGGTCAGATGGCCATAGCCAAACTTGCTCATCCACTCAGACAGACGATCGATACCCATATCGTAAGCCACCTGATAGAAGAAGGTATCGGCCGACTCTTCCAGCGATTTGGTTACGTTCAGGCGGCCGTGACCCCAGCGCTTCCAGTCACGATAGCGTTTTTCCGAGCCTGGCAGTTGCCACCAGCCGGGATCAAACAGACTGGTATTTTTGTTTATAACCCCGGCACTGAGTGCCGAGACCGCCACATAAGGCTTAACCGTTGATGCCGGAGGATAAGTCCCCTGTGTGGCACGGTTAATTAACGGACGGTTTTCGTCGTGCAGCAGGCGGTTGTAATCAGTACTGGAGATGCCATCGACGAACAGGTTAGGGTCATAGCTCGGCGTCGATACCAGCGCCAGCAGCTCACCGGTTCGTGGGTCAGTTACCACCACCGCCGCACGGCTACCGGTCAGCAGCGTCTCAATATACTGTTGCAGTTTCAGGTCGATGGTCAGGGTGATATCACGCCCGGCCTGCGGCGACTGTTCATGCAGCTGACGAATCACCCGGCCCCGGTTGTTAACTTCCACCTCTTCGTAGCCGGTTTTGCCATGCAGCACATCTTCATAAAAGCGTTCAACCCCGAGCTTGCCAATGTCGTGGGTGGCGGCATAGTTAGGCCACTTACCGGCTTTATCAAGGCGATCAACGTCGCGATCGTTAATTTTGGAAACGTAGCCAATAACGTGGGTCAGCGCGGCGCCATAAGGATAGTAACGACGCTGATAGCCTTTGACTTCAACGCCGGGAAAACGGTACTGGTTAACGGCGAAACGGGCGACCTGCACATCGTTCAGCCCGGTTTTAACCGCAATGGAGGTAAAACGCCGTGAGCGCTTACGTTCTTTTTCAAACGCCTCGATATCCGCGTCGGTCAAATCGACCACCGGACGCAACTCTTCGAGCACCTGCTTCAGGTTATCAACCTTTTCAGGAACCAGTTCTACCTGATAAATGGTGCGGTTAAGCGCCAGCGGAACGCCGTTACGGTCATAAATAATGCCGCGGCTGGGGGCAACCGGTACCAGTTTGATACGGTTCTGATTGGAACGGGTACTGTAATCGTCGAAACGCAGAATTTGCAGATGGTACAGATTGACCACCAGCACGCTGGAGAGGATCAGAATGCCTAAAAAGGCAATTATCGCACGCCGCACAAACAGCGATTGTTCGGCGGAGTAGTCACGAAAAGAGTTGCGTTTTAATTTCATCCGCTGCTTATTCTATCCGGTTAATGCATACCCTAAATAATTGGCGTTGCCGGTATTCAGGGGCGACGCTGGCGCCGCCCACATAGCCCACGCACACTGCTATGATGGGTATATCGGTTATTCACGATGATAAGGATGATTCGCAGTAATACTCCAGGCGCGATAGAGACTCTCAGCAACCAGGACACGTACCAGCGGATGGGGTAAGGTCAGTGCTGAGAGCGACCAGCTCTGTTCGGCAGCGGCTTTACAGGCCGGTGAAAGCCCTTCCGGGCCGCCGATTAACAGGCTGACATCTCGTCCGTCTTGTTTCCAGCGTTCAAGCTGATTAGCCAACTGCGGGGTTTCCCACTTCTGGCCAGGAATATCCAGCGTAACGATGCGATTACCTTTGCCGACGGCGGCCAGCATCGACTCACCCTCTTTATCGAGGATGCGTTTGATGTCGGCATTCTTGCCACGTTTACCGGCCGGAACTTCCGTCAGTTCCAGCGGCATATCTTTGGGAAACCGGCGCAGGTATTCCATAAAGCCGGTTTGAACCCAGTCGGGCATTTTGGTGCCGACGGCAACAAGCTGCAACTTCACGCATTAACTCCAGAGTTTTTCCAGCTCGTACAGTTGACGACTCTCTTCCTGCATTACGTGCACAATCACTTCACCGAGGTCCACCACCACCCAGTCGGCGAGGCTCTGACCTTCAATCGCCAACGGGATCAGACCCGCAGCGCGTGATTCCATTGCCACATGGTCAGCGATTGCCGCGACGTGACGCGTGGAGGTGCCGGTGCAGATAATCATACAGTCGGTGATGCTGGACTTGCCCTGAACGTCCAGGGAAACGATATCCTGACCTTTGAGATCATCAAGCTTATCAATAACGAAGTCTTGGAGTGCTTTACCTTGCAAAAGGTTCCCCCTCGGGTAGTTGTGTCTGAGCGGTTATCTCATAACCCGCGCGGGGTTGTTGTTGATAACCGTAACAGGATTTATCCATGGGCAGCAGGCCCAAAAAATTAGCGGCGCAGTATATCACGGCCCTCTCAACGAGAGTACAACCCTTCGCGATCGATATACGCACTGACTGCGGCAGGCAACAGGTCATCACAGGATTCGCCAAGATGGCGTCGCTGACGGATTTCTGTTGCCGAGATTGACACCAGTGGGGTGTCAGCCAAAAATATCCAGCCTGCGGGTTGCTGACGCAACGCGTGGGCATCGGGTGCCAGATGGTTGTTGAGCCACTGCTGCATTTCGTCAGTTTCCATGGTGGCCGGATAGCCGGGGCGTTTGCATACCAGTAAATGACACAGCGACAGCAGATCCTGCCAGCGATGCCATTTATGCAGCGTCAGCAGTGAATCCTGACCAATAATAAACGCCAGCGGTTGCTGATTGCCACGCTCCCGACGCAGTTCTGCCAGCGTCTCCACCGTCCAGGACGGCGCAGAACGTTGCAGTTCGCGTGGGTCAAGGCGGAACAGCGGCCGATCGGCAATCGCCAGTTTTACCATTGCGACGCGCTGAGTCGCCGAGGCTTCTGGCTGAGGACGGTGCGGAGGCACATTGTTGGGTAACAGCGTCACCTGCTGCAAACCGACCTGGTGGGCCAGCGCTTCGACCGGATGTAAATGGCCGAAATGGATTGGATCAAAGGTGCCGCCAAACAGCGCATGCAGTGCCGTGTTTTCAGACATCACAAAAACTCTCTGGAAACGATTTATTACACAGTAGAAGCGACAGCGTTTCCAGCTCAGACCATAACGACTGACCGTAATCTTGCTTCAGCGTCATCTCGATACGGGTTAACAGACGAATCGCCTGTAATAACTGTTGTGCGCTAATGCGCTGCAAGGCGTCACTGAACAGCGGGCGACGATTTTGCCAGACGCGATGCTGATCGAACAGCGTTCGCAGCGCGGTGTTGGCCATCTGCCGCTGTAATTGCAGTAGGGTCATCAGATCGCGCTGTAGCGTGCGGATTATAATCACCGGCTCGCTGTCTTCCGCTTTCATCTGGCGCAGAATATGTAACGCACGTTTGCTTTTACCGGCCAGCAGCGCATCGACCCAGTGAAAAGGGGTAAAGTGCGCCGCGTCACTGACCGCCTGTTCAACCCGTGGCAGCGTCAGCTTGCCGTCCGGCCACAGTAACGACAGGCGTTCCAGCGCCTGCGACAGCGCCAGTAAATTGCCCTCATAGCAGTAGCAGAGCAGTTGGTTAGCGGCATCGTCGAGCGTCAGCTTCATCGCTTTGGCGCGGGTAGCAACCCAGCGCGGCAGTTGGGCCTGCTCGGGCGTCAGGCAGGGAACCATCACGCCGTTGGTGCTTAATGCTTTATACCAGGCACTGTTTTCCTGCGCTTTGGTCAGCTTAGGGCTGCGTAAAATCAGCAGAATATCGCTGTGCAGCAGGGTCGACAGTTTCACCAGCTGTTCACCGATAACGGCATTCGCCCCGTTTTCCGGCAGCATCAGCAGCAAAGTTTGTCGGCTGGCAAACAGGCTAAGTTCCTGGCAGGTACTGAAAATGGCGTCCCAGTCGGTGCTGGCATCGAGGGTAACGCTGAAGTGTTCACTGAATTCGTGCTGTTGCGCTGCGGCACGAATGGCGTCCTGGCTCTCTTGCAGTAACAGCGGTTCATTGCCGCAGAGCAGATAACAGGCGCGCAGCCCATCCTGAAGCTGCGCGCTGAGTTGCTCAGGATAGATCCTGATCATTGGCGACCGGCTGCACCTGACATCGGTGCACTGTCGCTCTGAGGATTGACTGTGCTTCCCGGTATTGCTGCTGCATCAGCCGCGGCAGAATCATCAAGGCTATCCTGCGCAGCATGTACCGTCAGCAGCTTACGCACCAGCTGTTGTGCGGCTTGCTGGCGCATTTCCTGACGAATAATCTCCTGCTCGGAGTCTTTCGCCAGCGCTGCCAGTGGGTTATCGAAGAACGAACGATAAACCGTTGCGCTAATCGGATAGATACCCTTATTCGGCAACAGCACCTGAGCATTAACCGTCATCATCATCGAATATTCCGCCGTTCTGCCATCCTGGAAGATCGAGGCGGTATCACGGTTTTCGCTGGAACCAATAATGCGCAGCGATGGAATATCCTTACGCAGGCCCGGATCCTTGACGATTGACACATTATTCAGGCGCAACTGCTCACGCACCGAACGCGCCAGCGGGCCATAAGGATCGCTGGTATCGAGGATCAGCGTTTTCATTTCTGGCGGCACCTGAGTGGTGCCGCGCAGATGAAAACCGCAACCGGCGGTGACCAGCACCGCAAGGCCTAAAAACAGAGTCAAAATCGGATGTCGCACAGTTCCTCCTGAACTTAACCTACGACCAGGTTAAGCAGTTTGCCGGGGACGTAAATCACTTTACGGATGGTAACGCCGTCCAGATATTTCGCTACCAGATGCTCCTGCGCAGCGCGTGCTTGTACCTGTTCCTGAGTGGCATCCGCCGGAACGGTAATTTTGCCGCGTACCTTGCCGTTGACCTGAACCACTACCAGCAGCGAATCTTCCACCATTGCCGTTTCATCAGCCTGTGGCCAGGGTGCGTTATCCACATCCTCGTTGCCACCCAGCGCCTGCCACAGGGTAAAGCTGGCGTGCGGGGTGAACGGATAGAGCATGCGAACGACCGCCAGCAGCGCTTCGTTCATCAGGGCACGATCCTGCTCGCTTTCCTGTGGTGCGCGGCCCAGCTTATTCATCAGTTCCATAATAGCCGCAATCGCGGTATTGAAGGTCTGACGGCGGCCAATATCATCGGAAACTTTGGCGATGGTCTTGTGCAGATCGCGGCGCAGGGCTTTCTGATCGTCATTCAGCGCCGCCACATCCAGCGCGCTGACCGCACCTTTAGCGGTATGATCGAACACCAGTTTCCAGACGCGTTTCAGGAAGCGGTTTGCGCCTTCCACACCGGACTCCTGCCACTCCAGCGTCATTTCTGCCGGTGAAGCAAACATCATAAACAGACGCACGGTATCGGCACCGTAACGCTCAACCATCACCTGCGGGTCAATGCCGTTGTTCTTCGACTTCGACATTTTGCTCATGCCAGCGTAGACCAGCTCGTGGCCTTCGGCGTCAGACGCTTTAACAATGCGGCCTTTCTCGTCACGCTCGACGGTAACATCAACCGGAGAGACCCAGTTACGCTCGCCGTTAGCACCGAGGAAGTAGAACGCATCGGCCAGCACCATACCCTGGCACAGCAGGCGTTTCGCCGGTTCGTCAGAGCTAACCAGGCCAGCATCACGCAGCAGCTTGTGATAGAAGCGGAAATACAGCAGGTGCATGATAGCGTGTTCGATACCACCAACATACTGATCGACCGGCAGCCAGTAGTTGGCCGCAGCCGGGTCCAGCATCCCTTTGTCGTAGTCCGGGCAGGTGTAGCGCGCGTAGTACCAGGAAGACTCCATAAAGGTATCAAAGGTGTCGGTTTCGCGCAGCGCCGGCTGGCCGTTAACGGTGGTTTTTGCCCACTCAGGGTCGGCTTTAATCGGGCTGGTAATGCCGTCCATCACCACGTCTTCCGGCAGAATCACCGGCAGCTGATCTTCTGGTGTTGGCATCACGGTGCCGTCTTCCAGCGTTACCATTGGAATAGGTGCACCCCAGTAACGCTGGCGAGAAACGCCCCAGTCGCGCAGACGGTAGTTAACTTTACGCTCGCCAACGCCTATTTCAGCCAGTTTATTGGCAATGGCGTTAAAGCCATCTTCATAAGACAGGCCGCTGAACTCGCCCGAGTTGAACAGGGTGCCTTTGTCAGTCATCGCCGCGGCGATGACGTCTGGCTCGCTGCCATCAAGGTTAAGGACCACCGGCTTAATGTTCAGATCATATTTGCTGGCAAATTCCCAGTCGCGCTGGTCATGTGCCGGAACCGCCATTACTGCGCCAGTGCCGTACTCCATTAACACGAAGTTAGCAGCCCACACCGGCACTTGTTCACCGGTCAGTGGATGAAGAGCAAACAGGCCGGTGGCCATGCCTTTCTTCTCCATGGTCGCCATTTCGGCTTCCGCAACTTTGGTGTTACGGCATTCAGCAATGAAGTCTGCCAGCGCCGGATTATTCGCTGCAGCCTGTGCTGCCAGCGGATGACCGGCGGCAACCGCCAGATAAGTGGCACCCATAAAGGTGTCCGGGCGGGTGGTGTAAACCGTCAGTTTTTCGTTGCTGTCGACCACATCAAAGGTGATTTCCACCCCTTCAGAGCGGCCAATCCAGTTGCGCTGCATGGTTTTAACCTGTTCAGGCCAGTCTTCCAGCTTGTCGAGGTCGTTGAGCAGTTCATCCGCGTAGTCAGTAATTTTCACAAACCACTGTGGAATCTCTTTACGCTCAACTTTAGTATCACAGCGCCAGCAGCAGCCGTCGATGACCTGTTCATTAGCCAGTACGGTCTGATCGTGCGGACACCAGTTGACCGCCGAGGTTTTTTTATAAACCAGGCCTTTCTCATACAGTTTGGTGAAGAACCACTGCTCCCAGCGATAATATTCTGGCTGACAGGTAGCCAGTTCACGGCTCCAGTCATAGCCAAAGCCCAGCAGTTTCAGCTGGTTCTTCATATAATCGATATTTTCGTACGTCCACGGTGCCGGAGCAGTGTTGTTTTTAACCGCCGCACCTTCTGCTGGCAGACCAAAGGCGTCCCAGCCAATCGGCTGTAACACGTTTTTACCCAGCATACGCTGGTAACGGGCAATCACATCGCCGATGGTGTAGTTACGAACGTGGCCCATATGTAGGCGGCCAGAAGGATAGGGCAGCATCGAGAGGCAGTAATACTTCTCTTTGCCTTCCTCTTCAGTCACTTTAAAAGTCTGCTTCTCGTGCCAGTGAAGCTGGACGTGGGATTCTATCTCTTCCGGGCGGTATTGCTCTTGCATGGCTGCCAGTGGTCCTTATTGAATAGCTCAATTATTAACTAATTTACTATTTAGATTAGTAGACATCAGATCCGCATAGCATAGCTGATAAGCCTTCGCAGCAACAATAGTTAGCGTCCAGACGAGGTCGATTTATCCTTAAGCCGGAATCTTGCTTCCAGATTTTCACTGTTGTGACGCTGTCGACAGGGCAAACGCCGACCAGAGTCTATAGTTAAACAGGGTTATCTTTCAGGATTTTACAGGAGAGAAGATGAACAAGGTTGCTCAGTATTATCGCGAATTAGTCGCATCGTTAACTGACAGACTGAACCGGGGCGATCGGGACATTGATGGCCTGGTAGAAAATGCGCGCCAGCGGTTACTGGCTACCGGGGAGTTGACCCGCAGCGAAGTCGAAGGGGTATTGCGCGCGGTACGGCGCGATCTGGAAGAGTTTGCCCGCAGCTACGGGGAGAATGAGGAAGATCTAAACGACAGCGTGTTTATGCGCGTGATTCGCCAGAGCGTATGGAAAGAACTGGCGGATATTACCGATAAAAGCCAGCTGGAGTGGCGTGAAGTATTTCAGGATCTCAACCACCACGGCGTGTATCAGAGTGGCGAGGTAGTCGGACTGGGTAATCTGGTGTGTGAAAAGTGTCATTTCACCCGGGCGATCTACACGCCGGAAACTTTAACGCGCTGCGCGGAATGTGGTCACGACCAGTTCCAGCGTCAGCCATTTGCGCCGTAACCGGTGATGACAAAGGGCGAGGTGAACCTCGCCCATTACGATTAATGCAGGATTTTCGCCAGGAAGTCTTTGGCACGTTCGGATTGGGGATTGTTAAAGAACTCATCTTTTGGACGGTCCTCAACAATTTTTCCTTCATCCATAAAGATCACCCGGTTCGCCACTTTGCGCGCAAAGCCCATTTCGTGCGTCACCACCATCATCGTCATGCCTTCATTGGCCAGCTCGACCATGACGTCCAGCACCTCATTGATCATCTCCGGATCGAGTGCTGAAGTCGGTTCGTCAAACAGCATTGCCACCGGATCCATACACAATGCACGGGCAATCGCCACGCGCTGTTGCTGACCGCCTGAAAGTTGGCCAGGGTGCTTGTTGGCATGTGCCGACAGGCCAACTCGCTCAAGTAATTTCAGCCCTTTCTGCCACGCTTCCTCTTTGTTGCGTTTTAATACTTTCACCTGCGCCAGCGTTAAATTCTCCACGATGCTGAGGTGTGGAAACAGCTCAAAATGCTGAAATACCATGCCAACTTTGGAGCGTAACTGTGCCAGATTGGTTTTTTTGTCAGTGACGGTAATGCCGTTGACGATGATAGTGCCTTGCTGAATCGGCTCGAGGCCGTTAACAGTTTTAATCAGCGTCGATTTCCCTGAGCCAGACGGGCCGCAAACCACCACCACTTCACCTTTTTTCACTTCAGTTGAGCAGTCGGTCAGCACCTGAAAGTGACCATACCACTTGGAAATATTTTTCAGGGTAATCATTTAAACTGTCCTTTTCTTTAAATAGCTGACCAGCATTGAAGCGGAAAGGCTGATAACAAAGTAGACCAGACCAGCAAACAGAATCATCTCGACCTGGGTGCCGTCGCGTTCGCCAATGGTTGAGGCGGTGCGGAAGAAGTCTGCCAGACTGAGCACGTACACCAGTGAAGTATCCTGGAACAGGACAATACCCTGAGTCAGCAGCAGCGGCACCATGGCACGGAATGCCTGTGGCAGAACAATCAGTTTCATCGACTGCCACTGTGTCATACCCAGCGCCAGCGCCGCATTGCCTTGTCCACGCGACACGCTGAGAATGCCGGCACGAATAATTTCTGAATAGTAGGCCGCTTCAAACAGCGAGAAGGCCACCATCGCCGAGATCAGACGAATATCGGTTTTCGGTGATAATCCCAGTACCTGTTGCAAAAAGCTCGGTACTACCAGATAGAACCACAACAGCACCATCACCAGCGGTACCGAGCGGAACAGGTTCACGTACAGCCTGGCGAACCAGCTGATGGGTTTAAAAGTGGAGAGGCGCATTACCGCCAGCAGAGTGCCCCAGATGATGCCAAAAATCACTGCCGTGACGGTGATTTTCAGCGTGATCACCAGTCCGTTCAGCAGATACGGCAGGCTGGGAATAATCGAACTCCAGTCGAACTCGTACATCATTTACTCCCCATATTTCCCGGCACGCGAACCTTACGTTCGACCAGGCTCATAATCAGCATAATCACCAGGTTGATGGCCACATACGCCAGGGTAATGGCAGTGAAGGATTCGTAAGCGTGAGCCGAGTAATCCAGCAGCTTACCGGCCTGCGCGGCCATATCCACCAGGCCGATAGTGGAAGCAATAGCGGAGTTTTTTACCAGGTTGAGCATTTCCGACGTCATCGGTGGCACGATTACCCGGTATGCATTCGGCAACAGCACATAGCGGTATGTCTGTGGCAGCGTCAGGCCCATCGCCAGCCCGGCATTTTTCTGTCCGCTCGGCAGCGACTGAATTGCCGCACGTACCTGCTCGCAAACGCGGGCGGCAGTAAACAGGCCAAGGCAGATCATGGATGAGATAAAGAACTGTATATTCGGGTCCAGCTCAGCCTTAAACCACATGCCAAGCTTTTCGCCGACCAGCTCTGGTGCCACCAGATACCAGAAAAAGAACTGAACAATTAGCGGAATATTACGGAATAACTCAACGTAGCAGGTGCCGATAGAGGAGAGCAGACGGTTGGGCACGGTGCGCAGGATGCCAAACAGCGAGCCGATAAAGAAGGCAATAATCCAGGCGCAAACGGAAACCGCAATGGTGACCTGAAAGCCTGACCACAGCCAGCCAAGATAGGTGGTATTGCCGAACGGGGCCTGTTCTAAAAAAATACCCCAGTTCCAATCGATTGACATAAATAACTCCGGTAAAAAAGGGTAGCGAAGCTACCCTGAAGATTGGTGAGTGGCCCCCGGTAATGTTGTCTGGGGAACGACCAGTCAACATGTAGTCTGTCCGGGCCGGTTATCAGCAATCGATAGGGCAGGCGCGCTGCCCTTTTTTTTCATTATTAGTTCAGTGCTTTATCATTCGGCTCTTTAAACAGCGCTTTCATATCATCCGACAGCGCGAAATCGAGGTTCATGTTTTTTGGTGGAATGGGATTGTTAAACCACTTCTCAAACCATTTAGCCGCTTCACCAGAGGTCTGCGCCTGCGCGATGGTGTCATCCATCAGCTTCTTAAACTCAGGATCGTTTTTACGCAGCATACAGCCATAGGCTTCCTGCGACTGTGGCGTACCGACGATCTCCCAGTTAGCCTGTTTTTTCGCTTTCGCGCGTTCGCCAGCTAACAGCGCGTCATCCATCATAAAGGCCACTGCGCGACCGGTTTCCAGCGTACGGAATGAGTCACCATGGTCTTTCGCACTGATAATGCGCATGCCCATTTTTTTCTCGTCGTTCAGCTTATTCAGCAGAATTTCGGAAGTGGTGCCGGAAGTCACAACAACGGTTTTGCCTTTCAGATCGCCGAAGTCTTTAATCTCGCCACCTTTTTTCACCAACAGACGAGTGCCGACGACAAAGATGGTGTCTGAGAAGGCGGCTTGTTTCTGGCGCTCAAGATTATTGGTGGTGGAACCACACTCAAAGTCAAAGGTGCCATTTTGCAGCAACGGAATGCGGTTCTGTGAGGTGATAGGCAGATACTTCACCTGCAGGTCAGGTTTGTTCAGCTTCTTCTTCACCGCTTCAACGATAGCGTTGGAATAGTCCTGTGAATAACCCACCACTTTTTGCTGGTTGTCGTAATACGAGAAAGGAACCGACGATTCGCGATGGCCGACCACGATAACGCCGTTTTTATTAATTTTATCGAGAGTGGTCATTTGCTGCTGTGCAACCGCGGCCTGATCTGCCGTTTGCGGTTTTGCTTCTTCGGCATGAGCGATACCGGAGGCTAATCCAGCCAGTGCAAGGCTAAGCCCCAGTTTTCGTAATTTCATGTTCCAACTCCTTTGTCATTTTGACGCAAAGTATAAAAACTGCGCCGATTATGATGTTGTGTGTATTTCCAGCGGCTTTTCTTCTGTTACCTGAACAATTACTGCTCTGATTAGCTATTAAAATAGCGGAATGTTAACGCTATGAAACAAAAAAGTTTCTTTTTTGCGAAGTCGCCCGCACCAATACAAGGCAATTTTTTTGGCTGTGCTCCGCCTTGGGGCAAGTTATGAGCCTCAACGGTGCAAATCAGTTTTTCATCGCGTTACAGGGCACTCTCAGCAGCAGATACACTGAAAGAGGTAGCAAGCATCATGCCAAATGCGTTTAGGCAGGGAGAGGGAAGGATTGAGTGCCAAATCGAAATATAAACCTCTGCCACCGCAGTTCAATTCGGTGGCAGAGGGGGGGTTATCGTTGCGCGGAGATCAGTACCATCATCGGCCGCTCTGCCTCTTCAGCCAGTGCCGGGGTCGAGGCAATCTGCTCTGCATCCGGGCCCCATTCATTCACACAGCGAAGAGTAAAACCGGCAGCCATTAGCGCATTTAAGGTGGTGCCAAGGGTGCGATGGTATTTTATTACCCCGTCTGCCAGCCAGTTGCTAATGCGCTGGCCTTCGTGTTGATAATTATTCACCGCCCATGACCGCTGGCCCTCTCCATCAGTCAGCCAGCCCTGTCGAACTGGACAGGTGTAGATGGGATGTTCGGTGGTGAAAACCAGCCATCCTCCGGGTTGCAGCGCTTGAAATATAGTGGCCAGCAGCGGGGCAAGGTCGGGCAGATAATGCAGCGTCAGTGAGCTGTATACCAGATCGTAAGCCTGGCTGGGCAAGGTGAGATTACCGAGATCGCCAGTCTGGTAGCGGATGCCGGAATCGTGAGTCAGCTCGCGTGCTCGCGCCAGCATTTTCTCAGACAAATCGACACCGGTCACTTCGGCGGCACCCGCAGCCCGTGCAGCGCGACAAAACCAGCCGTAGCCGCAACCGAGGTCAATAACCCTTTTGCCGGTCAGATCCGGCAGCATGGCCTGAATCGCGGCCCATTCGGGGGCGCCTTCCAGGCCGAACTGCGAGCGGGGAAGTTGAGCGTAACCATCGAAGAACGCCTGATTGTCGTAAATATTTTGAGACATAGAAAACCTCTTAAATGTCCGGGAGCCTCTGAATAAGGCAAAAAAAAACGAGCAGGGCATGCCCTGCTCGTTATGAGTTGTTGCCATTAGGCAATTCATACGAAAAGGGCCATGGATGAATAATCATCCACGGCCCTGAATTCCTCGCCATATACCTTGCGTCACCGCTTATCTGAACGCGGCTAAAGTCATCTGGCGATAAATGGATGGAGGGTAAACCTCCCGATCAGGCTCTGAACAATGCTTCATCGCAAGCGAATGTCAGAGCAAACTCGGGTAACGAGTTGATCCGAAGCGAACAGGGTTAGCATTTCAGTTCCTGAAAGAAAAATTAGATGGGAGTAATACTAGCGTTGGGCTAATAAGCCGTCAACCAGCCGCGGTCGTCTTCGCAAGCAGGATATTGTCAGCAGCGGATGGGCCGCCCTGACCACAGAATATCGTCAGGGCGGCGTCATGGCCGTGCGTCAGCGGGAGATAACTCAGCGCGGCCTACGCAATGCGAATATTGCCGCTGCAAAGCCAAACAGCAGAGTGATAATCCATACTGGCCAGTTGCCGAAGCGTGCGTACGGGGTCAGTCCGGTGGTTGGCGTAACCCGGGCGTCCAATACCTCGCGGGTAAACTGCGGGATGATTTTCTGCACTTCGCCGTCAGCGGTGATCACCGCAGTCACGCCATTATTGGTGCCGCGCAGCAACGGGCGGCCCAGCTCCAGTGCCCGCATGCGCGCCATCTGGAAATGCTGCCACGGACCAATCGAATGACCAAACCACGCGTCATTGGAGATTGTCAGCAGAAAATTAGTATCCGGGCGGAAGTTATCACGCACCTGCTGGCCGAGCACAATCTCATAGCAAATGGCGGCCGTCAGGTTGTATCCGGCCACATTCAGCTGTGGCTGGATATAATCCCCACGGCTGAACGACGACATTGGCAGGTCAAAGAACGGTGCCAGCGGGCGTAGCACGCTTTCCAGCGGGACAAACTCGCCAAACGGTACCAGATGGTTTTTCTGATAGCGATTACCGCTGTTGTAATTGTAAGGTTGCTGACCGCCCAGCACGATAATTGAGTTGTAATCATGGTAGCGATTACCTTCAAGACGTGAATCAACGATGCCGGTAATCAGGCTGCTGCCGGTGGCACGTAGTTCGTCATCCAGTGATTTAAGGAACGGCTGCTGATTGACCTCAAGGTCCGGAATGGCCGATTCAGGCCAGATAATTATCGGCGATTGACCGAAATAGGGCCGGGAAAGCTGGCTATAAATGCGCAGTGTTTTTAGCAGGACGTTCGGGTCCCACTTCATCGACTGAGCAATGTTACCCTGTACCAGCGCAACATTGACCGCACGGTCGGGTAGCGGCTGATACCAGCTTAGCTGGCGCAGTGGCCACGGCAGCAGCAGTAGCGCGATGGCACCGATGGCGGCCAGCAGATGGCGCTGCGTAACCGCATACACCAGCAGGCCGGCGATCATCATCAGCACAAAGGTAATCGACTCAACGCCAAAAATCGGCGCCAGGCCTTTTAGTGGACCGTTAATCTGACTGTAGCCAAACTGCAACCACGGGAAGCCAGTCAGTATCCAGCCGCGTAAAAACTCGGTGATTTGCCACAGTACCGGTGCCGCCAGCACCAGGCGCACCAGCGAGGTGCGCGGAAACAGGCGATTAAGTACTGCGGCAAACAGCAGGGTGTACAGCGACAGGTACGCCGCCAGCAACACCACCAGCAACACATTTACCGGTCCGGGCATACCGCCAAACGTGGCAATACTGACATAGACCCAATTGATACCACTGCCAAACAGTCCCATTCCCCAGACAAAGCCAATGGCTGTCGCCTGAGGCGTGGTGCGATTCAGTGTTAAAGCCAGTAAGCCAACCAGTGACACCAGGGCGGCAGGCCAAAAATCATAGGGCGAAAATGCCAGCGTGCCACAGGCACCTGTAATCAGCGCCAGTAGCAGGCGAACCCGCTGGCGCTGGTAAAGTGAGGCGATAGCCATAGATCAATTATTCTTCCAGTTGTGGTTGCGGCGAATTATCCGGAATTGTAACGTGGACCTGAATGATGCGTCGACTGTCAGCCATAGCAACCTTGAACTGATAACCATCAATGTCGATGCTTTCACCGCGTGCCGGCAGATGACCAAATCCTTGCATTACCAGGCCGCCAATGGTGTCGACTTCTTCATCGCTGAAGTTGGTTTCAAACACTTCATTGAAGTCTTCAATCGGCGTCAGTGCGCGGATGGTGTAGGTGTGACGGCTGAGCTGACGGATATCACGATCTTCTTCATCGTCATATTCATCTTCAATTTCGCCGACGATCAGCTCGAGGATATCTTCGATAGTGACCAGACCTGAAACACCGCCAAATTCGTCAATCACAATTGCCATATGGTAGCGCTGGGAACGGAACTCTTTCAGCATGCGGTCAACACGCTTACTTTCCGGTACCACCACCGCCGGGCGTAATACTTTTTCCATGCTGAATGGTTCAGATCCACTGCTCATAAACGGCAGCAAATCTTTAGCCATCAGAATCCCTTCAATATGATCTTTATCCTCGCTGATTACCGGAAAACGCGAGTGTGCGGATTCGATAATAACGGCAAGGCATTCCTCAAGTGACTGGTTACGTTTTAACGTCACCATCTGTGAACGCGGGATCATAATGTCGCGAACGCGCTGCTCCGCAATATCCATCACGCCTTCCAGCATGTCACGGGTATCGGGATCGATCAGTTCGTTCTGTTCAGAGTCGCGAATCAGTTCCAGCAAGTCATCACGGTTTTTGGGCTCGCCGTGAAAAAGCTGATTGAGAAGAAGGGTAAAGAATCCCTTTTTACTACTGGGACTGTCGCTGTTTTGTGAATGGTCGTCGCTCATGGCGTTTTTGTTAAGGTCTCTCTAACAGGGGATCGGACTGTCAGCGCTGCGCTGACAGCAGTGTAATATTGCAGAAGCCGGCAGCAGAAATCGGCTGCCGGTTGCCATTACGGCTCTTCTTTCTCCGAAATGTACGGATCGGGATAACCAAGAGCAAGCATTATCTCGGTTTCCAGTGATTCCATCTCTTCGGCTTCATCATCTTCGATGTGATCATAGCCCAGTAAATGCAGGCTGCCATGAATCACCATATGTGCCCAGTGCGCCAGCAGCGCCTTCTGTTGCTCGACGGCTTCCTGCTCCACAACCTGACGACAAATAATCAGATCGCCCAGCAGCGGCAGCTCGATACCGGGTGGTGCTTCGAACGGAAATGACAGCACGTTAGTTGGCTTATCTTTACCACGATAAGTCATATTCAGCTCGTGACTTTCCGCTTCGTCGACGATGCGGATGGTCACTTCACTTTCTGGCTGGAACTGGGGTAAAACCGCTTCCAGCCAGTGCTGAAAATCAGCCTCCTGCGGTAAACCTTCGTCAGACTCGCTGGCGATTTGCAGGTCGAGAATCACTTCACTCATTTCTGCTCCTGGGCAGCTTGTGCGGCAAGGGCTTCGCGTTTACGCTCTTCGGCCTGTGCATCGCGGCGTTTCTGATCTGCTGCTTCCCATGCCTCATAGGCGACCACGATACGGGCAACCACCGGGTGGCGCACCACGTCTTCGCTGTGGAAGAAGTTAAAGCTGATCTCTTCTACATCAGATAATACTTCAATCGCATGGCGCAGGCCTGATTTCAGGTTGCGCGGCAGATCGATTTGCGTCACGTCGCCGGTGATCACTGCTTTCGAGTTGAAGCCGATACGCGTCAGAAACATTTTCATCTGCTCGATGGTGGTGTTCTGACTTTCATCAAGAATGATAAACGCATCGTTAAGGGTGCGGCCGCGCATATAAGCCAGCGGCGCAACTTCAATCACGTTGCGCTCCATTAGCTTCTCTACGCGTTCAAAGCCCAGCATCTCGAACAGGGCGTCATACAGCGGACGCAGATAAGGGTCGACTTTCTGGCTGAGATCGCCCGGCAGGAAGCCAAGTTTTTCACCGGCTTCGACCGCCGGACGCGTCAGCAGAATACGACGGATCTCCTGGCGCTCCAGTGCATCTACCGCAGCGGCAACCGCCAGATAGGTTTTACCGGTACCGGCCGGGCCAACGCCGAAGGTGATGTCGTTATCAAGAATATTGGCGATGTACTGCGCCTGGTTTGGCGTACGTGGTTTAATCACGCCACGCTTGGTCTTGATATTCACGGCTTTGCCAAATTCAGGCACGCTGTCGGCGGTCTGTTCCAGCACCCGGCTCTCTTTGATTGCCAGATGAATCTGCTCGGGATCAATATCGGCACTGTTGCCGCGTACCGGCGCGGTATCGACGTACAAATCGCGCAGGATGTCGGCAGCAGCATTAACCGAGAGCGCGCGGCCAACCAGTTTAAAGGCATTGTCGCGGCGGTTGATCTCAATGCCCAACCGACGTTCCAGTTGCTTGATGTTATCGTCAAACGGACCGCACAGGCTGAGTAACCGGCGATTGTCGGCGGGTTCTAACACTATTTCGCGAGTTTCGATATTCAAACTAATCCTTTGGGTCGCTCAGGGCCAGTTACAGGGATTGAGGTACAATAGCTTGCTGACCGGCAATGCCGGATAACTGACCGATCGGGTCAGCGCCATTACATGAATTATTTATGCCCGTGCAAAATGTCGCAAGCGAGAGAGCAGATATTTGGGCGCTGCTTTTAGAAAGCAAGAGCAACGGGGTGAAATTGCGCGGCGAGCCGGAACGCTCGCCGCAGTATCGTCGGGGAATCAAGGCTGGAAGGTGCCTACGCCCAGCTCGTTTTCTTTGCGCGTACGCGCAATCACCGAAGCCGGACTTTCAACCACACGCAGTCCCAGCTGATCTTCGGTGCGCACGACTTTGCCGCGTAGCGAGTTGGTATAGACATCAACGATTTCGACATCAACAAATTTACCGATCATCTCCGGGGTGCCCTCAAAGTTCACCACGCGGTTGTTCTCGGTGCGGCCTGACAGCTCCATCACGTTTTTGCGTGAGGTGCCTTCCACCAGAATACGCTGTACGGTACCCAGCATACGACGGCTCCACGCCATGGCCTGCTGGTTAATGCGATCCTGCAAAATGTACAGGCGCTGCTTTTTCTCTTCGTCTGGCACATCGTCCGGCAGATCAGCGGCTGGCGTTCCCGGACGGGCAGAGTAGATAAAGCTGTAGCTGACATCAAAGTTGACATCGGCAATCAGCTTCATCGTCTGTTCAAAATCGGCCTGGGTTTCGCCCGGGAAGCCGATAATAAAGTCAGAGCTGATCTGGATATTAGGGCGTGCCGCAACCACTTTGCGAATGATCGCTTTATATTCCAGTGCGGTGTGTGCGCGTTTCATCAGCGTCAGAATGCGGTCGGCACCGCTCTGTACCGGCAAGTGCAGGAAGCTGACCAGCTCCGGCGTATCACGATAAACTTCAATTATGTCATCGGTGAACTCGATCGGGTGGCTGGTGGTAAAGCGGATGCGGTCAATACCATCAATCGCCGCAACCAGACGCAGCAGATCGGCGAAGGTGCAGATTTCATTGTCGAACGTCATACCGCGATAGGCATTGACGTTCTGACCCAGCAGATTCACTTCGCGCACACCCTGCGCGGCCAACTGGGCGATTTCAAACAGAATATCGTCGCATGGACGGCTGACTTCTTCACCACGGGTGTAGGGCACCACGCAGAATGTACAGTATTTATTGCAGCCTTCCATGATCGACACGAATGCGCTGGGGCCATCTGCTTTCGGCTCCGGCAGGCGATCGAATTTCTCAATCTCCGGGAAGCTGATGTCCACTACCGGGCTTTTTGAACCGCGCACGGTGTTAATCATTTCCGGCAGACGATGCAGCGTTTGCGGGCCGAAAACGATATCGACGTAGTGCGCGCGCTGACGAATATGGTCCCCTTCCTGCGATGCCACGCAGCCACCGACGCCAATAATCAGCTCGGGATTGCTCTCTTTCAACGTTTTCCAGCGGCCCAACTGATGAAAGACTTTCTCCTGAGCTTTTTCGCGGATCGAGCAGGTATTCAACAGCAGAATATCGGCCTCTTCAGCCACCTCAGTGAGGGTGTAGCCGTGAGTCGTTTCCAGCAGGTCAGCCATCTTCGATGAATCGTACTCGTTCATCTGACAGCCCCAGGTTTTAATATGCAGTTTTTTTGTCATCGACATGCCATTACTCAATGCGGAAGGGAGTGCAGGGCACGTATTGTAATGCTTTGATGCTGTTGTGACCAGCATACCCTTTCAAACTGATGGGGGATGCTGGCCACTGGGCGAATTATGGTCGTGGTGAAGGGCGATTCTGTTTGTCGGCGCAAAATCCGGTACACTTTAGCGAAAGCGCTTTCTGACTTAACGGCCAGTATTCCCGGCCGCATTAAGGATAATAATATGCAAGATACACATTTTGATGTCGTGGTGGTTGGTGGCGGCATGGTGGGCGCAGCGCTGGCCAGCGGTCTGGCGCAGCAAGGATTTTCCATTGCGGTGCTGGAGCAGGAACAGCCGGCGGAATTTGATGCGCAAAGTGACCCTGATGTGAGAATTTCTGCGATTGGCAGTGCGTCAGTGGATTTGTTGAAACAGCTTGAGGCATGGCCTGCTGTTGAACAGATGCGTTCCGCTGCCTACCGTCAGTTGGAAACCTGGGAGTGGCAAACCGCCAGTGTGACTTTTGATGCCGCTTCGCTGGGGTTACCCGAGCTGGGCTTTATGGTGGAAAACCGGGTGTTACAGCGCGCATTATGGCAGCGCCTGCAGCAGCAGGATGTGACTTTACTCTGTCCGGCCAGCCTGAAAAGTATCGAGCAACGCAACGGCGGCTGGACGGTAACGCTGGATAACCAGCAGCAGCTTTCCACACGGCTGGTGGTGGGCGCTGATGGCGCAAATTCGCGGGTGCGTCAGCTGGCGGGTATTGGCATTCACGGCTGGAACTACAGTCAGTCCTGTATGTTAATCAGTATTCGTTGCGAACATCCGGCCGGGGATACCACCTGGCAGCAGTTTACTCCTCAGGGCCCGCGTGCCTTTTTGCCGCTGTTTGATAACTGGGCGTCGCTGGTGTGGTATGACGCACCGGCGCGTATCCGGCAGTTACAGGCGATGCCGATGGCACAGCTGCAAAAAGAGATTCAGGCCAACTTCCCGGCGCGCTTAGGACGCTTTAGCGCAGTGGCCGCCGGTTCCTTCCCGCTGGTGCGCCGTCACGCCACCCACTACGTGATTGACGGTTTAGCACTGGTAGGCGATGCGGCACACACCATTAATCCGCTGGCGGGGCAGGGCGTGAATCTTGGCTATCGCGATGTTGATGCCTTGATTGACGTGCTGACCGAGGCGCGCAATCAGGCGGAAAACTGGAGTTCGCGCCATGTGTTGCAGCGCTATCAGCGTAAACGCCAGAAAGATAATTTATTGATGCAGAGCGGCATGGATCTGTTTTACTTCACTTTCAGCAATCAGCTTGGTCCACTGAAGGTGATTCGCAATCTGGGGTTGATTGCCGCCCAGCATTCCGGCGTGTTAAAACGGCAGGCATTGCGTTACGCATTGGGATTATAGATCTGAGCATGCAGGGGAGCCGTTTTTGGCTCCCGTCCTGACGATATGCAGGGTGCCAGACATTGATACGGAAGGCGAACGACAGACGCAAAAAAGCCCGCAGAAGCGGGCTTTTTTACTTGCTTGGCTGGGGTGCAGGGATTCGAACCCCGGAATGCTGGTATCAGAAACCAGTGCCTTACCGCTTGGCGACACCCCAAAAGCTTGGGTGCGATCTGTAAAACAAATCGTCTTAAAATTTGGCTGGGGTGCAGGGATTCGAACCCCGGAATGCTGGTATCAGAAACCAGAGCCTTACCGCTTGGCGACACCCCAAATTTTTAGAAAATGGTGGCTACTACGGGAATCGAACCTGTGACCCCAGCATTATGAGTGCTGTGCTCTAACCAGCTGAGCTAAGTAGCCTTTCTGTTGCAATTACATTTTCTCACTACACTTTACTACCAAACTGATTTGGCTGGGATACCTGGATTCGAACCAGGGAATGCCGGTATCAAAAACCGGTGCCTTACCGCTTGGCGATATCCCAATATCCGTACCACGAGTCCGTGATAAATCAGTTTGTGGCTGGGGTACCTGGATTCGAACCAGGGAATGCCGGTATCAAAAACCGGTGCCTTACCGCTTGGCGATACCCCATCCGTACAACGTCGCTGATGGAAATGGTGCGGGAGGCGAGACTTGAACTCGCACACCTTGCGGCGCCAGAACCTAAATCTGGTGCGTCTACCAATTTCGCCACTCCCGCTAAAAAAAAGATGGTGGCTACTACGGGAATCGAACCTGTGACCCCAGCATTATGAGTGCTGTGCTCTAACCAGCTGAGCTAAGTAGCCATCTTTTTTTCGCGTTACCTTCATCGGCGTTGCGGGGCGCATTATGCGTAAGTGGCCCGAAAGCGTCAACATCTTTTTTGACGTTTTTCACCTGAAACGCTTCGTTTGTCTGGGTTGTAACCAGTTTGATGATAAAGGCAGCGTTTTTAGGTTGACAGATGCTGGTAGCGAATAAAAACGGGCCGCAGACGGCCCGTTTTTAATCATGTAAACAATTGCTTATTTGTACGCGGAAGCGTGCACACCGACAGCACGTCCTGACGGATCATTCATGTTTTTGAATGACTCATCCCACTCAATCGCTTTAGCGGATGAGCAAGCGACAGAAGGGCCACCTGGTACGCATTCAGCGGCGCTTGGCAGCGGGAACAGCTCTTCAAAGATTTCACGGTACAGGTAGCCTTCTTTCGACGATGGCGTGTTGTACGGGAAGCGGAAGTGCGCCGTCTGCAGCTGTTGGTCGGTGACCTGCTGCGCAGCCACTTCTTTCAGCGTATCAATCCAGCTGTAACCTACGCCATCAGAGAACTGCTCTTTCTGACGCCATGCCACACTCTCAGGCAGGTAAGATGAGAAACATTCACGTAGAATATGTTTTTCCATTTTACCGTTTGGACCACACATTTTATCCTGCGGGTTGATGCGCATCGCCACGTCGAGGAATTTCTTATCGAGGAATGGCACGCGAGCTTCAACACCCCATGCGGACATCGCTTTGTTAGCACGCGCACAGTCGAACATATGCAGTGCCAGCAGCTTACGCACGTTTTCTTCGTGGAACTCTTTGGCATTCGGCGCTTTATGGAAGTAGAGATAACCGCCAAACACTTCGTCTGCACCTTCGCCTGACAGCACCATTTTGATGCCCATCGCTTTAATCTTACGTGACATAAGATACATCGGCGTAGAAGCGCGGATGGTGGTGACGTCGTAAGTTTCAATGTGATAAATCACATCACGGATGGCATCGAGGCCTTCCTGCACGGTGAAATGAATTTCATGGTGCACGGTGCCGAGATGGTCAGCGACGGATTTAGCCGCTTTGAGATCCGGCGAGCCTTCCAGACCAACAGCAAATGAGTGCAGCTGCGGCCACCAGGCTTCGCTTTTATCCTGATCTTCAACGCGTTTCGCGGCATAACGCTTGGTCACTGCCGAGATAATCGATGAGTCCAGGCCGCCTGAAAGCAGTACGCCATAAGGCACATCAGACATCAGATGGCTTTTCACTGACTCTTCCAGCGCGTTTTTCAGCGCGGTAGCATCGGTGGTGTTGTGCTCCACTGCTTCATAATCGAACCAGTCACGCTGCCAGTAACGACGGATCTCGCCATCTTCGCTCGACAGGTAGCTTCCCGGTGGGAATTCTTTGATGCTGCGGCACACCGGTACCAGCGCTTTCATTTCAGAAGCAACAAACAGGTTACCGTGCTCATCGTTACCCATATACAGAGGGATGATGCCGATATGGTCGCGGCCAATCAGGTAAGTGTTTTTCACACTGTCATACAGGATAAAGGCAAACATACCTTGCAGATCGTCGAGGAAATCGATGCCTTTTTCCTGATACAGCGCCAGAATCACTTCACAGTCAGAATCGGTCTGAAACTCGTAGCGATCGCTCAGTTCGGCACGCAGCGCCTGATGGTTGTAGATTTCGCCGTTAACTGCCAGTACGTGGGTGTGAGCGGCGTTATACAGCGGCTGTGCGCCGTTGTTAACGTCAACAATTGAGAGACGCTCATGGGACAGAATGGCATTGTCATCGGCGTAAACGCCAGACCAGTCCGGACCGCGATGACGCATCAGACGCGAAAGCTCCAGTGCTTTCTTACGCAACTCAACAGGATCGGTTTTCAGATCCAGCACACCAAAAATAGAACACATAGTAACGCTCCCTAACGGCTAACCCTGGCAGTAATGATTTTATTTATGCAGCACTTTTGCTGCCCGATGGATAAGAAAATGCGCTAAATCTGGACTTCAATCAAGCATTTTAGCGATTACTTGAGAAATTGTTTGCTTGCTTGTGAGGATCTTTGATGGATTATCAGTTTTAAGCGGTTTTTATTGTCGATTCGTCAATATGGCGATAAAAGTGCGCAAAAAACAGGCGGCGAATGGACAATAAAAAGCCCGGCGCTGCCGGGCTTACTGAGTTCAGATAATATCGATATCCGCTACCGACGGATAAATCCACGTCGGGCGGAAAGGCATCGCATCGATATCACTTAAGGTCGAGACGCCGGAAAGCACCAGGATGGTCTCCAGACCGGCCTGGAAGCCAGCCAGAATATCAGTGCGCAGGTTATCGCCGACAATCACGGTATCCTCAGAGTGCCCCTGCATCTTGTTCAGCGCCGCACGAATAATCCATGGGCTTGGCTTGCCAACATAGAACGGCTTACGGCCAGAGATTTTCTCTATACCGGCGCAGAGCGCACCACAGGCCGGATAGAAGCCGCGACCGTGAGTGTCAGGGTTGGTGGCAATAAAGCGTGCGCCGTTGGCCACAAAGAAAGCTGCTTTGTGCATCATCTCCCAGTTAAACGAGCGCGTCTCACCAACGATAACAAAGTCAGGATTAATATCCGTAATGGTGAAACCGGCTTTGTACAGCTCGTGGATCAGTGCGCCTTCGCCAACCACATAGGCTTTCTTGCCATCCTGACGCCGTAAAAAGTCCGCTGTCGCCATTGCCGAGGTGTAAAACACGCTGTCCGGCACATCAATCCCGGCTGAGGCAAAGCGGTTGGCCAGATCCTGGGCGGTCTGGGAAGGGTAGTTAGTCAGTACCACCAACGGCATGCCGTTTTCCAGCACGCGATTGAGAAATTCATTGGCGCCAGGAACGGCGGTGTTGTCGTGCATCAGCACGCCATCAATATCACAAATCACATTTTTTAAGGTCATTACGCTTATCCGTAGGGGGTAAGCCAGCACCAGGCTGGCTGAGGTATTACACTTCCAGCAAACGTTGCAGCAGAATGCCGTTTAGCATTGCGCGTTTGGCCAGCGCAAAGGCGCCGATGGCAGAACTGTGGTCGATTTCCGAGCGCACTACCGGTAGATTTTTGCGGAAGGCTTTCAGTACCTGGGTATTGATGCAGGCTTCTATCGCCGGCAGCAGTACTTTCCCGGCTTCGGTAATTTCACCGGCGATCACCACTTTTTGCGGATTAAACAGGTTAATGGCGATAGCAATCGCTTTACCTAAGTAGCGACCGACATGCTCAATCACCTCGCAGGCCAGCGCATCGCCGCGGTTAGCGGCTTTACAGATTTGCTGGATCTGGCAGTCGTTAAGCGTCAGGGAGCTTGGATAACCTTGCGTTAGCAGGTGGCGCACCCGATTTTCAATCGCGCCATTGGCGGCAATGGTTTCCAGGCAGCCAAAATTGCCGCAATGGCAGCGCTCACCCAACGGGTCGACCTGAATATGGCCAATTTCGCCGACGTTACCATTGCTGCCGAGGAAAATTTGACCATTGGTGATAATACCGGCACCGGTACCGCGATGCAGGCGCACCAGAATAGAGTCGGCGCAGTCGCGCGATGCACCAAAGTAGTGCTCAGCCAGCGCCAGGCTGCGAATATCGTGGCCGACAAAACTGGTGACGTTGAAACGTTTTTCCAGTTGCACAACCAGCTGCCAGTTACTGACATTGATATGCGGCATATAGCGAATAACACCGTTATTCGGATCGACCAGCCCGGGCAAAATCACCGAAATGGCAATCAGCTCGCGCAGTTTACGCTGATGCTGCTCACAGAAGTTTTCGATGGCGGTAAACAGCGCATTTTCCAGCGTTTCCTGGGTGCGTTCCGGTAACGGATAGTGCTCTTCAGCAAGGGATTTGCCGCTTAAATCGTACAGCGTCAGGGTGGCATCATTGCGGCCAAGCCGCACGCCGATGGTATTAAAGCCCCGGGTTTCCGTGACAATGGAGATGGCGCGACGACCACCGGTAGAGGCCTGTTGGTCGACCTCTTTAATCAACCCGCGCTCAATAAGCTGGCGGGTAATTTTAGTGACGCTGGCGGGAGCAAGCTGGCTGAGTTCGGCGATCTTGATGCGCGAGATTGGACCCTGCTGGTCAATCAGCCGGTAGACGGCTGCGCTGTTCAGTTGCTTTACGAGATCGACATTTCCTATTTGTGCCTGGCCGCCAGTGGTCATTCAGTGATTACTCGCTTAGGACTTCGTCACCATTAACGATAGTCTGGATAATTTTATAATCGCGGGTGAAAACAGTCAGGTTTGCTACTTTTCCTGCTTCAACAGAACCTAACTGCTTGTCCACGCCCATTGCCCGGGCTGGATAGAGCGTTGCCATTCTCAGGGTTTCATCCAGTGAAATACCGGCATGTTCGACGCAGTTCTCGACTGCTTCAATCATAGTTAATGCAGAACCACTGAGCGTACCGTTTTCATCAACGCACAGCCCGTTACGATAGTATATTGTTTTGCCTGCAAAAATGAACTGATCAATGGTCGCACCCGCTGGCGCGGTGGCGTCGGTGACCAGCACCAGCTTGTCGCCTTTAATGCGTTTGGCATTGCGTACATTAGCGTAATGAACATGTAAACCATCGGCAATTATACCGCAGTAAACATCCGGTGAATCAAACAGTGCGCCAATCAGGCCAGGCTCACGGCCAGTCAGAGTTGGCATGGCGTTATACAGATGGGTGGCAAAGCTGATGCCAGCGGTAATGCCGTTTCTTGCTTCCTGATAAGTGGCATGCGAGTGACCGGCAGAAACAATAATGCCAGCTGCTTGCAGCTGACGAATAACCTCGCTGCCTGCCACTTCCGGTGCCAGCGTAACTTTAGTTATTACATCGGCATTTTCACAGAGAAAATTAACCAGTGCTGGATCGGGCTGGCGAATTAGTGCCGGATCGTGGGTGCCTTTTTTTGCGACACTTAGCCACGGGCCTTCCAGGTGCAGGCCCAGTGCCTGATGGGCATTCTGCGCCAGATAAGCGCGCATGACTTCCACCGCACGCGTCATCAACTCGTCGCTGCTGGTGATCAAGGTAGGTAAAAAGCTGGTGCAGCCTGATTTTTCATTGGCGCGCTGCATAATATTCAGCGTTTCAACACTGATAGCATTGATGTCGTCATTAAACTGTACGCCGCCACAGCCGTTAAGCTGCACGTCAATAAAGCCGGGGGCAATAATCGCGCCCTTGACGTCGCGCGTGGCAATGCCGGCAGGGAGTTCCGCCAGCGGGCAGACACGCTCAATCAGGCCATCAGCAATGACTACTGCATGATCGTCAAGGATTTCATGGCCGGTATAAATGCGGCCCTGGGTTAATGCGTACATAATTATCTCCCGGCATTATGCTGACTAAATAACTGGTTATTTCCGGCGCGGAGCCTTTCCGCGCCTTACTCTGTTGATGATAAACGTCAGAGAGCGACTACAGACCTTTCATATTTTCCGCTTCCATTTCGCGGAAATATTTCACGGTTTTCACTTTCAGTTCCATGGTCGAAGGTTCATCACAAACCACCACGGATTTCGCATGCAGCTGCAGGCAGCTGATGGTCCACATATGATTAACGTTACCTTCCACCGCGGCCTGCAATGCCTGCGCTTTGACGTGGCCGATAACCAGAATCATCACTTCTTCTGCATCCAGCAGCGTACCAACGCCCACTGTCAGCGCATATTTAGGCACCTGATCAACATCGCCATCGAAGAAGCGGGAATTTGCCAGGCGCGTTTCATGCGTCAGCGTTTTAATGCGGGTGCGGGATGCCAGCGAAGACGCGGGTTCGTTAAACGCGATGTGACCATCGTTGCCTACGCCACCCATAAACAGGTGAATTTTGCCATAAGCGCGAATCTTTTCTTCATACTGGCGACATTCTGCGTCAATATCCTCGGCATTACCATTGAGCAGGTTGATATTTTCATGAGGGATATCAACGTGATCAAAGAAATTACGAAACATAAAACTGTGGTAGCTTTCCGGATGCTCTTTTGGCAGGCCGACGTATTCGTCCATGTTAAAGGTGACAACATGTTTAAAGCTAACCTGGCCCGCTTTATGCATCTCGATTAAATGTTTATAGGCTTCAAGCGGGGTGCCGCCGGTAGGAAGGCCTAAAACAAATGGGCGATCTGCCGTAGGTTTGAATGCATTGATGCGGTTGACGATATGACGCGCGGCCCATTTGCCTACTTGCCCAGCGGTTGCCAGTGGAATCAGTCTCATGTTTCACCTCATTTAAGCAGAATTGAATCAGATTGAAGACGGCCTTTCAGCTGATAACACTAATCGTAACGCGACTTAGCGATAACGGCAGAGGAAAAAAACCGCCTTGATAATTCGGATCATAAAATAAGTTTGCGGCCATAGCCAGCCGCATTGAGGAAAATATGCGGTATTTGGTGATAAATATCACATATACAGCGGTTTTAATTTGCGCAGCGAATTAATTTTTTTTTACACTTCGCATCGTGATGTGTACTGTCATCAGGTTAGCTGAGAATTGTGATAATAATACCAAACAGTTTTAGCGACCTTGTCGGCTCTCGGAGGGGGAAAAGGTGAATATTTTAAGTTACTTGCAGAAAATAGGCCGGGCGCTGATGGTGCCGGTAGCCACACTACCTGCTGCAGCAATTTTAATGGGTGTAGGATACTGGATCGATCCAAATAGCTGGGGAGCAGGCAACGCGTTGGCTGCCCTGTTCATTAAATCAGGTTCAGCAATTATAGATAACATGCCGGTACTGTTCGCCATTGGTGTGGCGTACGGCATGTCGAAAGATAAAGACGGGGCGGCGGCATTGACCGGCTTTATTGGCTTCCTGGTGGTTACCACCCTCTGTTCACCCGCCGCAGTTGCGATGATCCAAAAGATCCCGGTTGAACAGGTGCCAGCGGCATTTGGCAAAATTGATAACCAGTTTATTGGTATTCTGGTCGGCGTGATCTCGGCGGAAGTGTATAACCGCTTCAGCCATGTTGAACTGCCAAAAGCTCTCTCTTTCTTCAGCGGACGTCGTCTGGTGCCGATTCTGGTCTCCTTCCTGATGATCCTCGTGGCATTTATCCTGATGTATGTCTGGCCGGTCATTTTCGGTGGTCTGGTCAACTTTGGTGAGCACATTCAGAAGCTGGGATCTGCCGGTGCGGGCATTTATGCCTTCTTTAACCGTATTTTGATTCCTGTAGGTCTGCATCATGCGCTGAACTCGGTGTTCTGGTTTGACGTTGCCGGTATCAACGATATTCCTAACTTCCTTGGCGGTGCGCAGTCGATTGAAAGCGGTAAAGGTATCGTCGGTATTACCGGCCGTTATCAGGCGGGCTTCTTCCCGATTATGATGTTCGGTCTGCCGGGTGCGGCGCTGGCAATTTATCACTGTTCACGTCCGGAAAATCGCGCGAAAGTTGCCGGTATCATGATGGCCGCCGCCTTTGCTGCCTTCTTTACCGGTATTACCGAGCCGCTTGAGTTCTCCTTTATGTTTGTGGCACCGGTGCTGTATTTCCTCCACGCAGTGCTGACCGGTATATCGGTATTTATCGCCGCCAGCATGCACTGGATTGCCGGCTTCGGCTTCAGCGCCGGCCTGGTGGATATGGTGCTGTCAACGCGTAACCCACTGGCTAACCAGTGGTATATGCTGATTCCACAAGGTCTGGTGTTCTTCGTTATCTACTATGTGGTGTTTCGTTTCACCATCAAAAAATTCAATCTGTTAACCCCAGGCCGTGAACTCTCAGTGGCCGGAGATGAAACGGATGGTTATGACACTAACGTCGATCACAGTGATAACGGTGAATCAGAGACTGAATCACTGGCACGTCGTTACATCAGCTCAGTGGGCGGTTCTGACAACCTGACTGGGATTGATGCCTGTATCACCCGTTTACGTCTGAATGTAAAAGATTCTGCTGAAGTGAACGATGCGGTTGCCAAACGGCTTGGCGCCTCGGGTGTGATTCGTCTGAACAAACAGAGCGTGCAGATTATTGTTGGTACGCGTGCGGAAAGCATCGCCTCTGCGATGAAAACCGTGTTAGCCAAAGGCCCGGTTGCGGCTTCTGCCCCGGCAGTATCAGGCGCAGCGGTGATGCCAACTGCACAGCCACAAGCGGTACCTAACGCAGCAAAAGGCATTATTGCCACGCTGGTCGCGCCGGTAAGCGGTGAAGTGGTGGCGATTGAACAGGTGCCTGACGAAGCCTTTGCCAGCAAAGCGGTCGGTGACGGTTTGGCGATTAAGCCGACTGACAAAACCGTGGTGGCACCGATTGCCGGTACGATCGTTAAAATCTTTAACACCAATCATGCCTTCTGTCTCGAAACCGACAATGGCGTGGAGATCGTGGTGCACATGGGGCTGGACACCGTGGCGCTGGGCGGTAAAGGCTTTACCCGTCTGGTGGAAGAGGGGGCAACCGTCACTGCCGGTCAGCCGGTGCTGGAGATGGACCTGGAGTTCCTCAACGCCAACGCACGCTCAATGATCAGCCCGGTAGTAGTCAGCAATATTGATGACTTCGCCGGCGTGAATCTGTTAGCCAGCGGCTCCGTGGTGGCGGGTGAAACCAAACTGTTCGAAATTAAAAGCTGATTCAGTGGCGAATGCCGTCAGGGCATTCGCCGCCTGAGTTATCGCGGCTGAGCAGGGCGGGAAGCAATTCCCGTCCTTTTTTACGTTATTCGTAAACTAACGGTTGTTTCCCTTCTCTGCTTTGTGGATCATACTCCGTTATTTCGTGATACAAATCACCAGACATATATTGTGTTGAGGAAATTGAGATGAGTGAGGCAGAAGCCCGCCCAACTAACTTTATTCGTCAGATTATTGACGAAGATTTGGCGACCGGTAAGCACGCCAGCGTGCATACCC
This sequence comes from Winslowiella sp. 2C04, assembly GCF_050037805.1. NCBI lineage: Bacteria > Pseudomonadati > Pseudomonadota > Gammaproteobacteria > Enterobacterales > Erwiniaceae > Winslowiella > Winslowiella sp. 2C04. The sequence goes on along the minus strand of NZ_CP188300.1, from coordinate 3,330,720 downwards.
GTTTTCCGCCGGAGCCGAATGGCTACCTGCACATTGGTCATGCAAAGTCGATCTGCCTGAACTTTGGCATCGCGCAAGATTATCAGGGTCAATGTAACTTGCGTTTCGACGACACTAACCCGGTCAAAGAAGACCTGGAGTTTGTTGAATCTATCAAGCATGACGTGCAATGGCTCGGTTTCCAGTGGAGCGGCGAAATTTGCTATTCCTCTGACTATTTCGATCAACTGCATAACTACGCGATTGAGCTGATCAATAAAGGCCTGGCCTATGTTGATGAACTGACGCCAGAACAGATCCGTGAATATCGCGGCACCCTGACTTCGCCGGGCAAAAACAGCCCGTATCGTGACCGTACGCCGCAGGAAAACCTGGCGCTGTTTGAAAAAATGCGTAACGGTGAATTTGCCGAAGGTAGCGCCTGTCTGCGTGCCAAAATCGATATGGCGTCTAACTTTATCGTGATGCGCGATCCGGTACTGTATCGCATTAAATTTGCGGAACACCATCAGACCGGCAATAAGTGGTGCATCTATCCGATGTATGACTTTACCCACTGCATTTCCGATGCGCTGGAAGGCATTACCCACTCGCTGTGTACGCTGGAGTTCCAGGACAATCGTCGTCTGTATGACTGGGTGCTGGATAACATCAGCATTCCGGTACATCCGCGCCAGTACGAGTTCTCACGCCTGAATCTCGAATACGCGATTATGTCCAAGCGTAAGTTGAATCTGCTGGTGACCGAAAACGTGGTGGAAGGCTGGGATGATCCGCGCATGCTGACGGTTTCTGGCCTGCGTCGTCGTGGCTACACTGCCGCCTCGATTCGTGAGTTCTGCCGCCGTATCGGTATCACTAAGCAGGATAACATTGTTGAAATGGCGTCGCTGGAATCCTGTATTCGTGACGATCTGAATGAAAATGCGCCGCGTGCGATGGCGGTGCTGGATCCGGTGAAAGTGGTTATCGAAAACTTGCCGGCCGGTCATGAAGAGCTGCTGACGATGCCTGCTCATCCGAATAAGCCGGAAATGGGCAGCCGCGAAGTGCCGTTCAGCCGCGAGATCTACATCGATCGTGCTGACTTCCGCGAAGAAGCCAACAAGCAGTACAAGCGTCTGGTGCTGGGCAAAGAAGTGCGTCTGCGTAATGCTTACGTGATTAAAGCCGAGCGCGTGGCCAAAGATGAAGCGGGCAATATCACTTGCCTGTATTGCACCTGCGACACCGACACCCTCAGCAAAGATCCGGCTGATGGCCGCAAGGTGAAAGGGGTGATTCACTGGGTGTCTGCTGTGCATGCGTTACCGGCGGAGTTTCGCTTGTACGATCGCCTGTTCAGCGTGCCAAATCCGGCTGGCGCGGAAGATTTCCTCGCGACCATCAACCCGGAATCCCTGGTGATTCAGCAGGGCTTTGTTGAGCCGAGCCTGCAAGCGGCAGAAGCCAGCAGCCCTTATCAGTTTGAACGTGAAGGCTACTTCTGTGCCGACAGTCGCTACTCCAGCCGGTCAAAGCTGGTATTTAACCGTACCGTTGGCCTGCGCGACACCTGGGCGAAAATCGGCGGATAAATCTCGCCGTGACAGTAAAAAACGCAGCCTGAAAGCTGCGTTTTTTTTATTTGCAAAGGACGACAATTTTTTTATGGCTGAAATAATTTCAGGACGAAAAGCACCGTCGGTGATGTGGGGAACCATGATCATCAGCGGCACAATTATTGGCGCAGGCATGTTTTCTCTGCCGATCGTGATGTCTGGCGCATGGTTTTCCTGGTCCACGTTGATTTTGCTGTTCTCGTGGTTTTGCATGCTGTTATCCGGGCTGCTGTATCTGGAGTCGAGCCAGCATTATCCGGAAGGCGCGAATTTTTCAACGGTAACCCGCGATCTGCTGGGCAGTAAGTGGAATGTGATTAACGGCATTACCATCGCGTTTGTGCTGGGGATTTTGACCTACGCCTATATCTCTGCCAGCGGTTCAATCCTGCATCATACTTTTGCCAGCGCGCTGCCGTGGTTATCACAGCGGATGGCAGGATTTCTGTTCACTCTGCTGTTAGCGGTATTTATCTGGCTGGGCACCGCAGTGGTCAGCAGAATGACCTTTATCTTTCTGTTCGCCAAACTGGCCGCTTTTCTGCTGACATTTGGCGGTTTGCTGTGGCATGTGCAGGTCGATAATCTGCTCAATACCCAGCAGAGTGGGGCAAGCTATTTTCCCTATATCTTTATGGTGCTGCCATTCTGTCTGGCATCGTTTGGTTATCATGGCAATATTTCCGGGCTGGTCAGCTATTACCGCCAGGATGCCGCTAAGGTGAGAAAGTGCCTGATTTACGGCACGCTGATCGCGCTGGCAATCTACTTTGTCTGGTTAATCAGTGCGATGGGCAATATTCAGCGCGCGAAATTTATCGATATAGCCCAGGCGGGTGGCAACATTGATGCGCTGGTGGCGACCTTTGGCGATCTGATTAGCAGCCCGTGGTTAAGTGTGCTGCTGCTACTGTTTTCCAATTTTGCCGTTGCCAGCTCATTTTTGGGCGTCAGTCTCGGACTGTTTGACTACCTTGCCGATCTGTTTGGCATGGCAAATAATGCCTTGGGGCGTCTGAAAACCACGCTGATGACGTTTGCGGTTCCGTTAACAGCCAGCCTGATCTATCCAAATGGATTCCTGCATGCGATTGGCTATGCCGGGCTGGCGGCGACGCTGTGGGCGGTAATCACTCCGGCACTGCTGGCATTTAAAGCCAGGCAGCGTTTTGGGCCTGCCGCCTATCGGGTGGCCGGCGGGCATCTGACGATTATGCTGGTGCTGCTGTTTGGCGGTATCAATATTGTGGTCAGTTTACTGTCTTACGCCAATTTGTTGCCGGTTTACGCACGCTAAATTTGGGCATAAAAAAACCGGTGACGGGTCACCGGTTTTGTTTAAAACTCTGCGAGGCAGAGTTTATTTGTCGTGCAGCGTTTCGTCTTCGCGGCAGTCACCCGTTGAGCAGTGACCATAAAGGTACAGGCTGTGGTTAGTCAGCTTGATGCCGTGACGCGTTGCGATTTCACGCTGACGCGTTTCAATTGATTCATCACTGAACTCAATCACTTTGCCACAATCAAGGCAGATCAGATGATCGTGATGATGCTGCTGCGTAAGTTCGAAAACGGACTTGCCGCCTTCAAAGTTATGACGGGTAACGATACCCGCGTCATCAAACTGGTTAAGAACGCGATATACCGTCGCCAGACCAATTTCTTCGCCCAAATCAATCAGGCGCTTGTACAAGTCTTCCGCACTGACGTGATGGCCCTCTGGTTCCTGAAGCACTTCCAGAATTTTCAGTCGGGGAAGCGTGACTTTCAGGCCGGCCTTCTTTAATGCGGTGTTGTTGTCAGTCATGCGGATATTGTCCTGTTACTTTGCTAGTCACAATGTGGCTGAAAAGCCCTGAACATCGGTCGACGCTAAATCTAATTGCGTCTCATTATAGAACTCATGCTTCGAAATGAAAACCGCAGGGAGGGCGTTAAACTTACCGATGGATGTAAGGAGTTACGTCCGTGAGAAGTTCATGCCTCATAGCCTATCCCATTATGGCTACTTTGCTAAACCCTGTACTCTCAAAAAAGAGTCAATAGCGGGCTGACCGATGGGGGGGTATTGTACAGATTTACAGTCAGAAGTTACAAATATGTATCTATCATTTCTATAGGAAAAACCACTGGCTCATTGTGAGCCAGCGCCCACAATAAGCCAGACAGCTTAAGCTTCGATGATTTCTTTTAAATGAAGTTCATCAAAAATTTGTTTAACCCACTTTTCAACACGCTCGTTGGTGAGTTCTGGCTGGCGATCTTCGTCAATCGCCAGTCCGAGGAAGTGTTTATCATCGGCCAGGCCTTTTGATGCCTCAAAATGATAACCTTCGGTCGGCCAGTGGCCGACGATAACCGCGCCATTTGGCTCGATAATATCGCGAATGGTGCCCATCGCATCACAGAAGTATTCAGCATAATCTTCCTGATCGCCGCAGCCAAACAGCGCGACCAGCTTGCCATTGAAGTCGATCTCTTCCAGCGTTGGGAAGAAGTCATCCCAGTCGCACTGCGCTTCACCGTAGTACCAGGTTGGGATGCCGAGCAGTAAGATATCATAAGCTTCAAGATCCTCTTTAGCGCTCTTGGCAATGTCATGAACATCTGCAACATCTTTGCCCAGTTGCTTTTGGATCATCTTTGCAATGTTTTCCGTATTGCCAGTGTCGCTGCCAAAGAAAATGCCTGTGATTGCCATGAGTCTAATAACCTCTTGAAACTTAATGATATAGTGAATACTAAAGATAGTCAGTTACTGGCAATGATAGCAGACAGTCTCGGGGCGCGGAACTTCAAATGCCGCCGGATTTGTCGCATTGTGCGTTCAAAGCCGCAGCTGACCTCGCCTGAGTCAGAGCGTAGTGGCGTTAAGCTGCAACAAAATCATCTCTTCAATCAGCTCGCTGCGGCTCATATTGCGCTCTTCAGCCAGCTGATTGAGCGCATCAACCGCGTCGCTGTTCATTTTCAGCTCGACGCGGCGCAGCCCACGAACTTTGTCGCGTTTTAGCTGATTGCGTTTATTGATGCGCAGCTGTTCATCACGCGTAAGCGGATTGGTTTTTGGTCGGCCCGGGCGGCGTTCATCTGCAAACAGATCGATCGTCGTGCGGTCCGTATTCTCTTTTGCCATAGAATCGTGATACTGAATGAGCGTCAGCGTCTGAAAACGCCAAGGGTTTTGACTAAATGAGCCGGTTTGCCGCCGGATATTCGCAACGTTTTTCTGGCCCGCTACTGCCGAGAGTCGATATTGCGTACAGCGGCAAAATTTTAGCGCGCCATCATACCCCAGTGAAAGTCGTCGCGACAATCATTTCACTGTGTCAGCAACTATTTGCTTTTAAAGCGCAAAAAAACGGCGAATTGCGCGTAAAACAGCATCAGGTTTTTCGGCATGTACCCAATGTCCGGCTCCGGCAATCACGTGGGCACGCGCCTGCGGGAATTGGCTGAGCAGTGCATCACGATGAATATCATCAAGATAAGGAGAGAGTTCGCCGCGAATAAACAGCGCCGGATGTGGCCAGGCCGGTACGGTTTCCCAGCCAGAAATCGTGGTGTAATTGTCCCAGAGTGCCGGCACGTTAAAGCGCCACTGGCCCTCATGAAAGGATTTCAACAGAAACTGAATCACGCCTTCTTCATCAATCTGGCTGCGCATTACGTCAGCTGCCTGCGAGCGTAACGTGACACCGGCTTCGGTTACCGCATTTACCCCGGCAAAGATGGCGTCATGGCGACGCGTCTGGTAATCCACCGGCGCGATATCGATCATCACCAGCTGCTCGATGCGTTCCGGTGCCAGCGCACTGAGCGTCATGGCAATTTTTCCACCCATTGAATGGCCGATAACCGCGACCTTATCAATGCCCTGTGCATCCAGCGTATCGATCATATCCTGCGCCATCAGCCGATAATTCATCTGCTCACTGCGCGGCGACAAGCCATGATTACGCACGTCAACCTGCAAAATCGGACGATCGGTTTTCAGACCGCGTGCCAGCCCCCCCAAATTATCGAGGCTGCCAAACAGCCCATGGATCAGCAGAATTGGCGTGGAGGAAGCGACAGATTGTTCAGTTTGCAGGCGAGCATTCAAATTCATGGCAAAGTTCTTACAGTGGAAACGAAAGCTTAGGTTATCATGGATTTCAGGTTTCTTGCCGGGTGAAAGCGCAACGCGGTTAACGAACTTTTTGCGGCATTATCTGACTTTTGCCTGCAAAGGGCGCTGGCGCTACACTGCCACAAGATTTAACTTTATAATCCTTATGTTAGAGCCGGGTCACAATTTGTGCAGACGTTTATGCTGACGGCTGCGGCCAGATCGGACCGGTTCTGCAAAACGCAATAACCGTACGGATAAAGATGAAAACGATTGAAGTCGACGAAGAGCTATACCGCTATATTGCCAGCCACACTCAACACATTGGCGAGAGCGCATCTGATATTTTACGGCGTATGCTGAAGTTTACCGCTGGTCAAAGCGCGCCAGCGGCAGTAGCACCGCAAACCTTGCCGGTGAAAGATGCCGCAGTGGTGAAAACCGAACCTCGCCCGCAGGACCGTGTCCGTGCCGTGCGTGAACTGCTGCTGTCCGATGAATATGCCGAGCAGAAGCGAGCGGTTAATCGCTTTATGCTGATTTTGTCGACCCTCTATTCACTGGATCCGAAAGCGTTTGCCGAGGCGACGGAGTCACTTCACGGTCGCACTCGCGTCTATTTTGCGGGCAATCAACAAGTTCTCATCCAGAACGGCACGCACACTAAGCCGAAGCACGTTCCCGGCACGCCATACTGGGTGATTACCAATACTAATACAGGTCGCAAATGCAGCATGATTGAACACATCATGTTGTCGATGCAGTTCCCGGCGGAGCTGACAGAGAAGGTTTGCGGCACCATCTAACTGAAGCGTCAGGGAGCAGCGCCAATGGCCAATCACCCCCGTGCCGGGCAACCCGCCCAGCAAAGCGATTTGATTAACGTTGCACAATTAACGTCCCAGTATTACGTGCTGCAGCCGGATCTGGCCAATGCAGAACACGCGGTGAAATTTGGTACTTCTGGCCATCGCGGTAGCGCAGCACGCCACAGCTTTAACGAGCCACATATTCTGGCAATCGCGCAGGCCATTGCGGAAGAACGCAAAAAAAATGGTATCACCGGGCCGTGCTATGTCGGTAAAGACACGCACGCACTCTCTGAGCCGGCGATTATCTCGGTGCTGGAAGTGCTGGCCGCTAACGGTGTGGACGTGATCGTACAGCAGGATAATGGTTACACGCCAACGCCTGCTATCTCTAACGCTATTCTGCAACACAACAAGCTCGCAGCTACGCTGGCCGACGGCATCGTGATTACACCATCACATAACCCGCCAGACGACGGTGGCATTAAATATAATCCACCGAATGGCGGTCCGGCAGATACTAACGTCACCAAAGTGGTGGAAGATCGCGCTAACCAACTGATCCACGACGGTCTGAAAGGGGTTAAACGCCTGACGCTGGATCAAGCCTGGGCGAGCGGTCATATTCAGCAGCAGGATCTGATCCAGCCTTACATTGAAGGTCTGGCAGAGGTGGTGGATATTGCGGCGATTAAGCAAGCGGGGCTGAAAATCGGTGTCGATCCACTCGGTGGTTCCGGCATCGCTTACTGGCAGCGCATTGCTGAGTTCTACGATCTTGACCTGACGATTGTTAACGACGCGGTTGATCAGACTTTCCGCTTTATGCATCTTGATAAAGATGGCGCTATCCGCATGGATTGCTCGTCTGAGTCAGCGATGGCGGGCCTGCTGGCGCTGCGTGATAAGTTCGATCTGGCGTTTGCTAACGATCCGGACTACGACCGTCACGGCATCGTTACGCCTGCTGGCCTGATGAATCCGAACCACTATCTGGCGGTGGCGATCAACTATTTGTTCCAGCATCGTCCGCAGTGGGGCAAGGATGTCGCGGTGGGTAAAACACTGGTTTCCAGTGCAATGATTGACCGTGTAGTCAACGACATTGGCCGTAAGCTGGTGGAAGTGCCGGTTGGCTTTAAATGGTTCGTTGATGGTCTGTTTGATGGCAGCTTCGGTTTCGGCGGTGAAGAGAGTGCCGGGGCTTCTTTCCTGCGCTTTGACGGCACCCCATGGTCAACCGATAAAGACGGCATCATTATGTGTCTGCTGGCGGCGGAAATCACTGCGGTGACCGGTAAAAATCCACAGCAGCATTACGATGAGCTGGCAGAGCGTTTTGGTGCACCGAGCTATAACCGTCTGCAGGCCTCTGCCACTTCGGCGCAGAAAGCCGCGCTGTCTAAGCTGTCACCGGAAATGGTCAGCGCAGATACGCTGGCCGGCGACCCGATTACCGCACGTCTGACCGCGGCTCCGGGTAATGGCGCATCAATTGGTGGCCTGAAAGTGATGACCGATAACGGCTGGTTTGCCGCGCGTCCATCCGGCACTGAAGACGCCTACAAAATCTACTGTGAAAGCTTCCTCGGTGCTGAGCATCGCGAAAAGATTGAAAAAGAAGCGGTAGAGATTGTCAGTGAAGTGCTGAAAAACGCTTAACTTTATCGGTTAGCAGCAATTTATCATTATGCCGGGAGCCGAAAACGGCTCCTAAGGCATAAACCGATAACCAATGCCGGTTTCGGTCAGCAGATGTTTGGGCTGTGCCGGATCGGCTTCCAGTTTTTGCCGTAAATGCCCCATATAGATGCGCAGATAGTGGCTGTGCTCGACCGCATTCGGCCCCCACACCTGTGTCAGCAACTGGCGCTGGGTCAGCACCTTTCCGGCGTTATTCAGTAATGTTACCAGCAGACGAAATTCAATCGGTGTCAGGTGCAACTCCTGGCCGTCACGCGTCACGCGCCGGGCGGCAATATCCACCGTCACGGCAGAAAAGGCAACCGTCGCCTGCGGACTGGTGGAGGCCTGACGGCGTAAGGCTACGCGCACCCGCGCCAGCAGCTCACCGACGCCAAAGGGTTTCGACAGAAAGTCATCGGCACCGGCATCCAGCGCCGCAATTTTATCCTGTTCATCACTGCGCGCCGACAGCACCACAATCGGCACGGCGCTCCACTGGCGCACATCGCGAATAAATTCAATGCCGTCGCCGTCAGGCAGCCCAAGATCCAAAATCACCAGATCCGGTTTACGGGTGGCGGCCTCAATTAATCCGCGCTGAAGCGTTTCGCTGTCAAATACCCGCAACGATTCGCCTTCCAGCGCGATGCGCAGAAAGCGACGAATCTCTTTTTCATCTTCGACAATCAGAACTGTGGTCACATTTCCTCTGGCTCTTCGGGGGCTAATTCTGGCGGCTTATCCTGTGGCAGACGCAGGTGAAAACTGGCACCACCGGACGGGCGATTTTCAGCGCTAATTTCACCCTGATGCAGGGTAACAATCGCCTGGCAAATAGCCAGCCCCAGACCAACGCCGGGGATCGCCGACTCTTTATTACCACGGGTAAACTTATCAAAGATCTGCTTTTCCTGCCCGTGCAAAATGCCTGGGCCGTCATCCCACACTTCGATATCCAGCAGATTATCCGTGCGGCGCGCACGAATACCAATTTGCGCTGCATGACCGGCATATTTTATCGCATTCTCCAGTAAATTGGTCAGCAGCCGCTCAATCAGCGGGCCATCAACCTCAACCAGTAACAGCTCAGCCGGCAGGTCGGTTTGAATACGGCGTCCATTCAGCAGCGGCGCGATGGCATTAAGGGTGCTGCCAATAATCTCCTCCAGCGTCAGCCACTCTTTACGCAGCACAAAACCGCCGGACTGGATGCGCGCCATATCCAGCAGATTATTCACCAGCCTGGTTGTATTAATAATATGCTGGCGAATCTGATTTGCCTGCGGCGCGTAAGGTGAGTTCACTGCGGATAAATCCAGCGTCAGGATTTCGGACATGCCAAACAGCACCGTTAGCGGAGTGCGTAAATCGTGAGAAAGCGCCGCCAGCAGAGAGTTTCGTAACTGCTCACTTTCAGCGGAGAAGCGCGCTTGTTCTTCAGAGTGGGTCAGCGCCAGACGTTCCAGCGCGCTGGCGATCAGCACAATTACCGTTTCAATCAGCCGCTGCTGTTCCGGGATCATCAGTTGCCGCAGGCTGGACGGTTCGATCACCAGCAGTCCCCAGCATTTTTCCTGCATGGTTAATGGCAGAATCAGGCAGGGCAGCCCGGGCAGGGTAGCGGTCCCGGCACCGGCCGGCTGATTATTGTCAAAACTCCAGCGCGCAATAGCGGCATCGGCCTGGCGCGGCTGCGGTAGCTGTCCGTGGGCGTCCGGAATCAATAGCTCGCTGCTGGCACGAAAGGTGTTATCAATAAAATGCTGACTGACTGCAATAATATCCTGTTGACTACGGGTGCGGCTAAGCGCGCGCGAAACCTCATACAGCTGACGCACGCGCGCTTCACGATAGCGCGCCACCCGCGCCTGATAGCGCATACTGGCGGTCAGATTACCGATAATTATCCCTACCGCCAGCATAATGGCGAAGGTCAGTAAATACTCGAGATCCGATACTGCCAGGGTGCCGCGCGGCGCGATAAAAAACAGATCAAAGCTGGCGACGTTAATCAGCGATGCCACCACCGATGGCCAGCGACCATACAGCAGCGCGACGATCACCACGCCGAGCAGATACAGCATTACCAGATTGGCATCGGCTACCTGCGGAAACAGCCAGCTGGCGCCGACGGTAAGCGTCGCGCACCATGCGACTGCCAGCGCGCAGCCTTCCAGCGGCTTACGCCATTTTTCTGCGGGACTTTTACTACTGACCGGGCGCGTTGACAGCGCGGAGTCGGGTTCATCACGCGCAACGATCAGCAGATCGAGATCCGGCCCCAGTTTGCCCAGTCGGTTAGCAAAACCATCGCGTTTCCAGCGCTGTGAGGATCGACGGCCAATCACTATTTTGCCGAGATCGTGTTCACGTGCATAGCGCAGCACCGAGAGCTCTTCGTGAGTGTCGGAAAGAGTGGCGGTTTCTGCGCCAAGATCCTGTGCCAGTTTCAGTGCCTGCAAAATGCGGCGTCGCTGATCGCCAGGCAACTTATGCAGGCGTGGCGTTTCTACATACACCGCGTGCCAGGGCGCATCCAGCTTTGCCGCCAGACGCGCAGCGGTGCGCACCAGTTTTTCGTTGCCGGCACCTTCGCCGATACACACCAACACCGCATCGCGGGTATGCCAGACTTGCTCACGCCCTTTATGATCGCGCCAGGCACGCATCTGATCATCGACGCGATCGGCGGTGCGGCGCAGCGCCAGTTCACGCAGCGCGATAAGATTGCCTTTACGGAAGAAATGCTCGATAGCGCGTTCGGCTTGCCCGGCGATATACACTTTACCTTCGGCCAGCCGCTGTCTTAAATCGTCCGGCGTCAGATCAACCAGCACAATCTCATCGGCCAGATCGAAAATCGGGTCCGGTACGGTTTCGCGCACCAGAATGCCGGTAATGCTGCCGACCACATCATTCAGGCTTTCCAGATGCTGCACATTGACCGTGGTAAACACGTCGATCCCGGCGTTCAGCAGTTCTTCGACGTCCTGCCAGCGTTTCGGATGGCGTGATCCGGCAATATTGCTGTGCGCCAGCTCATCGATCAAAATAATCGCTGGCGCACGGGCGAGTGCGGCGTCGAGGTCGAACTCCGGATACTGGCGGCCCTGCTGTGTGGATATTTTCAGCGGCAATACGCTGAGTCCATCCAGCAAGGCGGCCGTTTCACGCCGCCCGTGGGTCTCTACCACACCAATCAGCACATCAAGACCCTGCTCGCGCAGCCGACGCCCCTCCTGCAACATGGCGAAGGTTTTGCCGACACCGGCGCAGGCACCAAAAAAGATCTTTAGTTTACCGCGCGGCGGGGTGCTGTGCTGCTGCAACAGCTTTTCCGGTGACGGACGCTGTAGCTCCTGGTTCATGAAGGTTCCTTATTATTGGGTCGACTGCACGTTCTTTTGTTCTAACGCCAGATTCAGCATAAAGACATTTACCGTTGCTTCGCCAGTAAATTTCAAAAGCGGCTGTTTGATGTGCTGTGCAATCAGCGCATCGACCTCTGCCAGCGGGATGTTACGCGCCTGTGCTACGCGCGCAGCCTGCCAGTATGCCGCAGCCGCTGAGATTTCGGGATCAAGGCCGCTGGCGGAAGCCGTCACCAAATCTGACGGTACCTCGCGGCTGGCCTGCGGATTAGCCGCGCGCAGTGCCGCAATGCGTTCGGCAAACAAGCGATCGAGCGCTGGATTACTGGCTGCCAGATTGCTACCCGCTGACGCCAGTGCATTATAAGGCGCGTCGGCGGTGGCGGATGGACGGCCCTGGAAATCTGCCGGCCGGGTAAATGCCTGACCGATTAACTCAGAACCGCGCGGCTGGCCTGACACCTCGATCAACGAGCCATTGGCCTGCCACGGGAAAATCGCCTGCGCCAGCCCGGTAACCAACAGCGGGTAAGCCGCACCGGTAATCAGTGAAAGCAGAATAAACACCAGCAGTGCCGGACGTAAAATGGACATAACGTTTCCTTAAACCAGACCGGTCATGGTTAATAGCAGATCGATAGCTTTGATACCGACAAACGGCACCAGAATACCGCCAGCGCCATAAATCCACAGATTGCGTCGCAGCAGCGCAGCCGCACCCAGCGGCCGATAGCTGACCCCTTTTAATGCCAGTGGGATGAGAAAGACGATAATCAGCGCATTAAACATCACTGCTGACAAAATCGCCGAGGCCGGAGAGTGCAGATGCATAATGTTCAGTGCATTCAGCTGTGGCCAGCTGACGGCGAACGCCGCCGGAATAATGGCAAAATATTTTGCTACGTCATTGGCAATACTGAAAGTGGTCAGTGAACCGCGTGTCATCAGCATCTGTTTGCCAATATGCACCACTTCAATCAGTTTGGTGGGATTGGAATCGAGGTCGACCATATTGCCCGCCTCTTTTGCCGCCTGCGTACCTGAGTTCATCGCCACCGCCACATCGGCTTGTGCCAGCGCGGGCGCATCATTGGTGCCATCACCGGTCATCGCCACCAGCCGGCCTTCGGACTGATACTGACGAATCAGTGCCAGTTTGGCTTCCGGCGTAGCTTCTGACAAAAAGTCATCGACACCGGCTTCTGCGGCAATCGCGGCGGCGGTTAACGGGTTATCACCGGTGATCATCACGGTTTTAATCCCCATGGTGCGCAGTTCGGCAAAGCGCTCTTTTATCCCACCCTTCACAATATCTTTTAACGCTACCACCCCCAGCGCCACATTGCCTTCGGCAACCACCAGCGGCGTACCGCCGGTGCGTGCCACCTGTTCAACCAGCGTCATCACTTCAGGCTGGAACTGACCGCCGTTAGCCTCGACGTGGCGTTTAATCGCGTCCACCGCACCTTTGCGAATCATGCGCTGCTGAATATTGACCCCGCTCATGCGGGTCTGGGCAGAGAAGGGCACAAAGGTCGCGTTCAGCGCGTGCAGATCGCGCTCGCGCAGGTTAAAGAGCTGTTTTGCCAGCACCACGATACTGCGGCCTTCCGGGGTTTCATCGGCCAGTGAAGCCAGCTGCGCGGCATCCGCCAGCTGTTGTTCGCTGACGCCAGGCGCGGTTAAAAATGCAGAGGCCTGGCGGTTACCCAGCGTGATGGTGCCGGTTTTATCCAGCAGCAGCACATTAATATCACCGGCGGCTTCTACCGCGCGGCCGCTGGTGGCAATAACGTTAGCGGCCAGCATCCGGCTCATCCCGGCGACACCAATTGCCGATAATAATCCGCCAATGGTGGTCGGAATCAGACAGACCAGCAGTGCAATCAGCACCGTAATACTGATCGGCTGACCGGCAAACCAGCTGAAAGGCCAGAGCGTGGCGGTGGCAAACAGAAACACCAGCGTCAGTGCTACCAGCAGAATAGTCAGGGAGATTTCGCTTGGCGTTTTGCGGCGTTTTGCTCCTTCAACCATGGCAATCATCCGGTCGAGGAAGGTTTCTCCTGGGTTAACGCTGCACTGAATAACCAGCCAGTCAGATAACACCCGCGTGCCGCCGGTTACCGAGGCAAAGTCACCGCCTGATTCTCGAATCACCGGCGCGGACTCGCCGGTAATCGCGCTTTCGTCTACCGAAGCGCCGCCTTCAAGTACTTCACCGTCGCAGGGAATAGTATCGCCCGCTGCGGCCAGCACGATATCGCCTTTACGCAGCGATTCTGCCGTAACGCGTTCGGCTGGTGCGTCGTGGCGTGCGGCTGACAATTTATTGGCCCAGCTGGTTTTCTTCATTCCCTTAAGCGCGTTAGCTTGCGCTTTACTGCGGCCTTCAGCTATCGCTTCCGCAAAGTTGGCAAACAGCACGGTAAACCACAGCCAGATGGCGATGACGGCGGTAAACCCGGCGTTGCCGCTGGCGTAACCTGACACAATCGACAGGGCGATCAGGCTGGTAATAATCGAGCCGAGATAGACGATAAACATCACCGGATTCCGCCACTGCACGCGGGGATCGCATTTTTTCAGCGCATCGACCAGCGCCTGACGCGTCATTGCCGCATCAAATAGAGGTTGTTGCTTGCGAGTCATAAACTGCTCCGGTACTTAATGAGTCAATTGAAGATGTTCAGCCACCGGGCCAATTGCCAGCACCGGGACAAACGTCAGCGCGGCAACCAGCAGAACGGTGCCGGTCAGCAATCCGATAAACAGTGCGCCGTGGCTCGGCAGAGTGCCGGTTCCGGCCGGCTGCGCTTTTTTCGCTACCAGTGAACCAGCAATCGCCAGCACCGGCAGAATAATGCCGAAGCGGCCAACAAACATGGCAAACGCCAGCAACAGGTTGTAGAACGGAGTATTGGCACTGAGCCCGGCAAAGGCGCTACCGTTGTTATTGGCAGCCGACGAGAGCGCATACAGCACTTCGCTAAAACCGTGCGGTCCAGGATTAAGGATGCCTGCGCGTCCGGCGTCGGTGGCAATCGCCAGTGCGCTGCCGATTAGCACCAGCGTGGGTGTAACCAGAATCGCCAGCGCGGTCATTTTGATCTCTTTGGTATCGATTTTTTTACCGAGGTACTCCGGCGATCGACCAATCATCAGCCCGGCAATAAATACCGCCAGCAAAACAAACAGCATCATGCCGTACAGGCCAGAGCCGACGCCGCCAAAAATCACTTCACCAATCTGCATCAGCAGCATTGGCACCATACCGCCGAGTGCGGTAAAGGAGTCATGCATGGCATTAACCGCACCACAGGAGGCGGCGGTAGTCACTACCGCATACAGTGCGGAACTGAGGATGCCAAAGCGCGCCTCTTTGCCTTCCATATTAAACGGCGAGGAAGCGCCAGCCGTAAGCAGGTGAGGATTGCCTTTTAGCTCGGCCCACATCACCACGCTGGCGGCGATAATAAACAGCAGCGTCATGGTGGCCAGCAGCGCATGGCCCTGGCGGCGGTCACGCACCGCTTCGCCAAAGGTGAAACAAAGCGCTGCCGGAATCAGCAGAATCGCCAGCATCTGCACAATGTTGGTCAGGGCATTGGGGTTTTCAAACGGATGAGCTGAGTTAGCGCCAAGGAAACCGCCGCCGTTAGTGCCCAGCAGCTTAATCGACTCCTGCGAAGCGATCGGCCCCATCGGTAAAGTCTGGCTCGATCCGGCCAGTGTATGAAGAGTCTGATAAGCGCTAAGGTTTTGCAGTACGCCCTGGCTGACAAAAAACAGCGCAAGGATTAATGACAGCGGCAGCAGCAGATAAAGAGTAATGCGTAACAGATCCTGCCAGGCGTTACCAAGGGTATCCACGCTTTGCCGTGAGAAAGCCCGAATCAGCACCAGCGCGACCGCAATACCGCTGGCGGCTGAAAGGAAGTTCTGCACCGTCAGGCCAACCATCTGACTAAAGTAGCTCAGGGTATTTTCGCCACTGTAGGCCTGCCAGTTGGTATTCGTGACAAAACTTATCGCCGTGTTAAGCGCCAGATGCCAGCTCATCGCCGGAAAGTGTTGCGGATTAAGCGGCAGGCGATCCTGCAACATCAGGATGGCGAACAGCACCAGTACGCCGAGCAGATTGATCGCGATAATCGCCCAAAAATAGCGAATCCAGCCCATCTCTTTCTGGCGGATACCACACAGCCACCACAGGCGGCGTTCAAAGCCAGCCCGCCACGGACCCGCGTGGCCATCAACCAATTTCACCATGCTTTTACCCAGTGGTTGCGCCAGTATCAGCAACAGCGCCACAAAGCTAAACAGTAACAGGCTTGCGGAGGCGGCCATCAGAACGCCTCCGCATTAATCAGGGCGTAAATCAGGTAGCCGGTCAGTAATGCAACCAGTAGCACGCCAGCGATAATCTCAACACTCACAGTACACCTCCGGGGTGTGATTCAGATAAGCGCAGAGTAATCATCGGCGTGCAAAGAAGGTGTATAGAAAGCAGGGCAGGATATAAAAAAAGTATAAAAATCGCCGCTGCGTTAACACTTTGTCGTTATTTGATAACAATTCTGTAACTCAATTACAGCGATAGCTAAAAACAGCGTATTTTTCGCCAAAAAAGTGGTCGGATCAGTAGTAAAATTACATCAGGCAGCGTATATTAATTGGACAGATTACATACAGAATTTATTTCAATTTCGGAGGCGTGGCCATGTATCAGAACTATTCACTGTATAAAGTTATTCTGCGTCGCGTAGCGGCTGTCATCATTGGTGTGCTGGCGCTGCCGGTGATGTTATTCCGTGAGGATCGTGCTCGTTTCTACAGCTATCTGCACCGATTCTGGAGCAAAACCAGCACCAAGCCGGTCTGGTTGGCTCAGTCAGAAGCTGCGGCCTGCGATTTTTATTAAGTTACCTCTCAGGCGGTGATTTCAATGCCGGCGCTGAGGGTTTACACCCTGCACGTCAACGGGAACTGAAAACAGATTCCCGATCTTAAATCCCGCATTTGCGGGATTTTTTATTTTTAGCTTCCCGCGTCAACGCTCTGCTGATTTCCGTTGAATCGCCTTCGCGATCGCCGTCACGGTAAAAAACTAATCACTGTGTGAAATTAATCAGTAAAACTGATGCCTCCCCTCTGCACGCGGATGTCGTGACGAGATAAAACAACCCGGACAGGACGTCTGAACTATGAGTGATTATTTTGCCGCCCGCCAGAACGACGCGCTGGTGCACACCAGCATGTTTGCCGAAATCACCTGCCTGCTGGTCGAAGGCGCGGCGTACGCCGCAGCCGGTGCCGCCGTGGCCGCCGCCGCCGCGGTTACCGCCCCGCTGGCCGGGGCCGGTGCGCTGGCCGCCGGGCTGGCGGCGGTCGGCTCCGGCTGCGTGCTCAGCGGCATTATCGGCGGCCTGCTGGCCAACCTCGCCGGGGTGACCGGTGACATCTCCCGCGCCGCCGACGGCATCGGCAGTTTCCTCTTTCCGCCGCGCCCCTGCGGGCGCATCACCAGCGGCTCTCCCGACGTCTTTATCAACGGCCTGCCCGCCGCGCGTGCCGCCGGCAAACCGCGTCCGTCCGGCAGCCCGCAGGCGGTTGTGCAGCAGCCGCAGGACTTTTTTGACTACGGCGCGGCGCTGCTCGGCGCCGCCGGGCAGACGCTCAGCGGCTTCTGGCGGCCGGTTGAGGCCGAAGCGGAGGCCGCCGACCCGGCGCATCAGGACACTATCGGCTGCGACCGCCACCGCGGGCCGGACTGGCTCGCTGAGGGCTCGGACTCGGTGTTTATCAACGGACAGCCGGCGGTGCGCAGCGGCGACCGCACCACCTGCGGTGCGACCGTGGCCGCCGGCGCCTCGCCCGACGTGATTATCGGCGGCCGCGCCCGGGTGGTGCGGCAAATCCGCAGCGGCACCACCCCGTGGCTACTGCCGGCCGCGATGCTGCTGCCCCTGATGCGCGGGCGCCCCGGCGCGGTGCTGAAAAACCTGCCCTGCATGCTGTACCGCGCCGGCGGCGGCATGGCGGCGGACCTGCTGATAAACGCCGCCTTCGCCAGTCCGGACCCGGTGCACGCCGCCAGCGGCGCTAAGGTACTTAATGGCGACGACGACCTCGACTTCGTGCTGCCTGGCCGCCTGCCGCTGCGCTGGCAGCGCTGCTACAACAGCCGCTCGCGGACGGCCGGCATTTTCGGCCGCGGCTGGATGACCGCCTTCGACAGCCGCATCGAGCTGCGCGGCGACGACGCGCTGTGGCTGGACGAAACCGGGCGCGGGCTGCGCTTCACGCTGCCGCCGCCTGATGAGCCGCTGTTCAGCCGCGGCGATGGGCTAATTTTTCGCGCCGGACCGGGCGGCGCACTGGCGGTGGCCGACGACGGCGGCCTGTGGCGGCTGTACCGGCCACTGCGCGGCAACCCGGCGCGGCTGCGGCTGGCCTCGCTCAGCGACGAGTACGGCAACCGGCTGGAGTGCGAATACGACGACGACGAACGGCCGGTGCGCATCCGCGACGAGCCCGGGGCGGTTAACCTCACCCTGCACTACGATAGCCCGGACTTCCCGGCGCGCGTCACCGCCCTCAGCCATCACGACGGCGGGCGGCGGTGGCCGCTGGTGCGCTATGGCTACGACGCGGGCGGCCGGCTGGCCTCGGTGACCGACGCCGCCGGGGTGGCCACCCGCGGGTTTCGCTACGACGGGGCGGGCCTGATGGTCTGGCAGCGGCTGCCCGGCGGGCGCGAGTGCGAATACCGCTGGCGGCGGCACGACCACTGGCGGGTGGTCGCCGCCCGCAGCAGCGGCGGCGCGGCCTGCGAAATCAGCTACGACCTGCCCGCCGGGCTGACCACCGTCACCGGCGGTGACGGCGCGGTGCGCCGGCACAGGTGGGATCGGCAGCAGCAGGTCACCCGCTATACCGACGCGCGCGGCGAAAGCTGGCTGTTCACCCGCGACGACGACGGGCTGCTGACTCGGCTCATCGACCCCGCCGGCCACGCTACGCTGTATCGCTATGACGACGCGGGCAACCTGGTGGAGGAGGAGGATCCCGCCAGTCACGTGCGGGCGACGGAGTGGCTGGCGCACCGCGCGCTGCCGGCCAGCATCACCGACGCCGACGGCGGCGTCACCCGGCTGGCGTACGACGCGCACCACGGGCTGGCGGCGGTGACTGACGCCTGCGGGCAGACCACGCGCCTTGAGCGCGACGAGTACGGGCAAGTGGTGGCGGTGACGGACGCGAACGGCGGGATCAGCCGCCGGGACTACGATGACGCAGGGCAGCTGACGCGCGCCACCGACTGCACCGGCAGCAGCACGCGCTGGCGTTATCATTCGCGGGGCTGGCTGCAGGCTGAAATGCTCGCCGACGGCGAGGAGACCCGGCTGGAGTACGACGCGGCGGGCCGCCCGCTGCGGGTGAGCCGGGCGGAGGGGTGGCAGGAAAGCCGGGAGTACGACGCGCGCGGCCTGCTGAAAACGCTCACCGACGCCACCGGGAAGCGCCACCACTTCCGCCACGACGCCTGCGGCAGGCTGGTGGCCACCCGCAATCCGGAGGGGGGTGAGGTGCGGCGCGAGTACGACGCGCAGGGGCGGCTGGCGGCGCTGGTGAATGAGAACGGCGCGCGGCACCTTTTCCGCTGGCGGCCGGGCGGCCTGCCGGAGAGCGAAACCGCGCCGGACGGCGTCACCACCGCGTACCGCCACGACGACGCCGGGCGGCTGGTTTCGCGAGCGCTGTCGGCGGAGGGCGCGGCGCCGCTCGCCGAGGAGTATGAGTACGATGCGCGCGGGCTGCTGGCCGCGCGGCACACCGCGGACGGCGTCACCCGCTTTGAGCACTCGCCGGGCGGGCGGCTGCTGCGCGCCGTCACGCACCCGCACGGCGGCGGGCCGCAGGCGTTGGGGCTGGAGTACGACCGCTGCGGCCGCACGGTCGCGGAGTGTGGGGAGAACGGCCGGGTGGAGTACGCCCACGATGCCGCGGGCAGCCGCACGGCGGTGACGCTGCCGGACGGGCGGCGGCTGAAAAACCTGTACTACGGCGGCGGGCACCTGCTCGGCATCGCGCTGGACGGCCTGGCGATAAGCGACTTTCGCCGCGACCCGCTGCACCGCGAGGTGAGCCGCAGCCAGGGGGCGCTGACCAGCCGCACGGCGTACGACCGGCACGGGCGGCTGCGCAGCCGCGAGCTGTTCCGCGGCGGGCAGGTGCGGCCGGCGCCGCGCCAATGGTCGCGCAGCTGGCAGTATGACAACGCGCACCGGCCGGTGCGCGAGGAGCATGACGACAACCCGCACGCGTGGCGCAGCTGGCAATACGACGGCGCGGGGCGGCTGCTGGCCCAGGGCGGCGGGCTGGCGGACCATGAGCGCTGGCGGTGGGACGCGGCGTCCAACCCGGTCGACCCGGGCGCGGGGGCGGTTGCCGGCAACCGGGTCACGCAGCTGAACGGCGTGCGCTGGCGGTATGACGCGTACGGGCGGGTGGCGGAGAAGGTCAGCGGGCGCGAGCGCTGGCGCTACCGCTACGACGGGGAGCAGCGGCTGGCAGAGGTGGTGCACGACACCCGCGACGACCGGGGGTTGCGGCTTCACGTCGGCTTCCGCTACGACCCGCTGGGGCGGCGCGTCAGCAAAACCCGCTGGCGGCAGGATGCGTCCGGAGAAGTCTGCGGGGAGCCGCAGACCACGCGCTTCGTCTGGGAGGGGCTGCGGCTGCTGCAGGAAATTGAGGACGGGGTACCGCTGACTTACGTCTGGGCCGGGCCGGGAAGCTACGAGCCGCTGGCGCGGATTGACGGGGCGGAAAACCCGGCGGTTTACTGGTACCACTGCCGCCCGGACGGCACGCCGGAGGCGCTGACCGACGAGGCGGGCGCGGTGCGCTGGCGTGCGGGAAACGGCGCGTGGGGCAAGCTGCAGCGTGAGACGCGGCAGGACGCGCCGGACTTTGCGCAGAGCCTGCGAATGCAGGGGCAGTACCTCGACAGGGAAACCGGGCTTCACTACAATCTATTCCGCTACTACGATCCCGACTGCGCGCGGTTTACCCAGCCGGATCCGATTGGGCTGGCGGGCGGGCTGAATCTGTATCAGTATGCGCCGAATCCGCTAAGCTGGATTGATCCGCTTGGTCTAACAGGTTGGCAAATAGATGGTTATAGAACAACTGCTATTTTGCAAGGTGGTACTTTTAAAGAGAAATATTATAGGGATGGACAAACTGGATTGTGGTGGTCTAAAGATTCTACCGGTCATGGCGGATCTGTCTATAAAGTATTTAGAGAAACATCAACATCCTTAGAATGGATTGCTGACGCTGATAAACATGGTCAGTTCATACCTGATAAACATAAAGGTAATACAGGGAAAAGTATTCCTAAGAAAAGTTGCAGTAGTATTACTATTAAATGAGCCAAAGACATGATAAATACAACATCTGAATTCATAAAGTTGAGAAATAGTGACATCCCTGCTGAATATAACAGGACTGGTATAGAAGAAGCACCCATTGATGTTTGGATGGAACTGATTGAAAACCATCCAGACATGAAAGTTTGGGTTGCAAGAAATAAGTCAATCCCTATGGAGATAATTAATATTCTTTCTCTTGATAACGATCCGGTAATTAGGGATGCTATATCCTCAAAATACCCTTTGGATATTGAGATCTATCAATTATTTTCTAAAGATGCAGACGAGGGAATTAGAGCAAAATTAACTTACAATAAAGGTTTGCCACTCTTTATTCTAAAGGATATGGCTAAAAACGACCCAAGCGAATTTGTAAGAACTGAAGCAAAGTCTAAATATGATAAACGAATGAAATAACTTCAAAGATAAGCCAAAAGAACCAGATTCTATGAACTGCGATACAAAAATGATGGTGAATTACAACCGACGCTGATAGTACGATCCGAACGGCGGACGCTTTACTCAACATGACCCTGTGGGGCTGGCGGGGGGATTAAACCTCTACGCCTACGCTCCAAACCCACTCAGTTGGATCGATCCACTGGGTTTAAGTTTTATAGATATTATTGGCGATGCAGCTCAGACAACTGGGAAAAAATATCAAGGGGCTGAGATTTATAAAATCACATCCAAAGTTAAAGTTGGTGATGTTACCTTTAAAAACGGAGATTATTTCTATTTGGATAATTTGCATAAAGATCATTATGAGACATTTTCTTCATTGGGTAAGTCTAAGGGTGTCTTTAATTTAGATGGCTCTTATAATGAGAGAAAATCCGGAAAAGCAGCTAAAAGAAAAGGGCCGGGGTGTTAGATGAATATTGTTCTTAAAGAAGAAATCCTTAAAAACAGAAATGATCTTATTGAGGGTACTTTTTGTTTCTCATTGTTTGAGGAAGCATTGTTCTATTCTTCTTTATTGGATGACTTGATTGATAACTCTATGCTATTTATAAAGGAGAACGGAAGTGATACAGAGGTAAAGGATTTTTTATCCTGGGTGGTTAATTGTGTTGATCAGTGTTTTTTATCACATAAAGATGAAGGTGATCTTTACACTATTAAGAACTATTCATCAGAAATAGAAAAAAATTGGATGAATGTATGGAAGCCAAAAATTAATGAGATAAATAATTAGATATGTTTCAAATAATATCTGAAAAGATCTTCCCGGCTTTTTTTAGCTACCCGTTATGGCGATAGCATGTCCGGGGCAAAAGTGTACGTCGGGGCTGCCGGGTTAAGCAGCGGCTCCTTACGTGAAAAACCGCCCCTGAAAAGCTATCCCCATCAGTAAGTTAAGTGCAATGAACAACCCCGCCGCAAGCAGCGGGGTATCAAAACCACAGTCAACAGCGAGAGTTGAACGCCCCAAGGGGCGGAGAATTCGACCCTCAGAGATTAAAAAGTACGATGGCACCGGAATCATCCCTATGGTCCGATTGGGCTGGGAGGTGGGTTAAACACATACGCCTACGCTCCAAACCCATTGAGCTGGATCGATCCGCTTGGGTTGAGTGG
Organism: Winslowiella sp. 2C04; assembly: GCF_050037805.1. Classification (NCBI taxonomy): domain Bacteria; kingdom Pseudomonadati; phylum Pseudomonadota; class Gammaproteobacteria; order Enterobacterales; family Erwiniaceae; genus Winslowiella; species Winslowiella sp. 2C04. The sequence continues at coordinate 3,308,121 of NZ_CP188300.1, read as the reverse complement.
TGATAATGTATTTATACATTATACCGACAAGGCTGGTTTCGAGAGTACAATGAAAACGGGTGTTCTTGAAGCGAATGCTAAGGGCAAGGTTTATATAACGGATATATTAATGTCTCCAAAGGATGTTATGAGGGATATTCATTATCAATGATCCTAAGCACGTAGGAAGAGGAGATTATGCGATTATCTTTAAAGCAGACCCTGTTCAAATGGGCAACATAAAAGCCTCATCAGCCCTTGAATACATACATTCAGGCAGAATAAAATTGAATGACGTACTCTACTCAGGGAGCAACCCTTACTCGTTAACATCCAAAATGGAGTATGAAACTCGTAATAAACTAACTATGAATCAGATGAATGCAAGAGGTAAGTGTAGTGGCTGAGAATGAGAAAAAAATAAATATTACACAAGATGAGATTAGTGCGCTCAAAAAACTCATTATGTATATTAAGTTCTCTTGTGATGATGTCGAGTCATTACAATATGCCGGAAGTTATGCGATCAATAACTTCTTTGATAAGCTTATTGAGGCTGACTATCTTGGTGAGTATGAAAAGAAATTTTATAGTAAAAGAAATTTAGATAATGAAGATGTTGTAATGAGTAAAATCAAAGCACACGAAGATGAATCTATTAATAAAATGAGTGAAGACACATTGCAAGAAGTGTTTAAAGAGTGTCTTCATCCATTTAAGTCTGAGTGAATAACATTATTATGATCTTGTAACAAAAAAGAGAGGGTAAGTATAGAGTTGCTCTCTCATGTCTTTACATCCATTTAATATTGCTGTCAGTTTTAATAACCACCAGGTCGGGGATCTCGCTAATCTCCAGTGATGCCCGGTCAGGTCGATTTGCGTCAGTCAGTCCCCCGCCAGATACAGCTCACCGCTATCCCGCACCCAGTCCGCATTGAGTTGAGTGATATTTCTGTACTCAATAAGTCTGTGCTTAATTTACTATCTGATTTAAAATAATTTTATACAGATAAAAACTATCTTGGTAGGGCGATAGCATATGAACTATGATACAAAATACCTGACCCATTACGACCCCAATAGGCAGTGCGATCCGCAAATCGGGCGGTTTACGTAACAAGATTCGATTGGGCTGGCGGGCGGGCTGAATCTGTATCAGTATGCGCCGAATCCGCTGGAGTGGGTGAACCCGCTGGGGTTAGCAAAAGTTATATGTGCAGGAACACCAAAGGATGCACTAAAGAACGTTAATAGAGGTCAGGGACCTAAAGATATCAACCGCATTGATGAGCCAGAACAAAGTGTTCCTCGGTGTCAATGTTATGCTCATCAGACAAAGCCTGAAAAAGGTAAACATCCGGCATCAAACCAGGATGGCTCAATTCATGATGGTCCCCCCCTTATTTACTAAGGAGGCTTTAAAATGGCTAGCTTGGGTGAGTAAATATTTAAGAATGCTCACATAATTTAAATTGACTATTAAGATGAATGGCAGCCAATAGCCTGGATGCGAGAGAAGTTAAGTGGATTTATGACAGGGAAATGACGATAGTGATTTAGTCTCTCTTCAGGAAATGTCATTACTGGTAAATATTGATAAATCAGAATGCTCATTCAATTTCATCATACATACGATTAACCTGATGGAAGAATATAATGATAACTTTGGTGACGACATAACTCAGATTTTGCAAGCTCAGCAAAGCATCAAAATATTATCATAATCATATAAAATAAGTGGGAAGCGATTCTTTCGATTTTTTAGCTTCAGCCGACTTGACCTGGGCAGAATCTGACAACCTTTCCTCAATATTGATAGATTGGTTCGGCACAACTACCGTCATGGGTTGCCTGAGCTGATATGCAAAATTTTTAATTGAATCTTCCCCCTGTCTTCAACCTTCCCGTGCCACCGTCTTAAGTTTCAGCTACACTTAAACCTCTACAAGATTTAAGGGGCTGTACAACTATGAGCGATAAAATTCCAATTGGCATCAGTGCTTGTCTGCTTGGTGACAGCGTCCGTTTTGACGGCGGCCACAAACGTTTTGCTTTTGCCACTGATGAACTCGCTCCTTTTGTGCGCTTTGAACCGGTTTGCCCTGAAGTCGCCATCGGTTTACAGACGCCGCGTCCGGCGCTGCGGCTGGTGAAAGCGCAACAGGATGAGGTGGCGCTCTGCTACAGCAAGCAGGGTGGTGACGATATCACCGATAAGATGCAGGCATTCTCCAGGGAAAAGGTGGCGCATCTACACCATCTGTGCGGCTATATCGTCTGTGCTAAATCGCCCAGCTGCGGGATGGAGCGGGTGCGGATTTATGAATCCGACACGAATAACAATCGAAAAGCCGGGACAGGGATTTTCACCCGCGAGCTGATGCGCGAAATTCCCTGGCTACCGGTAGAGGAAGATGGGCGGCTGCATGACGATGCCATCCGGGAAAATTTTGTCGAGCGGGTTTACGCGCTGTATGAGTTTAATCAGCTATGTAAGTCAGGCCTGACCCGCCACGGCCTGATGGAATTTCACAGCCGTTACAAGCTTTTGCTGTTGGCGCATTCTCAACCACAATATCGCGAACTGGGCCGTTTTGTTGCCGCGATGGAGCAATGGGAGTCGCTGGAGGAGTATGCGGTTGAGTATCGTAATCGTCTGATGAGCCTGCTGGAACAGCAAGCGACGCGCAGTAATCACACTAATGTGCTGATGCATGTTCAAGGTTATTTCCGTAAGCAGCTGACTTCGCCACAACGGCAGGAGCTGGCGACGCTGATTGACCGCTATCGGCAGGGGATCCAGCCGCTGCTGGCGCCGATTACCTTACTTAAACACTATATGGCGGAATTTCCGGATGCTTATCTGGCTCAACAGCGCTATTTCGAACCCTATCCGGAAGCGCTGCGTTTGCGCTACGGTCACTGATACGGCAGGAGTTTTATGACCACCCATCTGGTCTGGCTGCGTAATGATTTGCGCGTCAATGATAATACCGCGCTGTACGCCGCGTGCCGCGACACTAAGGCGAAAGTTATCGCCCTGTTTATTGCCACCCCGGTACAGTGGCAGCAACATCAGATGGCGCCGCGTCAGGCGGCGTTTATTTATGACAATCTGCAGTTGATGCAGCAGGAGCTGGCCGGGCGTGGTATCCCGCTGCACTATTTACAGTGCGATGATTTTGCGGCGTCGGTAGAGCAGCTGGCTGAATTTTGCCAGCAACATCAGGTCGATCGCCTGTTCTATAACTATCAGTATGAGGTTAACGAACGGCAACGCGATGCGGCGGCGGAAAAATTATTGTTCGATCAGGATATTATTGCTCAGGGATTTGATGACAGCCTGCTGTTGCCGCCGGGCAGCGTGCAGACGGGTAATCGGGAAATGTACAAGGTGTTTACGCCCTTCAGCAAAGCTTTTGTTAAACGCCTGCACCAGGGCTTGCCGGAGTGCGTGCCCGCACCGCAAGCGCGTGAGGGCGCACCGCTGAAAAAACTCCCCCGGCTGGAGCCGTTCGACTACCCACGACAGTCTTACGATCAGCAGCTTTTTGCTGCCGGCGAGCAGGCGGCAATTAAACAATTGCGTCATTTCTGCCAGCAAGCGGTGACTGACTATCCCAGCCAGCGCGATATTCCGGCGACAGATGGCACCAGCCGACTGTCGGTGTATCTGACCACCGGTGTGTTATCGCCGCGTCAGTGCCTGCATCGATTGTTGAAGCAACATCCGAAGGCGCTGGAAGGTGACGACAGCTTTATCTGGCTGAATGAGCTGATCTGGCGCGAGTTTTATCGCCATTTGCTGGTTGCCTATCCGTCACTGTGCCGCCATCAGCCCTTCACCGTCTGGACTAAAAAGGTCAAATGGCGTCACGATGACAGTCAGCTGAAGGCCTGGCAGCAGGGTAAAACCGGCTATCCGATAGTTGATGCTGCCATGCGTCAGCTGAATACACTGGGCTGGATGCATAACCGTTTGCGGATGATCACCGCCAGTTTTCTGGTTAAGGATCTGCTGATCGACTGGCGCGAAGGCGAGCGCTACTTTATGTCACAGCTGATCGACGGCGATCTGGCGGCTAATAACGGTGGCTGGCAGTGGGCGGCGTCTACCGGCACCGATGCGGCACCCTATTTTCGTATTTTCAACCCGATTACTCAGGGTGAACGCTTTGATAGTAAAGGCGAATTTATTCGCCACTGGCTGCCGGAACTCCAGCAGGTGCCAGACGACGCAATTCATCAGCCGCAGCTGTGGGCAAAGAAAAATCAGCAAAAACTCGATTATCCTGAGCCTTTGGTAGACCATAAGGAAGCACGTAAAAGAACACTGGAAGCCTTTGAGGCAGCAAGAAAATAGGCAGGTAAAACAATGCGCAATTCCGAACTGGAACAGATCGTCAACCAGCAGCTCAACACCGCGGCCTTTAGCGATTACGCACCGAATGGGCTGCAGGTGGAAGGTCGCTGCGAGGTGAAGAAGATTATTACCGGCGTCACCGCTTGTCAGGCATTGCTGGATGAGGCCGTGCGTCTGCAGGCCGACGCGGTACTGGTTCACCATGGTTATTTCTGGAAAAACGAAGCCCCGGTGATCAAGGGGATGAAGCGCAATCGCCTGAAAGCGCTGCTGGCAAATGACATCAACCTTTATGGCTGGCATTTGCCGCTGGATGCCCACCCGCAGCTGGGCAATAACGCCCAATTGGCGAAACTGCTGCAAATAGAGGTGCGCGGTGAGATTATGCCATTGGTGCCATGGGGCGAACTGAAAGAAACGCTGACCGGTGAGCAGCTGGCGCAGCGCATTACTGAGGTTCTCGGCCGCACGCCACTGCACTGTGGTGATAATGCTCCTCAGCATATCCGTCGCATCGCCTGGTGCAGCGGCGGTGGGCAGGGTTTTATTGATGACGCGGCGGAGTTTGGTGTGGATGCATTTATCACCGGTGAAGTCTCGGAAAAGACCATTCACAGCGCGCGCGAAAACGGTCTGCACTTTTTTGCCGCCGGTCACCACGCTACCGAGCGCGCAGGGATTAAAGCGCTGGGCGAGTGGCTGGCGGAAAGCTACGGCCTCGACGTTACCTTCATCGATATCGACAATCCTGCCTGATTCTCGTCTGTTACTCCTTCACTTCTGCCGGAGCTGAAGGAGTAAAATGATTGACACCCATATACTTGTTAAGCATAACTGTTTGCCTTAAATGAATAAGCTAATACCCAAAGGGTCTGATATTGCTGCAATTTCAGGCGTTAAGGATGTGTTTTTAGTCTGTCAGGAGGTGCATATTGCAACGAGCACGCTGTTACCTGTTAGGGGAACGCGCGGTAGTGCTTGAACTGGATCCCCCGGTGTCCCTTGCCAGCCAGCAACGGATTTGGGGGCTGAGCGAGCGCCTGAAGAGTCATCCGGATGTGGTGGAATCCATTCCGGGAATGAACAATTTGACCGTGGTGTTGCATAACCCGCAGCAGACCGCGCTGGATGCGATAGAGCGTCTGCAAAGCTGGTGGGAAGAGAGTGAGGCGGTGCTGCCTGAGTCGCGCCAGATAGAAATTCCGGTGATTTATGGCGGTGAGGCTGGTCCCGATCTTGAAGAAGTGGCGCGTCATCATCAGTTAACCACGCGGCAAGTGGTGGAGTTACACGCTTCAGCGGATTATGTGGTCTATTTTATCGGTTTTCAGCCGGGTTTCCCGTATCTGGGAGGGCTGGACAAACGGCTGCACACCCCGCGTCGTGCCGAACCCAGGGTGGTCGTGCCAGCCGGGTCGGTAGGAATTGGCGGCAGCCAGACCGGTATTTATCCACTGGCCTCACCGGGTGGCTGGCAGCTGATAGGCCGCAGTAATCTGCAGCTGTTTAATCCACAGCATCAGCCGCCAACCGTGCTGCGTCCTGGCGACAGCATTCGCTTTGTGCCTCAGAAGGAGGGCATATGCTGACCATTCTTCGTGCCGGAATCAGCACCTCAATCCAGGACGCGGGCCGTACCGGCTGGCGTCAGTATGGCATTGCCCTCAACGGTGCGCTGGATATTCCGGCGATGAAAACCGCCAATCTGCTGGTGGGCAACGCGCAGGATAGTGCGGTACTGGAGATTACGCTGGGGCAGTTCAGCGCCGAATTTGGCCGTGACGGCTGGATTGCGCTGACCGGTGCCGGATGTCACGCCAGTATTGATGGCAAGCCGGTGTGGACCGGCTGGCGTACGGCGGTTAAAGCCGGGCAAACGCTGACGCTGGCGAAGCCGGTACACGGCATGCGCAGTTATCTGGCGCTGGACGGTGGCTTTGATATCCCGCCGCTGCTTGGCTCAGTCAGTACCGATCTGAAAGCCGGTTTTGGCGGTCAGCACGGGCGTCGGGTTGAAGATGGTGATCAGTTGCCGCTGGGTCAGCCTACTGACCGCTTTCGCAAAGCGGCCGGCGTGCGTCAGCTGCTGTGGGGCAATCGCCTGCGCGCGTTGCCAGGACCTGAGTATCACGAATTCAGCCGTGAATCTCAGGAAGCCTTCTGGCGCACCTCATGGAAGCTAAGCCCGCAAAGTAACCGTATGGGTTACCGCTTGCAGGGGCGTATCCTGGCGCGTGACAGCGATCGTGAGCTGCTGTCGCACGGCCTGCTACCGGGGGTGATTCAGGTTCCGCCAAATGGTCAGCCGATTGTGCTGATGTCTGACGCGCAAACCACCGGAGGCTACCCGCGCATTGCCTGCGTTATCGAAGCCGATCTCTATCATTTGGCGCAAATTCGCCTCGGTGAGCCGATCCATTTTGTGCACTGCACGCTGGATGAAGCGCTAAAAGCCAAACAGCAGCAGCAGCGGGCAATCGACCAGATGGTGTGGGGATTAGAAGATGAAAATTGATCTTAACGCCGATCTGGGCGAGGGCAGCGGCAGCGACCAACAGCTGTTGCAGCTGGTCACCTCCGCTAATATCGCCTGCGGTTTTCATGCCGGCGATGCGCAAACCATGTTGCAGTCAGTTCGTTGGGCGCTGGAGTCTGGAGTAGCGATTGGCGCACACCCAAGCTTTCCCGATCGGGAAAACTTTGGTCGCACCGCGATGCAGCTGCCGCCAGAGACGGTATACGCCCAGGTGGTGTACCAGATTGGGGCACTGAAAGCGATAGTTGAGAGTGAAGGCGGCAAGCTGGTTCACGTCAAGCCGCACGGTATGCTGTATAACCAGGCGGCAGTCGATAGCCAACTGGCGGACGCCATTGCCCGCGCGGTTCAAGCGGTCGATCCTTCACTGATTCTGGTCGGGCTGGCAAACAGCGAACTGATCGGTGCCGCTGAGCGACTGGGGCTGGTGGCGCGTCAGGAAGTGTTCGCCGACCGTGGCTACCAGGCCGACGGCACGCTGGTGCCGCGCAGCCAGCCCGGCGCGATGATTGAAAGCGAGCAGCAGGCCATTGAGCAGACGCTGAACATGGTACAGCACGGAAAAGTGTTGAGCATCAGCGGTGAGGAGGTGGCGGTGCGGGCAGACAGCGTTTGCCTGCATGGTGACGGTGCCCATGCGCTGGCCTTCGCTCGTCGGCTGCGCGCAGCCTTTGCTGAACAGCACATCAGCGTAACCAGCCAACAATAATTATTCTGCTGTTTTTTCTCCGGCTATCAGGCCGGAGAGTTTTATTACTCTCTGGAGAGTCATCATGGAAACTGCTGTTAATCTCTGGCCGTTGATTGGTATCGCGGCGATCATTATCGGCTTCTTATTACGCTTTAACCCGGTACTGGTGGTGATTGCTTCCGGTCTTATTACCGGTATTGCCGCCAATATGCCAATTGATACCATTCTGGAAAAGTTGGGATCCGGCTTTCTTAACACCCGTAATCTGGCGTTAATCCTGCTGCTGCCGCTGGCGGTAATTGGTCTGGTCGAGCGTCATGGCCTGAAAGAGCGGGCGCAAGGTTGGATTGCCCATATCAAAAGCGCTACCGCCGGTCGCCTGCTGATTGTCTACCTGTTTGTACGTGAAGCCACTGCGGCGCTGGGCTTAACCAGCCTTGGCGGCCATCCACAAATGGTGCGTCCGCTGCTGGCACCGATGGCCGAAGGCGCAGCTCAAAGCCGCTATGGCGAGTTACCGCCGCAGGTGCGCTACCGTTTGCGTGCCATGTCGGCGGCGACCGATAACGTCGGCCTGTTCTTTGGCGAGGATATCTTTGTAGCTTTTGGTGCCATCATCTTTATGCATAACTTTATGCTGGAGTCCGGCGGGATTCAAACCGAGCCGCTGCATATTGCACTGTGGGGCATTCCGACCGCCATCTGCGCGTTTATCATTCATGCCGTCCGCTTACACCGGCTGGATAAAACCCTCGCCGCTGAACTGGCGTCGCTGAATGCACAAGCGCAGCAAGCGAAAGGAGATCGCTAATGTTCCAGCAACAATATCTTTTCTGGCTGGCAGGGGTGATCCTGCTGATCGTGGCGATCATGTCCTGGCGCGACAAGGCGAATCCACGTCGCCTGACAACCGGACTGTTCTGGGGGCTGTATGGCCTGGTATTTTTGATCGGTGACTGGGCCTATTCGCTGATGAATCAGTTTGCCGGTTCCGCTGCGGAAGGCCAGCGCTGGCTGAATATCACCGTTGGCGTGCTGGTGGTGATTATGGCGCTGGTTGCTGGTCTGGGCGGCGTTAAACTTGGGCGCTATCACCAACGAACGGATGAACAGCGTAAAGAGAGCGCCAGCCGCCTCGGCAATAAACTGTTTCTGCCGGCACTCTCTATTCCGATAGTCACCGTGGTGGGCGTGCTGTCGTTTAACTACATTCCCGGTTTAAAAGAGGCGTTTTTCGGGGAGGGTAATCACTCAACGCTGATTACGCTGTTCTCGATGGCCGTTGGCTGTATTGTCGGCTGGCTGGTGGCGATGAAACTGACGCGCGAAGCGCCGGCACAGTCACTACAGGAAGCGCGCCGCCTGCTCGACTCCATTGGCTGGGCATTTATTCTGCCGCAAATCCTCGCCACTCTTGGCCTGCTGTTTACTACCGCTGGCGTTGGCGTGGCGATTTCTCACCTGACTGAAAGCTATCTGGCGGTCGATAACCGCTTTGTGGCGGTGGCGACCTACGTTATCGGCATGGCGTTACTGACGATGGTGATGGGCAACGCTTTTGCCGCCTTCCCGATTGTGACCGCCGGGATAGGTATTCCGATTCTGATTTTGCAACACGGCGGCAATCCGGCGGTGATGGCGGCTATCGGTATGTTCTCCGGTTATTGCGGCACGCTGATGACGCCGATGGCGGCTAACTTTAATATTGTCCCGGTGGCGCTGCTGGAACTGCCCGATCGCAACGCGGTGATCAAAGCTCAGGTGCCAACCGGCGTGCTATTGTTAATAGTTAACGTATTCCTGCTCTATTTCCTGATGTTCCTGTGAGGGTGTAATGAAAACGGTACTGATTACCGCATTTGAGCCATTTGGTGGCGAACAGATCAATCCGTCCTGGGAAGCGGTGCGTCAGCTTAATGAGCAATTGCTCGGCGGGGCGAAAATTGTCGCCCGCCAGCTACCTTGTGTGTTTGGCGAAGCGCTGAACGCGCTGTACAAGGAGATGGATGAGCTGCAACCGGCTCTGGTGATTGCCGTGGGCCAGGCGGGCGGGCGCAGTGATATCAGCATCGAACGTGTGGCAATCAATGTCGATGATGCGCGAATCCCGGATAATCAGCAAAACCAGCCGATTGATGAGCCGATTGTGGCCGGGGGGCCAGCGGCCTACTTCTCAACGCTACCGATTAAAGCGCTGGTGGAGGGGATACGCGAAGCGGGTATTCCGGCTTCGGTGTCACAAACTGCCGGAACCTATGTCTGTAACCATGTGATGTATGGCCTGTTGCACCGGCTGGCAGAGCAGGGCGACGGTGTGCGCGGTGGCTTTATTCATATTCCATATCTGCCGGAACAGGCGGCAAAACTGCCCGGAATGCCGAGTATGGCAGCGGCGACGGTGATTCTGGCGCTGGAAATGGCGATCTCTGTCGCATTAAGAACCGAACAGGATATCCGCCTGGTGGGCGGAGCTACGCATTAAAGCAGGGAGTTGTTATGCCAGAAGGTCCGGAAATTCGACGGGCGGCTGATAAACTGGAGCGCGCCATTCTGGGGAAAAAGCTGACCGAGGTCTGGTTTGCTTACCCGCAACTGAAAACCTACGAGCCTGCACTACTGGGAGAGAAGGTGACGGCGATTGAAACGCGCGGTAAAGCGCTGCTGACCCACTTCTCTAATGGCCTGACGCTGTACAGCCATAATCAACTGTATGGCGTCTGGCGGGTGGTGAAGAGTGGCGCTGAGCCAGAGACCAATCGCGTGTTACGCGTGCGGCTGGCCAGTAAGGATCAGGCTATTTTGTTGTACAGCGCCTCGGATATTGAGCTGCTGAATAGCGAAACGCTGGCGACGCATCCGTTTTTACAACGCGTTGGGCCGGACGTGCTGGATATGAGCCTCACCACCCAGCAGGTCGAGCAGCGACTGCTGTCGACACGTTTTCGTCGACGGCAGTTCAGTGGTCTGTTACTGGATCAGGCATTTCTGGCCGGACTGGGCAATTACCTGCGCGCTGAGATTCTCTGGCAGGCGCAGTTGTTGCCGCAACATAAAGCGCAGGATTTAGCGCCGGAACAGCTGGCGGCTTTTGCTGATGCACTGCTGGCCATCCCTCGTCACTCTTATCAGATGCGCGGCACCATGGATGAAAATGTTCATCACGGTGCGGCCTTCCGCTTTAAGGTATTTCACCGCACCGGTAAACCCTGTGAGCGTTGCGGCACCACCATTGAAAAGAGCACGCTGTCATCGCGGCCATTTTATTGGTGTCCGGGATGCCAGCATTAAGAGTTGCCGTAAGTGTGTAATATTTGCCTGATCGCTCAGTTCAGGCAAACCTCATTGTGTGAGATCAGTTACCATCTGATTTAATTGATTTTTTCCTTTCTCCAGAACTCTATATGATCAAAAGACTTGGAGCTTTGATTATCAGGAGTTTATCTATGGCTAACAACGGTCTGAGATTTAACGGAGAACGGCGCGATGCCGTCAGTCAGAATTATCATTTGGGCAATGGCTACCGCGCGTATAATCCAGCAACGATGCGTTTTAACTGCCCGGACAGCTGGAGCCCGTTTGGCGCGGGCGGCATTAATCCGTATGCATATTGTGCCGGCGACCCGGTTAATCGGGCCGATCCGTCAGGTCATTTCAGCTGGCAGGCCGGGCTGGGAATGGGGCTGGGAATTCTTGGTATTATCGCGGCAATTTTTACCGGCGGCGCTTCGATTGCGGCAGCAGGGAGCCTTAGCGCAGCACTTGCTGGCGCTGAAACGATGACATTAGCCATCGGCACCTCAGCCTTTGTAGCCGATGTGACCGGAGTCGTCAGTTCCGCCATTGAGCAGAGTCGCCCGCAAGCATCAGCAGTTCTGGGCTGGCTCTCTTTTGCCGGCGGAATGCTCAGTTGTGGCGTTGCGCTGGGCGCGGGTGGATACCGTATGCTCAATGAGGCCAGCAGCGAATTAAGGCAGCGGCTGGGAAATATCCGGGAAGTCGGGCTGAGCGGACGTGGGGCAGCTGGCGGTTCCGCTCTGATCCGCTCCAGCTCTCTGACCGATTTTAATACGCTATACCGCTATGATCAGCGCTCACCCAGGGAAATCATGAGTTCGGGTTTTCAGGGAACCAGAACCCATTTTACGCGACATGTTTATGCTGCTTTCCAGCAAGAAACGGTATTTTCCAGTCGGACGCTAGCCGGTGTGAATGAATTTCACAGTATTATCCAGGATGAATTATATTCTCAGGGATTCAGAGAGTTCACCCATAATCCCAACCGATATTTTTTACTGTATAAGATTAACCCGCAAGGCAGGAACTTCGTTGATTTCTCCAGCGAGTACCTGGTAAAAGGGAAAAGATTTATTAAAGAAATCGCCAGAAATAGTGATATGCATATTTACGGCCATTTGAATTTTTCGGATCTCACCTATAAAAGCCTGCGTTACAAAATACCCGACTCATTTGTTTGGGTGCGTGAGGTTCAGATTCAGGGGCTAATCACCCCCGATAAAATCACGCCAGTTTTCCCACGTCGGCTTGATTATCTGGATCTGGCCTGGTGGTAATGATGCCAGCCTGGCTGACTGCAATGAGCCAGCACTCAATACGCAACAGCAAAAAAAAATCCGTAATCCAACGGGATTACGGATTTCTGTTGATAACGATAACGCTGAGGTTATTTTTTCTTCAGCTGTGAAGAGAAATCACGTTTATCGTAACCGGTATACAGCTGACGTGGACGGGCAATTTTAATGCCGTCATCGTGCATCTCTTTCCAGTGAGCAATCCAGCCTACGGTACGCGCCATCGCAAAGATCACGGTGAACATCGAAGAAGGAATACCCATCGCTTTCAGAATAATGCCAGAATAGAAATCGACGTTTGGATAGAGTTTACGCTCAATAAAGTACGGGTCGTTCAGCGCAATATGTTCCAGCTCCATCGCTACTTCCAGCAGGTCATCTTTCATACCCAGCTCGTTCAGCACTTCGTGACAGGTTTCACGCATCACGGTCGCACGCGGATCGTAATTTTTGTAAACGCGATGGCCAAAGCCCATCAGGCGGAAAGAGTCATTTTTGTCTTTCGCACGTTTAACAAACTCAGGAATATGGTCAACGTTGCTGATCTCTTCCAGCATGCGCAGGCAGGCTTCATTGGCTCCACCGTGAGCGGGTCCCCACAGTGAGGCGATGCCTGCCGCGATACAGGCAAAGGGATTCGCTCCGGAGGAACCTGCGGTACGCACCGTTGAAGTAGAGGCATTCTGCTCGTGATCGGCATGCAGTACCAGAATACGATCCATTGCGCGTTCCAGCACCGGATTAACCTTGTACTCTTCGCACGGGGTAGAGAACATCATGTTCAGGAAGTTACCCGCGTAAGAGAGGTCATTACGTGGATAGACAAACGGCTGGCCGATAGAATATTTGTAGCACATCGCTGCGACGGTCGGCATTTTCGACAGCAGGCGGAAGGCGGCGATTTCACGGTGGCGCTCGATGTTAACGTCTAAGGAGTCATGATAAAACGCCGCCAGTGCACCGGTAACACCGCACATCACTGCCATCGGATGAGAATCACGGCGGAAGCCCATAAACAGACGATTAATCTGCTCATGAATCATCGTATGGCGGGTTACGGTCGTGCGGAATTCATCAAATTCCGCCTGAGTTGGCGCTTCACCGTTCAGCAGGATATAGCAGACTTCGAGGTAGTTAGAGTGCAGAGCTAACTGGTCAATCGGGAAACCGCGATGCAGCAGAATGCCTTCTTCACCATCGATATAGGTGATTTTGGATTCACAGGATGCAGTAGACGTAAAGCCAGGGTCAAACGTGAACAGGCCTTTTGAACCCAGGCTTCGGATATCGATTTCGTCTTCGCCAAGCGTACCTTTAAGTACGTCCAGCTCAATCGGAGCTTCGCCTTCCAGGGTTAGTGTCGCTTTTTTATCAGCCATTTACAGTCTCCTTAGCGCCTTATTTGTAGGGATCTTTGACACCTGATTGGCCATCATACCTTGGGCTGCCTGCGAAGAAATGCAGTCTATCGCCTCTGTGACATATTTTATCTTGCAGGGTACAGAGCGATGGGCGCGTACAAGCGAGGGTCCGGCAGGCATGAAATGCTGCGTTACACGGTTGTTAAAGATCCGGTCTGGTCATTATTTTCTCGTAACCTTTATCTGATGCTTTTGAGTAGCTCACTCAATCACTGTTACATAACTTGTGCTTAGGGGAAAGTGTATCCCCATAACTTTTGTGCATCATAGGGTTTTCAATCCCTCGTTTGTAACAGGAATGTTGAACTTTTGTCAAATCAGATAATTAAATTTGTATAAATTGTGAAAACCGTGAGGTTGATCACTGTTCGACCTAAATTATACCAAAGAGATTGTAGGGGAATTGTAATCAGAATGTGATCCCCCTATACTTCGGCCAGGTCTCCGGAACACCCTGCAGTAGGAGCCACCCAGCGTTTCATACGCGTCGTTTTGACACTGGACGTTGTAGTTTAAGTGCCTGGCGCAGTGCTTTATTGTTAACGCTGTCTGACCCCCCTTCAGGACCGGAGGAAGCAAAATAAGAAAAGCTGTGTGGGCAAAACCGTGAAAAAACAAAGACCTGTCAACTTGGATCTCACTACGATCCGGTTTCCCGTTACTGCAATAGCGTCCATTCTCCACCGCGTCTCCGGCGTGATCACCTTCGTGGCGGTCGGTATTCTGCTATGGCTACTTGGTCTCTCTCTCTCATCACCCGAAGGCTTCCTGCAGGCATCCGCCGTCATGGACAGCTTTATCGTTAAATTCATCGTATGGGGCATTCTTACCGCGCTGGCATATCACATTGCCGGTGGCATCCGCCATATGCTGATGGATTTTGGTTACCTCGGCGAAACCTTACAAATTGGTACGCGTTCTGCCCAGGTGACTTTTGGTATCACCGTCGTGCTTTCAATTCTGGCTGGAGTCCTCGTATGGTAAGCAATGCTTCTGCACTGGGGCGCAACGGCGTACATGACTGGCTGCTGTTACGTGCCGCTGCCATGGTTATTACCCTTTATGTGCTCTATATCCTCGGTTTCCTGGTGGTGTCAGATACGCTGACCTACGACATCTGGCGTGGATTTTTTGCCTCCTCTTTCACCAAGGTGTTCACGCTCCTGACGCTGTTATCCATTCTGGTGCATGGCTGGATTGGTATGTGGCAGGTGCTGACTGACTACGTTAAGCCGGTTGCGCTGCGCTTAATGTTGCAACTGGTGGTAGTGGTTGCACTGTTGGTCTATGCAATTTATGGAACTGTTGTGGTTTGGGGTGCTTAATGAAATTGCCAGTCAGAGAATTTGACGCCGTCGTAATCGGCGCTGGTGGTGCAGGCATGCGTGCCGCGCTACAGATTTCCCAATCGGGCCAGAGCTGTGCCCTGTTGTCGAAAGTTTTTCCAACCCGTTCCCATACCGTGTCTGCTCAGGGCGGTATCACCGTTGCGCTGGGTAACAGCCACGAGGACAACTGGGAATGGCACATGTATGACACCGTTAAAGGCTCCGACTATATCGGCGACCAGGACGCGATCGAATACATGTGTAAAACCGGTCCGGAAGCGATTCTGGAACTGGAACATATGGGCCTGCCGTTCTCCCGTCTGGACGATGGCCGCATCTATCAGCGTCCATTCGGCGGCCAGTCACTGAACTTCGGTGGCGAGCAGGCGGCACGTACTGCCGCGGCGGCTGACCGCACCGGTCACGCCTTGCTGCATACGCTGTATCAGCAGAACCTGAAAAACAAAACCACCATCTTCTCCGAATGGTATGCGCTGGATCTGGTGAAAAATGCCGATGGTGCCATTGTCGGCTGTACCGCGCTGAATATTGAAGATGGCGAAGTGGTTTACTTTAAAGCCCGCGCCACGGTGCTGGCGACCGGGGGGGCAGGCCGTATCTATCAGTCCACCACTAACGCCCATATCAATACCGGTGACGGCGTCGGCATGGCGCTGCGCGCCGGTGTGCCGGTGCAGGATATGGAAATGTGGCAGTTCCACCCAACCGGCATCGCTGGTGCCGGGGTGCTGGTCACCGAAGGCTGTCGTGGTGAAGGCGGATATCTGCTGAACAAACACGGCGAGCGCTTTATGGAGCGTTACGCGCCAAATGCCAAAGACCTCGCCGGCCGTGATGTGGTTGCGCGTTCGATTATGATCGAAATTCGTGAAGGCCGTGGCTGTGATGGTCCGTGGGGGCCGCACGCCAAACTGAAACTGGATCACCTGGGTAAAGATGTGCTCGAATCCCGTCTGCCGGGCATTCTGGAGCTGTCGCGTACCTTTGCTCACGTCGACCCGGTGAAAGAGCCGATTCCGGTGATTCCAACCTGCCACTATATGATGGGCGGCATTCCAACCAAAGTGACCGGTCAGGCGCTGACGGTAAACGAGCAGGGTGAAGATGTGGTGATCCCGGGCCTGTTTGCGGTCGGTGAAATTGCCTGCGTATCGGTACACGGTGCTAACCGTCTGGGGGGGAACTCGCTGCTCGATCTGGTGGTGTTTGGCCGTTCTGCCGGTCTGCATCTGCAGGAATCTATCGAGCAACAGGGCGAACTGCGTGATGCGACCGAAGAAGAGATTGACGCGTCACTGGCGCGTATGAATCGCTGGAACAATAACACCACCGGTGAAGACCCGGCGGAACTGCGCAAAGCACTGCAGTCCTGCATGCAGCATAACTTCTCGGTATTCCGTGAAGGTGATGCAATGGCGAAAGGTCTGGAAGAGCTGAAAGCGCTGCGCGAACGTCTGAAAAACGCACGTCTGGATGACCGCTCCAGCGACTTCAACACACAGCGTGTTGAGTGTCTGGAACTGGATAACCTGATGGAAACCGCCTACGCCACTGCGGTATCCGCTAACTTCCGCACCGAAAGTCGTGGCGCACACAGCCGCTTTGACTTCCCGGACCGTGATGATGCGAACTGGTTATGTCACAGCTTGTATCTGCCGCAAAGCGAAAGCATGACGCGCCGTGAGGTGAACATGCAGCCGAAGCTGCGCGAGGCTTTCCCGCCGAAAGCGCGTACTTACTAAATTTGCGGAGATAAGAAGATGAGACTCGAATTTTCTATTTATCGTTACAACCCGGATGTTGACGATGCTCCGCGTATGCAGGAGTACACACTGGAAAGTGAAGAAGGGCGCGACATGATGTTGCTGGACGCACTGATGCGTCTGAAAGAGAAGGACCCGACGCTGGCATTCCGTCGCTCCTGTCGTGAGGGGGTGTGTGGTTCTGACGGCCTCAATATGAACGGTAAAAACGGCCTGGCGTGCATCACGCCGGTGTCGGCGCTTGGCAATGGCAAACAGAAAATTGTTATCCGCCCACTGCCTGGATTACCGGTAATACGCGATCTGGTAGTAGACATGAGTCAGTTCTACGCTCAGTATGAGAAGATTAAGCCTTACCTGTTGAATAATGGAGAGAATCCGCCAGCACGTGAACATTTGCAACAGCCGGAACAGCGTGAAAAACTCGATGGCCTGTACGAATGTATTCTGTGTGCCTGCTGCTCGACCTCTTGTCCGTCATTCTGGTGGAATCCGGACAAGTTTATCGGTCCGGCTGGTTTACTGGCTGCCTATCGTTTCCTGATCGACAGTCGCGATACCGAAACCAATGCGCGACTGGATGATTTAAATGATGCTTTCAGCGTATTCCGCTGTCACAGCATTATGAACTGTGTGAGCGTATGTCCGAAAGGGCTTAACCCAACGCGCGCCATCGGCCATATTAAGTCGATGCTGTTGCAGAGAAGCGCATAACCGCACAGCCTCCGGGAACCTCGGGGTTCCCGGAGAAACAGGAAGCCGTTAAAAACGCTTGCGTGATACGCGACCGTTTTTAAAGGTTCCCTTACGGGCCGGGCGCCGATAGCGCACAATGCTCGTATCGTTGAACTGTATTTGTACTACGGCAAGCCGTTAACCCGGCAAAAAATGAAACCTCGAAAAAAAGCATAAAATGCTTAAGGGATCACAATGCAGAACAGCGCGATGAAGCCCTGGCTGGACTCTTCCTGGCTGGCCGGCGCGAACCAGTCTTACATAGAGCAGCTCTATGAAGATTTTCTAACCGATCCTGACTCTGTAGATGCTGCATGGCGTGAGATGTTCCAGCAGCTTCCTGGCACTGGGGTTAGACCTGAGCAGTTCCACTCCTCAACGCGCGAGTATTTTCGTCGTCTGGCGAAAGACGCTTCGCGTTACACCTCTTCTGTCACCGATCCTGATACCAACAGCAAACAGGTCAAAGTCCTGCAACTGATCAACGCGTTTCGTTTTCGCGGCCATCAGCATGCCAGCCTTGATCCACTTGGTCTGTGGCAGCAGGAAAATGTGCCGGATCTCGATCCTGCCTTCCACGATCTGAACGACGCAGATTTCCAGGAAAGCTTTAACGTAGGCTCGTTTGCCATCGGCAAAGAGACCATGAAGCTCGCCGATCTGTATGCGGCGCTGAAGCAAACCTACTGTGGATCGATCGGTGCGGAGTATATGCATATCACCAACACCGAAGAGAAACGCTGGATTCAGCAGCGCATCGAATCGGTAGTCGGCCATGCAAACTTCACTACCGATGAGAAAAAAGGTTTCCTGAAACAGCTGACGGCGGCCGAAGGTCTGGAGCGTTATCTTGGGGCGAAATTCCCGGGTGCAAAACGCTTCTCACTGGAAGGTGGCGATGCGCTGGTGCCGATGCTGAACGAAATGATTCGTCACGCCGGTAAAAGCGGAACCCGTGAAGTGGTGCTGGGTATGGCGCACCGCGGTCGTCTGAACGTTCTGATCAACGTGCTGGGTAAAAAGCCGCAGGATCTGTTCGACGAATTCTCCGGTAAGCATAAAGAGCATCTCGGCACCGGTGACGTGAAGTACCACATGGGCTTCTCGTCTGATGTTGAAACCGAAGGCGGCATGGTTCACCTGGCGCTGGCGTTTAACCCGTCTCACCTTGAGATCGTTAGCCCGGTGGTGATGGGATCTGTGCGCGCGCGTCTGGATCGTCTCGACGAGCCGAGCAGCAATAAAGTATTACCGATCACGATTCACGGTGATGCCGCCGTAACCGGTCAGGGCGTGGTTCAGGAAACGCTGAACATGTCGCAGGCGCGCGGTTATGAAGTTGGCGGTACCGTTCGCATCGTGATTAACAATCAGATTGGTTTCACCACCTCCAATCCAAAAGATGCGCGCTCGACCCAGTACTGTACCGATATCGGTAAAATGGTGCTGGCACCGATTTTCCACGTTAATGCTGACGATCCTGAAGCGGTGGCGTTTGTTACCCGTCTGGCGTTGGATTTCCGTAACACCTTCAAACGTGACGTGTTTATCGACCTGGTGTGCTATCGCCGTCATGGTCATAACGAAGCTGATGAGCCAAGTGCGACGCAGCCGATTATGTACCAGAAGATCAAGAAGCACCCGACGCCGCGCAAGTTGTATGCTGACAAGCTGGAAGCCGAAAAAGTTGCCAGCCTTGAAGATGCCACGGAAATGGTCAACCTGTACCGTGATGCGCTGGATGCCGGCGAATGTGTGGTGCCTGAATGGCGTCCAATGAGCCTGCACTCTTTCACCTGGTCACCGTATCTGAACCACGACTGGGATGAAGCGTATCCGGAATCCCTCGATCTTAAGCGTTTGCAGGATCTGGCTAAACGTATCAGTCAGGTGCCGGAAAACGTTGAGATGCAGTCGCGCGTAGCGAAGATTTACAACGATCGTGCGCAAATGGCGGCGGGTAACAAGCCGTTTGACTGGGGCGCAGCTGAAAACCTCGCTTATGCCACGCTGGTAGATGAAGGCATTCCGTGCCGTCTTTCCGGTGAAGATATGGGCCGCGGCACCTTCTTCCATCGCCATGCGGTGATTCATAACCAGGCTAACGGTTCCACCTACACCCCACTGCAGCATGTTCACAGCGGGCAGGGCGTGTTTAAAGTCTGGGACTCCGTGCTGTCTGAAGAAGCGGTACTGGCATTTGAATACGGTTATGCCACAGCTGAACCCCGTACCCTGACCATCTGGGAAGCGCAGTTTGGCGATTTCGCCAACGGTGCGCAGGTGGTTATCGATCAGTTCATCAGTTCTGGTGAGCAGAAGTGGGGCCGGATGTGCGGCCTGGTGATGCTGCTGCCACACGGTTACGAAGGCCAGGGTCCAGAGCACTCCTCTGCGCGTCTGGAGCGTTATCTGCAACTTTGCGCAGAGCAGAATATGCAGGTTTGCGTACCTTCCACTCCGGCACAGGTTTACCACATGCTGCGTCGTCAGGCGCTGCGCGGGATGCGTCGTCCGCTGGTGGTGATGTCACCGAAATCGCTGCTGCGTCATCCGCTGGCCATTTCCAGCCTGGAAGATTTGGCTACCGGTGGCTTTAAACCGGCTATCGGCGAAATTGATGACCTTGATCCGCAAGGTGTTAAACGCGTCGTGCTCTGCTCAGGCAAAGTTTACTATGACCTGTTAGAGCAGCGTCGCAAAAACGAACAAACTGACGTTGCCATTGTGCGTATCGAACAGCTGTATCCTTTCCCGCATAAAGCGGTACAGGATGCATTGCAGCCGTATTCACACGTACATGATTTCGTCTGGTGTCAGGAAGAGCCGCTAAACCAGGGTGCCTGGTATTGCAGTCAGCACCATTTCCGTGAGGTTGTGCCATTTGGTGCTTCATTACGTTACGCCGGTCGCCCAGCATCCGCTTCGCCGGCAGTTGGCTACATGTCCGTTCACCAGAAGCAGCAACAAGACCTGGTTAATGACGCGCTGAACGTTGATTAAATAAAGGATAGATAATGAGTAGCGTAGATATTCTCGTTCCCGACCTGCCTGAATCCGTTGCCGATGCCACCGTGGCAACCTGGCACAAAAAACCAGGCGATGCGGTAACCCGCGACGAAGTGCTGGTAGAAATTGAAACGGATAAAGTTGTGCTGGAAGTGCCTGCTTCTGCTGATGGCATTCTTGAAGCCATTCTGGAAGACGAGGGTGCAACCGTAACCTCCCGTCAGGCGCTGGGTCGTCTGAAAGAAGGTAACAGCGGCGGCAAAGAGACCTCTGCTAAATCAGACACGAAAGAGTCGACTCCGTCTCAGCGCCATACTGCGGCACTGGACGAAGAGAGCAACGATGCGCTCAGCCCGGCGATCCGTCGTCTGATCGCTGAGCACGATCTTGATGCTGCTGCAATTAAAGGCAGTGGTGTTGGCGGTCGTATTACCCGTGAAGATGTTGAGAAGCACCTGGCGAACAGCAAACCAGCTGATAAAAAAGCGGAAGCGAAACCAGCAGCGGCACCAGCAGCAGCCCCATCTCTGGCCGGTCGCAGTGAAAAACGCGTGCCGATGACTCGTCTGCGCAAACGCGTGGCAGAGCGTCTGCTGGAAGCGAAAAACAGCACGGCGATGTTGACCACCTTCAACGAAGTGAACATGAAGCCAATCATGCAGCTGCGTAAGCAGTATGGCGAAGCCTTCGAGAAGCGTCACGGTGTTCGTCTGGGCTTTATGTCCTTCTACATCAAAGCAGTGGTTGAAGCGCTGAAGCGTTTCCCGGAAGTGAATGCGTCAATCGATGGTGAAGATGTGGTTTACCACAACTACTTCGATGTCAGCATCGCGGTGTCTACCCCACGTGGCCTGGTCACGCCGGTACTGCGTGATGTTGATGCGCTGGGTATGGCGGATATCGAGAAGAAAATCAAGGAACTGGCGGTTAAAGGTCGTGACGGTAAACTGACCGTAGACGAACTGACCGGCGGTAACTTCACCATTACTAATGGTGGAGTATTTGGTTCACTGATGTCGACACCAATTATCAACCCGCCGCAGAGCGCGATTCTTGGTATGCACGCCATCAAAGATCGTCCGATGGCGGTCAACGGCCAGGTTGAGATCCTGCCGATGATGTATCTGGCACTCTCTTACGATCACCGCCTGATTGACGGACGCGAATCCGTTGGTTATCTGGTGGCGGTTAAAGAGATGCTGGAAGATCCGGCACGCCTGCTGCTGGACGTTTAACCTCGTCGGGCACGGTTTTTAGCCGTGCCCAACCCTATGTGTGGTCGATCGCTCACTCTGTTATCTGCCGCTGGCGGCAGCGTGACAAAGTGAAGTCGGCCAAATCTTTTCAGATCTGAATGGATAGAACATCATGAACTTACACGAATACCAGGCGAAACAGCTGTTTGCACGGTATGGCCTGCCGGCTCCTACCGGTTACGCCTGCACCACGCCACGTGAAGCGGAAGAAGCAGCCTCTAAAATCGGCGCAGGCCCGTGGGTGGTAAAATGTCAGGTTCATGCCGGTGGCCGTGGTAAAGCGGGCGGTGTGAAGGTAGTGAACAGCAAGGAAGACATTCGTACTTTCGCTGAAAACTGGCTGGGTAAACGTCTGGTGACCTATCAGACTGATGCTCATGGTCAGCCGGTAAACCAGATTCTGGTTGAAGCGGCCACTGACATTGATAAAGAACTGTACCTCGGCGCTGTCGTTGACCGTGGCACCCGTCGTGTGGTGTTTATGGCCTCGACCGAAGGCGGCGTGGAAATTGAGAAGGTGGCGGAAGAGACCCCGCACCTGATTCATAAAATGGCGCTGGATCCGTTAACCGGTCCACAGCCTTACCAGGGCCGCGAGCTGGCATTTAAGCTGGGTCTGACCGGTAAGCAAGTTAACCAGTTCACCAAAATCTTTATGGGTCTGGCGACGCTGTTCCTTGAGCGCGATTTGGCACTGGTTGAGATTAACCCGCTGGTGATCACTAAGCAGGGCGATCTGGTTTGTCTGGATGGCAAACTGACTGCCGACGGCAATGCGCTGTTCCGCCAGCCCGAACTGCGCGAAATGCGCGATCCAAGCCAGGAAGACTCCCGTGAAGCACACGCTGCACAGTGGGAGCTGAACTATGTGGCACTGGAAGGGAACATCGGCTGTATGGTGAACGGTGCCGGTCTGGCAATGGGCACCATGGACATCGTTAAACTGAGCGGTGGCCAACCAGCAAACTTCCTTGACGTGGGCGGCGGCGCGACCAAAGAGCGCGTGACCGAAGCGTTTAAAATCATTCTGTCCGATGATGCGGTTAAAGCGGTATTTGTTAACATTTTCGGTGGCATCGTGCGCTGTGACCTGATTGCAGACGGCATTATCGGCGCAGTCGCCGAAGTGGGTGTCAACGTACCGGTGGTGGTGCGTCTGGAAGGTAACAATGCCGAGCTGGGTGCCAAAAAACTGGCAGACAGCGGTCTGAATATTATTGCAGCAACCAGCCTGAGTGACGCAGCGCAGCGCGTTGTAGCTGCAGCGGAGGGTAAATAATGTCCATTTTGATCGACAAAAACACCAAAGTTATCTGCCAGGGTTTCACCGGCGGCCAGGGCACTTTCCACTCCGAGCAGGCGCTGGCTTATGGCACGCAGCTGGTTGGCGGTGTGACGCCAGGTAAAGGCGGTACTGAGCATCTGGGTCTGCCAGTGTTTAACACCGTGCGTGAAGCGGTGGAAGCGACTGGCGCAACGGCTTCGGTGATTTACGTTCCAGCCCCTTTCTGCAAAGACGGTATTCTTGAAGCGATTGAAGCAGGTATCAAACTGATCATCACCATCACCGAAGGTATTCCTACCCTCGATATGCTGGCGGTGAAAGTGAAGCTGGACGAAGCCGGCGTGCGCATGATCGGGCCAAACTGCCCGGGCGTGATCACCCCAGGTGAATGCAAAATTGGCATTATGCCAGGCCATATCCATCAGCCAGGTCGTATCGGCATCGTTTCACGCTCCGGCACCCTGACTTATGAAGCGGTTAAGCAGACCACCGATATCGGTTACGGTCAGTCTACCTGTGTCGGTATCGGCGGCGATCCAATTCCAGGCTCTAACTTTATCGATATTCTGAAGCTGTTCCAGGACGATCCACAGACTGAAGCGATCGTGATGATCGGTGAAATCGGTGGCAGCGCGGAAGAAGAAGCTGCGGCGTTTATCAAAGATCACGTCACCAAACCGGTAGTGGGTTATATCGCGGGTGTGACTGCGCCGAAAGGCAAGCGTATGGGCCACGCCGGTGCGATTATCGCTGGCGGTAAAGGCACCGCTGATGAGAAATTTGCTGCGCTCGAAGCCGCAGGCGTGAAAACTGTGCGTAGCCTGGCAGATATCGGCGACGCGGTTAAAGCGGTATTACCTCAATAAAAAGCTGTGTCTGAAACCTGCCTGGCAGGTTTAAAATCTCGACTATTGGCCACCTACAGGTGGCCTTTTTTATTGATTTTCCCGCCGGGAGTGCGCCGTGACGGGCTTCAGTGAAGGATGTCAGCCGATTGCATCCTGCTTTTTTTCTGCAAATCAGCAGAAGTCAGCTATGCTTACTTAAAAGGTTAAATATCATTATATTAAGCGTGAACGTTTTGTGAATTAATTAAGAGTATCTACCACTAAAAAGAATAACAGTGGTTATATTAATGCTCAGAACATTCGCTGTTTAATACAGAAGTTTCTTCATAACATTGCTACAGTGACGTTAAAAAAATGTCAGTTACTTTCATTAATACTGATGTCTTGTCACGCAACAGACTCAATTATTTAACACTGAATTTACCCGATGCTGATTCTGCCCATCCCTCATTAACATAGATTAAAAAAAACAATTGATATCAAGGTTTAGGACTGGATCATCGTCTTACTTTTCGTATAAATTGCGTTGCGTCAATTTCGCGTGGATCTGGCATTCAGGCGAAATTCGGGATAACGGCCAAAATTGGATAAGCATCACGCTAATAATTATTTGTCGTTGGCATAAAGCGGCGTATGATATTCATGTCTCATTTAGCCGTAAATTTTACTTTATTTATCCGCTGCACTGACTCTGCCTGTTCTGGGCGGAATTACGCAGTCTTACTGGATCAATATCACCCGTTTTTTATTGGGCATTCACAGTGGCGACTGATAACTGGCACTGGTCGGTTATTTTTGCCATATGTTGGAGTCTTCCTGCGAGGAGCAAGGGGTCAAGATGTTTGATATCGTCGAACTGTCGCGCTTACAGTTTGCTCTGACGGCAATGTATCATTTCCTGTTCGTACCGCTAACGCTGGGTCTGGCGTTTTTGCTGGCGATCATGGAAACCGTATATGTGCTGTCGGGTAAACAAATTTATAAGGATATGACCAAGTTCTGGGGCAAGTTGTTTGCAATAAACTTTGCGCTGGGCGTGGCCACAGGCTTGACCATGGAGTTCCAGTTCGGAACTAACTGGTCATACTTTTCGCACTATGTCGGTGACATCTTCGGAGCACCGCTGGCGATCGAAGGATTGATGGCGTTCTTCCTTGAATCCACCTTCGTAGGTTTATTCTTCTTTGGCTGGGATCGTCTCAGCAAAGTTCAACATATGGCCGTCACCTGGCTGGTGGCACTCGGTTCCAATCTCTCGGCATTGTGGATCCTGGTGGCAAACGGCTGGATGCAAAACCCTATCGCCTCTGATTTTAATTTTGAAACCATGCGTATGGAGATGGTCAGCTTCTCTGAACTGGTGTTCAACCCGGTTGCGCAGGTGAAGTTTGTGCATACCGTTGCGGCGGGTTATACCTGTGGTGCGATGTTCGTGCTCGGTATCAGCTCCTACTACTTATTGCGTGGTCGCGATGTGGCCTTTGCCAAGCGCTCCTTCGCAATCGCTGCCAGCTTTGGTATGGCAGCCATCCTGTCTGTCATCGTGCTGGGTGATGAATCTGGTTACGAAATGGGTGACGTGCAGAAAACCAAACTGGCGGCAATCGAAGCGGAATGGGAAACCCAACCGGCTCCGGCGGCATTTACGCTGTTTGCCCTGCCTGACCAGGAAACTCAGGAGAATAAGTACGCCATTCAGATCCCCTACCTGCTTGGGCTGATCGCTACCCGATCTGTTGATAAGCCAGTTGTCGGCCTGAAAGAACTGATGGTGCAGCATGAAGTGCGCATCCGTAACGGTATGAAAGCCTACCAGCTGCTGGAAGAGCTGCGCTCAGGTAATCAGGATCCCGCCGTACGCGACGCATTCAATCAGCATAAACAGGATCTGGGCTATGGTCTGTTGCTGAAACGCTATACGCCGAACGTCGCTGACGCGTCTGAAGCGCAGATTCAGCAGGCAACCAAAGATTCGATTCCACGCGTTGCGCCACTCTACTTCTCCTTCCGCATTATGGTTGGCTGTGGTGTGCTGATGCTGATCATTATCGGTCTGTCGTTCTGGAGCGTCATTCGTAATCGTATTGGCAAAAATCGTCTGTTGCTGAAAGCGGCGCTGTACGGCATCCCATTACCGTGGATTGCCATCGAAGCCGGCTGGTTTGTTGCGGAGTATGGCCGTCAGCCGTGGGCAATCGGTGAAGTGTTGCCGACTGCGGTAGCGAACTCCTCGCTGACCGTTGGTGACCTGCTGTTCTCGATGGGGCTGATTTGCGGTCTGTATACGCTGTTCCTGGTGGCTGAAATGTATCTGATGTTCAAATATGCGCGCCTCGGCCCAAGCAGCCTGAAAACGGGTCGTTATCACTTCGAACAGTCAACGCTTTCGTCAAAGCCGCTGTGATAAACAGGAGTCGGTAAATGTTAGATTACGAAGTATTGCGTTTTATCTGGTGGCTGTTGATTGGCATCTTGCTGATTGGCTTTGCCGTCACCGATGGTTTCGATATGGGCGTCGGCATGCTGTCACGCGTTATCGGCCGCACGGACACCGAACGCCGGGTCATGATTAACTCGATTGCACCGCACTGGGATGGAAACCAGGTGTGGCTGATCACCGCAGGTGGCGCGCTGTTTGCCGCCTGGCCGATGGTGTATGCCGCTGCCTTCTCCGGTTTCTATGTGGCGATGATTCTGGTGCTGGCGTCGCTGTTCTTCCGGCCGGTCGGTTTTGACTACCGCTCGAAGATTGAAGATATGCGCTGGCGCGGCATGTGGGACTGGGGCATTTTCATCGGCAGCTTTGTGCCGCCGTTAGTGATTGGGGTGGCGTTCGGTAACCTGCTGCAGGGCGTACCGTTCCATGCTGATGAATATCTGCGTCTGTTCTACACCGGCAATTTCTTCCAGCTGCTGAATCCGTTTGGCCTGCTGGCCGGTATTGTCAGCCTGACTATGATTCTGACGCAGGGCGCAACTTACCTGCAAATGCGTACCACCGGTGAAGTGCATCTGCGCGCGCGCATTGCGGCGCAAATCTCCGCGCTGGTCATGATGGTTGGCTTTGCAGTGGCAGGTATCTGGGTAATTTATGGTATTGACGGCTATGTCGTGACCTCAGCCCTCGACCATGCAGCACCATCCAATCCGCTGACGAAAGAGGTGGCGCGTGAAGCCGGCGCCTGGCTGGTTAACTTTAACCAGACACCGATTCTGTGGCTGATCCCGGCGCTGGGCGTGGCATTGCCGTTACTGACTATCCTCTGTTCCCGACTGGAGAAGGGCGCCTGGGCGTTTATCTTCTCTTCACTGACGGTGGCCTGTGTGATCCTGACGGCGGGCGTGGCGATGTTCCCGTTTATTATGCCGTCCAGCACCGTGCCCAACGTCAGCCTGACGATGTGGGATGCGACGTCCAGCTTGCTGACGCTGAAACTGATGACCTTCGTGGCGATAGTTTTCGTGCCAATTATCCTGGCGTACACCAGCTGGTGTTACTACAAAATGTTCGGTCGCATCACTAAAGAGCAGATCGAAAACAATAAACATTCTCTCTATTAATTAAGGAGCAGAACAATGTGGTATTTTGCCTGGATTCTCGGCACGCTGCTGGCCTGTTCATTTGGCATCATCACCGCGCTGGCGCTTGAGCACATCGAAGAGAGTGCTGAGGCGAAAGAGCAGAAGTGATGGCGAAGCTGATTGCACGCTTGTATGACGTGATGGATAAGAGCCCGTTACGGGCTCTTTCTCTGGTGCTGGCACTGTTGTTGGCGGGTTGCATGTTCTGGGAACCGTCACGCTTTGCCGCTAAAACCAGTCCACTTTACATCTGGCAGGGATTGCTGATGATGTGGGCAGTGTGTACCGGCGTTATTCACGGCGTTGGTTTTCGCCAGCGTCGCCTGCTCTGGCGTACACTGTTTTCACCGTTACTGGCACAGATTATCCTGGTGCTGGGGCTGGCTTTCTTCTTCCTGTAAGACTGATTTCAATGGCCGGGCGACTGACGGCCATTTAAAAAGTAGATAAATCTCTTTTTTTGTCAGGACTTGTCTAAGATTCATCCCGAAAATCCTTCCAGTTGTTTCCTGCAGATAATTATTTTCGTAACCCTCTGGCAATCCATTCCAAAGCCGATCGCTCTTGCGTATAGTAGCAACGTTTAAGAGCATTACCGGGATGTAGAGTGAGTACAACGCTGTTTAGATGGCCGGTTCGCGTCTATTACGAAGATACGGATGCCGGCGGCGTGGTTTACCATGCCAGCTATGTCGCTTTTTATGAACGAGCACGTACTGAAATGCTGCGCCAGCAACATTTCAACCAACAAGCACTGCTGGAACAGCAGCTTGCTTTTGTGGTGCGTCGAATCACAGTTGACTACCTTGCGCCAGCGCGCCTTGATGATTTGCTGGAAGTGCAAAGCGAGATAGTAGCCATGCGCAGGACAACTATGACATTCGCACAACGTATCGTTAATGCTGAAGGCAAGGTTCTGAACGAAGCGGAAGTTCTGATCGCCTGCATCAACCCACATCTAATGAAGCCGATAGCGCTTCCCAAGTCTATTGTCGCGGAGTTCAAGCAGTGGCTGACATGAACGTTCTTGATTTGTTCCTGAAGGCAAGCCTTCTGGTCAAACTTATCATGTTGATTTTGATTGGATTTTCTATTGCCTCATGGGCAATCATTATCCAGCGTACCCGTATACTCAACGCCGCAGGGCGTGATGCTGAGGCTTTTGAAGATAAATTTTGGTCCGGTATTGAACTGTCTCGTCTGTATCAGGAGAGCCAGGCACGTCGTGATGAGCTTGGCGGCTCTGAGCAAATTTTCTATGCCGGCTTTAAAGAGTTTGCGCGACTGCATCGTGCCAATAACCATGCGCCAGAAGCGGTGGTGGAAGGTGCCAGCCGTGCAATGCGTATTTCCATGAACCGTGAGCTGGAAACGCTGGAAAACCATATTCCGTTTCTTGGCACCGTCGGTTCCATCAGCCCGTATATCGGTCTGTTTGGTACTGTCTGGGGGATTATGCATGCCTTTATCGCGCTGGGCGCGGTGAAGCAGGCCACCTTGCAGATGGTTGCACCGGGTATTGCCGAAGCACTGATCGCTACCGCAATCGGCCTGTTTGCCGCAATTCCGGCGGTTATGGCCTTCAACCGCCTGACCCTGCGCGTCAACAAGCTTGAGCAGAACTACGACAACTTTATGGAAGAGTTCACGGCTATCCTGCATCGTCAGGCGTTCTCCAGCGAGAACAGCAAGTAATCGGAGGTTACCCATGGCCAGAACGCGTGGTCGCGGTCGCCGCGATCTCAAGTCCGAGATCAACATTGTTCCGCTGCTCGACGTGCTACTGGTGCTGCTGCTGATTTTTATGGCTACAGCACCGATCATTACTCAGAGCGTGGAAGTTGATCTGCCGGATGCGACAGATTCAAAAACGGTCTCCAGTGATGATAATCCACCGGTGATCGTTGAAGTGTCAGGTGTCGGTCAGTACAGCCTGGTGGTGGATCACGATCGTATGGAGCAGCTGCCTTCCGAGCAGGTGGTGGCTGAAGCGCAGCGTCGACTTCAGGAGAACCCGAAAACGGTGTTCCTGATTGGCGGCGCAAAAGACGTGCCTTATGACGAAATCATCAAAGCGCTGAATCTGCTGCACCAGGCGGGCGTGAAGTCCGTCGGATTAATGACGCAGCCGATCTAATTCATTCGAACCGTTTTTTGGGAACCGAGAGTGTCGAAGGCAACCGAGCAGAACGATAAGTTAAAACGCGCCATTATCATCTCAGTGATACTGCATATCATTCTGATTGCATTGCTGATCTGGAGCTCGTTTGACGAAAAAATCGACGCCAGCGCTGGCGGTGGCGGGAGCGATATAGATGCCGTGATGGTCGATTCTGGCGCGATGGTTGAACAGTATAATCGTCAGCAGAATCAACAAAATGACAGCAAGCGGGCTGAGCAGCAGCGTAAAAAGCAGGCTGAACAGCAGGCAGAGGAGCTTCAGCAGAAGCAGGCTGCGGAACAACAGCGGTTGAAAGAGCTGGAGAAAGAGCGTTTGCAGGCTCAGGAAGAAGCGAAACAGCAGGCTAAGGATCAGGCCGAGCAGCAGAAACAAGCGCAGGCAGCCGCTAAAGAAGCGCAGGAGCAGCAGAAACAGGCGGAAGCGGCAGCTGCGAAGGCGAAAGCCGATGCTAAAGTGGAAGCGGATGCTCAGGCCAAAGCCGCTGCTGAGGCGAAGAAGAAGGCTGACGAAGAAGTGAAGAAAGCGGCTGCTGATGCGAAGAAAAAAGCGGAAGAGCAGGCGAAAGAGGCCGCGGCAAAAGAGGCTGCGGCAGAAGCGGCTAAAGTGAAGGCGGCGGAAGACGCGAAAGCGAAAGCCGATGCTAAAGCGAAGGCAGCAGCCGATGCGAAAGCCAAAGCGGCAGCAGATGCTAAAGAGGCGCAGGAGAAAGCGGCTCAGGAAGCGAAAGAGAAAGCGGCTGAAGCAGCTAAAGAGAAAGCCGCTGCTGACGCGAAGAAAAAAGCGGATGCTGCGGCGAAAGCCAAAGCGGCTGCCGATGCGAAGAAGAAGGCGGCTGCTGATGCTGCGGCGTCCAGTGACGTCGACGATCTTCTCGGCGGGCTGACTTCCGGTAAGAATGCCCCGAAAGAAGGTAAAAGCGGGGCGGCAGGGCAGGGAAATCAGAAAACAGCCGGTGCGTCAGGTGCTGAGATTAATGGATATTTAGGCCAGATCGTCGGCGCGATTCAAAGCAAGTTCTATGATGCGGATTTATACCGTGGCAAAAGCTGTGATTTACGCATTAAACTGGCACCGGATGGTTTGTTGATAGATGTGAAAGCGGAAGGTGGCGACCCGGCACTTTGTCGTGCAGCGATTGCAGCAGCCAGACAGGCCCGCATTCCTAAGCCACCAAGCCAGGCAGTGTATGAAGTGTTTAAAAATGCACCGATGACTTTTAAACCTCAGTAACGCAGTAACATTCGGCATGTTGAACTATGTTAAACATGCCGTACTCTAAATTGCTTTGCATTAATGGTTCGTTGAAACACTGCTAATTATCGAGAACTACGCGTTCAGATAAGGGAGAAATGATGAAGCAGGCACTTCGTGTAGCGTTAAGCTTTTTACTTCTGTGGGCAGCCGTGCTGCATGCTGAAGTCCGTATTGAGATTACCCAGGGTGTTAACTCCGCGCGTCCTATCGGCGTTGTGCCGTTTAAATGGGAAGGCCCGGGTGCGGCACCAGAAGATATTGGCGGTATTGTCGCTGCCGATTTGCGCAACAGTGGTAAATTTAACCCACTGGATCGCGCGCGTTTACCACAGCAGCCGACTTCACCATCTGAAGTTCAGCCTGCCGCGTGGAGCGCACTGGGCATTGACGCTGTTGTGGTCGGTCAGGTACAGCCTGGCGCCGATGGCAGCTACACGGTCTCTTATCAACTGGTCGATACTGCCGGTTCTCCGGGTACTGTACTGGCACAGAACTCATTCAAGGTGACTAAGCAGTGGCTGCGTTTTGCTGCCCACACTGCCAGTGATGAAGCGTTTGAGAAGCTGACCGGGATTAAGGGCGCGTTCCGTACCCGTATTGCTTACGTGGTCACCACCAACGGCGGTCAGTTCCCGTATGAGCTGCGCGTCTCTGACTACGATGGCTACAATCAGGCCGTGGTTCACCGTTCTCCACAGCCGCTGATGTCACCGTCATGGTCACCGGATGCCAGCAAACTGGCTTACGTGACGTTTGAAAGCGGTCGTTCAGCGCTGGTGGTGCAGACACTGGCAACCGGAGCAACGAAACAAATTGCTTCGTTCCCGCGTCACAACGGTGCGCCAGCGTTCTCACCGGACGGCAGCAAGCTGGCATTCGCGCTGTCTAAAAGCGGTAGCCTGAATATTTATGTCACCGACCTTGCTTCTGGTCAGATGCGTCAGATAACCGATGGTCGCAGCAACAATACTGAGCCGACCTGGTTCCCGGATAGCCAGAACCTGGCCTATACCTCGGATCAGGCAGGTCGCCCTCAGATTTATAAAGTAAATATTAACGGCGGCGCGCCACAGCGTCTGACCTGGGAAGGTTCTCAGAATCAGAACTCTGATGTCAGCTCCGACGGTAAATCTTTGGTGATGGTAAGCACCAATGGCGGTGCGCAGCATATCGCCAGACAAGATCTGGAAACGGGAGCCGTTCAAACATTAACGGACACGTTCCTGGATGAGACGCCAAGTCTCGCACCTAACGGCACGATGGTGATCTACAGCTCTACTCAGGGTATGGGTTCCGTGTTGCAGTTGGTTTCGACCGATGGGCGTTTCAAAGCGCGTCTTCCGGCAACTGATGGACAGGTCAAATCTCCTGCCTGGTCGCCGTATCTGTGATGCATGTGTAAATGTGTATAGCAAACAATAATAGGATTTTAGAAATGCAACTGAACAAAGTGCTGAAGGGTTTACTGCTGGCACTGCCAGTGATTGCTGTGGCTGCATGTAGCTCACATAAAAACAACAACAACGATCAGACCGGTATGGGTGCTGATGGTAATGGTTCTAACAGCGGCATGAACAACGGTAACATGTCTTCTGAAGAACAAGCACGTCTGCAGATGCAAGAACTGCAGAGAAACAACATTGTCTACTTCGGTCTGGACAAATACGACATCGGTTCTGACTTCTCTCAGATGCTGGATGCACACGCAGCATTCCTGCGTAGCAACCCGTCTTATAAAGTCACCGTTGAAGGCCATGCGGATGAGCGCGGTACTCCTGAGTACAACATTTCCCTGGGCGAGCGTCGTGCTAACTCGGTGAAAATGTACCTGCAGGGTAAAGGCGTTTCTGCTGACCAGATCTCTATCGTTTCTTACGGTAAAGAAAAACCAGCTGTACTGGGTCATGACGAAGCGGCTTATGCCAAAAACCGTCGTGCCGTACTGGTATACTAAGAGAATCACATGATTAGTAGCTTCAGAACTCACCTGTTGAGTCTGTCGTTACTGATTGGCGTAGCGGCCCCCTGGGCCGCTAATGCCCAGGCGTCAATCAGTAGCGTTGGCTCTGGCTCGGTAGAAGACCGTGTCACTACACTTGAGCGTATTTCTAATGCTCAGGGGCAACTCCTTCAACAACTTCAGCAGCAGCTCAATGATAATCAGCGCGATATCGACTCATTGCGTGGTCAGATTCAGGAAAGTACTTACCAACTGAATCAGGTTGTTGAGCGGCAGAAACAGATCTATCAACAAATCGACAGTATCAGCAGCAACGGTGGCGCACAGGCCACGTCAGGTGGCGATGCAGCTTCTGCTGGTGCGGGTGCGGGTGCGGGTGCTGCGGCAGCGGCTACCGGGGCGTCTACAGGCGGCGACAGCAGCACTGCTGCCCCAACGCAGAGCGGTGATGCCAACACGGATTACAATGCTGCGGTATCGCTGGTGCTGGAGAAGAAGCAATACGATCAAGCGATTGCGGCTTTTCAGGCATTCATTAAGAAATACCCGGACTCTACTTACCAGCCGAATGCCAATTACTGGCTCGGTCAGTTGAATTACAACAAAGGGAAGAAAGACGACGCTGCTTATTATTTCGCTACTGTTGTCAAAAATTACCCTAAATCACCGAAAAGCTCGGAAGCGCTGTATAAGGTGGGGGTGATCATGCAGGACAAAGGTGACAATGCGAAAGCCAAAGCGGTTTATCAGCAGGTCATCAAACAGTATCCAAATACTGAATCAGCAAAGCAGGCGCAAAAACGCGCTGCGAGCCTGTAATCGTCGCGGTTTGACCAGATATCGAGTGATTTCTGGTCTTGCCGCACGAAAGGCAAGCAGTTGAACCACTTATTGGAAAATAGTGGTTGCGCTGAAAATTCAAATCAGTAATATATGCCGCCGTTGACAGGGCATAAGTGAAAGCGCGCTGACAGCATAAAAGTGGGTCGTTAGCTCAGTTGGTAGAGCAGTTGACTTTTAATCAATTGGTCGCAGGTTCGAATCCTGCACGACCCACCAATTTTAAAGTTGTACCCGGTGTCAAATCGGAAAGGATGAGAACCGTAAAGGTTCGGGTCGAGCGAAAGCGAGACAACGTTGCCTCCGGCAACGGCCCGAAGGGCGAGGCCACAGGCCGAGTCATCCTGCACGACCCACCACTTCGAAGAGTAAAGTTTAAACCGCACTGCGGGTCGTTAGCTCAGTTGGTAGAGCAGTTGACTTTTAATCAATTGGTCGCAGGTTCGAATCCTGCACGACCCACCAATTTTAAAGTTGTACCCGGTGTCAAATCGGAAAGGATGAGAACCGTAAAGGTTCGGGTCGAGCGAAAGCGAGACAACGTTGCCTCCGGCAACGGCCCGAAGGGCGAGGCCACAGGCCGAGTCATCCTGCACGACCCACCACTTCGAAGAGTAAAAGTTTAAACCGCACAGCGGGTCGTTAGCTCAGTTGGTAGAGCAGTTGACTTTTAATCAATTGGTCGCAGGTTCGAATCCTGCACGACCCACCAATTTAAAAGTTGTACCCGGTGTCAAATCGGAAAGGATGAGAACCGTAAAGGTTCTGGTCGAGCGAAAGCGAGACAACGTTGCCTCCGGCAACGGCCCGAAGGGCGAGGCCACAGGCCGAGTCATCCTGCACGACCCACCACTTCGAAGAGTAAGAGTTTAAACCGCACAGCGGGTCGTTAGCTCAGTTGGTAGAGCAGTTGACTTTTAATCAATTGGTCGCAGGTTCGAATCCTGCACGACCCACCAAATTCAGGAAAAAGCACCCAATGGGTGCTTTTTTCGTTTCTGATGCCATTGTAGTGGCGGTGATGTTTTCATCGCCGGTTCCCTGGGTGGTATGAGAAAGGGAGTTGCAAACGCCCCCACTTAAATATCCCATCAAATCGCCGGAATTATTTCTCGCCGGTCAGCGTCCAACCTGAACCGTATTGATTCTACTTCAGAACGGATAATGATATTCCACAGCAGAAGTTCAGGTACGCGGGTGACCGGCCAGTCGGCGATAACTGTCATCAGATGCCGCATATAGCTCTCAAAATCTACGCCATTCAGTTTGCTGTACAGCAGCGCAACGCGATCGCCGCCGTGATCTGAGCCGAAGAATAGCCAGTTTTTCCGCGCCAGGCTCACCATCTGCAGAGCGTTTTCTGCGATATTGTTGTCTGGCTCTGCCCAGCCGTCCCCGCTTTAATACGCCAGCGCCTCCTCCACCGGGGCCATCAGGCAGCAGCAGGCGCTCATCCAGCCCGGCAGCACTCGCGCCCGCACCGTGCTGATAACCCGGAAGGTACTGCGCATCAGCTCAAGCTGCTATCAGGGTGATAGTCTGCTACAGGGAGTCCAGTTGCTTCTGAATCGCCGCGAGCTGCGAATTTTCCGCCGAAATATCACCTTTTGACGGTCCCTTTCTGTGCCGCCGCGGTGTCGCACTCGTATTGAGATCACCGTTGATCCGTATCAGTTCACTGGTTTCAAACTCACCGTGTTGATCCTTGCCTGTCCGGTAGCTGATTTCGGTTATGTCATGCGTGGTGTATGATGGGGAGATAACCACCATAAAAACAGGGGCATGGTTTCCGGTCAGCCGGTCAGCCTCTCCTGACAGGAAAAGGAACTGACTCATCATGAGCAACGCGAAGGGATGCAAATTCTGCCGGCGCTACGGTTTACCCGTCTTGCCTGTTCGTCCGGCAGTCATGGAAAAAGGCGACAGGCTGCCGACGCTGCCTGGCAGCATCACTGTGCCGGTGGCGGCGGAAGGCGAGGCCGACTACACCGCCCGGCTGATGCGGCAGGGCTATCTGTATATCCTGGCGGAACGCTCACAGCGCTGGATGAACTATTACGCCACCGGCGACGGTTATTTTTACCCGCTGCCGGAAGACGGCAGCGTACCGCCGCGCGTGGAAAGCGGGGAGATGAAACCCTGTATTACCCAGCCGGCAGAGCTGGCCACCGCGTCGCTGGTGACGCTGCCGGTAAAACCGCCGGGTATGCTGAACGGGGTGTACTGGTTTGCCTGGTCAGAAGAGCAGTGGACGCCTGCAGTGCGCCGGCAGCATGAGGAGGCGACTTTCCGCCGCCGGTACATGCAGCCATTTGATATGGATGCGTGGCTTGCCAGGCACAGCGGACAGCAGGCGCTGCCGTTCAGCCAGCTCAGCAGCGTGGCGGAGTACAGCCCGGGGCTGAGCCGCAGCACCCTTAAACACTGGACACCGTCACCCCTCAGGGCCGTCAGCCGGCATTCAGCAACCGACCTGCAGCAGGCCGCCGAGAGCCTGAGCGCCGGCAACGGCGCGATTCTGGTGCTTTCCGATCCGGTCGGGGTGGCGACGGAGATTTCGGCGCTGGCGCGCTACCGGATGCAGCAGGCCATTGCCACTAACCCGGCGCTGAGCCGGGGTATTGCGCTGCAGACGATGCTCGGCAGCGTTGAGCTGGCGATGCGCAATCATTTTTATCTGTCTGCAGAGACCGGCGACGCGCATTTTGAGCAGCAGATGCGCTACGGCTGGGACAGCCCGGCGGGACCGCACTTTCCGGCCCCGGCCGTGGCCGACAGGATGCACGCGCTGAACGATGTCAGCCGGGATGACCGGGTGGACGAGGCGTGGCAGAGCGGTTACGAAAAATACATCGACCGGACGCAGGAGCAGGCGTTCAGCCAGACCCTGAAAGACTGGCTGACAGCGTACGACAATAGTTCAGTCATTCCCGTTACCCGGATGTACCTGGCCTGGCTGCAGGGGCCGGCGATGGCCGATTACTTTGTGCAGCATTTTGACCCGACCTGTGCGCACAGCGGCGGGCGCTATATCCAGACGGTGGCGAAAGTGCTGGCGGGGATGAGTGACAAAGGTGGGGTAATCACCCACATCGACCAGCAGCTGAATCAGGCCGCGCTGACCCCGGAAAACTTCCTGCAGCGGGCGGCATTCTTTAATCATGACGGGTGGATAGCGCAGGTAGATGCACAACTGAAAACCGGCGGGCCGGACTGGTGGCTGGGGATGAGCTGGGAT
This sequence comes from Winslowiella sp. 2C04, assembly GCF_050037805.1. NCBI lineage: Bacteria > Pseudomonadati > Pseudomonadota > Gammaproteobacteria > Enterobacterales > Erwiniaceae > Winslowiella > Winslowiella sp. 2C04. The sequence goes on along the minus strand of NZ_CP188300.1, from coordinate 3,271,238 downwards.
CGCCTGGCAGACGGGGCCAAGGGATACAGCGGCAACTATGCCGGTGCCATTCTGACGGGGCTGGAAAAGCTCAGCCTGCTGTGGTCTGAGGCGATGATGAAATCGGTGGACCTGATGGTGAAGGGTACGCCGGTGCGCTTTGCCATCGGGATGCTGGCGATGCAGGGCAAGGCGTTCTCGGCGGTCAGCGTGATGCCGGGGACGAAAAACTTTGTCGGGGCCATGACCCGGGGAATGGCCGGGATGCTGGAGATGAGCGGAAAAAGCGGCGGCCAGCTGTATACCGCGATGCGTAAGCTGGCTGAGCGGCTGGTGAAAGAATTGCCGGAGAGCGCGGGTGGGCAGATACAGCTGCCGCGCATCCTGGATGTGGCGGCGGCGAAAGCGCTGGCAGCCCTGCCGGTTAAAGAACGGCTGGCGAAGCTCAGTACGGTGATGCTCACGGAGGATGAACTGGCGCGGATGCTGTTCCCGACTTCACTGAATGCATCGGTGGCGAAGCTGAGTGGGATGAAACCCGGTACGCTGGCGACGGAGATGGCGGCGAAAGGCATGACGTTTGGCGGGACGGTGTTTTCGGCGTACTTCCAGTGGATGGTGCTGAGCTATGGTCTGAAAAATAGCGGCCTGCCGGTTGAAGGGAAGGCTGCGACGGTGTTCGGGGCCAATGCCGGCATGGCGGTGGCGTCAACGGCGGAGGCGCTGAAACTGGCGATGACGCCGCTGATGAGGCTGGAGCTGCCTTCGGTCATATCGCTGGTCAGGAACGGCGCGATGAGGGTTGTGGGGGCGGGTATCTGGGGCTGGACAGGGTATAGTGGCGGTGTAATTTATTCCGGTATTGAATTTTGGAATGGATTGTCTGATGCCTTCGAAGGAAAAGTCGGCACTGGCCTGGGGCATTTGATTAATTCCGCGGGGGTCGGGATGATGACCGTTGGTGGAGGCAGCAGAATATCTGTAGCGCTCCTCACCTCATTGTTTGGCGTATCGCGGGCCACTCTGGCCGGCTCTCAACTGGCGGCGTTTCTGCTGGGACCTGCGGGGATTTTTGTCGGGATGCTGCTGGCTCTGGGGGCGGGAGCCTGGCTGTTAATCCACAGCCGCAATAATATACAGAGCTGGCTGCTCAGCACGCAGTGGCGGCGGGTGCCGCCGGGCGAGAGTGATATTCCGGCTATTTATCCGGACGCCCGTATGGAAAAAGACGGCTATATGGCCCTCACCGCACAGGGGGCCGCACATGTTTAATCCCTTTAAACGATTCCCTGCCGACCCGTCAACGCGGTTTTACACCGGGTTTCTCCGGCTGAGTGATAAAGGCGTCTCTCGAGTTTATTCGCAGCAGACAGGCGACCCGGATGTGAAAGGGATTTATGGGTTCGACAGCGTGGTCCGGCTGAACTCGACTTATCTGGAGCTGGTTGACCGTTATTACAACTGGCGCGGTACGAAGACGTTGGCAGGGACCTTCTTTTTTTGCATGTTCTTTGGTTTGTTTTGTTACGGCACCATCGGAGCTGTGCTGGGATGGGGGGGATACAGTTTTGGCATCTGGTTTGCGGCTATTTTAACGTGGGTTATTACATTGCCGCTCTCTCTACTCACATACCGAATGATGACTTCTGAGGCGTTGTTAAGCACCTACTATCCGATCCGCTTTAACCGTAAAAACGGGATGGTGTATGTCTACCGATCCTGTGGGACGGTTTTGTCTGTGCCGTGGAGAGATATTCACTTTGTTCTGACCAGTGGAAAGGTATCCCCTACCACCACTGAATGGACCATTATCGGATGTGTTACGGAGGACGACGGAGATACGGTAGCGGAGGCGATCCCTCTTCCAGTCAATTTAAACTTGGATCCCGAAGACCTGACCATGTACTGGGAGTTTATCCGCTGCTATATGGAGGAGGGCGATGAGTACCTCCCGGACCTGGTGGACACCATTCCCTGGTGCCCGCCGGTGGAAAAACAGAAGGAAGGCTGGCTGTTCGGGCTGCTCTACCTCAGCAAGCAGTTGTTCGGGCGGCTCGGTCTGATTGTGAATGCGCTGCAGCTGCCCATTTTCTTCGTGATCAGCTTTCCGCGCTGGCTGGTGATGGCGACCAGTAAAATTCCGGCATGGCCGGCGGAGGTGGTTGCGGCCTGTCAGCCGGCTGCAGACGATCCGGTGAATAAGGGGGCGGAGAATAACCCGCCGCAGGTCTGGCGGCCGATGCTGGGGCTACAGGGTAAAACGCGCTATGCACAAAGCTTTGCCCGGGAGCGCGAGGCGATGGACCGGATTACCGCCCGCCTGAGAGCCAAATATGGTGGGCAGGAGAGCGCAGACTGAAAGGTTTCCCGGTCACGAACCGAAAAGGATCTCCTCGAGATCCTTTTTCTTTGTGCGTAATCTCCTGCTCTGTAAACGAAAAAAGCTGGCAGGTGATTTTTCCGATGGACAGAAAATCCGGGCAGATTTTCTAGCCGAGGTAACTGGGTGTACAAGGCCGCAATTACCAAAACTGCTTTTCCGGTGCAGCTGTACTCCAGCCACAACTTCAGGACCTCTTTAGTACTCCTTAGTTGCACACCCCTGTTACCAATGGCTGCTGCCACTGGCGCGTTGTCGTGCCTTACCGGGTTGGACTCAAGATGATAGTTACCGGAAAGGGCGCAGCAGTCGGACTGAACGATAGGGTCGTTCACCCGGCCGCTGTAAGCGTCACCTTCGCGCTCTGTCCCGCACCTGTCGCTGGATGCATCGCAGATGCCTTTGCGAGAAGGATTTTGTCCGTTTCTCTTTTCCGGAGGTCGTCAGTCCTTTGCCTCTCATCGTGTGCCTTCAGGTATCCAGTAAATTTCGCTTATGTCATGCGTGGTGTATGATGAGGAGATAACCACCATAAAAACAGGGGCATAGTTTCCGGTCAGCCGGTCAGCCGGTCAGCCTCTGCTGACAGGAAAAGGAACTGACTCATCATGAGCAACGCGAAGGGATGCCAATTCTGCCGGCGCTACGGTTTACCCGTCTTACCGGTTCGTCCGGCAGTCATGGAAAAAGGCGACAGGCTGCCGACGCCGCCAGGCAGCATCACTGTGGCGGTGGAAGGCGAGGCCGACTACGCCGCCCGGCTGATGCGGCAGGGCTATCTGTATATCCAGGCGGAACGCTCACAGCGCTGGATGAGCTATTACGCCACCGGCGACGGTTATTTTTATCCGCTGCCGGTGTCTGGATGATGACCGTTGGTGGAGGCAGCAGAATATCCGTTGCGCTCCTCACCTCATTGTTTGGCGTATCGCGGGCCACTCTGGCCGGCTTCCAACTGGCGGCGTTTCTGCTGGGACCAGCGGGGATTTTTGTCAGGATGCTGCTGGCTCTGGGGGCCGGAGCCTGGCTGTTAATCCACAGCCGCAATAATATACAGAGCTGGCTGCTCAGCACGCAGTGGCGGCGGGTGCCGCCGGGCGAGAGCGATATTCCGGCTATCTATCCGGATGCACGTATGGAAAAGGATGGCTATATGAGTCTGATCCCAAAGGGAGGCGCACATGTTTAATCCTTTTAAGCGGCTGCCTGGAGACCCGTCAAAACGGTTCAATGCGCCTTTTTTAAATCTGAGTGATAATAGTATATCCCGGATTTATTCGCAGCAGACAGGCGACCCGGATGTGAAAGGGATTTACGGGTTCGACAGCGTGGTGCGGCTGAACTCGACCTATCTGGAGCTGGTTGACCGTTCTTACAACTGGCGCGGAACGTGGACGCTGGCCGGGGCTTTCTTTTTTTGTCTGATATTTATAGGCACCTTTCTCTCATTGATAGTTCCTATGCTCTGGGAGGGCGGGTATCCGCTTCAGACTTGGATATATTTGATTGTGGTCTGGTGCTTAATATCACTTCCGCTCTCTTGGGTGACATATCGATTAATGACCTCTGAGATATTTTTCAGCACCTACTATCCGATCCGTTTTAACCGTAAAAACGGGATGATGTATGTGTATCAGTCAGGTGGAACGGTGCTGTCCGTTCCGTGGCGGGATATCAACTTTGTTCTGTGTTCAGCAAAAATGCCATTATCAACGCAGTGGACCATTGTGGGGTGTACTACGGAAGAAGACGGGGACACGGTAGCGGAAACTATTCCCCTTCCGATTGATTTGAGCCAGGGCCCTGAGGTCATACTCATGTACTGGGAGTTTATCCGCTGTTATATGGAAGAGGGGGATGAGTACCTCCCGGACCTGGTGGACACCATTCCCTGGTGCCCGCCGGTGGAAAAACAAAAGGAAGGCTGGCTGTTCGGTCTGCTCTACCTCAGCAAGCAGTTGTTCGGGCGGCTCGGTCTGATTGTGAATGCGCTGCAGCTGCCCATTTTCTTCGTGATCAGCTTTCCGCGCTGGCTGGTGATGGCGACCAGTAAAATTCCGGCATGGCCGGCGGAGGTGGTTGCGGCCTGTCAGCCGGCTGCAGACGATCCGGTGAATAAGGGGGCGGAGAATAACCCGCCGCAGGTCTGGCGGCCGATGCTGGGGCTTCAGGGGAAAGCTCGCTACGCGCAAAGCTTTGCCCGGGAGCGCGAGGCGATGGACCGGATTACCGCCCGCCTGAGAGCCAAATATGGTGGGCAGGAGAGCGCAGACTGACGGCATACCAGGTCACGAGCCGAAAAAGGATCTCCTCGAGATCCTTCTTCTTTGTGCGTAATCTCCTGCTCTGTAAACGAAAAAAACTGGCAGGTGATTTTTCCGATGGACAGAAAATCCAGGCAGATTTTCTAACCGAGGTAACTGGGTGTACAAGGCCGCAATTACCAAAACTGCTCTTCCGGTGCAGCTGTACTCCAGCCACAACTTCAGGACCTCTTTAGTACTCCTTAGTTGCACCCCCCTGTTACCAATGGCTGCTGCTACTGGCGCGTTGTCGTGCCTTACCGGGTTGGACTCAAGATGATAGTTACCGGAACGGGCGCAGCAGTCGGACTAAACGATGGGTTCGTTCACCCGGCCGCTGTAAGCGTCACCTTCGCGCTCTGTCCCGCACCTGTCGCTGGATGCACCGCAGGTGCCTTTGCGAAAAGAATTTTGTCCGTTTCTCTTTTCCGGAGGTCGTCAGTCCTTTGCCTCTCATCGTGTGCCTCAGGGACAGTCAGGTATTCAGTAAATTTCGCTTATGTCATGCGTGGTGTATGATGAGGAGATAACCACCATAAAAACAGGGGCATGGTTTCCGGTCAGCCGGTCAGCCTCTCCTGACAGGAAAAGGAACTGACTCATCATGAGCAACGCGAAGGGATGCCAATTCTGCCGGCGCTACGGTTTACCCGTCTTGCCTGTTCGTCCGGCAGTCATGGAAAAAGGCGACAGGCTGCCGACGCCGCCTGGCAGCATCACTGTGCCGGTGGCGGCGGAAGGCGAGGCCGACTACACCGCCCGGCTGATGCGGCAGGGCTATCTGTATATCCTGGCGGAACGCTCACAGCGCTGGATGAACTGTTACGCCACCGGCGACGGTTATTTTTATCCGCTGCCGGTGTCTGGATGATGACCGTTGGTGGAGGCAGCAGAATATCCGTTGCGCTCCTCACCTCATTGTTTGGCGTATCGCGGGCCACTCTGGCCGGCTTCCAACTGGCGGCGTTTCTGCTGGGACCTGCGGGGATATTTGTCGGGATGCTGCTGGTTTTGGGGGCGGGAGCCTGGCTGTTAAGCCATACCCGGAACGACATACAGAACTGGCTGCTTAGCATGCAGTGGCGGCGGGTGCCGCCGGGGGAGAGTGATATCCCGGCTATCTATCCGGATGCACGTATGGAAAAGGACGGCTATATGGCCCTGAACGCACAGGGAGCGGCACATGTTTAATCCTTTTAAGCGACTCCCTGTCGACCCATCCTCAGGGCGGTTCTATAAGGGGTTTCTTCGTCTGAGTGATAAAGGGGGGCAGTTTGGATATAAAGGCGTTTCCCGGATTTATTCGCAGGAAAAAGGCGACCCGAATGTGAAAGGTATTTCTGGGTTTGACAGCGTGGTCCGGCTGAACTCGACCTATCTGGAGCTGGTTGACCAGTCCTACAACTGGCGTGGAACGTGGACGCTGGCCGGGGTAATCTTTTTTTGTATGTTCTTTGGTTTGTTTTGCTACAGCTTCATTGGAGTGATGATGGGATGGGGGGGGTACAGTTTTGGTTTCTGGTTTGGAACCCTTTTAATCTGGGCTATCACATTGCCGCTCTCTCTACTCACATATCGAATGATGACCTCTGAGGTTTTTTTCAGTACCTACTATCCGATCCGATTTAACCGTAAAAATGGGATGGTGTATGTGTATCAGTCCGGTGGAACGGTGCTGTTTGTACCGTGGAGGGATATCCACTTTGTCCTGACTTCAGCAAAGATGGGGTCCTCAACACAATGGACCATTGTGGGGTGCACCACGGAAGAGGACGGGGACACGGTCGCGAAGGCGATTCCCCTCCCGATTGATTTGAGCCAGGGCCCTGAGGTCATCCTCATGTACTGGGAATTTATCCGCTGTTATATGGAAGAGGGGGATGAGTACCTCCCGGACCTGGTGGACACCATTCCCTGGTGCCCGCCGGTCGAAAAACAGAAGGAAGGCTGGCTGTTCGGGCTGCTCTATCTCAGTAAGCAGTTGTTCGGGCGGCTCGGTCTGATTGTGAATGCGCTGCAGTTGCCCATTTTCTTCGTGATTAGTTTTCCACGCTGGCTGGTTATGGCTACCTGTAACATTCCGGTGTGGCCGGCGGAGGTGGTTTCAGCCTGTCAGCCGGCAGAAAACGATCCGGTCAATAAAGGGGCGGAGAATAACCCGCCGCAGGTCTGGCGGCCGATGCTGGGGCTGCAGGGGAAAACGCGCTATGCACAAAGTTTTGCCAGAGAGCGTGAGGCGATGGACCGGATCATCGCCCGGCTGAAAGTCAAATATGGCGGGCAGGAGAGCACAGACTGACGGTATACCGGGTCACGAACCGAAAAGGATCTCCTCGAGATCCTTTTTCTTTGTGCGTAATCTCCTGCTCTGTAAACGAAAAAAGCTGGCAGGTGATTTTTCCGATGGACAGAAAATCCGGGCAGATTTTCTAACCGAAGTAACTGGGTGTACCAGGCCGCAATTACCAAAACTGCTTTTCCGGTGCAGCTGTACTCCAGCCACAACTTCAGGACCTCTTTAGTACTCCTTAGTTGCACACCCCTGTTACCAATGGCTGCTGCCACTGGCGCGTTGTCGTGCCTTTCCGGGTTGAACTCAAGATGATAGTTACCGGAAAGGGCGCAGCAGTCGGACTGAACGATAGGGTCGTTCACCCGGCCGCTGTAAGCGTCACCTTCGCGCTCTGTCCCGCACCTGTCGCTGGATGCATCGCAGGTGCCTTTGCGAGAAGGATTTTGTCCGTTTCTCTTTTCCGGAGGTCGTCAGTCCTTTGCCTCTCATCGTGTGCCTTCAGGTATCCAGTAAATTTCGCTTATGTCATGCGTGGTGTATGATGAGGAGATAACCACCATAAAAACAGGGGCATAGTTTCCGGTCAGCCGGTCAGCCTCTGCTGACAGGAAAAGGAACTGACTCATCATGAGCAACGCGAAGGGATGCCAATTCTGCCGGCGCTACGGTTTATCCGTCTTACCGGTTCGTCCGGCAGTCATGGAAAAAGGCGACAGGCTGCCGACGCCGCCAGGCAGCATCACTGTGGCGGTGGAAGGCGAGGCCGACTACACCGCCCGGCTGATGCGGCAGGGCTATCTGTATATCCTGGCGGAACGCTCACAGCGCTGGATGAACTATTACGCCACCGGCGACGGTTATTTTTATCCGCTGCCGGAAGGCGGCAGCGTACCACCGCGCGTGGAAAGTGGGGAGATGAAATCCTGTATCACCCAGCCGGCAGAGCTGGCCACCGCGTCGCTGGTGACGCTGCCGGTGTCTGGATGATGACCGTTGGTGGAGGCAGCAGAATATCTGTAGCGCTCCTCACCTCATTGTTTGGCGTATCGCGGGCCACTCTGGCCGGCTCTCAACTGGCGGCGTTTCTGCTGGGAGCTGCGGGGATTTTGGTCGGGATGCTGCTGGCTCTGGGAGCGGGAGCCTGGCTGTTAATCCACAGCCGCAATAATATACAGAGCTGGCCGCTCAGCACGCAGTGGCGGCGGCTGCCGCCGGGGGAGAGTGATATCCCGGCTATCTATCCGGATGCACGTATGGAAAAGGACGGCTATATGGCCCTGAACGCACAGGGAGCGGCACATGTTTAATCCTTTTAAGCGACTCCCTGTCGACCCATCCTCAGGGCGGTTCTATAAGGGGTTTCTTCGTCTGAGTGATAAAGGGGGGCAGTTTGGATATAAAGGCGTTTCCCGGATTTATTCGCAGGAAAAAGGCGACCCGAATGTGAAAGGTATTTCTGGGTTTGACAGCGTGGTCCGGCTGAACTCGACCTATCTGGAGCTGGTTGACCAGTCCTACAACTGGCGCGGAACGTGGACGCTGGCCGGGGTAATCTTTTTTTGTATGTTCTTTGGTTTGTTTTGTTACGGCACTATCGGAGTGGTGCTGGGATGGGGGGGGTACAGTTTTGGCATCTGGTTTGCGGCTATTTTAACGTGGGTTATTACATTACCGGTTTCTTTACTCACATACCGAATGATGACCTCTGAGGTGTTTTTCAGTACCTATTATCCGATCCGCTTTAACCGTAAAAACGGGATGGTGTATGTGTATCAGTCCGGCGGAACGGTGTTGTCTGTTCCGTGGCGGGATATCCACTTTGTCCTGACTTCAGCAAAAATGCGATTCTCAACGCAGTGGACCATTGTGGGGTGTACCACGGAAGAAGACGGGGACACGGTAGCGGAAACTATTCCCCTTCCGATTGATTTGAGCCAGGGCCCTGAGGTCATACTCATGTACTGGGAATTTATCCGCTGTTATATGGAAGAGGGGGATGAGTACCTCCCGGACCTGGTGGACACCATTCCCTGGTGCCCGCCGGTGGAAAAACAGAAGGAAGGCTGGCTGTTCGGGCTGCTCTACCTCAGCAAGCAGTTGTTCGGGCGGCTCGGTCTGATTGTGAATGCGCTCCAGCTGCCCATTTTCTTCGTGATCAGCTTTCCGCGCTGGCTGGTGATGGCGACCAGCAAAATTCCGGCATGGCCGGCGGAGGTGGTTGCGGCCTGTCAGCCGGCTGCAGACGATCCGGTGAATAAGGGGGCGGAGAATAACCCGCCGCAGGTCTGGCGGCCGATGCTGGGGCTACAGGGTAAAACGCGCTATGCACAAAGCTTTGCCCGGGAGCGCGAGGCGATGGACCGGATTACCGCCCGCCTGAGAGCCAAATATGGTGGGCAGGAGAGCGCAGACTGAAAGGTTTCCCGGTCACGAACCGAAAAGGATCTCCTCGAGATCCTTTTTCTTTGTGCGTAATCTCCTGCTCTGTAAACGAAAAAAACTGGCAGATGATTTTTCCGATGGACAGAAAATCCAGGCAGATTCTCTAGCCGAGGTAACTGGGTGTACAAGGCCGCAATTACCAAATCTGCTCTCCCGGTGTAGCTGTACTCAAGCCACAACTTCAGGACCTCTTTAGTACTCCTTAGTTGCACACCCCTGTTACCAATGGCTGCTGCCACTGGCGCGTTGTCGTGCCTTACCGAGTTGGACTCAAGATGATAGTTACCGGAACGGGCGCAGCAGTCGGACTGAACGATGGGTTCGTTCACCCGGTCGCTGTAAGCGTCACCTTCGCGCTCTGTCCCGCACCTGTCGCTGGATGCACCGCAGGTGCCTTTGCGAAAAGGATTTTGTCCGTTTCTCTTTTTCCGGAGGTCGTCAGTCCTTTGCCTCTCATCGTGTGCCTTCAGGTATCCAGTAAATTTCGCTTATGTCATGCGTGGTGTATGATGGGGAGATAACCACCATAAAAACAGGGGCATAGTTTCCGGTCGGCCGGTCAGCCTCCCTGACAGGAAAAGGAACTGACTCATCATGAGCAACGCGAAGGGATGCAAATTCTGCCGGCGCTACGGTTTACCCGTCTTACCGGTTCGTCCGGCAGTCATGGAAAAAGGCGACAGGCTGCCGACGCCGCCAGGCAGCATCACTGTGGCGGCGGAAGGCGAGGCCGACTACGCCGCCCGGCTGATGCGGCAGGGCTATCTGTATATCCTGGCGGAACGCTCACAGCGCTGGATGAACTATTACGCCACCGGCGACGGTTATTTTTATCCGCTGCCGGTGTCGGGATGATGACCGTTGGTGGAGGCAGCAGAATATCCGTTGCGCTCCTCACCTCATTGTTTGGCGTATCGCGGGCCACTCTGGCCGGCTCTCAACTGGCGGCGTTTCTGCTGGGACCCGCGGGGATTTTTGTCGGGATGCTGCTGGCTCTGGGGTCGGGAGCCTGGCTGTTAATTCACTGCCGCAATAATATACAGAACTGGCTGCTCAGCACGCAATGGCGGCGGGTGCCGCCGGGTGAGAACGATATTCCGGCTATTTATCCGGACGCACTTATGGAAAAGGATGGCTATATGGCCCTGAACGCACAGGGAGCGGCACATGTTTAATCCCTTTAAACGATTCCCTGCCGACCCGTCAACGCGGTTTTACACCGGGTTTATCCGGCTTAGTGATGAAAATGTTAGCCGGATATATTCTCACAAAGCAGGCGACCCGGATGTAAAAGGGATTTATGGGTTCGACAGCGTGGTCCGGCTGAACTCGACTTATCTGGAGCTGGTTGATCGTTATTACAACTGGCGCGGTACGAAGACGTTGGCAGGAGCTTTCTTTTTTTGCATGAGCTTTAGTTTGTTTTGCTACAGCTTCATTGCGGTGATGATGGGATGGGGGGGGTATAGTTTTGGCATCTGGTTTGGAACCGCTTTAATCTGGGCTGTCACATTGCCGTTCTCTCTACTCACATACCGAATGATGACTTCTGAGGCGTTGTTAAGCACCTACTATCCGATCCGCTTTAACCGTAAAAACGGGATGGTGTATGTCTACCGATTCTGTGGGACGGTTTTGTCTGTGCCGTGGAGAGATATTCACTTTGTTCTGACCAGTGGAAAGGTATCCCCTACCACCACTGAATGGACCATTATCGGATGTGTTACGGAGGACGACGGAGATACGGTAGCGGAGGCGATCCCTCTTCCAGTCAATTTAAACTTGGATCCCGAAGACCTGACCATGTACTGGGAGTTTATCCGCTGCTATATGGAGGAGGGCGATGAGTACCTCCCGGACCTGGTGGACACCATTCCCTGGTGCCCGCCGGTGGAAAAACAGAAGGAAGGCTGGCTGTTCGGTCTGCTCTACCTCAGCAAGCAGTTGTTCGGGCGGCTCGGTCTGATTGTGAATGCGCTGCAGCTGCCCATTTTCTTCGTGATCAGCTTTCCGCGCTGGCTGGTGATGGCGACCAGTAAAATCCCGGCATGGCCGGCGGAGGTGGTTGCGGCCTGTCAGCCGGCTGCAGACGATCCGGTAAATAAGGGGGCGGAGAATAACCCGCCGCAGGTCTGGCGGCCGATGCTGGGGCTACAGGGTAAAACGCGCTATGCACAAAGCTTTGCCCGGGAGCGCGGGGCGATGGACCGGATAGTTGCCCGCCTGAAAGCCAAATATGGTGGGCAGGAGAGCGCAGACTGAAAGGTTTTCCGGTCACGAACCGAAAAGGATCTCCTCGAGATCCTTTTTCTTTGTGCGTAATCTCCTGCTCTGTAAACGAAAAAAAACTGGCAGGTGGTTTTTCCGATGGACAGAAAATCCGGGCAGATTTTCTAACCGAGGTAACTGAGTGTACCAGGCCGCAATTACCAAAACTGCTCTTCCGGTGCAGCTGTACTCCAGCCACAACTTCAGGACCTCTTTAGTACTCCTTAGTTGCACACCCCTGTTACCAATGGCTGCTGCCACTGGCGCTTTGTCGTGCCTTACCGGGTTGGACTAAAGATGATAGTTACCGGAACGGGCGCAGCAGTCGGACTGAACGATGGGTTCGTTCACCCGGTCGCTGTAAGCGTCACCTTCGCGCTCTGTCCCGCACCTGTGGCTGGATGCACCGCAGGTGCCTTTGCGAAAAGGATTTTGTCCGTTTCTCTTTTTCCGGAGGTCGTCAGTCCTTTACCTCTCATCGTGTGCCTTCAGGTATCCAGTAAATTTCGCTTATGTCATGCGTGGTGTATGATGAGGAGATAACCACCATAAAAACAGGGGCATAGTTTCCGGTCAGCCTCCCTGACAGGAAAAGGAACTGACTCATCATGAGCAACGCGAAGGGATGCCAATTCTGCCGGCGCTACGGTTTATCCGTCTTACCGGTTCGTCCGGCAGTCATGGAAAAAGGCGACAGGCTGCCGACGCCGCCAGGCAGCATCACTGTGGCGGCGGAAGGCGAGGCCGACTACACCGCCCGGCTGATGCGGCAGGGCTATCGTATATCCTGGCGGAACGCTCACAGCGCTGGATGAACTATTACGCCACCGGTGACGGTTATTTTTATCCGCTGCCGGAAGGCGGCAGCGTACCACCGCGCGTGGAAAGTGGGGAGATGAAATCCGGCACGCTGGCGACGGAGATGGCGGCGCAAGGCATGACGTTTGGCGGGACGGTGTTCTCGGCGTACTTCCAGTGGATGGTGCTGAGCTATGGTCTGAAAAATAGCGGCCTGCCGATTGAAGGGAAGGTTGCGACGGTGTTCGGGGCCAATGCCGGCATGGCGGTGGCGTCAACGGCGGAGGCGCTGAAGCTGGCGATGACGCCGCTGATATCGCTGGAGCTGCCTTCAGCCATGTCGGTGATAAGGAACGGTGCGATGAGGATTGTGGGGACAGTTATCTGGGGCTGGATAGGGTATGGCGGCGGACTGATTTATGCCGGGGCTGAAGTAGTTAGCGCTTTGGATGCGTGGAATAACGGAAAGAAAGATATCGGTATTGCGCATGCAATTAATGCCTTAGGTGTCGGTATGATGACCGTGGGTGGTGGCAGCAAAATATCGTTCGCAATCCTTGGTCGTTTGGGGTTATCAGCAACAATGCTTGGCAGTTCAGAACTGGCAGTGTTCTTCCTGGGACCAGCGGGGATTTTTGTCGGGATGCTGCTGGCTCTGGGAGAGGGAGCCAGGATGTTAATTCATAGCCGCAATAATATACAGACCTGGCTGCTCAGCAAGCAGTTGCGACAAATACCTTCCGGTGAGGATGACATCCCGGCAATTTATCCGAATGAACGTATGGAGAAGGAGGGCTATATGGCCCTGACAGTACAGGAAGACGCACATGTTTAACCCTTTTAAGCGGGTACCAGCCGACCCGTCAAAACTGTTCCATAGGGGTCTTTCTTGTCTCAGTGATAAAGGCGTCTCCCGTGTTTATTCGCAGAAAACCGGTGACCCGGATGTGAAAGGAATTTACGGATTCGACAGCGTGGTGCGGCTGAACTCGACCTATCTGGAGCTGGTTGACCGTTATTACAACTGGCGCGGAACGTGGACGCTGGCCGGGGCTTTCTTTTTTTGCTGGTCATTTTTCGGTTTCTTTGTTTGGCAACTGATTACAACCCTGGTGCAGGGAGAGTTTGTTTTTTTTGACTGGCTTTTTTTTATAGGTATGTGGAGTGTTGCCCTTCTTATTTCTTGGGCAACATATCGATTAATGACCTCTGAGATGTTTTTCAGTACCTATTACCCGATCCGCTTTAACCGTAAAAACGGGATGGTGTATGTCCACCAGTCCGGTGGAGATGTTTTATCAGTACCGTGGCAGGATCTTCGTTTTGTTCTGACTGGTGGAAAGAATTTCACCATTACAGAATGGACCATTACAGGGTGTGTTATGGCAGATGACGGGGACGCGATCACGCGGACCTTCCCCCTTCCGATTAATCTGGCCTGGGATCCCGAAGACCTGACCATGTGCTGGGAATTTATCCGCTGTTATATGGAAGAAGGTGACGAATATCTTCCGGATCTGGTGGATACGATACCCTGGTGCCCGCCGGTGGAAAATCAGAAAGAGGGCTGGCTGTTCGGATTACTCTATCTCAGTAAGCAGTACGGGCGGCTCGGATTGCTGGTAAATGCACTGCAGTTTCCCTTCTTTTTCATCATCAGCTTTTCACGCTGGCTGGTCATGAAAACCAGTAAGGTACCGGTCTGGCCTGCGGAGATAGCTGCGACCTGTCAGCCGGATGAAAACGACCCGGTCAACAAGGGGGCTGAGCACAATCCGCCGCAGGTCTGGCGGCCAATGCTGGGGCTACAGGGTAGAACGCGCTATGCACAAAGCTTTGCCCGGGAGCGCGAGGCGATGGACCGGATTACCGCCCGCCTGAGAGTCAAATATGGTGGGCAGGAGAGCGCAGACTGACGGCCTACCAGGTCACGAACCGAAAAGGATCTCCTCGAGATCCTTTTTCTTTGTGCGTAATCTCCTGCTCTGTAAACGAAAAAAACTGGCAGATGATTTTTCCGATGGACAGAAAATCCAGGCAGATTCTCTAGCCGAGGTAACTGGGTGTACCAGGCCGCAATTACCAAATCTGCTCTCCCGGTGTAGCTGTACTCAAGCCACAACTTCAGGACCTCTTTAGTACTCCTTAGTTGCACACCCCTGTTACCAATGGCTGCTGCCACTTGCGCGTTGTCGTGCCTTACCGGGTTGGACTCAAGATGATAGTTACCGGAACGGGCGCAGCAGTCGGACTGAACGATGGGTTCGTTCACCCGGTCGCTGTAAGCGTCACCTTCGCGCTCTGTCCCGCACCTGTCGCTGGATGCACCGCAGGTGCCTTTGCGAAAAGGATTTTGTCCGTTTCTCTTTTTCCGGAGGTCGTCAGTCCTTTGCCTCTCATCGTGTGCCTTCAGGTATCCAGTAAATTTCGCTTATGTCATGCGTGGTGTATGATGAGGAGATAACCACCATAAAAACAGGGGCATAGTGCCGGTCAGCCTCACTGTGGCGGCGGAAGGCGAGGCCGACTACGCCGCCCGGCTGATGCGGCAGGGCTATCTGTATATCCTGGCGGAACGCTCACAGCGCTGGATGAACTATTACGCCACCGGCGACGGTTATTTTTATCCGCTGCCGGTGTCGGGATGATGACCGTTGGTGGAGGCAGCAGAATATCCGTTGCGCTCCTCACCTCATTGTTTGGCGTATCGCGGGCCACTCTGGCCGGCTTCCAACTGGCGGCGTTTTTGCTGGGACCAGCGGGGATTTTTGTCGGGATGCTGCTGGCTCTGGGAGCGGGAGCCTGGCTGTTAACTCACAGCCGCAATAATATACAGAGCTGGCTGCTCAGCACGCAGTGGCGGCGGGTGCCGCCGGGTGAGAACGATATTCCGGCTATTTATCCGGACGCACTTATGGAAAAGGATGGCTATATGGCCCTGAACGCACAGGGAGCGGCACATGTTTAATCCCTTTAAACGACTCCCTATCGACCCGTCAAAGCGGTTTTACACCGGGTTTCTCCGGCTCAGTGATGAAAATGTTAGCCGGATTTATTCGCACACAACAGGCGACCCGGATGTGAAAGGGATTTACGGGTTCGACAGCGTGGTGCGGCTGAACTCGACCTATCTCGAGCTGGTTGATCGTTCTTACAACTGGCGTGGGACGTGGACGCTGGCCGGGGCTTTCTTTTTTTGTCTGATATTTATAGGCACCTTTCTCTCATTGATAGTTCCTATGCTCTGGGAGGGCGGGTATCCGCTTCAGACTTGGATATATTTGATTGTGGTATGGTGCTTAATATCACTTCCACTCTCTTGGGTAACATACCGGTCGATGACCTCCGAGATATTTTTCAGCACCTACTATCCGATCCGTTTTAACCGTAAAAACGGGATGGTGTATGTGTACCAGTCCGGTGGGACTGTGCTGTCCGTTCCGTGGCGGGCTATCCACTTTGTTCTGTGTTCAGCAAAAATGCCATTATCAACGCAGTGGACCATTGTGGGGTGTACTACGGAAGAAGACGGGGACACGGTAGCGGAGGTGATCCCCCTTCCGATTGATTTGAGCCAGGGCCCTGAGGTCATACTCATGTACTGGGAATTTATCCGCTGTTATATGGAGGAGGGCGATGAGTACCTCCCGGACCTGGTGGACACCATTCCCTGGTGCCCGCCGGTGGAAAAACAGAAGGAAGGCTGGCTGTTCGGTCTGCTCTACCTCAGCAAGCAGTTGTTCGGGCGGCTCGGTCTGATTGTGAATGCGCTGCAGCTGCCCATTTTCTTCGTGATCAGCTTTCCGCGCTGGCTGGTGATGGCGACCAGCAAAATTCCGGCATGGCCGGCGGAGGTGGTTGCGGCCTGTCAGCCGGCTGCAGACGATCCGGTAAATAAGGGGGCGGAGAATAACCCGCCGCAGGTCTGGCGGCCGATGCTGGGGCTACAGGGTAAAACGCGCTATGCACAAAGCTTTGCCCGGGAGCGCGAGGCGATGGACCGGATTACCGCCCGCCTGAGAGTCAAATATGGTGGGCAGGAGAGCGCAGACTGACGGCATACCAGGTCACGAACCGAAAAGGATCTCCTCGAGATCCTTTTTCTTTGTGCGTAATCTCCTGCTCTGTAAACGAAAAAAACTGGCAGGTGGTTTTTCCGATGGACAGAAAATCCAGGCAGATTTTCTAACCGAGGTAACTGGGTGTACCAGGCCGCAATTACCAAAACTGCTCTTCCGGTGCAGCTGTACTCCAGCCACAACTTCAGGACCTCTTTAGTACTCCTTGTTGCACACCCCTGTTACCAATGGCTGCTGCCACTGGCGCTTTGTCGTGCCTTACCGGGTTGGACTAAAGATGATAGTTACCGGAACGGGCGCAGCAGTCGGACTGAACGATGGGTTCGTTCACCCGGCCGCTGTAAGCGTCACCTTCGCGCTCTGTCCCGCACCTGTCGCTGGATGCACTTCAGGTGCCTTTGCGAAAAGAATTTTGTCCGTTTCTCTTTTCCGGAGGTCGTCAGTCCTTTGCCTCTCATCGTGTGCCTCAGGGACAGTCAGGTATCCAGTAAATTTCGCTTATGTCATGCGTGATATCGCCATGCCGGAGCCGGGCATGGCAGACGTTATCGGGCGGTGAGAGCAGTGGCACCGTGGTTACCTTTACGGGCAGAAGAGCGGGAGATGCCGTTTTTCGGTATGTACGTCGCGGTCGGGATATCCGGCCTTCGCTCTGCCAGAGGCGTAACCATTTAAAGACCAGATTATCATTAACGTCTTATTCACGGGCAAGCCCGGCAACGCTCCCCCTCTTCTTCACTGGCCTTGAGTGCCGTTTTGACCAGTAATATTGCAGACAGGAACGTCGTTGTTGTGTACTCAGGAGGTATCCACCTGTAGAAATAAGTGGATGCCTTAACGACAGAGCCTGACGAAGAGAACCAGACGATGCTGAGTTGACGCTTACCTACGCCCAATGGCACCTTCTTTTTCTACGACATATTTTTCCAGATATGCATCACCGCATAACTGCGCCACGGTCGCCATGCCTGCGACATTTCTTCAGCCTGTTTTGCGCTAACGCCCCCAAGATTGTTTCTTACCGCAATATCCTCTTTCGGAAAGGCATCCGGCCAGCGTAGCGCGCGCATCGCAATATAGTTAGCGGTCCACTGGCCAATACCTGGCAGCGTCACCAGTTGAGCTATCGTTTGATCCGGGTCGTTGCCCGCCTCAAGCCGAAGATCACCGGATGCACAAGCCTGCGCCATGGCAATAATGCATCTGGCTCGGGCACTGACAATCCCGAGGCTGGCGATATCATCGATACTGGCATCGATAACACGGGTCGCAAGTGGTGACAGGCGGCTGAGTCCGGCAAACGGTGTGGTAATCGGGTCGCCAAAAGCGTCGGCAAAGCGACAGGCAATAGTGGTCGCGGCTTTAACGGTGATTTGCTGGCCGAGAATCGCGCGGATCGCCATTTCGAAGCCATCAAATGCGCCGGGTACCCGCAGACCTGGATTAGTGAGCAGGCTCTGTTGCAGCAGCGGATGCTGTTGCAAATGGGCAGCAATCAGATCCGGACGGGCACTGAGGTCAAACAGGTTGCGTAAGCGTCGTAACAGTGCTGGCAGCACCGGGGTTAACGAATGGGTAAACTCGACCATTAGCGCGTGTTTCGCCGGCGCATGCGTCACGCGCACCCATCCGGTATGGCTGCCAAGACGGACGGTGCGTGCATAACTGTCATCAGTGATTAATTCCACATCTTTAATCGCGCGCAGGCTGAGAAACGCCAGCATCGCCTGCCAGTCGTAGGGCGGGCGGTAGCTCAGTTGTAGAGTCGAGGTTTCACTATTGATTAAGCGATAGTTCGGATCAACGGCTGCTTTCCGCAGGCGGCTGGGCGACAGGCGATACTGGCGATTAAACGCATCATTAAAGCGGCGCAGGCTGGAAAAACCACTGGCAAAAGCAATCTCAGTGACTGGCAGCTGAGTCTCGGTCAGCAATTGCTTGGCTAACAACAGACGCCGCGTCTGCTTCAGTTCGCGCGGCGAAACGCCGAGCTGTTGGTTCACGATACGCCGTAGCTGGCGTGAGCTAATACCCAGCTGTCCGGCAATAGTATGCAGGCTCTCTTCTTCTGCAACATTTTCATCAATCCGCTGCACTAACAGTTCGGCGATACGGTGCGCGTTGTCAACCGGCGCATGGCCGGGGGCCAGTTCAGGGCGGCAGCGCAGGCAGGGGCGAAAAGCGGCTTTTTCTGCCGCTTCGGCACTGTCGAAAAACAGGCAGTTTTCCTGGCGTGGCGCTTTCACCGGGCAGATCGGGCGGCAGTAAATACCGGTTGAGGTGACACCAACATAAAATACGCCGTCGAAACGCACATCGCGTGAGGTGAGCGCCTGATAAGCGGCATTGTTATCCATGATGCGGAACTCCTGACGGTAAAAGTTAACGCCACTGTAGAGCAAGTCATCACCCGCGACTGGCCATTTTCGGACATGAAACTATTTTAACCTGATGGCCGAAAACGGCCAGTTGTTGCCGGCAAATCAGCGATAATCGCTGTCATCAGTGCGGTTGTCATCCCGACGCCGCAGCAGCAACCAGAGAGCAGAAAATGGCTTACTACTACAAACTGATGACATCGCCGGTAGGCGTACTGACGTTAATGGCCAGTGATAACGGACTGGCCGCGGTACTGTGGCAGGATGACGATCCGCAACGGGTGCGTCTGGGCCCGGCTGGCGAGCATAACCTGCATCCGCTGCTGCTGGAAACTGAACGCCAGCTGAATGAATATTTTGCCGGTCGGCGACGCAACTTTGAACTGCCACTGGATTTTGTTGGCACCGAATTTCAGAAAAAGGTCTGGACAGCACTGGTGGCGATTCCGTTTGGCGAAACCCGCAGTTATGGCGATATTGCCAGACAGATTGGGCATCCTAAAGCGGTGCGTGCCGTTGGCGCCGCTAATGGTAAGAATCCGATTTCAATTGTCGCCCCTTGTCATCGAGTGATTGGTGCCAACGGCAAACTCACCGGCTTTGCTGGCGGTCTGGCGATCAAAGCGTTTTTACTGGATATCGAAACCACCCGGTCGACAGCCTCGGAATGATCCGCGTCACAACTTGCGTTTAAAGATAAAAATTCAGCGACAGGCACAAACAATTTCGCTATCGTGTTTAGCATATAAAACATCTGGCGCTTAATGCCGGATTGAATGCTGAAATTTGGCTTAATACGTTAAGTCGAAGAAACGAGATGGGTGATATGAGCTTGATGTTCGATCCGGAAACCGCAGTGTATCCATTTCCGCCAAAACCGGCGCGATTGTCTGCCGATGAAAAACATTATTACCGGGAAAAGATTAAGCGTCTGCTGAAAGAGCGCAACGCGGTGATGGTGGCGCATTATTATACCGACCCGGAAATTCAGGCGCTGGCGGAAGAGACCGGCGGCTGCATTTCCGATTCGCTGGAGATGGCGCGTTTTGGCAGCAACCATTCAGCATCGACGCTGCTGGTTGCGGGCGTGCGATTTATGGGCGAAACAGCGAAGATTCTTAGCCCGGAAAAGACCGTGCTGATGCCGACTTTGCAGGCGGAGTGCTCGCTGGATCTCGGCTGCCCAATTGAAGAATTTAATCAGTTTTGCGACAGCCATCCGGATCGTATCGTGGTGGTATATGCCAACACCTCTGCGGCAGTTAAGGCACGCGCCGACTGGGTAGTGACCTCCAGCATCGCGGTTGAGCTGATTGAACATCTCGACAGTCTGGGTGAGAAGATCATCTGGGCGCCGGATCGCCATCTTGGACGCTATGTCACCAGGCAAACCAATGCTGATGTGCTGTGCTGGCAGGGGGCCTGTATTGTGCACGATGAATTTAAAACCCAGGCGTTGCAGCGGATGAAAGCGCTTTATCCGCAGGCTGCGGTGCTGGTGCATCCGGAGTCACCACAGGCGATTGTCGATCTGGCGGATGCGGTGGGATCGACCAGTCAGCTGATTCAGGCGGCGCAAAATCTGCCGCATCCGCAGATGATTGTGGCGACCGACCGCGGTATTTTCTACAAAATGCAGCAGGCGTGTCCGGATAAAGAGCTGCTGGAAGCGCCGACCGCTGGCGAAGGTGCCAGTTGCCGCACTTGCGCGCACTGTCCGTGGATGGCGATGAATGGATTAAAGGCGATTGCCGACGGACTGGAGCAGGGTGGCAGTCAGCATGAAATTCATGTTGATGAGGCTTTACGCCAGGCGGCATTGATCCCGTTGAATCGTATGCTATCTTTTGCTGCAGATCTCAAACTCAAGGTAAAGGGCAACGCCTGATATCCCGCCATAAGGTGCCAGTATGGATTTTTTTAGCACGCAGAATATTTTGGTTCATATCCCAATTGGGGCAGGTGGTTACGATCTGTCATGGATTGAAGCTATAGGAACGCTGGCTGGCCTGTTGTGTATCTGGCTGGCGAGTAAAGAGAAGATTATTAATTACCTGTTTGGCCTGATCAACGTTTCACTGTTTGCGGTAATTTTCTTCCAGATTCAGCTCTATGCCAGCCTGTTACTGCAGCTGTTCTTTTTTGCCGCCAATATTTATGGCTGGTATGCCTGGAGTCGTCAGAACGCCGATAATCAGGCCCAGCTGAAGATCCGCTGGCTGTCATTGCCAAAAGCGATTGGCTGGGGCGTTGCCAGCGTGGTGGCGATTGCTTTGATGACCCGCTTTATCGATCCGGTGTTCGCTTTCCTGACGCGAATCGCGGTTGAGATGATGCAGGCGCTGGGCTTCAGTGTGGCAATGCCGGAATTGCAACCGGATGCCTTCCCGTTCTGGGATTCGTGCATGATGGTGCTGTCGATTGTGGCGATGATTCTGATGACGCGTAAATACGTCGAGAACTGGCTGCTGTGGGTGATTATCAATGTAATCAGCGTCAGCATCTTTGCCCGTCAGGGAGTCTATGCGATGTCGCTGGAATACGCGCTGTTAACGTTGATTGCGCTGAACGGCTGCTGGCTGTGGATGCGCAGCGCGCGTGAAAATGGCTCACGCGCGCTCTCCTGATACCTTAGTGATGGTGGTGATGGGTGTGCTGCTGGCCAGAATGGCCTAAATCACAGTCATCACCGCCACAGGGCTGATACTCCATCTGCACCGTGGCGTGATCGATCTGATAATTACGGTGCAGATAATCATGAATACGATGTAACAGCGCATCGTGATCGTGAGGCGGAATCACCTGAACGTGCAGCGTCATTACCGGTTTTTCTCCCACCTGCCAGATATGCACATGATGCACATTGCGCACTTCGGCAATACTCAGGGTTAAATCGCGTTTCAGCTTATCGGCATTGACTGAACTGGGTGACCCTTCGAGTAGCTCGTGAAAACTCTCTTTCAGCAGTGACCAGGCGCTACGCAGAACCAGCGCCGAAACCAGAATCGACAGAATCGGATCGATGGGCGTCCAGCCGGTGGACATAATAATCAGCGCGGCAACGATCGCGCCGACCGAGCCGAGCAAATCGCCAAGCACATGCAGTGCCGCAGCCCGCACGTTAAGATTTTTCTCTTCACTGCCACGATGCAATAGCCAGAACGACAGAATATTCGCCAGCAGGCCCGCCACCGCGACCCCCAGCATCAGTCCACCGGCTACCGGCTCCGGCTGATAAAACCGACGTATCGCTTCCCAGACTATCAGTACAGTAATCACCAGCAGCGCCAGCGCATTTACAAAAGCGGCCAGCGTGGTGAGGCGCAACAGGCCAAAGGTGTGGCGCGCATTCGGTTTACGTTGGGCAAAGTGCATCGCCATCAGCGCGACCAGCAACGCTGCCGTATCGGTCAGCATATGTCCGGCATCCGCCAGCAGCGCCAGTGAACCGGAGAGCAGTCCGCCTGCCACTTCGACCACCATAAAAACCGCAGTAACGATAAATGCAGCCAGTAACCGGTTACGATTACCACCGCCTTCAGTGTGATTGTGTTGATGCGCCATAATCTTCCAGTTTTTTCAGTAATTTCTCAGTTAATGATATCAACAAATTCCATTCCGGCACGCAGATGGCATGCTGTTTCGCCTGTTCAATAATCTGCTGACAAAGCGCTTCCCCCTGCTGATAGCCCAGCAGCAGCCAGCTGCCTTTAATACGGTGAGCGATCTGCTCTGTTTCTTGCCACTGTTGCTGGCGGATTGCCGCCGCCAGTGCCTGGCTGTCGTCGCGCAGCGCCGCACGTAAGGTATCAACAATACGCGGCACAAAGTGTGGCTGATGGTTAGCCAGCCGCTGTATACGTGCATCAAGGTCGTCGAATGGCTGCCGGGCGTGCTGGTGCAACAGCGCGGCAATATCCGCCAGCGACACCGGTTTTAACAGAAAGGCATCGGCAAAGGTGAGGGCAGCCGACTGCGCATCAGCAGAACAGAGTACCAGCGTCGGTGGCTGCGGATGATGACGATAGCGACGGCGCAAAATACGCGCTACCGTGTTGCCATCAGGGCGCGGCATACTGTAGTCGATAAACACCAGATCAAACGGCGGTGAATTGCTGGCCCGCAGCAGTTCTGTACCGTTGTCGAAGGTGATCGCGTTTACGCCAAAATGCGCCAGCTGTTGCTGCATCACCAGCAGATTCGTCGGATGGTCGTCTACGATGGCGACCCGCAGCTGGTTAAGCGGCGGATTAGCGCTCTCAGCCGCGGCTGGTGGCGCGATCGATAAACTCTCAGCCTCGACGCTGACCAGCGGCAGCCACACCGTGACGGTGGTTCCCTCGCCCTGCAGCGAGTGCAGTTCGATGCTGCCGCCCATACGGCTGATAATCTCGCGACAGATGGATAAACCTAAACCACTTCCCTGTACCGACAGTGCTTTACCGGACGGCGTCTGATACCAGGGCTCAAACAGCCGCGACTGCTCATCCGCCGCAATACCGCTGCCGTTGTCGCTGACCTGCAAACAGAGCTGTGCAGCGTCAGTTTGCGCCAGCGTCAGGCGGATAGTGCCGTGACGGGTAAATTTGATCGCATTGCTCATCAGGTTATTGGCGATCTGCTGCAAGCGCTCACAGTCCAGCATCACGGTTTGCGGTAGCGGCGTCAGCGCCGCAATCTGTAACTCCGGGCCATCGTCACGCAGTAACGGGTGATAAAAATCATTTAGCTGTGCCAGCCACTGTTGCAGGTCCACCGCGCGCGGGTGCAGCGTAAAGGTATTACTTTCGATCTTCGCGTGATCCTGCAGATCGTTCAGCAAGGTCATCAGCGAAGCCGCGCTGCTGTGGATCACCGTCAGATTACCGGCCTGCGGCTGTTTTGCCAGCTCCACTTCCAGCAGGCCAAGTATCGCCTGCATCGGTGTGCGCAGCTCGTGGCTGACGGTCGCCAGAAACTGACTTTTCATCTGGTTGGCGCGCAGCGCTTCTTCACGCTGCTGCTCCAGTTGACGACGCTGGCGCAGTTCGCGCCGCTGCTGGATATAGCGGCGCAGCAGCAGAATCAGCAGAAAAGCAATCGCGAACAGCGCGGCGATAAACAAAAATAGCGAGACTGGCCGCATATTACCGCTGTCACCGTTCGCCAGTTGAGGATTATTACTCCAGTTCTCGCGCATGCGCTGCTGGGTTTCAGGTGGAATCTGTTGCAGACCCTTATTCAGTATCGAACGCAGCAGCGGCTGCCCGGCGCTGATCCCCATGGCAATCGGCCAGGCGGTATCACTGGCGGCAAACGCCAGATGAATCACGTCATTGTAGCGCGCCTGAATCAGCCAGCGCGCCGACAGAACATTATCCACCAGTGCATCCAGCTGGCCATTAGCCAGCGCGTCATACAATGCTTTACTGTTGTCGAACGGAATCACATTCAGCCCACTGGGAACCAGCTCAGCCGCGATATCGCCGCGCCTGACGCCGATGCGCATGCCCGATAAATCCTGCCAGCTGAGAATGCTGCGCGGCGAATTGGCGGTATAAACGCCCCACAGCGCGCGCCATACCGGCAGCGAGTTTCCCTGCATATTGTCATTGCCGGTTAGCGGCAGCATCAGTTGCAGCATTGGACGCGGCTGTTTCAGCAGGCTTTTGGCCTGTTGGCTGTTGTCTACCCAGCGCGGCTGAAAGCGCAGCCCGGTATTCTGACCGATGGCATTAAGTAACTCGACGCTGTAGCCGCTGGCCGTGCCGTTGGCGGTGCGATAGCTCCACGGATAGTCGTCGGCCAGCGCCGCATAGTCAATCACCGGATGTTGTTCGATCCACTGACGTTCCAGCGTGGTCAGACGGGCGGTATTGGTATCGAAATAGCGCGGCAGCTGGCTGTTCCAGCGGCCCTGAATCTCGTTGACCACATCCATTGGCAGCTGGCTTAAGAAACTGTCGAGTGCCGCCGTCAGTGCACTGTCACCGCTGACCGCCAGTAAATTCAGCTGACCGGGATCCATCGGCGATTCCAGCTGATAGATTTGCCCCTGTTGCAGCTGATTGAGCAAGAATCCGGCGCTGGTCTCATCGGCCACCACATAGTCAGTTTGCTGATTAAGCAGGGTGTAAAGCGCCTGCAAATCGCTGTCGAGCGTCAGCCACTGATGCTGACGGGCAAAATCGACATTAACCCGTTGCAGCGTCTGTTTACCAATGGCGATGCGGACACCCTGGGTATTAAACATTACTGGCCGCTGATTGTTGCGGTTGCGATAGATACGCAGTGGGCTGCTGTACCATGGCTGAGTCGCATACAGTCCGGCAGGTAACGGATATTGCGGTATGCCGAACAGCAGGTCGAGCTGGCCCTGTTGCAATGCCGCAAGCATCGCCGGCCAGTCTGGGTAGCCGACAATTTCAAACTGTAATCCGCTGCTGTGGCTCAGCAACGCCAGATAGTCGGCGTTAATGCCATACAAATCGTTACCGACGGCGATATTCCACGGCGTGCTGTGGTCATCAAGAATACCGACGCGTAAGCGTTTACCTTGCCACGGACGCAGTTCCGCGGTGGGCATCATTCCGCCGGGTAGCGAAACGCTGCTGATAGCGTGATACGCCGCCGGTGCACTGGCACTGACCAGCAGGCAGAACAGCGCCAGCATGCGCAGCCACTTCACTGCTGCGCTTTCCATATCGCGGCGAGATCGACCACCGAGCTGGCACCGGTTTTATCCAGAATATTCTTTTTATGGGTGCTGACGGTTTTATTGCTGATATGCAATTGCTCAGCAATTTGCAGGTTAGAAAGCCCGCGTGCCAGCAGCGCAAGAATCTGCATCTCTTTGCTGGTCAGACTGGCGGTAGCTGTATTGCCCGACTCGCTGAGATCGGGAAACGCCTGCTGCCCGCCAAGAATTGCCAGAATGGCGGCCAGCAGCTTTTCCATCGGCTGACGTTTGGCAATATAACCGGCCGCACCGGCCGCTTGCGCCATGCGGATATACAGCTGCTCCTCCTGAGCGGAGTAGATCAACACTGCCTGATGTTCATCACGGTGTTTCAGCCGCTTAAGCAGTTCCAGCCCGTCGCTGTCGGGCAAGCCAATATCGAGAATGATTAAATCAACCGGGCGATCGCGCAAAGAGTCGCGTGCCTGTTGTTCGCTACTGACGGCAAAAAGCTGAAGCGGAATCGGCGAGCGCGTCAGGGCAGCTTCGAGCGCCACCTGTACCAGTGGATGATCGTCGATTAACAGCAGAGTGGCCATGATGAGATCCGAATGTAATCAAGGCGTTCAGCATAGCGGAGCGGGGGAGGGATGCAACAAAATCAAAGGAGAGCCGAAGCTCTCCTGTTAGTGATTACTGCGTGGTGCCGTCGGTTTTGGTGTTAACGTCACCGCCACCCACTTTAGTTTCCACTTTTTTATTAACGTCGGGGCATTTACCGTCTTTGCACTGGGCGTTTTTATGAATCTCATCAGCAGTCATATTGCTGCTGTCGGTTGCGGTGCCGGAAGTACCGCTGCCGGTGTTGATTTGGCTGTTATCAACATTGTTCGGTTGCAAATTCTGTTTTGCGCCGCCTGCTGCTGCACCCGCATCTGCGGCCTGATTAGCAGTACCGTTGTTGCTGGCGGCCATTGCTGCACCACTACCCAAAGTCATGGCGGCGGTTAAAAAAACGATTGCGAACTTCTTCATCATTTTGCTCCTGTTAATTTTATTGGTGGCCGAGCTCAACCCGATACGGCGTGTAAACTGATAAAAAATCATATCGACAAAATAAAATCGCGACTTTAGACCACAATTCAAACAATTGTGGTGTGAATGCGATCTTTTTAAGTGTTTACGCTTAAAAGTGTAGTAAAGCAGGCTTAAAACGCAAATCGGTTATGATGCAAAAAACCGCAGAGTCGATTTACACCACAGTTTCTACGGGATAAATTGGTCGGGTTAGCCCGATGCGCATTGGGCAAAGAATTTAATGGAAAAGTTATGAATTACCAGAATGATGACTTACGAATCAAAGAGATAAAAGAACTACTTCCTCCTGTTGCACTGCTTGAAAAATTTCCGGCTACGGAAAAAGCCGCTGAAACCGTCTCCCGCGCTCGTCAGGCAATTCACAATATTCTTAAAAATAAAGACGATCGTTTGCTGGTGGTGATTGGGCCTTGTTCGATCCACGATACCGAAGCAGCAAAAGAGTATGGTGCACGCCTGCTGAAACTGCGCGAAGAGTTGAGCGATAGCCTTGAAGTCGTGATGCGCGTCTATTTTGAAAAGCCGCGCACGACGGTTGGTTGGAAAGGGCTGATCAACGATCCGCATATGGATAGCAGCTATCAGATTAATGACGGGCTGCGCATTGCGCGTAAGCTGTTGTTGGATATCAATAACAGTGGTCTGCCTGCCGCCGGTGAGTTCCTTGATATGATCACCCCACAGTATATGGCCGATCTGATGAGCTGGGGCGCGATTGGCGCGCGCACCACCGAATCACAGGTGCACCGTGAACTGTCATCCGGTTTGTCCTGCCCGGTAGGTTTTAAAAACGGTACCGATGGCACAATTAAAGTGGCGATTGATGCAATCAATGCTGCCAGCGCGCCGCACTGCTTCCTGTCAGTAACCAAGTACGGTCATTCAGCGATTGTCGAAACCAGTGGTAACAGCGACTGTCATATCATTTTGCGCGGTGGTAAAGAGCCAAACTACAGCGCGCATCATGTCAGCGCGGTTAAAACCGGGCTGGAAAAAGCCGGGCTGCCGGCGCAGGTGATGATCGACTTCAGCCATGCCAACAGCAGCAAACAGTTCCAGAGGCAGATGGTGGTGGCAGAGGATGTTGCCGGACAGATTGCCGGTGGTGAGCAGGCGATAATGGGCGTGATGATTGAAAGCCACCTGGTGGAAGGCAATCAGAATCTGGAGAGCGGCGAACCGCTGGTCTACGGTAAAAGCGTGACTGATGCCTGCATTGGCTGGGAAGATACCGAAACGGTTCTGCGCCAGCTGGCGGCGGCGGTGAAAGCGCGTCGCGGCTAATTTTCGGCAGCAGAAAACAGCATGATAAATCCGCCTTTCGGCGGATTTTTTTTGCTTCGCGCTAACCTGAACTGCGACAAATGTCGCTAACAGTACAAAAGTAATTAATTAAATCATCGTAGCGTGAATTAATATTTTTGAAATCTAAAAAATAACAATAGTTAATTAATATTTTTATTATTAAATAATATTAAATTTTTATAAGGGTCGTCAGCGTTTTTCAGAAGTGAAAATAAAAACCTTTCATTATTGTTGATGTAAGAATTAATCAGATTTTATCTTTCTCGCAGTGCGTGATTTTCCCTTTAATGTGATATCAGCAATGGAATGCGCTTATGCCAGTAATAATAAATGATATTGTTCGTATGTTTAATAATTTAGCTATTGGTAATGATCACGATTCACTATTTAGTTTTCGCTGTCATGAGATCAGAAATATCAGCACAACTCTTTCAGATAAAGCGAATAAGCAGTGCGAGAAAATGTGGCAGGAACTGAGTCGCCTGCAGCCGGTATCACCCGGACAAGGAATTTTGCCAGTAATCAGAGATATTTCCTCGCTTCCCGCACTATCTTCACCGAGGGGTGAGGGAATGGCAAAGAAGATCACGCGAGCTGGCGTACTTGCCCTGTTGAGTGCGCATACGAAGGATTCTGGAATGCTGCACCGCGTCGATAACGCCGTTAACCGGGTCATGCAGCATCTTCTGCCCTGGGCACCAGCACAAGCGCAGCAGTATTCGGCATCGGGCAAGCCAGCTGACGTTGCCGGGAGGCCTGGCAGCTTGCCGGAAAATATTGACACCGATCGCTTGAGTCAGCAGTTGGATGAGTTTCTGCTACGTACTAATCTGTCGCTGGATAAAAATCAGCGGCAACAGCTGATGGCCAGTCTTTCAGGAACAGAGATTATTTTTATCACGCCTCCTGCTGCTGAAAATTCCCGGCAGGAGCGGGCGCATGCCGATGAGATGAAAACGCGAATAATGCTGTATCAGGTGTCACTCAGAGATCAGCGACTGGCCGATGGCAGCGTCGGTGCGCGTATGGTTGGTTGGGGGGAGAAACAGAACAAAAACAGTTACGCGTTATTTTTGCAGGGTCACCAGTCGGGTAGCCGGGCACATTTTCTGGCCTCGGGAACCATGGCGCTATTAGGCAAATTTTCGCAAACGCTTGGTGAATTGTTCAGGGGGGAAATTCTCGATCCTGAGCCAGGAGAATCCAGTGGCGAGCGATGGCTAAGACTGGCATCGAATGTGGTTATGCCACCGGAAATGGCGGCGGGTAAGGCATTTCGCTTCAGATTGACGCCGGCGATAAAACCGGTGCTGGCGTTGCCCGGGACGCTGATTACCCATTCAACAAGCGGGCTGACGCTACAATCGGTGCTGCAAACTAAGATTGCCGGGATGCGCTGGCATCTGTTTCCACAAGGAGGGCAGCTCGCTACGGCGGTGCCAGTGGGAGGTTCTGCGGTGACAGGGCGCATGGCAACGCGTAATCCACGGAATAATAAATGGCGGATCGAAAACATGCCTGGGGAGTATCGTTTCACTCAGAGTTCAACCCCGGGCTTCTTTGTAAAAAACAGCGATGGCTATTTTGCGGTTACTCCCTCGCTTGATGACGGCACTATGCGACTGTCGGACGGGCAAAAAATTTATTTTAATCAGCATACTCAGCAATGGGCGCCATTCTATGCCGGTAACACACACCTGCATGCCCGCAGCCTGGCGGTGATACCCGAAGCAGCAATGACTGCCGAACCTGGGCGGCAGGGGGTGCTGACCACCCGCTCCGGCTCGGAGCGCAGAGTATGGCAAACACAGCAGGGAAGATATTATCTGGAAGTCCGGTCGCAGGCTGACAATCCGGGAAGTGCAAAAATCGATTATATCGAGGGCTGGCCCGAAGGCGATTTTTTCACTGTCAGAGGCAGTGAGGATGCACCTTCACCTCAGCTGCCAGTATTAAAATGGCAGCCGTCGACCAGCAGATGGGATATCGCCACTTCACCCTTCAGCCAGCTAACCGCGGCCGAAGGAAAAATTGATGCCGGCTGGTTGCGCAAGGATGCTGCCCCGCAGGCGCTGACGCCGGTTGCTGGCAGGCCGGGATTGTACAATCTGGAGCACCGCTACCTGTTGCGCTGGCGCGCTGAAGCAGAGGGTGACATGAGCTATCTGGCGCTGGTGCCGACCGAACATCCGGCCCGTTATCATCCTGAGCAGGCGGGCGCGGACGATATGCGTTTCCACTTCGATGAGAATCAGCAGCAATGGCAATTTGTCGCGCTGGAGCACAAGGCATTTGCCGATGTGCCAGATGCGCTGAAAGTGCAGCCCGATAACCCTTTCTCTGCCAGCTATGCGCTGCCGGGATACCAGCTTACCTACCGCAGTCGCGGTGAGATTTTTATCCATACAGGCAGCGATAAGCAGGGGGCGGCGCAATATATTGCGGTTAAGCAGAATGAAGTTAATCCTGACTTGTTCACTTTGCCGCTGGAGAATAACGACGGGACGGATAGTGAGTGGTTATTTCGTTATCAGCGCGATGAGGAAGTTTATGAGCTGGTGGAAAAGCGTTTGTGCCAGCGAAGTAAGCGGGCTGATGAAGAATCTTGTGCTGGCCCGTCGTGGATCACTGACGGCGAGAAGAGCTGGCTGGCGCTTCATCCGCAGCGAGATAATGAAAGCAAGGTCGACTATGCCCGCCGTCTGTTTAACTACCCACCTAATCGCCCCTCTGACAATGCAATTGCCTTTCATACCGGGATCGATCGCCAGACACTCCTCAGCAGTTTACATCAGCTTCCTCCCCGGCAACCGCAACCACCCATCAGTCAGATTAAACGCCCGGCGCAGCAGGGTATAGAGACTGGCGCAGAGGAGAGTCAGAGCGGCGGAAGCAAGTGGGGGAGAAAAAAAATCAATAAAGCGGCGATGAGAAACTGGGAGCAACAGATTGTTATTCACCAGGAACCCGGAGAAACGGCACTCGATTATGCCGTGCGCGTATACGACGATTCGCTGACTGTCATGAAGTTTGCCGATATTGCAAAGATGGCGGGCGTCGATGAGTTTACCTTGTCAAACCGATTAAGCGAACTGTGGCTGGAGAAGCGAACACTGCGGGATGAAGAAAAGCAATGGTTACGAAACTATCCGCGCCAGCAGGGTGAAGGTGACACCGCTTATGCTGTGCGTTTGCTTGGCTTACGTGAAGAGCAGCTGGCTGACGGAACGCTGGTGAGCGGGACGGTCGACAAAAACAGCATCACTAGTTTTGCCAGGGCGACATTGCAATCGGTGATGGTCACCCTGCGCGAACGGAATAAATTGTGGTTGCACAGCCACCCGAGATTAACAGAAGAGTCTGCCGCGCCGACGGATGACTTCGAAAGCTGGCAGCAAAAAAGCATTTTGTTTGCGCGACGCCTGCTTCAGCAACGTGATGAACCCCCGAAAGCGATGCTGGTAAGCATCAAGGATATTGCCACCTACGCCGGTATCGAACCTCACTTTTTACGGCAAAAGCTGGAGACTGAAAAGGCCAGCTGGCTGGAAGATATCCCGCGGTTGCCAGATGAAGAGACCGACAGCGATCAAGATGGCCTGGTTATTCAGCATAAAAATCAGCGCTATGCGCGACGGCTGGCTGAACAGCGCGAACAGCAACAAATGAGCTGGCTGATTTCAAATAAAGAGATCGCCGCTCATGCCCGAGTCACCGTTAATGCGCTGCGGGAAACGCTTCAGCCAGAATTCAGCGCTTCGCTGCCGTTACCGATAAAGCCAGATCCTGACTCCGGCATAGTAACGGATAACCGGTTGCTGAGAAGTCAGTGGTCAGACTTTCGTGCGCTGTTGGTTGACGCCAACGATCTGTCCCGTAGCCTGACTAAAGAGCTGATCGCTTCTCCGGTTAGTGCCAAACCCACTTTCAAACCGCAAGGCAGGCCGGGAACGGAATGGACTAAAAGATGGGAAAAGTTTAGTGCGCAAGCGCAAGCGCTGGTCGACAGCGATGGTGCCAGTCAGGTGGCATTTACCAGAGATAATCTGAAAGTTGTCTATGATGAACAGCAACCGCAGGTAGGTTTGCAGGTTCAGGCGAAGAGAACGATTCCAGCCTCAACCTTTATTGGCGGCTACAGTGGCGTCTGGCATCCAACGGATGAGTCACTGACCACCGAATACCGAAAAATGGGTTCTGAGAAGGTGCTGACTTATCTCTGGGGAACCAACACTGAGGGATCGGTCAGTGGTTTACAAAATGCGAATAAACTGGCGTTGATTAATACCGCCAGCCTGCGCGGGCTGCCGGCGCTGGGTGAGAATAATTTAGCGATCGGTTATATCAATGATATTTTGCCATTTTATTATACCACCAGAGAAATCAAAGAGAATGAGCAGCTGTTGGTTGATTATGGTGACAATTACAATCCAAAATATCTGCTGCAAAAAACTGTGGATAACGATAAGTTTACCGTCATTGCCCGTTCAGAGCAGAAATACTTTGTCATTCATGACTGGAACAACGGCTATCAGGTATTTTCTCCTGACGGCATAAATAGTCCGGTGCCTAAAGGCAGCATTGCTTATCATCTGAAAGAACGAATGGGTGACAGGGGAATTATTCGTTACGATGTTATGGCTAAAAAAGGCCGCAAGAACAGCGTAATTAAAATAAGTGATAATGAAAATATCTATTTTGCCCTGGCAACTGCTATCAGCAATGGTGGTGGAGAGGATATTATTCAAGAGAACGTTAGCCGAATGAAACAGGCTGTGGTTGCAGCACATCCTGAAGATGCGCTTAATATTAAGCTGGAACAGCCTGACGACAGGAGATAAAAAAAGCCCCATCAGAAAATGATGGGGCTTTTTATTATGCGCCGACCGGCTGGTTTAACCGATCGGCTATCGCTGGTCGGCGAATGATTACTTCGCTTTGCCCTGGTTAGCGACGGCTGCGGCTTTCGCGGCAATCTCATCGGCATCACCGAGGTAATAACGTTTCAGCGGTTTAAAGTTCTCGTCGAACTCATACACCAGCGGAACACCGGTCGGGATGTTCAGCTCAAGAATTTCATCTTCGCTCAGATCATCGAGGTATTTTACCAGCGCACGCAGTGAGTTACCGTGTGCAGCAACGATCACGCGCTCACCGCTTTTAATGCGTGGCAGAATGGTTTCGTTCCAGTAAGGAATTACGCGATCGATGGTCAGCGCCAGGCTTTCGGTCAGTGGCAGTTCTGCGTCAGTCAGTTTGGCATAACGCGGATCGTGGCCAGGGAAGCGCTCATCTTCACGGGTCAGTTCTGGTGGGGTGATGGCAAAGCCACGACGCCACTGCTTAACCTGCTCGTCACCGTATTTTTCAGCGGTTTCAGCTTTGTTCAGACCCTGCAACGCACCGTAGTGACGCTCATTCAGCTTCCATGATTTCTCAGTTGGCAGCCAGGCCTGATCCAGTTCGTCAAGAACGTTCCACAGGGTGTGGATGGCACGTTTCAGCACGGAGGTATAAGCAAAATCGAAAGCAAAGCCTTCTTTTTTCAGCAATTCGCCTGCTGCTTTGGCTTCAGTACGACCTTTATCGGACAGATCGACGTCATACCAACCGGTGAAGCGGTTTTCATTGTTCCACTGGCTTTCGCCGTGACGTACCAGAACCAGTTTAGTTACAGCCATAGCTTAACTCCTTAATCATCTGACATTTCTATGAAAGCGATTATACCCATGTCGGCCGAAGCTGCAGCCCGATTCGTCTCTCTCATTGACCGGAGTCAATGATTCAGCGGCGGCAACGGCAGTAACACCGGGTAATGATTGCCATTCTGACAACCTGTATCTCTCTACCATAGCTGAAATCTGCGCACTGCGTAAGCCTGAGACGAACGCAGTGCGCGTTTTTCATCCGGAATTTAACCGGCAGTCAGGGTATAACGCGTCACGGACTGCCAGCGTTCACCCGGCTGCAACCAGCAGCTGGCCTGGGGCCATTCAGCATGGTTAGGCGAATCTGGCAGGAATTCACTCTCCAGTGCGATACCGTCGAAGGCGGCATACTCGCCCTGTCCACGCGCGGGAGTACCGTCAAGATAATTGCCGGAGTAGAACTGCAGCGCCGGGGCAGTGGTGTGCACCGTCAGCTTTAATTGTCGGTCAGCCGACCATAGCTCGGCAGCTGGCTGGCTGTCATCACCCTGCGCATTGAGCAAAAACGCATGATCGTAACCGTTTACCACTCGCTGGTCTTCATCCTGCAAAAACTGTGCGGCGACGGTTTTCGGCTGGCGAAAATCAAAACTGTTCCCGGTCACCGGTTTTAATTTTGTTCCGTTGGCGTCCGTTAGCGGAATGCCGTTACTGTCGACCGGCAAATAGCAGTCTGCCAACAGTTGCAGACGATGCTGACGTGCATCGCCATGCTGCGCATCCAGATTAAAATAGGCGTGGTTGGTCAGATTGACCGGGCAGGGCTGGTCGACCGTTGCCTGATATTCAATCGACAGGCAGTTATTGTTATCGAGGCGATAGCAAACCGAGGCCAGCAGATTGCCGGGAAAACCCTGATCGCCATCCGGCGAATCAATGCGGTAATGCACTTCGGTTTCACTCTGGCTGACGATCTGCCAGCGGCGCTTATCGAACCCTTCCGGACCGCCGTGCAGCTGATGCTGGCCCTGATTAGCCGCCAGCCTGATATTGCCCTGTTGCAGCGTGGCGTTGGCGATACGGTTAGCGTAGCGGCCAACGGTGGCACCGAGGTAGGCCGCCTGATTCAGATAATCTGATGGCGTGGCACAACCTAACAGCGCCTCACGTACCGTGCCGTCTTTCATCGGCACGCGCGCCGAGAGCCAGGTGGCTCCCCAGTCCATAAAGGTCACCACCATACCGTTTTGATTGCGCAGCACGGTAATACGCCACGGCTGGCCGTCCGGCGCCAGCGAATGAGGTTGATTTAGCATTGACCGGCTCCTGCTGACGCTTTGCAGATATACACCGTCTCTTGAATGCCCGATTTGGCCTGATACTGTTCGGCCAGCGCCGCTTTAACGCTGTCGACCCGATCAACAGGCATCAGCGCAACCACACAGCCGCCGAAGCCGCCGCCGGTCATACGCACGCCGCCTTGATCGCCAATCACCTCTTTAACGATATCGACGATCATATCGATCGGTGGCACGGTAATTTCGAAGTCGTCACGCATCGACGCATGGGACTCGGCCATCAGCACGCCCATGCGTGCCAGGTCGCCACGGCTTAGCGCATCGGCAGCCTCCAGCGTGCGGGCATTTTCCGTGAGCACGTGGCGCACGCGTTTTGCCACTTCCGCATCAAGCTGCTGCTCAGCCGCGTGAAATTCGCTGATATCGACATCGCGCAGCGAAGACTTACCAAAGAATTGCGCGCCGGCTTCACACTGCTGGCGGCGGGTATTGTATTCACTGCCGACCAGGCTGCGGCGGAAGTTAGAGTTAATGATCACCACCGCGATCTCTTCCGGCATTGATACCGGACGAGTACCCAGCGTGCGGCAGTCGAGCAGCATTGCGTGGTCCTGTTGGCCCAGCGCCGAAATTAACTGATCCATAATGCCGCAGTTACAGCCGACGAACTGATTTTCGGCTTCCTGACCATTCAGCGCGATCTGCGCGCCATCAATCGGCAACTGGTAAAGCTGCTGTAACACCGTGCCGACCGCCACTTCCAGCGAGGCCGACGAGCTGAGACCGGCACCCTGCGGCACGTTGCCGCTGATCACCATATCGACGCCGCCAAAGTTGCTGTTGCGCAGTTGCAGATGTTTCACCACACCGCGCACATAGTTGGCCCACATTTTGTCCTGAATACTTTCGATTGGCGCATCCAGCGAGAAGATATCCTGCTGATTGTCGTAGTCCACCGCGATAACGCGCACCTGGCGATCGTCACGCTTTGCGCAGGCGATCACCGTCTGATAATCAATGGCGCAAGGCAGTACAAAACCATCATTGTAATCGGTGTGCTCGCCAATCAGGTTCACGCGGCCCGGTGCCTGAATAAAATGGGTTGGCTGATAGCCAAACTTATCGTTGAAAATCTGCTGGGTAACGGCTTGTAAACTCATTGTGATGCTCCGGTCTCGCGGAAATGAATATCGCTGACAGAACGCAGGCGTTCTGCCGCCTGTTCCGCCGTTAAGTCCCGCTGGGTTTCAGCCAGCATTTCGTAGCCGACCATAAATTTACGCACGGCCGCCGAGCGCAGTAGCGGGGGATAGAAGTGGGCATGCAGCTGCCAGTGAGTGTTTTCTTCACCATTAAACGGTGCGCCGTGCCAGCCCATCGAGTAGGGGAAGGAGCACTGGAACAGATTGTCATAGCGGCTGGTCAGTTTTTTCAGCGCCAGCGCCAGATCCTGACGCTGGGCATCCGTCAGATCGACCAGTCGTTTAACGGTGGCTTTCGGCAGCAGCAAGGTTTCAAATGGCCATGCCGCCCACCACGGCACTACCGCCAGCCAGTGTTCGGTTTCCACCACCGTGCGGCTACCGTCATGTAATTCACGCGCGCAGTAATCCACCAGCATCGGCGAGCCGTGCTGCTGGTAATAAGCGCGCTGTAGCTCATCTTCACGTTTGACTTCATTGGGTAGAAAACTGTTGGCCCAGACCTGACCATGCGGATGCGGATTGGAGCAGCCCATTGCCGCGCCTTTGTTTTCAAACACCTGTACCCAGGGATAGTGCTGACCGAGATCGGCGGTTTGCTCCTGCCAGGTACGCACCACCTGTTCCAGCGCCGTCAGAGACAGTTCCGGCAGCGTTTTGCTGTGATCTGGCGAGAAGCAGATCACCCGGCTGGTGCCGCGTGCGCTTTCGCAGCGCATTAGCAGATCGTCGGTTTGCGGCGCATCCGGAGTGTCGGTCATCAGTGCGGCAAAGTCGTTAGTGAACACATAGGTATGGCTGTAGTGCGGGTTTTTATCGCCGGTCACACGGGTATTGCCCGGGCATAAAAAGCAGTCAGGATCGTGCGCCGGTAATTTATCTTGCGACGGCGTTTCCTGTGCGCCTTGCCACGGACGTTTAGCACGGTGCGGAGAAACCAATACCCATTGGTCAGACAGTGGGTTGTAACGGCGATGCGGATGATCGACCGGGTTAAATTTTTCCATTTTCAATCCTGATAACCGAATAAAGCCAAGAGTGCCTGAGTAAAAAGTAGCACATTCATGCCGGTGAAAGCGTGATCAAGTCTGAATAAATGGAATCGTTTACACAAGCTTAATAATCTTAATTATCAGGCTGGATGATGATGATTAACCATGAAGGAGTTGAAATTAGCCTGAGTGGTGGTAGCGGTTACATTATCAGGTTGCAGACCGGTGATTAACCGGTCTGCCATCAGCCATTAGCTCAAGGCTTCCTGCTGATAATGATAGATTTCACCCTCGGGGACAAAAGTTAAGCGGTGAGTAATACACTGCGGTGCATCCTCCGCATGATGTGAGACAAACAGCAGCTGGGTTTGCCCCTCGCCAATCAGCACATCAATAAAGCGGCGAACCAGCAGGCGGTTAATCGGGTCCAGCCCCTGTAACGGCTCATCAAGAATTAACAGCGCCGGATGTTTGACCAGCGCACGTGCGATCAGCACCAGCCGTTGCTGACCCCATGACAGACTGTGGAATGGCGCATCGGCACTGGCTTTATCCATGCCGAGCAGCGCCAGCCAGCGCGTTGCCAGATGCTGCTGACGATCGGAAACTGCCTGATAAATCCCAATTGAATCAAAGTAGCCGGACAGGATCACGTTGCGCACGCTGGAGCTGACGCGGTAATCGAGATGCAGACTGCTGCTGACATAACCGATATGTTGCTTGATATCCCAGATGGTTTCGCCGCTGCCGCGCCGGATGCCAAACAGCGTCAGATCGTTGCTGTAACCCTGGGGATGATCGCCGGTGACCAGGCTCAGCAGGGTGGATTTTCCGGCACCGTTCGGCCCGACAATCTGCCAGTGCTGACCCGGTTTCACTTCCCAGCTTAGGTGGTGCAGAATGGCGCGATCGTTATACGACACCACGCCATCGTTCAGCACGATAAGCGAGGCATCGGCCGCCAGCGGGGGGGTAACGCTTGCATCATCGGCTTCCGGCAGCGCCATACCCGCCAGTTTTTCACTGTGTGCCAGCTGCGCCACCAGCGCCTCGGCGAGAATTTCCTGACGCGCGCCAAGGTGCGTCAGGGTACATTCCGCCAGTACCCCAACGTGCTCAACATAGTCAGGAATATCATCAAAGCGGTTCAATACCAGTACCAGCGTCAGCCCCTGCCGATGCAGTTCGCCAAGCAGCGTCGCCAGATTGCTGCGCGACTGCACGTCAAGGCCATCAAACGGTTCATCGAGGATCAGCAGATCGGGTTGCGCCATCAGCGCCTGACACAGCAGGGTTTTGCGCGTCTCACCCGTGGAGAGATATTTAAACCGGCGTTCCATCAGATGACTGATACCGAATTGTGCCGCCAGCCGCTGCGCACGGGCGGCATCCGTTACCTCATGCTGGATAATTTGCGCGGTGGTGCGGCCGGTATCATCTTCACCCGGGCTGAGTAAATCGGTATTGTTGCGCTGCCACTCTTCTTCCACCAGTTTTTGCAATTGTTCCAGTGAAAGGCGGGCGGGGCGCTGAAACTGGCACTGACGCGTGCCGGTCAGCTGGGTCAGTTCGCCAGAAAGCGCACGCGCCAGTGAGGATTTGCCGCTGCCGTTAGCGCCAACAAAAGCCCAGCTTTCGCCGCTGCGCAGGGCGAGATCGTTGAGAGTCAGTATTCGGGTATCGCTAAGACGAAACGTGCCTTGCGTAATTTGCAATACAGCCATTTTACATCCCATTTTATGCATTGTATTAATGGTTTTAACCACTGGCTGACACAATGTCAAACAGGATGCGGGCTTTCACAGCAGCGTGGCGATGATAACGCGATCGGCATTGAAACAGGCGGTAACGCTGTCGCCAGGCTGAAAGTTTTGCTGCTCCATCAGCTGCGCGGGTACCGTGGCACAGAGCGTTTCACCGCTGGCCAGCGACAACAGCACTTCACTCTGATGCGGCGCGCGTTCAATGTCGCTGATGGTGCAGGCCAGTTGATTATCGGCTTCGCTGCTGGCACGCGTCAGCTCCACCCACGGCGCTTTGATCAGTATCAGTACCTCTTTACCGGCGCTCAGCTGCAGGCGATCGGCACTCTGTTCGGTCAGTGCCACCTTAATCCGGCTGACGCCATCGGCCAGCAGTACTTCAACATGCTGTTGCACCTGCAAACGGTCGCGCTGGGTCACCGTGCCAAACAGCTGATTGCGCGCGCTGGTTTGCAGCGAAAACCGCGAGATGGCGGCCAGCAGACTGTCCAGCGGCAACTGGTCATCCTGTAATACGTCGAACGCTTTTTGCTGGATTTGCTCCATTAACTGAAACAGCTGGATCAGACGGTCGCCATACTGCGTCAGCACCGCGCCGCCGCCGCCTTTACCACCGGTTGCGCGTTCAACCAGCATCCGGTCGGCCATCTGGTTCATTTCATTGATCGCATCCCAGGCGCTTTTATAGCTGATGCCCGCCAGTTTCGCGCCCTGGCTAATTGAGCCGGTGTGCTTGATCTGCTTCAGCAACGCGATACGCCGCGGATCGGCAAACAGTTTTTGTTGCAGCTTGATGATGAGTGAAATGTCGGCCTGCATAGAATTTTCCGGCAATAAATCATGGAGCAGAGTGTAAAGCACAGGCAGGAATTGTTACAGGGGCGGAGAGAATTCCACCCCCGACAGGATCAGGGTTAAGGCTCCAGTAGCCACCATGCTGCTTCATAAGGTTGTAGCGTTAGGGTGTCTGCCGACGGCTGAGAGCCGGGATAGTTGCTGTAAAGCAACCACCAGTGGCTGCTATCTGGCAGCAGATTCTCACTCAGCGTCAGCGGTTCGCCACTAAGGTTAGCGATGACCCGCAGCGTAGTACCGGCTGTCTGGCGCTGATAACACCATAAATGCGGGTGATCGGGTGCTAAATCGGTATAGTCACCGTGGGTCAGCACCGGCAGGGTTTTACGTAACGCAATCAGCTGCTGATAGGTGTACAGCACCGAGTCACTGTCGGCCTGCGCCTGTGCGACATTAATCTGGCGATAGTTATCGGCCGGTTCAATCCAGCTGTCACCCTCGGTAAATCCGGCGTTGCGCCCGGCATCCCACTGCATCGGCGTGCGGCTGTTGTCACGTGATTTCTGACGCAAAATGGCCAGTAGCTCTTCGGCATCGCGCCCCTGTTCGCGCAGCGTATTGAACATATTCAGGCTTTCCACGTCGCGATACTGATCAATCTGCGTAAAGTGAGGGTTGGTCATGCCGATCTCCTCGCCCTGATAGATATACGGCGTGCCCTGCATGCCGTGCAGCACCATCGCCAGCATTTTGGCCGCCACGTTGCGCAGCTCACCTTCGTCACCAAGGCGCGAGACGATGCGCGGCTGATCGTGATTACACCAGAACAGCGCGTTCCAGGCATAGCCGTGCATACCCTGTTGCCACTCCGAGAACAGCCGTTTCAGCATCAGCAGATCCGGTTTGGCACGGCTCCATTTTACTCCGCCCGGATAGTCAATTTTCAGATGATGAAAATTAAAGGTCATCGACAGCTCCTGGCCATCTAACCTGGCGTAGCGGCGGCAGTGCTCAAGCTGAGTGGAGGACATTTCACCGACCGTCATCAGTCCGCGCGGCTGAAACACATCCCGGCTCATCTCATGAAGAAACGCATGAATGTTAGGACCATCGGTATAGAAGCGGCGGCCATCTCCCTGATGGTCGTCTGGAAAATCCGGATGTTTCGATACCAGGTTAATCACATCAAGACGTAAGCCATCCACGCCTTTATCCGCCCAGAAATGGCACACCTGTTTAAGTTCGTTGCGTACCGCCGGATTTTCCCAGTTCAGATCGGCCTGCTCGACGGCGAACGAGTGCAGATAATACTGTCCGCTCTCCTGGTGCCATTGCCATGCCGGGCCGCCAAACTTCGAATGCCAGTTATTCGGTGCTTTACCCTCGACGCCATCGCGCCAGATATAGTAGTCGCGCAGTGGGCTGTGCGGATTGCAGGCGTCCTTAAACCACGCGTGTTCGGTCGAAGTGTGGTTAAACACCATGTCCATCACTACGCGAATATTGCGCTGATGCGCTTCTGCTACCAGCCGCTCGAAATCCGCCATGGTGCCAAAGGCGGGATCAATGGCGTAGTAATCGGCAACGTCGTAGCCATTATCCACCTGTGGCGAGAGGTAAACCGGCGTCAGCCAGATGGCATCGACACCCAGCCACTGCAGGTAGTCGAGGCGCTGAGTGATACCATTAAGATCGCCGACACCATTACCACTGCTGTCCTGAAAACTGCGTGGATAGATTTGGTAAATAACGCCGTTCTGCCACCAGGGAGTGGGGGTGTTGTTCATCATAAAACGTCCTGTATTAGCGCGGTGGTGCAAAATTTCTGCGCCACCGGGTTTAAAAATTACATTACCGGCAAGGCATTCATGCGGGTTTTACGTTTGTAAACTGCGATGGTCAGCACCAGCGGCACCACAATCGCAACCATCATCGCGATGCTGTAGATCTGCCAAAATTGCGGCTGAATCGACAGAATGCCGGGTAAACCGCCGACGCCAATACCGTTTGCCAGCACGCCAAAGCTGCCGCAAATCAGCCCGGCACAGGCCGAACCGATCATTGCGCACAGCATCGGGAAGCGATATTTCATATTGATGCCGTACATAGCCGGTTCGGTGACGCCGAGATAGGCAGAGATCGCGGCTGGGACCGATATTTCGCGTTCGTTGGCTT
Source organism: Winslowiella sp. 2C04 (assembly GCF_050037805.1). NCBI lineage: Bacteria > Pseudomonadati > Pseudomonadota > Gammaproteobacteria > Enterobacterales > Erwiniaceae > Winslowiella > Winslowiella sp. 2C04. Next base: position 3,229,384 of record NZ_CP188300.1, on the reverse strand, counting down.
TACGGCTGATCAGGATAATTCCCAGCACCGAAGATGCCTGAGCGATATTCGACAGCGCGATAATTGGCCAGACCGGTGTGCCACCGAGGTTCTGAATCAGCTGTAAATCGATAGCCAGCGTGGTCTGATGCACGCCGGTAATCACCAGCGGTGCGTAGAGGAATCCAAATAAGGCGGCACCAATCGGAGCGAAACTGCCGGTCATCAGCCCTTTTACCGCCCAGGCGACGCCATCACCGATCATGCGTCCCAGTGGACCGATCAGCGTATGGGCGAGGAATACCGCCAGCAGCAGCGAGACCACTGGCACCACCACCATATATAAGTAAGCAGGCACCCAGCGTTTCAGGCGCAGTTCGATAAATGCCAGCGCCATACCGGCCAGCAGTGACGGGATCACCTGTGCCTGGTAGCCCACTTTCTCAATGGAAAACAGCCCAAAATTCCAGACTTCCGGTATTTGTTGGCCGATCTGATAGGCGTTCATCAGCTGCGGCGAGACCAGGGTGATGCCAAGCACAATGCCCAGCGCCGGGGTGCCGCCCATTTTTTTGACCGTTGACCAGCAGATGCCCACCGGCAGATAGAAGAAGATCGCTTCGCCAATCAGCCACAAAAAGTCGTACACCGTTTGCCAGAACGGATGCCCCTCGGTTAATGGCCGATCGCCAAACAGCGGCACATCACCGATAACGTTGCGGAAACCGAGAATCAAGCCGCCGCTGATCAATACCGGCAGCAGTGGGAAAAAGATTTCGGCAAAGTGAGAGATCAGACTCTCATGCCAGCTCATATTTTGACGTGCGGCGCGTTTGGCGCTCTCTTTATCGCTGGAGTCCAGTGCGGCACGTTGCAATAACAGCTTGTACCAGTCATCAACATCGACGCCGATCACTACCTGAAACTGGCCGGCATTGGTAAAGCAGCCTTTTACCATCGGCAGGGATTCAATCGCCTTGGGATCGGCAATCGTTGGATCATTTAGCACAAAGCGTAAGCGGGTAATGCAGTGCGTGACGGCGGCGATATTGGCTTTACCGCCAACCAGCGCAATCAGGCGATCTATATCCTGGGGATTGGATTTTTTCATTATGTTTTCCTGCCAGTTTCACGGAAGAGACAAGGGCAATCTGGAGCAGCGTGAAGATATCGGGTTCCGCGGGATAACATAAGTGGGAACGTTCCCATTTATGATTGCTGTCACAAAAAATCTGCGTTTTCCGGCTAAATTTACCGGACAGATCGCTACCGACGGCAGAGGTGGTACACTCAGCGAATTGGCTTTATGGCAGCGTTGCCCCGAACAAGGCTTACCTTTCAATACCATGCAATCATCTCAACCGCGTCTTACCATTAAAGATATCGCTCGTCTTAGCGGCGTCGGTAAATCTACCGTCTCCCGCGTGCTGAATAATGAAGGCAAGGTGAGCCAGCAAACCCGCGAGCGGGTAGAGGCGGTGATCCGCGAACAGGGTTTTATTCCGTCGAAATCTGCGCAGGCGATGCGCGGGCAGAGCGATAAAATCATCGGCATTATTGTTTCCCGTCTTGATTCCCCTTCGGAAAATCAGGCGGTACGGGCAATATTGCCGCTGCTGTATGAGCAGGGCTACGATTCCATTCTGATGGAGAGCTTATTGAACGCCGAGCTGGTAACGGAGCATTTGCGCGTGCTGCATCAGCGTAATGTCGATGGGGTCATTCTGTTTGGCTTTACCGGGCTGCACAGTGAGATGCTGCTGGAATGGCAAAGTAAAATGGTGGTGATGGTGCGTGAATACGCCGGATTATCCTCGGTATGCTTTGACGATGCCGGCGCGGTCAGCTTGCTGATGAAGCGATTGCACCAGCAGGGCCATCAGCAAATCAGCTATATTGGCGTGGACGAAAAAGACGAAACCACCGGACGTCTGCGCCATCAGGCATACCGCGATGCCTGCCAGCACTATAATCTGACGCCGCATGCGGCGCTGGGCGATCTCAGCTATCAGAGTGGCTTCAACCTGGCGGCGCAGGTGATTAAACCCGACACCAGCGCGCTGATTTGTGCCTCGGATACCATTGCGCTGGGGGCGATCAAATACGTGCAGCAGCATCCGCAGACGCGGTTAAAAATTTGCAGCATTGGCCATACTCCGCTGCTGAGCTTTCTGTTTCCCGATACCGTGTCGGTGGATTTAGGCTTCAGCGATGCCGGACAGGCAGCGGCGCAACAGCTGGTTGGATTGCTGAACGGGCAGTGCGAAATTCGCCAGCTGACGGTTCGCTGTCAACTTGATTGAGTCAGTGCAATGTAAAGCGCACAAAAGGTCAGTGCACTTTTTTCTGCTGCCGTTACAATAGTTTCTTTGCACAGCTCAGTTGAGGCTTCCATGTTTGAATTATTAAAAAGTCTGGCATTCGCTGTCATCATGGTGCCGGTAGTGATGGCTCTTATCCTCGGTGCGATTTATGGCCTGGGTGAAGTGTTTAACATCATCTCCAAAATTGGCCATCGTGACGACCAGCCAGCTAAAAACCGCCAGTAATCCTGTTTTCAACGCCTGACTCTGTCAGGCGTTCTGTTTTATCCCCCCCCCTCAATTTTCATCACCGTTTGCCGATAAACCACATGACAGCTTTTGAATTGTCGTTATATCATTAAATATATAACGTAACCTGGAGAGTGCTATGTCTGTTAAATTGAGCCGCTGGTTTACCGGCGCCGCGATAACGTTATCGCTGGCGGGCCACGCGGTGGCGGCTGACAATACCATTACCGTTTTTGCTGCGGCTTCGCTAACTAATGCGCTTGAGGATATTGCCACGCAGTATCAGCAGGGAAAGCCGGTTAAAATCGTCTCATCATTCGCCTCATCTTCGACGCTGGCGCGCCAGATTGAGCAGGGCGCGCCAGCGGATCTGTTTATCTCTGCCGACCAACAGTGGATGGACTATGCCATCGATAAACACAGCGTTGATAAGCAGACGCGTTACACGCTGCTGGGCAATGAACTGGTACTGATTGCCCCGACGGCCAGCCAGCCACAGCCGGTCGATATCAGTAAAACCACTGACTGGAAAAGCCTGCTGAAAGGTCAGCGGCTGGCGGTCGGCGACCCGGATCATGTGCCTGCCGGCATTTATGCTAAAGAGGCGTTACAAAACCTGGGTGCCTGGGAGACGCTTTCTCCGGTGATGGCGCGTGCCAACAATGTGCGTGCAGCGCTGGCGCTGGTCGAGCGCGACGAAACGCCTTACGGCATTGTGTATGGCTCCGATGCTGTTGCCAGTAAAAAAGTGAAGGTAGTCGGAATCTTCCCGGCTGACAGCCACAAGCCGGTTGAGTATCCGATGGCGATTGTCAGCCAGCATCCTTCCGCCGCCGTCAGTGCCTTCTTTCAATACCTGAAAAGCCCGGAAGCGGCGGTCATCTTTAAACGCTATGGATTTGCACCGCGGACATGATATTGAGTGATGCCGAATGGCAGGCGGTTGAACTGAGCCTGAAAGTCTCCACGCTGGCGGTAATCTGCAGCTTGCCGCTCGGCATCCTGATGGCGTGGATTCTGGTGCGCTGTCATTTCCCCGGTAAAGCGTTACTCGACAGCGTCATCCATCTGCCGCTGGTGCTGCCACCGGTCGTGGTCGGTTATCTGTTGCTGGTGGCGATGGGACGACGCGGCTTTATCGGCGAATGGTTATATAACTGGTTTGGCTTCAGTTTTGCCTTTAGCTGGCGCGGCGCAGCACTGGCTTCGGCGGTGGTGGCTTTTCCGCTGATGGTCCGCGCTATACGTCTGGCGCTGGAAGCGGTCGATACCCGTCTGGAACAGGCGGCGCGTACGCTGGGAGCCGGGCGCTGGCGGGTGTTTTTCACCATAACCCTGCCACTGACGCTGCCGGGTATTATTGTTGGCACCGTGCTGGGTTTTGCCCGCTCACTGGGCGAATTCGGTGCCACCATTACTTTTGTGTCCAATATTCCGGGTGAAACGCGCACGATTCCACTGGCGATGTACACGCTGATTGAAACGCCGGGTGCTGAAGGCGCGGCGGCACGACTCTGCGTCATTGCTATCGTGCTGGCGCTGGCGTCGCTGCTGGTTTCCGAATGGTTGGCCCGCTGGGGTCGTAAACGGCTGGGGGCCTGATGCTGGAACTTAACTTCACTCAGCAGCTGGGTAACCATCAGCTGACGATAAACGAAAAACTGCCGGCGAAGGGCATCACCGCAATTTTCGGCGTATCCGGTGCGGGGAAAACCTCGCTGATCAACGCCATCAGCGGCTTAACCCAGCCGCAGCAAGGCTTTATCCGGCTTAATGGTCGGATGCTGAGCGACGCAAAAAACCGGATTAATTTACCGCCGGAAAAGCGTCGCGTCGGCTATGTATTTCAGGATGCGCGGCTGTTTCCACACTATCGGGTACGCGGTAATTTGCAGTACGGCATGGCGAAAAGCATGAAGCCGCAGTTTGACAGCCTGGTGCAGCTGTTGGGTATCGAACCGTTATTGGCGCGCTTTCCCTGGTCGCTATCCGGCGGCGAAAAACAGCGGGTGGCAATTGGGCGTGCGCTACTGAGTGCGCCGGAAATTTTACTGCTGGATGAACCGCTGGCTTCGCTTGATATCCCGCGTAAACGTGAGCTGTTACCTTATTTGCAAAAGCTGGCGCAGCAGGTCGATATTCCGCTGCTGTATGTCTCGCACAGCCTGGATGAAATACTGCATCTGCCGACAACGTGCTGGTGCTCGATCAGGGCAAAGTAAAAGCGTTTGGCGCGCTGGAACAGGTGTGGAGCAGCAGTGCGATGCGGCCTTGGCTGCCGCGTGCCGATCAGAGCAGCGTGCTGCGCGTGCAGGTGCAGGATCAGCACCCGCGCTATCAGATGACCGCGCTGTCGCTTGGCGATCAATCTATCTGGGTCAGTCGGCTGGAGCTGCCGCTGAAAACGCCGCTGCGCATCCGCATTCAGTCCGCTGATGTCTCGCTGGTATTGCAGCCGCCGCTTAACAGCACCATCCGAAATGTGCTACCCGCGGAGGTGACAGAGCTGCTGGACATTGAGGGGCAGGTTGAAGTCAAACTGCAGATCGGTAACAGCGAGCTGTGGGCGCGAATCACGCCCTGGGCGCGCGATGAACTGGCGATCAAGCCGGGAATGTGGCTGTATGCGCAGATTAAAAGCGTGTCGATCACACCCTGATTACAGCACTTCGCGATAAATGATTTCTGCAATGCCCGGCTCGAGATTGGTGCCGATAACCCGGCCGGCGCGGGCTTTGATAGCTTCGTCGGCATTGCCCATCGCTACGCCTAAACCAACGGTTTCCAGCATGCTGAGATCGTTATAGTTATCGCCAAACGCCAGCACGTCACTCATTTGGTAGCCTGCCGACTCCACCCACTGCGCCAGGCGCTTTCCTTTGCTGTTACCTTCTTTGGCAATATCAACCTGATCGTGCCATGACCATTCGCACGCCAGACCGAGCTGTTGTTCTACGCTGTCAGCGAACTGCTGTAATGCGCTGGTGTCTGGGTGGGAGAGGGCAAATTTCCAGATTGACTGTGCCGACTGCGCCGCTTCAGCCAGGCTGTCGACCTGCAGGAAGGTCGGACGCTGCGATTCCGGCAGTGACTGCGCCCAGTTAAGCGTGCGGGTGACGTGACCGGTGGCGTTCTGATACAGCATCGCGTTATCGACATACAGCAGACCATGAATCGACTGCTGCTCGAGCATTTCAATCACTCTTTGCGCCTGCGGTTTGGCCAGTGGGTCGGACGCCAGCACCTTTTTCGCCTGATAATCATACAAATAGGTGCCATTACAGCAGATTGCAGGTGTATCTAACGCCAGTGCCTGATAAAAAGGATGGATAGCCACGTGATGACGACCGGTGACGATCAGCACTTTTACGCCAGCCTGTTGCGCCTTCGCCAGTGCTTCCAGCGACTCAGGGAGTATGGTTTTATTGGGGGTCAGCAGGGTGCCGTCGAGATCAAGGGCAATTACGCGATAGCTCATAAGTCATTCCGGTGGTAATTATTAATAAGTCAATGATACTACACCTTGCTGCTGTTTCGACCAAACCAGCCGGTGACAAATCCAACTGACGGGCTGCCGTAAAACACGCTACGCTTTGCGGCAGGTCTCTCTTTCAGGCATTGAACAAGGAGCATTCATGAAACAAGTTGTCTACACCGCCAGCCCCGAAAGCCAGCAAATCCACGTCTGGCAGCTCAGCGAGCAGGGCGAGCTGACGTTACTGCAGGTGGTTGACGTCGCCGGACAGGTTCAGCCAATGGTAGTGAATCCGACCCAGGGTTATCTCTACGTCGGTGCCCGCCCAGATTTTCGTGTGATCGCCTTCCGTATTGCTGAAGACGGTACGCTGACAGAGGCCGGACAGGCTTCGCTGCCGGGCAGCCCGAGCCATATTTCCACCGATCGCAACGGTCGCTTCTTATTCAGCGCCTCGTATAATGATGCCTCTTTCAGCATCAGCCCGATTGGTACAGACGGCTTGCCACAGGAGCCGAGCCAGGTGATTGGCGGACTGGAAGGCTGCCACTCGGCCAATGCTGATATCAGCAATCAGACGGTGTTTGTCCCGGCGCTGAAACAGGACCGCATCTGCCTCTATTCGCTGAGCGCTGATGGCAAGCTGGAACCGCGTCAACAGGCGCAGGTGACTACCGTTGAGGGCGCAGGGCCGCGCCATATGGCGTTCCATCCGAATCAACAGTATGCCTATTGCGTGAACGAGCTCGACAGCACCGTAGACGTCTGGCAGCTGAACAATGCTAATGGCGAAGTGGAACGCGTACAGAGTCTGGATATGATGCCGCAGGGCTTTAGTGATACGCGCTGGGCGGCCGATATTCACCTGACGCCGGATGGCCGTTATCTCTACGCCTGTGACCGTACCGCCAGTGTGATAACTGCATTCCGCGTCAGTGAAGACGGTGGTCTGCTTGAGGTGGTTGGCTATCAGCCTACTGAACAGCAGCCGCGCGGGTTTAATATCGACCACAGCGGCCAGTATCTGGTGGCGGCAGGACAGAAGTCGCACCATATCGAAGTGTATAAAATCGCTGCTGAGACCGGGCTGCTTAACCCGTTAGCACGTTACGCGGTAGGCCAGGGCCCGATGTGGGTGGTGATTCACCAGCTGTAATTATCCTGGATGCCAGTTTCTAAAGTGGGCGGCGAAATGTCGCCCACTTAATTTGCTGAATTAATTGAAAATTACAGTTAATGATGCGCTGCCCAGGGTATGGAAATGCACATTAAAACCGAGCACGGCACCACTGTCGTGTTCATCCACTTCCAGCTTTTCCACATCTAACGCATACACGGTAAAGATATAGCGATGCGATTCACCTTGTGGTGGCGCAGCACCGCCGTATCCGGCATGACCAGAATCGGTACGGGTCTGTACCGCCTCGGCAGGCAGTTCGGCAATGCCGGAACCCGCACCCTGCGGCAACACCGTAATATTGGCCGGAATATTCGCCACGCCCCAGTGCCACCAGCCGGAACCGGTTGGCGCATCAGGATCGTAACAGGTGACAACAAAACTTTTGGTGCCGGATGGCACCTCATCCCATGCCAGATGCGGAGAGATATTCTCTCCCTGATAGCCTTTGCCGTTAAACACATGGCGCAGCGGCATCTTCTCTCCGTGATTGAGATCCTGGCTGTAAATTCTCATCAACGCTCCTGTATATAATTTATTTCTGCAGTAACTTCAGTAACGCTTCAGCGGCGGCGGCGGAAGAGGCGGGATTCTGCCCGGTCACCAGCTGACCATCGGTCAGGCTAAGTACGCCCCAGTCATCGGTACGTTCAAACTGTGCGCCCAGCTGTTTCAGCTGATCTTCCACCAAAAAAGGCACCACGTCGGTCAGCCCGACCGCCTCTTCTTCACTGTTGGTAAACCCTGTCACGCGCTTGCCGGCCACCAGCGGCGTGCCGTCAGCATTCTTAACGTGACGCAGTACACCGGGCGCATGACAGACCGCGCCAATCGGTTTACCGCTGGCATACAGGTTTTCAATCAGCGCGATGCTGTATTTATCTTCGGCCAGGTCCCACAGGGGGCCGTGACCGCCGGGATAAAACACCGCGTCATATTTGCTGCTGTCGACAGTTTCCAGCTTCAGGGTATTAGCCAGCGCCTGCTGCGCGGCGGAGTCCTGACGGAAGCGGTCGGTATCGGCAGTTTGTGCCTCAGGCTGATCGCTGACCGGATCAAGCGGTGGCTGCCCGCCCAGCGGTGAAGCCAGCACCACATTGGCACCGGCATCTTTAAACACATAATAGGGTGCGGCAAATTCTTCCAGCCAGAAGCCAGTCGGCTTGCCGGTGTCGCCCAGTTTATTGTGGGAGGTTAATACCATCAGCACTTTCATTTTTGTTCTCCGGGTTGATCAGCGGCAACGCGTACCACCACTTTGCCAAAGTTCTTACCTTCCAGCATACCAATAAAGGTTTCCGGGGCGTTATCCAGCCCGTCAACCACATCTTCGCGGAACACAAAGCGATCTTCCGCCACCCACTGGCTCATCTGACGGAAAAATTCCTCAAAGCGATGGGCATAATCCTGGGTGATGATAAAGCCCTGCACGCGCAGGCGTTTACGCAAAATGGCGCCCTGGAACTGCGTCAGGCGGTCCGGGCCGGCTGACGGACCAGTCGCATTATAGCTGGCGATCAGCCCGCACATCGGGATACGCCCTTTGCTGTTCATCAGCGGCAGTACCGCATCAAATACTTTGCCGCCAACGTTTTCAAAGTAGACGTCGATGCCGTCGGCAGCGTAGCGTTTCAGTTTTTCGGCCAGATCGTCCTGATGATGATCCAGGCACTTATCGAAGCCCAGCACGTCCTCGGCGTAGCGGCATTTTTCCGCACCGCCAGCGATACCAATCACATGGCAGCCTTTCAGTTTGGCGATCTGTCCGACAATCGAACCCACTGCACCGGTTGCGGCAGCCACCACCACGGTTTCGCCCGCCTGCGGCTGACCAATATCCAGCAGCCCCATATAGGCGGTGAAGCCAGTCATCCCCAGCATTCCCAGCGCCCAGGAAGGGTGCTTGAGTACCGGGCCGCTCAGTTTAAACAGGTCGTTGCCGTTTGACAGGGCAAAGTCCTGCCAGCCGCTCTGGCTGACCACCCAGTCACCCGGCGTATAGTCATCATGGTTAGATTGTTCAACAATCGCGACGGTGCCGGCACCCATCACCTCATCAATCGCCACCGGTGGCACATAGGACGGGGCATCGCTCATGCGTCCGCGCATATATGGGTCGAGCGACAGCCAGACGGTGCGCAGCAGTACCTGCCCCTCTGCCGGGACAGGGACATGCTGATGCTCAATGCGGAAATTGGCTTCAGTCGGGGCACCGTGAGGGCGCGACGCCAGTACTACACGGCGATTGGTGTCTGTTAGTTGCGACATAATCGGCTCCTTTGCGTTTTAGTCAGTGACTAAAAGCGTAGCGCATCACTACTCGCCGTGCCCGCTGGCAGGTGTTCAGTGCCCCTGAAACAGCACAGGCTGTTCAACCGCGGCGATAATTGCATCGGTCAGCTGCTTAAGCGCTGATGCTTCAATCACATACGGTGGCATCAGGTAGATTAAGCGACCAAATGGCCTGATCCAGACGCCTTGTTCAACAAAGAACTGCTGGATTTCCGCCATCTTCACCGGCTGGTGCGTTTCAATCACGCCGATGGCACCGAGTACGCGCGCATCGGCCACCCGCGGATGATCGCGCAGCGGTAACAGCGCGCTGCGCAGCTGCTGTTCGATGCTGGCAACCTGATCCTGCCAGTGGTTTTCCGCCAGTATCGCCAGGCTTTCGCTGGCTACCGCACAGGCCAGCGGATTGCCCATAAAGGTCGGGCCGTGCATAAAGCAGCCTGCTGCACCGTTACTGATGGTCTCTGCCACCTGACGAGTGGTCAGCGTGGCAGAGAGCGTCATGGTGCCGCCGGTCAGAGCTTTACCAACGCAGAGAATATCCGGCGTGATATCGGCATGTTCACAGGCGAACAGTTTGCCCGTGCGGCCAAAGCCGGTGGCGATTTCATCGGCGATCAGCAGTACCTGATGCTGGTCACACAGCTCACGCACCCGCTGCAAATAGCGCGGATGATAAAAACGCATGCCGCCCGCGCCCTGCACAATCGGCTCCAGAATCACCGCCGCCAGCGACGATTTATGGTTGCCGATCAGTTGTTCAAACGAATCGACATCGCGCTCCAGCCAGCGGTCGTCAAAGCGACACTGTGGCGCATCGGCAAAGCGATGGCTCGGCAGGTAACCCTGATACAGGCTGTGCATCGAGTTTTGCGGATCGCAGACCGACATCGCGGCAAAAGTATCGCCGTGATAACCGTTACGAAGGGTGAGAAATTGCTGACGCTTTTCGCCGCGCGCCTGCCAGTATTGCAGCGCCATTTTCATCGATACTTCGACCGCTACCGAGCCGGAATCGGCGAGAAATATACACTCCAGTGCCGCTGGCGTCATCGCCACCAGCTTACGGCACAGCGCGACCGCTGACGGATGCGTAATGCCGCCAAACATCACGTGCGACATCTGGCCGATCTGCTGCTGCATTGCCTGATTGAGGCGCGGATGGTTATAACCGTGGATCGCCGCCCACCAGGATGACATGCCATCGACCAGCAGGCGTCCGTCGCTCAGTTGCAGTGAGGTTCCCTCAGCCGCAACGACCGGATAGCAGGGCAGGGGATCGGTCATCGAGGTATAGGGGTGCCAGATATGATTGCGGTCAAAAGCGAGGTCGGATGGGGTCATAGCGAGACTTGTAAACCAAAATAAAAAGATTTAGTTTACAAGTATAACTCAGCAGTGAATATTTACGACCCCCTTTTTTTGGAGCAAGCAATGGCAAACCGTTGGACAATCGCACAGGCGCAGGCCCTGTTTAACAAGCCTTTTCTCGAACTGATGTTCGAAGCGCAGCAGGTGCATCGCCAGCATTTTGATCCGCGACAGGTGCAGGTCAGTACCCTGCTTTCAATCAAAACCGGAGCCTGCCCGGAAGATTGTAAATACTGTCCGCAGAGTGCGCGTTATAAAACCGGTCTGGAATCCGAACGCCTGATGGAAGTCGAAGAGGTGCTGGCGTCAGCACGCAAGGCGAAAGCCGCCGGCTCCAGTCGTTTTTGTATGGGCGCAGCCTGGAAAAATCCGCACGATCGCGATTTACCCTACCTTGAGCAGATGGTGAAAGGGGTCAAGGCGATGGGCATGGAAACCTGCATGACGCTCGGCACGCTGAACGACAGCCAGGCGCACCGCCTCGCTGACGCCGGTCTCGATTTTTACAATCACAACCTCGATACCTCGCCAGAATTTTACGGCAGCGTGATCACCACCCGCAGCTATCAGGAGCGTCTGGATACGCTGGGTAAAGTGCGCGATGCCGGGATTAAAGTCTGTTCCGGCGGCATTGTCGGGCTGGGCGAAACGGTGAAAGATCGCGCGGGTCTGCTGGTACAGCTGGCGAATTTGCCGGTGCCGCCAGAAAGCGTGCCCATCAATATGCTGGTGAAAGTGAAAGGCACGCCGATGGCTGATAACGAAGACGTCGAGCCGTTTGATTTTATCCGCACCATTGCCGTGGCGCGCATTATGATGCCGGCTTCCCATGTACGCCTGTCAGCCGGTCGCGAGCAGATGAGCGAGCAGACGCAGGCAATGTGTTTTATGGCCGGAGCCAACTCGATTTTCTACGGTTGCAAATTGCTGACTACGCCAAACCCTGAAGAAGATAAAGACCTGCTGTTGTTCCGCAAGCTGGGGCTGAATCCTGAGCACACCACCACTGACGCAGGGGATAACGAGCAGCAGCATGTGTTGACCGAGCAGCTGTTTAATGCCGATAGCGATAAGTTTTACAACGCGGCGGTCTGATGAGCTGGCAACACCGCATACAGCAGGCGCTGATGCAGCGCCGGGAAACCGGCCGACTGCGTCAGCGCATCCTTAATCAACAAGGCGATGCGCGCTGGATTGAGGTCAATAACCAGCGTTATCGCAACTTTTCCGGTAACGATTATCTTGGACTGAGCCACGATTTACGGGTGATACGTGCCTGGCAGCAGGGGGCTGAACGCTACGGCGTTGGCTCTGGCGGCTCGGGGCACGTCACCGGTTATACCGCTGCCCATGCCGAGTTCGAAGCGCAGCTGGCCGACTGGCTCGGCTATTCCCGCGCCTTGCTGTTTATTTCCGGTTTTGCGGCAAATCAGGCGCTGATTGCGGCATTAATGGCGAAAGGTGACCGTATCTTCGCCGATAAATTAGCGCACGCTTCATTGCTGGAAGCCGCGAGCCTTAGTCCGGCAACCCTGCGTCGTTTCAGCCACAATCAGCCCGCCAGCCTGCAAAAATTGCTGACCGGCGACAGCGCAGCGGAAACGCTGGTGGTGACTGAAGGGGTATTCAGTATGGACGGCGATGCCGCTCCGCTGGCGCAGCTGCATCAACTGGCACGGCAGGCCAGCAGCTGGCTGATGGTGGATGACGCGCACGGGATTGGGGTGCTGGGCGAGCAGGGGCGTGGCAGCTGCTGGCAGCAACAGATCAAACCGGAATTGCTGGTGGTCACCTTTGGCAAAGCTTTTGGCGTCAGCGGGGCCGCGGTGCTCTGCGATAACGATACTGCCGACTATTTGTTGCAGTTCGCCCGTCATCTGATCTACAGCACCTCAATGCCGCCTGCGCAGGCCTGTGCGTTACAGGCAGCACTCAGGGCGGTTCAGCAGGGCGACGAACTGCGGCAGCAGCTGGATGAAAATATCGCCCGTTTTCGTCGGGGCGCAGGCGAACTGCCCTATACCCTCGGCGATTCACAAACGGCGATCCAGCCGCTGATCGTCGGGGAAAACCAGGCCGCCGTGGCGTTAGCTGAGCGGTTACGCGCGCGCGGCTGCTGGGTGACAGCGATCCGCCCGCCTACCGTGCCGCCGGGCACCGCAAGACTGCGGATTACGCTGAATGCCAGCCAGCAGCCAGATGATATCGATGCACTACTGGAGAGGCTGTATGACGCTCAGGGTGAATAAACAGGCGGTGGCGCAGGCATTTGGCCGCGCCGCGCACAGTTATAACCAGCATGCTGAGCTGCAACGACGTTGCGGTGAGCAGCTGATGTCGCTGATCGATATCACCCCGTATCACCGCATACTGGATGCAGGCTGTGGCACCGGCTGGTTCAGCCAGCGCTGGCGTGAGCGCGGTTGCGAAGTGACAGCGCTCGATCTTTCTGCGGCGATGCTGGCACAGGCGCAAAATTGCCAGGTCGCGCACCACTATCTGCATGGCGATATCGATGCGATACCGCTGCCCGATCGGGCGGTCGATCTCTGCTGGAGCAATCTGGCAGTACAGTGGTGCGATGATTTAGCCCATGCGCTTAACCAGCTGTGCCGGGTGACGCGCGTCGGCGGCAAGGTGCTGTTCTCCACGCTGGCAGCCGACTCGCTCAGCGAAGTGCGTGATGCGTGGTTACAGGTTGACGGTGCGGTACACGTCAATCCTTTTCTTCCCGTTGAACAGATCGCCGCTGCCGCTGCCGGAAGGTCAATGCAGCTGAGCCAGCAGACGCTGACGCTGGCTTTCCCGGACGTGCTGTCGGCGATGCGTTCGCTAAAGGGGATTGGCGCAACCCATGTGCATCAGGGCCGCAGTGCCGGACTGATGACCCGCCAGCGTCTGCAGCAGCTGGAGAATGTCTGGCAACGCGACGCGCGCGGTTTTCTGCTCAGTTACCATTTAGTGTTTGGAGTGATTCATTGTGAGTAAACGCTGGTTCGTCACCGGAACCGATACCGAAGTGGGAAAAACCGTCGCCAGCAGCGCCTTGTTGCAGGCGGCGGTGCGTGCAGGCTATTGTGCTGTCGGCTACAAGCCGGTGGCATCGGGCTGTGAATCAACGCCCGCTGGGTTGCGCAACAGCGACGCGCTGGCGCTGCAAAAATACAGTGCGCTGGCATTGGATTATCATGAGGTGAATCCGCTGGCCTTTCTTGAGCCGACTTCGCCGCATATCGTCAGCGCCGAGCAGGGCAGAGCGATTACGTTCAGCCAGATGTCGGCCGGGCTGGCGCAGCTCAGTGCCAAAGCGGACTGGGTGCTGACCGAAGGGGCAGGCGGCTGGTTTACGCCGCTTTCTGAGCAGACGACGTTTGCCGACTGGGTCAGACTGGAACAGCTGCCGGTAATCCTGGTGGTCGGAGTTAAGCTGGGCTGTATTAATCATGCCATGCTGACCGCGCAGGCGATTGCCGCCGCCGGATTGCCGTTCGCTGGCTGGATTGCTAACGATATTGCGCCGCCAGGTAAGCGGCATCAGGAATATCTCGCCACGCTGCGCCAACGGCTGCCGGCGCCGTTTTTAGGCGAAATCCCGTGGCTGACCAGCCCTGAAGCATTCGACCACGCAGGCGACTTCCTGCGGCTGCCAGATTAACCGGCGCGGGACGATTGATGTCGTCCCGCCCGGTTACGACGCCGTCAGCCACATATTGACCATACTGTCATCCAGCTGGGCAACCTTACCCTGCGCCACGTTACGTCCACGATGCAGCAGCAGAAAGTAGTGCGCCACGCGGCGAATCACCGACAGGCGCTGCTCCAGCAGCAGAATCGTCAGGCCAAAATCATGATTAAGACGATAAATCAGGTTGCCCATCTCCTCCTCCAGCCACGGTGACATCCCCTCGGTCGGCTCATCAAGAATCAGTAATTTCGGCTGTAACACCAGCGCGCGTGCCAGCGCCAGCTGCTGCTGTTGCTCGACAGGCAGCTCGCCGCTGCGTTGATGACGCAATGCGTAAAGATGTGGAAACAGGTCATACACCATGGCGGGAATGGCGCAGTGGCGGTCGTTCTGTCCGGCCAGTAGCGCAATCAGTAAATTTTCTTCAATGGTTAACTGCGAGAAAATATGGCGCCCCTGCGGCACATAGCCGATGCCCATCCGCGCCCGGGTCTCCATCGGTTGCAGCAGCAGATTTTTCGGCGGCGCGCCATTTTCCTGCCACGTCATGCTGCCGCTGTTGACCGGCAAGTTGCCCATAATGCAGTTGACCAGCGTGGTTTTTCCCATGCCCGGACGCCCGATAATTCCGGTACAAGTACCGGGCGGCAGATCGAGATCAACATCCCACAAAATATGGTTCTGACCATAAAATTGATTAACCGCACGTAAACTTAGCATCGGGCACACTCCTTCGGGATTATCTTGCGCTGGCAACGGGCTTTGCTGGCCCGGTGTTTATAAGCGCGAGGTAGTAAAGACGTGCTGCAATTAACAGGCCAGCTCGTATCAGAAAAAGTTAACTTTTACCTTTGGCGAGTAATTAAGCCTTTCAATTAGTCAGTGGAGTTAAATAATCACATAAGGTTAACAGTGGCCTGCACTGTTACGGTGCTTATGACTGGGCTGAGTGGTGCAAAGGGAGCGGAATTGGGCAATATCGACGAGAAGCGCATCCCAAAAACAATGTCCGAAAACAGTGGCATGGCGCGGCAAGTTATGCATTGCATAGGCCGTTTAGCGATAAGAAAAGATGAAAAAAAGCGAAAAAAAAATATTTCAGCGCGCAGAACGGGTGCAGCACAGATTTATACACACCTGATGTTTCGGGCGCTGAAATCAGTTATCCACTATTCCTGTGGATAACCTTGTGCATTAGATACTGAAAACATGTGATAAGCGAGAGCGGACGCGGCTTCGGCTTTAACTGATGCTTATCTCGGCTCAGGAATCAATTGAAATGAAATCAACAAGTTGATGAAAATCAAGCCTGCGGCATTTCCGACATTTCCTCTGTGACGCTTTCGCGACAGTGCGCTTGACAAATGTTAAAGGTTCAAAACTTCTGGGGATAACCTTATCGACCTGTCCTCAGGCATTTGTCCAGTAAAGTCGGAGAAAAGTCAGTGATTACTCTGAGACCACACATTGTGCGAAATAACTGTTATTATATCCAGTATAATTTTCTGGAAAATTTGCCAAGGGGGAGTAGAATTACACTCCGGTTCGCGCTTTTCTTCTTCAGGTAGCCCATCAATGAGCAAAGTTTTTAAACTTAATTCCGCATTTAAACCTTCTGGCGACCAGCCCGAGGCAATTCGACGCCTTGAGGAAGGGCTGGAAGATGGTCTTGCCCATCAGACGCTGCTGGGGGTGACCGGCTCAGGAAAAACCTTTACCGTCGCGAATGTGATTGCCGATCTTAATCGCCCGACGATGGTGCTGGCGCCAAACAAAACGCTGGCTGCGCAGCTGTACGGCGAGATGAAAGAGTTTTTCCCCGATAATGCGGTGGAGTATTTCGTCTCATATTACGACTACTATCAGCCCGAAGCCTATGTGCCAAGCTCAGATACCTTTATCGAGAAAGACGCCTCGGTGAACGAACATATTGAGCAAATGCGGCTGTCGGCCACCAAAGCGCTGCTGGAACGCCGCGATGTGATTGTGGTGGCTTCGGTATCGGCGATTTATGGCCTGGGCGATCCCGATCTTTATCTGAAAATGATGCTGCATCTGACGCGCGGCATGATAATCGATCAACGTTCGATTCTGCGTCGTCTGACCGAATTGCAGTACACGCGCAATGACCAGGCGTTTCAGCGCGGGACTTTCCGCGTGCGCGGCGAGGTTATCGATATCTTTCCGGCGGAATCCGATGAAATTGCGCTACGCGTTGAGCTGTTCGATGAAGAAGTCGAGCGGCTGTCGTTGCTGGACCCACTGACCGGCCAGGTGCTGGAGGTGCTGCAACGCTATACCATCTACCCGAAAACCCACTACGTTACGCCACGTGAACGTATTTTACAGGCGATGGAAGAGATCAAAGTTGAGCTGGCGGATCGTCGTCAGGTGCTGCTGGCCAACAATAAGCTGCTGGAAGAGCAGCGCCTGTCGCAGCGTACACAGTTCGATCTCGAGATGATGAACGAGCTGGGTTACTGCTCCGGGATCGAAAACTATTCGCGCTACCTTTCAGGTCGTGGGCCGGGCGAAGCGCCGCCAACGCTGTTTGACTATCTGCCAGCTGATGGCCTGCTGGTGGTGGATGAGTCGCACGTTACGATTCCGCAAATTGGTGGCATGTATCGCGGCGACCGTGCGCGTAAAGAGACGCTGGTGGAGTATGGCTTCCGTCTGCCGTCGGCGCTGGATAACCGCCCGATGAAATTCGAAGAGTTCGAAGCGCTGGCACCACAGACCATTTATGTCTCCGCGACGCCGGGTAACTACGAGCTGGAGAAATCGGGTGAAGAGATTATCGATCAGGTGGTGCGCCCGACCGGTCTGCTCGATCCGATTATCGAAGTGCGTCCGGTCGGGACTCAGGTCGATGACCTGTTGTCTGAGATCCGTAAGCGGGCGGCGATTAACGAAAGGGTGCTGGTGACCACGCTGACCAAGCGCATGGCGGAAGATCTGACCGAGTACCTTGAGGAGCATGGCGAAAAGGTGCGCTATCTGCACTCGGATATCGATACTGTCGAAAGGGTGGAGATTATCCGCGATCTGCGCCTCGGCGAGTTCGATGTGCTGGTGGGGATCAACCTGCTGCGTGAGGGGCTTGATATGCCAGAGGTGTCGCTGGTAGCGATACTGGATGCCGACAAAGAGGGCTTCCTGCGCTCCGAACGTTCGTTGATTCAGACCATTGGTCGCGCCGCGCGTAATATCAACGGCAAGGCGATTCTGTATGGCGATCGCATTACCAACTCGATGGCGAAGGCCATCGGCGAGACCGAGCGTCGCCGTGAGAAGCAGGAGCAGTACAACAAAGAGAATGGCATTGTGCCGCAGGGCCTGAACAAGAAAATCGCTGATATCTTGCAGATTGGACAGGGCACCGGCAAAAACAAAAACAAAGGGCGTGGCAAATCAACCCGCGTGGCGGCCGAGACCGAGGGCAGCTACCTGGCGCTGACGCCGCAGGCGTTGCAGAAGAAAATTCATGAGCTGGAATCACTGATGCAGCAACATGCGCAGAATCTGGAGTTTGAAGAGGCTGCGGCGGTGCGCGATCAGTTGCATGAGGCGCGTGAACTGTTTATTGCGGCTTCCTGATTGGGTGCGGCTATCCGGCGGGCTGTGAAATCTGGCCCGCCGGAAGTCAGGCAATCGCCTGAATAGCATGTTCCAGCGCAATACGCAGCAGCTGGCGGTCGTGACGGTGTTTGATATCAGCGGCTTCCAGCGGCTCACGGATCAGCAGACGATCCTCTACTCCCTGGGTTTCTCGCTGCGGGCCGGTTACCACCGCATCAATGACTTTCTTACCGATCACTTTTTCCATCATTGTCAGCTTGTCGGCCAGCGTCAAATCAGCGGCTGCCGGGCTGACTTCGCGACCGAGATTATCAATAAACACCATCGTTGCCGGCGTGCGGCGCAGTGCCTGGGCCATATCAGGCATTAGCAGAACCGGCATCAGGCTGGTATAGAAGCTGCCGGGACCGATTAAAATCAGATCGGCTTCGCCAATGGCCTCAATCGCTTCACGGGTGGCGTTTACCGCTGGCGAAAGCATCAGCTCCTGCGGTGGCAGCGTTAACTGATCGATATCGGTTTCGCCATAGACCCAATTACCCTCAGCATCGAGCGCCACTAAATCGACCGGCTGTTCTGACATTGGAATCAGAAAAGCATCAACTTTCAGCAGGTTACGGATCAGATTAATCGCTTCAATCGGTCGCACGCTGAGGTGGTCGAGCGCTTTCAGCATCAAATTACCGAGATTATGGCCCGATAATTCGCCATTACCGTTAAAACGGTACTCAAACATCGCTGAGGCGACGCTTGGTTCAGTAATTAACTGATTAAGGCAGTTACGCATATCGCCCCAGGCGATGCCGCCTTCCGAGCGACGAATACGGCCGGTCGAACCGCCATTGTCGGTAGTGGTGACGATGCCGGTCAGTCTTGAACCCAGGGGTGACAGCGCTGACATCACGCGACCTAATCCGTGTCCACCGCCGAGTGCCACCACGCGGTCTAAATCCGCTAGTGTGCGATTACGCATTCACCAAAACTCCTCTGTCGCTCATCTTTGCCGGTTGCGGCTCTTTATAGCACAAACTGCTTATGCTCCGCATAACTGACGGGTATCAAAGTTATCGGGAGGATATTAGCTTATCATGCGGCGAAAAGGTGGTGAAAAGTGTCTAACCGACCGCTATGTATCAACATATACAACGAAACTGTTTCTGGCAACGCCATAAGGTTAGCGCTAAAATTATTTCACCATGACTTGCAGGGATTCTGCAAATCACACTCTAGCCTTTGTGCCTAAGTCCGCGAAACGCGAGATAGGGCACACTGGCCGTAGCCTCTGAGCTGCCAGGGTGCAGAAAGAAATGACTGCATCTCCCAATCTGGAAAGGTGTTCTGGTGTCACAACTTATTGATAATTTTGAGCGTAAGTTTTACTACCTGCGCTTATCGATCACTGATGTATGCAACTTTCGTTGCAACTACTGCCTGCCTGACGGCTACAAGCCGCAGGGCACCACCAATAAAAGCTTCCTGTCGCTGGATGAGATCGGCCGGGTTACCCGTGCGTTTGCGGCTTCGGGTACTGAAAAGGTGCGGCTGACCGGCGGTGAGCCGTCTCTGCGTCGTGATTTTGTCGAGATCATTGCTGCCGTGCGGGAAAATCGCGCTATCCGTCAGCTGGCGGTGACCACGAATGGCTATCGTCTCGAACGCGATGTGGCGGCATGGCGTGCCGCCGGACTGACGGCGCTGAATGTCAGCATTGACAGTCTTGACGCCCGCCAGTTTCATGCGATTACCGGACAAGATAAATTTTATCAGGTGATGCGCGGTATCGATGCCGCCTTTGACGCTGGTTTCGACAAAGTCAAAGTTAATACCGTACTGATGCGCGATGTTAATCATCACAGTCTGGATACCTTCCTCGACTGGATCAAAACCCGACCAATTCAGCTGCGTTTTATCGAGCTGATGGAAACCGGTGATGGCGGTTCCCTGTTCCGTAAGCACCATATTTCTGGCGAAGTGATTCTCGAGCAGCTGATTAATCTCGGCTGGCAGCGCCTGCCGCGCGCGCGCAGCGATGGCCCGGCGCAGGTGTTTCGTCATCCGGATTATCAGGGCGAAATCGGGTTGATCATGCCCTACGAAAAAGATTTTTGCGCCAGCTGTAATCGTCTGCGCGTGTCGGCCATCGGCAAGTTGCATCTGTGTCTGTTTGGAGACGGCGGCGTATCACTGCGCGATTTGCTGGTCAGCGATGATCAGCAGCAGGAGTTACAGGCGCGTATCGCCGCCAGTCTGCAAACCAAAAAGCAGACTCACTTTCTGCATCAGGGTAATACTGGCATCACTCAGAATCTCTCTTTTATTGGCGGCTAACCGGCCTGGAGAAGTCCAATGGGTAAAACTCAACCCGAATTTATCTCTGCGGCGATTGCCGTATTAACCGTTTCCGATCGTCGCGATGCGTCGAACGACAGCTCCGGTGACTATCTGCGTGAGGCCGCTACCGACGCCGGCCATCAGGTGATTGACCACGCGATTGTCAAAGATAATAAGTATCGCATCCGCGCGATTGTCTCCAGCTGGATTGCCAGCAGTGATGTGCAGGTGATTCTAATCAACGGCGGTACCGGATTTAATGCTGGCAACAGCACGCCGGAAGCATTGCTGCCGCTGTTCGACCGGGAAATTGAGGGTTTTGGTGAACTGTTTCGTATGGTGTCCTACGAGGATATCGGCAGCGCTACACTGCAATCGCGCGCATTGGCCGGTATGGCCAACCAGACGCTAATTTTTGCTGTACCGGGTTCCGGTAATGCCTGCCGCAGCGCGTGGGAGCGCATTATTGTCGATCAGCTTGATGCCCGCACCCGCCCGTGTAATTTTATTTCGCACTTAAAGAAGCCGTAACGATGTCACAATTAACCCATATCAATGCCTCAGGTGAGGCGCACATGGTGGACGTTTCCGCCAAAACTGAAACGGTGCGCGAAGCACGCGCCGAAGCCTGGGTGGTGATGCACCCTGATACCCTGCAAATGATTATCGACGGCAGCCACCATAAAGGCGATGTGTTTGCCACGGCACGTATCGCCGGGATTCAGGCAGCGAAACGTACATGGGAATTGATTCCGTTATGTCATCCGCTGATGCTGAGCAAAGTGGAAGTCAGCCTGCGCGCCGAACCTGAGCACAGCCGGGTACGCGTGGAGTCACTCTGCCGCTTAACCGGAAAAACCGGCGTGGAGATGGAAGCGCTGACCGCGGCGTCGGTGGCGGCCTTAACTATCTACGATATGTGTAAAGCGGTACAAAAAGATATCACCATCGATAATCTGCGCCTGCTAAGTAAAAGCGGCGGCAAGTCCGGAGATTTTCAGGCGGTGACCCATGCTTAACGTGCTGTTTTTTGCCCAGGTGCGTGAGCTGGTGGGGACCGATCGTTTAAGCCTGAATGCCGACTACCCGGATGTCGAGAGCCTGCGCGCGGCGCTGGCAGAACAGGGCGATCGCTGGGCGCTGGCGCTGGAGTCCGGCAAACTGCTGGCCGCGGTTAACCAGACGCTGGTGTCAATGCAACACCCGCTTAATGCTGGCGATGAAGTCGCCTTTTTTCCACCGGTAACCGGAGGTTAGAATGGAGACCCGTATTCGCGTCGGCCATCAGCCATTTTCGATGGCTGAAGAGTATCAGTGGCTGGCTGCCTGTGATGAAGATGGCGCGGTGGTAACTTTTACCGGCAAGGTGCGTAATCATAATCTGGGGGATAATGTCTCCGCGCTGACGCTGGAATATTATCCGGGAATGACGGAAAAAGCGCTGGAAGAGATTGTTGCCGAGGCGCGTCAGCGCTGGCCGTTACAGCGCGTGACGCTGATTCATCGCGTTGGCGAACTGTTTCCCGGTGATGAAATTGTGATGGTGGGGGTAACCGGCGCGCACCGTGCAGCGGCGTTTGCCGCCGCCGAGTTTATGATGGATTACCTGAAAACCCGCGCACCGTTCTGGAAGCGCGAGGCGACAGCCGATGGCGATCGCTGGGTGGATGCGCGAGACAGCGATCGGCAAGCTGCAAGCCGTTGGAATTCATCAGCCGGGTAGCGCTGCCTGCACTGTAAGGATAAGATTAGCCGGCTGTCACTAAAAAGGTGGCGCCGAAGTTACTCAAGGTTAAAAGGATTTTTTATGTGGGTTTTACTGGCTGGCTCGTTACTTACCGCTGGATTTAACCGCAGCGTTGGCATACTGATGCTGGTGCTGTCCATTCTCTGGGCCGCCTCTATCGGGGTGGTCGAGCCATTGGGCCTGTGGGGAATGGTGTGCGTGGCGATCATTGCATTGCTGCTCAGGCGTTACCGCCATATCCAGGCGATTGCTATCAGCGCTGAACTGCTTTTACTGTTTATTGCCCTGAATTTACTCAGCCATTTTTTCCCCGGATTCAACAATCCTAAACTGCTGGATAATGTGCGGGTTGGCGCGCTGAGTGCGCCATTTTCGATGTATTACAACTTCGATAAAGCATTGATTCCTTTTGTCCTGTTGGCTGCTCTGCCGACGCTTTATTGCTGTAAGCCACTGCGCCGCACCCGGCCCCGTAACTGGCTGCTGCTGATCGCATCGGTGCCATTGCTGCTGCTGCTGGCTACCGCCGTCGGAGGCCTGAAGCTGGAGCTGCATTATCCGACATGGTTCTGGCAGTTTGCGCTGGCCAATCTGTTTTTTGTCAGCCTCGCCGAAGAAGCACTGTTTCGCGGTTATTTGCAGCGCCGTCTAAGCCAGCTTATTGGTCCGGTCTATGGCTTACTGGTCAGTGCGCTGCTGTTTGGCATCAGTCACCTGGCGGGCGGCATGTTGCTGGTGGCGTTTGCTTCGCTGGCCGGGGTGATTTTCGGGCTGGCGTGGATGTGGAGCGGCAGTCTGTGGGTCGCAGTGCTTTTTCACTTCGCACTCAATTTGCTGAATTTGCTGTTTTTCACTTATCCGATGTACCAACCCGCCTGATCCGCGGAAAATGGTCTAATCTGATGGATTCGCTGCGGCAGCCTGGTTAAGGTGCCTGCCGCAGATAAAAATCATAAGGATCGGCATGTTATCCCCAGTTCGCCCGCGCGGCATTTTGCTGTCAGTCTTATTAGTGCTGGCAGGATGTAGTAGTAAAAAAACCATTGAAGCTCCCGCCAAAAGCCCGGCGGAAGTCAAAGCGCAAATAACCCGGTTAATGCCGACGAAAGTCAGTAACAAATCGGCGTGGGCGACGGATATCTATACCGCCCTGCGTACGCAGGAGATTGAGCCGAGCAAGGCCAATATTTGTGCCGTGATTGCCGTAACCGATCAGGAATCGACTTTTGATGCCAACTCGCCGGTGCCGGGGCTGCCCAAAATTGCCTGGGGTGAAATTGAACGTCGTGCAGCAAAAGTTCATGTGCCACTGTTTATGGTGCGCACCGCGCTAATGATTAAGTCGCCTGATGGCAAAAGCTACAGTGAACGCCTCGACAAGGTACGCAGTGAAAAGGAACTGAGCGCCATCTTTGACGACTTTATCGATATTGTACCGATGGGGCAGACGCTGTTTGGCGATCTTAACCCGGTTCATACCGGCGGACCGATGCAGGTCAGCATCGCTTTCGCTGAAGCCAACGCCAAAGGCTATCCGTATCCGATTGATGGCTCGATTCGCCGTGAAGTGTTCAGCCAGCGCGGAGGGATCTGGTTTGGTACCCGCCATCTGCTGGGTTATCCGGCAAACTACAGCCAGCCGCTGTATCGTTTTGCCGACTTTAACGCCGGCTGGTACGCCAGCCGAAATGCGGCGTTTCAGGCAGCGGTCACCCGCGCCAGCGGCATGAAGCTGGCGCTGGACGGCGATTTAATCCTGTACGGTTCTGACAAGCCCAGCTCGACTGAACTGGCGGTGCGTACGCTGGCCAGGCAGCTGGATATCAGCGATCGGGCGATTCGTCGCGCGCTGGAGAAAGGCGATACGCCGGAGTTTGAAAAAACCGACTTGTGGAAGGACCTGTTCACGCTGGCTGATAAGACGGCGGGTAAGCGTCTGCCGCGTGAGATATTGCCGGGCATTAAACTGGAAAGCCCGAAAATCACCCGTAATCTGACCACTGCGTGGTTCGCCCAGCGGGTCGACAGTCGCTATCAGGCCTGTATGGCGCGTTAATAAATACTCAACGGCGGGAAATGAATCAAAAACTGCAACAATAGCAAATAGCAAAAATGGCCCAAATTGTGCCAAACTTTAGGTAGTGATTTCACTTTTACGCTAAGGAGCGCGTTATGGATCGATATCCACGTTCTAACGGTTCGATTGTTCAGCAGGCCGGAACCGGTCTGCAAACCTATATGGCCCAGGTTTATGGTTGGATGACCTGTGGCTTACTGTTAACCGCCTTTGTTGCCTGGTTTGCGGCGAACACGCCGTCGGTGATGCAACTGGTGTTTGCTAATCAGATTACCTTTTTTGGTCTGATCATCGTTCAACTGGTACTGGTGTTTGTGCTGTCCGGTATGGTGCATAAGATGAGCGGGGCAGTGGCCACCGCGCTGTTTATGCTCTATTCAGCGCTGACCGGTTTAACCATGGCCAGTATTTTCCTGGTTTACACCTATTCATCGATTGCCAGCACCTTCTTTATTGCTGCCGGGATGTTTGGTGCCATGAGTTTCTGGGGCTACACCACCAAACGCGATCTTAGCGGCATGGGCAATATGCTGTTTATGGCGCTGATTGGTATCGTGCTGGCAACGCTGGTGAATTTCTGGCTGAAAAGTACCGCACTGATGTGGGCAGTAACTTATATCGGGGTGGTGGTGTTTGTGGGGCTGACCGCTTACGACACGCAGAAACTGAAAAATATTGGTGAAGGCATCAATGTCGACGATAAAGAAAATCTGCGTCGTTTCTCGATTATGGGCGCTTTAACGCTCTATCTGGACTTTATCAACCTGTTCCTGATGCTGTTACGCATTTTCGGCAACCGCCGCTAATCGCAGCAATCTGTTTGTCATCTCCAGGGGAGCCGATAATTGCTCCCCTGGAGTCTTCCAGCATTAGCCGGTAACGGCCTTACATATTCTGCTCATTCTTCTTGCGCAGGCTATTGGCGCGGCCTTCCAGCCCTAAATAGAGCACCAGCGCCAGCAGCAGCGGGGCAATAAAATAGAGCACGCGATAGGCCAGCAACGCAGCAATAATGCTGCCGTGGGAGGCATGCTGACCGCTTAACAGCGCAAGGAACACCGCTTCCAGCACGCCGATCCCGGCCGGGATATGCACGATGACCCCGGCGATACTGCTGATCAATAACACCCCCAGTACAATCGGATAATCCACCTGTTGCGCCAGCAGCAGCCAGATAATTGCGCCCATTACCATCCAGTTAGCGCTGGATACCAAGAACTGAAACAGCGCCATACGCAGCGACGGCAGCGCCAGCTTCTGGCCTTTGATCGTCCAGCGACGGCGTTTTGAAAAAGTGCAGAGCGCAAGATACACCACCACCAACGCCAGCAGCGCCACGCCAATTATCCGCAGCGTTCCCTCGCCGATAAACCAGCCTTTGGGAATGGGCACCATGCCCCAGCTAAACACCACCCCGGCCAGCAAGATATAGCCCAGCCAGTTAGTGGCAATACTGAGTGAAAAGATGCGCGTAATGGTACTGCCGGACAGGCCAAGACGCGAATAGAGGCGGTAGCGCATCGCCACGCCGCCAACCCAGGTGCTGAGCGTCAGGTTAAAGGCATAACAGATAAATGACACCAGCATCACCTGGCGTTTGGCCAGCTTGTGGCCACAGTAAGCGCGGCCGATAAGATCGTACAGGCCGTAGGTCAGATAGCTGACAATCACCAGCGCAACCGCCGCGAGGATCGCCGTTCGGTTGTAATTGATGATGACGTTATACACATCCTCCCAGTTAACCTTTTTCGCGTAAATCACCAGCAGCACAATCACGGCGGCAAAAAACAGCCAGGTGAGGATTTTTTTTGCCAGCTTCCACTTCGGATGCGCTTTTGACATTACGATTTCGCTCCCTGGTTATCGGTATCAATCCGGTCCTGGGTTTCCATTTCCGGCTGAACCGGTGGCTCGACCAGCGCCAGTTTAGGCGTATGGGCGGGTAACCAGCCGGCTATTGCCGGGAAATGACGCAGAAAATGGAACACAATGACGCTTTTGGCAAGATGCCACCCGTTGCGTTTCGGCAGCTGGCTTTCATCGACGCGCTGGCAGTCTTCGGCGATCAGCCGATCAAGATTATCGCGTAACTGCTGGTTAAATTGACCATCGTGAATGATCAGATTGGCCTCAAGATTAAGCGACAGGCTGAGAGGATCGAGATTACTGGATCCGACGGTCGCCCATTGCCGATCTTTCACTGCAATTTTGCCGTGCAGCGGTCTGCGAATATATTCATAAATCTCTACTCCGGCATCGGCCAGATAGTTGTACAACAGCTCTGCACCGACTTTAACAATCGGCATATCCGGCTCGCCCTGTACAATCAGTCTGATACGCACGCCTCGCTGCGCGGCATTGCGCATTTCACGCAGCAGGCGATAACCAGGGAAGAAGTAGGCGTTAGCGATAATCACATCCTCGCGGGCACTTTGCAGCATATCAATATAATTCTGCTCAATATCGTCGCGATGTTGGTCATTATCACGGAAGACAAACAGCGCCTGTGCATCGCCGGGAGTACGATTCTGCGCCGGACGGTGTGAACGGTGCCACCAGCGGCGAGTGGGCTGTTCGCTACCGATTTGCTGCTGCACATAGCGCGAGATATCTTCGACGATCGGCCCTTTGACCTCAACGGCATAATCCTGTTTAGCCTGCGGGCCGAAGCTGGTGATATGCTCGGCGGAAAAATTAATGCCGCCGACAAAAGCGATTTCGTCATCGGCCACCACGATTTTGCGGTGCAGGCGGCGGAACAGGTTGGTGCGCATTCCCAGCACCAGCGGTCGCGGATCGTAATAGATAAAACGCACGCCAGCCGAGGTCAGGCTTTGCACATAGTCGTCTGACAGGTCCGGTGAACCGTAGCCATCGACCATCATTTCAATTTTGACTCCGCGCTGTGCGGCTTCCAGTAAAACACCGTGCAGCTGTTTGCCTACTTCATCCTCGAACAGAATGAAGGTCTCCAGCAGCAGACTGCGCTGAGCACGGCGGATAGCGCCGTACACGCGCGGGAAGAACTCCTCGCCATTTTCCAGCAACCGGATGCGGTTGCCCTCACGCCATTGCATTGTCATAGATGAATCTCCACGGCCAGCGGCGCGTGATCGGAGAGGTGGGACCAGGGTTTGCGCGGCAGCGCCTGCGGATGGCTGGCACTGGCGTTGCGTACATAAATGCGATCAAGGCGCAGCAGCGGAAAACCGGCGGGGAAGGTGCGCGCCGGTTTGCCGTTTTCACGGCTGAAAACTTCTTCCATTGCGGCACAACGCTGCAAGCGCTGACTGGCGCGCTGCTGCCAGTCGTTAAAATCACCGGCCACCACCACCGGCGCATCAGCAGGTAGCGATTGCAGCATGTCGCACATCATATCCAGCTGCGCGCTACGGTGGGCTTCACGCAGGCCCAGATGCACGCAGACCACATGCAGGGTAACATCATGATTCGGCACCTGTAGCTTACAGTGCAGCATTCCGCGCTTCTCCGTGCCCTCGACCGAAATATCCAGATTTTGATACTCGACAATCGGGAAACGCGACAACACCGCGTTACCGTGATCGCCTTCCGGGTAGACCGCATTGCGGCCATAGGCGTAATCATCCCACATGGTATCGGCAAGAAATTCGTAATGAGGTGTGTCGGGCCAGTTTTCGACGCGTAACGGATGCGTTTCATGGGTGCCCATCACCTCCTGTAAGAAGACAATGTCTGCCGCCGTTGCCCGTACCGCATCGCGCAATTCTGGCAGGATAAAACGCCGGTTTGAGGCGCTGAAACCTTTATGGGTATTGATCGTCAGGACTTTAAATGAAAATCCTTGCGCATTTTGTGGCATACTGGGTGCGCTCTCCTTTTGGATTTGTTAAGGATAAAGTGTAGTCTTTGTCACAAAAGAGTGCCGATATGAGCGGTAATTTGCGGCATTATCCGAAAATTGCGTTAGTCTGAGGGAAGTGTCACCGACACCTGTCGGTAACAGCTTGGGCGACCTTAAATTGGGTCTGCCAGGAGAAAATGATGAAATGGTCGAACCGTATTCAGATTGTCACCGGACAAACCTGTGTACATATTTCACTGCATCTGTTGCTAATCGCCGCCCTGGTATGGGGCTGGAAGCATCAGTCGCTTATCCAGGTCAGCATGGTTTTACTGGCGATGTACAGCAGCGTATTTGTTGCAATGATGCTGACACAGCGCATCCCGCGCTGGCGTAATGTCGGAGATTTTCTCGAAGACGTTACCACGACTTACTACTTTGGTGCCGCGATGCTGGTGCTGTTCCTGCTGTCACGGGTGATTCATAACAACCTGTTGGTCGGCGGAATTGGCCTGCTGATGCTCGCAGGCCCGGCGGTGGTGTCGCTACTGGCGAAAGAGCCGGCGCGCACCGCACAAAAAAAGCGCAGCTGAAGGCTGTAAATAAGAAGAGGCTGAGCAATCAGCCTCTTTTTTTATCTGTTAATCCTGGCCGTTAGCGGAACCATTAGGGAGTTGGCGGCGGTGATGCTACAATCAGAAGCTTACGCACCGTAGTTTGTGCCCCCCTTTCAAACGTCAGGCTTGCCTGGCGTCAAGTTATCCCCCTGGAAACTGCACCGTTGAACACGGTCAGGGCGGACCCGGAGTTACTCTAATTTATGTCATTTGATTCCCTCGGCCTGAGTGCCGACATTTTGCGTGCTGTTGAAGAGCAGGGTTACCGTGAGCCAACGCCAATTCAGCGTCAGGCGATTCCGGTGGTTCTGGCAGGTCGTGACCTGATGGCCAGCGCACAAACCGGTACCGGCAAAACCGCTGGCTTTACTCTGCCGCTGTTACAGCTGTTAAGCAGCAGCGAGCCGCACGCCAAGGGCCGTCGCCCGGTGCGTGCGTTAATCCTGACGCCAACCCGTGAGCTGGCGGCGCAGGTCGGCGAAAACGTCCGCGATTACAGCAAGTATCTGAATATCCGCTCGCTGGTGGTGTTTGGCGGCGTGAGCATTAATCCGCAGATGCTGAAACTGCGCGGTGGCGTGGATGTGCTGGTGGCAACGCCAGGCCGTCTGCTCGACCTCGAACATCAGAACGCGGTGGATCTGTCGAAAATTGAAGTGCTGGTGCTGGATGAAGCTGACCGCATGCTGGATATGGGCTTTATCCACGATATTCGTCGCGTGCTGGCGAAACTGCCTGCCAAACGTCAGAACCTGCTGTTCTCTGCCACCTTCTCTGATGAGATCAAGTCACTGGCGGAAAAACTGCTGACCAATCCTGAGCAAGTTGAAGTGGCGCGTCGTAACACCGCTTCTGAACAGGTGACCCAGCATGTGCACTTCGTTGATAAGAAGCGTAAGCGGGAGCTGTTGTCTTTCCTGATTGGTCGCGATAACTGGCAGCAGGTGCTGGTGTTTACCCGCACCAAGCACGGCGCTAACCATCTCGCAGAGCAGCTGAATAAAGACGGCATCACCGCAGCGGCGATCCACGGTAATAAAAGCCAGGGCGCGCGTACCCGTGCACTGAGTGATTTTAAAGATGGCGGCATTCGCGTGCTGGTGGCAACCGACATTGCCGCGCGTGGCCTCGATATCGAAGAGCTGCCGCATGTGGTCAACTATGAGTTGCCTAACGTACCGGAAGATTACGTTCACCGTATCGGTCGTACCGGGCGTGCGGCGGCTACCGGTGAAGCGCTGTCGCTGGTGTGCGTGGACGAGCATAAACTGCTGCGTGATATCGAACGCGTACTGAAACGTGAAATTCCACGTATCGCCATCGACGGTTACGAGCCGGACCCAAGCATCAAAGCTGAGCCGATCCAGAACGGTCGCGGCAGCGGCGGCGGTGGTCGTGGTGGCAATGGCGGCGGCGGTCGTGGCCGTGGCGCAGGTCAGGGCCAGGGGCATCGCGGTCAGAGCAGCGGTGAACGTGGTCAGGGCGCGAATCGTAGTCAGGGCAGCGGCGAACGCAGCCAGGGCAATGGTCAGCGTCGTCAGGGTGCAGGTGCCTCATCTGCCGGTCGCGGTGGCAAAGCGGAAGGCGGCAGCAATAGCGCGCCGCGCAGCAATGTGACTCGTCAGCGTCGTTCGAACCCGTCCAACAACGGTTAATCGACAGTAAAGGGCCAGCGATGCTGGCCCTCTCTTCATCTGCGGCAGCGATTGCCGTCTCCAGACTTTCACATCCCGACGAAAACTCGTAAACTTGCGCGTCAATTTTTGTGAGTGTACACACATGCGGGTTTTACTGGCTCCAATGGAAGGCGTTCTCGACTCTCTGGTTCGTGAGCTGCTGAGCGAAGTGAATGATTACGATCTTTGCATCACCGAGTTTTTGCGCGTGGTCGATCAGCTGTTGCCAGAAAAATCATTTTACCGCCTCTGCCCGGAGCTGCATTACGCCAGCCGGACGCCGTCAGGTACCCGTGTGCGCGTGCAGTTACTCGGTCAGCATCCGCAGTGGCTGGCGGAAAACGCGGCGCGTGCGGTGGCGCTCGGTTCATGGGGCGTGGATCTCAACTGTGGTTGCCCGTCAAAACTGGTCAATGGCAGCGGCGGGGGGGCCACGCTGCTGAAAGATCCCGAACTGATTTATCGTGCTGCTAAAGCGATGCGTGCAGCGGTACCGGGCGATCTGCCGGTAACGGTAAAGGTGCGCCTTGGCTGGGATTCCGGCGATCGGCAGTTTGAAATCGCCGATGCGGTGCAGCAGGCCGGTGCGACCGAGCTGGCGGTACATGGCCGCACCAAAGAGGATGGCTATAAAGCGGAACGCATCAACTGGCAGGCGATAGGCGATATCCGTCAGCGTTTAAGCATCCCGGTGATCGCCAATGGTGAAATCTGGGACTGGCAAAGCGCGCAGGATTGCCTCGCGACCACCGGTTGCGATGCGGTAATGATTGGCCGCGGTGCGCTGAATGTGCCGAATCTCAGCCGGGTAATTAAATTTAATCAGCCACGTATGCCGTGGCCCGAAGTGGTACAGCTGTTGCAGAAATATACCCGGCTGGAGAAGCAGGGCGACACCGGACTGTATCATGTGGCGCGCATCAAACAGTGGCTGGGCTATCTGCGTAAGGAATATGCGGAGGCGACCGATCTGTTCAGTGAAATTCGTGCGTTAAAAACCTCAGCTGAGATTGCCACAATCATTTCGCAACAATCTTAGCAAGATCTGTTAACCATTGATGGGTATCATATAATTTCTGTCATCACTGGCTAAAACGGCTTTTACCATGTCATCAGCAGCAGCGCTCAGTAACTTTCAGCTCAATAAACGTATTATCTCGGTGATTATTTTCACTTTCTTTTGCTATCTGTCAGTGGGCTTGCCGCTGGCGGTATTGCCGGGATTTGTCCATAACCAGCTGGGTTACAGCTCCTTTCTGGCCGGTTTAATCATCAGCATTCAATATTTTGCCACTCTAATCAGTCGCCCACAGTCGGGACGTCTGGCTGATATTCTTGGGCCGAAACGTGTCGTAATGCTGGGGCTGGTATGCTGTGGTATGAGTGGCGTATTGTCGATTGCCGCGGTGCTGGCGCAAACGCTGCCGTGGCTGAGTCTGCTGCTGCTGGCAATCGGGCGGGTATTCCTCGGCGTTGGCGAGAGTTTTACCAGCACCGGTTCTACCCTGTGGGGCATCAATGTGGTCGGCACGCTACAAACCGCGCGCGTAATTTCGTGGAACGGCGTGGCAACCTATCTGGCGATGGCAATCGGTGCGCCGCTGGGGGTGATGCTGAATCAGCTGTTTGGCATCGCCGGTTTTGCCTCACTGATTATCCTGATGGCGGTAGTGGGATTCTGGATGGCCAGCAAAAAACCGGCGATTAAGGTGACGGTGGCCAACCGCATTCCGTTTCATCAGGTTTTTTCCCGCGTCTGGCTGTACGGTCTCGGTCTGGGGCTGGGCACCATCGGCTTTGGCGTGATCGCCACCTTTATTACCCTCTATTTCGCCAGCCGTGACTGGAACGGCGCGGCTTTCGCCCTGACGCTGTTCAGCCTCGGTTTTATTGCCATGCGGCTGGTGTTCAGCAATATGATTACCCGCTTTGGCGGTCTGAAAGTGTCGCTGGTGTCATTTCTGATTGAGTGTGTCGGCTTGCTGATTATCTGGCAGGCGGCGACGCCGTGGCTGGTGGATGTCGGCGCGTTTATGACCGGTGCGGGCTTCTCGCTGGTGTTCCCGGCATTGGGCGTGGAAGCGGTGAAGCAGGTGCAGCCGCAAAACCAGGGCAGCGCGCTGGGGACCTATTCTGCGTTCCTCGATCTCGGGCTGGGTCTGACCGGGCCGGTCGCCGGCATTCTGATAGGTCACTGGGGGATGCAGTCGATTTATCTGGCAGCGGCAGGGGTGGTGCTGACGGCAGTGCTGATTACTCTGCGGCTGTTAAGCTTGCCGCCAGGAAAGCCGGCCGGGTAAATTTTGCTGTCGAATCAGGCTGAGTGGTGAGACTTTACAATAAAAAACGGGCCGCGAGCGGCCCGTTTTAATGTCAACCTGCAACCGTTACAGCGAGGTATCGCTGGCAACCGGTGCGTCGGTTTGAAGAGTATCCTGATTAGTAATCGGTGCTGCGCCATCAGTCGGCTCGGTTGCACCCTCAGTCGACTCAACTGCGCCGGCACTCTGCGGCGTCGCTGGCGTCATCGCCTGCTCCTGCGGCAGGGCGTTATCCGATTCCGGAATAACTACCGGTGCAGATTCACCGTTTTCTGACAGGCCGTTCACTTTGGTCGGCATACCGCTGCGTGCTTTCAGCGCAGTGTCCATTGCTGCCTGATTCACTGACGCATCAACCACCACTTTACTGACGGCTGGGGTGATGGTGATTGGCACCGGCTCACGTGAATTAAACTGCTCTTCGGTAGTGGAGAGCGGATTGTGAATTTCCACGTAGCGTGAACCGTCTGGCTCGATGCTGGCTTTCACCGGCTGGTTAATAAACTGAACGCGGGTGCCAACCGGCACATTGTCGAACAGCCATTTAATGTCGTCAGCACGCAGACGTACGCAACCGTGGCTGACACGCAGGCCAATACCGAAGTTGGCATTGGTGCCGTGAATGGCATACAGGCGGCCGATATACAGCGCGTACAGACCCATCGGGTTGTCCGGACCCGCCGGGAAGACATCCAGCAGTTTTTCACCGCGAGCGGCGTACTCTTCATGCATCTTCTTGGTTGGTGTCCAGGTCGGGCCATCTTTCTTACGCTGAACGCTGGTGACCCAGTCCATCGGCGTATCTTTGCCTAACTCACCGATACCGATTGGCAGCACCACCACGGTGTTGGTGCCCTTCGGATAGTAGTAAAGACGCATTTCAGCGCTGTTGATGATAATGCCTTCGCGTGGTGCGTCCGGCAGAATCAACTGCTGAGGGATGATCAGTTTACTGCCTGCCTGTGGCAGATAAACATCCACACCAGGGTTAGCTTCAAGCAGGTTGCTGAGGCCCATCTGGAACTGTGCAGCAAAGGCCTCCAGCGGCAACTTGCTGTCTTGAGGAACGGTAATTTCCAGGTTTTCACCGATCAACCGGCTATTTTTTTCCGGAAGTGGATAAACCACAGCAAAAGCAGAGTGGCTGAATGCCGCAAATGCCAGTGCCAGTGTGACGATCGCGCGAATGGTCTTTTTCATAGTTCTTCAGGTGTTAGCGCCTATAAGGCTGTTAATAGTCGACCCAACTTCCGGTCTGTGACCGGGTGCACATTATATGTGCATAATGCCTCCGGAAGGAATCAGGAATTTTCGTCGTTGAACTAACTTTACGTAAAATTGTCGCTCCGGACGCCAGCTTTAACTGGCGGATCGTGTTTTTTTGCATCAGGGCTGCCAGAGTGGCACTTCACCACTCAGTTTCCGGTTAAGAAAGAATGCGGCGCTGATAAGTGCCAGATGACTGAGTGCCTGCGGCGTATTGCCCAGTGGGTAGCCGCGTGCGTCAAACTCTTCCGCATACAGGCCGAGTGGATTGGCATAACTTAGCAGCTTTTCAAACTCAAAGTGCGCTTCATCTACCCGACCGGCACGCGCCAGACACTCAACGTACCAGAATGAGCAGGCAACAAATGCCCCTTCCTCACCTTCCAGCCCGTCGGCAGGGGTTTCTTCAACGTTGTAGCGGCGCACTAAGCCATCGCTGACCAGATTCTGTTTAATGGCATCCAGCGTTGCCAGCCATTCCGGATCGGTCGCACCGACAAAACGCACCAGTGGCATCAGCAGCATCGAGGCATCCAGCGCATCACCGTGGCGGGTGGCGGTGAAGTGGCCGAGTTCATCACTCCAGAAATTGTTCCAGATATCGGCGCGAATCTCGGCGCGTACCCGGTCCCAGCGTTCATAAGGCATTGACAGCGAGCGTTTCATTCCCAGCCGCAGCGCACGGTCGAGCGCCACCCAACACATCAGGCGCGAGTGCAGAAAATGCTGCGGTTCGCCGCGCATTTCCCAGATACCGGCATCGGGCTGGTTCCAGTTTTCACAGACGTGATCGATCATCCGGCAGACATTTTCCCAGCCGCGATGCGAAATCGCCTCGCCATATTTATTCGCCAGGTAGATGGCATCCATCAGCTCGCCATAAATATCCAGCTGGGTTTGCCGCCAGGCATCATTACCGATGCGAACCGGCGCAGAGCCAGCGTAGCCGGAGAGATTCAGCAGCTCGAGCTCATGCAGTTCAGTGCCGCTGTCCAGCCGGTACATGATCTGCAATTTCTCTTCTTCATCATGGCTGTTTTCAACACAGCGACCAACCCATTGGGTAAAGTCTTTCGCTTCCGAGACATAGCCCAGCCGCATCAGCGCGTACATACTGAAGGAGGCGTCACGAATCCATGAGGCGCGATAATCCCAGTTGCGTTCGCCACCCAGCTCTTCCGGCAGGCCAAACGTGGCAGCGGCGGCAATTGAGCCATGTTGCCATGAGGTCAGTAACTTAAGCACCAGCGCTGAGCGGTTGACCATCTCTTGCCAGCGCCCGTGATAATTACTTTTAGCCGACCAGTTGCGCCAGAAATCAGAGGTTTCCTGAAAGCAGTAGTCGGTTTCCAGATTGTTGAGATGATCGTCTTCGGCGCAACCAAACATAAATTCGGCGTGTTCACCGTCTTTCAGCGTAAAACTGGCGACGGCGGCGGCGCCCTCGACGGTTAACGGCTGGGTTCCTGCCAGACTCATCGTCGGCTGTCCGGCGGCAGAAAACTCAACTAAACCCGCTTTCAGACTGGCTTGCGTATTGGCGCGGGCATAATCATGCACCGGCGCGCAGCGCAGTTGAAAGCGAGCTTCTCCACGAACCATTTTTACCCGGCGAACAATGCGCGGCTGTTTATCCTGCTGCTGACAAAGCGGCATATAGTCGGTGATTTCCGCCACGCCCTCTTTTGCCAGCCAGCGGGTTTGCAGAATGTTGGTATCAGGCAGATAGAGTTGCTGGCGGCGCGCGTCGGTCCACTCCGGGGCAATACTGAATAATCCGGACTCATCGCTGTCGAGCAGGGCGGTGAAGACGGATGGGCTGTCGAGATTAGGCCAGCAGAAGTAATCAATGGTGCCATCATTGGCAATCAGCGCGCAGGTTCTCAGGTCGCCAATCACTCCGTGATCGCCAATTTCTCGCTTAACTTGTTTCATAAGGCTCCCGTTAAATAGCGTTATTTCCAGTTGTCA
Source organism: Winslowiella sp. 2C04 (assembly GCF_050037805.1). NCBI lineage: Bacteria > Pseudomonadati > Pseudomonadota > Gammaproteobacteria > Enterobacterales > Erwiniaceae > Winslowiella > Winslowiella sp. 2C04. Next base: position 3,193,442 of record NZ_CP188300.1, on the reverse strand, counting down.
CTATAGTCAACGAATGGCGTGACTGGCGGCAGGAAACTTAACGAAGTGTAAATTAAGCTGAAGATATCTATAGCAAAATGCTGCGTTTACCCCAGCGTCTATACTTGCTGGTCAGCCATAACTGAGTTCAGGAGGAAAGCATGAGTAAGCCAACGAACAAAGTGGCGATCGTCACCGCATCGGATTCCGGAATTGGTCAGGCATCGGCAATTATGCTGGCGCAGCAGGGATTTGATATTGGCATTACCTGGCGCTCAGACAGTGAAGGCGCAGAGCAGACGGCGCAGCAGGTGCGCGACCTCGGCAAGAAAGCCGAAATCGAACAGCTCGACCTTGCCGATCCTCAGCACGGTGGCAAGTCGCTGGAGCAGCTGATTGCCCGGATGGGGCGCATTGATGTGCTGGTCAACAATGCCGGGGTCAATATCAAAGCTGATTTTCTTGAAACCACTTTTGAAGACTGGCGCAAAGTGTTTAGCGTAAATGTTGACGGAGCCTTTGTCTGCGCGCAAATTGCTGCGCGACATATGGTTAAGCAGGGCGAAGGGGGACGTATAATTAATATTACCTCGGTGCATGAGCATACGCCGTTGCCAGGCTCAATTGCCTATAGTGCCAGTAAGCACGCGCTGGGAGGCCTGACCCAGTCGATGGCACTCAGTCTGTTACCGCATAAAATTTTGGTCAATGCGGTCGCCCCGGGAGCAATAGCTACGCCAATGAACCAGATGAACAGTGGTGATGCGCATCAGATCCCGATGCCAGAAATTCCCGCCGGGCGCCCCGGTGATTCGCGTGAGATCGCCAGTATGGTCGCCTGGCTCTGTTCGCAATGGTCGAGCTATACCACCGGCCAGTCATTTATTATTGATGGTGGTTTTAGCCTGGCGAATCCGCAGTTTTTTATGCAACGTCAGTGACGATAATACGGGCGACGATGGCGTCGCCCGTAAAGAAAGCTACTGCTGTCGATTATCTGCCCAGCGGCGAAACGCCACGCGGGCACCCCAGACCAGCGCGATTGCCGCCCCCAGCCACAGCAGATGCTTCAGGTGCTGATCGAGCTGGTGCAACCACGGAGCAATCACTCGTCCGCCAACGTAGCCCAGCGAAACAAAGATCAGCGCCCACAGCAGTGCGCCAATCACGTTCAGCAGCAGGAATTTGGCGGGTGACAGTCGGCTGGCTCCAATAATTACCGGGCCGATTAGCCGGAAGCCGTACATAAAGCGCACGCCAATAACAAATAGCGACGGCCGACGACGAATCATCTTATTGGCTTTAACAATCTTATCCTGATGTTTTTTAAACCGGCCGAGAATCGTCGTGCCGTAATAGCGACCAACAAAAAACAGCACTTGATCGCCAATGATGCCACCCAGCGCGGCAATCAGTACCACCCAACCATAATGTAGCAAGCCTTCATGTGCCGCCACGCCGCCTAATAAAGTAAAGGTTTCACCTTCTGCAAGACACCCTATCAACAGCGCCCAGTAACCATATTGTGAAATCAGTCCATTTACATCGATATGCAAAACTCACCTTCCTGTCAGTGCGCGTGAACCGCTAATTTTATACCCGGATTGCCATGACTTCAGGTAAAAGCGCTAAATTCCGCACTTTTCATCTCTCGCTTGATTATCGCTGATGAAAAAGTAAGCAAATAAACCGCCGGAAATGCCAGCGACATTTATACTTAGCTTAAGTCCACCGATCGCAGGTGAACGTTGGCGGTTAGTCGTATCAGAGGAGTGATTTTATGAATCATGTCTGGGGACTTCTGGCGCATCCCAATCAGGAAATGCGCGAAATCAAGCAAGAGGACGAGAGCGTTTCCCATCACTACACTCATCATGTACTGGTGATGGCGGCGATCCCGGTAATTAGCGCGTTTATCGGCACCACCCAACTGGGGTGGAATCTGGGTGCAGGACGCACTATTCAACTGTCTCTGATCACCGGTATTGCGTTAGCGGTAATGTTTTATGTGCTCATCCTCGGTGGCGTGGCGGTGATGGGGCGGGTCATTCACTGGATGGCGCGTGACTATCCGCAGCGACCCAGCCTGCAACGCTGTACGGTTTTTGCCGGTTATGTTGCCACACCGCTGTTTTTGAGCGGGCTGGTGGCGCTCTATCCGCTGGTATGGCTGTGCCTGTTTGTCGGTGCGCTGGCGCTGGTTTATACCGGTTATCTGTTATACGTCGGCATTCCGCTGTTCCTGAATATTGACCGTGAAGAGAGCCTGCGTTTTTCCGGTTCGACACTGGCCATCGGCATCCTGGTGTTTGAAGTATTACTGGCACTGACGGTAATGATTTGGGGCTACGGATATCTGATGTTTTAATCCACAGTGCCGCTGTGACTCAGCGGCACTTTGTTTACGACCAGAAACGAATCTCCAGTAGGAATTTACTTAAGTGCCGGAGTATGATGCAGCTGCCAGCCCCCGCGTGGCCTCACTTTTCGCGGATGGCGGCCTGTGTATTGCACAGCTAAACATCAACCCGTTTAAGTTTTGACACGATGCCTGCAAAAATCCGTTATTCGCTTTTGAGTTTAGCCATTCTTTTTTCTGGTCAGGGCATGTTCAGCCAGGCCGTCGCCAGCCAAAATATCACCAAAGTGGCCGCGTCTGCGCAGCCAGAAATCGCCTCCGGCAGCGCGATGGTAATCGATCTAAATACCAATAAAGTGATCTTCGCCAGCCATCCTGATCGGGTGCGGCCGATTGCTTCCATCACCAAAGTGATGACCGCGATGGTGGTGCTGGATGCACATCTGCCGCTGGATGAAATGTTAAAGGTTGATATCAGCCACACGCCGGAAATGCGCGGCGTCTATTCCCGGGTACGTCTTAACAGTGAGATCAGCCGTAAAAATATGCTGTTACTGGCGCTGATGTCATCGGAAAACCGTGCGGCGGCCAGCCTCGCGCATCACTATCCGGGCGGCTATAATGCGTTTATCCGCGCGATGAATGCCAAAGCGCGCGCGCTCGGCATGAGTAACACCCGTTACGTCGAGCCGACCGGCTTGTCGATTAATAATGTCTCCACCGCGCGCGATCTGACTAAACTGCTGATTGCCTCTAAAAAGTACCCACTGATTGGTCAGTTGAGTACTACCCATGAAGATATGGCGAACTTCAGCAGCCCGAATTACACCCTGCCTTTCCGCAATACCAATCATCTGGTTTACAAACCTGACTGGAACATTCAGCTGACTAAAACCGGTTTTACTAATGAGGCCGGACACTGCCTGGTCATGCGGACTACGATTAATCAGCGCCCGGTGGCGCTGGTGGTGCTGGATGCTTTTGGTAAATATACCCATTTTGCCGATGCAAATCGTCTGCGTAGCTGGATTGAAACCGGTAAGGCCGCGCCGGTTCCGGCGGCTGCTCTGAGCTATAAAAAACAGAAAGCCGCGCAGGTCGCCAGCAACAGCACGGTTGAATAGGCAGTTTTCCCGCCTTCCTCTGTCACCTGGGAGGGCGGTTCAACGCGCTAATTGCGCACCGATCGTCACTTTTGTCAGCAGACAAGCGCAGCGCATTACTGTTACTTATTAACTATAAGTTATCTAATACTTAACCATTTATCCTATAGTTAAGGGTGTTGTAACAGCATAAACTAATTTGCTGTCGTGCTGCGGCCTGCTGCCGCGCCAGTCATTGATAACCGCATGGGTCGCTCTCGCTATGTCAACGTTGTTCACTTTTATACGTGTGTGTTTACTGGCGTTTATCACGCTGACACCAGCATTAAGTATGGCAGCGGATGCTATTTCGCCGCCTGTCGCTAATAGCGATGAAGCGCCGAAGGTTAATGCCTCGGCTGAACTGCAGAAAATGCAGAAAATACTCGATAAAATTAAAGGGCAGGTTTCCGGCGACAATAATAACGACGGCAAACTCGGGCAGCTTAATGATATGGCGCTGGAGCTTTCCAGCAGCGCCGATACTCTGGTTCAGGCACTGATTCCACAACGGGCGCAGCTGGTTGCGCAACTGGCGGTGCTTGGCCCGGCTCCGACGGCAGAAAGCGGTGTTAAAGAGACGCCGGAGATGACGCGTCAGCGTAAATCGCTGGAGAGCCAGAAGAGTAAACTGGACGATCAGATCAAGCAGGCTGAAGCGCTTAAAAACAACACGCTGAATCTGTCATCGCAAATTATCAGCCTGCGCCGTGATGCGATGAAAACCCAGCTGGCGCTGAATTCCGGCAGTATTTTTGGCACGCGTTTTTGGGCGCCGTTATTTGGTACGGATAATTCCGACGGCCAGAAAATCAGTAGCTTCGCCGACGAGTTAGCGGCAACTGCTGCACTTTCATGGGAACCCGAGTGGCGTTTCGGCACCATCGCCTGGATTCTTGCGGCGTTGCTGGTAGCGACGCTGGGGCGACGTTATTGCGAAGAGTTTTTTGCCTGGATAAGCATTCATAAAATGCCGGAAGGGCGTCTGCGCCGCAGCTTCCTCGCCACGACTACCGCACTGACTACGCTGGTGGCGGTGTTGCTGGCATTTAACTTTATCGATCAGGCCTTTACCCGCCGGGCAGAAGTTACCCAGGATGTGCAGGACTTCGTGGATAAGCTGGTACAGCTCAGCGTGTTCTGTGGCCTGATTGCCGGCCTGGGGCGGGCATACCTCTCCACCCGCCGTCCGTCATGGCGACTGCCTGCTATCTCGAATGAGGTGGCTACCGCGCTGAAACCTTTCCCGCCGCTTACCGCCTCACTGGTGTTTATCTTCCAGACGGTAGAGTCATTTAACAGCAGCGCCGGAACCAGCATCGGTACCACGATCTGGGCCAATGGCTTAACCGCACTGCTGGTCGGCGCAACGGCACTGTCGATCAGTTTCCGCACCAGCCGGGCGCGTCGCAAAATGCTGCATGCAGGTCTGCAACCTGAAGTGCGTTCCACACTGGTTGGCCTGATTCAGCTGGCGATTACTCTGACCGGGTTAGCAATACTCGCCTCGCTGGTGATTGGTTACGTCACCCTGAGCCGCTTTCTCAGTTATGAGCTGATCTGGATTGGCATTGTGCTGGGCTCTTTCTGGATGCTCAGCCAGTTAGTTCAGGATAGCTGCGAAAGCCTGTTGTCGACCAATAATACCACCGGTAAACGCTTGCAGACCTCGCTGAATATTGAGGAGCGCCATCTGTCGCAGGCGGCAGCACTGCTGTCGGCCATCGGTAAAACCGCCCTGGTACTGTTTGCCGCCGTCGCCATACTGAACGGCACGCTCGGCACTTCAACGCCGATTGAGTTGCTGCAAAAAGCGATCGAATTCTGGGGTGGTAAAGGGCTGGAATCGCTGAATATTGTGCCCGCGCATCTGGTGAATGCTTTTCTCTGCCTGGTGGTCGGTATTTATGTACTGCGTTCGGTAAAACGCTGGCTGGATAAAGACTTTCTGCCCAAAACCACCATGGACACCGGCATGCGCGTGTCGCTGGTGACGCTGTTCAGCAATGTTGGCTACGTGCTGATTATTTTGCTGACGCTCTCCACCATCGGTTTGCAGTGGAACAAACTGGCGTGGATAGTCAGTGCATTATCAGTCGGTATTGGTTTTGGCTTGCAGGAGATCGTTAAAAACTTTATCTCCGGCTTGATTTTGTTGACCGAACGTCCGGTTAAAGTTGGTGACCTGGTCAGCATTAGCGGCATTGAGGGCGATATTCGTCGCATTAATGTGCGCGCCACTGAAATTCAGCTCGGTGATAAATCGACGGTAATTGTGCCTAACTCACAGTTTATCTCGCAAAACGTGCGTAATGCTACGATGGGCAACGCGCAAGGGGTGGCGACCATTACGCTGACCTTCCCGCTGGATATTGATCCGGTGCTGGTGCGTCAGCTGCTGTTGGACGTGTATAACGATAACGAGCGTATTCTTGATACGCCGGAGCCGTCGGTGTCATTTAAAGACTTAACGCCAGGTGGCATTGTACTGAGCGTTACCGGCAACGTCGCCAGCCCACGTCAGGTGAGTGGGGCGAAAAGTGATTTGCTATTCGATATTCTTACTCGCTTACGTAAAGAGGGCGTGGTGCTGTCATCGCCACAAACCATGGTGATTGAACGTAAGAACGGCAATATGGTGCTGAAAGAGGCGGAGTAGGCAATTGTAAGGGAGCCGTTTTCGGCTCCCGTGGTAATGATCAAACTAAAGCGTTCAGCTATCTTTCTGCACATCCTTGCCGCAGTCGCATGCTCCCCAGTGTTTTATTTTGCTGGTTTTACCAATCCCGGGATTAAAACTGTTGGTAGGATCCAGCTGCTGATAAAACGCTTTCAGCTGTGGTTTCGCCTGATACAGATGACCGACGTTATGCTCTGCCGGATATTCCGCACCGCGTGCGGCGAGGATCGCCAACATTTTTTCTTTCAGCGCATGCGCATCAACGCCTTTCCTGACAATGTAATCCTGATGAAAAACGTGGCACATAAAGTGGCCGTAATACAGTCGATGTACCAGTGCATCATCAAACTCTGGCGGCAGCTGCTCAAACCAGTCACGGTCGTTGCGGCGCAAGGCAATATCCAGCGCCAGAATGTCTTCCACTTCATTATGATGCACCGCGTGGTAACGCACCGCCGCGCCTGCCGCTGCGAAGCGATGTAAAAAGGCCTTCGCCCCTTCCTGCGCATCGCATTCAAAAAAGTCGCCTTCAGCCTGCTGGAAAACCTGTTTTAGATAATCACGTGCTTCTGCTACCCCTTCACCGGACATTTTCAGCATCAGATGGTGCTCAAAGCGATCACGATACTGCTTCAGCCGTTTCGGCAGGTGGGAAGGCAGCCATGAGCTGACTTTTTGCAACAGGCGATCGCTGGCATTTGGCTTGAGAAAGCTCAGGCGATTCAGCAGCGCATCGGCGCGGCCTTTGAGGGTGAAAAACAGCGGCATCTTATCGGTGCCGAGCTTATCGATCATCACAAAGGTATCTTTACCGTACACTTCGGCGATATCGAAAATATCCCGATGCATATATTCACCGGCGACCGGCAGATTTTTGAAGTTAGCCAGCATATGACGACGCAGATCATCCAGTACCGCGGTGTGATTAGTGCCGATATAAAATACCTGCTGCGCGCTTTCGGCAACAAAGGTATCAAGCCGCACGGCAAATACCGCCAGCTTACCGGCGCAGCCGGAGGCTTCAAACAGGCGACGCTCATCGGCGTTAAAACGGGAAGGGGTATCGGCTTCGACGTCACGTACCCGTTCAGCATAATCACTGTCGGACGCGTGGCGATGGTCGTTTAACACATCACTGGCACGCCAGTTTTCATCATCGAGTTTGCCGAGAATCTGCTCCGGAGAGCTGCCAAGATTGATCCCCAGATGATTGACCAGCTGTAACTGACCTTTTTCGTTGATACGGGCATACAGCGCCATCTCGGTATAGGCCGGACCGCGTTTTACCAGCGAGCCACCGGAATTATTACAGATGCCGCCCATAACCGACGCGCCGATGCAGGAGGAACCAATGACCGAATGAGGTTCTCGTCCCAAAGGTTTCAGCACTTTTTCCAGCTGATAAAGCGTGCTGCCAGGAAACGCCAGTACCTGTTTGCCGCCATCAATTAACTGGATCTTATCCATGCGTAAGGTGCTGATAATCACGATATCACGCTGATAATCGTTGCCCTGCGGCGTTGAACCTTCCGTCAGGCCGGTGTTGGCTGCCTGCATCAGAATAATTTTATCGGCGTCAACGGCGGCTTTCAGTACCTGCCATAACGCTGACAGGCTGCCGGGAAAAATAACCGCCAGCGCATCGCCCTCGCCGGAGCGGAAGCCTTTGCGGTAGCGTTCGGTTTTACGTGGATCGGTAAGTAGGTGCTGATGACCGACGATACGGGCAAATTCGGCGAGCAGAGATTTATTGGCTGATTTTTCTGAGGTGTGCATATCCATTGTCCTTTTTTGTGTCACGCCAATACTGTAGCGCAACCCGCATTATCACGGTGGTGAAATTCACACCACCGCGATAATACTCAGCGATCAGGACGTTGCGTCGGCAATACGCCAGTGGACGGCGCTGACGCTTTTTTCCAGACTGATACGGCAAACAATATTTTCCAGTTCGCGCTGCGCATGGGGGAATCCGAAGATATCGGCGCAAACTTCCAGCTGTCCTGGGCGATCAATATCGGCGCTGCACAATGATTGCAGACGTAATGCCACCCCGTTCAGCGCCTGCAGAATCAGCGTACGGACCAGAATTTCATCTTCGGCGCCGCAGGTTATCTGGATACGATAGCACTGCTCGGTATCCACTTCTGGCGCTTTTGGTTGCAGATTAATACGCTGTGCGGCTTCGCGCAGCAGGATATTGGCGCAGAGTAACACCAGCGTGGCGGCGGTGGCGTTGGCAAATTGACCCAGGCCGCAGAGCACGCCCACTGCCGCAGAACACCACAGAGTCGCAGCGGTGTTCAGGCCGCTGATATTCAAACCCTGGCGCATAATCACGCCAGCACCTAAAAAACCAATGCCGGAAACCACTTGCGCCGCAATTCGTCCCGGACTGTCCGGTGAAGTGCTGGCAGAACTTAAAATAAAAATTGCCGCCCCGGTGGCGACCAGCGCATTGGTGCGCAGGCCTGCCATCCGTTGACGCCACTGGCGCTCAGCGCCGATCACTGCGCCGAGCAAAACTGCCAGCGCCAGATGCACGATAAATGGGGACCATGCCATGATAATTACTCACTTTTTGCGCGCCATCACGGCGGGCAGGGGAAACTGTTATGCGTAAAACGCATCTGAAAGAGCTGAATAATCAGCGAGTTTTCAGCAGCTACGCCCCGGAGGAAACAGGCTATGGCTGGGCACATTCAGAGCTGAGCTAATCAACGATAAGATAAAACGCATAATGCACCTTTATTCAGGGCAAATCCTGCCCGGAAATATGCGGATAAAAACGGGATGCATCAGCGATAACGCTGGAGTGATGACACTACCCGCCGTGATGTACGGCAAGTAACGTATCGGGGATAGGTTATTTTGCCGTGGAGGTTAATCGACTACTTTGACTGTCCAATGGGGTTCTCCAGGAAAATTTTGCCGGACTATAAGCGGCCTTAGCTCACCTGTAAAGGAAGAAATCGCTGTGGTTTAATCGCGGTTAAGCTATCGCAAAAAAAACATTCTGCCGCTAGCATTGAGTGAACCGTGATTTTTTTGCTGGTTTTATCATTGCGATAAGTTGTTGTCGGGTATCAGTCGCCAGATTGTGGCAAACTGCTGCCATCCTTGTTGCTCAGTTACGCAATAAATCGTTACCGCGCAGTTACTTGTGAGATGCCAATCTGATGAAATGGATTTACTCTGTCAGCCTTGCTGTCACGCTGGCGATGCAGCCAGCCTTTGCCGATGTTCAACCGGCGCAACATCCGTTGACCCCGCAAGCCCGTGATGCCTTTGTCAGCGACCTGCTGAAAAAAATGACGCTCGACGAGAAAATCGGTCAGCTACGACTGATCACCGTCGGTCCGGAAAACACTAAAGAGGTGATCCGTGACATGATCCAGCAGCAGCAGGTCGGGGCGATTTTTAATACCGTCACCCGTCAGGATATTCGCGCGATGCAGGATCAGGCGATGCAACTCAGCCGTCTGAAAATACCGCTGTTCTTCGCTTATGATGTGATTCACGGTCAGCGCACCGCGTTTCCGATCCCGTTAGGGCTGGCTGCCAGCTGGGATCTGGATGCGTTAGCCGATGTCGGACGTATTTCGGCTTATGAAGCCGCTGACGATGGCCTGAATATGACCTGGGCACCGATGGTGGATGTCACCCGTGAGCCGCGTTGGGGCAGGGTATCGGAAGGTTTTGGTGAAGATACTTACCTCACCGCTGAAATGGGCCGCACGCTGGTGGAGTCGATGCAGGGTAAAAGCGCGGCAGATCGTCACTCGGTGATGACCAGCGTGAAACACTATGCCGCCTATGGCGCAGTGGAAGGGGGGCGCGATTACAATACCGTGGATATGAGCCCGCAGCGCCTGTTGCAGGACTATTTGCCACCGTACAAAGCCGCGCTGGATGCCGGTAGCGGCGGCGTCATGGTGTCGCTGAACTCGCTAAACGGCGTGCCGGCCACTGCCGACAGCTGGCTGCTAAAAGATATTCTGCGCGATGACTGGAAATTCAAAGGGATTACCATCAGCGACCACGGGGCGATCAAAGAGCTGATCAAACATGGCGTGGCCAGCGATCCTGAAGATGCGGTGCGGCTGGCGCTGAAATCCGGCGTTAACATGAGCATGAACGATGAGTATTACAGCAAGTATTTACCGGGGCTGGTGAAGCGCGGCGAGGTCAGCGAGCAGGAAATTGACGACGCCACGCGCCACGTGCTGAATGTGAAATACGATATGGGTCTGTTCAACGATCCCTACAGTCATTTAGGGGCTAAAGAGAGTGACCCACAGGATACCAATGCTGAAAGCCGCCTGCATCGTGCCGAAGCACGCGATGTGGCACGTAAGAGCATGGTGCTGCTGAAAAATCGGCTGGAAACGCTGCCGCTGAAGAAAAGCGGCACCATTGCGCTGGTCGGGCCGCTGGCTGACAGCCAAAATGACATTATTGGCAGCTGGTCGGCGGCGGCAGTTTCCGGGCAGGCGGTGACGCTGTTGCAGGGGATGAAAAATGCCACTGACGGTAAAGCGACAATACTGTATGCCAAAGGCGCTAACGTGACCGACAACAAAGGCATTCAGGACTTCCTGAACCTGTATGAAAATGCGGTTAACAAAGATACACGCAGCGCACAACAGATGCTGGACGAAGCGGTTGCCGCGGCGAAGCAGGCTGATGTGGTCATTGCCGCGGTCGGTGAAGCGCGTGGTATGGCGCATGAAGCCTCCAGCCGCAGTGATATCACGATTCCGCCAAGCCAGGTGAAGTTGCTGGACGCGCTGAAAGCGACCGGCAAGCCGTTAGTGATCGTACTGATGAACGGTCGCCCACTGGCGCTGGTCAAAGAGCAGCAGCAGGCTGATGCAATACTGGAAACCTGGTTCAGCGGCACTGAAGGTGGGAATGCGATTGCCGATGTGTTGTTCGGCGATTATAACCCGTCGGGTAAATTGCCAATGTCCTTCCCGCGTTCTGTCGGTCAGATTCCGATTTACTACAATCATCTGAACACCGGGCGTCCTTACAACTTTGAGAAACCGAACAAATATACCTCCCATTATTATGACGCTGCCAACGGTCCGCTGTTCCCGTTTGGTTATGGTCTCAGCTATACCAGCTTCAAGGTATCGCCAGTAACCCTGTCTGCTGACACGATGCCGCGTGATGGCACGGTCAACGCCAGTGTTACCGTCACTAATACCGGCAAGCGCGATGGCGCAACGGTGGTACAGATGTACCTGCGCGATCAGGTTGCCAGCATCAGTCGTCCGGTTAAAGAACTTAAAGGCTTCAAGCGAATTATGCTGAAAGCTGGCGAGTCACAAACCGTCACCTTCCCGATTGACGTTGATGCGCTTAAGTTCTGGAATGCGCGACTGCAGCAGGTTGCCGAGCCGGGTAAATTCAGCGTGATGATTGGGCTGGATTCTGCTGATACCGAAGAGGCGGAATTCACCTACCTGTAGTGATTAGCAGGCATGGGGGGATATCCCCCATGCCTTTTCAGCCGCGTCCATTCTCTTTCCATGTTTTAATAAACCAGTGAATAACGAAATAAAATAGCTCAAGAAGCTTAATTATTCCTAAGGGAATAATTAACACAAGAAGGATGCGGGTGTACTGGCAGGGGATATTAATAAGTGTGTTTTCTATAAGCTTTAAGTTTTTAAAAACAGCGAGTGTCAGTAGTAGAACAACGAATGATATAATGGTTCTCGATAATTTTGATGCATTATATATGGATTTCATGATTTCCTTATCATAATACGCAGATGTTTTTAAATAAACTTCATGGATGAAATACTAACCGGGCCAGGAACCGCCGCGACTGTTAAGGTTAATGCCGTACTGACTATGCTGGGTCGATTATCGCCAACTGTTTATACATTGATAACTGATACTGGTTACATTAACTTATTAAGCAACGAATTCACGTTGTTATTTTTGAGCGCTGAATGGCAATTTGTATACTCGAGTGACATTCAATGTCAATAATAAGATATGACTCCTGTGTTAGAAATATCATGATTATTTCAAGAATAATTATGCTATGTGGTTAAAATATACAGGGTTGTATTTACTACAGCTGGTTAATCTTTTAAATAACAGTACCCAGTCAGCATCACACATAATAAAGCAACCGAAAAACGCGCGGCAAAATTTATCACTGCCAAAATTTTTTAATTGGGCATTTCATCATTTGAGAGTTTTACCCTTGTGCTGACGTGGCGCGGCAGGCGATCCTGCTCTATTCTCGGGGAAAAAGGATTCCTCCACGCTACGTTGAGGCTTTATGACACAGTCGCATCTGATTGCTGAGATCGCTAATCAGCAACAAACGCTTACCGCCGTCATCGAACAGGATGAGCGTGCTGCCTATTTCTATATCTGGCCTGCTGAGCCTTTTCGCTCACAGTATGCCGTGCGCGGCTGCTGGTTACGCAATCTGTTACCGGCACCTCAGCAGGAGGATCGTCAGGCGATGGAGCAGGGCGTTGCGCCGCTGCTCAGTGCCGAATATTGCCGTACGCTGGAGGCTGAACCGCCGCTTGATGCTGCCGGTATTCAGATTATCTGGGAGCCGACCGACGACGGTGCCGCGGTGTGGTATCAGGGACAGCTGCTGGCGGTGATTCCGGGCTGGAGCCTGTATCAGGATCGGCAGGTCAGTTTTTCGGCGGGTTGTATTAAACCGAACCGCCTGACCGCACCGCTGGGTTCAGCGTCCACCAATGAATATTATGCACTCGCCGGGCAACATCGCCTGTTCTGGCGCGACTGGCATGACGGTCATCTGTGGGAGCCAATGCAGCACGAGATGCTGCAGTGTTATGCCGCGCAGTATGGCGAGTCACTGAAATATTACGCCATCGACCAGGGTAACTGGCCGCCGATGGCGATTTCTCAGCACTATCATCAGGGCGTCTGGTATTTCCTGACCCTCGGCATGAGCATCAGGCCGATGCCGTGGGTCGATTTCCTGTATGAAGATCTGTCGCCGCAGTATCGCCGCACTGAACTGGCGATGGCGATTGATGCCGACGTGATGACAGAAGATAACGCGGTGCAGATGGCCAGTGCGCTGGCCGGTTTCGCCCATCTGCCGTGGGCCAGACTAAGTTGGATTGGTGAAGGCCATACGCTGGAATCGTCGGTGGCACCGGTTGGTTTTGAGGGCTTTATTTTGTCAGGCGCACTGGCGCGTGATGAGGGGCAATTCCCGCTGCCAAAGCGCGAGGGTGAGAAGGTTAATCTACTGTGGGCCAGCCCGGTGACCACTGCCGAGCGCGAGTTTGCTCAGGCCGACGAAAATGGCGGTTATCAGCTGGTGGCGCGTCTGTTACAGTACGGTTCCGGCCATATCTTCCGCCCGCGCCAGCAGGTGGTGGAGACGGACAGCTAACGGCGCTTCGCGCCGGTAACAAACCCTTTGCGCGTTTTTCAGGTGGAATAATCCCTGCCTTGATTTATTGATGCTATTTGACATAAGTCTGAACGATTTTGTGCGGAAAATATGGCGAAGGATATGCCAGAATAGTGAGATTAGTCTTAAGGAGTCGTCATGTCCGCGATTGAAGTTATCCTGGTCGATCACCTCGATCGGCCAACCGGCAGAATGGAAAAGCTGGAAGTACACGAAAAAGGCTTACTGCATCGCGCGGTGACGATATACGTGTTTAATTCCAAACATCAGCTTTTACTGCAGCAGCGCGCCAGTGATAAATATCACTGCGGCGGGCTGTGGAGCAACACCTGCTGTGGTCATCCTTATCCGCAGGAATCCACTCAACACGCCGCTGAGCGACGCCTGTTTGAAGAGATGGGGCTGCGCCTGACGTTGACGCCAATGTTTGAGCTGAGCTATAACCTGCCGATGAGTAATGGACTGACCGAACATGAGTACGGCCATGTCTATTTTGCTGTCAGTGACGATCTGCCACGTCTGAATCCGCAAGAGGCCGATGACTGGCGTTATGCTGATATCGCAGCGGTTAGCCAGGAGATCGCGCGCGATCCGCTGGCGTTTACGCCGTGGTTTCTACACACTTTTGCACGCATTCCTGAGCAGCTAAAGCGCTTTACCCGCCAAACCTGACGCTGTCAGCTTCGCAAGCAATGGCCGGGTGAAGCCCGGCCAGACGTGATTAATCAGCAAAATCCTCCGCATCCACATCGTAACCTGATGGTTCCCAGCGAATCAGCAGCAGCGCCAGCAAGCCTGCCAGTGGTGCGACTGCTATCACCCAGAACACGCCGGTATCCAGCGTTGCCGCCAGCAGCGGGAACAGAAACAGCGACAGTGTCGAACTGGCGCGCATCAGCGTTTGATTGAAACCGACACCGACGCCGCGCAGGGAAGTCGGATAGCTAAGAGAAGCGTAGGTCATGGTATGCGAACCGGGGCCAAAGCCCTGACCGAGCAAGAAAATTGCCAGCATAGCGATCGCCAGTGCGGCTTCCTGTCCCCCTTCCGGTCGGCCAATTACCGCCAGCCCGATCAGTGCGACCAGTTGGAAAGCGTAACCCAGCACCGTCATTTTCCACGCGCCAAAGCGCGGAACCAGCCGCACCGCCAGCACGCCGCCAACAAAGGCAAACAGCAGGTTCAGCACCAGCGATACCAGAATGGTGGTCAGCATCGACTGGGCAAAAAAGCTGGAGATAATCACCGGCAGGCCAAACGCGACCGCGTTATACGCAAAAGAAGAGGCGACCGAAATCACCGTCGCCAGTATTGTGCGCCTGAGATAAATTCCCTTCAGCAGTTCGCCATAATTCCGCCAGCTGGCGCGGCGTGGCGGTTTGGCTGGCGTCAGATCGGCATCGTTGGCCACTTCAGCATTGATACCATAGGAGCTGCGAAGTATTTGCGCTGCGCCTTGCAGATTTCCCTGATTCGCTGCCCAAATCGGTGACTCGCTCATATAGCGACTGCGAATGGCGATAATAATCAGTGCCGGAACGGCACCAAAACCTAAAATCAGCCGCCACAGCCAGTCGGTATGGCTTTCTGGCAAGATCCCATACAGCAGCAGTACCAGCAGGTAAGAGATACTGATGGCGGCGTACCAGGTCGGGCACCACATGGCAATGCTGGCAGCTTTATTACCGCGCCCTTTCAGGCGGGAAAATTCTGCCAGAAAGGCCATTGCTACCGGCAGATCGATGCCGACCCCCAGCCCCATCACAAAACGCGCGCCTGCGAGTACGTACTCGTTAGGTGCAAAGGCGCAAGCCAGTGCCGCGATGACAAAGAAGAACATATCGGCCATAAAGACCCGATAACGACCAATTTTGTCGGTGAGATAACCGCCAATCAGCGCGCCGACAATGGCACCAAAGGTGATAGCCGAAGCCACCATGCCGGTGCCAGCCGGGGAAAGATTAAATTCGCGGGTGACGTCTTTGATACCAAATGCCAGCGCGCCAAGATCGTAGGCATCGAGAAATACGCCGCCCAGTGCAATTCCAATCACGATGCGCGCATTGCTGCGCGCCTGAGTGCTGTTATTGACCAGCTGCGAGACGTCAGCTGCACTACGTATTATTTCCGCCTTGCCAGACGGCACTTCGCCAACCGACGCGACGTGCGCCGAAGATGTAATTTCAGACATGATGTTGTGAACGCATTATTAGAATTGAATCAATAGCATACCCAGCCATCTGCGCAGATTAAATTCTATCTGGTTATATGTGATAGCCAATTGAACCTTGCAAATTGTCTTGCTGCTATCCAGGAGGGGGCAGCAATCGCGTCAGTAAAATTAGCCCTTCCTGCAAGTCGTAGAGACAAGTTTGCGCTACGCTTTTATAGCCTGCTTCGGCTACCGTCTGTCTCATGGAAAAAAGGATAAATAAAGATGGCTTTCAATATATTGCGTAGCGGCCTGTTGGGATTAACCGCGCTGATGACGCTGGTGGCCAGCGCGTCCGCTGCCGATGCGGTGCGCGTCGGCTCGAAAATTGACACCGAAGGTTCACTGCTGGGAAATATCATTTTGCAGGTGCTGGATAAACATGGGGTAAAAACCGTCAATAAAGTTCAGCTTGGCAATACGCAGGTGGTGCGCGGGGCGATTATCGCTGGTGAACTGGATATCTATCCGGAATATACCGGCAATGGCGCGTTCTTCTTTAACGATGAACAGGATGCGGCGTGGAAAAATGCCGCAGCGGGTTATGAAAAGGTCAAGAAACTCGACCAGCAAAAAAATCAGCTGACGTGGTTAACACCGGCACCGGCGAACAATACCTGGACAATTGCAGTGCGTAGCGACGTGGCGCAGAAGAATAAGCTGAATTCGTTGGAGGATCTCAGCCGCTATCTGAAACAGGGGGGCGAGTTCAAGCTGGCGGCGTCGGCAGAGTTTATTGAACGGGCGGATGCGCTGCCGGCGTTCCAGAAAGCCTATGGTTTCCAGCTGAAGCAGGACCAGCTGTTGTCGCTGGCCGGTGGCGATACGGCGGTAACGATTAAAGCCGCGGCGCAGCAAACGTCCGGCGTCAATGCCGCCATGGCGTATGGCACCGACGGCCCGGTGGCCGCACTGGCATTGCAAACCTTGAGCGATCCGAAAGGCGTACAGCCAATCTATGCGCCAGCGCCGGTGATCCGCGATGCAGTATTGAAACAGTATCCGGATATCGGCACATGGTTACAGCCGGTGTTTGCTTCACTGGATGAAAAAACGTTGCAACAGTTGAACGCGAAGATTGCCGTTGAAGGGCAGGATGCAAAAACTGTCGCAGCGGACTATCTCAAACAGAAGAATCTGCTGTAAGTCCATTTCGCAACCTGAGCCGGGCGAGCGCTGCTTTTCCGGCAAAACTGGGAAATTTTGCCAATTAAACTACACAATCGCGTACTTCTGACGCTGGCGCTGCTGCTGGGCCTTGCCCTTGCGGCCTTGCCATTTTTGACTTATGCCCCCAACCGTCTGGTTTCTGGCGAACCGCTGGCGCTCTGGTCGCTGCTGCAAGGCAGTGACAGATTGCTGCTGTTGCCGGTTGCGCTGTTGCTGCTGTGTGCATGGTGGCCGGTAAGCCGGCTAAATCTGGCCTTAATAGTCATATGCAGCGAGCTGTTACTGACCCTGATGCTGGCACTCAGTGGCCGTGAAGCCACCGCGCTGGCGCAGCAGGGCAGCCCGCTGGCGCGCACCGCGTTTGGCAGCGGGTTGTGGTTGGCGGCGGCACTCTGCCTGCTGATTACCGCCGATGCGCTATCACGTGTTATCCGCAGCGCTTTCTGGCGCTTGCTGCTGAATGCGCAGATGTGGCTCCCGGTGATCCTGCTGCTGGCGCTCGGACAGCTCGATCAGCTGGCGTTGCTGAAAGAGTACAGCAATCGTCAGGAGGTGTTCGATCAGGCGCTGTCGCGTCATCTGCTTCTGCTGTTCAGCACTCTGCTGCCGGCATTGCTGCTGGGCATTCCGCTCGGACTGATCTGCTATCGCCAGCCACGCTGCCAGTCGGCGGTATTTTCACTGCTGAATATTATTCAGACCGTGCCGTCGGTGGCCCTGTTTGGCCTGTTAATTGCTCCGCTGGCGGGGCTGGCCAACGCTTTTCCGCTGCTAAGTCGCTGGGGCATCAGCGGTATCGGGATGGCTCCGGCATTAATTGCGCTGGTGCTTTATGCACTGTTACCGCTGGTGCGCAGCGTGGTCGCGGGCTTGCAGCAGGTTCCGGCTGGGGTGATTGAAACCGCGTACGGGATGGGCATGACGCGAAGGCAGGTGTTCTGGCATGCCGAGGTGCCGCTGGCACTGCCGGTGATGTTAAGTGGCTTACGGGTTGTCGCCGTACAAACGGTGGGAATGGCAGTGATCGCCGCACTAATTGGTGCCGGTGGCTTTGGCGCGATTATTTTTCAGGGCTTACTGAGTAGTGCACTGGAGCTGGTTCTGCTCGGCGTGATCCCGGTGATCGCTCTGGCGGTGGTGGTAGACACGCTGTTTAAATTTATTATTTCGTTGCTGGAGAGCGATCGCCGATGATCAACTTTAATCAGGTAACTAAATACTTTGACGGCAAGGCGGCGATCAGTGACTTAACCCTGAATATTGCCGCCGGCGAATTTACCGTACTGATTGGCACGTCCGGTTCTGGTAAATCGACCACGCTGAAAATGATCAATCGCCTAATTGAACATGATGAAGGCACCATCCGTTTTGCTGGTGAAGAGATTCGCCGGTTTAATCCGCAGGTGTTACGGCGGCGCATGGGCTACGCGATCCAGTCTATCGGCCTGTTTCCGCACTGGACGGTGGAGAAAAATATCGCCACCGTTCCGGCGCTGCTGAACTGGCCGAAAGCGCGGGTGCAGCAGCGTGTGGCTGAACTGCTGGCATTACTTAATCTGGATGACGAGCTTCGCCATCGTTATCCGCATCAGCTTTCGGGCGGTCAGCAGCAGCGGGTAGGCGTGGCGCGTGCGCTGGCCGCCGACCCGGAAGTGTTATTGATGGATGAGCCTTTCGGTGCGCTTGATCCCGTCACACGCGGTGCCTTGCAGCAGGAGATTATTCGTATTCATCAGCTGTCGGGGCGTACTATTGTGCTGGTCACTCATGATATTGATGAAGCGCTGGCGCTGGCGGACAAAATTGTGCTGATGGATGGCGGCAGGGTGGTTCAGCAGGGTAAACCGGTGGAGCTGCTGACGCGGCCGGCAAACCAGTTTGTACGTGATTTCTTTGGCCGCAGTGAGCTGGGCGTACGCTTGTTATCACTCGGCAATGCGGGTTCAACGGCGCGACGCGGTGAATGGCAGGAGGATGAACCGATTGCTGCGGATACGACGCTGCGGGAGGCTCTTTCGCAGTTTATTGCGCGCCAGACCGACAAACTGCCGGTGGTCGACGGGCAGCAGAAACCACTGGGCGTGCTGTATTTTTCCGATTTGCTGCACCATCGGGAGAAATTATGATGCGCTGGCTACGCGACCCGTTGTGCTGGCTGCTGCTGCTGTTTGTCGCATTGCTGTGGGCGCTACCCTACAGCGGCGCGCTGTTTGCCCACTGGTTTCCACTGCTGGAGCGTCCGCTGTATCAGCAGGAAAGTTTTGCGCAGCTGGCGCTGGCGCATATTCAGCTGGTGGCAATTTCCAGCCTGCTGGCGACCTTGATCGGCGTCGGCGCGGGAATTCTGGTGACGCGCGGTGCCGGGCGCGAGTTTCGCTCAATCGTCGAAACGCTGGTCGCCGCCGGGCAAACCTTTCCGCCGGTCGCGGTACTGGCGATTGCGGTGCCGGTTATCGGCTTTGGCGAACGTCCGGCGGTGATTGCGCTGCTGCTGTATGGCTTATTGCCGATCTTACAGGGCACGTTAGCCGGGATCTCAGCGGTGCCTGCCAGTGCGCGTGAAATTGCTGAAGGGGTCGGCATGAGTGCATGGCAGATTCTGTATAAAGTGGAGTTGCCGCTGGCGTCACCGGTGATCCTCGCCGGTATTCGAACCTCGGTGATCATTAATATCGGTACGGCGGCAATTGCTTCAACGGTGGGGGCGAAAACGCTCGGTACGCCGGTGATTATCGGTCTGAGCGGTTTTAATACCGCTTATATTATTCAGGGGGCGATTCTGGTGGCGCTGCTGGCCATTATCACCGACAGGCTGTTTGAGCGATTATTGCAGCGGCTTAAGAGGCATGCAAAATAATGGCATAACCCACCAGCATCAGGCCGCCGACGCCGCCAATCGCCATCACCAGGAAGCCAGAAATAATTGCGGTTTTTTTCAGGTTCATTGCAGTGCCTTAATCATAAAAAAGAGGGCAGATCATAACGCGATCTGCCCTCGCATCATAGACGATTAAAGGCTTTTATTGCCCGGCGGCGTCCTCTTTATTAAAGAATATCGTTACCCGGGCCACTTCAATGCCGAATTTTTTCATTGAGGTGACGTTCAGCAAATGCTGCGCATCCTGCTGATAAATCCAGTCGTCAAAGTCGAGGCGGTAGCTGGATGAATCGGTTTTAACCTCCATCTTGTAGCGCCAGTTAAAGGCGTTACCCGCTGCATGTCCAATTGCGGTACCAATAATATCGTTCGCTGTGCCAACATAGCTGCCATCTTGCTGACGACGAATCTGCCAGACGCGAGTCTGCTTTTCACCGTCATCATAGACAAACTGCTCATGCAGAGTCAGGGTTTCACCCAGCACTTCGCCGCGAATAGTCACTTCAAAACGGCGTATCTGTTTACCGCTAAAATCCTGCACCATTCCCCAGGCGCGACTCTGACCATTGAAATACTGGAAAATATCGATTTTCGGCGTGGCCGACTGATATTCATCGATGCTGGTGCCGCAGCCGCTGACTAACAGACACATTCCCAGACAAAGCGCTTTCCACATTCTGTTTACCTCCGGTCGGATTGTGACGAATATCAGGCTAGTCGTCAGCGGTGATGGATTTATCTTTCGCTCGCAGAATCCAGCGGGCAACCGGTAAATAGATCGCCCAACCGCAGGCCAGCAGCGGATAAACCAGTGATGGCGCATGCTGAAGCTCCATAGCGCCCAGTTGTTCGCCGATAAAATAGCTCAGTGGGCCGCCCACCGCGCCCAGTGGAATCAGCCAGAGTAGCGGCAGATTAAGTGTCGCCATTACCAGCCGCCACCAACAGGCAAAACCCAGCCATAGCGCCAGCATCCACAGGGGTAACCAGTGGCTGCCGTTAAACTGAAACAGATCCAGCGCCAGCCACAGGCTGTCGAGCGCGATCCCTAACGCCATCAGGCTGATTATCTGCCAGCGGCTGCCGCCAGCGGAAAACAGCAGTGCCAGCACCGCAATTGTCAGCGCTATCCATTCGGTGCGCTCGCGCAATCCAACCGCCAGCGCCCAGAAAGCATCAAAGCCGAGGGTCAGCAGCCAGAAGCGCCAGCGCGCTGTCATGCGCGCGCGGCCGTCAGCTGAACGGTGCCGATGGTGCGCGCCATAAAGCCTGCTTCGCAATAACAGAGGTAAAACAGCCACATACGGCGGAATCGCTCATCGAACTGGCTGTTTTTCAGCTCTGGCCAGGCATGGTCAAATCGCTGACGCCACTCGCGCAGCGTACGCGCGTAATCATTGCCCATTTCAAATACGTCCTGCACCTGATAGTCACTCACTTCACTGAGCGTCTGTTGCAGCAGGGTGGTTGAGGGTAAAAAACCGCCGGGAAAGATATAGCGCTGAATAAAGTCGACGCCTCTGGCGTAGCTACTGTAGCGCGCCTCGCTGATGGTAATCGCCTGCAATACCAGACGGCCCCCCGGCTTTACCAGCTCCTGACAGCGCTGGACAAACAGCGGGATATAGCGACGACCCACGGCTTCAATCATCTCAACTGAAACCAGTTTGTCGTACTGACCTTGTAACGTGCGATAGTCTTCGCACAGCACCGTCACGCGGTCGCTCAGGCCAGCCTGTTCGATGCGCTGTTTTGCAAACTGATATTGCTCACGCGAAATAGTCGTGGTGGTGACGCGGCAGCCGTACTCGCGCGCAGCAAATTCCGCCAGCGCGCCCCAGCCGGTGCCGATTTCCAGCAGATGATCGCCGGGGCGCAGTGCCAGTTTGACGCACAGGCGGCGTAGTTTGGCTTCCTGAGCCTGCTCAAGGTTGCTGCTGGTGTCGCGAAACCACGCGCTGGAGTACTGCATCGAGCGATCGAGAAAGGCGCTGTAAAAATCGTTGCCAAGATCATAGTGGGCGGCAATATTGCGTTTTGCCTGGCGCACGCTGTTGCGACGAAAACCGTGGATCAGCTTGTTCAGTGGGGTAGTCAGCCAGCTCAACCGAGCTTCCATCTTATCCATCACCGCCATATTCAGCGCCAGCGTCTGGATAACCGCCGTGAGATCGGGAGTGTCCCAGTCATCATCCATATAACTTTCTGCCGCTGCGATGCTGCCGCCGAGCAGCACCCGGCGATAAGCGCGGGTATGTTTTACCTGCAGTTCTGCCTGCAATGAGGCCTGTGAATCACCAAAAAACTGCTCGCCAAGGTGCGGATCATAAATGCGCAAGCCGGCACCACGCAGTTGGCTTAACAGAGCGAAAATCACGCGGCGTGAGGCAGAGTGTTTCTTACCGGGCTTACTGCCGTGCGTGATACTGACTTCTGAAGTGCACATTATTTTTTCTCCGACTTCGGATGGTCATACACTGGCGCACCTTTGCGCCATAATTTAAAAGCCTGCCAGTAAATCGCCAGCGCGGTACGCGCAGTCATCAGTGGAAATCGCCATAAATGATAGCGCAGATTTTTGCGGGTCAACGCCTGACGACGCAAATGCAGCGTGGCATCGAACTCGCGACCGGCGCGGTGGTTTTCAATATGCACAGAAAGTGACTTTCCCGGCGTGGAGAGCCGCCAGTGATAGATCATATCGATCGGATTAAACGGTGAGACATGAAAGACTTTTTCCGTGGTTTCACTGCCGTCCGGCTTCACGGCATAGGTATGGCGCTCATTCCACGGCGTATTGCGCACTTCTGCCAGCATCCAGCGCAGCCGATCGCTGGCGTCATACAGATAGTAAAAATTAACCGGGTTAAACGAGCAGCCAAGGTAGCGCAGCTGGCATAACAGCATCACCCGGCCGGTAAGGTGTTCACCGGTCAGTTCGGCAATGCGTTGCTGAGCGCGAGTTTTGATATCACCGCCGCCGAGATAATCCTGATGATAAAACGATGCCGGAGAAAAACGGCCGAGACGGATTCCCAGCTGCGGCAATAGCGGCAGCTCATCGAGATCAATCAGCGGCATATAGATGCTGTAGCTGAACTGATGATCGACCGGGGTAAAGCGGCGATGACGCACGTGGCCGCTGTACAGGGCGCTGTTCATAGCAGCGCGGCCTGTTCCATGGCTGCGACCACATCCAGCGCGCTGCGAATGCCATCTTCATGAAAACCGTTGTAACTCCACGCGCCACAGAACCAGCTGCGACGCTGGCCATTCAGTACCAGCCGCTGCTGCTGTGCTGCCAGGCTTTGCGCGCCAAACTGCGGATGTGAGTAGCGGTATCTTCCCAGCACTTTACTTTCATCAATCGGTTGCACCGGATTGAGCGAGACGCAGAACGTGTGCGGCGCATCGATACCCTGCAAGATATTCATATTGTAAGTGACGCTGGCCCCGGTCAGCGGATTATTCGTTTCACGGTCATTAAGCTGATAATTCCAGCTGGCCCACGCGCGGCGACTTTTCGGCAGCAGGCTGACGTCGGTATGCAGCACCACCTCATTGTCGCGGTAGGGCACGCCGCTCAGCATGCTGTGCTCTTCGGCTGAGGCGTCCTGCAATATTTTCAGCGCCTGATCACTGTGACAGGCGAAAATCACCTGATCAAAGCGCTGCCGGCCGTTGGCGGTTTCCAGCGTAACCCCTTGGTCATCACGCCAGACCGCGTGCACCGGGGTGTTGAGATGAAGTTTTAATTTACCGTCGAGCAACGCCATCAGACGGCGAATATACTGACGTGAGCCGCCTGGAATCACATACCACTGCGGGCGATTAACCACATCCAGTAAGCCGTGATGACTGAAAAATTGCAGGAACAGCGACAGCGGCATATTACGCATTTCGGCCAGCGAAGTGGACCAGATGGCTGCCCCCATCGGTAGAATATAATGTTGAGCAAAAAATGGGTTGAATCGTTGGCTGGTAAGGAAATCATCCAGCGTTTGATCTTCATTTTGCTGTTTCAGCCAGCGTTTTCCGCAGCGGTTAAAGCGCAGAATATCGGCAACAAAGCGCAGAAATACCGGGCTGAACAGATTGCGGCGCTGAGCAAACAGACTGCTGAGTGAGTGGCCGTTATATTCGAGGCCGCTGCGATGATTGCTGACTGAAAAGCTCATTTCGGTGTTCTGACTTTCGATGCCGAGTTCTGCCAGCAGCGCGAGAAAGCGTGGATATGTACGGTCGTTAAAAACAATAAAGCCCGTGTCGATAGCGTAGTGCTTGCCTTCCAGCTCGACATCGACGGTTGCGGTGTGTCCACCCAGCGTCGGTTCGGCTTCGAAAAGCTCTACATTGGCACGATTTGCCAGCTTCCAGGCGCAGCTAAGCCCGGCAATACCGCTGCCGATAATGGCGATGTTCACAAAATTACCTCGCTATCTGCTGGGTTAACTTCCGCTGCCACGACTGTGGCAAGCGCGAGGTCAGATGCAGAATCAGGGCAAACAGACGGGGAAAGACCACTTCGCGTTTACCGCGAGCCAGGCCACGACGAATAAATTTCGACGCTTGTGCCGCGCTGATTATCATCGGCATGGCGAAATCATTACGTTTGGTAAGCGGGGTGTCGACGAATCCGGGCAATACCAGCGAGATATGAATTTGTTGACGATTTAAATCTTGTGCCAGACTACGGGCGAAGTAGGCGAGGGCTGCTTTTGAAGCCCCGTAGGCTTCGGCTCGCGGCAGCGCAACAATACTGGCGGTAGAGCCAACCAGCGCCACGCGGCTACCGGGCGACAGCTGCGGCAGCAAAGCATCAAGACAGTTAACTGGCCCGCTGAAATTTGTGCTCATCACCCGATGGACTTTCTCCGCTTCAACAATACCGTGATTGAGGTATTCGCAGGTGCCGGCGCAGAGAATCACCAGCTCGGCGCTTTTGCCTGCCAGCGCGGCACGTGTGGCTGCCAGGTCAGTAATATCGAATTCACACAATTTGATATCAGGTGCCTGTTCACGCAGTTGTTCCAGCTTATTACGGTCGCGGCCACATGCCGTCACCTGCCAGCCTTCCGCGGCGTAATCACGCGCCAGCTGGGAGCCAATTCCTGAAGTCGCGCCGGTAATCAGAACCCTTTTCATGGTTTCAGCCTTCTTTTTAATGCACGAATTGCGCTACCCAGCAGCGGTACTTTTTCATACAGCATTTCGCCGAGATCGTAATAATCGCGCTGGAAGATGACGCGGGCGTCACGAAAAGTCAGATAACTACAGCCTTCCAGCGATTGCGCTGCGCCTCTTTGTAACGCCGGGTGGGCGTAGACCATGCGCCACAGCAGCATTGCACCCTGATCGAAAGCGTGTTGATGGGTAATTTCGAAGCGGCAATAACGCAGATTTTTCAGCAGGGCAGCAAAATAGTCGGTCAGGGACTGCAGCCCGTGATGCTGGCCGACCGGATCGACCAGCAGGATATCCTGATGATAAATCGTCGCCAGCTGATTGAGGGGTTGTGACTGCATATCCTGGTAAAATATCACCAGGCTATTCAGCGTCGCCTGTTGCTCATGCTGCTGCGTCATGTTTCAGCTCCTTCAGTTACCGTGCGGCATAATGGAGAACCCTTGCTCCTGCCAGTGCACGATCTGTTCCTGCTGACCGCGGCTCAGTTTTTTTCCGGTCCAGAGGAAAACATATTGGCCAGGAAACAGCTCCGGTCGCAGCGTTTCCAGCGGTTCAGCTAACACATCAATGCGCCAGCCCTGCTGTGATAAACGCCAGGCTTCGAGCCATAAACGCGTGCGATCTTCGCTGCCCCAGCCAATCAGCAGGGCATCCTTTCCGGCTTTTTTACGCGCTCCGGTCAGGCAGAAAGCAACGTAGTCAATCAGTGCGCCATCCAGCAGGCTGCTCATGGCACGTGCGGTGCTCTGCTCCAGACCAAGACGCTGACGTACCGGAATAATCACGTTATCAATCAGCGTGTCCGCCGGGTTTTCCTTGCCCATTGCGGCAATCTTGACGCGTAATTTCGCTGGTCTGACGGTACGCAATACGCCCATCAGTTCATCCTGTAACATTGTCCAGCCGTCGTTAAGGTGAACTTTTTCACCTTCCAGCAGTGCTTTAACTTTGCCAACCGGCACGCCGCTGTCGACCCAGCGTTTGATTTCGTCAATGCGCTGGATATCCTCGTCATCAAACTGACGATGGCCCCCTTCCGAGCGCTGGGGTTTCAGCAAACCGTAGCGACGTTGCCATGCGCGCAAGGTTACCGGATTAATTCCGCAGCGTTCAGCCACTTCACCGATGCTATATACGGCCATTCTTTTCCTCTTTCTGGTACATCTACTTACTAACGTTAGCTCGACTCGTTAACTTGTACAACTATTATTTGGTTGTACAGATTGACCTGAATTGAATTTCAGGTCTATTCTCATTTGTGAGATTTATTCCCAAATATGAGAAAATAATGAATCAGGCAATCAGCACCGAATACCGGCTGGCGCAGCGGCTGGCAGAACTGCGGCTGGCACAAGGCTGGTCACTGGATGAGCTGGCGGAAATTACCGCTATCAGCCGGGCGTCGCTGTCGCGCATTGAGCGGGCCGAAACCAGCCCGACCGCTTCACTGTTGAATAAACTTTGCGCTGCTTATGGCCTGACAATGTCGCGTCTGCTGAGTGAAGTCGAAGAGAATGTCGCACAACATCTGCAACCGGCGCAGCAAACGGTGTGGGTTGATGAAGAAAATGGATTTGAGCGGCGGAGTTTATCGCCACCGGCCAGCGGCTACCGTGCCGAGCTGGTTGAAGGAAAATTGCGAGCGGGCGCACGCATCGAGTACGACATTCCGCCGGTTGCGGGGCTGGAACAGCATATCTGGCTGCTTGATGGCGTACTTGAGATCGCGATGAACCAGCAGCACTGGCGGTTGACCGCCGGGGATTGCCTGCGTTTTCATCTGTTCGGTCGCTCATCTTTTCACGCGCCGGAAACGGCAGCACATTATGCACTGGTGGTATGTCGCCCATGATTGACTATGAAACACTGAGCGCTGAACAAGCGCAGCAGGAACATGCTGCCCTGTGTGAGGTTTTGAGCGACTGCGTGGCGCAGGGAGCCAGCGTTGGTTTTATCGATGCCACAGATACCGCGCCGATTGCCCGTTTTTGGCAGGATGTGGTTTACAGCATCGCCTGCGGGGATAAACAGCTGCTGGTGGCCCGACAGCAGGGTAAAATCGTCGCCACCCTCATTGTGGTGCTGGCAATGATGCCTAACGGTGCGCATCGTGCTGAGATCAGTAAGCTGCTGGTTCATTCCGCTGCGCGGCGGCAGGGCATTGCGCGCCAGCTAATGTTGCAGGCTGAACGAATCGTCATGCAGGCTAGACGCAGCCTGATGGTGCTGGATACGCGCAGTGGTGACGTGGCGGAACAGCTCTATCTCTCACTGGGCTGGCGAGTGGCGGGTGCAATTCCTTTCTTTGCTCGCTCGACGGAAGGGGGATTTGATGCGACCACGGTGATGTATAAGTTCCTCGGTCAGTCGCATGACGCAGTGTGAGGCTGTTATAACCGTTGCGCGCGAGCCGGAAGATTCGGCAGAGGCGCAATTATTGATGGCGCAGCTCTCTGCCATGCTACAGCAGATAACTGGCGACAGTGGTGGCAGCTCATTTAATCCGCATGACCTGCGGCATCCTCGCGCCTGTTTTGCCGTAGCCCGCGATCACCATGGAGCGACGCTGGGTTGCGGAGCCTTCAGGCCGCTTTCTGCTGAGGTGGCAGAACTAAAACGGATGTATGCGGCAGCGTCATCGCGTGGAATCGGGTCAGCACTTCTGCTATTTCTCGAGAGCGAAGCACGCGGCTGCGGGTATCAACAAATCTGGCTGGAAACTCGGCGCATCAACCAACGTGCCGTCAGTTTTTATTTGCTTCACGGTTATCAACCCATAGAAAACTATGGGCGTTACGTCGGCAATCAGGCTGCGGTCTGTTTAGGCAAGCGACTAACCGCTTTTCAGGCGTTCAGCCCCTGAATCAGGGGAGGAAGCAGCTGGGCGAAAAACACTGCGCTGACTACCCACAGAATAATGCGGGTTTTGGCGTCGCTGATATCGCCCTTGATAGCGCTGACATCGGCTTTGCTGGCGTAGCTGGCTTTAATCACCGCCACGTCGGTTTTTATGGCCTGTACATCATTTTCGAGTTTTTCTAATCTCGTTTGCATTGCATCACCTCCGGTGTGATGTTCACCAGAGTCATTAAACGCGCCTCTGGTGATGTTGGTGTGTCTGAGTCTGTTCATAATTTACCCGATATCCTTAAGGTTGTCCTGTTGTTCCGGCGATTTTTTGCACGATATTCATTCCATGTACTTAGAGTGAAGCACGAGTGACTGGCGATGAAAATTAAAAGCGGCTGAATTTGGAATGCTTCTCGCATATGGTAAACTCAGCGGCAATAAAAGGCCGGACCGGCTGGATTCCCCGTAGTGCACTGTTGTGTTTTATGATTAATTGTTGTGCATAATATAAGCTACTTCCTTTACAACTTATTGATATAAAACAGAACGAAAACTAAATGCTTACCTCCGCGCTTAAAGCGCAAATTGGTCAGTGGTATAAAGCCCTGCAACAGCAGGTTCCTGACTTTATTCCCCGCGCACCGCAGCGCCAGATGATTGCCGAAGTGGCGAAAACGCTGGCTGGCGATGAGGGAAGACATCTGGCGATCGAAGCGCCAACCGGCGTTGGCAAGACGCTGTCCTATCTGATACCCGGCATTGCGGTTAGCCGTGCGCAAGAGAAACCGCTGGTGGTCAGCACCGCTAATGTGGCGTTGCAGGATCAGATTTTCAGCAAAGATTTACCGCTGCTGAAAAAGATCATTCCCGATCTTAAATTTACCGCTGCTTTTGGACGTGGCCGTTACGTCTGCCCACGTAATTTATCCGCGCTGGCGGCGGATCAGGATCAGCAAGGGGATCTGCTGCTGTTTCTGGATGATGATTTGACCGCCAGTAAAGATGAGCGGGCGATTTGTGCCACTTTGCAAAAATCCCTCGATCGCCATCAGTGGGATGGTCTGCGCGATCACAGCCATGATGCAATTGAAGACTCGCTGTGGCAGCGGCTGAGTACCGATAAAGCCAACTGTCTCGGACACAATTGTCACTGGTATCGTGAATGCCCGTTTTTTGTCGCCCGGCGTGAAATTGAAAATGCCGACGTGGTGGTCGCTAACCATGCGCTGGTGATGGCGGCACTGGAGAATGAATCCGTGCTGCCGCCAGCGAAAAACTTGCTGCTGGTACTGGACGAAGGGCATCACCTGCCGGAAGTGGCGCGCGACGCGCTGGAGATGAGCGCTGAGATCACCGCAGGCTGGACCAGCCTGCAACTTGATCTGTTTGTGCGGCTGGTCGAGCAGTGTATGGCGCAGTTTCGTCCTAAATCGCCGCCGCCGCTGGCTAATCCCGAGCGGTTGAAAGGTCACTGCGAAGAGATTCGTGAACAGTTGCAGATTCTGTCGGCAATGCTGGCGCTGTACCTGCCAAAAGATCAGATTGACGGCGAATATCGCTTTGAAATGGGGTGCCTGCCCGAAGAAATTCTGACCCTGTGCGCACGGCTGTATAAGCTTAACGATGCGCTGCGCGGGCTGTCTGAAGCCTTTCTCAACGATCTGAGTGATAAAACCGGCCAGTATGATGTGGTACGCCTGCACCGTACTTTGCTGCAGATGAACCGTACTTTTGCATGGTTTGAGTCGATCAGCAAACTGTGGCGTCTGGCCGCAATGGAACAGGCTTCAGGCGCGCCGGTATCAAAGTGGGTCACGCGTGAGAATCGTGACGGCAATGCGCATTTGCTGTTTCACTGTGCCGGTATTCGCGTCAGCGATCAGCTGGAAAAACTGCTGTGGCGTAAAGTGCCGCACGTGGTGGTGACTTCCGCCACTCTGCGATCGCTCAGCAGTTTTAACCGCTTGCAGGAGATGTCCGGCCTGAGTGAAAAAGCCGATGACCGATTTGTGGCGCTGGACTCACCGTTTAATCACATTGAGCAGGGTAAGTTGCTGATTCCACAGATGCGCCATGAACCGATGATGGCGACAGAAGCGCAGCATATTGCCGAGATGACGCACTTTTTCAGTCAGCAAATCAGCGAGGGGAAACACAAAGGGATTCTGGTGCTGTTTGCCAGCGGACGGGCGATGCAGCTTTTTCTTACCCACGTTACCGCGCTGCGCCTGATGATGTTGGTTCAGGGAGATAAACCGCGATCCCGGCTGGTGGAGCTGCATCGCCAGCGGGTGCAGCAGGGGGAAACCAGCATTCTGGTCGGCCTGCAATCCTTTGCCGAAGGGCTGGATCTGAAGGGCGATTTATTATCCCAGGTGCATATTCATAAAATTGCTTTTCCCCCGGTAGACAGTCCGGTAATTTTAACCGAGGGCGAGTGGCTGAAAAGCCTGAAACGTTATCTATTTGAGGTGCAGAGTTTGCCCAGCGCCTCATTTAATCTGATTCAGCAGGTTGGCCGCCTGATTCGTAGCCACGACTGTTTTGGTGAGATTGTAATATACGACCGACGGCTAATCAGTAAGCGTTATGGCCCGCGCCTGCTGGCGGCACTGCCGGTATTTCCTATCGAGCAGCCGCCGATGCCAGAGGGCGAGCCACCGAAGCCAGCCAAAGAAAAAAGCCTGAAGAAACCCAAACGGCGGCGCTAATTTATTGCGATATTGCTGGCAGCAATCTGCTGGCGATGACAGTTCAGGAAACCATGAGCGATGGAATATACCCGGATTATCAAAGAAGTAGGGCGCGGCAAAAATCATGCGCGTGATATCGATTTTGACACTGCACGTGCGCTTTACCGTGAAATGCTGGCTGGCGAAGTGCCGGAGCTGGAACTGGGCGGGCTGTTAATTGCCTTGCGGATTAAAGGTGAAGGTGAAGAGGAGATGCTGGGCTTTTATCAGGCGATGCAGGAGCAGGTAATGCGCCTGACGCCGCCAGCACGCCAGCCGATGCCGGTGGTAATCCCCAGCTATAACGGTGCGCGCAAGCAGGCGAACCTGACGCCGCTGCTGGCAATGTTGCTGTCAAAACTGGGTTTTCCGGTGCTGGTGCATGGCGTCAGCGACGATCCGACGCGCGTCACCAGCGAAACGGTGTTTGCCGCGCTGGGCATCCCGGCGGTGACCGATGCGGCGTCGGCGCAGGCACGGCTGGATGCCGGAGAACTGGTGTTTATGTCGGTCGCTACCCTCTGCCCACCGCTGGCGACTCAGCTGTCACTGCGCTGGCGCATGGGGGTGCGTAACAGCGCGCACACGCTGGCAAAACTGGCTACGCCGTTCGATGAAGCGGCCGCGCTGCGCCTTTCCAGCGTTTCTCATCCGGAATATATTCCGCGAGTGGCAAAATTCTTCGCTGCTATCGGTGGGACTGGCCTGCTGATGAACGGCACGGAAGGTGAAGTTTATGCCAACTTACAGCGCTGCCCGGCGATCAGCCTGATTAGCGCCGTTCAGGCGGAACCCCAGCTGCTGCTGGCGCGGCAGGAAGAAGTGACGATCGCGCGTGATGCGCTGGCGTCGTCAAAAGAGGCCGATGTTACCGCAGCATGGACTCAGCGAGTGGTGAATAAAGATCTGCCTGTGCCGCAGTCGTTGCGTTTACAGATCGCCTGCTGCCTGGTAGCCAGCGGGCGATCGGCGGATATTGCCAGCGGACTGGCAGAGCTGGATGCCGTGGGATACTGATCGTCCGGGTCAATCGGGGCAACCAGCAGGTTGCCCCGATTGACCCGCGAGGCTGATACCAGCGGAATCATTTGACGCCAGTCAGCGTGGCAACAGCTGTTCCACCAGTTGTTGCCAGATACCGATACCGTGCGCTATCACCTCGTCGTTAAAATCATACCAGGCATTATGCAGCGGCCGTGAAGGTGTTGCGCCATCGGCACCAATCCAGAAATAAGCCCCCGGACACGCTTCCAGCATGCAGGCAAAATCTTCTGATGCCATCGACGGGTTCACTTCCCAGCGTACCGCTTGCTCACCTGACAAGCTGATTGCGGCATCGCGCACTTTTAGCGCCGATTCGGCATGATTCTTCGTTACCGGATAGCCGGGATACCAGCTAATTGCCCCTTCAACACCAAATGGGGTCGGCAGCGTGGTGACGAAATCATCGATTAATGCGCGCACTTTACTGCGCACCTCGCTCTGCAAACAGCGCACGGTGCCGCGCAGTTTTACCTGCTCAGGAATGACATTAATCGCTTCACCGCCGTTGATTTGCGTAATACTGACCACGGCAGAGGCGAGGGGAGAGAGGCGGCGCGCCGGGATGGTTTGCAGCGCCATAATCAGCTCGGCGGCGGTAACAATCGGGTCGGCACCACTCTCCGGCATTGCCGCATGGCAGCTTTTGCCGGTTAAGGTGATCTCAAACGAATCCAGTGAAGCCATCATCGCGCCACTGTTTACCGCCACTTCACCGAGCGCCAGTCCAGGCCAGTTGTGCAGGCCATAGATGGCGTCCATTGGAAACAGGGTAAACAGACCTTCTTCGACCATTCTGCGTGCGCCACCGAGGTTCTCTTCGGCAGGCTGAAAAACAAAGTGCAGTGTGCCACTGAAATTACGCGTCTGACTCAGGTGTTTCGCCGTCGCCAGCAGAATGGCGGTATGACCGTCATGCCCGCAGGCGTGCATCACGCCGGGAGTGTTGGATTTATGCGGCGGGTTACCCAGTTCAGTGATTGGCAGCGCATCCATATCGGCACGCAGGCCGATGACCGGACCCGGGCCATTTTCCAGCGTGCCGACGACGCCGGTTCCGGCCAGACCCACGTGCACCTGCAATCCAAAAGAGCGCAGCTTTTCGGCGACCATGTTTGATGTCTGATGCTCCTGATAACCCAGCTCGGGTTGCCTGTGCAGCTGGTGTCGCCAGGTGATGGCTTCTTCGATCAATGAAACAGGAATGGTCATAAATAGTCTCTTCTCCATGCTGATGCCACTTATCCGCTGCGTGGTCTGACGCTAATCATTCGGCTTCCACTTTAGATGCAACCGATGCACGGCGTCTATCAGTCCCTGAAGAAAATCGTTAATAGACTTATCATGTTTAACGATTATTTCATCATTGGCAGATTCAGCTGATGCTGCCGGGCGCAGGTTTCGGCCTGGGAATATCCGGCGTCGGCGTGCCGCATTACGCCGGTGGCCGGGTCGTTCCACAATACCCGCTCCAGCCGCACATCGGCCTGCTCACTGCCGTCACAAACAATTACCATGCCCGCATGTTGCGAGAAACCCATACCGACGCCACCACCATGATGCAGACTGACCCAGGTGGCACCGCCCGCGGTGTTCAGCAGAGCATTCAGCAGCGGCCAGTCAGAAACTGCATCAGACCCATCTTTCATTGCTTCGGTTTCGCGATTTGGCGAGGCGACGGACCCACAATCGAGATGGTCACGACCAATCACCACCGGTGCTTTCAGCTCGCCGTTGCGCACCATTTCATTGAACGCCAGGCCTGCCAGATGACGCTCGCCAAGGCCGAGCCAACAGATACGCGCCGGTAATCCCTGGAAGGCGATACGCTCCTGCGCCATATCCAGCCAGCGATGCAGGTTAGCGTGCTGCGGGAATAACTGTTTCAGCTTCGCATCGGTTTTATAGATATCCTCAGGATCGCCGGAAAGCGCTACCCAGCGAAACGGCCCCTTACCTTCGCAGAACAGCGGACGGATATAAGCAGGGACGAAGCCCGGAAAATCAAAAGCGTTTTCTACTCCTTCATCCAGCGCGACCTGGCGGATATTATTACCGTAATCCACAGTGGGGATGCCCATCTGGTGAAAATCAAGCATCGCCCGTACATGCGTTGCCATCGAGGCGCGTGCGGCTTTCTCCACCGCTTTCGGGTCGCTGAGGCGTTTTTCAGCCCACTGGTCAACACTCCAGCCAGCCGGCAGATAGCCGTTAAGCGGATCGTGTGCTGAGGTCTGATCGGTAACGATATCCGGCCTGATGCCGCCTGCCCGGGCGCGCTTAACCAGCTCCGGCAAGATTTCTGCCGCATTGCCCAACAGACCGACGGAGATCGCCCGCTTCTGCTGGTTAGCCTCGCGGATAATTTTCAGGGCTTCGTCAATGCTGTATGCCTTGTAATCGAGATAGCGGGTGCGCAGCCGAAAGTCGATGCGCGACTCCTGGCACTCCACTGCCAGCACTGAAGCCCCCGCCAGCACGCCAGCCAGTGGCTGCGCACCACCCATGCCGCCCAGCCCGGCGGTAAGAACCCACCGGCCGCTCAGGTCACTGTTATAGTGCTGACGGCCCGCTTCGACGAAGGTTTCAAAGGTGCCCTGCACAATGCCCTGCGCGCCGATATAGATCCATGAACCGGCGGTCATCTGGCCGTACATCATCAGCCCGGCTTTATCCAGCTGATGAAAATGGTCCCAGTTGGCCCAGTGCGGCACCAGGTTGGAGTTGGCGATTAATACCCGTGGTGCATCGGCATGGGTGCGGAACACGCCAACCGGTTTTCCGGACTGCACCAGCAGCGTCTCTTCCGGCTGCAATGCGCGCAGCGAACGCAGAATCTGCTCAAAGCATTCCCGGTTGCGTGCGGCTTTACCGATGCCGCCATACACCACCAAATCTTCCGGGCGTTCGGCAACATCAGGATCAAGGTTATTCTGGATCATGCGCCAGGCGGCTTCAATCAGCCAGTTTGCACAATGTAATTCGCTGCCGTGAGGTGCCCGAATTTCACGGGCAACGGCGCTGCTGATCGATTCACTCATCTGTTGGCTCCTTATCCTGCGTGGCTTGGTAGCAGGGCGGTGATCACATCGGGCCAGTTGTTACTGCTGGCCCACAGGCGCATTTGTTCGATATCGGGTGCCATCAGGCGGTCTTTTTCGAGAAAAGCCACGCGTTCCCGCACGGTCCCCAGCTGTTGTTCCAGCAGTGGCGAACTTTGCAGCGGGCGATGAAAGTCGATGCCTTGTGCGGCGGCCATCGCTTCAATACCTACAACGGCCGCGGTGTTAAAGCACATTGCACCGAGACGGCGTGCGGCGTAGGTGGCCATTGAGACATGATCTTCCTGGTTGGCGGAAGTGGGCAGACTGTCGACGCTGCCTGGATGGGCCAAAGATTTGTTTTCGGAGGCCAGCGCAGCGGCAGTGACCTGAGCGATCATAAATCCTGAATTGACGCCGCCGTCATTCACCAGGAACGGCGGCAGGCCAGAGAGACCGCTGTCCAGCAACAGCGCCATGCGCCGCTCGGAAATTGCGCCAATTTCTGCGATCGCCAGCGCAATAATATCAGCAGCAAATGCCACCGGTTCGGCGTGGAAATTGCCGCCGGAAATCACGTCACCGCTTTCCGGGAATACCAGTGGATTATCGGAAGCGGCGTTGGCTTCAATCTGCAATACCCGCGCGGCATGATTCAGGTTATCAAGACAGGCACCCATCACCTGCGGCACGCAACGAATGGAGTACGGATCCTGCACCCGTCCACAGGCCGCATGTGAAGTCAGAATTTCGCTGCCTGCCAACAACTCAGAGACGGCGGCAGCCACTGCGATTTGTCCCGGCTGGCCGCGCGCCTGATGAATACGCGCATCAAAGGGTTTTATCGAGCCTTTAATTGCTTCCAGCGACATCGCACCGGCGACCAGCCCGGCGGCGAAGGTTTTCTCCGCTTCAAACAGGCCGCGCAATGCCAGTGCGGTTGATACCTGGGTGCCGTTAAGCAGTGCCAGTCCCTCTTTCGGCCCGAGTACCACCGGTTCCAGTCCGAGCTGTTGTAGCGCGTCAGGCGCATTCATCAGCTTACCGGCAACGCGGACCTGGCCTTCACCCAGCAGCATCAGCGACAAATGTGCCAGCGGAGCCAGATCGCCGGACGCGCCCACTGAGCCTTTTTCCGGTATGCAGGGCATGACGCCAGCGTTAAACAGGGTGATCAGCATCTCGATCAGTTCGATACGCACGCCGGAATGCCCGCGCGCCAGGCTAATAATTTTACTGGCCATCACCAGGCGTACGACTTCATCCGGCAGTAACTCTCCCAGCCCGACACTGTGCGACAGCACCAGATTGCGTTGTAGCTCAGCCAGACGTGCCGCCGGAATCGAGGTTTGTGCCAGTTTGCCAAAGCCGGTATTGATGCCGTAGGTGACTTTGCCTGTCGCGACAATAGCGTTCACTGTTTCATGTGCTTTCAGCACCGCTTCACGTGCGCTGTCAGCAAGCCGAAGCGTGACGCCGCCATGGTAAATGGCCTTAAGCATCGGCAGACCTACTTCTCCGGGTATCAGATGACATTCATCGGTACTGAACGACATGGTATACTCCTGTATATACAAGTTTGGCGCGGATTAAACCCATGTGCAGCCGCATGGGTAACACTGTCGAGTGAAGCATAAGTGTATAGTGTTGTCTATACAACCTAATGCCTTAGTGCCAGAGCGATCACAAAACGGAGCAGGGGTACAGGGATGCAGATGTCTATACATTTATGCCCTCAGTCAGTAGACTTAACTTACGACGTTTTTTAAGGAACTTTATATGGTCGGGCAGACTGCCATTTCGCAACTCGCAGCCGCCATGAGCGATCAGCCTGCGCCAATCTATCAGCGGGTAAAACAGGCGATTGTCAGCCAGATTGCCGCCGGCGTGTGGAAAGCCAATCAGCGCGTGCCATCCGAAAGTGAGCTGGTTAATGAATTGGGCGTTAGCCGCATGACGATTAACCGGGCGCTGCGCGAACTGACCGGTGAAGGTTATTTGATTCGCATGCAGGGCGTGGGAACGTTTGTGGCCGAAACCAAGGGCTACACCGCAATGCTGGAAGTGCACAATATTGCTGAAGAGATTGCCCAGCGCGGCCATCAGCATCGCTGTAAAATTCTGCAGCTAAGCGAAATAAAAGCCGATCCGGAACAGGCCGCGGTATTAGGATTATCCACTGGCCAGTCGATTTTTCATTCGTTGATGGTGCACTATGAAAATGAACTGCCGGTACAGCTGGAAGATCGTCTGGTTAATCCGCAGATGGCACCGGACTATCTGCGGCAGGATTATGACAGCCAGACGCCCTATACCTATCTGATGCGGGTTGCACCACTGACTGCCGGTGAGCATATCGTTGAAGCCGTTCTCGCCGATGTCCGCCAGCGTCAGTATCTGTCGCTGGACGAGCATGACCCCTGTTTACTGATTCGCCGCCAGACATGGAGCGAGGGTAAAATCGTTACTTACGCCCGACTGCTTTATCCCGGTTCACGCTATAAGCTGCTTGGTCGCTTTAAAGGGCACGGTTGATTGCAGCAAACAACAGCAGTGCATCCGCTGTTAGTGGCGTAATGACCTCGCCGCTGACGTGCCACCAGCAGCCTTCTCCGCGTGACAGCGTTTGTTCGCCGACGCACCACTGACCGGCAATCACCCAACACACGCCACAATCGCTTTGCTGCGCACGGCCGCTGACCACCACCGTGGCGCAGCAGCGATCGCGGCGGGTCATAATATTAACGTCGAGACTCTGACCGCCGGTCAGCCGGGCAAATATCGGCTGTTCGCCAGCAAAACAGAACGGCTGATTCAGTTCCAGCAGCTGCATGGATGACAGTGGCGAGTGCAATTCCACACTGTCTCCGGCGACTAATGTAATCACCCGATCTACGCCGGGAAATACGGAAAAGTCGCCGTTGTTGGCGAGGGTGGCAATGCTGGCGCGCCAGTCAAACGAGCTAGTTTCTGGCGGAAAGCTGACGATCTCACGGGTTTCGCCACCACCATTACGCCATTTGTTGATTGGCAGGTCGTCGGTTCGATAAAAATGCATCATGAAACCCTTATCCCCGTCTTTACTGTAAGGCCTTCATCACGGCGGCAAAGCGGGCATCCGCTTCGGACTGTAGCGCATGATGACCGGCATTAATCACCTGTTTTCCCGCCACCCAGACATCGCGGATCTGCGAACCGCTGCCGGCGAACAGCCAGCGGTTCAGCAGCGCACTGTCGTGGCAGCTGGCTAACCAGGCGTCTGGCTCCAGTACCAGCCAGTCTGCACGCTGGCCTACGGCCAGTGAGCCGATGGCTACGCCGCAGGCCTGTGCACCGCCGGATGCTGCCTGCTGCCACAGCAGGTCGCCTGTTGAACGTTGCTGTGGAGTGATGATGCGGTTACGCCGCCGGTCGCGCAGCCGCTGACCATACTCCAGCCAGCGCAGCTCCTCTGTGACATTCAGTGAGACATGACTGTCGGAGCCGATACCCCAGCGCCCGCCCTGGGCAATATAGTCGGTGGCCGGAAAAATACCGTCTCCGAGATTGGCTTCGGTAGTCGGGCAGAGTCCGACCACCGCGCCGCTGGCAGCGAGACGAGTAATTTCCTGCGGCTCAAGGTGGGTGGCGTGAACCAGGCACCAGCGCGCATCGACGGCAAAGCGCTCCAGCAGCCAGTTCACTGGGCGCTCACCGCTCCATGCCAGCGAATCGTTCACCTCTTTTTCCTGTTCAGCAATATGAATATGCACCGGCAGTTCAGGCGAGCTGGCCGCCAGCACCTGCTCCATTTGTTGCTGAGTCACCGCGCGCAGCGAATGGAAGCACAGTCCCTGATTGTGCAGCGGTTTGTTGCGCAGTAGGTGGCGCAGATTTTCCTGTTGGCGCAGATAGCTGTCGCTATGCTGGATAAAACGCTTTTGCGCTGGCTGCGGCGGTTGGGCACCAAATCCGCTGTGGCTGTATAACACCGGCAGCAGCGTCTGACCGATTCCAGCCTGTTCGGCAGCAGCAATCAGCTGTTGCAGCATCTCATCCTGCGCATAAGGCTGGCCGTGGTGGTCATGATGCAGATAGTGAAACTCCGCAACCTGGGTATAACCGCCTTTCAGCATCGCGATATACAGATAACGCGCGATATCACCCAGCTGGGGGGGTGACAGCTGCTGTACCAGGCGATACATCAGCTCGCGCCAGCTCCAGAAGCTGTCCTGTGGATCGCCCGCTACCTCCGCCAGCCCGGCCATGGCGCGCTGGAAGGCGTGCGAGTGCAGATTAGCCATCGCCGGGATGACGGCACCGGATAAACGCACTGCCTGCGCGGCGTGACTGTCAGGAGTAATACTGGCAATAAATCCTTGCGCGTTGACCTCGATACGCACCGAATGCCGCCATCCTTCCGCCAGCAGTGCACGCGTCGCAAAATAACTCGACATGGTTGATCCTCAGGCTTTGTGGTTGTATATACATATACATACTTTAGCAGTTTCTGTAAATCAATCGCAGGATGTGGGAGAGCAAATGGCGGACGAAATACGCTGTGACAGTGTGTGGTTCGGCGCGGATGTGGTCACTATGCGCAACGGGCGGTACAACATCATTAGCGATGGCGCGATTGCGGTGCGCGATGGCGTGATTGTCTGGATCGGTACGCGCGCGCAGTCGACGAAGATCGCCGCCACGCAGTGCACCGATTTTGCCGGGGGCATAATTACGCCTGGCCTGGTCGACTGCCATACTCACTTGGTGTTTGGTGGTGACCGCAGCCATGAGTTTGAGCAGCGGTTAAATGGTGTCAGCTATGCGGAGATTGCCGCGCAGGGCGGTGGCATTCTGGCGACGGTGCGCGCTACGCGCGAAGCGACCCTCGGGCAACTGGTCAGCAGCGCTCGCTGGCGAATCGAACGCTTACTGGCTGAAGGCGTTACGACGCTGGAGATAAAATCCGGTTACGGCCTCAATGAAGCCAGTGAAATACGCATGTTGCAGGCGATTCGCCAGCTGGCGCAGCAGCTTCCGGTTGATGTACTGGCAACTTGCCTGGCGGCACACGCGATTCCACCTGAATTTGAACATCACCCGGATGGCTGGATTGAGATTATCTGTCAGCGTCTGCTGCCGAAAATCAAAGCCGAACGGCTGGCTGATGCGGTGGATGCGTTTTGTGAACATCTGGCTTTTTCTCCGGCGCAGGTAAGCCGGGTATTTGAGCGGGCGCAGCAGCTCGGTTTACCGGTTAAATTGCACGCTGAGCAGCTCTCTTCACTTGGCGGCAGCGCGCTGGCGGCACGATTTAATGCGCTTTCAGCCGATCATCTGGAGTACGCCAGCGAAAGCGACGTGCAGGCAATGGCGCAACATGGCACGGTCGCGGTGCTACTTCCCGGCGCGTTTTATCTGTTGCGTGAGACCCAATTACCGCCGGTTGCGCTGTTCCGCCAGTATCAGGTGCCGATGGCGCTGGCCAGCGATGCAAATCCTGGTACTTCACCGGCGCTGTCGCTGCGTCTGATGCTGAATATGGCCTGCACCCTGTTTCGCCTGACCCCGGAAGAGGCGCTGGCGGGCGTCACGCTGCATGGCGCCAAAGCGCTGGGACTGGAGAAAACCCACGGATCGCTGGAGTGCGGTAAAGTCGCTAATTTCGTTCACTGGCCGCTGACGCGTCCGGCAGAACTGGTTTACTGGCTCGGTGGTCAGTTGCCTTGTCAGGTTATTTATCGAGGAGAAGCGCAATGAAAGCCTTTCAGTTCTCAGCCGGGACGCTGCCGCTGCTGATCAGTATTCCTCATGCCGGTACCGCACTGACGCCGGAAGTGAAAGCGGGCCTCAGCGACGCCGCCAGGGGTTTACCTGATACCGACTGGCATCTGGCGCAGCTGTATGATTTTGTTCAGCCGCTGGGTGCCAGCGTGCTGACAGGCAACTATTCGCGCTTTGTTATCGATCTGAATCGACCGGCTGACGATCGGCCGCTGTATGCTACTGCCACTACCGGGCTGTATCCCGAAACGCTGTTTGACGGTACGCCAATCTTTAAGCCGGGCATGACTCCCACTGCGGATCAGCGCCGAGACTATTTAGCCACCCTCTGGCAACCGTACCACGACAAACTTCAGCAGGAGCTGGCGCGGCTTAAGCAGCAGCATGGCTACGCGCTGCTCTTCGATGCCCACTCGATAGCTTCGGTGATCCCGCGACTGTTTGACGGCCGGTTACCGGACCTGAATCTGGGCACCAATAACGGTAACAGCAGCACCCCGACGATTGATGCGGCGCTGATTCACTGTTTTTCCGCCCAGTCGCGCT
The DNA here is from genome assembly GCF_050037805.1 of Winslowiella sp. 2C04. Classification (NCBI taxonomy): domain Bacteria; kingdom Pseudomonadati; phylum Pseudomonadota; class Gammaproteobacteria; order Enterobacterales; family Erwiniaceae; genus Winslowiella; species Winslowiella sp. 2C04. The sequence goes on along the minus strand of NZ_CP188300.1, from coordinate 3,152,427 downwards.
TCAGCTGGGTAGACAACGGGCGCTTTAAAGGTGGCTACATCACCCGCGCATATGGCAAACCCGAACAGCAGCAGTTTGCGGTACAGCTGGAGTTGGCGCAGTGTAACTATATGGATGAGCAGCCGCCGTTCGCCTGGCGCGGTGAGCGAGCGGCAGAATTACAGCCGCTGTTGCAGCAGCTGATTATGACTCTGCTTGAGCAGGGGGCGATTGCTGCTGATTAGCGTGGGCGGGCATCCGGCCTGACCAGATCAAAGCGCTGATCTTCGCTGATGGCGTAATAGGCCGATGGTCCACCAGCGCGCAGGATCGGCTGTGCTCTGGCGGTCTGATAGATGCCGTTTTCCAGCAGATCGCTGTCGATATGGATCGCCACCACTTCGCCTAAAACCAACCAGCTCGGCAGCTTTTCACCGTCGGCAGCCTGCAGCTGAATACACTGCGTCAGCTTGCATTCAAAGTTGACCGGGCTCTCTGCCACCATGCTGACATTAACCTGCGTGGCCGCCACCGGCGTCAGGCCGGAGAAAGCAAACTCATCTTCCCCCTGCGGCAGTGAGGCGGAGCTTTCATTCATTGCCACCGCCAGTGGCCGTGTCGCCAGATTCCAGACAAATTCACCGGTTTCACTAATATTTTTTACGCTGTCTTTCCAGCCGCTGCTGGCAAAACCAATAATCGGTGGATGGTAATTAAAACAGTTAAAGAAACTGTAGGGTGCCAGATTGCGCTGACCGTCAGTATTAGCGGAGCTGATCCAGCCAATTGGACGTGGTCCGATAATCGCATTCAGCGGATCGTGTGGCAGCCCGTGGCCGAGACGGGGTTGATACGAGTGGCGTTGACGGGACATAGCGTTACCTGTTGTTGTCATGTTTTGCTTATCTTAACGCGTCTGGTGCAGAGAAAAAAACACGGCAATGGTTTACGCTTTTTTGCAAAGCGAGTATCTTACGCGCCCACTATACCCCTGGTATCTGAAGTGGCTGCAACGTCTGTTTAAACGCAGGGTTGCACTTGCCGCGACTCCAGCGACGTTGGGTAACCTTTGAGAGATGCCGATGAAAAAGCCTGCCGAAAAAAACGTTCTTCACCCGCGTAACCGTCACCGTGGACGCTACGACTTTGCTGCACTGAAACAGTGCCACCCGGCGCTGGAACCGTTGGTTCAGGTCAATCAGTATGGCGATGAGTCGGTCGACTTTTCCGACCCCAATGCGGTGAAAGTGCTGAACCAGGCGCTGCTGCATCACTTTTATCAGATAGAACACTGGTCCATTCCTGACGGTTTTCTCTGTCCGCCAGTGCCGGGACGAGCGGACTATCTGCATCATCTCGCCGACTTACTGGCGGAAGATCATCAGCAGGTGGTGCCGCGTAATCTCAATCTGCTGGATATCGGTTGTGGTGCCAACTGCATTTATCCGCTGATTGGCTATCGCGAATATGACTGGCGTTTCACCGGAACCGAAGTCAACGAGCAGGCCATGAAAGCCGCCAACGCGATTATCGATGCCAATCCGGGGCTGAATCGTGGCATTCGCCTGCGTCGCCAGAAGGATGCTGATGCTATTTTTCGCGGCATTATTCATAAAAATGAGATTTTCCACGCCACGATATGTAACCCACCGTTCCACGCTTCAGCCAGCGATGCGCGTCAGGGCAGCCAGCGGAAACTGCGTAATCTGGGGCTGGACCGCAACGCGCCGCTGAATTTCGGTGGTCAGCAGGATGAGCTGTGGTGTGAGGGGGGCGAAAAAGCCTTTATCACTCGTATGATTAACGAAAGCGTCGACTTTTCCCGCCAGTGCGTGTGGTTTACCTCTCTGGTGTCGCGAAAAGAGAACCTGCCTGATTTACGTCGGGCGCTGGAAGATGTTGAAGCGGTGCAGGTCCGGATTATCGATATGGCGCAGGGGCAGAAGCAGAGCCGGTTTATCGCCTGGAGCTTTTTCGATAAACCGGCCCGTAGCCGTATGCTCAGCAAGTAACCCTTATTCGGGAGCGGCTAATGCCTGAGCGCCCGCCGCTCCCTGCACATCATTACCGGTTTGCAGCACCTGCACCGTCTGGCGCGGCGCTTTAATCCCGGCCGCATCGAAATGCTTTTTCACCATATCATCCAGTGCAAAGCGTACCGTCCACTGCTTCAGCGGCTGAGTGGTAAAGGACACGCGTACGGTAAACGACTGATTGGTCAGCCCGACCAGCCCGGCGAACGCCGGTTCGCCAATCACCATGCCACGGATCTCTTTGTTCTCCATCAGCTCTTGCACCGCCTGTTGTAGGGTGGCATTGACTTTCTCACTCTCTTCGTTGCGATCTACATCATAATTGGCGACAAATGAGCCGATACCGCGGACAAAGTTGGCGAAAGTGGTGATCGATGACCACGGAATAATATGATACGCACCGGTATCCTGACGCACGCCAACGGAGCGAATTGACATGCGTTCAACGCTGCCGGTAATCGGTCCGATAGTCACCAGATCGCCGGTATTCATGCCATTTTCAAACTGAATAAACACCCCGGTGATAATATCCTTCACCAGTGTTTGCGAGCCGAACGATACCGCCAGACCAAGTGCCCCGGCTCCGGCCAACAGAGGCGCAATATTCACGCCAATTTCCGACAGTAAAATCATTATGGTAATGGTGCTGATCACGACCGCCAGCGCATTACGAAACAGCGTCAGTAGGGTGCGGGTTCGCGCACCGGGCATAGGGCGACCATGTGAGTCGGAGGCGAGACGGCTTTCTATCAGGCTGGCTAACAGCGTCCAGCCTACCGCTGAGAACAGCAGAATCACCAGTACGCGGATGATAATGTCCACCGTTTTTTCACCGGCACCCACCGTCAGCCAGTGCCACAGGTCGAACAGATGCCACGCATTAAGCAGCAGTAATCCGACGGCAAATACTGTCAGAATACGCGCCAGCTTCAGCAGCGTTGAGCACCACGCATTAACTCGTTTCTGCAATTCCGGATACTCGCGTTGCAGTTCGGGTGACAGCGTGATGCTTTTGGCAATCCAGCGCGACAGAATGCCGGAAATCAGCGCGCCGATGCCGATAATCGCCAGGCTGCGCACCGACGCCGACATCATAAACTTCAGGCTGTCCCCCGGATTAAACATTGAGAGGAAAAACAGCACGATAAAATAGGCGCTCGCCAGCCAGTGCCAGACCAGTGCAAACGCGCGAATAAACAGCGCGAAAAAGCGCATTGAACGATCGGCCAGCGCCGTCAGTTCATACTGAATATTACGGCGATTATGAAAAATCAGGTACTGTGCCCACAGGGTGATCAGGCTCATCACCACCACGTTAACCAGCGCCCCAATCTGCACATTTATCTGATTACTGACAATCGGCACGATAACCAGTAAGCCGTAGCCAATCAGCCCGCTTAACCAGCTAAGGCGAGTATTCCAGTAGCGGGCGCGGTTGTCGGCAATGCGGAACGGGCGCAAATCGGCAATGCGTGGGCAGAAGATCAGCCGTAATATCGCCTTAAAGAATTCGATCAGCGCAAAGGCATTCAGAAACAGCCCTTGCTGACGGGCGATGGTGCGGTTGCCGTCATTCAGGTAGTCGCTCATAATCTGGCCGGTAAACAGCGCCAGCGCCAGCAGCGCTAAGTCAATGATAAACGCCGCAAAAATCATCGCAGGCAGATGTAACCAGTTGGAGCGATCGCGGTTCTTGAGGCGTCCCCATTTTCCCATTCGGCGATACAGTGGCCGCGCCAGCCAGCAAATCAGCCAGTAAAAGGCAAACAGCGCCACCGCCAGCATCAGAAAGTGGCTGACGGCGTTAAAAAAGGTCTGTTGATTAAAGGCGCGGTGCGGGGCGGAGACGATATTGTGATGCAGTTCGGTAAACTGCGTGGCGAATGCGCCACCGTAGTGGCGGCTGACGTCACTCAGCCCTTGCAGTACGGTCTTCTCTTCCGGTTCTGTGTCGGGCGGTGTCAGAACCGGTTCACTGTGTTCTGCCGGGGTGGCGGCGGCATTGCGCAGCTGTTCAATCAATTCCTGACGCGTCTGATCGTTTTGCAGAATATTAGCCAGTGCGGCGTACGCGGCTTTTTTATCCTCAGCGCCTGGCTCCTCTGCCGTGTCGTTGGTGGCGGATTGCGATTGCTGGGCGGCAACCACGGCGGCAGGCAGGGTAACCGCCAGAGCTGAACCAGAATAACCGCACAGCAGCATGCAAATCAGCAACCACTGGCAGAGGGTTTGTCGCGATTGAACCACAGCCAACATCGTATTCTCCTGTAACGGCGCAATAAGAGCGTTGACCAGCAAGTATAGCGGAGCTGAGGATGGCGAAAGGTAAAGGCGGAGGTTTTGGGAGTAAGCCCAGGCAGAAGCAGGGCGACATTGCTGCCGCCCGGAATATCAGGATACGTGCTGTAAGAACTCGCGCAGGCGCGCGCTTGGCGGGTTGGTGATCAGGGTATCCGGGTCACCATCTTCCGCAATGCGGCCTTTGTCGATAAAGATCAGTCGCGATGCCACTTTCTGTGCGAACCCGACCTCATGGGTGACAATAACCATCGTCATCCCTTCTTCAGCCAGATCCTGCATCACTTTCAGGACTTCGTGGCGCAACTCCGGATCAAGCGCTGAAGTTGGCTCATCAAACAGCATCATTTTCGGCTTCACCGCCAGCGCGCGGGCGATGGCCACACGCTGCTGCTGGCCGCCGGACAGCTCGGAAGGGAAATGGTGAGCACGCTCGGCAAGGCCGACCTTGCTTAACAGCTCCTTCGCCAGTTTGTGTGCCGCATCTTTCTTCATACCACGGACGCGAATCGGACCGAAAGCCACATTATCCAGCGCTGACATCTGCGGGAACAGATGGAACTGCTGGAACACCATTCCGGCTTCCTGACGAATCAGGCGCTCATCGACTTTTGGATCGTTCACTTTCAGACCATCAACAATCAGCTCACCGCTGGTGATCTCTTCCAGTTTGTTGATGCAGCGCAGCAGGGTAGATTTACCGGAGCCGCTTGGGCCGATAATCACCACGACTTCACCCTGATTGATCTTCAGATCGATGTTGTGCAGAACCTGAGTCTGACCAAAGTGCTTGGAGACATTTTTAAATTCAATCACAGGATTTTCATCCTTTTTTCAATGCGACGCAGAACGAAACTGAGTGCCAGAGTAATAAACAGATAGATAACCGCGACCGCGCTCCAGATCTCCAGCGCACGGAAGTTACCCGCAATAATTTCCTGCCCCTGACGCGTCAGTTCAGCGACACCGATAACGATAAACAGTGAGGTATCTTTGATGCTGACAATCCACTGGTTGCCTAATGGCGGCAGCATACGACGCAGCGCCAGCGGCATAATGACATAACGCAGCGTTTCACGACGCGACAGGCCAAGTGCCAGTCCGGCTTCGCGGAAGCCATTATGGATTGACAGTACCGCACCACGGGTGATTTCAGCGATATAGGCCCCAGAGTTGATCATGATGGTGACCACTGCGGCGCTAAAGGGATCGATACGCAAATCGGTAAATGCCATCGGCAGGGCGAAGTAAATAAACATCACCTGCACTACAATTGGCGTACCGCGAATCAATTCAATAAATACCAGCGCGATATTACGGGAAAACCAGCCGCCATAGGCGCGGGCAAATCCGGCAATCAGGCCGATAATCAGGCCGCCAACCAGACCGAGGACCGAGATCCACAAGGTCATTTTGGCGCCTTCAAGCAGGATAGGAAGAGCAGGCCAGATGGCGCTCCAGTCGAACTGCATGATGCTTTCTCCCGAACTAAAACAATTTTTGTTGAATGGAAAAACGCAGAGACGCAATGCCGTCACTGACGTAAATGGCGCGGCAAAACTTAATAGCGGCATAAATGCCCGGCAGATTAATATTTTGCATGCAATTTAACGAGCGGCGTTGTTGCCGCACGTTAAGTTGCCGGACGCTAACCGATTATATTATTTTGGTTCGCTGCCGAACCATTTTTTATAGATAGTATTATAAGTGCCGTTATCGCGCAGGGTTTTCAGCGCGCCGTTAACCTTCTCACGCAGTTCGTCGCTGCCTTTCGGGAAAGCAATACCGTACTGCTGTGCTTCAATCGAATCTCCTACCGCTTTGAACTTGCCTTTACCGGCGGTATTGATGAAGTACAGAATATTTGGTGTATCGTGCAGGACGGCATCCGCACGGTTGGTACCCAGTTCCATATAAGCATTGTCGATATTCGGGAACTGACGCAGGGCTTTGGTTTTGATGTTCTGTTTCGCGTAATCGACGGAACCGGTGCCGCTCTTCACCGCCACCACTTTACCGTCCAGATCATCAATGCCTTTCACCTCATTGTTGTTCTCTCTTACCATTACCAGCAGGCCGCTTTTGTAGTAACCGTCAGAGAAATCAATCGCCTTTTTGCGCTCGTCGGTGATGGTGATGCCCGCCAGTGCCAGGTCGATATTGCGTGTTTGCAGGGCAGGGATGATGCCGCTGAAGTCCATAGGCTTCAGGGTGTATTCGACGTTCAGCTGTTTCGCGATGGCGTCCCACAAATCGATATCGAAACCGACATATTTATCGCCTTGTTTAAACTCAAACGGTACGAAGGCGGTATCGGTAGCGACAATCAGTTTCTTTTCAGCCGCTGTGGAAGAAACAGCAAATGCCAGCGCCAGCGCGGCAACGGAAACCTTAAAAATCGACTTCATCATTTTATCCTTATCATTGAATCGGGGGGGGCCCGCTTTTTGATGCCTGCTGCCATATGAAAAATCTATGCCAACTTTTCATTATGATTGAAAACAGTGGCTTAATTCATCGGGCAAACAGGAATTCTTTAGCTTTACGTGCTGCGCACCAAAATGGGGCACCGTCCTGGTGCGCCTTGATCATAACGGTGCAGCAGCACACAGGCAATCAGAGCATTAAATAGGGGGATTAATGAACAGGATAGTTAGAAATATGTTATCGGGCTCATACTTCTGGGTGAATAATTGAAGTTTAGCGCAGCTGACTGTCTTTGCTGCCGCGTCGGTTGTACAGTGCGGCGCTGCTTTTTTCATCATGCTGCTGCTGACAGGTTACGCAATATTGCACGCCGGGCAGGGCGATACGCCGTGCTTCAGGAATCGGTTCATCACACTCCTGACAAAACTCGGCGCTGACGCCATTGTGCAGGTGCTGTCGTGCACGCTGAATCGCGTCATCAATGGTGGAATCAATTTGCTGCTGAACAGCATCATCAGACGCCCATCCGCTTGCCATATTTTTCTCCCCACAATAAAAAAAAGCGCATGACGAGGTCATCCGCTTTCCGGGTCAGATTAAGCCGGCGAACGCGTCGCCGGATAAATCAGTTATTCAATATTAGACTCGATAAACCACAGGAATTTGTCGAGGTCACGCGATGCCGCAGTAAAGATGTCGGCACTGTCTTCATCTGCCACTTCACCAATCGCTTTACGCAGATCGTTGGCTACCACACCGTAACGGTCAGCCAGTGCTTTCAGGTGATCCTGAACGCTGTGAATGTTCAGCGGATAGCTTTTCAGTGGCGTTCTGTCGTTAACAATCTGAGTGGTACCCAGCGCCACGCCGCCCAGCTGAACGACACGTTCTGCAATGGTATCCTGGTGGTCGGTAATTGCGGTGCGGAATCCGTCCAGCATTTCATGCACGCCAATAAAGTTAGCGCCACGCATGTTCCAGTGAGCCTGTTTGGTGATCAGGGACAGGTCAATCAGCTCGGTAACCAGACGATTGAGCACCTCGATTGTGGCTTTTTTGTCATTCTCTGCCACGTCATTACGGGTGTAAATCAGATCGGAAGATTTTGTTTTAACCAGTTTAGCGGTACTCATCATTAATATCCTCTTAATGTCGGTTGTCCTGAATAGTACGGAAATAAGTATAGCACCTGTTTTTTACTCTGCAGGAAAGTTGCTGCCTATTAGTCAGATAGCGACCACCTGTTGAGTAATCGTTGAGTAATAAAGCCGCCGCCACAGCAGTAAAATATAAATGCTAATGGTATTGATAATATTTATTATTAAGCTGTTGATTTTATCTTGCTGATTTGTTGAGGTTTAATTTATAAATGACGAGAAAAGAGCACAAAGTGCGTTATTTAATGCAGAAGAATGACAGAATGTAACTGTAACGATTATTTAACTTTAAATTTAAAATAAATAACACAATCAGCAGAACAACTGATTATTCAGCCTCATACTGAGGCTGAACAAGGAATATTCTCAATCCTGAGATCGCGGCATATCCTCTATAGACGTAATCTGAACTTCTTTAGGTCGCATGGTGAGCGTTGCACCGGCGGAAGCCGCAATGATTGCCAGCAGCGCCAGCCATTGCACCAGCGTCAGTCGTTCACCGAGAAACAGCATGCCGGAAAAGGCAGCCATTGCCGGTTCAAGACTCATCATGGTGCCAAAGGTTCTGGCTGGCAAACGCGTTAAGGCGATCATCTCCAGTGAATAGGGCAGTGCGGTCGACAGCACCGCTATCGCCAACGCCAGCGGAATCAGCGACAGTTGCCAGATACCGCTGTCGGCGAAACTCAGCCCGAGCGGCACAAAAATCACTGAAGCGATCACCGAGCCCATCGCCACCGTAGCCGGGCCATGTTCCGCCCCAGCCTTCTGACCGGAAAGAATATATAACGCCCAGCAGACGCCGGCACCTACCGCCAGCGCGGCACCCTGTGCATCGACGCTGGAGATATCATGGCCGAGCGGCAGCAAAAACCACAGGCCGACAATCGCCAGCAGCACCCAGATAAAATCCAGCAGCCGACGCGAACCGATCAGAGCAAGAAATAACGGTCCGGTAAATTCCAGCGCCACTGCAATACCCAGCGGCACGGTACGCAGCGACAAATAAAACAGATAGTTCATTCCGCCGAGCGCCAGCCCGTAAATCAGCAAGGGCACGCGCTGTTCACGACTAAAGCGCAACCGCCAGGGCTTAAACACCAGGCATAAAATAATCGTGCCCAGCCCAAGTCGTAATGCGGTAATACCGGGCGCACCGACCTGAGGAAACAGCGTTTTAGCCAGTGAAGCGCCACCCTGAATAGAGGTCATGGCAATAATTAAAACCAATATCGGTAGCCATACCGGCGACTTTGCCGGTGAAAGTGCAGAGGACATGCAGCAAACCTGTCTGGGAAACCCTGAGGTTAAAGATTAATAAGTACGTCAGTGTAATGGAGACTGGGCAGAAAAAAATGCGCTGGCAGCGAAAAAAATGTCGTCGACGAGCGTCAAAAGCGGCAATTTAAGTAAAGAAGTGTCAGGATTAATTAAGAATTATCCCAATGAACCTTTTTTTACAATTGAGAATTAAACCGGTTATACTACCTGAAATGGTATATAAAATAGTAACATACAAAATGTCATTAACTTTCTGTTACACCATACCTGGTGTTAGACAACAATTTGCAGGCAGAGTTTCTTGCTGATTTTTGTTATATTTTAACTGTTGTCAGGAGAGAAGTACTTTCACATTTGAGGTGGTTATGAAAAAAATTGCATGTCTTTCAGCACTGGCTTGTGTACTGGCTGTATCCGCGGGTTCCGCAATGGCGCAGAGCACCATCACTGGTGGTTACGCACAGAGCGACTTCCAGGGTGTTGTTAATAAAGCCAACGGTTTCAACTTGAAGTATCGCTACGAAAACGGCAGCGATCCACTGGGCTGGATCGGTTCTTTCACCTGGACCGAAAAAAACCAGAACGTTGATACCCTGTACGCTAAATCCCAATACTACGGCCTGACTGCAGGTCCAGCTTACCGTCTGAACGACTGGGCAAGCATCTACGGTGTTGTTGGTGTTGGCTACGGTAAAACTAGCGTAACTGGCCCAGATCGCGAAAAAGGCGATGGCAGCGACTACGGTTTCTCCTACGGTGCTGGTCTGCAGTTCAACCCAATGGAAAACGTTGCACTGGATGTGGGTTACGAGCAGAGCCGTATCCGCAGTGTAGACGTTGGTACCTGGATCGTTGGTGCAGGTTACCGCTTCTAAGTTTGCTAATCCAGCCAGAAATATTCTGGCTTGATGATAAAAATCCGCCCTGGTGGCGGATTTTTTTATGGCAAAAATCGCTGAGTCCGGCCTCAGCGGGCAAACGCATCCTGACCAAGATACTGATAATTAACCTTCTTCAGCGCAAAATTAGTGACGTAAACCGGTGGCGCAGCATCTTTCGAAGCAAAACGGTAGCGGGCAATAATCTGTTTGCTGCTGATGCCAGTCCACTGCGAAAACAGCTGTAAAAAATCATTCGCCGAACGCGCTGCCTTGATGATCTGACGCTTAGTATCCTGACCTGAAGTGATAAACATCGGCACCTGGAAGTTTTGCTGATACTTGTCATCATGAGCGAGATACTCGTTTTTACTGCCTTTCTCTTTAAATGCCATGCCGTGATCCGAGAAGTAAAGCATCGAGTAACTCAGCCCGCTGTTATGTAACTGCTGCTGTAGCTGCTGTAAAAAGCGATCGGTCTGGGTGATGCTGTACAGATAGCACGACGTCTCCGTGGAGTGAACAAAGCTGGCAAACTTGCCCCTGGTACGATCGCAGGCCTTGGGGTGTGAACCAATAATATGGTAAATCAGCAAGCGGGGGGCATCGACCGGCTGTGTCAACGCCTGCGGCGTCAGTTTCAGCAAATCGTCATCGTCGGTGGACTTATCTGCTTCGAAATCCCCCTGTTTCAGGAAGTGTACGTGATCGGCACGACGCGCAATACTGGCAATCGGCGTGTCGAATTTGCCAATTTGTCCCTGATTGGAGAACCACCAGGTGTCAAAGCCGGCACGGTTAGCCAGCGTGACGATATTGTCCTGATACAGTGGTTGGCCGTCGACCACCCGGTTAAGCGTTAACCCCAGTGATTTTTGCGTTGAGGAAGCCGCCGCGGTGTAGTTAACAAAAAATTGGCCTTTCGCCTCACTGGCAAACGGGGTGTTATTCCAGCGCCCGCCGAATGCACCGAGCGCATCACGCCGCGCGCTTTCACCAATCACCATCACATACACCTGACGTGAAGGCTTTACGCCGGTCACCGTCCAGCTGTCCTGCAACGACGTCAGCTGATTCATGCGGTCGATCTCATCATCCACCGACATTTTGCTGACCACGCTGTCCTTAACAAAGCGCACCAGCGGATAGCCAGCATCGCTGAGGCTGAAAGGATAGTCCGCCAGCTTATTCAGCACCGGTTGCGTCAGCCACGCCACCGCCGCAAATGCCAGGCAGGCTGAATCAGCATGCGACCAGCGGCGTGCCATGGCAGGCTTACGGCGCAGGGCGATAAAGCCGGTCAGCAGAATGGCGCAGGCGATAGCGTAATCCTGCGGTGGAAAGATCTGCATGATTTCGCTGGCTTCCGCGACATTGGTCGAGTGTAACGCCAGCAGAGTATTAAAATTGGGCGGGCCGTAAGTCTGACCAAAGGGATAATAGCTACTGGCCGCCAGCGTAGTGACGATAATCAGTGCTTTCAACAGGCGCGGCGCACGGCTGTGCAGCAACATCATCAGCGCGCTGAACGCGCAGGTATACAGCAGGCTCAGCGGATAGCCGAACGCCAGATTGATTAACAGTGAGAACAGCAGATACAGCCCAATATACGGGCTGAACAGCTCACGGGAACCGGTCACCGCCGCAGTTTTAATCAGAGTCAGATTCATTATTTATCTTATTGAGACGCAAAAAACGCATCTTCAGTGGGTATCTGAAGACGTAGTCAGGCCTGGAACGACTCGTTTTGAATGGGATTAGGGACGGGTTTGGCGCGCCGTTTTTGCCAGCACTCTCACGAAAGGCATAGCAAGATAATCCTCGCTTTCAACAAAGGCAACCAGTAGCGAAGAAAGTTTCTGTGAACCGGGAAACAGTTTTTATACGGCAGAAGAGGGAAGAGGTTAAGAAGCCTGGTTGTCAGGCTTCTTGGGCGCGGTCAGCATCTCTAACAGCATCAGGCGCAGAGTAAATGGCGATCGACTAAACAACCGCAGTAATAATGGTGCTTTCATGGTGGTAACCTCCTGTGACGCCCAACCTGGCATCACCTTATTGCTCATTTGCATCGTGCTGACTCATATTCAATGGTTGCTTTATAGACAGGTATAGCACAGGCTATATCCCATAGCCAGTGCTATTTGTCGGAAAATTTGTGCTTCTTTGAGCTTCGTTTACAATGTGGCACCAACAGACCTGCAAGGGTGTTAATAGCGCAGGTTAAAAAGAAGAGGAAGTTGAATGAGTCGTCGCGCCAAACCCGCTGTTGCCAGTCTTAATGGGCCACTGAAAGATATCGAAGAACATGTCGAAGGATTTCGTCAGGTTCGTGAGGCGCATCGCCGCGAGCTGATTGATGACTATGTTGAGTTAATTTCCGATCTGATCCGCGAATTTGGAGAAGCGCGTCAGGTGGATATGGCGGCGCGCCTTGGCGTTTCCCAGCCAACGGTAGCGAAAATGCTGAAGCGTCTGGCGACGGGCGGGCTGGTGGTTCAGGTGCCTTATCGTGGGGTATTTTTGACCGAAGAAGGCGAGAAGCTGGCGGAAGAGAGCCGTGAGCGCCACCATATCGTCGAAACCTTTTTGCTGGCGCTGGGTATCAGCCCCGACACTGCACGCCGGGATGCTGAAGGTATCGAGCATCACGTCAGTGACGAAACGCTGGCAATTTTCCAGCAATTTTACCAGAACCGTGGCTAACTTCCGACCACTCTGACCTGCGAGTCATCATGGCAACACTGCTCAGGCCGTTTTTGCACGATCGCTTTCTTCATCTGTTAGTGGTACTGGGCGTCGTGTTAGCCTGCTTTGCTCCCTTTAGGCCAGCGGAGCTGCTCACGGCGGTCGACTGGAACACCATTATCACCCTGTGCGGTTTGCTGATGCTGACTAAAGGTATCGAACTCAGCGGCTATTTTGACGTGTTGGGCTGCCGTTTGATCCACCGTTTTCAGCACGAGCGCACGCTTGCACTGTTTATGGTCGCCGGTGCTGCGCTGCTCTCCACCTTTCTGACCAATGATGTGGCACTGTTTATTCTGGTGCCGCTGACCCTGACGCTGAGAAAGTTTTCCAGCCTGCCGGTTTCGCGGCTGATTATCTTCGAAGCGCTGGCGGTTAACGCCGGTTCACTGCTGACGCCAATCGGTAATCCGCAAAATATTCTGTTATGGAGCCACGGCCAGCTCGGTTTTGCCGCCTTCATTCTGCAAATGCTGCCGCTGGCGGCGTTGACCCTTGCCAGCCTGTTGCTGGTAACCTGGTTCAGTTTCAGCAAAAAAACGATACAGCGTCATACGCAGGATGAGGCCAGCGGCTGGCAGCGACCCCTGTTACTGATTTCAGTCGTGATGTATGGGGTGTTTATCGCGGCGCTGGAACTGCAACTGGCGCTATGGGCGCTGTTGTTAGTGCTGGTGGTGTTTTTCTGTATTGCCCGTCGGGTGCTGCTGTCAATCGACTGGAGTTTACTGGCGGTATTTATCGCCATGTTCATTGACGTATTTTTTCTTACCCGCTTGCCGTTATTACAGGAACCTTTACAGCATATTTCCCAGCTGGGTGACGGTGGTCGTTACCTGCTGGCAATTGGCCTGTCACAAATTATCAGTAATGTTCCGGCGACCATTCTGTTGCTGAATACCCTGCCGGCCAGCACGCTGTTTGCCTGGGCGGTGAATATTGGCGGTTTTGGCCTGTTACCCGGCTCGCTGGCGAATCTGATTGCGCTGCGTATGGCGAAAGATCGGCGTATCTGGTGGAATTTTCATCTGTTCTCAATTCCAATGCTGTTATGGACCATGGCGCTGGGCTGGGGGCTATTTTTGCTGATTCACACGCCCTGATTTCGGGCTAATCTGGAATTGTAAGTAAATCCTGGCATTTGTCAGTTTTCTTCCTATTGTTAATAGCAGTTTGGGTCTTCAAGGGTTCGGTTTGAGCCTGCGGTAAACTGTGAGAACTATGACAACTTCAGATAAATCTTCATCAGAACAGCACGCACGCCAGCAGGATGACGCCGATCAATCTGCTTCAGAGACACAAAACAGCGAGGAGCAACCGCGTAAGCGCCCCGGCAAAAAGCCGATCGTTATTCTGCTGATCGTGGTGGTGCTGATGGTGCTGGTGGCGCTGTGGTACTGGATTTCTACCCGCAATATCGAAACCACCGACGATGCCTTTACCGAAGGTAATGCGGTGACCATTGCGCCGAAAGCGGCTGGCTTCGTGGTGAAGCTGTTGGTGAGCGATAATCAGAGGGTGAAGAAGGGTGATTTACTGGTACAAATCGACCCAAGCGATGCCCGCGCCCAGCGTGAGCAGGCGAAAGCGCAACTCGGTCTGGCTGTTGCTCAGCTGCATCAGGCGCAAGCCCAGCTGTCGCTATCGCGGGTGCAGTATCCGGCGCAGCGCGACCAGGCATTAGCTGACCAGGCAAAAGCGGAAGCCAGCTTAATCAATGCGCAGGCAGAGTATCGTCGCTTGCGCGGTGTTGACCCACGCGCGACCTCCCAGCGCAATATTGACAGCGCCAGCGTTCAGCTGCGCTCTGCTCAGGCGCAGCTACAGAGTGCCAAAGCGCAGGTGGAAGTTGCCTCGCAGGTACAACTGCAAATTCGTCAGCAGGAGACCAATGTCGAAGCGCGTCAGCAGCAGGTCGGGCAGGCGCAGGCACAGCTGGATACCGCTGAACTCAATCTCTCTTACACCGATGTCCGGGCGCCTTACGATGGCTTTGTCACCAAGCGCAATGTGCAACTGGGTAGCCTGGTGCAGGCCGGCACCTCGATGTTCTCGCTGGTCTCATCCGAAGTGTGGGTGACGGCAAACTTCAAAGAGTCGCAGCTGGAGCGTATGCGTCCGGGCAATAAAGTTGAAATCAGCGTTGATGCCTGGCCGGATATGAAGCTGGAAGGGCACATCGACAGTATTCAGATGGGTTCAGGATCGCGTTTCTCGACTTTCCCGGCCGAGAATGCCACCGGAAACTTTGTCAAAATTGTGCAGCGCGTGCCGGTGAAAATCGTGATTGATAAAGGTCTCGATGTGAACAAACCGCTGCCGCTCGGCCTGTCGGTAGAACCGAAGGTCACGCTGGAATGAGTGATAGCCAGAGCTGGAAACCCACCAGTAATCCCTGGCTGGTGGCGATGACCGTCACGCTGGCGGTGTTTATGGAAATCCTCGATACCACCATCGTCAACGTGGCGCTGCCGCACGTGGCCGGCTCGCTCTCGTCCAGCTACAGCGAATCGACCTGGGTTCTCACCTCCTATCTGGTCGCCAACGGCATTGTGTTGCCGCTCTCGGCATTTCTCAGCCGGGTATTTGGCCGTAAACAGTTCTTTATGATCTGCATTGTGATGTTTACCGTCTGTTCATTCCTGTGCGGAATCGCCACTGAACTGTGGCAAATTATCCTGTTCCGCATTCTGCAGGGCTTTTTCGGCGGCGGTTTACAGCCGGTGCAGCAGTCGGTACTGCTTGATTACTTTAAGCCGGAAGATCGCGGTAAAGCTTTTGGCCTGTCGTCGATTGCGATTATTGTGGCGCCGATTGTCGGCCCGACGCTCGGCGGCTGGATCACCGATAACTACAGCTGGCGCTGGGTCTTTTTAATCAATATTCCGGTCGGCATCCTGACGGTGCTGGCCATTTATCAGCTGCTGGAAGATCCGCCGTGGGAGCGTAAGTGGGCGAAAAGTAAGCTGCGGATTGATTATATCGGCATCAGTCTGATCACTCTCGGCCTCGGCTGCTTACAGGTGATGCTGGATCGCGGTGAAGATGACGACTGGTTCTCTTCCGGCTTTATCCAGCTGTTTGCGGTGCTCACCGCCATTGGCCTGGTTGGCGCGATTTACTGGCTGATGTATGCGAAAAAACCGGTGGTGGATATTCGCTGCCTGAAAGATCGTAACTTTGCGGTTTCCAGCCTGCTGATGGCGGGAATGGCGATGATTCTCTACGGTAGCTCGGTGGTTCTGCCGCAGCTGGCGCAGCAGGATTTGGGCTATACCGCGACCTGGTCCGGGCTGGTGCTGTCGCCGGGCGCCATCCTGGTAGTGATGACCATTCCGTTGGTGTTGAAGCTAATGCCCGTGGTGCAAACGCGCTGGATTATCGCCTTCGGCTTCACTCTGCTCTGCCTGTCGATGTTCTACTCGATGCGGCTGACGCCGGATGTGGATTTCACTACGCTGGCGATGATGCGCAGCGCGCAGTCAATCGGGCTGGGCTTTTTGTTTGTCCCGCTGACCACTATCGCGTTTATCTCGATCCCGCAGCGGCTGAATGCTGATGCGGCGGCGCTGTTTACCATGTTTCGCAATGTCGCCGGCTCAATCGGCATTTCGCTGTCGACTGCGGCAATTACCGAACGCTCACAGGTGCGAACTGCCACGATGGCACACACTATGACGCCGCTGAATGAGCCGTTTAATCTGACCGTCGAGCGCTGGGCGCAGGCGATCCGCGACTTCACCAGCGCAGTCGGCGATCCGGTAACGTTAGCCACCGGCCAGCTGTATCAGGAGATGGTGGCGCAGGCGCGCATTCTGGCTTATATCGATGTATTTATGGGGCTGGGAATTGTTGCGCTGATTATGATTCCATTTTGTTTACTGCTTTCGCCGATTAAGAGCGAAGGTAGCGCAGGAGCACACTGATATGACTCTTATAACGCGCGCGCAGTTGCCGGTGCGTAGCAGCCTGGCGCTTGCTCTGGCGCTGGCGCTCTCATCTTGCACCGTCGGGCCAGACTACCAGGCACCGAAAACCGAGACCCGCGCCAGCTATCAGGGAATGAAAGCGGGTGAGGTGTCGTCACCGCTGGCGGCGTCGACCGATCCTGACTGGTGGAAGTCATTTAACGATCCTCAGCTGGATAGTCTGATGGAGCGGGCCATCGCCGGTAATCTTTCGCTGCAACAGGCGGTATTGCGCATTGCCGGTGCGCGTGAGCAGCTGTCACAAGCGCGGGGCGGCTGGTTTCCCAGCGTGAATGCCAAAGCAGGTATGACGCGTCAGCAACTGGGATTGAAAGGCGAGCTGGAGTCGAACGGGGTTTACGATCGGCTGGGTGAGGTCGATCCGCAAGTGCGTACTGCGCTCGACGGACTTAGCCGACCAATCAATATCTACCAGGGCAGTTTCGATGCGGCCTGGGAGCTGGATATGTGGGGCAAGGTTCGCCGCCAGGTTGAGATGGCAGGTGCTCAGCAGCAGGCGTCGGTCGAGAGCCGCAACGATGCGCTGGTCTCGCTGGAAGCGGAAGTGGCGCGGGCTTATATGCAGCTGCGCGGTGCGCAGGCCATCACCAGCACCTTACAAACGCAAATTGATGTGGCGACAGAAACGCTGGAGCTGACGCAAAGTCAGCAGCGCAACGGCCTGGCACCGCAGATGGACGTCGAGAATGCCCGAGCGCAGCAGAGTTCATTACGCGCTCAGCTGCCACAATACCAGGCACAGGTGCAGCAGGCGATGAACGGTCTGGCAGTGTTGCTCGGTAAACCACCCGGCGCACTGGATGCAGAGCTGAACGCCAGCAAGGCGATGCCAAAACTGCCGGCGGCGGTGCCGGTGGGAGTACCATCGCAACTGGCGCGGCGTCGTCCGGATGTGCGTCAGGCAGAGGCCAACCTGCATGCGGCCACCGCTAATATTGGCGTCTCAGTGGCGCAGCTGTTTCCGAGCGTATCGTTGACCGGAGAGCTTGGCGTGCGTAATAGCCACGCCAATTATCTTGATGACTGGAGCAGCCATTTTTACAGCTTCGGCCCGTCGGTTTCGATACCGATTTTTCAGGGAGGACGGCTGGTTTCCAGCGTGAAACTGGCGCGCGCGCAGCAGGCCAGCGCGGCACTGGGTTATCGTCAGGCGGTGCTGACGGCATTACAGGACGTGGAAAATGCGCTGGTCAGTTACCGCACCGATCAGCAACAGGTTGCTGGCCTTGATGAAACGGTAGCGGCGTTACAAAACGCTTTTGATCTGGCAGATGACAGCTATCGTAAAGGGATTTCAACCTTTATCGACGTGCTGGATGTACAACGCCAGCTGTCGCAGGCGAAGCAGCAGGCAGAGCAGGCGCGGGTGCAGACCAGTCTTGATCTGGTCGCGTTGTATAAAGCGCTGGGCGGCGGCTGGGAGCCGTATCAGAACGTGACATTGCCGAAGTATTCGGTATTTGGTCCGATGGAAACCGCAGCGACTCAACCTTAACGCTGAATATTTTCTTCGTTTCTTCCCCAGGGCGGCGATCTGGCCGCCCAATAATCCTCTCTTCACGTTTTTTTTCTTCGTCACTGCCCGTTTTACCGGGATGAAGTGAAATATAAAATTCATATTTTATTTTTAGTGAAATTCGATACGCATATTAAGCAGCAGTCTCTGACACTTAAGACAAGCCCCCAAAGGCAATAATGTGCTTTTTATCACAAATT
Organism: Winslowiella sp. 2C04; assembly: GCF_050037805.1. Lineage (NCBI taxonomy): Bacteria > Pseudomonadati > Pseudomonadota > Gammaproteobacteria > Enterobacterales > Erwiniaceae > Winslowiella > Winslowiella sp. 2C04. The sequence goes on along the minus strand of NZ_CP188300.1, from coordinate 3,133,924 downwards.
AAGCGCTGCCTTATGACCTGCACCACAAAATTTAATTTTCATTGTTAATTAAAATGAAAATATCAGTCTAAATTAAGACACGAACTGAGTGAATATTGCTTCTGTGGATGTTGCTCAGGTTTTCTTTCAACCAGGGGCGAGTTTCAGCATGGTAAAAGAACAATACATTTCACCCAACAAAGCGTCGGGGCCGAACAGCAATACGCGGACCGAGCCTTTTGTTAAGGTGATTGCGGCAGTGGCAACATTAGGTGGATTACTGTTTGGTTACGATACCGGCGTGATTTCCGGCGCGTTGCTGTTTATGGGGGACGAACTGCATCTGACGCCTTTCACAACGGGACTGGTAACCAGCTCGCTGCTGTTTGGTGCGGCCTTCGGCGCACTGGCTTCAGGCCATTTTGCCGCGGCTGCCGGACGTAAGAAAATTATTCTGATCCTCGCGATCGTCTTTGCCATCGGTGGCACCGGTTCTGCGCTGGCCCCTGATGTTAACTGGATGATTTTCTTCCGTCTGGTTCTGGGCGTGGCGGTCGGCGGTGCCGCAGCCACCGTGCCGGTGTATATCGCCGAGATTGCGCCCGCCAACAAGCGCGGTCAGCTGGTTACGCTACAGGAGCTGATGATCGTTTCCGGTCAGATGCTGGCGTATATCTCCAATGCCGGTTTCAATCATATGTGGGGCGGCGAGCACACCTGGCGCTGGATGCTGGCGGTAGCCACCATTCCGGCAGTACTGCTGTGGTTTGGCATGATGTTTATGCCGGATACGCCGCGCTGGTATGCGATGAAGGGGCGTTTAGCCGATGCGCGTCGCGTGCTGGAGCGCACCCGTGCTAAAGAGGACGTTGAGTGGGAGCTGACGGAGATCGAAGAGACGCTGGAAGAGCAGCGCGATTTCGGCAAACCAGGCCTGCGCGATTTGAAAACCCCGTGGTTATTTAAACTGTTCCTGATTGGTATTGGTATCGCGGTGATCCAGCAGCTGACCGGAGTGAATACCATTATGTATTACGCCCCGACGATGTTGACTGCGGTCGGCATGAGCAATGATTCGGCGCTGGTCGCTACCATTGCTAACGGCGTTATTTCGGTATTAATGACCTTTGTCGGCATCTGGCTGCTGGGGAAAATTGGCCGCCGCACCATGGTAAAGATTGGCCAGTTTGGCTGTACCGCCTGCCTGTTCTTTATCGGCGCGGTCAGCTATCTGATGCCGGAAACGATCAATGGTCAGCCGGATGTACTGCGCGGTTATATGGTGCTGCTGGGAATGCTAATGTTTCTCAGCTTCCAGCAAGGTGCGCTGTCGCCGGTAACCTGGCTGCTGCTATCGGAAATCTTTCCGACACGGCTGCGCGGCATCTTTATGGGCGGCGCGGTGTTTGCCATGTGGATCGCCAACTTTATGATTTCACTGGCCTTCCCGTTATTGCTGGCGGCAGTCGGCCTGTCCGGCGCGTTCTTTATCTTCGGCCTGATTGGCATTGCCGGGGCGATCTTTGTGATGAAATGCATTCCGGAAACCCGCAACCGCAGCCTCGAGCAGATTGAACACTATCTGCATGACTGGCTAAGTGATGACAAGGAAACCCGACGGACAGCCGCGCCGGTTAAGCAGAAGGCGTAATCGTTATCAAACCGGCGGTATTCGCCGCCCGGTTTTTTGTGGCATAATGCGCGTTGAATCACATTCCACTTCTTCAACCGTAAGGCAATCCCTGTGCTAGTTTCCAGCAACGTCACCATGCAGTTTGGCAGTAAGCCGCTGTTCGAAAACATCTCTGTCAAATTTGGCGGCGGTAACCGCTACGGCCTGATTGGCGCTAACGGCAGCGGCAAATCAACCTTTATGAAAATCCTCGGCGGCGATCTGGTCCCGTCCGGCGGTAATGTTTCCCTCGATCCGAATGAGCGTATTGGTAAGCTGCGCCAGGATCAGTTCGCCTTTGAGAAATTCAGCGTGCTCGACACGGTGATCATGGGTCATCATGAACTGTGGGAAGTGAAGGAAGAGCGTGACCGTATTTACGCACTGCCGGAAATGAGTGAAGAAGATGGCTATAAAGTGGCCGATCTGGAAGTGAAATACGGCGAAATGGATGGCTACACCGCAGAAGCGCGTGCCGGAGAACTGTTACTCGGCGTCGGCATTCCGCTGGAGCAGCACTACGGCCCAATGAGCGAAGTGGCTCCCGGCTGGAAACTGCGTGTGCTGTTGGCACAGGCGCTGTTCTCAAACCCGGAAATTCTGCTGCTCGACGAACCGACCAACAACCTGGATATCGATACCATCCGTTGGCTGGAGCAGGTGCTGAATGAACGTAACAGCACCATGATCATTATTTCGCATGACCGTCACTTCCTTAACATGGTCTGCACCCATATGGCTGACCTTGATTACGGCGAGCTGCGCGTTTATCCGGGCAACTACGACGAATATATGACCGCGGCTACCCAGTCGCGTGAGCGCTTGCTGTCGGATAACGCCAAGAAAAAAGCGCAGATTAACGAACTGCAGTCGTTCGTCAGCCGCTTTAGTGCCAACGCCTCAAAATCTCGTCAGGCGACTTCACGTGCTAAACAGATTGATAAAATCAAGCTGGAAGAGGTGAAAGCCTCCAGCCGTCAGAACCCGTTTATGCGTTTCGAGCAGGACAAGAAACTGTTCCGTAATGCGCTGCAACTTGAAAACCTGACCAAAGGTTTTGATAACGGTCCGCTGTTCAAAAATCTCAACCTGCTGGTGGAAGTGGGTGAGAAGGTGGCGATTATCGGTGCCAACGGTATCGGTAAAACTACCCTGCTGAAAACGCTGGTTGGCGATCTGCTGCCGGACAGCGGTGAAGTGAAATGGTCAGAAAACGCCAGCATTGGTTACTACGCGCAGGATCACGCCGCTGACTTTGATAACGATTTGAATGTGTTTGACTGGATGAGCCAGTGGATGCAGGGCAACGATGACGAGCAGGTGGTTCGTGGTATTCTCGGTCGTCTGCTGTTCAGTCAGGATGATATCAAGAAGCCAGCTAAAGTGCTGTCCGGTGGGGAAAAGGGCCGCATGCTGTTTGGTAAGCTGATGATGGAACGTCCAAATATCCTGATTATGGATGAACCCACCAACCACCTGGATATGGAATCTATCGAATCGCTGAACATGGCGCTGGAGATGTACGAAGGCACCTTAATCTTCGTTTCCCATGACCGTGAATTCGTCAGCTCACTGGCCAGCCGCGTGATTGAGATTACCCCGAACAAGGTTATCGACTTTACCGGCAACTACGAAGATTACCTGCGCAGCAAAGGCGTGGATAACTGATTGATAAGGTGGCGATAACGCCACCTTTTTCTTCCAGGGGCGCCGTTCCCGGCTCCCCTTGATTTATCGCCCACAAACCTCACAGCCAGGATCTTTCGCCAGCTTTATTTCGCGGAATTGCAGCGTCATGGCATCATACATCAGCAGTTTACCCGCCACGCTATTGCCATAATCGCTTAACAGACGAATCGCTTCCATCGCCTGCAATCCACCAATCACGCCGACCAGCGGTGCCATTACGCCAGCTTCGACGCAGGTGAGGGCGTTACTGCCAAACAGGCGACTGATGCAGCGGTAGCAAGGTTCGTTTTCCTGCCAGCTGAAGACGCTAATTTGCCCTTCCATTCGGATGGCAGCACCCGATACCAGCGGTATCTTTGCCGCAAAGCAAAGCCGGTTTAACTGCTCGCGCGTTTCCAGATTATCACTACAGTCCAGCACTAAATCGCAGCTATTCAGCAGTTTTTGCAGCGCGTTATCATCCAGATGGGCGTTTATGGCGTTAAGAGTAATTAAGGGGTTAATCGCGGCCAGCCGCTGGCGCGCAGATTCGACTTTTGCCATGCCAACCTGCGCATCGGTATGCAAAATCTGCCGCTGCAAATTAGAGCGCGACACGCTGTCGAAATCCAGCAGCGTCAGCGATCCGACGCCCGCCGACGCCAGATATTGGCTGGCGGCGCAGCCCAGCCCGCCAAGCCCGACAATCAGCACGCTGGCAGCCTTTAACTTCTCCTGACCCTCAAAATCAAATCCGCGCAGCACAATTTGTCGGTTATAGCGCAGCGTTTCGTCATCGGTCAGCGGCGGTAGCATCTCAGCCTCCTAAGAGCGCGTTAAACGGTTCAATTTCTACCCACTCACCGGGCTGCACTGTGTCGCGCTCGCGTTCAAGGACGATAAAGCAGTTAGCCTGGCTGAAGGAGCTGAACACATGCGAACCCTGATGGCCGGTGCTGCGCACTTGCAGGTCGCCCTCGCTGTTACGGCTGAATATCCCACGCTGGAAATCGAGGCGGCCTGGGGATTTCTTCAGGCGTTCAGTGGCGCGCGCGCGCATTTTTGCCGGCAGGCAGTCAGTTTGCTGCCCGGTAAGACGGGCTAACAGCGGCTGTACCAGCTGGTAAAAAGTCACGGCAGCGGATACCGGATTACCGGGCAGTCCGCAGAACCAGCTGTTTTGCAGTCGACCAAAGGCAAAAGGCTTACCGGGTTTCATCGCCAGCTTCCAGAAGCCCACTTCACCCAGTTCATCCAGCATCTGTTTGGTGTAATCCGCTTCACCAACTGAGACACCGCCGCTGCTGATTACCACATCGGCTTGGGCATCGGCCTGATGAAACGCCGCGCGCAGTGCGTCAGGATCATCTTTAATAATCCCGAGATCGATCACTTCGCAACCCAGCGCATCCAGCATCAGGTGCACGGCAAAGCGGTTGGTATCATAGATTTGCCCGGCGGCCAGCGGCGTACCGACCGCTTGTAGCTCGTCTCCGGTGGAGAATACCGCCACCCTCAGTTTACGAAAAACCCTGACCTGACTGATGCCGAGCGAGGCCAGCAGCGGCAGTTCCGCAGCGCCGAGTTTAATTCCGCTTGCCAGCACGCTGGCGCCCTGCTGAATATCTTCACCTGCCAGCCGAATATTCTGGCCCGGTTGCACTGCTGCGAGAAAGCGCACGCCCCGATCGCTGCTTTCGGTCTGCTCCTGCATGACTACCGCGTCGGCACCCGGCGGGATCGGCGCACCGGTCATAATGCGAATACAGCTGCCTGCTGGCCAGTCACCGTGATATGGCGCACCGGCGAACGCTTTTCCCGCCACCGGCAAGGGAATATCGTGATTAACGTCGGCCATGCGTAGCGCATAGCCGTCCATTGCCGAGTTAGCAAAAGGCGGTACATCAATCGGTGAAATCACTGCTTCAGCGGTAATGCGTCCGGCGGCGGCAGTGATGGCGACAGTTTCAACATCGCTTAATGGGGTAATCTGCGCCAGCATTTTGTCGCGCGCTTCTTCAAGGGAGATTAAGCCCGCAGTAAACAGTTCCATGGTCTCTCCAGCAATACATCAGATGCCGTCTATTATGGCGTGAAATAACAGCCGGATCATCCTCGCTGTCATCGGGCAGCATCTGCGGTATAGCGATTATGGTTATTAGTTACTACGTTTTGTTATTAGCGGCGAGGAAACATTCCTCTTTACATTGCTTTACAGCCTACCTATAGTCAAAAATCGCTGATTTTTTGATAAACCTCAGCTAACTCAGTGTTTTTCATGCTGATTTAACACACAGGGTATGTGAATTATGACCAGAGCAGTGATCGCCATTCACGGCGGCGCAGGAGCCATTGCGCGTGGAGCAATGAGTGCAGAGAAAGAGCAACAGTATATTCAGGCACTCTCTGATGTGGTCGCCAGCGGTCAGGCGATACTGGCGGCGGGCGGCAGCGCGCTGGATGCGGTCACTGAAGCGGTTCGCCTTCTGGAAGAGTGCCCGCTGTTTAACGCCGGTAAAGGCTCGGTTTTCACCCATCAGGGTACCCATGAGCTGGATGCCTGCGTGATGGATGGTGGTTCACTGAACGTCGGCGCGGTTGCCGGCGTGTCGCATATCCGTAATCCGGTGCTGGCAGCGCGCGCGGTGCTGGAACACAGCCCTCATGTGCTGTTTATCGGCAGCGGTGCCGAAAGTTTTGCTGCTCAGCACGGGCTGGAAACTGTGGCAGCCGATTACTTCTCAACGCCGGAGCGCTGGCAGCAGTTGCAGCGCGCGCTGGACAGCCAGCAGATGCTGCTGGATCACGATGGCGCGTCGCAAACGAACGGTGGCGATCCGCTGGATAACGATCGTAAATTCGGCACCGTTGGCGCGGTGGCCTGCGATCTGCAGGGTAACCTGGCGGCCGCCACCTCAACCGGCGGCATGACCAACAAGCAGGCCGGTCGGGTCGGTGATTCACCGATTGTCGGTGCCGGTTGCTACGCCAATAATGCCAACGTGGCAGTCTCCTGCACCGGTACCGGTGAAGTATTTATGCGCACCCTGGCGGCCTACGATATTGCCGCGCTGGTGGAATACTCCGGCTTGTCGCTTAAACAGGCCAGCGAACGTGTGGTAATGGAAAAAATCCCGCTGCTTGGCGGCAGCGGCGGCATCGTGGCGGTTGATCGTGATGGCAATATCGCGCTGCCATTTAACAGTGACGGAATGTATCGCGGCTACGGTTATGTCGGCGATGGGGTGGTTGTGGGTATCTGGCGCGAAGAGTAAGGAGCAGGTATGACCGGATCTTCAGCAGATCAGACGCTGTCAGCGGAACAGGTTCTGGCGGTACGCAATCTCAGCGTCAGCTTCACTCATGAAGGCGTCACCACTGCGGCGGTGCGACAGCTGTCACTGGAGGTCAGGCGTGGTGAAACGTTGGCGATTGTCGGCGAATCAGGCTCCGGCAAGTCGGTGACCTCACTGGCGCTGATGCGCCTGATTGAACAGGGCGGCGGCAAGATGGACAGCGGCGAGATCTGGCTGCGCCGCCGCAATGGCAAGGTGCTGGATCTGGCAACGGCACGTCAGTCGCAGATGCGCACCATTCGCGGTGCCGATATGGCGATGATCTTTCAGGAACCGATGACTTCGCTGAATCCGGTGTTTCCGGTGGGTGAACAAATTGCCGAATCGATTCGCCTGCATCAGGGGCTGAATCATCGCCAGGCGCTGGCAGAAGCCCAGCGGATGCTGGACTTAGTGCGTATTCCGGAAGCGAAAAACGTGCTGACCCGCTATCCGCATCAGCTTTCCGGCGGCATGCGCCAGCGGGTGATGATCGCTATGGCGTTATGCTGTAAACCGGCACTGCTCATTGCCGATGAGCCGACTACTGCGCTGGATGTCACCATTCAGGCGCAAATTTTGCAGCTGATTCGGGTGCTGCAAAAAGAGATGGAAATGGCGGTGATCTTCATTACCCACGATATGGGCGTGGTGGCAGAAATGGCCGATCGGGTGCAGGTGATGTATCGCGGTGAGGGGGTGGAAACCGCGCCGGTTGAGCAGATTTTCCGTCAGCCGCAGCAGGCGTATACCCGCGCGCTGCTGGCTGCCGTGCCCAAACTCGGCGCGATGGCTGGCCAACCGTTTCCGGCGAAGTTTCCGCTGGTCGGTGGACAACAGCCATCTTCACTGGATGCTCAGGATACCGTACCGGCTGGCGCCGAGCCGATATTGCAGGTGCGCGATCTGATTACCCGTTTTGATATCCGCAGCGGTATTTTTAATCGCGTAACGCGCCGGGTTCATGCGGTAGAAAAGGTCAGCTTTGACCTGAAGCCGGGTGAAACGCTGGCGCTGGTGGGGGAGTCGGGCTGTGGTAAATCGACCACCGGACGTTCGCTGTTACGACTGGTAGAGAGCCAGGGCGGCAGCATTACTTTTGACGGCAAGCGCATCGACCAGTTGAAAAACAGCGAGCTGTCGCACTTGCGACGCGATATTCAGTTTATCTTTCAGGATCCTTACGCTTCGCTCGATCCGCGCCTGACGGTTGGCTTCTCGATTATGGAGCCGCTGCTGGTCCACGGTGTGATGAAAGGACGCGAGGCGGAAGCGCGCGTCGCCTGGTTACTCGAGAAAGTCGGCTTACTGCCGGAGCATGCGCAGCGCTATCCGCACGAGTTTTCCGGCGGGCAGCGGCAGCGTATCTGTATTGCGCGTGCGCTGGCGCTGAATCCAAAAGTGGTGATTGCCGATGAATCAGTGTCAGCGCTCGACGTGTCGATTCAGGCGCAAATTATCAATCTGATGCTCGATTTGCAGCGTGAGTTCGGCATTGCATTTCTGTTTATTTCTCATGATATGGCGGTGGTGGAGCGAATCAGCCATCGTGTGGCGGTGATGTATCTCGGACAGATTGTCGAGATTGGCCCGCGCCAGGCGGTTTTCGAGCGCCCGCAGCATCCGTATACCCGTAAGCTGATGTCAGCCGTGCCGGTAGCCGATCCCGGCCATCGCCGCCGTGAGCGCGCTTTACTGGTCGATGAAATTCCCAGTCCGATTCGCGCGCTGGGTGATGAACCCGAAGTAGCACCACTGGTGGAAGTTGGCGCAGGGCATTACGTAGCGCGCCATGCAATCAGCGGTGCCTGATGGTGTTTTGTTTCGTATAACTCAAGGGACGACAGGAGAACTTTGTAACATGACGATTTCACACACGCGTAAATGGCTGGTGACTGCGGGATTGATTGGGAGTTTCGCTGCGGTCCCGGCCTGGGCAGCGAAGGATGCGGTGATTGCCGTCGCCTCCAATTTCACCACCCTCGATCCTTACGATGCTAACGACACGCTTTCACAGGCGGTGGCGAAATCCTTTTATCAGGGACTGTTTGGTTTTGATAAAGAGATGAAGCTGACCAACGTGCTGGCCGAAAGCTACGAGGCCAGCCCGGATGGATTAACCTACACCATTAAACTGCGTCCGGGGGTAAAGTTCCAGGATGGCACCGATTTCAATGCCGAAGCGGTTAAGGTCAATCTCGATCGCGCCAGCAATCCGGACAGCCAGCTGAAGCGCTATAACCTGTTTAAAACCATTGCTGCCACCGATGTGGTCGATGCGAATACGGTAAAAATCACTCTGAAGCAGCCGTTCTCTGCCTTTATCAATAACCTGGCGCATCCGGCTGCGGCGATGATTTCACCGGCCGCCCTGAAAAAATATGGCAAGGAGATCGGTTTCCATCCGGTCGGTACCGGTCCGTATCAGTTTGTCACCTGGAATCAGACCGACTTTGTGAAGGTGAAAAAGTGGGATGGCTACTGGAAGAAGGGCTATCCAAAACTCGACAGCATTACCTGGCGGCCGATTGTCGATAACAACACCCGTGCGGCAATGCTGCAAACCGGTGAGGCCAACTTCGCCTTCCCGATTCCCTTTGAGCAGGCTAACGTGCTGAAAGGCAACAGCAAACTGGATTTGGTGACCTCGCCGTCAATTATGCAGCGTTATATCAGTTTTAACGTGACGCAGAAACCGTTCGACAACCCGAAAGTGCGTGAAGCCATTAACTACGCTATTAACCGCCAGGCGTTAGCGAAAGTGGCGTTCAGTGGCTTTGCTACGCCTGCTACCGGCATTGTGCCGCCCGCTATCGACTTTGCCCAGAGTTACCCGGCGATAGCTTATGACCCGGCCAAAGCGCGTGAATTGTTAAAAGAGGCCGGTTTCCCGAACGGTTTCAGCACCACGCTGTGGTCATCGCACAATCACAGCACCGCGCAGAAAGTGCTGCAGTTTACTCAGCAGCAGCTGGCGCAGGTCGGTATTAAGGTCAAAGTGACGGCAATGGATGCGGGTCAACGTGCGGCGGAAGTGGAAAGCAAAGGGCAGAAAGAGAGCGGAGTCCGGATGTTCTATACCGGCTGGTCTGCCTCCACCGGTGAAGCTGACTGGGCGCTGACGCCGCTGTTTGCCACCACGTCCTGGCCGCCAACCATCTTTAACACCGCGTTTTACAGCAATCCGCAGGTGGATAAAGATCTGGCCGATGCACTGAAAACCACCGATCGCGATGAGAAAGCCAAACTGTATAAAGATGCGCAGGATCGCATCTGGAACGATCGTCCGTGGGCTCCGCTAGTGGTTGAGCAGTTAGTTTCGGCGAATACCAAAACGCTGACCGGCTTTTATGTAATGCCGGATACCTCCTTCAACTTCGATGAAGCCGATCTGAAGTAGTGCCGGCCAACGCCAGTCCGTCAGGGCTGGCGTGGTAACGGGCAGGATAATGCATGCTTAATTATTTTATCAAACGCTTACTGGGGCTGATTCCAACGCTGCTGATTGTGGCGGTACTGGTATTCCTGTTTGTTCATATGCTGCCGGGCAATCCGGCGCGGCTGATTGCCGGACCGGAAGCCGACGCCTCGGTGGTCGAGATGGTGCGCCAGCAGCTGGGCCTCGATCAGCCGCTGCCGCAGCAGTTCTGGCAGTTTATTCTTAATGCGTTGCAGGGCGATTTTGGTCAGTCGATGGTATCGAAACGCCCGGTTTCCGAAGAGATTGCTTCACGCTTTATGCCAACGCTGTGGCTGACGCTCTCCAGCATGGTATGGGCGGTCATTTTTGGTATGGCGATTGGCGTGCTCTCTGCCGTATGGCGTAACCGCTGGCCGGATCGTCTCGGTATGACGCTGGCGGTTTCCGGTATTTCCTTTCCCGCTTTCGCCCTCGGCATGCTGCTGATGCAGGTGTTCTCAGTAAAGTTAGGCTGGCTGCCAACCGTCGGTGCCGACAGCTGGAAACACTATATTTTACCTTCGATTACGCTTGGCGCGGCGGTGGCTGCCGTGATGGCCCGTTTTACCCGCGCCTCGTTTGTTGAAGTGATGCAGGAAGACTATATGCGCACCGCGCGTGCCAAAGGGATACGCGAATCGCTGGTGGTGGTAAAACATGGGCTGCGCAATGCGATGATCCCGGTGGTCACCATGATGGGGCTGCAATTCGGTTTTCTGCTCGGCGGCTCGATCGTGGTTGAAGTGGTATTTAACTGGCCGGGACTCGGGCGGTTATTAGTCGATTCTGTTGAGATGCGCGACTATCCGGTGATTCAGGCCGAGGTATTGCTCTTTTCGCTGGAGTTTATCTTGATCAATTTGATCGTCGATATGCTGTATGCCGCCATCAACCCGGCAATTCGCTACAAATAAGGAGTCGCAATGAAAAACTGGCGACGTGAAGCGGCACTGAGCGCAATGCCAACAGTGAAAGAAAATCGCGTGCGCACGCCGTGGCGGGAGTTCTGGCGACGTTTTCGTCGTCAGCATGTGGCGATGATTGCCGCGCTATTTGTACTGTTACTGCTGATAGTGGCATTTATCGCGCCGTGGATTGTACCCTACGATGCTGAAAACTATTTTGACTACGACCGGCTTAACCAGGGGCCGTCAATGATGCACTTTCTGGGCGTCGATTCGCTCGGGCGGGATATTTTTAGCCGGGTACTGGTCGGTACGCAGATTTCATTAATTGCCGGTTTCTTTTCGGTGGCAATCGGTGCAGCTATCGGTACGGTGCTCGGCCTGCTGGCCGGTTACTATGAGGGTTGGTGGGATCGCCTGATTATGCGCATCTGTGATGTGCTGTTTGCCTTTCCGGGGATTTTGCTGGCAATTGCCGTGGTGGCGATTATGGGCAGCGGCATGTCCAATGTGATTGTGGCGGTAGCGATATTCAGTATTCCTGCCTTTGCCCGACTGGTGCGCGGCAATACGCTGGTGCTCAAACATCTGACGTTTATCGAGTCGGCACGCAGTATTGGTGCATCCGACTTTACTATTATTATGCGTCATATTTTGCCGGGCACGGTCTCATCAATAGTGGTCTATTTCACCATGCGCATCGGCACCTCGATTATTACTGCCGCCAGCCTGTCATTCCTTGGTCTCGGCGCTCAGCCGCCAACGCCAGAGTGGGGCGCAATGCTTAACGAAGCGCGTGCAGATATGGTGATTGCGCCGCACGTGGCGATATTTCCGAGCCTGGCGATATTTCTTACGGTGCTGGCATTTAATTTGCTGGGTGATGGTTTGCGCGATGCGCTCGATCCGAAATTAAAAAACTGATGCAGCATCTTATCGGATATTAAATCGAGTGGCGGCCAGGCAATATCGGCGGGAATTATCCCGCCGATAGCTAACTTAACGCACTTTATTTGACTGAGATAATACGCTGGCCGCCAGACTGCGGGTTAACGCATCGGATTCAGGATTGGTTAATGCGGAAGACGCTTTGCCCTCCATCTCTTTACCGCTCTCTTTATCGGTCCGCGATTGCGCGAGGGCGGAACCCGCCAGGCTTTTTTGTATCGCAGTGGCATCCGGGTTTTTTAGCGTTTGCGCCGCGACGCTGGCAATCCGCCCGGAGGTTTTTTTGGTATTTTTGCTGTCATTCATAATCATTATTTCCCTATTAGTTTATACATCTCCTTGGTTAAGCGCGCCGGATCTGGCTGGCTTAACCCCTAAAGTATAAAATAACAACGCTTAAAAAAGCACCAGTCTTGTCATTTATTTACCGACGTATCATTTTTCAGAAAAACGCCATGGTAATAATCTGTTACGGGTAAGTGCTGATAATATCGATGAAATATAATGTTATGGCTAATTAACATTGCCCACCGGACTTTATCTGCTGCCGTTGAACGAATTTGCTGGCTGGTTAATTATTTGCACTCTATCTATGATGAAGAGGTTATTCATTTAATCACCGCTTCACTTCACAAAGGAACGTCTATGTTCATTCAGCGTAAAATGCTGCTGGCATCAGTGGTAGCTGTTAGTGTTGTGCTTGCTGGCTGTACCTCTAAAGTCGCGGATACCAGACAATTCTCCGGATTTTTACCCGACTATAGTCAATTACGAGCCACGCAGTCGGCATCCGGGCAGGACACCCTGCGCTGGATCTCACCGGACTTCAAAGAGAGTGATTATCGCGGTATCGTTTTTACTCCGGTGATTTACTATCCGGCAGCGGCACCGAATGCCCGCGTCAGCCAGGCCACGCTTGATCAAATCAGAAATTATACCGATCAACAACTCAGAGCGGCGGTAGCCAAACGTAAACCGCTGGTAAAAGAGGCCGGGCCAGCCACGCTGATCATGAAAACCGCCATCACTGCGGTAACCGCAGAGAATGAAGGTGTGCAGTTTTACGAAGTGATACCGATTGGTGCAGTGATTGCCGGAACCATGGCAGCAGCAGGGCACCGCACTCAGCAGAGTACGCTGTTTCTTGAAGTCCTGCTGATTGATGCGCAAAGCGGTAAGCCGATGGTTAAAATCGTGCGTAAGGGAATTGGCAAAAATATCGCTAACAGCAATACGCCAATTAACTTTGAAGATTTAAGACAGCCAATTAACAGTATGGTTAATGACACGGTGAACTTTCAGTCAGATCATTAAGTTTTTGTAAAAATGGATGCTTGCAGGTTCCTTCGAGCTAACGTTAAAGCCTCAGTCGCTGTCATTGCGCGTAAGACCGCGCGAACTTCAACATCGGATGGTTACCCGGAGGAACCTATGCCACGCCTGCTGTCGACCCTGATTGTCAGTACCTCACTGCTGTTTTCCGCTTCGCTAATGGCGGCAGAGGTTACCGTAGAACAGCTGCAAGATAAGTTGGATCACCCGTGGGCATTGGCTTTTCTGCCCGGCAAAGCGGATATTTTAATCACTGAGCGTTCCGGTCAGCTGCGTTTGTGGCATCCACAGAACGGCCTGTCTGAACCTATTACGGGAGTGCCGAAGGTCTGGGCGCACCGCCAGGGCGGGCTACTGGATGTGGTGCTGGCTCCTGACTTTGGGCAAAGCCGCCGGGTCTGGCTGAGCTTTACCGAAGCAGGCGTCAATGGCGGTGCCGGTGCCTCGGTAGGTTATGGGATACTGAGCGAAGATAACCGTCAGCTGAAGGACTTTAAGGTGGTGCTGCGCCAGCAGCCTCAGCTCTCCAGCGGAGCCAATCTCGGCACCCGTATGGCGTTTGATCGTGATGGCTATCTGTATATTGTATTTGGCGATAATTTTCACAGCGCCACCGCGCAGGATCTGAGTAAGCTGCAGGGCAAAATGGTCCGGCTGACCGCCGACGGTGAAGTTCCGAAAGATAATCCGTTTGTTGGCCGCGAAAATGCGCGTGCTGAAATCTGGGCCTGGGGTTTGCGCAATCCACAGGGGGTGGCATTTAATCCATGGACGCAGCAGATATGGGAAAGTGAACACGGCGCGCGCGGCGGTGATGAAGTCAATATTATTGAGAAAGGTAAAAACTACGGCTGGCCGCTGGCGACCTGGGGGCTGGACTACAGTGGTGAAAAAGTGCCGGAATCCAAAGGCGGTGAAGTTGAAGGAACGGAACAGCCGATCTTCTGGTGGAAAGTGTCACCTGCTATCAGCGGGATGGCGTTCTATAACAGTGCAAAATTCCCGACGTGGAAAAACTCGCTGTTTATTGGCGCGTTGAAACAGCAAAGCCTGATTCGTCTGACGATAAACGGTGAGAAGGTGACTGAGCAGGAACGTCTGCTGGAGGATCGCCACGAACGTATTCGTGATGTGCGCGTCGGGCCGGACGGCTTCCTTTACGTCCTGACCGATGAAAGCGATGGCAAATTGCTGAAAGTCGGATTGAAATAACTCAGCGAGGTGGCCAGTTGCCCCTGGTCACCTGCCGGATTATTTTACCCAGCGACACACTTCCCAGCCGCGCCCCAGCGCTTCCTGATGCAGCCGGTCATCCGGATTAATCACACAGGCATGGTCTGCCTGTTCCAGCAGCGGGATGTCATTCATTGAGTCGCTGTAGGCCCAGGTGCGATGGAAAGTTTGCCCGGTCTGACGGGATTTCCAGTCGGCCAGTCGGCTGACTTTGCCCTCTTTATAGGTCATAGTGCCGTAAGTCAGACCGCTGTACCGTTCATCGACGATTTCAACGCCCACCGCCAGCGCGCCATGAGCGCCCAGTTGTTGCGCAATCGGTGCCACCAGGTGCTCGCCACTGGCAGAAATCACCAGAATGGTATCGCCACGCTGTTGATGCCACGCCAGACGCTCGCGTGCGTCCGGATAGACCCGTGGCAGAATATCGCGCTGAACAAAGCGGCGTATCCAGCCGGATACCGTCAGCGTCGCCATTCCTGACAGCGGGGCGAGGGTGGTATTCATATACTCTTCCATCGACAGCGTGCCCTGATAATACTGGGCCATCAGTTCCTGCTCCTGCTTGAGCACTGTTTCCGGCGCAAAGCCCTGCGATACCAGCCAGCGTAGCCACAGACTGGTACTGTCTTCGCAAATCAGCGTCTCATCAAGGTCGAAAAGGGCTAAATCCATGGTGACTCTCCTCAGGCAACTGATCTCAGGTTAGCGGATTTTTGTGACAGCCTTAACTGATCTGCGAAAAATTCAGAATCACACCCATTTCATCTGGTCGGAAATCAGGCAGAAATTACGCTGTTTCGCAGCAAAGCCCAGATTTATCTAATAAACTCTAAAAAACTTTACGGTCATACTGTTTTTTTCAGTTAGCCGAAAGGTTAGCGTAGTAGGTTAAGTGCTGTTGGATAACATCATGAAACCTTTAAAATTTTAAATGGATACTCTGGTCACGTCATGAACAAAACTCGCCTCTTCGCCAGTGTCCGGGCACTGGCTGCCAGCACTACCCTGATTGTGATAACAACCTCTTTCGCTCGCGCTGAGCAAGCCCCTGCGGCACCGCAGATTGATGCTAAAGCATGGATTTTAATGGATTATGCCAGTGGTAAAGTGCTGGCCGAGTCCGGTGCTGATGAGCGGCTTGATCCCGCCAGCCTGACCAAAATGATGGCCAGTTATGTTATCGGGCAAGCGATCAAAACCGGAAAAATCAGCAACGATGATTTAGTAACCGTCGGTAAAGATGCCTGGGCTACCGGTAACCCTGTTCTGCAAGGCTCCTCACTGATGTTCCTGAAACCAGGCGACCGTATACCGGTATCTGAACTGAACAAAGGTATCGTCATTCAGTCCGGTAATGATGCCAGTATCGCGCTGGCCGATTACGTCGCCGGCAGTCAGGACTCTTTTGTTGGCCTGATGAACAACTATGTTAAAGCACTTGGTCTGCAAAACACCCACTTCAAAACCGTTCACGGCCTCGATTCCGATGGGCAGTATAGTACCGCACGCGATATGGCACTGATTGGCCAGGCGCTGATCCGTGATGTGCCGGAAGAGTACGCGCTGCATAAAGAAAAAGAGTTTACCTTCAACAAAATTCGCCAGCATAACCGTAATCGTCTGCTGTGGAGCAGCAATCTGCAGGTGGATGGAATTAAAACCGGCCACACTTCAGGGGCGGGAAATAACCTGGTGGCTTCAGCCACCGAAGGGGATATGCGGCTGATTTCTGTGGTGCTGGGTGCCGCAACTGACAGTATTCGTTTCCGCGAAAGTGAAAAGTTGCTGACGTGGGGCTTCCGTTTCTGGGAAACCGTGACGCCAATTAAGGCCAACACGGCATTTTCTACCCAGCGGGTATGGTTTGGCGACAGTAAGCAGGTCAAGCTGGGCGTTGAGAAAGATGCCGCACTGACCATCCCGAAAGGTCAGATGAAGAATATGAAGGCCAGCTTTACCCTGACGTCACCGCAGCTACAGGCGCCGTTAAAGAAATATCAGCAGGTAGGAACCATCGACTTCCAGCTTAACGGTAAGACTATTGAGCAGCGTCCGCTGGTAGTACTGGATGAGGTGCAGGAGGGGGGCTTCTTCAGCCGTATCTGGGACTTTGTGATGATGAAGCTGGATGGTTGGTTTGGAAAGTGGTTTTCCTGATTAAAACGGGCGGCTAAGCGCCGCCCGCGAACCTTATCCTACCAGGTTAAACAGAATTCCCGAAATCGCCACCAGGCCGATCAGTACCACAAACACGTTACTGGCCGCGCCGCTGTATTTGCGCATCGCCGGAACCTTGTTGATTGCGTACATCGGCATCAGGAACAGCAATACTGCGATAATCGGACCACCAAGGGTTTCAATCATCCCGAGAATGCTTGGGTTCCAGCTGGCAACAATCCAGGTGGTTACCAGCATAAACAGCGCAGTGAAACGGTTAAGTTTGTTCTCGCTAATCTGCTTGCCGCGACCGCGCAGCGATTTCACCACCAGACCGTTAAAACCTTCACGAGCTCCCAGATAGTGACCAAGGAAGGATTTGGTAATCGCCACGATGGCAATAATCGGTGCCAGCCACGCCATCATTGGCGTATTAAAGTGGTTAGCCAGATACGAAAGAATCGAAATATTCTGCTGTTTTGCTTCTGCCAGGTTTTCCGGTGTCAGGCTGAGTACGCAGCTAAAGACAAAAAACATCACCGTTATCACCATCATCAGATGGCTGAAAGCCAGGATGCGAGAGCATTTAGGCTCGGCCTGATCGCCATACTCTTCACGCTTCGCTACGGCGAAAGCAGAGATAATCGGGGAGTGGTTAAAGGAGAAAACCATCACCGGGATTGCCAGCCATAACGTCATGAGCAGACCGTTGCCACTGCCTGCCAGTGAAACATTGTCGAAAATCGCGCTGCTCCAGTTAGGGATTAACCACACCGCCAACAGCATCAGCACTGCGACAAATGGGAACACCAGCAGACTCATGGTTTTGACAATGATATCTTTACCAAAGCGCACGATGGTCATCAGGCCAATCAACAAAATCAGTGCCAGTAATGCACGCGGCGGTGATTGCAGATGCAGCTGATGGGTAATAAAGCTGTCGACGGTATTGGTGATTGCCACGCTGTAGACCAGCAGGATTGGATAGATGGCAAGGAAGTAGAGCAGGGTGATCAGCTTACCGGCACCGACGCCGAAATGTTCTTCCACCACCTCAGTGATATCTGCGCCAGGCTTGCTGCCAGACAGCACAAAACGACACAGGCCGCGATGCGCGTAGTAGGTCATCGGGAAAGCCAGCACCGCCATAATAATCAGCGGAATAAGCCCGCCAATCCCGGCGTTAATCGGCAGAAACAGTACGCCTGCGCCGATGGCCGTGCCGTATAAACCCAACATCCACATGGTGTCACTTTTACGCCACGCCATCACACTTTGCTGTTTATCATCCGCCAAAATCGCGGTTTGAGACGAGTCCATAATCTTCTCCAGTGCTGTCCACAACAGAAAACAATCAATTATCACCCGACGATCGCGCCTGCTCATGCGCTGTAAAAATAATCGTCAACCACAGCAGTGATTAATCATCGCTATTATTTTATGGCGCACACTCTACCACCGGAATAAGCAGAAGACAGCGTTAGTTTAGCGATATCAGGTGATCAGGATCACAACTGCATTAATATTTTTAGTTAATTAAGCTGTCTTTTGCTGAAGATGTTTATTGCATGTTCTGGTTAACCGAGGATTTACAGTCTTAATAACTATATTCTAACTTTTTCTCAACTATTAAACATTGTCATTGTTGTTGATTTTATGCACAGTGAAAAAATAAAAATGATTTAAATCATGAAGTTGTATCTTTGATAAATAAATATGGCTACATAATGCGCGGGTTGCGCAACAGGATTAATAATCGTCTGACAAACAGCGCTTATTGCGCAATAAATGATGAGGTGGCAGGAAAGGTATTATTTAGCAGGAAAGGCTGAAGGAAAAAGCTAAAAATTCAACAGGCTAAAAATATTAAGACCCGCATCGCTGCGGGCCTTTCAGCATTAATCGCGGACCCAGCCTTTACGTATCGGAAAGGAGAACAGTAAACGATACAACTGACTGAGCACACTCAGCATGCGGTTACCGTAGAACTGCCACGCCAGTTGGGAGAACAGGCAACCGAGCATTCCGACCAGCAAACCGCCGATCATATCCATTGGCCAGTGCACGCCGAGGAACACGCGTGACCAGGCAATTAACACGCCCGCCAACATTAAAATCGCGCCCGACCAGCGGCGATGCCAAAACAGGAAGGAGAGTGCAAAAGTGAAAATGGTGGTGCCATGATCGCTTGGATAGGAGTAATCCGGCGCGTGTTCAAGGAACTGATGGCCGATATTGAGCGTAAAAGGGCGCGGGTGTGGAAACAGTGAGCCCAGACACCAGGAGATCGCCAGCGCATAGATCAGCGCAATACCGGTTTTCAGCACCAGCTCACGTTGCGAGGTAACACGATCTTTTGGTCCCCACAGCCATAATGCGACAATCAGCAGTGGCACAATAGCGATCAGATCTCGTGCTATAAAGGTGGCCAGCGCAAGCAACCACTGCGGCGATTCTGGTGTGGCGTTAATCCAGAGAAACAGCGTCCGGTTTAACTCTTCCATTATCAGTTATCCTCTTCCTGTTAAGCAGATGCCTGACGCATCTAAAAATGAAACGTTGCTCTGCGCATCACCGGAGAAATTCCACTGACCAGCAGCGCAAAAAAAAAGCATTAAAACGAGGGGGATAGCTTAAAATAGCGCTATTAAGTGGTAAATAGAGTTTATCCTAATCGGCGCTGATGTTGTGGTTTGGTTTAACATTAATGTCAGTTTTATGACGGTGACACGCTGAATACTTCGCGGAGCAGCAAGTTTCTCGCCCGGCATCAGTTGGGGTTCTGCAACCATTGCCCATAAAAAAACCCGCTAGTCATTTGACTAACGGGCTCCACAATTTGGGGATTTCAAAGAAAAGCAGTGGCACTAATTAAGACTGTGCGGGTAACAGAAAGTTCTCTGTCATTGATAATTATTTTTTAACCAGGCAGAAGCGGCCAGATAATCACAATAAAGGTTCCGGCCAGCGTCAATAACACATTGGCGATAGCATAGGTGCCGGCGTAGCCCAGAGCCGGAATATTGCTGCGTGCGGTATCGCTGATGATTTCCATCGCTGGCGCGCAGGTACGCGCACCCATTATCGCGCCGAACAGCAGTGCGCGGTTCATTCGTAAAACGTAAGCGCCGAACAGGAAGCAGATCACTACCGGTACTAAACTGACCGCCAGCCCGGAGAACAGCATCTGCAAGCCGGTGATGCCGAAGCCGTGCGCCATGCCGCTGCCAGCACTCAGCCCGACACCAGCCATAAACACCATCAGGCCAAACTCTTTCACCATGGTCAGCGCACCCTGCGGGATATAGCCGAAAGTCGGGTGGTTGGCGCGCAAAAAGCCGAGCATGATACCGGCAAACAGCAGTCCTGCCGCATTCCCAATACCAAAGCTAAAGCTGCTGAACTGGAAAGTGATCATGCCAATCATCAGGCCGATGATAAAGAAGGCGCAGAAGGCCAGCAGATCGGTCAACTGGCTGTGAATCGAGATAAAGCCGATGCGGTCAGCAACGGTTTTAACCCGGCGCGCTTCGCCGCTGACTTGCAGCACATCGCCTTTATTCAGCATGATGCTGTCGTCAATCGGCATCTCAATCTGGCTGCGAATCACCCGGTTGAGAAAGCAGCCGTGGTCGGTCAGCTTCAGCTGGCTGAGGCGCTTGTTCACCGCATTGTGATTTTTAACCACAATCTCTTCGGTCACGATGCGCATATCCAGCAGATCGCGGTCGAATACCTCTTTACCGTTGCGGAAACTGGTGTCGAGGCGCGAATGCGCGTCAGGATAGCCAACCAGAGAAATTTCATCCCCTTGCTGTAACACCGCATCGCCGTCCGGATTCGCCAGAATGCCGTTACGACGAATGCGTTCAATATAGCAACCGGTTTGGCGATAAATCCCCAATTCACGCAGGTTTTTGCCGTCAGCCCAGGCCACCAGTTCTGGCCCGACGCGATAGGCGCGGATCACCGGCAAATAGACTTTACGCTGGCTGTCGGTATCCAGGCCACGTTCACGGGCGATCTGCTGCGCGCTGGTCGGCAGATCCTGATGCTGTAATTTTGGCAAATAGCGTGCGCCAAATATCAGGCTGACCAGCCCGACCAAATAGGTCAGGGCGTAACCGAGGCTGAGATTATCCTGCATGATGCTGAGCGATTTGCCATCGCTGACAGTCTGGCGCAGCGTATCACCGGCACCCACCAGCACCGGCGTGGAGGTCATTGAGCCTGCCAGCATCCCGGCGGTTAAGCCGATATCCCAGCCCAGCAGTTTACCCAGGCCCAGCGCCATCGCCATTGCACTGATTACCATCACCAGCGCCAGCATCAGATAGTTTTTGCCGTCGCGAAAGAAGATTGAGAAAAAGTTTGGTCCGGCTTCTACGCCGACACAAAAAATAAATAGCATAAAGCCAAGGTTTAGCGCTTCGGTATTGATCGCGAAGTGTTGTTGTCCTAACAACAGCGATACCACTAAAACACCAATGGAATTACCCAGTTGTACAGAACCTAAGCGTAATTTACCTAAGCAAAGACCCAAAGCCAGTACGACAAATAATAACAGGATGTAATTCCCGCTTAACAATTCTGCGACGTTTATGTTCACGGCTTAACTTCTTGTTTACCAGTAACTTGTTGATAGGAGAGAATTTATGCGTTAACGTTTATCTACCCGGAACGGGCGCAGGATGCTTAAGCGTCTGGCGTTAAGGGACCTGAAAGGATAAATAAAAGCGCGCTTATTTTAAGCATTTATTTATTTTTCAGCCAGTAAAAAACAGCACACTTTTTTATTTTCTGCTGAATCTCTCCTGAATGAATTAATTTCCGGGATGGAGATCAAGGCGACTCAACCGAGGACAGGCTATGTTGCTGCAAGGCGTCCGTTTATCGGGCGTGATGATGTGTATCATGCTGTATTGCGCGGTGTTTATTATCGCCCGCTATAGCATGGCGATTGAAAGCCCCGGTGAAACGCACGTGCAGCCTGGTTTGTTGCTGTTTATCTTTCCCGGTGTGCTGGCGGGACTGTACTCGAAAGAGGCACCGCTTAGCGTGGCGCTGTGCGGCGCAATTCTCGCAACGCCAATTTGCCTGTTGCTATTGCATTCGCGTTTTGTCGTGCACGCGGGGTTCTGGCAGGAGTTTGCCTGGTATGCCAGCGCACTGTTCTGGTGTGGCTCTGGTACGCTGGTGGTGATGCTGTGGCGAGCGATAGGCGGCTCGCGTCGACGTATTTAATCAACGAAAAAAAACCGGGTGCTGAGACCCGGTTTTTTTATGCGTTACGCGTTATTGCTGGAAAAGACCAAAGTGCTCTTTCGCGTAAGCTTCGAATTCGGTGTAGCCACCAACGTGTTTCTGGTCGAGGAAAATCTGTGGCACGGTTTCGACCGGCTTACCCACCGTTTTCTCCAGATCGGCTTTGGTGATCCCTTCGGCATGAATGTCGATATAACGGAAGTTAAAATCATCACGCTCTTCAGTCAGTTTTTCTGCCAGCTCTTTTGCGCGAACACAGTAAGGGCAGCCTGGACGTCCAAAGATCACTGCAAACATAAGGTAACTCCTCAAAGGTTAGATTCTTTTCTGTGATTGTCATCACATTTTATCGATGTATGGGCCTATGATGCCCGCATCGTTAGCTGAAAGGAAGAAGGAATTGCCTGTTAATCTGATTTGCACAGGCTATGCAGAGTTATAGCAATTAAGCTTTAATAGAGCGGCGGTGCCATCAGCCGCAGCGAATGACAGACAAAGGAGAGGAAATGCGTGCATTTGGAAAGTTACCCAAAACCGTACTGGTAATGGAAGTACTGGGCATTCTGCTGCTGGGGCTGGCGATGATGTCAATTAATCAGTGGCTGTCGCTGCCTGACGGACTTAGCGGCAAAGCGGCGGCGACCATCATGATCTTTGCCGGCATTGCGCTAATGTTGCCTGCGGCCGCTACGCTGATGTGGCGAACCGCGCAGGCGTTGGCACCGCAGCTACTCGGCACGCCAAAGCGTGACAAAAAAACCACCAGACCCGGAGATTCTCATGACGCCGACCATTGATCTATTACGTTCGCATCGCTCGATTCGTGCTTTCAGCGAACAGCCGATGACTGACGCGCAGCGCGAGGCGATTATTGCCGCCGCGCAGTCGGCCTCGACCTCAAGTTTTTTACAGTGTTCCTCAATTATTCGGGTTACCGACAAAGCCCTACGCGATCGGCTGGTTGAGCTAAGCGGCGGGCAGAAGTATGTGGCGCAGGCCGCAGAATTTTGGGTGTTTTGCGGCGACTTCAATCGCCACCTGCAAATTTGCCCGGATGCGCAGCTGGGGCTGGCAGAGCAACTGCTGCTCGGCTGCGTTGATACCGCACTGATGGCGCAAAACGCCATGGTAGCGGCAGAGTCATTAGGGATGGGCGGTGTGTATATTGGTGGCATTCGTAACAATATCGACAGCGTTGGTCAGCTGCTTAAACTGCCAAAGTATGTGTTACCGCTGTTTGGTATGTGTCTCGGCTGGCCGGATCAGCAGCCGGACGTTAAACCGCGAATGCCGGCAAAAATGCTGGTGCATGAAAACAGCTACCAACCGATTGATGCTGCGCAACTGGAAGCGTATGACCAGCAACTGCTGGACTATTATCAGCAGCGCGACAGCCATCAACGCAGTGATACCTGGAGCGCGCATATTCAGCGCACCATTATTAAAGAGAGCCGCCCGTTTATCCTCGATTACCTGCACAAGCAGGGATGGGCAACGCGCTAAATCTGGCTTATGAGGCTTGCCGGTGAAAATTGCTATTTTATCCCGCGATGGTTCTCTCTACTCCTGCAAACGCCTGCTTGAAGCGGCGCAGGCGCGTGGGCACAGCGTCGAGATTATCGATCCGCTTTCATGCTATATGAATATTAATCCGGCCTCGGCGGGGGTGCATTACCGTGGCCGCCCGTTGGGCCATTTTGATGCAGTTATCCCGCGTATTGGCCCGGCGACCACCTTTTACGGCATGGCGGTATTGCGCCAGTTTGAAATGTGCGGCAGTTACCCGCTAAATGAATCGGTAGCGATTACCCGTGCGCGCGACAAGCTGCGCTCGCTGCAACTGCTGGCGCGGCAAGGCATCGATCTGCCAGTGACCGGCATTGCCCACTCTCCCGATGATACTCATGATCTGATCGAGATGGTCGGTGGCGCACCGCTGGTGGTCAAACTGGTTGAAGGCACGCAGGGTATCGGTGTGGTGCTGGCGGAAACTCGTCAGGCAGCGGAAAGTGTGATCGATGCTTTTCGCGGGCTTAACGCTCATATTCTGGTGCAGGAGTATATAAAAGAAGCACAGGGGCGCGATATTCGTTGTCTGGTGATTGGCGATCGGGTGGTCGCTGCAATTGAACGCCAGGCGAAGGAGGGCGACTTCCGTTCCAATCTGCATCGTGGTGGCACGGCGCGACCGGTTGAGATCACCGATCGCGAGCGTGAAATTGCCGTTAAAGCGGTCAGCACGCTGGGGCTGGATGTGGCGGGCGTAGATATTCTGCGCGCTGCTCGTGGGCCGCTGGTGATGGAAGTCAATGCTTCACCCGGCCTCGAAGGAGTAGAAAAAATCACCGGCAATAACATCGCCAGCCTGATGATTGAATGGATTGAACAGCAGGCTCAACCTGGTTTCAGTCTGAAAACCGGCGGCTGAGTGCCATATTTCTTCCAGGATCGTGGTGTTCACAGCACTTTTTCCGTAAGCTGTGCGCTCTTTAATTGCGGCATGAGGCAGTAGGTTATGGATTCACTCGTCGTTCCAGATATTGACGTGTTACGACGTTGGCTGGATCAGCAAAGTATCACCTGGTTTGAATGCGATGCCTGCCAGGCGCTTCATCTGCCGCATATGCAAAACTTTGACGGCGTTTTCGATGCGAAACTCGATCTGGTCGATGACGTTATTCTGTTTTCGGCACTGGCGGAAGTAAAGCCAACCGCGTTGATTCCACTGGTAGGCGATTTATCGCAGATTAATGCCAGCTCGTTGACGGTAAAAGCCTTCCTGGATATTCAGGATGATAATTTGCCGAAGCTGATTGTCTGTCAGTCAATGACGATTACGGCCGGTCTGACTTACAGTCAGTTTTCGCACTTTATGAAGCAGAGCGAAGAGCAAATTTCGATGGTGATCCTTGAAGCGTTTGCCAACAACTTATTAATAGTCGGTGAGGATGACGATCGCACCGCGACCATTACCCGCCAGTCAATGCTGCACTAAACTCTTATCTGCTGTTCAAATGCCGCTTTTTGCGGCATTTTTCATTTTTGTCCTACCAGTTTTTATTCTGCACTTTGCCCTTTATTGCCAGATATTACGCGTGGCTTATGCCGCATCTGGCATATCACAGAGATGAAACGTGCATAGAAAATCGATAAAAGGCGTTTTTTACCCTGGGGTATGGTCTGTGCCGGAATCGGGGGCTATGCTTGCGTGGCTGCATGTTGCTTGTACCAGCATAGGTTTTTTCTATTAACTGCCCGATGAATATTCATTCATTGTAAGCCTGATTTTTAACACTTTTTACTTTCAGAAAAGCGCCACCGCGATTCGCTTGTTCTGCAGAGTTGTGATGATCCCGGTTCAGGAGGAAGGAAAAGATGTTCAACCAACGCAAAAAATGGTTATCAGCTGTGGTCGCTGGCGTGCTGATGGCGGTCTCCACTGGCACGATGGCAGAACAAAAGACACTGAATGTCTATAACTGGTCTGATTATATTTCCGCAGATACCGTACCGAACTTTGAAAAACAGAGCGGTATCAAAGTGGTGTATGACGTCTTTGACTCCAATGAAGTGCTGGAAGGCTTATTAATGGTCGGCAGCTCCGGCTATGACGTGGTGGTGCCTTCTTCCAGTTTCCTCGCGCGTCAGCTGGAAGCCGGTGTGTTCCAGCCGTTGGATAAGAGTAAGCTGCCGAACTATAAAAACCTCGATCCTGAACTGATGAAGAAATTAGAACAGCACGATCCCGGTAATAAATATGCGATTCCCTATCTGTGGGCGACCACTGGCATTGGCTACAACGTCGAAAAAGTGAAGGCGGCGCTGGGCAAAGATGCGCCGGTCGACAGCTGGGATCTGGTGCTGAAACCTGAAAACCTGGAAAAACTGAAAAGCTGCGGCGTTTCGTTCCTCGATGCACCGGAAGAGATCTTCGCCACCGTACTGAACTATCTCGGCAAAGATCCAAACAGCAGCGATGCGAAAGAGTATTCCGGAGCGGCGACCGATCTGCTGTTAAAACTGCGTCCGAACATTCGTTACTTCCACTCTTCGCAATATATTAACGATCTGGCGAACGGAAATATCTGCGTCGCGGTCGGCTGGGCAGGGGATATTCTGCAAGCGAAACAGCGGGCGAAAGAAGCGAAAAATGGCGTAGATATTGCCTACAGCATTCCAAAAGAGGGCGCGCTGGCGTTCTTCGATATGCTGGCCATTCCGAAAGATGCGAAGAATGTAGATGAAGCCTATCAGTTTATTAATTATCTGATGGAGCCGAAAGTGATTGCAGATATTTCCAATAAAATGTTCTATGCCAGCGGTAATAAAGCTTCCCTGCCACTGGTCGAGGCCGACATTCGTAATAATCCGGGTATTTATCCCACCGAAGCCACCATGGCTAAACTGTTTATTCTGAAAGTGCAGGATCAGAAAATTGACCGCGTGCGCACCCGCGCATGGACTAAAGTAAAAAGTGGTCAGTAACGGATAACCACCCGCGGCCATACAGCTGATGCCAGTTCAGTAGGGGGAGCCGTTTTCGGCTCCCGTTCTGATGGCAGGCAGGTTGCCAACCCCAACTTTTATCAGTTATTTCATCTCATTAAACGGCCAGCCGTGAACATCAGCTTTGCACCGGAGAGAAATGTTAGTGAACGATGTGATCCCTCGTCCGCAAAATAAACCAGCGAAGGCATTAACCCCGCTGCTGGAAATTCGCAACCTGACGAAATCTTTTGACGGGCAGAATGCCGTTGATGATGTCAGCCTGACCATTTATCAAGGCGAAATTTTTGCCCTGCTTGGCCCGTCCGGTTGTGGAAAGTCAACGCTGTTGCGCATGCTGGCGGGCTTTGAAGCGCCCAGCCACGGGCAAATTGTGCTCGATGGGCAGGATCTTTCGCAGGTGCCACCGTATCAGCGCCCGATCAATATGATGTTCCAGTCATATGCGCTGTTTCCACACATGACGGTAGAGCAGAATATCGCCTTTGGCTTAAAACAGGATCGACTGACGAAAGCTGAAATCGCCAGCCGCGTCGAGGAGATGCTGGCGCTGGTGCATTTACAGGAGTTTGCCAGACGTAAGCCGCATCAGCTTTCCGGCGGGCAGCGTCAGCGTGTGGCACTGGCGCGCAGCCTGGCAAAGCGTCCAAAGTTGTTGCTGCTGGATGAACCGATGGGCGCGCTGGATAAGAAGCTGCGTGATCGGATGCAGCTGGAGGTGGTGGATATCCTTGAGCGCGTCGGCGCGACCTGCGTAATGGTCACCCACGATCAGGAAGAGGCAATGACCATGGCCGGACGCATCGCGATTATGAATCGCGGCAAGTTCGAGCAAATTGGCGAGCCGGAAGAGATCTATGAGCATCCAACCAGCCGCTACAGCGCGGAGTTTATCGGCTCGGTAAATGTGTTTGAAGGCATACTGCGTGAACGTCAGCCGGATGGATTAGTCATCGACAGTCCGGGGCTGATTAATCCGTTGAAGGTCGACTCTGACAGTTCGGTAATGGATAACATGCCGGTGTGGATCGCCTTGCGACCGGAGAAAGTGATGCTGTGTGACCAGCCTCCGACAGACGGCTGTAACTTTGCTGTCGGGGCAGTGGAACATATCGCTTATCTCGGCGATCTGTCGATTTATCATGTGCGTCTGCGCGGTGGCCAGATGATCTCTGCGCAGTTACAGAATGCCCATCGCTTCCGTCAGGGAGCGCCGACCTGGGGTGATGAAGTGCATCTTTGCTGGGATACCAACAGCTGCGTTGTGTTGACGGTCTGAGTGAGGGAAACATGAGTCAATTTAACCAACCGCTTGCTAAATCTCCGCCCGCGACGGCGAAACCAGGCGCATCGCTGGCAGCGCGTCTGCTGTTAAAGCATGGCCGCAAGTTGGTGATTGCGCTGCCGTGGATCTGGCTGTTTATGCTGTTTTTCCTGCCATTTTTATTTGTGCTGAAAATGAGCTTTGCCGAATCACTGCGCGCCAGCCCGCCTTACACCGAGTTAATCAGCTGGGCTGACGATCAATTCAGTCTGGTTTTAAATTTCAGCAACTATTTACGGCTGTTCAGCGATGATTTTTATATCGGTTCTTACCTGCAATCGCTGAAGCTGGCGGCGATATCCACCGCGATCTGTTTACTGATCGGTTATCCGCTGGCGTGGGCAGTGGCGCAAAGTAAGCCGTCGGTGCGTAATATTCTGTTGTTACTGGTGCTGCTGCCGTCGTGGACCTCTTTTCTGGTCAGGGTGTATGCGCTGATGGGGCTGCTGAACAATAACGGCGTATTAAATAATTTTCTGCTGTGGCTCGGGGTTATCAATCAGCCGCTGGAGATTCTCTACACCAATGTGGCGGTGTATATCGGCATCGTTTACTGCTATCTGCCCTTTATGGTGCTGCCAATTTATGCCGCCCTGACGCGTATTGACTATTCGCTGGTGGAAGCTTCACTCGACCTTGGTGCCGGACCGCTTAAAACTTTCTTCCAGGTGATTGTGCCACTGACCAAAGGCGGCGTGATTGCCGGCTCAATGCTGGTATTTATTCCGGCGGTGGGGGAGTACGTGATTCCGGAATTACTCGGCGGTAAAGATACGGCGATGATTGGCCGCACCATTTTGTCGGAAGTGTTCTCAAACCGTGACTGGCCAATGGCTTCCGCTCTGGCGGTGACCATTCTGCTGATTCTGACGTTGCCGATTATCTGGTTTCATAAGCATCAGAATAAACAATCGGGAGCCAAAGTATGAATTCACTGCCTGCTGTGCGTTCGCCGTGGCGGACGGCGATTCTGCTTACCGGTTTTACCCTGCTGTATGCACCGATGCTGTTGCTGGTGATCTATTCAGTCAACAGCTCGCCGCTGGTCACGGTATGGGACAGTTTTTCGCTGCGCTGGTATGTACAGCTGTTCCACGATAGCAAGATGCTGAACGCCATCGGCCTCAGTCTGAGTATCGCGGTGCTGGCGGCCAGCACCGCAGTGGTGCTGGGCACGCTGGCGGCGGTGGCGCTGGTGCGTTTTGGCCGCTTTCGTGGCTCCACCAACCTGGCATTTATGCTGACCGCGCCGCTGGTCATGCCGGATGTGATAACCGGTCTGGCACTGTTACTGCTGTTTGTCGCGATGGGACACGCTTTTGGCTGGCCTGAACGAGGCATGATCACCATCTGGATGGCGCATGTTACTTTTTGTACCGCTTATGTCGCGGTGGTGATCAGCGCGCGGCTGCGTGAACTGGATCGTTCGATCGAAGAGGCGGCAATGGATCTGGGTGCCACGCCGCTGAAGGTGTTTTTTGTTATTACGCTGCCGATGATTGCTCCGGCGATTATTACCGGCTGGCTGCTGGCTTTTACTCTGTCGCTCGATGACCTGGTGATTGCACGTTTTGTTACCGGTGCCGGAGCCAATACTTTACCGATGGAGATTATGAATTCTGTTCGCCGTGGTATGAATCCGGAAATTAATGCGCTGGCTTCATTGATCCTGCTGGTGGTGGGAATTGCCGGTTTTATCGCCTGGCGCATTATGGCGCATAAAGAAAAACAGCGTATTCGTGATATTCAGAAAGCTGCACGTGGATGAAAGTGAAATAGTTTGCCAATATAATGATCAGTAAGGGAACGAATTTTTCAGCAGCGGCTCACTGAGTCGCTGCTGTGATCATTATTGCGTGTGGCGGGGTCTGCAGGAGAAACCAGATGTCGGATGTGTTCAGAGCGGGAAAAGGCAGCATTGAAACGCACTCTGCGATTCCGGTTCCGGTATTAATTGCCGGCAGCGCGATTATTGCCACACGCTGCCTGAGCGTGCTGCTGCTCGCCAATGAACTGGGCTACGAGGAGCTGGCCAACTTTATTCATCGCAGCGCACAGGCCTGGGATTCGACGCTGATATTTATCGCCAGTCAGTTAATCTTCTTTATTGAGTTACGCTGTGCTATTGCACTGCTGCGCGGCACCAACTGGGGGCGCTGGGGCTATGTCCTGACGCAGATCATTGTGGTGCTGTATATGCTGGTGGCGTCGCTGGGCTGGGTCTATCCGGAGATTT
This sequence comes from Winslowiella sp. 2C04, assembly GCF_050037805.1. Classification (NCBI taxonomy): domain Bacteria; kingdom Pseudomonadati; phylum Pseudomonadota; class Gammaproteobacteria; order Enterobacterales; family Erwiniaceae; genus Winslowiella; species Winslowiella sp. 2C04. Next base: position 3,103,901 of record NZ_CP188300.1, on the reverse strand, counting down.
TCAGCATCAGCGGTGAAACCAATGCCGAAATTGTCCATACTCTGATCCTGCAAAAGTTCCCTGATGTCGTGGTGCTGATACTGTTGTTTGTTCCGGCCAGCAGCCGCAAGTTTTTTCACAAGCATTAGGCTCTGGTGCTACAATCCACGCCCGCATTTTTGCGTTAATCATCTAATACAGGCTTTAACATGCATTGCGCGCTTTACCAGGCGGATCGTTGCCGTTCCTGCCAGTGGCTCGAAATACCTTATCCGCAGCAGTTGTCCACCAAACAATCCCAGCTGGAACAACTGCTGTCTGAGCAGGCCGTCGCCGAATGGTGTCAGCCAGTGACCTCAGCGCAACAGGGTTTCCGTAATAAAGCCAAAATGGTGGTCAGCGGCAGCGTGGAGCGTCCGCTGCTTGGTATGCTGCATCGTGACAGTACGCCGGTTGATCTTACCGCCTGTCCGCTGTATCCGCACAGCTTCAGCGAGGTGTTTGCCCAACTTAAGCCGTTTATCGCCCGGGCTGGTCTGACGCCGTATAACGTGGCGCGTAAACGCGGTGAGCTGAAGTACCTGCTGTTAACTGAAAGTAGCCAGCAAGGGGCACTGATGCTGCGTTTTGTGCTGCGCTCACACAGTAAGCTGGCGCAGTTAAAGGCCGCGCTGCCGTGGCTACAACAGCAGTTGCCGCAGCTGAGCGTGATATCCGCCAATATTCAGCCGGTGCATATGGCGATCCTTGAAGGTGATGAAGAGATCCCGCTAAGCGAAAATCAGGCGCTGGCGGAACAGTTTAATCATGTGCCGCTGTATATTCGGCCGCAAAGTTTCTTCCAGACCAATCCGCAGGTCGCTGCCGCGCTGTATGCCACCGCACGCCAGTGGGTCAGTGAACTGGCGGTCAGCCAGATGTGGGATCTGTTCTGTGGCGTTGGTGGGTTCGGTCTGCACTGTGCCACGCCGGAGATGACGCTGACCGGTATTGAAATCAATGCCGAAGCGATCGCCTGTGCAAAGCGCTCGGCGCAGAAGATGGGGCTGGATAAAGTGCAGTTTGCCGCGCTGGATTCAACGCAGTTTGCCACCGCCAATGGCGAAGTACCGGAGCTGGTGCTGGTCAATCCGCCACGCCGCGGCATTGGTGCTGAGCTGTGTGATTATTTAAGCCGGATGGCACCGCAGCATATCCTTTATTCCAGCTGCAACGCCCAGACGATGTCGACGGATATTGCCCGGCTGGCAAACTATCAGATTGAACGGGTGCAGCTGTTTGATATGTTCCCGCATACCGCCCACTCTGAAGTGCTGACGTTATTAAAGCGGGTTTAAGCGCGGACGTTAATTGGCAGGCCAGACAACTTCGCCGCTTACTGCTTCCCAGTGATATGTGCAGAACCTCACCCGAGTAAGCGTTTCGCTTGTCTGACCCACCCGTTCAGTTACTGTGGGAACCAGTGATCGCTGATCTTCTGGTAAGTGCCGTCAGCTTTGATTGCTGCCAGCGCATCATTCAGTTTCGTCAGCAACGCCTGATTATCCGGGCGAACCGCGATACCCAAGCCGGTGCCAAAATATTGTGCATCGGTCACGTGTTCACCAACGGTAGCCAGATTCGGATTACTTTTAAGCCATTCGTTCACGACTGCAGTATCACCAAACACGCCATCCAGACGACCATTTTTCAGGTCAAGAATCGCATTCTGATAGCTGTCGTAAGCCACCGTGGTGACTTCCGGATGCTTTTCCTGCAAGTATTTCTGATGCGTGGTGCCGTTTTCCATACCGATACGTTTGCCTTTCAGTTCGTTCAGGCTGCTGAACTTGCCTTTCTGGGCAATCACCACCGCAGAGTTGGCGTAGTAGGGCTGAGTAAAGGAAACCTGTTTGCTGCGCTCAGGGGTGATATCCATACCAGAGATGACCGCATCGTAACGACGGAATTTCAGCGCCGGGATCAGGCTGTCAAACGGGTTGTTGGTAAAGGTGCAGTCTGCCTGCATCTGCTGGCACAGTGCTTTGGCGAGGTCGATATCAAAACCGACGATTTGATTGTTACTATCCAGAGATTCAAACGGCGGATAGGTGGCAGAAGAGGCAAAACGAATTTTCTCAGCCGCGCTGGCGCTGAAAGCGACGCTGGCAAGCAATGCGGTCAGTAACAGTTTCTTCATCGGTGGTGCTCCTGTTTCTCTTTATCATTATGTTGCCGTGAGGCGAGAAACAAGATGCCATTAAATGAATGACTATGCAATATTTGTGTATAAATAATTAAAAAGGCGAGATGAACTCGCCTTTTTGTTAATTTCTATGCTCGAAAGCCAGTGCGCGCCGTTCGATTAACCGCATCAGTAACGTCAGCAATCCATTGACCACCAGATAGATCAGACCTGCGGCAGCGAATACCGAAATGTCATAAGTGCGGCCATACAGCAGCTGTGCGTGACCCATCACTTCCATCAGCGTGATGGTGTAGGCCAGCGACGTGCTTTTAAACACCAGCACCACCTCATTGGAATAAGAGGAGAGGGCGCGTTTAAACGCATAAGGCAACAGAATACGCAGCGTATCTTTGCGATTCATCCCCAGTGCGGCACAGGATTGCCACTGACCGGCCGGAATGGCGCGTACCGCACCATGAAACAGCAGCGTGGTGTAGGCGGCACTGTTTAGCGACAGCGCCAGCAGCGCACACAGCCAGGGCTGCGACAGCACGTGCCATAACCACGGAATATGCTGGATCGACGGAAACTGACCCGGACCGTAGTAGATCAAAAAGATCTGCACCAGCAGCGGCGTACCGGTAAATAGCGTGATATAGCCCTTGACCAGCTGACTCAGCAACGGCACTTTTAGCGCCAGCACCACGGTGAACATCAGGGCCAGCACCAGCGCCAGAATCAGTGAGGCCACGGTTAACGTCAGGCTGGTGTGCAGCCCTTTGAGCAATTCAGGTAAATACTCAAGCATCAGCTATTTCCCTGTTCAAAGCGCGTGGTGCGCAGCTCAATACGTTTCAGCACCCACTGGCTGAACAGCGTGATCAGCAGATAGATAGCGGCGGCAATCATATACCAGGTAAACGGCTCCTGCGTGCGGGTGGCAATGCTTTTGGTTTGCAGCATGATGTCATTGACGCTAATCAGCGACACCAGCGCGGTATCCTTCAGCAACACCAGCCACTGATTGCCCAGCCCCGGCAGCGCATGTCGCCACATCTGCGGCATAATCAGGCGGAAAAAGATCGCTGTTTTGCCCATCCCTAACGCCTGACCTGACTCCCACTGGCCGACCGGTACCGCTTTCAGCGCGCCACGCAGCGTCTGCGAGGCATATGAAGAGTAGAGAATCGACAGCGCAATCACCCCGCACAGAAACGGACTGACGTCGAAGTTTTGAATCTCCATCTGCACTGGCAGCTGGAACAGACCAAAATTAATCACGAAACCATCGGACAGCATCAGCAGCAGCTGCGAGGCGCCGAAGTAGATAAACAGCACCACCAGAATTTCCGGCAGTCCGCGAAACAGCGTCACCAGACCGGTGCCGAGCCAGGCCACAGGACGCCAGCGGGCCGATTCCCAGACGGCAAAGATCATTGCCAGAATCAGCCCGACGATTAGCGCACAAATGGCCAGGCCGACGGTCATCCCGGCGGCGCTGACAAGAGGTGTAAATTCGTTCATCAATTAATTACTGTTGGAACCATTTTTCGTAGATGGTTTTATAGGTGCCATCAGCCTTCACTTTATCCAGTGCGGCGTTGAATTTGCCCTGCAGCTCGGTGTTGTCCTGGCGCAGTGCGATACCGAGACCAGTACCAAAGTAGGCTTTGTCGGTGACTTTCTCACCCACCGGCGTCAGATTAGCATTCTGCTTCAGCCACTCATTCACTACCGCTGTATCACCAAATACCGCGTCAATACGGCCATTTTTCAGATCGAGGATGGCGTTCTGGTAGCTGTCATACGGCACGGCAGTGACATCAGTTTGCTTATCACTGAGGTATTTCTGATGGGTAGTGCCGTTTTGCACGCCAACACGCTTGCCTTTCAGCGCGGCAAGATCGGTTACTTTGCCTTTCTGCGCGATAAAGGTTGCTGAGTTATCATAATAAGCATTAGTGAACAGCACCTGCTTTTCACGCTCAGGGGTGATGTCCATACCAGCCATGACCGCGTCAAAACGACGGAATTTCAGGCTTGGGATCAGGCTGTCGAAAGCCTGATTGGTGAAAGTACATTTAGCGTCGATCTCTTTACACAGCGCATTAGCCAGATCAACGTCGAAGCCCTGAATTTGATTATTCGAATCAACGAATTCAAACGGAGGGTAAGAGGCTTCGGTGGCGAAGCGAATGGTTTGAGCGGCGGTGGCGCTGAGGCTCATTCCGGCTAACAGTGCGGCAAGTACCATTTTTTTCATCGTTATGTCCTGCTTCAGTGCGAGAGATAGTTAGCAAACGCTTCGGTTTGCGGCTGGGTAAAGCGGCTGGCGTCACCCTGCTCAACGATAAAGCCATTCTCCATATAGACCACCCGGCTGGCAGTCTTACGGGCAACTTCTACTTCGTGGGTGACGATAACCTGAGTAATCCTGGTTTGCGACAGCTCGCGAATAATACTGACGATCTGTGCGGTAATTTCCGGATCCAGCGCGGCGGTCGGCTCGTCAAACAGCAACACCGCAGGTTCCATCATCAATGCGCGCGCAATGGCGACGCGCTGCTGCTGACCCCCGGAGAGATGCAGCGGAAAGCGGTCGACAAACTTGGTCAGACGCAGACGCTCCAGCAGTTTATCGGCACGCGCACGCGCCTGATCTTTGCTCAGCCCCAGAACGCGGCAGGGCGCTTCGATCAGGTTTTGCATCACGGTTAAATGAGGCCAGAGATTATATTGCTGGAATACCATACCGACGTTTTGACGCAGTTCACGAATTGCGCTGTCGGATGGCGTTTTGCTGAAGTCGAAATTGTTCCCTGCAATGCTCAGGGTGCCGGAACGTGGCATCTCCAGCAAATTCAGCACGCGCAGCAGCGAGCTCTTACCCGCGCCGCTGGGGCCGAGCAGAACCAGAGTTTCACCTTCAGGACATTCCAGTTGAATATCGAACAGTGCCTGGTGAGCACCGTAGTAGCAGTTTATACCGTTTAGTTGAATACTCATGCGCAAATAGTGAATAGCAATTGATGTCGCAAATCTTAACGTCGACAGAATAGTTATGCAATCATCGTGCGTTAAAATTTATTTATGATAAGTCAGGTATTTAAAGCGTAGCACAAGATCTCGCATAGCAAGCGGGGAGCGGTAATACAGTGATATTTTTGTTATGTCACACCGGATAAGCGCACCGCAATGTCGCGGCGCGCTTAACAATGCATTATTTTTCTAACGTCTGGCTCAGGCTACCGCCGCCTGGACGCGGCCAGTTGGCGACATAACGTACATCATCCACTGCCCAGCAGGTGCCCTCACGCACCATCAGCACTTCATCCTGCCACTCTACGGCTTGTTCGCCGTTACGGCTCAGTTTAACCCGCAGCGGAATATTACGCGCATCAGTATTCGGAATGGTTGAAGCATCGGCTACGCTGGCTGAGGTCGGGCCGGACACATGGCTGGAGAACAGATCGCCATGGGTTAACTGCGTCGGTTTATCACGGTCCGCATTGGCTTTCAGCAGCTTCTGGTACAGTGAATCACTGAGATAGGGCCGATATTTTGCCAGCAGCTGGCTGTCCGGTAGCCCCTGAGTCGGTTGCTGAATACGCAGATCATAGAATTTTTGCGCCACGACATCCGGTCCGCCATCCACGCATGGCCCGCTGCGACTGCCAATATCTTTGTAAGCTGGTTCGACCGTGGTACAGGCACTCAGCAATAGTGCGGCCGGGATCAGCGCGGCAAACGCTTTGTTTTTCATTTCTATTTCCTTATTGTTAGCTGGCAAGTCATGATTTTTATCATAAAGTATAGCCATGGTTTTTAACCTCGCGGGCTATCAGGCCGATCAGGAGAGCAGCATGAAACTTTCAACTACCCCGACGCTGGAAGGGCAGACCATTACCGAATATTGCGGCGTGGTAACCGGCGAAGCGATTCTTGGCGCGAATATCTTCCGTGACTTCTTTGCCGGCATCCGCGATGTTGTCGGTGGCCGTTCTGGCGCTTACGAAAAAGAGCTGCGTAAAGCGCGCCTGCTGGCCTTTGAAGAGATGGAAGAGCAGGCGAAAGCGCTGGGCGCGAATGCGATTGTCGGTATCGATATCGATTACGAAACCGTGGGTAAAGACAGCAGTATGCTGATGGTCAGCGTCAGTGGAACCGCAGTAAAAATCCGCTAATGCGTTACTGGATGCTGTTACTGGCGATATTGCTCAGTGCCTGTTCGACTCCCGGCATTGAACAGCGTGACGGCTATCGGGTGGACACGCGCCACAGTGCATACGGTGCGCGTCCACGGATTAAAGTGGTGGTGATTCACTACACCGCCGAGGATTTCCCCACCTCGCTGGCGACGCTGACCGATCGGCAGGTCAGCGTGCATTATCTGATTCCCGATCGCCCACCGCAGAAAAAAGGCGATCCGCTAATTTGGCAGCTGGTGCCGGAAGCGCAGCTGGCCTGGCATGCCGGGCCCAGCTTCTGGCGTGGCGCGACGCGTCTGAACGATACCTCAGTTGGCATTGAGCTGGTTAATCCGGGTTATGTCCGCACCGCCACCGGAGTCGTCTGGACGCCATTTACCCCGGAGCAGATCGCCGTGCTGCAACCTCTGGTCCGCGATATTGTGCAGCGCTATCAGATTAAGCCAGAAAATATTGTCGGCCACAGTGATATCGCGCCGCAGCGTAAGCAAGATCCCGGGCCGTTATTTCCCTGGGCATTACTGGCGCAGCAGGGATTAGGGGCGTGGCCTGATGCAGAGCGGGTGCGCGTCTGGCTGGCGGGCAACGATCCGCAGCAGGCGGTGCCGGTTGAGGAACTGATGGCGCTGCTGGCACGCTATGGTTACGAAGTGACGCAAGGAATGACGCCGTCGCAGCAGCAAAAAGTGATTGCTGCTTTCCAGATGCATTTCCGACCAACAGACTTTCGCGGATTGCCGGATGCCGAAACGGCGGCGATCGCCAGAGCGTTAATCGAGAAATATCAGCCAGAACAATCTCCCCAGGGTTAATTTTTAGAGGCGGCGATTTCGCCGCCGGTTAGCGTGAAAGAAACGCCTGCCAGTGGCTGACCAGCAGTTCCAGCGCGTGACGATCGACATCCAGATGCGTTACCAGACGAGTTACCGCGCCGGTGCTGATAATAATACCGCGCTGGTGCATATACTGTTTTAAAGGTTCAATCTGCTCATCAGCGAGGCGCACGAAGACCATATTGGTATCCTGACGCCTGACATCAACACCGATGGCTTTGAGCTGTTCGGCCAGCCAGCGGGCATTGTCATGATCCTCTTTCAAGCGCGCGATATTATGCTCAAAGGCATACAGCCCGGCCGCTGCCAGAATTCCCGCCTGGCGCATACCGCCACCGGTCATTTTGCGCCAGCGGCGGGCACGTTTGATATAATCTTCACTGCCGCACAGTAGCGATCCTACCGGCGCGCCAAGACCTTTCGACAGGCAGATTGTCAGGCTGTCGCAATAGCCTGCAATTGCTTCCAGCGTGGTATCCAGCTCCACCACCGCGTTGAAAATACGCGCGCCATCAATATGTAGCGCCAGCTGATGCTGACGGGTAAAGGCAAACGCTTCCTGTAAATAGGCCATCGGCAACACTTTGCCGTTATGGGTATTTTCCAGGCTTAATAATTTACTGCGGGCAAAGTGGGCATCATCCGGCTTGATGACCGATGCCACTACATCAAGCGGCAAGCTACCATCGGCGGCAGCAAGAATCGGTTGTGGCTGAATACTGCCCAGTACTGCAGCACCTCCCGCTTCATACTTATAGTTGTGTGCCAGTTGGCCGACGATATACTCATCGCCGCGCTCACAGTGGCTGAGTAACGCCACCAGGTTGGCCTGGGTGCCGGTTGGGAGCAACAGCGCCGCCGCTTTCCCGCTGAGTCGTGCCGCTTCAGCCTCCAGCGCATTGACGGTCGGATCGTCGCCGTAAACATCGTCGCCGGTTTCTGCAGACATCATTGCTGCCAGCATTGCGGCACCCGGGCGGGTGACCGTATCACTGCGTAAATCAATCACTGTTGCTCTCCTGATTAAAAACGGGCGCCGCAGCGCCCGTAACAAGTTCCCACCAATGTTTTACCGCAGCCAGTTGGTTTTCGCCAGTTCAACCACTTCATCACCCCGACCGCTGATGATTGCGCGCAGCATATACAGACTGAAGCCTTTCGCCTGCTCCATTTTAATCTGCGGCGGCATCGCCAGTTCATCGGTGGCGGTGACGACATCCACCAGTACCGGGCCGTCATGGGCAAACGCCTGCTCCAGCGCCGCGTCCACCTCCGAGGCTTTTTCCACCCGGATGCCTTTCACGCCACAGGCATTAGCAATCGCAGCAAAATTCGGATTTTCCAGCTCGGTGCCGTCGGTGAGATAGCCACCGGCTTTCATCTCCATCGCCACAAAACCCAGCACGCTGTTGTTAAATACCACGATTTTGATCGGCAATTTCAGCTGCGCTACTGACAGGAAGTCGCCCATCAGCATGCTAAAGCCACCATCACCGCTCATCGCCACCACCTGACGCTGTTTATTCAGTGATTGCGCACCCAGCGCCTGCGGCATGGCATTCGCCATTGAGCCGTGGCTGAATGAACCGAGCAGGCGGCGTTTGCCGTTCATTTCCAGATATCGCGCCGCCCAGACGGTCGGCGTACCGACATCGCAGGTAAAAATCGCGTCTTCACTGGCGTAATGGCTGATTTGTCGGGCAAGGTATTGCGGATGAATCGCCTGCTTATCATTGGCTGTTGCCAAATCGTCGAGGCTTTTCCGCGCATCCGCATAGTGTTCCAGCGCCTTATCGAGGAAGTGACGGTCGGTCTTTTCTTCCAGCTGCGGCAGCAGCGCCGTCAGGGTGGATTTGATATCACCCAGCAGCGCCATGTCGACATGACTGTGCGCGCCAATGCTACCTGGATTGATATCAATCTGAATAATTTTGGCGTCAGCCGGATAAAACGCGCGGTAAGGGAACTGCGTACCGAGCAGCACCAGGGTATCCGCATTCATCATCGCGTGATAACCGGAGGAGAAGCCGATCAGCCCGGTCATGCCAACGCTGTAGGGATTGTCATACTCGATATGTTCTTTGCCGCGCAGCGCGTGAACCACCGGCGCTTTCAACGTGGCGGCCAGTTGCACCACTTCCTGATGCGCACCGGCACAGCCGCTGCCACACATTAAGGTAATATTTTTCGCCTGATTCAGCGCCTCCACCAGCTTGGCCATTTCACCGGCTGGTGGTTGAATCACCGGATGCTGCGGTGGATACCAGTCAGCCGTCGCCCCTTCAGGGGCTGCCTGTAGCGCCACGTCGCCGGGCAACACCACCACAGAGACACCGCGATTGAGGATAGCTTTACGCATCGCGATCCCCAGTACCTGCGGCAGCTGCTCAGGATTCGATACCAGTTCACAGTAATGGCTGCATTCACGGAACAATTCCTGCGGATGGGTTTCCTGAAAATAACCGCTGCCGATTTCGCTGGAAGGAATGTGGGCGGCAATCGCCAGTACCGGTACCTGGTTACGGTGGCAGTCGAACAGGCCGTTTATCAGATGCAGGTTGCCCGGCCCGCAGGAACCGGCGCAAACCGCCAGCTCACCGCTGATTTGCGCTTCGGCACCGGCGGCAAAGGCGGCGACTTCCTCATGGCGCGTCGGCATCCACTCAATGGTGCCCATACGGTTCAGGCTGTCGCTAAGTCCGTTCAGTGAATCCCCGGTCACGCCCCAAATGCGTTTTACGCCGGCGCTTTCTAAAGTTTTTGCCAGCAGAGCGGCAACGCTTTGTTTCATCCTTTTCTCCTCATTATGGTCAACGGCTAACCTGCCAGTGACCTTTATTCACCAGAAAAGCATAGTCGAAGGAAATGAAACGGGAATTGCACCAGCAGGGGGAAAGTGTGAATTGATGTTGTCGCCACGGGGTTAGCAGGCCCCGTGGCAGATAGCGTATTACGAGGAAAACAGCGCGATTAACACCGGAGCCAGCAAACTCAGTGCAAAACCATGCACAATCGCTGCGGGTACAATCTCTGTTCCGCCGCTGCGTTGCAGCACCGGCAGGGTGAAATCCATTGAGGTGGCACCGCACAGACCCAGCGCGGTGCTGCGATGGCGGCGAACCAGCGTCGGGATCAGCATAATTGCCAACAGCTCGCGCAGCAGATCATTAAAGAAGGCCGCGCTGCCGATGACGGGCCCAAACGCTTCCGTCATCAAAATTCCTGACAGAGAATACCAGCCGTAGCCGGAAGCCATTGCCAGCCCGGTTTTCAGCGGCAGATCGAGCAGCAGTGCGGCAATCATGCCTCCGACCAGCGCGCTGACCGCCACCACCAGCGCCACGATCATGCCGCGACGATTAAGTATGATCTGACGTAAGCTCATACCGCTGCCGCGCAGCTGGATGCCGACCAGAAACAGCAGCAGGATCAGCGCGTACTCGCTGGCCGCCGCGGCATAGTGCAACGGTGGCCACTCGCTTAATCCCAGAACAAAACCGAAAACCACCACGCCGCACAGCTTCAGTGACTCGAGCGCCATATGCAGACGCGACGGCAGCGCCTGCTGCTTGTGCTGGTGTACCCAGGGTTTACGCCGCTCCAGCAGCCACAGCGCCAGCAGATTACAGGCCATAATGCATACCACGCTGACCGCCGCGTAATGAAAAATCGACAGCAGATTACTGCTCAGGTTGTCGAGAAACGCCAGGCTGATACCCATAAAGAACAGAATGACGTACACCATGCCGCTCAGTAGTCGGTTGATCAGGCGCAACCACACCGGACGCGTTAACCGCAGTAAATATCCCAAAATCAAAGGTACAAGAATAATCAGTAGTCCCGAATACATAACGCCGGCTGGTCCTTATAAAAAAGTGGCAACACGCTATCCAAAAACCACCGTTGAGTAAAGCAATGTTCAGCAGCATCACTTGACCTGTCGCCAGCTGGCGGTCATTCTCAAATAAAAGCGGGATGAGGAGAGCCTATGATTCTGGAAAATATCGAAATTGTTGGATTCCGCGGCCTGAACCGATTATCGCTGGCGCTGGAAAATAATAATGTGCTGATCGGGGAAAATGCCTGGGGTAAATCCAGCCTGCTTGATGCGCTGACGCTATTGCTGTCACCGCAGGCCACGCCCTATCAGTTTGTGCTCAATGACTTTCACTTCCCGCCCGGCAATCTTAACCAGCGCACACGCCATGTACAGGTGACTTTCACCTTTCGTCAGCGGCACTCTTATCCGGCTCATGCGCCGCGCTATCGCTCGCTGCGCGATCTCTGGCAGCGCGGCTCAGACGGCGTACCGCGGCTGGTGTATCAGGTGAGCGGCGAACTTGATGACGATCAGCAGGCCACCACCCGCCGTCAGTTTCTTGACGCTCATCAGCAGGTCATTACCACAACGGATGAGGCCGCAGTGAAGACGCTGATGGCGCTGCATCCGGTGCTGCGGCTGCGTGATGCGCGTTTCAATCGTCGGCTGCGCCACGAGACACCCGCCACGCACACTGAGCCTGATTTGAGTGCGCTGGCCGGTCAGATCGACAGCCTGACGCGCGATTTAAATGTCCGTCCTGAACATCTTAGCGACAGCGCGCTGCGTGACGGGCTGAAAACCATGCAGCAACTGCTGGAACATTACTTTTCCGTTCAGTCGCCGGAGAACAGCGAGCAGCCGGGCAGGGTGCCGCACAGCGCGCGCGAATCTCATCAGGGATGGCGTCATCTGAATAATATTAATCAGCTGATTGCCGATGCTGACAGCCGCAGCCGACGGTTGATTATGCTGCGGATATTTACCTTATTGGCGCAGGCGCGCGGTGCGTGGCAGCTGGATGCCGATGCCCGCCCGTTGCTGCTGGTGGAGGATCCGGAAACCCGCCTGCATCCGATTATGCTGTCGGTGGCCTGGGGATTACTGGAACTGCTGCCACTGCAAAAAATCACCACCACTAACTCTTCAGAACTGCTGTCGCAGGTGCCAATGGAGCAGGTTTGCCGGCTGGTGCGCGAGCCGTCACGCGTTGCTGCCTGGCGGCTGGGCCCAGGCGGTATGAGCGCTGAAGACAGTCGACGCATCGCATTTCATATTCGCTTCAGCCGCCCCTCGGCGCTGTTCGCACGCTGCTGGCTGCTGGTGGAAGGAGAAACCGAAGTCTGGGTGATGAATGAACTGGCGCGCCAGTGCGGCCATCACTTCGAAGCGGAAGGGGTGAAAGTGATAGAGTTTGCCCAGTCCGGGCTGCGCCCGCTGCTGAAATTTGCCCAGCGAATGGGTATTGAATGGCACGTGCTGACTGACGGCGACGATGCCGGGAAAAAGTATGCTGCCACTGCACGCAGTATGTGCAGCGATCATCAGCTGCGCGAGCGCGATCGTCTGACCACGCTACCGGCGCTGGATATGGAGCATTTTCTGTATAAGCAGGGGTTTAACGAGGTTTATCACCGGATAGCACATTTGCCAGCCAATGTGCCGATGAACCTGCGGCGCATTATCGCTAAGGCGATTCAGCGCTCGTCGAAGCCGGAACTGGCGATTGCGGTGGCGATGGACGCCGCCGGGCGCGGAACTGAGTCAATTCCGCCAATCCTGCGGCAGATGTTTGCGCGCGTACTGTGGCTGGCACGCGGGCAGGCGGATTAGTTGCAGGGTTGAAAAGGCCAAAAGCGACCCAATTTTACTGTTAAGCGTGATGAGTCTGAGAAAAAAAAATGCCAGCATCTGTGGCTGGCATTTTTCGGTAGGGTTGTACAAAATACCTGAGAAAATGGTCAGGCACTGACGGTGGCCGCCACTTCTACTGGAACAATAAGGCTGGCATGATTGCCTTTAGGCCCTTCATGTAAATCAAACTGGACTTGTTGCCCGGCTTTCAGCGTTCTGTAACCATCCATCTGAATCGTCGAGTAGTGCGCGAAAATATCCTCGCCGCCACCGACAGGACAGATAAAGCCGAAGCCTTTGGCGTTATTGAACCATTTAACAGTACCCGTCTCCATGCTTCTACATCCCTCGCAAGACATTTATAAGTAGTGAGGTGATCTGGCTTTCAGCCCAAGCTGCTTAAAACTCAATCAGCTTATGCCTGTACAATGTAGAGAAAACGGACTTAGCGTCAAGCTTATGGCCCTGTGAGACGGCGACCAAATCCTCAAAATTTGAGGCAGTTAACGCTATTGCGAATTTTGTGATGAAGGTCGCGCAACGGCAGTATCAGATAAAATTTCAACCGCGCTGGACAAATCGTCAGGCGTGTTAAACTTAATGCACGGCATGATAATCTGATGCCAGCACGTCACGAACAATAATCACGGATTACTATGGGAAACACTAACGACTGGCTTAACTTTGAACATCTTGCAGAAGATAAACTGCGTGAGGAGCTTAAGCCGCCCTCGATGTATAAAGTGATACTGCACAATGATGACTATACACCGATGGAATTTGTTATTGACGTACTGCAAAAGTTCTTTTCTTATGATGTTGAACGTGCAACGCAACTGATGCTTACGGTTCACTATCATGGTAAAGCTATTTGTGGTGTTTTCACCGCCGAAGTAGCTGAAACCAAGGCCGCACACGTGAACCAGTACGCCAAAGATAACGAGCATCCGTTGCTATGTACGCTGGAAAAAGCCTGATCGGTTTTCTGCTCCATTCGGGAGTGGTCTGTCAGGCGATAATTGGGGGAGGTGCCTAATGCTCAATCAAGAACTGGAACTCAGTTTAAACATGGCTTTCGCCAGAGCGCGCGAGCACCGTCATGAGTTTATGACCGTCGAGCATCTGTTGCTGGCACTGCTCAGCAACCCGTCGGCCAGAGAGGCACTGGAAGCCTGCACGGTGGATATTGTTGCTCTGCGTCTGGAGCTCGAAGCCTTCATCGAACAAACCACACCGGTGCTGCCAGCCAGCGAAGAGGAGCGCGACACTCAGCCGACGCTCAGCTTCCAGCGCGTGTTGCAGCGGGCGGTATTCCATGTTCAGTCATCCGGACGCAGTGAGGTTTCGGGCGCGAACGTGCTGGTGGCGATTTTCAGCGAACAGGAATCACAGGCGGCTTACCTGCTGCGTAAGCACGAAGTCAGCCGACTGGATGTGGTCAACTTTATCTCCCACGGTACGCGCAAAGATGAACCTGGCCAGGCGCCAGGGGCAGAAAATCCGGTTAACGAAGAGCAAGCAGGCGGGGAGGAACGTATGGAAAACTTCACCACCAACCTTAATCAGCTTGCTCGCGTTGGCGGTATCGATCCGCTGATCGGGCGCGATAAAGAGCTGGAACGCGCTATTCAGGTACTGTGCCGTCGCCGCAAAAATAACCCGCTGCTGGTGGGTGAGTCGGGCGTGGGTAAAACCGCCATTGCTGAAGGACTGGCCTGGCGCATTGTGCAGGGCGACGTGCCTGAAGTGATCAAGGACTGCACCATCTATTCGCTGGATATCGGTTCGCTGTTAGCCGGCACCAAATACCGTGGTGACTTTGAAAAACGTTTTAAAGCGTTGCTGAAACAGCTTGAGCAGGATACCAGCAGTATTCTGTTTATCGATGAGATCCACACCATTATTGGTGCGGGCGCGGCGTCAGGCGGGCAGGTCGATGCGGCCAACCTGATTAAACCGCTGCTGTCGAGCGGCAAAATCCGCGTGATGGGTTCGACGACTTATCAGGAATTCAGCAATATCTTCGAAAAAGATCGTGCGCTGGCGCGTCGTTTCCAGAAGATCGATATCACTGAGCCGTCGATCGATGAAACCGTGCAGATCCTCAATGGTCTGAAGCCGAAGTATGAAGCGCACCATGATGTACGCTATACCGCTAAAGCGGTGCGTGCAGCGGTTGAGCTGGCGGTGAAATATATCAATGACCGTCATTTGCCGGACAAAGCGATCGATGTGATCGATGAAGCCGGGGCGCGCAGCCGGTTGATGCCGGTGAGCAAGCGTAAGAAAACCGTTAATGTCGCCGATATCGAGTTAGTAGTGGCGCGCATTGCGCGTATTCCAGAGAAGAGTGTCTCGGCAACCGATCGTGATACGCTGAAAACGCTTGGCGACCGCCTGAAGATGCTGGTGTTCGGTCAGGATAATGCCATTGAGGCGTTAACCGAAGCGATTAAAATGAGTCGTGCTGGCCTGGGTCAGGATCGTAAACCGGTCGGTTCATTCCTGTTTGCTGGCCCAACTGGCGTTGGTAAAACCGAAGTGACCGTGCAGCTGGCGAAAGCGCTGGGGATTGAACTGCTGCGTTTTGATATGTCCGAATATATGGAACGTCACACCGTCAGCCGTTTAATTGGTGCGCCTCCGGGCTATGTCGGTTTCGATCAGGGCGGCCTGCTGACCGATGCGGTGATCAAACATCCGCATGCGGTTCTGCTGCTGGACGAAATTGAGAAAGCGCACCCGGATGTCTTTAACCTGCTGTTGCAGGTAATGGACAACGGTATGCTGACTGATAATAACGGTCGCAAAGCGGATTTCCGCAATGTGATTTTGGTGATGACCACTAACGCCGGCGTGCGTGAGACCGAGCGTAAGTCCATCGGCCTGATCCAGCAGGATAACAGTACCGATGCGATGGAAGAGATCAAAAAGATCTTTACCCCGGAATTCCGCAACCGTCTCGACAATATTATTTGGTTCAAACACCTGTCGGCAGAAGTCATCCATCAGGTGGTCGACAAGTTTATTGTTGAACTGCAGGCGCAGCTGGACGCGAAAGGCGTGTCGCTGGAAGTCAGTGATGAAGCCCGTGAATGGCTGGCAGTGAAGGGTTACGATAAAGCGATGGGCGCTCGTCCGATGGCGCGCACCGTGCAGGAGAGCCTGAAAAAACCGCTGGCTAACGAGCTGCTGTTTGGTTCGCTGGTAGATGGTGGGTCAGTGTCAGTGGCGCTGGATAAAGAGAATAACCAGCTCACTTATCACTTCCTGAGTGCTCAGAAGCGTAAAACCGAAGGTACGGTGCATTAACCGTATCATTATCACAGGGAGCCGTTTTCGGCTCCCACAAATAATAAAGGCCGGATAATAAATTATCCGGCCTTTTTTTACGGGTGTCGCTCGCTTAACGCATCGACACTGAATGGGGCAAATCAGCGACTACGGAAGACAATGCGGCCTTTGCTCAGGTCGTACGGGGTCAGCTCTACAGTGACTTTGTCGCCCGTCAGGATGCGGATATAGTTTTTGCGCATTTTACCGGAGATATGAGCGGTAACCACGTGCCCGTTTTCCAATTCAACGCGGAACATGGTGTTAGGTAACGTATCAAGTACGGTACCTTGCATTTCAATATTGTCTTCTTTGGCCATCGAATCCTCTAGGTAGACTACCTTAGTTTTGAACCGGCAAGATAATGCCGAATTTCAAGTATTATGTAAACAATTGTTGGTGATGTCACCAGCACTTGCTGCTATTGATGCGATTTACATCGTCAGCAGCAGGCGAATAAATATTGGGTGTGATGACGTCAGCGGGGGAATAGCGAGCTAAGAATCTGCTTTAAGTCTGCATCATTCGCACAATTAAAACAGTTCAGAAACGGTGCGTTGAGAGATTCCCAGCCTGGTAATTCCGGCTCGCTGATGGTGCAGCGAACGGCGGACGACATACCAAACGCGCATATTATAGCACTGTTATCTGCAATTGCGTGGAAAACCTCATTTTCAAGTATTAAAAAAGCCGTTGCCCTTGCCAGCAGCCGTTGCTCACCGGCTGTTGTGCCAGCGAATGCAGCCGTGCAAGCCAGTCTGCGCGTGAAATCTCTCTGGCGCCTAATGAGGCAGTGTGCGGATTTAATACCTGACAATCAATCAGTTCCCCGCCATGCTGGCTAAAGTGCTGGCTGAACACCAGTAACGCGGTTTTTGAGGCATTTTCGCTTCGACTGAACATCGATTCGCCGCAGAAAACTTTTCCCAGCGCCATCCCATACAGGCCACCGACTAAGCGATCCTCAAGCCACACCTCGACTGACTGGGCATTGCCCATGGTGAATAATTTCAGCCATGCCTGTTTTACCTGTGGCGTAATCCAGGTTCCCTCATGGCGTTCGCTGGCACAGCCCTCAATCACGGCCTCAAATGCCTGATTCAGGGTGACGTGATAGGGGGAGCGGCGATGAAAGCGTTTCATGCTGCGGCTGAGATGAAACTGCTCGGGAAACATTACCGCGCGCGGATCGGGCGACCACCAGAGAATCGGATCGCCGGGTGAGAACCACGGGAAAATTCCGCGCTGATAAGCATTAAGCAAGCGCGCAGGGCTGAGATCGCCGCCCATTGCCAGCAAGCCATTTGGTTCTTTCAGCGCCATTTCGGCTGGCGGAAAATTCAGCGAGTCACGTGAGAGTTGGATCAGTCGCATAGTCTGTTTTCACCGGGCAAGGAACTTACACTATAGCGCAAAGCGCTGGTGAAAATGCCAGTAACGACCACGTCTGGCAATCAATTCCGCATGATTCCCCTGTTCAAGAATCGCTCCCTGATCCATCACGTAAATACGGTCGAGTTTATCCAGCCCCTGCAAGCGGTGAGTGACCATTATCAGCGTTTTACTGCTGCCCAGTTGCCACAGCAGCTCAAGGATCTGACGCTCGGTTTCGGCATCCAGCCCTTCGGTCGGCTCATCCAGCAGCAGCAAATCGCTGTCATGAAGCAGCGCGCGGGCAATACCGAGACGGCGTAATTCACCGCCGGAGAGCTGACGTCCACCTTCACCAACCCAGGCATTCAGCCCTTCTTCGTTCTCCAGCAGCTTACCGAGGCCAACCTGCTGTAAAACCGCAGTCAGCGCATCATCACTGCTGGCGGGCGCGGCCAACAGCAGGTTATCGCGCAGTGTCTGGCTGAACAGATGCACGCGCTGGCTGACCACGCTGGTGCTGGCTCGCAGCGAGGCTTCATCCCAGTCGCGCAGCGGCAGGCCTGCCAGCAGGATGTCACCGGCTTGTGGATCCCATGCGCGGGTCAGCAGCTGCAACAGCGTCGACTTGCCACATCCGGTGCGGCCCAGTAGCGCAATCTTCTCTCCGCGGGCAACCGACAGCGACACGCCGTTAATCGCCGGACGAGTGGCGGAAGGGTAGCTGAAGCTGACGTTATTCAGCACCACAGACATGCCGTCCGGTCGGGCATGTTGCTGCTGCAGAAAACTGACGGCTGCTGGCTGGTCAATTATCTGGTTGACGCGCACGGCAGAGGCCACCACCTGGCCTAAATGCTGGAAGGCTGCACCTACCGGCGCCAGCGCTTCAAACGACGCCAGCGCGCAGAACACGAAAAGCGCAATCAGCGCGCCGGGCTGGGTCATTTCACCCACTCCGCCGGCGCTGAGCCACAGCAGTAATGTGACGGTCACGCCGCTAATCAGCAGAATCATCGCCTGTGATAATCCACCCAGACTGGCCTGTTGACGCTGCGCTTTTTGCCACTGGCGTTCGGTCTCATCCAGACGCGCACGATAGGTGCTGGCGGCACCGTAGATTTTCAGTTCTGCGCTGCCCTGCAGCCAGCGAATCAGCTGCAGACGATACTGACCGCGCAGCAGCGTAATAGCTTCACCTGCCGGACGACCGGCGCGATAAAATAGCGGCGGCATCACCAGCAGCGTCAGCAGCATAATCAGCCCAAGCGTCGTGGCCAGTTGACTGTCCAGAAAGCTCAGGCCAAAGGTCACCAGCAGGATGACCATCAATGCGCCGACCAGCGGTGAAATGACCCGTAAATAGAGATGATCGAGCGTATCGACGTCCGCGACCAGGCGATTGAGTAATTCCCCCTGACGAAAGCGCGCAATACCGGCAGGGGAGAGCGGCAGCAATTTGCTGAAAGTGAACACCCGCAAATGTTGCAGCACGCGGAAAGTACCGTCGTGACTGACCAGTCGCTCAAAATAACGCGCCGCGGTGCGGGTAATCGCCGCGCCGCGCACGCCAGCAGCCGGCAGCATATAATTAAAGGTGTACAGGCCAGCAAAGCCCGCCAGCGACGAGGCGGCGAGAAACCAGCCCGATAGCGTCAGCAAGCCGATGCTTGCCAGCAGGGTGATGATCGCCAGCAGTACGCCCAGCGTTAAGCGAACAAAGTGTCGACGATAGAGCTTCAGAAAAGGCAGAAGGGCTTTCATTATTCAATGGCTCCCTGGCGCTGAGATAACAGTTCGGCAAATGGCCCATCCTGCGCCACCAGCGCATCCCAGCTGCCTTGCTGAATCAGCTGGCCATCGCGCATTACCCAGATTTCATCCCACTGTGACAGCTGATTCAGCTGATGAGTGACCAGCAGCGTGGTTTGTTGTTGTGAAGCCTGCAACAGTGTGCGCATCACCTGATGTTCACTGTCACTGTCGAGGCTGGCGCCTGGCTCATCGAGCAGCATCAGCCTCGACGGTTTCAGCAGTGCACGTGCTACCGCCACGCGCTGCGCCTGTCCCACTGACAGGCGGGCAGCATGATCGCCAATTTCAGTATCCAGCCCCTGCGGCAGTTGCGCCAGAAACTCATCGACGCCAGCCTGCTGGATAGCGTGCTGCAGTTGCGCCGTATCGCCCGACTCACCTGACAGCAGATTGCCGCGCAGCGTCGTTGCCGGTAACTGTGGATTTTGCCCAACCCACGCCAGCTGCTGCTGCCAGTGCCCGGCGCTGAGTTCACGCAGTTCAATACCGTTTACCGTCAACGAACCCTGATAGGGCAGAAAACCAGACAGAACATTCAGCAGCGAGCTTTTACCCGCGCCGCTTTGCCCGACCAGCGCCACCCGCTGCCCGGGTTGCAGGGTAAAAGTAAGCGGCCCGGCCAGCACTGAGCCAGCAGGTGACAGGATAACCAGCTGGCTGGCGATCAGCGTCAGCGCGTCATCGGCGTTAAGCATCCGCTCGCCTTGTGCCACGGTGATTTCATCAGTCTCGCTGAGGAAGGTATGCAGCGAATCGGCAGCCCCTACCGCCTGCGCTTTAGCATGATAAAAAGTACCGAGATCGCGCAGCGGCTGGAAAAACTCCGGTGCGAGGATCAGCACCAGAAAACCGGCAAACAGCGTAACGCCGGTGCCGTAATGACCGAAGTTAAGTTCACCCAGATAGGAGAAACCAAAGTAGACCGCCACAATAGCAATAGAGAGTGACGCGAAAAATTCCAGAACCGCCGAGGAGAGGAAGGCAAGGCGCAATACTTCCATAGTGCGCTGGCGAAAACTCTCTGAGGCAGTATTAATATTGTCGGTTTCAGCGGCGGCGCGGTGGAACAGGCGTAAAGTTTCCAGACCCCGTAATCGATCAAGAAAATGGCCGCTCAGACGCGATAACGCCAGAAAGTTGCGGCGATTAGCATCCGCTGCCCCCATGCCTACCAGCGCCATAAACAGCGGGATTAGCGGGGCGGTAGCCAACAGAATGACCCCGGCTGCCCAGTTGATCGGGAAGATGGCAATCAAAATAAAGCAGGGGATTAACACCGCCAGCGACATCTGCGGCAGATAGCGGGCATAGTAATCCTGCATCTCTTCTATCTGTTCCAGCAGCAGGCTTGCCCAGCTACCGGCCGGTTTACCCTGAATCCACGCCGGGCCTAACTTATCCAGACGATCTAATACCGTTTTACGCAGCGTGCGCCGTATTGCCAGCCCACAGTAAAAGCCAACACGTTCACGCAGCCAGCCAATCGCCGCCCTGACAATAAAGCAGCTTAACAGCAGCATAAAATCGCTGACTAATTCGCTACGCGGAATATTAAGCGCAATCAGCTTATGCAGCAGCGACGCCAATAACCAGGCTTGCGCAATGATTAACAGCGCGCTGATCAGGCCGAGCAGAAAAGAGAGGCGTAACCAACGGCGCGCATGCACGTTCTGTTGTTTCAGCCAGCGGGTAAGTTGTTGTTGACGTGTCTTGTTCATCAGTTACCGTTCTTGCAGAAAAACGAAACTGGCAGCCACCGGGGAGTGCCACATAAATGACCCAACGATAAGTCGCTGGCAATGGTACATGGCAGAATGAAAAAAGGCGACTGATGAGCAGTCGCCGTTGTAAAATTCGATCAGTGTTTTAACAACTTACTTATCGTTCTTAACTAATCCGTCAAGATAGCGTTCAGCGTCGAGCGCTGCCATACAACCGGTACCGGCTGAAGTTATCGCCTGGCGATAAATATGATCCATCACGTCACCGGCGGCAAACACCCCAGGAATACTGGTCTGGGTAGCATTGCCGTGAATACCCGACTGAACCTTGATATAACCGTTTTCCAGCTCCAGCTGACCGTTGAAGATAGCGGTGTTTGGACTGTGACCAATCGCCACAAACAGGCCGGCAACATCCAGCTGTTCAATCTCTTCACTTCCGGAAACCGCACGCAGACGCACACCAGTCACGCCCATCTGATCGCCGACCACTTCTTCCAGCGTCCGATCGGTATGCAGCACGATATTGCCGTTTTTAACTTTTTCCATCAGCCGGTCGATCAGGATTTTTTCAGCACGGAAGCTGTCACGGCGGTGAATCAGATGAACTTCTGCCGCGATATTTGCCAGATAAAGCGCTTCTTCAACGGCAGTATTGCCGCCGCCAATTACCGCCACTTTCTGGTTACGATAGAAAAAGCCGTCACAGGTAGCACAAGCGGAAACGCCTTTGCCTTTGAAGGCTTCTTCCGAAGGCAGACCCAGGTAACGAGCAGACGCGCCGGTAGCGATGATCAGAGCATCCGCGGTGTATTCACCGCTGTCGCCGGTCAGACGGAACGGACGATTCTGCAAATCAACGGTATGAATATGGTCGAAAATAATCTCGGTGTTGAACTTCACCGCATGCTCATGCATGCGTTCCATCAGCAGCGGGCCGGTTAATTCGCTCGGATCGCCTGGCCAGTTCTCCACGTCAGTGGTCGTGGTCAGCTGACCGCCTTTTTCCAGACCGGTAATCAGCACCGGATTCAGGTTAGCGCGCGCTGCGTAAACCGCGGCGGTATAGCCTGCTGGACCAGAGCCCAGAATTAATAATTTACTGTGTTTGGCCGTGCCCATGAGACCCTCGTTTGTTAACTGGCAAACATATTCAGGGATTGTAGGGAATTTAACGCCGCAACAAAAGCATTCTGAAATTTTGTTAACAATCGATGCAACAGTTTTGACCGATGAATCGCGGGTATCACGCTGCCGGGTAAAAAACCAGCAGCGGGCAGCAACAGCGCGCCGTTCAAAGCAAAAATACCTTTTTAAAAACAGTCGTGCAGCACGGCATATGGCATGTTGTACTGATTTTGTTTGTTTTACTTTGACAATCGGCTGCGCTTTTGCGAAAACATTATGGGAAGCAGAGGGTTTTTAGGGCAGCAGAGCAGGGTTTCATACCGTGTTTCGCACATTACTCCGAATAAACTCAGTCTGTCATTTGTCATGACGCATGGTGTGGACAGGCAACATGCGTCATATGGATGGCGCTTATCGAGCAACAGACTCAATGTCTTCACTTCAAACAACTCTGTTACATAGATGTCGTGCAGGGTGTGGCAGGTAAAGGGAAGGAATTAAGAGAGACAATAATAATGGTAGACAATAAAAAACGCCCCGGTAAAGATCTCGACAGAATCGACCGTAATATCCTCAATGAGCTGCAAAAGGATGGTCGAATTTCTAACGTCGAGCTTTCCAAACGGGTTGGCTTATCGCCAACGCCGTGTCTTGAGCGCGTGCGTCGCCTGGAGCGTCAGGGTTTTATTCTTGGCTATACCGCGCAGCTGAACCCGCATTATCTTGATGCTTCACTGCTGGTTTTTGTTGAGATTACTCTGAATCGTGGTGCGCCCGACGTGTTTGAGCAATTTAACGCCGCAGTTCAAAAACTTGAGGAAACTCAAGAGTGTCACCTCGTTTCTGGCGATTTCGACTATCTGTTGAAAACGCGTGTTCCTGATATGTCGGCTTATCGTAAATTGCTGGGGGAAACCTTGCTGCGTCTGCCTGGTGTGAATGACACACGCACCTACGTTGTCATGGAAGAAGTGAAACAAAGTAACCGCTTAGTGATTAAAACGCGGTAACACAGGGCAGGTGCAAAACCTGATAGATTTCGGTACACTCCTGTGAATTCATACAGGTTCAGCGTCGGGCTTGCCCGGCGCTGTTGCCTTCCAAGTTTACAGGCACCTGGAGAGTACTCTTGAGCCAGGAATACACAGAAGATAAAGAAGTTACCTTGCAGCCGCTGAGTAGTGGACGTCGTTTACTCGAAGCGCTGTTAATTATTGTTGCTCTTTTCGCCGTTTATTTGATGGCTGCGCTGCTGAGCTTCAATCCTTCCGATCCCAGTTGGTCACAGACCGCCTGGCATGAACCGATTCACAATCTCGGTGGCGCGCCGGGCGCGTGGCTTGCCGATACGTTGCTGTTTATTTTTGGCGTAATGGCCTATGCCATTCCTCCGGTCATTCTGGGACTTTGCTGGATCACCTTCCGCCAGCGTGACAGCCAGGATTACATCGACTATTTCGCGGTAGCACTACGCTTGATCGGCGTGCTGGCGCTGGTGATCACCACCTGCGGACTGGCGGCGATTAACGCTGATGACATCTGGTATTTCGCATCGGGCGGCGTAATTGGCAGCCTGGTGAGTAATGCGATGGCACCCTATTTTAATGGTGCGGGCGGAACATTAACCCTGCTGTGCGTTTGGGCGGCGGGACTGACGCTGTATACCGGCTGGTCATGGCTGATGATTGCCGAAAAAATTGGCGGCACGGTGATGGGCGTGCTGACTTTTGCCAGTAACCGCTCCCGCCACGATGAACGGTGGCAGGAAGAGGAAGAGGAAGACGATCAACCCCGCGCTGTTCCGGCACAGAAAGTGGCGGCGCATGATGACGACGACGTATTGCTGTCGGCACCGAAGCCAGTTGCCGCGCAACAGCAGGGCGAAGATGAAGACGTTGAAACGCAGGACCCACTGTTAGCGAAAGCCGCAGCGGCGACCACGGCTGCACTGGCGGCAACCGCGAATGCTGCGCAACGTGCGCCAGCACCTGAAGTGACGCCCCCGGATACGGCGGCAGAGCGTCCGGTTGCCGCACCTGCGATCGGCCAGCCAGCTCCGGCAGACCTCCCTGCGCCACAGCCTGAAGCGCCACCGGTGTATCGTTTTGAAGTACCGGACGAAACACCTGCGCCGAATCATCCGTTGGAGAGTGAAGATGATGGCCCGCGCATGGGCAACTGGCGTGACACGTCAGCATCTACCGCTTCACCGTTTGATTTCTCGGCTCCACAAGCTGAGCCGACGGCGATTGCCGCGAATTCGCCGCAGCCGGGCAGCGTTGCCGATGCCGCGAAGGTTGCAGCCAGTGCAGCGGCATTTATGCCGGGGTTCACTGCGACCAGCGGCAGCGACGGTAATCCACAGGTAAAACAGGGTATTGGCCCTGAACTACCGCGCCCGAATCCGGTGAAACTACCAACGCGTCGTGAACTGGCTTCTTATGGTATTAAGCTGCCATCCCAGCGCATCGCCGAAGAGAAGGCCAAAGAGCAGGAGCAACAGCTAGCGCCGCAGCCTGTAACGGCGGCTGTGCAGCCGGATGAAGATGAACAGGCGATGATGCAGGAGTCGCAGCTGCGTGAAGCCTTTATGACACAGCAGCAACAGCGCTATGGCGAAGAGTTTGCGCCGGAGCAAGAGGATGAAGAGGCGCTACAACAGGCGGTGCTGGCGCGTCAGTTCGCTGAGCAGCAGCAACAGCGTTACACGCAAGAGCCGGCTCAGGCTGAACCGGTGCAGAGTTTCTCTTTAGACACATCGCGTGCCTTTGACTTCTCGCCAATGGACGATCTGGTTGACGACGGCCCGACAGAGCCGCTGTTTACCCTGGATGCAATGCCGGAAGCAGAAGCCCAGCCTGAATATCATGTTGAGCCGCCGCAACCGGCTACGCCAGCCTGGCAGCAACCGGCTCCAGCACCGGCGGCACCACAGTACGCGCCGCAGCCCGTTCAGCAGTCCGCACCAGCGGCACCGCAGTATGCGCCGCAGCCCGTTCAGCAGCCGACGGCATCGTCAGCGGCCAGCTGGCAGTCTGCACCCGCGGCTCAGCCAGCCGCTGCCGTGCAGAAACCCGCAGAACCTGCTGTCGACAGTCTGATTCACCCGTTCCTGATGCGTCACGAGCAGCCGCTGCATAAACCTGCCACGCCGCTGCCAACCTTAGATCTGCTGACCTCGCCGCCAGCGGAAGAGGAGCCGGTTGATATGTTTGCGCTGGAGCAGACGGCACGTCTGGTTGAGGCGCGGCTGGCGGATTATCGCGTTAAAGCCGAAGTGGTGGGCATTTCGCCAGGGCCGGTGATTACGCGTTACGAACTGGATTTGGCGCCGGGGGTAAAAGCTGCCCGAATCTCTAACCTGTCCCGTGACCTGGCGCGCTCGTTATCCGCCGTGGCGGTGCGTGTGGTAGAGGTGATTCCAGGTAAGCCTTATGTCGGACTGGAACTGCCAAACAAACGTCGTCAGACGGTTTACCTGCGCGAAGTGCTGGACTGTGCGAAATTCCGCGACAATCCATCGCCGCTTTCCGTGGTGCTGGGTAAAGATATCGCTGGTCAACCGGTGGTGGCAGATTTAGGTAAAATGCCGCACTTGCTGGTGGCGGGTACCACCGGTTCTGGTAAGTCAGTTGGCGTTAACGCCATGATTATCAGTATGTTGTATAAAGCCACGCCGGAAGAAGTGCGCTTTATTATGATCGACCCGAAAATGCTCGAGCTGTCGGTTTACGAGGGTATTCCGCATCTGCTGACGGAAGTGGTAACCGATATGAAAGATGCTGCTAATGCGCTGCGTTGGAGTGTCGGTGAAATGGAGCGTCGTTATAAGCTGATGTCGGCGCTGGGCGTGCGCAATCTGGCCGGTTACAACGAGAAGATTGAGCAGGCTGCGGCGATGGGCCGTCCGATTCCCGATCCATTCTGGAAGCCGGGCGACAGCATGGAAACCACACCGCCGGTGCTGGAGAAACTGCCTTATATCGTGGTGATGGTGGATGAGTTCGCCGACCTGATGATGGCAGTCGGTAAAAAAGTGGAAGAGCTGATTGCGCGTCTGGCACAAAAAGCCCGTGCGGCAGGTATCCACCTGGTACTGGCGACCCAGCGTCCATCGGTGGATGTGATTACCGGTCTGATTAAGGCCAACATTCCGACCCGTATCGCCTTTACCGTATCGAGTAAAATTGACTCGCGAACCATCCTCGATCAGGCCGGTGCCGAATCGCTGTTGGGAATGGGTGATATGCTGTATATGCCACCGAACTCCTCGATACCGGTACGTGTGCATGGCGCATTCGTCCGTGATGAAGAGGTACATGCGGTGGTGCAGGACTGGAAAGCACGCGGTCGCCCGCAATATATCGACAGCATTACTGCTGGTGAAGAGGGCGAAGGTGGCAGTCTGGGTCTCGATACTGACGAAGAGCTGGATCCACTGTTCGATCAGGCGGTGGCATTTATCGTTGAGAAACGACGTGCGTCGATTTCTGGCGTGCAGCGTCAGTTCCGCATCGGCTACAACCGTGCGGCACGAATTATCGAGCAGATGGAGGCACAGGGGATTGTGTCATCACCGGGTCATAACGGTAATCGTGAAGTACTGGCTCCACCGTCTCATGAGATGTAATAGATCGCCTGGTATTGGCACGGACGGCATTACTGCCGCCCGTGCCAATGTTGTTTACCACACTTAAGGGCGGCGATATTGCTACCCGTGCCGATGATTTTCACGGCTCGTAACGACGGGATATATAAATGAAAAAATTATTACTTTCTTGCTGCCTGCTGGCTACCCTGACTTCGACGGCTGCACTGGCTGATGCTGCCAGTGATTTGCAGCAACGCCTGGGCAAAGTTAAAAGCTTCCATGCCAGCTTTACGCAGAAAGTTACCGATGCCAGCGGCTCTTCGGTACAGGATGGTGAAGGTGAGCTGTGGGTTCAACGGCCGAATCTGTTTAACTGGCATATGACAGCGCCGGATGAAAGCGTGCTGATCTCCGACGGCAAAACTTTGTGGTTTTACAACCCGTTTGTCGAGCAGGTCAGTGCCAGCTGGCTGAAAGATGCTACCAGCAACACGCCATTTATGCTGATTGCACGTAACCAGTCCAGCGACTGGCAGCAGTACAACATTAAGCAGCAGGGCGACAATTTTGCACTGACGCCGAAAAGTGCCGCCGGTAACCTGAAGCAGTTCACCATCAACGTTTCACCTAATGGCACCATTAATCAGTTCAGTGCCATTGAGCAAGACGATCAGCGCAGTTCTTATACGCTGAAAACCCAGCAGAATGGTGCAGTAAGTGCTGACAAGTTTACTTTTACGCCACCTAAAGGCGTGACGGTTGACGATCAGCGTCAGTGAGGTTTAAGTGAGTAATCTGTCCCTGGATTTTTCTCATAACGAGTTTCAGCCGTTGGCCGCGCGTATGCGGCCCAACACGCTGGCGCAATATATCGGCCAACAGCACTTGCTGGCAGCGGGAAAACCGTTGCCGCGCGCCATCGAAGCCGGTCACTTGCACTCGATGATTTTATGGGGGCCGCCAGGGACCGGTAAAACCACACTGGCAGAAATTATTGGCCATTACGGCAAGGCTGATGTTGAGCGCATTTCCGCCGTCACCTCAGGGGTGAAAGAGATCCGTGAGGCGATAGAGCGCGCGCGACAAAATCGTAATGCTGGCCGTCGCACCATCTTGTTTGTTGACGAGGTGCATCGCTTCAATAAAAGCCAGCAGGATGCCTTTCTGCCGCACATCGAAGATGGCACTATCACTTTCATCGGTGCTACTACCGAGAATCCTTCCTTTGAGCTGAACTCGGCGCTGCTGTCGCGGGCGCGTGTCTACTTACTGAAATCACTGACTATCGCTGATATAGAGCAGGTGCTTGAACAGGCGATGAGCGATAGTGAGCGCGGTTATGGCAGCCAGAATATTTTGTTGCCCGATAATACCCGCGCGATGATTGCCGAGCTGGTGAATGGCGATGCGCGCCGTGCGCTGAATACGCTGGAAATGATGGCCGATATGGCCGAAACCAATGCGCAGGGCCAGCGCGAACTGACACCGCAACTGTTGAATGAGGTTTCCGGTGAACGCAGCGCCCGTTTCGATAATAAAGGCGACCGTTTTTACGACTTAATTTCGGCGCTGCACAAGTCGGTGCGTGGTTCAGCACCCGATGCGGCGCTTTACTGGTATGCTCGCATTATTACCGCAGGCGGCGATCCGCTGTATGTCGCCCGACGTTTGCTGGCGATCGCTTCGGAAGACGTCGGCAATGCCGATCCCCGTGGCATGCAGGTCGCCATTTCCGCCTGGGATTGTTTTACCCGCGTCGGCCCGGCAGAGGGTGAACGCGCGATTGCTCAGGCGATTGTCTACCTTGCCTGCGCGCCAAAGAGCAATGCAGTGTATACCGCATTTAAAGCGGCAATGCGCGATGCGCGTGAAAACCCCGATTACGATGTGCCGGAGCACCTTCGTAATGCACCGACCAAACTGATGAAAGAGATGGGGCTGGGTGCCGAGTATCGGTATGCTCACAATGAACCTAATGCCTATGCTGCAGGTGAAAACTACTTCCCGCAACAGATGGCCCAAACGCGCTATTATCAGCCAACTTCTCGCGGTCTTGAGGGTAAAATTGGCGAAAAGCTCGCCTGGTTGACCGGTCAGGATCAAAATAGCCCGACAAAACGCTACCGCTAATTCAGACGTTGCGGTAAGGTTAGCAATGAATTCAACGTATTCGCCGGATATGCGGATGCGTCCCTCTAATTTATTACCCAACGTTATTGGAGTTGCAGCCAGGCAACACGCTCACCAATCACGATAAGCTGACTACGGTCAGGCCTTCGAATCGGTGAATACTGCTGATGCTGCTGCTGAAACTTCAGCAACTCTGGGTGTTACTCAACCATAATAATCACAGGATTAGCATGCTCGATCCCAATCTGCTGCGTAACGAGCCAGACGCAGTCGCTGAAAAACTGGCACGCCGAGGATTTAAACTGGATGTTGACACGCTGCGCTCCCTCGAAGAGCGTCGTAAAGTGTTGCAGGTCGAAACTGAAAATCTGCAGGCAGAGCGTAACTCCCGATCCAAATCCATCGGTCAGGCCAAAGCGCGTGGGGAAGATATCGAGTCGTTGCGTCAGGAAGTGAATACACTGGGCGAACGTCTTGACGCCGCCAAGTCTGAGCTGGATGCACTGCAGAATGAAATTCGCGACTTCGCGCTGACCATGCCTAACCTGCCGTCTGATGAAGTTCCGCTGGGTAAAGATGACAGCGAGAATCTGGAAATCAGCCG
The DNA here is from genome assembly GCF_050037805.1 of Winslowiella sp. 2C04. Classification (NCBI taxonomy): domain Bacteria; kingdom Pseudomonadati; phylum Pseudomonadota; class Gammaproteobacteria; order Enterobacterales; family Erwiniaceae; genus Winslowiella; species Winslowiella sp. 2C04. The sequence continues at coordinate 3,074,347 of NZ_CP188300.1, read as the reverse complement.
CTGGGGCGAACCACGTAAAATTGATTTTACCATTCGTGACCACGTTGAACTGGGCGAGATGGCACAGGGGCTGGATTTTGCCTCTGCGGTTAAACTGACCGGTTCACGTTTTGTGGTGATGAAAGGTCAGATCGCGCGTATGCATCGCGCACTGAGCCAGTTTATGATCGATCTGCACACTGAGCAGCACGGTTATCTGGAAACCTACGTGCCTTACCTGGTTAACCACGCCTCGCTGTACGGCACCGGTCAGCTGCCGAAGTTTGGCGAAGATCTGTTCCATACGCGTCCGCTGGAAGAAGAGTCAGAGAGCAGCAGTTATGCGCTGATTCCGACTTCAGAAGTGCCGTTGACTAACCTCGTGCGTGACGAAATTGTCGAGGAAGAGTCTCTGCCGCTGAAGATGACGGCGCACACGCCATGCTTCCGTTCTGAAGCCGGTTCTTATGGCCGTGACACCCGTGGTCTGATCCGTATGCACCAGTTTGATAAAGTTGAAATGGTGCAGATCGTTCGTCCGGAAGATTCCATGCAGGCGCTGGAAGAACTGACTGGTCACGCTGAGAAAGTGTTGCAACTGCTGAACCTGCCTTATCGTAAAGTGCTGCTGTGTACTGGCGATATGGGTTTCGGTGCGACAAAAACTTACGACCTTGAAGTCTGGCTGCCGGCGCAAGATACCTACCGTGAGATCTCTTCATGTTCGAATATGAGTGATTTCCAGGCGCGCCGTATGCAGGCCCGTTGCCGCAGCAAAACCGAGAAGAAACCGCGTCTGGTCCATACCCTGAACGGTTCCGGCCTGGCTGTTGGTCGCGCGCTGGTTGCGGTACTGGAAAACTATCAGCAAGCTGATGGTCGTATTCAGGTGCCGGAAGTATTGCGTCCTTATATGAAAGGGCTGGAATTTATCGGCTAACAGCGCTGAAAGTTTCATCGCTTCAGAAAGCCCGGCAACGATAAGTTGCCGGGCTTTTTTTACGACTATGAGTAAATTTTATCAGCAATAAAAATGATGGTTCTCAACCGGCGATATTTGGCGAAAAATTCGATAAATCATAGAGATATTTCGCTTTGCGGGGGTTACCACATTTATCCGTAAGCCGTTGTAGATAAAAAAATTAAATCGGTCTCAGGCAAATCGTGCGATGGTCGATTTCTGTGCGTTGACATTAGCATTAGTAATGGCAATATGCGCGCCAAATCTCCCTGCTTACTTTGGCCGTTTCATCTATGTCCACCTGGTCTCGCCCTGTCATCTTGCTGCTCTGCGGCTTATTACTGTTGACGGTTTCAATTGCCGTGCTCAATACCTTAGTTCCACTCTGGTTGACGCACGATCGGTTGCCTACCTGGCAGGTCGGGATGGTTAGCTCATCCTTTTTTACCGGTAATCTCGCAGGAACGTTGGTGGCGGGTTGGTTAATCAAACGTCTCGGTTTTAACTACAGCTACTATCTGGCGACGGTAGTGTTTGCCCTTGCGACCGCATGGTTAGGAATGAGCAGTGGCTTTATGGCGTGGAGCCTCGGGCGTTTTGCTGCCGGGATGGGCTGTGCGCTGATCTGGGTGGTGGTTGAGAGCGCATTGATGTGCAGTGGCACGGTGCGCAACCGTGGTCAGCTGCTGGCGGCATATATGATGGTTTACTACCTTGGTACCGTCGTCGGTCAGCTGCTGGTCAGCAAAGTGTCGACAGAGCTGCTGAATGTTTTACCGTGGGTCACCGGCGTGATGATTGCCGCTATTCTGCCGCTGATATTTACTAAAGTGAATACCGGTGGTGAGGAAGAAGAGGCGCCAGGCCGCATGTGGTCGATGCTGCGCCGTCGTAGCGCACGTTTGGGTATCAACGGCTGCATTATCTCTGGCGTGGTTCTGGGGTCATTGTACGGCCTGATGCCGCTGTGGCTGTCACATCATGGCATGAGCGATGCTTCGGTCGGGTACTGGATGGCGCTGCTGGTCAGTGCCGGGATTATCGGACAATGGCCGGTCGGCCGCCTGGCTGACCGCTTTGGCCGCTTGCTGGTGCTGCGCGTGCAGGTATTCGTGATGATTGTCGGTGCAATTGCAATGTTAAGTGATGCTGCAATGGGCCCGGCGCTGTTCGTGCTCGGTTGCGCAGGCTTTACGCTGTATCCGGTGGCGATGTCCTGGGCCTGTGAGAAAGTGACCCGGCATGAATTAGTGGCGATGAATCAGGCGCTGTTGTTAAGTTACACCATTGGCAGCCTGGTGGGGCCTACCATGACGTCAATGCTGATGCAGAATTATTCGGACAATCTGCTGTTTGTGATGATTGCGGCGGTGGCGCTGGTGTATCTGGTGATGCTGCTGCGTAAAGCCGACCAGCACGCGACGCCAATTGCTCACGCCTGAATATGTTCAGGGGCGGCTAAAACGTTAGCCGCCCCTGACTGACAAAGATCTAAGAAGGCGTTTTCGCCGCCGGTATCAATACATTACCTTGTGACCATAGCCTTCAAGAATATGCTTTATGCGATCCATGGTGTCAGCTGTCGGTGGCTTGACGCCGTCCAGCTTGTACTCTTCGCCCATCGCAATCCATTTATGTTTACCCAACTCATGATAAGGCAGTAGCTCGATTTTCTCGACGTTGCCCATGTCGCGGGTAAATTCTCCCAGCTTGTGCGCTGAATCATCATCATCCGAATAGCCTGGAACCACGACATAACGGATCCAGGTCCGGATACCGCGTTTAGCAATATAGCGGGCGAAGTCCAGCGTGCGGTGATTAGAGACGCCGACCAGATTTTGATGGATATCATCATTCATCTGCTTCAGATCCAGCATCACTAAGTCGGTCACATCCAGCAGTTCATCAATTACCGGATCATAGCGGCGCACAAAGCCATTGGTATCGAGACAGGTATGAATACCTTCCGCATGGCAGGCACGAAACCAGTCGCGGACAAACTCCGCCTGCAAAATCGCTTCGCCGCCCGATGCGGTTACGCCGCCGCCGGAGGCATTCATAAAGTGGCGATAGGAAACCACATCCTTCATCAACTCTTCCACGGTGATCTCAGTACCGCCGTGGGTGTCCCAGGTATCACGATTATGGCAGTACAGGCAACGCATCAGGCAGCCCTGAAAGAAGGTGATAAAACGGATGCCGGGACCGTCTACGGTTCCGCAGGATTCGAATGAGTGAATACGACCGATAGCTGACATTGCGATGAGTTCTCCATGGTGAACCTGTCAGTGACAGGTTACGCAGTCTTTAAGCGCTGCGTTATGTAAGACTGTTTTGCCAGCGACCTGACGTGCAGATGGCTGGCAAAGCAGGCTTTAACTAAAAAGGCTCCACGGGTGGAGCCTTTGTTAAGCCCTCAGGCGACTAAGATTACAGCGACTTAGTGAAGGTACGGGTAATAACGTCCTTCTGCTGTTCTTTGGTCAGCGAGTTAAAACGCACTGCATAACCTGAAACGCGAATGGTCAGCTGCGGATATTTTTCCGGATTATCCATTGCATCCAGCAGCATCTCACGGTTCATCACGTTGACGTTAAGGTGCTGACCGCCTTCGATGCTGGATTCGTGATGGAAATAGCCATCCATCAGGCCAGCAAGGTTGGTTTTACGCACGTCGTCATCTTTGCCCAGCGCGTTTGGCACGATAGAGAAGGTATAAGAGATACCATCTTTCGCGTAGGCAAACGGCAGTTTCGCCACTGAAGTCAGTGATGCAACCGCGCCTTTCTGGTCACGACCGTGCATTGGGTTAGCACCTGGTCCGAACGGTGCACCGGCGCGACGACCATCCGGAGTGTTACCGGTTTTCTTACCGTACACCACGTTTGAGGTGATGGTCAGTACTGACTGCGTTGGCACCGCATTGCGATAAGTTTTCAGCTGCTGAATTTTCTTCATGAAGCGTTCAACCAGATCACAGGCCAGATCATCAACGCGCGGGTCGTTGTTACCAAACTGCGGATATTCACCTTCGATTTCAAAGTCAATCGCCAGGCCATCTTCATCACGCACTGGTTTCACTTTAGCGTATTTAATCGCTGACAGTGAGTCAGCCGCAACGGACAGGCCGGCGATACCACATGCCATAGTACGATAAACATCGCGGTCATGCAGAGCCATCAGTGATGCTTCGTAGCTGTATTTGTCATGCATATAGTGAATGACGTTCAGCGCGGTCACATACTGTTTGGCCAGCCAGTCCATAAAGTGATCCAAACGACCCATCACGATATCGAAGTCCAGGACTTCATCCATGATTGGCGCTTCTTTTGGACCAACCTGCATTTTCATTTTTTCATCGATGCCGCCGTTGATGGCGTACAGCATGGTTTTCGCCAGGTTAGCGCGGGCACCAAAGAACTGCATTTGTTTACCGACGATCATTGGGCTGACGCAGCAGGCAATCGCGTAGTCATCGTTGTCAAAATCAGGACGCATCAGATCATCATTTTCGTACTGCACTGATGACGTATCGATGGAAACTTTCGCCGCGTATTTTTTAAAGTTCAGTGGCAGTTTTTCAGACCACAGAATGGTCATGTTTGGCTCAGGAGACGGGCCCATGGTGTACAGCGTATTCAGGAAGCGGAAGCTGGATTTACTGACCAGCGTACGGCCATCAACGCCCATACCTGCCAGTGACTCGGTGGCCCAGATTGGGTCGCCAGAGAACAGCTCATCATACTCAGGGGTACGCAGGAAACGCACCATACGCAGTTTCATTACCAGGTGGTCGATCAGTTCCTGTGCTTCTTGCTCAGTGATCTTGCCGGCTTTCAGATCGCGTTCAATGTAGATATCAAGGAAGGTCGAAACACGACCAAATGACATTGCTGCACCGTTCTGCGATTTAACCGCTGCCAGGTAGCCGAAGTATGTCCACTGTACTGCTTCCAGCGCATTCGTAGCCGGGCCGGAGATATCGCAGCCATATTTTGCTGCCATCTCTTTAATTTGCGCCAGTGCATGGTGCTGGTCAGCAATCTCTTCACGCAGACGGATAGTGGCTTCAAGATCAACGCCATTTTCCATATCGCTCTGCAGCGAAGTGAACTGGGCGAATTTATCTTTCATCAGGAAATCGATACCGTACAGCGCAACGCGGCGGTAGTCACCGATGATGCGTCCACGACCATAAGCATCAGGCAGGCCGGTCAGCACGCCTGATTTACGGCAACGCAGGATATCCGGGGTATACACATCGAATACGCCCTGGTTATGGGTTTTACGATATTCGGTGAAGATTTTTTTCAGGGACGGATCCAGCTCGCGACCATATACTTTACAGGAACCTTCAACCATCTTGATGCCGCCAAACGGAATCAGGCCGCGTTTCAGCGGAGCTTCAGTTTGCAGGCCGACGATTTTTTCCAGTTTCTTGTTGATGAAACCGGCGTCGTGCGAAGTAATAGTTGATGCGAGGTCGGTATCAAAATCGACCGGCGCATGGGTGCGGTTCTCAATTTTGATGCCTTCAAGAACGCTTTCCCACAGCGCGGTGGTGGCTTCAGTGGCACCGGCGAGGAAAGACTCGTCACCTTCATACGGCGTGTAGTTTTTCTGAATAAAGTCGCGCACATCGACGGCATTCTGCCATTCGCCCGCGGTGAAAGTTTCCCAGGCTGAGGCCAATTTTTGATTAAGCTCGGTCATTTGATACCTACCTTATTTGTGGAGTTCTTTCGTCGTTCCGGTCGTCTGAACAGACGGCCGGTTCAGTATGCTTAAGCCCGGCGGCTAGTGTTGATGTTTATCGCCGCCGCGTAAATAGATGACCCAATAAGTGAGTCCGACCAGAATACCGCCACCGATAATGTTGCCGATGGTGACAGGAATCAGGTTGTCGACAATAAAGTTGCTGACGGTCAGGCTGGAGAACTGATCGGCGGTAGCGCCTGCTGCCTGCCAGAACTCGGGTGAAGCGAAATCGCGGATGACGATAGCCATCGGGATCATAAACATGTTGGCGATGCTGTGCTCAAAGCCGCAGGCGACAAACATCGCGACGGGCAGCACCATCGCCAGCATTTTATCTGTCAGCGTGCGGCCGGAATAACTCATCCATACCGCCAGGCAAACCATCAGGTTAGCCAATGTGCCCAGGCAGACAGCCTCGATAAACGAGTGATGCATTTTATGATCGGCGGTTTGCAGCACGTTAAGGCCCCATGCGCCGTTGGCCAACATATGTTCACCGGAAAACCAAATCAGGGCGACAAAGAACAGTGCGCCAAACAGGTTGCCGATGTAAACGTTAATCCAGTGACGTGCCAGCTGTAACCAGCTGATGCGACCGCTGGCTTTAGCCACCACAATCAGCACGGTAGAAGTAAACAGATCCGCGCCGCAGACCACTACCAGCATTAATCCCAATGAGAAACAGATGCCGCCGACCAGTTTTGCCAGGCCCCAGGGTACTGCGCCTGTACCGGTGGTGACGGTGATATAGAAGACAAAGGCGATGGAAATAAACACGCCAGCGGTGATAGCCAGGAAAAAAGTAGTAAGCGGTTGTTTGGTCGCTTTATATACTCCCGCTTCTTCAGCGACTTTAGCCATCGCGGCGGGTAACAGTAGGTCGAACGGATTGTCAGCTTTCACACTAACGTTCTCCTGAAATTTGTCAGCAACGAGATACTAACAAAGGAGTATAGGGTAGAAATTGATATGGATCATACCGGATAAGATTATCGTCTTAAAAACCCTAAAAAATTGCGGGTTAATTGATCTATGTTGTTGATTTTGTTGATAAAAAAATATTTGAAATTGTGCAATAAAAGTTGAAAATAACACGTTTTGCTAAAGTGTCAGTACAAGAATTATCCGCCAGGTTATATAAAAAGGCTATTTCAGGGCGATATTACATACAAAGAATGACAGTTTACTGACTTTTATTTTCAATAATTGCGGCAGGCGGAGTAAATGAGGGACAAAATTAATAAAACGGGCTATTTCATACGATGCTGAAATCGCAGAAATAGCCCGTCAATATTATTTCCAGTACTGGCGTTTAGCGCGCTGTAATTTCTCGTACGCTGCCAGTAAAGACTGGTGTGCCGGGAAAGCGACTAAATCGCTGTCTACCGCTTGCAGGCCGTAGAACGGCGCTTCGCCGCTCAGTGCTGCTGAAGCCGCTTCTACCGCAGCGCTGCCGTACATACGGACAAAAGCGTTGTGGTACTGCAACGGATCGCGCTCGTCTTCCTGCGATAACAGCAGCAGGGTTTGCAGGCAGCGATAGTAGTTGGCGCGTTCCGGGCTAAAGATCGAGCTGTTGAACTCCATGGTCCACTCAGTCCAGATCAGTGCCTGCTCCAGATCGCCACCCGCCAGCGCCAGCATGGCTTTCAGCTCGCCAATGCGCAGGGTGTACCAGCCGTTATCTTTACCAGTTGCCATACCCAGCAGCTCACGCACACGGGTAAAATCATCATGGCCTTCTTCGTCCAGCTGGGCGATCAGCGCAAGATAATCCTCTTTCTGCCACTCGCTTGCTGGCAGTGACAGCAGCGTTTCACGTAGATAAGTGCCCATGCTGTTATTTGCCAGCAGCAGATCTTCCGCCGGATAGATATCCGACATGCCCGGTACGATGATACGGCAGGCGTAAACGTCGAGATGCTGGTAGTCGGCGATATAGACTTCTTTATCTTCCGCCTTGAAGATTGCCATCAGGGTGGCAAACTCTTCTTCAGTGGTGCCGCTGAAGCTCCAGTCAACAAACGGATAATCGGCATCATCTTTAAACATATCCCAGGAGATCAGGCCGCTGGAATCGATAAAGTGGGTTTCGAGGTTGGCATGCTCGGCCACTTCTTCATCATCGAAGGTGGGCGGAGTGAACACGTCGAGATCTTTCAGGCCGCGGCCCTGTAACAGCTCGGTAACGGTACGCTCAAGTGCGACGCCAAAATCAGGATGCGCGCCGAAAGAGGCGAAGCAGGTGCCATTGGCCGGGTTAAACAACACCACGCAGATTACCGGGTATTTGCCGCCCAGTGATGCATCGTAAGAAAGGATCGGGAAACCTTCAGCTTCCAGGCGTGCGATGGCTTCAACCACGCCAGGATAACGGTTCAACACCTCGGCCGGAATTTCTGGCAGGCTGATAGATTCAGCAATAATACGGTTTTTAATGTAGCGCTCGAACACTTCTGACAGGCCCTGCACGCGCGCTTCATTGGCGGTGTTACCGGCAGACATACCGTTCGACACATACAGGTTGCCGATGATGTTCATCGGAATATAGACGGTCTGGTTATCTGACTGACGGCTGAACGGCAGGGCGCAGATGCCGCGATCGGCATTGCCGGACTGCAGATCGATCAGGTCGCTGGCGCTCAGTTCGTTTTCCGGATCGTAGAATTTACGCAGGCGGTCATCAAGCATGCCTTGCGGTAAGCTCTCATCTTCGGTCAGCGGGAACCATTTCTCGTTAGGGTAGTGAACAAAATCACCGTTGGCGATAGAGTCGCCTAACCAGAAGTCGGCGAAGAAATAGTTGGTTGAGAGACGCTCGAAATACTCACCCAGCGCGGAGGCCAGCGCGGCCTTTTTGCTCGCGCCTTTACCATTGGTAAAACAGAGTGGGCAATCGCGGTCACGAATGTGAACTGACCAGACGTTAGGAACAGGATTCAGCCAGGACGCTTCTTCAATATTGAAGCCCAGATCCTGCAATTTTTGCTGAAAACGTGCGATGGAATCTTCCAGCGCGGCGTCTTTGCCAGGGATATAAGTTTGAGTCATTTTGCCCACTATTATTGATTGTGCGTATAGCGCGCAATGATACGGGTTTTGCGGGCTAATCGCTATCAGAGGGCAATAATTTCCTGCGGTATGCTGTATGAGGCGTCGGCGCGGGCAATTACCGCTTATCCGCAAGATTTCAGCAAGCCCCGCTGCTGGGGGAGTGTTCCCGCCGCCGGTTTCGAACAAAATATCGCGGTTATTTGCAATTACCCTACAAGCTGTTGCCGCGCTGCGGGTAAAAACGTGATCCAGCCCGGATAAATGATTGCAGCATCAGGGGCGCAGTGATAAAACCGATAGCAGATTCATAACCGATAGATCTGACAGTGGTGAGGGGAAATGACTCAGGTTTTTAATTTTAGCTCCGGTCCGGCAATGCTGCCGGTAGAAGTGCTTCGTCGTGCAGAACAGGAATTGTGTAACTGGCAAGGTTTAGGCACCTCCGTAATGGAGATTAGCCATCGCAGTAAAGAGTTTATTCAGGTCGCAGAAGAGGCAGAACAGGATCTGCGCGATCTGATGAAAATCCCCTCCAACTATAAAGTTTTATTCTGCCACGGTGGCGCACGCGCACAATTTGCGGCGGTGCCGTTAAATCTGCTGGGGCAGGCAAAAACCGCCGATTATGTTGACGGTGGCTATTGGGCGCAGAGCGCGATCAAAGAAGCGGTGAAATATTGCACGCCTAATGTGATTGACGCCAAAACCACGGTTGACGGCTTAACCGCAATCACCCCAATGAGCAGCTGGGCGCTCAGCGATGATGCTGCCTATGTACACTACTGCCCGAATGAGACCATTGACGGCATCGCCATCAATGAACAGCCGGACTTTGGCAACAAAGTGGTGGTAGCCGATCTCTCCTCAACCATTCTCTCTCATCCGATTGATGTCAGCCGCTACGGCGTGATTTATGCCGGAGCACAGAAGAACATCGGTCCTGCTGGCATCACGCTGGTGATCGTGCGTGAGGATCTGCTGGGTCAGGCGCGTAAAGAGCTGCCTTCTATTCTCGATTATAAAGTGCTGGCTGATAACGAATCGATGTTTAACACGCCGCCAACTTTTGCCTGGTATCTCTCTGGTCTGGTATTTAAATGGCTGAAAGAGCAGGGTGGCGTGAGCGAAATCGATAAACGCAATCAGGCGAAAGCTGACCTGCTGTACGGCGTGATCGATAACAGTGATTTTTATCGCAATGGCGTGGCGCTGGCGAACCGTTCCCGTATGAACGTTCCCTTCCAGCTGGCGGATGCCAACCTGGATAAACTGTTCCTGGAGGAGTCGTTTGCTGCCGGTCTGCATGCACTGAAAGGTCATCGGGTGGTTGGCGGCATGCGTGCTTCCATCTACAATGCGATGCCGCTGGAAGGGGTGAAAACCCTGACCGACTTTATGGTGGACTTCGAGCGTCGTCACGGTTAATGACCTGCGTGAGTTCGGATCACGATTAATGAGTAAATACTGAAACCTCGCCCCGTCGCGAGGTTTCATTGCAATTGTTTTTTGGAGAATAAGTTTCGCATGCTGGAATCCCTGACGTTACAACCCATCGCACGCGTCGACGGCACCGTTAATTTACCGGGCTCAAAAAGCGTTTCTAACCGCGCTCTGCTGCTGGCTGCACTGGCAAATGGCACCACGCGTCTGACCAATCTGCTGGACAGCGATGACGTCAAACATATGCTCAATGCATTAACCGCGCTGGGTGTGACTTATACGCTTTCTGCCGACCGTACCGTGTGTGAAGTTGTCGGTTGTGCCGGACCGCTGCATGCGGATAACGCGCTGGAACTGTTTCTCGGTAACGCAGGTACCGCGATGCGCCCTTTAGCCGCGGCACTTTGCCTCGGCAGCAATGACATTGTGCTGACCGGCGAACCGCGAATGAAAGAGCGCCCAATCGGTCATCTGGTTGACGCATTACGTCAGGGCGGCGCGCAGATTGACTATCTGGAGCAGCAGGATTATCCACCGGTGCATATTAAAGGCGGTTTTGTCGGCGGTGAAGTTGCCGTTGATGGCAGCGTCTCCAGTCAGTTTCTGACCGCTCTGCTGATGACCGCGCCGCTGGCACCGCAAGACACGCAGATTGTCATTAAAGGCGAGCTGGTTTCTAAGCCTTACATTGATATCACGCTGAATCTGATGAAAACCTTTGGCGTGGTAGTGGAAAACGATCAATACAAAACGTTCCATATTCGCGGCAAGCAGCAGTACCAGGCTCCGGGTGATTATCTGGTTGAAGGTGATGCGTCTTCCGCCTCTTATTTCCTCGCGGCCGCTGCGGTAAAAGGCGGCACCGTGCGCGTGACCGGAATTGGCCGTAACAGCGTACAGGGCGATATTCGTTTTGCGGATGTGCTGGAAAAAATGGGCGCAATCGTGGAATGGGGCGATGATTATATTGCCTGTAGCCGTGGCGAACTCAATGCCATCGATCTCGATATGAATCATATTCCGGATGCGGCGATGACTATTGCCACCGCGGCGCTGTTCGCCAAAGGCACCACCGTGCTGCGCAATATCTACAACTGGCGGGTGAAAGAGACCGATCGCCTGGCGGCAATGGCGACAGAACTGCGTAAAGTCGGCGCGGAAGTGGAGGAGGGGCATGACTATATTCGCATCACGCCGCCGGACACCATTCAGTATGCTGAAATCGGCACCTATAACGATCATCGTATGGCGATGTGTTTCTCGCTGGTGGCGCTCTCATCCACTCCGGTGACCATTCTCGATCCAAAATGCACCGCGAAAACCTTCCCCGACTACTTTGAGCAACTGGCACGCATCAGCCAGCTGGCTTAATCCGGTCCGCCCGTCGCAACACGCCGCGACGGGCGGCGTTTTTCTCTCCATCTTGCCACTGCTGTCTTCACACCTTGCCATCAGCCTGTTGATTATTTTTCCTGGGTCTATGCTTAGGGGTAACGATCGCGACTATTGCAGCGTATAATGCGCGGCGATATTTGTCTGACGTGCAGGCAGTCACGGAAAATTTCCAGCAACAGGAGAGAAAGATGACGGCAACAGCCCCGGTTATCACCATTGATGGGCCAAGTGGTGCGGGTAAAGGCACGCTGTGTAAAGCAATGGCAGAAGCCTTGCAATGGCATCTGTTGGATTCAGGCGCAATTTACCGCGTTTTAGCGCTTGCTGCTCTGCATCATCAAGTGGATATCGAGTCTGAAGAAGCGCTGGTTCCGATTGCCGCCCATCTGGACGTGCGATTTGTGTCGACCAACGGCGAACTGGAAGTGATTCTGGAAGGCGAGGATGTCTCCGCCGAGATTCGAACGCAGGATGTCAGTAACACCGCATCAAAAGTCGCCGCATTTCCGCGCGTGCGTGAGGCGCTGCTGCGCCGCCAGCGGGCATTCCGAGAAGCGCCGGGCTTAATTGCCGATGGCCGCGACATGGGAACCGTGGTATTTGTTGATGCGCCAGTAAAAATCTTTCTTGATGCCAGTTCTGAAGAGCGTGCGCACCGCCGTATGCTACAGTTGCAGGAGAAAGGCTTTAGTGTTAACTTTGAACGCCTTTTATCTGAGATAAAAGAGCGCGATGATCGCGATCGTAATCGGGCAATAGCGCCTTTGGTCCCTGCTAAAGATGCTCTGGTACTGGATTCAACCAGTATGACCATTGAGCAGGTGATTGAAAAAGCGTTACACTATGCCCGGGAAAAGCTCGCATTGCCGAATAATTAATTCGGTAAGTCACGCGCAGATGAATTCCTTAACCCTGTGATATGGACGTCATGGGGCATGTGAAACAACCCCATCCGGCAGGAAGTCAGGTGGACGTTAAATTGAAGAATCCTGAAGATTATCAATATGACTGAATCTTTTGCTCAACTCTTTGAAGAGTCCCTGAAAGAAATCGAAACCCGTCCGGGTTCCATCGTTCGTGGTATCGTTGTCTCTATCGACAAAGATATCGTTCTGGTTGATGCGGGTCTGAAATCTGAATCTGCAATTCCTGCAGAGCAGTTCAAAAACGCAGCCGGCGAACTGGAAATCCAGGTTGGTGACGAAGTTGACGTTGCTCTGGATGCAGTAGAAGACGGCTTCGGTGAAACCCTGCTGTCCCGTGAAAAAGCTAAACGTCATGAAGCTTGGATCACGCTGGAAAAAGCTTACGAAAACGCTGAAACTGTTACCGGTGTTATTAACGGCAAAGTCAAGGGCGGCTTCACTGTTGAGCTGAACGGTATTCGTGCGTTCCTGCCAGGTTCACTGGTAGATGTGCGTCCAGTGCGTGATACTCTGCACCTGGAAGGCAAAGAGCTTGAATTCAAAGTAATCAAGCTGGATCAGAAACGTAACAACGTGGTTGTTTCACGTCGTGCGGTTATCGAATCCGAGAACAGCGCAGAGCGCGATCAGCTGCTGGAAAACCTGCAGGAAGGCATGGAAGTTAAAGGTATCGTTAAGAACCTCACTGACTACGGTGCATTCGTTGATCTGGGCGGCGTTGACGGCCTGCTGCACATCACTGACATGGCATGGAAACGCGTTAAGCATCCAAGCGAAATCGTCAATGTTGGCGATGAAATCAATGTCAAAGTACTGAAATTCGACCGCGAGCGTACCCGTGTATCACTGGGTCTGAAGCAGCTGGGCGAAGATCCATGGGTTGCTATCGCTAAACGTTACCCAGAAGGCACCAAGCTGACTGGTCGCGTGACCAACCTGACTGACTACGGCTGCTTCGTTGAGATCGAAGAAGGCGTTGAAGGTCTGGTTCACGTTTCAGAAATGGACTGGACCAACAAAAACATCCACCCATCCAAAGTTGTTAACGTTGGTGATGTTGTGGAAGTTATGGTTCTGGATATCGACGAAGAACGTCGTCGTATCTCCCTGGGTCTGAAGCAGTGCAAATCTAACCCATGGCAGCAATTCGCAGAAACCCACAACAAGGGCGACCGTGTTGAAGGTAAAATCAAGTCAATCACTGACTTCGGTATCTTCATCGGCCTGGACGGCGGCATCGACGGCCTGGTTCACCTGTCTGACATCTCCTGGAACGCTACCGGAGAAGAAGCAGTTCGTGAATACAAGAAAGGCGACGAAATCGCAGCTGTGGTTCTGCAAGTTGACGCAGAGCGCGAGCGTATCTCCCTGGGCGTTAAGCAGCTGGCAGAAGATCCGTTCAACAACTACATCTCTCTGAACAAGAAAGGTGCAATTGTTAACGGTAAAGTGACTGCAGTTGACGCTAAAGGTGCTACAGTTGAATTAGCAGACGGCGTTGAAGGCTACCTGCGTGCTTCTGAAGCTTCACGTGACCGCGTTGAAGATGCAACTCTGGTTCTGAATGTTGGCGACGATGTTGAAGCTAAATTCACCGGTGTTGATCGTAAAAACCGCGTTGTTAGCCTGTCTGTTCGTGCGAAAGACGAAGCTGACGAGAAAGATGCTATTGCTACTGTTAAGAACAAACAGGAAGAAAGCAACTTCTCCAGCGCTATGGCTGAAGCGTTCAAAGCTGCTAAAGGCGAGTAATCGACCTGACTGTCCGGGTGGCGTAAGTCGCCCGGACTCAGTAGTAAGCTGTCAAAACCTTTTCCATTAGGGATTAACCGGAGGATTTATGACCAAGTCAGAACTGATTGAAAGACTTGCAGGCCAGCAGACTCATATTCCGGCGAAAGTCGTTGAGGATGCGGTTAAAGAGATGCTTGAGCATATGGCCACAACGTTGGCTGAAGGCGAACGCATCGAAATCCGGGGATTCGGCAGCTTTTCTTTGCACTACCGTGCACCTCGCACTGGCCGTAACCCGAAAACGGGTGACAAAGTGGATCTGGAAGGTAAATACGTTCCCCACTTCAAACCAGGCAAAGAGCTGCGCGATCGCGCAAATATCTACGGTTAAGCAGCCGCGTAGCGGATACGATAAAACGACCCCTCAGGGTGTCGTTTTTTTTTGCCTGTTGCTCGCGTTTGCGTGCAACCTCACAGCGTTTTGTCGTCTGATGTCACGCTGAATGATTTCCTGGAAGCCACTTTCCGCTATCACCCGATCACGGCTGCATTGCCAAGTCACTTCCGTCAAACTCCTGGCTCACCGCACAAGGAATGACGACAGTGAAATCCCTTACTCAGCTCTCCTGGATGATTATCTGCGCGACCCTGCCACTTTGTTGGCTACCGGAGCTGCCGCACAATAATTATCTGTGGCTGGCTGGCATCCTCGCTCTGCTGATGCTGCTCAGCCGCTGGCGAACGGCACGAGTAGTGGCAACCGGGCTGCTGCTGTTTGTCTGGTGCTGTAGTATCGCTCGCCAGACGGTGGATCAGCTGGAGCAGCTTAGCGCGACGCCTGTCGAGGTCAGGGTTAAAATCGACAGTCTGATGAACGGCGGAGAACGGCTGAAAGTGCGCCTGCTTTCAGTTGACCAGCGGCCACTGTTTCCACCGGTATATGCGATTATTACTCCGCCTCAGCAGGCTGAACCTGCCTGCGTTGGTCAGCACTGGCAGATGACCCTGAATTTGAGGCCGGTTCACGCTCGTCTGAATCAGGGGGAATATGACCGGCAACGCCAGGCGCTGGCCAGTCAGACGCTTTTCACCGGCCGCGCGAGCGCTGCCCGGCTGTTGCAGCACGAATGCAGCTGGCGACAAAAAATTATCGACAGCGCTAAGCCGCATTATCAGCATCTTCGCTGGCAAAGCGTGATGACTGCGCTGGCTTTTGGCGAGCGTGGGGAGATGACTGGCGACATAACCCAGCTATTGCGCGAAACCGGCACTGCACATCTGATGGCGATTTCGGGAATGCATATCGGGCTGGCGGCGATGTCCGGCTGGCTGCTGGCGCGTGGTCTGCAATTTTTTCTGCCCGCGCATTTAATCGGCTATCGGATGCCCTTGGCCGTCAGCCTGCTGGTGGCGCTGCTTTATACCTGGCTGTCGGGCGCTAATCCTCCGGCGGTCAGAGCGATGCTGGCACTGGCGTTGTGGTGTGGCCTGCGGCTGGCCGGGCTGCGCTGTAGCGGCTGGCAGGTGTGGAGCCTCTGCATCGGATTGATTCTGTTTTTTGACCCGTTAACCATCCTCTCCGACAGTTTCTGGCTATCAGCGCTGGCGGTGGCGGCTTTGCTGCTCTGGTATCAGTGGTTTCCACTGCCAGCCCGGTTTATGCGTGATAAACGCTGGTTATTGTTGCAGCTGCTTCATTTGCAGCTGGGAATGATGCTGCTGTTGATGCCGGTTCAGGGGTTTATTTTTCATGGCGTCAGCCTGAGCGCGTTAATCGCTAATGTGATAGCGGTACCGATTGTTTCGTTGATCAGCGTGCCGTTAATTTTGTTCAGTATGCTGACATCATTCAGTAGCTGGAGCTCGCTGAGTTGGTGGCTGGTGGATCGTTCACTGGCGCTGGTTATCAATAGCTTACAGTTATTGCCCTCGGGCTGGTTAATGCTGAGTGAATCACAGGCACTCTGCAGCCTGCTGTGCTGGCTGGGATTAGTGATTTGGCGATTTGGCTGGTGGCACGCTTCTCCGGTTAGCATTGTCAGCTTGCTGCTGGCGCTACTCTGCTGGCGACAGAGCCTTCCGCAACCGGACTGGCGTATTGATATGCTGGACGTCGGGCATGGCCTGGCGGTGGTGATATCCCGACAGGGGAAGGCGGTCATCTATGATACCGGCAATCGCTGGCCTGGCGGCGATGCGGGTGAGCGGATCATTGCGCCCTGGCTGCGCTGGCAGGGAATTGAGCCACAGCAGATTATCCTGAGCCATATTCATCTGGATCATACCGGCGGTACTGCCAGCCTGTTACGCGCCTGGCCACAGCTGACGGTGCGAAGCGCGCTGGGCCAGGCTGACCACTTGCCCTGTTACGCTGGCGAGCAATGGCAGTGGCAACACCTCAATTTCCAGGTGTTGTGGCCGGAACAAGGCAATCAGCGTGGCCAGAATGATGATTCCTGCGTGTTGCTGATTGATGATGGCAGGCACCGTATACTGCTGACGGGCGATCTTGAAGCGGCTGGTGAAAGAGCGCTGGTTGCCCGCTATAAAACCGCATTACAGGCCGATATTATTCAGGTGCCACACCATGGCAGCCGCACATCTTCTGGTGCGTTGTTATTACGTAATGTTAAAGGCACGGCGGCACTGGCATCGGTCGCGCGTTTTAATGCCTGGCGTTTACCCTCGGCAGAAATTATTCAGCGCTATCAGGATAATGGCTATCAATGGCATGACACCGCGCTCTCCGGGCAGTTGAGTGTGCAATTTATCAACGAAAATTGGCAGGTCAAAGGGTTAAGAGAGCAAATAATGCCCCGTTGGTATCATCAGTGGTTTGGCGTCCCCAGGGAATCCAGGTAGAATGAGCGGCTACTTAAGTCTAAAGCTGGTTATATAATGCATCTGGATAAAGATCTCTCGACATGGCAGACATTCCGTCGCCTCTGGCCGATGATCGCGCCGCACAAAGCAGGTTTGATAGTGGCAGCGATTGCACTGATCGTTAACGCGGCTGGCGATACCTTAATGTTGTCACTGCTGAAACCTTTACTCGATGATGGTTTTGGTAAATCAGATAGCTCGGTTCTGCTTTGGATGCCACTGGCCGTGATTGGCCTGATGCTGATGCGCGGTATTTCTGGATTTGTTTCCAGCTACTGCATCTCATGGGTGTCCGGTAACGTAGTGATGAATATGCGTCGTCGCCTGTTCAGTCATATGATGGGGATGCCGGTTTCGTTCTTTGACCAACAATCGACCGGCACTTTGCTGTCGCGCATTACCTACGACTCAGAGCAGGTTGCCTCATCCTCTTCCAGTGCACTGGTTACCGTCGTGCGTGAAGGGGCATCGATTATTGGCCTGTTTATCATGATGTTCTACTACAGCTGGCAGCTGTCGCTGATTCTGATTGTGCTGGCACCGATTGTTTCGTTTGCGATTCGTCAGGTTTCCAAACGATTCCGTAATATCAGCAAGAATATGCAGAACACCATGGGTGAAGTGACCACCAGCGCTGAGCAGATGCTGAAAGGGCATAAAGAAGTGCTGATCTTTGGTGGTCAGGAAATCGAAAGCAATCGCTTTGCGGCAGTCAGCAACAAAATGCGCCAGCACGGTATGAAGCTGGTTTCTGCGTCATCGATTTCCGATCCTATCATTCAGTTGATCGCTTCAATGGCGCTGGCGTTTGTGCTGTATGCAGCCAGCTTCCCAAGCGTCATGGAAACCTTAACTGCCGGTACCATCACCGTGGTGTTCTCCTCAATGGTCGCGCTGATGCGCCCACTGAAGTCACTGACCAACGTTAATGCGCAGTTCCAGCGCGGCATGGCGGCCTGTCAGACGCTGTTCTCGATCCTCGACAGCGAGCAGGAAGTGGATTCTGGTAAGCGTCAGATTGAACGCGCTAAAGGTGATATCGAATTCCGTGACGTTACCTTTACCTATCCGGGACGCGAAAACCCGGCGTTACACAACATCAATTTAACCATTCCAGCCGGTAAAACCGTGGCTCTGGTAGGGCGGTCGGGTTCGGGTAAATCGACCATCGCCAGCCTGCTGACGCGTTTTTATGATATTCAACAGGGCGAAATCCTGATGGATGGCCACGATCTGCGCGAATATACCCTGAGTTCGTTGCGTAATCAGGTTGGGCTGGTGTCGCAAAACGTTCATCTGTTTAACGATACTATCGCCAATAACATCGCCTACGCGCGCAGCGAAGAGTACAGCCGTGAACAGATTGAGCAAGCGGCGATTATGGCGCATGCGATGGACTTTATCGGCAAAATGGAAAACGGCCTGGATACGGTGATTGGTGAAAATGGCGTGCTGCTTTCGGGTGGTCAGCGTCAGCGTATTGCCATCGCCCGTGCCTTACTGCGCGACAGCCCGATTCTGATCCTCGATGAAGCAACTTCGGCACTGGATACCGAGTCGGAGCGTGCGATTCAGTCAGCGCTGGATGAGCTGCAGAAAAACCGTACCTCACTGGTGATTGCCCACCGCCTGTCGACCATTGAAAAAGCCGATGAGATTGTGGTGGTGGAAGATGGGCGCATTGTTGAGCGCGGCTCACATGAGCAGTTACTGAGTGAGAGAGGCGCCTACGCCCAGTTGCATAAGATGCAGTTTGGTCAATGATTGAGCGCATCTGGAGCGGACGTTCGCCACTCTGGCTGCTGCTGCTGCCATTCAGCTGGCTATATGGGCTGATTAGCAATGGTATCCGTCTGAGCTATCAGCTTGGCTGGCGCAAAGTGTGGCGTGCGTCTGTCCCGGTGGTGGTGGTCGGTAATCTGACCGCCGGCGGCAATGGTAAAACGCCGGTGGTGATCTGGCTGGTGGAGGCGCTGCAACGTCAGGGCTTGCGCGTCGGCGTGGTATCACGTGGCTATGGCGGTAAGGCGGAACGCTATCCGTTGCTGCTGGATGCCGCGACAACCACGGCGCAAGCCGGTGATGAGCCGGTGTTAATTTATCAGCGCACTCAGGCGCCGGTGGCGGTTTCACCGGTGCGCCGTGAAGCGGTGCAGGCGCTGCAGTCAGGCGGTAATATTGATGTGATCGTCACCGACGATGGCCTGCAGCATTATGCGCTGGCGCGCGATTTTGAAATTGTGGTGGTGGATGGCGAGCGTCGCTTTGGTAACGGCTGGTGGTTACCGGCCGGGCCGATGCGTGAACGTGCCGGACGTCTTAACAGTGTCGATGCGGTGATCGTGAATGGCGGCAGCGCCAGTGGTAATGAAATTGCTATGCAGCTGCAACCGGGCGCGGCAATTAACCTGAAAACCGGCCAGGCGCAACCGCTGTCAGCGTTTGACCAGGTGGTGGCCATGGCCGGTATTGGCCATCCCCCGCGCTTCTTCAATACGCTGGCGCAGCAGGGAGTAATGCCGATCCGACAGCTGGCTTTTGCTGACCATCAGGCGTACAGCGAAGCTGAATTACGTGCGCTGACCACCGGCAGTCAGGCTCTGATTATGACGGAAAAAGATGCGGTAAAATGCCGTCAGTTTGCTCAGGATAACTGGTGGTATCTGCCGGTAGATGCACAGCTTAGCGCGGCGCCCGCTGCGGAACTGATTAATAAAATTACCTCTCTCTGTCAGTAATAACGCTTAGCGGCGAGTGATTAGCCGCTAAACTTAAGGCATCTGATGATTCAGGATGCCAGAATGTCCGAAACTGAACTCTCGCTTAATACTGCCCGAAAGCTGCATCTGGCAGCGCAGAATCTGCTGAAACCTCCGCCGCGCAAGGCGTTATATGATGACGTGGCGGCGGCAATCCGCCATATGTCACTGCTGCAAATCGATACTATTCATGTGGTCGCGCGCAGTCCTTACCTGGTGCTGTTTAGTCGGCTGGGCGCTTTTCCACCTGAGTGGCTGGAGATGACGCTGGCCGAAGGCAAGCTGTTCGAATACTGGGCGCATGAAGCCTGTTTTATCCCCGTCGAAGATTACAAATTACTGCGCCACCGTATGCTGGCACCGGCCAATATGGGCTGGAAATATAACGCTGGCTGGGTAGAACAGCATCAGCAGGACATTCAACAGTTGATGCGGCATATTGAGCAGCATGGCCCGGTACGTTCGGCAGACTTCAGCGCGTCACCGGCCCAGAAACCCGGCTGGTGGTCATGGAAACCGCATAAGCGCCATCTGGAAAATCTGTTTACCGCTGGTGAAGTGATGGTAACTGAGCGCCGCAACTTTCAGCGTGTATACGATCTTCGGCGGCGAGTGTTGCCAGAGTGGGATGATGATTTGCATAGGCTCAGCGAGCCAGACGCGGTGCAACAAATGGTGCAAAACAGCATGCGGAGCCTCGGTATTTTTCGTGCTGAATGGCTGGCGGATTATTACCGACTGAAACGTGTGCCGGTGAAGCCGCTGTTATCGCAGGCGCTGGAGCGTGGTGAAGTGGTGGCAGTTAAGGTGGAAAAGCTCGGCATCATGTACTTACATCGCGGCTTGCTGCCGCTGCTGGAGCAGCCGTTACTGGCAACCGCCAGCGCGTTGTTATCGCCATTTGATCCGGTGGTCTGGGATCGTCGTCGCGCACTGGAACTGTTTAACTTCGATTATCGTCTTGAGTGTTATACGCCGGAAGCCAGGCGTAAATTTGGCTATTTTGTGTTACCGATTTTACATCGCGGCGCGTTAAAAGGGCGGCTGGACGCCAAAATGCTGCGCAAAGAGCAGATACTGCAAATTAAAGCCGTATGGCTGGAAGCGGGAGTTAAGGTTAATGCGAGTCTGGTGCGCGATTTGACCCGAACCCTGAACGACTTTGCCCGCTGGCAAGGGGCGGAGCAGGTGATCGTTGACCATGCACCTGCCGAACTCAGCAACTGCTGGGGACACGGCTGGCGATGTCTGTAGCGACTTTACGCTGGAACCCGACGACGGACAATAACTGCTGTCCAGTCGGCTGTGATATGCTTGGATTCCTGATGAAATTGGGTCCATTACGGAGGAACCATGGATCACCGTCTACTCGAAATTGTGGCTTGCCCAGTCTGTAACGGCAAACTCTACTATAACAAAGAACAGCAAGAGCTAATCTGTAAGCCGGATGGTCTGGCCTTCCCGGTACGCGACGGCATTCCGGTGCTGCTGGAAGTCGAAGCGCGCACCATGACGCTGGAAGAGACTAATCCATGAGTTTTGTGGCCATTATACCGGCACGTTTTGCATCGACACGTTTACCGGGTAAACCGTTGGTGGATATTCACGGTAAACCGATGGTAATCCATGTGATGGAGCGGGCGCTGGAATCGGGTGCCGATCGCGTTATCGTTGCCACCGATCATCCCGATGTCGCTGCGGCGGTGCAAGCTGCCGGCGGCGAAGTCTGTATGACGCGTGCCGACCATCAGTCCGGAACCGAACGCCTGGCGGAAGTCATCGATCATTATCAGTTTGCTGATGATACGGTGATCGTTAACGTGCAGGGGGATGAACCGTTAATTCCACCGGTGATTATTCGCCAGGTTGCGGATAACCTGACGCGCTCATCCGCCGGTATGGCGACGCTGGCGGTGCCGATTGACAGCGCCGAAGAAGCGTTTAATCCCAATGCGGTGAAGGTAGTCAGGGATGCGCAGGGCCACGCACTCTATTTCTCTCGTGCGCCGATTCCCTGGGATCGCGAGCAGTTTGCCAAATCGCGTGACACCATCGGTGATACTTTCCTGCGCCATATCGGCCTTTACGCCTATCGCGCCGGTTTTATCCGCCGTTACGTTACCTGGCAGCCGAGCCAGCTGGAGCAAATTGAGCTGTTAGAGCAGCTCAGGGTGCTGTGGTATGGCGAGAAGATCCACGTTGATGTGGCGCAAGCCATTCCCAGCGTTGGCGTTGATACAGCCGAAGATTTACAGCGGGTCCGCGAGGCGATGCAGTAACCTCTTTAGCGGGGCGGCGTTCTCCCGCCGCCCTGATCAAAACCCTACCTCTTGCCTGCCGGCAGATCGAAGCCGAAAAGTTATCCTGCTACTCCGCAGGCTGAACCTTATCGGCTTTCAGCCACTGCCACACCAGCCCCAACGACTCATACCAGGCACGATCGCTGTGGCTCAGGTATAGCGGGGAAGGCAGCACTTTTTCCCACCAGTTTAAGGGGGAATCAATTGCCATCTGATTCGCCGGAGCGGCAATCGGCTTCAGCCCTTGCGCATGAAAAAAGTTCATCGCCCGGCGCATATGGTTGGCCGAAGTCACCAGCAGAAACGGCTGGTCGCCAATGGCCCGCTTCACTTCCCGGGCTTCCTCTTCGGTATCGACTGGCTTATTCAGCGTAATGATCGCCTCATCCGGTACGCCTAAGGTCTTTGCCACTCGCGCCCCAGCTTCGGCAGTACTGACAGGATTATCCTGTGCGGCGTAACCGGTAAAAATCATTTTCGATCCCGGATTGTCGCGCCACTGGCGCACTCCTTCAACCAGCCGTGGCAAACTGTTGTTGATCAGATTGGAGCCGGGTGCCCAGTGCGGATTCCAGGTGTAGCCTCCGCCTAACACCACCACATAAGCCACTTTCTGGCCGCCATTCCACGTCGGATAGCGATCTTCAAGCGGTTTCAGCAGGCGATCGGCTACCGGTTGCAGGCTGATTAACAGCAGGATTAACCAGCCAGAAGAGAGTATAATTTTGCCGGTTTTCTGCCAGCGGCTGAACCAGAGCAGAAAAATGCCGATTGCCATCACGGCAAGCAGCAAAGGCAGGGGCAGCAGCAGGCCACCGACGACTTTTTTAGCGGTAAAAAGCATTAAAACGGACTCCTTTTGTCCGAAAAAACATCATCCAGGAGCGAAGCGATGAGTGAAAGGTTCATTCTCTGCCAGTGTATGCCAAAATAGTCGTTTCTATTACGGCAGAATCCGTGGAGCCGAGCTATGCAGGATCGCAACTTTGATGATATCGCTGAGAAATTCTCACAAAACATTTACGGTACCACCAAAGGGCGTATCCGTCAGGCCATCTTGTGGCAGGAGCTTGAGGCGTTATTAACCACGCTGCCAGCGCGCCCGCTTTCGGTTCTGGATGCCGGCGGTGGCGAAGGGCAAACCGGTTGTGGCCTTGCAGCACGCGGACATCAGGTGCTGTTGTGCGATCTCTCCGGCGAAATGTTACAGCGTGCACGTGCTCATGCCGAAGAAAAAGGTGTGAGCGATAACATGCAATTTAAACAAATTAGCGCCCAGCAGGTTGGCCAACATTTGGATAAGCCGGTTGATCTGGTATTGTTTCACGCTGTGCTGGAGTGGGTGGCAGAGCCACAAGAGGTTCTGTCGGCACTGTATGATACGCTGGCACCGGGTGGCGTACTGTCACTGATGTTTTACAATCTGCATGGCCTCACCATGCGCACGCTGACGCTCGGCAACTTTGGCTATCTGCAGGCCAATTTGCGCAAGCGCAAAAGGAAAACGTTATCACCTGATTATCCGCGCGATCCCGAGAGGGTTTATGGCTGGCTACAGCAGCTCGGTTTTGTGATTGAGCAGCGGGCGGGAATCCGCGTTTTCCACGACTATATGCGCGATAAAGAGAAGCAGGTTGAAAGATTCGAGGAAGTGCTGGCAATGGAGCAACGTTATTGTCGGCAGGAACCATTTTTAAGTTTGGGGCGTTATATCCACGTCACAGCGCGGAAACCCATTCAGAAGGACGAACTATGAGTGAATTTTCCCAGACTGTACCGGAACTGGTTGCCTGGGCGCGAAAAAATGATTTTTCCGTCTCATTACCGACCGAACGTCTGGCATTTTTGCTGGCCATTGCCACCCTAAACGGCGAGCGCATGGATGGCGAAATGAGTGAAGGCGAACTGATCGACGCTTTTCGCCATGTCAGCAAGGCCTTCGAACAAACCAATGAAACCGTGCTGGTGCGCGCCAATAACGCCATCAATGATATGGTGCGTCAGCGCCTGCTCAATCGCTTTACCAGCGAAATTTCCGAAGGCAATGCAATCTACCGCCTGACGCCGCTGGCGATTGGCATTACCGACTACTATATTCGCCAGCGCGAATTCTCCACCTTACGCCTGTCGATGCAGCTGTCAATTGTCGCGCAGGAGCTGAAGCGCGCGGCAGATGCAGCGGATGAAGATGGCGACGAATTCCACTGGCATCGTAACGTCTTCGCTCCGCTAAAATATTCCGTAGCGGAAATTTTCGACAGTATCGATATGACGCAGCGCATCATGGATGAACAGCAGCAGGCGGTGAAAGACGATATCGCACAGCTGCTTAACCAGGACTGGCGTGCGGCGATCTCCAGCTGTGAACTGCTGCTGTCAGAAACCTCCGGCACGTTGCGTGAATTGCAGGATACGCTGGAAGCGGCGGGCGATAAGCTCCAGGCTAACCTGCTGCGTATTCAGGATGCCACCATGAGCAGCCCGGATCTCGGCTTTGTTGATAAGCTGGTATTTGACCTGCAAAACAAACTCGATCGTATTATCAGCTGGGGCCAGCAGGCGATTGACCTGTGGATTGGCTATGACCGCCATGTGCATAAATTTATTCGTACCGCCATCGATATGGACAAAAACCGGGTGTTTGCCCAGCGTTTGCGCCAGTCGGTGCAGAACTATTTTGACGCGCCATGGGCGCTGACCCACGCCAATGCCGATCGTCTGTATGATATGCGTGACGAAGAGTTGACGCTGCGCAGCGAAGAAGTGACCGGCGAGCTGCCTTCTGAGCTGGAATATGAAGAATTTAATGAAATTCGTGAGCAGCTTGCAGCGATGATTGAAGAAGCGCTGCAGATTTACAAAACGCAGCAAAAACCGCTCAACTTAGGTACGGTAATGCGCGATTATCTGGCGCAATATCCACGGGCTCGTCATTTCGACGTGGCGCGTATTGTTGTCGATCAGGCCGTGCGTTTAGGCGTGGCCGAAGCAGATTTCTCAGGTTTGTCAGCAGAATGGCAGGCTATTAATGATTACGGAGCCAAGGTGCAGGCACATGTCATCAACAAATATTGAACAAGTGATGCCGGTTAAGCTGGCCCAGGCCCTGGCTAACCCGATTTTCCCGGCGCTGGATAGCCAGTTACGTGCAGGGCGCCATATCGGCATTGAAGAGCTGGATAATCACGCTTTCCTGATGGATTATCAGGAGTTTCTGGAAGAGTTTTATGCGCGCTATAACGTCGAGTTAATCCGTGCGCCAGAAGGTTTCTTCTATTTGCGTCCGCGTTCCACCACCTTAATCCCACGTTCGGTACTGTCCGAGCTGGATATGATGGTCGGGAAGATTCTCTGCTATCTCTATCTCAGCCCGGAACGCCTGGCGAACGAAGGTATTTTTACTCAGCAGGAGCTGTATGACGAGCTGCTGAGCCTTGCCGACGAAAATAAATTGCTGAAGCTGGTCAACCAGCGCTCCACCGGTTCCGATCTCGATCGGCAGAAACTACAGGAAAAAACCCGTGCCTCATTAAATCGCCTGCGCCGTCTTGGCATGGTGTGGTTTATGGGTAACGACAGCACTAAGTTTCGTATCAACGAATCCGTATTCCGCTTTGGCGCCGATGTGCGCAGCGGTGACGATCCGCGCGAGGCGCAGCTGCGAATGATTCGTGACGGTGAAGCGATGCCGATCGAAACCGGTACGGCGCAAACTGATGAAGCCGATGAAAACGAAAACGAGACAGACGGCATTACGTCAGACAATGCGGAGGATGAACAGGCATGATTGAACGCGGAAAATTTCGCTCGCTGACGCTGATTAACTGGAACGGCTTCTTTGCACGAACCTTCGATCTCGACGAGCTGGTCACGACGCTGTCGGGCGGCAACGGTGCGGGCAAATCAACCACCATGGCGGCATTTATTACGGCTCTGATCCCCGATCTGACCCTGCTGCACTTCCGTAACACCACCGAAGCTGGCGCAACCTCAGGCTCGCGCGATAAAGGTCTGCACGGCAAGCTGCGCGCGGGCGTCTGTTATTCGACGCTGGACGTGGTCAACTCGCGCCATCAGCGCGTGATCGTCGGCGTGCGTCTGCAACAGGTTGCCGGTCGCGATAAAAAGGTCGATATCAAGCCATTCAGTATTCATGGCCTGCCATCGTCGATGAACCCGACGGAAATTCTGACCGAAACGCTGAACGAGCGTCAGGCGCGTGTACTGCCGCTGAACGAACTGAAAGATCGCCTTGAAGCGATTGAAGGCGTCCAGTTTAAGCAGTTTAACTCGATCATTGATTATCACTCGCTGATGTTCGATCTGGGCATCGTGGCGCGTCGTTTACGCTCGGCGGGCGATCGCAGTAAATATTATCGTCTGATTGAGGCCTCACTGTACGGCGGTATCTCCAGCGCGATTACTCGTTCACTGCGCGACTATCTGTTGCCGGAAAACAGCGGCGTGCGTAAAGCCTTCCAGGATATGGAAGCAGCGCTGCGTGAAAACCGCATGACGCTGGAAGCGATTCGCGTCACGCAGTCCGATCGCGATCTGTTTAAGCACCTGATCTCTGAAGCCACTAACTACGTGGCGGCAGACTATATGCGCCATGCTAACGAACGCCGTATCCATCTTGATGGCGCATTGCTGCTGCGTAACGATCTGTTCAGCAGCCGTAAACAGCTGGGCACCGAGCAGTATCGCCATATCGAAATGGCGCGCGAGCTGGCTGAGCATAACGGTGCAGAAAGCGATCTGGAAACGGATTATCAGGGTGCCAGCGATCACCTTAATCTGGTGCAAACCGCGATGCGTCAGCAGGAAAAAATCGAGCGCTATGAAGCCGATCTCGATGAGCTGACTTATCGTCTGGAAGAGCAAAATGAGGTGGTTGCGGAAGCGCGTGAGGTGCAGGAAGAGAATGAAGCCCGTGCTGAAGCCGCTGAACTGGAAGTCGATGAGCTGAAAAGTCAGTTGGCCGATTATCAGCAGGCGCTTGATGTGCAGCAAACCCGTGCCATCCAGTATCAGCAGGCATTGCAGGCGTTGCAACGTGCACAGGAAATCTGTCGCCTGCCTGAGCTTTCGGTCGACAATGCTGAAGAGTGGCTGGAAACCTTCCAGGCGAAAGAGCAGGAAGCGACTGACAAGCTGTTAATGCTGGAACAGAAAATGAGCGTGGCGGCTGCCGCGCACAGCCAGTTTGAGCAGGCTTTCGAGCTGGTCAATAAAATTTCCGGGCCGGTAAGCCGCAGCGAAGCCTGGCAAACGGGCCGTGAATTGCTGCGTGATGCGGCGAACCAGCGCCATCATGCAGAGCAACTGCAATCACTGCGCCTGCGTCTGAGCGAGATGGAGCAGCGCCTGCGTGAGCAGCAGGATGCCGAACGCTTGCTGAATGAGTTCTGCAAGCGTCAGGGGCAGCAGTACGATGCCCACGAGCTGGAGTCACTGCAGCGCGAGCTGGAAGCGCAGATCGAGCAGCTGTCGCAGAGCGTTTCCGACGCCGGTGAACGCCGCATGTTAATGCGTCAGGAGCTGGATCAACTGCGTGAACGCATCAACAATCTGACCGCCCGTGCACCGCACTGGCTGGCAGCGCAGGAGATTCTGACCCAGCTCAGCGAGCAGACCGGTCAGACGCTGGAAAACAGCCAGCAGGTCACCGAGTTTATGCAACAGCTGCTGGAGCGTGAACGCGAAACCACCGTGGAGCGCGATGAAGTTGCCGCGCGTAAACGGGATATCGAGAAACAGATCGAAAGGCTGAGCCAGCCTGGCGGTGCAGAAGATGCGCGCCTGAATAATCTTGCTGAGCGTTTCGGTGGGGTACTGCTGTCGGAAATTTATGACGACGTTACGCTCGATGATGCGCCTTACTTCTCGGCGCTGTATGGCCCGTCGCGTCATGCTATCGTGGTGCCGGATCTGTCGCTGGTGCGTGAGCAACTGGATGGACTGGAAGAGTGCCCGGAAGATCTCTACCTGATCGAAGGGGATCCGCAGTCATTTGATGACAGCGTATTCAGCGTTGAAGAGCTGGAAAAAGCCGTTGTGGTGAAGGTTGCCGAGCGCCAGTGGCGTTACTCGCGCTTCCCGAAAGTCCCGCTGTTTGGCCGTGCAGCGCGTGAAAATCAGCTGGAACTGCTGCATGCCGAGCGTGAGCAGCTGGCGGAAAAGTACGCCACGCTTTCATTTGACGTGCAGAAAACTCAGCGTCTGCATCAGTCGTTCAGCCGCTTTATCGGCAGTCACCTGGCGGTGGCTTTTGAGGCCGATCCGGAAGCGCAGATTCGCCAGATGAACGGTCGCCGCATGGAAATAGAGCGCGCGCTGAACAGCCATGAAAATGAGAACCAGCAGCAGCGTCAGCAATATGAACTGGCGAAAGAGGGGGTGGCACAGCTTAACCGCCTGCTGCCACGCGTGACTCTGCTGACGGATGAAACACTGCAGGACCGCTGTGAAGAGATTCGTGAGCGTCTGGATGAAGCGCATGAAGCTTCGCGCTTTATCCAGCAGCATGGCAACAGCCTGACGCGGCTGGAGCCGATTGTCTCGGTGTTGCAGAGCGATCCGGAACAGCACGAACAGCTGAAAGCTGATTATCAACAGGCGCAGCAAATTCAGCGCGATGCGCGCCAGCAGGCCTTTGCTCTGACCGAAGTGACGCAGCGTCGCGCCCACTTTGGCTATGTTGATTCTGCCGGCATGCTGACCGGTAACAGCGATCTGAATGAGAAACTGCGCCAGCGTCTGGAGCATGCGGAGTCTGAACGTGCGCGCGCGCGCGATCAGCTGCGCCAGCATCAGGCGCAGCTGACCCAGTATTCACAGCTGTTAGCCTCGCTGAAAAGCTCTTTCGATGCCAAGCGTGACATGCTGAAAGAGCTGCATCAGGAGATGCAGGATATCGGTGTACAGGCTGATGCCAGTGCCGAAGAACGCGCGCGTATTCGCCGTGATGAGCTGTACAGCGCGTTAAGTAATAACCGTGCCCGCCGTAATCAGCTGGAGAAACAGCTGACCTTCTGCGAAGCGGAAATGGATGCGTTGCAGAAGAAGCTGCGCCGTCTGGAGCGTGACTACCATCAGAATCGTGAGCAGGTGGTGTCGGCGAAAGCCGGATGGTGTGCGGTGATGCGCATGGTAAAAGACAACGGCGTCGAGCGCCGCCTGCATCGCCGCGAACTGGCGTATCTGGGTGGCGACGAGCTGCGTTCAATGTCGGATAAGGCGTTGGGTGCGCTGCGTCTGGCGGTGGCCGATAACGAGCATCTGCGTGACGTGCTGCGCCTGTCGGAAGATCCAAAGCGACCGGAACGTAAAATCCAGTTCTTTATCGCGGTTTACCAGCATCTGCGCGAGCGTATCCGTCAGGATATTATTCGTACTGACGATCCGGTAGAAGCGATCGAGCAGATGGAAATCGAACTTAACCGCCTGACGGAAGAGTTGACCGCGCGTGAGCAAATGCTGGCGATCAGTTCGCGTAGCGTGTCGAATATTATTCGAAAGACCATTCAGCGTGAGCAGAATCGTATTCGTCAGCTGAACCAGGGTTTGCAGGCCGTCAGTTTTGGTCAGGTTCGCAGCGTGCGCCTTAATGTTAACGTGCGCGAGGCGCATTCCACGCTGCTGGATGTGTTGTCAGAGCAGCACGAGCAGCATCAGGATCTGTTTAACAGCAACCGCCTGACCTTCTCTGAAGCGCTGGCGAAACTTTACCAGCGCCTGAATCCGCACATTGATATGGGGCAACGGACGCCGCAGACCATCGGTGAAGAGCTGCTCGACTACCGTAACTATCTGGAGATGGAAGTCGAAGTTAACCGTGGCTCAGACGGCTGGCTGCGTGCAGAAAGTGGCGCGTTGTCAACGGGTGAAGCGATCGGTACCGGCATGTCGATTCTGGTGATGGTGGTGCAGAGCTGGGAAGAGGAGTCGCGTCGTCTGCGCGGCAAAGATATTTCTCCTTGCCGCTTGCTGTTCCTTGATGAGGCAGCGCGTCTGGATGCTAAATCGATCGCCACGCTGTTTGAATTATGTGATCGCCTCGAGATGCAGCTGATTATTGCCGCACCGGAGAACATCAGCCCGGAAAAAGGCACTACCTATAAGCTGGTGCGTAAAGTGTTCCAGAACACTGAACACGTGCATGTGGTCGGCCTGCGTGGCTTCTCGGCTGAGCCGTCTCCAACCAGTCATTCGCTGACGAACGGTGAGGCTGCTCAAGCCGATACTGAAAAATCTCGGGCGCAAATATAGTAAAAAATTTGCTGTCGGATTAATCTGGTAACGGCATTTGCCCTCGGACGGGCAAATGCCGTTTTAGTTTCTATACTTATAACAACAATTAATAGCCTGGCGGGTAAACATTTTGCCTGTTGCAGCTCAACAGAATTCACAGGGGGCAAAGGATGTTGCTGGCAAATAGAGTTAATTTAAAAAAAGCGACCTTAGGGTGTTGTATCGTGCTTTGCCTTGCCCAGGTGTACAGTGCTGCAGCCGCGATAAACTCCCCACTGCCGGCCTCTTCGGCCAGCAGTATCATGACCGCCGCGCAGAGCCAGTCGCAGATCCTCGCGGCGCTTCCTCATTCCACTAAACCTTTCTATCTCGGATCGCTGGCATCGCTGTATGCGGCGCGTGATATGCAGCCGCTGTGGCAAGATCGCGAGGCGGTACAGCAGTTTCAACAGCAGCTGGCTGAAGTGGCGATTTCGGGCGTTCAGCCACAGTTCACACAGTGGATTCAACAGCTAACCGATCCTGAAGTTACTGGGCTGGCCCGGGATATCGTGTTGTCTGACGCAATGCTGGGCTATTTGCAGTTTGTCTCCAGCGTGCCGGTTCAGGGCGAGACGTGGTTATACAGTAATGTGCCGTATAAAATGACGCTGCCGCCGGTTTCAGTCATCAATCAGTGGCAAACAGCCGCTAATGCGGGCGCACTGAAAACTTTTGTGGTGTCGCTGGCTCCTCAGCATCCGCAATATACGCGCATGCATCAGGCGCTAAAAACCCTGCTGGCGGATAATCGTCCGTGGCCGCAACTGAGCGATAAACAGACCCTGCGGCCGGGGCAAATCAGTCAGGATGTTCCGGCACTACGCGAGATTTTACAGCGCACCGGGATGCTGAGCGATGTCGCTGTCGCACCTCAGCCGGCTGATCAGGCTGCAGTTGCCGTGAGTCCATCGGCAACCAGCGTCGCCGATTTGCCAGTGAATACCCCGGAACAGAGCAGCAATATTCTGCCACAGGCCATCAGCAGCACCTCGGCCAATATTTATACCCCGGAGCTGGTGGAAGGGCTGAAGCGCTTCCAGCAGTGGCAGGGATTAGCGTCTGACGGCGCGATTGGTCCACGCACGCGTGACTGGTTAAACGTTTCGCCGCAGCTGCGTGCTTCGTTGCTGGCACTGAATATTCAACGCCTGCGACTGCTGCCGGATGATATGCATAACGGCATCATGGTGAATATTCCAAATTACTCATTGGTTTACTATTCTGAAGGGAATGAAATTCTTTCATCCCGGGTGATTGTGGGTCGTCCGGATCGTAAAACGCCGTTGATGCGCAGCGCCCTGAATAATGTGGTGTTAAATCCGCCATGGAATGTGCCAACCTCGCTGGTGCGCCAGGATATTATTCCGAAGGTAAAACGCGACCCATCCTACCTTTATAAGCACGGTTACACGCTGTTATCCGGCTGGAGCAATGATGCAGAGGTTATCGATCCCTCCATGATTGACTGGAGTATGGTATCCGCCGCTTCGTTCCCTTACCGCTTACGACAGGCTCCAGGCAGCAGTAACTCGCTGGGTCGCTATAAATTCAATATGCCAAGCTCAGATGCCATCTATCTGCACGATACGCCTAACCATGGCTTGTTTCAGAAAGATATCCGTGCGCTGAGTTCGGGCTGCGTACGGGTGAACAAGGCATCTGATTTAGCCAATTTGCTGTTGCAGGACGCCGGCTGGAACGACAGCCGTATCTCCAGCACCCTGAAAGAGGGCAATACGCGCTTTGTTTCTATTCGCCACCGTATCCCGGTTAACCTCTATTATCTGACTGCCTGGGTGGCCGATGACGGTCAGCCGCAGTTTCGTACAGATATTTACAATTATGATGCCACTGCACGCTCAGGCTCACAGGCGCTGGCGCGTGCCGGACAGCTATTACTCTAATAGTTGAAAATTCAGTAACAAACAGAGCCGGGCAACGTCCCGGCTTTTTAATCCCTGCGCGTTGAGGATCCGACACTGACCGCAGTTTACTGGCTGGTGGGTTGACGGATGGCTACACGGCGGTTATGGTTCGGCTTTGTGTGGTTTTTGCCCGTTTTCGGTCTTTACTTTCAGGTATCAGCATTTCATGGATAAATTCGATTCTCAACGCCGTCGGTTACTGGCAATAGGTGGAGCAGCCTGTGGATTGGCGCTACTGCCTGGTCAGGCATTTGCTACGCTTTCTACCCCTCGTCCTCGCGTTCTTACCCTCAGTAATCTTCATACCGGTGAAACCCTTAAAACTGAGTTTTTTAACGGCAAAAGCTATGACAAAGATGAGCTATCGCGTCTGAATCACTTTTTCCGTGATTATCGGGCGAACAAGGTCAAAAGCATCGATCCCAAACTTTTCGATCAGCTTTTTCGTCTGCAGGCGATGCTGGAAACCCGTAAACCGGTGCAGCTGATTTCCGGTTATCGTTCGCTGGCGACCAATAATGACCTGCGTTCGCACAGCAAAGGGGTGGCGAAACACAGTTACCACACGCTGGGTCAGGCGATGGATTTCCATATTGAAGGCGTTTCTCTCAGCAATGTACGCAAAGCAGCATTAAAAATGCGCGCAGGTGGTGTAGGATATTACCCCCGCAGTGACTTTGTTCACATTGATACCGGGCCGGTAAGAACCTGGTAATTAAGAGAAATTCCGGCAACCCTGTGTTAGCCGGTAACGGAGCGTTATGGACTATCACATTATTCCCGTCACGGCATTTGCCCAGAACTGTTCGTTGATTTGGTGTGCGGAAACGCAAGAAGCCGCCATCGTCGATCCGGGTGGTGACGCTGAGAAGATTAAGCAAGCAGTGGCGGAGAAGGGTGTCAACGTTAAGCAGATTCTGCTGACGCACGGTCATCTCGATCACGTTGGTGCTGCCGCAGAACTTGCCGCGCATTATGCGGTGAAGATTATTGGACCGCAAAAGCTCGATGCTTTCTGGCTGGAAGGCTTACCGGCCCAGAGCCGTATGTTTGGACTGGCAGAGTGCGCGCCACTGACGCCGGATCGCTGGCTGGAAGAGGGCGAAAGTGTTGAGGTCGGTAATGTCAGGCTCGATATCCTGCATTGCCCAGGACACACGCCGGGTCATATTGTGTTCTTTGATGCTGAAGGTCGTCTGCTGGTCTCTGGTGATGTGATTTTCAATGGTGGTGTTGGCCGCAGTGATTTCCCACAGGGCAACCATCAGGCGTTAATTGATTCCATCACAGATAAACTGCTGCCATTGGGCGATGACGTGACTTTTATCCCAGGCCACGGACCGATGTCGACACTCGGTCACGAACGGGTCAGTAATCCTTTCCTGCAGTAGCCGCGTAGGGGAGCCGTTTTCGGGCTCCCGTCCAGCGCTCATCTTCATCAGAGGCGGCGATAACGCCGCCCCAACGGACTATTAAAGCACTGCCACAATCGCTTCACACAGCGGCGCCATGTTATCTGGCGTCATACCGGCCACGTTAACGCGTCCGGAATTCACCGCATAAACACCGAACTCTTCACGCAAGCGCACCACTTGATCTTTGGTCAGGCCGCTAAAAGAGAACATGCCGTTCTGATTGATGATAAAGCTAAAGTCGCGGTTAGCGCCTTTCTCCTGCAAAGTATTCACAAACAGCTGACGCATGCGGTGAATACGCTGGCGCATATCGGTCAGCTCTTGCTCCCACAGCGTGCGCAGAGCCTCATTACCCAGAATAGTGGCAACCACTGCCGCACCGTGAGCCGGTGGGTTAGAGTAGTTGGCACGAATGGTGGCTTTTACCTGGCTGAAAGAGGTATCAGCAATTGCAGCATCAGCAGCAACCAGCGTAAATGCCCCCACGCGCTCGTTATACAGGCCAAAGTTCTTGGAGTAAGAGCTGGCAACGATCAGTTCCTGATGGCTGGCAGCGAAAATACGCAGGCCTTCAGCATCTTCTTCCAGTCCACGGGCAAAACCCTGATAGGCGAAGTCAAACAGCGGTAACCAGCCGCTGGCCTGAGACAGTTCAGAAAGCTGCGCCCACTGTTCTGCGGTTGGGTCGACGCCGGTTGGATTGTGGCAGCAGCCGTGGAACAGCACTACGTCACCCGCTTTCGCTTCACGCAGGCTGGCAACCATGCCATCGAAAT
The DNA here is from genome assembly GCF_050037805.1 of Winslowiella sp. 2C04. Taxonomy (NCBI): domain Bacteria; kingdom Pseudomonadati; phylum Pseudomonadota; class Gammaproteobacteria; order Enterobacterales; family Erwiniaceae; genus Winslowiella; species Winslowiella sp. 2C04. Next base: position 3,039,747 of record NZ_CP188300.1, on the reverse strand, counting down.
TAAGCTGATGGTTTTCCGCATCGTAGTAATTGTATTCGCACACTTCCAGGCCCGCAGACTCGAACACATTTTTATGGTTAGGCCAGCTTGGGTTACTTACCCAGATGCGTTTTACCGCGGTCTGATTGGCGAGAAAGTCTGCCGCTACGCGCAGTGCACCGGTACCGCCAGGGGTTTGCGCAGTACGCGCACGTTTACTGGTGAGAATCTCGTTGCCTTTACCAAATAACAGCTCCTGCGTACAGTGACCGAAATCCGCCAGGCCATCAATGCTCAGGTAATTTTTAGTGGTTTCGTTTTCCAGCAGATAGTGTTCCGCTTTCTTCACGCTGGTCAGTACAGGTGTTTTACCGGTTTCATCTTTGTAAACACCAATACCGAGATTGATTTTGTTGGGACGGTCATCGGCGCGGAAAAGATCGGCTAAACCAAGAATCGGGTCGGCGGGTGCAGCTGCAATGTTTTCAAACATATGAGAGGGTCCGTAAGCTTATTCTAAAGCGAATTGAACTCTCAGGTTAACGCCAGAACGTGCAAATGCCAACCGTTTGCGACAAAAAGAACTACGCAGATCTCAGACTGATTTGAGCGGGCTAATACCGGCAATACCGGAGTGGCAGAAACCGTAATCAACGCGGCCGGGAAAGGGGAGTGAAAGATAAAATCGATAAATAAAAACGGAGCCTTTCGGCTCCGTTTATGTTTGCTGCGATACGCTGTATCGCAGGAAATCAGAACTGGTAAACCAGACCCAGTGCGACGATATCGTCGGTAGGCAGGTCTAACGCGTTGTTGTTGTTCAGCAGGTTGATACGGTAATCAACATAGGTAGACATGTTTTTGTTGAAGTAGTAGGTGCTGCCCACAGAAACATATTTGGTGGTGTCAACATCGCCAATACCTTCTACGTCTTTAGCTTTGGTCTGAATATAGGCCAGAGATGGGCGCAGGCCGAAGTCGAACTGGTACTGAGCAACCAATTCGATATCCTGAGTTTTGTTAGCAAAACCAGAAACGTCGGTACGGCCAATGCCATTAGCGTTAGCACGTGAACCAGAAATTGGCGTTGCGTTACGGCCCTGAGCGTAGGTTGCTGCCAGGTATACGCTGTTAGCGTCATATTTCAGGCCAGTTGCCCAAACTTCAGCACGGTCGCCACGACCCAGAGTGTTTGCACCGGTGTTCTGACGCGCAGTGCGGTCCTGGCTTGCGTATGCAGCTACGATGCCGACACCGATTGGAGAAACGTAAGAAGAGGACAGACCCCAGCCATCGCCATTCGCACGACGGATGTCTTCACGATCGTTTTTACCCTGATACTGTACGGCGAAATCCCAGCCATCAACCAGGCCGAAGAAGTTGTTGTTACGGTAAGTCGCCACGCCGGTAGTACGGCTGGTCATGGTGTCGGAGAAGCCGAAGTCACCACCGAATTCTGGCAGCATATCAGTCCATGCCAGTGCATCATAAGCCACGCCGTAGTTACGACCGTAGTCGAAAGAACCTGCGTCGCCGAATTTCAGACCAGCAAAGCCCAGACGGGTTTTGTTGCCGTCTTGCGCGTCAGAACCTTCAGAGTTATTCGCCTGAACGTTATATTCCCACTGGCCGTAACCGGTCAGCTGGTCAGAGATCTGAGTTTCACCTTTGAAGCCGAAACGCACATAAGATTGGTCGCCGTCACTACCGTCATCTTTAGAGAAGTAATGCAGGCCAACGGCTTTACCGTACAGGTCCAGTTTGTTGCCGTCTTTATTATAGATTTCTGCCGCGTTTGCTGCACCAGCAGCTAACAGAGCTGGAATTACTACTGCAAGAATGTTGCGCTTCATCATTTATTATTACCCTCATTGGAGTTTATTCGGACACCTGCCACTGCCGTCAATAATTCTTTACAGAACCACGATGAGAGTTTGGTGTCTTCCTGTGTCTGCAGGCATCTTTCCATTCAAAGCACGGTTAATCCACCTCGAAAATGCTACTAATATCCTAATCTGGTTACAAAAGGAAAATATGTGTAACTGGATGTAAAAAATGCGGAACTTTGTGAGACAACTCTAAATTTACAAAAATAAAAAAAGGTCAGCGAGGCTGACCTTTTTATATATACGAATTTCTTATATTTAATGCTGAAAATCAGAAGCTCGCGTTACGTGGCGTACGTGGGAACGGGATAACATCTCTTACATTTTGTACGCCGGTGACATAGGCGATTAATCGTTCGAAACCTAAACCAAAACCTGAGTGAGGCACGGTGCCATAGCGACGCAGATCGCGATACCACCAATAATCTTCTTTATTCAGGCCCATTTCTTCGAGGCGAGCATCCAGCACATCAAGGCGTTCTTCACGCTGTGAACCCCCAATAATTTCACCGATACCCGGAGCCAGAACGTCCATCGCGGCCACGGTTTTACCGTCTTCGTTCAGGCGCATATAGAACGCTTTGATATCTTTCGGATAGTTTTTCACTACCACAGGCGCTTTAAAGTGCTGCTCGGCGAGATAACGCTCATGCTCAGAGGAGAGATCGATACCCCAGGAAACGTCGTTCTCAAACTTCTTGCCGGATGCCAGCAGGATATTTACCGCGTCGGTGTAATCTACCTGAGCGAAGTCGGTGGTGACAAAACGTTCAAGACGAGCTACCGCATCTTTATCAACACGTTCAGCAAAGAACGCCATATCGTCGGCGCGCTCTTCCAGTACCGCTTTAAACACATATTTCAGCATCGCTTCAGCCAGCGCCGCTGCATCGTCCAGGTCGGCAAAAGCAATTTCCGGCTCCAGCATCCAGAATTCAGCCAGGTGACGGCTGGTATTGGAGTTTTCTGCGCGGAAGGTTGGGCCAAAGGTGTAGATTTTAGACAGTGCGCTGGCGTAGGTCTCACCGTTCAGCTGGCCAGAAACCGTCAGGAAGGCTTCCTTACCAAAGAAGTCTTCATTGAAATCTACTTTACCCTGCGGGTCACGCGGCAGGTTTTCCAGGTCCAGCGTCGACACGCGGAACATCTCACCGGCACCTTCGGTATCGGAGGCGGTAATTAGCGGAGTGGAAACCCAGAAATAGCCGTTCTCGTGGAAAAAGCGATGCAGCGCCTGGGCCAGCGTATGACGAACGCGCGCGACGGCACCGATCAGGTTGGTGCGCGGACGCAGGTGAGCAACTTCACGCAGATACTCAATGCTGTGACGTTTTGCCGCCATTGGATAGGTGTCCGGATCGTCAACCCAACCAACCACTTCTACCGCACTGGCCTGAATTTCAAAGCTCTGGCCTTCACCCGGCGAGGCCACCACTTTGCCGGTGATAATCACCGAACAACCGGTGGTCAGGCGTAATACTTCTTCCTGATAATTATTCAGAGAATTATTTACGACAGCCTGAACGGGATTAAAGCAGGAACCGTCATAAACGGCGACAAAGGAAATACCGGCTTTCGAATCTCTTCGGGTACGCACCCAACCACGTACGGTGACTTCGCTGTCAACCGCAGCCCGGCCGTGCAGTACATCCGCTACAGGCACTACGCTCATAAATTTCTCTCTTTATTAGTTTCTGATTTGAAAATTAATAACCCCCGGAACTGAGGGTCTTGCTATGTTACTTGCCGTCGGGCAGGACACAAGCAGAATTCGCGGCAGCAGACGAGATTTATTCTGAAAATCGGGGAGTTCGGGGACGAAGCGGCTCGTCCCCGTGAGGTATCAGCTGGCTTTTTTAACCAGCGGCAGGTCAAAAGCTTTGCGTAATGCGCGGACAAATGCCGGATCCTGACAGATGGTTTTACCCGGGCTGTCGGAGAGTTTAGCCACCGGCTTGCCGTTACACTCAACCAGTTTGATCACGATATTCAGCGGTTTTACCTGTGGAATATCGCAGGTAAGCCGCGTACCGATACCGAAATTAAGGTTAACGCGCTGATCAAAGTGGCGATAAAGGTTGACCGCTTTTTCCAGATCGAGATTATCGGAAAACACCAGCGTTTTACTCAGTGGGTCAATGCCCAGCCGCTGATAATGCGCGATGGCTTTTTCACCCCATTCAACCGGATCGCCCGAATCATGGCGCAGACCCTGATAGCGGCTGGCAAAGGCCGGGCCGAAATCACGCAGGAAAGCGTCCATCGTGATGCAGTCGGTTAACGCAATACCCAGCCGGTCATCATACTCGTCCAGCCACGCCTGAAGTGCCGCACGCTGGCTGTTGGCCAGCACCGGGCTGATTTGCTGATGTGCCTGGAACCACTCATGAGCCTGTGTGCCCACCGGTGTGATATCGAGTTTGCGGGCAATTTCATAATTGCTCGAACCCACCAGCCACGGGAACTGCTGCTTCAGGGTGCTGACAATCGCCAGTTGCACCTCGCCAGAGAAGCGGCGACGGCTGCCGAAGTCCATTAGCCTGAAGCGCGACAGATCAATATCCGCCGTCAGGCGGTTAAACGCTGCCAGCTTACTGTGCAGATGTTCCACTGCCATTTCCGTGGTCACCTGCGGTGAGCGGTGGCGATGCACCACTTCACTGATCAGTGCCAGCAGCGGAACCTCCCACATAATCACTTCGCGCCACGGGCCGGTGATGCGGATATCCAGTTTGCCATGATGATTGCGCACCTGTACTTGCGCCGGATCATAACGGAAGTCGCGCAGCCAGTTGAGATAGTCTGCGGTGAAAAATGGCAGTGACGCGAGGTAGTTGTACTCCTCGTCGTTCAGTGCCAGCGCGGACATCATCGCGATCTGTTGAGAAATTTCATCTGCATAAATACCCAGCAGGTCGTCACCACGGCAACGAAACTCTGCGGCAACGACAACGTCGTTATAGCGATGAAACACGGCTTGCTGCATATGAAGCTTGTAGGCATCAGTGTCAAGCAGCGTAGTCAATATCGGGGAAGCGTGTCGTGTCATGGTGCGTTTCAGCATCCTCTCGCGCGCGGAGCGTTTCCTTGGTGTAAGTAAAGTGTCTCAGTCAAGAGCCAGAAGTATAACCGGATTACTTATTTATTGAACCCGATCACAGCATAATTCAGACCGTCAGGTCGAGGGTAAAAAGTGCCATTGTTAATAGAATGTGTGATTTGCTGCTGCTAAGGGTGATTCCACGTGGCAACCTTTGCGCAACAGGAATAGACTTGAAGCGATTAACTTTTTTCTGAAGACGTGAGAAGAATTCTATGACGCAACAGCCTCAAGCTAAGAATCGCCATGATTATCGTGCGCCTGATTACACCATTACCGATATTGATCTGACTTTTAATCTTGATGCCAGCGTGACTCGCGTAACGGCGGTAAGCCGCATCAAACGCTTGGGTGCCAGCAATGCGGCTTTGCGCCTTGATGGCGAAGATTTGACGCTGATCTCGCTGGAAGTTGATGACCAGCCCTGGAGTCATTACCAATTACAGGAAGGTGCGCTGATCGTCGAACAGCTGCCGGAAAACTTTACGCTGAAGATTGTTAACGATATCCACCCGGACCAAAATACCGCGCTGGAAGGCCTGTATAAATCCGGTGAAGCATTATGTACCCAGTGTGAAGCGGAAGGATTCCGTCATATTACCTGGTATCTCGATCGCCCGGACGTGCTGGCGCGCTTTACCACCACGATTATCGCTGACCAGGCGCGTTATCCTTTCCTGCTCTCCAACGGTAACCGCCTTGATAGCGGTAAAATGGAAGACGGTCGCCACTGGATGAAGTGGGAAGATCCGTTCCCGAAACCGTGCTACCTGTTTGCGCTGGTGGCCGGCGATTTTGATGTGCTGCGCGACAGTTTTACCACGCGATCAAACCGTGATGTGGCGTTAGAAATCTATGTCGATCGCGGCAATCTCGATCGTGCTGACTGGGCGATGACCTCGCTGAAAAACAGCATGAAGTGGGATGAAGAGCGCTTCGGCCTTGAATACGATCTTGATATCTTTATGATCGTCGCCGTCGATTTCTTTAATATGGGCGCGATGGAGAATAAAGGCCTCAACGTCTTTAACTCCAAATATGTGCTGGCGAAAGCAGAAACCGCTACCGATAAAGACTACCTCGGTATTGAAGCGGTGATCGGCCATGAATACTTCCATAACTGGACCGGTAACCGTGTAACCTGTCGCGACTGGTTCCAGCTCAGCCTGAAAGAGGGGCTGACGGTTTTCCGCGATCAGGAATTCAGTTCGGATCTCGGCTCCCGTGCGGTAAACCGCATTGATAATGTACGTGTAATGCGAGGCTCACAGTTTGCCGAAGACGCCAGCCCGATGGCGCATCCGATTCGTCCCGAGCAGGTTATCGAGATGAATAACTTTTATACCCTGACGGTATATGAGAAAGGTTCGGAAGTGATTCGTATGCTGCACACGCTACTGGGCGAAGAGAATTTCCAGAAAGGCATGCAGCTCTATTTTGAACGCCATGATGGCAGCGCAGCGACCTGTGATGATTTTGTGCAGGCAATGGAAGATGCGTCCAATGTCGATCTGTCGCAGTTCCGTCGCTGGTACAGCCAGTCCGGTACGCCGGTGGTGTCGGTGCGTGATGACTACAATCCGGAACTGGAGCAGTACACGCTCCATGTTACCCAGATGACGCCGCCAACTGCCGATCAAAAAGAGAAGTTGCCGCTGCATATTCCGTTGAACATCGAACTGTACGATGAACAAGGAAATGTGATCCCGCTGCAGCATAACGGTCATCCGGTGCACAACGTGCTGAATGTCACCGAAGAGTTCCAGACTTTTATCTTTGATAACGTTCACTTCCAGCCGGTTCCGTCACTGCTGCGCGAATTCTCCGCGCCGGTAAAACTGGATTACAACTGGAGTGATGCGCAGCTGACTTTCCTGATGCGTCACGCCAGCAATGACTTCTCCCGCTGGGACGCTGCGCAAAGCCTGCTGGCAACTTACATCAAGCTGAATGTCGCGCGTCATCAGCAGGGCCAGCCACTGTCGCTGCCTCAGCATGTTGCGGATGCCTTCCGGGCAGTGCTGCTGGAAGAGAACAGCGATCCGGCACTGACGGCGCTGATTCTGACGCTGCCGGGTGAGAACGAAATCGCTGAACTGTTTGAAACCATCGATCCGGAAGCTATCTCTTCGGTACGTGATGCGCTGATGCGCACGCTGGCGACGGAGCTGGCTGACGAACTGCTGGCGGTTTATTACGCGAACCAGAGCAGTGAATATCGCGTGGAACATGCGGAAATTGGCAAACGCTCATTGAAAAACATCTGCCTGAGCTATCTGGCGCTGGGTGATGAAACGCTGGCCGAGAAGTTGGTTACCGCGCAGTATCAGCACGCCAACAATATGACTGATGCATTAGCGGCAATGTCGGCAGCAGTTGCCGCGCAGCTGCCATGCCGTGAAGCTCTGCTGGCGAGCTTTGACGAGCGCTGGCATCAGGATGGGCTGGTGATGGATAAGTGGTTTATCCTGCAGGCTACCAGCCCGGCGGCAGATGTGTTGTCGCGGGTGCGTGAACTGCTGCATCACCGTTCGTTTAGCCTGAGCAATCCTAACCGCACGCGCTCGCTGATTGGCGCTTTTGCTTCAGCCAATCCATCAGCATTTCATGCTATCGATGGCAGTGGTTATCAGTTCCTGGTGGAGATTCTGTCCGATCTCAACACGCGGAACCCACAGGTTGCTGCGCGTATGATTGAGCCGCTGATTCGTCTGAAACGTTACGATGCGACGCGTCAGGGGTTAATGCGTCAGGCGCTGGAACAGCTGAAGGGGCTGGATAAACTCTCTGGCGATCTCTACGAGAAAATTACTAAAGCGTTAAACGCGTAATGGTTTTACGGGCGGCTTTGCGCCGCCCGTCTTAATTTTAACGCTGCGCGTAGCGTTTTTCTGTTGCCGGTTCTGCCGGCGCACGTTTCATCACCCGATCCAGCACTTCTGCCTCCAGCTCAGCCAGCTTCGCCGAGCCGCGACGGCGCGGACGCGGCAAATCAACGATTAAATCCAGCCCGACATTGCCTTCCTCAATTAACAGTACCCGATCGGCCATTGCCACCGCTTCGCTGACGTCATGCGTGACCAGTAACACGGTAAAATGATGCTGTTGCCAGAGTGATTCGATCAGGTCCTGCATCTCAATGCGGGTTAACGCGTCCAGCGCACCCAGCGGCTCATCCAGCAGTAACAGGCCCGGACGATGAATCAGTGCTCTCGCCAGCGCCACACGCTGTTTTTGTCCGCCGGAAAGGGCCGCTGGCCATTCACTGGCACGATCGGCCAGCCCGACGGCATCCAGCGCTTCCAGCGCCGCCTTGCGCCACGACTTACCGCGTAATCCCAGCCCGACATTATCAATCACGCTTTTCCAGGGCAGCAGCCGCGCATCCTGAAACATCAGGCGGGTATCATCACGCGACGCGCTTAGCGGCGTACTGCCTGCCAGTAACTCGCCGGAGCTGGTGGTTTCCAGCCCGGCCAGCAAGCGCAACAGGGTACTTTTGCCGCAGCCGCTGCGGCCGACCACCGCGACAAACTGTCCGGAGGGAATATGCAGGTTGATGTCATTCAGGATGGTACGGCCGCCGTACTGTTTGCTGACACCATTGATCACCAGCGGCGTGCCGGCATTGAGACGCGCCGGCGAAGAAGTTAGCTCGCTCATGCGTTTTCCTCTTTCAGTTGATAGGCCGGATGCCAGCGCAGCCAGACGCGTTCAAGTAACAGCGCACTGACGTCTGCCAGTTTGCCGAGCAGGGCATAAAGAATAATCGCCACCACCACGATATCGGTTTGCAGAAACTCGCGGGCGTTCATCGCCAGATAGCCAATACCGGAGTTGGCTGAAATGGTTTCCGCGACAATCAGCGTCAGCCACATCAGGCCGAGCCCAAAGCGTACGCCAACCATAATCGATGGCAGCGCACCCGGCAGGATCACCTGCACAAACAGGCTCCAGCCGGATAAACCATAGCTGCGTGCCATCTCCACCAGCCCGCGATCGACATTGCGAATACCGTGATAAGTATTCAGGTAGATCGGGAATAGCGTGCCGAGCGCCACCAGAAAGATTTTCGCTGACTCATCAATACCAAACCACAGGATGACCAGCGGGATCAGCGCCAGGTGCGGGACGTTACGCAGCATCTGTACTGAAGTATCCAGCAGGCGTTCACCCCAGCGTGACATACCGGTAATCAGCCCCAGCAACAGGCCAATCGAGCCACCGATGCTGAAACCCACTATCGCACGCCAGCTACTGATTGCCAGATGCTGCCACAGCTCACCGCTGGCAGACAGCCGCCAGAAAGTGATAACAATATTTTCTGGTGACGGCAGAATCCGCGTCGACAGCAGCCCGGTTTGTGAAGCAATCTGCCACACCACAACCAGCAGTATCGGCAGTGCCCAGGGAGCCAGCTGATTGGCCAGTCGATTCCGTAGTTTGCTCATCGTGACCTCTTAACTCTGTGACACTTTCTGCGGAGCAAAATCGTTCGCCACCGCTTCACCATGCGCCGCAATTTTGCGCGGTTGCGGAATTTCCGGCACATTCAGGTCGAGGTGCGGGAACAGCAGTTCGCCAACGCGGTAGGCTTCTTCCAGATGCGGGTAACCGGAAAGAATAAACGTCTCGATACCGAGATCGGCATATTCCTGCATCCGCGCCGCAACGGTTGCACCATCGCCAACCAGCGCGGTTCCGGCACCGCCACGGACCAGACCGACGCCTGCCCACAGATTGGGGCTGATCTCCAGCTTGTCGCGGCGACCACCGTGCAGTGCCGCCATACGCTGTTGGCCGACAGAGTCGGTACGGGCCAGCGCCTGCTGCGCTTTGGCGATGGTGGCATCATCAAGGTGTGAAATCAGTCGGTCCGCCGCCTGCCATGCTTCTTCATTGGTTTCACGCACGATAACGTGCAGGCGAATGCCAAAACGAACCGTACGGCCCTGTGCAGCCGCTTTGGCGCGCACCGTTTCAATTTTCTCTTTGACCTGTGCCGGTGGTTCACCCCAGGTGAGATAAACATCCACCTGCTCGGCGGCCAGATCCTGAGCCACCGCCGATGAGCCGCCAAACCACAACGGTGGACGCGGCTGCTGTACCGGTTTAAACATCAGGCGCGCACCGCGTACGTGCACGTGTTTACCTTCATAATCAACCGTTTCGCCTTCCAGCACCCGTCGCCAGACGCGGGTAAATTCAGCAGACTCTTCATACCGTTCACGATGGTCGAGAAACACACCATCACCGGCCAGTTCTTCCGGATCGCCGCCGGTCACCAGGTTAAACAAGGTGCGACCATTGGAAAGGCGATCGAGGGTTGCGGCCTGACGAGCGGCCTGAGTAGGGGAAATGACTCCCGGACGCAGCGCCACGAGGAAACGCAGGCGCTGAGTAACCGGAATCAGTGAGGCTGCCACCAGCCAGGCATCCTCGCAGGAGCGGCCGGTAGGGATCAGTACGCCGCCAAAGCCAAGGCGGTCCGCCGCCTGCGCGACCTGTTGCAGATAGCCATGATCGACCGGACGAGCGCCTTCTCCGGTACCAAGATAATGGCCGTCACCGTGAGTAGGCAGAAACCAGAAAACGGAAAGACTCATGATGTGCTCCTTATTGATGTGCGGGTGCGTCGTGCCAGATGCGATCGGTAATATCGACTTTCACCGGCATTAAACGATTCTGATAAAACAGGTCTGCGGTGTGTTGCTGCGCTTTGGCCGTTTGCTCACTTACCGGCGTAATCACGGTAGGCGGGCGGTGGCTGAGGTAGGTAGCAACAACCGGTTTGGGTAAGCCAATGGCTTTAGCCAGCAGATCGATACTTTGTTCTTTATCGGTGCGGGTCAGCGCATCGGCCTGGCTGAAGGTATCCAGTACCTGACGAATAAAGCCGCCATTGGCTTCAGCAAAGCTGCGGCCAGCCAGATAGAACGAGCCGGTCAGGTTCATGTCGGTGCCATCCTTTAATACCCGGACATCGCCCTGCAATAACGCGGCAGAGTAGTAAGGGTCCCAAATTGCCCAGGCATCGACATCACCCTGTTGAAACGCAGCGCGCGCATCCGCTGGCGTCAGATAAGTGGCTTTGATATCGCTAAAGTTCAGGCCCGCCTGTTGCAATGAACGCAGCAGCAAATTGTGCGAGCTGGAGCCTTTCTGGAAGGCAACTTTGTGCCCTTTAAGATCGGCGACGCTTTTCAGCGGGCTGTCTTTCGGCACCAGAATCACTTCGGCCAGCGGTTTTGCTGGTTCGGAACCGACGTAAAGCAGATCGGCTCCGGCTGCCTGCGCAAACAGCGGTGGAATATCGCCGGTGCCGCCGAGATCGATGCTGCCCACGTTCAGCGCTTCCAGCAGTTGTGGCCCGGCCGGAAATTCAACCCATTTGATGGTGGTGTGAGGAAACTGCTTCTCCAGCAGCTGATGCGATTTTGCCAGCACCATACTCACCGAGCCTTTCTGATAACCAATACGAAACTGCTGCGGGGCCGATGCATCGGCACTGGCGCTGCTGGTAAAGACCAGCAGGGCGCTCAGGGCGCTGCCGGATAACCAATGGCGTAATCGTTTCATTATTTGTTGTCCTTATACCGCAGCGGCGAGGGGGTAATGACGACGCGACAGCGCATGGAAGAAGGTCTCCAGCGCATCATCAATGCGGGCAGCCAGCACCGCACTTAACTCCGGCTGACGGTCGTAGTGGGTGATTTGCGTATCATCGGCAAACACGCCGTGCAGAACTTCCTGCGCTTTTAGCGCGTTAAGCACCGGCTTCAGGGCGTAATCTACCGCCAGCATATGCGCAATGGTGCCGCCGGTTGCCAGCGGCAAAACCACTTTATGTTCGAGGGCGCGTTCCGGTAGCAGATCGAGCAGGGTTTTCAGTGCGCCGGAGAAAGAGGCTTTATACACCGGCGTGGCAACGATTAAGCCATCGGCGCCTTCAAGGTCTTCCTTTAATGCCAGCAGCGCCGGGGAGTCAAAACGCGCATAAAGTAGATCTTCTGGCTGGAAGTTATGCAGATTCCATGGAATCACTTCAACGCCGCGTTTTTCCAGTGCTGCCTGGCAAAGGGTTAACAGCGCCGTAGAGCGTGAAGGATAGCGAGGGCTTCCCGCCAGACTAATAACGCGCATAAACACTCCTTATAACTAAAAGTTATTGATTAAACTTAATTCAGAACAGATGAAGCTATCCTGACAGAGCAAGGAGGGGCGTTTAAATGATTTATCCGGCAAATCTAAGCCAGTTTTCAGATAAGGAGAGCAATCCACGGTAAGAACAGAGAAAACGTTTGCCTTTATTCGGCGAGATTTGTTTTAGATCCTGTTTTTTCTTTTGTTTATCCCGGATAATACCGCCCCGTTTGGCCACCGGGAATCCAGGAGAGTGTATGTACTATCCCATCGTTCGTAAGGCGCTGTTTCAGCTCGATCCAGAGCGGGCGCATGAACTGACTTTTCAGCAGCTGCGCCGACTATCCGGCACCCCCTTTTCCGCCCTAATCCGACAGAAACTACCGAACAAACCGGTGAAGTGTATGGGGCTGACATTTAAGAACCCGCTGGGGCTGGCCGCAGGGCTGGATAAAAACGGCGAATGTATCGATGCTTTTGCCGCGATGGGCTTTGGGTTTGTCGAAATTGGCACCGTCACCCCGCGCCCACAGGCCGGTAACGACAAGCCGCGCATGTTTCGTATTGTCGAAGCTGAAGGGATTATCAACCGCATGGGTTTTAATAACCTCGGGGTGGATCATCTGGTCGAGAACGTTAAAAAAGCCCATTTCGACGGTATTCTCGGCATTAATATCGGCAAGAATAAAGACACGCCGGTAGAGCAGGGCAAAGACGATTATTTAATCTGCATGGAGAAGGTCTATCCCTACGCCGGTTATATTGCCATCAATATATCCTCACCGAACACGCCAGGTTTACGCACCCTGCAATATGGTGAAGCGCTGGACGAATTGCTGGCTGCGATCAAAATTAAGCAGCAGGAACTGGAAAAAATTCACCACAAATATGTTCCTGTGGCGGTGAAGATCGCGCCGGATCTCTCTGAAGAAGAGTTGATCCAAATAGCGGAGAGTTTGCTGCGTCATAATATTGATGGCGTGATCGCCACCAATACCACCCTCGACCGTTCGCTAGTGGCCGGATTAAAACATTGCGACGAAGCGGGTGGACTCAGCGGGCGTCCGGTACAGTTACGCAGCACCGAAGTGATTCGCCGCCTGGCACAGGAGCTGCAGGGGCGCATCCCAATTATCGGCGTGGGCGGCATTGATTCTCTGGTTGCGGCGCGGGAAAAAATCGCTGCCGGAGCCACACTGGTGCAAATATATTCTGGTTTTATCTATAAAGGACCGCCACTGATTAAGGAAATAGTGTCACAACTGTGATGCGGCTCTGATACTGTTCTCCGCTAAATTAGCCAGGGGCTTTATTTCTGCCGCTGGCTCGTTTATATTTTATCCCGATTCATCAATATTTAGTCTATATTCATTTTTGCCGCTACGTTTCATCTTCGGCTTATGCAGAGGTTTTGAATACAAAACTCCAGGCAAGAGTAACAATTTATTTCTTTAAAGGGCGTACCATGAGAATTAAACCTGACGACAACTGGCGCTGGTTTTTTGACGCAGAGCATGATCGCATGATGCTCGATCTGGCAGATGGTATGCTGTTCCGTTCCCGTTTCCCGCGCAAAATGTTAACCCCGGATGCTTTCAGCGTCTCTGGCTTTTGCGTCGACGATGCCGCACTGTTCTTCAACTTTGACGAAAAATGCCGACAGGCCGGGCTGAAAGCCGAACAACGCGCTGAGCTGGTGCTGAATGCACTGGTGGCAACCCGCTTTCTCAAGCCGTTAATGCCGAAAAGCTGGCATTTTGAAAGTTATCATCACGTTGAATGGCGTCCGGGTGAGGGCGACATGGTCAAGGTGCAGCTGTGCGAGAATGGCGAGCAGGCACGTCTGCTGGTGGTAGAAACCGGTGAGAGTGCGGCGCTCTGTTTGTTAGCCCAGAGCCAGTTGACATTGGCCGGGCGCAGTATGGTGCTGGGCGATGCGATTAAAATTATGCACGACCGCCTGGTACCGCACGTGAAGAAAGAGTCGGTGAGTTACGATCAGGCGGTTTAACGCCGGGTCTGTTCGGCGTTCCAGTATTAAGCCAGCTCAATATCGCCCGCAGGAATACAGCTACACGCCAGAATAGTGCCGTCATCACGAATCGCACTCTGCTTCATGGCTTTCACTTCTCCGGAAACCAGCGTCATTTTGCAACTGCCACATATTCCGGCGCGACAGGAGTAAGGAATACGATGGCCCTGCATCTCTAACTGTTCCAGCAGCACTTGCTGATTGTTACCGCTGAACTGCCCGCCCTGATAAGCAATGGTCACCGCCGTTTCTGCCTGTTGTTCGACCGCCAGCGTTTCTACCACCTGACCAGCGCCATAAATACGCGGTGTTTTGGTTTGCAGAATCTCCAGCCGATCGCCAACGCGGATCACGCCGCTGTTGCGGGCAATAAGATTAAGGCCAAAATCGACATCGCCGCTGTCATCGCCCGCGCTGCGGAATTTTTGCAAGCTGGCCAGCGGTTCACCGCTGGGATGTTTGCGTCCGCGATCCGGGCTGATGGTGGTAAATACGCAGCGGCTGCAAGGTTTGGGGACATCAAAGGTAATATCACCAATGCGCACCACTGACCAGCCGTCTTCGGCCCAGGCGCTGGCCCCGCTGACCACCAGGTTAGGGCGGAACTGCTCCAGTTTAACGCTGGCCGGGCAGCGCTGTTGCAGATCGAACAGTGAGGCATCATTGACTAACAGATAGGGAAAGCCGTCGGCAAATCCAAGTGGAGTCTGCGGATGTTTTTTCACCCGGCGAGTCATTTCCGGCCCGACCCAGCGCAGCTGTACCGGACGCGGAAAAAAACCGCTCAGCCAGTGATTGATGGTTTCCGGCGCGATCAGTGCGGTAAAATGGTTGCCCCAAACCTGGGTGGCAGCCGATTCAGCGGCAAAGTCGGCAAAACGAATGCTGGCGCTGCTGCCATCCGGCGCTTGCAGATACAGGCCATCAATCGTCAGCGCCGGGGTGAACAGCACGATCTCCGGAAACTGGCGCGCGGTAATAAAGGTGCCATCCGGCTCGGTAATCATAAAAATGCGGTCAAATGCCAGACCGCTCTCCAGCGCCTGGGCGTGCGACAGCTGCAAGCCGCGCATCGACTTGACCGGGTGAATAAACAGGCGCGACAAGGTAATCATGGGGCTCTCCATGCTTGAGCGGGTAGTCTGAAGCGAAAATCGGCTAAAAGCGGATAAATCGTCGGACGAAAAGAAGCTAACTTTATGACATGCGTCTGTGATTAGCTATAATGCGCAACAATTTTCTCAGGACAGTAAGTGACGATATGAATTCTCTGTTTGCCAGTACGGCGCGTGGGCTCGAAGAGCTATTGAAAAGTGAACTGGAAGCGCTGGGTGCGCAAGACTGCCAGGTCGTCCAGGGCGGCGTACATTTTCAGGGAGACGATCGTTTACTCTATCAAAGCCTGATGTGGAGTCGACTGGCGTCGCGTATTCTGCTGCCATTAACCGAGTGCGGTGTTTACAGCGATCTGGACCTGTATATTGGCGCGCAGGTGATCGACTGGACCGCAATGTTCGACAGCGACAGGACTTTTGCCGTCCACTTCAGCGGCACCAATGAAGTGATCCGCAACAGCCAGTTCGGTGCGCTGAAAGTGAAAGATGCCATCGTTGACAGCTTCACGCGTAAAAATTTGCCGCGTCCGAATGTCGATCGCGAACAGCCCGATATTCGCGTAAACGTCTGGTTGAATAAAGACACTGCCAGCATTGCCCTCGATTTGAGTGGCGATGGTCTGCATCAGCGCGGCTACCGTCAGCAGGCCGGTCAGGCACCGTTAAAAGAGAACCTGGCGGCCTCAATCGTGCTGCGCTCCGGCTGGCAGCCGGGTACGCCGCTGCTCGATCCAATGTGTGGATCAGGTACGCTGTTGATTGAAGCGGCGATGATCGCCAGCGATCGTGCACCAGGTCTGCATCGTACCCACTGGGGATTCCTCGGCTGGAACAAGCATAATGAAGAATTGTGGCGTGAAGTCACCAGTGAAGCTCAGGTGCGCGCGCGTCGCGGCCTGCAGGAAACCACTTCCCGCTTCTATGGTTACGATAATGATTCACGCGTAATGGAGCGCGCGCGCGCGAATGCCCGTCGTGCCGGTCTGGCCGATGTGATCAGCTTTAACGTGCAGGATGTGTTGCAACTGACCAATCCATTGCCGGAAGGGCCAACCGGCACCGTGCTGAGTAACCCGCCATACGGCGAGCGTCTCGAGAGCGAGCCGGCGTTGATTGCACTGCACTCCCAGCTGGGTCGCATTATGAAAAGCCACTTTGGTGGCTGGAATCTGTCGCTGTTCAGCGCATCACCGGAGCTGTTAAGCTGCCTGCAACTGCGTGCCGATCGCCAGTTTAAAGCGAAAAACGGCCCGCTGGACTGCGTACAGAAAAACTATCAGCTGGCGGTCAACAGCTCGCCAAACGCGGTAGGGCAGATCGCGGAAGATTATGCCAACCGCCTGCGTAAAAATCTGAAGAAACTGGAAAAGTGGGCGAAGCAGGAAGGCATCGAATGCTACCGTATTTACGACGCCGATCTGCCAGACTACAACGTGGCGGTCGACCGCTACGGTGACTGGGTCGTGGTGCAGGAGTATGCGCCGCCGAAAACTATCGATCCAAATAAAGCTCGTCAGCGCCTGTTCGACGTCATTTCTGCCACCCTGAGCGTGCTTAATCTGCCAGCTAACAAGCTGGTGATGAAAACGCGTGAAAAGCAGAAGGGTAAAAGCCAGTATCAGAAACTGGGTGAGAAGGGCGATTTCTTTGAAGTTTCGGAATTTAATGCAAAATTATGGGTCAACCTGACCGACTATCTCGATACCGGCCTGTTCCTTGACCACCGCGTGGCGCGTAAAATGCTTGGCCAGATGAGCAAAGGTAAGGATTTCCTTAACCTGTTTGCTTACACCGGCAGCGCCAGCGTGCATGCCGGGCTGGGCGGTGCGCGCAGCACCACTACCGTGGATATGTCACGGACTTATCTGGAGTGGGCAGAGCGCAACCTGCGCCTGAATGGCCTGACCGGGCGTCAGCATCGTCTGATGCAGGCAGATTGCCTCAGCTGGCTGCGCGAAAGTCAGGAGCAGTTCGATCTGATCTTTATTGATCCACCGACTTTCTCCAACTCAAAACGTATGGAAGAGAGTTTTGATGTTCAGCGCGATCATCTGGCGCTGATGACCGACCTGAAGCGTCTGTTACGTAAGGGCGGCACCATCATGTTCTCCAACAATAAACGCGGATTCAAAATGGACCAACAGGGACTGGCGTCACTGGGTCTGAATGCGCAGGAAATTACGGCCAAAACCCAGTCGCAGGATTTTGCCCGCAACCGTCAAATTCATAACTGCTGGCTGATTACTCATGCTGGTAAGGAATAAGTTTTTATGTCACTGATCAGTATTCATGGTGCTTACCTGTCATTCAGCGATGCGCCGCTGTTGGATAACACTGAGCTTCATATCGAAGAGAATGAACGCGTCTGTCTGGTAGGCCGTAATGGCGCCGGTAAATCGACGCTGATGAAAATTATCAACGGCGAACAGCCTCTGGACGATGGCCGTATCATTTACGAACAGGATCTGATTGTTGCCCGCCTGCAGCAGGATCCACCGCGTAACGTCGAGGGTTCGGTGTATGACTTTGTCGCTGAAGGTGTCGCCGAGCAGGCTGAGCATCTGAAGGCCTATCACGCAATTTCCCATGTGGTGATGGAAGATCCGAGCGATAAAAACCTTAACGAGATGGCGCGTCTGCAAACGATTCTCGATCACCAGAATCTGTGGCAGCTCGAGAGCCGCATTAATGATGTGCTTGAGCAGATTGGCCTGCAGGCCGATGTGCCACTCTCTTCACTGTCCGGAGGCTGGCTGCGTAAAGCGGCGCTGGGTCGTGCGCTGGTCAGTAATCCGCGCGTGCTGATGCTCGATGAGCCAACGAACCACCTCGATATTGAAACTATCGACTGGCTGGAAGGATTCCTGAAAACCTTCCAGGGCAGCATCGTATTTATTTCCCACGACCGTTCCTTTATTCGCAATATGGCAACCCGCATTGTCGATCTCGATCGCGGCAAGCTGGTTTCCTGGCCGGGTGATTACGACCAGTATCTGCTGGGTAAAGAAGAAGCGCTGCGCGTGGAAGAGATGCAGAACGCCGAGTTCGACCGTAAACTGGCGCAGGAAGAAGTCTGGATTCGTCAGGGCATTAAGGCGCGTCGTACCCGTAATGAAGGCCGCGTGCGCGCATTAAAAGCCTTACGTCGCGAGCGTTCTGAGCGCCGCGAAGTAATGGGCAAAGCCAATATGTCGGTGGGCGAAGCCAGCCGTTCAGGCAAAATCGTCTTTGAGCTGGAAAATGTCGATTACGGCATCTCGGGCAAACAGCTGGTGAAAGATTTCTCGGTACAGGTGCAGCGCGGCGACAAGATTGCACTGGTTGGCCCGAACGGCTGTGGTAAAACCACCTTGCTGAAGCTGATGCTCGATCAGCTGAAAGCCGACAGCGGCCGTGTGCATATTGGCACCAAACTGGAAGTGGCTTATTTCGATCAGCACCGTGCTGAACTCGATCCGGACCGCACCGTGATGGATAACCTTGCCGAAGGTAAGCAAGAAGTGCTGGTAAACGGTAAGCCGCGCCACGTACTGGGTTATTTGCAGGACTTCCTGTTCCACCCGAAACGCGCAATGACTCCGGTACGTGCGTTGTCCGGTGGTGAGCGTAACCGTCTGCTGCTGGCGCGCCTGTTCCTGAAACCCAGCAACCTGATGATTCTCGATGAACCGACCAACGACCTCGATGTGGAAACGCTGGAGCTGCTGGAAGAGCTGATTGATGGCTATCAGGGTACCGTGCTGCTGGTCAGCCACGATCGTCAGTTTGTCGACAATACCGTTACCGACTGCTGGATCTTTGAAGGCAATGGTGAGATTGGCAGCTTTGTTGGTGGCTATCACGATGCGCAGTTGCAGCGTGCGGCTTACAAACAAACTCGCGCCGCCAGCAAACCGGCCGCCAACACGCCAAAGCAGGAAAGTGCTAAAAGCGAAACTGTTAAACGGCCGGTAACCAAACTAAGCTATAACCTGCAACGTGAACTGGAACAGCTGCCGCAAAAGCTGGAGCAGCTGGAGAACAAGATTGTCGATCTGCAGGCGCAGATGGCCGATGCCAATTTCTTCAACCAGCCGCACGATAAAACCCAACCGGTGCTGGATGCGCTGGCGCAAACCGAGCAGGAGCTTGAAGTGGCTTTCGAGCGCTGGGAATACCTTGAATCCCTGAAAAACGGTGCCTGATATAACGGGAGTGTAAGGTATGTGTTCGTCGGACCACGCGCATCACTGGATGCTCTGTCCCCAATGTGACCTGATGACACAGCTGCCGGAGATTAAACCCGGCAGCAAAGCGAGTTGTCCACGCTGTCACACCACATTAATTGCCAACTGGGTTGAGCCGCGCAAGCGGCCAACCGGCTACGCGATTGCTGCACTGTTTATGCTGTTGCTCGCCAACCTTTTTCCTTTTGTTAATATGCAGGTCGCCGGTCTGAGCAGCCAGATCACCCTGATGCAGATTCCGCAGGTGATGGTTTCTGAGAATTACAGCAGTCTCGCGACACTGTTTATGCTGTTTGTGCAGGGCGTTCCGGCTTTTTGCATGGTGGCGATTTTGCTGCTGGTGAATAAGGTGCGCATGGCCGAACCGCTGCGGCGCTGGATGGCTCGTATACTGTTTCAGCTGAAAAGCTGGAGTATGGCGGAGATCTTCCTCGCCGGCGTGCTGGTCAGTTTCGTCAAACTGATGGCCTATGGCGATATCGGTATCGGCAGCAGCTTTGTTCCCTGGTGTCTGTTTTGTGTGTTACAGCTGCGCGCGTTTCAGTGTGTCGATCGCCGCTGGCTATGGCAGCAAGTCGATCCGATGCCAGCACTGCCGCATAAACCGATTGCCGGTATTAGCGGCCTGCGCCAGGGCGTGCGCTCCTGTCGTTGCTGTACTGCGATTCTTCCCGTCGATCAGCTGGTCTGTCCGCGTTGCGGAACCACCGGGCATGCCAGACGCAGGCACAGCCTGCAATGGACCATCGCGCTGCTGATCACTTCAATTGTGCTGTATGTTCCGGCCAACCTGATGCCAATCATGGTCACTGAAGCGCTCGGCAACAAAATGGATTCAACCATTATGGCCGGGGTTATTCTGTTGTGGAGCGACGGTTCTTATCCGGTCGCGCTGGTGATTTTTATCGCCAGCATAATGGTGCCGTCGTTGAAGATGATTGCCATTGGCTGGCTCTGCTGGGATGCGCATGGGCGTGGCCGTGGTCGTCACGACAGCGAAAAGATGCATCTGATCTATGAAGTGGTGGAGTTTGTCGGACGTTGGTCGATGATCGACGTTTTTGTTATTGCCGTGCTCTCTGCGCTGGTGCGTATGGGGCGATTAATGAGTATTTATCCTGCTACAGGTGCGCTGTTGTTTGCGGTGGTGGTGATTCTCACCATGTTCGCGGCAATCACTTTTGATCCGCGCCTGACCTGGGATCGAGTACGAGATAAAAGTTTGAAGGAGCCGAGCGTTGACGGAAAATAATCACGGCGTTGCCAAAGTCGAGCAGATCAAACGCTGGTCGCCGGTCTGGATCATCCCGATCGTAACCATTCTGATCGGTGCGTGGATACTGTTTTATCATTTCAGCCATCAGGGGCCTGAAGTCACCCTGATCACCACCAATGCCGAAGGGATTGAAGGCGGTAAGACCACAATTAAAAGTCGTAGCGTTAACGTCGGTATCGTTGAAAGCGCGGTGCTGAGCGACGATTTGCATCATGTGGAAATCAAAGCGCGCATGAACTCCGGTATGGAGAAGCTACTGAAAAGTGATACCGCGTTTTGGGTAGTAAAACCGCAAATTGGTAAGGAAGGCGTGACCGGGCTCGGAACGCTACTTTCCGGTGCCTATATTGAACTGCAGCCGGGCAGTACTGACGGTGCTAAGCCGGAAAGCTACGAGCTGTTGGATTCGCCACCGCTGGCACCGCCTGATGCGAAAGGGGTGCGTATTACCCTTTACAGCAATAAAGCCGGGCAACTGAATGCCGGCGATCCGGTATTGTTCCGTGGCTATCGCGTTGGCTCAGTTGAGACCAGCCAGTTCGATACCGACAAGCGCTCAATGCGCTATCAGCTGTTTGTTACCGCGCCTTACGATCGTCTGATCACCACCAACGTGCGCTTCTGGAAAGACAGCGGCATCGCCGTGGATATGTCGGCTTCCGGCATGCGCGTGGAAATGGGCTCACTGACGACCCTGTTTAGCGGTGGCGTCAGCTTCGACGTGCCAGATGGGCGCGACCTCGGCGAGCCAGCGGAAAATAATGCTGAGTATCAGCTGTTTGACGATCAGCGCAGCATCCAGAATTCGCTGTACACCGAGCATAAAGACTTCGTTATGTTCTTTGACGATTCGATTCGTGGTCTGCAGCCGGGCGCACCGGTCGAGTTTCGCGGCATCCGTCTGGGAACCGTAGCGCAGGTACCTTTCCTTGTTCCGGGTACTAATCAGCAGCTGAATAACGATTATCGTATTCCGGTGCTGGTGCGTATTGAGCCGCAACGCTTCGTTAAAATGATGGGCAGCAACTTCGATCTGGAACGTCGCTTGCAGGAAGGCAGAAAGCAGGGGCTGCGCGCCTCACTGAAATCGGCCAATTTACTGACCGGGTCACTGTATGTTGATCTCGACTTCTATAACTCAGTGAAACCTTACACCGGGCCAAATGAGATTGGCGGTTACGAGATTATTCCAACCACCAGTAGCGGTCTGAGCCAGATTCAGCAGAAACTGATGACGGCGCTGGATAAGGTTAATGCGTTGCCACTGAATCCGATGGTGAACGAGGCAACCAATACTCTGGCAGAAAGCCAGCGTACGCTGCGTGAGTTGCAGAAGACGCTGGATAATATCAACCAGATCACCTCCAGCCAGTCGATGAAAGAGCTGCCGCAGGATATGCAACAAACCCTGCGTGAACTGAATCGCAGTATGAAAGGCTTCCAGCCAGGTTCGCCAGCTTACAGCAAAATGGTTGGCGATATGCAGCGTCTCGACCAGGTACTACGTGAACTGCAGCCAGTATTGAGAACGCTGAATAATAAGAGTAACGCGCTGGTCTTCGAAGCAAAACCAGGCCAGGACCCACAGCCAAAGAGGGCTAAACAATGATGAAATGGATCCCTGTGGCAATGGCGCTGGCACTGAGCGCCTGTAGCAGTACAACGGAAACCACTTACTATCAACTACCGGCTGCGGCCGGCAGTGCCAGCACCATCAACAGCAACGCGCCTGACAAGCCGATTCTGTGGATTGAGCACGTATCAGTGCCTGATTACCTCGCCGGCAGCGGCGTGGTCTATCAGACCAGCGATGTGCAATATGTCATTGCCGCCAACAATCTGTGGGCCAGCCCGTTGGACCAGCAGCTGCAACAGACGCTGGTAAGTAACCTTAGCGCTGTGCTGCCGGGCTGGATTGTCTCGGCGACGCCGCTGGGTGATAAGCACGATACGCTTAACGTCAATGTGACTGGTTTCCATGGCCGCTATGACGGTAAAGTGATTATTAGCGGTCAATGGATTCTGCAACACGACAGCCAGCTGATTAAGCGACCGTTCCTGATGGCATTACCGCAGGATGAGGATGGATACGATGCGTTGGTCAGAACGCTGGCGAAGGGTTGGCAGCAGGAAGCTCAGCGAATGGCTAATGAGCTTTCGCGCTTAAATTAGACAAATTTTTACTAAACCGCTAAGTCCTTGATTGTCTGAGAGCGTGTTGCTCTCAGCTTCAGGGACTTTTTATTTGATATTTCAGAAAGATAATCCACTTTTATCGGGTCTGCTGCCGCCAGCAGGCTGCATATCATATCCAACGTTTATGACATTGGCGTGAATTTTGCGCATTGATCTTTCCAATATTAGGCTGTAGAACTTAATTGTGGCTGCACATTCTGTGACCACTGTTTTCTTTACACCACATTCCAGCAGACCTAAATGAGGGAACCGAGGCATGATGAAGAGACAGAAACGTGATCGTCTGGAACGGGCGCATTCACGGGGTTATCAAGCGGGAATTACCGGACGCTCTAAAGAGATGTGTCCCTATCAGGTGATTGATGCAAGGTCTCACTGGTTGGGAGGTTGGCGACAAGCCATGGAGGACAGGGCAGTTAACGCATAACTGACTGTTAATTTAGGGAAGATAACCTCCGCTCAGCGCGGAGGTTTTCACATCAGTGCTTAGAAAGCCGTGGTGTCTTTAAACAAGCCCACTTTCAGGTCAGTCGCGTTATAGATAACATGACCGTCGACCAGCACTTCACCATCCGCCACACCCATCACCAGTTTACGGTTAATGACGCGCTTAAAGTGAATGCGATAGGTCACTTTCTTCGCGGTTGGCAGAACCTGGCCGGTGAATTTAACTTCGCCCACGCCCAGTGCGCGGCCTTTGCCTTCCGCACCCAGCCAGCCGAGATAAAATCCAACCAGCTGCCACATGGCATCCAGACCGAGGCAGCCAGGCATTACCGGGTCACCAATAAAGTGACAGTCGAAGAACCACAGCTCCGGATTGATATCCAGCTCGGCTTCAACGTAACCTTTACCGTAGTTACCGCCGTCTTCGGTCATTTTAACCACGCGGTCCATCATCAACATATTACCTGATGGCAACGGTGGGCCTCCCGCGCCAAACAGTTCGCCGCGTCCAGAAGCAATCAGGTCTTCTTTCGTATAGGATTCGCGTTTATCTACCATGTTCTTAATAAGCCTTATTTTAGTGAATCACGAAGGTTAGCTAACAGGTGTAAGCTGAACAAGTCCGATCAGCTGTGGTTAAACCAGTTAAGCCAACGCAGCGGCCAGGGACGCTGGCGAGCATCCTGCTGGTTAATTTGTGCAATACGCTCCTGAATTGAGCGTAGCAGACAAGGGGCATTTTCTTTATCCCATTCTACGCCGGTCAGCAGAGATAATGCTTCATCAGCACTGTTGACCGCCCATATATGGAACTGGCCATCACGTACCGCATCAACCACATCCTGCTGCAAACTCAGATGACGTATGTTACTGACGGGAATAATCACGCCCTGTTTACCGTTAAGATTACGCTGACGACAGACCTCAAAGAAGCCTTCGATCTTTTCATTCAGCCCGCCTACCGGCTGCACATTGCCGAACTGATCAACGGAACCGGTGACGGCAATCTGCTGATTTATTGGCTGGACAGCCAGAGCACTGACTAAAGCACACAGTTCGGCCAGCGATGCGCTGTCGCCATCGACTTCCGAGTAAGACTGCTCAAACACCAGTGATGCTGAGAACGGCAGTGGCTGATCGAGCTGCATTTCGGCAATCAGATAGGCCTGCATTATCATCATGCCTTTCGCATGAATATTACCGCCTAATTCAGCTTTACGCTCAACATCAGTGAATTCGCCGTCGCCTGGATGTACGACACAGCTGATACGGGAAGGTTCACCAAAGGGACGCGGATGGCCGGGAAACTCGATGACTGACAGTCCGTTAATCTGGCCGATGGCTTCGCCTTCGGTTTCAATCAGAATCTGATCCAGTAAGATTTCATCACGCACGCGCTCAGAGAGATAATTTTCGCGCCATTCACGGGCGCTGAGGGCGGCGATCAGGCTTTCACCGGTCAGCAGCGGTTGCTCGCGGTACAATGCCGCTTCACGCAGCTGGCGGCCAAGCCATGCCGGACAAAGCGGTACGTTTTCCTGGTCGCCAGTGTAACGTGCCGCTTCGCGCAGTAAAACCGGCCAGAAATCAGCATTGATAGCGGGAAGCGCTAACTGTCTGGCCAGCTGGCTGGTCCACTGGCACCACAGGCTGAGATCGCCTTCATCAGCAATCTGCAAGTTTTCTTCAAACTCACTGTAGATGCACAGCGACGCCAGTTCTGGCTCCATTTCCTGAAAGTCAGCCAGCGCGTCGCGCTCGCCACTCAGTACCAGCCTGAACTGCATTGGCATGGAAGGAATGGAGACCGGCAGTGGACGAGTGTCATCAGGTGATAACCAGTCAAAGCGCTGACGCGTAATAATTTGCTTCAGCCGTAGCCACATTAGCGGTTGAGCCAGCAGGCTGCGCAGCGACAGCACCAGCGTGCCGCCGTTAACGCGGTGTAGCAGTCCTGGCTCTAACGTAATGCTGTTATGATGAATGCGTACGCAACCGAAGAGCTGTTCTGGCTCAATCCAGTCGGCATAGCTGATTTCGCCACAGGTGGCAAAGCGGTCGTCCGCAATGCGGGCGGCCTGCCAGCTGATCTTTTGTTCATTGACCTGATACACGCCACCGAAAACCTGCTGCTCGTCATCCGTCAGGCTTTGCAATGCCGAGGTCAGTAACGGTAAGTAGTCTGGATTTTCCGCACATTTCACCAGCATCAACGGGAAGGCTGCCGAAGACTGCTGCAGTAAACCTAACGCATTGATTAGACGAGGCTGTACCGCAGACAGGCTGTCAGTATCGTCATCAAATGCCTGGGAAAAAAGAGGCTGGTAGCTGTCTGTATCGGGCTGTAGGGCGCGCCATTCTAGTCGGTTACTGGTCAAAGTTATCGATTTTATCTGAATTGAGGAAAAGCGCGATTATACAAGATTTCAGCCGGTTAAGCACAGAAGAGATGCATTTTGCCCCTGCGAGAAACCTCACCCTGTTCAATCGTATGGTTTTCTCTGCCGCAATGCGGAAAAAAGCTGTTATTCTTAACTTGTTACGTGGTCACGATGAGATCCCGATGAAATATCAGCAACTCGAAAACCTTGAAAGCGGATGGAAATGGACTTACCTGGTAAAGAAACACCGGGAGGGGGAGTTGATCACGCGTTATATCGAAATTAGCGCGGCGCAAGAAGCGGTGGACGCGTTACTGGCGATGGAAAACCGGCCGGTGGAAGTACTGAAGTGGATTGAGTTACATATCAATCCGGCGCTGGATAATCGTATGAAGCAGACGATCCGTGCGCGACGCAAACGCCACTTTAATGCCGAGCATCAACATACTCGTAAAAAGTCGATCGATCTGGAATATCTGGTCTGGCAGCGGTTGGCGGGACTGGCACAGCGGCGTCACTGCACGCTGTCAGAAACCATTGTTCAGCTGATCGAAGATGCCGAGCGTAAAGAGAAATACGCCGATCAGATGACCTCATTGAAGCAGGGACTGAAAGATATGCTGGGTAAACCGGAAGAGTAAGCCTCATTTTTTTCAGCTTCGACAGAAAATAAAAAACCCCGCCTTGGCGGGGTTTTTAATCACGAAGATAACTTAAGCCTGTGGCTGAGTTACAACGTCTTTGATGCCTTTAACTTCGATTTCTACACGACGGTCTGGCGCCAGGCAGTCGATCAGGGCATTACGGCCTTTCACGCTGTCACAGGTGTTGCCAGTAACTGGGTTAGATTTACCCTCGCCACGTGCAGAGATTTTGTCAGCCGGGATACCTTTAGAGACCAGGTAATCAACCACGGACTGAGCACGTTTCTCAGACAGCTTCTGGTTGTACTGCTCAGAACCGATGCGGTCGGTGTAACCCAGAACCAGTACGGAACCGTCTTTAGGATCCATAGAGCTCAGCTGGGTGTACAGCTGATCCAGAGCCTGCTGACCTTCTGGCTTCAGAGTAGATTTGTTGAAGGTGAACAGAACGTCAGACTTCAGGGTGAAACGCTTGGTTTCTACAACCGGAGCTGGTGCTGGAGCTGGTGCTGGTGCTGGTGCAGCAACATCGTCCTGACCGAAACGGTAAGAAACACCCACGCTCAGCATGGAGTTGTCTGGACGCGCGCCAACGGTGCTTGCGTCACCGATGTTGTTAACCCACTGGTAGTCCAGACGGGTAGCCCAGTTTTTGGTCAGCGCATACTCAACACCAACAGCTGCCAGCGGGGAAACGCCGGTGTCGTGATCGCTGATGCGAACGCCGTTGTTGTTCTGAGTAGAATCAGCACGCCAAACCATACCACCCAGACGGGTGTAGATGTCCAGATCGTCAGCAATTGGGTAGCTTAACTTAGCTGCCAGCTGAACGCCCTGAGCCTTGAAAGCGCCGTTTACTTTGTCGCCTTTGTTAGGCATGCGGCCCAGCCAGTCATAGCCCAGCTCGAAGCCCAGATATGGATTAGCCTGATAACCCACGAATGCACCAGCGCCAAGCTGGTTTTCATGAGATGGACCATCGTTATCTACATAACCGTTACCGTAGTAACCTTTGTCGTGGTACTGAGACCAGCCCAGTTTAGCACCGGTGTACCAGGTGTCATCTTTCGGAGCGGCCTGCGCTACGGTAGCGAAGCCAGCCAGTGCCACTGCAATTGCGATAGCTGTCTTTTTCATTTTTGCGCCTCGTTATCATCCAAATAGGCAATGAGCTTTAAATTAAGCCCTTGGTTTAATCCTTCGCCGGGTTATCAAGCTCGATTATTACTCTACCGAAAAACGGAGGTTATTGAGCACCCTGGCGAGATAAAGTCTACAACGTACCAGCAAACTTACAAGTAGGATGTGATGGCGCGCAGTAAAAAAACAGTGTTTCATACATAAAATTTAACATTTTAAGGGCTATTTTATGCATTAAATCTGGGAACTTTTTGCGGCTAAACCTTTGCGCAGCCGCGCCAGAGCAGAATCAGTGTGTTATGAAGAAGTAATTGTAAAAAAATCCTGGGATAAATCTTATTTTTACTTAATGATACAAAGTAGAGTGAATTTTTAGCCCACTTTCTGGTCTGGCGGAGGACGAAACGCAAAACTGAGGTCGCATAATCAGACCCAAAGCCTGGCCAATTGCTGCTGCTTCATCCAGCCGACGACGATCGTCGCTGTCGATATCTTCCGGTAACCACCCCAACACAACGCTGTAATTTCCCGTCTGCAACGCTTTAATCATCGCGTCTACGGTGCTGATTTGTCCGGCCTGTGGAATCTGCATCACTTTATCCAGTGGTAAACCCGACTGCAGCAACCAGCGACGGCTTAATTTTTGTGGCGGCGTCAGCCACAACTGCCAGCGAGATTGCGTTCCCAGCTGCTGAAGCAGCGGTAATAACAGCATTTGCGTCATGCCTGGTTGATCTTCACTGTAAGTCAGTTCACTGATACATCCACCTGAAACCGACGGCACAGAGGGCGTGTGACGGGAAGGATGAATCACAGCATTAGCAGATTGAGTTTTCAGCAGATGAGTACGCATATTTTGTTCGCTCGCAGTGTTACTGTATGGATATACAGTAACTAGCTTGTGGATAAAGATCAACCTCAATTTCTGAAAACATCTCGCAGATTAAAATGAAAACGAGATGCAAATGGATTTAATGATTGAACCTGTTACGCGAATTGAATATTTTCTAATTTCATGTAAAAGAACGTTTTTTTGCATTCTCACCCGCATGCTAAAGGAGATTTGCATGAATAACTCTAAACAAAGGATTGAGCAGTCCAAACGTTATCTTTCCTCACTGGGCAAAATTGATACGCGTACGCAATTCGGCGGATACAGCCTCGCGGTAGAGAAAATTGTCTTCGCCGTGGTGGCGGAAGGGGAGCTGTATCTGCGCGCTTGTGAGCAGATTCAGCCCTATATCGGAGCAGGCCGTATGCCGCCGCTGGTATTTCAGAAGCGTGGAATGCCAGTGGCACTGAACTATTTTCGCGTCGATGATGCGATGTGGGAACAACCCGAAACGCTGTTGGCACTTTCACGATGGTCTCTGAGGCGGGCACAGCAACAATGTCTCGATAAGATGGCTAATCCACGGGTAAAAGATCTGCCGAATATGGGGCTACGGCTGGAGATGATGCTGCGTGAAGTGGGCATTTGCTCGGTGCAAAGCCTGCGGGCAGAGGGATCGAAGCAGTGCTGGTTAAAGCTGAAAGCGGCGCATAAAAATATCGGTTTAAGTATTTTGTTCGCGCTGGAGGGAGCAATATCAGGACGGCATCAGGCAGCGCTGTCTGATGCCGTCACGCAAGAGCTTCGTGACTGGTTCGATTGCCTGAGTCTTTGTTCTCAGGCTGAAAAGTAAGGCTAGAGCGAGTGAGAGATCTGCTTTTTCAATGCAGCGATCTCCGGTAAAAGAGCCACCAGTAAACCCAGTTGTTGTAGAACCAGTGGCTCTTTGGTTTCAGGCGCAGGCTTAATTTCTGCCATTCTTTTGCTCAGATTCTCCAGCATCTCTCTGGCCTGCTGCTCGTCAACCGTATCGACCTGCATTACGCCTTCTGCATAGCAGACGGCATCATCCAGCAGCTGCAGCATAGCGGAACGGGTAATTTTTTCCCGATGCGCGCCCAGTGCAGAAATATAGCTGAGAAACGAGTGATTGAGATAGAGCAGGCGAAATGCCGCCTCCAGCAGTGCCGGATTGCGGTTCGACTCCGTTGACATATTGGAGACCACGGAGGCCAGTTCAGCATCACTGTTATGTGCGTCACGGCGTGCAATACGGTAATCAAGGCGATTATCTTTGCCCTGATGATACTGCACTAAAATCGCGTCGAGATAGCGGCAGTTGGCATTCAGAGTGCGATCGGTTACCGCGGGTAAACGACGAAATTTCCAGTCAGGCCAGATATAGCTCACCGCCAGCCAGGCAATACCACAACCGAGTAAGGTATCGACAATGCGGGGTACCGCCACTTCAAAGCCTTCACCGAGCAGGTTAAAGCACAGCAGCACCAGCAGGGTGATAAACAGTGTGGCATGGGCATAACGGATATTACGAAAGGCAAAAAACAGCACGCCAGTCAGCACTATCAGCATCAGCTGTCCGTCTGTTGAAGGAACCAGCCACAGCATTGGCAGGCCGACGGCAATCCCGGCCAGCGTACCAAATATACGTAATGCCAGGCGTCGTCGGGTGGCGTTGTAGTTAGGCTGGCAGACAAACAGACTGGTTAACAGTATCCAGTAACCATGCTGCAGCCCGGTTATCTGGATAAAGGCATAGCCAACACAAAGCACCAGCGACATTCTGACCGCATGCCGAAACAACGCCGATTCAGGCGTCAGATGGCGGCTGATACGCAGGCGGATATCGCTCCAGCCGGTTAGTCCTTCACTCGACAGATTATTATCATGCGTGGCGTGAGCCAGCTCCAGTGCCTGCTCTGACTCAATCGTCGCCAGCTGTGCATCGATGGCCTTTAAGTTATGCAGCAGATAGTGCATTGCTTTAGTGGTGCCGGATTCCGGTTGAGCGGCGCGCAGCCGATCCAGCGCGGCTTGCAGATGAACAAAAGCGGATTCGAAACGGCTATTATGCTGATAGGATTCACGCATCAGAATAGAATGTGCCAGTTGCTGGCATGCCTTTGCCTGCATGTTCAGCAGCCGCTGAAAACGAAACAGGATCTCGCTGTAGCGGTACTCTTTACGTAACTGATGATATTGCACGTGTGAAGAGCTGGCGCGCTCGTGAATATCCTGCGCAACAAAATAGTAATGCAGCGTGCGGCGGGTGCTGCGCTGGCCTCGATCGCCACGCAAACGCGTCTGAATCGAACTTTTGGTCTGATTAAGCACCGCCACCAGCTGACTGTTGGCCATCGCTACTTCAATCAGCGGCGCATCGTCGTTCTCTTCAATATCAGGATCAAACAGGTTTGCCTTGGCTTCAAGATAATGTGCCAGCTGGCTGAAGCTGCGCGCCAGGTTTTCCTGCAGCGGCCGGATGGGAAACAGCAGATGTCCGGTCAGCGTTAGCAGATTGTACCAGACCGCCCCAACCAGCAGCAGCATCGGCTGCTGATACCACTGAGGGAACAGGCCAATTCCCAGCATGGTATAGATAGCGATCAGCAGCGCACCGAAGGCGATGGTCGCATAGCGTTGACCCAGCGCCCCCAGCAGGATAAAGCCGCAGGCCGACAGCGCCAGCCCGACAATAAACAGCCAGGGGTGAGGAAACAGCAGTTCGACCGATACCGAGGCAATGCAGAAGCAGACCAGCGTTATCAACAGATTTCGTAAGCGCCCGCTTAAACGGTCGTCGAGATCGGCCAGAGCCGCAGCCACCACGCCAAGCGTCAGTGGAATCGTCCAGATGATTTGATCTAACCACCATGGCACCGCGGCTGCACCGGTCAGCGCCAGCAAAATACGAAGGTTATACAGCCATGCACTGCTCAGGGCGTAGCGGCGCAGGCGTGGCTTAAGGGCTGGAATCACACGCTACCTGCTTAGTTAAAACGACGACGGGCATTGGCTTCCCGCGCTGCCTGCGCCACTTCAACCGGCACGACACGGCGACCCACCGGCCATAAAGCGATAGCCGCAATTTTGAAGTTTGCGATGCCCACCGGAATGCCGATAAGGGTAATACACTGGATAATCCCCACCGAGATATGGCACAGGCACAGCCACCAGCCGAAAAAGATAAACCACAGGATATTTAACAGCGTGCCGCCTGAATTCATCAGCGCATTTTTTTTATCGGGATTCAGCGTATCCACATGTACCGCTTCATTGCCATAAGGCAACAGCGACAGTTTAGTGATTTCCCAGCAGGAGCGGGTTAGCGGCAGGGTGAAAATAAAAATGATGCTCACCACTGTCGCGGTCAGCCAGGACAACGTGGTAAAAAAACCACCTAAAACAAAGTTGAGTATATTGAGTACGGTACGCATAAATAGTCAGCCCTTAAACAGTGCGCGGGTTCACAATCAGATAATTGGCTGATTGTAACGTGTTTTAACGGTGGAGCGGTAAACTCCTGCCAGTTAAACTGCGTAACAGACACGAAAACCGCGACATGGTCAATCTGAATGGAACTTAAATCTACGTCGCTGGGTAAACACCTGGCGCAACATCCTTACAATCGGGTGCGGCTACTGGCAGCAGGCGTCGAAGTCAGCGGTGAAAAGCATGAATATCTGATCCCTTTTAATCAGTTGCTTGCGATACAGTGTAAGCGCGGTCTGGTGTGGGGAGAGCTGGAATTTAGCCTGCCGGAAAACCAGGTGGTGCGCCTGCACGGCACTGAATGGCAGGAAACGCAGCGCTTTTATCACTATCTGAATAAAGCATGGCAGAGCTGGAGCGCTGAAATGAGCGAGGTCAGCGCGCAGGTGTTGCAGGAAGTGGTTGATTCGCTGCAACGTTTTGAACAGCAGGATAAGTGGCTTAAACGCAATGAGCTTGGCGAACGGCGTCAGAGCATTGAGAAAGCTTTTGCTGCGCTGCCATTGCCGGTTGAACGGCTGAACGAATTTATTAACTGCCGCGAGCTTTATCAGTATTGTCTGCAGTGGTTGCAGCATGGCGAACAACAGCTGGCAAAACGCAACGCTGACTGGACCCGCCGCATGCTGAAACAGTATGCCGGTTTCTTTGACAGCGTTGAGAGCTCGCCGCTGAATGATTCCCAGGCGCGCGCGGTGGTTAACGGTGAGGATGCTCTGCTGGTGCTGGCCGGTGCCGGCAGTGGCAAAACCTCGGTGCTGGTAGCGCGTGCCGGATGGTTGCTAATGCGTAAGCAGGCGACACCGCAGCAAATCCTGCTGCTGGCCTTTGGTCGTCAGGCCGCGGATGAGATGAACCAACGTATTCAGTCGCGGCTGGAGGTTGACGATATTCAGGCGCGCACTTTCCACGCGCTGGCGCTGCATATTATCCAGCAGGGCAGCAATAAATCACCGGCAATCAGTAAACTGGAGTCGGACAGCAATTACCGACGCAAATTACTGATTGATACCTGGCGTCAGCAGTGCAGCGAGAAAAAAGCCTATGCTAATGGCTGGCGGCAATGGCTCTGTGATGAGCTGGAGTGGGATATTGAAAAAGAGGCGTTCTGGAAAAATGAACGGCTCGCACAGCGGCTGGCCAGTCGACTGGAGCGCTGGCTGGGATTAATGCGGATGCACGGCGGCGCGCAGGCAGCAATGATAGCGTCGGCACCAGAAGAGGTGCGTGAGCTGTTCGGCAAGCGCGTTAAGTTAATGGCACCGCTGCTAAAAGCGTGGAAAAGTGCGCTGAAAGAAGAGGGCGCGGTGGACTTCTCCGGCCTGATTCATCAGGCGGTGAATATTCTGGAGAAAGGGCGTTTTATCAGCCCGTGGAAGCACATTTTGGTTGATGAATTCCAGGATATCTCTCCGCAGCGAGCCGCGCTGCTGGTGGCGTTGCGCAAGCAGAATAAGCAAACCTCGCTGTTTGCCGTCGGCGACGACTGGCAGGCCATTTATCGATTTAGCGGCGCGGAAATGACGCTGACCACCGCCTTCCATCACCATTTTGGTGAGGGCGATCGCTGCGTGCTGGACACGACCTACCGCTTTAACGACCGAATTGGTGAAATTGCCAATCGGTTTGTGCAGGAAAATCCGCATCAGCTGCAAAAGCCTTTAAACAGTCTCAGCAAGGGGAATAAAAAATCGATCTCTTTGTTGCCGGACGATCAGCTGGAAGCGTTACTGAATAAGATCAGCGGTTACGCTAAACCAGAGGAGCGGGTGCTGCTGTTGGCGCGTTATCACCATTTGCGACCTGAGATGCTGGAAAAGGCGAAAACCCGCTGGCCGAAGCTAAAACTGGACTTTATGACCATCCATGCCAGTAAGGGACAACAGGCTGATTTTGTTATTATTCTTGGGCTACAGCAGGGTAAAGATGGTTTTCCGGCGGCGGCGCGTGAATCGGTGATGGAGCAGGGGTTATTACCACAGCCGGAGGATTTTCCGGACGCAGAAGAGCGGCGGCTGGCCTATGTGGCGATTACCCGGGCAAAGCAGCAGGTATGGATGCTATACGACCGTCAGCAACCCTCTGATTTTGTCGAGCAGTTTAAGCGGCTGGGCGTTCCACTCTTACGCAAGCCCTGAACGGCCAGCGAATACTGGCCGCTGAGAATTACTGTAAGCGCTGTTGCAGATAGCGTTGATAATCCGGGATCAGGATCTCCACCGGCTGTGAAAACAGCGGTGAATGGATAATAAAATCAGCGGTCGAGCGGTTGGTCGCAACCGGAATGTTCCAGACGGTGGCAAGGCGCAGTAGCGCCTTCACATCGGGATCGTGTGGTACGGCATTCAGCGGATCCCAGAAGAAAATCAGCAAATCAATTTTCCCTTCCGAAATTAATGCGCCAACCTGCTGATCGCCGCCCATCGGGCCACTCAGCATGGCGTTAACATCCAGGCCAGTCTCGCGCTGAATAAGATTGCCGGTGGTACCAGTGGCGTAAAGCGTGTGGTTACCTAATACCGCTTTATGGGTGCTGACCCACTGCAGTAACGACGATTTACAATGGTCATGTGCAACTAAAGCAATATGTTTAAATTCGGGAAGAGTACGGCTGGTTTGCTCCATTAATACATCCTGGTTTGGCGTCGAGTGATGAAAATGAGGGCGTAGAGTTTTCTTGTCAGCATCAGGAAGTTTAACGCTGCTGCAGGTAAAACATCAACTTGCCCGTAATGCATTCATCCACAGAACCAGACGTTGTCGGGTGGCAGAGTCAACCTGATGAAACCACAGATTAAGCAGGCGCTGCGTCGCGGTGTCGTTAACCGCCAAATCGGCAGGCATAAACTGCGTAATGCTGGTGGTTGCTTGCGGCTGGGCAAAACGCGGAACCGAAGCCACCTGGCCATTGCGGTTATAGGTAATCATCGCCTGTTCAAGATCGCTGTTACCGGTGGTAAGCAGGCGATCACGCCGGCTGGCAATCTCATGGCCCTGCTCATCGACCAGTTGGAAGTCAGCGTTTTTATCGAAACGCCGCCTGTCGTGCAGCGTTTGCAGTGCAGGCAGCCGAATGGTCACGGATTTTGCCTGCGCGTTAAAGCTGACGATCAGCGGAACCGAAACGTACTCTCTGGCGCTATGATGACGATCTTTATCCAGCGTTTTTTGCACGCGGAACAGGAACTGGTGTTCGCCACGTTCCAGTTCTAACCCTTCAGCACCTTTAAGCAGTGAACCGGAGATTTTACGTCCATCCAATACCAGCAGGTCAATTTCGGGTGCCAGCTTCAGCGTGGTTGCATTGCAGGATGCAACAACCAGCAGGGCTATTAAACCTGACAGCACCAGACGCAGTTTCATCTTTACTCCAGAGCACAAGAGGGCCGCAAAAAACGCGATGAATGTATCAAATTCTTACATTATGGCAGCATATTAACATTTAAACATATTTATTCGTGCTATTAATCCTAAAACCGCATCCTGCCATGTGGATCTCTTCTTCCGACCACAAATAACCTAAAATGTTTGCATTCATCGCATAAGGAGTAGGGTATGAACGATCAAACTATTGCTGAAATACTGACCACCACGAAAAGCATTGCGCTGGTGGGCGCCAGCGACAATCCGGCTCGTCCGAGCTATGAAGTGATGGCCTACTTGTTATCTCAGGGCTATCAGGTGATTCCTGTCAGCCCGAAACTGGCGGGCCAGACGTTACTTGGCCAGCAGGTGTACGGTTCGCTTGGGGATATTCCTCATCCGATCGATATGGTCGATGTGTTCCGTAATGCAGAAGCGGCGTGGGGCGTTGCGCAGGAAGCGATTGCCATTGGTGCCAAAACTCTGTGGTTACAAATTGGCGTCATTAACGAGCAGGCGGCGGTGCTGGCGGGTGAAGCGGGGCTGCGGGTGGTGATGGATCGTTGCCCGAGAATTGAAATACCACGATTGGGCCTGGAGAGGGCATAATAAAAACCCCGCGTGAGCGGGGCTATATTAATGGCGCAGATGAGGAGTCTTCAGCCTTAAGCGGAGAGACGCCGCCAGTTCATCCAGCGAGGGATGTTCCGGATGTTCGCCTTGCATTTCCCAACATAAATGCGACTCTGCAAGATAGGTATGTACCGTTTCGCCGTCATCATCTTCCATCACCACATGATACCAGGGTGCTGCACGCAGCTGTTCATTTTCAGCTGCTGCTTCGACATCCGGTTCATCTAATGAGTATTCTGCATCGACATCCACTATCACACCCAGAAAGCCCAGCATCGTATGCCGGACCTGCTGACCGATACCAAATTTACTGGCAATCATCGTGACCTCCTCAGAAACATGCCCTGACTCTGATATGGGGTCAGGGACGTTGTTTTCAAGTCACAGCACGCGGCAGGCAAATCCTTTCAGGTACATTCCTTCCGGATAGCTGGCAATCACGGGATGGTCAGCCGCCTGACGGAACTGCTCAATAAATTGTACATCACGATGTGCATCAAGCGCGGCATCAGCGATAATTTTCTGAAATAAATCAGTCGCCATCAACCCGGAACAGGAGAAGGTCAGCAGCATGCCATTCGGATTTAACAGCTGCATTGCCAGCATATTAATATCTTTATAACCGCGGCAGGCACCCGCCAGCTGATTTTTATTTTCGACGAATTTTGGTGGATCCATTACGATCAGATCGAATTTCTCACCGCTGTCGCGATAGCTGCGCAGCAGCTTGAAGACGTCATCACGCAGGAATTGTGCTTTGGAAACGTCAAGGCCATTCAGTTCGACATTCTGTTTCGCCACATCAAGCGCCGCCTGAGAGGTATCCACGCTGATCACTTCGGTGCAGCCGCCCATTAAGGCGGAAACCGCGAAGCCGCCGGTGTAAGAGAAGCAGTTAAGCACCCGGCGATCTTTGGCATAGCGACGCGTTGCCAGGCGGCTGTCGCGTTGATCAAGATAATAGCCGGTTTTATGGCCAGTCTGAATATCAACCAGCAGCTTCATTCCGTGCTCGGTAATCGGCAGCAGTGGCGGTGGCAGATCGCCGCAGACCACGCCTTGCGTCAGCTCCAGCCCCTCTTTTTTACGCACTGAAACGTCGGAGCGATCGTAGATGGCACACTCCGGGTAACACTGCGTCAGGGCTGAAATCAGCGCCGCACGCTGATACTCGGCGCCTGCCGATAACAACTGCAGCACGAGAAAGTTACCGAAACGGTCAATGGTGACACCCGGCATACCGTCAGATTCACCGGCAATCAGGCGGTAGCTGTCGAGATCATCACGCTCTGCCAGCCAGTCACGCAGCGACTGAGCCGCCTGCAAACGACGAACAAAGAAGTCGATATCAATCGACTCATCCTGCTGCCAGCTCCAGACGCGCGCGCGAATCTGTGACTGCGGTGAGTAGGCTGCACGTGCCAGCCATTTGCCCTGGCTGTCACAGACATCAATGGTTTCACCACTGCTGGCTTTGCCTTCCATACGCGCCACGGCGCCGGAAAACACCCATGGATGACGACGTAACAGGGACTTTTCGCGGCCCTTGGCGAGAATCAAACGAACGCTCATATTTTGCTATGCTTATTTACGGAAAAATTTGCGCCATTGTCGGGTGCTGACCGGCAAATTGCAATTATCCTGATTCACAGGGGGAGATAATGGCAGAAGTATGCAGCAAAATTTGGGTGCATGGCAGGGTTCAGGGCGTGGGATTTCGTTACAACACGCAAAGTGAGGCGAAAAAGCTCGGCCTGAATGGCTATGCGCGTAATCTCGATGATGGCAGCGTAGAAGTACTGGCCTGCGGTGAGGCGCAGCAGGTGGAGGCGCTGCTGGCATGGCTGAGAGCCGGCGGGCCTCGAAGTGCGCGGGTGGATAAAGTGCTGGTGGAACCGCATCAGCCTTCAGTGCTGCCAAACGGTTTTACCACCGGCTAACTCAGAGACATTTCACCGGTTTAGGCAGGCCAGCGATTTTGGTTGCCTGCTTTGCCGGTCCATCCGGAAACAGACGGAACAGATAACGGCTGTTGCCTTTCTCTTCCCCGAACTTTTGCGCGACGGCTTTTACCAGCATCCGCACGGCTGGAGAGGTATTAAACTCGAGATAAAACTCGCGGACGAACCGCACCACTTCCCAGTGGGCTTCACTCATCTCAATCGACTCTTCTGTAGCAATATGCAGCGCCAGCGCTTCATTCCAGTCGCTAATCTTTTTCAGATATCCCTGCGCGTCGCGTTCAATCTCTTTGCCTTCAAATAACACGTTTCTGCCTCGTTCTTCGGTTACGGCGCGCAGTTTAGCAAACTTTCCTTCAGCAAAAAATAAAGCCCCGCAAGCGGGGCTTTAAATGTTCATCTGTGAAGCTTAGTTACTGCGAGCGAAGCCGAGAATGCTCAACAGGCTGATAAAGATGTTATACAGCGAGACATACAGGGTGACGGTTGCGCGAATGTAATTGGTTTCGCCACCGTGGATGATATTGCTGGTTTCATACAGGATGGCACCTGCAGAGAACAGAATAAACATCGCGCTAATCGCCAGATGCAGCGCCGGAATCTGCAGGAACAGGTTAGCGACTACTGCAACCAGCAGCACCACAAAGCCTGCCATCATCATGCCGCCAAGGAATGACATATCCTTGCGCGTGGTCAGCACGTAAGCTGAGCAGCAGAAGAATACCAATGCCGTACCGCCGAGTGCCAGCGCGATAACGTCGCCCATTCCGGCACTGAGGAAACTGTTAAGAATCGGGCCGAGGCAGTAACCAAGGAAACCGGTAAAAGCAAAGGCGGCCAGTATACCCGCCGGGCTGTTTGCCAGTTTATGGGTCAAAAACATCAGGCCGTAGAAGCCGACCAGCATCAGGATTAAACCTGGCGAAGGCAGGGCAAACACGGTGCTGGCCGTAGCGGTAATGGCTGAGAAGGTCAGCGTCAGGCCCAGCAGGAAATAGGTATTGCGCAGCACTTTATTGGTGCTGATAAGCGAGCTTTCGCGTGTGGAACTAACGATGCGATCCATAAAGCGCCTCTCCTGAGATCATTATATAGCGACGACAATAAGCAAGCAGGATAAATAAAGGAAGGCGTTTTACCCTTCTTTACGCGTTAAACTGCTGATAATCCGCGCGCGATGGCGATAAATACAACAAAAAAACCAGAGTTGATGATTTTTCAGGCGAACGAATCAAAACGCGCTTTACAAGCATCAGGCAGATGTTTATAGTGCGCCTCATTGCGGAGGGGTGGCCGAGTGGCTGAAGGCACCGGTCTTGAAAACCGGCGACGGGAAACCGTTCGAGAGTTCGAATCTCTCCTCCTCCGCCATCAAATTTAACGGGTCAGCGAAAGCTGGCCCGTTTTGCTTTGTGCCTCAGAATACCTCTACGATTGCTTCTGCCAGCTGCACTGCTGTCTCTCACTATTACAGCGTGAGCCCTTCTGTTTTATTCTTTGTTATTTCATATTGGCGTGTGTGGCTCACTGCAGATTTGCGCCAACCAATTTCCTGCATGGCGGCGCGATAAAACGCCGGGTCTGCGAACAAACTGCGGGTCAAAAAGGCTTTTTTTTCAGCATAACGACTTAAAAGACAAGCAATTAGCACATATTTTAGGCGGTCAGTAGCGTTAGTGCTAATTGCCTGTTGCTCTCGAACAATCAACCCATTACACTGCTACGCATCCTGAAGAGCTAAGCAGTATTTAACAGCGTTTCAGGTGGCTTTAGAAATAGAGTCTGCGGAGGGGTGGCCGAGTGGCTGAAGGCACCGGTCTTGAAAACCGGCGACGGGAAACCGTTCGAGAGTTCGAATCTCTCCTCCTCCGCCATCTTTATTTCCACTCGGTTTTATCTTCGAACATTCCTGTTCAACTTCCTCCTCAATATTTTACTTTTCACTCCAGCTGTACCGATGTTCTTTTCCGTTCTCTCAGTTATCAATCCTTTGAACAACGTTCTGTTATCAGACCGGTAATCATGCGTTCACCTTCGGCATTAAACATAAGACACTGGCTGGCATGACTCACGGACTGCAACGTTTCAGCGTCTGCTCATCTCTTCTGAAAACATTCTGTTGCTTTTCAGTCTGCTGGTGGCACTAAACCGCAGGTGACAGAGTCTGCTATATTGCTAACACTGTACGCGACTTAAACGTCCGGGGCTTTTCGTCACAGGGCAGGTTATGATGTGTCGATATTTTGCTGTCTGAGTATTGGCAGCGTGTTGGATAGCCAGGATGTTTACCATCTGAATCAATGGAATAAGCACAATGATCAAAAAATACACTCTCTGCGCGTTATCTGTTCTGGCCGCACTTCCGTTAGGATTTTCTGCTCAGGCAGCGGAAGGTGATCTGCAGTTACAACAAGTATTAATGATGAGTCGCCATAACCTGCGCGCCCCGCTGGCGGATAATGGCAGCGTGTTAGAGCAATCGACCAAAAAATCCTGGCCGCAATGGGATGTGCCTGGCGGTCAGCTCACCACTAAAGGTGGCGTGCTTGAAGTTTATATGGGTCACTATACCCGTGAATGGCTGGCACAGCAGGGGCTGGTAAAAACCGGCGAGTGTCCTTCTTCTGACGATGTATTTGCTTACGCCAACAGTTTACAGCGCACCGTGGCTACCGCGCAGTTCTTTATCAATGGCGCATTCCCGGGTTGTGATATTGCCATCACTCACCAGGATGAGATGGGCAGCATGGATCCGATCTTTAATCCGGTGATCACTGACGGCAGCGAAGAGTTTAATAAGCAAGCGCTGACCGCGATGAACGCGGCGGCTGAAAAACTGAGCCTGAAGCCGGCGTTTCAGCGGCTGGAAAAAATTATCGATTACAAAAATGCTCCGGCTTGTGACGATAAAAAACAGTGCTCGCTGAGCAGTGAAAATCAAAATAAATTCAAAGCCAACAGCGGTGAAGAGCCTGGCGTTTCGGGTCCGCTGAAAGTGGGCAATTCGCTGGTTGATGCGTTTACACTGCAATATTACGAAGGCTTGCCAATGGAGCAGGTGGCCTGGGGCCAGATTAAAACCGCAGAACAGTGGAAAGAGCTGTCAGCGATTAAAAATGGCTATCAGGATGCGCTGTTTACCTCCCCGGAAGTGGCGCGTAATGTCGCTGCGCCGCTGGTGGATTATATCCGTAGCCAGCTAATCGATCAGGATAAAGCCACTGCGCCAAAAGTTACGCTGATGGTGGGCCATGATTCCAATATCGCTTCGCTGCTGACCGCACTGGACTTCAAACCTTACGAATTACCGGGCCAGAATGAGCGCACGCCAATCGGTGGCCAGATTGTCTTTGAGCGCTGGCACGACAGCAAGAACGATAAAGATCTGGTAAAAGTTGAGTACGTTTATCAGAGTTCCG
Source organism: Winslowiella sp. 2C04 (assembly GCF_050037805.1). Classification (NCBI taxonomy): domain Bacteria; kingdom Pseudomonadati; phylum Pseudomonadota; class Gammaproteobacteria; order Enterobacterales; family Erwiniaceae; genus Winslowiella; species Winslowiella sp. 2C04. The sequence continues at coordinate 2,998,464 of NZ_CP188300.1, read as the reverse complement.
AGCAGTTACGCGACGCTGAACCCCTCACGCTGAAAAATCCGCCGAAGCGCGTCACACTTCAGATGCAGGGTTGTGAAACCGATGCTAACGGTTTCTGCTCATGGGATCAGTTTACTCAGGTGCTGAATACCGCAGTGCAGGGCACGGCATTGCAACAGGCAGCGCCAGCGGCAAAACCGGCTGAACAGCCAGCGGCTGATACTGCTCAAGCGGATGCGGATAAAGCAGCAGCTGAAAAGGCAGCAGCAGAAAAAGCTGCAGCAGAAAAAGCAGCAGCTGAGAAGGTAGCAGCAGCTGAGAAGGCGGCGGCAGAGAAAGCAAAAGCAGAGAAAGCAGCAGCTGAAAAGGCGGCGACAGAGAAAGCCGCTGCCGACAAAGCAGCCGCAGAGAAGATAGCGGCAGAGAAAGCGGCAAAGGCGAAAGCCGCGGCTGAGAAAGAAGCTGCCGATAAAGCCTCTGCTGCACAGGCTGCCACAGATAAGTCTGCGCAGCCAAAGCAGGCTGAACAGCAGGATGATAAAGCGGCTGGCGAAACGCCAAAAGCGCAGTAATGTTGAAAAAACAGGGGAGCCGCTTCCGGCTCCCCTGATGTTAACTGCCGACAGAAGCAGCGAGAACGCCGCTCTTAAGCAATATCGGCTTGAGGTGTATTACGATTTCGCCACCACAACCAGCTTCTGGTTAACAAACTCTTTAATACCCAGATCGGACAGTTCGCGGCCATAACCGGAACGTTTAACCCCACCGAATGGCAGTTCTGCGGCAGTATCCGTCAGAGAATTGATGTAAACCATGCCGGTTTCAATACGCGAAGCCAGCTTTTTACCGCGTTCGATATCAGTGGTAAACACCGATCCGCCCAGCCCATAGTGCGAATCGTTGGCCAGTTCCACCACTTCATCGTCATCCTTCACCACGTAAACCTGCGCCACCGGGCCAAAGAACTCTTCAAAGTAGGCCGGGTTGCTGCGCGCGATATCAGTAAGAATAGTGGGCTGATAGAAGCAGCCATCACCCTCCACCGCGTTACCGCCATAATGCAGTGTGGCACCGTTTTCCACTGCCGCTTTCACCTGCTTGACCAGGCTGTCGCGCGCACCTTCGGAAGAGAGGGGACCAAGGGTGGTGCTCTCATCCAGTGGATCGCCAATTTTCACCGCTTTAAACGCTGCGGTAAATTTCTCCAGGAAGCGATCGGCCACTTTCTGCTGCACAATAAAACGTTTCGCTGCAGTACAGACCTGACCGGCATTGTTCAGTCGCGCCTGGGCACCTTGCTTCACTGCTTCATCAAGATCGCAGTCATCCAGCACCACAAATACGTCGTTACCGCCCAGTTCAAGCGTGGACTTTTTCAGATATTTCGCCGCCTGCGAAGCGACAATGCTACCGGCTTTTTCTGAACCGGTCAGCGCTGCACCCTGAATACGATCATCGGCGATCAGATCGGCAACCTGGTCGTTAGAGATAAACATATTGGTCCACGCGCCTTCTGGTGCACCCGCTTCGCGTACCAACTGTTCAAAAATGCTGGCACAGTGCGGCACGATACTGGCATGCTTTGCCAGCACCGGATTACCGGCCGCCAGATTGGGTGCCAGCACGCGCATCAGCTGGTAGTAAGGGAAGTTCCAGGGTTCGACCGCCATCAGTACGCCAATTGGATGGTTCTCCACCCAGGCTTCACCCAGTTCGGTTGGGTAGCGGGTAGGCTGCAGAAATCGCTCGGCGTTTTCTGCGTAGTAGCGGGCGATTTGTGCGCACAGCTGTACTTCGCCGCGACTCTGGCCAATCAGTTTACCCATTTCAACGCTGGCAATTTTTGCCAGTTCATCGACGCGGCTGTCAATAATTTCGGCAAGTTTTTTCAGCACTTGCAGACGTGGCTGAATATCGCCTTTACACCAGTCGGACTTATACAGTTTCGCTGCGGTATCCAGCGCCTGCTCGACCTGTTGAGGGTTATGTCCCGGCCATGATTTGATCAGTTTATTATTTGCCGGGTTAATGGTCTGATATGAGGACATTATTCTCTCCATGAGTAAGCTGGTGAATGTTGATTCAAAGAGTGGTTTCCCACATAAATAGCTGACTTCTAGACGTTTTTACGCTCGACAACTTTGTTATCCCACGTCAGCTCATTCTGATCGGTTTTTTCAAAGGCGCGCAGTAGCACTTCGTCGCTGCCTTGTTGTTCCCAAATTTGCTCAGCGAGTTTCTCGTCATATTCGGCCAGTTCGAAAATCGCTTCGGCGATCTCCGGAGAAGTACGACGCAAGTTTGCCCACTCGCCTACACGGTGTGCTTTAGATTGTTGCGTAGCCATGATTGCCTCCTGAAGCAGATGTTATCCATTAAGTTTAGTTGCCAGCCCGGCAACGTATTCGCCCTGATAGCGGGCGATAGCCAGTTCTTCTTCGCTTGGCTGGCGCGAGCCGTCGCCACCGGCAAGGGTGGTGGCGCCATAAGGCGTACCACCGCGTACCTGGCTGATATCAAACAGTTCTTTGGTTCCGTAACCAATAGGCACGATGACCATGCCGTGATGCGCCAGCGTGGTCCAGGTCGAGGTGATGGTGTGTTCCTGGCCGCCGCCAGTGCCGGTAGAGGCAAATACGCTCGCCAGCTTGCCGTAGAGCGCGCCCGAGGCCCAGAGTCCACCGGTGCGGTCAAGAAAGGTACGCATTTGACCGGCCATGTTGCCGAAGCGGGTCGGCGTACCAAAGATAATCGCATCATAGTGTGACAGTTCTTCGGGCGTAGCTTCCGGTGCAGCCTGCTGGGTTTTACCGCCAACCTGGGCGAAGCGTTCCGCCTCCATGGTTTCAGGCACGCGCTTGACCGTTACCTCGGCACCCGTGACGCTGCTGGCCCCTTCGGCTACCGCATTCGCCATGGTTTCGATATGTCCATACATGGAATAATAAAGCACTAAGATCTTCGCCATTCATTAGCTCCGTGGTGGAAAAGTTACGTTGATACATATCGGGCAATCACCCCAGTATAGAAGAGAATAGGCAGCTTGCCGTGCCAGGCGTACAGCAAGTAACCCGTAAAGAAATGACATCATTTTATCGGGAAAAATTTCATCATTGCGCAGAGGGGCTTAAGTGGAGACTGCGGGCTAATTGCACTTTTATAGAATATTGTTTGTTTCCAAATATAAACACTTGCGGTGCGGCAGGGCTGTTTGTCTAAAATTCAGGGTAATGCGGTAGTTCGCTGCCGTACCTTCTTGTTGCATCAGACAGCAGGGTGTAAGCAAGATGATGTCTTAACTAAATCGGAGGTAAGAAATGGCAGAACACCGTGGTGGCTCTGGTAATTTTGCTGAAGACCGTGAAAGAGCATCAGAGGCTGGCCGTAAAGGAGGCAAATGCAGCGGAGGTAATTTCAAAAATGATCCGCAGCGCGCTTCCAAAGCCGGTGAAAAAGGGGGGCGCAGTAGCGGTAAAAAGTAGTTATTCGCTAACTGCACGGTATGTTTTCCCCTTAGCCGCCGGGTGTTGCCCGGCGGTTTAGCTTTCCCCCGCACTTTCCATTGACCTCTCTGCCGGCGCAACGCAAACTAGCGGCCCATTTTTCATCCGGACCCGGCTATGTCGTCGTTTCTCTCGCGCTACAAATTCAATATAAAAATCCAGGAAGCGGTGCTGATGCTGATCACCATGCTGTGGGGTGGCACCTTCCTGGTGGTACATCACGCAATGAACGTCAGCGGGCCATTTTTCTTTGTCGGGCTGCGTTTTGCTACTGCGGCATTGCTGCTGGCACTGTTTTCCTGGAAAACCCTGCGCGGATTGAGCTGGCAGGAGTTCAAAGCTGGCGCCTGGATTGGTCTTGCCATCGCTTGCGGCTATGGCCTGCAAACCTGGGGAATGCAGACCATCTCCAGCAGTAAATCGGCCTTTATCACCGCAATGTATGTACCGCTGGTCCCGCTGCTGCAATGGTTGTTTCTCGGCAGAATGCCGGGCCTGATGTCATGGATTGGTGTGGTGCTGGCTTTTACTGGACTGTTATTACTGGCAGGACCAGAAGGGGATAGCCTGGCGTTCAGCGCCGGTGAAATCGCTACTCTGCTGAGTACGCTGGCGATTGCGGCGGAGATTATTCTGATTAGCGCCTGTGCCGGTAAGGTAGACGTCAGGCGCGTGACGATTGTTCAGCTGGCTGTCGCTTCCGCCTGTGCTTTTATCTTTATGCTGCCGAATGGCGAGTCGGTTCCGGCTTTTTCGCCGTTTCTGCTCTATAGCGCGGTCGGACTGGGGATCGCCAGCGCAGTGATTCAGGTTACCATGAACTGGGCGCAGCGCAGCGTATCGCCAACCCGCGCGACGGTGATTTACGCCGGTGAGCCGGTATGGGCGGGCATTGTCGGACGTATTGCCGGTGAACGATTGCCGGGTATTGCGCTGTTGGGCGGCGCATTAATTGTATTGGGTGTCTTAATCAGTGAGCTAAAGCTGAAGCGTAAGAAAAAGGCGAAGCCGTCAGCTTCGCCTGAACCCGCTGGCGAAAACCGTTAATTTTTTTGCGCGGCAATCTCTGCATCGGTTAATGCCGCCGCGCGCCGGTGGCTGAGAAGGGCATTCAGGATTATGGCGCCAAACGTGGCGGTGCCGATGCCGCCCAGCGTAAAACCGGCGATATTCAGCGCAAAATCTCCGGCACCCAGTACCAGCGTCACGGCGACCATAATCAGGTTGCCGTTCTGACTGAGATCGACATTGTTCTGCACCCAGATACGCGCGCCGGCTACCGCAATCAGTCCAAATACCACAATCGAAGCACCGCCAATCACCGCCGCTGGGATGGTGTGGATCAGCGCACCAAATTTTGGCGAGAAGCCCAACAGCATGGCAATGATCGCCGCCGCGACAAACACCAGCGTTGAGTAAACTTTGGTGACTGCCATCACGCCAATATTTTCTGCGTAGGTAGTTACGCCGCTGCCGCCAACCGAACCGGACAGCATGGTGGCCAGGCCATCACCGACAAAGGCGCGCCCCATATAAGGATCGAGATTGCGCCCGGTCATCCCGGCCACCGCTTTGAGATGACCGAGGTTTTCAGCTACCAGAATCACCGCCACTGGCGCAATCATCACCATTGCCTGCATGCTGAAGCTGGGCGCGGTAGTTTGCGGCAGGCCAAACCACGGCGCATTCGCCAGCAGGCTCAAGTCCACCGGCTTGCCGAAGCCCATGACATTGGTTAACAGTGCATAGATCGCCCATGCCAGAATCAGGCCCACCAGAATCAGTAAGCGCTGCACCATGCCACGGGTGAATACTGCCACCACGCCAATGCACAGCACCGTCATCACTGCCATCCAGCTGTCGAACATCGAAGCCGAGACGCCACGCACCGCAATCGGTGCCAGATTGAGGCCAATCGCCATCACTACCGCACCGGTCACCACTGGCGGCATCAGACGTTCAATCCAGCGGGTTCCCGCTTTCATCACAACCAGCCCAATCAGCGTATACAGCAAACCACAGGCGATGATGCCGCCGAGCGCGGTGCTCAACGCCGGATTCAGCCCCTGACCGCTGTAGCCGGTGACTGCAATCACCACACCAACGAAAGCGGCACTTGAGCCAAGATAGCTGGGCACCCGGCCACCGGTAATCAGGAAGAACAGTAGCGTGCCAACGCCGGACATCAAAATGGACAGGTTAGGGTCCAGCCCCATCAGCAGCGGCATCAGCACCGTTGCACCGAACATCGCCACCGCATGTTGCAGGCCCATCACGATAGTCTGCCCGGCGGGCAAGGTTTCATCCGGAGCCACCAGCTCATTATTTGCGCTCGCCGTTTTTTTACGCCATTGAGGAAACCAGGAACTTCGCATTGTATTCTCCTAAGAAGAACTACCGCAGTGACCGTCGGATGACGGCATTAACTGGCTTCCTGCCGCATCAGGTGATGATAGCCACGATCGAAATAGATCAGACCGTGGGTATGGTCGTTGCACACCAGCGCCTGCGCTTCGCAGAACAGAATGTCATGAGTTCCGACGCTGACCACTTGCGTAACTTTGCAGTCAAAAGAGGCGACGGCACCGGCCAGAATGGGCGAGCCGGTCACCAGCGTTGACCATTCCGCCGCGATAAAGCGCTGTTCCATCGGCGTTTTGCCACCGAACAGGCTGGAAAGCGTCTCATGACCCGCCGCCAGCGTGTTAACGCACAGCGTCTGGTTTTGCATAAACACCGGATATACCGAGGCGGAACGGTTAAGGCAAACCAGCAGCGTCGGTGGAGTATCGGTCACGCTGCACACCGCGGACGCGGTAAATCCGGCGCGACCACCTGGGCCGTCGGTGGTAATGATGTTAACCGCCGCACCAAGGCGCGACATGGCATGACGAAACTCCTGTTTTTCCACGCTGGCGGCCGCCAGCGGCAGGGTGTGTAGCGACATAATTAGCTCCTTATCCGAGCAGGCAGGCATCATTGAATTCCAGGCGCGGCAGGCGAGCATAAACTTTGCTGCTATCGCCATAGCCGATATTAATCAGCATGTTACTTTTCCAGCCGCTCTCTGCGAAGAAGGCGCTGTCCACTTTGGCGCGATCAAAACCTGACATCGGCCCAGTATCCAGCCCCAGTGCGCGGCAGGCGGCGATCAGATAAGCAGCCTGCAGCGAGCTGTTACGAAAGGCGGTTTCTTCTGCCAGTTCCGCACTGGAGGTAAACCACGAGCGCGCATCGCCATGCGGGAACAGCGTTGGCAGCGCATCGTAAAACTGCGGGTCCCAGGCGACGATAGCGGTCACCGGCGCGCTGAGGGTTTTCTCCAGATTGCCGCTGGAGAGCGAAGGCTTCAGCTTCTCTTTACCTTCCGCGCTGCGCACAAAAAAGAAGCGCGCCGGGCTACAGTTGGCCGAAGTTGGCCCCATCCGTAACAGCTGATAGATCTGCTGTAATTGCGCATCGGTCACCGGCTGGTCCTGCCAGCCATTGTGAGTGCGCGCGGCGGTAAACAGGGTGGCGAGTGCTTCGCTATTTAAAGGTTCTGCCATGATGGCTCCATTACCGGTGATTTCACATTGACCGGACGGGTGTGGTTTAACCAGTCCAGCAGTAAAGTGTTAAAGGCGCTGCTGTCAGTGACGCTCATTGCGTGTCCGCCCCAGCGCATTTTCTTCAGCGTGGCGGCGGGCAGGGCCTGATACAGCGTTTCTGAGCAGGTCCAGGGCACCAGCAGATCGTCCTGGCTGCAAACCAGCAGCACCGGCTGGGTTATTTCACCGGCACGCTGACTAAAATCGGTGCTCATCAGCGCGTGCAGTCGCCGCAGCAAGTTCTCAGTGCCCTGGAAATGCGCGACCTGCAATGAATCTTCCGCTTCAATCCGCGCCTGATTTTCTGACAGCCAGTCCGCGGGATAAAGAAACAGCGGCTGCGCGCGGACAAACGCCTCGACGCCGACATTCAGCAGCAGATCCTGGCGTACCTGAAAACAACGCCGGGTGTGGGCATCCAGACTCAGCCAGCCATTCACCACGACGAGCCGCGACACCCGTTCAGGGTAATCCAGCGCCAGTTGCAGACCGATCATGCCGCCCAGCGCATGACCAATCACATCAAACTGCCGGATGTGGTGCTGTGCCAGCGCATCAGCCAGCTCGGTCGCCATCTGTTGCATGCTGTAGCCCTCTGGCAGTGAATCTGCGCTGCGACCGGTGCCACGCTGATCGTAAACCACGACGCGATAGTGCTCGCGCAGCGCACTCAGCTGTGGCAGCCAGAAACTGCCGAGGCCGCCAAGACCTGCCGACAGCACTAAAACAGCAGCCTGCGGATGTTGCAGACCTGATAGCTCGAGATGCATAAGCGGGCTCCGTTATTGAGTAAGATGCGCAACGCTGGCGATTTCAATCAGGGCATCCGGTTTTACCAGCCCACACTGAATGCAGAAGCGAGCCGGTTTATCGCCGGGGAAGTATTCGGCATACACCTGATTTACCGCCGCGTAATTGCTCCAGTCGGTGATAAAAATCGAATTGAAGGTCACGTCATCCAGCGAACCGCCGGCGGTCTCAATCACGCTTTTGATCAGCTCCAGCACGTGCCGGGTTTGTGCCGCCGCATCGCCAACGTGCACAACATTATTCTGTTTATCAAACGGCAGCGTGCCGGAGACATAAACAATACCGTCAGCCTGCGTGCCGGGTGAGAACGGTGCCAGTGGAGTCCCGCTGCCCGGCGGGGTAATAACTGTTTTTGGCATGGCAACTGCTCCTTTTCGCGATTAAGCCGAACGCATCAACGGCGTAGCGGCGGATTGCAGCGTGTTACAGAAGCTTTCTACATCGGAAACCCAGCCGAAAAAGGTTTCGATATTGAAAATTGCTGCCTGCTGGGCGAAGGCCGGTCCGGCCTGATAGGTGGCGTCTTCCAGCACCACGCCGAAATATTCGAGAAAGAAACCGTCGCGCAGCGTTGATTCCACACAGACGTTAGTGGCGATACCGGTAAACACCAGGTGGCGGATGCCGCGGCTGCGCAACATGCTGTCGAGTGGCGTATTGAAAAAGCCGCTGTAACGCGGTTTCGGCAGCACGATATCGCCCGGCTGCGGTTGCAGTTGATCGACCAAATCGTAGTCCCAGCCGCCTTTGGCCAGCAGTTTTCCCTGCAGCTCAGGGCGCTGGCGCATGGTTTTCAGCGCGTTGGATTTGTGAAAATTAGGAGATCCCGCGCCTCCGGCTTCGACATAGTTATCGTCCCAGCCATTCTGGAACCAGATAATTTGAATGCCCGCTGCGCGTGCGGCGGTAACCGCAAGGTGAATATTTTCAATCACTGGTTGGGTAGCTGAAACATCAAAACCAGCCAGGTCAAGGTAGCCTCCCTCAGTGGCGTAGGCATTCTGCATATCCACCACGATAAGTGCCGTCTGCTGCGGGGGAAAAGCGATAGCTTCCGGCCGCGCAGGCAGCGTCAGAGTATGTTCAGTGGCGGCGGTGGAGCAGACAACAGTGTTCCGAGGGTTCATCAGGCCACCTCTCTTGCAGCGTCAATCAGGTCGAGACGGCTCTGCATCAGCGGCTGAATGCGCTCGCCAAAAGCGTCGATACCCTGCAGGAAATCATCAAAAGTCAGCAGCACGCCCTGGGTGCCGTCAACAGTGGCGACCTCATCCAGCATCTTCGCCACATTACTGTAAGAGCCAACCAGCGTGCCCATATTGATATTGACCGCAGAGGTGGGATCGGCCATCTGGCGCACATTGGTATCGCTGCCGGAGCGCTTATCCTGCTGGCTTTGAGTGGTCAGCCAGGCAAGCGCCTCTTCGTCTGCGCCGGCTTTGTAATGTTCCCATTTGGCGCGCGCCGCTTCGTCGGTCTCATCGGCGATAATCATAAACAGCACATAGGAGCCGACGTCACGGCCGCTGGTTTCCGCTGCCGCTTTCATACGTGATGCGGTTGGCGCAAAAGCGGTGGGGGTGTTAACGCCTTTACCGAAACAGAAGTTGTAATCGGCGTATTTCGCCGAGAATTCCATACCGGCGTCACTTTGCCCGGCACAAATAACTTTAATCGGTTGCTGTGGCTGCGGGCTGAGGCGACAATCATTCATCGTGAAAAAATCACCTTTTAAATCGGATTTGCCAGTGCCCCACAGATCGCGCAGTACCTGCACATATTCAGTCAGGTAGTCATAACGGCGTGAAAAATAGTCATCGCCAGGCCAGATTCCCATCTGCTCGTACTCCGGCTTTTGCCAGCCGGTCACCAGATTGACGCCAAAGCGGCCGTTGGAAATCGAATCGATCGTCGACGCCATGCGTGCGACAATGGCGGGCGGTAAGGTCAGCGTCGCGGCGGTGGCGTAGATTTGAATGCGTGAGGTGACGGCGGCAAGACCGGCCATCAGGGTAAAAGATTCAAGGTTGTGATCCCAAAATTCGGTTTTACCGCCAAAGCCGCGCAGTTTGATCATCGAGAGCGCAAAATCGAAATGATAGTGTTCGGCTTTTTGTACAATGGCTTTGTTCAGCTCAAAGGTTGGCATGTACTGCGGAGCATGGGTCGAGATCAGCCAGCCGTTGTTACCGATAGGAATAAAGACACCAATTTTCATGTGAAACCCTCTGCTTAACGATGGATGTGGTTCACGCGCTGCGGTGCGTCCTGCAGTTTTCCTCGAGGCGGCGCTCGTAAAGTATTTTGCAAAGCCTGTGCCAGAAAATAAAAGATGTTTACAAACATATGGTTATATAAAATAGCTAAGCGCAATGTTGAGCGGATGGTCTGAAACAGACCATTTGGTAAAAAATGGCTGCACAAAAAGCAGGCAGAGATGTGCTATCAGGGTGCATCACCCAAACGAGGTAGGCGCGGGTGCCTGACTGAGCCGTGCCGAAATGACTGGAGAAGGAATAGCCGTGAAGTCTGTAGAAAAAGCCCCGACGCGCCGCGCGCGCGCGGTTGCCGCGAAACGTGAGGCGATTCTTGCCGCCGCACTGGAGTTCTTTTCACAATTCGGTATTCATGGCACCAGTCTGGATAAGGTGGCGGAGCGGGCTGATGTGTCAAAAACCAATCTGCTTTACTACTTCCCGTCAAAGGAAGAGCTGTATATCGCGGTGCTGAAGCATATTCTCGATGTCTGGTTGGCCCCGCTGCGTGCATTGCGCGATGATTTACAGCCGCTGGAGGCGATCGGTGAATATATCCGCATGAAGCTTGAAGTCTCCCGCGATCATCCGCAGGCGTCACGACTGTTCTGCCTTGAGATGTTGCAGGGCGCGCCGCTGCTGAAAGGCGAACTGGACGGCATGCTGAAAGCGCTGGTGGAAGAGAAATCGGCGGTAATTGAAGGCTGGATCGAGCAGGGGCGTTTAGCGCCGGTCGAGCCGCATCATCTGATCTTTATGCTGTGGGCCACGACTCAGCATTACGCCGACTTTGCGACTCAGGTGCAGGCAATTACCGGACAAACACTCAGCGATGAAAGTTTCTTTCAGCAAACGGTGGAGAATGTACAGCGCATGGTAATTGAAGGTATTCGCGTGCGCTGACCGCTTTATTTGATCGCTCTGTAAAATCTTTACACTGATTAAGGCAGCATAAGCCAGGCTTAAAAGAGTTTAATAATCAGGGAAAAGAGTATGGATTCGGTCTCACAATTGGTTCTGGGTGCTGCGGTAAGCGTGGCGGTAATGGGGCGTAAGGCGCCTTTGTGGCAGGCTGCGCTGGTCGGCGCGGTTTGTGGCACGCTGCCGGATATGGATGTGTTCGTCGATCACGGCGATGCTATACGTAATATGACGTTACACCGTACGGAAAGCCATGCGCTGATCTGGCTGACGCTGGCATCACCGCTGCTGGCGTGGCTGATTGCCGGTATTGTGCGGCAAAAACAGCTGTGGGTGCGCTGGTGGGTGGCGGTCTGGCTGGCATTGATTACGCATCCGCTGCTCGATCTGATGACGGTATACGGTACCCAGCTTGGACTACCGCTGACCGACTTCCCTTACGCAATCAGCAGTATCTACATTATTGACCCGCTGTATACCTTACCGCTACTGATTTGCCTGGTGGTGGCGCTCTGCCTGCGTGGTAAGCGTGGCCTGTGGTGGAACAGTCTGGGGCTGACGCTTAGTACGCTCTATCTTGGCTGGAGTATGGTGGCACAAAGCTATGCTACTCATCAGGTTAAAGCCGAAATTGCGCGTCAGCAAATTCCGGCGCAGCAGCTACTGGTGACGCCAACCGCTTTTAATACGCTGGTGTGGCGCGTGCTGGTGATGACGCCGCAGGGCTATGCCGAGAGCTATTATTCCTTGTTGTCACAACAGCGCCCGCTGAAATTCAGCCATCACGACAGTGGTGCGGCGCTATATCAACGTTATAAAGGTGACTGGTACGTCGATCGCGTAGCCTGGTTCAGTCACGGCTTCTTTGCCATGCGCGAGCAGCAGGGCAAGCTGATGATCACTGATTTGCGCATGGGAGAAGAACCGGATTACACCTTTACTTTTAACCTTGGCAATCAAGGAGAAGGGCAACAAGCGGATTTTCGACCGACGCGCGAGCCATTACCACGGCCATCGGTGTCCGGTTCGTTTCGTGAGTTGTGGGAAAGGTTATAGCGGGACGGCTACAGGCACTGGCGACGGTGATGACTGGAGTTGTGCAGAGGAGCCGTTTTCGGCTCCTCTGCACGATGAAAATTAAGCCTGCTTTCTTTTACGCATAAACCAGCCAATCGCCAGAATCAGGAACCAGACTGGCGTCACCATCAGTGCCTGACGGGTATCTTCCTGCAGCGTCAGCAGTACAATCACAAACGCGAAGAACGCCATACATGCCCAGCACATAAATTTGCCCAGCGGCATTTTATACACCGACTCGGCGTGCAGCTGTGGACGCTTCTTACGGTACGCCAGATACGAGCAGAGAATTATGGTCCAGACGAACATAAACAGAATTGCCGAAACGGTGGTGACCATAGTAAACACCGTCATCACGTTGGGAATCAGGTAGATCAACGCCACGCCGCCCAGCAGGCACAGGCACGAGAAGAACAGGCCGTTGGTGGGCACCGCGCGACGTGAAAGACGACCAAAGGCACGGTGCGCCACACCCTGTTCAGCCAGACCGTACAGCATACGGCTGGTGGAGAAAATACCACTGTTTGCTGAGGACGCGGCTGAGGTCAGTACCACAAAGTTAACGATGCTGGCCGCCGCGGGCAGGCCAATCAGCACAAACATTTCGACAAACGGGCTGCGATCCGCCACTACCTGGTTCCACGGCGTTACCGCCATAATCACCATCAGCGCCAGCACATAGAAGAAGATAATACGAATTGGAATCGCATTAATCGCGCGTGGCAGCACGGTTTTCGGATTATGCGTTTCTGCCGCAGCGGTACCCACCAGTTCGATACCGACAAAGGCGAACACCGCAATCTGGAAGCCGGCAAAGAAGCCGCTCAAGCCTTTCGGGAACATACCGCCGTGATCCCAGATATTGGATAACGCCGCATGGCTGCCGTTAGCAGAAGGGTAGTGAATGGCAACCAGCACAATGCCGGTGACAATCAGCGCGATGATGGCGACAATCTTAATAATCGCGAACCAGAACTCCATCTCACCGAACATTTTAACCGTGGCAATATTCAACGCGAGGAACACGGCCACGCAAAGCAGTGCGCTCATCCAGACCGAGAAGCCGGGGAACCACAGCTGGAAATAGGAACTGATGGCCACCACATCGGCAATACCGGTGACAACCCAGCAGAACCAGTAGGTCCAGCCGGTAAAATAGCCCGCCCACGGACCGAGCAGGTCGGCGGCGAAATCGCTGAAAGACTTATATTCCAGATTGGAGAGCAGCAGCTCACCCATTGCGCGCATCACGAAAAACAGCATAAAACCGATGATCATATACACGAAGATGATTGACGGTCCGGCCAGGCTGATGGTTTTACCTGAGCCCATAAATAAGCCGGTACCGATGGCACCACCGATGGCGATAAGCTGGATATGACGATTGTGGAGGTTACGCTGGAGCTTGTCCGGCGTATCAGTAGCCGGCGCGGCCTGTTTAGATTGATCAACCATAACGGTTCTGTTCCTGTCAGTGATGTTGTGTCAGCTCTGTTGGCTGTTATTTAATCTGAGGTGTCCCCAGGTAAGTTGGCATAAGATAGTGTAATTAAGGCGTTAGCGGGTAATTGTTTTTTAACATACGTGAGGGATATCCTGGTAATCACTGCCACAAGGGGATTCCAGGGTTAATCGCATCGCAGAAATGCGCTTTTAACCGACAGCGGGCAGGTAAAGTTCAGTATAAACAGCCCACCGACCTCCCGGGCCAGTCCGACAGAGTCTATTGTTAGCTATATGCTTAACACGAAACTGACCACCGTTGTCGCGTAAGGAAAGAGTCATCCGTGAAATTTCTGTTAACGATCATCGTTATTATTCTGGCGGGATGGCTGGCAATGCCATGGATAAAACAGCATCTGCCTGCGGAATATAATCCCTTCACGCCACTGTCGGTCACCGATCCTGCCAGTTTTATCACGCGCTACAAACTTCGTCAGCTGGACTCGGACCCACAAGCTTGCCTGGCGGTGATGGAGCGCGCACGCGAAGCCGGATTGGTCGCCTGGAGCCGGCCCGGTAAAATGGCGGGGAATTGTCCGCTGGATAATCCGTTGCGCCTGCAAAGTTTTGGCGCTGTCTCGCTGAGCAGTAGCTTTCTGGCCAGCTGTCCGATGGCGGTAAGTAGCGTGATGTTTGTGCATCGCGTCAGTAGCGGCAATGGAGTACCGGGTATGGCCTCGCCGCTGGCGCGAATCGATCATCTGGGGAGCTATGCCTGTCGTAATATTTATCATCGAGCCCAGGGGCGTTTGAGTGAGCATGCCACCGCCGATGCCTGGGATATCGCCGGATTCCAGCTGAAAAACGGCGAGAAAATAAGCGTATTACGTCACTGGCAGCAGCCGGAAGAGAAAGCGGCCTGGTTGCATCAGGCTTTCCAGCAAAGCTGCGACTATTTTGGCAATTCGCTGGGGCCGGATTACAACGCGGCTCACGCTAACCATTTTCATCTCGGAATGCGCGGGTTTGGCCTGTGCAGATAGCGTTTAATAGGTCAGGAAAGAATTTTCTAATAATAAAAAAGAATAACGCACGGGCAACCAGCCAGTGTGAGCAGCATCACTCATTAACCGTCACTGCTATTGGTTATAATTGACGTCACCGAATTTAACTGTATGTTATGCATGGATTTTATTGAAATTTTTCTCATCGGATTTAACTTGAGTAACCAAATGTAAAATTATGTTCCAATAATAAGATCAAAAATATTGAATATTCTTCAGAAAAATCCTATTCTAAAAAGATGCAGATTAAAGACAACAATTCGGCCAAAACCTTTATGACGAAATTGTGACGTCAGCGAGCCACTAACATGCACCGCTTTTAATGATGTCCGACCAGATGCTCTAATTAGTGACAGAAAATTTATTAATCACTGTTTTTCACCAATGGATTAGTATCAGCGCGCTGCAGATGGAATAAGTTAAATTGACGGAATATATTTATTTTTTTGTAATTGTATTTGCAATTAACAATTATAACCGCGGCGCGAATTAACATCACGACTGGTGAGGGTTTCATGATATCCGAAAACTATTTCAGCTGGCGCAAAGAGCTGTTTGCTCTTTTCCAGTCCGCTACTGAAACAGGCCAGTTAATCAAAATTGCTCAGCAGCAGGCTGAGAGTTTAGGCTATGACTATTGCACTTTTCTGATTCAGCATCCGGTGCCTTTTACCCGGCCCAAAACCTGGTTCTTCACCACTTATCCGGAATTCTGGTTAGAGCATTATCAAAAAGAAAACTTTCTACAAATCGATCCGATCGTTGCCATGCGCCAGTTGCCCGGGCATACCGTTCAATGGCGTGACGAGCTGTTTATCGGCTGCGAAAAGCTGTGGGGTGATGCGCAGGATGCCGGTCTGATATCGGGATATTCCTGCTCGGTGATGGGAGCGAACAGGATTACCGGCATACTGTCGTTATCCTCCCGCAGTGGAATACATCATCGTGACACCAGCCTGGTGTTTGAAATGAAACTGCAATATCTGGCTGAAGTGTATCTGGCGACGCTGGAACGACTCAACGACCCGACGGTATCCGTTATCGATATTGGCTTTAGCCGGCGCGAGCTGGAAATAGTGAAATGGACTGCTGAAGGAAAGACAGCCTCTGAGATATCGCTGATTTTATCTATCTCTGAACACACGGTTAATTTTCATCAGAAAAATATGCAAAAACGATTTAATACCGCGAATAAAACGCAAATTGCCTGCTATGCCGCGGCAATTGGTTTGCTGTGAAGTTATTGCAACTACCAGAACTGGTAGTTCCATATCATTAATCGGTTGTCTACCCTGCGCGCAGGGTAACAAACCTGCCAGACCGCGATGGCGCGGCAATAATCATGGAATGCGACAGGTGACAATAATGAAGATTATTCAGACCCAACTTAAAGATATGCCATCCTCGTTATTAGCGGAATTGGGAAGTTACCGTTACAACGTTTTTGCGCGCGGTGAGGGCTGGTCGATCCCCTCGCGGCTGAGCACGCCGGGCCAGGAGTATGACCGTTTTGACCGTTCAGATGTTACCTGGCTGATCGCCTGGAGCCAAAATCATGGCATTTGTGGTTGCGCGCGCCTGATGAAGTGGCCAGAAAGTGATAATCCTCAAGGTGCTTCATTGGCGGTTGATCGGCATATTACCTGGGAGATGTCGCGTTTTTCTGCGCGTCTGGATATCGACAATGAGCTGCCGCTGAAAATTCTCTGGCATGCATTGCGGATGGCGAAACAGGCTGGTATTCAGTATGTCGCCAGTGCCGCGACGCCGATGATGGAAAAAATGTTTGAACGCCACCAGATTATTTTTGAACCCTTAACGCCAGGATTGATCCAGTCGGAAGATAATCTGTTTGCGGTGAGACTGGCGGTCAGGCAACCGGCGCTGGTGGAAAAGTTTCAGGGATCGCGCCATTTCAGCCCGGAGGAGGTGTTGCCTTCGCTGGCGATGTCAGTTAACTGGGACGCCGGCTGATCGCGTCTGTCGTCCAGACACAGACATCATCCAATAGTGCGTTGCTATAAAAGCCCATTGCTTCTTTCTGTCTACCCTAAAGATTACACGTTGGGTTAATTCAGCTGGAAAATCAATGGGCTTACAAACTAAAGCAGTAAAACGCTTACTGACGGTAAGCGAACTTGATCTGTTTGATGGTATTACTGAAAACGTCCGCCTGCTGCTGGTCTTCCAGCTGCGCGATAAACCTTTCCATATTGATAATCACTTTACCGGCGTCTGCCTGACCCATGCCTTTCAGCATCAGAGTGACCATCGCCTTAAGACAGGCCACTTCATTGGCCAGCGCCTGAGTTTCTTCAGAGGTAGTAAAGTCAATCTGACTCATTGATGTCTCCTTGATAAGATTAATCCCCCACATATCGCTTGCGTTATGTGAATAAAAAAAGTGCAGTAAGTATATCACAACTCGTCCGGCCGCTAATGGCTGCAAGAGGAAACGCAGCGGATGAGCACGCCAGCCAGTTCAATGAAAGATAAACATTAACCAGAGATTTTACTGCCTGACGGCAATTTTCTGCTCGACGAGGAGGTAATTGACAGCTAATGATTGATAACAGATGTTACTAATTTAACTCGTTGAATTGTCATGTTTTGTCATTTTATGTGGCGCGACTGCCGCAACATTAAATTAGCTATATGCATAATTAACCGCACGTTACCTTAAAAAAAATATAACTTTTTAATCTCAATTATTTCTTCATGTAAATAGTATCGTTCAGCGGCCTCAGCCATATGATTTGTGTTCATTCCTGAACGAAAAAAGAGTAACATTACCCTCTAAATTTGCCGGTTTACTTTATTCCACCTTCGACTTTTCTGGAGAGATCTCTTTTGATCAGCGTTCTTCTTGTAGATGACCACGAACTGGTACGCGCAGGGATTCGTCGCATACTGGAAGATATCAAAGGCATTCTGGTTGCCGGGGAAGCAAGCTGCGGCGAGGATGCGGTTAAGTGGTGTCGTGCGAACAACGTTGATGTCGTGCTGATGGATATGAACATGCCGGGTATCGGCGGGCTGGAAGCCACACGTAAGATCGTGCGCTTTAATCCCGATATTAAAATAATCATGCTCACTATTCACACAGAAAATCCGTTGCCGGCTAAAGTGATGCAGGCGGGAGCCGCTGGCTACCTGAGCAAAGGTGCGGCACCGCAGGAAGTGATCAGTGCAATTCGTTCAGTTAATTCGGGCCAGCGCTATATCGCTTCTGATATCGCGCAGCAAATGGCGCTTAGCCAGATCGAACCACAAAAAGCAGAATCACCGTTCAGCTGTTTGTCGGAGCGCGAATTACAGATTATGCTGATGATTACCAAAGGGCAGAAGGTGACCGAGATTTCGGAGCAGCTTAATCTCAGCCCCAAGACGGTTAACAGCTATCGTTATCGCATGTTCAGCAAGCTGAATATCAGCGGTGACGTAGAGTTAACGCACTTAGCCATTCGTCACGGCATGTTTAATGCGGAGTCGTTGATAAGCAGTGAGTAGTGAAGCGTTTGACGCAACATCTTTCCTGAAGACCGTAACCAGCCAGCCGGGCGTCTATCGGATGTACGATGCTGGTGGTACGGTTATCTATGTGGGTAAAGCCAAAGATCTGAAAAAGCGCTTATCCAGCTATTTTCGCAGCAATGTTGGCAGTCGCAAAACCGAAGTGCTGGTCAGTAACATCCGGCAGATTGACGTGACCGTTACTCATACTGAAACCGAAGCGTTGCTGCTTGAACATAATTACATCAAACTGTATCAGCCGCGCTACAACGTGCTGCTGCGTGATGATAAATCCTATCCTTATATTTTCCTGAGCGCGGACACGCATCCGCGTCTGGCGTCTCACCGTGGCGCCAAACACGCCAAAGGCGAGTACTTCGGACCTTTTCCAAATGGTTACGCGGTACGTGAGACGCTGGCGCTGCTGCAAAAAGTCTTTCCGGTACGGCAATGTGAAAACAGTGTCTATCGCAACCGCTCGCGTCCCTGCCTGCAATACCAGATTGGACGCTGTCTCGGGCCGTGTGTCGCCGGACTGGTCAGCGATGAAGAGTATGCGCAGCAGATTGACTATGTGCGGCTGTTTCTCGCCGGTAAAGACGACCAGGTGCTTAATCAGCTGGTCAGCCGCATGGAACAGGCCAGCATTGGGCTAAGGTTTGAGGAGGCTGCACGCCTGCGCGATCAAATTCAGGCGGTACGCCGCGTCACTGAGAAGCAGTTTGTTTCCAATCAGGGTGACGATCTGGACGTGATTGGTGTCTCTTTTGATTCTGGTATGGCCTGCCTGCACGTGCTGTTTATTCGTCAGGGTAAAGTACTGGGCAGCCGCAGTTATTTCCCAAAAGTGCCGGGCGGCACCGATCTGGCGGAAGTGGTGCAGACCTTTGTCGGACAGTTTTATCTGCAGGGCAGTGAAGCACGTAGCTTGCCCTCAGAGATTCTGCTCGACTTCGCGCTACCCGAACGCCAGCTGCTGGCCGACTCGTTAACCGAGTTGGCGGGCCGTCGCGTCAATATCCAGAGCAAACCGCGTGGCGATCGCGCGCGTTACCTGAAACTGGCACGCACCAATGCCGCGACGGCGCTGGTCACGAAACTGGCGCAGCATTCGACGATACATCAGCGTCTGGCGGCACTGGCTGAATTGCTAAAACTGCCGGCGATTAATCGCATGGAGTGTTTTGATATCAGCCATACCATGGGTGAGCAAACCATCGCTTCCTGCGTAGTGTTTGACAGCAATGGGCCGCTGCGAGCGGAATATCGGCGTTATAATATCAGCGGTATTACTCCCGGCGATGATTATGCGGCAATGAACCAGGTGCTGCGACGTCGTTACGGTAAGGCGCTGGAAGAGAATAAAATCCCGGATGTAGTGTTAATCGATGGCGGCAAAGGGCAGCTGTCGCAGGCGAAAAGCGTCTTTGCTGAACTGGACGTGCCGTGGGATAAAAATCGACCGATATTATTAGGCGTGGCGAAAGGGACCGATCGTAAGGCAGGACTGGAAACGCTGTTTTTTGAACCAGAAGGTGAAGGTTTTTCTCTGCCGCCGGACTCTCCGGCGTTACATGTGATTCAACATATTCGTGACGACTCTCACAATCATGCAATTACGGGACATCGTAATAAAAGGGCGAAAGTGAAGAACACCAGCGCGCTGGAATTGATTGAAGGAATCGGCCCGAAGCGCCGCCAGCAGCTACTTAAATACATGGGTGGACTGCAACCGCTGATGGCGGCAACAGTGGATGAAATTGCCAAAGTACCGGGCATTTCACATGCCCTCGCGGAAAAAATATTCTATTCGCTGAAACACTAGCATTGAATACCGGGGTGCAATGTAGGAACATACGGGTAAATCCTACTTCGGCCAGACAGTTACCGTAGCATATGCAATTTAATATTCCGACGTGGCTCACCCTGTTTCGTGTCATTCTTATCCCGTTCTTTGTGCTGGCATTTTATCTGCCATTTCATTGGGCGCCCCTGGCCTGCGCGCTGATTTTCATCGTCGCGGCCGTAACCGACTGGTTTGATGGCTTCCTGGCTCGACGCTGGAAGCAGACCACGCGCTTTGGTGCCTTCCTCGATCCGGTCGCGGATAAAGTGATGGTGGCAATGGCGCTGGTGCTGGTTGCCGAACATTTTCACTCCTGGTGGATCACCTTACCGGCTGCAACCATGATTGCTCGCGAAATCATTATCTCGGCGTTACGCGAGTGGATGGCGGAAATCGGTAAACGCAGCAGCGTGGCAGTATCCTGGATAGGCAAAGTGAAAACCACTGCACAGATGCTGGCGCTGTTCGCGCTGTTATGGCGTCCGGACAGTATGGTAGAAGGCGTTGGCGTGGTTGCACTGTACATTGCAGCGGTGCTGACGTTCTGGTCTATGTTCCAGTATTTAAGCGCAGCACGTGGCGATTTGTTTGAACGTTGATCGATACGATTTAAAAAGCAGCAAACAGACACGAAGTGAGGATAATTTTATTGACTCATTTCTACAGGTCAGTAGAATGCAACGCATCGAACGGCAGCTCAGTCGCCAGAAGATAAATTAAATCAGCAGGTTCGGTTGTTTGCTGATGACTGCGGGAATAGCTCAGTTGGTAGAGCACGACCTTGCCAAGGTCGGGGTCGCGAGTTCGAGTCTCGTTTCCCGCTCCAAATTTACGTTATCAGACCTTATCTGGTAACAGCCTGAAAAGGCTAAGCAAGAATTAAGGCGCGTTGGCAGAGTGGCCATGCAGCGGATTGCAAATCCGCCTACCTCGGTTCGACTCCGGGACGCGCCTCCAGTTTACACCTTGCCCGGGTGGTGAAATCGGTAGACACAAGGGATTTAAAATCCCTCGGCTTATGGCTGTGCGGGTTCAAGTCCCGCCCCGGGCACCATCAATTCAGGAAAAAGTCACCTTTGGGTGACTTTTTTTTTGTCCGTATTCCACCGTATCACCCGATAGCGGCTTGTCTTCCAGTAAATATCCCTTTGCAAACTGCCAGAAAAATACTCAATTGGAGGGTATTGTGACGAATAATGCACATAATCGATCCTCAGATCGCATCTGGAAAGGTAATTCCGTAGCCGCAAGGCTGTCAATGTGGCAATGATATTAACCTGGACATGATAATGTCATTTTGCTGAAGCTGCTGCTGATTAAAATATCTGTTTATCTTGGCGGTGGAAAGTTGTGGTTAAGGCTAACCCTCTCTGTTAACTGAATCCACTGGTTGCCAACAAGAACATACTTTTGATTCTGTCATCCAACAGTAGGGCAATAAAGATAATGACACTCGTTATTTGCTCTCTCTGACCAGCGCTGAATTTCTTACCTGTCTTACCATCTCTTTGCCATTATCGGCATTATCGCTATGGATGCGTAAAGAATTGCAGATGGAAGACTTCGCTGTCGCCCTGGTAACGGGTGGGCAGTTCTTATCTACGATTCTTACACGCAGAGATGCGTGCATGCTGGCTGAAACGCGGCGGTCGCTATCTCACTCGCCGCGGCATGATGTTTTGCGCCATTGCCTGTCTTTTCTCTCTGCTTTCTGGATTTATATTCTCAAGTATCATGGCGAAATTTGTACTAGTGCTGATTGCCCGTATCATTATGGGATATGGCCAAAGCGTGATTCTGACCGGTAATATGACCTGGGATTTTCATCTTCCCTGCTATGGCGGTAGTGGCAACGAAGCGGATGCCGGTAGAGGTGAGGGGAATGACGGCTGGCGGCTGCTCTACATTCCAGGATATGGCCTCTGCGCATTGCTTGCCTTAATTGGTGCAGTGCTGGTAGCTGAGTTAGCGAGAAGTACAGGCAGTGTATGCATAAGAGCAATTGAAAAATTTTTGAGTCAATCACTTTGATTTAGCGCTGAGTGACTTTTTTCTTCTGGAGATCACCGTATAGCTTATATCTCCAACCTGTTTAAATTCTTCTTAACATGCATTTCTGTCAGTGGGCTGACAGTGCGAGTACAACCAAGGAAGTATTGGTCCGTAAGGATAACCTAAATGGCCTTTTCAACTTGGTAAGCGAACTCTCTGGCTCGAATTGTGATTGTGGCGGAGATACTCACCCGGATCAATTTTTATAGAATAATCGGGATAAACTTACTGATCTGACTGTACTTGCATTAAGTAATCGAAATTTTCATTAATGCTATTGAGAGCAAGTTAAATACTATCGGTTTATGTAAGGGAAGTTCAAATTTATTATTCCAGTTACACTAGCTGTATAAATCCAGGTAACCTGGAGTGAGCACTTAAAAAAGCTGAGTGTTAACCAGGAATTGTAAAGTATTGTCAATAAAAGAGCATCGATCGGTGTTTTCAATCTAAACGACTTGAATGATTGTCAGTCCCTATCAATTGATCCGAAATTGATCTGTAAAAACGATTTCCCGCCAATATGCAATTAAGCTAAATTTCAGCCCACAATAAGATTTGATTTAAAATATGATGCTTTTTACCAGCGTATAATTTAGCTTGATAATAAATTGATATATATCAATTTTCATTACTAAGGCTTTTATTTAGGTTAATAACTCACAGTAATAAACAGATGATGTGAAATTATCTCGCTGCAATGAAGATTAAATGTTAATTAATCAGGTTGATTACGCAGCGGAAGCTATTTTGATGATTGGAAATTAACTGCCTAACGGCATTAAAAGTGGCTGTTAACTACGACGCTTTAAACACATACAAATGAAACGAATTCATATTTCGCAGGAACAACTCCTGCAGTTTATTGCTCATTGTTTGAGCATCAAATATTGGAGAAAAGTAATGACAAAATTTAAATTGTCAGGTTGTGCCGCAGCGGCTCTGGCGCTGATTAGTTTCAATGCATTCGCTGATGTTACCGCTTCAGCTACCGCAAGTTGGGATGCCAGCGCAACTAAAGATACCACCAGTTCCTTGGTAGTTACGCCATTAAAGTCACTGAGTTTTCAATATGCGGAAGGTACTGAAGCATTTAACACTCAAGAAGGCGCATTTGATATCACGATTCAGGGACAGTCAGGCGCAACCGATTTTACGCTGACTTCTCAGCTGGTAAGCAATACCTTATCGCGCACTACTGATGACTCCACCCTGGATGTTGGAGTTGCTTGGAACGGAACGCCGTTAACCAAAACTTCTGCGGTAACCATGATTGATACTGCAGATAGCGTGTCTGCTGGTCTGGACGCATTGGCCGTGAGTACTGCATTTGCCGGTGCTGATCGTACAAGCACTCAGGGGTCATTTAATTTCTCAATCGAATCAGCGTCTGCAGACGGTGAAACAGTTGCCTTTAAAGAGCTGACTGACGGTTACTGGGATGGAGAAGTTCGAGTCCAGTTTACTGCAGTCTGGACCGTACCAACTGAAGCCTAAGATTCAAGCGCTTAATAGCGGCTGGCTGAGTCAATTATTAGAAAGGAGGCTGCGGCCTCCTTTAAGGATATCTCGTGAAAGTCACACATCCGATAGCTGTTATTATTACATTATTAGCCTCATTTTCGGCTCAGGCGATAAATGTGGGTGAGGTTACCTCTATTATGTCTCCGAGTGCATTCAGCCTGGCAAAAGAGATCAGCAATCCAACGGATTCTGCCCGCCTGGTGAGTTTGAAAGTTGAGCGCATTTCATCCCCGATGGAAAGCGGTATTGTTATTCCTATGGAAAGTCAATCGGAACTACTTTCAACTCCGGCAAACCTGATAATGCCGGGTAACTCAAAAGAAAACTTTCGTGTTTTCTATAAAGGACCAGAAGATGATAAAGAGCGATACTACCGTCTGTCCTGGTCTGATGAGCCGGTTACTGATGATGGCGCCACCAGCAGCCGAAAACAGGGTCAGGCAATGACTTCGGCAATCATCAACACCATTCTGGTAGTTGCGCCGCGCAAAGAGAAGTTCGATTTTTCACGGCAGGGGGCTACGGTGACCAATACCGGAAATGCTTCATTTCGGGTAATCTCTTTCGGGCCATGTCGCGATAAAAAGAAGGATCTGGGGAAGGGTTGCCGCGAGCGTTACTACGTGATGCCAGGCGTTAGCATAAAAATACAACATATAGATCTTAATGAGAAAAAATCTCGCATAGGAATATGGCACGGACAGAAATATATTAATGTAGATTAATTCATATTATGAAGAACCTTGATTGCGTAAAATTAATTTTTATTCTTGGGGTTATTTTAATGTCGCAAAATGCCTTTTCGGATAACAAAATAGCCTCTGTGCGTATTAATAACTATGTTATTCCTGCGGTGTTTGTCAGTGCGCTTAATCAAGGTATGAATGTTCCTGTCTATATTCGTTATAAAGGTGATACCACCAGTGCCCGAAGCGAGCAAAAAATTGCAGATGTGGTCTTAAGCATTAAAGAGGGATCTTTTCATATCAATCAAGTCATCCTGGATGAGCAGCCACAACGTACTGAGCTATCACCCGCGCTTAAATCCAGACTGATAGAATTGAAGGATGTCAGTTTTGGTGATGGTTCACGGCTGGATGTTACAAAGGAAGCTTTTCTCTCATTAGAGGCAAAATCTTTTTATATTGAGTTAAATGTAAGCCAGGACGCGTTAGCTGCCGCGATAATACCTCGTACAAATACCCTGGGGGATTCCTCGATTGAAGGCGTAACGAGCGTGTTAAATTATACCTTTGGTAGCTATTATAATAAGCTAAAAAATTCAGATAATTCAAGTAGCTATATCACGCTGAATAATACTATGGCCTGGCGTGAACATCATGTTAACCTTAACGGTTCAATCTATGGTATCGGCACTCCCTACAGTAACGGCGAACTCTATCGCGCAATGTACGAGCGGGATCACGATGGGCACCGATTGGCTGTCGGTATGGTTGATACCTGGAACTTACAATCTATAGCCAGTATGAGTGCACTGAACTCCAGCCGCATCTATGGTGCCAGTTTTGGCTACAGAAGCAGTACGCAGATCGAGGACAATACGCTGTCATTGTTACCTGTCACGGTGTTTTTACCCGCTGCAGGCGAAGTGCATATTTATCGTGATAACAAGCTGCTGAGTATCCAAAATTTTCCCATGGGCAGTTACGAAATAGATACCTCGCGCTTGCCGTTTGGCGTCTATAACGTAGATGTTCAGGTTGTGGTTAATGGCAGGGTAGTCAGCAACCGTAATGCCCAGATAAACAAAACCTTCTCACGTAGATCCAGCATTACCGGTGACTTATCCTGGCAGATTTTTGGTGGTACGCTGGAATACAATAAAAGAGATTATCGCCATCGTCAAAACATAAGCTATGGTAAAAAGGACACCTGGATATCAGGTGTGGCAGTGGCGACGACACAGCCGTGGTTTTCCGGCGTTAATTTGAAATCTACGCTCTATGGATTTGACAACAATGGCGTAAATGAGACCGAAGCCAACTTTATCTTTAGCGATAAATTCACTGTTAATCAGCAAGTGCTTTTGGCTACCGATAGTAGCTGGCGCAGTATTTCAACATTAAATCTTAGTCTGCCACAGGGTTACGGCAGTCTTTGGACCACACGTGAAAAGAGTTATATTGGCGATCGATTAGGTATGCAGAAAGGCGAGGCTTTTTCAGTGGGGGCCACAGCAAATTTAAACAAGATAAGCGCTTACCTGGGTTCTCTGACGCTAAGCACTACCAATGACAGGACTGCCGGTAATAAATATACTAATGTAGACTATAATCAGTCACTGTTCTCTAACCGGCATGCTACGGTTTCACTGCGCACCGGCATACAACATTATACATATGATGATCGCAACACATCCCGCGATAAATATATCAATATCGATGTGTCGATACCACTATCTACCTGGTTTAGCGCTGGCGTATCAAGTGAAAATGGCAATATGCTGGCAAATGCCACCGCGCGTAAGAGTATCAGTGACAGTGCCATAACTCAGGTAGGTGGATCGCTTTCAAAAAGAATTAGCCAAAAGGATGACAGCAGCCATCAAACGAATGACTTTGCTGCCAATGGCTACGCGGCTTTTGACACTAAATATAATACCGGCAATGTTTCAGTGACTCATACCTCGGATCGCAGTTCTACATTCAATATGAGTTCACAAGGCAGCGTTGGCTGGGCAAAGGATGGCATTGCGATGGGAAAAGGATCGCAGAGTTCAGGTGTGATGATCAAGACAGACTTCAATGATACAGGCACTATGCTGGCTAATATAAATGGGCGTAACTATCCAATCAGCGGTAAGAACAACTATATTAGTTTACCAGCTTATGCAGAATATAAAATTGAATTAATGAATGATAAAAATTCAGAAGATAGTGTAAGTGTCGTGAATGGGCGTCAAAACCAGATCGTTCTGTATCCTGGTAACGTTGGCGTGATTAATCCTGAAATTAAACAGCTGGTTACTGTTTTTGGTCGTATAAAATCTGAGGACGGAACGCCATTTGCCAATATGGATATCCAAAATCACATCGGGAAAACCAGAACGGATGATCAGGGTGAGTTTTCAATGGATATTGACAAGCGCTATGCTTTTATCACTATGACCAATCAGGACAATAATCTTTGTGAAGTTGAACTTGATTTGAGGGAGGCGCGTGGTGCAATTTGGCTTGGCGATCTTACTTGTCAGGTTCAGAAAAAATATGCACTGCGTAGAAATAAATAATTAGTGAAATGTTGATTGTGTTTTTTGGAAAAACAGGGTTAAAGTTTTATAAATTATTATTATGCCATAGACAAAAAAGTTATGAAATTAAAAATATTCGTATTCATTTTTATTTTTTCCTCACCGTGTATAGCGGCGACATCTGTTCCGCTTAATGTAGGGAATAATAATTACGTTTTCATTGAAAATGAAATCGATGGAGGCTACCTGGTAACTCCAAACACATTTGCACCAAGATTTACTGGATCGAATGTCTGGACCAAATATGCTACCAATCAGACAAGCTTGGGATTCCTGGGATATGCATGGTCGGTTCCCTATTATTATATTGATCTGTGGTTCGAAAACTCACCGATTAATCGACCTTTCCAGGGGCTTCGTTGTATTACTACGGGGGTTAATTGTCCGGCATCTGGCTACTTACCTGCTGAAGTTATCGATAACGACGGGATTTATCACACTAAAGCGGGTATCGATGAATCGAATGGGAGCTTTACCTATGGCTCCCTAACAGATGCGGCTTATCAATACTTTGGTTCGCGGCCTGTCGGTGCAAGCGATGCTTATACGTTAAATATTTGTGTGACACTTACAGATTACGATTCTGCCTCAGGCGTTCGCTGTAAGGATCTGACTGCTGGTGCAATCTGGTATGCTGTAAATATGACCTTGAATAAAGTCGGACATCTGACTTTGAATAGAACTAATTCTTCAGCAGAAATTTGGGTTGCCAGCGATGGAACACCAAGTACATCCACAAATTCAGACGATTGCTACACTTCAGTGGTCAATAATGTTACTGGTATAACATGTCGTATGGTTTCTTACAAATATCAGCGATCTGCTGATATAACAGGTAGCTTGATTTTTGGCATGGTCTTAAATACGGCCACGCTCGGATTCACTCCTGTCGCTGACTCAGTGAGATTTAGTAGTGATGGTCAAACGTGGTTTAATTATAACTTAACAACTCCCTATTTTAATATTTTTAAACAAGCTGGCGACGGTTATATTTACGTTTTTCTTTCCAAAACATTTCTACAAAATCTTGTAAACAATGGCATTTCCATCAGCAATAATGATTCGGTATTTACCTTTAATTTTTACAATGCTGTTGTTCCATTATCAGGGTATTATCAATTTACCGCATCCAATTCAATCAGTATTCTTCCTAAAGAATATGGAATCAGTATTACCTCCAGCGACGGCAACTCACGGCCCACTGAATCAGGCAGAATTGGTAGCGAGCAGCCGATAGAGTTTGAATATACCGTTACCACCTCCGCTGCGCGACAGGCAGATAGCATTATCGCTCAGGTAACTGGTGACACTACTACGCTTAATGGTGTGCCTTATTGTATTTTTAGCAGTCCGGATGAAACTTATAAAGTGCCTGTTCCGGCATACCTCTCTTACACATCGCAGTCTGGTGCAACCGTCAGAGAACGCAACAGTTGTGGCGAGGAGCCGATAGATATGACGAATGCGCTCTGGACTCAAACCGCGTGGGATGCTTCCGTAGACAGTGGATTTTTTTTCACCACCAATCTTATATTACAGTTTCCGATGAATGATACGCGGTCTGAGTTTACTCTGGACGGCGATCAGTGGATGGGAACCGTAAGCGCCAGTGGTGAAGTGAAAGTGACGGCGACCTGGGTCGGTGTTGATCGTTAAAGGGCATGTTATGTACAGAACGCTATATTTATTATATTTTATCCTCTCATCATCACCTTTAGCCGTGACGCCAACAACAATCAATGCTGGTAGTAACACTTATGTATTTATTGAAAATGAGGTAGATGGTGGCTATCTTATAACGCCCAATTCGTTCTCTCCGCGTTTTACCGGATCAAATGTCTGGACGAAATATGCTACCAATCAGACCAGTTTGGGTTTTTTGGGATATAATTGGTCAATGCCAAACCGTTACTATGATATCTGGATTGAAGATTCACCAATTAACACGCCCTTCCAGGGATTACGCTGTATTACTACCGGAGCTAATTGTCCGGCCTCGGGTTTTCTGGCAGCAGACGTTATTGATGAAAAAGGCTTTTATCACACCAAGGGTGGAAGTAATGAAGCGAATGGTGGTTTTGCCTATGGATCGTTAACTGATGCAGCCTATCAGTATTTTGGTTCCAGGCCAGTAGGTACAAGCGATGCTTACACAATAAATGTTTGTGTTACTACCACGGATTACGATTATGGCTCGGGCATCCGCTGCAAGGATCTGACCAGCAGTCAAGCCACATGGCGTGCGGTGAATATGAACCTGACCAAAGTCGGACACCTTACTCTAAACAGTACTAATGCGCTGGCAGAAGTGTGGGTGGCCAGTGATGGTACGCCAAGCACTTCATCAAATTCTGATCACTGCAGTATCGCCGTTGTTAACAACGTAAATGGCATAACATGCCGAATGGTTTCATATAACTATCAACGCTCTGCGGACATTACAACCAATTTGGTTTTTAGCATGGTTCTGAATACCACAACGCTGGGTTTTACTCCCGCAGCTACTACTATAAGATACAGTGGAGATGGATCAACGTGGTACAATTACAGTGCCTCCAGACCTTATAATAATATATTCCAGCAGGCGGGTAATGGTTATGTTTACGTCTTTCTGTCTAATGTTTTTCTAAAAAACCTTGTCGACAGGAGTATTTCCATCACCAATAATGATTCGATTTTCACCTTCAATTTTTATAATAGTGTTGTTCCTCTATCCGGCTACTATCAGTTTACCGCTTCTAACTCACTTAGCATCCTTCCGAAAGAATATGGTATCAGTATTGCCTCCAGCGATGGCCAGTCACATCCGACGGAATCGGGTAATATCGGGAGCGAGCAACCGATCGAATTTGAATATACTGTCACTACTTCTGCCATCCGCCAGGCGGACAGCATTACCGCTCAGGTTACCGGTGACGCTACGACGCTTAATGGCGTGCCTTATTGTATTTTCAGCTCTCCGGACAACACGCATAAAGTGCCTGTTCCGGCGTATCTCTCTTATACCTCGCAGTCTGGTGCAACCGTCAGAGAACGCAACAGTTGTGGCGAGGAGCCGATAGATATGACGAATGCGCTCTGGACTCAAACCGCATGGGATGCTTCCGTAGACAGTGGGTTTTTCTTCACCACCAATCTTAAATTACAGTTTCCGATGAACGATACGCGGTCTGAGTCTACTCTGGACGGCGATCAGTGGATGGGAACCGTAAGCGCCAGTGGTGAAGTGAAAGTGACGGCGACCTGGGTCGGCGTTAACCGTCAGGAGTGAATGATGCGATCGCTACGTGTAATTAAATTTGTCGGTTTACTCTTCGGGTTGATGCTGGTTGTGCAGCCAGTCAGAGCCATCTATCTGAATTCATTGATTTTTGATATTGAATCAGACAAGCAATTCCTGTCAATTCCCGTGGTCAATGATACCTCCCGCTCTAATTTATACACCGTATCGGCCTTCAGGATTGATAAGCCCGGGGAGGGCGGCGAAAATCGTATTCGGGGGAGTGAGATGGACGTTATCTGGTCACCCCTGAGCATCACGATCCCGGCGGGAGGAAAAGATTTCTTTAAGGTTTTCTATCGCGGACCAAAAGATAATCAGGAACGCTACTTCAGGATAGTGTTCAGAGAGTCCCCGATAACCATCATCCCTTTCAGGAATGATGAAAAAGCCACCGATGTAGTGCCAATGGTGACTATGAGCGCGATACTGATTGTACGCCCAAGGAATACTAATCTTATGCACGCCATTGATGAACGCAATGGCGTGATAAAAAATACCGGAAATACGTTTTTCAGGGTGATTATTCAAAAGGGATGCAATGGCGATGATGAAAGCTCAGAACAGTTTTATATGCTGCCGGGTGAAAGTTATCAGTCAGCTGCCGTGCGCGGTGAAAATAAGAAGTTTATCGTGGCGTTGGGGAAGTATATTCCTTTGGATGAGATGTGCGTAAATCAATCATCTGGCAACGCGGATAAAAAATGAATATTCTTCATAGAATTTATTATCTTATGCGTTCCAACAACCGGTTAAAGAACTAAGTCTCGGCCCTGACCGGTGTTTCAGCGAAAAGTCATCACAGGATGACTTTTCGTGTTCGTGCTGCCCGGAGTGAATCACGTCAAAATTGCATCTCAGAATATCAGGTTAACTTACATCAACATCTTTCTCAGCAGCTCGGGAAATATTGGCAGATCGCTCGCCAGTGAAAAGGCCGGGTTAAT
Source organism: Winslowiella sp. 2C04 (assembly GCF_050037805.1). Lineage (NCBI taxonomy): Bacteria > Pseudomonadati > Pseudomonadota > Gammaproteobacteria > Enterobacterales > Erwiniaceae > Winslowiella > Winslowiella sp. 2C04. The sequence continues at coordinate 2,967,389 of NZ_CP188300.1, read as the reverse complement.
TGCTTTACGGCTGATAAGCCCGTCAATCAGGGCGAAGAGGATAATCGTGGTTTCTTCTAATCGGAGATCCTGACGAAATTCGCCCGCTTTAATACCGTTCTCAATGATGTCGGCGATTCCCTGACGCATAATCTTGTCGCTGGAGATAAACACATCGCGAAGTTCCGGGTTACGCGCCGATTCTGCAATGATTTCAACCCAGAGATGATGGGTGACCGGATAACCGACATTACTGATGCAGGAACTGATAACTTTACTCAGGCGCTGGAAATGAGAGCCTGAATAAGGCTCAGTCTGCGAGGTTAACGCCGACTGCTGCTCTTCGAGAACAATCTGGCGAATCAGCTCATCCTTACTTTTGAAGTAGGTGTACATCGCGCCCTGACTGATACCCGCACGCGTGGCAATCTCTCGCACGCTGGTCGCGCTGAAACCTTTCTCGGCAAAACAGGCGACGGCGGCAGTGAGTAGTTTATGGTATGTTTCGGTGTCCTTTGACATATCGGCCTTTTATCATCAGTTCAGGCCGGAACTTTACCCTGCTTTGACATTCTGAGCCAGATCTGAGCTCGTTAACGTTTTAATGATAATGCCGCTTGCCAGCAGAGAAGGTCTCTGACATGATAATGAATGAACGGTCATTCATTTTATTTGAGCTGGTTTAAGCTCAAATTTGGGAGAAGCGAATATGAATATCAGCACAGATAAAACTTTACGACTGATTTTCCCCCAGTGGCAGGGCGGCAATAATCCTGCTTACCAGTTTGGTGCACAGTTGCTGTCCTGGCTGGCTCCTGAAGCGTCCGGCCCGGTAGCAGAGGTCAACGTCGCTTCGCCACTGTCGGCACCTCTTGAAAACGAAGAGGGAATTATCGGCAGGGCCGCCTTACGCGCACAGCTCGCCAGCGCGCAGCAGCTGTTACAGTCGCACAACCCTGATGCCGTGGTGGTACTGGGCGGTGACTGCCTGGTTTCGCTGGCACCGTTTGCATGGTTAAGTGAAAAATACCGCGATAAGCTGGGCGTATTGTGGATCGACACCCATCCGGACGTGATGACGCCGGAACAGTTTGAGAACGCCCATGCGCATGTGCTGGGGGCACTGATGGGCAATGGCGATCCGGACTTAACCGCTGCCGTCACTTTGCCACTTTCAGCAGAGAAAATCATGATTGCCGGTATTCATCATCCCAGCGCATATGAGGCTGACTTTATCCGCCAGCACGGCATCAATACCTGTTCGCCAGCCGAGGTTAACTCGGGTGCGGAAGCGGTGATAAGCTGGATGGAGAGTCAGAATATTGAGTATCTCGCGATTCATCTGGATCTGGATGTTCTTGATCCTGCTGCATTCCGTTCAGTGCTGTTCGCGCGACCGGGGCGTAATGACAATGATTTTGGCGGTGCGGCAGAAGGCAAACTGCTGATTTCGGATGTGCTTTCACTCACCACTCAGGTGGCGAAAAAATCTCCGGTTGTCGGGCTTACCATTGCCGAACATCTGCCGTGGGATGCTGCTAATCTCAAGAGTATGCTTTCTCAGCTTCCGCTGTTGGGTACCGGCGCTAAGCAATAAAGCGCCGTTGGTCAGAGTTACGATACCGACGTGACTGAGTCAGTCTTAATGATTTAACGAAAGTTTTAGTATTGAAGGAAAATAACAAAGCTTAGCTGGCTTAAGGTTTTCCTAATCTTTGGCGGGCAGTATGGCCGCACTCAATACTGAGCTGTTAGAGAATGGACTTACTCATGTCATTGTCGTCAATCTTGAAAAGACCCACCCTCAGCCGGGTAGCTTTTCTGCTGCTGTTTTCTGCGTATATCGCCGTATTGCTTAATATCGCTTTTTATCGACAAGTTTTAACCGTCATGCCGCTGGCAACGCTGCATGACATGCTGGTGTTTTTATCGATGCCAGTAGTGGCATTCAGCGTCATCAATATTGTCGCTACGCTGGCATCGTTTTTCTGGCTGGATCGTATAGTCATCGCGATGTTTATCCTGGTGTCTGCCACCGCACAGTATTTTATTCAGAATTACGGCATTATTCTCGATCGTTCGATGATCACTAATATGCTGGATACGACCGCATCAGAGAGCTGGGCGCTGATCACACCTCAGCTGATAATCAGCCTGGTGTTATCCGGTGTGCTGATGGCCGCATTGGTTTTTTACCTCAGGATAAAAAAGTCTGTTCCGCGCTGGAAATCTTTACTTTATCGTGTCGCCAGCCTGATGATTTCCGTCGCGCTAATTGCGCTGGTGGCGCTGCTGTTTTATAAAGATTACGCCTCGCTTTTCCGCAATGATAAAGAGCTAATCAAATCGCTGTCACCTTCAAACAGTATTGCTGCATTCTGGTCCTGGTACGTCCACCACCGGCTGGATAATCTGCCGTTGGTGAGAATCGGCGAGGATGCCAGACAAAATCCACTAATGCTGACCGGTGCAAAAAACAATCTGACGATTCTGATCGTCGGTGAAACGTCACGCGCTGAAAACTTTTCATTGTCCGGATACGCAAAAATAACCAATCCACTGCTGGCGAACGATGGCGTTATCTGGTTTCCACATACCCACTCTTGTGGAACATCCACCGCAGTTTCCGTGCCCTGTATGTTTTCAAATATGCCCAGAGCACACTACGATGAAGGTCTTGCCAGTCATCAGGAAGGTTTGCTCGATATTATCCAGCGTGCAGGCATCAGCGTATTGTGGAATGACAATGATGGCGGCTGTAAAGGAGCCTGTGACCGGGTTCCGCACCGGGATATGACCGGTTTAAATTTGCCAGCCATGTGTATCAACGGTGAATGCTATGATGAAGTTTTATTCCATCAGCTCGATGATGATATCAGCCAGCTTAAAGGTAATGGCGTGATTGTGTTACATACTATCGGCAGCCACGGTCCGACCTATTATCATCGTTATCCGGTAAGCTTTCGCAAGTTTACCCCAACGTGTGATACCAATCAGATTCAGAGCTGCAGCCGGGAACAACTGGTCAATACTTATGACAACACGATTTTATATGTCGACTATATTGTCGATAAAGCGATTGGCATATTGAAAGCCCATCAGGATCGGTTTACCACCAGCCTGGTGTATCTTTCCGATCATGGCGAATCATTGGGTGAAAGTGGCGCGTATCTGCACGGCATGCCTTACGCCATCGCACCAGATCAACAGAAGCATGTTCCTATGCTGCTCTGGTTATCGGAAGATTATAAACACCGCTACGCGGTGGACTCGCATTGTCTGGCGCACCAGGCTGCCACTCAGGCTTACTCGCAGGACAATTTATTTTCAACCATGCTGGGGCTTACTGGCGTCATCACCAAAGAGTATCTTCCGGCGGATGACATTCTGACAGCATGCCGGGGTAACCAATGAAAGTATTAATCGCTGAAGATGATGCGCTGCTAAAGCAGGGGCTGGTGATCGCTCTGGAGAGCGAAGGCTATCAATGCGATGCCGTTTCAACCTGTCGAGATGCGCAGGCCAGCCTTGCCACCGGCTTATACAGCATGATGATTCTGGATTTAGGCTTACCGGATGAGGATGGCCTGCGCCTGTTGGGCCGAATGCGTCGCAACAAGATCACGCTGCCGGTGCTGGTTCTCACCGCCCGCGATACGGTTGAAGACCGTATCGCGGGTCTCGACAGCGGGGCGGATGATTATCTGATTAAACCGTTTTCGTTAGATGAGTTAATGGCCCGCATCCGGGCCTTAATTCGCCGCAACGTGAATCAGGGCGATGATAAAGTTGCGGCCGGCAATCTGGCGCTGGATCTGACCCACCGCACAATCCAGCTTAATGGCCGCAATCTGGAACTTACGCCAAAAGAGTATGCCATTCTCGCTCGCCTGATATTAAAAGCCGGCAACCCGGTGCATCGTGAAATCCTGCATAATGATATCTACAACTGGGAAAGTGACCCTTCAACTAATGCGCTGGAAGTCCATATACATAACCTGCGCGATAAAGTGGGGAAATCCACGATTAAAACCGTGCGTGGATTTGGTTACGCGTTAATTAATCCTGATGAGCCGGTTTAGCCCATGTTAATAAAGCCAGTGTTGTTGAACCGCAATCCCGCTACCCTAAGATTCAGGCTGATCTTAACCATTGGTCTGATACTGTTATTTTGCCAAATTATCAGTGTGTTATGGCTATGGCATGAGAGTAAAGAGCAGATCCAGCTGCTGGTTCAGCAGGCCCTGGATCATCGGGACAGGAGCCAGCATGTCGATAATGAGATTCACGAAGCCATCGCCAGTCTGGCAATCCCAAGTTTAAGCATGATTATTTTTACGCTGTTGCTTTGTATGCAGGCGGTCAAACGCATTACTCGTCCGCTGTCAGAACTGCAACGGGAGCTTGAGAGTCGCACGGAAGAAGATTTGGGGCGGATAACCTCTTCCAGCTCGGTTAAGGAAATTGATGCGGTTACTCAGTCTATTAATCAATTAGTCACCCGATTAACCACCAGCCTGGAGCGCGAGCGGCTGTTTACCGCTGATGTGGCCCATGAGTTAAGAACACCCTTAGCCGGCCTGAGGTTGCACCTTGAGATTATTGAGCGCCAGCACCAGATTAACGTCAAACCACTGATTCAACGCATCGATCAGATGACCAGCAGTGTTGCCCAGCTGCTGCAACTGGCGCGGGTGGGGCAATCTTTTTCATCGGGAAACTATCAGCGCGTTTCACTGGTTACCGATGTGGTTCGCCCGATGGAAAGCGAGCTTAAAATGATGCTGTCCCAGCATCAGCAGCAGCTTGATCTGGTGATAACTGGCGATGTTATCGTGCGCGGCGATGCGACATTACTTAAAGCGCTATTACGAAATCTGGTAGAGAATGCCCATCGATACAGTCCGGAAAACACCACTATAACCCTTGGTGTCAGGGCGTTGCCCCAGCCTGTTCTTATGGTAGAGGACCAGGGCCCGGGAATAGATGAAAATAAAATCAGTGAGCTGAGTAAAGCCTTTGTCCGAATTGACCGGCGTTACGGCGGTATCGGCTTAGGCTTAAGCATCGTGACGCGTATTGTGCAGCTCCATGATGCGAAATTCTTTCTCGAAAATCGCCAGTCTGCACCAGGTTGTCGGGCATACGTCAGATTTAACCAATCTGACGTATAGCGCGGCGCGAATGATCAGGTTGTGAACCAGATAACCAGGAAGCTGAGGATAACGCAGATGCTCAGCATCACTGAGAGGATTTCAGAAACAGGGCGGGTTAATTTTAGTGTCATTGTATTCTCCAGAAGTTGTCGGATAATTTTCGCCTGACAACCTTAAGAGAACCTTAAGCCCTGAGCTGGGTTCAAGAAAAAACCAGCGAGGATCTTCCCGCGCTGAGTATCATAACGTTGATTTATTCATTACTTTGCGCCATAGCATCGGTAACTCTGCAATCAACTCTCCGGTCACGCGCTGTTTAGCCGCTCCGGGCTGCCAGATCGCGACCAGGGTGATATTCAGCCCTTGGTTGCCGACTTCACTGTCCAGCACCCGGACGTTTTTCCATTGGGCAGCCAGAAAATGTTTTGGCAAAAAACCCCAGCCTTGCGCATTCTCCAGCAGATAGCGCAGCGAGCTGCGCTCATTAACGTACAGCGTGCGTCCGGAAATCTGTAGACGACGGACAATCTGCTCATCGTGCGCGCGGTGCATCACTATTTGCGGCACCAGAGAGAGATTAAGTAGCGTAAGAGGTGTTTGCTGGTTAAGAAAGAGTTTTGATGACCCATAGAAATCAAGCTCGATATTACCCAGCGCGCACCACTCCATATCCATTCCCAGCGCGCGGTTGTTGGCCTGACATAGCGCAATTTGCGCTCTGCCGCTGGTTAACGCCGCTTCCGCTTCTTCTCTCGAGGCGCTCCACGCGCTGAAGCGAATGCCCCGGTCACTCATCGCTCTCGTCACCGCTTCAATAAACGAGGGCGCAATAAAAGGATCGTAAACCAGGACGATTTCCCGCTGATCATCTTCCGGCAGCGATTGCACGTAATGCTCGAATGCTCTGGCTTGACGTAACAGTAAATGCGCCTGGCGATGCAGCTGCTGTCCTTGCCCGGTCAGGATTAAGCTGCGGCCCTCGCGCAAAAACAGCTTATAGCCCAGCGCATCCTCAAGATAATCCAGCAGGTCTCTCAGCGTGGTACGGTCTTTACCGAGTGATTGTGCGGCTTTGGATAAACTACCCAATTCAGCAACGCGGGCAAAAGCCTCTATTTGCGCGAAAGAATATCGCAGAGCAGACATTTATTTCAGCTCCTGTATCAACAATTTATACGGGGGATTTTCCCCCGTATAGTGATTTTTTCAAGCGGTTTTTCCTTCTTATAATCTCGCCTGTTATCTAACTCAACAATAAGTGAAAAACATGCGAAATTCTGCTTTCCCAATAATCAAACCCCTGATGCTGGCTGCCACGGTCTGTGCAGCATTCTCTTCTGTGTCTGCTGTTGCTGCGCAATCGCTGCAAAACTGCGGCGGGGTGATGCTCAGTGCTTGCCCGACGCCCTTTGATAAGATGCTGCCTGAGGCGAAAGATATGCTGCAATGGGATCGGGCAGCGCGCGTTGTCGGTTTTCGTAATGATTATCGTAACTATGCTGGCGACGTATTCCAGCATGACAAATCGACACCACTTCAATTGGCAGAAAAGCAGCTGAAGGGCGCAACTTACAGTGTGAAGGGGAAAACTTATACCCTGAAGGACTACCTGCAGCGTGAAAATGTGACCGGTATGCTGGTGCTGAAAAATGGCAAAGTGGCCTACAAATATCTCGGTGAAGGTAATACCGACAGTACGTTATGGACATCGCGCTCGGTTGGAAAATCGGTGGTTTCGACGCTGGTGGGCATTGCGATTAAGCAGGGTAAAATTCACTCGCTGGACGATCGGGTTACGGACTATGAACCTGACTTAACAGGAACCGCGTGGCAGGATGTTACTCTCAGGCAGCTCATTCAGCATACTTCCGGTGTAGAGTGGAATGAGGACTACACCAATCCTGACTCTGATTTCGCCCACCTGACGCAGTGTGAAGCCCAACCGGGAACCTATGATTGCGTGCGTAATATCATCACTGGCCTGAAACGCGCCCATCCGGCAGGACAGTCGTGGTCGTACTCCTCGGGTGGCGCATGGCTACTGGGTGATGTGTTAGAAAAAGCCACCGGAATGCCGCTGGCTCAGTACCTGGAAAAAACCATCTGGCAACCCTATGGTATGGCGCAGGACGGCGTCTGGCATGCTTACCAGCCAGGTAAACATGATGTTGGCGCGCACGGCTTTAATGCCACGCTGGAGGATTGGGGCCGTTTTGGCGAGTTTGTGTTAAGCGGTGGGCAACTGAAGGATGGGAAAAAGCTGTTGCCAGATAACTGGCTGAAACAGGCATCTGACTGGACCACGGCGAAAAATTCTGTCACAGCGGCGCATCCGGAGGGATCATATGGCTATCAATGGTGGAATAATGCGGTGCCCGCTGATGCGCAGCAGGTTACGCCGGCCGCTGCCGACTCACTGCAAGGTTCGATGTGGGCATTGGGAATTTACGGCCAGGTGATTATGATAAATCCCGCAGAACAGTTGGTGATTGTTCAATGGTCGACATGGCCACAGGCGGAACCTGATTTTAAAGCACAGCCACTTGAGGCTTCGCTGATGTACAGTGCGATTGCGCAGCAACTTCGTTAACTCACCGGGCGGGGAGACACGCTCCCCGTTTTTTGCCATAGCCGCGCCCTGGACGTCTGTATTGCCCAGGCCATTACCACAGGATGAGCAATGCGCCGTAAGAATGTGAACGATTACCTGGCTTTTATCGCGGTTGCACGCGAACAGAGTTTTACTAAAGCGGCGGCACAGCTCGGCGTTTCGCAATCGGCGCTGAGCTATACCATCCGCACGCTTGAATCACATCTGGGGCTGCGGTTACTCACCCGCACCACTCGCAGCGTTTCGGTCACCGAGGCCGGTGAACAACTGCTCAACCGCATCGGGCCGCATTTTGACGAAATTGAAAGTGAGATCGCGGCACTCAGCAGTATGCGAGACAAGCCAGCCGGCACTGTACGTATCAATGCCGTTGAGCATGCAGCCGAGACGATTCTCTGGCCAAAACTGTCGCCGCTGTTACTCGACTATCCCGATATTAATATCGAAATCATCAGCGAGTATGGGCTTAAGGATATCGTCGCCGAACGCTACGATGCTGGCGTCCGACTGGGTGAACAGATTGATATGGATATGATTTCGATTCCGTTAGCGGCGAATTTTTGCTTCGCGGTTGTTGCGGCACCCGCGTATTTTCAGGATAAACCGCAGCCTGTAACCCCTTACGATCTGAGCAAGCACAGCTGTATCAAGCTGCGATTGCCAACCCATGGGGGTTTTTATGTCTGGGAGTTCAGTAAAGAGGGAAATGAACTAAAGGTTCGTATTGAGGGCCGCGGCGCGTTCAGCAGCATTTCGATGATGCGGCAGGCCGCGCTTGATGGCCTGGGTATCGCTTATCTGCCGAAGGACATTGTGGATACGGCGATAGCAGACGGCAGGCTGATACAGATCCTTGCCGACTGGTGTCCACCACGGCCCGCTTATCATCTCTACTATCCCAGCCGTCGCCAGCATTCACCGGCATTTTCCCTGGTTCTTGAGGCACTTCGCTATCGACGCGCGTGACCCTTGCCAAAAACAAGGCCATTTACGCGCGATTAAGAAAACTCCTTTCTAAGCCTATGCGGAATTAGCTATCTAATCTCTTAATGCAACGGGGATTATGATGGCAGTCTGAATCGGTCACTATCTGGTTAGGCCAGGGATCGACATCCGATCATAATGGAGTACTGGCATGTGCAAAAAAACGAGTGGACTCAGCCGTCGCAATTTTATCCTGACGGGCTCAGTGGCATCAGCCGGGCTGCTGATGGCAGGTCGTGCTAATGCGGAGCTGGCTGCTGCGCCGCAGACTACCGGTAAGACAATACGGGTGGGTGAAGTTACTGTGCAGGGCGTTTCGTTCCGAAACAATGAAATAATATTATCCGGTAATATTTATCGACCAAAAGATTTCAGCGAGCAGCGCAACTATGCCGCTATTGTGGCTGTTCATCCTGGCAGCCTCGACGCACAAGGAGCTGTTTATTATTTCCGGCGCAACGCATAGGGATCTCTATGATGGCGCGGGCGCAATGGCTGCCGCTAAAAAACTGAAGCCGTTCTTTAAGTGTCAGCTGGTTTAGCAGGTAATCGCTTATTTTTCTTTAACCGTAATAAAAATTTAATATTAAAATAATCCGCATTCTGAAGATTAATCTAATAAGGTAATTATGAAAAACGTTTTAATTATCAATGCACATCAGTTTTACGACGGTATTTCATCTGGCGATTTAAATCGGGCAATGGTTAATGCAATTGCGGATAATCTTAACCGACTGGGTTACAATATCAAGCATACTGAAATCGAAAAAGGTTATGACATCGACGATGAAGTTGAAAAACATCTTTGGGCTGATTTGATTATTACCCAATCTCCGGTTTACTGGTTTAGTACGCCATGGATCTATAAAAAATATGTTGATGAAGTATTTACTACTGGCATGCTGCAACAGCTTTTCCTGACGGGTGACGGGCGTACGCGACAGGACCCCGCGAAGCAATATGGCAGCGGTGGAAAGCTCACTGATAAAAAATATATGCTCTCATTGACCTGGAATGCACCCGCTGCCGCATTCAATGATGAAGCTCAGCGGTTATTTGCCGGTAAATCTGTTGATGAGATTTTTGCTTATAATACCGCTAACTATAAATTCTGTGGTGTTGATATTTTGCCTTCATTCTCTTGTTTTGATGTGATGAAGTCACCGGATATTACCAATGACTTTCTTCGGCTGGAAACACATTTAAACGTGGTATTAACTAACTGAGTTCATTCAACTGTAATAAGTCTGGGCGGTATCTCCGCCCATTGATGACGTTATTATTTCAAAGAGTTTTTTAGCGCATCAATAAACATACTCACCCGCAGCGGAAGATAGCGGGTAGTGGGCAGTACTGCCCAGACGGACAGATCCTGTTGTGTCACATCGGATAACGCAATCGCCACCAGTGAGCCATCATTCAGCTCCTTTTTTACGTCCCAGAGCGTCAGTTGGGCAATTCCCAGCCCCTGAACGCAAAGCTCCCGGACGCTTTCCACATTACTCGAGCTAAAACGCCCATCGACATTGACGCTGATACTTTGGCCTTCTGCCTCAAAGGTCCACTGCAGCACATTGGTCAATTTCAGACAGTGATGGCCGGTTAAATCATTTAACGTTTCCGGCACACCAAACTTATGCAGATAAGCAGGCGACGCGCAGACGATGCGCGGATTGTGGATAATTTTTCGCGCAATAAGGCTGGAGTCCTTCAGTGGAGCAATGCGGATGGCGAGATCAATTCCCCGGCCGACGATGTCCACCACATCTTCAGTAAGCTGAATATCAATCCGCAATTGCGGATTGTCGTCAAGCAGGGCAGGCACCAGCGGCAGAATATTGCGTCGGCCAAATCCCGAAGGTGCCGTTATCCGCAATAAACCCGAAGCCTGTTTAGTTTCCGCAGAGAACAACGCCCTGGCTCCGGCCTCTGCTTCAATCAACGCACGAGCATAAGGCAAAAATTCGCTACCTTCCTGCGTCAGGGAAACAGATCGCGTTGTGCGCTGAAGCAATCGCGCACCCAGCATTTTTTCCAGCGCTGCCAGCCGCCGCGAAACCGCCATCGGCGATATATCGAGTCGTCTTGCCGCCTGCGTCAGGCTACTGGTTTCGGTAATCGTCAAAAAAAGGCGGACATCGTCGAGATTCATAGGTCAGGGTAGTTACTCAGTAAACTGAAGTCAGCGGCGGAAATTTTCTGCCGTTAACAAGCGGCAGTTTCACGGCAATTATAACTCATTTTGATATACAGGCTTATCAGTTTGCCCTGTTTAAGCCCGCTGGCGCTGCGATTATATTGCCTTATGTGTTTAATCCTTAATAAGGCGGAGTTTAATGCGTTCATCATCGCTGTTCAGTTCAACCCAAATCGGTAATCTTTTGCTCAGTAACCGTCTGGCCGTGGCGCCAATGACCCGCGTGTCTGCCTCAGAAAATGGGCTTCCCGGTGAGCGAATGAGAGCTTATTACGAGGATTTTGCCCGTGGCGGTTTTGCCCTGACAATTACTGAAGGCATCTATATCGATAATGCATGGTCTCAAACCTATGCGTTCCAGGCCGGGCTGATCAATGCCGAACAGGCATCAGCATGGCGTAAAATTACTGATGCCATTCATGCGCAGGATGGCCGAATCTTTGCTCAAATCCAGCATTCTGGCGCGCTTTCTCAAGGAAATGAGTACCTTGATGGCACGGTAGCTCCCTCAGCGGTTCGTCCCAAAGGCCAACAGATGACCTTCTATCGCGGTGAAGGTCAGTATCCGCTTCCACGCGCGCTTACGGATAATGAAATTGTGAGCATTATCGAAAGCTTTGCTGACGCAGCGTCACGCGCGGTTATCGAAGCCGGATTTGATGGTGTGGAGATCCATGGTGCCAACGGCTATCTTCTGGATCAGTTTTTTACCGACTACACCAATCAGCGCAGCGATAAATGGGGTGGCGATATCGCCGGGCGACTCAGCCTAAGCCTGGAAGTGATAAAAGCCGTGCGCGCCCGGGTTGGCAGCGAAGTGCCGGTCGGTATCCGTATTTCTCAGGGGAAAGTGAATGATTTCTTTCACAAATGGGCAAATGGTGAAGAGGACGCACGCGTAGTGTTTACTTTGCTGGCGGAGTCAGGGATTGATTATCTGCACCTGACCGAATATGAAGCCTGGCAGCCCGCATTTTCTGACAATAGTCTTTCACTGGTCGCGCTGGCGCGAAAATATGCCCCGGCGTTGACCCTCATTGCTAACGGCAATTTGCATGAACCACACAGGGCGGAGGCGTTATTAGCCGATGGTGCGGATCTTATCGCACTGGGGCGCGGTGCGCTGGCAAATCACAACTGGCCACAGCGCGTCAGGGACGGGCAGCCACTGAATGAATTCGACAGCAGCATATTGGGCCCGCTGGCAGATATAAAAGATTGCGAAATACCGATGTAAATGAATATTGCTGACAACGAATCTGTTGTTGAGCCAGGTGGTGATTACCGGACGGCGGAGCATTGCGCCATACCGTCCGGTCAATCGCTAGCTGTCAGGTGTTATCATCAGGATTGGTACTCTGCTGGCCTGTCGGTTTCACCGAAGGTTTTCCAAAACTGGAGGCGAACCAGGAAACAACTTTATCGATAACCGGCTGTTGATACCATTGCGCGTCGCCATGCTCAGCGCCTTTAAGCAGAATATAGTCGGCCTGATTACCTTCTTTTTTTAGTGCACGATAAAGCTGAGCGCTTTGCTCTGGTGAAACCAGGGTGTCTGCGCTGCCGTGCATAATAAGAAATGGCGGTTTTTTACCGTTAATGTGCCCCAGCGGGCTGGCGAAAAGCGCTTTTTCTTTATCTGAGTCTATCGGTGCGCCGGCAAAATCACGGAAAGCGGCACCGTTAACCAGCAGCGCTTCTGTCACCGCAGGAGACTGATGAACTTTTTTCACCGACTCAGGAAAACCTTCGCCGATATTTAGCAGATTAGATATGCCATAAATAGTTGCCGCAGCCTGCACATCGGAAGACTGATCGAGGAAATCACCCTTATCGAATGTTTTCTCACCGGCGGTCATGGCGACCATTTGCGCAAGCCAGCCCCCGGCTGAATCACCCAGCACACCAATGCGGGTCGGGTCGATGCCATACTCGCTGGCATGCTGACGCAGATAGCGAACGGCAGCTTTTGCATCAACTAGCGGGGCTGGGAAGGTATCAGGAATAACGCGATATTCAACCGCGGCGACAACAAATCCGGCTTCAGCCAGCGCCATTCGCATCTGAATAAATTTATCCTGTTCGGCAGAGGTAAATCCGCCGCCAGGGAAGTAGAGAATAGCCGGTTTTTTACTGTCGTTTCTGGGAACCAGCAGCGACATAGACATCGGCCGGCTTGAACGGGTTTGTTTAATCTGGGCGTAAACAACATTATTTATCGCGTCAATTTGTCCGCGAGTCACCTCAACCTGCATAATGCTGGCTCCCTCGGTATTGCCCGCTAATTCAGCATCACCGGCAAAAGCCGATGTGGACATTAATCCAATTAAAGACAGGCACCCCATAAAAGCACCACTGCGAAACTTCAACATATCCAACACCTCTTATCTGATTATCAATATCATGGCACAACCGCAGGGGCTGAAATTGATACAACGCAAAGGGGTATCTAGATAATATGTCAGAATGGGTAAAGATGCATGGCCTGAATCCGGCTTGCCTCGCCAGCCTCTGCGAGGTGAGGTTTGATCGGGTGCCAGACCAGCAGTGGCTGGTAGCGATAATCGTATATTTTTCTGAACTCAGTGACGGTGTTGGATAAAAGCTTAACGGCCGTTACTCGTTCAACGGCCCTCATTACCAGTTCTGACGCGTAGGAGAAATAATCAGATCGTTTACCGTGACATTTTCCGGCTGGTTCAGCGCGTAAATCACCGCATTAGCGACATCTTCAGAGCTGATGGCGATCTTGTTCAGTTCCTGGGCGGCTTTGCGGCCTTCCGGATCGACAACCTTATCCGCCCAGCCGGTGTTGATGACGCCAGGGCTGACCGTATTGGCCCGAATGCCGTGTTTCACGCCCAGATCCTTGCGCATGGACTCGGTCATCGCCTGAACAAAAAACTTGGTGGCACTGTAGATACCTGCTGCCGCATCAACCTGATGGCCAGCAACAGAAGCCATGTTCAGGATGTGGCCCGATTTCTGCTTCAACATCAACGGCAGCACCGCGGCAATAGCGTTAAGGTAGCCCTTGATATTGACGTCCACCATATTGTTCCAGTCGTTGACCGCCAGGTCTTCCCAGTATGAGAACAGCATCAGGCCCGCATTGTTCACCAGAATATCGACCGAACCGTAGGTTTTACTGGCGAATTCTGCAACGACTTTCATGGCTTCTGCATCTGCGACGCTGGCGGCATAGCCGGAGATGTTATGGCCCTGTTTTTTCAGCGGCTCGACGAAGTGATTCAGTCGCTCCTCGTTTTGTGCCACCGCCACTACGTTAACATTATTTTCCAGCAGGGCTTTTACCGTTGCGGCACCTATTCCTGAAGAGGCACCCGTCACTATCGCGGTTTTATTTTGAATGTAATTCATATTCTGTTCCTCTCAATTATTCGCCCGGTGTGCGTACCCGGCGTGGAGATTATTTAAACTTGTCGAGTGATTAAATATCCGGAGACTGCCAGTTGGCGTCATCTTTGACCGGTGGCAGATACGACAGGCGCTGCATATTCTGATTCCACAGATTATCCGGGATGCGGTAGCGGTCCTCTTTATGCGGATCGATGGCCGTGACAATCCGCTCTTCCTGACCGGAAACGATAAGGCGGATAAGGTCCGGGTTCATCATTACCGTTTTGCCGGTGGCGATAAACTCAGCCCAGCCCGTCTGGTACGCTGCCAGAATTTGCTCCGCGGTAAACAGGTTGCCAACGCCAATCAGCGGCAGTTTGCCGTTAATACGCTCGTGAATTAACTGCATGCGGGTCAGTGACGTATCGGCCCCACGGCGCGCCTTTTTATAGAAATCCCACAGCGAAACGTGCAGGTACTGCAGCGGTTTTTCGACCAGGGCGTCAATCAGCGCAAAGGTATCCTGCATTGTCAGGCCGTGCTCGCCCGGCTCTTCCGGAGAGAAGCGGTAGCCGACAATAAACTTGTCGCTGGCGTACTGCTGTTTGACTGCCGTTACGGCATCAACGATCGCCAGCGGGAAGCGCAGCCTGTTCTCGATGCTGCCGCCCCAGATGTCGGTCCGGCGATTACTTTCCCCCGAGACAAACTGCTGGATCAGATAATTATTGGCCCCGTGAATTTCGACGCCGTCAAATCCCGCCTGAATGGCTAAATGTGCGGCATTGGCGAAGGCGGAAATCAGGTTGCGGATCTCTTCGTCGGTCAGGGCGCGGGCGCCTGACTTCTCATCTGCCGACGGAGCGACCATCTCACGGCCGTTCAGTAGTTCAGCAATTGACAGGTGGCCGCCGTGATGGATCTGCAGAACAGCCGTGGCGCCCTGTTTTTTAGCAATGCGGGCGACTTCACGCAGGCTGGGCAAGTCTTTCTCACCAATGGCCTCAGGCTGGCCGACAAAGGCTTTACCTTCCGCAGATACCAGCGTGGCGGCGGCAATAAACAGGCCAAAGCCGTCGAAGCGGTCGTTCAGAAAGTGGCGCTCTTCATCGCTGATGCTGCCATTTTCATGAGAGGCAAAATGCGTCATTGGCGCAACGGTAAATCGGTTTTTGATCGTGACACCGTTATTCAGGGTAAAGGGCTCGAATAATGGGGCGTATTTCGGGTTCATCATATTTTCTTCCTGGTAATAGTCATCTCGCCGTTTTGCCGTTGGCACCAGCGATATGCTGTCGGTAAGCTTATAAATTCTCTGAACGGAACGGATGATGGAGCCTTATCGTTTCGTGATGTTGTTTGTTCCGCTGCGCGTCAGAAGAGGTTGCTTGCCTAATTATGTATCGGTCACTAAGTATTTGAGTATTTATAGCGATCGATACATAAAAAGGCAAGCTGATTTTCTTCAATTTTCTATAGAAAAATGTCTTATGGATTTTACGGCTGGATGAATTATTTATCAGGTGGCTGAATTTAAAGATAAAACTGCATTTATCCCCGGGGTGCATGCGGGCCGCGTATTCTACCGTTTCCTCCCAGTCAAGACTTCGCGGATGCCCTTTGAACGGCAGCACGGCTGGCTGTTGCGTTCGAATTGTCATTGATTAGCTCAATAACAAAACACAAAGCTTATGTATCAATCGCTATATAATAATACTAATATGTAGTGTCCGATACAGTTTAAGGTGCTCCAGAGATTCTCCATGTTACAGGGACCGTTTTCTGTCGCCGATGTCATTGAGATCGATGTGACAGCATCTGCATGATAGACGTTCGGTAGCCAGCAACAGAGTCTGAGAATGAAGCATTGCGCCGTGAGATAAACCTGACCAGCGATGACGGATTACGCTCTTTTATGGAGCGGCGCGATAGCTCCCGTTAAAATCTTGTATAGTGAGCCATTAGTTTTTTCTTTTTTATCAGGCTGGATATATGACAGATTCAACGCACAACACGCCCTCACGACGAGGAAGACCGCGTAATTTCGATCGAGACAAAGCCCTGGTCAGCGCGCTGGGTCTGTTTTGGCGATGCGGATACGAACCGGCTTCGGTCGGTGAACTTTGCCGGATAATGAATATCAATCCGCCGAGCCTGTATGCGGCATTCGGCAGCAAAGCGGAGCTGTTTCTTGAAGCGGTAAACTTTTACGAAAGAACTTACTGGGATGCCCCGTGGGAAAGGATGCTGCAGAAAGCGAATGTGCATGACGCGATTCGTGACTTTTTTGAGGAGTCCGCCGTCATTCTGACGTCGCAGGATGCTCCTTGCGGCTGCCTGGTTGTTCTCGCCGCGATCAATGTTTCGCCAGAATCTAAAGATGTCTACGACGCGGTGAAGGCACTCAGAGAAGAGGGGCGTGTCTATTTCAGGCAGCGCCTGCAGGCAGGCATTGAGTCGGGTCAACTGCCGCCTGATACCGATGTTGAGGGCATTGCCCTGACGCTGAATACGCTTCTGGAAGGGATGTCGATCCCGGCGCAGGATGGTATTACGCAGGAAGAACTGAAACGCGTCGCCAGTCAGGCCGTGCTGCTTTTACCTCGCCCGGTAAATCATCGCTGATAAAAGCTGTTCCCTTTGAAAGGGGAGACTGTTTCAGCCTCATGGGATGCCAGCGGGCGCTGATACGCGGCGATACACGTTGTAAATCAGCAAACGGCCTGATGAAGGACGAAAATGTTGCCACCCCGGAGTGGACGCCGGGGGGCAGCATTGAAGGGTTTACACCCTCAATATCAGAGCATTATGGCGCGACATGGGTGTGGTAGATTTTGCTGACTACCGTCCATTTTCCTTCGACCTTCAGCAGATTGAAAAAATCCGTGAAGCAGAAGCCAGAGATATCGTTGGTGTCAATGCGTGCGCTGGCCGCCGTTCCGACGATATCAATATTTACAATTACGCCCTGTGCCTCAGGCGACGGACGGAAAGCGGAGTCAATGGTGTCAAACAGCCCCTTGATCGCCCCACCGGTCAGTTTACCGTCACCGTCCACACCAAAAATGGTGGCTTGTGGGCTAAAAGCCGGTTTCATAATGCTGCTGTCAGCTTGCTTACCACCTTCATTGTACTTATTCAGTACCCTAACGATTTCGTTATATTCCTGCACATAAACGGGTTTGGTCATGATTCAATCCTCACATCAAAAAGATGTATTACGGTTTGCTGGCTGAACAAGAGGGCGGCCTGCCCCCGCGTTAATCATTCCTTGCTGACGTGTCCGACAGCGCAGAGGTTCATAATATGTAGTGATTGCTATTTAATTATATTTATAGTGATCACTAAATATTAAGTCAACCTGAAAGTGAAAATTTTGCGGCACGTTCAGCCCATTGGTTGTCATTAAAACAGCCGATAAAGGTGACAACGCGTTGATATATAGATGATCAGATGGGGGGGGTATCAGAGGGGGATGAGATTGATATCTCAGCTTTTAACGTGGTCAGGCTTGAGTGGTTAAGGCGCTATTTTTCGCCAGCCACCAATGAGGTAGCTGGCAGCGTTATTATGGCTGTCGAACCAGCGCTCTGTGCTTATCCAGCAGGAAAGGGCGCAGATATCCCACGGTATTAGACAGCAGGATAACGTCCTCTGACACGGTAATATTCAGCACATCATGCAGATAGGCTTTGCGCGTCTCCATGCGCTGCCAGACTTCCGGAAAGTGGCTTTGCAGCTCCTTTCTCAAGGTGGCATCAGCCAGCGCGACAGTATCTTCAATACTGCAGCCGCCATAACCTGGCAACGAAGGAATAATATCGATCTGAAAAATCATGCCGCTCTCCAGCTTGATCGCTGAATCCGCAGATACCGGTGAGCAGAGCCACTCTTCATCTGCCACCAGATGACCGGGATTCAGATGCCAGTGCCATTTCTCTTTGGGCATGACGTTTTCGATGGTTTGATAAAGTTCACCGCCCGTCAGGCCGGGACGAAGGGTTTCCAGCCAGCTTGTTACCGCACGATAGTAAGGAATGGCCAGCGCTGAAAGATAATCGGCCACGGCTGGGGGCAGTTCATTTTCATCCGCCACGACATAGGCAGCACGGCTGGTCAGTCCGCCCTTAAAACCAACGGTCAGCGAGAATTTATCCCCGCGCTGAATCTGCTTATCCGAGGGATACAAACAGGCATCGGCAAAACGTTCGCCGGTTGCTGCAATCATCACTACGTTGCCCGGTTGCCCGTCGGCAGACAGCCAGTGCCCTATCTGCTTCTCCGTTTTACCCGGTTCAATCTGGTCCAGCGCCGCCATCACGTTGGTCGATGCCAGATTTGCACCAAACTCATAAAAGGCTATTTCGCTGGCGGTATTCAATCGACGCGCGCCATCAGCAGGAGAGATAAACAGTGAGGTCGCATTGACCACCTTTTTCCGGTCGCCAGCGGTTTCAATAATCGCCTCAAGAATAAAAGCAGGCACATCGAACTGATACTGAGTATCACTAAGCTTGCTGGTAAACAGCTTCCAGCCAACTACGCCAATCTTATTTCCGTTCTTCAGGCCAGCCTGAGCCAGCACCTCAGACAGCGGCGCATCGTTATCCATTGGCTGATTGGGCAGCGAGAAGGCCGGAGCATGAAGACACTTTCCGCTGTTTCGCGCATGCGGCACCAGTTTGAGGTTCTCATTCCCCATGACATAACTGAGTTGTCCGTCAGCCGTGAGAATCAACAATGCCTCTTCAAAGCGTGGAATAAAGCCAGCAAGGTATTCAAAATTTCCACCATGTTCTTTATCGGCATAGATAATCACAGCATCGAGTTTATGCTGATGCAGCGCGTTCAGAATTTTCTTCAGGCGCTGGGTCATAACCTCATCGCTAATCACCGGGGTTTTGACGTTGGGAAAGGTTTTGGGTGCCGGAACAGCGATCAGTTCAAAACGGGCTTCGGACGGATTCATGGTCATCCTCACTGAGTGATTAAATAACGGTAATTTGTCTTTTTTGCATTAGCTGGCTCATCTCGCTATCCAGCGTGCCATTGATCAGCAGCGTGCTGGCCAGCGTTAAGTCGCCGATGGTAAAAGGAGAAGCCGAATTTAACTTTTCCGGTGAAGCCATCACCATCGTTTCGGCAGCTCTTGCGCATAACGCCTGCTTTACACAGGCTTCTTCATAATTACCGGTGGTGAAGCCTGCGCTTTGATGAACACCGGTCACCCCCATGAAAAACAGATCGGCATTGATTCGCCTGATGCCTTCCAGCATCGAGGCGCCAACCGTCACCAGAGATTGCTTCATCAGCTGTCCGCCGATCACAATGACTTCTACCAGCGGATAATCGGCCAGTCCCACGGCAATGGCTGGGCTGTGAGTAACGGCGGTGAAGGCAAGATCGCCAGGCAACAGTTTAATCATCTCACCCGTGGTGGTGCCGCCATCAATAATCACGACCTGACCGGGTTGAATCAGGTTTACGGCTTTCTGCGCAATAATCCGCTTTGAGTCCATCTGCACGCTTTTTCTGGTTTCAAACGGCGCGTTTGCCGCTGAAACCGGAAGGGCACCGCCATGCACACGTTGTAATAGTCCTTCAGCGGCTAACTCTCTCAGGTCGCGACGGATTGAGTCTTCGGATATCGAAAATCGCTGGCTGAGCTCGGTTGATAATACCTGCTTATCCCGGGCGAGAAGCTCGAGAATCAGCTTTTTTCTCTGGCTGGAAAGCATAACGGCTCCATTCATGTTTAATCCTGATTTTGCACGATTATGCATGATAATTCGGTTTTGTCATCACAGTAATGTGCGAAATGTGTACCAGGCGTCACAGACTGGTCCGGTTGATGATAGCGTGTTGATCTGTATGCCGAGGGGAGGGACGAAATGGAGGGAATAGATACCTTCAGTCAGGTAATGATGGTGTGCAGCGATGTCGCAGTCATCTCATTGATTTGCTGCTGGTGGAAGTTACAGGGGCGTCCCGGCCCCAAAAAAAATTACTCGAAGCAAACATCCGGATTATCGGACAGAGTAACAAACTCTTTGCTGGTTTTATCCAGGGCACGGATTACGCCGCTTTCAATATCGTAGACCCAGCCATGCAGGCGTAATGTCTTGTCACGTAAACCGACGGCTACCGACGGATGGGTTTTGATATTGTTCAGCTGTGCAATGACGTTTTCCTGCACCATCGCATTAACTTTATCAATCTCACTGGCATAGCTTTTCTTCTCAACGACGGCTTTCGCTGCATCAGCATAATGCAACCAGTGGTCCACTGCCGGCATAGAATCAAGGCACTGGCAGGTAGCAATCGCCTTCATCGCTCCGCAGTTAGAGTGACCGCAAATAACGATATCGGTGACGCCCAGTGCCACAACGGCATATTCGATGGTCGCCGATACGCCACCCGGCTCGGGACCGAAAGATGGCACGATGTTACCCGCGTTGCGAATTACAAACAGCTGACCCGGATCCTGTTGAGTGACCAGTTCCGGCACCAGACGGCTGTCTGAACAGGAAATGAATAACGCTTTAGGATTTTGGCTGGAAGCCAGGCTGCGAAACAGGTCTTTCTGGTCGGGGAAAATGTCTTTCTGGAAGTTTAAAAAACCCTCAACAATATGTTTCATAGCGTTAACTTTTCCTCGTATCAGAGCATCAATTAAATTTCATTATGGCATCGTCATGCCGGGAGATCCAACTGTCGTGGCGTAAGGAAACTGGCCAACCGCGCAGAGTTTAGCCTGGTGGCGGCAGAGCACCTCCGGCATCCCCGATCGGCAGCAGCTATAAAATAGTTATTATTATGTGACAGATGAGGAATTTAACGGGCTGAGAAATAAATATACCTTTTAGATAACCATATTCTGATGCCACTAACTTTGACCTGATGCAATAAAATATGGCTTATTCCTGGATGAATTGTAAGTCATTTTAATGAATGTTTTAAAAGGTAAAGAACCGACGACAAGCAGATTTTTCTTAGGTGAAATCTTTAATGCTGGGTATGGTAAAACCTATTTAAAGATATTCGCGGTGAAACTCAGCTAAGGGGTGATGCCTGGTGACACACACTATAAAAAAAACGTTGAGTTGCATGGGATGCGGGCTCGGTTGTCGTATTAGTTACGATGAAAACATGAAGATAGATTTTTGCACGGATAAAAAACTCTTCGTCTGGCCTGAAGATAATCACTACTTCAGACTGGCATTAAATGAACTGATTTTTAAGCGTTGCCCCTGTTACCTCTCTGAAGGGGTGATTGTTATCGACTTTTCATTCAGGAATGTCGCACTACTTATCAATGATGAGTGGTTGAAGTTCCTCAGTAAAACGGACATGAGTATTGTACTCATTTCTGACAGAAGAATGATCGCAATTGCTAACTACTGGCTTAAACAGTCCAGTAGCATAAAAGCCATCATCAGAACGGACGATGGGATCGCAGGTTTTACCGAAGAGTTGAAAAAAATACTTTGTGGAAGAAGCTGTATACGCGTTAAAGCACCAGCCGCCACTGCGCGTGAGATGCACGTACTAAGCATGATATCTCTTGGCAGAAATACCCACGAGATTGCGACAAAGCTTAACTGCAGTCTGAAGAGCGTTTATGTTCATAAGTCAGCATTAAAGAAAAAAATGGGGAATGATATTACCTTCCATATGCTTTCTCATAAGTACTGAAGCAACATTTTTCCAGCCTTTAAAAAACCGCCCCGACGTGGGGCGGTATCCGTCAGATTTATTTATCCACTCCCACCCAGGTTGCCGTTACTTTGACCTCACCACTGGCGCTTACGGTACCCATCCAGTCATCACCGGCTACTGTCAGTCGTGAGCGGGAGTCATTCATTGGAAACAGCAATTTCAATGTGGTGGTGTAAAAGAAGCCATCATTAACTGCGGCATCCCAGGCTGTCTGTACCCAGTTAGCGGCGGTCATATCAATCGGCGCCTCTGCACAGCTGTTGCGCTCGGTGACGGTGGAGCCGGATTGCGCGGTATAGGATAAATAGGCCGGAATGGGCACGCTATATGTGCCGTCTGTCGAGGTAAACAGGCAGTAAGGTATTCCATTGATCGTGGTGCTGTCACCGGTCACCTGGGCGGTAATACTGTCTGCCTGACGCACGGCCGAGGTCGTGACTTTATATTCAAACTCCACCGGTTGGGCGCTACCAATATTGCCCGCGTTTTTCGGCTTGCTGCTGCCGTCACTCGATATAATACTAATGCCATATTCTCTTGGCGTGATGTTCACCTGATTGGATGCGGTAAACTGGTAGTAGCCGGAGGTTGGATAGGCGGTGTTATTAAATGCGAAGGTAAATAACGCATCGTTATTGGTAATATTATTGCCACTATTCAGCACGTTGCGGAAAAAGGTGTTTGACAGGAAAACATACACATATTGTCCTCCGGTGGTGAAAATATCGGAATAGACTGTATTAGTTGCGTTGTAAAGCTTCCAGTTGGCATTGTCACCGCTAAACTGAATATCACGGTTGCCAGGGGTAAAGCCCAAAGTCGCGGTATCGATAATCATGCTGATAAACAGCTGGTTGGTGACCTGCTGCGTCTGTTGATAGTTATAGGAAACCATTTTGCAGATGACACCGTTAACGTTTCCAACCACGCCAACATTGCACAAGTCGCCACTGCCGGTGACGCTGGCGCTGCCATCACTGGCAACCATAATTTCAGACATTGAACCGGTGCTCAGCAAATTAAGATGGCCGACTTTGGTCACCGTTTGCGTGTAGTATCGCCAGGTTGCACCGCCGGTAGTGATATCTTTACAGCGTACCCCAGACTCATAATCGTAATTGGTGGTGGTATAGCAGAAATTCAGCTCAAAGGCATTGGTACTGCCAACCGGAAGCTGACGAAAATATTCGAAGGAGGAGGGGCTGAACGTGCCATAGCTGGAGTTACCATTATTAATGCTATTACCGTTCATCGTATGATATAAGCCCTGACTGTCGAGATAGGTCGCCGGAATATGACCAACCGACGGGCAGTTACCGCCATCCTGGCGACAGCGGAGACCGACGAAGGGCGTTGCAATCGGCGAGTCTGTTATCCAGAAATCCACATAGCGATTACTGGCCGCCAGAGCCCACCCCATATATCCCAGTGCTTCCTGGCCATTGTTATATCGCGTCCAGATGTTAGCTCCGCTAAAACGCGGAGTACGGGTATTTGAAGTAATGAAATACTCATTATCGACCGCATTTTCGATAAACAGGTAACTATTTGCACCGCTGCCAGCGTTGCCGGCGGTGGCCGCCAGTACGGACGGTGCCATCAACATACACGCTGAGGTCAGCAGTAGCGATTTAAGATTAATAGACATTATTTTGCTTTTCCTCTGTAAGTGATGCAGTTTGCTGCAATACCTGACACTGAATATCACCCACCCAGACCGCACCACGCGCTTCGCGCAGATCGAGATCGGCTTCACAAGTGCCACCTTTATTGTCAATCAGCGTGATCACCGGATAACGCTTATCAACATCCATCGCAAATTCACCGCGTTCATCGGTCTTACTTTTACCAATGTGGTTATGAATATCAGTGAAAGCGTAAACTCCCCCGGCAGGATTTTTAACCCGACCAAATACGGTGACTAACTGTTTAATCTCAGGATTAAGCACGCTGACGTTCCCAGGGTAGAGCACGACGTTATTAGTCCGTCCGCTAACGATATCGACGCTGTCCTCAGATTTTTTGTCATTCATCAACTCAACCTTGTACTGAGCATAAGGAGGCAGGCTGATAAAGTTTTTCTTACCGCTCAGGGGATATGCGCGGCCATTGATCTGTGCAATCATTTTTCCTGCTTCGCTGAAGTTGGTGTTAACCATCACTCCAGAGGTCTGGGTGCCCTTACCGAGGGCGACATTGTCTTTGGTCCAGGCCACGCTACCCTGTGAGCTAAGGCTGAAGTTACTGCTGTTATTCGAGGTTTGAGTGGCTGACAGCGTACCGGCATTGTATTTGGTGTCATACGAGAGGTAGCCATTGGCAGAGAAATCGTCAGAGCGATAACTGT
Source organism: Winslowiella sp. 2C04 (assembly GCF_050037805.1). NCBI lineage: Bacteria > Pseudomonadati > Pseudomonadota > Gammaproteobacteria > Enterobacterales > Erwiniaceae > Winslowiella > Winslowiella sp. 2C04. The sequence goes on along the minus strand of NZ_CP188300.1, from coordinate 2,943,036 downwards.
TATCATTATTACTACTTTTTATACGCTTCGACAGTGAGGCGCCTGCCTGAGTAATCGGGCTGTTATCAAAGTTTTTACGCAGCGTAGCATTGGCCAGCATATTGCCATTTTCGCTGGAGACGCCGGCACTAAACCAGGTGGAAAGCGGCAGCGAGATATCGAGGTTGATGTATTTATCACTAACGCCATCGCGGTTATCATAATAGTAACGCTGGATACCGGCGCGCATTGAAATCGAAGCATAGCGATTAGCTAACAATGACTGGCTATAATCCGCATTGGTGTATTTGTTACCGTTATACTTATTATCTGTTCTGCTAACGGTAAGTGACCCCAGATACGGTGTGAATTTGCTTAAATTGGCAGTAACACCGACAGAGAAATAATCTCCTTTTTGCATCGGCAAACGATCGCCAATCGAACTGAATTCGCGTGAGGTCCATACTGAGCCATAGCCATTCGGTATGCTCAGATTAAGCGTACTGATACTTTGCCAGCTGGAATCATTGGCCAGCAGCGTCTGTTGGTTGGCGGTCACTAACTCATTAAAGGCAACGTTAACTTCGCTCTCGTTCACCAAATTACGATCAAAACCATACAGCGTGGACTTAAAATTAACCCCGGATAGCCATGGCTGACTGAGCGATGCTGCCACACCGGAGATCCAGGTATCTTTGTCGCCATAATTGATGTTTTTGCGATCGCGATAATCCATTCGTGAATACTGGAGCATACCGCCAAAGAATTGCCATGATAAATCGCCGGTTACGCTGGAACTACGCGCAAAGGATTTATTGATTTGTGCGGTGCGGGAACTGACGATTCTGCCGTTCACCACCACTTCAACATTGACGTTATAAACACCGAAGGGCAGGCGGGACGTATCCACCTCATAACTTCCCATCGAGAAGTTTTGGATGCTAAGCAACCGCTCTTCGCGATAAATACGGACTTCGCCGGCTGCGGGTAAAAACACCGTTATCGGGATCAGAGAAAGCGTATTGTCTTCAATTTGCGTGCTGCTTTTATTACCGTAGCTGACGCCATAGATACGGCTCGAGTTGAGCGCACTCATGCTGGCAATCGACTGTAAGTTCCAGGTGTCGACCATGCCCATCGCCAGGCGACGACCCTGAAAATCGCGTTCATACATGCTGCGATACAGCTGACCGCTGGTACCCCCGGTAGAGCCGATACCATAAATACTGCCGTTTAGATTGAAATGATGTTCGCGCAGGGAAGTGGTGTTATCCAGGGTAATATAGCTGCTGGCATTATCAGAATTGTTGAATTTGCTGTAATAGCTACCGACTGAATAATTCAGTATATTTGAAACATTTTCTGCTGAAGATTCGCCGAGAATGTTAGTACGTGGAAGTACCGCAGCGGCCATTGCTTCCTTGTTTACCGTCATCTCCAGATAAAATGTTCGGGTATCAAGAGATATTGATGCATCTTTACTGATATGGATGATATTGCTTTCACCGAGGCTTCGATTTTTTAGCTCAGCAAGCCCTGATTTGAGGTTTTGCGCTAGCTCAGTGCGGTTGGGTAGTTCATTCAGCGTGATTTGATTAATTTGAAAAGCACCATCTTTGATGGAAATTATCGCGTCCGCAATTTTTTGATTGCTTCGCTGAGTGCCTTGCTCCTCTTCATACCGAATAAATACCGGCACGGTCATACCCTGATTAAGTGCATTAGCGAACACTGCCGGAATAACATAATTATTTATCCGTACTGGCGCATTAATGTTAGCTGAATATGCAGTGCTGGCAGTAAGCAGTATTCCAATGAAAAGCGTTCCCTTTGCCTGATCTAACTTATCCATAAAAGAATCTCTATTCTACGTTTATATACTTCCCGTCATGCCAGATGCCAATGCGGGTTTTTTTATTAGTAAGATCGGTATACTGAATCTTTGTGCTTATTCCTGGCATTAAGTAATATCTTTCACGACAGCCTTTACCGATATCTCTGCTGGCATCACGGCACGGTCCATAGGAAATCACACGAAAAGAAGAGTTGCCGGTATTGGTTATCTTTCCATCCTTGCTGACAAAGTCGAAGCGTTCCTTGCGAGGAGCGACTACCAGAATGGTACTAATAATTGCCGAGGTTGTGGCCTGACCAAGTTTGGCACTTTTACTGGCGTCCTGTTCAGTCACCGGTTCGTCAGTCCAGGAGAGACGGTAATAGCGTTCTTTATCATCTTCTGGCCCTTTATAAATAAACCTGAAGTTCTCACTGGCGTCAGCCGGCATAATCAGACTGGCCGGAGTAGAGAGTAATTCTGACTTGCTCTCCATCGGAATAACGACACCCCCAGCCATTGGGGAGGAAATACGTTCCACACTGAGACTGACATAGCGTGCGGTATCGGTGGTATTTGAGACCTCTTTAGCCAGAATACTGCTATCGGCAGACATCATTGACGTGATCTCTCCGACATTAATTGCCTCGGCTGAAAAGGACATCATGGCGGTAAGAGCCAGACTAATGGAGTATTTTTTTTTCACGGGGAATCCTTAAAAGGAGGCCAGAAGCCCCCTTTTTTTAATTTACTGAATTAAAACGGTATTACTCAGTAGCAGCGGGTACGGTCCAGACGGCAGTGAACTGAACTTTCACATCGCCACTCCAGTAACCGTCAGCCAGCTCGCTGAATGCAGTGGTCTGAGTGCCGTTTGAAGCAGATTCGATAGAGAAGTCAAAATTACCCTGGGTGCTTACGCGCTCAGAACCGGCATATGCGGAGGCAACTGCCAGTGCATCCAGACCTGAAGAAACACCTTCAGAGGTATCAATCAGAGTAACCGGAGCGGTTTTGCTCAGTTTTTCACCGTTCCATGCCACACCAACATCCAGGGTAGAAGCATCGGAAGTGCGTGCAAGGGTGTTAGAGACAATCTGAGAAGTCAGTTCAAAATCAGTTGCACCTGACTGACCTTCGATAGTGACATCAAAAGCACCTTTCTGAGTGTTAAACGCCTGCAGGCCCTGAGCATACTGGAAAGTCAGGGATTTCAGCGGAGTGACCACCAGAATGCTGTTGGTGTCTTTAGTTGCACTTGCATCCCAGCTTGCAGTTGCGCTGGCAGTAACGTCAGCCATGGCGTTGGCAGATAACAGAGCGGTTGCAACAGAAGCAGCTAATACTAATTTTTTCATTATTTAATCCTTAATTAAAATATAGATACATTCCATAGTAGGAATCTTTTCAATGATTTTACTTCGACTTACACTTCAAATAACGCTACAAGATAGAAAAAGTTTGTTTATCTCCCCGCTCAATTTTCTTTGTAAAGAATACTTAGTGTTGTATAACTTCTTTTTATCCAGACCAAGGCGCTCTGCAATATCTTTTACCGAGTGCTCTTTTATTAGCAGAGTTAGCACATCGGCTTCAAGAGAAGTCAGGCTGCGAGACTTGATATCTCTGCGCCAGCGCCCAATGAATACATCTTTTATTTTTCTTCTGATCGTGTATTTGCTGTCGCTGGAATAGATGACTGTTGCAATGCTATGATTTTTCTTCCACCAGTAAGAAGCAAAGTTATCCATCTTATAATCAGATAATAAGATTAAACCGGTGCCGGTTGTGGCTAACTTTTCAATCCACTGTGAATCTGTGAAAAGTTTGATGTTGTAGTGTGAAAAATCAACAAAGATTAAATTGCTATTCAGATGATTGTAATGCTTTTCAATTAGTTTTGAGTAAATCCCAACGCGCAGATAGAGATTGTTATCCGGCCATATGGAATATTTTTTATCTGAATAGTTATTGTTTTCAATTGACGGTTCGCCGCTCGTTTCAGGATTGAAATGATCCCCGTCAATTTCGATTTTTTCACTTTGCATTAGAATCAACATACCCTGTCAAATTTCCATTGAGACGCATAATACAAATCAATAAATAATGTGACAAGATGTGGATATGATATTAATGATTTTTTCCCAGGGGGAAAATTCTTAAAGATTATGTACATGGGGAGGGTAAAAAATTGATCATATTCAATCGGATATGGCATTGAAAAGAACTACATTTGTATAATTAGATAAGATTATTTCCTGCTGATATAAGAATAATTCCTATATTTTCATTGAATTGGTTAAAAAAAAACAGCACAAAAAGTCAAAAATGAGCTATAAAGCGAATACAGGCGGAGATTTTGTAAATTTATGTTTCAAATTTGTTAATAAGTAAGCAATTTAATTAACATTTACAATGTTACAAGCCAGACGCTCGTGTTAAGGCGATACCAGGAGGTGGACCAGGGTCTTTCTGATCTGATCACTAAGCGCATCGCAGATAAGATTAATGCCGGACGAATAAGTTCAAATTATTCTGACTGGCCTGAATCAGGATGTTGCGTTTCGATTTCCGTTCTGTCGATTGCAGCATGCAAATCTTTGGCATGACATGAGCAGATGTACTTATGTTGGAGGAGTGCATACGGCTCACGTACAGATGAAGTGCAGGTTGCAAATCCCTGACACGGTAGGATAAACGTTGAGTCGGCCGTGAAATCTGTATTCTCTGCAAGTAATCTCTCCTTTTCTGCCTTCTGTAACCGCATTCATCGCCGGAAATGGCTACCAGGAATATATAAAGCACTGGGCAAGGTAGTGAACCGATCCTCACTGACTTTATTACCGGATGATATAAATCTAGATTACGTAGCTACTAAGAGCCAATTTTATTACTACTCTATTCGCCAGCGCCTGATATAACGCCGATAAACAATTGAAATATAATGCCAGCTGACTCCAATTAGAGAAATTTGAAGGAGGAGGTTTTTTAGATTTACTCTTAGCATTACAAGTATAGTCTGATGCATGTTAGCAATTGTCTGATTGCGATAACTAAACCTATTCTTAGTCTCAGGATGTCAACGATGGCCAGTATTTCCTGTGTAACGAGGAGAAGAGATTTTTCTCATGGAAATTATTTGTCATTTGCAGTTACCAATTACTTGACATTGGAACGGAAAACATGAAAAGTAATATTGAAAACAGCACAACAAAACAAACAAAAAGAAATCTCAACACTTCTTCTGTCCACTGACTGTGCAAGGATGATACAACGACATGGAGTCGATAAATTTAAGCAAAATTCCTAATTTACCCGGCAGTAATCTTAAAAAAACTTATTTCAGTCGCAGTGTTTAGCTGGCTGTAAGAAACTTCTGTGAATATATCCATCATGGATTTCTGACGTGCTTGCTGGCTGTGTAAAACCTTATTTAAATGAAATATCGATAGGCATAAAGCTATAGCCCGATAATGAGGGTTTATCATGGCAGGCCAGATTGAAGTCAAAAATAGTTTCTACAATTTGAAGCGCGCTTAACCGCACTTCAGCTTTGATGCCCTGACGCTTGCCGGGCATGCTGGCGTTTTAATATCAATTTGAAATTAGTGATTATGTTGAAAAATTAGATACTTAAATATAAGTTTTTCTAATTTTTCGACTGGAAATCACTATTTTAGCGTTAAAAGTAAACACTAACTTATAAAGTAGGTAAAAAATGAAAAGTAAGCATGGCTTAATGAAATTTAATCCGTTAGCGGTATCGATTCTGCTGGCACTGCCAGTGGTCGTCAATGCTGCCGATCTCAGCATGACAAATGGCAGCACCACCATGGCAAACGGTGTGCCGGTAGTTAATATCAATGAAGCTAATGCCAATGGTATTTCTCATAATATCTATGACAAGCTGAATGTCGGTAAAGAAGGCTTAATCTTCAACAACAGCCAGAATGGAGCTAATACTACCCTCGCTGGCCAGATTGCGGGTAACAGCAACTTAGCTTCAGGAACCGCCAAAGTTATCCTGAACGAAGTGACCTCGCGAAATAAAAGTACCCTGAGTGGCATGATGGAAGTGGCCGGTGATAAAGCGCACCTGATTATCGCCAACCCAAACGGTATTACCTGTGAAAGCTGCGGCTTTATCAACACGGATAGAGTGACTGTCACCACCGGTAAACCGGATCTGGATAATGGTGAGCTGAAAGGATATTCAGTTAACGGTGGCATTATTACAACCAATGGCTTAACCAGCGATTCACCAACCGCGATTCTGGCGCGTTCGATTGTGGTTAATGGCGACATCAATGTTTCTGGCGAAGAGCTCTCTCTGATTGCCGGCAATAATTATGTCGATATGGATAATCAGGTAACCGGCACCGTTTCCGCCACTGGTTCCAGAAATACTTATGCGGTTGATGTTGCCAAACTGGGTGGCATGTACGCAAATAAAATCAATTTGATCAGTACTGAAAGCGGTATCGGCGTGCGTAACGTCGGCGTGCTGGCTGCCGGTACCGGTGGCATTCAGATCGATACTAAGGGCCGTCTGATTAATAACGCTGCGCAGATTAAATCTGCCGGTGCTATTGGCGTGAAAACGAATGGTGCGATTGATAATATCACCGGTAAGATTGTCAGCGATCAGACCGTTTCTATTGATACCAATAAAAACGCTATCAACAATAGCCGTGCGGGTAACATTATGTCCGGCGCCAATGTCTATATCAGTAGCGGAGCATTTAACAACACCAACGGTAAGGTGGCTGCCGGCAACACTCTGGCGCTTAATACCAATAATAATACGCTGACTAACTACGGCAAGGGAACCACCGTCGGTATGGAAGCGGCAATCGTGGCACTGGAAACCGGTACGCTGAACAACAGTAATGGTCAGATTAAGGGCTATTATGTTGGTTCTAAGTCAACCAGCGTTAACAACACCAGCGGCATTATCGAGTCTGCAGGTAACATTGATATGTCCAGCACCGGTGCAATTAATAATACCGGTGGACTGATCCGCGCCGCAGCGGGATATCTGAAAATTGATGCTTCGAAAAGTACTCTGACAAACAATCGTACCAAAACTGCTGATGCATCAAGTGCCGACTCGCTGGGGCTTGTTGCCGGTGAAGGTGGTATCGAAATTTCCGTAGCAAATCTGAACAACAGTAATGGACAGATAGCCTCTTCTGGCGATATCGGATTACTGGCGACCTCCAGCGTAAATAACGCCAATGGCAAAGTCGCGACTGTGAAGAATGTTTCTATCAAAGCAGCCTCGCTGAACAACAATGAGTCGAGCATTGTTGGCAAGACCGGTATCAACATCGATTTAAGCGGTGACGTTACTAACCGTATCGGTACCATCTCTTCTGAAGATGGTGATGTGAATATTCAGGCTCGTCGCATTAACAACACCGCTGGCCTGGTGTTAGGACAAAATATTAATCTTAATGCGGTTAATAATGTCGATAACAATACCGCGCTGATCGTTGCTAAAAAGAAACTGACCGTTAATGCTGGCGCTACGGTTACCAACCAGGATAGCAAAGGTTTCGCGACCTGGTATGGTCTGTACTTCGGTATGCCTGAACAGCAGGGTGGCATGATTGGTAACGGCGGCGTAGAGATTACTGCAAAAGAGCTGAATAATAATAACAGCCGTATTATTGCCCAATCTGCACCGTTAACTCTGGCTATTACCAATGCTTTATATAATGACCGTAGCATGCTGGTCGGTGCTGGCGAGTCAAGCATTAAGGCTGGAACCATGAGCAGCAACTACTCAACCGTCTACTCAACAGGTGACCTGTCGATTGATACCCGTACTCTGTCTTTATACAGCAGCGGCAATATGATCGATAATAATGCTACCGGTATTATTGCAGCCGATGGCGCACTGACGCTGAATGTCGGCAGCAACTTTACCAACTACGGCTGGATTACCGGTAAAGAAAAAGTGACCGTTAATTCAGAAGGAACGTTGTATAACCGTAATACTATCTACTCAGATAAAGAAACCAATGTTTACGGAAAAACCGCGATTTACAACTACAACGATATGGTTGGTGAAAATAAGTTAACCGTTAACTCCACTGGCACGGTGTATAACTCCGGTAATATGTTCACCGAAGGTACCGCAAGTGTTACGGGTAAAACTGTTAATAACACTGGCAGTTCAGCCGTGCTTGGCGGTCGCCAGGGACTGGAACTGATTGCAAATACCGTTACTGGTAACGGTAAAGTAGTTGGACTGTAATTAAATAGGATAATAAAGCAGCAGCTATGCTGCTGCTTTTATCCTGGCAAAGGCGTTATGAAAAGCACAATAAAACCGTTATTGATTTTAGTTGCTCTGGGTTTTAGCGAGCAATCTGTTGCTGACGTTGATTTAAACCGGCTGATTAAAGCGCAGCAGGACATTGACCGCAGCACGCGTCAGGAAAACAGGGTTGTTAAAAAGGATGTCTGGTCAAAAGTAGAGAGTTTTAAGATCAATAACATTGATTTTCCGATAGAGGAACATTGTATTGAGATCGATGAACTGATTTTAAACAATGATTTTCTGCATGACGCCAGTATTAAAAAAATTAAAGCGGATGTGGCCGGGCGTTGTCTGGGGTCGGTGGGTGTTGGCAAACTGGCGACTGAATTGCAGGATTACTTCATTAATTCTGGTTATGTCACCACGCGAATCGACGTACCCAGTCAGGATTTATCGACGAAGAAATTAATCCTCGATGTTGTTCCTGGCCGAATTGAAAGCGTCATCATTGAGGGTAACGATGTTCGCGACTGGATTTTACCGTTTAAATCCGGCGAGATTCTGAACGTCAGGGATATCGAACAGGGGCTGGAAGTGCTGCAGAAAGTGCCTGGCCTTAACGTAAAAATAAATATCGAACCGGGCAGTCAGGGCGGCTACAGCAATGTGCTGATTAATACCGGTCGCACTAAAAACTGGAATGCACGCGCCTGGGTTAACAACTGGGGTGATAAGGGTACCGGTCGAAATTTAATGGGTGGTGCAGGTTATCTCTATAACCTGACCAAAATGAACGACGTATTTTACCTGTCTGGTACCACCAATGCCGAACATGAAAGCGGTCGTTACAACAGCGTCAGTGCTTATTACTCGATACCTTATGGTTACTGGGATTACGAGCTGTTCTACAGTAACAGTAAATCCCGACAGGTCATTAATATTGACCCTTACGCCTTCAACTACAACGGTAACAGTGAGTATTTAAGCCTGAAGGCAGCCAGAACCGTTTATCGTGACATGGACAAGAAGGTCACTCTCAGTGCAGAGTTATTGCGCAGAAAGGTCAATTATAAATTAGAAGACGTTGAGTTAGCGCTACAAAAACGTGATATGAACAACGTGCGCTTTGGTGTTAATTTTAAGAAGAATATGCCAGGTGCGCTGCTGGATACGACGCTTTCGTATCAGCGATTTTTACCCTGGCTTGGCGCTGAGTACACGCCGGACATGGACTCAGGTGACGTCAGTCGACAAAGTAACCTGTTTAACCTGGACGTGAACTACACAAAATTATTGAATTTGCCGTTGGTCGAGAGTTATTACGAACTCCGAATGGGCGGGCAGTATTCTCCTGATGCTTTGACGTTACAGGATCAGTTTACAATAGGTAACCGCTGGAACGTGCGCGGATTTGAGAACAGCGCCGGGCTTTATGGCGATAGCGGATTTTATGCGCAGAACACCGTTAATTTTATTACAGGGCTGAGCAATCTTGAATGGTACGTCGGTACCGATTATGGCGCTATTTTCAATGATCATAATTCGCAGGATAGCTATAATAATAAACAGTTGCTGGGCGCAACCACCGGTTTAAAAGGCAGCTTCAAGTCATTGGGTTATGATATTTCATTATCCAGGCCATTGATCTCTCCAGATGCTTTTAATACCGATAAGTTTACCGCTAATTTTAATATTTACTATCAACTGTAAACGTCAAGGAAAGATAATGTTTGTCGGTACGGATATCGTGGAAGTCGAACGTATTAAGCATGCGATTGTGCGCCTCGATATGGCATTTATGCAGCGAATATTCACCGAGGCGGAAATTGTTAAAATTGATGCTAAAAATCCTGATTATGAAAGGGCATCGGGTTTTTGGGCAGCCAAAGAGTCAATTGTCAAAGCGACAGGCTTAGGATTTCGTAACGGGATTCGTTTTCATGACGCTGAAATTTCTCACGATGAATTTGGCGCGCCATGCTTTCTGCTGCAGGGTCGGCTAAAGGAAATTATTCATGAAAAAGGCTTATCAAAAATATCGTTAAGTATTTCGCATTGTCGAACGCATGCTATTGCGGTCACGATTCTTTCTTAATTATTAACTATCTGAAGTGTAGCTATGTATAAATATAACGACCTTATTGACAAGAATGTCCTGGTGACCGGTGCCAGTGGTGATATTGGCCTGGGAATATGCGCCGAGTTTTTACAGCAGCAAAGCCATGTTTATGCGCTGTATAAATCAAATTCTGCGGATCTGGAGCAGCTGAAAGAGACGCATCCTCATGGTGATCGACTGCATATTCTGCAATGCGATCTGGCTGACAAAGATTCAGTGATTCAGTTATGTCAGCATCTGAGTCAGCAGGCTAAAAAGCTGGATGTTCTGGTTAATAATGCCGGTATCGTGCGCGACAGCTTGTTTGCCTCAATGAGTTTTGATGACTTCAATACGGTCATTGATACCAACCTGCTGAGTACTTTTGTTCTGACTAAAGAAGCGCTGTTGCTGTTAAGAGCATCTGAAAGTGCGGCAATTGTTAACGTGGCCTCTATCGCCGCCATTATCCCCAGTGTCGGCCAGTGTAATTACAGCGCATCCAAGGGCGCATTGCTGGGATTCACTCGTACGCTGGCGGCTGAACTGGCCCCTCGAGGGGTGCGGGTTAATGCGGTAGCGCCGGGAATGATCGAATCAAAGATGGTGAAGAAGGTGCCGCGTACCGTGGTGCGCGATGTGATCGCTTCCGTGCCATTACGACGCCTGGGAAAATGTGAGGAAGTCGCTAATACCATCGTTTATTTAAGCTCTTCAGCTTCCAGCTATATTGTTGGCCAGACCATCGTTATCGATGGTGGCCTGGTGATGCGGTGATTTATGTCTAAATATGCGATTCCTTCCAGAGTATTTCTGGAAATGGGCGGCTGGCGTCAGCCGCTGGTGATGGTCGACAGAATTGATGATTATAAATATGGCGACAATGGCTACATCAAGATTATAAAACATGTAACTTATAATGAACCCTATATGGCCGGGCACTTCCCTGAAGACCCAATTATGCCCGGCGTGCTTATCTCAGAAATATTTGGTCAGGCAAGTGAATATCTCTCTTTCCTGACGGATATCTGTGATATCTGGCAAGAGAAATATCAGCAAGAGATGAGAACGCTGCGCGATATTCATAGCAATATCTACGATGAAAATATGCGTTCGATTATCCGCACCCGACGTTCTCAGGTTCGCGGCGTGCTGGCATCACAAAATTTGAAGTTCAAAGAAATTGCCTGGCCGGGGGATACCATTGAGGTCGTCAGTAAGCTCTCCTTCGCAGACAGCAATGGTTTCAAGCATTATGCGGTATCTGCTCATGTGGGCAAAAAGCTGATTAGTCAGGGTGTAATCATTAATTTTCGAGAAACAAAATAACCAAAGTACGGAGTAACAACCATGAATACCATGCAAGAAAATATTGAAGAGCGTAAAGCCGTTTTACTAACCATTAAAACGGAAATTATTCAACGTCTGCATATCCAGAAAAATGAGTCGCAGATCGATGATGATACCGCACTGTTTGGTAACGGGCTGAAGCTGGACTCCGTTGACGCCACTGAAATTCTGGTACTGCTGGATAAAATCTTTGGTATCCAGGTCAGCGAAAGCGACGATCCTTCTTATATGAGAAGTATTAACAACCTGGCATCCTTTGTACTGAAAAACCGAACTCAACACTAATTATTTCAATTTAAATCTACAGGATTATTTTATGAGCGCTCTCTATAATATGCATTTAGAAAAGAACGTAAAAATGGGCGTTTACAACGGAAAAACTGTTCCGTCCTCTTATAACGCCCCGGACGTGACTTACAAAGCCGCCAGAGAAAATGCCGTACTGGTAGACTACTCACATATGTCGATCGTTAGCGTGGTCGGGGAAGATGCGTGGTCGCTGGTTAATCACATGGCTTCGGCCGATATTTCGATTATTCGCGACGAGCAGGGTATTTATACGCTGATACTGAATGAAGATGGTTCGGTGTGGGGGGACGCTTACGTTCTTTGTACCGATGAAGGCTATTTCATTCTTTCCGAGTCGCTAACTTGCAGCGAAATTATTGAACGACTGAACTGTATTTTAGAAAACGGTCAGGACCTGGATATTCAGGAAACCCCTGAAATCAGTTCCATGGATGCCAAAGAGTGGGGCGCTATCCTGCTGGAAGGCCCGTACGCCTGGGAACTGCTGTCTGAGATTTATGGCTTCGACATTGTTGGCCTGCCGTACCACGAATATATGAATACTGACGATGGCCTGATTACTTTCCGCTGTGGTAAGCACGGTGAATTCGCTTATTTGCTGGCGGGTGAACAGCAGCAGCTGGTTGAGGTATGGAATCAGCTGCTTGATAAGGGTGAAAAGTATCAGCTGAAAACCGGCGGCCTGGATTATCAGGATGTACTGCGCGTTGAGAACCCGTGCTGGGATGCGTCAGTTTATCAAAACTACTCCCGCAATCCGGTTGAACTGCAATTGCAGTGGGCTGTTCAGTATGACAAAGAAGATTTTATTGGCAAATCTGCGGTTGAAGGGCTTTCCAGCGCCGGTGCTGCACGCAAATTAGTCGGCATGATCCCGCTGACCGACTGCAACGGCATTGCTGCCGATGACAAAGTGCTGGTTGATGGCGCTGAGGTCGGAGTGATTGTTAAGGGCGTTTATTCGCCGGCCATGCAGTCTTATATCGCGCTGGCGCTGATTGACAGCCAGTATGCCTGGTCCGACATCGCCGGTTTCGATATTCAGACCCGCAAGGGTGACGTTGCCGCTAAAACGCATAACGTACCGTTCCTGTACAACTTCAGTATGTTGGTTAACCCGACTGAACACAGTTATATCGACGCATCAAAGCCAAAAAGCGCGCTGTGATGTTAATTGCACCTTAAGTGTGTACCAGAGCAACGCTTTAATTTCCCTGGCAGCGTAAATTTTTGCGGCTGTGAGCCATAACAGATTTGCGCTGCCTGCGTGACGTCAGGAATAAAGGTTTAGTGGATTAGTTATGAAGACGAACAGAAAAAGAGTCGTAATTACCGGGATGGGAATTTTATCCTCCCTGGCGGACAATATCGCCGACTTCAGGCAGGCATTACTGAGTAAAAAATGCGGCGTGACTGACAGCGTGCGCTTTTCCCAATGGTTTGAAAATGCCCGCGCTGCAGAAATATTACATGAGATTGATTATTCAGATATTCCGGCAGATATTCTTGAATCACAGGATAATGCCGCGCTTTGGGCGTATAAAGTCAGCAAAGATGCCTTAAGCCAGGCGGGTCTGGTTAACGATCAGGCCAGCCTTGATAACACCGGTTTAGTGATTGGCGTCTCTTCCGCCGGTACCGAAGCATTCCTGCCGCTGTTTGAGCAGCGTATTAAAGATTTCTCGCTGAAGAAAGCGATGTATTCCGGCGGCTTCTCTTCCTGCTGCTCCAGCGTATCGACGCTGCTGGGCCTGAAAGGCGGCACGGAGCTGGTCGCCACGGCCTGTACCGCCAGCCCGAACGCGATCGGTATCGCGTTTGACTTTATTCAGAATGGTAAGAGTAAAACCATGCTGGCAGTCGGCACCGAGCCGATCTATCTGCCGACCTTCGCCGGCTTTTATGCGCTGAACGTGATGCACTCTGAATCTTGCACCCCGTTCTCTGGCCGCTCCGGCATGTCAATCGGTGAAGGCGCGGGTGCCATTGTGCTGGAAGAGTATGAGCACGCGGTTGCCCGTGGCGCCACAATTTATGGCGAAATTCTCTCCTACGCGACCTCCTGCGATGCTTATCACGAGACCGGGCCAGACCCGCGTGCCAGCGGGGCGGTGCAGGTAATGAACAAAGCGATGCAGAATGCCGGCGTCACGCCGGATCAGATCGACTATGTCAACGTGCATGGCACCGGCACCGAAGCTAACGACCGTATCGAAACGCTGGCGATGAAAAAAGTGTTTCCGCAGGTGGAAAATCTGCCGGTCAGTTCAACCAAATCTTTCTTTGGCCATAACATTGGTGCCGCCGGTATTGTTGAGCTGATCGGTTGTCTGGTGACGCTGCCGGAAAACAACCTGTTGCCAACGCTGAATTTCACCGTACCGCGTTCAAATTGCGATCTGGACTATGTGCCAAACGAGTTCAGAGAAAAAGAAGTTAATATCTTTATGAAAAACAATTATGCGTTCGGCGGTAATAACTGCTGCATGATTGTCAGTACCAAACCAGGCACCACGCCGGTTACCTCCTATAACGCGAAGCGCGTCGCAATTTCTGGTATCGGTGCGGTTTCAGCCATTGGCCACAGCATCAACGAAATTCTCGAACATATCTGGGCTAACGATAAAACCGTTGAGCTGGGTTCGGTGGCGTTCTATGAAGATACGCTGGAAGAGGCCAGAGAGTTACTCGATGTGCTTAACACCACCGGCCAGTTTGAAGCGCTGCTTGGGGCAGATTATGCCAGTGAAGCACACGCGCTGCCGGAAAATGAAGCGAACTTTAAAACCTTCCAGGTTCAGAACCTCGAGCCGCGTAAACACTTACGTCGTTTTGATCCGCGCAAAGCAACGCGTGGCGGTACCTTTGCATTGATCGCCCTGGCCGAAGCACTAAACAGCGCGAAGCGGAAGATCAAGCGCGATGGCGAAGAGCTGGGAATGGTTATGGGGATGTCACGTGGCCCGCAGGAGACAACCTACAAATATCTGCAAAGCCTGAAGCCGGACCCGCGTAAAGTGCGTACCTCCGAGTTTCCTGGATCGCTGATGAACTCGATCGCCACCTTCTGTGGTATCTCTGAAGGCATTAAAGGCTACACCACTACGCTGGCAACCGGCCAGAACGCGGCGCTTGGTGCATTGGCCTATGGCTATGAAATTGTGCGTCAGCAGTTGCAGTCTCAGGTGCTGGTCGGTGGCGCAGATGAATATTTCCCTTCAATGGCGCTGTATATGGATGCGGTAACGCAGAAAATCCAGATGACGTCAGATGCGCGTGAATACCAGGTGTACGGTAAAAATCCAAAAGGTTTTGTACCGGGCGAAGGTGCCTGCATGCTGCTGGTTGAAGACCTGGAAGCGGCTGAGGCGCGTAATGTCGAGGTGCAGGCGGAAATCATCGGCTACGGCAAATCTAACAGCAATAGCTATTTTGACGCGAAGCAGACAGAAGAGAAGGCCGATGCCATGGCACTGGCTATCCAACGGGCGTTTACTGACGCGGGTATCTCGGCGCGGGATATTGACCTGGTCTGCGGTACCACCAGCGGCGCAGATGAGAGCGTGCAAATTGAACTCGGCGCCATTCATCGGGCATTCCAGCAGGAAAATCCGCAGGTGCCGGTGGTTAACTATAACGCCTGCTTTGGTTTTGTAGAATCTTGCGCTGCGCTGATGAACCTTGCGGTGATCGTTGACTGTATTAAGAAACAAGCCGTTCCTGCTATCCCCTATACCGAAACCTTCTGTGACGATCGTATTAACTTTGTTCGTGAGCCTTTGAAGAAGGCCATCAGGCATGTCCTGCTGGTCGGCGCCAATGAAGGCGGGAACTACTATGCGTTTGTGATTAAGGGATAGTATTTTGGATAATGCCACTATCATCTCTGGCTACAGCGCGAGCCTGGCGTTTGCTAACGACTGTGAAGAATTAATCAATAACCTCAAGCAGGGTAGAACGGTTGCGAAGGATTATTGGTTTGAATCTGACAGAGCCGCAATTAAATGCGGAGTAAAAGAAAATAAGCTTGCAGCCAGGCTTGCGCCAGCGAAAGAAAATTTTTTTGAACGGATATGTGGCCTGATTAATCAATCACTGAAACAAGCAATGCTCGATGAGCATTGCTTATCAGGTGAAAACGTCCGGGTATATCTTACCGGTCTTGGCCCCAGAGCGGACGTGATCGATTATCTGGCTTTTTATGATCACAATGATATTGAAGATGTCACGCTCAATAAGTCGATTACTCATTTACACGTTGGAGAAATGGGTCAGGATAAACTGGCACACCGTCTCACAAAAAAATATCGCCTGAAATACAGTCCTCCGAATTTGCAGTGCACCAGTAATTCGTCTCTGTCTGCGGTGCATCTGGCGATTCAGGCAATAGAGAGTGGTGACATTGACCTGGTTGTGGTGATTAACTGCTCGCAGATCACCACGCAGGATATTGCTTTTCTTGCCGGGCAATCGATGCTGGACAGTGAAGTGGTGCAACCCTTTGGCGAAGAGAGCAAAAGTGTGCTGTTTGCCGAAGGCCATTGCGCGATGGTGCTGGAAAGTGCCAGACATCGCCGTGCCAGAGGGCTGTCGCATGGCATCAGCTTAGCCTCCAGCTATGCACAAATTAGCTCCGGCAGAGGAAACGATGCGACGCAGCTGAGCGCTAATTGGCTAAAAGTGATCAATAAGGCTATCGACAAAGCCGGCATCAGTATTGACAGTCTGTGTGCCATTGTTCCACACGGTAATGGTTCAGAGGCCACAGATAAGGCGGAGGCGCAGGCGATTGCCGCGTTATTAACTGAACACTCTATACCGGTGCTGGCCTATAAAGGGCAGATGGGCTATACCCCGACCGGATCTGGCATTGTTGATTTAATTATTGGTCACTATTCATTATGCAGCGGTGAATTAATTTCCCCGGTGGGAACCACGGCAATACGTGAAAATATGGCCCGGCATCTGTTGCTGAATAAAGGCATCGTCAAACACGATAAACATCATCTGCTGAAAGTGGGGCTGGGTGTTGATGGTTCTATTATTGCTGTGGTGATGTCTGATAATGACATTGGTCAGTAAACTGATTTAGGAAGTGTGATGTATTTATCTTCATTCTCGATGACGGAACCACAGGAAAGCATTTATTTATACCATCCCTGCTGGTTAAACGTCTGGGAGTCTCATCTGTATAAGAAGGCACTTAAGTCGACAGCGGCGCACGCGTGGGGCTTTAAACGTTTTGGCACCCATAAAGATGCCTATGCCAGAGAGATGATCAGAACTCCTCGCTATAAAGAGTATATCGATGCGATGGAACAAGTTTCTGACGCCGCTTTGCAGCAATTAACTGCTAAACAGCGTATGCAGCTGCTAAAGTCGCGCACCGCATTTATTTATGTTGATAGTTGGGGAGAATCCGGCCCGCTGGAAGATATCTCCAGTGCACTGCATACGGCAATCATCGATACACTACCGAAAAATTTAGTAAAGAAATTTTCGGTAAAAGATTTTACCTGCAAAATCAGAGGGGAAAAACAGTCTCTGGTGCAGGCGATGAGAGTAGCAGAGGACTACCTGAATTGGGGTGTTTTTGACTTTGTGGTGATATTAGCCGCTTATCGGGCGATACCGGTACTGGTTTTCTCTGAAGAAGATATTCCGATTAATAAGAAAGAAAAATTCAGAGACAAGGAATTCAAAATGAACTTGTCTGTTGAGCGAACGGGTTGTTTTATTTTTAGTCATCACGAAAGTGATCTTAAGATTAACTGCGGGCATTACTCGGCTGCTGACTCTGATAATAGCTTGAGCATGGAAATGATGGGAAAGGATTCTGATATTAATCTGATCACCTTCTCCGGTTTAAGAAAAAGCGCCACCGAGCGTGAGTTGCTGAGCAATACGGCTGGATCGGAAATTAAAACGATTAATCTCACTGAACTCTATGGCGGCAGCGGATGCCTTTCGCCTGCGCTGAGCTGGATCTATCTTGACCAGCAAACAGATTGTCACGGCAAAATGCGCACGGTGATACCCGATAATTTTGGCGGCTTTAGCTGGTTCGATACCCGCTATTAACGAATACTGGCAGGGATAAATGATGGCAAGCAGCATAAAAGCACTGCCGGCAATACTATTGATTGATATTTTCAAAAGTTATGGCGTCGGAGATAACAAAGTTGATGCGCTCAGGAATATTAACCTTGAGATTAACAAAGGGGAGTTTCTCGCATTATGCGGCCCATCAGGAAGTGGAAAGAGCACTTTGCTCAATATATTGTCAGGTATAGATAAACCAACGGCTGGATCGACACTGTTTCTGGACAAAGCGCTTAACGATTTAAATGAAAATCAGCTGTCAATAATCAGAAGTAAACACCTGGGCTTTATCTTCCAGTTTTTCAACCTGATTCCGGTACTGAGTGCCTTTGATAACGTTTGTTACCCGTTGATTTTGAACGGAAATTACACCAAAAAAACAGCAAAAGAGCAGGCACTGCATTACCTCGACAGCGTTGGCATTAGCACGCTGCGCGATCGTAAACCAGGCCAGCTATCGGGCGGTCAGCAACAGCGCGTAGCCATTGCCCGAGCGCTGGCAAATAATCCGCAAGTGGTGGTAGCCGATGAGCCAACCGGTAATCTTGATCTCGCAACCGGTGAAGCGATTCTCGACCTGCTAATGAAGATTAATCAGGACACCGGCACCACATTTATTATTTCAACGCACTCAACCCAGCTAAAAGATCGGGCCAGACGTGTTATCGAAATTGAAGATGGAGAGTTAGTCCGTGACTCCGCTAAATAAACTTATGCTGTTTTTTTTGCTTGGCTTATTCATTGCTGCACAGAAGATCGCTGTGGCTGCACCGCTGCCGGCAGTGGAGAAAGTGATACAACAAGGTTTTCCCAGCCAGGCTGACGCGTTGTTAAACACCAGCAATCAGCTGTTTGATGAATATCACAGCGAAAAAAATATCACCTCACTGATATTTTACTCCTACGCCATGCTGCGACTGGCAAATCACTTTGAAGCGGTTAACGACTACGTCAACGCTTCAGAGTACGCCAAATTGGGATTTTTTTACCTCGATGAAGCGGTGGATTCCCATGAAGAGAATCTGCGCGTTCGTTATTTACGTGCGCGTATCGATGCTTATTTACCGGCAGGTTTGGGGCGCTGCGTGGTTACGTTGAATGATACCGATATATTGTTAAAACAGAGCGATAAATTTGATGCTGATATCCTTGCGCAGATTAACTATATGCGTTATCGCGCGTTGTCCAGTTGCAAGGAAAATGCACGCGCTGATGCATTGCTGAAACAGATGAAAAACGGCAGCGCGACGCAATTAAGATTATTGGCGCTGGAGGCTGACAGCACGCCTGCATGGGATTTGAATGAAGTCTCACAGATTCTGATGCCTTTGGTAAAAGGTGAGTAAATGAATATTGGAATGATATTAACCAGCATTGCTGTTTTAATGATTTTATGCTTTTTAATGTATAGCGTGTTATTCACCGCGCAGGATACCAAATTTGCCTTTCTGAATTTGTTCCGGCATAAAAGACGCTCATTTTCGACCATTTTTGCCATCATCCTCGGTGGCGTAGCGATATTCCTCTACGGCGGCTTTATCGACTACTCCTTCTGGATTCTGAAGCAGCAAACGGTACGTACCAATATCGGTCATATTCAGATCTATGATAAGTCATACTTTGAGACCTCGAACAAAAGTAAAAGCATCATTAATAATTATCAGGGGTTGAAAGCCGATATTATTCATGATCCGGAGTTATCGAAGTATATTTCGACCATCTCTGGCCAGCTTGAGTTCACCGGGGTAATTTCACAATATGAGCACGAAACCTCCAGCTATTTTTCCGCACTGGGAGTAGAGCCGTTACCGGCATTAAAACTCGGTTCTTTCGACAAACTGGTTTCCGGTAGCGATCTGTCACGCATTAAACATGACGAAATAACCCTGGGAAGTGGTCTGGCAAATACCCTCAGCGCACGCTATGCCGACTGGGTGGATCTGCTGGTGGTCAACAGTCACGGCGGACAGGGGGCATTATCGCTTAAGGTTCGCGGTATTTTTTCTTCAGGAATTAAAGATTACGATGATGTCGCAATGAAAATGCCGCTGCAAACCGCGCAGCGAGTGATGGCCACTGACGGCGTCAGCAAATTTGTTATTTTGCTGAAAGACGATCGGCAACTGGATGAATTTAGCATCAAGCTGGAAAAATTTATCGCTGATAAGCAGCTGCCGTTGATAGTGAAAAACTGGAAAGAGTTATCGATATTTTATCAGCAGGTAGAAGGTCTGCTGTCAGGTATCTACTTCTTTATCAAAGTGATCGTCGCGCTGATCGTGATCTTTATGATCGGTAATTCGATGAGCATGAACATTCTCGAAAGAACCCGTGAAATCACCACATTGAGGGCTATTGGTCTGCGGCCTGCCCATGTCTCGCGACTGTTTCTGTTAGAGGGAATCTTTATTGGCGCGATTGGCGCGATCGGCAGTCTGATTATCGGTTTTGCTCTGGCCGGGATAATTAACCTGAAAGGCATTGCGATGCCGCCGTCACCGGGCCAGTCCCAGGGTTACAACGCCTTTATCAAAACCGATAACTTCGATTTGTACTGGATTACCCTGGTGCTGCCAATCCTGACGGCGTCACTGGCATCAATACTGCCGGCGCTTAAGGCATCCAGACTCAATATTTCAGATGCATTTAAATCAGTCTAGGAACAACCAAATGAAAGTTTGCGCATCTTTATCGTTATTCTCTTCTCTGCTGCTTTCGACGCTGGCATGGGCTGATTCTGCACAAACTACCGCGCTGGAAATTATTCGCCAGTCTGACGATGTACGTTCACCGAATCAACCCTTCCGCTACACCGTTACGGTGCTGGAGTATAAACCGGGCGCGGCCGATCCGACCAACAAGCAGGTTCTGGATGTTTCCATGCGCTTTCTTAAACCTGAGGCGAATAGCGAGGCCGATGCACGCTCGCTGGTACGCTTTATTTTCCCGCCAAGGGACAGGGGGAAAGTGATGTTATCCGACTGGTATGATTTGTGGTTTTACACGCCGGAATTGCGACGCCCAATTCCCATCTCCCGCCAGCAAAGACTGTTAGGTCAGATTTCCAATGGGGACGTCATTGTCACTAACTTTGAATATGCCTATAACGCTAAGCGGCTGGACGACCAACCTTGCGGTGACAATATCTGCTACCAGCTGGCGCTGGAGCGCAAGTCGCCGGATGTAACCTATCCAAAAGTAAACTATCTCGTTGAACAGGGTAGCTATCGTCCGTTTAAAGCCGCCTATTTTTCACTGGATGACAAACTTATGAAAGAGGTGCTGTATCAGGATTACCAGCCGCTGCTTGGTAAGCACAGGCCAGCGAAAATCGTGGTAACCGATGCGCGCCACGGCAGTGGTTATACCGTAATGGAATACAGCAATTTAAGATTTGAATCGCTGCCGCTGTCGCATTTTACTAAGGAGTATATTCAGCGGGGGGGCAATTAATGTCTGTTATTCGCTGGCTGATGCTGCCGATGCTGTTGCTGCCAGCGGAAAGGGTGGCGGCCTGCCTGTCTGACGCCGATCTGGAACTGTTTGGCCAGATCGCTTACGTGCGGAAAATGCCTTCAGCCTGGCAAATAGACGGGGATAATCCATACCGCGCCAATAATGGTTATAACGACCTGGCGGTTAAATACAGTAATCGCTGTCAGCTGATTGAAGATCGGCTGAGTTTCAGTGTTGCTCTGTATGGGCTGGCTTATTATCCGTTCCAGACAACCGGCGCATTTGAAAAAGATGATAACCGGATGAGAGTGCTGTTTGATCGGTTAAGTCTCTCTTACAACCTTTCCGATACTGTCAGGCTGGATGCTGGCAAAATCAGAAATAAGGGAGGGCTGTTTTACCTTAAATCCCCGGCTGGTCTGTTGAATAACGACTATGCAGGATTTAAACCGACGCGGATAAACCATCCCGCTATGAAGCAGGCCTATACCGAGTCCTTCTGGGGCGCAGTGCTGTCAGAGGATAGTGCGGATCGCTCCCTGTCATTAACGGTAGCGCCAAAATTTACGCACATTGATAAGCGCTATGAGTCCTCCAGTAACTGGTCTGCGCTCGAACGTTCGAACAGCAGCGATCGTTATTTACTGACTTACACCGATTATCGCTTTGACAATTTTACGCCGTCAGCCAGCCTCATGCTGGGTGATTCAAAATCCCTGGCGCTGGCTAACAGTTACAACCTGTCTCCGCAGTTGATCTTCAATGCCGAATTAGCCTGGCATATGCAACAGCAGTGGCGTCATCTGGATAGGGATAGTGCTGAGAGAGTGCAGAATTACGCTTTTCCAGAGGAGCTGTACCGCACCAATGATAAACAGGGAATTGAGCTGGCGCTGGGAATGCAGTACACCACCGACCGCTTTAGCCAGTTTGGCGTAGAGTATTATTTTCAGAGCGAAGGCTATTCTGCTGCGCAATGGCGCAAACAGACCGATTTAATAAAATTTCTCAATCAGAGAACCCATTACGCGCCGCTGGATAACGCCTTCGATGCGTATAAATATTTAATGGCATCTGAAATCTACAACACATCCAGTAAAGGTAACTTGCTGGGCAGGCATTACCTTAACAGTTACGCCAGTATCCTGATGCAGGATCAGTCCAGCCTGAAACCCTGGGTTGTGATTAATATGCTTGATAAGAGTTCGATTGTGGGGATTACCTATACCAAACCGCTGGATAAATGGAGCAAGCAGCTGGAAATCTACACCGGCGTGTATGCCGCTTTTGGCAACAAGGATTCCGAATTCGGCCTGTTTGGCGAAACGCTCGGAAATTATTTAGGTTTTAATTATCATTTCTAAGGTTTTTGTTATGGAAATTAAGCAATCACAGCCGGTCGCCTTTATGTTTGCCGGTCAGGGCAATCCCGTCATCGGTATGGGTTCAGATTTATGGGATATTAATGATGTTACCCGGCAGATCTGGGATTGTGCCAGCGATATTTCTCAGACGGATATTCGCCGTCTTTGTCTGAAAGGGCCAATGAATAAACTGGTGCAAACCACCTGTCAACAGGTGGCGGTTACGGCGATTAATGCCACGCTGTTTACATTGTGTCGTGAGAAAATTGAGACGTCAAAGGTGGTGGGATTATGTGGCCACAGTGTAGGTGAATACGCTGCATTATATGCGGCCAATTCCGTCACGCTCGAAGACCTGTTTAAAATGATCCACTTTCGCTCAACGTTGATGAATGATCTGAGTAAAGTGAATAAAGGTGCAATGTACGCCGTAAAAGGTATTGATTATCAAACGATAATCGACCTGATTGCCCGATCTGACGCTGAAGTGGATGTCAGTTGTGATAATAGTCATCGGCAGCAGGTTATCGGCGGAACCAGTGCATCATTGACGGAATTTTCCCGCACTCTGACGGCTGGCGGCTATGAGACGGCAAAACTTGGTGTCAGCGGCGCCTGGCATACCCGACTGATGGCAGCGGGAGTGCAGCAGATGCGAGACTTTTTAGCCACGGTAGAGATTAAACGCCCACAGTACGACGTGCTGATGAATGTTACCGGCAGGCCAGAAGCCGATCCGGCGATGATTAAAGAGAATTTATCGCTGCACTTAACCCATACCGTAAAATGGACTGAGTCGATGGAGCATTTATTAAACAATCCTATGGCACCATTGCTGATTGAGGTGAGTAATAAAGCTTATCTCGGGCATATGCTGAATGATTTTGACGGCTTCGCGCCGGAAATGACGCTGCATTGCAGAAAGTTTTAAATATTTACTGGTGCGCTATGATTCCCGATTATCTTAAATTTATCCGTTTTCAGGATAAAAGGCTGGTTCTTTTTTTCTATTCTGTGCTGTTTGTTGTTCTGGGTTTTTACTGGAAGAATAATGACTACAAGGTGACACAGCACGATGTGTGGTTCATTAGTGGGCTACTATCTATTATGCTGTTTAATTTTATTTATGAACTAAAAGCCTGGTGGGCATACAGTTATGTTATAGGTCGTGTCGATGTCGATGCTTTTACAGGGAAACACTGTAGTCCTGCGCTGATTTTTTTATCACGGCCAACGATTATCAGTGCGCTGTCAATATTCGTCTTTTGGCTCATCGTTAAATGTTGCCTGATGCTACCCTCGATGATCTACAGCGTCATCTGTCTGTATGTCTTGTCACCGCTATATATCTTGTTGATATTTCGTTGGCTCAGGACCGTTTATATCAGGCAGTTGCTGACAACGGTTTCAACTGGAGTACGCTATAGAAATCTTTATCAATATCTGGGATGCTATATTTTACCGGTTGCCTTGATTAACCTGATATCTGTCAGTCCGTTGGCTGCTAATTCGGACTTTTCCTTAACTGAGGGATTCTTTTCAGCCAGGCTAATGATTGCCATGCTGATTTTATGTGCGGTGGTATTGGCGATTAACCTGATATTTTCCTTGTTATCAAAACGGTATGTTTTTCTCGGCCGAGTGTTCTTAAAGGAGATTGACTTTTTCTTCTCAAAATCAATCCCTATCCATTCGCTGTATGCAAAGCCGTTTATCATCAGAGTTCTGCTATTGCTGCTGGTTGTGGCAGTGTGGATTGTCTGTATCAGCAGCGCACTTAGCCTGTTACAGTGGCAGATCGGATTTGAAACCTACTTTATACTCTGTTTTATGCCTTGCCTGGCTTATTACTTCTTGCATACATACTGGCACTGGCATAACGAATTTATGATGTCGTGTGATATGTACTTCCGTTATGAAGAGTTTAATAAGCGTAATAACTGACGGCTAACGGATTTATGACGCAGTCGTAGCTGAAAACACCCCGTAGATGCGGGGCGTTTTTTTCAGCATGCTATCCTGCAACAAGGCTAAACAAGCTAAAAGTTAGCTTGCTGATTTAAAACAACCTTCACCCAGATTTTGATAACGTCCCATGGCGACAATAAACTTCTTATTATTGGCTTTGGCAATGGGGGAGCGGTACTCCTCACCGGGCAGCATATAAAATTGAGTAGAGCTTTCATCATCGCCATTACAGCCTTTTTGAATAATCACCCGAAAAAAGGTGTTGCCGGTGTTATGAATCGTGCCGTTGGCTTCATCAATCTTGAATTCCAGTTTCGCCTTACGCGGTCTGACCACGAGGAAGGTACTCATGGATACCACCGGAATAATATCGGTATTCTGGTTTTGATTCCTGAACGGGAAAATCTGAATGGGTGACTCTTTGAATACTACCCGATAATAACGCTCAATATCATCCTGCGGGCCGCGATAGTACAACTTGAAATACTCTTTGCCATCAGGCTGAACGGTAAATTTCAGCGGTGAGTACACCACTTCCATCTCTCCGCCGTCGATACGGTTTTCCCCGTGTTTACCGGGCTTATCGATTTTATACGCCGATACGGTGTACAGATTGGTACGTGATGTGTCATTGACCATCGGGCGAGAGATAAATTTTTCGTCCGGCTGCATATCGAAAACCAGAGAATTAAAGTATGCCGCACCGGCAGGAAATATAAAGCTGTTAAGGCACACCAGTAAGCAAGGCCGGCAGAGTTTCATGTTTTTCTTCTCCATTACAGGTCAACACCCATCCAGCTGGCAGTGACCTTGATCTCACCGCTGGCGCTCAGGGTATCCATCCAGTTAAGAGATGGTAAAATTTGAGCGTGAATAGGTTCAATCATAATATCCATTTGATTTTAGGTTGATATAGTACGAAGTGAAACTGTAATTGGCAAGCTATCAAGCAGATTCACGATATATTTATAAATTAGCAATATTCTTAATATCTCGCGACTAATAACATCAAAAATAAGATCCGATTTATGTATAACTAAGCCGATTGCAGTAAGAGGATAATTTACTGACCAGGATTATCTCTTAGGGGATTAAGAATAATTCCTGAACAGGAATGCACGTTTTGTGCGAGTGGCGGTAAAATAAACAGAGACTCGACTTCCGCGTTGAAAGAGGTCAGCAAACCTGCTCCGGGTTAAGAGGGCTGAAGAGTTGTCAGCATTTAACTAATTTACTTTAGCAGATTGTCCCGTAGAGTGGTGGTATATTAAGGTAATCAACTGGTTGTCATTTTGCGTATGGTAAAAAATGTTAGCTTTCTCGCCTAATGCCAAACTAAATAGCATTTGCTGTATAGTTTAAAATTGGGAAAATTCCTATTATACTGGCCATGACCTGACTAACAGTTGTACTTAACGTAAATTCACCAATTCTTAAATATTGATTAACCTTTTGCATAAGTTTGCAACGATTCTGGCACATTCATGTAATGTAGTCTATATGTTTAGTTAATGTGACGGGATTGTGGTTGTGGATCTTCGCTATCGAAGAAAATTTAAAATCATTAAGTGCAGTTAACAAGTGAAATATTTATTAATAAATAGTAAATATTAAGTTATTAATTAATTTTAGCAGGTAGCTTGTGGCTATTTATACCATCAACTCTCGTGTTATTTTTAACGATCAAATGGGCTCTTTAAGCCTTACAGAAGGGCGTGAAGACCCAACTATCCTTGCTGCGCCAGCATCAAGGTTATTGATCCTGTTGATTAAGAACAATAATAAAGTCCTTACCCGTGATGAGATACTGACAGAGGTTTGGGAAAATCATGGACTGGTGGCGTCGAGTAATAATCTGTATCACTACATCTCGGTTATCAGGAAATCCCTGGCAAGTCTCGGAGAAGACAATATTATCGTTACACTGCCAAAAGTCGGATTTTCTATGAAGGCTTTATCAATAGTGACCGAAAGTGAAGAGAAAAAAAACGTATTGCCTTATGTGGAAGAGGTTCTTGATAAGCAGGACCTTCACAAGATTAAGTTAACAGAAAACAATACGCATATCAAAAAAAAGCCATTTAATTTTGTAAGCTATAAGAGGAATATAGCTATTGCTGCAGGCTTTTGTATATTGTTAGTAATCATTTTAGTGATTTTTCTAAGTTACTACAAAAGTAATCAGGTTTATTTTAATTATCCTCCAATTGATAAAATAAATAATTGCAACATTTATCCCTTAAAGAAAGCTTTACCGGGCCTGGATAATCTGGCTGTCAATGAGGTGAAATCTAAACTGGAAAAATATAAATTGGATTGCAACAGAGATGCCAATGTATATTTTTCTAATGAGAGAGGATATAAGTTAATATACTACTGTACACTTCTGTCTGGCACCATCCCCAATCCGCAAGACTGCTTTAATATCATTGTCGATGATGAGGTTTCATTATGACATTTTTTAGCAGAAAACTTAAAGGTGGAGTCTATATATTACTATTTATCTTTCTTGCTTTTTTATTGACCTTCAGCGAAAACAGAAAAGGGAGTGCGCCTGGCATTTTTCCTTACCGGATTTGTAAAGCTGAATTAAAATTACTTGATTTTAGAAATGATAATATCAAAACTGCTAATATCAGGCTTTTTTTTCTCTTCAACAGCAATCAATCCGGAAATATGGAGTTCTCAGGTAAAATTTTTGATGAACAGCAGGAATATTTAACGCGCGGAAGGATAGATTTTAACTATCAGTATAATAAAAATATTATGGAAATAACCGGCATACACAGAACGCTCAGTGACCGTGACATGTCTTCATTGCTGGGGGCAACTTTACCAGAATATTTGTCTGTGGATAAAGGCAGCATGATATTCAGCACGCGGATAATAAGCTCTTCGCAAGTGGTAGTTACTCGCTACAACGAACCGATTTATGTTATGACATGTAATAAATAGTCGATACCCCCTGCTTCTGAATGATGCGGGGGTGTCACTGCTTACCGTTAAACCCTTCACAGCCTACACTCTGAACACCCCTTCATCTTGTAATGCTACCCAACCCGCTTGGCTGCTCTACACCTGTTTATTTCCAGTACTCCCTCCTCTGAGCTGATAAAAAACGCTATTTATCAGCATGATCCGTCGAAAAGACAAGAGCCCTCTTGATTAATTCCTTAATATTCTTAGTGTAAAATACTGCTTTAATACTTTTTTTTGTCATTTAAAACATGTATTAACCTTAAGTGCAGTCAAATCTGTTGTGTTTTTCTTAATTACCAATACATAGTTCCATGCTTTTTTGGCAAAGATTAACATTATGCGGTCAGGTCAAACTAAGTAAATGTGAATTTTTTTATTAATAAGTGCTGGATCAAATTGAGGCGTAAGCAATGAAAGTTAGTCAAAAAGTGATGTGTTTAAGCAGTGTGCTGCTATCAGTTTACTCAGTGAGTGCTGCAGCAGTTTCGGACAACACCATCAGTTTTGAAGGTGAGGTGACGGCGCAAACGTGCACCGTACTGGTAAATGGTCAGGCGAGCCCGGTTGTTTTATTACCAACCGTATCCACAGAGGATTTAAAAACTGCGGGTACCACTGCTGGCACCACCAGTTTTGAATTTAATGTTAGTGGTTGCACAACCTCTGACGAGGCTTCCACTATCGGTGCGAAATTCACCGGTAATGCAGTTGATACTTCTACCGCAGGAGCGGGAACACTCGGTAATACGGGTACAGCAACCAATGTCAATATTCAGCTATTGGACAGTGCAAGTGCACCAATTGATCTCAATTCTACCTGGACAGGCAAAGGAGATATTGCGCTGGCAGCTGAATCTGCGGTCGCAACGCAAACCTATTATGCCCGCTATTTTGCAACGGGTGCTGCTGCTGCAGGTACGGTTAAAGCCTCTGTACAATATGCACTGAATTATCAATAAGCCGGTCTGAACCAGAATATGATGGCGGTTATCCTGCCATCATATTTTATCCAGTCTGAGATTTTTTATTCAGAGTCGACGTGGTGAAGAATAAATTAGGTTGTAAAAATGATTGCTGATACTACTGCGATAAACAGAATTAAGGGCATTGTACTGTTGGTCGCGTTGATGATTTTTTCCACACTGACCAATGCCAGCGTCACCATGATCGGTACACGTATAATTTATCCTGCTGAAAGCGCATCAGTGAATGTTGAGTTCGCTAATAAGGATATTATTCCTTATGCGGTGCAGGTGTGGATTGACAGTGGCGATGAAGAATCGACGCCAGCAACGGCGAAAGCTCCTTTTGTTGCGGCTCCTGCGTTGTTCCGCATTATGCCAGGCAGTGGTCAGGTTTTGCGTCTGGCGTACAGCGGTGGAAAAAACTTACCTCAGGATCGAGAATCGGTTTTTTTCTTTAACTTTTTACAGATTCCACCCGCTAACCTGGATAAAGACAGCGAGCAAAAACGTAACTCAGTGCTGGTGATGTTAAAAAATCGCGTAAAGATTTTCTATCGTCCTCAGTCAATCGCTAAAAAAATCAGAAATAATAAAGACGATATTCAGATTGCCACCCGTCAGGCTGGTGATAAAACGATAGTGAAAATCAATAATACATCACCTTTTTTTGTTTCGCTGGTGAATGTTAATATCAAATCAGGAAATAAAAAATATAACCGCAGTGCCGATATGTTAGCACCTTTTTCCCAGACTGAAATTAAATTCGAAAAGTTGCCATCAATGAAGAATTTCAGCGTGGAGCTAACCTCTATTAACGATCAGGGTGCATATGTGAATCATGTATATGAAATCACTGACTGATAGCTTATTGGCAAAACCTTATTCCTTGATAACGCTTTCAATCCTGGCTTGTTACCAGCCTGTGGTGTTGGCTGAGGACTTTTATTTTGATCCAGGGCTGCTGCAGGGGACCGGGTTATCGATTAATCTGGCGAAATTAAATGAAAAGGTGATAGAAACTGAAGCCGGGCGCTATCGGGTTGATCTCTTTGTTAATAACAGGTTAATTAAGGAGAATCTGGAGATCGCTTTTGGTTCTAAGCCCGGTGACTCTGCGGCCGCAACACAGCCCTGTTTTAGCGCAGAGGATATTAAACTGATTCAGCTTAAGCCAGACTCAGTGGCGGCAAATCCTGTAGATGGACAATGTGCATGGTTTTCAGATTTATCAGCAGGTTCTTCATGGGAGCTTGAGCAGTCTACACTGAAATTAAAGTTACTGATTCCGCAAAGCTCGCTGTACCGGCAGCCGCGCGGGTTTATTCCTGTTTCGCAGTGGGACAGTGGCGCATTAGGTTTGTTCAGTAAACATAACACTAACTATTATGAAACCCACAGTAGCGGCGGCTACAAGACCAAGACCCTGTGGAGCAGCATTAATAGCGGTACCAATATCGGTCTGTGGCAACTGAGGAATCTGTCTAACCTACGTTACAGCGAAAATAACAGCGTCAGGAGCCATAGCTGGGATAGCGTGCGTACTTTTGCACAGCGACCGCTGCCCTCAATCAGTTCGTTGGTCACTTTGGGCGACAGTTATACTAAGAGTAGCCTTTTCGGCAGTCTGGCGTTTAATGGCGTTAAACTGGAAAATGATTTGCGCATGTATCCACAAAGTAAACGTGGTTATGCGCCGGAAGTGCGCGGCAGTGCGGATACGACTGCGCGGGTGGTCGTGAAACAGTTTGGTAATACCATTTATGAAACCGTGGTTTCACCCGGCCCGTTTGTTATTGATGATTTATATAACACCAGCGGTCAGGGTGATCTTCAGGTAACCGTATTTGAAGCTAACGGCAAGACCTCAAGCTTTACTGTGCCTTACTCCGCGGTGCCGGATTCTGTGCGCCCGGGGATCTGGAACTATCAACTGGCTTTGGGTCGGGTCCGGCAGCATTACGAAGTTGATAACGAGTTCTTTGAAAGTGTTTTACAACATGGGCTAAGTAATCGCTTTACCGGTAATGCTGGCATACGACTGGCAAAAGATTATCAGGCGTATCTGATTGGCGGTGTGATGGCCACACAATTCGGTGCTGTCGGGGTTAACGCCACTTACTCGCACGCTAAAGCGGAGGATGACCAGACGCAGTCCGGCTGGCGTGCCGAAACCAGTTACAGCCGTACATTTGACAGTGGAACCAACCTGACGCTGGCGGCTTATCGCTATTCGACCAGTGGCTTCAGGGATTTACAGGATGTGCTTGGGGTCAGACGTTACCAGAACGGGGATACACAATATTATTCCGATTCACTGAATCAAAAGAACCGCTTTAGCGCTACAGTAGTACAAAATTTTGATAGTTTGGGATCGCTGTCATTAAATGCCAGTACGTCGGACTATTACAGCAATAATTCACGGATTACCCAGTTTCAGCTGGGTTACAGTAACAGCTATAAAAAAATCAGTTACAGCATCAATGTTGGACGACAGAGAACCAGTTACAGCAGCAGAAATAATTATGTCAGTAATTATGAAGACGATCAAAGCCGACAGAAATATACGGAAAATACAATATCAGTAGGGTTTTCGATGCCGCTGGAATGGGGTGATAGCCGACCGAATATTTCAGTCAATATGAACAAAAATAAGTCTTCAGAGTCGCTAACCACTTCGATGTCAGGAACATTGACCGAAAACAGGAATTTGTCATATTCGCTTTACAGTGGCGTAGAGAATTATCAACAGAGCAGTAATACCATGACGTGGGGCGGATCGTTGCAGCAGAATACTGCGAAGGGGACATTCCGTGGCTCATACTCTCAGGGCAACGATTATAAGCAATTAGGGCTGGGAACCTCTGGAACCTTGTTGATACATCCTGGTGGTGTCACCTATGGTCCATACGTCAGCGATACTTTTGCGTTGGTAAAAGCGGAAGGGGCTAAAGGAGCTGAAATTAAAAATGGCCAGGGTGCAAAAATAGACAGTTTTGGTTACGCGATTTTGCCTTCACTTTCGCCTTACCAATACAACACCGTCAGTCTGGATCCCAAAGGGCTTGATTCTCAGATTGAGATTCAGGGAGGGAGTCAGCAGGTGGTGCCGTATGCCGGTGCCTTTGTCCAGGTTAACTTTGAAACGTTATCCGGCCAGCAGGTATTAATTAATACCTTACTTGATCAGGGCCAGGTGATACCAATGGGAGCCGATGTTATGGATAAAGATGGCAATAATCTTGGAATGGTCGGTCAGGGTGGACAGATATACGCCCGAATTAATAATCAGTCAGGTGTGTTGTTTGTTAAATGGGGGGATGATGAGGTTCAACAGTGCAGGATTAATTATCAACTTCCGATAGCTTCGGGAAATGAGCTTGTTCAACTGATAGCGAAGTGTGCTATGGCTAATCCTGATAAGATTACAAATGAACGCTGATTATTATTATTTGGCAGCGGGATGACTTATGTTCATTATTGGTGATAAAGGTGTGGGCGAGGCTTAACGATATAGCCACGCCCCAAGGTTCCCTGACTTTCCTTATGGGTCAGTAATTCATATTGGTGATATATGTTAAAGAAAATAAAGATATTAATAGCTACGCTATTGATATCTACTCCAATTATTTCCCATGCAGTCTGTGTTCGGGTCATTAACACAACGTTGCTAACGGCAGATTTAATCTCCTCAGGATACACCGCTGCCAATTGGCTTGGTGCTTGTCATGCTACATGTGGTGGTAAGCTGGGCCTACCACCACAGATATCCATCACGACAAATAACTCATTTATGCCCGGAGGAACACTGCTTGCCAGCGCATCGGCAAGTTTTTTGACTGGAGCGCAGTCAACTGCATTTACTGCGAATCAAATACTATTCAGATGTGCTTTAGCAGACGCGGATTCTCTTTCTGAAGTATATACCGCGCAATCATACTACCCATTTTCAGGTGGTACGGAAACTACCGACATTGAGAGTGCTTATCATACATATGTTGATGGGGTTGCCGTCAGGCTAACTAATCAAAAAACGGGTAAGTATTTTACTGGGCGTTGGCAATCTCGTAAGTTGACCTCTGAAGACTGGGTTCAGGATGATACTTATATCTACATTCCGGCCAGCGCGTTTTCTGATGTTTATGTTGAAGTCTTTAAAACTGCATCTAAAGCAATTACTGGTATAACTACAACTCCATATCTATACCTTTACGCTTATGATGCCGGTTTTATTGCTTTTCGCGGACCTGGTTTACCAAGTGCTTGTATAGTTGATGGGGTGCTAGAAAGTGCTAATATTTGTGGCTGGTATGATAACTGGCCGGGAAGTTTCGGGCTATATAATGATGTAACTTTCGTTCGTGGTGCGATGTGTATGGTTAAAGAATATCCCTCAGTTGTTAATCTTCCAACCATAAGTAATTCATCACTTAATAATGGTGACACAAGTCAGAGTACATTTTCCATCAGTCTCTCTTGTGAGGACTCAGCCGTCTCCGGTGTCGGCAATGTTGGCACAGTTACGGCATCATCCGTTGTAGCAATGGGATTCTTAGTTAACCAGCCGTCGGCTGTTACTGCAGCGACCAATCTTGGTTTGCAGACAACCTCAGGTGGAATAACACATTTACTTGATACTAATTACGATTCGGAGGGGGTAGCTTCTGGTGTTGGTATCAGAATTTATGGTGAGAGTGGTAATGTACTTAATTTACTACCTTCAAAAACTACCCGCACCGGCAATGCCGGCGGTTGGTACGCTTATAAAGATCTAACTACCAGTCAGGGTGATTCTACCGACGGTGTCACAACGTATACCGGAAATTTCACTGCCTCTCTTGAGGCCATCAGTGGTCAAACAGCTACAGCAGGTACCGTCAATGCACAGCTTCAGGTGGTGGTCAGTTTTCAATAAAACCCTTTTTATAATGGGTTTTATGCTTTGCAGCACGGCGTTTAACGCCAATGCAGTGGTGAATGCGGAAAAAACTCGGGTGGTGTTTAACTCGGGTAGCCAGTCTGAATCACTTTCATTAGTGAACTCAGAGAAACAGCCAGTGGTGGTCCAGGTCTGGACTGATAAAGGTGACCCAACGGTCACACCGGATAAAGTGCAGACGCCGATTGTGATTGATCCTCCGGTTTTTAAAATGAAGCCGGGAGAGATACGTAACTTGAGACTGATATTACTGTCGTCGGGTAACTTGCCGCAGGATCGGGAAAGCGTATTTTGGCTTAATATTTTCCAGATTCCCCCTAATACCGCCAGCCAACAAGCCGGAGCGAGGCGGTTGGTACTACCGCTGAAAATCAGGATGAAGGTATTTGTCAGGCCTGAAAGCATTGGTGAATTAAAAGAGGCCGATGTTAATAAAATGAAGTTTGAAGTGGTCGGCATCGGAGCAGAAAAAAAGCTCATTATTAATAATCCGACCCCCTGGCATATTTCGCTGGCTGGATTAAAACTGGGTAAGGCAGAGTTTTCGCCGCTGATGGTTGAGCCTTATTCAAAGGTTGCATTGCCGATAGCGGCGGGAGTCACGCTCTCTGATAGCGTTGCGTATGAGGCTTTAAATGATCTGGGAACCCGCTGGCAAGGCAGGCAGGCATTATAAGCGCTTAGGTAAATATATTTTTATTACCAATCAAACTTATTGTGGTTGAGATGAATATTGTATTGAATTCCTTATGTATCTTTTTTAAATGAGTTTTAATATGAATATTTCAATAAATACTAAAAATAATTTTTATGCTAATGCGTTACTCGAACTGATCAAAGACGTTTATCATGACACTGTCTGTGAAAGTCCGCTGATAATTTTTGGAGAACAGGGGCGTTTTGAATCTGATATTGTGCTCAGTGAGTCTGAACAGAGCTTAAATTTTCCTGGGATCAGGATTTGTGAAGTTAAAACTCAGGTTTTTGTTCTGCTTGCAAAGGAGAGTGATAGGGATTATTGCGCCGATACTTGTAACCATGCCTGCAATTTGATTATCTGGCGTGACGATGATCTCGCCAGAGCCAGAGCCAAGATATCCCGGGCCATCTCCTTATTTCATGAAGTTTCCGCCGCAGAGTTCTGCATTCCGGATAAAGGAATCATAGCCGATTATTCTGCCTTAAACCAACGAGAGATAAGTGTTATTAAGTATTTTGGTCAGGGACTGAATACCAATTCAATAGCCAAAAAATTATATTTAAATTTTAAAACCGTCAGTCATTATAAACGCTCGGCAATGCGTAAACTTGGCGTGTCAGATGAGGCTGGTTTTTACTTTCATGCGTTAAAAATTGTTGGTCGCTATACATTGTAAACGGTTGTTCTGACCAGAGCAGGGCTGTAACTCTGCTTGCTGATTATGCGGTGACTTAATGCGGTCAGAGAAAAAAATTTGTGACTTGTCACTGTAGTATGCTCCATTTCTGAGGGTTACTTGTGTCTGACTGATAACAGAGAGTCGACAGAGTAATCCCTCTATCCGCCAAATTTGCTATTGTGTTTTTATCAGTCAATTCTGCGAAGAAATCGGATAACGAATGATGAATCACACCCTACAACAGATGCCGCCAAAGCAGAGTAGCAGCCATATCATCGGAGTCGTCAGCGATCAATTCACGCATCCTGCCAGCCTAAAGCTGCTGAATGAGTTGACCCGGCAACTTGATAAGCGTGGCTTTATCACCCTGTTGCTGAACGTCGACTCGCCAGAGAACTATTCATCGCTACTGGTGAACGCGGGAAGGCTACAGATTGATGGGCTGGTTTTCCTCGCCACCGTTTGCAGTGAAGAACTGAATCTCGCTGCCGCTCAGTTACCCTCTGTTCCGGCTGTTTATCTTTGTCGCAGTGAAGACGCCGATGCGCAGGTCGTCAGCGCAGATGATTACTATGCTGGCGCGGAAATAGGCCGTTTGCTGGTTGGGCAGGGGTTTCAGCGCTTTGGCTATATGAAAGGGCGGGATGATTCCAGCCATCAACGGCGGATGGAGGGCTATGCCGCCAGTCTGGCGTCGGCTAACATCATCGTTGATCAGCTTCTGGTGGCGGGCAGCAATGACCGGGAGCTGGCTTATCAGGCGATGATGCGTTACCTGAAACAGGCGCGGGCATCCGAGCGTATCAACGCGCTATTTTGTGAAAATGATCTGCTGGCGTTTGGTGCGATGCAGGCCGTTCGCGATTTTGGCCAGGGTGCGCATATTGCGGTTGTGGGTTTTGATGATGTAGATGAAGCGCGTTCATCAACCTGGCATCTGACCAGCTGGGCGCAGCGACAAGATTTACAGATTACCGAGGCGTTAAACCGCTTGTTAGATAATCGTGCCGATCGCAGCGGCGCATGGCAGCAAGGTGAGTTGCAAATTCGTCATTCGCATCTGGGTAAAACCGTGCAGGGCGAAATGTCAA
This sequence comes from Winslowiella sp. 2C04, assembly GCF_050037805.1. Lineage (NCBI taxonomy): Bacteria > Pseudomonadati > Pseudomonadota > Gammaproteobacteria > Enterobacterales > Erwiniaceae > Winslowiella > Winslowiella sp. 2C04. The sequence goes on along the minus strand of NZ_CP188300.1, from coordinate 2,906,958 downwards.
AATGTGGCTGTGCCAGTCGTCATTGATTGCTTACGGGATTACAGGCAAAGCCGTTAACCAGTGATACGGGTGTTGAGGCAGGCACAACACCCGTATTTTAGGCGATTGTTCGCGATACTCGCTATTTAACTTCGCTTACCAGTGATTGTTCATCGTGGCGAGTCTGGCTGGTGGATTTTCGAAACATCAGGAAAGCCACTACCAGCGCCAGCAATGCAGGTACCGCCCCGATATAGCCCACTGAAGCCATTGAGATCTCAGTGCTGACTTTATTACCCAGCAGTGCGCCTGCGCCAATGCCGATATTGAAGATGCCTGAAAACATCGCCATCGCCACATCAGTGGCATCAGGTGCCAGCGTCAGCACTTTCATCTGCATACTCATGCCGATGATCATAAACGCCACTCCCCATAATAAGCAGAGGATCACCATGCCTGTTTCACTGACCGCCGCGCCAGATAACAACATCAGACAGAGCAATAACAGCGCGATCGATCCGGTGAGAATCCGGTTCAGATTAGCTTCGCCATATTTACTGAAAATATAGCTACCAGCGATGCCCGCTGCGCCCAGCACTAATAACAGCAGGGTGGCAAAATTCTCACTGAACCCCGCGACCTTCGCGACAAAAGGCTCAATATAGGTAAACGCGGTGAAATGCGCGGTGACGATGCTGACGGCAAGCAGATAAAGCCCCAGCAGCGCCGGACGGCGAAACAGCGCGTTCAGGCTTCTGATGGAGCCTGCATGTTCGGAAGACAAGTTCGGCATCACTTTTACTATCAGCCATAACAGCAGAAACGCCACGGCGGCGATCGCCAGAAACGTGACGCGCCAGCCGAAACCCTGGCCAATCATTCTGCCGAGCGGTAAGCCGAGTACCGACGCCAGTGCTGTAGCGGTGGCAATCAGTCCGAGCGCCTGCGCCCGCTTACCGGCTGGTGCCAGCCGTACTGCCAGCGAGGCGGTAATCGACCAGAATAATGCGTGAGCCAGAGCGACACCGGCGCGACTGACCAGCAAAATATTAAAACTGCTGGACCAAAATGACAGCAGATGGCTGCCGATAAACAAGCTGAATACCGTAATCAGCAGCGTGCGGCGATTGATATGGCTGGTCATCAGCATCAACGGCAAAGACATCAGCGCCACAATCCACGCATAGACGGTGAGCATAATTCCTGTTTGTGCTGATGCCATACCAAAGCTACTGCCAATGTCCGAGAGCAGCCCTACCGGGATATATTCGGTGGTATTGAAAATAAAGGCGGCCACAGCGAGAGTCAGTACGCGTGTCCAGGCGGTTTTACGTGAAACGGCGTTGATATCAGACATAGGCAATCAGCTCAGGTGGTGAAAAAGAAAGCGGGAGATTTTAGGCCCGCCTTAACAAATTTCAACCTAAATGTGATCTATGTCGCATTTTTCGCTTAGCTGAAGCATTGGCGATAAAAAATTTTTATTGCGCAGCTGCTGCTGTCCTACGGGGCGGCGTCTTCAACCATACTTAGCCTGATGATTTTTTTTACGCGCCAGGTAATCGTTATCCTGACGAATTTTATCCCAGTAAGACTTAAAGATGGCGGCGGCTTCGGCTTTTTCCTCATTCAGTTGATAAGGCAAAACCTTACCGTCAGCATCATATTTGCGTCCGCCCTGATGATTGGCGTAACGCCGGGCGCGGGTATAGCCCATCTGGATAAACTTGCGCGCCATATCCATACCGACAAACTCCTCAGCCGCGCGATATTCTTCGTATAATTGAAAGATTTTTTTGGCTGATACCTCAGCAATCGCCGGAGTTTTGAACCGCCAGTGCGGCAATATTTCACTTTTATACGGTTCCACCATCAGTACGCCTTGCTCGCCGCGACCGACCTGATAGCGTTCAGGCTGCTGACGAAAATTGATCGTTTTGAAATCCTGCTGATAGTCAAATTCTTTCACGGCTTGTTCTCTGAAGGACAATAGTGGGCTGTTAAGCAACGAGGCCTGAAGCCGTTTTATTTCTGCTATTCCGATAAAAATAAAGCAGATATCAGGCAGGCGTTTTTCATCGTTACTTTGCTGGCTGGCTATTTTAAAAGTAGATGAGAAAGTTAATAAATATAATTTATATCAACACGCTGTCAGCATCGTTTCAGTTTATTCTGCTTCCGCTTCTGTTATCTGAGGCTAAGCTGAATAAGTTATGACTGGAGTACAGGCTTTTTCCCATAACCATAATGGTGAATAATTTGCTGATTAAAAAGAAGAAAGCAAGGTCTCATACTGAAGACCGCTCGCTGGCATTAGTGCTGGCGACAACAGCAGGTGTGCTTAATGCGATGGCCTTTGGTGCATTTGGCTTTTTCCCTTCCCATATGACCGGTAATGCCTCTCAAATCTCCACGGAAGTTTCGGGTTCCGATCTTGATGATCTGCTGTTTCTTGCGCTGCTGATCGGCGCATTTATCGTCGGCTCAACCACTGCCCGATTGAGTGTAGTTGCCGGCCTGAAGAAAAATTTGCGGACGATTTATTGTCTTATTCTGTTGGTTGAAGGGGTGGCATTAACCCTGACGTCAATTTTTGAGACCGCTTTCTACGCGCGAAAAAACAACAATGAAATTTTGATGCTGCTCGGTTTTCTGATGGGCGTGCATAACTCCACCTCGACCCAGCTTTCAAACGGCCGGGTGAGGTCAACACACGTTACCGGTACGCTGACCGATGCGGGTATTGCCTTAGGATCGTTTATCTCGTCACTGGTCACCCATGCAGCTTATGCCGAGCGACGATTGCATCAGAAACAGCTTTATACGCATCTGACGACAATTTTCTCTTTTCTCTCTGGCTGTATTGCCGGATTTTTGCTGTTCAGATGGTTTGGTTTTGTGGCGATGATTGCTCTCGGCGTGGTGCTGATGCTGGTGGCGGTATCAGCCATTGTCGCCACGCTGCATCGGGCAGGTTTACGTAAATCCTCTGATATTTAGTGGCGCGGCTCACCTGTTGTGCAATCAACGGCAGGTGGGCAACAGAATTCTCTGAGATCGCCCCCGCGCACGTTCATCTCATTCGCGATATCCGCTATATTGCTGCGCAGGATCACAAAAAGCCTCTCAGGAAGCACAAGCATCATGATTAACCGATTTACCCTGGCCGCGATTACGGCGGCTGTATCACTTAGCGGATGCGCAAAACATTCAGTAAATGAAACCGTGGCCGATTTTAGCCAGGGTGACACGCTGGTCGAAGTGACGCATCTTCCGGCGCGTACCGCTGATGGGGCAACGATATTTGTTACCGTCGACGGTAGCGAAGCGGGTGCTCTGCCGGTGGGTGAAAGTATGGCGCTCCATGTGCCCGCAGGCGCACATCAGGTAGGAGGCTATGCGCGGTCGCTGATTGGTCGTGTCACTATCCCCTCGGTAAAAATCACTACCGCGCCCGACAGTACTCGTTATGTTGCTTACACCGTGACCAAAAGCAAACCGTTGTTTACTGAACTGAGCGAAGATCCGCATCCAGAAACGCCGCCGGTTCCGGCAGCGACCAAAAGCGAGAGCGCAAAAATATCGCCAACTGTTCAGAAAACAGAGCCGGCGCCGGCGGCGGAAACCGTTCAGAAACCTGAGATAGCTCAGGCAACGTCAGCGGCGGAGACCACCGAAACCGCAGCAGCAGAACCGGCTCAGGCAACGGTAGCGACTCCGGCAGCAGAACCGACTCAGACAACCGAAGCCAGTCCGGCAGCGGAGGCAGCTCAGACCACCGAAACCGCAGCAGCAGAGCCAGCCCAGGCAGCAGAAGCCGCTGCGGCAACGCCAGTGGATCAGACCACCGAAACCATGCAGGCAACGGAGACCCGTCAGGCATCTGAAACTGCAAAAACCTCAGATTCAGCGCCAGTCTCAGAGTCCGCACCAGCCTCAGAGACGCCGCAGTCTTAATCAACGCGGAATGTCATTTTTCCAGGTGCAGCCAGGCGCTTTTTGTGTAGGATCAGGCTATTGGCATTGGTCCCTGGGAGAGTTATGGCTTCGCTGAAAGAAGTGGCAAAGCTGGCATCGGTTTCGCTGATGACGGTATCAAGAGCAATCAATCAACCGCAGCAGCTGAAGCCTGAAACGCTGGCGCGAGTCCAGCGTGCCATTGATGCGCTGAATTACGTGCCCGATTTCTCAGCGCGCAAAATTCGCGGCAAAAGCAGTAAAGTCTCTACTCTCGGCGTTCTGGCGCTGGAAACCGCCACTACGCCGTTTTCCGTTGAGATGCTGCTGTCAATTGAGATGACCGCCAGAGAGTTTGGCTGGAGCAGCTTTCTGGTCAGTATTACTTCGCAGCAGGACAGTGAGCGGGCGGTGAATCAGCTGCTCTCTCAGCGCCCCGACGGAATTATTTACACCAGTATGGGCCTGCGTGAGGTCGATATCCCTGACAATCTGCTGGATAAAAATCTGGTGCTGGCTAACTGCATTAACCGTGGCAAGCCGCTGCCGGGCTATATTCCGGATGATTTTGCTGGCCAGTATCAGGCGATGAAAACGGTTATTCAGCGTGGCTATCGTCATCCTTTGTGCTTTTGGTTACCGCAATGCACGCCCGCCAGCATCAGCCGCCGTGCTGGCGCTGAGCAGGCATGGCGCGAAACCGGGCTGCCTGAGACGCAGTTGCGCCAGGTCCATATGACGTGGGGAGACGAGCATTATCGTGATGTGGTGGCGATACTGGACGCGGCGATAGTGCAGGGCAAAGCGAATTTTGACGTGCTGATTTGTGGCAATGACCGCATCGCGTTTCTTGCCTATCAGGTGCTGCTGTCCAGAGGGATTGCGATACCGCAACAGGTGGCGGTGCTGGGTTATGACAATATGGTTGGAATTGGCGACCTGTTTCTGCCGCCGCTGACGACCGTACAGCTTCCACATGTCGAAATTGGCCGCGAAGCGGTATTGCATCTGATTGAGCAACGCGGCAGTCAGGGGTTAGTAAAAATAGCCTCGCCCCTGCTGGAGCGGGCTTCTTTATAAATCTTAGTTGGCGGCCAGCGTCCAGTGGTCGCCGCTTAGCAATTCAGCCTGACCATTGCGGGCAAACAGCGACAGTGCGCGCTGATCCTGCTGCGGCCAGATGCGGCTGGAGAGCGTCGCTTCACCATGATTAACAAATACCTCTACCGACGAGCTGTCGATAAAGACCCGCAGATGCAGGGTATCCGTCGCCGGTAAAGCTACGCTGCGATATCCCTGAATATCATGCTGCGGATAGTGACGTTGCAGAATCAGCCGCCGGGACTGGCTGTCAACCGCAATGGTCAGGCCATCGCCAAGTTGCAGGCCAAAGCTTTCGGCAGTCGATGCAGTGAGATCCCAATGGGTAATCAATTCGACCGCATCTGCCTCAGCCACCAGCGGTTGGTCACAATTGCGCAACTGAGCGGCCGGAATGGCGTGATGAGTGCGGCGTAGCGTATCGACTTCAGCTACCGGTGACATGCGGATCTGATTGTGTTGCAGGGTCAGCTCACGCGGTAACGTCATGCAGCCCGCCCAGCCACCGGCTTTTGATGGCATAGTCGATTCCCACATATCCATCCACGCTATCACTATCCGCCGACCATCTGCGGCGATAAACGATTGTGGTGCATAGAAATCATGCCCGTGATCCAGTTCGGTAAATTGATGGCTGACGGTAAAATCACTGCCTGGCTGCCACTGGCCGCGCAGGCAGCCGCTCTGAAACAGGTTGCGATAATCATAACCCTGTGCGGCGATACCCTGCGGCGAGCAAAGTAAAATGTGTTCCTCACCGAGCGGGAAAAAATCCGGGCACTCCCACATATAGCCACACTGATCGTCGGCCTGCGCCAGCACGCGATCCAGCTGCCAGTCGCGCAGGCTGCTGCCGCGATAAAGCAGTACCTGGCCGCGATCGTCAGCGTCACGGGCACCAATAACCATCCACCAGTTGTCGTCTCCACGCCATACTTTCGGATCGCGAAAATGCATAATGCCCGGTGGCGGTGTCAGCACTACGCCCTGTTTGGTGAAATGAATGCCGTCTTCGCTGGTGGCCAGACACTGCACTTCACGAATTGCGCTGTCATTACCTTCACCGTTTAGCCAGACGTGACCGGTGTAAATCAGGCTGAGGATGCCGTGGTCGTCGACAGCGCTGCCGGAAAAGCAGCCATCAGCATCGTACTCATCGCCTGGCGCCAGTGCGATCGGTTGATGCTGCCAGTGCACCATGTCATGGCTGGTGGCGTGTCCCCAGTGCATCGGCCCCCAGTTTTCACTGAACGGATGATGCTGATAAAACGCATGATACAGACCCTGATGATAGATCAAGCCATTCGGGTCGTTCATCCAGCCTGCTGGCGGAGCCAGATGATAATGGGGATAAAAAGCATCATCACGCTGCTTAACCGCGGTGCTCAGCGCCTGTTCGGCGCGTTCCAGTCGCTGTTTCATAAGGACTCACTCTGTTTCAATTGCAGGGAAGGGGGCATGCTGGCTTTGTCACCCAGCAGCAGGAAGCAGGAGATCAGGGTCAGGCCGAGTACCAGCGTGCCCATGATCATGTAGGTATTGGCAAAACCGATCAGGTCGTAGCCGTGTCCGGCGAGCGGTGACAGCACGCTGGCACAAACCTGAGTGACAAACTGGAAGCCGACCAGATACAGCGTGGCGGAGAGTCGCGCGTCGAAGCGGGTGGTAATGTACTTAAACATCGCGATAAGCAGAATTGGCAGCTCGACCGCATGCAGCAGCTTCATCAGCGAGATGGTCACTGCATCCGCCGCCAGCCCGGAGCCAATCACCCGCAGCGCCATAATCATGCCGCTCAGCAGCAGGCCATTTTTGGCACCGATACGGTTGACCACCAGGGGGGCGAGAAACATGCCACCCGCCTCAAGCAACACCTGGAATGAGTTAAGGAAGCCGTACATCTCATTGCCGTTTTTAACGTCAGAAAATAGCGACGAGAAGTACACCGGGAATTGCTGATCGTAAACGTTATACACACTGACGCCGGAGACAAACACAATCAGCGCCCAGAAGCGCGGCAACCGAAACAGAGCGGCGACATCCGCCAGCGTCAGGCCGTCGGATTTGCCATATTCCAGCTGGCTCAGCGCCTCCGTTTTCACTTCGCGCAGGCAGGCTAACAGCAGCAGGAATACTACCGCCGCTGACGATGCCATCCAGAAGTTAAGATTGGGATCGATATTAAACAGAAAACCGGCGAAGAAAGTGGCGGTTGCCCAGCCAAGCGAACCCCACATCCGCGCCTTGCCAAACTCAAAGCCCAGAATGCGGCTGACGCGTTCGGTGTAGGATTCCAGCGCGCCGATACCGGCAAAAAAAGTCGCACCGACATACAGGCCGCCAGCAACCGCGCCCAGCAGAATATTAATTTGCAGCAGCGGCGCGAAGACAAAAATAAAGAATGGCCCGCTGATCAACAGCAACCCGCCGATCATCCACAGCAGGTTTTTGCGCAATCCCAGCTTATCCTGGATAAAACCATACAGCGGTTGAGCGCAGAGCGCCGTCAGTGCGGTGGCGGAAAATATCAGTCCGGTTTCGCTGCCGCGCAACCCAACTTTCTGACTCAGCCATAAGGAGATCAGTGAGAATGCCGAGGACCAGGTGTAAAAAAAGCAAAATAGCAGCCCGCTAAGCAATAGGTAGTGACTACGTTTACTGGTTTTCATGTTGCGCTTTTTTCCGCTTATCAACGAGGTTGGCAGTATTGTTAACGTTAACTTTGTGATTTTTGAAGCATCATAAGCTTAATTATGCGATGCCGATCACTATTGTTAACGTTAACATTAAAGCTTTGTGATCGATTTCACAATAAGCGACCAGGGCAGGGCGTTTATGCATGCTATCAGAGGGTTAAAGCAGGGTAAAAATTAATTACCACAAATTTATTCAGGTTGTTACTGCGCCGTCAATCAGGGAAAATCCTCGCTTTCTGAGATAAGATTTTGTTATGACCGAGCGAATTAAGTAATGGAACAACAATCCCCACCCCGCCTGGCGAAAAAAATGCGCATTTTCTTCGGGCGACTGTGGCCGCATCCGCTGGCGGTGGCACGCAAACAGATACTGCTGGCCAGCCTGGGTGCAGGCATTGGTCTGGCAATCACCAGTTTGTTTAGCCACTGGCTGCTGGGAGAGGTAAATCTCTGGTTTGTGGCACCGATGGGGGCATCTGCCGTACTGCTGTTTGGTGTACCGAACAGCCCGCTGGCGCAGCCATGGTCGGTGGTGGGGGGCAATTTTGTTTCTGCACTGTCGGGCGTCACTGTCAGTATGTGGATCAGCAATCCGGCGATTGCCTGTGGCGTTGCCGCCTGTCTTGCCATTGCGTTGATGTTCCAACTGCGCTGTCTGCATCCACCGGGTGGTGCGGTGGCATTAACCGTGATACTGGGCGGGTCAGCGACGCATCAGGCCGGTTATCTGTTTGCCTTTACGCCAATATTACTTAATTCTGTGTCCCTGGCGCTGTTGGCAATTGTGTTTAATAACCTGGCAGGCCGTCGCTATCCTCATCCGCTGGCCGCAGTTGAAGCTAAACCGCAGCCGGTAGCCATTGACGTACCGATCACGCGTCATGATTTGCATGAAGCGCTGATGCAGGGGCAGTTGATTGATATCGATGAAGATGATTTGCAGGAGCTGCTGCTGCAGGCGGAAAAGATTGCCTTAAGCCGCCAGATTAACCGCGCAGCATAAGTCGGGCAGGGCAAAACGAAGGCGACACACTGTGTCGCCCGGGTCATTATGCCGGTTACGCCTGTTTAGGCTGCCCGTTTGAGGCCGTCAGGCCGCCATCAACCGGCAAATTAACACCGGTAATATAAGCGGCATCATCGCTGGCGATAAAGGCGACCGCAGCGGCAATATCGTCAGGCTGACCGGCACGAGCCAGTGGGATGCGCTCGTAAAACTTATTCAGTAGTTGCTGATTACTTTCCACTTCTTCAGTGAGTTCAGTCAGGGTAAAGCCAGGGCAGACGGCATTGATGCGCACGCCATCGGTACCGTAGTCCATGGCCAGCGCGCGGGTAAAGTTGGTTACTGCACCTTTGGCCGCATTGTAAATGCTCATTCCCCAGTCGCCACCTAAACCAGATACCGAAGAAATGTTTACCACGTTACCTTTGCTGCTAAGCAGTGCGGGCATAAAGTAGTGAATGCAGTGAAACACGCCGTCCAGATCCACTTTCATCAACTGCTTCCAGTCGTCGAGTGCCACTTCATGGATACGTCCCTGCACGATAACGCCCGCATTGTTCACCAGCACGTCAACCTGACCATATTTCTCCAGCACGCGGCGTGACAAGGTTTCAACCTGTTCAGCCTCACCGACATCGCAGGGGGCCACAAGGTGGTTGCCGGGAGTGAGTGTGGCAAGGGTTTTTTCCAGCTTTTGTTCAGTGCGGCCGACTAAAACGACTGCCGCTCCCTCACTGGCAAAGCGTTTGGCGGTAGCTGCTCCAATCCCAGAACCGGCACCGGTGACCACCACAACTTTTTGATTAAAACGTGCCATTTTGACTCCTTGTTCGCTGCTGTTATTGGCTAAATTACTGTATTAACCCTGGCAGTCACCTCAAAGAGTGCAAGTGCGGCAGACCGATTCTTCCATAACCTGTTGTTATAGATGATGGTTTCAGACGTTAGAAAATGTTAATGACAAACGGTGGCTAATTTATTGCAGGATAAATGACTGGCGGCTGCGTAGCGTTACAACCGGCCATTAATACGCTGATTGTCTCTGAGCACATCAATCGCCGTCTGCATAGCAATCTTGTCATCGCGGCGCTTTTGCTTAGCCTGAGCGACTTGCAGATATTCAAGCAGAGTTCGGGTATTGATCGGACGGCCAAGCTTGCAGACCTCAAGGATCGCGTTGCCAAGAATGAGTTTTACCGGTGGGAGCTGGGCTGGATACCAGTCAAGCGTGTCTTCTGATTTCATATGCAAAATTTCCGGGATGGGCAGTATAGCACAGAATATGCTGTATCACGGTAAGTGACTGCCGGATACCACCTTAAATACGGCACTTTTCGCATATTAATTTTGATGTTAGCGTTACATCATTTCAATGCGACTCCTTCGATAGCCGACTGCCGCGCTGGACACCAGGCAGCACGCACTGGCTGTGTCTGGTCATACGGAAAAAAGGTGATAATGAGCATTTTCACTGCCACATTTTCGCAAGTTAATCGCTAACGTTACCGCAGGCAACTGGCGTCAAAAGCGGTGCTGGAAAAAGCGGGATTAGTGCAGAAAGGTACGCTGCGTGAAAACTATTTTCTTTATGGCAAGTGGCAGGATGACTGGGTATTCGATCTATTCAAAGCCGATTTCAGACTGAAGAGTCCGTAATAATTCCCGTGCACCAGCTGATACACGGGAGAAAATCAGTGTGCCAGTTGGGTCGTATAATTCGACGCCACCCAGCGGTAGCCATCAGTTGCTTTCTTCACATGTCCCAGCCCCGGAAAGGCGATATGTGCGGCTGCCACCCAGTAACCTTGATCTGCCGCCTGCGCCAGCACTTTTTCACGGGTCAGCACCGCATCAGGCTGACTGACATCAAAATGAATCGCCACATGCGGGTCAGGCATCTGCACCGCTTTGGCATGGATAATATCACCCCACAGCACCAGTACCTGGCCTTCACTTTCTATCCGGTACAGCACGCTGCCCGGCGTATGTCCGGCGGCCGGAATCGCCTGAATACCGGCAACTACGCTGGCAGGTGCGGTAAAGGTGGAGAAGCGTCCGGCATCAATCACCGGGCGCAGCGTCTGTTCAGACTCGGCGAAGGTGTGCTGCTGGCTTACTTCCACTTTGTTGATATTGTTCTGGTTTAACCAAAAATCTGCATCTTTATTATCTACATAAACCTCGGCATTCGGAAAGGCCGGCTTGCCATCGCGTGACACCCCGCCGGAGTGGTCAGCATGAATATGGGTCAGTAATACCGCATTGATCGATTCCGCCGGGTAGCCTGCCGCGGCCAGATTCTCCAGCAGATGGCCGCCGCTGTGGCCAAAAAGATCGCCGGCACCGGCATCGATCAGAATTCGCTGCTGGCCGTTATCGATAACAAAGGCATTAATTGAGGTTTCTGCCTCTGGAGTCATCGCCTCATTCGCCATCCTTTCCCGCAGTTCTTCCGCAGTGATGTGGGTCAGCAGCTTCTCAAGTGGAATGGTTACCGTGCCGTCAGAGACGGCGGTAATACGCAGTTTGCCGAGCATCATGCGGTAGTATCCCGGAGCCTGGCGATCCAGCGGTGTCTGCGTCTCAGCCGCCAGCGTAGCGCTGGAAAACGTCAGGGTGGCGATCAGCGCCATCAGTAGTTTCATTATTTCCTCATTAACAGTTGTTGTTATCAGCTGACAGGCAGTATCCTGCGGCTATGAACATCATTCAAATCGATTAAAATAATGAACAACATCAGGGAAAGTGATTTTAGTCGCGTTGATCTTAATCTGCTGACGGTGCTGCTGGTGCTGCACCGCGAAGGCAGTGTATCGCGCACCGCAGACAAATTGCACCTTGGGCAGCCAGCGGTCAGCGGCGCGCTGAGCCGATTACGTGAAATGTTTAACGATCCACTGTTTGTTCGTAGCGCGCAGGGGATGATCGCCACGCCGCGTGCCGAGTCGCTGGTGGCTGCCCTGTTGCCGATGATGGAGCAGATGCAGCAGGTACTGTTTCAGCCCCCGAGGTTTTCACCGGCGACGGACAGCCACACTTTTCGCATGGGTATGAGCGACTGGGTAGAGAGCTGGCTGATGCCAGGTTTGCTGGCGCGTACCGCACGGGAAGCGCCGGGGATAACGTTGCAGGTCAGCGCCAGCGATCCTTTCCAGGATGTATTAAGCATCCAGCAGGATAAAATCGAGGTAGCGATTTCGGTCGCTGAAGAGACTCCCGCTGGCCTGATCAGAGAAAACATTCGCCAAATGCGTTTTTGCACTTTATGGCATCCACGCCAGTTAGCGTTGAGTACGCCAATAACTCTTGATGAGTTTGTCGCTGCCGATCATGTACTGGTTTCCTATCGGGGGGCCAGTCACAGCAAAGTGGATGAACAGCTGGCCTTACAGAGAAGGTCGCGCAGGATTCGCTACGTCACGCCGCATTTTTCTTCGCTGCCATTGATGCTTGAACAGATGCCGCTGCTGGCTACGGTACCGGAAGGGCTGGCCGCCAGCTGGAAAGAGCATTATGGCCTGATAAGCAGCCAGGTGCCGGTCAGCATTACTCCTTTCAGGCTTTCGTTACTGTGGCATAAGCGGCGTGATAACGACCCGGCGCTGCAATGGCTACTGGCGCAGCTGCGTTCGCGAATGTCACAACGATCGGGTCAGTAAACCCATACTAAAGTTATTGAAAAAAAACCACCGGATGGTAGAATGCGCGTCATTATCCGATTGTGTTAACGTCGTGATTAGACAGAATAAATAAAAGCAATGTGCAGTAATGTCGTAACCGCCGAAAGGCGGTTTTTTTATGTCTGAAATTCTCTGTTGTACTATTCCTTCCTCGACGCTGCTTAAGCTATATCGATATAATTGCCCATGCTGATTTAGCTATTTACACCCAGATTAACGACCTGCCTTGATTTTGATTGTGGAAAATTATCAATATTTTCAGTTTAATATGATTTTAGCTTACAAATATTTACATAACGCCGCGCGATTAAAACCCCGATGTTTATAGTGATGATCTACCTTATACAGATAAGCAATATTTAACAATGTTGCTTATCTGTTAACGACGAAGAGTAAGGGAGCTTTTGGCGCAACAGGTGCCAGAAGGGAATTACTGAGCAGTATTCTCTGACTGAAATTTAGTGAGGTCACACTATGACGTATTCAGCTATCGAAAAATGGGTAACCGGGGCACTGGCGGCGCTTATTTCACTGTTTTTTGCTGCGGTATTTACGCTACTACTGTTACAGGCTTTTGGTATTCCGCATCGCTGGCCTTGCCCGCTGCATTGATCAATCGTCGTTGATGCCGAGGATTTATCCGGACGGGAGCCGAAAACGGCTCCACGATATGCAAAGGTGTTAACTGAACGCGGCGAAGAGTAACGTTGTTACCGCAGCGATGTTGCCGCCGCCCACTTCACTATTACGCTTTTGCCACGCCGCCAAAAACCACACGGCCTTGGTGGAATGTGGCTTTCACTTCAGAAATACGTGCCACCGCTTCGGCAGAGCAGCTGGCATCCACCAGTATCATCTCCGCATCATCATTGACCGCAGGCCACTGGCGCTTACCGCTGCTATCCAGCGGCAGCACATCACCGGTGGCAATTGCCAGTGAGCGCGTCAGGCCAAACTCGTCAGAGTGGCCGTACAGCTGTGCATACAGGTTAGCTTTCTCCAGCATGCTGCCGCTGCCAAACGGCGACCAGTGATCGATCACGCTGTCGGTGCCGGTCATTACCGTCACGCCTTGCGCACTTAGCTGCGGTAATGGCATGGTCAGTTTGCCCAGTGGTATCGTTGAGGCGACGCTAAACTGCTGCTCAGCCATGTCACGAATCACCGTATCCAGTTCATTGCCAGACAAAGTCGCCAGCGCAAAGCCGTGACTAAGGGTCACTTTACCTTTCAGCGTGGGGTTTTCTTTGACGGTCTTAATCATATATTTGATGGCGGCAACGCCAGCCGGGCTGGTTTCATGCAGATGAATATCCACGCCGGTATTAGTATCGAGCGCAATACGGAACATCGCGTCGAGTGATTTTTCCATATCGCCATCGACATTGGTCGGATCAAGCCCGCCGACAAACTGCACGCCCATCTGCATCGCTTCACGCATCAGACCATCGACCTTTGAATGCAGTAAGCCATGCTGTGGAAAAGCAACGATTTCACAACTGAAATCATTACGGTGTTTTTCCAGCGCGATTTGCAGATGTTCGAGACTTTTCAGCCCGCTCACCGGATCGATATTACAGTGGCTGCGCGCCACCGTGGTGCCTTTGGCATGTAACAGATCGATGATCGCTTCAGCGCGCGCCACGGAGGTAGGCAGCAACTGTGGGATAAGTTGCTGCTCGCGGGCGATCATATCCATAATCGTCTTGCCTTTGCGCGGGCGCGGCGCCTGCCACGGGCCACCGTAAAAGGTCTTATCCAGATGGATATGCATATCGCGTGTGGCAGGTAACAGCAATAAGCCACCGGCATCAAACACCGGCAGGTCGCTGGCTGCGGCAGTCGTCGCGGGCTGAACGGCGACGATTTTGCCGTGATTGATTTCCAGCGTCCACAGCCCGGTACGGGTGCCGATAATCATTTCACCCTCGCGTTCGAATCCCTCTTCGAGTCGCACATTGCGCAGCAGATAGTGACTGGCGTCAAACTGCTTAACGCTGCGCGCGTCATCGGCACATATTATGCTGCTTGCCGTTGACGGCGCGGCGGCTGCCATACCGGATGCCAGTAACACGCCACCAGCGGTAACTCTGGCACTTTGTGAGAGAAAGTTTCTGCGACTCGGTTGTTGAGGGTTTTGCACATCGATTTCCTTAATCAGGCGAACGGAAAGGGTTTGCATTGCGTTACCACCCTAAAAGAATCGGCGCGTGCTGGCTGTGATATTTTCCACTGGTTATCAGTGGAAAAAGCACTGCTAAGCCAGCTGACAAAATTGCCGCAGCTTTTCTGCCAGTTCCAGCTGCGCGGCAGAGGCGTTATCGCGATAAAACAGCGCCAGCTCAAAATTATCAACTGCCGGCAGGGCGCTTTCCGCGCCAAGCACCCGATGCTGGGGTAAACGGCAGCTGGCGGGCAGCAGCGTGACGCCCAGCCCGGCAGCGCTGGCGGCGACCAGTGCGGCAAGGCTGGCGCTGCTGTAACTGATGCGCCAGCGGCGGTCCAGCGCATCCATCGCCTGACACAGCTCATCACGATATAAACCATTTTGTGGAAACAGGACCAGCGGCACCGGCGACTGCTCAAACGTGGGCCATTCGGCGCTGTCCAGCCATAATAATGGCTCAGCGCGCGCCGCTTTCGGTTTGTCCCCTTTGGCTTGTTTAATCAGAATGATATCCAGCTCTTCCCGCTGCCAGGCACTGCGTAGTTCATTGCTTAATCCACTGGAGACATCCAGCCGCAGCTGCGGGTGCGTGCGGCTGAATTCGGCCAGCAGGGCGGTAGTGGGGCCGGCAAAATCTTCCGGCATGCCGAGCCGTACCACGCCGTCGCGCCACAGATCCGTCAGCGCGTCATGGGCTTCACCATTCAGCGCAATAATTCGTCGCGCATAGCCCAGCAGCTTTTCACCCTCCTCGGTCAGTAACACCTGATGTGACGAGCGCTCCAGCAGCGCTTTACCCAGCATCTCTTCCAGTCGGCGCACTTGCTGACTGACGGTCGACTGTGAGAGAAAGACGCGCTCGGCGGCACGGGTGAAGCTGCCGCTCTCACAAACGGCAACAAAGCTCAGCAACTGCTGCGGACTGAACATCGGGTAGCGATTCATTTTCTCACTGTTATTTAGTCTGATATTCAATTTGATAATACTAACCGTTGTAATCTGGCTGGCAAGTGATGTCGATACGCGAGGCCATCTGCACGTTAACGTAATGAAATGTCAGCAATGTAAGGCAGTTAAAGCCCGCTTGAGCAGGTTGCGGCAGGAGAGTCTAATTGCGCTTCTGTTATCAGAAGGGCAAGTAACATGTCGCGTCGAGCGCTACTTTTAATTAACCGTCAGTCACGCAATGGCGCCCGTAGTTTCGAAATGGCGATTGCGGCGCTGGGTCGTCATGATATTGAGATTGTGTATCCCGATCCGTCACTGACCCTCAGCGAGGCGATTTATGCCTGCGCCGATCGCATCGATCTGGTGATCGTCGGCGGCGGTGACGGCTCGTTAAACACCGCTGCGGCTGCGTTAATGGCAACCGGTTTGCCGCTGGGAATTTTACCGCTGGGAACCGCAAACGATCTGGCGCGCACGCTGGCTATCCCGAAAGATCTGAACCGTGCGGTGGCGATAATTGCCGCCGGAAATCTGCGCCAGTTGGATGTGGGGATGGTTAATGAGCGACCATTCTTCAATGTTGCCAGCATCGGGTTCTCTGCCTCACTGGCGAAAAACCTGACGGCTGCTTCAAAGAAGCGTTGGGGCGTGCTGGGTTACGCTTTTGCCGCGCTGAAGCTGTTTCGTCAAAGTCGTCCGTTTACCGTGCAGATTGACCACCATGGTCAGCAGGAAACGGTGAAAACCATGCAGATTTCAGTCGGTAATGGCCGTTTTTATGGCGGCGGTATGACGGTAGAGCAGAGCGCCACGCCCGACGACGGCCAGCTTGATGTTTACAGTCTGGAGCTGGATCACTGGTGGGAGATGCTGGCGCTGGCCCCTTATCTGCGGCGCGGCACCCACGGTAAATGGCGCAAAGTGCGCGCTTTCCCGGCGACCGCACTGACCATCACCACCCGCCGCCCACATGCGATTAATGCAGATGGTGAGATTGTCGGCACCACGCCCGCACAGTTTTCCATTCGCCCGCAGGCCATCAAGGTTTTTGCACCGCCCGCTAAGTGAAATGAGCAGCGAAGCGCTATTTTAGCTTTCGCTGCTAAACTACTTTTATCCACCTGAATTTTGCCACTTTGTGCACAACATCCAGCAACCAGGGACTTCACAACAGGATTTCTGCTTGCGTATAATTGCGGCTATTATTTAGTTAGATATCTAATCATCAGGCCTCTATATGTTGGACACTCAGCAGCATAATTTCTCGCGTTTACTTCATCTCACTGCCCATGCGTGGCGGCTGGCGATCGATCGGCGCTTAAAAGCTAATGGCCTGAGCATGAACAGCTGGTTTGCCGTGGCCACTATCGCCAGCGAAAATGAGCCGATGACGCAAAAGGCGCTGGCGCAGATACTCGGGCTGGAAGAAGCCAGCGTGGTGCCGCTAATCGATCGTCTGGTCAGGCAAAACCTGGTGCAGCGCGTTCAGCCGGAGGAGGATCGACGCAAGCGGCTGCTGCTGGTTACCGAACAGGGCAGTGAAGTGTTTCGTCGGGTGAAAATTGAAGCCGATACCCTACGCGGTGAACTGCTGGCGAACGTCGATGAGCAGGAACTGGCGATTACACAGAAAGTTTTGCAGCAATTGTTGACGGCAACCGGAGCAAGCTGACGTGGCGAAAAACAGTCCTTATGGGCCGCGTGACTGGCAGCCGCATGAAAAACCGATGCTGCCGGGATCGCCGTCAACGCCGATCCACCCGGGCCATAAACGCATTGCCTTTGGCCTGATTGGCCTGCTGATTTCGATTACCGGTGCGCTGAGTAACGCGCTGGTTACCGCCAATCTGACCAATTTACAGGGAACCTTTGGCGCCTATTCAAATGAGATTGCCTGGTTACCGGCGGTCTATGTCATGGGCAATATCTCAATTAACTTACTGTTGGTGAAGTTTCGCCAGCAGTTTGGCCTGCGTATTTTTACCGAAGCTTTTCTGGTGCTGTATGTGCTGGTGGCGTTTTTCCATCTGTTTGCCAACGATCTCAGCTCGGCGATTATCGTGCGCGCCGCGCATGGCATGGTCGGTGCGGCGCTCAGTTCGCTCGGTATTTATTATCAGATTCAGGCGTGGCCAGCGAAGCATCGACTGAAAGCATTGACCATCGGTATCTGCGCCTCGCAGCTGGCGATCCCACTGGCGCGGCTGTTTTCTACCGAGCTGTTGCAGCTTGATGAGTGGCGCGGGCTGTATCTGTTCGAGCTGGGGCTGGCGATGATTGCGCTCGGCTGCGTTTTTCTGCTGAAGTTGCCGCCCGGCGATCGCAATAAAGTGTTCGAAAAAACCGACTTTCTCACTTTTGTGCTGCTGGCACCGGGCATGGCGCTGCTGTGCGGCGTACTGTCGCTGGGGCGCATTGAATGGTGGTTTACCACGCCGTGGCTGGGTGTCTGCCTGGCGCTGGCGCTGGTACTGATTGTCGCCGCGGTGGTGGTGGAGCATAACCGCACCAACCCGTTAATTAATACCCGCTGGCTCGGCAGCGGAGCGATAGTGCGGCTGGGCATTGTGATGATTATGATGCGCGTGGTGCTGGCCGAGCAGAATACCGGCGCGATAGGCTTTTTACAGCAGATTGGCCTGCAAAACGATCAGATGCGCGGTCTGGCGCTGGCGATTATTGCCGGAGTGATCGTCGGCATCATTGCCAGCGCGCTGACGATTAAGCCGACCCATCTTAGCCTGGCCAATTGTCGTCTCGCTGCTGATTATGATGATCGCTTCGCTAATGGATGCTGATTCTAACCCGCTGACGCGCCCGGAAAATATGTATTTCAGCCAGTTTTTACTTGGCTTCAGCAGCGCCTTTTTCCTTGCCCCGGCGATGCTGCTGGGCGTGGGCGGCGTGGTGACGCAGCCGAAAAATCTGGTCAGCTTTGTGGTGTTGTTCGGCATGAGCCAGAATCTTGGCGGGCTGATTGGCTCGGCGATCCTCGGCACCTTTCAGACCTGGCGGGAGAAGTACCACTCCAGTCTGCTGGGCGATCAGCTGTCGCTGCTTGACCCTAATGTGACGGAACGGCTTAGCCAGTATACCGCGCTGTACAACAGCCTGATTGGCGATGGCATTTTACGCAATGCCGAGGGCGTCGTGCAGCTGCAAAGCGTCGCCACATTGCAGGCCAATGTACTGGCATATAACGATACCTATTTACTGACTGCCGGTATGGCGCTGTGCACCCTGATGTGGGTGCTGTGGCGCTTAACCCGCCTGCGCTATCTCAACTGGCGTCAGGCAAAGCGTAACCAGCAAGCAGCACAACAAACACCAGCAATAACTGAATCTGGCAGGGATTAACAATGAGTCAACAGGAACAGGCGCAAGCCTCCGAGCGCGAGAGAACTAACAAGCTGCGTATTTTATCCATCGCCGTCGGCAGCGGTATCGCTATCGTCGGGGTTCTGGTGATTCTGTACGCCTGGCAGCTGTGGCCGTTTACCAGCAGCGCTCAGAGTACCGAAAATGCCTATGTGCGTGGCCAGATTACCTTTATCAGCCCTCAGGTTAACGGCTATGTCACCTCCGTCGAGGTGCAGGATTTCCAGCCGGTGAAGCAGGGGGAGCTGCTGATGACCATCGACGATCGCATTTATCGTCAGCGCGTTCACCAGGCACAGGCGCAGCTGGATATGAAACAAGCTGCACTGGCGAATAATATCCAGCAGCGGCGCAGCGCGGAGGCGGTGATTGCGCGTAATCAGGCGGCGTTGACCAATGCAAAAGCGCAGGCGGTGAAAAGCGGGCTGGATCTGAAGCGGGTAGAAAATCTGGTGTCAGACGGTTCGCTATCGGTGCGTGAGCGGGATGCGTCGCGTGCCAGTAACAGTCAGACCGAAGCCGACGTGCAGCAGGCCAAAGCCACCCTTGAGGTATCACGGCAGGATTTGCAGACGGTGATAGTCAATCGTGCCTCGATGGAAGCCGATGTTGCCAACGCGCAAGCGGCGCTGGAACTGGCGCAAATCGATCTTGATAACACCCGCATCATCGCGCCGCGTGACGGCCAGTTGGGACAGATTGCGGTGCGGCAGGGAGCTTACGTCACCGCCGGTACGCGCCTGACCTCTCTGGTGCCTGCACAGCTGTGGGTGATCGCCAATATGAAAGAGACGCAGATGGCGCGGGTTAAGCCAGGCCTGCCGGTGACGTTCCGTGTGGATGCACTGGATGGCGAGCGCTTTAGCGGGGAAGTGGAGTATATCTCTCCGGCGGCAGGTTCCGAGTTCAGTGCTATTTCGCCGGATAACGCCACCGGTAACTTTGTTAAAATCGCCCAGCGTATTCCGGTGCGAATTAAAATCACCAGTGAAAATCATGCGCGGCTGCGTCCGGGAATGTCGGTGCAGCTGACGATTGAAACTGACGCGGCTAAGGAGAATCGGTGATGCGCTGGCAACCAAAGCTGTTGGCGTTGCTGATCCCGCTGGCGCTGGCGGCCTGCTCTACCAACGTTGAAAAAGCGCCGCAGTCGCTGCTGATTCCGGCCGAATGGCGCAACCAGGTGGGGCCGGCATCCACGCTGGAAGCCAACTGGTGGCGCGCCTTCGGCGACGATAATATGAATCATCTGGTCGAGCAGTCGCTGCGTAATAACCCGGATATTCTGACTGCACGTTCGCGCGTCGATCAGTATCGTGCCCAGTTGCGTGCCGCACAGGGCGATAACCTGCCGACGCTGGATGCTGGCGTCAGCGCCACCCGCGCCCGCACGCTTTCAGCGGCGACCGGGCTACCGGGCGATCACTCGGTGTTTCAGGGATTGCTGCAGGCCAATTATGATGTCGATATCTGGGGCGCGCGCAGCAGCAGCATTGATGCCGCGCAGTATTCACTGGCAGCCCAGCAGGCGGCCGCGTCGGCAGCGGAACTTACCGTCGCCAGCTCGGTAGCCTCAGGCTATCTGACGCTGTGCGCGCTGGATGAGCAACTGCGCGTTACCCGGGCGACCCTCGCTTCGCGCGAAAATTCGTTGCAGCTGGCGAAGCGCCAGTATGAAACCGGCTATACCTCGCGGCTGGAGTGGGTGCAGGCGGCGTCAGAGTATCAGAGCGCCAAAGCCCAGATACCGCAGTTGCAGCATCAGATTACCGAGCAGGAAAATGCCCTGAGCATTCTGACAGGGATGAATCCGCGTCAGATTGCCCGCACCCCAGACTTTAACCAGATTATGCCGCAGCAGTTACCGACGCTGCTGCCTTCGGAACTGTTGCAGCGGCGGCCGGATATTGTGCAGGCAGAACGCCTGTTGCTGGCGGCGGACAAGACGCTGCAATCCTCGCAGGCTAATCTGCTGCCATCGCTGAATCTGACGGCCTCCGGCACGCTGCAAAGTTCAGTGCTGCATCAGCTGGTGGATAATCCGTTCCGCTTATGGAGCGTGGGCGGCAGCGTGCTGGCCCCGCTGCTGAATCGCGAAGCCTTGACCGCGCAGGTGGATGTGTCGATGGCCTCACGTAATCAGGCGCTGTACAACTATGAGAAAGTGGTGCGCAACGCCTTTAGTGAGGTGAATAACGATATTGATGCGATCCAGCGCAACGGCGAACAGCTGCGGGAGTTAGAAAAACAGCAGGAGATCGTCAGCGAAGCGCTGCGCATTGCACGCAATCGCTATCAGAATGGTTATGCTTCTTATCTTGATGAGCTGGATGCACAGCGCACGCTGTTCAGTACCCAGCTCAGCGTGGTACAGCTGAAAAACAGCCTGCTGTTGGCGCAGATCGATCTGTATCGCGCACTGGGAGGAGGCTGGAAGCCAGCGTCATAATTATCAGGGGCGGTGAGAAAACCGCCCTTTGTTCAAATAAGGTTTATCTTTCCGCTTTAAAATGAGTTTTTCCGCCTTTCGTTCACACCGATCATCCCGCGCTTCACCTTTCTTTACATTTGGTGCTATTATGCGCGCGTTTTTTCGCTATATATGACGAATCACTTAAAGGGATATTATGAAAATTCATCACCTGCTGGCGATGGCGTTCGCCATTGCAACACTGACCGCCTGTTCACGCACTGCGCCAGTATTGAATGTTCAGCATCCGGTTAATGCAAAAGTCAGCCAGGATCAGGTCAGAACGGCGATTCTGGAGGCCGGAATGGCGCGGAAATGGGTGATGACGCCGGTGGCCCCCGGGGTAATTAACGGACATCTTGCGCAGCGCGGTCACAGTGCGGATATTCGCATTGATTACACTGCAACTCGTTACAATATCAATTATGTAGGTTCACATAATTTGATGGCCAGCGGCGGCATGATCCATCGAAATTACAATCGCTGGGTAAATAACCTCGATGAAGATATACAGCTGCGACTCTCCGCTCAGGCGCTGAAATAAACGTAATATCGCGATTAAATTCTGTCATTGCTCATTTTGATTAAAGTGCTGGCAAATACGGCGAATTCCGATCGTATTTGTTGCCTGCTGGCGTCATGCTGAGGCTTGCGGCAATCAACGACGTCTGAAGAAGAATAATGGTATGAATCTGCATTTTAATCTCATCGACTGGCAAGCCAGTGCGCCTGGCCTGTCTGAGTCAGCTGACTGGCAGCAGTGGGCACAGCACGAGGCGATTATTGACGCCGCATTGCCGCTGGCAAAGTGTCGCCAGCTGCCAATGATGACAGCGCGCCGTCTGAGCAGCGGCAGCCGTCTCGCCGTCGATTGTGGTCTGGCGCTGATGCAGCGCCAGCAGGTTGATGCCATTGTCTTTACCAGCCGCCACGGCGAGCTGGAGCGCAACTTACGCATTCTGACTGCTCTGGCGGATCAGCAAAGCCCCTCGCCAACCGATTTTGCTATGTCGGTGCACAATGCGGCGGTTGGCAGCCTGACGATTGCCGCCAGCGCGCCGCGGGTTGCCACCTCGCTGGCTGCCGGAGTGGACTCATTCCAGCAGGGGATGGTAGAAGTGGCGGCGCTGCACGGTGCGGGCTACCAGCAGGTGCTGCTGGTCGATTTTGATGGCAGCGTGCCGCAATGCTATCAGCGGTGGTTAGCCGCCGATGCGCCGCGCTGGCCGTATGCTGTTGCGTTGCTGCTGGCAACCGGCAAGCAGCTTAGCTGCACGACGGCGGTCGCGGATGAGCCGGCTGACAGCGACTGGCCGCAAAGTTTGCAGTTTCTCCATGCGCGGCTGGCGTCACAGCGTCAGTTTACCCTGCGTGGTGCGCAGCTAAACTGGTGCTGGGAGTGCGATAATGTCTGATTCGGTGCTCAGTCTGGGCGGTGCTTCACGCCTTAACTACGGTTGGCGGCTGCTGATGACCGCCTGCAGTTTTACGCTGTTCAGCATCGGTGGTCTGCTTTTGTCGCTGGTAGGGTTTAATCTGCTGCTGCTTATTCAGCGCGACCGGCATCGCCGTCGCCAGCTGGCACGGAAAAGCATCTCATTTAGTTTTCGCTGCTTTTTGCGTTTTTGTCGGGCGGCGGGCGTCTTCGACTATCAGATTGAAGGTGCCGAAAAGTTACAAGCCGATCGCGGCTGCCTGGTGGTGGCGAACCACCCTTCATTAATCGATTACGTCCTGATCGCCTCGGTCATGCCGGATGTCGACTGCCTGGTAAAGGCTGAACTGCAACATAATATTTTCTTTCGCGGCGTGATTCGCGCGGCGGATTATTTGATAAACAGCCAGGCAGAAACGCTGTTGCCAGAGAGCCGCCAGCGTTTGCAGCGCGGTGACACACTGCTGATTTTTCCTGAAGGCACCCGCACCCGCTACGGCGAGCCATTAAAACTTCAGCGCGGCGCGGCAAATATTGCGGTGCGCTGCGGCTGTGAATTGCGCATTGTGCATATCACCTGCACGCAACGCATGCTGGATAAACAGAGTCGCTGGTATCAGATTCCGGCGGTAAAACCGCTGTTTACTGTCAGCGTGAAACAGCACATCGACAGTCAACACTTTATGGCGCAAAACGACGCAGCACAGCCGCTGGCCGCTCGTCGTCTGACCCGTCATTTGCAGCAAGTATTAACACCAGAACACGTGGAACCACGGCATGAACCCATTAAACCTCGAAATTAAACAGATGATTATCGATACGCTGAATCTTGAAGATATCAGCAGCGATGAGATTGACAGTGACGCGCCGCTGTTTGGTGACGGACTGGGTCTCGACTCTATCGATGCACTCGAATTAGGTCTGGCGGTAAAAAATCGCTACGGCGTGGTGTTATCTGCCGAAAGTGAAGCGATGCGACAGCATTTTTATTCCGTCGCCTCACTGGCAGCCTTTATCACTGCACAACGCAGCGCGTAGTGCGCCAGATACTTTACGATACGAGTGACCTATGAATAAGCAAGAAATCTATCAGGAAGTAAGCGGGCTGCTGGTAACCCTGTTTGAAGTGGATGCGGATGATATCCAGCCGGAGTCGCGTCTGTACGAAGACCTGGAGCTGGACAGCATTGATGCCGTCGATATGGTGGTGCATCTGCAAAAGCGCATTGGCCGTAAGATTAAGCCAGAAACGTTTAAAACGGTGCGTACCGTACAGGATGTGGTCGACGCGGTCGATCAGCTTATCCGCGAAGGCTAATCAATAACCCACTCAATGATGCCATTACTGATGCGTATCCTGCCGTGGCTGATTACGCTTGCCTGGCCGTTTCTGGTCTGGCTGGCGGTGAGCCGCCCACAACTGCACTGGCTGATACCGCTACTGGCACTGCTGTTTTTACTGCGCTGGCGGGGAATTCGCGGCAGCAGCGGGGCGTTTTCGCGCGCCGGACAACTGCTGGCGCTGGCCGGCGCGGCTTTATGCCTCGCCAGTTTTCTGCTGCGCAGCCATCAGCTGCTGCTGTGGTACCCGGTGGCGGTGAGCCTGGTGATGCTGCTGCTGTTTGGCGGATCGCTGTTCAGCAGCATGCCGCTGGTTGAGCGGCTGGCACGGCTGCGTGAGCCTCAACTTTCGCCAGCAGCGGTGCGCTGGACGCGCCGGGTGACGCAAATCTGGTGTCTGTTTTTTGTCTTTAACGGCAGTGTTGCCATTGCCACCTGTCTGGCGGGGAATCTGCACTGGTGGACGCTATGGAATGGCATGATCAGCTATCTGCTGATGGGAGTGTTAATGGCGAGTGAATGGCTGCTGCGTCAGCGCATCCGAGGTCATGCCTGATGACCGTGACTGCACTGGCGCTCAGCGACTGGCTTAGCCCGTCGCGTCCTGATGCTCTTGTCTGCTGGCATCAGCGGCAACCGCTGATGCTGCAACGTCTGCGTCAGCAGGTGCAACAGTTGTGCGGCGTGCTGCTGGCGCGGCCGGAGCCGCGCTGGGCGCTCTGTTTTGACGACAGCTGGCAGTTTACCGTTGGCTTACTGGCAGCGCTGCATGCGGGTAAAACTCCGGTGATTCCCGGCCACTGCCGACCCTCATTATTGCAGGAACAAGCCAGCGCTTTCGATGCCGTGCTGACGGACTGTGTGTTGCCGCCGTTCTGCCCGCAGTTAACCCTTGATGCAGCAGCACACACCTGCTGCGAGCCGTTACCGGCTATCGCGCCGGATGCACAGTTGGTGCTGTTTACCTCCGGCTCGACCGGTCAGCCGCGACAGGTGACTAAACCGCTGGCCTGTCTTGATACTGAAATACAGTGGCTGGCTGCGCTGTGGGGCGAGCGTTTGCAGGATTGTTGCGTGGTGGCATCGGTCAGCCATCAACATCTGTATGGCCTGACGTTTCGCATTATGCTGCCGATGGCGCTTGGCCTGCCGTTTGTCAGTTCTCAGCTGTTGTATAGCGAGCAGCTGAGCGCGCTGCCGGTCGATGGTCCGCTGGCTTTTATCAGCAGCCCGGCCTTTTTACGCCGCCTTGATTTCTCCCTGACGCCACCCGGTTGTCGCCTGATCGTTTCTGCGGGCGGGGTACTGAGCGATGAAACGGCAGCAGCCGTCGCCACCCGTTGGCAGCTGGCGGTCGACGAGATATACGGCAGCAGCGAAACCGGCGTGCTGGCATGGCGTTCACGCACTGATACCCACCCGCTGTGGCAGCCGTTTGACGGTGTTAAATTTAGCCGCCATGGGCAGCAGCGCTGGCTTGTCCGATCGCCGCTGATTGCCGAAAACGATGGACTGCTGCTGGACGATAAACTGGAATTTGCTGTATCTGGCGGTTTCCAGCTGTGCGGGCGTCACGACCGGGTGGTGAAAATTGAAGATAAACGCGTTTCACTGAGTGAAATCGAACGACGTCTGTTGGCGATCGCGGGTATCGCCGATGCGGTGGCACTGCCGATCAGCCGCTATGGCCGTCGGGCGATTGGCGTGGTGCTGGTGCTGCATAACGAGCAGGATAGCGACCGGCTGGCGCAGTTAAAGCCACAGTGGAAGCGGGAGTTGCAGCGCTGGCTGGAGCCGGTAGCAATGCCCCGTTTCTGGCGGGTGGTCAGGCTGATCCCGCATAACAGTCAGAGCAAACGTGCCTGGCCGCAAATAGAGGAGCTGTTTAATGTTGCCAGTTGAACTCTCACGGTGCCAACAACTGACGCAGCTGGCGTTGTTGCTGCGTATTGATGCCGACCTTTTCTGGTTCCGCGGACATTTTCCGCAGCAGCCGCTGTTGCCGGGTGTGGCACAGCTGGACTGGGTACTGCACTACGGCATCGGCTGTCTGGCTGTCGGTCAACAGTTCTCGTCAGTGGAAAATATTAAATTTCAGCAGCCGGTGCTGCCCGGCAGCCTGCTGGAGCTGAACCTGGAGTGGGATGAGTTGAAAAAACAGCTCAGCTTTAGCTATTACCTGATTCGTAACGGCGATCGGTCGGTAGCCAGCAGCGGGAAGATTCGCCTGTGTTAAACGCTGAATTTAAGCCCTGTGTGGTGATCCCTTGCTATAACCACGGCGCGACAATGGCGGCGGTGCTGGCACGTCTGGCACCGTTTAATTTACCGCTGCTGATTGTCGACGATGGCAGTGATAAAACCACGCAAGCGCTGCTGGAAACGCTGGTTTGTGACGGTGTCACGCTGTTGCGGCTGGAAAAAAACAGCGGTAAAGGCGCGGCGGTAAAATATGGCCTCGAAGCGGCTGCAGCACAGGGCTACAGCCATGCTTTGCAGGTTGATGCTGATGGTCAGCATCAGATTGAAGACTGCCCGAAGCTGCTGGCTGAAGCGGCAGCCTGGCCTGAGTCACTGATCTCCGGTCAGCCAGTCTATGATGATTCGGTTCCCAAATCACGCCTGTACGGACGCTATGCGACTCACGTCTGGGTGTGGATCGAAACCCTTTCTCTGTCGCTGAAAGACAGCATGTGCGGTTTTCGCGTCTATCCGCTGGCGGCAACGCTTAAGCTGATGCGGCAGCGCAGCATTGGCAAACGGATGGATTTCGACAGCGAAATTATGGTGCGGCTCTATTGGGCCGGCACCCCCAGCCGCTTTATCCGCACCCGGGTCACTTACCCGCAGAACGGCCTGTCGCACTTCGATGCGCTGCACGATAACCTGCGGATTTCATGGATGCATACCCGCTTGTTTTTCGGCATGTTACCGCGCATTCCTTCACTGCTGGCGCGAAAACGCCGTCAGCAGCACTGGTCCGGCGTCAGCGAGCGCAAGGGGCTGCACGGCATGCGCGTGATGCTGGCGATCTACCGCCGGTTTGGCCGACGGGTATTTACGCTATTTCTCTGGCCGGTAATAGCCGTCTACTGGCTGACCGGGCGTAGCCAGCGGCAGGCATCACAGCAGTGGTTAGCTCAGATTGCCGGTTATGCCCGCCGACAGCAGGTGTCGTTACCGACGCCGCTCGGCAGCTACTTTCATTTCCTGCGCTTTGGCGAAGCGATGCTGGATAAAATTGCCAGCTGGCGCGGCGATCTGCGCTGGGGTAAAGATATTGATTTTGCCCCAGGCGCCGAGGCGGCGATCGCTGATGCGCGCCAGGGGGGAAAGCTGATTCTTGCTTCTCACCTCGGTGATATTGAAGCCTGCCGCGCAATGGCGCAGCAGGTCAGTGGGCTGGTGATTAATGCGCTGGTGTTTACCGATAACGCGCCGCGTTTTCGTCAGGTGCAGGAAGAGATTGCACCACTGTCTGGGGTGAATCTGATTCCGGTCAGCGATATCGGCCCGGAAACGGCCATTATGCTGCAAGAGAAACTCGATGCCGGTGAATGGGTGGCGATCGTCGGCGATCGTACAGCGATAAACCGCCAACGCGGTGGCTCACGTCGGGTGGTATGGAGTGAGTTTCTCGGCCGTCCGGCACCGTTTCCGCAAGGGCCATTTATTCTTGCCGCCGCGTTACGCTGTCCGGTTTTGCTGATGTTTGCCCTAAAACAACGCGGCAAGCTGCGTATTTACTGCGAGTCTTTTGCCGATCCGCTGTTATTACCGCGCGCCGAACGTCAGCAGGCGTTACAGCAGGTGGTGGATCGCTATGCCGAACGGCTGGCGCATCATGCGCTGATCTCGCCGCTCGACTGGTTTAATTTTTTCGATTTCTGGACGCTGCCAGACACGCAGCCGGAGAATAAGGAGTGAGCGTGATTAACGATCCACGATTTTCCATCGAGCTGGAAATGACCGTGCCGTTCCACGATGTGGATGCGATGGGCGTGGTGTGGCACGGCAACTATTTCCGTTATTTTGAAGTCGCGCGTGAGGCGCTGCTGGCGAAATTTAACTATGGCTACCGCCAGATGGAGGCTTCCGG
Source organism: Winslowiella sp. 2C04 (assembly GCF_050037805.1). Classification (NCBI taxonomy): domain Bacteria; kingdom Pseudomonadati; phylum Pseudomonadota; class Gammaproteobacteria; order Enterobacterales; family Erwiniaceae; genus Winslowiella; species Winslowiella sp. 2C04. The sequence goes on along the minus strand of NZ_CP188300.1, from coordinate 2,878,701 downwards.
CTATGTCTGGCCGGTGGTCGATACGCGGGTGAAATATCGCGGCACGCTGAGTTTTGAGCAGCGTATTCGGGTGCAGGCGACGATAGAGGAATTTGAAAATCGCCTGCGCATCGCTTATCAAATTTTCGATAGTGTCAGCGGCAAACGCACCACCAGCGGCTACACCATTCAGGTGGCGGTGAGCATTGAATCGAAAGAGATCAGCTTTGTCTCGCCAGCGATACTGTTTGAGCGCCTGGGAGTGACACCATGATAAAGCTATTACTGACCGCACTGATGCTGTTCAGTCTGAGTGCTCAGGCGGTAACGCTGGATGAACTGCAACAGCGCTTTGCCAGCCAGCCGGTGGTGCGCGCCGATTTTACCCAGCAGCGCCAGATTAAAGGGATGGCTCAGCCACTGAAATCCAGCGGTGAACTGCTGATTGCCCAGGATAAAGGGTTGTGGTGGCAGCAGGCAAAGCCGTTTCCGTTAACGCTGGTGCTGGATGAAAAACGCATGGTGCAGGTGATGAACGGCCAGCCGCCGCAGATTATCACCGCCGACAGCAATCCACAGATGTTTCAGTTTAACCACTTGCTGCGGGCGCTGTTTCAGGCCGACCGCACGGTACTGGAGCAGAATTTCGCCATCGATTTTCGTCCTCTGGCGGGCGACAGCTGGCGCATCGTGCTGACGCCAACCAGCACTCCGCTGGATAAGCTGTTCAATACCATCACTTTGCAGGGAAAAAACCAGCTGGATGCCATTGAACTCAATGATAAGCAGGGCGATGTGACTGAGATCCGCTTCACCAATCAGCGGCTGACGCCACGGACGTTAAGCGCAGATGAAAAACAACGCTTTGTTTTCTAAGCGACTGCGCTTCGCCGCCTTCAGCTGGATCGCCGTCTGCCTGCTGCTGATCGCCACTTTAGCGCTGTTGCTGCCGCGCGCCACGATTAACAGTAGCGTGCTGGCGTTATTACCCAAGCAGGCGATGGGCGTCATTCCGGACGATTTACAGCAGGGGTTTATGCAGCGGCTCGATCGGCAAATGGTCTGGCTGATTAGCCCTGGCGAGCAGGGTAGTGCGGCGGTGGCAGAAGCGTTTATGCATGCATTGCAGGCGATGCCGACGTTGAAAAATGTCAAAGGGCCGATAGATGCGCAACAGCAACAGCGGTGGGGGCAGTTTGCCTGGCAACATCGTAATGCGCTGATTGATGCTGCCACTCGCCAGCGGCTGGCCGACGGCGGCAGCGCGCAGGCAGACTGGATTCTGGCGCAGCTCTATTCGGCCTTTGCCGGTGTCAGTGGTCAGGAGCTGGCTAACGATCCGTTGCTGCTGGTGCGCGGCGCTCAACTGGCAATGCAGCAGAACGCCAGCCAGCTGGCGCTGCGCGATGGCTGGCTGGTGGCGCGCGATAAACAGGGACGCCAGTGGTATTTTATCCACGGTGAACTGGCAAGCCATTCGTTTGATATGCAGCAGAGTCACGCGGTGGTGCAGCAGTTACAGTCACTGGCTTCGCGGCTGCAACAACAATATCCCGACACCCAACTGCTGACGCGCGGCACGGTGCTGTACAGCGATTTCGCCAGCCAGCAGGCGCGCCATGATGTCTCGACGCTGGGTGTGGCGACGGTGATTGGGGTGCTGCTGCTGATCTTTACGCTGTTTCGTTCACCGCGCCCGCTGCTGCTATGCGCACTGTCAGTGTCGATAGGCGCGCTGGCGGGTACGACCATTACGCTGCTGTGTTTTGGCGAGCTGCACCTGATGACGCTGGTGATGAGCATCAGTATTGTCGGCATCTCGGCGGATTATACTCTCTATTATCTTACCGAGCGCATGGTGCACGGTGCCGATGTCAGCGCGCAGCAGAGTTTACGCAAAGTGATGCCCGCGCTGCTGCTGGCGCTGGCGACCGCTGCAATCGCCTATCTGATTATGTTGTTAGCGCCGTTTCCCGGACTGCGTCAGCTGGCGGTCTTTGCTGCCAGTGGTTTAACCGCGTCCTGCCTGACGGTGATCTGCTGGTATCCGTGGCTGGTACGCGGTTTGCCGGTGCGTCCGGTGCCGGCGATGTTGTTAATGGCGCGCTGGCTGGCGGCCTGGCGGCGTCAGCGCTGGCTGAAGCTCGGGCTACCGCTGCTGGTGGCGCTGGTTTCTCTTTCGGGCCTGGCGATACTGAAGGTGGATGACGATATTTCACAGTTGCAGGCGCTGCCGCCGCAGCTGTTGCAGCAGGATGCGCAACTGACGCAGCTGACCGGGCAGCGTGCCGACCAGACCTGGTTTATGGTCTGGGGCGACAGCGCGGAACAGACGCTGCAACGGCTGGAAGCGCTGGCTCCCCAGCTGCAACTCGCGCAGCAGCAGCACTGGCTGACCTCATGGCGTCAGCCGCCGCTGGCCTCGCAGGCGCAGCAGCAACGTGATTTAGCGCTGCTGAAACAGGCGACACCGACGGTGATGGCGCAGCTCCGACAGGCGGGCATTGAGATGGCTCAGCCCGATCTGCGTGCGATGCCGGTGACGCCGGAAACCTGGCTGCAAAGCCCCAATAGTGAAGGCTGGCGACTCTTGTGGCTGAGCCTGCCGAATGGCCGCAGTGGCGCACTGGTGCCGGTCAGCGGCGTGCATAACAGTGCGCAACTGGCAGAGCTGGCGCAGGCGCTGCCCGGTGTGGCATGGATCGATCGCAAAAGCACTTTTGACCAGCTGTTCAGTTTTTATCGCGTAATGCTGAGCTGGCTGTTACTGGCGGCGCTGGCGGTTATCGCCATCAGTTACATGCTGCGGCTCGGCGTCCGTCGCGGGCTGGTCAGCGTATTGCCGTCGGTGTTATCGCTCGGCGGCGGGCTGGCAGGGCTGGCGTTCAGCGGCCATTCGCTGAATCTGTTTTCACTGCTGGCGCTGGTGCTGGTGTTGGGGATTGGTATTAATTACACGCTGTTTTTCAGTAATCCGCGTGGGACACCGATCACCTCGCTGCTGGCGGTATCGCTGGCGATGACCACCACCTTACTGACGCTGGGAATGCTGGTGTTCAGCCAGACGCAGGCCATCAGCAGTTTTGGTATTGTGCTGTGCAGCGGTATTTTCACCGCCTTTTTGCTGGCTCCGCTGGCGTTACCTGAATCCAGAAGGAAAAGACGATGACATCCTGGTGGAAGGCGATAGCGATCGCTTTATTGCTTAGCGGCTGCGTCAGTCACAGTGATCCGACGCGCCCGCAGGCGTGGCTCAAGCCTGGAGTGCAGGTGACGCTGCCCGCACCAGGCATTGAGCCACCGTTTAGCCAGCAGCAGTTATTAACCGGTAGCTTTAAAGGCAAACAGCAGTCACTGATGGTGATGCTGAGTGCCGACCAGCAGCAGCTGACGCTTATCGGGCTGTCGACGCTGGGGATCCGTTTGTTCCGCGTCAGCTACGACAGCCAGGGCATCAAAACTGAACAGTCGATAGCGCTGCCGGAAATGCCGCCAGCCAGCCAGGTGCTGGCGGATATTATGCTGAGCCACTGGCCACTGGCGGTGTGGCAGTCACAGCTGCCCGCGGGCTGGACGCTGCGTGATAGCGGCGACCGCCGCCAGCTGCGTGATGCTGACGGCAAGCTGATTACCGAGATTCGTTATCTGATGCGTGGTGAACAGCGTCAGCCGGTTAGCGTGCAACAATTTGCTTTTGGTTATCAGATCTTTATTCAACAACTGGATGCCTCATGATCTATTTTTCCGCCGTCGGCATGCTGAACGCACTGGGGCATTCGCTGGATGATATCGCCGCTAATCTGGTGCGGGGGGATGCGCCAGGTCTGCGGCCTTCCAACGACTGGCTGACCGGCGGGCGTCACTGCTGGATTGGCCATGTTGATGCTGAACTGCCGCAGTTACCGGCCGAACTGGCTCGGCATAACAGCCGCAATAACCGCCTGTTGCTGGCGGCGCTGGCGCAGATTCGCCGCGAGGTTGATGACGCCATTGCCCGTTTTGGTCGCGGGCGAGTGGCGGTGATCTTAGCCACCAGCACTGCCGGAGTGGATGAAGCTGACCGCTTTATCAGCGGCGCTGATGAGGGCTATCACTATGCCCAACAGGAGCTGGGCGATCCGTCGCGCTTTCTGGCCAGCCTGCTCGGCCTTAGCGGCCCGGCTTATACCCTGTCGACTGCCTGTTCATCAAGCGCACGCGCCATTATTAGCGGCCAGCGTCTGATTGAAGCCGGTCTGGCCGATGTGGCGATTGTCGGCGGAGCCGACACCCTGAGCCGCATGCCGGTTAATGGTTTCGACAGTCTGGAGTCGCTGTCAGCTGCGCGTTGCGCACCGTTCAGTGCACAGCGCGACGGGATCTCGATTGGCGAAGGCGCGGCGCTGATGCTGTTAACGCGCGAGCCGCAGGCGGTAGCCTTACTCGGTGTGGGTGAGTCGTCCGACGCGTATCATATGTCGGCTCCCCATCCGCAGGGCGAAGGGGCAAAGCGGGCCATTGTGATGGCGCTGGAGCAGGCCGGGATACAGCCGCGCGATCTCGGCTATATCAACCTGCATGGCACTGCCACCCGCCTCAACGATCGGGTGGAAGCGCAGGTGATCCATGACATCTTTGCCGGGCAGGTGCCGTGCAGTTCAACCAAGCATCTGACCGGACATACCCTTGGGGCCGCCGGAGTGTGCGAAGCCGCGCTGTGCTGGCTGCTGTTGACGCGTGATTTGCCGCTGCCCGCGCAGGATTTTTCAATGGGTGAGATCGATAGCAGCCTGCCGCGCTGCGGATTACTCTCTGCCCCACAGGCGCTGGAAAAGCCGCTGATACTGTCTAATTCATTTGCCTTTGGCGGCAATAATGCCTGCCTGATTTTAGGAGTGCCCGATGGCCGCATTGCTGAGTGCTGAACACTATTTACCGCATGCCACACCAATGGTGTTGCTGGAGCAGGTAGTGGCGGTGAGCGATGAAACTGCCCACTGCCGGGTGCGCGTCAGCGGTGATGGCGTGCTGGCACCGTTTCTCAATGCCGACGGGCAGCTGCCGGCGTGGTTTGGCATCGAGATTATCGCGCAAACCATCGGCGTATGGTCGGGCTGGCATGCCCGTCAGCGTGGTGATAATGAACTGCGGCCCGGAATGCTGCTCGGTGGGCGTGGCTATCGTTGTAGCCAGCCGGTATTTCCAGCCGACGGGTTGCTGGATGTGAAGGTCACGCTACTGATGCACGATGAAAAAATTGCCAGCTTTGAAGGTGAAATCATGGTTAACGGCGAACCCTGTGCCAGTGGCAGGCTGAATACTTACCAGCCAGATGACAAGGAATTGATTCAACTTATGCAACAGGACAGCAACTCATGACTCGCTCAATATTAGTCACCGGTGCCAGTAAAGGAATTGGCCGCGCCATTGCGCTGCGGCTGGCGGCCGACGGATTTACCCTTATCGTCCATTACCACAGTGACCGGGCTGGCGCAGATCGGACCGTGGCGCAAATTGCAGCGGCCGGTGGCTCAGCGCGGGTGCTGGGATTTGATATTGCCGACCGTCAACAGTGTCGCGAACGGCTGGAGCAGGATATTGAGCAGCACGGCGCCTATTACGGCGTGGTCAGTAACGCCGGTATCACCCGCGATGGTGCCTTTCCGGCGCTGAGCGAGCAGGACTGGGACGGCGTGATTCATACGAATCTCGACAGCTTCTATAACGTGATTCATCCATGTGTGATGCCGATGATTGGTCTGCGGCAGGGGGGGCGGATTATTACCCTGTCGTCGGTCTCGGGTATCATGGGCAACCGCGGCCAGGTTAACTACAGCGCGGCCAAAGCCGGGATTATTGGTGCCAGCAAAGCGCTGGCGATTGAGCTGGCGAAACGCAAAATTACCGTTAACTGCATCGCGCCAGGGCTGATTGATACCGGCATGATTCAGATGGAACAGGCGGCGATCGACGAAGCGCTGAAAATGATCCCGATGAAGCGGATGGGCGCGGCGGATGAAGTCGCCGGACTGGCGAGTTATCTGATGTCGGATATCGCCGGCTATGTTACCCGTCAGGTGATTTCGGTTAACGGAGGCATGCTGTGATGCGGCGGGTCGTGGTCACCGGGATGGGAGGCGTCACGGCGTTCGGTGAGAACTGGCAAGATGTCGCTGCGGGCTTACGCGCCGGGCAGAACGCGGTGCGCAAGATGCCGGAGTGGCAGGTTTATCAGGGGCTGCATACGATGCTGGGCGCGCCAGTCGACAATTTCAGCGTGCCGGAACACTACACGCGCAAGCGCATTCGCTCGATGGGGCGGGTCTCACTGATGGCAACACGTGCCAGTGAACTGGCGCTGGAGCAGGCAAACCTGATTGGCCATCCGGTATTGACCCACGGCGAAACCGGAATAGCTTATGGCTCCTCCACCGGCAGTACTGGCCCGGTAAGTGAGTTCGCCACTATGCTGACCGAGAAACACACCAATAATATTACCGGTACTACCTATGTTCAGATGATGCCGCATACCACCGCCGTCAATGCCGGGCTATTTTTTGGCTTACGCGGCCGGGTAATTCCGACATCCAGCGCCTGTACTTCCGGCAGCCAGGCCATTGGCTATGCGTGGGAAGCGATTCGTCACGGTTACCAGACGGTGATGGTGGCAGGCGGTGCCGAAGAGCTTTGTCCGTCGGAAGCGGCGGTATTTGATACCCTGTTTGCCACCAGCCAGCGTAATGACGCGCCTAAAAGCACCCCGTCACCGTTTGATGTTAAGCGTGATGGGCTGGTGATTGGTGAGGGTGCTGGCAGTTTGGTTCTGGAAGAGCTGGAGCATGCTTTAGCGCGCGGGGCCACCATCTATGCTGAGCTGGTCGGTTTCCATACCAATTGCGATGCGGCGCACATTACTCAGCCGCAGCGCGAAACCATGCAAATCTGCATCGAAGGAGCATTGCGCAGCGCCGGGCTGCGGGCGCAGGATATTGGCTATATTAATGCTCACGGGACGGCCACCGACCGTGGCGATGTGGCGGAAAGTCTGGCGACTGCGGCGGTATTTGGTCGCGACACGCCGATCTCTTCGTTGAAGAGTTACTTTGGTCATACGCTCGGCGCTTGCGGCGCGCTGGAAGCCTGGATGAGCATTGAGATGATGCGCGAAGGCTGGTTTGCGCCGACGCTGAATCTCACTCAGCCTGCGGATGATTGCGGTGAACTGGATTACATAACCGGCAGCGTGCGCCAGATTGATACTGACTATGTTCAGTCGAACAACTTTGCGTTCGGCGGCATTAATACGTCACTGATTTTCCGCCGCTGGAACTAATGCGCGGTACGTCGCTCAGAGCGGGAGCCGGAAACGGCTCCTGACATTGTTGGTGTCGTCCCGGCCGAATGGCAAAAACAGTGCCATTGGCATCCCTCCGCACGTTATTGCATACTGTGCCACCCAAATCAGAATAATAATCATTAAGTTTCCATGACTATTACGGTTAATGCGCCCAATCGGCGCCAGTTTCTTAAGCTGATGGCGCTGTCGCCGCTGCTCTTTTCCTCACTTAGCCAGGCAGAAAAGTTCGATCTGACGCGCATTATCGTGCTGGAGTGGCGGCCGGTTGAGCTGCTGATGGCGCTGGGTATCGCGCCAATGGCGATTGCTGATATTCCTAATTATCGACGCTGGCTGGCAGAGCCGGCGCTGCCTGATGGCGTACTGGATGTCGGATTGCGTACCGAACCCAATCTCGAAATGATGCAGCGGCTGAAACCTTCACTGATCGTTCGCTCCAACGGCTACGGACCGACAGCAGAGGCGCTGCACTCCATCGCACCGGTATGGGGCGGCGACTTTACCGACGGTAAATCAATGCCGCTGACCCTGATGCGCCGTGACCTGATTGCGCTCGGCGCACTGCTTGACCATCAGCAGCAGGCCGCAGCGCATCTGCAATGGATGGATAACCGCTTTCTGCAACATCGCCAGCGTCTCAGTGCTTACGCCAGCGAGCCGCTGTTAATCTTCTCTTTTCTCGACAGCCGTCGGGTGATGGTTTTCGGTAATAACAGTCTGTTCGCTGACGCGATGAATCAGATGGGTTTAAAAAATGGCTGGCAGGGTGGCAGCAGCTATTGGGGCAGTACCATTGTCGGTATTGAAGCGCTGGCGCAGGTGAAAAATGTGCGAGCGGTTGGCCTGATTCATGGCGACAACGATCCGGTACAGCAAATAGCCCACTCCGCACTGTGGCGCAGCATTCCGTTTGTACGCGAAGAAAAGTTGCATTTAATTCCGGCGGTATGGTTTTACGGAGCCGGTTTTTCGGCCATGCGTTTCTGCCAACTGCTTGAGAACGCGCTGCTGGAGAATGCATGAAAATCCTGATTTTTCCGCTGATATTATTGATGGCGCTGCTGCTGACTTTTAGTAACTTTCACAGCCAGCTGGCGCTGCCGCTGTGGCGTCAGGCGTTTTTCACCCCAGATGAGCTTGATATCAGTCAGATGCTGTTTCACTACAGCATGCTACCGCGCACCCTGTTATCGCTGCTGGTCGGTGCCGGGCTGGGGCTGGCCGGTGCGTTATTTCAGCAGATTTTACGTAATCCGCTGGCAGAACCTTCAACGCTTGGCGTCTCTGCGGGAGCGCAATTAGGTCTGACCCTGGCGACGCTGTATGCGGCCAGCTGGGGCGAGACCGGTCAGCAACTGGCGACGCTGGCAGGCGCTATCGTCATCGGCCTGTTGGTGATGCTGGTGGCCAGCGGCAAGCGGATGTCGCCGGTAACGCTGATTCTCGCCGGGCTGATGCTCGGCATGTACTGTGGCGCAGTGAAAAGCTTACTGGCGCTGTTTAACCACGACCGCTTGCAGAATCTGTTTATCTGGAGCAGCGGCATGCTGAATCAGAACGACTGGAGTCAGGTTAATTTCCTCTGGCCGCGCATGTTGCTGGCGATACTGCTGGTGGTGCTGATGATCAGGCCGCTGAATTTGCTGGGGCTGGAAGATGGCGTGGTGCGCAATCTCGGGATGCGGCTGGCGCTGGTGCGATTTTCCGGCCTGATGCTGGCGGTAATACTGAGTGCGATGCTGGTTAGCGTTGCCGGGATGATAGGTTTTATCGGCCTGTTTGCGCCAGTGATTGCGCGATTGTTTGGTGCCCGACGGCTGCCCGCACGACTGGCGCTGTCGGCGTTGACCGGTGCCGTGCTGCTGTTAATCAGCGATCAGGCGGTAATGCTGCTGGCGCGGGTATGGATCGAGATTCCGACCGGTGCGGCAACGGCGCTGGTTGGCGCACCGGTGATGCTGTGGCTGCTGACGCGCCTGCGGCACCAGCAGGTTTCCGGCGAACACCGACATTCATCGCACAAGGAGAGGGCGCTGACGCCTGCGCTGCTGGCGGCAGTTTTTCTGTTGCTGGTGATGATGGTAATGCTGGCGTTGTTCAGTGGTGATGCGCTGAGCCGCTGGGTGGACAGCCAGGCGGTATGGCAATTCCGCTGGCCGCGTGTGGTCGCTGCGCTGGCGGCTGGCGCAATGCTGGCGGCCGCCGGCACCTTAATTCAGCGCATGACCGGGAATGCGATGGCCAGCCCGGAGGTATTGGGTGTCAGTGCCGGTGCCGCCTGCGCCATGGTATTGCTGATGTTTTTTGTGCCGGGTAATAACGTCATCTGGCAGTTTCCCGCCGGGTGTCTTGGGGCGGCGCTGACGCTGATGGTGATTCTACTGCTGGCGCAACGCGGTGGCTTGTCCCCGACGCGGATGTTGCTGACCGGGGTGGCGTTGAGTACCGTCTACGGCACTCTTTTGACGCTGTTCCTCGTCAGTGGCGATCCGCGCATCAGTTCGGTATTAAGCTGGCTGTCCGGCTCGACCTACCGGGTTACCGCCAGTCAGGCCAGCTGGACCGCTGCACTGGCGCTGCTGTTACTGCTGCTGACGCCGCTATTATCGCGCTGGTTAACGATTTTACCGTTAGGCAGTTTTACCGCTCAGGCAATCGGCATACCGCTGAAGCGCTCAAGGATGCTGATCCTGCTACTGGCTTCAGCATTGATTGCGGCTGCAACCCTGTGCGTCGGGCCATTAAGCTTTGTCGGTTTAATGGCTCCGCATCTGGCACGAATGGCTGGTTTTCGCCGGGCAATGCCACAGTTACTGGTGGCAATAGTCGCGGGAGCGGGCTTGATGCTGCTGGCTGATGGCGTAGGTCGGATAATAATCTTTCCGTATCAGATACCTGCAGGATTGCTGGCGACCTTCATCGGCGCGCCCTGGTTTATCTGGTTGTTACGTCGTGCCTGACATGGAGTTAATGGATTGTAAAGGCCGGTAAAAGTTCCCGGGCATGAGTGTAATTTGTGCTTGCAATTGTAAGGTCGCTAAGGATAATCCCAATCGGAATAATAACGATTATCACTTCTTTTGCCATTAGGGAAATAACCATGCACAGCTCATTGTATACTGCCGGGCGATTCAACCGTACGTTGCTGGCAGTATTCATCAGCGCGGCCACCTTGCCGGCAGTTGCGGCGACACAGCCTGACGACAGTAATAACACCGAACAGACCATGACGGTGGTTGCCACTCCGGAGAGTACTTTCAATCCCGGTGGTGATGAATTAGTCCCGGCTTATCTGGATGGTCAGATTGCTAACGGTGGCCGTATGGGGATGCTCGGTCAGCAAAACGCCATGGATGTACCGTTTAACGTTATCGGTTTCACCTCCAAAATGATCGAAGATCAGCAGGCGAAAACCATTGCTGACGTGGTGCGCAATGACGCTACCGTCCAGACCGTGCAGGGTTACGGCAACTTTGGCGAAAGCTATCGCATTCGTGGTTTTCAGCTGGACGGCGATGATATGACCTTAGGCGGTCTGGCAGGCATTATGCCGCGTCAGGTTATCTCCGCCAGCATGGTCGATCGCGTTGAGGTGTTTAAAGGTGCCAATGCACTGATGAACGGCGCTGCTGCCACCGGCGTCGGCGGTATGATTAACCTTGAGCCAAAACATGCTGACGATCTGCCGCTGACGCGTCTTGGCCTCGATTACACGTCGTCTTCTCAGATTGGAACCTCGCTGGATGCTGGCCGTCGTTTTGGTGATGACAACCAGTTCGGTGCGCGGGTCAACCTGGTACAGCGCGAAGGCGATACCGCAGTACATGGCGAAAAACGCCGTACCACGGTAGCTTCCGTCGGGCTGGACTACCGCAGCGATCGCCTGCGCTCATCACTGGATATGGGTTATCAGAAACAGACGTTTCATGGCGGCCGTATCGGCGTTAACGTCAGCGGCGTTGATTTTATCCCTAAACCGCCTTCAGCGACCCATAATACCAGTCAGAAATGGGTCTACAGCGATCTGGAAAGCGAGTTTGCCATGCTGCGCGGCGAATTTGATATGACCGATAACTGGACGCTGTATGGCGGCGTCGGCACCCAGCACTCGCACGAGAGTGGTGCTTATGGCTCACCAACGCTAACCAGTGCTGACGGTTCTGCCACCATGGGCCGTATGGATGTCACCAATATCAATGATTCCTACAGCGGCATGTTTGGTGTTCGCGGTAAATTTGATACCGGCTTTGTCAGCCATAACGTTAACCTCGGTTACTCTGCCACCAGCCAGCGCCATAAAGCGGCTTACGATATGGCGCTGACGGGGGTGCCGACCAATATTTATAATACGCCGGCCATCACTTCACCGACGCTGAATTTCGCTGGTGGCGATCTGGATGATCCAGGCATGCGCGGCCGTACCCGCACCCAGGGGATTTTACTGACCGATACCCTTGGCGTGCTGGATGATAAAGTGCAGTTAACCCTCGGCACCCGTCATCAAAAAGTGATCACGCGCGAATACAATTACGGCACCGCGACTGAGAACACTGATGCGCGCTTCGGCGAGAGTCGCTGGACGCCGGCAGTGGGCGTGATGGTCAAACCGTGGGAGCATGTTTCCCTGTATGCCAACCATATTGAATCACTGCAGCCGGGTTCTGCTGCACCGCGCGGTGCGGTTAACTACGGTAGTACCACCGATGTGATTCACTCTAAGCAGAATGAAGTCGGCGTGAAGTTTGATTATCAGCGCTTCGGTGGCTCACTGGCGCTGTATGAAATCAAGTTACCTTCCGCGGTGCTTAATGCCAATAATGCCTATGTTCTGGATGGTGAACAGCGTAACCGTGGCCTTGAACTGAACCTGTTTGGTGAGCCGGTACTGGGCCTGCGGATTAACGGCAGCGCCAGCTGGATTGATGCAACGCAGACCCAAACCGCCAGCGGCACCAACGATGGCAAGAAAGCGGTGGGTGTACCGAGCTACAATATGGTGCTGGGTGCGGAATATGATATCAAGCCAGTAGAGGGGCTGACCGCGATTGCACTGGTAAACCATAACGGTGCGCAGTATGCCAACAGCGGCAATACTAAAAAGCTCGACAGCTACACCACGCTGGATTTGGGCGTGCGCTACAGCATGAAAGTGCAGCAGAACGACCTGGTATGGCGCGTTGGTGTCGATAACGTTACCAACGAAAACTACTGGGCAAGCGTAGACAACAGCGGGACTTACATCTATCAGGGTGAACCACGTACCCTGAAAGTCTCCATGAGTTACGACTTCTGATAATCGGTGCGGCGTGGTAAGCCGCAGGCAGACGACAAAAGCGGGTGGAAGCAATTCCATCCGCTTTTTTTTTATCATCCGGGTGCATTTGTGTCGCTGTGATCACTTGCTGCTGGATCGGTAGTGTGAAGCTGATTTCAGTGGAAAATACTGCACTACGTTACAGTTAAGCCTGGTTGATAAACCTGAGGCAGTTCAGCGCTGAACCGACCGAAATTCACCTCGAAGCTGACTGGTATCGCTGCCTGAGGCCCGAGTGGCAAAAGCAGATTTCACGTTATTTCACTGATATTATGTGGTAAGCTGCGAATAATGATTGTCATTTCACCAACATTGATCTGTTAGCAGATTATGACAATGATGATAATAATAGGTTAGTTATGTTTATGTTTATATGTGCATCAGGACATATATCGTGATTAAGTTTGCACACCAGAGATGTTCGCGGCTTTAAATCCATGCGTTCTGAAGTCTCTTTAAACATGTTTTGCACTTGTTAATTGTTAGCCAAAATGAAAAATCCGACTCCACCTGATTTAGAAAAAGAGCCACGTGTTCCTTTGGATGATGCGCAGTTTGCTATCGTGGTACTTGCAGTGACTTCTTTTACACTTATAATCTTCGTCCTGATGATTACGCTATGGATGACATAAGGCGCATTCCAGCGAATCAGCAGTGATAAAGGGGATAAAATGATGGAAAACAGAGACGACAAGCTAATTGCGCTTATTGGTTTACTCTCTGCCTGCCTGGTTTGCGTCATTGTCCTGTTCACCATGACCTGGCTCTCCGACGTGCGTCATCCTTCCAGTCAGATGGTCGATGCGCAATCTTGCTATCTCAAGAGCGACAATCCGCGGCCTTAATCAGCGCGCCTGATTTTAATCTGCTGGCTACGCAACTCTAAGGCTAACGGTTCATACACCGTGCGGTTACCATTGGCATCAGCTAATCCCAGCAGCGCGCCGGGTGAACGACGATCGTCTGCCCACGCCGGATACTCAACCAGCGGATAAAGCGACACGCCTTCCAGCGCGATGCCGTTATCCAGCGCGATGTTTACCTGATCTATGACGCTGCGCAGCCAGCCGACTCGCGCTTCGCCTTCCGCTCCGGTTTCGGCCAGCAGCAGCGGGCGCTGATAGCGCTGCCAGACCTCTTCCAGCAGCAGGTTAAGCGGTCGGTAGGCGGCATGCTCCGGCGTCAGCGTCTCTTCACGGGTGTTCCACTGATTATCCGGGTAGTAGTTCAGTCCGATAATGTCGAGATAGGCCGGCTTGCCTCCCAACTCAGGATGCAGGCGCCCGCACAGCATATCCCACGCCTCGAACTGCGCCTGATGCTGTCGACGGGCATCCGCTTGCGCTTGCGCCGTGTCGTCTGCCGCTGCCACGTGCACCAGCGGATCCGTCAGCACGAAGCGAGCCTGTGGCAGCACCTCACGGATCGCATCTGTGGCCGCAAGGGTGGCGCGAACCAGCTGCAACTTCAGTTCTTTACCCCGTCCGCTGGCGTTAGGATTCAGCCAGGCGACGTCGGCACCGGCCCATGACCAGAACGAGATTTGATTGATCGGGGTAAAAAATGGCCGACTAAAGCCCTCATCGCGCATCACTTCAGCCATCGCGCGGGCGAAGCGGGCAAAGCTGTCGACAAACGCCGGTTGCCAGATATCGACGTGTGACGGGTAGCCAAAATGCGCCAGTTCCCAGATGATTTCAATGCCGTGGCGCTCAGCGGCGTGCAGCATCGGCGTAAATGATGACCAGTCATACTCTCCGGGTTGCGGCTCAATCAGATGCCAGCGTGCGCCGTCGCGAGCGGTTAACAGTTGATGGTCAGCCAGCGCGGCATAGTCGTTGTTCAGCAACATATCGTGCCCGCTGCTGACGACCAGATCGACGCGCTTGCCTTCAGCGCGGCAGGCGGTTGAGCAGGCAAAGCTGCCCTGAAAAAAACTGCTGAACAGTTGAGGACGATGACGCGGTATCCGCGATGCATGGGTTAGAGCGGGCATGTGGCGTTTCTCCATGGCAAATAGCTACGCGTTAGCTTCCGCTAAGTCTAGACTAAATGCTGAAAGCAACTATTCGCCTGTAGCTGCCAGCAATCAGATGAGTCGCATGACAAAAAAGGGTGTTCAGGGGGATAATCAATCCAGAGTTGTCAGGCGCTGTTATGTTAAATAAAAGGAATCATTATGGTCGAAGCGTTTGCTGTCAACGCTGATACGGACAATGCGGCTGGCGAGACCCGACTGGCGCGTGCGGTTGCGCCACAGGTTGACGGTCATCCCCAGCACAGTGGTATACATCCGCTGGAAGATGGCATGGATGCATTTGCCGCACGCTATTTTCTGATATCAATGGCCGAACGCACCCTCGATATTCAGTATTACATCTGGCAAAACGATATGTCGGGGCGTTTACTGTTCAGTGCGCTGCTTGAGGCCGCCGCGCGCGGTGTGAAGGTGCGGCTGTTGCTCGACGATAACAACACCATGGGGCTGGATGAGACGCTAAGCGAGCTGAACCGGCATCAAAATATCCAGATTCGTCTGTTTAATCCCTTCTCCTTTCGTACCCTGCGTGCGCTCGGCTATCTCACCGACTTTGCTCGTCTTAACCGGCGGATGCATAACAAAAGCTTTACTGCCGACGGTACGGCAACCATTGTTGGCGGGCGTAATATCGGCGATGAGTATTTTGGCACCGGTGATGAACCGCTGTTTTCCGATCTTGACGTGATGGCGCTCGGCCCGGTGGTTAAAGAGGTCAGTGCTGATTTTGAGCGTTACTGGCACAGCCGGGCGGTCTCGGCACTGAACTCAGTCGTGGAGAGCAGCAGCGACGAACCGCTTTCTGCGGTGCAGCTGCCGGCCGCCTGGCGTGATAATCCGCAGGTACAGCAATACTTACAACGTCTGCACTCCTCACCGTTCGTTGCCCGGCTGGAGAGTGGAAGTCTGGAATTAATCTGGGCCAAAACCCGCTTGCTGAGCGACGATCCGCGCAAAGGGCTGGGCAAAGCGAAAGCCTCCACGCTGTTGCCGCAGCGCATGCTGGAGGTCATCGGTAAACCCCAGCGGCAGTTCGATATTATTTCGGCCTATTTTGTGCCAACGCGCGCGGGCGTGGCACAACTGCTGGCGCTAAAGCGTAAAGGGGTGAAAATCGCCATTCTTACCAATTCGCTGGCGGCTAATGATGTGTCGGTGGTTCATGCCGGCTATGCTAAATGGCGCAAAAAACTGCTGCGCCACGGCATTACGCTCTATGAGTTAAAACCTCACAATGATAACCGTGATGCGCCGCACGACCGGGGTTTGACCGGTAATTCCGGCTCCAGTCTGCATGCCAAAACCTTTAGCGTCGACGATGAGAAAGTGTTTATTGGCTCGTTTAATTTTGATCCGCGTTCGGCAGTGCTGAACACCGAAATGGGCTTTGTTATCGAGAGCGAAGCGCTGGCCACGTCGGTCCATCAGCGTTTTGTCAGCCGGATGCGCGATAAAGCCTGGAAGTTGCGCCTTGATAAGTGGGGCAGGGTAAACTGGGTTGAATATGAAGGCGAAGCGGGCGAGGTGGTGCACAAGCATGAACCGCGCACCCGTTTTATGCAGCGCCTGCTGGTGCGCCTGGTATGGCGGTTACCGGTGGAGTGGTTGTTGTAGCCTGAGGTATCGCAGCTAACGGCCTGCGTGAAACAGGCCGTTGGTTAAACAGGAAAAATCAGCTGTTTACCTGCTGTGATGATTTTTCGACGCGCTGCGGCTTACCGGAAAACAGGAAGCGCAGCAGCGGAATGCGCAGATGAATTTCATACAGCACGAAGGCGATTCCAAAAACAAAAGCCAGTCCGACAAAGAACCCCAGCGTATTACTGCTGATGTTCGGAGTGATAAAAATGCCGTACAGCAGGGTTAACGGGTGATGCACCAGATAGATAAACAGCGAAGCATTAACCAGATAGGTGATGCGCGGTGAGTGCGCGTTCAGCAGTTTATGGCCAAAGGCGAATACCACATTGACCATCCACAGCCCCATCAGCATGGTAATCACGGCATCAATTTCATATAACCAGCCTTCGCCAGTGCTGTAGCGCTGATTAAGCAGGTAGGCGATAAAGGCCGCCGTCGAACCCACCAGCGTCCACGGATTAAATTTGATAAACAGCGCTTTAATTGCCGGATGCTTCCACGCCATTGCGCCCAGCATAAAGAACGGCAGATAGAACAGCGTCTGCATGATGGCGAAATTAAACAGACCATCGCTGAGTAAAGCCGGCTGGAAAATAAACAGCAGCCGACGAATGCTGCCCCAGATTAAGCCAAATCCAATAAAACTCAGCGTCAGCTGTCGCCATTTTAGTTCGGAATAGTCTGCTTTTGGCCTTTTTTCTTCGCCGCCATCGCGCAATATTTTAAACAACATTATGCCGAGCGTGGTGAGGATCACCAGCACCAGCAAAAACCATAAATGCGACACCAGATGCCACACCAGGGAATTGTATTTTTGATACAGGTCGAAGCTGCTCCAGTCACCGATTGCCGGAGTCCAGTATTTAAGCAAAAAGAACTGCGGCAGGGTCACCAGGGGAATGGCCGTCAGCATCGGAATGCCGACGCGCTCGATACGCACCTTCAACCAGCGCTGGGGCTGGTAGCGCAGGTAAAGCATAAAAGAGAAATAGCCGGAAATAACGAAGAAAACCTGCATGCGAAAAGCGTGGATAAAGTCGTTAAATAGCGTCAGCCAGTCACTGGATTCAACACTGTTTACCGCCCACTGATGACTGGAGTAAATCAGTGACATGTGAAAGGGGATTCCCAGTAACATCAAATAAGCGCGAATTGAATCAAGAAAATACTCACGTTGTGGTTTTTTTATACTCATAATTATCCATTCTTTGACCGTTTTAAACCCCTGGTTCGCCCTGAACCATGCTAAAGCACGGGCTTACTTTACTGCAGCAACAAAGAGTATACTATCAGCCAAATCCGTATCCTCTAAACGCTTGAGATATCGGCGCTTAGAGGCAAAAAACACGGGAACATAATCCCGCGCAGGCTGTCGGAAACCTGAATTATCCATTAAGATTGATGGGATTGATTTAAGCACACGAAAGGGGGGGATGTGCTGATTAAAATGAAAAATGAACCAAAACTGATGAAGATGCGCTGGATTGGCGCGGCAGTTTTGCTTTCAATGTACGCAAGTTCAGGTTGGGCTTTCGGCATTGATGATGTGGCAAAACAGGCGAAAGAGTTGGCCGGTAAAGGATTCGAAGCGCCAAAAAGCAATTTGCCTTCTCAGTTACGTGACATGAAATTTGCTGATTATCAGCAGATTCAGTTCAACCATGATAAAGCTTACTGGAGCAAGCTGAAAACCCCGTTCAAGCTTGAGTTCTATCACCAGGGTATGTATTTCGATACGCCGGTGAAACTGAACGAAGTCACCGCGACGACGGTGCGTGAGATTAAATATAATCCTGACTATTTTAATTTCGGTAACGTTAAACACGATCCGGAAACCGTGAAAAATCTTGGTTACGCCGGTTTTAAAGTGCTTTACCCGCTTAACAGCAAAGATAAAAATGACGAAATAGGCAGCTTCTTAGGCGCGAGCTACTTCCGCATTATCGGCGGCGATCAGGTTTATGGACTTTCGGCGCGTGGTCTGGCGATCGATACCGCCTTACCTTCCGGCGAAGAGTTCCCGCGTTTTAAAGAGTATTGGATTGAGCGTCCAAAACCGCAGGACAAACATCTGGTGATCTATGCATTGCTGGACTCCCCACGTGCGGCGGGCGCTTACCGTTTTGTCATCCATCCGGGTAAAGAGACCACTGTCGACGTGCAGTCGAAAGTCTATTTGCGCGATAAAGTCGGCAAACTGGGCGTAGCACCCCTGACCAGTATGTTCCTGTTTGGGCCAAATCAGCCTTCTCCGATGGTGAATTATCGTCCGGCGCTGCATGATTCTAATGGTCTCTCGATTCACGCCGGTAACGGTGAGTGGATCTGGCGTCCGCTGAACAATCCTAAGCATCTGGCGGTCAGTACTTTCACCGTTGAGAATCCTAAAGGCTTTGGACTGCTGCAGCGCGGTCGCGATTTCAGCCAGTTCCAGGATCTTGACGATCGCTACGATCAACGTCCAAGTGGCTGGGTTGAACCGCAGGGTGACTGGGGTAAAGGACGCGTTGAGCTGGTAGAGATCCCGACTGCGGACGAAACCAACGACAACATCGTCGCCTTCTGGACGCCGGAAACGCTGCCAGAAGCTGGCAAAGAGATGAACTTTAAATATCGTCTGCACTTCACTCGCGATGAAAGCCAGCTGCACTCGCCGGAAACTGCTTATGTGAAGAGCACACTGCGTTCTACTGGTGATGTGAAGCAGTCTAATCTGGTGCGTCAGCCGGACGGCACCGTTGCCTTCCTGGTTGATTTTGTTGGCCCGGAAATGAGCAAGCTGGCCGACAACACGCCGGTTACCCCGCAGGTTAGCGTCGGTGATAACGGTGAAGTGGTTGAGCAAAGCGTGCGCTATAACCCGGTGACCAAAGGCTGGCGTTTAGTCTTACGTCTGCGAGTGAAAGACAACAAACAGCCGACCGAAATGCGTGCTGCACTGGTTAATGGTGACAAAACGCTGACGGAAACATGGAGCTATCAGTTGCCTGCCAATGAATAAGCCAATTGTAACACCCGCTGATTACATCGACTTGCTGCCTCTGTCCGCTGAGCGGAAAGAGGCGCTTCAGCACTCGCTGCCTGCTGAGGGCGAGAAAGCGGAAGTGTACAGCAAGCTTCATCATCAACTGGGCCAGAATGGCCCGGTTGAGGCGCGTCCTGACGATGCGCCTCTGGAATCGGTCAAGTCACGTATTGAAACCACGTGGCCAGATTCTGTTGCTGGTGGTGAGCAATTCGATAAAGATTATTTAGATCGTACCACGCTGAAAGCGATGCCGCCGGTAAAGCGCTCGCTCATGTTCCCGGAAGCCTGGCGCACCAACCCGGTGGCCCGAGCCTGGGATTCGTTGCGTGGCCGTAAAAGCACCCATCGCTATGCCAGTGCCGAAGAGCAGAAAAGGGAAGATAAATGGCGTCATGTTGGCTCCATTCGCCGTTACATTCTGCTGCTGCTGACCCTGGCGCAGACGGTGGTTGCCACCTGGTATATGAAAACCATTCTGCCCTACCAGGGCTGGGCACTGATCGATCCGATGGAGATGATCAACCAGAACTGGCAGCAGTCGGTATTGCAGATCCTGCCTTACGTGTTGCAGACCGGGATACTGTTCCTGTTTGCCATTCTGTTCTGCTGGGTTTCGGCCGGTTTCTGGACCGCGCTGATGGGCTTTTTACAACTGTTGATTGGTCGCGATAAGTACAGCATATCGTATTCAACCACGGGTGATGAGCCGATCAATCCTGAGCACCGCACCGCGTTGATCATGCCGATCTGTAACGAAGACGTTGAACGCGTGTTTGCCGGGCTGCGTGCCACCTGGGAATCCGTGGTGCGTACCGGTCAGCAACAGCACTTTGACGTTTACATCCTCAGCGACAGCTATGATGCCGATATCGCCATGGCCGAGCAAAAAGCGTGGATGGAGTTGGTGCGTGATGTCGGTGGGGAAGGGAAGATCTTCTATCGCCGCCGTCGCCGTCGTGTGAAGCGTAAAAGCGGTAATATCGATGACTTCTGCCGTCGCTGGGGCAGCCAGTACAGCTATATGGTAGTGCTGGATGCGGACAGCGTGATGAGCGGCGAGTGTCTGACTGGACTGGTGCGCATGATGGAAGCCAATCCTAACGCCGGTATTATCCAGTCTTCGCCGAAAGCATCCGGTATGGACACGCTGTATGCGCGCTGTCAGCAGTTTGCTACTCGCGTGTACGGTCCGCTGTTTACCGCCGGTCTGCACTTCTGGCAGTTGGGTGAGTCACACTACTGGGGCCATAACGCCATCATTCGTGTGAAACCGTTTATTGAGCACTGTGCGCTGGCTCCGCTGCCGGGCGAAGGTTCGTTTGCCGGTTCGATACTCTCCCATGACTTCGTCGAAGCCGCGTTGATGCGTCGTGCCGGCTGGGGAGTATGGATTGCTTACGATCTGCCGGGTTCTTATGAAGAGTTGCCGCCAAACCTGCTGGATGAGCTGAAACGCGACCGTCGCTGGTGTCACGGTAACCTGATGAACTTCCGACTGTTCCTGGTTAAAGGCATGCACCCGGTGCACCGTGCGGTGTTCCTGACCGGTGTGATGTCCTACCTCTCGGCACCGCTGTGGTTTATGTTCCTCGCGTTATCCACCGCCTTGCAGGTGGTGCATACTCTGATGGAACCGCAGTACTTCCTGCAGCCGAGGCAGTTGTTCCCGGTGTGGCCGCAGTGGCGTCCGGAGCTGGCGATAGCGCTGTTCTCGACCACGCTGGTGTTGCTGTTCCTGCCGAAGCTGCTGAGCGTGGTGTTGATCTGGTGTAAGGGTGCCAAACCTTATGGTGGTGCAATTCGCCTATTCTTCTCGCTGCTGCTGGAAATGCTGTTCTCGGTACTGCTGGCACCGGTGCGCATGCTGTTCCACACGGTGTTTGTCGTCAGTGCCTTCCTCGGCTGGGAAGTGGTATGGAACTCACCACAGCGTGATGACGATGCGACCCCGTGGAGCGAAGCGTTTGCCCGACATGGTTCGCAGCTGTTATTGGGTGTGGTATGGGCCGTCGGTATGGGTTGGCTGGATCTTAACTTCCTGTGGTGGCTGTCACCGATAGTCTTCTCGTTGATTCTGTCACCCTTTGTTTCGGTATTTTCCAGCCGGGCAACATTGGGACTCGGCTCGAAACGTGCCAAGCTGTTCCTGATTCCGGAAGAGTACGATCCGCCGAAAGAGCTGCTGGATACCGATGCCTATCTGCATCTGAATCGCGACCGCGCGTTGAAGAATGGCTTTATGCATGCATTATTCCATCCTTCATTTAATGCGCTGGCGAGCGCGATGGCGACTTCACGTCACCTGAAAAGCGATCTGCTGGAGTATGCACGTGACCGTCGGGTTGAACAGGCATTAAGTGATTCGCCGGAAAAACTCAGTCGCGATCAGCGACTGAATTTGCTTAGCGATCCGGTGACGTTATCACGCCTCCACTACCGTTTGTGGCAGGATGCTGATAAGTATCATGACTGGTTTGAAAAATATCAGACATTGAAGCTTAATCCGCTGGCGATTCAGTCAGCGAAATAGTAAAAAGGCGGCAGAAATGCCGCCTTTTTTTTACCAATGGTTCACAGATGATTACCGAGAGAATACGCATGACTGGCAAATTTGGCCGAGTGGCTGTTATTGCTGTAAGCCTGCTGACCTTAACCGGGTGTGGCAGTATTATCAGCAGAACCGTGCCCGGACAGGGACACGGTAATCAGTACTATCCTGGCGTGCAGTGGGACGTGCGTGATACGCCGTGGCGTGTTCTCACCATCATCGATCTGCCACTGTCATTAGTGGTCGATACACTGCTGCTGCCGGTCGATGCGCAACATGGCCCCTACGAGTAATTAACGATCATCATCCGCGTAGAGATTATCGGCGTCAGTATTGTCGTCTTCCCACTCTTCAGCGGCCGCTCTGCCTTCTTCAGTATCGACGGACGGTTCCAGCTGGAACTCTCCTTCATCCCACTCATGCAGCGTGTTTTCTGCCTGCCACTCCTGGCGCAGCTCAATTTCATCGAAATCACCATCAAAGATCGACTGTGCCGCTTCACCGCTGCGGATCGGCAGGCATTCGCCTTCGTCACCTTCATCAGTGAAGAACTCTGCCTGCCACATGATATCGCCATCCTGCATCACGTATTTTTGCAGATTAAACTGGGCGATTGAGGCTTCATCCTCAGTCAGCTCCGGGTTATTGGCCAGATACTCTTCACGCGCGTTATCAATAGCTTCTTCCAGTGTTGAGAACATGCTCATCAGTTTTTCTCCCTGATCAAGTTAGGCTTAATCTGACAAGGATAGTCGAAGATCTGGCAGGGTAACTGCGATGATGAAAAAAAAATTAAGGTCAATTTATACCCAGCTATCATGGGGTTAGCCGGAGGACCGGTTGGTGACTGATTTTTTCGTCGGAAAGTGCATAAACTCAGCGGTTGAAAAGCTAATTGATAATGATGAGATTATTATTTTAATTAAAATTAATATTATTAAGCATAATTAAATCTGCATATTTAATTTTTTATCTGAGGCTCTGTTAAATATCACAACAGATCGTTTATTATCAGCCAGCAGTACCGAGAAGAATATGAATTAATATCGACTCACTACATGGAGATCAGGATATGGATATCACCACAATGGATTTGCCTGCGCGGCTGGAAGCCTCAATAATTAAAGCAGCCCGTTTACTTCCTGAAGATATCGGCAATCAGCTACTGGCGTTAACATCACCGGCTGCACTGGCTACCATGGCGGCGACGGTGGTTTTATGGGCTGGATCGCATTTTATCGGCATCGGTGAAATTGCAGATATTATCTTATTGGTCGTGGGCTGGGCAGCAGTTGGCGGCGTTGCCATAGACGCTGGCAGCAAACTCTGCGATTTTGCGACTAAAACCTACAATGCCAACGATGAGGCCGATCTTGACGCCGCCGCCAGCGATCTGGCGCAGGCCATAACGCTGATCGGGGTAAATACGGTAATGGCGTTATTGCTGAAGAAGGGGCCGAGGGATACGTTCCGCACCACCTATAGAAATTCCATCGTGCCGCGCTACAGCTTAGAGGTCAATAGTGATCTGGCCAGGATAGCCGCAATGCAAAATCATAAGGGATGGCGCTATCGACCCACATTAAAATTCACTAATGAATTACACGCTGGAAGTGGGAGCGCAGATTTTTGGGGAGATATTAAAATTGGTCGCAGATATGATCATCATCAGAAAACATCCGCTGAGGCTGCTGAAGATATATTGATTACGATTTATCACGAAAAAGTCCATCAATTTCTCACACCGAAATTTTACTTGTTGAGAGAACTAAGGTGTTTTTTAAACCACAGTGGGTATCAACGATCTTTTATTCTGCGCTATATGGAAGAAATGTTGGCTGAAACTATCGCATTGATGAGAGTGAAAGGCATATCTAAAGAAAATATCCTGGCGGGATTAAAGTTTCCACTGAGAGACACTTATGAAATTACTTTCACCAATATTCGACAAGAAATAATCGGTATCTTTCTTGGACCAGTAATTGTGAGTGGTCTGACATACTATGTTTATTATGGAAAACAGCAATGATCAATAGGGCAGAGGCGATGCGTAACGCACGGGAATTTTCAGTTAGTCGTAACCTTGGCTGGAGCGAAAGCGGAACAGCGGTTAAAAGAAAAAACATAAAGACTGAGCCATGCTGGGCTATTCACACAGCTGACAGAGAATTATCCACGCTGCACTGGACTGAGGGCCGGATGGTTACGTACTTTATCGTTTACATCAGTATGGTGACCGGAAAATGTATTGCCTGGCAGTTTCTAAATCGTGGGCTGAACATCGTTGTCCAACATCAAATCGTTCATACTGATCTGACGTGATTGAAGTGGAGTTAATCCACTGATACCGCTAATTTTTCGGATTTTATCCAAAGGATTTTTCCCATACAATCTGTAAGAGTACTATCATTAGAGAAAACTCCAGAGGGTTTACAAGATGGACTACATGCAGGACTCCGCTTACCACCATGTTGAAGAGACACAGTCGACAATCACCATCACCAGAAAGCAAGGTGCCCGCTGCGAGCACTTCAACAAGATTGTTGAGCTGGTGATGAACGATTACCGGGATGCCAAAACCCATATTGACAGTGAAAGCGGCGGTTATGATAAGCTAATTATTCTTAAATAGTTTGCGGGCGTTAAGCTCCCCGACATTGCTATGCTAGATTTTATTAATCTCGACTCAATGTTGTAAAAATATCCATAATTAATTAATTCGATTAAATCATTACGGCAGAATTTAATTATTTTAGAGATGAATAATGGATAGGTTTAATTAATCGCAGTGAAGCGATGTGTAACGGGTTGATCAGTCAGTGGGCGGATAAATGACCCTGAATGCCATTACTACAGGAGCCGAAAGCGGCTCCTGTACATTTTCAATTAATTATAGGGCGGCGTTCTGCACTCAGTACAGTGACGGTTCCCCTTCCGGGCGCGTTTTAAAGCGGCGATGCAGCCACATATACTGTTCCGGAGCCATTAATACTCCTTCTTCAACCACGCGATTCATATGCGCAGCGGTCGCCATTTCATCATCCAGCGGCATATCGTCGACGTCCGGCAGGATAATCATCTCATAACCTTTACCATGCGGCAGGCGACGTGGCACAAAAGGGATGATCGCTGGTTTACCACTGCGAATCAGAAGATAGCTGCCTTTAGTGGTAGCCGCTTTATCAACGCCAAAGAACGGCACAAATACGCTACTACGAGGGCCATAGTCGTGATCCGGTGCATACCAGATAATATCGCCGTTTTTCAACGCGCGGATCATGCCCTTCAGGTCTTTACGATCGAGCATGCTTTTATTTGAGCGCATGCGTCCCCATGTTTGCAGCCAGTCGAGCAGTTTATTGTCATTTGGACGATAAACACCAATTCCTGGGTTATAGATACCAAAAATACGTGCGCCCAGTTCCAGCGTCAGAAAGTGCATACCGATTAGCAATACACCCTTACCCTGCTGATGCGCGTGGTCGATATGTTCCAGGCCACTGACGGCAAACCAGCGTTTGATGCGCCAGTCGGGCCAGAACCAAGCCATTCCGGTTTCCAGCAAACCCATGCCGACTGATTCAAAGTTGCGAACCACCATTGCCTCTCGCTCTGCGGCTGGCATCGTCGGGAAACTCAGTTCCAGATTGCGGCGCGCCACAAACACACGTTGTTTCAGAAAGCGCATCGATAAGCGGCCCAGACCGCAGCCCAGCCGGTAGAGCACCGGGTAAGGCAGCAAGACAATAAGGTAAAGCAGACCAATCCCTATCCAGGTAAACCAGTAGCGCGGATGTAACAATTCGCGAGAAAAGTGTGGCAACTGTGTCATATTCTTCCAGTTTCGATGTTATGAGCCAGTATTATGGCGTTTAACTATTCTGTTGATTATGGCCTATTGTGCCATTTTTTTTGCTCAGGCTAAAATAACTGGCTGGTAATGTGAGGTTTGTTAAAGAAATATATACTTGTCGGTGGCCTGGAAACGGCCTGCGGAGTGCTCCGCAGGCAAAAAATGCTTACTGTTTGAACAATCCTTTTACTTCATGTGGCTCACAGCGCCAGTACTGCTCCGGCGCGTTTACTTTAGCCCCCAGTTTTGCCGCCGCATGCCATGGCCAGCGCGGATCGTAAAGCATGCCGCGCGCCAGCGCGATAGCATCAGACTTTCCTTCACTGAGAATGGCTTCTGCCTGTTCCGGCTCAGTAATCAAACCCACCGCGATAACCGGAATGCTCACCGCCTGTTTAATCCCCTGTGAAAACGGAACCTGATAGCCAGGACCGACAGCGATCTGTTGCTGTGGAGACAGGCCACCGCTGGAAACGTGAATATAATCACAGCCGATGGCTTCCAGCGCCTGGCTCAGGGCGATCGATTGTTGCAGATCCCAGCCGCCTTCAACCCAGTCTGTGGCAGAAATACGCACGCCAACCGGCTTACTGGCAGGGAAGGCCTGGCGCACTGCGCTGAAGATCTCCAGCACGATGCGCATTCGGTTTTCCAGCGAACCGCCGTATTGATCATCACGCTGATTGGACAGCGGTGACAGGAACTGATGCAGCAGGTAACCGTGCGCGGCGTGAACTTCAATCAGATCCAAACCGAGGCGATCGGCGCGGACAGCACTGTCGACAAAAGCCTGTTTAACGTCTTCAATGCGCGCGAGTGACATCGCCTGCGGGGCTTCGTGACTGTCATTAAACGGCACCGCCGAAGGTGCCGAGGTCTGCCAGCCGCCTTCGCTGGCTGGCAGAAAACCGCCGCCACGCCATGGCACGTCAGTGGATGCTTTACGCCCGGCGTGCCCCAGCTGAATCCCCAGCGGCATAGCAGAGTATTTACGCACATCATTGATCACCTCAGCCAGCGCCTGCTCGGTAACCTCGTCCCACAGCCCTAAATCCTGCGGCGTGATACGGCCAGCGGCTTCGATGGCGGCGGCTTCAAGGATCATTAATCCGGCTCCCGACAGCGCCAGGTGGCCCAAATGGATACGGTGCCAGGCTGTCGCTTTCCCCTGTTCAGCAGAGTACTGACACATTGGCGCAATGATAATGCGGTTATCCAGTGACAATTTGCCGATTTTCATGGGGGTAAACAGTAGACTCATGGGTGACTCCATTTTATTCACGATAGTGATAGTAAGTGCGCTAATTTGATGCTCGGTGTTTTCGTCACCAGGGTCAAGTCAGTATGTGCGGTGGTGAAAAGAGTAGCAGCAGGGTAGAAAAATGCCGTCACCGCTATCATTCAGCGATGATTCAGGTATCATGTCGCCGCTAAAATTTCTCTCTATTGCTCACAGGAACGTACACCATGCCAGTGTTACATAACCTTGTTTCCAATGAAGAGCTGAAGGCGCGCATGCTGGCTGAAACTGAGCCGCGCACCACAGTCTCTTTCTATAAATACTTCACCATCAACGATCCAAAAGCCTTTCGTGATTCGCTGTATCAGACATTTACCCGGCTGAAAGTGTTTGGCCGCGTCTATGTTGCAGCTGAAGGCATCAACGCGCAGATTAGCGTGCCTGAGAGCCTCTATCAGCAGATGAAAGAGACGCTTTATGCTTTCGATCCGGCGCTGGATAATCTGCGAATGAACATCGCACTTGACGATGATGGTAAATCTTTCTGGGTTCTGCGGCTGAAAGTGCGCGATCGTATCGTGGCTGACGGCATTACCGATGACAGTTTTGATGCCAGTGACGTGGGCGCCTATCTGAAAGCGGCAGAAGTCAACGCGATGCTGGACGATCCTGACGCGGTGTTTGTCGATATGCGCAACCACTACGAATATGAAGTGGGTCACTTCGAACAGGCGATGGAAATCCCGGCGGATACTTTCCGCGATCAGCTGCCAATGGCGGTTGATATGCTGCAGGAAGACAAAGATAAGAAAATTGTGATGTACTGCACCGGAGGAATTCGCTGCGAAAAAGCCAGCGCCTGGATGCGTCATAACGGTTTTGAAAATGTGTATCATATCGAGGGCGGCATTATTGAGTATGCCCGTCGTGCGCGTGAGCAGGGTTTACCGGTTCGTTTTAAAGGTAAAAACTTCGTCTTTGATGAGCGGATGGGGGAGCGCATCTCTGATGATGTGATTGCTCATTGCCACCAGTGCGGCACTGTCTGCGATACCCATGTCAACTGTAAGAATGACGGTTGCCATCTGCTGTTTATTCAGTGTCCTGACTGCGCCGAGAAGTTTAAAAACTGCTGCAGCCCACTCTGTATGGAAGAGCTGGCTCTGACACCGGAGGAGCAGCGTGCGCGTCGTGCCGGTCGTGAGAATGGAAATAAGATATTTAATAAGTCGCGTGGCTTGCTGAATACTACCCTGCATATCCCTGTGCCTGACGGCAATAAGTAACGGCGAATGCAACAGGGCGGCCGCAGCCGCCTTGGTTATTCTCCGTAATCCGGCTGGATTACTGGCGAACGCCTTCCACCGAAATAATCAGCTCAACTTCTTGTGAAGCTGGGCCCAGATCCTTGGTGATATTGAAATCCTTCAGTGCGATTTTACCTTCTGCTTCAAAGCCAGCGCGGTAGCCGCCCCATGGATCTTTACCTTCACCCAGCAGTTTCGCTTCCAGCGTAACCGGTTTGGTCACGCCATTCAGCGTCAGATTACCGGTGATATCCAGATCGTCGCCGTCTTTCTTCACGCTGGTCGACACAAAAGTCGCCTGCCCGAATTTAGCGGTGTTCAGGAAGTCAGCACTGCGCAGGTGTTTGTCACGCTCAGCATGATTGGTATCGACGCTGTTGGTGTTAATGGTGACGTTAACCTTGTCGGCTGACGGATCTTTCTCATCAAAGGTAAAGCTACCGTCGAAGTCTTTAAAAGTACCGTACAGCCAGCTATAGCCAAGATGCTTGATGCGGAACTGCACAAATGCATGCTGTCCCTCTTTGTCGATTTTGTAGTCTGCCGCGACGGCAGAACCGGCGCTCATCAGCATGGCAGCAGCGGCTAATCCCAGTACGCTTTTCTTCAACATTATGTTTCTCCGTTAACAAGGTTAATCGATGCGGTGACCCAGCATCCGTTTCAAAGTGATATCACGATCAATAAAGTGATGCTTTAACGCGGCCAGTCCATGAAGAACCGAAATAATAACCACGCTCCAGGCGAGATACAGATGAATATCGCCGGACAGATCGGCTTGCTCTGCGCCCCCCGCCAGCAGGGCAGGGACCGGAACAACGCCAAACACCTCAATCGGTTTGCCTTCAGCGGTTGAGATCAGATATCCGGTAATTAAAATGGCGAACAGCACCAGATACAGTAGCAGATGTGCGGCAATCGCACTGATGCGCACCAGCGGCGTATAACTGCTCAGTGGTTTCGGTGGCGGTGAAATAAAGCGCCACAGCAGTCGCAGGATCATCACGGCAAACAGCACCATACCGATGCTTTTATGCAGTTCGGGTGCCTGGTGATACCAGTTATCGTAATAACCCAATGTCACCATCCACAAACCAAGCGCAAACATGCCATAAACAGTCAGTGCGACCAGCCAGTGTAAGGTAATTGACAGGGAGCCAAATCGGGTTGGCGTATTTTTTAACTGCACGTGGTGCATCCTCAAATTTACGAATAGAAATGAGACTGAACAACTGGAAATAAAAAATCAAGACAATGTTTATTGTAGGGTTAAATTAAATAAATTCATTCAAATATTTTGAATAAAATTACCTGATTGAATTCAATATAATCGTAAAACTGTCATCTCAAACTGTGGGTGGAGTATTTATTTGGCGCAGCATAACGGCTGAAGAAAACCGGTGAGAGTTTTCTGGCATTCTAAAAATTTGAATCTAATATAAATTTACGTCAGCATTTTGTTATTTTATGTAAATAAGCCTGCTCCCGAAAGGCGATATTTATCTTAGTTTTATCGGGTAAAGGCGCCAGGTGAGAAACGAAAAATACAGAATTATTTTCTTCTGCCAGGCTAAGTCAGAACCTTTTTTCAGAGTCTGTTAGAGAAAAATATTTACCTGCGCGATGTGATTTTTTCAGTGCCATTATTATGGCAATACCGACTTGAATTGTGTGAAATAACAGCGCTTACCGCTGAAAACTTGAAAAAATACGCTATTTTGTATAAATTAAAGAAATGTAAATTAATCTCAGGTTTTGTTGTGCCACACTAACAGCCTGGCTTTTACTGCTGCGTTATAGCTTTCTTCCCCTCAGTTTACAGGTCTTTATGACAGGCGAAGAAAGCTATGGTGCTGTAAAAATTGATCGCGTCATTTTCGAGAGAACGGTATGAACGACTCAACAGCAACAGAAAAACAGAAGAAGCATTTTTGGAATAAACGTCCGAAAAAAGAGCTGACGGTGGATGATATCACCATCGTCGACAAAGACATGCTGAAGCGGGCGGTGGGTGCCGCAGCGCTGGGTAACGCCATGGAATGGTTCGACTTCGGCGTTTACAGCTATCTGGCCGTGACCATCGGTAAGGTATTCTTCCCGGGTGGCAGCCCGGCGGCACAGCTGCTGGCTGCCTTCGGTGCTTTTGCCGCCGCCTTCCTGGTCAGGCCACTGGGTGGCCTGGTATTTGGCCCGCTGGGCGACCGAATCGGCCGCCAGAAGGTACTGGCAATCACCATGATCATGATGTCGATTGGTACTTTCTGTATCGGTATCATACCCAGTTACGAAAGCATTGGCATAATGGCCCCGGTACTGTTACTGGTGGCGCGTATGGTGCAAGGCTTCTCGACCGGCGGTGAGTACGGCGGTGCAGCAACCTTTATCGCCGAATACTCTACCGATAAACGCCGTGGCTTTATGGGAAGCTGGCTGGAGTTCGGTACTCTGGCAGGCTATCTGCTGGGTGCCGGACTGGTTACCGGCATGACTGCCGCCATGTCGACTGAGCATCTGCTGAGCTGGGGCTGGCGCATCCCATTCTTTATCGCAGCACCACTCGGTCTGTTCGGTCTGTATATCCGTCTGAAACTGGAAGAGACGCCAGCGTTCCAGAAGCATATGGAGAAACAGGAGCAGCTGGAGCACAGCAAACCGCGCCTGGGCGTATTGCAGATGCTAAGCAAGTATCGCGCGCAGATGCTGAAATGTATCGGTCTGGTACTGCTGTTTAATGTCTCGAACTATATGCTGACCTCTTATATGCCAAGCTACCTGACCGGTATTCTTGGCCTGAGTGAGTTAAGTGGTCTGATGCTGGTGCTGGTGGTGATGTTCGTTATGATGCCGCTGACCCTGTTCTGGGGGCACTGGAACGACCGTCTCGGCCGTCGTCCGGTGATTGCGCTGGGTGCGGCGGGGCTTATTTTGCTGGCGATCCCTTGTCTGATGCTGATTGGCAGCGGCAACCTTGGTCTGGTGTTCCTTGGCCTGATGATCCTCGGCGTACTGCATACCTGCTTTAGCGGCACCATGCCTTCAGCGCTACCGGCGCTATTTGCCACTGATATTCGTTATAGTGCGCTGGCAATCGGCTTTAACCTGTCGGTGTCATTATTTGGTGGTACTACACCGTTGATCACCACCTGGCTGGTCGATACCACTAACAATCTGATGATGCCTGCGTATTATCTGATGGGCGCTGCGGTTATTGGTCTGATTACCGTCTGGTTTACCCGTGAAACAGCCAATAAGCCGTTAAGTGGTTCAGCACCGGCGGTCGGCACGAAAGCCGAAGCGCACAAGCTGATTAATAAGCTGAAACTGCGTCGTCAGAAAGAGAGGGATGCCGCAAAAGCCGCGAAGTAATCATTCGATGAATGATATAACCAGGCAGCTCTTTGCTGCCTGGTTCGCAAATAAATGATTAATACCTGAATCTCTTCAGCGGCACAGTTTCTTGTGCCGCTGCGTTATTTTTGAGGAATAACGGTTAGCGAGTCATTTTTTATTGAAAGCGCGATAAAGCAAACGGCGCTAAATCAAATTCTGATTCTTTTCCGGCGGCAAACTGCGCGGCGATTTCGCCGAGCACGCTGGCGAATTTAAATCCATGTCCACTTAAACCGGTAATCACTAATCGATCAGGATGGCCGGGCAGAGTATCGATAATAAAGTCTTCGTCCGGGGAATTATCATAAGTACAGGCGGCACCGTGCAGGCAGACACCTACGCCAGGCAGGAACTGACGCATAAAGTTAAACACTTCACTGCCATCTTCGGCAAAGGCACCAAAGGCTTTACGCTGTTCCGGACGATCAATCGGCTGGCCACCTTCATGTTTGCCAACCTTTAACGCGTTATTATCAGCCGGAAAACCGTAATAATGGATGCCATCGACCATTTCGACGGCAAATGCCGGAAACTTGTTGTTTTCACTATAACGTCCATCGGCCTGATGCCAGGAGAACACTTTACGTACCGGCGTCATCGGCAGGTCAGCATACAGCGCTTTGACCCAGGTTCCGGCACTGAGCAGCAGCTTGCGGCCGCGATAACTGCCATCGAGGGTATTCACCACCTCAAAATCGCCATCTTTCTCAATACTTTGTACCGGACAGTTAAACAGCTGCGCGCAGCCGGCTTCTTTAGCCAGACGAATCCAGCTTTTGATGGCAACTTCTGACTTCAGGTAGCCAGACTGTGGCTCAAACACGCCAATATAGTCATCCGGAACCGCGAACTGCGGCCAACGCTGACGAACCTCATCAGCCTGTAAAATCTGTACATCAAGGCCATATTGCTGCGCGCTGTCGATGACATTATTGATAAATTCAGAGTTAACCGGGGCCAGATTAATCAGGCCGCTGCGCTGCATAATGCGCTCGCCGCTCAGCTGTTCCAGCTGATCCCACAACGTTTGTGCGCGCAGCACCAGCGGTACATAGCGTGCGCCTTCACCGTATGCATGGCGAATCAAACGAGTTTCGCCATGATGGCTGCCTTGCTGATGCGGCGGATGCGCGCCGTCTATCATTAATACTTTCAGCCCCGCTTGCGTGGCATAAAAGCCGGCAGCCGCGCCAACGGAGCCACTCCCAACCACGATTAAATCGTAAACCATCTGTGTTACTCCTGACTCATGCAATCGTTTTCCGCAGAATAGCAAAAACTTACCGGCAATAAAAAGGCACCCATATTGGGTGCCCCGAAGCAACAAGTGAAAAGTTAATGCTTTTTGTAATCACGATCCTGGTATTCAGTTGCTTCTATCTTCGCAATGCCAGCTTCTAAAATCGATATAAACTGCCTGGCAACATCAGTGGTTAACCAGTAGGTCTGTCCCACTTCAGCCTCATCGGCTGGTTGCTCGCCAGATGAGAGCGAATGCAGACGAATCATCATGGCGTCATAGCTGTCTACCGTACTGATATCCCATCCGACCAGGGGATGTGTTTGGATTACGTCTTTGTTACTGTCCATTATAACCCCCTTTATTACTCGTCAAAACGAAGTGATTTATCGAGGTTCCAATGCGGCCTTTTTTACATAGAGCGAATTGATTATAACAGCATATTTAACACAGATAGCATGAAAAGTGTGCAGATAGTGAAATGCATAGCTGGTTGATGAATATTTAAGCGTAAAAGATAAGCAATATGGAAAATAAAAAACTCCCGCAGCAGCGGGAGTTAATCATCAGACGGTAGCATCCGGCTGGACTTTGAGGATGCCATTGCGTTTTTCCAGTTCATCGGCGAGACGCGTAAAATGCTGTTGCATAGTCTCATCGCGATTCTGGTTTTGCGCTTCCAGACGCAGACTGTGAATCATTAGCTGATTCGACTTCTCGTCCAGACAAAAGGAAAGATATGAAAAGGCATTTTCCAGCACCGACAAGCGACGCTGTTGATCGCTGATCAAAGCCAGCAATTCACCGAATGTCATTGCCTCTTCGGGTTTATCTGCAGTCATGGGTAACACCTCCTGTAAAACATGACAAGCGCAAAGTAGGTCATCGTTTAGCAATAGTTTATACAGGTGGTGGGTGTTTAAGCAAGGTGAAGCGAGGAGAGCGGTAAAAACAAAAAAACCGGATGGCGACACCCGGCAAACAACAGCATTTCATGGTTACAGCTGGCGGTGTGGTTAATCAGTGATAAACCAGTCATCCGCGCTTTCCCAGGTCTCTTGCAGAATGTCACTGATGAGATCTTTTTGTTCTTTTCCGGCACCCAGCACGCTCAAATTATTGGCGCTGGCATAGCGTACCGATACGCGGTTATCCGATTCAGGAAACTGCTTATCGATACGTTTGGTAAGTTCCTGCGTAAGCGCTTCAAGCGCACCCGCGGGCAGGGTGGTGGTTTTTGCTACAGTGACTTCTACACGCATGAGAGCCTCCGATAAGTATACTGTACATTTATACAGTCAATTAATCGCGGAAGCAACATAAAAATGGGAAGCGGCGGCTTCCCAGTTTTTTATCAGAGTTCTACCGACCAGTTAAGCGTCTCGCCAGCGAGGAATGGCACCAGCGTATCGTCGCCCAGCGGAATGCTGTCGGTGACGGTAAACGGCTTGCGCACCAGCTTGATGGTGCCTTCATTAAGCGGCAGGCCATAGAAGCGCGGGCCGTTTTCCGAGCAAAATGCCTCCAGATGTTGCAGGGCGTTCATCTCTTCAAATACCGTTGCGTATGCCGGTAGCGCAGTCGGCGCATTAAACACCCCGGCACAGCCACAGCTGGCTTCTTTGCGCTGGCGACTATGCGGGGCAGTATCGGTGCCGAGGAAGAAGCGGTCATTGCCGCTGGCGATAACCTGGCGCAGTGCTTCCTGATGTACATTACGTTTCAGAATCGGCAAGCAGTAAAGATGCGGGCGCACGCCGCCGACCAGCATATGGTTGCGGTTAAACATCAGGTGTTGTGGAGTGATGGTGGCAGCAATAAAGCGATTGCCTTCCTGCACATAGGCGGCGGCTTCTTTCGTGGTGATATGCTCAAATACCACTTTCAGCTGTGGGAACTGCCGGCGCAGCGGCTCCATCACCGTGTCGATAAAGCGCGCTTCGCGATCAAAAATATCAATATGGGCATCGGTCACTTCGCCATGAATCAGTAACGGCATACCGATTTTCTGCATCCGGTCCAGTACCGTCGCGATGGCGGCAATATTGGTAACGCCGTGGCTCGAATTGGTCGTGGCATGCGCCGGATAAAGTTTCGCGGCGGTAAATACGCCTTCGCTAAAACCCTTTTCCACTTCATCAGCATCAAGGGAATCCGTCAGATAACAGGTCATCAGCGGCGTGAAATCATGCCCGGCGGGTACGGCCGCGCGAATACGATCGCGATAGGCTATCGCGCTGGCGACGCTGGTAACCGGCGGAACCAGATTCGGCATCACGATTGCCCGACCGCACACCTCGCTGGTAAACGGCACCACGGTCTGCAGCATTTCATCATCACGCAGATGGATATGCCAGTCGTCAGGGCGGCGAATGAGTAATTGCTGGGGTTGTGCAGTCATCAGTTATGCTCCGGCTAAGAAGGGAATTCGTATGGCGGTTTTGAGCCGGGGTCTAAGCATAGGGATAAAGGCAACCGATTGCACTTGCTTTGTGCTGCCAGATAAAAAAAAGCCCCCGTTTTCACGAGGGCGGCGAGTTACTGAGTAAAGGGTATCACCAGTTCTCCGGGTTTGACCTCAATACCCTGAGCAAATCGCTTCGCCAGCGACTCCGCTTTACTGCGGTCGCTGCTGAGGACATAAGCTGGTTTTTGGTTAAAGTAGCTCTTCAGCGACTGATCGAGATACGGCGTCAGGGTTTTCATCACCGACTGCATTTTCTCCGGTTGCACCTGAGCATCAACGATCTGCATATCCTTCAGATAGATAGCGCC
The DNA here is from genome assembly GCF_050037805.1 of Winslowiella sp. 2C04. Lineage (NCBI taxonomy): Bacteria > Pseudomonadati > Pseudomonadota > Gammaproteobacteria > Enterobacterales > Erwiniaceae > Winslowiella > Winslowiella sp. 2C04. The sequence goes on along the minus strand of NZ_CP188300.1, from coordinate 2,843,012 downwards.
TTCTTCTTTGTTAAATACCGGCTGCGCTTTCATCGTCAGTTTCATATCGGCCTTTTGTGGGCCAAACAGCGAAGTGATATCCACTTTTGCATTGCCGGTGAGGGTAATTTTATTCGGTTCTTCACGGCCAATCTGGCTGCTGAGATCGCTCAGCACAATATGCGCATCAACCAGCCCGGCAACACCCAATTGTTTCTCATAATTGTTGTGCTTTTGCAGTGCCTGATTAATCTCTTGCTCGCTGATGGTGTATTGAGTTAGCTGGTTACAGCCGGCAAGCAAACCGGCAAAAATCAGGGCAATTAGCCCAGGAAAAATTTTATTCATCACTGTCCTCGATATTTTCGTCGCGCAAACTGCGGTAATACTGGCGCATAGCTTGCCCTGGCGGGCAGCAAGAGTCACCAGGATATCACTTAAATCGGATAAGAAATTAGCAGAGAGAGCAGTGCAGAGAACTGAGCCTTTGGCGGCTCAGTTCTCTGACCGAGGGGATTAAATCGCTACTGAAGACAGCAGATTTATCTGTGTCTGTTTCGCCATATTGTCACGGTATTCTGCCACCCGCGTCGGATATTCCACGCCGGCCACCAGCGACAGTGAACGCAGTAATGGGAACAGGTGAATATCATCTTCCGACAGCTCGCCGTTGACCGCATTGGGTTTAACGATAAGTTTATCCAGCTGACGCAGATCGTCGCTGATCTTTTTGATCAAGCCGGGTGAGTGCTGCTTCAGTTCTTCAAAGTTGCCGATGCTGGCCTGTTTTTTGTTTTTAAAATATGCCCGTGCTTCAGGCGTAGCAAACTCAGCAAAAGGCGCTTCGGCAATACGTGGCAACAGCAGTTTATTCACGTATTCATTAACCTGACGCAGCCAGCTGGAGATGGCCGGATTAGTTTGTCCGGTGATCAACGGTTCACGATCTTTATTATCGATAAAGTGCACGATATCCATGCTTTCCGGCATGCAGCTGCCATCCTCTTTTTGCAGGATGGGGGCCATTTTTTGCCCAATCAGACGTTTGGGCGTCTCTTCATCGTCATTGAGCATTACCACCAGTTCAATCGGCAGATTTTTAAGGCCAAAAATCATGCGTGCTTTAACGCAGAATGGACAGTGCTCATAGATATACAGTTTCATCAGACCCTCTCCTAAGAACATTGACCGCAGCGTCTGCCGTTATCAATGTTTTGAATGTATTGAAGAAGTATGGGTCAGATTGCCGGAGAGGGCAAACCGGAGGCTGGCCGCCACTCAGTCAGGTATCCCGGCCTTGCCACAGCGTTAAACAGCACTTGCCAATCGATGTTTTTCATCTTAATTGTGCAATTAGTGTCATGATTTCAGTAATTTCCACTGAAAAGTCATCACAATTGTCGTCAACAATTTACCATGAACAGAGATGGCGGTTATAGTGAAAGCAGGCTGGCAAAAATGGCGGATAGCTTGCGCTCTGTCTGAGGGTTTAGCCGTAGTGTGATTTTCAATCAATTTTTTTATCGGCCATGGGTTTGGGAGATAAGATGTTTGGCTATCGTTCTGCTGCGCCGAAAGTGCGCCTGACAACTGACCGCTTAGTGGTACGTCTGGTCCACGAGCGGGATGCCTGGCGGCTGGCGGATTATTACGCGGAAAACCGCGCCTTTTTAAAACCCTGGGAGCCGGTTCGCGATGACAGCCACTGCTATCCTTCCGGCTGGCAAGCGCGACTGGGGCTGATTGCCGAAATGCATAAGCAGGGCAGCGCCTTCTATTTCATTATTTTAGATCCTGACGAGAATGAAGTGCGGGGTGTTGCCAATTTCAGTAATGTACTGCGCGGCTCATTTTACGCCTGCTATCTCGGTTATTCGCTGGGTGAGAAGTGGCAGGGGCAGGGAATGATGTTTGAGGCACTGCAGGCGGCGATACGCTATATGCAGCGCCAGCAGCGCATGCATCGTATTATGGCCAATTATATGCCGCACAATGCCCGCAGCGGCGATTTACTGGCACGGCTTGGCTTCCAGAAAGAGGGCTATGCCAAAGATTACCTGCTGATTGACGGTCGCTGGCAGGATCATGTGCTGACGTCGTTAACCGCGCCTGACTGGACAGTCGAGCGTCGCGGCCAATAACAAACAGAGGTTGAACCCTGATATGAAAATCGTGCTGACGCCCGTCGAGGCTCGCGTGGTCGGTTGTCTGCTGGAAAAGCAGGTCACCACACCGGAACAATATCCGATGTCGCTGAACGGCGTGGTAAGCGCCTGTAATCAAAAGTCCAATCGCGAACCGGTGATGTCGCTAAGCGAAAATGCGGTGCAGGACACGCTGGATCTGCTGGTGAAAAAACATCAGCTCAGTACGCTAAGCGGCTTTGGCAATCGGGTAGTGAAATATGAACAGCGCTTCTGCAACTCTGCCTTCGGCGATCTAAAACTGAGCAGTGCGGAAGTGGCGGTGGTTGCGACTTTATTGCTGCGCGGTGCCCAGACGCCGGGCGAATTACGTACCCGCAGTGGGCGTCTGCATGAGTTCGCCGATATGGCAGAAGTCGAGCAGACACTGGAGAAGTTACTCAGCCGGGAAGATGGCCCGTTTGTGGTGCGGCTGGCACGCGAGCCTGGCAGGCGTGAAAGTCGTTATATGCACCTGTTCAGCGGCGAAGTGAGCGAAACTGAACTGGCGGAAGCCGGTTTGCCAGAGAGTGCTTACAGCGATGAGCTGGCCGCGCGCGTTGGGGTGCTGGAAAGCGAGGTGGCCACGCTGAAACAGCAGCTTGCCTCACTGTTGGCAGAAAAAGGAGCCTGATATGACAACGCAACTGCGGGTTGGCATCGTCGGGCTGGGCGGCATTGCTCAGAAGGCATGGTTGCCGGTGGTGACCAAAACCGACGGCTGGGCGTTAGCCGGGGCTTTCTCGCCGAATCAGCAAAAAGCCACGGCGATCTGTGACAGTTATCGCATGCCCTGTTATTCCAGCCTTGAACAACTGGCGGCGCAGTCAGATGCGGTGTTTGTTCACAGCAGTACGCCAACGCATTTTCATATTGTTGGTGAGTTACTGCGTGCCGGAGTGGATGTCTGCGTTGATAAACCGCTGGCGGAGACGTTAAGCGAGGCTGAACAGCTGGTGGAACTGGCGCAAAAGCGCGGCCGTAAGCTAATGGTGGCGTTTAATCGTCGTTTTGCGCCGCGTTATCTGCAACTGAAAGCACAGCTATCCGGCTGCGCATCGATTCGCATCGATAAACATCGCAGCAACAGTGTCGGGCCGCATGATTTACGTTTCACCCTGCTGGACGACTATCTGCACGTGGTGGATACCGCGTTGTGGCTTGGCGGCGGCGTGGGGAGTCTGCGCGACGGCATTTTACAAACCAATGATGCTGGCGAGATGCTGTATGCCGAGCACCATTTTGCAGTGGGTGACTGCCAGCTGACCACCAGCATGCATCGCCGTGCCGGTAGCCAGCGCGAATCGGTCATGGCGGTATGCGACGGCAGCGTTTACCAGATCAACGATATGCGTGACTGGCAGCAGGAAACTGACGGCAAGCTGCTGATCGATCCGATTCCGGGCTGGCAAACGACGCTGGCGCAGCGCGGATTCGAAGGCGCGGCGCGACATTTTATCGACTGCGCGAAAAATCAGACTATGCCGCAAACTTCCGGCGAACAGGCTTTAATGGCGCAGCGGGTGGTGGAAAAACTGTGGCGTGAAGCAGACAAAGAATAATCCGTTGTAACAAACGTTTGTGGTTATTTCCCTGCGTACCAGTAGACTAGCCGCTGTTTATCGGGCGAGGGCCTCTCGCTCAGGCGGTTACTTACCGGACTTTCTTTATTTTCAGGAATTGCAGTAAACCATGAACCTGTTGAAATCGCTGGCTGCGGTCAGCTCGATGACTATGTTTTCGCGCGTATTAGGTTTTGCCCGCGATGCGATTGTGGCGCGGGTATTTGGTGCCGGAATGGCCACCGATGCCTTTTTTGTCGCGTTTAAACTGCCCAATCTGTTACGGCGTATTTTTGCCGAAGGGGCATTCTCGCAGGCGTTTGTGCCGATCCTCGCTGAATACAAAAGCAAGCAGGGTGAAGAGGCTACCCGGGTGTTTGTCGCGTATGTCGCGGGATTACTGACGCTGGTACTGGCGGTGGTGACCTTTATCGGCATGATTGCTGCGCCCTGGGTGATTCTGGTCACGGCCCCCGGTTTTGCCGATACCGCCGATAAATTTAACTTAACGTCCTCGTTACTGCGGATTACGTTTCCCTATATCTTACTGATTTCGCTGGCGTCACTTGCCGGTGCGATTCTCAATACCTGGAACCGTTTTTCAGTGCCGGCGTTTGCGCCGACGTTACTTAACGTCAGTATGATTGGGTTTGCCGTATTTGCTGCGCCTCACTTTAATCCGCCGGTGCTGGCACTGGCGTGGGCGGTGGTGGTGGGCGGCGTGTTGCAGCTGGGATATCAGCTGCCGCATCTGAAGAAAATTGGCATGCTGGTGATGCCGCGCCTTAATCTGAAAGACGCTGGCGTCTGGCGGGTGATGCGTCAAATGGGACCGGCAATTCTTGGCGTTTCCGTCAGCCAGATCTCGCTGATTATCAACACCATTTTTGCTTCCTTCCTGGTATCAGGTTCGGTGTCGTGGATGTATTACGCCGACCGCCTGATGGAGTTTCCTTCTGGGGTGCTGGGCGTGGCGTTAGGCACTATTCTGTTGCCATCGCTGGCGAAAAGCTTCTCCAGTGGTAATCACGATGAGTATTCACGCCTGATGGACTGGGGCTTGCGCCTCTGCTTTCTGCTGGCGCTGCCAAGCGCAGTGGCCCTCGGCATTCTGGCGAAACCGCTAACGGTTGCGCTGTTCCAGTACGGTAAATTCACCGCCTTTGATGCTTTGATGACCCAGCAGGCACTGATTGCTTATTCCGTCGGCCTGATGGGATTAATTGTCGTTAAGGTGCTGGCACCGGGTTTCTACTCGCGGCAGGATATCAAGACGCCGGTTAAGATTGCCATTGTTACGCTGGTGATCACCCAGCTGATGAACCTGGCGTTTATCGGCCCGCTTAAACATGCGGGCCTGGCGCTGTCGATTGGCCTGGCGGCCTGTCTGAATGCGTCTCTGCTCTACTGGCAGTTGCGCAAGCAAAAGATCTTCCACCCGCAGCCGGGCTGGTTTAGCTTTTTACTGCGGTTGTTAATTGCCGTGCTGGTGATGGCGGCGGCGCTGGTCGGGATGAACCTGCTGATGCCGGCATGGGATATTGGCAATATGGCCTGGCGGCTGGCGCGGCTGGCGGCAGTGTGTGCCGTCGGTGGTGGTGTTTACTTCCTGATGCTCGGACTGATGGGCTTTCGCCCGCGTGATTTTGCCCGCCGGACGGTGGCCTGATCACGCCAGAGGCAAATTGCCGGCAGGCGCGGTGAGGTCGCCGCGCCTGCATAGCGGAATTTTTTTACGGGAGCTGTTATCGGCTTTCGTGCTGGCTGGGGGTTCAGATTTTACGGCGGCCAAAAGGGCTCAACGTCTGTCCATCCGGGCCATAAAACGCCTGTGACTGGTGAGGTTTCAACAGCGCGAGCGCCTGCTCATTGTAGGCTATTTGCTGGTTGAGCAGCAGGCCGCTGTGCTGATTGGTGTTATGCAATTTCACGGTGCGCTGCTGGATGGTCTCCCAGCGCTCGGCCAGTGCCGCCTGAGCAGGATAGGGCGCAGATAAGTCAGCCTGTTTTTCTGCCTGACGCCGCATTTCATCAAGGTAGCTCAGGGTGTTCAGTAACGAACTTTTATCTTCGGTAATTTGCTGAAGTAGGTTGCTGTTGAGCTGACCGGCAGAGAGCTGCTGCTGCTCGGCGTCCATGACTTTCGCCAGTGACGAAAGCACTTCCAGCATTTTATCCAGTGCGGTCAGTAATGCGTTCATAACGGTTATTTTCTCTGCAGATCGTCTTTGGTTTGCTGGATCAGCGCATCGGCAATTTTACTGCTGTCCATTTTCAGTTCGCCGTTGCGAATGGCCGTTTTCAACTGCTCAACGCGGGCAACGTTAATGTCTTCGCTGCCTGGCTTCATCAGTTGAGACTGGGCGTCGCTGAGTTTCACCTGAGTGCCGGCTTCGCTGGTTTTGACCATTTCGCTTGGGCGCAGTTTGCTGATGCCAGCGTCGTGAGTTTCACGTGGCTGGACAGTGCTGACCGGGTTAACTGCTTGCGTTCTGTCGATGCTCATAATCTGACTCCTGTGGGTTCAGGCGAAATATTTTCTAATAATACTCTGTATGTTAATTTTATTATCGGCAGATAAAGCACCGGCTTTAGGGGTTTATAACGTTATCAGAACATTCCCATCAGCAGCGACTTTCCCGTTAACTATCTGACCATTTCCCATCCTGACGCGTACCGACTGCGCGACGACAGCATTATTGAGCGCGCGTCCTTCGCCGCTGGCATTAAAGCCTTCTCCCTGCGCAATGACCATCACATTCTGCCCGGCTTTAACTCGCCATGGCTGGCGCACCATCGATAGCGTAACCGCTTGTCCCGGCGGGATATCGCGCACGCTGATGGCGTCAATCGCTTGCTGTGGATTGAGCACTGCGCGTGCTGGCAGGGTATCAAGACGGCCGCGCATTAACTGAAGATCGGCACTGGCTAACGTGGTTCCCCGCGTGACCTGACGTGCTGCCACTACGTACTGGCCGCTGACCTGCACCTGCACCTGTAAATAACGGCGCTGCTGGCCACAATTTGCCGCCACGCTGATATTGCCCCACGGGCGGCTGTTGCCCGGCAGCGAAAAGTGCGGGGTTTCACAGGGTGGCCACTGTGCGGCAGGGGTGCGAAGCACCACTTGCATACTGTCAGCATGTTGTGCATCGCGTGCTTTGAAAAACTGATTTAGCTGCGCGGTTAAATCCGCAGCCGGTGTCTGAAGGCTGAACAGGCCGAACAAGCCCACCAGCAGAGGCGTTGCGCTACGCATTATCCGCTCCCCATTTCCCAATATGGCACTGATTCTACTCGCCTGCGCATTAGCCCAAGCCGGAATATAGCGACGCTTTTTAGCGCTATTCATTCGATAGCCCTTCCCCTTGCGCGCTTATCCTGTCCGCTCGAAATTCTCACTTGCGGAGGAAACATGCTCGACAAACTGGACGCGGCTCTGCGTTTTGGCACCGAAGCGTTAAACCTGCGGGCCCAGCGTCAGGAGATCCTGGCGTCCAACATCGCCAACGCCGACACGCCTGGCTATCAGGCGCGTGATATTGATTTTTCCAGCGAACTGAAACGTGCGCTTGAACAGGGTCGTGCGCAGGGTTCAGGACTGTCGCTGGCGCTGACGTCGGCACGTCATATTCCGGTGCAGAATCTGCAACCGCCTTCACTCGATCTGATGTACCGCATTCCTGACCAGCCCGCGATGGATGGCAATACGGTGGATATGGACCGTGAACGTACACAGTTTGCAGACAACAGCCTGAAATACCAGACCGATCTGACGCTTATCAGCGGCCAGATTAAAGGGATGATGAACGTCCTTCAGGGGCAATAAGTTATGGCACTTCTCAATATTTTTGATATCGCCGGTTCGGCGATGGCGGCACAGTCACAGCGCATGAACGTCAGTGCCAGCAACCTTGCCAACGCCGATAGCGTTACCGGTCCGGATGGACAGCCCTATGTGGCGAAGCAGGTGGTTTTTCAGGTTAACGCGGCACCCGGTCAGGCGACCGGCGGTGTGAAAGTGGCGCAGGTGATTGACGATCCGACGCCAGCCAAACTGGTGTATCAGCCCGGCAACCCGATGGCTGATGCCAGGGGCTACGTCAGGATGCCCAACGTCGACGTGGTAGGCGAAACGGTTAATACCTTGTCTGCCTCGCGCAGCTACCAGGCCAATGTCGAAGTCCTCAACACCGTCAAATCGATGATGATGAAAACGCTGACCATGGGTCAATAACGGAGAAGCGCAGTGGGCATTGCAGTTAACGTTAATCAGTCACTGGATAATACCAGTATCAGCAGCAGTTCGACCGCCAGCAGTGCGTCCGACCTGCAAAGCAACTTCCTGACGCTGCTGGTCACCCAGCTTAAAAATCAGGATCCGACCAACCCGATGGAAAATAACGAGCTGACCACTCAGCTGGCGCAGATCAATACCGTCAGCGGGATTGAGAAGCTGAACACCACCCTCGGTTCTATCTCTGGCCAGATTAACAGCAACCAGTCATTACAGGCTTCGGCGCTGATTGGCCACGGCGTGATGGTGACCGGATCGCAGATTCTGGCAGGCAGTGGACAGACCACGCCATTTGGATTTGAGCTGGCAAACGCGGCGGATAAAACCACCGTCACCATCAGAGATGCCAGTGGCAGCGTAGTGCGCACCCTCGATTTAGGCAGCCAGACCGCCGGTGTTCATACCTTTAGCTGGGACGGCACGCTGACCGATGGCACCACCGCGCCGGACGGCAAATACAGCTTTACGCTGGCGGCCAGCAATGGCGCGGATCAGCTGGTGGCCCAGCCACTCAATTATGCCTTAGTAAACGGTGTCACAGCCGATGCCAGCGGGGCAATTTTAGATCTGGGCACCATGGGCACCACCAGGCTCGATGCGATCCGCCAGATTATTTAATCATCATAATTATTATCCTTCTCAGGAGTGACACATGGCATTTTCCCAGGCGGTCAGCGGCTTAAATGCGGCGGCCAGCAATCTCGACGTCATCGGTAACAATATCGCTAACTCCGCTACCTCAGGTTTTAAATCCAGCACCGTCGCTTTCGCCGATATGTTTGCCGGTTCGAAGGTCGGTATGGGCGTGAAAGTTGCCGGTGTTATCCAGGACTTTAATGACGGCACGCCAACCACCACCAGCCGTGGCCTTGATGTGGCCATCAACCAGCAGGGTTTCTTCCGCATGGCGGACAGCAGCGGCGCGGTTTATTACAGTCGTAATGGTCAGTTCACGCTGGATGCCCAGCGTAATATCGTCAATATGCAGGGACTGGCACTGACCGGTTATCCGGCAGCAGGCAGCCCGCCAACCATTCAGACCGGTGCCGATCCGGTTACGCTAAGCGTGCCCACGACGCAGATGACGGCGAAAGCGACCCAGACAGCTTCACTGGTCGCGAACCTGAATTCCACGTCCACCGCGCCAGGCGTAACGCCTTTTAATGCCGCTGACAGTGCCAGTTTCAATGCAAAAAGCACGGTAACCACCTTCGATTCGCTCGGCAATGCGCACACCATTGACCTCTACTTCGTCAAGAGCAGCACTGCAGACAATAGCTGGTCAGTTCATCCGGTTGACAGCAGCACCGGCACTGAAACTACCGCGTTTAACATGACCTTTAATTCTAACGGCGTGATGACTTCTGACGCGGTTCATCAAATCAATATGGGCGAATTAAGCGGTTCTGACGCGCAGACATTTAATCTCAGTTTTCTGAACAGTATGCAGCAGAACACCGGCGCAAATACCTTTGGTAATCCGTCTCAGGATGGTTACAAACCTGGCGAGCTGACCAGTTATCAGATTAACGATGATGGCACCGTGGTTGGCAATTACTCCAACGAAAAAAGCCAGCTGCTTGGTCAGATCGCACTGGCTAACTTCGCCAATCCGGAAGGCCTCTCTTCAAAAGGCGATAACGTCTGGGCATCCAGTGACGCATCGGGCCAGCCACTGCTGGGCCTCGCCGGTACCGGTAATCTCGGCACCCTGACTGCGGGCGCACTGGAGTCTTCCAACGTCGATTTGAGTAAAGAGCTGGTGAACATGATTGTCGCCCAGCGTAACTACCAGTCGAATGCCCAGACGATTAAAACGCAGGATCAGATCCTGAATACGCTGGTTAACCTGCGTTGATGCGCTAACGGGATTGCCTTATGGATCACGCGATATATACCGCGATGGGCGCTGCCAGTCAGACGCTCAATCAGCAGGCGGTTACCGCCAGCAACCTCGCCAACGCCGCGACGCCGGGTTTTCGTGCACAGCTCAATGCGCTGCGCGCCGTGCCGGTCGAAGGGATGTCGTTACCCACCCGTACGCTGGTCACGGCATCAACGCCGGGTGCTGATATGTCACAGGGCAGCATGGATTACACCGAGCGCCCGCTGGATGTTGCGGTGCAGCAGGATGGCTGGCTGGCGGTGCAGGCCGCTGACGGCAGCGAAGCCTATACCCGCAACGGCAATATGCAGATCAGTCCGACCGGCGAGCTGACTATCCAGGGCAACCTGGTGATGGGTGACGGCGGGCCAATTGCTATTCCACAAAATGCCGAAATCACTATTGCGGCCGACGGTTCGATTACCGCGCTGAATCCGGGCGATCCGCCTAACGCCACGGTACAGCTCGGGCGACTGAAGCTGGTAAAAGCCGATGCGCAGGAAGTAACGCGCGGTGACGACGGGATGTTTCGTCTCACCGCCAGCGCCCAGCAGCAGCGTGGCGCGGTGCTGCAAAACGACCCGACGGTGAAAGTGATGCCTGGAGTGCTGGAGGGCAGTAACGTCAAGCCGGTAGAAACTATGGTCGATATGATCGCCAACGCACGCCGTTTCGAGATGCAAATGAAGGTGATTTCCAGCGTCGACGAAAACGAACAGCGCGCGAACCAGATCCTTAACATGAGCAGTTAAGGACAGAGGAAAAAAACATGATTCGTTCTTTATGGATAGCCAAAACCGGCCTCGATGCCCAGCAGACCAATATGGACGTCATCGCCAACAACCTGGCGAACGTCAGCACCAACGGCTTTAAACGCCAGCGTGCGGTATTTGAAGATCTGATGTACCAGACGTTGCGTCAGCCTGGGGCGCAGTCCTCCGAACAGACCACGCTGCCGTCCGGTTTACAGATCGGTACTGGCGTGCGTCCGGTCGCCACCGAGCGTCTGCACAGCCAGGGCAACCTGTCGCAGACCGATTCGTCTAAAGATGTGGCGATTAATGGCCAGGGCTTTTTCCAGGTGCAGATGCCGGACGGTTCGCTGGCTTATACCCGCGATGGTTCATTCCAGACTGACCAGAATGGTCAGCTGGTGACGAACGGCGGTTTTCCGATCCAGCCTGCCATTACCATTCCGGCCAATGCCCTGAGCATGACCATTGGTCGCGACGGCACCGTCAGTGTAACCCAGCAAGGGCAAACCCAGCCGGTACAGGTCGGGCAGTTAACCCTGAGTACCTTTATCAATGATGCCGGTCTGGAAAGCGTCGGTGAGAACCTGTATCAGGAGACTCAGGCATCAGGCGCGCCAACCGACAGTACTCCTGGCCTGAACGGTGCTGGTTTGCTGTATCAGGGCTATGTGGAAACCTCTAACGTCAATGTTGCTGAAGAGCTGGTCAGCATGATTCAGACCCAGCGCGCCTATGAAATTAACAGCAAGGCGATCAGCACCTCCGATCAGATGTTGCAGAAACTGACGCAGCTGTAACGCCGCTGAAGGTGTAGTAAGGGCGGGCGTCAGTCCGCCTTCATAACCGACTTTTAAAAGGTAGTGATTCCGTGGCGAAGCAATCAGATAACAAGCCTGGACGTTGGTTAGTGGCAACTGTGCTGCTGACCCTCAACGGTTGTGCCTTAGTTCCGCGCACGCCTCTGGTGGAAGGCTCGACAACGGCGCAGCCGCTGCCCGCATCGCCACCGACGGTTAACGGTTCGATTTTTCAGGGCGTCATGCCAATGAACTACGGCTACCAGCCGCTGTTCGAGGATCGCCGCCCGCGCAATATTGGCGATACCCTGACCATTACGTTACAGGAAAACGTCAGCGCCAGTAAAAGTTCTTCGGCTAACGCCAGCCGCGATGGCAGTTCAGCCGTCGGCCTGACCGCGGTGCCGCGCGCACTGACCGGGCTGCTGGGCGGGGATAAAACCGCGCTGGCCGGTGAAGGCAAAAATGACTTTGCCGGGAAAGGCGGCGCGTCAGCCAATAACACATTTACCGGCACCATTACGGTGACCGTCAATCAGCTGCTGCCTAACGGCAATCTGAAAGTGGTGGGTGAGAAGCAAATTGCCATTAACCAGGGCACGGAATTTATTCGTTTCTCCGGTGTGGTTAACCCGCGCACCATTAGCGGCAGTAACTCGGTAGTCTCTACCCAGGTTGCCGATGCGCGAATTGAGTATGTCGGTAACGGCTATATCAATGAGGCGCAGAATATGGGCTGGCTGCAACGATTCTTCCTGAATGCGTCACCGATGTAAGAGGTAGTAATGCGTAAATCACTTATTCTTCGCGCGGCATTTTTCCTGCTGCTTGCCGTCAGTTCGCTGGCGTCTGCCGATCGAATCCGCGATCTGACCAGCGTGCAGGGCGTGCGCGATAACTCACTGATCGGTTATGGCCTGGTGGTCGGGCTGGATGGCACCGGCGATCAGACCATGCAGACGCCGTTCACCACTCAGTCGCTGAATAACATGCTGTCACAGCTTGGAATTACCGTGCCACCGGGCACCAATATGCAGCTGAAAAACGTCGCGGCGGTGATGATCACCGCCAAACTGCCGGCGTTTGGCCGCCAGGGGCAGCAGATCGACGTGGTGGTTTCATCAATGGGGAATGCGAAAAGCCTGCGCGGCGGCACGCTGCTGATGACGCCGCTGAAAGGGGTCGATAACCAGGTGTATGCGCTGGCGCAGGGCAATATCCTGGTCGGCGGTGCCGGTGTCGCCGCCGGAGGCAGCAGCGTTCAGGTGAATCAGCTCAACGGCGGACGCATTAGCGGTGGCGCGACCATTGAACGTGAACTGCCAACCAATTTTGGCACCGCCAACGTGATCAATCTGCAACTGAATGAAGAAGACTTCAGTATGGCGCAGCGCATTACCGATGCGATAAACAGCCGCAGTGGTTACGCGGCGGCGCAAGCGCTGGATGCGCGTACCGTGCAGATCAGAACCTCGGCGCATAACAGCTCACAGGTACGCCTGCTGGCGGATATCCAGAATATTGAGGTGTCTGTTCCGATTCAGGATGCCAAAGTGATCATCAACTCACGCACCGGTTCGGTGGTAATGAACCGCGAAGTGACGCTCAGCACCTGTGCCATCGCGCAGGGTAATCTGTCGGTCACGGTGAACCGGTCGCTGGACGTTAATCAGCCGGATACGCCGTTTGGTGGCGGCCAGACGGTGGTGACGCCACAAACTCAGATCGATCTGCGTCAGGAAGGTGGCGCATTACAGCGGGTGAGTGCCAGCGCCAATCTGAATAATGTTGTGCGGGCGCTGAATGCGCTGGGGGCAACGCCAATGGAGCTGATGTCGATTCTGCAATCGATGCAGAGCGCCGGCTGTCTGCGCGCCAGACTGGAAATTGACTGATGAATCAATCGCAATCGCTGATGAGCGCGGCGTATGACAGCCAGTCGCTTAACGATCTGAAACGCCAGGCGAGTCACGATCCGAAGGGAAAAGCGTTACAGGTGGCGAAACAGGTGGAAGGGATGTTTGTGCAGATGATGCTGAAAAGTATGCGGCAGGCGCTGCCGCAGGATGGCATGCTCAGTACTGAACAAACGCGGATGTACACCTCAATGTACGATCAGCAGATTGCGCAGCAGATTGGCGCGAAAGGGCTCGGCCTCGCCGACACCATCGTCAGGCAGATGAGTCCGGCAGCAAAGCCGGACGAGTCTGCCGGTACGCTGCCGATGCCGCTGGATAAGAGCTTTATCAATACGCTGCCGGCCGTCGAACTGGAACAGAGGGTGCGCCGCGCGCTGCCGAAAATACCGACAACGGCAGTGCCGCTAAGTGGTGACAGCAGCGAATTTATTGCCCGACTGGCACAACCGGCGCAGCAGGCCAGCGCTGAAAGTGGTATTCCACACCATCTGATTCTGGCGCAGGCGGCACTGGAGTCTGGCTGGGGCCAGCGTCAGATCCTGACCCGTGACGGCAAGCCAAGCTTCAACCTGTTTGGTATCAAAGCCAACAGCAGCTGGCAGGGCGATAAAACCGAGATTACCACCACCGAATATGAGCATGGCGTAGCGAAAAAAGTGAAGGCCAGCTTTCGCGTCTACAACTCTTACGCCGAAGCATTAAACGATTACGTTAAATTGATCACTAATAATCCCCGCTATGCCGCCGTTGCCAGCGCGCAAACTGCCGAACAGGGCGCGCAGGCCTTGCAGGCCGCAGGCTACGCTACCGATCCGAAATATGCGCAAAAACTGACAGGAATGATTCAGCAATTCAGGAGCATGGGCGAAAAAGTGGTTAAAGCTTACAGCAGCGATTTAACGAAATTGTTCTGAATTTCTACTCAAGTTTTGCGGTAAAACGCCGATAACCCTGACAGGCCGGGTGCAGTGAAATACGCACTCCGGCAATCGTTTTATTCAATGCCGGCCCGAAGATTGTGCGGGATAATAAGGAACCGACATGTCCAGTTTAATTAACTCCGCCATGAGCGGTTTGAGCGCTGCGCAGGCGGCGTTAAGCACTACCGGTAATAATATCAGTAACTACAACGTTGCCGGTTATTCGCGTCAGACAGCGATTCTGGCACAGGCACAAAGCACTCTTAATGGCGGCAGTTATTACGGCAACGGCGTAACGGTGACCGGTGTCAATCGCGAGTATGATGCGTTTATTACCGCGCAGTTGCGCGGTGCCAGCGCACAAAGTAGTGCCACCAGTACTCAGTATCAGCAAATATCGAATATAGATAATATGCTGTCGACATCGTCCAGTAATCTGTCCAGTACCCTGCAAGACTTTTTCACCAATCTGCAGAATGTGGTCAGTAACGCAGACGATCCTTCTGCGCGTCAGACGCTGTTGGGTAAGGCCGATGGGCTGGTGAATCAGTTTCAGGTGACCGATCAGTACCTGCGCAGTATGGATAGCAGCGTCAATACCTCGATCTCAGCCAGCGTTGACCAGATTAATGGCTATGCCAGACAGATTGCCAACCTTAATCAGCAAATCAGTAAGCTGACCGGCGCAGGTGCCGGTGCTGAACCCAACGGTATGCTCGATCAGCGCGATCAGCTGGTTAACGAGCTGAATAAGCTGGTGGGTGTGACGGTATCGCAGCAGGATGGCAGCTATAACCTGTCATTAGCGAACGGTACTTCGCTGGTCAACGGCGCTAACGCCAGTCAGTTGGTGGCAATGGCATCCAGCAGTGATCCCTCCCGCACCACGGTCGGCTACGTTGATGCAAAGGCGGGTAATGTCGAGATCCCGGAAAAATTGATCGCCAGTGGTTCACTGGGCGGCCTGTTGAGTTTCCGCAGTGAGAATCTGGATGCGGCGCGCAATCGTCTTGGCCAGCTGGCAATGACATTTGCTGACAGCTTTAACAGTCAGCACAAAGCCGGCGTCGACAGCAATGGCGATGCGGGTAAAGACTTCTTCAGCTTCGGTGGTCCGACGGTCATCAGTAACAGCAAAAATAGCTCGGCGACCACGCTCAGCGCGCAGCTGAAGGACAGCAGTGCGGTGCAGGCCACTGATTACAATGTCAGTTACGACGGATCAAACTGGAACGTTACGCGCCTGTCAGATAACACCAGCGTCAAGGCGACCGCAGGTACGGACCCGGACAGTGGTCAGCCAACGCTCAGTTTTGATGGACTGCAGGTCAACATCAGTGGTACGCCTGGCGCGAAAGACAGTTTTACCGTGAAGCCGGTCGCCAATGCGGTGGTGAATATGGATGTGGTCATTACCGATGAGGCCAAAATTGCCGCCGCCGCAGAAGCGGGCGGTGCCAGTGATAACCGTAATGCTCAGAAGCTGCTGGATTTACAGACCAAAAAAGTGGTGAACGGTAACAGCACCCTGAGCCAGGCGTATGCCAGTCTGGTGAGTGAAGTGGGTAACAACACCAGCGCGCTGAAAACCACCAGTGCTACCCAGGATAATCTGGTGACGCAGTTGAGTAATCGTCAGCAGTCGGTTTCAGGCGTCAACCTCGATGAAGAATATGGCGCGCTGCAGCAGTTTCAACAGTATTACATGGCGAATGCGCAGGTTCTGCAAACCGCCTCAGCGATTTTTAACGCGCTGATTGGCATTCGTGGTTGATTGAATTGAATAAGGATTAACGACCGTGCGACTCAGTACCAGCATGATGTATAGCCAGCAAATGAAGGGCATTTCGGATGCCCAGTCATCCTGGATGAAGGCGGGCGAACAGCTCTCTACGGGCAAACGCGTGATTAACCCCTCGGACGATCCGATTGCTGCGTCGCGTGCGGTAGTGCTGGCGCAGTCTCAGGCGCAAAACAGCCAGTATTCACTGGCGCGCACCTTTGCTACGCAGAATATCTCGCTGGAAGAGAATACACTTTCCAGCGTTACCAGTAGCATTCAGGATGCCCAGCAGCTGATGGTTAATGCTGGCACCGGCACGCTGAGCGACGATGATCGCGGCTCACTGGCTACTCAGCTGGAAGGTATTCGTGCGCAGTTGCTGAATATGGCCAATACCACCGATGGTAATGGCCGCTATATTTTTGCTGGCTATAAAAGCGATACGCCACCCTTTGACGACAGCAACGGTAGCGTCAGCTATGTCGGTGGCAATGATGCCATCACGCAAAAAGTCGATGCCAGCCGCACCATGACGGTAAGTCATACCGGGAATAGCGTTTTTATGGCGATCACCGGTAACTCGGTGAAAGAACCTGACGGCAGCAGCAGCGAGACCAGCCTGTTCAACATGCTTGATAGCGCCATTACCGCTTTGCGTACGCCACAGGAAGGGGCAGATGAAGCGACAAAGGCCGACTTTAGCGCGGCAATTGATAAAACTAACCGCGGCTTGCGGAACTCGCTGAACAATGTACTGACGGTTCGCTCGGAGCTGGGCACGCAACTCAGTGAACTGGATAATCTTGATTCACTGGGTGATGACCGCAGTCTGATTTACAGCACCCAGATGAGCGACCTGGTGGATGTGGATTACAACAGCACTATTTCCACTTACATGATGCAACAAACTGCGCTGCAGGCCTCGTATAAGACCTTTAGCGATATGTCCGGAATGTCGCTGTTCCAGCTTAATAAATAATCCCTCATCCCGTTAGTCGTTGTTTTGCGGCTAACGGGATATTTTGATCTTCAGAGAAGAGTGAGGCTGCCTGAGCAGAGCACGCTCGGCAGAGTTTATTCCGTTACCGGAAAGATCGGTTCCCAGTTATCTGGTTTATATCGCACGGTAATTTTACCGTAATTACCATAGAGATCTCTGACTTCAATCACCGAGTCATTGTTGTGCGCTCCCCAGCGGTAACTTTCGGTTGCGGCATAGGTTTTATAGTAAGTCAGCTGAGAGCGATGCACGGAGATCCAGGTAAAAGGAGGTGTTGCAGGATCGGTCACAAAGTAGGACCCCGCCACTTCAAAATAAGAGACCAGTTCAACATCCAGATCTTTCGTTTCCCAGCTGGTCGGAGAGTCATATCCCGGCATAAAGCCATAATATTCCCCGTTATTCATTACTGACCAGGTGTTAATATTAAACGCGCCGTCTAACGTTTGCCAGGGCAGTAAGGCACTGACATCATTGTTGTAATTGAACACGGTTTTATCTGAAAGCGGTAATCTTGGTGCCAAAACACCGATGTTATTAATTGATAAGAAAGCAGGATGCGATGGAGTAAACTCAAAGCGAAACTCTTGATCGCAAAAATAAGTGTCATCTTCTCCGGTCCACGGACGTTGAGTTTCAAAATACTGCTTAGTTGATGTTGGCATGGCAATCACATTCCAGTTAGTGGTGTCGGAATAGTTGATGCTCTGCAGTGTCTCAATTTCCAGCTGTTCATGATCTTTGGTTTTATCTGATACTTCGGGTAAGTCCAGCTGAGCATAGATCTCATAGTCCATACTGTTTTCCGCAGTAGAGAAATAGACTATAGCGAACGATTCATTATCATCTTCTGCGTGATGCGCAGCCGGTGATAAATCAGAGGGGAGATTGAGATTTTGGCTCTCATCACGATTATAAACGAAACAGCTGAATTGTTTTTGATTGCCCAGTTTAGCCTTGACCGTCGTGTAGGCGCTATCCGCCATGGTGAATTGATACTGTTTTTCAAAGAAAGTTCCATCGACACCCTGGCTAACGACTTTCTCATCGTCGACAAATAATTCAATAAAATTGATATCGTCATCTTCGATAGTCTGAAAGGCTACGCTTACCGGAACAATATCGCCTGGGCGCGCGTGGGCTGAACTGGGGTTAGGTAAATTATTTGGCCGGTTGAATATAATGCTGGATTCCTGCTCTGGAAAAGGGACCACTATGTTGTGAGTGGCTACGGCGGTATTATCCAGTTGATCCGTCACGCTGGCTTTTAAGACAATGTTCCCGGCTGGAAGGGTATGGTATTTTGACCATGTGACGGTGTTGCTGGCATAGTCTGTGGCTTCGATAACGGTTTCTTTATTTCGATAAATATAACTTACCGTCAATTTTTTTATATTAATATCAGAACCGGTCTGCGCGGCTACCTTGATAAAGACAAAATCATATTCTGACAATGAATCTGGCGTGTCGGGTTTGATAAAATTTACGGCCGGTGGCTTGACTACCTGTTTGTACTCTACCGCATTGGCGTAATCGTCGGCGATATTCCAGTAAGTCAATTCGCTATTTTTATCTGACAGCGGCTTCATTGCTACGGGAGTGCCATCGTTAAGAAAAAATTTCAGCCTGTTATCTTTCAGCAACTGCCCCTGAGACAGTTTTACGGGTTTTTGATCCGCATCCAATAATAACAGGCGCACTTTTACCGGTAGCTGGTTCCAGCCATTACTGTAAATGACCGCTGAGCGATCGGTGCTGTCACGGTATTCCAGGTGGAATTCAGCAATATATTTAATTTTATCCGCGTCATCCTGAAGGCACTCGGCTATCTCTCGAAAAAAACCGTTGGTGTTCGTTTTTTTAGATAATGTCATTTTAACTCCTTTTAAATGATATCTGTCGTTATTCTGATCTTGATGGTGTAATTTTTCACTGGCTATTTTTATTCAGTTTTTTTATCCCGTTAGTCGCAAACAGCACTAACGGGATGTTTTAATTGTGCTAACTCTTTTTATCCCAGTAGTTGCGGAAAAAAGATTTAAACCCTTTACGAATATCTTCGGCTCCTAACAGGCCGATAAATACACTGCTGAGGGTTTCCCAGTCGCGTGAAATATTAAGCAGCATTAACAGGTCCACCACAAACCACGCCAGCATGGCGCAGATGATTCCCTCGGAAATTCTTCGTTTCCATGAGCAATCCTTATAAATGTTAAACAATATCGACAGACTGGCTGCAATCAAAGCATTGAACAGCTGATGGACATGTTCATCGCTGAGAATATTTAAAGTCAAATACCAGGGTGTTGTTGGCAGCATAACAACTCCTTAAGTAATGGTCACATTCAGGGCTATGCTCTTAACAGAATGCTGATTTTATCAAACATCTCATAGATAAAACCCTTGCGCGGCGTTTCTGTTTTACTGAATCGTATCTCTCTGGCATGTTTTTCATTTATCTGATATCCAAAACGCGGAATAGTGATAATAATATCATTAAGGCCAATAGAGGAGAGGGCTTTTCTTAACAGATATATCTTCTGAATCAATGCAGGTTCGTAATTAAAATGCCGGTTGCACTTGCCCCATAGCAGAGAGATTAATTCATCCTTATGCATCGGTTGCCACGACTCTGTTTGCAGCAACGCTTCAAAACAACGGCTTTGAGTATGAGTGAGTGTAAGATCATCATGATGGCGACAAATAAACGTCCTGCTGTTCATGTCGTATTCAATGTTAGTAGTTATATGCACCTTAGTCATATCTCTCTCCATTTAAATATGCATTTGTTGCTTTTCCTCGGATTTAACCTGGGAAAGAACTCATTTTTCAGGTGGGGATACCGGGTCGAAAGAGTCACTCTTATATTATTAAGTAATAATTTTACGTTTATCTCAGAAATTAATGCTTTCGATGGTTTCGATTTTTAGGTCCTCCTTATCTTTAGTTGTATCAGATACATTAGCCAGTTCAAGTACGGCATAAAACTCCCAGGTTGAGATGCTTTCTGCGGTGGAAAAATACAGTACCGCAACCGATTCATTATCGGTATCCTCTTTCAGGGAGGAGGTCTCAGATAGTGAAATTTCCTCTAGGCTATGTTGATTTTCTTTTGGGTAAACCCACATTCTCTGGCTGGCAATTTTGCTATCAGAGGCGATTCCGGTCGCGATCATCAAAAATCTCTCGCTATCGTCCATGGTTAAAATTTGCTCTGAAATCGCATAAGTGTTACCGCTAAGATTATTTCCCTCGCCGTTAACTGATACTCGGGTTAAGGTTTTGTCATCATGTGCCTGATAAACAATATTGGTTTTTATTTTTTCACCGGGGGAAAAGGTATCAGTCTCGCCAGGATAGTTGATATTTACCCATGGGTAGTCTTTCGGTTTTGGGATAGCAAGATCGTGCGTAGTCACAAACTCCTTATTCTGGTCGTCAATAACTTTAGCCTGAAGTAAGAAATCCTCTGCAATAAACAACCAGCGTTTAGACACTTTTAACGATTTTGTGTCATAAGGCATATCATGAATTTTCCATTCACCTTGCCATTTCTTATAGCTGATAATTAATCTTTTGATTGATGTTCCGGATCGCGCTGCGGCCGACACCTCTATATCAACGACTTTATACTCGTCTAAGGCATGAGTTGTTGGTTTAATAAATTTCACCGTCGATTTATAGGTTACTGCCTTATCGTTATTTCCTGCCTGATGCCAGTAAGTGAGGCCTTTATTTTGATCCGAGAGTGGTTTCATTTCAATCCGGGTTCCATCAAGATGGTAAAACTTTAGACGCCCATCTTTCAGAAGCTCGCTTTGACTGATTTTTACCGGATTTTTTTGTTCATCAAGTAATAACAAGCGAACGCGCGCTGCTACCTGATTTTTGCCATTACTGTAAATTACTGCCGAACGAGCAGAATCATCGCGATATTCTAAATGGAATTCAGAAATATATTTAACTTTATCTGCGTTATCCTGAATGCATTCAGGTATATCGCGAAAAAAAATATTCTTATTCTTTTTATTTGATGTTTTCATATTAATTTCCTTAAGTTGCAGGCGTGATGATTATCATTGCTGACTTCCTCCCCTCCGTTCTGTCAGAGGGGGGAAGTGATTTAATTACGGAAAGAGCGGGATAAATGAGTCAGCTTTATACTTTATGGTGATTGTGCCATGGTTGCCATAAACATCGATCACTTCAACAACAGAGTTGTTATTGATATTGTTCCAGTCCATCTGATCAAAATCCGAACCCAGCTCAGGGCTGCATATCTGCATGCGATAGATCGAGAAATACTGATATGGCGGTATGGTTTTATCAGTAAAGTTATAAGTCGCATCCATTTCATACTCAAATGTTACCCCCTGATAAACATATTCATGTAAATTCCAGCGGGTATCGAAAGCTAACCCCATCTGCCAAGGATCGCTATATGGCTTCGGTACAACTGTCCAGAAGTTAATATTATAGTCGGCCCCTTTTTGGCCGAGTAAAGCACTAACCGGTTTAAAAAGAGGGAAGTTTGACCATTCCCCCATAGAACCACCGCTATAGGTAGTGCCGGTATTTTTGACAGAAACCAGCGCCTGAGGTGTAGAGGTATAAATAAATCTGAACTCCTGGTAGAAGATATAACACTGTTTACGATTAGGGTAGCCATCAAAATACTGTTTATCTGCAGCAGGAATGGTGGTCATTTCCCAGTTGCTGGTATTGGAGTAGTTAATAGCTTGCAAGGTTTCAATCGTTAATTCTTCATGATCCTTAGAGGTTTCCGATACATGCGGTAAATCCAGCTGAGCATAAATCTGGTACATATTACCTGTCTCAGCGGTAGCAAAATAGATTACGGCTGTCGATTCATTGTCATCCTGCCCGGATGAACTGTTAACCTGGCGGGATTCCTGTAGGGCAGAAAGATAAATATTGTGACGTTGTTCCTCACCATTTTCATTACTCCACAGAGCCGCCGTTAATTGTGCCGTGTAGTCTGGCATGGTGATGGTATAGTTTTTATTAATAAAACTCTGATCAACGTTGATATTTTCAATGGTATCACCGTCGAAGGATAATGCGACGCCGGTTAACTTTTTGCCTTCTTTAGCCTGGAATGAGACGTTGACCGCGACCTTTTCAGCGGCGGTAAACTCAGCATTGTTTGATGGAGTATTGATAATTACCCACGATTTATCCTTAGGAGCAGGAATGGTTAACAGGTGGGTGGTGACAATTGACTGATCTTCACTGTCGGTGGTCGTGGCCTTCAGCGTGACTTCACCAGCAGGCAAACACCAGTTTGCTTTCCAGTTCACTCTCGCAGCGTTGTAAGACTCGCTGGCGATTAATGTTTCTTTACCATCGATAACATAACTGACCACCAGTTTTTTAATTGGCTTAGCCGTTGGTGACCAGGCATCTACCTCTAATTCTACTGTGTTAAAGGTCGCTATTGAGCGCGTAATCGGTTTGGTAAATTGCACCGAGCCTTTATATTCGACGACTTTGTCGTAATCTCCGGCGACATTCCAGTAAGTCAGCCCGCTATTACCATCAGAAATCGGCTTCATTGCCAGCTGCGTACCGTCATGCAGGAAAAACTTCAGGCGATTATCCTGCAACAGTTGCTGCTGACTCAGTTTAACGGGTTTGTTATCTTTGTCCCATAACAGTAATCGTACCTGAACCGGTGCCTGATTCCAGCCATTACTGTAAATTACCGCAGAGCGCGCGGAATCATCGCGGTATTCAAAGTGGAATTCTGCTATTGAAGTGACTTTATCGGCATCGTCTTCCAGTTGATTACCGTTATCACTGACGCCATAGGCGGAATAGGTAATTACCCGATCATCGTTTACCGTCACCACGCTCTGTTTGGCATCGGTAGTGATCATGTTAACTTCTGTATCACCTTTATCATGATGTACTTCCGCTACGTTGCCACCCGCGGCATAGCGCAGCGAAATATTTTTGTCTTTGGCCGCGTCCTGTTGTCCATCGCCAGCCGTGATCCATTCGTTGACCAGCTGGCTGGCCTGATAGTAAAGACGATGATTTTCACCCGACGCGGTGATCTTCTGGCTGACGAGGGTATTGTGCGCGTCGTAGCTGTAATCACTGGCTCCCTCAATGCCCTGTAATCGGCCAAGCGCATCATAACTGAGAATACGCTTAGCCTGGTCCTGCGTCATGCGGCCACAGGCGTCGTATTTCAGTTTGATAACCGTCGGATCAGCGCTACCGACGGTAGTTTGCAACCCGGTTAACTGGCAGGGATCATCCGGATTCTCAAACAGGTAGGTGGTAGTGTGCAGATCACCGCTGGTTAGCTTAGTGACGCAGCTGACAATATTACTCAATGCATCAAAGCTGAAGGTCTGTTGCGTAAAGGTTTCGCCACTCTCCAGCTGTGGCAGACGAGTGCCTTCGCAGCGGAAAACCACCAGGCGGTTACGATTGTCGTAGGTAAAATATTCTGCCAGTTCGGTGTGGATGCCCAGTTCATGCTGGCGAGCGCTGAGCTGATGATTTACACCCCAGAACTGTTTAATAGTGCGCACCTCGCCACTGCTGTACTTCATTGAGCGCTGGGATTCGCGCCCCTGTTCGTCACGCGTCACGCTTGTGGTTACCGTGTCGTTGGAGATCAAATCGGTGGCGGTCCATGAAGACAAGCGCTTCAAATCATCATATTGCAGAACAATAGTCAGTTGGTCCGTAGTGATACTGGAGAGATAACCCTGCGGGCTGTAATGGCGCAGCTGCTGTTCGCCGCCGATGTCTTCAGAACTTTGCAGCGAACCCAGCAGTGAATACTTAAAACTACTGGATTTATCACCGCCAGCTAAGATATCAATGGTTTTCTCTTCGACCCGGCCAGACGGAAAGTATGACCATTGGCTTTCGGTGTTGCTACCTTCGCTACTGCTGTTAAGCTGGCCAGTATTGGTGTTGTAGCTGAATGTCTGCGTCACGCTACCGCTGCAGGTATTGTGGTTAGCAAAAATTCGTGTTGGCGCCTCGCCCAGTGCCGGATCGCTGGTGAAGTTTTGTACGGCACCATCCGGTGCGGTGACGCTGGAAGGATGTTGCTGCCAGTCGTTGACGTAGACATAACGATATTTTCTGCCGCCGTTTTGGGTCTCAAGCAGGCGGCCGAGCCCGTCAAATTTTTGGGTACCGAGCGTGGTGGCCTCTTTGTCTCCCGGAGCAGTGATGCTAATCAGCACTGGCAGCGCTGAAGATGAAAATGGCACATACTGCTTTTCAATCATTGATCCGTCAGGCAGGGTAGTTTTGATGACCCGACCATAAATATCATAGTCATAACGCGTTACACGCCCGTTTTCGTCAGTATTCTGGCGCAAACGGCGGCCTGCATCCCAGTCCTGGTAGGTAGAGCTGTAAACCTGTTCTTCAAGCGTCAGCAAATCAGCCCTGATCGGCAGTTTTGACGTGGCGTCGTGATAAGTCACCTGCTTCGTGCTTTGCGCCTTATTGTCGCCAGTTGTCCAGTGAGTGGCAGTGAGCAGCACCGGGTCGGTTACATGATGGCCGGCTATGTTTTCGTCTTTACTCGCTTCTGCTGCCAGCTGACCCCAGTCATCCCAGCTACGGGTTATTGTCTGAGTAATCATAGCCGCGTCATCCTCTTCATCATCATGAGAGGGCAGGGTATCGGCATACAGAGACTGAAAACAGCGCCCCTGAATATCGTAGTTATGCTGCTGGAATGGCGTCCAGCCCAGGCTGTTGTCGCGGTCAAACAGTTCATCGATCAGCTTACGGCCAAGCGGGTCGCTGGTCGTGCGTTTTTGATTACCAAGAGTATCGGTGTGCACCACCTGAGGTAATCCCTCAGCGCAGGGGTTAAGCAGATATTGCCAGCTCTCCCTGGCGGTGTAGGCCGGTAAATCCGGATGATGTATCTGGCTAATCAGTCGGCCCGCCGGATCGTATTCCAGTTTGACAGTATTACCCGCCGCATCGGTTGTTGACAGCAGCTGCCCCGAGTGGACTGACTGAACGCGCTTATGGATGAGGGATAATTTATCATGGGTGTCAATCTGGACCTGCTGAGCAAGGGTGCCGGCGGTATAGTCAGCGCTAAAAGTGAAGGCTTTGCTGTGCGTATAGACTTTGCCGTCGCTGCCGTGAACGTCAACAACCTGACTTTTCATGCGGCCAGTTTCAAGAGCCGCAGCGGTGGCATAAGTAAATTTCTCGACTGACAATACGAGGTTATCAGCACTGTGCGTTACCTGTGACTGGAGTACCGCATAGCCCGGAGCGGTGTTGTTCCAGCTGTCCAGCCGAAGATACTGGTAATCGGTTTTCAATACCGGAGTGTCGTGATATTTATCGGCTGGCGGCGTTACCTGCTGCTGACGCATAAAGCGGGTAAATCCGTTGGGTTCTGCCGGACAGAGGTTTTCCACGCCGGTGGCAGGAAACCATGTATAGCGGGTCTCTGTGCCATCGGAGGCCACTTTATTGGTGATATTGCCGAAGGCGTCATAAGTAAAGCGGGTAGTCTCTGTCCGCGAGGTGCCTGCAGCATTGGTCCAGCTGGAAGATTGCTGTTTAGGCAATTGAAAGGTATTGGGTTGATCGTCAAAGTCTTCGCCGATGACGGCGTAATATTCTGTTTCGCTCAATACCACATTGCTGCTGCCAGCCTGGGTGTGTTTTTCTGAAACCAGCAGATGATAATTATTATAGTGACGCTCGATAACCCGATCGGCAATCGTCTTGCCGTCACCCTTCAGAGTCTGTACCGAAGAGTAGTCGTAAGGGTTAAGAATGCCGTAAAGGTTATCATCGTCTTCAGCAAAAGAAGAATAGGACTCCCCGTAGCCGAGATAATTAGTTTCCGTTGAATAACTGAACGTCTGGACAATCTGTTCCATATGAGAACTGTCTGCCGTGGACTGGCGATAGGTAGTGACGGCCGGATAAGAACCGCTGACATCGTCAATGGAATATTTCATCAGGCCATTGGTATATTCAACTTGTTGGATCAATTTGGTTGGGCTGATGACCTGGTTCAGCACATTTTTTTCATGGATCTGGGTGTCGTTGTCCCATGCCAGATCCCATTGCAGCACCGGAGTGACACTGGTATTGCGAATGGTGGTCAGATAATCATTTTTTAGCGCCAGTTCAATAATTTGTTCTTCGGCGGTATCAGGCCATAACGTTATTTCGACGTTTTCAGCCGCATAGGTAAAAATGCAGACTGTTTTTCCTCTGCTGTCGCTGATATCCAGCAGTCTGTTATGCCATGGACTAATTTCCCAATTCAGCTCAACGTAATAACCCATCGGGCTATGAATTGTTACCGGCAGATAAATGCCACTGCGTTTTTGCTCTAATACTTCGATGAGACCTGATTTGTGAGTGATGGTATATCCATCATCTTTTTTGTTGAAATGAACACTGTCGATTTTTTGTTGGCGAATAATTGGCTGGCTTTCTTCATCATCATCTTCAACTATTTTAAAGCGCTCGCCGGAGCTGAGGATCAGGCTACGACTATTGCTATTATAGCAACTCACCCCGAGAGTCATGCCAATACCCAGCTGATAATCGTTATCGCTGTCCAGTGGGCAATAGCTTAATGCCAGCGGAAATACAGGCCCGAGTGTATTATTACCGTGAAAATTATTAACGGGAAAGTTAAACATAAAAAGCCCGGTACGGGGATCGACGCCGCCGGATACGGCGCTAAAGAAATTGTGCGCCTGAGTATAAGGCTGAGTTGTCATTTTAAGCTCCTTTTTAAATGAAATGCATTAAGCCAGCTGGCTTAATATTATTGCTCCTGGGTTTTATTAAAAATAACAACGGTAATTAATCGAGTAAAGAAAATTCGCAATAAACAACATCTATTTTAAATTATTGTTTTTAACCATGTAATTTGTGATCTTATTTGTTTAATTTATTTTTGTGAGATTCTAAAATAATCACTTTGTTTTTTGTGATGTTCAATTTAGTGAGTTAATTGAGTGATTCAGGCTAATCTTATATTAATGCCCAGGTTTTTTTGAGTGGTTTATTTATTTTTTACTGTTATGGATATCATATTTTGATGATATTTGCGCTGAAAATGGAAGTGAGAAGAAAAGAGGCAGTATTGCGAATCATTAATCGCGTTATAGCGAAAAAGTGAAAAAAACACCCTGACAGCGGATAGCTGGCAGGGTGTCAGATAGTGCCTCGGAAACTGCCCGACGCTGAAGCCGGGCGTTTTAACCTGAGCGACTAGGGTTTGGTCGCCGGTGCTGTTGCATGATGACTGGCAGCATGGCCGCCTGCTGCACCTTTACCGTCAAAGTCGAAGCCAGGACGAACCCAGTCACTGTGACGCGCAGGCTCTGGCTGCCAGACCGGTGCCGGCGCTTTAGTCATCGGCGCGCTGGCATGGTGTTTCCAGTTAACCTGAGCGTTAGCATCGGCAATAACTGGCGCAACAACCGCTTCGTCGCGAGCCGGAACCGGAGCATGTGGCTCATTAAACGCAACGGCAGGAGCTTCATCAGCCACTTTCGGCGCGCTGGTCACTTCAGCTGCTGGCTCAGCGACTTCTGCAGCATGGGTGATTTCTTCAACCTGCGCTTCGAGCGTTTCACTGACCTCAGCCACACTGTTGCTGGCAATTTCACTGGCCACTTCTGCAGTGACTTGTGGCGCAGCTTCTTCAACTGTCGGAGCAACTTCCGCTGCTGCTTTGCTGGCTTCGTCAGCTGGCTCGGCGGCGGCAGCAATCTGCTCTGCAACCGGCTCGTCAGCGGCTACGATCACCGCTGGCTGCTGGTCAACCGGCACTTCAATGGCGGCGGTTTCTTCTGTCTCAACCAGCGTGACTTCGGGTTCCGGCAGTTGCTTTGGTTCCACTTCGGTAACCGAGTTATCGACAGCGGGCTGCTCAGCAACGGCTGGCGCTGCATCATGCTGCGGCAGGGCAACGGCAGCAGCGCCTGGCTGTTGCTGTTCCTCAACGGCAGTGTTCTGCAATTCAACCGGGGCGTGATCTTCCGTAGCCTGGGTAACCGGATAGCTAACCCACACTTTACCGGAAGCCATTTCTGGTGATGCCGCAGCAAAACCTAAAGGCATCGGTGACTGTGCCGGGTAACGCTCGTCACGATAACGGCGACGACGCTGACCGCTTACGCGCAGGTGACGAGGTGAGCGACGTGAACGGCGCGGCATATTGTTGCTGTCGCGGTTGTCCACTTCATCCTGCTCATCAGTCGCAACGGTTGCTTCGACCGGTGCCGGTAAGGCAACTGCCGCTGGTGGCGCTTCTGGCTGCGCAACAGCATCGACGGGCTCTTTTGCAACCGGAGTGGATTCCGACTCATAGCGCACTTTCTGGCTCAGCTGACGCGGTTTACGACGCGGCATAACCTGCACATTTTCTTCGCTCTCAACGGCGTTCTGAACAACGGTTTCTTCTGTTACCGGCTGTTCAGCTTTCGCTGCATCTTGCTGCTGCTGGCGTTTCTCTTCCTGACGACGACGCTGGCGCTCGGCACGCTGATCACGACGCTGTTGCTGCTGCTCATCACGTTGTTGCGTGCGTGCTTCTTCGCTCTGTGGTTGACGGTCGTCACGTGGCTCAGCGGATGCAGCAACCGGGCGCTTGTTACGACGATTGTCTTCACGATTCTCACGCGGCTCACGATTTTCGCGGTTATCACGATTGTCGTTATTGCGATCGCGGTTATCACGATTATCACGGTTATCATTATTACGATCGCGGTTATCGCGGTTATTGCGTTCACCACGCTCACCATTGCGATCGCGACGGTTATTATTGTTGCGGCGGTTGTTGCGACGGTCATTGCGCTGCGGAGCCGCTTCACTGTTGCTGTCTGCTTTCTGCTCAGTGCTTGCCTGCGGAGCCTGCTCTTTGCTGGTTTCTTCAGCGGCGAACAGTTTCTTCAGGCCGCTAATCAGGCGGCTAATAAAGCCAGGTTGCGCCGTAGCTGCGGCTGTTGCGCTGGTTTTAGGCTGGGCGACAGGAGTGACGTTAACATCCGGAGCTGCGACTTTTTCCTGCGGTGCAGGTGGCGCATCAGGCATCACGAAAGCAGCCAGTGCCGGTTGCTCAGGACGCTTACGCTCGGCGTGTTCTTCTTCCGAAGGCAGCGCCATTTCAGCTTCATGCAGTTTTGGCAGATGGTAGCTGAGCGTCTGCGTCTCTTCGCCATTGCGTACCCGCAGTACCGAGTAGTGCGGAGTCTGCATTTGATCGTTAGGTACGATAATGGCACGCACACCGCCCTGACGTTTTTCGATGGCACTGACCGCATCACGTTTTTCGTTCAGCAGGTAAGAGGCGACCTGAACCGGCACAATCGCGTGGACTTCTTTAGTGTTCTCTTTCAGCGATTCTTCTTCAATCAGACGCAGAATAGAGAGTGACAGTGATTCGTTATCACGAATAGTGCCGGTGCCGCTACAGCGCGGACAAACGTGATGGCTGGATTCACCCAGCGACGGGCTGAGGCGCTGACGCGACATCTCCAGCAGGCCGAAGCGTGAAATGTGGCTGATCTGGATACGTGCGCGATCCTGACGTACCGCTTCGCGCAGACGGTTTTCTACCGCGCGCTGATGGCGCACCGGGGTCATATCGATAAAGTCGATAACGATCAGGCCGCCCAGGTCACGCAGACGCAGCTGACGGGCAATCTCATCGGCAGCTTCCAGGTTAGTGTTGAACGCCGTTTCTTCAATGTCACCACCGCGCGTGGCGCGTGCGGAGTTGATGTCGATAGCGGTCAGCGCTTCGGTAGTATCAATAACAATCGAGCCGCCAGAAGGCAGGCGCACTTCGCGCTGGAAGGCAGATTCAATCTGCGATTCGATTTGATAGTGGCTGAACAGCGGAATTTCACCGGTGTACAATTTAATTTTGCTGCTGAAATCGGGACGACCCAGGGCAGCGATATGCTGGCGAGCCAGCTCCAGCACTTTCGGGTTATCAATCAGGATTTCACCGATGTCCTGGCGCAGATAGTCACGGAAGGCACGCACGATGACGTTGCTTTCCTGATGAATCAGGAACGGAGCAGGGCGGCTGTCGGCGGCTTTTTTGATCGCTTCCCAGTGCTTCATGCGGAAGCTGAGATCCCACTGTAAGGCTTCAGCAGATTTACCAACGCCAGCGGTGCGCACGATCAGGCCCATGCCATCCGGCAGTTCCAGCGAAGAGAGCGCTTCTTTCAGTTCAGTGCGGTCATCACCTTCGATACGACGTGAGATACCACCGGCTCGTGGGTTATTAGGCATCAGAACCAGATAGCTACCCGCCAGGCTGATAAAGGTGGTTAATGCTGCGCCTTTATTACCGCGCTCTTCTTTATCAATCTGAACAATGACTTCCTGGCCTTCACGCAGCACATCTTTAATATTCGGGCGGCCGTGTGAATTGTAATTCGCTGGGAAGTATTCGCGGGAAATTTCTTTCAGAGGTAGGAAACCGTGTCTTTCAGCACCGTAATCAACAAATGCCGCTTCCAGACTGGGTTCAATGCGGGTGATCTTACCTTTATAGATGTTGGCTTTTTTCTGTTCGTGTCCTGGACTTTCTATGTCCAGATCGTACAGGCGTTGTCCATCAACAAGGGCAACACGCAGCTCTTCCTGTTGAGTTGCGTTTATCAACATTCTTTTCATCGTAACTTACTCATTATTCTTACATTAGTGACAAAGCTACGGGCATGGTAACGCTGGACGAGGAACAACCGATGGCCCCGTGTCTCATCGCAAAGCCGTCAACCTCACGGTTGTCGCCTGCTAAGGGGCGCAAAATCTCGGTAGCCTGTTTTTCATACGGAAAAAACAGCGCTTTTACGAGGGGGAACCACTACTGAATAACCAGAGAAAGTCTATCCCGTCTTGTCGTCCAGGCTGCAACCCGCAGCCCGCTAAATGCCTGATTTCACAATACGTCTTACGCCATTGCTGCGTGTGTATGCTATCCGGCAAAATTCCTTTATATCGCTATTAACTTGTATCACAAGATTTAGCGTGAAAAAACGCTAGCATTATTCCATTGCTAACCTTGTTATAGCAAGGTGACTTTTACCGCCTTGAGAAGTTTATTCCAGCTTTAATGCGTGTTTTTTTTAGGTTGCCAAAAAACCGCATAAAAAGTGCTCATAAACCGTGCTTTACAAGACAGACTGTCAGTTAAGCACATAAAAAGAGGTGGCGCTATTACCCCTCACTAATTAGAATCGCCGACCATGAAAACCAATACGCCATCCGTTAAAATGATCGCTATTTCCGCCGATGAAGCGGGACAACGCATCGACAATTTTTTACGCACGCAGCTGAAAGGCGTGCCCAAGAGCATGATCTACCGCATTTTGCGCAAGGGTGAAGTGCGCGTGAATAAAAAGCGCATAAAACCGGAATATAAGCTGGAAGCGGGTGATGAAGTGCGTATCCCGCCGGTGCGCGTTGCCGAGCGAGAAGAGGACGCGGTTTCACCCAAGCTGGCAAAAGTGGCCTCGCTGGCCGATGCCATCCTGTATGAAGATGATCATATTCTGGTGATGAACAAGCCGTCAGGCACTGCGGTACACGGCGGTAGCGGCCTGAGCTTTGGGGTAATCGAAGGGCTGCGCGCCCTGCGACCGGATGCCCGTTTCCTTGAGCTGGTGCATCGCCTCGATCGCGATACCTCAGGAATTTTGCTGGTGGCTAAGAAGCGCTCCGCGTTGCGTTCGCTGCATGAGCAGCTGCGTGAAAAAAATATGCAGAAAGATTATCTGGCGCTGGTGCGCGGGCAGTGGCCGTCGCATCTGAAAGTGGTGCAGGCGCCGCTGCTGAAAAATATTTTGCAGAGCGGTGAGCGTATTGTACGCGTCAGCAGCGAAGGTAAGCCGTCTGAAACCCGCTTCAAGGTAGAAGAGCGCTATCAGCACGCGACGCTGGTAAAGGCCAGTCCGGTAACCGGTCGCACCCACCAGATTCGTGTGCATACTTTGCATGGTGGTCATCCTATCGCCTTTGACGATCGCTATGGCGACCGCGAGTTTGATCGCCAGCTGGCCGGTACCGGGCTTAACCGTCTGTTCCTGCACGCGGCGGCCTTACGCTTTACCCATCCCAACACCGGTGAAGTGATGCGGGTGGAAGCGCCGCTGGATGAAAGTCTGAAACGCTGTCTGGCGATATTACGTCAGAAATAACGGCACGCTAGCACGGGAGCCGTTTTCGGCTCCCGTTGTCAGGGCTTATACCGCATTTAACAACGGGTCCATACCCGCCTGCCGTAACATTTCACACAGCGCTATCAGCGGTAATCCAATCAGCGTATTGGGGTCACGCCCCTCGAGCCTGTCGAATAGCGTGATGCCCAATCCTTCACTTTTAAAGCTGCCAGCGCAGTTAAGCGGCTGCTCTCTGGCGACATAAGCGCGAATTTCTTCATCCGTTAAGTGACGAAAGTGAACGGTAAAAGTTTCACATATCGTCTTTATCTGATGATTACTGCTCGAATAAAGTGCAAGACCGGTATAAAAAATAACAGACTGACCGCTCGCCTGGCGTAATTGCGCGCAGGCATTTTGTTCGGTATGCGGCTTACCCGTTATTTGATTCATTAGTACACAAACCTGATCGCTGCCGATTATCAGGTGGTCAGGGTAGTGGTTGCCCAGCGCCTGTGCTTTGGCTGCTGCCAGCCGCGAGACCAGCTGTGGCGCGGTTTCGTGCGCCAGTGGCGTCTCGTCAACCTGCGGTGCAGCGGTTATAAAAGGTAAGCCAAGTTTATTTAACAGCGCCTGGCGGAACGGCGATGTGGAGGCTAAAACTAAATTAGTCATCATTTTTTGCGGAATATATATAGCGAATCGGATAAAGGCATTTTAAACTATGCGCCGCACTGGATGCGAATAATGGGTGAAAGATGCTGTTAAACGGCCTTTTTCTTTGACTCTACGTCGTTACAAAGTTAATATGCGCGCCCTATGCAAAAGGTAAAATTACCCCTGACTCTTGATCCGGTACGTACGGCTCAAAAACGCCTTGATTATCAAGGCATTTACACACCTGAACAGGTGGAGCGCGTTGCCGAGTCTGTAGTCAGCGTGGATAGTGATGTGGAATGTACCATGTCGTTCGCTATCGACAACCAGCGTCTCGCTGTGCTGAATGGCACCGCTGAGGTTGCTGTAACCCTGTCGTGTCAGCGTTGCGGTAAGTCTTTCCCTCACCAGGTCCACATAACGTATTGTTTTAGTCCGGTGGTCAATGACGATCAGGCTGAAGCACTGCCGGAAGCGTACGAGCCGATCAACGTCAACGAGTTTGGCGAAATTGATCTGCTGGCAGTTGTCGAAGATGAAATCATCCTCGCATTGCCGGTCGTTCCGGTTCATGATTCTGAACACTGTGAAGTGTCCGAGGCGGACATGGTTTTTGGAAAGTTGCCTGAAGAGGCAGAAAAACCAAATCCATTTGCCGTATTAGCCAGTTTAAAGCGTAAGTAATAGGAGTAAGGTCCATGGCCGTACAACAGAATAAACCAACCCGTTCCAAGCGTGGCATGCGTCGCTCTCACGATGCTCTGACCACTTCCACTCTTTCCGTAGACAAAGTTTCTGGCGAAACTCATCTGCGTCACCACATCACTGCGGATGGTTACTACCGCGGTCGCAAGGTCATCGCTAAGTAATTCTTGCGAATACGCAAGGCGATACTTTGACACGTTTGACCCTGGCGATAGATGCCATGGGCGGGGACTTCGGTCCCTGCGTGACAGTGCCTGCCGCAATGCAGGCACTGGCCTCTAACTCGCAGCTGCATCTTCTTCTGGTCGGCGATCCCGACAAAATCTCGTCATCACTTGCCAAAGCTGATTCCGCGTTACAAGGGCGTCTGCAGGTTATCCCTGCCGAATCGGTTATTGCCAGTGATGCCAGACCGTCCCAGGCCATCCGCAACAGTCGCGGAAGCTCAATGCGCGTCGCGCTGGAGCTGGTCAAAGAGGGTAAGGCGCAGGCTTGTATCAGTGCCGGTAATACCGGAGCGCTGATGGGGCTGGCCAAGATGTTATTAAAACCGCTGGACGGTATCGATCGTCCGGCGCTGATGACGGTGCTGCCGAATCAGCAACAGGGTAAAACCGTGGTGCTGGATTTGGGTGCCAATGTAGAGTGCGATAGCGCGATGCTGGTGCAGTTTGCCATCATGGGCGCGGTGATGGCCGAGCAGGTGCTTGAGATAGCGCAACCCCGTGTTGCTTTACTCAATATCGGCCAGGAAGAGACCAAAGGGCTCGACACCATTCGCGATGCCGCAGCAATTCTGCGGGAGTCGTCGGATATCAACTATATTGGTTACGTCGAGGGCAATGACCTTCTGACCGGTAAAACGGATGTTTTAGTCTGCGACGGTTTCGTGGGCAACGTCACGCTGAAGACTATGGAAGGCGTGGTAAGAATGTTTCTTTCGCTGTTGAAACCCTCCGGCGAAGGAAAAAAACGGGCGTGGTGGATGACATTGCTCGGGCGTTTTTTAAAAAAACGCCTGGCGAAACGCTTTGGTCACCTCAACCCCGACCAGTACAATGGCGCTTGTCTGTTAGGATTGCGTGGCACCGTAATTAAGAGCCACGGCGCGGCAAATCAGCAAGCATTTGCTGTGGCGATACAACAGGCAGAGCAGGCGGTGCGGCGGCAAGTTCCTGAGCGAATTGCTGCCCGCCTTGAGGCTGTATTACCTAAGAGTGACTGAGCGTACATGTATACGAAGATTATCGGTACGGGCAGCTATTTGCCCGAACAGGTGCGGACTAACGCCGATCTGGAAAAAATGGTCGAAACGACGGACGAGTGGATTGTCACCCGCACCGGAATTCGTGAACGCCGCATTGCCGGTCCGGATGAGACCGTTGCCACGATGGGCTTCCACGCCGCTGAGCGCGCGCTGGAGATGGCGGGCGTTGATAAAGATGATATCGGGCTGATTGTCGTCGCGACAACCTCCTCAAGCCATGCTTTCCCAAGCTCGGCTTGTATGATTCAGCAAATGCTGGGCATCAAGGATGCAGCAGCATTCGACCTCGCTGCCGCCTGTGCAGGGTTTACCTATGCACTGAGCGTAGCCGATCAATACATTAAGAACGGCGCGGTTAAGCATGCGCTGGTGATTGGCGCAGACGTGCTGG
This sequence comes from Winslowiella sp. 2C04, assembly GCF_050037805.1. Lineage (NCBI taxonomy): Bacteria > Pseudomonadati > Pseudomonadota > Gammaproteobacteria > Enterobacterales > Erwiniaceae > Winslowiella > Winslowiella sp. 2C04. Next base: position 2,807,733 of record NZ_CP188300.1, on the reverse strand, counting down.
CGCGTACGCTGGATCCGGAAGATCGTGGCACCATCATTCTGTTTGGTGATGGCGCAGGCGCAGTGGTGCTGGGTGCCAGCGAAGAGCAGGGCATCATTTCCACGCATCTGCATGCCGATGGCCGTTACGGTCAACTGCTGACGCTGGCGAATCAGGATCGGGCAAATCCGCAAGAAGTACCCTATCTTACAATGGCCGGCAACGAAGTCTTCAAAGTGGCGGTGACTGAACTGGCCCATATCGTTGAAGAAACGCTGCAAGCGAACAACCTTGATCGTGAAGCGCTTGACTGGCTGGTGCCGCATCAGGCCAACCTGCGTATTATCAACGCAACCGCCCGTAAGCTGGGTATGGGAATGGAAAAAGTGGTGGTGACGCTTGATCGTCATGGTAATACCTCTGCCGCTTCCGTACCGGCAGCGCTTGATGAAGCGGTGCGTGATGGACGTATTCAACGCGGTCAGCTGATTCTGCTGGAGGCCTTTGGTGGCGGTTTCACCTGGGGCTCGGCGCTGGTTCGTTTTTGATTAACAGGAACTTATAATGACGCAATTTGCAATGGTATTCCCGGGACAGGGATCTCAGGTTGTTGGCATGCTTGCTGACCTGGCGGCAGAAAATTCTGTCGTTGAGAGCACGTTCCGTGAAGCTTCCGCTGCGCTGGGTTATGACCTGTGGCAGTTAACGCAGCAGGGTCCGGCTGAAGAGCTGAATAAAACCTGGCAAACCCAGCCGGCACTGCTGGCTGCTTCTGTCGCCATCTACCGTGTATGGCAGGAAAAGGATGGCAAAGCGCCAGCGATGATGGCAGGCCACAGCCTGGGCGAATATTCTGCTCTGGTCTGTGCTGGTGTGCTGGATTTCGCTGAAGCGATCAAATTAGTTGAACTGCGTGGCAAGCTGATGCAGGAAGCGGTTCCGGCGGGAACCGGTGCAATGCAGGCGATTATTGGTCTCGACGATGCGTCGATTCAAAAAGCCTGTGAAGAGTCTGCTCAGGGTCAGGTTGTTTCACCGGTGAACTTCAATTCACCGGGTCAGGTGGTGATTGCTGGTAACAAAGAAGCGGTTGAACGTGCTGGCGCAGCCTGTAAAGCGGCTGGCGCAAAACGTGCGCTGCCGTTGCCGGTAAGCGTGCCGTCGCACTGTGCGCTGATGAAACCCGCAGCGGATAAACTGGCGGTAGCGCTGGAAAATATTACCTTTAATGCGCCAAAATTCCCGGTAGTGAATAACGTTGATGTAAAATGCGAAACGTCGCCTGAAGCGATTCGCAGTGCCTTAGTGCGCCAGCTTTACAGCCCGGTTCGCTGGACTGGCTGTGTCGAATTAATGGCGGCGCAGGGCGTGACTTCGCTGCTGGAAGTGGGTCCGGGTAAAGTTCTTACCGGGCTGACTAAACGTATTGTCGACACCCTGACGGCGGCGGCGGTTAATGACCCGGCCAGCCTGTCAGCGGCTATTGAACAATAACACGAGGAAAAACATGAGCTTCGAAGGAAAAATTGCGCTGGTAACCGGTGCAAGTCGCGGCATTGGTCGTGCTATTGCGGAAACGCTGGTGGCACGTGGTGCTAAAGTGATTGGTACTGCGACCAGCCAAAGTGGCGCAGATGCGATTAGCGCTTATCTGGGTGATAACGGTAAGGGCTTGCTCCTGAACGTTACCGACTCTGCTTCCATTGAAAGCGTGTTGGAAAATATTCGTGCTGAATTTGGCGAAGTGGATATTTTAGTCAATAATGCTGGCATTACGCGTGATAATCTTCTGATGCGTATGAAGGACGATGAGTGGCAGGATATCCTGGACACTAATCTGACTTCTGTGTTCCGCCTTTCCAAGGCGGTAATGCGCGCGATGATGAAAAAACGCGTGGGTCGTATCATTACCATCGGTTCTGTTGTTGGAACTATGGGTAATGCGGGCCAGGCAAACTACGCTGCAGCAAAAGCGGGTTTGATCGGCTTCAGCAAGTCACTGGCGCGCGAAATCGCGTCACGTGGCATTACCGTTAACGTTGTGGCTCCGGGCTTTATTGAGACGGACATGACGCGTGCGTTGAGCGAAGATCAGCGTACGGGCATTCTGGCGGAAGTGCCTGCGGGTCGCCTCGGCGACGCTCAGGAAATCGCCAATGCCGTTGCATTTTTAGCCTCTGACGAGGCAGCGTACATCACTGGTGAAACGCTGCACGTCAATGGCGGAATGTATATGGTCTGATAATCACGAAAACTATTTGCGTTATTTGGGGCAAAAGCCGCAAAATAGCGTAAAATCGTGGTTTGACCAGCCGGGATTTAGTTGCATCTTTTTCAACATTTTATACACTACGAAAACCATCGCGAAAGCGAGTTTTGATAGGAAATTTAATAGTATGAGCACTATCGAAGAACGCGTTAAGAAAATCATTGGCGAGCAGCTTGGCGTTAAGCAGGAAGAAGTTGTTAACACTGCCTCTTTTGTAGAAGATCTGGGCGCTGATTCTCTTGATACCGTTGAGCTGGTAATGGCTCTGGAAGAAGAGTTCGACACCGAGATTCCGGATGAAGAAGCCGAGAAGATCACGACTGTTCAGGCTGCAATTGATTATATCAATAATCATCAGAGCTAATTGAACATCATCAGGCGGTCGCTCGACCGCCTGAGTTTTTTTTTCCTTTCACACAGTGTCAATTTTTTCCCTCCCTGGAGGACGAACGTGTCTAAGCGTCGTGTAGTTGTGACTGGTCTTGGCATGTTGTCTCCTGTCGGCAATACCGTAGAGTCCACCTGGAGTGCTCTCCTTGCCGGTCAGAGTGGCATCAGCCTGATCGACCATTTTGATACTAGTGCCTACGCAACGCGTTTTGCTGGCTTAGTAAAGGATTTTAATTGTGAAGAATTTATCTCGCGCAAAGATCAGCGCAAGATGGATGCCTTCATTCAATATGGAATTGTCGCTGGCATTCAGGCCATGCAGGATTCCGGCCTGGAAGTAACGGAAGAAAATGCTGGCCGTGTCGGCGCAGCAATTGGTTCCGGGATTGGCGGTTTAGGTTTGATCGAAGAAAACCACAGCGCACTGGTTAACGGTGGACCGCGTAAAATCAGCCCATTCTTTGTTCCTTCTACCATCGTCAACATGATTGCCGGTCACCTGACAATTATGTATGGCCTGAAAGGCCCAAGTATTTCTATTGCTACCGCCTGTACATCTGGCGTGCATAACATCGGCCAAGCTGCGCGTATTATCGCTTATAACGATGCCGATGTGATGGTCGCAGGGGGCGCTGAGAAAGCCAGCACCCCACTGGGTATCGGTGGTTTCGGTGCGGCACGTGCGTTGTCTACGCGCAACGACAATCCTCAGGCGGCAAGCCGTCCATGGGATAAAGATCGCGATGGCTTTGTGCTGGGCGATGGTGCTGGCATGGTTGTACTCGAAGAGTACGAACATGCGAAAAAACGCGGCGCGAAAATCTATGCGGAAGTGGTTGGCTTTGGTATGAGCAGCGATGCCTATCATATGACGTCACCACCTGAGAATGGCGCAGGCGCTGCGCTGGCGATGGAAAACGCACTGAAAGATGCGCAACTGTCTCCGGAGCAAATCGCTTACGTTAACGCGCACGGTACGTCGACGCCGGCAGGTGATAAAGCTGAAACCCAGGCCGTTAAATCGGTATTTGGTGCGGCAGCGAAAACTGTGATGGTGAGTTCGACTAAATCCATGACCGGTCATCTGTTAGGTGCAGCTGGCGCCGTTGAGTCTATTTACTCAATTCTGGCGTTGCGCGATCAGGTCGTGCCACCAACCATCAACCTGGATAATCCGGATGAAGGTTGCGATCTCGACTTCGTACCACACACAGCTCGTCAGGTTAAGGGCATGGAATACACCTTGTGTAACTCTTTCGGTTTTGGCGGCACCAACGGGTCGCTGATTTTCCGCAAAGTTTAATTCTGTGATAATTGACCTCTGAGGCCCGCATTGGCGGGCCTTTTTTTTATCTTTATCATGTCGCTGCGACATTCGGAGAATTCTCGCGCCGCAGGCGGGTAAATTAAAAGCAAACAATGGTCACACAGGGGCAGGGCAGGGCATGGTCTGGATCAATGGTGAACGGCAGGACAAACTGGCAGTCAGCGATCGCGCAGTGCAGTTTGGCGATGGCTGCTTTACCACCGCGCGGGTGCGCGCGGGTAAAATCGACTGGCTGCCAGACCATCTGCAGCGTCTGCAACAGGGTGCCAGCCGGTTATTGATTGACGGCGTTGACTGGTGCGCGCTGGAAGCTGAAATGGTTTATGCGGCGCAACAGCAACATGACGGCGTACTGAAGGCGCTGATTACCCGCGGCAGTGGCGGGCGAGGTTACAGTGCGGCGGGCTGTCAGTTACCGACGCGCATTGTCTCAATCTCGGCTTATCCGGCGCATTATCACCGGCTACGCGAAAGTGGCGCGCGGCTGGTACTCAGCCCGGTGCGGCTGGGACAAAATCCGCTGCTGGCCGGCATCAAGCATCTTAACCGCCTTGAGCAGGTGCTGATCCGTACGCAACTTGAGCAGACTGGTGCTGACGAGGCGCTGGTGCTTGACACCGCAGGTAAGCTGGTGGAATGCTGTGCGGCCAATTTGTTCTGGCGTGAAGGGCAGCAGGTTTTCACGCCGCTGCTGACGCAATCCGGCGTCAGTGGCACAATGCGCCAGCGTATTATTAGCCTGCTGGAGCAACAGGGTTTTCACTGGCAGGAAGTCAGCGTGGAGATGAGTGCACTCGCCCGTGCTGATGAAGTGCTGATTTGTAATGCACTGATGCCCGTTTTGCCGGTTTATCAGATTGAAGAATGGCGTTACTCATCGCGTCTGCTGTTTGATCGGGTAAGCCCTCATTGCTAATTAGATGGATATTGCATGATTAATAAGCGAAAAGTTATCGCCGGGGCGATAGTTATTCTGGCGCTGATTGTCGCCTTCTGTTACTGGCAAATTCGCCAGTTTGCTGCATCGCCACTGGCGATTAACCAGGAAACCATTTTCACTCTGCCTGCGGGAACCGGTCGCGTCGCGCTGGAAGCGCAGTTAGAGCATGATAACATCACTCAACACAGCATCTGGTTTGGCGCACTGCTGAAGCTGGAGCCAGAGCTGGCGAAGTTTAAAGCCGGTACCTATCGTTTGCAGCCGCAGATGACAGTGCGTGAGATGCTGGCGCTGCTGGCCAGCGGCAAAGAAGCGCAATTTCCGATTCGCTTTGTTGAAGGTACGCGTCTGCAGGAGTGGATGGCAGAATTGCGCGCTGCGCCTTACATTAAGCACACGCTGAAAGATGACCAGTTTGCCACGCTGGCAGAGGCGCTGAAGCTCGACAGCGCCGATGGCGTCGAAGGTTGGTTCTATCCTGATACTTACCTGTATACCGCGAATACCACCGACGTTGCGCTACTGAAGCGCGCCAATCAGCGGATGGTAACGCTGGTGGACACTATCTGGCAGGACAGAATGCGCGATCTGCCGTACAAGACCCAAAACGATCTGGTTACCATGGCATCGATTATCGAGAAAGAGACGGCGGTTAACGATGAGCGGAGCAAAGTCGCGTCGGTGTTTATCAATCGCTTACGCCTCGGCATGCGGCTGCAAACCGATCCGACGGTGATCTATGGCATGGGCGAAAAGTATAACGGTAATCTGACGCGCAAAGATCTGGAGACGCCGACAGCGTACAATACCTATGTGATTAGCGGTATGCCGCCTGGGCCGATTGCGATGCCGGGTAAGGCGTCACTTGAAGCGGCTGCGCATCCGTTAAAAACCAGTTACCTCTATTTTGTTGCCGATGGTAAGGGGGGACATACCTTTACCACTAATCTGGCCAGCCATAATCGGGCGGTGCAGGTTTATCGTCAGGCACTGAAGGAAAAGAATGAACAGTAAATTTATCGTCATTGAAGGTCTCGAAGGTGCCGGTAAAACCACGGCGCGTGATGCGGTGGTTGCGGTATTAACGCAGCATGGCATCAGCGATGTGGTATTTACCCGTGAGCCGGGCGGAACGCCGCTGGCTGAGAAACTGCGTGATTTGATAAAGCAAGGTATTGAAGGCGAACAGGTAACCGATAAAGCGGAACTGTTGATGCTGTATGCCGCGCGGGTTCAGCTGGTGGACACGGTGATCAAACCGGCGCTGGCGCGGGGTGCCTGGGTATTGGGCGATCGTCACGATCTCTCTTCGCAAGCCTATCAGGGCGGGGGCCGCGGCCTCGATCGCCAGCTGATGGATGCGCTGCGTGATACCGCGCTGGCTGATTTTGCGCCAGATTTAACCCTGTATCTTGATGTTACGCCGGAAATCGGGTTACAACGCGCCCGTGCGCGGGGAGCGCTGGACCGTATCGAGCAAGAGTCGCTGAATTTCTTTGAGCGCACCCGCCAGCGTTATCTGGAACTGGCAGCTGCCGATCCACGGATTAAAACCATTGATGCGACGCAAAATATTGAGCAAGTGACAGCGTCACTTCAGTCGGTATTGCAGCAGTGGCTGACGGAGCAGGCATAATGAACTGGTATCCGTGGCTGAATCAACCTTACCGACAAATTGTTGAGCAGCATCAGGGCGATCGTGGTCATCACGCGTTGCTGATTCAGGCGCTGCCGGGTATGGGGGATGATGCACTGGTATGGGCGTTAAGCCGCTGGTTGATGTGTCTGCAACGCGACGGGCTGAAAAGCTGCGGACGCTGCCACGGCTGCCAGCTGATGCAGGCGGGTACGCATCCTGACTGGTATAAGCTTGAAGCGGAAAAGGGCAAAAGTTCGCTGGGTATTGATGCGGTACGTAGCGTCAGCGAAAAGCTTTATCACCATGCCCAGCAGGGCGGCGCGAAAGTGGTCTGGCTGCCTGATGCGGCGCAGTTAACTGAGGCCGCGGCCAATGCGCTGTTGAAGACGCTGGAAGAACCGCCGAAAAATACCTGGTTCTTTCTCAGCAGCCGCGAGCCGCAACGCCTGCTGGCGACACTGCGCAGCCGCTGCTTTAGCTGGCATCTCTCTCCGCCACTCGAGGCGCAGAGTCTTGGCTGGTTGCAAAAACAGACGCCGGCTTCCAGCGAGGCCTGCACCACCGCCTTGCGCCTGAGCAGCGGCGCGCCGGCTGCGGCGCTGGCGCTGCTGGACGAAAAGCATTGGGCGCAGCGTCAGCTGCTGTGCAGCCAGCTCTCCACCGCGTTGCAACAGGATTTGCTGAGCTTACTGCCAGTGCTTAATCATGAGGATGCCGCGGCACGTATTGGCTGGCTGTGCGCATTGCTGATTGATGCCATGAAGTGGCAGCAGGGCGGTGGTCAGTATGTTGCCAATGTCGATCAACAGGTGCTGATTGCACACATAGCCCAGCAGCTGCCCTCATCGGCGCTCGACAGCAGCCTGCGAAGCTGGATGACCTGCCGCGATCGGCTGCTGCATGTGGTAGCGGTTAATCGCGAACTGTTGTTAACCGAACAGCTGTTAAGCTGGGAACAAATTTTTAAACCGATGTCGTCGGTTCAACGCTTCAGAGAGTAATTTTATGTTTTTAGTTGATTCCCACTGTCATCTTGATGGCCTGAACTACGAAACTGTGCACCAGAATCTCGATGATGTTCTGGCCAAAGCGGCGGCGCGCGACGTTAAATTTATGCTGGCTGTTGCCACTACTCTGCCGGGTTATAAAGCGATGCAGCAGCTGATTGGCGAGCGTCATAATGTGGCTTACTCGTGCGGTGTACACCCGCTAAACCAGGCTGAAGAGTATGATTTCGCCGAGTTACGCCAGCTGGCTGCCGATCCTCGTGTGGTGGCTATGGGGGAAACCGGGCTGGATTACTATTATCAGCCAGAAACCAAAGCGCGCCAGCAGGCATCCTTTCGCGAGCATATCCGCGTTGGCCGCGATATGAATAAACCGGTGATCGTCCACACCCGCGATGCACGCGAAGATACGCTGGCGATCCTGCGCGAAGAACAGGTTGAAGGCTGTGGCGGCGTGCTGCACTGCTTTACCGAAGATCGTGAAACTGCCGGTAAGCTGCTGGATATGGGCTTTTATATCTCGTTTTCCGGCATTGTCACCTTCCGTAATGCCGAAGCGCTGCGTGAGGCGGCGCGCTTTGTGCCGCTGGATCGTATGCTGGTCGAGACCGATTCGCCGTATCTGGCACCAGTACCGCATCGCGGTAAAGAGAATCAGCCTGCTTACACCCGCGACGTAGCGGAATATATGGCGGTGCTGAAGGGCGTTGATGTGGATACACTGGCGGCGGCGACGACACAAAACTTCTCTGATCTGTTTCATATTCCGATGTCGCGTCTCGGAGCTGAACAATCCGCCTGAATTCTTTTATAGCTCGTAATTAATAGTGAAAAGTCGTAAAGTGCAGCGCCATAAAATAGCGCATGCACTTTTTTTTTTGGCTAAAATATTAGCGTTATTTGCTATAAATTTTCTGGTTTGCGCTGATTGGTTCCACGAAACGTGATAACCATCAAACAAAATAATGCCGATTTATTTTACTCTTCGTAATAAATCCAGAGAGCGCTCAGACGCTCCACCAGCAAAGGGAACTCCCCCCTTTGCAACGCGCACTGCGCGATAAAAAAAGCAATCATACTCAGGAGCACCACAATATGTTTAAGAATGCCTTTGCAAACCTGCAAAAGGTTGGTAAATCGCTAATGCTGCCGGTATCGGTTCTGCCGATTGCCGGTATTTTGCTGGGTGTCGGGTCAGCAAACTTCAGCTGGCTGCCCGCCGTTGTCTCCCACGTTATGGCGGAAGCCGGCGGGTCGGTTTTTGCCAACATGCCGTTAATTTTCGCCATCGGTGTGGCGTTAGGCTTTACCAATAACGACGGTGTTTCGGCACTGGCGGCGGTAGTGGCTTACGGCATTATGGTGAAAACCATGGCCGTTGTAGCGCCACTGGTGCTGAACCTTCCGCCAGAAGAGATAGCGTCGCAACACCTTGCCGATACCGGTGTGCTCGGCGGTATTATCGCCGGTTCCATCGCGGCGTATATGTTTAATCGCTTCTATCGCATTAAGTTGCCTGAATATCTGGGCTTCTTTGCCGGTAAACGTTTTGTGCCGATTATTTCCGGTATGACGGCGATTTTCCTTGGTGTGGTGCTGTCATTTATCTGGCCACCAGTGGGTACGGCGATTCAGAAATTCTCCCAGTGGGCGGCTTATCAGAATCCAGTGATGGCATTCGGCATCTACGGGGTGGTTGAACGTGCTCTGGTGCCGTTTGGTCTGCATCATATCTGGAACGTACCTTTCCAGATGCAGATTGGTGAATACACCAACGCAGCGGGCCAGGTGTTCCACGGCGATATCCCACGTTATATGGCGGGTGACCCAACGGCAGGTAAACTGTCTGGTGGCTTCCTGTTTAAAATGTTCGGACTGCCCGCTGCTGCGATTGCCATCTGGCATTCTGCGAAGCCGGAAAACCGTGCCAAAGTGGGCGGTATCATGATCTCCGCTGCGCTGACATCGTTCCTGACCGGTATCACTGAACCGATCGAATTCGCCTTTATGTTCGTGGCGCCGATTCTGTATGTGATCCATGCGCTGCTGGCTGGCCTGGCGTTTACGCTCTGTATTCTGTTGGGTATGCGTAACGGCACCAGCTTCTCGCACGGTCTGATTGACTTTATCGTACTGAGCGGTAACAGCAGCAAAATCTGGCTGTTCCCGATTATCGGCATCCTGTACGGTCTGGTTTACTACACCGTCTTCCGGGTACTGATTGCCAAACTGAATCTGAAAACGCCGGGTCGTGAAGATGCGACTACCGAGCAGAGCACTACTGCTGCCAACGAAATGGCGGCTAACCTGGTGAATGCCTTCGGTGGTAAAGATAACATCACTAACCTGGATGCCTGTATTACCCGTCTGCGCGTCAGCGTTGCCGACGTGGCGAAAGTGGATCAGGCTGGCCTGAAGAAACTGGGCGCTGCTGGTGTGGTGGTCGCAGGTTCAGGTGTGCAGGCTATTTTCGGCACCAAATCTGACAACCTGAAAACGGAAATGGACGACTATATCCGTAGTCACTAAGCCAGATTCCGCAGGTAAAAAGGGGAGCGAAAGCTCCCCTTTTTTATGGCTGAGAATGCGTGCAGCGATAACCGTCAGAGATAAACACGCAGATATTCTGTCAGGCACAGCAGTGCCATCGCCTGACCATAAGGCATTGAGGTAAGGGGGATCTGGCGATAGTAATCCAAATCTTTGCCCATTGCGGTGCCAAACGAGACCTGCGTCAGCTCGCCGTCGGCATTGATATGACGAATCACGCCCTGCAGCGCTTTTTCCGCCATCGGCAGATAATCCCGCGATATATAGCGTTTACGCACTGCTTTCAGAATGCCATAGGCAAAACCGGCGGTCGCAGAGGCTTCCGGATAGCTGTCACGATCGTCAATCAGCGTGTGCCAAAGCCCATTTTCATGCTGATACTGTTGCAGCGCAGCAATTTGCGTCTCCAGCACTTGCAGCAGGAAGCGGCGGGTGGCGTGATTTTCCGGCCAGTCCATCAGTTCGATAAACTCCGGGATCACAATCGTCAACCAGCTGTTGCCACGCGCCCAGCGGGCATTGGCAAAATTATGCTGGCCGTCAAACGTCCAGCCGTGGAACCACAGGCCGCTCTGTCGATCCATCAGATACTGCACATGCAGCAGGAACTGATAGCTGGCTTCTTCTGTGTAATCCTGACGATTCAGCAGCTTGCCAATTTTCGCCAGCGGCAGCACGCTCATCATTAGCGTGTCGTCCCACAGTTGCTGGTGGTTTTCATTATTATAAACAATGTGTTGCAGGCCGTTGCACTTGGTGCGAGGCATTTCGTACATTACCCATTCTGCCCAGCGCTCCAGAACCGGCAACAGCGCTGGATTACCGGTCTCTTCATAGCGATAGGCCAGCGTCAGAAACGGGCAGACGGTGTTGACGTTTTTGGTCGGTGTGCCTTCGGCGAGGCGGGCGGCAAACCAATCGTCGATAATCGCCAGCGTCTTTGGGTCACCGGTTTGCTGATAGTAGTGATACATACCATACAGGCCAATGCCGTGGGTCCATTCCCAGCCCGCCCAGCCTTTGGTGTCGATCACCCGTCCATCATCCAGCCGCAGCAGAAACTCGCCGCTGGTATCAGTGATATTCACCAGGTTGTCAGTCAGCCGGGCGATCAGCTGGGTCAGCTCTTCACGTGGCAGCAGAAATTCGGGCTGGCGAAGTAACGCGCTCTGTTTTACAGGGAATACCGTCATCGTTCGATCCTATCTTTTCAACGTGTGAGTGATGGGCACTGCGCCCGTGTCTGCGCCTGGCAGTGCGGGGGCAGGTGCTTTGTTGCGATTAAGGAAACCAATATTGTTGTTACCCCACAGATTCTCGTAAGGCATTCCGGCCAGCACTTCCACCGTGGCGCGAGCCTGCGGCGTGATGCGATCCGGCACTGCACGACCCGCCTCGCGCATTTTTAACGTCTCTTCGCGCAGGGTGCTGTGGGTTTGCAGATTCAGTTTGAAGCGCAGTGAGATAAAGAAGCCAATGGCCAGCACGCAGACGGTGCCAACGCTGAGGATCAGCAGGATGGTATGGGTAACGGCTTCGCTTTGCACCGACTGGCCGGAGACAAAACCGGAAAGCTGCAATACGATGCCGACAAACATCACTGCGCCAGCCTGTGAGGCTTTACGCGTCAGCGTCATAATTCCGGCGAAAATGCCTTCACGGCGCTGACCGGTGATCACCTCATCGACATCGGCGATGTACGTGTAGATATTCCACGGTACATAGTTGATTCCGCCACGACCCAGCCCGGCGACTGCGGAAATCACCAGCAGTAGCGACAGATTGTCGTTCATTCCGGCATACCACAGTCCGGCGTAGGAGAGGGCCGCGCAGCCAAACAGTATTACCACCAGGCGGTAGGACGGTGCAGGCCCAAGGCGAATACACAGCGGGATCATGCCCATCACCGCGACAAACTGCAGAATCGCCATCGTGCCCATCAGATTCGAGGCGATCTGGGCGCTTTGCATCAGCACAAACACCACGTACCAGGTAAACACCGCGTTAAACACGTCCTGCGCGATATAGCCGCCGAGATACATGCCCAGGTGCTGGCGGAAAATACGAATGCGGAAAGTGGAGGCCAGCTCGACATACAGCCGCTTCAGGCTCTGCATCAGGGTCAGCTGACTTTTTTCCTCTTCGGCCCGGCGTGACTCCGCAGAAAAATCCTCCGGCGCACGTTCCCAGCTATACAACCACACCAGCGTCAGCACCACGGCGCAAATCACCGAGAACACCAGGCTGGAGTAAAAGAACGAAATGGCGTTATCTTTACCAAAAATGCCTAACAGTACGCCCGGCAGGAAGGCGGCAAGGATCGCTGACAGCTGCGCCAGCGCGATGCGCGCCCCTGAGAATTTGGTTTTCTTCTTAAAGTCATCGGTCATCTCCGGCACCAGGGTTTCATACGGCACCAGAATCATGGTGTAGACGATGTCGAACAGCAGGTAGGTCAGCAAATAATAGAGATAGCTCATATCGCCAACCCACATCAGGCTGTAGCTGAACACGCAAGGAATGCCGAGCAGGATAAAGAATTTGCGCCGACCGAAGCGTTTTCCCAGCCGGGTAGATCCAAAGTTGTCGGTCAGGAAGCCCATCAGCGGGCTGATGACCGCATCCAGCACGCGCGCCGCCGCGAAGATAAATGTGGCCTCAATCGGCGTCAGTCCACAGAACGTGGTATAGAAGTAGAGTAGCCAGGCTGCCGTCAGCGCAGTGGTGCCTGCGCCGAGGAAGTCGCCGGAGCCATAAGCGAGATAATGAGCTAATCCAATCTTACGAGAGGGCATGTGAGAGACTCCCTGGTCAGCGCTTAGTGAATAATTGGGGGGGCCGAAAACGCATACGGCCTGGCATGAAAGTAGAGCGAGAGCGGCGGCTAAACCTTCGCGATTCTGCAAGCCCGACGGCAAAAGTGGCAAAAATACAAAGAGCAGGCTGACCAGAGTCTAAATTTATAAAACAGTGTTTTATTTTTATTTGATGCGGACGATAAATTTGCGAGCTGGCGCACAAAAAGAGTCGAGTGGAGACGGTGAGTGCGGGAAATGATGTAAAGCCGTGCAGTTGGCGAAAGAAAAGTGACTTGAAGGTTGAAAGAAAACGAATTTCTCGCTCATACTGCGTTAACTTATCTCTCTGCTAAGGATTTGCACTATGGCTGAAGAAACTATTTTCAGTAAAATCATTCGCCGTGAAATTCCGGCTGATATTGTTTATCAGGACGAGCTGGTCACTGCCTTTCGTGATATTTCGCCACAGGCACCGACTCACGTATTGATTATTCCCAATGTGCTGATTGCCACTGCTAATGATGCCAGCGAAGCCCATGAGCAGGCGCTGGGTCGGATGATCACCGTGGCGGGCAAAATCGCCAAAGAAGAAGGGATTGCGGAAGATGGCTACCGCCTGATTATCAACTGCAACCGGCATGGTGGTCAGGAGGTCTATCATATCCATATGCACCTGGTCGGCGGTCGTCCTCTCGGTCCGATGCTTTCACATTGATTACTCAGCGGAACACCATTATGCGGCCTTTGCTTGCCGGTATACCCCTGTTGCTGGCCCTGAGCGGTTGCAGCAGCGAACAGTCAATGATCAATACTTCACAGTCACTGGTGATGGAGTCTGCGGTTTTGTCAGCAGGGATCATTACTGATGAGCCTGATATCAGTGAACGGGACGGTCAACAGCGTGCCAGCACCGTGCTGTTTAATCAGCAGGAAAAACCGGTAACGGTTAATTATCGCTTTTACTGGTATGACGACAAAGGACTGGAAATCCGGCCTTTTGAGCGCCCGCGGACGATTGTGGTGCCTGCACATGCTAAAGTCGAAATCGCTTCGCAACTGGGTAACCTAACCGCCAGCAAAGTGCGACTTTATCTCTATCTCTAAGGGGAAAATTGTGACCAGCAGTATTTATAAACTTTCCGGCGTGATGTTACTGGCGCTGATTCTCAGCGGTTGTATTAATGGTGATCAATCACAGCAGCAGCCAGCGCCGGTTGAACCGGTACAGCCGACGCAACCGGTCGAACAGCCACCGGCACAGCCTGAGCCGGGTGAAACCGTGCAGCCACCGCCGAAGATTGTCACCATCAACTGGGATGCCAGCGTGCAGCCACTGGTGGCAAAAATGTTGCAGGCCGAAGGCGTTACGCCAGGCAGCGTGTTGTTAGTCGACCGGATTAAAAACAGCACCAACGGTAGCCTGCAGACGGCAAAAGCCACCAGCGCACTGCAAAATTCGCTGGCTAATAACGGCAAATTTACCCTGATCACCCCGCAGCAGCTGAATACCGCGAAACAGACGCTGGGCCTGTCGGCGGAAGACAGCCTGACGTCGCGCAGTAAGGCGATTGGACTGGCGCGTTATGTCGGTGCGCAATACGTGCTTTACAGCAATGCGCAGGGCGATGTGAAATCTCCTGAGCTGCAAATGCAGCTGATGCTGGTACAGACTGGCGAAATCATCTGGTCTGGAAACGGTGACGTACAGCACTGATGCTGCACTGCAACGGTTAATCGACCAGCAGTTCCCGGCGGCTAAGGCCGCCGGTTGCTTTTCACCGCTGGCCGGGCTGACCGGTTTAACCGGCGTCGTGATGATTGGTCAGCAACGGATACTGGCGCGCCGGGAAGCGCCGCAGCCGATTCCGTTCGTCAGCCGTCGTCGCGAGTATCAGCTGCTTAAACGTTTTGCTGCCAGTGGCCTGGTGCCGCAGGTGATTGGCCGTAATCAGCACTGGTTACTGCTGGAATGGCTGGACGGCGAAGTGCTGGATGAAAAGCAGTTCGCCGCGCGGATTGATCAACTGGTAAGGCTACTCGGCCAGCTGCATCACCAACCGCTGAGCGGTTACCGACTGCAACTGCTGCCGCTGCTGGAAAGCTACTGGCAGCAATGCCAGCAGCGTAACTGCCAATGGTTACGCGCCCTGCGCCGTTTACAGCAGCGCGGTGAGCCCCGGCCACTGCGTATTGCGCCGCTGCATATGGATGTCCATGCCGGCAATTTGTTGCAGTGCGGGTCGCGCTTACGCCTGATTGACTGGGAGTATGCCGCTGACGGCGATATCGCGTTAGAGCTGGCGGCAATCACCGCGGCTAATCCGCTAAATGCGGCGCAATGCGCGACGCTGGTGAGGCAGTATGCCGCTGATAATCAGATTGATGCGGATGTACTGCACAGGCAGATGCGGCGCTGGCAGCCGTGGTTGCGCTTGCTGATGGCCAGCTGGTATCAGTTACGTGCCGAACAAAGTGGCGATCCTCATTTGTATCAGGCTGCCGCTGACGCCTGGCTGGCGGTTTAATCGCCGCTGTTGCCATTTTTCCATCTGTAACTACTTTGGCGATCGTCTGGCATGATCGCCTGCTTTTAAACGGGAATCTCAAATATGATGGAGTTGACCACGCCTGGCCCGGTAATGCTGGATGTACAGGGTTATGAACTGGATGCGGAAGAGCGCGAAATATTACAGCATCCGCTGGTGGGCGGTTTGATTCTGTTTACCCGCAACTACCACGATCCGCAACAGCTACGTGAACTGGTTCGCCAGATTCGTGCCGCTTCGCGCAATCGGCTGGTGATCGCGGTCGATCAGGAAGGCGGACGCGTGCAGCGTTTCCGTGAGGGTTTTACTTCATTACCGGCGATGCAGTCCTTTGCCGCGTTGCACGACAGTGCCACCGCAGGTGAGCTGGCGCAGCAGGCCGGCTGGTTGATGGCGTCGGAAATGATCGCGATGGATATCGATATCAGCTTTGCGCCGGTACTGGATATTGGACATATCAGCGCGGCAATTGGCGAGCGCTCGTTTCATCAGGATCCGGCGATTGCCCTGGCCGTGGCGCGCCGTTTTATTGATGGCATGCATGAAGCCGGAATGAAAACCACTGGCAAACACTTCCCCGGACACGGTGCAGTCAGTGCCGACTCGCATAAAGAGACGCCGCGTGACGGGCGTGACGAAGCTGAGATTCGTCAGCATGATATGCAAATCTTCCGACAGTTAATTGATGAGCAAGCACTGGATGCGATTATGCCGGCGCACGTTATCTACACGGAAGTTGATCCGCGCCCGGCCAGCGGTTCGCCACACTGGCTGAAAACCGTGCTGCGCGGTGAGCTGGGTTTTGATGGCGTGATTTTCTCTGACGATTTGTCGATGGAAGGCGCGGCCATTATGGGCAGCTATGCCGAGCGTGGGCAGGCGTCGCTGGATGCCGGTTGCGATATGATTCTGGTCTGCAATAACCGTGAAGGTGCGGTTAGCGTACTGGACAATCTGGCACCGCGCAGGGCGGAGCGCGTCAGTCAGCTGTATCATCGGGGAACCTTTACCCGCCAGCAGTTGCTGGCCTCGTCACGCTGGAAAACGGCGAATAATCAGTTAAGCCAGCTGCACGATCAGTGGCTGGCCCACAAAGCTGAACTCAGCCAGCGCTAGCCGCGGTATCATGCAAAACCTGTCAGCGATCAATTTCGTCAGCGCTGGCAGGTTATACTATCAAAGTTGGTTTGCATCTCATCGGCGAGGATTACAATGATCATCTATCTGCACGGTTTTGATTCAAATAGTCCGGGTAATCATGAAAAAGTGCTGCAACTGCAGTTTATCGATCCTGATGTCCGCTTGCTGAGCTACAGCACGCTGCATCCGAAACATGATATGCAGCATTTACTCAAAGAGACTGACAAGATGCTGCGGCTTAATTCCGACGATCGCCCGTTAATATGCGGTGTCGGTCTGGGGGGATACTGGGCGGAGAGAATCGGCTTTCTCTGTGATATTCGCCAGGTGATAGTCAATCCCAACCTGTTTCCCGGCGAGAACATGACGGGCAAAATCGACCGGCCGGAAGAGTATCTGGATATCGCGACAAAATGCGTCAGTAACTTCCGCGAAAAGAACCGCGATCGCTGCCTGACAGTGCTGTCGCGTCATGATGAAGCGCTGGATAATCAGCGCAGCGCACAAATATTGCAGAGCTTTTATGAGATCGTCTGGGATGAAGAGCAAAGCCATAAGTTCAAGAATATTTCCCCGCATTTACAAAGAATTAAAGCGTTTAAAACCCTCGGCTAACACCGGCTTTTGGCCGACTGGCAATCGGCCATCATAAGTTTTATGAGTAATAATCTGAGTTTTAATCAATAAAATTGACCACGATCAATTTTGGTATGACCAAGTAACCCGCCCATGTTATCCTGCCTTCAGATAGCGATTTAAGTTCGCCAACCCTATGTTAATTAAGGATATTATTTTAACTTTTAATTAACGATTGGTTCACATTTTGAGGGGGTCGTTTGACTACACCAATGAAGAAAATTGTCATCGTCGGTGGTGGTGCCGGTGGACTGGAGCTGGCAACCCAGCTTGGTCGCAAACTGGGCCGCAAGAACAAAGCCGAAATCACGCTGGTCGATCGTAATCACAGCCATTTGTGGAAGCCGCTGTTACATGAAGTTGCGACCGGTTCTCTTGATGAAGGCATTGATGCGCTGAGTTATCTGGCACATGCGCGCAACCATCATTTCCAGTTCCAGCTGGGAACGGTGACCGATCTCAATCGTGAAACCAAACGTCTGCACCTCGCCGAAATTCGCGATGCGCAGGGCGAACTGCTGGTGCCCGAGCGTGAACTGGCGTATGACACGCTGGTAATGGCGCTGGGCAGTACCTCCAATGATTTTGGTACTCCGGGCGTTAAAGACCACTGTATCTTCCTCGATAACCCGCAGCAGGCCCGTCGTTTCCATAATGAAATGCTGAACCTGTTCCTGAAATTCTCATCGAATGAAGGCGTGCAGGAGAAGGTGAATATCGCCATCGTTGGTGGCGGAGCGACCGGGGTTGAGCTGTCTGCTGAATTGCATAATGCGGTCAAACAGCTGCACAGCTACGGCTATAAAGGCCTGGATAATCAGGCATTAAACGTGACGCTGGTCGAAGCGGGTGAGCGTATCCTGCCAGCGTTACCGCCGCGTATCTCGACTGCTGCCCATCAGGAACTGACCAAGCTTGGCGTGCGCGTATTGACGCAAACTATGGTGACCAGTGCCGATGCAAAAGGGCTGAACACCAAGTCCGGAGAATTTATTGAAGCGGATTTGATGGTATGGGCCGCCGGTATCAAGGCGCCAGACTTTATGAAAGATCTCGGTGGTCTGGAAACCAACCGCATCAATCAGCTGGTGGTCAATGAGACCTTGCAGACCACGCGCGATGAAAACATCTATGCCATTGGTGACTGCGCATCCTGTGCATTGCCAGGCGGCGGTTTTGTGCCGCCACGCGCCCAGTCGGCGCACCAGATGGCGTCACGCGCGCTGGAAAATATTCTGGCTCAGATGAAAGGGCAGACGCTGAAACCTTACGTTTATAAAGATCATGGTTCACTGGTTTCACTGTCCCGTTTCACTACCGTTGGAAGTCTGATGGGTAATCTTATGCGTGGCTCGATGATGGTGGAAGGGCGCATTGCGCGTTTCGTCTACATCTCGCTGTATCGTATGCATCAGATTGCTCTGCATGGTTATTTCAAAACCGGCCTGATGATGCTGGTAGGCAGTATTAACCGGGTGATTCGCCCGCGCCTGAAACTGCACTAAGTAATATGGCGGGATTATTCCCGCCATTTCAGAACATAATTAAGCTGCCGCCAACGTTGTTATCAAATACCTGCTTCCAGGAACACTCCTAAAAGACTTTCCTTATTACATTCGTCCATTTGTCTGATTGTTCCGCTGCCGCAGTTTCTGCAAAATCCACAGTATGTACCACGGCGCGTCGCGCACGCCGAGTCGGCCAAAATTGCAAGGGAACGCGCAATGGCAAAACAATGCGCGGTAACAATGTCAGGAGGATTTCCTGTGAATAAATCAATGTTGGCGGGTATTGGAATTGGTGTTGCAGCTGCTCTGGGTGTTGCTGCGGTCGCCGGAATGAATATGTTTGACAGTGGCCCGCAATATGCTCAGGTGCTCTCGGCAACGCCGATTAAAGAAACCATCAAAAATCCGCGTCAGGAGTGCCGTAACGTCACCTTAACGCACCGTCGCCCGGTGCAGGATGAAAACCGTATTGCCGGTTCAGTATTAGGTGCCGTCGCCGGTGGGGTGTTAGGCCATCAGTTTGGCGGTGGACGTGGTCGTGATGTTGCCACGGTTGCTGGCGCACTGGCCGGTGGCTACGGTGGTAATCAGGTTCAGGGCGCTATGCAGGATCGTGATACCTACACCACCACCGAGCAGCGCTGCAAAACGGTCTACGATAAGCATGATAAAATGCTGGGTTACGATGTCACTTACAAAATCGGCGACCAGCAGGGCAAAGTCCGGATGGAAAACGATCCGGGGACCCGTATTCCGCTGGACAGTAAAGGCCAGCTGATGCTGAATAATAAGGCGTAAACTGGCGCGCATTAACGCTGGTTTATTCTGATAAAAAATCCGTAAACCTTCTGGTTTGCGGATTTTTTTTGTGATGTGTCAACCGCAGCTACTCATTACCCCATTGATTAAGGAACGTGGCGATATCATCGATACGCCGTTCATTGATACCGGCTTCACTGGCCATCTCTTTCTGCGCATCCTCGCTGATTTCTTCATTATTCATTAAGCGAGTGATGAGCAGCTGGAAATAGTGTGCCAGCGGGTCACGTTCTGACTCGCTTACCGGTTCAGCGGATTCCGTCGTATACTCATCCACGATGTCATAATATTTAATCGGTACTTCATTGCTCATAATAGCCTCTACGGGTCAATGTCTGTATCAGTTGCTGTATGCGCCATCTGGTCTGAATAGTAAATTCTTACTTCGTTATTTCAGCGAAGCAACCGGAAAAACGAAAAATAATGCTTTAGACCTTAAGCATTTTCACCGTGTCATCCACGTCTATCTCATCTTCCGAGAAAATTAACGTCGTTCCCTGGAAGGTGGTGATCGCCAGTTTTTTCAGCGAGCGCATTTCACCGGGCTTGGCGGATGATTTCGGCCTGATGCTGTTCATCAGTAGACCCACAGACAGCACTGCATTTTCTTTATCGATGCCGGTATCGGCAGGCACTTCTTCGCTGTAAACCAGATAAGACTTAATCGATGTGAGCTTAATGCGCTCGCCGGCGATATAGATGTATTTGCTTTCTGGTGCAACTTTTACAGCATAAGCTGACAAGCCCTTGTTATTGGTGGTGGGTTCGAACGTCACCGCCGCATCTTTTTTAATCAACTCCGGGTTAGCGACCTTAATCACATGAAAATAACGGTTATCACCGTTTTCATCTTTGATAAATCCAAAACCTTTATCTTGAAACCAGGTTGTGATCGTTCCGTTCATCGCTATTACCGCCTGTTTAATCGTTTATCTACTCAGTTTTTGCTGCGCGCAGTGTAAAACACAATGCCTGCATAGACCACGTCTTTGCTCTCAGTCCGGACGATAAATTTCAGTCAGGCGAGGGGGCTGCGGGCAGGTTGAGGTGTCAGCTTTAGCCTGATGATCCCCGACATCCTCTGATAACGATCGCGTGAGGCAAAACCCCGTTGGATTAGCGGCCATGCCATTGGAAAGAAAATTCAGAAATGCTTTGGTTAACCGTTTTACGCCGCCGTTAAAAAATGCCTGACTCTTCAGCCAGGCATTGAATTTAAGTCCGGTTAGCATCGGCCAGTCAAGCCGCATTCTCCAGCAGCTGCGTCATAAAATCGCGCATCCACTTCATGCGTAATTTTCGCTCGCTGAGATCGCGAATAAACTTCAGTCGCGTTGGGCCATCCAGACGCCAGTGCTGCGGCTCTTTTTGTAGCAGACCAATCAGCCAGCCGGGATCAACTTTGTTCTTCTCAGCGAATTCAATAAAGCCACCTTTTTCATTGCCTTCAATGCGGCGCACGCCGAGCTTCTGAGCGGTTAAGCGTAACGCCGCGATATCCAGCAGATTACGCGCCGCATCCGGCAGCAGGCCGAAACGGTCGATCAGTTCGACTTTCAGATCCTCCAGCTCGCTGTCGGTCTGGGCGCTGGCAATACGTTTATAAAAGGACAGGCGGGTGCTGACGTCCGGAATAAAATCGTCCGGCAGCAGCGATGGCATACGCAGTTCGATTTCTGTCTGATTGCTGGTGAGATCCTCAAGCGACGGTTCGCGGCCCTCTTTCAGGGCATCGACCGCATTTTCCAGCAGTTCCATATACAGTGAGAAACCGATAGTTTCCATCTGGCCGCTCTGGTCTTCACCCAGCAATTCTCCGGCACCGCGAATCTCCAGGTCGTGAGTCGCCAGCGCAAAGCCTGCGCCAAGATCTTCCAGCGAGGCAATGGCTTCCAGCCGCTTGTGGGCATCGGTGGTCATTGCTTTCGGATGCGGCGTCAGCAGCCAGGCGTAAGCCTGGTGGTGCGAACGCCCGACGCGACCGCGTAACTGGTGCAGCTGCGCCAGGCCGAAGTGGTCCGCACGCTCAATAATAATGGTATTGGCGCTGGCGATATCAATGCCGGTTTCAATAATGGTGGTACACACCAGTACGTTAAAGCGCTGATGATGGAAGTCGTTCATGACCCGTTCCAGATCGCGTTCGCGCATCTGGCCGTGCCCAATGGCAATGCGCGCTTCCGGCACCAGCTCCGCCAGCCGCTGTGAGGCTTTCTCAATATTCTCAACGTCGTTGTACAGATAATAAACCTGGCCGCCACGCAGGATTTCGCGCAGAATCGCTTCACGCACCACCAGATCGTCATACTCGCGCACAAAGGTTTTCACCGCCAGACGGCGCGCCGGCGGGGTCGCAATAATCGACAGATCGCGCATGCCGCTCATCGCCATATTTAGCGTACGCGGAATGGGCGTGGCGGTCAGCGTCAGGATATCCACGTCAGCACGCATCGCTTTAATGCGCTCTTTATGACGTACACCGAAGCGGTGCTCTTCATCGACAATCAGTAATCCCAGATCGCGCCACTTAATCTCGCTTTGCAGCAACTTATGGGTGCCAATCAGAATATCAATCTTGCCTTCGCTCGCCTGTTCAAGAATCTGCGCCTGTTCTTTGGCGGTACGGAAACGGGACAGCATCTCAATGCGCACCGGCCAGTTGGCAAAGCGATCGCGGAAGTTATCGTAATGCTGTTGCGCCAGCAGGGTGGTTGGCACCAGCACCGCTACCTGTTTATGGTTTTCAATCGCCAGGAAGGCGGCGCGCATCGCCACTTCAGTCTTACCAAAGCCGACGTCACCACACACCAGGCGATCCATCGCCAGCGGCTGACACATATCACTGAGCACGGCATTGATTGCCTGCGCCTGATCCGGTGTGGTTTCAAACGGGAAAGTTTCGCAAAACAGTTGATACTGCTCGCGATCGTGTTTAAAGGCGAAACCGGTTTTGGCAGCTCGCTGCGCGTAGATATCCAGCAGTTCTGCCGCAACATCACGCACTTTCTCGGCGGCTTTCTGGCGCGCGCGTGACCAGGCATCGCTACCCAATTTATGCAGCGGCGCATTTTCATCAGCACCGCCAGCGTATCGGCTGATTAAATGCAGCGAGGAGACCGGCACATATAATTTGGCGTCACCGGCATAAGCCAGCATCAGATATTCTGCCTTGATGCCACCGGTCTCCAGCGTGGTCATCCCCAGATAGCGTCCGACACCGTGTTCCAGATGGACCACCGGCTGGCCCTCATGCAGTTCGGCGAGGTTGCGGATTAACACGTCCGGATTGATGGTGCGGCGGCTGTCCTGACGGCGACGCGTGACGCGTTCGCCCAGCAGGTCGCTTTCACAGATTAAGGCACGCTGGCGCAGGCCATCAATAAAACCGCGTTCGCTGGCACCTATCATCAGATAGTGACCCGACTGGCCAGCCTCATCGAGACGGTGAAGGGTTTTTGGCAGTACTTTAATACGCGCCAGCAGCTCAAGTAATGCTTCGCGGCGGCCTTCACTTTCAACCGAGAAGATGACCGACCCGCTAAATGTTTCAAGGAAACGGCGCAAATTATCCAGTGGCGCTTTTGCCTGCGCCTGGACCGCAAGATCCGGTAAAGGCTGATAATCCAGATTGGTATTGGCGGCTTTGGCTGGCAATATTTCACTGCTGAGCTGAACCCGTGGCCAGTTCTTTAGCTCGCTGAACAGCTGGTCAGTGCGTAACCACAGGTTTTCCGGCGCTAACAGCGGACGCATCGGGTCGACGCGGCGATTTTCATAGCGCGCATTCACATCAAGCAGAAAACGGTCAGCGCTGCTTTCCAGATCGCCGGTATTCACGATCAGTGTGTTGTCCGGCAGATAGCTAAACAGCGGCGGCAGGGGTTGATCAAAAAACAGCGGCTGCCAGTATTCGATACCGGAAGGCAGTGTACCTTTGCTGACCTGCTGATAGATATGTTCGGCTTCACGTTTTACATCAAACTTCTCGCGCCACTGGCTGCGAAACAGTTCGATAGCGGCTTTATCGGTGGGAAATTCATGCGCCGGCAGTAAATTAATCGCTTCAACTTCTTGCAGCGTGCGCTGCGAATCGACGTCAAATACCCGCAGGCTGTCGATTTCATCATCAAAGAAGTCAATACGGTAAGGCTGTTCGCTGCCCATCGGATAGAGATCGAGCAGTGCGCCACGCGTGGCGTACTCGCCGTGTTCCATAACCTGATCAACACTGCGATAGCCTGCCTGCTCCAGCTGGCTGCGCAGCGTATCACGCGATAACAGCTGTCCTTTTTGCATGACCAGCGCGTGACCATGTAAAAAGCTGTGCGGACAAACGCGCTGCATC
Source organism: Winslowiella sp. 2C04 (assembly GCF_050037805.1). Classification (NCBI taxonomy): domain Bacteria; kingdom Pseudomonadati; phylum Pseudomonadota; class Gammaproteobacteria; order Enterobacterales; family Erwiniaceae; genus Winslowiella; species Winslowiella sp. 2C04. The sequence continues at coordinate 2,783,840 of NZ_CP188300.1, read as the reverse complement.
AGCGTGTTAACTGGCAGGATCAGCACACCGCGTTGCAGTGCCGGTAACTGATACAGTGTCGAAAGGCGCGATGAGATGATTTCCTGATGCGGCGAGAAGCTGTCGAACGGCAGCGTTTCCCAGTCGGCGAGGCTAATCACCGGCTGGTCAGTAAACTGCTGGATTTCATCCTGCAGGCGCAGCGCATTCTGCATATCAGGGGCGATTAACATTACCGGCCCGTGATGACGTTCGATAATTTCAGCACATTCAACGGCACAAGCCGCACCGGTCAGCTGCCCAAGCAGGGAGCGATCGCCGGCTTTCTCAGGCAGGGAATAGCGAGTCTGTTCTGGCATAGTCGGTTCGACGTTCTCTTGATTAATTCTATGGCGGTAATGATTTCACAGAACGCGCCAGGGATCACCTGATCGCGAGCGGAATTTTATTCATACGAATCATGCGCGAAGACCTGATGAAACCAGCAAGCGGTCGCTATTTCGTTGACTGCTGAGTGTAGTGCATTTTGGGCCGATCGATATTCGCCCAGCACAACTCGGCTTCCAGATGGTAACTGTGGTTGCCATCATCCCATCTGACGTAATAGCCGGTGGGAGAATCCCCCTGATCGAAGATGTTAACCACCATACCGTTGATATGGCCGGTTTTATGTTTGACGATACTGCCTTTGGGATACCTGAACATGGTACAACTCCGGTGCCTGAATAGCGCAAGAAAACCTCTCTGACTGACACTGATTATAGTTTATTGCTTATACCCCTGTAGGAAAAAGGGGCATTAAAACCGCGATACTGTTGATTATTTCAGCATTCAGTCGCTCGCCTGCACTATCTTTACAGGGTTTCCAGCATACTCAGAGGCTTAGTGGTTCCATAAAGCGGGCTGCTCCTTTATCATCCTTAACACTTTGCATTAGCAACCGCCACAAGACGGATTACATGTATCAACCTGTTGCGTTATTTATCGGTCTGCGCTACATGCGCGGACGAGCGTCAGACCGCTTTGGTCGGTTTGTCTCCTGGCTTTCCACTATCGGCATCACGCTGGGCGTGATGGCGTTGGTTACCGTTATGTCGGTTATGAACGGTTTCGAGCGCGAACTGGAAAACAATATTCTTGGCCTGATGCCGCAGGCGCTGATTACCAGCGACAAAGGGTCGGTCAATCCTCAACAATTACCGGCAGAGAGCCTGAAACTTCAGGGAGTCAGCCGCGTTGCGCCGTTAACCACCGGTGATGTGGTGCTGCAAAGCGCGCGAAGCGTGGCGGTCGGCGTGATGCTTGGCATCCAGCCTGATGAGCAGGATCCGCTGACGCCGTATCTGGTTAATGTCAAGCAGCAGGATCTGCAGGCGGGGCAGTACAACGTCATTCTCGGTGAGCAACTGGCCGGGCAACTCGGGGTTAAACGCGGCGACTCAATTCGTCTGATGGTGCCGTCTGCCAGCCAGTTTACCCCGATGGGCCGTCTGCCAAGCCAGCGCCTGTTCAATATTATCGGCACCTTTGCCGCCAACAGTGAAGTGGATGGTTATCAGATTCTGGTCAACCAGCAGGATGCTTCACGCCTGATGCGCTATCCGGCGGGCAATATCACCGGCTGGCGTTTATGGCTTGATAAGCCGCTGAGTGTCGATACCCTCAGTCAGCAAAAACTGCCTGACGGCATGGTGTGGAAAGACTGGCGCGAACGCAAAGGCGAGCTTTTCCAGGCGGTGCGCATGGAGAAAAATATGATGGGCCTGCTGCTGAGCCTGATTGTGGCGGTAGCCGCATTTAACATTATTACCTCGCTGGGCCTGCTGATTATGGAGAAGCAGGGTGAAGTGGCGATCTTGCAAACCCAGGGCCTGACGCGCCGTCAGATTATGATGGTGTTTATGGTGCAGGGTGCCAGCGCCGGGATTATCGGCGCGCTGCTCGGAGCGTTGCTCGGCGTATTGCTGGCCAGCCAGCTTAATAATCTGATGCCGGTGATTGGCATGTTCCTCGATGGTGCCGCGCTGCCGGTGGCGATTTCGCCGTGGCAGGTAGTCGCCATTGCGCTGACCGCAATGGTGGTGGCGCTGCTTTCGACGCTTTATCCTTCCTGGCGCGCTGCCGCCGTACAACCCGCTGAGGCTTTACGCTATGAGTAATTCGATCCTGTTGCAGTGTAACGATCTGTGCAAACGCTATCAGGAAGGCAGCGTCCAGACCGATGTGCTGCGCAATGTGTCATTCAGCATTGAGCCGGGTGAAATGATGGCGATTGTCGGTAGCTCGGGTTCCGGCAAAAGTACCCTGATGCACCTGCTTGGCGGTCTGGACTCACCCACTTCCGGTGAGGTGGTGTTTGATGGCAAGTCGCTGAACAGTCTCTCTTCATCGGCCAAAGCCGAACTGCGTAACCGCGAGCTCGGTTTTATCTATCAGTTTCACCATCTGCTGCCGGACTTTACCGCGCTGGAAAACGTGGCGATGCCGCTGCTGATCGGTAAAGTGAATAAAGTTGAGGCGCAGGAAAAAGCCCGGGCGATGTTAAGCGCGGTAGGCCTGGAAAAACGCGCCGCGCATCGTCCCTCTGAACTGTCGGGCGGCGAACGTCAGCGCGTGGCGATTGCCCGTGCGCTGGTAAACAATCCGCGTCTGGTGCTGGCCGATGAACCGACCGGTAATCTTGATGCACGTAACGCGGATGCCATCTTCGATCTGCTGGGTGAACTGAACGTGCGTCAGGGCACTGCTTTTCTGGTCGTGACCCACGATCTGCATCTTGCCAAACGTCTGAAGCGTCAGATGGAGATGCGTGACGGTCAGCTGAGTGGTGAACTGACGCTGGCAGGAGCGTTGTAATGGCTGCTTCGTTATCGCTGCTGCTGGGTTTACGTTTCAGCCGTGGCCGTCGGCGTGGCGGCATGGTGTCACTGATTTCGGTAATTTCCACCGTCGGTATTGCACTGGGCGTGGCGGTATTGATCGTCGGCCTGAGCGCAATGAACGGTTTTGAACGTGAGCTGAATAACCGCATTCTGGCGGTGGTTCCGCACGGTGAAATCGAACCGGTTAATCAGCCATTTAGCGGCTGGCAGCAGATGATCCCGCGGATTGAAAAAGTGCCAGGTATTGCCGCCGCTGCACCTTATATTAATTTCACCGGTCTGATCGAAAGCGGAGCCAAACTGCAGGCAATTCAGGTTAAGGGTGTTGATCCTCAACAGGAAATGCAGCTCAGTGCGCTGCCAAAATTTGTGCAGAATAACGCCTGGTCCAGCTTTGCTGCCGGCAAGCAGCAGGTGATTATTGGTAGTGGGGTCGCAAAATCGCTCGGCCTGAAGCAGGGCGACTGGCTGACGATTATGATTCCCAACAGTGATACTGAACATAAACTGCTGCAGCCGAAGCGGGTGCGCTTGCAGGTGAGCGGCATTTTGCAGCTTAGCGGCATGCTCGATCACAGTCTGGCAATGGTGCCACTGGCGGATGCCCAGCAGTATCTGGCGATGGGCGACAACGTCACCGGAATTGCCATCAAAGTTAACGATCCGTTTAGCGCGAATAAACTGGTGCGCGATGCCGGTGAAGTCACCCAGTCCTATGTCTATCTGCGCAGCTGGGTAGGAACATACGGCTATATGTACCGTGATATTCAGATGATCCGCGCCATTATGTATCTGGCGATGGTGCTGGTGATCGGGGTGGCCTGCTTTAATATCGTGTCGACGCTGGTCATGGCGGTGAAAGATAAAAGCAGCGATATTGCGGTGCTGCGTACGCTGGGCGCCAAAGATGGGCTGATCCGCGCCATCTTTGTCTGGTATGGCCTGATGGCGGGCCTGCTGGGCAGCGTCACTGGGGTAGTGGTCGGCGTGCTGGCCGCGCTCAATCTGACCAGCGTCATTAACGGTATTGAAAAGCTGATTGGCCATCAGTTCCTCTCCGGTGATATCTACTTTATCGACTTTTTGCCGTCAGAACTGCACTGGACCGACGTGATATCAGTGCTGGCAACGGCGATTGTGCTGAGCCTGCTGGCCAGTTGGTATCCGGCGCGTCGCGCCAGCCGTATTGATCCGGCCCGGGTGTTAAGCGGACAATAATACCGATACCGAAGGGGATAGCGCATGTATTACGGCCTCGATATGGGCGGCAGCAAAATCGCCATTGGTGTTTACGATGCTCAACGCCAGCAGCGGTGGAGCAAACGCGTGGCGACGCCGCGCGATGATTATCAGCAGCTGCTGGCGACGCTGGAACAATTAGTGCTGGAGGCCGACAGCGTCTGCGGTCAACGCGGTAGCATCGGTATCGGCGTACCGGGTTTGCCGGTTCCGGACGATGGCACGCTGTTTACCGCTAACGTGCCGGCCGCGCGTGGTAAAACGCTTGGGGCCGATCTGTCGCAACGGCTACAGCGCGAGGTACGCATCGATAATGATGCCAACTGCTTTGCGCTCTCCGAAGCCTGGGACGATGAGTTTCAGGCCTGTCCGGTGGTGTTCGGGCTGATTCTCGGCACCGGCGTTGGCGGGGGATTGATCGTTGACGGTAAACCGGTGACCGGGCGTAACTACATTACCGGCGAGTACGGGCATATGCGTTTGCCAGTTGATGCCCTTGAGGTGCTCGGTCACGATATTCCGCTACAAATGTGCGGCTGCGGTAAACGCGGCTGTATTGAACCCTATCTCTCCGGGCCGGGTTTTTCCTGGCTCTGGCAGCATCATTATCAGCAGACTCTCAGTGCACCTGAAATTATCACCCGTTATTATCAGGGTGATACACTGGCGCAGGCCCATACCGAGCGATATTGTGAACTGTTGGCCGTTTGCCTTGGCAATTTGCTGACGCTGCTCGATCCGCACCTGGTGGTATTGGGCGGGGGATTGTCTAATTTTGATGCGCTCTATGACGGGCTGGAACAGCGGGTAGCGAAGTACCTGTTACCGGTGGCTAAACCACCGCGTTTTGCGAAAGCCCGACATGGCGATGCAGGAGGAATGCGCGGCGCCGCATTCCTTCATCTTAAGTAATTAAAGGAGCTTTTATGCGCACACCCCGTCGCCGACTGCGACTCGCACGCTACAAAAAGACCAAGCGTCAGATTCATCAACGCTTTCGTCAGCGCATTTTCGAGCGTGATCGTAGCGCTGAGCTGGCAGCACATCCGCTGCCGCGCGTGGTAGTTCTGACGGGAGCCGGGATATCTGCTGAGTCGGGTATTCGTACCTTTCGCGCCAGTGACGGCCTGTGGGAAGAGCATCGGGTTGAGGATGTGGCAACGCCGGAAGGTTTTGCCCGCGATCCGGCGCTGGTGCAGGCATTTTACAACGCCCGCCGTCAGCAGTTGCAGCAGCCGGAAATCCAGCCCAATGCCGCGCATCAGGCGCTGGCAGAGCTGGAATCGGTACTGGGTGACGGTTTTCTGCTGGTGACGCAAAATATTGATAACCTGCACGAGCGAGCCGGCAGCGAGCGGGTGATTCATATGCACGGCGAACTGCTGAAAGTGCGCTGTTCGATGAGTGGGCAGATTCTTGACTGGACTGAAGATGTTAAGCCAGGCGATCGCTGCCACTGCTGCCAGTTTCCTGCGGTGCTGCGCCCGCATGTGGTGTGGTTTGGAGAAATGCCGCTGCAAATGGATGAGATTTATCAGGCGATTGAACAGGCTGATTATTTTGTCGCTATCGGCACCTCGGGCCATGTCTATCCGGCGGCGGGTTTTGTCCACGAGGCCAAATTACAGGGCGCGCATACCGTAGAGCTGAATCTGGAGCCAAGCCAGGTGGGTAGCGAGTTCGAAGAGAAAAAATACGGTCCGGCCAGTCAAGTAGTACCGCTGTACGTGCGCACATTTTTGCTGGGGCTGTATAAGTAATCATTCTGTTCGGGAGCCGCTTCAGCTTCGGTACAGAGGATCTGCAGGGCAGAGATCAACGGCACGGGCGGCGAGAACCACGCCCGTGCCGAATCTGCATTTTAACGCCCGGCTTTTAACTTCTGGAACAGGGTTTCGTACTGCATACTGGCTTCGCCAACATCATCCTGCCATTCGCCGTTTTTGATCACCTCATCGCTCGGATACAGTGACGGATCGCCGGACATCGCTTTCGGCAGCAGTTTTTTCGCCGCCAGGTTTGGCGTCGGATAACCGATGGTTTCGGCTACTTTTGCCGCGACGTCAGGGCGGAGCAGGAAGTTAATCAGCTTCAACGCACCCTCTACATTTTTCGCGTTAGCCGGTATCGACAGACTGTCCATCCAGAAGATGCCGCCTTCCTGCGGCCAGATAACGTCCAGCGGCGTACCGGCCTGACGTGCGACGTAAGCCGAACCGTTCCACACCATGCCCAGATTAACTTCACCCTCCATATAAGGGCTGCCTGGATTGTCTGAGTTAAAAGTCAGCACATTAGGCATCAGCTTTTTCAGCTCTTCATAGGCGGCATTAATCTGTTCAGGATCGGTGGTATTGCCGGAGTAACCGAGTTTACGTAAAGCTACCTGGAAAACATCGCGGGCATCGTCAGTTAACAGCAGGCTCTGCTTATATTCCGGCTTCCACAGATCGGCCCAGCGGGTAACGGTTTTGGTATCAATAACATCCGTATTTGCGCCAATCGCGGTCGCCCCCCAGATATAGGGGATCGAGTAGTCGTTATTCGGATCAAACGATTTGTTCAGCAGCACCGGATCGAGATTAGTAAAGTTCGACAGTTTGCTTTTGTCTATTTTTTGTATCATGCCTTCATTGCGCATTTTGGCAACGAAGTAAGTGGAAGGCACCACCAAATCGTAGGCACCGTCTTTATACGTTTTCAGCTTGGCATACATACTCTCGTTAGATTCATACGTCGAGTAAATGACTTTAATGCCGGTCTCTTTAGTAAATTGTTCCAGCAGTCCCGGCGGAACATATTCCGTCCAGTTGTAGAAGTAGAGCGTTTTGCTGTCGTCTGCCTGTGCGCTGTGTAATCCGAACGCCAGCGCGCCGGCTGCCAGCCAGTGTGACCACTTTTTCATGATAATTTCTCCCAGAGGCAGGCTGCCAATATGGATACCTGACCCGATGTCGTTTGTTCGGGATTATATGCCAGAGAGCGGCGAGGTCAAGGTTGCAGCCGCGATGCCAACCGGCAAACAGATTATTAAGATTATGCATAGCTGGAGGCCGGCAGACGGGTTTCAGAATAATCCGCGTCAGTCAGATCAACATTACGCATCGAGGCATTTTCGAGATTGGATCTTTGCAGCTGGGCTCCGCGCATTGTTGCATCATCAAAGTCTGCAAATTGCTCAATATCAATATCTTGCAGACTGGCATGAGTAAGATCAGCCCTCGTCAATATGGCTTCTTCCAGATTAGCTTCATTCAGCGTGGCATGCTGCAAATTACTGTCACTGAGATTAATGGCGTACATTTCTGCATGCGTAAAATCGCAGCCTGCGGCCTCGACATGTTGCATATTGACACAGCAGAGTGAGGCTTCGCGGAATGGACAACCAGTAATAATCGAGTGACTCAAGTCGCTGCTTTCCAGCTGTACCCAGTTAAAGTTATGCGCGGTTAAGTCCATGCCACTAAGATCCAAATTTGTTAAGTTCACCGGGTTAGCGGAGGTATGCTCAGACAGCATTACGGTCAGCGCGTGATTTTTTCTGTTTTTAAGATCGATCGCTTCATCCTGTTTCATGCCCGACGATAGCGGCTGCCTGAGGATAGCTAAATTATTATTACTTACCGAGGCATCTGCGGAAAAATTGTTTATTACTGAGGTATTACTATTAATTTCCATATTGATTCCTGATTTGTATTCTGGATGAGAAAGCCACCGGCTTTGTGCCGTCCAGAATTATCTATCCGATAAAAGAAATCTTCTGCTTTTCGCCTGAATGGCGGAGTCAATTAATAGAATATTTTTCAATCAGGCCGTTATTGCGGGGCAAAAAATTGCCCCGCAACGGTTTAACGGCGAGTTTTATCGCGCAGTAATAACTGACTGAGGGCGACCATCACCAGCGACAACAGCATCAGAATCGTCGCCAGCGCATTAACCTCTGGAGAGACGCCGACTTTTACCATTGAATAGATCTTCAGCGGTAATATTTCGTAGCTGGGACCGGTAACAAATGATGAGACCACCACGTCATCCATCGACAGAGTAAAGCTCAGCAGCCAGCCCGCCGCGACTGCTGGCAGCGCCAGCGGCAGAATGATCTTACGCAAAATGGTGATTTCACTGGCACCGAGATCTTTTGCCGCTTCCAGCATGCGCACATCAAAGCCCTTTAAGCGTGAAAAGACGGTAATAACGACAAAAGGCAGACAGAAGGTAATATGCGAGAACAGCAGTGACCAGAAGCCGAGTGAAATACCCAGCAGCATAAACAGCACCAGCAGAGAAATCGCCATAACGATATCCGGCGACATCATCACCACAAACAGCATGCCGCCGACAAACGGCTTACCGCGAAAACGATAGCGATAGAGCGCTACGGCGGTCAGCGAGCCGATCAACGTGGCAAAGCTGGCCGACAGCACTGCCATAATCAGCGAGTGCTTCGCCGCATCAATCAGGCTGTCGTTATTCAGCAGCAGGCTGTACCACTGAGTGCTGAATCCCTGCCAGTTTATGCCGAATCGGGACTGATTAAATGAGTTGATAATCAGAATCACAATCGGAATATACAGCCAGGCGTATATGACGGTCATAAAGCCGCCACGTAACCAGCGCGCCATCATTCCAGCACCACCTTATTATTCAGCAGACGTGCAGCACGCCAGTATATCAACAACATCAGCCCCATGATCAGCGTCAGCACCACGCTGGTGGCCGCGCCAAACGGCCAGTCACGAATATTAAGGAACTGACTTTTAATCACATTACCGATTAACAGGTTTTTCGCCCCACCCATTAAATCGGAAACAAAGAACAGCCCCATCGCCGGCAGCAGAACCAACAGACATCCGGCAACGATTCCCGGCATGGTGAGCGGTAGAATAATCCGGATAAAGGTTTGCAGCTTGCTGGCACCCAGATCGCGCGCGGCTTCCAGCACCGGCTTATCCAGTTTTTCCAGGCTGGAGTAGAGCGGCATCACCATAAACGGCAGCAGGATATACACCAGTCCGAGGATCACCGCCTGTGAGCTGTACATAATGCTGAACGGCTTATCGATCACGCCAAGCCACAGCAGAAAATCATTGAGCCAGCCGCGAGTGCTGAGGAAGATTTTCAGACCGTAAATGCGGATCAGCGAATTGGTCCAGAACGGCACAATCAGTAAAAACAGCATCAGCGGGCGCAGGCGCTCCGGCAGCTTTGTCAGGCACCAGGCGAAAGGATAGCCGAGCAGCAGGCAGCTCAGGGTGGCGATCAGCGCCATATTCAGCGAGTGCAGCAGCACTTCGGCATACAGCGGATCGGCCAGACGGCTGTAGTTATCCAGAGTGAATACCAGCTTGACGAAGTTGGCATCATCACGGGTCAGAAAGCTGGTGACGAAAATCATCAGGTTGGGCAAGAACACAAACAGCACCAGCCAGCTGACAATGGTCAATATCACTATTTTCTGAAAGCGTTTACGCGTCGTTTTCATCTTTGAGCACCACTTCCCAGCTTTCAACCCAGTTCACCGCCATTTTCTGATTCAGCGAGTGATCGAAATCAGGATCGTCTTCGTTAAAGAATTCGCTTACCGTCACCAGCTTGCCGTTTTCCAGCTCGACGGTGGACTCCAGCGTCATTCCCTTATAGTTACGCTCGCGAACATAGCCGATCAGCCCGTCGATATTGTTACCGTCATTGATCTCTTCTACCCGCAGATCTTCCGGACGCAGCAGCACATTGAGTCGTTGTCCGGGCTGCACGGTAAACGGCACCAGGATATCGCATTCGCGACCTTCAACCCGCGCGCGCACCCGCTGATTATCCAGCGTGTGCAGCACTTCCGCACTGAACACGTTAATTTCACCGATAAACCGCGCGACAAACAGGTTACGTGGCTCTTCGTAAATTTCGCGCGGCGTGCCGTCCTGTTCAATCTGGCCTTCACGCATCACCACGATACGATCGGACATGGTCAGCGCTTCTTCCTGATCGTGGGTCACAAAGATAAAGGTAATACCGAGCTTACGCTGTAATGCTTTCAGCTCATTCTGCATCTGTTTACGCAGCTTGTAGTCCAGCGCCGACAGTGATTCATCCAGCAGCAGCACTTTGGGCCGGTTCACTACCGCGCGGGCAATGGCCACGCGCTGCTGCTGGCCACCGGAAAGCTGGTGCGGACGGCGTTGCGCAAAGTCGTTCAGCTGCACCATCGCCAGGGCATCCGTCACCCGGCTGGTGATTTCATCTGCCGGGGTTTTCTGCATTCGCAGGCCGAAAGCAACGTTTTCAAATACCGTCATATGAGGGAACAGTGCGTAGCTCTGAAACACCGTATTAATATGGCGATTCTCAGCCGGAGTATCCGTAATCGATTCGCCATCCAGCACGATATCGCCACGGTCGGCGACTTCCAGCCCGGCAATCAGGCGCAGGATAGTGGTTTTACCGCAGCCGGAAGGGCCGAGCAGGGTAATAAATTCACCGTGATTAATGGTGAGGTTAAAATTGGCAATTATGTCCTTACCGTCAAACGCTTTATTGATGCCTGAAAGCGTGACCAGCGGCTTGCGCGCGTGTTTTTGCATCATATTCGCTGCCTGAATCAAAGGGTTAGGTTTAAAATTGGGGAGCGATGATACCTGAAAAACTCGCAGCCCGCCTGGTTAAAGCCGCTATTTTTTGCTTACCGGCAGTGCGAACAAACTAAGAGACAACCCTGGCGACAGCGTGACATTCATCAGGCTGAAGAATCATCCGTGGCCGACTAACGATAGATATAACTGAGTGCCCGCATCGAGATAATGACCGGTATCACAATCGAAAGATAAATAAATACCGAAATCGGCGTGCCGTGCAGAACCTGACAGCGCGCTGCTCTCAATGCGGCAAAGTTGCATGCCTGCTAAATAAGCGGCAATTAATTGCGCGAACGCTCAAAACCTATGACCTTAAGCAATACTTTAACCGATCAAGCTTTCCATAATAGCGGCAGGCATTCAGAGGGACGAAAGATGAACAGATTACTCGATCGCTTTTTACACTACGTTTCTTTCGATACGCAATCTAAGAGTCATGCTCGTCAGGTTCCCAGTACCGAGGGGCAATGGCGGCTGGCAGAAGAATTGCAAAGCGAGCTAAAGGAACTCGGATTTAAAGACGTCACGCTGACTGACAATTGCTGTGTGATGGGGACTTTACCGTCCACTGTCGACTGGCCAACACCGGTTATCGGCTTTATTTCCCACATAGACACGTCGCCTGACTTCACCGCAAAAAATGTGAATCCGCAGGTTGTCGAAAATTATCGCGGCGGGGATATCGCGCTGGGGATTGGGGATGAGGTGCTGTCGCCGGTGATGTTTCCGGTATTGCATCAGCTGATCGGCCATACGTTGATTACCACTGATGGCAAGACTTTGCTGGGAGCTGACGATAAAGCCGGTATCGCCGAGATTATCACTGCCATGGCGCGCCTGGCACAAAGTGATATTCCTCATGGTGAAATTCGCGTGGCCTTTACGCCGGACGAAGAGATTGGCAGAGGTGCGGCACATTTTGATGTTGCCGCCTTTGCCGCTGACTGGGCGTATACCATTGATGGCAGCGGCCTGGGCGAGTTTGAATTTGAAAATTTTAACGCCGCCTCGGCAACGGTAAAAATTACCGGCAATAATGTGCATCCTGGCTCTGCCAAAGGCGTGATGATCAATGCGCTGGATGTGGCAACGCGTTTTCATGCCGCGCTGCCGCCGCAGGAAGTACCGGAGCATACTTCAGGCTATGAGGGTTTTTACCATCTGCATCAGATTAAAGGCAGCGTCGAACGTGCCGAGCTGCACTATATTGTGCGCGATTTTGATGCCGACGGCTTCGCTGCGCGCAAAAAACTGCTGCAGGATATTGCCCGCGACCTCAGCAAAGCGCTGCCGGCTAAGGGCGCTATTGAAGTGACAATTGAAGACAGTTATTACAATATGCGGGAAAAGGTCGAGGCTCATCCGCATGTTATTGAGCTGGCACTGCAGGCAATGCGCGATTGTGAAATTGAACCGCAGGTGAAACCCATCCGCGGCGGTACTGATGGCGCCTCGTTATCTTATATGGGATTACCGTGTCCCAACATCTTTACTGGCGGTTATAACTATCATGGCAAACATGAGTTTGCTTCGCTGGAAAATATGGAGAAAACGGTGGCGGTAATCATGCGTATTGCGCAGTTAGCGGCGGAACGTAAATAGCAGCAACATTCTGGGCGGCAACCAGGCCGCCCAGAATGTTTTTCAAAAGATTCGGTTATTCTTCGCCAAAATACCAGTAGCCGCTGTTGACCAGCGCTGCCAGTTGAGCGAGGAACGACGGGTCGTCCAGCGCATCACCAAAGTCTTCCTGCCCCAGCGTCAGCTGATTTGCCAGCACCATCAGTGCGTCACGATGTGCGCTTTCCAGCTGCTCACCGTTAATAAATACGGCGTCACCGATGCTCAGAACGCGCAGACCGCCGAGGCGTGTCAGCTTGTCGCCCTGTTGCAGCGAATCATAAATCTCATCCGGCTGGTAAGGCGGTTCTGGCGGGGCGATATCCAGCTCATGACGTGATTGCGAAATAAACTCGCCAAACCACTGATTAAACTGGTGCGGCTGATTGATCACTTCCAGCATCATCTGGCGAATGCCATCGATTTCCTGTGGCAAAATCTCTGCCGGACGATCGCGCGCCGCAACATCCGGGTCGCTGAAGCGATGGCTACCCAGCTCACGTTGCAGTACGTAATCGGCAAAACCACTGATCAGTTCACGCCCGCTTGGCGCACGGAAACCAACGGAATAGTTGATGGCGTTTTCCAGCGAGTAACCTTCGTGCGGGAAACCTGGTGGGATATAGAGAATGTCGCCCGGCTCCATCTCTTCATCAATAATCGCGTCGAAAGGTTCAACCTGCAGCAGATCGGGATGTGGGCAATGCTGCTTAAGCGGCACTTTGTCACCCACGCGCCAGCGGCGGCGGCCGGTGCCCTGCACGATAAACACGTCATACTGATCGAAGTGGGGACCAACGCCACCGCCGGGTACCGAGAAGGAGATCATCAGATCGTCAGTACGCCAGTCAGGCAAAAAGCGGAAAGGGCGCATCAGCGCAGCAGAAGGCTCATGCCAGTGGTCTACCGCTTGTACCAGCAGTGACCAGTTGCTTTCACCCAGATGATCATAGCTCTCGAAAGGCCCGTGGCTGACCTGCCATTTCCCATCATTATGGCTGACCAGGCGGCTGTCGACTTCGTTCTCCATCGCCAGGCCTGCCAGTTCATCAGGGGTAATAGGGTCGACGAAATTTTTAAAGCCGCGTTTAAGCACCACCGGGCGTTTTTGCCAGTAGCGTTGCACAAATTCGGGCCAGTTGATATCGAGCTGATAATCCATATAACGTTCCAGTTCAGGCAGTAATTGCAGGAAGTATATACCCTTCGCCTGTGAAGTGCAGTGGCTTGCTACTCGCCGTTATGTGACACTTCTTGTCGCTGGAACACCACTTCCATTCTTGCTCCGCCTAACTCACTGGTTCCGGTGAGGATATCCCCTTCGTATTGCTCGAGAATATCGCGCGCTACCGCCAGGCCAATACCCTGACCAGGGCGCATGGTATCAGCACGCTGACCGCGCACGAAAATCAGGTCGTGCTTACTTTCCGGAATGCCTGGGCCATCATCTTCCACAATCAGATACAGCACGTTATCAGTCTGGCGCGCTGAGATTTCGACAAACTCCAGGCAATATTTACAGGCGTTATCCAGCACATTCCCCATCACTTCCATAAAATCGTTAGGATCGCCAACGAAGGTGATCTCCGGCGAAACGTCGAGTGACAGCGAAACGCCTTTACGCTGATAGACTTTATTCAGTGCGGAGCAGAGGCTGTCGAGCAGTGCGGAGACCGAATGCAGCTCGCGCTTCAGCGGATTATGATCGGCCTGCATACTGGCGCGGTGCAGATAGTAGCCGATCTGCTGTGAGATACGACTGATCTGCTCCAGCATAATCGGCTCAGCTTGCTCAATGGTGAAGGTTTTGCTGCCGCGCAGCGAGCGCAGGGTACTTTGCAGAACCGCCAGCGGCGTTTTCAGACTGTGGGTTAAATCTGACAGCGTGGTGCTGTAACGGGTGTAGCGCTGGCGTTCATTATCCAGTAACAGATTGAGATTACGGACCAGGCTGCGAAGCTCTTGCGGCGGATAAGGATCGAGGGTTTCACGGGTGCCGCCTTCCAGTTCGCGTACCTGACTGGCCAGCGAGCCGATAGGCCGTAAACTCCAGTGCGCTGCCAGCCACAGTAGCGGAATGACCAGCAGTAAATTAACCAGCAAGACATAGTTGAACCATACCCAGACCATATCAGACTGCTGTAATTCCTGTGGAATCGAGTCGACCACCACAATGGTCAGCGCGGGCAGATTAGTGGTGGCATCATAGCGATTAACCGCCACCGAGTGGGTAAATGAGCTGTTGCCATCGTCGTCGTATGCGTGCAGTTTACTTTGCGCATCGGCGTTATTACCCAGTGCTTCGCGGCTGGTGCTGGTGTTGGTATCGATCTCGTAGAAGTCCGGCTTTTTCAGCCATTCCGGCTTAATCTTATCGCGAATCTCCGGTACATCACGCTGCTGCCACAGCAAATGGCCGCGCTCGTCATAAATAAACACCAGCGTCGGGAAATTAAGCGTCATGCGCTCAGGCTGGGCGATAGTCAGCTTGCCGTTGCGCCACTGAGCCAGCGTAAAGAATAAATTGCTTTCACCGCGCATTACCCGATAGGTGTTTTTGTCAAAGCTGACGACATAGCCGACGACTGCCACCATCCCGTAGGAAAGCGACAGCACCAGCACCACCGCAGCGGTTGCCAGCAGGAAGCGCGCTCGCAGTGAGTAAGGGATAAAACGACGCAGCAGTGACATCAATCAGAGATCGAAGCGGTAGCCCTGACCGCGAACCGTAGTAATGACATCTTTGCTGTACTCAGCAAGAATTTTCTTGCGTAAGCGGCCCATCAGGACATCAATGGTATGGCTTTCGCGCAGTTCTGCATCGGGATAAAGTTGCAGCATCAGCGAATCTTTACTTACCACTTTGCCGGTGTTGCGAATCAGGGTTTCGATAATAGTATATTCAAATGCCGTCAGTTTGATTTGCTGCTCGTTAATGGTCAGCTCACGACGTGACAAGTCGATCTGGAAGGGCGGCAGTGAGATAATTTGTGACGCCAGGCCGCTGTTACGACGCATCAGCGCCTGCATCCGGGCGACGATTTCTTCAATATGAAACGGCTTGGTGACATAGTCATCGGCACCGGCTTCCAGTGCTTCAACTTTAGCCTGCCAGCCATCTCGTGCGGTTAACACCAGAATCGGCTGCTTAACGTCCTGAGTGCGCCAGCGGCGGATCAACGACATACCGTCTTCATCAGGCAGACCGAGGTCAACCAGAGTGATGTCCGGGGTATGTTCATTAAGGAAATAATCCGCTTCTTTAGCATCTTCAGCGGCATCAACCTGATGTCCCATATCCCGCAGCTGCACCGTCAGGTGATGACGCAACAGGGCATTATCTTCGACAACCAAAACGCGCATAGGCCGTTCCTTTCTCGCAAACTGAGTGAACCGGTATTATTCACTCTCTTTATATGCTGAGATTATAGGATAAAGCAAGTAAACCAAAGATTAACGCGGGTCGACTTGCATCGACCCGCCGGACATTATTTCAGATCGTCAACCATTTGAATCGCACGGCCAATGTAGTTAGCCGGTGTCATTTGCTTCAGACGGGTTTTCTCCTCTTCAGGCAGCGCCAGGCTGTCGATAAAGGTCTGCATGCCCGCAGCGTCGACCCGCTTACCGCGCGTCAGCTCTTTCAGTTTCTCATAAGGCTTCTCGATGCCATAGCGACGCATCACGGTCTGGATTGGCTCTGCCAGCACTTCCCAGTTGTGATCCAGCTCGTCCAGTAAACGGTCGCGGTTCACTTCCAGTTTAGAGATTCCTTTCAGCGTCGCCTGATAAGCGATCAGCGCATAACCGACGCCGACGCCAAGGTTTCGCAGCACCGTTGAGTCGGTCAGATCGCGCTGCCAGCGTGATACCGGCAGTTTGCTGGCCAGATGCTGCATAACGGCATTCGCCAGGCCGAGATTACCTTCGGAGTTTTCGAAGTCAATCGGGTTAACTTTATGCGGCATGGTGGAAGAGCCGATTTCGCCAGCAATGGTTTTCTGCTTGAAATGGTTCAGCGCAATATAGCCCCAGATATCACGATCGAAATCGATCAGGATGGTATTAAAGCGTGCCATGCAGTCAAACATCTCAGCGATATAGTCGTGTGGCTCAATCTGCGTGGTGTACGGGTTCCAGGTGATGCCCAATGAGGTGACAAAGGCTTCACTCAGCTGATGCCAGTCAACTTCCGGATAGGCGGCGATGTGCGCATTGTAGTTACCAACGGCACCGTTGATCTTGCCCAGCACTTCGATACGCTCCAGCTGACGCAGCTGACGTTCCATGCGGTAAGCGACGTTTGCCATCTCTTTACCAAGGGTAGAAGGGGTCGCTGGCTGGCCGTGGGTACGGGACAGCAGGGGAATATCGCGATACTGTTGCGCCAGATCTTTTACCGCGCCAATAATCTGCTGCCAGTAAGGCATAACCACGTTACGACGGGCAGTTTCCAGCATCAGCGCGTGTGACAGATTATTGATATCTTCAGAAGTACAGGCGAAGTGAATAAACTCAGAAACGGCGTGCAGTGCTGCAACCGGCTCTACTTTTTCTTTCAGGAAGTACTCTACCGCTTTAACGTCGTGGTTGGTGGTGCGTTCAATGGTTTTGATACGCGCGGCATCTTCTTCGTTGAAGTTAGCGACAATAGCATCAAGGTAAGCGTTTGCGTCGGCATCAAATGCAGGAACTTCCTTGATCTCTGCGGTCGCGGCCAGTTTCTGTAACCAGCGAACTTCAACCTCAACGCGGAACTTCAGCAAACCGTACTCGCTGAAAATAGCGCGCAGTGGGCTGACTTTGTCGCCGTAACGACCATCTACAGGTGAGACGGCGGTCAGAGAGGATAATTCCATCAGTGCAACTCCTGGATCGTTTTACAAGGTATTGGGCTGAACACCCGGCGTTACTCTGCCGGGCTGAGGTTTGCTAAAATTCGTTTCGCTTCGCTGGTCAGGCGATTGCGGGAAAACATTAACTGCAGGCGGCCACCGCCGACCTGATGCCACAGCACCGCGGAACGAATTCCGGCCAGCAGGGTGGCGCGCACTTTGCTCTGCAACTGAGCATTCTGTAACACCGCGGGTGAACCGGTTACCTGAATACGCGGCCCAAGCGGACTGATCACGTCAACGTAAATCGCTGCCATTGCGCTTAGCAGCGTATCGGATTCCAGATCGTAATGCGCCAGCTGACGGTCAAGCTGGGAGATGCGGCGTGCCAGTTCGTCCATCGCCTGCTTATTGCCGTGCAGCTTGCGCTCAAGCACCATCAGGCTCAGCGTGTAGCGCGTCAGTTCGGCACCGACGCCCTGGCGGCTGCTGGTATTCAGAATCGCCAGCAAGGTTTCGAGGCCAAAGCGCAAATTGGCCTCATCACCGCCGTAAACCGCCAGCGTCGACGATGGATTTAAATCCAGCAAGCTCTTCAGCGAGACCTGCATGACTTCGCCGTCGCAATGGCCCTGATGTGCCAGTTGCTGTACCAGATGCGCCGACTGGCAGATGCCAGCCATCGCTAAGGTAATATCATAATAATTCTTGGCCACGGTTACTCCTGTCTACGCGTCGGCGATGACGCCGTCATTACATCACGTGCAAAACATTGAGAAGGGCGACGATAACGCCCGCCTTACAACAGCGGTAAGCGCTCTTCAATAATGCCGCCACCGAGGCAAACTTCCCCGAGATAAAACACCGCTGACTGGCCTGGGGTTACCGCAGCAACCGGCTGGTCAAAGCGTACTTCGATACGCTGGTCGTCGAGCGGAGTAATAACACAATCAATATCGGCCTGACGATAACGTGTCTTCACCACGCAGCGTAATGGCTCGCGTAGCGTTTCACGATCGACCCAGTGCAGTTGCTGAGCGATCAGACCAACCGACATCAGGCGTGGATGCTCGGCACCCTGCGCCACCACCAGCAGATTATTGGCGACATCTTTGTCAACCACATACCACGGATCGTCGTTACTCTCTTTCAGACCACCAATGCCTAAGCCTTTACGCTGGCCCAGGGTGTGGTACATCAGCCCCTGATGTTCGCCAACGACCTGGCCATCAACGTTAATAATTTTGCCCGGCTGAGCTGGCAGGTAGCGGCCCAAAAAGTCACGGAATTTGCGCTCGCCGATAAAACAGATGCCGGTCGAGTCTTTTTTCTTCGCGGTAATCAGCTCCAGCTGTTCAGCGATGCGGCGCACTTCTGGCTTGGCCAGTTCGCCAACCGGGAACAGGCTCTGGGCAATCTGCTGATGGCTGAGGGTATAGAGGAAGTAACTCTGATCTTTATTATCGTCGAGGCCGCGCAGCAGGCGGCTCTTGCCGTCAACATCCTGGCGACGCACATAGTGGCCGGTGGCGATAAAGTCCGCGCCAAGATCTTCCGCAGCAAATTCGAGGAAGGCTTTAAATTTGATCTCTTTATTGCACAGGATATCCGGGTTCGGCGTGCGGCCAGCTTTGTACTCTTCAAGGAAATGCTCAAACACGTTATCCCAGTACTCGGCGGCAAAGTTAACTTTGTGCAGGCGGATACCCAGTTTGTCACAAACCGCTTGTGCATCAGCCAGATCTTCGGCAGCGGTGCAGTACTCCTCACCATCATCTTCTTCCCAGTTCTTCATAAACAGGCCTTCGACCTGATAGCCCTGTTGTTGCAGTAACCATGCGGAAACGGAAGAGTCGACGCCGCCGGACATTCCGACGATCACTTTTTTCTGGCTGTTGTCAGACATGACACACTCACGATAAGGAATAAAACAGGCGGCATATTCTATCACGCGTCGCCGACTGGCGCACCCTCGCAAAACGGCCATTGAAACGCCTGCAATAACGTCAACGGATAACGCTCGCCCGTTTGCCAGATTCGTACGCTCTCCGCCACCAGTGGTGAACGAAGATTATCGGCCAGCAGAATTTGCTGTGGCGTCAGCCACCAGCAGCGATCAATATCATCATCCTGCGGCGCGGTTGCCAGCCGGGAGGGCAAATCGAGGGTAAAAAGAAAACGTAAAAACGGCGTGTTATCGGGTGCAATCCATTGATGTACCCGCAGCAGCGCCGCGGGCGACGCCTGAATACCGGTCTCTTCGAACAGTTCGCGTTCAGCGGCCTCAATCAGAGTTTCATTCGCCTCAAGATGACCGGCAGGTTGGTTCCAGGTAGCGACACCGTTAATCGTCTCTTCCACCACCAATAATTGACCCTCGGCGTGTACCAGGCAGGCGACGGTAACATTAGGTTTAAACATAGGATTCTCCGCAATTGTTAACCGCAGGTTATGAGATTATCGACGTCAACACTAAAGTTTCGCGCTGATATCGCGCCATTCACCGCAGGCTAAATTATCCAGCTGAATCGAGCCGATGGCGAAGCGAATCAGCCGCAAGGTCGGGAAGCCAATATGAGCCGTCATTCGCCGCACCTGACGGTTGCGCCCTTCATGCAGCGTCACTTTTAACCAGCTGGTGGGAATGGCTTTTCGTTCGCGAATCGGAGGTTGACGCGGCCATAACCAGTCGGGCTGATCGACCAATTCGATGTCAGCGGGCAATGTCGGGCCATCTTTCAAAGTCACCCCTGCGCGCAGCGGCTGTAGATCGCTCTCCTGCGGTGCGCCCTCGACCTGAACATAATAAATTTTTCCGGTGCGTTTGCCCGGCTGCGTCAGCTTTGCTTGCAGCGCGCCATCGTTGGTCAGCACCATCAGTCCTTCGCTGTCGCGGTCGAGACGCCCGGCTGCGTAGACATCAGTGACCGGCACGTAATCTTTCAGCGTGGCGCGGCCTGCTTCATCAGTAAACTGAGGCAACACGTCATAGGGTTTGTTGAACACAATGACGCGGCGCGGGCCTTTAGCGGCGTTTTTCGCCGCAGCAGGGCGGCTGAATCGTTTAACGCGGTGATTCTTAACGGGAGTTTTCAGCATGGTCTTTGCAGTTTGTGGCAATAAGCGCATTATAACGCAAAGCTGTGGTGATTGGCGCGGAGTTAATATTCAAGTAGTATTGACGCGCATCTTACAAATCATTAACAAAAAAGCGCTCGAAGGAGAGGTTAATGGAAAGCAAAGTAGTTGTTCCGGCGGAAGGTCAAAAAATCACCCTGGATCAGGGAAAACTGGTGGTTCCAAACAATCCTATCATTCCTTTTATCGAAGGTGATGGTATTGGGGTTGATGTTTCACCAGTGATGATCAAAGTGGTTGATGCCGCTGTGCAGAAAGCCTACAACGGCGAGCGAAAAATCTCCTGGATGGAAATCTATACCGGTGAGAAATCTACCGAGCTGTATGGTCCGGATGTCTGGTTGCCAGAAGAAACTCTCGACCTGATTAAAGAGTACCGCGTTGCCATTAAAGGCCCGCTGACCACCCCGGTCGGTGGCGGTATTCGTTCTCTGAACGTTGCCCTGCGTCAACAGCTCGATCTTTATATCTGTCTGCGTCCGGTACGCTACTATCAGGGCACACCAAGCCCGGTTAAGCGTCCAGAAGATACCGATATGGTGATCTTCCG
Organism: Winslowiella sp. 2C04; assembly: GCF_050037805.1. Lineage (NCBI taxonomy): Bacteria > Pseudomonadati > Pseudomonadota > Gammaproteobacteria > Enterobacterales > Erwiniaceae > Winslowiella > Winslowiella sp. 2C04. The sequence continues at coordinate 2,762,968 of NZ_CP188300.1, read as the reverse complement.
CGAAAACTCTGAAGATATCTATGCGGGTATCGAATGGAAAGCGGGCTCTGCTGAAGCAGACAAAGTGATCAAGTTCCTGAAAGACGAAATGGGCGTGAAGAAAATTCGCTTCCCTGAGCAGTGTGGTATCGGTATTAAGCCGTGCTCAGAAGAGGGAACTAAACGTCTGGTGCGTGCGGCGATTGAGTATGCGATCACTAACGATCGTGACTCGGTTACTCTGGTGCACAAAGGCAACATCATGAAATTCACCGAAGGTGCATTTAAAGATTGGGGTTACCAGCTGGCTCGTGACGAGTTTGGTGGTGAGCTGATCGACGGCGGCCCGTGGGTGAAAATCAAGAACCCTAACAACGGTAAAGAGATCGTCATCAAAGACGTGATCGCCGATGCATTCCTGCAGCAGATTCTGCTGCGTCCGGCTGAGTATGACGTTATTGCCTGTATGAACCTGAACGGTGACTACATTTCTGATGCGCTGGCCGCTCAGGTTGGTGGTATCGGTATCGCACCGGGAGCCAATATCGGTGACGAATGTGCGCTGTTCGAAGCGACGCACGGTACTGCACCTAAGTATGCGGGCCAGGACAAAGTGAACCCAGGTTCAGTTATCCTGTCGGCAGAAATGATGTTGCGTCATATGGAATGGTTCGAAGCGGCCGACCTGATCGTTAAAGGTATGGAAGGCGCCATCGCGGCGAAAACCGTAACTTACGATTTCGAACGTCTGATGGACGGCGCTAAGCTACTGAAATCCTCAGAGTTTGGCGATGCAATGATTAAGCATATGTAATCACGCATCATCCGAAATATTTCACGGCAGTTAACGCTGCCGTGAATTTTATCCCTGCCAACTATTTCTTCTGCAAATCTGCAGCAAAACAATTCATAAACTCACCGCGTTAAATTCTTAAGGCAAGCCATTTATTGCAAGGCACTGCCATTCTTCGCATTGCTCCTGACAGCAGAATAAGAACAGATCGACAAAGCCTGCCAGAGACATTAATAACAATCTGGTTATTCTTTTCTATACTTTATTGACACCCTACAAAGTTAATGGAGTCAGACATGAGCCAACAGCACAAAGATAAAGACGATTTACCGGCAGGCGGAGCGCCGAACGAAGAGGGCGAAATTCCCAGAAAGCGCGATGACAGCGAAGACGATAAAAAAGATCCGTTTAAAGCCGACTAAATTTTCGTCGCCAGACGCAGCAGAGCGGGCGTCTGGCGATGATGCTAATCCTACGAAATATTTACTACCGCGCCTGGCGTATTCAGTAATCCGAACAGCTGCTCCTGGCTGGCATGCGTAGCCTCCGTTGTCACGGCAGCACTACTGTAATGCAGTGCATGAATTCTTCCCAGTTGTCGCCAGACAAGGATTGCTGAAACTATTAGTGAGCAATTTTTATCGCCGGGTATACACAGCAAGGTGTAGTGCCATTGTTCATCAAGTTCATTGGAAAAAAACTGGATACTTTCAGCAGGCAGCAGCGCGCGCAGATCGGGAAGCAGAAACTCGCTGACAGGCCAAGAGAGTCGCAATGTTAATCTGTTCTGCATATAAAAAGGAGTCTCCGACTGCCGATAATAAATGATGGATTTTAAGCTGCACTATCACTCTGTCTTAAATGAAAGGCTGGAAATCTACGGTGTCGTGCCAGCCGATTTCTGCCGTTGCGTAAAATCCGAAATTTGAGCTTTTTTTAAAAGTTAAACGCCTGGCGTGATGCTAGTTTATCAGTATTTAAACAGCAGAGCAGGTATGACTATGCCAATCAGTTCAGTCAATAATTACTCAAATCCAAATGTGTTACTTAATGTATACAGTATGAGCAATCGTCAGGAAACAGGCAACAAAGGTTTTCCCTGGCCAAACAACGTGAAAAATGTACCGGTGGATTTACAGGTTATGCAAAAAGAGTCCTTGCTTAACCGTGAGATCAGAAAGACGCCAACGCTGCTTATTACCAGTAATATCGAGCATATGCCCAGCCGAAATCATCGTTTTATGGCGATTGGTGCGGCCGTCACCGCGGTAGTTAATTTTGCCGGATGGCAGAATATAGCGGATAAATGTCATGCTATACCCTTTGCGGCAAACAAAATGGAGGCGATTTGTACAAATAATTCGACGGGCCATGATAAATCAGTGGTCAATATTAAGCGCGGAATGGAATTTGTTAAAGGATTGACGGATATAACCAAAGAGGGCGATGCTAAATTGTACAACGCCGGACTCAGCGCAGGGCTTGAAATATTAAAAGTCGAACCGGATATGTCGAAACTCAATGAATTCTCGCGACTCTTTTTGAATCGCGAACAGGCTAAAGCTCTGGCCGATAGAGGAGGCAGTGCGGAACCAGTAGTGACGTCATAATCTGCTCAAGGTGCTGTCCGCCATTGGCGGACAGCACCGGTTCTCAATGCATTAATGTTTTCAGTTTACTTAATAAATAATAGAGTGCCCCTGCAATTACCAGCGAGTTGAGTGTCGGTACTCCAGCCGTAATCATTATTCCTGCAGCGCTTCCTGCTGCACATGAAATCACCGCCAGCCAGCCAATAACCGGAGTTGAATCCGGTAAGATACCGTTTTCCCGGCTGCGATCCAGCACGCTACGGTGGTTACGCAAAATATAGTAGTCAACCATCATTACGCTGATAATCGGTGGAATAATAACCCCCAGCAAACTGAGAAAATCAGCATAGTGCTCCAGTATTCCCAAAACCGACAGCAATGTTCCGACAGACCCGATAACCAGGGTGGTGGTTGAGTATTTCAGTTTCTTACCGAAAACCCCTTCGACGGCATTGGTGATACCCAATGACGATGAGTAAAGATTAATATCATTAACGCGCAGGGTAGAAAATACCACCACTAACAGGCCAATGCCGCCGGCGGTTTGTGCCATCATGGTGACGACATCAGCCGTCCCCAGCGTTTTGGCAATCAGTATTGCCAGCCCATTGACGATATACTGGCTGACAAGAATGGTCAGCAGCGTAATATTAAACACCTGTTTTTTATTGCGTGAATAGCGCGTCAGATCCGGCGTGATCAGGCTGGCGATTATCGCGCCGCCGACCACCATCGTAATACCTTCACTGAGAGAAAGCGGCTCTCCAACTGGCGGCTGGGCGATGATTTCAGTGGTATTGATTCCGCTTAAGGTAGTAAATGAAATAAAGGCCACCAGCATAATAAACATCGGCACCGCAATGCGCGCGGTAAAGCGTAATGCCCGAAAGCCAAATGCCACCAGGATTGTCAGAAAAATACCGGTCAGGCTGGCAGACAGAATAAACCCAAGCTTGCCTTGTAGCGCAAAATCAAGTGAGCGGGCAAATATCGCATTCTGGATACCAAACCAGCCGAGTAAACAGATGGCGATGACCAGCCCAACCAACACTGAACCGATGCGACCAAAGCCGCACCAGCGAGCCAGCAGGCTACCGGATACGCCCTCGCGCATTCCGGCCAGCCCCAGACCCAAAGTGGCGACAGCGAAGATCAAGCTACCTGCTGATATGGCAATAAACGCTTCGCCAAGGGTCATTCTGTGGCCCAGTACTGCGCCCAGCATAAATTGGTCCAGTGCGGTCAGCATACCAAGATGAATTATCGCCACGCTTAAAAATGAAACTCTTTTATTCTGAGGCACACGACTTAACGGATAATCTTCAATTTTTACCATCGTACTCTTCCTTGAGTGAGTTCAGATTGTCAGGAAAAACATCCTAATAAGGCTAATTATTTCCGTGCATTTAATTAAATTGACAGCATAGTAGATAAAAGCATATTGATTAAATCTACTAATGCTTATATATACCGATAATGTTGCGAGGCAACAACACTTTTCCCCTGGCGGGGGCGTTAAATAATAAAAAACCTGAACGCGTTCAGAAAAAACTGGCTGCCTGCTAATGCGCCAGCGCTACCAGGGCCATTCTGAAAAATTGATTTTTCAGATGGCCCATCTGTTAATCAGCAGACGCCAAAGTCGCCATCTTCTTGATAATGATTGACTGAGTCGGCCGCGACCTTGATTTCTTTCTTCGTTGCATCATCGATACGCGCGCACCACAGGCTATCTCCCTCAACTTGCAGCACCACCATTTTCGGACCACCGGTTTTAGACTGAACGATATCTTCGGGTTTAAACATCACTTTTCTCCACAGGTTGACTGTTTTATTAACGGCCAGCTATGGCCGTTTTGCAAGTTCAACTGGTTAAATATTCACCAGCGCATCACTGAAAGTTTTCTATACTGGTTGTTCATGCAGAAAAACCGGAGGACAACATGACCATTCATAAAAAAGGACAGGCTCACTGGGAAGGTAATATCAAGCAAGGTAAGGGTTACATTTCCACCGAGAGCGGAGCGCTTGAACAGCAGCCGTATGGCTTTAACACCCGCTTTGAGGGCAAGGCTGGCACCAATCCCGAGGAACTGATCGCCGCGGCACACTCTGCCTGTTTTTCAATGGCGTTATCTCTGATGCTGGGTGAAGAAGGTTTCGTGCCGGAAAGTATCGACACGACAGCTGATGTGTCGCTCGATAAGGTCGACGGTGGCTTTGCTATCAGCAAAGTGGCGTTAAAAAGCCAGGTTAAATTACCCGGAATCGATGACGCAACCTTCGATAAAATTATCAACCAGGCGAAAGCCGGTTGCCCGGTCTCTAAGCTGCTTAAGGCTGAGATAACGCTTGAGTATCAGCTGGATAATTAATTGACTCAGTGGCTTTGATGGCAAAGGATTACAGTTGCCAGTCAGGTCTCATGCTCCGGCGATAGTTTCCGCTGCCGGAGCGTGCATTGAGCGGAAATTGATATCGGCAACATGCAGCGACTGATAATATCGTTGATAACTCTTCACTCTGCTAATCCGGTCAAAATTGATGAAAATTATTCCGGAATTTATTAAACATCATTACTGTAATAATGTTTATTCATGCCGTACTGCGGCATATCTTGCAAAACTCACCAATGAGAATATTCTGACACTGACAGGAGAGTGACAGCATTGCAGGCAATGCGCTTCTGAATCAACCTCCGTCGGCACCGTATTCAGCGATTAAGGTTGAATTTTTACTCTGACGGATGGGGAAAAGAGTGCTGAGCGGTATCAGGCATTGTCCTGGCCAGGCGTCTACTGCATGATCGCCAGGTTATTGATCGGCAGGGACGTTATTAATAACAAATGGAGCTTGTTATGTCGAAAATAGATAATAATCCTCTTATTTCGCCGGTTTTTCGCGCATTCGATAATGACGCGAACAGCATTAAAGGCGAGGTTTACAACGCCATTCGTCGCACCGCCAATCGCCCCTTTACCATTAGTTTGAGTCCGGCGGAGCCACCTCCTTCTACCAACACCAAACCTGGTTGATTCAAAACTGATAACTGTACAAGCCAGGCGGATGATATCCAGCCTGGCGTCCGGCAACATCAGGCCAGAATATCGTCTGGCGTGCGCTGTACCACTATCTCCAAAGCCTGACGATAGATATCAAGCATCACTCTATCCTGTTCGGTTTCCAGTTTTTCCCGTAATTTCAGGATAACCACTTTATTATTGGCTGAGTGCTGGCTCACGGCATACTCATCCCTATTTCCGGCGGTAACCTTTGATTTACTGTGATGCAGATCGTCTGACTGAATAAAATTTCCGGCGATATTTGCAGGGCTGACGTCTTTTTTGTGCATGTGTAGAGCCTCTTGAATATTGTTTTTGGCCGATAAGCTGCAGGATAAAACCGGAACGAGTTATTCGAACTGCATAATGACAAATAAAAAATATCGCCGGGCAATCCTTGTGCTGACAAGGCGGGAAGTAATCAGAAAAATTAGCGTGCGTTAAATAAGTTAATGCGCACTAAACTTATACAGAGAAGTGAATTTTGTACAACTGTGGTTTGATCATTTCGTGCGGTAAAAGATGCAGCAGGGGAGGTCTCAAGAAGTAATCCGGGTTGCCGCCACTCATCAGCGAGCCGACGGCAGCGGCACTCATCCGGTCACTTACAGGTGTAAGTGACCATCTGATTTTTGGGTGAATCGATCAGGCAGAAGCGATTGTCTGACAGCCGTTGTGCCAGATAGCCTTCGCGCGTCACTGCGGCGGGCAGATAAAGTGTGCGATCGCTGGTTTTAAGCGTACCACTATCAATTTTGGTCTGTGAGGTGGTGACGGTAAAAGAGTTAAACCGGTCTATCACTAACGCCTGCGTCTGGCCCAATGGCTGACCGGATAAACTTTCCACCTTACCGACACACTGCTTGCCCTGATAGTCCGTCGAGCAGCCTGCCAGTGCGATTGCGCCAGCCAAAACAGTTAACCGAAACAGCCTCATGATTACATTCCTTATTAAATCAGAACCTCACAAGGTAAAGCGTAGCGGATAAATGGCGCCTTATCTAAACCGTTTGAGGCCAGAGTACGGCAAAGCTGCGTGTTTAACCTGTCAACGGGCATTTGATCGTTTTCAGTGCCTCAAGCTGACTCAGTCTCTCGTTAGCTGAATGACTGGCGTGATTTTTAGCGATCCCGTTGCCGATACCAAAATCCAGCATAAAACCGATCACCGTTAGCGTGCTGAACGCCCCGGTTTGCGTTATTTCCTGTTGGGTGCTGTGCATTTTGGCGATTTCAGCCTCGGTGGCAGGGCAGTCCAGCGCAGCCGATTCCTGTGTCGTGAGCGGTGTTGATTTCGGATAGTGTTTTAATGCGCAGCCGGACAATAGGATGGTGATAATGACCATTTTTATTGCTTGATTCATCTTTAACATCGTTCTGCTACTTATGCCAGTGAGGGCCAGGTTATCGGCGGTTTTGTCCGTAACGTATATCCGCATAATAGCGCGAGACGTTAAGCGGCAAACCCAATATTTGATACTGGTGCGAGACAATCACTGTTCTCGGAATTATCTGTAAAACAAAGTGTTGCGCATCAATACCTAAACCAAAGTTGTGTGACAGGCTACCCTTAACAGGAACCTAAAGACGGACCCACGACATGGAGTTATAGATGAAAAAGACAATTTTAGCCGCTTCAGCCATTGCTATCGGCCTGTTCCTTAGCGGCTGTGCCAATGATCATATCATGCACACCAATGATGGCCGCACGATTGTTGCTGACGGTAAACCACAGGTGGACAGCGATACCGGTATGATTACCTATAAAGATGCCCAGGGTAAAGAGCAGCAGATTAATCGTTCAGAAATCAAAGAGATGTCTGAGTTCGGCGGATAATCCCGCAATAAAACAGACTACCTGGCATTGTCGGGTAGTCTGCTCCCGATCTGACTTCCTGCCTGATAATGTTCCCTTTGTTACGCGTTTTCCTACTGACAAGCCGGGTTCAATCACCCCTGTCTGATCTTATAAACGCTATTAAAAAAGAGGATTCCCTGGTGAGCCTCTGGTGTGGCGTAATATTGTAATAATTAGACTGATAAGCTTTTCTTATGAAAAGGGTTGTAGCTTTTGCCCAATCCCTGTATATCTTTAAGCATAATCACTGCTGACCAATTCTGGAAGGGGTGGTATTCCCTCTTGAAAATCTGCTGAAAAAAAACCAAGTGAATTAAATGCTTATAAAATAGTTTGTTCCCTAAAAGCTAACTTAACCAGTATGGTACGGAAATGAAAATTAACATTACCGACATGCCTGATCCTAAAGACGAAGTGTTTGTTATCTCCAGCCTTTGGGCGCATAACGATACCATTGATAAAGTTGATATTCGTCCGCTGTTCCTGACCTTCACTGACGACACTCAACACATTATAGCGGGTTTGGTGGCGCGCACCTGGTGGGGTGGGCTTGAGGTGCAATATTTGTGGGTTGATAAAGCATACCGGCAAAGTGGGCTGGGTCATCAGCTGATGAAACAGGCCGAAGCTGAAGCCATTAAACGCGATTGCCACATGGCGTATGTCGATACTTTCAGTTTTCAGGCCAAAGGGTTTTATGAAAAGTTGGGATATCAGGCTTACGGAAAATTAGCTGAATATGCTCATAAACATACGCGTCATTATTTAGCGAAAAATTTGTAATCAGTCTTCGATACTGCGAGGTGGGAATGGACTCTTCTCAAAAGAACACGATCTATTTTAATACGCTGATTGCCATGACTGAACATCTTGATGAGCCATGGGGAATAAAGGATTTAGCATCGCGTCATCTCTATATGAATCAGGCCGCTTTTCGTTATACCCACACGCCTGTCAGCTTTGAAATAGAGGGCAGGCTTGATGAAGAGTTTCCAGCCGACTGGACTGACTGCGCGGAAGCGATGATTGAGCACGATAAGAAAACTGAGCTGATGCAGAGCAGGGTGACGGTAATTGAGACACATTACTGGTATGGCAGAGATTCGCTGATGCCATTTATCTGTGAGAAATTACCAATATTTAATGATGAAAAACAAGTTATTGGCGTATTGTGGAATGCGAAACCTCTCAACACATTATCACCGCTGATTTATATCAATCAGCAAAAACCGAGCGTGCTGACCACCGAAGTCCCTGACAGCATTTTTACGCGTGCAGAGCTGGATATCATCTTTCTTATGCTGCAACGGTTATCGACAAAAGAGATGGCAATTATTTACAATATCAGCCCAAAAACCATCGAAAATCGCGTCTATAGCATTTATCAAAAAGCGGAAGTTCACACCCTGCGCCAGTTTGAGGAATACTGCAAAGAAGCCAGCTTAAATAATTACATTCCCGATCGCCTGATGGAAAAAGGCGTGCTGTTTATTTAATTAACGCTCAGGCAACGAAAATAGCGCTAAAAATTAAGCTTAATCGCGGGGCTTATCGCTGATGCCTGCCCCTCCTCTGAGCGCCGTGCGCCGCAGGGGAGGGGGTGATATGATTATTGCCAGAATTTCTTCTTACTGGTTTTACCAATGCCGGGGTTGCAGCTGTTGGTTGGATCGAGATGGCGCATATGCTGCTCATACTCTCCCGATGCATGATACAGGTGGCCGACATTGTGCTCGGCAGGGTAGCGAGCGCCGCGCTGATCAAGATACTCCAGCACCTGATGCTTAAACTGTTGTGCATCGACGCCTGGTTTCAGAATGTAGTCCTGATGATTCACAAAGCAGAAAAAATGGCCGCAGCAGGAGTCTTCCAGCACCTGCGCCTGTAGTTCTGGCGGCAAAGTGATGCGCCACTGGCTGTCATTGCGGCGCAGCGCCACATCAAAGGCGATCAGCCGTTGATCGGCACTGATGCCATGATAGTCGCAGTATGAGATGGTGCAGCCACCGACGCCAAAACGCACCAGAAACGCATCTTTTTCCTCGCGGGGGTCACACCGGAAAAACTGTCCCGACTTTGTAGCGAAGAACTGACTGAGCAGGTTTTGCAGTTCAGCTGCGTGACGTGCATCCGCTTTAATCATCAGATGATGTTCGAAGCGGTCACGATAATCGAGGATCCGTTTCGCCACCATTTTCGGCGTAAGGTTATTCGCCAGTTGCAGCACTTTGTCGACAAAATTAGCAGGCAAAATGCGCAGCTTTTTCACCCGCACATCCCACTTCGCTTTATTGGCCATCAGCGACGGTAACGCTTCCGGGCCGAGCCGGTTTATCGCCCAGTACATATGCTTGGCATAGCGCACGGTAAGATCAAAGGCGTTGCGGTGGATATACTCTGCCTGCAACGGCAGTTCACTTAGGTTTTCCAGCAAATAGCGGCGAAGTTCGACCAACTCGCTCTCATTATTCGTACCAATATAGAAACTGTCGGTGTTATCGCTGGCCTCAAAGGTGGACAATCGCACGGCAAAAACCGCCACTTTACCGGCGCTGCCAGCGCTGTCGTGCAGATACTGCGGGTTACCGTTGTAGCGCGTCGGAGTATCCGCCGCGGTATCGCGGAGAATTGCGGCGTAATCATCGGCCCAGATTTTGCCCTCCCAATCAGCGGCGGTGCCGGTGGTATACTGCTGTTGCTCCAGCCGACGAATCATCTCTTCAGCGCCCGCGCCGAGATCGATGCCGAGGTGGTTTACCAACGATAAACTGCCATCGGGATTAATTTGCGCAAACAGCGATTTTTCGGTGAACGCCGGGCCACGGCGAATCAATGAACCGCCGGAGTTATTACATACGCCGCCGATTACCGACGCGCCAATGCACGAAGAACCAATCACTGAATGTGGCTCTTTATGATGCGGTTTTAGCGCATTTTCCAGCTCGGTCAGAGTACTGCCGGGAAAGGCAATAATCTGCCGGGCATTATCAATCACCTGCACCCCTTTAATACGGCGGGTACTGACAATAATAACCTCTCGATCGTAGTCATTGCCGTCCGGCGTCGAGCCGCCGGTCACTCCGGTATTTGATGCCTGCATCAGAATGATTTTATCGCAGCGGACACACGCCTGCAGCACTTGCCACAGCTGCATCAGCGACTGCGGGATCGCCACTGCCAGCGCCTGACCTTTACCAACGCGAAAACCCTTGGTGTAATAGGCTTTATCATCTTCACGGGTCAACAGCTGGTCATCTGCCAGGATACTGTGCAACTGAGTGAGTATTTCTGAATCCTTCGCCATCAAAACTGCTCCTGAATGAATTAACTTTCACTGTTGTTATTTGCTGCCTTCATCTGAGGGCAGTTCAGTTGCTGCCTGATCTATTGTAACAACGGTGTAACAAGAAAAATGTCGATTAGATGCTAAAATTGCCAGTAACGGCTATTCAAACAAGGGCTTAAACATGCTGAAATTGCGCCACCTGTTGCTGACGGCAACGCTGATAACCTCTGCTGTCGCCGCGCAGTCCACGCCGCAATACGGTGAAGAATTACAAGGTTTCAGCTGGCCCTGGCCACTTCAACATTTCAGTTTTAGCTCGCAAGCTCAGCAGTTGACGATGGGTTATATGGACGTCGCGCCGTCAGGTAAGGCCAACGGCCATACGGTAGTGCTGATGCATGGCAAAAACTTTTGCGGTGCGACCTGGCAACAGACAATTACCGCGTTGACCCGCGTCGGTTATCGGGTAATAGCGCCAGATCAGATTGGTTTTTGTAGTTCGAGCAAACCGGCTTCCTATCAATACAGCTTTCAACAGCTGGCGGAGAATACCCATGCGCTGTTGGCCAAGCTGAATATCCCTAAAGCCATTATTATCGGTCACTCCACCGGCGGCATGCTGGCCACGCGATACAGCCTGATGTATCCGAAAAACGTCGAACAATTGGTGCTGGTCAATCCGATTGGGCTGGAAGACTGGAAAGCGAAAGGCGTGCCGTGGCGCAGTGTTGATCAGTGGTATCAACGCGAGCTTAAGGTCAGTGCGGAAAGTATTAAACAGTATGAGCTGAAAACCTATTACGGCGGCAAGTGGAAGCCGGAATATGACAAGTGGGTAGATATGCTGGCGGGTCTGAACAACGGCCCAGGCAAACAGCGGGTGGCCTGGAATTCGGCGCTGATCTACGACATGATTTTTACACAGCCGGTCTGGTATGAATTTAAAGATTTAGTGACGCCAACCACGCTGATGATCGGCACCGCAGATACTACCGCTATCGGCAGCGATATTGCGTCGGCAGAGGTTAAGGCGCGCCTGGGTCATTATAATCTGTTAGGTAAAGAGGTCGCCGGGATGATTCCCCATGCAAAGCTGATCGCTTTTCCTGGCATGGGACATGCACCGCAGATGGAAGATCCACCGGCCTTTCACCACAAGCTGATTGAGGCGTTAGCAAATCCGCCGCATAAGGAGTGGTTTTAGGCGCGCTCTGACAAAGCTGGCGCGCCCGGTACTATCAGGACATCACTTCATCCAGTAGGTTATACATCGCCTGAAACGCGCGCTGGCTGACTTTAGGATGATACATACTGACGCCTGCCACATTAGCATGCGGATCGGTGAACGAGTGTACTGCGCCACCAAAGCTCAATAGTTGCCAGTCGACGCCAGCGGCAGTCATCTCGGCCGCGAAAGCCGGCAGTTGTTCACGCGGTACCAGCGGATCTGCTGCGCCATCAAGTACCAGCACCGCAGCGCGGATGTTTTTCGCACCATCCGGGTCGGTAGTATCCAGCGTGCCGTGGAATGACAGCGCCGCTTTCAAGGGGGCACCGCTGCGCGCCAGTTCCAGCACGCAGTGTCCGCCAAAGCAGAAGCCGAAGGCGGCGACGTTTTGCGAATCTACCGGCGCATCACTCTGCGCAATCAGCGCATCCAGCGCGGCCTGCATACGCGCACGTTCCTGCGGCTGATCTTTCACCGACTGCATTGCCGCACCCGCCTGTTCGGCATTGGTCGGGCGGACATCAGCGCCGTATAAGTCAGCGATCAGTACGACATAACCTTGTTCCACCACCTGTTTGACCAGCTCAACCGCGTTATCACTGACGCCCATCCAGTTGGGAGCCATCACCAGACCGGGTTGTGACGCCTGCTGGCCGCGCTGATAGACCAGACGCCCCTGTAATGCTTTACCTTGCGCCTGGTAATCAATGTTTTTAACTTCAATATTGCTCATAATGGCCTCTTATTTCGGGCAATGGTTGTGGAATACACTGTTTAACTGCCGCTGATTTTAAACTGCGGGAAAGATAACAACACCTTGATATTGTTATTAAGACGATTAAATTGTTATCAGGCATGTCGTCAGGGCGGGCGAAGCAATTGGCAGAGTAGCGGAGAGGCCAGGCGGCGCTTTCCGCTACTGATTAAATCGACATCAGACTATGCGGTTTGCGGGATAGTGATGCCGGATATTTTCAGCGTAAAATTGTCCTTTTGACTCGGAAGCCATTAGCAGATGGAATACCGTCAGCGGGACCTGCTGGTAACGATAAATATCGCGCTGTTGAAATTCAATTTCCAGTAGCTTGTTTTCCATATCATAAGCAACAGTATGAATTTTTGATGAATTAACACTACGTCGTTTCATAAATAACCCCCTCCTGGCAACCCGACATGGTTATCCTGTGACGTTAGGATGCTTAACGTCGGAATGTTGGTTGATTTTTACTCAGTAATAATAGCTCATTTTTTCGCCATCGGATTTTTCCGGAAGCATTTTTTTGGCTGTGCTAAGCTGGAGTGGCAAAATAATGCGTAAATTCAGAGAGAAAACATCGGCAGCGGAGAATAAAAAACATGTCTTTTAAATCACTGGCAGCCTGTCTGCTGGTATTCAGTACATTTCCTGCCCACAGCGACACTGAATTTCAGATAACCTGCCCGGGGCGCGCCACCATGACCATCTCACGTGCGCAGTATGGTCTGACGACAGCGATGTGGCCGAATCATCATTTTCAGGTGGCCTCCGGTAAACAGCGTTCACAAATCAACGGCGGCGATAAAGTCACTATCACCCGCTTTCGCAATGGCGACCAGCTGATTGTCGATAAAAGTTCCGGTGAAACCTTTTTTGCATTTAGCGGCAGTAGTGAATTAGTGTCATGTTCACGCACCCGCGATCGCGAAACCGATGCAATTTCGCTGGAACGCTATGAGGGTTCGCTACAGAGCCACTCCTGAAACGACGATTAAAGTGCTGAAAGGAGCAAGAAGATGCAATTAACTGTTACCGCCACCCCCAGTCAACAGGATTTGGATGAGGTGAAAGCCGGGCTGGTGAGTTTTAATTCGCAGTATATCAATATGGATGAAATTAAGCCGATTGGGCTGTTTTTTACCGATGAGAAGCATAACAAACTGGCGGGATTGACCGGGTCGACGGCGGGAAACTGGTTGCGCATTGATATGCTGTGGGTCAGTGATACGCTGCGCGGGCAGGGGGTGGGTCGCCAGTTGATTCAGGCCGCTGAGCAGGAGGCACGTAAACGTGGTTGCCTTTATGCGCAGGTGGATACCGCCAGTTTTCAGGCGCGTCCCTTCTATGAAAAGCAGGGCTACCAGTTGCGTTTAACCCTCGAAAACTATCCGCGCGTGCATCAGCGTTACTACCTGACTAAATCACTGCTGGCCTGAGGCCAGCAGAAATTATCAGTAGATCGGGTCGTCACGCATATCCAGTGGCGACCGCTCCGCCTCTTCTATTGCCTGCTGCCACTGTTGCGGATTGACTTCCTGCCATGAAAGATGTGCCCGGGTAGAACTCATCAGCACCACATCCGGCTGTAAGCTGCGATAGTGCTTCAGCGTATTCTGCAGATCAAGCCAATTGCTTTCCGCCACGATTAACGTCCTCCAACCGCTATTATCCTGAGTGAGGGTATCGCCGACAAACAAATACCGTTTGCCATAAGGCGATTGATAGTAGTAGCTACAGCTACCGGGAGTATGGCCGGGTGAGGGCAGTATATGAAAATCACCGAAATGACTCTCTTGCGTCGAGAAGGTGGCGTCCGGTTCCACGATCCGACTGACCTGACCGAGCGATCGCACATGGCAATACAGTGGATTGTTAAAGCGCTGCTGAATCGCCAGCGCGCCGGGTGACGCTTCGTGCCAGTGGGTCAGATAGTGGCGCATCACGCCGCCGAGATCGGCTAAGGCTGTATGATCTTGCGGATGTTCGACGCGTGAAATCAGCAGATTGCCGCGCGGATGACGCAATAAAAACCCGTGCATCATCAATTCGGGTTGCGGGTCTGCCGCCGGAAATTCCGGGGTTGAAATCCACAGATCTTCGTAAAGCGGCTTCATAGTGATGTCCTGGTGACGTAAACGGCTTATCGCAGCGTTGGATGCCCGCTGACAGTCAGCCGGCTGGCTCCACGGCTGACCTGCACTGTCGCCCGCGCACCCAGCGGCAGCGTAACGGTATTATAGTCGTGACCATACGCCAGACCACTAATTACCGGCAGGCCGGTTAGCTGACGAATTCCGTCCCAGACGCTGGGAAAATCAAAGCCCTGATCGTATTCAGTGAGAGTTGCCCCGGTAAAGCTACCGGTAATAATTGCGCGCTGGCGCGCCAGAATACCGCTCTGGTGCAGCTGCAATAACATGCGCTCGATACGGAACGGATGCTCATTTACATCCTCGATCACCAGAATTCCGTCGTCGAAGGTGGGTAGCCACGGCGTGCCGACCAGGGAAGCGATCATCGCCAGGTTGCCGCCCCAAAGTGTACCGCTGGCCCAGGTATCTGGTGCGTCGGTTGTCCATTCAATATCGAATTGCGCTGACGTCATCGCCTGCCAGAAATGGCGTTCGGTGAAGGGGGAGAGTGTCCCGGCTCCGAAATTACCGGTCAGCATCGGCCCGCTAAAGGTGGTTAATCCGCTGCGGCTTAGCAGCGCCAGTTGCAACGCAGTAAAATCGCTGTGGCCACAGATGGCCAGCGGCTGTCCGCTCAGACGCTGTTCCAGCGCCGGATAATCGACGTCATCCAGCAGGCGGCTGATGCCATAGCCGCCGCGCACCGCCAGCACAATATCGGGCAGCACAGGCAGGCTGGCCAGCGAATTGATATCGTTCAGGCGTTGCTGGTCATCACCGGCAAAGCGCTGAAAACGACGCAGAATTGCGGCGCTATTTTCTATCTGATGCCCCTGGGCGCTGAGTCGTTCAACTGCCAGCCAGGCAGCATCCTGATTCTGACAATAACCGCTGGGTGCGATCAGTCGAATGCTGCGAGAAGTTGCAGAGATCATGCTCGGTTTTCTCCCTCTAAGTGAACAATCATGGCGAACGGTCTAAAAATTAATGACAGGCCGCGAATCATTTGCCACTATTTACTGTCTCATTCGCTTGATGATGACGAAAAGCGGGCGTGAAGTCACCACTGGCCACTGTTTTCAAAGCAATTCAGATAAACGGCAATATTTAATACTAAGCCAGTCAGTATGATTGAGCGCGATTAAGTGGCTCCGAGGAAGAGAATAGCGTGAAAACCCGATCGCTGATGTTATGTGCACTGTTACTGGCAGGATGCGCCAGTGAAAAACCGCAGCATGCGCCTGCGGAGCGACAAACAGCCTTAACCAAAGCCCCACCGCAAAAGGTTTCACAGGCCTGGTCAATCTTTACCGAAAACGCAGCCAGCCACTATGGCGTTGATGAGCGGCTGATTACTGCCATTATCAGCGTAGAGTCCGGCGGCAATCCAACGGCGGTAAGCCGTTCGAATGCCGTTGGTTTAATGCAGATTAAAGCCTCTACCGCCGGGCGCGAAGTTTACCGCCATCAGGGACGGCACGGGCAACCGAGTGGTTCAGAGCTGCGCGATCCGGCTAAAAATATCGACATCGGCACCGCTTATCTGCGTATTTTACAGTCGAAGCAGCTGGCCGGGATCCGCGATCCGGAGACCTTACGCTATGCCACGATTGTCTCTTATGCCAATGGGGCCGGCGCGTTGTTACGAACTTTCTCGTCCGATCGTCAGCGCGCGATTGCGATGATCAACGATATGACGCCGCAGGAGTTTTACCAGCACGTGCAGGACAAGCACCCGGCGGCACAGGCACCGCGCTATCTGTGGAAAGTCACCACAGCTTACCGCACCATCTAAATTTGCCGGTCTTCACGCATCAAGCGGTGGCGACCGGCATTTTGCCTGTTTCTCTCAGCGAATCGCTGGCTCGATCCTATTTAGCCAGATAACCCCCTCAGCTGAAAAATCCTGATGATCAACAATCGGTGACATTGCCGAAATGTGATCGGTACAAAAGAACGGCATTTTGTAATCGATTACTTTACTTGCAGGCTTAATGTAATCGATTACTTTTTGGCGAGGATAATATGGTATTCACAACGCAACGCTCAGATAACCCGACTGTGCAGCAGCGGATGCTTATTCCGCGCCTGTCATTGATGATGTTTATGCAGTTTTTTATCTGGGGCAGCTGGTCTGTAACCCTGGGTCTGGTAATGACGCAGCACAATATGGCGTTGCTGATTGGTGATGCTTTCTCTGCCGGGCCAATTGCCTCGATCCTGTCGCCGTTTGTGCTGGGTATGCTGGTGGATCGCTTTTTCCCCTCGCAGAAAGTCCTGGCGGTGATGCACCTGGCGGGCGCGGTGATTTTGTGGTTCGTACCGCAGGCGCTGATTGCGGAAAATGGCGCGCTGCTGATCGGCTTGCTGTTTGGCTACACGCTTTGCTATATGCCAACGCTGGCGCTGACCAATAATATCGCGTTTCACAGCCTTGCCAGCAGCGAAAAAAGTTTTCCCATTGTGCGCGTATTCGGCACCATCGGCTGGATCGTGGCGGGCATTTTTATCGGCTTCACCGGTATCGCCGCCAGTGTGTCAATTTTCTCGCTCGCTGCCATCTGCTCAGTGGTGCTGGCGGTGTACAGCCTGACGCTGCCACATACCCCGGCACCGGCAAAAGGGCTGCCGTTGAAACTGCGCGATCTGTTTTGTGCTGATGCCTTCGCGCTATTGAAAACCCGCCACTTCTTTATTTTCGCGCTGTGCGCCACGCTGATCTCCATTCCTCTTGGCACTTATTACGCTTTTACCGCATCGTGGTTAGCAGATGCAGGAATTGAAAATGTCAGCACCCTGATGTCACTCGGCCAGATGTCGGAAATCTTCTTTATGCTGGTAATTCCGCTGCTGTTTCGCCGTCTCGGCGTCAAATACATGCTGTTTATTGGCATGTGCGCCTGGTTTGTGCGATATGCGCTGTTTGCTATGGGGATGAACGATGAAACCCGCGCCCTGATCTATCTCGGCATCCTGCTGCACGGTGTCTGTTACGACTTTTTCTTTGTGGTGGGGTTTATCTACACCGATCGCATTGCAGGCGAAAAAGTGAAGGGGCAGGCGCAGAGCATGGTGGTGATGTTTACCTATGGCATTGGCATGTTGCTCGGCTCACAGATTTCCGGCGCGCTATACAACAGGGTGGTTGCCGGTCAGGTCTCAGCGGAAAACTGGGCGTTGTTCTGGTGGATCCCGGCAGTTGCAGCAGCGGTAATCGCTATTATTTTCCTCTTCTCGTTCAAGTATCGGGATTAAGAGGTTTTTTATTGGAGGTGGAGATGAAAACGTTAAAAGGTCCGGGTATATTTTTGTCACAGTTTATTGGTCAGCAGGCTCCCTACAATTCGCTGGATGGGCTGGCGAAGTGGGCGTCAGCGCTGGGGTATAAAGCGCTACAGATACCCTGTAACCATCCGGCAATATTCGACCTGGAAAAAGCGGCAACCAGTCAGACTTATTGTGATGAAGTCACAGGGCTACTGGCGGGATACGGACTGGTAGTGAGCGAGCTGTCGACCCATCTTGAGGGCCAACTGATTGCGGTGCATCCGGCGCATGATGTGGCGTTCGATAGCTTTGCCCCCGCAGCGGTGCGCGGCAACAGTGCCCGCCGAACGGAATGGGCCATCGACAGCGTGAAAAAGGCGGCGTCGGCATCGGCGAAACTTGGCCTGCGCGCGCATGCAACTTTTTCCGGTTCCCTTGCCTGGCCCTATCTTTATCCCTGGCCGCCTCACAATCCGCAGCTGCTGAGCGAAGCTTTTGCCGAGCTGGCGCGCCGCTGGCTGCCGGTGCTGAACCAGTTTGACCACCATGGTGTGGACGTCTGTTATGAAATTCATCCAGGTGAAGATTTGCATGATGGCGTGACGTGGGAGCGTTTTCAGGCCGCAGTGAACCATCATCCGCGCTGCAATATACTTTTCGATCCCAGTCATCTTCATCTGCAACATATTGATTATTTGCAGTTTATTGATATCTATCATGCACATATTAAAGCCTTCCACGTGAAGGACGCAGAGTTTCTGCCCAACGGACGCAGTGGCGTGTATGGCGGCTACCAGCGCTGGATCGATCGTGCCGGGCGTTTCCGTTCGCCGGGTGACGGGCAGATCGATTTCAACGGTATTTTCAGCAAACTGGCGCAGTATGATTATGACGGCTGGGCTGTTCTGGAATGGGAGTGCTGCCTGAAAGATGCCGACAGCGGCGCGCGTGAAGGTGCTGAATTTATTCAGCGTCATATTATTCCGGTCGCCGATCGCGCCTTTGATGATTTTGCGGCGCAGGAAGATTGCTCAGCCAGCGTGCGTGCGCAACTTGGGCTGATTTAGAGCGCCTGATGAATTTATGGTAGCCTGTGTAACATCAGGTTCCTTGCAGGAAGTGCTTCCCTCATGTCCATTCAAAAAATCGCCCGGCTGGCGGGCGTTTCTGTCGCTACGGTTTCGCGGGTGCTGAATAACAGTGATTCCGTAAAGGAACAAAATCGCGCCAGGGTCCTGCAGGCCATCAGCGAGAGTAACTATCAGCCGAACCTGCTGGCACGCCAGCTGCGCACCGCACGCAGTTCGATGATTCTGGTGATGGTCTCTGATATTTCAAATCCTTTTTGCGCCGAGGTGGTGAAGGGGATTGAGGAGCAGGCGGAGAAAAATGGTTATCGCATACTGCTGAGTAATTCTGGCTCTGACATTGAACGCTCGCGTTCCAGCCTGCAACTGCTGGCCGGTAAAATGGTCGACGGCATTATCACCATGGACGCCTTCAGCAAACTGCCGGAACTGACACAATTAATCGGCACCACGCCCTGGGTTCAGTGCGCGGAATATGCCGATGCGGGCGACATCTCCTGCGTAGGAATCAGTGATATCGACGCTGCGCAGCAGGTTGTGCGCTATCTGGTGGGTAAGGGGCACCGACGCATTGCGCTGATTAACCACGATCTCAGTTACAAATATGCTCAGCTGCGCCAGCAGGGCTATCAAAACCAGTTACAGGCCAGTCAACGACAGTGGCAGGCGATCGCCTATGCCAGCGAATTGAGTTTCAACGCCGGCAAGCGTGCGATGCAACAATTGCTGGCAGGCGAGCAGCGGCCTGATGCGGTGTTTGCAGTGTCGGACACTCTGGCGGCCGGAGCAATGTCGGCGATCATTCAGTTCGGGCTGCGGGTGCCGCAGGATGTCGCGGTAGCCGGTTTTGATGGCAGCGAGTTAGCAGAAATGGTGTCACCGCCGTTAACCACCATTGCCCAACCTTCGCGGGATATTGGCCGCAAAGCCTTTACGCTGCTGCTGCAAAAGATCGATTCGCCGCTTTCACCCGCCGAACGCGTTATGATGGACTGGCAGTTAATCGTCCGCGGTAGCGCGTAGTAAATCTTCAGCCGTTGCCATTACGCTCAGGCCCGCTGTCGCTCTTTTTATCGATATGTCCCAGCTCGCGCTCCGGGAAGCATTGCGCGCGCAGTCGGCGCTTAATCTCTGCCGCATCCGGAAAGCCGCCCATGGTTTTGCGATCCCAAATCAGTTGGTCATCCACGGTAATCTGATAAATACCACCGGTCGCCGGAATCAGTGTTACCTGCGCCAGGTCGGTACTGAAGGTACTTAACAGTTCCTGCGACATCCACGCCGCGCGCAGCAGCCAGTTGCATTGTGAACAGTAGGTTATCGTCACCACCGGCAGAGTTTTCATCGTTTATTTCCTGATTTCTAACGTTTTGCTGAATCATCAGTTTGCCCGATCCCGGCAGGCTTTCCAGCTTTTTCATGTATCGCCCTCAGTGACTGATGGTTTTCTATCATGAGTTGCAGGCTGGCCGCATTGCCGGATAAATGATGGGAAAGATGCTGCAACGGTGCGCTGCCGGAAACTTACGCTGAGGGTAAGGTCGAATTTATGCTATTCACCCAAGAGAATTACCGTTGAGCAACGTCGTCGAGGCGGATAATCAGAGAGCAACCATCGCGAAATACATTAGAAAGTAAAATGCTTCAAAATGTTTTTCAGCCTCGATGCATTCAGGCCAGCGCTATAAGTGAGTTGTTAATAATTTGTGCTATTTAACCACTTTTTTACTGAGGTCAGATATACGGTTGTTAAACAACTTGCTGAAAAAAGAGCGGATAAGAGCTTGTTGGTCACATTGCCATTACTCGGCAAGCCTGCAAAATTTTACATCTCGGCAACAGTTTTTTTAGCCATCCGTATTATAGATATTCTGCTGAGGAACAGAATCTCAGCGCAACCTTACAAGGATCAAGGAATATCTTTAATGAATAAACTCTCACGAAGAACGTTCATGGCCTTTGCTGCGGGCGGTACGGTAGCGCTGGCTACCGGTCAGGTTCATGCACACGATAATAACGTTAAAACCTATCCGGCCAACGCTAACCGCGACCCGGGTCCGCATGATCCGATCAGGGAAGCAGAAAATCCGGACATACTAAACCCGCCGGATACCGACAGCGGTACCTTACCCAATCTGCGCTATTCCTTTAGCGATGCGCACGTGCGGAAAAGTAGCGGAGGCTGGACCCGTCAGGTCACTCAGCGGGAACTGGGCGTTTCAACCACTATTGCCGGCGTCGATATGCGTCTTAATGCCGGGGGCATCAGGGAACTGCACTGGCATAAGGAAGCGGAGTGGGCCTATATGACCTACGGTAAGGCACGGGTTACCGCATTTGATGCGGAGAGTGGCTGGTTTGTTGACGATATTGGCGTCGGCGACCTGTGGTACTTTCCACCCGGCATACCGCACTCAATTCAGGGGCTGGGGCCTGACGGATGTGAATTCTTAATCGCCTTCGATGACGGAAACTTCGATGAGGACAGTACTTTCCTGCTGTCAGACTGGTTTAAACATATTCCCGCCGATGTGCTGGCGAAAAACTTTAAGGTACCGGTCTCGACGTTCGCAAACCTGCCGTCACCGCAGGATGAGTATATCTTTGCCGGTACCGTGCCGGGCAGCCTGGCCTCTGACAGCATCAAAGGCTCAGCAAAATCTAAAACCGGATTTACTCACCGCATGATGGCACAAAGCCCGATCAAGGCGCCTGGCGGCACGGTGCGTATTACCGACTCATCCAATTTCCCGGTTTCAAAAACCATCGCCGCTGCGCTGGTGGAAATTGAACCCGGCGGAATGCGCGAACTGCACTGGCATCCTAATAATGATGAATGGCAATACTATCTTGAAGGAGAGGGGCGGATGGGGGTCTTTGCCTCGTCCGGACAGGCAAGAACCTTTGATTATCGGGCGGGTGATGTCGGTTACGTACCTTTCGCGATGGGTCACTATGTCGAGAACACCGGCAGCACACCGCTGCGCTTTCTCGAGCTGTTTAAAAGCGACTATTATGCCGATATCTCCTTAAACCAGTGGCTTGCCAGCACACCGCCGGAACTGGTTAAACAGCATCTCAGGCTGGATGACAACTTTATGCAGGCACTCTCATTAATCAAAAATCCCGTGGTGAAATAAAGATTAATGGCCGGTTATCCGGCCGTTTTTAAACCGGACGCAGCGTATCCGTAATCCTTCACCGCGCTCGCTAATCGGCAAAACGTCTGGCCTTATCGCGTGCCAGTCGCTCCAGAGCGAAAATTACCTGCTGTAGCTCTCTTTCCACGGTGGCGGTCAGCGCAACAAAGCGTAAGCTCAGCCGTGGCGTTACCACCGTTTCATTTTTACTGCTGATAGTGGTGCGTTCGCCAATATGCAGCAGCTGCGCATCGACTGTAAACTGACCATATTCCCCAAGTTCCACCTGTAAACCCTTCAGTATTTCGCCGCAGCCGAGTGTCGGTGGTAAAGCGCCATCGGCCAGTACGCCAATACCACCCAGCGACAGATCGTGCAGGCGAAAACGGGCAACCGAGCCGTCTGGCCAGTGGCTCTGGCAGAAGAAGCCTGGTTCCAGTGGCGCCGTCACGCGGAAAAACTCGCGGCGCTGAATCAGCCACAATAACGGCGGCAGCGGGGCAGAAAATGCCGGTAAGCCCTGATATTGCACGGCATCAAGCCTGTCGAGGGCGAACTCCACTTTGGCCCCCTGGGGTTCGGCAGAAATGTGCAGATCTTGTGACTGTAACGCCAGCTGATTGTCATACGGATTGCTGCCGTAATCGACAACCAGCTGATGTTGATCAACAAACAGTAAGCGGCTGATAAACTGACCGCGAGCACTGGCTATTCGCACCGGGGTCTGATGTTTCTCGAGGTCACGCAGTACCCCCAGCACTGCCAGCGTGCCGCGTTTCAGGTACTGCTCTTTTTCTTGCTCTTTCACATCCTGCTCCGGTGCGGTGGCTTTATCGCTGCTGATAGCGTTACCCGATCAGTATCGGCTTAAATGCGGCGGACTTTACTTATAATCGATCGTCTCCCGCTGTTTTTTTCGTCAAAGTTTAGATTTAAATCACAGAGTTAGAATTATCGCCTATACTAATTGGCACAATAGGGCCTCGGCCATCTGCGAGCTTATCAACAGGAGAGTGTGATGTTTTCAAAACGTGAAGCCGGTAAAAAACTTGAGCAGGTTCAGGAACGCTCCCGCGAAGCAGGCAGCGAACTGTGTGATGAGCTGAAAAGTGCAGCAAGCGAATCCTGTGATTATTTGAAAAAGAATCCATGGGCTGGCGTAGGCATTGGTGCAGCGCTGGGTTTGGTGATTGGTGTGTTAATTAGCAAAAAATAAGGAGCAGGAAATGGGAATTCTTTCATGGATCATTTTTGGTCTGATCGCCGGTATCATCGCGAAATGGATTATGCCAGGTAAAGACGGTGGCGGTTTTATCATCACCATCGTATTAGGTATTATCGGTGCGGTAGTCGGCGGCTGGATCAGTACCTTCTTCGGCTTTGGTAAAGTCGATGGCTTTAACTTCGGTAGCTTTGTGGTGGCGGTAATCGGTGCCATTGTGGTGCTGTTTATCTACCGTAAAGTCAAAAGTTAAGCACTAAAGATAGAAAAAAAGGGAGACGTCAAGTCTCCCTTTTTTGTGGCTGTCAGTTAACTATCAGAAGTCGTAACCGACGGTGGCAACAACAGTGCGCTCAGCGCCTTTATAGCAGAAGCCAGTACCATAACAGGCGGCAATATATTCGCGGTCAGTCAGGTTATTGGCATTCACCTGCACATATGCCCCTTTCAGCTGGCTATTCCAGGCACCAAGATCGGCGCGTACGGAAGCATCAAACAGGGTAACGGAAGGCAGGCGGGTGGTATTTTCATTGTCAGCCCACTGTTTGCCCATATGACGCACCCCGGCACCGACGCTCAGACCATAATCAAACTTGTAGTGCGCCCAGACGGTGGCGATTTGGTTTGGCGTCAGGTATGGCGTGTGACCATCGTTGTTATCCGGCGTCTCTTTAAAGCGCACGTGGTTCAGCGTGTAGCCAGCAATGGTGCTCAGACGCGGGGTCAGCTGATTACGTGCTTCCAGCTCCAGCCCTTGTGAGTGCACTTTACCGGCCGGCACGTTAATCGCATTGATAACGTCGCGGCTGGAAACATCTTTTTGTGTCAAATCATAGACGGCAATCGAGTACATATCGGATGTACCCACCGGCTGATATTTAACACCCGCTTCATACTGCTCGGCGGTGCTTGGTTTCAGCAGGTTTTGATCCGGCCCGGTCAGCGAACTTGGGGTAACCGCCTGGCTGTAGCTGACGTAAGGCGAAATTCCGCTGTCGAAGGCATACAGCACTGACGCCCGGCCACTGATATGATCGTCCGAGCGGCGGCGTGAATCACCAGAAGTATCATTGGCCTGTTTTGCGACGATACGATCGTAGCGACCGGACAGGTCGATATGCCACTGATCCACTTTCATCAGATCTTGCAGATAGAGCCCGGTCTGATGATAGCGACGAGTCAGATCATCATCGGTATAAAAGTTCAGCGCAGTACCGCCAGAAACGCCGGTAAACGGATTCAGGTTACTGGCCGTTGCACCGCCATCCCACAGATCGTTTTTGTACTGATGATACTCAGCACCCAGCACCACTTTGTGTTCCACCATCCCGGTAGCAAAATCGGCTTCCAGCTGGTTATCAATCGCCATAGCATCCAGCGACGAGCGGGTGCCGGAATAGTAACGCGTTAATTCATCACTGGTCGGGCTGACCCAACCTGCCTGATAAACCTGGTCAAGCTTGACGTTCGAATGGGTATAGCTGGCGTTAGAGCGAACAGACCAGGTTTCATTAAAGCGATGCGCGAACTCATAGCTGTAGATCTGCTCGGTACGTTTGTACTGATCAAGAGAGCTTTCACCTTCATAGAAGCTCCGGCTGAGTCTTTTACCGTTGTGATCGGTGATGGTGCCGTCCAGCGGCACCGAGCCGTGATAACCGCCCGAAGGATCTTTTTGCAAATATGCGCGCAGTAACAATGAGGTATCTTCGTCCGGCTGCCATAGCAGCGAGGGCGAAATCGCATAGCGCTCTTCACGGGTATGGTCGTACTGAGTATCGCTGCTGCGGGTCATACCAATCAGACGAAATGCCCACTGGTCGTTAATCGCATTGGTATAGTCAAAGGCGCCGCCTTTGGTATTTTGCGTGCCGCCAGACAGGCGGAAATGGCCCTGCTCAGTAAACTGCGGACGTTTAGACACCATATTAACCAGGCCACCCGGTACTGTCTGACCATAGAGGGCAGAAGAGGGGCCTTTGATCACGTCGATGCGCTCGAGGAACCAGGGATCAACTTGCAAGACGTTATGGCTACCGCCATCACTCATCACCCGCAGCCCGTCAAGGAAGGTGTTGTCGGTGTCACCGCCGTGGAAGCCACGCAGAGAAATGGTATCGAAGCGTGAAGCGGCACCGGCAAAGTTGGTGAACACCCCCGGCGTATAGTTCAGCGCCTGGTTCAGGTTGGTCGCACCCTGATCTTCAATCTGCTGACGGGTTACCACGGAAATTGATTGTCCGGTAGTAATCAGCGGCTCATCGGTTTTCGTTGCACCGGTACTGCTTTTTACGGTGTAACCTGAAGTGGGTGACTGGGCGGTTTCGGCTGGCTGTGCAGTAACGACCATGGTCTCTTCTGCAAAAGAGAGTGCTGGTGCGGTGAGTGCAATTGAACAAAGCAGAGCAGAACGCTTTAAGGTAAAAGCCATTCTCATTCTAGATATCCCATAGTTTCATTGTAATAGAGCCGCCATTTCCAAAAAGATCGCGGCCTGACGCGCAGCGGCAATGCGATTGACTTACATTTACATATATCTAATGATAATTATTATCTTTCTCGATAACGGTTTCAAGCATTGATTATGCTTATCTATTCACACAAAAAGATCGGGGTATTAACATAACTGAGCAGTAAACAGACAAAGGCGTTGAGGCGGCTGCAGGCCAGACAGCGTCGGGGCTGTCTGGCTGAGGTTAACTTTCGAGATCGCGCAGATGGTCGTCGGGGCGTAGGGTGAGGATCGCCATCAAACTGATTAATGAAATGATGACCACATACCATGCCGGAATATTGATATTGCCGGTCTGCTTGATCAACGCGGTGATGATCAGACCGGCGCAGCCGGAAAACACCGCATTAGACAGGGAGTAGGCCAGGCCTAATCCGGTATAACGTACCCGGGTCGGGAACATCTCTGCCAGCATCGCTGGTCCGGGACCGGCCAGCAAACCGACCACCGCACCGGCCAGCATCACCGCCGCTGCCTTCCACCACAGGGATGCCTCAGGCTGTTGTAAAATCGCCAGCAGCGGGAAAGTAAAAATGATCACTGCGCCAATCGCCAGCAGCATTATGCGGCGGCGGCCATAGCGATCGCTAAGACGACCCGCTGGCAGAATGGTCAACGCAAAGCCAATATTTCCCAATACCGTGGCAACCAAAGCCTGCTGGAAACTGGCGTGCAGTGAGGTTTGCAGCCATGACGGCATCACGACTAAAAAGGTATAACCGGCTGCTGACCAGCCCATCATGCGACCAATTCCCAGCGCGATGGCTTTCACTACGCCGGAAAGCGGCGCGGGTTGCAGATTCTGCTGCGTCTGTTTAAAGCTCGGAGTTTCATCCAGCTGCAAGCGCAGCCACAGCGCCACCAGACCCATTGGCAAGGCCAGCAGGAACGGCACGCGCCAGCCCCAGCTGTGCAACTGTTCGCTGGTCAGTAATGTAGCCAGTAACGCCACAACACCGGCACCGGCCAGTAAACCAAGCGCCACGGTAAAAGATTGCCAGGCACCGTAGCTGCCACGTTTGCCACGCGGCGCGAACTCGGTCATCAGTGCCACTGCGCCGCCAAACTCACCGCCGGCAAACAGCCCCTGAAGCATGCGCAATAGCGTCAGCAGCAACGGCGCAGCGACCCCCAGCGTAGCGTATGTCGGCATCAGCCCAATGGCGGCGGTAGCCAGCGTCATCATAATCAGCACTGCTATCAGCGTCGGCTTACGGCCGATACGATCGCCAATACGCCCAAACAGAATCGCGCCCAGCGGGCGGCAGAAGAAGGCGAGGGCAAAGGCGGCGTAGGTAAGGATCAGGCTGGTTATCTCGCTTTCACCCTCAAGGCGAAAGAAATTCCCGGCAATGACCGTGGCAAGAAAACCGTAAACGCCAAACTCATACCATTCAATAAAATTACCGACCGAACCGGCGACGAGCGCACGGCGACTGGCTGAGCGAGTGATTTGTGCTTGCATGATGGCTCCGGGCCAGTCGAGGGGAGCCGTTTTCGGCTCCCGCTGTGAGGATATGCAGTGATTAACGTGCACAATCCTTATTGGGTTTTGCTGATATCACTAACGTTATTACAGGTGACATCTTTCGGGCAGTACATATCCATCAGTTTTAGCGTAACGCCGTTGGTCCAGCCAAAGCCATCCTGCAACGGATATTCACCGCCGCCGCCGCCGCCCAGACCGCTGCCTTCCACGACATACTTCTCAACCAGCTTATGCTCTTTGTCATAAGTGGCCTGCACATTCTTCAGAAAGCGCATGCCGATATCTTTTGCCAGCGTCTGTTTGCCGTAGTGATTCAGGCCCTCAACCGCCACCCACTGTAACGGTGCCCAGCCGTTTGGCGCATCCCACTGCTGACCATTATTGACGTTAGTGGTAACCAGCCCACCTTCTTTCACCAGCTGTTTCTGGACTGCATCGGCAGTGCGGCTGGCTTTCTCTTTGCTGGCGACCTGCAGATAAAGCGGGAACAGCGTGGCGGCGGTCAGCTGTTTACGCACGCTGTTTTTCTGCCAGTCATAGTCGGCATACCAGCCATCCTGTTCATCCCACAGGTAGCGGTTAATCGCTTCCTGACGTTTTTTTGCCAGATCGTCAAAGCGCTGACTGGCGTCATCCTGTTTCGCCAGTTTGCTGGCGTGAGCAAGCGTTTTTTCCAGGTGATACAGCAGGGCGTTCAGATCCACCGGCACAATGCGGGTGGTGTGGATGGTAGAGAGATCGTCAGGCTTATCAAACCAGCGCGAGCTGAAGTCCCAGCCGGAAGCCGCACCGGCGCGCAGATCGCGATACAGTTCCGCTTTATTCCTGTCGGTCGCTTTCTGTGCGGTGGTAATATCATCCATATAGGATTCAGTGCGCGGCACGTCGCGCGCATCCCAGTAGCGGTTAAGGATCGCGCCATCTTTCAGTTTGACCACGCGCTGGCTGGCTTCACCAGCTTTTACCGTCTCCGCATCCGCCATCCAGTACTCCCACTCCTTTTGCAGCTGCGGCTGGTATTTGACATAAACCTCATCGCCACCGTGCTTCGCCAGCAGATCAACCATCAGGCTAAAGAAGGGAGGTTGAGAACGGCTGAGATAATAACTGCGGTTTCCGTTCGGAATATGACCGTATTTATCCAGCTCTGCCGCGAAGTTATCCACCATATCCTGCACCCGATCCCAGTGACCGCTTTCAGCAAGCCCCAGCATGGTGAAGTAGCTGTCCCAGTAGTAAACTTCGCGAAAGCGGCCGCCTGGCACGACATACGGTTTCGGCAGCGGCAGCAGCGAATCATACTGATTCACTTTGTCGGTGGTGCGCGTCAGCACGGGCCACAATCCGTTGATATGTTCACGCAGGCTTTGCCCCTGCGGTGGTACATATTTTTCACCGTCGGCTGGCAGAATAAAATTGCTGTCTACAAAGTGGCGCAGATCGAAATTACGCTGAGATTTTTGCATCTGCCAGTCGGCGAGAATCGAAGAGGGGCTGTATTTTGGCACCGCATCAGCGAAAGTTTTTTGATCGGGAAAGAACTTTGCCGACTGCACGGCGTGATACAACGGACCGAGACGCACATCGGGCGGCTGTGGCGCGCTGGTTAACATGCGCTGATCATCTTCAGCATGCGCAGGCAAAGTCATGCCCGCCAGCACGCCGGTAAACATTAGCGGCAGCAACAGTGCCCCTTTCCATTGACGGTTATCAACTCGTCTCATCATCGGAAGTTCTCCTTGTCCAGACCAGACATGGTCTGTAAGTAATTGACCATTCGAAAAACTTTAGACGAAATTTTACAAAGTGTTGGAAAGCAGGGCGCGAACTGTGAGGTGGCTAATGGTTTTAATGTTATCAGGCGGCGCTGTGACTGACATCAGAATGACATGCCGGTGTCACAAAACTGACAGGGTTTTGTAGCAAACTCGCTCTCTGAAAACCTTAGTTAACTTTTTCTCATGGAGAGATGGCAAGATGTCACATAAAAAACTATTCACCCTGTCGGTTATTGCTACCCTGTTTTCCACCAGCTGTTTCGCCGATATTGCTGCCTACAGCCGCGCGGCTCAAGGCGATCTGACGCAGCCAGGTGGCGCACGCCGCCTGACCAGCGATCAAACCGAGGCGTTAAAAGCGTCGTTAAATAATCACACCGCGAAAAACGTAATCCTGCTGATTGGTGACGGGATGGGTGACTCTGAAATCACCGCTGCGCGTAACTATGCCGAAGGCGCAGGCGGTTTCTTTAAAGGCATTGACGCGCTGCCGCTGACCGGACAATACACCCACTACGCGCTGGATAAGAAAACCCATAAACCAGACTATGTAACCGATTCTGCCGCCTCGGCCACCGCCTGGAGTACCGGAGTGAAATCGTATAACGGTGCGATTGGCGTAGATGTTAACGGCAAAGATCATCCGACGATAATGGAAATTGCCAAAGCGGCAGGTAAAGCGACCGGCAACGTCTCTACTGCGGAATTGCAGGATGCCACTCCGGCGGCGCAGATGGCACATGTGACCTCGCGCAAATGTTACGGCCCGGCGAAAACCACGGAACTCTGTGCCAGTAATGCGCTGGAGCAAGGCGGCAAAGGCTCGATTACCGAGCAACTGTTAAATACCCGCGTTGACGTCCTGCTGGGTGGCGGCGCTAAGACCTTCAGTGAAACGGCGAAAGCCGGTGAGTGGCAGGGAAAAACGCTGGAGGAACAGGCAAAGCTGCGGGGTTACCAGTGGGTCAGCGATCTTAACGGCATGAACGCCATCAGCGAAGCAAATCAGGATAAGCCAGTGTTGGGGCTGTTTGCTGAAGGCAATATGCCGGTGCGCTGGAAAGGCCCTAAAGCCAGCTATCACGGTAACCTGACAAATGAAGCGATTCGCTGTGAGGTGAATGCAGAACGTCCGGCCTCAACCCCGACGCTGGCGCAGATGACCGATAAGGCCATTGAGCTATTGAGCAAAAATCAAAATGGCTTCTTCCTGCAAGTTGAAGGCGCGTCAATTGATAAACAGGATCACGCCGCTAACCCATGTGGCCAGATTGGCGAGACGGTAGATCTGGACGAGGCGGTGCAGAAGGCGCTGGAGTTTGCGCGTAAGGACGGCAATACGCTGGTGGTCGTTACTGCAGATCACGCGCACTCCAGCCAGATCATTGCCAATGACAGCAAGGCGCCGGGACTGACGCAGACGCTGAAGACCAAAGAGGGTGGGCTGATGACCATTAGCTACGGTAACTCGGAGGAAGATTCTCAGGGACATACCGGCACTCAATTGCGCATCGCCGCCTATGGCCCGCATGCTGCAAATGTGGTTGGCCTGACCGACCAGACCGACCTGTTCTATACCATGCGGGCGGCGATGGGCATTACCCAGAACTAACGAGGGTTAGCGATACCACAATCCGCCAAAAGCCCGAACACGCGTTCGGGCTTTTGCGCTTGGTCACGATTTAAAGCTGGAAACATTGGGGTGACAGACGGGGTCTGGCATCAGAAAAATTGGCCTGAATTTCACCCCTAAGGTTAACCTGAACAGTTTCAGTCACTGCTGCAGTTTGGCAATTGCCAGCCTAGCGACTTCTGGTGTGGTGGAAATTGGTTCATTGCTTTCAAGTGACCATGCGGTTGAAAGCCCACACCATGCAATTATCCACATAAGAAGCCGCTCTCTGTCCAGACCTGCCATTTGACTAACGATCTCCTGCCGTTGTTCAAATACTTCTGGCACAGTCGCGACCCGGGGAACGGGATTGTCAGCATCCGGATTGGTGAAAATATTGGCATAGTCGAATCCTCGTTCGCCTTTTACCCCTTTGGGATCAATCGCCAGCCAGCCCGATGAGCCAAAATCAAGAACGTTTTCATGGTGCAGGTCACCGTGTAATGCGACCACATCACGTGGAGTGGATAGCAATTCTTCCGATATTTCTGCGCTGCGGATAAGAAAACCACCATATTTCCGCGCTGCTGGTTTTAAAGCGCAAAACCACTCATGAAGAGGCATAAGCTGAGGTAACGGACGTTTCTGGCCTGCATGCAGCTGGTTTGCAGTAAGGCAGAGGATACGACAGGCCTCTGCATCCTGGCCTTCCCGGGACATAGCGGACAGAGAGGCGGGTCCTGTGGCACGCTCCAGAAGAATTGCCTGATTTTCACAGGCGATAACCGCTGCCGCGCCATTTCCTCCCCACCACGCCATAAGAGCATTACCGGTTTGTTCATACTCGTCATCGGTAATTTTTAGCATGGCTTTTATGCCACCTGTGATTGTTTTTACCGGCAGGAGTTGTGAGGTATGCGTGACGCAGGGGGGGCCATCTGGAATGAGTTTCCAGCGCGTCAACCAGGGTTTGAAGGCTAATTTATCCATTAATTTCCCTGTCGGTTAAGGGACAGTATACGACAGATCTGTCAGCGATTGTAGCCGGTGAAATTACTGTTATATACCTTCGGCCATTATGGTTGCCTGTCATTTTCAGAAGCATGCTTATTTTTTACAATAACAGAAAATTATGCGGCTTAATTCTGTTAGATTCCAGTTATACTAAAATTTCGGCGGTTGCAACACTGAAAGTCTGCTATCTACTGCCAACCAGCCTGATGAGAACATGATCGATTACAAAAGAGGTAGTGTTATGAATGGAAAGAAAATTATCACCTATGACATGACCATAACTGATGTCATTGACAGTGGCACTTCGTTTGAAGATATTTTATCAGGTAAAAAAGAAATACCTTTGCAAGGTGTGAGAATTTTCATTTCATTCGAAGGTAAAGTCTCTGGCGAAGTAACGGGGACTATCTCTGGTGTTGATTATGTTTATTTAAGATCCGACGGTAGGGCTGAGCTGGATATCAGAGCCATAATTCAGACTGCAGATGATGACAGAATTGCCGTTGTTGCTGATGGTGTGGCAAATATCGTTAAAGGTGAATCCCGACATAATATTTATGAAAATGTAAAGCTCACGACATCCGCAGAAAAATATCAAATTTTAAATCTGTATCAGGTTTGGTCTGTTGGTTATGTTGATTTCGAAACTAAAAAGTTAGTCCTGGAGGGGTATTTACAGGATTAAAATCGATATTGATTTTGACGCTCTTCAGTGATGCATTGCGGAGCAACGTATAGCCCCTCAGGGCAGGGTAATATGCTGGCGCCCAATTCATTTGCCGCCAGCGCAGCCTGTTCCTGGTAGCGAGGCGCGATGGCCCACTGGCGGCAATAGCCTGCTCACCTTTACGATGACGGTCGCTGAATTCCACCGCCAGCCAAAAACAAAAAAGCCCGAACCGAAGTTCGAGCTTTTTTACAGAATATGGCGGTGAGGGAGGGATTCGAACCCTCGATACGTTGCCGTATACACACTTTCCAGGCGTGCTCCTTCAGCCACTCGGACACCTCACCATATTGTTGTCGGCAACTGACTTGTCGACGGCGGCTAATGTAGGGATTTCCCGCCGCGCCGTCAACGAACTTTCGTCATTCCGTGATGCGTTCAGACAGTTTTTCAGCAGGTTGCTGGCAAAATGGCCGAAAGAGGCAAAAAACATAACTAATCACATTTTCCATCCTGCATCATTGAGCAGTAATGCGCATAATAATGCGCTTATTCTGGCAAGAAAATCACAGAGGTTAGTTTGAATCACGTAACAAAGGCGCAGCCACACGGCGTTCCCGCCGGTTCGGGTGCACTCTTCTTTATTCAGATCTTCGCCACGCTCGGCTTCGCCGTTCTCTATTCGACGCTGGTACTGTATGCCACCAAACGTCTCGGATTCAGCAATGCCGAAGCCACGACCATGATGGGCGTATTTGGCGCGTTTAACTACGGTCTGCACCTGTTCGGCGGCTATCTTGGCGGCCGCTTTCTCAGCAACCGCAATCTGTTTGTGCTGGGAATGGTGTTGCAGGTGGCGGGGTGCTGGGTGCTCTCCGGGCAGAGCGCCGATGGATTATACTGGGGGCTGGCGATGTTCCTCACCGGCAGCGGCCTGAATGTCACCTGTATCAATATGATGCTGACCCAACGTTTTGCCCCGGAAGATAACCGCCGTGAGAGCGCGTTTCTGTGGAATTACGCGGGTATGAACCTCGGATTCTTTATTGGTTTTACCGGAGCCGGTTATTTCCAGCTTACCGAGCACTATCAGGCGCTGTTCCTGTTTGCCACGGTGGGCAATGTGCTGGCGATTATCATCTCACTGCTGCGCTGGAAAATCCTTGCAGATATCAATACGCCATTGCTGCAGGCCAGTAAAAGCCAGTTCAGGCTGCGGATGCTGATCGGGCTGGCGATTCTGGTACTGCTGGTTCCGCTGATTCGCATCATGCTGACACACGCCGATTTTACCGGCTCGTTTGTTATCGTGCTGGGCATTGCGGTGTTTTTATTGCTGTGCCTGACCACGCTGCGCCATCGTCCGCGCGAAGAGCAGCGCCGGATGGCCGCTTATCTGATCCTGGCGATCGGTTCCCTGGTGTTCTGGATGCTGTATCAACTGGCGCCGATGGGGCTGATGCTGTTTGTTGAGCACAATATCAATCTTAACGTTTATGGCATTCATGTTGCTCCGCAGTGGGTGCAGAATATTAACACGCTGGTGATTGTTATTGGCGGCCCGCTGCTGGCGATGGGCTTTCGCAACCTGCGCGAGCGCGGCTGGCGCATTGATATTCCCTTGCAGTTTGCCTCTTCACTGTTCTGTATAGGTCTGGGAATGCTGGTGCTGCCGTTGGGTATCATGCTGTCCGGCGGTGATGGCATGGTGGCGTTTAAATGGATTGTTATCAGCTATCTGTTCCAGAGCATCGGGGAATTGCTGATTTCGCCGATTGGTTACGCGATGATTGGCAAACTGGCACCGGCGCGCTATCAGGGCGTGATGATGGGCTGCTGGATGATGGTCACCGGTGTGGCCTCGGTGCTGGCGGGCTATGTTTCAGGCTGGATGCCGGATAACAGCGGCAGTACGCCACTGCTGACCAACCCGGGCTACAGCCATATCTTCAGCCTTCTCGGTTGGGGTGCGGCGGCAATTGGCCTGTTAATGCTTTGCCTGATACCACTGCTGCGCAAGCTGATTCAGCAAGCGCCGGTCAGACCGTAATGCCACGGGGCAGATTAGCTGCCCCGAAATTTTCACTTGCCAGCACGCCCATTATCCCTGAGCCTTGAAAAAAACAGGAGGAAATGTGGATATCATTTTTTATCATCCGTCTTTTAAAGCAGCCACTTGGATCAACGGCTTACAGCAACGCCTTCCGCAAGCGCGCGTTCGTGAATGGCAACCCGGCGACAATGCCGCGGCAGACTACGCGCTGGTACGCACACCGCCGGTTGAAATGTTGCAAGGGCGCAGCGATCTGAAAGGGATTTTCGCCCTTGGCGCTGGTGTTGACGATATTCTGAGCCAGTTAAAACAGCATCCTGAGATGCTGCCGGCCTCGGTTCCGCTGTTCCGGCTGGAAGATACCGGCATGGGCCTGCAAATGCAGGAGTATGCGGTGTATACCGTGCTGGGCTGGTTTCGCCGCTTCGATGATTATCAGCTGCAAAAACAGCAGGCGCTGTGGCAACCGTTAAAAAACTACCGTCGCAATGCGTTCACCATCGGCATTCTTGGCGCCGGAGTTTTAGGGCGTAATGTGGCGCAAAGTCTGAAAGCATGGGGTTTCCCAATCCGCTGCTGGAGCCGTACTGCCAGGCAAATTGATGGCGTCACCACCTATCACGGGGCCGATCAGCTAAACGATTTTCTTGATGGCACTCAGGTACTGATTAACCTGCTGCCAAATACGCCGCAGACGGCGGGGATCATCAATCGTCAGTTGTTAAGCCAGCTTAATCCAGCAGCATTTGTGCTGAATCTGGCGCGTGGTGCTCACCTGGTTGAAGATGATTTGCTGGCGGCACTGGAGGCCGGTGAAATCAAAGCGGCAGCGCTGGATGTGTTTGTTCAGGAACCGCTGCCGCAGAGCAGTGCGCTGTGGTCGCACCCGCGAGTGGCGATTACGCCACATAACGCTGCGGTCACGTTGCCGGAAGAAGCGATGGACTTTATTGCCAAATCAATCCAGCAGCGCGAAGCCGGTGAAATGCCGGAAGGACGAGTGGATATCGCACGCGGTTATTAACCTCTGTAAGGGCAGGGATGCTATCCTTGCCTTATTAAAAAAGGAGAAAATCGCTATGTACCCCGTTGATCTTCATATGCACACCGTTGCCAGTACCCACGCCTACAGCACTCTGCACGACTATGTGGTTCATGCCAAAACCAACGGCATCAAACTGTTCGCCATTACCGACCATGGGCCGGATATGGCGGATGCGCCACACGCCTGGCATTTTATTAATATGCGCATCTGGCCACGGCTGGTGGAAGGCGTTGGCATTCTGCGCGGCATTGAAGCCAATATCAAAAATACCGCCGGTGAAATTGACTGCACCGGTCCGATGCTGGATGCGGTGGATCTGGTGGTAGCCGGTTTTCACGAGCCGGTATTTGCGCCACAGGATAAAGCCACCCATACCGAAGCTATGATTGCGGCGATGGCCAATGGTGATGTGCATATTATCAGCCATCCGGGCAATCCGAAGTTCCCGGTGGATATTCCGGCGATAGCGGCGGCGGCAGCGAAATATGATGTGGCGCTGGAGATTAATAATTCATCGTTTACCACCTCGCGCGCCGGCAGCGAGCCGAATTGCCGGGCGATTGCGGCGGCAGTACGCGATGCCGGTGGAAGACTGGCATTTGGTTCCGATTCCCACACCGCCTTTACCCTCGGTAACTTTGAACACTGCCTGCGAATTATGCGCGAAGTGGATTTTCCGGAAGAACGCGTGTTAAATGTCACGCCGCGTCGTTTACTGGATTTTCTGGAAAAACGCACCGGCAAACGCATCGAAGAATTTGCTGATTTGTGACGCTGTCACTTTTAATCTCTTACTGGACTAAAATGAATGAATGAGTTCTCCATCATCTGCCGCATTCTCGGCTCGCTGTATAATCGTCAGCCGCAGGATCCGCTGCTGGTGCCGCTGTTTACTCTGTTGCGTGAAGGCAAGTTGCAGCAGCAATGGCCGCTGGAGCAGGATGAACTGTTAACTCGCCTGCAACAGAACAGCGATCCGCAGGCGCTGGCCGCCGATTATAATGCGCTGTTTGTGGGCAGCGACTGCAAGGTTTCCCCGTATGGTTCACAGTGGGAAAATGGCCCGCAGGAAGCGGATGTACGCAGTTTTTTGCAGCAGCGCGGCATGCCATTAAGCGATGCGCCAGCCGACCATATCGGTGCACTGTTGCTGGCGGCTTCATGGCTGGAAGATCAGTCGGAAGAGGACGAAATTCAGGCGCAAATCGCGCTGTTTGACGACTATCTGATGCCGTGGTGCGGCGCATTCCTTGGCAAAGTAGAAGCGCACGCCAGCACGCCTTTCTACCGCACGCTGGCGGCCATCAGTCGTGAAGCGATTCAGGCGATGCGTGACGAGTTAGAAGAAGTAAATTAATTTCAGCGGCGGCATTTTCGTCATCGTTTGATGACTCTGCCGCCAGCTGGCTTATTACGGTTTACGCCGTCTGGAAAGCCGTGGAAAGCGCGCATGCATCCGTAAACTTCGCAGATTGATCACAGAAATCGCCGTGCCGGCAATCACCAGCAGCGCCCCGATCGCTTTAAACGTATTCATGCTGTCGCCCAGCACCACTATTCCCATCGTCACCGCCAGCACCGGCGTCAGCAGTGAGTAGGGCATAATCAGATTGACGTTATATCGCTTCAGCAACGCATACCACAACGAATAGGCGATAATTGACGAGCCAATCGCGCTGTACATAATGCCGAACCAGCCGCGCCAGGAAGAGTGTGAAAGCGCGCTGAACTGATCGGCTTCCAGCAGATACGAAGCCAGCCCGACAATCGGGATAGCCAGAAACGAGATCCAGCCGGTCATGGTCAGCGGTTTGATTGGCGGTGACTTTTTGACGATCAAATTACTGATCGCCCAACCTGCCGCGCTGCTCAGTAACAGGCACAGCACCCACCCACTGGGAATAGTTGGGCTGCCGGTCAGTACCACCACACCACTCAGTGAAATCGCAATCCCCAGTACCTGAATCAGCGTCAGTTTCTCTTTAAGAATCAACATTGCCAGCAGCATGGCAAACGGGGTGCCCAGCTGAACCACAATCGCTCCGGTTCCGGCGTCGGTATAATTGATGCCGACAAACAGCAGCGAAAAATGAAGGAAACCAAAGGTGAATGCCAGCGGCAGCAGGTAACGAAGCTGTTCACGGGTGACGCGGGTAAAAGGGATCAGCACTATCGCGACCACCACAAAGCGCATGCAGGTCATAAACAGCGGCGGCAGGTCAAGCAGACCCCATTTTATCGCCACGTTATTAAACGCCCAGAGAGAAACCACCAGTAAAACCAAAAAAAAATGACGCAGTGCCACGACGCATTC
This sequence comes from Winslowiella sp. 2C04, assembly GCF_050037805.1. Lineage (NCBI taxonomy): Bacteria > Pseudomonadati > Pseudomonadota > Gammaproteobacteria > Enterobacterales > Erwiniaceae > Winslowiella > Winslowiella sp. 2C04. The sequence goes on along the minus strand of NZ_CP188300.1, from coordinate 2,725,080 downwards.
CTTAATGTTGCGTTGTTAACTCACCGATTTATCATGACACGAATGTTCCTTGCCGGGGGTAAGTTATTTTATGTTAACTGACTTAGGTAATCTGAAAAAGTGATGAGACGCGGCGACGGGGAAGTGTCAGACTGAGCACCGGTTACCTGATACATTCAGGCAGTAATGGCATCTTCTGTTGACAAGGAGTCTGATTCGGCATGTCACCTCTATACACCGCACCGTTGGCAATTATCCAACTTGAAGTTCCGCCTGCTGAAGTCAGTTCGCGGGTTGGCGATCAGATTGACTGGTTTGTTCAGGCATTACAGTTACAGGGCGCTGAGTATCAGGTGTTTCGCCCGCATCTTGGTGAACAACTTCCCGATTACGCGACGGTTTCGGGTGCCATCCTCAGTGGTTCCTGGGCGATGGTGACCGATCACGCCGAGTGGAGTGAGCGCACCGCCGCATGGGTGCGGGGTGCAGTTGATCATCAACTGCCGTTACTCGGCGTCTGTTATGGGCATCAGCTGATTGCTTACGCGCTGGGCGGCACGGTAGCGGATAATCCGCACGGCTGGGAACGCGGCCTGCACCGGTTGGATAACCTGGCTGCGGGTGATGCGCTGCTTTCTGCGCTACCTGCACAGTTTGATGCGTGGCTGTCGCATCGCCAGTCGGTACTGAAAGCGCCGCCGGGGGCTAAGGTGCTGGCCCGTTCGGCGATGGATGAATGTCAGATCATTCGTTACTCACCGTCAGCACTGTCGGTACAGTTCCATCCCGAGTTTACGCAGCAGATTATGAGCGCCTGCCTGCCAGAAAATATCACTGCAGAGGCGGGAACGTTGCAGGGCACCGACTGGGCGCGTTCGCTGCTCGAAGCATTTTATCGCGGCACGCAGCTGCCTCAGGCGGTGGTCAGTTAATCATTAACCGAGCACGCCCGCGGCGTGCTCGTTGTTTCGTCAGGCAATCGTTTCACCTTCCGGCACGGCCACCTTTTGCAGAATGGTCAGCGCGACGGCATTCGTCACCTGCTGAGTGGTGGCGGTGCCGCCGACATCCGGCGTTTTTATTCCGGCCTGGCATACCGTCTCGATCGCTTGCATCACCGCCTGCGCCGCCTGCGTTTCGCCAAGATGCTCCAGCATTTGTGCGGCGGTCCAGAAGCTGGCTATCGGGTTAGCAATGCCTTTACCGGTGATATCAAAAGCCGAGCCGTGAATCGGCTCAAACATTGAAGGAAAACGGCGTTCGGGATCGATGTTAGCGGTCGGTGCAACGCCAAGGCTGCCGGCCAGTGCGCCTGCGAGGTCGGAAAGAATATCGGCATGCAGGTTGGTCGCGACAATGGTGTCCAGCGATTGCGGATGCAGAGTCATACGCACCGTCATCGCGTCGACCAACATTTTGTCCCAGCTGACGTCGGGAAACTCCTGCGCCACTTCGGCGGCAATCTCATCCCACATCACCATACCGTGGCGCTGAGCATTGGATTTTGTCACTACCGTCAGCTGTTTACGCGGTCGTGATTGCGCAAGGCTAAACGCGTAGCGCATGATCCGCGTGACGCCGGTACGGGTAAAAATCGCCACCTCGGTGCCGACCTCTTCCGGTAAACCACGGTGGGCACGACCGCCATGGCCGGAATATTCCCCTTCAGAGTTTTCACGCACAATCACCCAATCCAGCATGCCCGGCTGACAATGACGCAGCGGTGAGGAGATGCCCGGCAATACTCGCGTCGGGCGAACGTTGGCATATTGATCAAAACCCTGGCAAATCGGCAGACGTAAGCCCCAAAGAGTAATGTGGTCCGGCACATCCGGCGCGCCGACGGCACCAAAATAGATGGCATCAAAATTTTTCAGCGTCGCCAGTCCATCTTCCGGCATCATCACACCGTGTTGTTTGTAGTAATCTGAACCCCAGTCAAATGAGGTGATGTTAAAGCGCAGGTCGGTAAAGCGCTGCTCGAGGCTGCGCAGAACCTGAATACCCGCATTGATCACTTCGGGGCCGATGCCATCGGCAGGAATAGCGGCAATTGAGTAGTTACGCATAGTGAAATCCTTATAATTAATGATGCAGGGTCTGAGTGGCAGCGGTATTGCTGTTACCACTGGATTGCGGTTTGCGCTGCGACCAGGAGAGCCACAGCACCAGTAACGCCGACAGCACCAGCAGTGCGGCGACAAAATAGAGTCCGTTGGCATAGCTGCCGGTTTGTTGCTTGATTACGCCAATAATCGTCGGGCCAAAAAAGCCGCCAAGATTGCCGATGGAGTTGATGGTGGCGATACCGGCGGCGGCGGCTGAACCGGATAGGAACAGCGTTGGCATGCTCCACAGCGGTGGTTTTGATGAACTGATGCCGATATTGACCAGAATCAGCGCCAGCATTACCGCCACTATTGTGGTGGCAATTCCCGCCAGTACCAGCCCCAGCGCCGCCAGCAGACAGGCCGCGATCACGTGCCAGGTTCGTTCATTGCGGCGGTCGGAGTGGCGCGCCCACCAAATCATGGCACCCACTGCCAGTACCGCCGGAATGGCATTGATAAAGCCGACTTCCAGTGACGACATACCAAAGCTCTTGATAATTTGGGGTGACCAGATGCCCAGCGTATAAAGACCGGCCGACGTGCCAAAGTAGACCAGCGACAGCGCCAATACGCGTCGATCCGCCAGCCCTCGCCACAGGCTTTGATGCTGCTGCTGAGGACGACGCGCCTGTTCTGCCGCCATAGTGGTGACCAGCCATTCGCGCTCTTCATCGGTCAGCCATTTGGCTTTTTCAGGACGATCGGTGAGGTAAAACAGCACCACCACGCCAAGGATCAGCGCCGGCACCGCTTCCAGTACAAACATCCACTGCCAGCCACTGAAACCGAACAGCCCGTGCATTTCGAGCAATGCACCTGATATTGGTGAGCCTAATGCGGTGGAAAGCGGGGCGGCAGCCATAAACATGGCGGTTACCTGCGCACGGCGCTGGGCGGGAAACCAGTAGCTGAGATAGAGAATGATGCCGGGAAAGAAACCGGCTTCCGCCACCCCAAGCAGAAAGCGCAGGGTGTAAAAGCTGGTGGTGCCCTGCACAAACGCCATTGCACCTGATACCAGCCCCCAGGTGATCATCACCCTGGCTATCCAGATACGTGCGCCGACTTTATGCAGGATTAAATTGGAGGGCACTTCAAATAAAAAATAACCGATAAAAAAGATACCGGCACCGAAACCAAATACCGTGGGTGAAAAACCAAGTTCCTGATTCATCGTCAGCGCAGCAAAACCAATATTTACGCGGTCGAGGAAGGCAATGAAATAAAGAATCATGATAAAGGGCACAATGCGCAGGGTAATTTTGCGCAATACCCGATTTTCGAGTTTGCAGGTCATGATGAGGTTTTCCTCTTTTATTTTATGTAGGGTAGTGACAGGCATTACCGAACTGAGTATGAAGAAAATCTCCCGGCGATCATTAGCCGTGGTTTATACAAAAAATTGATATAATCCTTAAGGAAGCTGGCATGGACCTCCATCAACTTCGCTGTTTTATCGCGGTGGCAGAAGAGCTGCATTTCGGACATGCAGCGCACCGACTTGAAATGCTGCCATCGGCGCTGGGGCGCTATATACGCCTGCTGGAGGAGGATCTGGGAACCCGGCTGTTTATTCGTTCGACACGTAACGTGGCGCTGACGCCAACCGGCCTGTTACTGTTTGATGACGCCAGACTGTTAATCGCACAGGCGGATGCGTTGGCCAGCCGCTATCGCCAGATGGGCCGACAACAGGCAACCACGTTAAAGATTGGCGCCATCGACAGCGCCGCTGCCGGTTTAATTCCGCAACTGTTACAGGCGTTTCGCAAACGCTATCCCGATGTGGAAGTACAGATATTTGAAGACAAAACCCTGCGCTTAATACCCCGGCTTAAATCAGGACGGCTGGATCTGGTCTTTATTCGACCGCCGGAGAAAAAAGAGCGCGATATCGAAATGCGTTTCTTATTTAACGAAGCCATTGTGGTCGCAGTGCCGCAGAGTCATCCGCTGGCAAAACGTGACTGTTTACAGATTTCTGATTTACAGGATCAGCCCTTAATCGTCCCGGAACGTAAATCGCGGCCGCACAGCCACGACCTGTCGATCAATCTGTTTGCCGAGGCCGGTTTAAGCGCCAGAATTGCCCAGCTTGCTGATGAAAAACAGACCATTATCAATCTGGTGGCGGCAGAGCTGGGGATTGTCATTGTACCGCAGTGGACTTCACGTATGCCGGCGCGCAATGTCAGCTATATTCCGCTAACCGGCAACGGAGCCGGAGCGATTAATGGCCTGCCGCTCTCCGTTGCCTGGATGCGCGACGCGCGCGATCCGCTACGCGAGAAAATGCTGGAGGTCCTGATGGCGCAGCTACCGTTATCAGCCTGATGCTGAAGATATTTCCGGCCACTTCACAATTTCACCGCATACCATCTGACATCCTGGCGTTCTTCTGCCAATGTTAATTTTGGGTTATCTGATTGTTAATTATGCGCCAGTGAAATGGACAGGAGAAACACCATGCGTTACGCATATCCAGGATACAAAGGTTCGCTGATCACTCTGCAACAACGTTATGGAAACTTTATTAATGGCGAATTTGTTGCCCCCGTACAGGGTGAATACTTTTCCAATACCTCGCCAGTTAATGGCTCGGTGATTGGCGAATTTCCGCGATCCGGGCAGCAGGATGTCGATAATGCCGTCGCCGCCGCTCATGCAGCGGCAGATGCCTGGGGTAAAACGTCGGTACAGGTACGTTCGCTGACGCTACTGAAAATCGCCGACCGGCTGGAACAAAATCTGGAAAGAATGGCGGTCAATGAAACCTGGGATAACGGCAAACCGGTGCGTGAAACGCTGGCGGCGGATTTACCGCTGGCGGTTGACCATTTCCGCTATTTTGCCGGTTGCCTACGGGCGCAAGAGGGCAGCGCCGCAGAGATAGATGAGTTTACTGCCGCCTATCACTTCCATGAACCGCTGGGCGTGGTGGCGCAAATAATTCCGTGGAATTTCCCGCTGCTGATGGCGGCGTGGAAGCTGGCACCGGCACTGGCGGCAGGTAACTGCGTGGTGCTGAAACCGGCAGAGCAGACGCCGCTCTCGATTACTCTGTTTGCGGAACTGGTCAACGATTTAGTGCCGCCGGGCGTGCTGAACGTGGTGCACGGCTTTGGTCGTGAAGCCGGTGAAGCGCTGGCATCGCATAAAGGTATCGCCAAAGTGGCGTTCACCGGTTCAACCGCCACCGGCGGGCATATTCTTGAGCTGGCGGCAAAAAATCTGATTCCTTCCACCGTCGAGCTGGGCGGTAAATCACCGAATATCTTCTTCGAAGACATTATGCAGGCGGAGCCGTCATTTATTGAAAAAGCGGCTGAAGGCGTAGTGCTGGGTTTTCTTAATCAGGGCGAAGTCTGTACCTGTCCGTCGCGCGCGCTGGTGCAGGAGTCGATCTATCAGCCCTTTATTGACGCAGTACTGAAACGGATAAAAACCATTAAACGTGGCGATCCGATGGACAGCGAAACCATGGTCGGTGCGCAGGCATCGCAGCAGCAGTTCGATAAAATTCTCTCTTATCTGGATATTGCGCAGCAAGAGGGCGCGGAAGTGCTGGTCGGCGGCGGCATTGAGAAACTGGAAGGCGACTTAGCTGGCGGTTACTACATTCAGCCGACGCTGCTGAAAGGAAATAACAGTATGCGGGTGTTTCAGGAAGAGATTTTCGGGCCGGTGGTCGGTATTACTACCTTCAAGGATGAAGCTGAGGCGATTGCCATTGCTAACGATTCGATTTACGGTCTTGGTGCCGGGGTCTGGACCCGCGATATTAACCGCGCTTACCGCGTAGGCAGGGCGATTAAAGCCGGACGCGTCTGGACCAACTGTTATCATCTCTATCCGGCGCATGCCGCATTTGGTGGATACAAAAAATCTGGCATCGGCCGTGAAACCCACAAAATGATGCTTGATCATTATCAGCAGACTAAAAACCTGCTGATAAGCTACAGCATAGAGCCGCTGGGCTTTTTCTGAATCGATTAAACCAGCATTAAAGGCGTTGGTGACGCCTTTAATGCTGTCCTTGCCAAATTTCCGGCGCTATTCTGGAAACGTGATCCGCAGTCAAGAATGATAACTGTGGTATTTGTTTAATTGCCCGATGCCTTGCGCCACGCTACTTGTTGCTTATCGACATAATCCAGGAGTCGGAGGCGAAATGAGTATCGTGCTTTCAAGCTTTAACGGCGAGCGCCGTGATCCCGTCAGCCATTGCTTACATCCCGGTAATGGATTGCGGGCTTATAATCCGGCACTAATGCGGTTTAGTTGCCCGGATAGCTGGAGCCCTTTTGATGCGGGGGGAATGAATCCCTCGGCATGGTGCGACGGTGACCCGATCAACCGTAGCGATCCTTCAGGCCATTTCAGCTGGCAGGCGGCTGCCGGGATAGGGCTTGGCATACTTGGTATTGTCAGTTCACTGTTTACTGCGGGAGCATCACTGGCGGCAGCGGCCAGCCTTAGCGCGGCGCTGGCGGCAAGTTCGGAGCTGTCGCTGTTGACCGGTAGTTCGACGCTACTGGCGGATATTAGCGCTGTTGCCAGTTCAGTTACCGTCGATAACCATCCGGGAATCTCAGCCATCCTCGGATGGCTGTCTTTTGCCAGTGGAATATTATCTGTTGCCGGTGGTGTGATGCGGGGGGGATATCGCCTGCTGACGCCATCTCAGGATGGAAAGTTAGCTGGTAATTCTTTTACCCTGGGGAACCGTTCCGGCAGTCAGCTTAATCCAAATTTTGTTATCGCGACGATGTCGCCTGAACGAATTGAGATTGAGGACAGATCTTTTCTCAGGTATGTCAGTCGGGAAGGTAATAATAAAGCGATTTTTGTTTCACACAGCCGCTTTTTGCCCGCCAGATATCTTAATGGGTCCGCAAGGGTGACGCTGCCTGAGGGGATGTCGGTGAGCTATTACGTCAGGCGGGGAGAGACGCTCAGCGCATGGAATATGTTGCGAATTTATCAGCATCTGCAAGAGAGTACTGGCGCTGAGATTCCTCTGTTCTCACAAACTTATCGCGGCATCGCGCAGATTGAAAATCTCAATCTGATGCCAATTAGCGAAGATGCGGTGTCGTTAGCAATGATGCACTCACCTCCTGATTATTCTTACGATGTTATCGTGCCTGTTCGACGGGCAGAAACCCGGCATCTGATCGCTCTTGCCCAACGCTACCATTATCACGACCTGCAAATATTAGGCTGTCGCGGCAGACGATTTTTCACTTAGCGGGATTAAAAGGGCCGTCGCAGACCGAGTCTCTGATCAGCAGTTCAGATAAAAACAGATTGTCGCGGGATAACCAGCCGCCATCCAGCATGGCAATCAACTGGTTTATCACTTCGTTGATCATCTCGCTGATCGGATCTTTGACGCTGGAGAGCGAAGGCGTCAGGAATGGCGCAGTGGGAATGTTGTCAAAACCCATTACTGAAACATCATCCGGGACGCGAATGCCGGCTGCGGTAAAGGTTTTCATCGCGCCTATCGCCATATCATCATTACTGGCGATCAGCGCGCTAAAGCTGATGTCGCGTTCAAGCAATGATTCGGCGGCCGCTGCGCCGCTGGACGGACTCCATTTTCCTGACACAATGCGTGGTTCGCTAATCGCCAGCCCGCAGTCAAGCAGCGCTTGCTTGTAGCCTGACAGACGTTCAGTGGCGGTGGGTGAGTCGAGCGAGCCGGTTATAAAGGCGATATGCTGGTGGCCACGCGCGATCAGATGGCGCGTGGCCTGATAGCTGGAACCTTTATGATCGCAGCAAATACAATGGCTTTGATGCTTCCTCAGTTTACGATTCACCACCATAATCGGTTGCTTTGTCTGATCGATTATCACGTCCAGCGCATCGACGGATAAAAATCGCGGATAGATAATGATGGCATCACAGCGCAAATCCAGCAGAAACTGAATCGCCTGCTGCTCCTCTTCGGCACTGTGTTTCCCGTCGACCAGAATCAACTGGCGGCCATTCGCTTCCAGTTTCCTTGCGGCTTGTGAAAGTAACTCATTGAAGTAACTGCCGTTATACAGTGTGTTGGTCACCACCAGACCAATACACTGTGAGGTATTGCTGGCCAGGTTACGCGCCAGCAAATTAGGCCGGTATCCCGTCTCTTCAATCGCTCTGAACACCTGCTCTTTGGTGGCTTCACTGACATAGCCCTTGCCGGATAGCACACGTGAGACCGTGGCTTTCGAGACGCCGGCTTTTTTTGCCACTTGCTGCATGGTCGACATGGCTGGTTCCGCAATCCTTGAAATTATTGCCATTCTACACATTTCGTCACGGCTAAATAACTGTTCTGATATTGATCTTGCAGTGCGGACAGCGGTTTATAGCGCTTCACCGCCCATGACGTCGGCTTTTAAGCTTACTGGCGACACTCATTGCTGCAATTCTCACTCAATATCGATCGCTATCACAAAACGAAAATTAACCTATAAAGCCTCTTGAACTGGTCGGCATTGTTGAACATTCTCGTGTGGAACCGGTTACCTATTTTCCCTCTGTCATGCGGTAACGCGGTTTTATTTTATAACCATATGAATTTAATAATAATTGTGCGTTACAAGAGAGTGGTTACTCATGTCAAAGAATTTTGAAGCAGTTTCACGATCGATTGTTGAAGCCATCGGTGGCACCGGGAATATTGAAGCCGTCACACACTGTATGACGCGTTTACGTTTTGTGCTGCACGATGCCAGCATGGTCGACGGCGCCCGCCTGAAGGCGATTTCAGGTGTGATGGGCGTGGTGCAGAATGAAAACCAGTGCCAGGTGATTGTGGGTAATAACGTTTCACAGGCGTATGCCGAAGTGCTGAAACTGCTGCCGTCTGGCACAACCACCGAACGCGTCGCCGCGCCGGTAAAACAGAAAATGACCCTGAAACGCATTGGCGCAGGAATTCTCGATGCGCTGATTGGTACCATGTCACCGCTGATCCCGGCGATTATTGGCGGTTCAATGGTGAAGCTGCTGGCGATGATCCTCGAAATGAGCGGGCTGCTGGAGAAAGGCTCCTCGACGTTGATTATTCTGAATGTGATTGGCGACGGCGCATTCTTCTTCCTGCCGATAATGGTGGCAGCCTCAGCGGCAGTAAAATTCAAAACCAATATGTCACTGGCGATTGCCATCGCCGGGGTGCTGGTTCACCCGAACTTTATCGACCTGATGGCGAAGGCCGCACAGGGCCAGCAGGTGGAGTTTATGGGATTCCCGATAACCGCGGTGAAATACACCTATACCGTCATCCCGGCGCTGTGCATGACCTGGCTGCTCTCTTATATTGAGCGCTGGGTCGATCGCATCACGCCAGCAGTCACCAAAAATTTCCTGAAACCGATGCTGATCGTGCTGATTGCGGCACCGATCGCCATTATGCTGATCGGCCCGCTGGGTATCTGGATCGGCAGCGGTATCTCTGCGCTGGTGTACACCATTCACAGCTATCTCGGCTGGCTATCGGTGGCGATTATGGGCGCTATCTGGCCGTTACTGGTGATGACCGGAATGCATCGCGTATTTACTCCAACCATTATTCAGACCATTGCCGAAACCGGTAAAGAGGGCATGGTGATGCCTTCAGAAATTGGCGCTAACCTGTCGCTGGGAGGTTCTTCGCTGGCGGTAGCCTGGCGGACTAAAAACCCGGAACTGCGCCAGACGGCGCTGGCTGCGGCGGCTTCGGCGATTGTAGCCGGTATTTCTGAACCCGCACTGTACGGCGTGGCGGTACGGCTGAAACGCCCGCTGATAGCCTGCCTGATCAGCGGTTTTGTCTGCGGCGGCATCGCCGGTATTGCCGGGCTGGCCAGCCACTCGATGGCCTCTCCGGGGCTGTTTACCAGCGTGCAGTTCTTCGATCCGACCAACCCGATGAGTATTGTCTGGGTCTTTGGCGTGATGATTCTGGCGGTGGTGCTGTCGTTTGTCATCACCTTGCTGCTGGGATTCGAGGATATTCCGGTGGAAAACAGCGAGCAGCCAGGCGCTGATGCAATCCCTTTTGACGCGCCGCAGCGTGCAATAAAAGTTAACTGAGATAAGAGGACGCGAATGTCAGCATCAACATTTCCCGACGATTTTTTATGGGGCGGCGCGATTGCCGCAAACCAGGCGGAAGGTGCCTGGCTCGAGGGGGGCAAAGGTGTCACCACGGTGGATATGATCCCTCATGGGAAACACCGGCTGGCGGTGAAAATCGGTCAGGAAAAGCGTTTTGCCGTGCGTGACGAGGAGTTCTATCCAAGCCATCAGGCCATCGACTTTTATCATCGATACCAGGACGATATCGCCCTGATGGCAGAAATGGGCTTTACCGTATTCCGTACCTCAATAGCCTGGAGCCGTATTTATCCCAATGGCGATGAACTGACGCCAAACGCCGAGGGCATTGCCTTTTATCGTCAGCTGTTCAGTGAGTGTAAGAAGTACAATATCGAGCCGCTGGTCACGCTGTGTCACTTTGATGTGCCGATGCACCTGGTCCGGGAGTACGGTTCGTGGCGCAACCGTAAAATGGTGGAATTCTTTGCCCGCTACGCCCGTACCTGTTTTGAAGCGTTTGATGGCCTGGTGAAATACTGGCTGACTTTTAATGAAATTAATATCCTGCTGCATAGCCCGTTCTCCGGCGCCGGGCTGGTATTTGAGGAAGGCGAAAATCAGGATCAGGTAAAATATCAGGCGGCGCATCACGAGCTGGTCGCCAGCGCGCTGGCGACAAAAATTGCTCATGAGATCAATCCACAAAATCAGGTTGGCTGCATGCTGGCGGGGGGCAATTTTTATCCGTGGTCGTGTAAACCGGAAGATGTCTGGGCGGCGCTGGAAAAGGATCGCGAGAACCTGTTTTTTATCGATGTGCAGGCACGCGGCAGCTATCCGTCTTATACCAAACGGCTGTTTCGCGAGAAGGGCGTGACTGTTGTCAGCGAGCCGGGCGACAGTGAAATACTGCGTCATACCGTCGATTTCGTCTCTTTCAGCTATTACGCTTCGCGCTGCGCATCAGCAGATATGAATGACGGTAACAGTAGCGCAGCAAATATCGTCAAGTCGCTGAAGAATCCTCATATTCAGGCCAGCGAGTGGGGATGGGGTATCGACCCTCTTGGGCTGCGAATTACCATGAATATGATGTACGACCGCTATCAGAAGCCGCTGTTTTTGGTTGAAAATGGTCTGGGTGCGAAGGATGAAATTAACGCGCAGGGAGACATCGACGATGACTACCGCATCAGCTATTTGCGTGAACATATCAAAGCGATGGCGCAGGCAATTGATGATGGCGTTCCGCTGATGGGTTATACCTCCTGGGGATGCATCGATCTGGTTTCGGCTTCAACCGGCGAAATGAGCAAGCGCTATGGCTTTATCTACGTCGATCGCGACGATCGCGGTCAGGGATCGTTGAACAGAACCCGCAAGAAGTCGTTTTACTGGTATAAGAAAGTGATCGCCAGCAACGGTGCGGATCTGGATTAATCTTTGCAGGCGACGGTTTGTCGACTGAGCGGCGTTTTCGCCACTCAGTCGGCAGATTTACACCCAATCGATGGCAATATTCTTCGCGCTAAACGCCATCAGCTTCTCTTCCGGCAGGTTTTTGTCCACCACCATCAATGAAATTTCTTCGCATAACGCTACTGAATAACGCGCAATGCCGGGGACTTTATCGCCAGTCAGGGCAACGATAATATCGTTGCTGCGTTCCACGACTGCCTTTTTAAATTCGGCATCTTCATAGTCAAATACTGTCAGTCCGGCTTCGGCATCCATCGCGCAGCCGCCGAGAAAAGCCTGATCGAACCAGATATGGCTTAACTGCTGTTGTGGCGTGACGCCCAGACTGCCGCCTGTCTGCTTCTGTAGCCGTCCTCCGAGCATAATTACCTCGTAATGCGGATGGTTCATCAGCTCTACAGCAATCAGCGGTGAATTGGTAACCACAGTCAGTTTCAGCTGCGGTGCCAGCGCTTTCGCCATCGCCAGGTTGGTAGAGCCGGCATCGATAAAAATGCATCCACCTTCTTTTACCCGCCGCGCGCAGCCTGCGGCAATGGCAATTTTTTCAGCGCTGGTATCCTGTGCGCGGTGGCTAAGGGGGCCCGACTCCGCCACGATGCTCACCGCGCCACCGTAGACCTTCTTGCAGATCCCTTCGCGTGCTAATTCTTGCAAATCTCTGCGGATAGTGTGCTCAGACACTTGTAGCTGTACCGCGAGGTCCGCGCAGACCACCCGACCTTCATCGTGCAGTTTCTGGCGAATCAGGGATTGCCGCTGCTGTGGGAAAGCTGCATAATCGAGCATTAAATTTCCTTTAATTGTACAAATCGAGCAAAACTGAGCATAAACTATTACCGCTAACGCCTTCAACTTTACCATGCCGATTAAGGGTACGACGATATGAGCCAACAGCTTCCTGATATCTCCTTTTTTCATCAACTGGCCAATGCCGCCAGTAAAGAAACCCTGTCGCGTTATCGCGCCGATGATCTCTCTGTCGAAAGCAAACCGAAAGCGGGATTCCGCTTTGATCCGGTAACGGCCGCCGATCGCGCAGCAGAAACTGTAATGCGGGCGCTAATCGGCCAGCATTTTCCCGAACATGCGATTATGGGTGAAGAGTTTGGCACCAGTGGCGGTGGCCCGTTAACCTGGGTGCTGGACCCGATTGATGGCACCCGACCTTATCTCTGCGGCTTGCCGGTTTGGGGCACGCTGATTGGGCTACTGGAGAATGAGCACGCGGTAATGGGAATGATGAGTCAGCCGTATACCGGCGAGCGGTTCTGGTCTGATGGAAAACAGTCGTGGGCCAGCAGTATTCACGGGCACCAGCTGTTGCAGACACGTAAAAACCTGTCGCTCGATCAGGCCATTCTGCATACCACCGCGCCGAAACCGGCCGGAATGCACGAGGAGATCCAGTTTGCGCAACTGGCGGAGCAGACGCTGATGACGCGTTACGGCGGCGAATGTTATGCGATGGCGATGCTGGCCGCCGGGCGCATTGATATCTGCGTGGAGTTTTCCCTCCAGCCGTATGACATTGTGGCGATGATCCCGCTGATTGAACAAGCCGGAGGCGTGGTGACGACGCTGGAGGGTCAGCGAGCCGAGAAGGGCGGGGCAGTGGTGGCCAGCGGCTGTCCTAAGCTGCATCAGCAAGTACTGGACCGACTCAACGGCCAATATTAACCGTTTAATCACGCTGCACGAGAACATAGCAAAATGCCAGATTACTCCAACTCTCTGCCACAGCAGAGTGCCGACTTTACGCCGGCAAAGCGTGAACAAGCGGCTACCCGCCTGATGTTTTTCATCGCCGGTTTCGCCACTGCCGCCTGGGCGGCGCTGGTGCCGTTTGCCAAACTCAATACCGGCGTAAACGACGGCACTCTCGGGCTGTTGCTGCTGTGCCTCGGCGGCGGCGCGCTGATCGCCATGCCCTTAACCGGAGCGCTGACCACGCGCTTTGGCTGCCGGGCGGTGCTGATTGTTTCGGTGCTAATCTTCAGTCTGATTATGCCGCTGCTGGCGGTGATTCCTGACAGCGGCTGGCTGGCACTGGCCTTGCTGGCTTTTGGTGTCGGCATTGGGATTACCGACTGCGCCATGAATGTGCAGGCGATAATCGTTGAAAAAGCGTCGCCAAAGCCGATTATGTCCGGATTCCACGGCTTTTACAGTGTGGGTGGTATCGCCGGTGCCGGGGCGATGAGCGGGATGATGCTGCTCGGCCTGTCGCCGCTGAGCGCTACCTTAATTATTGCGCTGCTGGTGTTGGTAATGCTGCTGATCAGTATCAGTGGTTTACTTAACTATGCCAACCCTGCCGAAGGGCCCGCTTTTGCCCTGCCGCGCGGCGCGGTATTGCTGTTGGGAGCCATCTGTTTTGCGGTGTTCCTTGCTGAAGGGGCAGTACTTGACTGGAGTGCCGTGTTCCTGACTGAATACCGCCAGCTGCCCGATTCGGCTGGCGGGCTGGGCTTTGCCTGTTTCGCCGCCACCATGACTTTGGGCCGCTTAACCGGCGACCGCATTGTGGCGCGCTTTGGCTCCTATCCAGTGGTGGTGGTCGGTGCAGTGGTGGCTGCGGGTGGCCTGGCCCTGACTATCTTTGTGCCACACTGGTTATTTTCCCTGGGCGGATACGCGCTGATCGGTATCGGTTGCGCCAATATTGTGCCGATAATGTTTTCAGCGATTGGCAGACAAACCAGTATGCCGCAGGTAGTGGCTGTGCCGGCAATTTCAACATTGGGTTACATGGGGGTGCTTGCCGGACCTGCCAGTATCGGCTTTGTTGCCCATTACAGCAGCCTGCCAGTGGCATTTATGCTGGTTGCTCTGTTACTGCTGGTGGTGGCGTTGGTGGCACGCCGCGTCAGAATGTAGCCTGCCTCACTGCCGCGCATTCTGCGGGGCAGTGACTCTTTTTGGTCCTACCAATTCCTGTTAAAAGTCGTTGTCGCTCACAGATAGACGAAAATGCTGGCTGCAGGGTTGCATGCCAATCACACCAGATTAACATTACTGTTTCATCACGCTTATTTGGTAGGACCAATATTGGTATTGGTCTGTTGCCAGTTGAACCGTCAGGAAAATGATGAGCAGTAAACACTCTCCTTCGCGTCCGGCAGACTCTCTGGTGGTCAGGCTGAAAGCATTGATCGATGAAAGAAAACTCCTCGCCGGAATGCGGCTGCCTGCCGAACGCCAGTTGGCGGCCGAACTGGGCGTATCACGCTCGTCACTGCGCGAAGCGATTCAGCAGCTAATCAGCGTTGGCATGCTGATCAGCCGACGCGGAGACGGTACCCGACTGCGTGAACCCATTGTGCCCTGGACCGATCTGAATATTGTTGAGCCGTTACGTCAGCTGATTGAAGACGATCCGGACTACCGCTACGACATCCTTGAAGCACGCCATGCGATTGAGGCGAGTACCGCGTGGTATGCCGCGCTCCGCGCCACCGAAGCCGATAAACAGCAGCTGAAATATGCCTTTGATGCCACGCTGAAACTTAAAGACAGTGATGATCCGGCACTGGCCGCGCAGGCGGATGTGCGCTTTCATCTGGCGATTGCGGTGGCTTCGCACAATCTTGTGCTGTTGCAGACCATGCGCGGTTTCTTTGAGCTGATGCAGTCGACAGTACTGCAAAGCCGCCAGCGGATGTATAGCCAGCCGCAGATTTTTTCCCAACTGACCGACCAGCATCAGGCGCTGTTGCAGGCGATCCTCGATGGCGATGCCGAAGCGGCACGCCAGGCGGCGATGAGCCATTTGGGCTTTGTCCACGACACGATGAAAACCTTACATGAAGACGAAGCGCGTCAGCAGCGATTGATGCGTTTGCCGGGTCACGCACTGAAACAACATAAGGAAGACGAAAAATGATCATTTCCGCTTCAACGGATTATCGGGCGGCAGCGCAGCGCAGGCTCCCGCCGTTTCTGTTTCACTATATTGATGGTGGGGCTTACGGTGAGCATACGTTGCGGCGTAATACTGCGGATTTAGCCGATATCGCCTTGCGCCAGCGCGTGCTGAAAAATATGTCGGCACTGAGCCTGGAAACCACGCTATTCGGTGAAAAACTGGCGATGCCGGTGGTGCTGGCACCGGTCGGCCTGACCGGTATGTACGCACGCCGTGGTGAAGTGCAGGCGGCGCGCGCTGCAGAGAAGAAAGGGATTCCGTTTACTCTCTCGACCGTCTCGGTTTGTCCGATTGAAGAAGTGGCACCGGCTATCGATCGCCCGATGTGGTTTCAGCTGTATGTGCTGAAAGACCGGGGTTTTATGCGCAACGCACTGGAGCGTGCGCAAGCCGCCGGCGTTAAAACGCTGGTGTTCACGGTTGATATGCCGGTGCCTGGTGCGCGTTACCGCGATGCTCACTCTGGCATGAGCGGGCCAAACGCGGCGGCGCGCCGCGTGCTGCAGGCGATGACGCACCCGCAATGGGCGTGGGATGTCGGCTTAAACGGTAAACCGCACGATCTCGGTAACGTTTCGGCCTACCGCGGCAAACCGACCACGCTGGAAGATTATATCGGCTGGCTGGGAGCCAACTTCGATCCGTCGATCTCATGGCAGGATCTGGAGTGGATTCGTGAGTTCTGGCAAGGGCCGATGATCATTAAAGGCATTCTGGATGCCGAAGATGCTAAAGATGCGGTGCGATTTGGTGCCGACGGCATTATCGTTTCTAACCACGGTGGTCGCCAGCTCGATGGCGTGCTTTCCAGTGCCCGTGCGCTGCCGGCGATTGCCGATGCGGTAAAAGGGGATATGACTATTCTTGCTGATTCCGGCATTCGTACCGGCCTCGACGTGGTGCGCATGATTGCACTGGGTGCTGACAGCGTGTTGTTGGGACGCGCATTCATCTATGCGCTGGCGGCGGCGGGCGAAGCGGGGGTAGTCAATCTGCTGGAACTGATTGAAAAAGAGATGCGCGTGGCGATGACGCTAACCGGTGCGAAATCGGTCGGCGAAATCAGCCGTGAATCGCTGGTCTCATTGCCAACCTGACGGCGCGTAGTCATCCATGTTATGGCGTGGATGACTAAATGATGAGCGCGGGTAACGAGGTATTGTAGAGGATAAGTTAAAGAAAGTTGTACATCCTGATTAAATAGATTGTTTATGTTATTCAACTGCTTAGTTAAAGTTGAACATAAAAAACAGCTCCGACCAGATAAATAAATGCGGATGAAGTTGTACAAAAATAAGATTGTTGTATAGATTTATTTCGTGTCAACACAGTATGTTGATTAACGATCCCTTTTAAAGTTGTACATCAGCGCCAGCTTTGCTGGCTGAGCAACTTAACTTTTGAGAGTTTGAATATGCATGCAAAAATTGCCGCGAAAGAATATAGCACAGAGACACAAATCACTGATTATTTTAAAAACACTGATGATCTTTACCAAAGCGAATATGCGGTTATTGATTCAATTTATCAGGAGCTGTTCAGCTTAAAAATCAACGTCAGAACCAGTGATGTGATTTTACACCTGATTGATAAGCTGGAGCGTGAAAAAGATGTGGTCCAGGCGGATATCTACCGTAAAGCCCTTGAGCTGGTGGTTTCTCAGGGGAAATGAATTATCCGGTTGCCGTTTAGCGCAGATCTTCGATTACGACACGCCTGGCTAACAGGTAGACTCGTTTTTGTTGTTCACTCGAGGCCTGCGCACCTTGCAGCTGCAGAATCAGGATGATATTACGCGGCTCGATGGCCTGACCGGATTTTATTAGCTGAAATACTGCTCTGCCAATGACTTCCAGGGCTAGCTGGCGATGGTTGAGATTACTGCCTTGCACTTTCCCTCCGGCTTATGGGTATGCATACAGTATATCACCAGATATTCATATGGACTATTTCCCCCGGTAATCTTTGTATTGCGGTCGCAGGATAACGCGACCAGCAGCAGATTAAATAACTGCACCTGGTGCAGGCAGAAAGCAAATTTGTATAATTTTTTTCCTGTTCATCGCCGATTGTTCCGCGGGATTATCCAATACAGGATGAGTTAACTCCATGTTATCGTTGAGTTAGCACTTTATGCATAAAAATCATTTCGGTAGTTAATCAGAATTCCTGTACATGTTTTACAAATCTGTATAACTTAGTCTCCCAGGCAGACTTGGGTGCTTATTGAACTTTACTCCTTTGAGGGCAGACACATGCGGCAGAATGGATTTAACCCTAAACCAGACCAGAACATTGCCCAATATTTTAATGAGGCCAGTTTACCGTCTCAGCAAGAGACGCTGGGTCTGATCGTTGTTGAGATTCTGCGTGCCGGTAAAAATATCAATCGCAAGGCAATTTGTGCAAAGTTACTTACCCGTCTGGAGCTGTGCAGTACCCAGGAGCAGGAAAGACATTATCAGGAACTTATTGGTATGCTGTTTGGCCGTGGAGACTGAGTAATACGCTGTTATGTTTTCAGAATTACTGTTGTGCCCACCCCGATTATTCAGCCCAAATATTCTGACAGGTCTGTGTTCGCCTGGAGTCTTTTCTCCGCCGGACCCGACCTGGAATCGCTTAAGCGAATCCCGCTCAAGTAACTGTCTCTGACCACCCAGGGGCGCGTAACTGATTCAGATTCAGAGAAGCTGTTATGAACAGAAGTGATGAAGAAAAATTAACCGATATTATGATGGGCGAAGCTGTACTTACGCTCATCCGTGCCGATGGTGTGATCAGCAACGCTGCTTTGATACATCAACTGCAATTAATGGCGAAAGCAGAAGTTGATGCGGTGAAACGTCGTGCCTGCCAACGCGCAATTCACGAAGTGAGAGCCAGCCAGCCCGACACTCAAAACCGTATGACGCATGAAATACGTGACAGAGACAACGTCGTGCATTTGTTTACCAGCGACGGACCCGCTGACGGTACAAAAAAACACTGAGCAGAAACGGAAATCTCATTCTATGCTTTTATCCGGGGTAAACCCTCTGATAGTCAGAGAGTTAACCCAAGATCGAAACAACTAATTTGTGTCGCGGGAGGGGTAGTCATGCTATCTCACCTGAAAGATGCTGCACAACAGCCGGATAGCGATTTAATGGCATATACGTTTTGCAGCCCGGCCGGATGAACTATTTAGAGTCTGAGGAATTACCCATGCAGCAGTCGTCTACTGAAAGTCAGCTTTCTGATTACATTGATAACGTCGGTGGAGAGCATTCAGCCGAAGCTGAGTTTATTGGTGCAGCTATAAAGGAAATTGTCGCTTCTGGAAATCACGTGACCAATAAAGCGGTTATCCTGAAGCTGATTGAAAAACTGGAAACCACGTCAGACCCGGTTACGCAAGATATCTATCGTGAAGCGCTGGAGCTTGTTGTGAGCCGTACACCTGACGATCCGATGTTCTAGTACGTTGCATCGACTGTTCCCCGTAATTCCCCCTTCCTGAAGAAATATACACTGTTAGTCACCTGAACAACGCAGGCCAGATAATAATCTGGCCTGCGGTAGGCTTATTTACACATTCGGGAAGGTGATATTGTTTCCCGGTGCTTCACGATGCAGGTGGATGAAGTTCAGGTGGCGTTCATACTGATCAAGAATATCAATAATCACCTGATCTTTACTGTAATCCATCAAATCATTGCCCTGACTGCCCTCAAGCAGGAAAGTCTCCAGACGGTAGTAGGTGGATTTACCGCTGCGTGCGCGGTAGGTAAAGCCCGGTACTGAATACTGCTGCGGCCAGACCTGATAAACAAAATCCTGCTCTTCACCCAGATTCACGCGTAATTCCAGGTGGCCCAGATTTTCATCATCAGCCGGTGGCATTTTCTCCAGCGTCACTTTTCCGCCGCGCAGCTCGAGTTCTTTAGCCACATCCTGCATGGCAGGTAACATCACGGTTTCCATCATCTGTTGGGTGTAGCGCGTGCCCGGATAATTCATTAAGCGAGAAAGACGTTTTTTCCAGCTCAGTCGATCCTGTCCGCTGACCAGATAAGGCGCAGTATCGCGATTCGCACTGACGCGTCGGTAGTCTTCTACTTTCAATGATTTATACAGTCCTGCCATCACAAAGAAGATCACAAAGCTAAACGGAAGCCCCATAATTACCGTGGCGTTCTGCAGTGCAGTAATGCCGTTGGTTGACAACATCCCCAGCGTCAGCACACCAATGGTGATCGACCAGAAGATACGCAACCAGTTAGGCGCATCGCTGTTGATATCTTTAAGCTTCGAGGTGAAATTACCCAGCACCAGCGAGCCGGAGTCGGCAGAGGTCACATAGAACAGCATACCGGTGATGGTAGCGACTGAGGCACTGAGTTTAAACGCCGGATATTGCGCCAGCAGGCTGTAAAAACCGCGTTCAGCATGCGACATCACTTCCTGTGCGAAACCGGCATTACCGTGGATGATCTCATACAGTGCGGCATTACCAAATACCGAGAGCCACAGCAGGGTAAAGGTAAAGGGTATGATCAGGGTGCCAAGCACAAATTCGCGGATGGTACGGCCGCGTGAGATACGCGCCAGGAACAGGCCAACAAACGGTGACCATGCCACCCACCAGGCCCAGAAAAACAGGGTCCAGCTGTTCATCCACGCAGTGGGGCGATCAAAAGCAAAGGTATTCAACGTCATACCCATAAAGCGATTAATATAGTCGCCAACGTTAAGCACCAGCGCGTTAAGCAGGAACTCCGTATTACCGGCGAACAGTACGAACAGGATTAGCCCCAATGCCAGTGCGACATTGAGTTCTGAAAGGATACGAATACCCTTATCAACACCGGAGGTGACGGAAATGGTCGCGATCACCACCGACAGGACTATTAGCGCAGTCTGTGCGCCTAATCCTTCGGGCACATCGAACAGCACTTTCAGACCGTAGTTTAGCTGCACTACACCGATGCCAAGCGTTGTGGCAATACCAAAAATGGTGCCGACTACCGCCGCGATATCCACCGTATGGCCAATCGGGCCATTAATGCGCTTACCAAAGATAGGGTAGAGCGCTGAACGGATGGTCAGGGGCAGGTTGTAACGGTAGCTGAAATAGCCGAGCGCAATGCCCATCAGAGCATACATCGACCAGCCGGTCAGACCGTAGTGGAACAGTGTCCATACCATTGCCTGACGCGCAGCTTCAAACGTCTCTCCTGCGCCTTCAGGCGGTTGCATATACTGGGTGACAGGTTCTGCGACCGAGAAGAACATCAGGTCGATACCGATACCCGCGGCGAACAGCATCGCGGCCCAGCTGAGCACGCTGAATTCCGGTTTTGACTGCTCCGGGCCGAGCTTTATCGAGCCAAAGCGCGAGCAGGCGACAAATAGCACGAAAACAATATAGACAGTCGCTGCTAACATGTAATACCAGCCAAATGTCGCTGATACCCAGTTAACCGCCTTCAGAATCCATCTGGCTGACAGATCGCTGTAAAAAATAGTCATTAAAGAAAACGCTAAAATCAGCCCGGCTGAGGTGTAAAACACCACAGGGTTGATTTTGTCTTTTTCTTCGGCAGGTGGATTGTTCATCAATTACCTCTGGTTAAGCTATTACAAATATCTCAGTGAATAAGACTGACACGGCATACAAAATCTGGAAATGGATATAACCCTTCAAATCATCCGTGTACTGGGTGTTTATCACAGTGGTTAACAGACAATAATCCTGGCACGCCGTTTCGTTTACGCCTGAAATTATTCACCCTTTCAGACTAACAGCTATGATGGTTATATTGAACGGTCAATATAAAAAACTTTAGCCGGTTGACTTTTTCGAGACTGATATAATTGGTGGCCAATGCCGCAGAATACGTGGCCTGATGCAATTATTTAATCAGCAGCAGCGGTAAGCTGGCGCGAGGAAATAAGCGCTCCGTTGCTTAATTTTTAACCACAAATTACGACTCATCGGGTAAAGCAATGCAGAGATGGACCGAATGTCTTATCATATCTATTCGCGCGGGAAGCTCATTTTTCGCGAATTATCCCGCGATTCCTCAGCTACCAGCAGTGCTGTTACCCGGATAGATCAGCAAGAGAGAGACACAGTGGAATACTATGGAATAGTTTTAGTAAAATTTATTATTGGTTTTTTTATTGTCATTCTTCATCTTAATCTGTCAGGTAAAACTCAGTTGTCCCAAATGACCCCGGTAGACTTTATTGGTAACTTTGTGCTGGGTGGGGTGATAGGTGGAGTGATATACAGTGATACTATCCCACTTTATCAGTACCTTATTGTATTGCTTATCGGCGTTAGCTTAATCTCGCTGCTTAATTCAGTGACCAAGCACATCAGCTTCTTTCGAATCGTTGCCATTGGAGAACCGATACCGATTATCAAAAAGGGTCGGTTTATGATGGAGAATATCCTTCAGAAACAGAACAAAATCGATATTCTGAATATCACCTCACAGCTTCATTCTCAGGGCGTTCACTCATTTCAAAGCGTGGCCTATGCCCAGATTGAGCCCAACGGTCAGCTGACGGTGATCTGTGACGAGGAAGTGATGCCTTCAGTGATTATTATGAAACAGGGAAAGGTAAGGAGTTATGCGCTACATTCGGTGGATAAAGATGAAGAGTGGCTCAGTGATGAAATAAATAAAAGAGCGATTCAGCAAGAAGAGATATTTATCGCCGAGTTCTGGGAAGGAAAAGTGATTTTTATCCTCAATGACGGCGAAGTTGTCCATTAAGCTGGCCTGACTGCCTCTGCACAGGTTCAGGCATTGTAGTTAAGAACTGGAGTCGTAATGCCATCAGAAAGAGAGTTAATTGCTCACCGCAGCGTGATTGAACTGCATCAGTGGATTGAAGCGGTTTTTACCGGCCGCGACGGTTCACCGTCCATGTTGGAGAAACTGCTCAGTAGCTTTAGCGCGTCGTTCAGCATGGTGACCATCAATGGTCAGCTTATTGGACTGAACGACGTTGAGGCGCTGTTCAGACGTAACACGGCTGCACGCCCGGGGTTGCGTATTGACATTGATGCTTGTGAAACGCTGGCCGTCACCGCGGAAAGTGTGGTGTGCCGCTATCGTGAAACGCATTATCATCAGGAGAGTGTCCTGGCGCGCTGGTCACTGGCAATCATTGATATTGATAACGGGCAGCCCGCCTGGCGCTATCTGCATGAAACGGCGATAGCGCCGTGATCAGGTGACGACAGAGCGACGGCGCTTTTCCGTTATCGGTGGAGCGCATAACAGCGCTGATAAATTAATGTCATTATCTGTAAATTTCAGTCATTTTATCAAATATCTTAGTGCTGGAGTTCGATGACTCCAGTATTTAAGATGCGTTCCCAGACAGCTAAACCCGACAAACTGGCGCAGGGAATGACAAATCTAAAAATCTTTAACCGTTTAATCGTATTGTCATTTCTGACGTTAGCCGGTTGTTCTTCTCATAAGCCTGCTGGCACACAGCAAACCCACAATCGCCCCTCATCTGACACCCTTAGTCGCAGCAAAAATACCGATCTTATTCCGGTTATTGCTGCACTTCACGACCAAATGCACTCATGGCAAGGCACGCCTTATCATTGGGGGGGAACCGAACTGACCGGCGTCGATTGTTCCGGATTTGTCTGGCGCACGCTTAAAGACCGGTTTAACCTTCCGATGGAGAGAGCGACCACCAGTCAGCTGATCCTGATGGGTAAAAGAATTGAACCCGCGCATCTGCAACCTGGTGATTTGGTTTTTTTCCGTATTCATCGCCAGATGCACGTTGGCTTTTATGATACCGACAAACATTTCCTTCACGCATCGGCCAGTAAAGGCGTGATGCGCTCTTCGCTGAATAACCCTTACTGGAAATCCGTTTTTCTCGAGGCCAGAAGGCTACCGAAAGAGAAGGGCGCGCAGATTTCCTTTAATTACGCCGATGATGAAAATAAGCTGGCCAACAATTAAGCTTATTGCGTGGGATTGCCGTTTTTTAATTGTGGTTCACAATTGAGTTGACCAGCTGATAAAAATTCTCGGCCGCCGGGGAAATATTCTGCTTATTCAGCGCGATTGAGAGCGTTATCGCTGCCGCGGGATGGCAGAGTCGACGATATTTCACTCCTTCCAGATGAAACTGGCGAGTAGATTCAGGAACCAGAGAGACCCCCAGCCCAGCTGACACCATCGCCAGTATTGAAACGATATGCGGTGCTGGCTGCTCTGATGCGGGGGTAAACCCGGCTTTTTCGCAGGCTCTGAGCGTGGCTTCACGCAGGCTGGTACCGAGGGTATCTGGCGTTAACACAAAACGATCCTGCTGCAAGGTTTTTAAATCCAGCCGGTCGCTTTGGCTGGCTTGCGGATGCTCAACCGGCAGAGCAGCAATCAGTGGTTCGTCGAATAATGAAAACAGCTGGATATTATCCGCAACACGCTGCGGCGCGCGCAATAAAGCAACATCGATTTGCCTGGCGGCTAATTGTTCCATCAGGGCGAGAGAATTTGCTTCATTAACATTCAGCTCTACCTCAGGCCACTGCGTCCGGAAACCGCGTATCGATTCGCGTGTCAGCTTATGTAGCGCCACGGTTCCGGTAAATCCCAGGGTCAGCGAGCCAGTTTCGCCACAGCCTGCGCGCGCAGCAGCAATTTTTGCCTGCGTCATCAAATCCGGAATATGTTTAACCGCCTCATAAAATGCCTTGCCGGCCTCGGTCAGCACTGCACCAGAGGAGGTGCGCTGAAACAGTTGGGCCCCAATCTCTCTTTCCAGATCGCGAATTTGCATGCTCAGAGGCGGTTGACCAATGCCTAGTTTCTCGGCGGCGCGGGTGAAATTGCTCTCTTCTCTGATCTGCAGAAAGTAGCGTATATGACGAATGTCCATATGTTTAATATATCTCAGATGCCTTTTCCATATATTGGATTAGTGGTTAACTAAAATCTACAATTTCGACTCATTCCGCGATCAGGAGCCAGTAATGTTGTCGAATCCCACCAAGGACGCCTGCAGTGAGGTTAATGGCGAAGTCAGACCGTTTTCTGCTGCAGAGCCGTTAGCGCAGAACGTTGCAGAGGGCGATCAAGGGATTGTGCGTGGTACAGCGGAATATCGTCGCGCGGGTTTGGCACTGTTTCTGCTTGGATTCGCCAGTTTTTCGTTGATCTATTGTGTGCAGCCGTTACTTCCGTCCTTCGCCAAAAGTTTTCATATCTCTCCGACACAAAGTTCTCTGGCCTTATCGCTGACTACCGGATTACTGGCAATATCTATTTTGTTATCCGGCGCCTTTTCGCAGGCGTGGGGACGGCGTGGCGTAATGTTTACTTCAATGGCGCTGGCGTCGTTGCTGAATCTGGTTGCCGCGTGGGTACCTGAATGGCATCAGTTGCTGATTGCCCGAGCGGCAGAAGGTGTTATTCTCGGCGGCGTACCGGCAGTTGCGATGGCGTGGCTGGCAGAAGAGATTCATCCCGCTCACCTTGGTAAAACCATGGGGTTGTACGTGGGCGGCACCGCCTTTGGCGCCATGATGGGCCGCGTGGGAATGGGGATGATGACAGAATTCTGGTCGTGGCAGGTCGCCATGGAGATTCTGGGTGTGCTCTGCTTGCTATCAGCGCTGGGATTTATCCTGCTGCTGCCTCAATCGCGTAATTTCAGCCGAAAACCCGGAATCAATCTCAGATATCATCTGCAAACCTGGGGGCAAAACCTTAAAAAACCGGGTTTGCTGAAAATTTATGGCATTGGATTTATCCTTACCAGTATTTTCGTCACGCTGTTTAACTATGCTGCGTTCCGTCTTTCCGCTGCGCCATTTAATTTTAACCAGACACAGGTCAGCATGATCTTCCTGGCCTTTGCCTTTGGTATTGTTGCTTCATCGCTGGCCGGAAACCTTGCGGATCGCTTCGGTAAGCGGCCTTTACTGCTGGTCGGTTTTGGCTTGATGTTTATCGGCGTATTACTGACCTTACCCAATATGCTTGGCGCGATTGTGGCCGGTATCATCCTGGTGACTTCCGGTTTCTTTATCAGCCATGCCGTTGCCAGCAGCTCAATTGGTCCATTGGCGGGCGCAACGCGAGGTCATGCCTCCTCACTATATTTGCTGTTTTACTATATGGGTTCCAGCTTAACGGGTTCCGCAGGGGGATGGTTATGGCAGCACGGTGGCTGGCATGCGATTACGCTGTTAACCGCATCGCTGGCGATAGTCGGGCTTTTATTGACCCTGACGTCGTCAAAAAGCATAAAATTGAAAGGTTGAACTGGCCGCAGGGATTCAGTAATTCGTTGCTGGCTCAGCCGAACTACAGCAGCTGTTTTTCGCTGGCAGATATTACGATCGGATCGACAAGCATCGGGGAGTGGCATTACTGGAAATGATGAAGAAGCATATTTACGACCGCAATTTGCTGGCCATTGCCGACCAGCCGGGCAGTTAAATGGCGAAGGGGGGCAATAGGGCGGTCATCGGTGTGATATAAATATGACCGGTTTATCCGAAAGTGATCCGGCAGTAATTTCTTGTCAATACTGCGTTTAATTCAGGCTGTAGCGCGACTGTTCAGCCAGATCTGCAGGAATGACGCGCCAGTGCCAATAATCAGCACTGATAAAAGTTGCAGCGTAAACTCGCCACCAAACAGCATCTCAAACATATAAGTAATAAGCGGTAACATACTCAGGCACATCATTGTTACCAGTGGGGAAGATCGCTGCATACCCAACTGCATAAAATACATCGGCAGAACGACACCAATCAGCACCAACCCTAAGTAACGTATTGCATCGCTAAACGCAATTTTTTCTGACGGGAACGTCATCAACAGGATAAGCGAAATCAGCCATGTCAGATGAAATCGCCACGCTAACACAACAACAGGCTTAATCCCGGCAGATTCTGCTTTTTCACTATTCCATGCCACCAGTGCAGCACCCAGAGCAGCAGCGATGGCCAGTAAAACACCTGAAACAGTATTGAAATCTATCACGCTGCCATTTTGCAGCCTGAGTGCAACAACGCCGCAGATCAGAATAAGCAGTGAAGTCATAATCGCTGACCAGCTCACGGATTTTTTATAAATCAGTAAAGAAAGCATCACTATCCAGATCGGACCTGCGGCAGCTTCAACTAACGCAGAGATGGAAGCGGGAATTAGGGATATTGAGACGTAAAACGCCACAAAAGCCAGCGCAGTACTGATATTTAATCCGATCAGGCAAGGGATGTGTTCTTTTTTAACTGTTAACTTTCTTATCCGCATCAATATAAAGTAGACGACACTACACGCGATAAAAGCCATCATGACAAAAAATAAGATGGCAGACGTCCCCATATTTCGGGTCATGAAGCCATAGGCATAGGACTGTAACAGAACAGACAAAATAATTGAGAGTGTATATTTATTCATCAGCTTTTATTCCCTAAAGTCAACAGTTTAAAGTCCATTTTTTTGGAGTGCTGAATTTGCCTGAATGAGTTAAATTATTGAAATTTGATAAAATACGTCACATGTTTTCAAGTTGGCAGACTGCTCTACAGAGATTTAATAAGCTCAGCAATCCTGATGAGCAACTCATTGAGGTTTATCCTTGTTTAACTCTTGTAATATGGCTTATATTCTCAAGAACATTACAGTACAACATTGCATAAATGATTATCAATTCAAATGTTGCTGTTTGTACATTTCCAGCTAAAGCAGCGGGGGATGACTGCTGGTATAGCATTATCTTGAAAAGTTACACTGAGCTGTAACAGTCAGCAACCGTTATTTCAGAAAATGGATTTCTCCGAGATCTGGTATGTCGCAGCTCAAAGGTTTAACCACTACTCCAGCTTAAACCGCAAAATGAGATGCTTTATTCATAAGATATTTTTTATAGCGTACATGCATAATTTCTGCAATGTAATGTGAAAGTGTCTGGAGTCAAGATTAATAAGAGAATCAATAGCGGCTCGCTATCATTCAAGTTATAACGCTTACTGATGCGTGAGTAGAAATAACGCTCTATCTATCTTAAGGTGCATTATGGTTTTAATAATCTCTTTTGAAATTTGCTATTTATAACGGGGATGTGATTATTATCTTTTATGCTGGATGTTTCTGATTGATGATTAAAATTAATGGCGTGATCCAGGAAGGGTTATCATCAGTAAACTAAAATTCATTTTTATTATCCGGATGTATTATGTTAATAATTATGCGTGCTTTGTAGTGTTGTTGTTTATTTACTTGTGATTAATTGTTGATATTTTGATCTTTACATTATCCGGTGTGATTTATACATAATCATTAAACTTCTATATAGGAATATTCGTATTATTATTTCCAACGAGTAATGCTAAGGCATAATAATCAGCAGTTAAGTTGCCTGAAAAACTCACAGTGAAGTGACATGTTTTACAGCTATTAAATCATCAATGTATTTACTCGTTACATGATTATCGCATATTGCGGTAGATATTCTGATTAATGACAGAAGGGTAAAGAAATGATGCTGAAAAAGTATTCTGTAGCATGTGGAGCACTGGCTTCGTTAGCTGTACTGCCTGGATTAGCATTTGCTTCCAGTAATACCATCTCGTTTCAGGGTGAAGTCGCCGCTCAAACCTGTGGCATTTCAATTAATGGCGTTGACACCTCGCCCGTGGTTTTGTTGCCAACGGTGAGCACCGCGCAGCTGGATACTTCCGGTAAAAGTGCCGGAGCAACCACTTTTGAAGTGGGTGTCAGTGGCTGTACCGGTAGTGCGGAGGGGATGAGCTTTTCTACCGTGTTTGTCGGTAATCAGGTCACCAGCGCGGGCAATCTGGGCAATACCGGAACGGCGGGAAATGTAGAGCTGCAAATTGTCGATTCAACCGGTGGCAACATCAACTTTACCAACGGCTTTACCGGAAATCGCGACCTGGTGCTGGGCGCTAACCAGACCAGCGCAAGCTCAACCTACACCGCGCAGTACTTTTCAACCGGAGTTGCAACACCCGGCAGCGTGATGGCGACCATGCAGTACGCGATATCCTATCTGTAAATCCAGAGGGTCTGTTTCAGACCCTTTTTTACCGTACGACCTGCCAGAAAGCTGACCAGTTTGTTTAAATTTCCGGATGTTTCTTAATCCTTCACTTATAATTGTCATACGCCAATATATATGCTTGCTTCTGCTCAACAGGGAATGCGTATGACTTATCGTAATTCGTTGTTTTTGTTATTTTATAGCGCATTTTTTGCGTTTGTCAGCATGGCGAGTGTTTCCGCCTGGGCCAACGTTACGATGACCGGCACCCGGATTATTTATCGCAGCGATGCACGATCTGTCGACGTCAATCTGGCCAATCAGAGTAATTTTCCCTTTGTGATTCAAAGCTGGTTTGACGAAGGCAATATCAATGATGGCCCGGAAAGCAAACGAAATATCCCTTTTGTTGCCTCGCCCGCGTCATTTCGCATCCAGGCTAAGGCCGGTCAGGTAGTGCGGATTTCTCACACCAATTCCCGTCAGTTGCCGCAGGATCGCGAATCCGTGTTCTGGTTTAACTTCCAACAAATTCCTCCTTCCAACATTGCTGGCGCAGCAGCCGAAGGCCAGAATAAAATGCTGGTGGTTTTGCGAAATCGGGTGAAATTATTTTATCGACCATCGCGGTTGGGCAATCCACCCTCAAATATTTTCCCCACCATCAAGGTTGCGCCGGCACGGGATGGACAACGCAGCGGTGTGGTCATCACCAATACGCTACCGTTTTATCTGAACCTCGGCCGCATTCAACTGAATGCCACAGGTGTTGCACTGCAGGCGACAGCCGATATGGTGCCACCTTTAAGCAGCCGCACCTTCTGGTTTAATCGTGCCGCACCTGCCGGTAAAAATACTATCAGGCTGACAGTAATCAACGATCAGGGAGCGAGAATTAGTGGGGATTTCCCGTTATAAACGGTCCGTTCATCGTTTAACGCATGTCGCGACGTCAATAATTCTGGCTGTGGGAAGTGGGTTGCCGTCAGTGCAAGCCGAAGATTATTACTTCGATCCGGCTTTATTAAAAGGCGCGTCATACGGGCAGGATCTGGCGCGATTTAATCAGCATGATGTCTCTGCTGAGCCAGGTGAGCACACGCTCGACGTCTATGTAAACAGCCAACTGATTGCTACTGCTGAGCCGATATTATTTAAAGCCGATGAGGGTGGCAAGGGGGTGGCCTGTCTGTCGCCTGAACTGATGCAGAAAACAGCGATTCGGTTAAAAGGCAGTGCAGCGCGCCAGCCGGGCGATTGTTTGTTGCTGTCAGAAACCGGTCAGACCGTCTCTGAAGAGCTTGATATGAGCGCACTGCGCCTTAACCTGCTGGTGCCGCAGCAGGCACTGTCGCGCACGCCGCGCGGATTTATTCCGGTTTCTGAATGGGACAGCGGCATTCCGGCGCTTTTTTTCCGCCACAATACTAACTATTCCCGCACTGAAAATACCCACAGTAATTATCAATACGGCTACTTGTGGAGCTCGCTCAATGCCGGTACTAACGTTGGGCTCTGGCAATTGCGCCACCAGGGCAACCTGCGTTACTACGAAAGTAATCTAACCGGCAGTGATTATAAATATAATTCAGTGCGCAGCTGGGTTGATCGCCCGATTCCGGCTATCGAGAGCATTCTGTCGTTGGGAGAGAATTATACCAGCAACAGTCTGTTTGGCAGCTTGTCCTTTAACGGTGTCAAATTGGGCAGTGATACACGCATGTGGCCGCAAAGTCGACGCGGATATGCACCAGAAGTGCGTGGCGTGGCGGGCACCTCAGCGCATGTAGTGGTGCGCCAGCTCGGGCAAATTATTTACGAAACTGACGTGCCGCCGGGGGCTTTTGTCATCCGCGATTTGTACAACACGCGCGATCAGGGCGACCTGCAGGTGGAGGTGATCGAAGCCGGCGGACGCGTTTCTACCTTCACCGTTCCTTATGCTTCGGTGCCGGACTCTGTACGGCCGGGTAACTGGCGATATGAGCTGGCAATGGGAAAAGTGCGTAATTACTCCTCGGTGGATAATCAGTTTGCCGAGGGGATTGTCCAGCATGGCGTCAACAATTCTCTGACGTTAAATGGCGGTGTCCGCGTCGCCGACGACTATTTTGCCGGTTTATTGGGATCGGTTATCAGCACCCGCTTTGGCGCGCTAGGGCTGAATGCCACCTGGTCTCATGCTGAAGTGTTCGAACAGAGCGAGACGGGCTGGCGCAGTGAGTTGAGTTATAGCCGGACATTCGCCACCGGAACCAGCGTGGTGCTGGCCGCGTGGCGCTATTCCACCGCCGGATTTCGCGATTTACCGGATGTCCTCGGCCAGCGCCATCAGTATCAGGATGGCGTCATTTATTCTTCCGACAACCTGAATCAAAAAAATCGTTTTTCCGCCACTGTCAATCAGTCGATGGATGACTGGGGAATGCTAAATCTCTCCGCCAGCACCAGCGACTACTACGGCGATTCGTCACGCGTAACGCAGCTGCAACTGGGTTACAGCAATAGCTGGCAAAGCATCAGTTACAACCTTAACGTATCGCGTCAGCGAACCGTACTGGACAGAGGGCGCTTTTTCGCCAGCGTCAATGATGCTGATTATGACACCAGCGGACAGCAACGCGTGACGGAAACACTGGTTTCAATTGGGATTTCGGTGCCGTTTGATTTTGGTAAATCAACTGCTATCGCCTCGCTGGATATGACCCGAACCCGGGATTCACGTTCGGGCACCTTGAATATTGCTGGTGCATCAGGTGATAACAGCCAACTGACCTGGTCAGCGTATACCGGCCTGGAAGATTATCGGCAGGGGGGTAATGCGATGACCGCTGGCGGCAGCGTTCAGCAAGCAACCTCTCTCGGCGCGGTGCGGGCCTCTGCCGGCAAGGGCGAAGGCTATCGCCAGTATGGCGTGGGCGCATCGAGCACGCTGGTGCTACATCAGGGTGGCGTGACTATGGGCCCTTACGCCAGCGATACTTTTGCGCTGGTTAATGCCCCTGGCGCAGAGGGCGCACAGATTCGTAACGGACAGGGCGCAACGATAAATCGTTTTGGTTACGCAATTCTGCCGTCAATGACGCCGTACCAGTACAACACCATTGCACTGGATTCCAGCAAAATGAATGATGAAACCGAACTGCAGGGCGGCAGCCAGAGAGTTGTGCCTTATGCCGGTGCAATAGCAAGAGTGAATTTTACTACGCTACAGGGGAGAGCAATATTAATCGCCACCGAATTGAGTGATGGCAGCTATCCGCCGATGGGAGCCGATGTGCTGGATAGCGCCGGTAACAGTTTGGGAATGGTCGGGCAGGGTGGTCAAATCTATGCGCGTATTGCCGATCCACGCGGTAGTCTGAAAGTAAAATGGGGACCCTTAATGACCGAGCAGTGCGAAGTACAGTACGTCTTGCCACCGCGTGGCAGCGATCCCTTTACCCATTTACAGCTGCCTTGTCAGATGCGGGAGGGATTATGAATTTGCGTATCGGCCTCTCACTGCTTGCCCTTTCACTATTGAGCCAGACGGTGAACGCCGCCTGTAGCCGGGTAACCAGCAGCGCAACACTTTCTCAGGCAGCCATTGACGCTGGCTATACGGCGGCCAGTTGGACCGGCGCCTGTGATACCTGTAATGCTAAAAACATCGGCATACCTGGCGTTATCAGCCTGAGCAACGGTACTTTTCAGTCTTCCGGTACGCTACTGGCCAGCTCGTCGATGAGTTTTCTCAGTCAGGGGGCGGCGACCGCCTATTCGGCAAATCAAATTCTTTTCCGCTGTGCTGTCGCTGATGCGGACAGCCTGTATGAGATGTATGCCACCAATGGCGATAACACTTATACCGGCATGTATGCGGCGAGTGAAATCGACGGCGCGTATTACAGTTACATGCGCAACGTCGCGGTTCGGCTCACCAACCTGAGAACCGGAGCTTACTTCTCACGTTACTGGCAAGGTCGCAAGTTAACCGAGGATGACTGGTTCTCTGATGGTACTTGGATCTACGTTCCCGCCAGTGCTTTTAGCGACGTGTTGATGGAGATTTTCCGCATCGACAGCACCACCTGGTTTGCCAACGCGGCAAATCGTTATACCTACACTTATTCGCAACCTCATGGTTACAGCATCTTTAAAGGCCCTGGTCTCAGTACCAACGTGACTGAAGGTGCTGATTCAGCCAGCTACTGGGATGGTTTTTACAGTGCGTGGCCAGGTTCATGGAGCCTCTACGCGGCAGGTGTCACCTTCGTGCGAGGGGCAACCTGTCGGGTCAACGACTTTCCTAATACGGTGATCCTGCCGACTATTACGGCAACGGAGCTGAGCCAGGGCGGCGCGAGCCAGACAGGCTTCAACGTTACCATTGAGTGTGAGACCGGTGCGGTGTCCAGCACCAGCGTGTCGACCACCAGTTCGGCAAACGTATCAATGGGATTTTTGGTCAATCAGCCTAAAGCCGTAGCCGCAGCAACCTCATTAGGATTAGTGACCAGCGGCGGTGGTTTGACCTGGCTACTGGATAACAATTACGGTGCGGGCGCGGGTGAAGCCTCTGGCGTCGGGATTCGTATTTACAAAAGCGACGGCAGCGCGTTGAATTTATTGCCCAATCTTACTGCCAGTTCCTACGGACAGGGCAATCCGCGCGGATGGTATGCATTCAGGGATTTAACTACGCTGGTGTCCAGCGGCAGCACGGAAATTTATGCGGGGGATTTCACCGCCTCGCTGGAAGCGATAAATCAACAGCCGATCACGGCGGGAACAGTGAATGCGCAATTACAGATTATGGTCAGTTTTCAGTAGCAAATCGCGAATACCTTGGTGTGTCGGTGTGCTGCTGATAGTCGCTGGCATTTTACCGGCGCTGGCGGTGGTGAATGTGGAAGGGACGCGGATAGTCTTCCATCAGGGCGCGAATGCGGCGTCCGTCACGCTCTCCAACTCGGAAAAACAGCCGACGCTGGTACAGATCTGGAGTGATAATGGCGATCCTATGACACCGCCGGAGAGCACCCACACGCCGCTGATTGCGGTGCCGCCGGTTTTCAGCATGAAGCCTGGTGAAGTGCGATCACTGCGTTTGCTGTTGACCTCACAAACCAGCCTGGCAAAAGATAAAGAGACGTTGTTTTGGTTGAATATTTATCAAATTCCGCCGAATACCTCTTCAGCAACCCCTCAGGGGCAGCGGGTGGTGCTACCTTTGCGACTGCGTATAAAAGTGTTTATACGCCCCGCCGGGCTGGATGATCCTGTTGAGCAGGACGGGCAAAAACTGCGCTTTCGTTTGCAGCAAGTGCAGGGCGGCCAGCAGCTTCAAATCGTCAATCCAACACCCTGGCATATGACGCTGACGGATATCAGCTACGCCGGGCAGCGTCTTGATAGTGTCATGGTCGCTCCTGAGTCTGAAACTACGCTGCCAGTGGGGCAGGTGGCGGCGAGCCAGTCGTTAAGCTATGCATTGATTAACGATCTTGGTACGCGCTGGAACTACACCCGAGTGGGGGTGAATTAGAATAAATTTCTCTTTTCAGCAGATGCGCTGGTGATTGGCTTATATCCTTGCCAGATTAATCAAGGCCTGTTCTGCGTAAGATGTAAACATTTATTCTGATTCTGCTGCATCTGGGGCGAATAGCCAGATTCGCCAGCTGGCTTAAAATTCGTTATTATCCGCAGCCACTCACCCTGCGGGCAGCCTGATGTCTACGATTTTCGATACTTTTATTGCTCCGCCGTGCCATGAAGAGATAGAGGTGCTCTATCAGGACGATCATCTGGTACTGATCAATAAACCCGCCGGGCTGCTCAGTCTTTCGGGAAAAAATCCGCGAAACCTCGATTCAGTGCATTATCGACTGGTACAGGCATTTCCCGACTGCACCCTCGTCCATCGCCTTGATTTCGGTACGTCCGGGCTAATGGTCGTTGCCCGCAATAAGGCGATTAATGCCGCTCTCTGCCAACAGTTCAGTCAGCGTACAGTGACCAAAGTGTACAGTGCATTGCTCTGCGGACATCCCGACCACGACCAGGGGGTGATAGACGCGGCAATCGCTAAGGATCCGCAGCTGTTTCCGCTGATGTCGATTTGCTCAGTCCACGGTAAGCCAGCTCGCTCCCGTTATCAGGTTATTGAGCGTTTTTATTATCAGCAGGAAGACTTGACGATACTGCCAGTGGCGCGGGTGCAGCTAACCCCGGAGACCGGGCGCACCCATCAACTGCGCATTCACTGCCAGCAGCTGGGCCACCCCATACTGGGCTGCGACTTATATGGCGGTCGGTTGCTACCGGGCACCGAACGCACGCCGCGCCTGATGCTGCATGCCAGTGAATTGCATTTTGTTCATCCGATTAGCGGAGAGTCGATCAAAGCCCGTAATGACTGCCCATTCTGAAAGCGAAAGTATCTTTAACCATGCTTTCGCTGGCACCTGTCCGTTACCACATTAAATCATCAGGCACTTTAAAATCGGCATACGGGTCATCTTCATTCTGTTCTTCGAGGCTGAGTGCGCTGTTTAACACAATGCTATTTGCATCCCGTTGCGCAATTTTATCGGCTACAACCGCGGGAATGATGACATATTCGCGATCTTTGCCATTAGCCGCGTCCAGGCCAGCAATGGCGAGACGACCGTTAATAAGCTGGGTTTGAGTCGCCTTATCAACCGCTATTTTTTTAATCAGGTTATTATCTGTGAAGTTAAAATCTATATTGCCTTTTGAAATGACGATTCTGTTCATTTCAATCAGCTGCTTCACCTGAGCTTTATACTCTTTCGATAAAGCAGCTTGTTTTTGTTGTTCGCTTAGCTGTTTATCACGCTCAAGTTGTGCTTTTTTATTTTCCTCCACCGCCTCTCTGGCCTCACGAGCCTGAACCCGCGATTTTTTAGCGGTTCTCTGGACTTTGGCCATCTTCTTGCTGGTCACTAATCCAGCTTTAAGCATCTGCTCTTGTAAGGTGAGTTTTGTCATGTTCGTTTCTCAACCAGTTGAATAATGTGAGGGATTATACCTGTAATTGTCTGGCCTGTACCACGTTGCCGAGCATGAACGCCGGATGGCTTAGGTCTGTGAGCTGCTCCCCGCCAGGTTTCAGCCGTGAACTCTGCCGTCAGCACGTCATTCCCGACGCCAGTCTCTGAATAGGGCGTAAAAAGTTTGGCGGTATGGAAGTGCCTGATGAGCAGCATCGCTCTCGTCATTCCTGGTTACAGGTTCGACCCGGTAGCATTCACCCATCAAAATCAATATCCTGTTCCTCTTTCAGTTCTCCTTCTGTGCCATTTTGGGATAGATTATTGGCACTATCGTAAATCATCACTCTATAACAGGTAAAACATCGGCAATGGCTCTGATCCCAAAAAACTACTCGCGGCTGGAAAGCGGCTATCGTGAGAAAGCACTTAAAATCTATCCGTGGGTATGTGGACGCTGCACGCGAGAGTTTGTTTATTCAAACCTACGCGAATTAACGGTTCACCATATCGATCATGATCATACCAATAATCCGGAAGATGGCAGCAATTGGGAGCTATTATGCCTGTATTGCCATGACCACGAACATTCAAAGTACACCGAAGCCGACCAGTACGGTACAACCGTAATCGCGGGGGAGGACGCGCAAAAAGATGTTGATGCAGCGACCTACAATCCTTTTGCTGATTTAAAGTCGATGCTTAATAAGAAAAAATAGTGTCAGCTTCTGGCTGCTAATCAGTGTACTAATAGAGATTATCGGTAACTGGAGGCGGCCGCTCAGCTTTCGCCAACAACAGTGTCGAGCAGTTAACGCCGGTCAACTGATGTCACCGGCGCTGTTCGGTTAATTATGGCCTGTTTACAGATTCTCCAGAAAATCACCCAGTGCGGATGTCACCTCGTTAATTCGCGGCTCACAGCGGCGGTAATACGTCCATTTACCGACTTTATTGGCTTCAAGCAGCCCCGCATCCTGCAGGACTTTCAGGCACAGCGATGTGGCGGGTTGAGAAAGCCCGGCCTTATCCTGAATGAGGCTGGCACAAACTCCATATTTGTCATAATCATAAAGTTGCGTGTAGCCGGTAAACGCTTCACCTGGATTTTTCAGCCAATTCAATACTGACAGACGGGTTGAGTTGGACAGTAATTTCATGGCATTTTCAGGTGACATGCAGCCTCACGGGTTTCAGGAATTATAAACAGGGTAGTCAGTATATCCTTTACCGGTTCCGCCATATAGCGTAGCGCTATCTACAGAGTTCAGGCCGACATTTTGTTTAAATCTCGCGGGTAAGTCAGGGTTGGCAATGAAAGTACGACCAAAACCAAAGAAGTCTCCCCATCCCTTGCTTAGCACCTGCTCTGCTTTCTCGCGGGTGTATCGCCCCGAATACATGATAGGGGCCCGGAATGTTTCACGTAACGCAATACGGAAAGCTTCGGGCATATCCGGGCTATTGTCCCAGTCGGCCTCGGCAATCGAGAGATAGCCGACCTGCAGTTCGTTTAACATTTGCGCGGCTGAAATATAGGTCGCATGAGGATCGCTCTCTACCAGCCCCAGATAAACGCGTTCTTCGTCAGTCGTGGTAAAAAGTGGCGCAAAGCGGACGCCCACTTTATCGCTGCCAAAAACAGCGCTCACGGCCACGATAATTTCCCTCAGGAAACGCAGTCTGTTTTGCAGTGAACCACCGTATTCATCGGTACGAAAATTGCTGTGTTCAGAGATAAACTGATTAATAAGATAGCCATTCGCCGAATGTAGCTCAATACCATCAAATCCTGCTTCTTTCGCATTTTCTGCCGCCAGCCGGTAAAGCTCGACGATCTCTTTCACTTCCTGCGTGCTTAATTCGCGCGGAACACTGGGGGCGGTTAACATACCGGCACCTGGTCCGGTCTCGATAAATACACGGACACCTTCAGCAGGCACGGCAGAAGGTGCAACGGGCGCTTGTTTTGCGGGCTGAAGCTCATGATGGGAAACGCGCCCAACGTGCCAAAGCTGGCAAAAAATAACGCCACCCTGCTGATGGACAGCTTCGGTAACTTTTTTCCAGCCGGCGATTTGTTCCTGGCTGTGAATACCCGGTGTCCAGGCATATCCCTGACCCCGCGGCTCAATTTGAGTGCCTTCCGTGACCATAAATCCGGCACTGGCACGTTGACGGTAGTATTCCACCATCATCTCTCCCGGAACATTGCCCGGCTGCTCGCTACGACACCGCGTCAGCGGAGGCAGCGCAATACGGTTACGCAGCGTGAATTCGCCAAGCTGAAGGGGAGTAAAGAGTGTTTTCTGAGTCATAGAACGGCTGTCCATAGTGTGAAAGAAGGGGGTTATTATATTTATACATTTAAATAAGTAAATGTGTTTAGTGGTTTGATATGCGCCTGTCGGATAAAAATGATTTAATATCAATAAATTATACTTAATGGAAATGGCTGTAACGCAGCAGGTTTACTTCGGAATTGCCTACTATCCTGCCAAAAATCACCTGCCTGACTGCTCGATTATCAGGTCCGGCACAAGCTGAGCAGTCTGTTCAATACAGTAGGCAACGTTTGCTATGGGTGCTCTGCAGTGGGTTTATCCAGTTTGAGCTGCTGCCGGTTGAACAACACATTTTGATATTGGAAACGCCCACTTTTGACAAAAACTGTCAATTACAGCTTTTTCAAGTCGGTCAATGCATATCTTCCACGCTCTGCTACAGATTGAGATGTGTCAGAAGCCAGTATATTTGCCAGTTTAAATGCTTCATCGCCAATATTATTCAGTTCTTTAATAAGCATTTCACCCGCTATACGCCGAACCATTGGGGAACGGTCGGTTGTCGCCGATCTTAAGATCTCAATAAAGGGAGTTGTAGTAGATATTATTCGTTCTTTTAAAACAGGAATGCTCCGCCTTATGCCGTGTACTTTGTCAACCCACTGCCATGTCAGCCCCTCAGCCCAAACAAATTTACTTTCAAACTGACAACGATACGCTTTTGCTCGCAGAGAAGGTTGAACTGATTTTTCTGCAATCTCGGCTAAAAATTTGTCTAATGCTGTCGTGCGCCCAGCTTGTACAAATATTGTAGCGACAGGCCCCGAAGAGGATATTAGAATGCGTTTTTTTAATGCCTCAGTTACTTTCTCCATTAAAATGACTTTCATAAGCGCCTCTTTCTCGATATCTCCCATTCTCCCCCAAGAATTCCAGTAGGGAAGTGTTATAAACAAGACATCAACAATAAATTCAGGGTCAGATGCTTCAGCAATCAATGGCAGAGCATCACACGCTGCAGCTCTTACCTGCGGAACCCAGTCATTTAGTTTTCGTACAGTTAAAGCTAATAAGAAACTATTTGGCGCCCCACCTGATATTGTCCTTAATGCTCGTTCCCGCCTAAAACCATCGGCGTTACATATGTCCATCCATCGGAGTGACCCGACCTGGTGGATCTCATTACCACTTTGTTTCGGACTGTATTTTCGAAGTGAATAGAAAATCTCTGCCCGGATTAAACGTTCCCAGTCATCAAGGCTTTTTAAGGACAGCTTTGAGGTGACAGCGATAAACTTGGATATATCTGGTCTAATTCTTTGATACAATAAATCAAATTTTAGTGATACTTGTACAGATTCAATAACTTCCTGTTGAAGACTATCCTGCGGTAACATGAGCCAGCTTCCTTTAAAATTTTATCGACTTTCATTCCTCTATAAAGTGACAAAGAATTAAAGTCAACAAGCATTTGTAGACTAGGCCTGGGCTTTACAGACCGATGTAAGTCCAGAACATATGTCCGCTTCAGGTTGTGAGCTCAACCGATGGTTGCAACACACTGGGTGAACCGCTCTGCTAGATTCATAGCCCAGCGTTTTTCTCGGCCTCGCGTTGAGCTGTCTGGCAATACTGTTTAGTCTATGCTGACTGTGAATCGAGAAGTGAGTTCCTTTTGGAAATAATGTCTGAGCAATCTGTCCATATTTTCATTTGAGCCGCGTTGCCAGGGAGGTTGAGGATCAAAGAAATAAACCTGTATGTCTGTGGCTACAGTAAACCGGGTGTGGCTGGTCATTTTAGACCCCCGATCCCGTGTTAATGTATTATAGAGCTCAACAGGTAATTCCCGGGCTTGTTTGATGAGTGCAGATATAACAGTCATGGTATTGTTATCCCTGATTTTGGCAAGCATAATAAAGTGGGAATGACGTTCTATGAGGGTGACGTTGTAGAAGTTTTCCGAGCCCTGGATTAGGTCTACTTCCAAGTGGTGAGGTATGGCTCTGTCTGTAACATCAGGTGGTCTTTCGCTGATGCAGATCGCATCCGTAATTAAACCTAATCCTTTCCCTTTCAGCGATGACGTTCTGGATCTACGTACTACTCATCCGCTTCTGAGGTATTGCTGCAGTTCTTTTTTTTATGCTCCTCTGGTTTGTATAAAGAGCGTTTTTATAATTCGTATCGTGTGACACATGCATTTCCTTATTATCCGGATGATAGCGTGTCAGCCAACCGGCAAGTTAGTTCCGGCGACCAGTCCTGATGCACATTCTCTGCAATGATTTTACACAATGCGGGGCATTCATTTAGCTTACAAGGCTTTGGTCTCTCAGCACTGTCCCATGCGTCCTTATCCGCTTTTAGCAGCATGGTAATGTTTTGCATCCCCATGACTTTTTATCTCCCGACTAATCATCGAGGGAGTTCTTGATAATCCGTCAGCGATGTCCTTGATGCTACGTTTTGCTACAAGCCCTCTGGGTATTTCCTTTATTTCATCACGTGAAAGAGCCAGTAGGTGCCGCTTTCGGATAGGAGGACGATACCTACCAGGCTGGTGGATAGTCGGCATAATAGAAGAATGAAATCTGTCGAACATTCTGGCGGTATCTTGTAGGGAATCACCTTGCTTATATCTGTCCCAGATAATCGCCTTTTGTTCTGGCATGTAATAAATGCGCGTTCTTCGTTTCATAACAACGTTTCCTTCTTGAGGATAGCGTAGCGTCGTCACTGCCAAATAGCAAATTGCCAATTTGTTAATGCCCGGTCCCGGTACAAAGCATCCAGGCTAAGGGGCGTAATGAACGCTATGGGCGAAAAATGGAAGTGGATCTGATTAACTATGAAGTGAATTACGAGTCGATTTTAACTCACGCTCGACAGAATGCGGCAAGCAGCGTCCATAATTTATGGATGAGTAGTCACGACCAAGGTCATCAGTAATTTGACAGGTGCACTGGAAAGGTTCGCCTACGGTTGTGTGTTCAAACGATCTTGCATGTTCAGCATTAGCGTTAAAGTCGATCATAATGACAGCCTTACAAACCCAAAAGCAGGGTATTTGCTGTTTGATTAGCAGGCTTTCGAGCAGATTCGCGTAACGATGCACAGTATAACGTTGTAGATCGTATGGGGTGTTAGCCTCAGACATGCTAAGAGGAATAGCCAATGAAGTAAGGCCGCCATTGAGAGCCAATAATTTTAACTGACCAATAGACCAGTATCCTCCAAACTCGTTATTTCGGCTGACAAAACTTCCATTCAGAGCATTCACTATACCTTTTAATTCACATCTACGTGCCATTCGTCACTTCCTGAATGCTACCAAAAGTTAATATTAGCAATTTTAAACTCTCCTAAACATCCGTAGGCCTGCTATTTATGGCGGCATGGAGGCTTCTGATATTAAAAAGATCAAGGATCTTGAGGACGAGAACCGACGTCTCAAACAGATGTTTGCCGACCTGAGCCTTGAGAACCGGGCGCTGAAAGATGTTATCGAAAAAAAGCTTTAAAACCAGCCTTTAAGCGTGAGCTGGTCACTCATCTGATAACGACGTTCGGACTCAGTATCCGTCAGGCCTGCCGGAGTCTGAACCTGAGCAAAACGGTTTATCATTACCGCCCGGATACCACGCGTGACGAACCCGTCATTGTCGCGTTGCAGGCAGTGGCAGAGCGATACCCACGATACGGTTTTCCGAAACTCTTCCAGGTTCTGCGGCGGCAGGGATACCCGTGGAATCACAAAAGGATCCACCGTATTTACTGTCTGCTGAAGCTGAACTTTCGCCGTAAGGGCAAACAACGGTTGCCGGTACGTAATCCCTCGCCACTGGCCACGCCTGAAGCGCTTAACCAGAGCTGGTCTGTCGATTTTATGCATGATGCCCTGGTCTGTGGCCGTCGTTTTCGCACGTTCAATGTTGTTGATGACTTTAACCGTGAGGCATTGTCGATTGAAATCAATCTGAATCTGCCAGCTCTGCGAGTGGTCCGTGTGCTCGACATGATCGCGGCTATCCGGTCATGCTGCGCATGGATAATGGTCCGGAGTTTATCTCTCTGGCCCTGGCTGGATGGGCAGAGAAACATGCCGTAAACTGGAGTTTATCCAGCCGGGTAAGCCGACACAGAATGCTTTCATTGAGCGCTTTAACCGAACATACCGTACAGAAATACTCGATTTTTATCTGTTCAGAACGCTGAATGAAGTGCGGGAAATCACGGAAAAATGGTTGTCAGAATATAACTGTGTACGCCCGCATGAATCACTGAACAATATGACGCCGGAGGAATATCGACAACACCATCATTTGGCCGGAATCTCAAAAAATGTCTGGAACTAAAACGGGTCTATTTACACGTTAAACACGGTCAGCATTCACCCCCGCGAAGTTATCAAGCGTGTGCTGAAACATAACGCCGCCGCAGTCATCCTTGTCCACAACCACCCCAGCGGGGAGCCTGAACCCAGCAACTGCGATATCCGGTTGACTAAAAAGCTTCAGGAGCTGCTGGAAATGCTGGATGTGCGGTTGCTTGATCACTTTATCGTGGCAGGGGCTGACACAGTATCAATGGCTGAACGGGGACTAGTGTGATGCTGAAAGTTACCTGGTTTAATGTACGTTAAAATAATCCAGCTATGCTATTTTATGAAACTTATTGTGTAGTAGAATATATTTTAATTTAGACTAACTTATGACGATTAATCTGCTGTAGACGTCGCCTGAAAGTACAACCCGATAGACACTCTGGTATCCAATCGGGATGTACCTGTTGCTTATATCAGGTGAAGATTATTGATCAGCACATTTTTTGAGAAGCTGTTACGGTCAACGCCAAACATCCTGTCAAACTCCATATGATCTTTTTTATCATCCACTTTCACTCTTTCGCGTGCTGTTTTCTTAAACTTCATGGGCGACTGTTTATAAGCAAGGCTAAAGCTTCTGGAAAAATGGGGCAGCGAAGTAAATCCACACGCACAACTGATGTCAGTCAAAGACCAGTCGGGGGCCAGATCGATAAATTCTTTTGCCAGAGTAAGTCTGACTTTCCACATCCATTTTATGGGCGTGATGCCGTAGAAAAGGTTAAACACGCGACAGATATCAAAGCGGGTCTTGCCGCTGATACGTTCGAGATCTTCTAATAAAATGTCTTCAGAAATATTTTCAATGATGTAGTCAATGACTTTAACGATGCAGTGCGCCTTTTCTGCTTTCGCTTGTTTGCCATAAATGACCAGATGCCGGTTTTCAAGATCATCCACTATTTTCCGGCTAAATCCCTCTTTTTCTGCTTCTGTCAGTCTGCATTCTAACATACACACTCCTTATGTTACCGATGATAAGTTGAACCGTGAATTTATTCGGGCGGTGCTTATAGTTTCATTTAGCAACCAACGTGCCAAAAAAGTTAACTTAATAACATGCTGTTTATTATGGTTTTTTATTAACTTTCCCTGTTTCGGGAAGGCGGATTTCCCGGAAATGGGAAGAAGGAAGCGAGCGGGCTGGTAATTAATCCCAATAATGGGAATGCCCGTCTGACACGTCTCAGGCGTGTAATTGTCCTGCTAAACGGCTGTTTTGTGAGAAAGGGACGTTCCGTTAATGAGACGGACAGGAAATCAGAGTGGGAGGATAATAATCTTTTTCTTTCAACCTGATGATTTAAAAGAAAAAAATTATATTTTTGTTTGTGGCACACTCTTTGCTTGAGTCTTACCAGCATTTTCACAGGGTAAGACAATGGATATTTCAATCACACAGCCAGGTCATAAACAGTGGTTCAGAAAGCACGGGATTAAATGGATCTCCGGGGGGCTGGTTTTCGCCACGTTACTTGTGATTTATAACGTAAAATTTTCTCCTTATAAGGTCCCGCTCAGTAGCCTCTCCGTGGCAGAGGTGAAATATGGCAATTTTTCGGTGGATGTCAGAGGGAATGGTGTATTGCTTCCACAGGACATTAACTGGGTTTCAGCCAGCGTTGATGCCCGGGTCGAGGCGGTCATTTATAAAGCGGGCACGCGGGTTAAAAAAGGCCAGTTGCTGGTTAAGATGAGTAATCCTACGGTTGAGCAACAATACCAGGAAAACAAACTGGAATATGATGCGCTGCAGGCAGAGACTGACGCCAGAAATGCGGAGCTGAAGAATAAAATTCTTAATCAGGAAGCCGTCCTGCTGGATGCAAAGTCTCGTTTATCGGGTTCTGAAATGAAGCTTAAAGCGCAGAAAAAGTACATCGCTGCCGTACCCGTGCTGGATTATGAGACGACCCGTATTGCGACTGAACTCAATCGTCATCAGGTTGAATTTGAAGAAAAACGTTTAGCTACTCTGAAGCAGAGTGTTGACGCTGACACCA
The DNA here is from genome assembly GCF_050037805.1 of Winslowiella sp. 2C04. Lineage (NCBI taxonomy): Bacteria > Pseudomonadati > Pseudomonadota > Gammaproteobacteria > Enterobacterales > Erwiniaceae > Winslowiella > Winslowiella sp. 2C04. The sequence continues at coordinate 2,680,772 of NZ_CP188300.1, read as the reverse complement.
AAGCCAATCTGATGCGCCTGAGAAAATCTGCCTCCCTGGTCGTCCTGAGCGAAGAGCAAATGCAGTCCCTGAATGTCACCTCCCCGATTGATGGGGTATTGCAGGATGTCGCCGTGCAGGCCGGGCAGCGCATTATAACGGGAAGTAACATTGCCCGGCTGGCCAAAGAAAAAGACCTTTACGCTGAACTAAAAGTTCCTGAGTTGCAGTCGCGGGATTTAGCTGTGGGGCAGCCAGTGATGATGAATACAGGAAGAAGTACGTTTCAGGGGCGGGTATCGAGGGTTGATCCGGCGGTGGTTAATGGTACGGTCAAAGTTGATGTGACGTTTGAGGGGCCTCTGCCTCTGGAAGCCCGACCCGATTTAAGTGTAGATGGCTTGATTGCCGTGGCAAAGATTTCGCAAACGCTGTTTGTGGAAAGACCACCCTACGCGCAAAACAATCTGCCTTCCACACTCTACAGGCTTGATGAAAAAGAGCAGTCAGCCACCAAAATGAAGGTGGAGTTTGGTCAGGGTTCAGTTGATTTCATCCAGATCACCAGTGGCTTGCGCGCTGGCGACAAAATTATTCTTAGCGACAGTTCTGCCTGGCAGGATGCTGATCAGATCGCAATCACGCCCTGAATGCACAACACCCGACAGCAACGATAAAGGGACAATTTATGGACACCGAAACAATGGAAAATTTGGTAAAACTCAACGATATCAACAAGATTTTTCTGACGGATGAAATTGAAACGCATGCGTTAAGCAAAATCAGCTTTACCCTTTCTAAAGGTGAATATGTGGCCATTTCCGGTCCTTCAGGATGCGGAAAATCAACGCTTCTTTCCATTCTTGGTTTACTGGACGTCGCATCTTCCGGCACCTATACACTGGCCGGACATAATGTCGAAAATATGACTAAGCAGCAGCGTGCCTCTTTACGTAATCGCGACATTGGCTTTATTTTCCAGTCATTTAATCTGATTAGCGATCTGACCATTGAAGAAAATGTGGCGCTGCCGCTGACCTACCGTAAAGAGATGAGTAAAGCAGAAAGACAGAGCCGGGTAAGTGATGCGCTGGCGAAGGTTCATATGTCGCACCGGGCGCGTCATTATCCTTCCCAGCTGTCAGGCGGGCAGCAGCAGCGCGTTGCAGTCGCGCGGGCAATTGTCGGCTCTCCCTCCGTCCTGCTGGCGGACGAACCGACAGGTAACCTGGATTCAAAAAATGCCGAAGCGGTAATGGATATTCTGGACAATCTGCACAGAGAGGGCGCAACCATCTGTATAGTGACGCATGACCCGCGCTCTGCTGAACGCGCTCAGCGCAGTATCATTCTTTCTGATGGTCAGGTTGTCGCCGATGGTTTTCATAACCATGAACTCACGCTAATCAGGGAAGCATAAGATGCTATTTGATATCCGATATGCTTTGCGACTGTTACTGAAAAGCCCCGCTTTTTCCGCCATGACCGTGTTAATTATGTCGTGCGGTCTAGCGCTGACGCTTTATATGGTGTCGGTGATCAATACGTTTATGTTTTCACCTCTGCCGTATACGCACGGCAAGAATATGGTGTTACTAAACCCCGTCGTAAATGGCGCAAGCCTGAGCGACTCCGGGCTTAACTATCTTGATTACGCCGAAATCAAAGCGCACAGCACCGCGCTGGAGAATGTGGGCTACTTTTACGGTGAGCGTGCAGATATCAGCGATGGCAATAAAGCCGTTTCATATATGGCGACGCGCAGTACTGACGATATGTTCTCCTATACGGGCGTGCAACCTTTTCAGGGCAGGGCGTTCAGCCAGGGCGATACTGAACCCGGTGCTGAACCGGTCGCTGTGATCAGTTATGCACTGTGGCAAAATTATTTTGCCGGAAGCCCGTCAGTGATTAACCGCAGCGTACTGATTAACAGTGTCAGGACGCGTATCGTCGGCATCATGCCGAAAGAATTTGCCTTTCCTTTTTTTCAGGATCTCTGGCTTCCCTCGCAGCTGAACCCGTCACAGTTTTTGACCCGTAAGGATGCCCCGGAGATTTCCGTCTATGCCCGTCTGAAACCTGGCGTTTCGGCCAGTGCCGCAAATGCGGACCTGAATGCAGTGATGCAAAGTCTGGCGAGCCGCTATCCTGAAACCAATAAGGGGTTGTCAGCACAGGTGCTGACTTTCCAGGAAAACTTCATGGGCGAAGAGACGGTGACAATTTTCGTCGTCATGCTGGTCGCTGTAGGATTCGTGCTGGTTCTTGCCTGTTGTAATGTCGGCAATCTCCTGCTTGCCCGCACTACGGAGCGCGCCAAAGAAATTGCCATTCGGGTGGCGCTGGGTTCGCCGGCAGCCAGATTGGTGATGCAGATGATGTGGGAAAGTCTGATCATCTGTCTTCTTTCCGGGGTTGTTGCTGTTCTGCTGGCCGCCTGGGGACTGGAAATGACTAATCGCCTTCTGCCCGGCTTCGTCCCTAACAAGATCCCTTTCTGGTGGCATCTGAGTCTGGATAGCGGAATGATCCTTCAGGCGCTGGTTCTGGTCATCCTGACAGTGGTTACGACAAGTGCACTGCCAGCCTGGAAAATTACTCACGGCAATTTCAACGATGTGCTGCGTGACGGAACCCGTGGTGCGCAAAGTCGCAGTGCGGGCCGCATTTCCCGCATCCTGGTGACATTCGAAGTGGGCTTATCCTGTTCGATACTTTGTATCAGCGCCCTGTTAGGTGTGCTGGTTTATCAGGCTACGCGTGCGGATTACGGTGTAAATACGCAGGATTACCTGACGGGGCAGATTCACCTTAACGCCACCCAGTATCCTGATGAAAAAAGCCAGATCCTGTTTTACCAGAAACTGCAGAATGCCCTGAATACGATTCCGGGAAGTGATCGCTCGGCGATCACAACCAGTACCGTCGGGCAGTTTACTGTTCCACAGCAGGTGGATGTCGATAGTTCAACCGTTAACAGCCGCGATAAGTGGTCCTATCCGCTGGTTAATGATGTTCAGGTGATGCCGGGCAGTCTTTCTGGTATGGGGATCAAAGCGGTGACAGGACGCGAGTTTGCGTTCAGTGATGACAGCGATTCACAGCCGGTCGTGGTTGTCAGTCAGTCTTTTGTCAGTCAGTACTGGCCGGGTGAAAAGGATGTGATTGGCAAGCGACTGCGTCTTCGCAATGCGGAGGATCCGCGCTGGTACAGTGTGATAGGGGTTGTTCCTGACGTTATCCACGGGCGTCCTTTCAGCACCTTCCGGCATCGCGCTACCGTTTATCGCTCCCTGCAACAGCAGACGGCACCATCAGTTAATGTCCTGCTGCACGCCAGAAATCCGGCGTTGTCGGGGCCTGCGCTGATCAACGCCGTCAGACAGATTGACAGTAACCTTTCCGTCAGCCAGATTCAGACACTGGACCAGCGTCTGGCACGCAACACGGCCGGACTGCATTTCATTGCCAGCCTGTTCATGCTGTTTGGCCTGATCGCAACGATACTGGCCGCAACGGGCATTTACGCGGTGATGCGTAATGTTATCAACCAGCGCGTGCAGGAAATTGGTGTCCGCATGGCGATGGGAGCGACAGAGAGTATGCTCATAAAAATGCTGATGCTCCAGGGCGGAAAACAGCTACTGGCCGGACTGATCATTGGTCTGCCACTGGCACTGTTTACCGCACCGAAACTGATCCGTATTCTGGGTGATGGCAGGACAGGTTTTATGTTGCTATTTGCAGGTGTAGCATTAACCATCTCGCTGGTGGTTGCGGTCGCGGTCTGGTTTCCATCTCGTCGGGCGACACGTTTGTCACCGTCAGAAGCGATCAGACATGAATAAATCTTCTCCATGCCGTTCCGGCATGGTTTGCTGAGCTGAGTCTTTTTATGGATGAAAAAAAACGGATCCTCATCATAGATGACGATACCGGAATTTTAAGCAGCCTTGAATTATTGCTGCGTATGGAAGGCTATGATGTAACCCTTGAAACGCAGGCCAGCCAGCTGATGCGGCATCTCACCAGTAAGCCGTTTGACCTGGTGCTGATGGATATGAATTTCCAGAAGGATACGACTTCAGGCAAAGAGGGGCTGCAGCTCCTCGATGAGCTGAAAAAGTTTGACGACTGTCTGCCTGCTGTGACCATGACCGGGTGGGGCAGCGTGGATATTATCGTCAACGCGATGCGTGCCGGCGCAGCAGACTTCATTCAAAAACCCTGGGATAATGAACGTTTGCTGAGCATTGTTCAGCAGCAAATCGAACTCAGTCGTGCAAGACGTTCAGGAAACTGTTTACGGGAAGAGAATAAACTCCTGAAACGTGCTCGCGATGATGACATGGACAGTAAGTGGGTGGTTCAATCCCGTTCCATGCAACAGCTGCTGAACATGGTTCAGGCTGTCTCGCGAACGGATACCAGCATTCTTATTCTGGGCGAAAATGGCACGGGCAAAAGTTTGCTGGCGCGCCATATTCACCATCTCTCATCCCGCAAAGACAATAGCCTGGTTGAGGTTAATACCGGCTGCATTAACGAACATCTGTTTGAGAGTGAAATGTTTGGGCATGTGAAAGGCGCGTTCACCGATGCGCGCGAAAACCGCATCGGACGCTTTGAGCTGGCAGACAAAGGCACCCTGTTTCTGGATGAGATTGGCAACCTGCCGTTGTCACAGCAGGTGAAATTGCTGCGTGTTCTCGAAGAGCGGCAGTTTGAGCGTGTCGGCTCCTCCCGTACGCAAAAAACGAATTGCAGGATCATTGCAGCAACCAATGCCGATCTGGAAAAAGCCGTGGCTAACGGCGCTTTCCGCCAGGATTTACTGTACCGACTTAATGTTATTCAGTTACATCTGCCGGCGCTGCGTGAAAGGCAGGAGGACATTGAGATTCTGGCAGAGCGCTTTCTGATGCGCTTTGCACGAAAGTACAATAAACCCGTGCCGCAGTTATCCCGCCCGGCCATTCAGGGACTGCATGACTACACCTGGCCGGGGAATATTCGTGAACTAAGCCACCTCATTGAGCGGGCCGTCCTCCTCTGCAGGGATAACAGGATCGACATTGAGGATCTCTGTCTGCCGGGAAATGAGGAGATGCAGCCGCGGCGCGTTGAACCCGTGACTGAAGGAGAGTCCGCTGACTCACTGACCCTGGCGGAAATAGAAAAATCACTGTTGCTGAAACGCCTGCATCAATATGAGGGAAATGCGATTAAAGCCGCAGACTCGCTTGGCCTTAGCCGCAGTGCTTTTTATCGCAGACTGGACAAGCTAAAAATAAGTCATGAGTAAACTTTTCGACACCTTCAGGTTACGGTATTTCATTCTGTGCAGCCTCTCTTCGCTGGGGGGGATACTGGCCTATCTGCTTCTCTGGGGATTTCCGTCGCAGTCTCCTTACCTCAAAATATTAACTGTTCTGATTTTAGCGGTAACGTCACTCTATTCTGGCTACCACTTTTTTCTGCAACTGAATAATAAAGTCAATGTGATCTCAAATCTGCTTGAGGCCGTGGAACAGGAAGATTTCAGCCTGCGGGGAAGCACCAAAGGACGGGACATCTTTGACGGCGTAATCAGTCAGATCAACGCTATTGCCATGCAGCTATCACGTCATCGTCAGCAGCAGCGTGAAATGGATTTCCTGTTACAGAAAGTGCTCTCTAATATCAGCATTTCCATTTTCGCTCTCGACAGTCAGCATCGGGTCATCTGGTGTAATGATGCCGCCGCACGGATGCTGGAGCGTCCCATCGAATCGCTGATCGGTGAGGACGGCGAGCAGTGGCAGTCAGGCTGGCTGTTGAAAAATGCCAATACCGGCCATCCTGTTGAGTTCAGTCGTAATGGCCGGCCCGGTCGTTATAAGGTGAACAGCGATACCTATATCGTGGATGGCAAAAAAAACGTGCTGTTATTCATCAATGACGTGGATGAGTTACTGCGACATGAGGAAAAAAAGGCCTGGCAGAATTTGCTGCGCGTCATCAGTCATGAAATCAATAACTCGCTGAGTCCCATCGCCTCCATAAGCCAGATGCTGCAACAGCATTACCGCACCCATGCCGCTCAGGCACCAGAGGGCTTTGTGGAGGGCGTCGATTTGATTAACCGCAGAGCAAAAGAGCTGATTACCTTCATCAGCAGTTATCAGCAGCTGAACAAACTGGCCCCGTCTAACCGGGTGGAAGAGGATCTGGCCGGGCTGATTAAAGAACTGCCTTTACTCTTTATGCACCGTAAGTTTGAGCTTGATGGGCCAGAACCCCTGACGGCCAGAATCGATCGGGGGCAAATTTATCAACTGCTGATTAATCTGGTCAAAAATGCCGATGAGGCGATGGGGGATAATCCGGGCGCGATCACCCTTATCTGGCAGGCGCAAAATGACCGGGTTCTGATCTCTCTCCTGGACAGCGGGGTCGGGTTGAGCAATCCGGACAATCTCTTTGTTCCTTTCTATACGACCAAGTCAGCAGGCAGTGGAATAGGATTAATATTGTGCCGCCAGATTGCTGAACAGCACGATGGCTACTTAACGTTAAAAAATCGCGACGGGATGCCGGGATGCCATGCCACCATTAGCCTGCAACGATAAAGCAACGCCCGGACCCGAGTCCGGGCAGGCGTATTGTCTGGTTCGTTCGTTTGAACACACCCCGGACGGCCCGTTAAGGCGTGATGCGATACAGGGCTGGCTACGCGCTACGCTTGCTGACACGCTGCAGATCCCGCCTGAAGAGTTACAGCTTGCCAGAACCCCGGCCGGCAAGCCCTGGCTGCCTGCTCATGCATGGCTGCATTTTAATTTATCTCACAGTGGCACGCTGGCTGCGGTAGCGATGAGCAGCCAGTATCCGGTCGGCGTGGATATTGAGCATGTCACGGGGAAAGCTGAGATTAAACGAAGAGTAGCAGACCGTTTTTTTCATCCTGTTGAACGCGCATGGCTGGAGGCGCAGACGGATGATGATCTGCTGCACTTCACTACGCTCTGGAGCCTTAAAGAGGCCTGGCTCAAAATGTCCGGAACGGGTCTGGCTCAACCACTCTCATCGTTTTACGTGTTACCCGGGAAGGAAGGGAGGGCAAGAATCTGTGGGCGTGAAGGAGCGGCGGTTGGACTGGCACACTATCAGACTCTGCAGGAAGATCGTCGTTACTCTCTGGCATGCGTTGCAGGCAGAGCGCTGAAAAACCCGCCGTTACGCTGGCGGGTTATTTTTCAGCGGTGAGATGTGAAGCCGGTGCCCGTCATTAAGCACAATCAGAGGTGGAGACCTCACTGGCAAGCGTGCCAGCTGAACCGGTATCTACATTAGCAGAAGGACTGACCGACATCCGCGCTCCGGCTGCAAGCGTGCCGGTAATGCGTGGGATATGACATAGTGCTGTTTCCGCACCCATACTCATCCGTACCGTAGCTGATTTTGCGGAAAAGTCTGCGGGCTTACGGTTAAAACTGCCGCCCATCGCCAGCTCCAGTTGCAATTCATCTGTTTTGCCTGCGGCGCGAATGTCTGTGCCCATGCTTCCTTTGACACTGAGCTGTGCAGGGCTGACTGAGCATGCCTCTGCATCGATTTTTACGCCAGCTTTTCCGGACAAGGCCGTCAGCGGCTGGCTGGTATAAAGGGTAATATTCAGCGTATTCGACACAAAACGATCGTCCTCGGCCGCTCTGTTATTTAACAGCAGGTTACCGCTCTGGTTAGTAACCTGGAATTTATTCAGCGTATCCTGGGAACCCGAGACAACCAGCGCGGGAGCAGAGGCACATTTTATCGTCAGGTTTATCCCTTGCTGCGCGCTTACCGCAGTGAACGCTTCAACCGGGATGTTTTTTTCTGCGGCCTGAGCGGTTCCGCAGAAAAGCAGGGCCAGGAACGTCATTCCGGCAGTCGTGTTTTTCATGATATTTCCTTATTTATCAGTGAGGCCAGGGTGATAATCGTTGTTCTGACACTCTCTTCAGTCATGCCGAAATCAACCAGGCAGGCGATCTCATCAATGCCTCTTTGCTTCAGCGCGATAAGTTGCTGTCGGCACTCGGCTGCCGAACCAAACAGGCCATACTGGGTAAGGTATTTTTCAACACCCCATTTCAGCGTGTACGCCTGCCGTTTATGAGTTTCGCCTGTCTGCGGGGAGGAAGGTTGACTGAGATTGTTGGAAAGCTGCATAAATGCAGATAAATACTGATGCAGAGCCGGTCGCAGTTCATCCAGCATCGCAGCTTTCTCAGGACCCGCCTGGGTATGCATCATCAGCGTAACTTTTCCGGTTTTGGGCGCGAAGCCCGCATCGATACGTGCCTGGCGATAACGGGCGCAGTTGATATCCAGCTGCTCCCATGTCTGATTGATCAGGTGTGTCAGCACATGGCAGCCCCGTTTTCCTGCTTCGTCGAACATATCAGGGTTGTTGCCGGCGGTAATCCATACGGGGATGTTTGTAGTGGTTTACTGAATTTGGCCACCTGAACAGAGGTGATATGCTCACCTCAGAACATTACAGGTGCCTCAATGAAAAAAAGAAATTTCAGCGCAGAGTTTAAACCCGAATCCGCTCAACTGGTCCTTGATCAGAACCACACCGTTGCAGCTGCGGCCAGTGCTATGGACGTGGGGCTTTCTACCATGACGCGATGGGTAAAGCAGTTGCGGGATGAACGACAGGGCAAAATACCTAAAGCCTCCCCTATAACCCTGAACAGATTGAAATACGTGAGCTAAAGAAAAAGCTACAACGCATTGAAATGGAAAACGACATATTAAAAAAGGCTACCGCGCTCTTGATGTCAGACTCCCTGAACAGTTCTCGTTAATCGGGAAACTCAGAGCGCAGTATCCTGTGGTCACCCTCTGCCACGTATTCGGAGTTCATCGCAGTAGCTACAAATACTGGGGAAAAAAGCTCCGAAAAGCCAGACGGTTGGCGAGCTATGTTACGCAGTCAGGTTCGGGAGTTGCATAACATCAGCCATGGCTCTGCTGGCGCAAGAATTATCGCCATTATGGCAACCCTGAGAGGCTTTAGAATGGGACGCTGGCTTGCCGGCAGGCTCATGAAAGAACTGGGGCTGGTGAGTTGTCAGCAGCCTACCCACAGGTATAAACGTGGTGGTCATGAACACATCGCTATCCCTAATCGACTTGAGCGACAGTTCGCAGTGACAGATCCTAACCAAGTGTGGTGCGGCGATGTGACGTACATCTGGACAGGCAAGCTGACTATCAAAGCGCTGCAAATGGCGTGGGAAGCTCGCGGTAAACCAGCCGGAGTGATGTTCCACAGTGACCAGGGCAGCCACTATACAAGCAGGCAGTTCCGGCAGTTACTGTGGCGTTGCCGGATCAGGCAGAGTATGAGTCGACGTGGAAACTGTTGGGAGCGTCAACAGCCCGATTGAGCGCTTCTTCAGAAGTCTTAAAAACGAGTGGGTGCCAGTGACAGGTTATATAAACTTTAGCGAAGCTGCTCATGCGATTACAGACTATATCGTCGGGTATTACAGCTCGCTAAGGCCGCATGACTATAACGGAGGGTTACCCCCAAACGAATCGGAAAATCGATACTGGAAAAACTCTAAAGCGGTGGCCAGTTTTAGTTGACCACTACACAGAGCAGCCCATGGCAACGGCCAAGAGCGGCAATAAGGATAAGTTCGCAATTGTTGCCACAATTGATGTCTAGTCCTGATCAATGGGAAGCAGTTCAGCGTGTTTTTACAGGCTTTATTAGTTTCGGTTATGGCCAAACTCCCGCGAGAGCAGTATTTGTTTCCAGTGAGTTTCGCGGCGGTCAATTTCACCTTTTTCGGCATTAAGATCCATGACTTCGAGGATCGCGAAAGTGATATTCTGCAGTCGGTTTTCATCGCCTGTGCCGAAAGCTTCCTTAAGCCCTACATTGCCGCCGTGCCCGGAACCAAAATAATATTCCCATCGGCCCCATATCCCCTCGATTCCATCGGCTTTTCCAACATAGAGTTTTCCGCCGTCCCGATCAGTTAATACATAGATGCCTTTAACCATGGACAGTGCGGTACGCCAGGATTGCAGATTAAGTCTGAGGATCGAGCCGATGCTGTTCCGGTCCAGCACGACGTTACGGTAGCCTGGAAACTCGCCGAAGGTCAGACGTGCCGGGGTGATGGCGCTGATAACCAGTTCGCTCTGAATACTTTCACCGAGGCGAATGAAGTTACGGACTGTATTTTTAAAGCTGATATACATCCTTCCAGCGTATTCTTCAGTCTCTGGGATTTTCTGGAGGTGGTACTGATAATACAGTTCCTCACGATCAGGGTAGGCTTTCTTTCCCGCGTTGCCTATCTGCTGAAATGCTCCCGCAAATAGCCAAGTTTCAGTCCCCGGGATCCTGATCAGTGAAACGACATATCTGCGGCTAAACTCCTGTCGCTTCTGCCAGCACTGCCAGTCGTCGAAAGTGCCTCCACGGAATTTAACAAGCGGATCCTCTTTATAATCATTTAATTGCGCAAGATGGACTTTGGTGGCTTCAGGCGTCAGATCCGGAAACTCCATCTTCAGATAATCAAAAAGCTTCAATTCCTCTCCTTAATAATCAGCTGAGTCTGTTAACTTTTTGCCGTGGCTTCACGTTACATGCCCGCATTCCACTGAGCTGTTGCTCACAAATTAACACGATTCGATTTCAGCAACGTTCTCTTCTGGTAGGTAACTTACTGACGGCTGAATAAGATACTGACCTGCTCTCTTTAAATTGACATAGATGACTATATTGGCAACGTCCGCTTCTGGCACAAAGCGGACCCTGAGGAATGAGTTCTATCCTCGTGGTTCACTAAGTGCAGTATATTCTACACGACTCCTGCTACCCATTTGTCCAACATATCAGCCCATTCCTGCATGATCACTTAACGCTCATCAAGATAAGTTGCATGGTTGTATGTGAGACGAACATTGTTGGTATCAGCGTGCGCAAGTTGGGCCTCAATAGCATCAGGACGATAGCCCATCTCGTTTAAACGCGTACTTCCTGTAGTTCTGGTAGCATGGGGGCTATAAATGCCACTCCAGCCGAGGCTTTCAAGTAGCTAGCGCAGCGAGTGCGATGTCATTGGACCTAACGGATTATCCCTGCCCGGAAAAAGGTGCTGCCGATGTCCAGTTAATCCTTGTAGCGTTCTAAGAGTTTTGACAGCTTGAGAGGGTAGGGGAATAACGTGTTCTCTGCGGGCTTTCATTCGCGCTGCCGGAATAGTCCACAGTGCGTTACCAAGATCGAATTCGGCCCATGCTGCTTCGGTGGCTTCTGCTGGACGCGCCAATGTCCACCACATTAGCCACATGCAATAGTTAACCTGATATGAGCCGCGACTGTTATCAAAACAGCTTAATAACTTTCCGATTTGCTGGGGATTCAGTGCTTGTTTGTGTTGTATCTTATTAGCCGGAAGGGCCTTGCGCGCATGCCATACAGCATCGCTACCAGCTCTAAGCGTCGCGACTGCCAACTCGAAAACTGATGAAACGGTGCGACGAGCTTCAGCTGCAACTGTCGGTGCGCCGCGTTTAGCGGTTTACTGAAGAATTTTAAGAATATGATGCGGCTTGATTTCTCTCATATGGGGAGTTTGCCTATAACGGGGAAAACCACACGTTCAAGCATATCCAGCCGCCGTTTTTGGTGATTTCGGCCCAATCTTTAATCTGCAACCACTCTTTGGCGATAAGCTCAAAGGTGTTTGATGCATCATTGACCTTGCGGATCTTATCTAACTGACGAGCCTGTGTCGGACTAACTCCATCCGCGAATTTCTCGCGAGCCTCGGCGAGTTCTACCGCTGGATAGTCGCCCAACGCCCACATGCTGGATTTACCCCTGAGTTAACCGATAGCACCATGCCTTTTTGCCATTAGGTTTTACTACGAGGTACAGGCCATTGAAACCATTGAGGCGGTACAACTTTTCTTTAGGTTTAGCATTACGGCAGTGAGTATCGATAAGGATAACGGGCATCATTTATTGTGCCGCTCTTGCGCTCACTTAAAATGAAGATGGAAGAGTGTTGTACTCATCCATGTACTCATTTTTGACTGCATTGTTACGAGATGAATTGAGAATTAATAAAATAAAAAATCCACGCAATTGCGTGGATTTTATGGTTTTTTGAGATTCTTACGAGATTCAATGAAACCTCATGAGACAACAAATTTTAGTTAGACGTTAAACAAGAAGTTCATCACATCGCCATCTTTAACGATGTACTCTTTACCTTCTGAACGCATTTTTCCGGCTTCTTTCGCACCTTGTTCGCCCTTATAGGCGATAAAGTCTTCAAAAGCGATGGTCTGAGCGCGGATAAAGCCTTTCTCGAAATCGGTGTGGATTTTACCGGCTGCCTGTGGTGCGGTCGCGCCAACAGGAATAGTCCATGCACGCACTTCTTTCACGCCAGCGGTGAAGTAGGTCTGCAGGTTCAGCAGCGAGTAACCGGCGCGGATTACGCGGTTCAGACCCGGCTCTTCGAGGCCCAGTTCCGCCATAAACTCTTCACGGTCGGCATCGTCCAGCTCTGCGATATCCGATTCAACCGCTGCGCAAACCGGCACCACTACGGAACCTTCCGCTTCAGCAATCGCACGTACCTGATCGAGATACGGGTTATTCTCAAAACCATCTTCGTTAACGTTAGCGATATACATGGTCGGCTTCAGCGTCAGGAAGCTCAGGTAACGGATGGCGGCTTTCTCGTCTTCATCCAGCTTCAGGGAGCGCAGCATGCCGGCGTTGGACAGATGCGGCAGGCATTTTTCCAGTGCCGCCTGTTCTGCTTTAGCGTCTTTATCGCCACCTTTGGCTTTCTTCTGTACGCGCTGCAAAGCACGTTCGCAGGTGTCGAGATCCGACAGCGCCAGTTCGGTGTTGATGACGTCAATATCGTCCGCCGGATTAACTTTACCCGCAACGTGAATAATATTGTCGTTTTCGAAGCAGCGTACGACATGACCAATCGCTTCAGTTTCACGAATGTTGGTCAGGAACTGGTTGCCAAGACCTTCACCTTTCGATGCACCTTTAACCAGGCCCGCGATATCAACGAATTCCATCGTGGTTGGCAGAATACGCTGTGGCTTAACGATCTCAGCCAGCTGGTCGAGACGTGAATCAGGCATCGGCACCACGCCGGTATTCGGCTCAATGGTGCAGAACGGGAAGTTTGCTGCTTCAATTCCCGCTTTAGTCAACGCATTGAACAGGGTGGATTTACCCACGTTAGGCAGGCCCACGATACCGCATTTGAATCCCATGTTTGAATCACCTTAATAGCTTGATAATCAAGGTATTTTAAAATACCTCAATAATGACATAGAAAAAACTTCCGACATTATACACGTAATTATTACCGGGATGGCGGCGATTTCATTCTGAGTGTAAAGTTATGGCTTGTGATCGCGATCTAATTTTCCGATACTAACGCCATCTATGACCAACGGAGAACCCTGCGGATGAACTGTTTTCTGCTTACGCCACCCTGAGTTTTCCCTCTCCTGCACGCGTTAATTGTTGCTGCTGTCTGAATGACAATCTTACTGTGCCCGACCTGGTCGGCGGCACGGCAATCTGATATCAAAAAAAAGTGAATACATTATGTTTAACCTGAGCAACCTCAGGGCGACCAACGTCAAGAATGACGTGCTGGCCGGCTCTGTCGTGGCCGTGGCGCTTATTCCGGAAGCGACCGCTTTTTCATTACTGGCAGGATTATCACCCACAATCGGCTTGCATACCGCGTTTATGCTGGGCCTGGTGACGGCATTTTTCGGCGGTAAGCCGGGGATGATTTCGGGTGCCGCAGGTTCGATTGTGGTGGTGTTAATCAGCCTGATTACCCAACATGGTTATGAGTATGTGCTGCTGGCGACAATCTTTGCCGGTGTGATTCAGATGCTGATTGGCGTGTTTCGCCTCGGTAAATTTATCCGGCTGGTGCCGCAACCGGCGATCTTCGGTTTTGTTAACGGGCTGGCGATTGTGATTATGCTGGCGCAGATTCCGATGATTAAAAACCAGGGTCCGCTGATGTACGGGCTGGTGGCGCTGGCGATGCTGATCGTCTGGCTGTTTCCGAAATTCACCAAAATCATTCCGGGTTCACTGGCGGCGTTAATTGCTATCAGCGCCATTGCCATCGGTTTTCATCTGGATACTAAACGTGTCGGTGATTTAGCCGACATCTCCGGCACTTTACCGATGTTTCATCTGCCGGATGCCCCGTTGAGCTGGGAAACCCTGAAAATTGTGCTGCCATATTCGGTGATTATTGCGCTGGTCGGGCTAATTGAGTCGCTGCTGACCATGGCGGTGCTCGATGAGATGGGCAGTAAAAAGGGTGCGGGTAATAAAGAGTGCGTGGCGCAGGGCGTCGGCAACACCCTTTGTGGTTTCTTTGGCAGCTTTGCCGGTTGCGCAATGATTGGTCAGTCGATTATCAACTTTACCTCCGGCGGGCGCGGGCGTATCTCCAACCTGGTTGGGGCGATTTTGCTGATTCTGTTTGTCGTCAGCCTGTCGCAGTATATCGCTTTACTGCCGGTTGCGGCGTTGGCAGGCATTATGTTTGTGGTCTGCATCAGAACCTTTGAATGGAGTTCGCTGCGTCGCCTGAAACGCATGCCGAAGGCCGATGCGGTAATAATGGTCGCGGTAACGCTGGTGACAATCTTTACTGACCTGGCGATGGCGGTGATCTTTGGCGTGATTATTTCGGCGCTGGTATTTGCCTGGCAGCATGCGCGCATCACTATTCTGCAGCAGCAAGAGCAGGGCGACAGCAAAACTTATCAGCTGGAAGGGCCGTTGTTCTTTGGTTCCGCCAGCGCTTTTGCCGAACTGTTTTCCCCGGAACAGGATCCGCAGAATGTGGTGATTGATTTTGCCCGCACCCGGGTGATGGATTCCAGTGGCGTAGAGGCGATTGATAAGCTCAGCAGCCGCTATCAGCAGGCGGGAAAAAGCTTGCGTCTGCGCCATCTGAGTGAGGATTGCATCAGTCTGCTACAGAAGGCCGGGCCATATTGTATGCATGAACTGGACGATCCCGATTATAAAGTGGCGGCCGACGACGCCTGAAGATTATGAGCGGTTAACGTTCGGTTAAATGGGCGGCGAAATCGCCGCCTTTGCAATTCTGAGGAATGCTGGCGAATTCCCGCCGGGATTACCCCGCTTTAAACGCATGCAGGCGATTCATCGCCTTTAAGCGATCTTCTTTCAGCCACACTTCGGTACAGCGCACGGCTTCATCAATGGCGTCGTCAATCAGCTTTTGCTCCGCCGCCTGCGGTTTGCCCAGCACAAAACCGACGACTTTATTGCGATCGCCCGGATGTCCAATGCCAATCCGCATCCGATGAAAGTTGAGGTTGTTGCCGAGTTTACTGATGATATCTTTCAGGCCGTTATGGCCGCCGTGGCCACCGCCCTGTTTCAATTTTGCCACGCCCGGCGGCAGATCCAGTTCATCATGCGCCACCAGTATTTCTTCTGGCGCGATGCGGTAAAAGGTTGCCATTGCCGCTACCGCTTTACCGCTCAGATTCATAAAGGTGGTCGGCACCAGCAGGCGTACATCCTCACCGCCGATATTCAGCCGCGCCGTGTAGCCGTAGAATTTGCTCTCTTCCTTCAGTGACTGATTGTGGCGTTCAGCCAGCAGGTCGACGTACCAGGCACCGGCGTTATGACGGGTTGCGGCGTATTCAGCGCCGGGGTTGGCAAGGCCAACAATCAGTTTAATACTGCTCACAGTGGTAGCTTCCTGATAAGTGCTTAATCTAAGGGCGCTAGTTTACTGTGCCGTGGCGCGGATTACAAAATTGCCCGGATAAGCGGCGAGAAGTGAATAATACAGCAGCGTGACAATACATTTTCTATATAAATTCAGTTGATTAGGCGTAAAGAAATGTCAATTATAAGTTAATATTGTGATCCAGCACTCATCGGAGTAGCCAGTCATTTCCTAAACTTATGGCATCAGGCAATAGGAACTATTGCTTTTTTTACTCAGGTAATGGAGGTGACTGATGAGACGTAAAAATGTACATTTTGCGGGTAATTTCCTGATGGGACTCGGGTTGGTTACCATGGTGGTGGGCGTGGGTTATTCGATCCTTAACCAGTTGCCACAGCTGCAATTACCGCAGTATCTGACGCATGGCGCCATTTTCAGTATCTTTCTGGGTGCGCTACTCTGGCTGGTCGGTGCCCGTATCAGCGGTCGTGAAAAAGTCGCCGATCGCTATTACTGGCTGCGTAACTGCGGTGATAAACGCTGTCGTCGCGCGTCCCATCGTCACCACAGCTGATGATTTTAACGGGCGGCAAACGACCGCCCGTTCTGTCTACAGTGGCTGCAACTGCTGCGTAAACAGCGTTGTGCCCGCCACATCTTTTAATCGCACCGTCATGCTGCGATCGTCGGCATCAATATCGACCTGACCAAAAAACTGATAGCCGGCCAGCGGTGAAGTATTCTGGTTTTCCGGCGCTTTCTGGTACACCACCTGCAATCCAAACGTGTTATCTGGCGCATTGGGGCCGAAACTGCCCGCGTTCAGCGGTCCGGAAACAAACTCCCAGAACGGTTCGAAATCCTGAAATGCGGCTTTATCAGGCTGATAATGGTGAGCGGCGGTGTAGTGCACATCAGCAGTAAACCACACCACATTTTTGATTCCCGCATCCTTAATGGCTTTCAGCAGCATTGCCATCTCCAGCTCACGGCCTTTAGGTGCGCCGTTGTCCCCATTGGCGATGGCTTCCCAGCGCGCCACGCCTTCAGCCGTTTTACCGTCCGGTACTTGCAGGCCAATCGGCATATCGGCAAACACCGCTTTCCAGGTGGCTTTTGACGCTTTCAGTCCCGCCAGCAGCCAGGCAATTTGTGTTCTGCCCATAAAGGCGCTGTCGTCATCGAGGGTGGTTTGCAGATTAGTGCCGTTCGGCCCACGATAGCTGCGCATATCAACAATAAAGCGATCGAGCAGTGGCCCGCAGGGCAGATAACGGTAGACGCGCTCACTCTCGCGGTCGTCAAAGTGGCGCATCGGTGCATAATCGAGAAATGCCCGGGTGGCGCGCGCCTGCAGCAATTCTACGCTTTTTACCTGATAACGATCGTCGAGCTGTTTACTGTCGGACCAGTTGTTAGTGACTTCATGATCGTCCCACTGCCAGATTTGTGGTACTTCGGCGTTAAAGCGGCGCACATTGTCATCCATCAGGTTATAGCGATAGCGTCCGCGATATTCATGCAGTGTTTCTGCTACTTTGCTGACTTCAGGCGTGACGATATTTTTCCAGACGCCACCTTCGCCTGGCGTAACGGTTTCCTCAATGGGGCCGTCGGCATAGATAGTATCACCGGAGTGGACGAAGAAATCCGGCTGTTGCTGGCGCATGGTTTCATAAATACGCATGCCGCCCCAGTCAGGGTTAATTCCGTAACCCTGGCCGGCGGTATCGCCGGACCAGACAAAACGAATATTGCGCGTCTGCAATGAGGGGGTGCGAAACTGACCGAGCAGCGGCTCAGAAATCAGATGGTTAAGATCTGCGTCTCGGTAGCTCAGGCGCAGGTGAATCTGCTGGTTGGCGGGTAAGCCGTGCAGATCGAGCCGGGTGATATAATCGTTTTCTGGTAATGCCCAGGGGCCACGTATTTTTTGCGGCTGACGAAAGCTGCCGTCCGTGTCCCATTCCAGCCACAGTCTTGCGGTGCGGTCACTGCGACACCAGACCATCGCCCGATCGTGCAGTACGTCACCGGTTTGCAGCCCGGAGGGCGTCGCCGGGCGCTGAGTGTCGCGACTAATCAGCGGGTTGGCAAACAGCGTTTTTGGTAGCAACAGCGCACTGCCACAGGCGAGTCCTGATTTGAGTAAATTTCTGCGATTCATGCTTCTCTCCATTTTACCGACAGAGCGAGGATAAAGTGGCGGTGTGAAAGCAATGTGACAGTGCTGATTTACACTGTGGCTGGTGAAATAAACCCTTCGACGCGATTTCTGCCGTTGGCTTTGGCGCGGTAGAGCGCTTCATCGGCGGCAACTATTGACTCAGCAAACGGCTGATGTTGCTGCCTGCGGGTGGTAAAGCCGATACTGACCGAATAACTGACATTATCTGGCTGTGATGCCAGCACCGCGCGACGTATCTGCTCGCTTAAACTGGCGGCGAGGGACTCATCAACCACAACTATTGCGGCAAACTCCTCACCGCCAAGGCGGGCGAAATGGCTGCCGGCAGGCAACACCTGTAGCACCACCTGACAAAAATTCAGCAGGATGCGATCGCCCTGATAATGGCCGTAACGGTCATTAATACTCTTGAAATGGTCGAGATCAAATAAGATTACCGACAGTGGCTCGGCGCTGCGGCTGCAGCGCTGGGTCAGTTTATCCGCCTGATCAAACAGCGCGCGGCGGTTCCAGACGCCAGTGAGTGGATCGCACAGTGAAGCCTGTTTATACATCATCTGGCTGCGTTCATTAACCATCGCCAGGATGGTAAAAGTGACGCCGATAACAAACAGAATCGATTCCAGAATCACATACAGCGAAAAAGTCGATCCGCCGATCGCGCCATGTACTTTGCTAAGTGTACCGGTATCAATCAGCATACGGGCGATATGGAACAGTAAATGAATCCACAGCAGGATCTGGGCAGGCCAGAACGTCACTTGCAAGCTGGCGCGTGAGCGTATCAACAGGACGATCAGCGAGCTGGTATACAGAATACACAGTATGCAGCTGACCAGGATCCGTTTTGGTAGCGAGTAGTAGAACGCCGGGAACAGGCAGAGTATTGCCCACACCAGCGCACCCAGTATCCAGTGGTAGCGCAGTGGTCTGGCGCAAAAACTGCGAAAGGCATTAAGCAGCATGCCATAACCCAGCAGCAGCAGCAGATTGCCGACAAAAACAGGCAAAAAATGAAAACCAAAACTGCGCAGGCTGCTGAGGAATACCGCCAGCAGGGTCAGGCCCATGCTCAGGCAGCTAAAACCCAATACCCGGTCATACTGAGAGCCGCACCAGGCAAACACCATGATAATGCTGACAAAACCCAGCACGAAAAGCTCACAAATATAAAGGGTATAGACGTCGAGCGGCATGGTGAGAACTTTCCCGGTTAGCGATCGCTGCAAAATAGCATTAATAGATCAATGCAAAAAGCAGTTGCCACAGCGCAGGATTAAAAAAGTATTAAGCGGTGCATTTTACGATAATAAAGGCGAAAAATAGCGGCTTAAGCTGGAGTGGCAGAGAGAGTGTGGCCATGGCAGCGCTTTCTGCTTAACGCTGCCGCAGCGGCAGCGTTAAGTCTGAAATCATTTTCGGCTATTGCAACTGGCCTCTCTTTTTCCTCGCAGACACAGCCAGACCAGTAGGGCGGAAAACAGCGTTATCGCCATTAATATCAGGGATAACTGATTAAACGCCTGCAAATAGCGCGTGGCCAGCTGCGCTGAGCCAATTCCAGAGAGTTCGCTGGCTTTCAGCAGGTTACCGCTGACCAGATACTGCGCGGCAGAGCGTGCGGCTCCGTCAGCAAGCTGATGTGAAAGCGGGGCGGCGATCAATTCGGTCAGCAGACTGATCACCAGTGCCAGCGCGATTCCTTCCCCCGCAACGCGAATCGTGCTGAAGATGCCGGTTGCCATCCCGGCTTGCTGTTTGGGAACCACTGATACCGATAATCCGTCCATCAGGCCCCATGGCAGACCGCTGCCGATGCCAATCATCATCATCGCCAGCAGCAGGGGGCGGATATCATCAGGATTGCGGAGCTGGCTAAGCAGTAACAGACCGGCGGCGGCAATCACTAAACCGCAGCTGGCGAGCGATCCGGCAGAGAACCAGCGCGTCAGCACCACCGCCAGGCTGGGAACCAGCAGAATCGGCGTCGAAATCGCCAGCATACACAGCCCGGTATGCAGGCTGCTGTAACCGCTAATCCCCATCAACCGTATCGGTAACAGCGCCAGCAATACCACGAAACAGTAGCAGGTGGCGATGGGCAGCAGCTGAATACCGAGAAAGCGCAGGTAGCGGAACAGCCGCAAATCGAGCATCGGCCGGGCGGTTTTTAGCTCGACGGCGATAAATAGCAGAATGAACAGCAGTGCGGCAGCCAGTAGGCCTGTCACGCGCGGATGTTGCCAGCCATCTTCGCCGACTTGCAAAATACCCCAGGTGAGAAAGCTCACCGCCAGGCTAAAACTGATAATGCCCCAGCAGTCGATTTTTCCGCGCTGCACGGCACGTGACTCTCGCATGCCTGACCAGCTCATCAGCGCGGCCAACGCACCAAACAGCGCACAAATAAGAAATACGCTGCGCCAGCCACCGTGATCGATCAATAAACCTGCAACCACCGGCCCGCAGGCCAGCCCGAGGCCAAAACTGGTACCCAGCAGGCTGAAAGCCCGCGTCTGTCCATGTCCGCTAAACGCATCGGCCAGCGCGGCTGAACCGCCCGCCAGCGCGGCAGCGGCAGCAATGCCCTGGAGTGCGCGTAGCAAATCGAGGATAAAAACATTCGGTGACAGGCCAATCACCAGCGAGGCAATAGTAAACAGCAGTACGCCGCCGAGAAACAGGCGTTTGCGGCCAAAATTATCGGCCAGGCTACCGGCCGCCATCAGCAAGCTGCCGAAAGTCAGCATAAAAGCGTTGGTTATCCAGCTAAGTGCCAGCGGCGATCCTCCCAGCTGTTGGGCAATCGCCGGAGTGGCAATGACGCCGCCGGTAAAGCTGAGCGGCAGGATCATGCCAGCGGTGCAAACCGCCAGTAACGTTTTGCGAGGGCTAATTCGATCTATCATCAGCGTGCTCATACCGTGCTTCCGTTTTCAATGTGTGCGAGGATGACAGGATAAGATGGCCGCTTGTGGTAAAAAACAGGCTGTTAATCGTCACTGAAAGGACAAAAACTCCGTAATGAACGCGCTGGATAGTTTGAGTGGGCTGACTGCACTGGTAAAAACGGTGGAAAGCGGCAGCTTTATTGCCGCATCTGAACGGCTGGGCGTATCGGCTTCGGCGATCGGCAAAAGCGTGGCGCGGCTGGAAAACAGTTTGGGTGTGACGCTGCTGAATCGCAGCACCCGCAGTATCAGCCTGACCGATGAAGGGGCGCTGTTTTACGAACGCGCGCGGCGCATTGTGGCGGAAATCGAAGAGGCGCAGCATGAACTGTCACGGGTGATGGCGAAACCGAGTGGCCGGTTGCGCGTCAGCTTACCCGCCATTGGTTATCGCCTGCTGATGCCGCTGCTACCACAGTTTATCGCGCGCTATCCGGATATTGAACTGGATCTGGATTTCAGCGATCGGCTGGTGGATGTCATCGCCGAAGGTGTTGATGTGGTGGTGCGAAGCGGCAGCTTCAGTGATTCGCAGCTGCGGGTGAAACGGCTCGGTAGCTATCGTTTTACCCTGGTGGCCTCACCGGCCTATCTGGCAAATCATCGGCAACCCGAGTCAGCTGCCGACCTGGCTACCCATGCTTGTTTACGTTATCGCTTTAGTGCCAGCGGCGGAGTGCAGAGCTGGCCGTTCAGTACGCCTGCTGCGCAGACGGTGCCGGAGCGGCTGGTGTTCAGCAATCTTGAGGCGCTGATTTCAGCGGCGGTAAGTGGTTTGGGTCTGGTCTGTGTACCGGATTTTGCGGTAGCGCAGGAAATTGAGCAAGGCAGGCTGGTAACGGTGATGGACGGGCAGATCAGCGGCGGTGGAGAATTTTCACTGCTGTGGCCGGGTAATCGCCATTTATTGCCTAAGTTGCGGGTGTTTATCGATTTTCTGAGCCAGAATCATCTGCTGGGTGCATAAAAAAAGCCGGGCAAGCCCGGCTTTAAACACTCTGCGCTGAACTTAGTGTTCGAACATTGCAGAGATAGATTCTTCATTGCTGATACGGCGAATCGCTTCGGCCAGCATGCCAGACAGTGTCAGCGTACGCACGTTTGGCAGAGCTTTGATCTCTTCCGGCAGCGGGATAGTGTCACAAACCACCACTTCGTCGATCACCGAGTTGCGCAGGTTTTCCACCGCGTTGCCAGAGAAAATCGGATGCGTCGCGTAAGCAAATACGCGCTTGGCACCGCGCTCTTTCAGCGCTTCCGCTGCTTTGCACAGCGTACCGCCGGTATCGATCATGTCGTCGACCAGCACACAGTCACGACCCGCTACGTCACCGATGATATGCATCACCTGTGAAACGTTAGCGCGCGGACGGCGCTTGTCGATAATCGCCATGTCAGTATCGTTCAGCAGTTTAGCGATAGCACGAGCACGCACTACGCCACCGATGTCCGGAGAAACCACAATCGGGTTTTCCAGGCCAATCTGCAGCATATCTTCCAGCAGAATCGGGCTACCAAATACGTTATCAACCGGGACATCAAAGAATCCCTGAATCTGTTCTGCATGCAGGTCCACGGTCAGAACACGGTCAACACCAACGCTGGAGAGGAAATCCGCAACCACTTTCGCGGTAATCGGCACACGCGCAGAACGGACACGACGGTCCTGACGCGCATAGCCAAAATAGGGAATAACAGCAGTAATACGACCAGCGGAAGCTCGACGCAGGGCGTCAACCATAACAACCAGTTCCATCAGGTTGTCGTTGGTTGGAGCGCAGGTGGACTGGATGATGAAAATATCACCACCGCGTACATTTTCATTGATTTGTACGCTCACTTCACCATCACTGAAACGACCGACAGCGGCGTCGCCCAGGCTGGTGTAAAGGCGGTTGGCAATACGTTGTGCTAGTTCCGGCGTAGCGTTACCAGCAAAAAGCTTCATATCAGGCACGAGAAGAACCTCAGGCTTTGCGTCCAGAGAATGAACATAATCGCAATTGGCAATGGGCGCCATACCAATTACGACTGATTCATACGGATGTGTTAATGCGCCACGTGCAGTATCAGGAACAGGGTGACACTGTCACGTAATCGCTTAATGCCCTGAAAGGTTACGATGCAGCGGAGAGAGGTTAACCCCTCTCGCGACAAATCCCCGTAACCACTTCGGGGCCAGCTCAAGCACCTGACGGGCTTCGGACTCGGTGTCGAATTCTGCGAACACGCAAGCGCCGGTTCCTGTCAGGCGCGACGGCGCGTATTCTAGCAGCCAGGAAACTAGCTCTTCAACCTCACGAAAACGTTTTCTTACGACTGCTTCACAATCATTGCTGAAAGCTGCCTGCATAATAGTCGAAAAATCACGCGTTGGCGTGTCTCGTTTCAGCTCTGGATGATTAAACACCAGCGGCGTTGGCACGCTGACGCCAGGGTGCGCCACCAGATACCATTTTTCTGGCGGATTGACCGGCAGCAACTTTTCACCGACGCCTTCGGCAAATGCCGCATGGCCTTTGACAAATACCGGGACATCCGCGCCAAGGGTTAACCCCATCGCCGCTAACTGGTCATAATCAAAACCGGTTTGCCACAAATGGTTGAGCGCCACCAATACCGTCGCGGCATTGGATGAACCACCGCCAAGGCCGCCGCCCATCGGTAATTGCTTATCAATGGCGATACGGGCACCCGCTTGTGGGGGCAGCGTACCGGCTGCGGTCGCCTGTTGCATCAGCAGGCGTGCGGCGCGCACGATCAGATTCTGCTCATCTGGCACGCCATCGACCGGCGTCAGCAGCGTGATTTCGCCACTGGTGTCCGGCGTAATGGTCAGGGTGTCGCCATAATCCAGAAACTGAAACAGCGTTTGCAAATTATGGTAGCCGTCTGCGCGGCGGCCGGTGATATAGAGAAACAGGTTAAGCTTTGCCGGAGCGGGCCAGGTGGTCATCATTTAACGGTCCAGCTGTCCATTCTCAGTTTAATGCGCTGGCTGCCTTCGCGCAGTTCAAGATTGGCTGGCAGCGCCGGATTCACTTTATTGTCATAATCCTGCCAGCTGACTTTCCACTCCTGACCGTTGCGGCTGTAGTTCAGTTCGCGCAGCTGATACTGATCGTTCAGCGCATAGTCAGTGGCATCGCCCGGCAGGCCCATCATCCATTTGCGCAGGTTTTCCAGCGGAATATCCATCCCGGTCAGCTGAGTGATCATCTTCTCGGCGTCATCGCTGACGTAGCGCTTACCTTTGTTGTCGACCAGCTGAATCACCGAACCTTGCGCATCCAGCTGCAATTCGGTGCTGCCTAGCGGGTTAGTCAGCAGTAAACGATAGCGATCCGGGGCGGTTTGCTGCCAGTTAAAACGCGCATAGACTTTTTGCCTATCGGAGAGATAGGCAAAAGCGCCACGGGTCTGATATTCGGTGATTTTTTCGACAGCTTGCTGATGTTGTTGCCATTGCGGAGAGGTGACACTTTGACCTGGCCCCTGCGGTTTATTCAGGGTACAGGCCGCCAGAAAAATGCTGGCAAGCGGGAGGAGGCGCAGCATGCGACAGTCCCTGTGAGTAAAAAGCTTCATGTACATAACGTGGTCATCTCCTCAGACGCAATCAGGGCATGCTTGCCCAGTCTAACCGTTAACGCTAACCATCCGCGTTTAAGCCGTCAATGCTCAAATTGTCTTATTTGGCTGCAATCAACTATATCTTGTTAATGCATATGCTTCGTATGGCTTTTATTGATCTCGCGCATCTTGTAGAATGCGCTGCACAAAACCCTATCAAGAGTGGGATAACCAGACCTAATCACCATGACACTGCTGGCCCTCGGAATTAATCACAAAACGGCACCTGTTGCTCTGCGCGAACGCGTTACCTTTTCGCCGGATACGCTGGAACAGGCCCTTAACAGCCTGCTGGCGCAGCCACTTGTGCAGGGCGGCGTTGTCCTGTCTACCTGTAACCGTACCGAGCTGTATCTGAGTGTAGAACAACAAGAGAATCTGCAAGAGCAGCTGGTTCGCTGGTTGTGTGACTATCATCAGCTGAGTGCGGATGAGGTGAGAAAAAGCCTTTACTGGCATCATGATAACGAAGCCGTCAGCCATCTGATGCGCGTTGCCAGTGGGCTGGATTCGCTGGTGCTGGGCGAACCACAGATTCTTGGTCAGGTGAAAAAAGCCTTCGCCGACTCTCAGCGCGGCCACTCGCTTTCAAGCGAGCTGGAGCGCATGTTCCAGAAAACCTTCTCCGTTGCGAAACGCGTGCGTACTGAAACTGATATCGGTGCCAGCGCGGTCTCCGTGGCGTTTGCCGCCTGTACGCTGGCGCGCCAGATTTTCGAATCGCTGGCGACGGTGAATGTGCTGCTGGTCGGTGCGGGTGAAACCATCGAACTGGTCGCGCGTCATTTACGCGAGCATAAAGTTAAAAAACTGATTATCGCTAACCGTACCCGCGAGCGTGCGCAGCTGCTGGCGGACGAAGTCGGTGCGGAAGTGATCAACCTGGCGGATATCGACACCCGCCTGGCAGAAGCCGATATCATCATCAGTTCTACCGCCAGCCCTTTACCAATTATCGGTAAAGGCATGGTGGAACGTGCGCTGAAAGCGCGGCGTAACCAGCCAATGCTGCTGGTGGATATCGCCGTGCCGCGTGATGTGGAGCCGGAAGTCGGCAAGCTGGCTAATGCCTATCTGTACAGCGTTGACGATTTGCAGCAGATTATCGAAAAAAATATGGCGCAGCGTAAGGCCGCAGCCATCCAGGCTGAAACCATCGTGGTGCAAGAGAGCGGTGAGTTTATGGCCTGGTTACGTGCGCAAAGTGCGGTGGAAACTATCCGTGATTACCGTTCGCAGGCCGATCAGGTGCGTGCGGAACTGGAAGCGCGTGCGCTGGCTGCACTGCAACAGGGCGGCGATGCGCAGGCGATTCTGCGCGATCTGGCCCACAAACTGACCAACCGTCTTATTCACGCTCCTACCAAATCTCTCCAGCAGGCCGCTCGCGATGGCGATGACGAACGTCTGCAGATCCTGCGCGACAGCCTCGGGCTGGATTAGGTAGCGTCAACCGCAGTACCGCGACGCTACCCATTTAACGAACTCTATTTACAAGGTAAATAACACCACATGAAGACTTCTATTGTTGCCAAACTGGAAGCCTTGCAGGAGCGCCACGAAGAAGTGGAGGCGATGCTCGGTGATGCGGGCGTGATCGCCGATCAGGACCGTTTCCGCGCACTGTCTCGCGAATATGCCCAGCTTACCGATGTCAGCCAGTGTTTTCGTCAGTGGCAGCAGGTGCAGGAAGATATTGAAACCGCCGAAATGCTGATCGCCGATCCGGAAATGCGCGATATGGCGCAGGAAGAGTTGAAAGAGGCGCGTGAGCGCAGCGAAGAGCTGGAACAACAGCTGCAGCTGCTGCTGTTACCAAAAGATCCCGATGACGAGCGTAACTGCTATATCGAAGTTCGCGCCGGAACCGGTGGCGATGAAGCGGCAATTTTTGCCGGCGATCTGTTCCGCATGTACAGTCGTTATGCTGAATCTCGCCGCTGGCGTGTCGAAGTCATGAGCGCCAATGAAGGCGAACACGGTGGCTACAAAGAAGTGATCGCCAAAGTGATTGGTGACGGTGCTTACGGCCGCATGAAGTTTGAATCGGGTGGCCATCGCGTGCAGCGCGTGCCGGAAACCGAATCGCAGGGCCGTATTCATACTTCTGCCTGTACGGTAGCAGTGATGCCGGAATTGCCGGAAGCAGAGCTGCCGGATATTAATCCGACCGATCTAAAAATCGATACCTTCCGCTCCTCGGGAGCCGGTGGTCAGCACGTTAACACCACCGATTCGGCTATCCGTATTACGCACTTACCGACCGGTATCGTCGTCGAGTGCCAGGACGAGCGTTCTCAGCATAAAAACAAAGCCAAAGCGTTGGCGGTACTCGGTTCACGTATTCGTGCGGCTGAGATGTCGAAACGTCAGGCTGAAGAAGCCTCAACCCGTCGTAATCTGCTGGGCAGTGGTGATCGTTCCGACCGTAACCGTACCTACAACTTTCCGCAGGGGCGTGTTACCGACCATCGTATTAACCTGACCATTTATCGTCTGGATGAAGTGATGGAAGGGAAACTCGATACGCTGATCGAGCCGATTGTGCAGGAATATCAGGCTGACCAGCTGGCCGCGTTGTCCGAGCAGGATTAATGGATATACGCAGTTGGTTAAAAGCTGCCACTGCCGCGCTGTGCGGCGGTGACAGTCCAAAACGCGATGCGGAAATTTTACTTGGCTTTGTCACCGGCAAATCCCGCAGCTGGTTGATCGCCTTTGATGAAACCGTGCTGACGGCTGAGCAACTTGCGCAGCTGGAAGGGCTGATCGCCCGTCGCGCTCAGGGGGAGCCCGTTGCGCACCTTACCGGCGAGCGCGAGTTCTGGTCACTGCCGCTGCGTGTCTCAGCCGCCACCTTGATTCCCCGCCCTGATACTGAAATTCTCGTCGAACAGGCGCTGGCGCGTCTGCCTGCTGAACCTGCCTCATTACTCGATCTCGGCACCGGCAGCGGTGCCGTGGCGCTGGCGCTGGCCAGTGAACGCCCTGATTGCCAGATAACCGGCGTTGACCGCATTGATGAGGCGGTGGCGTTGGCGCAGGACAACGCCGACAGGTTGCAGCTGACAAACAGCCACTTCTTGCGCAGCGACTGGTTTGCCGCGCTGGAAAATCAACGTTTTGACATGATTGTCAGCAATCCTCCCTATATAGACGCTGAAGACCCGCATCTGTTACAGGGCGATGTGCGCTTTGAACCGCTGAGTGCGCTGGTAGCGGAAGATCATGGGCTGGCTGATATCAAACAGATCGCCGCCGCCGCGCAGGCTTATTTACAGCCAGCGGGCTGGTTGTTATTAGAACATGGCTGGCAGCAGGCGGCGGCAGTGCGGGAAATTTTGCGCCAGCACCATTTTTTACAGGTTGAAACCTGTCAGGATTACGGCGGCAACGATCGCGTTACCGTCGGTCAGAAATCAATATCATAGAGAACAGGACTTTTTTATGGCCGCTTATTACGCAGCAATTAAACACTTCCATCTGCTGACGGTTGCCATCACCATTACCCTCTTTATCCTGCGTTTTTACTGGCTGCAGGCGGGTTCTGCCATGCTGCAACGCCGGTGGGTACGCATTGTTCCCCATCTGAATGATACCTTACTGTTTGTTTCCGGTATTCTGTTGGTAAACATTACTCATTTTTATCCGTTTTCACCGCAAGGTAGCTGGCTGACTGAGAAGCTGTTTGGCGTTATTATCTATATCGTGCTCGGCATTATCGTCCTTGGACGCCGTCCGCGCGCGAATAAAGTGCGCTGGATTGCCTTCATCGTGGCGTTAGTGGTGATCGGAATGATCATCAAGCTGGCCATAAGTAAAATGCCACTGTTGGGGATTGTATGACGTCCGAAGCCAAATTTGATATTTCTGAATCACCGCTGTGTGAAGCGGTGATTGCCGCATCGCGGGCGATTCGCGATGATTTCCCGACCGAAGACGTGGGCTTTCAGCTGCGGGCGCTGGTTGCAGAGGCGCGCGAGTATGTAGCCAGCGAGACCGCTCAGGATTTGAAGCTGGAGAAACTGCTGGAGCTGTTTTATCACCAGTGGGGCTTTGGCGGTGCCAGCGGCATCTATAAACTGTCGGATGCGCTGTGGCTGGATAACGTGCTGAAAAGCCGTCAGGGAACGGCCGTTTCGCTGGGTGTGATTCTGCTGCATATTGCTGAAGAGCTGGACGTTCCGCTGCTGCCGGTCATTTTTCCGACTCAGCTGATCCTGCGTGCTGACTGGCTTGATGGGGAAATGTGGCTGATTAACCCGTTTAACGGTGAAACCCTTGATGAGCATACGCTGGAAGTGTGGCTGAAAGGCAATATCAGCCCGACCGCAGAGCTGTATGAAGACGATCTGGAAGAAGCAGAGTCGACCACTGTGATCCGCAAGATGCTGGATACGCTGAAATCGGCGCTGATGGAAGAGAAGCGCATGGAGATGGCGCTGAATGTCAGCAATGTGCTGCTGCAAATCGATCCCGACGATCCGTATGAAATTCGCGATCGCGGTTTGATCTACGCTCAGCTGGAGTGCGAGCATATCGCGCTAACTGACCTGACCTATTTCGTTGAGCAGTGCCCGGAAGATCCGGTCAGTGAAATGATTAAAGTACAAATTCATTCTATCGAACATAAACAGGTTACGCTTCACTAACCGGTGCAGACCTGAAGAAAGGAAAAGGCGAAGGCATGACTCAAAAAGTGGTTAACATTGGCGACATCAAAGTCGCAAACGATCTGCCATTTGTACTCTTTGGCGGTATGAATGTTCTCGAATCTCGCGATCTGGCGATGCGTATCTGTGAACATTACGTCACCGTGACCGACAAACTCGATATTCCTTACGTATTTAAAGCCTCATTCGATAAAGCTAACCGTTCATCGATTCGCTCTTATCGCGGTCCGGGACTGGAAGAAGGGATGAAAATCTTCCAGGAACTGAAACAGACTTTTGGTGTGAAAGTGATCACTGACGTGCACGAAGCCAGCCAGGCGCAGCCGGTGGCGGATGTGGTTGATGTGATCCAACTGCCTGCTTTCCTTGCGCGTCAGACCGATCTGGTCGAAGCGATGGCGAAAACCGGTGCGGTAATTAACGTTAAGAAGCCGCAGTTCGTCAGCCCGGGTCAGATGGGCAATATCGTTGAGAAGTTCGCTGAGGGCGGCAACGAGCAGGTCATTCTGTGTGACCGTGGTGCCAACTTTGGTTACGACAATCTGGTGGTCGACATGCTGGGCTTCAATGTAATGAAGCAAGTGACTAACGGCAGCCCGGTGATTTTTGACGTCACCCACGCTCTGCAGTGCCGCGACCCGTTTGGTTCCGCATCCAGCGGACGCCGTGGTCAGGTTACCGAACTGGCGCGCGCCGGTATGGCAGTCGGCCTTGCTGGCCTGTTTATCGAAGCGCATCCGGATCCGGCCAACGCGATGTGTGATGGTCCGTCGGCGCTGCCACTGGATAAGCTGGAGCCGTTCCTGAAGCAGATGAAAGCGATTGACGATCTGGTCAAAAGTTTCCCTGAGCTGGATACCAGTAACTGACAGACTTAAGGCCCGCCTCGCGGGCCTTACTTTTATGTAACCTTCCTTCCTGCGTTATCCCGGCATTTGCTTAAAAAACATTACAAAATTCATGGCTTTTAAAGAGTTATCTGCTTGCTGAAAAGCAGGTTAATCAGCATATTATCGTGAAGCCAACACGATTATGGAAATAACCGATAAGGAGCAGTAGCATGACAAAGATTCTTCCACTGGCATTGCTGGTATTGATGGTCAGCGGATGCGCGCGTGACGGTAGCGGTATTAATGCTCAGCAGCTGGCTAAGCACAGTTACACCTTACAAAGCGTCGACGGTGTCGTGGTCAGTAGTGAAATGGGCAAACAGCCGGAGATCGCTATCAGCAGTGATTTGGCCGTTAGCGGCGTGATGTGCAACCGTTTCTTTGGCCAGGGGGAATTGCACGGCAATGTACTGACGGTTAAACAGATGGGGTCAACGCGGATGATGTGTGGCGACAGTCAGCTGAACCGTTGGGATGGCGTGATTGGCGATGTGTTAAATCAGGGAGCAACAGTGAAGCTGGAGCAGGGCAACTTAACCCTGACTGGCGCAGGACACACCCTGAAGTATCAGGCCGCGCAATAAAAAATGGAGCATATCTGGCGATATGCTCCACTGAAAGTTAATCCGCGGCAGTTAGAGCATAATCGTCATCAGATAACCGATAAACAGTGCCAGGTGAGCGGCACCGTTCAGCACATTGGTGCGTCCGGTGGAGAATGAGATATGGCAGAGGATTAACACTGAAATCATGATCACCATTTGCGGTGGTTCAAGACCGAAAATCAGCTGCTGATCGGTTAACGTGGCGATAATCGATACCGCCGGAACGGTTAATGAGATGGTTGCCAGCACCGAACCAAAAAACAGGTTCATCGCACGCTGTACCTGGTTCGCCAGTACCGCCCGAATCGCTCCCAGGCCTTCCGGTGACAGAATCAGTAACGCTACCAGGAAACCGGTGAACTGGGCCGGTGCATTCAGTTCGGTTAACAGGAACTCCAGCGGATTGGCATTCATCTTGGTCACGGCAATCACCGCGATCAGATGCACCAGCAACCAGCAGGTATGCCAGCCGCTACCGTGTACCGAGGGCTTACCGTGATGCGGGTCGTCACCATCATCTTCGTGTTCATAAACGAACAGGCTCTGGTGCGTTTTGGTCTGAATGAGCAGGAATACACCGTACATTGACGCGGAAATGGCCGCGATTAACAGTGCCTGACCTGTAGTGAAGTTGCCGCCCGGCAGCGCGTTTGGAAACACCAGTACCAGTATCGCCAGCGGGAAAATAGCAATCATGTACTGCTTAACCCCGGCGAGATTGACGTACTGGGTGGCGAATTTACGGCCACCTAACAGCAAAGCAAAGCCCACCAGACCAGCGGTGACAATCATGATAATTGAGTACAGGGTATCGCGCATCAGCGCAGGTGCGGCGTCGCCTGTGGCCATCAGCGCCGAGATCAGGCTGACCTCGAGGATCACCACCGATAAACTGAGGATCAGTGACCCATAGGGTTCACCTAAACGGTGCGCCAGCACGTCGGCATGGCGGACAACGCTGAACGCGCTGCTAAGAATGGCAACTAAAGCCAGCACATTGATGCCGACGACAAAAGAGAGAGATTGCGATGAGCCCCACATTGCCAGTACGCCCAGCGCGATAATAGGGAAAATCAGTGAAAATTCTTTATGACGTGTTTTTGAGCCTTCTAGCGCTCCCATAGGCATTCATCTCCTTAATTAGTGCAATTAGCAGAAACCCGAGTCCAGGCTTCTAAGCATTATGTCGCTTCATTTATTTTACAAGCTGTAACAGTGTAACAATGTTCGCGGTATAATTATTCAACTTTACGTTATTTTACCCGTTAAGGGGATTTCTCGCTGACAGAGGTGATAAGTCAGTGTTATCCCGATTATAGGTAAGTTTATCTGTAGGTTATAAGCGTAAAGAACCGCTATAGTCAGGTTTTATTTGAGGTTTTCCTTCATCGTAACAAAGATAAATGATGATTATAGGTCATTTTGAATCATCCCTGTCAAAACTAGCGGCTTAAACATTCTGAAAATGCGCCAGGCCCCGAAATCAGCGGTGTTGAAGCGGCAACGGAGATGCTTTATAACCGCAAAAGTGGCTTAACAGATAGTGGCAAAAATGTTGGCGGTCCCGTGCTCAGGCGCTTGACCCGTCAGCGTTTAACCGCACCTGACAGCGATATCCTTATGAGCAGTGTGGCAAACGATCAATTTTTTTCGCTGCTAACCGACGCCAAACTTGATCGCCAACAAATAAATGCATATGGTCAGCAGAGTAAGCGCAACGCTAAGTGCGCAAATCATTAAATCACTGAATAAAAACGCTCGTCAGTAACAGGGAAGTAAAGCTGTGGCACGGGAGGTTGAATGTTAACGCGGGATTTCTTATTAAAAGCAGACTGCAAAACTGCTTTTGGATCGATCGAGGAGTCGCTGCTGTGGACCTGCGAACAGCGCGCAGCATCGCTGGCGGCAGCATTAACCTGCCGTCCGGATAACAGCCCGGTGTGGATTTTTGGTTATGGTTCACTGATGTGGAATCCGATCTTTGAATCAGACGAAGTTGCCAGCGGCACGCTACATGGCTGGCACCGCGCTTTCTGCCTGCGGCTGACGGCCGGACGCGGGACTCATCATCAGCCGGGCCGCATGCTGGCGCTGAAAGAGGGTGGCAAAACCAGCGGACTGGCATTTCGCCTGCCGGAAGACAAGCTGTATGAAGAGCTTGAGCTGCTGTGGAAACGCGAAATGATCACCGGCTGTTATTTGCCGACCTGGTGCGAGCTGGCGCTGGAAGACGGCCGTAAAGTGACCGCGCTGGTGTTTGTGATGGATCCGCGCCATCCGCTGTATGAGTCCGACAGCCGATCCACCACCATTGCGCCTTTAATCGCTCATGCCAGTGGTCCGCTAGGCACTAACGCGCAGTACCTATATTCTCTTGAGCAGGAGTTGAGCAAGCGTGGCATGCATGATGATTGTCTGACCGACTTAGTGCAGCAGGTGCGCGAGTTGCAGAGTTGTCATCACGGGATGCAGGGCTAAGCGCGTTACCACAGGCGGCAATGACGCCGCTTGTGGCCTGCTAACCGATGGCCGCTTTGCGTTTTAACAGCAGCAGCAGTAGGGCGCCCGAAATAAAAGTTATCACTACCGCCGTCATCATCAGCCAGAGAACAGCCTGGTTGTTCCCCGCCAGCAAGAACAGAGTGAAGCCAACCACCGGAAGAATCGACTGACAAAACAGCACCACCAGCGATGAGGTGCTCGCCAGTATGGGTGTTGGAATAATTTCTATCCGCATTACCCGGTTTATATTGCCGGTAATGACCTTACCAATAATCGTGCTGGCATAGCATAAAACGAAGATTATCAGGGAAGAGGTATGAAAGATTAACAGCAGGGAAGGGATGATGATAATCACTAAGCCAGTGGATAACAGCAGTGTTCTTGATAGTCTTGCCAGCATCGCGCTATAAAGATAAGTGCCTGCAACGCCACAAACGCCGGCAGCGACATCAATAAGGCCGAAGTATTTGACCGGCAGCTGCATATTTTGGTCAATTAAAGCGGTGCCGGCTGACTCGACTAAGCCATCAAACATATTGTTACCGACGGCCAGACCGATAATCGCCAGTATCACTGGCGTGGACAGAATAAACTGTAAAGCGATAAACGGATGTTTTGGCGGCGCGAGGGTTAACCCTGTTGCCGGGAAGTGCGCCGCTTCCTGAACCTTGTCAAGCTGGCCAGCATGGCGATAAAAGTACCAGGCATTAATCAAGTAAAACACGCAGGGTATCAACAGCAGAGTTTTATAACCGTAATCAATCAGCAGCATGCCGACTACCGGGCCAATTATCATGCCGAGGAAATCCATTCTTGCCATCAAATTAACATGATGCTCGCGCTGCTTACTTAACATGGCGATGAGCTTCTCATAGGCAATCATGGTTTGCGAATTACCGATGGAAATCAGACTGCCGGTGGCACCAAAAGCAATGGCGATAGTCAGTGGGTCAGTAAAATTACTGAAAATAAGTAATAAACATCCGGCGGTTTTAATGCAGTCAGAAATAATCGATAACGGCCTGACGCCGGTGTTGTCGATATATTTTCCGATTAACGGGATTAAAATTAAGCGCGGCAACCACCAAATGGCATAGGATAACCCGGAATAAGCCAGGCTACCCGTGAGCAGATAAACCACCACCGGCGTTAAAAAAACCATCAACCCATCAGCGGTCAATACTAAAAAAAGTAAGGAGAATAATCGATTGGTCATTGGCTAGCCTTGTCTTTTACTTTTTCTTTTAACAGTACCTTGACATTTTTTCCAGTGATTTCATCGTAGACTATAACTGATTTCGGTGTGTTATGTGTTGGTGGTTGTTTCAATATTTCATTTTGTCTGGCTACCATATCAACATAATAATCAATGTCAGCCTCTGTCTGATTTGTATCGTAGCTGATATAATCACTGTTCTCTATAGGCCAGTCGATAATGTCATGCCCTGGTAAGTAATCACCTTTTTCATCAAGATAGATAACAGGACGATTTACGGTAATGATATTGGCCATATTGAGCAAGGCATGTGCAACCCCGCACGGGATAATGAGTTCAACATCAGGAGATGGATAGAATGTCAGCTCATCTTTTACAAATAAGGTATCTGATCCCTTTCTCATGTCAACCAGCATCAGCGTGAGTTGCTGACTTTTACTTCCAAGAAACACCAAGTGGTCTTCCTGACCAAGATGCAATCCGTAAGAGTCAAAGTCATAATTCTTTGTTCCGTGTTCGACAAGATATAATGGAGATTTTCTCGTGAGAGGAATAATACAACTCTCTTTTCCTGTTTTAATCGACGGCAGTAATCTAAATAATACGCCATTAATACTGGATAGGGATAGGTCAGTTTTACTGATTCCCTCGATTTTTTCTCTTATCTTCAAATTTACTTTTTTACCATCATCAAGCACAAACTCACGTGTCTCAGCGTGTTGATACTGATGATTTATCAAATTCTCTGCCTGAAAATCTGCCACCCTATGGTAAACTAAATCCGATGCTTCTTCTGACATGGGCTGATAACCAACTATATCATTTGTCGAGATGTTTTCCGGAATGTTGATAATGTCATTTTCTGGCGACCATTGTGTATTGCTATGGTGTATCTGATCCAGTGGTGGCAGGAGAATTTTATAGGTATTTAAAGTAAATATATTTTCAAGATTATGAAAAGTGTGCGCAACCCCAGGGGGAATAATCAGTGTTTTCTCTGATGAGGGAGTAATGTAAAAACTCACTCTTTGTTTGAATGTTGAAGAGTTTTTACGACAATCAATGAACTTTGCGAGTATTAGCTGCTTTTCATTACCGAGGAAGGTTAAAGTATCCTGTTGCCCAAGATGAATTCCATATTGTCCATACTTAAATTTACTTTCACCATGATATACAATGTTGACAGGATAAGTTGTTGGGAAGGGGATGACAAATGAGTCTTCTTGTCCATTATTAATCCGCCAGCGAGGGACCCAGTGAAGGCCCTCAATCAAAATTTCACTGTTTAATACTTCAATGTTATGACTCATATTTTTGTCCAGTTGAAGAAAGGCAGCACAGGCTGCCTTATTTTATCAAATATTCACTATTTCAATGTCATAACCGGCTTCCTTTGCACTACTTAACAACGAGCAAAGATTACTGGTATTCAACTTGGCATATTTATCATCTGCTGGAGCATTTTTTATGCCGGCTAAATAGGCTAATTTGTCAATTGCCGCAGTGGTCGCATTTTTGGTTTGTAGAATCATGTCGGTGAAGACATTAGTATCAATTTCTTGATCTACAACTTGGGGGGCATGTTTATACATTTTTGCAACTTCAGAAAGCGTATTCATAAAACACCTCTCTAAGATATATTTAAGATTGCTGGTAAGGATTATTGGGGAATGCTTTAAGAGAATTAACTTAAACTACGATAATATTATTACCATCAGTCTGAATGGAATGTCAATGATTTTAATTTCTCACTTTAATGAGCTAATACTATTATTGAATTATTGAATTATATTTTAATGATGCTTTTAGTATTAAAGGTAGTAATTATC
Source organism: Winslowiella sp. 2C04 (assembly GCF_050037805.1). Classification (NCBI taxonomy): domain Bacteria; kingdom Pseudomonadati; phylum Pseudomonadota; class Gammaproteobacteria; order Enterobacterales; family Erwiniaceae; genus Winslowiella; species Winslowiella sp. 2C04. The sequence goes on along the minus strand of NZ_CP188300.1, from coordinate 2,644,506 downwards.
ATGATTATTATTAGGTTGTAGTGCGGAACATTGAAGCAAACGAGACCCGATAATCAGGGTCTCTTGTTAAGTATGGGCGGAACGTTAACGTCCTGATTGCTGATTTTTTATTTTCATCAAACAGGTCTATTCACTACCTGATCCTGTTCGGCTGGCATCAGCCATCATTTCAGACCAGGATTGATCAGCCAGGTACCCGCACGATCAATTTTCACCGTCTGCGTACGCACCCGATCTTTCTGATGTACTTCAATATTATATTCACCGGCCGCCAGATTGAGCGATGCCAGACCATTGCTGGCGGGCTTAATCTCCACAGCATTACCGTTCAGCACCACCGACTCACCGTTTTCCAGCTTCAGATAAACCGTTGCCAGCGCGGGTGTATCGCTGCCGGTGACGGTCAGCGGTTTTGCCGCTGGCAGACTGCTGACAGCGGCGGAGTGTTCCACTACGCTACTGCCGCTCTTATCGCGATTAATCAATACCGTCAGTGCAATCACCGCCAGCAATGCAAGGCCACTGAGCAGCATCAGGGCAGGGGAGACGCGACGTGGAGCGGCTGGCGTGATGACATTATCCGCCGCACCGGCTGTCGGGTTCACCGCCAGTATCACTGCTTCGGCAGCGGTGGTTTCGTCCGGTTGCTGAGCTTCCTCATTGGGTGGCGTTACCGTGCTTACCAGCTCCTGCACTTCGCTGACCGGTAAATCGATCAAGGCTGCCAACTGGTCGATATTCTGCGGTCGATCTTCCGGCTTCATCGCCAGCGCGCGATCGATAGCGTGCAGCAGTGGCAGCGAATAGCCCTCGGGTTGCAGCTGCGCCAGCGGTTGATAGCTGTCTTCAATGCAGCGCACCACACTGGTTGGTGGCGGGTGGCCGGTGACCAGCGTATGCAGCACGGCACCCAATGCGTAGATATCGGTCCATGGCCCTTGCTCGCTGTCGCTCTCTTCGCTGTATTGCTCAATCGGGGCGAAACCGGGCTTCAGCATAATTTCGGTTTCATCCGCCAGGTTGCCAATCTCTTTACGCGCTGAGCCGAAGTCCAGCAGTACCGGCAACTGATTTTCCTGAATCTGGATATTATCGAGAGAGATATCGCGATGCAGATAGCCCGCACGATGAATGGTATTGATTGCCCCAAACAGCGGTGACAGCAGCTGGCGAATCCAGCTCTCGTTTATCGCTTGCGGGCTGGTGAGCTGCCACTCTTTCAGCGTCATCCCGCTGTAAAACAGCGTACCCATATAGGCAGTGCCGTTCTCTTCCCAAAAGCGTAACACATGCAGCAGGCCGGGATGATTAAAGCGCGCCAGCAGGCGGGCTTCCTGAATAAAACTGTTCAGACCGGCATGGAACATTTTATGGTAACGCTCGCCGCGCAGACCAAGGCTCAGATCCTCGTTGCGCATCGCCAGCGAAATGGGCATGTACTCTTTGATGGCGATGGTGCGTTCTAATAAATGGTCCCAGGCGCGATAGACAATACCGAATCCACCGCCGCCAATCACTTCTTTGATTTCGAATTCATTGAAACGGTGCCCGGCAGGTAATGCATTTGGCACGGTTTTTTGATTCTCATTTGCCGACATATTTGACACTCTCTGAGAGCTAACGGCCTGATTACTGCAGGCAGTACGCCTGCGATTAATTTAAGATACGGTATGCGCCAATTGCCGGATCGGCGAGATCGGCATGCAGTTCATCGACCAGCATCACATTCAGCTTCACTTTCCGATCGTACTGCGCTGCCCAGCTTTTCTTCACCGCATCGACGCGGCTTTTTACCGCGGCCATATCCTCTGCGGCGTTCTTATCCATTTTTACCAGCAGCGTGCCGCTGAATGACCAGGCGTGCAGATGATGATCAAACGGCAGGACCAGCCAGCTGTCGGCAGCCTGTTTACTGCCGATCACCATGCGCTGGTTATTGATCGTTACGATATCCAGCCCGTTGGCGGACGAACGCATATTCACCAGTGGATAACCCCGCCAGAAGCTGATCGGCACTGGGATTTCTTTTCCGTCGGTTGACAGCGTCAGCTGGCTCTCGCCTTCCAGCCAGCCCTCGCGGGAGCAGCTCAGCGCGCCATCGTCGGGAATAAACAGCGATTGGCCATTTTCATTCCACCAGGTGCGGAAATGGCAACCGCTGGGCAGGTCAAAACGCTGCAACGGCTGACTGTCTGCCGGGCGCGAAAGATCGAGCGGGGCGGCATTGGCAGAGGTGGCCGTGGCGGTTGCATCGGCTGTTACTGTCGGCTGCCAGCGCTGCATTTTGCTGGCGTTGCCGCTGGCAAGTACCGAGCCTTTTTTATCGGTCATCTGCCACGGCAATGTCTCCAGCTGGTGACATTGTCCGGCTAACAGCGTGCCGACGCGCGGCAGGAAGTCGCTCAGTATTTGCGACTCTTTGCTCTCACCCGATACAATGCGCAGGTGAAGTGCTGGCTGGCACCAGTCCTCCGGCGCATTGCTGACGACATTATCGATAAACACTTCCAGTTCGAGACTCGGTGAATAGACCACCCGGTAATCCTCTGCACTGGCGGCAGAAGCCATTAACACTGTCAAAACGCCGGGCAACCAGTATTTCATAACGTTCCTTGGGGGTTAATCGCGAGGCGGCAAGAAGCGCGCCGAGTCAGACAATGATTGTAGTAACGTCGTATCCTGTGGCGAACCGATCCACACGGCTACGGCGCTTAAATTATCGCTTTTGCTACTGCGATCTATAGCTTTCTGCATCAGCGCCAGCCACTCTTCAGGTGAGTTAACCATGCGCAATGCCTGTTCCATCTCTTCCGGCTGCAAATTCAGCCAGAAACCATCGGTACAGACTAAAAAAGCATCGCCGTCTTCCAGTTCCACCACATCGCTGTAACTGGCCTCTCGTTCGGCTTCTGCACCGAGCGCATTATAAAGTAAATTACTGTTAATTCCGGTATTTTCATAGCCCGCGTCCTTCATCTGCTGTGCCAGACTGTGGTCACGAGTCACCTGTTCAATATAACCGCGACGGAAGTGATAAATGCGGCTGTCACCTGCGTGCGCCCACCACGCCAGCGCTTGGGTGCGGTCAATAAACAGTGCCGCAAGGGTGGTGCTCATCCGCTGTAGTTTCGGATTTATCTGTTGTGCATCACGCAGCGTGCGGGCAGTTTTTTCTACTGCCTGACGAGTTTGTTGCGGATTGGCCGCGCGGCCACCATCCAGCTGGCCGAGTAAAGTGTCGCGCGTAATTCGCGCCGCTTTCTCACCGCCCGGCAGCCCTGCCACGCCATCACACACCAGAAAACAGGCACTGCGTTCACCCAACAGGCTGCCGGTTAAGTCCTGATTGCTCTGCCTTGCGCCAGTCTGGGACATTGAGCTAAAGGTAACCTTCATTCGGCGTCCGCTTTTAGTTGTGAATCTTTATACTGATTAACCTCAACGTCATAGGCATGCAGAAACGCTTCGCCAAACAGCGTATGAAAGTCATCCTCAATTTCGCCCGCGGTATTTTGGTAATCGCGCACAAAATAGTCCCACATTGCGGCTTTGCGTGAGCTGGTAAAACTCATTTTACTCACCACACCTTCGCGTCTGGCCTGATCTTCCAGCCGCTGCGGATTAAACGACTGTAGCATGGCGGCGATAATCGCACGGATTCCGGCGATCATACCTAACTGATGGGCCTGTAAATCAACCAGCGCATCGCGGACCGCGTGTTCAGGCTGCATAAAACCCGGCATCTGGCTCTGGTACATCTGCATCAGTACGGTTTTACCCGAGGGCAGGATCTTGAACGGATTATTCGCCTCATTCAGGATCATGGTCATTTCCGCTTTCACGCCGCGTTTTAAAATCGAGCGTGAGGACAACAGTGCCACCGTACCTTGTGAAAACAGGCTTAACATGCGGCCGGTCATGCGCATATCTTCTTCCGTCAGCGGCAGTTCGCTTTGTCGGCTGTCGAGCCCCATCCCTTCCAGCAGAGCCTGAATCAATTTTTCATTACTGCAAGCGGAGCTCTGTTCACTGTGCTCGCGGGTCTGGTGTGGCAGCGGATCGATATCCAGCCGTGCGCTGTTGTGCTTTATTGCGCGAACCGTTGGGGTTTCGCTGTTGCTGTTGTCATGAGTCGCAGCGACGATGGGCTGTTCCGCAGCCAGAATTCCTAACGGATCGGCAGCCAGCGCCGCGTCCTGACTAAACAGGGCGAGTGGATCAAGGTTGCCTGCCTGCGACTGAGTAGGGTCGACGACGTTTATCTGATAATCGCCGATCCCGAGCGCGTCTCCGTGTTGCAGCTCAACCTGATGGCCGCGCGCCAGCGGCACGCCATTCAGCATCACCGATGTCACGCTGCCACGATTGGTCAGACGACACTCTCCGCTGGCGGCGACATGTACCAATGCTTGCAGGCGTGAAATGGCGCGATCCTCATCAGGCAGCACCAGATCGTTGTCGACGCTGCGGCCGATGGTGCCGCCCGGTGGCAGAAAATCAACCGCGGTTGGCGTTATCTCGGTACTGCTTTGCACAAGGATAAATCGCATAAAATTCCTGCATTAATAGGCCAGGTCGGCAAGTCGTGCTACTCAAACATCGGCGGATAAAGGCCGTTACGACCCGGTTGCGCACCTGCCGCCGGGTTGAAAAGCAGCGAAAAAAGTTGCGCGGTCAGATTACCGCTGTGTTTATGGGTAGCGTGAGGATAGCCATCACTGCGGTTGCTCCACCAGTAACTGATATAGCGTTGTGGATCAAAATTATCAGCCACTTCACGCCAGCCAAGCGTTATGGGCAAATTCTGATAGCCAATCACATCCATAATCGCCGATCGTTGATTTTTCGGCAGCGGCAGTGGCGGCAGTGCCAGTAAGCGGCTTTCCATCGCATCGGGAGACAGACGATCCCTGACGCCATGAAGCAGCGTATCGCCAAGTTCATGATACCAGTCGCCGGAAAGAGCCAGTTGCGCCGGGTGCCACTCGCTGAGGGAAAAACTGCGCAATGCCAGCAGTGGCCAGGCGCGGCCAACCCGATCGCGTGAGGGCAGTAAACAGCCCATCTGAATGCGCTGTACGCCAGGGGTGGCAGGCAGCACGAAGTTCCAGACTGGCGCACGCAGAAAATCATTGCTGCTGACGTCGTTGTGATAATGCCACCAGGTCAAACCTTGCTGAAACCAGTTTGACCAGCTGGCGACAATCGGTTCAGGCAAGCGCCGCTGGAGAAAGTCACCGGTAGACGGCAGCTTCCCGTACCAACCGGGATGTATATTTTCAGCCATAATCCTGTCCATCTGATTAGTGCACACCCTGTGTGTCTGGCGGAAGAAGCCCCCCTGGCGTTGATGCCAGCGCATGACTGTTACTGCCAGCCTTTTCCAGATTATCTGCCAGCTTACGCATCATTAGTGCGTTATCGCGTGCATAAGGCGAAGTCTGAATTTGTCGATCAAGCAGCTGGCTGAGATGCCAGTCCAGCTGCTGTAAATCCCGGGTCGTCACCGTGGACCTCAGGGAACGCTGGAAATTCTGCATCACCCAGCCGCGCAGAAACTCACCGTCGTAATTGCGTGGTTGATACAGCATCTGGTAAGCACGTAGCGCATTGCGGCTGAATTCGCTGTCATTGCCCTGATCATTACGCAGGGTGGTGGTTATCTGTCGCGCCACGCGTGGCAACAGCAGCGAACGTAACGCATTCTGATACAGCGTCCATGCGGCGTCGCTGACCTGATCGCCGCGATAGAGCCCACCGCGCAGGCTCATCGGCGGATGATCAAGCGAAAACTCTGCCGGCTGAGGTAACTTCACCAGGCCATTCAGGAACGGCAGCAGTGCGAGCATATCTGCCGCATCGTCGTCGACATGGCTAAAACTCTCTGCCTGCTGACTGATGGCCGGGACGCGCGCCGCAATCTGCTGCAAATAGTGCTGATTCTGATAATAGCTCACCAGCCAGTAACCGGTGGTGAACATCAGCATCGCGGCCAGCGCGCCGTAGCCAATCCAGTGCAGCAGACGGTTACGGTACTCCCATGAACGGTCGCTGCCTGCCAGTCCGCTCTCTTTAAAAATAACCTCACACAGCAAGTCACGAATAAAGAAGCTCTGGCCCTTATTGGCCGGGATCGGCGCTGCACGATTAACGCTGTCCCAGCTGGCGATTGAATGGCTGTGCGGCTGGGGTAATTGCAGCTTGCGCGTCAGTTCACCCATCACCCGATCAAACGGCAATCCTTCCTGAGTACCACTGGTAAAGAACAGCCCGCGTGCCGACCACGCAACGTCGCCCGCATCCGTTGAAAAGATAACATCAAGATATTCCGCCAGCAGGGGGCGAAGTGAGGCAAATTCCTGCGGAAACAGGAAGCAGTCGGCGCGCTGAGTTAAGTCATTTTCTGCGGCCATTTTAGCGGACAGTCCGGCGTTCAGCCGGGCGGAAAGCTCCAGGAATTGCTGCTCGAACAGCGTGTTCAGTTCACGTTCACTGTCGCGATTCGGCTGCCATGGAAAGGTAAAGCCCCAGGTCCGATCGCGCTGTGCTTTATCGAGGCTGGCAAAATAACTCATAAAACCTTTCAGCAGGTCGGTCTTGGTGACCATCAGATAAACCGGGAAGTGGATGCCGGTCTGCTGATGAAGTTCATCCATTCGACTGCGCAACGCGCTGGCCTGGCGATGGCGCGCATCGGCAGAGTCACTCAGCAAATCGGCGACGCTGATGGTAATAATTACCCCGTTAATCGGCTGGCGTGCGCGGTAGTGCTTGAGCAGATTGATAAAGGTCTGCCATTCGCTGGCGTCGCGGGCGCGCATGCTCTCCTGCATCGTATAGCGTCCGGCGGTATCCAGCAGCACGGCGCGATCGGTAAACCACCAGTCACAATGGCGAGTACCGCCAATGCCGCGTATCGCCTGTTTTCCCAGCGTATCCGTCAGCGGGAAGTCCAGGCCAGAGTTGATCAGCGCGGTGGTTTTACCGGCACCCGGCGCGCCGACGATCATATACCACGGCAACTGATAGAGATAACGAGCACTGTAGCGCTGCAACCAGCCCACGCGGGGTTTTTGATAGAAATGCGCCTTTTTCAGCAGGGTGGCAGCCTGATTAAAACGCGCGCTTAACAGCTCTTCCGTCGCCATCAGCTCACCCTGATCGACACTGCTGTCCTGCAAATTGTGCAGCAGCTTGCTGTTAAACCAGGCGCTATACAAACGGGGGATCAGCTGCAATAAGATCCAGAGGAAGTAGCAGAAGCCGGTCAACACCTGACGATTGATTTTTGCTTCCAGCGGACGTAAGTCATTAATAGCGATCAGCGGTCCCAGCATCCAGATTACGCTGGAAAGTGCGGTGATACCGATAAAGCCCCATAGCAGGCGGCTGGTAAGCAGTGAGGTGAGGTTGCGCATCACGGCGTTCCTTTGTTAACCGTGCTGGCCGACTCGGGAGTGGCAAACAGGGTGATTTCAACGCGCCGGTTACGCGCGCGATTCTCCGGGCTGTCATTGGGGTGCAGAGCTGCGCTGTCACCACGGCCTTCGGCTCTGATGCTGTGTCCCATCGCCAGCTGCTGGCGTAGCAGGGCGCTAATTGTGCGCGCCTGCGCCTGCGAATATTCGTAGTTGGATGCAAAGCGGCTACTGTTCAGCGGTTGATTATCGGTGTACACCGTGACCACTACACTGCCTTTGATATCGCTCATCGCCGCCGCGACGCGCGCGATCAACGCCCGGCCAACCGGATTGAGTGCGGTAGCCGCGTGGTCGAACAGTTTATCGCTCGACAGCATCACTTTGCTGCCAAAGGGGCCGTCGCTGACTTCCAACTGACCGGCAGCAATCACGTCACTGAGTGATTTACGCAAATCGAGCAGACGCTGGGGCGAACTGAAGTTTCGGCTGTTTTTCACCTGCGGCAGCGGGATTTGATAGATATCGCGTAACAGCGGTTCGGCGGCATTACCCAGACGCCAGTTCAGCCCGCTGTAGATCATGCAGGCGATAAATGCCGTCACCGCAATGCAGGCCCAGAGCGGCACTGGCGCTCGCCACAGCGTGCTCTGCTGCGGCCTGACTACCACCTGCGAAGTCGGCGGCGATGGCGAGTTATTGCGGGTGGACGCGATCAATTGTGCAAGGCGGCTGCGAATCGCTTCACACTGCTCGCGTCCATTGGCGGCCCCGCGATAACGACCTTCATAACCGAGCAGTAAGCAGTAATGAATCACTTCCAGCAGCCACAGATGCTGTTGCGGTGACTGCGAGATACGTGACAGCAGCTGAAAGAATTTCTCGCCACCCCAGCTTTCATTATGGAAGGTGACCAGCAGCCCGTTACCTGACCAGACGCCACGCGTGCCCCACGGCGTCTGTGCGGCAGCTTCGTCCAGCACGCTGCATAAGCAGTAGCGGGCACCAATAATCATCTCAAACGGCAGTTCCAGCTGTTTACAGCGGGCTTCAAACTGCCGGATTTCATCGACCAGCTGGTAGCGCAGCCCGGCCGGATCGTCATGAGTCGCCGCCTGGCGAATCTGCACAATCGCATTCAGCAAAGGCGCGGCGGCGGCATGGAGTGGGTTTTCGGCGCTCGCATAGTGCGTATCGCGGGCAGCAAGTTCCGGCGTCATGGGTGATTGTAAATCCTGGCTTGGTGTCTGATCCATCAGAGCACTTTATCGGTTTAATAAGCAGAAAAGGCGCTGCTTAGCGCCTTACACGTCAACGGGCTAATCGAGTATCCAGGTGGCGGTGTCCTTGCTGCGGCAGGCTTTACTGTCACCTCCGACATCAACACACACCTGCTGCCTGGCAGCTTTACGCGGGCGTGGGCGATCGCTTTGCACCGTGGCATCATAGCGTTCGCTGGGTACGCCAGCTTTCAGTGGCACATAGCCGACTAACTGCTGCTGACCCTCGTCGGCAATCGCCAGCCAATGATTTTCCACCGTGCCTAAGACGGTAAATGGCTTACCGGAGTCCAGATAACCGACAATTTTCCCACTGTAATCGGGGGTGGTCATGACCGAAGATTTATACAGTGCGCGCCAGGTTTGATTAACCGGCTTAAACCTCTGCGGCGCCTGAACCGCATAGCGGTGAGTGAGTGTTACTCCCGCAACCTCACTGGTCACCAGCGAGTCATCCGTCAGGGGCGGCGGTGGCGCCTTACATCCCGCGACAACAAGCACAGCTAACAGCGTTAACGCGATACGAATTTTCACAGTAATCCTCGTGAATGTCATCAGAGCGTCTGGACAATTGCAGACATGACGGCGTAACAATGAACAGCTTCAGGCGGTTAATTCACCGCTGAATGCCGCAGCAACGGCGCGAAAAATTGTTCAGTTTTACAAAAAGATAAAGCTGGCGTCAGTCTACCTGACACTTTTGAGATTTAAAACCATTGCAGCCTAAAGGTGATCATGTTATTTCGGCCTGCGCCAGGGCGAGACGGCACGGCTTTTGCTTAATCTGCCTTATCTTGTCAGCACGCCGGAAACGCCTTAATGAATCACGCCACGCCATCCGCCCTGAATTACTTACTGGCTTCACGTCAGAGTGAAATCGCCAGCCTGCGCAATTTGCTGCATACCGGACGGCTGATCGGCCAGATTAGCCAGTTGATCCATGTGCTGCAACGTGAACGTGGAGCCTCAAATATCTGGATCTGTTCGCAGGGCAAGTTGTTTGGCGACGAGTTGCCACAGCGCGCACGCGATGTCAGCCGCGAGTGCGACGCGATGACTGCGTTACTGCCGGGTACAGAAACCGGCCCGCTGGCCGGTAGCAGCCGTCTGTATGCTCGGATTGCCGCCGCGCTACAGGGGCTGAGCGACCTTGACGCGCTGCGACAGCAGGTAAAACGGCTGGCGGTGAGTCATGATGTGGCGATGGAACGCTTTAACCAGATTATTCGCCAGCTGCTTAACCTGGTGTTTGAAGCCGCCGATACCGCCAGCGATCCGCAGGTGTCGCGCGCGTTGATCGCCATGTTCAGTTTTATGCAGGGAAAAGAGCTGGCGGGTCAGGAACGTGCGATCGGTTCAGCGGGTTTTGCCGCTGGTGTTTTCAGCACGGCCCAGAGTAAAACGCTGGTGGCATTGATTGAGCAGCAGCAGCGCTGCTTCGCCACCTTCAGCCAGTTTGCCGATGCGCAGAGCTTACAGTTATGGCGCACTATTGCCGAAGCCGACAGCGAAACAGAGCGCCTGCGTCGGGTGGCCTGTATGAGCAGCAAAACTGAAGAAAGCGGGGCGCTGCGCTGGTTCCAGCTGTTGACTAAACGGCTTGATGGCATGAAAGGGGTGGAAGACCAGCTGGAAACGACCCTGATGCAGTGCTGCCGCAGCACCATTAAGCGCGCCGAAACGGCAGAGGCGCTGGGCGATTCCAGTGAACAATGGCAGATCCTGAATCAGCAGCAGGGCTACAGCCTGTATGTTGGCGGCGCGGATTGGCTGGAGCAGCACAGTACTACGCTGGATTCTGAAGGTGTTTCGCCGCAGCTCGGGCGTTCGGTACTGACCCTGATTCAGCAGCAGGCGCAGCGCTTGCAGGCGCAGGCGGATGAACTGGCGATGATGCGTGCCACGCTTAACGATCGTAAGCAGATTGATCAGGCAAAGCTGCTGCTGATGAAACATCACCAGTGCAGTGAAGAGCAGGCGTGGCAGACACTGCGCAAAATGGCGATGAACCAAAACAAAAGGGTGGCGGAGATAGCGGCGGCGATGCTGTCGGTAGCGGCGGCATTTGCCGATACCCCGAAATGAGTATCTGCACAAAGGGTGTGCGTTTTATGCCTCAGTATAGTGCGTAATACGCGATATTCTGTCGCCAGATAATCCCAACCGATGCGGTAAAGCGGCTAAATAGCGAATTTACTGAGCTTTAGCCACCGATAAAAAAGCTGGCACAGTGCTTGCAACACTTTCTGGACAAATAACGCATTTGTTTCACCAACGGCGGTGTAATGAGTGCTTTGGATAAAGGCGTCCTGCCGCATGCATTTGCATGTCGGAGGACGCCTTTTTTTATTTCTTTTTTCCAGGAAGCTAATGATGAGCAAAGACGGATTTCCGCTGTCACGACGCCGATTCCTTACCGGCAGCGCCATATTAACCGGCAGCTATTTCGTGCCGGGTTTAATCAACAGTGTCTGGGCTGCCGGATCGGACGCGCCGGAAAAAACAGAAATTCGCGTCGGCTTTATTCCATTAACCGATTGCGCCCCGGTGATTATGGCGGCGCTAAAGGGCTTTGATAAAAAGTACGGTATCAGCATCATCCCAAGCAAAGAAGCCAGCTGGGCGGCGGTGCGCGACAAACTGACTTCCGGTGAACTGGATGCGGCGCACCTGCTGTATGGCATGTTATACGGTCTGCAACTGGGCATTGCCGGGCCGCAGCATCAGATGGCTAATCTGATGACGCTGAACAATAACGGTCAGGCCATTACCTTGTCGAACCAGCTGAAAGCCATGAAGGTCACCGATGCCGCCAGCCTGAAGCAGGCGGTGGCGGCAAAACCGGCCGGAACCTACACCTTTGCCCATACCTTTCCCACCAGCACCCATGCGATGTGGCTCTACTACTGGCTGGCTAATGCCGGTATCAACCCGTTTGATGATGTGCGCACCGTAGTGGTGCCGCCACCGCAGATGGTGATGAATATGAAAATAGGCAATATGAGCGGCTATTGCGTGGGCGAGCCGTGGAACCAACGGGCGATTAGCGACAATATTGGCTTCACTGCCGCCACCTCGCAGCAGATCTGGCCGGATCATCCGGAGAAAGTGCTGGGCACCCGGGCCGCGTGGGTCGATGAACATCCCAACAGCGCCCGCGCCCTGACCGCAGCGGTGCTGGAGGCGGCGCGCTGGATTGATGCTTCCGATGCCAACCGCCGCGAAACCGCCGTCGCAATCGCCAGTCGTGCGTATCTCAACACCAAAGTGGAAACCATTGAAGGCCGCATGCTCGGCGACTATGACAATGGGCTGGGTAAGCAGTGGAAAGATCAACATGCGATGCGCTTCTTCCACGATGGCGCGGTCAGTTTTCCTTATCTCTCCGACGGTATGTGGTTCCTGACCCAGCAACAACGCTGGGGGCTGCTGAAGCAGGAGCCGGATTACCTCGCCGTTGCCCGCGCAGTTAACCGTATCGATATCTATAAACAGGCGGCCAGCGCAGTGGGCAACGTGGCATTGCCGGGTAGTGAAATGCGCAGCAGTACCCTGATTGACGGCAAGGTGTGGGATGGCAGTAAACCTGCCGAATACGCCGCCAGTTTCGCCATCAAACGTTGAGGAGAGTGAAGATGACCAGTGAAGCCCGCGTGGTGGCGATCACCGCCAATACCCCGAACAGTAAAGCAGACATTACTCCACTTAAACCGGCCCACAAACCGGCAATGAAGCAGCGCCGCACTTTCCTGCGCCCGCTGATGCAGCGGGTGATTCCGCCGTGCTGCGGCCTGCTGGTGCTGATTGCCATCTGGCAGGTAGCCGCGCTTAACAGCAGCGGTTTTCCGACGCCGGTCGACACCTGGCAGGCGGCGGTAACGCTGTTTGCCGATCCGTTTTATAACGCCGGTCCAAACGATCAGGGTATTGGCTGGAATGTGCTGGCCTCATTACAGCGCGTAGCCATCGGCTTTGGGCTGGCGGCGCTGGTCGGTATTCCGGCCGGTTTTCTGATTGGCCGCTTTACCTTTCTGGCGCGCATGCTGAATCCGATTATTGCGCTGCTGCGCCCGGTCAGCCCGCTGGCATGGCTGCCGATTGGCCTGCTGCTGTTTCAGCGCGCCGAACCGGCCTCCAGCTGGACCATCTTTATCTGCTCGATCTGGCCAATGATCATCAATACCGCCGAAGGGGTGCAGCGGATCCCGCAGGACTATCTCAACGTGGCGCGAGTGCTGAAACTTTCTGAGTGGACGGTAATGCGCAAAATTCTGTTTCCGGCGGTATTACCGTCGGTACTGACCGGCGTTCGGCTGTCGATTGGTATCGCCTGGCTGGTGATTGTCGCCGCCGAGATGCTGACCGGCGGTCTGGGGATTGGCTTCTGGATCTGGAACGAATGGAACAACCTCAACGTCGAGCACATCCTGATTGCCATTGTGATTATCGGCGTCGTTGGTCTGCTGCTTGAGCAGGCGCTGATGCTGCTGGCACGTCGTTTTAGCTGGGAATAAACCGGAGAGAGATGATGAACCACATTATTCAGGTACAGAACGTCAGTCAGCGCTTCAACACCGCCAGCGGTGAGTTTATCGCGCTGGATAACGTCAGCTTCAATATCAGCGAAGGCGAGACCGTCAGCCTGATTGGCCACTCTGGCTGCGGCAAATCAACACTGCTGAATCTGATCGCCGGATTAACCCAGCCGACGGAAGGTGGCCTGCTGTGTGATAACCGTGAAATCGACGGCCCCGGCCCGGAGCGCGCGGTGGTGTTTCAGAACCACTCATTGCTGCCGTGGCTGACCACTTACGACAACGTGGCGCTGGCGGTGAATCAGGTGTTTAAAGGCCGCATGAGCAAGACAGAGATGCGCGAGTGGATCGTCCATAATCTCGAACTGGTGCAGATGGGCCATGCGCTGGATAAGCGCCCGGGTGAGATCTCCGGCGGCATGAAGCAGCGCGTCGGTATCGCCCGCGCGCTGGCAATGAAGCCAAAAGTGCTGCTGATGGATGAGCCGTTCGGGGCGCTCGATGCACTGACGCGTGCCCATTTACAGGATGCGGTGATGCGTATTCAGCAGAAACTGAACACCACTATCGTGCTGATCACCCATGACGTTGATGAAGCAGTGCTGCTGTCGGATCGGGTGTTAATGATGACCAACGGCCCGGCGGCGCACGTCGGTGAGATTCTGACGGTGGATCTGCCGCGCCCCCGTTCGCGGGTGGCGCTGGCCGATGATCCGCGTTATCACCATCTGCGTCAGCAGGTGCTGCATTTCCTTTACGAAAAGCACTCCAGCGCGGCGTAAGGAGCGGGCAATGGTCGAACATCTGCTGGTAATCGGTAATGGCATGGCGGGAATGCGCATGGTGGAAACCCTGCTGCAACTGGCACCGGCGCGTTATCGCATTACGGTGATTGGCCGTGAAGCGCGGGGTAATTACAACCGCATTATGCTCTCGCCAGTGTTAAGCGGTGAAAAAGCGTTTGCCGACACCGTGCTGCACGCCCCGCACTGGTATGCCGAACAGGGCATCACGCTAATAAGTGGTGAAGCGGTGCAATCGGTGGATATTGCGCGTCACAGGCTGACTACCGATCGGCGCACCCTGAGCTGGGACAAGCTGGTCTTCGCCACTGGCTCTTCACCATCGATGCCGGATATTGAGGGTATCGGTCGGCCACACGTCAGCGGCTTTCGCACGCTGGATGATGTCGAACAGATGCTGAGTGATCACGGCCCGGTGGCTGTACTGGGCGGCGGCCTGGTCGGCATTGAAGCGGCGGCGGCACTGCGCTTGCGCGGTCGCGAAGTGGCGCTGATTCATCGTAATCCCTGGCTGATGGATCGCCAACTGGACCGGCAGGCAGGCGAGCTGCTGTGTGACTCGCTGCAACAGCGCGGCATTCGCTGTTATCCCGGTAGCGGTATCAGGGTGATTAACAGTGACACTGTCACGTTATCCGGCGGACAGCAACTGAATGCTCAGAGGGTGATTATTGCCACCGGAGTCACGCCAGAAACGACCGTGGCGCGGGCCGCGGGCCTGGTTTGTCAGCGCGGCATTGTGGTCAACGGCCAGCTGCAAACGGCCCAGCCCGATGTTTACGCGCTGGGAGAGTGTTGCGAAATCAACGGTGAAAGTTTCGGGCTGCTGGCACCTTGCCTGCTGCAGGCCGCTATTCTCGCACATCGGCTGGCAGGCCAGCCGCTGAATGACTTTTATTCGCAGGATAACGGCGTGCGGTTAAAAGTCACCGGTATTGACGTATTCAGCGCCGGAGATATTGGCGAACAGGGGCAAACCAGCCTGACCAGTTTCGATCCGCTTAGTGCTGATTATCGCCGCCTGTTTCTCCGCGATGGCAAGTTAAGCGGCGTATTGCTGTTTGGCGATATCAGCCAGTCAGCGGCGCTGATTAAAAAATTACAACGCGGTGACGCAGTGACATCCGCCGCACTGTTTGATGCTGAAGAGCCACTTTACAGGCAGCCGCTGGCTGCAGGGATCAATGTTATGAGCAAACCGGTATTAGTTGTTATTGGCCACGGTATGGTGGGTCATCATTTTCTTGAGCAGCTGGTGGATAAGCAGCTGCATCATCATTATCAGGTGGTGGTCTACGGTGAGGAGCGCCATGTCGCTTACGACCGCGTGCACTTGTCGGAATACTTTGCCGGCAGCACCCATGCCGACTTATCGCTGGTCGCGGAAAACTTTTTTGAACAATACGGCATAGAGCTGCGCAGCCACAGCGAAGTGGTGGCGATCGATCGCCAGCGTAAATGCGTGCGCGATACCAACGGCCATGAAATGGCGTGGGACAAGCTGGTGCTGGCTACTGGCTCCTCGGCGTTTGTTCCACCGATTCCGGGCAGCCAGTCGGCAAACTGCTTTGTCTATCGCACCCTTGACGATCTTGATGCTATCGCCGCACGCGCACGGCAGGCTAAACGTGGCGTGGTGATTGGCGGGGGTTTGTTAGGGCTGGAAGCGGCGAACGCGCTAAAACAGCTGGGGCTGGAAACGCATGTGGTCGAGTTCGCGCCTCGACTGATGGCGGTGCAGCTGGATGACGGTGGCGCGCAGATGCTGCGGCGCAAAATTGAGGCGCTTGGCGTCACGGTGCATACGCAGAAAGAGACGCGCGAAATTACTGAACAGCCTGATGGCGGCCTGACGCTGAACTTTGCCGATGGTGAAAAGCTGGAAACCGATTTAGTGCTGTTTTCCGCCGGTATTCGCCCGCGTGACCAACTGGCACGCGACGCCGGTCTGACCCTCGGTCCGCGCGGCGGCATCGATATTCATGATACCTGTATCACCTCCGACTCCGCTATTTATGCCATTGGCGAATGCGCGCTGTGGAACGGGCAGATTTTTGGCCTGGTGGCACCGGGTTATCAGATGGCGCGCGTGCTGGCGGCCAATCTGGCCGGTGAGGCGGCGGCGTTTACCGGTGCGGATATGAGCACCAGGCTGAAATTGCTCGGGGTGGAAGTGGCGTCATTTGGTGATGCGCATGGCCGCACGCCGGGTAGCCAGAGTTATCACTGGACCAACGGTCCGCAGGAGATCTACAAAAAGATCGTGGTATCGGCGGACGGTAAAAAGCTGCTTGGTGGAGTGCTGGTGGGCGACAGCAGCGAATACAGCACTTTATTACAGATGATGCTGAATGATATGGCATTGCCGGACGCGCCGGAAACGCTGATTCTGCCGCAAAGCGCCGGAGCACCGGCCAGAGCGTTGGGGGTTGCCGCACTGCCGGATAGCGCGCAGATCTGCTCCTGTCATAACGTCAGTAAAAGCGATATCTGCGGGGCGGTACTCAGCGGCGCGGGAGATATGGCCGCGATAAAAAGCTGTACTAAGGCGGCTACCGGCTGTGGCGGTTGTTCAGCGCTGGTGAAACAGGTGATGGAATTTCAGCTGGCGAATCTTGGCGTTGAGGTGAAGAAAGATATTTGTGAGCATTTCGCCTGGTCGCGTCAGGAACTCCATCACCTGATTCGCGTTAATCAGATCAAAAGTTTTGAACAGTTACTGGCGCAGTACGGTCATGGTCACGGCTGCGAAGTGTGTAAACCACTGGTCGGGTCGCTGCTGGCTTCCTGCTGGAATGAGTATCTGCTGAAACCGGCACATCTGCCGTTGCAGGATACCAATGACCGCTACTTCGCCAATATTCAAAAGGATGGCAGTTACTCGGTGGTGCCGCGCGTACCGGCCGGAGAAATTACCGCGCAAGGACTGATCGCCATTGGCCAGGTGGCCGCACGTTATAACCTCTACAGCAAAATTACCGGCGGTCAGCGTATCGATCTGTTTGGTGCGCGACTCGACCAACTGCCGGCAATCTGGCAGGAACTGGTGGCGGCCGGATTTGAAACCGGCCACGCCTACGGCAAATCGCTGCGCACCGTGAAGTCCTGCGTCGGCTCCACCTGGTGCCGCTATGGCGTACAGGATTCCACCGGTTTCGCCATTCAGCTGGAGAATCGTTACAAAGGGCTGCGTGCGCCGCACAAAATTAAAATGGCGGTGTCTGGCTGTACCCGCGAATGTGCCGAAGCGCAGAGTAAAGATATCGGCGTGATCGCCACCGATAAAGGCTGGAACCTGTATGTCTGCGGCAATGGCGGCATGAAACCGCGCCATGCGGATCTGTTTGCCAGCGATCTCGACGATCAAACGCTGTTGCGCTATGTCGACCGCTTGCTGATGTTCTATGTGCGCACTGCCGACCGTCTGCAACGCACCAGCGTGTGGATGGACAATATGGAAGGTGGCCTCGACTATTTGCGGGCGGTGGTGATCGAAGACAGCCTCGGTATCGCCAGCGAGCTGGAACAGGAGATGCAGCGGGTAGTTGAAGCTTATCAATGCGAATGGCAGACCACGCTGGAGAATCCGGATCGCCGCGCGCTGTTTCGCAGCACCCTCAACAGCGATCAACCGGATGAAACCGTGCGCTGGCAGCATCAGCGCGGGCAGATTTGCCCGTCGACCGAAGCGACTATTCCGCTGCAGCAACTGCCTGCAGAGCAGTGGACCCGACTCTGTCAGCTTGACGAGATCCCGCCGATGGCCGGGATCGGTGCGCGGCTGGGCAGTGTGCGCATCGCGCTGTTCCGCTTTGGTGAGCAGCTGTATGCGCTGGATGATATCGAGCCGGGTACCCATGCCAGCGTGATCTCGCGGGGATTACTGGGCGATGCCGGAGGAGAGGCGATAGTGATTTCTCCCCTGTACAAACAGCGTTTCCGCCTGCGCGACGGGCAGAGTCTCGATCGACTCGATCTGCAACTGCGCTGCTGGCCGGTAAAACTGGAAAACGGCGCGGTACTGGTGGCAAATTTCCCGCTGAGTGTGGCACCGATTGCGATTGCGGTGGCGTCGTGAACAGCACCTGTCCTTACTGCGGCGTCGGCTGCGGCGTGAAAGTCACGCCACAGCCGTCAGGCGCATTTCAGGTTGAGGGCGACACGCAGCATCCGGCGAATCAGGGGCGGCTGTGCGTCAAAGGTGCGGCGCTGGGTGAAACGCTGGGGCATCAGGGGCGTTTGCTGTATCCGCAGGTCAATGGTCAGCGGGTCAGCTGGGATGAGGCATTGCAGCAGGTTGCCAGCGATCTGCAACAGATTATTGATAACTATGGCGCGCAGGCGGTAGCGTTTTACGCCTCCGGCCAGCTGTTGACTGAGGATTACTACGTCGCCAATAAACTGATGAAGGGCTTTATTGGCGTCGGCAATATTGATACTAACTCGCGACTCTGTATGGCTTCGGCGGTAGTTGGCTATAAACGCGCATTTGGCGCGGATGCGGTGCCGTGCTGCTATGACGACTTTGACCACAGTGACCTGGTCATTCTGGTCGGATCTAACGCCGCATGGGCGCACCCGGTGGCTTATCAGCGGCTGGTCGCGGCGAAAAAACAGCGGCCTGATATGCAGGTGGTGGTTATCGATCCGCGTCGCACCGCCACCTGCGATCTCGCCGATCTGCATTTACCGCTGCGGCCGGGCAGTGATGCCGCATTGTTTAATGGCTTACTGCACTGGCTGTCGCAGCATCAGGCCATCGACAGCAGCATGCTGCCGCAGCTCGACGGCGTTGAGGCGACACTGGCGGCGGCGCAGCCGTGGGACAGCCAGGCCGTTGCTGAGTTTTGCCAGCTGGAACAGGCTCAGGTCGAAGCGTTTTATCAGCGGGTGGTTGCCAGTCACAACCTGCTGACGCTGTATTGCATGGGGATTAACCAGTCGGGCAGCGGCAGCGACAAATGTAATGCGATTATTAATGTGCATCTGCTGAGCGGAAAAATCGGCCGCGCCGGTAGCGGACCTTTTTCGCTGACCGGGCAGCCTAATGCCATGGGCGGTCGTGAAGTGGGTGGGCTGGCGAATCAGCTGGCGGCACATATGAACTTCGAGCCGGACGATATCGACCGTTTGCAACGTTTCTGGCACAGCGATCGGGTGGCGCGACAGCCAGGGCTGAAAGCGGTGGAGTTGTTTCAGGCAATTGAACGCGGTGAAGTGAAAGCCGTCTGGATTATGGGCACCAATCCGGCGGTATCGCTACCGGACGGTCATCGGGTGGCTCAGGCGCTGGCACGCTGTGACAAGGTGATCGTCTCTGACGTCAGCCAGCATACCGACACCACTGCCTGGGCCGATATTCTACTGCCCGCGCAGGGCTGGGGCGAAAAAAACGGCACGGTGACCAACTCTGAACGGCGTATCTCGCGCCAGCGCGGTTTTGTCGCAGCGGCGGGCGAGGCGCGGCCCGACTGGTGGATTCTCGCCGAGGTAGCGAAGCGCATGGGCTTTGCCGATGCGTTTAGCTGGCAGCATCCGGCAGACATTTTTCGCGAACATGCGGCGCTCTCCGGCTTTGAAAATCACGGTACGCGTGCATTTGATATCAGCGGGCTGGCACAGTTAACTAACGCGCAGTGGGATGCGCTGCAACCGCTGCAATGGCCGGTCAATGCTCAATATCCTCAGGGATGCGCGCGACTGTTCAGTGAACGGACGTTTTTCCATGCCAACGGCAAAGCGCGCCTGCTGCCAATCAGCCCGCGTTTACCGGTGGCGCAAGTCAGCGCTGGCTGGCCATTAATGATGAATACCGGCCGCATCCGCGATCAGTGGCACACCATGACGCGAACCGGCAGCGTGCCGCGCCTGATGCAGCATCACAACCAGCCGTTTGTCGAAATTCATCCACAGGATGCCCGCCAGCATCAGATCAACGAGGGCGATTTGGTGCGGGTGCAGTCGGCCACCGGCTGGCTGGTGGTGCGCGCCCAGCTTTCCGGCGGGCAACAGCGCGGCAGCGTGTTTGTACCGATGCACTGGACGCGTCAGTTCGCCGCGCAGGCCAATGTTGATTTGCTGGTATCAGCGCATCTTTGCCCGGAGTCTGGCCAGCCGGAAAGCAAACAGACGCCGGTACGCCTGCGCCGCTGGCATTGCGACTGGCAGGGAGAGTTATTCGTGCGTGACACTGTCACTGATATTCGGGCGCTGTGGTGGGCGCGTACGCCATACCCTGCTGCCACGCGCTATACGCTGGCCGCTGATGGCGATCCGCAACAGTGGCTGTCCCGGCAGTTCGATCTGAGTGAACTGACCTTGCAGTATGCCGACGGACAAGGGATGTTCGGGCGCGTGCTCGGCTGGCAGTCAGGAGAACTGGTGCTGGCATTTTATGCTGATGGCGTTCGTCCACAGCTGGATGAGGCGTTTATCGCTGCGGCGTTCAGCCAGCCGGTGCAGACGGCGCAGCACCGGCACGCTTTACTTGCCGGTTATGCAGCACAGGGCGAGGCGAAAGGCAGAACGGTTTGTAGCTGTTTTGGCGTCGGCGAACAGCAAATTGTCGCGGCCATCGCCAGTGGCTGCGTTACCCCCGAAGCGCTGGGTAAAAAATTACAGTGCGGCACCAACTGTGGTTCCTGCATTCCTGAACTCAAACAGTTAATTACCCGAAGTGAAATCATTCAGCCGGGTTAACGAGGACTCTGATGACTTACACTGTCTCTTCTCTGGATAAGTTACTGACCGGCAAGTCCACCGGCAGTGAACCGGGCGCGGTGTGGCTGGTGGGTGCAGGGCCGGGCGATGTCGATTTGTTAACCGTGAAGGCACTGCGTTTGATTGAAAGCGCCGAAGTGGTGGTGTATGACCGGCTGGTCAGCCCTGAGATTCTGGCACTGGCACCGCCAGAGGCGTTGTGCATTGATGTCGGTAAAACGCCGGGCTTTCACGGTATGAAGCAGGCGCAGATTAATCAGCTATTGGTCGATCTCGCTGCAACCGGACGTCAGGTGGTAAGGCTGAAGGGTGGCGATCCGTTTATTTTTGGTCGCGGCGGTGAGGAAATGAGCTGGGTGCAACAAGCCGGTATTGCCTGTCATATCGTGCCGGGCATTACCGCGGCGATTGGTTGTGCGGCAGCGACCGGTATTCCGCTGACCCATCGCGATATGGCGCAGTCGGTGCGTTTTATTACCGGCCACGGGCGCGACGGTAAGCCGCAGCTTGACTGGCAAAGCCTGCAGGACAAGCGCCAGACGCTGGTGTTTTACATGGGGCTAACCTGGTGCCAGGCGCTGAGCCAGCAACTGATTGGTCACGGTCGCGACGCCGACACGCCGGTGGCAATCGTGGAACGCGGCACCCGGCGCGATCAGCGGGTAATCATCACCCGTTTGCAGCAGCTGGCAGAGTGTGTGGCCCGGCAGCAGCCGCAATCACCCAGCCTGTTGATTGTTGGTGAGGTGGTAAAAATGTATCGTCAGCCACCGGAAGCGACGCAGTGCTCATTTTTCGAAATGACCGATGCAGTATGTTAAACTAAAGTCTACTATTTTATGTCAACTCCGTGAGCACCATCATAAATTGCTCAACGGCCAGACTAAACGGTAGGTTTGATGTCGATATTGCAGCGCAATAAAGGGTTCTGTACGCTCCTGATGCTTAGCGGCATCGGGTTGGCCGTGTCTGAAGCCAGCGCGCTGCAAACCGACACGCAGGTTGCTGAGTATCCTTTCGACAATCCCGCACGCTTCAGTGAGATGCAAAGCGGTTTGCCCGAACTGGGCGGCGCCAGTGCCAGCAGTGACGCGTTTGCCACCAAATTAGCCACGGTCGCCAGGGATATTGGTCAGGCCAGTATGAACAGTACGACTGACGATCCGCTAAGAAAGCAGGCCGGTGAGTGGGCCTTCAATCACTTCCGCGATGAGCTGGCAGAGCGGGTCGTCGATCGCGGCCAGAGCCTGCTTTCGCCCTATGGTTCAGCCAGCTTGTCATTGCAGGTTGATATGGAAGGCAACTTAAACGGCAGCAATGCGCAGTTGCTGACGCCGTGGCAGGATAAATATCAGTATTTAACCTTTACACAGGTCGGCGTAACCGAAGCGGATAACAGCACCATCGGCAATGCCGGTTTAGGCCAGCGTTGGTTCGCCGGTAACTGGCTGCTGGGCTACAACGCCTTTGTCGACCGCCAGTTTGACAACGGTTTGCAGCGCGCCGGAATTGGCACCGAGGTCTGGGGTGACTTCCTGCGTTTTTCAGCCAATTATTACCATCCGATTGCCGGCTGGCGCGACGACAGCAGCAGTTCACAGACGCGTCTGGCGCGTGGTTATGACATTACCACTCAGGGGTATCTGCCTTTTTACCGTCAGCTGGGCGTATCGCTGACTTATGAGCAGTATCTCGGGGACAATGTCGATCTGTTTAACAGCGGCAACCGCTATCGCAATCCGGTGGCGGTTAAAGTTGGCGTTAATTACACTCCGGTGCCGCTGCTGAGTTTTACCGCTTCGCATAAAGAGGGCGAGGGGGGAGAGTCTCAGGATCAGTTTGGTATGAAGGTGAATTATCGCATTGGGGTGGCGCTGAGCAAGCAGCTTTCGGCTAATAATGTCGCAGAGGCGCGTTCGCTGCGCGGCAGCCGTTATGATACCGTTGAACGCAACAATACGCCGGTGCTGGAGTTCCGCCAGCGTAAAACGCTGTCGGTGTTCCTCGCGACCCCGCCGTGGCAGTTGCAGCCTGGAGAAACGCTGCCGTTGAAACTGCAAATCCGCGCGGCTAATCCTGTCAGTAAGGTCAGCTGGCAGGGTGATACCCAGACCCTGAGCCTGACGCCACCCGCCAATAACAGCGATCCGCAGGGCTGGACGATCATTATGCCGCAGTGGGACAACTCGCCGGGCGCCAGCAACGAGTACCGATTGTCGGTGACGCTGGAAGACAGTAAACAACAGCGCGTGACCTCCAACTGGATCACGCTGAAAGCCTCGCCGCCAATGTCACTGGAAAATAACCGTGGCGGCAGTTTTGACCTGATGGCACCCTGAAGGCAGGCAGCGCGTCAGTCGCGCTGCCGCAGGATCGCAGGCCAGATCAGAACTGGTAGGTCAGACCAACACCGGTAACATCATCATTAGACAGGCCAAGTGGGTTATCACTGTCCAGCAGGTTGATTTTGTATTCTGCGTAGAACACCATGTTTTTGTTGAAGTAGTAGTAGGTCCCCACCGCGATATATTTAAACAGGTCGGCGCTGCCAATCCCTTCGATATCTTTGCCTTTCGACGAAACATACGCCAGAGAAGGGCGTAAGCCATTCAGGAATTGATACTGAGCCACCGCTTCAAAATTCTGCGCTTTATTGGCAAAGCCACCGCTGATTGGCGTGGCGTTACGCGTTTCACCGTATAGCGTTGCCAGGTAGATCTGGTTAGCGTCGTACTTGATTGACGTAGCCCAGGACTGCGCGCGATCGCCGTCACCGCGAGCTGCCGCATTCTGTGCCGCAGTGCGATCAATGCTGGCATAAGCACCGGTTATGCCAAAACCGGAGTCCAGATTATAAGCCGCGGAGAGGGCATAGCCATCACCGTTCGCGCGCCGAACGGCATCGGCATTGCCGCTGCGCTCGTTTTTACCCTGATATTGCAGGGCAAAATTCAGCCCGTCCACCAGACCAAAGAAATCGTTGTTGCGCCAGGTCAGCAGGCCACCGGCACGAGCGGAGGCGAAGCCATCGCTGTAGCCAGAGTCGCCACCAAATTTTGGCAGCATATCGGTGGCGGCCAGTGCGTCATAGATAAGACCGTAGTTGCGGCCGTAGTCGATCGAGCCCCAGTTAGCGAATTTCAGACCGGCAAAACCTAAGCGGGTTTTATTGCCATTCTGCGCATCGGAACCTTCAGAGTTATTGACCTGAAAATTGTATTGCCACATGCCGTAGCCGCTGAGCTGTTCGGTTATCTGCGTTTCACCTTTAAAGCCGAGGCGGGCGTATGTGGTATCGCCATCATTATTGGCGTCATTGGAGAACACATGACCGGCGTTAACTTTTCCCGACAGATCGAGTTTATTCCCGTCCTTGTTATAAATTTCTGAAGCCTGAGCATTACCCAGCACTAGCAGAACAGGTATTACCACTGCAATTACATTACGCTTCATCATTAAAATATCCTGTGATTTATTTTTTTATTTTGACGCTGATTTGCGACCGGAAGAAAATGTCATAAATAATAAATTTACAATAGAGTCATAACTGTTACAAAATGTAAATAAGTGACCATTATCATCATTTATGACGTTTATCGCACTATTAAGACCATGCTTATCATTTTTTCGTATTTAGAAGAGTAGTGCGCTAAGTGAGCGGTTTGTTGTTTAATTGATTGTATTTGATTGATAATTTATTGTAATTCCTGCTTTACTAAACTCGCAATCTGACGAGTGGTTAATTTTTATCCATTTGTGAATTATTTAATTCTCTTCCCTGTTGTCACTCAATAATTATATGATCGTGTTACATGTAATGCTTATTTTTAATTTTCATAGTTACAAATATTTCTTGATGGAAATAGTTTTTTATGAGGTGAATACAGATATAAACTGGACGGGTTAGCTGTTGTATCGCTGCCGAAATGAAAACAGCACCGTACTGACTACGCGGTCATAACCAGGGACAAAAACATTGCAGGTGAGCGCCGCGGCAAAAATTATATCAGATGCATTGTAGGGTGATTACCCTATAACAGAGGGCGAGACACTCGCACTGTTCCAGTGCGCGATGCGCCATAAACGTGCGTTAAATGCTTCTTAATAAAACCAAATCCCATCATCGATCACAAAAGCGATATTTTATTTGGCAAATGCATAATTTGTCTTTTTTATGTTCCGCATATGGCCTGCTTTCGGATTGTTATTCACTTTATATGCATTAATTATGCATATCGTGCTGAGCTAACTTATTGATATTTGGTTGGTGATAACGATTTATGCATTTATAGCGCTGGCTGGCACGATGCGTGCACTTTACAGTAGGGCTGTGGTGAATCATTTCATTAACATTTTATAAACTTTTAGTTCACCTGACAGAGTGAACAGTGAGGCCGCTATGCAACAGTCAGTTTCGCGTGAAAATTTTGACCAGTGGATGGTTCCATCCTATGCACCTGCCACTTTTGTACCGGTGAGAGCGGAGGGATCAACGCTGTGGGATCAAAATGATAAAAACTATATCGATTTTGCTGGCGGTATTGCGGTTAACGCCCTTGGACATGCGCATCCTGAATTGCAGCTGGCGTTGCAGCAACAGGCGGCCCGTTTATGGCATACCGGTAATGGCTACACTAATGAACCCATTCTGCGGCTGGCAAAACAGCTGATTGATGCCACCTTTGCCGAGCGGGTATTTTTCTGTAACTCCGGAGCTGAGGCTAACGAAGCGGCACTGAAACTGGCGCGTAAATATGCCCATGATCACTATGGCCCACATAAAAGCGGTATCGTCGCCTTCAATAATGCCTTCCATGGCCGCACGCTGTTTACCGTTTCGGCCGGTGGTCAGCCTGCCTACTCGAAAGATTTTGCGCCGCTGCCGGGAGCGATTGAGCATGCGGTTTTCAACGATTTAGATTCTGCTGCCCGGCTGATTAATGATGAAACCTGCGCGGTAATCGTCGAGCCGATTCAGGGCGAGGGCGGCGTAGTGCCGGCAGAACCGGCATTTTTACGCGGCCTGCGTGCGCTGTGTGACCAGCATAACGCGCTGCTGATTTTTGATGAAGTGCAGACCGGCGTTGGCCGCACCGGCTCGCTGTATGCCTATATGCACTACGGCGTGACGCCGGATGTGCTGTCAACCGCCAAAGCGCTGGGCGGCGGTTTCCCGATTGGTGCAATGCTGACCAGCGAAAAACTGGCCTCAGCAATGGGGGTTGGCACTCACGGCACCACTTACGGCGGTAATCCGCTGGCGGGTGCGGTGGCGGGTAAAGTGATTGAGCTGATTAACCGTCCGGATGTGATGGATGGTGTCGGCCTGCGTCACCGCTGGTTTATCGACGGATTAAATGCGATTAATCAGCGTTTGCATCTGTTTAAAGAGATTCGTGGTCTCGGCCTGCTGATTGGTTGCGTGCTGAATGAAGATTACAGCGGCAAAGCGAAACAGTTCAATCTGGCGGCTGCCGAACAGGGACTGATGGTGCTGATCGCCGGTGCGAATGTGGTGCGTTTCGCCCCGTCACTGGTGATCAGTGAACAGGAAGTTAAAGAGGGACTGAGCCGCTTTGAACGTGCTTGCGAAGCGGTCGTTACAGGAGTGAGCGTATGATGTTTATTCGTCCCGTTGAGCGGGACGATCTGCCGCAGCTGCTGGCGCTGGCGGGTAAAACCGGTGGTGGCCTGACCTCCTTGCCTGCCGACAGTAATACCCTGTCGGCGCGGATCGAACGCTCAATCCAGACCTGGCAGGATGCTTTGCCGCGTGCTGAGCAGGGGTACGTTTTTGTCCTCGCCGACGGCAGCAGCGGCAAAGCGGTCGGCATCTGCGCCATTGAGGTCGCGGTCGGCTTGCAGGATCCGTGGTACAACTTTCACGTTGGCACCCAGGTTCACGCTTCGAAAGAGCTGAATGTGTATAACAATCTGCCGACTTTGTCGCTCAGCAATGACCATACCGGCAGCAGCGAGCTTTGTACGCTGTTTCTCGATCCCGATTATCGCGATGGTAAAAATGGCTATCTGCTGTCGAAGTCGCGCTTTTTATTTATGGCTGAGTTTCGTCAGCGATTTATGGACAAAGTGGTGGCAGAGATGCGTGGCGTCAGTGATGAGCAAGGTCGCTCGCCGTTCTGGGATAGCGTCGGCAGCCGTTTCTTCTCGATGGCTTTTGCCGATGCTGACTTTCTCAGCGGCACCGGGCAGAAAGCGTTTATTGCCGAACTGATGCCCAAGCATCCGCTATATATCGACTATCTGTCGCCTGAGGCCCAGGCGGTAATTGGCAAAGTGCATCCGCAAACGGCGCCAGCACGGGCGGTACTGGAGGCCGAAGGTTTTCAGTATCAAAACTATGTCGATATTTTCGACGGTGGCCCGACGCTGGAGTGCGATATTGATCGGGTGCGCGCCATCCGTAAAAGTCGGCTGTTATCGGTAACGATCAGTGATGCTCCGCCGGATGAAAGCCTGCCGCTGTGCCTGGTGGCTAACAGTCATTACCAGCAGTTCCGCGTAATGTTGCTGCATGCTGACACCAAAAGCGGAAGTATCGCTATCAGCGAGGAAGTGGCGCAACAGATGAAATGTCAGGCGGGCGACAACCTGCGGGTAGTGAAACTCTGTACTGAGGAGAAAAAAGCATGACGCACTGGATTAACGGACAATGGCTCAGCGGCCGCGGTGAGGCTTTCAGTAAACGGGATCCGGTTGACGCGGTGCAACTGTGGCAGGGGCAGGCGGCCAGTGGCGATCAGGTGGCTGTCGCCTGTGAAGCGGCACGCGCGGCCTTCTCCGGCTGGGCGCGACAGCCGTTTGCTGCACGTCAGGCGCTGGTGGAAAAGTTTGCCGCACTGCTGGAAAAAAATAAAAGCGAACTGACCGCAGTGATTGCGCAAGAAACCGGAAAGCCGCGCTGGGAAGCGCAAACCGAAGTGCAGGCGATGATCAATAAAGTGGCCATCTCAGTCAAAGCCTTTCATGCCCGCACCGGCGAACAGCAAGAGGGCGACAGCTCGCTGCGGCATCGTCCGCACGGCGTAATGGCGGTGTTTGGTCCCTATAATTTTCCGGGGCATCTGCCTAATGGTCATATAGTTCCGGCGCTGCTGGCGGGCAATTGCGTGGTGTTTAAACCCAGTGAACTGACGCCGCTGACCGCTGAGCATACCGTGCGTTTGTGGCAAAGTGCCGGGCTACCGGCGGGAGTACTGAATTTAGTGCAGGGCGGTCGCGAAACCGGTCAGGCGCTGGCGCAGGATCGACAAATTGACGGCCTGCTGTTTACCGGCAGCGCCGGTACCGGTTATCAGCTCCATCGCCAGTTTGCCGGCCAGCCGGAAAAAATGCTGGCGCTGGAGATGGGCGGCAATAATGCGCTGATTGTCGAAGATCCTGATGATATCGATGCGGCGGTGCATATCGCCATTCAGTCGGCGTTTATCACCGCCGGGCAGCGTTGTACCTGCGCGCGCCGGATGCTGGTAAAACGTGGTGCGGCCGGTGACGCCTTCCTCAAACGTCTGGTGCAAGTGGCGGGGCGACTGACCACCGGCCGCTGGAATGACGAGGTGCAGCCGTTTATGGGGAGCGTGATCTCGTTGTCGGCGGCGGAGCATATCTGGCATGAGTGGCAGTCGCGCGTGGCTGCCGGTGGTGAAGTTCTGCTGGAAATGCAATGGCCGCAGCGCAGCAGCGCGATTCTGACGCCGGGCATTATTGATGTGACGCAGCTGAAAGACCTGCCGGATGAAGAGGTGTTTGGGCCGTTGCTGACGGTGATACGCTATGACGATTATCAGCAGGCGATTGCAATTGCCAACAACACCCGCTATGGCTTGTCCTGTGGGTTAATCTCGCCGCAGCGTGACAAATTTGACCAACTGTTAATTGATGCGCGCGCCGGTATTGTTAACTGGAATAAACCGTTGACCGGCGCGGCCAGCAGCGCACCTTTCGGTGGCATCGGTGCTTCCGGCAATCATCGTGCCAGCGCCTGGTATGCGGCGGATTACTGCGCGTGGCCGATGGCCTCGCTGGAAAGCCCGCAGCTGACATTACCTACGGCGCTGTCGCCGGG
Organism: Winslowiella sp. 2C04; assembly: GCF_050037805.1. Classification (NCBI taxonomy): domain Bacteria; kingdom Pseudomonadati; phylum Pseudomonadota; class Gammaproteobacteria; order Enterobacterales; family Erwiniaceae; genus Winslowiella; species Winslowiella sp. 2C04. The sequence continues at coordinate 2,615,664 of NZ_CP188300.1, read as the reverse complement.
GCTGGACTTTAGTCCGGCAGGAGATCGGTGATGAAAGCAGCCGAAGTCAATTTTGACGGTCTGGTGGGCTTAACTCACCATTACGCCGGGTTATCCTTTGGCAATGAAGCCTCAACCCGCAACCAGCATCAGCAATCAAACCCGCGTCTGGCGGCAAAGCAGGGCTTGCTGAAAATGAAGGCGCTGGCCGATCTCGGCTACCTGCAGGGCGTTATTCCCCCCCATGAACGGCCGAATATCTGCGCACTGCGTCAGATTGGTTTCAGCGGCAGCGATGCACAGGTGCTGGCGAAGGCGGCCAGAGAGGCGCCGCAGCTGCTCTCCGCTGCCAGTTCTGCTTCGGCGATGTGGGTCGCTAATGCGGCGACCGTTTCTCCGTCAGCGGACAGTGGCGATGGCCGGGTGCATCTGACGGTTGCCAACCTGAATAATAAGTTTCATCGCGCAATGGAAGCGCCGACTACCGAAGCATTGCTGCGCGCCATTTTCCGCGATAAACAGCACTTTAGCGTGCATCAGGCACTGCCGCAGGTGGCGCTGTTTGGTGATGAAGGAGCGGCTAATCATAACCGTTTTGCGGCCGATCACGGCGAGCCTGGGGTACAGTTGTTTGTTTATGGCCGTGAGGCGAACAGTCACGGGCAGGCCCCGGCGCGTTATCCGGCACGTCAGACGCGTGAGGCCAGCGAAGCCGTGGCGCGTCTGCACCAGCTGAATCCGCAGGCGACGGTTTTTGCCCAGCAGAACCCGGCGGTGATCGACAAAGGGGTATTTCACAATGATGTGATTGCCGTCAGCAATCAACAGGTGCTGTTTTGCCATCAGCAAGCTTTTCTCCATCAGCCGCAGCTGCTGGCCGAACTACAGGAAAAAGTCAGTGGTTTCACCGCAATTGAGGTGGCTGATAACCGCGTGTCGGTCAGTGATGCGGTGCAAACCTATTTATTTAACAGCCAGTTGTTAAGCCGCGATAATGGTAAAATGCTGCTGGTTCTGCCGGAAGAGGCGCGGCAACATGCTGGTGTCTGGCGTTACCTTACTGAACTGTCAGAGAGCGGCGGGCCGATTGATCGGCTGGAAGTGTTCGATCTGCGTGAAAGCATGTGTAACGGTGGCGGCCCGGCCTGCCTGCGTTTGCGCGTGGCGTTGAATGCACAGGAGCAGGCGGCGGTAAATCCGGCGGTGATGATGAATGAAAAGCTGTTTACCACACTTAATCATTGGGTCGATCGCCACTACCGCGATCGCCTGTCGCAGGATGACCTTGCCGATCCGCAATTGCTGATTGAAGGGCGCGAAGCGCTCGATGAGCTGACTAAGCTGCTAGACTTAGGCAGCATTTACCACTTTCAACGATGATCATGGATGAACTGTAAGGGCGGCGATAGCGCCGCCTTCATAATAAGGAGCACGATGATATTAAGGAGTATCAATGCAGGATTTTCTACAGCAAACGCTTTCTGGTGTGACACCGCAACCTCAGTCCGGTGAAAACTCCCGGCTGCGCTGGCAGTGGTGGGATGAAGGCATTCTCGAGTTAACGCCGCATCAGGCGACGCGTCAGGCGATTGTCATTTCGGCAGGATTACACGGTAACGAAACCGCGCCGGTCGAGATTCTGAACGCGTTAATCACTCAGTTACTAAAAGGTGAGAAAGCGCTGGTGCCGCGGGTTCTGGTGATCCTCGGTAACCCGGCGGCGCTGCGTGCCGATAAACGCTATCTCCGTTGTGATATCAACCGCATGTTTGGCGGGCGCTGGCAACAGTATGAAGATTGCCCGGAAGCGCGACGCGCCTGGCGGCTGGAGCAGGCGATGGAAACCTTCTGGCAGGCGGGTGACCATGTTGAGGTGTGCTGGCATATCGATCTGCACACCGCTATCCGTGGCTCTTATCATCCGCGTTTTGGCGTGCTGCCGCTTAATCAGCGTGAGTGGCCAGAGAACTTTATGCAGTGGCTGGCGGCGGCCGGGCTGGAAGCGCTGGTGTTTCATCGCGCACCGGCAGGCACCTTTACCCACTACAGTTGTGAACACTTCAATGCTGCCAGCTGCACGCTGGAGCTGGGCCAGGCCCGGCCATTTGGTGAAAACGATCTGTCGCAGTTTGCCGCGGCACAGCAGGCGCTTGCTTCGCTGCTGTTTGGTGAGCCTTTGCCGCACAATGCAGAGGCGCCGCGCCGTTATCGGGTTTCGCAGCAAATTACCCGCGCCTCAGCCGCATTCAAACTGCATATGAGCGCTGAGACGCTGAATTTTACCGCCTTTCCACAGGGAACACTGCTGGCGGAAGATGGCGAAAAGCGTTACTACGTTCAGCAGGCGCGAGAATATGTGCTGTTTCCGAATCCGCAGGTTGCCCCCGGGCTGCGGGCAGGTTTAATGCTGGTGGAAGATAACGCTCATAATAAAATCACGGGTTCATGACCAATACCTCGGGCGCATCCCGCGCCCGAAATCAATAAAGTGTAAAGCCACGCGGTTAGTCTTTCCCTGAAACTGTATTTAGCGTTACACTCCTCCATAATTTCTACTGAAATCACTGCAAATTCATATTCTTTAGCAATTCTTAATCAAATTCTTCTTATTCTCTCCATGATTGTTTCTTTATTGTCTCTTATGCTTTCAGGGCTTTACCCACGCTCTGAGTACTTGACGTTCAGCGCCCTAAACTTAATTCCGTACTCACGACACAGGCTGTCGTCATAAAACTGAAAAGTAAGGACAATATTATGCGTAAATTAACATCCCTTTTTGTTGCAACTACACTGGCACTGGGTGCAGCTAATATCGTTCACGCTGCAGCGGACAACCTGACACCTCCGCCAGCAGGCACTGAAAAACCGATGCACAAGCCAGCGATGCATCGTGGTATGCACGATATGTTTAAAGGTCTGAACCTGACCGATGCGCAGAAAGAGCAGATGCGCACTATCATGCGAGATTCACGTAAAGAGATGAAGCGTCCGTCACTGGAAGAGCGCCGTGCTAACCACGCGATTATCGCGTCAGACAGCTTTGATAAGAGCAAAGCCGAAGCGCAGGCTGCGACCATGACCGCTAACGCCAAAGAGAATGCGGTCGCGATGATGGAAACGCAGAACAAGCTGTATAACGTGCTGACGCCGGAACAGAAGAAACAGTACAACGCTAATTTTGAGAAGCGTCTGACAGAAAAACCTAAGCATGAAGGTAAAATGCAGCCTCCAGCAGAGTAATGACTCTGGTTAGCATGCGATGATTTGAGACCGCCGGTGTTGCCCACATTGCCTAAAGCTTGTGGTCAGCCCCGGCGGTTTTACATTTATTTCAGCTCAATAATTGGATATTTGCCGCTGAGCAGTGGGCGACAAAGAATCTTGTAGCCGTCGTTATCAAACCCCTTCGGCGTGACGCACAGCGCCGATGCCTCACTGATATCACTGACCGAACCGAGATAGAACCAGTGATCGATGATGTGAATCTGCGTTTCTGCCGGTCCTTTCTCCACTAAACCTATCGCTCCCCGATAAGGCCAGCAGACAACGCGCACCTGCTCCAGCGCCGCCAGCAGGCGTTGCTGATGCGCCTCTTCACTCTCTTTACCGCAGCATGCGCCGGCGCAGCGCCCAAGGCTGGCGCGAAAGCAACCGCGACCTTTGCTGAGCTTTTCCAGTCCCAGCAGGCCATAACAGAGGCGCTGTTCGTCGGCTATTTTCTTTAACTGCTCAAGGGCGGCAAAACGGCTGGCATACAGACCAAACAGATTGGGCGAAGTAGAGAAATCCAGCTCTTTGGCATACACCACGGCGGGTTTGCTGTCGGTTAACTGGAGTGAGCAGAGCTGACGATTTTTACGCAGTCGTTTATTAAATAGCGGCTGCTGAGTTTTGATCATCTGCGCCTCCAGCAGCAGCGCACCCAGTTCACCTGCGGTGGTGATCCAGCTGATGCGTCGCGCCTGGCGCAGCATTCTGGCTTCGTCGGTGGTGCGAAAATGTGACATCACCCGGGTGCGCAGGTTGACACTCTTACCGATATACAGCGGCATGACTTCACTGTCACCGTGAAAAAAATAGACGCCGGGCAGGTTGGGGAGCTCATCCAGCCAGCTGCGCAGGTGTTCAGGATATTCATAAATTGTGGCTGGTTCAAAATCCAGCCGATGACTTGCGACTCGCCTTACCACTCTGTACTCCGGTTACTGGTTACTTATCCAGTATAGCAGCTGAAGGGAGAACAAAAAAGAGTCAGTGGGGAGCATCTGGAAGGCGCTGTATTTTGCGGGCGGCGAGATCACCGCCCGAATGAATCAGGGGATTATTTTTTCCAGAAATCGTCAAACACGGTGATCGGTGGACGGCGTTTATGTTCGGTTTTCAAATACCAGCCCTCAATAATTTTCGCCGTCTGCTGTTCGAGTTGTTTGCCTTCCAGATACTGATCAATCTGCTGGTAAGTGACGCCCAGCGCCACCTCATCCTGCAAACCAGGTCGGTCATCTTCCAGATCGGCAGTCGGCTGTTTCAGATACAGATGCTCCGGACAGCCCAACGCTTCCAGCAGCTGTTTACCCTGACCCTTATGCAGACGGAAAATCGGGTTAATATCAGTGCCGCCATCGCCGTATTTGGTGAAGAAGCCGGTCAGCGCTTCTGCGGCGTGATCGGTACCGACCACCACGCCAGCGTTCATGCCAGCAATGCTGTATTGCGCCTTCATTCTTTCACGGGCTTTTTCATTACCGCGAATAAAATCGGAGAGGATGACGCCAGCCTGCTTCAGCGCTTTTTCACTGGCCAGCACCGCTTCCTTGATATTGACAGTCAGCACCTGGTCAGGCTGAATAAAATCGATGGCGTCCTGACAATCTTGCTCATCAGCCTGCACGCCATAAGGCAGGCGCACCGCAATAAAGCGATAATCGCCGTTGCCGGTTTCTGCACGCAGTTCGTTAATCGCCATCTGGCACAATTTGCCGGTTAGCGTGGAGTCCTGGCCGCCGCTGATGCCCAATACTAAGGATTGTATAAACGGGTAGGTTTTCAGATAAGACTTCAGAAATTCAACGCTGGTGCGGATCTCTTGCTGCGCGTCGATGACCGGCTTAACGCCGAGTGCTGCGATAATGTCTTGCTGCAGTGCCATGAACCTCTCCTCAAATCAGTTACGAAAGCGTTGCTTAAAGCTAACGCGCATCGGGCGAAACGACAAGTCACAATCCCTGTCGCTTCGCATCAAATGCTGTTAAATCAGGCAGTTTTCGGTTTTTTGGCTAACAGTGTGAACATGATAATCGCCAGCATATAGCAGCCAAAAATCGTCATGTTCATAGTCAGCACCGAAGTTCCGCCAATACCGGTGACCGGCACGCTGATTGCCCCGAGGGTGAACATGGTCACCCCAATCACTGCGGAAGCACTTCCGGCACGATGCCCCTGACTTTGCATCGCCAGTGATGACGCAGTGGTGGCAATCACGCCATTACTGGCGACGCTAAAGAACAGTGCGACTAACACCAGCGGTAGTGCGGCACCGCTGAATCCTGCCAGTAGCAGAGTAGCGGAAGAGATCAATGCCAGCGTCAGGCCGCCTTTCAGCACCCGGTATTCACCCCACAGCGGACAGAGTCGCGCACTGGTTTGTGAAGCAATGATCAGGCCAACTCCGTTGGCGGCAAAACAGAGGCTGAACGCCTGCGGCGACATGCCGTAAAGTTCCTGAAGCACAAAGGGGGATGCACCGATATAGGCGAACATGCCAGACATCATAAAGCCCTGCGTCAGGCAGAAGCCCATAAATGGGCGATGCTTCACCACCTCGCCGAGTGCCGCCCAGGCAGAAAACAGGCTGCCCTGACTGCGTTTTTCTGGCGGTAGCGTCTCTGTTAATTTAGTGCGGGCCAGCACCAGCAGCAGAATGGCAATCAGCGCCAGTATCATAAACAGCCCGCGCCAGTCGAAGAAGGCCATCAGTGCGCCGCCCATCACCGGTGCGGCAATCGGTGCCAGGCCATTGACCAGCATCAGCATCGCGAAGAAACGCGTCAGTTCATGGCCGCTGTACATATCACGCGCGATAGCACGCGACAGCACCGCACCACCGGCGGCAGAAAGCCCTTCAAACAGCCGCGCCAGCAGCAGCTGATTAATATCCTGTGCCAGCGCGCAGCCGACGGAAGCGATACACAACAGTACCAGCGACAGTAACAGTGGGCGAATACGACCATATTTGTCACTCATCGGGCCGAAAATCAGCTGGCCCGCACCGAGGCCAAGCAGGCCGGCGGTCAGGCTCAGCTGCGCGGTGGCGGTGGGGGTGTTCAGATCGCGCGCCAGTTCCGGCAGCGCGGGTAAGTAAAGGTCAATACATAACGGCCCGAGTGCCGCCAGTAAGCCAAGGGTGATCGCATAGCCAATGCGACCAGGGTGTGCAGGTGTCATTTATCTTCTGTCTCGAATAGTTGTTTAATCAGTTGCTGGTAAATCGTGTGGAGCCGATCCGCGGATGCTTTTTGTGGCGTCAGCCGGCGAAAAGCGGTGCCTTCCACCATCACCGCCAGCACTTCCACGCAGGCACGAACTTTCTCCTCGCTGAACTGCGGATAATCCTGTTGCAGAGTCTGCATTGCATGGTCAAACATGCGGCTGTCTGCTTCGACCAGCATGCTGGCGACGCGCGGATTACGCGTAGCTTCCGCCGCCACTTCCAGCATCAGCGCCTCGTCGTCTTCATCAGTAACCTGACGCCAGGCAAGCAGTGCCGGCAGCTTTGGCGTATGGCTGTTCACCACAACTTCAGCCATGCGGTCATCAATAATTCTCTTTACCATCTGTTCGATAATCGCATCTTTATTCGTAAAGTAGCGATAGATCTGGCCGACGCTAAGCTGCGCTTCACCGGCGAGCTGCGCCATACTGGCGGCGTGAAAGCCGGACTGACGAAAACAGCGCCGCGCCGCAGTGATAATGTCATCCTGGCGCTGACGATGGCGGGCATCGCGTTCAAGGTTCATATCAAATTCCTGGTGAGTGTGAACGTTCATTCTCATTCGCAGCATTATACCCAAGCCGTCTGCGAATCCCAGCCCTTTTATCCGCCGCCGCTTCCAGCTGAGCGGGGCTGTATCAGCGGAGTCCTAAAAACCAAAAATTAACGGCATAAACTTGATAAATCAGCATTTATATTCCAGGCTTAAATTCGCATGGATAATAAATGAGGAATAACAAGATGACTAAAGTAACGGGACTTATTGGTGCTGCAGTGGCTCTGGCGATGTTATCTGGCTGTACGGCTTATGATCGTGCAGAAAGCTACGTCACCAAACCGGTGGTGAAGGACGTCAAGAAAGGGATGACACGTGACCAGGTTCGCCAGATTGCCGGCGCTCCGTCTACTGAAATCACCATGGTACACGCGCGCGGTACTTGCCAGACTTATGTGCTGGGCGAGCGTGACGGTAAAGCACAGACTTACTTCGTCAGCTACAGCGACACTGGCCGTGTGATGAACTATGGCTTCCAGAGCTGTAAAGACTACGATACCGATCCGCAGGTTAATCAGTAATTACTGCGCAGGTCTCTGATTTAAAAAAGCCGGGAACGTAATGTTCCCGGCTTTTTTATGGTTGTGATACCACAAGGCTGCAAACAGAGACAGTAATTGAAACCGGCGGCGAAATCGCCGCCGGTTAATCAGGTCAGGCCGGCACGCTCAGCGCTTTCTGGCTGCGTGACCAGATGCGGTGTGCGGCCATAAATGACAGAAACTCACTCATAAACAGGCCTTCTGCTTTGTCATCTGCAACAATGCCTTCTTCCTGCTCGTCATCCGCCAGCCCGAACTGTGCTTTAAAGCGTCGTGCATCGCCGCTCAGCCCGATGACCTTCAAGTGCTTATACGCTTCCAGCAGGTAGTAACGCGCATCGCCGCTCAGCAGCAGGGCGTCGATATTGCCATCCGGCACGATAACCGCATCAAAAGTAAGTGACGGCAGGCCGCTAAAGGTGGCGTCAATTGGCAGCGTTGAGCCATCATCAGCCCGGATTTGGCCCATGTGCGATGCCAGCAGTTTAGCGTGCACACCGCTGGCTTTCAGTTCCTGTAAAATCGCCAGTACATCAGCGGCTTTAACCCCATCGCTAATAAGCAGCGCCACCTGACGGCCCTTAACATTACCGCTTGGTACGGCATACAGGCTGAGGCTGGCATCCTTTTTCAGGCCATTAACGTCTTTTGGCGGCGCGGTGTGCAGTTTCTCATCTGACAGTGCGATACCCAGATTTTCCGCCACCGCGTTCGCCAGCGACACATCGATATGCAACAGATGATCGACGACCCGTTCACGGATATAGGGGCGGGAGAGCTTGCCAAGTTCAAATGAGAAAGCATCAATTATATGCTGCTGCTCAACCGGCGTCTGGCTCAGCCAGAACAGACGTGGCTGCGAGTAATATTCGCCAAACGACGGACTGCGTTCGCGCACTTTATGGCCTTCAATCCGCTCCTGATAACTTTCAAAGCCGCCACGATGCGGTGCCGGTGGCGTTTCACGTGGCCAGTTATCATTAATTGAGTTAGGTTCGTAGTTAGCTGGATTAGTATCAATATCCTGCCGATGCATGCCGCCGCGCTGGAAGTTATGATACGGGCAAACCGGGCGGTTAATCGGAATTTCGTGGAAATTCGGCCCGCCAAGACGGCTAATCTGGGTATCGGTGTAGGAGAACAGACGGCCCTGCAACAGAGGATCGTTAGAGAAATCGAGGCCTGGTACAATATGGCCCGGGTGGAACGCCACCTGCTCGGTTTCAGCGAAAAAGTTATCCGGGTTACGATTCAGCACCATTTTACCAATCAGTTCGACCGGTACCAGCTCCTCCGGGATCAGTTTGGTGGCATCCAGCAGATCAAAGTCGAACTTAAATTCATCCTCTTCCGGTACCAGCTGAACGCCCAGCTCATATTCCGGGAAGTCTCCGGCTTCAATTGCTTCCCATAAATCGCGGCGGTGAAAGTCGGGATCGCGGCCAGTGAGCTTTTGCGACTCATCCCACAGTAATGACGCTTTACCCGCCACCGGTTTCCAGTGGAAGCGGACAAAGGTGCCTTTACCTTCGGCGTTGATCATCCGGAAGGTGTGAATACCAAAGCCTTCCATGGTGCGATAACTGCGTGGAATACCGCGGTCCGACATCGCCCAGATCACGTTATGCAGCGTTTCTGGCTGGAGCGAGACGTAATCCCAGAAGGTGTCGTGGGCGCTTTGACCCTGCGGCATTTCATTATGCGGCTCCGGCTTTACCGCATGAACAAAGTCGGGGAACTTATGGGCATCCTGTATAAAGAACACTGGCGTGTTGTTGCCGACCAGATCGAAAACCCCTTCCTGGGTGTAAAACTTGGTGGCCCAGCCGCGAATATCACGCACGGTATCGGCGGAACCGGCGCCACCCTGTACGGTAGAGAAGCGCACAAACACCGGCGTTACCGTATCAGGATCGCGCAGGAAGTCAGCTTTAGTAATATCGCTCATATCGCGATAGGGCTGAAAATAGCCGTGAGCAGCGGAACCGCGCGCGTGGACGATACGCTCTGGAATGCGTTCGTGGTCGAAGTGAGTGATTTTCTCCCGCAGAATAAAGTCTTCCAGCAGGGTTGGCCCACGAGTACCGGCACGCAGCGAATTCTGATCGTTTGCAATGCGAGTGCCCTGGTTGGTGGTCAGCGGAAAGTTTTCGCCGCCTTTACGGTGCGCTTCAAGCTGGTCCAGCTTGGCGTTATGGGTATCTGGTGCTTTCAGGCTGCCTGGGGCGGTCGGCTGCTTGCCCGGTGCACTCGGCTCGGCTGAGGGTTTGTGAGAACCATCCGCTGGTGCCAGTGAATCAAGTCCGGGTTTTGCCGACTCAGGGCCTGTCGTTGGAGCATTGTGGCTCAGCTCCTTGCTGTCAGTTTCTTTCGACATGATGTAGTGCTCCCGTTGATGTCGTGTTTAAGGCATCCTTAACTATAGAACAGTGGCGTTTATACGCCTGCAAAGTTCATGGATATGTCACAACATGCCAGAAATCAGCGGAGGGAAGCGGGGAAAAGAGCTGTAAGGATTTGTTTCGCGGATAATAAAAAGGCCGGAAATTCCGGCCTTTAGCTATTACTTGTGGATGAGTTCAGCGTGCTCGTCGCTGTTCAGCACCTTTTTATCAGTCATTTTCAGCCAGCGGCTGGTCAGCGAGCCGGCGGTCATTGAACCGTTGACGTTAAGCGCCGTACGGCCCATATCAATGAGCGGTTCGATTGAAATCAGCAGCGCAACCAATGTGACCGGCAGGCCCATGGTTGGCAGCACAATCAGTGCGGCAAAGGTGGCACCGCCACCGACGCCCGCGACACCGGCTGAGCTGAGCGTCACGATACCCACCAGCGTGGCAATCCACAGCGGATCCAGCGGATTAATTCCCATGGTGGGGGCAACCATCACTGCCAGCATCGCCGGATACAGGCCGGCACAGCCGTTCTGACCAATAGTGGCACCGAAAGATGCAGAGAAGCTGGCAATTGACTCAGGCACGCCAAGACGACGCGTTTGCGTCTCAATGCTCAGCGGAATACTGGCGGCGCTGGAGCGGCTGGTAAAGGCAAAAGTGATCACCGGCCATACTTTACGGAAGAAGCGCATTGGGTTGATGCCGTTTACCGACAGCAGCAGGGCGTGTACCGCAAACATAATCGCCAGGCCGAGGTATGACGCCACCACAAAGCCACCGAGCTTAACGATGTCCTGCAGGTTAGAACCGGCGACGACTTTGGTCATCAGTGCCAGCACGCCATACGGCGTCAGTTTCATAATCAGGCGCACCAGCTTCATCACCCAGGATTGCAGAGTGTCGATAGCGGCCAGCACGCGCTGTCCTTTAACCTGGTCGTCTTTTAACAGCTGCAGTGCTGCCACGCCGAGGAAGGCAGCAAAAATCACTACGCTGATAATCGAGGTCGGGCTGGCACCAGCCAGATCGGCAAATGGGTTTTTCGGAACAAAAGAGAGCAGCAGCTGTGGCACGGTTAAGTCAGCAACCTTACCGGCATAGTTGCTTTGAATTGCCACCAGGCGCGCGCTTTCCTGAGTGCCTTGCACCAGGCCTTCTGCCGTCAGGCCAAACAACTGAGTGACAAACACGCCAACCAGCGCGGCAATCGCGGTGGTAAACAGCAGCACGCCGATGGTCAGTACGCTAATTTTGCCCAGTGACGAAGCGTTATGCAGGCGGGCTACCGCGCTGAGAATCGAAGCGAAGACCAGCGGCATCACGATCATTTGCAGCAGCTGCACATAACCATTACCAACGATATTAAACCAGCTAATCGACTCCTTCACCACGGCGGAGTTTTCGCCATAGATCAGTTGCAGGCCAAGGCCGAACAGTACGCCTAGCACCAGGCCGGCGAGAACTTTTTTCGACAGACTCCAGTTTGTGCGGCCGGTGCGTGCCAGCAGCACGATCAGCGCGAGAAAAACCACGATATTCAGAATCAGCGGTAGATTCATCCCATTTCTCCGGTGAAGGGCAATCCGTGACGCTTTGGCTCGGATCACCAAATGGCGATATTTTATATCGCGCAAAAAGATTTATTAGCGGGGGATATTATCAGTTGTATGAAGCGCAGCATTATATCCAAAAGTAATGGGCTATAACCTTTTGATATTAAATTGTATAATTATTGTGCTAACTGTTTATTGGTTATTCGATTGATGCCATCTTGCACGGAATTAATTATCTGCGCGGGCCAGCCATGGGTGCCTAAATAAGGCTGTTCCGGCGAAAACCAGATGGCGTAGCCGACCAGTGCCAGGCAGAGTGCACGTTCAAGCTGATTGCCTTTCTGGCTGTTAAGCAGCGGCAGGCGAAAGCGCCAGCGGCACGGCCATAATAGCGGCACACCGGCGGGCGTCAGCATATCGGCAATAATATGGCTGAGGTAGCCGAGCACCATGCCCTGTAATACGTCGGCGGGTACCGGCCAGTCGGCGGGCACATTAATCTGAAACAGCGCCAGCCCACCCAGCACCGCCAGCAGGCTGTGGGTAAATCCACGATGGCCGAAGGCGCGGGATATCGGCACCGCGATCCATTTCAGCCGTTGGCCAAGCAGTGATTTTGGATGATCGATATCCGGTAACAGACAGGTCAGCAACGCAGCCGGAATCAGATGCCACCAGTCAGCGCTGGCCAGCACCGGCGTCAGCTCGGCGCGCTTGGCGAAAATTGCGCTGGCGATGGCAAAAATAATATGGCCTTCGGCCGTCATGGGGATAACCTGGCTGCATAGCTGTCGATGCATCCAGTATAGGGGATATATCCAGTAGATTAAATATGTGACGCTGTAACTAAAGGTGAATTTTGTCACCTTTCTTCAGTAACACGGCAGTTCGATTTTCCGCGGGCGACAGCGTTGCCGCCCAACGGCAGAAAACTGAAAGATTAACGTGCCAGCCAGCCGCCATCCACCGCCAGCGTATAGCCGTTAACATAGTCTGAGGCTGATGACGCAAGGAACACCACCGGCCCCATCATATCCTCTGGCTTTCCCCAGCGAGCAGCCGGAATACGGCCAAGAATTTCCTGGTTACGTCCTTCGTCATTACGGATCTGTTCGGTGTTATTGGTCGCCATATAGCCGGGCGCAATGGCATTGACATTAATATGATGCGGTGCCCATTCATTGGCCATCAATTTGGTTAAGCCCATTACGGCGCTTTTTGACGCCGTATAAGAAGGAACGCGGATGCCGCCCTGGAAGGAGAGCATCGAGGCGATATTAATGATCTTGCCGCCATTGCCCTGTTTAATAAACTGACGAGCGACCGACTGCGACAGAAAGAACAGGGTCTTACTGTTAATGTTCATCACATCGTCCCAGTCCTGCTCGCTAAATTCCAGTGCATCCGCGCGGCGAATAATACCGGCATTATTAATCAGAATATCAATACGACCGAATGCGGCGATGGCCTGTTCAACCACCTGTGGCACCGTGGCGCTGTTGGTCAGATCGGCTTCAATACTACAGAAACGGCGGCCAGTGGCTTCCACACGGGCCTGGGTTTCATCCGGAACGCTACGATTAACGCCAATAATATCGCAGCCCGCTTCGGCAAGGCCGACGGCCATTCCCTGACCTAAACCGGTGTTACAGCCGGTGACCAGCGCCACTTTGCCTTCCAGATTAAATGCATTAAGGATCATATTCGCTCTCTTTTTCTTCGGCCCGCTGGCCGCAACGTTGCTGATTAGCGCTTAGCGCAATTCGCTGACTTTGACGTGGTCCATATCGTCAAACACCTGATTCTCACCGACCATGCCCCAGATAAAGGTGTAACGTTTGGTGCCGACCCCGGCATGAATCGACCAGCTTGGGGAGATAACCGCCTGTTCGTTATGCACCAATAAATGACGGGTTTCCTGCGGCTGGCCGAGCATATGGAACACCGCGGTCTCTTCATCCATATCAAAGTAGAAGTAGACTTCCATCCGGCGATCATGGGTATGACAGGGCATGGTGTTCCACAGGCTGCCTTCTTCCAGCTGTGTCAGGCCCATTGTCAGTTGGCAGGTGGGCAACACCTCCGGGACGAGATATTTATTGATGGTGCGGCGGTTACTGGTCGCAGCATCACCGAGCGTGGTAGTGGCGGCTTCGTCGAGGGTAATTTTTTTGTCAGGATAGCGGTGGTGAGCAGGTGCGCTGTTGTAATAGAATTTGGCCGGTTTTGCCGCATCAACACTGCTGAAAACCACTGATTGTGCGCCCATACCGACATACAGCGCCTGCTGATGGTCAATCTCCCAGCATTTACCATCCACTTCAATGATGCCCGCACCGCCAATATTAATGACGCCCAGTTCACGACGCTCAAGAAAGTAACTGACGCCCAGCTGTTTACCCACTTCACTGCCAATGGTGACGCTTCGGCTTTGCGGCATCACGCCGCCGATAATTATGCGGTCGGTGTGGCTGTAGGTCATGGTGTAGTTATCGACAGCAAAAATAGTTTCAATAAGAAACTCTCCGCGCAGTCCGGCGGTATCGAGTTGTCTGGCGTGGTCGCGGTGAATGCTTTGACGAACGTGCATGTCGATGCCTCTCTGATTCGGGTTAGCCGTGCGAAGCTGATAACCGATGATAGGCATGATGGGACGTTAATTCAATAAAAATGAAATGCTGTTTTATTTATTATGTCGCGTGGATCATATTTTTGCGACAGCAGAAAAAACACGGGCCGCAATCTGCGGCCCGTCGAGAGAGAAGGCGATTATCCGATAAGATGTTGTAAGCTTAATTGTTCAAGCGAAGCGAGTTGCACATCTGCCAGCGACCAGCGGGGATCCTCGCGCGCCGCGCTGGCCGGGATCACGATTGAACGCATACGCGCCGCTTTGGTGGCTATCATCCCGTTGAGCGAATCTTCCAGCGTCACGCAGTTCAATGGATCGATGCCCAGTTTTGCCGCCGCATCGTGATAGACCTGCGGATGAGGCTTGCTCCACGGCAGTGATTCGGCCGATGCAATGACGTCAAAGTAGTCACGCAGGTTAAATAATTCCAGTACCCGCTTCAGCATAAACAGGGGTGAGGCCGAAGCCAGGCCGATTTTCAGGCCATTATCACGGCACAGCTGCAGTGCATGCTCAACGCCGGGTAGCAATGGACGCTGCTGTTCAACCAAGGTCAGGGCGCGCGCAATCACGCGCTGCGTCACTTCTGCCTGGTCCGGGCCGTTCCACGGACAGGTCTCGTACCACATGCGCACCACCTGATCGATACGCAATCCAACGGTATCCGGCAGTTCATTGCGCCGCGATACGTCACCGCCCAGCGTGGCAAAGATATCCAGTTCGGCGCGTTCCCACAGCGGCTCCGAATCAATCAGTAAACCATCCATATCGAATATTGCAGCAAGCACAGGTCGGCTATAGGACATATAACGGCTCCGTTTTACAGTTTTCCTAACCTTAGCATGAAGCCTGGCGCGTCTGAACCATTCAGATTCGGGAAAATCAGCCGGTCACCACGTTTTTTGCAGGCAGTTTTCTTCGCCAGCGGGTAGACTTACAGCCAAACATAAGGTGTAAGGAGAAACCATGACTTATCAACAAGCTGGCAGAGTCGCCATCCTCAAGCGCATTGTCGGCTGGATTGTCTTTATCCCGGCATTACTTTCAACCCTGATTTCACTGCTGAGCTTTATGTTTAAGCACAGTGAAAAACAGCCGGGGATTGATGCGGTCATGCTTGATTTTGTTCATGTGATGATCGATATGATTCGCTTTAATACGACGTTTCTCAATTTTTTCTGGGAAAACTCGCCGGTGCCGAACTTCAACGGTGGCACCAATTTGAGCTTCTGGGGGATTTATATCCTGATTTTCGTCGGTCTGGCGTTACAGGCCTCCGGAGCACGGATGTGGCGGCAGTCACGTCACCTTAAAGAAGGTATAGAGGATCAGCTGATTCTGGAAAATGCCAAAGGCAGCGAAGGACGCAGTCGTCAGCAGTTGGAAGAGAAGATTGTGGTGCCGCGCCACACCATCTTTTTGCAGATTTTCCCGCTGTATATCCTGCCGATAATTATCGCCGTCGCGGGTTATTTCATCCTGTCACTGTTAGGCTTTATTCATTAATTCCCAGCCTGATGCTGCGGCATCAGGCCGGTTTTGCCTGTTTATCTCCCAGTTCATCCTGATCGAGCAGAGCGCCCACGGCGCGTTGCGCCTCACCCAGCCAGCTGCCACCGAACACGTTAGCGCGATTCAGCAGATAGTAGAGTTGATAAATCGGCTGCCGCTGAATAAAGCCGTGCGGCAATGGCCATACTGACTGATAGCCATCGTAGATTTGCGGCGGTAACTCATCGAACCACGGCAGCATCGCCAGATCGCATTCGCGATCGCCCCAGTAGCAGGCAGGATCGAATATCCACGGGCCGCTGCTGCTGCCAGCGCAATTAGCCGGCCAGAGATCGCCATGCAGCAGGGAAGGCTGCGGATGATGCGCGGCCAGTGCCTGTTGCACGCAGGCGACAATCAGTTCCGTATCGCCATACTGAATGCCTTTCTCCGCTGCCAGTTGCAGCTGCCAGCCAATACGCTGCTCAGCAAAAAATACCGACCAGCGGCGTAACCAACTGTTGGGCTGCGGGGAGGTGGTAAGATTGTTGTCAAAATCGAGGCCGAACTGAGGTTGCTCACTCCACTGATGCAGCCGCGCCAGATGCTGACCGAGCTGATAGGCACTGTGGGCATCAAGCGGCTTAACGGGCAGGTATTCCAGCAGTAAAAAGCTGTAGTCACGGTCGCTGCCGACGCCATACACTTTTGGCACCCGCACCGTCTGGCTGCGCGCCAGCAACTCCAACTGGTCGGCTTCCCAGGTAAACAGCGCCAGCATCTCGCGCTGATTACATTTGACGAATACGTCATATTCGCCGTAACGAATATGCCAGGCAGGATGAACGTCACCGCCGGGAAGCTCGGTGCGCTGGTGGATTTCGGCGTTGCCTAACTGCTCACTCAACAGACGACTAATGGCTGACCACATTGGGGTTTCCTCTATTTCGCTGCGTAATGCCAATTCTAACGCTTAAATATTAATCAAATCCAGCCTTTTGCACCCTCTAAAGCTCCCTTTACATAATCATACGGTTAAGGCTGTTGCTGCTGATAAGTCTCCCAGCTTTGCACTTCAACTTCCGGCCGCTGGCCGAGGGCCACTTCGCCTAAGCCGGCCGCCATTTCGCTAATTTCCTGCTGTTCAAGCGCACTGACAAAACCAAAGCTGTTGGTGCCCAGCTCATGTGGAACGCCGTTGTCATCGTGATGCGTCAGTGAAAAGCCCGCACCGGTCAGGGTGCTGGTGAGTTTATTCAGGTCAGTCAGACCTTTTTCCTGGTAACGAAAGGTCACTACATAGCGGGTTAATGATGAGCTCATGATTTACCTCGTTGTTATATGGCGTTTTTTCAGCATAGACCATCATCACAAAAATGGGGTCAATACGGCACAATTGGATTTGATAATGCAATTGATTATCATTACTATCACTTGGTTAACAATTCGATCCTAAAGGAGCACGACGTGCAACGCGCAATCAAATTTGCCACGCTGGCCTCACTGCTGGCGCTCTCTTCCCATGCTCTGGCGACGACCTATCCGCTTACGCTGACTGACTCAGACGGGCAAAAAGTGACGCTGAAACAGGAGCCAAAACGGCTGGTTGTTCAGGATGGTCGCGATATCATGACGCTGGCGTTACTGGATCGTGATAATCCGTTTGAGCGCGTGGTCGCCTGGAATAACCTGCTGAAGAAGAGTGACGGTGCCACCTGGGAACTGATGGCTGATAAGTGGCCTGAGTCGAAAAAAATCATCGATATGGGCTTTAGTGATAAAGGTGAAGTAAACCTGGAGAGCGTGATTGTTCAGCGTCCCGATCTGATGATTGCGCAGCTGCGTTCTAAACCGTCACTGACGCAGACCGGCGTGCTGGATAAAATGAAGCAGCTGGGGATTCCGGTGCTGTTTATCGACACCTTCCAGAAGCCGGTGGAGAATGCACCAAAAAGCATCACGCTGCTGGGCGAGGCGTTGAATCGTGAAGCAGAAGCCAAACAGTACACCGATTTCTATCAGCAGCATTATCAGGCGATTCTCGATAAGGTGCGTGATGTCGAGCCAAAGCCGCTGGTATTTATTGAAGCCAAAGCCGGGCTGGGTGGACTGGAATCCTGCTGCTTTACCCACTCGCACGTCGGCTGGGGAGCATTGGTAGAGGCGGTGGGGGCGAAGAACATTGGTTCCGAGCTGCTGCCTGGCGCAACCGGTGATATCTCACTGGAAAAAGTGATCGCCATGAAGCCGGATGCTTATATCGTTTCCGGATCACAGTGGGCGAGTAAAAATAACGCGGCGGTGCCATTTGGTTATGGCGTTACGCAGCAGCAGGTTGATGCCGCATTTGAAAAAATGAAGCAGCGTCCTGGTTTTGCTCAGCTTCAGCCGATCAAACAGGATCGCTTCTACGGCCTGTATCACAACTTCTATAACCATCCGTATAACATCGTCGGTCTGGAGTATCTGGCGAAGTTTATCTATCCGCAGCAGTTCAGCAATCTTGACCCGGCAAATACCTGGCATGAGATTCTGACTCGCTTTACCACGGTGCCGGAAGGTAAGGGCGTATTAGGTTCGCAAGCGCCGAAAAACTAAGTCTCTGGCGGGCGCGACAGTGTTGTGCCCGCCGTGCATAAATTCTTGTTGTAAAGCCAGTGTACCGCCGTCTAATAACCTCTATAATGCGCGCCGTTAATAAGAAGAATCTTATTAATGGAGCGTTTCAGCAAGGGTGCTTAATAAAAAAAGCGATTTCATATTTTTTTACAAAAGTTACCGTAAATTACATTGATCGTCCTCGAAAACGCTTCAGACTCTCTCTTTTTTAAACTGTCGTACGGGTCATACTTTCATGAAAGCGCTTAAAAATTTATCTGCAATTCTCTTGCTCTCCGGAGCTTTCTGCCACCAGGCCATGGCTGATAATAACGTCTTTACTTCAATGGACGATCCCTCTACTGCAAAAAAACCGTTTGAGGGCAGTGCATCGGCGGGTTACCTGGCTTCAACCGGCAACACCACCAGTTCTGCACTGTCTGCTTCCACCAATATGACCTGGTTTCAGACCAGAACCGCGTGGAGTCTCTGGGGCAATGCGGCAAATAACTCTTCCAATGATGAGCGCTCCTCTGAGACCTATCAGGTGGGTGGTCGTTCACGTTTTAACATGACCGACTATGACTACCTGTTCGGCCAGGCCAGCTGGTTAAGCGACCGGTTTAATGGCTACGACGGTCGTTCTATTTTCGCGGCCGGTTACGGTCGCCAGATCCTTAACGGCCCGGTACACTCTCTGCGTATTGAAGCCGGTCCGGGTGTGCGTTACGACGAATATCATGGTGGCGGTCACGATACTCAGGCACTGGCTTACGGCGCACTGAGCTATAACTGGCAGCTGACTGACAGCACCAAATTTATTCAGGGTGTGTCCGTGCTGGGTAGCGACGATACCACGGTGAACTCCGAAACCGGTTTACAGGTGGCGATCAACGATCACTTCTCACTGAAACTGGCTTACAACGTGACCTGGAACCAGAATCCACCGGCATCTGCACCGGATAAAACTGACACCAGAACCTCAATTCAGCTTTCCTACGCAATGTAATTCCTCCCCGGGCCGAATACTTTCGGCCCGCTGCTACCGTGGGCCGATACTGTCAGCGCGTGTTTTAAACGGTTTTATCGGTGCTGTTTACGGTAGTGGCGATACTTTGTTAACAGCATTTTTCGGCCATCAAAAATGCGGCCTAATTTTATTCCTTCACGATAAAAAACCCATGCCATAAATAAAAACAGCGCGCTAAACCACCAGAATACTTTCTGACTGGCGATGGTTTCATTGATATATTGCCGATCCTTTTTGCTGCTGAAAGCCTGGCATATTGAGCGGATACTGTCTGCTGACAGCGCGGTTGCCGTCATTAGCTGCCGTTGATCGCCGTCATCGCGCGCGCACTGCTCAGCACTGATTTTCCAGCGATCGCGCTGGCTGGATTTAAGAAATTTAGTGGCATGATCGTCAGACAGCCATATCCACGGCTCGTCAGGTTTAAGCTTCAGCAGTGCCGCATTTTGCGAGGCGATAATCGCCGGAATCACCGCCGCCAGCGTAAAAGCTGCACATAACAACAGAGCCAGCAGAATCAGCTTCACTGAACCTTTGCGGATTTTCAGCCGTTCAATATCAAAATAGCCGCGAATCGATGACAGCATTCTCACTGCCACACCGTATTTCAGCGTCCACTGTTTGAATTTGATAATATGCCCGGTACTGTCGGCCGCCATATTGAAGTTGACGTTAAATTTTTCGATGTCGGAAGAGTACTGATAAAAGGCTTCTATCTCCGGATCGTGATACTTCCTGCCTCCGACGATTAAAAACCAGATGCGGTTAATAATGCTGTAGGCTGACCCAGCCTTGCGCCAGATATACCCGACGGCAGCAAGGATCAGCAGCAGAATAAAAGCAATATTGATAAAATTATTATAATCGACGATTAAATTCAGCAGGCCGTCAAACAGATTACTCATAACACCTCCTTGTTAACTTTAGCGGGCAACGTAATCTCCAGCATAATGGCAATCAAACGCGGTTAAAAGCTGTTCATTTTTTCAAAGGTCTTTTTATACTCGCGCGGGCTGACGCCACAGTGATGACGGAATATACGCGAAAAATAGAGCGGGTCGTCGTAGCCAACCGCTTGTGCAATCTGGCTGACTGAAAGATGGGTGGTCTGCAACAGGCTGCGTGCGCGGATCACCCGCTGTTTTTCGCGCCAGGCAAAAATAGTCTGATGCATTTCACTTTTGAACAGATGCGCGACGCGCGACGGCGAAAGAAATATCTGCTTTGCCAGCTGCTCAATTTTCAGATCTTCAGCAATATGATCGTTAATAAACTGACAAAGTGAATTAATTCGTGGGTCGACGGCATTGCGATTGCTGAGTGGCTGTGCCTGGAAGCAGGACAAAATGATACGCTCCAGCGCGTTCATCGCCATCGCTTCGGAAAAGGCATCGGTCACCGAATGATGATGAATAACTTCAGAAAACAGTGATCTCATCGACTCAACGCCAGCGGCGTTTTGCAGCGTCATTCGCCAGATACCGCCGTCACTGACATCCCAGCGTAGCCAGTCGAGCCAGTAGGGTCGGGGCAGAAAATAGATCCACAAATGATCCCAGCATTCGCTGTGTTGCTCACGCCCATAGTGATGCGCGACGCCGGGTGGAAATAACAACATCTGATTTTCTTCGCAGTGCAGGTAGTGGTCGCCGGCTTTTACCCGACCGCGACCTTTTAGCGTCAGGTTGATAATATAGCCTTTCATCCCTTTTGGCCGGTTAATGTAGTAATCGAGCCGACTGCCACAGGAGATGGGAGTAAAACCGGCGACCAGATAAGCATTGAAGGTAAAACTTTTCATTAATGGTGAATAATTCACCATATCACTGACATCAAATTCCACGGCCATGCTGCTCTCTCTGTTCACCGGTTCTGCCAGGCGTCGTTACTTTACTTCAGCTCAGCAACAGACGTAAGCCCCATGGGGGCAGAGTGATTTGCTGCGCGGCATTAAGCTGTTCACCGGTTAATACACAGCGGGCAGCATCAGAGAGGGTGAAGTTAAGCGCACTGGCTGAATAGTTGAAGATAAAGCGCAGCTGCTGACCATCACGATTACGCCCCTGGCGGACGATCAGCGGGAAATGTGCGGCAGTGGTGCGCGACGCCAGCGTGATATCGCGGCATAGATGATCAAGCAGCTGGCTGATATAGGCTTTGGTCGGCAGGAAACCGAGATACATCGCCCGTCCGCTGCCGTAGTCGGCTTCGGTGACTGCCGCATAGTCGCCCCAAAATGGATGCTGATAGCGAGCCACTTCCCGGGTTGCCGGGCTGGTGGGCGTCAGCAGCTCCATCCACAACTCGACCGGTTGCGCATCAGCGTCGCTAAATCCGGCGGCGGTGGTGCGAACGGTAACCGCATCCGGTAGCACAAACTGGTTATAACTGACGCCGCAACATGCAGTTAACTGGCCTGGTTGAGCGCTGCGTCTGACTTTGACATTCTCATCGCTGAAACCGGACTTAAAGCTAATCAGTGCGCGACCGCCTTGCTCAACATAGCGATTAATGCGCCCGAGCAGTGCATCGTCGGCGGCATACAGCGCCGGTACGATGATCGCCTGATACTTTTTACTGCTGTCGTCAATGTCATTAATGATATCGACGGCAATATTGTGATCGTACAGCGCATCGTAAAAGCGGCGGACGATATCGTTATACACATTGGTTTGCGTTTCACCGGGTTTAAACCAGTTGAGTGCGTCCATCGCTTCATTATTGATCAGTATCGCCACATCATTATTGATGCGCAATCCGGCCACCTCACTGGCGATCCTGGCGAAGTCTGCGCCAATGGTTTGCGCTTCGCGCCAGGTCGGGTTAGGGCTGAAGTCGTGGCTGAGCAGGCCTTTCCAGTAGGTTTCAAACGAATTATGGATCGAGTGCCAGTGCCAGTAGGAGACCATCTTTGCACCGTGCGCCAGATGACTGAACGCCTGTAAGCGCAGCTGGCCGGGGAAGGGCGTCCACTGCGCAAAACCCTGCGCCTCGGTTTCCAGCACCAGATAGTTATCACCGGCTTTCAGATTACGCGCCACATCACCACCGAAGCCAATTTCCCGGCCGGTAAGCTGCGCTTGTGAAGGGTGATAAATATCCACGCCCGCTACCGTCAGTGCTTTGGCAGCGGCAAAATGGTCGACGCGCGGCTGTACGCCGTAGGAATAGCCGCGCCATTCGAAATCAAAATTATGGGTAATAAATTGCTGTGGCGTGGCGTATTCCTTAACTACCTCAACCTGCCAGGCGAGATACTCTGTGACCATCTGACGCTGAAAGCGCGAAAAGGCGCAGCCGAGACTGGCGTTAATCGTACTCTCAACCGGTGGGAAATCATCCCAGTTATCGATGCGATTGCTCCAGTAATCCAGGCCGAAATCCGCGTTAAACTGGTTAATATCTGGATAACGCTGTTGCAGATGGGTGATAAAACGCTGCTGCATCTCACCGCCGACGTTATCGTAATGCTTGGTTTCATTGTCCACCTGATAGCCAACGATTGCCGGATGCGAACAAACGTGCGCCAGCAGCGTGCGGATAATATTTTCCGCATAGTGGCGGAACACCGGACTGACAATATCCATAATCTGGCGGCGACCGTATTTTTCCTGACGCTGTGGCGTGGTGACCATCACTTCCGGGTGTTTACGCGCCAGCCATGACGGAATAGCGTAGGTTGGAGTGCCGATTATCACCGCGATCCCGGCGCGGTGCATGGCATCAAGTACCCGGTCAACATGATAAAAATTGTATTGACCCTCCTTAGGTTCCAGCGTACTCCATGTTGATTCGGCGATGCGCACGATATTAATACCGGTCGCCAGCATCATTTCGATATCTTTTTCCAGCCGGTCTTCCGGCATATACTCATCATAATATGCGACGCCATAATAGAGTTCAGACATACCACCTCCAAATTATTTTGCCAGCGCTGAGCGTTGAGTGAAGGCGCGGGCAGATTCAAGTGTAAAATAAGAAACCAGCGTAAAAGTCAGAGCAATCATGCCGAGAATCAGATAGCTGTCAGCGAAGCCCATGCTCTTGTACATATGACCGATGCCGCTGGAGAGAAATATTTCGCTAAAGCGTTTAGAAAACTGGAAGCCAATTAAATAAACGGTGGCGGATAACCACGGATTAAAGTTGGCAGAGATATATTTCAGCCCGGCGACGAGGAATACCGAACTTTCAAATCCGTGCAGCATTTTCACCACGCTAATGGAGATCGGTCCGATGGCATAAGCTGAACCAATGATGCGCAGGCTCATAATTATGCCGCAGTAAATCAGCGCATTTTTTGGGCCGATTTTATTGACAAACCAGGGCGAGAAGAACATCACCACCGCATCAAGAAAAATCTGTGCGGTATACAGATACCCAAACACTTCTGCACCGCGCGCCTTGGTGACAAAGAAATGGCTGTAATAGATGGCGAACTGCTGATCGTAGGTTTCATACACCGCGCCGACGCCGACCATATACAGAGCGAAGAACCAGAATTTCCTCAATTTCAGTAAATTACGCACGTCATTAAGTGAGATGGGTGCCGAGGCTGGTCGTGCGGGACCGCTGCACATCGCCACGCGCGGCTGGGTTTTCCAGACAATCAGCAACAGTGCCAGACCCGCGAGGCTGGCCATCCAGAAGATATAATCCTGATTGATGCCGTACAGTTTACCGGCCATAAACGTGCCGATAGCCGCACCAATACCGCCAAACATCCGCGCCTTGCCAAATTCAAATCCGGTCATACGGCTGACCTTGTCGATATAGGCTTCGCAGACGCCGCATCCGGCACCAAATGCCATGCCGATATAGATCCCACCAGCGAAGGCACCTAATATCACATTGTATTTCAGCAACGGCGCAAAGATATAAATCCAGTAGGGGGCAAACAAAGTGATAATTATCGCCAGCATCCACATCAGATGTTTGCGGAAAATTAATTTATCGGAAATAAAGCCAAATAACGGTTGTACACACACTGAAACGATAGCGGTAAAAGAGTACACCAGTCCGACATCGGCATAATCAATGCCAATGGTGTCAGTCAGCCATAATGAAAGATATGGATAACAACTTCCCCAGCCGATAAAGAAAAATAAGAAAAACAGGCAGCACATTAAATAGTTTTTTTCTATGCGAAACATGATCTACCTCATTCCTGCGCAATTAATTATTACCTCGTTTTGGAGACGCTAACTTAACGTTAAACGCCGCGGAAAAACTGGAGGCAGTCGCTACCGACCTGTAAAAATCTGCTGCCCGCAGCAGAACTGTGAACGGCCTCACGGTTCACCGTAAGGGTACAGCCCGTGCATTTAGGCTTTACGACGTGTAAGATGTTTGTCCTTCAGGAGTTTTTGCTTTTTGCTCACTTTTGAACCTGTGTACCGCTGGCGAGTACCAAACTGACAACTGTGAGTCGGTTTCAAGTCTCAAGTGCCTGAGGTATATCAATAAACTATGATTTGTATGTAACCTTGCGTGTGGGTTACCACTGCAATTAAGGATGTAAAATGCCCGTTATTACTCTTCCTGATGGAAGTCAGCGTACTTTCGATCACGCCGTCAGCGTGATGGAAATTGCTCAGGACATCGGTCCTGGTCTGGCGAAAGCCTGTATTGCTGGTCGTGTGAATGGTGAACTGGTCGACGCGGTTGACCCGATTACCGATGATGCAAATGTCGCTATCATTACTGCCAAAGACGAAGCCGGTCTGGAAATTATTCGCCACTCTTGCGCGCACCTGTTAGGTCATGCAATCAAGCAGCTGTGGCCGGATACCAAAATGGCGATCGGCCCGGTAATCGACAATGGTTTCTATTACGACGTTGATATCGACCGCACCCTGACGCAGGAAGATCTCGAACTGCTCGAAAAGCGTATGCACGAGCTGGCTGAGAAGAATTATGACGTCATTAAGAAAAAGGTGAGCTGGCAGGAAGCCCGTGATGCATTTGCGGCACGCGGTGAAAGCTACAAAACCACCATTCTTGATGAAAACATCAGCCATGACGATCGTCCTGGCCTGTATCACCATGAAGAATATGTCGATATGTGCCGTGGTCCGCACGTACCGAACATGCGTTTCTGTCATCATTTTAAACTGCAGAAGACTTCTGGCGCCTACTGGCGTGGTGACAGCAACAATAAAATGTTGCAGCGCATTTACGGCACCGCATGGGCTGATAAAAAGCAGCTGGCGGCTTATCTGCAGCGTCTGGAAGAAGCGGCGAAGCGCGATCACCGTAAAATCGGTAAGCAGCTCGACCTGTATCATATGCAGGAAGAAGCGCCGGGCATGGTATTCTGGCATAATGACGGCTGGACCATCTTCCGCGAGCTGGAAGTGTTCGTTCGCACCAAGCTGAAAGAGTATGAGTACCAGGAAGTGAAAGGTCCGTTTATGATGGACCGTGTGCTGTGGGAAAAAACCGGCCACTGGGAAAACTACAAAGAAGCGATGTTTACCACGTCATCGGAAAACCGCGAGTACTGCATTAAACCGATGAACTGCCCTGGTCACGTGCAAATTTTCAATCAGGGTCTAAAATCATACCGCGATCTGCCGTTACGTATGGCTGAGTTCGGTAGCTGTCACCGTAATGAGCCGTCAGGCGCGCTGCATGGTCTGATGCGCGTACGTGGCTTTACCCAGGATGACGCCCACGTGTTCTGTACTGAAGAGCAGGTGCGTGATGAAGTAAACAGCTGTATTAAGATGGTGTACGACATGTACAACACCTTCGGTTTTGATAAAATCGTGGTGAAACTGTCGACCCGTCCGGAAAAGCGTATTGGCAGCGATGAGATGTGGGATCGCGCCGAGAAAGATCTGGCGGAAGCACTGCAGGAAAATAATATCGAATTCCAGTATCAGCCGGGTGAAGGGGCGTTCTACGGTCCGAAAATTGAGTTTACCCTGCATGATTGTCTGGATCGTCCGTGGCAGTGTGGTACTGTTCAGCTCGACTTTTCCTTGCCGAGCCGTTTGAGTGCATCTTACGTCGGCGAAAATAACGAACGTCAGGTGCCGGTGATGATTCACCGTGCGATTCTGGGTTCAATGGAGCGCTTTATCGGTATTCTTACCGAAGAGTACGCCGGTTTCTTCCCAACCTGGCTCGCTCCGGTACAAGCAGTGATTATGAATATCACTGATGGTCAGTCCGAATATGTTGCAGAATTAACCCGTAAACTGCAGAATGCGGGAATTCGTGTAAAAGCGGACTTGAGAAATGAGAAGATTGGCTTTAAAATCCGCGAGCACACTTTACGTCGTGTCCCTTACATGCTGGTCTGTGGTGATAAAGAGGTGGAAGCAGGCAAAGTTGCCGTTCGCACCCGCCGTGGTAAAGACCTTGGAAGCATGGACGTAAATGATGTTATCGAAAAGCTGCAGCTAGAGATTCGCAGCCGAAATCTTCATCAATTGGAGGAATAAAGTATTAAAGGCGGAAAACGAGTTCAACCGACGCGACCTAATAAAATTAACGGTGAAATCCGTGCTACCGAGGTGCGTCTGACAGGCATCGAAGGCGAGCAGCTTGGTATTGTAAGCCTGCGTGAAGCTATTGAAAAAGCTGAAGAAGCAGGTGTTGATTTAGTTGAAATCAGCCCTAACGCCGAACCGCCTGTATGCCGTATTATGGATTACGGCAAGTTCCTCTACGAAAAAAGCAAATCTTCTAAGGAACAGAAGAAGAAGCAGAAAGTTATTCAGGTTAAGGAAATTAAATTCCGTCCTGGAACCGATGATGGCGACTATCAGGTCAAACTACGCAACCTGATTCGCTTTCTGGAAGATGGCGATAAAGCCAAGATCACACTGCGTTTCCGTGGTCGTGAAATGGCGCACCAGCAGATCGGTATGGAAGTGCTTAACCGCGTCCGTAAAGACCTGTGTGAAGATCTGGATTTGGCTATTGTCGAGTCCTTCCCTTCGAAGATCGAAGGCCGCCAGATGATCATGGTGCTCGCTCCCAAGAAGAAGCAGTAGGCCATTCAAGTAGTTATCCGCGCAGCGTCCGCGCTGCACGGTAACTCGCCTGTCTGATTCATTTTATTAACAATGCGAAGTGGAAATTTTTGAAATGCCAAAGATTAAAACTGTACGTGGCGCGGCTAAGCGCTTCAAGAAGACCGCCTCTGGTGGCTTCAAGCGTAAACACGCTAACCTGCGTCATATTCTGACCAAAAAATCTACTAAGCGTAAACGTCACCTGCGTCCGAAAGGTCTGGTGTCTAAAGGCGATCTGGGTCTGGTTATCGCCTGCCTGCCGTACGCATAAGTAAATTTTTATCGCCTGACAGATTCCGCTTTGAGATAAGGCGGCACCTGAGCGAATCCCCTGAGCTTACATCAGTAAGCGACTGGGGTGAGCAAAGGAAGCCAACGCAGTCACAGAGCGAAAGATAAACGGCCAAATTCAGAATATAAACAGGAGAGCTAAATGGCTCGTGTAAAACGTGGTGTAGTTGCTCGCGCACGTCACAAAAAAATCTTAAAACAAGCTAAAGGCTACTACGGTGCACGTTCACGTGTATACCGTGTTGCTTTCCAGGCTGTTATCAAAGCTGGTCAGTATGCTTACCGTGACCGTCGTCAACGTAAGCGTCAGTTCCGTCAGCTGTGGATCGCGCGTATCAACGCAGCAGCTCGTCAGAACGGCATGTCTTACAGCCGCTTCATCAATGGCCTGAAAAAGGCTTCTGTTGAAATCGACCGTAAGATTCTGGCTGACATCGCAGTATTCGACAAAGTGACTTTCTCTGCACTGGTTGAAAAAGCGAAATCAGCTCTGGCGTAAGTCAGAATATCCTGAAAACTTCGGGCGGCAGTCAACTTATCTGCTGCCAGAAGGATAAAGGATAGGTGAAAGAGGGGGCTTGTCTCCCTCTTTTATTATCTAACTCATGCAAAAGATTGACATTTCTGCCTGCTGGCCTTTCAATAGAGCAACAGAAATTTTCCGACAAGACTCCTGATAAGGTAATGCAAGCATGAATGCTGCTATTTTCCGTTTCTTTTTTTACTTTAGCGCCTGAAAATCGGGGGCTTTTGCGCAAGAGAAGAGAAACGAAAAATCGCGCTGAAAGCCTCCCACGTGGAGGCTTTTTTGTTTCTGGCGAAATGATAATTGGACTTTTTGTCCCAACAAAAAACAGACCGGCCGTGACGGCTGGAAGAAGAGGAAACAATGCCACATCTCGCAGAGCTGGTTGCCAGTGCCAAGGCAGCTATAGAAGATGCCCATGATGTTGCCGCGTTAGATCTGGTACGCGTCGAATATTTAGGTAAAAAAGGGCATCTGACGCTCCAGATGACCACACTGCGCGAATTGCCAGCAGAAGAGCGTCCGGCGGCGGGTGCGGTAATCAATGAAGCCAAGCAGCAGGTGCAGGAAGTGTTGAGCGAGCGTAAAAATACGCTGGAATCAGCTGCACTGAATGCCCGTCTGGCACAGGAAACTATCGACGTTTCACTGCCAGGCCGTCGCATTGAAAATGGCGGCTTGCATCCGGTCACCCGCACCATCGATCGTATTGAAACCTTTTTCGGTGAGCTGGGCTTCGCGGTCATGACCGGACCGGAAATCGAAGATGACTACCATAACTTCGATGCGCTGAATATTCCGGGTCACCACCCGGCACGTGCCGATCACGATACCTTCTGGTTTGATGCAACGCGCCTGCTGCGCACCCAGACTTCTGGCGTGCAGATCCGCACCATGAAAAACCAGCAGCCGCCAATCCGTATTATTGCGCCGGGCCGCGTCTATCGTAACGATTACGATCAGACCCACACCCCAATGTTCCATCAGATGGAAGGGCTGATTGTTGATAAAAACATCAACTTCTCCAATCTGAAAGGCACGCTGCATGAATTCCTGCGCAACTTCTTTGAGGAAGATTTGCAGGTGCGCTTCCGTCCTTCTTACTTCCCGTTTACTGAACCGTCCGCGGAAGTGGATGTGATGGGTAAAAACGGCAAGTGGCTGGAGGTGCTGGGTTGCGGCATGGTGCATCCAAATGTATTGCGTAACGTCGGTATCGATCCAGAAATTTATTCTGGTTTCGCCTTCGGCATGGGCATGGAGCGTCTGACTATGCTGCGTTACGGCGTGACCGATTTACGCGCCTTCTTCGAAAATGATTTACGTTTCCTCAAACAGTTTAAATAAGGGCAGGTTATACCAATGAAATTCAGTGAACTCTGGTTACGCGAATGGGTAAACCCAGCCATTAGCAGTGAAGCGTTGTCCGATCAAATTACCATGGCCGGGCTGGAAGTTGACGGTGTTGACGCCGTTGCCGGTGCCTTTCATGGCGTAGTGGTTGGTGAAGTGGTGGAATGCGGTCAGCATCCCAATGCCGATAAACTGCGCGTGACAAAAGTTAATGTCGGCGGCGAACGCCTGCTGGATATCGTCTGTGGCGCGCCAAACTGCCGTCAGGGGCTGAAAGTCGCAGTGGCGACCGTAGGTGCCGTGCTGCCGGGTGATTTCAAAATTAAAGCGGCGAAACTGCGCGGCGAGCCTTCTGAAGGCATGTTGTGCTCATTCTCCGAGCTGGGAATCAGTGACGATCATGCAGGCATTATTGAATTGCCGGCTGATGCGCCAGTGGGCAGCGATATCCGCGAATATCTGCAGCTGAATGACAATACCATTGAAATCAGCGTGACGCCGAACCGAGCTGACTGTCTGAGCATTATCGGTGTCGCCCGTGATGTGGCGGTACTGAACCAGCTGCCGCTGAGTGAGCCTGCCATCGAACCGGTTGCCGCGACGCTGAACGAGACATTCCCGATTCGCGTTGAGGCCGGCGAAGCCTGTCCGCGCTACCTCGGTCGTGTGGTAAAAGGCATTAATGTGAAAGCCGCCACGCCACTGTGGATGCGTGAGAAACTGCGTCGTTGCGGGATTCGTTCTATCGACCCGGTGGTAGATATCACCAACTATGTGCTGCTTGAGCTGGGCCAGCCGATGCACGCGTTCGATCTCGATCGTATTGATTCGGCGATTGTGGTGCGTATGGCCGAAGAGGGTGAAACCCTGACGCTGCTGGATGGCAATGAAGTCAAACTGAACAGCGACACGCTGGTGATTGCTGATGAGAAGCAGGCGCTGGCAATGGGCGGTATTTTTGGTGGCGCGCACTCTGGCGTCAACGAAAAGACACAGAATGTCCTGTTCGAATGTGCTTTCTTCAGCCCGCTGTCGATTACCGGTCGTGCGCGTCGTCACGGTCTGCACACCGATGCATCTCATCGTTACGAACGCGGCGTGGATTCCGCATTGCAACATAAAGCAATTGAGCGTGCGACGCGTCTGTTGCTGGATATCTGCGGCGGTGAAGCCGGCCCGGTTATTGATGTGACTAACCAGGCTGCGCTGCCGAAGGCGGCCTCTATCACTCTGCGTCGTGAAAAACTGGATCGCCTGATTGGTCATGTGATTGCTGACCACCAGGTGACCGACATTCTGCAACGTCTGGGCTGTAAAGTGACCACTGGCAGCGGCGAGTGGCAGGCGATTGCACCAAGCTGGCGTTTCGATATGCAGATCGAAGAGGATCTGGTTGAAGAAGTGGCGCGCGTCTACGGTTATAACAATATTCCGGACGTGCCGGTGCATGCCAGCCTGGTGATGACTAAACATCGTGAGGCCAATCTTTCTCTGAAGCGCGCTAAAGCGATGCTGGTCGATAAAGGCTACCAGGAAGCGATCACTTACAGCTTTGTTGACCCTAAAATTCAGGCGCTGCTGCATCCGGGGGAAGAAAACCTGCTGCTGCCAAGCCCGATCTCTGCAGATATGTCGGCGATGCGTTTGTCGCTGTGGAGCGGATTACTGTCAGCGGTGGTGTATAACCAGAACCGTCAGCAGGGGCGTGTACGTCTGTTTGAGAGCGGTCTGCGCTTTGTTCCTGATACGCAGGCAAACCTCGGTATTCGTCAGGATCTTATGCTGTCCGGCGTGCTGAGCGGCAATCGCTATGAAGAGCATTGGGATCTGGCGCGACAAACAGTAGACTTCTATGATTTAAAAGGTGATTTAGAGTCTGTTCTGGATCTGACCGGTAAACTGGAGTCCATCGAGTTCCGTGCAGAAGCCAATCCGGCGCTTCATCCGGGGCAGAGTGCGGCGATTTATCTGCGCGGCGAAAAAATCGGATTTATCGGTGTGGTGCATCCGGAGCTGGAACGCAAACTGGATCTTAACGGTCGAACCTTAGTGTTTGAACTGCTTTGGGATAAGGTCGCAGACCGCGTGCTGCCTGAAGCGCGCGAGATTTCTCGCTTCCCGGCAAACCGCCGTGATATCGCTGTCGTAGTGGCTGAAAACGTGCCTGCAGCAGATATTATCACTGAGTGTAAGAAAGTTGGCGTAAATCAGGTAGTTGGCGTAAACTTGTTTGACGTGTACCGTGGTAAGGGCGTAAATGAGGGTGAGAAGAGCCTCGCTATCAGCCTGATTTTACAAGATACCAGCCGGACACTCGAAGAAGAGGAGATTGCCGCTACTGTTGCACGATGTGTAGAGGCACTGAAAGAGCGATTCCAAGCATCCTTGAGGGATTGAACCTATGGCGCTTACAAAAGCTGAAATGTCAGAATACCTGTTTGAGAAGCTTGGGCTTAGCAAGCGGGATGCCAAAGAGCTGGTCGAGCTGTTTTTCGAAGAAGTCAGACGTGCTTTGGAAAATGGTGAGCAGGTTAAGCTGTCCGGTTTTGGCAACTTTGACCTTCGCGACAAGAATCAACGTCCGGGACGTAACCCTAAGACTGGCGAAGATATTCCGATCACGGCACGGCGCGTGGTGACGTTCCGCCCGGGTCAGAAATTAAAAAGTCGGGTTGAGAACGCTTCGCCAAAAGAAGACTGATTGACTCACCAACAAAAGGCCGCGCAAGCGGCCTTTTTCATGCCTGAAAAAAATGAAATGTGGATTATTTTAGAGTAGTTGCCGCACTGCAGCAGTGAGTTAAAAGGGTTTCAGAAAAGAAATTTCGCAGCAGTCATACAAAGAGCAGCCACGCCTATGATGGTGGCAGCGATCCATTTTGTCTGGCCGCTAATCTCCTTATGCAAATCACCCTTAGTGGCGAATTCATTAGAACGGGCAACCAGCTCGGCAAGGCCAGATTTTGTGGCAAACTCTTCGGAACGAATAGTCAGTTTAGTCAAATCCAGTTTAATCTGAGTAACGTCAGTTTCAAGCCTCTCGACTCGCTTCTCTAATCTGTCCATCATACCGCCTCCTCCGCTACCGCCGCCATGTTCATTAGGTGTTGGATTATCTTTAACACCAGAGTCTATTTTATTATCAAAAAGCCGTACAAGGTTATCTTTTACAGTATTCATTTGGCGTCCCCCTTATTTTCAGATGGGAACCAATCTGTTTCCAACCAAAGAGATACTATGAAGGCCCAGTAATAGCTGGTGAAGCCGCAATTGGTACATATAACACGATACTCACAGTTGTTAGTAGTAGCGGGTTCAGACTCTTGAATTTTATAATAAGTTACGTATTCATTTGAGGTGTTGGATGACGATCCATCCAGGCTGGCACCGTGCACGACATTATTCACTCTGGGTACAAATAGATGGGGACTGCCGCAGGACAGACAACACTGAGAGCCATTTTTGGCACTCAGAAAGGCAGAAAAAACTTCGGGTGATATAAGACTGAGAAGCTTCGATTCATCCATGTTGTTATTCATCACATATGCTCCAATGGATTAAGTTTTACTAAATCGTTCAGATAGTCCGGCGCGAAACGCACAAACTATCGTCTGTAAAATTGTGGAGCGCCCAAGAATTTTTTGCAACGATATGTTGTTGACACTGTTGATCATAAAGCGATCCGCAAACGTGTGGCGCATTACATGAGGTGCCTGGCCGGCAGGCAGGTCATGAACCAACGTTTTAGGCGTCTTGCGGACATTAAGTCAATCAGCGGTCGAGAACATTTGTTGCCCATCATAACCGTCCAGACTACAGAAAAAATCCCCGGCATCTGTAGAATGCGTCGTGCAGAACCAGCAGGCTGAATAGTTCTAAATGCTGCCGCATGACAGTGACATAGAAAAATACAGCCCCCACAAACCGGGCTGTAACACACTCATTAAACGCAAAAAAGATCGAGAAAGTTCGGCTTTTTCTGCGTCCGCTTTATCACGCCTTATCAAACGAACAGAACCATGTAGGCGTTAGCGGATCTTAGGCGTATGTGGCGCTAAACCATATCCGGCTGCACAATTAGGATCTTGAAATTTGGCAAACGGCATTTTTCATTCTTTAAAAAATCCATCCTCTCTGGCTCAAAACCACCAAAATAATCAAAAACACTGCTTTATCAGGATTTAGTTGGCTAATTATTCTGGGGCGGGTATTATATGCACTATCTTAGCAACGTGAGGATGTGAGGCTGGTGCGATTGCCGCCGAAAACATAAACCCAATGACTTTCTCCAAAGGAATGCTCGTTACCCTTTCTACATCTCAATTCTTTATCACTGCGGTCATGGCCAGCGTTCTGGCATGGTGCAGCGAGCTATAGCGACTTCACAAAACGTTTAAAAACGACTTTTAGCACTGCGTTGCTGCGGCAACGGCGGTTAATCACGTGTTTTGTTTTGTGAGGAAACTATGATCTATTGGATCTTTTTATCTGTCGCCATCGTTTGTGAAATTCTTGGTACGCTGGCAATGAAATACTCCAGTCTGCACGGCGGCATCAGCGGCCATATCGCGATGTATTTGCTGATCGCGGCGTCCTATATTCTGCTGTCTGTGGCGGTTAAACGTATTGCACTGGGCGTGGCCTACGCACTGTGGGAAGGGGCAGGCATTTTGCTGATTACCCTGTTTAGCGTGCTGATGTTCAGTGAATCACTGTCGCTGGTTAAAGTGATAGCGTTAATCCTGCTGCTGGCCGGCATCACCCTGATTAAATCCGGTACTGAAATGCCTAAGCGTAAACGCAATGAGGTGAAACATGCAGGCTGAACATCTGCTGTACCTGTTGCTGGCGGTAGTGCTGGAGATTATTGCCAATATTATGCTGAAGAAATCGGAAGGTTTCCGCCGCTGGGGATATGGCGTGCTGTCATTACTGGCGGTATTGGGCGCATTCAGCGCGCTGGCTCAGGCGGTGAAAGGTATCGATCTGGCGGTGGCTTATGCGCTCTGGGGCGGGCTGGGTATCGCCGCGACCGTCGCCGCTGGCTGGATTCTGTTTAATCAGCGGCTGAACAAAAAGGGCTGGATCGGTCTGATTGTGCTGCTGGCCGGGATGGTGATGCTGAAACTGGCGTGATGCCAGAGTGTTAATCACGCAGCGGCTGAACGTATTGTGCTTCACGGTCGCTCCACAGTGTCAGGATTGCGTAAGCGGCGGGAAAGTAACGTGAAAATCATCCGTCAGCTGATAGTTAGCGCTATAAGTGATTGCTATAACAGGCTCATCTAATAAAGAGAGGTCAGCCTGATGAAAAAAATGGCTATATTACTTTGCGTCCTGTCTGGGATGCCGCTGCTGGCAAATGCTGGCGTGTCGATTGACATTCATTCACCCGGAATTTCTATTCAGCTTGGCGATCGCGATCAGCGTGGTTATTACTGGGACGGTTATGACTGGCGTGCGCCAGCGTGGTGGCATGACTGGCAGGGCCGTCATGTTGGAGCGCGCGGCCCGCGCGGTGATTACTGGAACGGCAATGGCTGGCAGCCACATGCGCCGCAGCATCACTCTCATTCACGGCCGCAGCAACAGAATCATCACCAGCCGGAACGACCACAGCATAATCATCATGATAAGCCTGGCGCGGGTAACGATAATCTTCATCAACGTCCTCCGGCGCAACAGCGTCATTAATTTCTCCCTTAAGGGCCAGCAATGCTGGCTCTTTCTTTTTCTGCATCAGCCACTACAATCAAAGCCTTGTTTTCACAGATAAAGAGTCACTGATGACGCTGATTTCCGAACTGTCGCATCGGGCAGCACGACGCGGACGGCGCTGGCTGATGGTGCTGCTGCTGCTGACGTTGATCACCGCAGCCATCAGTCTGTGCGCAGGGGAGAGCTGGATTGCCCCTGGCGACTGGTTCAGCCCGCAGGGGCAGCTGTTTGTCTGGCAGCTGCGTTTACCGCGTACGCTGGCGGTATTACTGGTCGGTGCGTCACTGGCGGTGGCTGGCGCGGTGATGCAGGCGCTGTTTGAAAACCCGCTGGCGGAACCCGGGCTGTTAGGCGTATCGAACGGAGCCGGTGTCGGTTTGGTATTAAGCGTACTGCTGGGAAGCGGCCAGCCGTGGAGCCTGAGTCTGGCCGCCATCGCCGGTGCCTTACTGGTGACGGTGCTGCTGCTGCGATTTGCCCGGCATCATCTCTCTACCAGCCGTTTGCTGCTGGCCGGCGTTGCGCTGGGAATTATTTGCAGTGCGATAATGACCTGGGCGGTCTACTTCAGCACCAGCCTCGATCTGCGCCAGTTAATGTACTGGATGATGGGCGGCTTTAGCGGTATAGACTGGCGTTACGGCTGGCTAATGCTGGCGTTACTGCCGATTCTGCTGTGGCTGACCTGCCAGTGGCGCGCGCTGAATTTGCTGATGCTGGGCGAGATTTCCGCGCGTCAGCTCGGGC
The DNA here is from genome assembly GCF_050037805.1 of Winslowiella sp. 2C04. NCBI lineage: Bacteria > Pseudomonadati > Pseudomonadota > Gammaproteobacteria > Enterobacterales > Erwiniaceae > Winslowiella > Winslowiella sp. 2C04. The sequence continues at coordinate 2,579,735 of NZ_CP188300.1, read as the reverse complement.
TACCGATGGCGCTGTGGCGCAACTTACTGGTGATGGCGATTGGCTGGCTGGTAGGGGTCAGCGTGGCGCTGGCAGGCGCCATTGGTTTTGTTGGGTTGGTGATCCCGCACATATTGCGGCTCAAAGGGCTGACCGATCACCGCATACTGCTACCGGGATGTGCTTTCGCCGGCGCGACGGTGCTGCTGGCGGCTGATATCATCGCCCGGCTGGTGCTGAGATCGGCTGAATTGCCGATTGGCGTGGTGACGGCCACGCTCGGGGCACCCATATTTATCTGGTTATTAGTAAACCATCGCCGCTAGCGCAGGCTGGCAAATACACTACTGATACAGGAAATCCGCATGAGCATTTTTGATACAGAACTGGAAACGCTGGATGGTGAGAAAACCACGCTGAAACAGTGGCAGGGCGACGTGCTGTTAGTGGTTAATGTGGCCTCTAAATGTGGCTTAACGCCCCAGTATGAACAGCTGGAGCAGCTACAAAAACAGTGGCAGGATCAGGGGTTCAGCGTGCTGGGTTTCCCGTGCAATGCGTTCCTTGAGCAGGAGCCGGGCAGTAATGAAGAGATTAAAACCTTCTGCAGCACGACCTACGGCGTTACTTTCCCGATGTTCAGCAAAATTGAGGTTAATGGTGAAAACCGGCATCCGCTGTACGCTCAGCTGGTGGCTGCACAACCGCAGGCGGTAGCACCAGAAGGCAGCGGCTTCCTTGAACGAATGACCAGTAAAGGCCGCGCGCCGAAAGCAGCGGGGGATATTTTATGGAACTTCGAGAAATTCCTTATCGGTCGGGATGGTAAGGTGGTTCAGCGCTTCTCGCCGGATATGACCCCGGATGATGCGGTGATCGTCGACAGCATCAAGCAGGCGCTGGCAAAGTAAATGCTGCTGGAAATTGAACTGGCTGCGGTCGGCGGGCGACTGGCCCCGTTCAGTGCGCAGGTCAGCAGTGGGCAACTGATTCATCTGCTGGGGCCGAATGGTGCCGGAAAAAGTTCGCTGCTGGCGCGCTTGTCGGGTTTGTTGCCCGGCAGCGGCAAGGTTCAGTTTCTGGGAAAGCCACTTGAAGACTGGAGTGGCAGTCAGCTTGCCCGTCATCGCGGCTGGTTGCATCAGCAGCAGTTACCCGTCGGCCAGATGGCGGTTTTTCACTATCTGAAACAGCATCTGCTGCACGCCGACCAACCTTATGAAGCGGTGTTACAGCAAGTTCTTGAGGGATTGCAACTTGGCGATAAGCTGGCGCGGCCGCTGAATCAGTTGTCCGGTGGCGAGTGGCAGCGAGTAAGGCTGGCCGCTGTGCTGTTGCAGATCGCGCCGGCGGCAAACTCCCAGGGTAAATTGCTGCTGCTGGATGAGCCGATGGCCGGATTGGATGTGGCTCAGCAGGCGGCAGTCGACCGCCTGCTATTACCGCTGTGCCTGGCCGGGATAAGCATTATTATGAGCGGCCATGACCTTAACCACAGCCTGCGCCATGCGCAACAGGTGTGGCTGATGGCCGATGGTCAGTTAGTGGCGCAGGGTGAAACAGCCACGGTGATGCAACCTGAACGTCTTGAACAGGTGTATCAAGTGCCCTTTCGCAAACTGACGGTTGAAGGCCATCAAATTCTCACCACGTTAACGGAATAGCGGGCAGTCCCTTGCCAGAATCAATGATTTACCGCTACATTAAGTTTTTGTCTGATTGCAGGGAATGTCGGTTATGCGGATCTGGTTGTTGCTGGTTGTGGTTATTCTTGCTGGATGCAGTCGCCATGCTCCTCCTCCTGACGGTCGTTTGTCAGATCCGATAATGGTTATCGCCCAACTTAATGAACAACTGGGTCAGTGGCGCGGAACGCCATACCGCTATGGTGGGATGAGTCGCGGCGGCGTCGATTGCTCCGGTTTTGTTTATCTTACCTTCCGCGATCGTTTTGACCTGCAATTACCGCGTTCAACCAGCGATCAAACGGATATCGGCACCCGCATTGATAAAGATCAGTTGCTGCCAGGCGATCTGGTATTTTTCAAAACCGGCCGTGGAGAAAACGGCCTGCACGTCGGCATTTATGATACTGATAATCAGTTTATTCACGCCTCAACCAGCAAGGGAGTGATTCGATCTTCACTCGATAATGTTTATTGGCGTAAAGTATTCTGGCAGGCGCGACGCATTTAATAAGTGTTGTAGTAATTAATAAACTGAGAAGAATTTAGGATAAATGCGTATTTCTTCGCCGGAAAAAATAGAGCATGATGAATGCTGGTTTTCGGCGAAGTGAATGAGATTAATTTGTATTAGATGGCGGTTTTATATTTACTTAAGCCATATTTTTTCTTTTTTCATCACTGACGCTGTCAGAAAACCTGCCTTACACGCATCTGAAATCTCAGCAACTGCTCGATTTACGACAATTTAAAGATTAATTTTATTTAAGCATCTTTCGGTTTTTTTTCTGCCGAAAAATGACTAAGTGTCTGATAGCGCATTAGCACTATTGATTGTCATAAATTGTTGTTATAGGATGCACAAACTGCCACTTAATAATGGCTTATCAAAATGAAAATCCATTTAGCTGCCGACTACCGTAGTAACGCAGCATTTTATCCGGTATATACCCTTACGGGTAGGCTGACTGCTGTAGAGCTGATCTCATGGTTCTCGGACGAAAACGCCAATGTTGCGATTCCGGCAGAGATGCTGATTCCGCAACTGACATTCGAACAGCGTATATCGCTACTGCAAAGTCAAATAACGCTGGTGGAGAAATATCGGGAATTTTTCAGCTATCACGATCTATATGTCGCGATTAATATTGATGAAATTATCGCGCAGGCGATTTTAGAAAGTGAGTTTCTTTTACACAAGTTAGGCCTGCTGGATTGCCTGGAACTGGAAATAAATGAAAGTTTTACTGATTTATCCGCTGGTAAAGATAATCCTTTACTGGCTGCGCTAAATGATCATTTTTCTCTCAGTCTGGATAATTTTGGCGCAGGAAAAGCGACGGCGAAAGCGGTATACGATGACCTGTTTAATCGTATCAAATTAGATAAGGGATTTATCCAGCACAATATCAAACGGCGCTCATTTGCACCGTTTATTAATGCCATACTGGATAATATAACGCCACACTGCCAGCAGGTGATTGTACAGGGAATTGATGATAATCAGGCGCTGGCAACCATTCGTCAGTATCCTTTTGCCGGAATTCAGAGTGCGTTATTTCCGGCGGCGGATGAACTCTCTTTAGCGGCTTTGCTGAAGACTCCAGCGTTACTGATGCCGCCCGCAGAGTCACCGTAAACGGAATGTATGCCCTGTAAATTAGCACGCACAGGGTTTACACTGACAGCATTGTGGCCGTTTTACTGACTGATTCTTATCAGAAAAGGCCCCAGCGATGTCTTAAGGAGGCACCATGCAGTTCAATAACAGCTGGTTTAACGAGCTGCCGGGCTTTTATACCGCACTGAATCCCACCCCGTTGAAAAATCCGCGTCTGCTTTATCACAGCAGGTCACTGGCACAGGAGTTGGGCCTTGATGAAAGCTGGTTCAGCCAGGATAAAGCCGCTATCTGGAGCGGCGAGACGCTGTTGCCTGGCATGCAGCCGCTGGCGCAGGTTTACAGTGGCCATCAGTTTGGCGTCTGGGCCGGGCAACTCGGTGACGGGCGGGGTATTCTGCTGGCAGAACAGCAATTGCCGGACGGACGTAAAGTTGACTGGCATCTGAAGGGAGCAGGGCTGACGCCTTACTCACGGATGGGCGACGGACGTGCCGTACTGCGTTCAACGCTGCGGGAGTTTCTCGCTTCAGAAGCGATGCATCATCTCGGGGTGCCAACTTCTCGGGCCTTAACCGTGGTCACCAGTGAAGAGCCGGTTTACCGTGAAAGCGCCGAGCGTGGTGCGATGCTGTTGCGTGTGGCCGAAAGCCATCTGCGATTTGGTCATTTTGAGCACTTTTTCTATCACGGCCAGCAGCAAAAAGTTCAGCAGCTGGCAGACTATGCTATCGCGCATCACTGGCCGACACTGGTCGATGAATCTGATCGCTATCAGCAGTGGTTTACCGATGTGGTGAAACGCACGGCGCGACTGATTGCTCACTGGCAGAGCATCGGCTTTGCTCACGGCGTGATGAATACCGATAATATGTCGATTATTGGTATCACGCTGGATTACGGCCCTTATGGCTTTCTCGACGACTATCAGCCGGACTTTATCTGTAATCACTCTGACCATCAGGGGCGATATGCATTTGATAATCAGCCCGTGGTGGGGCTGTGGAACCTCAATCGCCTGGCGCATGCGCTTTCCGGGCTGATGACCCCGGAACAGTTAAAACTGGCGCTGGCTGAGTATGAGCCAGAACTGATGCGTGCCTGGGGCGAGAAGATGCGTGCCAAACTGGGACTGTTGACACAGGATAAAAGCGATAACGACATTCTTACCGGGCTGTTGTCGCTGATGACCAAAGAGGGCAGTGATTATACCCGTACCTTCCGTCTGCTCAGTGCCACACAGCAGGATGAAACGCGCTCGCCACTGCGTGATGAGTTTATCGACCGCGATGCCTTTGACCACTGGTATCACGACTATCGTCAGCGACTGCTGCGCGACGAGAAGAGTGATGCTGAACGTCAGCAGCTAATGAAATCGGTTAATCCGGCGATTATTCTGCGTAACTATCTGGCGCAGCAGGCAATTGAGCGTGCGGAGCAGGATGATATCAGCGTACTGACGCGGTTGCATCAGGCGCTCGCCCGTCCGTTTGACGATGCGCCTGAATTTGCGGATTTGGCGAAACGTCCGCCAGACTGGGGTAAGAAGCTGGAAGTGAGCTGTTCAAGTTAACGGCGCAGGGCGATCTGGGGCACGGCTTCACTGGCGTGAGGCAATACCATCAGGTCGGCCTGGTACCAGCGCGTCAGAATCGATTCGGTCATCACCTCAGCTGGCGTGCCGCTGGCAACCAGCTTGCCGCAATGCAACAGCATCATGCGATCTGACCACAGTGCAGCCAGGTTCAGGTCGTGCAGCACGCAGCATACCGTTAGCTTGCCATTACGCGTCAGCTGATGCAGCAGGCGCAAGGCGTGTTGCTGATGGTAAAGATCGAGCGCCGAAGTCGGCTCATCGAGAAATAACCAGCCTTGCGGACCGTCGTCGTGCCAGAGTTGTGCCAGCGCTCTGGCTAACTGCACCCGCTGCTGTTCGCCGCCGGAAAGCTGCCGATAATCGCGCTTTGCCAGCACATCACAGCCGGTTAATGCCATCACTTCTCTGACTACCGGTGCTGCCGGCTGCTGCGGCCAGGGCGCGCGACCCATCGCAACCACATCTTCAACCGCCAACGGAAATGCTACCGCGCTCTGCTGACGCATGACTGCACGTTGCTGTGCCAGAGATTGACGCGGCCAGCGATCGAGCGGTATCTGCTGTAGCTGGCAACTGCCGTCAGAAGCCATCAGATAACCGGTAAGCAGGCGCAAGAGCGTTGATTTACCGGCACCGTTTGGGCCAATCAGCGATACCATCTCACCGGCGCGCAGCTGCAATGAGACGTCGTCAATCAGCGTGCGTCCGGCAACGCGATAACTGAGGGAACTGGCCTGTAACTGGTTATGCATGGCTGCTTCCCTGACGACGTAAAATCAGCCACAGAAACCACGGGCCGCCCAGTAGGCTGGTTAACAGTCCGACCGGCATTTCCGCCGGTGCCACCAACGTGCGTGCCAGCGTATCGGCAACCAGCAATAAAATTGCGCCAGCCAGCACTGAACCCGGCAACATCCAGCGGTGATCGGCACCGAGACAGATGCGCATCAGATGCGGCACGACCAGACCAATAAAGCCGATGATACCGCTAACTGCCACCGCAGCGGCGACCAGCAGTGCGCTGAGAATTAATAAATGACGCTGGGTACGCTGCACATCCACGCCGAGATAATGGGCTTCCTCTTCACCAAGCTGTAGCAGATTCAGCCGTGCGGCCAGCCACTGAATCAGTAGTGCGGCGGGAATAATCAGTGAGGCAGAGGCCAGTAAGGTTGACCACTGAGCTTGTCCGAGACTGCCCATTCCCCACAGCGATAACTGACGCAGCTGCTGATCGTTACTGACCCATGACAATACGCCAACCGCCGCGCCACAAAGGGCGTTGATGGCAATCCCTACCAGTAACAGACGGGATAATCCCGCCTGACCCGAGCGGGTCAGCGCAAAGATAATCAGCGTAATCGCCATGCTGCCGATAAATGCTGCCAGCATCGGCAGATAAAGGGCGAGGATGGCGGGCAGCGCCAGCGGCAGTACTAACGCAAGTGCTACCGCCAGTGCCGCTCCGCTACTGATACCCAGCAGGCCGGGATCGGCCAGCGGATTGCGAAACAGCCCCTGCATCACGGCACCTGACAGCGCCAGCGCCGCGCCGACCAGCATCGCCAGCAGCACGCGTGGCAGACGAATATTCAGCCAGATTTGCCACAGCATGCTGTCGGCTGGCGCGGCCCACAGCATCGGTAACGACAGGCGCATTGCGCCAATATTGGCCGCCAGCACCGCCAGTACTAACAGCGTAATCAGCATGGCGAACAGCCAGCGTAGCGGTAAACGCGCAATCATTTTGCTATTGCTTCCGCCGCTTTACGCAACTTAAGGATGGCCGAAGGTGTGTCGATGCCAAAGCCGAGCAGCGCCATATCATCCACCACCAGCAGCTGGTGCTGCTGTCCGGCAGGCGTCATTGCCAGCCCCGGCAGCTTCCACAGGTTGTCTTTGCCACCCAGCGTGCGCAGGCCATCTTCACCCACCACCACCAGCTGCGGCGCGCTGGCAATCACCCCTTCCTGTGAAAGTGGCTGGTAACGCTGCACATTGCCCATCGCATTCTGCAACCCAGCGGTCTGGATCGCTGCGTCGGCCGCCGTGCCACGTCCGGCACTCATGGTGGTGACGCCGTTGTGCGCCATGATAAACAGCACTTTCACCGGCAGCGGCTGGCGATTCAGCGTAGCCAGCTGTTTATCAAGGCGTTGCTGCAAACTTTTGCCCGCCTCTTCGCGCTGCAGTGCCTGAGCAATCGTGCTGATTTTATCGTCGATAGCCTTGATATCGGCTTTACCGCTGACGGTCACCACTTTTACACCGGCTTGCTGCACCTGCTCCAGCGCCATCGAGGGTTTAGCCAGCTCACTGACCAGTACCAGCGTCGGTTTTAATGCCAGAATGCCTTCGGCATTAAGCTGGCGCATATAGCCGACATCCGGCAGTTTGGTCGCCAGCGCCGGATGCAGGCTGGTACTGTCGCGACCCACCAGATTTTGCTGGGCGTCGAGTGCATAGACAATCTGCGTGACGTCGCCGCCAATCGATACCACGCGCTCAGTCGCCAGTGCCGAAAGCGGCAGAGCGAGCAGGGCGATTAGCCAGCGTTTCATGCGGCAACTCCTTCGCGGGTTAACGCCGCCAGCTGTTCACGCCACTGCGTCTGCTCAGGTTGCCCCTCGCTACGCTGACCATACAGTTGGGCAATTTGCGTGCCGTCGGCAGCAAACAGCTCGAGACTGGTGACAAAACCGTCAGCGGTCGGTTTGCGGGTTACCCAGCTTTCGGCAATGGCATCCTCAATCAGATGCAGGGTAAATTCACGGTTGAAGATATTGATCCAGTTATCCATCGGCATCAGCTTTTCAACGTTGCCGGTAAAGATCTGCACGCAGCCGCGGTTGCCAACGAAGATCATAATTTCGTTAGCGTCAGTTTTTGCCACTTCAAGAATCTGGCGCAGCGACTGATTGCTGACCTGACAGGCCAGATCGCTGGCTACTGCGTGGAAGGCTTGCTGGCGGCTGATATTGTGACGCTTCAGCAGGCGAAAAAACTGATGCACGTCGGTCATTGCGCGCCACTCTTGCTCAATCAACGCGGCATCGGTGACCTCACTGGTCGCCTCGGTAACCAGCGGCGTCACGATCAGATCGCTGGCTTGCGGTTGTACAAAGCGTTCAACCAGCGCCTGCCATGCGGCAAGATCGGTTTTATCGGTGGTATAGACTTTCAGTACCGCATCGCCCTGTGCATCAAAGAATTGCAGGCTCTGACGTTCGCCGCGCGCATTTTGCTCCTTCAGTGCAAAGGCACTGTGCCACTGATTAACGAACAAACGTTGGTCCAGCGCGCGTGGATTCAGCACCAGTCCGGCATGGTCGCTGAGATGCAGGTTACTGTAGTGACCCACCTGCTCGTGCACCGCGTATTCATTGCGGGTAATGGATTTGGTTTCACCGACCGCTTCCAGTGCCTGAAGCATTTCACGCATCTCATTGCGCAGCTGCTGTGCATCATGTCCGACGCGGGAATGGGTCAGCTCTGCTTCGCTGATCGCCATATCCGCCGCCAGATCGCGGGCATATTTTTTTGGATTAGCGGCTTTCAAAGCCTGGTATTGCTGATAAATCATGTTCATTGACTGCTTCCTTGTTTCAAATTCGCCCTGCGGTTTCTGGCAGGGCGCAATTATTACCACTGGTAACTGACGAATACTTTGCCGTTGATCCCATCCTGCGGAATGCCCTGCGTAGAGTAGTACTCTTTTTCAAAGGCATTAGCCAACACCAGAGTAGTGGTCAAGCCTTTCAGGCGATCCTGACCTTTATAGCGCAGGTAGAAATCATTGACCGCGTAGCCAGGTTGGTTGGCATAGGTTGAACTTATATGCGTTGAACGCTCAACAAAGGTGCCGACCCAGCCGACCGAGAAGGCAGTCTGGGCAATCGGCACATCGAGGATGCTGGTAACGGTGTCTGGGTTCAGGCTGGAGATCCACTCGCCGGTATCGCTGTCTTTACCACGAGTACGGTTATAGGCCAGATCCCAGCTGAACACGTCGGTGTTGTACTTCAGAGACATATCCCAGCCCCAGATTTTCGCCTGCGGCACGTTGTAAGACTGGGTCGTGGCGGCGGCAAAATCGACGGTGGTCGAAATGTAATCCTTCGCTTCGGTATCGAAATAACTGGCCTTAAATTCGATTCCGTCGTTAGCCATCAGCAGGTCGTCAAAGCGTAAACCAAAACCGGCTTCACGCGTTGAGTTGGTCTCAGGGCGCAGGTTCGGATTTGGCACCCAGCGGTTAACGTAGCCCGGGAACGAGAAGTGTACGTCGTCGTTATACATCTCGCCCATGGTTGGCGCGCGGAACGCCTGCGCATAGGAGCCGAAGAGCATCAGCCAGTCGGTTGGCGTCACAGAGAGCGCGGCGCGTGAGGACCATTTATCGGCATCGACATCGGCATAGCCATCGCTGCTGCCGCTATAGTTATCGTAGCGAGTACCGAGCACCAGTGAAGCCGGAATATCGCGCAGGGTAATTTCATCCTGCAACCAGCCGGAAGAGAAGTCGATTTTCGCCTGTGGGAAGCTGGTGGTGGTTCCGCCCGGATGCTGCTCCTGGCGGTAGTATTCGCCGCCATAAGTGAACAGGTGAGAAGCAAAACTGTCGGCAAACAGGCGGCTGCGGTTGTCCAGCTTCAGTCCTTTGGTGGTCTGTTCGCGATACTGACTGCCGGTATCACGGGTTCCGGCATTAATTCGGGTTTCAGACCAGTAGGTGGTCAGGTTGGTATTCAGCCACTCCATATCGCTTGGATCGAGGTGATAACCCAGCTGTACATCGCGCTGAATGGTGGAACGATCGGTCATCAGGTTACCGGTGCCAGGCTGAACCACCTGTGGGTTAACCGGTTCCTGAGCGTTGTTGTTGTAGTAACGCAGGCTGCCGCTTAAGGTTTGTGCCGGATCCAGTTTCCAGCTGCCTTTTGCCAGCAGATTACTGATACTTTCATCGTTTGGCGCATCAGCACCGCTGCTTTGTCGAATATCACCGCGGTCGCGGCTGCTCCACGACAGCACGCCATCAAGATCGTCAGTACGGCCAAAGGCGCTGGCGCCTAAACCGAAGCTGTGATCGCCGGTTGCCGCGTTGCTGAATACGCGATAACCACTGTTTTTACCCGGTTCCAGCAAATCGGCGGCATCCACCGTTTCATACGAGATAACGCCGCCCAGCGCGCCGCTGCCATACAGTAGCGCTGAAGGGCCACGCACCACTTCGATGCGTTTAATTAACGCCGGATCAAGAAACACACTGTTCAGGTGGCCAGTATCGGTTCCCTGACGAATGCCGTCTACCAGCGTTAAAACGCCGCGGCGATCGTAGCCACGCATACTCAGGTCCTGGCCATTAGTACGACCCGTACCGCTGATGGTTATCCCCGGAACGTTGCGCAGCATATCGGCGGCAGAAGAGGCGGTTTGTGACTCAGGCGAATTGCCATCAATCACCGTCACCATCATCGGTGCTTCAAAGCTGCTGCGCGAGTTACCGGTAGCGACCACCGTCATTTGATCGTTTTTTGCGTTAGTTTGGTTGCGATCGCTGGCGGTGTCAGCTGCCTGTGCGAAAAGCGGTAAAGCACAGGAAATAGCCAGCGTTAAACGCGACAGGCGCGGACCGGCTGAAGGTAAGTGAGGCATCAATGCAACTCTCCATATTATGGTTTCCCGGGGATAGCCTCGGGAAGTGTCAGGAGCTGGCTGCCTTGGCTTAATGCCTGGGTGGCTGGCGGTTATGAGATTTTTAGGTTACTTCGTCAGGATAAGTTTACCGGCCTGGGTCTGACGCAAAATGTATTGCTGACCCTGATGCAGGATGACAACGCGACCTTCACTGCCTAACAGCAATTTGCTGTCGACCTGCCGCAGGCTGTGCCCGGTTTCCGGTATGGCGCAGGTGGAAGGGGATTTATCCATAAAGCTACCTGTTAATAATGTAAATTGTTTTCACAATGATAATCATTATCAACAAATGTTTCATCCAGGCAAGGATAAAATTGTCAAAGCGAGGGAATGTTGGCGAATTTGCAACTTTATGCTAATAACGCTGGCGGTTTTCCCGCCAGCGTCGGGGGATCAGAAGCGGCAGTCGATGGCTTGCGCCAGCAGGGCCAGCACGGCTTCACTGTCTTCCCAGCCGAGGCAGGGATCGGTAATTGACTGGCCATAAACCAGCGGTTGTCCGGCAATCACTTTTTGCGTACCTTCCTGCAGGAAGCTTTCAATCATCACGCCAGCAATCGCCTGCGATCCGTCGCGGATCTGTTGCGCCACCGATTCTGCCACGTCGCGCTGGCGGCGATGTTGTTTCAGACAGTTGGCATGGCTGAAGTCGACGACCAGCTGTTGCGGCAGGTGAAACTCGCGCAGGCTGGCAGCGGCGGCGGCAATATCTTCCGCATGATAGTTAGGCTGTTTACCGCCGCGCATAATGATATGACCGTACGGATTGCCGCTGGTCTGATAAATAGTCATCTGCCCGTATTTATCGGATGACAGAAACATATGGCTGGCACGCGCCGCACGGATGGCATCGACGGCGATTTGCGTGTTGCCATCGGTCCCATTTTTAAAGCCGACCGGGCAGGAGAGAGCCGACGCCATCTCGCGGTGAATCTGGCTTTCAGTGGTACGCGCGCCGATGGCACCCCAGCTGATCAGGTCGGAAATAAACTGGCCGATCACCATATCAAGAAATTCGGTGGCGGTTGGCATTCCCAGCGCATTGATATCCAGCAGCTGCTTACGGGCGATTTCAAGGCCATGATTGACGCGAAAGCTGCCATCGAGATCGGGATCGGAGATCAGTCCTTTCCAGCCGACCACGGTACGCGGCTTTTCGAAATAGGTGCGCATTACGATTTCCAGCCGATGCTGGTGTTTAACCCGTAAAGCGTTAAGTCGGGTAGCATACTCAACGGCAGCTTTGGGATCGTGCAGTGAGCAGGGGCCAATCACGACCAACAGGCGTTTATCTTCCCCGGTCAGGATACGGGCAATGCGTTTACGTGACGCTGTCACGTTTTCTGCAATGGCGGCGGTTATCGGATGCTTTAACGCCAGTTGCTCAGGCGTAATCAGGCTCTCGATGCGCGCGGTTCGCAGTTCATCTGTTTTATTCATCTGCATCTCTGAAATTTTTTTCTTCTCAACGGCAAAAGTGCCGGGAAGTGATGGCGATCACAATAGCCCAAATAGCGATGAATTCAACTGGCTGAAGAGTTAAAACGCGGCATCTGCCACAAAAAGCCGCGACAAAGCGGCTCTGTTGGCGAGCTGAGCTAATACATATGGCGGTTCAGCCCCATGATATCGAGGATTTTGGTGGCAATTTCCTCCACCGAGTAGTTGGTACTGTTGAGGTAACGAATCTGGTGGGTGCGGAACAGCGCTTCGACTTCGCCTACCTCCATCCGGCATTGCCGCATTGAGGCGTAGCGGGTGTTTTCCGCCCGTTCCTGACGAATCGCCGACAGGCGTTCCGGATCGATAGTCAGCCCGAACAGCTTCTGCTGATGCGCTTTTAGCGCCGGTGGCAATTTCAGATTATCCATATCATCGGCAATAAACGGATAGTTGGCGGCACGCACGCCAAACTGCATGGCCAGATACAGGCTGGTGGGGGTCTTACCGCAGCGCGATACGCCTAACAGAATGACCTGCGCGTCTTCCAGCCCGCGCAGCGAAATGCCATCATCATGCGCCAGTGCGTAATCAATGGCGGCGATACGCGCATCATACTTGCCGAGGTTGCTGGCAGTCAGGCCGTGGGTGCGGTGTGCCACCGGAGCCGGAGCCATACCCAGCTCTTCCTGTAGCGGAGCAACCAGCGACTGAACAATATCCTGGCAAAAGCCGTCGCTTTGCATAATGATTTCACGTACGTCCGGCGTGACAATCGAGAAAAACACCAGCGGTCGAATACCGCTTTTTTGATAGATGGCGTTAATCTGACCCTTTACCGCCTGCGCCCGCTGGACATTCTCAACAAAAGGTAGCGTGACGCTGTTCATGGCTACCGGAAATTGCGACATCACCGCGTGACCCAGCACTTCAGCAGTAATCGCCGTACCATCCGAGATGTAGAAAACACTTCGTTCACCTGCTGCGTCCATTTTATCTCCTGCTAATGATCTCTGCTGCATCTGATTGTATCGGTGAAGAGGATTAACGCCACCTGACAGAATGAATCATTCACATTTAAATAAAGTGAATGATTTATTTTTAACCTTTCGATATTGAATTAAATCATAATAAATGAAATGGCGTTTCTTTTTTTTAATTGTTGATTATAACGCTTTCTCTGGTGTGAAACGGTTATTTAGCTCGGATTTTGTTGCGCAAAAGAAATAGAGCTCTGATTAAAGGGTGTTTAACTAACCATCTGATTATAATGTTTTTTTATTGATTTTTGCTCGTTGCGCAACGAAATGAGTTTAGCGCGGAGTTTTCTTAAAAACACTTTTTTAATTTGCTTGAACGATTCACCACTTCCTCTTTGCATTCTCTCTGTGCCAGGCTGATGACGTGATATCTGCACCGCAGAATGTGACTTGCGCCCCCTCATTAAACTGAAAAGGATTGCTTCAATGTCCAATATAGGCGAAGTGCCGCTAGTGCTTTGGTACAACCAGCTCGGCATGAATGATGTTGATCGGGTGGGAGGCAAAAATGCTTCTCTGGGTGAAATGATTACCAATTTGTCTTCACTGGGTGTGTCAGTGCCAAACGGCTTTGCTACCACCTCCGATGCTTTCAATCAATTTCTGGACCAAAGTGGCGTCAACCAGCGGATTTATCAGTTGCTGGATAACACCAATATTGATGATGTTGATGAACTGGCAAAAGCCGGGAAACAGATCCGTCAGTGGATCGTTGATACCCCCTTCCAGCCGGAACTGGAGCAGGCCATTCTTGCTGCCTATCAACAACTCTCTGCCGATGACGCCGATGCCTCATTTGCCGTGCGCTCCTCGGCTACCGCAGAAGATATGCCCGACGCGTCGTTTGCCGGCCAGCAGGAGACTTTCCTGAATGTGCAGGGCATTGAGGCGGTGATGGTGGCGGTGAAACACGTTTACGCTTCATTATTTAACGATCGGGCCATCTCTTATCGTGTGCATCAGGGCTACGACCATCGTGGCGTGGCGCTCTCCACCGGGGTGCAGCGCATGGTGCGTTCTGACCTCGCTTCCTCAGGCGTGATGTTTACCATTGATACCGAATCCGGTTTTGATCAGGTGGTGTTTATCACCGCTGCTCTGGGACTGGGAGAAATGGTGGTGCAGGGCGCGGTTAACCCTGATGAATTTTACGTGCACAAACCGACGCTGGCAGCCGGTCGGCCGTCAATTGTGCGGCGCAATATGGGTTCGAAAAAAATTCGCATGGTTTATGCTGACTCGAAACAGCATGGTGAGCAAGTTCGTATCGAAGATGTGCCGCAGCAGCAGCGTGACCGTTTCTGCCTGTCCGATGACGAAGTGCAGGCGCTGGCGCAGCAGGCGGTACAAATCGAGCAACACTACCAGCGGCCGATGGATATTGAATGGGCGAAGGATGGCCATACCGGCAAGCTGTTTATCGTGCAGGCGCGCCCTGAAACCGTGCGTTCCAACGGCCAGGTGATGGAGCGCTACAGCTTACAGGGCAAAGGCAAGGTGGTGGTTGAAGGCCGTGCTATCGGCCATCGCATCGGTGCCGGTGCGGTAAAAGTGATTCACGATATCAGTGAAATGAACCGCATTGAAAAAGGCGACGTGCTGGTTACTGACATGACTGACCCGGACTGGGAACCGATCATGAAAAAGGCCTCGGCGATTGTCACCAACCGGGGCGGGCGTACCTGCCATGCGGCGATTATCGCCCGTGAGCTGGGGATTCCGGCGGTAGTGGGCTGCGGTGATGCCACTGAGCGCCTGAGTGAAGGGCATAATGTTACGGTTTCCTGTGCCGAAGGTGATACCGGCTACGTCTATGACGATCTGCTTGATTTCGACGTGACCAGTTCGCAGGTGGATAAAATGCCGGACCTGCCGCTGAAAATTATGATGAACGTCGGCAACCCGGATCGTGCCTTTGATTTCGCCTGTCTGCCGAATGAAGGTGTTGGCCTGGCGCGGCTGGAGTTTATTATTAACCGTATGATTGGCGTGCATCCCAGGGCGCTGCTGGAATTCGATCAACAGACCCCGCAACTGCAACAGCAGATTCGCGAGATGATGAAAGGTTTCGACGATCCGGTTGAATTCTATATTGCCCGCCTGACCGAAGGCATCGCCACGTTGGGCGCGGCCTTTGCACCCAAGCGGGTGATCGTGCGTCTCTCTGACTTTAAATCCAATGAGTACGCCAACCTGGTGGGCGGCGAGCGCTATGAGCCGGAAGAGGAAAACCCGATGCTCGGTTTCCGTGGTGCCGGGCGCTACGTTTCAGACAGCTTCCGCGACTGTTTTGCCCTCGAGTGCAAAGCGGTCAAGCGGGTGCGTAATGAGATGGGGCTGACCAACGTTGAGATCATGGTGCCGTTTGTACGTACCGTGGCGCAGGCGAAGGCGGTGGTCGAGGAGCTGGCACGTCAGGGGCTAAAGCGCGGCGAGGACGGTCTGAAGCTGATCATGATGTGTGAGATCCCATCAAATGCCTTACTTGCCGAGCAGTTCCTTGAGTATTTCGATGGCTTCTCGATTGGCTCTAACGATATGACTCAGTTGGCGTTAGGTCTGGATCGAGACTCCGGCGTGGTATCCGAGCTGTTTGACGAGCGCAATGAGGCGGTGAAAGCGCTGCTGTCAATGGCGATTCGCGCGGCGAAGAAGCAGGGTAAATATGTCGGCATCTGCGGCCAGGGGCCATCCGATCACGAAGATTTTGCCGCGTGGCTGATGGAAGAGGGCATCGACAGTTTGTCACTTAACCCGGATACCGTGGTACAGACCTGGCTGAGCCTGGCGCAAATTAAATAATCCCTTCCTGTAAACGCGATTAAACAGCAGCAACCTGTCGCTGCTGTTTTTTTTTGCCTGTCCATCCGCTTAAGCACAAAAAAATAAACTTCAACACGTCGCCGTGCTGTGTTGTTGATTGTCTTTACGCTCAGCCCGGAGCTTGTTAGTTATTTAAATAAAAGGATGCTTATTAATTAATAAAACAGACAGCAGACAAGGAGTCAAAATGAACAGCTATCTTCTGGCATTTAACGGTGAGCGCCGGGATCCGCTTAGTGGCGCTTATCACCTGGGAAACGGTTATCGGGCCTATAATCCTCAGTTACACCGCTTTAACGCGCCGGATAGCTGGAGTCCGTTTGGCGCAGGAGGAATTAACCCCTATATTTTTTGCGCTGGCGATCCGATTAATCGCGCCGATCCCAGTGGGCATTTTAACTGGCAGGCGGCATTGGGTATTGGTTTCAGCATTCTCGGCGTGCTGGGTGCCATTTTTACCGGCGGTAGCTCACTGGTGGCGGCAGGCAGCCTCAGTGCAGCACTGACCAGCGCGTCGCTGGCATCCCTGACGGTCGGCGGCAGCGCGCTGGTGGCCGATATGACCGCGATCGCCAGCGTGGGGTTAGCGCATCGCGATCCTCATGCTTCGGCGGTATTGGGCTGGATCTCTTTTGCCAGCGGGCTGCTCTCTTTAGCCAGTGAACTGGCTGCAGGCGTTAGTCGCATGACCACATCGCTGAATAAAACCGTCTGGGGATGGGATTCCATTCAGGACGTTAAGCTGATTGCTGAACCCAGAGATACATTGAGCCCGGTTACCATTTTTACGGATATGCATCACGGTCTGCGGCGGCTGAACGTCATGGCGCATAGCCAATTTACGGCACGAGACTTTAGCGCCAGAATCTTATTACGCAGTGGTGTGGAATTTAACGGACGCAGACTGGCGCTGGAGATTATGCAGCAGGTAAATATTAGTGAATATGGCTGCGCCAGAACCATTATTTGTCACTCCGCAGACGGTGTCGTCAGCCTTGCCGATCAATTCAGAGAGACCACAGGATTAATTACCACCGGCTTTCGCGGCAAAGTTACCAGCTACGGCGAACTGCCGTCAGATATCAGAGAGGTCTATCAGTTACAGCGTAATCCCTATCGCGCATCTACACAGAATTTGCGCTTTATTAGCCGGATAGTTGAGCATAAGGTGATCAATTACCGAAATTCACAACGCAGTTTCTCACTGTTTGATGGCGCTGGTCGTGCTTATTTCAGAATCGGAAATGGCCTGGACGATAACTACCAACCGGTGACCTTTTTCTCGCTGGAGCGAAACCGCGCATTACAGGTGGACGGTGAGCTGGGTGGATTCAGTATCTGATCTCAGTAACTGACGCTCAGTTCGGCGAAAAAAAAAGCCCATCACGTGGATGGGCAAAGACTACACACAGCAATTCGTTACTTACTCAGGGAAAAGGTTGTTGAGAAATCATGGGGTTGATTCTGAACATAGGCCTCATACTATGCAGCATCACGTAACGCGTCTTTAAGAATCCTCTCATTAGTTTAAAGCTGATAATCTTTTGTCAGGCGCAAAAGCTAAAGTCAGGATGAAAGCTGTATTAAAAGTAATCAATGGGTTGGGATTTAAGCAGGAGTGCGTTGATTCACGCTTTTACTGATAAAAGTTTCTAAATAAATTCGTCACGAAATAATTGTGTAAACGGCCAGCATTGGCTGGCCGTTTACCGGTAGTCATAAGCAGAGAGTGACTACTTTGACGGGATTTTATCCGCTTCGTGATCCGCGACAAATTCCGCCAGCTCTTCAACCACCTCCTGCGGATCTTCATCCGGCGCAGGGGCTTCATGCATCCAGACGGAAACCAGACGATAGGAGACCGCCAGCACCACCGGACCGATAAACAGGCCAATCATGCCAAAGGCGAACAGGCCACCGATAACGCCTGACAGGATCAGAATCATCGGCAGATCGGCCCCCATCCTGATCAGTACCGGGCGCAGCACATTATCCAGCGTACCGACGACACAACTCCACACCAGCAGCACGGTGCCCCAGGTGGTATCACCGCTCCAGTAAAGCCAGACGATCGCCGGAACCAGCACCAGCAGCGGGCCGAGCTGAACCAGACAGAACAGAATCATTAACACGGTTAACAGCGTGGCGTAGGGGATACCGGAGATCGCCAGGCCAATACCGCCCAGCACGCCTTGTACCAGCGCGGTAACCACCACGCCCAGCGCCACAGCACGGATCGCCTGACCGGCCAGTAATACCGCCGCATCACCACGACGCGAGGCGAGGCGGAAAGCGAAATGCCGGATGCCGTTACCCACCTGCTCACCACGCCAGTAGAGCAGCACGCTGAACAGCAGCATCAGGCCAAGGTGGATCATTAATCGACCAAAATGCCCCGCCTGAGCAACAAAGAATCCAGTGGTGCGACCGATATAAGGTTGTATCTGGGTCATCAGCGCGCCGCCGCCGCCAGCCACCAGTTTGTGATAGCTCGAAAAAAGCTTATCCCCAATCATCGGGATCTCTTTTAGCCATTCCAGCCGGGGAATCTGCATTTGCCCTGAGGTCGCCCACTGGATCACCGGCGCACTATTATCAATCAGGCTGTTAACCAACAGCGCGATGGGAATAATAAACAGTAAGATCAGAATCAACGTCATGGCGACCACCGCCAGCGAGCGGCGACCCCACAGTAAGCCTTGTAGCTTGATCATCAGCGGCCAGGTCGCAATCACCACCATGCTGGCCCAGGCAAAGCCAAGGATAAACGGCTGTACGACCCAAAAACACGCGACGATCAGCAGGGTAATGAGCATCAGCGTAAATACTATCTGCGGATAGTCGATCCCGCGTTCCAGATTTTTCATACGAAAATCAGTACCTCAAAGAATTCCTTAATGATGATAACCGTCCGGCTTCATATTGCAGGTGGCGGGGTTGTGCCCACCTTTGCAACTGAGTTATTCGGGATATCTTTTCCATAACCATGGCAACCGGTGCCACTTTGCTAATCATGATGCATTTATTCACTTTGCGACAGTGCTGGAGCAAAAAGTGATTTTACGTTTCTTGAAAAAACGGCAGGTGATAAAAAAATATGATAAAACGGATAACTCACTGATAAAAAGCAAACGCAAACGATTAACACAACATGCTGGTCACCCGATAATGATCCCACAAATTTCTCAGGCACCTGGCCTCGTTCAGCTGGTGCTGACGTTTTTGGAAGCTTTACAGCAGCAAGGCTTTACCGGCGACAGCGCTACCAGCTACGCCGACCGCCTTACCATGTCAACGGATAACAGTATTTACCAGCTGTTACCGGATGCCGTTCTTTTCCCTCGTTCCACCGCCGATGTTGCGCTGATTGCCCGCGTTGCCGCCGAGCCACGCTTTGCCAGCCTGGTGTTTACGCCGCGCGGCGGGGGAACCGGCACCAACGGCCAGTCACTGAATCAGGGCATCGTGGTCGATATGTCACGCCATATGAACCGGATTCTGGAGATCAATGCCGAAGAGGGCTGGGTCAGGGTCGAAGCCGGGGTCATTAAAGATCAGCTTAATGCTTATCTGAAACCTTACGGCTATTTCTTCTCTCCTGAGCTGTCTACCAGTAACCGCGCGACTCTCGGCGGGATGATTAATACCGATGCTTCCGGCCAGGGCTCACTGGTGTACGGTAAAACCTCCGACCATGTGCTGGGTCTGCGTGCGGTACTGCTGGGGGGCGAAATCCTTGATACCCGCGAGATGCCGGTTGAGCTGGCGGAGGTGCTGGCCGGAGAATCGTCGCCGGAAGGTGTGATTTACCGCACGGTGCTGGAACGCTGTCGCCAGCAGCGCAGTCTGATTGTTGAAAAGTTCCCGAAACTGAACCGCTTTCTTACCGGATACGACCTGCGGCATGTGCTGAGCGACGACCTGCAACGCTTTGACCTGACCCGTATTCTGTGCGGCGCTGAGGGAACGCTGGCGTTTATCAGCGAAGCGCGGCTGGATATTACGCCACTGCCGAAAGTCCGCCGTCTGGTTAATATTAAATACGATGCGTTTGACTCTGCGCTACGCAATGCGCCACTGATGGTGGAGGCGCAAGCGCTGTCGGTAGAAACCGTCGACTCAAAAGTGCTCAACCTGGCGCGTGAGGATATTGTCTGGCATTCGGTGCAGGAACTGATTACCGATGTGCCGGATCGGCAGATGCTTGGGTTGAATATTGTAGAATTCGCCGGCGATGATCAGGCGCTGATTGACGGTCAGGTCACCGCGTTGTGCCAGCGGCTGGATAGCCTGATGGCCGAACGTCAGGGTGGAGTGATTGGCTGGCAGCTGTGTCACGACCTTGACGGCATCGAGCGTATTTATGCGATGCGTAAAAAAGCCGTTGGCCTGCTGGGTAATGCTAAAGGGCGCGCCAAACCGATCCCGTTTGTCGAGGATACGGCGGTGCCGCCGGAGCAACTGGCCGATTATATTGTTGAGTTTCGCGCATTGCTCGATAGCCACAACCTGAGCTACGGTATGTTTGGCCATGTCGATGCGGGCGTGCTGCATGTGCGCCCGGCGCTGGATATGTGCGACCCTCAACAGGAGATGCTGATGAAACAGATCTCCGATGAGGTCGTCGCGCTGACCGCACGCTACGGCGGTCTGTTATGGGGCGAACACGGTAAGGGCTTCCGCGCTGAATACAGCCCGGCGTTCTTTGGCGAGACGCTGTATAACGAGCTGCGCCGTATCAAAGCGGCGTTTGATCCCGCTAACCGGCTGAATCCGGGTAAAATCTGCGCCCCTTACGGCGTTGACGATCCGATGATGAAAGTGGATGCGGATAAGCGCGGGTCTTACGATCGGCAAATCCCGGTGAATGTGCGGAGTGACTGGCGCGGAGCTATGGAGTGTAACGGTAACGGCCTGTGCTTTAACTTTGATGTGCGCAGCCCGATGTGCCCGTCAATGAAGATTACCCGCAACCGTATCCACTCGCCGAAAGGCCGTGCCACCCTGACGCGTGAATGGTTGCGCCTGCTGGCTGAGCGGGGCGTCGATCCGCTGCTGTTGGAAAGACAACTGCCGACCGCCGGTGTTAGCCTGCGCGGTCTGATTGAGCGTACTCGCAACAGCTGGCATGCGAAGAAGGGCGAGTATGATTTCTCGCATGAAGTGAAGGAGGCGATGTCTGGCTGTCTGGCCTGTAAAGCCTGCTCGACCCAGTGCCCGATCAAGATCGATGTGCCGGGCTTCCGCTCGCGTTTCCTGCAGCTGTATCACACCCGCTACCTGCGCCCGGTGAGCGATCACCTGGTCGCCAGCGTGGAAAGTTATGCGCCGTTGATGGCGCGCGCGCCAAAAACCTTTAACTTCTTCCTGAAGCAGCCGTGGCTGCGCGAGCTGAGTAAGAAGCATATCGGCATGGTCGATCTGCCGTTGCTCTCCTCGCCTACGCTGAAGCAGCAGCTGGCCGGACACCGTGCTGGTAATATCACGCTGGAAAGCCTCGAGCAGCTGAGCGCCGAACAGCGCGAGAAAACCGTGCTGGTGGTGCAGGACCCGTTCACCAGTTACTACGAAGCGCAGCTGGTGGCAGATTTTGTCCGCCTGATTGAAAAGCTTGGGTATCAACCGGTGCTGCTGCCGTTCTCCCCTAACGGCAAAGCCCAGCACATTAAAGGTTTCCTGCAACGCTTCGCCCGTACCGCACAGAAAACCGCTGACTTCCTGAATCGCGTTGCCGTACTGGGCATGCCGTTGGTCGGTGTCGATCCGGCGTTAGTGCTCTGCTACCGTGACGAATACCGTCAGGTGCTGGGCGAACAGCGCGGAGAGTTTCATGTGCAACTGGTGCATGAGTGGCTGTCAACCGCGCTCGATCGTCGCGAAACGTCTGTTGCCAGTGGCGAAGCCTGGTATCTGTTTGGTCACTGTACTGAAGTTACCGCGCTGCCAGCCACGCCGAACCAGTGGCAGGGAATTTTTGCCCGCTTTGGTGCGAAACTGGAAAACATCAGCGTGGGCTGCTGCGGTATGGCAGGCACCTACGGTCATGAAACTAAAAATCTTGATAACTCGTTGGGAATTTATGAGCTGTCATGGCATCCGGCGTTACAGAAGTTACCGCGACAGCGCTGTCTGGCGACCGGCTACTCTTGTCGCAGCCAGGTCAAGCGGATCGAAGGTAACGGAATGCGCCATCCTCTGCAGGCGCTGCTGGAGATGATTTAATGGCAATATGGCAACGCGAGGCGACGCTGGAACAACTGAATCAGCGCAGCGCGGATTGTATGGTCGGGCATCTCGGGATTCGCTTTATCGCCCTCAATGATGACAGCCTCGAAGCGGTGATGCCGGTGGATCAGCGCACCACTCAGCCATTTGGTCTGCTGCACGGCGGTGCATCCGCGTTGCTGGCAGAGACGCTGGGTTCAATGGCGGGTTATCTTTGTACTTGCGGGGAGCAGCAGGTGGTTGGGCTGGAGATTAATGCCAACCATCTGCGCTCTGCGCGCGAAGGTGAGGTGCGCGGCGTCTGCCGCGCGCTGCATCTTGGCCGTTCGCACCAGGTGTGGCAAATTGAGATTTTTGATCGGCAGCAGCGCTTGTGTTGCATATCCCGGCTAACGACCTCAGTAATAACGGCCAAACCTGAGCAGCGTTGATGTTTTCGCTTAGTGCGACTTCATACCCGCTGCCGTCATCATCAGGCGAAACAGCGTAGCCACCAGGCCCAGGGCCAGCACGCTGCCGCCATAAATTACCACCAGCCATAACACACGTTTCCACCAGCGGCTGACGGGCTGAGTTTGACTCTGTTCCATCGCTTACCTCCATAATATTCAGTTGTGTTCCACCACCCGGGTGGAACACAGAACAACAATCAGTGATAGCCTTCGTCCGGCGTGATTTTTCCGCGGAACACGTAGTAGCTCCAGAAGGTATACACCAGAATCACCGGGATAATCAGCAGGCCGCCGACCAGCATAAAGCCCTGGCTTTGTGGCGGTGACGCTGCCTGCCAGATCGTGATGTGCGGCGGAATGATATTTGGCCAGATGCTGATACCTAAACCGGTAAAGCCGAGGAACACCAGCGCCAGCGTCAGCAGAAACGGCGCATAGTGGGCATGACGCTTCAGCGCGCGCAGCAGTGCCCATGAGACCGCCAGCACCAGGACCGGAACCGGCAGGAACCAGAACAGATTTGGCAGACTGAACCAGCGCTGCATAATGTCGGCATGCTCCAGCGGCGTCCAGATACTGACAATGGCGATAATCGCCAACAGCGTCAGCAGCAGTGGCTTCGCCAGCGCGGTCATCTTACGATGCAGTTCTTTCTCGGTTTTCATGATCAGCCAGGTGCTACCCAGCAGCGCATAGGCCACCACCAGGCCCAGGCCGCAGAACAGCGCAAAGGGCGTTAACCAGACCAGTGCCGGTCCGCTATAGGTACGGTTGGTCACTTCCAGTCCGTTAATCAGAGTACCAAGCACCACGCCCTGGCTGAACGTCGCGACAATCGAACCGACGATAAATGATTTATCCCAGAACGGACGATGCTCCGGGGTGGCTTTAAAGCGAAACTCAAACGCCACGCCACGGAAAATCAGGCCGATCAGCATCACCGTTAGCGGTACCGTCAGCGCATCAAGAATCACTGCATAGGCCAGCGGAAAAGCGCCATACAGCGCTGCACCGCCCAGCACCAGCCAGGTCTCGTTACCATCCCAGACCGGCGCAACGGTATTGACCATCATATCGCGCTCAACAGCATCCTTATTAAATGGAAACAGGATGCCGATACCGAGATCAAAACCATCCATCACGATATACATCAGGGTGGAAAAGATAATGATGGTAAACCAGATAATTGACAGATCGACACCCATCTTATTTTTTCTCCTGTGAAGCGCTTAAGTTTTCCTGCACCGCAGACAGTGGGCGGGAAGCGGTATGGGAAGTACCCGGGCCGCCTTCTGGCGTATGTCCACCTTCACCTGACTGTGGGCCTTTCTTAATCAGTTTGACCAGGTAGAGATAGCCGACGCCAAACACCGACATATACACGACGATAAACGCCAGCAGGCTGAGGCTCATATGCATATCGCCGTGGGCAGAAACCGCATCTTTGGTACGCATCAGTCCATAAACTACCCATGGCTGACGGCCAATTTCCGTGGTAAACCAGCCTGCGAGAATGGCGATCAGCCCGGACGGCCCCATTAACAGGGTAAACCACAGGAACGGACGCGAGCTGTAAAGACGGTTGCGGAAGCGCAGCCACAGGCTGACGACTCCCAGCAGCACCATCAGCATGCCGAGACCGGCCATAATGCGGAACGACCAGAAGATAATGGTGGAGTTCGGACGATCTTCTTTGGGAAAGCTTTTCAGCGCCGGCACCTGCTGGTGCAGGCTGTGGGTCAGGATCAGGCTACCGAGATAAGGTATTTCCAGCGCGTAGCGGGTTTTTTCCTGCTCCATATCCGGCAGGCCAAACAGTATCAGCGGCGTCGGTTCATCAGCCGGATTTTCCCAGTGTCCCTCAATCGCGGCAATTTTAGCCGGTTGATATTTCAGCGTGTTCAGGCCGTGCATATCACCGAGCATCGCCTGGATTGGCGAAACGATCAGTGCCATCCACAGCGCCATTGACAACATTTTGCGAATGGCTGGCGTGTCGTTTTTACGCAGCAGATGCCAGGCTGCCGATGCACCGACAAAGAAGGCGCTGGCGAGGAAGGCGGCGGTTGCCATATGCATCAGGCGGTACGGAAACGACGGGTTAAATACGATGGCCATCCAGTCAACCGGGATAACCACGCCATCCTGAATTGCGTAGCCCTGCGGGGTTTGCATCCAGCTGTTCGACGCCAGAATCCAGAAGGTGGAAATAATGGTGCCGAGCGCCACCATGCAGGTCGCAAAGAAGTGCAGGCCACGACCAACGCGGTTCCAGCCAAACAGCATCACGCCAAGAAAACCGGCCTCGAGGAAGAAGGCCGTCAGTACTTCATAGGTCAGCAGCGGCCCGGTAATGCTGCCGGCAAACTGCGAAAATCCACTCCAGTTGGTGCCGAACTGGTAGGCCATTACCAGCCCGGAAACTACGCCCATACCGAAGTTAACGGCGAAAATTTTCGACCAGAAGTGATAAAGGTCGCGATAGACCTCATTTTTGCTTTTCAGCCACAGACCTTCGAGCACGGCAAGGTAACTTGCCAGCCCGATGGTAATAGCCGGGAAAATAATATGGAAGGAGACGGTAAAAGCGAATTGAATCCTTGCCAGGTGAAACGCATCTAATCCAAACATTGCATGCCCCTGTCTTACTCAAACTTTATTAGTTTTTTTATTCGTCGTTCATGAGCAAAGTGCCAGGATTTATTTCCCCGCGCTTTGCAGCTGAACGGCAATATCAACGCAAAAAGGATGTTACGCCTGAGATAAGGTAAGAAACAGGATCAGTCGTGGCACCTGGGGATATAACAGCCATGATAATTGTGATGATATGTTTTCCGTCTTTGTTAATCCCGGGATCGGGTTTGTTAAATTAACGCGCGAGATTGATAACGGCATGTAAGCGCGAGGTTTTTTTTCGGGCTGCGCGGGATTGCCGCGCCGCGATTAATCGCAAGCCGATCTGTCATTAAGCCAAATCTGGCAATGTAGACTGGGAGAGTTATTCAACAGTTAAGTGACAGGCGTGACAATAAACGGCGATTTTAGTTGTTTAAACTCAGGCGGTAAGCATTTTCGATAGCGGAATTTAAATCAGGCAGGCGAGAGAGGGTACGGCAGAAGAGTAATATACATTATACAGTGAAGTGATAATTCAGCGGAGTTAATACCGGCTAAACCTTTATTTGTAAATTTAACATTTTATAATAATATTTTGATACCTTAAGAAACATTTGCTTACTTTCATCTTGCCGGAGAGTAGATGTTGTTTGTCCGGGATCAATGCAGGAACGAAAATGTTGACGCGGGCGGCGAAATCGTCGCCCTGCAGAAAAGTAACCGGCATGAGCTGCTGACGGCTCCCAAACCGTGGAGAAAAAGCCATTCTACATATTGTTCCACGAAGCGTGCTTTACGAAATCACTCTGTAACACTGTGGCTTTATCCCACTCGCCGCTCAATGCCAGCTGATGGCACAAACGGGTCAGGGTGTGCCTGGCCAGCTGCCACGCCTGCATACGAAATAACCGATCTCGCTCATTATTGACCATTTCTGTCACTAACCGGTGATGTAATTTACCTAAAGCGTGCAGATAGCTTTGATCATCGCCGTTGAGTTGGCATAATTCAGCCATGTCTAAACAGGTGTCGTTAAATTTGCGTAGCTGATCGAGTGAGCAGTCCGGACGGTTGAGTTTTGCTTGCGCCATATAAAAGTCAACCGTGATGTCACGTACTGAAAATTTGTATTCGTCAATTTTGTACTGCAGCCAGGCACTCATCGAGACATTCATGCAATCACCTAATTACGGTAATGATAATCATTATCATATTATAATGCCTGGAATGTTCAAGAGAATCCAGTGACAAATTTATCGATAAATGCTGCCTGTTAATTAAATTGATATTAACGATACTTCGCAGCGTATAAAGGGGTAAAATGAGTATTATTCTTATTCGCTACGTTGTGTTAACTATTTAGTTGTTGTTTTTTAACAGGTTATCTCTTCGGTTCTGCAGCATGAGGCGCAGATCGCAATCGTCTTTGTAGGGTCTATCCTTATTAAATGGGTAAGAAAAATGCCGTTTTAGGCTTATCCCTGCAAAACAAGAGGTTGAAGCGATATCCATTATCACTAACATAGGGATATTAGCCCGAAGGGCTATCGCATCGCGAGGTACTTAATTATGCAATCTGCTAATCCAGCATCGTTCTCTCCTGACGACTTCGTCTGGAAAGGACTCAAGCTCACCGACAGCGCGGCACAGCAAATTATTGCGCTGTCTGCCAGCGATCCGCACGTCCAGGGCCTTAAGCTTGGCGTGAAGCAGTCTGGCTGCGCCGGTTTCGGATATGTGATGGAGCTGGTCAAAGAGCCAGCCGCTGATGATCTTCAGTTTACCCACCAGGGTGCCAGCTTGTTTGTTCCGCTTCAGGCGATGCCTTTTGTTGATGGCACCGAAGTTGATTTCGTTCGTGAAGGCCTGAATCAGATTTTCAAATTCAATAACCCCAAAGCTCAACACGCCTGCGGCTGTGGTGAAAGCTTTGGCGTAGAGTAATTAACGTTATGTCTCGACACAGTGATGCATCTGATGATGTACAAATTTGGGAAGGCGGCCACAAGGGTTACAAAGAGGGCTTCTTTACCCATCTGCAAACCGATGAGCTGGCACACGGCATCAGTGAAGATGTGGTGCGGGCCATTTCCGCCAAGCGTAATGAACCTGAATGGATGCTGGAATTCCGCCTGAAAGCCTATGAAGCCTGGCTGAAGATGGAAGAGCCTCACTGGCTGAAAGCCAAATATAAGCCACTGGATTACCAGGATTACAGTTACTACTCGGCACCGTCCTGCGGTAACTGTGATGACAGCTGCGCTTCTGAGCCGGGCGCCACCCAGGCCTCCGGCAGCGAGCCGGCCAGCAACTATCTGACGCAGGAAGTGGAAGAGGCGTTTAAACAGCTGGGCGTGCCGGTGCGTGAAGGCCAGGAAGTCGCCGTTGATGCGATTTTTGACTCGGTATCAGTTTCCACCACCTACCGTTCTAAGCTGGCGGAGCAGGGCATCATCTTCTGTTCCTTTAGCGAAGCGATTCACGATCACCCTGAACTGGTGCAAAAGTACCTTGGCACCGTGGTGCCGGCCAACGATAACTTCTTTGCCGCGCTGAACTCCGCCGTTGCCTCTGATGGCACTTTTGTCTACATCCCGAAAGGCGTACGTTGCCCGATGGAGCTGTCGACCTATTTCCGTATTAACGCGGCAAAAACCGGTCAGTTCGAGCGTACCATTCTGGTGGCCGATGAAGACAGTTACGTCAGTTATATCGAAGGGTGTTCTGCACCGGTGCGCGATACCTATCAGCTGCACGCGGCGGTAGTGGAAGTGATTATCCACAAAAATGCCGAAGTTAAATATTCAACGGTGCAGAACTGGTTCGCCGGCGGCGAAGCGGAAGGTGGCATTCTCAACTTCGTGACCAAACGCGCACTGTGTGAAGGCGACGGCAGCAAAATGTCGTGGACTCAGTCGGAAACCGGTTCGGCGATTACCTGGAAATACCCGAGCGTGATCCTGCGCGGTGATAATTCCATCGGTGAATTTTTCTCGGTGGCGCTGACCAGCGGTCATCAGCAGGCCGATACCGGCACCAAGATGATTCACATTGGTAAAAACACTAAATCAACCATTATCTCGAAAGGGATTTCGGCCGGTAAAAGTGAAAATACCTATCGTGGTCTGGTGAAAATTATGCCGACGGCGACCAATGCGCGTAACTTCACCCAGTGTGATTCAATGCTGATTGGCGCGGATTGTGGTGCGCATACCTTCCCGTATGTTGAAGTGCGTAATAACAGCGCGCAGCTGGAGCATGAAGCCACCACCTCACGTATCGGTGAAGATCAATTGTTCTATTGTGTGCAGCGCGGTATCAGCGAAGATGACGCAATCTCGATGATTGTTAACGGTTTCTGTAAGGACGTCTTCTCCGAGCTGCCGCTGGAATTCGCTGTCGAAGCGCAAAAATTACTGGCCATCAGTCTGGAACATAGCGTGGGTTAAACCCGCGTCGCGATAAGAACCGTTGCCCGTCGGCAATGCGAAGGAAATTCTATGTTAAGTATCAAAGATCTACAGGTAAGTATTGAAGATAAGCAGATTTTGCGCGGCCTGAACCTCGACGTGAAGCCGGGCGAAGTACATGCCATTATGGGCCCGAATGGCTCAGGAAAAAGTACGCTTTCCGCGACTCTGGCCGGACGCGAAGAGTATGAAGTGATCGGCGGCGAAATCAGTTTTAAAGGCAAAGATCTGCTGGAGCTGGCTCCGGAAGATCGTGCCGGTGAAGGTATCTTTATGGCGTTCCAGTATCCGGTAGAGATCCCGGGCGTCAGCAACCAGTTCTTCCTGCAAACTGCGGTGAACTCGGTGCGTAAATACCGTGGGCAGGACGCGCTTGACCGTTTCGATTTCCAGGACTTTATCGAAGATAAAATTCAACTGCTGAAGATGCCGGAAGATTTGCTGACCCGTTCAGTCAATGTTGGCTTCTCTGGCGGTGAGAAAAAACGTAATGACATCCTGCAGATGGCAGCCCTGGAGCCGGAACTGTGCATTCTCGATGAGACCGACTCCGGTCTGGATATCGATGCGCTGAAAATTGTTGCCAACGGGGTCAATACCCTGCGTGACGGTAACCGCTCATTTATTATCGTGACTCACTATCAGCGTATTCTTGATTACATCAAACCTGATTTCGTCCACGTGCTTTATCAGGGCAAGATCGTTAAATCAGGCGACTTTAGCTTAGTGAAACAGTTGGAGGAGCAGGGCTATGGCTGGCTTACCGACGAAGAGTAGCGAAAACGCGCTGCAACAGTGGCACCACCTGTTTGAGTCACGCGGTGAAAATCGCTCCTTGCAGGCACAGCAGCACTGGCAGCAACTGCTGCGCTTAGGTTTACCGACGCGTAAGCAGGAAAACTGGAAATACACTCCGCTGGAGACGCTGTTCAGCGAGAGCTTTGTGCTGCCGCAGGCGGGTAACGTCAGCGCAGACGATCTGGCGCAAATTGCACTGCCGCTTGATGCGGTTCGTCTGGTCTATATTGACGGCAAATTAAGCGCGGAACTGAGTGACAGCAACTTCGATCTGTTTGATGTACAGATTTCTCAGGCCGCTGAACGTCGCGCATTTGACGCGCCGGTGCAGCCTGAAGTGTTTCTGCATCTGACCGAAAGTCTCGCCGAGCAGGCTACCACCATACAGCTGGCGCGTGGCAAAGTGGCACCGCGTCCGCTGTATCTGCTGCATATCAGCAGCGGCAGCGGCGACGAACAGATGAATACTTCGCACTATCGTCACCATGTGCAAATTGACGATGGCGCGCAGGCAGAAGTGATCGAGCACTACGTCAGCCTGAATGATGCGGTGCACTTTACCGGCGCGCGTCTGACCATGTCGGTTGGCAATAACGCGCAGCTGACGCACACCAAACTGGCGTTTGAGAATGTTGGCAGCTATCACTTTGCGCACAACGACATTATCTTGCTGCGCGATGCTAACGTCAGCAGCCAGAGCTTCCTGCTGGGTGCTGGCCTGACGCGGCACAACACCAGTTCACAGCTGAACGGTGAGAACACTAATCTGTCGATTAACAGCCTGGTGCTGCCGGTGGGCAAAGAAGTGTGTGATACCCGCACTTACCTTGAACACAATAAAGGCTACTGCCAGAGCCGTCAGCTGCATAAAACTATCGTGCGCGACCGTGCCCGTGCGGTGTTTAACGGCATGATTAAAGTGGCGAAGCATGCGCTGAAAACCGACGGACAGATGACCAACAACAACCTGCTGTTGGGTCGCCTGGCCGAAGTGGACACCAAGCCGCAGCTGGAAATTTACGCCGATGACGTGAAATGTAGCCATGGTGCCACCATTGGCCGCATTGACGACGAGCAGATGTTCTATCTGCGCTCGCGCGGTATCGATAAGCCGCTGGCAGAGCAAATGATTATTCACGCGTTTGCCGCTGAGCTGACCGAAGCGATCGCTGATGAAACGCTGAAAGAGGTGGTGCTGCAACGCATCGCCCAGCGTTTCCCGGAGGCAACGAATGAGTTTTGATCTGGCGCGTGTCAGAGCTGATTTTCCGATTCTGGCGCGCGAGGTCAACGGTCAGCCGTTGGCCTATCTCGACAGCGCCGCCAGCGCACAAAAACCGTTAGCGGTGATTAACGCTGAAAGCCATTTTTATCAGCATGGCTATGCCGCGGTACATCGCGGCATTCACACGCTGAGTGCTGAAGCGACCACTGATATGGAAAACGTGCGCAATCAGGCGGCGCGTTTTCTGAATGCGGCTTCGCCGGAAGAGATCGTGTTCGTGAAGGGCACCACCGAAGGTATTAACCTGGTGGCCAGCAGCTGGGGCGGCAGTCAGTTACAGGCGGGTGATAATATTATCATCACCCAGATGGAGCACCACGCCAATATCGTGCCGTGGCAGATGGTCGCGAAGCGCGTTGGCGCTGAAGTGCGTGTGCTGCCGCTGACGCCGCAAGGCGAGCTGGATATTGCCGTGTTGCCAACGCTTATCGACAGTCGCACCCGGATGCTGGCGGTGACCCAGGTCTCCAACGTGCTCGGTTCGATAAATCCGGTAAAACAGCTGGTGGCGCAAGCGAAAGCCGCGGGGGTTACCACGCTGATCGACGGTGCCCAGGCGGTGATGCATCACCAGGTTGATGTCCAGGATATCGACTGCGACTTCTATGTGTTCTCTGGCCATAAAATTTATGGGCCTACCGGCATTGGTATTCTGTACGGCCGCAAAGCGCTGCTGGACCAGATGCCGCCGTGGGAAGGGGGCGGTTCGATGATCGCTAACGTCAGCCTGACCGAAGAGACGACTTTTGCTGCTGCGCCATGGCGCTTTGAGGCGGGGACGCCCAATACTGCGGCGATTATCGGTCTGGGTGCGGCGCTGAGCTATGTTGAAGAACTGGGGCTGGAGAATATCCATCAGCACGAACAGATGCTGATGCGTTACGCGCTGGATAAGCTGGCCGCGGTGCCTGATTTAATTATCTACGGGCCGCAAAATCGCGCCGGGGTGATCGCATTCAATCTCGGTCGCCATCACGCCTATGATGTGGGAAGTTTCCTCGACCAGTACGGTATTGCGATTCGCACCGGCCATCACTGTGCTATGCCGCTGATGAACTATTACCAGGTTCCGGCGATGTGTCGCGCTTCTTTTGCGATGTACAATAGCGAAGAGGAAGCGGACCGGCTGGTAGCGGGTCTGACACGTATTCATCGTTTGCTGGGCGGCTGACAGACCGCCAGCAGGCAAGGGAGGAACTGATGGCAACACTGCCAGACAAAGAAAAGCTGGTACGCAATTTTAATCGTTGCGCCAACTGGGAAGAGAAGTACCTGTACGTGATTGAACTGGGCGCGGTTTTGCCTGAATTGTCCGATTCATTTCGTCAGCCCGAGTACATTATTTCTGGCTGTCAAAGCCAGGTGTGGATTGTGATGGATGAGGCCAGCGATGGCAAAATTCAGTTGCAGGGTGACAGTGATGCGGCAATTGTTAAAGGCCTGATTGCTATCGTCTTTATCCTTTATCAGGGGATGACTGCGGCTGAAATTGCCCGCTTTGATGTTCGCCCGTGGTTTGAGCAACTTGCCCTGACGCAACACCTTACGCCATCCCGTTCGCAGGGGCTGGAAGCGATGATTCGCGCGATTCGCCATAGAGCACAAGCCCTCAGCTGAGCTACAATATCTCGTAACACACCTCGTTACATATAACGGGGTGTTTTATTCCTTACGAGAGATTGCGCATGAAACCTTTGTTACGCCTTGCAGCATTTTTTGCCCTGACGCTGATCGCCGGGACGCGCGTTGTCAGCGCGACAGAATACCCTTTGCCACCAGATAACAGCCGCCTAATCGGCGAGAACAGTATCTACGTGGTGCCGGCGGATAACCGTTCGCTGGAACGGATTGCCGCTGAATACAAAATTGGACTGCTGAGCATGCTACAAGCGAATCCCGGCACTGACCCGTGGTTGCCAAGAGCCGGTAGCCAGCTGACGATTCCCAGCCAAATGTTGTTACCTGACACCAAACGCGAAGGGATAGTGATTAACCTCGCGGAGCTGCGACTCTATTACTACCCCAAGGATGAGAATAAAGTCATCGTTTATCCGATCGGCATTGGCCAGCTGGGTGCCAATACACCAATCATGGTGACCAGTATCAGCCAAAAAATTCCTAATCCAACCTGGACACCCACCGTCAATATCCGCAAGCGCTATGCCGAACGGGGGATTACCCTGCCGGGTACGGTCCCTGCCGGGCCGGATAATCCAATGGGACTGTTTGCGCTGCGCCTGGCGTACGGTGCCGGCCACTATCTGATTCACGGTACCAATGCTAATTTTGGCATCGGTATGCGCGTCAGTTCGGGTTGTATTCGTTTACGTAACGAGGATATCGAGGCGTTATTTAATGACGTGCCGAGAGGGACGCGGGTAGAGGTGATTAATCAGCCGATTAAATACGCCATTGAACCGGATGGTAAGCGCTACGTTGAAGTGCACCAGCCGCTGTCAAAGAGTGAGAGCGACGATCCTCAAACCAAGAAAATTGCGTTGAGCAACACGGCGAAAGCGTTTATCGACAGTCAGCTCAGTGATTCCGGGCTGATTAACCAGGCCATCGAGCGGCGTTCCGGGATGCCGGTATTGGTTAACAGCGGTGAGCCTGTCGATCAGCATACGCCACTGCCTGCGATAATATCGCCGCAGACGGGCTCTGCGCCGTCCGGGCGTGTACCCGCTACCATCTCTCAGGCGGAGGGAGTACGCGTCATACGGTGATGCAGGGGGCCATGGATGGCTATTGCTGGGTAAGGGTGTAACTGGAAAACAGCAAGGGAAGATAACCGGAAATCAGGACAAAAAAAATGGCGCACAATGTGCGCCATTTTTACAACCAGAACTCTTACTTACGGTAAGAGTGAGCCTGGTTGTCCAGACGCTGGTTTGCACGAGCTGCGTCATCTTTAGCAGCCTGAACGTCAGAACGCACTGCGTTCACGTCGTTGCTCAGCTGGTCAACTTTAGCGTTCAGAGTCTGAACGTCAGTAGACAGTTGGTCGATTTTAGCATTGCTAGAACAACCAGCCAGCAGAGTAGAACCCAGGATTACCGCGCCCAGTACCAGTTTAGTACGATTCATTATTTATACCCTCTAGATTGAGTTAATCTCCATGTAGCGTTACAAGTATTACACAAAGTTTTTTCTAATGAGAATATATTTTTGATGAGAACATGCCTAAAGTTGATCGTTCGCTCAAAGAAGCATCTGATTGCCGCAAAAAGATAAAAAATTAAAAGAAAACAGGCAGATTTAATCGGGTTAATCTTTGTAATTTCCAAAATTGAATAGTTATTATCGATTGGAAATTTCTCAATTTTCAGTTACGCAACTGCCAAAAAAAAGCGCCCTGAGGCGCTTTTTAAATTTAATGGCATTGTTTAATTACAGAACGTGTACTGAAGAGGTATTGGTAGTGCCGCTTGGTACCAGAGCACCGGATACCATGACGACCACTTCGCCCTTCAATGCGTAGCCACTTTCCAGCGCGGCTTCTTTACCAATACGGTAGAAATCGTCGGTAGAAGCGATCTCTTTCACGATATGGGTAACCACACCTTTGGTGAGAATCAACTGACGTGCAGTCTGCTCATTGGTGGTCAGCGCCAGGATGGTGGCGTTAGGGAAGTATTTACGCACTGACTTAGCAGATTTACCGCCTTCGGTTGCCACCACAATGACTGGCGCTTCCAGTTTCTCAGCGGTTTCTACCGCGCTGCGACACACCGCTTCGGTGATACGCATTTTGCGGTTATCTTGCTGGGAGTCGATACGGCTTTTCATCACACGGTCTGTACGCTCACAGATGGTCGCCATAATGGTGACCGACTCCAGCGGGTATTTACCCTTGGCGCTTTCACCAGACAGCATCACTGCATCAGTACCGTCGAGAATGGCGTTAGCCACGTCGCCGGCTTCCGCACGGGTAGGGCGCGGGTTTTTGATCATTGAATCGAGCATCTGGGTGGCGGTGATGACCACTTTACGTGCACGGTTACATTTTTTGATCATCATCTTCTGCGCGAAGATCACTTCTTCAACCGGGATCTCTACGCCGAGGTCGCCACGCGCTACCATGATGCCATCAGAAGCATCGAGGATTTCGTCGAAGTTGTTCAGGCCTTCCTGGTTTTCGATCTTGGAGATGATCTGAATGTGCGCGCCGCCGTGCTGTTTCAGGTGTTCGCGAATTTCCAGCACGTCAGAACGTTTACGAATAAACGAGGCGGCGACAAAGTCCACGCCCTGTTCGCAACCGAAGATCAGGTCGCGTTTGTCTTTTTCGGCCAGCGCAGGCAGCTGGATAGAAACGCCTGGCAGGTTAACGCCTTTATTTTCACCAAGGTCGCCGTTATTCAGCACTTTACATACCACGGTGTTTTCGGTGACTTCAATGACTTCCATACCGATCAGGCCGTCGTCAACCAGCACGGTATTACCGATTTTCAGGTCAGCCGCGAAACCCGGGTAGGTGACTGCCACGCGTTCGGCATTGCCGATCACTGACTGATCGGTAGTAAAGGTAAAGGTCTGGCCCGCTTTCAGTGCAGCATCAACGCCGCCTTCCAGCTTCATAGTACGAATTTCCGGACCTTTGGTGTCGAGCAGAATCGCAGCCTGGTGGCCGGTTTTGCTCATCACCGCACGCATGTTTGCGATGCGTTTACCGTGTTCATCGTAATCGCCATGAGAGAAGTTCAGGCGCATGACGTTCATGCCAGCGTCAAGCAGGCTGGTCAGCATTTCTTCCGATTCAGTTTTCGGGCCGATAGTACATACAATCTTGGTCTTTTTCATGAGCAAGTTTTCTATAAGTTGTGATGGATGTTAAAGGATTGATTTCGACGGCGATGCCAGCGAATGAGAAAGTGGTGCCTGGTAAGAGAACGTAATCTACTCAGTAAGGATAGGTGACAGATATAAAGCGTGCAGAGGAAGTTGTGCGGATGGTTCAGCATGCCCGCCGGGCTGTGTTGCGCAAGCTGTGATCGTTGTAAGTAAGGGCACGTCAATTGGCTGAAACCATTCAAGTGAAACAACGCCTGCCATTATAATCGCTAAGTGTGCGAAAACCAATTAAAAAGCTGTCATGGTACAGGTATCAGATCAAGAAAAAGTGATGTTGCGCAAACGCTGGGTGATAAGCTGAATGTGTTTTACGGGCGGAAAAATAAGGGGAGTGGTGCGTTCTAGAGGACTCGAACCTCCGACCCCCACCATGTCAAGGTGGTGCTCTAACCAACTGAGCTAAGAACGCAAACCTGAACAATCACTGATGATTGGTGCGTCCGAGTGGACTCGAACCACCGACCCCCACCATGTCAAGGTGGTGCTCTAACCAACTGAGCTACGGACGCACATACATCACTACAACTTCAATGACTTTGCCTGAAAATCTGGTGCGTTCTAGAGGACTCGAACCTCCGACCCCCACCATGTCAAGGTGGTGCTCTAACCAACTGAGCTAAGAACGCATTAGGCTGCTGTCTGGGTGACAGCGGGGACGAATATTAACGGCAGCGTACATCGCTGGCAAGTGGAAACATGCATTTTTGTTACTGACTGACGATCTACTGTGCGACCCGCCGTTTTTTTAAACGAGAAGGGCCATAAATGGCCCTAAAATTAACGCGCTGCGCGTGCGAGGATCACTTCCGCCGGCAATCGTTGCAGACGACGCATCCGCCAGATCATCATCACCGCCGATGAAGTCAGGCCAATAATAAAGCCGCACCAGAATCCGGCCGGACCCATTGCCGGCACGACCCAGTCGGTCATCCCCAGCAGATAGCCGACTGGCAGGCCGAGTATCCAGTAAGCGATAAAGGTGATAAAGAAAATCGAGCGGGTATCTTTATAGCCGCGCAAAATACCGCTGCCAATGACCTGAATCGAATCAGAGAACTGATAAATCGCGGCCAGCAGCATCAGCTGTGTCGCCAGCGTAATCACTTCAGGATTGTCGGTATAAAGCTGGGCTATCTGTTCGCGAAAAATCACCGTGAAGGTCGCAGTGAATGCTGCCATTATTACGCCGACGCCTTGTGCGGTCCAGGCGGCGACGCGCGCAGCTTCCGCCGAGCCTTGCCCAAGGCGATAGCCGACGCGAATGGTCGCCGCGACGCCGAGCGAGAGCGGCAGAACAAACATCAGCGAACTGAAGTTCAGCGCAATCTGGTGACCGGCCACCTTGACGATACCCAGTGGTGACACCAGCAGCGCCACCACTGCAAACAGCGTGACTTCAAAAAACAGCGCCAGCGCCACCGGCAGGCCGAGGCTGCTCAGGCGATACAGCACTTTCCAGTCCGGCGCATCGAAGCGAGTAGCCAGTTTAATATCACGCATCGAACCGGCGCGGCCAACCCAGATTTTCATCAGAATAAACATCACCCAGTAGACCGATGCGGTGGCAACGCCACAGCCAACGCCGCCGAGTGCAGGCATGCCAAAATGACCGTAGATGAAGATGTAGTTAACCGGAATATTCACCAGCAGGCCAATAAAGCCCAGCACCATACCGGGTTTGGTCTTCGACAGTCCTTCACACTGGTTGCGTGCCACCTGGAAAAACAGATAGCCCGGTGCGCCCCAAAGCAGGGCGTGCAGATAGCCGACGGCAATCTCAGCCATTTTGGCATCAATGCCGTGCATCGCCGCAATCATATAGCCGGCGTTATACAGCACCAGCATAATCAGCAGTGAAACCAGAGCGGCCAGCCAGTAAGCCTGGCGCACCTGATGCGCAATGCGGTCACGTCGACCGGAACCGTTAAGTTGCGCAACGGTTGGGGTTAACGCCAGCAGCAAACCGTGACCGAACAGAATTGCCGGCAGCCAGATTGAGGTTCCTACCGCAACCGCGGCCATGTCGGTCGCGCTGACGGCACCAGCCATAATGGTATCCACGAAGCCCATGGATGTTTGCGCAACTTGCGCAAGAATCACCGGGATCGCGAGCGCTAATAATTGACGCGCTTCTGTCAGATACTTCTGCACGTATACACCTGTCTGTTTATTAAGGATGAACGAAATTAACGCCCGGGCGGGCGTCTGAATAAAAATCGGCAGATTAAGTCGCTCAGTTTAACGGTCGCCACGCATTAAGCCAATGACCAGCATCAGGATATGCAGAATATGTTTTTGCGGTAGCACAGATTGCTATCCCTTGTTACCCGTGCCAGCCTGCATTTATGGTAGGATGATCAAAAAAACAGACTGAGGCATTAAGCATGTTTACCGGTATTGTGCAGGGCACCGCAGAGGTGTTGTCGATTGAAGAGAAAACCAATTTCCGAACTCATATTGTTAGATTACCGGCTGAAATGCTGCCGGGGCTGGAGTTAGGTGCGTCGGTATCCCATAACGGCTGCTGTCTGACGGTCACTGCGGTAGACGGCGATCGGGTCAGTTTCGATTTGGTAAAAGAGACGTTGCGTATTACTAATCTCGGCGACTTGCAGCCAGGCGACCAGATTAACGTCGAGCGTGCGGCAAAATTCAGTGATGAAATTGGCGGACATTTAATGTCAGGTCATATTATGACCACCGCAGAGATCTGTAAGATCGTTAATTCCGAGAATAACCGTGAAATCTGGTTTAAACCGCAAGATGCTTCGCAAATGAAGTATATCCTGCATAAAGGTTTTATCGGCATTGATGGTATTAGCCTGACGGTAGGGGATGTGACCAAAAGCAAATTTTGCGTGCATTTAATTCCTGAAACGCTGGCGCGCACCACGCTGGGCAAGAAAAAACTCGGCCAGCGGGTCAATATTGAAATCGATCCTCATACCCAGGCGATTGTTGAAACCGTTGAGCGCGTGTTGGCACAGCGCGAAGCGGCATTGCTGGCCGCAGCGGCCGAGCAGATTTCCGACTGAGCAAGGTGCAGCCGCAGGCAACAGAAATAACAATCGTCGTATTGGGCGGCGCTGCCGCCGCCCAATACGACAGCTACTTAATGCGGAACGCGCAACCCACCATCTACGCCATGACTGAATACCACCTGCCATAGCTGAATATCGCGCGCGCGAAATGCACCGGCACAAGCGTTAAGATAGTAGCTAAACATTCGTTTAAAACGTTCGTCGTAATTATTTTCCAGCTGCGGCCATGCCTCCAGAAAGCGCTGATACCACGCCATTAAGGTGGTGTCATAATCCGCACCAAAGTTATGCCAGTCTTCCATCACAAAGTGCGGTTCACTGGCGTCGGCAATATGGCGCACCGAAGGTAAACAACCATTGGGGAAAATATACTTATCAATCCATGGGTCGACATGCATATCAGTGCGAATCGCGCCGATGGTATGCAGCAGGAAAAGACCGTCCGGTTTTAAATTACGGTTCACCACCTCAAAATAAGTGGCGTAATTCTTCGGCCCGACGTGTTCAAACATTCCGACGGAAACAATACGGTCAAACTGCTGATTCAGATCGCGGTAGTCTTGCAACAGGATGGAAACATCAAGGCCGGCACAGCGGTCCTGCGCCAGTTTCTGTTGTTCAGCAGAAATCGTTACGCCCACCACGCTGACGCCATAATGACGCGCGGCGAATTCCGCCAGCCCGCCCCAGCCGCAGCCAATATCCAGCAGCGTCATGCCCGGTTGCAGCTGTAATTTATCGCAGATCATGGTCAGTTTGGCATGTTGCGCCTGTTCCAGCGAATCAGCCTGTTTCCAGTAGCCACATGAATACTGCATATGCGAATCGAGCATCAGGCTAAAAAGATCGTTGCCAAGATCGTAATGTTCTTTGCCAACAATCCAGGCGCGTTTTTTTGATTGCAGATTAGTCAGGCGGGCCGCGGCGATGCGCAGGGTATCTTTAAAATGATGAGGTAATTGCTGATCGAGTCGGTGCTTTAACACCCGATAAAAAAACATATCCAGCTGATCACACTCCCACCAGCCGTCCATATAACTTTCACCCAGCCCCAGCGAGCCTTCCTGCAATACCCGACGGAAAAATTGCGGATTTTTTACCTGAATATCCCAGGGCCGTGAACCGTTTACCTCGACATCGGCAGTCTGCAACATTTCGCGGACGATGCGATACCAATTATTTTCTTTTAAGCCCACTTCTTCTATACACGATGAACTCATAGCTTCTCCATCACCTGTTGTGATACGAACCTGAGAAATAGAATAGTCAATTTCTACAGGATTGTGAGAGAACTCACGGATTATCCGTGCGCCAGTTATCCGACGTTAAACAGAGGATTGAATTTAATGAAAATGACTCGGGTCACTGGCTTTGGCCACCGCACTCCCGCCACACTTACCGGATGCAATGAGCAAGGAAGCTATAAAGCCAGTTTACGATCGTCGACCAGAGTCCTGCAGAGAAGCGTCACGAATGCCACGCCAGACAACACCACGACAACCCTGTCAGGTCCGGACCCTGTACAACGGAATGGGGGCCCGGTAAATAATGTTGATTTTTTGTTATAAATTAATGCCTCAGATGAGTATATGCTCACGTGAGGCAATATTCAATGCATTATTGTAAGCGTGCTAACTAAAAGTGATTAACCCTTTTGCGTCGCGGTATCTGCCGTTTTTGCAGTATGATTTTCACTCAACTTACGCTGAAATTGTAGTGCGAATCCGATAAACGCCAGCACAACCGTCGACAACATAATCGCCGTGGTGGTCAGCAGCGGCTGAGAAATCAGCGCGGAGACCGCCATACTGGCGACAAAGCAGAGACCAAGTTGCAGCGTATTCTGTAATGCTGCGGCTTTGCCGGTAGCCTGCGGGAACGGCAGCAGCGCGTTCGCCACCACAATAGGATAAAGCGCGCCATTGGCCATGGCCATGCCACAGAAGGGAATCAACAGCGCGGTGAGCGTCACGTGACCCGACAGAGCAACGGCAAAAATTGCGCTGATACTGACGGCATAACCGAGCAGCAGCCACGGTAGCAGGGTACGACCTTCGACCCGTTGCAGCAGTGAGCGACAGCCAAAACCACCAATCAAAAATGCCAGCGTTTGCGGGATATAACTCAGACCAATATCCCCTGGCGTCAGGCCTAAATCAGACAGAATAAAGGGTGAGCCGGTTAGCCATGCGAAGAAGCTGGCAGAACAGGCGGCATACATCAGGACGTTACCGCTGTAAATGCGAGATTTCAGCAGCGACAAGAAGCCCACTTTGGGTTCATCAGCCGCTGACGCTGGCTTTCCGCTAGCTTTCAGGCGCAGGGTAGGAATCAGTAACCCCAGGGTGATCAGCAGCAGGGCGACGAAAATCGAGCGCCAGTCAAAGTGGTTCAGCAGCCAGGCACCCAGCAGGGGGGCCAGCGCCGGTGACAGCGCAACCAGCGGCATAATGGTGGCAAAAACACGGTTGGCCTGTGCACCACGGTAGCGATCGACCACCAGTGCCTGCCAGCTTACGGTGGCAGAACAGACGCCAATCGCCTGCACAAATCGCAGTACCAGCAGCATGGTGGCATTTTCTACCCACAGAATGCCGGCGCAGCCGACAGCAAACATACTCAGGCCGATTAACAGTACCGGCTTACGCCCGATACGATCGGAGAGTGGCCCCCAGAGCAGCTGGGCGCAGGCAAAACCGGCCAGGAAAATACTCAGGCTGGCGCTGATGGCGCCGGGATGGGTCTGCAGATCTTGCTGCATTGCGCCAAACGCCGGA
Source organism: Winslowiella sp. 2C04 (assembly GCF_050037805.1). NCBI lineage: Bacteria > Pseudomonadati > Pseudomonadota > Gammaproteobacteria > Enterobacterales > Erwiniaceae > Winslowiella > Winslowiella sp. 2C04. The sequence goes on along the minus strand of NZ_CP188300.1, from coordinate 2,538,332 downwards.
AGATACATATCGGTAGCAAGGAAACCCAGCATGCTCAGTACCGCCAGGTAAATAATAAATCCTTTTGATTTAATCATCAGTTAACTCTTTATTTTAGTGCAGGTGATTTTAACGCTGCAGAGTGTAATCGCGTGCGTTGTCGCTTGTGAAACGCTAATATTTGCACATTGCGTTCAAAAATTTTGCAGGCAAGCTATGTGGTCGGAACATTCTCTTGAAGTTGTTGATGCAGTAGCGCGTACCGGCAGCTTTACTGCCGCCGCCGCCGAGCTGCATCGTGTGCCCTCGGCGGTAAGTTATACCGTGCGTCAGCTGGAGGAGTGGCTGGCGGTTCCGCTGTTTCAGCGGCGTCATCGCGATGTGGTATTAACCGATGCGGGGAAAGTATTTATACAGGAAGGGCGCACTGTTATCAAAAAAATGCTTGCCACGCGCCGTCAGTGTCAGCAGGTCGCTAACGGCTGGCGCGGACAGCTGAGCATTGCAGTGGATCTAATTGTTAAACCCCAGCGCACCCGCCAGCTGGTGCTCGATTTTTATCGCCATTTCCCGGATATGGAGCTGCTGGTCTGGCATGAAGTGTTTAATGGCGTCTGGGATGCGCTGGTTGACGGGCGAGTCGATGTCGCGATTGGCGCTACCCAGGCGATCCCGGTCGGTGGTCGCTTTGGTTTCCGTGATATGGGCGCACTTAACTGGCGCTGCGTGGTCAGAGCCGACCATCCGCTGGCGCAGCAAGTGGGAAGCATTGATGATGATACAATTCGCCAGTGGCCGTCGCTGGTGCTGGAAGACACCTCGCGCAGCCTGCCAAAACGCATTACCTGGACACTGGACAACCAGCGAAGGCTGGTGGCACCGGACTGGGAATCGGCGTTTGATTGCCTGCTGGCAGGGTTATGCGTGGGTATGGTTCCCGGGCATTTTGCTGCGCCGCTGATTGCTGAAGGTTCGCTGGCCGAATTAACGCTACCGGCCGAATTCCCCGACAGCCCGTGCTGCGTCAGCTGGGCTGAGCAGAGTGCTTCACCGGCGCTGAGCTGGTTGCTGGAGTATCTGGGTACACCGGAGACCATGAATCAGGAGTGGCTTCGCGAAGGATAAACTGACCGGCCAACGGGTGGCCGGTAGCGGATTAACGACGGTAGTCGCGGAACGGACCGTCAGCCACCGAGCGGCGCTCGATTAATGAAGGATGTACTTCAATCGTCTGCGGCTCTTCGCGTTTACTGGTGATGCGATCCAGCAGCATATCAAATGCGGTTTCGCCGAGGCGCTCTTTCGGCTGATGGACGGTCGTCAACGCTGGCGTGAAATAGCGCGCGTTGCGCACATTGTCATAACCGATCACCGAAATATCCTGCGGCACCCGCAGGCCCATTTCATCTGCTGCACAAATGGCGCCCATCGCCATAATATCGCCGCCGCAGAATACCGCGGTTGGCCGCTGTTTCTGCGATAAAATCTGCTGCATCGCGCGATATCCGGATTCCGGCTCAAAGTCGCCTTGCACAACCCACTCATCGCGCACGGCAATATTGGCCTCGGCCAGCGCTTTGAGAAAACCGGCATGGCGCCCACCGCCGGTGTTTCGCTCAAGTTGACCCGGGATCGCACCAATATCACGGTGACCACGCTCAATCAGATAGCGTCCCACCAGGTAACCGCCTTCAAAAGCGTTATCCAGCACGGTATCGGTGAAATCGCCGCGTGATTCGCCCCAGTCCATCACCACCATCGGAATGTTGCGATTGTCTTCCAGCATCTTCAGCAGCTCGTCAGGATATTCCGAGCACATCACCAGCAGACCATCGACGCGCTTTTGCGCCATCATCGACAGATAAGCCTGCTGTTTTTGGAGATCATTATGAGCATTGCCGAGGATCAAGGTATAGCCCTTGGCAAAGCAGCGCGTTTCAACTGCTTCAATAATTTCAGCAAAATAGGGCGCTTCACTGGAAGTCGCCAGCAAACCAATCGATTTGGTATGGTTCACTTTCAGGCTGCGCGCAACGGCGCTGGGCGAATAGTGCAGCTCTTTGATGGCGGCCCAAACGGCTTCGCGGGTCTCTTCAGCCACGAAGCGGGTTTTATTGATGACATGAGAAACGGTGGTGGTAGAAACACCGGCGCGTTTCGCCACATCTTTAATTGTTGCCATTAAAATGGTACTCCTGCGCTTATCTTAAAGGATTGATAAGCATCATGTTAAACGTTTGCGTATGCTTCGCGTTTTCTGGCGCGATCGGTTTCATTGTTGCAATCTGAGTGACGTCGGGCAGGAGATTGACGTCAGGAAACACGGCAAGTGACGCGGTGTTGCAGTTGTTGCGCAACGGAAAAACAGAATTCTATCAAGGCTGTGAGCAGAAAACGAGATTTTTACCTGTTTATATGGGAAAATAGTGAGAGTTATTAATTGTAAGGTCTTTAAGGAGTGAAGTATGGACACCAATCTGAAGTTTTCTCTGCTGACCACCGTCGGCGCGCTGCTGGTAATTATTGCCTTCAGTTTCACCGCGGTAATGAATTGATAAACATCGGTTAATCTTCAGGATTAACCCTTTTAAAACGTCTGATGAATTCCCTCAGACGTTTTTTTTTGCGCAAATTGGCTATTTAATGGCCATGCGCACGCGGAGTTAAACAGCGCCTGCATGCTGCAATATGCTCAGTGGCGGGATTGTTATGCGCCGCTGACGGTCTGTTACTCACTTGATTGTGCTAATGAAATTATTCGAGAATACCATGTCATCAACTATCTGCTGTCGGGCGCCAGGGCGAGCGCACCCGTCGGGATTTTTTCCCTTCATCGCCGTATTATTGCTGCTGTTAATCAGCGTTATCTCACCGGTTGCTGTTGCGCAACCCGCGCCTGCTGCCGATACCGCGCAGCAAACTGAGCAGGATATTCCTTACGCCGCGCTGGCGGGCATCCTTAAAGATGAAAAGGCGCGTGATGCATTAATTGATCAGTTACAGCGCGCCGCGGAAGCGCAGTCTAAAACTCAGGCGGCGGATGCTGTGCCGCAAGTTGCCGCACCCAGCGGTGCGACCAGCTTAAGCGACAGCGTCAGCCAGTTTGCGCAACAGACGTTACAGGCGCTGAGTCAGCGGGTGAACGCCTTGCAGAAAGTGGTCGAATCCGGGCCGCAGCGCACGTTTGATCCCAGTGCATTTTTCCACGCCCTCGGCTATTTTTTGCTGATGGTGGTGGTGACTTTTGCCATATTCCATCTGATTCGCCGGCTGGTGGGCCCGCTGTACAATCGAATTGGCAGCTGGGGTCGTAACGCCAAGGATCACGGTGGACCGTGGTACAAATTACCGGCCGCCATTCTCGGCGCGTTTATCATCGATCTGTTAGTACTGATGCTGGTGCTGGCAGGTGGCAAACTGTTTTCTCACCAGTTCAACAACGGCAGTGCGGTGATCGCTCATCAACAGTCGCTGTTCCTCGGTGCTTTTGCGGTAATAGAGTTCTTTAAAGCGGTTCTGCGGCTGATTTTCGCGCCCGGTTTCGCTTATCTGCGCCCGTTCCCGTTCAGTGATGCCACCGCGCGCTACTGGAATCAGCGTCTTGCCTGGCTGAGTGGTTTAATCGGTTATGGCCTGATGGTGGTGGTGCCGGTGGTGGCGACGCAAATCAGTTATCAGGCAGCCGCGGCGGTCAATTTGGTTGTAATGCTGGCGCTGACGGTCTATGCACTGACTCTGATTATGCGTAACCGTAAATCGATCCATAACCAAATCGATTTGCTGGCAGAACGGTCAATGGCGTTTTTCAGTGTGATACTCCGCGGCTTTGGCCACATCTGGCACCTGCTGGCGATTGCCTATTTCCTGATGCTGTTTTTCCTCTCGCAGTTTGATTTCGGCAACAGCCTGAGCTTTATGATGGGTGCCACGGTGAAGAGCCTGCTGGTCATTGGGCTTGGCGCACTGTTGTCCGGTATGATGACGCGCTGGATCGCCCGGCGGATTTCACTGCCGGATCAAATGAATCTGCGTTATCCGATGCTGGAACGCCGTATCAACTCTTATATACCCAACGGGCTGAAAATTCTGCGCGTAATGGTGGTGCTGGCGGTATCACTGTTCCTGCTGGATGCCTGGCATCTGTTTAATTTGCAACAGTGGGCCAGCAGCGAGACCGGCGGTAAAGTTATCGGCGGCCTGTTACATATTCTGCTTATTCTGCTGATCGCCACCTTTAGCTGGACGATTCTGGCCAGTATTATTGAGCATCGCCTGGTACTGGAGATGAGTAACGGCACTCGCCCCAGCGCGCGCGAACGCACGCTGCTGACGCTGTTTCGCAATGTGCTGGCGATTGTTATCAGCACCATCACCATTATGATTGTGTTGTCGCAGGTAGGCATCAATATCGCGCCGCTGTTGGCCGGTGCCGGTGCGCTCGGACTGGCAATCAGTTTCGGTGCACAGACGTTAGTGAAAGATGTGATTACCGGCGTGTTTATCCAGTTCGAGAACGGCATGAACACCAGTGAATATGTCACGGTGGGTGGCATTACCGGCACCGTCGAGCGTATGACGATCCGTTCTGTTGGCCTGCGGGATGACTATGGTGTCTACCATATCGTGCCTTACTCTTCGATGACGACGCTGGCTAACTATGCGCGTGAATTCGGGGTGTATCGTGCTAATTACACCGTGAGTCGTGATGAAGATATCGATCATGTTAATCAGGTGCTGCATCAGGCAATTGAAGAGCTGAAGCAGGATGAGCAGGTGAAATTCTTCCTGATTGGCGAGCCGGTGTTTAACGGCGTGGTGGCCCTGGGCGACCGCTCGTTTACCACCAGGGTAACGGTGCGCACGCTGGCGCTCAAACAGTGGGTGGTGCAGTATGCGCTGGATCGCCTGGTTAAAATTCACTTTGACCGTGCAGGGATCAGTATGCCGCAACAGGCGATGCAGCTGTCGCGCGCCGGGCAACATCCACAGTTAATGCAACAGAGTGAGAACGAAGTGAATCCGGCTTCGTAATTACAGTAACGGGCGGCACAGGCCGCCCGTTTCATTTAAATCAAAGCTGTCGGAAGCGTTTAACGAATGGTTTTTGGCGTCATTACCCGACGCGCGCCTACATAGTGGCGCTGCCAGTAATCTTCGCTTAACGCGCTAATCTGAATATCTTTGCCGGTGCGTGGCGACTGAATAAATTTACCGTTACCAAGGTAAACGCCGACATGATCGGCAGCCCCGCGGTTATTGATGCGAAAGAACACCAAATCACCTTTTTCCAGTGACTCGCGTTTGACCTGGGCGGCATCGCGCAGGTGATACATCTCATTGGCAGTGCGCGGGATCTTGAATTTCACCAGATCTTTATAGGCGTACCACACCAGACCGCTGCAGTCGAAGCCGGTTCGTGGCGATGCGCCACCCCACAGATAAGGTTTACCTAACTGGCCCATGAGCTTATTCATCGCCGTTTCACGTGCTTTCTGATAGCGCACGCGATGGGCTTTACTCATCTTAAGCGGACCATTGTTGATACTGGCAGTGGTGGCAACATCGCTGGTTTTGCGATTGCGCTTATGACCATAGCGTTTGGCCAGTTTCTTCGTGGTGAGGGTACTTTTCGGTGAGCTGAGCGAAGCGGTCTGCACTTTACTCTTTTTCTTCAGCTTCGGTTTCTGTTCCGAAATCTGGCGGGGTTTCTTTACCGGGGTTTTTACCTGCTGACGTCGCTTTCGGCGATCGTCATCACGGGCGCTACTCTTTTCTGCCTTATGCTGACTGGCATTAATAGCGGTGTGTGGCGATGCGTGCGCCAAATTAAAGATCATCTGAGCAAAAGCCAGTAGGAAAAGTGTGATGAGTAAACGCATTGTCCGTTACAGGTTAGGCTCTCATTTGCAACCGAGAGGACCACACTACATTCCCGGCGTCGAACGTGGTTCGCATGCCTGGGGTCCATGTTAAAATTGTTTGCCCTAAAACAGGGCTTAAAACAATTCTAATCTAACTTTTTCACAAAAGGTAAGGCCTTTTTAAATTAATCAGTTCATTCACGTTATTAGTATTATAAATGAGCCAGATCAGACGCTTATCTCACCAATAGTATTGCTAATTATTAACCGATTAATCAGTGGTAATGATAAGAAATTGTTATTTTCTGCGCCGCATTTGGCATAATGAGCCTTAAGTGATTCGCCGTGGGCAAAATGTCGTTTTCAGTCGGCACAGAGAATCGTTATAGTAATAGACACGAAGTAACGAATTAAGGAAGTCAAAAATGAGTACTGTTGAAAAAATTCAGCGTCAGATCGCAGAAAACCCAATCCTGCTGTACATGAAAGGTTCACCGAAGCTGCCAAGCTGCGGGTTCTCTGCCCAGACGGTTCAGGCTCTTTCAGCTTGCGGCGAACGCTTTGCGTATGTCGATATTCTGCAAAATCCGGACATTCGTGCTGAACTGCCAAAATATGCTAACTGGCCAACTTTCCCGCAGCTGTGGGTTGATGGGGAGCTGGTTGGTGGTTGCGATATCGTAATTGAGATGTATCAGCGTGGCGAACTTCAGTCGCTGATCAAAGAAACTGCTGAGAAGTATAAAGAAGCAGAATAAATTCAACGGCGGCGATAACGCCATTGAGGTCGTAAAAAAGGGAGCCATCAGGCTCCCTTTTTTTATTCTTCAGATTCTTCTTGTGCCGGCACCAGCGGCCAGCCGCCCAGGCGTTTCCAGCGGTTGACCAGCTCACAAAACAGATCGGCAGTTTGTTCAGTGTCGTACAGCGCCGAGTGTGCTTTGGTGCTGTCAAACGGAATGCCGGCGGCCTTACAGGCTTTTGCCAGCACGGTTTGTCCGACCACCAGTCCGCTCAGCGCCGCAGTATCAAAGGTGACAAAAGGGTGAAACGGATTGCGCTTCAGGCTGGCCCGTTCAGCGGCAGCACTCATAAAGTTCAGATCGAACGTGGCGTTGTGCGCCACCATAATCGCCCGGTTACACCCTTTATCTTTGATGCCTTTACGCACCACTTTGAATATCGCATGCAGCGCTTCATATTCACTGACGGCACCGCGCAGCGGATTGTGCGGGTCGATGCCGTTAAACGCCAGCGCTTCCGGCTGAAGAATTGCCCCTTCGAACGGCTCTACATGGAAATGAAGCGTCTCATCTTTTTCCAGCCAGCCGTTCTCATCCATTTTTAAGGTCACGGCCGCAATTTCCAGCAGCGCGTCGGTTTTCGCATTAAAACCCGCCGTTTCTACATCGATTACGACCGGATAAAAACCGCGAAAACGCTCGCTTAGGGTATTCAATTCTTTCGATTCAGGCATCGGGATCTCGTTGACGGAAAAATGCAGCGCGTATTATGGCAAATTTCAGAAAGGCTTGCAGCAGGGGATACGAGGAGCAGGGTGCCATTAAGGCACCCCGACGGCATTAATTGCCGAGGCCGTGACCGGCATGTTTGTTTTCAATCAGTTCCACTTTATAGCCATCCGGATCTTCAACGAAGGCAATAATGGTGCTGCCGCCTTTAACCGGGCCAGCTTCACGGGTGACGTTGCCGCCATCTTTACGAATGCGCTCGCAGGTTGCGGCGACATCGTCAACGCCCAGCGCGATATGGCCATAAGCGTTACCGAGGTCATAGCTATCCACGCCCCAGTTGTAAGTCAGCTCAATGACCGCACCTTCGCTCTCTTCGGTGTAGCCAACAAACGCCAGGCTATATTTGTATTCGGTATTTTCGCTGGTGCGCAGCAGACGCATACCAAACACTTTGGTGTAGAAGTCGATGGAACGTTGCAGATCGCCAACGCGCAGCATGGTGTGAAGTAAGCGCATAATATCCTCTTTAAATGGCCTGCCAGACTAACCGCTGGCAGGTTATGTTTGTCATCATGTCGCGGATGACTGAAAAATCGTGCTAAGTATAGCGTTGATTAACCAGCCTGTTAACGTTTAGCCGCAGCCTGAAGACGGCGGCAGGTGTCTTACAGGGTCGGGTAATCAGTGTAGCCTTCGGCACTGCCGCCGTAGAAACTTTCTGGTCTTTGTGGGTTAAGTGGCGCTTTTTTGTGCAGGCGCTCAACCAAATCCGGGTTAGCGATATAAACACGGCCAAACGCCACCGCATCAATCAGACCTTTTTCAATCAGCTCTTCGCCTTTCTCAGCGGTATAAGCACCGGCACCGATAATCACGCCTGGATAGATAGCGCGAATCGCCTGGCGGAATGACTCAGCGTAAGGCTTACCGCCTGCCCAGTCTGGTTCAGAGATATGCAGGTAGGCAAGGTTACGTTTTGCCAGCTCGCCAATGTAGTACAGCGCGGCTTCTTCCTGATCTTCACCGTTATCGAGGCCGTTAAACGGACCGAGCGGAGAAATACGGATACCGATGCGATCTGCGGCCCAGCCGTCAATGGCTGCATCAACCACTTCCAGTGCGAAACGGGTGCGGTTTTCAATACTGCCGCCATATTCGTCACTGCGCTGGTTGGAGGCCGGTGACAGGAATTGATGGATCAGATAGCCATGGGCAGAGTGCAGCTCGAGCAGGTCGAAATCGGCTTCGCGGGCGTTAATCGCCGACTGGCGGAAATCATTCACAATGGCGGCGATTTCGTCTTTTTCCAGCGCACGCGGGGTTGAAGTCTCTTCACGAATTGCATTCCCCTGCGCGTCACGCAGCGAGGTACGCGTCTGAGCAGAGATGGCAGAAGGGGCGACCGGTGCTTGCTGACCGGGTTGCAGGCTGGCGTGTGAAATACGGCCGGTGTGCCACAGCTGTACCGCACTGTGGCCACCTTCAGCGTGAATACCGGCGTTAATTGCTTTCCATGCCGCGATTTGCTCTGCGGTATGCAGTCCTGGCGCACCGGCATAGCCTTTCGCCTGGAAGGAAATCTGGGTGGCTTCGGTAATGATTAAACCGGCGCTGGCACGCTGGCGATAGTACTCGCCCATCAGAGGAGTAGGGATATCACCCGGCTCAATACTGCGCAGGCGCGTCAGTGGTGCCATGAAAATGCGGTTTGGTACCGTAATGGCGCCCACTTTCAGTGGGGTAAACAGTTTGGTGATTTCCATGCAGACTCCTGTATTAGACCGGTCGACTAGTAAATGTGTTTTTTTTTATCAGGCTGCGGGTAGCATACGTTCAATTTGATCGTAAGCCCAGCTTAACGGTGCGCTGTCACGACGGATTTTGCACTGTAAACTGGCACCGAGCCATAACATATAGAGCATTTCAGCACAGACCGTGGCGCTGGTGGCGATACGTACTTCGCCAGCCTCTACCGCACGCTGAAGCGTACTGGCCAGTGCTGCAATAATTTCTCGCGAACCTCGTTCCAGTGCGATGCGCATCGGTTCCGAGAGATCACAGACTTCCGCGGAAAGTTTCACTGACAGGCAAGCCGCAAAGTCGCTGTCGTGGCAAAAGTGCTGATAAGCGGTACGGTAGTAATCAAGGATGCGCTGGCGAGCATTGCCCTGTTCAGCCTCCATAAACTGGCGTACTTCTGAGTGATACTGGGCGAAATAGCGCTCCAGCATTGCTACACCAAACACTTCCTTCGAGCGGAAATAGTGATAAAACGATCCCTTAGGCACTTCGGCGACGCTGAGCAGTTCGCTCAGCCCCATGCCGGTAAAGCCACGTTGCAGGCAAAGCTGCTCACCAGTGGCAAGCAGATGTTCGCAGGTATCGTTTCGGGTATGTTTGTTCATCGACACAGGTTAATAGACCAATCGGTCTAATGCAACCCCTGGTTTTCGGCGCGACAGTTTTTCAGCAAATCGAGATCCGCCTGATACTCACTGCTTTGCACATTCATCATGCCGAGCAGGGTATGGAAAAGGTTATCCTGCGAAATCTGATCTGTCGCAGCATGCTGTTGTAAACATGACCGATCAATATTAAAGGCCTGGCGATAGCCCGGTGACAGCCACAGCAGAAAGGGAATGTGCGTCTGCTGATCTGGCGCAAACACATACGGCGCGCCGTGCAGATACATACCGTGTTCCCCCAGCGATTCGCCGTGATCGGAGAGATAGACCAACGCCACGTTAAATTTGTCACTGTAGGATTTCAGCAGATCAATAGTCTGACCGAGCAGCGCATCAGTATATAAAAGGGTGTTGTCATAGGTATTTATCAGCGCCTGCGAATCACAATCCTGAATCTGGCTGTTATCACAGTCAGGGGTAAATTTACGCAGTTGTGGCGGATAACGCAGGTAATAAGCCGGACCATGACTGCCCATCTGGTGTAACACAATCACTGAATCGTCTTTCACGCTATCGATATAGTGATCAAGCCGGTGCAGCAGCGCATCGTCGAGACAGTAGCCGCCGCGGCACAGTTCAGGAAGGTGCCACTGGGTCATATCGGTATGCGGCACGCGATCGCAGGCGCCTTTACAGCCGCCATCGTTCTCTCGCCAGAGAATATTGATGCCGGCATGGGCCATCACATCCAGCAGGCCTTCCTGATGGTGTGCCAGGCTGGCATCGTAATCGACACGCGGCATATTGGAAAACATGCACGGCACTGAGATGGCGGTTTCGGTGCCACAGGAACGGGCGTTCGCATACCAGATTACATCCCGTTGCTTTAGCTGAGGATTGGTTTCACGCGCATAACCGCCGAGCGAGAAGTTTTCGGCACGGGCCGTTTCACCCAGTACCAGTATCACCAGGGTCTTTTTCTGCTCTGCGCGAATCTGCGGCCCTTTCCTCGCATCCTCGCCGATGCGCACCAGCGAGCGATCTCCGGCTAACCAGCGGTCGTGGATGTAGTGGCCGCTGCCGCTGATCACATTAGCGGGCGTGATCATTTTAACCAGCCCTTTATTGTTGCGGATAATCGAAGCGTAATCTTTATAAAACAGCGCCGCGATCAGCAAGATAATCAGCAGCGAAACGATACTGCTCAACCCGCGCAGCGCCAGTGAAAACCACCACGGGCTGGGCTGGCGGATGGTTACCAGAGCCAGCAACAGTGAAGGAATCACACCCATTAACGCCATCCATACCAGATAGCGCGGGGTCAACAGTGCCGCTGCTTCCTGCAGATCGGTTTCAAATACGTTCTGCACCATATCGGTATCGATTACCGTGGCAAAACTGAACATAAAATAGTTGGCGGCCGCGCTGACCAGCATTAAAGCAATCAATAACGGTTTACGGATCCATGGCAAAGCCAGCAGGTTGAAAATCAGCGTCCAGGCGCAGAACAGCACCAGTGGTAGGGTGGCGGCGAACAGGTAATCGTGCCATGAGACGAAGGGAATACTTTCCCAGGCCCGCACCAGAAACAGCCCGTTAAGAATCAGCGCAAACCACAACGCTGCCAACAAATTAAACGCGTATTCGTTACAACGTAACTTATTCAGGATTTTCATAGCATCTGGCAGCGAGAGAATATTGTGGCCAGCTTAGCGTAAAATCTGGTGAAAATCTCAATGCAACTATAGCTTTAGCGGCCCGCAGCGTGCGGGCCGGCATTATTTAGTAAGCAACGGTAAACTGCTTTTGCAAGTGCTGAGGATGTTCAATTTCATCGACAATTGCGACTGCCAGATCTGCAGCGCTGATGGAGGCAGGATGGTCGCCAGACATCAGCAGTTCGGTGCTGCCGACGCGGAACTGGCCGGTGCGTTCACCCGGCTCCAGCATTGCCGCCGGTGACAGATAGGTCCAGTCGAGGTCCGTGCCGCTGCTTTGCAGGGTATTACGCAGGGCACGTGCACCCAGTGCGCCGGGTTTAATTTCGGCTGGAAACGCCTCGGTATCAACCAGTTCAACGCCCGGAGCCACCTGCAGGCTACCCGCGCCACCGACCACCAGTAAGCGTTTTACCTGTGCAGCCCGCACCGCTGCCAGAATTTGCGTGCTGCCCTCGGTAAACTTCTCAAACAAATCGCTTTCAGACCAGCCCGGATTATAGGCGCTGATAACCGCATCCTGACCGCGCAGCACGCCGCTAAGCCATTCGCTATTGTGAATATCGCCGCTTGCCAGCGTTAGATGCGTATCCTGCGGTAAATTTTTACCCGAACGGGAGATGGCGGTCACCTGATGGCCGCGCGCCAGCGCTTCCTTTACCACTTCCTGACCGACAAAACCTGTTGCGCCGATAACTAAAATTTTCATGCTGTCCACATGTAAGTTTGAATTGCGTGATTAAACTTTACTGCTTAACAATAGTATTGATAAGTGGCATATTTCCACTTTTATAATGAAGTAAAACTTACGAATAATGGAAAATCTTAACCGAATGGCGGTATTTGCCACCGTAGTGATTGAAGGTTCGCTGGCCGCGGCCGGTCGGCGATTGGGGATCTCAGCCTCTGCGGTCAGTCAGCATTTACGTCAGCTGGAAGGTTCGGTCGGCGTGCCGTTACTGCACCGATCCACACGCAAATTGACCCTGACCGATGCTGGCGCCGCTTTTTTTCCCGGTTGCGAAGCGATGCTAAACAGCGCCCGCGACGCAGAGCAGCGGCTGGCAGAGAGGCGCGATACGCTGAGTGGAGAACTGCGCATCTCTTCGACGGTGGGCATCGGCGGCCAGCCACTGTGTGAAGCGCTGACGCCGTTATTGCAGCAGCATCCCGGACTTCAGCTGCGGATTATCGCCACTGACAATGTGCTGGATATGATTGAACACCGCATTGATATTGCATTGCGGGTCAATCGCCAGTTAAGCGATTCCCGTGTTATCGCTCATCAGCTGGTGAACTGGCCGCTGGTTATCTGCGCTACGCCGCGCTATCTCTCAATACACGGCGTACCGGAACGGCCAGAGGATTTGGTACAACATCGCTGGATTAGCGGTATTCATTCTGGCGGTACGGTTAACGCCAGGTCTATCGAGCTGCATCACCTCAGGCTGCCGCCGGTTAAATTACGGCTCGCCGAAGGGCAGGTATTGAGTGACAGTATGCATGTGGTGCGCGCCTTTACCCTCGCAGGCCAGGGTATTTCACTGCAACCGCTGTTTGAGATTCAGGACAAGCTGCGCAGTGGCGAGCTGATGCTGCTGCTGCCAGAGTGGCGTCCGGCATCGATCAGGCTGACCGCGTTAACGCTGGAACGGGTGTTACCCGAGAAAACCCGACAGGCATTACAGGCATTAGGTGACTATTTCCGGCGAATTGATACCGTGCCGCTTGCAGATAACCGCTAAGCGATCTTCAATAAAGAATAACAGTGTTAACCAGGAGTTCAGGTGGCCGAGCAACTTGAGTTTTTCCCGGTTCCCAGTCCGTGCCGGGGCATATGTCAGTCAGATGAACGCGGCTACTGCCGTGGCTGCCTGCGCAGCCGCGACGAGCGCTTTAACTGGATGAAATTCAGCGATGCACAAAAGCATGAGGTGTTACGCTTGTGCCGTCAGCGCCTGCTGCGTCGCCAGCGTGGTGCGAAAAGCGAAGTTCCTCACGATCCAGAGCAGCCTTCACTGTTTTAACTCGCGTTTTTTTCCTGCCGAACCGGCTATACTGTTGCGCAAATTCAGTTAGATGGCCGTCTGGCCACGGGGAGAATCGCAATGCTTAAACGTCTGCAAATTGCACCACAAGGGCCGGAGTTTTCCCGGCTGATTATGGGTTACTGGCGGCTGATGGAATGGGGCATGACGCCGCAGCAACGGGTGAGTTTTATTGAACAGCATCTGGAGCTGGGCATCACCACGACCGACCATGCCGATATCTACGGTGACTATCAGTGCGAAGCCGCATTTGGTCAGGCATTGCGGTTGGCTCCATCACTGCGACAGCGGCTGGAGCTGGTAACTAAATGTGGTATCGCCACGACGGCGAAGCCTGAAAACCGCCTTGGTCACTATATTACTGACAGCGCCCATATTATCCGCAGTGCCGAAAATTCTTTGCGTCATTTCTCAACTGATTACCTTGATTTGCTGCTGATTCATCGCCCCGATCCGCTGATGGATGCCGATGAAATCGCCGCAGCGTTTCTCTCGTTGCATCAGAGCGGCAAAGTGAAACACTTTGGCGTCTCCAACTTTACGCCGGCACAGTTTGCACTGTTACAGTCACGCCTGCCGTTTACTCTGGCGACCAATCAGCTGGAAATCTCACCGTTGCATCAGCCAGCGATTCTCGATGGATCACTCGATCAGTGTCAGCAGCTGCGAATTAAACCGATGGCGTGGTCGTGCCTGGGTGGCGGCCGTTTGTTCAGCGATGCAGAATTCCAGCCACTGCGTAATGAGCTGGCGGCAGTGATGGCGGAGACTGGCGCAGATAATATTGAACAGCTGGTGTATGCCTGGGTGATGCGTTTACCTTCACAGCCACTGCCAATTATCGGCTCCGGTAAAATTGAGCGGGTACGTGCTGCGCTGCGCGCCAGTGAAATCGAACTGACACGCCAGCAATGGTTCCGCATTCGCAAAGCGGCGCTGGGTTACGACGTGCCGTAAAGAAACGCAAATCGTGGCTTTTTGTTGCCCGTTCTGCTGAAAAGGGTCCAGGCTTAGCAAGTGCGTGATCAATTCAAAGGAGCGAAAATGAAAAGTTACGGTTTGGCAGCACTGGCACTGTTGGTCTCGGGATTTGCCCAGGCAGCCAGCGAGAAGGTTGAACTGCACGATGTCAGCACCCAGGGCATTGGCAAGTCGATAGGTCAGGTCACGATTAGCGAGACGCCTTACGGGCTGGAGTTTAAACCCGATTTGCATTCACTGAAGGCGGGCGTTCACGGTTTCCATGTGCATGCTAAAGGCAGCTGTGAACCGGCCACTACCGACGGGAAAGCAGTGGCTGCAGGTGCGGCAGGCGGGCATCTTGACCCCGGTAACAGTGGAAAACATCTCGGGCCTTATCAGGACGGGCACTTAGGTGACTTACCGGCGCTGTTTGTTACCGCGGACGGTAAAGCCACCTATCCGGTACTGGCTCCGCGCATCAAGAAACTGTCTGAGATCTCCGGTAAGGCGCTGATGGTGCATGTCGGCGGTGATAACCACTCCGATCATCCAAAACCGCTGGGCGGCGGCGGTGACCGCTTTGCCTGCGGCGTAATCAACTAACGTTTTTTGCCAGGGCGGCGTTTTCGCCGCCCATAAACAGCATTTAGTCATTCGTCTGTACCTGTGACAACGGCTGAAAATACCAATGTCAGGCCCGCAATGACCACATCTGTGATTAGCATATTCATCAGCGACGGGTGGGAGGACGCTGGGTAACGCATCAGAAAATGCATGCAGTCCAGTTTGCCCCCGACATCCTAATCCGGAGAAAACCCTTTGTTACCAGAATGCGTTTATCGACGATATGCACCGGTTCCATGATGAGGGGCCGGCCTGTTCATCGGTGGTGATTTCGACGTTTCAAAAGTGACAGGGATGAAAAATGAAGGAGCGGATAACGACGGCGTGATCAATATGCCGCCCGGTCAACTTCCTTCAGATTTCTTTGACGATAAATAATCCTTACGGCTGACAATAGTCAGCCTGTAAAGGTTAGCCTTACTCAACCGTGCTTGCTGGCAGCGCCTGCTTCAACTGTGACAATGAGCACCACAGCCGCCAGATAATGCCCGCCAGTTCGTCGGCATCCTCACGGTGTTGCGCCTGCAAGGCATCAATCATCTGCTGGAGTTCTGTCAGCGTTTCATCCAGATAGCGGTGGTGAACGCCGCGCTCGCTGATAATACGGTGCAGCCCACGCAGGCTGGCGTCACGCATGGTCGCCAGTGAAGCAGAGTCGCTTTGCCAGTCACGCAGCTGCCAGACGATATGCGAGCAGTTGAGCAGCACAACGCCCCAACGCAGCAGCCAGACGCGCGCAGGCTGATCGCGGCTGGTATTCAGCTGGCTGATACGGTGGTAAATCTGCGATTCAAACCGGCTTTCGCTCAGTCGCGGATGACGACCAAGCTGATCGAGAAACTCACGCCGCAGCGCACGGATGTGGCGGCGACTTTTGCGTTTGTCAGAGCTGGGGCGCAAAATCTGAAACGCCAGCCAGGCCAGCAGCACGCCGCAAACCTTGGCGATATTATCGTTGAGAAAATCCTGATAGTCATATACCGGCGGATTCGTTACCGCCAGAAACGACCCCATAAACACGATAAACTGGCCCCACAGCGCGGCGCGCTTCTGTTGTTGCAGCTTAAACAGTTGCAGGGTAATTAACAGCGGCAGCAGAAAGATCAGAAATTGCCATAGCTGGCTGATTTGAATCATCAGACCAAATTTAACCAGAAAGCTGAACACTGAAAGCAGCAGCAGGGTTTTCAGCAGCAGTGAAATGCTGCCGGTCGGCGAGGGCGCTGAGGAGTAGAGCACGCAGCTGATAGCGGTCAGCGTCAGTGCTGCACTGCCTGCATCCCACTGGGTATTAATCCAGAAGGTACAGCCCAGCACGATAACGCTGAAGGTACGCAGTGCGCTCCAGCTGGCTTCTGCGCTGTCGGTATAGCGCGCCAGTAACGGCACCGGCGGCGGTGAGAAGCGCGTTTCGGCATCAGCTCGTTCAAACTGACGCAACCAGCGGCTGACGTTAAGATACATCCAGCAGAAGTAGCGCAGACGATGCCAGAAGGCGCGATGGCGGTAGTCGCTGTCAGTATCTGGCGCTGCACTCTGCAAAATTTGCGCCAGCCGATATTTATCGCAATCGCTGCGTGCCAGTTCGCTGAGCAATTGATGCAGCGCGCTGAACAGCACTTCCGGCGGATTGGGCCAGTTAAGCAACATTCGCCGCAGGCTGGAGATCACGCTGGTGAGCCGCAACTGCTGGTGCAGCACATAGTTCAGCAGGTTATTTTGTCGGCGAAAGCGATAATGGCTCCAGAATGCCTGAATGCGCAGCAGATTCATGGTGAGAATCTGGCTGATAACATTTTCATGGGCGGTGCGCATGGTATCGGTGATTTCCGGCTGTAGCATCAGTGCAGCGTGATCCAGCAGCCGGGCGTGCATGGTTTTCAGCGAGGTGATTAATGCATCGCCATCTGAGGTGCTGGGCAGGATCATCATCATCAGGCCACCGCACAAAATGCCGGAAATCACCTCACAGACGCGTGCCTGCGTTATCTCCCAAAGATCGCCGATATCGGTGATATTGACCGTGCTGAAGGCGATGATCGCCGCGGTATAACCCGCCAGCGAGAACGCATAGGCCACATTGTTCTGAAAGTGATTGGCAATCCAGGTGCAGAGCGCCAGCCAGCTGGCAATCGCCAGAGTAAACAACCAGGGTTCGTTGAGCGTATGACCGGCAATCAGCAGCGCCGCGCTGGCACCCAGTAAGCTTCCGGCAATGCGGCCAAGACTTTTACTGATGACGCCACCAACGGTCGGAAAGCTGACCACTGCTGCGGAGGTCATCGCCCAGTAGGGTTCATCAAGGTCCAGCGCGTAAGCAATGCTCAACGCCAGACACATCGCCAGCGCGTTGCGTAATGCATAGCGCCACTGTCCACCGGTGGCCTTAATCCACGGCAGTTGCTTCCATTCCAGCCAGCTGAGGTTCATCATCGATCAGGGCTGAATGGAGACGGTGGCGGTAGTACCGGCGACCAGCGGCAAATTATCCGGAATATCGCTAATCGCAATACGCACCGGTACTCGCTGCGCCAGCCGCACCCAAGGAACGTTGGGTTTAATATCCGGCACCAGCCCGCTGTCGCTTTCAATGCTCTGATCGTAAATCGCCCGTCCAATGCTCTCGACCCGGCCTTTCAGTCGCTGATCGTTGCTGTAAAGCACAATATCGGCTTCAGCGCCGGGGCGGATATGGCGCAGTTTGGTCTCTTCAAAGTAACCGATAATATAAAATGAGTGGCTGTCGACCAGTGCAAACACCGGTGTGCCGCTGGTGGCGTAATTGCCCGGACGCAGATTGAGATTAGTGATCCAGCCATCGGTCGGCGCATAAACCTGGGTTTGCTGCAGGTTCCACTGTGCCTGTTCAAGCGTGGCTTGCGCGGCTTTTGCGCTGGCCGCCGCTGCATTGGCGGTTAAGTTAGCCGCATCCATATCCTCAGCTGAAATCACATTGCGCGGCAGGCTACGTCGGCGACTGGCTTCATGCTGGGCTTTTTGCAAGTCCGCCTGCGCTTTGCTTAGCTGTGCTTCTGCATTGAGCAGCGCGATGCGCCAGGGTTCGTCGTCAAGGGTAAACAGCAGGCTGCCTTTTTTTACCCACTGATTATCCTTCACCAGTAGTTTATCTATGCGTCCTGACACCTGTGGCGTAATATCAACCAGTTCGGCGCGCACTTTGCCATCTCGCGTCCATGGCGATTGCATATAGTAATTCCACAGCCACCAACCGGCGCACAGTGCGGCAGCGAAAACAATCACCGTTGAGAAATACTTTAAGCTATTCAGTTTCATCTAATCACCAGCGTCCAGACAACCATAATGATGCACTCACACACAGCACAAACAGCGACAGATCCATTAACGTCGGATGCCAGATTTCGCCGGAATAGAGCCAGCCTCGAATCAGAGGGTGGAGTAATAACCAGATAAGGAAACCCAACAGTACCGCTTTAAAAATGGGCGGAAAAAACAGCGAGGCACCAAAAACCAGGTCAGTGAGGGGAGCTGTGGAACTCAGTAGCATTGTCGACACGTTTCGTCATCCTTCATTGCGGGTATGCGAGGTAACCCGAAATTAAAATACGCTTTCCATTTTGTGTTTGCCCTGGATTTGTATTTTGTCCTGTAAACTCGCAGAATAGTCTAGAATCAGGCTTGATAGCTAGCAAGCTAATTATAAGGAGATGAAATGGATACGCCACTAGGAACGGACCTGGCACGATTAGTGCGCATATGGCGCGCTCTGATTGATCAACGGTTGAAACCGTTGGAGCTGACTCAAACACATTGGGTCACACTGCATAATATTCATCAGTTGCCACCGGATCAGTCTCAGATTCAGCTGGCCAAGGCAATTGGTATTGAGCAACCTTCGCTGGTAAGAACGCTGGACCAGCTGGAGGAGAAAGGGCTGATTACCCGTTGTACTTGCGCCAACGATCGTCGTGCCAAGCGTATTAAGCTGACGAAAGAAGCTGAACCTATCATCTGTGAAGTGGAGCACGTGATTGATGCGACACGCGATGATATTCTTTCGGGTATCTCTATGCAGGAGATAAGCCAGCTGGTTACGCTGATTGCGCGACTGGAGAAAAACATTCTCGAGTTGCACAATAAAACCGAGTAAACGTTAGAAAAAACCGGCGTCTGGCGCCGGTTTTTTTGTATAGATTAACGTGGGGAAACGGTAACCTGCCTGCCGTTGGATGCCAGCATGACGCGCTGACCAACCGAGAAGCGGGTTGAACCCTGTTTCTGCACCACCAGGATGGTATTACCATCATCTTTACGCACTTCCAGCTCAACGCCAGCGGTTTTATTCATCGAACCCTGCACGCCCTGGCCAGCTACGCCGCCCAGTACCGCACCACCTGCAGTTGCCAGGCTGCGTCCGCTGCCGCCGCCAATGGTGTTACCAAGGAAGCCACCAAGCACCGCACCGCCGATCGCGCCAATGACGTTGTTATCGTCACCGCCCTGAATCTGGACTGGACGAACGGAAACCAGCGTGCCGTAAGTGACGCTCTGAACCTGTTTGGCTTCAGATGCACTGTAAACGTCGCCGGAGAGGCTGCTGGAATTAGTACAGCCTGCCAGTGTAATGCCGGTCAGTGCCACTACAAACATACGCTTGATCATTGTGATGCTCCTCAATTACTTATTGGCTACGCAAAAGGTGTAACCATCGCTAACCATATTATATGGCACAAGTCTGGCTTGTTGCGGATTTTAGTCAAAAAAACTGACAAGTGCAGCATACCCATGCAAGATTAAACGAAATCTCAATAACCATGCCAACTTGACGGGCATTCAGAAAAAACCGTTAGTTGCTTCAAAAAACGGCAATTAATCATAGTATTACACGACTATTTTTGCCAGGCTGAAGTAAAGGCTCTTTCCGGGCGCGATATTAAGGCAATGAAATGAAATCAGGACGTTATATTGGAGTGATGTCCGGCACCAGCCTCGATGGTGTTGATGTGGTGCTGGCGGCAATTGACGAGCGCATGGTGGCGCAGCAGGCCAGTTATGTCCATCCGTTCCCGCCTGAGCTGCGCCAGCAAGTGCTGGCGATTTGCCAGGGCCAGAGCCTGACCTTATCGCAACTGGGCCAGCTGGATACGCGACTCGGGCGGCTGTTCGCCGAAGCGGTGCTGACCATGATGAAGCAGCAGGGGCTGGAAGCGTCAGATATTACTGCCATCGGTTGTCATGGCCAGACCGTCTGGCACGAACCGCTGGGTGAGGCGCCTAACAGCCAGCAGATTGGCGATAATAATCAGATTGCTGCCGCCACTGGCATTACCGTGGTCGGCGATTTTCGCCGGCGCGATATGGCGCTGGGCGGGCAGGGCGCGCCGCTGGTGCCTGCGTTTCACCAGGCGCTGCTGATGCACACCAGCGAACGTCGCATGGTGCTTAATATTGGCGGTATCGCTAATTTATCGCTGTTGATACCCGGTAAGCCGGTGCGTGGTTATGATACGGGTCCGGGTAATATGCTGATGGACGTGTGGATCTGGCGTCAGCGCGGCAAAGCCTATGATAAAGATGGTGAGTGGGCCAGCAGCGGCAAAGTGATCGTACCGCTGTTGCAATCGATGCTGGCCGATCCCTGGTTTGCGCTGCCGGCACCGAAAAGTACCGGACGCGAATATTTTAACCTCGGATGGATTGAGAAACAGCTGAGTGCTTTTCCGGCGCTGGCGGCGCAAGATGTGCAGGCGACGTTGACAGAGCTGACCGCCGTCACCATTGCTGAACAGGTGCTGCTGAGCGGCGGCTGCGAACGACTGATCGTTTGCGGCGGCGGCGGGCGCAACCCGCTGCTGATGGCGCGTCTCGCGGGGCAGCTGGCGGGAACGGAAGTGCTCAGCACCGACGAACTGGGAATCAGCGGGGATGATATGGAAGGGCTGGCATTTGCCTGGCTGGCTTATCGCACCTTATCTGGTCTGCCGGGGAATCTGCCCTCCGTGACCGGTGCCCGTAGTGCCAGCGTGCTGGGTGCCATTTTCCCGGCTAATTATCCCGATGGTTCACACTAATTAGCAGTTGTGGTTGAAAAGGAGTTATTGATGAAAAACACCCTGATGGTAGCCGCTTTATTCACCTTATCGGGCTGTGGTCTGATGTCGCATTCTGAGCAACAACAGGTTGAAACCCTGCGCTATACCTGCGGCACCCTGCCGCTGACGGTTAAGGTAGACAACAGCCAAGAGCAGGTCAGCCTGATTTTGGATGGTAAGCCGCTGACCCTGAAGCAGCAGGTTGCCGCTTCCGGCGCGCGCTACAGTGACGGCAACTACGTCTTCTGGTCGAAGGGCGACGGGGCTTTTATCGAGCGTAACGATAAAATTATTATCGATGATTGTAAGCTGCAATCAGGAAGTTAAGTCGTTGAAGTTCATCGGGGTGAGGCGCACAATGGCTTCACCCTTTTTATTTTCCAGAAGCCTTTGTTATGACCGATAGCGATAACCTGCAACAGATTGCCCATCTGCGTCGTGAATATACGCGTGGTGGCCTGCGCCGTAAGGATCTTCCCGAAGAACCGCTCGATCTGTTTGAGCACTGGCTGCGCCAGGCATGTGACGCCCAGCTGCCCGATCCCACCGCGATGAGCGTGGCTACCGTTGATGAACACGGCCAACCTTATCAGCGCATTGTGCTGCTGAAACACTACGATAAACAGGGAATGGTGTTCTACACCAATCTCGGCAGTCGTAAAGCGCATCACCTTGAAAATAACCCACGCATCAGCCTGCTGTTTCCATGGCACATGCTGGAACGTCAGGTGATGGTGCTGGGCAGCGTGGAGAAACTGTCGGCGCTGGAAGTCATGAAGTATTTCCACAGCCGACCGCGCGACAGCCAGATCGGCGCGTGGGTATCAAAACAGTCGAGCCGGATTTCCGCGCGTGGCGTGCTGGAAGGTAAATTCCTTGAGCTGAAGCAGAAGTTCCAGCAGGGGCAGATCCCGTTGCCGAGTTTTTGGGGTGGATTCCGCATCAAAATCGATACGATGGAGTTCTGGCAGGGAGGAGAACACCGGCTGCACGATCGCTTCCTCTATCAGCGCGACGGCGAAGGCTGGAAAATCGACCGACTGGCGCCCTGAATTACTGAAAAATCCCTTTAAGCGCTGGTACTGAATCCTTCAGCGCTTTATTCTATAGGCCGTAATTTTTCTTCCGCATCCAGGCGGAAAGCTGTGTACCAGCCCAGGTGCAGTCGTTTCTACATGGAGTCTTTGATGGCCAGCAGTAACCTGATTAAACAATTGCAAGAGCGGGGGCTTGTCGCCCAGGTAACGGATGAGGACGCGTTAGCAGCACGACTGGCGCAAGGGCCAATCGCACTGTATTGCGGCTTCGATCCGACCGCCGACAGCTTGCATTTGGGGCATCTGGTGCCTTTGCTTTGCCTGAAACGCTTTCAGGACGCCGGACATAAACCTGTTGCCCTGGTAGGTGGCGCAACCGGACTGATTGGCGACCCAAGCTTCAAAGCAGCCGAACGTAAACTGAATACCGCCGACACCGTTAATGAATGGGTTGATAAAATTCGTCATCAGGTGGCACCGTTCCTCGATTTTAACTGCGGTGACAACAGCGCCATTGCCGCCAATAACTACGACTGGTTTGGCGGCATGAACGTGCTGACGTTCCTGCGCGATATTGGTAAGCACTTCTCAGTTAATCAGATGATTAATAAAGAAGCGGTGAAGCAGCGTCTGAATCGCGATGACCAGGGGATCTCTTTCACTGAGTTTTCCTACAATCTGCTGCAGGGCTATGACTTTGCCTGCCTGAATGAGCGCTACGGCGTGGCATTACAGATTGGCGGTTCCGATCAGTGGGGCAATATCACTTCCGGTATCGATCTGACGCGTCGTCTGCATCAGAACCAGGTATTTGGCCTGACGGTGCCGTTGATCACCAAAGCTGATGGCACCAAATTCGGTAAAACCGAAGGTGGCGCAGTGTGGCTGGACGCGAAAAAGACCAGCCCGTACAAATTCTATCAGTTCTGGATCAACACCGCCGATGCCGATGTCTATCGCTTCCTGAAATTCTTCACCTTCCTTAGCCTTGACGAGATCAATGCGCTGGAAGAAGAAGACAAAAACAGCGGTAAAGCACCACGTGCTCAGTACGTGCTGGCGGAAGTGGTGACGAAGCTGGTTCATGGCGAAGCGGGTCTGGCAGCGGCAAAACGCATTACCCAGAGCCTGTTCTCCGGTGCGATGACCGAAATGACCGAAGCAGATTTTGAACAGCTGGCGCAAGACGGCATGCCGACAATTGAACTGGCGGCAGAAGACGATCTGCAACAGGCGTTGGTTAATGCTGAGCTGGTGCCATCCCGCGGTCAGGCGCGCACAATGATCGGTTCTAATGCGGTAACGGTGAACGGTGAGAAGCAGTCTGATGCGGAATACCGCTTCAGCGACAGCGACAAACTGTTTGGGCGTTTTACCCTGCTGCGTCGCGGCAAAAAGCACTACTGCCTGGTGTGCTGGAAATAAAATAATATCGATCCTCAAGTGCCGGTGATGCCGGCACTTAATTTGGCAAGGCTGTGCAGGTCCCCCGATAATGAAAAATATCCTTTCTATCCAGTCGCATGTGGTTTTTGGTCATGCTGGCAACAGTGCGTCAGAATTTCCGATGCGTCGCATGGGCGCAAACGTTTGGCCGCTCAATACCGTGCAGTTCTCTAACCACACTCAATACGGTCACTGGACCGGCTCAGTGATGCCGGCCTCACATCTGACCGATATCGCCAAAGGTATCGCTGAAATCGATCGCCTGAAAACCTGTGATGCGGTGCTGAGTGGTTACCTCGGTTCGGCTGAACAGGGCGAACATATATTAAAGATTGTTCAGCAGGTAAAAGCGGCAAATCCTGACGCCTGGTATTTTTGTGATCCGGTGATGGGTCATCCGGAAAAAGGCTGCATTGTGGCTCCCGGCGTCGCCGAATTTCACTGCAAAGCGGCACTGCCTGCCAGCGACATTATTGCGCCAAACCTGCTGGAGCTGGAAATGCTCAGCGGGAAAAGCGTGGCCAGTGTGGATGAAGCAGTAGCGGCCGCGCGTGAGCTGATCGCACTGGGGCCGAAGGTGGTACTGGTTAAGCATCTGGCGCGTGCCGGATTGCGCAGCGATCGCTTCGAAATGCTGCTGATCACCGCCGGGGAAGCCTTCCATATCAGCCGTCCGCTGGTGGATTTTGGCGTGCGTCAACCGGTCGGTGTCGGCGATCTGACCAGCGGGCTGTTATTGGTTAATCTGTTGCACGGCCAGCCGCTGCAACAGGCGCTGGAACACGTCACCGCCGCGGTGTATGAAGTGATGATTAAAACCCATGAAATGGGTGAATATGAGCTGCAGCTGGTGGCGGCACAGGAAGGAATTGCTAAGCCTCAGCACCATTTTGCGGCGGTGAAGCTGTAAATCTGCTTTATTTACGGGCGACGATGATGCCGCCCGTAGACCTCTATATCGCTTCGTAATCACCGGTGCCTTCCGGCCACGGCGTCAGCAAATCATAACCTGAATCAGTGACCGCAATGGTGTGTTCCCACTGGGCAGAGAGCGAGCGATCCTTAGTGACCACTGTCCAGCCGTCGGAAAGTACACTGGTGGCGGCTTTGCCAACATTGATCATCGGTTCAATGGTAAAAATCATCCCCGGCTCCAGCACCATCCCTTCACCGGCGATACCGTAATGCAGCACCTGTGGGGCAGTGTGATACTCTTCACCCACACCATGACCACAATACTCCCTGACCACCGAAAATCCGGCACCTTCAGCTACGCGCTGGATGGCCGCGCCGATATCACCCAGCGTGGCGCCCGGACGCACAACCTTAATACCGGCCACCATCGACTGATAAGTGACATCCACCAGCCGTCGTGCGCGTACTGACGGCTCACCGACAAAGTACATTCTGCTGGTATCGCCATACCAACCTTCTTTAACGATCGCCACATCGATATTAACTATATCGCC
Source organism: Winslowiella sp. 2C04 (assembly GCF_050037805.1). Lineage (NCBI taxonomy): Bacteria > Pseudomonadati > Pseudomonadota > Gammaproteobacteria > Enterobacterales > Erwiniaceae > Winslowiella > Winslowiella sp. 2C04. The sequence continues at coordinate 2,513,236 of NZ_CP188300.1, read as the reverse complement.
GTTTTTCAGCTTTTTATCCGATGGAATGCCGTGGCAAACCACATGATTTACTGACGTGCAGACGGTGCGCGTATAGCCGTGATAGCCAATATTGGCAGGAATGACATTCAGCTGATGAACCAGATAATCATGGCACAGGCGATCAAGTTCATCGGTAGTCACGCCAGCGCGGACATACGGGGTGATCATTTCCAGCACTTGTGCGGCTGCCTGCCCGGCCGCGCGCGCCAGTTCAATTTCTTGCTGCGAGTGCAGCTTGACCTGTTTCATTGTGCTTCCTCATGCTTTTCAAACGATTTAAGCAGGCTGGCGATATCGGTATCGCCCTGTAATTCCGCCTTAACCAGCGCACGAGCCAGTTGGTCATGCGACAGCTGCGGGCAAAGCTCCGCCAGCATGCCGATTTTCATCCAGTGCTCAGCCTGAGCGTTAATCGACCGGCTCATAGCATTGCTGGCGATGCGCAAATTCTCGTGCATCAAATCAGAGATTTTTACGATTCCCATACGTCACCTATACGAAACATATATGAAATGTATACTGCCACATTCTGCCAGGCAAAAGATAGCGTCAAACGGAATGCGCTCAGGTCATCGGTGATTTTTGCCCGACAATTTCGTGAATGACATCTCAAATCGGTTAGAAAGTCAGCGTTGACTATTGCGGGTGACCAGCACCAATGATATTTGTAAACAACTTTACGGATGTATGTGAAGTTGGAAAGTACATCACAATCGATATCATCAAGGACACCCCATGTCAGAGCTTAAATTTGCCACACGTCTGAACTCATTTGCCTCCGGTGCGCCACTTTACTGGCCGGATCTGCAAGGTAAGCCCTCAGTTCTGCAAATGATCGAGCGCGCCGCCACGGTTAAAGGTTTAACCCATCTGGATCTGAACTATCCTCAGCACATCACCGATGATGTTAACGTCATGCGTCAGAAAATCGAGCAGTCAGGGCTGGCGGTCAACGGTATGCAGATGCGCTGGGATGCGGCGGAATTTAAAATCGGTGCATTCACCAACCCCGATCCAAAAATTCGTCGTAAGGCGATTGAGCTGACTAAACGCGGGATCGATGCCGGACGTGAATTCGGTGCCAGCCTGATGACATTGTGGATGGGGCAGGATGGTTTTGATTACTGCTTCCAGGCAGATTACAAAAAAATCTGGGAGGATGCGGTCAGCGCGGTCCGGGAAGTGGCCGAATATGCCCCGGATGTTGATGTCAGCATCGAATACAAACCTAACGAGCCACGTGCATTCAGTATTTTCCCGAATGTCACCACCTGTTTGATTGCGGTAGAAGAAGCCGGTTGCCCCAATCTTGGCATTACGCTCGATTTTGCCCATGTGCTGTACGCCAATGAGATCCCGGCTTATGCCGCCGCGATGGTGGCGCGCCGTTCGCGGCTGCTGGGTCTGGATCTTAATGACGGCTGGGGCAAACGCGATGATGGCCTGATGGCGGCTTCGGTTAACCCGCGCGCCACGCTGGAGTTCCTCTGGCAGATGCAGCGTGATGGTTATCAGGGCGCTTATTATTTCGATACTTTCCCGGACGCCAGCGGTCTCGATCCGGTGCGTGAAGCGGAAACCAATATCGCCACCGTCACCCGTTTACTGAAGCTTTGCGAAAAACTGAATAACAATCAGCCGCTGGCGGAGGCCATCAGTCGTCAGGACGCGGTTACCTCCCAGCAAATTGTTAATGACATTATGCTGGCCAGATAGTCCCCGTGCCATCGCTGGCTCAGCTATGGCAATAATAAAAAAGAAGAAGGTCTGAAAATGAAAAAAACATTACTTTCTGTACTCGCCTCAGGCTTGTTTTGCACCAGCGTTTTTGCCGCCGATTTAACTCCACTGCAGTCTGATACCGAAAAGGATCGTACCGAGTGGACCGAACTGGCGACCAAATACGGACCACTGCCTGCAGCGGACGGTAAACTGAAAATTGGCGGCGTATCGAAAACCCTGACCAATGAATACTGGCGTTCACTTGGCGACGGCTATAAAGCCTTTGCCGATAAACATGGCTTTACCGTGGCTTACCAGGCCGCCGCCAATGAAGACGATCAGCTCGGACAATTATCCATCGCTGAGACATTGATCGCTCAGGGATTTAATGGCCTGCTGGTTTCACCGCAGACCGACGCCAATTTACAGCCGGCGTATGAGACTGCCAAAAGTAAAGGTATCCCGGTGGTGAACGTCAATGACGCGGTAATGCCCAATGCGGCTTACTACGTTGGTAATGTGCAGAAAGATAACGGCGTCCGGGTGGCTAACTGGTTTATTAAGCATAAACCTCAGGGCGGAAAAGTGGCGGTAATCGAAGGCCAGCCTGGCGTTTATGCAGCGGCGCAGCGTACCAAAGGCTTTAAAGAAACCCTTGAAGCCAACGGGAAGTTTCAGGTTGTTGCCAGCGTGCCGGCAAACTGGAGCCGTGAAAATGCCTATAACGCGGCGGCAACTATTTTACAGCAGCACCCGGATTTAATTGGCTTCTACGCCAACAATGACGGCATGGCGCTCGGCGTCGTGGAGGCGGTGAATTCACTGGGTAAAAGCAAGCAGGTAGCGGTGTTTGGCACCGACGGTATTTCTGATGCCTATGCTTCCATCAAGCGCGGTGAACTGACCGGTACCGTCGACAGCTTCCCGGTTCTGACTGGTGAAGTGGCAATGGAAGTGATGGTTCGTCTGGTAAATGGGCAGAAATTATCACGCGTGATCTCTACACCTCAGGCGCTGATCACTAAAGAAAACGCAGAGGCATTCTCGACTAAAGATAATGAGAAACTGCGCCAGCTGCTGTTACAGCAGTAAGTAAAGTGACGGAGGCTGTATGGAACACGATTGTTTGACGATGCGCGGCATCAGCAAAACCTATGGCAATATCGCCGCGGTGCAGGGCGTGGATTTTTCGGTCAGGCATGGCGAAGTACACGCGTTAATTGGTGAAAACGGCGCGGGGAAATCAACTTTGCTCAATATTCTCTCCGGCGTGCGCGCCTCTGATGAGGGGGAAATCAGGGTCGACGGGCAACTGGTGCAGATGAAAAATCCGCTTTCGGCGCGACATGCTGGCATTGCCATGATTCATCAGGAGTTACAGCACGTTCCGGAACTCTCCGTCGCGCAGAATATGTTTCTTGGTCGGCCATTAACTCGCTTTCGCGGCCTGTTTGTCGATCGTAAAGCGCAGTATAAGAAGGCGGTGGCGATTCTCAGGCGTCTTGATCCGTCGATTAATCCTGATGAGCCGATTAAAAACCTGAAGGTTTCGCAACAGCAGATTGTCGAAATTGCTCGGGCGTTGCTGGATGAGGCAAAAATCATCGCCATGGATGAGCCTACTTCCAGCCTGACGCCAACAGAGTTTGAACGGCTTGCGGAGTTAATCGCCGATCTGAAATCCATGAATGTGTCATTGATTTACGTCTCACACAAAATGGATGAGATATTTAAAGTCTGTGACCGCGCCACCATTATGCGCGATGGCAAACAGGTGGGGGTGGTTAATATCCGTGATGAGACGGAGGAGACCATTGTCACCAAAATGGTTGGGCGTAAGATTGAAAAGATCCAGCATCAGTCGTTTGTCGGTGATAAGGAGCTGCTGCGGGTTGAAGGCCTTGAGCGTGGTCAGACCGTGTTGCCTGCCAGCTTTAGCGTCAAGGCAGGGGAAGTGCTGGGTATCGCCGGGCTGGTGGGGGCGGGGCGGACTGAACTGCTGAAACTGATTGCCGGTATCGACAGCAAAACCAGTGGTAGAGTGATTGTTGATGGCAAGGCAGTGAACAATCTTAATGTACGTTCGGCGATCCGCGCCGGCATCGGGCTGGTTCCGGAAGACCGTAAAAAAGAGGGCATTATTAAAGAGCGGGCGGTAAAAATGAACGTCGCGCTACCATCATTGGGCAATTTTACCCGCAGCGGCCTGCTGAAAAAAAATAAACTGAATCAGGTGGCGCTGGACGTTATGACCGATCTGAATCTGCGGCCCCTGAATATTGAAAAGCCCATCGGCACATTAAGTGGTGGCAATCAGCAGAAGGTGATTATTGGCCGCTGGGTAGTGGCGGACACCAAGGTGTTTCTTTTTGATGAACCCACCAGGGGTATCGATATTGGTGCCAAGTCTGAAATTTATAATTTAATTGAAAAGTTAGCCCGGCAGGGAAAAGCTATCGTGGTGGTCTCGTCTGAAATGCCGGAAATTATCCGTATATCAGACCGCGTACTGGTGATGCGCGAAGGTAAGATTACTACTGAGCTTAAAGGTGATGAGATAACAGAAGAAAACATCGCCCGTTATGCGATTAGCGATCGTAAATAAATAACTTGCTCTGCAACCTACATTTATCATTAAGGCACTCGTTATGATGACACAAGGTAAAACTCAGCCTGCAGGACATCCTTCTGCGCTGTTTAAATTTAATCTGCGTGATGCAGGAACGGTGATTGGGCTACTGATTATTCTTTTCACTTTTTCGATGCTGTCACCGGTATTTTTTACCCTGCCTAATCTGCTTAATATTCTGCAACAGTCTTCGATTAATGCCATTATTGCGCTGGGAATGACGCTGGTGATTATTTCCGGTGGTATTGATCTCTCGGTCGGGCCGACAGCGGCGTTATCTGCGGTATTAGGCGCTACCCTGATGGTTTCCGGCGTGCCGGTGCCGCTGGCGATTATGGCGACGCTGGGAGTCGGCGCGATGTGCGGTATTTTCAGCGGCACGTTAGTGGCTTATGCCGGACTGCAACCGTTTATCGTTACCCTTGGTGGCCTGTCGCTGTTTCGCGCGCTGTCGTTAATTTTTACCGGCGGCAATCCCATCTTCGGCATTCCGATGGAGTTTCGCAGTTTAATCAACAGTACCGTGCTGGGGATTCCCACGCCGATTGTGATTGTGGTGGTGGTGGCAGTTACGCTGTGGGTCATTATGAATAAAACCCCGCTTGGTGAGTACATTCTGGCGGTAGGCGGTAATGAGGAAGCCGCCCGGGTGGCTGGCGTGCCGGTAAAAAGAACCAAAGTGACGGTGTTTGTTATCTCGGGTGTATTAGCCTCGCTGGCGTCGCTGATTTTAATCGGTCGTCTCGGCGCGGCTGAGCCGACGATGGGAAATTTATGGGAGCTGGATGCGATTGCGGCGGCGGCGATTGGTGGCGCCTCATTAATGGGTGGCAAAGGCAGTGTGATTGGCACCATTGTTGGCGCAATTATTCTCGGATCGCTGCGTAACGGCCTGACGCTTCTGAATATTCAGGCGTTTTATCAATTGCTTGCTACTGGCCTAATAATTATCATAGCCATGTTGATTGACAGAGCGACTCGAGGCAAGTAATGAATCAGGATCCGAAAGCAATAGGTGCTCAAATTCGTATGCGTTTGCCAATGTTGACGCCACTGGAAAGAAAAGTCGTGGAGTCGATTACAGCCAGAACCGATTTATCCGAGCAGACAACGTTGAAAGAAATTGCTCAGGAAAATAATGTTTCTGATGCCATGATAGTAAAAATAGCCAAAAAGCTTAACTTCTCGGGCTTTCGGGATTTCAGAAGCAGTCTGGTTTACTATAATTACTCTGAAGTGGCAGGACTGCATGCGGAAATAGAACCTGGTGACTCATCGGAACAATTACTGTCAAAAGTTTTCCGAACATCGATTCAGGCAATTGAAGAAACGCTGTCTATTCTCGATGTTTCTGAATTCAATCGCGCTGCTGATATTCTTTTTAAAGCACGACATATCGACTTATATGCGGTGGGTGGCTCTGCCGCAGTGACGCGCGACCTGTCGCATAAACTGCTTAAAATTGGAATTAAAACCACAGCATACGATGATGCACATATTATGCTGATGTCAGCAGCGATTTTATCGGACGATGATGTGGTAATTGCAATCAGTCATTCCGGTGCCACACGCGCCGTTAATGAGCCGATTAAACTGGCGGCGCGTAACGGTGCCCGGGTTATTGCTATTACTAATTACTCCGAGTCGCCCATTGCGCGCGATGCGCATGTGGTGCTCACTTCAACTTCGCAGGGCTCTCATTTGCTGGGGGAAAACGCAGCGTCACGCATTGCACAGCTGAATATACTGGACGCATTGTTTGTGGCTATTGCGAAAAAGGATCTTAATAAAGCAGAAAGGAATCTGATTAAAACTCAGCAGGCGGTCCAGAATTTAAGAGAATATTAGCATGGGTAAAATAGTAGTCACTGGTAGTCTCCATTACGACATTATGCTCCAGGCACACCATCGCCCTGAAAAAGGCGAAACCGTGATGGGTACTGACTGCGCATATAAATTTGGCGGTAAAGGCGGCAATCAGGCTTTGTCTGCCGCCCGAGCGGGTGCAGAGGTGAGCTTTATCGGTGCAGTGGGCGACGATGACCAGGGAAAATTTTTACTTTCGCAACTTAATCACGCTGGCGTTAATACGCAGCGGGTTGCGGTGCTGGATTCGGTGCCTTCAGGCATGAGTGTGGCAATTCTCGATGCGGAAAATGATTATGGCGCCGTGGTGGTATCCAATGCCAATAACGCTATCGATCCGGCACAGTTTACCGTAGACAGCGCATGGCAAAATAGTGTCATGCTGTTATTGCAGAATGAAGTACCTGAAAGTGTGAATGTCAGTGCCGCTGCGCAAGCGAAACTGCGCGGCGTTACGGTGTGCCTGAATGCGGCACCGGCCCGTGAAATCAGTGTCGAAATGCGCGCAGCGGTGGATTTGCTGGTGGTCAATGCGGTTGAGGCACGCGATCTTAGCGGGTTGAAAGTGGCTGACTTAGCAAGTGCCTGTCTGGCCGCGGAGTCATTAAGCCGTCAGTTTCCGGCGGTGGTGGTGACAGCCGGAGAATATGGCGTCGCCTGGTGCGAGCAGGGGCAGAGTTGCCAGTCGCTGGCGGCAGAGAAGGTGGTGCTGGTCAGTACTCACGGTGCAGGTGACTGTTTTATGGGGGTTTTAGCCGCAGCCTTATTGCGGCAGCACTCTTTAGCTGAGGCGGTGACTCTGGCTAATCAGGCCGCAGCGGAACATGTTTCACGACAGCCGATCTGACACTGACGGAACACTTGCGCCATGCGTTAGCCGTTCCTGCGACGCCGCAAGGTGAACGGCGATATAGCGCTGATAGCGCGAGGCTTTAAGCTGGGTCAGGTCCACCAGCACCAGCCCGTCAACACAGTGGTTGAAAGCCGGGTCGCTGCCGAAATCAATAAACTGCACGCCACCCGGTTCGCACAGCTCAGAATACTGTTTATACAGCGGCGGAATCGCAGTACCCAGATTATTCAGCAGTTGCTTCAGGCGCTTTAAATCTTCCGCGTAATTGTCACCGGTAAACTGCGCCAGCACCGCAGGGAGCGAGGCTGGCCACGGACGGCGTGAGGTCGCCAGCGGCATCGTTGGCGCGAAGTAGAGACGGTAAAAGGCCACCAGCAGATCGCGAGCCGCTATCGGCATCCCGCCGGAGATCGATACCGGCCCAAACAGATAGCGATATTGCGGATATTTCGCCAGATAAGCGCCTATTCCCAGCCACAAATAATCCAGGCCGCGTTTGCCCCAGTATGCCGGCTGAATAAAACTGCGCCCCAGCTCAATGCCCTGCAACAGCACCGGGTTCATCTGGTTGTCGTAATGAAACAAGCTCTGGCTGTAGATGCCATTCACGCCTTTGCGCGCCAGCTGATCAGCGGTCGGGAGAAAACGGTAAGCACCGACAATATCCAGCGCCTGTTGATCCCACAGAATCAGATGATAATAGTCGTCGTCATAGTCATCCAGATCGCGTCGTTTGCCGCTGCCTTCACCCACCGCGCGAAAGGCAATTTCACGCAGCCGCCCCAGTTCACGCAGAATGGGCACATAGTCTTCACCGTTGCGACGGTAAAGATAGATCACTTTGCCATCGGCAAGGTGCCCAAGCACTTCACATTCTGCCAGCGCGCGCTTCAGCACCGCGCGATCCTCCGCACGAGCAATCGCCGGTTCGGTCTGAAACAGTGCGGATTTGTTCCGGGCAATGCGATAAAGATGACGTCGGAAACGCTTAGCCAGCTGCTTTGCTGGCGTATGACCGTCATGCCAGCTGGCAAAGGGAATGCATGCGCCAATTTTAAGTTTAAGCCGAGCCCCGCGATGCTTAAACATTTCGCGCACCAGCAGCAACATCGACAGCGGTTGATAAATAATCGAGGTGGCATAAAACAGCATACTGTTACGCCCGCTGATGTGAACCGGCACAATCGGTGCCCGGAATCGTGCGGCGAGGCGAATAAAGCCGTGGCGCCATTTTCCGTCCCTGACGCCTTTACTGCCAAAGCGCGACACTTCACCGGCCGGAAAAAAGATTAGCACCCCGTGATTCTCAAGTTGCTCCTGCATCAGTGCTAACTGCTGGCGGTTGGTGCGATTGCCCATGTTGTCCACCGGCACCATCAGACTGCGCAGTGATTCAAGACAGTTCAGCAGGCGATTAGTGACAATTTTAACATCGCGCCGCACCTGCGACACTGCATGCAGCAGTGCCAGCCCATCCAGCGTGCCGAGTGGATGATTGGCCACGATAACCACCGGACCCTGGCTGGGGATCTGCTCCAGATCGCGCTCGCTCAGTTCACAGCGGATATCGAGATACTCCAGTACCTGTTCCACCCTATCCAGCCCTTTCAGGTGGCGATGATGCTGGTTAAATTGCTGAAACTCTTTTTCATGCAGCAGGATCCGCAGCACCTTTTTTTGCCAGCCCGGCGTTTTGCGCTGCGGATAAAGATCGTCGAGGACGGTTTCGAGTGTGAACACGGTTATCTCTCCGGAGGCTTTTTCGCGACAGTAAACAGCCGGGATGACGATTTGATTACCGTTAAATGATAATCGTGTTAGTCGGACAGACGTGTGCGCAAAAAAACGCTGGGCGGTCGAATGTTAATCGAAATAAACCCACTAACGGTATTGTTTCACTGTTGCAACAATGGGGGCATATCCAACAGAGAATCCAGATTGTTGCTGGATAAAACTTGCAGCTGGCTGTTAACTGGAACATTATTTTTTTCAAACAATCAATGTTGATTAGGAGAAGCCTATGTCTGAAGTGCGTACTGTGAAGTTTGTGACGTTACTGGGAAGCTTACGTAAAGCCTCATTAAATGCCGTAGTGGCGAATAATCTGCCGGCACTGGCACCTGAAGGGGTGGAGATCAGTGCGCTTGGTTCAATCAGTGAGCTGCCACACTACGATGCCGATATTCAGGCAAGCGGATTTCCTCCGGCGGTGCAGGCGATGGGGCAGGCAATTGCTCAGTCAGACGGCGTGATTATCGTGATGCCGGAATATAACTATTCGATTCCGGGCGCGCTGAAAAATGCGCTGGACTGGATTTCACGCTTGCCAGAAACGCCTTTTGCCGGAAAGCCGGTGGCGATTCAGACTGCGTCGCCGGGCATGATTGGCGGCGCGCGCGCCCAGTACCATCTGCGCCAGGTGATGGTGTTCCTGGATGCGCAGGTACTGAATAAACCAGAAATTATGATCGGCCAGGCCGCGGCGCGAATTAATGCTGAATCGGGCGAAATTACCGATGAAAGTACACGGCAGCATCTGACCCAACAAATTGCCGCGCTGGCGGCGCTGGTACGTCAGAAGAACTAGCTTGCCTGAGTTGATGCCGTATCATTCGATGCGGCATCACAGCCACGGTTATTTAGGATGCTCCAGTCTGACTTACTGATTTTCTTCAAATTTCAGTGATGCATTTGTCTCCTTCATTTCCTCTGTATACTGATTTCTTCTGACCAGGAGAAGAGGTTTCTCGCTTACACCCGGTTGAAAAAAAAGTTTTAACTCGCCCACATAAACAGAATGAATGGTTCGATATTTTTGTAATTAGAAAATATATTTCAATGATGATGGCGCATCTGAATGACGCCATCTGCAAGCAAATCTGTCATTGATAAGAACCTGCGTAACGCAGCGATAAGGGCGAGAACGATGGAAACCAGGCAAACGCGTTATAACATGAAGTACGTTATGCTCTGCTGTACGGTCGCGGCATTTGGCGGACTGTTGTTGGGCTACGACTCTTCGATTATATCCGGAGCAATCGAACCGCTCAGTGAGCATTTCCGACTCTCTCCGGCAGAAACCGGTTGGGCAGTGTCCAATATTCTGCTGGGAAGTCTGGTCGGCTGTTTTCTGGCACCGAAACTCAGTGACAAACTGGGGCGTAAAAAATCGCTGGCCATTACGGCACTGATTTTTACTCTCTCGGTTGCAGGCACTGCGGTAGCACACAATTTTACCGTATTTGTGGCTGCGCGCATGCTTGGTGGGCTGGCGATTGGTCTGGCGTCGGTGATTTCGCCGATCTATCTCGCTGAACTGTCACCTTCAAAGTTTCGCGGCAGAACCACTGCGCTCTATTCTGTTTGTTGCGTCGGAGGCCAGTCAGTAGTGCTGCTGACTAACTACTATATTCATCAGTCGATGCTGCCGGAGGCGATGGTGGATATCGGCTGGCGCTATATTCTGGCGACTGCGCTGGTTCCCTGCGCATTATTTATTCTGTTTGTGATTTTTATTCCGGAGTCACCTCGCTGGAACGTGCTGAAAGGGCGTGATAAATCCGCACTGGATACCCTGACTAAAATTTCCAATGGTAAACATGCGCAGACGGTATTCAACGAAATAAAATCGTCGTTACCACAGAATGCCGCGCAGACTCATACTACCCGCTTCAGATTAAATAAAACCACCGTTCCGTTACTGATTGTCGGCATTGGTCTGGCCGTAGGCAACCAAATCAGCGGGATTAACGTGATTCAGTATTTTGGTCCCTCGCTGCTGAAAAATGTCTTTCCTGACGCTGGATCGGCGCTGCTGCAGACCTTCTGGCTTTCTGTCTGTCAGTTCGTCGGGGTGTTAATCGGTATGTCGTTGATTGATAGAGTAGGGCGTCGCAAGCTGCTGTTAATGGGCGCAATTGCTTCCTGCGTGTTTCTTACCTATTCATTTGTGGCTTTCTACTATCATTTGCCGGGTATGCTGGCGGTGATTGGCCTGTTCGCTTATATGATTTTCTTCGGCATCACCTGGGGGCAAATTGTCTGGACAGTACTGGGCGAGCTGTTTCCGACTGAGATTCGTGCGGTCTGCGTCGGTATCTCGATCTGTATGATGTCAGTGGCTAACTTTATTATCAGTACCACTTTCCCGATTATGAACAGCAATCCGTGGCTGCTGGAGATATTTCACGGCGGCTTTCCGCTGCTGCTGTTTGCGGTATTCTCACTGGGGATGTATTTCTTCACCTTCCGTTACCTGCCGGAAACCGCCGGGGTTTCACTGGAAAAAATCCAGCATCTGGTACTGGAGAAATTTCATGTTAACGCGCCAGCGAATAACGTCAGCGTCAGTAAAGTAGAAAATATGTAACTGGAATACGCCATTCAGTCAGTTTCCGGTGGAAACCGGCTGGACGGCGTTTTCCTTAATCTGCTCAGTAAAAAGGGGCACAACCTTCCAGTGCCTGATCAATGATATCCAGCACCGCTTCCTCATTATTATGCCCGGCCTGATAGCGTGCCACCTGTTTAATCTCTTCACTGGCATTAGCCATACTGAAACTATATCCGGCCATCGTCAGCATTTCCTTGTCATTGGCGCTGTCGCCGAATGCCAGCATTGCCGCATCATCAATATCCCAGTGCTGTTGCAGGATCTTCAGGCCGTTAGCTTTATGAACGCCAGGAATAATCAGGTCAACAAACCCAAACCCGCTGGTGACAGGCGTGACGCTGCCGTTGAGCACGGTGCCCAGATGCGCAGAGAGTTGTGGTATCAGGGAATCGTCCAGCGTCAGGGCAAATTTAAAGATATCGTCCGGCAGCTCTGCCACGTCATGGTAGCGCTGCAGGCGATAATAATGACGCGACATCAGCGCGGCCACGGAATCTGGCGCTGTATGGTGCAGCCAGGCACCTTGCTCGCCGCAAACTACCGTGTATACCTGCTCCATTTGCGCCAGTTCAGCCATTATATGACGCACATCAGTAAAGGGGATATGACCACAGAACAGCGGTTTATTTTCACTGAATACGTATGCGCCATTCTCGGCAACAAAGGTAATCTCGCTGGCAATTTCAGGGAAAAAGCGGGTCAGCTGATAAAACTGGTTTCCGCTGGCGACGACAAACTTAATCCCCTGGCGCTGCATTTGCTGGTACTGAAGGTTAAAGCGCGCCCGGTTATAACTTTTGTTGTCACTGAGAAAGGTTCCATCCATATCGACGGCAATTAATTTTACTGACATACCGGCACCTTTAAGTAAGATTAAAAAGCAAAGTTAGTGCCAGTTTATTCGCTTAAAGAAAATTTAAAAGGGGTAAAGCTGACCAGAACTTTCCCCTTTTATGCTACTGATGTGGCGTCAGACCAGTCCTTCAGCTTTTAAAGCCGCAGCGACAGCAGGGCGCTCAGCCACCCGTTCCATCCAGTCATTTAACGCATCAAGACCGTCAAGATTCAGTTTCAGCGCGCGCGCCCAGCGAGTAACGGTAAACAGATAGGCATCGGCGACGGTAAAGCGAAGACCCATCAGCCACTGTTTCTCCTGCAGCTGACTGTTGACGTATTGAAACTTCTTCTCCAGCTGGCTGCGCGTCAGCTGTTTGTACTCTTCCGGCGTCGCCGGGTTAAATAACGGGCTAAAGCCTTTATGCAGTTCAGTGGCGATATAATTCAGCCATTCAATCGTGTGGTAACGCGTCAGGCTACCGGACGGGGCCAACAGCTGGCGATCGGCTTTCAGATCCGCCAGATACTGGACGATAGCAACCCCTTCGGTCAGCAGGCCGCCATCATCCAGCAGCAGCGCCGGAACCTGTCCTTTGGCATTGATTTGCAGATAATCTTCACCGCTTTCGGTTTTCTTGCTGGCCAGATCGACATTAACCTGGGTGAAGTCGAGGCCGCACTCACGCAGCACAATATGTGGCGAGAGTGAACAGGCGCCGGGTTTACTGAACAGTTTCATTTGATGCTCCTGAAGCTCAGAGAAAAAGGATCTCATCATCTTAGTGCCGGAAACGCCGGTTGTCAGTGATGATCTGCGCGATGGTGACAGCCATCAATAATTTCGGTACATCCGCCTGCCATCTGGAAAATAGGTGACCGGATTATAATTATATAACGGGTCATTTTTGAGAATATAAAATGCTCCGGTGCCTTGGGTAGTAAAATTGGTTCTGAATACATTCAGTTCGGCTACGGTTTCACGATCGGCTGCCTGTAATGATGCAATCACATCGCCTGTCCTCTGAAATGTATCAAGATAGGCGTTCTGCATAATATCATCGATACCTTCGGTCTCAACCGAGACCTCACCGAGATAGCCGGTGACAGGGAGTCCGCTGACATAGGCTATCTGTGCGGCAAAGCTGTTCCATCCGCCTTCTGCGGAATGACACATTACGGCTCTTATCGAAGAGTAATGATTAAAATCATAGCCACTTGCGCGCAGTTGATTGGCGAAATCGGTACCGTCGTAAACCATGTCTGCGACATTATCCAGCAGAATACGCGCGGTCCCGCGTTCAAAATGACCATGCGCAACGACAGTCAGTCTGGGCTTCAGACGACCACGGTGGATATCCTCAAACAGATAATTCATAAAGTTATCCTGCTCCTCGGCAAACTCCAGATTAGCGTATCCGAAGACGTTGATGTGTTGGATGGTCTCCCAGCCGAGGGTGGTTGTTCTGGTCAACCGGGCGCTGCTCTGCGCAGTGGAGCTGAGGCCGTGTGCCAGACCGATTACGCCAGCCGCTAACGAAACCCAGCTCAGGATCTGTGAAGTCAGAGGATTTTTTGTCTCCAGCACGCCGCTGGCGATGGCGGTCACATCTGACAGCATACCGGCTCCCCCGACCAGCAATGCGCCGGCAGAAGACGATTCAATGGCGGATATCACGCTGCCTGCGGCGATTATCGAACTACCGCCGGTAAACAGCGCCAGCGCCAGTCCGGCGATGCCCATTCCAATACCCAGCCAGCTTTGCCAGCTGCTGTGACCGTCTGGATCGGCACGATTGATCGGATCGCCTGCACACCAGCCATACGGATTAATCCCCCCTGCACCAAACGGACTGTAACTGTCGGGACAGTTAAACCGCAGCAACGCGGGGTTGTACGCACGGTATCCCTTTCCCGGATGATAATTTTCACTGACCGGGTCCTGACGTTCCCCGTTAAATCCCAAAATAAAGCTGTTCATAAATACACTCTGGCTGACTAAAGAAGCTCAGTCATATCATCAGCGCGGGTGAAGTCAGCAGTGAAACAACCTCAGAAATATCATTGCGGGTGCGCTATCACAACGTGACAGCGACGGTGAAAAGGCAAAAAAAAACCGCCTGCATGCAGGCGGTTGGTGATGAAACGCAGCTCAGGGCTACGCGTCACCCTGAGTCATACGGTTAAGCAGCGGGGCGGTCAGCAGCATCAGCACCGCAATGACGCCGGTCGCAATACCAATTTGCAGGAATACATCACCATAGACGTGCAGCGACTGCAGCGGGTCGGTAACGTTCTCCGGCACCGCCATCAGGTTGGCGATCTTACCGGCAATAATTGCCGCGCCAGCGGTGGTGAGGAACCATGCGCCCATAATAAAGCCCATCAGACGCTGTGGCACCAGCTGAGCGACCATTGCCAGTCCCAGACCAGAGATCATCAGCTCACCAATACTTTGCAGCGCGTAGCTGAGAATCAGCCAGCTTACTGAAACAATACCGAGATCGCTGGCGAATTTGGTGCCGAGCGGCAGAACCAGAAACGCAGCAGAGCAGAGCACCATACCAAAGGCAAACTTGTGCGGCATTGGCAGACGATCACCCATCTTATTGTAAATAGCCGCCAGAATCGGGCTGCCGACCATAATCCAGAACGGGTTCAGCGCCTGATACTGCTCAGGCTGGAAAGTAATGCCCATCAGGCTGTGCTCAACGTTACGGATAGCAAAGAAGTTGAGTGAGGTTGGCATCTGGCTATAAAGCACAAAGAACACTACCGCTTCCAGCATCAGCAGGAAAGCAACGATCATCTTACGGCGTGCCGCGCCCTTCATCGCGAAAGCTTCTTTACCAAACAGCAGCACGATACCCAGCACAATACAGCCTAAAGTAATACGTGCAATCTCCTGATTGTGCAGCAGCCAGGTCGCAATGGTAACCACGACCAGAATACCGACAAGGGTCATCAGCAGTTTACTGATATTGACCGGCGCGAAATCTGGCTTAGAGCCGTGATCTTTTACCCAGCGACGGCAGAACAGGAAGTTAACCAGCGTAATCAGCATACCGACAAATGACAGCGAGAAGGCCACGCTCCAGCCGTAATTCGCTGCCAGCCATGGCGTTGCCATAATGGAGAACAACGAACCGATATTAATCGCCATGTAATACATGGTGAAAGCACCGTCGAGGCGCGGATCATCTTTGGCGTAGCAGGTTGACAGCAGCGAAGAAGGGTTAGCTTTAAACAGACCGTTACCGACGGCGATGGTCGCCATGCCGATATAGACCATACTTTGATCGTGTCCTGACCAGGCAACCAGACCATAACCGGTCGCCAGCACCAGAATACCCAGCACGATAACGCGCTTAGTACCCAGCACTTTATCACCCAGCCAGCCGCCGACCGCAACCAGACCATACACCAGTGCACTGAACGAAGAGAACAGGGTAATGGAGTCGGCTTCGGACATCCCCAGCATTTTGACCAGGTAAACCGCCATGATGGCTTGCAGGCCGTAGTAACCAAAACGTTCCCATAATTCGATCGAAAAAATCAGATAGAACGATTTTGGCTGTTTGAACGCATTGAGGCTAACCTCATCAGTGTGTTTGTTTGCAGTTGACACTTGTACCTCTGGATAGATGCCAATTTCGCATCGGGAATTAAGCACGCGTAATACCGGCAGTGTATTCGGTGCGTTGTTATAAGAAGTGAAAAACGGCGGTTAATTTCGCTGATCCTGCGGCATCAGGCAAGCCTTTTTTCATCTTCTGGTACACCTGATGATTGTAGTGTTAATTAAGGTAATAATGGCTGTTAAACGGTGTTAAATGTCGGTAGTGGTAATTAGGCAGAAATATTACTCTGGAGTGTCGGGTGATTTTGTGCAAAAGTGATATAAAGCTCGGTAAGACGCCAGTGCAAAATTTACGGCGGTTATAGTTAATTTTTATGGATTAAAAAACTGTTAATGCCTGATTTGCTGATTTTTTATTCGAGTTGCTGCATTTTTAGCTGAAGAATTGAGACTGGCGTCTTTATATGTGATGTAGATCACGAATTAAAACAATATTTTAGCCAGCGAAACAAGCTAATAGTATTGGCATTAACAGGCGGTTTTCAGGCTATTTATCCCTATAAGTAACATGGCTTTGTTGCCCGATTGTTATTAAAACTGGTTTTTATTGATTGAACGTTCAATATAAAAAGGCTAGTATTAACCTTATTCAATAGTCGGAACCGATGAAACGATGCCAAAAGTTGGAATGAAAGCCATCCGTCAGGCACAGCTGATTAACGCAACATTGACGGTTATTGACCGCGTCGGACTGGCAGAAGCCAGCATTGCGGTTATCGCGAAAGAGGCCGGCGTATCGACCGGCATTGTCAGCCATTACTTTGGCGACAAGAACGGCCTGCTGGATGCCTGCATGCGGCAGATTCTGACCGATCTTTACCTTGCGGTAGAGCGTCATCGTTTTCAGGCTGAGGATACGCCGCAGGCGCAGATCCGGGCGATTATCGACGGCAACTTCGATTTAACGCAGGTAGCGGCACCGGTGCTGAAAACCTGGCTGGTGTTCTGGACCAACAGTCTGCATCAGAAAAATTTACAGCGTTTGCAGCGCGTCAACGATCGCCGGCTGCACTCCAATATCACCGCACAGTTTGCTCGCGTGTTACCGCGCGAACAGGCACGTCAGGCCGGTAGTAGCCTGGCAGCGTTAGTTGATGGTCTCTGGCTGCGTATGACGCTGGCACCACAACCGATGGCCCACGGTCTGGAAGAGGCCCGTGAACTGTGTTACCAGAATCTTGCGCTCTGGCTGAACAGGCCAGCTCGCTAAATCCCTCAGTAAAGGAGGAGTTATGGCAGAACTCAACCGTCGTGGTTTATATATCAATGGTCGTGAAGAAGCAGGCCAGGGTGAGGTATTCACCAGCGTCAATCCGGCTAATGGTGAAGTTATCGCAGAAATCACTGCCGCCACTCGTCAGGACGTCGATCGTGCCGTTGCCTCATCACTGGCAGGCCAGCGCATCTGGCGCAGCTATACTCCGGTTGAACGCAGCCGCGTCCTGCTGAAAGCCGTAGCGCTGTTACGTGAGCGCAATCAGCAGCTGGCAGAGCTGGAAACCGCCGATACCGGTAAACCGATTAGCGAAACCGCAGCGGTAGATATTGTCACCGGGGCTGATGTACTGGAGTACTACGCCGGTCTGGCACCCGCGATACAGGGCGAACAGATTCCGCTGCGCGACAGTGCGCTGGTCTATACTCGTCGTGAGCCGCTGGGTGTTTGTGCGGGTATCGGGGCCTGGAACTATCCGATCCAAATCGCGCTGTGGAAAAGCGCTCCGGCGCTGGCTGCCGGCAATGCGATGATCTTTAAACCGAGCGAAGTGACGCCACTCAGCGCGCTGGAACTGGCAAAAATCTTCAGCGAAGCGGGTCTGCCGGATGGCGTATTTAACGTGGTGCAGGGCGCGGGCGAAGTGGGTAAAGCGCTGAGCCAGCATCCGGATATCGCTAAAGTATCCTTCACTGGTCAGGTAGAAACCGGTAAACGCGTGGTGGCGGATGCGGCACTCTCTAACCTCAAAGAGGTCACGATGGAGTTGGGCGGCAAGTCACCGCTGATCGTTTTTGACGATGCCGATCTTGAGCGTGCAGTAGATGGCGCAATGATGGCGAACTTCTACAGCAGCGGCCAGGTTTGTACTAACGGCACGCGGGTATTTGTGCATCGTTCGCTGCTGAATGCGTTTGAACGTCGCCTGCTGCAAAAAATTGAGAACATCAAAAGCGGTGACCCGCGCGACCCTGAGGTTAACTTCGGTCCGTTGGTCAGTGAAGAGCACTGCGAGAAAGTGGTCTCTTATCTCAAGTTGGGCAAAGAAGAGGGCGCACGCTTGCTGACCGGTGGTCACCGTGTAACGCATGGCCCACTGGCAAAAGGTTACTACGTCGAGCCAACGGTATTTACCGATTGTCACGATGAGATGCGTATCGTGCGTGAAGAGATTTTTGGCCCGGTAATGAGCATTCTGGTGTTTGATGACGAGCAGGAAGTGATTGAACGCGCGAATCATACCGAGCTGGGGCTGGCAGCAGGACTGTTTACCCGTTCACTTGATCGTGCGCATCGGGTGATTCATCAGCTGGAAGCGGGTATCTGCTGGGTTAACACCTGGGGTGAATCACCGGCTCCAATGCCGGTCGGCGGCTACAAGCAGTCTGGTCTGGGACGTGAAAACGGTCTGGAGACGCTGCAACACTATACGCGGACCAAATCGATTCTGATTGAGATGGGTGAGTACCCATCGGCGTTTTAATCCTGTTTTAATACTGTTTTTCTGGCCGACAGCGGATGTTGTCGGCACTGGATTTGATACCCGCCCTGTTTTATGCAGCGCGACTGACTGCAGTATGGCGGGTTAAGCTGGAGGTTTAATGCAGAAATTTGACTATATCATTATTGGCGCGGGTTCCGCAGGCAATGTACTGGCGACCCGATTAACTGAGGATGCTGACGTATCGGTACTTTTACTGGAGGCAGGCGGCCGCGATCATCGCCTGGATTTCCGTACCCAAATGCCAGCCGCTTTGGCGTATCCTTTGCAGGGCAAGCGTTATAACTGGGCATTTGAAACCGATCCGGAACCTCATATGGACAATCGTCGTATGGAGTGTGGTCGGGGTAAAGGTCTGGGCGGCTCATCGCTGATTAACGGGATGTGTTACATCCGTGGCAACGCGATGGATTACGATAACTGGGCGAAAAAGACCGGTTTTGATGACTGGTCATATCTCAACTGCCTGCCTTATTTCCGCAAAGCGGAGAAACGCGATATCGGTGAAAACGATTATCACGGTGGCGAAGGCTATCTGAGCGTGACTACGCCGAAAAGCGGCAATAATCCGCTGTACCGTGCGTTTATCGATGCGGCAACCGAGGCTGGTCATTATGAAACCGACGATCTGAATGGCTATCGTCAGGATGGTTTTGGCCCGATGGACCGTACCGTTACGCCACATGGTCGCCGTTCCAGCACCGCGCGCGGTTATCTGGACGTGGCGCGTCAGCGTCCGAATCTGACCATTGTCACTCATGCGCAGACCGATCGCATCCTGTTCGACGGCAAAACCGCCAGCGGCGTGAAATGGCTGGTGAAAGGTCAGTCACATCAGGCGCAGGCCACCCGTGAGGTGCTGCTGTGTGCTGGTGCGATTGCGTCTCCGCAGATCCTGCAACGTTCCGGCGTTGGGCCGGAAGAGTGGCTGCGTGAGCTGGATATTGATGTGGTACATCCGCTGCCGGGCGTGGGCCGCAATTTGCAGGACCACCTGGAAGTGTATATGCAGTTCCGTTGCAAACAGCCGGTCAGCCTTTATCCGTCGCTGAAATGGTGGAATCAACCGGCAATTGGTGCCGAGTGGCTGTTTAAGGGCACCGGTATCGGCGCCAGTAATCAGTTTGAAGCTGGTGGCTTTATTCGCAGTGACGACCAGCCAGACTGGCCAGATCTGCAATACCACTTTCTGCCGGTGGCGATTAACTATAACGGCAGCAGCCCGGTTAAAGAGCATGGCTTCCAGGCTCACGTTGGTCCGATGCGCTCAATGAGCCGTGGACGGATCAAACTGAAATCGAAAGATCCGTATGACGCGCCGTCGATCTTCTTCAACTATATGTCGGAAGAGCGTGACTGGCAGGAGTTCCGTTCAGCGGTTCGCCTGACGCGTGAAATTATGCGCCAGCCTGCGCTGGCTGAGTATTGCGGCGACGAAATTCAGCCGGGTATCGAGGTACAGAGCGACGAGCAGATCGACGCCTTTATCCGCGAGCATGCTGAGACCGCCTATCACCCTTGTGGTAGCTGCGCGATGGGCAGCGATGAAATGGCGGTGGTCGACGCACAAGGGCGCGTGCATGGGATGCAGCAGCTGCGTGTGGTCGATGCGTCAATTATGCCGCAGATTGTCACCGGTAACCTGAATGCGCCTACCGTGATGCTGGCGGAAAAAATTGCCGATGCGATTCGCGGTAAAGCGCCATTAGCGCGTTCAACGGCAGACTATTATCAGTTACAGCGCTAAATTGTGATCAAGGGCGGTGTTCTCACCGCCCTTACTGATCGCCTGAAACTAACTTAAATCTCAACCTTCTCATTATACTCGCATAAATCTTCAATCAGGCAGGATCCGCAGCGCGGTTTACGTGCCACGCAGGTATAACGCCCGTGCAGAATCAGCCAGTGATGGCAATCCACTTTAAACTCTGCCGGCACGACTTTTAACAGCTTCTCTTCCACCTGCTCGACATTCTTACCTGGCGCAAATCGCGTGCGATTACTGACGCGAAAAATATGGGTATCCACGGCAATGGTTGGCCAGCCAAAAGCGGTATTCAACACCACGTTGGCGGTTTTGCGCCCGACGCCCGGCAGCGCTTCCAGCGCGGCGCGATCTTCCGGCACCTCGCCCTGATGCTGCTCCAGCAGAATGCGGCAGGTCTTAATCACATTCTCTGCTTTGCTGTTAAACAGACCGATGGTCTTTATATACTCTTTGATGCCGTCAACGCCCAGCGCCAGCATGGCGGCCGGGGTATTGGCCACCGGATAGAGTTTTGCCGTGGCTTTATTGACGCTGACGTCTGTTGCCTGGGCAGAGAACAGCACGGCAATCAGCAACTCAAAAGAGGAGCTGAATGCCAGTTCGGTAGTAGGGTGAGGATTGTTATCACGCAAACGGCTCAGAATCTGATGACGTTTTTCCTTGTTCACATCGCTTTCCCGGTATGGCCCTCAGGTGCGGCCTGGTTTTCAGCAGCACGTGCCGCAGCACGCTCTTTCATCTTTTTGTCGATCATATATTTACCGGCCAGCATCATGCCAAGACCAATAAACGCGCCGGGTGGCAGCATCGCCAGCAGCATCGGTGAATCAAAGTGGACGACTTCAACACGCAGTGCTTTTGCCCAAGGGCCAAGCAGCTGGTCAGCACCATTAAAGATGGTGCCATTACCAATAATTTCACGGATTGAACCAAGCACAAACATCGCGCTGGTTGCGCCCATCCCGGTGGCAAAGCCGTCGAGCGCTGACAGCGGTACGCTGCTTTTTGACGCTACGGCTTCAGCACGACCCACCACAATACAGTTGGTGACGATCAGCGGGATAAAGATCCCCAGCGACTGATACAAGCCGTAAGCGTAGGCGTTGATCAACATCTGCACACAGCTCACGACCGCAGCAATGATCATGACGTAAATCGGAATACGAATTTCCGGTTTTACCCAGCGCCGCGAAGCGGAGATCGCGCTATTGGTGCAGGTCAGCACCAGGGTGGTTGCCAGACCGAGACCCAGCGCATTGGTGGCGGTAGAGGTCACCGCCAGCAGAGGGCAGAGGCCCAGCAGCTGGACCAGCGCGGAGTTATTCTTCCACAGGCCGTTTACCAGTAAAGTTTTCGCTTCACTCATTGTTGTCTCCACACGCGGGCAGCGATGAAAGTTGCGCTGGCAGCGTTTCTACATACAGGGTGGTGCGTTTGACCGCATTGACCACCGCTCGTGGCGTGATGGTTGCGCCGGTAAACTGATCGAAATCACCGCCATCTTTCTTCACTGCAAAATGGCGATCGTCGGGGCCAGAAATCTGCTTGCCATTAAAACTGTTAATCCAGTCGGAGATGCGCAGTTCGATTTTATCGCCAAGGCCCGGCGTCTCATGATGCTCAACGACCCGGGTACCGTAGACTTTGCCAGAAAAATCGGCACCGACCAGCAGCTGAATCTCACCGGAATAGCCGTCCAGCGCGGTGCTCTCAATCGCCACCGCAACCGGTTTATCGTTCATTCGCGCAAGGTAAAGATGGTGCGGTTTGCTATTACCCAGCGCTTTATCCGTGACAACGTAACATTCCTGCTGAATGGCATTGTCATAAACCTCGGGCGGAACCACCTGATCCAACAGCAGTTTCTGCTGTACCGCAGTCTGATGTTCAATCGTTGGTTTGGTCACCGCGTTAATTACTGCGGTGACGCCTGTGGTGACCGCGGCAAACAGCGCCAGCGTGACACCATTTTTTCTGATCGAATCGAGCATACTCATTCTTTACGATGTCCGTAAACGCGCGGCTTAGTATAGTAATCAATAAGCGGCACGGTAATGTTTGCCAGCAGTACCGCAAATGCCACGCCATCAGGATAGCCGCCAAAGCTGCGGATCAGCCACACCAGCAGACCAATTAAAGCACCAAACAGCAACCGGCCTTTATTTGTCGTGGAGGCGGTGACCGGATCGGTGGCAATAAAGAACGCCCCCAGCATGGTGGCACCGGAAAACAGGTGGATCATCGGTGACGCCAGGCTTTCCGGCGAAATCAGCCAGCCGAGAGTGGAACAGAAGGCCAGCGACAGCAGAAAACTGACCGGAATTTGCCAACGAATGCTGTTGGTCCATAGCAGGAACAGCCCCCCCAGCAAGAAGCCAATGTTGACCCACTGCCAGCCAATGCCCGCCAGCACGCCGGTGTAGATCGGCTGGGCCATCAGCTGTTCGGCACTGTGGCCGGCGCGTAAACCGGTTTTAAAGTTATCCAGCGGCGTCGCCTGACTGATACCGTCGACACCCACCTGCAGATGCTGCATGGTTTCTCCCGCCAGAGTATGGTTGCTGAAAATCATACTCAGCGAATCCATCAGGCCAGGCGTGACCGACTGCAATGACTCCGGCGGTAGCCAGCTGGTCATCTGCACCGGGAAAGAGATCAGCAGTACCACATATCCAATCATCGCCGGATTAAACGGGTTTTGACCGAGGCCGCCATACAGTTGTTTGGCAATCACCACCGCAAAGGCAGTACCCAGCACAATCATCCACCACGGGGCAAGCGGTGGAATACTGATGCCGAGCAGCAACGCGGTCAACAGTGCGGAATGATCAGCGAGATTGGCGACGATTGGCTGCTGGCGCAACCTGAGGATAATTCCCTCAGTTGACCAGGCGGTAATCGCAGCCAGCGCGACCTGAATCAGGTTGCCATAGCCAAAGTAATACCACTGGGCGAACATGCCCGGAATGGCTGCCAGCAACACCAGTAGCATAATAGTACCGGTGCTGCGTCGGTTATGAGTATAAGGCGAACTTGCAATACGAAAAGCCATTTAGTCCTCTTGCGTAACATGCTGCTGCGCGCTTTTGCGCGCTTTTACGCGAGCGATGGCCGCCGCCACTGCCGCTTTGCGGGGATCGTCTGATTCTGTCTCTTCAGCCATCGGTTCTGACTGTGCGGCTTTTTCGGCCTTTTTCGCCTTAGCGCGGGCAATGGCTGCTTCTACCGCCGCTTTACGCGGATCGCCAGACTGGCGGGTCAACGGCTCGGTTTCTGACTGCTTCTCTGCCTGATGCGCCCGCGCCTGCGCGATGCGCGCTTCACGCTGTGCGTTCACCATGGTGTTATCAGGCTGTTGCGCTTGCGGTATGTCAGTAGTCTCACTATCGCTGCTGTTTTTCGCCTTCAGGCGATCCCGCGCGGCGGCGATTTCGCCCTGATCGCTGGCGCTGACTTTACGCTTCGCCTGCTCGTGGCGGGCTTCACGCGCTTGCTTCTCTCGCTCCAGACGTTCCTGACGCGCCTCGAAACGCGCTTTAGCCTGAGCAGTACGCTGCGCTTCGAGGTCGATAGCGCGCAGCTCGGCTTTTTCCTGGCGATAATACTGCACCAGGGGAATATTACTGGGGCAGACATAGGCACAGGCGCCGCATTCGATGCAGTCATCAATATGATGTGAGCGCGCTTTTTCGTGATCGGCACCCTGGCTAAACCAGTAAAGCTGCTGTGGCAGCAAATTCGCCGGGCAGGCGTCGGCACAGGCGCTACAGCGA
This sequence comes from Winslowiella sp. 2C04, assembly GCF_050037805.1. Classification (NCBI taxonomy): domain Bacteria; kingdom Pseudomonadati; phylum Pseudomonadota; class Gammaproteobacteria; order Enterobacterales; family Erwiniaceae; genus Winslowiella; species Winslowiella sp. 2C04. The sequence continues at coordinate 2,489,020 of NZ_CP188300.1, read as the reverse complement.
ATGCAGGACTGCTCCGCTTCGTTATTACCCATCTCGCTGGCCGAAGGGGCCAGAATGCAGTTGGTGATTTTCACCATCGGCACGTCAAGCGCGGGCAGGGTAAAGCCCATTAAGGGGCCACCCATAATCACCATTTGTCCGGCGGCTGGCGCAAAACCAACCTGGCGCAGCAGATGGCTGACCGGCGTGCCGAGACGCCCCCACAGATTACAGGGCTGTGCGACTGACTCACCGGTCAGGGTTACTACGCGCTCGGTCAGGGGTTCGCCATCAATAATCGCGCGTTTAACCGCATAAGCCGTCCCGACGTTTTGCATCAGCACGCCGATATCCGATGAGCGTCCACCGTGCGGCACTTCGCGGCCGGTAAGTATTTTGGTCAGCTGTTTGGCACCGCCAGAAGGGTATTTGGTCGGAATCACCCGCAGCTGTAAATCAGTGCTGTCGCCCAGTGCGCGTTTCAGCGCGGCAATCGCTTCGGGTTTATTATCTTCCACCCCGATCAGCACTTTTTCTGCCTGTAGAATCCACGCCAGAATGCGGCTACCTTCAAGGATCTCGTCGGCACAGTCCTGCATCAGACGGTCATCGGCGGTGATATAGGGTTCGCATTCGGCGGCGTTAATGATCAGGGTATTAACCCCGCTTAACCCGCCGCGCAGTTTGGTTCCGGTCGGGAATCCTGCGCCGCCAAGGCCCGCGACGCCAGCCTGATGAATGCGGCTGACCAGTTCGGCACGCTCCAGCTGGCGATAGTCGCTGACGGTTTGCCGTTCAATCCAGCGATCTTCACCATCGGGAGTGATAAAAATGCACATTTCGGACAGTGCTGAAGGGTGCGCGGTCATATGCGGTGCAATCGCTTCCACCGTACCTGAGGTTGGTGCATGTACCGGCAGCATCCGGCCACGACCAAAGGTCAGCGGCTGGCCGCGCAGTACCACGTCACCTGGCGCGACGCAGATTTCGCCTTCATGACCAATATGCTGTTTCAGCGGAATAATAAACCGCTCTGGCAGCGGAATCTGACGCAGCGGCGTGCCGTTCGACTGGGTTTTCATCTCCGGAGGATGAATGCCGCCGTCGAAATCCCAAATTTTGTCTTTCTTGAAGAAATTAAACAGATTACGCATGACTTTCCACGGGAATAACCCTGACAGGAATCGTGTTGAGATCCCACTTCCAGTTGGCAGTGGTGGTCGCAACCGGACGCATTTCAATGCAGTCGGTCGGGCAGGGAGCAACACAGAGATCGCAGCCGGTACACACGTCGCTCAGTACGGTGTGCATTGCACGAGTTGCGCCGACGATGGCATCAACCGGGCAGGCCTGGATACATTTGGTGCAGCCGATACAGTTAGCTTCGTCAATCCATGCCACGGTGCGCACCGGCTCTTTGGCCGCGATGTCGCCGTCAATCGGCTGCGGATCGACGTTAAGCAAACCGGCCAGCTTAAGCATGGTTTGTTCGCCGCCCGGGGCGCATTTATTGATCGCTTCACCGTTGTTACCGACCGCCTCCGCATAGGGGCGACAGCCGGGATAACCGCACTGGCCGCACTGACTCTGCGGCAGGATTTCATCGATTTGCTCGACAATCGGGTCGGCTTCTACTTTAAAACGACGTGAGGCGTAACCCAGCAGGCCACCGAACACCAGACTGAGGGCGCTTAACGCAATAATTGCTATCCAGATTGCTGACATTAGAATTTCACCAGACCGGAGAAGCCCATAAAGGCCAGAGACATCAGGCCAGCAGTGACCAGCGCAATTGACGAGCCCTTAAACGGTAACGGCACATCGGCCAGTACCAGGCGTTCACGCATTGCAGCAAACAGCACCATCACCAGCGAGAAGCCGACTGACGCACTGAAGCCATACATTGCCGCTTGTAAAAAGGTGTGATTCAGGTTGACGCTCAGCAATGGCACCGCCAGCACCGCACAGTTGGTGGTGATCAGGGGCAAAAAGATGCCCAGCAGGCGATAGAGCGCCGGGCTGGTTTTCCGCACCACCATTTCGGTGAACTGCACGGTGACCGCAATCACCAGGATGTAGGCCAGCGTGCGCAGGTAAACCAGATCCAGCGGAACCAGAATCAGATGGTTAACCACCCACGCGCAAATTGAGGCGAGGGTGATAACAAAGGTGGTGGCGAGTCCCATGCCAATTGCCGTCTCCAGTTTTTTGGAAACGCCCATAAAGGGACAGAGGCCGAGAAACTTCACTAATACGAAGTTGTTCACCAGCACTGTGCCAACGAAAAGAAGCAGGTATTCGGTCATTGTTACGCCTGGGAAAAAAAATAAAAGCCGCTTATTATCGGGCATTAGCGGCGGTATCACAACATACCAACCCTGGGGTTATTATCTGATAGCACTCAGGATTAAATTATTGACGTTTATAGCAGCGGTTATGGCTCAATAAATGTCGTCTTAACCCGTTGAGAACGTTTGAAGTAGGGCACCAGCAGCGAGGCGGCTAACAGCGCGATCAGCAAAGTCTTAATTGCCGCACCGTCTGTGACCGGCGAGAAGGCAAAGGTCTTAATCGCCAGCAGTACCGTCACCAGCAGCCAGATGATGTAGTGGCGCGGCAGACGTCGCGAACGCTTGCAGAATATCCAGGTGACCCAGGCGCTGTAGACCCACACCACCAGCGAGGTGGCCAGTGACAGCGTCCATTGCAGGGTAAAAGCGTGTTCCTGACTGAGTAACGCCTGGCGCATATCCGGGCTTAGAAACGCGCTGAGATACATAGCCACCACCAGCGTGCTGGTCAGCAGCGTCATAATCAGCCACGCCAGCGGCACGAAAAGCCAGCCGCCGATACGTGGCGCAGAAGATTGCACAGTCATGATAGGTTTCCTGACAGAGAGTAAACAGCAATGACAGCACTGGCAAAAGGCAAGGCTGTCATCATTAAACTGGAGGGGGATTATACAGAAAAATGCGCGGTGCAGTGAGTCAGGTGCTTATATCACATAGCGCCAGACAGATTTTGGCACGCAGCCTAAATCAAACAGGCGTCCGCCTGATACCAATTCAGCGCGGCGATGATCGGCAGCGCGGTACATATTCAGTAGTTCTTTATCATCGCTCAGCGAATAGTTGAGGTGATCGAAAAGTTTTTCCAGCGTCTCTAAATTACTCACTTTACGAAACTTCAGCAGGTAGTCTTGTGCTGTCATGGTGGCCGTCAGGTCAGGTAGGGTGATAGTGAGTTATCAAGTATAGGGAGACGGGAAGCGCTGTCTATACCCCCAGCATTAAAAAAAAGAGAAAATCAGATTAATACGTAATTACAGCTGACAAAATGGTTTCTTTTAAGATTTGTCTGTAGGAGATGTTGTTACCCTTAGCTTTTTTTAAAATGAAAAATAAATTTTAAATGCAATTATTACTCGCTGAAACGTTTACAGCATTATTATCTGTGGCGTCCTGCTACCGCTATTACTGGGGATTCTGGTTTTATCTATTTTAAGAAAATGCTGCCGTGTAAAAGGCTCGTTTCTGACCTTCAACCATTTAACTCTACTGTTACCGGTTAAAGTTGGCGTAATCCTGCCAGTGTGCGGACAATCACAGTTCAGATAATTATTTAAATGCTGGCGCTCATCGACAAAATGGCAGAACTTTACGTGGTGCTGTAATCGCTTCCAAACCCTGCGCAGATAACCTGTTATCTTTATTACAGTTATTTAACTGGCCTGATATTAACCGCAGGAAAAAACTCCATATCATCGGCGGTTGTTAGCGGGTGATATTTACGTAACCCATTTAATTCGTAGCATTTTGTGAACTATGTCGAAAATGTTTCCACCTGATTAGTCCAGGCTTTAGAGGCCTTGTACTCATACAGCAATCTCCCATCAGAGGAAAAAAGATTATGTGGAAGCGTTTACTCTTAACCACCATGGTGAGTGCCGCACTCTCCGGTTCAGCGCTGGCGGCCGATATGACAGTCGGATTTTCTCAGGTTGGCTCAGAATCGGGCTGGCGCGCGGCTGAGACCAGCGTGGCGAAAAGCGAAGCCGCTAAACGCGGTATCACGCTGAAAATCGCCGATGGTCAGCAAAAACAAGAGAATCAGATTAAAGCGGTGCGTTCGTTTATTGCGCAGGGCGTGGATGCAATTTTTATCGCGCCAGTAGTACAGACCGGCTGGGAGCCGGTGCTGGAAGAAGCTAAAGACGCAGAAATTCCGGTATTCCTGCTGGATCGCGCCATCGTGGTTAAAGACAAATCGCTGTATATGGCAGTGGTCACCGCCGATAACGTGCTGGAAGGAAAGCTGATAGGCGACTGGCTGGTCAAAGAGGTCGCGGGTAAACCTTGCAACGTGGTAGAGCTGCAGGGCACCGTCGGGGCCAGCGTGGCCATCGATCGTAAAAAAGGCTTTGCTGAAGCCATTGCCGGCTCACCAAATATTAAAGTAATCCGATCGCAGTCCGGCGACTTTACCCGCAGTAAGGGTAAAGAGGTGATGGAAAGCTTTATCAAGGCGGAAAATAACGGCAAAAATATCTGCATGGTCTACGCGCACAATGATGATATGGCCATCGGCGCCATTCAGGCGATTAAAGAGGCAGGACTGAAACCCGGTAAAGATATTTTGACCGGATCGATTGATGGCGTGCCGGATATTTATAAGGCAATGCTGGCGGGCGAGGCCAATGCCAACGTCGAGCTGACGCCAAATATGGCTGGCCCGGCGTTTGATGCGCTGGAGAAATTCAAAAAAGATGGCACTCAACCACCAAAAATTATCAAAACCGAATCACGTCTGTTCCTGCCCGCTGATGCACAAACCGAATTAGATAAGAAAAAAGGCATGGGTTACTAAGCACAGCACCGCTTGATCCACAGTCACCCCGCAATAGTGCGGGACAGGCTTTGCGATCCGGCGGTTTTTTTTATCCTGAGAGGCGAAGTTTATGACCACGCAGACAGAGGAAGCGCTGTTAACGATTCACGGCGTCAGCAAATTTTTCCCCGGTGTGAAGGCGTTGGATAATGTCTCTTTTAGCATCAGGCGCGGTGAGATTATGGCGCTGCTGGGGGAGAACGGGGCCGGTAAGTCGACGATGATTAAAGTGCTGACCGGGGTTTATCAGCGTGATGCCGGTAGCGTGACGCTGAATGGCCAGCCGATCAATCCCCGCAATACCGCTCAGGCACAGGAAATTGGCATTGGTACGGTGTATCAGGAAGTTAACCTGCTGCCCAATATGTCGGTGGCCGACAACTTATTTATCGGTCGCGAGCCTAAACGCTTCGGCCTGATCGATCGTAAAACGATGGTGCGAAACGCCACCCGGCTGATGCGGGAGTACGGCTTTGAGCTGGATGTTACCCGCTCGCTCGGCCAGTATTCGGTGGCGATGCAGCAGATTATTGCCATTTGCCGCGCGGTGGATCTCTCCGCGCAGGTACTGATCCTCGATGAACCTACCGCCAGCCTTGACGCCAGCGAGGTAGAGATGCTGTTCACGCTGATGAATCAGCTGAAAGCGCAGGGCATGAGCTTAATCTTTGTTACCCACTTTCTTGACCAGGTATACCGCGTCAGCGATCGGATTACCGTGCTGCGTAACGGACAGTTTATCGCCACTCGCGATACCCACAGCCTGCCGCAGATTGAGCTAATTAAACTGATGCTGGGGCGCGAGCTGCTGGAAACTGCACTACAGCGCGCCGGCAGTACTTTGCGCAGCAACCAGCCGGTGGTGGAGTTTAAAGATTATGGTAAGAAGGGCACCATTGAGCCGTTCAGCCTGCGGGTCAGGCCGGGGGAAGCGGTCGGGCTGGCCGGGCTGCTGGGTTCCGGGCGGACTGAAACCGCCGAACTGCTGTTTGGCATCCGCCGTGCCGACAGCGGTACGGCGCTGATTAAAGGTAAAAAACGCACTATCCGCACTCCGGCGCAGGCGTCGCGGCTGGGGATGGGATTCTGTCCGGAAGATCGTAAAACAGACGGTATTATCGGTGCCGCCTCGGTGCGTGAGAATATCATTCTGGCGTTACAGGCCCAGCGTGGCTGGTTGCGGCCGATTAAGCGCCGCGAGCAGCAGCAGATTGCCGAGCGTTTTATTAAAAGCCTCGGTATCCGCACGCCGCATGCAGAGCAGCCGGTCGAGCTGTTATCCGGTGGTAACCAGCAGAAAGTGCTGCTGTCGCGCTGGCTGGTCACCCGTCCGCAGTTTCTGATTCTCGACGAGCCGACGCGCGGAATTGATGTGGGTGCCCACGCCGAGATTATCCGCCTGATTGAATCACTCTGCGCCGATGGCCTCGCGCTGCTGGTGATTTCATCGGAGCTGGAAGAACTGGTGGGTTATGCCGATCGGGTTCTGATCCTGCGCGATCGTCAGCAGGTAGCGGAAATTCCACTGGAGCAGCTTTCCGTTGCGGCGATTGTGAAGGCGATTGCTGACGGAGGATCGCAGCATGCTTGAGTCACAGGTATCTCCGGAGAAAAAGCGCATGTTGAAAGGTAAATTCCCGCCGGGAATGCCGCAGATAGCCGCATTAGTGCTGGTTTTGCTGGTGGACAGCCTGGTGGCCAATAACTTTTTCGCCATTCATTTACAGGATGGCCGCCTGTTCGGTAGCCCGATTGATATTCTTAACCGCGCGGCGCCGGTCGCGCTGCTGGCTATTGGTATGACGCTGGTCATCGCTACCGGCGGAATTGATCTGTCGGTCGGAGCGGTGATGGCGATTGCCGGTGCCACGGCGGCGACCATGACGGTCGCCGGTTACAGCTTGTGGCTGGTAATTATGGCAACGCTGGGTGCCGGATTGCTGTGTGGCCTGTGGAATGGCGTGCTGGTGGCACTGCTGAAAATCCAGCCGTTTGTTGCCACGCTGATACTGATGGTGGCCGGGCGCGGTATCGCACAGTTAATTACCGAAGGCCAGATTGTGACCTTTGACAGTGATGCGCTGGCGCGTATCGGCAGCGGCACGCTCTGGCTGTTTCCGGTGCCGGTATGGATCACGCTGCTGGTCGCGGCGCTGATCTGGCTGTTAACCCGCAAAACCGCGCTGGGATTATTTATTGAAGCGGTGGGGATTAACCTGCGTGCGGCGCGTAACGCAGGCGTTAACGGCTGGCTGGTGGTGATGTCGACCTATGCCATCAGCGGACTGTGTGCCGCGGTGGCCGGTCTGATTGTTGCGGCGGATATTCGCGGTGCGGATGCCAATAACGCCGGATTATGGCTGGAACTGGACGCGATCCTGGCGGTGGTGATTGGCGGTGCGTCGCTGATGGGCGGACGTTTTAACCTGGTGCTGTCACTGATTGGCGCACTGATTATCCAGGCGATGAACACCGGCATTTTGCTGTCCGGTTTTGCACCGGAACTGAATCAGGTAGTTAAAGCGGTGGTGGTGATGTGCGTACTGCTGTTGCAGTCGCCGCGCTTTATTCAGCTGTTTAAACGAGGAGGCGGTCGTGGTTAAACGTCATTTGCCATTAATGATTACGCTGCTGGTGTTTGTCGCGGGTTATCTGTTCTGTCTGAGCCAGTTTCCCGGCTTTGCCTCCACGCGGGTGATTTGCAATATTCTCACTGACAACGCCTTTCTCGGCATTATTGCCGTCGGGATGACTTTTGTGATTCTTTCCGGCGGCATCGATCTGTCGGTCGGTGCGGTGATCGCCTTTACCGGCGTGTTCCTGGCGCGCGCGATTGGCGATCTGAATTTGTCACCCTGGCTGGCCTTTGCGATTATTATGGTGGCCGGTTCGGCGTTTGGCGCCATGATGGGCTGGCTGATTGATGCGTTAAAAATCCCGGCGTTTATTATCACTCTCGCCGGCATGTTTTTCCTGCGCGGCTGTAGCTATCTGGTGGCGGAAAGTTCGATTCCCATCGATCATCCGCTTTATAGTACCTTATCCAGTATGGCGTGGAAGATACCCGGCGGCGGTCGGTTAAGCCTGCTGGCGCTGATCATGCTGCTGGTGGTGGTACTGGGAATTATCCTGGCGCACCGCACGCGTTTTGGTAATCAGGTGTATGCTATCGGCGGTAATGTGACCTCGGCCCAGCTGATGGGCATTTCCACCCGCGCCACTACCGTGAAGATCTATATGTTGTCTTCCGGGCTGGCAACGCTGGCCGGGATTGTCTTCTCGCTGTATACCTCGGCAGGCTATGCGCTGGCGGGAATGGGCGTGGAACTGGATGCCATTGCGTCGGTGGTGATTGGCGGTACGCTGTTGTCCGGCGGCGTGGGAACGGTGCTGGGTACGCTGTTTGGCGTCCTGATCCAGGGGCTGATTCAGACCTGGATTAACTTCGACGGCACCCTGAGTTCATGGTGGACCAAAATCGCGATTGGGATTTTGCTGTTTGGATTTATTGCGCTGCAACGGCTGCTGACGGTGATGTGGAATCGTCAGCAGAATGCACCGGTAAAAAGATTGTCCTGAGGCGGGTAACGAAAGGGCTTCGTCAGGAGCCTTGATCGTTGCTGCGCGCAGCAATATCAGCAGGGCGATAACCTCGCCCTGGGTGGAAACGGCAGATTAACGCCAGTTATTGATGCCGCTGGCATAAAGGTCGACTACCGGCATAACCGCGACCTTGTCATCATAAAAAAATACCGAGTTACTGAATGAGTAAATCTTTCCGGTTATTCTGACGGTTACTTTATTAGCGAGAGCATTAACCGTGGCATCGGGCCGATCGGCTGTCATAAATGGAGCCGTTTTGGTTAACGTTTCCAGCGGATCGCCAGTAATATTGTGGTTAAGATAATAACGATATACCTCGGTATCGGTCGCAGCGGCATGTTGATATTGCGTGATATACAGCCAAAGGCTGCTGGTAAGCTGCTGCTTATGGTATATCCGATCGTTATAGGGTTGGTGGGTGAGGCAGAAGTTTACTGCCACTGCAGTAATGATAATAACAAGAATCGCGGTGAAACTTCGGTGCGCCCATTTAATAACCATGGCGGTTTGCATAATCTATTCCTTGCTGAATCCAGAACGTGTCTGGGGATCATCTTTCTCCAATGGGGCCATTCGGCTCTTAAAGTGCGTGCTGCATAAACTGAGATAAAATAAATAGCATTATTCTGTTGTTGTTAAAATAGTTTAATTTCTTATTTTCAATATAATTAAATTTTAAATTATTTATATGCTATCAATTAGATTTCCACCGCGCTTTCTGGCTTTTACCGAATCTAACCTTGTTCAACAAATCTGAAAGGCAATGAGTGAGGATTTGGCGTAAAAAAAGGGCGATAAAATCGCCCCGATAGCCTGTTTGCAAGTTAGCGCAGATTCAGGCGGTAATAGGCCTCATTCCAGCGCAGCGCATCGCGAAATGAGGGAAGAGTGGTGTCGTTATCGATTACCACGATTTCAATACCGTGCATTTCGGCATACAGGCGCATATCGTCAACATCAAGCGCCTGGCTGAATACCGTATGGTGCGCACCGCCACCGAGGATCCACGCTTCAGCGGCAGTCGCCAGTGATGGCTGGGCGCGCCAGATCGCGCGTGCCACCGGTAATTTTGGCAACGGTTGCGGTTGCTCAATAGCCTCCACCACGTTAACCAGCAGACGGAATCGATCGCCGATATCAATCACGCTGGCGTTAACTGCGCGTCCGGCCGGGGCAGAGAAAATCAGGCGTGCCGGATCGGCTTTGTCACCAATACCAAGGAACTGCACATCGACCAGTGGTTTCTCTTCACGCGCAATCGACGGGCAGACTTCCAGCATATGCGAGCCGAGCACCAGGTCGTTATCCGGCGAGAAGTGGTAGGTATAGTCTTCCATAAACGAGGTGCCGCCCGGCTGGCCTTGCGCCATTACTTTGAAAATATGCAGCAGCGCGGCGGTTTTCCAGTCGCCTTCACCGGCAAAACCATAGCCTTGTGCCATCAGACGCTGTACCGCAAGCCCAGGTAACTGGGTCATACCGTGCAGCGTCTGGAAATTGGTGGTGAACGCTTTGCACCCCTCGGCTTCAAGAAAGCGTTTTAAGCCCAGTTCAATGCGTGCGGCGTCCAGCACATTCTGTCGCTTCTCACCGTTCACCGCGGCGGCAGCGGTAAATTCATACTGGCTTTCATATTCGTCAATCAGTGCATTCAGATCGCCCTCGCTGACCTGGTTAATCACTTCCACCAGATCGCCGACACCCCAGCCATTAACCGCATAGCCAAACTGGATTTGTGCACCGACTTTATCCCCTTCGGTTACCGCCACTTCGCGCATGTTGTCACCAAAACGAGCCACTTTAAGCTGCTGGCTGGCCTGTTTTGCCGCCGCGCCGCGCATCCATTTACCGATACGCTGCTGGCTGACCGGATCCTGCCAGTGACCGGCGATCACACTGTGTTGCAGATTCATCCGCGCGCCAATAAAGCCGAACTCACGACCGCCGTGCGCGGTCTGATTCAGGTTCATAAAGTCCATGTCCATGCTGTTCCACGGGATCTCCGCGTTGAACTGGGTATGAAACTGCATCAGTGGTTTATTCAGAATCGACAGGCCGCCAATCCACATTTTGGCCGGAGAAAAAGTATGCAGCCAGGTAATAATCCCAAGGCAACTCTGGTCATAATTGGCCTGACGGCACAGTGCCAGCGCTTCATCAGGGCTTTTCACCAGTGGCTTCAGCTGTAATGTAAACGGTAAGCTGGCTTGGCGATTTAACCCGTCAACCACCTGCTGCGCATGCTGCTCAACCTGGCGCAATGTCTCGGCACCGTAGAGATGCTGCGTGCCAATCACAAACCACACGCTGAGCGCGTTTAGCTGTTCCATAAAACCACTCCTTACTTAACGGATAAAGTGCGCGGGGCATACTGCGGTTCAGCAGCCTCACACCAGTGTTGATAGCGTTGATAAAGTTGCTGAAAACGTGCCACGCGCGCGGCATCCGGTTGCAGGGTTTCGGCTACCGGGCTGGCCATCTGCTGTTGCGCTTGCGGGATATCGCGGTAAACGCCGGCGGCGACCGCGGCGAAAATCGCCGCGCCCAGCGCGCAGCATTCGTCGGAGGCGACGATATCCAGTGGACGATTCATTACGTCGCAGCACACCTGCATAATCGCCGGTGATTTACGGGCGATACCGCCAAGTGCCAGAATATGTTCAACCGGAATCTGTTGCTGTTCGAAGCACTCCATAATTGCGCGTGCGCCAAATGCGGTAGCGGCGATAAATCCACCAAACAGCGTCGGTGCATCGGTACCCAAATTTACATCGGTAATCACGCCTTTCAGCCGCTGGTTGGCGAACGGGGTTCGACGGCCATTAAACCAGTCCAGCACCACCGGCAGATGATCCAGCTGCGGATTGGCGACCCAGGCATCGGTCAGCTGACGCAGCAGATCCTGCTGGATCCCGGCAATCTGTGCTTTCAGCTGTGGATGCTGAGCAGAGACCTGAATCAGCGGCCAGCTCAGCAGGCGGCTGAACCAGGCATACATATCACCAAACGCCGACTGACCGGCCTCAAGACCGATCATGCCCGGCATCACGCTGCCATCAACCTGGCCGCAAATTCCCTTGATATCGCGCTGGCCGACGCGTTCGGCATCAGCGATTAAGATGTCGCAGGTTGAAGTACCAATCACTTTGACCAGCGTATAAGGCTGCGCACCGGCACCGACCGCGCCCATATGGCAGTCAAATGCGCCGCCGGACAGCGTGACGCTGGTGGATAAACCAAACCGCTCCGCCCATTCTGCGGTCAGGGTGCCGACCGGGACATCCGCAGTCCAGGTTTCAGTAAACAGCGGGAAGTCGAGATCGCGTGTCAGCAGGGGATCGAGCGCATTGAGGAAATCGGCAGCGGGTAAACCTTGCCACTGTGGATGCCACAGAGATTTATGGCCCGCCGCGCAACGGCCACGGCGAATTTCGTGCGGGGCAGTGGTGCCACTCAGTAGCGCCGGTACCCAGTCGCACAGCTCTATCCAGGAGACGGCGGCTTCGCGTACCGCCGCATCTTCGCGCGAGACGTGTAAAATTTTCGCCCAGAACCACTCTGAGGAGTAAACGCCGCCGATAAAGCGCGAGTAGTCCGGGAAGTCACCGCTGCGGCATAGCTGAGTGATGGCTTCGGCCTCTTCAATTGCCGTATGATCTTTCCATAATACAAACATCGCGTTCGGGTTATCGGCAAACTCCGGGCGCAGCGCCAGTATCCGGCCCTGACGGTCAATCGGTGCCGGTGTCGAGCCGGTAGAGTCAACGCCAATGCCAACCACGCTGGCACGCTGCTGTTCGCTTAAGCGCGAGACCACTGCGCTAATCGCCTGCTCCAGCGCATCAATATAATCCTGCGGGTGATGACGAAAGCGGCTGGCGCTGGGATCGCAATATTTTCCCTCCTGCCAGCGCGCGTAGGCGACTACCTGTTTCTGTAATTCGGCACCGCTGTGACAATCTACCGCCAGCGCGCGAACCGAATCACTTCCAAAATCCAAGCCAATTGTAATGGCACCAGCACGCATAAGGCTCTCCTGTTAATCGCCGATCGCTGCTGTTTACCCTAAGAAGCTGGCGCAAAAGCGGTTAGTCATCTGCGGCTGCATATATGCACTTTCCTGTCATCGTGGGGCTTTCTGTGACTGACCTCAAAAGTTAACAGACGGTTAAATTGGCTGAATGTATGGACATTTCTGCTGTAATTTCACGATGTGATAGCGCTCTACAAATATTGCTCGCTTTACCGCTACAACTAGCCCTGCGGTTGTACAGCTATCAGTCAATTACGGTTCTAATTAGCTGATTTAACGCTACTGACTGAACTTATTAGGTGACTGGTAGCGTTTACACCGCTTCGCTTACCTCATGCAAAAAACATTATCGAGCCGGAGAGCATCATGCATAAATTCACTAAAGCGTTAGCCGTCGTTGGGCTGGCAGCCGTTATGTCACAATCAGCTATCGCCGAGACCATGAAACTGGGCTTTCTGGTAAAGCAGCCTGAGGAACCCTGGTTCCAGACCGAATGGAAATTTGCCGATAAAGCCGGTAAAGACCTGGGTTTTGAAGTGATCAAAATTGCCGTGCCGGACGGCGAGAAAACCCTTAATGCCATCGACAGCCTGGCGGCCAGTGGCGCGAAAGGGTTTGTTATCTGTACGCCGGATCCAAAACTGGGCGCGGCAATCGTTGCCAAGGCGCGCAGTTATGACCTGAAAGTGATTGCGGTGGACGATCAGTTTGTTACCGCAAAGGGCAAACCGATGGACAGTGTGCCGCTGGTGATGATGGCGGCGACCAAAATCGGCGAGCGTCAGGGCGACGAGCTGTACAAAGAGATGCAGAAACGCGGCTGGGATGTGAAAGAGACCGGCGTGATGGCCATTACCGCTGATGAACTGGATACCGCCCGTCGCCGCACCGGCGGTTCAATGGCGGCGCTGAAAGCGGCCGGTTTCCCGGAAAAACAGATTTATCAGGTGCCAACCAAATCCAATGATATTCCCGGCGCGTTTGATGCCGGTAACTCGCTGCTGGTGCAGCATCCGGAAGTAAAAAACTGGTTAATCGTTGGCATGAACGATAACACCGTGCTGGGTGGGGTGCGTGCGACCGAAGGTCAGGGCTTTAAAGCGCCGAATGTGATTGGTATTGGTATCAACGGCGTGGATGCGGTCAGCGAGCTGTCGAAAGGTTCGGCGACCGGCTTCTACGGTTCACTGCTGCCAAGCCCGGATGTGCACGGCTACAAGAGCAGCCAGATGCTGTATGAGTGGGTCACTAAAGGCGTGGAGCCGGCGAAATTCACTGAGGTGACCGATGTGGTGCTGATTACCCGTGACAACTTTAAAACCGAACTGGCGAAAAAAGGGCTGATGTAATCCCACTGTTGTCATCAGGGCCTGACCGTCAGGCCCTTTGTTATCCGCTTTCTTTACAGGGGGAACCCCATGAACACTGAACCCGCATTTCTGTCGTTTCATGGCATCAGCAAAACCTTTCCCGGCGTAAAAGCGTTGCAGGAGATCGGTTTCGAGTGTCATGCCGGGCAGGTCCACGCGCTAATGGGGGAAAACGGCGCCGGTAAATCGACATTACTGAAAATTCTCAGCGGCAGTTATCAACCTGACAGCGGAGAAATTCGCATCAAAGGCCAGCCGGTGAATTTCAGCCATACCACCGAAGCGCTTGATGCCGGGGTCGCGATTATCTATCAGGAACTGCATCTGGTGCCGGAGATGAGCATTGCTGAAAATATCTACCTCGGTCAGCTGCCGCAGCGTGCAGGCTGGGTGAATCGTAAGTTGCTGCGCTATGAGGCCGGGCAACAGCTGAAAAATCTGGGTATGGACATTGACCCGGATACGCCGCTGAAATATCTGTCGCTGGGGCAGTGGCAAATGGTGGAAATTGCCAAAGCGCTGGCGCGTAACGCCAAAATTATTGCGTTTGATGAGCCGACCAGTTCGCTGTCGGCGCGCGAGATTGAACAGCTGTTTCTCGTTATCCGCAATCTGCGCGAACAGGGGCGGGTGGTGCTGTATGTTTCGCACCGCATGGAGGAGATTTTCGCGCTCAGCGATGCAATTACGGTATTTAAAGATGGCCGCTATGTGCGCACCTTTACTGATGTGGCAAATACCAATCACGATCAGCTGGTGCAGGCGATGGTCGGTCGCGAAATCGGTGATATCTATGGCTACCGGGCGCGGGCTACCGGAGCAGTGCGTCTGCAACTGAATCAGGTGCATGCCAAAGGCGTCCGTACGCCAATTTCACTCAGCGTGCGCGCCGGGGAAATTGTCGGCTTATTTGGTCTGGTCGGCGCCGGGCGCAGTGAGCTGATGAAAGGGCTGTTTGGTGCCACCCGGCTGATATCGGGCGAGGTCAGTCTTGATGGTGAAACGCTGAGAATCAGTGAACCGTCTGACGCGATCCGTGCTGGCATGATGTTATGCCCGGAAGATCGTAAAGCCGACGGCATCATTCCGGTTCATTCGGTGCGCGATAATATCAATATCAGCGCACGTCGCCATAATCTCACCGCCGGTTGTCTGATTGACCGCGCATGGGAGACAAAAAACGCTGAGCAGCATATCCGCTCGCTGAATATCAAAACGCCGTCCGCCGATCAGTTGATTATGAATCTCTCCGGCGGCAATCAGCAGAAGGCAATTCTGGGGCGCTGGCTGTCGGAAGAGATGAAAGTCATTCTGCTCGATGAACCGACGCGCGGCATTGACGTCGGCGCCAAACATGAAATTTATAATCTGATTTATGCGCTGGCTGAGAAGGGGATTGCGGTGCTGTTTGCCTCCAGCGATCTGCCGGAAGTGATGGGGCTGGCTGACCGCATTATTGTGATGCGTGAAGGTGAAATTGCCGGTGAACTTCGCCATGACGAAGCGACCGAGCAGAAAACCCTGCATCTGGCGATGCCGAAAATCTCTCAAGTGGCCGCTGTGGCCTGAATCCAGGAGTGCTGTTATGTCTTCTTCAACCACCTCAAATACCACGCCACCGGTCTCGCGTTCCGGCATCAATCTCGCACGCATCTGGGATAACTTCGGCATGCTGGTGGTATTTGCCGTGCTGTTTATCGGCTGCATGATTTTCGTGCCGAATTTTGGCAGTTTTATCAATATGAAAGGCCTGGGCCTGGCGATGTCAATGTCCGGTATGGTGGCCTGCGGCATGTTGTTCTGCCTGGCTTCCGGTGATTTTGACCTCTCGGTTGCGTCGGTAATTGCCTGTGCCGGAGTGACGACGGCGGTGGTGATTAATCTTAGCGAAAGCTTGTGGATTGGTATCACTGCCGGTCTGCTGCTCGGGGTTGCCTGCGGCTTCGTGAACGGTTTCGTGATTGCGAAACTGAAAATTAACGCGCTGATTACCACGCTGGCGACGATGCAAATTGTGCGCGGTCTGGCCTATATTTTTTCTGACGGTAAGGCAGTCGGTATTGAAGATGAGCGCTTCTTCGCGCTGGGTTATACCAACTGGCTGGGCATTCCGGCACCGATCTGGCTGACTATCGCCACCATGATCGTGTTTGGTTTTCTGCTGAACAAAACCACCTTTGGCCGCAATACGCTGGCCATCGGCGGTAATGAAGAGGCGGCGCGGCTGGCCGGCGTACCGGTGGTGCGTACCCGCATCATTATTTTTATTCTGTCCGGGCTGGTTTCCGCTGCTGCGGGGATTATTCTCGCTTCGCGAATGACCAGCGGCCAGCCGATGACGTCACTGGG
The DNA here is from genome assembly GCF_050037805.1 of Winslowiella sp. 2C04. NCBI lineage: Bacteria > Pseudomonadati > Pseudomonadota > Gammaproteobacteria > Enterobacterales > Erwiniaceae > Winslowiella > Winslowiella sp. 2C04. Next base: position 2,472,798 of record NZ_CP188300.1, on the reverse strand, counting down.
TTATGAACTGATTGTTATCTCAGCCTGCGTGTTGGGCGGCGTCTCGCTGAAAGGCGGCATCGGCAAAATTTCTTATGTAGTGGCTGGGGTGCTGATCCTCGGTACGGTAGAGAATGCGATGAATTTATTGAATATCTCGCCGTTCTCACAGTATGTGGTGCGTGGCCTGATATTGTTAGCGGCGGTGATTTTCGACCGCTATAAACAAAAAGCCAAAACCCACTAGCTCACGCCGGTGGATTAACAGGCCGAAAAATATGTCAACCGGAGGGGTTATGTATCACCGTCTGCCTGGAACCGTTCAGTCGAACCCATTGCTGCCGGGCTATCCGTTTAATGCCTGGCTGGTGGCAGGGCTGACGCCGATTACCGCCAATGGGCCGCTGGACTTTTTTATTGATCGTCCGCTCGGCATGAAAGGCTATATTCTCAATCTGACGATCAAAGGCAGCGGACGGGTATTTGACGGTGAAGCGGCATTTGACTGCGAGCCGGGCGACCTGCTGCTGTTTCAGCCCAAAACGCCGCACTACTATGGCCGCTCATCCGACAGCGATTGCTGGTTCCACCGCTGGATTTACTTCCGCCCGCGTGCCTACTGGAGTGACTGGTTGCAGTGGCAGGATCAGAACCAGGGCGTTGGCCGGCTGCGACTGCCGGAGGCGCTGCGCGGAGAGTTTGATCGCCTGATGGCCAATATTGAGCAGACCCATAACTCCGGACGGCGCTTTGCCGAAGAGCTGGCGATGAATTTGCTGGAGCGGCTGTTGCTGCGGGCGGTGGAAGAAGATCCTCGTTCTCATCAGCAGGTGCGCGATCCGCGGGTTATTGAAGCCTGTCAGTACGTTACCGGCAATCTGGCGGGCGAGGTTAAAATTGAAGAGGTAGCAAAATTCGTCTGCCTGTCGCCGTCGCGGCTGGCGCATCTGTTCCGTGAGCAGATGGGGGTGAATCTGCTACGCTGGCGTGAGGATCAGCGAGTAATACGCGCCAAACTGCTGTTACAGACCACTCAGGAGCCGATTGCCAGCGTGGGGCGTGAAGTCGGTTATGACGATCAGCTCTATTTCTCACGCGTATTTCGTAAACGGGTCGGTGTCAGCCCGAGTGACTTCCGTCGTCGCAGTCAGGATGCCCATGATGCGCTGGTAGCCGAGGAGAGCTGGCAGATGCCGCGATCGGGGACAAACAGCTAATTCAGCTCAATCTGGCTTGTTCTCTGAGACTTAATGGTTTTAAATCATTAGGTAAAGTTTTGCCGGTGAATGCATATTGCTTCACCGGCAGGCTTAGGCTGAACAAGAGGAATGCTAATGAGTGATAAAGTCCGTGTCGGTCTGGTGGGTTATGGCTTCGCCAGCAAAACGTTTCATGCTCCGCTAATTGCCGGTACCTCAGAAATGGAGCTGGCTGCGGTCTCCAGCAGCGACGCAGCGAAAGTTCATGCCGACTGGCCTGCCATGCAGGTGGTTGCCGATCCACAAACGCTGTTTGACGATCCGACCATTCAGGTCATTGTTATTCCTACGCCAAATGATACCCATTTCCCGCTGGCTAAAGCGGCGCTCAATGCGGGCAAACACGTAGTAGTCGATAAACCGTTCACCGTGACTCTGGCAGAGGCCCGCGAGCTGGATGCGCTGGCTAAAACCAAAGGCTTGTTGCTTTCGGTATTCCATAACCGCCGCTGGGACAGTGATTTCCTGACGCTGAAAGCTCTTCTGGCCGATGGCACGCTCGGTGAGGTGCGTTATCTTGAATCGCATTTCGATCGCTTCCGTCCGGAAGTCCGTCAGCGCTGGCGCGAAATGAAAGGAGCCGGTAGCGGTATCTGGTTTGATCTTGGTCCGCATGTGATCGATCAGGCGCTGCAACTGTTTGGCAAGCCGGATGCCATCAATGTTGATATGGCCGAGCTGCGTCCGGGTGCGCAAACCACTGACTATTTTCACGCGGTACTGACGTATCCACAGCGTCGGGTGGTACTGCACGGCAGTATGCTGGTGGCGGCGGAGTCGGCTCGCTTCCAGGTGCACGGCACGCGCGGCAGCTATATAAAATATGGTCTGGATCCGCAGGAAGATCGGCTGAAGGATGGTGCGCGCCCGCCGCAGGAAGACTGGGGTTATGATATGCGTGATGGCGTACTGACGCTGGCTGAAGGTGAGGTGATGGTGGAGAAAACGCTGCTGACGATCCCGGGCAATTATCCGGCTTACTATGCAGCGATCCGCGATGCGGTAAATGGCACAGGCAGTAACCCGGTCACTGCCGAAGAGGCGATTCAGGTTATGGAACTGATCGAGCTGGGCCTGCAATCAGCAGAGAAAGGACAGACGCTGTCGCTGTAGGGGCGGCTAATCCTTCTCGCCGCCCATGCACATTGCCTGCGATGATAACGGGAGCCGTTAACGGCTCCCCTGCAGGGCGACAACCTTCGCGCGTAGCGCTTGTTTCTCGGCTTCACTGATAAACGCAATCTTCAGGCCATTTTCCTGCGCGGTACGGATCTGCTGCGCGCTCAGGCCCGCTGCGGGTGCCGCTACCTGATATTCATGTGCCAGTTCAATACCCTGAACCGCCGGATCGTCAGTATTAATGGTGGCCAGCACCCCATGTTCGAGGAAGGTTGCCAGCGGATGATGGTGTAACTGTGCGACGGTGCTGGTCTGAATATTGGATGTCAGACAGGATTCGATACCAATCTGCTGTTCAGCCAGGAAATCCATCAGCGCCGGATCTTCTACTGCTTTCACGCCGTGGCCGATTCGCTCGGCACCCAGCTCTCGAATGGCCTGCCAGATGCTTTCCGGACCGGCGGCTTCACCGGCATGCACCGTGATGCGCAGTCCGGCATCGCGCGCGCGGTTAAAGTGGCTCAGGAACTGACTGCCAGGGAATCCCAGCTCATCACCGGCCAAATCAAGCGCGGTAATGCTGTCGCGATGAGCCAGTAAGCCCTCCAGCTCGCGCAGGCAGGCTTCTTCACCAAAGGTACGGCTCATAATCCCAATCAGTCGCACCTCGATATCATGCTGCTGGCAACCGGCTTTAATGCCGTCGATCACCGCTTCAACCACACCCGCTACCGGCAACTGATGGTTCATCGCCATATAACCCGGAGAGAAGCGCAGTTCGGTATAGTGAATACCGGCGCGCGCCGCATCCTCAACGTTTTCCTGCGCAATGCGGCGGCAGGCATCCAGCGAACCGAGCACTTTAACGCCCCAGTCCAGTTTTTGCAGGAAGCTGACCAGATCCGGCTCATTTTTCGTCACCTGCACGTGCGGACGCAGCGCGTCCAGCGTGCTGGCAGGCAGTGAGAGATTAAATTCGCGACCTAAATCAAGGATGGTTTGCGCACGAATATTACCGTCAAGGTGACGATGAATATCGGTGAGGGGAAGCTGGGTATCGATCATTTCGCACTCTCTGGATTGTATAAGGTGAAGTGCAGAGCAGTATAAAAACATCTTGCGCAAATACGCCAGAGAATTGCGCAACGCGACCGCTTAACTGCTGGTTAATTGGTCGCGCCTGTGACGGGGTACAGATTGACATCTAATCAAATAAGTCAAACATTTCATGCTCTTCTTTTATTATTCTTATTTCTGCGGCAGTCATGACGCGGATGCGGTCTGGCGTCACCTGCTGATGATAAAGATGTGCTTCATGGAAGTAACTGGCGCGATTGGTATAGAGATTGATATCCAGTGAATCGGCATTCTCCAGCGCTGCTGCGGTGGCGGCCGGATGCGACAAATGTTCAGCCAGCCCAGCTTTATTAATCGTCAGATTTTTCAACAGTGAAACGCCTTTCATTCCCCGGGCATCTATCTCATAAATATGAGCCGCGTTGCTTCCCCATTGCCGATAGCGTAATGCGCCAACCGCATTTTCAGCGACGATTAAGGCAGCACTTTCCTGTGAGGTCATTTTAGCCACGCCTCTGAAGGTGTTCGATGGCCTGAAACCAGTGCTTAAAATAATCGACGGCGGTGTTCTGTCTGCGCGATAAACTGGGGTAGTAAACATCTCTTCATGCAGCCCCTGGTCATTAAGATTTAACCCTGCGCGATTCATTTGCTGTGCCGCCTGCGCCGAATCCCCGCTTAGCCCTTGATGCATCACAGCCCCAAGACGCTGACGCAAGCCTTTAGTGGTGTTATTCAGCAGACGCCAGCCGCCCGCCGCCAAACCAATACCCAGCGACAGCATCCCGGCGGCAAATGACGCCCAACCCAGCTGCGCAGAGGCACGAGGATGCCGCTGGGCTATGGCGATACTGGCGATGCCGGTAATATCTGCGACCAGCGTTGAAGACTCCGCCAACGCGGCACTGAAACTAAAGCTGGCGGCAATCGAGGTTCCGGCGCTAAATATCGCACCCAGTATGCCAAGCAGGCCCAGCCCGATGCCAAGACCCGTCTGCCAGCTGAAATGGCCGGAGGGATCGGCGCGATTGATTGGGTCGCCTGCACAGTATGTGTAAGGGTTGATGCCGCCCGCATCAAACGGGCTGTAGTTGTCCGGGGTCGTAAAGCGTCTCAGTTGTGGATGGTAAGCCCGGTAGCCGTTACCCAGATGATAAACACCGCCGATCGGATCTGCACGTTCGCCATTAAAAGCCATCAGATGAGTATTCATAATCGCCTCCTTTAGTGAGAAAGCGCATTAATATCTGAGAAAATTCGTCAGGAATAATCATTAATCATCAATAAAATCGGTTTGTTATTGTTGTTTCAGCCCCGCGTTAACATGATGACATCACCGTCACTCTGTCAGGGGTGGACGGGCAGGGGCAGGCCAGATGATGACCTGCCACGATTAGCGGTTAAAAGATGCGGTTATTGATTTCTAAAGTTCTGACCTCTTCGGCAGACATTACCCGGATGCGGTCTGGCGTAATTTGCTGGTGATAAAGATGTACCTCATAAAATTCACTGGCTCGGTTAAAAACGCGATTAAACTCATCTTCATCAGCGGTGGCAAAAGCCAATCTGGCAGGCTCATCGTTGCGAATCAGCTGGGCAAGGCCGCTGCGGTTGAAGATATAGTTTTTCCAGAGTGAAACGCCTTTTACTCCCATTGCATCAATTTCATACACATACGACATCTCGCCTCTGAGACGGAATAGTGCTCTGAATTTCAGCACACCCAACACCCTTTCTGAGGCGATTAAAGCAGGTGTGTATTCGGGAATCATTTTCGGCACGCCTCTGAATATTTTGGAGGGGTCGAATCCGTCATTTAAGATGACTTCTGGCGGTAACCGGTCGACCCGATACACCTTCGAATTAAAAATGTTCTCGCGTAATCCCAGTCCGTTTAGCTCGGTGCCACCTGAATGAGATAATCCGGCGCGGTTCATTTGCCGCGCTGCCTGCGCGGCATCTCCGCTTAGCCCGGTATGCAGAACATTTCCCAGCCGCTGGCGCAGGCCTCTGGTTTCATTATTCAACATGCGCCAGCCACCTGCCGCCAGACCGGTGCCCAGCGACAGCATGCCGGCAGCCAGTGACAGCCAACCCAGCACCGTTGAGGCGCGGGAGTTGTGCTGGCCGGTGGCGATACTGGCGATGCCGGTGACATCCGCGACCAGCGCTGCAGACTCGGTCAGCGCGGCACTGAGACTGAGGGTGGCGGCAATCGACGTTCCGGCGCTAAATATCGCGCCGAGAATGCCCAGCAACCCCAGACCGATGCCGAGACCGGCCTGCCAGCTGAAATGGCCGGAGGGGTCGGCACGGTTGATTGGGTCGCCAGCACAGTATGCATAAGGATGAATACCGCCGGCGGCAAACGGGCTCAAGTTGTCCGGGGTAGTAAAGCGCATCAGTTGTGGATGGTAAGCCCGATAGCCGTTGCCAAGGTGGTAAGCACCACTGACGGGATCGGTACGCTCACCGTTAAAACTTAACATAGTATTATTCATTATATTTACGATCTCCGGTGTGAAAGAACGCGATTTATACCCCGGAAAAAGCAGAAAAAATAATCATTTATTATGAATAAAATCAATGTATTAAACTATTCACACTCTGATGCTGACGAAGTGATACGGCCGCCAGAAACCAGCAGTTAATCAGCGACGGCAGTCATTAATCGCACGTATCAGCCCCTGAACACCGAGCTCAAGTTTACTGCGCGGGCAGCCCACGTTAAGCCGGATAAAACCCTTGCCCTCGGTGCCATAGGTATAACCGGGCATAATCGCCACTTTTTGCTGTTCAATCAGATTTTGCTGCAACCGCTGATCATCCAGCTGTAAAGCACGCAAATCGATCCAGGCCAGATAGCTGGCCTGAGGCGGCTGCCAGTCAAGTTCAGGAAAATGGCGCTGCAACTGTTGGGCAAGATAGTGCAGATTGCTGCGCAGGTATGCGCGCAGCGCGTCAAGCCAGTCAGCGCCCTGTCGGTAAGCGGCAATATGTGCGGCAATCGTCATCACTGGTGGGGAGGAGAGACCGTCGGCATTTTTCAGCGCATCAAACCAGCGAGCGCGATCGTCTGGCTGGGTGATAAAACCATATGCGCCACCCAGCGCCGGAATATTGAAGCTTTTGGACGCGGAGGTAAACAGCGCACAGGGCTGAGATGCCACGCTTATCCAGGGGGTATGCGGTACATCACCGATGATCATATCCATATGAATCTCGTCGCTGATCACCTTAACCTGATAACGGGCGCACAGTTCGGCCATTTGTGCCAGTTCGCTGCGTAACCACACTTTGCCGGTCGGATTATGCGGACTGCACAGCAGCATAATTTTACAGCGCTGGCGTTTCAGCGCGTTTTCCAGCGCGGTCATATCACATTGCCAGTGATTGCCCTGTTTCTCCAGCGGGGCAGCCAGCACCTGACGATGATTACTTTCAATGGTTTTGTAAAAGGCATCATAAGCCGGGGTATGGATCAGCACGCTGTCACCTGGCTCTGACCACAGACGAATCATCTGTGCGACCATATAGATCACCGACGGGCCATAGACGAGGTGCTGTTGCTCGATATTCAGCCGAAATCGCTGCTGATACCACTGGCTGATAGCGCCCAGAAAGTCATCATGTTGCCAGCGGCTGTAACCAAACACGCCGTGAGTGACCCGCTGCTGTAGCGCGTCGATAATTACCGGCGCGGTAGCCAAGTCCATATCAGAGATGGTAAACGGCAGCAGATCCGGATGACCAAAACGGTCAGCGACAAAATCCCATTGGGTACACCAGCTTCCGCGCCGGTCGATCGTCCGATCAAAGTTAAACATCGCAACCTCACATAAAGCGGCAGCGGCTGCTGCCGTAAACCGGTTAATTCGCCGCGGTTTGCATCAGAAGAGTGATTTCATCTTTCACCGACTGCACCTGGGGGCCAATCACCACCTGCAGACTGTGAGCGTTAAGATGTACCACGCCGATAACGCGATAAGCCTTTAATGCGGCGTCGTCCACTTTGCTCATATCACTGACGGTGAGGCGCAGGCGCGTCAGGCAGTTGTCGAGTGAGGTGATATTGTCGACGCCGCCAAGCGCAGCCAGAATACCCGGCGCATTGTAGCCAGACTTGCCAATACCGGCACTGGAAAAGGTTTTGGCAATCGCCTCGCTGTTGTTATCGATTTCCCGACCTGGCGTTTTGATGTTGAAGCGCGTAATGGCGAAACGGAAAATCAGGTAGTAACTGACAAACCAGACAGCGGCAATCACCGGCACCCAGTACCATTTAGTCGAGAGTCCGTGCAGGATGCCGAACACGACGAAATCAATCACATTGCCGTCGGTGTTACCGATGGTAACGCCGAGGACTGCCATCACGGTAAAACCGAGGCCGGTCAGCAGCGCATGGACCAGATACAGCAGCGGCGCGATAAACAGGAACAGAAATTCAATCGGCTCGGTCGTACCGCCTACCACGCAGGCCACCACGCCTGAAATCAGCAGTCCCTTAATCTTAGGCCGGTTTTCCGGGCGGGCGCAGTGATAGATTGCCAGTGCGGCACCCGGTAAGCCACCCAGAAACGCGGGCATCTTACCCTGAGAGAGAAAGCGGGTTGCGCTCTCTGCAAAGGCACTGGAGGTTGGACAGGAGAGCTGGGCCTGAAAAATGGTCAGGGCACCACTGACGCTGTGACCGCACACCTCCATGGTGCCACCGGCATCGGTAAAGCGAATAATCGCCACCAGAATATGCTGCAGCCCAAATGGCAGCAGCAGTCGTTCCCCGGTGCCGAAAATCATCGGTCCAAAGTCACCGGCACCGTTAATAATCCAACCGAGACCACGGATCCCCGCCGCAAACACCGGCCAGATTAGCGGCACGGTCAGGCCTACAAGACCCATTACCAGCGTCGTAACGATCGGCACAAAGCGCGTACCGCCAAAGAAGGCCAGCGCATCGGGCAGGCGAATGGTGTGAAAGCGCTCATGGAGCCAGAACACCACAATACCGACAATTACCGCACCCAGAATGCCAGTGTCTATCGACTGAATGCCGATAATATTCTGAATGTTATTGGCTTTCAGCACCGCAGCATCGCTGGTGGGCAAAATGCCTTTGGCAGTCAGCCAGAAGTTAACCGCCAGATTCATCACGGCGAAACCCACGAAGCCGGAAAATGCCGCAACGCCTTTATTCTCACGCGCCATGCCTAATGGAATGGCGATGGCAAACATCACGGGCAGGTAGCTGAAGGCGAAAGAGCCAATTTTGCTCATCCAGGTGAAGATCAGCTGTAGGACAGAATGGTCAAGAAACGGCAGTAAAGTGATCACATCGTGACTGCTCAAGGAGCTGCCGATGCCGAGCATAATCCCGCAAAAGGAGAGTAGCGCAACCGGCAACATAAAGGTTTTCCCCAGACTCTGGAAAAATTCCCACACGGATATTTTTGGTTTTTGGGTGGACATACACTCTCCTGGCAAAAAACTCAGCCACTGCTGAGGTAAAACAAGATAAAACGTTTTACCAGGATTTAATGCGAGTCTGCTCACATATTGATTGCCGCTAAGGGTTTTCATTAGTTGACTGACGGTGTAACGTTTTATCTGTCCGGTTGACTGACTAACCGACCTCTTGCGGCAAAACTGGCGAACTATGTCTCAGAAAAAAATAACTATTACCGATGTTGCTGATGAAGCGGGCATTTCGGTGACCACCGTCTCTCTGGTGTTGTCCGGAAAGGGACGAATTTCTCCCGCTACTGCTGAACGTGTGAATCGGGCGATTGAAAAGCTGGGCTATATCCCTAATCGTTCGGCGGCAATGCTTCGCGGTGGCGACAGCGGCGTTATTGGACTGATCGTGCGTGATATCTGTAATCCGTTTTATGCTGAAATGACCGCCGGACTGAGTGAGGCGCTGGAAAAGCAGGGCAAAGTCCTGTTTCTGACGCAGAGTGGCGCTCAGGGGCAAAATCTTAACCGCTGTTTTGATTCGCTGGTGGCACAGGGCGTTGATGCCATCGTGCTGGGCGGAGGAGCGGAGAATGCCGGTGAGATTGCTGTCAGAGCGCGTGATGCAGGGATTACACTGATTTGCGCTTCACGTGCCAGTTCGCTGGATGCAACCGACTCGATTCGCCCGGATAATATGCACGCGGCAAAACTGGCAACTGAATATTTGATTAAACGTGGGCATCACTGCATCGCATGGCTTGGGGGCTCCGGTTCCTCGTTAACCCGGGCTGAGCGTATTGGTGGTTACTGCTCTTCGCTGATGCAGTACGGCTTACCGTTTCGCAGCGAATGGATTATTGAATGTGGCAGCCATCAGCGCGACGCGGCAGAGCTGACCGCCCAGCTGATTCAACAGCATCCGACGATTACCGCGATTCTGTGTCATAACGCCTCAGTTGCACTCGGCTGCTATTTTGGTCTGCAACGCAGCGGTCGCAGTATTGGTAAAGGTGGGCTGGACAGCTATTACAGCCAGCAGATGGCGCTGGTGGGATTCGGTGATGTGCCGGAAGCGCAACTGACCGATCCGCCGCTGACCTTTATCACCAGTTCTGCACGTGAAATTGGTCGCAGCGCCGCCGCACGTCTGTTACAGCGTATGGCCGATCCACAGGGAGATATTCAGAATGTGATTATGCCTTCGACGTTAATTGAGCGCGGGTCGGCATAAAGCAGAGGGTAATGTTTTTGCGGCATCATCCTAAGAAAGGGCGGCAGAGCGCCGCCCGGAAGAAAAGTATTACTCGGCAGGCAACCCTTCCGGCATCGCCGTCATGCCGCCCAGCATATAGCGAGCCAGGAACTGATCGAGCGGCATTTTCTCGCCGTTCATCGTCACCTGACCGTTGCCGTATTGCAGGCTGGTAACGATATTATCATCCTGTTGCGTGGTCAGTTTAAACATCTGGCCCATAGCCGCGATGCCTTTGACCTGCTGCTCAGCCAGTTTCGCTGCCTGTTCCTGCGGATGGCCTTCTGCCATCGCCACATGGGTCATCAGCTCGGTTGCCATATCCATCGAGATCACCAGCTTACCGTCCAGCGTTTTCAGCACGCGATCGGCAGCCTGGTTGATGTTCTGCGCCTGGCCGGTAGCGGTGGAAGGATCGTTAAAGTGTACTGACAGATTAAAGCTGCTCTCACCCTTATCGTTCTTCCAGCTTAGCGGTGCCACGGTAATCACCGGACCACCTTCCAGCAGAGTCGGCAGATTAGCCACCAGAATCTGATTCACCTGTTCCTGATAACGCTGCGGATCTTCTGCAATGCCCGGCTGATTCAGCAGCGCCTGCATCTCAGCATTGTAATTTTCAGAGAAGGTTTTCAGCGCTTTACCATCAAGTTGTGACAGTTTCATCGACAGCTTGCCCTGACCAAACGACTGATTCTGCATCATCAGATTGTCGAGGGTGTAATCGATGGTGCCTGATACCACGTTATCTTTGGAATCAAAGCTGGAAGTGCCTTGTAAACCTTCCAGCGTTAACGCTTCCTTGCCATTGACGCTGGCGGTCAGTTTTTTCAGGTTGATACCCTGATCGCCAATTCGCACACCTTGCGGGCTAAGATGGGTATTGGCATTGGCTTTCACGCCGTTCAGCGTAAACAGCACGGGCATATCCAGCTGATTTTTTGTGGTGATGGCGATGCTGTCGATATCACCATCAAAACTGACTTTATCGCCTTTATCATCGGCATCAATATTCAGGGTGCCGCCATTCCAGGCGAAACGGTGGCCGCTTTCGGCATTCTGATAATCAACCGGTAACAGTTTGATCGCCGACGAGGTGGCACCGCTGTAACTGAAGCGGGTATCAGCCTGCACCAGAGATTCACCTTTCGTCAGTTCAAACAGCGGCTTCACCGCATCGGTGTTTTCCAGCTCGCTATGTACTGAGGCCATCGACGGCAGCAGATTAAACTTCTTCAACTGGGCAAACGGGAAGGGACCATGATCGATCTTTTCATTGAAGACAATGCTCTGACCCGGCTTAAGCAGTGAGTTATCTTCGGTTTGTGAGCTGGCCTGCACCACCAGTTTGGCGCTACTGCTGAACAGGCCGCGCTGGTATTCCTGATAGCTCACCTTCAGGCGGCTGTCCGGGGCAATATTATTCAGCTGTGCATTGGCGTTCTGAACCAGGGTGTCCATATGGGTTTCGAGCTGCTTACCAGTGAACCAGGCACCGCCGGTCCAGATAACACCTAATGCAACCACTACGCCTACTGCAATCTTGGTCTTTTTCATCTTCTGTCGTCGTCCTTTCACTGATTTCAAGCGCTACCTGAGCAATCCTCTCACCGGCAGCGCAGAAAAACGCCCGGCGGGCGTTTTTGTTAATAGCTTGAATAATAATAGCAATTGATGCGGCTGGCGTCAGCCCAATGTCACAATGCGTTATACACCCGGGCAAGGCGTCCGCTGCCGCTGACGGTTGGCGACGGCTCATTGGCGGCAATAAAACAGCTTTCTCCCGGCTGTAGTACCAGCTGCTGCTGAGCAGTAGCGATGGTCGCCTCGCCATCGATACAGAACAGGATAGCTGCACTTGATTGAGAAATCGAAACTGGCGTATCACTCAGGGTATAAATCGAGAACGCAAAGTCAGCCACCGGGATCGGGAAGTTCAGCGTGTTGCCATCAACCTGAGGCTGGGTTAGCAGCTGGTGGTAGGGGCTTGGGGTAAATTTAACGTTGGCCAGCAACTCAGCGATATCAATGTATTTCGGCGTCAGTCCGGCGCGCAGCACGTTATCTGAGTTAGCCATCACCTCCAGCGCAACCCCTTGCAGATAAGCATGCGGTGTTTCGGCAAACAGAAACATCGCTTCGCCAGGTTGTAACTCAATCACGTTCAACAGCAACGGCGAAAATAAACCGTTGTCATCCGGATAGTGACTGGAGATAGATCGGATGGTTTCCCAAGGCTGACCTTGCTGACTGTTAAGTGCCGCCTTCAGTACGCCGAGCGCCCGGGACTTGGTTTCACCTGCGGATGACAGCAAGCTGGCAAACAGCTGCGCCAGGCCTTCGCTGTCGGCGTGCTGCAAAAATTGAGCAATCGCCGGATGCGCGCCCGCGACCGGTTGCAGCAGGGAAATAATCTCATGCATTTCCCGAAAACCGTTAATCGCAAGGAACGGGGTCAGGGCATACACCAGCTCTGGCTTATGATTGGCATCTTTATAATTGCGTTCGGCGGCGGTGAGCTCGATACCGGCGGCATTCTCTTTGGCAAAACCGGCTTCGGCTGCCGACTTGCTTGGATGAACCTGAATTGACAATGGCTGATCGGCGCAGAGAACTTTAAACAGAAAAGGCAATTCACCAAAGCGTTCAGCCACCGGTTTTCCCAGTAACTGCGCTTTATCCGCATCAATCAGCTCACGCAGGCTGTGCTTTTCGCCATCAATTTCCACCCACGAAGGGCTTTTCGGGTGCGCGCCCATCCACATCTCTGCCATCGGTAAATGTTGCGGATTGGCAATACCATACAGTTCAGTGAGTGCAGTTTTGCTGCCCCATGCATAGTTTTGCAGTGAATTGATCAATTTCTGCATCATAGATTCCTGTTAAGCTCAATTTAACTCGGCACATTAAAGCAGAATCCGTAATTAAAAGAACAGCAGATGTGCAATAAGGACGATTAAGTCTCATAATGTTAAATTACGATGTGTCAGACTATCGCGCGCCCTTGTTAGCCAACCCGGATGTAAGGGCCATTAAACCAAAAGTACGTGCTAAGGAGACAGGAATGCCAGCCAACCGCATTGAAAAAGACTCAATGGGACCTATTGATGTTCCGGCTGATAAACTTTGGGGCGCCCAGACTCAGCGCTCACTTGAACACTTTCGCATTTCCACCGAAAAGATGCCGACTGCGCTGGTACATGCGCTGGCGCTGACCAAACGGGCAGCGGCTAAAGTGAACAGTGATTTAGGCTTGCTGGCTAATGAGCGCGCTGTCGCCATTATCAAAGCGGCAGACGAAGTCCTCGACGATCAACATAGCAACGAATTCCCGCTGGCAATCTGGCAGACCGGTTCCGGTACCCAGACCAATATGAACATGAACGAAGTACTGGCAAACCGCGCAAGTGAAATTCTTGGCGGCGAGCGCGGTATGTCGCGTCTGGTTCACCCGAATGATGACGTCAACAAGAGCCAGAGCTCCAATGACGTGTTCCCGACTGCCATGCATGTTGCAGCAGTTATCGCGGTAAGTGAGCAATTGATTCCACAGTTGAAGACGCTGAAGCAAACGCTGCAAGAAAAGGCTGAAGCTTACAAAGACATCGTTAAAATTGGCCGTACGCACCTGCAGGATGCGACGCCATTGACGCTGGGTCAGGCGATTTCTGGCTGGGTGGCTGCGCTGGAGCACAGCCTGAAACATGTTGAACAGAGTATTCCGCATGTGGCAGAACTGGCGCTCGGCGGTACCGCGGTCGGCACTGGTCTGAACACCCATCCGGAATATGCGGTGCGTGTCGCCAAAGAGCTGGCGGAACTGACCAAACAACCTTTCGTTACCGCGCCGAATAAGTTTGAAGCGCTGGCGGCTTGTGATGCATTGGTTCACGCTCACGGCGCGCTGAAAGGTCTGGCGGCCTCGCTGATGAAGATTGCCAACGATGTGCGCTGGCTCTCTTCTGGTCCGCGTTGCGGCATCGGGGAAATTGCTATTCCTGAGAACGAGCCAGGCAGCTCTATTATGCCAGGTAAAGTTAACCCGACGCAGTGTGAAGCATTGACCATGCTGTGCTGTCAGGTAATGGGTAACGATGTTGCCATCAATATCGGTGGCGCATCCGGTAACTTTGAACTGAACGTATACCGTCCGATGATTATTCATAACTTCCTGCAATCTGTGCGCCTGCTGGCAGACGGTATGGACAGCTTTAATCATCACTGTGCGGTTGGTATTGAGCCAAATCGCGACCGTATTACGCAGCTGCTCAATGAGTCACTGATGCTGGTTACCGCGCTGAATACCCACATTGGTTATGATAAAGCGGCTGAGATTGCCAAAAAAGCGCATAAAGAAGGGCTGACGCTGAAAGGTTCCGCTCTGAAACTGGGATATCTGACTGAAGAAGAGTTCGATGCCTGGGTTCGTCCGGAAGATATGGTTGGCAGTATGAAATCATAATTAGTTGAATTATTTTATTAGGGCGACATTAATGTCGCCCTTTTTTATTTCTTTTCAAGTAATGTCGCCCTCCATTATATTAAATAAGCGCTTTTTGGTAGTGCGTGAATTTAATAAGCATACAATCTCCCCCGGTTATTGATGTTCAATCCAATCTACATTAATATGCGTCAGCGTCTTGTAATAGGGCGTACAGGAGAAAATTTTTTTGTTAAATATAAAGGAGTTTTATTTTTATGGAAAATAATAAGCGTTACATGTTTTCTTTGTGTCTGATGATGGCACCGCTATTCTCTTATGCGGCGACCACAATTGATGACTTACAATATATTGCAACAGGCACTGCGGGTACCCCCGTATCCGGAGACTGTACAGCAAGTTTAGATCACACCACCGGTGACCTTGGCCAGATCAACCTCAGCCAGACGCTGCTGCTCGCGAATCCTTTTACCCTTCAGGTTAACTGTGATTCACCGCAGTTAGTAAAGTTTAAATTTGTCGATAACTCAGCGACGGTCAACCCCGAGAATGGTGCCTATGTGCTTAACGACACTGATGGCGGCGTGATCTCTAAGCTGGTTGAGTTTAAGGGTGTTACCGCTAAAGCTGATAATAACAATGTAACGCTCTACCATGATGCTTTCGACAATGGGAGTAATTTTAATCCAGTCACTTATTTAGTGAAAATAGGTGCGGTCTATTTCGGTGACCGCACCACGCCGAGAAAAGATTATCAGGTTAAAGTAGGGCAGATTGCTTTCCGTAATTTAACCGACATCGTTGCTCCGGTAACAGAAAAAAATGTTATCGTAAGCGGTAACTTTATTATTCAATACGGTTTCTGATAAATAACAATTTTAATAATAACTTCCGGCTCGGTTTTTTATCGAGCCTTTTAAACGCCGGTAAATATCATGATAATCTCACGCTTACTTTGCCTAAGTGCATTGCTATTACCTTTATCTGCCATGAGCACTAATTTTAAACTGGAAAGTATGCAGGCGCTATTAACGCCTGACATACGTGAATTTCGTATGGAGGTGACCAATGTCGATAAAGTGCCGATGTTGTTAGTCACCAAAGTAGAAGACCAGGTTGGGGAAACCCGCTACGCCAGCCAGATAATGGTGTTTCCGCCGGTGATCCGCATTGATGCGGGAGCGACCCAATTTATTCGTTTACGGTTAAAACAAGATGCCCCAGCATTGCCGCAGGATGTCCTGCTGCGCCTCAATCTGACCGGAGTAGGGCAGATGTCGCAGGGGAACTATCTTGGGGTGGGTCTGAGCCAGGTGATTCCCTTAGTGGTGCGTTCAGCAAGTTATGCCACAGGCTCAAGCGTCTGGAGCGATCTGCGCTGGCAACAACATACTAATCAGCTGGTGGTAACGAATACCGGAGATCGGCTGGTGCGCCTGCAACCTGCCGTGACGCTGATGCCTGCCGCAGAAAAGCTGACGTTAAGCCGCGCTTATTTACGTCCGCATGAGACACTGACACTACCGATCAGCAGCAGTAATATCAGCGATGTAAAAATCAGTCCCTTCGACAGTAAAGGCTTGCTGAGCAAGCCTGTCAGCATTACGCCACGCTGAGATGCATGATGAGAGCTTATCGGGCTATGGTGGCCGGTCTGTTAACCGTTGTGTTCATTTCACCGCTTAATATCGCTTATGCGCAAGATTTTGATATCACACAGCTACGGGCGCTCGGCTATGGTGAGGATATTGCGCAGTTCTTTTCGACCGGCACGCGCTTTTTACCGGGTAAGCAGTGGGTCTCACTGTCGGTAAACGGCCAGCGAGCGCAACCCCAGGAAGTTGAATTTACCGCTGACGGTGAGCTGTGTCTGGATCGGGTGATGGCCAGCAGGCTAACGCTTAAGTCGGAATGGTTCCCGGCGCAGGGCTGTGTCAGCCTGGATCAGCACATTCCTTTATCTACGGTCACGCTGCTACCGGCACAGGGTGGGGTACAAATAACCGTACCGCAGAGCGCGTTTACATCACAAGCGGAGGGCTTCCGCTATGGCGGTAATGGGCTAATGATGAACTACGATATTTATCATTATTCCACCCGTGGTGGTCGTTCAGCCGCCACCGATGCCAGCCAGCTGAGCGTCGAATACGGCGCTAACTTTTCCAACTGGGTACTGCGCAGCGTTGATGATTTCACCCATAACAGCCGCTATGGCAGTGAGACACGGCATCAACAAGCCTGGCTGGCACGTGGGGTACCGCTGTTAGCGGCTGTTTTTCAGGCGGGTGAACTGCTTACCCAGACGCAGCGTTTTTCTGGATTGCCAATTAATGGCGTGCAGCTGGTGAGTGACAGCGCGTTGACCAGCGCGCTGAATAACAATAATACCCCGATCATTGGCAGTGCCAACGATAATGCCACCGTTGAGATTTGGCAAAATGGCAGAATGCTCTACCGCACCCGGGTAGCGTCGGGACCATTCGCACTGAATAACGTATCGGGCCTGTCACCGCTGTCAGAGGTTGAGGTGCTGGTGCGTGAAGAGAGTGGCAGTGAAAAACGGTTTATCACCCGAGTGGATCCGCTGGCGAGTGGCCGTCTCTCGGTCGCACCTGAATATGCACTGGCCATTGGCAGCTGGCGTAACCAGCCCGGGATGAACAGTGAAAATCATGCTGCGCCGTTATTAACCGGTGCCTGGGGGCAGGGCATCGGGCAGCGCAGCCGTGTCGACAGCTCATTGCTAATGGCTGAAGCGGCACAGGGAAGCGCGCTGCGTTTAAGCCATAAGCCACTACCGGCATTGAATCTTGATACAGAAGTTGCACTGAGCCGAACTACCGTCAAAAGCGATAACCAGCAGAGCCATATCCAGCAGGGACAACTCTATAGCCTGGCGGGCAGTTATCAGTTTGCACCCTGGTTAAATTTCACTGCCAGTGGCAACTGGCAATCGGCGGGTTTTTTCTCTCCTTATACGGCTTTAGTCAGTCAGCCCTATAGCCAGAGTGAAGACAGCCTCGGCTATTACCTTGCCAGTCAGCTTTCCAGTGAGGATTTTGGCTCGTTAAGCACCTGGTACTCGGCCAGCCGGGGCAATGGTATCAGTAATACTTACGGCGTCAGCTGGCGAAAAAACATTGCCCGTGCCACGTTAAATCTGAGCTGGCAACACTCTGAAAGTCAATACTGGTCTGCCGACCAGCCAAAAGGCTCTGGCCTGGTTGATCGCGACAGAATCATGCTTAACACCACCATTCCTTTTGGCAAAGCGCAGTCAATCGGCTTCAGCGCCAGTCGGGATAGTCAGACCGGCAGTCAGTCTTCGATGGTTTACGACCATCGCGTCGATGATCGGTTCGCTTACAGCCTCAGTCGCAGCAACTCCCGCAATACCAGCAATTCACGCGCGTATCTGAGGGGGAAAACTGATTTTGCACGCTACAACCTCAGCTATCAGCAGCAGGATGAGGGGCGTAAAAATGTCACTCTCGGCACCAAGGGATCGCTGGCGCTGGCGAAGGGGCAATGGCTGGCGCACTCTCAATCAATTGACGATACCTGGGGAGTGTTACTGGTGCCGGAACTGGCCGGAGTTAAAGTGAGTGGGGCCGGAAGCGGGCGTACCAGTAACAGTGGAAGCGTGCTGTTACCCTCGCTTTCGCCGTGGCAGGAGTCTGAAATCAGGCTGGATACGCAGAATATTCCTTTCGATGTTCAGGTTGGCAGCGTCAGGGAAAAAGTGCGCCCGGCTCGTGGATCGATGTTAAGTCTGGAAATCCCGACCAAAATTAATCGCGCAGTGTTACTCACCGTACGCGATCAAAACCAGCAATTTATAGCTTATGGATCATCGGTGTTAAATATGAGCGGACAGCTAACGGGCATCATCAGCGATCGGGGAGGCCTGCTGCTGACCGATGTTAATGAGAAACAAGCCTTGCAGATCAAACTGGTTAACGGTGGGCGTTGCCAGCTTGATTACGCTTTGCCTGCACGCTGGCACCCCGGGCGCGAATATGAACAAGGCGAAGCACGATGCCTACTCTGATTTGCCGCCTGTGAACAGGGCATGTCAATAACGTTTACACCAGTCGGTCGCTAAACAGATGCAGGCGCGGAATAACAGCAAACAGCTTTTCCGCCTGCGGTTTATAACGGTGTTTAATCCGTTCGGCATCGTAATTAAGCAGTTCACCCAGGGTTGGCACCTGATTTTTATCCGCGCACAGCACCAGCAGTGGAGACGGGCAGGCGAGTTGGGTCTGTTTTTGCTGCTGGCTATTCCAGATGCGGGCGATGGGCTGCACTTTTACCGGGCGTTTGATTTTCAAGCGCGCATCGGCGGGCAGATCGTTAATCATTGCGATCTCCTCCTGCACCTTTTCTGCCCATTGTTCACGCGTCCAGGGAGCGATAGCTCGCCCGGACTTCAGGCTGCGCACCAGTTTTTCCAGCACTTCGCTCCGCGTCAGGTTCTTAATGATATGTTTATTGGCCCAGCCAAAGCGCACGCTGTCGGGTGCATCCAGCAGGGTTATAGCACGATAGGCATTCAGCGTGATAAACCCACGCAGATGGGTATGCACAAACTCAAAGCGTTCCTCACTTTCAACGCCTGACTCAACCGTAACAATCTGTTCCAGTCGCTGCTTCAGGTTATTAACCCGCGCGACCTGCTGCTGGAGCAGGGCAGACTGTTCGTCATCCGCCTGAAAACAGAGCGCACCGGGCAGGCGAACCGCAGCTTTCGTGCTTAGCTGCTCCGACTGATGCTGCATAAACAGCCGGCAATAGTGTTCAAGCCCTGAACGAAGTGCTTCCGCGCCAAGTTGTTGGGTCACCTCAATCCTGGTAACGGCATCATGTTCCTTTCCCTTCACTACGGGAGGCAGGTTAAACACCCGTGCAGTCAACAAGCGCAGTGATTGTAGCTGCTGCTGTAACTGGCTCAGTTCAGCTTCCAGCTGATTCACGCATTGATGCAGCGCCGCTACAGCATCGTAATGATTCATCGCATACCCCATTAGTTACAACATACAAGACACCATGGTTTATTTTGCCACAACTTCAGCTTCTGAGAACAATTCATTTCAGCAGTAATAACCGGAAAATTTATCTCAGGTCAGCAGGCTTGACTGTTTCTGCTCTTTTTTCACGCGTTGCGCGGGGATTTGTGTGCAGTAAATCACATATCGAATCAAATATTTGACGACACCGATTAAGTGTTTCACCATAGCGAAAGTAGTTTATTTTGAAGCGCGAAAATAAGCGGGAGCAGGGTTAGTGATAGCGGATAGTCAGCCCGGTCATATCGATCAGATTAAGCAAACTAATGCTGGCGTAGTGTATCGCCTGATAGATCAATTTGGCCCGATTTCGCGCATCGAACTCTCGAGGCTGGCACAGCTGGCACCGGCCAGCATTACCAAAATTGTGCGTGAAATGCTGGAAGCACATCTGGTACAGGAAACCGAGTTTCAGGATATCGGCAGCCGGGGTCGTCCGGCAATCGGGCTGATTCTCGATACCGCTGCCTGGCACTACCTTTCTGTACGCATCAGCGAGGGTGAGATCACTTTGGCACTGCGTGATTTAAGCAGTGCGCTCGTGACTGAAGAACAACGTCCGTTGCCGTCAGAAGCCAGTGAACCACTGTTAGAGCGTATCATCGGCGAAATAGACCAGTTTTTCATTCGTCACCAGCGCAAGCTTGAGCGCTTAACTGCTATTGCCATTACGCTGCCAGGAATTATCAATACCCAGTCCGGCATTGTGCACCGTATGCCGTTTTATCCGGTAATCGATATGCCGCTGGGGCCAGCGCTGGAACAACGCACCGGCTTGCCGATTTATATTCAGCATGATATTTGTGCCTGGACGATGGCAGAGTCGCTGTTTGGTGCTTCCCGTGGTGCCCGTGATGTAATCCATGTCGTGATTGACCATAATGTAGGTGCCGGAGTGATTACCGGTGGCCGCCTGTTGCACAATGGCAGCAGTACACTGGTTGAGATTGGGCATACTCAGCTCGATCCTTATGGTAAACAGTGCTATTGCGGCAACCATGGCTGCCTGGAAACCGTGGCCAGCATCAGCAGCATCCTGACGCTGGCGGAACAGCGAATGCAGGCTTCTCCCAGTTCGCTGCTGCATAATCAGCCATTAACCATCGAATGGCTGTGCGACGCCGCACGACAGGGCGATCAGCTGGCAAAAGATTTAATTACCGGCGTGGGCAACAGCGTAGGCCGCATTGTTGCAGTGATGGTCAATCTGTTTAATCCGCAAAAAATTTTAATCGGCTCACCGTTAAATCGCGCCTCTGAGATTCTCTATCCGGTCATTACCGCCTGTATTCGCCAACAATCACTGCCTGCGTACAGCGCACAAATTGATGTTGAACCCACGCAGTTCGTTAATCTCGGCACCATGCCGGGCGCGGCGCTGGTAAAAGATGCGCTTTACAATGGCTCATTACTGCTGAAACTTTTACAGGGCTAATCAAACCTCGCTTTTCGCTGAAAGCTTGCGCTAACGCAAACCCGTGGTGAACAGGCTCCTTTACAATTTCCCGACAGAATACATTAATCAAAATCATTAATTTCAGGTTGTTGACCTGTCGGAGATGCACGCATGTTGAGTCGTCTATTTGTAACCGGAACCGATACTTCTGTCGGTAAAACCGTGGTTTCACGCGCACTGTTGCAAAAGCTGGCGATCGCGTATCCCCGTGTTGCCGGCTATAAGCCGGTCGCTAAAAGCTGCCAGCAAACAGAAGAGGGATTACGCAATAAAGATGCGCTTATTTTGCAGGCATCTTCAACCGTTGAATTACCCTATCAGGCCATTAACCCAGTCACCTTGCAGGAAGATGAGATCAGCATCCATCGCGAACATCCGATCAGTTACAGCCAGCTCAGTGCCGGTTTACACTATTTATGCGACCAGGCGGATGTGGTGGTGGTTGAAGGCACTGGCGGCTGGCGCAGTTTAATGAATGATTTGCGTCCACTTTCAGCATGGGTAGTGCAGGAAAAACTGCCGGTGGTGATGGTTGTAGGGATACAGTCCGGCTGCATCAGTCAGGCGCTGCTGACCGCCGAAGCGATAATAAATGATGGCTTACCCATATTAGGCTGGGTAGCAAACCGTATCAATCCTGGCCTGGCTCACTATGCCGAAATTATTGATGTTCTGGGCGATAAAATCCCGGCACCGCTACTGGGTGAGTTGCCTTATTTGCCGCGTGCCGAGCAGCGCGAGCTGGCGAAATATATCGATCTCTCGGTGGTGAAAAGCTGATGGCCGCTTCAGCAGGACGCAATATCACGGTGTGACTTTTATATCGTACTGATTTTTATAATTTTATTTAACTATACTTCAGTGATTTACCGGGTTATTGCTTATCTCCTGTCTGATGGAGGTAAGCGTGGCATACAGCATTACAGGATTTAATCACCAGAGAATCGATCCGGTCAGCGGCTGTTACCATCCAGGTAACGGCTATCGTGCGTATCATCCACGGCTGATGCGCTTTAACGCGCCGGACGGCTGGAGCCCGTTTGATGCGGGCGGAATCAACTCTTATAGCTATTGCTCAGGTGACCCGATTAACCGCAGCGATCCTTCCGGTCATTTCAGCTGGCAGGCTGCACTCGGTATGAGCATGGGCATTCTGGGGATTATCGGTACGCTGTTTACCGGCGGCGCATCGTTGATTGCCGCTGGCGGTATTGACGCCGCTATGATCAGCGCCTCCGCTACCGCTCTACTGGCCGGAACCTCAGGAACGACAGCCGATATCAGCGGTATTCTTAGTTTCACCACTGCCGCGAATAATCCACGCGCGTCGGCGGCACTCGGTTGGCTCTCTTTTGCCAGCGGGCTGTTATCGCTGGGGGCCGGCTTGCTAAGTAGCGGAGCCAGAATGCCGGGGCGGAGTATGGCTGATACGGCGAGGGTTTCTGACATACGGCATTTTGAGTTTTGCTACGCTGAATCAGCTGAAAGGTTATCAGCCGCTGATAATGCCGCTGCCAGCTATCGCCAGTCCTGGCAACAGGCGCGCAGCTGGATTGCTGATGATAAAAATTTCAGGCATTACATCATTAATAATCGAATACATTCGCAAGACCTTCATAATAAGTCTAATTTTTTTGGTAATAAGTTTAAATCAAAACAATGGACGTTTATCAACAATGCCAGATTAGTCAAAGAAGTCCCTTACTACGCCAGTGATGTGGCAAGATATCAGTTTGAAATAATCGCCGGAGAAAAAAATTTCATTGGCATGCTTCCTGAAATAATTATAAGAAAATCAGTTTCTAATGAATTTACCCTGGCAACAACAAAAGGAAAGGAGGGGCGGGAATTATTCGCGGCTTTTTTCACTACGCCAAATGGCAAATCAACTCAGCATATCATGAATGCGTTTGGCTTAACCGCATTTCAGGTTGAGCGTCTGGAATCAGAACAGTCTGTCGATTTTATTATCAAACTTAATCCACAGTCGTAGCATCATATTTTACAACGGAGGTAAATATGAACGGCAATATTTCAGGTTATAATGGTCTGCGCATCGATCCCGTCAGCGGAAATTATCATCCGGGCAATGGCTATCGCAGTTACAGTCCAATACTTATGCGCTTTAGCGCACCGGATAGCTGGAGCCCGTTTGGTGCAGGTGGAATCAATACTTACAGTTATTGCGCCGGTGACCCGATCAACCGTAGCGATCCATCAGGCCATTTCAGCTGGCAATCCGCACTCGGTATTGGCATGGGCATTCTGGGAATTATCGGCACGCTGTTTACCGGTGGTGCTGCGCTGATTGCCGCCGGGGGGCTGGAGGCTGCAATGATCAGTGCCTCCGCCAGCGCCATGCTGGTCGGCACCTCAGGGACAGTAGCCGATATCAGCGGTATTCTCAGTATCACCAGTGCCGGAACTCATCCACGTGCCGCATCGGCGCTGGGCTGGCTCAGTTTTGCCAGTGGTTTGCTCTCGCTTGGGGCGGGTTTGCTGGCCGGGGTTGGCCGCTCAGCAACGCGTGCTGAGGATGAGGGGGTATCAACAGCACTACATTATTCTCTGGCCTGGACAGAGCCTGGTGAGAATCTATTGGAAGCCGATTCGGCATCTGCCAGTCAAAGGCTGTCGAAGGAACAGGCCCGAGCATGGATTGATGACGGAAATAACTTTGCGCATAAAATAACCGGATACAAGATAACGTCACGAGACCTTAATAACAGGCGTAATTTATTTGGCAATAAATTCAAACCCAATAAATGGACTTTTGTAAACAATTACAGGCGAGAGCAAAATGTACCTTATTATGCCAGTGATGTAACAAGATACCAGTATGAAAGAATAGCAACAGAAAATAACTTTATTGGCAGGATGCCTGAAACTATTGTCAGAAGTGGAGTTTTCAATGAAGCGACACTGGAAATGACGGAGGGGAAAGCAGGGCGAGAATTATTTGATGTTTTTTTCAAAACGCCAAATGGAAAATCAACACAGCATATTATGAATGATTTCGGCTTAACCGCTTATGCAGTTGAACGCCTCGAAATACCCGACAATGATGCCGGTCATGAAGCAGGCATCACTTACGATTTTATTATCAGACTGAATCCGCTGAACTAGCATAAGATCATTAATCAGGAGAGCGTGAACTCACGCTCTCCTGAGGATTATTATCCCTGATTCAGCGCCCGACGCGTACGGCCGGAACTGAGATAGTCGGCAATATAATCTTGCGAAATCTCACCGCTATAGCGTCCATCTTCGTCAACGATCGGCATCCATACCGAGTTATGTTCATACAACTTAGATAACACCACGCGCAGATTCTCTTCTGCCCGCCCGGTGACACTAAACTGATGTAACATATCTGCACATACCCCGGTGGCACCACGCGCTTCACGGCGTTTAACAAATCCCAACGGTTTACCGTCGTCGTCCACCACGGTAATCGAACGCATATCATTGTCATCCATGGTGCCGAAAGCCTGTGACAGCGGCGTCGATTTCTGCGCGGTAATGGTCGGCTGCTGATCGGTGACATCACCGGCCTGCACCAGCAACAGGCGTTTCAGCGTGCGGTCCTGACCAACAAAGGAACCGACAAATTCATTGGCGGGTTTTGCCAGCAATTCGTCCGGGCTGGCGCACTGTACGATTTTGCCCTGGCCAAACACCGCGATGCGGTCACCCAGTTTCAATGCCTCATCAATATCGTGACTGACCAGCATCACGGTTTTCTTCAGCTGGCGCTGCATTTCAAGAAACTCATTCTGAATCACTTCACGGTTTATCGGGTCGACGGCTCCGAAAGGTTCATCCATCAGCAGCACCGGTGGATCGGCCGCCAGTGCGCGAATTACGCCAATGCGCTGCTGCTGGCCACCGGACATCTCTTTTGGATAGCGATGCAGGAACTTCTTCGGGTCGAGCGCCACCATGCTCATCAGGTCGGTGGCCCGCTGCTGACAACGCTTTTTATCCCAGCCGAGCATGCGCGGCACCACGGTAATATTCTCTTCGATGGTCATATTGGGAAACAGACCAATTTGCTGAATCACATAACCGATATTGCGGCGCAGGGTGGTGGTATCAAGATTGCTGGTATCTTCACCGTTAATCAAAATTTTACCACTGGTCGACGGAATCAGACGGTTGATCATTTTGAGCGTGGTAGTTTTACCGCAGCCAGAAGGGCCGAGCAGCACGCACATTTCACCTTCCGGTACATTCAGGCTGACATTATCCACGGCGTTAAACGTCGTACCGTTTTTCTGGGTAAATTGTTTAGTGAGATTTTCCAGTTTTATCATTATCGAATCCCCTTAGGAGTCAGCGCCAGCTGCAGTCTGTGGAGCAGCCAGTCAAGAATAATAGCCAACAGGCAAATCATTAATGCGCCTGAAATTAACATCCGAATATCACTGCCGCTGATGCCATCCAGCAGCAGCAGGCCAAGCCCGCCCGCGCCAATTACAGCGGCGATGGCCATTACTCCAACATTCATCACTACAGCGGTACGAATACCACCAAAAATAACCGGCAACGCCATCGGGATTTCCACCCAGCGCAGTCGCTGCCAGAAGGTCATGCCAATGCCACGACCGGCTTCGCGTAAACCCGGTGGAATATTCTCCAGTGCGGTATGAGTGTTACGGACTATCGGCAACAGCGAGTAAAGGAATACCGCAGTAATCGCCGGTAAAGCACCAATACCCTGACCGATCATTGAAAAAAGCGGAATCATCAGGCCAAACAGCGCGATTGAAGGAATCGTCAGGATCAGCGTCGCCAGGCCTAAAATCGGCGTCGCCAGCCATTTAAAGCGCACAATCAGAATGCCAAGCGGTACGCCAATGATAATCGCCAGTCCGACCGCCAGCCCCACCAGCCACAGATGCTGTAACGTCAGGTCAAGCAGGTGTTCCCAGTTGTTGAAAATATAGTGAAGGGTATCCATAAGTTCTCCTTAAAGCAGGCCGTTGGATTTCAGAAAATCGCGCGCAACTTGCTGCGGAGATTGATGGTCGATATCAACACGCTTATTCATTTCGGTAATGGCATCATCAGTGATCAGCGGCGACAGCTGATTAAGTGCCTCCGCCAGCCCCGGATGCGCATCCAGCGTCTCTTTACGCACCACCGGCGTCAGGGCATAGCTGGGGAAATAGCCTTTATCGTCCTTCAGTACTTTCAGCTCGAAACCCTTAACCCGGCCATCAGTGGTATACACCAGACCGGCATCGACAAAGCCATCGCGAATGGCGTTATATACCAGTCCGGGGTCCATCTGACGGATCTGCGGACGATCCAGCTCCAGTCCATAGGCTTTTTGCAGCGGTTTCAGGCCGTCAGAGCGTCCGGCAAATTCCAGATCCAGCCCCAGCATCCAGTTGTTTTCCGGATCGGTTTTGCGCACCTGCTCAACTTTCGCCACCAGCTGCGATATCGTTTCAATCTGCTCTTTTTCCGCACGGTCGCGCTTCATCGCGAAGGCGTAGGTATTATTCATTGGCGCCGGATTCAGCCAGATCAGTCCTTTCTCGCCGTCCAGTTTTTTCACCGTTTGCCAGGCCTCTTCAGGAGACATGCGCTGTTCAATATGATTGAAAATAATCAGTGAAGTGCCGGTATATTCCCAGGTCATATCAACCTGTTTACTCAGCATCGCATTACGCGTAATAGTGGTCGCAATATTGGTTTTTGGCTCAATATCAAAGCCCTTCTTCTTCAGCCACATCGTCGCCAACGCCGATACAATGTGCTGTTCGGTAAAGCTTTTAGTAGCCATAACGATAGGCGCGGCTGACGCAGCGCTGCTTATTGCCAGCGAAGCGCCAAGGGCGAGGGCGGTATGACGGACCCAGCGGGTTAATCTGTTGGCATTTGCCATAACAGGACTCCAAAAATTGTGTTAAACCGCGGTGTGTGGGCTTAATAAACGTCCCAAACCGGCCAGTAACATATCCAGAATCAGCGCGAACAACGCCGTTGCCGCGGCACCTAAAATCAGCGTCGGGAAATCATTCAGATAGATACCGGGGAAAATCAGCTCGCCGTAGCTGCTGGCACCAATCAGGAATGCCAGCGGAGCGGTACCGACGTTGATTGCGGTGGCGATACGGATGCCGGACAGCATCACCGGCCACGCGGCAGGCAACTCAACCTGGCGCAAACGCTGCATTTTGGTCATGCCAATGCCGTTTGCCGCTTCCAGCAGTGACGGTTGCACGGCACACAGACCGGCATAGGTGTTACGCACAATCGGCAGCAAAGAGGCGAGAAACAGCGCGACAATTGCCGGACGGTCGCCGATACCGATAATCACCATTGCCAGCGCCAGTACCGCCAATGGCGGCAGGGTGTTACCGACGTTAAAGATTTGCATCACGTACTCCGCCCAGCGACGGGCGAACGGACGGCTAAGAATGATGCCGCTGGGAATACCGACGCCAAGCGCGAACAGCATCGACCAGAACACCAGATACATATGTTGCTTACCGAGATAGATCAAATCCACCTGGCGTGACTTGATGGTCTCGAAGCCCAGGCCATAAACCAGTAACCCGAGCACCACAATAATGAACAGCACCGCAAGGGCTGCACGCTTAATCAGCGCTAAGTTTTGCATGAGGATGATTCTCCCTGATACCGCATTCATTGGGACGCGCTTCCAGTGGGAGCCGGAAGGTTGCCCTTGTTATTAAACCGGGAGGTGAAACGACAGAAACGGCAAAAAACGCAGCGCCATATCCAAAACCGAATTCACCGCTTGAAGCAGAGAAAAAACTCTTCTTAACGCATTAAATGGGTCAAAGGTTAAAAAGGACCTTTAAAGCTATAGCAGCGTGTTGAGGTTACAGGCAACTTTTACGGGCAAAATCAGCAGGATAGTTTTCAAGCGGATTGCGTGCCGTGCCGCGTAGTCACTGGGGAAAGCAGAGAAAAGAAAAAAAAGCAGATTATTATGTGACGGTGTCACTTATCCAGCGCACAATAGGAAAACTGTCGGTTACAGGGATGAGCTAGCCTTAATCCTGGACAACCTAAGGGATACTATGACGGAAAATATTCAACATCAGGTCGCGCATCGTCGCTGGATTTTATTCGCCGCTATGCTGGCAATGTTTATGGCGGCAATTGAAGTGACCATTGTTGCGACGGCAATGCCGACCATTATTGCTGAGCTGGGCGGCTTTTCACAGTTTGGCTGGGTATTCTCTATTTATCTGCTGACGCAGGCGGTCAGCGTACCCATTTATGGTCGTCTGGCAGATTTATGGGGCAGAAAACGGGTGTTTTTTATTGGCACCTCGCTGTTTCTGCTCGGCTCGGTGCTGTGTGGCTTCGCCAATAATATGGGCTGGCTGATACTGTTTCGCGCTTTTCAGGGGCTGGGTGCCGGGGCCATAATGCCGCTGACTTCAACCATTGTCGCGGATATCTATTCGCCTAAAGAACGCGCCGGCATTCAGGGCTGGCTCTCCAGCGTCTGGGGGATTGCGGCAATCATCGGCCCCCTGACCGGCGCGTGGATCGTCCAGCACTTTAGCTGGGCGCTGATTTTTTGGGTTAATGTGCCGATTGGCATTATCTCAATGCTGATGCTGGCGCGTTTGCTGCCGGAAATCAAACCGCAGCATCAACATCGTCTGGATTTGGGCGGCAGTTTCTGGCTGATGATCTGCGTCTCTTCGCTGCTGGTCGCTTTACTTCAGGCTGAAGCATTGGGTTACTGGTCGCTGCTGTTCTTTGCAATGGCGCTGATCGGCGGATACGCACTGGTCAGGCACGAAAAGCAGGCTAAGGAACCGCTGTTTCCGCTGGCGATCTGGCGCAGCCGGATTATTGTCGCGGGCAATGCCGGTAATCTGGTGATTGGCGCGGCGATGATGGGCATCAGCGCTTTTCTGCCAACCTGGATTCAGGGGGTGAATGGCGGCACGCCTTTACAGGCCGGCAGTGCGCTGGCAATGATGTCGATCGGCTGGCCAATCGCCAGCACCCTGAGTGGTCGCCTGATGCTGCGTACCTCGTATCGCTTTACCGCACAGCTTGGCGCGCTGTTACTGATTATCGGTACTGCGCTGCTGTTAACCTTGCAGCGTGACAGCTCGCTGATTTACGCCGGTTGTGCCGCATTTGTGATTGGCACCGGAATGGGAATGACCAGCACGACCTTTCTGGTTTCGGTGCAGAACAGTGCGGAATTTCATATTCGCGGTATCTGTACCGCATCAATCATGTTCAGCCGCATGCTGGGCTCGGCGCTGGGCACGGCGTTAATGGGGGCAGTACTCAATTATAATCTGATGTTGCGCCTGCCCGATCAGCACGATCCGGTGCAGCAAATTATGTCGGAAGGCGAGCGGCAAACGTTACACCATGACACGCTGCAGCAGGTCGTTGCGCAGGTTGCGGCGTCACTGCACTGGGTGTTTGTCGCATCGTTGCTGATTGCTCTGATGAGTATGGTGATTGCGCGGGCAATGCCGCAGAGAAGGCCGGAATAGTCGAATAAAAGAAACGTTACGAGAGCCGAATTTCGGCTCTCGTCGTCGTGGTTATCGCGTTAACTTGCCGGTGCATCCTGAGTGGTACCGGCATCGGACGGCACATTCACATCGGCATTATTACCATTGCGCTTATAAACGATTTTTTGCGTATCGTTTTCACAGTGGCCAACTACCTGACCACCCGCTTGATCGGCC
This sequence comes from Winslowiella sp. 2C04, assembly GCF_050037805.1. Taxonomy (NCBI): domain Bacteria; kingdom Pseudomonadati; phylum Pseudomonadota; class Gammaproteobacteria; order Enterobacterales; family Erwiniaceae; genus Winslowiella; species Winslowiella sp. 2C04. The sequence goes on along the minus strand of NZ_CP188300.1, from coordinate 2,442,978 downwards.
TGATCGTTGGGGACAATATCCAGAGAGAAGCCTGATTCAGGCACTCCATTATTGATAATTTTTTGACTGATATCGGCTTTAACGGTTTCACAGGAAGCCTGAACCGCCAGTGGGGCGGCAAAGCACAGCGCAGTTAAGATCATCGCAGACGTTTTCATCACATTATCCTTTTGTTAAAAACTGTCTTAAGCATAGCAGCTGTTATTCGCTTATGGAGCAACCGGACGACCGGTGCGGCGATCAAGACAGCGCAGGGTATTAGGTTCCCAGTATGCATTCACATTAAAACTTTTGTCACAGGCATCACGGGTATCAAATGCGCGGTCAGCTTTATCAAACTCCTTCTCGACGCGAGTGTTGACCTTTTTGCGCAACATGCGGGTGTCATCCCACTGTTGCTGGTCCTGACGCGCCTGCTCAGTACTGAGCGCATTATTCCCGCTCTCAATAATCACACGGTCAGTTTTCGCCAGTGCGACCGGTTGGAAAGCCAGCATGCTGCCAAGCAAAGTCATTGGCAGAAGGGCAGAAAACAGGCGTTTATGCAGAATTTTCATCATTAGTTCCTTTGGTTAATACCCCAGTCAGCCAGCGCTGCTGGGGTCAGGATCGGTTTTATTATATCATTGGGGTTCAATTGCTCACCAGCCACACAACCGACTTGTTTACACTTCTGAGAGATCTTTTACCCAATGCTTAAAACCTCTTTACTGTTTTTTATAACCGCAATTGCTGAAATCGTCGGCTGCTTTCTCCCGTGGTTGTGGTTAAAAAAGGGCGGTTCTGTACTGTTGCTGATCCCGGCGGCTGTTAGCCTGGCGCTTTTTGTCTGGTTACTGACCTTACATCCCGCGGCCAGTGGACGGGTCTATGCCGCTTACGGCGGCGTGTATGTGATGACGGCTCTGTTGTGGTTGCGCTGGGTCGATGGAGTACGTCTGAGCGGTTATGACTGGCTGGGTGCGGCGGTGGCATTGAGTGGAATGCTGATCATTGTTGCTGGCTGGAGCAAATAGCCCGGTGTAACCGCATCACACCGGGTCAGAGCAACTAAGGCTTATGGATTTTAAGACCGGCCAGCGTCTGGCTGACTGGCATCATTTCTAAGGTATTGATATTGACATGTTTTGGCAGCGTCGCGACCCAGTAAACCGCTTCGGTGACGTCTTCAGCGGTCAATGCGGTGGTGCCGTCATAAACCTTATCCGCTTTGTCATCATCACCCTTGAAGCGCACGTTGGAGAATTCGGTGCCGCCAACCAGTCCCGGCTCGATATCCGTTACGCGCAGCGCAGTGCCGTGCAGGTCGGTGCGCAGATTAAGGCTGAACTGACGCACAAAGGCTTTGGTCGCACCATAAACATTGCCACCAGCATAAGGCCAGCTACCGGCAATCGAACCAATATTGATGATATGACCGACATTACGCTCTACCATCGCTGGCAGCACCGCGCGGGTCATATACACCAGGCCTTTATTATTGGTGTCGATCATATTTTCCCAATCTTCAATACTGGCTTTGTGCGCCGGTTCAATACCCAACGCCAGCCCGGCGTTATTCACCAGCACATCAATTTCACGCCATTCGACCGGTAAGCTTGCCAGCGCTTCTTCAATACCGGCGCGATTGCGCACGTCGAATTGCAGGGTGTAGAGATTATCGCCCAACTCATCTTTCAGCGTCTGTAAACGCCCGGAACGACGGCCGGTGGCGATCACTTTGTGACCATCAGCAATAAACCGGCGAGCAATACTTTGACCAAAACCGGCGGTCGCACCAGTAACAAGAATTATCATCTCACTGTTCCTCAACACATTTTAGGTTTCAGACACCATATCACTTAGGGCAGCAGCAGGTAAGAGCAGAATCAGTTTCAGCGTAAGCAAATATCTGCACATCAATGGTGCAAAAAACGCATAACGCGCATTGCTGTGGTGCAGATAAATAGTGGCTTTAGCGCAATTTATTATTGAAACCTTTTTTAAACCGCAGGCAAACGATTGCAAAGCTAAAGGCAACCGTTTGCGCAGTAATTATTTTGTGCTGATAAGTTTGTTTACGTGTGTTTATTGTAATTTATTGATTATTAACGGGTAAAGTTAATTAAATAACTGGCATGCCTTTTGCAATTTCTGGTTAACGAGATCTTAGTCTGCTATTAATTAGAGAGAGCTAATCCTTTCTCAAAAGGGAATTGCTATGTCAGTGAAATATACCCAAGCCATACGCGGCAGCTTTTTTGATATAACGGCGACGGTGACTCAACCGGAGCAACTCCCGCAACAGGCACGCCATATTGCCGATGGACTGCTGCTGATTAACGGCGGCCGAATTGTCAGTTTGCAGCCGTGGGAAGAGGGCCGCGCTCAGCTGACGGACCAACATCCGCTGACAGATTATCGCGGCAAGCTGATCGTACCTGGCTTTGTCGACAGCCATATTCATTATCCACAGACCGAAATGATCGGTGCTTTTGGCGAACAGCTACTGGAATGGCTACAGCAGTATACTTTTCCGGTCGAAAGTCAGTATCACTGCCCGCAGCATGCGGAAAAAATGTCGGCTTTTTTCCTTCATCAGCTACTCAGTAATGGCACCACGACCGCACTGGTGTTTGGCACCGTCCATCCGCAATCCGTCGATGCTCTGTTCGGTGCCGCAGAGCAGCTGGGGATGCGCCTGATTGCCGGCAAAGTGATGATGGACCGAAATGCGCCGGACTATCTCACCGAAAGCGCCGAACAGAGTTATCAGCAGACGCGAACGCTGATCGAGCGCTGGCATAATCGTGGCCGCCTCAGCTACGCCATTACCCCGCGTTTTGCGCCGACCTCGTCGCCAGAACTGCTCGCCTGCGTGCGCAGGCTCAGGCAGGAATTTCCGGACAGCTGGCTGCACACCCATTTAAGTGAAAATCCCCAGGAAGTTGAGTGGGTTAAATCGCTGTTTCCGGAAAACAGCAGCTATCTGGATGTTTATCATCACTACCAGCTTACCGGGCGCCGCAGCGTATTTGCGCACTGTCTGCATCTTGAAGATCAGGAGTGGGACTGCCTGCATCAAACCAATTCCTCCATCGCTTTTTGCCCAACCTCAAATTTGTTTCTGGGCAGCGGGCTGTTTGATGTGAAAAAGAGCTGGGACAAACAGGTGAAAATTGGCATCGGCACCGACGTCGGCGCAGGCACTACCTTTAATCTGCTGCAAACCCTGGGTGAAGCCTACAAAGTGTCGCAGCTGCAAGGTTACAAACTGGCAGCCTGTGAAGCTTTTTATCACGCGACGCTCGGCGGCGCGCAGGCGCTGGATCTCGACCACTGTATTGGTAATTTCAATGCCGGAAAAGAGGCGGATTTTGTGGTGCTGGATCCGGCGGTTTCGGCATTGCAGCAGCTGCGTCACGGCAACAGTCGCGATATCTGGGAGCAGCTTTTTGTACTGATGACATTGGGTGATGACCGCAATATTGCCGCCACCTGGGTTAACGGGAATAGCGTCTGGCAGCGCGTTGATGGGGAGAAAGCAGCATGATTCAATTTTTGCTTAACCAGACGCTGATCACCGAACAGCATATTGATCCCAATCTGACGGTACTGAATTATCTGCGTCAACATCAACGCCGCAGTGGTACTAAAGAGGGCTGTGCATCAGGCGATTGCGGTGCCTGTACCGTGACGCTGGGTAATGAAGTTAACGGCGAGATGCGCTATGAAACCATTAACAGTTGCCTGACGCTGGTCAGCACGCTGCAAGGAAAACAGCTGATAACCGTTGAAGATGTTAAACAGGGTAATCAGTTACATAGCGTGCAGCAGGCGATGGTAGACTGCCATGCCTCGCAATGCGGCTTCTGTACACCCGGTTTTGTTATGTCGCTATTCACTCTGCAAAAAAACAGCAGCAGCTGGGATCGTCATCAGACTGAACAGGCGCTGGCAGGCAATCTTTGTCGCTGCACCGGCTATCGTCCGATTGTCGATGCCGCACGTCAGGCCTGTGAAAGTTCCGAAGATGACAGTTTTGATCGCCAGCAGGCCAGCGTAGCGCAGCAATTGCAGGCGCTGAAAAATCCTCAGCTACAGCAAATTGAGTGGCAGGGCCATCGCTGTCTGCTACCGAAAACCGTCGCGCAGCTGGCGGAACTGTATCTGCAATATCCGGATGCTCGTCTGCTGGCTGGCGGTACTGACCTAGTGTTACAGATCAGCCAGCAATATAAAAGCTTGCCGCTGCTGATAGCGCTGGAACAGATTGACGAGCTGCAACAGTGTGAAATTAATGCTCAGGAGATCGTTCTGGGAGCCGCAGCCTCACTGACCGCCTGTTATCACTTTTTGACGGATAAGCTTCCCGGTTTTTCAGAAGTGTTGCAGCGTTTCGCCTCATTACAGATCCGCAATCAGGGCACGCTGGGTGGCAATATTGCCAATGCCTCGCCGATAGGCGATACGCCGCCGATGCTGCTGGCGCTGGATGCCACATTAATTCTGCAATCTGGCGAGCAGCAGCGCCGCCTGCCGCTGTCACAGTTTTTCCTGAGCTACCGCAAAACTGCCTTACAACCGGGGGAGTTTATTCGCGCGATTGTGATTCCAAACGTGACAACGTCACATAACTTTCATGCCTGGAAAGTATCGAAACGGCTTGATGACGATATTTCCACCGTTTTTGCCGCCTTTAATCTGCAAATTGTTCACGGCGTGATTGTTGAGGCGCGGGTGGCATTTGGTGGCATGGCAGAGATAGCGAAACGCGCCAGCGCCTGTGAACAGCAGCTGTCCGGTCAACAATTCGATCTGCGCACGCTGGAGAACGCCTGCCGGGCGCTGGCGATCGATTTTCAGCCATTAAGCGATTTTCGCGCCAGCGCCGACTATCGCCTTCAGGTGGCGAAAAATCTGTTACGCCGTTACTACCATCTGTTATCCGGTGAGCTGACCATTACGGAGGTGGCGCGTTATGTCTCGTAATCGTCCTGAACTTAATGAAACATTGACTGAACAGCAGTATCTGGCGGCTATGCAAACTGGCGTTGGTCGCAGCAATAAGCATGAAAGTGCAGAAAAACACGTCTGCGGCGCAGCAGCTTATATCGACGATCGGCTGGAGTTTCCCGGCCAGCTGCATATCTGTCCACGGCTCAGTGAGCATGCCCACGCGCGCATTATCAGCATCGATACCGCCCCCTGTTATGCCATTCCCGGCGTGGTGCGGGTGCTTGGCTGGCAGGATGTGCCGGGCGATGGCGATATCGGCCCGCTGGAGCCGGGCGACCCGCTGCTGGCTAAAGATCGGGTGGATTATTTTGGTCAGGTGATTCTGGCGGTGGTGGCCGAAACCCCGCAGGCGGCACGTAAGGCGGCGCAGGCCGCGATTATTGAGTATCAGGAGCTGACGCCGCTGCTGGATGTCCGGCAGGCACTGGAGCAGCGCAGTTATGTTCAGCAGCCGCATATTCACCAGCGCGGCGATGCAGAGGCGGCACTGGCCCGTGCACCACATCGTCTCAGCGGTGAGTTTCATATTGGCGGTCAGGAGCATTTTTATCTGGAAACCCAGATTGCCATGGTGGTGCCCGGCGAAGATCGCGCACTGCGGGTGTTTTCATCCACGCAGAACCCGACCGAAGTGCAGAAACTGGTGGCCTCAGTGATGGGCATCAGCATGAACAAAGTTACCATCGATATGCGGCGAATGGGCGGAGGATTTGGCGGTAAAGAGACGCAGGCGGCGGGCGTTGCCTGCCTGTGTGCCGTCGCGGCAGCGTTAACCGGTCGGCCGGTTAAAATGCGCCTGGCGCGCCGCGATGATATGCAGATTACCGGCAAGCGTCATCCGTTCTATGTTCGTTACGACGTCGGATATGACGACGCTGGCCGATTCTGCGGGGTAAAAATTGATTTGGCGGCAAACTGCGGCTATTCGCTCGATCTCTCCGGCTCGATTGTTGACCGCGCGATGTTTCATGCCGATAACGCCTATTACCTCGGTGATGCGCTAATCACCGGCTACCGCTGCCGCACCAATACCGCCTCCAATACTGCCTATCGTGGTTTTGGCGGCCCACAAGGCATGGTGGCGATTGAGCAGATTATGGATCATATCGCCCGTGAGCGCGGTCTTGATCCGCTGGATATTCGCAAGCGTAACTATTACGGCAAACTACAGCGCAATATTACCCATTATCACCAGCAGGTTGAGGATAATCTGCTGGAAGAGATCACCGCACAACTGGAGCAGAGTGCCGGTTATCAGGCGCGTCGCGCCGAAATCAGTGCTTTTAACGCCAGCAGTCGCTTTATTAAGCGCGGTCTGGCGCTAACGCCGGTTAAATTCGGCATCTCTTTTACCTCCAGCTTTCTTAACCAGGCTGGGGCGTTGATCCTGATCTACAGCGACGGCACGGTACAGCTCAATCATGGCGGTACTGAAATGGGCCAGGGGCTGAATACTAAAGTGGCGCAAATCGTTGCTGAGGTGCTGCAAATCGATATCGACCAGATTGAAATCACCGCCACCGATACCGGTAAAGTGCCGAACACCTCACCGACTGCCGCCTCAAGCGGTACTGATCTGAATGGAAAAGCGGCGCAAAATGCGGCAGAAATTCTGCGCGAACGCATGACTTCGATGCTGTGTCAGTTACATCACTGCACGCCTGACGCGGTCAGCTTCCGCAACGGCATTGTCAAAGTTGCTGATAAGCACTTTAGCTTCGCAGAGGTGTCGCAGATGGCGTGGCTGAATCAGGTGCCGCTGTCGGCCACCGGTTATTATAAGGTGCCGGGTATTCACTACGATCGAGAGGCCGGACGCGGAAAGCCCTTTTACTACTTTGCTTATGGCGCTGCCTGTGCGGAAGTGGTGATCGACACGCTGACCGGTGAATATCGCCTGTTGCGCGCCGATATCCTGCATGACGTTGGCGCTTCGCTGAATCCGGCAATTGATATCGGGCAGATTGAGGGCGGATTTGTGCAGGGGATGGGCTGGCTGACCTGTGAAGAACTGGTCTGGAATGACCAGGGCAGGCTGATGACCGATGGGCCAGCCAGTTATAAGATTCCGGCGATTACTGATGTTCCGGCTGATATGCGCGTGACGCTGCTGGAAAACCGTAAGAATCCGCAAGATACCGTTTTTCATTCCAAAGCGGTGGGCGAACCTCCGTTTATGCTGGGAATCTCTGTGTGGTGCGCGCTACAGGACGCCGTTGCCAGTGTGGCCGGGTATCGCCAGCATCCGTTAATGGATTCGCCAGCCACGCCTGAGCGGGTATGGCGCGCCGCCAGTCAGCTGGCAGGAGGCGCAGATGATCTACCATGACTGGATCGCTGTTCTTGGTGAGCTGCGGGAAAAGCGCGAACCCTGCGTGCTGATTACCGTACTGGATGAGAAAGGCTCAGTACCGCGCGATCGCGGCAGCAAAATGGTGGTGACGCGTGAACGCAGTTATCTCACCATCGGCGGCGGGCATCTTGAATTCAGCTGCATCGGGCAGGCACGTGACCTGTTGAGCCGCGGCCAGCAAACGCCACACACCGAGCAGTTTGCCCTCGGTGCACGGCTTGGGCAATGCTGCGGCGGAATGACTACCATTCTGTTCGAACCGCTAATGCAGCAACAGCCGCAAATCGCGGTTTTTGGCGCAGGGCACGTCGGGCAAGCGCTGGTTAGCTTGCTGTCGACGTTACCCTGTCACATTCACTGGATAGATGAACGCGAAGGGCAGTTTAATCTGGTGCCGCCCGGTGTTACTGTTTGTCAGGCAGAAGATCCGCGCGATCAGGTGCAGGCGATGCCAGTCGGCAGTTATTTTATTGTTATGACCCATCATCATCCGCGCGATCTGGAGCTGTGCGAAGCCATTTTACGCCGTGGTGACTATCGCTACTTCGGCGTAATCGGTTCGGCCACCAAGCGTCAGCGCTTTGAATACCGGCTGGAGGGTAAAGGTTTCAGTCGCCAGCAGCTGAACACCATGCGCTGTCCAATGGGGCTACCGGATGTAAAAGGAAAACTGCCAGCAGAGATTGCCGTCGCGGTAGCTGCAGAAATTATTGCGGTGTACCAGCAAAATTAGCCTGTAAAATCAAATGGCACTGCTATCTATTGCCACCTATGCTTTCTGCTTAACTGGTAAGGAGAGGAAGGTAAGGATATGCGTTTATCAACGGTTTTTCTGGCCACCAGTCTGGCTTTAAGCAGCAGCGCAGTCATGGCGCAGGCGGTGGAAGAGAGTAAAAAGGAGCAAACGGCAATGCCCGGCGAACAAAATCCATTCAGTCAACCCAGTGATTTAGCGTTTCAGACCCCTAATTTTAACCGTATTAACGACCAGGATTACCTGCCAGCAATAGAAGCCGGCATCAGGCAAAAGCGCGAGGAAGTACAGCGCATTGCAGATAATCCGGCAGCGCCAACCTTTGAGAATACCTATGAAGCGCTGGAGAAGAGTGGCCTGATGTTAAGGCGCGTAACCAACGTTTTCAGCGCCATGACTGCCGCCAATACTAACGATCGGCTGCAAAAAATTGATGAGCAGACTGCACCGCTGTTGGCGGCGCTGGATGATGAGATCAAACTCAACAGCAAACTGTTCGCCCGACTCGATCGGGTTTACCAGCAGCGCGATACGCTTCAGCTGTCAGCCGAGGCGCGTCGCCTGGTAGAGGTCAACTGGCAGGCTTTTAAGCTGGCCGGCGCCACACTCTCGGAACAGCAAAAGACCCAGCTGAAAGCACTGAATCAGGAAGCCGCCACGCTCAGCACTCGCTTTACCAACCGTCTGCTGGCGGCGACCAAATCCGGCGCGTTAGTGCTGTCCGATAAAGCTCAGCTGGAGGGGTTAAGCGCCGGTGAACTGGCTGCGGCATCTGAGGCGGCCAGCCAGCGTGGCCTGCAGGATCGCTGGTTACTGGCGCTGCAAAACACCACGCAACAGCCCGACCTACAAATCCTCAGCCAGCGTGCGACGCGGGAAGCGTTGTTTAACGCCTCGTGGTTACGGGCAGAAAAGGGCGATGATAACGATACGCGTCAGCTGATTGCTCGCCTGGCGAAGGTGCGCGCCGGGCAGGCGCAACTGCTGGGCTTCAAAACCTACGCCGAGTGGAAATTACAGGATCAAATGGCGAAAACGCCGGATGCCGCGCTGAGTTTTATGCGTGAGATTGTGCCAGCAGCTACCGCCCGCGCCAGGCGTGAAGCGGCGGATATTCAGGCGGTGATCGATAAACAGCAGGGCAATTTTAAACTTGCTCCGTGGGACTGGGCTTTCTACGCCGAACAGGTTCGCCGCACCAAATACGATCTGGATGAATCGCAAATTAAGCCGTATTTCGAGCTGAATAACGTGCTGCAAAACGGTGTGTTCTATGCGGCGACCCAACTTTACGGCATCACCTTTAAACAGCGCGACGATCTGCCGGTTTATCATCCGGACGTCAAAGTGTATGAGGTGTTTGACGAAGATGGCCGCTCTATTGCGCTGTTCTATGCCGATTTCTTTAAGCGCGATAATAAAGGCGGCGGTGCCTGGATGGGCAATTTTGTCGAGCAGTCAAAACTGTTGGGCAGCAAACCGGTGATTTATAATGTCTCCAATATCAGCAAACCGGTCGCTGGCCAGCCTGCGCTGCTGTCATGGGATGAAGTGATCACACTTTTCCACGAATTTGGCCATGCGCTGCACGGCATCTTTGCCGATCAGCAATACCCGGGCCTATCCGGTACGGAAACCCCGCGTGATTTCGTTGAGTTTCCCTCTCAGTTTAATGAACACTGGGCCAGTGACGAGCAGGTGTTTAAACACTTCGCTCGCCATTATCAGAGTAATGAACCGATGCCGCAGGCGCTGCACGACAAGATCATCAAAGCCAATAAATTTAATAAAGGCTATGATATGACCGAACTGCTGTCGGCCGCGCTACTGGATATGCACTGGCACAGCCTGACGGCGAATGAACCATTGCAGGATGTTGATAACTTTGAGCAAAGCGCCCTGAAACAGGATAATATCGAACTGTCAGAGGTTCCGCCACGCTATCGTTCCAGTTACTTCCAGCATATCTGGGGCAATGGTTACGCCGCCGGATATTACGCCTATTTATGGACTCAGATGCTGGCCGATGATGGCTTTGAATGGTTCCGCGAGCACGGTGGGCTGACACGCGAAAACGGCCAGCGCTTCCGCGATATGATCCTCTCGCGCGGTAACAGCAGTGATTTGCGCCAGCTGTATCACGACTGGCGTGGGCAGGAGCCGCAAATCGAGCCAATGCTGATTAATCGCGGACTAAAGTAATATCAATAAGGGCGGCCTGCGCCGCCCGGACCACAGGATGGTTGGCTTAATGATCACAATTTTTACCGTATCCCGACGCAAATATTTACTGGCCGCCGCCGGGCTGGCTATCGTCTCGCTGTTCTCATCCACAGCAGTGTTGGCCGCTCAGCCGGAAACGCTGGCTGCTCAGCTCAGTGCTCTGGAGTCATCGGCCAACGGCCGTCTCGGTGTGGCACTGATTGACAGTGGATCATCGCGTCAGCTCAGCTATCGCGGCGACGAACGCTTCGCCATGACCAGTACCTTTAAAGCGCTTGCCGCTGCCGCTGTGCTGCAACGCAGCGTGCAACAGCCCGATTTACTGGATAAGCGCATTCATTATCAACAGAGCGATCTGGTGACCTATTCGCCGGTGACGGAAAAGCATCTGCAACAGGGAATGACCGTTGCTGAACTCGGCGCAGCGGCGGTTGAGCTGAGTGATAACTCGGCGGGCAACTTTCTGCTGCGCGAAATCGGCGGTCCGCAGGGTATTACCGCACTGGCACGCAGTTTAGGGGATAATCAGACCCGTCTGGACCGCTGGGAAACCGCGTTAAACAGTGCCATCCCTGGTGATCTGCGTGATACCTCAACGCCCAAAGCAATGGCGACAAATTTACATCAGCTGGCGTTGGGCAAGGCATTGCCCGCTGCTCAGCAGCAAATGCTGATTCAGTGGTTAAAGCAGAGTAAAACCGGCGCACAAAGCATTCGCGCGGGCGTGCCGGCAGGCTGGCAAGTGGGCGATAAAACCGGAGCGGGTGACTACGGCACCACCAACGATCTGGCGATCCTCTGGCCACCACAGGGCGAACCGCTGGTACTGGCTGTCTACTTTACTCAGCAGCAGCCGCAGGCTGAAGCGCGCCGCGATGTGCTGGCCAGCGCCACCAGGCTGGTGCTGGCGGCGTGGGAAAAACAGTAATCTGACTGGGCCAGCTTATTCCAGTGGCCCACCGAGAATGGTTTCACACATGCCGGAAAGAATGCGTTCGCCGGTTTCCTGTTTCAGCTCCTGATACCACTGTTCGGTAACTGCCATCTCTTTACCGTGGGTTACGTCACAGCGTTTGCGCGCCTTAAGCACCAGATCTTTTACCCGCCATGCGCGTTTTTCCTGATAACGCAGCAGCGCATCTTCAATTCCCAGCGAGTTGGTCTGCAACGCCGTCGCCAGTACAATCGCATCTTCCATTGCCGCACAGCCGCCCTGACCAATATCCGGCGTGGTGCTGTGGCCCGCATCGCCGAGCAGTGCGACCCGGCCTTTCACCAGTTGCATAAAAGGTTCGATATCATGAATTTCAATCCGGTTAGTGGTTTCCGGATTAATACTGGCAATCAGCTTTTGCACCGGCGCGGCCCAGCCAGCGAAATAACGCTGTAAGTCGTCACGAACCGTGCTGCGATCTTCCTTCAGTCCTGTTGGCAACGGCACATCAAAGAAGAAGTAGAAGCGATTGCCGCTGACCGGCATCAGGGAGACACGCTTGCCTTCACCGACAAAGGTAGTCCATTGATCGGCGGGGGCAATTGAGGAGTCAATCTCAACCAGCCCGTTCCAGTTAACGTAACCGGCATAGCGGCGTTCGGTACGATAACCCAGAACGTGCTGGCGGATAACCGAGTGGGTGCCATCTGCCGCAATCAGCAGATCGCCGTGGGCTTCAGTGCCATCATCAAACCAGGCAGTCACCCCAGCGGCTGATTCTTCGATATGGGTCACGCGTTTACCGAATTGCACCGCATCGCGACCATAGGTATCCAGCAGCATCGCCTGTAATTCCGCGCGTGCTACCGGATAAGGGCGTTCGCCAACGCTTTCGATTAGCGGATTGATACTGAAGCGCGTCATCGTCTGGCCATGCAGATAGTCGTGATAGGCCATGTAATGCATCGGTCCGCCCAGCGCGCGCAGTGGCTCTTTCATACCCAGCCAGTTAAGGCATTTCACGCCATTTGGCCAGATTGAAATCGCGGCGCCGACCGGTTTGATCTCTTTCACTGCCTCGTATACAGCAGTTTCAATACCAAAACGCTTCAGCGCTATCGCTGCGCACATACCGCCAATTCCGCCACCAATCACGATTGCTTTCATTACATTCTCCTTAAAGTCTGTAATCTGAAAAGCAATTTTTGTACCAGTTTGCCGGGCCAGCGTCAGGGGCTTATATACAATGTCCGGCGTGCCGTTTGCGCGATGCTGGGGCGCTACGCTGGCGCAATGAACTATGTTGGTGCGATATTCCGGCAGATTGTTTTCACTGGCCTAATTCGGCAGACTTTTTACTGCGCAAACCAGCATAAGCCTATCCGGCAGCTGTATCGTGGCACTGGCTTTCCAGCAAGCCGGGAAACATCTTTTGTACCGTTTGTTTATCAATTCTGAGCTGTAAGCTATCGGTATTTAATACAGCACGAATGACCGAGGTACTGATTTTTATATTATTAATGTACATCGTCATATTCTGGTTTAAATATTCGCGAGAAAGCTGAGTTAGCCGGCTGCTGGCCTCTGACTGTAATGTAATATCCAGCCTGACGGTAGCTGGATTATCCTCATCTTCCTCTTTAACTTTCAGCGTTAGCTGTTTGAAATCACAGGAAGAGTTGAAATTAATTTCAGCGCCATGCGTACCGGCAAAACTCGGTGAGGAGAGCAGTAAGGTGGCCAAAAGCACAGCGCCTCGCATCATTTTCATCATGATAAACTCCATTTATCAATAGGTTATAGGATAATGTATCGCAGCTAAGTTCACCGCTCATGGGACGGTCAATACTCACATGAATATCTGGTTTTATCATTATGCAGTGGGTTTATGCAATATCGTTCAGGCAATAATAATGTTAACTCATCTTCAATAAGGTCTTCAGCTGACAATAAAGTGACTTTTGCTTTACTCATCTTTTCATCCTGATCTATTGATTCTGGAGTCGGCTCCAGAGTTTATAATCAGTGCAAATTAAAACAACGCAGGAAAAATTTAACGTCTTATCCGATATTTATTATTGTCGATGGATACTGTTTTACCAAAAAGGAGTTGGTATGAATATCACTATTATTGGCTGTGGTCACGGGGGCCAGGCGCTGGCGGCTCATCTGTCGCTTGCCCGCCACCGGGTAACACTGTATGCCGATGAAGCCCATCCGGGTTTTATCGATGGTATCTGCAATAATACTATTACTCTGAAAGGAAAAATCGACGGTGAGGCCACCATTGCTCATCTGACAAAAGATATTGCTGCTGCTTTAGCCGACGCCGAAGTAATTTATCTCTCATTGCCGACCAATGCGCATCTGGAGCAGTTCAGAAAAATGCTGCCATGGCTTAAATCAGGCCAGATGGTGATTACACTGGCCGGGAACTTTAGCGGGTTATATTTCTATCGAGAGCTGGTTCTGACGGGCAGAAAAGATGATATTTATCTGGCTGATATCGCCTCATTACCCTATGCCTGTCGCACGCTGTATGCAGGAAAAATAGATGTTATTGATATCAAACGTTCTGTTGATATTGCAGCAATGCCATCAAAGCACACCGGCATTATTGTAAACAAGATTTGTGGACATTTCCCCAGCGAATTAACCGTCAGTGAAAGTCTGTTAGAATCAGGCCTGAATATTACCAGCGCTATTAGCCATCCGGCAATTATGCTGATGAATGCCGGCAGAATAGGAGAGGGCGAAGACGAGTTTTATTTCTATAAACAAGGTATTAGCCGCGAAATAGCCAACATTATCGAGCAACTGGATAACGAGCGGCGAAAAATAGGCCGACTGCTGGGATTTTCGCTACCAGGCTATCTGGACATTATGGAGAAATTTTACGCCGTCAAGCACGCGTCTTATTATGATTTTTTTACCCAATCTCGGGTGCATAATCAACAAAAGCTTTGCCCAACCGCCGTCAGCAACCGCTATCTGTCTCAGGATGTTCCTTACGTGATGGTTCCCTGGCACAGCCTGGGTTTACATCTGGGCTACGAATCGACAGTGATGCGCTCAATCATTGATTTAACGTCGGTTTTAAATAATAGCTGTTATTACCGTAATGGCCGATTGCTTAGTGAAGATTTCTTCTGCCATATGAGCAGCAGCGATATCACGCAATATATGAAGACCGGCGATTAAAGTTGAAAGGAAAGCCGCCATTTAAAGGGAGCAGGGATTAATATGGCTGAGAAAAGCCCGCCCGCCAGTAATCAGCAGTATCATAAAGCGGTTTTATTTATGATTATCTCTTATCTGAGCATCGCCATTATGGGAGTATTTGTTAAACTCGCCGCAGAGACTATTCCGTCGAGTGAAGTTCTTTTCTTCAGGTTTTTTATCGGTCTATTGTTTATCTTACCACTGATCGTAATGGATAAAGGCTTCAGTTTCGGCATCACACAGCCCGTTTATTTTGCCATAAGAAATATTGCCGGGCTGATGAGTATGTTGCTGATGTTTTATAGCCTGAAAGCACTCCCAGTCTCAACCGCCATGCTTTTAATGAATACCTCAACTTTTTTTGTGCCACTGTTTGTCTTTCTGCTGTGCGGAGAAAAAACCACGTTTAAAGTCGTGTTCTTAACCATCTCAGGATTTATCGGGGTATATATTATTGCGTTATCACCTCAGGAGGAGATGGCACCAACTTATATCCTGATCGGGCTGGCCGGCGCGGCATTTGCTGCGCTGGCCTATACCGGGATAAATCAACTCAGTAAACATCACTCGGCATTACAGATAGTGTTCTGGTTCTATCTGATGAGCAGTATGATATTGCCGGTGGTAAGTGGCTATCATTGGGTTATACCATCATGGTATGAGCTATGGCTGTTGATTATGGTGGGGTTATCCGGCCTTATCTTTCAGCTATTTATAACCCGGGCACTAAACTGTAGAAATCTCACCGCCGTAACACCTTTTATCTTCACCGGTGTTATTTTTGCGACCTTACTGGACTGGGCGATCTGGAACAATATACCGGCGGTGCAATTTTGGCTGGGCGCGGCGGTAATTATTACTTCAGTCAGCCTGCTGGCGCTAAGCAAAAAGCGGCAGATTTAAATTGTCTGAAGCCGTATAGCTACGTGAAATCTGCAAGGTCAGGGTAGGGGAAAGCGCTCAGATTTCACGTAGCGCAACCAAAACAAACGGCGCTTTAACCGATTCCGCATTGCATAACCGCGCCATGGACAGTAAGGTGGGCGCAATTTCTCAGATTCACCGGACATTCACTATGAACACACACGCCTCAAAAGATCCGTTACATGGCATCACGCTGGAAGCGTTGCTCAACGCCTTAGTGGCACGTTATGGCTGGGCCGAGCTGGCGCAGCGTATCAATATCAACTGCTTCAAAAGCGATCCCAGCATCAAGTCCAGCCTGAAATTTCTTCGCCGTACGCCATGGGCACGTAAAGAAGTGGAAGAACTTTATATTGATTCACTGAACGAGCCTGAAGCAAAAGCTGAGATCCCGGCCGATAGTCCATGGGCAAACTGGAAGACTAAATAGCAAAGTCACGGTAATCAGGGTTTGGTTTAAGCAGCGTATTATTATCAGTGTGTAGTATCTCGTTTGATTCAGTGCTTAACACGTTCAACCTACGGAAAGGATTTGATATGAAAATGACAACCATTGCTGCATCTCTGGCTGTAGCCGGTTTCTTCTCCGCTGCGAATGCTGCTACCACAGATAATATTGCGGTGTATTCTACAGTTAAATCGAATGGCTCGATGTCGATTGCCGGTAAAACTGCCTACACCAAAACCTTTGAGGTCATGTTGGCTAAGTTATCAGGTGATGACATTGATTTATCAAAGCTATGCTTAAAAGCTTACTCGCCAGATAACAAAGAGTTCAAACTCGACACGGTTGATGAAGGCCTGAGTTCCGGCTTGTTGAAAGAAGGAAAGCCGGTTAAAGGTATCGCTATGTTTGCATCTGAAAGCGATGCGGTTTCCCAGGCCGCGCTGGTGAAAATCTCTGACGATTGTAAGTAATCTGATTAAGCAGCCTGAGGGCTGCTTTTTTTATAACTTGCTATTACGACTGTCACGGTGCGCATAATGTATATTATGTTAAATTGAATATGAACAACCCATAATCACTCCTCAGCTCACGTCACCTGATGCTGTTGCGGTTAATGACCTCCCTTACCCCTTGAACCCTGACAGCGGCTTTTTTCAAGTCGGATATCATTTTTTCCAATTGCAGTTTCCTTTCCCCATCCCAGCCGCCGGTAGAATTCAGCCGCGCGCGTTGTTTTTCCTGTTTCCAGCCAGATAACGGCGTTGGTAACAAACAGCGCTTTTTCAGCCGCCAACACCAACTGTTTACCAATTCCGCGACCTTCGTATTCTGGCAGCATAAAGGCAGCGAACAGATAGCCTTCCTCGTGCACAACCATGGTGAAACCAACAATTGCCTCACCGTCAGTGGCGACCCAGGCGCAACGCGAAGCAACAATCATCGCTTCGACAGACTCTTCAGTAATCCCTAATGCTTCAAGCTCTGCCCGCGTCAGCGCGTTTTCTTTAACGGTAATGCGGATGTCAAAAATTCCTTTAACATCTGATGGCAAAGCATCTCTGATTTGTATCGCCATAACTCTATTTCTCTTCCTGAAGGTGGTTGGAGTTCATCAGTGACCAGGTTCATTACTAACATCTTGAATTTTAGCTGTATTTTACAATTGATCGCGCTACGTGAATTCTGAAGATTTAGCAGTAGACCAGTGAGCAAGAATTTACACAGCAGCGCCAAAAAACACCTTCACCCTGCCCTTTAATTAAACTTTTATTACTTTTTCTTTGCTGAAAATAGCAGCAATAGTGCCAACGCTCACTAAATCAACAACATATTGATTCATAGGCAAAAACGTAAACAAATCTAAACAAAATTAATTATTGAGTCGGGAAGTAAAAAGCCCTATATTGGCCGCGTTTTTCATACTGTAGTTACCTTAAACTTAATTTAATACAACGGTGGCGTCACTGACAGCCTAAGTTGTGGGAGTGATATGATGACGGATAAAGTCCGTATTGATACTTTAGGTGCAGATTCATTAAACAGAAACAATGAAGCCTATTTAGCGCGCCAAGCTGAATTTGAATCAAATGTCAGAAGCTATCCACGTAAATTGCCGTTCGCGATTGCGAAAGCCCAGGGCGTCTGGATTACCGACGTAGAAAACAATCAATATCTTGATTGCCTGGCTGGTGCCGGAACGCTGGCGCTTGGACACAACCATCCTGACATGCTGCAGAGCATCCAAAATGTCATTACCAGCGGCTTGCCGTTACATACTCTCGATCTGACAACGCCATTGAAAGATGAGTTCTCAGCTTACCTGCTCTCTTTGCTGCCGGGACAAGGTCAGGATTATTGCCTGCAGTTCTGTGGTCCATCGGGTGCCGATGCGGTTGAAGCTGCACTGAAGCTGGCTAAAAAACATACCGGCCGTAGCGGTGTGATCAGCTTCTCCGGCGGCTACCATGGCATGACCCACGGCGCGCTTTCGGTCACCGGCAACCTGTCGCCGAAAGAAGCGATCAATGGCATGATGCCAGAAGTCCAGTTTATGCCTTATCCGCATCAGTACCGTTGCCCGCTGGGTATCGGCGGCGAAGCTGGCGTTAAAGCACTCACTTACTACTTCGATAACCTGATCAATGACGTTGAAAGCGGCGTTCGCAAACCTGCGGCAGTGATCCTTGAAGCGGTTCAGGGCGAAGGCGGTGTTAACCCGGCTCCGGTCGAATGGCTGCAGCGCATCCGCAAAGTGACTCAGGAACATGGCATTCTGCTGATTCTTGATGAAGTTCAGGCTGGTTTTGCCCGTACCGGTAAATTCTTTGCCTTTGAACACGCCGGCATTGAGCCAGACATCATTGTTATGTCTAAAGCAGTCGGCGGTGGTTTACCGCTGGCGGTATTGGGCATCAAAAAGCAGTTTGACGCATGGGAACCCGGCCATCATACCGGTACTTTCCGTGGCAACCAGCTGGCGATGGCCACCGGCCTGACGACTCTGAAATATCTTAAAGATAATCAGGTTGCAGATAAAGTCGCCGCGCAGGGTGAATGGCTGAAAGCTCAGCTGGCTGAAATGCAAAAACGTTATCCGGTGATCGGTCATATTCGCGGTCTGGGCCTGATGATTGGCATCGAGATTGTGAAACCGGATCAGGCTCAGGATCATATGGGCTGCTATCCGGCTGATGCTGAGTTATCTGCCCTGTTGCAGAAAAAATGCTTTGAGAACGGCTTGATTCTTGAGCGCGGCGGCCGTAATGGTTGCGTGCTGCGCCTGCTGCCATCACTGCTGATCTCCAATGACGAACTGGCTATTTTCCTGGATAAATTTGAAAACGCCCTGCTCGCCGCTGGCGTCAAACCTGTCTGAGTGGAGTGAATTTGATGTCCAGGCCAAACCCAATTCTGGCGGCCTCAGCGCAAAGCACTGAGGCATACCAGCAAGCCATCGCTCAGAGTAGTGAAGCGGTGGTGCAGTGGCTGCAACAACCTGAGATGTATCAGGGTAAAAGCGTTGCGGAACTGCGTGAGCGTATTACGCTGGATTTCAATCCTCAGGGCCTGGGTAACCAGGCCGCGATTGAACGTGCGATTGAATACTTTTTAAAAGACAGCCTGTCAGTGCATCATCCACAGTGCGTGGCACACTTGCACTGCCCAAGCCTGGTGGTAAGCCAGGCTGCTGAGGTCTTGATCAACGCCACTAACCAAAGTATGGATTCATGGGATCAAAGCCCATCAGCCACTATCATCGAAATGAAGTTGATTGAGTGGTTGCGTACTCAGGTGGGTTATCAGCCTGGCGATGCTGGCGTGTTCACCAGTGGTGGCACCCAAAGTAACCTGATGGGTCTGATGCTGGCGCGTGATGCCTTCTTTGCTCGTCAGGGGCATTCGATTCAGCAAGATGGTCTGATTGGTAATCTGCGTAAGATTAAAGTGTTATGTTCTGAAAACGCGCACTTCTCGGTCCAGAAGAACATGGCGTTGCTGGGTCTGGGTTATCAATCCGTCACGCTGGTAAAAACCGATAAGTTCGCGCGTATGGATCTGAACGATTTAGCTGAAAAAGTGGCGCAGGCCCAGGCTAATGACGAACAGATTCTGGCGATTGTCGCCACTGCCGGCACCACTGATGCTGGCGCAATCGACCCACTGCGTGCGATTGCCGTGCTGGCTGCCGAGCACAACATCTGGCTGCATGTGGATGCTGCCTGGGGCGGCGCGCTACTGCTGTCTGAGAAATACCGCGATTATCTGGATGGCATTGAATTAGTGGACTCCATTACCCTGGACTTCCACAAACAGTTCTTTCAGACCATTAGCTGCGGCGCGTTTCTGTTAAAAGAAGCCCGTCACTATGAGCTGATGCGCTATCAGGCGGCCTACCTGAACTCTGAGTTCGATGAAGCGCAGGGTGTGCCAAACCTGGTATCGAAATCGTTGCAGACCACTCGCCGTTTTGATGCTTTAAAACTGTGGATGGGCCTCGAGGCATTAGGGCAAAAACAATACGCTGAGATCATCGATCATGGTGTGACTCTGGCACAGCAGGTTGCGGAGTACGTTGAGCAGCAAGACGCGCTGGAACTGGTTATGCAGCCACAACTGGCAAGCGTGCTGTTCCGTTATCGCCCGCAGCAACTGGCAGACCAGGGTGATGCGGCCGTGGCGCTGCTGAACCAAAAGATTGGTGATGCATTGCTGGATTCCGGCCGCGCTAATGTTGGCGTGACGGAGTTTAATGGTGTCACCTGCCTGAAAGTGACATTGTTAAACCCAACGGTTAGCCTGGATGATATTAAACTGTTGCTGGATCTGGTTGAGCACACTGCTCAGCAACTGCTGAAAGTTTAATTCTCCCCCGCTAATTAGCTGCAATTTAAAAGCCGATGATATTATCATCGGCTTTTTATTATTTATCACACGCCGCCGGACGCTTATTCTTTTTTGTATATTGTCGATTTATAACTCAGAGACTCTGCTGCGCGCACGATATCTTTTGGCCTAAAGTCCGACTCAAATGTTCTGTGAGTATGAATTTTACCCCCCAGAATTTTATCAGCGCTGGCAACATACTCAGAACAAAAATCATCGATTAAGGCCAGCTTAATTTTCTGCCGCCTGCTTTCACCCGCCTTCGATTGTGAGAAGCAAACAACAATAAATAAAAACAGGGTCGATAAGAAAACAGCAAAACTAATCCAACCATCACCAATCGGCGAGCAACTCATTGAAAAGGTGCAGTAAAAAAACCTTCCACAGGCAAATAATCCATTGGTAATAATCAATATTGTTATTATGCTAATCACGATTCTGTTAATACCTGAGATGCCCGCTCTTTTCAGGTTATAACCACTGTTTTTTTTAAGCCTGTAAGAGAAGTTATCCATCAACTCAAGAAAGGAATCAGGATTAATGCCAAGACCAGCAACGTTCTCAGGCCGCTTCAACAGCTTAACGCTAACAATATCAGCAGATGTTAACTTATCGCTGAGTCGTGTTTTCACAATGGTGCTATCAGCGGCGGGATATTCATAAATACAGTACGTACCCTGCTCCTTTTCAGCACTAACAATGGCAACGTGAGAGTAGCGACTCCAGGTAAATAATCTGATAAACAGCCCGCTGCTACTGACACCTTCAAAAGCCAGAATATCGCCTGGCTCGACATCATGCGCTATCCTCTGCGAATTAAAGACTTTGCTCTTCACACCATAAATCCATTCAGCGAACTTCTGTATTCTGGATGTAGACACCGTTAATCCCTATTTGCAAACTAAGGCAAGCCGCTTCGAATCCGGCTTCCCTGCCCTTGAAATGGTTATAATGTCAGAAAATTTGATCTGCTGCATCGAGGAAGACATGCAGAGACTTCGCTCAGCGTGTAGTATGTCAGGCATGAGTAGTGTGCCGTTACCGACGGTAGCTGGATATTTTCAAAAGACATAATGAGAGATTTACCGATGGATTCATCGACTGGACGTCCCGTTAAGATCCTGTCCGTTTTTGATTTTGATGGAACACTGACCCACCACGACAGCTTTATTCCATTTCTGCGCTTCGCTTTTGGCAGGCGTTTTTTTGCCCGCCGCGTGGTGCGTCTTGCCCTGCCAACTTTGCGTTGCATGCGCAGAAAACTCACCCGTGATGAGCTGAAAGAAGTGCTGATCAAAACATTCCTTACAGGGGTTGATGAGCACTGGGTCCGAGAGCAGGCTGAGGCCTTCTGCCAGGCAAACTGGAGTAAACTGATGCGCCCTGCCGGTTTGCTGGCGGTGGCGGCGGAAGTCAGTTCCGCTGCCGAAGTGACGATTTGCTCCGCTTCACCGGCGCTGGTATTACAGCCTTTCGCCGATCGCCTGGGGATCAAACTGATTGGCACCCAGCTGGAAGTGAAAGACGGCGTGCTCACCGGTCGTATCACCGGCCACAATTGCCGCTGCGGGCAAAAGGTGAAACGACTGGAAAGCGTCTATGGTCAGCTGAGTGATTATCATCTACGGGCCTGGGGCGACACCCGTGGTGATTACGAACTGCTGGCCGCCGCTCAGGATCCCCACTGGCGTCATTTCCATCCGGCATGGTCAAAACGACGTTCACCACTGGCAAAGCTGCGGATGAGCACCATTTCCTGACGGTAGCCTGACGCACAGCCTTTGTCATGGGCGGCGAAAACGCCGGCGCTACAGCAGAGAGAATGTCTTTTCTATCTCAGAATTCGCTTCTGTCTGGCAACATCCAGCCAGTCGCGAAATTCAGTTAACAGCATATCGTAGAGATGTTCGTCGGTAATGCTGTCATAGTTGTCGATGGGGAAAAAATGGGTATTATCGACCAGCCGATCGGTAAAGGAATCCAGTTTTTCCAGGATGCCGTAGTTGCTGCCACCCAGCCCGACATACTTCCAAAAAATCGGTAACTGCGCGGACTCGCGGATAGCTTCTTTTATCTGGCGAGTTTTACTGATTCCACCGTCGGTGATAAACACCACAAATACCGGTTGCGGCGAATCACGGAAGCTATCAATAATATCCTGCATCACCGGCGGTTCATTATTGGTGCCACCGAGCCCCGGCAGGATCTCCCACGCACCCTTGTTACCGCTGTTTTGCAGCCACTGCACATAGCCGTCCAGATTATCCAGCGTCACGTCCCGATACTTTTTAAATTCAGTGGCGAAACCCCAAATATCCATTGAGCCGTCGTCGTCAAACTGCACCGCCAGCGCAGCGATGCGCTCCAGCACTTTCTGAACATTGCCCTTTCTGAACTGAGCGGTCATTGAACCTGACGCGTCCAGCACAAAGGCCACCCTGGCTTTAACATCGCTAAGCCGATGTTTTTCCAGACTAACGCGGATCGGTTTAGCCAGGCTGACCAGATGTGGGGCCTTCTCCAGTTTCTTTTCAAGACTGACCGTTGATTGTGCCGGAGCTGACACCGGCTGAGCGACATCAACGCCATAATTTAACGCCAGCGGCTCCAGCCCGCCAGTGAATCCCTGCCCCAACGCCCGTAATTTCCATTTGCCGGCATGACGATAAATCTCGGCGACAATCAGTGCTTTTTCCGCACGCCCTGCCGTTTCAACGGTGAATTCGGCAATATCCTGTGCCGTAAAGGTTAGTTGTTGTAATCCGGCAATGGAATCCGCACCGTCAATAACCAGCGTAATGGCAATTTTCCCGATCGCGGCATCGATGTTGTTTAAATCCAGCGTGATGCTGCTGCCTTGCGCGGCGGTTTGCAGTACCACACTTCTGTTGGCGCTGGCTGGCTGATTAAAGAAAATAAAATCCGCATCGCCGCGTACTTTACCTGATTCATTCAGCATAAAAACGGCGCTATCGGCTTCGCTGTTAAAGCCTGGCTTAGCGGAATACTGTAAGGTCAAAGTGAGCTGTGTTCTCTCAATGACCAGGTTCTGACCGGATTGCAGAATCATTAATGTCATCTCCTTTAGCCAGAAAGCAGCATATTATGAAGAACGGACATAAAAAACCCCGGTCAGGCCGGGGTTTTGCGCTTGCAGCGAATATCAGACATTCACGCCATGCTGAGAGGCCAGTGCAGACAGTCCACCAGCAAAACCCTGGCCAACCGCTTTAAATTTCCATTCAGAGCCGTGGCGATACAGCTCACCGAACACCATCGCGGTTTCGGTGGAGGCATCTTCTGACAGATCGAAACGAGCGATTTCTGCGCCGTTGTCGTTGTTATAGATGCGCATATAGCTGTTGCTGACCATGCCGAAGTTCTGCTTACGCGTTTCTGCGTCATAAATGGTGACGGAGAACACCAGTTTCTTCACTTCTGCCGGCACTTTAGCCAGATCAATTTTGACCTGCTCATCATCGCCATCGCCTTCGCCAGTGCGGTTATCGCCCTGGTGCTCAACAGAACCACAGCTGCTCAGCTTGTTGTTAAAGAAGATAAAGCTGCTGTCGCTCAGCACTTTACCATCTTCACCCACCATAAAGACGGATGCGTCGAGATCGAACGCCTGTCCGTCGGTGACACGTGCATCCCAGCCCAGACCCGCCATGGCGATATTCATGGTTGGTGCTTCTTTAGTGAGGGATACGTTACCGCCTTTAACCAGAGAAACTGCCATTGTAAAGCTCCTGCTTATATTGATGGGATTCGGGCAGCGTGACGCCGCCCGTCTTGCGATAAAGCGCTGTTGTTATCAGGATGCGTTAATGCCGTACTGCGCACAAACGGAACCGAGGCCACCAGCATAACCCTGGCCTACCGCACGGAATTTCCATTCGGTATTGTGACGATACAGTTCGCCGAACAGCATCGCGGTTTCGGTTGAAGCATCTTCAGTCAGGTCATAACGAGCAACTTCAGATTTGTTGTCGTCATTGACCAGACGGATAAACGCGCCGGAAACCTGGCCGAAGCTCTGACGACGTGACTGCGCATCATGGATAGTGACCACGAAGACGATTTTGTCGACGTCAGCTGGAATCAGATCCAGTTTGATTTTAAGTGATTCGTCATCGCCATCACCCTCCCCGGTACGGTTATCGCCAGTGTGGGTAACGGATCCTTCAGCAGAGGTCAGGTTATTATAGAAAATGAAGTCCGCATCACCGCGAACTTTACCGCTTGCCGACAGCAGGAAAGCAGACGCGTCCAGGTCAAAGTCCTGACCATCGGTAGAACGTGCATCCCAGCCGAGGCCAACCAGAACATTTTTCATGGTTGGAGCCGCTTTGCTCAGGGAAACATTACCGCCTTTGGATAGAGAAACGCTCATTGTAATCACCTCTTAATTAAAGATTTTTCGAATTTATCGTCAGAAATGAGATTAGTTCTCTTTCTTCTCTTCGGCATCGGCTTTACCCGGGAACATCACGCTTAAGATAATCCCCACCGCCAGCACGCCAAGCACGACAAACAGACTCGCTGTCGCTGAAATGCTGTAGCCATGATGCCAGATATGATCGGTGGCATTAAGTCCCAGTTTCACCGCGATAAAGAACAGCAGCACGATAACCGCTTTCTCCAGGTGAACCAGATACTGTTTCAGCGCTTCCAGCACGAAGTAAAGGGTACGCAGGCCGAGGATCGCGAACATCATCGCACTGTATACAATCAGTGGCTCACGGCTGACGGCGATAATCGCCGGAACCGAGTCAAAGGCGAACATCACATCGGATAATTCGACCACCGCCACACACAGCATCAGCGGCGTAGCGTACAGCGCTGCTTTAGTACCACGACCCACGGTGACATCTTTGTTTTCCGGTTTCGCCAGCTCTTCGTCAACTTCTTTCTGGTTAATCAGAAAGGCATTGCCCTTCAGTTTCGGCCAGATCGGGAAGAAGCGTTTCACCATTCGATAGGCAAGGTGCTGAGAGTAATCTTCGATTTCATCACTGTCGTCGCCGCTTTTCAGCATCATTACCGCGGTCCAGGCGACGATCAGCGCAAACACGATTTCGACGTAAGGGCCGAGGCTCAGTAGCCCGGTACCAATCGCCACGAAGATCCCCCTGAACACGATGGCACCGATAATCCCCCAGTAGAGAACACGGTGACGATAGCGATCCGGTACGGCAAACCATGAGAAGATCGCCATCATGACGAACAGGTTATCGACTGACAGCACTTTTTCCAGCGCGTAACCGGTAACAAACAGACTTGCCACCTCAGCACCGTGGTGTATATAGAGGAAACCGGCGAATGCCATCGCCACAAACACCCAGAACAGCGACCACAGTGCTGCACTTTTCAGTGAGATCGGTTTATCACCGCGGTGCATAAACAGATCGATAAAGATGGCTCCGACAGCCAGTGCAACGAAGACAATGACTGTTTCAGTCGGAAAGCCGATATGCGTGGATACCATAGTTAACCCTTAAGGATATTACATCAAAGGCCGAATTCAGCCGGTTCAAAGCCCAGAGCAATAGCGATTTCACGTGCGGCTTTTTGTTCATCCGGGTCGAAGTTGCCATCACTTTTCGCTACTGCGATACCTACCCTGACAGCAAGCTGAGCCGCTTCAGGTTGATCTTTAAGGGCCAGAATGTACTTCATGGTCTCGCCCTTACCGATTTCAATGTCGAAATCAAAGCTGGTGACAAGTTTATTGAAGAACTCAATCACCTCATTGGTTTCAAACACTTTTAACTCTTCAGATGATTTTAAAAAGCCAATCATCTTCTGTTTTTCTTCCGCGCTGACGCCATCACTGGAGACCGCAATACGCGCGCAGACCGCTACCGTACCCTGCATAAACTTTTTGTTTTTATAGCGGCTAACCTGTTTGGTCAGTTCTTCACGGCTGGCGGTAAATGCGCCTTTAACTCTGTTGAAAAAACTCATGGTGAAATCCTCTGTCAGTCATTACTTGGAGCCCGCTTTCCAGCGGAATCCCCAGCCGAAGGCTTGATCCATCTCGGCATGGCCATTAAAGAACTGGTTGATACGTTCGACTTTAATATTGCCGTTCTCATTAACCAGTCGCGCGATAGCACACAAATTGCGGCGGTCCTGTCCTTCGGTCATTCGCGTTTCAATCGGTGGCTGATCCGGCATATGAATGGTGACGACGCCATCGGTCTTATCCCAGCTGGCGACACCTTCATAAATAAAGGCATATATCAGCACTTCGCGAATGTGTTTCCACTCGCGACCGTTGATATGCAGCCACTCACCGCTGGTCACTTCACCGGTGCGGTCATCACCCTGCAATTCGACGAAGGGTTCGCTGTTCAGGCGGCCAAAGTTGTTGCCTAACGCCTGAATCACACCTTTCGAACCGTCGCTCAGTTCAACAAAAGCACCAAGGTCGAGATCGATGCCTTTACTGCCGCCACCAAACAGCGAGCGCAGTCCACCCTGTGGGGTACTGCCACGTTGCCAGTTAAGGTTGATGCGGATTTCGCCAAAGTTGTCGCGTTTCGTCAGGCTGATTGCCGGCTTTTCTTTGGTCAGGGAAACCTTACTCAAATTAATCTTTTGCGCAGCAGGCGCTGGCGCGGGTGTCGGTGACGGTGACGGTGACGGTGACGGTGCGGCAGAAGGCGCAGGCGCATCAGCAATGTCCACACCAAAATGCTCAGCCAATGGCTTGAGTCCACCGTTAAATCCTTGCGCCACAAAACGGAATTTCCAGTCGTTATTGCGACGATAAAACTCACCGAGGATCAGCGCGGCTTCCTGGCGGCCATTCAGCTCGACGGTACCGCTCAGCTGCACCTGGTTAGCCGATTCAATCTGGATCACCAGGCGTTGCAGACCGGCAACGGTCTGATTGCCGTCGCAGGTGACGGTAAACGCGACTTTTTGCACTTCCGGCTTAAGACGGCTGAGATCGACGGCAAACGCTGAATTGTGGCCTTCTGTCGTCAGGCTGATGGTACGGTCATCGTTTACCGGCTGACCATAAAACACCATATCCGCATCACCGTTCACTTTACCGCTGGCAAACAGACGAAAAGCAGAGGCGTCAACCTGCGCACCCGACAGTACGCGTACGGTCAGCGGCCCGGATGAAACAGGGGCATTGCCCCCCGGCGTCATATTCATTAGCGCACCACTGCGGCAACGATATCGCTGTGCATGTCGTCAATAGTCCGACCGCTACAGGCTTTACCCAGCGCGGTGAAATCCCACTGACCGTTGTTACGTTGTAATGCCGCGATCACGATCCCGGTATGGGCACCCTGCTCCGTCAGCTGATAACGGGCCAGCTCTTTACCGGCCTGGTCGACCACGCGGCAAAATGCATTTTCAACGTCATTAAAAGTCTGACCACGGAAACTGTTAACCGTGAAAGCCAGATACTCAACCTGAGGCGCCAGTCGTGCCAGCTCGACGTTGATCACTTCGTCATCACCGTCGCCTTCACCGGTGAGGTTGTCACCGCTATGGATCACCGCACCACAGGAGGATTTAAGTTTACGAAACCAGATGGTATCGATTTGATTGCCTGACTTATCCAGCAACACACAGCCAGCATCAAGGTCAATTGAATCACTGCCGCCGCCGAACAGCTTACCCATAAATCCTTTCTTTTTGATTGGATCCCAGCCTAAACCAAAATGCAGTTTGTTAAGCGCAGAAGATTGCTTGCTGAGTGATACTGTCTGGTTCTTGGTTAATGAAACCATTGTCTTATATCCTTCAAAGTGGTATTGAAAAAAGTAGCGTTCTTTTACACCATAATCCATGAGCTGAAAATCATATCATGATGAAGTAGTTGAACAAGTCAATTTTTGATGAGTATTTTATATTTTATGTATAGATGGTTGTTTTTACTCAATTATTTAAGTTTAATTCCTGTTAAAAATATTAAGAAAAAGGCGTTTTTTACCCATTATCTTCACTGATTTTAGCCAGGTAATCATAAATCATATTATGATTGACATGGTTATTTGCTCTACATACACTCGTCACTATTCGCTGCTTCACCATGCCCACTACGGAAATCATCAGAAATGACAGCTAGAATCTGGCTTATGGAAGGCTTGTCCTCCCAGCGGGATATTATTCAGGGCATCAACGCATTCACGACCCGTCATCAGGCCGACGTTGAGGTTTTCGCCTCTCACCGCTATCAACGTAACGAAATTCTCTCGCAGGCTGATTTTGCACTGCTGGAGCCAGCGGATGAGCAGCAGCGTCTGGCTTTCATTATTGACACCGTAAAAAAGCATGCCATCCAGGCCATCCACACCGGGCGTAATACTCAGTGGTTTGAAACTCAGCGCACCGCTATTGAAGTCTGTGGCGTCACCCTGGTAACCGGCGCAACCGGTGCGGACTTACTGGCGCTGGCCGATGACAAAGTGGCCTTTGCTCAGCTGATGGAAAAGCATGGTTTACCGGTGGTGCCATCGATAGCCGTTACCTCTATCGCAGAACTGCGTCAGCTGATCGCCGCTTCCCCTTTTTCCGCGCAGCCACTGTGCATTAAGCCGGTAAAAGGTATTTATGGCATGGGATTCTGGCGTTTTGATGACAGCGTCTCGCCAATGGCGGGTTTTACTCATCCGGAAAGCCGCAAGGTTAATACCCGTCGTTATCTGAATGCGCTGGAAGAGTCAGGCAGCTTTGAACCGCTGGTGCTGATGCCGTATTTACCCGGGCCGGAGTACTCGGTCGATATTCTGGCGGAGCAAGGCAAGGTGCTGGCGGCGGTGGCGCGTCGCAAAGAGGGCGCGCTCCAGTATCTGGAAAACAGCGGCGAAGCTTTTGAGCTTGCCAGACATTGCGCGCAGCTGATGGGGGCTGATGGGCTGGTGAATGTCCAGACCCGTCACGACAGCAGTGGCAAACCGCTGCTGCTGGAAATCAATATGCGACCTTCCGGCGGCATTGGCTACACCCGCTTCAGCGGCGTCAATCTGCCGGGACTGTTTGCGTTCCGTCAGCTTGGGCTGATGAGTCAGCAAGCGGTTTCCGATGAAGCCAGCCGGGCGTTCTCACCCGCTACGGTGCGCTCCGTCACCGACGTGATCAACTACAGCACGGCGTTGCCTAATTTCATTCAGTAAGGATCACCATCTTGAACCATCTCCATGGGCCGACGCCTTATTGCCGGACGCTTTCCTGCGGTACGCTGAGCGTCACCCCGCGCGGCGACGCGGCGGCACTCGATCAGTTGTTCGACATTGCCGAGCGGCGTAATCCAAAACGTGCCTTTCTGTTTGTCAGCAAAGTACTGGGCCGACACATTCCGGTCAGCCCTGGCGTCATGCGCGCGGTCTATCGTCAACTGGCCGAACGGTTTCCCTCGGTTTCACCTGGCCCGGTGCTGTTTATCGGTATGGCGGAAACCGCCGTCGGACTGGGTGCAGGCGTCTTCGACGAAATGCGTCAACAGCTAGATGAATCAGTTTATCTGACCTCGACGCGTCATCCGGTGGCCGGTGAACTGCTGTGCGAGTTTAAAGAAAATCACAGCCATGCGACCGATCACCTGCTTTATCTGCCGCAGGATGCGGAACTGCGCCGCCGGGTACTGGAAGCACGCACCCTGGTGCTGATTGATGATGAAGCGACCACCGGCAACACCTTTATTAATCTGCTCGAAGCACTGAAGAATGATGGCGGATTACAGCATATCGCCGAGGTGATTACCGTCACTCTCACCGACTGGAGCGGGGACGCTGTCGCGCAGCGCTGCCCGTTGCCGGTGCAGAGCGTTTCGCTGGTGCAAGGCGACTGGCACTGGCAGCAAAAACCCGATGCGCCAGTACCGGTCATGCCTGATGTTAATGTCTCCTCAAGCGGCAGCGTGGCAATCAGCGGCAAACAGAGCTGGGGACGCCTGGGTATGGCCCAGCCAGCCGCCGATCTCGGCATCGGGATTCAGCCAAAGGCAGGAGAAAAAATTCTGGTGCTCGGCAGTGGCGAATTCGTCTGGGAACCGTTTCTGCTGGCAGAGCGGCTGGAAAAACTCGGCGCAGAGGTTAAATACAGTTCTACTACCCGTTCACCGATTGCCATCGGTTTCGCCATTCAGTCGGCAATTGCCTTTACCGATAACTATGGGCTGGGAATTGCTAACTATGTCTATAACGTGGCCGATCAACAGTTTGACCGTATTTTGCTCTGTACTGAAACCCCGGCAGACAGCGTTGACCCCCTTTTAATCGCAGCCCTGAGAAAAGTGGCTCCCGACGTTGAGATTATTTGCTATGAGTAAACCGGTTATTTTTTCAGATCTGGACGATACTTTGTTTCAGACCCGACGCAAAATGGTCGATGAACTGAACCTCGAGCCGTTCCGTACTGGCGCCCTTGACCGCAGCCTGCAGCCGCGCAGTTTTATGACTGAAGAGCAGGCGATGCTGGTTGACTGGATGCTGGAACACGGCGAGCTGATTCCGGTAACGGCCAGGGGTACAGAAGAGATAAGTCGGGTCAAAATCCCCTTTCACTCCTGGGCAGTCACCACTCACGGTGCGGTGATCCTTAATCCGCAAGGGGAACCTGATCCACAGTGGCAAGCGATAATGCTGGCAGCGCTGCAACCCTATGCCGCTGAATTGCTGGCGATGCAGCAAGCCATCACCGACTTAATGGCGGCGCGTAATATTGATGGCTGGGCGCGAATTAATTACGAATACGCTGAGACGCCGGTTTATCTGGTAATGAAGCACTGCGACAGTACTCGTCTTGATGAGCTGTACGCCATTGCGGATGAGATTGAACAGCTGTTTCCGACCGAAGGCTATTACATCCATCGCAACAGTAATAACGTTGCCTGGCTGCCGGTGGTGGTAGAAAAAGGGCTGGCAGTGAGTTACCTGCTGGAAAAACTGCGTAACGAGCGCGGGGTATTTCCAGTGATTGGCCTCGGTGACAGCCTGAGCGATCACCGCTTTATGAAACTCTGTAGCTGGTATGGCTTGCCGCGTCAGAGTCAGTTTGCTGAGAAGATAAGTCGTACCCTTTTCGGAGAACAATAATATGCAGGACTTCACTCCTTTTTCCGGTTCCTACCTGCCGCAGGATGTGCACTTTCTGCTGCAACCGGTTGAGATGGAAATGACACCGGTTGAACAAAAAGAGCAGCTTATTCAGTCTGGCACCCGCCATTATTCCGAAATGCTCAGTCAGGAACCGGAACCCACCGCCTGGCATCTGGATCTGTTTTCTCAGGCGCTGGATCAGGGTGCCGGGCGTCTGGCCAGAGAAGTGATTATGTTGGCAAAAGCGCTGATTGAGCGCTTCCCGCAGACGCCAGTGGTGCTGACCAGCCTGGTACGCGCCGGGGTGCCGCTCGGCGTGATGCTGCAACAAACTCTGCGCGCGCTGGGTAAGGAGTCGTATCACTACGGCATCAGTATTATTCGCGATCGTGGTATCGACAGCGTCGCGCTGGAGTGGATCGAAGCACGTCATGGTACCGAAGGGATTGTTTTCGTCGACGGCTGGACCGGTAAAGGTGCAATTACCGGCGAACTGACGCGCTCGCTAAAGCATCGTGCTGGCTACCCTGCTCAGCCCCGACTGGTGGTTCTCGCCGATCCCTGTGGTCGTTCGTGGCTGGCCGCCAGTGATGATGACTGGCTAATCCCTTTTGGCATTATGGGCGCGCCGGTATCCGGCATGATTTCCCGATCTATCTGGTCAGAAACCGGGCTGCATGGCTGCGTCAAATGCGATCATCTGGCGCAGTTTGAATGCAGCCGTCAACTGGTCGATACCGTTGCCGAATACCGTCATACCCTGAATATCGACGCAATCCCCGCTTGTGACTGGCAGCCTGAGCAAAAAGCCCCTTTGAAACTGAAAAGTGAACAGGTCATCAGCGAACTGGCTGAACAATTCAATATTTCCAGTGTTAACCGGATTAAGCCCGGCATTGCCGAAGCGACGCGCGCGGTGCTGCGCCGCGTTCCTGACCATGTGTTTGTTCGCTCAGTTGACGATCCGGACGTGGCGTTACTGGTGTATCTGGCGCGAGAAAAAGGCTTAACCATCACTGAAGCCGGCGATGCGCTCGGGCAGTACCGCGCGGTGACTATTATCAAGAAGGTACTCTGATGAACAATCGGCTCTCTGCCTGGCGTCTGGGCGCAACGCTGTATATGCCTGCGGTGCGAAGTGATATTGCGGACGCGATTGTAAATAACAAGATCGCCGGGCTGCGTTCGCTGGTGATCTGTCTGGAAGATGCAGTCTGCGATGCTGATGTACCGCTGGCGCTGAGTAATTTACAGCTGATGCTGACACGGCTGACCGACGCTAAAAATGCCGCCGGCCGCGACCACTGGCCACTGGTGTTTATCCGGCCGCGTCATGCCGAAATGGGTGAACTGCTGATTAACAGCATGGACTTAAGCGCGGTAGATGGACTGGTATTGCCCAAGTTTACGCAACAGTCGCTGCCGGTGTGGTGGCGAATTATGCAGGATACCCACCTGTGCATGATGCCCACGCTGGAAACTGAAGAAGTGTTCGACGTGCTGCAAATGCGTGAGCTGGCAGTTACGTTACAACGTCACGCATGTTATGAACGTATCATCGCGTTACGCATCGGTGGTAATGACCTGATGAACGTGGTCTCGCTGCGACGCTCACGCAACCACACCCTGTATGACAGCCCGATGGGCTACGTGATTAAAATGCTGGTAGCGGTATTTTCCTCGCGAGATTTCGCGCTGACCGCACCGGTTTGTGAACATATTGACGATCACCAGATTATGGATCAGGAACTGGCGCTGGATATTGCTCATGGCCTGGTGGGTAAAACCGCTATCCATCCCAATCAAATCAGTAAAATCGAACAGGCATTGATGGTTACCGCCACCGATCATGCTGACGCCCTGCGGATTCTCAACTCAACGCAGGCGGTATTTAAGTCACAGGGAGCGATGTGCGAACCGGCAACGCACCGACGCTGGGCATCCGGCATTCTTGCCAGAGCGCAGGTCTACGGCATTGCAGCAGATAAATCTCAGGAAGGTGTCCGCCTGATACAGGCAACACCGA
The DNA here is from genome assembly GCF_050037805.1 of Winslowiella sp. 2C04. Classification (NCBI taxonomy): domain Bacteria; kingdom Pseudomonadati; phylum Pseudomonadota; class Gammaproteobacteria; order Enterobacterales; family Erwiniaceae; genus Winslowiella; species Winslowiella sp. 2C04. Next base: position 2,409,647 of record NZ_CP188300.1, on the reverse strand, counting down.
ATAACTAATTGGGTGTCCGGCAGTAAAAAGATTCGCGTGCTAATTATTATTTGTTGATTTAGCTTAGGTTTATGATATTGCTGATAAGGTCTGTGCCCTCAATGGCAAAAAAAGACATATTGTTGTGCAGCCGTTTAGCCAGGATGGCGATCAGAAATGTGGATCCGGACGAGATTCGTACCATTGAACCTTCGACTATGAATGCAGGCGTTAACTAATATGCAGCTTAATACGCGACAAGCCCGAATCTATACTCTGGCGAATATTCTTGGCTCAGGGAAGCCGGTGTCTGCTGCACGAATCATCTCCTCACTGGAGTGTTCAGAACCGACGTTAACCCGCGCGCTGAAAGAGCTGCGGGAATTATGGGGAGCTGAAATTAAGTATAGTAAGGCCACCCACTCTTATCAGCTGACTCAACCCGGACAACTGGATAAAAAAACGCTGCGCCGGATGACCGAAGCGCTGGCGGCCCATGCCGAGCTGAAAACGACCGAAGCGGTCAGCCGGGTATTCCTCGATAAAGAAAAGAAAAAAGCGGTTTCGCTGTCGCTGAGAATGTCGATACTGCGCAAAATTGACAAACTGGCACGGGTCAGTGAAACCTCGCGCAGTGAAGCGGTCGAAATGCTGGTCGGGCGCTGTCTGGATGAGCTGGTAGTTAAACTGCAGGCACAAAACAAAACCGCCTGATCTCCCCTTCCCCTGAATTACGCCAGTACCGAATTATGAAATACAGCCGTGCTGGCGGCTCCCCTTATGGCATAAATTTAATCTCACCTGACATCAGATACTCGACTGTTAAATATCAACATGATAAATAAAATAGCTGCAATGCCCATTCGGAAAATAATATTTGCACTTTTTTACGGGGATGTCGTACATAGTGAATCAGCAAATAAAGCTTAAGGCTGATGCGCGTTTATTATCTTAACTGGATAAAGAAGAGGTTAACGTGCGCAAATAGCAACAATTCCCGGATATTATTTTAAATATGAGGATTTAACATGAAAGTGAAAATCACGGTCTGTGTATTTATGGCATTATTCATTCCGGCTATTTGTACAGCAACATCGTATGGCGGCTATCCGGAGATTCCTGAAGAGGCTTCAGGATTTATTACCAGCGTTGAGAGTTACCAACCAGGCGCTGGTGTTTCTCCTCCCTATAATGATGTCTCAAATATGCTTGGCATGCCTGATCAAGCTTACACCTCACTGGGAAGAAAAGGCAGCACAACGTTAGGGATATTTCCGCTGCATATCAATCCGACAGCGGATGGACAGCCAGTTTTCTATATTTATGAAAAAGGTGAGTTCGCCGGGATGGATGTGTATGTTTCATCTGACAACGTTAACTGGCATCAGGCGACGTTGAAGGAACAGAAGAATAACAGTGTAGGTCATGTTCTTGGTTATGCTGTCGGTGGCGTAGCCGACAGTAATTACTCATTTATAAAAATTGATGATACCAGTTCTGAGCCGGGTTCAGAATATGCGGGTGCTGATATCTCTGGCGTGGCGATTATTGGTTGCGAAAATAATCTGATATTAAATAACGACATTATTGTTGATACCGATGTTGACGCAGGCAATGTATATAATTTATCCAGGGATAAAGATAACGGAAGCGTGCGAATAAGAGTGGTCAAAAGTAATAATCAAGTCAGTTATATCGACGTGTCTGATGATGACTCTCTGCTGCCGGTTGCATTATCTTCTCAAATGGATTTTGATAATGACGGAATCAATGACATCGATGTATTAGTGGAAAATAAATCGACAGGAAAGTATTTCAACATCATAAAAGCGCCAGACGGAAAAACCATCAAAGTAATCGATAACACCTACAACTAAAAATCAAGCCAGAGGTTAGCATTTAACCTCTGGTTGCTTCTCTGTCCGATGCCACATCCTCAATGATAAAAACCCGATTTTATCTCCCTGTCTCTTTAAGTCGCGCCCGTCCATTGCTGACAATTTTGTCATTAGTGTTGTGCGCATCCACCTGCTTAATCCGCTTATACAAATTGGCTAGTATAAAACCGTTGTTAATACTTACACATCCCGCTCTCCCTGATGGCGGCGAACTAATAATGAATCTGACAAGCTTAGGTAAATCAGCGAGGGACTTCATATGAACAGTGAAAAACGACTCAATATCATCCGTGAATCTCAGGCCTGGTGGCGTATCGTCATCAATAATCCTCCCCTGAATCTTTTTGATCCATGGATGTTTGCTGAGCTTAACGTGCTGATGGATGACATTGAGCGGGATAACGATCTGAAGGTGGTGGTATTCGAAAGTGCGAATCAGGATTTCTTTATGAATCATCATGATGTTGTCAACCGCACGACGATTCCTGACCAGCCAGGAGCGGCTCCGTTTTTTTACCATTGGCCGACTTTCGTCACTCGTCTGGCACAGTCCTCCGTTATCAGCATTGCCAAGATTCGCGGCCGTGCCCGGGCGCAGGGATTTGAGTTTGCTCTGGCCTGTGATATGCGTTTCGCCTCCAGAGAACGCGCAAAGTTTGCATTAATCGAGCTTGGAGGCTCATCGATTCCAGGCGGCGGTGGCGTTGAATGGCTGTCCGCTCTGGTCGGCCGCTCGCGCACGCTGGAAATCGTCCTCGGCGCCGACGATTTTGATGCCGATACCGGTGAACGCTACGGCTTCATCAACCGCTCTGTTCCTGATGCCGAACTTGACGCCTTTGTCGATGCTTTTGCCCAACGTCTGTCACGATTTGAAAAGCGTGCGCTGGAGACCGGCAAAAAAATGGTCAACCAACGAGCTGGCGTTCCTTCTGAAGGAGAACTGTGGACATCAAACCATATCCTGCACGGCGTTGACTTGTGGCCTGAGGCACAGAAAGCCTTTACCAGACTGACCGCTGCTGGCTTTGGTCAAGTCGGCGATTTCGAGCTGAATATGGGTGAGCGCTTAGGCGACGAGCCGTCAGAATGAGACAACCCTGTTTCAGCCAGCCAAAACCTTTTATCACGTTGAAAAGGAGTATCCATGAGCGCCTATATTGTTTACGTTCGTGACCGAATCACCGATCCAGTTGAATTCAGCAAATATGAGAAGAGTGCCCCTGCCGCATCAGTTGGGCATCCGATTACCCCACTCGCTTTCTATGGCGCGGTTGAAACTCTGGAAGGGTCTCCGGTGGATGGCGCAGTTATCCTTGAGTTTCCGACTCTGGCTGATGCCAAAGCATCGTATGAAAGTCCTCTCTATCAGCAAGCCCTGAAGCACCGTCTGAAAGGTGCTGATTATCGAGTGTTTATCGTTGAAGGTGTGCAGAGCTAAGCGCTGGTTAATGGATACAGCTTTGATGCTGTTGGCTGTACCTGATTCTGTCCTGACTATCAGCATCATTTCCGCCACGCCAGCTGATTAATGCCATTTTATGGAATTATTAAATCCGGAGAGTTTCATTATCTGTAATCATCAGGACTGATATATTGAATCCCATATTTCTTCTCAGGGATTAACGTTATGAAAACCATGATGACTGCACTGCAGCTGGAAAATTTTGCTGATGAACAATTTTCCCCTGTTCAACTGCCGGTACCAACCGCGGCAGCTGGCCAGGTACTGGTAGAGATACACGCCAGTGGCGTCAATCCTATCGATTACAAAATTCGCCTCGGGGAAGCGCCTTACGCCATGCCGGAGTTACCGGCTGTGCTGGGTACTGATATGGCGGGCGTCATTGTTGCCGTGGGTGAAGGCGTTGAACGATTTAACGTCGGCGATGAAGTTTATGGCCTGACCGGCGGTGTTCGCGGACTTCAGGGCTCTCTTGCACAATATGCTGCGGTTGATGTCGATTTACTGGCGCTTAAACCGCGTAATTTATCCATGCGCGAAGCCGCTGCCATTCCGTTAACCTTATTAACCGCCTGGGAAGGCCTGGTTGATAATGCGCGGGTAAAGCCAGGGCAAAATATACTGGTTCAGGGCGGCGCAGGAGGCGTTGGCAGTATGGTTGTGCAACTGGCAAAAGCGCTCGGTGCCAATGTCTGGGCCACCGGCTCAACGGCTAAACAATCACTGATTGCTCAATTAGGTGCCACGCCGCTGGATTACCGCGCACTTTCAGCGCAAGAGATTGTCAACAACTGTACCGCTGGCGCGGGCTTCGACATTGTATATGACACCGTGGGTGGCAAGGTTTTGCAAGATTCACTGGGCATGACCCGACACTACGGGCATATCACCAGCTGTGCAGCATTTGGTGAACATAATCTGGCGGTGTCGTCGTTACGTTGTGCCACGCTGTCTGGCGTATTTGTCCTGATGCCGATGCTATCCGGAAATGCTCGCGCTCATCATGGTGAGATACTGGACGCCGCGACCCGTCTGATTGAAGAAGGTAAAATCCGCCCTGTCGTCGACGCCCGTCATTTCAATCTCGATCAGGCCATCGATGCGCATCACGCAGTGCAGCAGGGTTCGGCATCGATTAAGGTGGTCATTGATGTTAAATAAACCCTTACAGGCACGCACCTGGCGCTTCCATCGAACGGGCGATGCTGATGTTCTTGAACTGGAAAATCTTCCCCTGGCTCAGCCAGCCGGGAACGACGTGTTGGTTCAGATGAAAACCATCGGTCTTAACCGGGCCGATGCTATGTTTCGTCGCGGCACTTACATTGAGAAAGCAGAATTTCCTTCACGTCTCGGTTACGAAGGTGCAGGCGTGGTTATCTCGGCTGGAAAAGATGTCAGGCAATTCTCACCCGGTGATCACGTTTCTATCCTGCCCTCATCCAGTCTTGCCCGCTTTGGCACCTATGCCGACCAACTGATTGTCCCTGAATCGCTGCTGGTCGCTAAACCTGCCAGTCTCAGCTGGGAGCAATCCGCATCCATCTGGATGCAGTATCTCACCGCCTATGGCGGGATAATCCATGCTGCCGGGTTGAAAAAAGGCGAGACGCTATTAGTGACGGCGGCATCCAGTAGCGTCGGTTTGGCTGCGATTCAGATCGCACAATCTGCCGGTGCCAGAGTGATTGCCAGCACACTCACCGTAGCGAAAAAACAGCATTTATCTGCGCTTGGCGTCGAAGATGTTATCGCCAGTGAAGAGGAACCTGATCTGTATCAGGCGATTGTCTCGAGACTGGGGGGAGAACATCTTAACGCCGCATTTGATGCGGTCGGCGGGCCGCAGGTTGAACAGATTGCCAGCGCATTGGCGGTGAAGGGGCGACTGGTGATACATGGTGCCCTGAGTCCGGAAGCGACGCCGTTTCCGCTCAAGCTTGCACTGCGTAAAAGTCTGACGATGTCGGGATTCCTGTTCCTCGAAGTGTTGCACGATCCCGTCATTCGGAAACGGGCAAAACGTTTCATCCTGAGCGGCATTGAGGCAGGCTATCTTAAACCTCAACTGGATAAGATATTTAGCTTCGAACAGATGCCGGACGCTCACCGATATCTGGAATCAAACCGGCAAATTGGTAAGATCATCGTTCGCGTTGCGACCCCTTAACCTGCCCCACCTGACGTGCATAAGGTCAGGTCTCAATATCCGCTAAAACCTCTGCCAGATAATCGTACAGCACCCTGATCCGCATTGATGTTGGCCCGCGTTGTGGCCGGTAAAGATAGAGCCCCCAGCTTGCGGCGGTATTGTCTTCCAGAACCTGAATCAGGCGGCCACTTTTTAAGTAAGGCAGTGCCAGAAAGCCCGGCATAAATCCAAAACCGATGCCATCGAGCACCGCGTGAAACTCTGCTTCCAGATCATCGGTAATAAAGCGTGGGTTCGACGGCGTAAAGCTTCGCGCATTGTTGAAACTCCATGGCCAGTAACGTCCGGTTTTATGATCAACCAATGCCGTCAGTGGAAATGAGTCCAGCTGATCAATGCGCGTTGGCATGCCTGTCTGGCCAATCAACTCAGGCGTGCCGACTGAAAAAAATTGAATTTTAGTCAGTTCACGCGCCACATAACGGTTATCGGGTAAAAAACCGAAGCGGATGCCGATGTCTATTCGCTCATCAATCACATCGCTGTGGGTATCCGTCAGGATGCAGTCCACCACAATATCCGGATAACGCCGTGAAAATTGAGTTAACGCCGGAATAACAAACTTACGCCCAAACACGGAAGATACCGTCAACCGGACGGGGCCGCGCATCTCATCTGACGCTGGCTGCTGATGTGCCGTCAATAATTTGTCGACAGCGTTAACTGCTTGCCGGGCATATTGCGCCAGACGTTCACCATCGGCGGTAATTTTCATCTGCCGGGTGCTGCGATAAAACAGAATCTCCCCGCGCTGCTGTTCGAGTTCCTTAACCGCGCGGGTTACCGCCTGAGGTGAAATGCCGAGAAGTATCGCAGCATCTTTAAAGTTTCTTGACTCTGCGACGGTACAAAATATACGCAGCATTTCCAGTTTATTTTGCATCGCGGGCCCGATGTGTTGACAGAATCAGTTCCATAATCAGGCATTCTGCAGGTGAACATATATCCATTATTCTAACAGTCCCTTTTAGCTAAAGAAGGACTTAGAGGATTTAGTTATCTGATCAATCAGCTGATGCTGACGCAGCGCATCCTCAAATGTGGTCGCTTCACAAGAGCCGGACGCCTTATCACCGGCGTAAGCGGCATATAAATAGGCGACGTCCTGGGTACTGGCTTCGAGATGCGAGACGGGTAAATACGCGTATTCAGCAGGTACCGGCAGCTCAGTAAACACTTCTGAGCCATCGCGCATAGCCGAAATTTTATTATCATGCCTATTCTGGAATGCACGTTCATTGGTAATGCGCAACACGCCTTCAGTGCCGGTAATGTCAATCTGCAGCCCGGTGCGTAATGTCTGTGCCCCCTCAAGCTGGACCGAGAATAATCCGCCACCGGTCAGCGTCCCTATGACCATCACTTCATTAGCACTGATATAGGGCACTTTTTCACCGGTTTCCGCCAGCGTCGTCAGCGGAAAGTGGTTTTCAGTGATGGCCACCAGCTTTTGTGGGAAACCTACGCCATGGAACAGCATGTCATGGAAGTGGCCGCCGTAGACGGACAACAACTCGGTAAAGTTGGCTGCGTCCAGCGCCCATCTGACGAATTCTGGCATCACCTGGCCGAAGGCGTCGACGCCAACCGACATCCGCACCGATCTGATGTTCCCCACGTAGCCCTGCTTTATCAGATCATGCCAGTAGCGTGAGCTTGGTGAAAAGCGGCGCTGAAGCCCGACCACGTGCCTGACGCCCTGCTTTTCAGCCAGGGCAAGGATCGCTTCTGACTCTGCCGTATTACTTGATCTCGATTTTTCAGATCGCCTGGCCGATGTTATTGAAGATGGTATGGATGTGGTTATCCGCGGGGGAAAATTAAGCGATTCGCGCTTGATTTCCCGTCCGCTGGGAAAATATCGCCTGTGCCTGGTAGGCTCTCCTGATTATTTCAAACGACGTGGAACACCTTCCCGGCCTGAGGATCTCAGTGAGCATGCTTGCTTACATTATCGATATCCCAGTAGCGGGATAAAAGCCCACTGGCCTCTGCGTTATCCGGCTCAATCCGGTAACAGCCAGTCGCTTCCCGTCACCATGATCTGCAGCAGCCTGGAAGCATTGCTGTTTACCGTAAAACAAGGATGCGGAATTGCCTGCTTGCCAGATTATTCAGTGAGAACGGCACTTGCTAGTGGTGAGCTACAGACGGTATTAGAAACCTCTCTAAAACAGACAGATACTACATTTCATTTGCTCTGGCCCAGTGCAAGACAAATGACGCCGAAAGTGCGTGTATTCGTGGATTTTATGACCAGTGAGTTTAACGATTTATTAAAAACCAGAAAGAAATAGACGCAATGGGAGCAAGCCTGAGCAATGCCACTCGGCATCAAACGCAGAATGGATCAGCTTTAATCGCGTCGCCAGGAGTAAATCGCGCTTCTGGCTAATTGGTATCTCTCTGTCCGGGATAGTATTATTGCCATGCCATATGCCCGGCACCCCTCTCACGGAACTGGAGTGATCAATGTCCACACTGCGTTTGCTGTTATCCGAGTCTAACGACCCTTGGTTCAATCTGGCGGTTGAAGACTGTATTTTTCGCCAGATGCCCGCCACTCAGCGCGTGCTGTTTTTGTGGCGTAATGCAGACACGGTGGTCATTGGCCGGGCGCAGAATCCGTGGAAAGAGTGTAATACCCGACGCATGGCGGAGGATGGCATCAAACTGGCGCGCCGCAGCAGCGGTGGCGGCGCGGTGTTTCACGATCTGGGTAACTGCTGCTTTACCTTTATGGCGGGCAAACCGGAGTACGATAAAAGCGTCTCAACCGGAATCATTCTGCGTGCGCTCGAAACTCTTGGCATTCCGGCGGAAGCTTCCGGACGCAATGACCTGGTGGTCAACACCGCTGACGGCAGCCGTAAAATCTCGGGTTCTGCCTATCGCGAAACGCCGGATCGCGGCTTCCACCACGGGACAATCCTGCTGAATGCCGATCTTTCTCGCCTCGCCGATTATCTCAATCCGGACGTGAAAAAGTTACAGGCCAAAGGCATCACCTCGGTGCGTTCGCGGGTAGCGAACCTTGAAGAACTGGTGTCTGGCGTCAGTTTTGAGCGGCTGTGTGAAGCCATCACCGAGTCGTTCTTCAGCCATTTTAATACCCGCTGTGAACCGGAACGTATTTCTCCCGACGCATTACCCGACTTACCCGGATTTGAGCAGCAGTTTGCTAAACAGAGCAGCTGGGAGTGGAACTTCGGCCAGGCGCCGGACTTCTCACATCTCCTCGACCAGCGCTTTAGCTGGGGCGGCGTCGAGATTCATTTTGACGTTGAGCGCGGCATTATCAGCCGCTGCCAGATTTTCACCGACAGTCTTAATCCGGCCCCGCTGGAGGTGCTGGCGCAAAAACTGCAAGGTGCTGAATATCGACCTGACGTTGTGGAAAATCATATGCAGCAATTAGTCGCGGATTTTCCGCAACAGGCAGTCGAACTTAAACAGCTGGAGCAGTGGCTGACGGAGACGTTGCGATAATGAAAAGCCAACGACGATTGCTGAAAGTCTGTGCCACCGCAATCACTATCGCCTGCTGTTTACCGGCTTTCGCCTACGCAGAGCCTGTCGTCCAGTCTGCTGCCGCAGCAGAACGCATTTCCGTGGTGGTCGAAGGCCAGGGGCCGGATATCATCCTGATTCCAGGGCTGGCTTCCTCGCGTGAAGTCTGGGCCGGACTGGCAAAAAAGCTGAGCGCAACGCACCGGCTGCATCTGGTGCAAATTGCCGGATTTGCCGGTCAACCGGCAATTACCGATCGGGATAACCTGGTGGCGGCACCCGCGGCAGAGGCGATCGGTGATTATATTCAACGCCAGCGGCTGACAGCGCCGGCGATTATTGGTCACTCGCTTGGCGGCGAAGTGGCGCTGATGATTGCCGCGCGCCACCCCGAACGTGTCGGTCGTGTCATGGTGGTCGACGCCCTGCCTTTTTACAGCCTGCTGTTTTCGCCAGATGCCACGGTTGAAGCAGTAAAACCGCGCGCTGACGCTTTTCGTGCGGCGATAATGGCAGCACCTGACGAACAGTCTGAAGCGATGCAGACTGCAGCCATTGCCCGGCTGGTCAAAGATCAGGCCGCACGCCCGGCACTGATTAAAGCGGGCTTGCAGTCCGATAAACAAACCGTTGCCGATGCAACAAGGGAATTGATGATCACCGATTTGCGCCCGGAACTGCACAACATCACCGCACCGGTTGAAGTGGTTTATGCCTGGGATACCCTGTACGGTTTTCCGGCGGCAAACACCGATGCCACCTACCGTCACGCCTATGCTTCACTACCGAAGATAAAACTGCACCGCATCGATGACAGTTTCCATTTTATTATGCTGGATCAACCGCAACAGTTTGCGGATGCAGTAAGCGAATTTATCGGCCAGTGAGTGTATAACGGCTGCTGTTTAATGATGTCTTCGCCATTTTATGAGCCACTGGCGAAAGACATTATTGAGCGACAAACCATTCCCAGGGTAAAAGCGGCGCATTCGTGATTAAGATGCGCCGCTGTGTTTCAAAAATGGCACCGGTTATTGACGCCTGACCGCCAGCTGTTTACTGCAAAGCTGAAAGAATATGATAAGCCGCTTCCACGCGCGCAGGGTTAGGATAACTTTTGTTCGCCAGCATCACGATGCCGAGATTCTTCTCGGGAATAAATGCCACGTAGCTGCCAAATCCGCCGGTTGAGCCAGTTTTATGTACCCATGAAGCTTTTAATGCTGGTGCTGGCGGATTTATTTCTACCGCACTTTGCGGTGCAAGTGCGACTTTATTATCGCTACCATCGACCGCGATGGCTGCTTTCATCGGCCAGTTCAGCATCTCCCAGCCCAGCCCCTGATACATATCTCCTACCTGCAAGTATCGCGACTGTGCAAGCAAAATCCCTTTTTGCAACGAGGCATCTTTTACTTCAGAAGGTGTCATGTTGGCCTGCACCCAGCTTGCCATATCCTCTATTGATGATTTTACGCCGTAGGCTTCAGCATCCAGCATACCCGGAGAAACATGAACGGCCTTTCCATCGCGATAGCCCCACGCATAGTGTTTTTCTTCACTTTGTGGAATATGTATCCAGGTATGCGTTAGCTGCAATGGCTGGAACACGCGCTTGCTCATCGCCTGCGCAAAGTTCATACCTGAAGGTTTAACCGCCAGTTTGCCAAACAGCCCAATACTGGCGTTCGAATAAAGGCGCGTTGTGCCCGGTGTCCACTGCGGCTGCCAGGTTTCATAGTAATTCTGTAATGACAACTCATCGGTAACACTATCCGGCACCTGGAGCGGCAAGCCACCGGCGGTATAGGTTGCCAGATTCAGCAAACTGATCCCTTCCCATTGTTTCCCGGACAGTGCTGGCCAGTATTTATTCACGGGATCGCTAAGCGTAATTTCACCCCGCGCGATGGCATCGCCGCCCAGTACGCCTGTGAAGGTTTTACTCACGGAGCCGAGCTCGAATAAGGTCTGCTGCGTGACGGGCTGTTTACCTGCGACGTCTGCCATTCCCCAGGTAAAGTAATAAGGCTGACCTTGATAGATAACCGCCACCGCCATGCCGGGAATGGCCTGTTCTTTCATCAAAGGAATAACCACGTCATCAACAATTCCACTGAGTTGTTTTTCCGTTTGAGTGGTTGCCAGCGCGGAACCTGACGCGACAAGCAGCAGCGCACAGGAAAGGGTTTTATGCATCATATCTATTTTCCATAATTAAAAATTGAGGGAATTTTAGCTGTTAACTGATGACAAAACAGCTAAAAGCTCAATATACTCGACTGACTTTTTAACCTATTTTATCAAAGGAGGATTGCTATGCTCACCAGTGAATTGTTTCTCTATTCACTCGTTTTTAGCGATCGTTTCTGCTCAGGCGTTACCAGCTGCGTGCTGCGATAACCTGTCTGAGCGAAGCTAACTAAATGACACTCTAAGAACTTCCCTCCGGCTTACCGGTTATCGTCAGCGATTTTGACGAAGGGCACTACCATGCCTGTAAAACTGGATAAACCAATGAGCACACTGCTTTCTGCACAATCTGTTGGCTACGACAACACCTTCGGTCCACTGCTGACTGATGTCTCTTTTAGCCTAAAAAAAGGCGACCGTATCGGTCTGATTGGCCACAACGGCTGTGGTAAAAGCACCCTGCTGAAAATCCTTAGCGGCGATCTCTCCGCGACACGCGGCAGCGTCACCTCTGCCAGCCAGTGCCTGATGGCAAGGGTTGAACAGTCTCTGCCTGACACACTGCATCATCGTCTCCTGGTGGATGCAGTACTGACTAACCTTCCACACTGTACGCAGCCCGTTGAGCACTGGCAGGCAGAAGTACTGCTGGCCTCGCTTGGCTTTGATGAAATTAGTTGGCAACTGACTGCGGGCACATTAAGCGGAGGTCAACATACCCGCCTGCTACTGGCTCGCGCGCTGATCCGTCAGCCCGACTTACTGCTGCTGGATGAACCCAGTAATCATCTCGATTTACCGACACTGTTATGGCTGGAACAGTTTCTGCAAAACTGGAGCGGCAGTTTTGTGCTGGTTTCCCATGACCGAAGCCTGCTGGATAACGTCACCAACTGCAGCTGGATTCTGCGTGATAAAACGCTGCAGTTTTTTCGTTTGCCTTGTACTGCGGCGCGATCGGCACTGGTTGAGAAAGATCGGGCTGACGCGCATCGTCACCTGGCTGAGCAAACAGAAATCGACCGGATAGCGAAAAGTGCCAAACGGCTGGCTATTTGGGGAAACCAGTACGATAACGAAAAACTGGCGCGTAAAGCGAAACAGATGGAAAAACAGGTCGAACGACTGAAAGATGATCAGACTCAGCTGACAAGCGGTAACCAGTGGCAGTTGCGTCTTAGCGGTTCAGCGCTGGCAGCCGATCGGGTGCTGGCACTGTCCGATCTCAAAATACGCCCGGCTGAAGATGCACCGGTGTTGTTCAGCATCGACTCGCTACAAGTCAAAAGCGGCGATCGTATTGCTCTGACAGGGCGTAACGGCTGTGGAAAATCGTCCCTGTTGCACTATTTATGGCAGGCATTTCATCATCCAGCAGGTACAGACGCCGCAGTGGTGTTTCATCCACGCGTGCATGTGGGCTATTACGATCAGAGTCTGCAGCAGCTGCGTGACAGCGACAGCCTGACGGATGCCCTGACTCGCTTTGCACCACTGACTGAAGATCAGCGCAAAATGGCACTCATTGCGGCTGGATTTCCTTACCTGCGTCATCAGCAACGGGTCAGCACCCTGAGCGGTGGTGAGCGCTCAAGACTGCTGTTTATTGGCCTGACGCTGGCGGAGTACTCGCTGTTATTACTGGATGAACCGACCAACCATCTGGATTTGGAAGGCAAAGAACAGCTGGCGCAAACGCTGAAAAACTTCAGCGGTGCAGTAATATTGGTTTCCCACGACCGCACGCTGATTGAAAAAAGCTGTAATCGTTTCTGGCTGATCGATAATCAACGTCTGGAGCAGTGGCAGGATCTGGAGCCGGTCTGTGCCATTCTTGCCGCGAGTTCGCCGCCTGCTGCGGTGACGCAAAAGCAGCATACCGCGTCAGCGATTAGCAATGAACAGTGTGAGCAGGAGCATTTATTGAGCAACCTGCTTGAGCTGGAAAGTAAACTGGCAGACGATCTGGCGCGTAAACCTAAGCATCAGAAACCTGAGCTGCAATATCAGTGGCGGCAACAAATTGACCGGATAAACGCCCTGCTCGATTTAGCCTGAGTTTCAGGCCGCAGGGATGCGGCCTGGATAATATTAATTAAGCGGCAACTTTCGTCTGTTATGTTATGGCAGACCCTACAAGAATCAGGTTTTACAAGGCAGCTGGCCTGCCGAATTTTAAAACCCGTATCTTAACCATGCAAAAAGTACGTTACCATTATTGTAAGTTCCCGGAATATAGGTGAACTGCAAATTGACATTCTTATAACCCGCCGAGAAAAGTGGAAATATAAAGGGTAGCGGCACGTAATTGGCAAAGTCATCCCTGGCCGTAATCCCTCCCGCCAGGCCAAGGCCAACTCGCGCATCCTTGTTTTGCGTTAAATACCACCCCTTTTCCCAGCCGTAACCCACTGCCGGTTGCCACTCACGGTGAGAATCCTGAAACACCATCGCAAACAGGCCATGCCAGTTACCTTCTTCGGTATAGCGTGAAATGCCGACCCCTCCGCCCCAGGGCATTTCGTTGTAATGATCCGTTTTGTCCGAATCATACATAAAACGGTTGTGCCAGCTCAGAAAGGGAATATAGACATCAGTATATTGTGGGTTATGCCAGGTTTCTGATACATCCTCTTTAAGATTTTGCCACCAGCCCGATGCCATATTGGCAAAGGTCGCTTTTTTAGTCGTTTGCTCAGCGGAAACCGTAAAGGTCAGGCAGAACAAAATGAGGAATAAATAAGAGGTTTTATTTGCCATCATCAATCCGTCAGCGTTAGGAGTTGCTGTAATCAGCATAGCCATATTTCATCATATCTGATGCGCTGTCGACCCTGCGACCGATCAATTATTGATGGCATGATAAAAAAAACCGGGAGACAGTCTCCCGGTTGCATACTCCGTATCGCTGTCTGTCAGCCCTGACGATTTTTCCATACCGTCTGGATATTACAGAACTCATACAGGCCAAACTGCGACAGTTCACGACCATAGCCGCTTTTCTTCACGCCGCCAAAGGCCACGCGCGGATCGCTGGCGCTATAACCATTAATAAATACGCCGCCGCACTCCAGGCGAGCCGCCAGCAGCTGCGCTTTATCTTCATCGCCGCTGTAAATGGTTGCAGCCAGACCGAAGTCACTGTCATTTGCCAGTTCAATGGCGTGATCGACATCGCGTGCTACGGTAATTGCCGCTACCGGACCAAACAGCTCCTGACGGAAAGCCGTCATTTGCGGCTGAACATTTGCCAGCACCGTTGGCGCGTAGTAGTTACCTTTACCTTCAAGCTTATGTCCACCCGCCAGCAGCGTGGCACCCTCTGCCAGCGTTGCTTCAACCTGATCGTGCAACTCGTCGCGCAGATCAAAACGTGCCATCGGACCGATATAATTACCCTCTTCATCCGGCGCGCCCGTTTTCAGCTGTTTCACCGCAGCGACAAACTTGTCGGTAAACTCTTCAGCAATTGGCTGCTCAACAATAAAGCGTTTTGATGCTGCACAGACCTGGCCGCTATTCTGATAACGGCCAGCCACCGCTGCTTTCACCGCCTGATCGATATCGGCACCCTCCAGCACGATAAACGGATCGGACCCGCCCAGCTCCAGCACCGATTTTTTCAGTGCCGCACCGGCTTGTGCGCCAATTGCCTTACCGGCCCTCACGCTGCCGGTAAAGGTCACGGCCGCAATTTGTGGATGGTTAATCGCGTGGCTGACGCCCTCAGCCGTGGCGTTAATCACCGCGAACTCGCCCTGCGACAATCCGGCGGCAATAAAAATGCGTTCGATCAGCTGTGCGCTGCCCATCACATTTGGCGCATGTTTCAGGATATAGCAATTACCGGCCAGCATAATCGGCACCGCACCACGCAGTACCTGCCACAGCGGGAAGTTCCATGGCATCACCGCCAGCACCGTACCCAGCGGACGAAACTCCATCACCGCCTGATTGTTTTCCACCTGAGTGGGCAGCGTCGCCAGCATTGCCGGGCCGTGCTCCGCATACCATTCGCAAAGGTTAGCGCTTTTGTTCACTTCGCCACGCGCCTGCAAAATCGGCTTGCCCATTTCGGCGCGGATCATTTGCGCCAGCTCTTCGCCGTGATCGCGCAGCGCCACCGCCAGATCGCGCAGCTTTGTACTCCGTTGCGCCACGCTAAGCTTGCTCCACTGCTTACCGGCCTGATGACTGCGCTCAATCGCCCGATCGATTTGCGACTCGCTGTCATACGGATAAGCATTCAGGGTTTCACCGGTGGCCGGATTCACGGAGATCGCATGAGTCTGGTAAGAAATGGTCATATAATCCTCAGCTTTATAGTGTCAATGCAATCAGCCTAACCTTGCAGCAGTGATAAAAAAACTGAATAATTCAGCAGTTGGTTTTCACTAAATGAGAAAGAGATGAACCTGTCCCAGTTAGAAATGTTTACTGCGGTGGCTGAAACCGGCAGTATTTCCGCCGCTGCAAAGCAGGTGCACCGCGTACCATCCAATGTCACTACCCGCATTCGCCAGCTGGAAACCGATCTTGGAGTGGAACTGTTTATCCGTGAAAGCCAGCGTCTGCGGCTATCGCCAGCTGGCCACAGTCTGTTGCAGTACAGCACACAAATTTTATCGCTGGTCAGAGAAGCCCGTCAGGCGGTGAGCGGTGAAGAGCCGCAGGGTACCTTTACCCTGGGCTCGCTGGAAAGCACCGCCGCGGTGCGCATCCCTGGCCTGCTGGCCGAATACAACCGTAATTATCCGCGCATTCTGCTGGATCTCACTACCGGCCCGTCCGGCACTATGCTGGATGGCGTGCTGGAAGGTAAGATCTCGGCGGCGTTTATTGATGGACCGGTGACCCATCCGGCAATTGAAGGTATTCCGGTGTTTGACGAAGAGATGGTGATTATCGGGCCAGCCAAGCAAAAACCGTTCACCCGCGCGCGCGAAGTCAGTGGCGTCAATATTTATGCTTTTCGCGCCAATTGCTCCTACCGGCGTCATTTTGAGAACTGGTTTCATGCCGACCAGGCCACGCCGGGCAAGATTTTCGAAATGGAGTCCTATCACGGCATGCTGGCCTGCGTCATTGCCGGTGCCGGATTGGCGATGCTGCCACGGAGCATGTTAAACAGCATGCCCGGTAATGAGCAGGTCGTTGTCTGTACCCCGGAAGAGCCGTGGCGCTGGCTGTCGACCTGGTTAATCTGGCGGCGCGGAGTGAAAACTCCTCAGCTGGAAGTGATGATTGATCTGCTGCCTGAGCGTAAATAATAAAAAGCCCGGCGTCGCCGGGCAAGATGATTACGCGTGTCGCGCCACCCAGGTCGGATACCGTCGGCAGCACAGCGGATAAGCAATGGCGGTCACCACCATACTGATTACCCAGGAGATATTCGCACCCGGCACCAGCCCGGACCAGGGGCCGGAGAAGAAAGCGTTCTCTACAAAGGGGATCTGCACCACGATACCCCCGGCATATACCAGCAGCGCCCGCGAGTTCAGTAAGCCATAACGCCCGCCGTCTGCACTGAAAATCGCGTCAGTATCGTACTGCTGTTTGTTAATCAGATAGAAGTCGATCAGGTTGATCATACACCATGGGATCAGCACTGAAATCAGCGCAAAAATCAGATTCAGAAACACTTCTACAAAGTTAGCGGAAGCGGCCAGCGCGATTGCCACCGACCCCACCAGCACCGACAGTGAAAACACTATCCTGACTCTGGCGTCAGGCTGCCAGTTGGGCAGGAAAGTCTGCACTGAGGTAATCAATGCCAGCACCGATCCGTATAAATTCATCGAGTTATGACAAATGATATTGATCAGAAACAGCACCATCAGTATCGGCCCCAGCCAGCCCGTTGCCTGCCGCACGGCCACCATTGCATCATTGGTGCCGCTGACCATATTGACCGCCACCATACCAAATACAAACGCCAGAATGGTGCCGCAACACGCGCCCAGCCAGGTGTAGAGAAAGGGCCTGGCGATCCCTTCCGAGGCCGAAAGATAACGGGAGTAGTCAGAGGTATAAGGAGAAAAGCTAAGTTGCCATACCGCGCCGATACAGAAGGTGGCAAACCAGCCGGCCAGCGTAAACGAACCACGGTGCAGGAAGTCTGCCGGTAGCGGCTGCGACAGCATCATCCACAGGCCGAGGATCATCGATCCCCCCATGATCCAGGCGCCAATTTTGTTGATTTTGTGAATGAAGTTATAGCCCACTACGCCAATGATCGTTGCCGCGATCGCGCCAATAATCGTCGCCGCCGGAATGTTCAGTGCCGGAAGCACGTTGTTAATTACCCTTCCCGACAGTGAAATATTAGAAATAAAGAAGCCGAGATAAATGACCGTGGCGAAGATAATCACCAGCAGCGAGCCGTAACGACCGAACTGCGCGCGGCTTTGAACCATCTGCGGAATACCGACCTGCGGGCCCTGTGCCGATGTCAGCGCCAGAAAAATGCCGCCAAACAGATGCCCGGCAATAATCGCACTGATTGCCGAGAGGATATCCAGATGAAAAGTATGGGTAGCCACCGCGCCGGTCACTACCGCGAGTGGCGCAATATTGGTACAAAACCACAGGGTAAACAGACTACGTGCATCCCCATGGCGTTCTTCTTCCGGCACATAATCGATCGACTTATCTTCTATTATTGCCGTCTGTTGTTGCTGAGAATTCATAGTTGCTCCGGGTGGAGTGAGTTTTTATTTTTGATAACTCCAGGAGTTGGCTGATACTGCGCTGGCGTAACGTTTCGTACCGTCATTGCCGGCATTGCATCGCAAAGGGGATATTGATGGGGAATCACTGCCAGGCAGCCAGACCGTTTTCGGTAGTGGTTAGCCAATACAGCCTCCACAACCCCTTCGCGGCCAAAGCCTGATTTCCATCGCCGCTACCAGTAGCGGGTGGTATCGCATCGGATTTCCTGCAATGTCAGTACTGACATTACTGAACCCGATAGTTTCTGAGTGACGCATTCTGCCTGCGCCGATGCGCCTGAGTCAACCTCAGTCGTCCGCGAGGCCTGTTCAGGCGGGTTAATTGTACAGTTTCCGGTCATTAGCCAGGCGATATCAGCTAAAGTGATTGTATTTTCACGCCCGCAGCGCCTGCAGTGGCAGAGTTGGTATATGGGCCAGCAGCTGACGGGTATAGGCCGCCGTCGGCGTGCTGAATATCGACTGCACCTCGCCCTGCTCGACCACTTTGCCCTGCTGCATAATCACCACATAATCAGAAATCTGACGAACCACCGCCAGGTCGTGGGAAATAAACAGATAGCTGAGACCCTTTTCACGCTGTAAACGCTCCAGCAGCCGCAGGATCTGCGCCTGTACCGCCACGTCCAGCGCCGAGACCGGTTCATCAAGAATCAGCAGTTCCGGCGAAATCGCTAATGCGCGGGCAATGGCCACCCGCTGGCGTTGCCCACCGGACAGCGCCGATGGCCTTGCGGTCAGCAGCTTAGTGGAAAGCTCGACCGCCTCCAGCAATTCCGCCGCGCGTTCGCGCTGGCTATGCTTATTGCCGATGTGAAATGCGCGCAGTGGCTCGGTAATAATCGCCTCCAGCGTCATTTTCGGATTCAGCGAGGCATAGGGATTTTGATAAACCACCTGAACCCGACGGCGAAAGTCAGATTTCTGAAAGCTCGACGCTGTGCTAAAACTGACGCCGTCAAAATTTACTGCGCCCTGATCGGGTTGTTCCAGGCCAAGCAGCATTCGCACCGTGGTTGACTTACCCGATCCTGACTCGCCGACCAGGCTGGTAGTTGCACCGCGATAAACCGGAAACGAGACGTCGTCAACTGCGCTAAAGCTCTCGCCACCCGGCAGAATAAACCGTCTGGAGAGCTTTTCCGCCAGCATAAACGGCTGCTTGTGCGGTTTTGGCTGACGATAAGGCACGCTTAAAAATGCCGGAGAAGCCTCCAGCAGCTGACGAGTATAGGGATGATGCGTCTGGCGCAATAACGATGCCGGAGTGCCACTTTCAACCAGCTGGCCTTCATGCATTACCAGCACGCGATCCGCCCGCTCCAGCGCCATATTCAGATCGTGCGTAATCAGTAACAGCGCGATTCCCTGCCGTTCAACCACCGCCGCCAGCGCATCCAGCACCTGTTTCTGCACGCTGACATCCAGCGCGCTGGTCGGTTCATCGGCAATAATTAACTTTGGATGGTGGCACATCGCCATCGCCAGCAGCACCCGCTGCCGCATGCCGCCAGAAAGCTGATGCGGATAGCTGGCCAGCACGCGCTGGCTGTCATTCAGGCCTACCTCAGCCAGCAGCGCAGGCAGGCGTCCGGCAGCCTGATTTTTTGGCACGCCGTGCAGGGTGAATGCTTCCAGCATCTGCTTTTCCAGAGTCTGTATCGGATTAAACGCCAGCGCCGGATCCTGCGGCACAAAGCCAATCTCCAGCCCACGCAGTTGCCGCCACTGGCGCTGACTGGCATTTTCCAGCGGCTGACCGGCAAAGTGAAGGGTGCCGCCACGTCGCAACGCCTGCTGGCTCAGTAGCCCTACCAGGGCTGAAGCCGTGGTGGATTTTCCCGATCCGGAGCCTCCCACTATCGCCACCACTTCGCCAGGATACAGCGCAAAACTAAGCGACTTTACTGCCTGCGAATAGCCGCCTTGCTGACGAGGATAATCAATGCTCAGTTGTTCAACCGCTAACAGAGGTTCAGTCATAGTTTCTCCGCAGAATCCTGAATAAATCCGGCTATCCGATTAGTTGCCAGCACCGACAGCACGATAATCATTCCCGGCAGCGTGGTGTACCACCAGGCTGCCGCAATGTAGTTACGCCCTTCGGCGATTAACAATCCCCATTCGGGCTGAGGCGGTGGCGCGCCAAAACCAAGAAAACTGAGCGCCGAGACGGATAACAGCGCAAATCCCAGCTCCAGCGCCGCCAGAGACAGCACCGGTGCCAGCGCATGCGGCAGAATATGACGCTGGATAATCGCCAGATGTCCGACGCCGCTGGCTCTCGCGGCCTCAACAAACAGATTGGTGCGGCTGCGCAACACTTCTCCGCGCGTCAGGCGCGCAAAAGTGGCAACCGAGGACAATCCAACCGCCACCGCAATATTCAGCGTGCCAAAACCAAGCACGGTGATAATCGCCATCGCCAGTAATAAATTGGGTATCGCCATTAAGATATCGATAATGCGCATAAACAGGCTGTCGATCCGCCCGCCCGCATAGCCAGCCACTACACCGATCAGCGTGCCGACAAACAACGCAATCGCCACCGAGAACAGCGTGGCCTGTAACGTCAGCGCGGTGCCAAATACGCTGCGGCTGTAGATATCGCGCCCGAGATGGTCGGTACCGAACCAGTGCGCTGCTGACGGCGGCTGCAATGCCTGTAAGGCATCACCTGCCAGCGGATCCTGATGGCTGAATCCGCCGGGAAAAATGGCCCACAGCAGCACCATCAACAGCATGGCGGCGCTTAGCCACAGCGTCACCGCCAGCGGACGACGTGGGGCTTTCTCGATTAACAGCAGACTCATGCGTTTTCTCCGGCGGCAATTCTCGGGTCAAGTAACGGATAAAGCGCATCAGTGATAAAATTGATCGCCACAAAAATCACCGCGGCGGTCAGCACCACGCCCTGAACCACCGGGATATCCTGTGCCGAGACGGCCCCTTCGGCCAGCCTTCCCAGCCCCTGACGTGAAAAAATGGTTTCGGTAATCACCGAACCGGCCAGCAGATTACCGAAAATCATGCCGGTCAGCGTCAGCAGTGGGATAGCGGCATTAGGTAACACGTGACGCCACAGCAGATGCGCGGTACCTGCGCCCTTCAGGCGAAGTGCATCAATAAACGGACGACGCCACACTTCCGACAGTGAACGGTTCATCACCTGCGCAATCATCGCTGCTGTGGGAATGGTCAGCGCCAGCGTCGGTAATACCAGCGATTGCCAGCCTGCATTACCCATTGCCGGAAACCAGGCGTGGTTAAATGAGAACAGCTGTAACAGCAGTAATCCCAGCCAGAACATCGGCAAGGCAGCACCGAGGGATGGCAACGCCAGTAGCGCCGACTTGATGCGCCCGGATGGCAATACGCTGACGCTCGCCGCCAGCCCACCGCCGACAACCAGCGCACTGACCAGCGCGCTGCTGGCCAACAGCAACGTAGACGGCAGCGACTGCGCAATCAGATAAGTGACGTTGTCACCACTGACAATCGATCGCCCCAAATCGAGATGCAGCACCTTCCACAAGGCCAGCACGTACTGCTGCCAGACCGGCAGATCGAGATGATACTGCGCTCTGAGCGCCGCCAGCTGAGCAACATCGACCGTACTCTGTTCTCCCTGATTCAGCATGATAGTGATCGGGTCAGAGGGTAAAATATACAGAATCAGAAACGTCAGGCTCCAGGTCGCCCACAATACTGCAACGCCCTGCACAGCGCGCTGTAACAGTCGGGACAGTCGCTGGCGTGAGCGCCGGGTTACCAGAATGGAGGCGTCGGTCATGGCATTACTCCTTCGCTGAAAGCCAGGTGTCATACAGCTGAAAACGTGACGAAGCATCGAAATGGAAGCCGTGCACATTCTGACCGGTGGCAATTACCGTCGCCAGTTCAACCAGCGGAATCGCATTCCCTTCAGCTATCAGCAGGTCGGCAGCCCCGGTGACATATTTTTGCCGCGCGCTGCTGTCCAGCGTCTGACTGGACTGCAACAACAATCTGTCGACCTCCGATGGCTGGCGATGATTAACATTGCGGCCGCCGGCATCAAATACCGTGCGCAACACATCCGGATCGGAACGCGTCAGATTATAAAAATCGACCGGCAGACTGCCACTGGCCTGTCGCGCAACCACCTGGCTAATGGGGGCCTTCTCCAGCTGCAAGTCGATGCCGACTTTTTTCACCTGCTGCTGTACCAGCTCTATAAACGGCGCGTTTTGCCAGTAGCTGATGCGGAAACTCAGACGCTGGCCATCTTTACTGCGAAAACCGTCGGCATCTTTCTTCCAGCCGTTATCCTCTAGCAGTTTTTCCGCCGCTTGCGGATCGTATTTCAGCTCACTGCTGCGGTCCTGATACAGCGGCGTGGTTTTAGCCAGAACTGAGGTTGCCGATGCCTGATAGCGTGACAACACGGGTTTCAGCGCCGGGCGATCGATAGCCAGATTCAGCGCCTGACGCACCGGCAGCGAGGCCATCAGCGGCGTGGACTGATTAGGAAACAGACTGTAGACCAGCCCTGGATTAGTGCGGGCCAGCAGTTTGATATTTTTTGCCAGCAGCAGCGACTCATCCTGCGGCGTAACCCCAACATTCACATCCAACTGACCGGAAATCAGGCTGCCAAAACGCACGCCGCTTTCCGGGATCACCCGATATTCCACCGCGTCGAGATAGCTTTCTCCCTGATGCGCCGCCAGTGACGATGGCCACTGATAGCCATCGCGGCGCGTCAGCTCGACTTTCTGGTTATGCACAAATTGTTTAAGTACAAACGGGCCGCTGCCGACCAGTGAACCCTGACAGCGCGCTTCGGCACTCGCCGATACCGTTGCCGGAGAAAAGAACCCGAGGCTCATGGTCGAGGTTGCCTGCAAAAACTGTGCATTAGGCTGCTCAAAGATCACCACCACGGTGTGATCATCCGGAGTATCGATCTGTTTCAACCCTTTCAGATAGGTTGAAGCCAGTGATGAACGCGCTCCCAGCTTAACAATCGCCTCAAAATTTTCTTTAACCGACTGCGCGTTAAAGGCGCTGCCATCGCTGAAACTGACGCCATCACGCAGGGTAAAGGTAAAACGGCGGTTATCGTCCTCAATCTGCCATTTGGTCGCCAGCCACGGGACGATTTCACCGCTTTGGCTGTCCTGATCGGTCAGTGAATCCGTTAGCTGGCGACCAATGTTCAGCGAGTTATTATTTCCCGCCTGTTGTGGATCGAGGCAGTTGGGATCGGTGTCGATAGCGATCAGCAACTTGCCACCCTGCTGAGGCGTTGACGGCGTCTGGCTTGCCGCCGTGCTGCTGCTCGCCGCCTGGTCACATCCCACCAGCGTGGCGGCAATAACCGCCGTCAGCAGGGCTTTGCGGTATTTATTTCGCTGAAGCATAATCGATCCTGAGTGGTTTATTTGGCGTAAAGCGCTGCAGCGGGCTGCTGCTGTGCATAGCGATTCGTTTTAAAGGGAATATTCAGGCGCTCGCGCAGCGTTGCCGCAGCAGAAGGCTGCCAGTAACCGCGTTTGGCAAGGATCGGCAACACAGTGCGGGTAATATCATCCAGCGCCTCGATCAGTACCGGCCCGGTAATGATAAAACCGGTGGCACCGCCCTGTTCAACCCAGCGAATAAGGGTCTCTGCAACCTGCTCCGCAGTGCCGAAAAACTCGCCGCGTGGCAGCGTGGTTTCATAAGCCACCTGGCGCAGGCTGAGCTGATGCTCTTTTGCCCGCTGCTTAATGCTGTCGGTTGTCGATCGGAAGGTGTTTTGCCCGAGATCGCCGAGATCCGGGAACGGACCGTCGAGCGGATACTGACTGAAATCGTGGTGATCAAAGAAACGCCCCAGATAGGCCAGCGCATCGTCCACCGACAGCAGTGAAAGCAGCTGCTGATATCTGGCTTCGGCCTCTTCCGGCGTTTTGCCGACAATCGGCGTGATGCCTGGAAAAATGCCCACCGGCTCACGGCCATGGCTCGCCACTTGCGCCTGTAATTTCTCGCTATATTCCCGCGCTTCAGCCAGCGTACGGGCATTGGTAAATACCGCATCAGCGGATTTTCCGGCGAGGGCGATGCCGGTATCCGAAGCGCCGGCCTGGAAGATAACCGGCTGTCCCTGCGGTGAGCGCTGAATATTCAGCGGCCCTTCTACAGAGAAAAACTTGCCCTGATGGTTGAGCTTGTGCAGCCTGGAGGCATCAAAAAATACGCCGCTGTCGCGGTCGCGAATAAAGGCATCATCTTCCCAGGAGTCCCACAGCCCCTGCACCACGTTGATGTACTCTTCGGCAATCTGATAACGCAGGCTATGGTCCGGATGCGGTTTGCCAAAGTTACGCGATGAGCCAGCCAGCGGAGAAGTGACCACATTCCAGCCCGCACGCCCTCCACTGATATTATCCAGCGTCGCCAGCTGTCGGGCGACGGTGAAAGGATCGCTGTAAGAGGTGGAGATCGTGCCTGCCAGCCCGATACGTTCAGTCACCGCCGCCAGCGCCGACAGCAATGCCACCGGTTCAAAACGATTAAGAAAATGCGGCAGAGATTTCTCATTAATATGCAGCCCGTCGGCAACAAACAAAAAATCAAACTGTGCTTGCTCGGCGCGCTGCGCCAGCTCGGAAAAATAGCGAAAATTTACGCTGGCGTCGGCCGGTGCCCGGCAGTGGCGCCAGGAATTCATATGGCTACCTGCGCCGTGCAGCATCAGGCCGAGCTTAATATTATGGGTAGGTTTACTCATCACATCTCCTTATTACTTTATAACAGGAGAATTCCACAGATAAAGCCGCGGACTAAATATGAATATCGTCTTACTATTTTCGACGCAGGCATAACTTAGCGGGATCGTTAACCATCAGCGAAAGCAACAGCCACCAACCGGCTGAGCATTGAATCAAAACAGAATTTAGGCTGTGTTGCGCCAGCGTTTTGACTGTCTTGCTATTGCACTCTGGCTAAAGGCGTGATGTTATTCAGCTATAAGCCTTCTCAGGATTACACACCGTGTCTCTTCAGTCGTCAGAGTGGTTCAGCCATAAAGGGTTAGAATGTTCACGGGTGAAAGCCGCTAACGACGCTTTTCCTCGCCATCTGCATGATGAGTATGTTATCAGCGCCAATCTCAGCGGTAGTGAGGAGATCTGGCTGGATGGCAAAACCGCCACCGTCCGTGCTGGCGACGTCACTGTGTATAATCCGGCAGCCGTTCAGGCGTCAAAATTTGGTCACGACAGCGTCGAGTTTGTCAGTATTCATCTGCCGCAGTCGCTGCTTAGCACGATTGTCAGCCAGCAGAATCTGCGCAGCAGCAATGCTGCGCCGGTACTGTATGACGGCGTATTGAATAATCCTGAGCTTCATCAGGCCATCTGTCAGTTTGCGCTGACTGCCCGCCACAGCAATCATCAGCTACAGCAGCAAGATTTGATATTGTTATGCAGTAAGCTGCTGGACGATGATGAAGGATCTGGCAAAGCGGATCAGCAGGCGGTGAATAGGGTGAAAGCCTGGATGCAGGAGAATTTAGCCATGAAACCGCAGCTGGATGAGCTGGCTCAGGTCAGTGGCCTGAGTAAATATCATCTGGTTCGGCGCTTCAGCCAGCAGGTCGGAATGCCGCCACTACAGTATCACATGCAGCTGCGCCTGCATCGCGCACGCGATATGCTGCGTCAAAACGTTGCGCCACTTGATGCCGCGCTGCTGCTGGGTTTTTACGATCAAAGCCACTTTATTAACGCTTTTCGCAAAGTGATGGGGACCACGCCCCAGCACTATGCGCATCAGGTGGCATCAAAGCTGAACAAATTCCCGATAGCCTGACACAATCACGTAATAAGCAAACCAGGTAAAGATCAGCGCCGAGGCAATATACGAATAGCGCAGCAGTCGTGCCCCCAGCAGTTTTCCGCCAAAGCTGCCCACCAGACAAAGTATGCCGGTCCAGAAAACGCCGGCGAGAAAAAAACCGCTGAGAAACCAGGATGACGTCGCAGCACCGCTCTGCCCCATTCTGGCGATCAGCGCGCCTCCAACGGTGGCAAACCACAGGATTGCACTCGGCGATGACATCGCCAGCATCACGCCGCGCCCAAACTCTCGCAGTAGTGGACGAGCCGGCTGACTGCCGGCCAGCGGCATTTCATGCGCCTGTCGCCAGGCAGACAACAGCATCTTTGCAGCAAACAGTGACAGCATCGCGCCACCGCCGATCCACAGCACCCAGCGTACCGCTTCGTACTGCAGCAGAATGGTCATACCGGCCAACGCCAGCAGTGCATAAATCAGGTCGCCAATACAGGTGCCCATCCCCAGCCAGAAACCGTGAAAGTAACCGCGCTGCATCGCCAGCGTAATCATCGCAATATTGGCGATACCGATATCCAGGCACAGCGACAGACTGAGTAAAAAACCATTAGAAAACGGCATCATAGCGTGATACCCCGGTAAACTTTGCTTAACATCCTTCTTCCCCAAACGTTGAACAGGCGTCTACTACAGCCGTAAACGCGCTGGCGGTATTGGAAAGAATTGCGCACTAAGGGCTTTTTGCCGTTATTGATCTTAACGACCGCCAACTGTCACCTGTACAGCAGCAAATGAATAGCATAGTATTTCAGCGATAATATCATTCTGGAGAGTGCAGTTTATGAGGAAAGTAATTTTTTCGGCGTTAATCGCCACATCTGCGTTATTTTTATCCGCCTGTTCACCGGATGAAGATAATAAGGTCAAAGTTGCAATTAATACCGGACCGGATGAGGCCATCTGGCAGGAGGTTCAGAAAGTCGCGAAAGATAAGTATAACTTAGATCTGGAAGTTATTTCCTTTAATGATTATGTTCTGCCTAACGAAGCATTAAGAAATAAAGACGTCGATGCCAATGCTTTCCAGAGCCTGCCTTATCTGGAAGATCAGACCAAAGAGCGCGGCTATAAATTTGCTGTCGTCGGCAAAACCTTTATCTTCCCGATTGCTGCCTATTCACATAAAATAAAAAATATCAAAGAGTTACAAGATGGTGCAACGGTCACGATTTCCAACGAAGCGACCACACTTGGCCGCAGCTTATTGCTGTTACAGGCACAGGGATTAATTAAGCTTAAAGAGGGTGTGGGTTACCTGCCTACTACGCTGGATATTATTGAGAATCCGAAGAAGCTAAAACTGGTCGAGGTCGACACCCCGCAACTGACCCGTACGCTCGACGATCCAAATGTCTCATTGTCGATTATTAATACTAACTTCTCAGCCCAGGCCGGTTTATCTGCGGCACGTGATGGCTTATTTATGGAAGATGCCGCCTCACCTTATGTTAATGCGCTGGTGGCGCGTGAAGATAATAAAGACAGCGAGAAAGTGCAGAAACTGAAAGACGCTTTCCAGTCACAACAAGTCGCCGATAAAGCACAGGAAGTGTATAAAGGCGACGCAATTAAAGCCTGGTAATCTGGCGGGCGGCGTTAAACGCCGCCCTCAACCCGGCAAATATCGAACTGATTTCCGTTTTCATCGCTGGTCACTTACCGCAATGCAATCCGCTAATATTTTCTGCTTAACACCTTGATCGTTTTTACACGTGCAAGCACTTTCCATATTGACCTGATTTCATCGACTAATGACCTCAGAGCGTGTCACGACACCCCGCTTTTCCCTCTTATAGTTAGCCCGGACAACAGCAAACACGCTGGATGAGCCTCAAAATCTGTTGAATGACTGGAGCAATCAATGAAATTAACGCAAATTCGTAATGCTACTCTTTTACTGGAGTATGCGGGTAAAAAATTTCTTATCGATCCGATGCTGGCAGAAAAGGAAGCCTGGGATGGCTTTGCCGGAAATGCACGCCCGCACCTGCGTAATCCCATGGTTGCTCTGCCTGTAGCAGTAGAGGATTTACTGGCTGTTGATGCGGTTATCCTGACGCATACGCATACCGATCACTGGGATGAAGCGGCGCAGCGGGCTGTACCTAAAGATATGCTGATTTACACGCAGAATGAGAACGACGCGGCGCTAATCCGTTCTCAGGGCTTTCTCAACATCCGCGTTCTGAAGGATGAAAATCATTTCGTCGATGGGCTGACAATTTATAAAACTGATGGTCAACACGGCAGTAACGAATTGTATGCGGATGTCCAAATGGGTGAGTTATTGGGAGATGCATGTGGCCTGGTGTTCACCCACCATGATGAAAAAACTCTCTACATTGCCGGTGATACCGTCTGGGTAAAACCTTATGTAAGAAGCTTACAGCGGTTCCAGCCGGATATTGTGGTACTGAATATCGGTTATGCTATAAACGATCTTTATGGTCCGATTATCATGGGCAAAGAGGACACGCTGCGCACGCTTAAGATATTGCCGACTGCGACCATCGTGGCTTCTCACATGGAATCGATTAACCATTGCCTTCTCACCCGTGCTGAGTTGCATGAGTTCTCGCTGGAAAACGGCATTGAGGATAAGGTGCTTATTCCTGCCGATGGTGAAACGATGGCTTTCTGATTAGCGTTCCGGCCTGATTAACAAGAAGAATGCAATTCCGACAGGCCGCCCGTTAACTCTGTGGCCGGTCAACATCAGCTACCTGGTCGCCAGTGACCGGGGTTATTATTTACGGTAAGGTCAAATTTATGTCTGCATTAACGGTCGCCGTGATTGCCACGAACGGATTCAGCCCGTTTCACTTTTCCGTGCCCTGCATTCTTTTCGGGCCGACCATGCCGCAGCCGGATTTATTTCGCGTGGAAATCTGTGCTGAAAAGCCCGGCGTGGTACTGTCTGATATTGGCCTGTCGATCAATGTGGAGCATGGTCTTGAGCAGCTGGACGTCGCAGACATTGTTATCGTGCCCTACTGGAGTCATCCTGAAGAAAAACCATCCCCGGCGCTGTTGGATAAGCTAATCAGCGCATGGCAGCGTGGCGCTGAGGTGGTGGGTCTGTGTTTAGGAACTTACGTACTGGCCTATTCTGGCTTGCTTGATCGGCACCGGGCCGCAACGCACTGGGAGTACGAACGGGACTTCACCGAACGATTTCCTGCCGTTAATCTCGACAGCAACTCGCTGTACACCCGTGATGAACGCCTTATTACCTCAGCCGGAACCGCCGCCGGTATTGACTGCTGTCTGAGTATCATACGTGATCATTATGGCACTGCGATTGCTAACAGTGTTGCAAGAAGAATGGTGGTTCCTCCCTACAGGGAAGGTGGTCAGGCGCAGTTTATTGAGCGCCCGGTTCCGGTTACAACACGTGACAGTAAAATGAACCAGCTAATTGAATACCTGCGGCGCAATCTTGATAAGCCACACGACCTCGACTCACTGGCCGGATTCGTTAGTATGAGCCGACGAACGCTGACGCGTCACTTTATCAAGGCAACCGGGAACACGCTGGGAGACTGGCTGAACGCTGAGCGGCTGCAAAGAAGCCAGGAACTGCTGGAAACCACCGACAGCAGTATTGAAAGCGTGTCAGATATGGCAGGTTTTCAGTCGCCGATCTCCTTTCGCCAGAATTTTAAGGCGAAATTCGGCGTCAGCCCCAGCGAATGGCGCCGGGCATTTCGTGGTCCTGCATAAATACCATTAAAGGATCAGCCCGCAGGGCCGAGAATTAACCGCATTACCTGATTAATTTCATCAATGGCCTCGTCGCGTGTCTGAAGCGGTGTACAGAACGTTAATGTATCCGCATATCCATTGATCAAAGCGCCCAACTGACGTGAGGCGCGTGCGGCATCAACCGGTCTAAATACGCCAAGGGTAATCCCGTCAAGGATCGCATTTTCCATCAGCCGATCCCAGGCCTTAATCAGCTCGGTAGTCAATTGTGAGTACTGCTGATCCTGCACCGCAAGCCGCCAGATATCCATATACAGCACCCATTTTGCATCCACGCTGACCGGTAAATACTGCGCGATAAGCCGATCTAGCGCCTGTTGCGGCGGCAGATTTTCCACTTCTCGCGCCATCTCATTCAGTTCAGCGTACATAAAGTGTGAACAGGCGGCAAGGCGCAGAGATTGCCAGTTTTTAAAATAATGATAAATATGGCTGCGGGATATGCCCAACAAATCAGTGAGTTCGCGGGTAGTGACGTTTTCCACCCCTTTCTCGGTAAACAATTTTATCGCCCCGTCCAGCAGAGCATCTCTGAGGTTTGCGGTCGTCTCACGCTTCAAACTTTCTCTCCTGCATTTACGTCGTGCGAGCCAGTTAAACCCGTATAAAAAGGTGCGGTCACTTTTTCTGCACCGGTTTCAGACGCTAATCCAGCGCGGCAATATCCTGACTGGCGCGATTAAGAATAGCGATTATTTTCTCCAGCGTCTGTTCACTGGCGCTTTCGCGATTGACCTTCTGGTCCAGCACCGCCTTTATATTATCCAGCGCTTGCTTCATTGCCGGATTTTTTCGCAACTCATGGCCGACGATCCGCGCCTTAATCCGCTGTTTAATCTGTTCTGACTGCGCGCTTTGCTCATTGAGCCAGAAGCGGCCATTGTCGGTGATGGCGATATCATTACGCCCCTGCTCACCGTGAATGACGTCAATAAAGTTCTGCTGCTGTAGCCAGTCTAGTGTCGGATAAATTACACCGGCGCTGGGCGTGTAGTGACCAAGCGTCAGCGACTCAATCTCTTTGATCAACTCATAACCATGGCTGGCATTACGGCTGAGAATATCCAGCACCACCAGCCGTAAGTCACCATGAGCAAAAAAACGCTGGCGGGGATGATTTGACATAGCAACTGACCTCTTCTGACTCGGCATACGCGGATGGCGGCTATTGTGCACGCCAGCGCTAAGATGATGAAAGCGCGATAAATGTAACTATCTGTAACCTGGTAAGCCGCCAATTAATGCCGGATTAATAATGCGTTTCGTTCTCATTTAAGTCCTGCCGCAGCGCTGCCTGACAGGCAGCATAACAACTATTTCAGATATATCGAAAACCAACTCATTGAAATATTATGTAACCTATATTTTCAAGTTAACACTACCTTTCGATATATCGTATTGTCCATTCCCCGAGCAACTAGCGCCAGGGTCACTTTCGAGGTCAAAGCGATGACAGCAGAACTCTCCGGCAGCAGGCAAAATCTGACTGCGCCAAATTATCCGCAGCGCGTACGCAATGAACTGCGTTTCAGAAACCTGACCGTGCTGAGTAGCGAGCGCATTGCCGGTTGCTTTCAGCGGCTGGTATTTGGCGGCGACGATCTGACAGGCTTTGTTTCAGCGGGCTTTGACGATCATATAAAGTTGTTTTTTCCACAGCCCGGCAGCTCTTTTGCCCCCCCCACCATCACCGCTGACGGCATTGTCTGGGAAAATGACATCCGCCCAGCTTCCCGTGATTACACGCCAATGTTTGATGCTGAACTCAATGAACTGACGCTCGATTTCTATCTGCATCAGTCAGGGGTTGCCAGTGACTGGGCGAGCCAGGCACGTCCGGGAGATCGGTTAACCGTTGGGGGACCGCGCGGTTCACTGGTGGTGCCGGAGGATTATCGCTGGCAGCTGTATGCCTGTGATGAGACCGGCATGCCCGCCCTGCTGCGTCGGCTGGAAGCGCTGAGCAAATTAACCGTCCCGGTTGAGGTGACAGCACTGATTTCAGTCAAGGACGCCGCCTGCAAAGACTATTTTTCGCATCTTCCGGCATTCAGTCCTGAATGGTTTATTGGCGATAATCAGCAGGCCGTTGCCCAGCGCCTGGCACAGCTGACACTGCCAGAAAATGATTATTACCTGTGGCTGACCGGTGAAGGTAAAACGGTTAAAGCCTGGAGTGAGATAGTTGAAAACCAGCAGGTTGACGAGCGACTGCTGCGTGCGGTGGCTTACTGGCACAGTAAATAAGACGTTAAACCTGAGTGAATGGTGGTTTTGGTGGCAAAAAAAAGCCTGGACGCATCCAGGCTTGGTATCGGTCAACTGACCAGGTTACTTCAGGCGATAAGCGACCACCGCATCACCACCTTTGGTTCCCAGCGAGCCGTGACCGCCAGCGGCAATCACCACATACTGCTGGTTATCCGCCCCCAGATAAGTGGAAGGCGTTGCCTGACCACCGGCCGGTAGCTCGGTTTCCCACAGCAGTTTGCCGTTATTGATATCATAAGCACGGAAGAAGTTATCCGCCGTTGCGCCATGGAACACCACGTCACCGGCGGTGACCAGAGGCCCACCGTGCGCCACCATTCCCATCGGGAAACCAATCGGGAAGCGACCCGGCAGGAAAGTCGTTTTCAGATTTTTCGTGGTACCCACGCGACGCAGCCATTCGGTTTTGCCGGTGGTTAAATCCACTCCCACCATGCGACCCCACGGCGGCGCGATACAAGGAATACCTAAGCCCGATGCCAGCTGCTGAATCTGAATAGCGTAGTCACCGTCAAAGTTCTCATTCCAGTAAGGCGTGCCTTCTTTGGTAAACAGGCGCTTATCCGCATTCTCCGGCGTACGTTTAATCAGATTATACTTGTAAGCCAGGCGCACCGGCGAGGCGATCAGAATCTGACGCTGCGGATCGACAGCCACTGAACCCCAGTTAAATACCCCGATATTACCCGGGAAGATAATCGACCCTTTTTCGGTGGCCGGTGTCCATGGGTTACCGTCATAACGCAAAGATTTAAACTCAATGCGGCAGGCCATCTGATCAAATGGCGTCAGACCCCACATCGATTTTTCACTCAGCGGCTCTGGAATAAAGTTCAGTTTAGATACCGGCTGAGTCGGCGAGAATTTCTCACCCGCTACGCCACCCTTGGTGGAGACATCAACCTGATTAATCGGATAGACCGGCTGGCCGGTAAGACGATTAAGCACAAACAGGTTGCCGGTTTTGGTCGGTAAAATCACTACCGGTTGTTTACTGCCCTGATAGTCAATATCCAGCAGTGATGGCTGAGACGGATTATCACGATCCCACAGGTCATGTTTTGATGACTGGAAACGCCATTTAAACGCACCGGTATTCAAATCCAGCGCGACCAGCGTATCGCGGAATTTCTCCGTGTTGCTGTCAGCGTCACGATTAATACCCAGTTCATCCGGTGAAGCATTACCAAATGGCACATACACCAGACCGTTTTTCAGATCAGCACTGAGTGTTGCCCAGGCAACCGGCGTGTCCTGCGGATAGTTTTCCCCATTGGCGATCGGCTGGGTATTTTCCGGGTTCGCCGGATCGAAATTCCACACCAGGCGACCTGAATTAACATCATAAGCACGGATTACACCAGATGGGTTACCGCTGTTAAAACCGTTATCCATAACCGATCCACCAACGATAACCAGATTACCGGCGACTAATGGCGCGGCAGTCTGCATCAAGGCATGTGGACGAATGGTTCCCATATTCGCCGCTAGATCGATAATGCCGTTGTTGCCAAAGTCAGCGCAAAGCTTGCCGGTATCAGCGTCCAGTGCGATTAATTTCGCATCAGTGGTCGCGTTGAAAATACGTTTGCGGCAAATGGCTGGAGTGCTGTCCGCCGCATTATTTTCAGCAGCCGGTGCCTGATAATAGCTGACGCCACGACAGGTCTGATGCTGTTGCAAATAAGAGCGATCTTTCGCTGGCTGATATTTCCATTTCAGCTCACCGGTTTCAGGATTCAGCGCATGCACTTCATTGTGTGGGGTACATAAATAAACGCTGTTATTCACTTTCAGCGGCGTGGCTTCGAATGTGTATTCGGTTGCATCTTTGTCAGCGTCGCGAATATCACCGGTGTGGTATGTCCAGGCTACTTCCAGATTGTTAACATTTTCTTTAGTAATCTGGTTAAGCGGTGAGAAACGCTGTCCGTCAGTGCTGCCGCCGTAAGCTATCCAGTCTTTGCCCGCCACGTCATCTGTTGTGGTATTGCGCTTAGTGGTGATATCCCCCGCTTGCGGATAGGGATCGTAGAACATCATGCCGATGACCATCGCAATCACCACCACTACCGTAGTGCCGAGGAAAGGATGGAATTTGCGCGGTGGCGAGACCTTCGCCGCTTTATACAATGGGCGCACTACCCACGGCATCGCCAGCCAGACACCAATCAGGCCAATAATATCGCCGCGTGGGATCCACTGCCATTTATCAAAGCCCACCTCATAGACAGTCCACAGCAGGACAATCCACATTAATATGGCGTAAATTGATAAGGCGATTTTTTTATTTCTGAACAGGGTGATGGCCGTAGCCAGCAAGCCAATAGCCATAATGACATAGAACGGCGAGCCGCCAATCAGCAGCAGCTGTCCTCCCATGTAAAGCATAGCGATACCAACAATCGCTATAACGATACTCGTTAACTTGTTTAGCATGGTGATCTCTCAACGTGAACAAATGGGTAATAATTACCCTTACGAAAACTTACATTTAAGATACACAAATTTAACGAAATAAAAGCAGGAAAGATACACGATTTAATTTATGTATTTTTAGTGATTATTACGGACGGGGAATAAGTATTTTGTCGGATCAGTCATCTGCCTGAGGTGAAATTGCCAGTCACATCATTCGTCGTCGATGCCGTGCCGGTGGCGTTTCCGGCGGCTTCACCCCCCTGCTCCTTCAATGTGATCTGACAAGGGTTCGCGGCGGCAACCCGGTACTCAATCGAATCCAGACCATCTAAAACAACAATTAATTATCGTAAAATAATAATTAATTGTTGTTTTAGATGATTTGAAGCAGTAGGATTCTCTCGTTTTCAACTTACCTGGAATCGAGATAACTATGTCACCAGAACGGATTTCTAAACTTAGCCAACGTATGGCAACAATCACACTGTTGTTTCTTATTGTCATCATGGTGCTCAATGCAGCCGGATGGATTTTCCCTACCTTGATTTCACGCGAAGGTGGATATGGCTTTAGTTTTTCGCTAACGGCTAAATTTGTTAATGATACCGCAGTAAACCTGAGCTTATTCCCCGGCTGGCAAATCGCTGGCGCGGTTGTTCTGACCAGTATCCCGCTCCTGGCGCTTGCCTTTGGTCTATACCATTTGCGGATGCTGTTTCAGACCTATGCAAAACGCGCCTGGTTCTCAGCAACGGCTGGAGTGCATTTGGGGAAAACCGGTCGATCAATCGCTATCTGGACGTTGCTGAATCTTATCTGTGGTCCATTACTCAGTATTTGGGGAACTATGCGTGAGCCAGATGGGCAAAGACTGGTCACTTTTAGTTTTACTCCACAAGATGCTGTGTCTCTGTTTATTGCCGCCAGCGTGATGATCATTGCTCATATACTGAAGCAGGCAAGCAAACTGCATGAAGAAAATCAGCAATTTGTTTGAGGCCGTTAGAAAATGTCGATAATCGTGAATCTGGATGTCGTCCTGGCGAATCGTAAAGTCAGGTCCAAAGATTTAGCCTCGGCCACGGGTATTACCGGGCAAAATCTTTCATTAATTAAACAGGGAAAAATTAAAGGATTGCGCTTCTCCACGCTGAATGAAATTTGTCGCCATCTGGAGTGTCAGCCTGGTGATATATTAGTCTACTGCGAGGATGCTTTTTTTAGCGATGATTCGGCGTGATATTTTCTGTATTAATATCAAGCTCTGATAGGTTTTTTTCCTGTTATGTATGAGCCTGTTCCCCTGCGCTGCAGGGGAACATTAATAAGAGATCTGTTTCGCGTAAAATATTGACCGCCAGGCTGGCGATATGATTGATAGCAGCATCCCTTCATCAGACGCGTACCAGACTGTTGCCGCACTCTACTCAGCGTTAGACAACGCAGCCTCTACCAGACCATCCAGCCATTCCTGATGTCCGTTCAGCATCGGATTAGGACGGGTTAGCGCCATTGCCTTAGCCGGCTCACCATTCTGGGTTTCCTGTGTCAGAATTCGCACACGATGACCGGGCAAATCCTCCAGCAGCCAGGCATGATGTACATCCAGACGTTCTGCGCTATTTTCTTCACCCGCCCAGCCGTGCCACGCTATTCGGGCGGCTTGATCGGCCATTGGCGCAACGTATTCCACAACCTGAGCTTCAACCGGAAAGCCAAACGTGCTGAAGTAAAAGCGCACATTGTTTTCCAGTTCAGGGCCTTTGTTATCGTAGAAATGAATATCGGCAGCGTTTTTATAATACTGCGGCCAGCTAAAAGGTTGGCTAAGCAAAGGCCAGATCTCGCTCACGGTCAGACCTGAAATAATGACTTCATTAGAAACAAAATTGTCGGTAAAGCCCGGTAAATAACCCTCTGGCCAGTTAATTGCGTTCATTATCATCTCCGATTCAATAGCCATCTATTCTTGATTCAGGCCAGCGACTGAGTATCGTCACAATGCAACCTGATGAAGGTTATTATCGGCAGATTGAGATATAAGACAAATTATGAATTTATATACCTGATATAATAAAAATTATATCTCAGCGCTCACTTCCGTACACAGGGCGCGAATCCATTGATGAACCGGGTCGCGATGCGCACGCTCGTGCCAGGCCATACTTTTGGTGAAACCCGGAACCGTCAGTGGCGTTTCAAAGATGACTAACTGTGGATCGTGACAAGCCAGTCGACGCGGCACAACGGCAATCATATTCGTGGTAAGCAGAAGTTCCGGTAACACCAGAAAGCTGTTAACCGACATTCCCACCCGACGGCTGCGACCGACTTTCGCCAGGGCTTCATCAGTCGCCCCCCAGAATCGCCCCTCGCCCGAGACCAGGATATGTTCCTGCATGCAGAACTGCTCCAGAGTAATGGATCCCGCTGCCGCCACCGGATGGCAGGCACGCATCATGCAGACATACTCTTCCTGATACAGCGCGCGGCTGTGCAGCTCGACCGGGGTGGTTGAGGGTGTCACCAGCGCCAGATCAACATCGCCACGTTCCAACTGCTGAAACAGACCAGCGTTATCAACCGCACGTACCGCTACGCGAATATTGGGTGCGCGCTGTTTTAACGCGGCCATTAGCGGAACAATAACGGCTTTCAGCGCGTAGTCAGTGGCAACAATGGTATAGATTAGCTCCGCGCTTAACGGATTGAAATTTGCAGGCTTTAGCAAAATAGCGATTTCTGCGAGGATTTGTTTTACCGGGCCAGCCAGCTCGATTGCACGCAACGTGGGCACCATACCGCGCTGAGTACGGACAAAAAGCGGATCGTTAAAATAGTCGCGCAGGCGGGTCAGCATACCGCTGACCGCAGGCTGAGTGAGTGCGAGGCGTTGAGCAGCCCGGGTAACGCTGCCTTCATCAATCAGAGCATCAAGGGCTTTAAGCAAATTCAGATCTAACGACCTGATATCGTTATTCATGATAAAACCTCAAGAAACCAGTAACGTTCTGATACTGACGACGCGTTAATATCAGCAATCACTATTACTCAGCATCCACCAGCGCTGTTGCTGCTGCGCCAGACGCTGACAATCATCTTTAAGCCCGCCTATAGTCAGCAATGCTATTGCCTGCTGCGTCAGGGGCGGCGCAAAACTCTGCTGATTCAGCCACAGTTCAGCACACTGCTCAAGCCGGTCCGGATGCAATACATGCAGACTTTCCGTCAGCTGCGCGCATTTTTCCGCGAAGTCTGAGACATCCAGTGTCGCAATAATCTGCGGCATCTGCGCAATAAATTGCCGGATGTGCGCGGTGATCGACGCAACATTATGAGTCGGTGATTGTACGGCAAACAGCAGGCCATGCTCACCGGCCAGCGACATAAATCGGCAGCTGACTACATAGCCAAGGTTTTTCTCAACGCGCAATTGTTGGAAGAAACGCGGTTCGAACAGCAGAGCCAGCATGCGCCATGCGGCCAGACAAGCTGCGGTCTGTTCGGCCAGCGGACAAAACAGCACCACCGCCGCCTCCTGACTGTCAGTCGGCAGATGATAACTGGCGCGATCCGGTAACGGCGGCGGCACCGGAAGTTGTATTGAATTTAGTTCGCCGGGAAAACGCGTCAGCAAGCGGGAAACCGCCTGCGCGAGTGCAATATCACCGCCGTACAGTGCGGCACGCCACGACAGCGATGGTAGGCCATTCGCCACGGGTTGCCGCTCTGCTTCACCGCCAATCAACTGCGGCAACTGATTCAGCAAACAGCGCACCGCAATATCTGATCGCCACTGCTGTTGCTGGCGGCTGAACTGGCGCTCGCCCTGCGCCCGCAGGCTGGCAGGAATCGCCTGCAACTGTTTCAGCAGCGCGTCCAGCGTGTGTAGCAGCACCCGGTGGTTGCCGCTGAGCTGCAATAACCACTGCCCCTGACGCTGGCTAAAAACAAGGCTGCCACCGGCATGGGCACACTGCGCAATGATCGCGCGCAGACTGGCCTGTATAATATGCCCCCAGCGCTGCGGCAGCGTATTGCCCACTGCCGGGCTGAGCATCAGCACGCCGTTTTCCGCGTCCGGATCGATATGGGGCAAACAACACTGCTGCGCCGGTAATAGCGGTAAGTTATCGTCATTTGCACGTGGATAAAATTGCCATACTGGCAGGTTGATATCTGCTTCTGCGTCAGGCCACTGGTTGGCCTTCAGCGACAACGTAAAGCCCTGCACTCTTTGCTGCTTAGCCTCTGTCTGCGGCACAACCCGCAGTCGGGTCATATTTTCGGCGGTTAGCTGTGCCAATAAAGGCTGCCACTCTGACCAATCGCCCGGCGCGATCGGTGCAAAACCAAAGGCGCGCTCACGCAGCTGATCGACCGGCGACAGTCGGCAGAACTGTTGCTGCGCTAACGCCGCGTAATGTTGACGTTGCGGCTGAGTTATCGCCGTTAGCTGGCGCAGCCAGTGGCAAAACAGCGTTTCCACTCTGGCACAAAGCGAAGCATCCACGGTGGTGAGTTGAAACTCAATACTGACCACACTGCCATTCTCGCTGCGGTAAGGCATCAACAGCTGCGCATCATCACAATATCCCCGTTCACTGAGCGCTGCCAGCAAGCTGCCTGGCGCCTTATCCGTAACCAGCTGACGCAATAGCGTCAGTGACGGCGCGCCCGCTAACGGGAACGAAAAGCGCAATCGCGGCGTATCGACAAGCTGTAAGGTAAAGTGTCGGGCCGGTTGCAGCGCCAGCGCTTCAGGCAAAGCCGACACCGTGCCGCCAGCCGGAAACGGTGCGGCGTAGCGTTCGGCCAGGGCGGCCAGTTCACTGAGCGTCTGCGGCCCCTGGAGCCAAAGCGTCAGGTTCGCGCCGTGAAAATAGTGCTGATGATGGTCGCGCAGCGCCTGCTGCAAAGCCGCAGAGTCCGTGCCAAAGTGCGCAGCATCGCCAACGTGAAAGCGCTGAAGTGCCGCCGGTGCGTTAAATGCCAGGCTCAAAGCCGCCTCGCGCAGCGTCGATGCATCAGCAGACAACAGCTGATATTCGGCATCAATCACCGCCACTTCCTGCTGAATGGCGTCACGCGCAAACAGCGGTTGCGCCAGCATATCGGTTAATCGCGCCAGCCCCTGCTCCAGTTGCGTGGCGCGAATATCAAAAAACCAGGCGGTAGTGGTCGGCAGCGTGGTGGCATTGAGTCGGGCACCCTGCGCCTGCGCCCAGCTCATCAGCCGCGCATCGCCCTGGTATCCGGTGCTGCCGGCAAATACCACATGCTCAAGCAGATGAGCCAGCCCAGGCCACTGCGCAGGTTCATGATGGCTGCCGGCCGCCAGTTGTATCAGGGCTGCGGCGCGCGGCGCCGCCGGATCGTGAATCAGTCTGACCCGTAATCCATTACTTAGCGTCAGCAGCGGCTGCATCAGGATGGCTGACCGCGATAAATCAGCTGCGAATTAGCGCGGTTACGGAACTGTAACTCGCTGACCTGCATATTGGTACAATTGGCTTGTTCACGCGCCGCAAGGATTTTGCCGTGATGCGGTGATTTATCACAGACCGGATCGGTATTATCCGCATTGCCGGTCAGCATAAATGCCTGACAGCGGCAGCCGCCAAAATCTTTCTCTTTTTCCGAACAGGATCGGCAAGGTTCCGGCATCCAGTCAAAGCCGCGATATTTATTAAAGCCGAAGGATTCATACCAGATATGCTGTAAAGAGTGATCCAGCACCGACGGGAATTCCACCGGTAACTGACGCGCGCTGTGACACGGCAGCGCCAGCCCTTCTGGCGTCACGCTGAGGAATATCGCGCCCCAGCCGCCCATACAGCCCTTTGGCCGCTCTTCATAATAGTCAGGCGTGACAAACAGCAGATTAGCAAGATTGCCTTTGCCGGCCATTTTTTCACGGTATTGATGCACCACCTCTTCGGCGCGGGCAATCTGCTCGCGGGTCGGCAACAGCCCTTCGCGATTCAGCTGCGCCCAGCCATAAAACTGACAGGTCGCCAGCTCGACATCATCGGCTTCCAGCTCAATACTCAGCTCAATAATCCGGTCGATCTGGTCGATATTATGGCGGTGCAGCACGAAATTCAGCACCATCGGATAGCCATGGGCTTTGACGGCTTTTGCCATCGCCAGCTTTTGCTCAAACGCTTTAGCCGAACCGGCCAGCGCAGCATTCAGCGTTTCATCGCTGGCCTGGAAACTGATCTGAATATGATCGAGCCCGGCATCAGCAAAGGCATCGATTTTCTTCTCGGTCAGGCCAATTCCGGAGGTAATGAGATTGGTATAGAAGCCAAGATCGCGTGCCGCACGAATCAGTTCCGGCAGATCCTTACGCACCAGCGGTTCGCCACCGGAAAAGCCCAGTTGCACCGCCCCCATCTCTCTGGCCTGCTCAAACACCTTGATCCACTGTGCGGTGGTCAGCTCTTGGTCCTGCTTAGCAAAATCCAGCGGATTTGAGCAGTACGGGCACTGCAACGGGCAGCGATAGGTCAGTTCCGCCAGCAACCACAGCGGCGGGTTGACCTGAGGTTTAAGCAGGTTCACGGAAAATTATCCACTTCTGTTCATAAGCCTGAGCGAAGAACTCGATCACGTCATCATCGACGCCACCGGCTTCCGGAAAACGGCCATTGAGTTCAGCAATGATCGCGGATAACGCGCGTTTGCCATCAACCAGCTGCAAAATGACTGCCGCGCTCTCATTCAGTTTTGCCATGCCTTCAGGATAAAGGATGACATGACAATCCTGCGTCGGTTCCCACTGTAGTCGATAACCGCGACGGAACAGAGGAAGTTGATCTGGGTTCATCTCAATCACAGCAGTCGTCCCCGATGCCATACCGCCTGCTGCGTCACGCTGTGATACGGCTGGCGGTTAAGTTCATAGGCCATGGTCATGGCATCCAGCATGCTCCACAGAATATCCAGTTTAAACTGTAAAATTTCCAGCATTCGCTGCTGCTTTTCTGCGGTGTTACAGTATTCCAGCGCCAGTTGCAGACCGTGCTCAACGTCGCGGTTAGCCTGGCTCAGGCGGCCACGAAAGTAGTCATAGCCTTCGGCTTCGATCCACTGATAGTGCTGCGGCCAGCTGTCGAGACGCGACTGGTGAATTTGCGGAGCAAACAGCTCGGTCAACGAGCTACAGGCCGCCTCCTGCCACACTGCGCGACGGGCGAAGTTTACATAGGCATCAACGGCAAAGCGCACGCCTGGCAGCACCCGCTCTTCTGACAGCAGCACCTCGCGATCCAGTCCAACGGCTTCGCCGAGACGCAGCCAGGCTTCAATGCCGCCTTCACTGTCGCCATGTCCATCGTGGTCGAGAATGCGCTGAACCCATTTCCGTCGGGTTTGCGGGTCCGGGCAGTTGGCCATAATTGCCGCGTCTTTCAGCGGAATACTGGTCTGATAGTAGAAGCGGTTGGCAACCCAGCCCTGGATCTGCTCGCGCGTCGCCTGACCGTTGTGCATCGCTATATGGTAAGGATGATGGATATGATAATAAGCACCCTTGTCACGCAGCGCCTGCTCGAATTGCTGCGGCGTCATCACCTGCGCGGGATTATTTGCATTCATCGTGTTTCACCTAAAGTTCGATACGCATACCATCCCAGCTGACTTCAATGCCGTTTTCAGTCAGTGCCTGCCGTTCAGCAGAAGATTCATCAAGAATCGGGTTGGTATTATTAATATGGATAAGGATTTTGCGCTCGGCGGGTAGCGACGACAGCAGCGCCATCAGCCCCTGCTTTTCGGCCAGCGCCAGATGGCCCATATCCTTGCCGGTATTGCGTCCGACGCCGGTATCAGCCAGCTCGTTGTCGCGCCACAAAGTGCCATCAATCAGCAGGCAATCGGCGCGCTTCAGCCAGCCCAGTAGCGCATCATCAGGCTCACCGAGACCCGGCGCATACATCAGCGTCTTGCCGCTGCGGGTATCTTCAATAAATAGCGCAACATTGTGACCGGGCAGCGGCTTGCCGCGATACTCAGAGTACGGCGGCGCGTTACTCAATATCGGAATCGCGGTAAATTT
The DNA here is from genome assembly GCF_050037805.1 of Winslowiella sp. 2C04. Lineage (NCBI taxonomy): Bacteria > Pseudomonadati > Pseudomonadota > Gammaproteobacteria > Enterobacterales > Erwiniaceae > Winslowiella > Winslowiella sp. 2C04. The sequence continues at coordinate 2,367,250 of NZ_CP188300.1, read as the reverse complement.
CAGTGCCGGGCAAACCGCGACCGAAAACGGCTCATCCGGCTGCATTTTATGGTGCACCAGACCGCCATTCCAGTGTGAAAGCATGGTAAACACCGGAAAACCGGTGGTCAGATCCTGATGCACTTCTGGCGTACACCATACCTGATGCGGGCAGCCTTCGCGCAGATTGAGTAAGCCCGCACTGTGGTCAATCTGGCTGTCGGTCAGAATGATCGAACCTATCGCCGTGCCGCGCAGTACGCCATGTTTAATCAGTGAAGGCGTGGCGGCAATCTGGTGACAAATATCCGGCGAGGCGTTGCATAACACCCAGTCAACGCCGTCATCACTGATGGCAATGGAAGACTGAGTGCGTGCTGAAGTCTTCATGGTACCGTTGCGCACGCCCTGACAGTTATTGCAGTTACAGTTCCACTGAGGGAACCCACCGCCCGCTGCGGAACCAAGAACATTAATCTGCATGTGTAACACCGGGGGAAATGAAAAGAAAAATGCCCACAGCATGCTGTGGGCATAAGGGATTAGCGGTTAGAGATATACAGCGTAACTTCTAAGCCCAGACGTAAATCAACAAATTTAGGTTTAGTCCACGTAGTCATCATTCACTCCTCTTGGTGTTCACAGTTTAAAGAGACTGCCGGATACTATTGCGGCAGTCAGAATGCTTATTGTCAAGTATCGGAAATTTCGCGGCGCAGATGTTGCGCCTGAAGCAGTACGATATCAACCCTGTAAGCAGCAGGGATATCACAGGCCGTGGTTTATTCACCCCAGCTTCTGTTTAATAGCGCTAACCAGTTACGCCAGGCGATTTTTTCGGTCAGTTCGCGACTGTATCCGGCGGCATTCATCGCTTCGATCAGTCGCGGCAAACCGCTGACGTCGCCGAGCGCAGCCGGAACCGAGATACCATCGAAGTCAGATCCAAAGCCGACGCCCTCTTCACCCAGTTTATCCAGCAGATAATCCAGATGCCGGACGATTTCGCCCAGCGCAGTATTGTTGTCCCGCTTGCCATCGGCACGCAGAAACGCGTTGCCAAAATTGACGCCGACAAAACCGTTACTCTCGGCAATTGCCGCCAGTTGTTTATCCGTCAGGTTACGCGGCTGCGGGCAAAGCGCATGAACATTAGAATGGGTCGCGACCAGCGGCGCATCGCTGTACTGCGCCGTTTGCCAGAACGCCTTTTCATTCATATGCGAAAGATCGATCAGAATTTTTTTCTGATTACAGGCGCGTAACAGAGCCAGCCCGGCGTCAGTTAAGCCGTCACCGCTGTCCGGGGAGCCGGGAAAATCACCGGTGACGCCAACACCAAACTGGTTGGGTAAATTCCACAGCGGCCCGATACTGCGCAAGCCGGCTTGATACAGCTCATCAAGCTGGCAAAGCGAGCCGTCCAGCGCGTCTGCCCCTTCAATATGCAGCACCATCGCCAGCACGCGCTGTTCAATACAGGATTTGATTTCACTGGCACTGCGGCAGATTTTCGCCCGACCGGCAGACTGGCTTTCAATGCGCTGTAATAGCGCGATTTGAGCATGAGTAATGGCTAACGCATCGTGTGGTTGCGGCGCAGCATTCGGTTTCAACTGCGGCATATAGGATGCGGGCGGGATAAACACCGCAAACAGTCCGCCAGCAAAACCGCCCTGCCGCATTCGCTTCAGGTCGAGATGCCCGTCAAGCGTATCGTCAAGAAACAGCGCCGCCGGATCGGCGGCGTCATTTAGCCATAAACGCAACAGCAGGTCGTTATGGCCATCGAAGATCGGAGTGAAAGCTGGCATATCACTCCTGGCGTTAATTCGCTGATGCTGTTGGCTTTTATTATGGCAATCATTCATAGCCAGATGATACCCCAATCCCACTGCGATGAGGCGTAAAAAAGTGCTGCATTTGCGACAGATGGCCTGTTTATCAGCAGGGCTATGGCTTGCCATGCAGATGCAATCGAATTTCAGTTGCCATCTCGCTAATGACCCTGCGCCAACTGTGAATAGTAATCGGGTAATCAGACCGGCAAAAAACGTGTGAAAGGCAAATCCGTAAAGCGTTAAGCGCGCGACCACCACAATTTTCTCTGAAAATCCGCCTGACAGCTAATAATCCAACAAATGTTAATTCCAGCAATGTTTATCACAATAGATTAGTTCTCTCTCATCCCGTCTCACCAGATGATGAATCCATCGCACAGACACTCTGATAATAAAGGAATTCATCATGCGCAGTCGTTTTTCGCTTAATGCCGTACAGCGCACGCTGGCATTAACCGCAATTTTTGCTTCATTCGCCGGGACCCAAACCGTTTACGCCGCAGACAGTGCTGCCGTGAAAGGCGGTACGCTGATCTATCTCGAGCAGCAGGCTCATACCAATCTCTATCCGCCAGCAGGCGGTTTTTATCCTAACGGCGGCATCCTCAATCAAATCACCGATAAACTGACCTGGCAAAACCCGGAGACGCTACAGGTTGAACCGTGGATCGCCGAAAGCTGGAGCACTAATGCCGATAAAACCGAATACACCTTCAAAATTCGTCCCGGCGTCACCTTCTCCGACGGCACGCCGCTGGATGCCAGTGCGGTAGCAAAAAACTTTGATACTTATGGCCTCGGCAATAAAGCACAGCGCCTGCCGGTCTCCGAAGTGATCAACAACTACGATCGCAGCGAAGTGATTGATCCGCAGACGGTTAAGTTCTATTTCAGCAAACCGTCACCGGGCTTTTTACAGGGCACCGCCACCATTGGTTCCGGGCTGGTTTCACTCAGCACCCTCGCGCGTAACTTTGATGAGCTGGGCGATGCGCGCCATATTATCGGCTCCGGCCCGTTTGTAGTGAAAAATGAAAAACTGGGTCGCGAAGTCGATCTGGTGGCGCGTAAAGATTACAACTGGGGGCCGAAAAGTAGCCGTCAGCAGGGTGCGGCCAACCTCGACGGCATCAAAATTATCGTCACACCCGAAGACAGCGTGCGGATTGGTGCGCTATTGGCCGGTCAGGCCGATGTGATTCGTCAGGTTCAGGCTTATGATGAAAAACAGGCCAGCGATCAGAACTTCCCGATTTACGCAGCGCCGACGCGCGGCATAAATGACAGTATTAGCTTCCGCCCGGATAACCCGCTGGTAGCCGATATCAAAGTGCGTCAGGCGCTGCTGCACGCTACTCACTCCCGTCAGGTAGTCGATACTCTGTTCTCAGCCAATTATCCGCAGGCCACCTCGGTAGTGGCGAAATCGGCAGCGGGTTACGTCGATCTGAGCGACAAACTGAAATATGACCCGACGCTGGCGCAACAGTTACTTGATGAAGCGGGCTGGAAACCCGGCAGCGATGGTATCCGTCAGAAAGATGGCCAGCGGCTGGCGCTGACGATTTATGAATCGCTGCCACAACCGCAAAATAAAGAAGTGCTGCAACTGATCGCGCAACAGTGGAAACAGGTTGGCGTCAGTCTGGCGGTGCGCGCGGGCGATGCTGGCAGTCGCACGCTGGATAATCTTGATCCGCTAAAAACCCCGCTGACGGTATCGGAAGTCGGACGTGCCGATCCGGATGTGATTAAAAGCCAGTTCTACCCGTCCAATCGCGATGCCCTGCTGCAGAAAGGCGGATCCAGTGACAAAGTCGCCAACTTCCGTGACGACAAGCTGAATCAGCTGCTGGTGGATATTTCGGCCGAAATCGATCCGCAGAAACGCCTGCAGCTGACGGGAGATGCCCAGCGCTATCTGCTGGATAACGCCTATGTGATTCCGGTGTTTGAAGAACCGCAGGTGTTTGCTGCCGCTCCGTGGCTAAAAGGCATCAGCTTTGAAGCGGTTGGCCGTCCGAGTTTCTACGGCACATGGCTTGAAAAGCACTAAGTCGGGGAGATGACGATGAAAAGCTATCTTAGCCAGCGAGTGGGACAGGCGCTGTTGGTGCTATGGGCGGCGTTTACCGTCTCTTTTGTGCTGTTACAGGTACTGCCCGGTGACGCCATTCTGATTAAATTTCAGAATCCGGATCTGGGCCTCAGTCCGGAGCAGATTGCCGATATGCGCCTCGCTTACGGTGCGGACAGCCCGCTGTGGCAGCAATATCTGCATACGCTGGTGGCGATGTTGCGCGGTGACTTTGGCTTCTCAGTCCAGGCTGGCGTGCCGGTCAGCGAACTGATTGCCAGTAATTTTCCCGATACCCTGCGCCTGGCGCTGCCGGGTTTCCTGCTGGCGGTGGTGATTGCCGTACTGTTGGCGTTTATCTCCAATCTGGTCGGCTTTCGTTGGCTGAAGAATGCCTTACAGAGCCTGCCATCGCTGTTTATCTCAATTCCGACCTTCTGGCTGGGCATCGCGCTGATTCAATTGTTCTCATTTCAGTTGCGCTGGATTCCGGTGATTAACCCCGGCCCGTGGCAAGGACTGATTCTGCCGATTATCACACTGGCGCTACCGATATCCGCCCCTCTGGCACAGATCCTGATCCGCAGCATCGATCAGGTGCAGACACAACCCTTTGTGGCGGTCGCCCGCGCCAAAGGAGCCAGTTACAGCCGTGTGTTATGGCGTCATGTGGCACTGAATGCGCTGCTGCCGGTATTGACCGTCGCCGGTCTGTTGCTCGGTGAGTTAATTGCCGGTGCGCTGATCACTGAAACAGTGTTTGGCCTCAGCGGTCTGGGTCAGCTGACCCAGCAGGCGGTTAATAACCAGGATGTCGCGGTGCTTCAGGCGATTGTGATGATTTCGGCGTTCGGCTTTGTCACCATCAATCTGCTGGTCGATTTGCTGACCCCGCTGCTTGATCCACGGCTGCAAACTTATCGCGGAGCGACCTTATGAGCCTGATCGATCAACTGGTACGGCCGAAAGCCAGCCGCCCCGCTCCCCGCCGCGTTAGCGGATACAAGGTACCGGCCGGAGCGCTGCTCGCCTGGCTGGTCATGCTGCTGGCAATGGCTGCTGCGATTGCGCCGGGGCTGTTTACCGATTACAGCGCAACCGAAGGTATTGCCGGCGCGCAACGTCTGGCACCGCAGGCTGGTCACTGGCTGGGTACTGACCAGCTGGGGCGCGATCTTTACGCGCGTATTGTCTGGGGCGCGTCCCACTCACTTTCTGCCGCAGTGGTTGCAGTGTCGCTTGGGCTGTTAGCTGGAACGCTGCTCGGGGTGCTGGCGGGTGCCACCGGCGGTAAAACTGAAGCGGCGGTCATGCGCATCATTGATGTGCTGCTGTCGATTCCTGGCCTGCTGCTGTCACTGAGCGTCATTATCCTGCTTGGCTTTGGCACGATAAATGCCGCCATCGCCGTGGGGGTCACATCCATTGCTAATTTCGCCCGCCTGGCACGTGCCGAAGTGGTTAGGGTGCGGCACAGCGATTATGTCGAAGCGGCTTACGGCAGCGGCGGCACCTTCTGGAGCGTGCTCTGGCGTCATATTCTGCCCAACTCGCTGACCTCGGTTATCGCCTTTTCCGCCTTACAGTTTGGTAATGCGATTCTGGCGCTGTCGACCCTGAGCTTTCTCGGCTACGGCACGCCACCACCAACGCCGGAGTGGGGGCTGCTGATTGCCGAAGGACGTAACTATATTTCTACCGCCTGGTGGCTGACCACTTTCCCCGGCCTGGTGGTGGTCGCCATCGTACTGGCGGCTAACCGCATCAGCCGTCAATTTTCAGGAGCTCGCCGATGAACGATAATTCGCAGGTGCCACTGCTGGAACTGGAAAATCTGACGCTCAGTTATCTCAGCGGCGGCCAGTCGCGACCGGTGGTACACAATGTCTCTTTTCAGCTCAGAGCCGGTGAGATGCTGGCGCTGGTTGGCGAATCCGGCTCGGGCAAAACCACCACCGCGCAGGCGATTATTGGCCTGATGGCTGAAAACGGCGTGCGCGACGGCGGACGTATTTTGCTTAACGGCGTCGATATCAGCGGCTGGTCGCCGCGCCGACTCGATAGTCTGCGCGGCGCAACCATCAGTCTGATCCCACAGGATCCCGGCAGTTCTCTGAATCCGGTGAAAACCATTGGCGATCAGGTGGCAGAGATCCTGACGCTGCATCAGCGTCTGAGCCGCACCGAGCGCCAACAACGGGTCATTGCCCTGCTGACGCGCGTCGGCCTCAGCCACCCCGAGCAGCGCGCACGACAGTATCCGCATCAGTTATCCGGCGGAATGAAGCAGCGTGTGCTGATTGCCATCGCCATTGCTTTACAGCCAGCGTTGATAATTGCCGATGAACCGACCAGCGCGCTGGATGTGACGGTACAGAAACGCATTCTGGATTTGATCGACGAGTTGCGCCGGGAGTCTGGCACGGCGGTGCTGTTTGTTACTCATGACCTGGCGCTGGCAGCGCAGCGAGCCGACCGACTGCTGGTGTTTCGCCACGGCGAAATCCAGGAACAGGGTGAGACTGCCACGGTGATTAAATCGCCGCAACATCCCTATACCCGCCAGTTGTTTGCCGATCTGCGTAGTCTGGCTCCACCCCAACCATTGACACGCCATGCCCGCTTCTCCTCACCGGCGATTGTGGTAAATCGGGTGAACAAAACCTTTCAGCTGGGTAAAAATCCCCAGATAAAACTGGCGGCGCTGCAAAATATTTCCTTCAGCGTGGCGCGCGGCACAACCCATGCGCTGGTTGGCGAGTCAGGATCCGGCAAGACCACGCTGGCGCGTATTCTGCTCGGCTTTCAGCGTGCAGACAGCGGACAGCTGCTGATTGATGATATCGATACCCGTGAATTACGCGGTGAAGCACTGCGCCAGCTGCGGCAAAAGATTCAGCTGGTGTATCAGAATCCGTTCGCCTCGCTCGATCCGTCACAAACCCTGTATGACATTATTGCAGAGCCGCTGCTTAACTTTGCGCCCCTGAGTAAAAGTGAACGTCGTCAGCGCGTTGAGGATGTCACGCTGCGGGTCGCACTGCCGGTCGAGCTGCTGACGCGCAAACCCCATGAGCTGTCTGGTGGTCAGCGCCAGCGCGTGGCGATTGCCCGGGCGCTGATAGTGCAGCCGGATATTCTGGTGCTTGATGAAGCCACCTCCGCGCTCGACGTCACCGTGCAGGCGCAAATTCTCGGTCTGTTGCAGCAGCTGCAACAGCAACTCGGTCTGACCTATCTGTTTATTTCTCACGACCTCGCCACCGTGCGCCGCATCGCTCATAGCGTTACCGTGCTGCGCGCTGGCCAGGTAGTCGATCAGGGTACCGTTGAGGCGCTGTTCAGCCAGCCGTCCAGTGACTATACCCGTGAGCTGATTGACGCCATTCCTTACCTTGCAGCAGAACAAAAGGATTTCGCATGAGCCAGAAACGCCTCGGTTTTTTTACCCGTTTGCTGGATAAAACCGGACCACAGCAGCGCTACCGTCTGGCGCTGGAGCAGATACAACATGCCGAACGTTTCGGCTTTGATACCGCCTGGATTGCCCAGCACCATTTTCATGAAAATGAAGGTGGACTCCCTGCACCGCTGGTGTTTCTCGCTCACGTCGCGGCTCAAACCCGGCGCATCCGTCTGGGTACCGCGATAATTACCTTGCCGCTGGAGAATCCTCTGCGGGTAGCAGAAGACGCCGCGGTGCTGGATTTGCTGGCGGACGGACGGCTGGAAATTGGCCTCGGCTCCGGCGGTACTGCCAGCTCTTTTCTGCCATTCGGTCTCAGCATTGAGCAGCGCGCCGCCGCCTTTGCTGAACATTTGCAAGTACTGCACAACGCCTGGAGCGGCGAACTGCTCGGCCACGCCGATAATCGTCTCTATCCGCCCGCACCACAGCTGACATCGCGGGTGTGGATCGCCACTTTTTCGGCTGAGGGCGCGGCGCGTGCCGGTAAAGCTGGACATGGCCTGATGCTGTCCCGCACTCAGCCGCGTCCGGCCGGGCAGCCGGGCTTAGCGCTGGATGCGATACAAAATCCGATGATCGATGCCTATCTGGCCGCGTTACCGGCAGGGATACCGCCACGCATTCTGGCATCGCGCACCGCTTTTGCCAGCGACAGCCGCCAGCAGGCGCGCCAGCTGGCACTGCCGGGATTACGTGAACAGGCACAGCAGTACCGCGCCGCCGGACATCAGCTAAAAGGCGAGACGCTGGAGCACTATATCGACGCCTTTGATGTGCATCTCGGGACGCCCGACGAGGTGCAAACCTCACTGCAAAATGACAGCGTATTGCGGCGCGCTACCGACATCTCTTTCCAGGTGCACTCTATCGATCCGCCACATCAGCATATCCTGCGCTCCATCGAACTGCTGGCGACTGAAGTTGCTCCGGCATCTGGCTGGACTGCCGCCCACTCAACGCTTAATCAGGGAACTCCCGCATGACACAGACTACAGATTTACTGGCGCAACTGGCTGATATTGATCCGGCGTCACCACTTGCCGCAGCCCGACAGCAACGTGATGCCGCAACGCGGCATAGCCAGGGCAGCTACCTGGCGCTGTTCAGCAACGGCAGTACTGATTTTCCGCTGCAGCAGCGTTTGGCTGTGGCGGCACAGGTTGCCAGCTGGCATCAGGAGGATCAGCTGGCCGCACACTACGCATCCCAAACGGCGAGTATCCCGCAGAACGCCGCTTACCAGCTGGCGCTGGATCATGCCCAACGACTGACTTTCCAGCCGGTCAGTGCCACTGCTGAACATTTGGTAATATTACAACAGGCGGGCTGGACGCCGGATGCCATTGTGACACTGTCACAGATTATCGCCTTTGTCAGCTTCCAAAGCAGATTAGTACGCGGCTATCGACTGATTTCAGGTTACAGTGTCACAGATAGCCATACCGCGTTCAGCGCCGGAGAGTGGCACCACCAGCCGCAGACGCAAACCGGTAAAGCTGCCCCAGTGCGGTTTACCACCGCAGAGCTCGGCTGGGAGCCATGGATTGCCGCTAAACCGCTGGCAGAATATGATGCCGAACAGCAACAAACGCTGGCACGCTTTGGTCATACCGATTCTGACTATTTCCGCCTGCTCGGGCGCAATCTGCCGGTGCTGGAACAGCGTACCCTGACCGATAAAGGCATCTTTTATACCTCTGCCGGCTTGCCGCGTGCCGAACGCGAACTGGCAGCCGCCGTCGCCAGCAAAGTCAACGGTTGCATATTTTGTGCCTCGGTACATGCACGTAAAGCCGCCCAGTTATCTAAGCAGCCGGAAGCGGTTCAGCGTCTGCTGGATACGCCACCGGGCGGGCAGCTCAGTGCGCAGCAGTCGTCACGCTGGCAGGCAGAAATCGATTTTGCCGCCGCCATCTCCGCGACGCCTGCCAGTGCCAGCGCGCAACAGATTCAGCAGCTGCGTGCAGAAGGATTGAATGAACTGGAATTGCTCGATTTGTTGCAGTCTGCCGCGTTCTTTGCCTGGGCCAATCGTCTGATGCTGACGTTAGGTGAACCGTTTATTCCAGCGGAGCACAACCAATGACCTCATTAACTCCGGTTGTCGATCACGTGGTGATTACTGTCGGTGACCAGCTTGACGAGGCCAGCGCACTGTTTCGCCGTCTTGGCTTCCAGCTTAGTGAGCGCGGTCATCACTCGCTTGGCTCCAGTAATCATTTAGCCATTTTTGGCGAAAACTACCTTGAACTACTGGGTTATCAGCCGGAGCGCGGTAATCTGCGCGAAGATTTATGGCAGTCGCCGCGTGGCCTCAGCGGCCTGGTATGGAAAACCGATGATGCCGATGCGGTATATCAACATCTGCAACAGCAGCAACTGGCGGGCGATCCGCCTGCGGCATTTTTCCGGCCGGTCACCCTGCCGGACGGCAGTGAACATCAAGCGCGGTTTCGCACTACCCGGTTACGTCACGATACGGTCGCAAATGGCCGCAGTTTTTTTTGCCAACACCTGACGCCAGAAGCGGTATGGCAGCCCGCCTGGCAACAGCATCGCAATGCGGTAACGACTATCAGTGGCTTTATTATTGCGGCGGATAAACCGGCCGTTGCCGCCAGGGTGTATAGCCAGTTATTTGATACTACCCAATTTATCAGCACCCAGGACGACAGCATTGAGTTTCAGGCCGGTGTAACCCGCGTGCGCTTCACTGGCAGCGCTCAGGCGCGCGCGACGTTGGGGCCGTTACCAGATGACTACAATGGTACGCCACGTATGGCGGCGCTGGAATTTACCACCACTTCGCTGGATCAGGTCCGGCAGAGCCTGTTGGCTGGTGATATCCGTTTTAGTGAGCGGGAAAACACCCTTCGGGTGAGTGCTGAAGATGGCTTTAATCTGGCGCTAATTTTTAGCGTAAAGCCCTGATACTAAAAATAGACTTTGCATGACAGTGGCAGACGAAGGCCATTAGGCCTTCGTCTGTAAACGGCCAAACGATAACAATCCGGACCTGGCCCATCCGTTTATGACGACGAGATGCGTTCTACCGCTTGCTGCGGATTATCGGGACGTATTTTAAACCAGATGGCATACATTGCAGGCAGAAATACCAGCGTGATAATCGTGCCGCCAAACGTTCCGCCGATCAGGGTATAAGCCAGCGTTCCCCAAAAAACGGAGTGCGTAAGTGGGATAAAGGCCAGTATAGCGGCCAGCGCCGTGAGTAACACCGGTCTCGCCCGCTGGACCGTCGCCTCCACCACTGCATCGAATGGCGAAAGTCCTTGATGTTGGTTATGGTGGATCTGCCCTATCAGAATCAGCGTGTTTCGCATCAGAATACCCGATAGCGCAATCAGGCCCACCAGCGCATTAATGCCAAACGGCTGACTGAAGAGCAGTAGCGTCGGCACCACGCCTATCAGCCCCAATGGCGCGGTCAGGAACACCATCACCATCGCCGACATTGAACGGACCTGCAGGATAATGATCAATAACGTAATGGCAATCATGATGGGAAACAACGGAGCCATCGCCCTGGTCGCTTTTGCGGACTCTTCAATTGGGCCAGCCTGCTCAATGCGGTATTCAGCCGGAAGCGTATCGATGATCGGCTGCAATTCTTTCATCACTGCTGTGGAAACATCTGGCGGTTGCAAATTTTCGGCAATATCTCCCCGCACGGTAATGGTCGGGGTGCGATCGCGACGACGCAGAACCGGATCTTCCATTCGCACCTCGACATCCCCAACCTGCGATAATGGAATACGCTGGCCGGCAGAGCCCACTAACGTAAAGCCGGCTATTTTTGCAGGATCCAGCCGGATATCCCCGGCTGAGCGCCCCACAACCTGCACCGAACGGATGTTTTCACGTACAGAGGTAATCGGCGTTCCCGAAAGCAAAAACTGCAACTGCTGTGCGACTGCATTTGACGTCAGTCCCACCGCCTGCAACCGGTTCTGATCCAGCGTGAAATGCAGCGTCGGCACTCGGGAGCCCCAGTCTGAATTCACACTCCTCATCATCGGATTCAGCTGCATAACTGCCTCAACTTCGCCTGCAATCTCGCGCAGTTTGACTGGATCTGGCCCGTTAATACGATAAGCTACCGGATAGGGTGAATAAGGACCAAATACCAGCTGAGTCACACGGACACGTGCTTCGGGCGCCAGGCCGTCGGCTGCGGCTTCACGAAGCCGCAGCTTGAGAGCTTCACGTTCCTGCTGGCTGGCTGTAAGCACGACAACTTTGGCAAACGACGGATCGGGTAGCTCTGGCGCCATAGCCAGATAAAAACGTGGCGACCCCTGCCCAATATAGGACGTGACGATTTTTGCCTCTTTCTGTTTTTTCAGCCAGTTTTCGATTTTCGCCGTGGCAGCGCTGGTCTGCTCAATAGAGCTGCCATATGGCATCTGAACTTCAACCAACACTTCCGGCCGGTCGGAGGTGGGGAAAAATTGTTTTTTGACCAACCCCATGCCAATAATGGCGACGGTAAACACGGCCAAAACGCTACCGGCCACTATCCATTTGTGCGCAATAACACGGGTCAGTAACTGACGAAAACGATTATAATTTCGTGTGTTATAGATGGCTGCATGCCCACCTTCAACCGGCTTTATGTCTGGCAACATTTTCACGCCGAGATAAGGTGTAAAGATCACCGCCACCACCCATGAGGCAATCAAAGCAATACCCACTATCCAAAACATGTTACTGGTGTACTCACCGGCAGTGGACTGTGCAAAGCCGTTAGGCATAAAGCCAACGGCTGTCACCAGAGTACCGGCCAACATCGGGGCGGCGGTATGACTCCAGGCATAGGCAGAGGCTTTGATACGGTCGTAGCCCTCTTCCATCTTCACCACCATCATTTCAATGGCAATGATCGCATCATCCACCAACAAGCCGAGCGCCAGGATCAGCGAGCCCAGAGTAATGCGGTCAAAGTTCTTACCGGAAGCCTCCATAACCACAAACACCACAGCCAGTGTCAACGGCACGGCAGCAGCAACTACCACGCCCACCCGCCAGCCCATGCTGATAAAACAGACCACCATCACCACAAGCAATGCGACAATAAATTTAATCATAAACTCGTTAACGGCTGAGCTGATATTGACTGATTGATCGGTGATCTTGGTTAATGTCATCCCTAGAGGCATAGCCTCGTTAATTTTTATCGTCTCTGCATCCAGCGCTCTCCCCAAATCAAGACCGTTCCAGCCCTCACGCATCACGATACCCATTAATAATGCAGGCTCCCCCTGGTTGCGAACCAGAAAGGTCGCAGGATCTTCGTAGCCGCGTTCAACCGTCGCCACATCTGACAATTTCACCGTCCTTCCCTGGGCTACAATTGGCGTTTCGCGGATCTTTTCCAGCTTATCGAATGCGCCATCCAGACGGATAAAGAGCTGCGGGCCGCGCGTATCAATGGAACCTGCAGGCGTAAGTACATTCTGACTGTTTAGTGCGGAGAAAATATCCTGAGGAGAGATTCCTGACGTCGCCAGCCGGTCATGTGAGAATGAGACAAAGATTCTCTCAGCCCGCTCTCCGATAATATTGACCTTCTTGACGCCCGGCACGTGCAGCATGCGCTGGCGCAGTGATTCGGCATCACGTACCAACAAGCGTTGTGGCTCGCCCTTTGCCTTCAGAGCAAATAGCGCGAAAGTAACATCGGAGAATTCGTCATTGATCATTGGCCCGATTACGCCTGCCGGCAGGCTTTTTGCCTCATCGCCAAGCTTCTTGCGCGCCTGGTAAAACTCCTCCTGCATCTGTGAAGGCGGCGTGCTGTCCTGCAATGACAGCATGGTAAAGGCCAGTCCGGGGCGCGTGAAGGTCTCGGTGCGATCGTACCACTTGAGCTCCTGCATCCGCTTTTCCAGCGGCTCGGCCACCTGATCCTGCATTTCCTGTGCAGTCGCGCCCGGCCAGGCTGTGATAATCGTCATCTGCTTAACGGTAAAGGGCGGATCTTCTGCTCGCCCTAGCTCGAAGAACGACAGAATACCGGCCACGGTAATCAGGATAATAAGGAATAAGGTGATTGAGCGCTCGCGGACGGCAAACGCTGAAAGATTAAACCGCCCGCCGCTCATGGCTGGCTCCCGACGACAGGGATATCGCCCGGCTCACTTAATCGGACCTGCTCACCGTCATGCAGTAAATGCGCGCCTAAAGCGACGATCTGCTCACCGGCTTTTAGGCGACCGGTCACCGTTGCCGAATCGTCGGTGAGACCAAGCACCTGTACAGGCCGCCACGACACTTTTTCAGGTTTTCCTGAAATGCTCCAGACACCCGGCCCTTTACCCGGATCATGTATGGCGGCTAAAGGGATCCGCAACATCTGATGGGAGATTTTTTCCTGCGGGATATGGAGCGTAACGGTTGAACCAAGCGGTGCGCTGGCAAGTGCACCCGCAAGCACGTATCGTGCCTCGAAGGTACGCGTCATAGGATCGGCCGAATCGGAAAGCAATCTGAGTCTGGCGGGAACGGACTGTTTTTCGAGGCCATATAAAGTGGCCTGGGCCTCACTGTCGACAGCCGGGCGCAGCGTCTCAGGCAAATGTACGATCGCTTCACGCTGCCCCGCCCGCGCCAGCCTGATAACCGGCTGACCGGCGCTAACCACCTGCCCAGGCTCGGCGAGCGTGTCCATCACCACGCCATCGGCATCAGCCAAAAGCACGGCATAGCCGGTCGCATTACGTGCTAGATCGGCCTGAGCCTGTGCTGCACTAAGATCCGCTTTGGCGGTAGCGGCAACGGCCTTGATCTGATCCCAGTAAGAAGCCGATATAACCCCTGTAGCGACCAATCCGCGATAACGAGCTTCGTCAGCGATTGCCTGACTGGCGCGGGCGCGGGCGGCAGTGACCACCTGCTGCTGGGCTTGAGCCTGCAAGCCAAGGTCAACCGGATCAAGACGCATCAAAGGTTGACCGCTTTTGACGCTCTGGCCCGCGTTCACCAGACGTTCAAGTATTTTGCCTTGCACCCGGAAACCCAGATCGCTCTGAACACGCGCGACGACCACACCGCTAAATGCGCGCGATGAGTCGATGGCGTTCATCACGGTTACAACCCTGACCAAAGGAGGCTGACTACGCGGATCGTCGACGCCAGAAGAGTCGTCACACGCCACAAGGGCCAGAGACGACAGGCAAACGGCGAATATCACTGCTTGGGGCCTGAGCATGGATTACCTAACGATTAACAGGAGAGTAATCGCAGTTATATACTAGTGACCAATAATGTCAATAGTCACAACTCAGGGTGAGAGGCTTCTCAGTATTAATGATGAAAGCAGCACAGATGCAGAAGTTGCAGTCTCAAGATTATATTGCAGCTGAACAGGACTGATATAAGGTCGCATCACCAGATAGATCGCATCTACAGCTTCATCCATTGGCGTCTTACGCTCAAACTCCCCCGACTCTCGCCCTTCCTGAAGGATCTGCTGAATGAGCAAGCGCACTCGTTCAACATGGGCCTCTGCTGAGGGCCAATTGTCTCGCGCAGCGACTGCTGCGATGTCATAAAGCTTGCGATCGTGAAAGAACAAATCGCTGCCGGCTTCAGTCAGCGCTCTGAATAAGCGCCTCAATTTTACTGAGGCTGAAGGGGCGTCAACCATTGCAGAGTTGACAATATCCATAATCATTGCAAGCCGGTTGCTGCAGATCACCTCACCGATTGCCTGTTTGGAATCGAAAAACTTATAGATATAAGCCTTTGAAAAGCCGATCGCCTTAGCAAGATCGGAGACCGTGGTTTTCTCATAGCCAAAATGACTGAAGTGCTCTGTGGCGGCTTCAACGACCTGATCCCGGACACTGTGGTCCGATGGCCCGCGCTGGGGATGTAATTGTGTGTGCTTTGTCATTTCTTCAGCTTAACGTAACGGACTTTAATTAACAACGCGTGACCATATTGGGATTTAGTCATAGGTATAATTTAGTCATTACCCGGTATCTTTCCATTCCCGGGACTTGCTTGTCATGACGTGTTTCCTGGCATCAAAAGGAGATGAAATTATTATTTGGCATCTCGTTCGGCTTCCCGGTAGCGCAGTCAGGCGCCTGTTGATACTCTGGTATCAACTAAAACTTCATTGCGAGCCGAGTTTATGGTTTTTTCACCATTTATCGAATGCGATACTTTTATGCAGTGAAATTTTCGTTGTCTCCCACCGTGTCATCTCTGCCACGTTTCAACAACAAGCTTTGCCACTCTGTTATCAGCTGTTCCTGCCGGTTTTGCATTTGTCGTAACTGCCGCAACAGAGACTGCTGCTGTAAGGTAAGATGCTGTTGCTTAGCGTGTATACCGGAAATTTTTTGCTTCTGCCTGTCTAATTCCCGGTGGGTTAAGCTACCCGACCAGCTCAACATTTTTTGTAGCAGCAGGCTTAGTTCGTTACTGCGGTTGATACAGACCTGTAGCGATTCAAGCGTCTGCTGAAATTGCTTTTTCAGTTCATCAAGACGGTAACATACCCTTCCCTCACGTCGCGGTTTTAGCGACCTTAAGCTGTATAATGACAACCCTGTTACCGATAAAACTAATTTACCTGTCGCTGCACGTCGTCGCATGATCAATCTCCTTGCTGATAATCAAGAGAGTCAATTCGTAACGGATATCATGCTAACTAATTATCCGCTATTGAACCGCCATATTGCGCTGTTCATGATTTAAATCCATCTTTATCCTAACCAGGTTAACATTCTATTTACTAAGTCTGCATAACCGTAGTGTGAATTAGCGCCATTTGTCACTGAACAGGCAAAAGTAAATGTAAAGCCTGAGCGCGCAAAATAAACCAATTTATTTAACTGCTTTTAAGCTTTCGCGGTAATAAATAAGCTGATTAATATGGGAAAGGGAAAGTGATTGAGGGTAAATTGCTACACATGATAATAATTCGTTAGTTATCTATATATTCTGGCAAAGGTGCCAGTCTGACCGAGACTGGCACCGTTTTTGTTACTGTTGACTATTAGACGCGGTTACGCGCCAGACGCTATTGCCGGCGTCATCAGCAATAATTAAACCACCCTGCTGATCCTGTGCCAGTCCAACCGGCAACCCTCTGACTTGCTTTTCATCATCGGTAAGAAAACCGGTCACTACCGGTTTGGGCTGGCCGACAGGCATACCGTCTTTAAATTCCACCCAGTCAACCCGATATCCATTCAGCGGTTTCCGGTTCCAGCTGCCATGTTCGCTGATAAATGCTCCGCCGCGATATTCAGCAGGCAGATTATTGCCAGTGTAGAATAACAGACCAAGCGGAGCGACATGGGAGCTTAGCGCGTAATCCGGCTTGATGGCTTTTTCCACCAGATCC
The DNA here is from genome assembly GCF_050037805.1 of Winslowiella sp. 2C04. Lineage (NCBI taxonomy): Bacteria > Pseudomonadati > Pseudomonadota > Gammaproteobacteria > Enterobacterales > Erwiniaceae > Winslowiella > Winslowiella sp. 2C04. Next base: position 2,350,505 of record NZ_CP188300.1, on the reverse strand, counting down.
GGGCGTGGTGGCTGCGCGCGTTGATCAACATGCTGACCAAAATAGCTGTACGGCCAGCCATAGAAGCCGCCCTCCTGTACCGAAGTCAGGTAGTCCGGTACCAGATCGGCACCAATTTCATCTCGCTCATTGACGACCGCCCATAATTTGCCGGTCTCAGGCTCCCACTGCAAACCGGTAGGATTACGGATACCGCTGGCGTAAATCCGGCTGGCCCCGCTGGCCGTATCGACCTCCAGCACTGCGGCACGGCGATATTCTGCACCGATCCCGTTCTCCGCCACGTTACTGTTGGAGCCGACACCGACATACAGCTTGCTGCCGTCGGGGCTGGCGAGCAGCGCTTTTGTCCAGTGATGGTTTATCGGGCCGCCTGGCAATTCGGTCAGTTCCACACCCGGGTCGGTAATTTCAGTCTGGCCGCTTTGATAAGGATATTTCATAATCGCGTCTGCATTGGCCACATACAGCGTATTACCGACCAGTTGCACGCCAAAAGGCGAGTGCAGATTTTTCAGCAGGACATGTTTTTCCCAGCCTTTACCCTCACCACCGGTGTTACGCAATAAGGTAATGCGGTTGCCACCCGTCGCCCCTTTACCAGAAGACTTCTTAATAATGCCGGTAATCAATTCTTTAGGTTTGGTGGTAGGTTTTGACGGGCCATTGGCTTCAACGACCAGGATATCGTTATTTGGCAAAACATAGACCTGGCGCGGATAGAGTAAATCTTCAGCAATTTTCTCGATTTTTAGCCCCTGGGCTACTTTTGGCGTTTCACCCTGTTTCCAGTCAATTTTGTCAGGCACCTGCATCGGCGGCAGCAGGAAATTTTTTGCTTCCGGCAGCGTAGGATCGGGGCCAGTCTGTTGTTGCGGATCTATTTTTGCGCCGTCATCACAACCTACCAGCATTAACGGCACCGATAGCGCCATCAGCGAAAGAAAACGTGAAGTTCTCATTAAAACTCCTCCTTAAGCTGTGCGCTGGCGCAGAGCAAGTTGCAAATTAGCGATAAACAGCAGCAGTACCACTATCGTCGACAGGATAACGCCCGCAGGCACCACCGCCCAGGCATCGCGACTATGAACAAAGGCATTGATGATTGACACCACGACCGCCAGCGCCCAGAACCAGAAATGCAGTTTAAGCGCAGCGGGCTGTGGCATTGATGACCGTGGCCAGACATGAGTCAGGCTGATCAAGCGCGGAACAATGGCTATCACCAGACCAAAAGCAATCAGCCAGCTGGCTGCCTGCGTCCAGAAGATTTCATAGCTGTACAGATAAATGATATCGAATAGCCAGGCCGCCACAAAAAAGCCGAGCGGAATTGGGTTAAGCCATTCGTACAGCACTACCGCAAAGGTAGAGCGGGGAGGAACGCCGTTGGACTTCATTTACAGACTCCTTAGCTACCATCAGTGTTAACGGCCAACACGCGGCCGTATCCCGGAACTCTAAAATATTAGTAAATGTAATCAATTTAGACAGAAAGATATGACAATAAGTGGTTGAAAGCGGTAGATGGATTTGATTATCAGCCCCGGATAATGCAGGCTGAGGCGGGAAATTAATCAACAGGAGCAGTGAATGTTAACTCCGCGAATTGGTGTCGGCGTGCTGATTTTTCGCGACGGTAAGCTATTGTTAGGTCGCAGAAAAGGCAGCCACGGCGCCGACAGCTGGTCTGCACCTGGTGGTCACCTTGAGTTTGGTGAATCCATCGAGCAGTGCGCCCAGCGCGAAGTACAGGAAGAGACAGGTCTGAAGCTGGATAGTATCAGCATTGGCCCCTATACCAACGATATATTTGTCGAAGACAAGAAACATTACGTTACGCTGTTTGCGATTGCGCATCAGCCAGTGGGAGAGCCGAGGTTGCGTGAGCCGGAAAAATGTCGCGGCTGGCAGTGGTTTGCTGTTCATGCCTTACCCTCGCCGCTCTTTGTTCCCCTGCAAAATCTGCTGCAACAGCAGGGTCATGATTGCTTAATCCGACTGGCGCAGCAGCTTGATTGACCATGCTATAAGCGCCCGGCTTCCATCTGGTCGACAGCATCTGGCGCTGACTGCGCATGAGAATAAAAAAATGGCAGATATCCGGCCCCCAGTGACGCACCGATCACCATGCTGTTCAGCACGCCTGAAAACGGCACGGCGTTAGCGGCAGAAAATGTCGTGGCAAACAGCGCAGATCGTGAAGCGATGGTATTGAGCAGCTGGTCAGTGGCGGTCTTCAAATTCAGCTCTTCAGCCTTACGAGAGCTCACGTTTAACTGCAGGGAGGGATTTTGCTGTTGCCGCGAATTTATGCAGCGATAGGTCATTTCATCAACTGCCTCCCCGGTGGTATTAACAATAGCTTTCCCCACCATATTTGCGGCTGTATGGCCAAGTAAAGGTTCCAGCGCGCGGGCTAACAATTCCATTCCTTCAGACACCAGCACCTGATTAACGGCATACGCTGCAGCTGATTTGCTGCAAACGTTCAGGCATATCGAAGGTTTGTTATTATCGCCCAGCCTGACGAAATACTGAATAGCGTCTCTTAGCGGCACATAGACAAACACCGCGGCCACTAACGCATTAGCAGCAGCCACCGCGCCACCGCTGGCCACTAAAGCCGAGCCGGCTCCGGTTATCAGCGCAATATTTGCCAGCCGGGCAGCCAGGCTTGCCCGGGTCTGTGTGCCCGCATGCAGGTCTCTGGCTATCCCCATTAGCTGAAGAGCAATTGGCGTGGCAATAGCGATACCTGCCAGCGCAATATTTGCCCCTGCGGGCGCATTGCGCAATAAAAATGGCAGGACGTTTTTAGCCATATATTCTCGCATTGCGGTAGGTATGCCGACGGATAACATATTGCGACTCAGCGCTTTACCCATATTTTTAGCATGCAGCTGTAGTGCATCGAGATTTTGTTTTGAATTGATTACGCACCCATAACCTTCACCGCATTGAAGCGATTGGTGCTGTGATTGCGGGAGAGTAATAGTAACATCATTATTTATACTCCGCGGCCTCTCCTGCGGCAATGTGGAATTAAATGCAGCGGTGGTATCCAGCAGAAAAACTTGCGTTACCTGACTATTGTCACTTTTATTGCTATAACTTTTACTGTCCTCATCTGGCATATCAATAATAACACTTTTTGAGCTGGTATAGTCGGAAGTTTTTATCCTCTCAATAGACGAATGAACCTCACCCAGTAGTGATAAATGACTGATATTAATGTCTTTAATCATAAGATCGCCCCGTTGATTGCGGGTGGCAATTAACGTCCCCTGGAACGAGTAACAGCGCGGCCTGATAGTGGGAGAAGCTTGCGATAACGGCGGTAAGTTTTCAGGAAGTGACGCGACGCGGCGTAAGTTTTGGATAAAAGAATCCACCTCATGATCCTCAGAATTTAACATTGCATGATTAACTGAGTAATCCAGATAATAACCGTCTGTTTTATCTGCTTGCATAACATGCCCTCCTCCCTCTCAATAAATTGAAACGGAAAATTCCAGCTGAATTAATGATTTTTAAGCATAGAGGAGCAATTGATTCACACTTATATAAAGCGCTCATTAACTACTTTGATATCTATATGAAATACTTATATTAGAAAAAAATATTTTGCTGTGCACCTGGCGAATTGTGCCAGCGAGCAATATGACTGTTCAGCCGTTAATCTGACAGCGCAGTATGTGATAGTTCCGCCCGCGGTCAGATAATCAGCAAATGTGACTGTTATAACACTCACCAGCAATTTATTTTAATCTTTTCACACCCGTCGCCAGGTAATAACTGCTTAATAGTTTACCGGCTGAATATTCATCGATATCGCCACCGCTGCCGCTCTTTTGCGCGCCGGAGCGCATAAAGCGCGCGCACTCAACCTCATTGCAGCTTATGACGAGTAAAAAATGATGTAGTTATGTTAATGCATTATTAATATCTGTATGGCATTTAGTGAATAATCACGCGTGGTAAGACTTTTCAATCTACGCCAATAAGGTTTACTATACGCACCATTATCGTTCCAAATGGTTCATTTGCCCCATTATAGTTAACCGCGCCGTGCTGTCGCAGTTTTTGGTTGCCTGTGCAAAAAATATCCGATTGTCGTTAGCAAATTTTCTATAAATGGACGTTAATTCAAGTACTGGTGGTACCAGGTGGCGATAATTTTCCCAAACTGTTAAGGCACTCATGCTGCGGATCTGTCGCAGCTTCATGGTGAGATAAATCATGTTAAATCAAAGCAGTAAACGTAGTACCGGGGTCTATCTGATGTGGGCGCTTGGCGCTCTCATGGGGATCATTGGTCTTGCCATTGGTATTGGTGGCGGCTGGCTGGTTTCATTAGGCGGAAGTCTTTACTTCCTGCTGATGGGCCTGGCAATGATCATTTCTGCCGTGCTGATCATTAAACTCAAACCTGCCGGTGCATGGCTGTACGCGCTGGCATTTGTGTTATCTGTCATCTGGGCAATATGGGACGCGGGCCTGAACTTCTGGCCACTGTTTTCCCGTCTGTTTATGTTCGGCGTGCTGGCTTTCCTGGTGGCGCTGGCCTATCCGTTCCTGAAAAAGCGTGCCGGACGTGAAGGTACGAAAACCGCAAGCTACAGCCTGGCTGGCCTGATGGCCGTCGCGCTGGTTGCCGGTTTCGGTTATACCTTTGTGCCTGCGCCGATTATCAGCGCCAGCGAAGATATTCCGGTTAAGCCTGTTGCGCCGGGTACCGAGCAGAAAAACTGGGAGCATTGGGGTAACACCACCCACGGTGACCGTTTTGCCGCACTGGATCAGATTAACAAATCCAACGTTAATCAGCTGGAAGTCGCGTGGATTGCCCATACCGGTGATATCCCACTGAGCAACGGTTCCGGTGCCGAAGACCAGAACACTCCGCTGCAGATTGGCGATAAACTGTTTGTTTGTACCGCTTATGGCAAAGTGCTGGCACTGAATGCTGATGACGGTAAACAGCTGTGGGCATTTGACCCGAAAGCGAAAGCGCCAAACTGGCAGCGCTGCCGTGGTCTTGGCTACTTCGCTAACAGCGAAGCCCAGCCAGCCACTACCGCCGCTGCGCAGGCTGACGTACAGCCATCTGCTGCTGCCGCTCAGGCTGCATCACAGCCGGCTGCCGCCAGCGGTGAAACACCTGACCAGCATCCCGCGACTGCGGCTGAAGCCACAACGTCGGATACTGGTGCATCACAGCCACAGGCTCCTGCCAGCAATATCAACGCTGCTGCGCCTGCTGTCTGTGAACGTCGTCTGTTCCTGCCAACTATCGATGCACGTCTGATCGCCATTAATGCTGACACCGGTGAAGCCTGTGCTGATTTCGGTGATAACGGCGTGGTTGATCTGAAAGTTGGTATGGGTGAAGTTAAAGATGGCTACTATCAGCAGACCTCTACCCCGCTGGTTGCCGGAAATCTGGTCATTGTCGGTGGTCGCGTCGCGGATAACTTCTCTACTGGCGAGCCTCCGGGTGTGGTTCGTGCCTACGATGTTCACAGCGGTGAGCTGGTATGGGCATGGGATCCGGGCAACCCGGCTGTCACCCGTCTGCCGCCAGAAGGGATGACTTATACCCGTGGTACGCCTAACGTCTGGTCTGCGATGGCCTATGACGCCAAGCTGAACCTGGTATATCTGCCAACCGGCAACGCCACCCCAGACTTCTTTGGTGGTGAGCGTACTGCAGAAGATGACAAGTACAGTTCATCTATTGTCGCGGTTGATGCTGCAACCGGTAAAGTCCGCTGGCATTTCCAGACTACCCATCATGACTTGTGGGACTTTGACCTGCCTTCACAGCCGCTGCTGTACGACCTGCCAGACGGTAAAGGTGGTACCACTCCGGTGCTGGTTCAGACCAGCAAGCAAGGCATGATCTTTATGCTCAACCGCGAAACCGGTGAGCCTGTAGCAAAAGTTGAAAATCGTGAAGTTCCACAGGGCAACACCCCTGGTGAGCGCTACTCAAAAACTCAGCCTTTCTCCGTTGGCATGCCGAACATTGGTAACCAGACGCTGAAAGAGTCAGATATGTGGGGCGCGACTCCGCTGGATCAGCTGCTGTGCCGTATCGAGTTTAAAGGTATGCGTCATGAGGGCGTCTTTACCCCACCAGGTTTAGATCGTTCCCTGCAGTTCCCAGGTTCACTGGGCGGCATGAACTGGGGCAGCGTGTCGGTTGATCCGAACAATGCCATTATGTTTGTTAACGACATGCGTCTGGGCCTGGCTAACTACCTGGTGCCACGCAGCCAGGTTCCAAGTGGTGCCAGCGGTATCGAAATGGGTATGGTTCCAATGGATGGCACACCTTATGGTGCAGTGCGCGAGCGCTTCCTGTCTCCACTGGGCATTCCTTGCCAGAAACCACCATTTGGCACCATGTCAGCGGTTGACCTGAAAACCGGCAAAATAGCCTGGCAGGTTCCGGTTGGTACTGTGCAGGATACCGGTCCAATGGGTATCAAAATGCATATGCCAATGGAAATCGGTATGCCAACTCTTGGTGCGAGCCTGTCTACCCAATCCGGTCTGCTGTTCTTCGCCGGTACTCAGGACTACTACCTGCGTGCTTTCGATACTGCAAACGGTAAAGAGATCTGGAAAGCACGTCTGCCGGTTGGCAGCCAGTCTGGCCCAATGACCTATGTTTCACCGAAAACCGGTAAACAGTACATCATTATCAGCGCCGGTGGCGCGCGTCAGTCGCCAGATCGCGGTGACTACGTGATTGCCTACGCACTGCCAGAGCAGAAATAATCTCTCTGCATTACTGACCAAAGCCCCGACCTGTCGGGGCTTTTTTTATGCTCTGACAACTGCAGAAAACTGACTGAGCAAATGCTAAAAAAGCATTTATCAATTGGCACTATATTATTCCAGAAAAGCCGTTTTCATTTCCTCACTCTGTCGCCAGGATAATGGGATTCCGCCGTTTCAATCTGGTGCGGAAGTCATCCTTTTTCAGTCAGAGATCAGATAATGCATAAAAAATGGTTCACTAAAGCTTTGCCGGCCGCCGCAATTCTGCTGGCCCTTTCTACCACCAGTTACGCTGCATTTGCCGGGACAAAGCCTGAGACGGTTAATATTGGCTATCAGAAAGCGAATATCTTCGCCTTATTAAAGTATCGCGGCACTCTTGATGACAGTTTTAAGCAGCAGGGAATCAACGTGCGCTGGGTCGAGTTCCCGGCGGGGCCACAAATGCTGGAAGGTCTTAACGTTGGAAGTATTGATTTGGCCGCCACTGGCGATGCGCCCCCTACTTTTGCTCAGGCAGCGCAGGCTGATTTAGTCTATCTTGGCCACTCTCCGGCCAATCCTAAAACCGAAGCGATTGTGGTCGCGGCCGATTCGCCGATCAACAGTGTTGCCGATCTGAAAGGCAAAAAAGTCGCACTGAATAAAGGTTCGGATGTTAACTATTTGCTGATTGCAGCACTGGAGAAGGCTGGCCTGAGCTACAAAGATATCACTCCGGTGTATTTGCCGCCGGCCGACGCCCGCGCCGCGTTTCAGCGCGGCGCGATTGATGCCTGGGTTATCTGGGATCCGTATCTGGCAGAAGTCGAAACCCATGCTAACGCCCGCCAGATAAAAAATGCTGAAGGCCTGGTCCCGCATTACACCTTTTATCTCGCCAGCCGCAAGTTTGCTGAGGGCCATCCTGAAACCGCGCAGAAAGTACTGAGTGAGCTGGCGACGCTTAGCGAATGGGCAAACCAGCATCAGGCTGATGCAGCGCAGATCCTCGCTAAATCAACCGGTCTGGACCCGGCTATCTGGAATAAGGCGCTGGCACGTATGCCTTATGGTGCCGAGCGCATGACGCCGGAAGTGTTTAAGCAGCAACAGGCGCTGGCCGATAAATTTACAGCGACTGGCCTGCTGCCAGTGAAAGTGGACGTCAGCAGCGCCAGGTGGTCACAGGATAAATAATCATTATCGCCATTTGGGGCAGCATTCTATTGAGAAGGGAGCCAAAATCGGCTCCCTTGCATTTCTCCTGACAATAACCCGGCGAAGAGTTATGGAATCAGTTTTTCCGCCCGGAGCTTATCAAACAGTTCAATAAAGGCATCGCGGGTACACTGATAACCGTTAAAACCGGCTTTACGGCTTTTACTGATATCGGTAATCACCTCCATCGGGCGACCGAGATCGGCATCGGTATGCCACCAGGAGGCCAGCTTATTCACATCGCTCTGCTTCAGTGAATACTGGCTGGCAATCTCCTGCCACTGGGCAGCGGCATCATTCATGCGCCCTTCCAGCGGTTGCATTTCGCCACTGAAAGGCACCGCTTCAATGCCAAAGTAATCGGCGATTTGCGTCCACATCCACTGCCAGCGGAACACGTCACCGTTCACTACGTTGAAATCTTCATTGTTAGCCTGCTCACTGGTGGCTGCCCACTGAAGCTGATCGGCCAGCAAACGCGCGTCGGTCATATCCGTCACGCCGCTCCACTGCACTGCCGAACCCGGGAAAATAAATGGCTGCCCGGTGTGTTTACACAGCGTGGCATACACTGCCAGCGTTTGTCCCATGTTCATCGCATTGCCGACCGCGTAACCAATGATGGTATGCGGGCGATGTACGCTCCAGCTGAACTGGTACTTTTTGGCCGCAGCAAAAACTTCGTCTTCCTGCGCATAATAGAAATTTTCTACCGGCTGACGCCCCTGCTCTTCACGGAACGGCGTCATCGGTACTTCGCCTTTGCCGTAGGCGTCAAACGGCCCAAGATAGTGCTTCAGGCCCGTGACCAGCGCCACATGACCGCCCTGCAACCGGCTGCCCAGCACATCCAGCACGTGACGCACCATCGCGCCATTGACGCGGATATTCTGTTGCTCATTTTCCTGACGCGCCCAGACGCTGAAGAACACCTTATCAACCTCGATACCTTGTAACGCCTGCTGTACCGCCTGTTCTGAGGTTAAATCGGCGGTCAGTGCGATGCAGCCAGCCGGAACTGCGCTGTTACCGCGTGACAAACCATAGACCTGCCAGCCATCAGCCAGTAGCCTGGTCGCCAGCGCGCTACCCACAACACCGCTGACGCCGACAATCAATGCACGTGATTTCATTTGTTCTCTCCATCAGATTAAGACCTAAAGCTTAATATGGAATTTAATTCTCATCTAAGGTATATATTCATCAATTTAACGACAAAAATTCACTAATCATGATTTCCAGCGATCGTCTTAAAGGTATAACGCCGTTTGTGGTCAGCGTAGAAACCGGCAGCTTTACCGCTGCTGCCGAAAAGTTGCACCTGAGCAACTCCGCCGTCAGTAAAAGTATCGCCCGGCTGGAGGAGCGCTTAGGTTCACGGCTGTTTGACCGTACCACCCGCAGCCTGTCACTGACTGATGCCGGTCAGGCGTTCTATCAAACCTGTAGCCGGGTGCTGGATGAACTGGCGGAGGCCGAATCGGTGCTGGTCGCTCAGCGCAACCGTCCGGCGGGCCGCTTACGCCTTGCCCTGCCGCACTCCTTTGGCCGTTTACAGGTGGTGCCGCTGCTGAACCGCTTTTGCCACCACTACCCGGATTTACAGCTGAACATCACCTTTACCGACCGCTTTGTTGATCTTATTGAAGAAGGCATTGATATTGCAGTTCGTATAGGTGGCCCGGGGGATTATCCCGCATCACTCGGCTATCACTATCTTGGCAGTGAACGACTGATTTTTTGTGCCGCACCGAATTATCTGCAACAGCATGGCACACCGTTATCTGCGCAAGCGTTAACTGATCATCGCTGCATTGCTTACGCCCGACACGACGGCAGCACCACGCCATGGACCTTTCCTGCTGCAGACGGCCGCACGCTGACGCGCGAAATTGCTCACGCGATGGCGCTGGGCGATGGAGAGGCGCTGTTATCGGCGGTGGTCGCCGGGCTGGGCGTGACGCAAATAGCGACCTGGCTGGTGCGCAAGCAACTGGACAGTGGTGAACTGGTGCCGCTGCTGGAAACGTTGTCAGTTGAGGGTTTGCCACTGACGATTCTGTGGCCGCAAAAAAAACAGCTAACGCCAAAAGTCGATGCGTTACTGCAGGCTCTAAAGACGCTGACCATCAGTTAATCTCGCTCGACAGCGCAATTAGCGAATCTGTCTGTGCTGCATTGTACGGATTTTTTCAACAGCGCCCTTTTGCAAGGCAAGGACGCTTGATCGAGTTTGGCTAAAAAGTCACCCCTTACTACGGGGGCAGGCCCGACGGTGAATGTGTTACAACGCAGGCAACATCATGGTACTGCGTGATGCTCCATCGCAGCCACCTGAAATGAGATAATTCTCACAAATTTCCTGCTGGCTTGATCAAGATTAATATGGTGTTTTCTAAGAAAAATACAATATTTAGTAATATCAACCTTGTCAGGTGAATCACTATGCATATCTTCATACGAACTGCTGCGCTGTGTCTGAGTTGCGTGTTTCTGGTAAGCACTGCCCAGTCCTCGCCTCTGCCCGCAGTGAAAGTTATCACCACCGAGATAAAGCATTCCGCCAAAGCGCTGCTGTATATGGGGCGTGTTGAAGCCATTCAGACGGTTGAGGTGTTAACCCGCGTTGAAGGGTTTATTGCCAGCCGCCACTTCACCGAAGGCCAGATGGTCGAAGCCGGGCAGTTATTATTTGAAATTGAACCGGCACAACACCATGCGGCGGTCGAGCAGGCGAAAGCCCGGGTGCAAAGCGCCGAGGCGGTGTTACGTAATACACAATTGCATCTCGGCCGGTTACAGCGTTTAACCGCCAGTAAAGCCATCAGTAAATCCGACGTCGACGCCGCAGAGGCCGAGCGCGATATCGCCCGCGCTAATCTTGCTCAGATGCAGGCTGAACTGAAAACGCAGCAACTGAACCTCAGTTATACCCGCATCACCGCGCCGATTTCCGGACGCATCGGCCATACACGCTTCAATACAGGCAGCCTGATCAATCCCGCCAGTGGTTCGCTGGTGACAGTGACGCAGCTGGATCCAATCCGCGTCAGGATTTCAGTCAACGAGCACGACTATATAACCGCGATGCAGCAGCCAGAGACGGCGAAAAGTTTTCGTTCGCAGCTGACGCTGGCCAACGGCCATCCTTATCCACAACCCGGCAAATTTGAGTCCGTAGATAATCATATCGATCCACAGACCGGCAGCGTGGCGGTCAGGCTGAACTTTGCCAATCCACAGCATCTGCTGTTACCCGGTGGCGTGGTCAATGTCGCGCTGGAAGCCGGCCAGCCACAAAACGCCATAACCATCCCGGTTGCGGCCCTTTCGCAGGACAAAGAGGGTTATTTCGTTTTGTTGGTTGATGAGGATAACCATGTGGCGCTGCGACGCGTCACGCCTGGCCGCCAGGTTGAACAGCACTATCAGGTGACTGCGGGTCTTGAGCCGGGCGAGCGAGTGATTGTTTCCGGTATTCAGCAAGTCAGGCCCGGTATGGTGGTGAACGCCACTGCCGCCAGCGAATAAGGCGATCGCGATGCTACATTTTTTTGTCAGACGTCCCAAGTTTGCGATGGTTATCGCACTGATTATCAGCCTTGTTGGTTTACTGGCGCTGACGATTATTCCGGTAGAAAAGTTCCCTGAGATCACCCCACCGGTGGTCAGCGTCAGTGCGGTCTATCCAGGTGCCAGCGCCCGCGATGTCGCCGAAGCAGTCGGTTCACCAATTGAAAGCCAGATCAATGGCGTCAGCAATATGCTGTATATGGAGTCCAGCAGCAGTAATAACGGCAGCTACTCATTGACCATCACCTTCGCCAGTGGAACTGATCCGGATATGGCGGCGGTCGAGGTACAAAATCGCCTGTCGCAGGTCAGCGCCCAGTTACCCGCCGAAGTCATTAACAATGGCATCTCGGTGCGCAAAAGAGCCACCAATATTCTGCTGGGGCTCAGCGTTCAGTCACCTGGCGGCACTCACAACGCGATGTTTTTGAGTAATTACAGCAGCATTCGTCTGAAGGATGCGCTGGCAAGAATCGACGGCGTCGGTGATGTGCAGATTTTTGGTTCCCGCGACTACAGTATGCGCATCTGGCTGAATCCGTTACGGATGGAAGCGCTTAATGTCACCACCGATGAGATTATTGCGGCACTGCGTCAGCAAAATGTACAGGCTGCCGCCGGTCAAATCGGTGCTGCTCCCACGCCTGCCGATCAGCAAAAAACCCTGACCATCAGCGGCAGTGGGCGTCTTTCTACGCCGGAAGAGTTTGCCCGCATTGTGATTCGCAGTAATCAACACGGTGGCATGGTACGGCTGGGCGACGTCGCCAGCACTGAACTGGGAGCAGAAAGCTATCAGGTTAATGCCGCGATGAATAATACGCCCGGCGCATTTTTGATGATCTATCCAACGCCGGGTGCTAACGCGCTAAGCGTTGCCAGCGCAGTAAAAGCAGAAATGGCGCAGCAGGCACGGGCATTTCCGGATGATATGACCTTTGATATCAATTTCGATTCAACCGATTCGATCAGGGAAACCCTGCGCGAGATTATGCATTCGCTGGTTCTGACCTTACTGGTGGTACTGGCGGTGGTGTATCTGTTTATGCAGAGCCTGCGCGCGACCTTTATCGTGGCGTTGACCATTCCGGTATCGCTGCTCGGTACCGTGGCGGTACTGCTGCTGTTTGGCTACTCGATTAATATGCTCAGTTTATTTGCCATGATTCTGGCGCTGAATATCGTGGTCGATGACGCGATTGTGGTGGTAGAAAATGTTGAGCGCATTATGGTGGAAAACCCGCAGCTTGGGCCGTTTAAAGCCACCTGCGAGGCAATCACGCAAATCGCCGGGCCGGTAATCGCTACGACCATGGTATTACTGGCGGTATTTGTGCCGGTGGCGATGCTGCCGGGGATTACCGGCGAACTGTATCGTCAGTTTGCCGTCACGCTGGCTACCGCCATGGTGCTGTCCAGCGTGAATGCCCTGACGCTGACGCCAGCGCTTACCGCCACGCTGCTCAAGTATCGTCAACCGCCAACCAGCGGTCCCTTTGGTGCCTTTAATCGCCTGTTGCAAACCACTCGTGACGGTTATTTACGTGCCGTGACGCGCATAAATCGTTACAGTGTCACAACCATCTCCGCTCTGATACTGGCCGCGGGCGCGACCTGGCTTTGTTACAGCCTGTTGCCGGTCGGGTTTTTACCAGAAGAAGATCAGGGCTATATGTTTATAAATGTGCAGCTGCCGGATGGTGCCTCACTGGCTCGGACGCAAACGGTAATGGAGCAAATGTACCAAGCCGTCGCTGCCGATCCGGCGGTAGACGATGTGATTAAGATTACCGGCTTCAGTCTGCTCGGCGGTGGCAACGCAGCGAACGGCGGTTTTGGCATCGTGCAGTTAAAACCGTGGAATGAGCGCGAACCGATCGATCAGGTTCTGCCGCGCATTCAGCAACAGCTTGCCGCCAACCCTTCGGCGATGATGATGGCTTTTGTTCCTCCGGCTATTAACGGGCTGGGTAATGCTTCGGGCTTTGATCTACGCATTCAGGCACTTGACGGACAATCACAGCAGGAGCTGGCGCGCACCAGCCATGCGCTGATTATGGCGGCCAATCAGCAGCCGGAACTCAGCAGAGTATTCACAACGTTCAGCGCCAGCGTGCCGGAAATGAGTTTAACCGTCGATCGTGAACGCGCAGCGTTACTTAATGTGCCGGTAGATCGTATTTTTACCACCCTGCAAACCGCGCTGGGCGGTATTAACGTTGGCGATTTTACCCGCAGCAATCGGCTGTTTAAGGTGCAAGTACAAAATGAGATGACCTGGCGTCAGCGCAGCGAGCAAATTAATCAGTTATCGGTGCGCAGCGACAGCGGCGCGCTGGTCAGCCTGAGCCAACTGGTTACGTTAACCCCCTCAGTTGGTTCACCGTTTATCGCGCAATATAACCAGTTCCCGTCGGTGGCGGTGAGCGGTTCGGCAGTGGAAGGCGTCAGTTCAGGTCAGGCGATGGGCGTTATGGAGCAGCTGCTGGACAGCGAACTACCCGAGGGATACGGCTACAGCTGGACCGGCATGTCCTTACAGGAGCTGCAAAACAGTGGCAAAGCGATAATGATTTATCTGGCGGCACTGGTCTTCGCTTATCTGTTCCTGGTCGCCCAGTATGAGAGCTGGACGATACCGGCGGCGGTGTTACTGTCGGTGCTGTTTGCCCTGATGGGTGCGGTAATGGGATTAAAGCTGGCAGGTTTAGCCAACGATATTTATGCGCAAATTGGCCTGGTGTTATTGATTGGCCTCGCGGCGAAAAATGCTATTCTGATTGTTGAATTTTCCCGTGATTTGCGGGAAAAAGGATTGTCGATTCAGCAGGCTGCGCAACAAGGGGCGCAACAGCGTTTCCGGGCGGTTATCATGACAGCGATTTCGTTTATTTTCGGCGTGTTACCGCTGGTGCTGGCCAGCGGTGCAGGCGCAGAAAGTCGGCAAATCATCGGTATCACGCTGTTTAGCGGAATGCTGGCCGCCACGGCAATTGGGCTGTTCTTTGTCCCGTCGTTGTATCTGCATATACAGCGCCTGCGTGAATGGAGCAAAACTAAAGGAGAGTAGCGGCGTGTTAAATTCATCGACGGATAAACTGGTCAGGGTTTTGGCGATTATCACCATGCTGCTGGTGATTTTTGCCAGCCTGAAGGCCGCGTCGGCGCTGGTGGTGCCGCTGATATTATCGCTGTTTTTTGCCATTGTGCTTAATCCGTTGATCCGGCTGGCAGAGAGGATCCGCGTGCCGCGCGTGCTGGCGATTCTGCTGCTGATGAGCTGTTTTGTGGTGATTATGCTGCTACTGGTAGCAGCACTCAGCAGCACACTCAATGAATTTGCCCGCACCCTGCCGCAGTATCGCAGCATGTTAACCCAGCCGCTGCTGGATACCCGCGCCCTGCTGTTAACTATGGGCATTAACATCTCGCTTGATGAGATGATGCACTATATCGATCCGTCAATCGCCGTGCGGCTGGTGTCCGGTGCCGTGGGGTATTTTTCTAACGCCATGACCGCAATGTTCCTGCTGATTATGACGGTGGCGTTTATGCTGCTGGAGGTGCCGAGCCTGAAGCAGAAAGGTCCCCTGCTGTTTCCGGTGCCGTCCCGCGCCATGGCGGCCATTCGTCATGGCTTAAGAAGCGTCACCCACTATCTGGTCTTAAAAACCGTGATCAGCCTGATTACCGGCCTGACGGTCTGGCTGATGCTGTGGGCGATGGATATTAAATTTGCTTTTCTCTGGGGCACGCTGGCGTTTGCGCTAAATTATATTCCCAATATCGGCTCAATTATTGCGGCTATTCCGCCGATTATTCAGGCGTTGCTGTTTAATGGCCTCTATCCGGGGCTGGGAGTTATCGCTTTCTATCTGGCGATCAACCTGCTGTTCGGTAATATCCTCGAGCCGCGTCTGATGGGCAGAAGTTTAAATTTATCGACGCTGGTGGTGTTTATTTCGTTGTTGTTCTGGGGATGGCTACTCGGGCCCGTCGGGATGATCCTGTCGGTACCGCTAACGGTGGTGGTTAAACTGCTGCTTGAGCAGCTCGACGACGGTAAAAAACTGGCGATTCTGCTGAGTGATAATCCACAGCAGCATTAACGTCCGACGCAGGGGTAATGGATTAGATCGTGCAGCCGCACATTGTGTTGGCTGGCGTTGCGATAGCTGTGCGGGCGATCGGCCTGAAAACGCAGCGCTTCGCCAGCCGCTAGCTGATGCCATACTCCGTCAACCATTAGCTCAAGTTGCCCTTCTGTGACAATCACATGCTCGATTACTCCCTGCTCATGAGCTGAAGATTCACTGAGCGCGCCCGGCGCCATGTCGATAACAAACATATCGAAACCGAGCTGCTTATCAAATGGAAAAAGTGGCACCACGCGCATATCAGCATTGTCCTGGCTGAACACCGGCAAATCGGCGTAGCGCTGCACCACTGGCGGCAGTTGCCCGGCTGCGTTGCCGATAAATGCCGAAAATGCGACGTTAAATCCGGTGGCAATTTTCCACAATGTCGCCACCGTTGGGCTGGATTCACCTCGTTCAATTTGCCCCAGCATCGCCTTACTGACACCGGTCTGTTCTGCCGCCTGAGTCAGACTCCACTGGCGCAAATGCCGCAGCTGTTTGAGCGTGTCTGCCAGGTGCTGATTAAGTTGCTGCATCGCGTTCCCTCCGAAAATCGGCCCTGATTATAGCCGCTTGTACGTTATAACGCACGATGCTATTGTTGTGCGCTATAACGCACAAGCAGGAATTGACTATGCCCGCCACACCGTCGAAATCACTCTTTATCCCCGCGATTATTGCCGGTTTTGTCGCGGTACTGGTGGGCTATACCAGCTCTGCCGCCATCATTTTTCAGGCGGCAGAAGCCGCAGGCGCTTCAGTACTGCAAATTGGCGGCTGGCTGACTACGCTGGGTCTGGCGATGGGCATCACTTCACTTGGCCTGTCACTTTACTATCGCATGCCGGTACTGACGGCCTGGTCGACGCCCGGCGCCGCGCTACTGATCACCAGCCTGCCCGGCGTGACGCTAAATGAAGCGACAGGCATCTTTATCTTTGCTTCCGGGCTGATGCTACTCTGCGGCGTCACCGGCCTGTTCGCCCGGCTGATGAACACCATTCCACTGGCAATTTCTTCCGCCATGCTGGCAGGCATTTTACTGCGTTTCGGCCTTGATGCTTTCTCCTCGCTACAGGTCAATTTCGTTCTTAGCGGCAGTATGTGCCTGATCTGGCTGCTGGGACGCCGCTTTATGCCACGCTACGCGATTATGCTGACGCTACTGGCGGGCCTGGCAGTGGCACTGATGCAGGGCAATATCAATTTCCCGCAGCAGTCGCTGCACTTTGCCTGGCCGGAATTTACTGCTCCACAGTTTACTTTATCGACATTACTGGGAATCGGCGTGCCCTATTTTATGGTGACGATGGCTTCACAAAATGCACCAGGTATCGCGACGATGAAAGCCGCAGGCTATGCAGCCCCGGTTTCACCGCTGATAAGCTGGACCTCGTTAACCTCGCTGTTACTGGCACCTTTTGGCGGCTTTTCGGTGTGTATTGCCGCAATTACCGCCGCGATTTGCATGGGTGACGATGTGCATCCCGATCCGAAACGCCGCTATCTTGCCTCGGCCGCCGCCGGTGGTTTCTATCTGTTAGCCGGGATCTTCGGCGCGGCCATCGGTATGCTGTTCAGCGCCCTGCCGGAGGCATTAATTCATACCATCGCCGGACTGGCGCTGCTCGGCACGCTTTCCGGCAGCTTGCAACAGGCATTAAGCGACAGTCAACAGCGCGACGCGGCGCTTATCACCTTCTTGATTACCGCTTCTGGCGTAACGCTGCTCGGCGTCGGCGCGGCATTCTGGGGGTTGATCGGTGGCGTGCTGGCCCATATTGTTTTATCGCGGCCAAAACGCGCCCGCAGAATCCAGGTGGCAAGACGATAGTTCAGGTCGTCAGGTAACCAGAATAAGATTTCCATCACTTTATAAAAATAAGCGTTAATGCAATCTGATATCGCTGATTAATAAATGTTGGAAACAACCATGAAGAAAAAGCTTATTGCCGCAGCCACGTTGCTGATAACCGGCAATGTTTATGCTGTCACATCATCGCCGTTTCAACTCAATACCCAAGCGGATAATATTTCGCTCTCAACCTCGCTCGGATGGCTGGGCGGTAAATCAGAGGAACGAGTTTATGATCCAGCCAGCGGCAAAAAACTCAGCCAGCTGGACTGGAAAATCAATAATGTCGCCATCCTGAAAGGCGATATTTCATGGGATGCTTTTTCGTGGCTGACGCTGAATGCCCGCGGCTGGACTTCGCTGGCATCAGGTAGCAGCACGCTGGATGACTGGGACTGGCTGAAAGAAGGCCAGTCCGATCCCAGTGAACATTCGCATCATTCCAATACCCGGCTTAACTACGCCAATGAGTTCGATGTTAACCTGAAGGGCTGGCTGTTGCAGGACGACGATTACCGGCTGGGTGCAGTCGTCGGTTATCAACAAACGCGTTTTAGCTGGACCGCCTTCGGCGGCTCATACCGCTATGATAACGGTAACGATGTCGGTGAATTGCCGCGTGGTGAGCGGGTTATTGGCTATCAACAGCGCTTCTCAATGCCCTATATCGGTCTGGCTGGACAATATCGCGTGAATAATTTGGAAGTTAATGGGCTGCTGAAATACAGTCCGTGGGTGCAGGCTAACGATAATGATGAGCACTATGCGCGTGACCTGACATTTCGTGAAAAATCGAATAACTCTACTTTTTACGGTGCTTCAATGGACGTCGGATATTACGTAACGCCTAATGCCAAAGTGTTTACAGAGGTGAGTTATAACCATTATTCCGAAGGTAAAGGCGGTTCCCAAATGATCGACCACAGTGATAATAGTTACGATGAACAAGGCGGCGATGCCGCAGGAATAGCCAATAAAAACTACTCGATCAGCGCTGGCCTGGCGTACCGGTTTTGATGCAAGAGATTTGTTAGCCCATCACTCTCGGGCGTTCGATTTAGTAGTGACTTATCATTTTGTGATGCCTTTATTAATATGATTTAATTGGTTTTTTTTCTGTTTTTATCCCGATCCCTATCCGCTATTAATAAATACTCTGATTAACAAGGGGGTATTTATGAACAGGAATATTGCAGGCTTTAACGGGCAGCGTCAGGATCCCGTCAGCGGAAACTCTCTGTTGGGCAATGGTTATCGTAGTTATAGTCCGCTGCTGATGCGCTTTACTGCACCCGACAGCTGGAGCCCATTCGGCATGGGCGGCGTTAATCCTTACGGCTATTGCGCGGGAGATCCTGTCAACCGCAGCGATCCATCCGGTCATTTTAGCTGGCAGGCAGCATTGGGCATTGGGATGGGCATTTTGGGCATTGTCGGAGCACTGTTTACCGGCGGAGGCTCATTAATAGCCGCCGGGAGTTTAGAGGCTGCCCTGGTCAGCACTTCCGCCACGACTCTGCTGACTGGCACCGCGAATCTGGTGGCAGATGTCAGCGGTATCGTCAGTATCACCAGCGCAGGCACCAATCCGCGCGCTGCTGCGGCGCTGGGGTGGCTCTCCTTTGCCAGCGGATTGTTAACTCTTGGCGCAGGCTTGCTGGCGGGCGGGCCCCGCCTGTTATCCAGCGGTGCCGCTGACAGCGCGATGGTTTCTGAAACGCGCCATTTCGAGTTTACCTATTCAGAATCAGCCGAGAGGCTACTGGGCGCTGATAATGCAGGCAGCAGCAAACGACAATCCTGGGAACAGGCGCGTGCCTGGATTGATGATAAAAATAACTTTTTGCATTTCGAACAGAATTACTCGATGGGATCGCGAGACCTACTTAACAGAGGTAATACGTTCAGTAATACCTTTGAAAGAACTAAATGGACGTTTCATCATAACTACAGAGAAATAAGAGACGTGCCCTATTATGCCAGCGATGTCACTCGATATCAGTATGAAACCATATCCAGAAAAAATAACTTTTTCGGTGAGCTACCGGAAGTGATTGAAAGAAATACCATGACTAATGAGACCACATTACAAATGACCGAGGGCAAATCAGGCCAGGAATTGTTTGACGCTTTTTTCAGAACACCAAATGGTAAATCAACACGGCGTATTATGGATGATTTCGGCTTAACCGCTTACGCAGTTGAACGCCGTGTAAGAGCCGAGGATGATGATTCCGTCGATTTTATCGTCCGACTCAATCGGCTGAGTTAATGATGGAAAAATACCCACTTAGTCAGTCAACATAAAACTCAAAAATTCACTTCAAAAACCTGGCGCGGCTGCCCCGCAGCCGTGCTGGCCCATGGTGGAGTAAATCGCCCGATGCCGCAGACAGTTGCCACTTTTAGTGCTTATTCCGGCGTTTGATCGGGCACTGACAGAATTAAAGTAATCACATTCCGGATAACACTTTATTTTCTGCCTCAGGCAGCGTCACAAAAGGGCCGTGGTACGTGGCAAAATCATTTTTACGCAGCGGAAATCTGGATGCGTTACTTGCGCTTGGGGAAAATGGCCAGCCGGTTTACGCTTCTGCACTTCAGCTGCGCGAAACATTACGTCTGAAAAAACAGTCAGATATCGCCAGTTGCCTGGCAATTCCGCAGCCTGATGAACGGGGCGAGCGCATTGACTGGTACGCGCCATTCTGTGGCAAAGTAAAGTCGTGGGTTGCCGCCAGCGACAGCGAGCGAGCGGCCGCCATTCAGCTACTGGACAGCTATCAGACAGCCGTTGATGAGATCGGTCAACAAGCGCAACGTTCGCAGAATCCGGCGATGCGGCTGTTTGGTATTCTGTTGAGCAAAGCTTTTCAGTTTCCCGACCAGAACACCATCTATCTGGTGGATGGTAAGCCGGTGATCACCTTCTGGGGCTTTGTCGATGTCGATAAAAAGCCGCGTGCCGATGCGCTTGATTGCCTGCGTGCCACGCTACAACTCACTCCACCTCCACGACTGCCGGTTAATGCTCCCCCACTATCCGCTGTTTCGCTGCCCGCAGCAGAACCTGAACCGCTGATTGTTACACCGCCGCTTAAGCCGCGTCGGCTGTGGCGGCTTGCTGGCTGGTTATTGCTGCCGCTGATCATTGCGGCTGCGCTGGTCGGCTTATATTTTAGCGCCTTTCAGATCGTTCAAGAGCCGGTAATCAAAACGGCTAAACCCGCTGCTGAGCCGCCAGTCACACCGGTAACTGCACCAGTAGCGGTGACCGCTGCGTCAGCAGAGCCGGCCAGGCTGCCTGAAGCGCCGAAAATAACGAAACCCGCGCAGCCGCAGAGTGAGAAGCCACGTGATGCCGTGGCTGAAACGCCTGCACGACTGGCGACGGCTGACGATCTGGTGATGCCTGCCGATGCGGTAAAACTTGGCTCCACTGACTTTTTGAACGGCAGCTGGCGCGTGACGCTGGAAGCGAACAATTTACCAACCGGTAAGCCACCGAGTTTGAAGTATCAGCTTAGAAAGGGTATTGGCAGCGCTCGCCTTATTCAGGGAGACGGCATCCGCTGCAAAGCCGATATCTCAGCTGGCTTAATGAGCTCGGGCAATCTGGTGATTAACAGCCGCTATACCGCCCGTTGCAGCGATGGTAGCCGCTATAAAATGCCGGAAATTGTCTGTAAAGCGGCCAGCGGTGCCGCTAGCTGCGAAGCACGCTATGGCACCGAAACGGTGTTCCCGATGACGATGAAACGCGAGACGAAGTGACCATGCTGGCAACCCTTATCGATTTTAAGCAAAAAGTGACGCTGATTCAGGATAGTGGTATCCAGTTTCTCGATTTCGCCATCAGGGCACAGCCGGATGCGGTAAAGGCAGGAAAATTTGTCCGCAAGACTGCTAACGGTCCACTGATGTGGCTGGATCATGACAGCAATAACGGAAAATATCAGCTGCGTATGGCGGCAGGTGCTGCGCCGGAAGTGGTGAAACCGGAGTTCAGCTTTACGCTGGACCAGTCACTGATGCTGCTGGAAGATATCTGGCTACCGCTGCCGGTGCTGCGCTATACGCCGCCGCGCAATTTTCTCGGCGGCCCGGAAAACTGGGCGCGAGTGCGGATCAGTAAACTGGACTCGCCAGACCAGCAAGGCCATACCCATCGCGCCTCTCTGGCGTTTGACACCGGCACCACGGCGGCAGACGACGGCGCGCTGGCGCTGTGTAAAAGCGATGCTCAGAACGGCGTCAGCTTCGCTCTTGCCTGGCACAATGATGAGCTGGGTGAGTTCCTTGATCTTACCTGGATCGACGGCTGGTTACGCGAAGTGTTTACTCAACAAGCCGCGCAGCGTGAACATCGTCATGCGGTTAATGTAAAAATCGGCCTGAAGGAGTTTGAGTATCAGGCGCACTACCTTAACCTGCTGAATCTGCTCGGTAGCCAGCTGCAACTGAACGAGATTAAAATTCACACCGCCACGTTACAGCAGCCGGTGGTTAACGTGGATTTGATCCTTGATGTCGGTAATTCTCACACCTGCGGCATTTTGGTCGAGGATCATGCTGATGAGAGCAACGGTCTGAAACAAACCTATGAGTTGCAGCTGCGCGATCTGGCCAGGCCACAGCAAGTCTATAACGAGATGTTTGTCAGTCGGATTGAATTTGCTCAGGCCAACTTCGGTAAAGCCAATTTCTCGCTGGAAAGCGGGCGTGAAAATGCCTTTGTCTGGCCTTCTCTGACGCGCGTTGGCCGCGAAGCCGATCGACTGGCGTTGCAGCGCCTCGGCACCGAGGGCACCAGCGGCATCTCCAGCCCACGCCGCTACTTGTGGGATGAAGAGAGCTGGTTGCCGGGCTGGCGTTTTAACCAACCCGCTAGCGAAGCGCCGGCTATAGCCAATCCACTCATGACTCTGCTCAATGATAACGGCCAACCGCTGTATACCCTGCCAGCCGATGAGCGCCTGCCGGTATTTTCAGCGCACTACAGCCGCAGCTCGCTGATGACATTTATGCTGAGCGAACTGCTGGCACAGGCGCTGATGCAGATTAACAGCGCCGCACAGCGCATGAAAATGCCGCACAGCACCGCCCCGCGTCAGCTGCGTAATATTATCCTGACGCTCCCTTCCGCAATGCCAAAACCGGAGCGGGAGATATTTCGCCGCCGCATGGTTGAAGCAATTGCACTGGTGTGGAAAGCGATGGCCTGGCATCCGGCCGATGAACCCTTCTCCACTCAGCACGATAAAGCCAGCAGTCTGAAGCCGGTGCCGGAAGTACAGATGGAGTGGGATGAGGCGACCTGCGGTCAGATGGTTTATCTGTTCAATGAAACCCAGGTTAATTTTGCCGGACGCGCTGAAGATTTCTTTGCCAGTATGGCGCGGCCCGACCGCCCGCTGGCGGCTGACGAGCAGCCGGGTAAAACCCTGCGTATTGCCTCTATCGATATTGGCGGCGGCACCACAGATTTGGCGATTACACATTACGCGCTGGATGACGGTAGCGGCAACAATGTGAAAATTAATCCACGCCTGCTGTTCCGCGAAGGTTTCAAAGTGGCGGGTGATGATATTCTGCTGGATGTCATTCAGCTGTATGTGCTGCCGGCGCTGCAGCAGGCGCTGAAAAGCGCCGGTCTGCTTAATACTGAAGTGCTGATGGCCAGACTGTTCGCTCATGATGGCCGCACCGATGCACATTCCACGCTGCGTCAGCAGCTGACCTTGCAGATTTTTATGCCGTTAGCCCGCACCATTCTGGAAAATTACGAGCATTTTGACCCGCTCGACAGTAGCGCAGAAATCGATGCCACCTTTGCTGAAATGCTGGATCAGCCGCCGACCAGCAGGGTACTGGAGTATATCAATGGCGAACTGCAACGCGCGTTGGGCGGCGAGCCACTGTTCGATATCTTGCAGGTTCCGCTGATCGTTCAGCTGAATAAACTGCACGGTGAATTCTTATCCCATCGTTTGTCGATAGTGCAGACGCTGCGTTCAATGGCTGAAGTGGTATCACTCTACAGTTGCGACGTACTGCTGCTGACTGGCCGCCCGTCGCGCTTCCCAGGAATACAGGCGCTGTTTCGCCATCTGCAACCGTTACCCGGCAGCCGGATTTTATCGCTGGAAGGTTATCACACCAGCGACTGGTATCCGTTTAACAAGCTCGGTCGTATTGATAATCCGAAATCAACTGCCGCGGTCGGCGCGATGCTGTGCCTGCTGGCTCTGGATCTCAGGCTGTCCAGCTTCTGGTTCCGCGCTGGAGATTTTCAGCCCTACTCCACCATTCGCTATCTGGGTATGCTGGACGCCGATAACATGCTGAGTAACCGCAATATTTATTACAGCGATATCGATCTTGACCGGCCAGGCTTTAGCCTCGACAACCTCACCAGCTTCCGTATCCGCGGCGGCTTATGCCTGGGCTTCCGCCAGCTGGATAGCCCTCGCTGGCCTGCCGCGCCACTCTACAGCCTGTCGATTACCGATCCCACTCTGGCACGTAAAGTAGCCGGTGACAGCGAGTTGCGTATCAGACTGCGGGTCGTTACCGGTGAAGATCCCCATAGCCCGGAGCGTTTTGAGATTGCTGACGCCCGCCTGGCTGACGGCAGCCGGATACCGCTGGAGCATTTACGCCTCAGTCTGAATACCTTATCAGCCAGCGGCAACAGCGCGGCACAATACTGGATCGACAGTGGGAGCGTGTTTAAAAAATGAAACTTATCACGCCAGAACAGCAGTCAGATCGGCTGATGGCCGTCAGCGAAGGCCTCAGCAACGCGCTGACGTGGCTGGATAACAGCCGCAGCAGCGCAATGCGCCTGGATATCGAAGCGACAAATCTGAAAACAAAATTACGCCGCTGCCGTCGGCAGGCCGATCGGCTGCACGCCACGGTCGCTGAGCGTACTACCCTTGCTTTTTACGGTCAGTCACAGGCAGGGAAAGCCTGGCTTATTTCATCACTGGTCGGTGATTCGCAACAGCGGCTGGTCAGCGGGATGGCGGGCAAAACGCTCGACTATTTCAGCCATATTAATCCTGGCAATCAGGATTGCGGGATTGTGATCCGCTTCAAACCTCAGACCAGAAGCGAAAATTCGCAGTGGCCCTGTGAACTGACGCTGTTCAGTGAAGCCGATATCACCTGCATGGTGCTGCGCTGCGGATTAGCGCAGCCTGATACCCCGCCTGATGAAGCACAGATGATGATGCAGTTGAGCAATTTGCAACGCCACCGTCAGCCGCAAGCGAGTGCGGGCATCACCAGCGATCAAATGGTATCGATTTACGATTTTATGCTGCGTCATGATGCTTTACGCCAGAAGCCATTGAGCAACGATTTCTGGCCAGCCGCCATTGAGTTAGCGCCCTGGCTGACCGTCGACGATCGTGCCCAACTTTTTGCGCTGCTGTGGAACGGAGATCGTGTTCTTACCGACCTGTGGCGACAGCTGGCCCACCGTCTGCAAAGCCTGGGCGGCTGCCGTAACGTACTGGCACCGCTCAGCCTGCTTACCGACGAAATGCAGTTACCGACAGAGGCGTTACTCAATCCGGCCAGCGCCGCCGCGTTAAATATGGCCGATGACAGCAATGTGCAGATCGTGCCCTGCCCGCATGGTCGCGCAGCAACCGCGCAGAATATCTCGCTGGCGGAGCTGGTGCTGCTCACCGCAGAGCTACATATACCGCTGAGATTATCGCCGCGTGCAGCGCTGTCGGCAGCGGTTGATGTGCTGGATATTCCAGCGGAATATGAGCCGCAGGATGGAGCAATCCATCAGGATGCGCGACAGAAAAATGCACGGCTGGCCGATCTGATACAGGCGAAACGCGGTTACCTGTTGGAATATTACAGCGATCGTCAGGCGGTTAATCTGCTGGTAGTCTGCGGTGCCGCCAGCAGCCGTAATCAGGTTAAAACCGTCAGCAAAGCGCTGGAACACTGGGTTCGAACTACACAGGGTGAAAATACTCAACAGCGTAGCCCGCACCGACCAGGGCTGATCTGGGCGATCACCCGCTGGGATCGTCGTCATTTTCAGCACAATCATGATGAAGCAGTGCAAAGACGCATCGGCCATGCAGGTGATATGTGGGGTTCGATGCTGGTGCCTGATGACGCCGGCATGCAGCGCATGGCAAGCTGGCTGGAAACGGCCCTTCATTCTGAGGTGAAGACCTCGCGGCTCAGCCAACAGCTGGCAGAACTCCAACATGAAGTGGCGGATAATCTGTTGGCAAGCTGGCAATACCGCGACAACGAGAATCAGCAGCCAGAGAAAAAACAGCACATCGCGGAAACGCTGTTAAAAGTGCTGCAAAGCCGAACCGGTCTGCACGGTGAACTGCTTGAACGACTGCAACCCTGCCGCGATGAGCTGCGTCGCCTGTGGCTGCGCCTGCCACAGGCGCAGGCTGACGCGCACGCCGCCAGTACCTTGAGCCACTTTAGCATTGGTATTACCTTTGATCTGTTCAGTGAACAGTCGGATGCGGCACCACAGCTGTCGTTTACTGAAGCGGATCGGGATGACCAATTTGCGCAAAACGTGCTGCGCTATTGGGTTAATCATCTGCGTAATCTGCCAGAAAACGCGTCGCTGCTGGCGCTGCTGAATATGGATAAAGCCACCCTACAACTGCTGGTTGAAGAGCTGATTATTGCCAGCTTTCGCCTGCGGGTTGGCGAATTATTACGCCAGGCTTTAACTGAGAGCGAAACGATAGCTGGCGAGCATAACGCGAAAGCCGATCGCCAGGTGTTACGGGCGATGACGATATTAGGTGATTTTGTCGCCTGGCTCGGCTTCCTGCAACAGAGTGAAGCGCAGCGCCCACAGAGCCGGATTAATCGCGGTGAGAAGATCTTTGCTCAGCCGACGATGCCAGCGGTGAGCTTTGGTGAGACGTTGCGCCTGACACGCCTTTCGGCAGCCCCTGCCAATAGCACAGCGGTTTATATTTATGACTGGCTGGTCGGGCTGAGTGCCCTGATTGTGCAAAACAGCGATGACTGCGCGGCGAGTAAATTAAAACCGGCACAGCGGCAGCAATTGCTGGAAATTGTGCAGTTAATTAACGGCTGAGTTGCAGCCGGGGCGAAAAATCGCCCCGGCCTGTTATCAGAAGGTATATTTTACGCCAACCAGCGCGGTGTAATAGGTATTAGCAAGCCCGGCAACATCACCTTTCATCTGATGAGTTTGCCCAGTGCTACGATCAATAATCTCGGTGCCGCCTTTTCCCTCTTGATAACGATTATAACTCAGCTCAGTATAGAGTTTAATATTCGGCAGGAGATAATATCCGGCATCGACCAGCAGTGAATAATAACCCGATCGCTTACTGCTATCGCGAAAGGTTAGCTTGCGTAAATAGTGTTCGTCATTATCACTGGATTTCACCCAATTGCTGTATTTCAACAGCGTAGTAAGCTCGACATTACTGGCGCGGTATTGTCCGGCCAGACCAATATAGGGCGTGGTAAATTTCTGCTGATAACCGATTACAGGCCGGTTCTGTGGAAAGCTGCCGCTAACCAGACCATTGTAGTAACGATATTTACCCCCTGACGAAGTCCAGCTGAAGCGGGATTGCTGATAACCGATAATCGGCCCAAGACGATAACTTTCGCCTTTTAACAGCCAGCTTTTCAAATTCAAATCAAACTCATTGGCATAATTCAGTGAGGTATTGGGGTGCCATGAGTAGTGCGTGGGATCAGACTGCCGGCTGTCCATCCAGTCGCGATCCACCATATGTCCTTTGCCGGAGGTCAGCGTCGTCCAGCCGCCTGCGTTTGCGGTCAGCCACGGCAAAGCATCCCAGCTGATATCCGCTTTGATGATGGCGGCATTGTGAATTTTCCAGTCCAGCTGGCTGACTTTGTCACCTCCGCTGCTGGCATAGACTGACTCTTGCGCACGACCACCCAGCCATCCCAGCGAGCTTGCCACGGATACCGAGTCAGCACGCGTATTTATCTTCCAGTTATTATCTTCGGCGCAGGCATTTCCTGCCAGCAGTAACCCTGATACTGCTATGCCCTTTACTGTCATTATTATATCCTTATTGCCTTTATCATTAATCCATTAGTTAAAATATCAGCCACTTTTAATTATCACTAAAATAATAAGCAGTGAAATGTTAAGGTGCGATTTATAAACCGCCATCACCATTCAGATAGTAGAGAGCGGAAATTAAATAGATTAATAACAAAATGTAAAAGGCATAAACCTATTACACCTAATGATAACAGGGATATAAAGGGCGTCGACTTGTGGGAAATTAATTCAGCGTCAACTGCAGTGATCCGTCAAGCTCTTCCACGGCCTCTTCCAGCGTGGCAATAATCGCTGCGAATTGTGCGCTGTGAGTATGTTGATGCAGATGCAGAAGCCGAATCTCCAGCGGCAAGGCCAACTCGCCGGTCAGTACATCCCACAGCGCATCAAGATTGGCACCAAACTCCTCGCCCAGTTGGCACTTCGCTGCAAACTGGCGATAGAACTCATTACGATCGGCGATATAACGAAAATCAAAGCTGATTGTCGGCATGGTTAATTGACCTTATTAAAGCTGCGATAGTGATCTTTGGTCAAAAAAATCAGCCCATCGCTGGAATACAGCAGGCGATCGGCATTACGGTGCCCGCAGCGATAATTGACATCCGCTTCAAACCATTTTCTTCCCTGCTGCTGCGGTAAACGCCCTTCACGGTTGGCGAAACGATCGCCGCCAATCGCTCTGCCCGGCAGCGTATTGCACAGGTTGCCTTCACGCGCATCCCAGCCCTGACGGCGCGCCTGACTTTTAGTGATGTAGTAGTCCGGCAGACGCTGATGCTGTTGCAGATATCCCACGACCCGGCGCTCGGCCGTTAATTCACTAATATTATCGTGCGCCACGCCATTGTGCTGCACGGATGACGAGTGCGTTACCGAGGTCTGCTGCTTGCCGGGCTGTAATCCCGCCACGGCAGCAACCATCGCCACCACTAACGCGATCCACAATTTTTTACTCATGCCAGATCCTGAAAGATGTGATTACGGTGGATTATAACCGTTAAGGCTCTGACAATCATAATGCTTTGCGGGAGACCGCCACGCGGAATGACCGGCTGATAAAAGCAGTCGGTAGCATGAATTTGCAGTTAGCAGCAGGATGATAAGCGAAAACCAGAAGACGGAGGGTTAACCGGTTTGGGCAAAAATAGCCCGCAAGAATCTATCGAAGATTGAGTTTAAAACCCTATCGCGGGCCGGATGAGCCGGCCCTGGCGTTGGCTTAACGATGCATGCACTCGGCTTGTTGTGCATGGCTGGAGGTTCTGCGCCACGCCCCCGGTGCCTGACCAAACTGGCGTTTAAAGCTACGGTTAAACGACTGCTGAGAGTCAAAACCGAGTGAAATGGCGACGTTGAGGATTGGCTCGTTGCTGTTAGTCAAACGGTCGGCAGACTTTTTCAGTTTCTCGGCGCGGATATACTCGCCCAGCGGTAAGCCGGTATGCTCCTTGAACATGCGCTGCAAGTGCCATTTAGAATAGCCCGCGCGCTCAGAAACGGTGTCAAGATCCAGTCGCCCTTCAATATGATTATCGATCCAGTTAAGCAGATCGTGGATGAATGCCTCACTTCTCATCTTGCCTCTCTCCCGTCGCGATGACGAATAGTAATAATATCAGTTACACTTAATGCTGAGTGATCCTGCGTTTAAATGCAAGTTTTATTATTACATTTAAATCCCTGCTGCCAATAAGGACTTTCTCACCCATCTACAGGTTCTCAGAACGCCTCGCCGCGGCGGGTTTTGATTCATTACTCAGTTCACTGATCTCTTTACGGTGCGCCAGACCGTGGCTATCAGGAGGTCAATTCAGACATTCGGTGCTTCACCAGCGCTCAACAGGATGATTTAATGTATGCCACAACAATTTCGGCTTATCTCTGCCAGAATATTTTGACTTCTTCAGTTGAAAGCAGCGGCTGACGCTCTAAAGCGTCACCTTAATTACGTTATTTATCACCTTCCAGCGCGGTAGCTAAGGTCAGGTAATTTCAATTATCATTCCGTTTAGTTATTTGAATAAAGTAGCCAATGGTAAAACTCCAGATTTTTCTGCATATCCAGCTTTTGCATAATTGAGCGCTTGTAAGTGCTAATTGTTTTAGGATTTAATGCCATCTGGCAGGCGATTTCTTTCAGCTGCGTATTCACCCGCATATGATCGACTAATACCTTTTCTTGTGGCGTCAGTATACTGATATTGGCAGATTTTTTATCAATAATAGTCAGTATTGTCCTGCTGCCGTTACCGGTGACCGATCCTAAAATTTTACTGATAATGGCGGAAAACTCACTTAACGTTTGCTTTCGGTGCATATGAATTAAATTATGTTTTCTCAAAGAAAACGGAATACTACTCTGTCTGGCATTACAACCATCATGAACCATCAGTACCCTGCTGCGCGCTGCCAATCGATGACTATAACATCTGGCGGTACTGAGCGAGACACGATCCAGTCCGACCATCAGAACATCAAGCTGCTTTATCTTTCTTCCGGACAACTTGATGATAACATCGGGATATTGACTCTCAATAAATGTCAGCACCCCGTCCAGGAAAAATCGATTGTTGTCTATTATCATCATGGTTAATCGATTAGTGTGATTCATATCTTACCCCCGAAACTTTCAAATAAATTTATTATTGACTCATAACCTGTAACACCGTTCTCTTAAAAAAACCGGTTGCAACATTTATTTATAGGAATTTAATTAAAAAAGTCATTGCCACTAACGTCGAGATTATTCAACATCGAAGATATCCTTGTATAGATATCTGCGTGGAATTCCTGCCGAAACGGGCTACTACTGGCAAATTATGTCAGCTAATCTCTAAACGATGCCAAAATCAACATTGATATCCAGATAATTAATATCATCACGGGTTACTGCGGTGTGATATGAAACAAATGGCTGACTATGTCTTATATCACCAGACTTGAAAGCCAATGTTTTTCCCGGTGAGAATATCACAAAAAAAGTGATCACCATTAACAGTGATAATAAAGAACGATTATTCATTTCTCACACCTGTTCAATTTCGTCGCCCATCAGGATGGCCTGCAATACTCAAAGGGTGATCTATGCATCATCCGCCAGCCTACTAACATCCATGATTGACTGATTATTATTTTTAGCGTTGCTCAGCGTGCCGGTGGAAATGATATTGCCGCTGTTACCAAACATCATCAACATTGATCGATTAACAGCACCCTGCCAGTTCCAAACACGCCTTCCTTACCTGCCGCGTCATACCGGCACCTGAAGCCCGGCAGGTAGTGCTAACGCGAGAATTAACATTCTCATCACAACTACCCATTATTCTGAAAGTTTAGAACCGTCACTATAAATCATAATTAAATATCTGAACATATGTGTCGATATGTGAATTATCTTAGTGAAATGTCTTAAAAGTTTTCAGACAAGTAGCTGTTTAAATTCTATTCATCATGATAAATAAGTCACTGTCCATTATTGTGCCTAATTTAACACAGAAAAAAAACTGTACAACCCATTGAGAATTAATAATAATTTCATAGATATCTTGCGATCAAAGGCCCTCTTTAGCGTAAGATTGACCGCTTGGTGTAATTTTTTCAAATACACAACTTTAGTAAATTTTCCATCTTAAATTTGATTTTAAATTCAATAAAAAGTAAACAAAGGTGTTATTAAATGCCAAGTGATAATGTATTGTAGAATTATGTAAAAACATTCCATTTTGTTGACAGAATTTAAAAACAACAATAAGATAATTCTCGACCAATTAAATTTCTAACAATAAAAATCATTTAACATGCCCTTTATTAGCAAAAAAAGGCTGGAACTGGAATCCAGCATCAGAACAATGGCGGCCGCGTTTAAAAAGAAAAGGATTTTTGATGAGGCGATACAATGCCATCATGACGTTCTTCAAAAACTTTTTTTGACTAACCCCCTGTATTTTAAGACCATTTTCAAGGCAAACCGTTTTCTCATCGGCTCAGCCATTTTGGGTCTTTATTACACCCGTAAAGAAAGTACCTTCAAAGATATCAAGAAGTTCTGCATCGCGAATGACCTGCTAAGCAGTAATTCTCTGGACTCTTTTCTGTTGTATTTAAGAGTTGGCGGCAGGATTGAGGTTTATAAGGATGCATCCGACAAACGTAAGTTTAATTATAAACCTACAGCTAAAACGTTAGTAGAAACGAAAAAAATGATTAACACAATGTTACTTCCTTGTGCCATGCTTTCTACCGATTTTGATCTGGCGTTCTATCAGAACCATCAGAACTTCGTGCCAGCTTTTTTTAAGCATTACTCAGAGATCACTTTAAATCGGATCTTTATTCACTATATGGTGCCGGGCAGCGCTGACTTTCTCAGCCGCGATGGCGGGCATATGATAATGTTTAACCTCTTTCTGGAGAGCATTAAGCAGAATACGCTGGATGTACATTACAATCTGCTTAAAGCCTCTTTTTCCTGTGGCGTCTCCCGCTCTCATATCAAGCGTTGCCTGCAGGCAGCAGAGCAAAATCAGTTGTTGAGCATTGTCGATAACAAACACATCGTGTCGCTGACGCCGGAATTTATGACGATGGTAAAAGACTATTTTGCACTCTACCTGGCCAGCATAAAGCACGGGTTTAACGGAATGCGCGCGGATGAAGTGGTTTTAAACAGCCAGATAAATTGATGGGCCGCCCGGCTAACGGCCCGTTTTCTTGCCATCAGTGATGAGTTCTGGCTCGGGGCAGTCCATACAGCCGCTGGTATCGGCTTTTTTCAGTTCAGCTAAGGCATCGGCTACGGTACGACGCGCCAGCACCTCAAGCGAAGCCTGCTCGGCTTCGTCAGCAATCGCCTTAAAATACCAGCAAGCATTGGCACTGACGACACAGCGAGCCGGCACGTCCGGGCGCGATGCCCAGATGCGCTTATCTTCAATAACTGAGAGGTAAATATCGCGCAGCGTGATCTGCTCTGCCGGACGGCCAAGATGAATCGAGCCGGTGCGGCCAAGCGTTGAGACGATGATGCCGTCACGGGTTAACGGAACCATCAGCTTACGGATAAAGCTAGGGTTAGCCTCAAGGCCATAAGCCAGAACGGCGCTGGTCGAGCGTTTACCCAGTTGCTCCGCCATCGCTACGCTGAGAACCATCTGCAGCGCTGTCGGGAAGCGATAATCTAACATTGTGTCATCCTGGTTACGGCGAATCTTGTTGTTATTGGCGCCGTGGCTGTGAATAAGCAATGCACAATAATATATCAAATACCGCGAGTTTTTAGAAGCAAGCCCCGGCGCGCAAGGCACATATTACCTATGTGCTGCGCCCGGGAACTCCCCAATGAGTTTAGCCATCGGCCAGTTGTGCCCTGGCGGTTTTTAACTGCTCAATGCTGACATCGGTATTAAACAAGTCGGTGGATAAATAGGTCAATCCGCTGTCGGCAAGGATCACCACGATCTTCTTGCCTTCGTTTTCCGGACGGCTGGCAACGATTTTTGCCGCATGCAGGACCGCTCCCGACGATTCTCCAATCAGAATACCGTCGGTCTGCGCCACTTCGCGTGCAGCCTGATACGCCTGCCAGGTTTCGACCGCCAGCGCCTCATGGTAAATATCGCTATTCATGGTTGGCGGAATACGCTCGGGGGCGATATCGGTAAACTGATGTACACCAGTGATTTCCAGCGGATCGGGATTTTCTGCGCTCGGGCGCGAATTAATCCCCGGCTCAACGGCAATAATCTGCACCGCCGGATTTTGCTGCCTGAAAAACTGGCCTACACCCGATACCGTGCCCCCAGTTCCCACGGCAACGATGACAATATCCAGCTGACCAGCAGTCTGCTGCCAGATTTCCGGCCCGGTGGTAGTACGGTGAATATCAGGATTGGCGGGATTTTCCAACTGAGCGGTGAAATAATGATCGGGTAATTTGGCGATAACATTATTTTCCAGCCATTTTGTGGCCGCAACAAAGTCGCCGTCGCTGGCTTCCAGTATCTCGCTAAAGTGTTCTACCTCACTAAACTTAATTACTTCGCCGCCAAAAGCCCTGACCAGCTTTGTTCTTTCCAGACTGACATAGTCATTAATATAGACGCGGAATTTGTAGCCTTTTGCCGCAGCGATAGCCGCCAGACCAATACCGGTATTACCGCTGGTGGTTTCGACCAGCGTATCGCCGGGTTTTAATTTTCCGCTCCGCTCGGCCTGTTCCACCATTGCCAGCGCAGTGCGATCTTTAATACTGTGATTGGGATTAAAATATTCCAGCTTGGCAATCACCTCCGCTGCCAGCTGATGATGATTGATCAATCCATGCAGCGTTAATAATGGCGTTCTGCCGACCAGGTCGACTATCGAATGATGAATTTCACTGCTCATTAATTCTGTTCCTCATTCAGTTCCGCGCCCAGTTGTGCCAGCGCACGGGTTCGCAAGGCAATCAGTTGTGGATCGTTACGCCGCCGCGGAAAAGGCACGTCGACGTGGATCACTTCCAGAATTTTCGCCGGGCGCGCACTGAATATCACCACCCGGTTGGCCATTAACAGTGCTTCTTCGACATCATGAGTCACCATCAGCGTAGTGAAACGCTGCTCCTGCCACAGGCTGACCAGTTCACGCTGCATGCGAATGCGGGTTAATGAATCGAGCTTACCCAGCGGTTCGTCAAGAATTAACAGTCGTGGCTTATTGACCAACGCCCGTGCCAGTGCGGCGCGCTGCGCCATGCCACCGGAAAGCTGTCGCGGCCAGGCATTGGCAAATTGCGTCAATCCGACTCGCTCCAGCACGCTGTCTATACGCTGGCGGACGCTGGCATCGCGCTTTCCCTGCGCCTGTAATCCCAACGCCACGTTATCGCGCACCGTACGCCACGGATAGAGCGTTGGATCCTGAAATACCACCACCCGTGAGGGATGCGGACCGGTAAGTGGAGTATCATCTTCAAAGATCTCACCTTCAGTTGGTAAGTCCAGCCCGGCAACCAGCCGCAGCAGTGTAGACTTACCGCAGCCAGAAGGCCCCAGCAACGCCACAAACTCGCCGGGTTTTATCTCCAGAGAGACCTGCTGTAACACCGGCAGACTCTCATTTTCCAACCAAAACTGATGGCTGATTTGATGAATATTTAATGCCAGTCCATTCCCCTGCTCTGTCGCGGCTGCAAACGCCATGGTGTTCTCCTGTGGTTTTTTGACAGGTTTATCACCACTGCGGGTAATTCAAAATAACAATTCTGGCAAAGCTATCCCTTCATCCGCCGCAAATATTTCCGGTCTGCTATATATGATTTCCCGCATAACCACATGCAGCATTGTTATTTCTCCCACAGCATTTTTATTTGCATGATGCTTTTCAATTAAACGGGATGTTTATGCGAGGAAATTCATGCAAGGCAATCACTATTCACTTTCAAGACGCCATTTTATGCGTAACCTGGGATTATTAGGCGCAGGTCTCAGTACCAGTTCACTGTTACCTTCCACGGTGCTGGCGCAAGATAACTCACTGACTACGGTGAAGCTGGCATGGGGACAAACTGCAGTCTGTCAGTCGCCAATTTCTGTGGCGCTCAAGCAGGGCTTCTTTAAGAAATATGGTCTGAATGTCGAGCCGGTTAATTTTAGCGGCCCTACCGATGCATTATTACAGGCGATTGCCACCGGGCAGGCCGACGGCGGTATTGGTATGGCGTTACGTTGGCTGAAACCGCTGGAACAAGGATTTGATGTCGACCTGACTGTCGGCACCCACGGTGGCTGCATGCGGCTGTTGACACCGGAAAATTCCGGCATCAATAGCGTAAAAGATTTGGTGGGCAAATCAGTGGCGGTGACCGATCAGGCCAGCCCGATTCGCAATTTCTTTGCCATTCAGTTGGCGAAACTGGGTATTGACCCGGATAAGCAGGTGAACTGGCTGCAATATCCTGCCGATCTGTTCGGCGAGGCGCTGCGCAAAGGTGAAGTCCAGGCGCTGGCAACTGACGACCCACAGGGCTGGCTGTTGAAGCAGCAGCATCAACTGGTGGAGATCGATAATAATCTTAACGGTGAATACGCCAACCTCACCTGCTGCGTACTCGGACTGCGCGGTTCGCTGGTGCGCGATAATCCAGCAGTTGCGCAAGCCATTAC
This sequence comes from Winslowiella sp. 2C04, assembly GCF_050037805.1. Lineage (NCBI taxonomy): Bacteria > Pseudomonadati > Pseudomonadota > Gammaproteobacteria > Enterobacterales > Erwiniaceae > Winslowiella > Winslowiella sp. 2C04. The sequence goes on along the minus strand of NZ_CP188300.1, from coordinate 2,314,703 downwards.
TCAGGCGATTGTCGATGCCCAGCAGTGGACGGCACAACACCCGGCGGAAACGGCGAAAATTTTTGCGCCGTTTGTGCCGGGTTCAGTGCCGGTCGAGGATATCACCGCAATGCTGAGCGAACATACTCATGGTCATCACTCTACCGGCGCGCAGCTGCGTAAAGAAGTGGCAATTTACGTTAATGAGCTGAAAACCATTAATGTGATTCGCCCGGAGACCGATGCACAACGCTTTGCCGACCACTATGTGCCTGAGTTGCTGCCTGCGGGTGAGCATCAGCATCATGCTGCGTAACGATCAGGAGGGATGATGTCCAGTGAAACCGTCTCTTTAGCCAGACAGCGCGCTGAGCCACAACGCATTACGCTGGCGCTTCAGTTGGCAATTGTCGGTTGGTGGGCGCTGGCGGCGCTGATGATCTACTGGCCGGATAAGCCGGTGGGATTTGCCGCGCCGCGCTTTGTCAGTGAAACCCATCAGCTGTTTGTGCTGCTGGCGGCAGTGCTGACGCTGACGGTGCTCGCCGGACGTTTTTTCGCCCTCTCCTCGCTGCTGCAACCGCTGCGTCGGGCGGCGCGCTGGCTAATTGCGCTCGCACTGTTACTGGCGGTCTGGGAAATCGTCACCGCAAAACTTGCACTGCTGCCTGCGCCATTCTTTGCACCGCCGCGTGCGCTGATTGAGGCCTGGGCCACCGACTGGCCAAGGCTGGGCGACAGCGTACTGCACTCGCTGCGGCTGCTGGCGCTGGGCTTTTTACTCGGCAGCATCAGCGGTTTTCTCACCGGTGTGGCAATTGGCTGGTCGAGCGGACTGGGTTACTGGGTGCATCCGGTGCTGCGCTTTCTCGGTCCGGTACCGTCAACCGCACTGTTACCGCTGTCGCTGTACTTTTTTCCGTCAAGCTTTTCAGCAGCGATCTTCCTGATTGGTCTGGCAACCTGGTTTCCGGTGACCGTGCTGACCTGGTCAGGCGTCGCCAGTGTCGATCAGCGTTATTACGATGTGGCGCGAACGCTGGGTGCCAGCACGCTGTTTTTAATTGTGCGCGTGGCGATTCCGGCGTCATTACCCCACGTATTTGTTGGGCTGTTTATGGGGCTGGGTGCATCCTTCTCGGTATTGGTGGCCGCCGAAATGATGGGGGTAAAATCGGGGCTGGGCTGGTATTTACAATGGGCGCAGGGTTGGGCGGCGTATGCCAATATGTATGCCGCTCTGATTGTGATGGCGCTACTGTTTTCATCGCTAATCACCCTGCTGTTTGCTTTGCGCGATCGACTGCTGACCTGGCAGCGCGGCGTAGTGAAATGGTGAAACGATGAATAATAATCAACTGCGGCACCGTATCCGCTTTAGTTACTGGAATGAACTGTGCGCTGTTCGCTAATGAGTCGGCCGGATATTGCGTCCTGGTAATTATTGGGCGCAGTACCGGCCGGTTTAATTATAAAGTGCTTGCAGAACCAGAGTGTTTTCGCAGCAATTACCCTTATTTTTCATCACCATAGAAAGTATTCCACGGTGTGGGATTTGGAAAAATATCATCTAAAAAATTAAGAAATGCCCTGACATTAGGATTTCCTCGCCGACTCTCAGTCCAGAATGCCAAAATATTGTGCCTGACAGTTTGCTCACCATCAAGAATCGGAACAAGCTCTCCGCTAACAACATAGGGGTGCGATAAATACGTCGGCAACATTCCGATCCCTCCACCCTCACGTATGACTGTCAGGGCCGCATCCGTGCTGTTTAAGATAATCTGGGCCTCTGGCAAGAACTTTATTACATCGCCTTAGAGTTCCAAGAATTCTATTTTTCATTTATTAGTACCTCCCAGCCGGAATAAAATCACTGAGTGATATTTTTCGCAGTTAGATGTAGTCGCGCAGCAGCTGTTCGCTTTTGTGCCACAGCGCCTTTGCCCGTTCTGATGGTTCCAAATTGCGTCTCGAATCCGTCAGCGGTATATCCCTGTGGCGTTGCCATTACGCCTGCATTGGCAATGACAATGTCGAACGGTTTACCCTGGCTGACCAGAAGGCCGGCGCAATGGTCAACATTCTTCAAATCAGCCAGATCCAGCGCGATCATGTCAAAGTTGCCACCTGCGGTCCGGGCGGCGTCACGAACAACCGACGTCGCCGACTCTGCTTTGGCAAGATTACGTGCGGTGCCGATAACTTCCGCCCCGATGGCTACCAGCGCCCTGGCGGTTTCAATTCCAGGCCCAGCCGAAACACCGGTGATGAGTACGCGTTTACCTTTGAGCGAGTGACCGCTAAGCACTTGGTCAGTTGTTGATGTAAAACCAAATTTGCGGGTCATTATCAATCTCCTGTTTTCTGTTGAAAAAAGCACCACTGCCAGTTCCCGGAGCCGGCAAAAAGCCGCAACCTGAAGTCTGCGGCGGGAATTGAGAACTGTTGAAAATTAATAAATGGCCTGCTGGTCCCAGAATAAACAATGGTGGGTTTCAGCGAAGCGTCCCGAAATCATCCTGGCTTTTGGCAGTGCAAAGGTCATGTAGTTGTCTGACTGAGGATTGAAGCGTGGCCAGTGGTGTTGACGGGCTGAGATGTTTGCCATATCGGCGAAATAGTTGACCATTTCGTCTGATAATTTCTCCTGCAAAGGGTTCAGCTTGACCTGAATGTCGCTACCGCCTCTGAATCCCGGGAACAGGTAACCCAGTTCATAGGTATGTGCCGCCAGCAGTGGAAAAGAGACCGGACCGACATAAGATGGCGCAGTGCGATCGCTGAATTCATAAGCATAAACCGGTATTTTATCTGCCAGCGTTCGGTTCATTGCCCGCGCCGGACAGGAGAACATGCTGTCTGTTACCGCAGCAGCAAAGGCCTCACTCGGATTGTCATAATTTTTAAGCGGGTATTCAGCCAGCACTTTCGGCGTCAGCGCCTCACCATACTGGCGTTTTATCCACTCCGGATAATCACTTTCCTTTAACGACTTGCCGCTCGCTAATTCCGGAAGCGCTACAAAAAAACGCCCCTCATCGCGGGTGGTGCCACTTACCAGCGTTACGTGATTAATCTTGCCTGCCTGGAAAGCATCTGACGGGTGAACAGGTAATACCTTTCCGTCGATGATGAATTCGTTGAGCGCATAGGCTGGCTGAACGTCAAGGATCCGTTTAGCTGGAAGCGCGCGCAGGCAGGCGGCATCACCCGCCTCACAGCCAACCGCTTTAGCAAAGGCGATACCGGCCTCTCTTGCCACGGTCAGCGGGCGTGGCGCACCAAATGCCGGATGGCGGGTCATAATGCCCGAGCCGCTCATTGCCACAACGTGCTGGAATAATCCGGCCGATTCAGGAGCGGCAATATGCGCCATAACGCTGTTACCGCCTGATGATTCACCAGAAATGGTGACATTTGACGGATCGCCGCCAAACGCCGAAATATTTTTCTGAACCCAGCGCAACGCCGCCTGCTGATCCATCAGCCCGTAATTGCCAAACTCATGTCCTTCGGCATCCAGTGCAGGATGAGACAGGAAGCCAAACAAGCCCAGGCGATAATTCAGGGTTACCACAACAGCCTTGCCCTGAAGGGCGAGTTTGGCAGGATCGTAATCTCCGCCCTGACCTACCTGTAAAGCTCCGCCATGAATCCAGACGAATACCGGCAATTTCTGCGCGCGCTCGCTGGCTTCTGCCGCCCGATAAACATTCAGATACAGGCAGTCTTCACTCCCTCCCGCACGTGCGAAATCGCCGAGGTCAGCATTCTGCGCACAGCTGCTGGCCAGTACATTAGCCTTAACCGGAGTGCCGGAAGGTTTAACCGGTTGCGGAGGCTGCCAGCGAAGCTCGCCGACGGGAGGCGCCGCATAAGGAAGGCCCAGCCATGAATCAACGCCATGATTAACCACTCCGATAACCGGTCCAGATGAGGTATCAATGGCGAGTGAATCTTCTGCCATGCCTGCGCCCGAGAACAACAGGCAGGCAGAGGCAACGGCCGCAGCGGCTATATTCCGTCGTGCTAATTTACGTCTCATTTTGATCCTTTTCACATGCCAATCGCACACTGCACAATAATAATGCTTAAACTCTTATATAATTAGTATCTGAATGAAGGATGCTATCATGTAGAATTTTCATATATGGGAGATTGACCTTACTGCTTAAAGGTTCTGCTTTCGTTTTTAATCGGTAATGGTATGTGCAGAGGGCAATATCCATGGTTCGTGACAATATTAATGACCTGCTGGCGTTTCTGGCGGTAGCCCGAGAACGCAGTTTTACCAAGGCAGCGTCTAAGATTGGTATTTCTCAGTCGGCCCTGAGTCATACCATTCGTAATCTCGAAAAAAGGCTTGGCGTAAGGCTGCTCACACGTACAACTCGTGCCGTATCACCGACAGAGGCGGGCGAAAAACTGCTGTTGGGTATTGGCCCCCACTTTGATGAAATTGAGATCCAGCTTGATGCGCTTAATGAACTGAAAGATACACCATCAGGAACAATCCGGATTAATGCACCGGATTACGCCATCAGCTGTGTGCTCTGGCCAAAGTTACAGGATTTTATCTCCACTTATCCTGACATCAAGGTGGAGGTAATGCTGGATAACGGACTTTCCGATATTGTTACAGAGCGGTATGACGCCGGTGTGCGCATGGGAGAACAGCTTGCCAAAGATATGATTTCCGCGCGCATCAGTGCTGATTTTCGCTTTGCCGTCGTGGGCTCGGTTTCCTACTTTGAAAAGCATTCTCTACCGCAGGAACCCCAGGACTTAATCAGTCATACCTGCATCAATTACCGCTTCCCTACTTCCGGCGGGCTTTACACCTGGGAATTTGAGGAAGCCGGCAGAGAGATAAAAATACGCGTTGATGGCCAGCTTACCTTCAACAATATTTTCTATGTTCTGGATGCAGCGCTTGCCGGGCACGGACTGGCTTATGTCCCGGAAGAAATCGCGCAGCCTTACTTAGAAAAAGGGGAACTGGTCAGGGTTCTGGAAAGATGGTCGCCCTACTGGGACGGTTTTTATCTTTATTACCCGAACCGGCATCACTCCTCTCCCGCTTTCCGGGCGCTGACCGAAGCATTACGTTATCGGGATTAAAACGTTACGCTGGCTGAATAATTCGGCCAGCGCAGTCCCAACATCCTGTCAGACTATTTTTGCCATTATTCCTGAATAATGAATAGTGAAAGCATAATAAATCCACATACAAACACAATAGGCTTTTCTACACTGTCGTCATGTTGATTGATGAGGTCACAGTGATGACAAAAGTCTTAATTCTGGGTGCCGCGGGTTCCCTTGCGCGTGTCGCAACGCGTTATTTATTAGATAACAGCGACGCCCGATTGACGCTCTATTTACGCCAGGCCAACCGTCTGACTCCGCAGCACTCTTCGCGCGTCAGGATTATTGAAGGTGATGTGCTGGATACCCGCAGTCTGGAAGACGCTATGGCCGGTCAGGATATCGTGTATGCCAATCTGGCAGGCGAATTAAAGAAACAGGCGCACAGTGTGGTGCAGGCAATGCAAGCAACCGGCGTCAAACGGCTGATCTTTATCAGCTCGATGGGCATTTATGACGAAGTTCCGGGAAAAAGCCATGGCGATATTCTCAAACCTTATCGCGAATCTGCCGCCGTTATCGAAGATTCCGGCCTCGATTACACCTTGATTCGCCCGGCCTGGTTTACCAACAGCAGTGAAGTGGATTATGCACTATCCCATAAGGGCGACGTTTTTCGCGGCAGCAGCGTATCCCGGTTAAGCATTGCTGACCTGATTAATCGTCTGGTCACCAGCCCTGATCTCTATTTACGTGAAAGCCTGGGCATTGCCCGCCGCTGATAACCCTGTTGAGGACCCAAATATGAAATATCGTCAATTAGGCCGGAGTGGACTCACCGTTTCCGCCCTCGGTATGGGCGCGATGAATTTAAGTTTTGGCACCGGCCACGCAGTGGATGAGTCAACAGGTGTAAACGTGCTGCATGCGGCGAGGGATCGCGGCATTAATTTCTTCGATACCGCTGAGGCTTACGGCCCTTATACCAATGAAAAATTGGTCGGAAAAGCGTTTCAGTCATCACGCGATAAAGTAGTGATTGCGACCAAGTTTGGTTTCAAACTGGAAGATGGCGTTACCACCGGTGTTGATAGCCGCCCTGAAAATATTCGCGCAGTGGCGGAAGCCTCACTCAAGCGCCTGAAAACCGACTATATCGATCTGTTTTATCAGCATCGTGTAGACCCGAATATACCGATTGAAGATGTAGCCGGTACGCTTAAAGATCTGATCCAGGAAGGCAAAATTCGTCACTATGGTTTGTCTGAAGCCGGGGCAGCAACCCTTCGTCGTGCTCACGCGATTCACCCGGTCACTGCCGTTCAGAACCAGTATTCACTCTGGACGCGTGAACCTGAGGCCGAAGTGCTGCCGGTTTGTGAAGAGCTTGGAATTGGTTTTGTTCCGTGGGGCCCGTTGGGTACAGGATTTCTGACCGGCACCATTGACTCCAGTACGACATTCGACAATGCCACCGATCTGCGGGCGAGTTTCCCGCGATTTACTGCCGAAGCCATCAAAGCCAATATGCCTCTGATTGAGATGCTGCGTGATGTCGCGGCAAGTAAACAGGCAACGCCGGTTCAGATAGCGCTGGCCTGGCTGCTGGCCCGCAAGCCATGGATTGTTCCCATCCCCGGCATGGACAAGGTGGCCTACATTGATGACAACCTGAAAGCCATCGATTTAGATCTAAACAGCCGCGATTTGGCTGAAATGGATGTGCTGCTTGCCGGCATCCATATCCAGGGCAATCGCCTGGATGATGGCCTGCTGTCAATGTCTGAGTAAGCACTGATGCGGCGGCGGTATGCTACCCCGCGGATCACTCCGTCGCCTGGCGCATTAACATCAGGGTATTTTTTCCTGAGGAAACAGATCCTTGAGGATCTGAGCCAGCAGATCGAACACCAAACGGATTCGCGCAGGAATCAGCGGCTGGTGCGGGCGGAAAAGATATAACTGCCAGGGTTGAAAGTTAAATTCTGGCAAAACATTGACCAGTTCACCACGCTGTACATACGGGCGCACCTTAATATCCGGCAGCTGGCTGTAAGTTCTGCCCGCCAGCGCGGCGGACAGTTCGCTGGCAATATCGGCGGCAACAAATGAGGGTTGAACAGGAAAAAAACTGCTGCCATCGGCAAACTGCCACGGCCAGAGCCGTCCGGAGTTACTGTTTTTCAGCGCGCTGAGCGGATAGTTATGCCGCAAATCTTGCAGAGTGACAGGTAACCCATGACGAACAATCAGGTCCGGTGCAGCAACGATATTTACGCCAACCGGGCGTATGGTTTTCACAATGAAACGGTTATCCGGAACGGTACCGATGCGTATTCCGATATCAATCTGATCGTCAATAATATTGAGGTGAGCGTCAGTTGGCAGCCATTCAATCGTGAGCTGAGGATAATCTTCCAGATTTCGCAGCAAGCGGCGCAGGATATCCTGGTTTTCAAACAGCGGCGGCAAAGTAATGCGTACGTTACCCGACAGATCGCGGGAATGATCGCTTTTGCCCTCGGCAAAAAGAGACTCGCTGTCCGCCAGTAGCGCTTCCGCTTTTGGCCAGAAACGCTGACCGAAAGGCGTCAGCGCCATTTGTCGGGTGTTACGGATGAATAGCATTTCGCCAAGCTGCTTTTCAAGTTCCGCAACGCCTCGCGTGACTAACTGTGGCGCGATGCCCAACCGGGTGGCGGTTTCTCTGAATTTCAGTGTCTCAGCAGCAGTACAGAAAATTTTTAGTGCTTCAAGTTTATCCAACATCGCGATTGCCCGGAGCGCATCCAAAACGTGATCCATTATACATAAAACAAGAATTCTGAAAGCAAAAACAGTTCATATACTAAACATTATCCCCGAGGGATAATTATCGCAGCAGGAAGTTAAACAGCTATCAGCCAGCAGGCTCTGAAGCTCTTATTAACCGCTGGACAAGCACCCAGGAGACAGTTATGAGAGAAGTTATTGTCGTTATCGGAAGTGGTTCAATTGCCCAGGCTATTGCCCGCCGCGTGAGTGTTGGCAAGCATATATTATTAGCTGATATTAAAGCCGAAAATGCCGAAGCGGTTAAACATACTTTATCACGCGCGGGATTCGAGGTGAGCACCACCGTAGTTGATGTCAGTTCGCGAGAGTCTGTGCAGAATTTGGTAAAGAATGCCTGTGGTATCGGCGAAGTAAAAGGTGTGATACATACCGCCGGGCTGTCACCTTCTCAGGCCAAAGCGCAGGACATCATTAACGTCGACTTATACGGTACCGCGGTCGTATTTGAAGAGTTTGGTAAAGTGATTGGCCACGGCGGATCCGGGGTTGTTATCGGCTCGCAATCCAGCCATCGCCTGGATGTCGATGCTTTTTCACAGCAACAAGCTGATGCGCTGGCAACCCTGTCACCTGAAGAGATGCTTGAGCTGCCACTGGTTCAGGCGGTTAATGACAGCCTGTATGCCTACCAGCTTTCGAAACGTGGTAATGCATTACGCGTGATGTCAGAGGCGGTAAAATGGGGTAAACGCGGTGCCAGGATAAACTGTATCAGCGCCGGTATTGTTTTTACTCCGCTGGCCTATGATGAACTGAACAGTGCCGAACGTGGCGATTTTTACCGCAATATGCTGGCTAAATCCCCCGCTGGCCGCGGCGGAACGCCGGATGAAATCGCAGCGCTAGCTGAGTTTCTTTTTGGACCTAATGGTACTTATATCAGCGGAAGCGATATCTTGATTGATGGCGGCGTCACTGCTTCGTATAAATATGGTGAGTTAAAGTCTTAACTCACCCTCTGGCAACCGCGCGAATCACACCGCCGGTTTGTCTGTTACGGGCGCGCGATGCATCGGCAACGCGCGTTTAAGCATACACACCAGCAGCAGATTAATCAGCGCCAGTGCGCATAATAACCAGATAGTCGCCTGCGCCCCCATCGCCTGATAAACATAGCCACAGACCAGCGGCGTCATCGCCTGACCAATCAATGCCGGACGCGCCATGCGGCCAACCACCCGCGCATACTCTTCCGGTTTGACCATCGCCAATGGCAAAGTCCCGCGCACAATGGCGCGAAGCCCGTTGCCCGCCCCGTAAAGCAGCATACTTAACAGCGCAAAATGCGGAAACAGCGCCAGCGTCAGTAGCCCCAGTGCGACTAATCCGGTCGAGAAAAAGGTGGTCCAGATGGGATGACCACGCTTAAAAGCGACATCAACCAGTCGTGAGGCCACCTGGCAAGGCCCTAGAATGGCACTGACCGCCAGCGCAGCGGCCAGCGAGTAGCCGCTGGCCTGTAGCAGCGTAATCAACTGCACGGAAATTGCCGTCATAATCACCGACGCAAGAGTAAAAATGGCACAAAGCAGCCAGAACAGATACGGTTCAATCGCGTTCTGCCCGCTGGTTTTTGTCCGGTTTTGCTTGGGTAGTGATGCGCTGGCAGGCAGTGACCAGTAGTACATTGGCCATACCGTCAGCGCCAGGATCGCAGCATACGCCAGGCAGGCATCGCGCCAGCCGAGCCACTCAATCAGCAGCGCGGTGCCCGGCCACACCAGCGTGGTACAAAATCCGGAGATTAACGTGATGCCGGTAATCGCACTGCGGGCAAAGCCGCCGTACAGCGTACCCAATGTGGCAAACAGCGCGTCATATAATCCCATCGCCATGCCAACACCGACCAGCACCCAGGCCAGTAAAAATAGCCAGAGTGCATGTGATAGCCCGATAATCACCAGCCCGGCCGCCATCACCAGCCCACTGCTGGCCAGCATACTGCGGCCGCCGTAGCGCGAAATAATTCTGCCGCTGAGCGGCGCCAGCAATCCTGACACCAGAATACCCAGCGACAGTGCGCCATATACCCACTGCTGCGACCAGCCTGTCTCTTGCACGACCGGTGCAGCCAGCACCGCCATAATATAAAACGAGCCACCCCACGACAGGATTTGCACCAGCCCCAGCAGCACAATGCTGATGGGGCTCAGCTTTTCGGGGTTGTTATTCACAGGCGGTCATTCCATTTATCCAAGTTTGTCAGGGGATTAAGCTGAAAGGAACACAGATAATAAACCTCATGCGGAGGGTTTTTCCAGCGTTCCAGCGCCGGATATCTTAAATACTGCGGTCGTAAAGCGCGCCAGAAACCGACGTTCTGGCCCGGTTGACGAGTTGTTAAAGAGGATAAAAAAAATATCGGTTTTGTTGATATTTCGGTTTATCTCATCGCATAAATAAAACACAATACCGGTCTAAATGTGATGGGTGTCACTTTTTTCGCCCCTGTGGATTTCGCTGAGCCGAAATAATCTTTCCCTTACTATTCTGTTAACTCCATGCAATCAACCACAGTTTCACGTAAAACCGCCTGGCTGCGCGTCGTTCTGCTCTCTGTCGCGGCGTTTATCTTCAATACTACCGAGTTTGTGCCGGTAGGTTTACTGTCCGATATCGCCAGCAGCTTCTCAATGAAAACCCCTGACGTCGGCATTATGTTGACCATCTATGCCTGGGTGGTGGCGCTTATGTCGCTGCCGCTGATGCTGGCAACCCGCAAGGTGGAACGCCGCTTATTGCTGATGTCGATTATTGCCCTGTTTGTTATCAGTCATGTGATGTCAGTACTGGCATGGGATTTCTGGTCGCTGGTGGCTTCACGTATCGGCATCGCACTGTCACACGCCATTTTCTGGTCAATTACCGCATCGCTGGCGATCCGCGTCGCGCCTGCCGGCAAAAAAACCCAGGCGCTGAGCATGCTGGCTACCGGCACTGCGCTGGCAATGGTACTGGGGGTGCCGATCGGTCGCATTATTGGTCAGTACCTCGGCTGGCGGATGACCTTCGGCATGATTGCCGCTTCGGCGCTGGTGTTGCTGCTGATGCTGGCAAAACTGTTGCCTAAACTGCCAAGCGAACATACCGGCTCGCTGAGCAGTGTACCGGTGCTGTTTAAACGCCCGGCACTGGTTGGCCTGTATCTGCTGACCACGCTGGTGGTGACTGCGCACTACACCGCTTACAGCTATATTGAGCCGTTTATGCAGAGCGTGGCATCGATGGGTGAGAACTTTACCACCTTCTTGCTGCTGATTTTTGGTGCGGCAGGCATTTTAGGCAGCATTATTTTCAGCGTATTTGGCAATAAATTCCCTTCAAGCTTGCTGATCAGCGCCATTAGTCTGATCACGCTTTGCATGGGCTTGCTGCTGTTTGCTGCCATTCATCCGCAGGCAATTTCCGTGCTGTGCATTGTCTGGGGAATGGCGATGATGATGATTGGTCTGGCGATGCAGGTACGCGTACTTTCGCTGGCACCGGATGCCACCGATGTGGCGATGTCACTGTTTTCCGGGATTTATAATATCGGGATCGGCGCTGGCGCGCTGTTGGGTAACCAGGTCAGTACCCATCTGGAGATGGCCGATGTCGGCAACGCCGGTGCAATACTCGGTCTTATTGCCCTGCTCTGGTGTCTGTTTATCTTCCGCCGTTATCCTCAGCTGCGCAGCAACGGCTAAAGCAGAAAAGGCTTCGTCAGTCATTGTTGACTGGCGAAGCCCTCGTGCTGCGCGATAACCAATTAGTTATAAATTACCGCGGTGCCATGCAACTTGTTCTGACCAGAGGTCGAAGTGATGCGGAACGACTTTGCACCTGCGGCTTCCGCTTTCTCTGCTAACTGGCTCTCAAGTGAGCTCAGATCCGAACTGCCACTCGCACTAACCACCCCGATTTTCTGTTGATCGACCGGCGTAAAATTAATCTGGTCTGCTGCAAAACCAGCAAATGACAGTGTGGACAAGCTGACGGCAATCAGGGCAATTTTAACGTTTTTCATTATCTTCTCTCTCAATCTGGTGAAGTAGTGTGGTTATCGTTATTTAGTTAACGATCGATAACTAAATGCTAAACCTTTGCCCTGCCGGTCGTCAAACTAATTTTATAATGATCGTTAATTTAATAATCATATGATTGATATTCATGGCATTAAATTTTTAATGTCGCGGCATATTGCGTGCAGTAGACCGCGGTGACACGATGACACTCCGCCGCACTTGCATAATTATTTAATGATCGGTAATTTAATTGCAGGGTTAGCGAATGTTAAGTGAGGACATATGCCAGTTCATCAGGACGTCGGTGTGAAGAAAGGTCGCGGCAGGCCGAAACTTTTTGATCGTGAAACGGCGCTGGACAAAGCGCTTGAGCTGTTCTGGGCGCACGGTTATGAAGCCACATCACTGTCCGATCTGGTGGCCGCCACCGGCGCCAAAGCGCCAACGCTGTATGCCGAATTTGAGAATAAAGAAGGATTGTTTCGTGCGGCAATGGACCGTTATATCGAGAAGTTTGCCCAACAGCGTAAAGCGGCACTCGCCTGCCCCGATCGCACGGTGGCTCAGGGTATCGAAAACTATTTCCGCTCGACTGCCGCCTGTTTCACCGATCGGGAAAAGCCGGCCGGCTGCTTTTTTATCTGCACTTCTACCGCGCTCTCTGCGGCATCTTCTGAGGTGGCAGAAATGCTGCGCACGCGCCATAACTCACAAGAGGCGACGCTATTTGAGTTCCTGCAACAGCGCCAGCAGCAAGGCGAAATAGCCCGCACCTGCGATACCGATGCGATGGCGAAATATCTCTCCTGCGTGCTGCAAGGGATGTCAGTGCGCGCCCGCGAAGGCGCCTCGCGTGAAGAACTGGAAGGGATTATCGATACCGTGATGCGGTTATGGCCAACGCTGGTAATGCCTGCATAAGATTGCAGAACGGTTGCCGTCGCTGATTAAGAGCAACTTCACACCGCTTTGCCAGCCTGATTAGTGGCGGTGTTGAGTGCCATGACGGCTGGCAGACTGCCCGTCATGGCACTCTTTACTACGCCAGATAAAACACTTCGCTTAACGCTTCGCTCACCGGGCTGTTATCCGCATTTGATGGCATCAGCTCCCGCATCGATCGCCACCAGCGCTGACAAACTTCAGTTTGCGCCACGTCATCCCAACGTGCCTGTGACTCAATTTCGACATAAGCAAACAGCAGATTACGCTCTGCATCGAGAAAAATGCTGTAATTATGCGCACCGTGCTGCTTCAGCGTCTGTTCGAGTTCAGGCCAAATCGGCGTATGCCGCTGCTGGTATGCTGCATGAGCATCCGGATACACCTGCATCACAAAGGCTTTACGCAACATTGCGCTTACCGACATTCAGTGCCGCCGCCCACGGATGCACGCCAAAACGCTCACCGAGCGCCACCAGTTCATCGGTGCTGATGGTCTGTTTCATGCCGCCCATTGAGATGACTTTTACCAATACTTCTGAGGATTTTTCAGCAGTATCAATCAGGCCGAATGTCTCATCCAGCGTCGGCCCGGCACCAAAGATACCGTGGAATGGCCATAATACCAGGCTGTGTGATTTCATCTGTTCAGCGGTTTTTGCCCCAATTCCGTCCGTTCCCGGCACCATCCACGGCACGATACCAACACCATCAGGGAACACCACCAGACACTCGGTGCTGCCTTCCCATAACTGTCGGGTAAAGCTGGCAGCATCCAGTTCCAGCACATAGCTCAACGCGATAAAGTTGGTGGCGTGACAGTGCATAATCACCCGGTCGCTACCGTTGGTCAGCTGTTTTCGCACCGAATGAGACTGAAAATGCGAAGCCAGTTCTGAGGTTGGCACCCCGCCATTAACCAGCCCCCAATGAATGCGGAACGATAATCCATCCTCGCTGACCTGCAACAGTACCAGGCTGTCGGCAGGATCAAGCTGCACATTACGAAAAAACTTACCGGAACCGGTAACGAGGAACCAGCAGTTAGCCAGCGCCGGTGCCGGCTGGCTCAGTTCAAGATGGCGCGGTTCAGCACAGAAATCGGCGGCAAACGGTTTAACCTCCTCGTCCAGCAGGCGCAGGCTGATATTACCACCGTTACGTTCGTCCCAGCCTTTCAGCCACATATCACTGGTGGCCTTCACCATTCCCTGTACAAACCATGAAGAAAGAATGCTTTGCATAATAGATCCTTAGCGTTGACTGAGTATTTGTTGTTCGTAATTGCGCACATCGCCCAGCCAGCTGGCATCCGCAGGTACATCATGGCGTAAACAGTAACTTTCCCAGACTGCTTGCCACGGCAGTGATTTTTGCTCTTCCAACAGTGCCAGGCGTGCGGTGTAATCCCCCGCCAGCTCCCGTTCACGCAGCTGTTGCACCGGCTCCAGCAAGGCGCGCAGTAAGGCTTTTTTGGCATTGCGCGTGCCAATTACCCAGGCGGCAATGCGGTTAATTGAGGCATCGAAGAAATCCAGCCCGATATGGACTTTATCGAACAGCCGCTGACGCACAATTTCACTGGCAATCGCCTGCGTTTCATCATCCAGCAGCACCACGTGGTCACTGTCCCAGCGCACCGGACGGCTGACGTGCAGCAGCAGGCGCGGCACATACAGCATGGCGGTGGAAATCTTGTCGGAAATCACTTCGGTTGGATGAAAATGCCCGGCATCCAGCGTCAGTGCCGTCTGGCGGCTGGCGGCATAACCGAGGCAGAACTCATTGGAACCCACGGTGTAGCTTTCCGCACCAATGCCAAACAGCTTGCTCTCTACCGCATCGATATGGTGCTCAGGATTGAGTTTCTCTTTGATGATCTCATCCAGCGAGTTCATCAGGCGCTGACGCGGAGCCAGACGATCTATGGTCAAATCCTTCATGCCGTCCGGCACCCAGATGTTCATGACCGATGGTGTGCCGAGCTGCTCACCAAAATACGCCGAGATCTTACGACTGGCCTTACAGTGATCAATCCAGAACTGACGGATTTCCGCATTACTGTGTGCCAGCGTAAAGCCGTCAGCACTCAGCGGATGCGAAAAACAGGTCGGGTTAAAATCCAGTCCCAACTTGTTGCGCTTCGCCCACTCCACCCAGTTAGCGAAATGCTGCGGCTCGATGGCATTGCGCTCAACCGGCCGATCGCTCTCCAGATAGATGGCGTGCAGATTCAGACGTTTTGGTCCCGGAATCAGTGCCATCGCCAGATCAAGATCGGCACGAAGTTCTGTTGCACTGCGCGCCTTGCCCGGATAATTACCGGTGGCCTGAATACCGCCGGTCAATCCACCCTGCGGGTTTTCAAAGCCGCGTACATCATCGCCCTGCCAGCAGTGCATTGAGACTGGCAGTTGATCCAGTTGCGCCATCGCGGCATCGACATCCACGCCGATGGCTGAAAAACGCTGTTTCGCCAGTTCGAAAGCCTGTTCGATTAACCGGGTCATAGGCAAAGCTCCTTCGTAGGTTGACTGAGCGCCTGAAAACGCGGCCAGCAGGCCGTGAAAGCGCTCTCGTGATAGGGTTTAAGCTTGTGCTGCGGGAAGTTTTGAGCCACCTGCTGACGGAACTGGCGGATATCCGTCACTTCGCCGAGCGCAATCAGCTGACAGCCGATATTTCCCAGCGTCGAGGCCTCGATCGGACCGGCGCTGACCGGCAGATTGCAGGCATTGGCGCACAGCTGATTTAGAAAATGGTTTTGACTGCCGCCGCCGACGATGTGCAGCTGGCTGAAGTTTTTACCGCGCAACTGCGCCAGCTCATCAATCACCTGGCGATACAGCAGCGCCAGACTGTCAAATATGCAGCGCGCCAGTTCGCAGGCGGTTTGCGGAATAGCCATCGACTGTCCGGCGCAGGCATCCTGAATTTCGCGCACCATGCTGGCGGGATTGATAAAGCGCTCATCATTAGGATTGATGACGAATTTGCAGGCAGGCAGCTGGGATGCCTCGTGAATCAGCTGGCAGAGATCGGCAATCTGCAACTCGTCACAAACCCGCTGTAACAGCCACAGTCCCATAATATTTTTCAGCACCCGATAGCGGCCTTCAGCCCCGCCCTCATTGGTGATATTGGCCCGCAACGCGCTGCCGCCGGTCAGCGGCTGATGGCTCTCAAAACCCATTAATGACCAGGTGCCGGAGCTGAGATAAGCGCTGTCATCATCCGCTAATGGCGTGGCGAGAATCGCACTGGCAGTATCGTGGCTGGCTACCGCAATCACCGGCACCTTTTTGCCCTGCGCATTTTTCCACTCGCCGAGTGGTTTTCCAGGCTGAGACGGCGTGCCAAACCACTCGGGTTTCGCGCCAGCCCACTGCAGCAACGTTTCATCCCACCCGCCGCTATTGATATTCAGTAACTGCGTGGTGGTCGCATTGGTGTACTCCCAGTTCAGCTGACCGGTCAGCCGATAATGCAGATAGTCGGGCATCAGTAACGCATGGGCGACACCTTCAGCCAGCTCCGGGTGCGCATCGCTAAAGGCACGCAGCTGATACAGCGTGTTAAACGGTAAAAACTGAATACCGGTGCGCTGATAGATTGCCTGCCGCCCCAGCTCACGTTCAGCTTTAGCCATCAGGCCGTGGGTGCGTTTGTCGCGGTAGGAGATCGGCAGGCCAACTCGCTGACCGTCGGCATCGATCAGCACCAGATCGACGCCCCAGGTATCGATCCCGATACTATCCGGTACAATACCTTCACTCTCCAGCAGTGCCAGTCCGCAGCGAATTTCGGCTTCCAGCGCATCAACATCCCAGCAATCGTAGCCTTCCACCATCAGTCGCTGATTTGCAAAACGGCTGACTTCACGCAGCGTCAGGTTGCCGTCTTCCGACTGATAACGCCCCAGCATCACTCGCCCACTTGAGGCGCCAAGATCGATGGCTACAATATTGCGAATGGTCATGGATTTAACTTCCTGGTGATTCAGTGCCACCAGTGTAAAGTTCGCCACGTTTGCCACCTTGCTGACATTGCCAGCAACCCGAACTCGCTGGCAAATGCGCAAAGGTGAACGTGAATCAGCTCACAGTTTCGTTTTTCCCCCCTGCCTGCGGCAGATGTGACGCATTACGCATTTCTGATTTTTTCCCAATGATTCTCGAAAAATTAGCGCGTTAAGCGAGTTTCCCCGTGCAAAATTCAAGGTAAGGTTAATCCGCGCTGATTTAGTATCGGTTACAGGTTTGTTAACAGAGGGCGAATCATGACGGTATTACACAGCGCTGATTTCTTTCCGAGCGGAGGATTTCCGGTTGCCATTGAACCGCGCGCGCCTCAGGGCGCTTTTCCTGAACATCATCATGACTTCCATGAAATCGTACTGGTGGAGCAAGGTTCTGGCATTCATGTATTTAACGGTCAGCCACAAACACTGTGCGGCGGATGCATCTGCTTCGTGCGCGATCACGACCGGCATCTGTATGAACAGACAGAAAATCTGCATCTGACCAATGTGTTATATCGCGGCCCTGATGCTTTTCGTTTTCTAACCGGGCTGCGCGATTTATTGCCGCAGGAGCAGGACGGACGATATCCGTCGCACTGGCGCATCGGTAATAAGCTGATGGCACAAGCCAAAGCGGTAATCGACCAGTTGAGCCACTTGCCGCCCGAGTTTTCACTGGAACAGCAGGCAGAGCAGGAGCTGCGCTTTATGCAATTGTTGATGCTGTTACGTCAGGGCTGCCGCGAACAACACAGTGACGATCAGGACGGTCGCCTGCGTCGCTTGCTGGACTGGCTTAACGATCATTACAGTGATGATGTTGACTGGGACGCGCTGGCGGACAGTTTTTCGTTATCCCTGCGCACCCTGCACCGTCAGATGAAACAGCAAACCGGCAGTACGCCGCAGCGCTATCTTAACCGGCTGCGTTTGTTGCAGGCGCGCCATCTGTTGCGTCACAGCGATCAAAGAATTACCGATATCGCATTTCAATGTGGTTTCGGCGACAGTAACCACTTTTCGACGCTATTTAAACGTGAGTTTGGTTGTGCACCGCGCGCCGAACGGCAGCAAACACTGTAAGAGGATGATGAATGAGCCTTGTGCTGGCCAGAGCGGATTATTTTCCTTCGGATGCCATGCCGGTGGCGGTTGCTGACCGCGCGCCGCAGCCGTCGTTTCCGCCGCACCGCCACGAGTTTTATGAGATCGTCATTGTCTGGCGTGGAAATGGCCTGCATATCCTCAATGATCGCCCGTGGCCGGTCACATGTGGCGATATTTTTTATATTAAAGACAGCGATTGTCACAGCTATGAGTCGGTAAACGATCTGGTGCTCGATAATATTATTTACTGTCCGGAGCGTTTCAAGCTGGGGCTGGACTGGTCACAACTGTTGCCAATGGATGACCCTGATCATCCCGCATGCTGGCGGCTGACCACCCGTGGTATGGCAATGGCGCGCAATGTCATTACGCAGCTTGAACAGGAGAGCCGTAAAAGCGATCTGCTCTCTTTACAGCTGACCGAAGCGCTGTTTTTGCAACTGGCGTTGATTCTGCGGCGCTATCGTTATGCGGTCGACCGTGCCTATGAACAACCGGAGGGTGAACAGCTGGATCTGTTAATGGCGGCGATTCAGGCCGACAGTGAGACGCCTTTCGACCTGGCGCTATTTTGCCAGCACAGCAAACTGTCTGAACGGGCACTGAAACAGCTATTTCGACAGCAAACCGGTATGACCATCAGTCACTATGTGCGTCAGTTACAGCTGTGTCGGGCAAAGTATTTGCTGCGCTGTAGCGACTGTCTGATCGGTCAGGTGGCGGCACGCTGCGGCTTTGATGACAGCAACTATTTCTCGGTAGTATTTACTCGCGAAACCGGTATGACGCCCAGCGCATGGCGTCAGCGATTTGAACAGGCGGGAAAAGCGGCGATGAAAACGGCGTGATGGGTTTAGTGAGTTTGACTGAAATACTGATACGCGTAATTCTAAAATCAGCATCTCAGCTCAAAATTATCAACCGTTGCAACTAAAAATTATTGCCCTTTCTGTTATTTCAGCGAAAGGGCAATATCAAATAATAGCTTCCTGTATTATTGCGCCATACCTAAACCAACAATATTTGCTGCCAGAATAATGACCAGGCAACCAATACTTAACACACCCACGGGTCGACGCCCTGCCGATTTCCACTCTTTTAACACCAGCCCGACAATACCGCCGCACAGTACATAGAAACTCATATGCAGCATCCAGCTGATGTAGTCATACTGCGTCGGAATATTGGCATGGCCCCAGGCGTAGAAGAAGAATTGCAGATACCACATGGTGCCGCCGAGTAAGGCAAACAGCACGTTGGCAATTAACAACGGCTTAGCCACCGAGAAATCCGCCTTAATCGACAGATTTGGTTTCGTCGCCAGGCGAATAAAGCAGTAGGCGAGATTAACCAGCGCACCGCCGCCCATTATTACCACATAGCTTGGCAGCGCTACGTACAGTGGATCGATACCCAGAGCCTCCGCCGCTTCATGCATCGGCTTCGCTGCATCCATGGCAAAAGACATACCGGCTGAGAAAATACCGCATACTACCGCCAGTACCAGCCCTTTTCGCAGATTAAACTCTTCCGCCTGAATCCCCATCGCGCGTTCTTTCAGTAATCCTGCGCGCGCCACCACCGCGACGCCGATCAGCGCCACCAGCACGCCCAACAGTGTCAGGCGGCCACCTGATGAGCTGAACAGTTCGACAAAACGCCCCTGTAGCAGCGGCGTCATCAGTGTGCCCACCACCAGCGTAATACCGATGGCAATACCGATGCCCATCGACATGCCGAGATAGCGCATTGTCAGACCGTAATTGATATTGCCGATTCCCCACATTGCGCCGAACAGAAATACCGGCATCAGGGTCGCAAGATCGAATGAAGCATAGTATTGCCAGAACTGCGGCAGCAGGATGGCGCTGACCAGCCACGGCAGAATCAGCCATGACATAATTCCCCCCACCGACCACATTGTTTCCCATGACCAATTTTTGACTTTCTTCAGCGGCGCATAAAAGCACGCGGCGCTGGCTGCACCGACCAGGTGCCACATAATACCGAGCAGGATTGCGTTATCCATTATTATTCCTTCGTAGTCAGAGGCCATCAGCAACCGTACGGTTTACTGAGTACGGAGGAGTCTAAAGAGTTGGGGCCCTGCTCAACCTTATGCTGGCTGCCCGGCGTCAGGCAAAACTGGCAAAATTCAGTGGATGGTAATGACTGCGATCACAAAATTTCGTCGTGGCCTCCGGCTGCTGCCCAGGGATCGCTGGCGCGGTAAATGCCCGCTGAAGCGAGTTTTTTACCAATTTGTTAGCGCTGTGCGGCATAACATAACGTTATTGCCAGCGACAACGTTTTCATGGCAATCAGAGAAAGGTGCCGGGAGACAAACTGCGTCACTTTTTGCTTAATCAACAGCAGTTTTGCAACGCATTAACAAAAAACATCACTACTCGTGACGGAGATCCGGAAAATGGCAACCCCTCAGCAACGCATGTATATCAACGGACAGTTTGTTGAAAACCACAGTGACAAATGGATCGAGGTGATCAATCCCTCAACCGAGCAGGTTATTTCGCAGATCCCGGAAGGCAGCGCCGATGATGCTAAACGCGCTATCGATGCCGCCGAAGCTGCTCAGCCAGGCTGGGAAGCGCTGCCGGCGGTTGAACGCGGCGTCTGGCTGCATAAAATTGCTGACGGCATTCGCCAACGCGCGGATGAACTGACGGATGTTATCGTCGCTGAGGGAGGGAAAACCTTTGCGCTGGCGCAGACCGAAGTGCTGTTTACCGCCGACTACCTGGATTATATGGCTGAGTGGGCGCGCCGCTACGAGGGCGAGATCGTGCAGAGCGACCGTCCAAACGAAAATATCCTGATATTTAAAAAAGCTATCGGCGTCACTACCGGTATTCTGCCGTGGAACTTTCCGTTCTTTTTAATTGCACGTAAAGCCGCACCGGCGCTGATTACCGGCAATACCATTGTGATTAAACCGAGTGAGTTAACCCCTAATAATGCGGTGATCTTCGCCGAAATTGTCGACAGCATAGGTCTGCCAAAAGGCGTGCTGAATATGGTGTTTGGCTACGGCCCAACGGTCGGTCAGGAGCTGGCAGCCAACCTTAAAGTGGGTATGGTCAGTTTAACCGGCAGTGTTAACGCCGGAATTGAAACCATGAAGGCCGCCGCACCAAACGTCACTAAAGTTTCGCTGGAGCTGGGCGGTAAAGCCCCCGCTATCGTGATGAATGATGCTGACCTTGATATCGCCGTGAAGGCGATCGTCAGTTCACGCGTGATCAATAGCGGACAGGTGTGCAACTGCGCCGAGCGCGTATATGTACAGGAAGAGATATACGATAACTTTATCACCCGCCTTACCGCCGCTTTTCAGCAGGTGACCTTTGGCGATCCGGCGCAGCAAAAAGAGCTGGATATGGGCCCGTTAATTACCGCCGCGGCATTGCAGCGCGTTGAAGAGAAAGTAGCTAAAGCCGTAGAACAAGGCGCACAGGTGATTATCGGTGGTAAACGAGCCGGGAATAAAGGCTTCTTCTTCCAGCCAACCATTCTTACCAACGTGAAGCAGCAGATGCCAATTATGCATGAAGAAATTTTCGGGCCGGTGCTGCCGGTCGCCACTTTCCGCACGCTGGATGAAGCGATTGAAATGGCCAATGACAGTGAGTATGGCCTGACGTCGTCGATTTTCACCAGCAATATCAATACGGCGATGATTGCGCTGCGCAAACTGAAGTTTGGTGAAACCTATATTAACCGCGAAAACTTTGAAGCAATGCATGGGTTCCACGCCGGATGGCGTAAATCCGGGGTTGGCGGTGCCGATGGCCGTCATGGACTGGAAGAGTATCTACAAACTCACGTGGCTTATCTGCAATTTCAGTGAGCCGAAGCTTGATGATGGGCCAGTCAAACTGGCCCGTTTTTTTTACCAGGGCGTCAATAAACTGCCGCGCAATGGCGGAAAATCTTGCTCGCTGCCGACAATCAGTTTAATGGCACGCTGAGCCAGCGTTTCCAGTGGAAAGCTAATCAGCGGCAGCAGCGGGTCAGCAAAAGCAGCCGTCGATCCATCGATACTAAACACCATTACCTGCTGCGGTACCGCCAGCTGATATTGTTTCAGCAACTCGACCACCTCCAGACCCTGGTAATAATCCGTCACCAGTACCGCATCAAAGGCCACCCGACGATTAATCAATCCCTGCAATGCCACGCTGACAGACTGCTCTTCATCCATGATTAACTGTCGGTTAAACGGCATCGCCATGCTTTCCAGCGCGCAACGATAGCCCTGCAAAACCTGCTCTGCCGCCTCACCCCGATTGAAATTCAGCAGCGCGATTTTGCGGCGCTGCTGAGTAAACAGATAGTGACTGGCGGTCTGACTGGCAAATTCATAATCAATGCCAATCTGCTGTTTACCCGAGGCGTTCAGACAGTCGATCAGTACCGCCTGTTGCGCGCTGGAAGGCAGCGGAAAACGTGCGCCAACCACCATCACCGCATCACATAATCCGGTACTGAGTTCAGAAATCGCCTGCTCAACCGACGCGGTAGTATTGGCAAAGCGTAACAACAGATGCTTTTGGTGCAAACTCAGCTGTTTCTCCAGCGCCTGCAGATAACCCGTGGCCTGCTGGATATGCTCCGTGGCGCAGATCACCCCAATACAGTGGGTGGTCTGGCTGGTAAGTGACTGCGCAATGACATTCGGTTTGTAGTTGAGAATCTCCACTGCACGGAGAACCGCATCACGGCTCTCCTCTTTGACGCCACGACTGCCACTCAGCACGCGTGAAACTGTTGCTTTGGATACCTGGGCCAGACGCGATACATCGTTAATACTCGCCATCATTGCTCTCTGTAATGTCTACTGCTGGCTGGAAAAGCCGTTTTCGCTGGCGGTGCGGGCAAACCATTCACCACTTTTTTTCACACTGCGCTGCTGTGTTTGCAGGTCAAGCTGGACAAATCCATAGCGGTTTTTATAGGCATTGCACCATGACCAGTTATCGATAAAAGTCCACATATGATACCCGAGGCAGTGACTGCCCTCACTGATACCACGATGAACCCACTGCAAATGCTCCCGAACGAAATCGATACGGTAATCATCCTGAATCTGACCATGTTGCGCAAAGCGCCCTTCATTTTCGACGCCCATACCGTTCTCCGAAATAAAGCAGCGCGGATTGGCATAATTTTGCCGCAGATTGGTCAGAATGTCATAAATCCCCGGCTCGTAAATCTCCCAGCCACGATAAGGATTCATTTTCCTGCCCGGCATCTCATAGTGGTCAAAAAACCACTCTGGCATAAACGGGCTGTCGGGATTAACCAGCGAGTCGCGAGCTTTAATTCGTCGTGGCTGATAGTAATTGATCCCCAGTAAATCGACGATGCCACTCGCCAGCAGTGCGCTGTCGCCTGGCTGACACGCCGGTAACTGACCATGCTGCGCCAGTAACTCAATCAGCTGTTGCGGATACTCTCCACGCAGCGCCGGATCGAGGAAACTGCGATTGAACATCAGGTCGGCGATATTAGCCGCCTGCCGATCTGCCGGATTCTCAGAGCGGGCGTACGACGGTGTCAGGTTGAGGATAATACCTATTTCACCGTCCTGCTGACGCTGACGATATTTTTTAACCGCCAGCGCATGGGCCAGCATCGTATGATAAGCCACCGTCGCCGCGCGTTTAAAATCCACCACATTCGGATAGTGGAAATCATACAGATAACCGCCCTCTACCGGCACAATTGGCTCGTTAAAGGTAAACCAGTGCTTCACCCGGTCGCCAAACAGCTGAAAACACTGATCGGCATAGTCAGCATAAGCGGCGACCACCTCGCGGTTTTCCCAGCCGCCCTGCTGCTGCATTACCAGCGGCATATCAAAATGAAACAGATTGATAAACGGCGTAATCCCCTGCGCCAGCATCTCGTCAATCATCTGCTGGTAAAACTCCACCGCCTGCGGATTCAGCGCACCGCGCCCGTCCGGTATTAAACGCGCCCACGAAATCGACGTGCGAAAGGTGTTGTGATTAAGCTGCTTTAACAAGGCGATATCTTCACGCCAGTGCTGATAAAAACCTGAGGTGTCTGCCGGGCCAATCTGCTGATGAAAACGCGAAGGCTGCTGCTGAAACCAGTGATCCCAAATCGTGGCGCTTTTACCCGCGTTAAGGCTGTTACCCTCTGTTTGCGGAGCTGAACTGGCACTGCCCCACCAGAAATTGTCAGGAAACTGATATTGCATGGAAATTGCTCCTTAAGTTCGGGCCGGAAGATCGTTACCCTGCGCAGCTGCGCCGTTTTGTGGGTTTTCTGCTTCTTGCTGCAGCAAGGTGCGCTCGTAAACGCGCAGGAAAGGCAGATACATCAGTGCCGACATCACCATACAAAACAGGCACATAAACACCGGACTAAGCGCCCAGTTGGCAGCCCATGAAGCACCTATCGGCCCCGGCGTGGTCCATGGAGCCATCGACACCACCTGCGCAACCCAGCCCAGCTTGATTGCTGTCCAGGCAAATACGGCGTTAATCATTGGCACACAGATAAACGGCAGGAAAAACAGCGGATTCATAATAATCGGCATGCCGAACAGAATCGGCTCATTGATATTAAAGATGCTGGGTACTACGCCCATCTTACCAATGGTGCGCAAGTGAATGGCGCGGCTGCGTAACAGCAGGAAGGCCAGGGGTAAAGTCGAACCGACGCCGCCAATCAGCAGATAAAAATCCCAGAATCCCATCAGATAGGTATGTGGCAACAGACTACCGGCTTCCAGCGCTGCCTGGTTCGCCGCCAGGTTGGTTAACCAGAAAGGATTCATAATTCCGGTGACGATCAGCGCGCCATGAATACCGGCAAACCACAGCACCTGACACACCAGCACCGAAATCAGCACTGCTGGCAGCGAGTCCGAGGCCGATACCAGCGGCGCCAGCAGATGCATAATCGCCTGCGGAATTATCATTCCGGTCCAGGATTCAATCAGCAAATTCAGCGGATGCAGTGTCGCAACAATCACGATCACCGGGATCAGAATTTCAAAAGAGCGCGCGACGCCGGTCGGCACCTCTTTCGGCAAGCGGATAGTAATGTTGTGGCGCTTCAGCCATGCATACACTTCACTGGTATACAGTGCGGTGATAATAGCGGTGAAAATTCCCTGCCCGGAGAAGTAATCAGTGGCGATTTTGCCATCCTGGTAAGGTGCCGCCACCAGTAAAAAACCCATAAAAGCCAGCAAACCGGTCATCACCGGGTCGAGCTTGTAATGTTTACCAATACTCGCACCAATGCCAACTGAAATAAAAAAGGTCATCACTCCCATACTGAGGTTATAAGGCAGCATCAGCTGTTGACGGTGATTGACGGAGAAATCGAGCCAGGCGCGGGCGAAGCGCCAGGTGGTATCCGGCGAGAAAGGCGGAAAGATAAACACTAGCATAAACGAGCCAATAATCATAAACGGCAGCGCGGCAACAAAGCCATCGCGAATCGCGATAACATGCCGTTGCTGGCCCACGGCTCCGGCCATCGGCGTGATTTTACGCTCGATGATATTGATCAATACCTGATAGACCGAGCTCATCAGGCGGCTCCTTTTTGAGCAATCAGCTCAAGCGCAAAATCGAGCACCTTATCGCCGCGCTGCATGCCGTAATCCATCATATTGATCGGTGCTACCGGAATGCCGGAAGCAACGGTTTTTTCCGCCAGCGTCTCCAGCATATATTTTATCTGCGGCCCCAGCAGCACCACCTGGTAATCGGCAAAACGATCGTCAAATTCTGTGGCACTGTAAGCGGCGATATCGACTGCCAACCCGCGTTTATCGGCCTCTTCCAGCATTTTGCGCACCAGTAAACTGGTAGACATCCCGGCGGAACAACAAAGCATAATCTTGTGCATAACGTTTACTCCCAGTCGGTGATATGACCGTGAGTGGAAACGATATGGAAACCGGTTTCCATACAAATTGAGTAATTATGGGAGCTGTCTCAAAAAATCGGACAACTGACATCTGCGGGATGTGAAATACATCACGCAGCTTGATGTAACATGAGTAAATAAGCGATCCTGCGCTCATGAGCTTCAGGATCGCTCAGCGACGATAACGCCTCGTTACGGCAGAATTCCTGTGGTGCGCCAGTAATCAAGATAACGCATTAACAGCTGCCGGTTCATTGGTGAAAATAGTGGAGAAGTCATATTTTCCAGTGCCAGCCTCATATTCCTTGCGTCATAAACCGGCATATTTTCATATAATTCCCAACGGGTCTTCTGCCGCCAGACTACTTCAGAAAGCATCGGCAGCAGCGGGGTTAACGGATTATCAGCGGATTGATCCGTTTCCAGCCGAGCCAGCCATTCGGTATAACTTAGCGGCTGCAAGGGATATCCACACTGATTAATCAACTCGAAAAACGCATTAAAGTCGACAGACTGACTCGGGTCCGGCGGTACCAGATGGAAAGCCTTCGCCAGATTGATATTATCGCGTGAAATATGGATTAGCGCGGCGCTGACGTAATTGACTGGAATGAATTCATCACGTTGGTTAAACAATAGTGGTGAAGCACCCATTTTGATGCAGCCTTTAATTATCCGGGCGATAAAATCAGCTGAGTTTCCCGCACCGCTTTCGCTGTCTCCGGTAATAAACCCTGGTCGATAGACCGCCAGTGGAATGCCGCGTTCCCTTGCCTGCCAGATTAATTTTTCAGCCACCCACTGACTTTGTGAATAACCGGAAGCATATTGCATCCCTTTCAGGAACGGGGTCAGTTCATCACCCTCATAAATACGCTTTACAGGTGAAAATAAACTTGCCGGGCCGAATACAGCAATGGTTGACACATAGTGCAGTGGCTTGGTTTTGCCCTTAACTGCCAAGCGTAAAATGTTAAGTGTACCAAGCACGTTAGCAGCATAATGAGCTGAATAAGGCTGAATATAATTAACATGAGCAGCCACGTGAAATATCAGGTCGCACTGTTGAGCAAGATGCTCATATGCCACTTTATCCAGTGCCAGATTCGGCTGCGCAATATCGCTGGCAAGCGCCTCAATCCGGGCATCAAATGCCTGCTGCCATAATTCATACTGTTGCAAATTATGCTTAAGCCGCAGTCGCGCCTGTGGATTGCTGGCAGCACGCACCAGACAAATTACCCGTTCCGTATCAGGCTGAAGCAGCAAATCGCGCAGTAAAAACGCCCCAAGAAAACCGCTAGCGCCGGTCAGTAACACCACTTTGCGACGGGTTGGCAGCTCGCTGGCATGTGGCTGAATATCAGCAGGCAAGCGGCTGTCATTGCGCATGATCGTGCAGGGATCGTCAGAGTTGCCTACCTCTGCTTGTTGCAAACTCAGCGCCATCCGGCGCGGCGAAGGTGCATCGTATAAATTTTGCACCGATACCCGCCGACCAAGCTTTTTACTGGCTTCAATTACGACTCTGGCTGCCTGCAGTGAATTACCGCCCCACTGAAAAAAATCGTCATCAAGGGTTATGTCCGGCGCATTAAGCACCTCTTGCCAGACTCGCAGAATAACTGACTGTTTATGCTGCATATCCGCATCAGCAGCCGGTGCCAGGCGATGTTTCTCCTGAATTCCAGCCAGCAGCAACTGCCGGTCGATCTTGCCGCTGACGGTCATCGGCAGGCTGCTGACCACCGTCAGGCGCGGCAGCATATACTCAGGCAGACGCTGTTTGATCCACTGCTCTATTTCACTCTTATTAAATCTGTTAGGCGATACTGGCACGATAAACCCGGTCAGCAGCGGTTCCGCGAAGCTGTTTTTAACCACACAGACTGCCGCCGCCTGTAACAGCTCACTTTCCAGTAACTGATGCTCTATCTCTTCGAGTTCAACCCGATGCCCGCGGATCTTAATTTGATTATCCCGGCGACCGGCAAACATAAACAACCCATCAGCACGCTGCCAGGCTAAGTCGCCGGTATGATAAAGGCGTTGCGGCTGGTTATCTGCTGTTGAATGGAAAGTGATAAACTGCTGCGCATTAAGCTGCGGCTGATTCCAGTAGCCACGAGCCACGCCATCACCACCAACATACAGATTGCCAATGGTCCCGGCAGCCACCGGATTTTTTTGGTCATCCAGCACCCAGGCACAGGTGTTATCAATAGGCAGGCCAATCGGCACATCATCACTGATTGCCTCTGCCGAGTGCAGTTCGCAACTGAGCGCAAATACCGTGCACTCGGTCGGGCCATATACCGCGACTAAGCGGCGCGGCGGCGCGCTGTTTAACACTTTCATCAGCGTCGCCCGATTAGCGACCTCTCCACCAACCAACAACGTGTTGATGTAGCGAAAAGCCTCAGGACAGGTTGTTGCCACCAGATTAAATAAGGCGGTGGTGATAAACATCACGCTGACGGAATACTGCTGCAATGCCGTAGCAAATAACCACGGATCGATTACCGTCTCCTTTGCGATAATTACCACTGCGGCCCCGTTAAGCAGCGCCCCCCAGATTTCAAACAGGGAGGCATCAAATGTCGGATTTGCAATTGCAGCCACGCGGTCGCTACTGCTTAGCGTCACATATTGTGTATTAATTACCAGACGAATAATTCCTCTTGATTCAATTTCTACCGCTTTTGGTCGGCCAACAGAACCTGAGGTAAATAAAATATGGCTGCGATGATGCCGCTCTAATTTACAATACGGCATCTGCTGGATTGCGCCCTCCATCGGGGCGATATTTTCCAGCATCAACTGGCGTCCGGCTAAATCAGCACGCTGCGCAGCATTATTGGTCAGAATTAAATTGACCGCTACATTTTCCAACATGAAACTTAATCGGCTATCCGGCAGTGAGGGATCGAGCGGAACGCAGCTGCCTCCGACCCATAATATCGCCAGCTGACAGAGTATATTTTCAATACCCGGCGGCAGTAAAATAGCCACCGGCTTTTCAGAATGTATCTCCATTTCAGCCAGGCAGACGGCCAGTGAACTGGCTCGCTGCGCCAGCTCCAGATAATTAATGGTTTTTTCCGGAGTAATAATTGCGGGGTGCTGCGGAAACGCGTTGACGTGCTTGAGAAATAATTCGATTACGCTGCTATCAGTTGGCTGGGCAGATTGATAACCAAAGTTATATTCATTACTGCGGAGAAGAAACTGTTCCATAGTCGTTCACCTTAACAATCCTGTCAGAAGCAGCAGTATAAGGTAATTTTATTTTAGCAAAAGTGTCGCCGGAAAAAATTTTACTTAATAAAAATATCAGCTTGAATAATATGAATTTCTTTATTTCCCTGTGCGATATATCGATTGATACGGCGCAAGCACTTTGCTTACGCCGTTGTTAAACCTGCCGTTATGCCAGTCGTCGCTGGCTGCGCAGTAACGCCCAGCCACTAAGCAGAGCCAACAGCATCAGATAATAACTGGGTGCAAGGCTGGTGCCGGTGGCGGTAATCAGCAAACTGCATATCAAAGGGGCAAAGCCACCAAACACCGTTACCGCGATGTTGTAACTGATCGCCATGCCACTGGCGCGGGTTTCCATTGGAAACAGATCGGCCATTAACGAGGGTACGGTAGAGAAGTAGATCGACTTTAGTAATGCCATCCAGCCAACCAGCAAAATCAGGGTAAGCGGCGTGGTATGGTTAACAACCATACTAAACGCCGGATAAATGGTGATAATAAGCAGAATTAATGCGCTCCACATCAGCGGCATCCGTCCGATTTTTTCAGCCCACAGCCCCATTAGTGGCGTAACCACCGTCAGAATCACCCCGGCAATCAGGGTGGCGGTGAAGGCGACTGACCCCGGCAGATGCAGGTTTTTAGTCGCATAAGTTGGCACATAATTGAGCATGTAATTAATGGCGGTAGAAATGACCATCAGGCCAATCGCCAGTAGCAGCAGCTCTTTCTGCCGACCGGCGAGAATTTTAAGCGGCGCACGCGATTTATCCTGCTGCGGCTTAAAGCTGGCCGGCTCATGCAGATGACGGCGAATATACAGGCCAACCGGCCCGATGATCAGCCCGAAAGCAAACGGAATTCGCCAGCCCCACTGCTGAATTTGCGCTTCACTCAGCCACCAGGTCAGGCCGAGCCCGAAAGCGGAAGCCATCAGGGTACTCGCGCCCTGGGTGGCAAACTGCCAGCTGGCGATAAAGGCTTTACGCTCGGGAAAGTGCTCGACTAAAAACGCGGTAGAGCTGCCAAACTCTCCGCCAGCGGAAAACCCCTGAATCAGGCGTGCCAGCATAATCAGCACTGGTGCTGCCAGGCCGATGGAGGCGTAAGTCGGCATAAAGGTAATAATCGCCCCGCCGACCAGCATCAGCGAAATCGACACCAGCAGGGCTTTTTTCCGCCCTTCGCGGTCGGCATAGGCACCGAGCACTACCGCACCGAGCGGCCGGATCAGAAACGAAAGACCAAAACTGCCCAGCGCCAGCAACAGTGAAACCGATGCGTCCTCGGTCGGGAAAAAGGCATGGGCGATATAGCTGGCAAAAAAGCCATAAACCGCAATATCAAACCACTCCAGCGCATTGCCAATGCAGGTGGCAAACAGCGTTTTATGCAGATTGGGTTTCGCCGGACTGGAAACCTGAAGCTGCTGCGCGGCTTCACTCATGATGCTGCCCCCGCGAAGTTTTATGCCTCTGATGCTGCGCAATCAGGGCGGTGCCCTGCTCACCCAGATCCCAGAACAGCGCGGTCATTATTTGCAATCCTTCACGCGCAATAGATTTCAGCATATGTTCATCCACCGCATGTTGACCACAGGCAGGATAAGAGTGCGGAATCCATAGTGTCGGTAAGCCAAGAATATCGGAGAACACCTCGTTCGGCAGTGAGCCGCCAAGATTGGGTAAAAGAGCAGATTTCTTGCCACTGGTTTTGTCCATCAGCCCCAGCGCCCAGCTCACCAGAGGATCGGTCGGATCAAGCCGCGTCGCCGGAGAGCCGCGAAGCACTTCTACCTCAATATTATTAAATCCATGCCGCTGCAGATGTTCACTGACGTGCAGCGCCAGATTCTGCCAGTCAGTTTCAACCACAAAGCGCAGCTGACATACTGCGGTGGCCTTGCCTGGAATGGCATTCATTGGCCGAGCCGGATTGCCGGTAAGAAAAGAGAGAACCTCGAGAGTATTCCAGCCGTACAGGCGTTCTGCGGATGACAACCCTTCTTCCCCCCAGAGGCTATCGATCACAGGATCGCTTTCACCGCCCGCCGGATCAATATCGCTGAGAATTTCGCGCACCGCCGCCGTCAGCGCCGGAGGTTTCAGCGCAGCGACCTGCAACTGCCCTTTTTCATTAACCAGACAAGCGATAGCGTTAGCCAGTTGCGTACCAGGATTGGTCAGCAGGCCGCCCCAGTTACCGGAATGATAATCTTTTTCCCGGGCATTAATGCTGAGGCGAAAGTTAATGCAGCCACGGGAACCGAGAAACAGCGTCGGACGCACAGCATTAAGGCGCGGTCCGTCGGAAGCAATAAACAGGTCGGCTTTCAACAGCTGCTGTTGCTGCTGACAAATTTCCGCCAGCCCCGGAGAACTGATCTCTTCTCCCATTTCAAACAGGAAAGTGCAGTTAAATCCCAGCTTGCCGCCACGCGCTTGATATACCTGTTCCAGTGCAGCAATATTAACGCTGTGCTGTCCTTTATTATCCGCACTGCCGCGTGCATACCAGCGGTCGCCCTCTTCAACCAGCTGCCATGGCGTTAGCCCACTACGCCAGTTTTCATCATCGCCAAATACCACATCACCATGCCCGTAACAGAGCACGGTCGGCAACTGCGGGTCTTCAACTCGGGTGGCGATCAGAAACGGGCGGTTTTGCGCCTGCGGGTTAGCAAAATGGTGTAACTCAAAACCCAGTGCGCTCAGCGCT
Source organism: Winslowiella sp. 2C04 (assembly GCF_050037805.1). Lineage (NCBI taxonomy): Bacteria > Pseudomonadati > Pseudomonadota > Gammaproteobacteria > Enterobacterales > Erwiniaceae > Winslowiella > Winslowiella sp. 2C04. The sequence continues at coordinate 2,282,810 of NZ_CP188300.1, read as the reverse complement.
GGCGCAATCTCGCTATCAAGATAGCGCAGCAGCTCTGTATCACGATCGTCGCGCTGACTTTCAGTGACCATCGCCACGCGACGTGCCAGAACCTGCCGGAATTCCCCACTGTCAAAATACGCCGTCGCCAGCGCGATTGCCTGTTCACCTGTCATAGTTTGCCTGTTGTGTTTGTCTGTTTTGTTATGCGATTCATCTAAGCTAAAAACACGCTTTGCCACAATTGTTAATTTTTGAAACAATGGTTGCTTTCAAAGCAAAGCTAAGCTGCCCGATAATAAGGCATGCACCTTTATGAGGCAGGTTAATGCACAGTAGTGAAATCCGTTATTTTCTCGCGGTGGCTAACAGCGGCTCGTTAAGTGCGGCCAGTGAACAACTGTATGTGGCGGTATCGGCCATCAGTCGCCAGATACAACGGCTGGAGGCGCGGATCGGCGTACCGCTGTTTGAACGTCATGCACGTGGAATGACCCTTAACGAGGCCGGGCAGATTTTTGAAAATCACGTGCGAAAAAGTTTGCTGGATATGGAACACGCCATCGCTGAAATCAAGGGTCTGACCGCCGTTCGTCGCACGCTGATCCGCGTCGCCTGTACTGACGGCATGGCGTTTTCTCTGCTCCCCACTCTGTTCGCCCTGTTTCGACAGCAGAATCCGGCGGTGACTTTCAGTCTGAATCCCGGCAGCGGCAAAGAAGTGGCCGAGCGGGTGCGCGACGGCGAGTGCGATGTGGCATTCCAGTTCAGTTTACATCCGGAGCGCGGCGTGGATGTCGTTAGCGCTTATGCCGCGCCGGTATTGATTGTCATGCAGCATCAGCATCCACTGGCGCAGCAGCAGGTAACGCTGAACGATTTAGTGCATTATCCGGTGGTTTTGCCGGAGTCCGGCACCACGGTGCGTCAACTGTTCGATCTCGCCTGCCAAATGAGCGGTATCTTTATTGAGCCGGTACTCACCTGTAACGCCTTCTCCAGCCATTACAGTTTTATGCTCAATTCACCGCTGGCGATAACCCTGTGCAGCCACTTTACCGTAATGTACCAGCCGCAGGAGCATGGCCTGGTGCTGAAAAAGTTTGGCGTCGAACAGCTCAGCCAGCGAAGCTTACAGATTCAGACTCCCCCGGGTCGTCAGCACAGTGCCGCCCTGCGCTTGTTTTTGCAATTTGCCAGCCACGAACTAAAACAGCAAAGCGAGCTAATGCATCGCGATTTCGGCTTTTGATGGCGGCCAGCGGAGCTATATTCATTACGTAAATAATCTATCTTTTTTCTTCATTCATCAGCGCAGAAGAACGATCAATTTTTAAACTTTCACCACCGCAAAACATTAATGAAATTATAATAATCATCCATAATTAAAGCTGTTAACCATTTTCTCTCTTCTCCCTCTGCATCCCTGCCGCGGGCAGTAAATGAAAAGCGTCGCTAAGCCCATGAAATAGAATGATACGTTCGAATTATGCGTTTATTCCGCTGTCGAATTATCAATATCTTAGCCTGATTAGAACATTAATTTTATAAAACAATCTCACCTAAAACAAACAAGTTGCGACATAAAAATGTCCGCTTATTCTGAAAAAATAATCAAAAATCTGTAAAAGACAAAAAACGTTGCGATAAACAGTGCAATAAGGCTTATCGAATTATTTACTTAGTCTCGCCTTAATGATAAAGTTCTTTAAAGAATAAAGAAGATTCTGTATAAAATAATTAACTTAGGAACTATCAAAATGTTAAAAATATTCAATGTAAACTACAATCTACTGTCTGATAACAGATCCGAAGAGTTATTTACGCTGAGAAAGAAAACATTTAAAGACCGCCTGAACTGGTTAGTTAATTGTGAAAATAATATGGAGTTCGATGAGTATGACAATGCGCATACTAACTACTTATTTGGTGTTTATAAAAACATGGTGATTTGTAGCATTCGATTTATTGAAACTAAGTATCACAATATGATAACCGGAACATTTAAATCTTATTTCAATAATATAGAATTGCCGAAGGGAAACTATGTCGATGCCAGCAGATTATTTATCGATAAGCAGCGCGCCAGGGATCTGGGCATCAGTCAGCAACCGATCAGTACATTACTTTTCTTATCGATGATTAACTACAGTCGGCATGCCGGGCATAAGGGAATTTATGCAATCGTCAGCCACCCGATGTTTATTATATTCAAACGCTCAGGATGGCTTATTTCAGTGGTTGAGAAAGGCTTATCAGAGAAGAATGATACTATTTACTTAATTTTCATGCCGGTAGATGCCAGGAATCAACGCATTCTTATTGAGCGGATAATTAAAGAAAACCCATCATCATTCAATGAGTTAACTTCATGGCCATTATCGTTTAGTGTCGGGCAGCACCGGCCTGATCAGCTGCAACTCAATGCCCAGCCTTATAGCGTGCTTGGCGTTAGTAACACCTAATTTTTTAACAGCATTGCCGATATGGAACTTCACTGTGCTCAGTTTTATCCCAAGGATAAGTGCAATTTCCTGATAGGTTTTGCCCATACTTGCCCAGTAGATAATTTCATTTTCACGCTTTGAAAATATCTCTTTATCTACTTTTTCATTTTCGGCGATGCTGTTCACTTCCTGATAGAGTAACAACAGTTTCTCATGGGCTGTAATTAGCAGCATCTGCAATTCAGATTTGTTCTTAATAATTTTCTCTTCGGTATTATTACCGCTGTGCTTATCGATAATAATAGAGAGTACCACCAGATTATGATTCTGATCGTGCAGCACAAAGGTATAGCCGTTGATAAAATCATAATTGCGTGCCATGTCGAAGATCTTGGGTATTTTCAGACCGGATTTAATGGCAATATTCTCGTCCCATGAAAATGGCGACACTCTGTGCGAGGCAGTGATAAGAACCGGATCGATAAACTGATAATTATTTTCCGTATAAATCTGGAACCATTCCATCCGATTGGAAATGATGGTGAACTGTGCCGGGTTCTTCTTATTCATAATGGCATAGGCGTACTCGATGTTCTGATAGCCATCCAGCTTCCTTTCCAGATAATCCTTTATCGTATTGTTAATAAATTCATTATTGAAGAATAGATTAGACACTCACTCCTCCGCTTATCGCCCATGACAGTCCTTAACAAGGAGGTGGAGTATATCATAAACAAAACTTTAGTATATTAAAAAAATTACATATAATTTGACATGCAATATTTTAAATTAAAATTATATTCATAGAATATATAATCGCACAAAAGTGATTAATTATTACTGACGAAGAAAAAATACAATTGATATAATTTAATGCCATAATCGTTTAGCTACTCATCCAGCTCACATTGATTAATCGCAAACATTGAAAACAAACTGGACCCGGTTACGCCAGAAAATGATTATCTGCCTTGCGAAGATTTACCTTCTTCAATGCTTGTTCCCTGTCGATTAGCAAGTTGCGGCCAGATTAGCTTTCTGCCCCACTGTGGCGCGCTCCCAACTGACCTGCGCTGAAAGTTTCGGAAGATAATCACATCTGATTCACTTTAATTCGACAATTAAGCAACTTATCAATCCGTCAGCGATAAAGGATGAAAAAACAAGCAAAACAATGCCACTTCTTCACGTTGAATGGCTGGTTTTATTCTATATTTTTCAATCACTTGAGTGCATCACTTCTCACTCTGTTATTGATCATCGATATTTCCCCTGTGTCAAAATCTCACCGCATTTATAGCTTTTAAGCTTAATACACCGGAAGCAGTTTAATACCTGACTAATCATTTCATATTAAATTGAAGTACCCTCTGATCTATTGCTGCTGTTAATGCTAATTAGTCGCGCACCGTGCACAAATAAAAGTACAGTGCTCACCTATACCTAAGTCCAACTGGTTTTAATCCTTAAGATCATTTAAAGTCTTTACCTATAGACAGCCAGTCAGATTATAAAGCTGCAGGTAATCACCATTGTCAATTTGTCGATGTTGGAGCAGATTGACGGACAAGCCTTCACCAGGGAAATCTTTGTCCATTGTTTTATTTGTCGCTGGTCTGGAGCTGCTGATATAAAGCGTTAACGCTTAAAAAAATATAAAAGCTCCGGACTAACGACCTCTTACTTTGTTGCGTTTTTAATCAATTACTTCATTCTTTTTACTCTCTGTTACATATCACCTACTGCTGACTTCCCCCCCTGTACAACAAACTGGCTCTCCCCCACTGCGGGAAAAGCCAGTATTCCTCTACTTCAAATCAACCTGATAGAAGATATGCTTACCAAAGGGATCAATTTCATAACCTGATACCTCTTTGCGTACCGGCTCGAAGATGGTTGAGTGTGCAATCATCACCGCCGGCATCTGTTCATGCATGATCTTCTGTGCCTGCAAATACAGAGCGGTACGTTTGTTTTGATCCTGCTCTGCACGTGCTTCGGTAATCAGCTGCTCAAAAGGCTGGTAGCACCATTTCGACGAATTTGAACCGCCATTTGCCGATGTGCAGCTAAACAGCGGGCCAAAGAAATTATCCGGATCGCCCGTTGCGGTTGTCCAGCCCATCAGTGCCGCCTGATGTTCACCATTTTTGACTCTTTTCAGGTATTCGCCCCACTCAAAGCTAACGATATTGGCCTTGATACCCACTTTACCCCAGTCCGCCTGGATCATCTCCGCCATCCGGCGCGCATTAGGGTTATAGGGACGCTGCACTGGCATTGCCCAGAGATCGATAGTGGTTCCTTCAGGCAGGCCCGCAGCTTTCAGCAGCGCTTTAGCCTGTCCGGGATCGTAGTCGTAATCTTTCAGATCTTTATCCGCACTCCAGACGCCCGGCGGCAGCAAATTTTTTGCTACCGTGCCGGTTCCCTGAAATACCGCCTCGATAATTGCTGGCTTATTGATCGCCATTGCCAACGCCTGGCGGACTTTAACGTTATCCAGTGGTGGCTTCTGGGTGTTAAACGCGAGGAATCCAGTATTCAGCCCCGCTTTCTGCATCAGCGCGATGTCTTTATTTTGCTCCATGCGCTTCAAATCTGCCGGATTGGGGAATGGCATCACCTGACACTCGTTTTTTTCCAGTTTGGCATAGCGCACCGAGGCATCTGGCGTAATGGAAAACACGATGCGATCCAGCTTCGCCTTGCCCTGCCAATATTCCGGGAAGGCTTTATACAAGATGCGCGAATCTTTCTGATATTGCGCCAGCTGGAATGGTCCGGTACCAATCGGCTCCATATCCACTCTCTCCGGCGTACCGGCTTTCATCATTGCATCAGCATATTCTGCTGAATGAATCGAGGCAAAGTACCAGGCGAGGTCAGCAAGGAAGGGAGCTTCGGCATGCGATAAGGTAAAACGCACCGTATGATCATCCACTTTATCTATGGCGCTAATCAGTGAGCCAAATTCCAGACTTTCAAAGTTGGTGTAAGCACCGCCAGAAATTTTGTGATAGGGGTTGTTCTCATCCTTCTGGCGCATAAAAGAGAAAATCACATCATCAGCATTAAAATCACGCGTTGGCTTAAAGTTTTTATTGCTGTGAAACTTCACGCCCTGGCGCAGATGAAAGGTATAGACCTTACCATCCGGGCTGATATCCCAGCTTTCCGCCAGGCTCGGAGTCAGTTCAGTAGTACCAACTTTAAAATCCACCAGCCGGTTAAACACCGGAACCGCGCTGGCATCAACGCTGGTGCCGGATGTGTAAATTTGTGGATTAAAATTTTCTGGCGATCCTTCCGAACAAAAAACCAGCGTTTTTGCCGAAGCTGTTGACGCCAGCGTCAGCGTCAGTGCCGCCAGCGCAAACCGGCTAACCATTTTTTTCATCATTATCCTCGCTTTTTATTGACTTGAACACGACCTGGTGAGTAAAACAAATTCACATCTGTTTAATAAATAACATGATTTGCTAACATACTGAATAACTCATCGGTTTCACCTGATAAGGAAGCGTTATGAATCACCATCTGGCCAGCCAGTTAACCCAACGTTTTTACCGTTATCTTGCGGTGTCCAGCCAGAGCGACGCCAAAGCGACAGTGCTTCCGAGCACGCCGCAACAACATGATATGGCCAACATGCTGGCTGAAGAGCTGCGCGCACTGGGCATGCAGAATGTGGTGATCGATGAATTTGCTACCGTGACTGCGGTTAAGCCAGGTAATTGCCCTGCCGCACCGCGCATCGGTTTTATCACCCATATTGATACCGTTGATGTTGGTTTATCCCCCGATATACACCCGCAAACGCTGCGCTTTGAAGGTCATGATCTCTGTCTGAATGCGCAGCAGGACATCTGGCTGCGCACAGCAGAACACCCGGAGATCCTCGCCTACCACGGTCAGGCAATTATTTTCAGCGACGGTACCAGCGTGCTGGGTGCAGATAATAAAGCCGCAGTGACAGTAGTGATGACGCTGATGGAAAATCTCAGCGGTGAGCACGGTGATATCGTGGTGGCGTTTGTACCCGATGAAGAAATTGGATTACGTGGCGCAAAAGCTCTGGATTTGAAAAACCGTTTCGACGTCGATTTCGCTTATACCATCGACTGCTGCGAATTGGGGGAAGTGGTGTACGAAAATTTTAACGCGGCAGCGGCAGAGATTCGGCTAACTGGCGTGACCGCTCATCCGATGTCCGGCAAAGGAGTGCTGGTCAATCCGTTACTGATGGCCCATGACTTTATCAGCCATTTCGATCGGCTGGAGACACCGGAGCATACTGAAGGTCGTGAAGGATATATCTGGTTTAACGATCTGATTGCCAACTCTAATGAAGCGCAGCTGAAAGCATCGATTCGTGATTTCGATCTGGAAAGTTTTGCCCGGCGAAAGCAAAAAATTGCCGATGTGGCGGCGATGATTGCCGGGCAGTATCCCACCGGTAAAGTCGAGTTCACCATCACTGATACTTACAGCAATATCAGCAATGCCATTGGCGAGGATCGCCGGGCGATCGATCTGATCTTTACGGCGCTGGCGCAGCTGGACATTGAGCCGAAGGTGATTCCGATGCGCGGCGGTACCGATGGTGCAGCGCTGTCGGCAAAAGGCCTATTGACGCCGAACTTCTTCACCGGCGCGCATAATTTTCATTCTAAGTTTGAATTCTTACCGATACCGTCGTTTGTGAAGTCGTATCTGCTGGCCGAAAAACTCTGCCTGCTGGCAGCGAAATAAACTGATTACGGGCGGCAGTCCATATCTTGCCGCCCCTGCCGATTAATCTCAGAAAGAAACCCACTGATTGCGGCTTTTATCAGCGCCACCAACCTTTAATTGTGCGGATGGCTTACCGATCTCTGGTGTGACTGCGCCCTGGCTGTCTGACAGGCGAAATTTAGCGACTGAACTTTGCAGCTCTTCCGTCTGACGTTCCAGCGCACTGGCAGCAGCAGAGACCTGCTCGACCAGCGATGCATTTTGCTGAGTCACGCTGTCCATCTCAGAGATTGCGGTGCCCACCTGCGAAATGCCTTTGCTCTGCTCTTCTGAGGCGGCAGCAATTTGCTTCATGATCTCAGTGACATCCGTTACTGCACTCAGGATTTCACTCATGGTAGCACCCGCCTCATTGACCAGCCGTGAACCGCTGTCTACACGCTGCACCGAATCAGCAATCAGCCCTTCTATCTCTTTAGCTGCGCCCGCACTGCGTTGCGCCAGATTGCGCACTTCGCTGGCGACCACCGCAAACCCCCGGCCTTGTTCGCCAGCACGTGCCGCTTCCACCGCCGCATTAAGTGCCAGAATATTGGTCTGAAAGGCAATACTGTTAATCACATGGGTAATTTCAGCAATTTTATGTGAACTGCCGGAAATTCCCTGCATGGTGGTTACTACATTACTGACCAGCTTGCCGCCTTTTTCGGCGGTAACTGAGGCGTTATCCGCCAACTGGCTGGCCTGACGTGCATTATCGGCGTTAAATTTTACCGTTGCGGTCAGTTGTTCCATACTGGCGGCGGTTTGTTCCAGCGCCGCCGCTTGCTCCTCGGTGCGCGACGAGAGATCGTTATTTCCGGCAGAGATCTCAGCCGCGCCGCGCCAGATATTTTCTGTACCGCCGCGAATCGCATCTACCGCATCGCGCAGGCTATCCTGCATTGCCCGCAATAGTGGCACCAGCTTGCCAACGCAGTTACGCCCGATATCACTGACCGGCTGGCTAAGATCGCCTTCAGCAATGATGCGAAAATGCTCACGAATACCATCCAGCGGACGCACCAGCATGGTGACCAGATAGCGATCGGTAAACAGCAGAATCAGCAGCCCGATAATCACGGCGACGACAATAATGATTTTGGTCATAAAGGTCAGACGATCGACGGTTACCCGGGTATCATCCAGCATCTCTGCTGCCGCGAGGTTGAATTTCTCGGCACTGGCACCAAAACTGCGGCTCAGCGCTGGCGTGACCTGACGCGATTGCTGACGATAAGCATCCAGTGTCGGCTGCTGCGCGGCCTGCATCTGCGGTTTCACTCCGTTTTCAAGCAGTTGCTGCCAGCTGTCGCTAACCGCCTTCACCACCCCGGCGTCAATCGGTCCCGGTGACAACTGCCGAAAATCGTCCAGCAGCGCACGCATGTTATCGAGGGATTTTTGTACCGAAGCCAGATCGGCAGGGTTATCAGCCACCCCACTCTGCCTGGCATCAATCAACCGCGACAGGCGGGTGATAAAGCGAAAATATTGATCGTTGCCCTTACTCAGCACATTCATCTGGCTGACAATATGCCGATCGACTTCATTACCTTTTGCCAGCGCGCTCAGCGAGTAAACGCTGTACATCGCGACCCCTATCCATAACAAGCAGAACAGGCCGAGAATCCACAGCATCACCGCGCGAATGGTGAAATTTTTTAAAATGTTCATAACTGCTCCAAATCGGTAATTACCGGTTATTTCAGCCCCTGATGAGCGGGCTCGAGTAACCGTTATCGGCAGTTACAGCAGAAAATTTTAGAAAATTATCACGAAAAATTCTTGTGTATCAAAACCTTACTTTCATTGAGGTGTTGAGTAACCTGTTGCTATAAAACAACTTTTTACTAACGGGCATTGATAATTCATTGACTGAATTAATCAATTCAGCCAACGGATGATATTTAATGGAAATAATACTAATTAAGCCGCACCAGCGTGCGCATCATCAGTCGGAAGATTTGCATTCTGCGCTTCATAAAGTCTTTCTCGATACGAATATCTGCCAGATGAAAGTCGCCAAAGCGCAGCGTGCTGTCCCTGGCGGGATGCCACGCCGGCCACGCCACTTCACCGGTAATATGTCGCGAGTGCGGTGTGACATTACGGGCAAAATTTAGCCAGTATTCACTGACCTGCCAGGCAAACTGACGATCGTTAGCGGTAAATGGACGGTCGCTGCCGGCATTCATACTGTTCAGAGTATCCAGCACATACGGCACTTCATTGCCATGCCAGGTGCCATCAGGATAGAGGTCGCGCGCATTTTCGGAAACATAATCAAAATAGTAGCGCCAGCCTGGCACACCTGCACGATGCTGTGCCATCGCCGCCACATAGCCCATAGTGGTAAACGCAATATCACGCGCCACCTGACGTCCAAGCGACTCATCATCAGCCGCCGGATAGAGCCATTTTATCACTCGCCAGGCCAGCTTATGTTGACGACGAATCATCGCGATTGACTGCGCGGCATCAACACCAAAAAATGCCAGTACGCTGGCTTCATCACTGTTGCTGCCGATCATTAACGGACATTTATGCTGACGCGCACGATTAAACGTCTTAAGCGAGGCAACCGGCAGCACCCGATCGCCTGCAATTGGCACCGGGCCAGGCGCGAGTGGATGCTCCAGCGGCCAGAAATTTTCTGCGGGTATTGCACGTAGCTGCTCTGCCGTTGCGCCACTAAGGCTGAAATGGCTGGCAACCGCCTCACCCATCTTCAGCGCTTTGTTACGCGGCATATCCGGTAAAGAATAGGCGCTCTGTACAATGCCCTTATGGAATAATCCTTCCGCCAGCGGCGAACAGAATAGCGACAGTACGCTGCGCCCACCGGAAGACTCTCCCATAATGGTGACGTTAGCGCTGTCGCCGCCAAAAGCAGCAATATTACGCTGAACCCATTGCAGCGCGGCAATCTGGTCCAGCAGCGCAAAATTGTTAATCACCTCACCTGAAGCGTATTCCGCATCCAGCGCCGGATGAGCAAAAAAGCCCAGATGACCAAGGCGATAGTTCAGCGTAACCAGCACGACTCCGCGAGAAGCCAGCGGCGCGCCGCTGTAGGGGGCCAGCCCACCGGCACCGATAGTAAAACCACCGCCGTGTATCCAGACCATCACCGGCAGCGGCTGCGTCGGCTGGACATCAGGCGTCCAGACATTCAGATACAGACAATCTTCACTGAATACTCCCGGATCGCCGCCGCCTGCCGCCAGGCAATACTCGCGATTTTGCCAGCTTGAGTTCCCCCACTGCGTCGCATCGCGCAGTTGTTGCCAGGGATCCACCGCTGCCGGTGCTCGCCAGCGCAGTGGGCCTACTGGCGGGGCCGCGTAAGGTATGCCTCTGAATACCGAAATGTCATCTTCAACACTGCCGCGCAGTTCACCTTCTGCTGTTTTTATGCGTACTCGTGAGTCATTAATCATTAAATTTTCCGTGGCCTTTGCGCATCTGATATGGGCAACTCACCGATATTCTCCACATTCTGTGGCGTCACGCGACTAAAATAGGGTATGAATCAACTTGCTGAATGAGTTAAGCAAGGAAACTGCGTATTATCCAGGCACTACAGTGTCAGGATTCTTCATCACACGAAAAAGGAATAAATCATGTTTAGCGCGATCAATAACGCTTTTACCCGCATTTTTGATCATCCGGACTTAGGGAAGCTGCTTCTGCGACTGACCTTTGGCATTTTATTGCTGTTTCATGGCGAGGCGAAAATTCAGAATGGTGTCGGCTGGATAGCCAATATGCTGGCCGCTCATGGTTTACCCGGATTCATCGCCTGGGGTGCATGGATCGGGGAAATAGTTGCACCCGTGATGGTGATTATCGGTCTGATGACGCGTCCTGCGGCGTTCATTATCGCGGTGAACATGGTGGTAGCAACATTGCTGGTGAAAACCGGCGCTTTCTGGTCACGCACTGATGTTGGCGCGTGGGCACTGGAAACGGAAGCGCTATTTTTCTTCGGCAGCGTGGTTATTATGCTGCTCGGTGCGGGGAAATATACGTTAATTCGTAACCCGCGCCTGCAATAGTTATCATTAAAAAAGGGTCAGTTACTGACTGACCCTGTTAATGCCACGCTATAACAGCCCGCAGCGCAATTTACTTGCACGTTCGCGCAGCGCGTAAAGTTCAATTTCATCATACACCTTCGCACCCAGCGCCTGCTCGAACTGCTGACGACTGGCCTGCCCCTGCGAGCGCGCTTTACTTTCACTGCCCAGGTTAGACTGGAAAATCCCGGCAGCGCTGACCGGCAAAAAGTCTTCATAGATAATCGGATCGGCTTGCAGTATCCCCTGTGACAGTAAACTTTCAATATCACTGCTGGGGGTTATCGGCTGGTTTTCTCCGGCAGACGTGCGGCGGTACTCAAACCACGCCAGCTGCTGTTGGCGCAGACTGACTTCATTATCCGGGAAGGCGCTGAATATCTCACTGAGATGCTGCTGATGTTGCAGATTATCACTGCCGCTTCCGGCTTGCGCCAGCAGACGATCATACAGCTCGCGCCCCTTATGAGTCAGCGCCACGCCGCGCTGCTCAATCTCGCCAAACCGTGCAGTGTGCGTCCCCTGGTGGCGGTCACGAAAACGCACCGGCTCATCCAGCGCTTTAAAACTGGTCTGGCGTAACAGAATCGGCACCGCACGGCGAGGTGGGCCTTCAATAATGGCTTTTGGCGTAATGCCATTCTGCGGCATCAGGGTCTGCACGCGATCAATATCCAGCGTACGCGGCGTCAGATGATTAATATGGCAACCGGGGAAGCACACCACATCGGCAACCAGCCGATGCTGATCGCTGAGTGCCTGATAAGTCGCACTGTCGACGGTGGTTTGCTGATGCCAGCGAAATGTTTCCAGCGCCTGCTCAACGAACTCTGCCGCCTGTTGCGTATCAAATCCGCCCTGCTGCTGATGCAGCATCACCAGCTGACGACAGTGTGCGGTAAAAATATCCCGCGCCGCAAGGATCTCGCTCGCCTGCTGGCGCAGCGCCGGATCTTCAATCAGCTCGAGACGTAGCAAGGAAGTAAACAGTCGGAACGGGTTACGCCGCAGCGCACTGTCGTCTATCGGGCGAAAGGCAGTGGAATGCACCGGCACTCCGGCCTGCGACAGGTCGTAATAGCCCACCGGGTACATACCCATGATAGCAAACAGCTGGCGCAGCATACTCAGCTCGGCAGCAGTACCGACGCGGATTGCACCATGCCGCTCAACGCTCAGCCGCGCCAGTTCGTCGCTCTCTGTCAGACGCTGTGCCAACAGCGGATCAGCCTGCAATTGCTGCTGATTTACCTCCGCTACCAGCCTGAGCAAGGTGCCATATTGCGGAACTTCCTGCTGATACATCGCCGACATCGCCTGTGAAAAGTGCTCACGGATGCTGTCTGCACTGACCCAACGGTTTTCCATCATCATTACCCTGTTGCCGTATTTACCAGCAAATGTAATGGATTGGCGAGGTTGCGGGGAAAATTATGCAGAATTTGTGATCGACTGCGAGAAAGTTATGACGGGCGACCAATGTCACCCGCAAATCGGTGGTTATTCTTTACGCTGGTAGCCGAAAACACTTTTGACCAGTAGCATCACCGAGGTCAGCAGCGCCGGAATCGCCAGCAGCAAAAATACCTGAGTAAAGCTCCAGCCTAATGACAACATTTCAGCACCGGCAAAGGCGCTGAGGATTGCACCAATACGCCCCACGCCGTGCATCCAACTGGAACCCGTGGCGCGTGCATGAGTAGGGTAATAGCTGGCAGAAAGTGCATTCATTCCGGTGTTGGCACCGTTCAGGCAAAAACCGCTACAGAAAGCGATGCCGCTCATTACCAGCGCGTCGGCAGGCGCGAAGCCAATCGCCACGGTAAAGATGGCGCCGCAGGCGTAAATCGACGCCAGCGCCAGGTTGGCATTAAAACGATCCATCAGCCAGCCGGCAAATAGCGAACCAAGGGTGCCACCAGCCTGATACATCGCGGTAACCAGCGCCGCCTGGGTCACCGTCATGCCAATATCTTTTATCAATGATGGCAGCCAGCTGCCAATCAGATAGACCAGAAACAGCCCCATAAAGTAGCTGCCCCACAGCATCAGACTGCCGGTCAGATACTTCCGTGAGATAACCGTACGCATCGCGCCCTGCTGCTGCACCTGCGCAGGTAACAGGAAACGCGCATCGGGCGGCGTACGCCCCGGCATCATCTTCTCGACAATTGCGCGGATTTTTTCCGCTGGCGCACCACGACTTAGCAGAAAGCGCACCGACTCCGGCAGATACTTGAGCAGAAACGGCATGACCAGTAGCGGCAATATTCCACCGAGCAACAGCACCGAATGCCAGCCAAATCGCGGAATTAACCAGGAGGCGGCAAAGCCACCGGCGGCGGCGCCAAAGGTAAAACCGCAAAATACCACGGTAATAAGAAATGAGCGCTTTCGCTCCGGAGAGAACTCCGCCACCAGCGTGCCGACATTTGGCATCGCCGCACCTAATCCCAGACCGGTTAAAAAGCGGAACAGCATCATTTGTTCAAGGTTTTGTGACAATGCGGTAGCCAGCGTCCACAGGCCAAAGAAAAATACGCTGCTAATAATGATGATCCGGCGACCAAAACGATCCGCCAGCGGGCCAGCAAACATCGCTCCCAGTGCCAGGCCGATAAGCGCGGCGCTAATCACGCCACCCAACTGGTGATTCGTGACATCCCATGAGGCTTTCAGCGCCGGGGCGATAAAGCCCATCAGCGCGATATCCATACCATCCAGCGCTACCACGATAAAACAGAGCAGAATAATGCGCTTTTGATAGCCGCTCATTACAGCTGTATTAATAAGCTGGCGAAGATCAATCGCCGGTGTGCTGCTCACGGTATAGCTCCCTGTAACGCCGAAACCTCCCTCACAAACGTCAGTCATAACATTCGTCAGGTTTCATCGAAAAAAAGTGAGCGCTATGATAACGGATTCATATGGACTTTGTCTGGTTCCGTTTTACCCTGTACTCTCTGAGCCGGGCTGAATGGGCTGACACGCTGTTTTAACGCTGAGGGCAAGAGGTTGTATAATAAATGACACAAAAGAGAGCCACGCTGACTGGCCTGATCGCCATCCTGTTATGGAGCGCCATTGTCGGATTGATCCGCAGTGTCAGTGAAGGATTTGGCGCGGTAGGCGGTGCGGCAATGATCTATACGTTAAGTGCTTTACTGCTGCTTTTCACCGTCGGTTTTCCCAGAATCAACACCTTTCCCCGCGCCTATTTATTGATTGGCAGTCTGTTGTTTGTCAGTTATGAACTGTGCCTTTCACTGTCACTGGGTTTCGCCAATACTCACACGCAGGCGATTGAGGTGGGTATGGTCAACTATCTCTGGCCCGCAATCACCGTCGTGCTGTCGATAGTGGTTAACCGGCAAAAGTTCAGCCTGTTGATTATTCCTGGTGTGCTGCTGGCGATTGCGGGTATCTGCCGCGTGCTCGGCGGCGAGCAGGCATTCTCATTCAGCCAGATCGCTGAAAATCTTCACAGCAATCCGTTAAGTTACGGCCTGGCATTTAGCGGAGCAGTCATCTGGGCAATCTATTGCGTTGTCACCCGGCGAATCGCCCAGGGCAGTAACGGCATTACGCTATTTTTTATCCTCACCGCCGTCACATTATGGATAAAATTTCTCTCCGCGCCGCAACCTGAGTTCGCGCTGAGCTCCACGGTGATAATTAATCTGCTGCTGGCAGCGTGCGCCATGGGATTCGGTTATGCCGCCTGGAATACCGGTATTTTGCACGGTAACGTGATGGTGCTGGCGACCGCCTGCTATTTTATTCCGGTGATCTCCTCCCTGCTTTCGGCCTTTATCCTCGACTCCACGCTGACATTATCCTTCTGGCAAGGGGCGGCGATGGTTAGCCTGGGATCCTTACTTTGCTGGTGGTCGACGCGGACCACCAAACCCGCGAAGTTAGCCCGAGAGGCATAAGCTGAAACTATCGTGCCCCTGATGTCGGCGCTATTCGCTTAATGACTTTTCCAGCGTCAGCAATGAGCGATAACCCTCTGCCGCGGTGCTGTGTCGCGGCGGCGTCGCCAGCTGTTCATTGAAAATTTCCAGTGACCAGGGTCCACGGTAGCCGTGTTGATGTAACTGACGGGCAAAACGTGTCAGATCAAAATCGCCCTGGCCAGGAAAACAGCGGTAATGTCTGCTCCAGGTTAATACATCAAGGTTAAGCTGCGGTGCATCGGCAAACTGCACGAAGGTAATTTTCTCCGGCGGCACCCTGTCGAGCTGATTCAGCGTATCGCCACGTGACAGAATATGAAAGCTGTCGAGCACGATACCCAGACTGGGATGATTAACTGCTGCCACCCGCTGCCATGCCTGTTCCCAGCGGTTAACATGCTTGCCCCACGCCAGTGCCTCATAGCCCACTTCAACCTGAAAACTGCCGGCCAGTTCAGCCAACGCATGCAGATCGTCGATTTGCCGCTGCGCATCGCTGCTGCAGCCGTTACTGGCATTACTGCATAACAGCAATTTTTTACAGCCAAGCTCGTTCATCAGCGCCAGTTGCTGCCGTGCACGTGCCAGCTGATCGCCGGTTTCGCCCTCGAAATCGCGAAACGGCTGTAATAAGTCGATGCGCAAACCCCGTGTCTCAACCATCTTGCGCACTTCACTGGCGCTGCGTTTACTGTGAGACAAATCCTCTTCGAACAACTCAATACTGTCGAAGCCAGCTGCGGCAATGGCATCAAGTTTTTGTTCCAGCGTGCCGCTGACGGAAACAGTGGCGATACAACGTTGCATACTTTTTCTCCCTGGTGTGACAAAACATGGCGCGCCATAACGGGAGGTAGCATGTCGCGCTTTCTACTATAAGTTATCGTCATAAATAAGCGGCCCGTCAAATCCTGTCACCTGACGTAACGAGTTAATTCATGGTGATATTTTGTGCAATCAACACAAATGTTAAATAAATTTTGCAATAAGGTTAACAAAATCCACTCATCAGGCTTGCTTCCTTTCTTCAGACCTCACTACCCTGTGGTATGGATAAAAATTACGTTTTTAATCAGCGCATTCGCTTGCGCCATCTACATACCTTTGTCGCGGTTGCACAGCAGGGTACGCTGGGACGTGCGGCAGAGACGCTCAGTCTTAGTCAGCCAGCGTTATCCAAGACGCTGAATGAACTGGAGGAGCTGACCGGCACGCGCCTGTTTGAGCGTGGACGACTGGGCGCGCAGCTCACTACCATGGGTGAGCAGTTTCTTACCCACGCGGTAAAAGTGCTCGACGCCCTGAACCATGCCGGCCAGTCATTTACCAGCGCGGTCAGCGATCAGCCGGTAGTGCTGCGGGTTGGTGCACTGACGACGGCAGCAATGGGTATGCTGCCGTCTATTCTCGACCGTTTTCATCAACTGCAACCACAGGCCACCGTGCAGGTCGCCACCCTGCATAACAATGTGTTAATCGCCGGATTAAAAGCGGGTGAGTTTGACGTTGGCATTGGCCGCATGGCCGACAGCGATATGATGGCGGGTTTAACCTACGAACTGCTGTTTCTAGAATCATTACGTCTGGTTGTACGTCCGGACCACCCACTATTAAGTGACAACGTCACGCTATCAAAAGCGCTGCAATGGCCGGTGGTGATCTCTCCGGAGGGGACGGCACCGCGTCGCATTGCTCAGGCGATGATGGATGAACAAGGCTGTACGTTACCCGCTAACTGTATCGAAACCTCTTCGACTTCGCTGGCGCGCCAGCTGGCGCAACGTTATGACTACGTGTGGTTTGTGCCCTCCGGCGCGATCAAGGAAGATTTGCTGCATCACTCTCTGGCAGCACTCCCCATTGCATCGCATGGCCCCGGGGAACCGGTGGGAATAATGACGCGTTCTGGTAGCCAGCATTGCCTGAGTACTGAAATACTGCTGGCGACCATTCGCAAGTGTCATTCAGGTTGATTTAATCCGCCAACGGGTTTTAATGCCTCAGGATTGACAGGGAAACTCAACAACCACTTTTCCTTTCGCATGCCCCCGGGCAAGCCAGGCAAGTGCAGCACGACTGTCGGAAAATGAGAATTTCCGGTCAATCACGGCGGTGATTTGTTTTGCATCAACCAGTGCGGCAATCTTTGCCAGGCGCTCGCCGTCAGGATGGACAAAAAGAAACGAATATCTGACCTGACGGCGAGCGGCCTGCGCGTTGACTTTGCGGCTCATCAGCCAGAACAGCGATTTCAACAGCATATTCATTTTACGCTGCCGCGCAAACGGTAAATCCGGAGGACCGACCAGCGAGACCACTTCTCCTCCAGGTTTGACAATATTCAACGCTTTTTCGATACCATCGCCTCGCACGGTGCCGAGCACCATATCGTAGTCGGAAAGTATCGATGCAAAATCCTGTTGCTGATAATCAATGACGTTACTGGCGCCCAGCCCCCTAACCAGCACGCTATTAGCCGCGCTGGTGGTAGTAGCCACCGTGGCCCCCAGATGCACGGCGAGCTGAATCGCCAGAGTACCGATACCGCCTGAGCCAGCCGGGATAAACACCTTCTGCCCGGGCCTCAGCTTTGCCCTTTCAAAAGCCTGCCATGAGGTAAGGCTAACCATCGGAAGCGCAGCGGCCTCTGCGAAGTCGAGACTATCAGGCTTCAGTGCCGCAGCTGATTCCGGAACCGCCACGTATTCAGCCAATGAGCCCTTATCCATATCAAATACGCTGGCATAAACCGCATCACCGACCCGGAAACGGGTGATGTTTTTACCTGTTTCCACCACCACGCCAGCAAGATCACTGCCCATCACTGCCGGAAGCGTAAAATTAAGAATGGGTTTAAAAGTTCCTTTGGGAATCATACAGTCAATCTGGTTAAGGCCTGCGGCGCGTACCTGAACCAGAATCTCATTATCTTTAATCAACGGCCTCGGGATATCGGCGAAATCCAGCTGACCGGATTTGCTGTAACTTTTCAGCACTAGCGCTTTCATCGGTGTCATCCTTTCATGGTGCTCGGTGTCAGTCTGCCAGATATCAGCCAGCAGTATCCGTAAGGCTGACTGATATCTCTCTGTTTTATCAGTTAAACAGGCGCAACAACTAGTTCAGTGAGGCCAGGTCCTCGGCGCGGAAGCCGTGTAAATCCGCTGCCCGACCTGTGCGAACTTTCTGAACCCAGCCCGGGTCAGAGAGCAGCGCACGCCCTACCGCTATCAGGTCAAACTCCTCACGCTCCATGCGGGTGTAGAGGTTATCCAGCGCGGCAGTGCCGGAGCCTTGCCCACCAAAGGCTCCAAAGAAATCCCCGGACAGCCCGACAGAGCCCACGCTGATGGTGGCAGCACCGGTCAGCTTCTTCGCCCAGCCGGCGAAATTCAGACCTTCGTTACCGTCCTGCTCAGGAAACTCCGGCTCCCAGAACCGGCGCTGAGAACAGTGCAGAATATCAACACCGGCCTCAACCAGCGGAGCCAGCCACTCCGTCATTTCCTGAGGCGTATTGGCCAGACGCGCAGCATATTCCTGCTGCTTCCACTGGCTGACGCGCAGTATCAGCGGAAAATCTGCCCCGACGGCGTTACGCACCGCACGGACGATTTCTGCGGCAAAACGTGAGCGCTGTGCGATGGTAGTGCCGCCGAAAGCGTCAGTGCGCTGATTGGTCGCCGCCCAGAAAAACTGATCAATCAGATAACCGTGTGCGCCATGAAGCTCTACGGTGTCAAATCCGAGGCGTTTAGCATCTGCCGCAGCCTGGGCAAACGCCGCGACGGTATCGGCAATGTCCTCTTCGCTCATGGCTACGCCGCGCGCATCACCAGGCCCGACCAGCCCAGAGGGACTTTCTACCGGTGCTTCCGGCTGCCACTCTCCGCCACGGGTGGAGCCGGTATGCCAGATTTGCGGGCCGATTCGGCCACCCGCGCGGTGTACGGCATCAGCAACCTGTTTCCAGCCTGCCAGCGACTCTTCACCGTGGAAAAACGGAATGCCCGGCATGTTACGTGATGCAGGACGATCCACCACCGTTCCTTCGGTCAGAATAAGCCCGGCTTCCCCTTCCGCGCGGCGGCGATAGTAATCTGCATTGGCTTCACCTGGCACGCCTGCCGGGGCCATGCCCCGAGTCATCGGAGCCATTACGATACGGTTTGCCAGGGTCAGCCCCTTCAGGGTGAAGGGACTAAAAAGAATGTTGTCAGACATAAAAAACTTTCCTCAAAAATCAGACAGAAAATTATCCGCAGCGGCCTCGCTGGCTGGCGCTGCGAAAGGAGTTTACTCGGAACTGTTGCGATAGCGTGGCGCAGGATGCTGCTGGCTAAATCCTGGCAGCATCGCCTGCCGGGATTGCTCATTAACGGTCCACTGATGTTCATCGTAAAGAGGTGGAATTGTAACCGGCTCGCCACGGTCATAACCGACCAGGGCAGCGTCAACCAGCTCGTCAGCGTCCATCACGCCACTCATTGCATTGACATCCACCCCTGAACGCTGCCAGATTTCCGTGCGAGTAGCGGCCGGCAGTACGGCCTGCACGTACACACCTTGCGGCCCCAACTCAATACTCAATCCCTGTGACAAAAATAGAATGAAGGCTTTGGTCGCGCCATAAACCGTCATGCCAAACTCAGGTGCCAGACCGACCACCGAACTAAGATTAATAATGCTGCCCTTTCCCGCCGCCGCAAGGCGCGGTGCCACGGCGTGTGCAAGGGTCAGCGCCGCTGACAGGTTCAGCGCGACCATGCGGTTTATATCAGCCGATGTCTGGCTGATAAAAGAGCCTGACAGGCTCATGCCGGCGTTATTAACCAGAACGCCAATCCGCCGGTCGTCACGCAAACGCTGAGCCACCGCGTCCAGCTCTCCGGCTTGCGTGAGATCAGCCAGAATAATCTCTGCTTCGACGCCGTACTGTGCCTGGAGTTTTTTAGCCAGCGCTTCAAGACGGGCAGCATCGCGCGCAACCAGAACCAGGTTGTGTCCACGGCTGGCAAAGCGATCTGCATATATAGCGCCAATACCGGTGGATGCGCCGGTTATCAGAACGGTAACGTTATCAGTCATATTTGTTCCTCAGATGAAAAAAAACGCGGAATGTGTTTTTTAAATGATGCTCGACATCTATAATAAATGTCAATCGACATTTAATTAATAATTGAGTCACTCTGCGCCAGACAACATTTGATGCAATAAGTCCCCGTCGTACCCTCAGATACGGAGCACAGGGGTTCGGCGCTGGATATGTTAAGATCACGTCGCCACGGGCTTTACCGGGCGCCAGTTTTAAATTTATAGGGAGGAGAAAATGGGTCGGGTATCAAAAGAGCAGATGGAGCGCAATCGCGACAACATTATCAAAACTTCTGCGCAGCTATTCCGTGAACGTGGACTTGATGGCGTCAGCGTTAACGATATTATGGCGGCTGTCGGGCTGACGCACGGCGGGTTCTACGGCCATTTCAGCTCTAAAGATGAGCTTGAGGCGCTGGCCTGTCAGCAGGCGTTCGCCAACACCAGTGCACTGCTTGCACAACGTGATATAAACAGTTTTCAACAGCTGGTTGAATACTATCTTTCGCCCGTGCACAGAGACGATGCAGGCAACGGATGTGCCGTTACCGCACTGGCTTCAGATGTGCTGCGCAAGACGCCAGAAAAACCGGTGCGGGAAGTCTACACATCAGGCGTCAAGAAAATGGCGGCGCGTCTGGCCGCAGTGCCGGACAACGAACCGAGTCATCCGCCTTCCCGTCGTCATCTTGCCCAGCTTGCGCTGATGACCGGCGCGCTGATGCTGGCCAGAGCGACCGAAGGCGATGATATTTCTGAGCAGTTCCTCTCGGCAGCAAAACACTGTTTACTGGATTCGGATCTTAGCTAGTCAGCGATGCTGGCATTACGGTGAACGCCAGAGAAAATATCTCCTGTGGTGATAAAACGGCAGTTAACCCTTATTCATCCCAGTGACGCCTGCTATCGGCTGCGTTTAGCATGCCTTTCGCGGTTATCGTTGCGCGCCTGCTCGGTTTTACGCATGCCGACGTACAGCGCGCCACTGCCGCCATGCTGAGGTTGTGCCACGCAATACGCCTGCACATCGTCAAACTGCTGTAACCAGCGCGCGATATAGCTACGGATAATATTGGCGTGTGCGCGGTCATCGCGCCCTTTACCGTGGATAATCAAAAGATTGCGCAGATTTTCCTTACGCGCTTCCAGCATAAATTTAAACAGCAACTGGCGACAACCCGCTACCGGCTGGCGCAGTAAATTCAGGCTGGCATCCAGCTGATATTTACCCAGCCGCAGCTTATCGACCACCCCCTGCTGAATACCTTCGGCCGTAAACTCCAGCGGCTGACCAAGTGGTATCACATCGATAAAACCCTCGATAAGAAAGTTATCCGGCGTTTCCGGCTGTTGCTGACGCACGGATTTTGTCCCCGGCGTGTGCAGCCAGTGAATCGTGGCACACTCTTTCAGTGGCGTGACATCTTCCATGGCGTGTTTAAACAGATCGTTATCGTCAAGGTTCATCGTCACTCCTCAGCATACGGCGGCGGTAATAAGCTTAAAATGAAAAAAATAGACCTTCTGGCGGGATGCGACAAGCCCTTTTCACCTTCGCAACAGGTAATAGATGTTCCAACGTCCGGCAGGTTGCGGGCAAACTGGATGGCAATCAGATCATGCCAATTGATAAGAAATTCTTAATTGATGGTTAAGCTGGTGATTATAAGGTTTTATTTCACCTGAAATTTACATCTGGCTGAATAATGTTATCCGGGCGCGCGCCCCAACAACCCTCTGATTTATTCAACAAAGCTAAAACGGCAAGAAATTAATCGGCATTAATTTCAAAAAAAACACACATTTCGAAAATCGTTGTTATAATTAAATTCGAATTCACAAATGTATAAATGAGGATAGTTAAATGAAAAAATTATCAGGAATCATTCTTGTCGGTTCATTATTAATCCCCGCCATTGGATCCGCAGCAACCCACTCAACCCCAGTTAATAAGTGGACTTGTGAAGACTTTCTTGCTCTCGACGCTTCATTCCAGCCAACAGCAGTAGGATTTGCAGAAGCACTGAACAGCAAAGATAAACCTGAAGATGCCGTTCTTGATGTAGACGGTATTGAAACTGTCACTCCTGCTGTAATCCAGGCGTGCACCGCAGATAAGAGCGCCAGCTTCAAAACTAAAGTTGATGATGAGTGGAAAAAAGTCAAAAAACATCTTTAATCAAACAACATCATTAGTCAATTAAAATTTTTTACAGGAGTGATTTGCTATTGTCACTCCTGTCTGTTTTTCCTCTTTTTCATATCATAACTCTATCAATTATTATTATCTGCCTGGTGATTTCATTTACAGCCGCGTGTAATAAATAATTTTTTAAATGCAAAAGGCCCACGATTAATGCCTGTCGTGAGCGATGAAGACTGGATTTATGGATGTAGTGAAAATAACGTGCCGCACTCTTATCTGACTAAAACGCCCTCGCTCATACCACGTCCTTTACAGCCTCTGATAAACAAACTCTTCAGCATATTATGTTTTGGCTGACAATATCTCAGCAAGCTAATGACCACATAAGTACGGCCCCTGTCCGTGGGGCCGTGCATTAAAGGCTTAAACATCGACTAAGCGATAAAACCCGGACTTACACGATTAATGCACCACCAGGTCCTGGAGTTTGTTTCTGAACTCATACACGGGTTTTTCTTTATTTTTTTCACAAAAATCAACAATCTGAGGGACGCTGACGTTAACTTTCTCTTTCAAAGAGACCGTATCACCGCCCTTGTAAGTGGTTTTGTCGCTCAGCATCCAGAAAGCTACCGGAGCCATGGCTTTAGGATTCAGGTTAACAAACTCGTCGCATTTCATATCTTCAGGAGTCCGCTCAGCAGCCTGAACGCTTGTCACTGACAGCAATAATAAACCTACAGCGAATACGATTTTTCCTGACACTGATTTTGTAGCCTTCATACAACACCTCTCTTTTCTGTCATAAAACTACGTTAATAACGGGTTATTCTTCGATTGCTCGTTTTTTAAAATTGAAATTTAACTGATCCCGGATGACCGGTTTATTACGTTAATCTATTTCTCTGCGACGGCGATTTTTCTTCAACTCTTACGGCAGGTTCACGCGGCGCACTTTAGTTCAGAATGCATCGAGGTAAGTATGTTAGTGATTATATTTTACCTGCGAGCCTGATTACGAGATGATAAAAATCATCATCGCTTGATAATTGATAAAGCAATGCCATATTCTTATGAAATTGCGCCGCTGGCAATATTTTACCCACCAGATCTTTACATTCGTTTATAAAACATTGAGGATTTACGCCCGGCATTCGAATCAGGCATTCAACAATATCAACAGACAAGACGCTTTATAGCGATAGATCTCCCGGCTGCCATTGAATTAGAGTATGCTTAAGCCTGCTTACCTGGTTCAGCGTAAATTGCACAAAATCGTCATATCTGCACCCAATAAGCTACACCTGATAAATGACACTCATATTACTTCACACCGTATTAACACTTGAGAGCATTGGGGTTTATCAGCAATAACATTACAGTAATCACTTATGCGTACCCTACCCTCTTTGAATCAGGAATGAATATTAAAACCTGGCGACTGGCAGCTAAACTTAAGATAGTCTCTAATGACATATTTGCAATATTAAATCGCCTGAAAAGAGATAGTAGTCTCAATATGGAGAACAAAAGCCTGAGCTTTACTGTCATATAGCAGTGCCATAAATGGTTAATTTTATTATTAAAGAAGGGAATTTTTGAGCGGGTGTTTTGGCAGGAATATGATAAAAATTATTTATGCAAGGCCACCCTGAGGTGGCCGGAAAAGTATCAGAATAATTAGCGGCGGCGCGTCGCCAGATTGACCGAGGCAGACCAGTTAAAGTCACCCACTTCACTGGCGCTGAGATTTTTTGCCCGGGTTTTACGCGGCGTTTTCGCTGGCGTGGCTTTTTCTTTTGCCAACCGCGCTTTCATTACCAGACGTTTGGCTTCCTTAGTAAACTCCTTCAGTTGCTTCTCACCCGGCGTTTGGCCCGATTTAGCAATCAGAGTTTTAACTTGCTGATCGATAGCGATTTTTTCGTTGTCTGTAAACGCATCAATCGATATTTCCTTTTCATTTTTCATTCTGCTGCTCCGCCAGAAATCACTGTAACAAGTATGGAGGTTGTCCATACGGGGTTGCCAGTCACATCACAGACTGGCAAATCTTTGCACTGTCGCTAACATAACTCTGTTGCCGATCGGTTGCTATGACTTCCGCGACATTTAATCCTTGTCGCAACGACCCGCATGCTGTGAGGAATTTGCAGCATAAATTCACTAACGATGCCCAAGCGGGCAGATCGCCTGGAATGGATAACCGTTCGAAAATCATGATGACATTACTGGAAGACACTATCCCGACCCCACTTGGACAGCTGACCATCATCAGTGATGAACAGCAAAACCTGCGCGCCGTCGAATGGCAAGAGTACCGGGATCGTATGCGGCGCCTGCTGAATATTCATTACGGCACGCAAGGTTTTCGTCTGCGCCAGCTGGAGAACGCGGGTGGCCTCAGCGCTCAACTTACCCGCTATTTTGACGGCGACCTTACCGTGATTCGTCAGCTGGCGGTGGCGACGAATGGCACTGATTTTCAGCGCTCAGTATGGAATATGCTACGTGAGATCCCCTGTGGCAGCGTATTGCGCTATGGCGAAATGGCGGCCATGCTGGGCCGGGCTGGCGCGGCCCGGGCAGTTGGAGCAGCGAATGGCTCTAACCCGATTAGTATCGTCGTGCCCTGCCATCGGGTCATCGGTGCAAACGGCACCCTGACCGGTTATGCCGGCGGAGTACAGCGTAAACAGTGGTTGCTGAAGCATGAAGGTTATTTGCTGCTGTAGCTTATTTGCGGCGCATTTGGACAACAATTGACGCGTGGGTTAACGCTGTCTGACGGGGTAAGCCAACCAGTACAAGCCGCCAGAAACAGACAGAAAGGCAGAGATAAGGACTATCCAGCAGCAACAATGCTGGATAAAACGTCGCGATGTGAAAATAGTCTAGTTTTTTCAACGGGATGTGAATGGATGCTCGCATCCCTAATCTTTATGTGCCCTAAACTGCTCAGATGAGTTTCTTTTTGTAACTCAAGAATGTTAAAATTGACCGCAATCAATTATCGTCAGAGCGTATATTATGATTCCAGAAAAACGCGTTGTTCGTCGAATCCAATCTGGTGGCTGTGCGATTCACTGTCAGGATTGCAGCATCAGCCAGCTTTGTATCCCGTTCACGCTCAATGAACACGAGCTGGATCAGTTAGACAACATCATTGAACGCAAAAAACCCATTCAGAAAAGTCAGACGCTGTTTAAAGCGGGAGATGAACTGAAATCTCTCTACGCCATTCGTTCCGGTACGATCAAAAGCTATACCATTACTGAACAAGGCGATGAGCAAATTACCGGCTTCCATCTTGCCGGAGATTTAGTCGGCTTTGACGCCATCAGTTCTGCCCACCATCCAAGCTTTGCCCAGGCGCTGGAAACTTCCATGGTGTGCGAAATTCCTTTTGAAACTCTTGATGACCTCTCCGGCAAAATGCCCAGCCTGCGTCAACAGATGATGCGTCTGATGAGCGGTGAAATCAAAGGCGATCAGGATATGATCCTGCTGCTGTCAAAGAAAAATGCCGAAGAGCGTCTGGCGGCGTTTATCTGGAACCTGTCGCGTCGTTTTGGCCAGCGCGGCTTCTCACAGCGTGAGTTTCGCCTGACCATGACCCGTGGCGATATCGGTAACTATCTGGGTTTAACCGTTGAAACTATCAGCCGTTTACTCGGCCGTTTCCAGAAAAGCGGAATGCTGGCGGTTAAAGGCAAATATATCACCATTGAGAATCACGACCTGCTTTCAGAGCTTGCCGGTCAGAGTCACTGATTGCTGTAAGCTTACGCCGGATCAATATTTGTTATTTTATTGATCCGGCTACAACTTTTTTGCTTCTTCCCTGCACGCTATTGGGCTATCTTTAATCTGACACCTCGTCGTGTAAGGAGACCCCAGTATGGTTAAGTATCAAAACATCCTTGTAGCGATCGATCCTCAACAGGATGACCAGCCTGCGCTGCGCCGTGCGGTGTATCTCAATCAACAGATTGGCGGCAAAATCAAAGCCTTCCTGCCTATTTATGATTTCTCCTACGAAATGACTACCCTGCTGTCGCCAGACGAACGCACCAATATGCGTAAAGGCGTCATCAGTCAGCGTACCGAATGGATTCGTGAACAGGCTAATGCTTATCTTGAAGCCGGCGTCGACATCGAGATAAAAGTGGTCTGGCATAATCGTCCGTTTGAAGCCATTATCCAGGAAGTGCTGACGAGCAAACACGATCTGGTACTGAAAATGGCCCATCAACACGATCGGCTGGAAGCGGTGATTTTCACCCCAACTGACTGGCATCTGTTACGCAAATGTCCAAGCCCGGTATGGATGGTAAAGGATCAGCCATGGCCTGAGGGAGGTAAAGCGCTGGTAGCGGTCAATTTAGCCAGTGAAGAGCCGCATCACGATTTGCTCAATCAAAAACTGGTAAAAGAAACCCGCGAACTGGCGGATATGGTTAACCACACCGAGGTCCATCTGGTGGGTGCATATCCGGTTACGCCTATTAATATTGCCATCGAACTGCCCGATTTTGATCCCAGCGTGTATAACGACGCAATTCGTGGGCAGCACCTGGTGGCAATGAAAGCCCTGCGGCAAAAATTTGCTATGGATGAAAGATTCACCCACGTCGAAAAAGGGTTACCGGAAGAGGTTATTCCCGATCTGGCTGAACATCTGGATGCCGGTATAGTGGTGCTGGGAACCATCGGGCGCACCGGCATTTCTGCGGCCTTTTTAGGCAACACCGCAGAGCAGGTTATCGACCACTTGCGCTGTGATCTGCTGGTGATTAAACCAGATGGTTTTGCTACCCCAGTCGAACTGGATGATGATGAGGATGATTAAGGCAAAAGCGGCCTGAATCAATCCCTCGGGTAATAAAATCTAAAAACAAAAAACCGGTAAGAGATAAAGTCTCAGCCGGTTTTTTATTACCAGTAAAAATAAACGCTTTATTTATTCTGAAATACCCTTACGGAATGTCCCGATAAATTTTATCCCTTCATCGCCTACTCGCCTCTCTTTACCCTTGATTTATAATCATTTTTTTATGCCAGCAGCGCAATAGTTAAATTATTTGAATATTTATTGGTGCATTCAGCTTAGTGAGACTAATCTTACAAAGGCTGATAAAGGTCAGATGAAATGCAACTCAGTTAAGTGTGCTATCGCACCTTTTCTTTGCTGTTTTATGAAAAGTAAACTTCGGCGATAAATGGAGATATCCTCATGAATGAAAACTCAGCTAACGTGACTGGAAATTACAATGATAATTTAGTTGCACCGGTCAGAGGCACACCATTAAAACGTATTTCCTGGAGCGCCATTTTTGCTGGCGTCATTATTTCAATGGTGGTTTATCTTTTACTGGCGATTCTGGGCACCGCTATCGGTGCCAGTACCATTGATCCCCTGAAAGAGCAAAATCCGCTGGATGGTATAGGGACCGGAGCGGCAATCTGGACCGGCGCCAGTATGCTGATTTCCATCGCTGCCGGTGCATACGCCAGCGGACGCCTTGCACAGCGTGAAGGCGCGCTGCATGGTCTGCTGATGTTTGGCGTTAACACGCTGATCTGCACCTGGTTCCTGATTGTGGTGGTGAATAATACCTTGACCGGCGCTGGCAACATCATCGGTTCAGGCTTACAGACGCTGGGCAGTGGAATTTCAGCCATTGCGCCACCGGCCACCCAGATGGTTAAAGACAAACTGGCAGAAAATAATATTAACCTCGACAGCTTACAAAATGAGCTTGAAACGACTTTAGGCCAGAGCGGTAAAGCCGAGTTACAGCCGGAGAATCTGGAAAATAAAGCACAGAATGAAGTGAATAATGCGCAAAATCAGGCATCAGCTACGGCCAATGCGCCGCAAAATGCTGATACCGATCTTGCAGGATTTATTCGTGGGCTGATTGATCGCAATGAAAGTACATTCCAGGCCGCCGACCGTGATGCGCTGAAAAATATTATTAAAGCGCGTACCGGTAAAAGTGACCAGGAAGTTGAGCAGATGGTTGACCAGGCTGAAAAAAGTTATCAGCAGGCACGAGCTAAATATGAAGAACTGAAACAGCAAGCTGAGCAAAAAGCGCGTGAAGCCGGTGAGAAAGCCGCCGCCGCCACCGCTAAAGCAAGCTGGTTCGCCTTCTTTATGTTGATTGTTGAAGCCGTACTGGCTGGTGCAATGGGTATGCTGGGTCGCCGCACACAGCCGCATCCATTAGCTCATCATCAGCGTTAGTAGCCGATAGATCTGACGGGCCCACAGACCACTGTGGGCCCGTTTTTTTTGACCTGACAACTTAATGCAGCAACTGCGCACGATTGATAATCCCCTTCCCCTGATTTTTTTCCACCACCGAACCGCTAACCTGATATCAGCAATCACAAAATTCATAAGTTGGGAGATCGACAGAGGATATTTACCGCGGTGAGCATGGCACAATGACCTATTGCTCGGGCAAATATTAGCCCCTCCCAAACCACAAGAGGGGCCAAAATATTACAGCGCTTTCAGAATGGCTTCCACGCTGGCTTTGGCATCACCAAATAACATCTGGGTGTTGTCTTTGAAGAACAGCGGGTTCTGCACCCCGGCGTAGCCGGTATTCATTGAACGCTTAAACACCACCACATTCTGCGCTTTCCACACTTCCAGCACCGGCATTCCGGCGATTGGGCTGCGAGGATCTTCCTGTGCCGCAGGGTTAACGGTGTCATTCGCCCCAATCACCAGTACGGTATCGGTATCTGCGAAATCGTCGTTGATCTCATCCATTTCCAGCACCACGTCATACGGCACGCGCGCTTCAGCCAGCAGCACGTTCATATGGCCCGGCAGACGCCCGGCAACCGGATGAATACCGAAACGCACCTTCACACCGCGAGCGCGCAGCTTCTCGGTGATCTCTGCCACCGGATACTGCGCCTGCGCCACCGCCATACCGTAGCCTGGGGTAATAATCACTGATGAGGAGTTTTTCAGCATTTCTGCCGTCTCTTCCGCACTGATTTCACGATGCTCTCCAGCCTCTTCCGTTTCACCCGTCGAGCTGCTGTCCGTACCGAAGCCACCAGCAATCACGCTGATAAATGAGCGGTTCATCGCCTTACACATAATGTAAGAGAGAATTGCACCGGAGGAACCGACCAGCGCACCGGTCACGATCAGCAGATCGTTGCTCAGCATAAAGCCTGCCGCCGCAGCTGCCCAACCGGAATAAGAGTTAAGCATCGATACCACTACCGGCATATCAGCACCGCCGATAGAAGCCACCAGGTGCCAGCCAAATGCCAGCGCAATAATGGTCATGATCAACAGCGCGAAGACCTGCACGCCGACACTGTCCGAGCGAACAAACATCAGCAGCAGCAGGAACGACACCACCAGCGCCAGCAGATTCAGCTTATGACGATGCGGCAGCATCAGCGGGCGTGATGAGATTTTGCCGCGCAGTTTGCCAAACGCCACAATCGAGCCGGTGAAGGTCACCGCACCGATAAAGATGCCGAGAAACACTTCGGTCAGATGGATATTTTCCATCACCGGCAGCAGGCCAGGAGCATGGTCGATGTAGCTGTTAAAACCAACCAGCACCGCAGCCAGACCGACAAAGCTATGCAGCACCGCCACCAGTTCTGGCATCTCAGTCATCTCGACCTTTTTCGCCAGACGAATACCAATCGTGCCACCAATCACCATTGCGACCAGGATCCAGCCGACATTGCCGCTATCCGGTCCGAGAATGGTGGCAATCAGCGCGATAGCCATACCGCTCATGCCAAAAATATTGCCCCGCTTCGAGGTCTCATGCTTTGACAGCCCGGCAAGGCTGCAAATAAACAGAATTGCGGCAACAATGTATGCTGCAGTCACTAATCCGCCAGACATATTGTTAGTCCTCAGTTCTTACGGAACATTTTCAGCATGCGCTGAGTCACGGTGAAACCACCGAAAATATTGATGCTGGCAATCAGCACCGCCACAAAGGAGAAGAACGTCACCCAGCCGCCGTGACCGATCTGCAACACCGCGCCGACCACGATAATCCCGGAAATCGCATTGGTAACCGACATCAGCGGAGTATGCAGCGCATGGCTGACATTCCACACCACGTAATAGCCGACCACACAAGAGAGTGCGAACACGGTAAAGTGCGACAGGAACTCCGGCGGTGCGACATTTGCCAGGCAGGCAAACAGCACGATAGCCAGCGCAATCAGCAGATACTTACGCAGCGGTGACGCGGGTTTTTCCGGCTCTTTCGCCGCCGTTTTCACTTCAGGCTGCGCGGCTTTTGGCGCGGCTGAAACCTGAATCGGTGGCGCAGGCCAGGTGACTTCGCCGTCACGAATCACCGTCACGCCGCGCACCACCACGTCATCGAAATCAATGGCGATTTCGCCATTTTTCTCTTTGCACAGCAGTTTCAGCAGGTTAACGAGGTTCGTTCCGTACAGCTGCGAAGACTGCGTCGGCAGACGACTTGGCAAATCGGTGTAGCCGATAATCTTCACACCGTTATCGGTGGTGGTCACGGTATCCGCTACCGTCAGCTCACAGTTACCGCCAGTTTGTGCTGCCAGATCGACGATCACACTGCCCGGTTTCATTGAGGCCACCATTTCGCGGGTGATCAATTTCGGTGCCGGACGTCCCGGAATCAGCGCGGTGGTGACAATAATGTCCACTTCCTGCGCCTGTGCGGCAAACAGTTCCATCTCGGCCTTAATAAAGGCTTCTGACATCACTTTGGCATAGCCATCGCCGCTGCCGGCTTCCTCTTCAAAGTCCAGTTCAAGGAACTCGGCGCCCATACTCTGCACCTGCTCCTTCACTTCCGGGCGAGTATCAAAGGCACGAACGATCGCGCCAAGGCTGCCTGCCGCACCAATCGCCGCCAGCCCGGCAACGCCCGCTCCGATCACCATCACTTTGGCCGGCGGTACTTTGCCTGCTGCAGTGATCTGACCGGTAAAGAAACGACCAAACTCATGGGCTGCTTCGACAATTGCACGGTAACCGGCAATATTCGCCATCGAGCTGAGTGCATCAAGAGACTGAGCGCGTGAAATACGCGGCACGGCATCCATCGACATCACGGTAACCTTACGCGCCGCCAGCTTTTCCAGCAGCGCCGGGTTTTGCGCAGGCCAGATAAAGCTCACCAGCGTGCTGCCTTCTCGCGTCAGCGCAATTTCGTCATCGGTTGGCGCATTCACTTTTAGCACGATATCGGACTGCCAGACATTTACCGCATCGGTAATGCTGGCACCTGCGGCCTCAAAAGCCGCATCATCAAAGCTGGCCAGCTTACCCGCGCCGCTTTCGACCGCCACCGTAAAGCCGAGTTTTAACAGCTGCTCGACGGTTTTCGGCGTGGCAGCGACTCGCGCTTCATTGGGCAGCCGCTCTTTCGGTACTCCAATTAACATAGTATTCCCTTTCATCGGTTATCTCCTCGGCCATTAACACCTTAAACGTTAACTGTCCGGGTAGAGTCAGGATGGTTTGTATTCACTCGCTCCGGCCCTTATGACCGAAACTGACTTGTTTCAAACTATTTATAACCTACTGAAAATATGTCTCTCGATCCACTCGCCGCGTGCTATAGCTGACACTTTCACATAAAAATTCAGAGACAAGTGGGAAAAACACTATTTTGGCACTGAATTTAACAGTAAATTACGCATAATCTGCTATGCAAAATCGGTTCATGACAAATTTATTAACTGTAAAAACCATTAATTAACAAAGCGTTAACTAATTAACTAATATCTATAACCAGCATAAGTGGTAAACAACTCGCTGTGCGTCCAGTTTTATACTTATTTTGACTTAACAGAATATTGCCTGATATCGATGCAAGGAAATGGCATAAATTGCCTGAGACAGCAGCCATTATTACATGCAATAATCGACAGCTAATCTGTTACACATCAAGAGTCCAGCACGTTTTCGTACTCATTTTTTGCGTAAGGCGAAGGATTATTTTTATGAAGCTGAAGAACACCATTCTGGCGACGACCCTGTTGTCTGTCACGACACTATCCGCATACGCGGCAGAGGAATTGTCGCCAGAAAAAGCGGCCTCGTTAAAGCCATTTGATCGAATCTCAATTAACGGCCGTTTTAATGCGATTAACGACGCCAGCGCAGCCATCTCCAAACGCGCCGACGAAATGGGCGCTGCCTCTTACTATATCCAGGGCATTAGTGATAATAACGGTAATGGCGGCAACTGGCGCGTTACTGCCGATCTTTATCACGCCGATGCGCCTGCTGCGGCAAATACCACTGAATACCGCGTATTCAACGGCGTGAAAGAGCTGCCAAAAGGCGAAGCTTTCCAACTGGAACCTTTCGATACCGTTTCGGTTAGCGGTTTCTATCGCAGCCAGCCGGACGTCAATGACGCGATTTCCAAAGCAGCAAAACAAAAAGGTGCCGCATCATTCTTTATCGTCCGTCAGGTTGATGCCAATAATGGCGGTAATCAGTACATCACGGCGTATGTGTATAAAGCCGATGCGGCAAAACGCCAGGTGCAGAGCCCGAACCTGATCCCTGCCGACTCTGAGGCCGGTAAAGCCGCACTGGCTGCTGGCGGTGCCGCGGCGAAGCAGGTCGAAATTCCGGGCGTAGCTTCCTCCGAAACCCCAAGCAATCAGGTGGGTAATTTCTACCAGACGCAAAGCTCAACCGGTCAGCGTTACACCGTTAAACTGTCTGACGGCAAATCTGTTCAGGAGCTGAACAACATTACTGCCGCACAGATGCAGCCGTTTGACTCGGTAACCTTTACCGGACATTTCAGTACCCCAACTGAAGTTTCCCATGAAGTGGCCAAGCGTGCGGCGGCTAAAGGTGCCAAGTATTATCATGTAACCCGCCAGTGGCAGAACCAGAGTGGTGGTAACCTCACCGTTTCGGCAGATCTGTTCAAATAAGCATCATCTCGGGCAGCATTTTGCTGCCCGCTGCCTTTCTGAATAATCTGTAGCAGTTTTTGCATAGTCAGTCATTGCACTCCGCTTTTCCTCTCCGTAAAATCGGCCGCCAGTTTTAGGGGTTTCGGTCGAACACATTCGTCTTTCATTGCGTAAAATTCGTTCGTTAGCCCGTCCATTAGTTATTTATGCTGTAGTCAGGACACATTCTTGGATAAAAAATTAGGTCTAACCGCCCTCACCGCTCTGGTGCTTAGCTCCATGCTGGGTGCCGGCGTTTTTAGTCTGCCGCAAAATATGGCGGCGGTTGCCAGCCCGGCGGCGCTGCTGATTGGCTGGCTGATTACCGGCACCGGGATTATTTTTCTCGCGTTGGCGATGCTATTACTGACGCGTCTGAAACCGGAACTGGACGGCGGAATCTTCACCTACGCGCGCGCCGGATTTGGCGATCTGGTCGGCTTCTGCTCCGCCTGGGGCTACTGGCTGTGTGCGGTGATTGCCAACGTCTCATATCTGGTGATTGTCTTCTCAGCCCTGAGTTTCTTCACCGATTCGCCGGATCGGGTGGTGTTTGGCGACGGCAATACCTGGCAGGCGGTTTTGGGCGCTTCCATTCTGCTGTGGCTGGTGCACTGGCTGGTACTGCGTGGCGTACAGACTGCCGCCAGCATCAATCTGGTTGCCACCTTGGGTAAGCTACTGCCGCTCGGCCTGTTTGTGTTACTGGCAATTGCGGCGTTTAACTTCGACCGCTTTAAATTTGATTTCACCGGCGTGGCGCTGGGTAAACCGGTCTGGGAGCAGGTAAAACAGACGATGCTAATCACCCTGTGGGTGTTTATTGGCGTCGAAGGCGCGGTGGTGGTTTCTGCCCGTGCGCGAAATAAAAAAGATGTCGGCCGCGCCACGCTGCTGGCAGTGATTGCCGCGCTGTGCGTCTATCTGCTGGTGACGCTGCTGTCGCTGGGTGTTGTGCCCCGCGCTGAGCTGGCAGAAATGCGCAATCCTTCAATGGCGGGTCTTATGACGCGTCTAATCGGTTCGTGGGGCGATGTGGTGATCGCCGTCGGTCTGATTGTATCGGTGTGCGGCGCTTATCTCAGCTGGACCATTATGGCGGCTGAAGTGCCGTTTATTGCCGCGCAACAGGGGGCTTTTCCGCGTTCGCTCAGTAAGCAGAATGCACGCAGTGCGCCATCGGCTTCGCTATGGCTGACCAACGGCAGCGTCCAGCTGTGTCTGATTCTGATCTGGCTGACGCAATCCGATTACAACACCCTGCTGACTATCGCTTCTGAAATGATCCTCGTCCCCTATTTCCTGGTAGGCGCCTATCTGTATCAGGTGGCGCGCAAGCTGAATAAACCGGGTATTACGCTGGTGGCGCTGGGTGCCTGCATTTATGGCTTATGGCTGCTGTACGCTTCTGGTCCGCTACACTTAATGTTGTCAGTGGTGTTGTATGCGCCAGGCCTGCTGCTGTTTTTGTTCGCCCGTCGCGGTGGACGCGCAGCGCAGGGTTTAAGCCGCGTGGAATGCAGTGCGATTGTTGTGCTGATGGTTGCGGCCTTACCGGCGATGTGGATGCTGGTAAAGTAACGCGCTGACTGGACCTTCAGGCAAAAGTCTGAAGGTTCACACTCGGTTAATGCGCGGTGGTTGGAAAATGGATGCTCAGACGATCTTCATGCTGGGTGAGATTGAGCGGTTTGCGATATTCCAGCTGAATGGTTTCCAGCTGCTGCGCAGAAAGTGTATAAGGCAACAGGATATCCAGCTGATTAATCTGCTGCTGTTCAGCCAGCGTAATCAGCCGTGCGATGTTAATTTCGTCGCTGACCTGGGTTGAAATGATTTGCAACGCTAATTCTTTCAGCCGTTCGGACGAGGCTGGCTGATGATGAGCGGGATTGCGCGTCACCATCCCAAAGATGGGTAGCACGCCATAAATAGCGTCAACAAAGCTCCAGCGTTTCTTGCACGAGGCGGAGAGAAAATCCATATAATTGAAGCAGATGCGGTCACTGTATCCGGCTGACGCCAGTTCTTTCTCAGACACCCTCGCTCTCCTCCCGATGGAAAATACTGTAAAACAGCCCTGGGAATATAATCGCATATTTTGTAGGGGTAGTTCTATACATCTTGAGTTATTTAACGTGGGTTCATAGTTGTTATCCGCAAGACAGGATATGCTGCTCTCCCCCGCATACAGACGTACAGCATGATGAGCAAAATAGTATTTGTTGAAGACGATCAGGACGTTGGCGAATTAATCGCCGCTTATCTCGGCCGCCATGGTATCGATGTCTTAGTCGAAAGTCGCGGCGATCGCGCAGAAGCGGTGATCGCTGCCAACCGGCCCGACCTGGTGATGCTGGATATCATGTTACCCGGTAAAGATGGCATGACGTTGTGCCGCGATCTCCGTGCCAGCTGGTCCGGCCCGATTGTACTGCTCACCTCACTCGACAGTGATATGAACCATATTCTGTCGCTGGAGATGGGCGCTAATGACTATATCCTGAAAACTACGCCGCCCGCAGTGCTGCTGGCGCGCCTGCGACTTCATTTGCGGCAGGCAGGAGGCGGTAACAGCAATGAAGAAATTGCGCCGGCGCTGTC
Source organism: Winslowiella sp. 2C04 (assembly GCF_050037805.1). NCBI lineage: Bacteria > Pseudomonadati > Pseudomonadota > Gammaproteobacteria > Enterobacterales > Erwiniaceae > Winslowiella > Winslowiella sp. 2C04. The sequence goes on along the minus strand of NZ_CP188300.1, from coordinate 2,246,740 downwards.
GGGCCATAAAGCACTGCGTTTCGGCACGCTGTTCATCGACCCGCTTAATCGCCAGGTTGCGCTGTCTGACGAAAATATTCCGCTATCCACTGCCGACTTCGATCTGCTGTGGGAGCTGGCAACCCACGCAGGGCAAACTCTCAATCGTGACGCGCTGCTGAAAACCCTGCGCGGCGTCAGCTATGATGGTCTTGACCGCAGTATCGATGTCGCCATCTCGCGGCTGCGGAAAAAATTAAATGACAGTGCTACCGAGCCTTACCGGATTAAAACTATCCGTAATAAGGGCTATCTGTTTGCTCCGCATGCCTGGGAAATTAACAACGCATGAGAAAGCTTTTTATCCAGTTCTACCTGCTGCTGTTTGTCTGCTTTCTGGTGATGGCGCTGCTGGTAGGCCTGGTGTACAAATTCACCGCAGAGCGCTCCGGTCGCCAGTCGATGGATGACCTGATGAAAAGCTCGCTGTATCTGATGGGCAGCGAGTTGCGCGGCATCCCGCCACGCGACTGGAATAAGACCATCAATAACCTCGACCTGAACCTCTCCTTTAAAATGCATATCCGCCCGCTTAATAAGATTAAGCTTGAGCCAGCGGACATGCGACGCTTGCGCGCCGGAGAGATCGTCACGCTGGATGATGAATATAGCTTTTTGCAGCATATCCCACGCAGCCACTATGTGCTGGTGGTCGGCCCGATTCCCTACCTGTTCTTTTTGCATCAGATGCGCCTGCTGGATATCGCACTGCTGGCTTTTATTGGCCTGTCGCTGGCGTTTCCGGTGTTTATCTGGATGCGACCGCACTGGAAAGATATGCTGAAACTGGAGTCAGCCGCTCAGCGTTTTGGCCAGGGACATCTGGATGAGCGTATCCATTTTGACAGCGCGTCCAGTCTGATACGCCTTGGCGTTGCCTTTAATCAGATGGCAGATAACATCAATACGCTGGTTGCCAGCAAAAAACAGCTTATTGACGGCATTGCCCACGAGCTGCGCACGCCGCTGGTGCGCCTGCGCTACCGGCTGGAGATGAGTGATAACCTGACGGACGCTGAATCTGCTGCGCTGAACCGCGATATCGGCCAGCTGGAAGCACTGATTGAAGAGCTGCTGACCTACGCACGGCTCGATCGCCCTGAAGTTGGCCTTAATTTGCAGAAAATCGACCTGGCCCACTGGTTGCAGGAAAGGCTGGACGATATCCGCATCCTCCATCCTGATCATCTTATCAGCCTGGATACGCCAGAACGCGACAATATCGCCGTTGCTGATGCAAGGCTGATGGAACGGGTGCTGGATAATCTGGTGAATAATGCGCTGCGCTATGCCGATCGGCAGCTGCGGGTCGGGCTATGGTTTGATGGCAATATTGCCTGTTTACAGGTCGAGGATGATGGCCCCGGCATTCCGCTTGCCGAACGTCAGCGCGTGTTTGAGCCTTTCGTCCGTCTCGATCCCAGCCGCGATCGCGCGACCGGCGGTTGCGGTTTAGGACTGGCAATTGTGCATTCAATTGCGCTGGCGCTCGGCGGCCATGTCATCATCGACAGCAGCCCGCTTGGCGGTGCCAGCGTTCGCTTTTGCTGGCCGGTTGATTTACCCTTGCCGACAACCCCAGGCGCCTGATTGACTCTCAGGTCGGGCTGCCGGCCCTTTTGTGCTCAAGGAGACATCACGTGACATCTGCATATCAACATCTGACAAAAACATTCCAGCGCCTGTCGCGTTTCGGCCATCTCTCCGCCATTGCCGGCTGGGATATGCAAACCATGATGCCAGCTGGCGGCAGCCGCGCGCGTGGCGAAGCACTGGCCGAGCTGAGCGTTTTGCAGCATGAAATCTTAACCGCTAAACCCATCGCTGGCTGGCTGGATCAGGCGGAGCAGGAATCGCTGAATGACGTTGAGCGCGCAAACCTGTTTGAAATGCGCCGCGCCTGGCAACAGGCCGCCCTGCTGCCGGCGTCGCTGGTCGAGGCTAAGTCGATTGCCGGTTCACGCTGCGAGCACGCCTGGCGTCAGCAGCGTCCGGCCAATGACTGGCAGGGTTTCGCCAGCAACTTAAAAGAAGTGGTCAGACTGAGCCGCGAAGAGGCAGAAATTCGCGCCCAGGCGAACGGCTGCTCGCGTTATGATGCGCTGCTCGATGTGTTTGAACCGGGTATGACCAGCGCTAAGCTGGACAGCACCTTTGGCGATCTGAAACAGTGGCTGCCGCAGCTGCTGCAACGCATTGTCGACAAGCAGGCGCAGGAGAAAGTTGAGCATCCGGTCGGGCCTTTTGCGATTGAGTCTCAGCGTCAGCTCGGCCTCAGCGTAATGCAGCAGCTTGGTTTCGATTTTAATGCCGGTCGTCTCGACGTCAGTGCGCATCCGTTCTGCGGCGGCGTGCCGGAAGATGTGCGCATCACCACCCGTTACAATGAAACTGAGTTTCTCAGCGCCATGATGGGGGTGATCCACGAAACCGGCCATGCGCGTTATGAGCAAAATTTGCCAAAGCAGTGGCCCGGCCAACCGGTAGCCCATGCACGCTCCACCGCCATTCACGAATCACAAAGCCTGTTCTTCGAGATGCAGCTGGCACGCAGCGCTGAATTCCTGCAGCTGATTCTGCCGCAGGTCGCTATACATATGGGCGATCAGAGTGCATTGCAGGCGGATAATTTTGTGCGCCTTAATCAGCGGGTCAAAGCAGGGTTTATCCGCGTGGATGCTGATGAGGTCAGCTATCCGGCCCACGTCATTCTGCGCTATGAGATTGAACGTGCACTGATTAGTGGCGATATTGAAGTCGATGATATTCCGGCCATCTGGCAGGAAAAAATGCAGGCTTACCTCGGTATTGATACCAGTGGAAATTATCGTGATGGCTGTATGCAGGATATTCACTGGACCGACGGTGCTTTCGGTTACTTCCCGACTTACACGCTTGGCGCCATGTATGCCGCGCAGCTATTCCAGGCGCTGAAGCGCGCGCTGCCGCAGGTTGAAACACAGATTCGTGAAGGCGACTTGCAGCCCATTTTTGACTGGTTACAGCAGAATATCTGGCAGCACGGCAGCCGTTTCAGCACCCGCCAGCTGATGTCTAACGCCACCGGAGAAGATCTTAATCCGGCCTATTTCCGTCAGCATCTGGAAAATCGCTATCTGAATAACTGACATCCGCAGATACGGGCGGTGAAAACCGCCCGTACGCCAGCCTCAGTTGTACATTCGGTTACACGCCGATACCAATCACTCACGGAAACTCCCCTCGCGATTACTTATAGTGATTTCACCGGCCCCGCAATGGGCTTACAGATGAAAACATTCGAGGGTTTGATAATGAAAAAATTAGTTTCTTTGGTTGTTGCTGCTGCTATGGGTCTGTCTTCCGTTGCTTTTGCTGCTGAAACGACTGCGGCTCCGGCTACCACGCATACCGCGGCACCAGCTAAAGCCACCGCGCATAAAACCGTGCATCATAAAAAAGAGCACAAAGCGGCAGTGCAGAAAGCACAAGCAGCAAAAAAGCACCATAAAAAAGCCACCAAACCTGTCGCACAGAAAGCGCAAGCAGCTAAAAAGCATCACAAGAAAGCCACTAAACCTGTAGAGCAAAAAGCACAGGCGGCACATAAGCATCATAAAAAAGCCGCAAAACCTGTCGCGCAGAAAGCGCAGGCTGCCAAAAAACATCACAAAAAAGTCGCTAAGAAAACCGCTGCTGCGCCTGCAGCATAACAGTGTCGCAGGTTAACCTGCGACAGCCGGTCTGACTATGATAAACACCCGGTTCTTCCGGGTGTTTTCTTCCTGGAGTAGCGGAAATGGTGCGTCGCTATTTATTCGAAATCATCCTCGTTACGATGATTATCTGCGGTATCATTACCGTCAGTTTCTGGCTTTAAATGCTGTAGCGTGCTGATATTACGAATTAAACTCCCTTTTTTCCCGCTTACCGTCTATAGTTAACTCTTCACGCGTGATAATGACTATTTAACAGTTCTCACCCTTCCTGAGAGTGATATGCGCATAACGGCCGTGGTATTAATGGGATTGCTGTCGCTGGCATTTTATTCCCATGCTGATGAAGATTCGCTCAGCGAAGACGACACTCAGACCCTGTTTTTTGGTAAAGACGATCGCCAGGCGGTGGACGATACCGCCAGCGTACCGTGGGAAGCTATCGGCCAACTGGAAACCGCCAGCGGTAACCTGTGCAGCGCTACCCTGATCTCTTCGCATCTGGCCCTGACCGCTGGCCACTGCCTGCTGACGCCACCCGGTAAACTGGATAAACCGGTAGCATTACGTTTTATCGCTAATGATAAAGGCTGGCGCTATGAGATTCACGATATCGAAGCGCGGGTTGATCCGGCGCTGGGTAAAAAACTTAAGGCAGATGGTGACGGCTGGATCGTTCCTTCCGCAGCAGCGCCTTATGATTATGGCCTGATTGTACTGCGTAACCCGCCGGCCGGCATTACGCCGATCCCCCTGTTTTCCGGTTCACGCAGTGAGCTGACCGCAGCCCTGAAAGCGACAGGACGTAAGGTGACACAGGCGGGTTATCCGGAAGATCATCTGGAAACACTCTATTCCCATCGCGACTGTCTGATCACTGGCTGGGCGCAGCGTTCAGTGTTATCGCATCAGTGCGATACGCTGCCGGGCGACAGCGGTTCGCCACTGCTGTTAAAAGTCGGTGATGGCTGGCAGTTAATTGCAGTGCAAAGCTCCGCTCCGGCGGCGAAAGACCGCTATCGCGCAGATAACCGCGCCATTGCGGTTACCGCGTTTCGCGATCAGCTGGAAGAGTTGGCGCTGTAGAAATTATAGGGCGGCGAAAACGTCGCCCTGATGCCGACCTGTTACTGTGCAATCTGCTCCATCGCCTGCAAAATACGCTTATCGGAAATCGGATACGGCGTTCCCAGCTGCTGAGCAAAGTAGCTGACGCGCAGCTCCTCAATCATCCAGCGTATATCCTGCACATCCTCATCATCCTGACGCGTCGGCGGCAGTTTGTTAAACCAGCGGCTCCATGCCTGCTGCACCTGCTCAACTTTCAGCATCCGCGCGCGATCGCTGTGTGGATCAACCGGTAATTTTTCCAGACGGCGCTCAATAGCGTGCAGATAACGCAGGGTATCCGGCAGACGTTTCCAGCCGTTTTGAGTAACAAAGCCGCGATATACCAGACCGTTCATTTGCGCTTTAATGTCCGACAGCCCCAGTGCCATGGTCATATCCACGCGCCCTTTCAGGCGTTTATTGATAGTAAATACCGAGGTAAGAATCTGCTCGACCAGCCTGGCAATCTCGACCACCGTCTCATTCAGCTCCGCGCGCACTTTATCATGCAGGCGGGTAAAGTCGGCCTCCAGCCAGCTCGGACCGCCAAATTCTGCGATCAGTTTATCTACGCCGCAGGCAATGCAGTCATCGATAAGCTCCAGCACCTTGCCATAAGGGTTAAAGTACAGTCCGAGTTTGGCCTTATTCGGCAATTTTTCATGCAGATATTTGACTGGTGACGGGATATTCAGCAGCAGCAATCGCCGCTGGCCACGCCACATCATCTTCTGCTGCTCGTGCTGACTGTCGAACAGGCGAATCGCCACGCTGTCCTTTTCATCAACCAGTGCTGGCCAGGCTTTCACGCTGTAATTACCGCGTTTCTGCTCAAAGTGGTCCGGCAGATCGCCGAAACTCCACAGATGCAGCCCACTCTGCTCCAGCCCGTCATCGGCCACCAGCGACAGCGTCTCCTGTACCTTGCCTTTCAACCCGGCGCGCAAGGCGCTCAGATCTTTACCTTCCTTCAACTTTTTGTTGTGTTCATCGACCACGCGGAAGGTCATTTTCAGATGATCGGGCACCTGATCCCACTGCCATGCGTCACGCTCAATTGTGACGCCGGACATGCGGCGGAATTCGCGCTCCAGCGCTTCGAGCAGCGGGGTTTCCAGCGGAGTAGCACGCCCAAGAAAAGCTTCAGCGTAGTTCGGCGCGGGCACAAAATTGCGTCGCAGCGGTTTTGGCAGCGATTTAATCAGCGCGATGATTAATTCCCGACGCACACCGGGGATTTGCCACTCAAAACCGGTTTCTGCGACCTGATTCAGCAGCGGCAACGGGATATGCACCGTGACGCCATCAGCATCGGTGCCGGGTTCAAACTGATAGCTGAGCGGCAACTTCAGATTGCCCTGATGCCAGAAGTTTGGATAATCCAGTTTACTGACATTACCCGCGCCCTCTTTAATCAGCATCTCTTTGGCAAAATTCAGCAATTCCGGCGTCTGCTGACTGATCTTTTTCCACCAGTTATCAAAATGACGCGCTGAAACCACCTCGTGACCAATGCGCTGATCGTAAAAAGCAAACAGCGTTTCATCATCCACCAGAATGTCGCGACGGCGGGATTTATGCTCCAGCTCCTCTATTTCATTGCGCAATTTCAGGTTGGCTTTAAAAAACGCGTGGCGCGTCTGCCAGTCACCTTCTACCAGCGCATGGCGAATAAACAGCTCGCGCGACAGTGTTGGATCAATTTTGCCGTAGTTAACTTTACGCGCGGCGACAATGGGCAGACCATACAGCGTGACTTTTTCACTGGCCATCACCGCACCCTGGGCTTTCTCCCAATGCGGCTCGCTGTAGCTGCGTTTCAGCAGATGCTGAGCAATTGGCTCGATCCATTCTGGTTCGATACGTGCCGCAATGCGCCCCCACAGGCGGCTGGTTTCCACCAGCTCGGCAACCATCGTCCATTTCGGCGGCTTCTTAAATAAACCCGAGCCTGGGAAAATGGCAAATCGGGCATTGCGCGCGCCGGTAAATTCCTGCTTATCCGCATCTTTCTGACCAATATGTGACAGCAACCCGTTGAGTAGCGCCAGATGGATTTCACGGAATTCCGCCGGCTCGCTGTTGACCGGCAGCCCTAATTCACGCACCACCTGACGCAGCTGGGTATAAATATCCTGCCACTCACGCACCCGCAGATAGTTGAGATAATCGGTTTTGCACTGGCGGCGGAAATGACTGGATGACAGCGCTTTTTGCTGCTCTTTCAAATAGTCCCACAGATTCACAAACGCCATAAAATCGGAGTCTTTATCCGCAAAGCGCCGATGCTTCTCATCGGACGCCTGCTGTTTTTCCACCGGGCGTTCACGCGGATCCTGAATCGACAGCGCGGCGGTGATGATCATCACTTCACGCACGCAGCCGTATTGCTGTGCCGCCAGCACCATTCTCGCCAGTCGGGGATCAACCGGCAACTGCGCCAGCTGACGACCGGATGCGGTCAGCTGATAGCGCTGGCCTTCATGCTGGGTAATCGCTCCCAGCTCTTCCAGCAGGCGCACGCCATCCTGAATATTGCGTTTATCCGGCGCTTCGACAAACGGAAAAGCGCTGATATCACCGAGACCGAGCGCGGTCATCTGCAGAATCACCGACGCGAGGTTCGTGCGCAGAATTTCCGGATCGGTAAACTCAGGGCGATTATTAAAATCGTCCTCCGCGTACAGACGAATGCAAATACCTTCCGAAACGCGGCCGCAGCGCCCTTTACGCTGGTTAGCCGAAGCCTGCGAAATCGGCTCAATTGGCAGACGCTGAACCTTGGTGCGGTAACTGTAGCGACTGATACGCGCAGTTCCCGGGTCGATAACATATTTAATTCCCGGTACCGTCAGCGAGGTTTCCGCTACGTTAGTTGCCAGCACGATGCGGCGGCCGGTGTGCGAGTGAAACACCCGGTTCTGCTCGGCATTCGACAGGCGCGCATACAGCGGCAGCACTTCGGTGTGCGGTAAGTCGCGCTTGATCAGCGCATCGGCGGTATCGCGGATCTCACGCTCTCCGCTCATAAAGATCAGAATGTCGCCGCGACTCTCTTCGCCCAGTTCATCAACCGCATCGAAAATCGCCTGTAGCTGATCGCGTTCGCTGTCATCCACATCTTCGGAAACCGGGCGATAGCGCACCTCAACCGGATAGGTTCGGCCAGAAACTTCAATAATCGGGGCGTGATTGAAGTGACGGGAAAACCGCTCAGGATCGATGGTCGCGGAGGTAATTATAATTTTCAGGTCCGGGCGACGTGGCAGCAGTTCACGCAGGTAGCCCAGCAGAAAATCGATATTCAGACTGCGTTCGTGCGCTTCATCGATAATGATGGTGTCGTACTGCATCAGCAGGCGATCCTGCTGGATTTCGGCCAGCAGGATCCCGTCGGTCATCAGTTTTACCTGAGTGGTATCGCCAACCTGATCGTTAAAACGCACTTTATAGCCGACACAGCCACCGAGCGTGGTCTCCAGCTCTTCCGCAATGCGATTCGCTACGGTACGTGCCGCCAGACGACGCGGTTGAGTATGCCCTATCAGCCCTCTAATACCGCGCCCCAGCTCCATGCAAATCTTTGGTAGCTGGGTGGTCTTGCCTGAGCCGGTTTCACCGGCAACAATCACCACCTGATGGTCGCGGATCGCCTCAGCGATTGCTTGTTTTTTCTGGCTGACCGGCAAATTTTCCGGATAGCTAATTTTTGGCATTGCCGCCAGACGCTGCGCCACGCGCTGCTCGGCTACGGCAATCTCCTGACTCAGATCATCGGCAATGCCCTGCTGAGCCGCCGGATTTTTCACTTTCTTTGCGCCCTGTATCCGGCGCTGCAAGCGCTGGCGATCGCGCAGCATCAGTGCGTCCAGACGGGGATAAAGTGCCGTCAGCGGCGAGTTATTGGTGTTTTCAGACATGTTGGTTCAGTACCCGTTTAGCGCAGCGACGGTTAATTATCAGAGGAAGTGTCGCCCTGCTGGCGTTAATAAAATTCTTCAGTTGTCGGCGCGCAGTTTAGCACAGCGTAATAAGTGTCGGCGTCATCTCTCTGTATGCTTGTTCAATAATTTCGAACATAGCTCTCGAAATATTGCGCTATCACTCCTTAAAAAATATCCCTAAAGTGTAAATCATTGAGCGGACAGCCTTCCGCATTAACAGACAGGAAAAGATCATGAGCAAAGTATTAGTTCTTAAATCCAGTATTCTCGCCGGTTACTCACAATCAGGCCAGCTGGCTGACTTCTACGTTGAGCAAGCTAAATCAGCAGGTGACGACGTTACCGTCCGTGACTTAGCGGCAAACCCAATTCCGGTGCTGGATGGCGAGCTGGTGGGAGCACTGCGCCCTTCCGAAGCGCCACTGACTCCACGTCAGCAGGAAGCGCTGGCACTGTCTGACGAACTGATTGCTGAGCTGCAAGCACACGACACCGTGGTTATTGCGGCGCCAATGTACAATTTCAACATCCCAACTCAGCTTAAAAACTACTTCGACCTGATTGCCCGTGCCGGTGTGACGTTCCGTTATACCGAAGCAGGCCCGGAAGGCCTGGTGAAAAATAAGCGTGCGGTGATCATCTCCAGCCGTGGCGGCATTCATAAAGATACCCCTACCGACCTGCTGACCCCTTACGTCAAACTGTTCCTCGGCTTTATCGGCATCACCGACGTAAACTTTGTCTTTGCAGAAGGTATTGCTTACGGTCCGGAAGTGGCGACCAAAGCATCGACCGAAGCGAAAGATGCTATCAAGCAGATCGTTGCGGCTTAACAGCTAATCGTGGGGGTGGCACTTTTGCCGCTCGTGCTGAGTGAATATCCAGCATATCATCAGGACGGGAGCTGATAACGGCTCCCCTACATATATCCGCAATCTGGTGGCTTACTACTTTTTCTGTAGCCACATTCCATTGATGCCGCGCACATACTCTCCTGACTCGGCGCGCTGTACCAGTTTTTCTCCGGCAATACGCGCCACCTGCGCGGTGGACATACCATTGCGCTGCGCCAGCTGCTGATACTGCTGTTCACGCCCCTGATTGATCCGTTCAACCAGCGCCAGCGTTGCGCTGTCCTGCTTCACCGGCGCAATATAGCCGCTCAGGGTTTCGCCTACCCGCCCCTGTTGCCGCGCCTCATCCAGCGACAGCGCCCATGCCGACGGAGATAACAGCATGCCAGCCAGCATCAGCCAGAGTAACTTTTTCATGCCCGCCTCCTTATCAGAACAGATCGCTTTGATTTTTCAGTAAAGCTTCCACATCTTTATCCACCTTAATATGAATCTCATGTTCAATTTTCACATTCATATTGATGGTGATCGGCTCTTTGGGTGCCGCGACTTCAATGCGTGGAACGCAACCCGCCAGCAGTACCCACGCCGGTGACAGCACCAGCAGTTTAGTTGTCAGTGTCATGACGTTTTTTTTCCTTCTGCAACGGCAAGCTGGCATTCTCTTCAAGCCATGTTTGTAAATTATCGCCAAAGCGCAGACTGCGCCAGAGCTGAAAAAGATTCTCTTGCTGGGTGTAGTTCAATGCCACCCGCTGATTTTTATCGCGAAAACGGCTGCTGCCATCGACCTGAGCCCTCATGGTTAGCTCGCCTAAATTGTCGAGATTAATGGTCGCCCACGAACGCGTTATTTCCATATAGCGCAGCCAGTCTATCGCTGCACCGGCAGCAATATTATTGCTGGCGATAGCATCCGCCATCTGTTTATCCAGTCGCAAAGTCAGATTGCCGCTGTTGGCTATCCAGCCATCCTTTATCAGCCACTGCGAATGATTCAGCCACAGCGGCAGTGCGCCGTTAATCCGCCCCGACATGGCAATCTGTTTGGGTTTAATCGCGGTTATCAGCTCACTCAGGTCAATTCCCTGTAAGCGCACCGTCGCCGCCTGATGCTGGGGTAGCGCCAGCTGCGCCATACTGAGCTGACCGCCAAGAACCTCGACGCTGACATTGCTCAACGTCAGTGGCTGCCGTTCACTCCACGGGTAATTTCCCTGCAGGTCGGCGGTGATATTATGCATCGCAAACTGATTCTTAATCTCTTTAATCCGCAACGATACCGGGCCGCGCGAGCCAAAATACCACTGATGCGCCTGCAGCCGGAACGGCAGCGAAAAATCGATACCGTTAATTTCGTTGTCCGGCATGCGCACGCTGCCCTGGTTAACCACCCAGTGGCCGCCCGCCTCAAAGCCCTGTCCGGCAGCCGCCGAGAACGCGACCTGCGCTTTCAGCGTGCCCGATTGAATATTTATTTTCAGATCGTTACTTAACAGTGGCTGAAACACCGTCAGCGACTGTTCCGGCCACCAGGCCTGGCCACGCAGCCGCTCGCCATCCCAGCGCCCGTTGACTCTTACCGGGCCAATCGCTTCTGCTTTCAGCGTGCCATTGAATAAAAAGTCAGCAGGATCGCGTCCGTTCACCGCCAGCTTCAGGTTTGACGACGGCAGGAAACCGCCAGAACTGAAACTGGTTTCACGTGCCGTCAGCTGCAATTCACCTTTGAAAGCGGGTTTATCCGCCGCACGTTGCCAGCGCAGCGGTGAAGTCAGCGTCAGTCGCGGTGTTCTCATCGTGACCGAGCCATAGCTCAGGCGATCAAAACCGGTCGACAGCGTATCCAGTTCAATGGTGGAGTCCTGCCAGCTACCGGTACCGGCAACGTCCCATTTGGCGGACAGCGGTGCCATATATCCGGTTCCCCAGTAACGCCAGTTCCAGCGCCCTTTATCCGGCCAGAAGTCGGCTGCACGGCCATCAAGATGCAGGGCAAAGCGCCCCATACTCGGATCGTGTGCTTGCAGGATCGCCTGTAAACGGCCGTCGATGCCCGCTGATGAGACTTTTATCCCTGCCAGCGGCCAGCGTGCCTCATCAACTTCCAGCGTCGACAATAAACGGCCACGCATCCGCAGCAGCGCGCCAGGCTGCAGAATCACCTGAGGATCAAGCAGCGAGCCACTGATCATCCCCGGCATGCTGGTATAGAACTGCAAATTTTCCAGCTTACTGGTGCCGGTTAGCTGGAAAGGCAGCTGGCTGTTGAGCATATCCAGGTGGCCCGGCCCGACACTCAACACCACGTTGCCTTTGCCCCCGCGTCCCTCGGTCAGCACATTGAGCCGCGCGACAATTTCAGTTGCTGCCAGCCCCTGCTGCCAATGGCTTAACATCAGCGAGACGCCGCCGGATACCGGCTGCATCGCATAAGGCCAGCGCCATGTTCCCTGTTTGATCTCAATCTGCTGCGGCGATACCGCCCAGGGCAGTGTCACCAGCGGTTGAGCATCGCCCTGCTGTTTGACCTGCAATTCACCCTGCTGCTGCTGCCAGTTAAGTTGCAGGTTAAGCGGTTGCGGCACTCCCTTTAAATTGAGGTCGCCATGCAGCTGGCCCGCTTGCGGTAAACCATCAGGAAAGGTGGGTAAGGTTAACTCTCCCGACAGTTCAACAGGCTGTGCCAGCGCCGGATGATTAACCCTGAACTGGCGGATATCGAGCTGTTGCCCCTGTAACATTCCGCTGACGCGCAGGTTATCGCCCTGGTAATCCAGCTGTTGGCTTGCGGAAGAGAAAGAGAGCTGAAGCTTGCCGGCGTAATCCTGATAAGGGGCAATCGACAATTGACTGATGCTGACATCGGCATCCGGCAGCATTGCCTGCCAGTCGGCCAGTGAACGTGGCGCAGCACTGTTATCGCCTTGCGGCAATTTGCTCAGACAGGCGCTGTTTAAACTGACGTTATCCGCACCTGCCTGCCAGCGGCGCGCCTGATAACTCAGCGAAACATTGGTCAGCATCGCCAGCCGGCAATCACCAGCGTAATACTGCACGCCGGGTAGCCACAATCCGCCGTTGCGCCAGCGTGGGCTGCCGTCCAGCGCGATAGTGGTATCCTGCGGCAACCAGATGCCTGCCAGCCGCGGCAGCCATTGGGTGACGGTCAGCATCATCCCGGTCAACAGCAGAACTAAAGCCAGCACCGCAGCACAGAAAATGTAAAAGCCCCGAGTCATGGCACTGAATATCCGTTCTGTCCGTGAAGTTATTAGGTTAAATGATGGCACGTAACGGCATATCGGTGAAGTTTTTATCTGCAAATCAAACAATTCATCATCAGAAAATGTCGTCAGGGCAACGAGATTTTAACAGCCTGTTGGGAATAGTTGTTATGATGAAAAGAGAATCAACTTAATCGCCTTGAGGCAGGAGAGGAATGATGAAACTTGCGGTATACAGCACCAAACAATATGACCGGAAATACCTTGAGCACGTCAATGAAAGCTACGGTTTTGAGCTGGAGTTTTTTGACTTCCTGTTAAATGAGCATACCGCTAAAACCGCCGTTGATTGTGATGGCGTCTGTCTGTTCGTTAACGATGACGGTGGGCGTGTGGTGCTGGAAGAGCTGGCTGGGCTGGGCGTAAAATTTGTCGCTCTGCGCTGCGCCGGCTTTAACAATGTTGATCTTGATGCGGCTAAACAGCTGGGTATTCGCGTGGTACGCGTCCCGGCTTATTCGCCGGAAGCAGTAGCGGAACACGCCATTGGCATGATGATGACGCTCAACCGCCATATTCATCGCGCTTATCAACGCACCCGCGAAGCTAATTTCTCACTGGAAGGACTGATTGGTTTCAATATGCACGGCCGCACGGCTGGTGTCGTGGGCACCGGTAAAATCGGTATTGCTGCGCTGCGGATTCTGAAGGGATTTGGCATGCGCCTGCTGGCGTTTGATCCTTATCCAAACCCGCAGGCACTGGAACTGGGCGTCGAGTATGTCGACATCAATACGCTGTTTAAACAGTCGGATGTGATTAGCCTGCACTGCCCACTGACGCCGGAAAACCATCACCTGCTTGATGCCAGCGCCTTCAGCCAGATGAAAGATGGCGTTATGATCATTAACACCAGTCGGGGTGGATTAATTGATTCTCAGGCAGCTATTGAGGCGCTGAAAAAACAGAAGATTGGTTCACTGGGAATGGACGTGTATGAAAACGAACGCGACCTGTTCTTCGAAGACAAATCCAATGACGTGATTCAGGATGATGTGTTCCGCCGCTTGTCGGCCTGCCACAACGTGCTGTTTACCGGCCACCAGGCATTTTTAACCGCCGAAGCCTTAACCAGCATTGCACAAACCACACTGGCCAATTTAAGCCAGCTGGAAAAAGGCGAAACCTGCGCCAATGAATTAACCGTGTAACAATGGCCGGGTCACTGTAAGGTGACCCGTCTTATCGCTCAAGCTGACCATTAAAATCTGGCGCAGGTGCCACTCAGCAAGGCGCTTTCCCCGCAGCGACGCCCATTGGCAAGCTGACACATGCCTGTCGAGCTACCGTCTAACTGTCGCGAAAACGCCAGAGTGCCACCGGCGCTGGCGCAGTTGGATGCGGCTAACTCAGACATATTCACTCTGGCAGGTACGTGGGCGGCAGTTGCCTGCTGCGGCGGTTCATTGTCGACGTTGCTGCTGCATGCTGATAACAGCAACGCAGCGCTGGCAAGCAGAAAGGTCGCTGCTTTCATGTATCGGGCTCCGGGATAATAAGGGGAAAAGCTTTGTCAGCTTATGTCACGATCTATCCGAGGTCGAGAGCAGAATTGAAAATCAGAGAAATTAAATTAGCGAAATAGCAATAGCAAAATTCTTGTTTACCACCAGAATGGTCTGTACGAATTCTCTCTGAAAAATTAATTTCAAATTATTCAATCGATTATATTTTCTTCTTTCATCGCTACCACTCCGCTCGGCACATGGAACCTCAGCAGCCCCCTTCAATTAAAAACTAACCACCTTTGCTCTGCGGTGCTGTTCGCCTTAACAGCACACTAAAGTCAAAATTGCCCGATCCGCCATTTGCTAAACTACAGCAATACCCCCTGTCTTTGTGCGGTACAAACTTTATCCCTAAGGGCTGACTATGATAACTATTGACGGTAACGGGGCTGTTGCCTCTGTCGCTTTTCGCACCAGCGAAGTGATTGCTATCTACCCAATTACCCCCAGTTCCACCATGGCCGAGTTAGCCGATGCCTGGTCTGGTGATGGCCGTAAAAATATCTGGGGCGATGTCCCGCGCGTGGTGGAGATGCAGTCGGAAGCCGGAGCCATTGCCACGGTGCATGGCGCACTGCAAACGGGCGCCCTCTCCACCTCTTTCACCTCATCTCAGGGTTTACTGTTGATGATCCCGACGCTGTACAAACTGGCCGGTCAGCTAACGCCATTTGTCCTGCACGTCGCGGCTCGCACCGTTGCCACCCACGCGTTATCAATTTTTGGCGATCACTCGGATGTGATGGCCGTGCGCCAGACCGGCTGCGCGATGCTGTGCGCCAGCAGCGTGCAGGAAGCGCAGGATTTTGCGCTGATTGCGCAAATGGCGTCACTGAACAGCCGGATTCCATTTATTCACTTTTTTGATGGCTTCCGCACGTCCCATGAAATCAACAAAATTGCACCGATTTCCGATAACACGCTGCAAAATTTGATGCCACAAAGCGCTATCGATGCCCATCGCCAGCGAGCATTATCACCGGATCATCCAATTATTCGCGGCACCTCCGCTAACCCGGATACTTACTTCCAGTCGCGCGAGGCCACCAATCCCTGGTATAACGCCACCTGCGGTCATGTGGAAAAGGCGATGAATGATTTCGCCACCGAAACCGGCCGTCAGTATCAGCCGTTTGAGTATTACGGTCATCCACAGGCCGATCGCGTTATCGTGATCATGGGTTCTGCGGCCGGTACTTGCGAAGAGGTGATTGACGAACTGTTGCAACGTGGCGAGCGCGTCGGTGTGGTGAAAGTACGCTTGTATCGGCCGTTTTCTGCCAAACACCTGCTACAGGCAATTCCTCTTAGCGCCAAAAATATTGCGGTGCTGGACCGCACTAAAGAGCCGGGCGCTGTGGCTGAACCGCTGTATCTGGATGTAATGACGTCAATCGCGGAAGCGTTCAGCCGCGGTGAACGTCAACAAATGCCACGGGTGACGGGCGGACGCTACGGTTTATCATCGAAAGAATTCGGCCCGTCCTGCGTGCTGGCGATTTACCGCACACTGGCGATGGACAACCCACCGGCGCGCTTTACCGTTGGCATTTACGACGATGTCACCCACCTTTCATTGCCGCTGCCGGAAAACAGCCTGCCAAACCATGCCAAACTTGAAGCACTGTTTTACGGCCTCGGCAGCGACGGCACCGTCTCTGCAACTAAAAACAATATTAAAATTATTGGCAACAGCACGCCGTTAAACGTGCAGGGCTACTTTGTCTATGATTCGAAAAAAGCGGGCGGATTAACCGTATCCCATCTGCGCGTCAGTGAACGACCGATCCACTCTGCCTACCTGGTCGATAAGGCAGACTTTATTGGCTGCCACCAGCTACAATTTATTGATAAATACCAGATGGTTGAGCGACTTAAACCGGGCGGCACCTTCCTGCTGAATACCCCGTATAGCGCCACAGAAGTCTGGTCACGCTTACCGCAGGAAGTCCAGGCGCTGCTGCGGCAGAAACAGGCGCATTTTTATGTCATTAACGCGGCGAAAATTGCCCGCGACTGCCAGCTGGGCGCGCGTATTAACACCGTGATGCAGATGGCCTTCTTCCAGCTGAGCCAAATTTTATCCGGCGACAGTGCGTTAATTGAACTGCAGAACGCCATTGCCCGCAGCTACAGCAGCAAAGGCCAGCAGCTGGTTGAACGTAACTGGCAGGCACTGGCAGTAGCGCAGCAGGCTATACAGCATGTGCCGTTACAGCCGGTCGATGCCAACAGTCCGCTGCGCCCGCCGGTGGTTTCCGATGCGGCACCCGATTTTGTGAAAACGGTCACCGCCGCAATGCTGGCCGGACTGGGCGATGCGCTGCCGGTATCCGCTCTGCCGCCAGATGGCAGCTGGCCAACCGGCACCACCCGATGGGAAAAACGCAATATCGCGGAAGAAGTGCCAATCTGGAAACCTGAACTGTGCACTCAGTGTAATCATTGCGTCGCCGCCTGCCCGCATTCGGCAATCCGCGCCAAAGTCGTGGCGCCAGAAGCACTTGACTCAGCACCTGAACAGTTACAGTCAATGGATGTGAAAGCGCGCGACATGCGCGGTCAGAAGTATGTCTTACAGGTGGCACCAGAAGATTGTACCGGCTGTAATCTCTGCGTCGAAGTCTGCCCGGCGAAAGACCGTCAGCAGCCGTCGATCAAGGCGATTAATATGATGTCGCGTCTTGAACACGTGGAAGAAGAAAAACAGAATTATGACTTCTTTCTTCAGTTGCCAGAAATCGATCCGGCCCAGCTTGAGCGCATTGATATCCGCACCTCGCAGCTCATTTCGCCGCTGTTTGAATACTCAGGTGCTTGTTCAGGCTGTGGGGAAACGCCGTACATTAAATTGCTGACGCAGCTGTACGGTGACCGCCTGCTGATCGCCAATGCCACCGGCTGCTCATCGATTTATGGCGGTAACCTGCCGTCAACGCCTTACACCACCAATGCTGAAGGACGTGGGCCGGCGTGGGCCAATTCGCTGTTTGAGGATAATGCCGAGTTTGGTCTGGGCTTTCGTTTAACCGTCGACCAACACCGACAGCGCGTCAATCGTCTGCTGGAGCACTACCGCAATCAACTGCCAGAGCAGTTGGCAGACGAGCTTAAAAGTGACAGTGTCACCATAGCGCAGCGGCGGCAGCAGATTTCCGCCCTGCGCGATGCCCTACAGCATATTGATGAAGACGATGCCCGGCAGTTAATCAGCGATGCTGATGCGCTGGTGGAGAAATCAATCTGGCTGATTGGCGGGGATGGCTGGGCGTATGATATCGGTTTTGGCGGTCTTGACCATGTGCTGAGCCTGACGGAGAACGTCAATATCCTGGTACTTGATACGCAGGGCTACTCCAATACCGGCGGTCAGGCATCCAAAGCTACACCGATGGGTGCGGTAACTAAATTCGGTGAACACGGTAAGCGTAAGGCGCGCAAAGATCTGGGCGTCAGTATGATGATGTATGGCCATGTGTATGTGGCGCAGATTTCGCTTGGCGCACAGCTGAATCAGACGGTAAAAGCGATTCAGGAAGCGGAAGCTTATCCAGGGCCTTCACTGATTATCGCCTACAGTCCCTGTGAGGATCACGGCTATGATTTAGCCAGCAGCCACGACCAGATGCGGCTGCTGACCTCCAGTGGCTTCTGGCCGCTGTATCGTTTTGATCCGCGCCGTACTGAGCAAGGCAAGTTACCGCTGGCGCTGGATTCACGCCCCCCGACCAGCGAACTGGAACAGGCACTAATGAATGAGCAACGTTTCCGCCGTCTTTACACGCAACAACCTGAAGTTGCGCGCCAGCTGTGGCATGATGCCAGTGAGGATCTGCAACGCCGCTATCAAATGCTGGCACGGATGGCTGGTAAAGAGGAAACAAACGAGTCGTAACCCTGAGGGCGACATGCATGTCGCTCCGATAACAACAAAACAGGAGAACAGCTATGAGTAATAAAAGTCTGATGATTGTGGCTAAATTCGTTGCACAACCGGGTAAAGCCGATGAGCTGAAAAAAGTATTAAGCGCCTGCATTGCACCAAGCCGCGCCGAGTCCGGATGTGTGCATTACGATCTTTATCGCAGCGTTGAAGACGGCAACGTGTTTCTGTTTCATGAAACCTGGCAGGATGAAGCCGCTATCGCCGAACATGGTGAACAGCCGCATTTTAAAAAGCTGCTGGCCGGCTGCGAGAATCTGCTGAAATCCCCGCCGGAAATCATTAAACACTGATTATCGATAACCGCCAAAGCACGCCGACTGCGGCCTTGGCGGATCGTTGCTTACTTCAGCAAGCGTGCGCGGCAGGTTTTACCTTTGATTTTGCCCTGCTGCAGCTGTTTCATTGCCTGGCGTGCGGCATCATGGCGGATCGCCACGTAAGCATGGGTTGGCGTAATATCGATTTTGCCAATCAGCTCAGCCTTTAATCCGGCATCACCGGTCAATGCGCCGAGAATATCGCCCGGACGAATTTTCGCTTTGCGCCCACCATCAATACACAGCGTCGCCATCTCCGCATCCAGCGGTTTAATCGCAACCGATTTCAGTGCGCTGCCTGACTGCCAGTTCAGCTTCATTTGCAGATAATCTTCCAGCGCATGGGCGCGCACCATCTCATCCGGGGCAACGAAACTCACCGCCTTACCTTGCTGACCGGCGCGCGCGGTACGGCCAATACGGTGCACGTGCACTTCTGGATCGAAAGACAGCTGGTAGTTAACCACCATTGCCAGCTCTTTAATATCCAGACCGCGCGCCGCGACATCGGTCGCCACCAGCACCCGGCAGCTGCCGTTGGCAAAACGAATCAGCACCTGATCGCGGTCGCGCTGCTCTAAATCGCCGTGCAATGCCATGGCGCTGATCTGGCTGCCCTCCAGCGCCTGCGCGATATCGTCGCATTCACGTTTGGTATTACAGAACACCACGCAGGACTTTGGCTGCTGCTCACTCAGCAGGCCCATCAGCATCGGCAGCTTATCGCGGTTACTGCCTTCCCAAAAACTTTGCTCAATCGCCGGCAGTTCAGAAACATCATCCGTTTCTACCGTCAGCGGATCGCGCTGAATACGATTACTGATCTGAGCGATACCCTGCGGCCAGGTGGCAGAAAACAGCAGGGTCTGACGTGATGGCGTGCTGTAGCCGATAATCGCATCGATATCATCACGGAACCCCATCTCCAGCATCCGATCGGCTTCATCCAGCACCAGCGTGGCGATGCTGCCAATATTCAGCGTTTCACGCTTAAGATGGTCGAGAATGCGCCCTGGCGTGCCCACTACGATATGCGGGGCATGTTGCAGCGAGTCACGCTGCACACCGATCGGCTGCCCACCGCACAGCGTCAGAATTTTAATATTCTGGGTAAATCTCGCCAGACGGCGGAGCTCTTTAGTCACCTGATCCGCCAGTTCGCGCGTCGGGCACAGCACCAACGACTGAGTGGTGTACTGCGTCGGGTCGATACGCTGCAGCACGCCAAGACCGAACGCAGCGGTTTTGCCACTGCCGGTTTTAGCTTGCGCACGCACATCGCGGCCAGCAAGGATGTCAGGCAGTGCAGCCGCCTGGATCGGCGTCATCGCCAGATAGCCCATCTCTTCAAGATTGGTCAGCTGGCTGGCGGGTAATTGCGTCAGGGTTGAAAAAGCGGTCACGTAAACTCTCTGCAGAAATCGGGCGGGTTAATGGCGCGTAGTTTAGCAGAAAAGATCCTGCAGTATCTCACAAGAGTTGGCGAACTCGCTGCCAGCCAACAGAGCTTGAGGTATAAGACTAAATGTCAGGCAGGGTTCATCATCAGCAAAGGGAGGAATACAGCCTCTCGCTGAAAATGTCACCCGGTGACTATGCAATTACCAAACCTCATGCTAAATTATACCTATATGGGTATAATCCGACGAATGGATACGCGGATGAAAACACTATATTGGATCAACAGTAGTAAAAAAGATCTTCAGTCGTTACCTGAGAAGGTTCAGGACACCTTCGGCTTTGCCCTGCATCTGGCGCAGTGTGGCGATAAACATGTGCAGTCTAAGCCATTAAAAGGATTTGGCGGTGCCGGTGTACTGGAAGTTGTTGAGGACTTTTTTAGTGACACTTACCGGGCGGTGTATACCGTTAATTTTAATGATGCTGTGTACGTCCTGCACGCTTTTCAGAAAAAATCTTCATCCGGTATGGTGACGCCAAAGCCGGACATGGACAAAATTCGTGAAAGGCTGAAAACCGCAGAAAACCATGCTAAAGGAGTTTACCATGAGTCATGATATTGAAATCAGCAGCGGCAATGTGTACGCCGACATCGGCCTGAATGATGCCGAAGAGATGCAGGTAAAAGCTCAGCTTGCTACCGCTATTGGCAATATTATTAAAAGCCGTCGCCTGACCCAGGAACAGGCAGCCAAGCTGCTCGGAATAAGCCAGCCTAAACTGTCTACGCTGTTGCGTGGGCAGTTCCGCGGGATCAGCGAAGCCAAAATGCTTGATTGCCTGACTCGCTTAGGCCGTGATATCGAGATTGTGGTCAGCAAACCGCGCTGCACCCCCGGCAGCTTGAAAGTTGTATTTGCCTGATACCCAGACAGCCTGACTTATCAGGCTGTCTGCAAGCCCGCTTTGCTGATAATCGCTATCATCGGGTCTCGTTCAGCAGGCGCAGATTGGCATGTCGCCGTAAAACGCGCTGGCATTCGCCGCCGGAATCCGTACCATATGTAGCCCGCCATGCCCCTCTGGTGCCCATTTTAGAGTCAGAGCCTTAATAAAATGCAACAAAATCAAGAAAACACCAAGAAAGAGCAGTATAACCTGAACAAGCTGCAAAAACGCCTGCGCCGCAACGTCGGTGAAGCGATTGCCGATTATAATATGATAGAAGATGGCGATCGCATCATGGTCTGTCTCTCGGGCGGTAAAGACAGCTACACCATGCTGGAGATGCTGAGCAGCCTGCAGAAAAGCGCGCCAATCTCCTTCTCGCTGGTGGCGGTGAATCTTGACCAGAAGCAGCCGGGATTCCCGGCGCATATTCTGCCGCAATATCTGGAAACGCTGGGCGTTGAATATCAGATCGTTAATGAAGACACTTATTCGATCGTTAAAGATAAGATCCCGGAAGGCAAAACCACCTGCTCACTGTGCTCTCGTCTGCGTCGCGGTATACTCTACCGTACCGCCAGCGAGCTGGGTGCGACCAAAATCGCGCTCGGTCACCATCGCGATGACATCCTGCAAACGCTGTTCCTGAATATGTTCTACGGCGGCAAGATGAAAGGTATGCCACCGAAACTGATGAGCGATGATGGTAAACATATCGTTATCCGTCCACTGGCCTACTGCCGTGAGAAAGATATCGAGCGTTTTGCCATCGCACGCCAGTACCCTATCATTCCATGCAATCTGTGTGGTTCACAGCCTAACCTGCAACGCCAGGTGATTGCCGATATGCTGCGCGACTGGGATAAACGCTATCCAGGACGCATTGAAACCATGTTCAGCGCCATGCAGAACGTGGTGCCATCGCACATGGCTGACCACGCTTTGTTTGATTTCAAAGGCATTCAGCACGGTAGTGAAGTCGTTGACGGTGGCGATCTGGCGTTTGATCGTGAATCAGTGCCCGTGCAGCCGGTCGGCTGGCAGCCAGAGGATGACGACGAGCAGCAGCCGTTGCAACGTCTCGACGTGTTAGAAATCAAATAATCATAGCCAGATTATCAAGGGCGGCAGATTCTGCCGCCTTTTTTTATACGTGTGGCGGTGGATCAATGATTGGATGCGGGTTTGGCTCGTCAGGTGGCGGATCGGGCATCGGCTGTGGCCGTGGAATCGGTTCGGGAATCGGTATCGGATCGGTGGGAACCGGGTCAGAAGCCTGCGGACGTTCAGCATAATCACGGGTAGACATGCGTTGCTCCTTCGTTAGGCATGGAGTTTAAGCATAGGAAGGATCGCTCTGGCTGGCAAACAAGCAAAAAAAAACCGGCGAGTAGCCGGCGTCGTACGAATCAATTAGTGCTATGCGTTAATTCGAAAAAGGAAGTGAGACAATATGGAGCGCAACGTCCATCGCTTGACGTTACATTCACCTGCGGGAAAGATTGTGCCGCGACAGCGCCATCAATTTATTGATATCGATCAGCTTTAGCCGCCCTTTTTACGAGTTATTGCTCATTTTCACAGCCAGTTACGTCGTTTTAACCACCAGGCAACGCCGAGTACCAGCACGACTAACATCAGGCAGAAAACGCTGAAGCCAAACCGCCAGTCGCCACCCGGAATACCGCCAAGATTGACGCCAAACAGTCCGGTCAGGAAAGTGGTTGGCAGAAAGACCATCGCCAGCAGTGACATGGTATAGGTCCGACGATTCATCGCGTCCGCCATTACCGTGGTGATTTCGTCAGCCAGTACCGCGGTACGCGCCACACTGGCATCCAGATCATCCAGCCCGCGACCCAGCCGGTCAGAGATTTCCTGCATCCGGCGGCGCTGATCGTCGTCCATCCAGCCCAGACGTTCGCTGGCCAGTCGGGCATAAACATCACGTTGCGGTGCCATATAGCGGCGCATCACAATAATCTGCTTACGAATCAGCGCCAGTTCGCCGCGTGCCGGAACACGTTGATCAAGCAGCGCATCTTCCAGCTCGATAATTTTATCGTGCAGCTCTTCGATAAATTCGCTGGCATGATCGGTTAGCGCATCACAAACGTCCACCAGCCAGCTGCCACCATCCACCGGGCCATTGCCATTTTGCAGATCGGTCAGCACTTCATCAATGGCGTAAACCTTGCGACGCCGGGTTGAGACGATCAGTTTATCGTTGATAAACACCCGGATCGCTACCAGTTGGTCGGGACGTGACTCAGTGTTCAGATTCACGCTGCGTAAGGTGATCATAAAGCCATCGCCCAGACGACTGACGCGCGGACGCATGCTGTCACCGGCAAGCCCTGCCCGCACGGTATCCGGAATCAGCGGCGTTGACATCAGCCAGTCGGCGCTTTCACTGTGGGTATAGTTCAGGTGCAACCAGCAAGGACGTTCGCAGTCAATCACTTCGCTGTCGTTGATAGGAATCAGCCCACCTTTGCCATCAAGCTGGCAGGAGATAATCGCATCGGAAACCTGTAGTGCTTTGCCTTCAATGACGTCCACGTCGCGCCTCAGTTGCTGCATAATCAATGTGATACAGTCTAGCGTGCAACCTGGCAGATGCAATCTCCCTTGCTCGGTTAAGCGTTACAAAGCACGTCATCGTTATCGGTAAAAGCTGGATCGGGCTCACGTATTTGATTTTTCATGACGTAAATACCTTGCCTGGTGCGTAAGGCTGAGCAACACTCGGCTCAGAAATACAGGATTGTTACTGAGTTATCAGGCAAAACCTAAACTCCTTGTCTTCGCCCTTGCTGGCGTTGGGACAGGCGGTTTAGGTTTTTTTTTGGCCAGCGTTCAGTAACGGCGAAAGCAGCAGGCTTGTTCAGGAGCTAACAAAATGAAATACAAGGAATTATCAGAATCGATTCTCGCGGGCGTTGGCGGTAAAGACAACATTAAATCTGTGATGCACTGCGCCACCCGCCTGCGTTTTAAGCTGAAAGATAACAGCAAAGCAGACAGCGCCGGACTGAAGAATAATCCCGGCGTGATAATGGTTGTGGAAAGCGGTGGCCAGTATCAGGTGGTGATTGGCAACCACGTATCTGAGGTATATCAGGCGCTGCTGGCCGAAAGCGGCCTCGGCGATCGGCAGGACGCCTCTTCGACCGATGCCGATAACGAGTCATTGTTTGCCCGTTTTATTGATATCGTTTCCGGTATTTTTACGCCATTTATTGGCGTGATGGCCGCCTCCGGGATTCTGAAAGGTTTACTGGCGGTGGGCCTGACGATCGGGGCAATTGACGAGACCAGCGGCAGTTACAAGACCCTGTTTGCCGCCAGTGATGCACTGTTTTACTTTTTACCCATTGCACTGGGCTACACCGCTGGAAAAAAATTCGGTGGTAATCCGTTTATTTGTATGACCATTGGCGCGGCGTTGGTGCATCCGGTGATGCTGGAAGCCTTTCAGGCAGAACAAAATGGTGGCGCGCCGATTCACTTCTTTGGCATTCCGATGCTGCTGATTAACTACAGCTCGTCGGTTATTCCGATTATCTTCGCCAGCTGGCTCTCCTGCCTGACTGAGCGCACCATCCATACGCGGCTGCCTTCTGCTATTCGCAACTTCACCACGCCATTACTCTGTCTGGCGTTGGTAGTACCACTAACATTTCTGGTTATTGGTCCGCTGGCGACCTGGCTAAGTCAGCTGCTGGCTGATAGCTATCTGTTTGTTTACCAGCTTAACTCGACGATTGCCGGTGCGTTAGTCGGCGCGCTGTGGCAGGTATGCGTGATTTTCGGTCTGCACTGGGGGCTGGTGCCGATTATGCTGAACAACCTCAGCATCACCGGTCAGGACACGCTGTTACCGCTGGTGCTTCCGGCGATTATGGGCCAGGCCGGCGCGACCCTTGGCGTACTGCTTCAGACCCGTGATGCCCGGATGAAAGGCATTGCCGCCTCAGCCTTCAGCGCCAGCCTGTTCGGTATCACCGAGCCTGCGGTGTATGGCGTCACCCTGCCGAGACGCCGTCCATTCATCTTCGGCTGCATCGGCGGCGCACTCGGCGCAGCAATCCTTGGCTACTGGCATACCGCTACCTTCTCATTTGGATTAGCCAGCGTATTCACCTTTGCACAGGTGATACCCAAAACCGGTTTTGATGCCACGGTCGTCGCGGCGATTGCCGGCTCTGCTGTCGCTTTTATCTTTGCCGCTATCGCCACGCGCTTTTTCAGCACCGACAGCGTCGCCCCCGTCGCCAGCGCTGAAGCCGCTGGCGTGAGGGCCGAACCACCAACCGTCGCCGCTGCTGCTCTGTTAACGAAAACCACCCTCAGCAATCCGATCGCCGGTCAGGTAATGCCGCTCGAACAGGTGAATGATGAAACCTTTGCCAGTGGACTGCTGGGTAAAGGCATCGCAATCAAACCAACCCAGGGTCGGGTCGTTTCACCGGTCAACGGATGCGTCTCTTCGCTGTTCCGTACCCGCCACGCCATCGGTCTGGCCGATGAAAACGGAGCGGAAGTGCTGATCCACGTCGGTATCGATACCGTTAAGCTCAATGGTCAGCATTTCATCGCCCATGTAAAGCAGGATGACGAAGTCCGGATCGGTGACCTGCTGATTGAATTCGATATTTCCGCGATTACCGCGGCAGGCTATGACCTGACCACGCCGGTAATGATCAGCAACAGCGATGACTACATCGATATTTTAGCCGCCAGTCAGCAAAGCCAGCTTGATGAAGGCGCCCCGCTGCTGACTCTGTTTAAATAACTCAGGAGAACCCACTATGACCACAGCATTCCCGCAACATTTTCTTTGGGGTGGCGCCGTAGCCGCCAATCAGGTTGAAGGCGCATGGCAGGAAGACGGTAAAGGCGTATCGACCTCTGACTTGCAGCCAAAAGGCATTTTTGGTGAGCGTGTCGAACGTCAGCCTGGAGACAGTGGTATCAAGGATCTGGCGATTGATTTCTATCACCGCTATCCGGAAGACATCAAACTGTTTGCTGAAATGGGCTTTACCGTGCTGCGCACTTCCATTGCCTGGACGCGAATTTTTCCGCAGGGCGATGAAACTCAGCCCAATGAAGCCGGACTGGCCTTTTATGATCGCCTGTTTGATGAGATGGCGAAATATAATATCACGCCGCTGGTCACCCTTTCCCACTATGAAATGCCGTATGGGCTGGTAAAAAACTATGGCGGCTGGGGCAACCGTAAAACCATCGATTTCTTTGTCAATTATGCCCGCACGGTATTTACCCGCTATAAAGACAAAGTAAAGCACTGGCTGACCTTCAACGAGATCAATATGTCGCTGCATGCGCCGTTTACCGGCGTCGGCCTGCCGGAAGAGAGCGATAAACAGGCGATTTATCAGGCTATTCATCATCAGCTGGTCGCCAGCGCACGTGCGGTGAAAGCCTGCCATGAGATCGTGCCGGAAGGGAAAGTCGGGAACATGCTGTTGGGCGCAATGCTCTATCCGTTAACCTGCCGCCCGGCAGATGTAATGGAAAGCCTGCGACAGAACCATGACTGGCTGTTCTTTGGGGACGTGCAGGTGCGCGGCTACTATCCCGGCTATATGAACCGCTTCTTTAGGGAGCAAGGCATCAGCCTTGTCATTGATGAACAGGACAAACACGATCTGCAACACACAGTCGATTTTATCTCCTTCAGCTACTATATGACCGGTTGCGTCACCACGGATGAAGAACTGAATCAGAAATCACGCGGTAATATCCTCGATATGGTGCCAAATCCGCACCTCGCCAGTTCAGAATGGGGCTGGCAGATTGACCCTGAAGGGCTGCGCTACCTGCTGAACGTATTGTGGGAGCGCTACCAGAAGCCGCTGTTTATCGTTGAAAACGGTCTTGGCGCGCGCGACACCGTTGAAGCCGATGGCTCAATAAACGATGATTACCGCATCGCTTATCTTAACGATCATCTGGTGCAGGTACGTGAGGCGATTGAAGACGGCGTGGACGTTTGGGGTTATACCTGCTGGGGCCCAATTGATCTGGTCAGTGCCTCGAAAGCCGAACTCTCCAAACGCTATGGCTTTATCCACGTTGACCGCGATGATAACGGTAATGGCACCCTCGTTCGCACCCGTAAGAAGAGTTTCTTCTGGTATCAGCAGGTAATCAGCAGCCACGGTGAGTCGCTGAAATAATCTCTCTGTCACTGAAGCTGCCGTTAGCCAACGGCAGCTTCAGTTTAACTTCAGGCTTCGTCGTCTGTTTCCTTCAGCGCCAGCGTCTCTTTTCTGACCCGCTCGATATGAATCGTCAGAAACATCCGTTCTTCACTACCCAGCGCGTAGGAATACTTTTTCATTACATGGCGATCGATCTTTTGCACACACTGATAAGACTGCGGATAACGGTCGCGCACCACATCATGCAGTGACGGGTCATCGCTGTAGACGCCGCGCTTTCCCAGCATTCGCTGGGCAAAAAACTTCAGATGAGTGACAAAACGGTTATAGCTGAGCGCATCGGTCTGATAATCAAGTTGCAGTTGATATTTAACGATATGCAGTATCTCCTGCATAAAACGAGTGATATGCATCACTTCCGGCATTTCGCTGTTCAACTGGGCGTTAACCAGATGCAGGGCAATAAAGCCGGCTTCGTCCTCCGGCAGCGCCGCCGCTAAGCGTGTTTCAATGATGATCAGCGCTTCCAGCCCGAGCGCATACTCACGGGGATAGAGGCTACGAATCTCATGCTGCAACACATTGCGCATTGGCAAATTCTGCCGGTGGCGCTCAATGGCGAAGTTGATATGATCGGTCAGCGCAATCGCCACGCTGTCATGCAGACGCGAATTAAGCCGTTCTTTCGCCAGCGCGATGATACATTCACTGGTAATTACCACCTCCAGGGGAATTTCAGATAATAGTTCGCTTAACCGGCCGGTCAGCTCGTGACTTTGCAGGGCAAAAATCTTTTCGATTAATGCATCGTTCAGTGAATCTCCGGCTCGCTTTTGAAATGCCAGACCACAGCCCATCACTACCTGTTCATGGCCCTGTTCGTCGTGGACGACCACTACATTATTATTCAGTATCTTGGCTATTATCATTTTCCGGCCTGAAAACAAAAAAACCTGACTGCCAGAGTCGCATTTCTCCAGTCAATCAGGTTTTGCCTGCACGAAGGCAGTAACAATCCAGCCCATTACCTTAATTCATTCTGTTACCGCCTCAAGCCCCGACAGAGCGAAGTGTGACTTAGATCGCGAACTGTCAGACAGGCAAGCATGCTTTTAACCGGCATTAACAGCCCGGTTCAGAAATAAACGCCGGTCTCCTGATGCATTATCCCTCCAGAATCAGGGCGGTAAGTTACCGGAATACCTTCCGTGATATAGAGCAATTCTGATGTCTGACCCACGCTTTCGACAAAATGCTGAACCACTCCCTCAACGAAAAGACGATTTCCCGGAAACTCCCTGTCGAGATTGGTCAGTAATTGATCCAGTCGTCCGGTTATCCACACACTTTCAGGCCAGCCGGTAGAGGTGATATTGGTTGCCTCAGCAAATTTAGCCACAAAGCTACCAAAACCATATTTGGCACCGTCACACATTATAAATCTGACTTTTTTAATGACCCCGGAGTCCAGAGGATAATTATTATTATTAAACCATCTTATGGTTTGTGTGACGGTAAAACCGTCATCGCCGGCGTCCGGTAACATAATACGGGCAATTCGCCTGGTTTTATCACCATGTGCGGCTATATTTAGCCGGAGCTCGCCATCAATATGATCGTAAAAAGTATAATCCAGCCACATCCCATGTCCCCAGTCATGTCCAGGTGACTGCCCGAGTAATTTAAAATTATACGGTCTGACACCGTCTAAATAGTATGTGCTGTTGATTGCGGACGATCCTGCCATCATCGGCCCACGGGGATAGGATTGTGCTATCTCAGCGCGCGGCTTATTTCCAGCGGCAACCAGGCCGGCACCAAATGAGAGAATGCCGCAAGCCAGGGATAGCCAGCCCAGCACCGCCGAAGCTTCAGGATTGCTCCGGCTGATTACCGTGCTGGCTAAGCCGGTTAAATCCGCCGTAGCCGCCGATGACCCAGCCAACAGTGATACCGTCGAGGCCGAGTCCAGTGCGGCGAAAACACTCTCTGCCGCCGCTATCGAAGTGCCAGCGCTAAATAATGCACTCAGTAAACCAAGCACACTCAAACCTATTCCCAATACCGACTGCCAGCTCATATGCCCCGAAGGGTCGGCCCGGTTGATTGGATCTCCCACGCAGTAAACATAGGGATTAATGCCGCCCTGTCCGAACGGGCTCCAGCTGTCCGGACAAATGAAACGCTTTAGCTGTGGATTATATGCACGATAACCGTTACCAAGAAGATAGTTGCTGCTGACCGAATCCAGACGTTCGCCGTTAAAACCGAGAATAACGTTATTCATAAACAGTTCCCTGTTGTTTAAATAACGATCTAATAGGGCAATTGACGATGGCAGGCAAATAAAAAAGCATCATGAAAATCATGATGCTTTTGCTGTCACAGTGCGATCATTTATTTATGCTGCAGAATATACATTTCGCGGCTGTAAGCCACATCT
Source organism: Winslowiella sp. 2C04 (assembly GCF_050037805.1). Classification (NCBI taxonomy): domain Bacteria; kingdom Pseudomonadati; phylum Pseudomonadota; class Gammaproteobacteria; order Enterobacterales; family Erwiniaceae; genus Winslowiella; species Winslowiella sp. 2C04. The sequence goes on along the minus strand of NZ_CP188300.1, from coordinate 2,217,054 downwards.
TCCGGATTGTTAATTGGATACCCTTTTACATATGGCTTAATCAGGCGGCCATTAGTGTACTGATATATCGGCGCAATGGGAGCCTGATCGGCAAGGATCTGCTCGGCCTGGTTGTAATCATCATTGCGTGCCGCATCATTATTTTCGTTACTGGCCTTTTCCAGCACGCTGTCATAATTCGCATCTTTAAAGCGCGCAATATTACCACTGTGGCTGGAGGTCAGCAGGCTGAGGAAACTTGAAGGTTCGTTATAATCCCCGACCCATGACGCGCGGATAACATCGAAATTACCGGTGTTACGGCTGTCGATGTAGGTTTTCCACTCCTGATTTTGCAGCTTAACGTTTACGCCGAGATTTTTCTTCCACATCGAGGCTACTGCAATCGCAATTTTTTGATGGTTCTCTGAGGTATTATACAGCAAGGTCAGATTCAGCGGTTTTGCCGGGCCGTAACCGGCTGAGGCCAGCAACGCTTTGGCCTGCGCATTCAGCTCTTCCTGTGAGTGCTGCTGTAAAATGCTGGCTTTCGGTTTGAAACCGGCAGTCACGTCCGGAGTAAAATGCCAGGCGGGTTTTTCACCCGTGCCCAGCACTTTTTCGGCGATAATATGACGATCAATGCTCCAGGATAAGGCTTTGCGCACCCGCACATCGGCGGTTGGGCCTTTCTCCGTGTTAAACGCATAATAATAGGTGCCCAGCTGATCTGGCGTATACACCTCATTTGGAATCTGTTTTTTCAGCAGCTGATAGAGATTTTTGGGAAAGGATTCGGTGATATCAATATCACCCGCACGATAGCGTTTAGTGGCGCTGGACTCTTCGTTAATCGGCAAAAAAGTTACCCTGGTCAGTACCGAGTGGGCGTTATCCCAGTAGTTATCGTTGCGCACCAGCACAATTTTTTCGTTAACCACTCGCTGCTGCAATTTATACGCGCCGTTCCCCACCAGGTTGCCCACTTTTGTCCAGTCATTACCCAGCTTTTCAATGACTTTTTGTGGTGTCGGGTAGAGACTGAAATTGGCCGTCAGACTGGCAAAATACGGCACCGGTTTATCCAGTGTGATCTGCAGGCGATAATCATCCAGTGCCGTGATACCAAGCTTATCCGTCGGCATCTCTCCTTTAACAATCGCACCGGCATTCTGTATTCCCGCCAGTTCGGCAAACCAGGCAAATGACGAGGTATTTGCAGGATCGACCAGCCGACGCCAGCTGTAAACAAAATCATGTGCGGTGACAGGGTCACCATTCGACCAGCGCGCATCTTTGCGCAGGGTAAACGTCCAGGTTTTGTTATCGTTACTTTGCCAGCTTTTCGCCACACCCGGCACGATATTGCCCTCGGCATCCTGATTAGTCAGCCCTTCGAACAGATCGCGAATGACCTGAATTTCCGGCAACCCTACCGCTTTAACCGGATCGAGCGAAGCGGGCTCATCTTTAATGTGACGAACGATTTCCTGTTTTTCTGCCAGCTGAGTACCGGCCGGAACCGTCGCAGCCAGCGCTGAAGAACAGGCGCTGGCAATCAGCAACGCGCCCAAAGTGAAGCGGAACGGTTTGATCATAACGTACCCCTAACCAGTCACGGTATAAGTTGAAAGAGTTATTCACGGCTGAAGATTTTGACTGGCACTTTAGCGCAAATTGTTGATCGATAAATAGCTATTTTCTCTGCTGTCGTTTTAAGCTAGCTTTACTGGGATCACCCTCACAGGAGCGACACTATGTCTTTGTTACACCCGCGAACGCAGCGCGGCAAGCTGGATGCCGACATGAAAATTTACGGCAGCTCGGTGCTGGGCGCGCCACTGTTATGGTTTCCGGCACCGGCCGCCGATGAAGAGAGCGGGCTGATTCTGGCAGGCACTCACGGCGATGAAACGGCCGCCGTGGTGACGCTCTCCTGTGCAATGCGCACCCTGCTGGAGCCACACCGTCGTCATCATGTCGTACTGGCGGTCAATCCGGATGGCTGCCAGCTCGGCCTGCGAGCCAATTCGCGGGGCGTTGATCTCAACCGCAACTTTCCGGCCGCCAACTGGCAGCCGGGCGATACGGTATACCGCTGGAATAGCGCAGCAGATCAACGCGACGTGCGGCTTTCGACCGGCGACAGCCCCGCCTCTGAACCGGAGACCGAGGCGCTATGCCAGTTAATTCATCATTTGCAGCCGCAGTGGATTGTCACTTTTCACGAACCGCTGGCCTGTATCGAAGACCCGCACAGCAGCCCGCTGGGGCACTGGCTGGCGAAAAAAATGGCTTTGCCACTGGTGACCAGCGTCGGTTATGCCACTCCCGGCTCATTCGGCAGCTGGTGCGCCGATCTCAGCCTGCCCTGCATCACCGCCGAATTGCCGCCAATCTCCGCCGATGAATCGACGGAGAAATATCTGCAGGCGATGATCGACCTGCTTAGCTGGCAGCCGTAAGGTCAATGCGCCCGCTGGAGAAACGTAACGCCGGTTCGACATCCGCCGCCAGCCAGGTTGGCCCGTCGAGATCGACAAAGCGTGCCAGCGGGGCCAGCGGCAGCGCTGCGTTGATCGCTCTTGAGGTACAAAGCATACAGCCAAGCATAATGCTAAACCCTGCGGCGCTGGCATCCGCTGCCAGCGCCAGTGCTTCAGTCAGGCCACCGGTTTTATCCAGCTTAATATTCACCATCTCGTAGCGGTTAACCAACTTACTCAGGCTGGCGCGGGTATGGCAACTCTCATCAGCGCAGATCGGCAATGGATGTACAAAGTTCTCCAGCGCCGCATCATCCTGCGCCGGTAACGGTTGCTCCAGCATCACCACGCCAACATCTGCCAGCAGCTGGCAGCGTGCCGCCAGCCCTTCACTTTTCCAGGATTCGTTCGCATCAACGATCAGCAATGCTTCCGGCACCGCACTGCGTATCGCCATCAGCCGCTCGGTCAGCAGATGATCGTCAAGTTTGATTTTCAGCAGACGCGCGCCGTTTTGCCACAGCGCCAGCGCACTGGCCGCCATCGCTTCCGGGGCATCAATACTGACGGTCTGCGCCATCATAATTTCGTCAGGCATGCGGGTGGCGGTCAGCTGCCACAGCGACTGGCCGTCACGCCGCGCCTGCCAGTCCCACATTGCGCTGTCGATAGCATTGCGCGCTGCGCCAGCCGGCAGCAGAGTTTGCAACTCAGCTCGCGTCATCCCGCGCTCAAGCTGCGGTAACAGCGCACTGATTTGTGCCAGCACCGAGGCTTCACTCTCACCATAACGTGGATAAGGCGTGCATTCTCCAACGCCTTTAATTCCCTCTTGCTCCAGCTCCACCACTACCACCCCGGCCTCGCTGCGTGAACCGCGCGCAATAACAAATGGCGAATGCAACGGCCAGGCTTCCGGGTAAACTTTTACAGCTCTCATCCACGCTTCCTTTTTCCAGTTGATACTCAGTTTGTAGCGCATCGCGCAGTTCACCGCTATTTACTTAGGTAAAAATTTAAACCTGTGCCAGGGTTACTGATTCAACCAGCGTCATAGAGATGTCATCTGCGACCTGAATAATTTCTCTCTGTTTATCAAGCCAGATGCCCTACACTGGCTGACCAGTCAAACACATGTAAAAGGAATCAATATGTCTCAGACAGTTCATTTCCAGGGTAACCCGGTGGCGGTTGCTGGTCAGATCCCAACGCCGGGTCAGGCAGCTCAGCCGTTCACCCTGGTGGCCAAAAATCTTTCTGACGCCTCACTTTCCGATTATGCTGGCAAGCGCAAAGTATTGAATATCTTCCCGAGCATTGATACCGGTGTTTGCGCTGCTTCTGTGCGCAAATTTAATCAGTTGGCAGGCGAGCTGGATAATACCGTGGTGCTGTGCATCTCTGCCGATCTGCCGTTTGCCCAGTCGCGCTTTTGCGGCTCAGATGGCCTGAGCAATGTGGTGACGCTGTCAACGCTGCGTGGCGGTGATTTTAAACAGAATTACGGTGTGGCAATTGTTGACGGTCCGCTGCAGGGTTTGACTGCCCGCGCGGTGGTGGTGCTGGATGAAAAAGATCAGGTGCTGTATAGCGAACTGGTCAATGAAATCACCACTGAACCGAATTATGATGCGGCACTGGCAGCACTGAAATAATTGAGAAGTCTGTTGGGATTATACCCCCGGCATGCCCTCATTAAGGGAGCCGAAAACGGCTCCCCTCTGTTTCACCTGATGCCGCCAGCGTCAGGACGACGACTCTTTCTTCTGCCCCAGACCATATTCGCGCAGTTTATTGGCGATGGCGGTATGAGAAACCCCAAGGCGTTTTGCCAGTTTGCGGGTACTGGGATAGGAGAGATACAGGCGCGTCAGTACCGAGCGTTCGAAGCGGCTGGTAATCTCATCCAGCGATCCCTCAATCGCATCATCTCCCAGCGAAACGTCCATCGCCAGTTCCGGCAATACAATATCCTGTGGACGTAGCTCGTAGCCCTCCAACTGGGTCAGCGCCCGATACAGCGAATTTTTAAGCTGGCGCACGTTACCCGGCCAGTTATAGCGGGTTAAAAAAGCATTCAGCTGTGGCGACAGGCGTGGACGCGCCACCCCTTGCTCGTCGGCGAAACGGGCAACAAACAGTTCTGTCAGTGGCAGAATATCCTGCGGGCGATCGCGCAGCGGCGGCAAGTTAATCGTCAGCACATTCAGCCGGTAGAACAGATCTTCACGAAACTCGCCGCGATTGACCATTTCAGTCAGATTCTTCTGCGTTGCGCAGATCACCCGCACATCGACATGCACTTCATGCTCTTCCCCTACCCGGCGGAACGTGCCGTCGTTCAGGAAGCGCAGCAGTTTTGTCTGCATACGCGGTGACATTTCACCAATTTCATCCAGCAGCACCGAGCCGCCATTTGCCTGTTCAAAGAAACCTTTTTTACCTTCCAGCGCATTGGGGTAAGCACCCGCAGCATGGCCAAACAGCTCACTCTCTGCCACATCATCCGGCAGCGATGCGCAGTTAAGCGCCAAAAAGGGTTTTTTACCGCGCGTGCTGCGCAGGTGGCAGGCGCGTGCCAGCATATCCTTACCGGTACCGGTATCACCGACGATCAGCAGCGGCGCATCGAGCATCGCCAGTTTACGGGCCTGCTCGACCACCTGACGCATTTTCGGGTTAACCGCTACCACATGGTCGAATTCAGAATCATCGTTAACCGCCAGATTCTGTAATTGTTGCCCCATCCGCGCCGTCGATTTCAGCATAATCACTGCGCCAACCAGGCTGGTTTGCGCCTCGTCATCGCCAGCGGTATAAATCGGCCGCGCCTCCATCAAAAAGTCACGGCCCTGAATCACCACGTGCTGCGCGTGCGCTTCAACCCGCTCGCTCTCCAGCCAACGGGTAAAATTGAAACCGGTTATCAAGGTACTGACGTTGTGATTCCGCATTTTCTGCTCGTCAAGACCAAACAACAGCTGCGCCGCCGGGTTAGCCAGCTCGACCTTGCTTTTCAGATCCACCGAAAAAACCGGTTCCGGCAGCGCCACCAGCAGTGCACTCAGTGCGCGGTGTTCGCGCTCTGACGGCATAAATGCCACGGTGCGAACATCAGTAACACCGGGGATGCGACGGATCTCGGCCATCAGATTACTGAATTGCTCAAAGGCAATGGCGGAGAAATTGAGATAGATACGGCCGATAGCGGCGATTTCGATACCGCGAAGATCGATACTGCGTTCGACCAGTAAGTCCAGCAGTTCACGAGTCAGACCAATTCGGTCCTGGCAAAAGACTTCCAAACGCATTGGGTTGGCCTTGTTCAAAGATGAGAAAAGCGGTTACTGAAATAATACGCCAGGATGCGTCTGGTCAGAAGCGTTCTGTCATGAAAAGTTGACAGCCAGCAGCATTCGGCAAAAAGAGAGTAGCTGAAAAGGTATCGATTATCATGCCGGAATGGAATTTTTTAGCGGGATATAGCAAATATCAGACTTCAGTCAGTGAATAGTGGCGAATTGTTCGCCACTAATGGTTCACTTCTCTGATTTATTACCGTTTTTTTGCAGTGACTCTTTTAGCTGACCAATCAGCTCACGGCGAAAATCACCCAGCCGCGGTTTATCTTCCTCCAGCCACGGCAGCGGTCGGCAGAGTTCCATCGCCTTAATGCCAAGCCGTGCGGTCAATAAACCTGCGCCGATTCCTTGCGCGGCTCGCGCCGACAGCCGGGCAGCAATGTCCTGTGATACCCAGTCCATGCCGACTTCACGCACCAGTTCAGACGCACCAGCAAAAGCAATATTCAGCAGCACCAGACGAAACAGGCGGATACGGCTGAAGTAGCCAAGTTCGATGCCGTATAGCGTGGCAATACGGTTTACCAGCCGCAGATTACGCCAGGCAATAAATGCCATATCCACCAGCGCCAGCGGGCTGACCGCAATCATTAGCGTCGACTCGGCGGCCGAACGGCTGATTTCGCGACGTGCCTGACGATCCAGTACCGGCTGCACCAGCTGCGCATACAGCGCAACAACCTCGCGATCGTTTTGGGTTTCATGCAGCGATGCCTGCCAGCGTTGCAGTGCCGGATGCCCCTGATCGAGACCCGCCTGACGCGCCAGCTTTTCGCAAAACTCGCGCCCCTTGCCGATGCCGTGACTGTTCAGCAGTTCGCGGCCGATATCACGCTCTTCGGCACGCTGACGCAGCTTGTACAGCCGCCGCCACTCCGTCGCCAGCGAGCCAACACCCGCCATCACAATCAGCCCACCCGCCACGCCACCGCCGAGCGCCGCCCAGTCCTGAGCGAGCCAGGCGTTATGGATCCACTGCACGCCTTGCGCGACGACGCTGACGGCAAACAGCCCCACTCCGGCAGTCACCATTTTGCGCCACAGGCTGCGCTTCGGCCTTAATGCGGCTTCGACTGCTCGCTCACCGGCGCTCTCTTCCAGCGGCTCAATGTCATCATCCTGCAAGGCAGTAAATTGCGCCTGTTGTTGCTGTTCAAACGCTACCGCCGGTTTGATCAACGGAGTCGATTCCGCTTCCAGCGGTTTAGCAAAATCAATGCGCGGTTTCAGCGGTGCGTTCATCGCAGTTTGTCTCCCAGTAAGAATTCCAGCGCCGCGTCCATCCGGATATGCGGCAGCGGCCGATCAATATCAAGATTTTGCGGCCGGAACTGTTCAAAGTGAAAACCCTGCTGCTGCCAGAAACTGTTTCCCGGCAGGCGTGGCGGTACCTCACCAGGATAAAAGGTTAAAGCAGCATCATCCTGTAAACGATGTCCGCGCAGCGCCGGGATTTTTTCACCGTTATGATCGACCAGCCCACTCTGCGTCGCCTGCACCGAGGCCAGGCCGACACAATCCATACTGATCCCCTCAAAAGCGGCGTTTTGCCACGCATCCTGCACCAGTTGCTGTAACAGCGACACTAAATTAGCGTGCTGATCGGCAGTAACATGATCCGACTTGGTTGCAGCAAACAGCAGCTTATCGATTACCGGTGAAAACATGCGGCGAAACAGCGTGCGCTGGCCATAATGAAAACTCTGCATCAGTTGGGTCAGCGCCAGGCGCATATCGTTAAAGGCTTGTGGCCCGCTGTTTAGCGGTTGCAGGCAGTCGACCAGCACAATCTGGCGGTCAAAACGCAGGAAGTAGTTCTTGTAGAAGTCTTTGACGACATGATTGCAGTAGTAATTAAAGCGTGCGCGTAGCGTGCCTATATTGCTGTGCTTATCGGCCTGCGCCAGCTTAGATTCACCGGCCGCATCGACATCCGGCCACGGAAAAAACTGTAGTGCCGGGGCACCGGCCATATCGCCAGGTAACACAAAACGTCCGGGCTGGATAAAATGCAGACCTTGCTGTTTGCACTGCAGCAGATATTCGGTCCAGGCCTGAGCAATCTCTGCCAGCCGGTTTTCATCTGCCGGAGCCAGTGGATCCAGCCCGGCGCAGAGCTCGCGCCACGGTCTGGCCCATTCGGCACGATCGCCCTGCAACAGCCCGGTCATTTGCCGCGACCAGCTCAGATAATCCTGCGCCAGCATGGGCAAGTCCAGCAACCATTCGCCAGGATAATCGACGATTTCCAGATACAGTGTTGAGGTGTCTTTAAAGTGACGCAGCAGCGAATCGCGCGATCGATAACGCAGCGCCAGACGCATTTCGCTGACCCCACGGGTCGGCGTTGGCCAGGCTGGCGGTGTGGCATACAGCTGCGATAAACCTTCGTCGTAAGTAAAACGCTGAATGCCCATATCGCGTTGCGGCACTCGTTTTACCCCCAGCAAGCGATCTTCTCGCACTGCTGAAAACAACGGCAGGCGCGCACCGGCGTTAACATTCAGTAATTGGTTAACCATCGAGGTAATAAAAGCCGTTTTACCACTACGGCTCAGGCCGGTGACGGCAAGACGCAAATGGCGGTCCACACCACGATTCACCAGCGACATCAATTCATTTTGCAGTCGTATCATTGTGAAATTTAGCGCCTTAGCAGAATTATTATTCTTTGATTTGATTGATTATATCAGGCAGTCATTACCACAAAACGCTGCTGTTCCAGCGTAAATTCGGCGACAACCGGCATACCCAGTCTTTGATGAGCATGAATAGATCGCGGGTTGTTTTCGTTAATGAACAGTAAGCCCTCACGTCCATCCATTGCCGCTTTAAGCGTTTTGACCAGCGCCGACAGTAACTGCTTGCCGCGCTGGTTGGCATCAATGCAAACCGGGCCGTAGATCCAGTTATCAGGCTGACCCGGCCACGCCTGTAACATCGCACGCACCGGCGGGGCGACGGCCTCAGAGCGACTGGCACTGAACAGCACGCCCACTACCTTGCCTTCAACAATAGCGACAACGGTAGGAGACGTGCGTTGCAACCAGCCACGGACCTTTTCTGTCGAGTAGCTACCATACAGCGCCCCACCCTCGTCGGCAGAGTTGGCAACCAGTAACTGAGCGATCGGTTCGACATCCTCGAGGGTGGCAAAGCGGATTGTTGCAGGCATCGTAGCCTCCTGATTCAGAGATGATATCAGCAGCATAGCATGCCGATTGCCAGCTCTGAGTATCAGCTTTTGCTCCAGCGAGCCGTGACACCGCGTAGCACCCGCTTCAGCAGCGGCTCCAGCGCCAAAGCCAGCAGGATTTTCAACGGCCGACGCGCGACCGATTTTACTGCCCAGCCAGCCACGCCCGCCGGGCCATAGTTCAGGGCATTGATAATGATAAATTTGCCGGCCGATTTCAACGCGGGCGCGGCGTTACGGCGTACAGTCTGTTGCCAGTTTTGCATCAGATATTCTCCCGGTAAAAAAGAGATTCGGGTCAGCAGCGGCCCGCGTTATCAGCGATTACAGCTGGCTGAAGCGGCTACGCACGCTAAAGGTCTCCGACGTTACATAGCGTTCAACATTACGTAGCTGGGTTTCACCTGCCTGTAGTTCACTACTCAGGTCGTTGAGCAATTGATGTGCGGTGACCGGCTGTTGCTCGCTATCGGCACCGTACGGCATTGGATCCAGCACCCAGCTAAGAATAAAGTAGCCAATCACGGTAAACATAAACAGGCCGAAAAACAGCGACAGCACCGCAATGATCCGCACTAAACGTACCGGTATATTGAGATACTGAGCAATTCCGGCACATACGCCTTTAATTTTCCCGCGCTGCGGAATGCGCCACAGCTTATTTCCTCTAAACGCTAATCCTGTCATGGTTGCCTCCAGTGCGGGTGCTCAGCATCAAGAATCTCTTCCAGCGCCTGAATACGTTCACGCATCCGTCTGGCATCCTGGGTTAACTGTTGCAGACGCTGCATATCATTTTGTGATAGCTCAGCGCCGCTGTTCTGACGATTGCTGTAATGCAGCCATAACCATATAGGTGCTACAAACAGCACAAAAATTGTCAGCGGTATGGCAAGAAATAACGCACTCATTCACTCTCCTTGATCTTATCTGGCCGTCATCTGAGACAGTAATCATCGGGCGGACAGCCGAATGGCTGCCCGCTAGCGATGTTACTCGCTACGGTTCATTTTGGCTTTTAACGCGTTCAGTTGCTCACTGATTTCATCATTGGCTTTCAGTTCGGCAAACTCCTGATCCAGCGTTTTCTGCTTACCAAAGCTCACGCTCTCCGCTTCCGCTTCCATATGATCAATACGACGTTCAAAGGATTCGAAACGCGCCATGGCTTCATCAATTTTTCCGCTGTCGAGCTGACGACGTACATCACGTGAGGAAGAAGCCGCCTGATGGCGTAAGGTCAGCGCCTGCTGACGAGCGCGCGTTTCGCTCAGCTTTTTCTCCAGCTCGCCGATTTCGCCTTTCATGCGGTCCAGCGTCTCTTCTACCTGCGAAGTTTCCTGCGTCAGGGTGGCGATCAGATCGGTCAGTTTCTGTTTTTCAATCAGCGCGGCACGCGCCAGATCGTCTTTGTCTTTACGCAGCGCCAGTTCGGCCTTTTCCTGCCACTCACTCTGCTGAGTCTCTGCCTGCTCAATACGGCGAATCAGCTGTTTTTTCTCAGCCAGCGCGCGAGCGGAGGTTGAGCGGACTTCTACCAGCGTGTCTTCCATTTCCTGAATCATCAGACGCACCAGCTTTTGTGGATCTTCTGCTTTCTCCAGCAGAGAGTTGATGTTGGCGTTCACGATGTCGGCAAAACGAGAAAAAATACCCATAATCAAAATCCTCATTAATATTGTCTGCGTTACGCCATGCTCTGCACAGCTGCTGCTAAGTAATTCAAGATGCGTGCCAACTTTTATGTTATTGATTTTCAATGACTCCCCTGCTTTACTTTGCGTAATGCTACGCGTAATCTGGTTTTAATCACTAACACCTGGTGAAATTCATCATGAGCGAACAGACTGAAAACCTGCTGGGCGAGTCGAATAACTTTCTCGAAGTATTAGAGCAGGTTTCACGGCTGGCTCCGCTAAATAAACCGGTGCTGGTAATCGGTGAACGCGGCACAGGTAAAGAACTGATTGCCAGCCGCCTGCACTACCTTTCCGACCGCTGGCAAGGACCATTTATCTCGCTTAACTGTGCCGCGCTGAACGAAAATCTGCTCGATTCTGAGCTGTTTGGTCATGAAGCGGGGGCCTTTACCGGCGCGCAAAAGCGCCATCTCGGCCGCTTTGAACGCGCCGATGGCGGCACGCTGTTCCTCGACGAGCTGGCCACCGCACCGATGCTGGTACAGGAAAAATTGCTGAGGGTCATTGAGTACGGCCAGCTGGAACGCGTCGGCGGCAGCCAGCCGCTGCAGGTCAGCGTACGCCTGGTCTGTGCGACCAATGATGATCTACCGGCGCTGGCACGCGCAGGCAAATTCCGCGCCGACCTGCTGGACCGCCTGGCATTTGATGTGGTGCAGCTGCCGCCGCTGCGCGAGCGCCGCAGCGACATCCTGGTGATGGCCAACCATTTTGCCATTCAGATGTGTCGCGAGCTCGGCTTGCCGCTGTTTCCTGGCTTCACGCCAGCGGCGCAACGTGTACTGCTGGATTATCACTGGCCCGGTAACGTTCGCGAGCTGAAAAACGTCGTCGAGCGCTCGGTATATCGCCACAGCACCGTCGACGAACAGCTGGATACCATTATTATTAATCCGTTCAGCCGTACAGCCGCAACGGAAGTTGCGCAACCGCCTGAATCCCCGTATCCCGATCTGCCGCTTGATTTACGCCAGTGGCAGAATCAGCAGGAGCAAGCGCTGCTGGAAAAGAGCCTGCAACAGGCGCGCTTTAATCAACGACGTGCCGCAGAGTTATTAGGCGTCACCTACCACCAACTGCGCGCAATGATGAAAAAGCATGGGGTGCGAGTGACGGAAGAAACTGAAGAGTGACGGCTCAAGTCATTCAGGCGTCAGCTGATATTAAGCATTGACGCCACCAGCCATCAAATGCAAAAAAAAGGCCCGCGCAAGGCGGGCCGAAAAATACTGGAAGCAATGTGAGCAATGTCGTGCTCTTCTTCGGTAGAGCCACCGTCGAAGCGCAAATGAATAGTAATCATTCTCACTATCATCTGTAAAGCATTTTGTTGAGAATCTTTCTCATTACCATAGTAACATTGTGCGTATTATCATGATGCGCCGCGCGATAAATGCACCTAGTTCTGTGAGATAAATGGCATCGCTGCGGCGTTTCAATATTTGCAAAAGAATTACAATCCTACTGCTTTACCCTTCCTAAGGCCAACCACCGGAAAGTATCGGTAAAACGTCGATAACCCTACACCTTAGATAATGGCCAACTGCTGGAGGGTATGTCCCTTAGCAAATAGCCGTCCAACCTGTTCCCGCTCATGTTGCTTTAACGCGTTGGTCATCCGCTAGTGCATCCCTGTGCCCTGGCTGCTGCTAACCAGCCAGTGTTCGTCCGACGATCTGCTCTCGTTCCATCTCCGTTAATACCGGCATCACATAGTAAAAGAAACGCCCCAAGCAAGTGCTGGTATCAATATTGCCGCGCTGAACGAGTAGAACGAGTAGATAGAAGAGGTAGATTATGCGGGAATGACTGAAAAGGCAGTGAACGCTGAGTTATCAGCATGGACTGAATATCGCAGGAAACTGTGTGCCTATATAAAATCTTGAGGATGGTAGTCATGCGCTACCATCCCCGCCAGTTGTCCAGAACGGCTTCTCGGGCCAGCTAAATCGGGGGCTTTTGATGTATCGATACGCATCAGCAGGACCCTGTATTTCTTCGATGCTGCAAGCGTTGCGGCTTCTTCTTCTGTCGCGATATCGGCATCAACCGCGTCCTGTCTCCATTCTATTTCAGTGTCTGCCGCTGCACGAAGTTGGTTTTTCTTTGCTGAGGCTTCGACGATCAGTTGTTCATGTGTTGGCGGAGGGATATCAACCCATGCAGGCAGGCTGTAAACATCCCGCAGCGAGCGTGATGAGCGACAGCTTGTAGACCACAATCGGCAGTTGCTGGGGTGAGACCAGACCGATGATGCCGAGCAGAAGCACAGCAGTCAGCAGCCAGCCGCTGAGCCGGGGCTTTTTAACAGGGGGAATGATTTTTTTCAGGTTTTTCATGATGCGTCTCCTTGTGTAGTGGAAACAGCATCACAAATGTCAATTAAAGGGGATTTTAAACCGCGTTATAAGTGTTTATCGTGGATGCATGTCATTTAGATATAAAATGTCACCGAAAGTGAGTTATGGGGCGCATGAATGCGCCCCACCAATAAATCAAATTGGCTCCGCTGTAAACAAATTACCAATGGTGTCACTACTCATATAACTAAATTTCACACCATTGAATATGGTCGAAACCGTTGGGGTATTGTCTTTTTTTTCTTCCTTCAATTTGACCAGCTTGATCACGATTTTTGCTGGCTCTCCAGTTTTCATGGTGTTCTCACCTAACACGGCAGAGTATGCTGATACAACAACAGCCATGACATCGGCACCTGATTTAGCTGTGCCATCACCCCTGGTAATCAATGTGATACCTGAAAGGTTCTTGCTTTTCTTATCGACTGTACCAACAATGGCCAGATGATCGTTGAATGTATATTTAAAAACATTCTTGACCTCACCACTTTCGATATGTGCTTTCAACCTAAATGAGCTACCGAAAGTCTTAAGGTTGGCATTCATTCGCTTCGAGAATACCTCAGGGGATATTTCCAGCGTTACTTCAGGAACACTGGTAACCGTTTCTTCAGAGGCATCTTCAGGTTGAGAAGGTGTCTCAACCGGTTCATTTTTAGGTTTTGCCGTTTGCATAGCCGTACTGGTTTCTGTTCTTGCTTTTTCATTTTTATCTTGGGTGGGAATAAATAAAACCAAGAAAAATAAAGCAACCACAAATCCGACGATGCCACCACTAGTCTTACTCAGCCAAGGTTTATGACCTTTCCTTATAAAATGACGTGATAATAATCTTGCAACTACAACCCAGATAGCTATTACTGCAACTAAAATCAAAAAATCTTTCATCATAACTCCGTTCATTTCTTCGCTATTTCAAATGGTATTTAAAGACATATCCCCGTCGACTGCTACTATACATTAAGAAACTCAGACAAGAAGAGTTGAGTACTCTGGCATAGCTGCTATCAGGTGAAATGTTGATGTAGCACTTTTCCTGCTTAAGGTTGTACTTCACCCATGCTGGCGAGCCACTTGTCATCGTCAATACTAACGTGTGCCAACCGATTTTCTGTATATAATTTGATACGTTAACAAAATCAGATTTGTATTTATCCAATTCTGGAAAAACACTCCGTAAGGCTGGGATTGCGGTATTTACGACCCTATCATTTGTCTCGGCAGTAAAACTACTTATTCCATTTTGATAAGCCTGTTTGGTCGCGGGACTGCCATTGAGAAAGATGGTGAGGCCAATCCCCACGGCTATGACTAGTGCGACTACGCTGCTTAAAATGACAAAAATCTTATAATTCGCTTTCGATGTCACTCGGGAAGGTTTTAGTTCAGTACCCTGAGCCACAGGAGAAACTGTGTTTTCGTCTGGTTCAACATTCAATAAATCATCAAAGTAACCAAACACTGATTGAAGCTGCTCTTTATCTAAATCCTTAAGATGGGTTGTACCGAAATGCTTCAAGCAATATCGGTCACGATCAAGGCGATATGCTGGGTTAGTAATAGTCATTATTTTACTGACTAAAGTATTACAGTCCTTCTGGACCTTGACCCGCTGGGCATACTTCTGGAGGATCTTAACAGCACAATGGTAATCAGCTGCAGTCATCTCATTGACAGTTTTGGTGTGAAGTTTCGTATGGAGCACCAGCCACAGTTCGCGCTTGCTTTCACCAGCGTCAACAAATTCATCCATTAATCGATGCAGATCACGTTTTTGTAGCAGTGAGATTGGTTGCTGAGCAGCATGGGATACCCCAGCGGTATAGTTATGGATAGTTACATCACCGCTGACAACATTGCCTACATCCCCATTAACTGTTTGCTTTTGCTTATTCATGTTCTCTTCGTGTTTTTGTTCATTACGGCTCCAGCTCCTATGGTCACATTACCTTTAATAACGTTCCCCAGAACATCTCCCTGAATAACCTGCTCGGCTCGCTCTTGTGACGAACCATTTTAACAACCACTGGAGCAGCACGATATAACTCAATCAGACTAGCCTCATCTTGTGGCATCGAAGAAACTGAACGGTCACCAGTTACAACAACACCGAACCTAGCTAACGCAGCCAAATATTGTGCATCGGGATACTTGTCACCTTTCTCATAGTTAAGCTAAGCAATTTTTTTCACGCCACCATGCTCACCGAATGCCAATTGGCTCAGTCCTGGTCTCTCTCGTTCTTCTTTTAATCGCTCACCGATACTCAATTGCATGCAAATCCCGCTGGCAGGTATTCAAATGAATACCATAATCCATCACATATAAACCAAACATCATTGCATCAACAAAGGAGACAACGATGACTGCAGAGCAAGTCAAATCACTCTTCCGCCAGCGCGGGGTCACTTTCACCCGCTGGGCAGAAGAAAACGGCTACAGCCGCAATGAGGTTTACCGTGTTCTTAACGGTTTCACCAAAGCCCGCTACGGCAAATCCCACGGAATTGCAGTGAAGCTGGATCTGAAACCAGATTCGAATGCGGCCTAACCTTTTAGCCCGTGTAACAGATTATCACATATCGCAAAAAGGGGAATGTGACATGAGCAAGGCAAATGTATCCAGTTCTGGCTCACGCATTCTGCGCGTTCTTAAAGCTCTGCGCGGTCACGCTCTCAACGGTGTTTCTAACGGTGAACTGGCATCAGCTCTGGGCGAGTCCCCGGCGAATATCAATCGGGCGCTCAATACCCTTATCGAAGAGGGTTTGGCTCTAAAACTGGATAACGGGCATTTTGCCCCTGGAGTCCAGCTATTACAAATCGCCATGGCGCACAGTACCGAGATGGCACGGGCGCAGGATCGTATCAATGAAATTAACCAGCGTGTTATAGCTGGCAGTCGCTAAGGATTTGGCATGGGACGTACAAAATCACAACCAGTTGAACTAGTGAAAGATGCACCGCTAAGCGATGGCCTCAACGTTAGTCTGAACGCCATGACCGAACATCGCCTAGAAATCATGCAGCAATTTGGTGATGGGCTGCCGTATGAACGCGATCGTATTGTACACGAGACACGTTTTTATATGGCTCAGAGTGCTGAGGCTATGCTGGAAGCAGGTGAACGCCTAATTATCCTTAAGGAAAATGAGCCGCATGGCGAGTTTGTTGAGATTGTCAGAGAACATCTCAGCATTGAACCCCGTATTGCGCAAAAAAAGGCTCAAGCCTCCCTTAAATTTTTATCACCTGAACTTGAGTCAAAAGCGAAAACGTTTTCGCTTTTAGGCCGTTCAAAATTTTACGAATTGATGTTGGAAGATGATGAAGAACTTGCTCAGCTAGCTGATGGTCGAACGGTAGCCGTATGATGCAGGTCTGGGGCGGGCAGAACGTGTACTTCCCGATGGGCATGGTCTGGAAGGTCAGCCAGCGCGACAGGAAAATCTTCCTGGAGTTCGACGGGCGCAACCATTACGAACTGGCCCGCAAGTTTGGCGTTTCTCTGCAGTGGATCTACAGCGTGGTGAAACGGGTTAAAAGGAAAGAACTGGATCGGATGCAGGGTAAGCTGTTTGATGGTGAATCTGATGACGTTGCCGGAACAAGGGAGTAAAATCACAAACCAGACTGGTTCGAACTTGTTTTTATTCGGGCCAGTCTGATTTTCACATACTGTAAGGTTATTGCACATTACATCCAGTATCTTCCCATGTTGACCCAGTTCCTCCCATAATTATCTCACTAATTCCCTGTCATTTATCTCAAATCTGATCATTATCATCAGCCTTTGCTTTTCGGCAGGCATTTCCAGCATGAAAATTGCCTGGAAAAGAGCCGGTTATCCAGTCAAACTTTGGGGCAACGCCAAGAGTGCGATACACTCTGCCTATTGCCCGTGAACCCAAAAAATCCGATGCCAAAAATATTCTCCACCCTGCTTCTCGGACTCAGCGTGTTAAGCAGCGCTGCCTGGTCGGCAACGCCCGGCGATATTCGCCAGAGCGGTTTTGTCTATTGCGTCAGCGGCGTGATGAACACCTTTAACCCACAGCTGGCCAGTAGCGGGCTGGCCGTCGATACGCTGGCAGCGCAGCTTTACGATCGCCTGCTGGACGTCGATCCTTATACTTACCGCCTGATCCCAGAGCTGGCGGAGAGCTGGGAAGTGCTGGATAACGGTGCCACCTATCGTTTTCATTTACGCCCTAACGTGCCATTCCAGACCACCAGCTGGTTCACACCGACACGCATGATGAATGCCGACGATGTGGTATTCAGTTTTGCCCGGATGTTTGACCGCAAGCATCCCTGGCATAACGTTGGTGGCGGCAACTATCCCTATTTTGACAGTCTGCAATTCTCCGATGCGGTACAAAGCGTTAAAAAACTCGATAAAGATACCGTTGAAATTCGCCTGAACAGCCCGGACGCCTCTTTTCTCTGGCATCTGGCCACCCACTATGCGCCGGTGCTCTCAGCGGAGTACGCCGACAACCTGACAAAAATTAATCGTCAGGAACTGCTGGATCGCCAGCCGGTTGGCACCGGGCCATTTATGCTGAATGAGTACCGCGCCGGGCAATTTATTCGTCTGGCTCGTAATCCGCTCTACTGGAAAGGCGTACCACGCATGCCGCAGGTGGTAGTCGATATGGGAGCCGGAGGTATGGGCCGGCTGTCGAAACTGCTAACCGGTGAGTGTGATGTGCTGGCCTATCCGGCCGCCAGCCAGTTATCGATACTGCGCGACGACCCGCGCCTGCGCCTTACCTTGCGCCCGGGCATGAATATCGCCTATCTGGCCTTTAATACCCGTAAAGCACCGCTGGATCGCCGCGAGGTTCGACAGGCGCTGGCACTGGCGATTAATAATGAGCGCCTGATGGAGTCGATTTACTACGGTACGGCAGAAACTGCCGCTTCTATTTTGCCGCGCGCCTCCTGGGCTTATGATAATGATGCACGCATCACAGAATATAATCCGCAGAAAGCGCGCGATGAGCTGAAACGACTCGGGCTGGAAAATCTGCACCTGAAACTCTGGGTGCCCTCGGCTTCCCAGTCGTGGAACCCCAGCCCGCTGAAAACCGCCGAGCTGATCCAGGCAGATATGGCACAGATCGGAGTACGCGTCACCATTGTACAGGTTGAAGGCCGCTTCCAGGAGGCGCGTTTAATGGAAATGAATCACGATCTGACGCTAACCGGCTGGGCGACTGACAGTAACGACCCGGACAGTTTTTTCCGGCCGCTGTTAAGCTGCGCCGCAATTAATTCTCAAACCAATTTTGCCCACTGGTGCAACCCGGCATTCGATGAAGTACTGCATAAGGCGTTGTTGTCACAACAGTTGGCTACCCGCATCGATCGCTATGACGAAGCGCAGAATATTCTGGCGCAGGAGCTGCCGGTGCTGCCGCTGGCTTCATCGCTACGGCTGCAAGCCTATCGCCACGATATTAAAGGATTGGTGTTAAGTCCGTTTGGCAATGCTTCCTTTGCCGGCGTACACCGTGATGAAGCCAGGGATCTGAAGCAATGATTATTTATACGCTGCGCCGCCTGGTGCTGTTGCTGACCACGCTATTTATGCTGACGCTGGTCGGTTTCAGCCTGAGCTACTTTACGCCGAATGCACCGTTACAGGGAGCATCGCTGCTGGATGCCTGGCTGTTCTGGTTTAAAGGCATCCTGCAGCTTGATTTCGGCGTCTCCAGCATCAACGGTCAGTCAATCAATCTGCAACTGCGCGAGGTCTTCCCCGCCACGCTGGAACTCTGCCTGATGGCCTTCAGCCTGGCGCTGCTGGTCGGTATTCCGTTGGGAATTATGGCCGGTGTGATGCGCAATAAATGGCAGGATAAACTGATCAGCGCGCTGGCATTGCTCGGCTTTTCAATGCCGGTATTCTGGCTGGCGCTACTGCTGACGCTGTTTTTTTCACTCCACCTCGGCTGGCTGCCGGTATCCGGTCGTTTCGATCTGTTGTATCAGGTCAAAACCGTCACTGGTTTTGCCTTAATTGATGCCTGGCTCAGCGACTCACCGTGGCGTGAGGAAATGTTACTTAGTGCCTTCACCCATATGATTCTACCGGTAACCGCTCTGGCGGTGGCACCCACTACCGAGGTCGTTCGCCTGCTGCGCATCAGTACCAGCGATGTTATCGACAAAAACTATATCAAAGCCGCAGCCACCCGTGGTCTGTCGCGTTTTGCCGTAATCCGCCGTCATGTGATACATAACGCATTGCCGCCGGTGATCCCGCGTCTTGGCTTACAATTTGCCACTATGCTGACGCTGGCAATGATCACCGAAGTGGTATTCAGCTGGCCGGGATTAGGCCGCTGGCTGATTAACGCCATTCGCCAGCAGGATTATGCAGCGATTTCCGCCGGTGTGATGGTGGTGGGCGGGATGGTCATTACAGTCAACGTACTGTCCGATATTTTAGGCGCCATGACCAATCCGTTAAAGCATAAAGAGTGGTATGCCCTTCGATAGTTAGCAGTAATGCACGGCATTCTACCCGGCGCGCGAAAGCCTTCCGGGTTAGACGCACCATTGACAAGGTATCTGGCGGACGCTGGTCACCAACATTACCCAGTTTTTAGACGGCGAAATCCCTGTTAATCCGTACGATGGCGCACTTAGTCTTGCGGGCATTGCCCTACTTATTTTCACTGTGAGTTTGATCGCGCGCACTGCACGCAAAGCCCTGAATCTGTCACTCTCTAAAGACACACCTGTCTGATAACTGGACAATACTCATATCACTGGAGTAGAAAAGGCATGAATAAATTTATTGCTCCCGTTGAGCTTTCTAAAGCATTTCGTCTGATCAATCATGGACCGACAACGCTGGTCTCAGCGCGACATGCGGGCGTTGATAACGTCATGTCAGCGTCATGGGTATGCGCACTGGATTATTCACCACCGAAGTTAACCGCTGTGCTGGATAAGATGGCGAAAACACGCGAACTAATCGAAAAAACTGGGCAGTTTGTTATTCAGGTGCCAACGGTTGCTCAGCTTAAGCTTACCCACTATGCCGGAACACATAGCCTGCATGATGATCCGGACAAAATGGCACATGCCGACGCCAGGGTTTTTAGCATACCAGGCAACGATTTACCTTTTATTGAAGGCTGCTCAGGCTGGCTGGCCTGCAAGGTGATCCCTGAATTACATAATCAGCAGAGCCATGATCTGTTTATTGCTGAAATAACCGGCGCATGGGCCGATACACGGATTTTTAGTGAAGGACACTGGAAATTCGAACATGCCGATCCTGCCTGGCGAAGCCTGCACTACATTGCAGGCGGACATTTTTACGCAACAGGGGAAGCAATGGATATCGGCGGAGAAGAAATGCCCTGATATCTACAGGCAACAGACCGGTATTTACGCCTGTCTTCAGGCGTTTTATTAACTGCCCCTCCTCTTCTCGCTACGCCTTAACGGCGTAAGCGACACCCTCTGATTCTGAATAATACTTAATTGCAGTAAGCACCATCAGACAACCATCCGCTACGGCTGGTGAGATCAGCACGATGGCTGAATCTGAAAAACATCTTCAATTTTATGGATTCTGTAAGTCATCAAGCCGTGAGAGGTTGCCGAATGACATAAGTTTTATTGCCAAAATCTGAACTACTCAGAAAATTACTTATGAAATGAGGGGTGGAAAATTTGTGTTTTCGCAGAGAAGTTGGAAATTGACTAATCAGAACATGTAAAAAGATAAGGAAGTCAAAATAAAATAAGTGATTTAAGTTAAATTTTAGCGCTATAGCACTAAAAAAACCTCAGGATAGTATTGATAACCATTATCATCTGATAAGTTGATGATTGATCTGAAATCGATCGATTATACTGCCCATTGATACCCTGAACTAAAATATTCTTTTTAAGATGCGATTCTCTGGATTAATAATCTATAGAAATATCGTTTAGCAACATAACCCCCCGAACAGTAAGCAAAACCATTCCATAAGATTTAATGAATGTTTGTTTTTTTATCCTGCAAATCAATCACATCATAACATTTAAACCCATGCTGTATTATTTTATTGTTTATAATCAATACTATAAAGCAGACTTTTGTTGGTAACACTAATTTGTTTAAGATTTAAATCAACGAAAAAGTGAATTATTAACCACGGCAAGTGCATAAATGATCATTTTTCACTATGAAACCAATGAGGAAAATCGTCGCCCAGAAGAAAATTGCTCTTGAAAGGCAACAAACAAGGAGATCTTTGCGTCAGAAGAAGTACATGCTCAACAGTAAATAGACAGCGTATTAGTCTGATAAAAAATTAAGGGACACCGAGCCCCATGAGAGGTGAAAAGCCCTATTAAATTATGTAATTAAACAGTGCAGCGACAGCTCAAAAAAGTACAAATGGCAAAACATCGTCTGAAACTCGCAGGCATTTTACCCGTTTTATTCACCAAACATTTTAAGTCATTCGGAAAAATAAGGAGATAACCTTGAGTAATGCAGATTTTACCGTCGAGAAAATCAGTCTCACTAACCTGCCCAGCAGATCCAGCGACGTCACGTTTATGTTGAAATTCTTTATCTATATCTCAGTTATTGGCATAGCAATCTTTTTCGCCATGAATGATTCATTATGGATTAAGTCTGTAGGCGTGTTTTTAATGGGTGCCATCTTCGCGCATGGGGTTGAATTACAGCACCAGGTCTTGCACGCCCAGGGAATAAAAAACAGAAAAGGAAACGAAATTATTGGTATCTTGCTGGGTCTTCCCATGCTGGTCTCGTATGCTGATTATAAGTATAGTCATCTGAATCATCATAAGTTTTTAGGAACGCCACAAAACAAAGAATACTTTGATTACGGTGACCAATATGGCACGCTTAGTTTCATGACGATCTGGGCTTTAGTTTCACGTCTTTTTATGATCCCCCAGTACTATGCATTTATTAAAAAGGCTTTCATCGCCCTTACCTTTCAGGATTATGAGGACACCACGCCAAAAGTTTCTAAACAGATTCGCAGAGACTATCTGGTGATGATTTCTTTTATGACTGTGCTGGCTACACTGTCATATCTTTACGGATGGGAGATCATCGCGACATTTTGGCTGATACCTTTTGTTGTTATTGCATCACCTATACACGCACTTATCGAAATGCCAGAACATTATCAATGTAATACCGAAAGTACACATCAATACTCAAATACACGAACCATTAAAAGCAATGCATTTATGACATGGTTTACTAATGGGAATAACTTTCATGTTGAGCATCACATGATGCCCGGCCTGCCGATCGACCGCCTGCACGATTTACATGCAAAAATTAGCGGTAAGTATGAACATTACAGTCCAACCTATCGAGCCTTCTATATGGGGGTTCTGAAAAAAATGTTAAGGAAAGAAAGTAATGAAAAATGAGTTCTATCTGCAAGAAGCTCGTTACTTTCAGGACAGATTTAACAGCAGAGGATTAGCTGACCAGCTGGAAAAAACCAGAAGACATAACGAGTTTCTCGAATCAGATCGAGAGATAATACGAAAGTCACCCATGTTCTTTTTAGCCACGTCATCTCCGGATGGCTACCCGGATTGTTCTGTGAAAGGGGGAAATCCAGGTTTTGTAAAAATAGTAAATTCTTCCACCTTAATCTTTCCTGATTATGATGGAAACGGAATGTACAGAAGCTTAGGTAACATAGCCTCTAATCCTAATATAGGAATGTTATTTCTTGAGTATGAAGGTGGGCGAAGAAAATTAAGAATTAACGGTCAGGCTTCTGTAAGTGAAGAACCGGATATCTTAATAAATTTACCGGGCGCAAAATTAGCCGTTATTGTTAAAGTCAGGGATATTTTCCCTAACTGCCCCAGATATGTTCCGCTACTGGAAGTGAAGCAAAGCTCGGCATATAACCCAGATTATGGTTATACCCCCCCGGAACCCGACTGGAAAAGTAAAGATGATCTCAAAGATTTTGTGCCAAAAAAGGAGTGAGGATATGAATTCCAAAAAACAACTTGTAAAAGGGATTGACGTTTCCGATACAACGCTTGAAGAACAAAAAACATTAAATTCATTCTATCTGCGAGAAATCGGACAGCCTGCAGATTTCAGGGAGAGTCCAGATTTAAGTGAGTATTTCTTCATCGAAGAAATCGAGGACAGATGGAATGCATATGAAGCATCCAGATTGGCAATGCAGGATTACCCCACCAATGCGGAAGATTTTCTAAGCTGGTACAACAAATTGCATATGGCGCACAGAAAAATCGTGGCCCCTTTTTTCACACGGCTGGCTGAGCATTCAACACTTGAAGAGCTGACATTTTATATTGCGATGGAAAATGAGGTAGATGGACGATTTGACGATGTGATTTCTCTTGCTCAACTTGGTATGACCGGCGATATGAAACTGGCTCTCGCCGAAAATTATTGGGATGAGATGGGGATGGGCAGCCTGGAAGAGATGCACACGGTTTTGTTTACCGCCTCAGCAGAAAAGCTGCGTGGGATTGCCGGATTATCCTCAGAAAAAATTCAGGTACCCAGCGCAGCATTAAAAAATGGCAACCTGTTGTTGATGTATGCCTTGCGCAGAAAATATCACCCACGATTGCTCGGTACGCTGGCTATTCTCGAGCATACCGCACCCTATCGATTCGCAAAAACAGTACAAGCAATGCGCCGGTTAGGAATACCTGAGGATGTCATCTATTACCATGACATGCATATTCAGGTCGATGCAAATCATGGAAAGCAACTTATAGAAAGAGTGTTAATGACTCTTGCTAAAGATAACCCGGATATCATTCCGGAGTTATGTATCGGTTGCCTTGTCCGATATAACGTCGCAGTGGATTATTACAATAGTGTTGAAGCGGAAATGGATAAAATCACCTTACAAAAAGAAAAGGAGTATTAAAATGAGTAGTACCACACTGGAAAAACCGTCAACAGCAAAAATTTACAACCTGGAAAGTCAACGTTTTATTTTGGGTAGCGCATCTCAAGTTTTCGGCATTGATTTCCTCACGCATCCAGACTGGAAAGCATTTCAGGCATTTTTTGAAGACCTGGAATTAGACCAATACATGATGGATGGCGGATTATATCGACAGCGTCGCTTTGGCCGCTTCAAATGGTTTGCTGATGGAAACCGGCTGGAACAGCAGCCACAAACGCCCTATACACAGCCGCTGTACTTTAATCCACTGAATGGTGGCATTGAACGACACTTTGCCCCTTTAACCGATACAATTGTAAATAATCAGGTCGTAAGAGAAATTCTTCTGAGACTGGCTAAGGCTTATGGTGAGCTGGAAGATATTCAGACCTGGAAAATCAATGCTTACTTTAACAGGATCATTGCGACAAAAGACTTTTCTGGACAGCCAGTGCCCGAAGGTAAACATCGTGACGGTGTCAAATTTAGCTGTTTGTTTATGGCAAACCGTTTAAATGTTTCGGGTGGATCAACCACACTGACTGATATCTTATATCAACAAGAAGTGTTCACCGGAACACTGCAAAATCCATCTGATGTTTTAATTTTCCGCGATGACACTGTGATTCATGATACCAGTGCGATTACGGTTAATGAAGGATTTAAAGAAGGCTACAGAGACGTACTGGTTATCGAGTTTTACTGATATATAAAGGATGTGAATTGTGACTATTCAGGTTGCGATACAACCAGATTTGACCACAAGAGAACTGACTTCAAGAACAATCGATGAAAATGAAATATTTATTATCGTCCCATTATTAGTACAGCTTTATCAGAATTTACCAATTGAGACGATTAAGTCCCGACTTGACGAGATAAAACATCTTAACTGGTCCTGTTTGGGCGTATTTTATAAAGATAGTCTTGTCGGTATATCTGGCTATTGGTTAAACACACGACTTTATTGCGGAAAGTATTTATACGTGGATCACTTTGTGGTTGATGACGCTTTCCGGCAATCAGGTGTCGGTGCACTTCTGATGCAAAAGATAAAAGAGGTAGCCGAACAGAATCAGTGCGGTCATATATGCCTTGATACCTTTACTGGCAACTCACAGGCACAGAAGTACTGGTCAAAGCATAAATTTAATATTGTTGGTTTTCATTACGTATTACAGCATTAATTATAAGGAATCTATCATGGAACATAACTATTCCAGAGATGTCATTTACAGTCGTATGTTGGGAATTGTGAACGAAGAAGAACTCGCCTTACTGGCAGATAAAACTATCGCCGTTCCTGGCTGTGGGGGGGTTGGCTATACACATGCTGAAACCCTGGTAAGAATGGGAGTGGGTGGCGTGCACATCGCCGACTTTGACACCTTTGGCCCGGAGAATTTCAACCGACAGTTTGGTTCAAGTATTCATACTGTAGGACAAAAAAAAGCAGATGTACTCAGGGAACGTCTGCTGTCCATTAATCCGGCATTGAGGATTTCTCAGTTTGAAGAGGTGAATCCTGACAATGTAGACGATTTTCTCGAAGGTGTGGATGTACTGTGCGATGCGCTTGACTACTTTGTGATTGAACCACGCATTGTCATGTATCGCCGTGCCAGGGAACTGGGCATTCCGGCAGTGATCTCATGCCCCATCGGGTTTGGCGGAACCTTGCATTTCTTCGACCCACAATCGATGTCCTTTGAAGAGTATTTCGCTCTGTCTGCCGAAATGAATGAAACACAGAAACTGATCAATTTTGGCATCGGTCTGGATCCTTTGCGCTTACACAGTAGTTACCTGGATTCACCCCGACTGGATTTTGAAAGCCGAAAAGTCGCTTCACTAAGTTCTTCGTGCCTGCTGGCAACAACTCTAACGTCAACTTTTACATTAGCGAAACTGCTTGATCGTGATATGTTTTTTAAACCGGTCCCTTATGTGCATCAGATCGACTACATGGCTGGACGATTTGAACAAACGTATGTAAATGAGGGCGTTAACGGGCTTAAATCCGTCATGAAGCTTCAGGCAGCCGGATAGGAAGCGACGTGCGGAACTGAATCTCACCATTACATTGGCACTTACATTATGAAATCACGCATTTTTATAGACGGTGAAGCGGGAACGACAGGGTTGCAGATACATTCTCAACTCAATGACCGTGATGATATTGAGTTAATTGAGCTGGCGCGTTCGGATCGAAAAGACCCACAGAAACGTAGCCAGGCGCTAAACGAATGTGACATTGCGATTCTGTGCCTGCCTGATGATGCAGCACGCGAAGCAGTATCATTTGTTGAAAACCCACGGGTACGTATCCTGGATGCGAGCTCGGCTCATCGTTCCACCACCGGCTGGGTATACGGTCTGCCTGAACTGACTCCGGGTCAAGTACAGTTGATTGCTGAAGCCAACAGAGTGACTAACCCTGGCTGCTATCCTACAGGGGCGATTACTTTGCTGCGTCCTCTGACTGAGGCAGGCATCGTTCCGCGTGATTACCCTGTCAATGTACATGCCATATCGGGTTATTCCGGTTCCGGACGCTCGTTGATTGATGCCTATGAAGATCCCCAGCATCCTCAGGCAACTAATGCTCCTTTTCGTGGATATGGTTTAAGTCTTAAGCATAAACATGTTCCTGAGATGCAGAAACAGGCACTGCTTTCATTTCCACCGTTGTTTACGCCTTCCTATGGAAAATACCGTCAAGGGATCGTTCTGTATGTTCCACTGCATTTGAGACTTCTGAAGCCTGGAGTCAGCGCCAAACAGATACATGATTGTCTGTCTGTTTATTATTCTGATTCAGAATACATTAATGTCGTTCCCGTTGAACAGGCAGCAACGATTACACAATTGGATCCTGAATATTTAAATGGAACAAATAATCTCGATATTTACGTCTTTGCTAATGAAGATTCCGGACAAATTCTGTTAGCTACGGTGTTCGACAACCTGGGTAAAGGTGCGTCTCGCGCTGCTATCCAGAATCTGAATATCATGTTAGAAAATACATTGCTGTAAATAACATGCTAACTTCCTCTCCAGCTTCTGGAGAGGATATTGATTAAATTAATCTGAAAACCAGCACTCATTACATAACTGAGAGGGTTAGTCTCGCCATGAATAAACATCATGAAATTACATCTCCCCTGACCTATGAACAAAAGAATATTTGGCAATTGCATATTGATAACCCAGGCATTCCATTGTTTAATGCAAATTATCTGTTTCATATTAAATCAGGATTCGAATGTGATTATTTTGTGCAAGCGTTGAGGCTGGTCGTTGCTCGTCACGGTGGATTATCCTCACGTTTCGGTGGAAATACTGAGCATGCCATGCAATATGGGCCGTCAGAAACTGAAGATAAAATTTCTGACTTTGTCTATTTATTTGAGAAAGCAGAAAACTTTAAAGAAGCGCATGACATTATTAAAATGCGTAGTGTCGTGCCCTTCCGACTAAACCTGGCTTCACCCATCCGAGCCGATATTGTCCCGATGGCCAACGACACCTTTCTGGTTAACATTACTGTTCATCAGATTGTTTGCGATTGCTGGTCTGCATCACTTTTCTTCGAAGAGCTGAGTTCATATTATAATTCATTATATAATGATAAAGAGACCGTCGTTGCTGACAATGCCATCAGTTATATGAGTTTTTCACTGTGGCAAAAACAGCATCAGGAAAAAGCCAAATCGAATATGTCATATTGGTTAACGTATCTGCAGGGCGTGGATAGTCATTTAGATCTGTCAAAATATAAAGATCCTTCAGACGCCTCCCCTTTTTCAGGCGGCGTTGCAATAAAAAACCTCGCTGGAACTATTCACAGCCAGGCCTGTGCTTTAGCTAAAAATTATGCAGTCACACCCTACGCTATTTATATGACACTGTTCGCTGCTTTCTTACAGCATTGCACACAGCAGAACGATTTCTGCCTGTCATATCCGAGTTCCAACAGAAACATGCCTGAATCAGATGAAATTCTGGGGTTGTTTACACGCTTACTGCCCGTAAGATTTACATTCGGAGCGGAAAGCTCGTTAAAGGAGATGGCAGCAAAAGCCTATGAGGCTCTCCTTGATAATAGCGAACACGACTTATGCTGCATGGCAGATATCGTCAAGGAAGCGGGTTTGAATAACGATATAAACCCCTTTGGCTTGTTCAAAATTGTTTTTGGGCAAATTGGCCGGGTAAACAATGGGCTTGACCTTAAATCTGCCAGCATTGAACAATTACCTGTTCATACCGGTTATACCAAAACGGATCTGTTGATAATGCTGGATCTTCACTCAATTCAACCTGTGGTATTTATTGAGTTTTCATCCAAAAACTTCTCTGATGAAAGCATTTCGACCTTATGGCAAGATTTTTCGCATTTCCTGCAGTCAGTTTTGAACAATAATCTTGAGACAAGTAATGAGGCTGAAGGCACTGAGTCGGCCGCTATCATAGCGTAAATTCAAGACTTATATTTAAGCTATTAAACAGATTTAAACACTGACATGTCTTGAATTATATAATGGCAATGCAATCATAATCAGATTGTCGTGCTTTCTGCTATTGTAATGGAGTTCACCTGTGAGCAAAGATTTTAACTTATCTGACGATGTTTACGGATTATCATTAGAACAGAAAAAAATATGGGCTCAGACTATTCAGCAGCCTAATCAGACAGCCTATAATATTTCAGAAGGATTTAAATGTTCAGGCGAAATTAATTTTGCGGCTTTGATTTCCGCTTTAAAGCTCACCCTTAACAATACCCCCGCCCTTTCCGTTATCTTTCAAGAAAAGGATGACGGTACCTGGCAGTCCCCTGCACCAGATGTTGTAGAGCGTGCAGAGTATATTACTCAGGCAGAGGGTTTTCCTTCTTATAATGAAGCCCAAAAGTTCGTCTGTGAAAAATCCAACACGCCTTTCGACCTGTATAAAGAAATTCCAGTAAGAATGATTATTGCACGATATGCACACCAGCACAGTATCGTTGCTCTCTGTTTTCATCATATCGCGATTGATGGCTGGTCGGCACAGCTTTTTTATAATGATTTAAACGCCAACTATAGCAAATATTTAGACGATACAGAATCCAGCAATGATAAACCTGCTGCAAGTTATTTTAATTACTTATCCTGGCAGCAGGATGCACAACAAAAGCTCGCTCGTCAAAATAGTCATGAGTACTGGTGCAAGTATCTCAGTGATGCCTCACCGATTCTTGAGCTACCGATGAACAGAAAAAGAGGAGGCAATTTTAACTCCGCTGGATCCTCGATGACTTTACCGATACCCGAAAAAATTTGTCAGTCCGTGAAACATTCTTCCGTTCAGCATCATGTTACAGATTGGTGTTTTTATCTGACTGTTTTTTCCCTGTTGCTGCAGCGTTATTCAAATCAAACTTTGTTTTGTATTGGATATCCATCGGCTAATCGTGCCATGCCGGGAAGTGAAATGATCGGTGGCCTGTTTACCAATACGCTGGTTCTGAAAGCTGAATTTAATCCGGATGAGCGCTTCTCAACATTACTCAGCAGAAATTACGATACTCTGCTGTCGGGATATGCCCATGACAATGTTCAACTTGAAACCGTTATCAATGAATTAAATGTTCCTCGTAGCGCATCCTGTAATCCCCTCTGGCAGGTCCTTTTTGCACAACAGGATCGTCGTGGATATGGCCTCAATTTGACTGGGGTGAGCACTTGCCAGTACTCAATGCCGGCGTCTAACGTCAAGCTCGACTTAAGCGTTATGATTGACACTGACAGCAACGGCACGCAAGGCATCATTGAATTCTCAGATCAGCTGTTTGAGAGAAAGGAGATTGAGGTTTTATGGCGTCACTATCTTCAGCTTCTGACCAGTTTTGCTAACGATGTCCATCAGCCACTGAATGCCCCTGTCCTGGCAGATGCTGAGCCGCAACCTGCAAAAAAAACCTCCTCTGCCGGGAAATCCAGCTACCACTCTCTAAACTGCTGGTTTGAGACAATCGTAGCAAATTATCCTGAGCGGATTGCAGTTGAATGTGAACAAGCATCTCTCACCTATGCTCAGTTAAACGACAAAGCTAACAGTCTCAGCAGAGAGCTTTTGAAGCAGGGAGCCAAACCCGGTGAACTTATTGGCTTGTCGTTAAAGCGAAATGAATATCTGATCATCGGGATTATCGCAATTCTAAAAACAGGATGTGGCTACTTACCACTGGATCCCACTTATCCCCTTTCCCGCATCGATTATATTTTGCAGGACACTGATTGCAGGATAGTTGTTACCGATAATGACACCGCGCCATTGTTAGCCGGAAAAAATGTTCGGTTAGTTGATGTTTCAGGCTGTACCAATGAGAAGAAAATCAGGACATTGGGTGAAGTGATCAACGATGGTTCATCACTTGCCTACTGTATTTATACCTCAGGCTCCACGGGCAATCCTAAGGGAGTATTAATTTCTCATACCAATGTGATGCGCTTATTTGATAATACACACCAATGGTTCTCATTCGATCAACATGATGTCTGGACACTATTTCACTCTTATTCATTTGATTTTTCAGTCTGGGAAATTTTTGGTGCATTACTGCATGGCGGCAAGTTAGTTGTCGTTCCTTATGATATTTCACGCAGCCCGGAAGATTTTCGCAAATTACTCAAGGAGAGAAAAGTCACCGTGTTAAATCAGACTCCATCGGCTTTTAACCAGCTAAGCCTGGTTGAAATGACAAACTTTGATGAGAATGATCGGTTAAAGAATTTAAGATATGTAATATTTGGTGGTGAAGCATTAAATTTTGCCACCCTCAGCGGCTGGGTATCCAAGTATGGTGATAGCAAACCTGACCTCGTTAATATGTATGGAATAACTGAAACAACCGTTCATGTAACACACAGAAAAATTTCCTTGGATGATATTATAAATAATAGCGCCAGCTATATTGGTGAGGCCATACCTGACCTCGATATCGCTATACTTGACTCTTTGGGCAGGCCAGTACCAACAGGGATGGTTGGCGAAATGTACATATCAGGTGCCGGTCTGGCGATTGGGTATCTTAATCGTGACAGTCTGAACAGTGAACGATTCATTAACATTAGTCTTAAAGGCAGAAAGAAAAGATATTATAAAACCGGTGATTTAGCTAAACGTCGGTTTGATGGCGAGCTGGAATACTATGGCCGGGCTGATAAGCAGGTTAAAATCCGCGGGCATCGCATAGAACTGGGTGAGATTGAAAGCGCTCTGATAAAACTCCCTGACGTGTCAGAAGCTGTCGTATTGGCTCACCGCGACGCGCATGGAAAGGATAAACTTAAAGCATGGGTGAGTATTGCGTCGAAAATGCGGTGCAATCCTCTACTGATCAAATCGCAGTTAGCCGCGTCTTTGCCTTCATATATGATTCCACAAGAAATCATCATAATCGACAGTATTCCTCTGACAACAAACGGTAAAGTGAATACTCAGGCATTGCCGGAAAACTCCCTCTGCACCAGCCAGACAGATTTGATGCCGGTTAAAGCCAATAGCTTATTGGAGACTAAACTGCACAGTATCTGGTGCAACATTCTCGGGCGAACGCAGGTTAGCATTCATGATAACTTTTTTGCCCTGGGTGGCGATTCCCTGCTTGCGGTGATGTTTTCCCAGCAATGCCGTAAAAATAATATAACACTTAACGTGATTGATTTACTCAATCATCAGACTATTGCAGAACTCGCGATGTTCGGAGAAAGTGAGGATGTTGACTCGCCCTCAAATAAGAATGCCGTCACCGAACATGAGAATGTTGAAGGAAATAAATCAGCACCACCAGACGGTATATACCCGATGTCGGGTATGCAGCAGGTAATGTTTGAAAACTATAATAAGGTTTCTGCCCGTTGTTCCGGCGCTTATCATGTACAGCAGTCATATCGCATGACTGATGAAAACCCACAGCCCCAGGCGATGTTGAAAGCGATTAAGATGATAATGGAATCTCATCCTGTATTAAGGACTGTCGCTTTGCATGATGATGTTAATGGCTGGAGTCAAATGTTTGCTGATGACATTCCTGTCGACTTTAAGTTTCATGATTTAACCAAGCTTAATGGCTCTGATATTGATAATAAAATCTCGGCTATCAGGGAACAAGACCTTGAGATGCCCTTCACTTACAACGTGTCGAGGAAGGCACTCTTCAGATGTAACTGGTTTCAGATTTCAGTTAACCGCTTTGAGTTATTACTGTCCAGCCATCATGGTATCGCTGATGGGTGGGGAAACCAGGTATTACTGACAGAATTATTTGACCTTTATCGCGCCATCAGAAAAGGAGAAGACAGCCAGCCCGATATCCGTCCTAATGTATTTCTGGAATATTTAGCGCTTGAGAAAAACAATGCAGCAGACAGAGCACATAAACACTACTGGTTACCGTTCAGAAAAACAACTCAAGATGCTAAAAGCAATACTTATGCATCATATGATGGTTTGGCGAATCCCAGAATTGACCGTTTCGTTGACAGTACACTTATGGCACGACTGGAAAAAATAGCGCGTAAAAATAATGTCACATTGAAATCCTTGATTCTTTATGCACTCAACTCAGCTTTGTTAAACACAGAATGCAATTACGATAAAGTTATTGGCGTTGTCAGCAATGGTCGGAAAGATAATTTAAGCGATCCATTGCGTTCTCTGGGCCTGTACTGGAACATGCTTCCTGTACGTTTTAAAAATTTGCACACTATGGCGTCACTCAAAAGAGTGCATGATGATCTACTGGCTTGCGAACAGTTTGGTGTTTACCCGATAGCTTTTCATGACAGTTATATCAAGCCCTGTGTGACATTCAATTTTGTGAATTTTCATAACAAATTTGATTTTGGCACTCATTCTGGCATGGAACTTATCAGTGAATACTGGCATGACCGCTTCCACTATCCACTTAATGTCTATGTGGCTGGCGGCAACAACAGAGATGAGAACCTGTTCAGGATAGAAAGCAGCGCTGGGTACATTAGTTTTCAGCAAGCTAATGCTCTGATGAGTGATTTCATTTCATGCCTGTCAGACATATCAATTAATCCCTTATGGGAAACTGACCAACACGTATTGTCCGACTAATCGGGTCGATAAAAATCAGCGTAATTTTAAACAGGAAAGTTATGAAAGCAGCAGACACTAATACTCTTCAGGCTATCATTTTATCTATCTGGAAACAGGTATTAAACAATGAGAACATCGCCCTGGATGATGATCTTATCGGCATTGGCGGTCAGTCACTCGATGCGCTCAAAATTGCTAATGAATGTCAAAGACAACTTGGCAAACCCGTGAATATGGTCAGGGTTCTGCGCAGCCGAACGGTGGCAGGCCTGACAGAAAGCTTAAGCAAAGCGTAAGTTTTCAAAAAAATCACACCAGATTATTTTGAATTTACAAATCACCAACCCAGTGAAATTCGCTGTTTTAATTTATATAAATGGTGAGTTTCACTGTCTATATTCCATTTCATGGAGGATTAGACATGATTATTCAGGTCAGCCAAATTTCCTTTAAGATTAATTTTACTTTATAATTTTTGCGCCATTGTTCAAGGGATACGAGTACAACTCATGGGTATAATTGATTATAAATTAAGAGACTTAGTGAAGTTTTACGGGATGTTAGCGCTACTTTATTTTAGTGATATGGTTTTACTGGTTGGTCTGATCTGGAACACTTATAAAGTGACTAAAGCGCCCTACTTCTTAGGCGTTGTTCTTTCAGTAAGTGTACTCATACCCTTTATCATCCGGCGTTTTTTCAACGGCATCAATCTTTTACATCTAAACTTTAAAAAATTATTTATCCTTCGCCTGTGCTCCTATTTACTGATTGCTTTCGTTGCCATTTCAAACTTCTCAGATAAATACACTGAGACCTCGATAATTATTATCCTTTATGGAATTTTAACCTTATCAACATTGAGCACCTTTGAAGCCGGAAATATTAAACTGGTCAGGTCCGGTGTAGTATCGTCACTAAATGGCTCCCGATTATTGCAGACCGTCATTCAGACAGGCGCTTTTGTTGGAGCATTGATAAGTGGGATGTTATTAGACAAATACAGTTTCCACAACATCGTGCTGTATATTAGTCTGTATGATATTTTAATAAGCATTGTAGGATTTATTTTTCTTAAAGATATCGCTTCCCCACCAAAAACGCCAAATCCTGAATCTGCCAACTCAGTCAATATTATCAGCCTCCCTTCTCTGTTCACTTCCCAGAAGCTGCTGATTTGTTTAATCGGCCTCATCGGCCTTCATATTTCATCATTCAACCTGCTTACGCCTGTTATCTATCAGAGTTTAAACCACTGGGGCAGTGAACAGTTTGGTATCGCGAGCGGAGCAGCGTGCTTTGGTGCTTTTTTATCCGCCCTGTTAGCGACAAAAAAATGGAATTATGCTCTGGCTGCGTTACTTCTAGTGATCAGTGATACGGTTTTTTGCAACATTGAAATTAAATCAGTTAACGTCGCATCCTGTTTCTTTTTGGGGCTATTTCTCAATTTAGTGCGTATTGGCCTTCGTTCAGAGTTTATTGATTCAATCGCCGAGGGGCAATCAGAAGAGGATTTGGCGGCTAAAATCACCACTGTGTATTCTCTGTGTCAGGCAGCAGGCCCCGTTATGATGGGTTTTGTTATCTCAGAGCACTTTCTTGGCGTTGCATCAGCAAGGTGGCTACTGACTTTTGTGGCACTATGCATATTGATTGGAATCGTAGTCTTCAATAACGTAAAAAAAATGCCTGCAGAGATGAAGTCTGCCTGACAACTTTCATCCAGGTACGGTCAAAATAATCGCGCTGCCATCTGTTTTAGCGATTGCAGCGTACCCACTTTTAGTGGCAAGGGGCGTGCTGGCGAAAGTCAGAACGTCTGATAAGGAAACAAGATGTTTGCATCCCTCCCGGCACACCCTGGCTGCACGCTTCATAACCATCTGTAACCCGTGCGCGAAATTGCTGCCTGCCTTCCCTTGCTTGTGATAGTGATATAGAAGGATAATCGCCTGTGCTGAGTTGGGTATTGATTAGCACTGTGCCGCTATCACCGACCAATCAAAGCGATTCATACTGAGCCACGATCAGGCATGTTACTCATAAAATTAAGCTCAAGACATTGATATGAAAAGATATTCAAAGGAAACCCGAACATCTCAAATGGGTATCAAATGACAACCTATGCCAGCCGATAATATTTACGCTGAGAAGCGCCTGCCCAGCCCACTCCGCCATACCTGGCGGTTGTTTTATCGCGATACCACTGCGATGGTCGGCTTTTATGGCTTTATCGCCCTGCTGCTAATGTGCGTATTTGGCGGGTTACTGGCACCTTATGGCCTCGATCAGCAATTTCTCGGCTATCAGCTACTTCCGCCATCGTGGTCGCGTTATGGTGATGTCTCATTCTTTCTCGGCACCGATGATTTAGGTCGCGATTTGTTAAGCCGGCTGCTGAGCGGCGCGGCACCAACCGTCGGTTCGGCAATACTGGTGACGGTGTTGGCCGCACTGTGCGCCATGGTGCTTGGCGTGCTGGCCGGATTAACCCATGGCCTGCGCTCAGCGGTGATGAACCATGTGCTCGACACCCTGCTGTCGATTCCCTCACTGCTGTTGGCGATTGTGGTGGTGGCCTTTTTAGGACCACGGCTGGAACATGCGCTGCTGGCTGTCTGGCTGGCGGTATTGCCACGCCTGGTGCGCGCTATTTACAGTGCGGTTCATGATGAACTGGAAAAAGATTACGTGGTGGCCGCACGCCTTGACGGTGCCAGCAGCTTCAATATCCTTCGGCACGCGATACTGCCCAATATATTATCAATTCTGGTCACCGAATTTACCCGCGCATTGTCGATGGCGATTCTGGATATTGCGGCGCTCGGTTTCCTCGATCTCGGCGCGCAGCTGCCCTCACCGGAATGGGGGGCGATGCTGGGAGACTCGCTGGAGCTGATTTATGTTGCGCCGTGGACAGTAATGCTGCCTGGCGCAGCGATTATGATCAGCGTATTGATCGTTAACCTGCTCGGTGACGGTATCCGCCGCGCCATTGAAGCGGGAGTGGAATAATGCCGTTACTCGATATTCGCAATCTGACGATTGAATTTATGACTGCCGATGGCCCGGTAAAAGCGGTCGATCGCGTCAGTATTACCATGAGCGCCGGAGAAGTACGCGGGCTGGTCGGTGAGTCCGGTTCCGGTAAGAGCCTGATTGCCAAAGCCATCTGCGGCGTGACCAAAGACAACTGGCGCGTCACCGCCGATCGCATGCGCTTTGATGATATCGATCTGTTGCAGCTGTCGCCACGCGAGCGTCGACGCATCGTCGGGCATAATGTCTCAATGATTTTTCAGGAACCGCAATCCTGCCTCGATCCCTCGGAAAGTGTGGGTCGACAAATTATGCAGGCGATTCCGGGCTGGACCTATAAAGGCCGCTGGTATCAGCGTTTTCACTGGCGTCACCGCCGCGCCATTGAGCTTTTGCACCGCGTCGGCATCAAAGATCATCGCGATATTATGCGCAGCTTCCCTTATGAACTGACCGATGGCGAATGTCAGAAAGTGATGATTGCCATTGCGCTGGCGAATCAGCCGCGCTTATTGATCGCCGATGAGCCAACCAACGCCATGGAGCCGACCACCCAGGCGCAAATCTTCCGTTTGCTGTCGCGACTCAACCAGAACAATAACACCACCATCCTGTTGATCAGTCATGATCTGCAAATGATGAGCCACTGGGTGGACCGGATCAATGTGATGTACTGCGGGCAGACGGTAGAAACCGCCCAGAGCGAGGATCTGATCTCCTCGCCGCATCATCCTTATACGCAGGCGCTGATTCGCGCGATGCCGGATTTTGGTCGATCGCTGCCGCACAAAAGCCGCCTGAATACCTTGCCGGGCGCCATTCCATCACTGGAACATCTGCCGGTTGGCTGCCGTCTCGGCCCGCGCTGCCCTTACGCGCAGAAAAAATGTATTGATACGCCGCGTCTCACCGGCACCCGTTCGCACCTGTATGCCTGTCATTTCCCGCTTAATATGGAGGGTCAGTGATGGTCGAAACCCTGCTTGAAGTGCGTAACCTGAGCAAAACCTACCGCTATCGCACCGGACTGTTTCGCCGTCAGCACGTCGAGGCGGTGAAAAGCGTCAGTTTCACCCTGCGGGAAAAACAGACGCTGGCAATTATCGGCGAGAACGGTTCCGGCAAATCGACGCTGGCAAAAATGCTCAGCGGCATGATCGCCCCCAGTGCAGGCGAGATGCTGATTGACGACCATCCGTTAGAGTATGGAGATTATGGCTACCGCAGCCAGCGTATCCGTATGATTTTTCAGGATCCGTCCACTTCACTTAATCCGCGAAAGCGCATTAGTCAGATGCTGGATTTTCCGCTGCGGCTGAACACCGATCTTGATGCCGCGGCGCGTGAAAAACGCATTATCGCCACGCTGCGCCAGGTCGGGTTGTTGCGCGATCACGCGGCCTACTATCCACATATGCTGGCTCCCGGCCAGAAACAGCGCGTCGGCCTGGCACGTGCGCTGATCCTGCAACCAAAAGTGATTGTCGCCGATGAAGCGCTGGCTTCGCTGGATATGTCGATGCGCTCACAGCTGATAAACCTGATGCTTGAACTGCAGGAAAAACACGGTATCTCTTATATCTATGTGACCCAGCACCTCGGCATGATGAAACACATCAGCGATCAGGTGATAGTGATGCACCAGGGCGAAGTGGTCGAGCGCGGCAGTACCGCCGACGTACTGGCCTGCCCGCTAAATGATTTAACCAAACGACTGATTACCAGCCATTTCGGCGAAGCCTTAACCGCCGACGCCTGGCGACGAGACCGCTAAACAACCGATGTTAAGCGCTGCAGAAATGCGGCTCTACGCTACTGTAAAGACTCGTGCTAGAATGCCGGGTCGATTCACGTCGGTCGCTCATTTATTGTTCAAAGCGGCCGCCAACAACAATGACCATAAGGATTACAGCTATGGGTTTTCTTTCCGGTAAGCGCATTCTGATTACTGGCGTTGCCAGTAAACTCTCTATCGCATACGGTATTGCGCAAGCGATGCACAAACAGGGCGCTGAACTGGCTTTCACCTACCAAAACGACAAACTGAAAGGTCGTGTGGAGGAGTTTGCTAAAGATCTGGGCTCTGACATCGTTCTGCCTTGTGACGTTGCTGAAGATGAGAGCATCAAAGCGCTGTTTACTGAACTGGCAAAAACCTGGCCAAAATTTGATGGATTCGTACACTCCATCGGCTTCGCTCCTGCTGACCAGCTGGATGGCGATTATGTTAACGCTGTGACCCGCGAAGGCTTCAAAATCGCGCACGACATCAGCGCCTACAGCTTCGTCGCCATGGCCAAAGAGTGCCGCGCGATGCTGAACCCGAACTCCGCCCTGCTGACCCTGTCTTACCTGGGCGCCGAGCGTGCAATCCCTAACTACAACGTGATGGGTCTGGCTAAAGCTTCTCTGGAAGCTAACGTGCGCTATATGGCGAACGCGATGGGCCCGGACAGCGTCCGTGTGAACGCCATCTCTGCCGGTCCAATCCGTACTCTGGCGGCGTCAGGCATCAAAGATTTCCGTAAGATGCTGTCCCACTGCGAAGCGGTAACCCCAATTCGTCGTACCGTGACCACTGAAGATGTCGGTAACTCCGCTGCCTTCCTGTGTTCCGATCTGTCAGCCGGTGTGACCGGTGAAGTTCTGCACGTTGACGGCGGTTTCAGCATCGCTGCAATGAACGAGCTGGAACTGAAATAAGCTTAACGGGCGAGGCTTGCCTCGCCCTGCTTTTCGCGTCAATCCTCCCGCGCTCTTTCTGTTATACCTTTCTGATATTAATTATCACTCAACAATCTTTTGTGCATTCCACCGCTTACGCCAGGATAGTTGTGCCATCCAGGCCCGGCGTAACCGCATTTTTCTCTCCTTTAGCCAGTCGAACGTCCGGGTCAGTTAACTTGAAAAGGAATGACCATGGAGCAACGCCGTTTTTCGGGCAACAATCACTGGTATCACGAAACACAATCCAGTGTGGGCGCTAAGCAGGAGTCGCCGCTGGTGCCTGAAGCTGCGGAAGTGGAAGACCGTTTCCTGTTGGGTCTGTCGCAACAAGCCAGTACTTCGTTGCAGCCAATATTAAGCGGCCAGCATGAAATGTTGCAGGCTGCCCGCCATATCAGCGATATCCTTTTACCGGATACGCTTAATACTTCGCTGACCCACACGCTGACCCTGTATGACCGCCTCTGTACCGCGCTGACCGTCGCGCAGGTCACCGGCATTCAGCGCATGTGTAATCACTATGCGGCGCGACTGAATCCGCTACCGGGGCCAGACTCTTCACGCGAAAGTAATAACCGTCTGACGCAAATCACCCAATATTCACGCCAGTTGGCCAGCCAGCCGACGCTGATTGACCGCGCCGCGCTGCACCGGCTGGCCGAGGTCGGCCTGACCGAGCCGGATATTATTACCTTTAGTCAACTGATTGGTTTTGTCAGCTATCAGGCGCGCGCGATCGCCGGAATACAGGCAATGATGGCGTTGCCGGTGCGCTGGATTCCCGGCATTACAACCCCGCCGGATGCCGACAGCTCGCGCTTCAGCCAGCAAGCCGAGTGGCAACCGCAGCTGCCGCCGGTAGAACTGCGCTACGCCAGTGCCGAACAGCTCGAGGCGCTGACATTTTGCCAGCCGCAGCAGGCATTGCAGCACAGCGCCTGGCTGTTAGCGCACGATGCAAAAGCGCTGCATGGCTGGGCACTGCTGCTCAGCACGCAACAGCAGAACGAACATGACGCGCTGGCCAGCGCAGTGAGTGCGCGGATCAATGGCAGCAACAGCTGCTTCTGGCACTATCAGGGAGAGTGGCGCGAGGCGTTAATTCAGGGTATTGATGACGCGCTGACGGCCAGTAAGGCGCAGCCCGTTGCGCATGCGGTGATACAGGCAGCGGCCCAGCTTACCCGCGCGCCGGAAAGGTTCAGCGCGGCGCACCTCCAGCCGCTGGCGGAAAGCGGCTTCTCGCCGCCAGCGCAGCTTAAGCTGATTCACAGTGTGGCGCTGGCTAACTGGAATAACCGACTGATGCAAACGCTGGGCGGCTGAGTCATT
Organism: Winslowiella sp. 2C04; assembly: GCF_050037805.1. Lineage (NCBI taxonomy): Bacteria > Pseudomonadati > Pseudomonadota > Gammaproteobacteria > Enterobacterales > Erwiniaceae > Winslowiella > Winslowiella sp. 2C04. Next base: position 2,176,792 of record NZ_CP188300.1, on the reverse strand, counting down.
ATTCACTCAGCCAGCGACGCACCTCATCAAAAAAATGCTGAGCCAGCGGCGTGGCGCGCCCCGGCTCGGCGATTACCACCGCCGCGTGGCGCGTCATCGGCGCGATTAACAGCTGGCGACTTTTCAGTTCCGGCGTCATCGCTGGCAATAAGTGACCGGTTGGCGTAATCAGGCAACCCAGCCCAACCTGCACCGCCTGCAATAGCTGAAACACCGAAGTCGTTTCGAGAATCACCCGCAGCTGCAAGCCCGCCTCGCGAAAATGCCCATCAATGTAGCGGCGAAAATAACGGGTTGGCTCCGCCAGGCATAGCGGCAATGCTGACAGCTGCCCGAGCGTCAGCGGTTCGCTGTCGTTGAGCTGCGGAAAATGTTGCGGGTGATACAGCAGTTCAACGCCATTGTCCTTCAGCGCTTCCGCCTGAAAATGCAGCTCACGCAGCGTCGCCAGCTCAAAAAAACCGATTCCGACATCTACCGTATGGCTGTTTAACGCTTCCAGCAGCTGATCGGCACTCAGCACCGCCACCCGGTAATCAAGCTGCGGATAACGATCGCTTATCGCCTTCAGCATCAGCGGCAACGAGATGCTGCACTGCGGCACCACGCCAATCCGCAGCGTGCCGGTGACGCCATGCTTTAATGATTCGACTTCTAACTTGAGCCCCTGATAAACAGAAACAATTTCCCGCGCCCACGCCAGTACGCGCTCGCCTTCGGCAGTAAAGCCGGCAAAGTTGTTGCTGCGATTGATCAATGAAAGCCCAAGCTCACGCTCAAGATTTTTTAGCCGCATCGACAGCGTTGGCTGGCTGACAAAACTGGCCTCCGCCGCACGACCAAAATGGCGCTCACGCTCAAGATTCACCAGATAAATAAGTTGTTTTATATCCATTATTCTTATTTTTCAATTAATTATATTAGATCGGCGGTCGCAAAACGTATTACCGATCGCCTGACTATTGTATCCGCTAGCGGCAAAACGTTTCAGGATTTTATACCGGCAAATGTCCCACGTTTACCGGTTGCCGTAAACCAACAAACAGCCCGCAGCTTTGCCGCCCTTTCAGCCGCGCCGCAGGAGGATGTTTTTCGTCAGATATTCAACGATTTTCACGCTATTTATCCATCTGTTGTGGACAAAACTGGCCAGAATTCTGCTAATGTATGCGGCCCAAGTGCGAAAATTCTGGAACCGCCAATGTTGTCAACAATCATCTATCGCAGCCACCTTTCTGATGACGTGTCAGAACTGATACTGGAGGGGTTAGCTGGTAAAGCCAACAAAGTTAACAATGCATTTGATGTCACCGGCATTTTATTGTTTAACGGCACGCATTTTTTTCAGCTGTTAGAAGGCCCTGAAGATGCCGTGAACACCATCTATCAGCGTATCTGTCAGGATACCCGCCACCATAATCTGGTTGAGCTGCTGCGCGATTATGCGCCGTCACGCCGCTTCGGTAACGCCGGAATGGAGCTGTTTGATCTGCGAGAATATGACAAGGCTTCCGTTCTGCAGGCGGTGCTGGATAAAGGCACATCAAAATATCAGCTGACCTATGATGACCGTGCGCTACAGTTTCTTCGCACCTTTGTTGAAGCCAGGGAACGGGAAAATTATTTTGAAATCCCGTCGGCAGACTGCTGGGATTTTATTGTTGACGAGGCTGACAGCGTGCAGGAAGCGGATTTTATCCCGGCGTCAGAAGCGTACAGTTATGCCTTTCAGCCAATTATCGACCCGTTTGGTCGGCAGATCCTCTCGTATGAAGCGTTGCTTCGCCAGGCAGATGGCGGTTCCGCGCAGCACTATTTTTCTCAGTTAGCAGCGGATGATATTTACCGTGCCGACCTCGAATCCAAGAAACTGGCTTTTGCCATGGCAAAACAACTTGGCATCCACCAGCAAAGGTTGTCAGTAAACCTGCTGCCAATGTCACTGGTAGTGATTCCTGACGCGGTAGATTTCCTGCTGCGCGAGATTGCGGCCAACCAACTGGTGCCTGAACAGATCGTGGTCGAAGTCACCGAGAATGAAGTGATTTCACGTCCCGACGAATTTCAGGCGGCGATTAAGCAGCTTAAAGCCGCAGGCATCAGCTTTGCCATTGATGATTTCGGTGCCGGATTTGCAGGGCTTTCGCTACTGGCGCGATTCCAGCCTGACAGGATTAAAATTGACCGCAATATCATTTGTGATGTGCACAAAAGTGGCGCAAAACAAGCGATTGTGCAGGCTATTGTCAAATGCTGTTCATCGCTGGAGATTGCGGTAGTTGCCGCCGGTGTCGACAAGCCCGAAGAGTGGATGTGGCTGGAAGCCGCCGGAATTTTCCATTTCCAGGGCGCATTGTTTGCCAAAGCGAAACTTAACGCCATCCCGGCGGTGGCGTGGCCAGAACAAAAATAACCCGGTCCGCGCACTGACTGCATTGCACAGTCAGTGCGCAGCGGGTTGAGCACACTATTAATCTAAGCGATAATTATTTTCATTTAGCTGGAAGTCGGGATGTCAGATTATTTATTACTGTTTGTAGGGACGGTGTTAGTTAACAATTTCGTGCTGGTGCAGTTCCTCGGGCTCTGCCCGTTTATGGGTTCCTCGAAGAAAATTGAAATGGCCATCGGTATGGGGCTGGCCACCACCTTTGTGCTGACCCTGGTGGCGGTACTGGCGTGGATTGCCAATCATCTGATTCTCACCCCGCTTGATCTGGGTTATCTGCGCATTCTGGTGTATATCACCGCCAGCGCGGTGGTGGTGCAGTTCACCGAAATGGTGATCCGCAAAACCAGTCCGTCGCTCTATCGCTTACTCGGCATTTTTCTGCCGTTGATAACCACCAACTGTGCAGTGCTGGCCGTTCCCCTGTTAAGTACCAACCGCAGCCACGGCTTTTTCGAGGCGGCATTCTATGGTTTCAGTGCCGCAGTCGGCTTCTCAGTGGTGATGGTCTTGTTTGCCGCGATGCGCGAACGACTGGATCTGGCTAAGGTTCCGCTGCCGTTTAAGGGCTCGCCGATTTCGCTGATCACCGCCGGGCTGATGTCACTCTCTTTTATGGGCTTTATCGGGCTGACCGAAGCATAAGCTGCTGTCATCAGCTTGTGCCAAGCGCAGTCTTGACGTCATTGGCAATTTTCTCTACCTGTGGACCATAAATCACCTGAATATCGTGGTCGTTAATCCGGTTAACGCCATTGGCTCCGGTGGTCATCAGCGTTTGATCGACCACCTGCTTCATCTCTTTGACGCGCACCCGCAGCCGGGTAAAACAGCAATCGACGTCCTCGATATTGCCCTCACCACCCAGCCCACTGATAATCACTTTGGTACGCTCATCGGCGGCCACCGGCGCAGCCGTTACCCCCTCTTCCGACTCACGCCCCGGGGTTTCGACCTGCATACGTTGAATAATAAAACGGAAGCTGTAGTAATAGATCGGCGCATAAATTGCGCCCAGCGCGAGACTCCACCACCACTGGGTCTTACTGCCGCCGAGAATGCCAAATACCACCAGGTCAATTGCCCCACCCTGCACATTACCAATCATCAGATGCATCAGCGCCATCAGCATAAATGACAGCCCGGTCAGTAACGCGTGCAGGATGTACAGCACCGGCGAGACAAAAATAAAGCAGAACTCCAGCGGTTCAGTAATCCCGGTGGTAAATGACGTTAACGCGCCAGCCAAAACCAGCGCTTTCACCCGCTGTTTATGCTCTGGCCGCGCGCAGTGATAAATAGCCAGCGCCGCCGCCGGCAGGCCAAACATCATTACCGGAATTTTGCCCTGCGCAAGGAAGCGCGTAGCGCTGCGGATAATTTCATCAGGAATCATTCCAGGATGAGTAAGCGAGGCATTAAAGATATTCAGCGCGCCGACAATGCTCTGATTATCGACGGTGGCGATGCCGCCAATTGGCGTAAAGCGCACGGTTTCATTGAGAATATGGTGCAGCCCGGTCGGGATCAGAATGCGCTCAGCAGCGCCATAGAGAAATGCACCATATTGGCCGCTTTTGCCGATCAGCTCACCAACCCAGGCGATGCCCGCGCCGATAGTGGGCCAGACGGTTGCCAGCAGCACACCCGTCAGTGGCAGCACCACTACCGTGACTATCGGCACAAAGCGCCGTCCGGCAAAGAAACTGATCGCCGTCGGCAGTTGCTGGGTGTAGAAACGGTTGTGCAGCGCCACGGTTACCAAACCGGCAATCACCCCACCCAACACGCTCATATTGTAGGTAAAGATACCGAGCATCTGGATATATTCGGCTGAGGTCATCATTGCCGTGGTCTGATCCATGCCGGACTTTTGCAACGCTTCGGCGGTGGTGGTGGCCGCCGTTAATCCTTGTGCCGACAGCGTTGCGCTGACCCCGACATGCATGGCGATAAAGCCAATCACTGCGGCAAAAGCGGCAGTGGGTTTCTCGGCCTTTGCCAGCCCGATAGCACAGGCAACAGCAAAAAACAGCGGCAGATTAGTAAACAGCGCGGCGGCTATCTGACGGATAAAGCCAATAATCAGCTGGGGCGTTTTCAGTTGGGCAAAGGCTTCACCGGTAATCGCCGGATTTTGCATTGCTGCCGCCACGCCTAAAAATATCCCGGCTGCGGCGATTACCGAAATCGGCATCATCAGCGCTTTGCCGAAAGCGTGCACTTTACTGCCAAAATCTTTCATAACCCGCCCCTTTACCCGCCTGTTAAAGAACAATTATTAGCCAACAAATTAATAATCACGCTGAAATGAAACGCGGATCACCCGCGAAATTTGAGCAGCATCACAGTTTTAACCGCTGCGCGATAAACCGTAGCTATCGCACCATTAAGTCAATCAATTAGACAAAAATCAGAGTGAGTCGCAAACTTTCCCGCTATAAGCAGTAATAACTTCATAACAACTCATAAACATAAAAGCCTGCATTTATCATGAAATTTAAATCTGAGATTAAGCCCTATCAGGCCGCTGCTGGCGGCTGGGGTTCACTGGAAGCCACCACCCGTTTCGTTTTCGACAGCAAACAAGTGCTAAAAAACATGCGCAACCTGATGCGCATGAATAAAGCGAAAGGCTTTGACTGTCCGGGTTGCGCATGGGGCGACGACAATAAAAGCACCTTTAGTTTTTGCGAAAACGGTGCCAAAGCGGTGACCTGGGAAGCAACCCGCCGTTTCGTTGATGCGGAATTCTTCGCTGCGCACAGCGTCTCTGCGCTGTACCAGCAAAGCGATTACTTCCTTGAATATCAAGGGCGTCTGACTCAACCACTGCGCTACAACCGCGCCACCGACCATTATGAGCCGATCGGCTGGGATGACGCTTTCACATTAATTGCCCGCCATTTACAGGCGCTGGACAATCCCAATCAGCTCGAGCTGTACACGTCGGGTCGCGCCAGTAACGAAGCTTCGTGGTTGTATCAGCTGTTTGGCCGCATGTTCGGCACCAACAACTTCCCTGACTGCTCCAATATGTGCCACGAGGCCAGCGGTACTGGCCTGAAGCGCAGTATCGGCGTCGGCAAGGGCACGATTCGCCTTGATGATTTCGACCATGCCGATGCAATTTTCGTGTTTGGTCAGAACCCGGGCACCAACCATCCGCGCATGCTGCACAGCCTGCGCCACGCCGCCGATCATGGCGCGAAAATTGTTACGTTTAATACCCTGCGTGAACGCGGACTGGAGCGTTTTGCCGATCCGCAAAAACCGCTGGAAGTCGTGACATCAAAAGCGGGCACCATCAGTTCTACCTATTATCAGCCAAACCTTGGCGGGGATATGGCTGCGGTTCGCGGGATGGTGAAAGTATTAAGCGAAAGCCATCACGCTCGCGTTGCCGCCGGTGAGAAAGGTCTGTTTGATGAAGCCTTTATTCAGGCCAATACCGAGGGTGTTGATGCGTATCTGGCACAGGTTGCCGCCACTGAATGGGCGCAAATTGAACAACAGTCCGGCCTGACCGAGCAGCAAATTCGTGAGGCGGCGGCAATTTATCAGAGCGCAGAGCGCGTTATCTGCACCTGGGCGATGGGCATCACCCAGCATAAGCACTCGGTGGATACCGTACGGGAAATCGTTAATCTGCAACTGCTGTTTGGTCAGCTGGGTAAACCGGGCGCAGGCCTGTGCCCGGTACGCGGCCACAGTAACGTGCAGGGTAACCGCACCATGGGTATCGATGAGAAACCGTCAAAAGCCTTCCTCGACAGTATGGCAAACCACTTCGGTTTCGAGCCGCCACGTAATATCGGCCACAATACGGTTGAAGCGCTGGAAGCGATGCTGCGCGATGAAATTAAAGTGCTGATCGCCCTCGGTGGTAATCTCGCTGCGGCTGCGCCGGACAGCCCGCGCACCGAAGAAGCGCTCAGCCGCTGTGAACTGACGGTACAAATCAGCACCAAGCTTAACCGCAGCCACCTGGTTCCGGGCAAACAGGATGCGCTGATACTGCCCACTCTTGGCCGTACCGAGCAGGACATTCAGGCCAGCGGCCCGCAGTTTATTACCGTTGAAGACTCCTTCAGCATGGTTCACGCCTCTGAAGGTGTCGGTAAACCGCTGGCGGATACTCAGCGTTCAGAGACGTGGATTGTCGCCGGTATTGCCAATGCGGTATTGGGTAGTGACAAACTCGACTGGCAGGCGCTGGCTGGCAACTACGATCTGATTCGCGATCATATCGCCGCCACCATTCCAGGTTTCCAGAACTTTAACCAGCAGTGTGAACTGCCGGGTGGTTTTTACCTCGGCAATGCCGCAGCGGAACTGCGTTTTAACACTCTGAATAACAAAGCTCAGTTCAGCGCCGCCGCCTTGCCAGATTCACTGTTCCCGCAGCTGGGCGACACTGAGGTGCCTTTCACGCTGCAAACCCTGCGTTCTCATGACCAGTACAACACCACCATCTACGGCCTTGATGACCGTTACCGTGGCGTATATGGCCAGCGCGAGGTGCTGTTTATCCATCCGGATGATATGGCGGAACTTGGTCTGCAGGCAGGAGAAAACGTCGATATCGAAACGCTCTGGAACGACGGTATTACCCGTAAAGTGACCGGTTTCAAACTGGTGCCTTATGCCATTCCGCGCGGCAATCTGGCAGCCTATTATCCGGAAACTAACCCACTGGTCCCGCTCTCCAGCTTTGGTGACGGCAGTGGTACACCGACCTCAAAATCGGTACCGGTAAAAATATCGCTATCTCCGGTTGTCGCCAGTCAACGTATCGCCTGAACCGCATTCTCTCGGTTACAGCAGCAGGTCAGGCACCCCTGACCTGCACTGAAAAGCTCAATTCACCCTTGCCCGCAGGCGGTTAATCGCGTAAAACTGTCAGCCGCTCTTAGGCCACGAAAATAACTCATTATGTTCCAGGATAACCCGCTGCTCGCGCAGCTTAAAGAGAAGCTCCACTCCCAGACGCCGCGTGTTGAGGGTGTGGTTAAAGGCACTGAAAAAGGATTCGGCTTTTTAGAAGTCGATGCGCAAAAAAGCTACTTCATTCCGCCACCGCAGATGAAGAAAGTGATGCACGGTGACCGTGTGATCGCCGTGGTGCAGACTGACAAGGATCGTGAAATTGCCGAGCCGGAAAAACTGGTAGAGCCTTTCCTGACGCGCTTTGTTGGGCGTGTGCAGAAGAAAGACGATCGCTTATCCATTGTCCCCGATCATCCGCTGTTGAAAGATGCCATCCAGTGTCGCCCGGATCGTCAAGTACAGCACGATTTCCAGGCCGGTGACTGGGCGGTAGCAGAAATGCGTCGCCACCCGCTAAAAGGCGACCGCAGTTTTTATGCTGAGCTGACCCATTTTATCACCACTGCTGACGACCACCTGGCGCCGTGGTGGGTGACACTGTCACGTCATAATCTCGAGCGTGAAGCGCCGGATGTTGCCGCACCGACCGGAATGATTGACGAGCAGCTGGAGCGTGAAGATCTTACCGCGCTGGAATTTGTCACGATTGACAGCGCCAGCACCGAAGATATGGACGATGCGCTGTATGTGGAAGAAGCCGCCGATGGCGCACTGCGCCTGACCATCGCGATTGCCGACCCTACCGCTTATGTGCAGGCTGGCAGCAAGCTGGATGCCATCGCCGCTGAACGTGCTTTCACCAACTATCTGCCAGGTTTCAATATTCCGATGCTGCCGCGGCAGCTGTCGGACGACATCTGCTCGCTGCGCCCTGACGTACGTCGTCCGGTGCTGGCTTGCCGCGTCACCGTCGCTGCGGACGGCACGCTGGCTGATGATATTCACTTCTTCGCTGCCTGGATTGAGTCGAAAGCCAAACTGGTTTATGACAACGTCTCCGACTGGCTGGAAAACAGCGGTGAATGGCAGCCGGAATCTGACGCCATTGCCAATCAGATCCGTCTGTTACACCGTCTGTGTCTGGCACGTGGCGAATGGCGTCAGAACCATGCGCTGGTGTTTAAAGACCGCCCTGATTACCGCTTCCTGCTGGGTGAAAAAGGCGAAGTCCTCGACATCATTGCTGAACCGCGTCGTATCGCCAACCGCATCGTTGAAGAAGCGATGATTACCGCAAATATCTGCGCTGCGATAGTGCTGCGTGAGAAACTGGGCTTCGGCGTGTACAACGTCCACCTTGGTTTTGACAGCACCAACGCTGAACAAGCGGCGGCAATTCTTGCGGCTAATGGCGTGACCGTTGACCCCACCGCGATTGTTACGCTGGAAGGTTTCCGCGCGCTGCGTCGCGAACTGGATTCTCATCCGACTCAGTTCCTCGACAGCCGTATACGTCGTTTCCAGTCCTTTGCAGAGATCAGCACCGAGCCGGGCCCGCACTTTGGTCTGGGTCTGGAAGCCTACGCAACCTGGACCTCACCTATCCGTAAGTTCGGCGATATGATCAACCATCGCCTGCTGAAAGCGATTATTAAAGGCGAGCAGATTGCGCGTCCGGTAGATGATCTGACGGTGAAAATGAGCGAACGTCGCCGTCAGAACCGTATGGCGGAACGTGACGTTGGTGACTGGCTCTACTCACGCTATCTGCAAAAATCTGCTGGCACTGACACCCGCTTCAGCGCTGAGATTATTGATATCTCACGCGGCGGTATGCGCGTGCGTCTGCTGGATATCGGCGCGGTCGCCTTTATTCCTGCTCCGTTCCTGCATGCAGTGCGCGACGAAATGGTTTGCAGCCAGGAAAGCGGCACCGTGCAGATCAAAGGCGAAGTGGTTTATCGCGTTACTGATATCATTGATGTCACCATCGCCGAAGTGCGGATGGAAACGCGTAGCGTAGTGGCTCGCCCGGCGGTTTAAAGCAGTACTGCAACATCTCAGGGATGGCGTTCTCGTCATCCCTGTTGAGGATTTGCACCCCGCATCTTATCAGCACGGAAGTCGAAAACGGCTCACCTTAACGATCCCTCCCCAGGTAAATCAATTACTTTAGCTGTAGCTCACACTTTTCTGCTGATTCACTTTCATTAACAAACCATTACATTACTTTTAACTTGTTGCTAAATCTGATCCTTTCCCTCTGGACCAAACAAGGAGTTGTGTAATGAAAAACGTCAAAACCGGAGTTATCTGGTTAGTTGTGGCGTTAATCGGTGCCTTTGCTTTTGGCATGTTGGCAGTCAGTCGCGGCGAGCATGTCAACGCCGTCTGGCTGGTGATTGCCGCCGTTTCCTGCTACAGCATCGCCTACCGCTTTTATAGCCTGTTTATTGCCCGCAATATCTTCGAGCTGGACGATCGCCGTCTCACTCCTGCCGAACGCCTTAATGACGGGCTGGATTATGTGCCGACCAATAAATGGGTGCTGTTTGGTCACCACTTCGCCGCGATTGCCGGTGCCGGGCCGCTGGTCGGGCCGATACTTGCCGCACAAATGGGCTTCCTGCCTGGCACCATCTGGATTCTGGTCGGCGTGATGCTGGCGGGTGCGGTACAGGATTTCTTGATTCTGTTTATCTCTACCCGCCGCGACGGTCGCTCTCTGGGGGAAATGGCAAAACAGGAGCTCGGTGCCTTCGCCGGGGTCATCACTATGCTTGGCGCGCTGGCGGTGATGATTATCATTCTGTCTGCACTGGCGCTGGTGGTGGTAAAAGCCCTGGCAGACAGCCCATGGGGTCTGTTTACCATTGCCGCAACCATTCCTATCGCGCTGTTTATGGGCGTTTATATGCGCTTTCTGCGGCCGGGAAAAATTGCTGAAGTCTCGATCATCGGCTTTGTGTTAATGATGGCGGCGATTATCTACGGTGGCGATATCGCCCAGCATCCTTACTGGGGGCCGTTCTTTACCCTGAAAGGCACGTCACTGACCTGGGTGCTGGTGATTTATGGCTTTATCGCTTCGGTACTGCCGGTCTGGCTGCTGCTGGCACCGCGTGACTACCTCTCCACCTTCCTGAAAATTGGCGTGATCGTCGGCCTGGCCGTTGGCATTGTATTTGCCGCGCCGGAAATGAAGATGCCCGCGGTATCGCGCTTTATCGACGGCAGCGGCCCGGTGTTTTCCGGTGCGCTGTTCCCGTTCCTGTTTATTACCATCGCCTGTGGTGCCATCTCTGGTTTCCACGCGCTGGTGTCCAGCGGCACAACGCCGAAACTGGTTGAGCGTGAAAGTCATATTCGCTTTATCGGCTATGGCGCGATGCTGATGGAGTCGTTCGTCGCCATCATGGCGCTGATCTGCGCATCCGTTATCGACCCAGGCGTCTACTTTGCCATGAACTCTCCTGCGGCGCTGATTGGCACCACGGTAGAGAGCGCCTCACAGGTAATTAACAGCTGGGGCTTTGTGGTGACGCCGGAAATGCTCAGCGGTATTGCCCGCGACGTTGGCGAAAACAGCGTGCTGTCACGCGCCGGTGGTGCACCGACCTTTGCCGTCGGTATGGCGCATATTATTACCGAGGTGTTTAACAGCCGCGCCATGATGGCCTTCTGGTATCACTTTGCCATCCTGTTCGAAGCGCTGTTTATCCTCACCGCGGTTGATGCCGGTACCCGCGCCTGTCGCTTTATGGTGCAGGATCTGGTCGGTACCGTAGTGCCATCGATGGCCAATAACCGTTCATGGTTGGGTAACCTCTCGGGAACCACCGTCGCGGTCGCCGGCTGGGGATTCTTTGTCTACCAGGGGGTAATCGATCCGCTGGGCGGCATCAATACCCTGTGGCCGCTGTTTGGTATTGGTAACCAGATGCTGGCATCAATGGCGCTAATCCTTGGTACTGTGGTGCTGTTTAAAATGAAAAAACAGCGCTATGCGTGGGTCACCATCCTGCCGACGGTGTTTCTGTTTATCACCTCGATGACCGCAGGCTGGCAGAAGATTTTCCACGAAAAACCGAGTATTGGCTTCCTCGCGCAGGCGAAGAGATTCTCAAAAGGCATTGAAGATGGCGTGATGATTGCTCCCGCCAAAACCATCGCCGATATGCAGACTATTGTGCTGAGTAATCAGATCAATGCGGCACTGTGCGGCTTCTTTATGCTGGTGGCGATCACCATGCTGGTCTCGGCCTGCTTTGTCATTCGCCGTGCGCTGAAAAGTAGCGTGCCGACTATGCATGAAGCGGAGATCTCACTGCGCAAGGAGGGTCGTCATGCCTGATGCTATCCATGCGCGTCGAGCGCTGACCGGCGTGCCGCAGCTGCTTCGCTGCCACCGGTTAATCACGGCGCCACCACCAGCCGAGCCGTTATCGCTAAGGTTAATCGTTAAACGGCTGGCGCAATGTTTTCGTCTGATGGTCGGCGTACAGGACTATCAAAATTATCTGCGCCATATGCAGGCGCAGCATCCGCTGACCCCACCCATGAGTGAGCGTGACTTTCATCGCTACTGCCTGGAAGCACGTTTCCCCAGCAAAGCGGGAAAACTGGGTAAGTGCCCCTGCTAATCGTCAGCCCCCTCGAACAGAGGGGGCTTTGCGACATCCTCTATCAACGACGTCAGGCCGCCCTCACTTTGTTCGGTTAACGGCGTAGTCTGTACATGCAAGCGATAACGTTTACCGTTATTTTCCAGCACCAGGCCGTGGTATTTATCCTCCAGCCAGTTAAGCGACTTCAGATAGATTTTTTCCCAACCGCTGCTGCCTCCGATAAGTTGATTATTCGCGCCTATGGCGGTGCCGTCCTCAAGCATCATGACGGTATGGGACGTCAGGGTAATATTGGGCTGGGGATCGACATCAATAAATACCATTCTTGCGGCAGGCTCCGCCCTTTCAAGCTGTTCCAGCGAATGAATCACCTTGCTCGCCTCACCGAGAAAGTATCGGTAATTCCCGGACTGCGTTGACTCTCGCAACTTGCTGGCTACTGACTGGCTGATAAATCCGGCACTGGCCTGTAAATTGATCAGCGGTATCCATGGCGCATTATCACCACCCGCCAGTGCCTGTTGCGAGGTTTCAAACTCCGGCAGCAGAATATAATGTTTCGCCAGGCTCATCAGCTCGTGCAGTGCGAATGCGTCATCAATCAACAGTGGGCTGACAGGTATTGGCCGCTTACCCAGCGGGGCCAGAACCTGTTTAACCTGATCGGTGATATCATCGGGTGCCAGCACAAATAAAATATCTTCGGCGGCAAAAGTATCATTGATCTGATTATTTTCCATCTGCGCCTCGGTGCTGTTAAGGGCGAAAATCAGCGGCACTTTCAGGTGATAACTGTTTTTCTCCAGCCAGCGCGCACCGCTTTCAAGTCGGGAAAGCCGCATTTTCGCCAGCGTGACATTTTGCTCTTTCGCCTGCTTCAGGAACAGATCATCAAATCCTGGCGCATACAGGCTGCTGACTTCCGCCGCCGTGCCTGCCGCAATAATCTGATCGGGGGGATAACCCTGGATACGGTTTTGCTCGAATAGCGCCTTTGGCGCGGCAAAGTTAGTCAGAGTAACATTACCCTGATTATCGCTACTGATACCGCGTATATCGCTGGCAACCAGCAGATACTCTCCGGCAGGCAGTGCCGCTGGCCGCTGGCTAATCTTTTTATTGGCCAGCACGTTAAGCTTTTTCCCCATGGCATCAAACCCCTGGATATAACCTTTAGCAAACAGATCGCCAAGCTTCAGGCTAATTAAATCAGTGATGATTATCATCCCATGTTTATTGATACTCTCTTCTTCAAGAGAATGAAGCGACTGGCGCCATATCGCCTGGCTAGCATCTATTTCAGACAGCGCAGCCCGTTTTGCTACGGCTTTATACCAGTCAGGTTGCAGGATTATCGAGTCAGAAGACAGAGATATCAGCATCGACCTTCCCGGCACCAGAGGATTAAATCGTGCACGAGCCTGAGACAATGTATTAAACCACTCAACGCCGATCGCTTTATTCTGATTCAGAGTAAATAAGCGTTCTTGCCAGCCCTCTTCACTACAAATTGATCTCCCCAACGGATCGCTGGCTTTAAAATTCTCGGCAGTAAATTCGATGATGGTATCGTCTATTTCACAGAGTTCTGCATCAATATCAGGCTTAGGCGATTTCACCCTGGCGATATAACGAAGAGCAGGCTGCGCATCACCGATACTGCTCCAGCTGGCCACCGCGCCAATCTCTACTTTATGTCCACGAGCCTGCAAGTAGTGCTGAACAACTTCGGCAAAATCACCCTGCTCAGCCGTCATCATTTTCGGTTGCAACAACTGTTTATGGTGCTGGTTAATATATTGTGCAAAGTCAGCCAGCTCATGTTTAATCTGGCTGACCGGTGCCGGATACCTGGCATCAATAAACGAAAACGGATAATGTTTACCAAAGGGTTCAGCCGGTAAGGTTAAGCCAGCAATGCGACGAATTTCTCTTTTATAAGCCGAAAATACCTGTTTAGCATGTTGAATAATTTGGTTGGATACTGTTTCCGGCAATTTATCCCAGCCAATTTTAATCACCTTGCTGCCCTGCCTGAACAGGCCAACTATCGTTCTGGTACCATACTGAGTCACCAGGTAACGCCCGCCTTCACCCAGTAATACCAGTGCGGCGTCAATATAGGCTCTTTGTGCTTCTTCCGGGCGATCGGCGGTGATAGCTTTCACCAGTCCGGGAAAAACAGACAATGTGGATGTAAACGTAAAACTGGCTTTCCAGCTGGAAATCGCCGCGAAGATTCCCCTGCCCATGCTCGTCAACCCTGCTACCGGAGCAAGAGTGGCCGGCACGGTTAAAATACTCACCAGCGTGGAGATAGTGTCCAGGACTTCAATGGCACTGTCGCGAAAGTGCTCAACGTTGGATTTTACCAGATAATCCATATCAGATTTGAGCGTAGTCACCAGGCTGGTCAGACAATCCTCGTGATGATTACGGCTTTTTATCAGCACCAGCATACTTTTATCTACGTCAGGCGCTATCCACTCTCTTTCAGTACGAAGCTTACCCGACACCCTGATAGCATAATATCCTGACGTATTGATTTTAATCTTGTTATCACTAATTTCTGCCCGTTCGGAGGTCAGGCGCGCTTTAATTGACATATTTTTTTCAATTAAATCGAGTAACTTTTCAGCCTTGCCACCATGGTATAAACAGAGAAACTCAGCCGGGTCGATCCTGACTGAATAAGCACTTTTGTCCCACATGGAAAGAATAATACCTTTACTGAAAGAATCCGTTTCCGTCGCGATAAAAATCAGATTAGTTAACCGCTCCCCTTGCCAGACCAGGCGAAAAAATCTTTTCTGACTTACCGCCTCGCGTACCTGTTGATTAGTCATCTCACTGCGATTTTGTTTATTCTTTTCATAAAAAGCATCCAGTGCGTGCTCGAAGGTTTTTTGAAATAAACTCAGTACCCCCTGTTTTATCACGCCCTCAGTGAGAGCCTCTTCCAGTTCACGCATATACAGCGCCTGCATATCAATTTCCAGCAGTCGCTGTTTCAGCTCACTGCTGACGCCAGCAGGAAAAATAAAATTCATACTCTCATAGCGAAAATGCTTACGTAAATATTCCCGGGTGACAATATCCATAACGGTGTAGTTGCCGAGAGATTGCAAAGTACCGGCATAACCCGGCATCGGAATATGCTGCCGGCCATGACTTGACGGCAACCTGACCGCGATATTGACCGGCGTGCGGGCGTTGATTTTAGTGGTGTCCCCCCTGAACTCTTTGACGATCAGATCCACTTTATCGGTTAACCATTTATGCACATCCCATACCGGAGATTGAATTTTCAACAGAATATCGGTCATTTCATTTAAACTGGCTCTGCCGATGCCTGTTCCGGCCAGCCAGGTGGCCTGCTGATTGTTAGTGCTCTGCCAGTCCATATTTTCTGCGCTATCAATATCAGCCACCGGTCTGTACAGAATAAAACCTTCAATTTCCTTGCGCAGGGCATTGCTCCACTCTGGATGAAAATTAAGCGTCAAATGCGGTTGGCTGCCCTGCGCTTCATCGATCATGTGCAGCGCCTGCTCCAGCGGTAACACCTTGTCGCGGATTTCCCCCTGATACTGTTGAGTTACGGTAACCCGTGAATATTTCGTTAACTGTTCGCGATATGTCAGCAGCAGTGACTGATAGAAATCATCGACAGTAAATGACGATGCCAGCCGTTGACGTTGACCTTTAAACCGCGCAGGTAGCTCTGATTTCTGCGCGCTGGCGGCGGATAACGGCCAGGCCGAGCCCGTGGAAACCGGCGTAGCCTGCAGCCTGGGGTGCTGCCATAGCGTCTGATAACTGAGGCCGCCCAGCCAGCCGCTGGCGGGCAGGCTGTCAGCCTCAGTTGCAGCAGAATCAGCTGACAGAATGTTATTTACCCTGTGTAGCCGATCTGCCAGCTTGATATCCTGCTGCGCTGGGATCGGAAACGAAGCAGATAGCATCAGCCTTGAGGCCATCTGTCTGAGTTTGTCAGCAGACGGCTCCCAGGCTGACGGCGGCAAAGCGATCAGCGTATCTCCCGGCCCGGCTAACGCTGTCACGGTCTGGGGCCGTGGCAAAGTAGACGGAATCGTCACTCCCTGCAGCCGAACAGGAAAATCTCCACTCTCTATCTGCAAACGTGAAGCTACCTTTCCCGTCTCATCCAACACCAGTGAGCGCCAGAACTGCACACCCGCCAGCGGCTCTGCTTTAACTGAGCGGTTTGTCGCTGACGGCGCACAGCCCACCGCCAGATTCAATGGCTGCATTTCTCGCTTAAGCAACTCGATACAGGTATTGGCCTCGACTAACAGATCGGTATCGGCCACTCCCGCCATATTCAGAGCGCTGTTCACCAGCCAGCCATCGGCAGGCAGCGCCGATGCCGGGGCAGTTGCAGGGAATATATCGGAGGTGACGCTTATGTTGGGTGGCTGCCCGGCAGTAACGCTTCTGGCAGGATGCAGTAATGGCTGCATACCATCACTGCCGTGCAGATCGTCCAGCCGCCTTTCCAGCCAGCCGTTGATACAGAGAAACAGGTTTTTATCCGAAGTTGCATGGCGGTGACTGCCCGTCAGTGATGGCCCGCTATCCAGCGTGCCAAGCCAGTGGTGTAAATGGATTCTCAGTTCTGCCTCCAGCGTATTCAGCCCCCCCTGCCGCCGGACCTGCCACAACACCTGAATAGCCCATACCACCATCGGCAGTAAAGGATGGATCTTATTCAGCTGGTCGCTGAACACTTTCAGCCGCAATAGCGCTGGCAGCGCATTTTCACCGATGCCGTTACTTTGCCTGGCTGCGGCCTGATTAATTTCATCAACCAACAGCTGAAACAACGCCGGCTGGTTTTGTTGCAGCCGAAAAAAGCTGTCCAGCTCCAGTGCTGATGGCTTCAGACCCAGCGCCAGGCTGGCTAAAGCGCACAGCTGCTCTGCGCCAAGCAGTGGTTGCGGTATCGCGGGTAACCAGCGTTTGAGGGAGTGAAAGCGATCACTTTCGCCACTGGTACGCATTATTGCCACTGCATCTGCTTGCTGTAAGCGGCGGCGAATAGCGACAACAAATTCTGCGGCGGTGTGCTGCGCCACGCTGAATCGGGCACCGGCCTGATTAAACGCCAGTTGATAATCCTGTGCGGGTGGAGCAACCGACAAACTAAATGAAGTGTTTATCACCGCAGTCAATAAGTTGCCCCATACGCTGCGCCCACGCTGATTTTCTGCTGACGCAGCTGAGGTCGTGCTGGCCAGTTGCGCAACGCCAACACCCGGCTGAAAGGAGGTAGGTTTCACAATAATCATCCATTACAAGGGGTAACGCTCCAGGTACATCCTTTAATTCGACCGGTTAGCCTTAGCTCCACGGAGGAATAATGATGCAATTGAAACGGCGGCTTCCTGCCTCCAACACCAGGCCCAGCCGGGTATCATTGCTGTACTGCAGCGCAGCCAGGTGGATTTTATTCCACCCTGCATCACCGCCTAAAACCTGATTGTTAACGCCGGCGGCAAATCCGCCGTAGGTCATAATCATGGCATGAACTAATTTATGTTTACCGGCAGCGGTCTTTTCCGTAAAGGCAATGCGGGAGCCGGGAACCGCCTCAAATAGCTCTGACAGACTGCGGGCGAGTTGCGGATACTGACCGAGGAATAACTCGAAGTTATCTTCGCTGGTGCTGTGCATAATCAGACTGGCGGTATTTTTATCGAGAAGTTCTGCCTCCTGATACAGTTTTACTAATTCTCCCCAGTAAACCTTTAAATTATCCGCAATGTCAGGGTTGTCTATATGATTTTCCGCCAGGGAGATGACCCGCCTGATGGCGGTATCCAGCCCCTCTCCCGGCGGAGATAATGGCGCAACCGGCTGTTCCAGTGAGGTCTGAATCAGCATCCTGAATTTCGCGCCGTTAAATTCGAGTACAAAACCGTATTGCGCATCCTCAATCCAGTTCAGCGTCGTCAGATACATTTTTTGCCAGCCAGGCTTGCCGCCAATAATCTGATTATCGGCTCCTACCGCCGCCCCCTCTCTCAGCATCATCATGGCATGTGACAACGGCGGTTCGCCTGGCCCTGCCTGCATCTCGCTAAAGATGCAACGCGCGCCGGGTTGTGCCTTACGGATATCATCAAGACTCTTTACCCGCCGGGGATTTTTTGCCAGAAATAATCGGTAATCTTCCGCCCGAACCTGCTGCCGCAACACCTTCAACTGCATATGATCGATAAACCCGCTACTGGCCTGCAAATTAACAATCGCCATCCACGGACGCAGGCTGTCTTTTTCCATCGCCAGCCGCGCATCTTCAAAGCCCGGGAGCAAGGCATAACTTTCTGCCAGCGCAATGGCTTTTAGCAATTTCGGCGAATATTCAATCAGTAGCGCGCTAACCGGAATCGGGGCGGCACGCAGCGTGCTCAGAATCTGCCTGACCGGTCTGAGGAGATCCTGCGGTGCAATAACAAACAGCAGCGCTTCCAGCGGCAGAGTGGCATTGATTTGATTATTTACTATGGTGGAATCATCGGCTAACCGCGTTTTATCCACCGCAATAATCAACGGGACGTGAGCATATTTGACTTCCTTACCCAGCGAGTCAGTTGCCGCCTCCAGCAGCGCCAACCGCTGTTCCGGCAGGGCGATATCCGTCCGATTGCGATGCACCAGAAATTCATCCACACGGTAGGCATACAGTTGGCTGGTTTCCGCCGCCATTCCGGCCTCAAGCACCTGCCGGGGTAAATATCCCTGTAGCCTCTGCTGCTTTATCAGTGCTGCTGGTGCACCAAAGTCGGTCAGTGTGACAGTGCCATTGGCAATATCACTAATGCCGCGCAGATCGCAGCCTATCAGCAGATAGTCACCTTCAGGTAACGGGACCGGCTGCATAGCAACAGGATTCTCAGCCAACAGGCGCAGCTTTTCACCCATCTCATCAAACGTCGGCAGCGTACCAACAACAAAACGCTGCCCAAGCCGCAGACTCAGCGTCTCGGGGTTAAATCCGTAAACATTAATCAGGGTTTCCAGCAGATAAATTTCTTTCCTTACTTTTTCTTGCAGCTTTTCAATCTCCTCTAATGCACTCTGTTTTATTAGCTGATGACGCCATTCGGGACATAACGCCATTGAGTCCGGGAAAGAAGAGAGGGCCAGCTGTCGTGAGTGAATGGTTACCCGATAGCGTTCTTTGACCTGCTCCAGCGTGCTGTACCAGACGATGCTGACGGCTTTATCTTTGAACTGCGCCCGAGCCAACCACTGCTCTTCAGCAGTGATGATGATTTGCTCAGTATCACCCGGTTTATAATGCGAAATCGTAAATTCAATGATGCTGTTTTCGACGGGATGAGCGGAATGCGCACCACCAACCGGCGCGGAAATAACTTTAAGTGGATAGTGATTTACTGGTCGACCGTCACTCAGGCTTCCCCATACTAATATCTCGCCAATTTCAACCTGATAGTGATTACTTTGCAGGTACTCCATCAGAATACCCGGCATCATAACCAGATTGGTAAACAGATTTTTACCGGTAAATAACTGTCTGTGGTGATTATTTAAAAAATCAGGAAAGCCTTCAATCACCTTTCGAATCATTTCGATCGGTGCCGGGGATTTCGCTTTTCGCAGCAATTGCGGATACTGTGGTCGTGAGACGTTATCAGGTAAAGGCACACCAAAAATACGGCACATCGCGGAATTATAAATACTGAAGGTGTTTTTTGTATATTGCAGTATCTTATCTGAAACAATCCCTGGTAACTGGTCAACGTGAATTTTAATCATTCTGTTGCCCTGCTTGAATAAACTTACCAATACTTTTGGGCAGTGCTGTGCAATCAGATAACTTCCTCCCTCACCGATCAGACCCAGCGCAGCGTTCAGGTAGGCCTTTTGCGCCTCTACACGTCGGTCAGCGGTGAATCCTTTAACCAGGTTGGGAAATATTGTTAAGGAAGCCGACTGCACTAAGCTGGTTTTCCAGTTAGTTACCGCGGTCGCCAGTTTGGCCGCTGACTCACTGATTCCCTTAAGCGGTATAGCCGCATTTGGCATCACGTATAATCCAATCATCAATGCTACCGTATTGAGGACTTCAATGGTGCTGTCTCTGAAGTGCTCGGCATCAGATTTGATCAGGTAATCCATATCTGCACGCAGGGTATAGACAAAGGATTTAAGGAGTTCTACCTCGATGCCACCTTGCGGGATATTGAGCGACACTATCGACTTGTCAGTGCTTGGTTCTACCCATGTTTTTTTTACCCAGGTCTTACCGACAAATTCAAGTTTAAAGTAGCCTGAATGATTGATTTCAATCTGATTATTCCTGATATTTGCACTGGGGCACTCGCGCCGCCCCTTAACTGACATACTCTTATAAACCACGTCAATAAAATCTTCTGCTTTGCTTTTATCAAAAAAAGAGAGATTTCCGGCCAAATCAATATTCACCTCCCAGGAATTTTCATTCCACAGTGAAATAATCACACCCTGACTAACACTTCCTTCTTCCGCGGGAATAAAAAGCATATTATTCAACCTGTGACCATGCCACTCAATCTGAAATACCCGATCATTCAGAATGGCTGCGCGAATCTTACTCTCATCAAAGTAACTTTTTATGGCTTTAGTTTTTAAGCTCCAGCTTTCAACTGCTCGCTCAAACATAATCCTGAACAACCTAAGCATTCCAGCTTTAACATCGCCTTCCGAAAGCACCTGTGTCAGTTCAGTAATATATTTCGATTGTAAATCAGTATTCAGTATACTCTTTTTAAGGCTGTCACTAATATTGGCAGGAAATTTAAACTCCAGACTCTCATAGCGATAATTTCCGCGTAAATATTCCCGCGTAAAAATATCCAGTAGCGTATAGTCGCCGACTTTAAACCATTGCCCGGATAAAACAGGCAGCGGCAGATACTGCCTGCCCTGATTAACAGGCAGCCTGACGCCGACGCCGATTGGGGTAGTACCGTTAACCTTGCGAATATCACCGCCGCCGTCAATAACGATCTGATTAATTTTATCATTAATCCAGCTGCGAACATCCCAGACCGGCGACCGCAACTTATTGATCACCTCATCCATTTTATCGAGGCTTTTTCTCGCCAGCCCGACGCCAATTAACCAGGCAGCATACTGATTTTCAGCACTTTCCCAGATCATCGGTTCTTGTGGATCGATATCCGCCAGCAGCGCACCCGAGGCAAAGTTCTCCACTTCGGTACGCAGCGAAGCACTCCAGTCCGGATGATAGTTCAGCGTCAGATGCGGTACGTCGCGGTGTGGTTCGGTGATCATTTGTAAAGCACGTAACAGCGGCATCAGTTGATCGCTGATATCGCCATGATGATTAAGCGTCACGGTCACGTCAGGATAGTTAATTAACTCCTCGCGATATTTGAACAACAGTGACTGATAAAAATCTTCTGCCGTTATCGCCACAGACCCAGCGTTCGGCTTACTGATAATGGCGGGAAGCGTTACCATGCCAAAAAATTGGCCGGCAGCACCAGGCAAGGGCCAGGCATTCGCGCCAACCTCGGGGATTACGTGGTGCGGATGCGCCATCTTGTGTAATAGCTGGTTAAAAAAACCAGCTTGTAAGGGAATTGCCACCTCTCTTTCGCCCGGGCGATAAAATACCGGATTCTTAACCGACCGGACCCGGTCTGCTATTCCATCAGGCAAGCTAAGCTGATGTTCTGTCCAGCGCTTTAATCCAGAGTAAAGCTGACTGATATCTTCATTGTCCTGCTGCTGCTGTTCAGACGGAAGCAACATCAGTACATCATCCGGCCCGGCCAGCTCATTCACCGCGCGCGCACGTGGCTGATGGTCCGGAATGCTCACACCCGACAGCATAAAAGGTTGTGGGCCAGTTTCAATTTGCAGACGTTCAAACAGCTGGCCACGACTATCCTGCGTCACTGAGTAGGCAAATTGAGTACTGGCAACTTCACTATTCTGCTGCGGAACTGAATGATTAAGCCTCGGAACCGGGCAGCCTGTAGCAAAATTGACCGGTGCAGTGTGGAGTTTCAGCATTTCATGGCAGGTTTTTACCTTTACCAGTAGCTCAGCACACTCATTTCCCGCCACGTTCAGCTCACTGTTGCTCACCCATCCCTCAGCAGCCACCAGCAATTGACGACTTTCAGCCTCCTCTGGCGGCATTTCCCTGTAATCCGCTGCGCTTCTGCCCGACTCCGGCAGCCGCTGACGATCGTCACTCAGCCGCCGCTCCACCCAGTTATTTAGCAGGCTGTACAGGTTTTGGTCCGACAGTGCCAGCCTGCCGGGATGCTGACCGGGAGAACTCCCGTCAAAAGAGGACAGCCACTTATGCAGTTGCAGTCTTAATTCGGTATCCAGCGCCGACATTATTCCCTGCCTGCTGATTTGCCACAGTATCTGTGCTGCCCAGACTACCGTGGGTAACAGCGGATGAAGAGAACGGAGATTATCACTGACCACCCGGAGCCTGAGCAGCTGCGGAATGGCACGCATGGCGACGCTGGTCTGCTGTGCTGCGGCAGCCTGATTGATTTCATCCACCAGCAGGTTATACAGCGCGGGATGGGTCATCTCCAGACTGACAAAAAATGCCGGGCTAAACCTTTGCGGGTTGATATTCAACGCCAGACAAGCCAGTTTGCGCAGCTGGTTTTCGCTCAGTAATGGCATCACAACGGTCGGCAACCATTGTTTGATACCATCAAAGGAGCGATCTTCAGGCTGCTGGCGCATCAGTTGCAGCGCTTCCGGCTGTTGTAGCCGACGGCGAATGCTGGCAATAAACTCGCCGGCATCCCGCTGCGGCTGAGTAAAATCTTGCCTGGCTTCTGCAAACGCGCGCGAATAATCATGTTCCGGCGCGGTACGAAACAGGGCGTACGACAAATTAATGATCGCTTTCAGTGAGCCAATCAACCTGCCCTGAGCCACACTGTTGTTGGCATGCATCGCTGAGGCCGCCACAATACTTTCTGAATGAGAAAAATTTAATTTCATAATGGTCATCCTTGACGGTTGGCGATCATCCTCTGATGCCATGAGCAGATCGCGCTGCAATAGAACGGGACAATTAACTAACCATTCATACCCAGTAACTTATTGCCAGAAAGCGGACTGATGATGCAGTTAAATCGGCGATTTCCGGCCAGCAACACCAGTCCATAGCGGTTGTCCGGATCGTATTTAAGAGCAGCAAGGTCGATATTCTGCCATCCCGGCTGCTGGCCAATAACCTGGTTATTCATCCCTGTTGCTATGCCATTGGCGTTCATCATCATGGCATGAACCATTGCAGGCTTTCCTTTAATCTGACCGGCTGATTGCTCGGTAAACAACAGTAGCGATCCGGCATCAGCATTAACTAATTCCGTTAAACTTCGGGCAAGCTGCGGCGTATCACCAAGTAAGGATTGATAATCATCAGGACGAATTGTATTCAATAACTGGTGCATTCTGGTCAGATTTATCGCCCCTGCCAATGCATACAGCCGGATTATGGCAAACCATGATGGCTCACCCATTCCTGCGTTTTTTGCATCATGAGCCCCCGCAGACGACGCATAATTCCTCGCAATTTCCAGCACGCGCCGGGTATAGATATTTATCTCCGGGATGATTTCAGGCGCTGTAATTTCCGGCTGGTGCGTTGATTGCTGGATGCGCATACGATATTTATGGCCATCCGCCTCGATTACAAAGCCGAGTTGCTTATCCTGAATCCAGTTAAGCGTACCCAGCCAGATTTTCTCCCAGCCCGGCAGACCACCAATCAACTGGTTATTCACGCCGACTGCCGCCGCATCCTTAACCATCATCATGGCATGTGACAATGGCGGTTCCCCCGGCCCCAGTTCCGCATCAAAAATTGCAATGCGCGCACCGGGTTCTGCGGCGGAAATATCGCTATAGCTGGTTACCTCCTTGCCGTAGCCGCCGAGGAAATGTCGATAGCTGTCGCGGCGAGTCTGTTCCCGCAATATTTTTGCGGTGGCATAACTAATAAACTGCGTGCTGGCATGTAAATTGATAACTGGCATCCACGGCTGCTGCTCATAGCCCTTAATGGTGTTAAGAGTGGTGTCTTCAGTGGGGAAAAGCACATAAGCTTCCGCCTGAGCAAGCATTTGCTGTAAGGGTACAGAGTCTTCTATCAACAGCGATCTGACCGGAATGGGCTTCTTTCGGACTGACAGCAGAATATCCCGAACCAAATGATTTAAATCGTCGGGAGCCAGCACAAATTTAATCGATTCCGCTGGGATGACATTGGCTACCTGATGTTCTTTTTCCGTTTCTGCCATACCAATTGTTGTGCTGTTAACCGCCATAATAAGCGGCACACGAATATCATTAACTTTCTGCCCAAACCACTCTGAACTTTTATTTAGCTCATGATAACGCTTCTTAGGCAATGACATATCGCTGTCTGTTTCCTGATGCATGAGTAACTCATCCAGTCTTGATGCATATAAACTGCTGTTTACTGCCGCCTGTCCTGCTTTAAGAATTTCGGCGGGCGCATAGGTTTGGGTCAGATTATTAATTATCTGCCTGGCCGGCGCGGAATAATTAATCAGCGTGACATTTCCTTGATGATCACTCCTGATGCCGCGCAACTCGGCACCGATCAGAAAATACTCTCCTTCCGGTAAGGCCACTACCTGTTTACTGATTGGCCTGGTCAGCAATACGTTTATTTTTTTACTTAATGCATCAAACGCCGGTAGGGTTCCTTGTGCAAACAGCGTACCGAGCCTGAGGCTTGCCGTGTCGCGGGTTAATTCGTTTAAATCAGGTAACTCGATCTCATTCTCTATCTTATAAATTTCTTCCAGCATCGCCGCCTGTCGGGTCTCAATTTCGAGCAGCGCCCTGCGCTTCAGTGCATGGTTATACCACTCAGGCCTGACTTCCATTGCATTGGCAAAATGCGCAATATTCATCTTATTGGCATTCTGGAGCTTCTTGTAATAACTCACTGCTTGCTGCGGATTATCAAACCATTCAATGCTGATGGCTTTATCGCGATTCTGGCTTAATTCGCTAAAGGTCATTAACCACTTTTTTTCGCCAGAAATTGACTCGCCTTTAGCATCGTCTGGAGCAAACCGACCAGAAGAGAAATCAACAATAACATCTTCGGTTTCCACAAAGCCTGAATTAACCTCAGGAGGCTGGGATTTGACTCGCACGATATAGTGGATTTTTGGGCTGGCATCAATAAGATTATCCCATCGCACGACCCCACCGAATAACACCTGAAATCCTTTATTTTGAAAATAGAGCCAGGCGATTTCAGGGATTTTTGCCGCATCGGTAAAAAGATCAGACAGCCTGGAAATATTTACCGCATACGCCTTAAAAAAAGCAGTAAAACTAATAAACTCCACCGTCATATCTATTATTGGTGCGGGTGCTTTGGCATCCACAAATGGCACATTATACTTTTCGCCAATTTTGGTGACCGCAGATGATAGTTCATCAACCTGTAATATATTTTTCCTGTAAAGAGCGAAATAGTCATTCGCATGCTGTGATATTCGGCTTAATATCTCATCAGGAAGCTGATTGAATGCCAGTTTTACCAGCTTCCCCCCCTGGTAAAACAGTCCGGCAATCTGTCTGAGACCGTATTTACTGATCAGGTGGCCTGCACCTTCACCCATCAGGCTGAGCAGAGCATCAATATAGGATTTTGCCGCATCGTCAGGGCGATCGGCTGTATTCGCCCGCACCAGATTAGGGAATATTGAAAAGGTTGAGGTTAACGCTAAGCTGGTCTTCCAGCTGGTGATGGCGTTAAATAATTTTGTCGCCATATATCCGGATCCGGTTGCAGTGGTGATGGTAAAGGGTATGTTAAACAGCCCTATCAGAGTCGCAATAGTATTCAGCACCTCAATGGCAGTATCACGCTGATACTCTCCGGGGGATTTGACCAGGTAATTCATATCATCTTTTAACGTCGTAATGAAATTAATCAGTAATTCTTTCTCTATCCATT
Organism: Winslowiella sp. 2C04; assembly: GCF_050037805.1. Lineage (NCBI taxonomy): Bacteria > Pseudomonadati > Pseudomonadota > Gammaproteobacteria > Enterobacterales > Erwiniaceae > Winslowiella > Winslowiella sp. 2C04. Next base: position 2,150,838 of record NZ_CP188300.1, on the reverse strand, counting down.
CTCTGCTGGTCAGAGATAATATTGCTCTGTCAACGGTAGCAGGCTGCCAGTATTTTTTAACGAAAACCTTAGCGTTAAACTCTACGATATATTTTCCTGATGTGTTAATCACGATCTGATTATCTACTATCTCTGCGACTGCAGATTTTACTCGTGTGCCAATCGAGACGCCTCGATTAATCGCGTCCAGCAGATCTTTCACTTTTCCGTCACCATAAAGAGAGAGAGTGCTGAGTGGATCTATCGAGACCACCCAACACTTCTCATCCCATAATGAAATAATCACGCCTTTAGTTTCATTTTCTTCCGGCATAAACACCAGATTATGCAGCTTATAACCATTCCATTGCATCTGACAAAAGCGTCCATTCACCGCTGACTCTCGCAACTTTGTGAGATTCAGCGGGTATTTTTTCTCTGTAAATTTAGCGAAAAATTTATCTACCGCTTTCTCCAGCATGGTTCTGAATAATATAAGCATACCTATTTTTACATCACCACCAGAAAGGACCTGTTTAAGATCCTCGATATAATCCGATTGCAAATCAGACTGCTTAATTTTAGTCTGTAGCGACTGATCAATTTCAACTGGGTAGCGTAATGATATGCTATCCTGTAAAAAGTGATTATCATTGCGTAAATGTTCGCGGATAAAAATTTGCCGTAACGTATAATTACCTATTGGCTGCCAGGTGCCGTCAAAACTTGGATGCAACATAGGCATATGATAAGCACCATGATTGGATGGCAACCAGACACCGGCCATTACCGTGGTGTTACCGTTTATTTTGCTGATATCCACACTGTTTTCTTTTAAAAATGTATTAATTCTATCATTAACCCACACATTAACATCCCAAACTGGCGAGGTCATCTTAGTGATGATATCAGCAACTTTCTCTACCCCTTTTTTAGCTATCCCTCGCCCCAGCAACCAGACAGCCTGCTTATTTGTTGGGCTGTCCCATTCCATGATTTTATTCAGGTCAAAATCGTGAATAAACTTACCTGAAATAAATGTTCTCACATCACTTTCAAAGGAGCTGCTCCAGCCAGGGTGAGAATTTAGCGTTAACTTTACGCCTTGCTCCTTTTCCTGCATCATCTCCAGTGCCTGCTTTAGTGGCACTTCTTCATCCATAACTGAGCTGGTCTGATTTAACGTGACGATGACCTTTGAATAGTTTTCTAATTGCTGCGGATATTTGAAGTATAACGAGTCCATAAAATCGTTCACCGAGACGTCAGCAGAGCTGTTCTGCTGTCGCCCAGTGATTGCAGGTAACGCTCTGACAGGGCTCGCTTTCACGCCAGCGAATGGCCAGCCAGCCCCCCACTGATCCGCTGTCGAAAGTAAGGTTTCTCGCTGCTGAATCTGCTGATGTAATAAATGATTAAATAATCCCGGCTTGAGTGGAATATCAGCCGTCATTTCACCGGCACGTAATAAAACAGTATCAACGGTGTTATTCTCATCCAGCGGCTTAACTTTCAGCGATTGTTCAGAAAGGCGATTCGGATAACTGAGCAGGTCAAGGCTACTGTTAATCACATAAGAGACCACCTGATCCCTCTGCGACTCTGGCAGCTCTTTTTCATCTGCAGTAAACGGCATCAGTATATCGCCCGCGCCTGCCAGCGGATTCATTGCCAGCGGCCTTAGCCTTTCCCCCGGGATGGCTGCACCATCAACTGTTAACGGCGACTCCCCACATTCTATTTGCAGACGTGAATACAGTTCGCCGTTACTGTCTGTCGCCAGCGTTCGGCTAAACTGCGCCGCACTAAAGTCGGGATGAACCACCGTAACGTTCTCGCTGAGTACGGCACAACCGACGGCAAAATTAGCCGGCTGTGCTTCCCGTTTTACCAGCTCATAGCAGGTCTGAACGTTAAGCAGCAGATTTGATTTTTCTGCTGCCGGGTTATTCAGCACGCTATTGTGGCTCCAGCCCTCAGCAGAGAAGCCGCAAGCGGGATCGGATTCAGACCGCAGTTGCCCATTTGCCACCGGGGCGCGCGATTCAGTATCCGGGACAGTGGTACTTCTGGCCGCTTCGACTAGCGGCAATGAACCATCACTGCCGCGCAAATCACCCAACCGCTGTTCAATCCAATGGTCAATTGCGCGAAAAAGGCTTTTATCCGACAGTGCCAGTCTGGCGCTGTCCGCGCTGGCCAGCCTGGCGTCGAATCCGCTGAGCCACTGATGTAACTGCATTCTGAGTTCGCCATCCAGCGCCTTTAGTATCCCCTGTTGACGCAGGCTCCACAGGATCTGAGCTACCCAGACGGCGGTGGGCAACAAGGGATGGAGCCGATGCAGATTGTCACTAACAACCTTAAGCCGCAATAACTCAGGCAGGACTTTTCCGGCAATTCCGGCCAGGCGTTTTGCTGCCGCCTGATTAATTTCATCAACTAACAAATTATTAAGCGCTGGCAGCCGACGCTCCAGGCCGGAAAACCTCTGCGCTGGCTGCCCCAGCGCCAGTGAAATTAATTTGTCACACTGCTGTTTGCTGAGCAGCGGTTGAGGAACCGCGGGTAACCAGCGATGCAGACTATGGAACGACTCAGTTTCCGCCCCGGGATGCATCAGCGCCAACGCTTCCGGCTGCTGTAAGCGACTTTTGATACTGGCAATAAATTCACTGACTGTCTGTTCTGACAAATCCAGCAATTGCTTTGCTTCAGCAAACGCGCGCTGATAGTCGTGCGTGGGCATTGCAAATAACAGATTAAAGGATGTGTTTGAGATTTTTGTCAGTACGCTGAACACCGTGTTGCGCACCGCAGCGCTGGCAGATATTCCGGCGGGAACCGGCGCGGATACACAATCCTGCTGGTGGATAGTTAATTTCACAGTTATCTTCCATGATAAGTGGTTACGCCCTTGTCAGTGACTCGCGATCTGCCAATTTCAGACGCGAACCAATCTTGTAATAATTGCAGAAAAAAGAGTAGGCGTTGTTAACTATTCCTTCACTACTAAAATGATCAAAAAACGATTAAGCCAACATGACAGCGCTAACCATTTTCATGACTATTGGATTTTTTGTCTCTGCACGTCAGTGCTTTACACCTGAGTTTCGGGCAGAAAAGATGATGCCGATTAAAATCTGCGATGATTACTTCTTATGCTGCTGCATGTTGCCGAATACTTTTACTAAAATAATGAGATACTGACTGCAGTGCACATTGCGGAGGACGTTTTCATGACCGATGAACAAGGGCAAACATTGCTGTATACGCTGTTTGGTACCACCAGCCCTCATTGGCATCTTTCTGCAGACAGCGATGCACTTAATTTTGCCGAAAATGAACAGGCGGATATCAATCTTGCCGTCGCGTTGGTTCCGGCACAGGCCAGTCTGATTCGCAGCATGACGGTGATCACCTCCAGCGTTAATCTGAGCATATCGCTGCATGGCACGCTGGTCGCGCTCCATCTGGTGGGACGTAAAAAAGATCAGTTTACCTGGACTGGAACCGCATCGGCATGGGGCGATACCTCGTCGGTGGCACGCGATCTAACCCTGGGCCTGTCGTTCGCCGAGCAGGTAGTCTCTGAAGCCAACTCGGTAATTGTGATTCTGGATAAGCTGGGCAATATTCAGCGCTTTAACCGGCTAAGTGAGGAATACACCGGCCTGAAAGAGCAGGAAGTGATTGGCCGCAATGTGTTTCAGCTGTTTATGACCAAGCAGGAAGCCGCCGCTTCGCGCCACAATATCAGCGGTTTTTTTCGTGACGGCAGTTCCTATGAAGTGGAGCGCTGGATCAAAACCAAAAAAGGCCAGCGGCTGTTTCTGTTTCGCAATAAGTTTGTCCACAGCGGCAGCGGTAAGAACGAAATATTTCTCATCTGCTCCGGGACTGATATTACCGAGGAGCGACGCGCGCAAGAGCGCCTGCAACTGCTCGCCAATACAGACTCTATTACTGGCCTGCCGAATCGTCATGCCTTCAATCATCAGATAAGCCAGGCGCTGGAACAGCGCGGTGAAAGTCAGCTTGGCGTGGTCTATCTCGATCTCGATAACTTTAAGAAGGTTAATGACGCCTACGGCCATATGTTTGGCGATCAGCTTTTACAGGCCGTCGCGCTGGCGATCCTCAGCTGTCTTGAAAAAAACCAGACGCTGTCGAGGCTGGGAGGCGATGAGTTTGTTATTCAGGCCGAAGATAGCACTCAGTCAGCCCTGGAAGCGATGTCGTCGCGCATTCTTGAACGACTGAAGCAGCCGTTCCGCATCGGTCTGATTGAAGTCTATACCGGCTGCTCAATTGGGATTGCTATTGCTCCACTGCACGGTGACGATCGTGAAAGCCTGATTCGTAATGCTGATACCGCAATGTATACCGCGAAAGAGCGTGGTCGTGGCAAGTTTTGCCTGTTTCATGCCGAAATGAACCAGCGGGTATTTGAGTATTTATGGCTGGATACTAACCTGCGCAAAGCGCTGGAAAACCAGAACCTGGTCATTCATTATCAGCCGCAGGTTGAACTCAACGGTGAAGTCACCACGGTTGAAGCGCTGGTACGCTGGCAGTCAACCGAACGTGGGCTGATTCCTCCCAAGGACTTTATTTCCTACGCTGAAGAGTCCGGATTGATCGTTCCGCTCGGTCGCTGGGTGATGTTATCGGTGCTGGCACAGATTATTGCCTGGCGCGAACAAGGGATCACGCTGCGGGTGGCGGTCAATGTTTCAGCACGACAGTTGCTCGATCAGAGCATCTACAGCGATCTGAAACAGGCGCTGCAGCAGGCCGGTATCGTGGGCTGCCCGATTGATATCGAACTGACCGAGAGCTGTTTAATTGATAACGAAAAGCAGGCGCTGATGCTAATGAAACAGTTTCAGGATCTGGGCGCTGAAGTACATCTGGACGATTTTGGCACCGGCTATTCTTCACTGTCACAGCTGGCACGTATACCGGTAAATGCTATTAAACTGGATCAAAGCTTTGTGCGCGGCGTGGACCAACAGCTGGTGTCTCAATCACTGGTGCGCGCGATTGTGGCGGTAGCCAAAGCGCTGAAATTGCGGGTGATTGCTGAAGGCATTGAAACCAAGGCCGAAGAACAGTTTATTATCGCCAGCGGCGTCGATTCCTGTCAGGGCTACTATTACGCAAAACCAATGCCCGCAGAACAACTCGGGCACTGGCTTGCACATCATAACGTTAAAAAATAGTTATCCCGCTTTGCGCAGGTGCGCGCTGTGGCGGTTTTGCAGCTGTACCAGTCGCTCCATATAAGCCAGATCTTTTGGCTCCAGCGTAAAAGCAAAATCGACCCAGTCCTCAGTGATATCCATCAGTTCAGCCCGCGTCAGCTGTAATACCCGCTGACGTGCTTTCAGCATTGCCCTCACTCCATTCAGCTTAGGTTTTAAACTATCGATAAAGGTGCGGGTGGTACGATAAGCCTCTCCTGGCTGAAACAGACGATCGGTCAGTCCGCGCTGTTCAAACCACTCTGCGGTGTGCGACTCCCCTTCACAGATCAGCTCCTCGGCCAGCCTCATCCCGGCGCGGCGAGCGACCAGTGAATATCCCCCCATTCCCGGGAACAGATTAAAAGCGATTTCTGGGAAACCCATCCGCGCGTTGTTTTGCGCCAGGATAAAATGATGCGCCAGCGCCGCTTCGAAACCACCCCCGAGTGCACTGCCTTCAATCATCGCAATACTGACCGCACCAGTACCAAAGCCTTTTGCCGCTGCATGGACGCAGTCGACGCAGGCGCGGGCATAAGCGCGCAGCGCCTCTCGACGCCCCCCCTTAATCGACTCAACAAAGAAGCTTAAGTCGCCGCCGGTATTAAACATCGAGGGCACCAGCGAACCGGTTACCCAAAAATCGATGACTAAACCGGAATTCTGCGCGGCATAGCTCAGATTCATAATCTCTTCAATCAGTGGATGGTTAAAACATGGGCGCGGTTCCGCCTTCAGCAACATCCATAGGGTGCGCCGCTCTTCCTCATAATAGGCAGCAAGCTGAGTCGTGTGACCGGCTTCGGTGAACAATCTGCAGGTAGGTTGATTAATTACTGACATTGTTTGATCCTCGGATTATTGAATGCGTTATACGCATCCTCAGCGTAATCCAGAGTCAGTCAGTGCTAAATTAAAGACTGATTTTCAACATAAAAATAATTTTTTCTCTCGCAAGCTGGCGATCCAGAAAAATATAAGTAGGGTTGCAGTTTAGAAGCTGAAAATATCGTTTTTCAATCTGCTGATTTCCGTTGAAGACAAAGTAAATACAGCATCAGAGTATTGTTGCAGATTTGGAAACCACCTGAGCGGCGACAATGCCGCCCGGCAGCTAACACTTATTTCTGACCGTACCAGGCATTAGCGCCATGCTTACGCAGGTAATGTTTATCGAGTAAATCTTGCTGCATCTGCGGTAATTCAGGCGCCAACTGTTGACTGAAAATGGCCATATAGGCGACTTCTTCCAGCACTACCGCACTGTGTACCGCGTCATCAGCGGTTTTTCCCCAGGCAAAGGGGCCATGCGAGTTGACCAGCACCGCCGGTATTTCCAGCGGACTGATATCCCGCTGGCGCAAGGTTTCAACAATCACCTGTCCCGTCTGCCATTCGTAGCGATCAACGATTTCTGCTTGCAGCATTTTGCGGCTACAGGGGATATTGCCGTAAAAATCATCCGCATGGGTAGTCCCCCACGCCGGGATGTCCCTGCCAGCCTGCGCCCAAATGGTAGCATGGCGCGAGTGGGTATGAACGATGCCGCCAATTTGCGGCCAGGCAAGATACAGTGCGCGGTGCGTGTCAGTATCAGATGACGGGCGCTTGCTCCCCTCAACGACCTTACCGCTTTCAAGCTCCACCACCACCATATCGTCGACCGTCATCAGTGCATAGCTGACGCCGGAGGGTTTAATCACCATCAGCCCGCTTTCGCGATCAATGGCGCTGACGTTACCCCAGGTGAAGGTCACCAGCCCGTAGCGTGGTAATGCCAGATTGGCTTCCAGCACCTGTTGTTTAAGTTGTTCCAGCATCGCATAGCTCTCCATTGACGGCTTTAGCACTATTTTCAGCGTGCCTTGCGCAGCTGGCTATGGAGCGGACTGCTGTATCAACGGCAGAAAGTTGCTGAACCCGTGATTATCTGCTGGAAATTGAGAATTTTTACCCTGCCAGATGATGTACAGCCAGATACAATATTTACATGCAATAGCTTATGAAGTGATAGTTAGCCCCCTTTCTATCTTCCTTCAGCCGCAATTGCACTCCACTGCTGCCAACAGTGACTTACCAGAGCACTGGAGTGCTGTAAGACTGAATATCATGGAAGAAGAGCCCGACGTTTTGACGCTTACGGCATGGAACAGAAGTAAAACGTCATAAATTAGCAGCAAGTGGACCTGTATGCAGAGATCACCAACTATACTAAATGGGTATTCTCTGTGAGAAAAAATTAAGGAGATGTCATGATGTCAATTAATGCTAAACGTATTACCGCCGCAATGCTGGCTGCCACTTTAGTGCTGTCTTTAAGTGGCTGTTCAAACTGGTCTAAACGCGACCGTAATACTGCTATTGGTGCCGGTGCCGGTGCAATCGGCGGTTCTGTTCTGACGAACGGCAGCGGTTTAGGTACCGTTGGTGGCGCTGCCGTTGGCGGTATCATTGGTCATCAGATCAGCAAGTAGTTTTTACTAACCATTATAAGAAACTGTTCTGGCTTAACGCAGCGCATCTGATAACAAAAAAGGCCGCGAATCTCGCGGCCTTTTCTTTTGAATTTTTCCTGAGCGCCAGTCTGATTAACCGCCAGCCAGCTTAACTTTCATGCCCTTTGCTTCCAGCAAGCTTTTAAGCAGGTCGCGTTTATCACCCTGAATCTCAATCACGCCCTCTTTGACTGCGCCACCGCAGCCGCATTTCTTCTTAAGTTCGGCCGTCAGTCTGGACAGCTCAGCATCATCCAGCTCAATGCCGGTAATCAGGCAAACACCTTTGCCTTTGCGCCCGCTGGTCTGCCGCTGAATACGTACCACGCCGTCACCTTTGGGACGCTGCACCTTTTCTTTGGGCTGTTCAATACGGCCACTGTCGGTTGAGTAGACTAAACGGCTGTTGTCGTCGTTCATGATGGCTCCTTCAGCGATGCCAAAATATTTTGCAGCGCTTGCGCCGGGTCGTCAGACTGCGTAATAGGACGACCAATCACCATATAGTCAACGCCCGCGCGCTGCGCTTCTGGCGGCGTCATAATCCGACGCTGATCGCCTGCGGCGCTGCCTGCCGGGCGAATGCCCGGCGTGACCAGCTTGAAATTCTGGCCAATGGCCGCTTTTAACCGCTTCGCTTCATGAGCGGAACAGACCACGCCATCAAGACCACAGTCGTTGGTCAGGCGCGCCAGCCGCTCAGCATGCTCTGCCGGAGAGAGATCGATACCGATATCACGCAGATCTTCGGCTTCCATGCTGGTCAATACGGTAACCGCAATCAGTAAAGGCGCATCTTTACCAAATGGCAGCAGCGCCTCGCGTGCTGCGGTCATCATCCGCCTGCCGCCGCTGGCGTGGACGTTAACCATCCAGACACCGAGATCGGCAGCAGCAGCCACCGCATGCGCGGCGGTATTAGGAATATCGTGAAATTTAAGATCGAGGAAGATTTCAAAGCCGCGCTGTTGTAGGTCGCGCACCAGCTGCGGACCAAACAGCGTAAACATCTCTTTGCCAATTTTCAGGCGGCACGATTGCGGATCGATGCGGTCGACAAAGGCCATTGCGCGTTGGCGATCGGCATAATCCAGCGCCACCAGAATCGGCGAGTCGTTTACAGTTTGAGGTGATGACATGAGAAAACCCTCTGACGGTGTAGCACCAGCATGGCGCAATGGATAAACGGCAAGCATTCTACCTGCGCCGCGCCCAGGTTTACAGCGCAAGCTGGTAGTAAATCGCAGAGCAGGGAAAAACCCTCTCGCCCCTGCCAGACCGCATATCAGCCCGGTGGCTAAAATGCGCACCGTGATAAACAATATGATTCATAGTATGTTGTAACTAAAGCCGGCAACAAAAAATTCCCGCTGCCGGGAATCTCTGTTTACTGGCCGTCCAATCCACGAATCGGCTTCACCGACGACCAGGCGCGGCACGAAGGACAGTGCCAGTAAAGCGCATGAGCGGTAAAACCACATTTATGGCAGCGATATCGCGGCTTGGTACGAATTTGCTCGCCAACCATATCCCGCAGCACCATCAGGCTGTCTTTCGCCCTGCCGTCTTCCGCCTCGTGCAGGTGGAAATCCATCAGGCGGTGAAAGACGCGCATGGTCGGATGGCGCTGCAATTGCCGGTTAATATACACCTGCGCCACCTCTGCGCCCTCCTGCCGCTCCAGAATATCCGACAGATAGAGTTCAGCCGCAGCGCCCGTGTTCTCTTCAACGCAGCGTTTCAGGTAATCCGTCCAGGCCTGCGGCTGATTCAACCGCTGATAACAGGTTTCCAGCATTTCCAGCGTTTCACTGACCAGCTCTTTATCCTGCTCAATCACCCGCTGGAGATGATTAACCGCTTTGGCATTTTCCCCCTGCGCCATCAGAATGCGCCCCATCATGATCGACACCCTGGCGCTCTGGCGATCCGCCGCCTCAGCTTTGTGCAGCAGACTCATCGCGCGGTCGAGATCGTCACTGGCCATCGCCTGCAGCGCCAGTTCACAGTAAAAGTGGGCAATTTCCATCTTTTGACGGTCTTTACCCAGTTTCACCAGCCGCTCGGCCACCTCAATCGCTTTCTGCCAGTCGCTGGTAGCCTGATGGATCAGCAACAGCTGTTGCAGCGCACCCACGCGGAAGTCGGTCTCATCAATCAGCTGACCAAACATATCTTCCGCACGGTCATACATACCGGCAACCATATAATCACGACCGAGCTGCTGAATAGCCAGCAGGCGCTGATCGTAGGTCAGCGAAGCGCTCTCCATCAACGACTGGTGAATGCGGATGGCGCGATCCACTTCGCCGCGCGAACGAAACAGGTTGCCGAGCGTCAGGTGTGCTTCCACCGTACCGCTGTCCTCTTTCAACATATCGAGGAACAGATCGACCGCCTTGTCCTGTTGGTTTGAAAGCAGGAAGTTAACGCCTGTAACGTAGTCTCGGGACAGACGGCTCGCTTCCTGTTGCTTATCCTGTTGCGCACTCCTGCGCCCCATGTACCAACCATAGGCGGCAGCAACGGGCAGTAACAGAAACAGCAATTCAAGCATGAGTGGTTATTCCTTGACGGCAGGAACGCGTGACGTTGTCACCGCTGCATCTGCCTCGCCCAGCTGCTGCTGAAGGCGTTTGAGCTTGCGTTGGGAATTTGCCAGTGCAACGCGCACACGCAGCCAGAACAGACCGCAAATCGCCCAGCCGAGTAAAAAACCAACCGCAAACAGTGTGGCCAGCAGGGTGGAAATTCGGTACTCGCCCGCCGCCAGCAGGTAGTTAAATGATACGACCTGATCGTTATGTGCACCCAGCGTCACCGAGATGACAAAAATCACCAAAACCAGTAAAAAAATCAGCAAATATTTCACGTTTTGTCCCGTAATTTGGTGTTAACCAAAGAATTATGCCAAAAAATTCGAGCGGATGCTGCATGTTAACAGTTAAAACATCCGGTCCTGCAGGAATAAGCCCCCGGCCCCACACTCTATTGAATGGTTATGGGGGCGCAATGAGCCTTTTTCAATTACCGGCGGCATCTTCACGCTGAGCTATCTCACGCTGCTCCTGCGGCGGGATAGTCAGCGGCCCACAAATGCGTTGCGCCAGCCAGCAGGCGAGCGTCACCAGTAACCAGCTGATCAACGTTGCCACCACTAAATCTCGTGGCCAGTGCATCCCCAGCAGCAGCCGGCTGCCCATCACACCACTGGCCCATACCATTAGCAGCAACACGGTTTTGACATGGCGACGCGGCCATAATAATCCAACCCCCAGTAACGCCCAGCTGGCAGCAAACATAGTATGGCCAGAAGGAAATGCAAAACCGGTTTCAAAAGCCCAGTGTTTTTTTAACCACGGCGGCAGCTCAGTGTCATTTTCCAGAAGCCCGGTCACCTTATTACCCCGCTCTTTATGTTTAAGTGCATAAAACTCCTGCTCATTAACGCCGTGGGTTTTCTCTAACCACAGCACATAAGGACGAGGTTCCTGCACCTGCTGTTTGATAAACGACTTGGTATACTGGCCTACCAGAATAGCGGCTATCATAATAGCTAACAGAAAGACGGCAGGCTTTGGGCGAAAGCGCAGACACCATAAAAACCAGCCACAAAGCAGAGTGCTGGTCAGAATGCCCCATGGACTGGTCACGGTTTCGGTCACCCAGAACAGCGCCCGTAGCCACCATCCACTGGCTCCCGGTTGCCACTGCCAGCCTGAAATCCACACCGCCAGCGGCATAATCATTAACAACAGCGCACCAATAGCGGTACGCTTGGCGATATCTAACATAGTTCTTCCTTGTGCAGCATTATGCATAATTTATTACATAAAATTAACAAGCTAACTATCAGGTTGCTTATCGTGCCTTTGTGCATTTAAATTAGCGCAATTCAGAGAATGAGCCTGACAATTATGGCAAAATAGTCGGGTTTTTATGAATCATTTTGCCAGATCCGCCAGTGACACACGGATCTGAGGCGATGTTTGCGGAGAGTCACATGCAGCTTAAACGGGTGGCAGAAGCCAAACTGCCAACGCCATGGGGAGACTTCCTCATGGTTGGTTTTGAAGAATTGGCAACCGGGCACGATCATCTGGCATTGGTATTTGGCGATATTACCTGTAATGATCCAGTTCTTGCACGTGTTCACTCTGAATGCCTGACCGGCGACGCGCTATTTAGCCTGCGCTGCGATTGCGGCTTTCAGCTGGAAGCGGCGCTGAATACCATTGCCGAAGAAGGTCGTGGCGTACTGCTTTATCATCGTCAGGAAGGGCGCAATATCGGCCTGCTAAATAAAATCCGCGCTTATGCGTTACAGGATAAAGGCTACGATACGGTAGAAGCTAACCATCAGTTGGGCTTCGCCGCTGACGAACGCGACTTCACACTGTGCGCCGATATGTTCAAACTTCTCGGCATCAATGAAGTCCGCCTGCTGACCAATAATCCGCGTAAAGTGGAGATTCTTAGCGAAGCGGGCATCAATATCGTTGAGCGCGTACCGCTGGTGGTTGGGCGTAATCCAAACAACGCCCACTATCTCGACACCAAAGCGGCCAAAATGGGCCATTTGCTGCCGAAAGAATAAGCATCAACAGCCGGAGAAATCCGGCTTATAGATTGCGCGCCACGCCAAAGCAGAGTAGCCTGCTTCAAAATCATCCTTTCAGCTGTATCGCAGCGGTTAAAGTCCGTTATCAATATGGGCAATGTAATCCACTGCATTTCCCCGTTTCTCAATATGCGTCACGCTAAAACCAAAACTCTCCGCCAGTCGCTGTATTAGTTTTCCATTTGGCGTTTGCGTCAGAAAAATCGCTTTCAGCTCCTCGCCCTCTGCATTGTCCGCCAGAATTCTGGTCTGCGGATTGATAACCAGGCGTTGCTCAATCCTGTCAGGCATAATGCCGTAAAAACCCTGCTGACGGGCAATACGGTGATACTGATATTTCACCAGGTCACTCATAAAAAAACGCTCATCGGGATCTCGTTCCATGGACCAGATAATCCATTGGTCTGGATGGTACTCGGCATTCAGTCGGCTGTTAAAACCGCGCTGATTATTTATGGAGATTATCTGGTTACTATTGAGCTGATGAATGTCATGCGTCATTTTTGTCGGATCGCCGATCAGTGCCATTCGCTGTTCACCGGTTAACACCTGCCCTGCTGATGCCATTTCGCGACCCGCAGCCTCTGCGCCACCGCTCAGTCCAATATGGCGAAGAGCACCCAGCCGCCGACGCAGCCCGTCAGTGACTGCGGATAATTTCCGGTAACCCGCCACGCTAAGTCCGGCCCCAATGGCGAGCACTCCGGCGGCAAACGCGAGCCACCCGAGCGCTGTCGAAAGCTGTGGATGAGGAATTTGCGTCAGCGCACTGCCCAGCCCGCTGATATCCGCCAGTGCATTGGCCGCACCGGTTAACAACGGCATCACCGCCACAGACTCCAGCGCGCTGCTGAGGTTTCCGGCCGCCACCAGCGAAGCACCTCCGGTCCAGATCGCCGCAAGCATGCCCAGAAGACTCAGTCCTATCCCCAACCCAACCTGCCAGCTGAAGTGGCCGGACGGATCGACCCGGTTTATCGGATCGCCAATACAAAAGCTGTAGCCGTTAATACCCCCGGCACCGAACGGACTGATACTGTCCGGACAGCTAAAGCGCATTAGCGGCGGATAATAAGCACGATAGCCGTTACCCGGATGATAAGCCCCGCTTAGCGCATCGCGCCGCAGGCCGGTAAAACTCAGTAGTTGCTGATTCATCACTGCTTTCCCTGATAACAATTAAGTTCAGCAGCCACTACAGCGCAGAAGCGCCATCAGAAACAAATCACACTTATCACCGGCTGACAGCGGCCACAGTGTGAAACATGGCAGATAAAAAAAGCCCGCTACAGTGAAGCGGGCTTTAACCGGATGATCGTCAGCGGAATTTAATCGCGCAGCATATTACGAATCACATAATGCAGAATGCCGTCGTTACGGTAATAGGTCAGTTCATTACCGGTATCAATACGGCAACGAGTATTTAAGATCTCCTGAGAGCCATCGACGCGCGTCAGCGTGACTTTCACTTCACCACCGGCCTGCAGTTGCGTCAGGTTTTCCACATCAATCTGCTCGTCGCCGGTCAGATTCAGGGTTTTACGCGTGACTCCCTGTGGAAACTCAAGCGGCAAAATCCCCATGCCGATCAGGTTCGAACGGTGGATACGTTCAAATGACTCGGCGATAACCACGCGCACGCCTTGCAGGCGAGGCCCCTTCGCTGCCCAGTCACGACTGGAGCCAGAACCGTACTCTTTACCGGCGACAATCGCTAACGGCACGCCTTCCTGTTGATAAAGCATCGCGGCATCATAAATATCCAGCTGCTGATTGCTGGGGATATGGCGAGTTACCCCACCCTCAACACCCGGCACCATTTCGTTACGAATACGAATATTGGCAAAGGTGCCACGCATCATCACTTCGTGGTTACCACGACGCGAACCGTAGGAGTTAAAATCGCCGCGCTCAACGCCGTGTTGCAGTAAATAGCGGCCAGCCGGACTTTCCGCTTTGATACTGCCCGCCGGAGAAATATGGTCAGTCGTCACCGAGTCACCGAGCATTGCCAGGATCCGCGCGCCTTTGATGTCTTTTACCGGGGCCGGTTGTTTTTCCATATCATCAAAGAACGGAGAGAGACGGATATAGGTTGATCCCTGATCCCAGTCATAGGTCGCCGCCTCGCTGACCTTAATTTGCTGCCACTCCGGCGTGCCTTCAAATACTTCGGCATACTCTTTATTAAACATATCGGTCGATACTTGCTGCACCGCTTCAGCAATCTCTTCCGGGCTTGGCCAGATATCTTTCAGAAACACCGGTTTACCGGTTTTATCATGGCCCAACGGATCGGTTTGCAGATTAATATTCATATTCCCGGCCAATGCATAAGCCACCACCAGCGGCGGTGATGCCAGCCAGTTAGTTTTCACGTAGGGATGAATACGTCCTTCAAAGTTACGGTTACCCGACAGCACCGCACCCACCGTCAGATCGCCCTGCTTGATTGCGTTTTCTATTGCTTCCGGTAACGGCCCTGAGTTACCAATACAGGTGGTACAACCGTAGCCGACCAGGTTAAAACCCAGTTTATCCAGATACGGGGTTAAGCGAGCCACCGCCAGATAGTCAGAGACAACTTTCGATCCCGGTGCCAACGACGCTTTCACCCACGGCTGCCGATCAAGCCCCAGCTCTACGGCTTTTTTCGCCAGCAGGCCAGCTGCCATCAGGACGCTGGGGTTCGAAGTATTGGTGCAGGAGGTGATGGCAGCGATAACCACCGCGCCATCTGTAAGTTCACGCTGCTGGCCTTTATCGTTGTAGCGAATGGCTTTATGCGGTTTCAGCGTCTGATTGACTTCCAGCTCGTTGCTCTGCTGGAACGCACGCGGGACATCGCCAAGCGCAACCCGATCCTGCGGGCGCTTCGGCCCCGCCAGGCTGGCCTCGACCGTCGCCATATCCAGCGCAAGGGAACTGGTAAACACCGGCTCGTCACCGGGGTTACGCCACAGACCCTGCTGTTTGGCATAGGCTTCGGTTAACGCCACCTGCTCGCTACTGCGACCGGTCAGCGTCATGTAGCCGAGGGTAATATCATCAATCGGGAAAAAGCCACAGGTCGCCCCATATTCCGGCGCCATATTGGCAATAGTGGCACGGTCCGCCAGCGGCAAATCATCCAGACCGTCACCGTAAAACTCGACAAATTTCCCAACCACACCATGCTTGCGCAGCATCTGGGTGACCGTCAGCACCAGGTCGGTTGCGGTAATACCGGCACGCAGCTTGCCGCTCAGTTTAAAACCGACAACGTCAGGGATCAGCATCGAGACCGGTTGCCCAAGCATCGCCGCTTCCGCTTCAATACCGCCAACTCCCCAGCCCAGTACGCCGAGTGCATTAATCATGGTCGTGTGGGAGTCGGTGCCGACCAGCGTGTCGGGATAAGCGACTTCATGACCGTTTTGCTGTTCGTGCCAGACGGCCTTACCGAGATATTCGAGATTGACCTGATGACAGATGCCGGTACCGGGTGGCACCACGCTAAATTTATTAAAGGCTTTCTGACCCCAGCGCAGGAAGACGTAGCGCTCGTGATTACGCTCCATTTCCAGCCGCACATTCTCTTCGAACGCATCATCATCGCCAAAGCGATCGACCGTCACCGAGTGGTCAATCACCAGATCAACCGGAGACAGTGGATTCACTTTAGCCACATCACCACCCAGACGTTTTACTGCCTCGCGCATCGCGGCCAGATCGACCACTGCCGGCACGCCGGTAAAGTCCTGCATCAGAACGCGTGCGGGTCGATAAGCGATTTCGCGATCGGCATGGGCATTTTTCAGCCAGCCGGCCAGCGCCTGAATATCTTCGGCGGTCACTGAGTCGCCATCCTGCCAGCGCAGCATGTTTTCCAGCAAAACTTTCATAGACTTAGGTAATCGGGAGATATCACCGAGCTGTTGCGCGGCAAGAGGAAGACTAAAATATTGGTACTGCTGACCATTCACTTCCAGTGTGTCCTGGCTGATTTCGCGTAAAGTTAACGACATGACTCCTCCTTTTTTATTTTGCTTCAAACAATAACCCGGCTGATAACAAGGTTAGTGTTAAAGATAGTACAAACGGGAGTTAACGTTTTGATAACAACACAAAATGACAATATCAGTAACAGGTTTAAAAACAAAAACGCCCCACTGATATTCATCAATGAGGCGTTTTTTAAACATTAATGCATTTTTAATGCATTATTACCCATGCAACACTGGCCCAGATCGCCATTGAAAAAGCACAGGTGGTTATCCATGAAATCGGTGCAATATTCATTATTAACTCGCTCAGACCGCTAACCGGCCAATCATACGTACTACTTAAATCAAATCGCCTGCGGTCGAATTGATTTTACCGTTTGAAATGATGTAATCATCAGAGCATTAAGTTACCCGGCCTGACAAAGCAGAGTCGCCTGGGGTTCGGGACTTATATACTGATAGCGCCCGCAGCATGGGTCAAAAAACATACTGCAAAGGCTATTCTTTGTTTTTATCAAACATTGATTCGATAAAGTCACGCTGCAGTTCACTCAGATTCCAGGATGCAGGTATCGCCTGCTGATGGCTCTGTTTACTGGTCTTACAGCAACCGGATTTTATCTTGCTCAGTTGCTGAGCTTTAACGCCACGCGTCTGTTCCATCATATCAAAACCCCCTAGCTAAAAATTAATCCTGCAACACCAACCCAAAACAGCGCTGATACGGCAAACACAGCCAACCATGAAGCACGGCGAGTAAGGCCGCGACGCTGATGTCTGGCAGTTTTCTCCCCTGTTAAGGGCTGTACTGTAAATTTCGTCGCCATAGTTTTTGATAATCACTCTCAACAGAACGATTGTTAACACCAATCAAGATTTTAAGACGAATCCTAAACACATTGCGTCGCAAAATCCAGCGGTTTTTACTGTATGCAGCGATTGGTGCGCTTTATCAAAACATTTAAAGCTCACGGCTGAAACACACTCAGTTTGTAAATATTAATAATACATTAACTCAAATAAGTTTATAAAAACTCCAGTTACCTTTCGATTTTTTAATAACATTCCCGCTTAACACCTTGCCGAACGGCTGGTGTTATCTGGCATTAACTGGAGTATGAGAATAGTCCTGGCTACGTGCAAAGTCGGCCAGTTAGAAATGTGTTCTGTTTCGCATTTAGGCAATAACAAAAGATAAACATGTGATACATGTTTCATTAATGTAAAAAAGCGCCACAACTTTTTATCATATCTGCTGCCGGTTATACGCGGCTTATAAAAAAGGCCGCTTTCGCGACCTGATTTTAGATTAATAAATAATCACCAGATTATTTTGCTGGCAGCTTAATGTCTTTAAACATCGCTTCGATGTCTTCATTTGACCGCAACGCCACCGCAGCATCCACCACGTCACGCGTTAAGTGTGGCGCAAAACGTTGAATGAAATCATACATATAGCTACGCAGGAAGGTGCTTCGGCGGAATCCAATTTTGGTGGTGCTGAAGGTAAAGATATCCGTCGCTTCAATGCGCACCAGATCAGGATCGGAGACCGGGTCCACCGCCATACTGGCTATCACCCCAACGCCAAGCCCCAGACGCACATAGGTTTTAATCACATCTGCATCGGTGGCGGTAAAGACGATACGTGGCGTCAGGCCTGCGCGATTAAACGCGGTGTCCAGCTCTGAACGTCCGGTAAAGCCAAAGGTATAGGTAACCAGTGGATACTCAGCCAGCTCCTCGATAGAAACTTTACTTTTTCCGGCTAAAGGATGATCGGGCGTCACAACAATGGCGCGATTCCAGTGATAGCAAGGCAGCATAATCAAATCGTCATACAGATGCAGGGCTTCGGTGGCGATAGCAAAATCGGCGTTGCCCTTTGATACCGCTTCTGCAATTTGCGTTGGCGAGCCCTGATGCATATGCAGTGAGACGCGTGGATAGCGCTCAATAAAGCCTTTAATCACTCCCGGCAAAGCATATCGCGCCTGAGTATGGGTAGTGGCAACATACAGTGAGCCTTTATCCGGCCAGGTGTGTTCACCGGCAACGGATTTAATCGCGTCAACTTTCGACAACACTTCACGGGCGATGCGGATAATCTCCTCACCCGCTGGCGTCACCTGAGTCAGATGCTTGCCACTGCGGGCAAAGATCTGAATCCCCAGCTCATCCTCCAGCATTCTGACCTGCTTACTGATGCCCGGCTGTGAGGTGTAAAGCCCTTCTGCCGTTGAAGAAACGTTCAGGTTATGGTTAACCACTTCAACGATGTAACGCAGCTGCTGCAATTTCATTAGTTCGATTCCATCCAGGTTTGTAGCAACACGCCGAATACCGGCGAAGACCGCGGCAGGAGTGTTCAGGCGGTGGAATCGCTGAGGTTTACGGTTTAATGCAGTGAGAATTGATAAAAACTGTTTCTATAACAACTATATCATTTTAAAGAAATATGTATAGCGTTTAGATATAAGGCGGTGGGATTATGCTGATTGAAATGATTAAACGGGCGACAAACGTGCCGCCCGTATCGGCAGTTACTTTTTGGTGACCTGCCATTTGCCGTCAACAAAGAAAGCGGACCAACCGGTGGCTTTGCCCTCTTTTTCTGAGCTGACATACTGCTGCTTGGTTTTGCGGCTAAAACGCACCACGGTTTTGTTACCGTCGTCGTCCGCAACCGGCGCATCAGCCAGATAACTTAACTTTTCTGGCAGGCGGTCTTTAAAGCGTTTCAGCTCTTCAACCAGCGGCGCACGCGTTTCCCGCGATTTAGGGAAAGTGTTAGCGGCAAGGAATACCCCGGCAGCACCATCACGCAGTACAAAATACGCGTCGGACTTCTCGCAAGGCAGTTCTGGCAAGGGTACCGGGTCTTCTTTTGGTGGTGCCACATCGCCATTGCGCAAAATTTTGCGGGTATTTTTACAGTCGTCGTTAGTACAGGCCATGTATTTACCGAAACGTCCCATTTTCAGGTGCATTTCAGAACCACATTTCTCACACTCAACAATCGGGCCGTCATAACCCTTAATGCGGAATTCACCCTGCTCGATCTCGTACCCATCACAGCCTGGGTTGTTACCACAAACGTGCAGTTTACGCTGCGGATCGATCAGATAACTGTCCATGGCGGTGCCACATTTCTGGCAGCGACGACGGGCACGCAGCGCATTGGTTTCCGCATCATCCCCTTCCAGAACATTAAGAACTTCATTTTCCGGAATCAGGTTAATGGTCTGCTTACAGCGCTCTTTCGGCGGTAAAGCATAGCCAGAACAACCGAGGAACACGCCGGTGCTGGCGGTACGAATGCCCATTGCACGGCTACAGGTTGGGCAGTCGATGGAAGTCAGCACCATCTGGTTCGGCTGCATGCCGCCCTCTTCAGGATCTTTTTCTGCCTGCTCCAGCTGCTCGGTAAACTCACCAAAGAACTTGTCCAGCACGCCTTTCCACTGCGCCTGATTATTCGCCACTTCGTCGAGGCTGCTTTCCATATGCGCGGTGAAATCGTAATTCATCAGCTCACGGAAGTTGGCTTCTAAGCGGTCGGTGACGATTTCACCCATTTTTTCAGCATAGAAACGGCGGCTTTCCACCCGCACATAACCACGATCCTGAATGGTCGAAATAATCGATGCATAGGTAGACGGACGGCCAATGCCACGTTTTTCCAGTTCACGCACCAGCGATGCTTCGCTGAAACGGGCTGGCGGCTTGGTAAAGTGCTGGCTTGGCAACAGTTGCTGCAGGCTCAGTTCATCACCGACATTAACCGGTGGCAGCGTACGATCTTCATCGCCCTTACGCAGCGCCGGCATCACTTTTGTCCAGCCGTCAAAACGCAGAGTACGGCCTTTCGCTTTCAGTTTGAAATCAGCGGCTTCAACCGTCAGCGTGGTGGAGTCGTACTGCGCTGGCATCATCTGACAGGCGACAAACTGACGCCAGATCAGCTGATACAGCTTCTGCGCATCGGCTTCCATATCTTTCAGATGATCGGCCTGCACGCTGACGTCTGAAGGACGAATCGCTTCGTGCGCTTCCTGTGAATTGTCTTTGCTGGCGTAGGTATTGGCATCTTTCGGCAGATATTTCGCGCCAAAGCTGCTTTCAATAAAACCGCGCACCATGCTGACCGCATCCTGACTCAGGTTGGTGGAGTCAGTACGCATGTAAGTGATATGACCGGCTTCATACAGACGCTGGGCCATCATCATGGTTTTCTTCACGCCGAAGCCCAGACGGGTGCTCGCGGCCTGTTGCAGCGTTGACGTAATATACGGAGCGCCAGGTTTGCTGCTGGTTGGCTTATCTTCACGATCGGCCACCACATAGCGCGCTTTCTCCAGCAGGCTTACCGCCGCTTGCGTCTGCTCGCCGTTGACCGGACGGAAAGGCTTATCGCCCTGATGCGTGACCTGCATCGGCAGATCGCTGCCTTTTGGCGTGGTCAGGTCGGCAGCCAGCTCCCAGTACTCTTCTGGCACAAACGCTTTAATTTCGCGTTCGCGCTCGACCACCAGACGCACCGCAACCGACTGAACGCGACCCGCAGAGAGTCCGCGCGCAATTTTCTTCCACAGCAGCGGAGAAACCATATAGCCCACCACGCGGTCCATAAAACGACGCGCCTGCTGAGCGTTAACCCGGTCGATATTCAGTTCACCCGGCTTCTCAAACGCCTGGCGAATCGCATTCTTGGTAATTTCGTTAAATACCACGCGGCTGTAGCGTGATTCATCGCCACCGATCACTTCCCGCAGGTGCCAGGCAATGGCTTCCCCTTCGCGGTCAAGGTCGGTTGCGAGATAGATGTGGTCAGCATTTTCAGCGAGCGACTTCAGCTCGGCGACCACTTTCTCTTTACCGGGCAAAATCTGATAATTGGCTTCCCAACCATGATAAGGATCGACGCCCATACGACTCACCAGAGCCGCTTTTTCGTCTTTTTTAACCTTTTTCTTGGGAGCAGCTTTACTGGTTGTAGAGTCAGCGCTCTTTTTAACTGTTGAACCACTGGTCGGCAAATCGCGTATATGACCCACGCTGGACTTAACCACGTAGTCATTACCGAGATATTTATTGATTGTTTTGGCCTTTGCCGGGGACTCAACTATTACGAGAGCTTTACCCATATTTACCTTTACCTAATGAAAACTTCCGAATGTAGTGACGGCGCTTATCGATAACTTTTACAGCGCGATAATGATATTGCAGCGGGGTTTAGCGTTTTCAACCCTGCTCTGCTCACCGGTAATCAGCCCAATAAACATACTGCCAACATGCTGATTAAGGAGATTATTTACAAAAAATTTCGCGTCTGCAGGTTCGCCGATTAGCCCTTTTTTACGCTCGGAACCTGAAACGCCCACACTGTACCTGATAAAATCTGTTACGCAACTTAATTAGCATCTCCGACAATTTTCCGCCAGCCAGAGAAGAATGTTCACCGGCAGCAAAAATCTTGCCGCGAGTTTGCGGTTCTGCATTGCTGGCAAGTAATATAGAAGGAAATCGCTATTTGTAAAAAGGAGTGCAAAATATGTACGAAAACACCCAACCGATTGAACGTGAGCCATTACTGGAAATAGCCAATGCGTTGATTGTGGAACATCAGGATTATTTTACGGGTCTTCAGGCAACCGACGTTGAACAAAACGGCGATATTTTGGTGTTTCGCGGCGAATATTTTCTTGATCAGCAAGGCCTGCCGACCAGCAAAAGCACGACGGTATTTAACGTATTTAAATTTCTAGCCCAGCAGCTTTCATCACAGTACCACCTGAAATCATAAGGCCCGGAAAACCGGGCCTTCGCGGGCTTACAGCAGCGGCTTCTCGCCCCGCTGCCATAACTTCAGCAGCAGCCGCTCGGTACTGGCCGCCGCGCTGCTGGTGAAGCGATCCATCATGCGCTTACGGCGCGCATAGCGCACGGCGATGACTTCAAACTGATCCATCTGCGCGATAATCAGGTCATCGCTGGTGCCAATGCCGTCGATCAGACCTTTTTCCAGTGCCTGGCTACCAAACCAGTGCTCACCGGTCGCCACCCGATCGATATCCAGCGTTGGGCGCATCTCATGAACAAATTGCTTAAACAGCAGATGGGTTTCATTGAGATCTTCACGGAATTTTTCCCGCCCCTGCTCGGTGTTTTCGCCAAACAGCGTCAGCGTGCGTTTGTATTCACCGGCGGTATGCAGTTCGACATCAATATCATTACGCTTTAGCAGACGATTAAAGTTAGGGATCTGAGCCACCACGCCGATCGATCCGATAATCGAAAACGGTGCAGCGACGATACGATCGGCGACGCAGGCCATCATGTAGCCACCGCTGGCCGCCACTTTATCCACCGCCACCGTCAGGCGAATGCCCTGCTGACGCAAACGTTGCAGTTGAGAAGATGCCAGACCATAACCGTGCACCACCCCGCCCGGGCTTTCCAGCCGCAACAACACTTCGTCACCGGCGCTGGCTACCGCCATCACTGCCGAAATCTCTTCGCGCAGCGACGCGACTTCCCCGGCATCCATACTGCCTTTAAAATCAAGCACCCACAGCGTCGACTTGCTGCTTTCGCTTTTCAGTCCCTGCTTCGCGCGCTGCTTCGCGGCTTTCGCTTCCAGTTTCTCTTTTTTCTTCTGCGCCTTTTGCCACAGTTTCTGATCGTGATGTTTCATCTTTGCCAGCGTCATGTCTTCCTTCATCTCGCGATACTGATCGCCAAGATGAGTGACCTTCAGCTGACCACTTTGCGCGCGCTTACGCTGAGCCAGGTTAACGATAATGATGCCGATCGCCGCGATAGCGACCACAACCGTCACGGTTTTGGCTAAAAAAAGTCCATAATAAGAGAGTAGTTCCACTCAATCCGCCTTGATTTACATAGCATTAGGGCCAAAGGACTATTTTAGCTGACTCAATGCGGTTCGTCGCCTGATTCGCGCGCAACGTCACCAAATTGCGCTGCTGTTACATTGAATTCACCGGCTTTTTCAGGCATAAAGCAGTTATTCAGTACGCGCCGCCTGCTGCTATCCTGATGCGGCGCGCCACTTACATCGCCTGAGGACCACGCTGTGCACTATCAACCTAAAAGCGATCTGCTAACCGATCGAATCATTCTGGTCACCGGCGCCAGCGACGGCATTGGCCGGGAAGCTGCTCTGACCTATGCCCGTTACGGCGCCGAAGTGCTGCTGCTGGGGCGTAATGCGCAGAAACTGCAATCGGTCAGTGATGAAATCAGCGCGTTGGGCAAGAAACCGGCGCGCTGGTTTACACTGGATCTCGACAGCGCCACGCCGGAAAGCTGTCAGCAACTGGCCGGGACTATCAGCCAGCACTATCCGCGCCTCGATGGCGTGCTGCATAACGCCGGGCTGCTGGGCGATATCGTGCCGATGACCGAACAACAGCCGGAAGTCTGGCAACAGGTGATGCGGGTTAATGTCGATGCGACTTTCTTCCTCACTCAGGCCTTGCTGCCACTGCTGCTGAAATCTGACGGCAGCTCGCTGGTATTCACCAGTTCCAGCGTCGGTCGCACCGGTCGTTCAGGCTGGGGAGCATATGCAGTCTCAAAATTCGCCACCGAGGGCATGATGCAGGTGTTGGCTGACGAATATGACAGCCGCCATTTACGCGTTAACTGCATCAATCCGGGCGGCACCCGCACGAAAATGCGCGCCAGCGCGTTCCCAGAAGAGAATGCCAATAAATTAAAAACGCCAGCGGATATTATGCCGCTCTACCTGTGGTTGATGGGCGATGACAGCCGTCGCAAAACCGGTATGACCTACGACGCGCAGCCGGGTCGCAAAGCCGGAGCCGCAGAATAATGGCTGCAGACGATCGCCATAAACAACGTCAGCAACGCCTGAAAGATCAGGTTGATGCACGCGTGGCGGCGGCGACAGAATCCCGCGGCATTTTGATGGTGTTTACCGGCAATGGTAAAGGCAAAACCACCGCCGCATTTGGCACCGCGACTCGCGCGGTAGGCCATCAGAAGCGGGTTGGCGTTATCCAGTTTATTAAAGGCGAATGGCCGAACGGTGAACGCAATCTGCTGGAGCCGCATGGCGTGGAGTTTCAGGTGATGTCGACCGGGTTTACCTGGGATACGCAAAACCGCGAGACCGACACCGCCGCCTGTTTACAGGTATGGCAGCATGGCAAAAGAATGTTGCAGGATCCGGCGCTGGATTTAGTGATCCTCGACGAGCTGACGTATATGGTGAGTTTCGACTATTTGCCGTTAACTGAGGTACTGGAAGCGCTGCAACAGCGGCCCGCGCATCAAAGCGTGATCGTTACCGGACGCGGCTGTCATCGTGAGATTATTGAACTGGCGGATACCGTCAGCGAAATGCGACCCGTTAAACACGCCTTTGACGCGGGTATTCAGGCTCAGCAAGGAATTGACTGGTAGAGGTAAGTTAGCGGAGCAGCGAGCATGCTGCCCCGTTAATACAATCGCGTTCTAAGGACGACGACGGCTGGCAGGCTTCGCCGCTTTCGCTGATGAACGGCGATTAGTGGTGGTGCTCACCTGGCTATGACGCTTGACCGCACGACGAATCTGATTCGCCTTAGTACGACGGCGATCTTTCTCCACCGGCACTTTGCTGACGGTTTCTGGTTTCAGACCCACCAGCTCACGCAGGTAGTTAGTCGGTTGCAGATCCAGCTCGGTCCAGCCGCCACGCGGTAAACCTTTTGGCAGATTAATATCGCCGTAACGCACGCGAATCAGTCGACTCACCTGCACACCCACCGCTTCCCACAGACGACGCACCTCACGGTTACGTCCTTCAGTTAACGTGACGTTGTACCACTGGTTAATCCCTTCGCCACCAGCAAACTTGATGGTTTTAAATGCCGCAGGGCCATCTTCCAGCTGCACGCCACGGCTCAGCTGACGAATTTTATCTTCATCAATCTGGCCAAAAACGCGCACTGCGTATTCACGCTCAACTTCCTGGCTCGGGTGCATCAGGCGATTCGCCAGCTCACCGTCGGTGGTAAACAGCAGCAGACCGCAGGTATTAACGTCAAGACGTCCTACCGCAATCCAGCGCGCTCCGCGCAACTTAGGCAGGCGATCAAATACCGTTGGACGCCCTTCCGGGTCGTTACGGGTGCAAAGCTCACCTTCCGGCTTGTAATACGCCAGCACACGGCAAACTTCGGTCGCTGACTCATTAATAGAGACAACATGACCGTCAATACGAATTTTAAGGGTTTTATCAAGCTCAACACGGTCGCCAAGTGTTGCCAGCTTACCATCGACGCTGACACGTCCCGCAGAGATCATGGTTTCGATTTCACGACGTGAACCGTGACCGGCACGCGCCAAAACTTTCTGTAACTTCTCGCTCATAGAGCAGCCTCACTGTCGCCTTCCCAGGCGTCATGGATGATAGTCAATTCGGCCCTGACAGAGTGGTACGCTTTAGACTGCAAATATAATAAAAACAGCGTGTTAATACTCAACGTCTTTCAGGGGAAAGGCATTCTACACTAAGTTGATTACCATTGATAATGATTCAATCAGTATAGCAACCGCACGCCTGGGCAGTGCCGCCTTAACGCCTTCAGACGGCAAGCGACTGCTCTTCGCTGCCAACGGTAAAAGGTAATCCCAGTTTCGGCGCACTAAAACGGTTATCACCGCTACATTTCTGCAAATCGGTAGTTGTTAATATTAAGTTGAATTTATCTTTTAATTTTTTACTCTGTGTTAAGTTAAATTACCCAATCTTTGAATATATTCAACATCAAATAAACAGTCTTAATACATATTAAATTAACTTAACCCATTATTATTATAATTATTTACTTTAAGCCATTTTAATTGATTTGCCTGAAGTCAGATATTGTGTAGAATTTAACCATAAGATTATTCTTAGCTAAGATTAAAATCTGATTCCTGATATTAAAACCATTTTTTTATAAATGACACGACAAAAAATTACGCATCAGCGAACACTTTGCTGATAATTTCGCTAATTAGTTAGCGCCAGGCTTGCATGTCAAAAATCTTCACCAGGGATTGCCGACATGCTCAAATATAAAGTTTAATGTAATGAAAATACTGACTTTTTTACCAGTGTTGCTGACGCTATTGCTGTCAGGTTGCTCCGTGGGAAAATATGAGTACAGCAGTGAAGCCATGAAGCATGTGGATATGAATTTTACCGGTATTCCCACCGTGCTGGGCGTCGGAATGCTGGGCAGCAGTATTCCGATTACGCCGGAATATAGCCTGACGGCCGCTCATGTCGCTAAATATTCCGTGCAACGTGTTAAAGCTTATCATCCTTATTGCGACATTGCCGTTATCTATCATAAAAATGATATCAAGGATTTACCTAAGTTTCGCAACAGCGAAATTGGCGACCCAATCAAAATGTATGGCTACAGTTTTATTTCTGCGATGCCAGTGGAATCATCAGGCGTTAATTTAACCCGAACCGGTATTCGTAATAGCTGGAATAAGCGCCCATGCGTGGCAATGGCGTCCAATGCTGGCGTAGTAAAAGGGATGTCAGGTGGAGCGGTGTTTAACAGTGATGACACCATCGGCGGGGTGATCGTGGGTTACACGTCGAAAGTGAAAAATCGCGCCAACAGTCAATCAGTACTGAAGGATGTTTCACTGTATATCCCGTATGCTAACTTTAAGCAGTGGCTGGAAGAAACCACCTCGTCGTAAACCTGCGGGATTAAAGGCCGCATTGCAGATGCGGCCCGGCAAAAGTTACAAAAACGGCTTAACGTCGCCTACCCCTTCGCGGATAACCACCGGGGCATCATCAGTAAGATCGATAACAGTTGTCGGCTGCTGCCCCAAAAAACCGCCATGAATAATCAGATCGACCACTTTACCAATGCTGTCCTGGATCTCTTCCGGATCGGACTCGGTAAAATCGTTGCCCGGTAGCATTAATGACGTCGACATCATGGGTTCATTCAACGCTTCAAGCAGTGACAGCGCGATGGGATTAGACGGCACGCGCAAACCGATGGTTTTACGCTTTTCATTCATCAGGCGGCGCGGCACCTCTTTGGTCGCCTTGAGAATAAAGGTGTAGTTGCCTGGGGTGTTATTTTTAATCAGGCGAAAAGCACTGTTATCAACGTGGGCATAAGTCGAAAGCTCCGAGAGATCGCGACACATCAGCGTGAAATTATGATTGCCATCAAGCTGACGAATGCGGCAAATCCGCTCCATCGCGTTTTTGTCTTCCAGCTTACAGCCCAGTGCATAACCGGAATCGGTGGGATAAACAATCACCCCGCCTTTATTCAGCATCTCAACCGCCTGTTTCACCAGACGCGGCTGCGGATTTTCCGGATGAATATAAAAAAATTGACTCATAACAAACCTCTTGTCGCCCTGTTATCCGGGATGATTACTGCGCAATATCCGGGTAGCGTGTCCAGATAGCTTCAACGCCTCCGGGCAGCCATAACTTTTTCCCCAATTCAATCCACGGACAGGGTTGGTGGAAATCGGAGCCTTGCGATGCGGCCAGTTGATAGTGCTGAGCATATTGCGCCAGCTGGCTTCGCTCCTGAGGTGGCTGCTGACACTGCGCCACTTCCATCGCATCGCCTCCGCACTCGGCAAAGTACGCTATCAACCGTTTCAGCCACTTGGTCGACAACCCATAACGACCGGGATGCGCCAGCACCGCACGACCTCCGGAATGATGAATTGCATCAATGGCTTGTTCTATTGTACACCACTGTGGCGGCACGTAACCGGTTTTGCCACGCGCCAGGTAGTTTTTAAAGATTTGCGCCATCGTGGTGCCTTTACCCTGTTCAATCAGGTAACGGGCAAAATGGCCGCGCGTGATTGCCCCCCCGTCGGCCAGGCGCTGTGCGCCTTCCAGAGCGCCAGGGATCTGCGCTTTCTCCAGTCGTTCAGCCATCAACTGCGCGCGCGCCAGGCGACGATCGCTTTGCGATTGCAGGAACTGAATCATTCCTGCATCGTGAATATCGATACCCAGACCGACGATATGAATTTCATGATTTTCCCATAGCGTCGATACTTCAACACCGCTGATAAGCTGTAGCGGCAGCTGATGCTGAGCAATGGCGGCTTGCGCCGGGGCAATACCGGCGATAGTGTCGTGATCGGTTATCGCCAGCACTCCCACCCGCATTTCGGTCGCACGCAGTACCAGCGCTTCAGGGCTGAGTAATCCATCAGATGCAAGCGTATGACTGTGGAGATCGTAAAGCGGAAAATTGCTGAGGGGCGTTGCGGCTGTCAAAACTACTCCGGGACACTAAGAATTTGTGCCGCCATCATAACGACAATTAGCAACGAGGGAAAAAGAGTATTGACATTTTTCTCACGAACCAGTTAACTAGTACACAAGTTCACATGCGGGGTATCACGAAAATGACTTCTTATAATACGAATATGCATAGCTGGTGGCGCACTTCTCCCTGACAGGGCGACGTCGTCATGCACATTCCAAGGAACTCAGTGCAGATACCCGAGCCCGCCGAAAGCGGGCTTTTTTTTGAGCTATACCAACAGAGATATCATCATGCCAATTGCGAAACCTACATTGAAGTTGATTACCGGCAACGCGCCTTATCGCGAAGATCCGGCCGCAGTGTTCCATCAGTTATGCGGCGCACGCCCGGCAACTCTGCTGCTCGAATCCGCCGATATCGACAGCAAAAAAAATCTGAAAAGCTTGCTGATTGTCGACAGCGCGCTGCGCATTACCGCACTGGACAAAACCGTTACCTTGCAGGCGCTGTCGGAAAATGGTCGGGCGCTGCTGCCGCTGCTGGATGCCGCGCTGCCTGCGGAAGTGGATAACCAGATTCGCCCGGACGGCCGCGTCCTGACCTTCCCGGAAATCGATCAGTTGCAGGATGAGGACTCGCGCTTGCAGTCACTGTCAGTATTTGACGCGCTGCGCCTGTTCCCGACGCTGGTCAATACTCCAGCCGAAGAGCGTGAAGCGATGCTGCTCGGCGGTCTGTTTGCCTATGATCTGGTCGCCGGCTTTGAAGCACTGCCGACGCTGGAAAATCAGCAGCGCTGCCCGGATTACTGCTTCTATCTGGCGGAAACCCTGCTGGTTATCGACCATCAGACGCAAACCTCACGGCTGCAAGCCAGCCTGTTTGCGCCATCCACCGCTGAGTTTCAGCGTTTGCAGAGCCGTATTGAGCAACTGCATGGTCAGATGCTGCAACCTGCGCCAGCGCTGCCGGTCCAGCAGGTTGAAAAGATGTCACTGAGCTGTAATCAGAGCGATGAAGAGTACTGCAATGTGGTGCGTAATATGCAGGAAGCGATTCGCATTGGTGAGATTTTCCAGGTCGTACCATCGCGCCGCTTTTCACTGCCCTGCCCGTCGCCGCTGGCCGCTTATGACACGCTGAAAAACAGCAATCCAAGTCCGTATATGTTTTTTATGCAGGATCAGGATTTTTCGCTGTTTGGCGCTTCGCCGGAAAGCTCACTGAAATATGAAGCCACCGACCGTCAGATAGAAATCTACCCGATTGCCGGTACTCGCCCCCGCGGTCGTCATGCCGATGGTTCACTGGATCGCGATCTCGACAGCCGTATCGAACTGGAAATGCGTACCGATCATAAAGAGCTGGCAGAACACCTGATGCTGGTCGACCTGGCCCGCAACGATCTGGCGCGCATCTGCGAACCCGGTAGCCGCTATGTGGCTGACTTAACCAAAGTCGACCGCTACTCGTTTGTGATGCATCTGGTATCACGGGTGGTTGGAAAACTGCGTGGCGATCTGGATGTGCTGCACGCCTATCGCGCCTGTATGAATATGGGCACCCTGAGCGGCGCACCGAAAGTGCGGGCGATGCAGCTGATTGCCGCCGCTGAAGGCACGCGTCGCGGCAGCTACGGCGGTGCGGTCGGCTACTTCACCGCGCAGGGCGATCTTGATACCTGCATTGTCATTCGCTCAGCTTATGTCGAAGACGGCGTGGCAACGGTGCAGGCGGGAGCGGGCGTGGTGCTCGATTCCAACCCACAAGCCGAAGCGGACGAAAGCCGCAATAAAGCGCGTGCGGTACTGCGCGCAATCGCTACTGCTCATCACTGCACGGAGATTTTCTGATGGCCGACATCCTGCTGCTCGACAATATTGACTCCTTTACTTATAACCTCGTCGACCAGTTACGCGCCTTTGGCCATAACGTGGTGATTTATCGTAACAATGTGCCAGCCGACACGCTGATCGACCGGCTGCAAAAGATGGAAAAGCCGGTGCTGATGCTGTCACCTGGACCCGGCGCACCTGCTGAAGCCGGATGCATGCCCGAACTGCTGCAACGCCTGCGCGGCCAGTTGCCGATTATCGGTATCTGTCTGGGCCATCAGGCAATTGTTGAAGCCTATGGCGGCCATGTCGGCCAGGCGGGAGAAATTCTGCACGGGAAGGCTTCCGCCATTGAACACGATGGTGCAGCCATGTTTCAGGGGCTGAGTAATCCGTTGCCGGTGGCCCGCTACCACTCGCTGGTAGGCAGCAACATCCCGGAAGAATTAACGATTAACGCCAGCTATAACGGCATGGTAATGGCGGTGCGCCACGACGCCGACCGCGTCTGCGGTTTCCAGTTTCATCCGGAGTCAATTCTGACCACTCAGGGCGCACACCTGTTAGAACAGACCCTCGACTGGGCGCTGGCGTAATCTAAGGAGAATCCGATGCACGATATTCTGGAAAAACTTTATCAGGCGCAAACCCTGAGTCAGGCAGAGAGCCACCAGCTGTTCTCCGCAATTATTACTGGTCAGCTGGAACCGACCCAGCTTGCTGCCGCATTGATTGCGATGAAAGTCCGCGGTGAGCGCCCGGAAGAGATAGCCGGTGCCGCCTGCGCGCTGCTGGAAGACGCCAAGCCCTTCCCGCGCCCGGATTATCTATTTGCTGATATCGTCGGTACCGGCGGTGACGGCAGCAACAGCATTAATATTTCAACCACCAGCGCCTTTGTCGCCGCCACCTGCGGGCTGAAAGTCGCGAAGCACGGCAACCGCAGCGTCTCCAGCAAATCGGGATCGTCTGACCTGCTGGCGGCACTGGGGATTAACCTTGATATGCCAGCGCCACAGGCACGCCAGGCGCTGGATGATCTGAACGTCTGTTTTCTGTTTGCGCCGCAGTATCACACGGGCTTCCGCCATGCGATGCCGGTACGCCAGCAGCTGAAAACCCGCACGCTGTTTAACGTGCTTGGCCCGTTAATCAACCCGGCGCGTCCACCGCTGGCGGTGATTGGCGTCTACAGTGCTGAACTGGTGCTACCGATTGCCCAGACGCTGAAAGTGCTGGGTTATCAACGCGCAGCGGTGGTGCACGGTGGCGGCATGGATGAAGTAGCGCTGCACAGCGCCACGCAGGTTGCCGAGCTGCGCGACGGTGAAATCACCCACTATCAGCTGACGCCAGAAGATTTTGGTCTGAGCTTCCATCCGAAGGAAGCACTGGCGGGCGGTACCCCGGAAGAAAATCGTGACATTCTGATGCGATTACTTCAGGGTAATGGCGAGCGCGCCCATGAAGAGGCGGTAGCGGTTAACGTCGCGATGCTACTCAAGGTCTTCGGCAATGAAGATTTACGTGAAAATGCCCAGCGCGCACTGCAAGCGATTCGCAGTGGTCAGGCCTGGGAGCGCGTCGTCGCACTGGCAGCAAGAGGATAATCATGCAGGAAACCGTACTTAATAAAATTGTTCAGGACAAGGCCATCTGGCTGGAAGCACGTCAGGCACAGCAGCCGCTGGCCTCCTTTCAGCAGGATGTGGTTCCGGCGAGCCGCAACTTTTATGATGCATTGCAGGGAGCGCGTACCGTTTTCATCCTTGAATGCAAAAAAGCCTCGCCATCGAAAGGGGTGATTCGCGACGATTTTGATCCGGCAACCATTGCTGGCGTCTATAAGTCGTATGCCTCGGCGGTATCGGTATTAACCGATGAGAAATATTTTCACGGCAGCTTCGATTTTCTGCCGATTGTCAGCGCGGCGATCACCCAGCCCGTGCTGTGCAAAGACTTTATCATCGATCCTTACCAGATTTATCTGGCACGTTATTATCAGGGCGATGCGATTTTACTGATGCTGTCGGTACTGGATGATGAGCAGTATCGTCAGCTGGCGGCGGTGGCACACAGCCTGAAAATGGGCGTGCTGACCGAAGTCAGTAATGAAGAAGAGCTGGAGCGCGCCATCGCGCTGCAGGCAAAAGTGGTCGGCATCAATAATCGCGACCTGCGCGATCTGTCGATTGATCTGAATCGCACCCGTCAGCTGGCTCCGCGCCTGTCGCACGGCGTCACGGTGATCAGCGAGTCCGGCATTAACCGCTATGCGCAGGTGCGTGAGCTGAGTCACTTCGCCAATGGCTTCCTGATTGGCTCGGCGCTGATGTCGGAAGACAATCTTGAAGCAGCGGTACGCCGGGTTCTGTTGGGAGATAATAAAGTCTGTGGCCTGACGCGCACTGAAGATGCCGTTGCGGCATATCAGGCAGGCGCAATCTATGGCGGTCTGATTTTTGCCGCCGGTTCGCCGCGCCAGATCGGCCTGCCGCAAGCCGCTGAACTGGTGGCTGCGGCGCCGTTAAAATTCGTTGGCGTGTTCCGCAATCAAACCATTGATGAAGTCGTCGCCACTGCTCAGGCGCTGTCGCTGCACGCGGTGCAGCTGCACGGTGCGGAAGATCAGGCATATATCGATGCGTTACGCGCGCAGTTACCGGCCACGGTGGAGATCTGGAAAGCGCTGAGTGTGCAGCAGAGCCTGCCCGCGCGCGACCTGAAACAGGTTAACCGCTATGTATTCGATCATGGTAACGGCGGTAGCGGCCAGCAATTTGACTGGTCATTGCTGGAGGGTCAGCAGCTGGACAATGTGCTGCTGGCCGGTGGCTTAAGCGCGGATAACTGTGTCGCCGCCGCGCAACTCGGCTGTGCCGGGCTGGACTTTAACTCCGGTGTGGAAAGCGCGCCAGGCATCAAAGACAGCGCCAAAATCGCCGCCGTATTTCAGACCCTGAAAGCCTATTGAGAGAGATAAGATGACATTACTGAACCCCTATTTTGGCGAATTTGGCGGTATGTATGTGCCGCAGATTTTGATGCCAGCACTGCGCCAGCTGGAAGAAGCCTTTGTCAGCGCACAGCGCGATCCTGAATTTCAGGCCCAGTTTACCGATCTGCTGAAAAACTATGCCGGTCGCCCGACCGCGCTGACCCTGTGCCAGAACCTGACCAAAGGGACGAAAACTCGTCTCTATTTGAAGCGCGAAGATCTGCTGCACGGCGGCGCGCACAAAACCAACCAGGTGTTAGGTCAGGCTCTGCTGGCAAAACGGATGGGTAAAAGCGAAATTATCGCTGAGACCGGCGCGGGTCAGCATGGCGTCGCCTCGGCACTGGCCAGCGCCCTGCTGGGGCTGAAATGCCGCATTTATATGGGTGCGAAGGATATTGAGCGCCAGTCGCCGAATGTGTTCCGTATGCGCCTGATGGGTGCCGAAGTCATACCGGTACACAGCGGTTCAGCAACGCTGAAAGATGCCTGTAACGAAGCGCTGCGCGACTGGTCCGGCAGCTATGAAAACTCGCATTATATGTTGGGTACTGCCGCTGGCCCGCACCCCTATCCGACCATCGTGCGTGAATTCCAGCGCATGATTGGTGAAGAGACCAAAGCACAGATTCTCGAGCGCGAGGGTCGCCTGCCGGATGCAGTGCTGGCCTGTGTGGGTGGCGGTTCAAATGCCATCGGCATGTTTGCCGATTTTATTGATGACGCGGAAGTTGGCCTGATTGGCGTTGAGCCGGCGGGTCACGGTATTGAAACCGGTGAACACGGCGCGCCGCTGAAGCATGGCCGGGTTGGTATTTACTTCGGTATGAAAGCGCCAATGATGCAGACCGAAGATGGTCAGATTGAAGAGTCTTATTCGATTTCTGCCGGTCTCGACTTCCCGTCCGTCGGCCCGCAGCATGCCTATCTGAACAGCATTGGCCGCGCTGAATACGTGTCCGTTACCGATGATGAAGCGATGGACGCGTTTAAGACGCTGTGCCGTGCCGAAGGAATTATTCCGGCGCTGGAGTCGTCACACGCCTTAGCGCACGCGCTGAAAATGATCGCTGAAAATCCGGAAAAAGAGCAGCTGTTGGTGGTTAACCTTTCCGGCCGTGGCGACAAAGATATTTTCACCGTTCACGACATTCTGAAAGCGAAGGGAGAGATCTGATGGAGCGTTATCAGCAATTATTTAACCGTCTTGACGCAGCGAATCAGGGGGCTTTTGTTCCTTTTGTTACGCTGGGCGACCCCACTCCCGAGCTGTCGCTGAAAATCATCGATACGCTGGTTGAGGCTGGGGCAGATGCACTGGAGCTGGGGATACCGTTCTCCGACCCGCTGGCTGATGGCCCGACGATTCAGGGTGCCAACCTGCGCGCCTTTGCAGCGGGTGTTACGCCGGCCCACTGCTTCGAAATGCTGGCAACCCTTCGTCAGAAATACCCGGATTTACCAATTGGCCTGCTGATGTATGCCAATCTGGTGTTTTCCAACGGCATTGATAACTTCTATGCGCGCTGCGCAGAAGTCGGCGTTGATTCGGTGTTGATAGCCGATGTGCCGGTGGAAGAGTCAGCGCCCTTCCGCCAGGCTGCATTACGCCATAATATCGCACCGATCTTTATCTGCCCGCCGAATGCCGATGACGATCTGCTGCGGGAAATATCCTCGCATGGTCGTGGCTATACCTATCTGTTGTCACGTGCCGGGGTGACCGGTGCTGAGACCCGCGCCAGCCTGCCACTCAAGCATCTGGTCGACAAACTGCGTGAATATCACGCGGCACCGCCGCTACAAGGCTTTGGCATTTCTGAACCTTCTCAGGTAAAAGAAGCGATTGCCTCCGGTGCTGCCGGTGCGATTTCTGGCTCGGCGATTGTCAAAATTATCGAGCGAAACCATGCCAGTCCGGATGTGATGCTGGCTGAATTACACCAATTCGTCAGTAGTCTGAAAGCCGCCTCACGTTAATCCGCGCTGAATAATGCCTTTTATTTCAAAAGGCATTATTCCAAAAGCTTGTCGCCAATAATAATCAATCACTTACTCAGCCAGCAATAAATCATCAGTTAAACCCTGACAAATAGTTAATCAGCGCTTCATTTAAGATATATTTAACTTAGTGACATCATTAACCACAGAAAACACCCTGTGTCAGATAAGATATTTCTATCTTTATTTATTATCCTCAGCAAGCATTGATCAACATCTGTATCGCTATATATTTCCCTCCTCATAGATATGGAGTGCGAATATGTTTTACCCTAATTTTAAATTTAAGCGCACGCGCTTACTTTCGGCTGGCGTATTAATGCTGGCTTCCACTGCCGCCTGGTCACAGGGAAATAATCTGTTTGCCGACACACAGGTAACGGCAGCGATGCAAAATTATCACTACGGTGAACCGGGAACTACGCAAGCTGTTCACTTTATGGCCGCCAGCGCAGCCATGGTTTCTGCTAACAGCCAAATTATTGCGCTGGAAGTCGAACCAGGAGTGGTGGTCAACGCCTACCAGCAGCAATTTAAAGACAACAATGACGGTACCCGCGTCTGGATTGGCGTAGTCAGCGATACGGCCCATCCTTCCATCGAGGAGTCAGCCCTGAATGAGGTCATTCTGGTAAGTCATGGCGACAACGTTACCGGCAGCATCAATGTTAATGGCCAGCTGTATATGATTGATCCACTGGGTGATGGCACCCACGCGATTATCAAAACAGACCCCAGCAAAATTGCTGAGGACGAAAACGATACCATTGAGGAGTCTTCAGCCCATAGCACGGCTGATGAATCGAGCAGCGACGAACACGACCATTCAGAGCATGAAAATACCCAGGCCATGGGTGACGTGAACACGAAAAATGCCCCAATACAAATACGCGTAATGGTGGCAACCACAAATCAGTTACGCGCCAGAGTCGCTGATGTGCCGGGCAGAGTTGCCTGGGCAATTGCCGACGCGAATAACGGTTTCAGAAACAGTAAAATCAATATTGAGCTGGTTAACGCCGGTATTTTTAATGCAAATTATAATGAATTAAGTACTATTGCTGCCATGCTCAGCCAGTCGCGAAATACTTCCGACCCGGTGTTTGGCGGTCCTGTGCATCGCTTCCGCGAAGAGAATCGTGCCGATTTGGTTGTGACATTAGTCAATCAGGTGCGTGGCTCAAGCTGTGGGCAGGCCCAATTTAACGCAAATAAATCCAATGCTGTGAGTGTTACCTCCGAAACCTGCCTGTCAGGGCGCACTTTCGCCCATGAAATCGGCCACAACCTCGGCGCACATCACGATCCCGGCAATACCAACAACTCCACTTATTCTTACGGTCACGGTTATCAGCAACAAACGGTGAGACCCTACTTCGCCACCGTTATGGCTTATCCGACCTGCAAAATTAATGCGTGTCCGAGAATCAATTATTGGTCGAATCCTGATGTCACGTACGAAAATATCCCTATGGGCACAGCCGCTCGCCATGATAACGCCCGGGTACTAAACCAGCGTGCGCAGACGGTGGCCAACTTCTACCCACCGATGACTCACTGGATACAGTCGGGCGAACTGGTTGGGAACGGCACTTTACCCGCCAGGCAGTTTTTCACTATCCAGCTGAAAAATAAAACCACCGGCCAGGTTATCTACTCCCTCGACAGCGTAATTGTTGATGGCAATATGAACGCCTGGCCCACCGCTACGGCCAGGGAAATTAATAGTCACTTCCCGGCTAATACCCTGCGCGCCGGTGAAATGGACAGCAATGGCAGTATCAATGTAATCGTGGGATCAAGCTATCGCAACAAGCTCTGGGTACATGATAGCCTCTCCAGCCAGAACCAGGTGGAGCTGACGCGCCATACTTACGCTGAGACACATAACCAAAAATGGGTGAGCATCGCTGGCATTGAATCTGCTGAGCAGGCAGGTACGCCCGGCACGCAAAAGCTGGCGCTGCTGAAAAACAGCCAGGATAATCAGGAAGTGGCCCGCGTGTCGCTTCTGTTAACCGAAAGCAACGCCGGTGCCTGGAGCTGGCCGGAGCAGCTGGCCCGCGCGGTTAACGCCAGCAATACCCAGGAGATGCGCGCCGGTGAAATCCAGGCCAATGGCTCCATTGCCGTTGCCGCGGGCAGTTCGTACCGTAACCAAATCTGGGTTCCGCTGGCCAAACGCCAGGCGCTGACCGCCAGCATAGAGACGGTCAGCGCCGCCCCTGTCAGCTGGAATCAGACCGGCGCACTGCTCGGATCGGCCGACCTGCCCGCACGTCAGTTTTTCCAGGTGCAGCTGAAGAATCTGGCCTCTGGCAAGATGCAGTCCGCCTTCAGCCTGCCGTTCAGCAATACCAGCATGTATCACTGGCCGACAGAAATTGGCGAGGCGATTAACAGCCGACTGCCTGCCAATGAAGTCCGCGCCGGTGAGAGGGACGCTGCCAGCGGCGTTATCACCCTGATCAAGGGTAGCCACTATCGCAATAATCTCTGGATCTCGTCCATCCTTGACGGAAAAATGCAGTTGCAGATCAACCAGGGAACCTACGGCGAAGCGCTGGGCGACAAGTGGGTCAGCAAATACAGCCATAACGAGCTCGATGCCACGCCGGGCACCACCAAGGTGGTCACCGTGCGCAATTCCACCACCCACTCGATTGTGAAGGAAGTGAAGCTGCCGATTACCAGCGCCAACTTTGGCCGTTACCAGTGGATATCCGATCTGACCCGTGCGCTTAACGCCGAAACGCCAGCGACGCTGCGTGCAGGTGAGATGCAGGCTGACGGCACCCTTCAGTGGATAGCCGGCAGCTCCTATCGCAACCATATCTGGCTGCCGCTGGCGCAAAACGACCAGTTAACCGTGACCATTGAAACCCGCGATGCCAGCGGCAATCTGGTTAATTAACACATCGTCGCTGATTAGCCGTCACGCTGCCGTAAAGAGTTAAGCTATTTAAATCTGACCTGATGTTCAGGCTGGCCGGGGCACTCCCGGCCATTTAACTCCAATTATTTTTAGCAACGTACTCATCAAGAACCTTCCCTTCGCAAACAGAGATTATTCTGGCTTCTGCTGTCAGCATTGAAGGCGACCTGTATATGATTACACTGCTGGCAGAGGGCAATTACGCCATGATTAAAACTTACTTAAACGATCGCTTATTTAATATTTATTTTGCTTACATTAATTTTCACAGAAACCACCCGCCATCAATCAGGACTTTTCTGTTTTTAGTTAATTGCCGCGCAGAGCATTGATCAAACTTTGCATACGGATATATTTCACACTTCTAATAAACGAGGTGTAAAAATGTTTCTCCCGAATTTTAAATTAAAGCGCACGCGCTTACTTTCGGCTGGCGTATTAATGCTGGCTTCCACTGCCGCCTGGTCACAGGAAAATCAGCTGTTTGCTGAAACCCATTCGATACTGGACACCAAAAAAAATATCTTTACTGAAAGCCCGGCGACGGAATCGGTTAATTTTATCACTGTCCGCGCCGCACTGGTTGCCGCCAGCACCAAAGATATTGCCCTGGAAGTTGAGCCGGGCCTGGTCGTTACCGCACATCAGCTCGATTTTAAAGACAATGCCGACGGCACCAGCCTCTGGAAAGGGACTCTCGGTGAGCCTGCCCAGATGTCTGATGAAGAGTCAGCCAAAAACGAAGTTCTGCTGGTGCGCAACGGTAACAATATCACCGGCATCATCACCGTTGACGGCCAGCAGTATATGGTTACCCCAATGGCAGATGGCAATCACGCCATTGTTAAAACCGACGCCAGTAAGTTTCCTGACTATGGCGACGATGGCATCGAAGATCATTCGGCTCACGGTCATGAACACAATCATGGCGCAACAGCTGACGCCAGCGATGATCAACACCGTGCTGACCACAGCGAAGATAATGACGTCAGCACTCAGAATTACCCAATTAAAATCCGCGTGCTAACGGCATCGACCAGTAATGCCCGTATCAAATACCCTGATACGCTGGCGCTGGCTAACCTGTCGATTGCACGCACCAACGAAATCTATAAACGCAGTAACGTCAATATTGAATTAATTAACGCCGGTATTCTTGACCTGAATTACAATGAAAATGGTACGCTCGCCGCCGGCCTGCTGTCGCTGATGACGAATACAAGCTCTGCAATCGGACAACCTATTCAGAAGATGCGTGATGAGAATCTCGCTGACTTAGCGGTTCTGTTTAGCCAGGTTAAAAACGTTTGCGGCGTAGCACATCAGAGTGCCAACAAATCCAGGGGCTTAAGTGTGGTAAATGGGGATTGCTCTGTCACCAATAACGCCTATGCTCACGAAATAGGCCATAACATCGGCGCCACGCATGAAGCTGGATACCGACACACTACCACGCCGCGATTCTATACTGTCATGTCCACTTCATGCTCAGGCTGCTCCGCAATACAAAACATTTCAAATCCTAATGTGACCTGGATGCATATTCCCACCGGCACAACCAATCAGCATAACAATGCCCGGACGCTAAATAACCGTGCCCAGAACGTCGCGAATTTTTACCCGGCTCCTGCGACCTGGGTACAGTCGGGCGAGCTGACAGGCAACGGTGACTTGCCCGTCAGGCAGTTTTTTGAGATCCAGCTGAAAAACAGAACCACCGGCCAGGTACTCTATTCTCTCGACAAGGTGGTCGACGGCCGGGGTATGTACCAGTGGCCAGCAGAAACGGCCGCGGCGATTAATGCCTATTTCCCCGCCAATACCGTGCGCGCCGGTGAAAGAGACAATAATGGCGACATTCATTTCATCCCGGGCTCAAGCTATCGCAACAAAATCTGGATCCACAACAGCTTGTCCGGCCAGAATCAGCTGCAGATGACCCGACGCACCTACGCCGAAACCGATAATCAGAAATGGTTTACTGTCGGCGTAATCAGCTCCGATGAACAGGCTGCCGAACCCGGCACGCAAAAACAAGTCGTCCTGAAACAAAGCCAGACCGATCAGGAAGTCGCCCGCGAGTCGCTTCTGATAACCGAAAGCAACGCCGGTGCCTGGAGCTGGCCGGAGCAGCTGGCCCGCGCGGTTAACGCCAGCAATACCCAGGAGATGCGCGCCGGTGAAATCCAGGCCAATGGCTCCATTGCCGTTGCCGCGGGCAGTTCTTACCGTAACCAGATCTGGGTTCCGCTGGCCAAACGCCAGACGCTGACCGCCAGCATAGAGACGGTCAGCGCCGCCCCTGTCAGCTGGAATCAGACCGGCGTCCTGCTCGGATCGGCCGACCTGCCCGCACGTCAGTTTTTCCAGGTGCAGCTGAAGAATCTGGCCTCTGGCAAGATGCAGTCCGCCTTCAGCCTGCCGTTCAGCAATACCAGCATGTATCACTGGCCGACAGAAATTGGCGAGGCGATTAACAGCCGACTGTCTGCCAATGAAGTCCGCGCCGGTGAGAGGGACGCTGCCAGCGGCGTTATCACCCTGATCAAGGGTAGCCACTATCGCAATAATCTCTGGATCTCGTCCATCCTCGACGGAAAATTGCAGTTGCAGATCAACCAGGGAACCTACGGCGAAGCGCTGGGCGACAAGTGGGTCAGTAAATACAACCATAACGAGCTCGATGCCACGCCGGGCACCACCAAGGTGGTCACCGTGCGCAATTCCACCACCAACTCGATTGTGAAGGAAGTGAAGCTGCCGATTACCAGCGCCAACTTTGGCCGTTACCAGTGGATATCCGATCTGACCCGTGCGCTTAACGCCGAAACGCCAGCGACGCTGCGTGCAGGTGAGATGCAGGCTGACGGCACCCTTCAGTGGATAGCCGGCAGCTCCTATCGCAACCATATCTGGCTGCCGCTGGCGCAAAACGACCAGTTAACCGTGACCATTGAAACCCGCGATGCCAACGGCAATCTGGTTAATTAACCTGTCGCCGCTGATTATCAGTCACGCTGCCGTAAAGAGTTAAGCTATTTAAATCTGACCTGATGTTCAGGCTGGCCGGGGCACTCCCGGCCATTTAACTCCAGTTATTTTTAGCAACGTACTCATCAAGAACCTTCCCTTCGCAAACAGAGATTATTCTGGCTTCTGCTGTCAGCATTGAGCGCGACCTGTATATGATTACACTGCTGGCAGAGGACAATTACGCCATGATTAAAACTTAGTTAAACGATCGCTTATTTAATATTTATTTTGCTTACATTAATTTTCGCAGAAACCACCCGCCATCAATCAGGACTTTTCTGTTTTTATTTAATCGCCGCGCAGAGCATTGATCAAACCTTGCATACGGATATATTTCACACTTCTAATAAACGAGGTGTAAAAATGTTTCTCCCGGATTTTAAATTAAAGCGCACGCGCTTACTTTCGGCTGGCGTATTAATGCTGGCTTCCACTGCCGCCTGGTCACAGGAAAATCAGCTGTTTGCTGAAACCCATTCGATACTGGACACCAAAAAAAATATCTTTACTGAAAGCCCGGCGACGGAATCGGTTAATTTTATCACTGTCCGCGCCGCACTGGTTGCCGCCAGCACCAAAGATATTGCCCTGGAAGTTGAGCCGGGCCTGGTCGTTACCGCACATCAGCTCGATTTTAAAGACAATGCCGACGGCACCAGCCTCTGGAAAGGGACTCTCGGTGAGCCTGCCCAGATGTCTGATGAAGAGTCAGCCAAAAACGAAGTTCTGCTGGTGCGCAACGGTAACAATATCACCGGCGTCATCACCGTTGACGGCCAGCAGTATATGGTTACCCCAATGGCAGATGGCAATCACGCCATTGTTAAAACTGATGCCAGTAAGTTCCCTGACTATGGCGACGACGGCATCGAAGACCATTCGGCTCACGGTCATGAACATAATCATGGCGCAACAGCTGACGCCAGCGATGATGAACACCGTGCTGCCCACAGCGAAGATAATGACGTCAGCATTCAGAATTACCCGATTAAAATCCGCGTGCTAACGGCATCGACCAGTGATGCCCGTATCAAATACCCTGATACGCGGGCGCTGGCTAACCTGTCGATTGCACGCACCAACGAAATCTATAAACGCAGTAACGTCAATATTGAATTAGTTAACGCCGGTATTCTTGACCTGAATTACAATGAAAATGGTACGCTCGCCGCCGGTCTGCTGTCGCTGATGACGAATACAAGCTCTGCAGTAGGAGCGCCTATTCAGAAGATGCGTGATGAGAATCTCGCTGACTTAGCAGTTCTGTTTAGCCAGGTTAAAAACGTTTGCGGCGTTGCACACCAGGATGCCAACAAAGCCAAGGGCTTAAGTGTGGTAAATGGGGATTGCTCTGTCACCAATTACACCTATGCTCACGAAACAGGCCATAATATCGGCGCCACGCATGAAGCTGGATTCCAGCATACTGTCACGCCAAGATTCCGTACAGTTATGGCTAACGATTGCTCACCAACCTGCTCCAGAATACAAAACTTCTCGAATCCGGATGTCACTTACATGAACATTCCCGCCGGCACAACCAATCAGCATAATAACGCCCGGAGGATGAATAACCGTGCCCAGAACGTCGCGAATTTTTATCCTGCTCCTGCGACCTGGGTACAGTCCGGCGAACTGACAGGCAATGGTGACTTGGCCGCCAGACAGTTTTTTGAGATCCAGCTGAAAAACAGAACCACCGGCCAGGTCATCTATTCTCTCGACAAGGTGGTCGACGGCCGGGGTATGTACCAGTGGCCAGCAGAAACGGCCGCGGCGATTAATGCCTATTTCCCGGCCAACACCGTGCGCGCCGGTGAAAGAGACAGCAATGGCGACATTCATTTCATCCCGGGCTCAAGCTATCGCAACAAAATCTGGGTCCACAACAGCTTGTCCGGCCAGAATCAGCTGCAGATGACCCGCCGCACCTACGCCGAAGCTGATAATCAGAAATGGTTTACTGTCGGCGTAATCAGCTCCGATGAACAGGCTGCCGAACCCGGCACGCAAAAACAAGTCGTCCTGAAACAAAGCCAGACCGATCAGGAAGTGGCCCGCGAGTCGCTTCTGATAACCGAATGCAACGCCGGTGCCTGGAGCTGGCCGGAGCAGCTGGCCCGCGCGGTTAACGCCAGCAATACCCAGGAGATGCGCGCCGGTGAAATCCAGGCCAATGGCTCCATTGCCGTTGCCGCGGGCAGTTCGTACCGTAACCAAATCTGGGTTCCGCTGGCCAAACGCCAGGCGCTGACCGCCAGCATAGAGACGGTCAGCGCCGCCCCTGTCAGCTGGAATCAGACCGGCGCACTGCTCGGATCGGCCGACCTGCCCGCACGTCAGTTTTTCCAGGTGTAGCTGAAGAATCTGGCCTCTGGCAAGATGCAGTCCGCCTTCAGCCTGCCGTTCAGCAATACCAGCATGTATCACTGGCCGACAGAAATTGGCGAGACGATTAACAGCCGACTGTCTGCCAATGAAGTCCGCGCCGGTGAGAGGGACGCTGCCAGCGGCGTTATCACCCTGATCAAGGGTAGCCACTATCGCAATAATCTCTGGATCTCGTCCATCCTCGACGGAAAATTGCAGTTGCAGATCAACCAGGGAACCTACGGCGAAGCGCTGGGCGACAAGTGGGTCAGCAAATACAACCATAACGAGCTCGATGCCACGCCGGGCACCACCAAGGTGGTCACCGTGCGCAATTCCACCACCCACTCGATTGTGAAGGAAGTGAAGCTGCCGATTACCAGCGCCAACTTTGGCCGTTACCAGTGGATATCCGATTTGACCCGTGCGCTTAACGCCGAAACGCCAGCGACGCTGCGTGCAGGTGAGATGCAGGCTGACGGCTCCCTTCAGTGGATAGCCGGCAGCTCCTATCGCAACCATATCTGGCTGCCGCTGGCGCAAAACGACCAGTTAACCGTGACCATTGAAACCCGCGATGCCAACGGCAATCTGGTTAATTAACCTGTCGCCGCTGATTAGCAGTCACGCTGCCATAAAGAGTTAAGCTATTTAAATCTGACCTGATGTTCAGGCTGGCCGGGGCACTCCCGGCCATTTAACTCTGGTTGTTTTAAGTGATGTCATCATCAGAAATTTCTCCTCGAATTAGAATCTGCCTTTTACATCCTGTTCAAATAAGCGTCATCCTGGATCCAATCGAGATTTGATTCAA
Source organism: Winslowiella sp. 2C04 (assembly GCF_050037805.1). NCBI lineage: Bacteria > Pseudomonadati > Pseudomonadota > Gammaproteobacteria > Enterobacterales > Erwiniaceae > Winslowiella > Winslowiella sp. 2C04. The sequence continues at coordinate 2,106,220 of NZ_CP188300.1, read as the reverse complement.
AAAACGGTAACTGATTCTTAATAACGGCTGGCGTGAGTTTTCCAGGCATAAAATGCTTTGCTCCACGATAAGGCACTCTTTCCTTTCTCTTTTTTATCTCTGTTATTTGTACATTTAACTATTCTGTCCGACAATCATTGAGGTTGCCGTTATCTGTGACGGTGCTATCCATTGATACAGACAGGGAGATAAACAATGAAGTTATTTAAAGTCGTAAGTGGTGCAGTTATCGCGGCAGTGGTTGCACTGGCAGTCAGTGCCTGCGCCCCGACACCAACGAAAGAAGGCACCGGCGGTTATTTTGATGACTCCGTCATTACCACCAAAGTGAAAACCCAGCTTCTGCGCGAGGATTCATTGAAATCCACTGAGATCAATGTCGAAACCTTTAAAGGCCGCGTGCAGCTAAGTGGCTTTGTCGCCTCACCACAGATGGCAAACCGCGCAGTGGAAGTGACCCGCACGGTCCCAGGCGTCAAATCAGTAGTTAACGATATGCAAATCAAGTAGCAGATACGCTGAGATTAATCTGGCCGGGATTTACCCGGCCTTTTTTTTCGTCGCCCCACCCTGCGCACAACAATAACCGGCTAATTATCCTCTGTCGCGCAATCGCAGACTCGGCATGGCGCTGGCATGGTTCACAATGTTAAATAAAACTTATTGAAATAGTGCCATTTCTGGTCAATATTGAAGCTGCTGCGCTGTGCGGCGGAATAAGGAGACTGTCATGGGTTATTACGTGATCAAAAGAAGCAAATCGACGGTTAAAACAGAATTCTACTTTGTACTGAAAGCGTCTAATGGCGAGGTGATCGCCACCAGCGAGATGTACACCTCAAAACAAGCGGCTCACAATGGAATAAAGTCAGTGCAGCAAAATGGACCAACCAGCGATATTCGTGATGAGAGTTAATCGCTCAGTCTGACAGCGAAAAAAGGGCAAATATTGCCCTTAAAAAGTGATTAGCTGGCATGAAATTTTTATCGAATAAATCAGAAACGGTAGCCAACGCCAAAGAAGAACACCCAGGGATCGATACGGGTTTTGATATTCTGCTGTTCGTCACCAGCTTTAAATTTCACTTCGGTATCGATATCCATATACCAGAGCGACATATTCAGCATCCAGTCAGGATCGATTTGATAATCGAGACCGACCTGCCCGGCCAGACCCCAGGAATTTTTAACACTCAGATCGCTGAGACCGGCATCACGCCCGGTCTGATTGAAGTCGGCATCGTAAAAGGTGGTGTAGTTAATCCCCGCGCCAATATAGGGACGCGCTTTACTGCTGCTGTCGAAAAAGTACCATTGGGCCATCAACGTTGGCGGTAGCTGTTTCACTTCAGCCAGGTTACCGGTAGCCGCCAGGCCAACCCGATGACGGAACGGCGTTGCCGCCAGCAGTTCGACACCGATATTATCGGTAGCCATCCAGGTAAAGGTCAGGCCAAGTTGGGTGTTGTTATCAACACTGAACGAGCCCATACCCAGCACATTATCCGACCCTTCTGTCGGACGTACCGTCGCCGAACCGGCACGCATAAAAAAATCACCCGCCTGATGCGCACTTGCTATCACTGGCATTGCTGCTGTTAATGCCAGGACTACCGCTGCCAACTTCATAACCACTCCTGTTGTTATCACGTTGTATTTGCTACCTCTTTTGAGGTGTTCTTAATTATTGCGCGGCACATACTGACAGCAGATTTACAAAAGATCATGTCAATCAATTGTTTCAAATCCTTTAACAGTCGATGCATTGATCTGAATCAATCTGCGACAAATTCGTTACACAAATAAAGCCGTTGAATAAAGGTCATGAAGCGGATACTTTGCTTATCCCCATTAATGTGATTTTGGTTCGAAGCCTCAGGAGGGGCGGGCGATCAAATGAGCGATAATCTTAATCCTTGCGTAACCTGTGGCGCGTGCTGCGCCTATTTTCGTGTCTCTTTCTACTGGGCTGAAGCCAATGATGGCGGCGGCCGCGTGCCAGCAGAACTGACCGAACCCATCACCCCTTTTCTGCGCGCAATGGCCGGCACGAATAATAAAACACCGCGATGTAGCTCATTACAGGGGGAGATTGGCGGTTGTGTCTCATGCGCTATTTATGAGCAGCGCCCGACCCCCTGTCGGGAGTTTCAGATGGCAGGTGAAAATGGTGAGCCTAATGATGCTTGCGACCGCGCGCGGGCAAAATACGGATTACCGCCGCTTTTTCATCCAGTAATCGCTGCATTTACCGAAAGTTATGTAAGTCAGGGTGCCAGCTTACTGCCAGACCATGTACAATCGCCGGGTAGTTAAACCCGGTAATTCACTAAAGGAGTGTACATGTCTATCACGGCGGGATCGCTATACCGTGACACGGGAAATTTCCTGCGCCATCAAATGATTACTATCTTACTGATGGCGCTGCTGACCTCATTTATTACGCTAATCATTGGTCACGCACTGACGCCTGATGCCGATCAAATGTCGATATTAAGCGAAGGTGACAGCGGCAGCGCTTCGACGCTATTTGAAATGGTGCAAAACATGACGCCCGAACAGCAACAGGTGTTACTGCGCGCTTCTGCCGCCGGCACCTTTGCGTCACTGGTCGGTAATGTGTTGCTGTTAGGTGGAATGCTATGTCTGATCCCGATGGTCTCCGCCGGGCAACGGGTTAGCGCCCTGCGCGCTATCGGCGCTTCCGCACCAATGCTGCCACGCTTGCTGCTGCTCACCTTTCTGGTCACGCTGGTGGTTCAGTTGGGCTTCATGGTGCTGGTGGTGCCGGGTGTGCTGCTGGCGATTGTGCTGGCGCTGTCGCCGGTAATACTGGCGACGGAAAAGAGCGGCGTTTTTGCTTCAATGCGCACCAGCGTACGCATGGTCTGGGGCCAGATGAAACTGGTGGCACCCGCGATCATCTTCTGGCTACTGGCTAAAATTCTGCTGATGTTGCTGGCTACGTCGTTTACCGTATTGCCCGCCAATGTTGCTTCGGTGGTATTTAACGCAATCAGCAATCTGGTTTCAGCGATATTAATAATTTATTTGTATCGACTGTATATGCTGTTACGTTAAACAGTAAGGCATGCCCGTAACGGGCATGCCGGACTCTGAACAATGCCCCGTCAGTGATTTGGAAACCTTTATGAAGCAGTTACTCGATTTTCTCCCGCTGGTTGTATTCTTTGTCTTTTACAAGCTTTACGACATTTTTGTCGCCTCAGGCGCGCTGATTGTCGCCACCGGTCTGGCGCTGGTCATTAGCTGGGTGCTCTATCGCAAGCTGGAAAAAATGACCATTTTCACCTTTGTGCTGGTTGCCGTTTTTGGCACCCTGACGCTGGTTTTCCACAACGATGAGTTTATTAAGTGGAAAGTCACCGTGATTTATGGACTGTTTGCCATCGCCCTGCTTTTTAGCCAGTTCTGGATGAAAAAACCGCTAATCCAGACCATGTTAGGTAAAGAGATTCAGTTACCTGAGCATGCATGGCGCAAACTGAATATCGCCTGGGCACTGTTCTTCCTCGCCTGTGGCCTGGCGAATATTTACGTCGCCTTTTGGCTGTCGCAGGCGTTTTGGGTTAATTTCAAAGTGTTCGGCCTGACCGGGTTGACGCTGATATTTACCCTGGTCAGCGGTGTCTATATCTACCGCCTGATGCCACAGGAACAAAAGTAATCATTATTGCCCGGCAGCTCTGCCGGGCATTTTGCCTGTCTGGCACATTTAATAAGAAGTGAAGCAATGGACGATAAACAGAAGTCACCGCAGGGTGAAGTAGTGCTGCGTACGCTGGCCATGCCTGCCGATACCAATGCCAACGGCGATATTTTTGGTGGCTGGCTGATGTCGCAAATGGATATGGGCGGTGCGATTCTGGCAAAAGAGATTGCCGAGGGTCGTGTGGTGACGGTGCGGGTTGACGGAATGACCTTCTTAAAACCGGTAGCAGTCGGTGATGTGGTGTGTTGCTATGCACGCTGTATGCGTACCGGCAGCAGCTCAATTACCATTAACGTGGAAGTCTGGGTAAAGAAAGTCTCTTCTGAGCCGATTGGCCAGCGCTATCGCGCAACCGAAGCGGTGTTTATCTATGTTGCCGTCGATCCTGAAGGCAAATCTCGCCCGCTGCCCGACGGTAAAAGCAATCTTAATCACGACAGCCAACCATAATAATCAGGGCGGAGAGTTCCGCCCTGTTATCAGAGACTGCCCGGACTATTCGATACTGGCCCCGCCATTGATGCGGAAGACAATACTCATGGTGATATTGTTGCCTGGCTTACCGGCTTCATAACGCCACTTCTTCATCGCCTGCTTCACTTCACGTTCAAACATATTGCGCGGCTCCGCAGAGAGAATACGCACGTTACCGACCTGGCCGCTACTGTCGACATCAAACTGTACCCGTACCTTACCCTCTACGCGTAACGCAAAAGCACGCGCCGGATAAGCCGGCTTACCAACATTCAGCGCGCGCGGACCGTCAGACACCGTTTTCGCCGCCGGCGCATTTGACAGTTTCGGCGCGGTAGACGGTTTCGCGGCGACATTCTCAGGGGTATCTTTCTGGAACGGGTTGGCTTCACGCGGCTGCGTTTTTGGCTTCACCTCTTTCTTCGGCTGCACCACATCTTTCTTCACCGGCTTTGGCTTGGGCTTCGGTTCCGGTTTAGGAATTGGCACCGGTTCCGGTTTTGGCGGTTCAGGAGCCGGTTCGGGTTCCGGCGCAGGTTCTGGTTCTGGCTCCGGTTCGGGCTGTGCCACCGGTGCAGGCGCAGGTTCTGGCTCTGGCTGCACTTCAGGGGCCACCATCGTCACGCTAATCGGTTGCGACGCTTTCGGTACTTCAACAACCTGGTGAAAAGAAGCATAAAGTAAACCGGCGATCACCGAGCCGTGCAGTGCGAGAGACAGTAGCAGTGGCAAAGGAGAACGTCGGGGCAATGTTGTAGTGAGCGTCGTCATAGTCATTCAGCTATTTTAATCAGGGGACAATAGTAAATGCAAATAGCAATCAGTTTCAACAAGCAGTCGGGTTAAACAGCGCAAAAGCGCCTAATCGCGTTAAACAACGACTGTCTGCATTCAGAAATAGCTGAGGTTAAGGGATTATTAAGCTGGATGACGTGATCACCAACAGCAAAAAGTCGGATACTGTAAATCGGATAACCTCAGCAGGGATATTATTGCAGTTTGCCTGATGGACTTAACTGTTATTACCGCAACGTTAAGTGACAAGGAGCGCAATGATATGGCCAATGATTTTCCCGCCGTCACATCCATAACCCCCTATTCGACAGTATCAGCTGCGGCACTGACGGCCAGAAGCAACGCCGCCACGGCGTTGAGCAGGGTTACCGCTGTCTCGCAGAGCACCAGCCAGTTAGCATTAATACCGCCGCCAACAACGCCGGAGGTGCAACCACACTATAATTCTCCGATCTATCACTTCGCACCATCGACACAACTGGTCGCGACCGATCTCCCCCGCGTCGCTGTACGTGAAGAAGTCATCATATGGTGTCAGAAAAACTGGCCGCTGAGCGTTACAGAAACCAAGCTAAAACGTATTCATCAATTACTGAATGCACCGAATAAACCGGCAATGTTGGGTGCCCCGGAGCTGTTCAAGGCTTTAAATATGCTCGATAACCGGGGGCCAAGCCTCAGTCAGATTGAGTACACCTTTCATGAAGAGTACCAGGCAGCAGACCCGGCTATTATCCGCTGGATTACTCGTCATCAATGTCATATCGGCTCCGCAGAATTCAGATTATTGACGCTGCTTAAACGCCAGGACAAACCAGCTGATATTACTCCGGCCAAAATGCGGGCAGCACTGCTGGCGGTGAACGTCAGTTCCGCCTATGGCAGAAGTACCATCAACCTGGCCTTTCATGCTAATAAGATTGTGTTAAGCAGCGAAATGGAGGCATGGATTAATCAATACTGGCCCACCCGCTCCGATTTCTCATTACAGGATAAAGTTCATCTGTTGCGCGCGCAGCCAAATCCACCTGAAGATTTTGAAGCGGATACCGTTTATATCGCATTGTTCTACCGGCTGGGTGCCAAAGGACCGGGGCTGACCACCATCCGCCAACTGTTTAATGAGTCCGAAATCAGTAACGACTCACAACAACTTTTGTTGTTGAAAGATTGCTGGCAAAGCACTTCAGGTCTGGTCTCAGACCGGCTTCTGACGCTGTTACGCCAGCCTCATATGAAACAGTGGCGTAATACCAACAGTTTGTATCGGGCGATGAAGATACTGTATAGCTACAGTGCACCGCTAAAATATCAAATCAGAACTGCGGTTATCAGGGCCACCGGTAATGTCAGTGATGCACTGTTGGACTGGGTCGCCAGGCACTGGGTTTCCACACCGGAAATAAGTTTTGATATCACCATGAGAAGATTTGACGCCTTACTCAGGCAGCCGGGCATGCCGCAGCCAATCAGCGCCTTAATGCTGTATCACGCGCTACAGTTAGTGGGCGGCAATCCACCAGTCAAAAGCTACGCGATCGCAGCCTTTAATCACTACATAAAAAATAAGCCGGTGATCCTCAGCAATACCGACCCTCATTCCCTGATGCAACCTGTACCCCCGCTCGATCAGCAAATTACCCAGGCTTATCAGTTGCTGGTCGAGGTATGCGGCGAGGATATTCTTGAGCGGGCAGCAGAATATATTCGAGGCGAACCGGCCTTTCCCGAGTCATATAAACGCAACGCTGCTGCGGTCGGATGGCCAGATGCCGTTGTTAATAAACTGCGCAAGGTGATACCCGCAGCTGAGGGGCGTGCTCCTCGCTCTGATTAGGAATGTGATTTCAACGGCAAAAAAGCCGGATACTGTAAATTTCACCCCGACCGCAGGGATATGATTAGCCTCTGCCTGAAGTGCTGCCCCGCCATTGCAGGGAAGCTAAGTTGCAAGGAGAGCAATGATATGGCGAATGATTTCACCGCTGTTCCGCCGCTATCGACACCCCGGACATCGCCTGCTTCAATGGCGCGCACGCAGCCTGCCTCCACGGTACTGAGTCAGGTGACCGGTGCATCACAAAGCCCCCGTCAGTTATCATCCTCGCCGTTGAACACACAATCACAGCATGACAGACCGATACAGCACAATGCTGCGCAACTGCAACATTTCAGGAAGAGTGATCACTCCGCCGGAGAGGTACGCAAAGAAGTCATTAGCTGGTGCGAAAAGTATTGGCCGCTGGCTCAGGGCGACACCAAAATAAAACGCATCCACCAGCTGTTGCGCACGCCAGGGAAACCGGAAAACCTGGACGCCACAGAACTGCGCAACGCGCTGGGTCAGATTGACAGTTGGATCCCAGGCGTAACCAGTATCAAGCATACTTTCGATGAATATCACCAACAAGCCGATCCGCACATGGTTAACTGGATTAAGCATAATCCATGCCGTGTCGGCAATGCCGAGTTCAGATTATTAACGCTGCTTAAACGTGACGACAGGCCAGCCGGGATCACGCCGAAAATGATGCGCGCAGCGCTACTGGAGCTGGATCTCAGCACTGCATTTGGCAGAAGTACCATCAGTCTGGCGTTTAAAGCCAGTAAAATCGCGTTAAGTGACGAGATGAGGTCATGGGTCGGTCGCCACTGGCCGTGTAATCCGGATATCCCGTTATCGCAAAAAATTCAACACTTGCAGGGGCAACCTAATCCTCCTGCTGACTTTGATGCAGACACCGTTTATATCGCGCTGTTTCACCAACTGGGTGAGAATGGGCCGAAACTGAACACCGTCCGTCAGCTGTTTAACTCCACCGCAATCAGTGACGATGTACAACAACTTAGCCTGCTGGACCATCATTGGAGGCGTACCTCCGGTTTGACATCAGACCGGCTCATCACACTGTTAAGCCTGCCGCAAATGAAGCAGTGGCGCGATATCAACAACCTGCTCAGGGCGATGAAGCAACTCTATAGCCATGATGCACCGGTTAAACATCAGATCAGAACAGCGGTAATTCGCGTCACCGGTGGTGTCACCGACGCGCTGTTAAGTTGGGTCGCCAAACACTGGATGGCCTTATCAGAAGACAGTGTGGATGTAACAATGAGCAGAGTTGAAAAATTACTCACCCAGCCAGAGATGCCGCAACCGGTCACCGCCCTGATGCTGTACAGCGCGCTGCTGCTGGTAGGCAGCAATCCACCGGCAAAAAGTCACGTTTTTGAGGTTTTTAAACAGCACATGTTAGCTAAGGCTGCTGAAGTCCAGTTGCAGCTGGAAATTGCACAGAATGCGCAGGTCGCGCAAACCTATCAGTTGCTGGTACATATGTACGGCGAAAATATTCTCGATCGGGCATCAGAACAGCTTTCCTACCCGACACGCGAGCAGCAATATAAGCGCAGCGATACTGGGGCGGGCCTGGCGCCTGCGGTGGTAAATAAGTTGCGCCGAGTGATACCTGCGGCGGCCTCACGTCCCCCGGCAAAGAGTGATCTGGATTAACCCGGGGTTATCTTTCAATTGCACATTGGCGAATGATGACTTACCGTGATCGCCGAATCTTAACGACCCGACGGGGGTTCTGAACGTGCTTTATGTAATTTACGCTGAAGATAATGCTGATTCTCTGGAAAAACGCACCGCCGTGCGCCCTGCTCATCTTGCCCGCCTGCAGTTATTGCAGGACGAGGGGCGTCTGATTATCGCCGGTCCAATGCCAGCAGTCGACAGCAACGATCCCGGCGTCGCAGGATTCACCGGGTCAACGGTGATTGCAGAGTTTCCCTCACTGGAAGCGGCACAGTCATGGGCAGAAGATGACCCGTATATTGCGGCGGGCGTTTACCGTCAGGTCGCAGTGAAACCGTTTAAACGCATCTTCTGATGACGTAAAATTGGGGCCAGCCACTGGCCCCAATCGATCACATATATTGCGAAATAAACAGTATTGAACGTCGCTGCTGCTGGTTAATCTGATGACGAAATGAGTGCATACGACCATAGCGACGGGACTGCCCTTCCAGCCAACGCGCCCTGCGACGCTGAACCTGGCGTATCATTCGCCAGCGTGCTACTTCGTTTCTGCTTCGTCTCATTTTAGCTCATCCCGCTTATGGTCAACTGGCGATGCATTATAGACCTGGTTTCTGGCAGACCAAATCCGATGTGTTGACACAAAACAAAATAATTAGCATGAAATCGCTCCGCAACAGCTAAAAAGCCGGATAGTGTAAATCTGACCGCGCCTGCAGGGATATGATGGCACTCAGCCTGAGGTGAGTTGTAAGGAGAGCCATGATATGGCAAACGATCTTTTCGCCATCCCCCCCTCATCGACATCTTCGACAGCCTCTGCTCAAGAGGTGGCAATATTCACTGCCCCTGAGATACTGAGTCGCGTCACCAGCGTATCGCAAAGCACCCGCCGGTTATCTGTATCGCAGCCAGCGGATGCACTGATGCAGAATTATCGACTACGAAATGGTCTGTTGACTCCGCCGGGCAGAACCAGCAGCACGGTGCGCGAAGAAGTCATCACGTGGTGCGAAAAATATTGGCCGCAAACGCAGGGAGATACCAAACTAAAACGTATTCATCAGCTACTGCAAATGCCGGAAAAGCCGCTAACGCTCAACGCCGCAGAGTTGCACCAGGCGTTAGGCCAGATCGATGCGTGGGGAGTCGGTTTATGCCAGATAGAATACGCCTTCACTGAAGTACAACAGCCCGCAGAACCCCATATCATCAGCTGGATTTATCAAAACCTGTGCCATGAAGGCCCGGCAGAATTTAGATTATTAACGCTGCTCAAGCGTGAAGATACGCCAGAAGATCTTACTCCGGCAAAAGTGCGGGCAGCCCTGCTGGCCATGAGTATCAACGAGGCATACTCAAGAAATACCATTACGCTGGCATTTTACGCCAGCAGAATAGTACCCAGTAGCGAGGTGAACAGATGGGTTAATCTCTACTGGCCACGCAACGAAGAGCTTAAATTGCAGGAAAAAATCCATCTGTTGCGGTCTCAGCCCAACCCGCCGGTGGAGCTGGATGCAGATACGCTGTTTATTGCTTTGTATAATCTCCTCGGTATCAATGGACCAGGCCTTAGCTCCGTGCGCCGGCTGCTTGATTTAACGAAAACCTTTAATGATTCAGACACGCTTAACCTGCTGAACAATTGCTGGGAGCGCACATCCGGTTTAGTAGCAAATCGACTTATCGCATTGTTACGCGACCCTCTAATGCAAAGTTGGCGTGACAGCAACAAACTGTATATGGCGATGAGAAAACTGTATGGCGGTAATGCTCCGCAAAAAAAACAGATCAGAATTGCCTTCATCAGGGTAAACAGTAACGTCAGCGACGCACTGTTGAAATGGGTCACTTTGCACTGGACGGTCTCAGCGAAAAACAATTCGCAAGCAATAACCGATAAAATTAATGCATTAATCAGGCAGCCAGCGATGCCGCAACCGATAAGCGCCTCTATGCTGCATAGCGCGCTAATGCTGCTGGACGAAAATCCGCCAGCAAAAAGCTACATCGTTAAGGCATTCAGAGATTACAACAAGGATAATCTAAGAGAAGATTTCTCCGCCCAAACGGAGGTGGCAGCTTCAGTGACATTGCAATATCTGCCCATCTATCCGCCTAATCAGCGGATCCTTGAATGGTTAAATCAGCCCGGTGCGCAAGATGACATTGCGTTACCAGAATCTGTCAATGCACCTGTCGCCGCTCAGATGACTCCGGAAATCGTGCAGGATGAGCAAATCGCACAGCTTTATCAGCAAATGATAGCAAAGTGCGGTGAAGATATTCTTGATCGTGCATTGCAGCTCCCCACCCACGCTCCGCGCTGGCAGACAGACACCCGGCAGCGTAAACGCAGCGCGACGGTGGCCGACTTATCGCCAGCGGTAGCCGATAAGCTGCGCAGAGTGATAGCGACGCCGGTAAAATCGATTAAACGGTGATCAACAGGCCCTTTCGACCGACGATTGTTTATAAATCGTCGGTAAACTGTCAGCGTTTTTCCTGCTTAAACGCGGAAAAATGGGTAACAGGGTTTCGCCAACTGTTTTCTGCACGTAAACTGACTTAACCATGAGCGTGAACAGGATTTCCACTTAATGACAACTTTTTACACCCTAATCAGTTGGCTACTATTTTTTGGTTATTGGTTACTGATTGCCGGTGTGACATTACGCATTCTGATGAAGCGTCGGGCAGTGCCATCGGCAATGGCCTGGCTATTGATCATCTATATTATTCCGCTGGTCGGTATCATTGCTTATCTCTCCTTTGGTGAGTTGCATCTGGGAAAACGGCGCGCCGAACGTGCGCGCACCATGTGGCCCTCAACGGCGCGTTGGCTTAATGATCTGAAGGCCTGCCACCATATATTTGCCACTGAAAACAGTGATGTGGCGCGTTCACTATTCCAGCTTTGCGAAAAACGTCAGGGTATTGCCGGGGTGAAAGGCAATCAGCTTCAGCTGCTGACCAGCTCCGAAGACACCATGAAGGCGCTGATTCGCGATATCCAGCTGGCACGCCATAATATCGAGATGGTGTTCTATATCTGGCAGCCCGGCGGGATGGCAGATGAAGTCGCCGAGTCGCTGATGGCAGCCTCAAGGCGAGGCGTACACTGCCGACTGCTGCTCGACTCTGCCGGTAGCGTGGCATTTTTCCGCAGCCCATGGGCAGCGATGATGCGCAATGCTGGCATCGATGTAGTGGAAGCATTAAAAGTCAGCCTGTTACGTGTTTTCCTGCGCCGTATGGATTTACGTCAGCACCGTAAAGTGGTGCTGATTGATAATTATATTGCCTACACCGGCAGTATGAATCTGGTAGATCCGCGCTACTTTAAACAGGATGCCGGTGTTGGCCAGTGGGTCGATTTAATGGCGCGTATGGAAGGCCCGGTGGCCACCACGCTGGGGATTATCTACTCCTGCGACTGGGAAATTGAGACCGGCAAACGTATTTTACCGCCGCCGCCGGATAATAATGTGATGCCGTTCGAACAGGAGAGCGGCCACACCATTCAGGCAATTGCTTCCGGCCCTGGCTTCCCGGAGGACATGATCCATCAGGCGCTGTTAACCGCGGTTTATTCAGCGCGCTCACAGCTGATAATGACCACGCCCTATTTTGTGCCGAGCGATGATTTACTGCACGCAATATGCACCGCCGCGCAGCGTGGTGTTGATGTCAGTCTGATTGTTCCGCATCACAATGATTCGATGCTGGTCGGCTGGGCAAGCCGCGCATTCTTTGCCGAACTGCTTGATGCCGGCGTAAAAATTTATCAGTTCGAGGGCGGCTTGCTGCACACCAAAAGTATTCTGGTCGACGGACAACTTAGCCTGGTGGGCACGGTCAATCTGGATATGCGCAGCCTGTGGCTCAATTTCGAAATTACGCTGGTGATTGATGATGAAGGTTTTGGCGCTGATTTAGCCTGCGTGCAGGACGATTATATTGCGCGCTCACAGCTGCTTGATGCCAAACGCTGGTCACGACGTGCTTACTGGCAACGAATCGTTGAACGACTGTTTTACTTCTTCAGTCCGTTGCTGTAAAACGAGCGAAATTGCAAAATGTCCGCAAAGCCAAGGGATTAATCATGGATTTAAATAACCGCCTTACCGAAGACGAAACGCTGGAACAGGCTTACGATATCTTTCTGGAACTGGCAGGGGATAACCTCGATCCAGCCGATATTATTATATTTAATCTGCAGTTTGAAGAACGTGGCGGCGCTGAACTGATGGATCCGGCAGAAGACTGGCAGGAGCATGTCGATTTCGACCTTAATCCTGACTTTTTCGCTGAAGTCGTCATTGGCCTCGGTGATGCCGACGGTGAGCCGATTAACGATATTTTTGCCCGCGTGCTGCTGTGCCGGGAGAAAGATCATAAGCTGTGCCATATTTTATGGCGTGAGTAAAAACGGGAGCCGAAAGCGGCTCCCCTGCAACTGCATCATCCGTTACATTGGATCCACTTTCAGGCAAGAGACCGCATGGCGGAAACTGCCTTCCAGCAGTGGGCGGGTTTTAGCGCATTCCGGCCCGGCAATCGGGCAGCGAGTGCGAAACACGCAGCCTGATGGTGGGTTAATTGGCGACGGCAACTCCCCTTCCAGCAACTGAATAGTTTTCTGCTTTTCCAGATCGGGATCGGGTATCGGCACCGCCGACATCAGCGCTTTGGTGTACGGATGTTGCGGATTACTGTAGACGTTGTCATAGGTACCCAGCTCCACCGCATGGCCGAGATACATCACCAGCACCCGATCGGAGATATGCTTCACCACCGCCAGATCGTGGGCGATAAAGATCAGCGACAGCCCCATCTCACGCTGCAACTGCTGCAACAGATTGACCACCTGCGCCTGAATCGACACGTCGAGGGCCGACACCGGCTCGTCACAGATAATCAGCTTCGGCTCAAGGATCAACGCGCGGGCAATACCAATACGCTGACACTGACCGCCTGAGAACTCGTGTGGATAGCGGTTGATCAGGTTAGGCAGCAGGCCGACCTTGATCATCATCGCCTTCACTTTATCCTTAATTTGCTGACGCGGCATTTTCGGATGGTAAGTACGCAGCGGCTCGGCAATGATCTCACCGATGGTCATCCTCGGGTTTAGCGAGGCCAGCGGATCCTGGAAGATCATCTGAATATCACTGCGCGCCTTACGCCACTCTTCCGCATTTTGCCCAAGCAGATCGCGCCCTAACCAGGCCACGCGACCGTCGGTAGCGGGCACCAGCCCGATTATCGCCCGCGCCAGCGTCGACTTACCGCAGCCCGATTCACCCACCACCCCAAGGGTTTCGCCTTCATACAGACGCAGGCTGACGCCATCGACCGCTTTCAGGGTTTTCGGCGGCTGCCAGAACCACTGTTTGCCATCTTTAATATCGAAATGCACCTTAAGATCGGCGATTTCCAGCAATACTTTCTTTTCGGCTACCACGCTCATACCAACTCCTCCACCGGCTTAAAGCAGGCACGTAAGCGCCCTTCACCAAAGGCTTCCAGCGGCGGTGCACTGGCACAAATATCCATTGCGTACGGGCAACGCGGCTGGAACGGGCAGCCTTTCGGCAGACGTAACAGGTTTGGCGGATTACCCGGAATGGTCATCAGCGTATCATTTTCCACTGCATCCAGCCGTGGCACCGCATTCAGCAGGCCAATGGAGTAAGGATGCGCCGGACGATAAAACACATCGCGCGCCTGACCATATTCCATGGTTCTTCCGGCATACATCACCAGCACTTTATTACAGATGCCTGCCACGACGCCGAGATCGTGGGTAATCATAATAATCGCGGTATTGAATTCACGTTTCAGCTCATTCAGCAGCGTCATGATCTGCGCCTGTACCGTCACGTCCAGTGCGGTAGTCGGCTCATCGGCAATCAGCAGTTTCGGCCGGCAGAGAAGCGCCATTGCAATCATCACGCGTTGGCGCATGCCGCCGGAAAACTCATGCGGATACATCTTCATACGCTTGCGCGCTTCCGGCATTTTCACCGCATCCAGCATCCGCACCGACTCTTCAAATGCCTGGCTGCTGCTCATGCCTTTATGCAGCTGCAACACTTCCATTAACTGCTCGCCTACTTTCATATAGGGATTCAGCGAAGTCATCGGGTCCTGGAAGATCATCGCAATCTGTTCGGCGCGCAGTTTGTTCAGCTGCTTTTCCGGCAAATTAAGAATCTGTTTACCGTTAAACAGTGCCGAACCGCCAATACGACCATTGCTGGCCAGCAACCCCATCAGCGCAAAAGCGGTTTGCGATTTACCGGAGCCGGACTCACCGACAATCCCCAGTGTTTCACCGGCACTCAGGCTAAAGTTAAGATCGTTAACTGCCGTGACGTCTCCGTCCGGGGTTTTAAAGGTTACGCGCAGATCTTTTACATCCAGCAGCGCCGCGCTTCCCGTGGTTTTTGCCATTGCTGGCTGTGTTTCAATTATGCTCATCGGGAAACTCCTTAACGATCTTTCGGGTCGAGGGCATCACGCAGGCCATCGCCAATAAAGTTAAAACAGAATAGCGTCACCACCAGGAAGCCCGCCGGATACAGCAACAGCCACGGCGACACTTCCATCGAGTTAGCACCATCGCTGAGCAGCGCGCCCCAGCTGCTCAGCGGCTCTTGCGTGCCGAGACCCAGGAAACTGAGGAAAGATTCAAACAGGATCATGCTGGGAACCAGCAGTGAAGCGTAAACCACCACCACGCCTAACACGTTTGGCACAATATGTCGCACCACGATATTGAAGGTCGAGACACCGCCGACGTGGGCCGCTTCGATAAACTCTTTACGCTTCAGGCTCAGGGTCTGACCGCGCACAATACGCGCCATATCCAGCCAGGAAACCATGCCGATAGCGACAAAAATGAGCAGAATATTCTGGCCAAAAAAGGTTACCAGCAAGATGACAAAGAACATAAACGGGAAGGAGTTAAGGATCTCCAGCAGTCGCATCATCACCGAGTCAATTTTACCGCCAAGGTAACCGGACAGCGAGCCATACAGCGTGCCAAGCAGTACCGCCACCAGCGCCGCCGATACGCCGACCATCAGTGAAATACGTCCACCAATCGCCACGCGCACCAGCAAATCACGCCCGGAAGAGTCGGTACCAAAATAGTGACCGGAGGCCATATCCGGAGCCGCAGACATCATCGCCCAGTCGGTATCGTCATAGGCATACTGTGACAGCATCGGGGCGAGAATAACAAACAGCGCAATCAGCAACAGCACAACCAGGCTGGTTAGTGCTGCGCGGTTATGGATAAAGCGACGACGCGCATCCTGCCAGAGGCTGCGCCCTTCGACTTCCAGCTTTTCACTGAAAGCATCGAGAGCTTCGCTATTTTTCTTACTTAAAATCATGGCGAGCTCCAGCGTTAATAACGAATTTTAGGATCGATAACGGCGTACAGCACATCAACGATCGCGTTAAACAGAATAGTCAGCGCACCCACCAGAATCGTCAGGCTAAGTACCAGTGAGTAGTCACGGTTCAGCGCCCCGTTCACAAACAGCTGACCAATACCTGGCAGGCCATAAATGGTTTCAATTACCATTGAGCCGGTGATAATACCGACAAAGGCTGGCCCGAGATAAGACAGTACCGGCAGCAGCGCAGGTTTCAGCGCATGACGCAACACGATACGGTGCATCGGTAAACCTTTCGCTCGCGCTGTGCGAATAAAGTTGGAGTGCAGCACTTCAATCATCGAGCCACGGGTGATACGCGCAATACTGGCAATATAGGCCAGCGATAACGCCACCATCGGCAGAATCATAAATTTCAGCGCCCCGCCGTTCCAGCCACCGCCCGGCAACCATTTCAGCATAATCGCAAACACCATCACCAGCAGCGGCGCAACCACAAAGCTGGGTATCACCACCCCGGTCATGGCGATCCCCATTACCGTGTAGTCCCATTTGGTATTTTGATTCAGTGCCGCGATCACCCCGGCAGTCACCCCCAATACCAGCGCCAGCAGAAACGCCGCAGCGCCCAGTTTGGCCGATACCGGGAATGAACCGGCGACCAGATCGTTCACCGTATAGTCTTTATATTTAAACGATGGACCAAAATCGCCGTGGGCCAGCTGCTTCAGGTAGCTGAAGTACTGCGTCATAATCGGATCGTTTAAGTGATATTTGGCTTCAATATTGGCCATAACCTCTGGCGCGAGCGTGCGCTCACCGGTAAAAGGGCTGCCCGGTGCTAAACGCATCATAAAGAATGAGATGGTGATAAGAATAAATAACGTCGGAATCGCTTCCAGACAACGACGTAAAATGAACTTTAACATTGCCCGTACCTACATGGCTCAAACTACAGAATAAAAACAAACGATGCCGCAATCAGGGGCAGCAATTCGCCGCCCCTGCGACCCGCAACCTGTTGGCTGCTAATTAATGCTTAATGATATACAGATTTTTATCGTAAACGTTATCCAGCGGATCTTTACCGGTATAGCCGCCAACATACGGTTTCACCAGACGCGCATTGACATAGTAATAAACCGGAACGATCACCGAATCTTTATCGAGAATTTTTTCCGCTTCGGCATACAGCTCACTGCGTTTCTCATCGGAAGGTGCTGCCAGCGTCTGGCTCATCGCCTTGTCAAAATCTGGGTTCTTATAGTGTGAGGTATTATTGCTGCTGTCAGACAGCATGGTATTCAGGAAGCTGGTCGGTTCGTTGTAATCCGCACACCAGCCAGCACGCGCCACATCGAAGTTACCCTGATGGCGGGTATCAAGGAAGGTTTTCCACTCCTGGTTCTGTAGCTTAACGTTAACGCCCAGATTTTTCTTCCAGATAGAGGCGGCGGCAATTGCCAGTTTTTTATGCAGATCTGAGGTGTTGTATAGCAGGTCAAAGGTCAGCGGTTTATCGGCGGTAAAGCCGGCTTCTGCCAGCAGTTTTTTCGCTTCTTCATTACGTTTTTCTTGTGACCAGCTAAACCACTCCGGCTCGGTCAGTTTGATACCGTCGGTGTATGGCGGGGTATAACTGTAAGCCGGCAGATCGCCCTGATTTTTCACCTTATGTACGATGATATCGCGGTCAATACCCAGCTTCAGTGCAGCACGCACCCGCGGATCGTTAAATGGCGGCTTCTGGTTATTAATTTCGTAGTAATAAGTGCAGAGATACGGATCAACACGCACCTCTTTTGGAATCTCTTTTTTCAGCTTCTGGAACAGTTCGATCGGCATATTGTTATAGGTCATATCGCTGCCGCCGCTGCGATAGCGGTTAACATCGGTCACTTCAGAAGAGATTGGCAGGAACGTCACCTTTTCCAGTTTGGTGTTGGCGTTATCCCAGTATTCAGGGTTACGCTCCATCACGATACGCTCGTTGACCACCCACTCTTTCAGTTTAAAGGCACCATTGCCGACCCAGTTTGCTGGCTGAGTCCACTTCTCACCAAATTTATCTACCGCTGGCTTATACACTGGCGACATTGATGGGTGAATCAGCAGTTTGTAGAAATAAGGGACCGGCTCGCTGAGGGTGACTTCCAGCGTATTAGCGTCAATCGCTTTTACACCCAGTTCGGTTGGCTTTTTCTTACCGGCAATAATGTCATCGATATTGGCCAGATGACCGTATTGCAGATAGCTGGCGTAAGGCGATGCGGTATTGGGATCGGCCAGACGCTGCCAGCTGTAAACGAAATCTTGCGCAGTTACCGGCTCGCCGTTCGACCATTTGGCATTTTTACGCAGGTGGAAGGTCCACACTTTGCCATCTTTATTTTCCCAGCTTTCTGCCACACCCGGAATTGGATGACCGTCCAAATCACTGATAATCAGACCTTCCAGCAAATTGCGGCTGGCGTTTGATTCCGGCACGCCTTCGATTTTATGCGGATCGAGCGATTGCAGTTCAGCACCGTTGCCCTTTACCAGCTCTTGTTTAGCGGCCAGTTCAACGCCTGCCGGCACATTTGCCGCCAGTGCGCTTTGCGCACCCAGCGCGGCCATCACCGCAACGGCGATCAGGCTTTTTCTCGTGATGTTGGTCATTGTGTCAATACTCCAGTGATTATTATTGCTGATGCAGTGAGAGCTCAGCTATCTCCCGTAACCGGGTAACCTGCTGGCGACATTGGAACGAATAAATGTCGCCAGCAGCGTTCTTGTGGCCCCGCAGAGCCTTCATCGTTCGCCGCACCCGAGCTGTTTCGCCCGGTACGCAGCAAATTAATGTTTAGTAACGTAGTAATATTTCAGATCGGTATTATCCTGCGGATCTTTACCGGTATAGCCACCGACCCAGGGTTTAACCAGTCGTACGCTGACGCGGTAGTAAACCGGGATAATCGCCGAGTCGTTATCAAGCTGATTTTCTGCCTGCTGATAAATCGCCGCCCGCGCCCGATCGTTGCCTGCCGTCAGTGATTTCGCCATCAGTTGGTCAAAAGCCGGGCTTTTATAAAAAGCGGTATTGGTCGACGAGTCACTCAGTAACATATTGAGGAAGGTCGACGGTTCGTTATAGTCAGAACACCAGGTGGCGCGAACCACGTCAAACTCACCGTTGTGACGGGCGGTCAGTAGCGTTTTCCACTCCTGATTCTGCAAAGCGACATCGGCACCGAGGTTCTTTTTCCACATTGATGCGGCGGCAATCGCCTGCTTTTTATTCTGATCGGAGGTGTTATACAGCAGGGTGAATTTCAGCGGTTTATCGGCGCTGTAACCCGCTTCCGCCAGCAGCGCTTTGGCTTTCGCGTTGCGTTCGGCCTGCGTCAATGTGAACCACGACGGTGGCGTTAAACTGGCTCCTTCGGTAAACGGTGGCGTCAAACCATAGGCCGGGATTTGTCCCTGCCCCATAATTTTTTCGGCAATGATATCCCGGTCCAGCGTCAGCTTCAGCGCGGTGCGCACCCGCGCATCGGTAAAAGGTGCACGCTGATTATTGATTTCGTAATAGAAGGTACAAAGATAAGGACTGACGCGCACCTGCTGCCCAAGCTGCTTTTTCAGCATCGGGTAGAGATCGGGCGGAATGGCGCTGTTGGTGATATCAATTTCACCGCTGCGATAGCGGTTTACATCACTGACCTCAGAGGCAATCGGTAAAAATGTGCCCTGCTCAATGACCGTTTTACTGTTATTCCAGTATTGCGGATTACGCTTTAGCACAATCTTTTCGTTAACCACCCAGTTGCCAAGCGTGTAAGCGCCGTTACCAACATAGTGTTCTGGCCGCGTCCATTGTTCACCATAGCTTTCCACCGCGTGTCGATTCACCGGTTTCATCGCGGTATGGGCCAGCATCGACAGCAGATAAGGCACCGGCTCACTGAGCGTCACTTGCAAACGACGATCGTCCAGCGCCTTAACGCCAAGAGCACTGACCGGCTTTTTACCGTTGATGATGTCATCGACGTTTTCAATATGGGCATACTGTACATAGCTGGCGTAAGGCGACGCGGTCTTGGGATCAACCAGTCGCTGCCAGCTCCAGACGAAATCCTGTGCGGTGACCGGCTCGCCATTGCTCCAGCGCGCATCGTCACGCAGCCAGAACGTCCAGACTTTGCCTCCCTGATTTTCCCAGCGCTCTGCCACGCCCGGTACCAGATGCCCGTAGTTATCATTCGACACTAAGCCTTCCAGCAGATTAAGAATAATACTGCTTTCCGGCACGCCTTCGGTTTTATGCGGATCGAGGGAAGCCACTTCGGTGCCGTTATTGATCACCACCGACTGTTGTGCAGCAAGGTCAGTGCCCGCCGGTACGCTGGCGGCAACAACCGGACCGGCCAGTCCGAATGTAAGGATAAAACCGGGCGAAATGCGTTTTCGCATAGCGTTGCTCAATTTCATGAAACGTTAATTCATCCTTATAATGGGCTTACCAACTGGATAGCCAGTACGTCTGACATGGCAGCCAGACTTCAGGATCGCAGCAGACGATTAACTGATTAAACTCAGTAATTCGGCTGTCAGAATTCCGCTGGCTCCGCTACAACTTCAAATAACTTAAGGGTTAAGCAAAATCCGTTCTCATTTTGCCAACAGCCCGAATTTTTTTTCACGATGTGTCGGAAATTAACAGAACACGTCATTCTGCGCCAAAGCAAAATCCTAAAAATGTTAACTAATTCTCTTTTATCATGTTAACGATTGACGTCAAAGCGTTATTTGTTAAATAAAAACATCTTTCAAATGATTGATTTATATCGATATTATTTAATTTAATGTTGGTTTAAAGTTACCAGAAAGATCTGAGTGCGCACAAAATGCACAAATTTTGTTAAATTATCACTCTCCCAGTACAATACGCTGCATTAAATGCATAATTAATGATAAGAACGCCAGAAAAAAGCATTTAGCTATCAGAGAATCATGTGAAAAAAATAACATCATCCAGACACTGCCATCATTGTCAGCAGATCGAAAGAAATGATTCTTATAATGTGTCGCGCAGATTAAGCAGAACGAATAATTGCACCATAAAGAGGCAATAGTTTCACAGGATGCACTGTTTTTGCGCGTGGGAAGTTTAATACTAAAAAATAAGCGCATAATATGCGCTTATTTTTGAAGGTGGGAGCAGAGAAAAGGGTTAGCCCAGCAGGCCGGGGAAAATTGATTTGATGCCGGTGACGATAAATTCAATGCCCAGCGCCATCAGCAGTAACCCCATGATTCGGGTAATCACGTTAATTCCGGTTTGACCCAACAAGCGAACCATTAGCGGCGCCGCGCGGAATAGCAGCCAGCAACAGCCGGCAAACAACGCAATCGCCAGGCTGAAACCAATCAGGTTCTGCCAGCTGTGATAGCGGGTACTCCAGACAATCGTCGAACTGATAGCACCCGGCCCGGCCATCAACGGCAACGCCAGTGGCACTACACCAATACTTTCGCGGATTGCGCTTTCTGACTTCTCCTGCTTGTTCTGTTTATCTTCTCCCAGCTTACCGCTGATCATCGACATCGCTATCGTCACCACCAGAATACCGCCAGCGATGCGGAAGGAATCGATAGAAATGCCAAATACATGCAGTATGGCATCGCCGAGAAACAGTGAGGTCCAGAGAATGATCGCCACTGCCAGATTGGCCGTCAGGTTGGTTTTATTGCGCTCTACCGCGCCCTGATAGCTGGTCATGCTGATAAATACCGGAATAATGCCGACCGGATTAACCAGCGCAAAGAGTCCGACAAAGAATTTAATGTAGCCGGATAAATCAAGAATTTCAGGGTTCACTCAGCGCTCCAGACCTGAGCCAGTTTAAGGCGGCTAATTTAATCGAAAATTGTCGCGGATTCCAGCGGGCAAAGCAGCATATCACACAAAGATTAGGTCATTTAACCAGCATAAAATTCCACAAATAGCACCAAACCCAGCTTGTTATGCGAAGCAGTAACAAATCTGTTAATTAATCAGAAAAATTTATACTTTTTGTCAACAAATCACTTCGGCTGAAAGGTGTCAGCTTACATAAAGGTTGATGCAGATCAAAAAACAGCTACCTCGGAGGGGGTAAGCTCAGTGACAAATAAAGGAGAGATAAAACCGCAGCAGAGCGTAGCATCAGTCTGTAAATGCAGTAAAACTCTTTCAGTAAATGAAGCAGAGGTTAGCGCGATTCAAATGCCGACTTCAGCGCAGTGAAACGACAGTATCAGATGCGCTGACTATACTCGCTAATCAGGTTTATTTACTAAAAGAGTTTAAACTTCCATCAGGAGAGCATTATGGCCGTTACTAATGTCGCTGAACTTAACGCACTTGTTGAACGTGTTAAAAAAGCACAGCGTGAATACGCCAATTTCACTCAAGAGCAAGTAGACAAAATTTTCCGCGCTGCCGCATTCGCTGCCGCAGATGCCCGAATTCCCCTCGCTAAATTAGCCGTTGCCGAATCGGGTATGGGTATTGTCGAAGATAAAGTCATCAAAAACCACTTTGCTTCAGAATACATCTACAACGCCTACAAAGACGAAAAAACCTGCGGTATCCTCGAAACTGATGACACCTTTGGTACTATCACCATTGCAGAACCTACCGGTATTATTTGCGGTATCGTTCCGACCACTAACCCAACCTCCACCGCTATCTTCAAGGCATTAATCAGCCTGAAAACCCGTAACGGCATTATTTTCTCTCCGCATCCACGTGCTAAAGATGCCACCAACAAAGCGGCCGATATCGTGTTGCAGGCGGCAATCGCAGCCGGTGCGCCAAAAGATATTATCGGCTGGATCGATGTGCCTTCGGTGGAACTGTCTAACCAACTGATGCATCACCCGGATATTAACCTGATCCTCGCGACCGGTGGCCCGGGCATGGTGAAGGCGGCGTACAGCTCCGGTAAACCGGCAATTGGTGTCGGCGCGGGTAATACGCCGGTGGTGATTGATGAAACGGCAGATATCAAACGTGCGGTGGCATCGATTCTGATGTCGAAAACCTTCGATAACGGCGTGATCTGCGCATCAGAGCAGTCAGTAATCGTGGTTGATTCAGTTTATGACGCGGTTCGCGAGCGTTTTGCCAGCCACGGTGGCTACCTGCTACAGGGCCAGGATCTGAAAGCGGTGCAGGATATCATCCTGAAGAATGGCGCGTTAAACGCGGCAATTGTCGGCCAGCCAGCAGTGAAAATTGCTGAGATGGCGGGTATCACCGTGCCATCGAATACCCGAATTCTGATCGGTGAAGTGAAACTGGTTGATGAATCTGAGCCTTTTGCTCATGAAAAACTGTCGCCTACCCTTGCGATGTACCGTGCGAAAGACTTTGCCGACGCGGTCAGCAAAGCGGAACAGCTGGTAGCGATGGGCGGTATCGGTCACACCTCTTGCCTGTACACCGATCAGGATAATGAACGCGAACGCGTTAATTATTTCGGCGACAAGATGAAAACCGCCCGTATCCTGATCAATACTCCGGCCTCACAGGGTGGGATCGGCGATCTGTATAACTTTAAGCTGGCACCGTCGTTAACGCTGGGTTGTGGTTCATGGGGTGGCAACTCCATTTCTGAAAACGTCGGACCTAAACATCTGATCAACAAGAAAACCGTGGCCAAGCGAGCAGAGAATATGTTGTGGCATAAACTTCCGAAGTCCATTTACTTCCGTCGCGGTTCACTGCCTATTGCCCTTGAAGAAGTGGCGACCGACGGTGCAAAACGCGCGTTCATCGTCACTGACCGCTATCTGTTTAACAACGGTTATGCTGACCAGATCACTTCTGTGCTGAAATCTCACGGCATTGAAACAGAAGTGTTCTTCGAAGTTGAAGCGGATCCGACGCTGAGCATCGTGCGTAAAGGTGCCGAGCAGATGCACTCCTTTAAACCTGATGTGATTATCGCTCTGGGTGGTGGTTCACCAATGGATGCGGCTAAAATCATGTGGGTAATGTATGAGCATCCGGAAACCCACTTTGAAGAGCTGGCGCTGCGCTTTATGGATATCCGTAAACGTATCTATAAATTCCCGAAAATGGGTGTGAAAGCGAAAATGATCGCCGTCACCACCACTTCCGGCACCGGTTCAGAAGTGACACCGTTTGCGGTAGTTACCGATGATGCTACCGGTCAGAAATACCCACTGGCGGATTACGCGCTCACTCCGGATATGGCGATTGTTGATGCCAACCTGGTGATGAACATGCCAAAATCTCTCTGCGCCTTTGGTGGTCTCGATGCGGTAACTCACGCACTGGAAGCCTACGTGTCCGTGCTGGCAAATGAGTACTCCGATGGCCAGGCATTACAGGCTCTGAAACTGCTGCAACATAACCTGCCTGCCAGTTATAAAGAAGGGGCAAAAAACCCGGTCGCCCGCGAACGCGTACATAATGCCGCTACCATCGCCGGTATTGCCTTTGCCAACGCCTTCCTTGGGGTTTGTCACTCAATGGCGCACAAACTGGGCTCTGAGTTCCATATCCCGCATGGTCTGGCTAACGCCCTGCTGATTGCCAACGTCATCCGCTACAACGCGAATGACAACCCAACCAAGCAGACAGCTTTCAGCCAGTATGACCGCCCTCAGGCACGTCGTCGCTACGCGGAAATCGCTGATCACTTAGGTTTAAGCGCTGCCGGTGACCGTACCGCAGAGAAAATTGAGAAGCTGCTCGCCTGGCTGGAAGAGATCAAGGCAGAGTTGGGCATTCCGAAATCTATCCGTGAAGCAGGCGTTCAGGAAGCGGACTTCCTCGCCAAAGTGGATAAGCTGGCTGAAGATGCATTCGACGACCAGTGTACCGGTGCTAACCCGCGTTATCCGCTGATTGCTGAGCTGAAACAGATTATGCTGGATACCTTCTATGGTCGTGACTTTGTTGAGCCTTTCACCTCTGTCGCCGAAGCGGTTAAAGCGCAGCCGGTCAAAAGTGTTAAAGCTGAAAAGAAAGTAAAAAAGTAACGCTGTAGTCAGATGTTAAAAAACCCGCTTCGGCGGGTTTTTTTATTGTTGGCTGGGGACAGGTCTGCGGTTCAACGTCACCCCATGGCTTATCACACTATGCCGATACGCTTCGGGTGCCATAAATAGCACTGTGGGCACCGGTTTCCAGCGCCTCTTTATAGTGTTTACGACAAACTGAGACGTAGCGCTCATTCCCACCAATTACCACTTGCTCACCCTCTTTATAAGGCGCGCCATTACTGTCCAGCCGTAATACCATGCTGGCCTTACGTCCACAGTGGCAGATTGTTTTTAACTCGACCAGCTTATCTGACCAGGCCAATAAATACTCGCTGCCGCTAAACAATTCACCGCGAAAATCTGTACGTAACCCATAACAAAGTACAGGTATATCGAGATTATCAACAACATCGGAAAGTTCTTTAACTTGTTCTCTTGTAAGAAATTGGCTTTCATCCAACAGTACGCAATGTACCGTTTGTTGTTGATGTTCTGCGCTAATTTCATTGAACAATGATGTCTGGTTATTATACAGCTTCGCTGGAGATGAGAGACCAATTCGCGAGCTGACTTTGCCCAGCCCAAAGCGGTTGTCAATCTCGGCGGTATAGATCAGCGTGCGCATGCCTCTCTCGTGATAATTATAAGATGACTGCAACAGCGCGGTAGATTTGCCCGCGTTCATCGCCGAATAATAAAAATAAAGCTGAGCCATCAGGCCAAACTCCACAAAAAGGTTAACAAGTGTCCGGCGGAAGTGTATCACAGTATCGGGCTATATACGCCTTTACGGCGACTAAACCGGATGTCGCTGCCAGCTGTTTTCCACCCTGCTTACGACTCATTACTGTGATTGCTGTTTTAAACAGCGTCATAAGCATCGGCGTTTGCATCGCATAAAACGTCAAACACGCTATAAAGAAGTCTTTAATATTCTCAGACTTTTCTCTATTTCACTTTACATGGAGCTGCTATGTAAGCCCATTCTTACCTGTGCGTTATCAATAATTGGCTTTTCGTGGCAGTACATATCCTTGATCGCGCAGGGGTGTTAAGGCCTATTTTTTTATCAAATGGCATATTTCTAAGGCAGCAGGCTTTAAAATTTGGCAAATAGGGTTAAACTTATCGCAGGTTAAATAGTTATTTTGAGTTTCTTACAAAATTATCTATTGCAGTTCCTATTTCCGACCTCTATTATTATCAGGCAGAACATTTTCTCCCACCCAATATAATTTTGAGATTAGACAATGAGCGAAGCACTTAAAATTCTGAACAACATCCGCACCCTGCGTGCACAAGCCAGAGAATGCACCCTGGAAACTCTGGAAGAGATGCTGGAAAAACTGGAAGTCGTCGTTAACGAACGTCGTGAAGAAGATACTCAGGCTCAGGCTGAGATTGAAGAGCGTACTCGTAAGCTGCAGCAATATCGTGAAATGCTGATTGCTGATGGCATCGATCCTAATGAACTGCTGCAGACTATGGCTGCAACCAAAGCTGCGGGCAAAGCGAAACGTGCTGCACGTCCGGCTAAGTATTCATACATCGATGAAAACGGCGAATCCAAAACCTGGACTGGCCAGGGCCGTACTCCAGCAGTAATCAAAAAAGCAATTGAAGAGCAAGGTAAACAGCTGGATGATTTCCTGCTGTAATAGCTGTTCAGGGTGCTTCCCAATTAACCCCATTTGATAAAATGGGGTTTTTTATTGTTGATAATTGTTGAACATTTGTTCCATCAGGGTAAGCAAAAACAAAGGAAGCCATTGGCTTCCTTTTTTATTTTATGACATGTCATAGCATACCCGCCACTACACCTTGTAGAACGCCCTGTACCACTCTACAAAGCGTTTAATCCCTTCATCCACACCTGTCTGCGGCTTAAAGTCTATAACGTCATACAGTGCGCTGGTATCCGCGCTGGTTTCCAGCACATCACCCGGTTGCATCGGCAGCATATTTTTATCGGCTATCATTCCAAGCGCGTTCTCCAGTGCCTCAATGTATGCCATTAGGGTAACGGGCTGGCTGTTGCCGATATTATAGACACGGTAAGGCGCAGAGCTGGTGGCTGGCGATCCGGTTTCAACCGTCCACTGTGGATCTTTCTGCGGCACAATATCCTGTAACCGAAATATTGATTCAACGATATCGTCAATATAAGTAAAATCGCGACGCATTTGTCCATGGTTATACACATCAATACTTTCACCGGCGAGAATAGCGCGGGTAAACTTAAACAGTGCCATATCCGGACGGCCCCACGGGCCATAAACAGTAAAGAATCGCAAACCAGTTGTCGGAATTCCGTACAAATGAGAATAAGTATGCGACATCAGTTCATTAGCTTTTTTGGTCGCGGCGTAAAGTGAAACCGGATGATCGACAGAATCATCTGTCGAGAATGGCATCTTTTTGTTAAGACCGTATACCGAACTTGAAGAAGCATATAACAGATGGCCAATGTTATGGTGACGACAACCTTCCAGCACATTTAAATGGCCGATCAGATTAGCATCAGCATAGGCATGCGGATTATCGATGGAATAACGCACGCCAGCCTGTGCTGCTAAATGTATTACCCGCTCAAAACCTTGCTCGGCGAATAATTGCGCCATCCCCTGCCTGTCGGCGAGGTCACATTCAACGAATACAAATTCAGGATGAGTTTTAATCAGTTCGAGGCGGGATAACTTGAGGTTTACATCGTAGTAATCATTCAGGTTGTCGATTCCGACAACCTGGTGACCGGCTGACAACAAACGTTGGCTAACGTGAAAACCAATGAAGCCTGCTGCGCCGGTAACCAGATATTTCATACTGTCCTCATTAATTATGCAATTTGAATAGACGCTCCGCGGCCGATTGCATAATAAACAAAACCGCGCTTGCTGACTCTTTCTGGATCATACAGGTTACGACCATCAAAAATCACGGGTTCTTTTAAGGCATTTTTAATCACATCGAAGTCAGGTGCGCGGAAGTTTTTCCACTCGGTACAAATTACCAGACCATCGGCACCTTGCAGTGCCGCTTCTTTAGTGCCCATCAGCTTCAGGTCGGTACGATGACCGTAGATGCGCTGTGCTTCATCCATCGCTTCAGGATCGAACGCCTGAACCGAAGCACCCGCTTCCCATAAAGTCTCCATCAGCACGCGGGCGGAAGCTTCACGCATATCATCCGTATTCGGTTTAAACGACAGGCCCCAAAGTGCGAAGGTTTTCCCCTGTAGATCATCACCAAAGTGGCGCTTAATAAACGCTGGCAGTTTGGTTTTCTGCGAATCGTTGACGTCTTCCACCGCTTTCAACAGGCGTGGGTTGTAACCAATCGACTCAGCGGTACGAATCAGTGCCTGCACGTCTTTCGGGAAGCAGGAGCCGCCGTAGCCACAGCCAGGGTAAATGAAGTGGTAGCCGATACGCGGATCGGAACCAATACCCATACGGACTTTTTCGATATCGGCACCCAGACGCTCCGCCAGGTTCGAAATCTCATTCATAAAGCTGATTTTGGTTGCCAGCATGCAGTTGGCCGCATACTTGGTCAGCTCTGCACTGCGGATATCCATCAGGATCATACGATCGTGATTGCGGTTAAACGGCTCGTACAGCTCACGCAGCAGTTCAACCACTTCTTCATTGTCAGTACCGACCACGATACGCTCAGGACGCATACAATCGCTGACCGCAGCGCCCTCTTTCAGGAACTCCGGATTCGACACCACATCAAAGCTGATATCCAGCTGGCGCGTCTTCAGCGTTTCCGACATCACAGCACGTACGCGGTCTGCAGTACCTACCGGCACGGTAGATTTGTCGATAACCACTTTATGACCGTTCATAAACTGCGCAATGGTACGTGCCACAGCAGTAACATATTTCAGGTCCGCTGAACCATCTTCGTCTGGCGGTGTACCCACAGCGATAAACTGCATCACACCGTGATTCACACCCTCTTCAGCATTGGTGCTGAATTTCAGTCGGCCAGCTTCATAGTTTTGCATGACCAGAGGCGTCAGGCCGGGTTCAAAGATAGGGATAATACCCTTCTTGAGATTTTCGACTTTGTTAGCGTCAACATCGATGCAAAGAACGTCGTGTCCAACTTCGGCCAGAACCGCAGCCTGAACCAGACCCACATAGCCGATACCAAATACGGTAACTTTCATTAACTTATCTCGCGTTAAAAAACATTACTTTTTGTTGCCAACGGTGCTTTCAAGCCACTCTTTGAAATCACTACCCAGTGACGCGTGACGCACACCATATTCAACGAAAGCCTGCATATAGCCAAGTTTGTTACCGCAGTCATGGCTGACGCCCTTCAGGTGGTAAGCTTCAACCGTCTCTTTTTCCATCAGCATGGCAATAGAGTCAGTCAGCTGCACTTCACCGCCTGCGCCCGGAGGGGTTTTCGCCAGCAGAGGCCAGATATCAGCAGACAACACATAACGGCCCACTACTGCCAGATTAGATGGCGCTTCAGCGGCTTTAGGCTTCTCAACCACCCCCACCATCGGAGCGCTTTCGCCCGGATTCAGTTCGCGACCTTCGCAATCCACCACGCCGTAGGCGGTCACATCCGCTACCGGCTCAACCATAATCTGGCTGTGGCCGCTTTCATCAAAGCGCTTCAGCATATCTGCAAGGTTATCTTTGGATGGATTAGACTCATACTCGTCGATAATCACATCAGGCAGAATAACCGCAACGGGCTCGTCGCCCACTAACGGATGCGCGCACATCACCGCGTGTCCAAGACCTTTAGCAATACCCTGACGCACCTGCATAATGGTCACATGTGGTGGGCAAATAGACTGGATTTCGTCCAGCAGCTGACGCTTAACGCGTTTTTCCAGCATCGCTTCCAGTTCAAAGCTGGTATCGAAATGGTTTTCAATGGAGTTCTTGGAAGAGTGCGTAACCAGCACAATTTCGTTAATTCCTGCGGCAATACATTCATTAACGACATACTGAATCAACGGCTTATCAACCAGCGGCAGCATCTCTTTTGGAATAGCTTTGGTTGCTGGCAACATACGTGTTCCCAAACCCGCTACAGGGATTACCGCTTTTTTTACTTTAGACTTATAGGCAGACATCAAGATACCTCTCTTTAGGCCGTTCAAGTTTTTTACTTGAGTATGTCGAATTAAAAACGAAATGAGTATATCAGTTCAGAGGCCCGGGATTTATCCCGGATAGACAAATTCCAGTAAAATTAAGACTATTACCCAAGTTCATCGTAAGTTTAAAGCTAATGGCTGAGCCTGTCGTCAGCCGATCTGAGTTTATTATTACTTCGTTTATTATTCAGTAGATAACATAAGTCTTAATCTGCCACCCGCGCCCCAAACCTGACACTGCCAGGCATCACATCGCTGAGTAATTTGATTAAGATGCGTGCTGCCGAGCGTTCCCAGCGGTACGCCGTTATTGAGCTGAATTTGATGAGTGTTGATGTTGAGCGTGGCATTCAGCCCGGCAGAAACCAGAATCAGATTTTTTAAACCCTGATGGTAATATCCGACTAATAACGGAAACTGACCGGTAAGATTGGCTTGCCGTAATAACAGGTTAACCTGCTTCAACAACCCGCTTAATTCTGGCAGTCGCTGACCCTGACCGGATAACTGCTCCTGCAGTAAACCATTGAACAGCGCCCGTAATAACAGCGCCGCCAGCACGCCGTTATCACCGGCGCGGGTGACGTCCAGACAGTAGAATGCGAGGTCTTTTTCGGAAAGCGCTGCGATATCCAGCACCAGTCCCGGCTGCTCAGCCATCGTTAACTGGCGATAATTAATACGGCAGTTGGCAATCACCTGCTGTACCGGGGGCTGCAACTGCTTAAGCAATTTTGCCGCCGCTGAAGGATCGCGCACCAGGGCATCCCAGTCCTGAAAAAGCTGCTCATCCTCCTCAACTTTTGAGGTGAACATCGACGGATAGAGGCACTCATAAACCGCCTCGCGCAATCGCTCAAGATCTTTGATCGGCTTTAACAATACATCCTGCACCCCAAGACGCAGCACGTGGGCAATGTCCGACATATTTTCGGTTGCCGAGATTATCAGAATCGGTAACTGATTACCGCGCGCGCGCAGATGTTCCACCAGCTTAATGCCATTCATTCGCGGCATATCCAAATCGCAAATCATCAAATCTGGTGACACGCGCTGTAGCGCATCAACGGCTTCCAGACCATCGGTGGCCGAGAAGATAGTTGCACCCAATGCCTGAAGGAAATTTTCCAGCAGGGTACGGAAAACCACCTCATCTTCTACGATGAGTATTTGTTTCCCGTTTAATGGTTTTTCCATTGTTCCCCCTTGTGCGCCAGATAATTAAATAGTGGTTCATAAAACGCACTTATGCCTGTCAGAATTGCCTGAAGTAACATGTGTGCCTGACCAGCCTCAATTATCTGTTCCGAACAAGCGGTAAAAGCTCATCCATTTTTTTTTCGACGGCCTCTTTGCCAGCAGCAATCGCTTCATCTGCACGATGGAAGTCCAGCGTTGATATCTGCGGGCAAAAAGGTTGAATAAGTACATCCGGCGGATCGCCAGCCATACGAGTAAGTTTAATCCGGTTTTCCAGCACCTGAATAGAGGTGCTCATAATCTCCATCGCCCCAGGGCTATGGTTGATCCGTCGCTGGGCCATTTTAGACAGTTGCTGACGGAGCTTTCCACCCCAGCTGGTCGCCTGTTCATATTGCTGCTCCTCAGATTGGGGTGTGACTGACAGTAAGTCCTGTTGCATCAGGTGGGCATCATGCTGTAAGTCGACGGCGATAACTATATCAGCCCCCAACGCGCGGGTCAGTGAAATCGGCACCGGATTCACCACCGCCCCATCGACCAGCCAGTAACCGTTATAACCAACAGGAGCCAGCAGGCCTGGCATACTGCAGGATGCGCGTACTGCCCGATGTAGATCGCCCTCCGTCAGCCATAGCTCACGGCCGGTACTGAGGTTGGTCGTCACCGCGCCAAAACGCAGCTTACACTGCTCGATATTTTCATGTTCCACTACCCGGCGAACATGATTAAACACCCGATCCCCACGTAATAAACCACCGCGACGCCATGAAAAATCCATCAGCCGGAGCACATCCCAGTAGCTGAATGAGCGCACCCATTTTTCCATCATCGGCAGCCGTTCACTGGCATAGGCAGCACCAACCAGTGCGCCAACCGAACAGCCTGCCACGATGTCGACCTGAATGCCTGCGCGTTGCAGGGCATTAATCACGCCGATATGGGCCCATCCTTTGGCAGCGCCAGAACCCAGCGCCAGTCCAATTTTAACCTGTCTCATTCAACCTCTGGTGATAACTTAACGTGCAAATGGCTAACCGACTGCCGCTCGGTTAACATAACGCCTGTTTTAATTTATACCTGTTATCTGACAACCCGGAGTTCATGTGTCTGAAAAGTGCCCGTGCTGTAGCGGAATGCAGTATAGCCTATGTTGCGAGCCATGGCTGAGTGGGTCGGCAATTCCGTCCACCCCTGAAAAATTAATGCGCTCGCGTTATACCGCCTATGTTAAACAGGATGCCGCTTATCTTGCTGCCACCTGGCACAGTAGTTGTCGACAAGCACAATTGCAAAGTGTACTTGAGGAAAGTTTTGCCAGCACCGAGTGGCTTAGTCTGAATGTAATCGCTCAGGAGACAGGAAGCCATGATAATGAAGCTTTCGTGACTTTTTTTGCGCGTTTCCTCGACAATCAGCGTGTTGCGGCCATTCATGAACGCTCGCGCTTTATTCGGGAGGATCATCGCTGGTACTATATCGACGGTACCACTCCACAGGTGGGACGAAACGATCGTTGCCCGTGCGGCGGTGAAAAAAAATACAAAAAATGTTGCGGCCAATAGAATTATTGCCGTTTAGATTTGATGTTTGATAAACGAACAAACGCTTCGACAGGATCCATAAACAAATGCAAGCGCAAACACTGCAACGAAAAGTTTTACGGACTATTTGCCCGGATGCCAAAGGGCTGATCGCTAAAATCACCAACATTTGTTACAAGCACGAACTGAACATCGTGCAGAACAACGAATTTGTTGATCACCGCACCGGGCGTTTCTTTATGCGCACCGAGCTGGAAGGAATTTTCAACGACAACACGCTGCTGGCCGATCTCGACAGCGCGCTGCCGCAAGGCTCGGTGCGCGAACTGGGTGCGGCAGGCCGTCGTCGGGTGGTCATTCTGGTGACCAAAGAGGCCCACTGCCTTGGCGATCTGCTGATGAAAAGCACTTACGGTGGTCTGGACGTTGAAATTGCGGCGGTGATTGGCAACCATGAAACCCTGCGCACGCTGGTGGAGCGTTTTGATATTCCGTTTGTTCTGGTCAGCCATGAAGGCATGACGCGTGAACAGCACGATAACAACATGGCGACAGAAATTGATCGCTATCAGCCTGATTACGTGGTGCTGGCTAAATATATGCGCGTGCTGACACCCGCATTTGTGCAACGCTACCCGAATCAAATCATCAATATTCACCACTCGTTCCTGCCGGCATTTATTGGTGCTCGTCCTTACCATCAGGCTTATGAACGCGGCGTAAAGATTATTGGCGCCACGGCGCATTACGTGAACGATAATCTTGATGAAGGCCCGATCATCATGCAGGACGTGATTCACGTCGACCACAATTACACCGCAGAAGATATGATGCGCGCCGGGCGTGATGTGGAAAAAAACGTGCTGAGCCGCGCGCTGGATAAAGTGCTGGCGCAGCGCGTATTTGTTTACGGCAACCGCACTATCATCCTGTAATCGATCACCGGTAGCGCTGTTTTGCTGGGTAATTCAGCGCTACGGGTAAAAAAACGGCAAACGATAAACTTTCCTTTATCCAGTACTTTACAGCCACGCTTCATTTGATATGATGCGCCCCGCTTACCAGCATAGTAGCCAGGCCAGTGGTGGGGTTCCCGAGCGGCCAAAGGGAGCAGACTGTAAATCTGCCGTCATCGACTTCGAAGGTTCGAATCCTTCCCCCACCACCATCTGCTGACGCCACGTCAGTTTGATTATCCTGCTATAACGGTAAGACGCTTCCCCTGGTGGGGTTCCCGAGCGGCCAAAGGGAGCAGACTGTAAATCTGCCGTCATCGACTTCGAAGGTTCGAATCCTTCCCCCACCACCATTTCAGCGTTACTCCCTGTTTTCTCGCATGACTCTATTGCAACGATACCCGGTAACACCGCGACAAACGGTGACAGCCACGGTTAAATTCTGCTACCATCCGGCCATCTTTTTCCTCGCGAAATGGCAACTGAAATGAAATTCGTTTCCTTTAATATCAATGGGCTGCGCGCCCGCCCACATCAGCTTGCAGCGATTATCGAGCAGCATCAACCCGACGTTATTGGTTTGCAGGAAACCAAAGTTCACGATGATATGTTCCCGCTGGAAGAGGTCAGTAAACTTGGCTATCACGTCTTCTATCACGGCCAGAAAGGCCATTATGGCGTGGCACTGCTGACCAAAGAGCAACCGATTTCCGTGCGCCGTGGCTTTCCGGGCGATGACGAAGAGTCACAGCGCCGGTTGATCATGGCGGAGCTGGCAACGCCGATCGGCAATCTGACGGTGATTAACGGTTACTTCCCGCAGGGAGAAAGCCGCGACCATCCGACCAAATTCCCGGCCAAAGATAAGTTCTATCGCGATCTGCAGGATTATCTTGAGCAGAGCCTGCAGCCGCAGAATCCGGTGGTAATCATGGGCGATATGAATATCAGTTCCAGCGATCTGGATATCGGCATCGGCGAAGAGAACCGTAAGCGCTGGCTGCGCACCGGCAAGTGCTCGTTCCTGCCGGAAGAGCGCGAATGGATGGATCGCCTGATGAACTGGGGCCTGGTGGATACCTGGCGGGCACAAAACCCCGAGCTGAATGACCGTTTCTCGTGGTTTGACTACCGCTCGAAAGGATTTGATGATAATCGCGGTCTGCGTATCGATTTGGTGCTGGCGAGCAAACCCCTGGCAGAGCGCTGCGTCGCCACCGGCATCGATTACGATATCCGCAGCATGGAAAAACCTTCTGACCATGCGCCAATCTGGGCAGAATTCCGCCTCTGACAGCCCTCCCGCTGAGCGCCAGAGGCGGTCAGCGGGAATGTCCTGATGCTGTGATTAGCCGGCGGCCTTGGCTTTCGTCTTTTTACGCGGCGGCTTTTTACTGCTGCTCGCAGCGGGCAATCCGCGAAATGCATGGGCGGCTGGCTGCTGACGCGCCTGATGAATCAGGCTGTACAACGTCTCCACCAGCGGATGCATAAAGTCCTGATAACGACACTGCTTTTCACTGATTTTAGTCAGCGTGGATTCCCACTGTGCTGTCATATCCGGCCGCGCCGCCATCTCCGGCAGTGAGTGAATCAGCGCACGCCCCGCCTCACTCGAGTGAATATAGCGCCCTTTTTTGTACAGGAAAGTGCGGCGGAACAGTAATTCGATGATACCGGCACGCGTCGCTTCAGTCCCCAGGCCGTCGGTAGCACGCAATATCTTCTTCAGATCTTTATCCTGCACAAAGCGTGCAATTCCGGTCATTGCCGACAACAAGGTGGCATCGGTAAACGGGCGCGGCGGCTGCGTCTGCTTCTCCACCACTTCACCGCGTTCACACAGCAGCTCATCATCCTTTTTTACCACCGGCAGCGGCGTACCGTCGTTCTCTTCGTCACGCTCTTTACTGCCAAGCAGCGCACGCCAGCCCGCTTCGGCAAGGAAACGTGCTTTAGCCACAAATTTACCGCCAGCAATATCGAGATCAATTACGCATTTGCGATAAACCGCATCCGGGCAAAACTGCATCAGATACTGGCGGGCAACCAGCCCATAAATATTGGCTTCGTTTTCACTCAGGCGCGTCTGGCTGCTGCGCGCGGTGGGAATGATTGCGTGGTGAGCGTCGACCTTTTTATCGTCCCAGCAGCGATTTTTTCTGTCAGTATCGAAATCCGCTGGCGGGGTTAAATCCGGCTGATGCACGCTGATGGCGTTGAGTACCGCATGGCGACCCGCGAAATGCTCATCCGGCAAATAGCGGCTGTCAGAACGCGGATAGGTGATCAGCTTATGGGTTTCATACAGTCGCTGACAGGTATCGAGCACCGTTTGCGCGCTCAGGCCGAAGCGGCGCGCAGCCTCAATCTGTAAACTGGAAAGTGAGAACGGCAGCGGCGCCGTATCATTTTCACGCTTGTCATTATACTGGGTGACAATCGCGGGCTGTCCGCCGATACGCGCTACCACATGCTCCGCTAATTGCCGATGCAGCAAACGCCCCTCTTCGTCCTGGTAAGGCTCACAGGAGTCGCTCGGTTGCCACAGGGCGACAAAGCGCTCATCTTTTGGCGTCACGATATGCGCTTTGACTTCAAAGAAATCTTTGGCGACGAAGTTTTCAATCTCTTCATCACGGCGCACCACCAGTCCAAGCACCGGTGTCTGCACCCTGCCCACCGACAGCACGCCATCGTAACCGGCGTTACGCCCCAGCAGGGTGTATGCTCGCGTCATATTGATGCCGTACAACCAGTCTGCACGCGCCCGCGCCAGTGCAGAAACGCACAGCGGAATAAATTCACGGTTTTCGCGCAGGCGGCTGACCGCCCGCTCTACCGCTTGCGGGTTAAGATCGTTTATCAGGCAACGCTGCACTTTCTCGCGCTTTTCGGCAGGCAGTGCCAGATAATCCAGCACTTCATCCACCAGCAACTGCCCTTCACGATCCGGGTCACCGGCATGGATGACTTCGCTGGCTTTCGCCAGCAGGCCTTTAATCACATTAAGCTGTTTGGCAACGGAAGGACGTGGCTGCAACTGCCACTTGTCCGGCACAATCGGCAGATCGGCCAGCGACCAGCGCGCATAGCGGCTGTTGTAGCTGTCGGGCTGTGCCTGCTCCAGCAGGTGACCAACACACCAGGTGACCACCTGATCGTTACCACAGGCGATAAAGCCATCGCCACGACGATGGGGTTTCGGCAGCACATCGGCTATCGCCCTCGCCAGACTCGGTTTTTCGGCAATAAACAGGCGCATTATTTCGCTTTAACCTTTTGCTTCACGGTTTCATCTCAGTCAATGCATGTTTGCTGCACATCCGTAGCCGCTCGTCAGCCAGGTATTCCATTAGGTTTACTCCATCGTCGCATTACCGCCGCTATGTTAGCGTGTTCAGCCAACGGTGATAAGCCCGTCTTCACCGTTGGTGGTTTATTCGCTCATTAAGCCGACGAAAACAGGGTTGCTGACAACCCTGCATGCTGCGGTGGAAAAAGTCACTCAGAAATAACTGACAAAGGGTGCGGTGTCAGGAGGAAGAACCGTGGTGGAAGATTTCAGCTGCGGGGTGCCAAGATAGAGGAAGCCGACAATCGCATCCTGCTCACGGCAGTGGAAAGCGTCGCGCACCGCAGCATGTTCGGTCCAGGCACCACTACGCCAGATACCATTGAATCCCTGCGCCGCCGCGGCCATCTGCATCGCCATTACTGCACAGCCAGCAGAAACCAGTTGTTCCCAGCGCGGTACTTTTGGATGGTCTTCGCAATGGGCCACCACCGTGATGATCATCGGCGCACGGAACGGCGCCTGCTGCGCTTTATCAATCGCTTTTTGCTCCATATGATCATGGCGCGCCGCTTGCTCCAGCAGTGCACTGAAACGATCGCGCCCTTCATTTTCAATCACGATAAAACGCCACGGCTGCAGCGTACCGTGGTCAGGCGCGCGCATACCGGCGCGCAGAATATTTTCCAGCGCTTCACCGGCCGGAGCGGGCTCGGCCAGGCGTGATGCAGAACGACGATTGACCAATAAATCCAGTGCATCCATGAATGCCTCCTGATAATGAGTTGCATTTACTTTTGCCAGCAAACTAACACAGGCTGACCTTTTGTTACAGCATAGTGCTTTTTCCTGCTGACAATTGGGCTGGCGCTCTTTAGGATGAGCTCATCCTCCGGGAGCTAAGGCTTCCGGGCTATTACTCTGCGAATATGGAGATGACATGCGCACTTTGTGGCGAATTATCGCTGGTATTTTTAAATGGACATGGCGAGTAATGAACTTTATGCGTGAGTTCATTCTTAACCTGTTCCTGATTTTTTTGATCCTTATTTGCGTTGGCATTTATTTCCAGATCAACAGCGCCAACGCGCCAGCTGAAGTGCCGCGCGGCGCATTAAAAGTCGATCTAACCGGCGTAGTGGTGGATCAGCCTTCGGTCAGTAACCGACTGAGCAAAATTGGCCGCCAGCTACTGGGTGCCAGCAGCGACCGGCTGAAAGAGAATTCACTGTTCGACGTAGTAAACGCCATTCGTCAGGCAAAAGATGATAACAACATTACCGGTATGGTTCTGGAACTGCGCGATTTCGCCGGTGCCGACCAGCCTTCTCTGCACTATATCGGCAAAGCACTGCGTGAATTCCGCGACAGTGGCAAACCGATTTATGCCACTGGCGACAGCTACAGCCAGGCGCAATATTATCTCGCCAGCTTTGCCAATAAAGTCTGGCTCTCCTCGCAGGGTAATGTAGATCTGCACGGTTTCGCCACTAACAGCCTCTACTATAAGACGCTGCTGGAGAAGCTGAAGGTTACCTCGCATGTCTTCCGCGTCGGCACCTATAAGTCGGCGGTAGAACCGTTCCTGCGCGACGATATGTCCCCTGCCGCGCGCGATGCCGACAGCCGCTGGATCGGTGAACTGTGGAATAACTACCTTGAGACCATTGCGGCCAACCGTCAGCTTACGACACAACAGCTGTTCCCCGGTGCGCAAGGCGTGCTGGATGGCCTGCAGAAAGTTGGCGGCGATACTGCACAGTATGCCAAAGACAACAAACTGGTCGATGAACTGGCATCACGCGCGCTGGTTGATCAGCAGCTGGTGAAAATCTTCGGCCTGAATAAACAGGATAATCAATACAATAACATCAGTATCTATGATTATCCGTTAAACGATAACAGCAATCAGAATGGCAATATCGCGGTAATAGTGGCAAATGGCGCGATTATGGATGGAGAAGAAACGCCGGGTCAGGTCGGTGGCGATACCACCGCGAAGCAGATTCGCGATGCGCGTCTGGATGCAAAAATCAAAGCGATTATTCTGCGCGTTAACAGTCCTGGCGGCAGCGTGTCAGCGTCGGAAGTGATCCGCGAAGAGCTGGCCGCCGCACGTGAAGCCGGTAAGCCGGTAGTGGTGTCGATGGGTGGCATGGCCGCTTCCGGTGGCTACTGGATCTCAACGCCTGCCAACTATATTATCGCCAGCCCAAGTACGCTGACCGGCTCTATCGGCATCTTTGGCGTTATCAATACCGTGGAAAACTCGCTGGGCGCGATTGGCGTGCATACCGACGGCGTGGCCACCTCCCCACTGGCCGATGTTGCCTTAACGAAGGCGCTGCCGCCGGAAGTTCAGCAGTTGATGCAGTTGACTATCGAAAACGGCTATAAGAATTTCATCGACCTGGTAGCGAAGTCCCGCCATAAAACCCCTGAGCAGATCGATCAGATCGCGCAAGGCCACGTCTGGACCGGTAGCGATGCTAAAGCGAATGGTCTGGTCGATGAACTGGGTGACTTCGATGATGCGGTCGCAAAAGCCGCCGAACTGGCGAAGCTGAAAGATTATCAGCTGATCTGGTCACAAGATCAGCCGACGCTGTTTGATGCGCTGCTGAGCCAGTTCGACGTCTCTGTTCGCGCCTCGTTGCCTGGCATGCTGAAAGCCTGGCTGCCAGCGCCAATGGCTGATGTGGTGGCAGACTTGAAAAAACAGCCTGGGCTGTTCGATGAGATGAACGATCCGCAAAACCGTTACGCACTTTGCCTGACCTGCGGCGACGTACGTTAATCTCTCTGTTACGGGGGCATTAATCGCTCCCGTATTCCGTTTCTGAGACCCCCGCCAGTGCAGCGGCATTTTCGCCGTTGCACTGAAGTAATATACTGTTGTCCTTTATGGCAAGTTGTTGAGTCCGTTTATAATGCAAAAAAAATCAATTTATGTAGCCTACACCGGTGGCACCATCGGTATGCAACGCTCTGAGCACGGCTACATTCCGGTTTCCGGCCATCTGCAAACTCAGCTGGCGAACATGCCTGAGTTTCACCGCCCGGAAATGCCTGACTTTACCATCCATGAATATCAGCCGCTGATGGACTCTTCCGATATGACGCCGGAAGACTGGCAATCGATTGCGGACGACATTCAGAAAAATTACCATTCCTATGACGGCTTCGTTATTTTGCATGGCACAGATACGATGGCATTCACCGCCTCAGCACTGTCATTTATGCTGGAAAATCTGGCGAAGCCGGTCATTGTGACAGGGTCACAGATTCCGCTGGCAGAACTGCGATCTGATGGCCAGCAAAACTTGCTGAACGCGTTGTTTGTTGCCGCTAATTATCCGATTAATGAAGTGACGCTATTTTTTAATAACACCCTGTTTCGCGGCAACCGCACTACCAAAGCACATGCCGATGGCTTTAATGCCTTCGATTCGCCTAACCTGGCACCGCTGCTGGAAGCCGGCATTCATATTCGTCGCCTGAATACCCCATCCACCCCGCAAGGTGAAGGTGAATTAATTGTTCATCCGACTTCACCGCAGCCGATTGGCGTCGTTACCATCTATCCGGGAATTTCCGCCGAAGTAGTGCGTAACTTCCTGCGTCAGCCGGTAAAAGCGCTGATTCTGCGCTCCTACGGCGTCGGTAATGCGCCACAAAATGCTGAATTCATCAACGAACTGAAAGATGCGGCGGCACGCGGTATTGTGGTGGTCAACCTGACGCAATGCATGTCCGGAAAGGTGAATATGGGCGGCTACGCCACCGGCAATGCGCTGGCTCACGCCGGCGTGATTAGCGGCTTCGATCTGACGGTGGAAGCGGCACTGACCAAACTGCACTTTCTGCTGAGCCAGAACTTCTCCACTGACGAAGTGCGTCAGCTGATGCAGAGCAATCTGCGCGGTGAACTTACCCCAAACTGAAACAACTAAGGATGCCTGATGAAACGCGCTTTACTGCTGATCGATTTGCAAAATGATTTCTGCCCTGGCGGCGCGCTGGCGGTCAATGACGGTGATGCCACTATCGCCGTGGCGAACCAGCTGGCGGCAGCGTTTTATCAGTGTGGCGAAGCGGTTGTCGCCTCACAGGACTGGCATCCTGCCAACCACGGTAGTTTTGCTTCAGTAGCGGGTCAGCCGCAGCATACCGTTGGTGAGCTTAACGGCCTGCAGCAAATCTGGTGGCCGGATCACTGTATCCAGCACAGCCACGGCGCACAGTTTCATGCGGCGCTCGACACGTCGGTGATTGAGGCGGTGTTTTATAAAGGCCAGGACGCCTTAACGGACAGCTACAGCGCCTTTTTCGATAACGGTCACCGGTGCAAAACCGAACTGGATAACTGGCTGAAAAGCCGCGGCATCACCTCACTGGTGATCCTCGGGCTGGCCACTGACTACTGTGTTAAATTCAGCGTGCTGGATGCGCTGACGCTCGGTTATCAGGTCGAGGTGGTACGCGCAGGCTGTCGCGGCGTTAATCTGGCGGCAGAAGACAGTGACCATGCGCTGGCAGAAATGGCCGCCGCGGGTGCCATTATCAGTTAAATCAACGGGCTGAATAAATCAGCCCGCTGTCAGCTTTACTGCAGAGTGATTCGCGTGGTGTCAGGGCTGATACCAAACTCTTCTTTCAACTGCTGCTTGGTTTTGGTGACGATCTGTCCATCCGGTCCGATGCTCATATGCTGCGGCTGGTGGTTATTCTTCGCCTGCCACAGCAGCACCAGTTGCAGGCAGTTCTCTTTCTGCTCCGCAGTCAGCGCCACGCCATCTGCCCACTTACCCAGTTCAACGGCAGTTACCAGCCGCTGGTAAACGTCTGGCGTCATCGCCGCAATCATCTCATTCAGGTCTTTTTGCATCAGCTCACCCTTTGGTTTGCTTGCCGTCATCATCGGTAAAACTCAGTGAGGCAGAATTAACACAGTAGCGCTCGCCGCTGGGTTGCGGGCCATCCGGAAACACATGACCGAGGTGCGAATCGCAGCTGCCGCAACGAATTTCGATGCGCTGCATACCGTGTGAGTTATCTTCGATATAACGGATCGCCTCATCGCTGTAGGGCTGATAAAAGCTTGGCCAGCCACAGCCGGAGTCATATTTGGTTTCGGAGAGAAACAGCGGTGCGCTGCATACCAGACAGTGATAAATGCCATCACTTTTGTTATGCAACAGCGCGCCGGAGAACGGCGGTTCAGTACCCCGCTGTTGCGTCACATAGCGCTGCATTTCGTTCAGCTCGGTTTCGGGTGTAAGTCTGGTCAAATCTTTAGCCATAATGATAGTCTCTGGCAGTGTTATTCTGGAAAAATCAGCTAGTATTCTAACAAACACTTAACAAGTACAGGTGAATTTTTCGTGCCTCTGCCCGTCACAATTCAAGCTGCACTAAAAATTGTGATACGGATCACCCTTTGGCACTGTCACCCCTTTATATTCGGGCTGTCAGCCCCAATGTGTAACGTTATCTGTCGTCACGGAGTGTGTTTTAAGATGAATAATTCCTGCTCGAAGGATTGATTTGTCGCAACAATTGACACGATTCCGCTTGACGCCTGGTAAGGTTTTTGTAATTTTACAGCCAACCTTTTATTCACTAACAACGAGCTGGTGGAATATATGACTATCAAAGTAGGTATCAACGGTTTTGGCCGCATCGGTCGCATTGTTTTCCGTGCTGCTCAGGAACGTTCTGACGTTGAAATCGTTGCAATCAACGATCTGTTAGACGCAGAGTACATGGCTTACATGCTGAAATATGACTCAACTCACGGCCGTTTCAAAGGCACCGTGGAAGTCAAAGACGGCCATCTGGTTGTTAACGGCAAAACCATCCGTGTTACCGCTGAGCGCGATCCGGCTAATCTGAAGTGGAACGAAGCAGGTGTTGATGTTGTTGCTGAAGCAACTGGTATCTTCCTGACCGACGAAACTGCTCGTAAACACATCGAAGCTGGCGCGAAAAAAGTTGTGCTGACTGGTCCTTCTAAAGATGACACCCCAATGTTCGTAATGGGCGTGAACCATGCTTCTTATGCTGGCCAGGATATCGTTTCTAACGCATCTTGTACCACTAACTGCCTGGCACCGCTGGCTAAAGTAATCAACGACAAATTTGGTATCGTTGAAGCACTGATGACCACCGTTCACGCGACTACCGCAACGCAGAAAACCGTTGACGGCCCGTCTCACAAAGACTGGCGCGGCGGCCGCGGCGCATCTCAAAACATCATCCCTTCTTCTACTGGCGCAGCTAAAGCAGTAGGTAAAGTGATTCCTGAGCTGAACGGCAAACTGACCGGCATGGCGTTCCGTGTTCCAACGCCTAACGTTTCTGTAGTTGACCTGACTGCACGTCTGGCTAAGCCTGCTTCTTACAAAGAAATTTGTGAAGCAATCAAAGCCGCGGCTGAAGGCGAAATGAAAGGCGTTCTGGGCTACACCGAAGATGAAGTGGTTTCTACCGATTTCAACGGCGAAACCCTGACTTCCATCTTTGATGCGAAGGCTGGTATTGCTCTGAGCGACACTTTTGTGAAACTGGTTTCCTGGTACGATAACGAAACTGGTTA
The DNA here is from genome assembly GCF_050037805.1 of Winslowiella sp. 2C04. Taxonomy (NCBI): domain Bacteria; kingdom Pseudomonadati; phylum Pseudomonadota; class Gammaproteobacteria; order Enterobacterales; family Erwiniaceae; genus Winslowiella; species Winslowiella sp. 2C04. The sequence continues at coordinate 2,062,490 of NZ_CP188300.1, read as the reverse complement.
CTCAAACAAAGTACTGGATCTGGTTGCTCACATCGCTAAAAAATAAGCGATGCTGAAAAGCTGATTACAGAGGGCGACTACGGTCGCCCTTTTTTATCGTCAGTATCTGCATAAAATAGGGTTCATCATGAACGAGAAACTCTTTTCGCTTCCGGTTATTAACCAAATCACGCCTTATCTTTCCCAACGCCAGATTGGCGACCTGCCGGTGATTGTGATCAGTCATCCGAAGGTGCGTGCCGCCGTAACCTTGCAGGGCGCACAACTGATTGCCTGGCAACCGAGCGGTGAGAAGCCAGTGATCTGGCTGAGCGATAAAACCCCGTTTACTGCCGGCAAAGCGATTCGCGGCGGAGTGCCAATCTGCTGGCCGTGGTTTGGCCCGGCCGGTGAACCCGCGCACGGTTTTGCACGTAATCTCCCGTGGACGCTGTCTGCCCATGACGAGAATGAAAACAGCGCGATGCTGACGCTGGTGCTGGAAAGCAACGAGCAGACGAAAAAGCTCTGGCCGCATGATTTCACCCTGTTTGCCCGCTTCCGCTTCGGCGAACGCTGTGAGATTGAGCTGGAGGCTCACGGTGATTATCAGGCCACTGCCGCGCTGCACAGCTACTTTGCCGTCGCGGATATCGCCGACGTTGAAGTCAGCGGGCTGGGTAACAGCTTTATCGATAAGGTGGCTGACGGCGTGAGCGGACATGCTGACAACGGTAAACAGCGCTATGCCGGCCGCGTTGACCGCATTTATAACCAGCCTGAAGATTGCAGCGTGATAGCCGACAAAGCAGGCGATCGCTTTATTGAAGTGTACCATCACTATCATAGTGACGTTGTCACGTGGAATCCGGGTGCAGAACTTTCCTGCAGCATGGCCGATATGGCTAATGACGGTTATAAAAAGTTTGTTTGCGTCGAGACTGCCCATATCAGCAAGCCGATGAAGAGTGCCTGTGAGCAACCTGCGCGCCTTGCCACCACCCTGCGGGTGCGAAAAAAGAGTTGATGATTCAGGGGCGACTCACCGTCGCCTTATTACCTTACACCACGTCGAGCGGCATTTTTACTGCTGGCGGCGGGAATTGCAGATTAATCGCGGCCAGATCCTCGCGGGTCAGCGTCACCTCTGACGCCGCAGCATTTTCCCGAACGTGAGCCACCGAACTGGCTTTTGGAATCGCCATCACCCCGTCATTGCGGATAACCCATGCCAGCAGCAACTGAGCGACACTGATGCGCTTTTGTTGTGCAATGTCATTCAGGATTGGATTATCCATTAGCGCGTGACGTAAGCGGCCGGCTTGTGCCAGCGGACAATATGCCATCACCGGCATCTGACGCTGCTGACACTCGGGTAACAAGTCATATTCAATACCACGCGATGCCAGATGATACAGTACCTGGTTCGTTACACAGGCTTCTCCGCCCGGCTCTTACCACAGCTCATGCATATCTTCGCTGTCAAAATTGGATACGCCCCAGTGGCGAATTTTGCCCTGCCGCTGCAAATTTTCCATCGCGCGTAGCGTCTCTTCCAGCGGAATATTACCGCGCCAGTGCAGCAAATAGAGATCGAGATAATCCGTTTTCAGACGGCGCAGGCTGCGCTCACAGGCTTCTGCTGCATCAATTTCGCCCGCATTCCACGGATAGACCTTGGAGACCAGCCAGGCGGTATCACGCCGTCCAGCTAATGCCTCCCCCACTACCTGCTCGGCACCGCCATCAGCATACATCTCGGCGGTATCAATCAGCGTCAGGCCACATTCCAGCCCGGCCTGTAACGCTGCGACCTCTTGCTGACGCTGATGCGGGTCTTCACCCATATACCAGCTGCCCTGGCCGATGGCCGGTAAAGTAATGGCATCGGAAAAAGTCACTGTACGCCGCATAACATCCTCCCTGCACCAATAACGAGCACTCAAAAAGTGCAAAGGGGCGCAAAGCGCCCCAGTGTAGTGCATGATTTTTAGTTAAAAGGTATAGCTAAGACCGGTCCAGACCAGCGCCTGAGAATTGGTATCAACCATTGGGCTGTCTTTAATGTCATCGCCCAGGCGGGTATAGCGACCGACCAGGTTAGCACGCCAGTTCTGATTGATTTTGTAATCAAAGCTCAGCTCAACGTATGGGCTCCAGCTGTCATCGGCATCATAACGATCGATTCCGCTACGTGCAGATTCGCCGCTGGACACACCGTAATAGTACTGGTTCTGATTCGAGCTGTTCCACAGTGCACCAATACCCGGAGTGACGCGCAGGTCGCCAAACTGGAACGGATAGAGATAGGTGAGATCCCAGATAATACCGTTGCTGTTGTTCAGCACATCGCCCACCAGCGTGGTACGAACCGTACCCCAGTCGGCGGTGTGACGATAAGCAACACCGGCCATCAGCGTCATGCGGCGTTTGTTCAGCTCTTTCATATCGCCGTCATCGACGTCATCCGGATCAAAGTTTTGAGGTGAGCCAAGCACGGTCAATGACAGCTGATCCTGCTGGTCTTTCCACAGATAGTAACCGGCCTGCAGACTACGGAAATAGAAGCTTTCTCCTTCGTAGTTAATGATCGGCACCGGATAGTAACGGTCCTGACCACTGCGGTAAGGGCTTTCAGAGTAGAGTACCGACGCTCCCAGGGTCAGTGGCGCAGCTGACGCGGAGAAAGCCGTAAAACAACAAGGTAAAAGAACAGCAAGCGCGCTAACTTTGAAATGGTTCACAATTTATTCGTTCCATAAATATAACAATCAGGTCTCTAAGTGTAACCATTGTGTGAGCCGCTGTTGAGAAATTTACATATTTAGCAGCACTCAGAATCAATTTAATCCGCCAGAAGTGCTTAAAGATTGATATCGCTTATTTACAAATTGCCCTGAGGCCGCATCAGACGAGGGGTTTCGCTTAGAAGATTTGTGACTTTGTTATTGAAATCTCATCAAAAATGGCATGCGGCTGAGGAAATTTTTTTCAATGCCATCTACAGTGAACATAAGGCTTAAGTTTGTGCGGGAAAAGTAACCACAATAATTATGTACGCCGATAAAAAAAGTCAGGTTGGCATAAGGGTTGCTGTACTCAGTAAAGAATATTTTCCGGGAGCAACCAGTTCTTCTATTACGCTCCTTTTACCTGTGCTAAAAACGAAAGGACGGGCATCGCTATGAATATATTCGATCACTATCGTCAGCGCTATGAAGCTGCCAAGGACGAAGAGTTCACACTGCAGGAATTTCTTGTCACCTGTAAGCAAGATCGCAGTGCATACGCCAACGCGGCAGAAAGACTATTAATGGCTATCGGTGAGCCGGTAATGGTAGATACTGCTCTTGAGCCACGCCTTTCCCGCCTGTTTTCCAATCGTGTCGTCGCACGTTATCCGGCGTTCGAAGAGTTCTATGGGATGGAGGAAGCGATTGAACAGATCGTCTCTTATCTGAAACATGCTGCGCAAGGGCTGGAAGAGAAGAAACAGATTCTCTACCTGCTGGGCCCGGTAGGTGGCGGTAAATCATCTCTGGCCGAGCGGTTAAAATCGCTGATGCAGCGCGTGCCTATCTATGTGCTGAGCGCAGACGGCGAACGCAGCCCGGTCAACGATCACCCGCTGTGTCTGTTTAATCCGCAGGAAGACGCCAATATTCTGGAGAAAGAGTATGGCGTGCCGCGTCGTTATCTTGGCACCATTATGTCGCCATGGGCGGCAAAACGGCTGCACGATTTCGGCGGTGATATCACCCGCTTTAAAGTGGTAAAAGTCTGGCCATCAATTCTTGAGCAGCTGGCAATTGCTAAAACCGAGCCGGGTGATGAGAACAACCAGGATATTTCAGCGCTGGTTGGTAAAGTGGATATCCGTAAACTGGAAAACCATGCGCAAAACGATCCTGATGCTTATGGCTACTCCGGCGCGCTATGCCGTGCTAACCAGGGCATCATGGAATTCGTCGAGATGTTCAAGGCGCCGATCAAAGTGCTGCATCCGTTACTGACCGCCACGCAGGAAGGTAACTACAACGGTACCGAAGGCATCTCTGCCCTGCCGTTTAACGGTATTATCCTGGCGCACTCCAACGAATCCGAGTGGGTACAGTTCCGCAACAATAAAAATAATGAGGCGTTCCTTGACCGTGTTTATATTGTCAAAGTGCCTTACTGCCTGCGGGTCTCTGAAGAGATCAAAATTTATCAGAAGTTACTGAACCACAGTGAGCTGACCCATGCTCCTTGCGCACCAGGCACGCTGGAAACCCTCTCGCGTTTCTCGATCCTGTCGCGTTTGAAAGAGCCAGAAAACTCCAGTACTTACTCAAAAATGCGCGTCTATGATGGCGAAAGTCTGAAAGATACCGATCCAAAAGCCAAGTCGTATCAGGAATATCGTGATTACGCCGGGGTTGATGAGGGGATGAATGGCCTGTCGACACGTTTCGCCTTTAAGATCCTGTCGCGGGTGTTTAACTTTGACCACGCCGAAGTGGCGGCTAACCCGGTGCATCTGTTTTACGTACTGGAGCAGCAGATTGAGCGCGAGCAGTTCCCGCAGGATCAGGCGGAGAAATACCTTGAGCATCTGAAAGGCTATCTGATTCCTAAGTACGCTGAATTTATCGGTAAAGAGATACAGACCGCCTATCTCGAGTCTTACTCAGAGTACGGGCAGAATATTTTTGATCGTTACGTTACCTATGCTGACTTCTGGATTCAGGATCAGGAGTATCGCGACCCGGATACCGGTCAGCTGTTCGATCGCGAATCACTGAACGCGGAGCTGGAAAAAATTGAGAAGCCTGCCGGTATCAGTAACCCGAAAGACTTCCGTAACGAAATCGTCAACTTTGTGCTGCGCGCCCGGGCGCATAATAACGGCCGGAATCCAAACTGGACCAGCTACGAGAAACTGCGCACGGTTATTGAGAAGAAAATGTTCTCTAATACCGAGGAGCTGTTACCGGTTATTTCCTTTAACGCCAAGACATCCACGGATGAACAGAAGAAGCACGATGACTTCGTCGACCGTATGATGGAAAAAGGTTATACCCGTAAGCAGGTGCGCCTGCTGTGCGAATGGTATCTGCGGGTGCGTAAATCGTCTTAACCTGACTGTCATGTGAGCTCAGAACACGCAAGGATGTGAAATCGGAAAGGTCGGGTTCGCCCGACCTGCTTGCAAAGTTGTTTGGGGGACCTATGGCCTATTTTATCGATCGGCGACTTAACGGCAAAAATAAGAGCGCGGTGAATCGTCAGCGCTTCTTACGTCGTTACAAGTCGCAAATCAAGCAGTCGATCTCCGAGGCCATCAATAAGCGTTCGGTTACCGACGTTGAAAGTGGTGAATCGGTTTCTATTCCGGTGGATGACATCAACGAACCGATTTTCCATCAGGGACGCGGCGGTCATCGCCATCGCGTTCATCCCGGTAACGACCATTTTGTGCAGAATGACCGCGTTGAGCGTCCACAAGGTGGCGGCGGAGGTTCCGGCAGCGGCCAGGGTAATGCCAGCCAGGACGGTGAAGGTCAGGATGAGTTTGTTTTTCAGATTTCGAAAGATGAATATCTTGACCTGTTATTTGAAGATCTTGCCCTGCCAAACCTGCGAAAAAATCAGCATCGTCAGCTGAATGAATACAAAACTCATCGTGCCGGTTACACCGCCAACGGCGTGCCGGCAAATATCAGCGTCGTACGCTCGTTGCAAAATTCGCTGGCGCGACGCACGGCTATGACCGCCGGAAAACGCCGGATGCTCGGTGAACTGGAAACAGCGCTGGCAGACGTTGAAAAAGCGGAACCTGTCCAGTTACTGGAAGAGGAACGGCTGCGTAAAGAGATTGCCGAGCTGCGCGCGCGTATCGCCAGAGTGCCGTTTATTGACACCTTTGACCTGCGCTACAAAAACTTTGAGAAGCGTCCTGAGCCGTCCAGCCAGGCCGTAATGTTTTGTCTGATGGATGTTTCCGGTTCGATGGATCAGGCGACCAAAGATATGGCCAAGCGTTTTTACATTCTGCTCTATCTGTTCCTGAGCCGGACGTATAAAAATGTCGAAGTGGTCTATATCCGCCATCATACCCAGGCGAAAGAAGTCGACGAGCAGGAGTTCTTCTATTCGCAGGAGACCGGTGGCACCATCGTTTCCAGCGCGCTGAAACTGATGGATGAGGTGGTGAAAGAGCGTTATGACCCAACGCAGTGGAATATCTACGCTGCGCAGGCGTCCGATGGCGATAACTGGGCAGATGATTCGCCGCTGTGCCATGAAATTCTGGCGAAGAATATTCTGCCGGTGGTGCGCTACTATACCTACATTGAAATCACCCGCCGGGCGCATCAGACGCTATGGCGTGAATACGAGCATTTGCAAGCCCAGTTCGGCAATTTTGCCATCCAGCATATCCGTGAGCCGGAAGATATTTATCCGGTATTTCGTGAGCTGTTTCACAAACAGGCTGAAGAGAGTTACTGACTGGCAGATTCAGGCACCGGCATTCTCACCGCCGGTGCCTGAGTCTGCATCCCCGCCGAAGGGAAGCCTAAAGCGGCTTCCCTGTTTTCCATCTATCCGACAAACTCAGAAAGCGTATTTCAGGCCAACTGTCGTCATAAAATTATAGTTTTCTATACCGCTGGCATTCGTAATGCTTTCGCTGATCCCCTCTGCGGAATTGTTAATGCTTGTATTGCCTTTCTTATTTGTAATACGGTTCCAGACCCCTTCTACATAAACCTTTGCGTTGGGGGTCAGATAATATCCGGCGTTCGCAGCAACAGAATAATAATTCTGGTTATTAACCTGCGACTTAAAGGTAGTGCCGGTATTATAGTGCTCATCATTGTCAGATGAGCGCACCCATCCACTGTATTTAACAGCACCGCCGAATTCGTAACGCTCATAGCGATAGACACCGACAAGGCCAATATACGGCATTTTAAAGCGCTGCTTATAGCCGATTACCGTTGCACCGGCCGGGAAATCCCCAATATCCGGTAATCCCGTGTCCTCGTCTGTATAATTATAGGAACCGCCGGTAGAGTTAAAGCTGTAACGGCTCTCCTGATAACCCGCCATTACGCCAAGACGATAAGTCGGTTTGTTTAACAGCCATCCTTTAACGTTGAGATCGAACTGATTGGCATAGTTTAAGCGCGTATTCGGATGCTTACTTTGATCCGTCCAGCCGTCCTGATTTTCATCTACCCAGTCAGTGTCATCCATGTAACCACCGCGGCTGGCAATAGTGGTCCAGCCTGAAGCGCCGACCGACACCCACGGCATTACATCCCAGTCCAGCGAGCCTTTAAAAATTGCCGCATTATTGTATTTCCAGTTAAGCTGGCTTACCTTGCGACCCCCTTCATCGGGTTCATAAACACGTTCTTTAGTTTTACCACTCAGCGTGCCTAAACCTATTTCCCCACTCACGTTGCCTGGCGTAAAAATATCCTTAGCACTGTCAGCTACCGCAGCAAAGGCCACCGGCGCGGAAAGCGTCACAACCAAAAGCTTGTATCGCATCATCCCACTCTCTTTATTAATAGATTGTTAATTATTCGCTACTTTATCTTCGAAACAAGATAACGCGTCAATAACTAATAAAAAGGCGTTTAGCTTTGGTTAATATAAATTCTGCACGATATAACCCGAAAGATATTGGGGTTACACAATAATTAATCGTGCTTTTTTGAGTTAGTATTCACACGGTAATATATTTCATATAATTATTAACGTCCTTTCTTTATCTACTCATCAACCCTACTTCCCACAATTGTGAATGCCGGTTTGATTGCACTTTGCTGCTACTCAGCTCGCCATCGCGGCAAGTTTGCCAGAGATCCAGCGATCAATCCGTCAATTAAACCGTAAAATGAACGCACTGACGGTCATTTGCCCGATGCCAACATCGTCTATTTTATTCTTCAGAATTGCTTTTGACATTTACCACGGCCTTTTACACACTGTAAAAATACCCACTACTGCAGGAGACCCGCCCATTGGAAGCCAGCGCGATCTATAGTCTGTTTATCATCGGTTCCGTGCTGGTCGCATCAAGCATCCTGCTAAGTTCCTTTTCCTCGCGGCTCGGCATCCCGATTCTGGTGATCTTCCTCGCCCTCGGTATGCTGGCCGGCATTGACGGTATCGGCGGCATTGCTTTTGATAACTATCCTGCGGCTTACCTGATCTCTAACCTTGCGCTGGCGATAATCTTGCTGGACGGCGGCGTACGTACCCAGGCCAGCTCATTTAAAGTCGCTTTAGGACCGGCCCTGTCGCTGGCTACCGTTGGCGTGCTGATTACCGCGGGCTTAACCGGCATGGTAGCCGCCTGGCTGTTTAAGCTCGATCTGATGCAGGGCTTTCTGGTCGGAGCGATTATTGGCTCAACCGATGCGGCAGCGGTGTTTTCGCTGTTGGGCGGCAAGGGACTGAATGAGCGCGTCAGCGCGACGCTGGAGATTGAATCCGGCAGTAATGACCCGATGGCGGTATTTCTTACTATCACGCTGATCGAAATGATTCAGCAGGGGCAAAGCGGCCTGAGCTGGATGTTTGTGGTGCATCTGGTGCAGCAATTTGGCCTCGGTATTGTATTAGGACTGGGCGGTGGCTGGGCGGTTCAGCAATTGATCAATCGCATTTCCCTCGCTCACGGTCTCTACCCGCTGCTGGCGCTCAGTGGCGGCATCCTGGTCTTTGCCCTGACCACCGTACTGGAAGGCAGCGGTATCCTGGCGGTTTATCTGTGCGGTTTTGTCCTCGGCAACCGCCCTATCCGTAACCGCCACGGTATTCTGCAAACTTTCGACGGGATGGCCTGGCTCAGTCAGATCGGCATGTTCCTGGTGCTTGGACTGCTGGTGACGCCATCGGATCTGTGGCATATCGCCCTGCCGGCGATGATCCTGTCATTGTGGCTGATTCTGGTGGCGCGTCCGCTGTCGATTCTGATCGGCCTGATGCCGTTTCGCGGCTTTAATATTCGCGAACGCTTTTTTATCAGTTGGGTCGGCCTGCGCGGAGCGGTACCGATTATTCTGGCGGTATTTCCGATGATGGCCGGGCTGGAAAACGCCCGGTTGTTCTTTAATATTGCCTTCTTTGTCGTGCTGGTGTCACTGATGCTACAGGGCACCTCTCTCGGTTACGCCGCACGTAAAGCGCGGGTAGTGGTGCCGCCGACCGGCGCACCAATTAGCCGGGTCGGCCTCGATATTCATCCGGAAAATCCCTGGGAACAGTTTGTTTATCAGCTAAGCGCCGATAAGTGGTGTGTCGGCGCGGCGCTCCGCGATCTGCATATGCCGCGTGAAACACGAATTGCCGCCCTATTTCGTGACAATCTGCTGCTGCATCCAACGGGCAACACCCGGCTAAAAGTGGGCGATGTGCTCTGTGTGATTGGTCGTGAACGGGACCTGCCAGCACTTGGCAAACTGTTCAGCCAGTCGCCTCCGGTCTCTCTTGATCAGCGCTTCTTTGGTGATTTCATACTCGAAGCTGATGCCCGCTTACGCGATATCTCGCAGATATATGGTCTTGAGCTGGATGAAGATATTGACGATCAACAAACGCTGGGGCATTTAATTCTCGGCATGATTGGGGGTGCGCCAGTGGTCGGCGATCAGGTGGAATGGAAATCGCTGGTGTGGACGGTGGCAGAGAAGCTGGATAATCAGGTCGTTAAAATTGGCGTACGCGTCGCTGAAGATAAGGAATAATCTGAGCGCAGACACCTCGATTTCCTAAGCGGAGCGACTACGCTTACTGTTCACGTCTTTCCGGAGGGAGAATAATATGGGTCATGTACTCAAAATTGGTCGCTACGAGATTATTGATGCAGAAATGGATACTGAAAACCTCGATACCATCAGTATTCCCTGCAGCACTAATCCCGGTCTCAGTTACCAACTGGACGGTTGGGATACCGAAACCAGCGTTCCCGCGTGGATTGACGGCAATCCGGTCGATCTTGATCTCGCGCATTATGATAAGCAACTCAACCACTGGATTCTGAAAAAACCTGTCTGATCTTCTCGCTGCCGCCTGTTGTTTAATGCGGCAGCGATTTTTCTGAAACATTAAATTTTCTGTGATTATTTCAATAACCTGAATTATCGGAACATTCTTTAATCGGTATTTTCTAAGATAAGTTTTATTTATTTTCAGACTATTGCCCTATTAACTAATTCCAATTTGTACTGCATAATCGTTCGCGTTACCAGAAAGCTTAAAGCGTTAAATCACTCCTGGTTAAATTATGCTGGTGTAGCATTGCTCACCCTGAATACTAAAAGCAGATAGGTTATTAACAAATATCGTTCGTTGCCCGGACCTGGCGCGCGTTCAGGATAACCCACTACTTGTTATAAGAGAGCAACTATCTATGGAAGACATGAAAGCCATCTCCCGCACGCGGCGTCTATACGACCAGCAGGAGATGTTGATGAGTGGTCGCCACCTTTTTTCACGTCGCCCCTCACAGTTTATGAAACGCGCTTTCGATGTTGTTTTCGCCTCACTCCTGCTGCTGTTCCTTACGCCAGCGCTATTAATACTCTGGTGGATGGCATCGCGCGATGGCGGTAAAGCCATTTATGGCCACCAGCGCGTGGGACAGAATGGCAAAACCTTTACCTGCTACAAGTTCCGCACCATGGTCGTCAATGCCGATGAGCGCCTGACCCAATTACTTGCCACCAGTGAGCAAGCGCAGCTGGACTGGGAAGATGATTTTAAGCTGGAGCAGGATCCACGCGTCACCGCTGACGGCAAGTTCCTGCGCAGCACCAGCCTCGATAAACTGCCGCAGCTGTGGAATGTACTGCGCGGTGAGATGAGTCTGGTGGGCCCGCGTCCTCTGATGGCGGTAGAGCTGGAACGCTATAACACCCACGCCGGTTATTACCTGGCGGCGAAGCCGGGGATCACCGGATTGTGGCAGGCTGAAGGGCGTCAGGGTAAAGATTACAGCACCCGTGCCTATTACGATGCATTGTACGTCAACAGCTGGACGTTGTGGTCGGACAGCCGCATCCTGTTCAAAGCTGCGGGGCAGCTATTGAGTGGTAAATCACACTGATCAACCGCTGGCCCGGTGATAGTAATGCGCGTTATTGCAATACGCATTACTATCACTGCTTATTCCCCACCTTTCTGTAATTTTCCCTTTTCTTTTCGCTGCGTTAGCTCTACCCTGTGCGGCTTGTTTTTTATCGGATTGCGCGCCCTCTTATATGCAAAAATACACTCTGCTGCTGCTGAGTCTGGTTCTGCTGGCTCCTCTTGGCATCGATCTTTATCTGCCAACTCTGCCACAAATTGCCGAAGGTTTAGACACCCCGGTCAGTAATATTCAGACCACCATTCCACTGTTTTTGCTGGTGATGGGGCTGGGTCAGATTGTTGCCGGTCCCCTGGTTGATAACTTCGGGCGTAAGCCGATCGCGATTATTGGCCTGCTGCTGTATATCGCTGGCAGTATCCTCGGTGCAATGGCAATCAACTGGCCAATGTTCCTTAGCGCTCGCCTGATTCAGGGTATCGCGGTCTGCTGTACCGCAGTGGTAGCATTCAGCGGCGTGCGTGACCGTCTGGACGGCGAAGAGGCGGCGCGGGCTTATGGTTTTCTTAACGGCGCGCTGAATATTGTTCCGGCTCTGGCACCCATGCTCGGTGGCTTTCTGGCCGATGCCTTTGGCTGGCGTGCGCCCTTCTGGTTCCTTACCAGCTATGCGCTGTTTATTGGTGTGATTGTGGTGTTCTTCCTGCCAGAAACCCGCCCTGCTGATACCCAGCCGGTAAAAGGCCTGCCGCTGCGTCAATACTGGCAAATTCTGAAACAACCGCGTTTTTTGGCGTTTGCCTTCGCTAACGCTGGTGCACTGGGCATGGTACTGACCTATGTTTCACTGGCACCGCAGGTGCTGATGACCGAAGGTCATCTCAGCGCGCTGCAATTCTCCATCGCCTTTGGAACTAATGGCTTCTGGATTATGCTGGTCAGCGTTGTGGTGAATAAAATGATCCGTAAGGTTGGCCGTCCGGTATGTCTGGCGATCGGTAGCCTGGCAATGCTGCTCGGTGCGCTGATGATGTACGGCGGTGTGGTGTTATTACCCGACGCCTGGCAGACCAACTGGGCGATGTATATGCTACCGGTTGCGGTATCGGTCGCGGGCCTGGCCTTTACCGTTGGCCCGGCGACCAGCTATGCACTGGAACCCTATCAGCAACAGGCGGGAGTCGCTTCAGCACTGGCTGGCTTTATTCAGATGGCCGGCGGCTCATCAGCCGGCTTACTGATGATGTCGATACCACTGGGTGAGAAAAGCGCGCTGGCGCTGATGATGCTGACAGGTGCGATATTAAGTTTCATTGCATGGCGTTGCAGTAAAACAGTGCGCGGCCGAATCACCGCGCTCTGATCATTAACCCATCACTACCGGTACCCGTGGGGCGAGCGCGCACATCAGCTCATAGCCCACGGTGCCGGCAGCACTGGCGACCTCATCGATTTTCACCGCGTTGCCCCACAGTTCCACTTTGCTGCCAATTCCAGCCTGTTGACATGGCGTCAGATCGACCATAATCATATCCATCGACACTGCGCCCAGCGTCTGCGTCCGCACACCATCCACCACCACCGGTGTGCCGGTCGGAGCATGACGCGGATAGCCATCGGCATAACCGCAGGCAACCACCCCAATACGCTGCACATCGGATGCCCGATATCGGCTGCCGTAACCGACGCCATCACCCGCCTGCAAATTCTGAATGCCGATAATTTCGCTGCTGAGGCTCATTGCCGGTTGCAAACCGCTGCCGGCAATATCCTGCCACTGGCCGCTCGGCGATGCGCCATACAAAATAATACCGGGGCGCACCCAGTCAAAATGACTTTCAGGATGCCACATCGTCGCCGCCGAGTTGGCCAGCGAGCGTCGGCAGTTCAGCCCTTCAGCCGCCCGCTCAACGCGCTGCATCGGCGCAATAATGCCGTCCGGCTTCTCTGCCTCAGCAAAATGCGCCATTAAGGTCATCTCCGCGACGTTGTCCAACGCGCGCAGCTTTTGCCAGACGTTATGCACCACTTCGGGCTGAAAGCCTAACCGGTTCATGCCACTGTTGATTTTGACATAAATATCCAGTGGCGCTGACAGCTGCGCTTCAGCAATGGCCTTAATCTGCCAGTTACTGTGGACACTGGTCGTCAGCCGGTAGCGATCGATAAGTTCCAGCTCATCGCGATGGAAAAATCCTTCCAGCAGCAGAATCGGTTTCTTCCAGCCGCGCTCACGCAGCAGGATCGCCTCTTCCAGATTAAGCAGCGCGAAACCATCAGTATCTGACAAACTTTGCCAGACGCGATCGATACCATGACCATAGGCATTGGCTTTAACCACTGACCACACGCGCGAGCCAGCTGCAGCCTGGCGAGCGATAGCCAGATTTTGTCGCAACGCGGCAGTATGAATGGTTGCGACAATCGGACGTGACATAACCTCTCCTTGTAACCCTTAACGCGAAACGTTAGCGCTTTGTAATGGTGTGCTGGCTGATGGGGTAAATCCCGGCAGATAGCGCATTACTGACAAATCGTCGGCAGCGATATCCGGGGTGTTACCAGAAATGATATCAGAAAGCAGCTGACCGGATCCGCACGCCATGGTCCATCCGAGCGTTCCGTGACCGGTATTCAGGAAAAGATTTTTTAGCGGCGTCCGCCCGACGATTGGCGTTCCGTCTGGGGTCATCGGGCGCAGCCCGCTCCAGAAGGTGGCCTGTTCAATATGGCCGCCCTGCGGATAAAGATCGCGGACGACCATTTCCAGCGTCTCACGGCGAGCCGGCAGCAACTGATTGTTGTAGCCGACAATTTCTGCCATGCCACCGACGCGTATCCGCTGATCAAAACGGGTGATTGCCACTTTGTAGCTCTCGTCCAGCACGGTTGAAACCGGTGCGCACGCTTCATCTTTGACGGGAATGGTCAGCGAATAGCCTTTTAACGGATACACCGGAATATCGAGAATATTATGCAGCAGCGCGGTGGAATAGGAGCCGAATGCCACCACATAAGCATCGGCCTTGATCACTTCATCACCGCATTTAACGCCATAAATTGCATGGCCATCACGCAGCAGGTGATCAACCGGCGTATCAAAACGGAAAGTGACGCCTGCGGCGGCAGCCATTTCTGCCAGCCGCCGGGTAAAGAGCTGGCAGTCGCCGGTTTCATCATTTGGCAAACGTAAACCACCGGTCAGTTTATGACTGGTCGCCGCCAGTGCCGGTTCTACCGTTGCCAGCTGGCTGGCTTCCAGCAGTTGATAAGGCACGCCAGCCTGCTGCAATACGGCAATATCTTTCTCTGCGCTCTGGTATTGCTGCTCGGTACGGAACAGCTGTAGCGTACCGCCCTGACGCCCTTCATAGGCGATTCCGGTCTGCTCGCGCAGCAGCTTCAGGCAGTCACGGCTGTACTCCGCAATCCGCACCATGCGGCTTTTGTTCTGCTGATAGTGACGCATGTCGCAGTTACGCAACATTTGCCACATCCACTGCAGCTGGAAGCTGCTGCCGTCAAGACGGATTGCCAGCGGCGCATGGCGCTGAAACATCCACTTCACCGCTTTTAGCGGCACGCCCGGCGCTGCCCAGGGGGCAGCATAACCCGGAGAAATCTGACCGGCGTTAGCGGCGCTGGTTTCCAGTGCCGGTCCGGGCTGGCGATCGATAACCGTCACCTGATGGCCCGCCTGCGCCAGATACCAGGCACTGGCTACTCCAACCACCCCACTTCCAAGAATGACAACTCGCATAACCACTCCACGGCAGTTAGTAAAAGAATAATATACTGTTTATACAGCCTGGCTTCAGATGATGATACTAACGAAAATCAGCAGCCAACGCGGTGAACTATTTCACATCTTTTTTACCTGAGTGGTAAGCAAAAAACACTAACGCAGCAAAATTCGGAATAAAATCTCAGTTTCTGCCCCTTTGCAGTAGCAAGTTATGCTGTTATTGAGTTTTTCGACATCTGTCAGCAGAAAAAAATCGATGATACAAAAATCTTATAAACAGAATATTATTCTAAAAATATTGACCATATTCGCATCTTTCAATATTTGAATGTTCTTTTCACTGACCGACTCTATTTTCTGCCAAATATTTCATTTGTTTTCCTGTTTCGGATGGGAGACAGTGAACTATCATTGAAGTATTCGCTCAGATTTTCGGGGTTTCTTTGTCGGAAGAAAAACAGAGAAAACTCAGGTCACTATGAATGGTTATTTTAGCCTCAGCAGCAGGTTGAGACTGGAAGCCAATTCTCATAAGAGGGGTGCGCTATGACGACTATTTTTGACGATGCTATCAGGCACAACAAAAGAATCAGTGACGGACCCGACTGGACCTTTGAACTGCTTGATGTCTACCTGGCAGAGATCGATCGGGTAGCAAAACTCTACCGGCTGGACACCTATCCGCACCAGATTGAAGTTATCACGTCCGAACAGATGATGGACGCTTACTCCAGTGTTGGCATGCCGATTAACTATGCACACTGGTCGTTCGGTAAAAAGTTTATTGAAACCGAGCAGCGCTACAAACATGGTCAGCAGGGTCTGGCGTATGAAATTGTGATCAACTCCAACCCCTGTATCGCCTATCTGATGGAAGAGAACACCATTACCATGCAGGCGCTGGTGATGGCGCATGCCTGTTATGGTCATAACTCTTTTTTCAAGAATAACTATCTGTTTCGCAGCTGGACCGATGCCAGCTCGATTGTCGATTATCTGCTGTTTGCCCGTACCTATATTGCCAAATGTGAAGAACGCTACGGCGTTGAAGAGGTCGAGCGGCTGCTCGACTCCTGTCACGCACTGATGAATTACGGTGTGGATCGCTATAAACGCCCACAAAAAATTTCGCTACAGGAAGAGAAAGCGCGTCAGAAAAGTCGTGAAGAGTATCTGCAGAGTCAGGTGAATACGCTGTGGCGTACGCTGCCGCGTCGTGAGAAAGAGGAAGTCCATACCGAGGCCGCGCGCTACCCTTCTGAGCCGCAGGAAAACCTGCTGTACTTTATGGAAAAGAATGCGCCCTTGCTGGAGTCATGGCAGCGCGAAGTGCTGCGTATCGTGCGCAAGGTCAGCCAGTACTTTTATCCGCAGAAGCAGACCCAGGTGATGAACGAGGGATGGGCCACGTTCTGGCACTACACCATACTGAATCATCTGTACGACGAAGGTAAAGTTTCCGAACGCTTTATGCTGGAATTTCTGCACAGCCATACTAACGTGGTTTATCAGCCGCCGTATAACAGCCAGTGGTACAGCGGAATCAATCCGTATGCGCTCGGCTTTGCTATGTTCCAGGATATTAAACGTATCTGTCAGTCACCCACGGAAGAAGATCGCTACTGGTTCCCGGATATCGCCGGAAAAGACTGGCTGGAAACGTTGCATTTTGCCATGCGTGAATTTAAGGACGAGAGCTTTATCAGCCAGTTTCTTTCACCGAAGGTGATGCGCGATTTTCGGCTGTTTACGGTGCTGGATGACGATCGCAATAACTATCTGGAGATTGCGGCAATTCATGACGAAGCCGGTTATCGCGCCATTCGCCAGCAGCTTTCCGCTCAATATAATCTGAGCAATCTGGAACCCAATATTCAGGTCTATAATGTCGACCTGCGCGGTGACCGCTCATTGACGTTACGCTATGTGCCGCAGGATCGCGCGCCGCTGGATAAAAGCCGCCGCGATGTGCTGAAGCATGTGCACCGGCTGTGGGGCTTCGACGTGCATCTTGAACAGCAGAATGAGGATGGCAGCACCGAGATCCTCGACCGCTGCCCGCCGCGACCTTCGGCGTTATAAAGGGTCGTTAATACCGGCTGCGACAACGCCGCCGGTATTAGCGCGGGAATATTATCGACGCTGATGCGCAAGATCGGCAGGCATGGTTTTCTGCATGCTGTGCCAGATATCACCACTTTGACGGCCATAGTCACGTACCGCATCAACAATCGCGTCAAACTGCTGATTCTGACTGATAGTCATCAGCTGCTGGTAAAAGTTCTGCGCCAGCTTGCGTGCTTCAGGATTTGAGAAGTAATAACGCCCAACGCGGGTATACAGCCCTTTCAGCCCGTTAAGAATCAGACCATAAATCGGATTGCCGGAAGCGAATGCCAGCCCGCGGAAAATATTGTAATCCAGCTCGGTATAAGCCTCGGCATGGTCTTCGACGTGATTAGCCGTTTCCAGCACTTCCTGCGCTTTTTCCGCATGATGACGAATCGCACGGCGAATAAAGATTGAGGAAATATTGGTGCGCACTGACAGAAGATTATCAATCAGCTGCGGGACGCTATCATGATCGAGACGTGCCAGCGTTTCGAGGATATTCAGCCCGGATGTTTCCCAGAAATTATTCACCCGCGTCGGTTTACCATGCTGAATGGTTAACCAGCCGTCTCGCGCAAGGCGCTGCAACACTTCGCGCAACGTGGTGCGAGTGACGCCAATTAATTCAGAAAGCTCGCGTTCTGCGGGTAAAATGGAACCAGGTGGAAAACGGCTATTCCAGATGCTCTCAATAATATACTCTTCAGCGAAACCCGCTGGGCTTTGCGCCTTAATGACCATAGCGTTTGTTCTCGTGGCTCTCATATACTGCAAAAAATTCAGCTCATCATACCAGAGCCCCCAGGCATGACATAGCCTGACAAGACGGTAAAAAGCGATCGCGGTGAGAAATTCGGAAAATTATCTGTAGCATAATCATATTGCCTGCGTGCAGGATGCGCTTTACCCTTCCTTACATTGCGACTGCATAATAAAAACGAGGATACGGTTAACGATGGATATCTCTGTCACGCGCGCGATGACTCGCAACTTTCTTGGGCAATCGCCAGAGTGGTACAAACTGACACTGCTGGCTTTTCTGATTATTAATCCACTGCTGTTCTTTTTTATTAGCCCCTTCCTGGCAGGCTGGCTGCTGGTGGCAGAGTTTATTTTCACCCTGGCGATGGCGCTTAAATGCTATCCGCTGTTGCCCGGCGGCCTGCTGGCGCTGGAAGCAATTGCTATTGGCATGGCCAGCCCCGAACAGGTAAAAGCAGAGCTGGCGGCGAATCTTGAAGTGCTGCTGCTGCTGATCTTTATGGTGGCGGGTATCTGGTTTATGAAGCAGCTGCTGCTGACGCTGTTTACCAAAATGTTGCTGAACATCCAGTCGAAAGTGCGCATCGGGCTGGCATTTTGCCTCGCCGCCGCTTTTCTCTCTGCGTTTCTTGATGCCCTGACGGTTGTGGCGGTGGTTATCAGCGTGGCGATGGGTTTTTACGGCATTTATCATCGTGTAGTGTCGAATGGCAGCGATCAGCTGAACCATGATGACAGCGATATTGAAGACGCCGATCAACGGCTGATGCTGGAAAAGTTTCGTGCTTTCCTGCGCAGCCTGATGATGCAGACTGGCGTCGGCACCGCACTGGGTGGCGTAATGACCATGGTCGGCGAGCCGCAAAATCTGATCATAGCCAAAGCGGCCGGCTGGAACTTCAGCGAATTCTTTTTGCGCATGGCGCCGGTCACCGTGCCAGTGCTGATATGCGGCATTATCACCAGCGTAGTGGTTGAACGTTTTAAAATCTTTGGCTATGGCGAACCGTTGCCGGGGAAAGTGCGTGAAATCCTGCAAGATTACGATCGCCAGTCGGCGGCAAAACGCACCCGTCAGGAAAGCGTACGCCTGTGGGTGCAGGCTGCTATTGGTATCTGGTTAATCATCGCACTGGCTTTCCATCTGGCAGAAGTCGGATTAATTGGCCTGTCGGTGATTATCCTCGCCAGCTCGCTGTGCGGCGTCACGGATGAACACGTGATTGGTAAAGCCTTTACTGAAGCACTGCCGTTTACCGCGCTGCTGGCGGTATTCTTCGCCATCGTCGCGGTGATTGTTGAACAGCAGCTCTTCAGCCCTCTCATCCATTTTGTACTGCAAGCTGAACCCGGTTCACAACTGACGTGGTTCTACGTTTTCAACGGCCTGCTCTCTTCCATCTCCGATAACGTCTTTGTTGGCTCGGTGTATATCAATGAAGCGAAAAATGCCTTAACCAGCGGAGCGATCGGGGTGCAGCAATTCGAGCTGTTAGCCGTTGCCACCAATACCGGTACTAACCTGCCGTCGGTCGCCACCCCTAATGGTCAGGCGGCGTTTCTTTTCCTGCTCACCTCAGCGCTGGCGCCTCTGATTCGCTTGTCTTATGGCCGTATGGTGTGGATGGCACTGCCGTTCACCGTGGTGCTGTCGGTGGTGGGACTGCTGTGTATTGAATTTACCCTGCAACCGATGACCGGCTGGTTATTGCAACACGGCTGGATCAATTCTGCCGGGTTGTAAAAGCATTAGTTAATAATTGTTTATTTTAAGTCAGTTATCCGATTAATTTTTCGCTGTCGAGGCTGGCAGCGCATCGCTTTTGGTTTACACTGCGCTATCAAGGTTTATTGCATGGAAAGACTATGTTGCGATTTTTAAATCAATGCTCCAGAGGACGTGGTGCCTGGTTACTATTGGCTTTTACCGCTTTCGCACTGGAAATGGTAGCGCTCTACTTCCAGTATGGCATGGGGCTGAAACCCTGTGTGATGTGTATTTATCAGCGTTTTGCTTTATTAGGGGTGATAGCCGCAGGGATCCTTGGCGCAATTGCCCCCAAGAGCCCGTTGCGCTTTGCCGGGATTGCCCTGTGGATCTACAGCGCATGGGAAGGTGTACGCCTCTCTTACGAGCACACTATGATTCAGCTACACCCGAGTCCCTTTGTCACCTGTGACTTTGCTGCACGTTTCCCAACCTGGCTGCCACTGGATAAATGGCTGCCCTCCGTGTTTGTTGCCAGCGGCGACTGCATGGAAAAGTCATGGTCTTTTCTGACTTTCAGCATGCCGCAATGGATGTTGGTATTGTTTGCCGCATATCTGGCGGTTGGCGTTCTGGTGCTGATTGCCCAGCCGTTTAAACCTAAGCGCCGCGACCTGTTCTCACGCTAAACAGACAGCAAAACGGGCCTGACGGCCCGTTAACTATTTTGCCCAGCTCGGGCGATTCATGATGTGATCTTCCCAGTCCACCACTTCACTTTCGCGCACCGCAATATGCCGCACTGAAATACGTTCAGCATGCATTGCCGCTTTAGATCCGCAGCGCAGTGGATGCCACACGGGTAATCCCTTTCCCTCGGCCAGCAAACGGTAAGCACAGCTTGGCGGTAACCAGGAGAAGGTCGGCAGATTGTCACGGGTCAGCTTGATGCAGTCCTCTTCAAATTCGAAGCGGCGCTCATAATTGCGACAGCGGCAGGTCTTAATATTGAGTTGATCGCAGGCGACATTGGTGAAATAAATTTCATCGGTATCTTCATCCTGCAACTTATTCAGACAACACTGGCCACAACCATCACATAAGGATTCCCATTCCTCATCGGTCATTTGCTCCAGCGACTTCTGTTGCCAGAAAGGGATTTGAGTCTCTGTCATCGTTGTGTCCTGATTAGTGAAAACCCGCACCTTATAAAGGGTTCAGGCGGCAGATGCAACTGTTACAGCACCCGCGTCGCAATACCGTGCCCACCAAGCGACAGCTCAAGCTTATCACCCGAAGCCATCGGGCCAATGCCTTCCGGGGTGCCGGTGATCACCACATCGCCGGCGCGCAGGGTAAAGTAGCGGCTCATATAGGCAATCAGCGGCAGAATTTTAGTGATCATATCAGAGGTGCTGCCGTGCTGCCGGACTTCTCCGTTCACCAGCAGTTTCAGCTCGGTATTCTGTGGATCAGCGGCAAACTCGCTGGCGGCGATAAAACCGGACAGCGGGCAGGAGTTATCAAAGCCTTTGGCTTTTTCCCACGGCTGACCGGCTTTTTTCAGCTCAGACTGTACATCTCGCAATGTCAGGTCGAGGGCGATACCGTAACCGGCAATCGCTTTTGCCACATGCTCTTCCGAGGCGTGTTTCAGCGTGGAGCCAATCAAAACCGCCAGCTCAATTTCGTGATGGACTGAACCAAACTCTTGCGGGATGGCAATAGGCTGGCGCAGATCGCATATTGCCGTTTCAGGTTTAATAAAAATTACCGGCTCGGTCGGCGTCGCGCTGCCCATCTCTTTAATGTGTTTGGCATAATTACTGCCGACACAAACCACTTTGCTGACCGGAAAATCTAACAGTGCGCCTTGCCAGTTACGATGCTGATACATGCTTTTCCCCTGCTTGTGAGTGATTGGCAACGCCAGCCTGACTGCCGGCGTTAATCCTGTCATAGCTTACTCTGCGATCGCGTCAGCCATTTTACCGATGCTGATAGCGAAATAATAAGAGCGATTCCAGTGCATGATGGTGCGGAAATTGTCATAAACCATAAATGCCCGCCCTTCCATATCATCGGGAAGAATGATCCAGGCGCGCTGCGAGGTGTCCGGCAGCGATACGCTGTTCGTCATGCGTATCCCCAGCTTTTGCCACTCGCCGACGCTTTTCGCCTGCTGCTGTTTCAGGCCCGCCTGCTCTTGCACAAAATCAACCGGCAGCACCACTTCGCGCCCCTAACCTTCGCCAGCGCGCCAGCCCTCTTGCGCCAGATAATTAGCGGTTGAAGCAAACACATCGTCGGTATTGTTCCAGATGTCGATTTTGCCATCGCCGTCGCCGTCAGCGCCGTAACGCAGGAAAGAACTTGGCATAAACTGATTCTGCCCCATGGCTCCGGCCCAGGAACCTTTCATCTCACTGGCGGCGATATGCTGCTGCTGAATGATATTCAGCGCCGCAATCAGTTCTTTAGTGAAGAAAGCTTCACGCCGGCCTTCAAAAGCCAGCGTCGCCAGCGCGGAAATCACATCTTCCTTACCCTGGATTTTGCCAAAACTACTCTCCATCGCCCATAGCGCGACAATATATTGCGCCGGTACGCCATATTTCTTGCTGATTGGCGCTAAATCTTGCTGGTAGCGCTGAAAGTTTTCCTTCGCCTGCTTAATTTTCCAAGCCGGTAATGTCCGCGCAAGATAATCATCCAGCGTCACTTTCTTTTCTAATTGATTACGGTCTGACTGAATAACCCGATCAACAAAGTGCACGTCGGTAAAGGCGCTTTGCAGTGTACTGTCGCTGATGCCCTGCGCACGCGCCTTCGCCTTCAGCTGTTCCACATAAGCAGGAAACTCAGCGGGATTGCGCCCTTCGGTGGCCAGTGTGGTTTTGCCGTTTCCCGGCTTCAGAAATCCACCGTTTTGCGCGGAGGCGGCAGCAGGAGCAGGCTGCGATGCAGCAGGAGTCGTTGCGGCGCTGTTATTACTGGCACATCCGCTGAGTAAAATCGACAGGGTTAGCGCACTCATGGCTGTCAGCTTCATGCGGGCATCCTTTATTTATCGGGTTTATCCGCCGCAATTTAAACCTCAATTTAAGGAATGCGACGGAGATATTTACAGATGATTCTTAATTCCGCTTAATTACTATTTTCCAGATGCATCTTAAGCAGACTTTCCAGTGGCGGGGGCAGCTGCAAATAATAGCCCTGCTCTTCCAGTGCCGCCTTCACTTTGGTCAGATCGGCATTAACCAGTTTTTTACTGCCGTCAAGCGGCAGCAGCATGGAAAGCTGTGGTTTACCAAAACCTTTCAACAGCTCTTCAGGAACGCGGGAGAAATCGTCTTTTTTTTCAACGTACAGATAAGTCTGGTCGCGCTGCGGGCTTCTGTAGATCACACAAAACATATTTTTTACTCGAATTAACCGGGATGGTCACTTGCCTGAATATAGCAGTAACTATAACATGCTTGCAGTACTTCGGAATAATGTGTCGACATGATTAGCCAATTGCAAAATTAAGCATAATTGAGTCGGGTACAGACATAACAGGACTGAGTCAGCACAGATGTCGCAAACGCCAATCGAGTTAAAAGGCAGTAGTTTTACGCTGTCTGTAGTTCACTTACACCACTCTCAACCCGAGGTGGTTCGCCAGGCGCTTCAGGACAAAATTGACCAGGCTCCCGCCTTCCTGAAAAACGCGCCAGTGGTTCTCAATGTCGCGACCCTGTCTGGTGATGTTAACTGGAAACAGATGCAGCAAGCGGTGATCTCAACCGGTTTACGAATCGTTGGTGTCAGTGGTTGCAAAGATGAAAACCTGAAACGAATGATTGCCCGTGCGGGTCTGCCGGTGCTGGCCGAAGGTAAAGAGCAGAAACGTCCGGCGGAGCCTGCTGCGGTAATTGAAGCCGCTACGCCCGCTGAAAGTACGGTGCTGAAAACGCGCGTGGTCAATACGCCGGTGCGCTCCGGCCAGCAGATTTATGCACGTAACGCTGACCTGATCGTCACCAACAGCGTCAGCGCCGGTGCCGAACTGGTTGCTGATGGCAATATTCATATCTACGGTATGATGCGTGGTCGTGCGCTTGCCGGAGCCAGTGGCGATCGTGATTGCCAGATTTTTTGTACTAACCTGTCAGCTGAATTGGTGTCGATTGCTGGTGAATACTGGATTATGGACCAGATTCCTGCTGAGTTTTTTGGAAAAGCTTCGCGCCTGAGCCTGAAAGATGGCGCGTTGACCATTCAGACATTGAATTAGTCGGGCCTGATTTACAGCGTCATTCGCACATAATGTTGGCGGGCTAATGCCTGCCGCTGCATGACCAGTAAAATAGCCTGTTGGAATAGCCACAGCCCCTTTTTTAAGGAATTAATCAATATGGCACGCATTATTGTAGTTACATCGGGTAAAGGGGGCGTTGGTAAGACCACGTCAAGCGCAGCCATCGCTACAGGCCTGGCGCAGAAAGGCAAAAAAACGGTGGTGATCGATTTCGATATCGGTCTGCGTAACCTTGACCTGATTATGGGTTGCGAGCGCCGTGTGGTATATGATTTCGTCAACGTCATTCAGGGTGATGCCACGCTGAACCAGGCGTTGATTAAAGATAAGCGCACCGAGAACCTGTTTATTCTTCCGGCTTCTCAGACCCGTGATAAAGACGCCCTGACGCGCGAAGGCGTGGAAAAAGTGCTGAACGATTTGGGCACGATGGAGTTTGATTTTGTGGTCTGTGACTCACCGGCAGGTATTGAAACCGGTGCGCTGATGGCACTGTACTTCGCTGATGAAGCGATCATTACCACAAACCCGGAAGTCTCTTCAGTACGTGACTCCGACCGTATTTTAGGCATTATCGCCTCAAAATCACGCCGCGCAGAAAATGGTCAGGATCCGATCAAAGAACATCTGCTGCTAACCCGCTACAACCCAGGCCGCGTAAACCGTGGCGACATGCTGAGCATGGAAGATGTGCTGGAGATTCTGCGCATTCCACTGGCTGGCGTAATTCCGGAAGATCAATCAGTACTGCGCGCGTCCAACCAGGGCGAGCCGGTAATTCTTGATAGCGAGTCCGATGCTGGCAAAGCCTATGCCGATACCGTTGATCGTTTACTCGGCGAAGAACGCCCCTTCCGCTTCATTGAAGAAGAGAAGAAGGGTTTCCTGAAACGCCTGTTCGGGGGATAAACCATGGCCTTACTCGATTTCTTTTTATCCCGTAAAAAGAGCACAGCTAATATAGCCAAGGAACGGCTGCAAATCATCGTGGCAGAACGTAGAAGGGGCGATAGTGAGCCCCACTATCTTCCGCAGTTGAAGCGCGACATACTGGAAGTGATCTGCAAGTATGTAAAAATAGATCCAGAGATGGTAACCGTACAGCTGGATCAAAAAGGAGATGACATTTCGATTCTGGAGCTGAACGTTACGCTGCCAGAAGTGGAAGAAACCACGAAATGATTCTTCATTACCGTTAAGTTTCCCCTGCGCTGTTGCAGGGGAAATGTTTTCAGCGTGGCGGTTTAGTACTGCGCCAACAGTTGGTTTATCTCTTTTTCCATCAGTTCACCACGCCAGCCGGCTAACAGCTCCGGTAAACGCTCACGTGGTTTGATACGCCAGTGCCAGCTTAACAGCTGATTGATCTGACGACGTGACGCCAGCAGCTCCTGACTCAATCCTGAGCGCTCACTCGCTTCCTGTACCAGTGCTTTCAACGCCTTAAACGCCCTTTTATAGTCCGGGTGTTCAATAATATTGCTCAGCGGCTCTGGCAGCTGATCTTCCGGTAGCGCATTGGCCTGCTCAACAAAACCCACCAGCGTTTTACCGTGGAAGCGGATTTCATGACCGTTGAGGCCGAGATGATCCAGCTCGCCCAGCGAACCCGGCATATAGCGCGCCACTTTCCACAAGTTCTCTTCACGCACCACAAAGTTGACCGCCATATCCTTCTCACGCGCCAAATCGAGACGCCAGGCCGCCATCAGCCGCAGCGCCGCCAGCTGACGTGGGCGCAACTGCCAGGCATTGCTGATTTCGCGCCACGCGTCTTCCGGCAGCAGAATATCGCTACGACGCTGACACAGCAGCTGACATTCACTCAGCGCAGCAGCCATCTGACCTGCTGCTTCGGTCTCAGCCACCAACTTATGGGCAATCGGCAGCAGATAGAACACATCGGCAGCGGCATATTCACACTGGCGCTCAGTCAGCGGACGAGCAATCCAGTCGGTTCGCGACTCGCTTTTGTCCAGCGCAATGCCGGTAAAAGACTCCACAATGGTGGCAAAACCGCAGGATAGCGGGCGGCCGCTAAACGCCGCGAGGATTTGCGTATCAATCATCGGCTGCGGCATCACGCCGAATTCGTTGAGAAACACTTCCAGATCTTCGCTACCAGCGTGCAGAAACTTGATCACCTTAACGTCACTCAGCAACGCTTCAAACGGCGACCAGTCGCTGATGGCCAGCGGATCGATAAGCGACAGCCGCTCACCATCGTACAGCTGGATCAAGCCTAAACGGGGATAGTAAGTGCGGGTACGGACAAATTCGGTATCCAGCGCCAGCGCCGGGAACTGGCGCGCAGCCTGACAAACCTCGGCCAGCGCATCATCAGTCGTAATTAGTGAATAATTCAAAGTGGTTATCTCTCGCCGCCTGCAAACTGAAAACAGGCAGTACTCAGGTGTTGATATCAATAAAAACGCCGGGATTTCCGGCGTTTTTTAAACTGTTAGCAGCAATACTCCAGGCTACTGACTCTCTTTCGCTACTTTTATCGCTTCGTCACGCAGCTCACGACGCAAAATTTTACCGACATTGCTTTTCGGTAGCTCGTCACGAAATTCGACAATTTTCGGCACTTTATATCCGGTTAAGTAGCGACGACAATGCTCAATAAGCTCATCTTTGCTCAGTGAATCATCCTTTTTCACTACGCAGATTTTTACCGCTTCGCCGGACAGATCGCTTGGCACACCGATGGCGGCGGCTTCGCGCACTTTCGGATGTTGCATCAGCACATCTTCGATCTCATTCGGATAGACGTTAAAGCCAGAAACCAGAATCATATCCTTTTTGCGATCGACAATCCGCAGGAAGCCTTCATGGTCAACGGTAACAATATCGCCGCTGCGAAGCCATCCATTTTTTAACACTTCATCAGTGGCTTTGGGATGCTGCCAGTAACCGAGCATTACCTGTGGCCCTTTGATGCAAAGCTCACCGGGCTCGCCCTCTGGCACTTCGTTACCCTCATCATCCACCAGTCTGATATCGGTAGAGGGCACCGGTAAACCGATGCTGCCATTATGGCAGGTAATGTCGTAGGGGTTAACCGACACCAGCGGTGAGCACTCTGTCAGTCCGTAACCTTCCAGCAGATAGTGCCCGGTTAGTTTTTCCCAGCGCTCAGCCACCGCCTTCTGCACCGACATACCGCCACCGGCCGATAAACGCAGTGAGGAGAAGTCCAGTTTCTGGAAGTCTTTGTCATTCAGCAGCGCATTAAACAGAGTGTTGACGCCGGTAATGGCGGTGAAGGGATACTTACCCAGCTCTTTAACCAGACCGGGAATATCGCGCGGGTTGGTAATTAACAGGTTACACCCGCCCAGTTCGATAAACAGCAGACAGTTAACCGTCAGCGCGAATATATGATACAGCGGCAGCGCGGTGACCACGCTTTCATTACCGTCCTGCAATAACGAACCATACGTGGCCTTGGTCTGCTCAAGGTTGGCCTGCATATTGCGGTGGGTCAGCATCGCGCCTTTCGCCACGCCGGTGGTGCCACCGGTATATTGCAGGAAGGCCAGATCGTCATTAATGATGTCCGGTTTAACATATTGTAACCGGTAGCCCTGATGCATGGCGCTGCGAAAAGAGACGGCGTTCGGCAGGTTATATTTTGGCACCAGCCGCTTAATGTACTTAACGACAAAGTTAACCAGAGTGGCTTTGGCCGGAGAAAGCTGATCGCCCAGTCGGGTGAGGATAACGTGTTTAACCTGAGTTTTCTCCACCACCTTTTCCAGCGTATGGGCAAAGTTGGAAACCAGCACAATGGCGCTGGCACCACTGTCATTCAACTGATGCTCAAGCTCGCGCGGGGTATACAGCGGATTGACGTTGACCACAATCATTCCGGCGCGCAGCACGCCAAACAGCGCTATCGGGTACTGCAACAGGTTTGGCATCATCAGTGCCACCCGGTCGCCCTTTTTCAACCCCAGCCCTTGCTGCAAATAAGCCGCAAACGCCCGACTGCGCTCTTCCAGCTTACGGAAGGTCATCGCCTGCCCCATATTGATAAATGCGGGCTGATCGGCATAGCGTTTTGCCGCCTGCTCAAACAGGTCAATTAACGACGAATAGCGCTCAGAATTTATTTCAGCCGGAACGTCGGCCGGATAACGGTTAAGCCAAACCTTTTTCAAGGATTCACCTCGGAAATTATAATTTGTTGTCATCGCAGCCTCTGCCAGCACGCCTTGTTAACAATATTTTAACTCAGCGTACCAGTTTGCAGATCTCTCTGTGACGAGGTTGCGAAGCACATCACTAAATTTCTCAATCCCTGAGAAATTAAATAAAAAAGCCCGGACGCTGGATACCGCGACCGGGCCGCAAAATGTTTTAACACGATGTTACTGCGAGGATTACTCTGTCAAAATTGTTTGTACCTGCGCCGGTGCGGGATTGTAAAAACCGCCCCACGGGCCTGGGCCCCAGTAGCCGCCATGTCGGCCGCGCGGTGGACCGTACCAGATCCACGGGTCTATCGGCTGTGGCGGAACAATAACCTGTTGTGTCATATGCCAGCGCTGATAACCACTCACATTCACTACCACAAAGTTATAGGAAGCCTTACCGATTTCCCCTTTTTCAGTGCCGGTAATCTGCCCGACGACCGTCACCATTTGATTATTCACATCGACCGGATCGATAAAACCATTCACATCGGCAAATATTCGCCCGACAGAAGCCGAGCCGAGAATAGGCCGCGCGCCGTCATCCAGTCGCTGAGTGGCAATCTCTAAACGCGTGCGACCGGTGAGATTAGTGACGTTCACCACCTTACCGCCGAAGCGCGCTTCCTGACCGACAAAGAGCTGTGGCGCGTTCATCACGCGCAGTAAATCTTGCTGTGGAACGGCCGAGTTTCCTTTTACCGAATCGGGTATGGAAACGCAGCCAGAAAGTAAAACAGTTGCCAGCAATAAAGCACTGACCGGGCCAAAAAAACGTTTACGCATCATGATCTCTCCCTGTACTGTTTTTTAGACTCTCAGCCGGTAAAAAAGTTGCCGGTTACTGACGTCCAGGCAATTTTTTCCAGGTCACTTCGTTGCGCAGATAAGTTGGCTCGGCATGCTCTGCGGCAACGGTGTTGCCTGCGGCCAGCGCCAGCACCGCCAGTGGCAGCATATCTTGCGCGGCGGGCAGTTCAACGGCGGTAGCGGTTAAGCGTAAAGGACTTTGCGCCGCTAACTCCGGCCAGGCTTGCCAGCCGGTGCCAACCGTGGCCCATTCGCCATCCAGCTGTGCCATACGCGCCATGGCTGCGTCCGGCTTCAGCACCGCTTCAGTGCTTTCACCCAGCCAGTTACCCTGCTCATCGCGCTGGTACTCTGCCCAGTAGACTTCGCCCATCCGCGCGTCAATCGCTGCCAGCACCCGGGTAGCACCGGTCTGACGCCATGCGCCCTGCGCCATGGTCGCCAGCGTCGACACGCCAATCAGCGGAAGATCGGCGCCCAGCCCCAGCCCCTGCGCGATACCAATGCCAATACGCACGCCGGTAAAACTGCCCGGTCCACGGCCAAAAGCCAGCGCATCCAGCTGGCTTAAGCTTAACTGATTATTTTCCAGCACCTGCTGCACCATCGGCAGAATGCGTTGCGTATGCTCACGCGGACAGAGTTCAAACAGGGCATCAATGTTTTCATCATTTAACAGCGCTACTGAACAAGCTTCAGTGGCGGTATCAATGGCTAAAATTCGCGTGGACATAGCAACCTCAGGCGGGATAAAAATTTTCGGCGGCATCTTAGCACAAGGTACCGCGAATTACTGCGCTGACGCAGAGGTAAGGAAATCAACTGCCTGCTGGATATCGCGGGTACGTGGCGTCGGCGGCAAGCTGTTAAGAAATACAGCGCCATAGGGGCGCATAACCAGCCGGTTATCGCAAATCACCAGCACGCCACGATCGTCAACATCACGAATCAGACGCCCCACCCCTTGTTTCAGAGTGATAACCGCGTCCGGCAGCTGCACATCATCAAACGGCTCACCGCCGCGCACCTTGCAATCTTCCATCCGCGCTTTTAACAGCGGATCGTCAGGCGAGGTAAACGGCAGCTTATCAATAATCACCAGTGACAGCGCATCGCCGCGCACATCGACGCCTTCCCAGAAACTGCTGGTGGCAACCAATAAGGCGTTGCCGGCAGCAACAAACTGTTTCAGCAACTGTCCTTTGCTGGTCTCGCCCTGCAACAGCACCGGCAGGGTCAGCAGCGCGCGAAACTGTTCTGCCAGCTCACGCATCATTTTGTGCGAGGTACAGAGAAAGAAGCAGCGGCCATTATTCGCCTCGATCAGCGGTAACAGCATGCGAGCCAGCTGACGCGCACCGTCTGGCTGATTCGGTGAAGGCAGATTACGCGGCACGCACAGCAGCGCCTGGCTGGCGTAATCAAACGGACTGGAGAGAATCATCGACTCTGCACCCGTTACGCCCAGCCGCTCAACGAAGTGGCTCATCTGTTCATTAACTGAAAGCGTCGCTGAGGTGAAAATCCACGCTGCCGGGCGCTCATCCATCACTTCGCGGAAGCGTTCGGAGACCGACAGCGGCGTCAGCGCCAGAACAAAGTGGCGTGAATTACACTCATACCAGTAGCTGTAGCCCGGCTGCGACACGTCTTTCAACCGCTTCAGCCGGTTGCGATACAGCGCAGCACGTTCAAAAGCAGCATCCAGCAGCGCCGAGCGACCCAGCGACATTTTTGCCACGTCGTAACAGAGTTCCAGTGCGTCATCCAGCAATGTCAGCGCCCGCTGAATATGGCTGTCACTGAGTAGTTCACGTAAGTTGCCGCGAAAACCCGGATCGCCCAGCGCCAGGCGAAAATCCTGCGCACACTGCGCCAGCCGATCGGCAGATTTTTGCAACTGCTGGGCATCGCGGATTTCGGTGCGGTAGGCAATGGTAATATCTTTCGCCAGATCGATTAACTGACGGCTGGAGAGCTGCTGTCCAAAATACTGGCTGGCAATATCCGGCACCTGATGGGCTTCATCGAAGATCATCACGTCGGCTTCGGGGATTAACTCGGCAAAACCGCTCTCTTTCACCACCATATCGGCGAGAAAAAGATGATGGTTAACCACCACCACATCGGCATCCATCGCGCGACGGCGCGCTTTCACCACAAAGCAATCTTTATACAGCGGGCAGTCACTGCCGAGGCAGTTATCATTAGTGCTGGTCACCAGCGGCCAGATGGTACTGTCTTCGGCCACGCCGCCGCAGGTACTGATATCGCCGTCCACGGTTTCATTTGACCAGCCGCGCAGATGAACCAGATCGCTCATTGCCTGCACCGCCAGCTCACCACCGGCCATAGACTGCTGTTCGAGACGTTCAAGACAGAGATAGTTGGAGCGCCCTTTCAGCAACGCGAGGCTGCCTTTGAATTTCAGCGCACGCGCTACGGTCGGTAAGTCGCGGCTGTACAGCTGATCCTGCAACGCCTTCGAGCCGGTAGAGACGATCACTTTTTTACCGGAGCGCAGTGCCGGAGCCAAATAGGCAAAAGTTTTACCCGTGCCGGTACCCGCCTCGACTACCAGCTCGCTGCGGTTTTCAATGGCTTTGGTGACCGCCTCAGCCATTTGTCGCTGCGCTTCACGCGGTTTAAAGCCGGGAATTTCCCGCGCCAGTGCGCCATCTGCTGCAAAATCGTCTGCCACATACCCTCTCTGTCGGAGAAAAACACTGTAATTATGTCAGTATTTTGTATCCTCCTCCACCTTAATCGCCCTGCACCACAGATGACAGCAGGATGCTTTCTGTGGCAGGCTGGCAGCCGAAACCCTTCAGAAGGAAATCTAAATGAGCATTACCCGAATTGATCCTGAGCACCGCATGTCTGAAGCAGTGATTCATAATCAGACTGTTTATTACACCAGCGTGCCGGAAAATCTGGATGAGGATGCTGAAGCGCAAACGGCCAATGCGCTGGCGGTGATCGATGCGCTTCTGACGCGTGTCGGTTCTGATAAAAGTCGTATTCTGGATGCCACCATTTTTCTGGTGAACCTGGAAGATTTCCCGGCGATGAACCGTGCGTGGGACGCATGGGTGTCACCGGGTAACGCACCGGTACGCTGCACGGTGCAGGCGAATCTGATGAATCCGAAATATAAAGTTGAGATCAAGGTTATCGCGGCGATGTAAGCCAGCGCGGCGCGTTACTCTTCGTCGTCCTCGTCTTCGAAACGCGCCGTAATATGCCCACCGGTGTGGGTTTCACGGATCTCCTGCGCCACCAGCGTAATTGCCTGGCCACTGCTCATTCCCTGCGACATCAATTCCTGAATACGCTCCACAGCTTGCTGCTGCTGTTCATGTGATAATGCTGGAAGACCTGTAATCATGGTGACTCCTTACAATGAAGATGCAAATTATTTCACGGCTAACAAACAGATGCCAGCAAGGCAAAAATATGCCAGGCTTGCACTTTTCTGATGTGACGACCTGCTTAATTCGATGCTGCCTGTTTACCACGCCTTAGACTATACGCCCGACGCTCTGCATAATCTGTTTGCACGCGCGGCACATCTGCCCTGGGCAATGCTGCTCAGTTCCGGCTTCGCCGAGCATGCCGATAACCGTTTCGATATTATGGTGGCAGAGCCCTGCGCCACGCTGCAAACTCGCGGTAACATCACGCGCTGGCAGCGGGATGGCATCCTTATCGAGTCGGCGGCTGACCCGCTGACGCTGTTGCAGCAAGCGCTGGATGAGCTGAATCTACCGACCGTGCAGCATCCCGACCTTCCTTTTCAGGGAGGCGCACTGGGGCTGTTTGGTTACGATCTTGGGCGACGTTTCGAGCAACTGCCGCAGACTGCCAGCGCCGATTTGACCACGCCGGATATGGCGGTCGGGCTTTATGACTGGGCGCTTGTCGCCGATCATCATCGCCAGACGCTGACGCTGATTACCCACCAGCAGCATGAGGCCCGACGCGACTGGCTGCTGACGTTGCCGACGGCACAGCCGACTGAAGACTTTACCCTCACCAGCGAATGGCAATCGAATATGACGCCCGCGCAGTACGGTGAGAAGTTCGACAGCATACAGCAGTATCTGCAAGCGGGCGATTGTTATCAGGTAAATCTCGCTCAGCGCTTCACCGCCAGTTATCGTGGTGATGAATGGCAGGCGTTCACTCTGTTGAATCAGCAGAACCGCGCGCCATTCAGCGCTTTTCTCAGGCTGGAACAGAGCGCGATTCTTAGCCTGTCACCGGAGCGTTTTCTCGAACTGCAACAGGGAGAGATTGAAACCCGTCCGATTAAAGGCACCCTGCCACGCTTAGCGGAGGCTGAGGCCGATCGCCATCAGGCGGAAAAACTGGCGGCGTCGCCGAAAGATCGCGCAGAAAATCTGATGATTGTCGATTTGTTGCGTAATGATATTGGCCGGGTAGCACAACCCGGTACGGTTAAAGTGCCGCAGCTGTTTGTCGTTGAACCTTTCCCGGCGGTACATCATCTGGTCAGTACTATTCGTGCGCAACTGAAACCCGAACTGAATGCCAGCGATTTGCTGCGCGCCTGCTTCCCCGGCGGCTCGATTACCGGCGCACCGAAAGTGCGCGCAATGGAAATTATTGAAGAGCTGGAACCACAGCGGCGTAATGCCTGGTGCGGCAGTATTGGCTACCTCAGCCTGTGCGGCCGTATGGATACCAGTATTACCATCCGCACGCTAATTGCCGAACAGGGACAGCTGTTCTGCTCTGCAGGCGGTGGCATCGTTGCCGACAGTAATCAGCAGGCTGAATATCAGGAAACCTACGACAAAGTGAATCGCATTCTTCCTTATTTACTGGATCAACGGCATGACGGCTAAATCACTCACGCTGTCACAGTTTATCACCCGCTTTATGCTGCAACAGCCCCAAACGCAACCTGCCGGGCTACCAACCCGTCGCGCGGCGGTGCTGGTGCCGATTATCGCCCGCCCGCAGCCGACACTGTTGTTGACCCGTCGTGCCGATTCGCTGCGTAAGCATGCTGGCCAGGTGGCGTTTCCCGGCGGCATGATGGACCACAGCGATCCCTCACTGGTGTTTACTGCCCTGCGCGAAGCCGAAGAGGAAGTGGCGATTACGCCAGCCAGCGTGCAGGTGATTGGCACCCTGCCCGCCGTAACCAGCAGCACTGGCTTTCAGGTTACGCCGGTGGTCGGCATCCTGCCGGACACCATCACTTACCAGCCCAGTGAAGATGAAGTGGCGGCGGTGTTTGAAATGCCACTGCAGGAAGCGCTGCGGCTTGGCCGCTATACGCCGCTGGATATCCACCGTCATGGCATTGAGCATCGCGTGTGGTTATCGTGGTTTGAGGATTACTTTGTCTGGGGCATGACCGCCGGAATTATCCGCCAGCTCAGCCTGCAGATTGGTCAGCCCTGATGCGGCTGATGCATTTCACAGCAATTATCGCCTGATATCCGAACAAAACATTATTTTTCACTGGCAATTCCTGAGTAAGCGATCCAAATCACTTACATCAGGCGGCTTTTCATTTATATTCCTCGCACAAACAAAGTCAGTTATGCTATGCCAGCGGCAAACAGGCCGGGCATTAGCCTGAATGTTCTTTTAGATAAGTTTTTTTCATGCGATAGCCATCTTTTTTCCCGCATGATTGCCACCAGTCGCTCTGCTCACCCGATAACCAGGGCAGAGATAACCATTTTAAGGAGCGTGTAGCGTGATTAGCGTTTTCGACATGTTTAAGATCGGCATTGGCCCTTCCAGTTCTCATACGGTAGGACCGATGAAAGCCGGCAAACAGTTCGTCGATGATCTGGTAAAGAATGGCCAGATCTCTTCTGTTACGCGTATTGCCGTCGATGTGTATGGTTCCCTTTCTCTGACCGGCAAAGGTCACCACACTGATATCGCCATTATTATGGGCCTGTCAGGCGCGTCTCCCGATAGCGTCGATATCGACAGCATTCCTGGCTTTATTCGTGATGTTGAGCAACGTCAGCGGCTGCTGCTGGCGAATGGTGAGCATGAAGTCGATTTCCCACGTGAAGGCGGGATGGTGTTCCGCAGTGATAACCTGTCGCTGCATGAGAACGGCATGCGCATTCACGCTTTTGCCGGTGATCAACCAATCTACAGCAAAACCTATTACTCTATCGGCGGTGGTTTTATTGTCGATGAAGAGCATTTTGGTGAGTCCACGCTGGACGAGGTCAGCGTGCCGTATCCTTTCCATTCGGCAAAAGAGATGCTGGCTCACTGCCATGAAACCGGCCTGTCACTCTCCGGCATGGTAATGAAAAACGAACTGGCGCTGCACAGCCGCCAGGATATCGAGAAGTATTTTGGCGATGTCTGGCAGGCGATGCGCGACTGTATCGATCGGGGCCTGAATACCGAAGGCGTGCTGCCTGGGCCGCTGCGGGTACCGCGTCGTGCTGCAGCGCTGCGTCGTTTGCTGGTGTCATCCGATAAGCTCTCCAGCGATCCGATGAACGTAATTGACTGGGTTAATATGTTTGCGCTGGCGGTAAATGAAGAGAATGCCGCCGGTGGCCGGGTGGTTACCGCCCCAACTAACGGTGCCTGCGGCATTGTTCCTGCGGTGCTGGCTTACTACGATCACTTTATTGAATCGGTCAGCCCGGATATTTTTATCCGTTATTTCCTTGCTGCCGGTGCGGTTGGCGTGCTGTACAAAATGAATGCTTCTATTTCAGGTGCTGAAGTGGGTTGTCAGGGCGAAGTCGGCGTCGCCTGTTCGATGGCTGCCGCTGGCCTCGCGGAATTGCTGGGTGCCAGCCCAGAGCAGGTTTGCGTCGCGGCCGAAATTGGTATGGAGCACAACCTCGGTCTTACATGCGATCCGGTTGCGGGTCAGGTGCAGGTGCCGTGCATCGAGCGTAACGCTATCGCCTCGGTAAAAGCGATCAACTCTGCGCGTATGGCAATGCGCCGCACCAGTCAGCCGCGCGTCTCGCTGGATAAAGTCATCGAAACCATGTACGAAACCGGCAAAGACATGAACGCCAAGTATCGTGAAACCTCGCGTGGTGGGCTGGCGATCAAAGTACAATGTGACTGATTTTTCTTAAAGTTAGCATTCTGCGACATCACGGTAGTTACCTTACTAACTATCGGTTATGCTGTTAACACGCTACAGTAGAACAACGCGGCCTTATACGGCCGCGTTGTTCTTGTGCTCACAGCGATTTATATTCATTGCTACTAAACTTTCACCAGGCAAGGTCGATAACTAAAACTCGCAATTTCATTGGCGCTTACTTAAGGATGGTTACTGATGCAAGTGTCCCAGCAAATTGTTAGTCAGTTTCGCCGAAAACGACTATTTATTGCTGCAACTGTCGCCGCATTAGTGATTTTTCTTACCCTGGCTTTTCGTTTTTTCGAAGAGAAAAATCGCATTGAGCAACAGTCACACACCTTTGCCAATGAAGCCATTCTGCGCTTTGACCGCATGTTTTCGCCACTGGATGTATCAGCGAATGATAATCTCGGGCTGGTCGGTCAGCGCTGTAGCGACGTGCGCTTTACGCTGGTGGAGAAACTGGCGGCCCTGCAAACACTACGCTCGCTGTTATTGGTAGAGAGTGACAGCATCTATTGCTCCAGCATATTTGGTGAACGTACCCTGTCATTCAGTAAAATATATCCTGAACTGGCGATCCATAATCAGCGCATGCTGTTGACTACCGATAACTATCTGCTTAAAGGCTCACCGGTGTTAATACTGTGGACCCCCATATCGCAGGATAATAATAAATCCGGCATTCTGCAGGTTATTAACGTCGAGATGATGAGCAATTATCTGCTCGAACCGACATTGCCGTGGGTTGAGCGGGCAATATTTAATGTTGGCGGTAAAAGCCTTGAATACGGCACCCCACTGATTCAGCCGGCCATTCCCTCTGAAGATGAGGTGAGTTACGAAGAGGCTTCGCTGCGCTACCCCTACACAATTACTCTGTTTGGCCCATCGCCAGCACGCCTGGCGCTCGCAGCCGTTCCTTCTCAATTGCCGCTGGCGCTTCTGCTCAGTCTGCTGACGGGTTATATCGTCTGGCTGGCAACCGCTAACCGTATGAGTATCGCCTGGGAGATCAGCTATGGCCTGTCGTCCCACGAGTTTCTTGTTTACTGCCAGCCGCTAATTAATGCGCGTACCGGAGAATGTGACGGCATAGAATTGCTGTTGCGCTGGAATAATCCGCGTCAGGGCTGGGTTCCACCGGATGTATTTATTCCAATGGCCGAGCGCCAAAATCTGATTGCACCGCTGACGCGTTACGTGATTAATGAGGTCGTCAGCCAACTGCCTTCGCTGCCCGATACTCCCGATTTTCATATCGCCCTTAACGTAGCGGCCAGCCACTTTCACAATCGCGCCATTCTCAACGATTTACAGCATCTGTGGTGGCCAGCTAATCCGCGTCAACAGCTGGTAATTGAACTCACCGAACGTGATGCCCTGCCGGTGGTCGATCAACGCGTCGTTTCACACCTGCAAAAAGCTGGCGTTAAGTTGGCGATTGACGATTTCGGTACTGGCCACAGCTCGCTTTCCTACCTGAAGACGCTCAGCCCCGACGTGTTGAAAATCGATAAAATCTTCACTGCTTCAATTGGCACCGATGCGATTAACGCCACGGTAACCGATATGGTGATTTCGCTGGCGCAGCGTCTGAATATCAGCCTGGTGGCCGAGGGTGTGGAAACCGCTGAGCAGGCAGCCTATTTGCGTGAACGCGGTGTGGATATTTTACAGGGCTATTATTTTGCCCGACCGATGCCGTTAGCCGATTTCCCGACATGGCTGAGTGAACGTTAGCCTGCTCTGATAGAAAAAAAACGGCGCTGTTAAGCGCCGTTTTTCTCTTCGGATGGCGAGATTATCCTCGCCCGGGCCAACCATCAGGCCTCTTCATCGTCCATTTCGTTGCGTTCTTTGGTCACACGCACCAAATCCACGCGATAATCTGTCGCTTCGATAATCTGGAAGCGCAGTGGCGGCAGCTCAATGACATCACCGGGTAACGGCAACTGTCCTTTCTGCGCAATCAGTAAGCCCGCCAGCGAAGCATGATCGTCTTCGGCTTTAACCAAATCCTGAGTATCCAGCAGCTGCTGCAACGAGTGAAGATCGGTGCCGCCTTTAACCAGCCAGCCGTCGCCGTCGGCAATGATATCCGGCGTTTCATCCTCATCAGGAAATTCACCGGCAATCGCTTCCAGCACGTCCAGCGGTGTGATCAGCCCCTGCACCACGCCAAACTCATTGGTTACCACCACAAAGCTGCCCTTGGCACGGCGTAATACACCCAGCAGGTTAATCGGATCGAGCGTTTCTGGCACGATAATCGGCGGCGTCGCCGACGCGAAAGTGGCCACATCAATACCATGATCCAGCGCCACTAACAGCTCTTTGGCACGCACCACACCGATAATTTCATCCAGTTCACCGCGACACACCGGGAACAGGCTGTGCGGCGTATCCAGCAGCTGAATGCGAATCTCATCCAGCGGGCGCTCAGCATCAACCCAGGAGATTTCGCCGCGCGGCGTCATAATGCTGCGCACCGAACGCGAGGCCAGCGTTAATACGCCGTTAATCATGTAGCGCTCTTCGTCCTTAAAGGCTTCCTTCGGCATTACCGATGTCACTTCGCTGGTCTCACTGTTTACCTGCTGCGAACCCTGGCGCCCGCCCATCAGGCGCAGAATCGCTTCTGCGGTACGCTCACGCATCGGGCGGTGCGACTGATGACGGACAAAGTTACGTCGCGCAATCTGGTTAAACAGCTCGATGAGAATCGAGAAGCCGATCGCCGCGTACAGGTAACCTTTCGGAATGTGGAATCCAAAGCCTTCAGCGACCAGGCTCAGACCAATCATCAGCAGGAAGCTGAGACACAGCACCACAACTGTCGGATGCGCGTTAACAAAGTTAGTTAACGGCTTGGACGCCAGCAGCATAACCCCCATCGCAATGATCACCGCGGTCATCATTACTGCCAGGTCATTCACCATACCGACTGCGGTTATTACCGCATCAAGTGAGAACACCGCATCCAGTATGACAATCTGAATCACCACTGCCCAAAAACTGGCGTAGCTGCGGTTGCCATCACTCTCATGTTGACGGTTCTCCAGCCGTTCATGCAACTCCATGGTTGCCTTAAACAGCAGAAATACACCGCCGAACAGTAAAATCAAATCGCGCCCGGAGAAACTAAAGTCCGCCACGCTGAATAACGGCTTGGTCAGCGTCACCATCCACGAAATTAGCGACAACAGCCCCAGACGCATCAACAGCGCCAGTGACAGGCCGATAATACGCGCTTTATCGCGCTGCTTCGGTGGCAATTTATCCGCAAGAATGGCGATAAATACCAGGTTATCAATACCCAGCACGATCTCAAGAAAGATAAGCGTCAGCAGACCGGCCCAAATTGAGGGGTCTAAGAGAAATTCCATTACAGACTCCGAAACAAGGAACAGGACAACGCCGCCACCATATTAATGGGCGTGCGTGGGGAATAACGACAGGCAATAGTGCGTGATACGCCGGAAGGCGTCAGAAAACAAGCCGGATGACCCGGTGGCATGGATAAACAACTTCGGTGACAGTCCATAGGGAGGGCAAAGGCCCGTTACTCCTGTAGCAAAAAAGAGTCATTACTCTACCAGCAGAAACATTGTCGTCAAAATATTTTCTTACAGTTAACAAAACTGCTTTATTTGGCTGCCTGATAAATGAGCAGAATGACAAATCATCAAGTTATACATCGGATTAACTGAGCGAGGTCACATAATTTATTTTTTCACAGACTAAAATAATTGTCGAAACATTCGCTGTATATCCTGACTCTGCAAAAAATCTCTATTGATGATTGCAGCGTTGTCTTGGGGTGGGCTTATCGCTGTTGCGATAAACTCGTTGGCGGCTCAGTGCTCACTGGCTGAAACGCTCACTATTCTAAAAGGAGGTAGCAAGTGACTATTGCTATTGTCATCGGCACGCATGGTTGGGCAGCAGAGCAGCTTCTGAAAACCGCCGAAATGCTGTTGGGTGATCAGGAAAACGTCGGCTGGATTGATTTTGTCCCCGGTGAAAATGCTGAAACCCTGATTGAGAAGTACACTGCGCGCCTTGCTGAACTCGACACCAGCCAGGGCGTGCTGTTCCTCGTTGATACCTGGGGTGGCAGCCCGTTTAATGCCGCCAGCCGTATTGTGGTCGATAAACAAAACTATGAAGTCATCGCCGGCGTTAATATCCCAATGCTGGTGGAAACGCTGATGGCACGTGACGATGATCCGGCATTCGATGAGCTGGTGGCAGTGGCAGTGGAAACCGGCCGTGAGGGCGTCAAAGCACTGAAGGCTAAAGAGCCTGAACCCGCAGCGGTGGCCGCAGCTAAACCCGCCGCACCTGCCGCACCAACCAAACCAATGAGCGCGGAAGACCATATGAAAATTGGTCTGGCCCGTATTGATGACCGCCTGATCCACGGCCAGGTCGCCACCCGCTGGACTAAAGAAACCAACGTAAACCGCATTATCGTCGTCAGTGATGAAGTCGCTGCCGATAACGTGCGCAAAACCCTGCTGACCCAGGTCGCCCCTCC
Organism: Winslowiella sp. 2C04; assembly: GCF_050037805.1. Taxonomy (NCBI): domain Bacteria; kingdom Pseudomonadati; phylum Pseudomonadota; class Gammaproteobacteria; order Enterobacterales; family Erwiniaceae; genus Winslowiella; species Winslowiella sp. 2C04. Next base: position 2,022,117 of record NZ_CP188300.1, on the reverse strand, counting down.
AGGGGTCACTGCACATGTGGTGGACGTCGCGAAAATGGTGCGCGTCTACAACAACCCGAAATACGGTCAGGATAAAGTGATGCTGCTGTTCACCAACCCGACGGATGTCGAGCGTATTGTGGCAGAGGGCGTCAATATCACCTCGGTCAATGTCGGTGGCATGGCATTCCGCCAGGGTAAAACCCAGGTGAACAATGCGGTGTCAGTTGATGAAAAAGATATTGCCGCGTTTAAGAAGCTTAACGATCGCGGAATTGAGCTGGAAGTCAGAAAGGTCTCGTCCGACCAGAAACTGAAAATGATGGACCTGATTGCCAAAGTGAATCAATAAGTTGAAAGCCTTATTCATCGCCTGACGCGTCAGGTTTAACTCAGAATGCTTATGTCAGAAGGAGAAGTGCAATGGAGATTACCACTCTTCAAATTGTACTGATATTTATTGTCGCCTGCGTCGCAGGTATGGGATCGATTCTTGATGAGTTTCAGTTTCACCGTCCGTTGGTGGCCTGTACGTTAATTGGCTTTGTGCTGGGAGATGTTAAAACCGGGATTATTATCGGCGGTACGCTGGAAATGATCGCCCTTGGCTGGATGAACATTGGTGCGGCAGTGGCACCCGATGCCGCCCTCGCCTCAATTATTTCGACCATTCTGGTTATCGCCGGTGGGCAAAGCATCGGAGCCGGTATCGCACTGGCTATTCCGCTGGCCGCAGCTGGCCAGGTTCTGACCATTATTGTGCGTACGATTACCGTTGCCTTCCAGCACGCCGCCGATAAAGCGGCCGAGAAAGGTAATCTGACCGCAATCAGCTGGATTCACGTTTCGGCATTAGTGTTGCAGGCGATGCGTATTGCCATTCCGGCACTGATCGTTGCTGTATCCGTCGGCACCAGCGTAGTACACAACCTGCTGAACTCGATTCCGGAAGTTGTGACCAATGGCCTGAATATCGCCGGTGGCATGATTGTCGTGGTCGGTTATGCAATGGTCATCAATATGATGCGTGCCGGTTACCTGATGCCGTTCTTCTATCTTGGCTTCGTGACCGCGGCATTTACCGAATTCAACCTGGTCGCACTGGGTGTCATTGGGGTGGTAATGGCACTGCTCTATATTCAGCTCAGCCCGAAATATAACCGCGTCGCGGGTGCAGCAGCGTCTGGCCCGGCAAAAAACGACCTCGATAACGAATTAGACTAAGGATAAGGTGAGAGAAATGGTTGATACCACTACCACACAAAAAAAACTCACACCCGGTGATATTCGCGGTGTATTTCTGCGCTCAAACCTGTTCCAGGGATCATGGAACTTTGAACGCATGCAGGCGCTCGGTTTCTGCTTCTCAATGGTGCCGGTGATTCGTCGCCTTTACCCGGAGAATAACGACCAGCGTAAACAGGCAATTAAACGTCACCTTGAGTTCTTTAACACCCACCCGTACGTGGCAGCCCCAATACTGGGCGTGACCATGGCGATGGAAGAGCAGCGTGCCAACGGTGCACCGATTGATGATGCGGCGATTAACGGCATCAAAGTCGGTCTGATGGGGCCACTGGCAGGCGTCGGCGACCCCATCTTCTGGGGTACGGTGCGCCCGGTATTTGCCGCACTCGGAGCCGGTATCGCCATGAGTGGCAGCCTGCTCGGTCCGATACTGTTCTTCGTGCTGTTTAACCTGGTGCGTCTGGCAACTCGCTATTATGGCGTCGCGTATGGCTATAAAAAAGGTGTCGATATTGTTAGCGACATGGGCGGCGGCTTCCTGCAAAAACTGACCGAGGGGGCGTCAATTCTCGGCCTGTTTGTCATGGGGGCACTGGTTAATAAGTGGACGCATGTTAACATTCCACTGGTGGTGTCGAGGATCACCGATCAGACCGGCCAGACCAATGTCACCACAGTTCAGACCATCCTTGATCAGCTGATGCCAGGACTGGTGCCACTGCTGTTGACCTTTGGCTGTATGTGGCTGCTGCGACGTAAAGTGAATGCGCTGTGGATTATCATGGGCTTCTTTGCCATTGGTATCTTCGGCTACTGGATTGGTTTACTCGGACTGTAAACTGCTGAACCGGGAGCCTGGCTCCCGGTTTTTTATTGCAGAGTCTTTTTATCAGCGTTTACGCCAAACGCTGACAAAACGACTTTCACGGAGCTGTAGTATGTCTTTAACCGATTATCTCATCATTGCCGTTATCGCCCTGTTTCTGCTGTACGCGATTTATGATGAATTACTGATGGATCGTCTGCGCGGTAAAACCCGTCTGAAAGTGCTGCTGCAACGCCGTAACAAGCTGGATAGCCTGATCTTTATCGGCTTGATCGCCATTTTGCTTTATCACAACGTTTCAGCCAACGGGCCACAAGTTACCACGACGTTACTGCTGATTCTGGCTTTTATCGCCATTTATATTTTCTGGATTCGCCGACCGAAATTGTTGTTAAAACCGCAGGGCTTTTTCTACGCGAACGTCTGGGTAGCTTATTCCCGTATCAAAAGTATGAATTTATCGGAAGATGGCGTACTGGTGATGCAATTAGAGCAGCGCCGCCTGCTGATTTACGTCAGAGAATTAGACGACCTTGAAAGAATTTATAAAACAATGGTAGAAAATCAATAAGTTAAAATATAGCCAAGGGTATGAATTATACCCCAGGCATGTTAATTCTAATCACTAATAAAACTGCGGATATTATTTTTCCGTTAAAACCGCAATAACATTGCGCTTAATTTAAACAGCAACGGATAAGTCAGATAATTAATGAAAATCGTTATCAGTTGGCGCTAAAAAATAATGAATTTTAATTTGCCTTCATTTGTCGCTGTGATATTGTAGCCAGCGTCATTGGGGAGTAGCCGATTTCTGACGGAGTGTCAGAAATGCATCTGTCAACATACTCGTTTAGAGATAAACGTGGCAGCTGCGGCCCGCAGCGGGAAGGCGAGACCATAGACACGTGCCCATGTAAGGTTGGGGATGGCGCACGTGTATATGGATGTCCCGGCCGAGGTTACGACTTCGATGAATCTTTCCGCAATGCTTATTCTTGCTTTTGGCATGTCTATGGATGCTTTTGCCGCCTCGATCGGTAAAGGTGCAGCCCTGCATAAACCCCGTTTTTCCGAAGCACTCCGTACTGGCTTAATCTTTGGCGTAATCGAAGCCATTACACCGTTAATTGGTTGGTGTATTGGTCAGTTTGCGACGCAATTTGTCATGGGATGGAGCGACTGGATCGCGTTTATACTGCTGGCGTTTCTCGGTGGGCGAATGATCGCCGAGGGGTTTCGTGGCCAGAGCAGCGACTGCGCGCCGGTGCACCGTCACGGTTTCTGGCTGCTGGTGATGACCGCAATCGCCACCAGCCTTGATGCGATGGCGATTGGCGTCAGCCTTGCCTTCCTGCAAGTCAACATACTGCAAACCGCGATGATGATCGGCCTGGCAACGCTGATTATGTCAACAGCAGGCATTATGGTCGGGCGCTTTATCGGGCCGATGCTTGGCAAGCGTGCCGAGATCCTCGGCGGCGTAGTGCTGATCGGCATTGGTTGCAGTATTCTTTACTCCAGCCTGGCTTAATCGCGCTGCCACAGCGTCAGCACAAAATCCGTCTCGCAGATAAACGCCGTCTCACCGACCAGCTGCCCCCATACTTCCGGGCGCGCACGCCAGGCGAATGGCGTCATTTGTAACAACGCAGCGGCTTCTTCGCCGTTAAGCGTCATCGGGTAACTCAACGCCTGCTGATCAACGCGCGTAAAGCCTTCCGGCTGCTCTTCACTCTCATCATGCAGCTTTACCTGCTGATAAATAAGTTCTTTGAACTGCAACAGGTGACGCGGCCCTGGCGCAACCGTCAGCAAATATCCGCCCTGACGAATGACTCGCGCCAGCTCGCTGGCTTTGCACGGCGCATAAATGCGCAGCACCGCATCCAATGACTGCGCGGCGAAAGGCAGGCGATGGCTGGAGGCCACGCAGAAGCTAATTTCCGGATAGCGTTTCGCGGCATAGCGAATGGCGACCTTAGACACGTCCAGACCATATATTTGACGGCTTTCACGCTGCGATAAACGCTGGCTGACTGCTTCAGTGTAATACCCTTCACCACAGCCAATATCCAGCAGGCTGACCGCCTGCTGTGGCAATACGCTGTCCAGCAGTGCAGCTACCTGCTGCTGTAACGGCTGATAGTGACCGGCATCAAGAAACTCACGGCGCGCCTGCATCATCTCCGCACTGTCGCCCGGCTGTTTAGAACGCTTATGCTGTACCGGCAGCAGATTGACGTAGCCCTCTTTCGCGCAATCAAACTGATGTTGATTCGTGCAGCGCCAGCTGCGCTCATTAAGCGCCAGCGGTTGCTGACAAAGTGGACAAAGGTACGGCATTCAGGCTCTCCGGCAAAAAATCAGGGCGGCAGTTTACACCTTTCATCGCCTGCGTGCGTCAGTAATCCACTCAGATTCGCGTCAGGCGCAACAAAAAAGCCCCGTCACGAATGACGGGGCTTTCACAATTCAGTTTCAGCGGCGTTATGAATTACAACACCTTGCTGAGGCTGAGATCGAAATCAGATTGCATTAACGTTAACTGCAGCTGGACCTTTCTGGCCGTCCTGAATTTCGAACTCAACATTCTGGCCTTCAGCCAGAGTTTTGAAGCCGTTACCCTGGATTGCAGAGAAGTGTACGAACACATCTTTGCTGCCGTCAGCAGGAGTAATGAAACCAAAACCTTTAGACTCGTTGAACCACTTAACCTGACCTTTAATCTTTGCCATTATGCAAATTCCTTAGATTGTTTTATTCGCCCGGAGGCTTACTTACTGAGAAACCAGAGACATTACTGAATGAGGCACTAATTTAAGGTTCGGCAAGGAAGCGGTATTCAACGTCAACGTTTTTACTCAGAACTTCATTACTGAAAATGCCACACATAAGCAGAACTGTACCTCGTTTTACCCAGAAAGCGTTATCACATATCCTTTAATTAATGGCAAGCCATTTTTAAACAGTGATCGACCTGCCGCACATTATTGAAACGACTAACGGCACGGAATGCACAAATATGCACGCTTTCGGGCTAAACAGACATACAACCCAAGCAGGAAAGGCCCACCCAGCATGTCTATAACGTCCCGATTACTTTAGCCTAAACTAAAGGTTTCGTCTAATACGACCTTGCGCTAACTCATTACTATTCAGCATAAATATTGCATAAATATTGCAAAGAACTTCTGTATAGATTGATTAAAGCAGCCGGTAACAAGCTAAAAGTTTGCAGATGTAACTTGTACAACAAGTATCCTTTCGTACAAATTAAACATTAAATTGCACCAAAATCAGGAGCATTATTTCGCCCTGCCCCAATTAAATGCAACGCTGATAAATTACTCACTAATTTGATCTGTTCCCAAGCAGAATTATAAATAATGTGATTAGTGGAATGTTCTGCGGTTGATATCTGTCACCCTAAGATTATTCCTGGATAATATTATTTATCAGCGCTCTTGCTCCTATTCTCCACGGCTGGAAGCGTTGTGGATCAAGCCCTGCCGACTGCATCGAATGCGCCAGTTCGGCTGGCGGCGTATCCAGTGATTCATCAGCCAGCTCAAATACTCCCCAGTGAATCGGAATAGATAGAGGGCAACCCAGATCGCGGTGCAAAGAAACCGCCTGCTGCGGATCCATATGCTGGGCGTGCATGAACCATTTTGGTGCATAGGCACCGACCGGTAACGCGGCCAGATTAAAAGGCCCAAGACGGCGCGGGATTTCGAGTAAATTTTCGGAGTAGCCGCTGTCGCCGGTGAACCAGAAATTCAGTTTTTTGACGTTTATTGTCCAGCCACACCACAGTGAACGATTACGATCTCGCAGCGTGCGCATACTCCAGTGACGTGCCGGTACGGCATGAATGGTCATGCCCGCCAGCTCAGTAGCTTGCCACCAGTCTGCCTGACTGACGTGGCGCGCGCCCTGGCGAATAAACCACGGCTTCAGGCCGAGCGGCACAACAAACTGCACTTCAGGAAAGCGCCGCAAAATTTTCTTGATGGTTGGACGATCGAGATGATCATAGTGATTATGCGAAATAAGCACCACATCCAGCCGGGGTAAATCATCGATATTCAGCGCCGCAGGCGTTTTACGTGCCGGGCCATACCAGCGCAACGGCGAAGCGCGCTGAGATAACGCCGGATCGATCAGGGTATAGCGCTGATCGATACGCAGCATCAGGCAAGCGTGTCCAAGCCACCAGACAGCATCCTGATCGCCGGAGAGGTCTGCTGGCTGCCACCATTGGGAGATAAACCCGGCATACCCTGCTGCGGGGGGAAATGGCAGCCCCTGCGCTTTACGCTCCTTGCGCCAACGCGCTAAATCGCCCTGCTGACGTAAATCAGTTTCCGGATTACAAAAACCCTCTGGCGTATGGTGCGCCTTAGACGGGTCATACCACGGATTTTTCCACGCCATATTCAACGCTCCTCAGCGCGTAACATTGCTTATCGCTCAGGAATCAGGCGAGTGAAATCTTTCTCGTCCTGCTGCTCCACTGCGTTTTTGCTCTCACTACCGCTGACGCTATCCGTCAGGCGGCGCAACAGCGCGTTTTGCTTTTTCTGCTCATCTAGCAGCGATTCCAGCAGGCGAATCTGCTCACTGGCACGCACGCTGGCGCGGTTAACAAAAAACCATGCGATCAGGCCAACAATGACCAGCGCTGCACTAAATCCCATTGACGCAAAACCCATCACGCCATTCGCCATCTCATTCATACAAACCTCAGTGTTACCGTACTTTCAAAGGTTGCTGCAATGCGCACAACACAACCTGTCGATTTTACTCGCTCGGCAGCGAATTGATAGATAACTCACATAATTTGCTGGTGAAATCTGAGTAATACTCATCGCTTTCAGCATCCTCTTATCGACGGGATGTGCAGCAAACGGCATGGTGCTATGCTGGGCGCGACGGCTGATGATGAGGAACAGCCTGATTAAACATGGAGACAAAAATGAAAATGATTATTCGTATCGTCATACTGCTGGCGATTATTTGGCTGGCGATGTTATTAACGGGCTACGGGGTGTTGACCGGCAGTAACAAAAATGCCGCAGGCATGGGTTTACAGTGTCAGTATCTGACCGCACGCGGTATGGTTTCGGCACAATATCTGCATACCGACAGCGGGATTATCGGCGTGACTGACTGCCCAATCCTGAAGAAAACCGGTGAAGTGGTCGATAATTAATTGACGCCGATCGGCTGGCGGCGTACTGGCCGCCAGCCGCATCAGATTCAGAATGGATAGTCGTGATAGCCCATCTGGGATGACAGCGCACTCGCAGCGCGATGCAGCATGCTGACATAATCTTTTTTATTCTCTTCCGCGAAGCGAATTGTCGGGAATGACATACTCAGACCTGCAATCACCACGCCAAAACGGTCAAACACCGGCACTGCGATACAGCGTAAGCCCTCTTCCTGCTCTTCGTTATCCTCGCCGAATCCCTGCGATTTTACTTTCTCCAGCACCGGTAACAGCTCTTCAGCACTGGCCAAAGTACGCGCGGTGCTGCGGGTAAATTCTACATGCTGCAAAATTTCCTGCACTTCGGCCGGATCGCGCCATGCCAGTAATACTTTACCAATCGCGGTGCTGTGCAGCGGGTTACGACGGCCAATGCGCGAATACATCCGCAGGTTGTACATTGAGTCGATTTTATGAATATAGACAATGCTGTCTTCTTCCAGCGCGCCGAGATGAATGGTTTCTTTGGTCAGGCGCGACAGCTCCCGCATTTGGATATCGGCGCTGCGGATCAAATCGACGTTTTGCAGCGCTTTCGCACCCAGCTCAAACAATTTCAGCGTCAGGGCATACTTTTCCGATTCGCCCTCCTGCGACACATAGCCAAGTGACTTCATGGTCTGCAGAAAACGGTAGACGGTGCTTTTAGACATCATCACGCGCTGCGACAGTTCGGTAATGCCGTTTTCACGCTCTTCACCTAACGCCTGCAAAATGCCAAACACTTTTAGCACGGAAGAGACGGAGTCGGGCTGCTTATCAAGATCTGCATTGGCCATAAATCACAACCTTTCTGAAATTGTTTTACAAAAAATGGAACACTATTTCTAGTATACGTGTGAGGTTGCCGATATCGCAATTAAATCACGCAGTTTGCGCCAGCAGGAGCACAGCGAGTTTTGCTATTAAATGCGATGCATTAGTCGCAGAAAGCCATTAGCATGATGATATTCACACTCATGATTAATTTCTCCTTATGTCACAAACCTCTCAAATGGATGGCTTACCCATCCCGCAGCGTTACGGCGCGATCATTGCTATTGCGCTGGGCATCACCGTCGCGGTACTGGATGGTGCGATTGCCAACGTCGCGCTGCCAACCATCGCCCGCGATTTGCAGGCCAGCCCGGCCCAGTCAATCTGGATCGTCAATGCCTATCAGCTGGCGATCATTGTTTCTCTGCTGTCGCTGTCATTTCTCGGCGATATTCTTGGTTATCGCCGGATTTATCAGTGGGGATTGGTGGTTTTTAGCTGCACATCACTGTTCTGTGCGCTCTCCAGCTCGCTGGAGATGCTGACTTTTGCCAGGGTGTTACAGGGATTTGGTGGTGCTGCACTGATGAGTGTTAATACCGCGCTGATCCGCATTATCTATCCTCAGCGCCATCTCGGGCGCGGTATGGGGATAAATTCGCTGATCGTGGCAGTTTCCACTGCAGCAGGCCCTACAGTGGCGGCTGCGGTGTTATCAGTGGCTTCCTGGCAGTGGTTGTTCTTTATCAACGTTCCGGTGGGTATTGCCGCGCTGTGGCTCGCGCTGCGCTTTCTGCCGGATAATCCGCAGAAGGCGCAAGGACAGCGTTTTGACATAACCAGTGCCGTGATGAATGCGCTGACCTTCGGTCTGCTGATCTCCGCGCTGAGCGGCGCAGCGCAGGGCCAGCGCTGGGAAATTATCGCGGCAGAGTTGGTGGCGTTACTGGTGATCGGGATACTGTTTATCCGCCGTCAGCTTACTCTGCCGTTTCCGCTGTTGCCGGTCGATCTGCTGCGCATTCCGATTTTCTCACTGTCGATTTGCACCTCCGTTTGCTCATTCTGCGCGCAAATGCTGGCAATGGTATCGCTGCCGTTCTATCTGCAAAGCGTGCTGGGACGCAGTGAAGTCGCAACCGGATTGCTGTTGACGCCGTGGCCGCTGGCCACCATGGTGATGGCGCCGATTGCCGGCCGCTTAATTGAGCGCTATCACGCCGGTCTGCTCGGCGGTATTGGACTGGCGATGTTTGCCGCCGGTCTGTTTGCGCTGGCGTTGTTGCCACCCGCACCGGCCGATGTCGATATTATCTGGAGAATGATGCTGTGCGGTGCCGGTTTTGGCCTGTTCCAGTCACCAAACAATCATACGATTATCTCTTCCGCACCGCGTAACCGCAGTGGCGGTGCCAGTGGCATGCTGGGTACTGCACGTCTGTTGGGGCAAACCAGTGGTGCGGCGCTGGTGGCACTGATGTTTAATCTGTTTGGTACTCACGGCACCCATGCTTCGCTAATTATGGCCGGATGCTTCTCCAGTGCGGCAGCCATTGTCAGTGCAATGCGCATGACCCAGCCACGCGCCGGAAAATAAAAAAGGGGACCATAAGGCCCCCTTCAATCGCAGGGGCGGCTTTTCGCCGCCCAAGCCGCGAGTGATCAACTACTTCAGGTATTCGCCACTACGCAGCGCTTCGATGCGCTTATCCAGCGGTGGGTGCGACATAAACATCTCGCTGAACGATTTGTTTTTACCGTTAATGCAGAACGCCATCATGCTGCTGGCTTCCTGCGGCTCGTAGCTGGTTTTCAGTCGTTGTAATGCGGCGATCATCTTCTCACGACCGACCAGGCGCGCCGCGCCGGCATCAGCGTGGAATTCGCGATGGCGTGAGAACCACATCGTGATAATGCTGGCCAGGATACCGAACACCAGTTCGAGCACCATAGAAATAGCAAAATACACCATCGGGTTGCCGTTACTTTCACCCTCGTCACGGTTACCGGACAGAAAGCCCGAAGCTACCTGCGCAATAATACGCGAGATAAAGATCACAAAGGTGTTCACCACACCCTGAATCAGCGTCATGGTCACCATATCACCGCTGGCAATATGACTGACTTCATGCGCCAGTACCGCTTCGGCTTCATCACGGCTCATGTTCTGCAACAGGCCGGTAGAAACCGCCACCAGTGACGCATCACGCCGTGCGCCGGTGGCAAAAGCATTGATATCCGGTGCATGGTAAACAGCAACCTGCGGCATCGCGATGCCCGCCTGTTGCGCCTGGCGTCCAACCGTTTCCATTAGCCAGCGTTCGGTTTCGTTGCGAGGCTGTTCAATCACTTCCCCACCAACGGAACGCAGTGCCATCCATTTTGACATCAGCAGTGAAACAAACGCACCGCCGAAGCCAAACAGGCCTGCCATAATCATCAGGCCCTGAACGCTGCTTGACTGGATCCCTGTCAGGCTGAGAATCAGCCCGAAAACCAACATTACGCCAAGGTTGGTTAGCAGGAAAAGAGCAATACGCATCATAAAATATAATCTTCCTCAGTTAGCTTAGTGCCGGTATGCGGATATACATCGTATGGGTAACCATCAGCATTTCAAGCGACCTTAACGTTTAAGTGTCTAAAAAGACATAACTTTACATTTTTGGCTTATGCAATGCACAGCGATTAATCGCTGACAGGTTTGCAGTAATTAGCGATGCTAAAGTAAGGAACGAGGAAAGAAACAGGCACTGCCTGAGCAGTGCCTGTTTTACTGACTAGTTAGCGGCTTTTTTGCTTGCCGGCTGACCAGACTCGAGCTGCGCCAGGTCATTGGCTATCTTCACCGTTTCATCAAGATACGGATCCGGCTCTTTATAGTCTTTCGGTAAATCATCTATATTAGCCAGCGGCTTTTTGCCTTCCAGCTTGTAACGCGCATTGATACGTTCCAGACGCAGCGCATCTTCCTCGTGATTCTCTTTCTCGCGTTGCGCCAGATTGAGTGACACCGCGTTACGCTTATCCTTCAGTGCATTAAAGCGGGCAATGTCTTTGATGATGTACTGGAACTCAGGATCCTGCGCGATACGCTGTTGATGATTTTTCAGCAATTGCGGCTCAAACGGCTTCAGATCGCCCGTTTTCACATAGGTCGCGGCGGAGATGCTATCCCAAGGCAACGCGTTATCTTCAAATTTCTCACCGGTTTCAACCGCTTCCACGCCGGTTGGCATTAGCAGGTCAGGCGTGACGCCTTTACGCTGCGTACTGCCGCCGTTGATACGGTAAAACTTCTGAATGGTATACTGAACTGAACCCAACGCAGGCCATTCCGGGCGCAGCATCTGATCGTAGATACGATTCAGCGAACGATACTGCTGCACGGTGCCTTTACCAAAGGTCGGCTCACCGACGACTAACGCACGGCCATAGTCCTGCATCGCGGCGGCGAAGATTTCAGATGCCGAGGCACTGAAGCGATCCACCAGCACCACTAACGGACCTTTATAGTAAACAATACCGTCAGTGTCGCTGTCTTCGCGCACTTTACCGTTATTGTCACGCACCTGAACTACCGGGCCGCTTGGGATAAACAGACCCGAAAGCGCGACGGCTTCAGTCAGTGCGCCACCGCCGTTGGTGCGCAGGTCAATCACAACGCTGTTAACATTCTGTTTCTGCAATTTCTGCAGCTGAACTTTAACGTCGTCTGTCAGACCAACATAGAAGCCTGGAATGTCCAGCACGCCGACTTTCTGATTACCGACGTTTTTCACCGACATCTTCACGGCACGATCTTCCAGGCGGATCTTCTCACGCGTCAGCGTCACCGTGCGAGTTTTGCTGCCCTTACCTGCCGGTAACACTTCCAGACGGACTTTACTGCCTTTTGGCCCTTTGATCAGCGCAACCACGTCATCCAGCCGCCAGCCGATCACATCCACCATTGGCTTATTCGGCTGCCCGACCGCCACAATGCGGTCACCCACGGTAATCGCCTTGCTTTTGGCTGCCGGGCCACCCGCTACCATGGAATTGATGACGGTGTAGTCATCATCCATCTGCAATACCGCGCCAATCCCTTCAAGCGACAGGCTCATTTCGGTATTGAACTGCTCGGTATTGCGCGGTGAAAGATAGCTGGTATGGGGATCGATTTCGCGGGCGAAAGCATTCATTGCCAGCTGGAACACGTCCTCGCTGTTGCTCTGCGCCAGCCGACGAATGGCAAATTCATAGCGTTTAGTGAGAATCTCACGAATCTCTTTCTCGTCTTTGCCGGTCAGCTTCAGGCTAAGCTGGTCATATTTGACTTTGGCATCCCATAGCGCATTAAGCTCAGCAACGCTCTTTGGCCATGGCGCTTTGCCACGATCGAGATCGATGGTGTCATTGCCGGTAAAGTTCATCGGCTTATTCAGCACCGACAGCGCATACTGATAACGCTCAAACCGGCGCTTCTGCGCCAGGTTGTATAAATCGAAAAACACCGGCATCTTGCCGGATTTAAACTCCTCACCGAGGGTGCCTTTCTTATCGGCAAATTGCGCCACGTCTGAAGCCAGCAGCACGTTGTGACTGTAGTCCAGCATATTCAGGTAGCGGTCAAAAATCTTTGCAGAGAACGCTTTATCCAGATCGAACTGACGATAATGAGAACGGGTAAAACGGGAGGTAACACGTTCACTGACGGTGGCGTGTTGCGGCTCCTGCTGCAGCTGAGGGATCTGATCGGCGCGGGTAATATTTTCCGCAGCGAATGCGTGGCCTGCAATAAGCAGGCCCGCGATAATGGTCGTTCTAAAAAAATTGTTCATGCCGTGGCTGGCCTCCGTTTCAGAACTGCAAATGTTCTGCGCGCACGATCATTGCCAGGCCGGAAACCAGCTGCACCCGGACGCCATCTTTGGAGATTTCCAGAATGGTGGCATCCATCGCGCTTTTACCTGCTTTGACTCTAATGCTCTGGCCGACTTGCAATGCTGAAGTATCGGTAACCGGTTGAGTACGCGGTTCGCGTTCAACGGGTGCTGCACGTTCCTGGGCAGGGCGCGGCGCTTTAGGACGAGCCTTACGCGGCTGTTCGCCTTCTGCAGCAGGTTTACGCGGCGCAGGTTTACGCGGACGACGTGGTGCGGTCTCTTCACCGGCCTCACGTTTTTTCGCCTGCTGCTGCTCACGCTGTGCCTGAACTCGCGCTTTAGCTTCTTCAAGCTGCTTACGTGCGTGCTCTACGTGTTGTTCGTCGAGCTCACCACATGCATTGCCGTCAAGATCGACGCGCGTCGCACCCGCTTTAATCCCATAAAGGTAACGCCAGCTGGAGGTATACAGGCGCAGTGCGGAACGAAGCTGAGTTTTACTCAGGTTCATTTCACCTTGCACACGTTCGACCAGATCCTGAAAGATACCAATTTTGAGCGGTCGTGCTTCGCCTTCGGCGCTAAAGCAGTTTGGGAAACGCTCTGCCAAAAAGGCGATGACTTCTTTACTGCTATTCAACTTAGGTTGATTTTCCATGAAATTTCCTGATTACAACGGGTTTGCCAACCGGCGCAGGCATGAACAGGCGTCATTATAATGAGCCAGGCGGCAATTGCTACGTGATCCAGCTCTTTAGGTGCGTTTCATGTGAATAAATTTTTTCACATCACTACCCGCAAGTACTTCGCAAAGCCCGTCAGTAAGGGTTTTCAGGCCAATTTCATCGTTGCTGTCGAAGCGATTATAAACTGTGCTGTCGATATCCAGAACGCCGATAACTTCACCATCGACCACTAACGGCAGCACGATTTCGGCATTACTGGCGGCATCACAGGCGATATGACCCGGGAACGCATGCACGTCATCAACACGCTGTACCTGATTATCTGCAACTGCCGTGCCACATACGCCTTTACCGACAGGAATACGCACGCAGGCAATTTTACCCTGAAACGGGCCGAGTACTAACGTGTTCTCTTCCGTGAGCAAATAAAACCCTGCCCAGTTAACACCATCAAGACGTTCATATAAAAGCGCGCTACAATTGCCCATAGCAGCCAGGAAACTGGTTTCACCAGCAATTAACGCGCGCAAATCACGGTTTAAATCCGTATAAAATTCTTGTTTGTTCATTTATTAACCATTGTAAATACTATTGAGGCGCGCCTTTTAGTGCGTCACTCGTTAAAATAAGCATTAATTGCCCAGGCCGACAAGATGAATCATTCCGTCAGTTCATATAACCTTAGGATCTTCCGCACTGGTTTGCAGAACACTTTATCAGTGTCCCGGTGTTTATCGCATCGCTTCAGAGCACGATTTTGATAACAATTTCTGCTTATTATTGGCATTACATGGGCAACGCATCCTCAATAATATGAAAATTTACGCAATCAGCCATGCCCTGCCCCGAGAACGTTATCAGCGTTGCCCGCAATGCGATACCCTTTTTTCCATGCCGGATGTTAAATCCCGTCAGACAGCACACTGTCCGCGTTGTAACGCCAAAATTCTCAACGGCCGTGACTGGTCAATGACGCGCCTGACAGCCATGGCCGTCACCATGATTCTGCTGATGCCGTTTGCTTTCGGCATGTCGCTGGTCGACATCCGCCTGCTGGGCACCAATATCAGCGCCAGCCTGCTGGGCGGCATTCTGCAAATGGCCGAACAGGGCAATGTGATCAGCGCATCGATGGTCGCGTTCTGCACCGTCGGCGCACCGGTAACGCTGGTTGCGTCGATTATTTATCTGTTTTTTGGTCAGCGACTCGGTATGAATCTGCGTCCGGTGCTGCTGATGCTTGACCGGTTAAAAGAGTGGGTGATGCTGGATATCTACCTGGTAGGCATCGCCGTGGCGTCAATCAAAGTGCAGGATTATGCCGACCTGCAATTGGGCACCGGGCTACTGGCCTATATTGTGCTGACCATTCTCAGCCTCGTCACCCTGATCCATCTTAATGTTGAGCAGCTGTGGCAGCGTTTTTATCCGCAGCCGGAGCCGCAGGTAGCGCCGGAAAAATTGCAGGTCTGTCTGAATTGCCATCACACCGGGCTGGCGGACGATCGCGGCCGCTGCCCACGCTGCCACACCCCATTGCGCTTTCGCCGCCGCCACAGCCTGCAAAAATCCTGGGCGGCGCTGATTGCATCGATTATATTTCTGCTGCCGGCTAACCTGATGCCGATTTCAGTTATCTATCTCAACGGTGCGCGGCAGGAAGATACTATTTTTTCCGGCATTCTTTCGCTGGCTTCCGGCAATATACCGGTAGCAGCAGTGGTATTTATCGCCAGTATTCTGGTGCCGTTCACTAAAGTGATTGTGTTACTGACGTTATTGCTCAGCATTCAGTTTAAATGTCAGCAAGGTCTGAAGACCCGTATACGCTTATTGCGTGTAGTGAAATGGGTAGGACGTTGGTCAATGTTAGATCTGTTCGTGATTGCGCTGACCATGTCACTGGTCAATCGCGATCAACTTTTAGCTTTTACTATGGGACCGGCAGCCTTCTACTTTGGCTCGGCGGTTATTCTCACTATCCTAGCCGTTGAGTGGCTGGATAGTCGTTTACTTTGGGATGCACATGCAACAGGAAACGCCGACTACACCGACTAAAGCTCGAGTCACCAATAAGCGCAGAATATCGCCCTTCTGGCTCCTGCCGTTAATCGCGCTGCTGATTGCGGGCTGGCTGCTCTGGACTAACTATCAGGAGCGCGGCACCACCATTACCATCGACTTTGTGTCGGCGGATGGCATCGTGCCGGGCAGAACACCGATCCGTTATCAGGGGGTGGAAGTCGGCCAGGTGCAAGGCATCAGCATGACTGACGACCTGCGCACCATCAAAATTAAAGCCAGCATCAAGAGCGATATGAAAGATGCGCTGCGCGAAGACACTCAATTTTGGCTGGTGACGCCCAAAGCCTCGCTGGCTGGCGTTTCCGGTCTTGATGCGCTGGTCGGCGGTAACTATATCGGTATGATGCCGGGTAAAGGTGAGCCACGCGAAACCTTCAGCGCGCTGGATACCCAGCCTAAATACCGGCTGAATACCGGCGAAATGCTGATTCATCTGCACACGCCGGATCTTGGCTCGCTGAACACCGGCTCACTGGTCTACTACCGCAAAATTCCGGTGGGACGCGTCTACGATTACAGCATCAACCCCGGTAATAAGGGCGTCACGGTAGATGTGCTGATTGAGCGCCGCTTTACCAATCTGGTGAAAAAAGAGAGCCGCTTCTGGAATGTGTCTGGGGTAAAAGCCGATGTCGGGCTGGCTGGTGCGAAAGTCCAGTTGGAAAGCCTGGCGGCGCTGGTGAATGGTGCCATCGCCTTTGACTCACCGGATGCCTCACAGCAGGCGGCCTCTGAAGACAACTATACTCTTTACCCCGATCTCGCGCACAGTCAGCGCGGCGTGGTGATATCTCTCGATCTGCCAGACGGTAAAGACCTCAAAGAAGACAGCACGCCGTTGATGTATCAGGGGCTGGAAGTCGGCACCCTGACCAAGATGACGTTACAGCCCGGCGGTAACGTCAAGGGTGAAATGACCATTGATCCATCGGTCGTCAGTCTGATGCGAGAAGGCACGCGCATTGAGATGCGTAGCCCGAAGGTTAGCCTGACGGATACCAGCCTGAGTAGCCTGTTAACCGGTAATACCCTTGAACTGATTCCGGGTGACGGCGAGCCTCAGGATCACTTCAAGGTGCGCGCCAGTAACGAATCCTTACTGCAACAGCCCGATGTGCTGACGCTGAAACTGAGCGCACCGGAAAGCTACGGTATTGATGCCGGCCAGCCAATCATGCTGCACGGCATGAAAATCGGTCAGGTGATCAGCCGCAAGCTCGACGAGAAAGGCGTCAGTTTTGTTGTGGCGATTGCGGCGGATCATCGCCACCTGGTGCACGGCGACAGCAAATTTATTATCAACAGCCGGCTAAATGTGAAATTAGGCATTGACGGTATGCAGGTGCTCGGCGCCAGCGCCCGTGAATGGGTCGATGGCGGCATTCGACTGGAACCCGGCGCGAAAGGCGCAGCGAAAAGCAGCTATCCACTGTATGCCGACAGTGAAAAAGCGGAAGAAGGCATAACCAGCGATCGCCCGCCGACCACCATCATGCTGACGGCTAACAGCCTGCCGGATATCCAGGCTGGATCGATAGTGCTGTACCGCAAATTCCAGGTGGGTGAGATTGTTGACGTCACGCCTAAAGCCAATGAATTTGATGTCGCCGTGCATATCAAGCCGGAATACCGCAAGCTGCTGACGCAAAACAGCGTGTTCTGGGCTGAAGGCGGCGCACGCGTGCAGCTTAACGGCAGCGGACTAACGGTGCAGGCATCGCCACTGAACCGCGCACTGAAAGGCGCTATCAGCTTCGATAACCTGAGTGGTGCCGGCAGCGGGATTAGCCGCGATCAAAAACGCGTACTGTACGATTCTGAAACTGCGGCACGCGCGGTAGGCAGCCAGATTTCACTGCATACCTTTGACGCCAGTAAACTGGCCGCAGGTATGCCAATCCGCTATCTCGGTATTAATGTCGGACAGGTTGAATCACTGGCGCTTAGCCCGGATAAAAACCAGGTGATCGCCAAAGCGGTACTGTACCCGGAATACGTTGATGATTTCGCGCGCTGGGGCAGCCGCTTCTCGGTGGTGTCACCGGAAATTTCCGCCACCGGCGTCAATCATCTGGAAACCCTGCTGCAACCGTATATCAACGTCGATCCCGGTAAAGGTCGTGCTGCACGCAGCTTTGAGTTGCAGGAAGCCACCATCACCGACTCGCGCTATCTCGATGGCCTGAGCGTAGTGGTCGATGCGCCGGAAGGCGGCTCGCTGTCAATCGGCACTCCGGTACTGTTCCGCGGTATTGAAGTGGGCACCGTTACCGGCACCTCGCTGGGCAGCATGGCAGACCGCGTACAGATTACTCTGCGCATCAGTAAAAAATACCAGCATCTGGTCCGTAATAACTCGGTGTTCTGGCTGGCGTCCGGCTATAACCTTGAGTTCGGCCTGATCGGTGGCGTGGTGAAAACCGGCACCTTCCAGCAGTTTATTCGCGGCGGAATCCAGTTTGCGACCCCGCCGACGGTGCCGCTGGCGCCACAGGCCACCTCCAACAAGCACTTCCTGTTGCTGGATGAAGAGCCGAAAGAGTGGCGTAAATGGGGAACCGCCATCCCGCGCTAACCTTGGTAAAACGGGCGACTCTGGTCGCCCGTTGCTTTTCAGCTTTGCCCGTTGCTGTGTTAAACTTGCCGCTTCATTTTCTGTAACGGACCCCTTCAGTGGCTCACTCTTCCCGCGTCTTTTTTCCTGAATCCTTTTTAACTGTCATGCGCGAAGCCTTGCCTGACAGCAGCGCCTTTGAGGCTTTTATTGCCATCAGCCAGCAGCCGTTACGCCGCAGTCTGCGCGTCAATACGCTGAAAATCAGCGTGGCCGATTTTCTGCAGCTGGTCGCTCCCTATAACTGGCAGCTGACGCCGATTCCCTGGTGCGAAGAAGGTTTCTGGATTACACGTGAGCAGGATGACGATTTGCCACTGGGCAGTACCGCCGAGCATCTCAGCGGCCTGTTTTACATTCAGGAAGCCAGCTCAATGTTGCCGGTCAGCGCGCTGTTTGATGCCGAACCGCATCCACAACGCGTGATGGACGTCGCCGCCGCGCCAGGCTCAAAAACCACCCAGATGGCGGCCCGCATGGCCAATCAGGGCGCGATTCTGGCAAATGAGTACTCCGCCAGCCGCGTGAAAGTGCTGCACGCCAATCTCAGCCGTTGTGGCGTCAGCAACACCGCGATGACTCACTTCGATGGCCGGGTATTTGGTCCGGCGTTGCCGGAATGCTTCGACGCGATATTGCTGGATGCGCCCTGCTCCGGCGAAGGAGTGATCCGTAAAGATGCTGATGCGCTGCGTAACTGGACGCCGGACAGCACCCGCGATATCGCGGCTACCCAGTGCGACCTGATAGACAGCGCTTTCCACGCGCTGAAAGCTGGCGGCACGCTGATCTACTCCACCTGTACTTTAAATCAGACCGAAAACCAGCAGGTCGTGGCCTGGCTTCTGGCGCGCTATCCCGATGCGGTTGAGGTCGTCGCGCTGGACGGCCTGTTTGACGGCGCGGAGCGTGCGCTAACGGCAGAAGGCTATCTGCACGTGTTTCCGCATATTTTTGACAGCGAAGGCTTCTTTGTCGCGCGCCTGCGCAAAACCGCCTCGGTTGAGCCGATGGAAAAACCGGGTTACAAAGTGGGTAAGCTGCCCTTCTCCCCGCTCAGCCGCAAAATGAGTGAGGAAGTCGCGGCGGCGGCCAGCCAGTCCGGGCTGTTCTGGGATGACTCGCTGACGCTTTGGCAGCGCGATAAAGAGCTGTGGTTATTCCCTGCGGCGATCGAGCCTCTGCTCGGCAGAGTGCGTTTCTCACGTATCGGCCTGAAACTGGCGGAAACTTTCCCGAAAGGCTACCGCTGGCAACATGAAGCGACCGTTGCGCTGGCTCGGCCGACGCCGGAGAACAGTTTCGAGCTGAATGAGGATGAAGCTGAAGAGTGGTATCGCGGACGTGACATCTATCCGCAGACCGAGCTGTCACGTAATGAAGTGATTGTGACCTGGCGGCAACAGCCGATCGGCCTGGCGAAAAAAGTTGGCACCCGACTGAAAAATAACTATCCGCGCGACCTGGTGCGCGATGGCAAGCTGTTTAAAGCCAGATAGCGCATCCCCTGCCCTGCGGCAAACGGGTGAAGTCTGCCGCAGGGTTGAACGTTAAGTCACAGCGTGCAAATCGCCAATAATATAAATATGCCGCCACGGTTCACCGTTATGGCGCTGATAAATCATCGTCACTCACTTATTTATAATGGCAATATTGATGCCTCGTTTAAGCAGTACAGGCTAAAATAAAACCACCATAAATAATTTTCACTGAGAAAAAGCAGCCATGGACGATCGTAAGCAGTTTATTCTGACGCTGATAATACTCCTTTCAGGCAGCCTTTTACTGCTGGAAGTATTTACCCGACTGGTGCGTTTAACCTGGCTGGGTTAATTTATTTTTTTAGCATCAGACTCATATTATATCCGGTTACTTTGAACTGGCAGGATTCATATAAGCCTTTGGCACGAAGATTATCTGCCGCTACGCGTAATCTGATCTCCTCAACGCCCTGCTTTTGTAGTAACTCTTCGAGTTCACCTATGGCCTGCTTGCCGTAACCTAAACCACGAAATTCCGGCAACAAGATAAAATCATTGATATAGATGCTGTTTCCATCGCGCTGATACCATAAATAACCCACCAGCTGCTGTGCTATTTCGATCGATAACAATACCTGCCGGGATGAATCCAGCCCCTGCGGCAGATAATCATCCAGAGATTTCTGCGCCCGCTGACGCGCTAACTCATCGCTGTAACCGGAGTTAGCCCGCATATCTTCGGCATAGTCATCGATAAACAACCGCTGCCAGTCGTCAAATTCCGCTTGCTGCATTGCTCTGAACATCACGCCACCTGCTGATTACTGATTGAATAATCTAATAATAAGCAACAGCGGCGCGGTGGTACAGCGTTAGTGACGCAGCTGGCTGTCCAGCTGCGTTTCCAGACTGTCCAGCAAGCTATAACGTCGGCGATATTCAGCACGCTTTTTACTGGCGATATCATCCAGCGACTTGCGCTCAACCCGCAGCGGCAGCTGGAAATAGTTGTCGTCAGTGAGCTCACCGCTCAGCGATTGCCAGAAAGCATCATAATCAGCAAACAGCTGTGCTTTCTTTTTGTAGTGATAACGCCAGTTCTGGTAAATATGGGTTTTATTGCCGGCAGCCAGAATCTGCTGCACGCCCAGATGCGATGCCAGCGCACAGAGCGCTTCAATCAGCAGGCGCTTAGGAAACAGGCCGTGACAGGCTTTCGTCGCCAGCTGAATAGCTTCATGCGGCGTTTCCGGCCTTGCGCCCTGAATACCGCCAATAAACAGCGTCTGCTGATGCTGGAAATTAAATACGCTGAAGGTGGTGGTCGCCAGCTGCACGCCCTGTTCATTTTCAAACAACAGCGTCGCCTCACCCTCTTTGTTCAGTTGGTCCATCGCCAGCAGCCGGATGCGATAGGTTTCATCATTTTTGCCTTGCAGCCGCACCAGCACTACGCCGTCAGCAGACAAGTAACCCTCAAACAGACTGGCTGGCAGATGTTTTTCCAGCTGCAAATAGTGCTGACTTAAAGCCTCAACAACCTGCTGATGACCCAGATTCGCTGCCAGATAGGGACGATAAATTTTAAGCGGTAGCGCGGGTTGCGCCAGCAGGATTTCCTGCAAACGATCATTACGCGCCAGGTTAGCTAATAAATGATGACTTGAAAGCGGCAACGTCAACGCCCGCAGTAAGAATTTAAGCCGGTAACCCGCCCGGTTCCAGGAACTACCGGGTTTAATTTTTCCGCTGACCAGCGAGGCAAACAGCTGCAACGCGCTATCAGATTCAGGCAATTCCTGCGACAGGATAAATTGTGACATGTTCTCTGGTGACCATCATTTTTGGATTTGCGCTATTTCACCAGAATGAAACTAAACAATTATTTAATGAGCCAGGATGCTATGAGAACATTTCATCAATGTTGACATTTGGTTTAACAAGAGAGCCTTATCAGTATCATTACACTTATCAGAGACAATATTTACAAATTTTTATTAAAAAAATGCTTTAATTCACACCAATTGGCGAATAATGGGGTGCCTGAATAAGATTAATCGCATACCATAACGCAGTGGAGTAGCCACTAAGCCAGAGCAAGACCATTTTTCCAACCAGGGAGTTCTGACTTTTAGCCGTTATCCGTTACACCTGTTTACCCTTACCTGCCGGTAGCGGTGTATAACAGGTTAGAATAACGACAAAACATAAGGAGAGGAGAATGATGAGTAAACGAACTGCATGGGTGCTGGTGTTTACCTTTAGTGCAATGTTTTGGTTGCTGGTAGGAGCCGTGTGGATTATCTACAGCTAGTACCAACAACGGCATCGTTGTTCCCGGTGTGATAAACTAAAAATAGCTTAATGTATTTATTATATCTTGAGTAATACTTATGGCTTTATCCTAAAAAAATAGAATTTCAACTAAAACTGCCCTTATTTCACTTGGTTATGTTAAGCTGCACCGCACAGTATATTGACATATCGAAGTGAAATGAAAATCCTGTTAATTCGGCGTGATAACATCGGTGACCTTATCCTCACTACCCCGCTTATTGCAACGCTGGCAACCTCACTAAACTGTAAAGTTGATGTACTGGTCAATACCTATAATCAGCCGATTCTTGAGCACAACCCGCACGTGGGTAAAGTGCATATTTACAGTAAACTTCATCACCGCCAGCCTGGTCAGTCCGCCACCGGTGTTATTTTCCGACGCGCTAAAACAATGATTGATATCCGTCGCGCAGGTTACGACGTGGCAATTATTGCCCGGGAACAGTGGGATAAACGCCCATTACAATGGGCGAAACTCTCTGGCGCAAAACGCATTCTCGCAATTGGCGAAAATGCCCCGGCATCAATTACCGACTGCATTCCACCTTCTCAGCAGCAGCAGCATATCGTTGAGCTGCTCAATCAGTTTGCGCAGAAGCTGGGTATTGCGCAACAGCCCGGACCACTGGAGCTGTATGTGACGCCGCAGGAACTGGCACATGCAGCACAGCTGCTCTCATTGCCGACCGGCGTACCGCTGTATGGATTACAAATCAGCGCGCGCAAGCCGATGCAGCGCTGGCAGGCTGATAAATTTATTGAACTGGCACACCGCCTCGCACGTCAGGAAAACTGCCACTTTCTGCTGTTCTGGTCACCAGGCAGCGCCGATAATCAGCAGCATCCTGGCGATGACGATAAGGCGCAATATATTATCGACAACTGTAAGGACATTGCTCTGACGCCGGTCATCACCGGCAATCTGCGCGCCCTGATGGCTGCGGTTTCACTTTGCGACCAGATGCTGACCAGCGACGGCGGTGCACTGCATATTGCTGCTGCACTGGGCAAACCGGTGGTGGCACTGTTTGGTAACAGCGATGCCTGGTTCTGGGGACCGTGGCAGGTGCCAAACAAAGTGGTCTCTGAAGAATCGCGAAATGTCGGTGATATAACGGTAGAGAGGGTTGAACAACAGTTTTTGCAGTTGCGTCAATCAGTGCTGAATGCCGCCAAATAATTGAAAAGCTCTCCCGCTGGCCGTTGGGTGGTGGGAGAGTGTCAGCGCAACTATCATGAAAGCAATAGAGGTTTAGATTTAGCGACTGCCCGCTTTTCTGTCACGATGGTTCGAATACCACACCAGCGCAGCACCGAGGGCTAACAGCACAATCGTCAGCGCCGTCTTATTCTCTTCGGTACCCGCTAAACCACCGACACCCAGAAAATATCCGGCAGCAATCACCGACTTAAGCAGCTTACTGGCATTGCTTTGCTGCTTAAGGCAGATACCACGCACCGCCCAGGCTCCCAGAACTAACCCCAGCAGCGCTAACATGGTTCCCATTGTTCACACCTTTTCAATGTTGTTTATCGCGAACACCCTCTTCCCGACGGAACAGGCCTGATCGTTTAACGGGTGGCTAAATCATTCTGCCATTAGATGCTTTTTGCAAAGCTCAGTTTTACCCAGCTCAACCAGTGCTTTTCGGCTACAAGCCGGAATCATTATTTCGTGCAGGGTATCGCGAGTATCAGTATCGTAACGGTGCGGACTCGTTGGCCGGCGATCTTTGCGAACGCATCTGATATCCATACCATAGTGATATCGCTTATCTTATGGCTGACAGGCTTAAAAAGCCATTGAGAAATCACGATTTTTAAGAGGTTCAACATGTATAAATATCCGGCAGCGGTCAGCTTTGACGAGGAAACGGGCAGCTGGGAAATCGTATTTCGTGACTTCGAAACGCTTCCTGCCATCGCCCTGAACGAAGATGACATTGAGTTAGAGGCAACGGAAGGATTAATCACCGCTATTGCTGAAAGCATCAGTTCTCGCAGCTTGATTCCACTTCCTTCTGAGGCCGTCGGGGAGGAGATACTGGTTTATCTGCCACTACTCACCTGCCTGAAAGCCGCCTTAAGCAATGCTCTGATTAACACCGGCACGCGCAAGGCAGAACTGGCCAGAAAGATGAACATGAATGGCCCGCAAACCGATCGGCTGCTGGATGTCAGTCATGCTTCAAAAGTCGAGACGCTGGAACAAGCGCTGTATCTGCTGGGGTATGAGGTCAGACTATCGGTGGCGGCGATTTAAATGCGCTACCGCCGGTTAGATTAATCAGAGTAAATCCAGCTGACCGCCTGCATCAGGTTTTGCTTTAGTATCGGCCGTTTTCTTCTGCGGCGGCGCGGGATTCTGCATCTGCTGAGTGATCCAGCGTATTATCACCTCTACCGCATGGCTTTGCTGCGCAGAGGTCAACGGCTGATTCTGCCCAATACCGTGCCATTTGCTCAGGCAACCACGACAACAGGTGGCCGTGGCATGCTGAGCAATAAACACCGGATGCCCGCGCATTGGCGTCTGCTTGCCATCATTGGCTGGTATCGCCGGTGATAAACGCAGCTTGATAAACTCAGCCGCATGTATTCTGATTGCCTGTTCACCCTTATTCTGACAATAGTCATACTCAGCGCGGCCCAAACGGAAGCGCTGACGAAAAGGTGAGCGGAGAAGTTGCGTGAAAATGTCATCAATTGGAAGCATTAGGGTTGCAGCGTTAAGATCGGTATAGGTGACATCATACCAGCCAGCCCCACTTTTGACCTGCGGTTAAACAGAAGTTGATGCGAATCCCAGGGGTGACAGTCAGCTTCGGTTAATTTATGTTTCAGGCATCTGAAATGATGAGCATTTAAGAAGACTTATATTAATGAAATGGATTATTTTTGCCACCGTGTTAGCTTCAACCGGAGCGTTTGCTGAAAACCGCAGTTTTGAATCGCCAGAAGTACGCTGCCTGAACGACCACACCTTGCCATTTATTGATGGCGAGCTCAGCGCGCAAGATATTGTTGATGATGCCTTTTTCCGCTGCAAAGATCCCATCGATGACTGGAGAAAGTCACGCGAAAGCCTACCGCAACAGATGCAAAAACAGCAATTCTCAGAGCTTTATGACTTTTATATCAGGATGATTGTTATAAGACGTAAAGCGGGTCATTAATATACGAAACGCGATTGCAATGCAGCTACTGAATCAGTGAAGCGTTATTCCAGCATTGATATAGCCAGTCATAGAGCGCGGTAATACGGTGTGGTACATACCGACTCTTTAATCTGACCAGATGGACGGGCAGTGCCGCCAGTCGCCAGTCGGGTAACAACTGAACCAACTCCCCGGTTTCAAGACAGCTTTTGAACAGCCAGGCTGGGCCTGCGTGAATACCTGCACCGCCAATCACCGCCTGTCGAATTGCCCCTACATTATTAAGAAAAAATATCCCTGTCAGTTCAACATGCTCTGTTTCACCTGCCCGCTCCATTTTCAAACGTGAAAGATGTTTTTCCCTGCTGAGAGAATAGACAACAGCTCTGTGGAGCCTCAGATCAGCAGGTCGTCGCGGCACGCTTGTTTCTGCCAGGTAAGCCGGGCTGGCGCAGATAATGTTTGGCATATCGCCCAGACGTCTGACGACCAAATCGGAAGCAGACATTTCACCAATGCGAATAGCCAGGTCGAAACCCTCCTCCATCAAATCCAGTCGATTATCTGAAAGAACCAGATCAAACAGCACAGCAGGATGCTGGCGCTGAAATGCCATCAGCCAGCGGATCACATAACACTCACCAAAGCTTACCGGTGCCGTAATCCGTATCGTGCCGCTCACTATCGGTGATCGGGCATCAAGATCGGTAAGAACCCCTTCCATATCCTCGATAATTGGACGCATTTTTTCGTAAGCGCGCTCACCGGCAGCGGTAAGGCTGAGGTTTCGTGTGGATCGGTAGAGAAGCTGCACCTTAAGGCGTTTCTCCAGTGCGGTGATTCGCCGGCTGACCGACGACGGTTCAAGTTGCAGATCTTCCGCAGCTTTTGAGAGGCTGCCCCGCTCTACAATCCGAAAGAACAATCTCCAGAGAGACACTTCATCATTCATGCGCATAGCGCAATACCATTATGGATTCGCGGCAATGTCAATGCATATTGCAGATGGTATTCTCAATCACTAATAAAAAATAAGGTATGGATACCGTGGATAGGCGTTCTGATCTTCAGTCTTCTTCTAATCGTTACTGGGTGCTGTTTGCTGTCTGTGCTGCGGGATTGATCCTGCCCCTTGAATACACCGGCCCTGCGATGGCATTGCCCGCTATTCAGCGTGACATTGGCGGTAGTCCTGTCGCCCTGGCGTGGGTGGTAAATGCATTTGCACTCAGTTTCGGCAGCGCCGTGATGGCCGCTGGCGCGCTGGCCGATCAATATGGACGCAAGCGCATATTTTGTTTGGGTATCGCCAGTTTTTCCACCTTGTCTGTACTGGTTGGCCTTGCGCAGAGCTTGATTATCCTTGACCTGATACGTGGTGCACAGGGGCTTGCCGCCGCCCTGACCATTGCGGGCGGATCGGCAATACTGGCGCAGGAGTTCAGTGGTCGCGCCAGAACCAAGGCTTTTGCCCTGCTCGGCACCGCATTTGGCCTGGGGCTAGCTTTTGGCCCGATAATCGCTGGTGTGTTAGTCGAAACCTTGGGGTGGCGCTCAATATTCTTCCTCGGAGCCCTGGTCGGTGGAGCCGCAATGGTGATCGGGAGTATACAAATGCGTGAGTCGCGCGATCCTGATGCCCGGCGTCTCGATTTGTGGGGGCTGATTAGCTTCACTCTGTTTTTGCTGCTGCTGACGTTTGGCATTATGCAAATCCCACAAAGCGGCTGGTTTAGCGCCCCGGTAATGGGCATGCTGCTGACATCCATCGTTGTTTTTATATGCTTTATTCGCATTGAATTAACCCATGAGCGGGCAATGCTGGACTTAACGCTATTCCGTTATCCGCGATTTGTCGGCGTGCAGCTTCTGCCCATCGCGACCGCTATCTGCTTTATCGTTTTGCTTATCCTGCTGCCACTCCGATTGGTTGGCATCAATGGCATGAGTGAGATAAGCGCAGGGGCAACCATGATCGCGCTGTCAGCGCCAATGATGGTGGTCCCTTTGCTCGCCGCACTCCTCACCCGTTGGTTTTCTGCCACAACCTTATCGTGCGGGGGATTGTTGATCGCTGCCGCTGGCTTGGGCTGGCTGGGCATGCTTCCCATCAGTACACCATGGTTTAGCATGCTTCCTGCGTTGTTACTGATTGGCTTGGGTACTGGTCTGCCATGGGGACTAATGGATGATCTTTCCATCAGCGTTGTGCCCGTCGAACGTGCAGGAATGGCGACGGGCATATTCACCACTACCCGAGCATGCGGCGAGGCCATTTGTGTCGCTGCATCGCTCGCCCTGCTGAATGGGCTATTGCAGTATCAACTGCAGAATATTGCTGTCGATACGCTGTCTGCGGCACCGGATATCAAGACTATCGCTAACAGTATGGCGTTGGGTAACCTGGATCAGGCGATGCAGGCTTCCCAACCGGCAGGATTAGCCATGCACCAGTTAAACACTGCTTACAGTAAAGCATTTCGCGGCGTTGTTTTTACATTGATGACAATCACGTTAATCGCAGCATTCGTTTGCCGCCTGACGCTGAGCTACAGCAAGGAGAAATGACTCTGTAATTTTGAAAACTGCACCACGTTATAAGATTCGTAAATTCTGCTGCGATAATTAGGAGGTGATGCATGGTGAAAGTGATTAATGAAGTATGCGGATCTGCACATCTGAAATTGATAACGATAAACGAGGTTATTAATTCAATTGAGACAGGTTCAACAGTCCTGTCCCCTCTGCAGCAAGTCGCACAGTGGGGCGTTGATTATTTGTGCAATACTAATCCTGATATAGGACGTCCGGGTGTCGTATGCCCCTGGTCTGCTGTAGCCAAGGAAAAGGAGACTTTCTGGCTAACTGAACTCACCACCAGGGGGCGTAAAGAGCAGGATGTTTATCATGACATTTTATCTGCTATTAATTGCTTCAATCAGCAATTGCCACTTAATTGTGTTGATACTCAGTATAAAACCATCGTCATAACGTTACCCGATGTTAATCCGGAAAACAAGATTAACGATTTGCATACTTTGTTAAAACCTGCATTTCTTGAAGCAGGATTAATGCTGGGAGAGTTCTTTTCAACTTGCACTAAACCTGGCTTAAGAAATTCAGCATTTCATCCCTTAAGATCGCCAATTCCATTATTAGTAGTACGGGAAATGGTTGAGTTTGATATTGCATTTCTTGCGGATTCCAAAGTAAACGTCATTAATTACTTAAAATGCCATGGAGAAAAAGGGAAGACCGCGATAAGAACTCTGTTGAAACATAATCAGCGACTGGATTTAAGCCCACAAAAAATTACAGTCCTTGAAGAGGTTATCGCGGACTACGCCAGCAATACTTAACCAGATGAGGCAGCGAGGAAATTCATGTGATTATTCCAGAGCCATACCGTATCAAGGTGGTCCAACCAATAAAAATGACAACCCGTGCATATCGTGAGACTGCACTACTTAACGCAGGGCTAAACCCATTTTTACTGAAAGCAGATGATGTATTTATCGATTTACTCACCGACAGCGGCACCGGAGCAATGAGTGACCAACAGTGGGCGGGAATAATGCGCGGTGATGAATCCTATGCTGGCAGTAGCAGTTTCTACAGGCTGGCTGAAGTGGTCGAACGACTCTTTCATTATCAACACACCATTCCGGTACATCAGGGCCGTGGTGCTGAGCAAATTCTTTTTCCCAGCCTTGTGGAACGCGCGAAACAAAGAGGCGCATCAAAACCATTATTTATCTCCAATCACCACTTTGACACCACAAAAGCTCACGTTGAAATAGCTGGCGGCATCGCAAAAAATTTCATTTGCAAAGCAGCACTTGATACCTCGACTTACAGTGACTGGAAGGGAAATCTGGATGTTGCGAAGTTAGCCTCAGAGATCGAACAATCAGGTGCAGAGCAAATAGCTGCAGTCGTCATTACCATTACCTGCAATAGTGTGGGCGGGCAACCCGTATCAATGAGTAATATCCAACAGGTTTCGACGCTGGCCCGTCATCATGAAATTCCAGTAGTCATTGACGCCGCGCGCTTTGCCGAAAATGCCTATTTTATAAAGCAACGAGATCCGCTTTACGCAGACAAAAGTATTCACGATATTGTGGCCGGGATGTTCGTTAACGGCGACATCTTTACTATGTCTGCCAAGAAGGACGGTTTGGTTAATATTGGTGGACTGTGCTGCTTTAAGACTGATAAAACGCTATTCGAGCGCGTCCAGCGCCAATGCGTAATTATGGAAGGTTTCGTGACTTATGGCGGGCTCGCCGGTCGCGACATGGAAGCAATGGCAATCGGCTTGCAAGAGGCGTGTGATGAGGAGTATCTGCGCAGCCGTATAGCCCAGGTCGAATATCTTGGCGAAAAACTTCAACGCGCAGGCATTCCTGTACAGACACCAGTAGGGGGCCACGCCGTCTTCGTTGATGCCAGTAAGGTACTGAGCAGCGTACCTTCGACTTTTTTTCCTGCTCAGATGCTCTGCAATGCGCTTTACATAGAGAGTGGCGTCCGCGCGACTGAAATTGGTTCGCTCATGATGGGGCGGAATCCTGTAACTCGAGAACAGGAACCCGCCTTATTTGAGCTAATGCGCCTCACTATTCCCCGTCGTACCTACACCAACAATCATATGGACTACGTCGCGGAATCGCTGGTCAGATTAATTGAAAAGGCACCGCAACTACGCAAACTTGTTTTTGAATATGAGCCTGAGGTCTTAAGACAGTTCACGGCTCGTTTCAAAGAGATTTAATGCCAGATCCTTCAATATTACGGGGACCGACATGGAAGCAGAAACAGGCATAAAACAGCAAACCACTGGACCCAATCCGGCGGAAATTACCAGACTAATTAACCTGGCTGAACGGCTGCAAGAGGGTTTACGGACCAGCCAAAGAGAGCACGATGACCTTGGTACCTACTCACCTTCACTGCATCAGCAGTTTTATGAGCATGGCTTTTATCGGCTACTACTGCCACGCCGTTACGGCGGCTTTGAAGTTAGCCTGAAAGACTATTATCGTGTCATGATCGCCATTGCCCGTGGCCATCCTGCGATAGGCTGGAATCTCACTTTAGGGGCGGCTCATGGACTGTTAGTCGCCTCACACTGGCCTGAAGCGGTACAGGACGAATTATTTGATAAGCAAAACTATTTCGTAGCTCCGCATCGTGCATTTCCTGATGGAAGTTGCCACAGGGTTAACAATGGTTTTATGGTAGAGGGTGTTTTTCGTTATTGCACCGGAATAACGTATTCTACTCACCTGATTGTTAATACCCTTTATAGCGAAAGTGATGGAGCGCCTGCTAAGTCGATCAACTGCATCATTCCACGGAAGAACTATGAAATTTTAGACGACTGGGGTGGCGATCGAACTCTGGGTATGCGAGCGAGCGGTTCCAATAGCGCACGCGTAGCTGCTACGTTCATACCAGAAAGGATGACCGTTCCTTTCTCTGGCTTTTATGCTAATCAGGACGTATCACAGGGTTCCATTGGAACCCAACTGCACAAAAATCCATTGTATCTCGGTTATCTGATGGTGCCCTATCACGCCAATCTGGTAGCACCGGTTATCGGCGCAGCCAAAGCCGCTCTCGATGAATATCAAACCATTTTGCAGACACGCCCGACGACTCTCTGCTCATCGTTGCGCCGTGAAGACGACAATTTTTATCAGCAGTTATTTGGTCAGGCCCTCGTTCTGACAGAAGCTGCAGAAGCCATTCTGCTGCAGGTTTGTGATCAGCAGCGAGAATTAGGCGAACGATGGCAACGAACAGCAAAACCGATAAGTCTTTCAGAAAACGTTAAGGGATGGGGAGCTTTGCAGCAGGCAGGTCGTCTGGCCTGTGATGCCATCGAACTACTGTTCCATACGGCGGGGTCGTCTGAAACACGAAAAGACGCTCGGCTGTTGAGATATTTTACCGACGCTCAAATGTATCGCAGCCATACAGGTTCACAATGGGAGAGTTTCTCAGCATATGTTGGACGGGCACAGCTTGGAAAACCGCTCGATTTTCTTAACCTATAAAAGTGTGGGAAGTAATATGCCAAGAAGCGGAGAACACTATATAAATAGCCTGCGGGATGGCAGAACCGTCTATCTGAACGGTGAAAAGATTATTAATCATGTTGACCACCCCGCTTTCAGCAATGCGATCAGATCAGTCGCTAAACTCTATGATTATCAAGCCAGTAACACAGAATTAATGACCTTCGAAACTCCCTGCGGTAATCGTGTGGGCCGGGCGTGGCAATTGCCAACCTCACGCCAAATCCTTGCCGAAAGAGGTGATGCAGCTTATGCATGGGCCAGGCAAAGTTGTGGGTGGCTGGGAAGAAGTCCGGATCATGTTGCCTCTGCCATCACTGGCATGATTACCCATATCAAACTTTTCGATATCTATTCAGTGGAGCGCGCAGACGCACTCAGACGCTATTATGAGTTTGCACGTGACAAAGATCTCTACCTGACTTATGCCATCGTCAATCCTCAGGGCGATCGATCTAAGTCACCCGGCGAGCACACGAGGAACCAATTCCACACTCTTGGGGTTGTACGAGAAATGCGAGACGGTATTATTGTTCGGGGTGCGAAGATGCTCGGTACCGCTGCTGTTCTGGCAGAAGAGATTCTTGTTGCTGTACAAAACCCTCTCAAACCCGGAGTGGACGATAAATACGCGCTGTCATTTGCCTTGCCTCTTAATACGCAGGGCATCCGGATACTTGCCCGCAAATCTTATGAGGCAACATCTACCCAACTGGATGCACCACTCGCCCATCATTTCGATGAAAACGACGCTATAATCTTTTTCGAAGATGTATTTGTGCCGTGGGAGCGGATTTTCGTTTATTCAAATACTGCTATGTGTCGGCAGCAGTTTCACGGCACGGCAGCGGAAATCCTGATGGATACCCAGAGCCAGGCGCGCTACGCGGTAAAATTGCATTTTCTCGCTGGACTGGCACAGCGCATGACTCAGATCACCGGAATTAATGAGTTTCCATCTGTGCGTGAATCGCTGGCGAATATTGCATGCCACGCAACAACTATAGAAGGTCTGTTCCGCAGCTTGCTGCATAACCCTATTCAATACGGCAATTATTTCATACCGAATCAAGTCCTGCTCTACGCCTGCCAGGCCTTCGCCCAGACAATCTATCCACAGGTTATCGAAATCATCCGTAAGTTAGCTGGTGGCGGTGTTATTATGTTGCCGTCCAGTGTTCTGGATTTTAATAACCCTGAATTAAATCATATGATCGAAGCCACGCAATATTCTTCAGTAACTTCTGCGATCGAACGTGTAAAACTGATGAAGTTGGTGTGGGATGCCATAGGTTCAGAATTCGGTTCGAGACACACCCAGTACGAAATGTTTTACTCTGGTCCACATTTTGCCACTCTTGCACGCCTGTATGGACGCTATGACTGGCAAAATGCGACCGATATGACCAGTACGCTACTGGCGTCTGATGATATGATGGATTTCAGAACCCAGTAGAATAGCCAGATAGTACAACCGTTACTCTTAATATGCTCACCTGGAGCCAATCCAACGCTGGTCAACGTCGACACTCCACTGCCAACTATCGGCCTGGCTTTGATGTTTGCAGCAAAGCCGTGTAAATCCGCCAGGCCGCCACATTTACAACGCAACCACCCATCACATCCTGTGTTTCAATGACTGAGAATTCTTTTTTTTATTAATATAGTCCTCAATGCTAAACACATCAGGCCGACACCCGTTAGCATCAGAAATTTATAGCTCAGTAAATGATAAAACCAGATACCTGCTACACCTCCCGCGCAAAAACAGCTAATAGTTAAAAAGTGAAGCTTAAGACGTTCTAAATAAATCGGAGCATCTTTGGGTGACTCCTTTCGGCGCAACACATCAAAGAGCATCGCCAGCTCGATACCAATATCAGTAGAAGCACCCGAAACATGCGTAGTTCTTACGCGAGCATTTGAGATACGTGTCACGACAGCATTTTGCAATCCCATTAAAAAACTGAGGCTAAGGATTAAGAAAGAGCCTGATGCTTCTGGCCTGAACCAGCTTTCAATAACACCCAGTGTGAGAAGCGCGGCTCCCTCAATCAGAATATTGACAGCGTATATGCTTCGGATTTTATTTCTACGCCCGGCATTGATAATCATGGTTGAAAAAGCGGCCCCGGCAATAAACATAAATAAAATCGACAGAAAAAACATTCCTACCGATATATTCGCCTTGGCAAGATGATCTGAAAACGAGGATACATTTCCCGTCATGTTAGCGGAGAAAAACCCCACTATCTCGAACGCCATTGTATTTAAAGCGCCTGCTACTGCGGCCAGCGTGCAGGCAAGCTGGCTATCGACAATATTATTACGCTCACTTTCTGTACTCAGCAGCATAACGCCTACTTAATAAGTATGAAAAACTCAATGATTCTCCGATTCATCGGGTTTAACAAGTAGGCAGCAAAGATAAATTTGGCAGTAAGTTGAGCTGAAACAGTTGCGGGTGTAATTTTGCCCAGTCGTTCAATCAGCGAAGCTGGCCGGGACATTCTCAATGTTGTCCTGTAGCCGCGGTTAAGCCGTCTTATCAAGGTTAATCCGTGTTGCATAAATCCTGACGCTAAAAGTGTGCAAGGCAGACCCTGCGCACTGATCATCTGTCAGGATAGTCGAGCAGCTGTCGCCAGGTTACTCTTGCGACAAACACATCGGAAGAGGCCCACATGGATAAGTTTGACCGGCAATTACAGAACGATATTTTAACCGCTTGCATGAGAGCTTACCCACACTCAGCAGACTTTCTTTATTATCTCAATACCTCTGTCGAAGCTTGCTGGGACCTAAGCAACACAGAAGCCCATAGCAAGCTTCACGCCAATCTGGTTTATCTTGCCGAGCATAATTTGATAAAACTCAATGCAAATCCCCAAGACAGTCCTCTTCATATACTTGAAAATATAACGGCTACCGCTAAAGGCATCGATTTTCTCTTAGATGATGGCGGACTGGGTGCGATACTGGATGTGCAAACAATCCGTCTGCACAACGACACTCTCATTGCGCTTGAAGATATTATTCGCGTTGCTAATATTCCGGAAGAACAGCAGAAAGGATTGATTGCTAAACTCAGGGATCTTCCAGCCGATGCCCTGAAGCATTTGACCTTACAATTACTCACTCAGGGCATTCTGAACTTGCCCCACGCACTTCAGATCATTCAAACTGCCCTACGTAAGGGCTGAATATTGACAGGTCAGGATAGGGAAAAATATTGATGGCTAAGCCTTTCAGTTAGCCTTATCCTGAAAAGATGGCACAACGCGGCATAAGAATGATGCAAAGTCAGAAAGCCTCTTCGCCAGACTTATGCCTAAATTTCTTCAAGAAATTAAAAGGCCTGAATTCGATAAAGTACCGAAGCCAGGCCCAGATAGCTGCCAGATAAACCGTCCAGTTTACAGTGTCAGCTTGTACACCGGGAGCGACAAACAGCTCTGATTATTTATTTTGTTTTAGCTGGCACATATAAATAACAGCCATCACCCCGATTAACCAATACATAGCCGGGTTTAGAAGTGCTTCCTGGACAATATGATGCACCGTTATTAATGGCTGATGCAGGTACAGATACAAATGATGCCAGAAGAGGCAGTGCTAATGTGATTAAGACTTTTTTCATAAAAACCCCATAATAATTACTTAAAATAATATTATTCTGATACTCTACACCAGATATAAGTATAGAATACCGCAGTACCATACTCTGCTAAAAGCAATAGTCAACAATAAGTAACTGGTGCCATTTAAAATGGAATAAGACAGTAAGATAATTGCTAAGCCATCCTGAAAGAGCTGCGAATGAATAACATTATCAGCCTTCACCCTCGAAATAAGATTAATATCACTTTCGATAAGATTATTCTTTTATAGATACTCTATATTATTTTCACAAATCATCCTAAGATGACTAATATATCCAGAACACCATAAATTCAGTGAAGGAAGCAGTATGTCAACATTCTTAATCATCGCATTCCCGTTACTGGCCGTAGGATTAGCATTGGTTGCGCTTTTTTATCGAAAAAAGGATAAAAATTTTCTTATACCCGGTTTCGTGCTGATTGCGGCCGGGCTGGTGAATGCGGTAATCGGTATGGGTGTTAGTTAGTCTTCTGAACAGTCCGCTTTCGCCGCTGACAAAAAAGTTTTATAAAAAATACAATCGACTATCCGGCCAGCGCGCCGTAAAATTTTTTGCCTGCTCCTTAATAGCTTCGCAAAATCAAATCGTCGGCCTTTCCGCTTCATGCACGCGCAGAATCTCCGACGTCACGACGCCTAACAGCTCTACTTCTTCAAGTACACTTCCTTCGTATGCCTCCCCTTCCTGTGTGATGATGCTGTTACCCATCAGCTTCCCTACCTGAGATTCACCAAACACTTCAAAAACAATTCTATTGCCGCTCCTGGCTGAAATGCTCCTGTCGACAATGAATAACCTGTCGCCGACATCAAGAATCATCATCGATGCCGGATTGATTGCGATGAAGTCATAAATGTTAAGCCGCCTTTCGATATGGTCGCCAGCCGGTGACGGGAATCCCATAGCTACCTCCAGTGATTAGCGTTGAAAAGCCTAAACGTTCTGCATTCCCCTTCCTGAGTAGAGATATCCTTGAACTGATCCTGATGATGTTCAATCCACTGATTAGCTTCCTTTTCTGTCCAGTGCCAGTTCACTTTCGCCAGCTCCGCAACAAAATCCACAGTGGTGATGGTACGCCCGGTTTTCGGCAGAATCTTTACAGCTGCGCGAAATGCCGCTTCGATTTCGTATTGTCTTGCCATGAGTCTTTAACCCGATAATTACTGTATATGCAAACAGTATTATCAAAGTATATAACTGATCAAGCGACTTAAGTACAGGTTTACTCTATGCTGTTGTGCAGTGGGAAAATTTAGAACAGGTCAGGGCTGGCGCTAATCAGGCAAGAGTTAGCGATGACATCCTAAGATGACTGCGCTATAGCCGATTCTTCTGATAGCCTGGCATCAGATTAATCGTCAGTCGCGATACTCCCCACTAACACCGAGCGTTTATTCTGCTAAAACTCCACCTTTAAATCGCCAACATTCAGCCTATTTAAAAAAGTCGACAGAAAGCTGTTCCCGAGATTTGTGGGTCGGTCAGTAGTAAATTAACGTAGTGTTCTGAGCAGCCTGTCGGCTTATGTTCGCGATTGATTTAGCCATACCAAAGTATATCGGGATGCCCGTAGTGCCGGGTATGATTTGGTTTGAACTGAATATTGGTAATTTGAGGAATTTTCGTAATACAAATGAAAATCTCTCTTAAAATCAACAAACAAAAAAAAGACTGAATACCTTTAATGGCACCTAAAATCAATCACTTAGGTGCCATTATGTCTACAACCTATGGTCGGCTCAGTTTGGCGTCTAAATCTTCGAAAAAGGTTTTGCTATGTGATTGAAGTTAGATTAATTCCATTATTTTAGCTTTTTTATCCTGAAATTCCTCTTCAGAGAGAATTCCGGCGGCCTTTAACTCAGCAAGCTTTTTCAGTTGTTCGTAAGGATCGGCTGTTGTAGATATGGTTTGCGAAGCCGTAGGATTAGCGCTCAGATGTCTACCAGCTTCAATTGCAGCAATCAGTAAAGCCTCGCCTTCTTTATTGCAGGTTTTGAATTCGAGGTCATCATGGCTGGTATGCATCTTTATTGACCTGTGGCCGAGTATAGATTTTCTCTCTATAGAAGTTATTGCCTTCAACGGAATATTTTCAATAACCTCGCCCAAAAGCCCTTTTCGATAAAATGCTACCCTTATATCAGTAACAATAAGGGCACCATTGTACTGCTTATCCTTGCCCTGCCCCATCAATCTGCCGATATAACCCTCAGCCCAAGCTACAGCTGCTTCTCCATTCTGGAGGTGCTTACTCTTAAAGTTCTCAACGTGTTTATTAGTTTTCATTCTCAGCCTTCATTGATTGCATGTAGCGCTTAGCGCATTGAATATGCTATAAAATGGCGATTACTTATTAGTTCTTTCAATAATACAGTTTTAGATACTCAGTGGGAACAAAATGTCTACAGTAAACTATGCCTTAATCGCAAAGCTCCAGTCCTTTATCGAGTAATGTGTCAATGCTTTTCTTAGCACCCGGAAACTCGGGGTTATCCAGCCATACCGATTTGATATCACCTGCCTCAACTTTTCCTGACCTGCTCCCCATTGTGCGTCAGCCGGTATGCTGGCGATCGTAAGGGAGCCTGCGCGGATATAAAACGCTGGGTGCATGACTGTGGCCGCGACTGCCGGTTAACCAAAAGACAAGCGAATGGCAGTTACGGTCAGGTCGAGCGCCGGAATCAGGAATCAGAGTTAACCTGCTGGGAGCTGGATCAATGATGTGGCTGGCAAATAACTGGCGCAATCTGATTTGGTTCGCTCTGGTGCTCTGCGTTGTGCAGCTGGCTTATTCAACCAGAGATTACCAAGACATGGCAAATAAAGCTGCGAGTTATTTGAAATCAGCAATACAGACGCTCACTGACATGCAGACACGCCAACGCGATGTTGCTGCACTGTATGCCAAATACATCGGAGAACTGGCCAATGCGAAATCTAAGCTTGATGCTCTTGAGCAATGCGTTAGTTCTAATAAGTGCGAATTGCGCATCAACGCCACCTGTCCGAAGCCATCCACCAGCATCACCAGGCTGGATGATGACGTCAGCGCCAGACTTACTGACGCCGCTCAACGGGATTATTTCACTCTTAAAAAGCGAATTGTCATCATGACCACACAACTAAATGGGCTGAAGCAGTACATCAAAGAACAGTGTCTGAATTAGTGTTCGAAAGACTAAACTCAAGGTGTGTATGAAGCTGGTAAAAGCCCAAGCATTTACCAATGGTTTTCCGAATTAAAGAAGAAACTAATATTATAAGTTTGACTCTGTTGGGGGTTTCATGAGCCTTGAATTCATAGCTTCCCTTGCTTATACCGTCTGAATCAAAAAGCTCAAAGCTTTCTTCATTAAGAGATAAATCAACATCATTATCTATATTCCTGACAAGGTCAGCTAACGAGGTAATAAAACTTTTTTCGATAAAATCAGTGTGTATGTTGTGCGCGAGACCGTTTCTCAGAGAGTTAAATTTATCAAGCACTCTGAAAGATGGTGTAGGCAGGCCAAGTTTTGACGCTAGTTCGAGCTTTTTGAAATAACTTAGTTTGAATGGTCTTCCTTCTTTCGGAGTGGAGTCGAAGAGGTTTTCCTTCCCAATTGCTGAACAAATGAACGCTTCAAGAAAGTTTTCTGTAATTAGGTGAAGCCTCAGTACTACACCAATGTCATCTTTGCTTTCAGTTGATGCTATCAATGCATTGCGTACTGATTTGTTGTCGAAGAGTTTAATAAAAATAAAGTTATTCATAATGTCCCGGTAAGCAGGTAATTGAATGGCACTCACCGACAGATAAAATATTTTTTGTAGCGAGTACCTTACTTGACTTGAATGCCACGCAAGCGTCCATCAGAGCAGGGTACAGTGATAAAAGCACAAACCGTACAACATCTGAAAACCTGACATCCTAAAAAGGATCGCCGATCTCACTGCAGATCGCAACGAGCAGTTAAACATTTTTGCTGCCTATGTGCTGCGTCATCTGGCAGAAATCTATTAAGTCGATGCGCCTGAAACTGCTTGTGATGGACTATTGTTAAAATCGATAACCAAATGCCTGCCTCATATTGCTGCTATATCGCGGGCTTTGACATAGCTGGAATGTTTGAAAGCATAGTGGATAGAACTCGGAAGATGTCACGCGGATGCTTTTCAGCGATGTCAGGGATAATCGAGTATTTATCACTCAGAGCAAAACCAGCCATAAGCTGGCCATACCTTTAAACCTTGAGCTGAAAGCGTTGGGGTTGTCACTTGAAGCAGTTATCGATTTATGCCGACGGGATAATCCGTCAGATTATATGATCTATTCAGCCGTAAGGCGCGGGGGCAGAAAGCCAGGCCCTGTTACGCCGGTTGCTTTAACCCAGGCTTTTGCTGAAGCACGAGAATTGAGCGGTATTAAGTTCGGTGAAAATCCACCGACATTTCATGAAATACGCAGCCTGGCAAGTCGATTGTTCAAAGCCGAGAATGGCGAGGATTTCGCGCAGAAATTACAGGGACACAAAAACCTGTCAATGACCAAAAAGTATCTGGATACTCGCGGGCAAGAATACATGATGGTTTAGACTGGATATTGGAAATTCGGACATATTTCGGATAATTTCGGGCTAAACCCTAATAAAAGCAGATGAATCAATAACTTAAAAAAAGACCGAATACGATTCCTATATTCGGTCCAGGGAAATGGCTCTGGTAGAGCCGTGCGCTAAAAGTTGGCATTATTGCAGGCGGTGTCGCCTTGCCCTTTAAAGAGTAGCCAAACTAAAGGGGATTTCCAGCCACAGGTTATCGGCTTGAAAGGAAGAAGTTAACTTTGTGATCGGGATGGCAGAAATCCGAATGCAGCCTTTCACTAATAAAGGCTGTCGACTAGCAGCAGGCGCTAAAAGAGCTCAGCGCGCTTATAAAGAAGCGCGCCAATTTACCGATTTAAATCAATCAGTTGCAGAGTTTGCTTGCGCGTTCAATAAAGGGTGTCAGGCTCATCTTATGCCCCGGGTTTTTCGGGTCATCAATCTGAATCACATTGATTGGCTGAGCTTTTACCTGTCCGGCTAACATCATCTCGCTGGCTTTATTATTCAGCGGATATTGCATCAGCGTGCTGGGATTAATAGCAAATAGCGCGTGGTCGGCGGCGCAGGTCAGCATCACTTCTTCACGGTTAAACGCCCACTTCTCTTTACCGATTTCAAAGCGGCTAACGGTAATGATTTGCGATGCAGCCAGTGCGCTGCTGCTGATGCCCATTGCGAGCAGTAAACAGACCAGTTTTTTCATCGAGTTTTATAACCTCACTGAACGCGCCCGAACTCTCAGGCGCAAAAATAATTTATGCCGGTGCCAGGGTAGCAAAGATGCTGACCAGCATTAGCACCAGCGTACTCAGCAGCAGTTCCGCCTGCGTCATGCGGATAAAACCTTGCTGCGCCCGCTGCCCTGCCCGGCGAAAACGCGGTACCAGCCAGTAGCGATTCAGCAGCGCGATGGCCACCATTAACCCCACCAGCAGAATTTTAATCAGCAACAGCTGACTGTATAACCCGAAGCTGACCAGCGGCCAGCCAAGAATCATCAGAGCGTTGACAATACCGGTGAGTATCACCAGTGCAACCGCCAGATGACCATAGCGCGAGAAACGCATCATGGCGCGTATCGCATCACTGCGCAGCGCAATGTTACGTGCATCGGCCATTAACAACAGCAATGGCAGTAAACCACCCACCCAGAATGCCGATGAGATCAGATGCAGTGCATGATTAGCGCGTTGCAGTGCGCCCGGCCAGCCATCCAACATCGCAGCATGACCGACAAAGGCCAGCCCGATAAGCTGGGCCAGCCCCAGTGTCAGCAGCAACGGCTGACGCCATACGCCGCGCCGCAGAAAAGCCGCACAGGCAATGAGCGGCAGGATAATTTGCCACTGCCAGGCTTCGCCGAAGCCGGTGCCGAGCACTGCCCGCCAGGTATCAGGATCGGAGATATTACGCCAGTCACCGCTCATCAGGCCGGTCTGCGCGGCCAGTAAAGCCAGCGCGCTAAGTAATGCAACCACGCTGCTTGTCAGCATCAGTGGATGCAGCCGCTGGGCCAGGTGCGCTTTAAAGCGTTTCGGCGACAGCAGTGCGCTGTAAAACGCACTGCCGGCCAACAGCATTACTGCGGCGAAATGCAGCCAGCGGCAGGCGATATATAACGTGCTGAGCGACATCAATTACTTCACGCTGAAGCTGTAGTTCCCTTTGGTTTTGTGACCATCAACTGATAATACATGCCACTTAACCTGATACTTACCGCTGGTCAGCGGCTGTTCCAGCGGAACAATCAGCTGATTCTTTTTCGCGCCATTGCGTTGCGCTTTGGCGACGGGCAAGGCCTTGTTATCCGCGCCGCTGATTTCCAGCCCGCTGAAAGCTGGCTCAATATCTTCCGAAAAAGTCAGCGTCAGCGCCTGAGGTGCCGCGTCAACATTGGCATCTGCCGCCGGAAACTGACTTTTCAGATGCGCATGCGCCAAAGCAGATTGCGAGAAAGCCACCGTCGCCAGCAGCGCTGTGGCGGTGAATAATGAGGAGAATTTACGGTTAAACATCGGATCATCCTTCTGTGCTGCAGCCGGCAGGCTGCCGATGAGAGCAAAAGAATACTCCGCTAATAAAGGGCTGTCGAGGCGATAACAGCTATCGATGCGCGCCTCTGCTTGCCAATTATGCTTATCTGCATTACTTTTTGCCGCACAGCAACAGGAGAAGAAAATGAGTTATAATTTGGCGACACTGCCGCAAGAAGAAAAAGATAAAATTAATGTCGATTTAGCCGCCGCCGGCGTGGCGTTTAAAGAGCGCTATAATATGCCCGTTATTGCGGAAATGGTGGAACGCGAGCAGCCGGAAGCGCTGCGCGACTGGTTTCGCCAGCGTCTGATGCAGTATCGTCAGGCATCACTCAGCCTGTCTCGTTTACCTTATGAGCCGAAGCAAAAATAACTGATGCATCGCTTGAGATTAGCGGTAAATTGCGATGATATAATCGCACCTCAATCTGAATTCAGGAATCGGTATGTTGCCCTGGAGTGTCGCCGCTGCACAGTATGCTTCCCGCTCTCGTGATATCGACGGGAATATCTCTCACCATCTCTCATTTATTCAGCAGGCGAGCCGCCAGCAGATCGATCTGCTGTTATTTCCTGAGCTTTCCCTGAGCGGTTATGAACTGGAAGTTGGCCCACAATTGGCTCTGTCGCTGAATGATGCGCGTCTCGATCAGTTCGCAGAAGCCGCTCATCAACACCAGATGAATATTATTGTCGGTATGCCGTTACGGGTTGACCACCATTACCATATTGGCGCGGTGACCTTTCTGCCCGACGGCACCCGTTTTGCTTATGCCAAACGCCATCTGCTTGGCAGTGAAAGTCAGTTCTTCCAGCCAGGACGTGGCGGGCCAGTTTTCGGTACACCAACCCGTAATGTGGCGATTGCGGTCTGTGCCGATATTGTGATTGAACAATTTGCCCGTGACGCGGCCGAATGCGGTGCAGATCTCTATGCCGCCAGCGTGTTAGTTTCTGAAAAAACTTATGACAGCGATTGCCATTCTCTGTCGCGCTGGTCTGCTGATTACCGTATGGCAGTACTGATGGCTAACCATGCGAAACCGACCGGTGGCTATGAGAGTAATGGCGGCAGCGCCTTTTGGGATGCCGAGGGTAATAAAGTCATCTGCAGCGGAAGCGGTGAACTGCTTATGGTCGTACGGCGCACACCTCAGGGTTGGCAAGGCGAAATCCATCCGTTAGGCTAAGCGCAATTTTGTCGGGAAGGTAAATCATGTTACGCGTAATCGATACAGAAACCTGTGGCCTGCAAGGCGGCATTGTTGAAGTCGCTTCGGTGGATGTTATTGACGGCCAGATCGTCAATCCGATGAGCGACCTGGTCTCACCTGACCGGCCAATCAGCCGCCAGGCGATGGCAATTCATCGTATCAGTGAAGCGATGGTGATCGGCAAGCCGCCGATTGAACAGGCGATTAGCCGTTATCATGGCAGCCCTTACTATGTGGCGCACAACGCCAGCTTTGATCGCCGGGTGCTACCGGAAATGCACGGCGAGTGGATCTGTACCATGACGCTGTCACGTAAACTGTGGCCGGGAATTAAATATGGCAATCAGGCGCTGCGCGAAAGTTTACAGCTGGATGTCACTCCACCGGCGGAACTGCATGCGCACCGTGCGCTATATGACTGCTACGTCACCGCCGCCTTGTTGATTCGCATTATGCAAACTACCGGTTGGGATGCGGCAGAAATGCTGGCGCGGATGCAGCCCAAAAGTGGCAACGATACTTTCCCGTTTGGCAAATATCGCGGACGTAAGATTGAGGAAGTAGCGAAGCGCGATCCGGGATATCTTAAGTGGGTACTTAAAAATATCCCGAACCTGAAAGCCGACCTGCGCAGCGCGATGCAGCACCATCTGGCTGACTGATTAGCTGGCGTTGCCGGTGGTTAACGTCCCCTGCGCCAGCCCAATCAGAAATGCATACTCCAGCGCCACCCCTTCATAGGCCTTAAAGCGCCCGGACTTACCGCCGTGGCCAGCATCCATATCGGTCCACAGCAGCAGCAGATTATCGTCAGTTTTCAGCTCGCGTAGCTTCGCTACCCATTTGGCAGGCTCCCAATACTGCACCTGAGAATCGTGCAGCCCGGTGGTGACCAGCAGATGCGGGTAATGCTGCGCGCTGACGTTGTCATACGGGCTGTACTGCCGAATATAATGATAGTACTGCTGTTCAGACGGATTGCCCCACTCATCATATTCGCCGGTGGTCAGCGGGATCGACTCATCAAGCATGGTAGTGACCACATCAACAAACGGTACCTGCGCTACCACACCATGATAAAGCTGCGGCTCGCGGTTGATTACCGCCCCCATCAGCAATCCTCCGGCGCTGCCGCCCATCGCATACAGCCGCCGTTTATCACCATAACCCTGCTGCAATAAACTGTGGGTGACGTCAATAAAGTCATTGAAGGTGTTGAGTTTATTCAGCAGACGACCGTCGTCATACCACTGCTGCCCCATTTCACCGCCGCCGCGTATATGTGCCAGCGCAAAGACAAAACCGCGGTCAAGCAAGCTCAGACGGCTGGCGCTGAAATCGGCGTCCATACTGCTGCCATAGGAACCGTAGCCATACACCAGCAGTGGATTTTTACCCGGCTGATAGTGTTGGCGGTGATAAACCAGCGATACTGGCACTTCAACGCCATCACGTGCTTTCACCCACAAACGCTCGCTGCGGTACTGACTGGCGTCAAAGCCTTTCACTTCCGACTGTTTCAGCACCTGACGCTCGCCAGTATCCAGATCCAGCTCAAACAGCGTGGAAGGCGTGGTCATCGATGAATAGCCGTAGCGCAGCTTGCTGCTCTCCGGTGTCGGATTATAAGAGAGCCAGGTGACGTAAGCCGGATCGTCAAACGCAATGCCAATTGCCTCTCCATTTTGCCAG
The DNA here is from genome assembly GCF_050037805.1 of Winslowiella sp. 2C04. Classification (NCBI taxonomy): domain Bacteria; kingdom Pseudomonadati; phylum Pseudomonadota; class Gammaproteobacteria; order Enterobacterales; family Erwiniaceae; genus Winslowiella; species Winslowiella sp. 2C04. The sequence continues at coordinate 1,977,514 of NZ_CP188300.1, read as the reverse complement.
TTTATTTGCCGCAGACTGGTCAGGCCCCGCTGGCGCTCCTCCACGACCAGCCAGTCACGGAACAGCTGAAAGTCTTCCAGCACGATATTATCGCGCGCGGCCACCAGCGTTTCCCAGCGGGTGACGTCGCTAAAGTCGGTGCGATAGAGGCCAAAGTTCTTGCCCTCACGGTTTGAACGTACATAGAGATGGCCGTCGTAGTGATCAAGGGAATATTCATGATCTTTAACGCGCGGGCAGAATATCTGCGGTTTGGCTTCGGCATCGTCGGCATCGAGCAGCAGGATTTCACTGGTGGTACTGCTGTTCAGCGCAATAACAATAAACTGCTCTGACGTCGTTTTATGCACGCTGACGTAGAAGGTGTCATCCAGCTCTTCATACACCAACTGGTCAGCACTCTGCGGCTCGCCGAGGGTATGACGCCACACCTGCCACGGCAGTAGCGTGGTTTCATCTTTCAGCACGTAATAGAAAGTACGGGAATCATTCGCCCAGGCAAAGCTGGATGAGACATTTTGCAATACTTCCGGATACCAGCTGTCGCGGGTGAGATTACAAAAGCGAATGCCATACTGACGACGAGACAGAAAATCTTCCGCCAGCGCCATAATCTGATTATTGGGGCTGATATCCAGTGCCCCCGTGGTATAGAACTCGCTGTGTGTTGCGCGCTGGTTGGCATCCAGCAGCGTATCCCACTGTTCTGGCGTGGTGGTTTCGGCAGGCTGGCGCGTATAAATCGGATATTCATTGCCGGATTCATAGCGACGCTGATAACGATAGCCATTTTTCACGTAGGGCACGGAATGGTCCTGCTGCGGAATGCGATCGATCATTTCCTTCAGCACCTGTTCCTGCAACGCTTGTTGCGAGGACATTACACGCTGACTATAGTCGTTTTCCTCCCGCAAATATTCGAGCACCGCCGGATCTGCGCGCCGATCGTCGCGCAGCCAGTAATAGTCATCCTGGCGCGTTTCGCCATGCAGAGTCATTACGTGAGGAATTTTCTTTGCGGTTGGAGCAGTCATAATCCGTTTACACCCTTGAGTCAGTTGAGCTAAGGGTGGCATCTGACGTTGTGATTGCCAAGCGGTAAAGGTAAATTAAACAAGCAAGTAATAAGGAAATCCCCATGATTCGCCCGGCTTACCCCTCTGAATACACAGTACTGACCGAACTCTGGCAGCGCTCGGTGAGCGCAACCCATGACTTTCTCTCTGTACAGGAGATCGCACGCCTGAAGATTTGCGTTGAAAATGAGTATCTTCCCAACGTTAACACCTATGTGTGGCTGGATAACAACCGGCGGCCGGGTGGATTTATTGGCGTAGTGGAACAGCGGATTGAAATGCTGTTTATTGATCCCGATCTACGTGGTCAGGGCATCGGCAGGCAGCTGGTCAATTTTGCTGTTGGCCAGCTGGCCGCCCGCGAGCTGGACGTTAACCAACAGAACCCGCAGGCGACCGGATTTTATCTGAGTATGGGATTTGAGATAACCGGACGCTCAGCACTGGATGCTCAGGGAAAACCCTATCCTTTACTGCATATGCGCCTGCCAGAGAGTGAGAACAGGCCAGATTAGCGGCCGGACTTGTCCGGCCTGACAATCAGGCAGTGAGTTTATTCTTCTCTTCGCGGATATCGTTTTCAATGCCATCCCGGACATCTTGCGGGATTTTCAGCGCGTCGCCCAGCGCCTGCAAATAGCTGCGCTCCATAAAATGGTCAACATCAATTACCGCATTACTCAGGAAGTAAAGTTCCAGCGCTTCTTCTTCATTGCGGATGTCATGAGCCAGCAGTTGCGGGTCGAGTGGTTGCTCGATAGCTTGTTGGATAAGCTTTTCGCCCTGCGAACCAATGCCTAACTGATGCACATTTTGTTCAATTGACTGACGTTCCTGCGCATCGATATGCCCGTCACTTTTCGCGGCAAACACCAGCGCTGTGATTAAGCGTGCCGCACGGGAATCAACCGGCGTTTCACTCTGGCCGAATTGTGGTTCATCGCGGTGGGTTTCAGTGACGCGCTGTTTGTATTTGTTCCACAACACGGCACCTACCGCCGCGCCACCGCCGATAATTAACGCGTTTTTACCGTATTTGGTCAGCAGGCTACGCGACGACTTGTTGGCGATCAGCAACCCCGCAAGACCGCCGAGCGCGCCTGGCGCCAGCATTTTACTCAGCCCTTCGCCGCCGCTTTTACCGCCACTTTTGCTGTTACCCAGTACCGACTGAATTTGTTGTAGCCAGTTATTCATCTTATTTCCTTTAAAAGAACCGATGAACTTCAGAGTAGAACAACGTGCGTCAAGAAGCGTAAGCAGAAGAAAAGTCGGGAAAACATCGGATCGCCTGAATGCGACCCGACGATTACGCCGCTTTTACCGCACGCACCGGCTTGCTTTTACCCTGCTCTGCCTCGTCATCAGACGCGACGGCGGCGCTGCTCTTTGGCAATTTACTGGTGCGCAGGATGTGGTTTACCGCATCTTTATTTTCTGCCAGATGCATGCCCAGCGCTTCTTGCTGCGCTTCATCCAGCTCAATACCGCTTGTCATCAGCCAGTCAGTGAAAACTTCTGCCATATCAAGCATTTTGTCATAAGCATCCGCTTCTTTTTTACTGGCAAACGTCATCTTTTCCTCACCTTTTCTGACAACGACATATTTTACTTCGATAGCCATGATTTTCGCCCATTTAACTGTATTTATATCCAGTATAGCAGCAGCTTTTTTTGCGATCAAGCCGGCGAAGCAGATGTGCACGCAATCGTTTTCGTTTATACTGCGCGCGATTTTTTCATCTCTTCAGGTAGGTATTATGTCGACTCTTGGAACCGCGCTGCGCCCTGCCGCAACTCGCGTGATGCTTTTAGGTTCAGGTGAACTGGGTAAAGAAGTGGCGATCGAATGTCAGCGTTTAGGCGTTGAAGTGATTGCTGTAGATCGCTATGCCGATGCACCCGCGATGCATGTGGCTCATCGCAGCCATGTGATCAACATGCTGGATGGCGAAGCATTGAAGGCACTGGTTGCGAAAGAGCGTCCTGATTATATCGTGCCGGAAATCGAGGCCATTGCCACCGATATGCTGATCGAGCTGGAAAAACAGGGTCAGCGCGTAGTACCGACTGCCCGTGCCGCCCGCCTGACGATGAATCGCGAAGGTATCCGTCGTCTGGCCGCTGAGGAGCTGGCGCTGCCAACCTCCAGCTACCGCTTTGCCGACAGCAAAACCGCTTTCCTGCAAGCCGCCGAGGAAATTGGCTTCCCGTGCATCATTAAGCCGGTGATGAGCTCATCTGGCAAAGGCCAGAGCTTTATCCGTACAGCTTCACAGCTCGATCAGGCATGGGACTACGCGCAGCAAGGTGGCCGCGCCGGAGCAGGCCGGGTGATCGTTGAAGGCGTGGTGAATTTCGATTTCGAAATTACTCTGTTGACCATCAGTGCCGTCGACGGCATCCACTTCTGCGCACCAATTGGTCATCGCCAGCAGGATGGCGATTATCGTGAATCCTGGCAGCCGCAGCAGATGAGCGAGCTGGCGCTTAAGCGCGCCGAAGAGATTGCGGAGAAAGTGGTCAGCGCCTTAGGAGGTCATGGACTGTTTGGCGTCGAACTGTTTGTCTGTGGCGACGAGGTGGTGTTCAGCGAAGTGTCACCGCGTCCGCATGATACCGGTATGGTAACGCTGATTTCACAGGATCTGTCTGAGTTCGCGCTGCACGTGCGCGCTTTCCTCGGCTTACCGGTTGGCGGAATCCGCCAGTATGGCGCGGCGGCCTCAGCGGTAATTTTGCCGCAGTTGGACAGCGATAACCTGCAGTTTAGCGGCGTGCCGGCAGTGCTGGGTGCTGGTCTGCAGCTGCGTCTGTTTGGTAAGCCGGAGATTCGCGGTCAGCGCCGCTTAGGCGTTGCGCTGGCAACCGGAGACAATATTGATCAAGCCGTCGAGCGCGCGATTGCCTGCGCAGCGGGCGTGAAAGTCAGCGGCTAACATTGCAGGGGCGTAGTTAAAACGCCCCTGCACTTTCAGCGCTTAACGTGCGCCCGCCACCGCTTCACGCGCCAGATCGGTAATTCGCTGATAATCTCCGGCTTCCAGCGCATCCGCGGGCACCAGCCAGGAACCGCCAATACAGAGCACGCTCTTCAGCGCCAGATAGTCACGGTAGTTGTTCGGCGTAATGCCGCCGGTCGGGCAGAAACGCACCTGAGGGAATGGACCGCCAATTGCCTGCAGCGCTTTCACGCCGCCGTTGGCTTCCGCCGGAAAGAATTTGAACTCGCGCAACCCGTATTCCAGACCGGTCATCAGCTCTGACACCGTGCTGATACCCGGAATCAATGGAATCGGGCCTTCAACCGCCGCTTTAACCAGTGACTCAGTCAGTCCGGGACTGATGACAAATTGCGCCCCCGCTTCCGTCACTTCCGCCAGCTGCTGAGTATTCAGCACGGTACCTGCGCCGACAATCGCCTCCGGCACCTGCTGGATTATCGCACGCAGCGCGTCCATCGCCACCGGCGTGCGCAGCGTCACTTCCAGCACGCGAACCCCGCCCGCAACCAGCGCTTTCGCCATCGGAACAGCATGTTCCAGTTTATTGACGACGATAACCGGAACTACCGGTCCGGTTGTCAAAATCTGTTCAGCGCTCGTCTTCCAGTTCTTCATCAGTGTCGTTCTCCGGTCGAGCCTGCTGCCTTTTCCGGTGGCGACAGCGGGCGAAAGTGACGCGCATCCGGCGTCAGGAAAGTGATAGCGCATCTACCATACATGATTTAGCTGAACGGCGTCCATGCCATCAGGTGATTTTTAAAACTGCGGTTCATTTTTTCAAATCCCCGACAACACCGACAAAAAAACCCGCCGAAGCGGGTTTGATTATTAACGATTAATTACTCGAACTCATTCCAGGAGCGGCCATCACGGGTAATCATCGCTACGGAGGCGACGGGGCCCCAGGTACCTGCCTGATAAGGCTTAGGCGCTTCGTTATCCGCAGCCCAGGCATCCATGATGGAGTCAACCCACTTCCACGCCTCTTCCACTTCATCGCGGCGCACAAACAGCGCCTGGATGCCGCGCATGGTTTCCAGCAGCAAACGCTCATAAGCATCGGCCAGATGCGACTGGTTAAAGGTTTCGGAGTAGCTTAGATCCAGCTTGGTGGTTTGCAGGTTATGTTTATGATCGAGACCCGGCACTTTATTCAGAATCTGAATATCCACGCCTTCATCTGGCTGCAAGCGGATAGTCAGTTTATTCTGCGGCAGCTCTTGCCAGGACTCTTTAAACAGGTTCAGCGCCGGGTTCTTGAAGTAGACCACCACTTCAGAACATTTGGTTGGCAGACGTTTACCGGTACGCAGGTAGAACGGCACACCCGCCCAGCGCCAGTCATCAATATCCACCCGGATCGAGACAAAAGATTCGGTATGGCTGGATTTGTTTGCGCCCTCTTCTTCGAGGTAGCCCGGCACTTTTTTGCCCTGCACAAAACCAGCGGTGTACTGACCACGCACGGTTTTTTCACGCACGTTAGTGTGGTCGATACGGCGCAGCGAGCGCAGCACTTTAACTTTTTCGTCGCGGATTCGGTCAGCAGAGAGGTCTGCCGGTGGCGACATGGCAATCATGGTCAGAATCTGCAGCAGGTGGTTCTGAATCATATCGCGCATCTGACCCGCCTGGTCGAAGTAACCCCAGCGGCCTTCGATACCTACTTCTTCTGCAACGGTAATCTGCACGTGGTCAATCGTGCGGTTGTCCCAGTTGGAGGCAAACAGCGAGTTAGCAAAACGCAGCGCCAGCAGGTTCAGTACCGTCTCTTTACCCAGATAGTGGTCGATACGGAACACCTGGCTCTCTTCGAAATACTCGCCAACCTGGTCGTTAATTTCGCGTGAGGTCTCCAGTGAGGTGCCCAGCGGCTTCTCCATCACCACGCGTGCCGGCATCGCATTCAGCTTCGCCTGGCCCAGACCTTTACAGATGGCGCCAAAGGTGCTTGGCGGCATCGCGAAATAGTTAATCGTCACGCGTTTTTTCTGATCCAGCATCTTGCCCAGTTTCGGGAAGTGTGAAGTCTCATTTACGTCGAGGTTACAAAAATCGAGGCGGTTGCTGAGCTTATCCCAAAGTGCCTCATCGATTTTCTCTTTCATGAAGGTTTCCAGCGCTTCACGCGTGACTTTGGTATAAGCAGCTTTATCCCAGTCTGCACGGCCAACACCGATAATGCGCGAGTCTTCATGGATCTGACCGGCTTTTTCCAGTTGATACAGTGAAGGCAACAGTTTCCGGCGTGCAAGATCGCCCTTGGCACCGAAAATAACCAGATCGCATGCCTGGGCTGTTTGTGTTACCGCCATTTTAATCTCCTCGTTTCCGGATGAATCTGACTTGCGGATTCCGTAATCAGTCAGACTCTTAATTGTAATTTTCTTTCAATACAATGTACTTCTTTGGCTATGGCGCGTAAACCTGCGCGGCGTCTGCCAGGCCAATGTATTTGCCAATGTCCAATTTACTGGCTGTTTAAATCAGCAATAGGTCAGTTTGTGCGTAATTTTTCGACTTTTTTGTTACCGTTTTACCATTATGAAAATCAGACCCAGCTCATACTCTGATAAAAAATGTAAAGATTGGCCGTCTGGCTCTGCCTGTCATCCGTTATGGCATTGTATATTCTCTACAAAATGACATCGATTTCTCCTTTGAATGAAATCGTCAGAATTGATGAGTGGTTATCCCCCGATGAATATGCTGGAAAAAATTCAGACTTCTGTTGAATACCTTAGCAAATCTGAACGCAAAGTTGCTGAGGTGATCCTCGCCGCGCCACAAACCGCCATGCACTCCAGCATCGCCTTGCTGGCACGTGCAGCGGAAGTCAGTGAGCCTACGGTTAATCGCTTTTGTCACCGGCTGGAAACCAAAGGGTTCCCCGATTTTAAACTGCAACTGGCCCAAAGTCTGGTCACCGGCACGCCGTATGTCAGCCGTAACATTGATGAAAATGACAATGTCGACTGTTATACCGGCAAGATTTTTGAATCGGCGATGGCCGGTCTGGACCAGGTACGCCAGCATCTTGATATCAGCGTGGTCAACTGTGCGGTCGACCTGCTGACCCAGGCAAAGAAAATCGCCTTTTTTGGCCTCGGCGCCTCGGCGGCGGTGGCTCATGATGCGATGAATAAATTTTTCCGCTTCAATGTTCCTGTCATCTATTCCGATGATATTGTGATGCAGCGCATGAGTTGCATGAACAGCGCAGAAGGTGACGTGATCGTGCTGATTTCGCACACTGGCCGCACCAAAAATTTAATCGAACTGGCACGTCTGGCACGCGAAAATGACGGCACCGTGCTGGCAATTACCTCACCCGGCTCTCCGCTGGCGCTTGAGGCTTCACTGGCACTGACCCTCGATGTGCCTGAAGATACCGACATTTACATGCCAATGGTCTCGCGCCTCGCGCAATTAACCGTGATTGATGTGCTGGCAACCGGTTTTACTTTACGTCGGGGACCAAAATTCAGAGATAACCTGAAGCGCGTCAAAGAAGGTTTGAAAGAATCGCGGTTAGATAAGGACGCGGCAACCTCGCTCTTTCCGCGCTAGCATTCAACTACTATTAAAATCAGGGGGTCGACCAGGTATGCCCCTTGTTATATAAATGTTATAACCAGAACAGATGAACCCGTGATTGCTATGGCAACACCACGTTTACAAGTCAACGGAGTCCTACATGTCAAGACGTCTCAGAAGAACCAAGATTGTAACTACCTTAGGCCCGGCAACCGATCGCGATAACAACCTTGAAAAGATCATCGCTGCTGGCGCTAACGTTGTTCGTCTTAACTTCTCGCACGGTACGCCTGAAGATCATCAGCTTCGTGCCGATAAAACCCGCGAAATTGCAAAAAAACTTGGCCGTCACGTGGCGATCCTCGGCGATCTGCAAGGTCCGAAAATTCGAGTTTCTACCTTTAAAGAAGGCAAAGTTTTCCTTAATCTCGGCGATCGCTTCCTGCTGGATGCCAACCTGAGCAAAGGCGAAGGCGACAGAGAAAAAGTCGGCATTGATTATAAAGGCCTGCCGGAAGATGTGGTGCCTGGCGATGTGCTGCTGCTCGACGACGGGCGCGTACAGCTAAAAGTACTGGAAGTTCAGGGCATGAAAGTGTTCACCGAAGTCACCGTCGGGGGGCCACTTTCCAATAACAAAGGCATTAATAAACTTGGCGGTGGCCTGTCGGCAGAAGCGCTGACCGAAAAAGACAAGGCCGATATTCTGACCGCAGCTAAAATCGGCGTCGACTATCTGGCCGTCTCTTTCCCGCGCTGCGGCGAAGACCTGCACTACGCACGTCGACTGGCACGTGAAGCTGGCTGCGACGCGATGATCGTTTCAAAAGTCGAGCGTGCAGAAGCGGTGGCCACCCAGGCCGCAATGGATGACATTATCCTTGCCTCAGACGTTGTGATGGTGGCGCGTGGCGATCTGGGCGTCGAAATTGGCGATCCTGAACTGGTCGGTATTCAGAAAGCACTGATCCGTCGTGCGCGTCAGCTTAATCGTTCCGTTATCACTGCCACCCAGATGATGGAATCGATGATCACGAATCCAATGCCAACCCGCGCAGAAGTGATGGACGTGGCGAACGCAGTGCTGGATGGTACGGATGCGGTAATGCTTTCTGCCGAAACCGCCGCCGGTCAGTATCCGGCGGAAACCGTTTCAGCGATGGCGAAAGTTTGTCTGGGTGCGGAAAAGATCCCGAGCATCAACGTATCCAAACACCGCCTTGAAGTACAGTTCGATAATATCGAAGAGGCGATTGCCATGTCGGCCATGTACGCTGCTAACCATCTGCAAGGGGTGACGGCGATTATCACCATGACCGAATCTGGCCGCACCGCGCTGATGACATCACGTATTACGTCTGGCCTGCCAATTTTCGCCATGTCACGTCATGAGCGTACGCTGAACCTGACGGCGCTGTATCGTGGCGTTACGCCGGTTTACTTCGACAGTAATAATGACGGCGTGGCAGCGGCTAACGATGCCATTAACCTGCTGCGTGATAAAGGCTTCCTCGTTTCCGGCGATCTGGTTATCGTCACTCAGGGTGACGTGATGAGTACCGTCGGTACTACCAATACCAGCCGCGTGTTACGCGTCGAATAATTTCTGCCGTAACCGATTGGGCTGCCCTTGCAGCCCAATTTTTTGCACTTCCCTGCTGAAATATCCTCCACCCGCCACCAATAGCCCGATAGTCACTCTGGTTTCCCCGGCACAAAAATGTGATCTGCATCACAAATTTAACATCAATAAAGCTTAACACTTTCATGTAAGAATAAACTCATTGAATGCTAATGATTACCATTTATAATCTCATTCACACCAATAAAAGGTAACATCCGGGTAACATATAGTGATTTAACCTTATGAAATGAGTGATTATCGCGCACTATCGACTTCTGACGCTGTTTTAGCGCATTAATCGAACAAGTGTGTTTCTGATAATTCTTAAATAGCATTTAACTGATGTCTTCTGACATCGCAGGGTAAACGGCTGTCATGTTGCTATGGCGGCAGGGTTTCTTACGTCCAAAAAAAGGTACAGGGTATGGTCTTTGGTTCTCAAGCAGCGCTCACTGCCTCACAGTTTCAACAACACCCCGATGAGGCGGCTGGTGATATGCTGTTTAATGCCGCCCAGCTTGATGCATATTCGCAACAAACGCTGACGGCGCTGCAATTAATCAACAACACCATTCAGCAGGTCGAAAAACCTTTTAGCGGTATTCTTCCCCATGAGCTGGCACCGGCGTTTAACGCTGTCGACCTTAATGCCCCGCTGCTGAACAGCGACGCGGCTCTGGAAGAGCTGTCGCAGCTCTATCTGCGCGATGCGGTCTACTTCCATCATCCGAAATATATTGCCCATCTGAACTGCCCGGTGGTACTGCCTTCACTGCTGGCAGAGCAGATTATGAGCGCGGTAAACAGCTCGGTCGATACCTGGGATCAGAGCGCGGGCGGCACCTTAATTGAACAGAAAGTCATCGACTGGACGTTAAGCCGTATCGGCCTGCCCGCCAGTTCAGACGGTATCTTTACCAGCGGTGGTACCCAGTCAAATCTGATGGCAATGCTGCTGGCCCGCGACAGCTGGTGTGCTAAACATCGCCCGGGCCATTTGATTAAGCAGAAAGGCCTGCCGCCGGAAGCCAGTAAGTGGCGTATTTTCACCTCAAAACTGAGCCACTTCAGCATTCAAAAATCGACGGCGATTCTCGGCCTCGGTTACGACGCGGTGATTGCCATCGATCACGATGAGCACTACCGCATGGACGCCACGCTGCTGGAGCAGGAAATCCAGCGCTGCCACCAGCAAGGGCTGATTCCGATTGCGGTCGTTGCCACCAGCGGCACGACCGATTTTGGCAGCATTGATCCGCTTAGCTCGGTGGCGACGCTCTGCCAGCATTACGGTTTATGGATGCATGTTGATGCCGCTTACGGCTGCGGCCTGCTGGTATCACCACAGCACCGTCAGCGCCTGAACGGCATTGAACAGGCTGATTCCGTCACGGTTGATTACCATAAATCGTTCTTCCAGACCGTCAGCTGTGGCGCGTTCTTTGTCCGCGACCGTCAGCACCTTAGCCACGTTACGGTGCATGCCGATTATCTGAATCCGCTCAGTGCGCAGCAGGAAGGCACGCCAAATCTGGTCAATAAAAGCATTCAGACCACCCGACGTTTCGATGCGCTGAAAATGTGGATGACGCTGCGCATTATGGGGCCGGATGCACTGGGCGAAGCCTTCGATACGCTGCTTGACCTGACCCGCACCGCACATCAGCTACTGACAGCCCACCCGTCGATTGACGTGCTGCATCAGCCAGAGCTGACGACCCAGATCTTCCGCTATTTACCACGCCCTGGCGTCAGCGATGCGGTGGTCGATGAGATCAATGCGCAGATCCGAAAATCGCTGTTCCGCTCCGGTAACGCGGTAGTGGCTGGCACCAAAGTGAATGGCCGCCAGTATCTGAAGTTTACCCTGCTGAATCCGGCCACCACCACAGCAGACCTGGAAGACATTATTGCGCTGGTCGCACATTACGGACGTGAACTGGCGCGAAGTCAGAGCCTGAGCGCGGTTAATCAGTGAGAGCAAAACCATGAATGACAAGATTTATGATTTTATCGGTATTGGCATCGGCCCGTTTAACCTCGGCCTGGCCTGCCTGACAGATCCAATTGAAGGCGTGGACGGCGTATTCCTCGATCAGAATAGCGGATTTGACTGGCACACCGGCATGATGCTGGAAAGCGCGCATCTGCAAACGCCATTTATGGCCGACCTGGTGACGCTGGCCGACCCGACCAGCCGCTTCAGCCTGCTTAACTATATGAAGCAAACCGGCAAGCTGTATCGTTTTTATATCCGTGAAGACTTCTTCCTGATGCGCAAGGAGTATAACCAGTACTGCCAGTGGGCCAGCGCCCAACTGGATAATCTGCACTGGAATACCCGGGTTGACTACGTCAGCTATGACGAGCAGCTGCAATGTTATCGACTGCGCAGCGTCTCAACGCAGACCGGTGAAACGCAAAGCTGGCTGGCACGCAAACTGGTGTTGGGCACCGGCCCGAGCGCGTGGATGCCGCCATGCAGCCGCCCGCATCGTCAGCGCCTGACGCACTCCAGTGAGTATCTGGCAGACAAAGCGGCGTTACAGCAGAAAAACTCGATCACCGTGCTGGGCAGCGGCCAGAGCGCCGCCGAGATCTTCTACGACCTGCTATGTGATATCGACACGCATCATTATCAGCTGAACTGGATAACCCGTGCACCGCGCTTCTATCCGCTGGAGTACACCAAGCTGACGCTGGAGATGACCTCGCCGGAGTGGATTGACTATTTCCATGCCCTGCCCGCCAGCAAGCGGGATGAGCTGAATGCTAAACATAAGAATCTGTATAAAGGGATTAACAGCTGTCTGATCAACGACATTTATGACCTGCTGTATGTGAAACAGCTGGATGGCGATCTTAACGTCAATCTGTTTACCCACGCTGAACTGAACGATATGCGCTGGCTGCCGAGCGGTGAATTTGAGCTGGCGCTGCATCAGCAGGAGCAGGATGTCGACTTTGTCCGCCGCAGTGAAGGGCTGGTGATGGCGACCGGTTATCAGTACCAGCCACCGATGTTCGTCGAAGGCATTGCCGATCGCCTGCGCTGGGATGAGAAAGGCCGCTATGACGTGCAGCGTAACTACAGCATCGATCAGCATAACCAGGTGTTTGTACAGAACGCCGAACTGCACACCCACGGCTTTGTCACGCCGGACTTAGGCATGGCCTGCTATCGCAACTCGGTGCTGATTCGCGAAATTACCGGACGTGAGATCTATCCGGTCGAGCGCCAGATTGCTTTCCAGACTTTTCCGGCTCAATCGGAGGTGCGCAGTGAGCGATAACACTCTCTGGCGCGCTACCCGTCCGGCGGGCCAGTTCACCCTGCGTCCAATGCAGGCAGAGGATGCCGAACGGGTTTACCGCTGGGTGACGCAGGATTATGCGCGTTTCTGGGGCATGCAGGATGATTCTTTCGAGACCGTCGCGGGTTTCTATCGTGAACTGACGCGCGATAACCCCAACGCGGCATTGATTGGCTGTTGCAATCAGCAGCCGGTCTTTCTGATGGAGTTCTACCAGGCGCAGCAGGACCAGGTCGGTCAGTTCTATCCGGCACGCGATGATGATTACGGCATGCACATCCTGATCGCCCCGGCAGAGAAACCGCTGAAACAGTTTAGCTGGCAGGTGTTCAGCACGGTAATGGATTACATGTTCAGCCTGCCGCAGGTCGGCCGGGTGGTGGTAGAACCGGATGTGCGCAACCACAAAATTCATCCGCTGAATAAACGTGCGGGCTTTCGCTATCAGCACACCATCGATATGGGCCATAAAACCGCCTGGCTGGCGTTCTGTCAGCGCGATGACTATCAAAAAGCTTTATTGCAGGAATCTTTAACTATGAATAACAGCTCAACGCTGCTGACCGGCAGCCATCTGGCCAGCGACAACTGGACGCTGGCAAACCGCCTGTTAATCCGCAAGGCGATTGCCGAGTTCGCCCATGAAAAACTGATTGAACCAAAAAAAGTGGCGTCAGCCGGTAAACTTGACCGTTACAGCCTGGCGGTGCCGGGTGCCGAAGCGGAATATCAGTTCTGCGCGACGCGCATGGCGCTGGATCACTGGTCGATCGACCTCGACTCGCTGATCAAGCATCAGAATGGCGAACCGCTGAAGCTGGATGCGCTTAGCTTTATCGTCGAATTCAGTCAGCAGATTGGCATTCCTTCAGCGATGCTGGCGACCTACATGGAAGAGATCACCAGCACGCTGTGCAGCAGCGTGTTTAAACTGCAAAACAATAACCCGGACAGCAAAGCGCTGACCAAAGCCGACTTCCAGACGGTGGAAGCCGCAATGACCGAAGGCCATCCGTGCTTCGTCGCCAATAATGGCCGCATCGGTTTTGATGCCCGCGACTATCTCGCCTACGCGCCGGAAGCCGCCACGCCGGTTAACCTGATATGGGTCGCGGTAAATCTGCGTAATGCGCACTTTTCCAGCCTTGATGAGCTTAACTACCAACAGCTGATGCGTGATGAGCTGGGTGAAGCGACCATCAACGCTTTCAACGCCCGTCTGGATGAAATCGGCGTCGATCGCCAACAGTATCTGTTTATGCCGGTGCACCCGTGGCAGTGGCAGAATAAGCTGCTGACGGTATTTGCACCGGATATCGCCGCGCGCGACATTATTTATCTCGGCACCGGCGACGATCAGTATCAGGCACAGCAATCGATCCGTACTTTCTTTAACCGCAGTCAGCCGAATAAGCGCTATGTGAAAACGGCCTTGTCGGTACTGAATATGGGCTTTATGCGCGGTCTGTCACCTTATTACATGGCCACCACTCCGGCGGTAAACCAGTGGCTGGAAGGCCTGGTGAAAAACGACAGCTGGCTTCAGCAGTGCGATTTTCGCATCCTGCGTGAAGTGGCGGCCATCGGCTACCATAATCGCTACTATGAACAGGCGATCAGCGGCGACTCCGCTTACAAGAAGATGTTTGCTGCGCTGTGGCGTGATAACCCGGTAGCTGCACTACAACCTAATCAGCGCCTGATGACCATGGCGTCGCTGCTGCATATCGATCATCATCAGCAAGCGCTGCTGCCCGCGTTAATTGCCGACTCCGGCGTCAGCGCCGAAAGCTGGGTGAACGCTTATCTGCGCTGCTACTTAAGCCCGCTGCTGCACTGCTTTTATCAGCATGATCTGGTGTTTATGCCGCACGGCGAAAACCTGATTCTGTTGCTGGAAAATAATCTGCCCGTCAGCGCCTATATGAAAGATATTGGTGAAGAGATTGCCGTACTGAATCCGGATGCTGTGCTGCCAGAAAAAGCCCAGCGCCTGGCGGTAGACGTGCCGGAAAATCTGAAGCTGCTGTCTATCTTCACTGATGTGTTTGACTGTATCTTCCGCTTTATTGGCGCTATTCTGGCGCAGGATAACACGCTGCCGGAAGAGACCTTCTGGCGCTGCGTCGCGGATTGCGTAAAACAGTATCAACAGGCGCACCCGCAGTTGGCCAGCAAGTTTGCCCGCTACGATCTGTTTGTACCGGAGTTCGAGCTCTCCTGTCTCAACCGTCTGCAACTGGCCAATAACCAGCAGATGATTAACCTGTCCGATCCGGCAGAAAATCTGAAATTTGCCGGAACGTTGATTAACCCAATCGCCCGATTTGCTGATAAGTAAAACCTCAGTAAACTGCTGTTTACAGAGTTTATCTTTAGCGCGACCGCACTGGCGGTCGCGTTTTTACGTTTACTGGAAACAAGGAGCCTGGATGGCGTCGTACACCCCGGTATCAAAATTGACTTTTCGTCACCTGATCTTCCCCTTCTCGTTGGTGCTGTTCGAGTTCGCGACCTATATCGCCCACGATATGATTCAGCCGGGTATGCTGCTGGTTACCGGCGAATTTAATGTCGGACCGGAATGGGTCTCCGCTTCACTGACCGGCTATCTGGTGGGCGGTGTATTGCTGCAATGGCTGCTGGGCCCGCTGTCAGATAAATTTGGCCGCCGTCCGGTCATGCTGTTTGGCGTGGCGTTCTTTATGCTTTCCTGCCTGGTGATGCACTGGGTGCAGAGCATTGAACAATTTGTCGCCGTGCGCTTTATTCAGGGCATCAGCCTGTGCTTTATTGGCGCAGTAGGCTATGCCGCCGTGCTTGAGGCATTTGATGAAGCGCTGAGTGTGAAAATCACCGCGCTGATGGCCAACGTGGCGCTGCTGGCTCCGCTGGCCGGACCGGTGGCGGGCGCGGCGTTCCTCAGCGTGGGTGGCTGGCGCGATATGTTTTATCTGTTCGCTGCGGTGACCGCCATCGCGCTGATCGGGCTATGGCGCAGCATGCCGGAGACCGCCGGAGATCGAAACGCCTCGGTATCACTGAAATCGATGGGCAAAGGTTATCTGGCGCTGGCGAAAGACCGCCAGGTGATCGGCGGCGCACTGTCTATCGGTATTCTTGGCATCCCGATGCTGGCGTGGGTTGCGTTGTCACCGGTGATTCTGATCCATGACCAGGGCCTCAGCCGCATGCAATATGCGCTGCTGCAACTGCCGGTGTTCCTGGCGATGATCGTCGGTAATTTGACGCTGGGCCGACTGGCAGGACGCGTACCGCTCGAGCAACCGCTCAGGCTGGGTGCATGGCCAATTCTGCTCGGGCTGATTATCGCCGCGTTAAGTGCGTTTATCGACAGTCATGACTATCTGTGGATGATTGCCGGTCTGAGCCTGTATGCATTTGGTTCCGGCCTGGTCAATGCGGGTCTTTATCGCCTGACGCTGTTTTCCAGTGAGGCAGGTAAAGGCAGCGTAGCGGCGATGATTGGCATGTTAAGTATTGCCGCTTTCGCCATTGGCATTGAACTGGCGAAATATGGTTACTTTGCCGGCGGCAATCTGTGGTTCAGCGGCATTAATCTGCTGGCGGGATTGATTTGGTTCGCACTGGTGCGGGGATTTCTGCGCGAACGCCAGCGGCGCAGCCAGATTGTGGCGTTGTAAGCTGTTGAAGCGGCTAAAACTGATTACCGAAGATGCATAAACAGTAGTTTTCCTGGAAAACCGAAAGAAAAGGACTTCTTTTGCGTCAATTATTGTGCCATTTCACATGCCACATCGATTTCACCAGGGAGATATATGACATTAAGCGTGTCAAATTCGCAACGCCCCGTGTCTGCGGAATCCATACACCCGGCATCTTCAGCTGAGTCACAGCCCAAAAACGAGGAAGAACGACTGGCTGAAGTTAAGGAACTCTGCCAAAAGGAAGGGATCGGCGTTGTGGCAGATCATCTCATTAAATTGCAAACGCTGGCGCAAGAGAAAAATTGTATTATCGGTATTCGCCCGGTTGATGTGATGGCAACAGATTTGATTGAGAATGGGCACCCAACGAAAGGATTCCATATAAAAGGAAAAAGCGCAAACTGGGGCCCGCAAGCGGCTTTCATCTGTGCAAAGCAAGAGTTAAGTAAGCTGGCCGATCAGTCAGAGGAAAAGCTGAGGAAATTTAATCAGCAAGTAGCGTGTTGTGTGGCCGAAGGTTACGCCCGGCGGATCCCATTAGAATTGACCCTGGCGCGTCTCAATGTGCTTATCGAAAATAATGTTGTCGATAACGTAAAATATGATGCACGCCGTCATCCTGTTGAATTAGAAGCCAGCACGCCAAAAGGTGTTGTACATAAATTTGAGTTAGCCCTCTCTGATAAAGAGCCAGGAATGTACCTGGTCAGTCATGAAGGTATGCCGGTTGAAGTGCTCGCCCCACCGGGAGAAAATAAAAAACCACTGACAGCCGATTACGACATTTTTTTAATTGCCCCTTTAACCGAGGATTTCGGTGCACAGGATATGTTATCGCTACACGACGTCTCACATGTCGTTTTCAAGACCAGAGTTGATAACTATCGAACTTCCCCTGCAGACCTTGCCGAACCCTTAAAGGCAGCTTATACCCATCCCGGTATGTTTTATGAGCCAGAAGATAAACAGTTTGGTAATGCTTCTTCACGCATCCTCACTATGATCCCCGAAATTAATCAGCGGCTGGTCGGTAAAGGTGAAGCCGTAGTGCACCATAGCACCGACACTGGCAATCCTGCGACGGATATGGAGGCAAACTTTCCTGCGGCCTTTACCCTGCCTGAACCACTGGATCAGTTCGATGAGATCTGTGTGATAAGAAACGTAGATGAGTTAAAAACGCTGGTGCAGGTTGCAAAAAATGCGGGCTACTATGTGCCGTTAAATCCGCTTTGGGAAAAAGAGATTACCGGTATTCGCTCTTCAGGCTTTAAAGATGCGCAAAACGTCGCCATCCATCACTGGAAACAGGTGTAAGGTTTCCGGACGATCTATTGAGCGTCTTTGTGCCAACAGCTTGCTTATCAATCTGCACAGGATTGATAAGCAAACCGACCTTCCGACACCCGGCATCAGCCGCAAACAACTTCCCGGTGGCTTATTTCTTCGGGAAAAGCTCGTCGCGTTGATACGGCTCCTGCTCACCCTCTTTACGGGTTTTTAGCAGTTTAAGAATCCAGGTGTACTGCTCCGGATTTGGCCGGACGAAAATTTCGACCTCTTCATTCATCCGACGCGCCAGCGTTTTATCATCCGCCTCAAGCAAATCATCCATTGGCGGACGGATATGCACATGCAGCTTATGCGTTTTGCTGTCATAAACCGGGAACAGCGGCACGACTTTCGCCCGGCACACTTTCATCAGACGGCCTATCGCCGGCAGCGTTGCCTTATAGGTGGCAAAGAAATCGACAAATTCACTGTGTTCCGCGCCGTGATCCTGATCGGGCAAGTAGTAGCCCCAGTAGCCCTGACGCACTGAACTGATAAACGGCTTGATGCCGTCATTACGGGCATGCATCCGGCCACCAAAGCGGCGGCGTACCGCATTCCACATATAATCAACCAGCTCATTGCGCTGGTTGTGGAACATCGCGGCCATTTTCTGGCCTTCTGACGCCATCAACATCGCCGGAATATCGACCGCCCAGCCATGTGGCACGAGGAAAATTACGTTCTGCTGTTCAGCACGCAAGCCCTCAATAATCTCTTTGCCGTGCCACTCAACGCGCTCACGCACATGTTCTGGCTTGCGCAGCGCCAGCTCGGCCATCATTACCATCGACTGCGGCGCCACCGCAAACATCTGGTCAATAATCGCTTCACGCTGCTGTTCTGGCAGCTCTGGCAGGCAGTAAAACAGATTGATTTGCGCACGACGGCGCGCACTGCGGGCAAACTTACCGGCGGTGCGCCCCAGCCCACCTAAAATAGGGTCACGGACGCGCGCAGGCAGCATCGCCATACCGGCACAAGCACCTATTGCCAGCCAGACACCCCAGTATTTCGGTTTAAGGAAAGCCTTTTGAAAGACGGGAATAAATTCAACACTACTTTTTTTTCTGTTTTCCATGCACTCGCCTCAAACAATAACCGGCTAATGATAGTGCTGACAGGCAAATTTGCAATCATTCCCGAACACAGACGAAAAAAAACCGACAGCCCGCGCCGTCGGTTTTTTACTGCATGCCGGACTTAGTTCAGTCTCAGCTGCGGAACCACCTCTTTGACCTGCGCCAGATAATCTCTGCGATCCTTACCTGTCAGTCCTTCAGAGCGCGGCAGTTTTGCCGTTAGTGGGTTAACGGCCTGGTTATTAATCCAGATTTCATAATGCAGGTGCGGACCGGTTGAACGCCCCGTGTTGCCGGAGAGCGCAATACGATCGCCACGCTTCACCTTGTCGCCTGGCTTGACCAGCAGTTTTTTCAGGTGCATATAGCGCGTCATATACTGACGACCGTGGCGGATTGCCACATAGTTACCGGCCCCACCGCTGCGCTTCGCCACCACCACTTCACCATCACCCACCGCCAGCACTGGCGTACCGACCGGAAGGGCAAAATCGACGCCCTTATGCGGAGCAATACGGCCGGTCACCGGATTAAGGCGACGTGGATTAAAGTTTGAGGAGACGCGATACTGCTTAACGGTTGGGAAACGCATAAAGCCACGCGCCAGGCCAGAACCGCTGCGATCGTAGAATTTACCGTCTTCGGCACGAATCGCGTAGTAGTCTTTGCCGCCGGTATTCAATCGAACGCCTAACAGATGGCTCTGTTCACTTTTGCCATCCATCATTTCGCGTGACATCAATACCGAGAATTTGTCACCGCTGCGCAGTTTGCGGAAATCCATTTGCCACTGCATTGCCTTGATCACCGCACTGGCTTCGCCGCTGCTCAGCCCGGCTTTACGCGCGCTGCTGACAAAGCTGCCGTTCACCGTGCCGCTGAGCACGCTGTTTTTCCATTCGCCCTGCTGCATTTCGCTGGTGGCTTTAAAACCATTGCCGGAGCGATCATAGGTACGGGTTTCACGGCGCGACATTTCCCAGGTCATACGCTGTAGCTGACCATCGTCAGTCAGAGTCCAGGAAATTTGCTGGCCGATTTTCAGATTACGCAGGTCTTTATCCGCTTTAGCCAGCTGGTTGATATCAGACATATCAATACCGTACTGATTAAGGATACTGCTCAGGGTGTCGCCTGTAGAGACGGTATAATCGTGAGTGCCCGACTCATTCTGAACATCTTCATCGATTTCGTCTTTGGGAATATCTTCTTCCGGGGCCGGAGTCGGCTGATCGATCGGTTCACTGGCTTCCGGCAGCAAGGTACGCAGCTCGCTTTTTTCCAGTTCAATATGCTTAACGATCGGGTTTTCGCCGGGATGATAAACGTAAGGCCGCCAGACAGCGACGGCCAGTGTAACGACAGTAAGCGACCCCAGCATGATGCGGTGGGGACGTGGTAAGTTGTTGAACGCCATGGCGACAGAGCGGGCTATCTGCTGCACTATTTACTATTCCTCTATGCTCCTTTCAGGCAGCTCACATACTGGCTCGACAGCTGTGAGAGGAATTTCACATAGCTGTCTTTAGTTAAGCTGATACCCATCCCCAACGGATCTAAGGTGCCTTTTCGCACAGAAGTTCCGCGGGCGACGGCATCGATGACGGCCGGCCTGAATTGTGGTTCAGCGAAAACGCAAACGGCTTTCTGCTCAACCAACTGTGTTCGTATTTGATGTAATCGCTGGGCACCAGGCTGGATCTCAGGATTCACGGTAAAATGCCCTAAAGGCGACAGCCCGTAGTGTTTTTCAAAGTAGCTGTAAGCATCATGAAAAACGAAATATCCCTTCCCCTTCACTGGCGCAAGCTCGGAACTAATCTGCTGGTCAAATTTCGCCAGGCTAACCTCAAAGTTCTGTAGGTTGGCGTCTAGTTTGTCCTTGCTTTGCGGCATAAGTTCCAATAATTTTTGGTGGATTGCAACCGCAGATTGCCTTGCTATTTCTGGGGATAACCAGAGGTGCATATTATATTCACCGTGATGATGGTGATCGTGCCCCTCTTCATCATGGTCTGCATGGCCATCTTCATGATGTTCATCGTCTTCAGCACCGCGAATCAGCAGCGGTTTAACCCCGGTTAAAGCAGCCAGCTCGAGGTTCTTTTTCGCCGGTAAACCGCTGGCGGATTTGGTTAAAAAAGCTTCCATTTCAGGGCCGACCCACACCACAAGATCCGCGCTCTGCAAGCGTTTGACGTCGGATGGACGCAGTGCGTAGTCATGCTCTGATGCACCATCAGGCAGCAGCACTTCGACCGGCGTAACACCGTCGGCAATCGCCGCTGCGATAAAACCAAGTGGCTTAATCGAGGCCACTACCGCAGCCGAGGCAGGCATAGCAAGCGAAGCGGTAAAACCCAGGGTCAACAGGGCAGTCATAAAGCGGTTTTTATTGTGTAACATAATGCGTCAATCCATCGTGGTTAGCGGAAGTAGTGTGATATTATAACATTCGATATCTTCTGCAACCTGTAATCGATAATGTCCTCACTTGTAACGCTGGAAAACATCTCGGTGACCTTTGGTCAACGTCGCGTGCTGTCTGATGTTTCACTTAAGCTGGAACCCGGACGCATTCTGACGCTGCTTGGCCCAAACGGTGCCGGAAAATCTACGCTGGTACGCGTAGTGCTGGGGCTTATTGCCCCTGGTTCAGGCAAACTGGACAGACCCAACGGTTTGCGCATTGGCTATGTGCCGCAAAAACTGCACCTCGACTCCACGCTGCCTCTGACGGTTGATCGCTTTATGCGGCTGCGTCCGACGGTCAAAAAAGCCGATATTCTGCCAGCCCTGAAGCGGGTACAGGCCGGGCATTTACTCGAATACCCACTGCAAAAACTCTCCGGCGGTGAAACTCAGCGCGTACTGCTGGCGCGGGCGCTACTGAATAATCCGCAATTATTGGTGCTGGACGAACCCACCCAGGGTGTTGACGTTAACGGCCAGGTCGCGCTGTATGATCTGATCGATCAGCTGCGCCGCGAGCTTAACTGCGGCGTGCTGATGGTTTCACACGATCTGCATCTGGTGATGGCGAAAACCGATGAGGTACTGTGCCTGAATCACCATATCTGCTGTTCCGGCACGCCGGAAGTGGTGTCGCAGCATCCGGAGTTTATTTCGATGTTTGGCCCGCGCGGAGCCGAGCAGCTGGCTATTTATCGCCATCACCATAATCATCGTCACGATCTTCAGGGACGCATTATTCTGCGTAAAGGACAGGGCCCGTCATGATTGAACTGTTACTGCCTGGCTGGTTGGGCGGCATCATGCTGGCACTGGCTGCTGGCCCGCTTGGCTCATTTGTTGTCTGGCGTCGGATGTCTTATTTTGGTGATACGCTGGCACACGCTTCCCTGCTGGGGGTGGCCTTTGGCCTGCTGCTGAATATCAATCCTTTTTATGCCGTTATTGCCGTCACCCTGCTGCTGTCGCTCGGGCTGGTATGGCTGGAACGTCGTCCGCATCTGGCGATAGACACCCTGCTGGGGATCATGGCGCACAGCGCGCTGTCGCTGGGTCTGGTGGTCGTCAGCCTGATGTCTAATGTGCGGGTTGATTTAATGGCTTACCTGTTTGGCGATCTGCTGTCAGTTACGCCGGTCGATCTGATCGCCATTGCTGCCGGGGTGGCGTTGGTGCTGGCGATTCTTGCCTGGCAGTGGCGCGCGCTGCTGTCGATCACCATCAGTCCGGAAATGGCGCAGGTAGACGGTGTGAATATTCAGCGCACCAAACTGCTGCTGATGTTGGTAACCGCACTGACCATTGGCGTCTCAATGAAGTTCGTTGGTGCGCTGATCATCACCTCGCTGCTGATTATTCCGGCGGCAACCGCGCGTCGTTTTGCCCGCTCGCCCGAACAAATGGCGGCCGTAGCCGTGGCAATTGGCGTTATGGCGGTAACCGGTGGCCTGACCTTCTCGGCGTTTTATGACACGCCAGCCGGTCCGTCAGTAGTGCTGTGTGCAGCAGCAATGTTTGTGCTGAGTATGGTGAAGAAGCCGGCCGTGTAGTCGGCGTTTATCTGCGGGCGGCTGAACATTCTCGCCGCCCGTAAAATTATTCGCGGGTAATACCAAAGTGTTTATAAGCATGCTGGGTGGCAATACGACCACGCGGAGTGCGTTGAATAAAGCCCTGTTGAATCAGATAGGGTTCCAGCACGTCCTCAATGGTTTCACGCTCTTCACCAATTGCCGCCGCCAGGTTATCCAGCCCTACCGGGCCGCCGGTGAATTTATCAATGATCGCCAGCAGTAATTTCCGGTCCATATAGTCGAACCCTTCGGTATCGACATTCAGCATATCCAGCGCTTTAGCGGCTACGTCACCACTTAACTCGCCATTGGCACGCACTTCTGAGAAGTCGCGTACGCGACGCAACAGGCGGTTGGCGATACGCGGCGTTCCACGCGCACGCCGGGCAATTTCCAGTGCCCCCTCAGCGCTGAGATCCAGCCCAAGACAGGCGGCGCTGCGTCCGACGATATGCTGTAAATCCTCAACCCGGTAAAACTCCAGGCGCTGCACTATGCCGAAGCGGTCGCGCAGTGGTGACGTCAGTGAACCGGCGCGGGTAGTCGCACCAATCAGGGTAAAGGGAGGGAGATCGAGTTTAATTGAGCGGGCCGCCGGGCCTTCGCCGATCATAATATCCAGCTGATAATCTTCCATCGCCGGATAAAGCACCTCTTCAACCACCGGCGATAACCGGTGAATTTCATCGATAAACAGCACGTCGTGGGGTTCGAGGTTGGTCAGCATTGCCGCCAGATCCCCGGCTTTTTCCAATACCGGACCGGAGGTGGTACGCAGATTCACCCCCATCTCATTAGCGACAATATTCGCCAGCGTAGTTTTTCCCAGCCCTGGCGGGCCAAAAATCAGCAGGTGATCCAGCGCATCACCACGCATTTTCGCCGCTTTAATAAAGATCTCCATCTGCTCGCGCACCTGCGGCTGACCAACATACTCTGCCAGCAGCTTAGGACGGATGGCGCGGTCAATCACCTCTTCTTCGGTGATAGCGCCCGGCGATACCAGACGATCGGCTTCAATCATGCTTTACCTCAAATAGCTGCGCGCAGGGCTTCACGGATCAGCGTTTCACAGTCGGCACCAGCACGGCCTACTTTACTGATCATTTTGCTGGCTTCCTGCGGTTTGTAGCCAAGGGCGACCAGTGCAGAGACCGCCTCACCCTCTGCATCATTAGCAGCAGGTGCCGGGCTTTCACTGGTCAGCGCGAAGGTCGAATCCGCAGAGAACAGATCGCCATGCATACCTTTAAAGCGATCCTTCATTTCCACCACCAGGCGTTCGGCGGTTTTCTTGCCGACACCCGGCAACTTCACCAGCGCGGCAATCTCTTCGCGTTCGACAGCGGTCACAAACTGCTGCGCCGACATACCGGACAGGATTGCCAGCGCCAGTTTTGGCCCGACGCCGTTAACTTTGATCAGCTCGCGAAACAGCGCTCGCTCTTGCTTGCTGTTAAAACCAAACAGCAGCTGCGCATCTTCACGCACCACAAACTGGGTGAAGATAATCGCTTCGTGGTTCAGTTCAGGAAGCTCATAAAAACAGGTCATCGGCATATGCACTTCATAACCCACGCCGCTGGCTTCAATTAATACCTGCGGCGGCTGTTTCTCAAGAATAATGCCTCTCAGACGACCTATCACGTTTGCTTCCTTTGGATAATGAGGGAATATGGCTGTTTATAACATAAAAAAGGCTGGATGAATATCCAGCCTGTCAGGGACGCAGACGCCCGCGTGTCAGCTGCAATCGAGTTTCACTCAGCCTGCTGGCGTTCTGACTGACGTGACAGTGGGTGATAGCAATTGCCAGTGCATCGGCGGCATCGGACTGTGGATTAGCCGCCAGTTTAAGTAAGGTGCGCACCATATGCTGCACCTGACTTTTCTCGGCGCTGCCGATACCGACCACCGTCTGTTTCACCTGACGCGCGGCATATTCAAACACCGGTAAATCCTGGTTTACCGCCGCGACTATCGCGGCTCCGCGTGCCTGTCCCAGTTTCAGGGCTGAATCCGCATTTTTCGCCATAAATACCTGCTCAATGGCGAAATACTCCGGCTGAAACTGCGTAATAATTTCGCTGACGCCCGCGTAAATCAGCTTCAGGCGCGACGGCAGATCGGTAACGTTAGTACGAATACAGCCGCTACCGAGATAAGTCAGCTGCCGCCCCACCTGTCGAATCACACCGTAACCGGTCACGCGTGAGCCAGGGTCAATACCCAGAATAATTGCCATCACGCGCCTCCGGTGGTGTGCAGTAACATGCCAGTCAACGCCATTACAGCGTAGCCGCCACCTCATCAGAAATTTCACCGTTATGGTAAACTTCCTGCACGTCGTCGCAGTCTTCCAGCATATCAATCAGGCGCAGCAGTTTCGGCGCGGTCTCTTCATCCATATCGGCCTTGGTCGAAGGGATCATGGAGACTTCAGCAGAATCTGCCGTCAGACCGGCGGCTTCCAGCGCATCTTTCACCGCGCCCAGCGATTCCCAGGCGGTGAAGACGTCAATTGCGCCGTCATCGTAAGTCACTACGTCGTCAGCACCGGCTTCCAGCGCAGCGTCCATCACGGTATCTTCATCCAGGCCAGGTGCGAAGGTGATCACCCCTTTTTTGGTGAACAGATACGCCACGGAACCGTCGGTTCCGAGGTTGCCGCCAGTTTTGGTGAAGGCGTGACGCACTTCAGATACGGTACGATTACGATTATCACTCAGACACTCAACCATCACGGCAGTGCCGCCAGGGCCGTAGCCTTCGTAGATGATGGTTTCCATGTTGCTGTCATCATCACCACCGACACCACGCGCTACCGCACGGTTCATGGTATCGCGCGTCATGTTGTTAGACAGCGCTTTATCCATTGCCGCACGCAAACGTGGGTTGGAGTCCGGATCGCCACCGCCAAGCTTAGCGGCAGTCACCAGCTCACGGATGATCTTGGTGAAGATTTTACCGCGTTTGGCATCCTGTGCCGCTTTGCGATGTTTAGTGTTCGCCCATTTACTATGGCCTGCCATTTTTCGCTTTCTCCTCGAAACAAAACTTAAATCACAAATTCTTCTATCGCCTGGCGATTACTCCAGGACTTGGTCAGCAGCGCGGCGTCGCAGGCTTCGAGCCACTGAAAAGCCAGATGCTCGCTAATCGCCACTTCCCGTTCCGTCGGCAGCGCCAGCGTGAACCAGTGCTCGCGGCAGTGGGTCACATCCGGCGCATAGCGATGGCGAAAGTGCGGAAAGATTTCGAATTCTATCTGGCGCTGGCAGTCAACCAATGTGAGCTGTTCAGCGTTGATATCAATTGCCACTTCTTCCTGCACTTCGCGCAGCGCGGTTTGCACCGGCATTTCATCCTGTTCAAGGCTGCCGGTAACCGATTGCCAGAACGCCGCATCGTCACGCCGCTGTAGCATCAGCACCCGCCGGGTGTCGCGGGCGAAGATCACCACCAACACCGAGACGGGCTGCTTATATGCCATATCAGTTGCTCTCAGGCTTTTCCTTCTTCACCACCTGAATGCCCAACTCTTCCAGCCCAGCCGGGTTGGCGAAACTTGGTGCTTCGGTCATCAGACAAGCCGCTGCAGTGGTTTTCGGGAAGGCAATAACATCACGGATATTGTCGGTGCCGGTCAACAACATCACCAGGCGATCCAGACCAAATGCCAGACCGGCGTGCGGCGGCGTACCGTACTTCAGTGCATCCAGCAGGAAGCCGAACTTCTCGCGCTGCTCCTGCTCGTTAATACCGAGAATGCTGAACACCGTTTGCTGCATCTGGCTGTTGTGGATACGTACGGAACCGCCACCCACTTCATAACCGTTAATCACCATATCGTAGGCGTTCGCAATCGCCGTTTCCGGCAGATTTTTCAGCTGTTCCGGCGTCATATCTTTTGGCGCGGTAAACGGATGATGCATCGCCGTCAGGCCGCCTTCACCATCATCTTCAAACATTGGGAAGTCAATTACCCACAGCGGTGCCCAGCTGCCTTCCTGAGTGATTTTCAGATCGCGACCGAGTTTCAGACGCAGTGCGCCCAGCGCATCAGTCACCACTTTAGCGCTATCCGCACCAAAGAAAATCATATCGCCATCGGCAGCGCCGGTGCGCGCCAGAATCGCTTCAACGATCTCAGCGTTAAGGAATTTAGCGATCGGGCTCTGAATACCTTCCAGGCCATTAGCACGCTCATTAACCTTAATATACGCCAGACCTTTAGCACCGTAGATCTCAATAAATTTGCCATATTCGTCGATCTGCTTGCGGCTCAGGGTCGCGCCACCCGGCACGCGCAGCGCTGCTACGCGACCTTTGGCATCATTCGCCGGGCCGGAGAACACCTTAAACTCAACCGCTTTCAGCAGGTCAGCAACGTCCACCAGCTCCATCGGGTTACGCAGATCGGGCTTATCTGAACCGTAGCGGCGCATTGCTTCTGCAAAAGTCATTTGCGGGAAATCACCCAGCTCAACGCCTTTAACATCCAGCCACAGTTCGCGTACCAGACGCTCCATCGCTTCACGCACCTGAGGCGCGGTCATAAAGGAGGTTTCGACGTCGATTTGGGTAAATTCTGGCTGACGATCGGCACGCAGATCTTCGTCACGGAAACATTTCACAATCTGATAGTAGCGGTCAAAGCCGGACATCATCAGCAGCTGTTTAAACAGCTGAGGTGACTGCGGCAGCGCATAGAACTTGCCTTTATGTACCCGGCTTGGCACCAGATAATCACGTGCGCCTTCTGGCGTTGCTTTGGTCAGCATGGGCGTTTCGATATCGAGGAAACCGTTATCGTCCATAAAGCGACGCACAAAGCTGGTGATTTTCGCGCGCGCTTTCAGTCGGTTAGCCATATCCGGGCGACGCAGATCGAGATAGCGATATTTCAGACGCGCTTCTTCACTGTTTTCGTGGTTAGAATCCAGCGGCAGCGGCTCAGAGCGGTTGATAATGACTAAATCGGTGGCGAAAACTTCAATCTCACCGGTCGCCATATCGCTGTTTTTATTCTTCTCATCACGCGCACGCACGGTGCCGGTAATCTGAATGCAGAATTCGTTACGCAGTTCAGAAGCCAGGTTGAATGCATCCTGACGGTCTGGGTCGAAGAACACCTGAACGATGCCTTCACGGTCGCGCATATCAATAAAGATCAGACTGCCCAAATCGCGGCGACGATTGACCCAACCGCACAGTGTCACTTGCTGGCCTACATGAGACAGATTGATCTGTCCGCAATACTCAGTACGCATAACGATATCCTTTTAACTTCATCGCTGCTGCACGCGCAGCATTTAAGTCGTCTTTTGATAGTACCCATCTGGCAATAATCAGCTAATTACCAGACACGTCGGGCAGACGCTGCCCAGAAAAAGGCAGGCATTATAATGTAAAATCGCCAGTGCGATAAGAGCTGAGCGCCACAACCGCGCCAGATCTCAACGATTGATGCTCGCACACCGGGGTTTATCAGAAAAAACTAACAAAATTCGCCGCATCAC
This sequence comes from Winslowiella sp. 2C04, assembly GCF_050037805.1. Taxonomy (NCBI): domain Bacteria; kingdom Pseudomonadati; phylum Pseudomonadota; class Gammaproteobacteria; order Enterobacterales; family Erwiniaceae; genus Winslowiella; species Winslowiella sp. 2C04. The sequence continues at coordinate 1,949,287 of NZ_CP188300.1, read as the reverse complement.
GACACCTTTATGGTCGCCTGATGCGCGCTTTATCGCTAATCTCTCTCTTTTGCCTGACATTTCGGAGACGGAGATGAAACCGTTATACCTCGGTCTGCCGCAGTGGCAGCATCCGCAGTGGAAAAAGCTGGGAATCGTCACGCTGGCGGATTACGCCCGTTATTTTAACTGTGTTGAAGGGAATACTACCCTGTATGCGCTGCCTAAGCCGGAAATTGTCCTGCGCTGGCGCGATATGACCGATGACGATTTCCGCTTCTGTTTTAAATTTCCCTCCACCATCAGCCATAAGGCGGCGTTGCGCGGCTGTGATGACCTGACCGAGGAGTTTTTCCGCACGCTCGATCCACTCGCCCGGCGTATTGGTCAGTACTGGCTGCAACTTCCTTCGGCTTTTGGTCCGGATGAGCTGCCAGCGCTGTGGGCATTTCTTGATAAACTGCCGCAGGCGTTTCAGTATGGCGTTGAAGTGCGCCATCCGGCGTTCTTTGCCAAAGGCGAGGCCGAACAGGCGTTTAACCGTGGATTACATCAGCGCGGCGTCAATCGGGTGATTCTGGACAGTCGACCGGTGCACGCGTCAACTTCATCGTTGGCGGCAGTCATTGATGCCCAGCGAAAAAAGCCCAAAGTGCCGCCACATGCGGTAATGACCGCCAGCAATCCGATGATACGCTTTATCGGCGGCGAAGATCCCGCGGCTAACCTGCCGTTTTTCGCCGCATGGCTGGCAAAATTGCCCGCATGGCGCCAACAAGGGCAGCCGTGGCTGTTTATTCACACTCCCGATATTGGCGAAGCGCTGACGCTGATTCAGTTCCTGTGGCCACACCTGCAGCAGGCGATGCCTGAGATTGGCTCTGCCCCGGACTGGCCACAACAGGCTCAGTTATTTTAGCGGCTGACTAAAGAAACCCTAAACTGTTACCGCGTTGTCCGGCGACACCTTTACAATTCCCGGCTATGATGTGCGCAGCAACAACTTTTCCTTACTGGAGTTCAGCATGGTCAGCGCGCTTTATGTCGTGCTTGGGGCACTGTTTTTAATCAAATTGTCCATTGATGTGATCCGTTTGCGCCGTCAGTATCGCGTCGCACATGGCGATGGTGGATTCTATGAATTACAAATCGCAATGCGTATTCACGGTAACGCAATGGAAAATATCCCCATTGCGCTGTTACTGCTGGTAATGATGGAGATGAACGGCGCAGATATCTGGATGTTGCATCTGTGTGGGCTGTTTTTCTTCGCGGGCCGCGCCATGCATGGCTGGGGAATGCATCACAGTATTATGTACTGGCGTCGTAATGGCATGCTGATAACCGGTCTGGCGTTAATCGGCATGGTTATCTGTAATCTCCTGTTTATGCCATGGGATCTGATTCTTACTCTGCGATAATTGACCTGAAATGGCAGAAAAGGTGCAGCCCGCGCCGCTTTCTGCCAAAATAGCGCCCTTTCCGTTGTTCACCGGATTTACCGTTATGTCTAACCGCGATACGCTTTTCTCCGCGCCAATAGCAAAGCTTGGTGACTGGACCTTTGATGAGCGCGTAGCTGAAGTTTTCCCTGATATGATTCAGCGCTCGGTGCCAGGCTATTCCAATATCATTTCGATGATTGGCATGCTGGCCGAACGCTTTGTGCAGCCACACAGCCGGGTTTACGATCTTGGCTGTTCACTGGGTGCCGCGACTCTGTCAGTACGCCGTAATATTCAGGCCGAAGGTTGTCAGATTATTGCCGTCGATAACTCACCTGCGATGGTAGAACGCTGCCGTCGCCATATTGACGCCTTCCGTGCCGACACGCCGGTAGAGGTAATTGAAGCGGATATTCGCGCAATTAATATCGAAAATGCCTCAATGGTGGTACTGAATTTCACCCTGCAATTTCTTGAGCCTGACGAGCGTCAGCAACTGCTGAATACTATCTATCAGGGGCTGAAACCTGGCGGCGCGCTGGTGCTGTCTGAAAAGTTCAGCTTTGAAGATCACCAGGTTGGCGAGCTGCTGTTTAATATGCATCATGATTTTAAACGCGCCAACGGTTACAGCGAGCTGGAAATCAGCCAGAAACGCAGCATGCTGGAAAACGTTATGCTGACCGACAGCGTCGAAACCCATAAACAGCGTCTGCATAACGCCGGTTTCGAACATGCGGAACTGTGGTTCCAGTGTTTTAACTTCGGCTCACTGATTGCCGTCAAAGCGAGTGATGCATGATCGATTTCGGTAACTTTTATCAGTTAATTGCTAAAGGCCCACTGGCACCATGGCTGGAAACGCTGCCGGCGCAAATTGCCAGCTGGCAGCGGGAAAATCTGCACGGCCATTTTAAAAACTGGCATAAAGCAGTGGAATATTTACCGCTGCTGGAGCCGGAACGCCTTGATTTGCTGCACAGCGTCAGCGCGGACACCAGCAACCTTACCGACCGTCAACGTGCCGGTATCGACAAATTGCTGCGCAACCTGATGCCGTGGCGCAAAGGCCCTTACTCGCTCTATGGCACCGAAATCGATACCGAGTGGCGCTCTGACTGGAAATGGCAACGGGTCTTACCGCATATTTCACCGCTGGCTGGCCGCACGGTGCTGGATGTTGGCTGCGGCAGCGGCTATCACATGTGGCGTATGCTGGGTGCCGGCGCGAATTTTGTTGTCGGTATCGATCCGATGCAACTGTTTCTCTGCCAGTTCGAAGCGGTACGAAAATTACTCGGTAACGATCAACGTGCGCATCTGTTGCCGCTGGGTATCGAGCAGCTGCCAGAATTAAAAGCCTTTGATACCGTGTTCTCGATGGGCGTGCTCTATCATCGCCGGTCGCCACTGGATCATCTGTTCCAGCTCAAAAACCAGCTGGTCAGCGGTGGTGAGTTAGTGCTGGAAACGCTGGTGATTGAGGGTGATGACCAGGCGGTACTGGTACCGGGCGAGCGTTATGCGCAGATGCGAAACGTTTACTTTATTCCGTCGACCGGCGCGTTAAAAAACTGGCTGGAGAAGTGTGGTTTTGAAGATGTCCGCGTCGTCGATTACTCCGTCACCAGCACCGATGAACAGCGCAGAACCGACTGGATGACCAGTGAATCGCTGGCAGAATTTCTTGATCCTGAGGATGCAACGAAAACTGTTGAAGGTTATCCTGCCCCGCTGCGGGCGGTACTGGTAGCCAGAAAGCCATAAATCAGTTGGGCCGGATAATACCGGCCTCATTTTTATCGTTTCGACAACGCAAGTTTTGCGGCAAAACCGATAAACACACAGCCCCAGCCCGACCGCCCCCCTACTGTTCAAATCTTAACCAGCTATACCATGCACGCAGTAAACACCACTACTTGTTTCCCTCATCCCAGTACTCAAAGCGATACGCCGCGCTCAGGTTACGTTTGACGGTTAATTTGTCCATAACTTCGGTTTCACGCGAATAACTCAGCGTACAGTTACCGATATCATCCCATGACTGGCACTCATCAATTGCTGTAATCACGCCAGCTGGCGTAGTGGTGACACTGTGCAGCCGCAGCTCACGATTCTGTTTATCGTAGGTGTATGTCTCTTTGCTTTTCGCCGAGGTAGTGGTTGATACCTGCCCTTTATCGTTCCACTGATAATGATATTCGCCATTGGTCAGATTATCGGTGCCGCGCGCCACGCTTTTCAGCAGACGAAGATTGTCATCGTGGCTGTAGGTCGTCTCGGTAAAACCTTTTTCACCCATACTGGTAAAGATATCGGTAGCGCTGGTGATATTGCCCCTTTTTCCCACCTTGTAGTTAATGATGCCCTGCTTATTACTGACTTCAACAGCTTTACCCTGTTGCTGAACCATTATCGAGTAAGAGTATTCTGCCTGCCAGCCATCGGTCACGCGCGCAATATGCTGCTCCATCTTTAGCTGCACATTGCCTTCATTTTTGTCATAGCTGATATCGGCAACGGTCAGATTACCGCAGCGATCAAATTGCCCGAGCAGGCGCTTTTGCAGATCGACATCTTTACCAAACTCGCCAACCACGAACTGCCGTACTTCACCTTTCGAGGTGCCGCCCAACATAATCACGCTGTTACTGTCATTTGCTGCCTTGCTATCAGCCGGGCACGGCTCCGCGCCACTGACATTAAAACTCAGTGGCGCACTCAAGGCGATGATGCTCAGACAAGCTGGAATAGTTCTGTTCATTATGCTCTCCGGACGTCTGAACTCCCTGATGATTAAGCTATAAGTATAGCGATAACCGCTTTCAGCAGAGCGGTTTTTTTCGCTGAAGAAGCCAGACTCGCGACATAAAAAAAGCCCCAGCAAAATGCTGGGGCCTGGTACTTGCAAACATCACGCCTGTGTAACGGCGTGCTGCGCGGCAAAAATCGGTTTGATTGTCAGGCGACCCGGACGGCGTTCATATTGATAATGCCCTTCATCGCTTCGACCACATCGCCGTCGACACAATAACGGCTGAATTCATCGGTTTCGGCGTCTGAACACATTGAAACACCCGCTTTCCGGTAACGCATTGGCGATGGCACCAGACGACTGGCCGAGCTGTGCAGCTCTTTAATGCCCACGTCGAGGAACTTTTGCAGGTTACTAAGCCTGACTCCAGCACCCGCCATAATCATTGGACCTTCACTGATATGCGTTAGTTCCTTAAGTAATGCAATTCCGCTTTCAGCACTCTGTTGCTGGCCCGAAGTCAGAATGCGCGCAACCCCCAGGTCGGTCAACTCATCCAGCGCGCGTTTCGGGCTGTGGCACAGGTCGAAAGCGCGATGGAAGGTCACCGCCATCTCGCCGCACAGCGCCATAATCTGGCGCATTTTCACCATATCTATATGGGCGTCTTCATCCAGCATGCCAATCACTACGCCGGGAAAACCCAGCTCACGAATGGCCACCACGTCAGATTTCATCGCGTTAAATTCCGCCAGGGAATAACAGAAATCGCCGCCGCGAGGACGCACAATTGGATGAACCGGGATGGTCAACTGTTCACGCGCCACTTTAAGACTGCCGTAAGATGGCGTCAGCCCTCCCTCTTTCGGTGCGGCACAGAGTTCAATGCGATCCGCTCCGGCCTGCTGAGCGGTTATCGCGCAATCCACTCCGTAGCAGCATACTTCCAATTTCGTCATCGCATCCTCCTGTTTAATGACTGCTGGCTGGTTTTCAGATTCTCGGTTAGGCTGGCTTTTGCTGGTTATATTAACGGGAATCTTCATCATGGCATTCAATTTTGATCAATGGATAGACCGACGTCACAGCGATAGCGTTAAGTGGCATAAATATGGCGATCGTGACGTATTGCCATTATGGATCGCCGACAGCGACTTTCGCTCCCCGGACTGTATCATTGACGCATTACAGCAGCGCGTCGCACACGGTATATTTGGCTATGGCGACACACCGCATGAACTGATTAATATTGTGATACAACGAATGGCTGAGCGCTATGGCTGGCAGGTGGAAGCGGACTGGCTGGTGTTTTTGCCGGGTATCGTCAGCGGACTGAACCTCTGCGTACGTTCTTTTACCGACGCCAGCCAGGGCACTATTGCGCCAACCCCAATCTATCCGCCGTTCCGTCTGGCGGCAAAACTGGCCGAGCGCTCCCAGCTGAATCTGCAACTGCGGCTGGAACAGGGCCGATGGCTGATGGATCTGGAAGCGGGTGCCGCACAGCTCTCAGGCAATGAGAAATTGCTGATGTTGTGTAATCCGCAGAATCCTGGCGGCACGGTGTATCGCCGGGATGAGCTGGAGGCACAGCTGGCATTTGCACAGCGTCATGATTTAATTGTCTGTTCCGATGAGATTCACTGCGATTTGATCCTCGAACCTGGCGTGCAGCATATTCCGTTTGCTTCGCTTAGCGAAGACGCGGCGCAACGTTCAGTGACGCTGCTCTCGCCGTCAAAAAGCTTCAACATCGCCGGATTGGGCGCGTCACTGGCCATTATCCCCAATAAAACGCTGCGTGAACGTTTTAATCGCCAGCGCAAAGGCATGGTACCGGAAACCGATATTCTGGCGCGGGTGGCGGCAACAGCTGCCTGGCGCGACGGGCAGCCCTGGCTTGATGCCCAACTGGATTATCTGCGAGGCAATCGCGATCTGTTGGTTGAGCGCGTCAATGCCATCGAAGGATTATCGCTGGCTTCGCCGGAAGGCACCTATCTTGGCTGGATCAATGCGCAGCAACTGCCGGTCGCCAGTCCGGCGCTGTTTTTTGAAAACCACGGCCTCGGTTTTTCTCCGGGACGTGATTTTGGCGATGACGGCTTTGTGCGCTTTAACTTTGGCTGTACCCGCGCCACGCTGAATGAAGCCATCAGCCGCATGGAGCGCGCAGTCAGTACGCTTTAATCATGCTGTTCGCTGGCAACTATTTCCTTCAGGCTCCAGGGATGGAACTTGATGGTAATTTTGCCATCGGTTACCGCCAGCGTGGGATTAGGCAGGCGTTCACCCTCCCCGTGCGGAGAGCTGGATTTAATTGAAATATTGGGTTGCGCTAACCCTTCGTCAGACAGCAACGCCAGCGCACGTGCGCCCAGCGTCTTCACATCGCCACGCAGCACAATTTCAACATGCTCCCAGCCCTCATGGCGATACAGCTTATTACCGGGCCACGGCAGTTCAATAACGTTTAATTGCCAGCTGCCAATCTTTAACGGTTCTCTTAACTCAAACAGACAGATCGCCCGGCCATTAATTTGATTCTCCGAGAACAGCTCTCCAATCTGCATAAAGCCGCTTTTCCAGCGCTCTGCCGTGGTGTTCTGATGGCAGCGCACTGAAATATGATCGGCTTCAAGCTGGGATAACTCCAGCCCTAACAGCTGAGCTAACTGCTCCAGTGCCTGCGCGAAGCGTGGTAAGTCTTCCGCCAGGTCCTTAAGTTCCTCTACACAATTCAGTGGCAACACATTTTCTCCAGATAATGAGTAATTGTCTTATTTATTAACTGCCCGCCACACAACGCTCGCAAGCAGTAAAGATATAAAAAAACCGTTTATCGTCAATTATATTTATCAGTTAATCTAAAAGAGTGTCAATCTTGCAACTTACTGACTTTTTTAACCTTATAAACGTAATTTTTTAACTTTTAATATCATGTTATTTAAGAATATTCCTGAGAATGTCAGCCAAATCCTAAATTGTAACTTATTGTTTGCCTTGAATCTTATTTTCTTATAGATTGCGACCACCATCTCACAAGGAATAACACATATGTTTATGTTAATCGTGGTCGCAATCTTAATCGCGCTGATGGGCTTTGCTATTATTCGTCACTGGAAGATGCGTAATAACAAGCTGGTCGTCAACCCACACCGCCAGTCCCGTCGTCGTTAAGAATTCGTGTATTTGATGGAAACATGAACATCGTTGTTTCCATCACACCACCAGCTGCTGACGCCTCGATCCAAATACAGTATACTTTTCCCCTTATTTTTCCGCGGCGCCATTGTACAGCATCACGATTAGCTGTCAGGTGACGCGATGACAATGGCTCGATCTGCCAGCAGACGAGCCTTTTCAGCATATTAAGGTATCCCGGTGAATATTCAGGCTCTTCTTTCAGACAAAGTCAGTCAGGCGATGGTCGCTGTTGGCGCGCCAGCAGATTGCGAACCACAGGTCCGCCAGTCGGCAAAAGTCCAGTTTGGTGACTATCAGGCTAACGGCATCATGGCCGTGGCAAAGAAACTGGGGCAGCAGCCACGACAACTGGCAGAACAGGTGTTACAGCATCTCGATCTGAATGGAATTGCCAGCAAAGTTGAAATCGCCGGTCCTGGCTTTATTAACATTTTTCTTGACCGTCAGTGGCTGTCACAGCAAGTTGATGCCGCCGTCAGCGATCCGCGTCTCGGCGTTGCCCGCCAGCCAGCACAGACCATCGTTATCGACTACTCAGCGCCAAACGTGGCAAAAGAGATGCACGTCGGTCACGTCCGCTCAACCATTATCGGTGATGCCTCGGCGCGTACGCTGGAGTTTCTCGGCCATAAGGTTATTCGCGCTAACCACGTCGGCGACTGGGGTACCCAGTTCGGCATGCTGATTGCTTTCCTCGAAAAACAGCAGAACGAACAGCATGGCGATATCGCGCTGGCCGACCTGGAAAACTTCTATCGTGAAGCGAAAAAGACCTACGACGAAGACGAAGAGTTCGCGGTGCGCGCCCGTAATTACGTGGTGAAGCTGCAGAGCGGCGATGAATATTGCCTGGCAATGTGGAAAAAGCTGGTCGATATCACCATGACGCAAAACCAGCTGGTCTACAACCGCCTGAATGTGACGCTGACCCGTGATGATGTGATGGGTGAAAGCCTGTATAACTCAATGCTGCCGGGCATTGTTGCCGATCTGAAAGCAAAAGGCCTGGCGGTTGAGAGTGAAGGCGCCACCGTGGTATTCCTTGATGAGTATAAAAACAAGGAAGGCGAACCGATGGGCGTGATCATCCAGAAAAAGGATGGCGGCTACCTGTACACCACTACCGATATCGCCTGCGCCAAATATCGTTACGAAACGCTGCACGCCGACCGTGTGCTGTATTACATCGATTCACGTCAGCATCAACACCTGATGCAGGCGTGGACCATTGTGCGCAAAGCCGGTTATGTACCGCAGAGCATTCCGCTGGAACACCATATGTTCGGTATGATGCTGGGCAAAGATGGTCGTCCATTTAAAACCCGCTCCGGCAGCACCATCAAGCTGTCCGATCTGCTGGATGAAGCGGTTGAACGCGCCACCAAACTGGTCGGCGAGAAAAATCCGGATATGCCTGCTGACGAACTGAAAGCGCTGGCAAATACCGTCGGTATCGGCGCGGTGAAATATGCCGACCTGTCGAAAAGCCGCACCACCGACTATATCTTCGACTGGGACAATATGCTGGCCTTCGAAGGTAACACCGCGCCTTATATGCAATATGCCTATACCCGCGTACTGTCGGTATTCCGTAAGGCTGGCATCGGGTTAGCCGACGTTAGCGGATCCGTAAACATCACCGAAGATCGTGAAGCGGCACTGGCGGCGCGCCTGCTGCAATTTGAAGAGACCATTTTGCAGGTGGCACGCGACGGTATGCCGCATGTGATGTGTGCTTATCTGTACGATCTGGCAGGATTGTTCTCAGGCTTTTATGAGCATTGCCCGATTCTGGCGGCAGAAGATGAACAAACGCGTCAGAGCCGTCTGAAACTGGCGCTGCTCACCGCGAAGACGCTGAAGCAAGGCCTGGATACACTCGGTATTGAAACAGTAGAACGGATGTAAACAGCCGCTATTTCTTAGGGGCGGCGAAAACGTCGCCTCTAAATAACGCCCCGGGATTACTGCTGGTAATTCACCATTACCTGATTGCTTAATACCCTCAGCACCGGAAATAACCGCCCCTTCCCTTCGACATAAAACACAAAACGCAGACTCTCGTTAGCCGCTACATTGCTCAGGCCGCGCGTCGATCCGCTGCTGCCTTCTATTGCCGCACAGCGGGTAGCCGAGCATAGCCGGACCTGCATCCCGGCTGGTGTCGGCCCGGTCAGCTGATATTGCCAGTACACTGCCGTCATCATTCCCGCTACCGGCGCAGGTGGCGACAATGCCGGTGAAGAGGCCTGCACGCCGCGCTGACTCAGCGCCGCACCGGTTCCGCTGGCGCTCCAGCCGCCGGAAGCCGCCAGCGCAAGGGTCGGCAGCCACAGCATACTTAACACTGTCAGCCGCAGCATCAATGACCGCCGATGGTTGACGTCATACGAATCTGACGGTTATCGGTCAGTTCCAGATTCGACAGCACCATCAGCTGGGGCAGATTGCGGCGCAGGAAGCGGGCCAGCAATGCGCGTAGCGGATGATTGACCAACAGTACCGGCGGCGCGCCCAGCGTTTCCTGACGTTGTAACGCCTGCTGCGCTTGATCCAGCAGCCGATCGGCAAGCCCAGGCTCCAGCCCTCCGCCACCCTGCAATGCCTGCAACAGCAAGCGCTCCAGCGAGGTATCCAGCCCAATCACCTGCACTTCTTCGCTGCCCGGGAACCATTGCTGAGTGATGGCACGACCCAACGCTACCCGCACCACCGAGGTTAACTCATTGGGATCGGGCTGGACCGGCGCATGCTCCGCCAGCGTTTCAATAATGGTGCGCATATCGCGTATCGATACCCGTTCCGCCAGCAGATTTTGCAGCACTTTATGCAGCGTGGTTAGCGTAACCACGCCGGGCACCAGGTCTTCCGTCAGTTTTGGCATCTCTTGCGCCACGCGATCCAGCAATTGCTGCGCTTCCTGACGGCCAAACAGCTCGCTGGAGTACTGGCCAATCAGATGGTTGAGATGGGTAGCCACTACGGTACTGGCTTCCACTACGGTATAGCCCTGAATTTGCGCCTGCTCTTTCAGCGCACTTTCAATCCACACCGCGGCCAGCCCAAAGGCCGGATCGACCGTCGCTTCACCCGGCAGACTGCCCGCCGCAGTTCCCGGATTAATCGCCATCCAGCGCCCCGGCCAGGCATCGCCGCTGCCAATTTCTACCCCTTTCATCAGGATCCGGTAGCGCGCTGGCGGCAGATCCATATTGTCGCGAATATGCACCACCGGCGGCAGAAAACCGACTTCCTGCGCAAACTTTTTACGGATGCTGCGGATACGACCAAGCAGTTCGCCATCCTGCTGAAAATCGACCATCGGAATCAGGCGATAGCCCACTTCCATACCCAGCGCATCTTCCAACTGGACATCAGTCCATGAGGCTTCGACCGCCGCCGAGCTCTCTTGCGGTTTGGCTACCGCCTGCGGTGTCGCTTTTGGTGCCATCTCTTTTCCGCGCATATACCAGGCAAGCCCCAGCAAAGCGGCGGTAAACAGCAGGAATACCAGATTTGGCATTCCCGGCACTAGTCCAAGCATCCCCAGCACCCCGGCGCTTAACAACATTACCCGTGGATTGTTAAACAGCTGGGTGACCATCTGCTCACCCACATCCTGCTCGGTACTGACACGAGTGACGATCACACCGGCGGCGGTGGAAATCACCAGAGCCGGAATCTGCGCAACCAGACCATCACCAATGGTTAACAGCGTATAGGTTTCTGCCGCATGGCCCAACGGCATATTATGCTGCACGACGCCGACCAGCAGGCCACCGATAATATTGATAATCATGATCATAATGCCGGCAATGGCATCACCGCGCACAAACTTACTCGCCCCGTCCATCGAGCCGTAAAAATCGGCTTCCTGGGTGACGTCAGATCGGCGCTGTTTCGCTTCATCTTCGCCAATCAGGCCGGCATTCAGATCGGCGTCAATCGCCATCTGCTTACCGGGCATGCCGTCCAGCACAAAACGCGCGCCAACTTCAGCGATACGTCCGGCACCTTTGGTGATCACCATAAAGTTGATAATTACGAGGATAATAAATACCACGATACCAATGGCAAAGTTGCCGCCCACCAGAAAGTGACCGAAGGCTTCGACCACCTGCCCGGCGGCGGCGGCTCCGGTATGACCGTCCATCAGAATAATTCGGGTGGATGCCACATTCAGCGCCAGACGCAGTAAAGTCGAGAACAGCAGAATGGTGGGAAAGGCGGCAAACTCCAGCGTGCGCTGGGTGAACATTGCCACCAGCAGCACCATAATCGACAAGGCAATATTGAAGGTAAACAGTAAGTCGAGAATAAATGCCGGTAACGGTAACACCATCATCGACAGAATCATCAGGATCAGGATTGGCCCGGCCAGCACCTGCCACTGGGTATCTTTAAAGTTGCCCGGCAACCGTAATAATGCGGCCAGATTAGCCATCAGTTTTTTTCTCTCCAGCAAAGTCCAGTGCTTCCGGCACCGGCAAACGTTCAGGTTTCTTGGGAATCAGGCCGCCTTCCACTTTCCAGCGCTTCAGTTGCCAGACCCATGCCAGCACTTCCGCCACCGCGGCATACAGCGTGCCGGGAATATGCTGGCCAATTTCACTGTGTCGCCAGAGCGCGCGTGCCAACGGCGGCGCTTCCAGCAGTGGTATTCGATTTTGCTGACCGATCTCACGAATACGCAGCGCAATCTCTCCGGCTCCTTTTGCCAACACTTTCGGCGCGCTCATTTTCTTTTCGTCATACTGCAAGGCTACCGAGTAGTGGGTCGGGTTGGTGACAATCACGTCCGCTTTCGGCACATCAGCCATCATGCGGCGGCGCGCGGCGGCGTGCATCGCCTGGCGTATGCGCCCTTTGATATGCGGATCGCCCTCTTGCTGCTTAAATTCGTCACGAATTTCCTGACGCGTCATGCGCAGCTGCTTAAAGTAGCTCCAGAGCTGCCAGAACACATCAAAACCGACCATCGGGATCAGGCCAAGCAGAATGAACAGCCCGCAGATCGCAATCATATTCAGCGCATGGCTTAACGCGGCAAAGGGCGACTCGGTGATCAGACGCAGCATCTCCGGCCAGCTGCTCCACAGATACCAGCCGGTGACGCTGCCCACCAGTACCGCTTTCAGAATCGCTTTTAACAGTTCGGCCCAGGCTTGAGCCGCAATCATCCGCTTCAGCCCTTTCAGCGGATTAAGCTTGCCGAAATCGACTTTGATCGCTTTGCCACTCAACACAATGCCGCCAAGCATCATGGGTGCAGCAATCGCCACCAGCACCAGTCCGCTCATCACCGGCAACAGCGCCCAGACGGCCTGCCCGAGCAGCGAACTGATATGGCGAATACTCTGCTTATCATCGCTGATAATGCTGTGATCAAAATTCAGACCGGAAGAGACCATCGCCGCCAGCTGGCGCGCCATCGGTTCACCGCCCAGCCAGAGGATCATGACGCCGACTAACAGCATCAATAATGAGGTCATTTCGCGCGAACGCGGAATTTGCCCCTCCGCACGCGCTTTTTCTAATCGGTGGGGTGTGGGGGCTTCGGTTTTTTCCTCATCACTGTCTTGAGACACGGCAGCAAACCTGTTTCGACGGAATTTCAGGGCATTAGCATGCCAAAACCTCATCAGTCTGATTGCGCGATCAGAGAAGAAAAATAGCGGTTATTTTAAGGATGGCGGGAAAAGGGAAAAACGGGTCGCGTGCTGGCGACCCGTGAGGGGAAGATCAAAAACCGAGGCTGTCCAGCAGATCGTCAACCTGATCCTGATTCGCCACCACGCCCGGCGCAGCAGCGTTCATCTGTGGGCCATTCAGCAGACTGTCGCTCTCTTTTTTCTGACGAGCACTGCCTTCAGGGATATTTTCCAGCAGTACCATCAGTAGCTGACGCTCAATCTCCTGGATCACATCCATCATGCGTTTAATTACCTGGCCGGTAAGATCCTGGAAATCCTGCGCCATCATGATTTCCATTAGCTGGGCATTGGTAAACGCCGTATGGTCCGGTACCGATTCCAGATATCCCCGGGTATCCGTTACCAGCGAACGTGCATCTGACAGCGCTATCGGATTTTCGAACCACTCGTCCCAGCGCCCTTTCAGCTGTTTTGCCCCGTTCTCCAGCAACGTCTGACGTGGCTGAGAAGCCTCGACGCTGTTCAGCGCCCGCTCTGCCGCCTGCGCCGTCATCTGTACCACATAATCAAGGCGGTCACGGGCGTCAGGAATGGCTTCAGCCGCTTCCGCAATCGCCTGGTCCAGCCCCAGTTCGCGCAGGCTGTCACGCAGCATACGCGTCAGTGAGCCAATGCGCGAAATGATGTCATGCGCCGAGGCAGCATCGACATTTGGTTTCAGAAGTTCGCTCATCACGTCTCCTTACATACCCAGTTTTTCGAAGATTTTATTTAACTTCTCTTCCAGGGTTGCGGCAGTGAAAGGTTTAACCACATAGCCGCTGGCTCCCGCCTGAGCAGCCGCAATAATGTTCTCTTTCTTGGCTTCTGCCGTCACCATCAGCACCGGCAGCGCGGCCATCGCCGCGTCCGCACGTATGGTTTTCAGCAGCTCCAGCCCGTCAATATTCGGCATATTCCAGTCGGAAATAACAAAATCAAAACTACCGGCACGCAGTTTATTCAAGGCATCTGCGCCATCTTCCGCTTCTTCAACATTATTGAATCCCAACTCTTTCAGAAGGTTACGCACAATACGACGCATCGTACTGAAGTCATCTACCACCAAAAAGCGCATATTTTTATCGACCATATCTACTCCTGTTTTGATCTGAATCGCGGGACGGGATTGCACTAAATTCGCAATGCCTGTCCGGCGCTAATTTTTGCCAGCATGTGCTGACTGATTTGGTGAAGATCCACCACTTCACTGACACCCCCGTGTGCGATAGCCTCACGCGGCATGCCGAAAACTACACAGCTCGCTTCGCTCTGGGCGATGGTCCAGGCCCCCGCCTGATGCATCGTCTTCAGTCCGGCCGCGCCATCACTGCCCATACCGGTCAGGATCACGCCAACCGCATTGCGCCCGGCATAGTGCGCCACTGAGTTAAACAGCACGTCCACCGACGGTTTATGGCGGTTAACCGCCGGGCCATCATTCAGCCGTACCTGATAGTTGGCCCCGCTGCGCGCCAGCTCAAGGTGCATCGCACCCGGCGCAATATAGGCGTGACCGGGCAAAATACGCTCGCCATCCTCGGCCTCTTTCACCGTGATCTGGCACAGTTTATTCAGTCGCTCAGCAAACGATCGGGTGAAGCCCGGCGGCATATGCTGGGTAATCAGCAGTGCCGGACTGGTCACCGGTAGCGGTTGCAGCACATGACGAATCGCCTCAGTGCCACCGGTCGACGCGCCAATCGCAATCAGCTTTTCACTGCTCAGAAGCGGCCCGGCTTTCAGCATCGCAGGCACCGTCTGGGTCGGGCGCACATGCAACCTGGCGCGTGCGGCGGCGCGCACTTTGTCGGCAATCATCTGGCTGTAAGCCAGCATTCCTTCACGAATGCCAAGCTGCGGCTTGGTAACAAAATCGACGGCTCCCAGCTCCAGCGCACGCAGGGTGACTTCAGAGCCTTTCGCGGTCAGTGAAGACACCATCA
Source organism: Winslowiella sp. 2C04 (assembly GCF_050037805.1). NCBI lineage: Bacteria > Pseudomonadati > Pseudomonadota > Gammaproteobacteria > Enterobacterales > Erwiniaceae > Winslowiella > Winslowiella sp. 2C04. Next base: position 1,934,262 of record NZ_CP188300.1, on the reverse strand, counting down.
CCACCGGCATCGGCCGCAGGCGCATCAGCTTTTCAAGAAAGTCGAGGCCATCCATGCGCGGCATTTCAACGTCCAGCGTCAACACTTGCGGATTGAACTGTTTGATTAAATCGCGTGCGGCCAGCGGATCGGGCGCGGTGGCCACCATCTCCATATCCGGATGACTGTTAATAATTTCGGTCATCAACTGCCGCATCAGCGCGGAGTCATCAACGCACATCACGGTGATTTTGCTCATTATCTTTCCTTAGTCAGCCCGTAGACCGTTTGTCCTCGCAGATAAAACTCTTTGCTTATCTGGCTAAAGTTTTCTGAATGACCGGCGAACAACAAACCACCCGGCTTCAATAGCGGAACGAAACGGCGCAGGATCTTTTCCTGGGTCTCTTTATCGAAGTAGATCATTACGTTACGACAGAATATTGCGTCAAACGGGCCCGGTAGCGCCCACTCCGGCGCCAGCAGGTTAAGCTGGGCATAATTCACCATGCCAGCCAGTTCCGAACGCACCCGCACCATGCCCTGATGCGGGCCGGTGCCGCGAAGAAAGAAGCGCTGCAACTGTTGGGGCGAAAGCGTGCGCAACTCCTGCTGCCGATAAACCCCGGCCAGCGCTTTCTCCAGCACCTGAGTATCAATATCGCTGGCGTGCACCTGAAATTTACCCGGCCCGGCCCCGAGGGTTTCGGCCAGCGTCATCGCGATCGACCATGGCTCTTCGCCGGTCGAGGCGGCGGTGCTCCAGACGTTAAAGCTGCCGTTACGCCGTTTGGCATGCTCTGCCAGAATGGGAAAATGGTGCGCCTCACGGAAAAAAGCCGTCAGGTTGGTGGTCAGCGCATTAATAAACGCCTGCCACTCCGCACTGTTAACATCGTTCTCCAGTAGCGCGAGGTAGCGACCAAAGTCATCAATATTCAACATACGCAGCCGACGCACCAGGCGGTTATAAACCATTTCGCGTTTATGGTCGGCGAGGACGATGCCAGCTCGCTGATAAATCAGCTGACTGATACGACGAAAATGCGTATCCGATAACGGCAGGCGCTGCACCATTTGCGACAGCAAAGTGGTGTTTTCAGACGGTGCCAGCAACGTCGTTTTTTTCATTTAAGGGCCATCCAGCTTATCGCTGATTAAGAGGTTAAGACCGCGCTGTTATGCCCGGAAGCCAGCGCCTGAAAATCGCCAGTATCGGTAACGTCATCGACAGAGAATCTTGTCACCACTTCACTGAGGTTTTCGGCCTGTGCTTCAAGCGCCTCGGTGGCCGCCGCCGCTTGCTCGACCAACGCCGCGTTCTGTTGCGTGACCTGATCCATCTGACTGACGGCCTGCGCCACCTGTTCGATGCCGCGACGCTGCTCATCCGACGCCGAGGCGATTTCGCCCATGATGTCGTTAACCCGGGTAACCGACTGAACGATCTCTTCCATGGTTTCACCCGCAGAAGCCACCAACGTCGACCCCTGATTTACCCGGCTGGCCGACTCTTCAATCAGCACCTTGATCTCTTTTGCCGCCTGCGCGCTGCGCTGCGCAAGGTTGCGCACTTCACCCGCCACCACCGCAAAACCACGCCCCTGCTCGCCGGCACGCGCCGCTTCTACCGCCGCGTTGAGTGCCAGGATATTGGTCTGAAAGGCAATACCATCGATTACGCTGGTAATATCAGCAATTTTCTTCGAACTGGTGGCTATCTGATGCATAGTCGCGACCACATTTCCGGTCAGCGAACCGCCTTTATGCGCGGTGGCGGAAGCATCACGGGCCAGCTGCGATGCCTGACGCGCATTATCTGCATTGGCAGTAACCGTGGCGGTTAGCTGCTCCATACTGGCGGCAGTTTCTGCCAGCGACGCAGCCTGCTGCTCGGTGCGCGCTGATAAATCATTGTTGCCGCTGGCGATTTCACGAATCCCCACCTGCATGGTTTCGCTACCCTCACGCACCTGCACGACGGTTTCAGCCAAACGACTTTGCATATCGCGCAGCCCGGTAAACAGTTGGCCGATTTCATTACTTCCGCGCTGTTCAATGTTGCCGCCAAGGTTACCGGAGGCAATACGGGAAAAATGATCGCGCATACGCGTCAGTGGGGTGATTAACGCCTGTTTCAGCCAGCCCAGCGCCAGCAGCGTCATCAGCAGCGACAGCGTAACCGCACCGGCAAATATCCACTTCGACTGGGTATAAAAATCATGGCTTTGATGTTTAGCGTGCTCAACGATACCGCTGATATGCAGCATCCAGCGGTTGTACTGCACAAGAAAGTTATCCTGCGACTTCTGGGTGGGCGCATCGAGAAAATCCTGAAGCTGATAATTCTCTAAATAGACAATCAGCTGAGCCAGCTCGTGGTGATAGTTGTCATAGCTGGCTTTGATCTCTTTGGTCATCGCCTCACCTTCCGGTGTCATCCGCGGAATGGCGAGAAAACGCTGAAAGGTTTTATCAGCGCTATCCAGATCGCGCTGCGCACCCGCCATCAGGCTGGTGACCTGATCACGCGGCAAACTTAACGCCGCACGCGTACCGGCACGACTCAGGGTCACGCGTGCGCTGAGTAACGAGGCCCAGCTCTGACTCAGCGCATCACGCTGCTGACCGCTGGTATCGACCTGGTAAAGGTTATTCGCATCCTGACGAAAAGAGTTGAATGACAAACCACTGCTGACAATTTGCATCAGGCAAAACACGGCAAGGATAAAAATCAACGTAGCAGAGACACGAATACGGCTAAACATCACGACCTCCGGGGCCATGCCGCCCGTTACGGGCGGCAGCAATTAACCAATCAGAATGTTTCCCAGTTCTCTTCAGAGACTTTAGTGACCGGCTTACGCGCGGCGATCACCGAAGCAGAACTCGGAGCAGATTTACTGGCGGTACTGACATTAACGGCGCGTGCGGCGAATTCTTTACGAATTCTGAACACCGATACCGCTTGTGACAGTCGGCTGGCCTGTTCTTCCAGCGCTGCCGCAGCGGCAGCGGACTCTTCAACCAGTGACGCATTCTGCTGGGTAACCCGATCCATCTCGGTAACCGCCTGCCCCACCTGGTCGATACCGCGACTCTGCTCGTCGGATGCCGACGCGATTTCCGCCATAATATCGGTCACGCGCGTCACCGCGCTGACGATGTCATGCATGGTCTCTCCGGCACTTTCCACCAGCACCGAGCCGGTATCGACGCGACTGACGGAATCTTCAATCAGCGCTTTAATCTCTTTTGCTGCCTGGGCGCTACGCTGCGCCAGACTGCGCACTTCTCCCGCCACTACCGCAAAACCACGCCCCTGCTCACCGGCACGCGCCGCTTCCACCGCCGCGTTTAGCGCCAGAATATTGGTCTGGAAGGCAATACCATCGATTACGCTGATAATATCGGCAATCTTCTTCGAACTACCGGCAATATCACTCATGGTTTTCACCACGCCATCGACCACTTTACCGCCCTTTTGCGCGGTTTCTGAGGCACTGAGCGCCAGCTGCGACGCCTGGCGGGCATTCTCAGCGTTCTGTTTCACCGTCGCCGTCAGTTGCTCCATGCTGGCGGCAGTCTGTTCCAGCGAGGCAGCCTGCTCCTCGGTTCGCGCCGACAGATCGTTGTTTCCGGCAGAGATTTCGCTGGCACCGGTGAAGATTGCATCGGAACCGTCGCGCACATCACCGACGGTGTTTACCAGCTCCTGCTGCATATGTTGCAGGCTGGAAGCCAGCTGGCTCATCTCGTTGCGTCCCTCAACTTCAATGGTTTGTGTCAGGTCGCCGCTGGCAATATGGCGAATATGGCTGATGGTGGCATTCAGCGGACGCAGCAGAATGTGATGCATACCGCTCCACACCACCGCCATTACGGCCAGCAAAACCACGAAGACAATCGCCAGCACCCAGATCGCCTGGTTGTAAGCCTGATCGTTTTCCGCCGACCCTTCAGCAAACAGCGCAGCGGTATTATTCAGCCAGCTGTTGTAAGCGGCCTCAAAACCGTTTTGGTAGCCCTGAGTGGGTTGATCGAAAAACTCTTTGATATTGCCTTCGGCCATCAGCTTAATCAGATCGTTAAGTGCACCGTGCAGAATGGTGTAATTCTCTGTGACTGCTTTAACGTGACTGAGTGCTTTCACATCGTCCGGCAATTCAGCGCTGTACTCGGCATATTGCTGCTCTGCCAGTGCCAGCTGAGTTTTCGCCAGCTTCAGGAGATCCGCTACGGTGTCACCACTGCCCATCTGATTTGAATCGAGCATGTAGCGCAGACCGGCGCGGTTGAGGGTATTACGGGTTTGAACCAAAGCAATCCATGACGCGGTCAGATTTGTCTGCTCGCGGCGCAATTGCTCAGTGATAGTGAAATTTGCTTTATCACTCTTTAAAGCCTGAAAAAACAGACCGCCGGAGATTAATTGCAGTGAGCCGAACACGACCAGAACCACAATCAGACTGGTCACAACTTTCATACGCTTAAACATACCGTCCCTTATTACATTTGCCATCTGTTGATGTTATCGGCAGCAAATAAGGAACCTTTACGGTTGGGGCGACCGAATGCCGCCCCGGAGATGATTAAATTATTATGCGCTGCGCAGATTATCCATCAGCGCCATCTCTTCGCTGCTCAGTAGCTTTTCGATATCAACGAGGATCAGCATCCGCTCGCCCAGCGCGCCCAGTCCGGTAAGGTATTCCGTCGACATAGTGACGGCAAATTCAGGAGCCGGACGAATCTGCTCATGCGTCAGAGACAGCACATCAGAAACGCCATCAACCACAATTCCCACGACGCGATGTTGCAGATTCAGCACGATCACCACGGTGTTATCGTTATATTCGACACCCGGCTGAGCAAATTTAATCCGCAGATCGATAATCGGTACGATGACACCGCGCAAATTCGTGACGCCTTTAATAAATGCCGGGGTATTGGCGATGCGCGTAACCTGATCGTAACCGCGAATCTCCTGCACCTTCAAAATATCGATACCGTATTCTTCATCACCCAGCGTAAATACCAGGAACTCCTGGCCTACCGTTTCGCCAGCCAGTTTGGTAACGTTTGCCATTCCAGTCATAGGTCTACCTTAATCATTTAGTTAAGCTGCGACGCCGGCCACACGCTTTTCTCGGTTTAAAGATTGCAGGGCTGAGACATCAACAATCAGCGCCACGCTGCCATCGCCGAGGATGGTGGCGGCAGAAATACCCGGCACTTTGCGGTAGTTGCTCTCAAGGTTTTTCACCACCACCTGGTGCTGACCAATCAGCTGATCGACCAGCAGCGCATAGCGTTTTCCGGCACTTTGCAGAATAACCACGATGCCCTGCGTTGCTTCCGTCTTCGCGCCCTGCACATCAAATACGTTCCACAACTCCACCAGCGGCAGATACTCGCCGCGTACTTCCAGCACGCGTTCGCCACCGGCCAGCGGATGCAGATCTGCTGCCAGCGGTTGCAGTGACTCCATCACCGCATTCAGAGGCAGGATAAACACCTCTTCCGCGACCCGCACCGACATGCCGTCGAGGATCGCCAGCGTCAGCGGCAGCAAAATACGAATGGTGGTGCCTTTGCCCGGCTTCGAACCGATCTCGACGTGGCCTCCCATCTCCTGAATATTACGTTTCACAACGTCCATACCGACGCCGCGCCCGGACACGTCGGTGACCTGCTCAGCGGTAGAGAAGCCAGGTGCAAAAATCAGCATGCCGACCTCTTCATCGCTCATTGATTCACTGACCGGTAGCCCGCAGGAGAGTGCTTTAGCCAGAATGCGTTCACGGTTAAGGCCCGCGCCGTCATCGCTGACTTCGATACAGATATTGCCACCCTGATGTTCAGCAGAAAGCGTCAGGTTGCCGCAGGCATGTTTACCCGCCAGCAGGCGCTTTTCCGGCGATTCAATGCCGTGGTCGAGGCTGTTACGCACCAGGTGAGTCAGCGGATCGATAATCCGTTCGATTAAACTCTTATCCAGCTCGGTCGAGCTGCCTGACAGCGTCAGTTCCACCTCTTTACCCAGCTTGCTGGCCAGGTCGCGCACCAACCGAGGGAAGCGACTGAATACGTACTCCATCGGCATCATACGAATCGACATCACCGACTCTTGCAGATCACGCGCATTGCGCTCCAGCTGCCCCATACTGTTTAGCAGGTCACCGTGATTAACCGGATCCAGCTCGCCGGATCGCTGCGCCAGCATTGACTGAGTGATCACCAGCTCGCCGACCAGATTGATCAGCTGATCGACCTTTTCTACCGCCACGCGAATGCTGCCCGACTCGCTGCTGCGGGCGGGCGCGGATTTTTTCACTTCAGGCTTGAGCGCCGGCGTGACAGGGCTGACGGTAGCCAGGTTTTCTGCCGGTTTATCGGCGCTTTCTGGCTGTGCCGCTGGCGTTGCTGCATCCGGAAAACGGATTTGTGACTCTTCAATCACAAAACAGAGTACCGCCACAATGTCATCTTTATCGACCGAGGAAATCAGCGTCGCCTCCAGTGAGGTTTCACCTTTCTTCACCTCACTGACGGTGCCAAGATTAGCCAGCTCATCCAGCATCAGTGACACTTCGCTCGGTTTAAGGTCGACCAGCGCCAGCCGCAAACCGGCGGGAACAACCGTGGCCGGTTGCGCTTCGGTCACCAGCGTCAGCGGTTTTGCCGGTTCAATAACTTCGCCTTTGGCCTCCAGCGCCAGTTGGCGCAACGCCTGACAGATATATTCAAAACTTTCTGCGTCAGGTTCCTGGGCGGTTTTACAGGCATCTAACTGTTCCTGCATAATATCTTTGGTTTCCAAAAACAGGTTGATGATGTCGGTACTGAGCTGCATTTCACCGCGGCGCGCACCGTCGAGAATGTTCTCCAGAATATGCGTGGTTTCCTGTAAGACAGTGAAACCAAAAGTACCCGCTCCGCCTTTTATCGAATGGGCCGCACGGAAAATGGCATTCAGCTGCTCCGAATCGGGCTGCTGTGGGTCTAATCCCAGCAGGTGTTGTTCCATGTCGGCCAGTAATTCGTCAGCCTCATCGAAAAACGTCTGGTAAAAATCGCTAATATCCATGCTCACGGTATCACCTCGGCTGTGAGTCGCGATTAGGCTGCGACGGAATCTCCGCCACCGTCGGTAACGAGCTCACCGGCTGTGGCGCAGTCTTCGGCGCGGCCTGTACAGGTTGATGGTCTGGGGTTAATGCCGCATCCGACGGTTCAGCCGGAACGGTAATTTGTTTAATACTTGCGGCATCGTTAATCTGCACCGCATCACTTTCGGCGTTCTCTTTTTCGATTTGCGCTTCGGTATCGTGATTTAATACCAGCAAACTAATTCGGCGGTTTACCGCATCATTACCGCCGCGATTTTTCAGCTTCATGGTGTCGGCCATCCCCACTACGCGCAGCATTTTGCTGCTCGCCAGCCCGCCGGTTACCAGCTCACGCCGCGAGGCATTGGCGCGGTCGGCTGAGAGTTCCCAGTTGCTGTAACCACGATCGCCTCCGGCATACTGAAAATCATCGGTATGTCCGGCGAGACTGATGCGGTTGGGAATATCGTTAAGAATGGGTGCAATCGCCCGCAGGATATCGCGCATATAAGGCTCCACCTGCGCACTGCCGGTTTTAAACATCGGGCGGTTCTGGCTGTCGACAATCTGAATACGCAGCCCCTCCTCCACCATATTGATGATCAGATGCGGGCGCAGCGCTTTCAGCCGGGGATCGGATTCAATCAGCTGATCGAGTTTTTCACGCAGACGATTCAGGCGAATTTCATCCAGCTTGCGTTTCTGCGCGTCCATATCGACCACTTTTTTAACTTCACCCTGCTGCTGCGTTGGATCATCACCGCCGCCGGGGATCGGGCTTTCACTGTCACTGCTGCGCGGTCCGTTACTCAGCGCAACCTTTAGCGGAGTACGAAAATATTCGGCAATCTGCACCAGCTCTTTGGGATTGGCGATGGAAATCAACCACATCACCAGAAAGAACGCCATCATCGCTGTCATAAAATCGGCGTAAGCGATTTTCCATGAGCCATGCGAGCTCTCATGTTTTTTCACTTTGCGCCGCTTTACCAGCACGATGGGGTGACTGCTGTTCTTCATGCGTCCTGATCCGAAGTCTGTTTTGCCGGTGATTTGGCATTACGCACGTGCTCTTCCAGTTCGCTGAAAGAGGGACGTTCGGTGGAATACAGCGTCTTACGGCCAAATTCCACCGCAATCTGCGGCGCATACCCGTTCAGACTGGAGAGCAGCGTCACCTTAATGCACTGCATCATTTTGGTCGTTTCCGCACACTTCTGACGCAGCACCGATGCCAGTGGCGAAATAAAACCGTAGGCCAGTAAAATACCGAGGAAAGTACCGACCATCGCATGGGCAATCAGCGCCCCCAGCTCGGCGGCCGGACGATCCGCTGAGGCCAGCGCGTGTACCACGCCCATTACCGCGGCGACAATACCGAATGCAGGTAAAGAGTCACCCACCGCCGCCAGACTCTGCGCCGGCACGTCGCATTCGTGCTCGTAGGTTTCGATCTCTTCATCCATAAGCGCTTCGATTTCGAACGCATTCATATTTCCGCTCACCATTAACCGCAGATAGTCAGTGATAAAGTCCACCAGACGGTTATCGGCAAGGATGCGTGGGTAATTAGCAAAGATTTCACTTTCGCGCGGATTTTCGATATCTCTTTCCAGCGATAACATGCCCTGCTGTCGAGATTTCGCCATCAGGCGATACAGCAACGCCATCAGATCCATATACAGCGCTTTGTTATATTTAGAGCCGCGCATTAACAGCGGCAAGGCTTTCAGGGTCGCTTTGATCGACTTTCCGTTATTACCGACAATAAATGCGCCAATGCCTGCGCCCCCAATAATCAGCAATTCCGAAGGTTGATAGAGTGCGCCAAGATGACCACCCACCATCATGTAGCCCCCCAGCACCGAACCAATCACCAGCAAATAACCTAAAATAACCAGCACAATAAATCCTTACGTCCGCAACGTGTTGGTGGATGTTAAGCCAGAGAGCCGAGGGTGTTATTCGGTAAACGCAGAGCAAAAAAAAGCAGCGGTTAAAAACCGCTGCTGGATGTCATTCCACGTTTCGAACAATCTTAAACGGCGCGTTTAACCTGTTCATCCAGCAGTTGTGGAGTGTTATCGGCAGGCTGCGCAGAAAGTTTACGTCTTTTTACCGCGCGAGATGGCGGCTGACACAGGCTACAGACGAAGCTGCCAGCCGGCTGGTGTGCATGAGTGATAAAACTGCCATGACAGGATTTGCAGCTGGAGAGTTCCAGCATGCCACTTTCGACAAAACGTACCAGCGTCCATGCGCGCGTCAGCGCCAACAGCGGCGTCTCATCCGACTGCGGACACTGCTCAAGGTACAAACGATAAGCTTTAATCACCGCATCGACGCCATGACACAGGCCGCTTTTCAGCAGAAACTGCCAGGCATTGCAGAACATTGAGGCATGAATGTTCTGTTCCCAGGTCATAAACCAGTCGGTTGAGAACGGCAACATGCCTTTTGGCGGTGGGCTGCCGCGTAGCTCTTTATACAACTTTATTAAACGGCCACGACTGAGCTGCGTCTCGCTCTCTAACATCTGTAAACGCGCACCGAGAGTAATTAATTCCATTGCCAGTTGAATATCGCGAGCTTCCTGGACAATACTTTTTTCACTCATTATCCCGCTCTCTTTTTCGACAAATCTTCAACTCGTGCTGAAGTTTCGCGTAATAAACGGCTGGATAGCAGAATGCCGGTATGGATTTGCTGTAAATCATCCACGCGAGATTCCTGAGTGAGGCGGCTGATGGTTTGATGATCGTTAAAGCGAAACTGACAAACCAACTGGTTAGTCTCAGCGAGTTTTACCATTTCCGGTAAGGTTAATTGCGCCAGCGAGTCTGCCATCGCTTCATCGATACCTAAGCGAAACATGGCAGAAGCTTTATCCTGGTTAATTAAACGCTGTGCAAGCAATAAATAGGACAAATTAATGTCGTATATATGTTTGAGTAATTCTGATGTACCCATTATTTCCCATCCTGACTGACACTACTTTTAACGTTCACGGGATAAATTCCGCTTCCCTGATTGCTGGTTGGTAAATCTAAAGATGGCAAAAACACGTGGCAGCAGCCAAACGTATGCTGAATGATTACGCATCGTGCCGAGTACTGGTTTAGTAAGTCGTCGTCGCTCACGCTCCTCAGAGGGGGTGAGCTAAGAATAATGCTTCGAGACGTTCGCTTACATATTTAAGAATATTCTGAAAGCAGCGCAACTCTATCCCGTTGGATTTCCACATACAACGAGCGAGCGACTTAATTTTAGATAAAGTGTGATCTGCATCACACTTTTAAGCCAAATTATTGCCGAAAACCCATCAGCGAAGCTGTTGATTAGATTAATAAAAGAACAATTACGCCATTTTTTGTTAAAGAATGGTTCAGTGACCTTTTCGACTGCTGAAAAAGCTCACTTTTCACTCTTAACCTGTCACAGCTGCGCTGTTAAGACAATTTAACAGCATATACCTTTGGGAATTAATGCCACTGAAGCATTAAACGCTAGTTTAATTCATTTATAGTTCCTGAAAAATTAGTCACTTAGATAAATATTCTCAAAAACTCCGTCTAAAACCGCGGTACCGGTGATTAGGTTTAAAGCAGCTTTCCGCAACGTTTTGTTAACAGGGAGAGATTTCTGATCATGGAGAGAAAAGAGATGTAACTGGGGATTACATTAGTAGTGTGAATGTTTGATCGCTAATGTCAGTTCGTTGAGGGAGTTATCGGCGGGCATGGGGTTTTCTTAAATAAAAAAGGACGGCAAAACGCCGTCCTCACTACCGTCCTGTCTCGCCGCGGCTATCAGGCTAAGCGTGGAAAGGTTGCCACTTTATGGTTCATCTCATGATCTTCCGTGCGCGGTGCCAGCGCCTGCAAATCTTTCAGGTAGCTTTCGCGCCAGTGAGAAATATCGTTTTCCCGCAATACCGCCATCATATCGTTATAGCGCGAGATGCGTTCGGTACGCGACATCGTCAGGGCTTTATCCAGCGCCGCCGCCACTTCGTCACGATCGTAAGGATTGACAATCAGCGCCGAGGTAAGCTCATTGGCGGCACCCGCAAAGCGCGATAACACCAGCACGCCGGGGTCATCCGGATCCTGCGCCGCAATATACTCTTTCGCCACCAGATTCATGCCGTCACGTAGCGGCGTGACCAGACCAACATCGGTCAGGCGGAAAATCTTCATCAACAGGCGACGATCAAAATGCTGGTTCAGGTAGTAGAGCGGCGTCCAGCCCAGCGTGCCATATTTACCGTTAATTCGCCCGGCTTCAGTTTCCAGCTGATGACGAATATCCTGATACGCCTGCACGTCGCCACGTGAGGTTGGCGCAATCTGCGAATAGCGAATATTGCCGCGATGTTCTGGAAAGTTCTCCAGCAGCGCTTCATAAGCCAGAAAACGCTCCGGTAGCCCCTTGGAATAATCCAGCCGTTCGCAGGCAATGATATTTTTCGCATCGCCCAGCTCACGCTTCATGGCGGCCATTTTCGGCGGCAACGGCCCTTCAGCCATCTCTTTGATACTTTCCGGCTCAATACCAATCGGATAAACCTCAGTAGCAAAGTCATTGCCAAAAGCACGGTGCTGCTTATCGCCTTTATTCTGAACCTGAGTCAGCAGTGACAGGCTGTCGAGAAATGCGGTGCGGTCGCTATCAGTCTGGAAGCCAAGCAGATCGTAATCACACATCATCTGCAACAGCTCTTCGTGAGGCGGCAAAGCGTTGAAAATTTCCGGCGTAGGAAAAGGAATATGCAGGAAGAAGCCAATGCGATTATTCATTCCCAGTTTGCGACAGGCAGCTGCAAACGGCAGCAGATGGTAATCGTGGATCCACAGAATATCATCATCTTCCACCAGCGGTTGCAGACGTTCCGCCAGTAATTCATTGACGCGGCAATATCCTTCCCAGGCTTCACGCTGGTATTGCACCAGATCTAACCGATAGTGAAACGCGGGCCAGATAACCGTATTGGAAAACTGGCAATAATAGAGGTCGTAGTCGTTCTGACTCAGACCGAAAGAGGCATAGGTGATACCATCTTGCTTGACGATATCCAGCGGCTCTTGTTCTTCTTCAGCGATAGTGCTTATCTCACCATTCCAGCCAAACCACAGTCCACCTGTAGATTTCAGCGCATCCAGAATACCGACCGCCAGGCCACCAGCACTATTAGAACCATCGGGAACAGCGATACGGTTAGATACGACCACTAAGCGACTCATAACCTTGACTCCTTACCGAGGTTGTCTTGATCTAATTGTAATTTCATCTGTTCAAGCCAGCTGTAAACTTCATCAACATTTTTCAGCCGAAAGCGCGCCTGACTTGAACCCTCTCCGACCTTTACGGATAAGCCATTCATGGCATTAACCACACGAAATCCGGCTTCATCTGTCAGATCGTCACCAATAAACACCGGAATACGCCCGGCGAAAGGCGCTTCCTGCATAAAGGCGGCTATCGCTGCGCCTTTATCGATTCCCTTCGGTTTTAATTCCACCACGCATTTTCCCGGCTGCAGCGCCAGCATCGGAAAGCGTTGCACCATTGACTCTGCCAGTTGCAAAACCTGCGCCTGAAACTGTTCTGCCTGACGATAATGCAGGGCAAAAGCCATACCTTTAGTCTCAAGCTGCGTACCTGGCCAGTTGCTGATACTGCTGCTGAGGGTTTCATGCAATTGCGTCACTACCTCATCCGGCAAACTGATACGGTGCAGTTCACCTGTGGCATCGCGACGTTCAGCACCATGAACTCCAGCCAGCGGCGCGTAAAAAGGGGCAGCCAACTGATCCAGTTGCTCAACTGGCCTGCCGGAAATCAGCGCTACCGCCCCGTGGCTCAAAGTGGATAACGCTTGCAGTGTGGCGCGAACCGTTGCCGGAATCGACACTTCATCGGGGCGCGGTTTGATAGCCGCTAAGGTGCCATCGACATCGAAGAAAAACGCGTAGAGGCCGCCACTTAAAGAAGGGAAACCTTCGGATTCTCTGCTCACACTCTTCTCCCGATCTGCATCAGATTGCAGACGTTAATTTGATGATTAATCATTCGGATAAATAACGACTGAAATAATCCGGTCAGGAAAATGTTCTGCATTGTCATGCCAGAATAAAATAGTTGCTGTCGGGGCAGAAATAAATTATTTATCGGCGAAAGAAAGCGGAAACAACAGGGCAACTGACGACAGGTGGTTGACTGCCAACTTTCTTTCCTGGTAATGCGCTCTTTCCTGGTACTGCGCTGCTTTTCTCCTGTCGCAGATCGATAATTTTTGCCTGCCTGATTCATTTTCTCTGACCAAATTGCGGATGACATCACAGTTCAGTATAGACCCTGTTCTGGCTTCTGCCAGAATGATGATAATTTAAGAGCATTCTGAAACAGCTGCGTCATGAAGAAATGATTTATCGACAAGTTTATCTTTGATTCTTGCCAGTTAATTATTACTGTATTTTTACCCCTTATTTACCGCTGCAGTTTAATAACCCACTTAATAATCTCGCATTATGGAATCATTCTTTCCAATAATCATTTCACCCTTTCCTTTGCCGGATTTTCAAAAAAATAAAGCAATAAAAAGCATGTCGTTTTTTACGCACATATTATTCCTGAAAAGCCGTTTTCAACCGATTAATAATTCTGCAGGATATTAATCACATGCTGTTTTTCAGCCGGCAAGCGATTCAGGCTTTGCCCTTACCTCTGCGGGAAAAAATATGACGTTCAGAAAGAAGATACTGCGGAATTTTATTGTTGGCAGCGGTTGGGGTAAATCCAGTCTGTTGAAAGCCATCGGTGGTTTTTATGCCCGCCACTACCGGCAGCATCCGACTGCATCTACAGCCGGTTACCCAACCAGGCCCTGAAGGAAACCTCTCTTTAACGTCGATGCGCCAGCGAGCGCACCAGCCGATCGCCCAGCGTCTGCACCAGCTGCACCAGAACAATCAGCGTAACCACCGTGCCGATCATAATCTGATTATTAAAACGCTGATAACCATAACGAATCGCCAAATCTCCCAGACCACCGCCGCCTATCACCCCCGCCATCGATGAAAAACCGATCAGCAGCACGGTGGTCAGGGTAATTCCCGCCAGCAAGGCCGGTAACGCTTCCGGCAGTAGCACTTTACTGACGATATGCCAGCCGGTGCCGCCCATCGACAAAATGGCTTCAATCCGCCCCTTATCAACTTCATCCAGCGCGTTTTCCACAATACGCGCGAAAAAAGGAAAGGCACCAATGGTAATGGGTACAATCGCGGCGGTGGTGCCGAGCGTGGTACCGATAATCAGCCGGGTAAAAGGGATCAGCGCAATCAACAGCACGATAAACGGCAAAGAACGCCCGATATTGACCAGCCCACTTAACAGGCGATTAAGCGTAGCGGCCGGATGAATTCCCCCCTTGCGGGTGATAAACAGCACGATGCCCAGCGGCAGACCTATCGCCACCGTAAACAACGCTGCCACAACCACCATATAGAGAGTCTCCAGCGTGGCGTTCAGCATCAGATCCCAGAACGTTTCCCAGTCTACGCGACCGCGCATAATGCCCCCTCTCTGACGCCATGTTTACGTAAAAATGCCCTTTCCGCTTCGCGATCGTGCAACAACTGGCTACGCAGCTTCGACGACGGGTCGAGCAGCAGCTGCCCAAGGGCGCCGCTTTCCACTACCCTGCCGTGTTCCAGCAGCGCGGCGTGATGACAAATACTTTTCACCACTTCCAGTTCATGGGTGATCAACACAATGGTCAACCCAAGCTGGCGATTAATGTCGTCGAGCAACGCCAGAATTGAGCCGGTGGTTTCCGGGTCCAGCGCACTGGTTGCTTCATCGCACAGCAGATAGTCCGGTTTCGCCGCCAGAGCGCGTGCAATACCAACCCGCTGCTTCTGGCCGCCGGACAGCTGCGATGGCCAGGCATCGCGCCGGTCACTGAGGCCGACCAGCGCCAGCAGTTCTGCCACCCGGGCCAGGCGCTCAGTTTTTTTTACTCCGGCGATTTCCAGCGGAACGGCGATATTCTCTGCCACCGTTTTGGCATGCAGTAAATTGAAATGCTGAAATATCATGCCGGTGCGCTGACGCTGAAGGCGCAACTCTGCCGCCGTCAGCGTCATCAGGTCGCGGCCATCCAGCATAATACGCCCGGAGGTCGGGCGTTCCAGCAGGTTGAGACAGCGAATCAGCGTGCTTTTACCCGCTCCGCTGCGCCCGAGGATGCCATAAATGGCACCATCGGGAATGGTCAGCGTGATATTATCCAGCGCCGGTCTTGGGTTACCGGCATAGATTTTCCCCAGCTGCTCAACGCTAATCATCTTATTTACCTGCTACCGGAATCACCGATCCCTGATAATTCTGTCGAATAAATTCCGCCACTTTTGGCGATTGCAGATCTTCAGCCAGCTTTTTAATCCGCGGATCGGCTGCCAGCTTAGGCGTCGTGACCAGAATATTGGCATACGGATTATTGTCTGCACTCTCCAGGCCTAATGCGTCTTTCGCCGGCACCAGCCCGGCTTCCAGCGCATAGTTACCGTTGATCACTGCCAGTTCAACATCATCCAGTGAGCGCGGGATCTGCGGCGATTCAATTTCCAGAATTTTCAGCTGCTTCGGATTTTCCGCAATATCCTTCGGCGTAGCCTGGTGTTTAGCCGGATCGTTAAAACCGGCTTTGAGTTTGATTAATCCGTTTGCCTGCAACAGATAAAGTGCCCGACTCAGGTTAGTGACATTATTTGGCACCGCCACCGTGGCGTTATCCGGCACTTGCTGTAGCGAGGTGATTTTACGTGAGTAAATACCCAACGGTTCAATATGTACCGTGGCCGCCACAGCGAATGTCTGACCTAATGCCTTCTCCTGATCGCGCAAATAAGGTACGTGCTGGAAATAGTTGGCATCAACGTCACCATGCGCCAGTAATTCGTTGGCATTTACGCCACTGGTTAACTCAATAATTTTCAGATCCAGCGACGGGTCGATCTTCTTAACATATTGCAGGATCTCCGCATGTGGCACCGGATCGGCCGCCACCCGCAACGCTTCTGCCGCCATTGCAGTGGAGATTATATTTAACGACATGGCCAGACCAGCTATCACTACCCACGTTTTTTTCATTATTTATCCTTTATCAGCATCAGTTATTGTCGGTTTATTTCAGATAATCAGCGTAATAACGCTGCGCCACATCGGTATGTGAACGCAGACGTCCTTTCAGATAGTTCCAGCCGACATCACGCAGCAGCGGATTCAGCGGATCGCTGGCCGGCCCTTGTGCCAGCCGGGCAATATGCTCCGGCAGTTGAAATACCGGCACCACCGCGTCGAGTTGTGCGCCAAGGAAAAAAGCGATCGACAGCCGCTGCTGGCCGGCCGGTGGCGATATCACACGATGTACGGTGGCACGCAAATAGCCATTGCTCGCCAGTTCCAGTAACTCACCGATATTCACCACAAAGGCTCCAGCAATCGGCACCGCATCGATCCAGCGATCGGGTTCAACTTCCACCTGTAAGCCGGGCTGGTGGTCCTGCAACAGAAAACTGAGGAAACCCGAATCTTTGTGCGCGCCTACGCCTTGCTGACTGGCGGACGCCGGTTGCCCCGGATAACGGATCAGTTTGATATGTTCGTTAGGTTTATCACCGAACAACGGATCAAAGGCGTCGTCCGGCAGTTCCAGCGCTGCGGCAAACGCCCGCAACAGGCGCAGCGACATCTGCGTCATCTCTTGCTGCCAGCGTATTAGCGAAGACTTTAATTCCGGCAGCGCGGCCGGCCACTGGTTCGGCCCCTGTAAACGAAGCCATACCGGCGAGCTGGCATCCAGCGTCAAAGCTTCACGTTCCGCACCGATATCAAACTGTTCACGTAAGTCAGGCTGGCTGCGGGTGATTTCCGATCCGGGTCGGTTATAACCACGAAAATGCGGCGAATTAGCCATTGCCACCTGCGCTTTCTCTGCTTCATCCAGCGCGAAAAATTGTTGTGCTACCTGCTGCACCTGCTGCTGAAGCGCGACATCAACGCCGTGATTGATTAAATAAAAGAAACCGATATCACGTGCCGCCTGGCTTAACTGACTGAGAAAAGCCTGACGTTGTCGGGCGCTGCCGTTTAATAAGGCAAAGTCCAGCACTGGCAAATTGGCTGAGGCGTTTAAACTCATACTGCGACTCCTGGCTTATAAGTTAGCGAAAAACTGCAATAGCTTAGAACTAAATTGCAATTTAAATCATCCATAAAGAACAATATGGAATAACCTGACAGGAAGTTGCGCACGCCACCAATAATCTTGTGTTCTAACTTATGACGATGTCTTTAATTGTGAGGAGGGAAAAATGAAATACTGCATCGAGGCGAGAATACGTCTTTAATTGATAACACTATTCATCGGACTGTGCTGATAACAGCACAGTCCGATATGATGACTAAACAGCGTTTATTACGGCGGTAATCACCCCAGAAAAGGGTTTAGCGGCGCGGCACTAACGATAATATACCGCTATATACTGGCCGCCGACCTGTTCGATGGTCACCGGGGTATCAAAGATCGCTTCAAGGGTTAGAGAATTCATAATCTGCTGCGGCGTGCCGCGATAGATTACCTCTCCTTGCTTCATCGCAATAATATGGTCGGAGTAAACCGAAGCGAAATTGATATCATGAATCACCAGCACAATGGTTTTTTGCAACTCATCCGCCGCCCGGCGCAGCTGCTTCATCATTGCCACACTGTGTTTCATATCAAGATTGTTTAGCGGTTCATCCAACAGCACATATTTGGTGTCCTGGCATAACACCATCGCCACATAAGCGCGCTGCCGCTGTCCACCCGATAACTCATCCAGATAACGATCTTTTAACGGCAGCAAATCAAGAAACGCCAGCGCGGTTTCAATATGCTGAAGATCGTCTTTAGTCAGCCGGCCACGGCTGTAGGGATAACGGCCAAACCCGACCAGATCGTAAACCGTCAGGCGGCTGGTAAAGTGATTCTCCTGACGCAGCACCGACAGCATCTTTGCCAGCTGGTCACCGGATGTAGTGGCAACATCCAGCCCGCTGATGCTCACGTTGCCAGCATCCGGCGTCAGCAGGCGGCTGATAATCGATAACAGCGTCGACTTACCGGCGCCATTGGCGCCAATAATCGAGGTAATCCCGCCTTCAGCAATGCGCTCATTAATCTGATTCAGTACCGGCGTTTGCTGGTATTTTTTAACCACACCGTTTATTTCAATCACAACTTAGCCTTTTTGATCAAAAGGTAAAGGAACAGCGCCCCGCCGGTAAATTCAATCACTACCGACAGCGTGCCTGCCATACTAAATACCCGCTCAAGAATTAGCTGTCCACCCACTAACGTAATAATGCCGGTCAGCACCACGCCGGGCAGCAAATATTCATGACGGTGCGAGCCAATCAGTTGATAAGTCAGGTTAGCCACTAACAAGCCGAGGAAGGTCAGCGGCCCCACCAGCGCGGTAGAGACAGCCACCAGCAGCGAGACCAGCAGCAGAATCACCACCACCTGCTTCTGATAAGCCACGCCAAGATTAATCGCGGTATTGCGCCCAAGCGCTATCACATCCAGCACGTGGCGCATCCGCCAGATTGCCAGCGCAATCAGCACCGTCAGCACCGCTGCCACGGCAATAATTTCTGGCGCGGCACGGGTAAAGGTGGCAAAAATACGGCTTTGCAGAATCGCGAACTCGCCCGGCGACAACAGGCGTTGCAACAGATTAGAGACACTGCGAAACAGCGTGCCGCACACCAGCCCAACCAACAATACCTGATGCAAATTGATGCCAACACCGGTCAATAACCAGCGATAGAGCAGGACAGAAAACACCACCAGCAGCAGCGCTTCGCAAAGAAATTTGCCCGTCACGCCGAAGATGCCGAACCCGTCCGCATCAACAAAAAATATCATGGTGGTCTGGATCAGAATAAACAGCGCTTCAAGCCCCATCACCGAAGGGGTGAGAATGCGGTTATTGGTGACGGTCTGGAACAGTAAGGTGGCGACACCGGAGGCAAACGCCACCAGCAGCATGGTGGCTAAAATCAGCCCGCGATGCACCAGAATATACTGAATATTGCCACGCAGATTAATGGTCATAAACAGCACGATTGCCGCCAGCGCCACTGCAGCAAGCAGAATCAAGCGTCGGGCCGGTAAACTTAAGCTGTGCCGCTTTGCCACCACGCGCGGGTTTGAGGATGAGGAATTAACCTGCATGGCGTTTTGTCCTCAGTATTAAGATCAGAAAAACCAGCGCGCCAATTACCCCGAGGATAACGCTGGCCGGGATCTCAAACGGATAACTGATTAAGCGCCCGATGATATCGCACAGCAACACCAGCGCACCGCCGCACAACGCCACCCAGGGAATAGTCCGCCGCAGAT
The DNA here is from genome assembly GCF_050037805.1 of Winslowiella sp. 2C04. NCBI lineage: Bacteria > Pseudomonadati > Pseudomonadota > Gammaproteobacteria > Enterobacterales > Erwiniaceae > Winslowiella > Winslowiella sp. 2C04. The sequence continues at coordinate 1,914,717 of NZ_CP188300.1, read as the reverse complement.
TGTCGCCCATCGCCATACTGACAATATTCGGCACAATCAGCCCAAGGAATGGCAACACGCCGACCACTACCACCACCACGCCGCAGATAACGGCGATGATTGCCATACCGGTCAGCATCACCTGCTGATAATTAATCCCGACGTTAATGGAAAAATCGCGGCCCATTCCGGCCACGGTAAAACGATCGGCGATCAACATTGCCAGCAGCGTCAGCACGCCAACAATCCACAGCAGCTCATAGCGCCCCTGTATAACACCGGAAAAATCGCCAGAATCCCAACTGCCGAGCGATTGCAGCAGATCAAATTCCATCGCCAGGAAGGTGGTTACCGCACTGAACACCGCCCCGAGCATAATGCCGGTCAACGGCACCATCAGCGGCGATTTAATCCGCATCCGTTGCAACAGCAGCATAAACAGCGCGGTGCCGCCGAGGGCAAACAGCGTGGCAACCACCATTTTTACCAGCACCGAGGCGGACGGGCTGAAAATCATTACCAGCAGCAGGCCAAGACTGGCTGACTGGGTGGTACCGGCAATTGAGGGTTCAACGAAACGGTTCTGCGTCAGCATCTGCATAATCAAACCGGCTACGCTCATCGCGCTGCCGGCCAGCAGCAGCGCCACGGTACGCGGCACGCGGCTGATTAAAAAGATGTCACGCATATCAGGATCTGACCAGAAGCCGCTGAGCGTCATATGGCTGGCGCCGACGCACAGACTCCATATCATCAGGCCCAGCACCACCGCCAGGCCTGTTACATACTGAAAGGTTTTCATCAGCGGAAATTACTGTCCCTGCGTTGCCTGATCCAGCGTGCTGCTGATTTTATCCATCAGCTGGCTGTAACTTTGCACCCCACCGGCGATATACAGTGAAGCGGAGTCGAGATAAACGATATGCTTATTCTTCCAGGCATCGGTTTTCGCAATCAGCGGGTTATCCAGCACCTGTTGTGCGGACTGTCCTTCATTACGGCCAATGGCATTATCGCGGTCCAGCACGAACAGCCACTGTGGATTGGTTTGCAGAATAAACTCAGAAGAGACCACGTTGCCGTGGCGACCGGTCTGGGTGAAATTCGCAGCGGGTTTAAAGCCCAGCACATCAAACACAAAACCGAAACGTGAGCCTGGGGTGTAAGCAGACATTTTGCCGCCGCTGATCATCACCACCATCGCGCTACCGGCATTGGCGGATTTTGCTTTAACCTCGGTAATTTTCTGATTGAAGTTATCGAGTAACGTTTTCGCTTCCTGCTGCTTATCAAAAATTGACCCCAGTTGTTCAGTACGTTCTGTCAGACTGTCGACAAAATGCTGGCTGTCGATATCAAGGGCAATGGTCGGTGCAATGGCGCTGAGCTTATTATAAGCATCGCGTGCGCGGCCACCGGCAATAATCAAATCAGGTTTCGCGTTGCTCAGGGCTTCATAATCCGGCTCAAACAGCGTACCGGCGTTGAGATACTCCTTGCCGCTGTATTTCGCCAGGAACGGGGGAAGATGAGTACTGTTTTGCGGTACGCCAGCCACCGGAATATTCAGCGCATCGACGATATCCAGCGTCGAAGGATTCAGTACAATCACCTTTTTCGGATTGACCGGCACCTGAGTGGTTCCCTGCTCATGCTTAATACTGACGGTGGCTGATTCCTTTGCTTCAGCGGATGCATTGTCACAACCTGTGAGAATCAAACTCGCAGCAACCAGCGACGAAGCTAACGCAAAATGTAATTTCATTTTCTCTCCTGAAAAGTGAAGGCATGTAACAGCGAATTAAAATGCAAACGATTCGTATTACGAAGTGTGACAATCATACGCGATTGACGCAGATAATAAACATTTCCCTTAGACGTCAGTGTTTTTTTAGCCGCGAAATTGATGTAACACGCCAATTCTGCACAATTTTCTCCTTACGACCTTCAATCGGCTAATCCCCTGAATCCAGTCAGAAAATTTGGACAACCCTACTTTTTATGATGATTTATCCATCAATCATGGAGATTTTGTGAAGTTTCACTTTCATGACTACAAATGGAAATAATTATCGTTATCATAATCGTTCAATAATATATCTTTACAATATCAGGGATAATTTCCATGGTTCACACAACCTCTTGCAAAATGAGGCCTGGAGCAATACTTCTGGCGGGTTTACTGAGCGGAAACAGTTATGCCGCAGCAGATGTAACCAGTGATGAAGCGGAGATGGTGGTTCAGGCACCGGCAGAAGTTCAACTCAAACAACAACCGGGCGTCTCGATCATTACGGCGAAGGATATTGCTAAAGATCCTCCGGTAAACGATCTCTCTGATATTATTCGCAAAATGCCGGGTGTTAATCTGACCGGCAACAGCGCCAGCGGCAGCCGTGGCAATAACCGCCAGATTGACATTCGCGGTATGGGGCCCGAAAACACCCTGATTCTGATCGATGGCGTGCCAACTACCTCGCGTAACTCGGTGCGCTACAGCTGGCGCGGCGAGCGCGATACCCGCGGTGATACCAACTGGGTACCGGCGGAAATGGTTGAACGCATTGAAGTTCTGCGCGGCCCCGCTGCAGCCCGCTATGGTTCCGGAGCCGCTGGCGGGGTGATTAATATCATCACCAAACGCCCGACCAATGACTGGCACGGCACACTTTCTCTGTTTACCAACCAGCCGGAAGATGACAAAGAAGGCGCGACCAAACGCGCAAACTTCAGCCTGAACGGCCCACTGGCCGGTGACGCATTGACGATGCGCCTGTATGGCAATATCAACAAAACTGACGCCGACGCCTGGGATATCAATAATGCGCATAACGGCTCTTATGCCGCGGGTAAAGAGGGCGTGCGCAATAAAGATATTAATGCCCTGCTGTCGTGGAAAATCACCCCAACGCAAATTGTCGATTTCGATATGAGCTACAGTCGCCAGGGCAATATCTATGCTGGCGACACTCAGTACAGCAACAGCAACGCCAGCCCAAATAATCTGGTTGAATCGCTATACGGTCAGGAGACCAATCGTCTCTACCGCCAGACTTACGGCATCACGCATAACGGCATCTGGGACTGGGGCCAGTCGCGCGTTGGCGTTTACTACGAAAAAACGAATAATACCCGCCTGCAGGAAGGTTCTACCGGGCGCGTTGAAGGGATGATTAACGGTGATGAATTCCAGACCAGCCGACTGGAAAATGTCCGTACCAGCGGTGAAATCACCCTGCCGCTCGATCTGTGGTTAGAGCAAACCGTAACGCTCGGCGCCGAATGGAACCGTGAACAATTAAACGACCCAGCGTCGATGCAGGTTACTGATGCCACCGGTATTACCATTGGGGGCATCTCTGGCGATCCTGCGGGCCGCAGCGCGAAAAACAGCGCTGAACTGAGCGCACTCTATTTTGAGGACAACATAGAAGCCACGCCGGGCACCAACCTGATTCCCGGCCTGCGTTTTGACTATCACAGCAAATTTGGCAGCAACTGGAGTCCGAGCCTGAATATTTCGCAGGCGCTAACCGACCACGTTAAAATTAAAGCCGGTATCGCGCGGGTATTTAAAGCGCCGAATCTTTACCAGTCCAGCGACGGTTATCTGCTGGCAACCCGTGGTAATGGCTGCCCGAATGATATCGCCGCTAATGGCTGCTACTTAATGGGCAACAGCGATCTGGACCCGGAAGTCAGCATCAACAAAGAGATTGGACTGGAGTATAGCGAAAACGATTTTAGCGCCGGGATAACCTATTTCCGTAATGATTACAAAAATAAAATCGTTTCAGGCACTGATATTATTGGCTATGCCTCCAACGATTATAACATCCTGCGCTGGGAAAACGGCGGTAAGGCGTTAGTTGAAGGGCTGGAAGCAAATCTGACGGTTCCACTGGTTAAAGAGAAGCTTAACTGGCGCACCAATGCGACTTATATGATTACGTCGGAAAATAAAGATACCGGTAATCCGCTGTCGGTGATTCCTGAGTACACCATTAATACAATGCTCGACTATCAGGTGACCGATAAGTTATCTGCCAATCTGAACTGGACCTTCTATGGACGGCAGAAACCGCGTGAATACGTGGAAATTCGTAACGAAGTCGACGCGCTGTCAACCAACCAGCTTGGCGCCTATGCGGTAGCCGGTATCGGTTTCAATTATGATTTAGTAAAAAATCTGCGTCTGAATGCCGGTATCAGCAACCTGTTTGATAAGCGCGTCTGGCGTGACAATGAAGGCGCATCGACCTATAACGAAGCGGGCCGTGCTTATTATGCTGGCGTAACAATGTCGTTTTAAACGTTAAAACCACTCTGTTAATATCACCTGCCTGCAATCGCGCCTCATTTCTTCCGATGTGAGGCGCGAGTCAGTTAAAGCCCGTCAGCTACGATGCTTGTCCCGCTCCACATGCATAATCAGCGTAAAGCGATCTTCCGGGTGTATCGTTTCGGACACCACAATATTTTCACCACTCTCGTCGCGATAAAAACGGGTAATTTTTAACGCCGGTGTGCCCGCACGTGCATTAAGTTGCTGCGCCAGCGTTTCTGACAGTAACACCGCCTGTACCCGCTGCTCAATTGCGGCAATATGCCGCGCGAACTGCTGCTCGATTAGCGAAGCGATCAGCTCCTGGCTTTTCGCCTGCGCTGCCGGTATCACTTCAGCATAGCGTTCATCGGCATAGACATCGGTCCAGCAAATCGGCGTGCGTCCATGCTGCTGATCGACCCGGATGCTCGACACGCAAAAGTAGTGGCCGCCAGGCTGAATTTCCAGCCGACAGGCTTCGCTGGTATCGGCGACAAAGTGCCGAATCTGCTGAATGCTGCGGGTTTGCGTTTCAGCCAGATGCGCCAGATCAGACAGCGATCCCAGTGCCTGTGAATAACCGGTATACGGCTTGCTGGCTTCCACCCGCGTCCCTACTCGTTTCCTGCGCGACACCAGCCCCTGCTCCTGCAACTTGAGAATAGCGGCGCGTACCGTATGTCGGCTGACATTATATAGCTCACACAGCTCAAACTCGGTCGGCAGCAGGCTACCAACCGGATAGGTGCCGCTGGCGATGGCTTCGGTCAGATCTTCAGCAACGGTGGAATAACGTGTCTGGCTCATACTTTTGACAATCCCTGCTCATTGAAGATTGACAGTATATCAGCAATGGCATATCTGTAATGTACGTACATATTAAAATGTACGGACATTAATTACGGAGTATCGCCTATGTCCAGCACAGTTTATGACTCGTCACTGTTCAAAAATATGTTTGCTACCGCAGAGATGAGAGCGGTTTTTTCCGATCAAAGCCTGATAGAACGCTATATCGAGAGCGAGATAGCGTTAGCTAAAGCAGAAGCGAGCTGCGGCGTCATCCCGGACGAAGCGGCAGAAATTATTGCGCAACGCGCTCGTTATTCCGCGCTCGACTTGCCGAAAATGCAGCATGAAACTGAAATTGTTGGTTATCCAATTCTGCCGCTGGTTGAGCAACTGTCGGAAATTTGCGGCGAGGCAGGTCGCTACGTGCACTGGGGAGCCACCACTCAGGACATTATGGATACCGCCGTGGTGTTACAAATCCGCAGTGCGCTGGAGATTGTTGGCCGCGATATCGACAGCGTACGCGAGCTGTTACGAAATTTAGCCCAGCGCTATCGTGATACGCCGATGGCCGGGCGTACCCATCTGCAGCAAGCCCTGCCGGTGACCTTTGGTTATAAATGCGCGGTATGGCTCAGTATGTTCGATCGCCACGCGCAGCGTCTGCAACAGCTACGCCCGCGAGTAGAAGTAGGACAGTTTGCCGGTGCCGCTGGCACCCTCGCCTCACTCGGCGACAAGGGGCTGGAAGTACAGCAGGCAATGATGGCTGAATTGCAGCTGGGCGTACCACAGGCCACCTGGCATGTGGCGCGCGACGGATTTGCAGAAACGGTAAATTTTTTAGCAATGGTTACCGGTTCATTAGGAAAAATTGCGCTCGATATCATGATGATGATGACCAGCGAACTGGGTGAAGCCTACGAACCCTTTGTGATGGGTCGTGGTGCCAGTAGCACGATGCCGCAAAAGCGCAATCCGATCTCCTGTGAGCTGATTTACGCCGCTGCCAAAGGTGTCCGCCAGCAATCTGGCCTGATGCTGGATGCGATGATCCAGGACTTTGAGCGCTCAACCGGCCCGTGGCAGGCAGAGTGGATAGCGATTCCCGAATCATTCCTGTTGAGCGCCGCCGCACTTGAGCAGGCGAAATTTATGCTGTCGGGCCTCGATGTCCGCACAGAGCGGATGCTGGAAAATCTTAATCTGACCCAGGGGCTGATCGTTGCCGAAGCGGTAATGATGGGGCTGGCACCCTTATTTGGTCGCCAGGCGGCACATGATGTGGTGTACAAAGCCTGCCGCATCGCCAATGAGCGCAATATCAGTCTGCATGCTGCACTGATTGAGCAGGGAATCGTCACTGAAAAACTCAGTTATCAGGCGCTGGAAAGCTTAACAACACCGGCCAACTACCTCGGTCTGGCACCACAAATGGTCGACCGTGCGGTGGCCATTAGCGTAAAGATTTAAGCGCTGACTCTCAGCCAGAGGCTGCCTGTCATCAGGCCTCTGGCGACCCTACACTGCTGATAAAAAAAGAGATCAATACCATGTCCTCTACAGCAAAAAAACCTTTCTGGCATGACCTGACATTTCAGGTGATTGCCGCGATGATTATCGGTATCGGTTTTGGCTTTATTTTCCCTGAAACCGCGGAAAAATTTAAAATACTCGGTGATATCTTTCTTAAGTTGATCAAAACCGCCGTCGCGCCGCTGATCTTCTTTACCGTGGTGCACGGTATTGCTTCAGCGGGCAATATCAAACAGGTCGGCAAGGTGGGTTTACGCGCGCTGATCTATTTTGAAGTTATCTCCACGCTGGCACTGTTGCTGGGGCTGGTCAGCGGTAACCTGTTGAATATCGGTGCCGACATGTATGGTGCACATGCCACCTCGGGCACTACGGCGGCCGCTACCGCCGCCATCGCCAAAGGCCATGTTCCTGGCGGCACGCTGGAGTTTATCCAGAGTATTTTTCCGGATAACTTTATTGGTGCCTTCGCCGGAGGACAGCTGTTGCAGGTGCTGATTATTGCGGTGCTGTTCGGTTTTGGTCTGCTGGCGCTGAAGCAAGAGCGCCGGGTGGTGATCGAAGACGGTATCAACCGTATCTCCGAGTGCTTCTTCGAATTTATTAACCTGATTATGCGTCTTGCGCCGTTGGGCGCCTTCGGTTCAGTCGCCTATGCCGTTGGCAGTAACGGCTCGGCAGTATTACTGTCGCTGGCCAACCTGGTAATGATGTTCTACAGCGTGGTAATCCTCTTTATTTTTGTGGTGCTTGGCACGGTGTGTCGGCTGTGCGGTTTCAGCCTGTGGCGCTTTTTGCAGTACATTAAAGATGAAATCTTTATTGTTATTGGTACTGCGTCTTCCGAAAGCGCTCTGCCCCGCCTGCTGCAAAAACTCGAGCGCTTTGGCTGCTCGCGTCAGAGCGTTGGTCTGGTGCTGCCGACCGGTTATGCCTTCAATCTTGATGGCACCTCAATTTATATGTCGATGTGCGTGCTGTTTATCGCCAATGCTTATGGCGTGCCGATGAGCTGGGAACAGCAGCTCGGCGTGCTGGTAATTATGTTATTGACCTCAAAAGGTGCAGCGGCAGTTTCCGGCGGCAGTTTTGTGGTGTTTGCCGCCACCGTTACCACCGTGGGGCACCTGCCGGTTGAGGGGCTGGCACTGCTGTTTGGTGTTTACCGTTTTATGTCGATGGCAATTGCCACCTGCAACACCATTGGCAATAGCGTCGCTACCGTGGTGATCGCCAAATGGTCGGGAGAATTTTCCGAAAACACCGCACGGCAAGAGTATCAACGGGTACTGGGACGTAAACCTGAGGCCTCGCTGTAACGCCGCTGGCTGTTGAGTGGCATTTGCTATGATGACCCCGGACAGCATCCAGTGCCTGGTGGTCAGCTTCCCTCTGCGACTACAATGTGATAACAGATTTATCCAGAGTGCTTATCCTGTCACTAACAGGATAAGCGATCACCATTCGGGAGTTTGAGCATGGCTATTGAATACGCAACGATTGCAGGCGGCTGTTTCTGGTGTACTGAGGCAGTATTTAAAGATGTGATCGGCGTGGAGACCGTTGAAAGCGGATATATCGGTGGTCACACCGCTAACCCAACTTATGAAGACGTGTGCACCGGCACCACCGGTCATGCGGAAGGTATCCGCATTGGTTTTGACCCGGAAAAACTTAATTACGGCGATCTGCTTGATATCAGCTTTGCCACCCATGATCCGACACAGCTGAACCGCCAGGGCAATGATATCGGCACGCAATATCGTTCGGCGATTTTCCCTGCTGATGAGGCACAACGTCAGGAAGCCGAGGCGGCTATTCAGCGCGCCCAGCAGGATCATCAGCAGCCAGTGGTGACGACAATAGAAAGCGGCGAATGGTATCCGGCGGAGAACTATCATCAGGATTACTGGAGCGGTCGTGGTCAGCAAAATGGTTATTGTATGGCGGTGATTCCACCAAAATTACAAAAGCTGCGTAAAAGCTATGCCAACCGGGTTAAATCACTGAATCAATAATAATTATGCCCCACATTTGTGGGGCTATTTTCTGCTGCGCAATCTCAGCTGGTTACAGCTTAACCGAATATAACGAAAGGGAAAAAATCTTCTTGACCGTTTCCCTGCGACTCCCTATAGTAGCGCCCCGTTAGCCCTTACGGGATAACAAAAAATTGGTGAGGTGTCCGAGTGGCTGAAGGAGCACGCCTGGAAAGTGTGTATACGGCAACGTATCGAGGGTTCGAACCCCTCTCTCACCGCCATATTCGATAAAAAAGCTCGAACTTCGGTTCGGGCTTTTTTGTTTTTGAAGATAGCAGTTATCAACCTGAAACGCTGTGGTTAACGTTCGTTATCTACCGGCATCCATTGTTGTGTCAGCCTGACCAATTTATCATCCAGTGCATCATATAAAATTTTCTTTTGATACCCTTCTGCCATTAATCTGGCATATAAATCATGCTGCTCACGGGTGCGGTGATGACCATCAGGCATTTCCGCCATCAGACGTTTTAATTCTTTTAATTCTTCATCCAGTTTCATCCAGGGAGCAAGTAACCCATCCAATTCTTCCCTCTGCTCACCGGTTAAAATAAACTCCTGGCCGTTTACTGTCGTAGTAATATTATCCGCGTTACTCCCGGATAATTTCGGCGCAGGATGCTCAATGCTGGTAAATTGTTTGAGATTGCCGTTCTCTGCGGATGTTTGCAAGCAACTGAAAAAATCTTCGAATGCTGCACAACTATTCAGCGTCTGTGGCAGAGCATCGCTGATTTCAATATGGGACTGCTCCATACTAAAGCCATCATTACGCCCCAGATAGCTAAGGGTAAAAACAGCACTGACTTTGTTATCCGTCGTCACGGCTAAAGATAACACCTGCAGATTTTTTTCCTCCATATAGTTTTTTAATGCCTCAGCATTATTTGTCTGGAATGCGACCGCCAAATTTGCCGGCAGAGGCCGCAGCATTTTATTATCCGGCGGCTGGCCCAATAATTTTTTGACGTTTTGATGTTCCGGAGAAGCTGGCTTAACGCTTTCATAAATCGAACGAGAATGGCTATTAATCGGCACACTGGAATTTGTTACGCTTAGCGGTGGCATGAACTTTCCTCTCTCATAAAGTTGCAAAAGACAAGTTACATGCTCTTGTTGATCGTTTCTTACAGAATCAGACTTTTTAACAATGTGATTAATCAGATTTTGTTTCACTGACAGCGGCTGAAATATCGTGTAAAAAAAAGCCCGGACGTGAGGCCGGGCTTTTGCGGCTACAGATTAACTCACTCAACTATAAGCGTGCAGCGTGCGCTGACAGAGCAGCGAACGCACACAATCATTTTTCCCAAAACGCACGATGCCAATCATCTCATCTTCCTCAAAGCGCGCTAATGCATCGCTGAGGCCTGACTGCACGTTAGACGGTAAGTCACACTGGGTGATATCACCGTTGACGATAACCGTCACGTTTTCCCCAAGGCGGGTCAGGAACATTTTCATCTGGGCGGCGGTGACGTTTTGCGCCTCATCAAGGATCACCACGGCGTTTTCAAAGGTGCGCCCGCGCATGTAGGCAAAGGGCGCAATTTCGACCTTACCGATTTCAGGTCGCAGGCAATATTGCATAAAGGAAGAACCCAGACGTTTAACCAGAACGTCATACACTGGCCGGAAATACGGTGCGAATTTCTCTGAAATATCACCGGGCAAAAAGCCCAGGTCTTCATCCGCTTGCAGTACCGGACGCGTAACAATAATCCTTTCGACATCCTTGTGAATCAGGGCCTCTGCCGCTTTCGCAGCACTGATCCAGGTTTTACCGCAACCTGCTTCACCGGTCGCGAAGATCAGTTGTTTCTTTTCTATGGCATGGAGATAGTGTGCCTGAGCTTCATTCCTGGCTTCAATCGGTGAGTGATCGCGCGAGTCGCGCGCCATACCAATAGAGTCCAGCCCACCCATTTGCACCAGCGAGGTGACCGATTCTTCTTCACGCTGACGATGACTGCGTGAATCGCTACGAAGCACACGTTTTGCTTCACGACGAGCTTTGATCACTGCTTTCTGTCTTCCCATAGTGGCACCTTACAGTTGGTTTCATTTCCCGCTTCTCTTTCAGCAGAGAGGCGATTACGTGAACGCTTTAGAGGTTTTGGCTTCCTTTTAAGCCTTGAATAGCCATTGAAAAAAGTGCGTACAGAGGCCAGAGCGTATTACGCACCGGAAAACGAGTAACGTTTTGATAAAGCGTCTGGAAAGAGAAAAAAGAAGAGAATATTATTGAGAGAGAAACACCCTCGCGAGGAAAAGCGCTTAAAAAGGTATTGAGATTTGAGTATCCATGAACAACTTTTCCCATTCGCGATCTCCATGGTGAAACTTAAACACATCTGACTACCGCTGTGATTAAAGTGCAACAGATCTTCAGTTGAATGCAACAATTATTTTACTTCGCCCGCAGTAAAAAAGAGCTTATTACCATTGCGGCAATAGGCATTAAATGTTTTGCTGATAAAAATCATGCAGTTAAAATTAAATACCCCAAGCGAAGCGGCTGGATAATTTGCTAAAAATAGTTGGCGGCTTGCGAACGCAGCCGCCAGATTTGATTAATAAATAGCCTGTCAAAGCAGCCAGAATAATAAATATCAGGCCTCAAGTAGCGCCTGCGCCAGATAATGTTTCTCATCGACCACACCCGGCAAAGCGAAAAAATAACCGCCGCCAACCGGCTTGATATACTCTTCCAGCGCCTCACCGTTCAGGCGTTGCTGCACTGCCAGAAAACCTTTTTCTAAATCATGCTGATAGCAAACAAACAGTAATCCCATTTCCAGCTGGCCTGACTGAGAAACACCCAGCGAATAGCTGTAGCCGCGACGCAACATCAGGCTACTTTGCGTTGCCGCACTGCGTGGATTGGCCAGCCGGATATGCGCATCCAGCGAAATCACTTCACCATCCGGATCGTTGCTGTAGTCCGGCACATCGTGCTCATTCTGCATCCCCAGAGGTGCACCGCTGTGTTTTTCGCGGCCAAATATGGTCTGCTGCTCACTCAGCGGCGTGCGGTCCCAGAATTCGACGCGGAACTGAATAATCCGCACTGCCTGATAACTGCCGCCGTGCGTCCAGTCCGGTTCACCCTGCCCGGCCCCCACCCACAAAATATTGTCCATTAGTGGCCGATCGGCAGTATCAGGGTTAGCAGTGCCGTCTTTAAAGCCCAGCAGATTAATCGGCGTCTCTTTACCTTGACTGCGCGCCGCATGATTGGAGATAAACCCTTCGCGACGCCAGCGCACACTGAGCAAATCCGGCGAATGCTTGATGATATCGCGCAGTGCGTGAATCACCGTATCGTTAGTGTTGGCGCAAATCTGCAGCAGCAGATCGCCATGACACAGGCGGGCATCCAGCGCATCGTTAGGAAAACGCGTCATGGTTTGCAGCTTCAGCGGCTTAAGATGTGCCAGACCGAAGCGCTCATCAAACAGCGAGCTGCCCAGCGACACGGTAATGGTGAGATTATCAGGAAAGATCGTGTCACCGAGGATCCCAGAGTCCATCGGCGGCAACTGCGGATTGGTCACCAGCGGCGCTTTACCCCCTTTGGTTAAAAAGGCTATGCGCTGTGTCAGCAGCGTAAACAGCCGCCGCAGATCGTTTTTATCACTGGCCAGCACGTCAAAAGCCACCAGCATCATTGCCGCCTGTTGCGGCGTAACGATGCCGGCCTGGTGAGTGCCGTAGAAAGGCTGCTCTTCGCTACGCGCGTTGGGCGGCAACGCGCCGGGTGAAAAAGTCTGCTGCTGTTTCGCCGTCGCGGCGGCCACCGGACAGCCGCCACCGACAGCCAGAGCACCACTCAGGATGCCCATCCCTTTCAGTAATCGCCGACGCGACGGCAGCGCCGCATCATCCTGTTTTGCCATTTCTGATTAATCCAGACCTAAAGTACCGCGCAGCAGCGAAAGATCCTCGGCCAGTGCCGTAATCGGACCTTTTAACGCATTACGATCGGCAGTCGTTAATTTATCGTATGGCTGATAGCCCTGCTCAGTGCGATATTTGTCAAGAATAGCGTCGACTTTTTTGAAGTTAGCATCGATTTTCGCCAACAGTTGCGGATTCGCTTTTTCCAGCAGCGGCCGCAGCAGGCTGACGATTTTTTGTGCGCCATCGACGTTAGCGCGGAAGTCCCACAGGTCGGTGCGGCTGTAACGATCTTCCTCACCGGAAATCTTACTGGCAGCCACCTCTTCAATCAGGCCGGCTGCGCCACCAACCACTTTACCCGGCGGAAATGCCAGTTCGCTGATGCGGGTTTGCAGATCCAGCGTGTCTTTATATAAGCGGTCAGCGTACTCATCCATGCCTTTGGTGGTGTTGTCGGCAAACAGCGCTTTCTCCAGGCGGTGGAAACCGGTGAACTCAGGATCCTGCGCTTTTTTCTCGTAGTCATCTTCACGCGCATCAATGCTGCCGTCGAGGTCGGAAAACAGTTCAGCAATCGGCTCAATACGCTCATAATGCTGACGCGTCGGTGCAAACAGCGCCTTCGCTTTTTCGACATCTCCGGCTTTTACCGCATCGGTAAAGGCTTTAGTGCTGGCTACCAGCTGATTCACTTCTTTGGTGACATACACTTTATATTCGGCAATCGGGCCAACCAGTTGCAGTACATCTGGCTTGCCGTTGTTTGGCTGCACGCCGTTAGCCTTAACAATCAGTTTGCCTTTCGGGTTGCTGAGCAGGCCGCAGGTCATCTCATATTCGCCCGCTTCCAGATTAGCGGTCATTTTCTGGCTAAAACCCGGCGCAATATTTTCCCGCTCTTCCACCACCATCACCCCTTTGAGGATTTCCCACTCCAGCCCTTTCTGACTGTCATTTTTGATGATGAATTGGGTTTTACCGGCATTTACCGTTAACGTCATTGGATCGCACTGCTTATCGTTAACGCTAATTTTTACCTGCGGAACGTCAGCAGCTTGTAGTGCTGTGGATGCAGCAGACACCGCCAGCAGCGCGACATACAGCGCCTTACGGCGAAAACGAGTAGTCATATTATTTCCCTTTAAAGGTCATTTAACTGCGCGTCAGCAGACGCGCATTCAGCTGGCTTAGCGCGATGAACTCGCCGCTGAAGCCGCAGGACGTGCTGGCAGAAAGAACAGCAGCAGCGCCGGAATCAGATAGATAAAGTACACGGCCACCTCACTGACGGTTGGCGTCTCCTGATACCCGAGAATGCCTTCGAGTAAGGTGCCAAACAGCGTATGAGTGGAAAGCGTGTTACTGAGATCAAAGGCGACAGCCTGAAAATGATTCCACAGGCCCGCTTCGTGAAAAGCGCGAATCGCTCCGGCGGCCAGCCCGGCGGCGACAAACAGAATAAGCAGGCTGCTCCATTTAAAAAACTTCGCCAGATTAAGGCGCACGCCACCCCAATAGAGCAGCATACCCAACACTACCGCGGTAGCGAGGCCCAATACCGCACCAATTGGCGGCGCAATACCGACATCCTGCTGGAAAGCCGCCAGCAGGAAAAATACCGATTCCAGCCCTTCCCGGGCGACGGCAAGGAACACCATCAGCACCAGTGCCCAGCCATTACTGCTGCCGCGTTGTAATGCGTGATCAACGGCGTCTTCCAGCTGCGCTTTGACGTTGCGCGACACTTTGCGCATCCAGAATACCATCCAGGTCAGAATGCAGACCGCCACCAGCGCCACTAACCCTTCAAACAGCTCCTGCTGTTTCTGTGGAAACTCACCGGTGGTTTCATTGATAAATACTCCCACCGCCAGACAGAGCGCCACGGCGATAACTACCCCGGCCCACATGGCAGGAAACCATTTCGCGCGCTGAGTGCGCTTCAGGTAGCTGGCAATCAGGCTGACAATCAGCGCCGCCTCCAATCCTTCACGCAGCATAATAAGAAAAGGAACGAACATGCCTGCCACCTTAAATGTGAAACGCGGTCAATGAGAGTAAAGAAGCGTAAAGCAGAAACGATATCGATTATCATTATCGCCAAATAAAATACAAGAGGTGGTCGCGTAATTTTGTTGATTTGCTGGGGTACAAAGCAAAAAAAACCCCACAACGTGGGGCCTTTAACTGGGGCGCGGGTTTGCCCCTGACAGAACAGAACAACGGGAGCGGAAACGGCTCACCGGCAGCAGATCAATCCGCTTTATATTCCGCTTCAGCCGCAGCAAACCGCTGCAGCGCAGCTTTGGACGGCGCACGCCCCATCAGGCTCACCAGCACAATGGCGATACAGGCGAAGGCGAAGCCAGGAATGATTTCGTACAGCCCCAGCCAGGCGTAATGTTTCCAGATCAGTACCGTTGCGGCACCGACAACCATCCCAGCCAGCGCGCCGTTACGCGTGGTACGCGACCAGCACACCGCAAACAGAACTACCGGCCCAAAGGCCGCGCCAAAGCCCGCCCAGGCATAGCTGACCAGACCCAATACCCGGTTGTTCGGATCGGAGGCCAGCGCGATAGCGACGACCGCCACCAGCAATACCATCAGGCGACCGACCCACACCAGCTCGCGCTGACTGGCTTTTTTACGCAGGAAGCTTTTGTACAGATCTTCCGTCAGTGCACTGGAGCACACCAGCAGCTGACAGCTCAGCGTCGACATCACCGCTGCCAGAATCGCTGACAGCAGAATCCCGGCAATCCATGGATTGAACAGAATGCGCGCCAGCTCGATAAAGATACGCTCGGCGTTATCCGACACGCCAGCCGCCTGGGCCGGGTTGTTCTGGAAGTAAGCAATACCAAAGAAGCCAACCGCTACCGCACCTGCCAGGCACAGAATCATCCACGCCATACCAATACGACGCGCGGTGCGAATTGAACGATGGGAATCGGCCGCCATAAATCGAGCCAGGATATGCGGCTGGCCAAAGTAGCCCAGTCCCCAGCCCAGCAGCGAAACCACGGCGACAAAGTTTAGCCCTTTCAGCATATCAATGTTCTCAATGCTTTTGGCCTCAATCACTTTAAGCGAATCGCTGAATCCCCCCACCGCGAAAATCACCATTACCGGCGTCAGGATCAGTGCAAACAGCATCAGGCTGGCCTGCACGGTGTCGGTCCAGCTGACCGCAAGAAAACCGCCAATAAAGGTGTAGACGATAGTCGCCGCCGCACCGGCCCACAGCGCGGTTTCGTAACTCATGCCAAAAGTACTTTCAAACAGTCGTGCTCCGGCAACCACACCGGAAGCACAGTAAATGGTGAAAAATACCAGAATGATAATTGCCGAGATCACCCGCAGCAGCTTGCTGTTATCTTCAAACCGGCTGGAGAAGAAGTCCGGCAGCGTCAGCGCGTTATTATGATGCTCGGTCTGAACGCGCAGTCTGCCGGCGACAATCTTCCAGTTCAGCCAGGCACCGATAGTCAGGCCGATGGCAATCCAGCTCTCGGAAATACCGGAGATAAAAATGGCGCCAGGCAGGCCCATCAGCAACCAGCCGCTCATATCCGAGGCACCGGCCGATAGCGCAGTCACTACACTCCCCAGACTGCGGCCGCCCAGAATATAATCATCAAAGTTTTTTGTTGAGCGGTAAGCAATAAAGCCGATCAACACCATGCCAAGTATATAAACGATAAAGGTCACCATCATCGGTGTACTTACAGTCATCCTGTTTCTCCATTTATTATCGATTTTTGCAGAGCCATTATTTTTACCCTTTACACCACCGGAACGTGGCGGCGTCACATCTGTTTACCCCGAGGCGCGGTATCCTGCCGGAAACGTTTTCTGCGCACAATGGATTTAACACATCCGTTACCCCCAGTTCACCTGTAAACGTTCGCTAAAAGTCCAGAGGTTGCACCCGATCACAAAACCAATGGTTGCACCCCGTAACAACCCTGATAAAACCAGGTGTTTACGAGACTTAATCAACTGGCGAGCTTTTTGCAGCAATAAGCATGCCGCTTTGGCAGTGTTAACATTTAAGTGATTTTTCACAATGCCAGCTGGGTCACAATTAACACGGTTGCACTTAGTTGCAACATAAGTGATATTGCAGCTCATTAGCCTGGTAATCTATTTGAGGAGTGTTCAGGGCATGGCAACAACCACCATGGGTGTAAAGCTCGATGAAGCCACACGCGATCGTATCAAACTGGCCGCACAGAAAATTGATCGCACGCCGCATTGGCTAATAAAACAGGCCATATTCAACTATTTAGCTCATCTTGAACGGGATGATGCCCTGCCTGAGATCGCCACCGACAGCCAGATTAATGAGGGCGATGCGCTGCCGACAGAAGAGACGCATCAGCCATTCCTCGACTTCGCTGAACACATTTTACCGCAGTCGGTCACGCGTGCGGCGATTACCTCCGCATGGCGTCGCCCGGAGACCGAAGCAGTACCGATGATGCTGGAACAGGCGCGCCTGCCTGCCGCACTGGCGGAGAAAACTCATCAGCTGGCTTACTCGCTGGCCGATAAGCTTCGGCACCAGAAAGGGGCAAGCGGACGCGCTGGCATGGTGCAAAGCCTGCTACAAGAGTTCTCACTCTCCTCGCAGGAAGGCGTGGCGTTGATGTGCCTCGCCGAAGCATTACTGCGCATTCCCGACAAGCCGACGCGCGATGCGTTGATTCGCGACAAAATCAGTAACGGTAACTGGCAGTCACATCTCGGACGCAGCCCGTCGCTGTTTGTTAATGCCACCACCTGGGGACTGTTGTTCACCGGAAGGCTGGTGGCAACGCACAATGAAGCCAGCCTGTCACACTCGCTTAACCGCATTATTGGTAAAAGCGGCGAGCCGTTAATCCGCAAAGGTGTGGATATGGCGATGCGCCTGATGGGTGAACAGTTCGTTACCGGCGAAACCATCGCTGAGGCGCTGGCCAATGCGCGCAAGCTGGAAGAGAAAGGTTTCCGCTACTCTTACGATATGCTGGGTGAAGCCGCACTGACCGCCGAAGATGCCAAAGCCTATCTGCTCTCGTATCAGCAGGCGATTCACGCCATTGGCAAAGCCTCCAATGGCCGTGGCATTTATGAAGGCCCGGGGATTTCAATCAAACTCTCGGCGCTGCACCCGCGCTACAGCCGCGCGCAGTATGAGCGGGTGATGGAAGAGCTTTATCCGATCCTTAAATCGCTGACTTTACTGGCGCGCAGTTACGATATCGGCATTAATATTGATGCTGAAGAGGCAGACCGCCTGGAGCTGTCATTAGATTTGCTGGAAAAACTGTGCTTCGAACCGGAACTGGAGGGCTGGAACGGTATTGGCTTCGTGATCCAGGCCTATCTGAAACGCTGTCCGTTCGTGATTGACTCACTGATCGATCTGGCCCAGCGCAGCCGCCGCCGTCTGATGATTCGTCTGGTAAAAGGCGCATACTGGGATAGCGAAATCAAACGCGCCCAGATGGAAGGCCTGGAGGGATATCCGGTGTATACCCGCAAGGTGTATACCGACGTCTCCTACCTCGCCTGCGCCCGCAAACTGCTGGCGGTGCCTAATCTGATCTATCCACAGTTTGCTACTCATAATGCACAAACCCTCGCAGCGATTTATCAGCTGGCGGGCAATAACTATTATCCAGGTCAGTATGAGTTCCAGTGCCTGCATGGCATGGGCGAACCGCTGTATGAGCAAGTGGTGGGCAAAGTCGCCGACGGCAAACTGAACCGCCCTTGTCGTATCTATGCACCGGTCGGCACCCACGAAACGCTACTGGCCTATCTGGTGCGTCGCCTGCTGGAAAACGGGGCCAACACTTCATTTGTTAATCGTATCGCCGATAAAACCTTGCAGATTGAGGATCTGGTGGCCGATCCGGTTTCAGCCGTCGAGAAACTGGCGGCGACGGAAGGCGCAATAGGGTTGCCACATCCGAAAATTCCATTGCCGCGCGATCTGTACGGCAGCAAACGTCAAAACTCTGCCGGGCTGGATCTGGCCAATGAACATCGTCTGGCGTCGCTCTCCAGCGCACTGCTGAATAGCGCCTCACAACCGTGGCTGGCACAGCCGATGATTGACGGTGAGTTGGCCAGCGGTGAAACCCAGCCGATTATCAACCCGGCAGAGCCGACGGATGTGGTGGGTGAAGTGCGTGAGGCCAGCGAACAGGAAGTGTCCATCGCGCTGGATGCGGCCGTTAACGCCGGCCCGATTTGGTTTGCCACACCGCCGCAGGAGCGCGCGGCGATCCTTGAGCGTGCCGCCATCCTGATGGAAGGCCAGATGCAACATCTGATTGGTATTCTGGTGCGCGAAGCCGGTAAAACCTTCAGCAACGCGATTGCAGAAGTACGTGAAGCCGTTGACTTCCTGCACTACTACGCCGGTCAGGTACGCGATGATTTCGACAATGAAACCCATCGCCCGCTGGGGCCGGTCGTCTGCATCAGCCCATGGAACTTCCCGCTGGCGATCTTTACCGGGCAAATCGCCGCCGCGCTGGCCGCCGGTAATAGCGTGCTGGCTAAACCGGCAGAACAGACGCCGCTGATTGCCGCCCAGGCGATTCAAATCCTGCTGGATGCGGGCGTTCCACTGGGTGCCATTCAGCTGTTACCAGGGCGCGGTGAAACCGTCGGTGCACAGCTGACCGGCGATGATCGCGTGCGCGGCGTGATGTTTACCGGCTCAACCGCCGTTGCCACTCTGCTGCAACGTAATATTGCCGGACGCCTTGATCCACAGGGCCGCCCTACACCGCTGGTGGCGGAAACCGGCGGCATGAACGCGATGATCGTCGACTCTTCTGCACTGTCCGAACAGGTGGTGGTGGATATCGTCGCCTCCGCGTTTGACAGCGCCGGCCAGCGCTGCTCGGCACTGCGACTGCTGTGTATCCAGGAAGATGTTGCTGAACACACGCTAAAAATGCTGCGCGGTGCGATGGCGGAATGCCGTATGGGCAATCCGGAACGCCTCTCAACGGATATCGGCCCGGTCATCGATCGTGAAGCAAAAGAGAATATCGACCGCCATATTCAGGCGATGCGCAGCAAAGGTCTGAAAGTGTACCAGGCGGCGCAGGAAAATCGTCAGGACAGCAAAGAGTGGGCGCAAGGCACTTTTGTGATGCCAACGCTGATTGAGCTGAATGCGGTCGAAGACCTGGATAAAGAGATCTTTGGCCCGGTGCTGCACGTGGTGCGCTTTAGCCGCAATACTCTGCCAGCGCTGATTGAGCAGATTAACGCTTCGGGTTATGGCCTGACGCTTGGCGTTCACACCCGCATCGATGAAACCATTAATCAGGTGACGCAAAATGCCAAAGTCGGCAACCTTTACGTCAACCGCAATATGGTCGGCGCAGTGGTTGGCGTGCAGCCGTTTGGTGGTGAAGGTCTGTCCGGCACCGGACCAAAAGCCGGTGGTCCGCTCTATCTGTATCGTCTGCTGTCGCATCGTCCCGATGACGCGCTGCAGATTACGCTGGACCGACAGGATAGCGAGCGTCCG
Organism: Winslowiella sp. 2C04; assembly: GCF_050037805.1. Lineage (NCBI taxonomy): Bacteria > Pseudomonadati > Pseudomonadota > Gammaproteobacteria > Enterobacterales > Erwiniaceae > Winslowiella > Winslowiella sp. 2C04. Next base: position 1,894,589 of record NZ_CP188300.1, on the reverse strand, counting down.
CTGGATGCCGCGCTGCGCCCAACGTTGCAGCAGGCCCATCAGGCACTGACGGCATGGATAAGCCAGCAGCAACCAGAACTGACAGCGGTAAGTCAGCGCTTTGGCCAGCTGGCGCAGGCCGGTACGCTGCGCCTGTTGCCGGGTCCAACCGGCGAGCGCAACAGCTTTGCCCTGCTGCCACGTGAACGCGTGCTGTGCCTGGCGGATAATGACCGCGACCGCCTGGTGCAGCTGGCCGCCGTCACCAGTGTCGGCAGCCGCGCGTTATGGCCGCAGCAACCAGAGTATCGTCAGTTGTTCGGGCGTTTGCCTGAAGCAGTACAACGCCATATCGACTTTGCAGCAGATGTCCTTGCGAAGGGCGAACACATTGAGGCGGTGATTTATCACGGCGATGCCGATCAGCTGCGTGAGCTGTGCGCCAGTGTCGCCGCTCGCGAAGGTGCCATTGTCTCGGTGCAAGGCTTTGCCCGCGGTGAAACCAATCTGCTGCTGGAACGCCTGTTAATCGAGCGCTCGCTCAGCGTCAATACCGCAGCAGCAGGCGGTAATGCCAGCCTGATGACTATCGGCTAACACCACTGCGGTCTGGCCGTCGGCACGCATTGCTGGCGGCCAGGCTTCCCACTAAACACGGCGTCTTTTTGTTGACGGCTCCGACCGTTCAGCCGGCTGAGGCTTTAATCCTGCCGTGGTTTTTGCCTCAACAACAGAGGTTTCCTTTTTAATATCCAGCGGATCGTAGCCTGGTCCATAATCCACCAGTAATTGCTGCCCTTTCTTCACCGGTTTGATGGTGACATACAGCGGGATTAGGTCGTCGATAAACAACAGAGCAATATTATTTCCTGCGGCCCCCGCGATGCCCGCTTCATTTAGCGGCGGCAGTTGATGCATTTGATTGGTATTGATCAACGCCAGACGATTCGAGTGCCGAAAAGCCGAAACAATCACCGCGTGCCCTTCAGCATCAGCCGGCAGCGTCCAGCTATAACCAAGGTTGCGCTGGCAGCCAATTGCGCGATTTTCGCGTGCAATTTGCTCTTCAGAATCAAGCAGCACGCCACTGTATCCGCCCAAAATCGTCAGGGCGGGAATTGAAGTCTCAGCAAAAATACCCAGCCCCCACGGCGCGGGCCGGTCGTCTGCTGGCTCAGTTTCGGAGGGGATAAACTGTTGCAACGGGCGACTGAGATATTTATCGAAGGTTTTTATTTGCTGGCTACCGTCACTTGCAATTAACCGGCTGGCGAAACGGTTAGCCTTCGCCATAAACTGATTTCTGACCTGCTTTCCTTTGGTTTTCAGACAGGCTTCCAGCTCAACGGATGGATAGATTTTCCAGCCTGCTGGTTTAATTCGTTCAGCGGTCAGGCTGCGTTCGGGATTATTCGGGTCAAGCAGCAGTGGCGCGGCGTCATTTAATTTCAGTATCAGCCGATAGCGCTGCGGTTCCCAGCAGCTCTCTGCCAGCAAACCGTCATCCGGTTCCTGCTTAATGGCAACAATCGGCGAATCTGGTGATGAGGTGCCTGAACCCATGCTATTAAGCCATGTTCTGACGCTTTGCTGCATGCAGTCTGTTTCAGCCAGTCGGCAAAAGGCTAAGCCCAGTTCAGTCAGGCCATTCCTGTCGGCACATCTCATCAGGGTGGTGAGTTTTATCTCGTGATCGCCTGCAAACTGTGCCAGCGTCACTGTCTGCGGCTGCGTGGCAACCGCTTTCTGCCAGTTCAGCAGCGCGTTCATTATCCCGTAATATTTACGATAAAATTTTTCACCATACGGCGTCAGGCCGGTTGCCGATTTACTGAACAGGCTGGCGCAGCGCCTGAACATCGACCAGCTGACGTCAACACATTGTGCGAAATTTTTGATACCAATCAGCTTACGTTGTTCTGGCTCCAGCTTCAGCCAGCAGCGTAGCGCCAGGGCATTGCGCATTGGGCTGAGATCTCTGAGCGGAATATTTTTACTCGACTGCTGCTCCGTCAGCTTTTTCCCCCGCCCGGACACGCCAGCTTCGATATTAGCCAGCGTACCGAAGTATTTACTGTCAATGCCGCGTGACCTGGCGAAGTATCTGACGGAGCAAATCTTTCTTTCCTCAATGGTCATTTTTTGCCAGTCATTCAGCGCCTGCTGTAATGAACAGATCACTACCGGCTGGTTTCTTTGTCGAAAACTTTCGATAAAGTTTTTTCCCTTCTCATTAACTCCTGCTCCGTAGACATAATGATGAGCACTGGTTACACCTCTGGCGAGAAAAAAATCCTGCACGTTTTCTTCAGCGGGATAAATAACCGCAAGCTGTTGCCACTCCTCGAGCGCCTCGACCAAGGCTAATTTGGCTGAAAATGTCGCAGTTGGCGCCAATGTTTGTGGTGCAGGCAGAGAATATTGCGTGGCGGATCGGTCTGTTTTGGGCAATGACAGCGGGGTATTACTGGTTTGAATGACCGTGCTCAGCGTATCACTGGTCTGGAGCGGAGAAGCACCAGGCAGATTTATCCCTGTGACGGGCAACAGTTTGCCGCCGTTATTTGTCCCGTTAACCGGCATATGTTCATCCTTGTAGACGCGATACTTTATTTTCGCGTCAGGCAGCGTGCCAGAGGCGCGGTCTTTTTAATATTATAATTCGCTTAGCGGGCCAGTTCCGGGCTTCCCTGCCCGGCTAGCGTCAGCAAGCCGAATGTAACCGCATAAGTAAGGCGATTAATTATTGAGGAATTTATCGAGAAACTGACGGGTGCGTTCCTGCTGCGGATGAGAGAAAAGTGCTTTGGCCGGGCCTTGTTCGACAATCTTTCCCTGATCCATAAAGATCGCGCGGTCGGCGACATCACGGGCGAAGCTCATCTCATGCGTCACAATCACCAATGTGCGCTTCTCTTCTGCCAGCGCCCGAATGGTATTCAGCACTTCCCCTACCAGCTCCGGGTCCAGCGCCGAGGTCGGCTCATCAAACAGAATCACTTCAGGCCGCATCGCCAGCGCGCGCGCAATCGCCACACGCTGCTGCTGGCCGCCAGACAGACGGCGCGGGTAGCTGTCTTCTTTACCGTGCAGGCCGACTTTCTCCAGCAGCTGGCGTGCGCGAGCAATCGCTTCTGCCTTCGGCTCACCTTTAACGATAACCGGCCCTTCAATAATGTTTTGCAGCACCGAGCGGTGTGGGAACAGATTAAAGCTCTGGAAGACAAAGCCGACCTGCTGACGTAAACGGCGCACCTGTTGTTGCTGTTTACTCAGCGGCTGATTAGCATCAATTAAGATATCGCCAACTTTAATGGTGCCGCTATCCGGTTCTTCCAGCAGATTAATACTGCGCAGTAAGGTGGTTTTACCCGATCCGCTTGGGCCAATAATCGCCACCACTTCACCGGAACTGACGGACAGATCGATGCCATGCAACACCGTCTGACCATTAAACTGCTTCACCAGTTTGCTGACTTCGATGGCGCTCATTTTGACTCCCGATCCTGACGATTAACGTGATTTTCCAGCTTGTTCTGCAACACCGATAACAGCGTTGCCATCACCCAGTAAATCAGTGATGCCGCAAGGTACATGGTAAACACTTCCAGCGTGCGCGAGGTAATCAGCTGCGCCTGTCGGAACAGTTCTGGCACCTGAATGGTGGCCGCCAGCGAGGTATCTTTCACCAGACTGATAAAGCTGTTGCCGAGCGGTGGTAATGCGGTGCGCGCTGCCTGCGGCAGAATCACCCGGCGCATTGTTTGCCAGCGCGTCATACCAATACTGGCGGCCGCTTCCCACTGTCCGCGTTCGATGGAAGAGATCGCGCCACGTAGCGATTCAGAAGCGTAAGCCGCGGTGTTGAGCGACAGGCCAATCATTGCCGAAGGAATCGGATCCAGCTCAATACCAAACTGCGGCAGGCCGTAGTAGATCATAAACAGCTGTGCGATCAGCGGTGTGCCGCGAAATATTGAGACGTAGAACCGTGACAGCCAGCGGGCTGGCCAGAAGGTGGACAGGCGCATCAGTGCCAGGATAAAACCGAGCAGCAGGCCAAAGAACATGCCGCCAATACTCAGTTGCAGAGTAAAAACGGCACCTTTCAATAAAAAAGGTGCTGAATCCAGCACCAGTTGAATACTATCTTGCATTATTTAGTAACGTCCGCGCCAAACCATTTATCAGACAGTTTAGTGAGCGTACCATCTTTCTGCATCTCTGCGATGGCGGCATCAATCGCCTTCACCAGATCTTCATTGCCTTTACGCACAGCCACGCCGGACTCCTGACGCGAGAATGCCGGGCCAGCAACCGCCAGCGTACCACCGGTTTTCTTCACCAGATCCAGTGCCGCCAGGCGGTCAACCAGAATCGCATCGATACGGCCAACGCGCAGATCCTGATATTTGGTTGGATCGTCATCATAGGTGCGCACATCAGCATCTTTGACGTTTTCACGCAGCCACTGCTCGTAGTTAGAACCGAGGCCAACACCGACTTTTTTACCATTCAGATCTTCAGGTTTGGTGATGCTACCGGCGTTATCTTTTTTGGTCAGCGCCTGAATACCGGAAACGGTGTAAGGAGTGGAGAAGTCATATTTCTTTTTGCGCTCGTCAGACAGGGTAACCTGATTGATCACCACGTCGATGCGCTTGGAATCTAACGAAGCCAGCATTCCGTCCCATTTGGTCGGTTTCAGATCGGCTTTCAGACCGAGGTGCTGCGCCAGGGCATTGGCGAAGTCGACTTCAAAACCGGCCAGCTTGCCGTTTTCATCCTGGAAGCTGAACGGCGGGTAAGTTCCTTCCAGACCGACCAGCAGCGTACCGCGCTGTTTCACTTTATTCAGCAGATTTTCCGCCGCGAAGGTGTTGGCATTAAAACCCGCCACCAGCGCCACTGCCATCACACCCATCACCAGTTGGCGACGTACCAGAGAGAAGTTCATATCGACCCCATTATTGTGAGTTTATGCTTTGCTATAAGTCGATAACGGTGCGGTTTTCAGCACCGTTATCACAGGTAAGGGCGGCTTTTGCCACCGATTCCAAAAGTTTCCAGCAATAATATCGTCCGGATTATAAACGCTTTTTCGGCGACGACTTAGACCGAAGGATGATAAGCAAATAACGCCGGCGCACCACCGGTGTGAACAAACACAATTGGCCCTTCGCGGCGGAAGCGCTGCTGCGCAATCCCATCAATCAAACCTGCCATCGCTTTGCCGGTATACACCGGGTCAAGCATGATGCCTTCCAGCCGCGCCAGCAGTTTTATCGCTTCGATGCCCTCTTCATTCGGCACGCCGTACTGCGGGGCAAAGTAGTCATCCCACAGGGTAATTTCTGCCGAGGCGCTGAGGGTCAGCGACTGCGCCACCGACTGTTGCAGGCTTTGCACTTTTGGCAGCTGATGGGCAACCTTACGTGAGACGGTGACACCTACCAACTCGGTATCCGGTAACAACTGCTCCAGCCCAACCGCCAGCCCGGCATGGGTTCCGGCACTGCCCGAAGCCACTACCACCGCCGCAATATCCGTTATCCCTTCAATCTGATGGGCAATTTCCTGCGCGCACTCAACGTAACCCAGCGCACCGAGCGCATTCGATCCCCCGACCGGCACCACATATGGACGAAATCCTTGCGCTTCCAGCAGCGTGGCCTGCTGTTCCAGCTGGCTGTCCGGCGCATGCAGAGCATCAACCATGACGATTTCGGTGTCCATCAATGACAGTAACAGGCGATTCCCATTGGTCAGGTAGTTTTCCGCTTCGGTGGCGATCGGATTTTCCAGTAGCGCCACGCATTTCAGCCCAAGCTTTGCGGCTACCGCGGCAGTCTGACGCACGTGATTGGACTGAATGGCACCGGCTGTCACCAGCACATCGGCTCCCTGACGCAGCGCATCAGCGGCAAGGAATTCGAGTTTTCTCAGTTTATTACCGCCAAGCGCGACCGGCGTGACATCGTCACGTTTAATAAAAATATCGCGGCCAAGGTAGTCGGAAAGACGTGGCAAATGTTCCAGCGGCGTCGGTGCGCCGATAAATTCAAGACGGGGGAACTGCATAAGGTGATGTAAGGACAACGTAGCCTCCAGCGAAAGCTTTTTCAGTTATCCCTGTAGTTTTACAGAAGATGACCGAATGGTCATCTCCGATTTAATATGTTGGCTAATTACGTTGCCAGCCAAGGAACTGATCGTACTTGCGCAGCGCAATACGATAGTTGTTTTGCCCGGCATCCGGCAGATCTTGTTCCAGGCATGCATGCCAGCTATTACCGCGCAGCTTATCCGCCGGGAAATTACGTGCCGACAGCATATCGTCGAGGCGACGCAGGCGCACCACATACTCACGAATGGTGCTGTGGCTCATCTCAGTTTGCTCAAACAGATATTGTTTAAACGCCATGATATCGAAATAGTTAGGCTGGCTGTTGCAGTAAATATCACTGCAAAAGCGGCACAGCGCCGTCAACTCACTTTGCAGTTTTTGCCACACCTGCTCGTCGATCAACTGATCCATCCGCACGATGGCTTCTTTATTGATTACCTGGCCGCGAAAGACCAGCGCCATGCGATCCAGCACTTTGTCGCAGTGCGAGCAGTTGCTCTGGCTGTGTTTATAGTCTTTCAGATATCGGCTTAATGGCCTTGTTTTAGTTTTGGATACCATATGAGATTCCCCGGTTAAAATTTTGAAAGCGAGAACTGACTCTGTCAGCGCGCTGCCGTTAACCGGGTGCGCAAGCGTTTTATCGCCTGACTGTGCAGTTGGCTGACGCGGGATTCCCCGACTTCCAGCACCGCGCCAATCTCTTTCAGATTCAGCTCTTCCTGGTAATACAGTGTCAGCACCATCTTTTCGCGATCGGGTAACCCCTCGATCGCTTCGATGACCCGATCGCGCAGATTCCCTTCCATCAGCTGATGCAGCGGGTTGGCTTCTTCATGCCCTTCTGTCACCAGCTCCGCGCTATCGCCGTGCTCTTCGCGATACTCGTCGTAGGAAAAAAGCTGGCTATTGTTAGTATCCAGCAGGATCTGCCGGTACTCTTCCATCGAGACATTCAGCTGTCCGGCAACCTCCTGCTCGGTGGCCGCTCTCCCCAGTGACTGCTCTACCTGTTGCATCGCCCCGGCCACTTCGCGCGCGTTGCGGCGTACGCTGCGGGGGGCCCAGTCGCGACTGCGCAGTTCATCCAGCATCGCGCCGCGAATGCGCTGCACCGCATAGGTGGTGAAGGCGGTACCGTGCAACGCATCAAAACGATCGACGGCATTTAACAGCCCGATACCTCCGGCTTGCAGCAGATCGTCCAGCTCGACACTGGCGGGCAGACGCACCTGCAGGCGCAACGCTTCATGGCGCACCAGCGGCACGTATCGCTGCCACAGCGAATGTTTATCCATCACGCCTTCGGCGGTATATAGATCGCTCACTCTGACTACCCTGCGTTATTGAGTTATCGGCATAATTATCCGTTTCTGTAGCAATATCGATTGAGTGAATAGGGATAAAAAAGCGGGTTAATTCGGCTTAGTGTTATCGAGCAGGCCGAGGGTCTTATCAGGGTTATCGCAGCGGGATCGGTGGAATTTTTCTGGTGGATTATCAGCAAAAAACCCTGCCGAAGCAGGGTTTAAACAGTGTTACGCGTACCGCGTGGCCAATTAGCCCTGCAGCAGAGACAGAACCTGCTGTGGAACCTGGTTAGCTTTAGACAGCACTGAGTTACCTGCCTGCTGCAGAATCTGCGCTTTGGACATATTGGAAACTTCAGTTGCGTAATCAGCATCCTGAATACGGGACTGTGCAGATGACAGGTTGGTGGTGGTGTTGTTCAGGTTGGTGATCGCAGAATCCAGACGGTTCTGCACTGCACCCAGGCTTGAACGGAATTTGTCGATTTTGCTGATAGCGTCATCCAGTGCTTCCAGTGGATTTGCAGTAGACTGCTGTGCTTTAGCCGCATCTTCATTGATCAGGGTTGCAGCACCGGCTTCGGTACGACCCATATAAACGGTTTTATCAACCATAGTACCGGTGCCGTCGTCAAATTTCGCAGTCACTTGATCGCCAGTTGCGTTGACATCGTACTGCTTGCCATTTATTTTCAGGGTGCTGCCGTCTTTTTTCGCACCTTGCAGATCCAGATCGGACATTTTCGCTGCGCGGTTATCCTGGGTAGCTGAAGTGGTCAGCTGGCCAGAAACAGCATTGGTATAAAGAGCCGTTCCACCCAAAGTAGCGCCAGTACCAGCAGCAGCGGTGCTCCCTGTAGTGGTCATGTTAACGTCTTTACCGTCTACGGTAGTTTTAAAGCTGGCGTTACCCTTATCATCAGCATCAGCGGTTAAAGTCAGATCCATACCGTTGTAAGAGACGACATCGCCAGATTTTTTATCTGCCAGTTTACTTGCTAAATCGACAGCATCATCAATGGCGGCAGCGTTATCAGTCGTTGCACTATTGGTAAATTTACCATCAGCAGCACCGATATACTGAGCATCGCCACCTTTCGTCACCGCACCGCTATCAACATTGACGTTGAAGGTGTCTGCACCCACTTTATAGTTATCAGTACCGGTTGCTTTAAACTCAGAAATTAACTGGCTGCCGGTCACTTTCTGTGCGCCGTTGACATTGAAACCATTTAAGCCGAGGCTTTTGGAATCAATTTTCTGCAGGTCGATAGAGATGGTTTCACCATCGTTAGCGCCGACCTGAATTTTCATAGTGTTATCAGAAGCCAGCACTTTCACGCCGTTAAACTGAGTCTGGCCGGATACGCGGTCAATTTCGCTCAGACGGGAAGTGATTTCATCCTGAATGGAAGTCAGATCAGAATCAGAGTTGGTGCCGTTAGTTGCCTGAACGGTCAGTTCACGGATACGCTGTAAGTTATTGTTAATTTCAGACAGTGAACCTTCGGTGGTCTGAGCCACTGAGATACCATCATTAGCGTTACGCGCAGCCTGAGTCAGACCTTTAATGTTAGAGGTAAAACGGTTGGCAATCGCCTGACCCGCAGCGTCGTCTTTTGCGCTGTTGATACGCAGACCGGAAGAGAGACGCTCAATAGAGGTGCTCAGTGCGGACTGTGATTTGTTCATGTTGTTCTGGGTCAACAGCGACAGGCTGTTAGTGTTAATAACTTGTGCCATGATAATATCCTTTCATTCTACTCGGTTAGGTTTGGGCTGTTGCCCTCGGCTTTATCGCCGTCTAACCCTCTATCGGCGTCCGCCCGCTAACCTTTAGAAAAATTTCACTCTCAGACACAATTTATTTCTGCCGCTGACCTCCTCGCTGCTTCAAATCCTAATGCCAGGAAATGCCCTTCTCCACGGTCGCTGTTCCGTTTATTGACGGGAAAAAAAATTTGTAAACTTCCCGGATGTTGTGCCGATAAACCGAGTACTTTCACACCCGAATAAAATAAGGACTGTTATGGCTTCCATCTCTTCAATGGGTATTGGATCCGGGCTGCCGCTGGATACGCTGTTAACCAATCTGACTACCGCGGAAAAAGGACGCCTGACGCCGATTTCCACCCAACAATCAGCGTATACCGCCAAGCTGAGCGCTTATGGTTCACTGAAAAGCGCGCTGACCAGCTTCCAGACCGCCAACTCGGCGATCAATACCAACGCGATTTTCCAGAGCACCACCGCCACCAGCAGCGCCACCGACGCATTTACCGCCACCACTGAAGCTGGCGCAGCGACCGGTAAATATTCCGTTGCGGTTACCCAACTGGCGCAGGCGCAGTCATTGCTTTCCGGCAAAGTTGACAGCAGCACCAGCAATCTGGGCACCAGCGGCGCCGGCACCCGTACGCTGACCATCAGCCAGCCAGGACAAGAGAAACCGCTGGAAATTGAGCTGACCGATGCACAGAGCACCCTGACCGGTATCCGCGATGCGATTAATAATGCTGATAGCAGCGTAAACGCCAGCATTATCAAAGTAGATGATAAAAACTATCAGTTGGTGGTAACCTCCGCCGAAACCGGCGAGAAAAATGCCATGACGCTTAGCGTCAGCGGTGACGCTAAACTGCAAAGTTTTATAGGTTATGATGCCAGCACCAGCAGCAACGGCATGTCGCAGACCGTCAGCGCGCAAAACGCCCTGCTGTCGGTTAATGGTGTCGATATTGAGCGCGAAAGCAATACCATTACTGATGCGCCGCAAGGCGTAACCTTAACGCTACTGAATAAAACCACTGATACCCAGTCGCTGACGATTGCCAAAGACACCTCAAAGGCCAGCACGGCAATTAAAGCCTGGGTGGATGCCTATAACGCATTGCAGGACAGCTTCAGTAATCTGACCGCTTATACCGCGGTAGATGCCGGTGCCGAAGAACAGAGCAGCAGCAACGGTGCACTGCTCGGCGACAGCACCCTGCGCACCATTCAGACCCAGCTTAAGAATCAGCTGACTAACGCCGCCAGCTCATCGACTTATAAAACCCTGTCGCAGATTGGTATTACCTCGAATCCGACCACCGGCAAACTGGTGCTGGACAGCGATAAGCTCTCGACGGCGCTGTCAAACGACGCCAAAGGCGTGATGGCGATGATTAATGGTGACGGCAAAAGCACCGGTATTAGCACCACCATCAATAACTCCATTACCCGCTACCTGGCTACCGACGGGATCCTGACCAACGCCACCAATGGCGTCAGTCAAACCCTGAAGTCGCTGACCGCGCAGTACAATAAAACTAACGACAGTATTAATGATGCCATCGCCCGTTACAAAGAGCAGTTCACCCAACTGGACGTGCTGATGAACAAGCTGAACAGTACCAGCAACTATTTAGCCTCACAGTTCACCACGTCAAACAGCTCTTCCAGCAGCTCGTCATAAGAGAGGACATAATGTATAGCGCAAGCGGTACCAAAGCTTATGCCAAAGTCGGCCTGGAAAGCGCCGTCATGAGCGCCAGTTCCGACCAGTTAATGACACTGTTATTCGACGGCGCGTTAAGCGCACTGGTGCGCGCCCGCCTGTTTTTGCAGGACGGCAACCAGCCGGGTAAGGGCGAATCCTTGTCAAAAGCGATCAATATTATTGATAACGGACTGAAAATGGGGCTGGATGACAGCAGCGGCGATGAGCTGGCCGATAATTTATCCGCGCTGTATAGCTATATGACGCGTCGCCTGTTACAGGCCAATCTGCATAATGATGTTGCGGCAATTGAAGAAGTCGAAGCCTTACTGCGCAATATTGCCGATGCCTGGAAAGAGGTGTCCACTTCTAAAGCCCTGGTTCAGGACGCGATTTAATGAATATTGCACCGCACTTGTTCACGATTTACCAACAGCTGTTATCTCTCAGCCAGTCGGTGTTACGCCTGGCCAGCGAGGGAAAATGGGAAGAATTAATTGATATGGAAGTTAATTATGTCAGTGCGGTCGAAAAATTAAGCCAGCTAACCCGGCAGCAGCCTGTGCCTTCTCATACTCAGGATCAGCTGCGTCCGGTGCTGCGTCATCTGCTGGATAACGAAGCAGAAATCAAGCGGCTGTTGCAGGCGCGCATGGAAGAACTGAGTTCACTGATTGGCCATTCTAATCGGCAAAAATCGATGAATTCCGCCTACGGCAAACTGGCTGGCACGGTATTATATCCGGCAGAATAACCGGTATCAGTCACGCCAGATATTCCTTCAATGCATCAAGCGGGCCAACGTTCAAAAATAAATCTGTAACGGCCCGCGCTTTTCCTCACGCTTACTCCATACTTCATTTTTAGCTGGTTAAAAATGGAGCTTACAATGCATAACCCCACGCTGTTGCAGTTCTTTCACTGGTATTACCCCGACGGGGGAAAATTGTGGCCTGAAGCAGCTGAGCGTGCGGCATGGCTGGCAGAAATCGGTATTACTTCTGTCTGGCTACCGCCAGCTTATAAAGGGGATTCCGGCGGCTACTCTGTCGGCTACGATACTTACGACCTGTTCGACTTAGGTGAATTTGATACTAAAGGCAGCCGCGCCACTAAATACGGCGATAAAGAACAGTTGCTGGCAGCGGTAGAGGCACTGAAATCACATAATGTTGGCGTACTGCTCGATGTGGTGCTCAACCATAAAATGGGTGCCGATGAAAAAGAGGCGGTGCAGGTTAATCGCGTCAATCCCGATAATCGTGAAGAGATTGACGAAGAGGTGATCGATGCCGAAGCCTGGACGCGCTTTACCTTTCCGGTGCGTGACGGCAAATATTCACAATTCGTCTGGGATTACAAATGTTTTAGCGGCGTTGATCATATTGAAAACCCGGATGAAAATGGCGTGTTCAAAATCGTCAATGACTATACCGGCGAAGGCTGGAATGAGCAGGTTGATGACGAACTGGGCAACTTCGATTATCTGATGGGCGCTAATATCGACTTTCGCAATCATGCGGTAACCGAGGAGCTTAAATACTGGGCGCGCTGGGTGATGAATGAAGTGCATTGCACCGGTTTCCGACTCGATGCGGTTAAACATATTCCCGCATGGTTTTACAAAGAGTGGATCGATCATATTCAGGAAGTCGCTGAGCAGCCAATGTTTATCGTCGCGGAATATTGGTCGCATGAAGTGGATAAGCTGCAGCAATATATTGACCAGGTCGACGGCAAAACCATGCTTTTCGACGCCCCGCTGCATATGAATTTTCATCATGCCTCGCAACAGGGTGCCGATTACGATCTCAGTCAGATATTCAATGACACGCTGGTCGCCACCGATGCTTTCCATGCGGTGACGATTGTCGCCAACCACGATACACAGCCGCTACAGTCGCTGGAAGCGCCGGTTGAGCCGTGGTTCAAACCGCTGGCCTATGCGCTGATTCTGCTGCGTGAACAAGGCGTACCGACTGTCTTCTACCCGGATCTGTTTGGTGCCAGCTATGAGGATGAAGGCGGCGATGGTCAGCAGTATAAAATTGAGATGCCTGCAATCCCTGAACTGGAAGCATTAATCCGCGCCCGTCAGCTGTATGCGCACGGGGTGCAGACCGATTATTTTGATCATGCCAACTGCGTTGCTTTCAGCCGCAGCGGTACGGAAGAACAGCCGGGCTGCGTGGTGATTATGTCCAACGGTGAACAGGGTGAGAAAACCGTAGCGCTGGGAGAGAACTTTGCCCATTCACAGTGGCGTGATTATCTCGGCCATCGTGAAGAGATCGTCAGCTGTGATGACCAGGGTAACGGGCAATTTTTCTGTAACGGCGGCAGCCTGAGCGTCTGGGTCGTGCAGTAACCTTGTACAGCCCGACGCATGGACGCGTCGGGCTGTTAACCGGCTGCGGTATTAGTTTGCCGTTTTCTTCACTTGCATCAGTGCCGGCTCAATATTTTGCAACGACGCAGCAGCCGGATTGCTGGACAGCGCATCAAGTGCCTGCTGACACTCTGCCGTCGGATGATCCATTTTCCGCAGCTTCAGTCCGTCATAGTGCAGGGTTGTACCTTCCAGCTCCAGCGGCATTACCCGTAGCTGTTTATTCACATTCACGTAGTCATCGCCCAACACCGTCAGCTTGCCTGGCTTGGCAATCACGCGCTGCCACTGACGGCAGTCGAGCGTATCGCCTTCAGCGGTAATCAGCAGGCTGGCCACCGCCTGATCGCTAATCAGCCCGCTTTGCGGCCCTACGCTCTGCCAGCTACCTTGCAGCGTGACCGGCGCAGGGGTTTTGACCGCCTGATCGTAATTGGTAATCTGCGTACAGCCGCTTAACGCCACCGCACAAAATACAATCCACTTCTTCATTTATTATCCCTGTCCTCGATGCGTACGCGGGTAAGTTATGATTTTCAGTTAAATACCGCAAGAAACATTCAACAAATTTGCCCGACAGCGGCTTCGGGGAGGCATCGGCGGTTTATCAAGTGTAAACTAGGCGGATTGAATCAAAAGGAAAACTGCCATGAAAACCCCTGAAGAGTACTACACCCTTGCCCGCGCCATGTTTTTACAGGCGCATCCTGATTTCCAGGCCGGGCTGGATAAAATCAGCGAACAGGATGCACAAGCGCTGGGTATGACGCAGGAAAAATTGAAAGAGATTCAGGCCGATCGTATCTATGCCGCTTTTCTTCGTGCCAAAAAACAGGATGCGATGCTGTTTTCAATTCAGCTGGCCGAACCAGATAAAGCCGTAGCGGCCAAGGCGATAGAAAAATACCTGCGTACCCACGCTGAAGCGCTGGGCATGACCTGGGAAGAATTCTGCATAAAGAATGAACTATAAGCATTCAGCCAGTTATAAGAACAGGACTGCCAGAAACATGCATCGCATATACTCCTCCGACCAGGGGGTTTTGTACAATTATAGTTGTACAAGTTAGAGGTTATTGTATAAGTTTAACAGGCGAGTAACATCGCTGATTACCCTTGTAACGAATCGTGCTGTTGCACGGCCTTTGGAAGTGTTACTGGATTTCCACTTCCAGAGGTTCTTTTTTTTGCCCTCCCTCCCCCCAATGCAACATTTATAAACATCTGACTCTGCAAGCTTTCCAAATCATGGTCTACGATTAATAGTGTCTCGTATTGAGGACTCAACACACCTAAGGAGAAGCTATGTTTGAACAGGCAAAAGACAAAGTTGATGAAGCAATTGGTGCCGGTCAGGAGCAGTTTGGTAAAGCAGCAGGCTCTTCTGAACATGAATTAAAAGGCAAAGTACGCCAGAAGCTGGCACGTGGTAGCTATGCGGTGGATGACTTTGTTGATACTGTTAAACAACAAACCAAAAGTTCTCCACTGGCTTCACTGGCGGTAGCAGCGGGTATTGGTTTTGTACTTGCTAAAGTGATTGGCCGTAAATAAGCCGATATTGAGCCCGCCGTCGCGGGCTCAATTGCACTGGCTTACTCAGTTACCGTTGATTGTTCATCAACATAGCGCGTTACCGCCAGCAGACGATTAACGTGGATCAGCAACAGATCAACATCGGCCTGTAAAAATTCAACGGAAGTTCCTGCCGCAGTCATAATTGCATTCTGGATGTTCTCGGAGATATTGTTGGAACCCTCCTTTCCTGCAGTCAGCAACAGCGCGGCAATCAGCAGTGACTGTGCCTCAACCTGAGCCGCCAGCTCTTTGGCATCAACGTCCATCTTAGCCATTTTCATTAAAATATCGATGACCAGTTGCTTCATTATTGTTCCTCTGTGTATTCCTGTCATGAAACTATCACCAGACGGATCATCTGGTAAACAACCCGGCTGAAAATATCAGTCAGCGCTCATCGCTTTCACACGCGAGTAGCCGTAGCTGAAAGTCTGGTCGCCCGGACAAACCAGCACCAGCACATCACCCGATTGCGCTTCGCTCAGCATTTCATCCAGTTCAGTATCAAACTCTTTGCTCAGATTTGGCAGTGCCATCAGCATATCGCCCGGATAATCTTCGTTGTCATCCACCGGCATATCTTCAATGCGTGAACCTTTTACTACGTAAATCAGCAGTTGCTTATCATCATGCAGCACTTCTGCTTTTAAGTGTTTACCCGTGGGGTGCTTTGCCATACCTACTCCTGCAAAAATGGTTGACTGCTGGCAACGACACAGCGTCTGATAACCCTGGTAAATTACCACCACTGCTGGGGCTTCGAAAAGCCAGCCAGCGCGATAACCGGTAATAATCCACAAAATCGGCTAACAAATCGTCATTCAGCCTGCGACAACCATTGATACTGTATTATTATCCAGTATTATTAGCGAAGCACATTACAATGACAAGGTTTCTCACAGAGAGGTTGACAGCAATGTTCGTCGAGTTGATTTACGATAAGCGCAATGTGGCAGGGCTGAACAATGCCAATGAAATGATTCATGAGGAACTGGAAAAACGCATCCATCGCGCCTTCCCTCATGCACTGGTTAAAGTTAAACCGATGCAGCGTAACGCCATCGAAACCGACGCCAGTAAAAGTGATAAAGCGATTATGGCGCGAATTATTGAAGAGATGTTTGAAGAGGCCGATATGTGGCTGGTGGCAGATTTTTAAATTTTAAGCAGACATATTGATCTTTAACCCTATTATCGCCTGCCGATTAAACAGACAATATAAGGCGGGCTATTGAAAATAATAGAGCGTAAACTGAGCTACCGGTCACAATGAGATCAACAAAATGATGAATCTCGACAGCTTACGCTTTTTTCGTAACCGCACGAAACAAATAACATGCCCATCATGTTCAAATAGCAGCAAACAGCAATCATCCAAAATCGCTAAAAACCAGACGCTGATTTGCGCACACTGCGGCCACTATTTCACTTTAACGCAGCGCGATAAAGAAAAAATATCCTGACTGCGCCGATAAATAACGGCTTAATTCTTTCTCTGATAATTATTTCCAGAACGCTTAATCGTATTTCACTTGCCGTTTAGCAGATACAAAAAAACCCGCACAAGGCGGGTTTTCTTTTACAGGCTCTTAACTGCTCCGGTCGCTGCCATCATCGCTGTCGTAAGAGGCCTGCGGCGTCATCACTTAGCGTGCGATAACGTTGGTCGCTGAAGGACCTTTAGCGCCGTTCTCAACAGAGAACTCTACGCTCTGACCTTCGTCGAGGGTCTTGAAGCTATCGCCCTGGATTGCAGAGAAGTGTACGAATACATCTTTGCTGCCATCGGTAGGAGAAATAAAGCCAAAACCTTTCTCAGCGTTAAACCATTTTACTAAACCAGTCATTTTGTTAGACATAATACTTTCCTCTGAATTTCATAAGCCTGTTTTAATCAGGCGGACAGGATTGCTTTGCAGATAATACTTATGAGCAAGGTAATAAGAAGAATCAGGGAAAGAGATATCTGAGATAACGCTCGAACTGAGAACTGCTTTAATAAAATCGCTTGGCATAAATAGGTCTGTATCACAAACCGATGCGCTATTTACACATGTAACGATTTTTTTAGCAAGCATTATCATCGTTTTATTTTGTCAGCGTAATGTAAATGCGACGGCTTAATTTCATTTGCCGCAAAAAAAAGACCCGCATAAGCGGGCCCGTTGTAGCAAGTATCAACCTGTCAGGCTTCGTTATCGATGCGATTGGCTTCAATCTCTAAATCCTGAACGGTTTTTTCCAGTGCTTCAAGCACCGCACCCTGTTTAGTCAGCAGGTCATTGATCGCTTCAGCGAACTCTTTGTTCTGATACTCACCTGCGTCAAACGCCAGCCAGTGTGTTGACAAGGTTTCCGTATTGGTCTGCGCATAGTGACGCATCTCTTTCAGCTGTGAAGTCACATCACGTAAATGATCGGTCGGCGTTTTCAGAGTTTCATTATCACTCATGCTGGTTCCCTTTCTGGTTAATTAGCGTAAGAAAATCAAACTACACAGTTAAATGTAGTAGCAAATCACCGTTTCGCCTTAGGAATAATCGGAAGATGTTCAGCAGCATGTTTTTCAGGCACAAAAAAAGCTGCCAGCTAAGCTGGCAGCTCTCAGATATTCCTTGGCCTTTCTCCGGCGCTTATCTCCGGCACTCGCGTTATACGCGGCGTTAGCTCTGTCAAAGGTCAGATACTATTATGCACAGCAATGGTTAAACAAACATTACACAGCGCACAGTTTTAGCAGTAATCAGAATGGCTTTAAACCTGCATATTCATCACATCCTGATACGCCGATACCAGCTTATTACGCACCTGAATCCCCATCTGCATTGAAACAGAAGATTTCTGTAGATCGACCATAACATCATTCAGAGACACGCCAGCTTTACCCAATTCGAAGTCCTGCGCCTGGCTGCGTGCTGCGCTCTGCGTCTCGCTGATTTTACTCAATGCCAGTTTCAGCTGCCCGGCAAAATCTGCCTGCGCGACCGCGTCAGTGCTTTTATTGCTGGCCTGAAGCGTCGCCACCTGCAATTGCTGCACCACACTTTCAATGCCCTGAATAGCCATTTTTACCTCGAACTGGATAACGGATGATTTTTACGACAGCAAACTTATCACAGTGTCAATCGGACAAAGCCCGCAAATAAGCGCAAAAGCTATGGCTTATCAGCCCATCGAATTTTACGAATCAGAAAATAATGGCCGTCCATCGAGGTGGAACTTTTATTGTAAGCCGCATCAGGGAGTCAGTTTTGCTACCACGCCACGTGAAACAGTCCGGTCATCAGTCAGGCAGGAATCGGTCATGAATGCTACCACTCAGGATTCAGCTGAAAAGAAAGGCTTCAATGACCTTTTGGTTCGCCTGCGCGCAAACCCACGCATTCCCCTTATTATCGCCGCAGCCGCCGCCATTGCCGTGGTTATTGCCATGATTCTGTGGGCGAAAGCCCCCGACTATCGCGTTCTGTATAATAACCTTACTGATGAAGATGGCGGCGCAATTGTTACCCAGCTGACCCAGATGAATATCCCCTACCGTTTTGAGGACAAAGGGGGTGCGCTCATGGTGCCGGCGGAAAAAGTCCATGAACTGCGACTGCGGCTTGCCCAACAGGGACTGCCAAAAGGCGGCGCGGTCGGCTTTGAACTGCTGGATAAAGAAAAATTCGGCATCAGCCAGTTCAGCGAACAGGTTAACTATCAGCGTGCGCTGGAAGGTGAGCTGGCACGCACCATTGAAACCTTCGGGCCGGTAAAAAGCGCACGCGTGCATCTGGCGATGCCTAAACCGACGCTGTTTGTGCGCGAACAGAAGTCGCCTTCTGCGTCAGTCACGCTGAATTTGCAACCGGGACGAGCGCTGGATGAAGGTCAAATCAGTGCCGTGGTGCATATGGTCTCCAGTAGCGTTGCTGGCTTACCGCCAGGTAATGTGACGGTGGTCGATCAGGCTGGCCGACTGCTGACGCATGCGGACGGCGCTGGACGCGATCTCAATGATGCACAACTTAAGTACACCACTGAAGTAGAAAGCCGCTATCAGCAGCGTATTGAGGCGATTCTTGGCCCAATTGTCGGCCAGACTAACGTACATGCTCAGGTTACCGCCCAGATTGATTTTGACAGCCGCGAACAAACCAATGAGCAGTATAAACCGAACAACGATCCCAACAATGCGGCGATCCGTTCACGTCAAAGCAGCGTCAGTGAACAACTGGGTGGACAGTATCCAGGTGGCGTGCCGGGCGCGCTGTCGAATCAACCCGCCCCTGCCAATGCAGCTCCGGTTACCCAGCCAAATAACAACAATAATACTGCGGCTAACGCCAACAATAACACGGGTGCTAATGCTAATAATGGCACCACCAATACCAGTAACAGTGAGCGTGCTCTTCCTTCCAACAGCCGTAAGGATGACACCACCAACTACGAAGTTGATCGTACGATCCTGCATACCAAAATGAATGTCGGCAACATCAAACGCCTCTCGGTGGCGGTAGTGGTGAACTATCGTGCCGATGATCAGGGCAAAGCGATCGCGCTGAATCAACAACAAATTAAACAAATTGAAGATCTGACCCGCGAAGCAATGGGTTACTCCACCGAGCGTGGCGATAGCGTCAACGTGGTCAACTCACCGTTTACCCAGAGCGATATCAATGGTAGCGAGCTGCCCTTCTGGCAACAGCAGTCGTTCTTCGATCAGCTGATGAGTGCCGGACGCTGGCTGTTGGTGCTGTTGGTGGCCTTTATTCTCTACCGCAAACTGGTACGCCCGCAGCTGCTGCGTAAACAGCAGCAAGAAAAAGCCCGTGCCCAGGCCAGCGCCCAGCAGCTTCAGCGCCAGGAGGAGCAAGAGGCCTTCTCGGTGACGCTGAGCAAAGATGAGCAGGATCTGGATCGTAAATCACAGCAGCGGATGAGTGCTGAGCTGCTGAGCCAACGCATTCGCGATATGTCTGAGAACGATCCACGCGTCGTAGCGCTGGTGATTCGCCAATGGATGAGTAACGAACTATGAGTCTGACCGGTACTGAAAAAAGCGCCATTATGATGATGACGATTGGCGAAGAGCGTGCGGCTGAGGTGTTTAAACATCTTAACACTCGCGAAGTGCAACATCTCAGCGCGGCAATGGCGAATATGCGACAGGTTTCGCATAAGCAGCTGACCGAGGTACTGCGCGAGTTCGAAGCCGATGCCGAGCAGTACGCCGCGCTCAGCATCAACTCTAACGACTATCTGCGCTCTGTGCTGATTAAGGCACTGGGCGAAGAGCGCGCGGCCAGCCTGCTGGAAGATATTCTCGAAACGCGTGAAACCACCAGCGGTATGGAAACACTTAACTTTATGGAGCCACAGGCCGCAGCCGACCTGATTCGCGACGAACATCCGCAGATTATCGCCACTATCCTCGTGCACCTGAAACGGGGTCAGGCGGCCGATATTCTGGCGCTGTTCGATGATCGTTTACGCCACGATGTGATGCTGCGTATCGCCACTTTTGGCGGCGTGCAGCCTGCCGCGCTGGCTGAACTGACCGAAGTGCTGAACACCCTGCTGGATGGTCAAAACCTCAAGCGCGCGAAGATGGGCGGCGTAAGAACCGCAGCCGAAATTATCAACCTGATGAAAACCCAGCAGGAAGAAGCGGTTATCGAAGCGGTACGCGAATTCGATGGCGAACTGGCGCAGAAAATTATCGACGAGATGTTCCTGTTCGAAAATCTGGTTGAGGTGGACGATCGCAGTATCCAGCGCCTGTTGCAGGAAGTGGAGTCCGAACAGTTGCTGATTGCGCTGAAAGGTTCCGAACAACCGCTTCGTGAGAGATTCCTGCAGAATATGTCGCAGCGCGCTGCCGATATACTGCGCGACGATCTCGCCAACCGTGGCCCGGTGCGTATGTCCGCAGTGGAAAACGAGCAGAAGGCGATTTTGCTGATTGTTCGTCGTCTGGCAGAAAGTGGCGAGATGGTGATTGGCAGCAGCGAGGAAACGTATGTCTGATGCCTTTTCTTCCCGCCCGTGGCAAACCTGGCAGCCTGACGACTTCGCGCAGCCGGAAAAGCCAGCGGTTGAGGAATATACCGCCCCTGAGGTCGAAGCTGAAGAGAGTGATCTGCAACAGAACCAGCTGGAACTGTTGCAAACCCAGGTGCGCAATGAAGCTCAGGGCTTAGGCTACGCTGAAGGTCAGCAGAAAGGCTTCAACGACGGTAAAAAAGCGGGTTATGACGTCGGTTATCAGCAAGGTCTGGCGGAAGCAAAACAGCAGCAGGCACCGTTACAGGCGCGAATGCAGCAGTTGGTTGCCGAGTTTCAGCATACGCTGGAAGCGCTGGACAGCGTGATTGCCGCACGCCTGATGCAGCTGGCGCTGGAGGCGGCGCGTCAGGTGCTGGGTCAGGCGACCGCGGTCGACGGTTCGGCACTTTTACGTCAGATTCAACAGATGATCCAGCAGGAGCCTATGTTCAGCGGTAAGCCACAGTTGCGGGTTCATCCGGACGATCTGCCGCAAATTGAACAGACGCTTGGTGCCACGCTGACTCTGCACGGCTGGCGCTTACTGGCCGACAACTCGCTGCATCCCGGCGGTTGCAAGGTCAGCGCTGAAGATGGCGACCTTGATGCCAGCATCGCCACCCGCTGGCATGAACTGTGCCGTCTGGCTGCACCGGGAGAGCTGTAATGACCTCGCGTCTCTCACGCTGGCTCGGCGCACTCGACGCGTTTGAACAACGTCTTAGCCAGCTGCCAACGGTACGCCGCTACGGTCGCCTGACGCGCGCCACCGGGCTGGTGCTGGAAGCCACCGGCCTGCAACTGCCGCTTGGCGCAACCTGCGTCATTGAACGCTACGACGGCCAGCAGGTGGCCGAAGTTGAGAGCGAAGTGGTTGGCTTCAACGGCCAGAGGCTGTTTCTGATGCCGCTGGAAGAAGTGGAAGGCATTCTGCCGGGGGCGCGGGTTTTTGCCCGCGTGAGCGGAGACAGCCAGCACAGTGGCAAACAGCTGTTACTCGGCCCGCAGCTGTTGGGCAGAGTGCTGGATGGCAGCGGGCGTCCGCTGGATGGCCTGCCTTCGCCAGAAACCGGCTACCGGGCAGCGCTGATTACCCCGCCCTTCAACCCGCTACAGCGCACGCCAATTACCGATGTGCTGGATACCGGCGTTCGCGCGATTAATGCCCTGCTCACCGTCGGACGCGGCCAGCGCATGGGGCTGTTCGCCGGTTCCGGCGTCGGTAAAAGCGTGCTGCTCGGTATGATGGCGCGCTACACCAAAGCCGATGTGATCGTCGTCGGGCTGATCGGTGAGCGTGGTCGCGAAGTGAAAGATTTTATCGAGAACATTCTTGGGGTTGAAGGACGCGCGCGCGCGGTGGTGATCGCTGCTCCCGCCGATGTCTCTCCGCTACTGCGTATGCAGGGTGCCGCCTACGCCACCCGCATCGCCGAGGATTTTCGCGATCGTGGTCAGCACGTTCTGCTGATCATGGACTCCCTGACGCGCTATGCCATGGCGCAGCGTGAAATCGCGCTGGCGATTGGTGAACCGCCCGCCACTAAAGGTTATCCACCGTCGGTATTTGCCAAACTACCCGCGCTGGTTGAGCGCGCCGGTAATGGTATCGATGGCGGCGGTTCAATTACCGCTTTCTATACCGTACTGACTGAAGGCGACGATCAGCAGGATCCTATTGCCGACTCGG
Organism: Winslowiella sp. 2C04; assembly: GCF_050037805.1. NCBI lineage: Bacteria > Pseudomonadati > Pseudomonadota > Gammaproteobacteria > Enterobacterales > Erwiniaceae > Winslowiella > Winslowiella sp. 2C04. The sequence continues at coordinate 1,872,005 of NZ_CP188300.1, read as the reverse complement.
CGCGCGCCATCCTTGACGGTCATATCGTGCTGTCACGCCGTCTGGCTGAAGCGGGCCACTATCCGGCAATTGATATTGAAGCGTCGATCAGCCGTGCAATGACGTCACTGATTGATGAAAACCATTACGCCAAAGTGCGCCAGTTCAAACAGTTACTTTCCAGCTATCAGCGCAACCGCGATCTGGTCAGCGTCGGCGCTTACGCCGCTGGCAGCGATCCGATGCTGGATAAAGCCATCAGGCTTTATCCGGAACTGGAAGCGTTTCTGCAGCAGGGCATTTTCGAGCGCAGCAGTTACGACGATGCCTTACTGCATCTGCAGGCCATTTTTGGTTAACCATCACCAGCGGCCAGCATTGCTCGTTTCAGCGTAAACAGTTCAGGTGAGGCCAGTATGGCAAAGCAAAGCACGGCGATTGAGACACTGCGCGATTTAGCGCAAAAAGAGGTGGAGAAAGCCACGCAGCAGCTGGGCGATGTGCGGCGCGCGCATAAGCAGGCCGACGATCAGCTCTCTATGTTGCTCGACTACCAGCACGAATATCGCAACCAGCTTAACAGCAATATGTCGTCCGGCATTGCCAGTACCCGCTGGCACAACTATCACCAGTTTATTCTGACGCTGGAAAACGCAATTGAGCAGCATCGTCATCAGCTGGCGCAGTGGAACAGCAAACTGGAGCAGGCGTTGCGCTGCTGGCGCGATAAACAGCAGCGGCTGCATGCTTACGAAACTCTGCAAGCCCGTGCTCTGTCGACGGCATTACTACAAGAAAACCGTCTCGATCAGAAACGGATGGATGAATTTGCCCAACGGGCATCATTGAGGAAAGGCGAATGATCACGCTGCCAACACTTCCGACGGCGGTCAGCGCCGATACCAGCGTCGAACTCAGCGCCGTCAGCAACAATTTAACCGCCAGTGACGCTATGCCGCCGGCGTTTTTGACCCTGCTGGGCAACCGCCTGTTAACGCTGGCACAGCAATCCGGCACTGTCGCAGGCGCAACTGCCAAACTGCCGGGGCAGCAAAGTCGCGAGGAAAAATCGCTGCCTGCCAGCGAACTCAGCACCCTGCTTGCCGCGCTGGATAAACCAGAAGCGTTAAATGCACTGCTACAAAGCGAAAAGAGTAAAGTCCAGCCAGAATCCGCCGATGATCAACAGCAGCTTAAGCCAGCGGAGCTAACCGACGGTGATAAACAGGCGTTACAGGCGCTGTTTGCCATGCTGCCACCAACGCCGGTTAAGCCTGATTTCACCGCGGCAAACCCTGACGACGCCAGCAGTACTGGCATTGACAATGAAACTGACGGCAGTAAACAGCACGGTCTGAATGCGCTGTTGAGCAGCCTGACCCGTAACAGCACGCCCGCGCAGACGAGCATGGATACCCGCGCCAGCCTGTCGGCCAGCTCTTCCTTTCAGCAGACGTTAAGCAGTATTAAGCAAGAGCAATCGACAGAGAGTCAGCCGACCAGCTTGCCGGCTGTCGCCCCCCTCAGCGCCGCCAGTACGCCGCTGACACCGACAGCATCGGCCAGCGTTATGGCGCCTGCCACGCCGCAGCTGAATTCGCAGCTGGGCAGCCCGGAGTGGCAGCAGGCACTGAGCCAGCAGGTGGTAATGTTCAACCGTAACGGCCAGCAAAATGCTGAGCTGCGCCTGCATCCGCAGGATCTCGGATCGATTCAAATCAGCCTGAAACTGGATAACGACCAGGCGCAGCTGAATATGGTTTCGGGTCACAGCCAGGTGCGTGCCGCACTTGAGGCCGCCATCCCGCAACTGCGTACTGCGCTGGCAGAGAGCGGCATTTATCTCGCGCAGAGCAACGTCAGCAGTGATGCCTCTGCGCAGAGCCACTCTTTCAGCGGCCAGCAACAGTCAGGTGGCAACGCCAGCGGTAACTCTGGCAGGACGCGGGATAACGATGGCGAGATAACGCCGATTGCCGTTCCGGCCACCCTTCAGGCACGCGCGATCGGCAACAACGCTGTTGATATTTTCGCCTGATAGCGGCAAACGCCGAAGCTAGCAGTAAAACTCGCGTCTTTTCTGGCTATTGAACGACAAAAGACGCGGGATAATCTGACCTGGCTCTGCGGCTGGCGTCGCCCATCTAATTCACAGGAAGTTACTGCAAAAATGTCTGATATCGCGAAAGCCAAAGGCCGCAAACGTTCAATAATGATCCCGCTGTTACTGATTGTCACAGTGGCCGCTTGCAGCGTGGCAGGCTATGCAGTCTGGCGAATGATAAAAAAACCCGCTGATGCCACAGAAACCACGGCAAAAAAACAGCCCCCAGCCGCCCCTCTGTTTTTTGCACTTGATACTTTTACGGTGAACCTGGTCAATGCCACCAGCGATGCCGATCGCGTGCTGTATATCGGCTTTACGCTGCGCCTGCCCGATGAAGAGACACGTCGCCGCATGAACGAATATCTGCCTGAAGTGCGTAGCCGACTACTGCTGCTACTCTCGCGTCAGAATGCATCAACACTGATGAGTGAACAGGGCAAACAGGATCTGATGACGCAGATCAAACAGGTGCTGGCAGCGCCACTGGTTGAGGGTCAACCTCCACAGGTCGTAAACGATGTGCTGTTTACCGCCTTTATTTTGAGGTGATTCGATGGGCGATAACATTCTTTCGCAAGCTGAGATCGACGCGCTGCTTAACGGCGACAGTGACAGTACCGCAGACGAAAAAGTTAAAGGTTTGGGCGAAAGCGATATTCGTCCCTACGATCCCAATACCCAGCGCCGTGTTGTTCGTGAACGCTTACAGGCGCTGGAAATCATTAATGAACGCTTCGCGCGACAATTCCGCATGGGATTATTTAATTTGCTGCGACGCAGCCCGGACATCAGCGTCGGCGCCATTAAAATTCAGCCTTATCATGAGTTTGCCCGCAACCTTCCGGTGCCAACCAACCTGAATCTGGTGCACCTGAAACCGCTGCGCGGCACCGCGCTGTTTGTCTTCTCGCCTGCGCTGGTTTTTATCGCGGTAGATAACCTGTTTGGTGGTGATGGACGCTTCCCGACCAAAGTTGAAGGTCGTGAATTTACCCATACCGAGCAGCGGGTGATTCGCCGCATGCTGAAGCTGGCGCTGGACGGCTACAGTGACGCCTGGAAAGCGATTTATCCACTTGAAGTGGAGTATGTGCGCTCGGAAATGCAGGTGAAGTTTACCAATATTACTACATCGCCGAATGACATTGTTGTGACGACGCCCTTCCAGGTGGAGATTGGCAATCTGGTGGGTGAATTTAATATTTGCATTCCGTTCAGCATGATCGAGCCGCTGCGCGAACTGCTGGTCAACCCGCCGCTGGAAAACTCGCGCCAGGAAGATCAGAGCTGGCGCGAAACGCTGGTCAAACAGGTTCAACACTCGGAGCTGGAATTAGTGGCTAACTTTGCCGATGTTTCATTACGCCTGTCGCGCATTCTGCAATTGAAACCCGGTGACGTGCTGCCGATTGAAAAGCCCGATCGCATTCTCGCCCACGTCGATGGCGTGCCGGTATTAACCAGTCAATATGGCACGTTGAACGGTCAATATGCGCTGCGTGTGGAACATTTGATTAACCCAATTTTGAACTCGCTGAATGAGGAACAGGCCCATGACTGACAGTAATAAACCAGCCGACGGTAACGCGTCTGCGGACGATCTGTGGGCTGAAGCCATGAATGAGCAAGCAGCATCCGCCAGCTCGCCGTCAACGGATAACGTCTTTAAGTCCTTTGAAAATAATGATATTGCCGGTTCGTTGCAGGATATCGATCTGATTATGGATATCCCGGTCAAACTGACCGTCGAGCTGGGTCGTACCAAAATGACCATTAAAGAGTTGCTGCGCCTGTCGCAAGGGTCTGTCGTGGCGCTGGATGGGCTGGCCGGTGAACCGCTGGATATCCTGATTAACGGCTACCTGATTGCCCAGGGTGAAGTGGTGGTGGTCGCGGATAAATACGGCGTTCGCATCACCGATATTATTACGCCTTCTGAACGCATGCGTCGTCTGAGCCGATAAATGAAAAGCAGCACCCAGCCGCTTCAATCTATGCCGTCCTCGCCTGCCGTGCCTTCCGCGGGTTCGATGCTGACGCAGGTCAGCTCGGTGCTGGCCTTTATTGTGTTACTGATCCTCGCTTGCGCCTGGCTGGCGCGGCGCTGTGGCTTTGCGCCCAGGCGAGTCAGCTCCCAGTCGCTAAACGTCAGCGCCAGCGTCAGCATCGGCCAGCGTGAGCGTGTGGTGATTGTTGATGTGGACGATGCGCGTCTGGTGCTGGGTGTTACCGCCCAACATATTACCCATCTGCATACCTTGCCGCCAAAAGCGCCGGACCCACAGTCTGAGCCGATGGCAACGGCAGATTTTCGTCACCTGCTACAGACGTTCCTGAAACGCTCCGGAAAATCGCAATGATTCGTCGACTGTTATCACTGTTGCCACTGTTAATGCTGACGCCAGAGGTATATGCCCAGCTTCCGGGCCTGGTCAGCCAGCCGCTGGCCAATGGTGGACAAAGCTGGTCACTGCCGGTGCAGACGCTGGTTTTTCTCACTTCGCTGACTTTTTTGCCCGCAATCCTGCTGATGATGACCAGTTTCACCCGCATCATCATCGTCTTTGGTTTGCTGCGCAATGCGCTTGGTACTCCGTCAGCGCCGCCAAACCAGGTAATGCTCGGTCTGGCACTGTTCTTGACCTTTTTTATTATGGCGCCGGTGTTCGACAAAATTTATCAGGATGCTTATCTGCCATTTAGCGAGGACAAGATCAGCATGGAAGTGGCGATTGATAAAGGGGTGCAGCCGCTGCGTGAATTTATGCTGCGTCAGACGCGCGAAGCGGACCTGGCGTTATTCGCCCGGCTGGCGAATACCCCACCGATAGCTGGCCCGGAAGCAGTGCCAATGCGCATTCTGCTGCCAGCCTATGTGACCAGTGAGCTGAAAACCGCGTTCCAGATTGGTTTTACGGTGTTTATTCCGTTTCTGATTATCGATTTAGTGGTCGCCAGCGTGCTGATGGCGCTGGGAATGATGATGGTGCCACCGGCGACCATCTCGCTGCCGTTTAAGCTGATGCTCTTTGTGCTGGTCGATGGCTGGCAACTGCTGGTCAGCTCACTGGCACAGAGTTTTTATTCTTAACCTTAACTGGCGGCGTAATCGCCTGCTCTGCCATCAGGAAATATAACAATGACACCGGAATCGGTAATGGTGCTTGGTCACGAAGCGATGAAAGTGGCGCTGGCAATGGCCGCCCCGCTGCTGCTGGCCGCACTGATCAGTGGTCTGTTAATCAGCCTGCTGCAGGCCGCAACGCAGATTAACGAACAGACGCTGTCGTTTATTCCCAAAATTCTTGCTGTTGCGGCCACCGCCGTGATCGCCGGGCCGTGGATGCTCAGTCTGATCCTCGACTATATGCGCACCCTGTTTAACAACCTGCCCTATATAATCGGCTGATGCTCACTTTCGACAGCAGCCAGCTGATGCTCTGGCTTAGTCAATTCTTCTGGCCAATGGTGCGGGTGCTGGCACTTATTGCCACCGCACCGATTCTCAGTGAACGATCGGTCAGCCGCAAAGTGAAAGTTGGCCTGGCATTTATGATCACCTGGTTACTGGTGCCCATGTTACCCCCCAGCCAGGTGACGCTGTTTTCCGTCGGCGGTCTTTGGCTGCTGATCCAGCAAATGCTGATTGGCATCGCCCTGGGCTTTACCATGCAGTTCGCTTTTGCGGCGGTGCGAACCGCAGGTGAAGTGATTGGTTTACAGATGGGATTATCATTCGCGACCTTCTTTGACCCCGGTAGCCGCCTGAATATGCCGGTATTGGCGCGCTTTCTCGATATGCTGGCAATGCTGCTTTTTCTGAGTTTTAACGGCCATCTGTGGCTGATCTCATTGCTGGCTGACAGCTTTCATACCCTGCCGATTGGGGGTGAACCGCTTAATGCCAATGCGTTTCTGGCGCTGACCAAAGCCGGAGGATTAATTTTTCTTAACGGCATGATGCTGGCGCTGCCGTTAATCACGCTGTTATTGACGCTTAACATGGCACTCGGTTTGTTAAATCGCGTTTCACCTCAGCTGTCAGTTTTCGCGATTGGTTTTCCGATTACCTTATCAATCGGCATACTAACGATGGGCATTTTGATGCCGCTGTTGGCACCCTTCTGCGAGCATTTATTCAGTGAAGTGTTTGATTTACTTTCTGACATAATTTCCGAAATGCCCAAAAACTAAACATTAACCAACCTAAACAATCCCATATAAAAACTTAAGCAATGAAAAACTATCAACCTGTAATCAGAACACTCTTTGTAAGAATTTCCCTAAGGAAAATCTTATAAATTCCTTATTCAAATGAAAACTATTCTTATCAAAGGATATTTCGCGTATTTTAAAAAAGCTATCTCACGGCGCCCTGGCGCGAGCATCTTGATGAAAAATAGCGCAAATGGATGTTTTTCAAGCCTTTTCGGATTCAGTTTTTTTTACTTGTCTTAAAATGGTTTTTACGGCATTGTCAACACACCCAGATAGACGAAACATTCGTACAACAAATCATTTTAGGAATTATCTTATCAGAAAATGACCAATTCTGGGTGATAGTGGCAATGTAATGAAATATTGCAACTGGAGCAGCATGTTGGCATATCGCCGCCGGTCTTTCTGGCCCGTGTCACTCCGCTGCGTGTAGTAAGACAACGCTTTCATCTTCCAAACACAAACTACGTGGTGCTCAGCAAGGATGAGTTGTTGGCCTTAGCAAGACATCGGTCTGCACACGGGTAGTTCGTGAACAATAAAAATAAATTTTTGCAAAGCTATCTTTTTCGTACCGCGATACGCGTAATTCATCGTTGATTTAACGGATAACAATTTGGTGAGGGTCGCTAACATGCCAACAATTATTATGGATTCATGCAGCTACACAAGGCTGGGTCTGATGGACTATATGACTGTAAAAGGAGTTAAGAAGAAGAATATCTCTTCAGTCAACGATATCGACCAGCTTCATAATAAATGCCAGCAAATTAAGCCTGGTATTGTATTTATAAATGAAGAGTGTTTTATTCACGAGCCTGATGCCAGCCTGCGTATTCGAAATATCCTGATTCAGCACCCTGATACACTATTCTTTATCTTTATGGCTATCTCGAACATCCACTTCGAGGAGTATCTTTATGTTCGTAAGAACTTGATTATTACCTCAAAATCGATTAAGCCCGCAGTACTTGATGATCTGCTATGCACCTATCTGCAAAAGAGACTTAACACCCCAAATCGTAATTCCTCTGGCCCAGAGGTTCATCCGTTAACACTCAGCCAGACCGAATCAAATATGCTGAAGATGTGGATGTCAGGTCATGATACGATACAGATATCCGATAAGATGCAAATAAAAGCGAAAACGGTTTCATCGCACAAAGGTAATATCAAGCGAAAAATCAAAACGCACAACAAGCAGGTTATTTATCATGTTGTCCGTTTAACTGATAATGTCACCTCAGGTATTTATGTCAACGTGAGATAATCACCCAATGAAAAGGCCGGGACTGACCGGCCTTTTTTATTTATCTTAACTTTTCGTTTTGCGACGGCGATCCCACTCTTTCCGCTAATTGTTTTCATTATTTTGCCGATGCTCAGATCGATACCGAAGCAGTGCTTCGCCCTACATCTGACTGAGAGCAACAGAATATGACAGTTAATCAATCAACAGCCGAATATAGCGGATTAAGTTTCTGGCAGCATCTGCGGCTGGTTCCGCTGTTTGCCGTAATCTTTGGCGGAATTCTGCTGCTTTTTGCACTGTGTATCGGCCTTTCCAGCTATTTTCTGATTAAAAGTAACCAGTCGTTAAATGACGCTACTCAGGAAATTCAAATTCGCATGGCGGTCTCCAACAGCTCCAATCACTTGCGAACTGCACGTCTGAATGTCATTCATGCCGCTGCCGCAGCGCGTATCGGCGAAATGGATGAGTTCAAAGCGAATCTGGCCGCCAGCGAAAACCGCATTAAGCAAGCGCAGGAAAATTTCCTGCGCTATGGCAATCGTCCCGATAAAACCGCGGCGGGCATCGCACTCGATGCACCGATGAAGCAGCGTTTTGAAGCTTACGTTAAACAGGGCCTGACACCGATGATTACCGCGGCCCGACAGGGCAGTTTCGAGGGCGTCATCGCGCAGGAAACCGACGTCACGCGCAAACTTGATGATCAATATAATCAGCTGCTGCTGAAGGCGATTAAGATTCGCACCGACCGCGCCGAAGCGATTAATACTCAGGCCCAACAGCACTCGCGTCTTGGCTTTATCACCATGGCCGCCGCCTTTGCGCTGGCGTTGTTGCTGACGCTGGCAACGTTTATCTTTCTGCGTCGCGTCGTGATTACACCGTTGCGCCAGGCGGTAGGCCGTATTGAACTGATCGCTCAGGGAGATTTAACCGCCCCGATGCAAAACTGGGGGCGTAATGAAATTGGTATCCTGGGCAATAATTTACAGGCGATGCAGCGGGCGCTGATCAACACCGTTGGTACGGTACGTGAAGGTGCGGTCGCTATCTGGCAGGGCTCCGGCGAGATCTCCGCTGGAAATACCGATCTCTCTGCCCGTACCGAACAGCAGGCGGCAGCTCTTGAGCAGACAGCCGCCAGCATGGAACAGCTTACCGCCACCGTAAAACAGAACGCCGAAAATGCCCATCATGCCAGCCTGCTGGCGGCGGATGCCTCAGGTAAGGCCCGTGAAGGTGGCGATATTGTCAGCGGCGTGGTTAGCACCATGAACAATATTTCCGCCAGCTCAGGTAAAATTGCCGAAATTACTAATGTGATTAACAGTATCGCTTTTCAGACGAATATCCTGGCGTTAAACGCCGCGGTGGAAGCGGCCCGCGCCGGTGAGCAGGGGCGAGGTTTTGCGGTCGTCGCCAGTGAAGTCCGCAATCTGGCACAGCGCAGTGCCCAGGCGGCAAAAGAGATTGACGGCTTGATCGCTGAATCGGTCGACCTGATTGGCAAAGGTTCATCACAAGCGGGCCACGCTGGCGATACCATGACAGAAATTGTCGATGCCGTGCGCCGCGTCACCGATATCATGGCGGAAATTGCCGCCGCCTCAGATGAACAGAGCAGAGGTATTCAGCAGGTCAGTCAGGCCGTAACCGAAATGGATAATGTCACACAGCAAAACGCCGCGTTAGTTGAAGAAGCCTCTGCCGCGGCCTCGTCACTTGAGCAGCAGGCTGCGCGTCTGACCCAAGCGGTGGCGGCATTTCGTCTCAATGAGAATGCCGAAAGCGATGCAGTGACGCTGAACTCCGGTGCATCAGCTCTGCGCACGCGTTCTGCTGCCGGTCGTTTACTGACGTCACAGAATGCAAATTGGGAAACGTTTTAACCGACAGATAAACTAAAACGGGCCTGACTCAAGGTCAGGCCCGTGATTTACGATGACGGGTTACTGCGAAGCATCGTGCGGTTCGACAAAAATACCGTCGTCGTGGCCCAGCTCGTTAAAAAACCAGATTCCCAGCGGATAATCATCCAGCGAAACCAGGTACATAGTGCCTTCACTAAAATCTTCTACCGCCAGAACCTTGCCGGCACGACGCGGACCACCGTCAGTTTTAACTGTTACCCGATCATTAACCTTCATTGGTTTTCTCCCCGAAATAATAGAGGAAGTTTAACCGATACTGGCCGGTTTTTCCTGACCTCGATCACGCACTTATCGACGAGCGATAACCCATACAGCATGAACGATACCGGGGATATAACCGCAAAGGGTCAGCAAAATGTTCAGCCAGAACGCGCCGCCAAAACCAACCTGCATAAACACGCCCAGTGGTGGCAACAGAATAGCGATTACAATGCGCAGAAAATCCATACTGACTCCTGGTAAATACAATTAAATTATTAAAAATATTTTTAACTCGTTATTAAGATAGCATTTATCTCTGTTTTTGCTGCCAGCACGGATGTAAATCATCGTAAGCCCGGGCAATACCCGCTGACCTTTTCACTTTCTTAACATTACGATGTGAGACTTCTGACACCAGCAGCGGGTAAAATTCTTACAGCTGTCTCCCCCAAAGAGGCAGACAACCCAAAAAGTAACAAGGATTTTTGCCCGCGCAGCGCGGGCTTTTTTTGCCCCTGCCCCCTCCCCCTTCTCACCAGTGGCTATACTTACAGCACATTGGCTCAGTGAGGATTAGAATCATGGGCACGGCAAAACAGAACGGCGATGACATTCAGCGCGAAGTGAAAGTTGATGTTGACGCCTTGCTGGATGCGATTCAAAGTCGTTCGTCCGGCGAAGTGCAAGAGTTCATGGCTAATGAAGATGCGCACAGGTTACAGGTACAGGGTAAAGAGTACGGTTCTTACAGCGAACTGGCGGAGGCCTTCGAGCTGGATATCCGTGATTTCTCAATCAGTGAAGTGAACCGTTAACTGCATGCCAAAAAAAATCCCGGCCAGTGGCCGGGAAAGAAAAACATTAAAAAGAAATTCGTTACACCAGGGTAATCCGTAACGCTGACAGCTTACTCTTTCGAGTAATTAAGACAAGTCTGATGCTAGCAAAACTCTGAATATTTATTCCCGCTCTAAACACGTTGGCTGGCATGGTGCCATAGCTGTAGCGGCCTATAACTCGATCATAAATCGTACAATAGCAATGTTTTCTCACCACTTTTAAGAATAATCTTACAAAAAAACTTCCTAATATCTTACCGACTGTTAAATCATCTTAGCTTCCCTTCACAAGCCGCAGAGTTAGTTATACTTAGCCATTAATCAGGATGTTATCTCTCTTATCCGTTAAGTTTCGAGGTGAACACCATGCCAGGTTTGCATGACGCATTAATGATTGTGACTGATTTAGATGGCTCACTACTCGATCACCATACTTATAGCTGGCAACCCGCTCAGCCCTGGTTAGATCGCCTTAAACAGCATCAGATTTCTCTGGTGTTCTGTTCCAGCAAAACCGCCTCAGAAATTATACCGCTACAACAGCAACTGGGCTTCAGTGGCGCGCCTTTTATTGCTGAAAACGGCGCACTGGTTCAGCTCGACAGCGCCGGAGGTGATACCGTTCGCCATCACGCCGGCAAAGACTACAGTGAAATCTGCCACTGCTTGCGCCGTTTACGTCAGCAGTATCAGTTTCGTTTTAGCGGTTTTGCCGACTTCACCGACAGAGAAGTCGCCGATATCACCGGCCTGACCGTCAGCAATGCGGCACTGGCGCGCCGCCGCGAGGCGTCAGAATCGCTGGTATGGCGTGACAGTGAACAGCAGTTTTCTGCCTTCCGTGAAGCGCTTGATGCCGAAGGTTTTAGCCTGACTCAGGGCGGCCGCTTCTGGCATGTGATGGCAAAAGGGAGTGGGAAAGGCGCAGCCCTGGCCTGGCTCTTGCAAGCGTATCCGTCGCACCATCAACAACCTTTTATCACTGTTGGTCTGGGTGACGGGCCTAACGATGCGCCAATGCTCGACAGCGTTGACTATGCTGTGGTGATTAAAGGCTTCAGTAAAACGCCGATCGTTTTATCCCGCGCCGATCGACACAATATTTACGAAACCAGCCACACAGGACCCGATGGCTGGAGTGAAGGGCTCGACTACTTTATCGCGCAGGAGTAGTTCTGCCGCGCGAATGCATGTCACAAAGTCAATTTTCTTGCCCATGCCGGGCGTCAGTAGGCTGTCTGAAGGGGAACACAATGAGTGATTTTTTCCAGAATGGTGTTATTACTAATTTCCATAACCTGACAGGCCGCAGCGTTGAATCGCTGGAGAAAGATCTGGTTCAATTTTCCAAAAAGCGCAAAATGGGGCTAATGCTCCCTTCGCTATTTTCTGAACTGGAAGGACCGGCATTAAGCCATATCGTCGACGAACTGGCAAAAGTCCCGTATCTTGAAGAGATTGTGATTGGTCTTGATCGCGCCGACCGTGAGCAGTTTTTGCATGCGCGTGAATTCTTTTCTCGTCTGCCGCAGCGCCACCGCATTTTATGGAATGACGGCCCGCGCCTGAAGGCACTGGACGCCGAACTGGATAAAGAGGGCTTGTCGCCCAGCCAACCCGGTAAAGGGCGTAACGTCTGGTTTTGTACCGGTTATACCCTCGCGTCCGATCGTACCAGCTGCGTAGCACTCCACGACTGCGACATTGTTACTTATGAACGTGGCATGCTGGCTCGTCTGCTGTATCCCCTGGCCAATCCGTCATTCCACTATGAGTTCTGTAAGGGCTTCTATGCCCGGGTAGCTGACAATAAGCTTAATGGTCGCGTGGGTCGCTTACTGGTTGGCCCGCTGCTGCGTTCACTACAAAAAGTCTATGGTCACTCCGAATATCTCGATTACCTCAGCAGTTTTCGCTATCCGCTCTCCGGTGAGTTTGCCATGCGCACCCACGTGCTGAACGGCATTAAAATTCCCGGAGACTGGGGGTTGGAAATTGGCGTGCTGTCAGAAATCTATCGCAATTACACCACCCGGCAGAGCTGTCAGGTAGAAATTGCCGATAACTACGACCATAAACATCAGCCGCTGTCAGAAGAGGATGGTACCGGCGGCCTGCGCCGGATGAGCAATGATATTGTGCAGTCGCTGCTGCGAAAAATGGCAACCATGGGCGTCAGTGTGACCAGTGACTCATTCCGCGTACTGAAAGCCACTTACTACCGTAACGCGCTGGATATGATGGAAGTGTATAACCACGAAGCCACAATGAATGGCCTGACGTTTGATCAGCATGCGGAAGAAGCAGCAGTGGAAATGTTTACTCAGACCATCCTGGAAGCCGGCCAGTCGTTTATTGAACGTCCCAACGATAAACCTTTTATTCCGAGCTGGAGCCGCGTGCAGTCAGCCTTTCCGGATATTTTGCAACGCATCTGGCAGGCAGTGGAAGAGGATAATCGCGGCGAGGTTTAACTCTGCCAGCATACGCGGTTACGGCCGCTCTGCTTTGCCTGATACAGTCTGCTGTCGGCCAACGATTGCAGGCTGTCAGTCTGGTAATCGCCCTGCTCCTCGCTACTGGCAACACCAAATGACGCGGTCAGGATCACCGTTTGATCGATGCTGATCATCAGCTCTTTTTGTGCCAGCTGATGACGGATACGCTCGGCAACTGCCACCGCCTCCTCCAGCTGAGTTTCCGGCAACAACAGGCAAAACTCTTCTCCGCCGACCCGTCCGGCAATATCCATCCGGCGTAACGACTGCGTGATAATTCCGGCTACGTGTGACAACGCTGAATCACCGGCCTGATGCCCATAATTATCGTTAACTGACTTAAAGAAATCGATATCCAGCTGAATCAGTGACAGCGGTCGGTGACTGCGCTGGCACTGTGCCGCACAGCGCTCACTCAGATCAAAAAACGCCGCGCGATTGTATAATCGAGTCAGACCATCGTAATTCGCACGCCACTCCAGTTTATTTTGCAATCTCATCATTTTAGAAATAAGGCGGATAATAGCGTAATACGATCCCAGTAAAATTAAGCTGAACAGCAACCACATCAATATCAACACCAGCACTATTCGCCCCTGGTCGCCTTTCAGCCCCTCAGCCAATGTCTGAATATTAACAATAACACCGTCAAAACCGCGCAGTTTATCCCATGTCAGGTAGCGCGTACCAAACCGTAACTCTCCTCTGACGCCCTGTTGCAGTGCATTCTTCAACTGCTGCTTCTCACTGGTGCTCAGCGCGTGCCCTTCAATGGCAGGAGGCGAATCGGAACTTGCCAGCACGTTTTGCTGACGATCCAGTAGCAGCACCACACCCTGATGTTTTTGCTGTATCGCCCGTTGCAAATGCCGGTGAATACTTTCGCGCGAAAAGTCCATCGCCAACACGCCGAACCAGTAATCACCGCTATCCACCGGTACACTGACGGTGATGATTGCGCTTTCTTCTGACAATCCGTTATACATCGGCGTCCAGTACCGATGACGCAAAGGGTTCTTATCCGGCTGCATGGCAGTAAAGTAGTCGCGTTGAATCATCACGCGATAACTGTTCAGCGTGTCATTATCGTTAAGCGGAGGTGTGGAGCTAAGGTAAAATCCTCCGCGCGAGATATACCAGAGGCGGGAGTGAAAATCGCGATCGGGATCGCTGAACTGCAGGATAAAGCTTAACTCAAGCACCGCGCTCAGTTCGTCACTTAAGCGCTGTGGGTCATCACGGTTAAGCAGCGGATAATCTTTCATCCAGCTGTCGGATACGCCGTTGAGCGGCATACTGCGCTGAGTGTTCAGATTCACTTACCAGACAGGATCATCACGCAGTTGATTAAACAGTTGCGCCGCCTGGCGATTATTATCTGAGTCTATAGGGCTGGTCAGGGCATGACTCAGCATTGAGCGATAAACGCCCAGCGTATCAAGGCTGAACTGAAACTGGCGATCCAGCGTCACGGCTACCGTCGTTAAACGGATTTGCTGATTCACTTCATAGCTGTTCTTTAACTCCAGCGCTTCACGCAAGGTAAGAAAAGTCGAACACAGAAATACCGCGACAAAACAGAGGTGCACGATATGTCGCGGATTTGTTCCGGAGCCGATACGGCGAAAAAACGCATTAGTTTTCAACCAACACAGCCTCCGAGTTGCAACTATCATTCAGTGTAGACGTGGTTAAAACAAGCTGCCCGGCTGTAATTATTCGGGTGTCACATGCAGAAAGCTCGCCAGCACCTGAATTTTCCGTGCCGGGGAATGGTCTCACCGTTCAGCTATTTGCCTGATGCACGTGGCGTAACGCCCAGCGCCCTCGCGAGGATGACGCCCACAATAAGTTTACCCGGTTCAAGAAAATGCCAAAAGTACTTTACGTACAGATTTGAAAGAGTGGCAGGCAAAGAAAAGCCGCCGGCGATAATAATATCGTCAGGCGGCCTCAGGGATAATTAACTGGCAAGTTGACGCTCTGATGCAAGGGAATACAGTTCATCTTCTTTAAAAGCCTCACGCCTGACGCTGTAACCATCGTGCCAACGACACTCAACCATGCCGCTGGCGTAACCGGTAACAATCATCCTTGGCCCGCCATTTTTATGCTGTACTTCATCACTGACAATAAACAACATCGTGCGCCTCCGTTTCAGGGTGAAAAACACCTTAACAGGTATAGCAGGTGCGAATCATTCTCGCCTGCTACTTGCGACTAAAAAAATCGGCTGATCGATAAAGTCAGGCAGGAAATAGCGTAAATGCAGGGATTTAGCCTCATAAACATTTTTATGATAACGATTGCTGAAAAATTAAAAAAAACGGACAACCTGAGTTGTCCGTTTTTACATCAATCTTCATCACCTGGAATCAGATTTTGCAGCCTTCGCAATCGGCTTCATCGCCCAGATCGGCTGGCACTTCGTTGGCTTTCTTTTCGGCATTGGCTTCAGCTTGTTCCAGCTGGGCATCAATATCAAATTCGAAAATATCGTCGTTCATGTTAACTCCAGGGATTGTCTTACAGGTTATCTGCTGCCTTTATACTTATTTACCGCGTATCTTCGCAATCATATTTACGACAAACAGCACAATCGAACCAACGATAAAGCCGATCACCAGATTGGCACCGTTACTGATTAACGCAGTCACCAGACCATTGAATCCACTGCTCCAGTGGTCGATGGTATGATGCAGCCACGGCAAACCGTGAACGATAATCCCGCCGCCGACCAGAAACATTGCCAGCGTGCCGACCACCGTCAGGATCTTCATCAGCCAGGGTGCAGCGGCCAGCAACCCAGCGCCAATCCCCTGGGCAATGGCGGAACTTTTCTGCTTCAGCCATAAACCTAAATCGTCCAGCTTGACGATACCGGCGACAATTCCGTACACCCCAACGGTCACCAGAATGGCGATGCCGGAAAGAATCAGCACCTGATTCAGCAGCGGCGCGTCAGAAACGATGCCGAGCGTGATCGCCACAATTTCTGCCGACAGAATAAAATCGGTACGAACAGCCCCTTTGATCTTCTTCTTTTCGAACTCAGCCGGATTCTGCTCGGCGGCTTTCAGCAGGCGCTGTTCACGAGCTTCAGGCGTCGAGTGCGATTTATCACTCTGCAGGCTGTGCATGACTTTTTCCACGCCTTCAAAGCAGAGATAAGCACCGCCAATCATCAACAGCGGCGTAATGGCCCAGGGCGCAAAATAACTGATTAACAGCGCCAGCGGCACCAGTATCAGCTTATTGAGGAATGAACCTTTGGCAACGCCCCACACCACCGGAATTTCCCGATTGGCTTTAACTCCGCTTACCTGCTGAGCATTTAGCGATAAATCGTCACCCAGTACACCTGCGGTTTTCTTCGCCGCCAGCTTGCCCATCACCGAAATATCATCAAGTAAGGTGGCAATATCATCCAATAACGTCAGTAAGCTACTTCCAGCCAAAATGGTTTTCCTTTATCAATGTTCATGATGCTGGCAGCAGGGACAGACTTCAATTTCCGCCACTGCCATATCTGCTATTCCGTCACAGTCCCATTCAACCCGCACCGGCTGGCCTTGCGCCTGGTCATGATGCAGATATTTACTGACCGGACTCTCCGTCATACCGGAGATCTCCTCGGTAGCTATAAGCCTGTCGCCAACATAAATGCGTGCCGTCGCCTGGGTATTAACCATACGTTGCTCGCGCAGTTTATACAGGCGTCTTACCGTCAGCTTGATGCTGGCCATACGTTCACCCTGTGCGTGTTATCTATGGAAGCGGTCGATCTAAACAATTATGGGTCACAATGGCAATATTTGTGACGATTAATAGATGATTTAGCGGTAGTGTAAGCGCCTGAAAAATTTGCCTGAGCCAGTACTATGCCACGCCATGCCGCCCCTGCCGTACTGTTAGTCGCTTCATTATTCACTCTGTATATCATCTGGGGATCAACCTACCTGGTGATTCGCCTCGGCGTCGAAAGCTGGCCGCCAATGATGATGGCAGGCTTACGGTTTCTGATTGCCGGTATCATCCTGTTCAGCTTCTTAAAACTGCGTGGACATCCGATGCCGGGCCGCCGGGCGATGCTTAATGCGGCAATTGTCGGCGTGCTGTTATTATCGATCGGCAACGGACTGGTCACGATTGCCGAGCATCAGCATGTGCCGTCGGGGCTGGCAGCGGTAATGGTCGCCACCGTTCCGCTGTTTGCGCTGTGCTTCAGCCAGCTATTTGGCATCGCCACGCGCTGGATTGAGTGGCTGGGCATCGCCGTCGGCCTGAGCGGTATCGTGTTACTCAACAGCGGTGGCCATTTAAGCGGCAATCCCTGGGGCGCGATGATGATCCTGCTGGCCGCCGTCAGCTGGGCGTTTGGCTCGGTATGGGGTTCGCGGATTGAGCTACCGAAAGGCGCGATGGCGGCAGCCATTGAGATGCTGGCAGCGGGTAGCGTACTGCTGGTGGTGAGCGTTATCAGCGGTGAAAAACTGCAGGCGATGCCCGATTTACAGGGTATGTTAGCCCTCGGCTTCCTGATCGTTTTCGGCTCAATTATTGCGATTAATGCTTATATGTATTTGATCCGCAACGTCAGCCCGGCGGTGGCTACCAGTTATGCCTATGTTAATCCGGTGGTGGCAGTACTGCTCGGCACCAGCTTTGCGGATGAAACGCTGTCGACGCGGGAATGGCTGGCGCTGGCGATTATCATCTTTGCGGTGGTACTGGTGACGCTGGGTAAATATCTGTTTCCGGCAAAGCCGCGAATTAAGCCGCTGGCATAAGTCGCTCAGAAACGGTGAATGCCCTGATGATCTATCCCGGCATTACCGTTTCCGGCAATTATCCACTCCTCAAGACGTGAACGGATGGCCTCATCTTTCAGCCGGAGCTTGCCACGCAGCGCGCATTCCCAGACGACCAGCACCTTCCAACCTTCGGCGGTCAGCGTAGCGATATCTCGCCGGTCCCGCTCGACATTCCGGCCGATTTTTTCCAGCCAGAATTCACTGCGCGTTGCCGGCACCCTGAACAGATAACAGTGATGGTGATGCCAGAAACAGCCGTGAACAAAAATAATCGTTCGCTGCTCCGCCAGCACAAAATCTGGCTTACCAGCCAGCGTTTTGTCCTGAACCTGATAGCTGAATCCCAGTTCTTCCAGCAGGTGCGCCAGCCGCTTCTCAATCGCGGTATTTTCCGTGCGAATAGCGCGCATATTTTTGCTGCGGACTGCCGCAGAATGGACGTCGGCCATCTTCTCTCCCTGGATGCTGCTGCACGCTGGCAAACGCAACCCGTCAGACTTTATTTGTCGCTTCGATAATCCACGGCCGCAACAATTGCGCGACGGCGGCAAATGCCGGCACAATCACCGAGTTGCCGAACTGGCGATAAGCCTGAGTATCCGAAACCGGCAGCCTGAATACCCTACCGCCGACGCTTTCAAAGCCCATTAAACGGGCGCATTCACGCGGTGTCAGGCGTCGCGGACGACGCTGCTGATTTTCCGCATCGTCAAAATCTGCCTCACCCAGCTGGCGATCCCAACCGCGATCGATCAGAATTTCCGAGCCATCCTTGTAGTAACGTGCAGATAACGTTCGCACTACGCCATTATTACGCGCCGGGTCGACCAGCCCATAGCCGAAGCCGTTACCTTTGGCCTGATGCTTTTTGGCATACTGGTAAAGGTATTTCCACAGAGTTGGCGTCAGAATATATTTAGCATCGACCGTCGGCTCAAGCAATTCACCGATGGTTTTGCGCTGCTGTGGATAAAACTGGCTGAGATTGCTCAGGCTGAAACCTGCGGACAACTGTAAGTCACGGCGGAACCCCACCAGCACGATGCGCTCCCGATGCTGTGGCAGAAAGTGTTTGCCATCGACAATTTTTGGATCGTCCTTACCGCTGACGGCCGCATCCGCCACTTCATAGCCCAGCTCATCGAGGGTCTCCATGATAATGCGGAAGGTTTTGCCCTTGTCATGACTCTTCAGGTTCTTCACGTTTTCCAGCACAAAGATCGCCGGTTTTTTGGCGGTGATAATCCGCGCCACATCAAAAAATAGCGTTCCCTGCGCCTCACACTCAAAACCATGAGCGCGGCCCAGCGCATTTTTCTTCGATACTCCCGCCAGCGAAAATGGCTGACAGGGAAAGCCGGCCAGCAGCACATGATGATCGGGAATCTCCTGGTCGATATGCTGATACGCTTGCTGCTCACTGACATCGGCTCTGCCACTGAGCGTAATATCACGAATGTCCTGATTAAAACGGTGCATCTGCTCGTCGCAGTACCAGTTGGCTTTGTAAGTACGCACCGCGTGTTTATTCCACTCGCTGGTAAATACGCACTGGCCGCCAATGGCTTCGAAGCCGCTGCGAATACCCCCAATTCCGGCAAAAAGATCGATAAACTTAAACGCGTAATCAGGATGATGCGCAGGCGGTTCCGGCAGCATTTTTTCCAGCAGGCTGACTTCCGCTTCGGTCAGCGGTTTAGCGACACTTTTGCCATTCAGCCAGCGGTTAAGCGATTCGCGCGTCCACTCATGCTGACTGACCTTTCGCAGCAGGCTGGCGAGGGTTTTCTGGTCATAAATCTCCAGCAATCGCTGTAACAGCTGGCGATCCTGCTCACTCTTTTGCTGCTGCTGCTGGCGTGCCTGTTCTGCCAGCTGCGCCGCAACGGTATCAAATTCACTCATAGGGCTGCTTAATTTGGGATAGTCTGGTGTCAGTCTATCACTTCGTTGACCCAGCGTAAGACAGAAATGGCGCTTATCTCACTTTTTCAGCAGCTTAACTGGCCCGATTAATCCCCGCCGCAGGGGTGACATCCGCTTGCCAGGCTCCTAAACTTGCTCTGTTTTTTATAATGGAGCCGATCAAGATGAGCGAACTGCAACGCACCCCGCTAACCTTACCCAATGGTGCGGATAAACTGCTGCTGCACTCCTGCTGCGCCCCCTGCTCGGGTGAAGTGATGGAGGCGATCCAGGCTTCCGGGATTGATTACACGATATTTTTCTACAACCCGAATATTCATCCGCAGAAAGAATATCTGCTGCGCAAAGAAGAAAACATCCGTTTTGCTGAGCAGCACGGCGTACCCTTTGTTGATGCGGATTACGACACCGATAACTGGTTTGAACGCGCCAAAGGTATGGAGTGGGAGCCGGAACGCGGGGTACGCTGCACTATGTGCTTTGATATGCGCTTTGAGCGTACGGCGCTGTATGCCTGGGAAAATGGCTTTTCAGTGATCTCCAGTTCGCTGGGCATTTCGCGCTGGAAAAACATGCAACAGATTAATGACTGCGGAGATCGCGCAGCGGCTGCGTATCCCGATATGGTTTACTGGGATTACAACTGGCGCAAGCAGGGTGGATCCTCACGTATGATTGAGATCAGCAAGCGCGAACGCTTTTATCAGCAGGAGTATTGCGGCTGCGTCTATTCTTTACGTGACAGCAACCTGCATCGGAAATCGCAGGGTCGACCGCTAATCAAGCTCGGCGTGCTCTACTATGGTGACGATGAGTAACTGATAATGCTGGTTAAGGGGATTGTATCCTGCATGACACCAGTACGGGAGCCGGGAACGGCTCCCGTGTAAGACGGGAACTTATTTTTTCTTTTTCTGTTTTTTCAACAACGCACGAATTTGCTTTAATTCGCTGCTGGTTAACTGCACTGACGTTTCATCATCTTCGCCATGCTCTTCGATGTGCTGGCTGTCAATGGCGGGTGGTTGAGAGCCAGACAGGCTGGACTGCAAACGCTGACTAACCTCCTCGCTTAATGTGGTTTGATTTTCCAGAGCAAGGCTTTTCAAGGTCTCTTTTAACGCGGGATCGATCTTAATCGTCAAATTCACGGTGCCGGTCATACCTGATTCTCCTGGTTATAGTCTCACCCACGTTAGCCCATGTTAAATATTTTGGATAGATGTTCACAAAAATTTAATATTCGCTTTCGCGGGGGGTGAAATCACGCAGTACTGACTCATCCATCCCTGAGAGATCGCCCTGGATTTCAGCGCATAATTTGGCCACAAAGGTCACCAAAAATGCGACATTATGCTTAGCCAATCTTTTGCCTTCCACGGTTTGCATCGTTTCCGGCAGCGTAAACAGCTTTTTCTGAAAGTGGTCCAGCGTCCAGTGGCTGTCATCCAGCTCACGGTCTTTGCCTAACGGATCCTGACTGTCAAATAGCGGACGCCCCAGCGCGCCTGAGGTGTAAAACACCCGCGCCAGACCGATTGCGCCAAGCGACTCAAGACGGTCAGCATCCTGAACAATTTTGGCTTCCAGGCTGTTCGGCGCGATACCGGCACTAAAGCTGTGTGCCTGCACCGCATGGGCGATTTCGTCATGTAGCGCCGTGGGGAAATCAGCAAATGCCTCCAACAGAATTCGACGTGTTTCCACTGCCGCTTTACTGGATGCCAGATGCCGTTCAGGGTGATTTTTCGGCAGGTTAACCACGTCATGGAAATAGCTGGCGGTTAAAACCACCAGCGGATTGGCTCCGGTGCCCTGCATAATCTGTTGTGCGGTTTTCCATACCCGACGCAGATGTGCCACGTCGTGGGCTTTATCATCCTGCGCCCAGTTCTGATTGAACCAGGTTTCAAATCGTGACTGCCAAGTTTCAAGCGACATAGACGACATAGACTTCTCCCTATAGATGGCTTGTTTGCGGCACTCTCAACATTTAACACTAAGCTGCATCCCACAGGCTGCTGGCAATACGCGCTTTTTGAATGCTGTCAGCAGGTTTATAAACCACGACTGATAACACTTTAATATAATGAATACAGATAAAATTAACATGTCACACTGAGTTATACCAAGTAAAGCAAACCCTTGCCGCAAGCTGTCTCAAAATCAGTCGCAGTTGTGAGTTAACTTGCGACAATTTTTTGCCCCATAGTCAGATAATCGGCC
This sequence comes from Winslowiella sp. 2C04, assembly GCF_050037805.1. Taxonomy (NCBI): domain Bacteria; kingdom Pseudomonadati; phylum Pseudomonadota; class Gammaproteobacteria; order Enterobacterales; family Erwiniaceae; genus Winslowiella; species Winslowiella sp. 2C04. Next base: position 1,850,011 of record NZ_CP188300.1, on the reverse strand, counting down.
CGTCCGGCTCATGAATCTTCAGAAACTTTGCTGTCATCACGCCTACAACCGCCATCCGTTCCAATTCCGGGCCCCCGAACGCTTCACCGTACGTTGTAATCAGACTCCGCCCCATAATTTTTCCCTAATTGGCACTCACTAAATGAATCGTAATCAACCATGTTTTAGATTTTCGGTGTCACGCTGCGGTCAATGACAGGTTTAAAGGTGATAGAAATCCCACAGTTAACTCACATTTGGGTTAAACAGCATGAATGCCAAGTCGTCACCTACCTCATTGGATATGTCCTTGAACTGGTCGACGTGGTGCTCTATCCCGCGGTCAGCCTCCGCCAGCGTCCAGTGCAGTGCAGTGCAGTCCAATCCAGTTGACCTTAGCCAGTTCTGCCGCGAAGTCTCTTATAATCACCGTACACTCGGGATAATTTTGACGGCTGAGCGGTAACCACGTCGGTTTCGTTTCGTCTTGACATGATTTGTCAACCTAATAAACACTGTATTTAAATACAGGGTTATTGTTCAAGAGGATTGATCAATCGATTGAGGTAGAGGTTTTGGTGGCGCGTTAAAATTTGCTGGAATTAAGTTTTTACGTTCAGATTCTGACAATTCATTACGAAGCCTTGCCATTGACTTAACGTAATGCCAAGATCGGACAACTCTCATTAGAACAACGATTTTATGCTCAAAACATTTAAGAAATACGTTTCAGTCGGCGTCATAAATACATGCATTCACTGGGCCATCTTCGCCATGATGGTTTACTGTGGGGCAGCTCAAGCGCTGGCTAACTTTAGTGCATTTTGTGTCGCTGTAACTTTCTCTTTTTTTGCTAATGCACGATGGACGTTTAACTCTGAAACAACCACCATGCGATACATGATCTACGTGTTATTTATGGGCTCTCTCGCATCCGTGATCGGATGGGTTGCCGATATGTGCGAGCTTTCTCCTGTTATCACATTGATCTTTTTCTCTGCTATCAGCCTGATATGCGGATTTGTATATTCTAAATTTATAGTTTTCAAGGATGTAAAATGAAGGTCTCACTGGTTGTCCCCGTCTTTAACGAAGAGGATGCAATACCTATTTTTTATCGAACAGTAAGAGAATTTGAAGGCTTAAAGCAGCATGAAGTTGAAATAGTCTTCATCAACGATGGCAGCGTAGACGCTACAGAATCGATTATTAATGCTCTTACAGTTTCTGACCCGCTTATAGTGCCATTATCCTTCACGCGCAACTTTGGTAAAGAGCCAGCGCTGTTTGCTGGGCTTGAGCGCGCAACCGGCGATGCCGTAATTCCTATCGACGTTGACTTACAAGACCCGATAGAAGTTATCCCCCTCCTCATTGAGCGCTGGCAGGAAGGCGCTGATGTAGTTCTGGCTAAAAGAACAGACCGCAGCACTGACGGACATATAAAACGCAAAACTGCCGAATGGTTCTATCGTCTTCACAATAAAATTAGCAATCCGCAAATCGAAGAAAACGTTGGCGATTTCCGACTGATGTCACGGGAGGTTGTCGATCACATAAGACAAATGCCAGAACGTAATCTATTCATGAAAGGAATACTCTCATGGGTTGGTGGCAAAGTTGATGTGGTCGAGTATTCCCGGGCAGAGCGCGTAGCAGGGACAACGAAGTTTAATGGCTGGAAATTATGGAATCTTGCTCTTGAAGGCATTACAAGCTTTTCAACTATACCGCTCCGCATATGGACTTACATTGGACTCGTAGTAGCTGGAATTTCTTTTCTGTACGGCGCCTGGATGATTATAGGTACTCTAGCATTCGGTAACCCTGTTCGCGGATATCCATCTCTTCTGGTATCGATTTTGTTTCTTGGTGGGATTCAACTTATCGGTATAGGTGTATTGGGAGAATATATTGGCAGGATTTATATAGAGGTCAAGAGACGTCCTCGTTTTTTATTGAAAGGTGGAAAGGATGATTAACGTTAATGGCAATTTAAAGATAACATTCATTATATTGATGATGTTACTTTTATATTTCCCACTCATAATCAATGACATCCCATTTAGAGATGACCTGAGTAGAGAGTATTGGGGATTTGTTGGACTAACTAATCTTGGCAGGCCCTCAGCTGACATTATCTATAAAATTCTGGGCTTTGGTTTCGAGGGGGTTAACTTAAGCCCACTACCAAAGCTGATATCCTTAATCCTGCTATGCATATCATCTATAATTCTTTATGTTAAGCTTTTTGATACTAAAGGCTGGATTGGAGCAGTTACTTGCGCACTTGTTTTCGCAAACCCTTTTTCTTTGCAAAACTTTGCTTATCAATATGATAGCATGCCTATGGCACTTGCAGTCTTCCTAGCAACAGCATCAGTTGCGTTTACTCTCAAAAATAGATTGTTGAGCTTTGCGCTCACTACAATATGTCTTTTTTTGTCACTGACACTTTACCAGTCCAGCATCATTATTGCAGCTTGCATATATTGCTGTATTATAATAAAAGATATTTTACATGATATAACATTAAGGGTTATTCTTAAACGCTCAGCCTTGATATTACTCTCTGCAATGGTATCCTGTGCTTCTTATTATTTATTAGTGGTAGCAAAAAGTGAAGCTATCAGCTCAAGGGGAAGTATCGGAAGTTTAGATGAGATAAAAAGGAACATTATATTTCTCCATGATAAATTTAGCGACCTTTATCATGGTTTAGGATGGTTATTTATAGCTATAACATTATTGGTTGTATTTTCGCTAATTTCAACCTTTATAAAAGTGAGTCGCGCCAAATCTGTTTTTATACTTATAATTATTCTTTTATCTTACGTTTTATGTTTGTTCCCATCAGTTTTACTGAAGGAGGGATTTGCTGGGCCAAGAGTTCTTATGTCTTTTGGTGTTTTCATGATGATTATAGCAATAATCATTAACAATCGATTTACTTCACCAATATACTGCATTCCAATGGCCATTCTTTTAGTGCACTCGATAGTCATATCATATGCATTTTCAGGAAACTTACAATCACAACAAGAAAGATATAGAACCATTTCCAGTTTAGTTATAAATAAAACTCAATCTGAAGAGTTCGTAAACTACAAAAGAATATATATTTTATGTTCCTCGACCCCTTCCCAAAAAGAAGAAATATTTAAAAGTTTTAATTCCTTTATCGACTGGCTTAATCCAGAGGCGCCTTGGGCGATCAGATTTTTCATTCGTAACTCAGGAGAAAAAAGGATAGTTCATGATTGGAGCAATTGTGGATCTCTGCCAACTGATGGGATAAAGGATAGTGAGAACAGCTTCTATCGAGTTGTGAAAAAAGATAAAGATTTATATTTCATAATGAAATAAAAAAGGCGGGAACCCTCCCGCCATAATAAATTCACACACCTAACAACTCAAGCCCTACAGAGCTTTACCAGTTGAAGAACACCCTAATCTTTTTATAAGGCGGTGAAAGTATTTACAACTCCTACACTTGACAAAAAATATATATTTTTCAGATGACTTTTCAGTAGCCGAATTTAATCCAGAATAATACGTGTAATTGATGAATGTCCATAGTGAAACATCAAACCAGGATGATGAAATAGCATGAGGTATTATTCAGACAAAACAAAGGGAAATAAAATAACTGATTTTTTCACATTTTTATTCTGACTTTGACTTAGCTACTTTTTCAAGCGATGTAGGGATGTATTACTCATAAACATCCTTAGACTACACACGGATGAGTGCAATGAAAAGCGCTGGATTAAAGTCGAGAAATCTATATCAGTCCAGACACACATCCGCGTGGTGGATATTGTCCGCTGGGGCAAATCCTTATTTTATCGCTGCATAGACGGGCCGTAGCAGCCTACAGATGCTTTATCAGGTTTATTATGACAGGGTAATGCTGAAGAACTGGAATTAATTAACGCTAAATTATCGCAACATGCTCCACTCCTGCCCACAGAATTTACTCGTCACGATAACTAAATCCACATTCAATATCTTAAAATGGGTTACAAACCCTTATGACATGTAACTCACTCTTGTTGCAACTTATGTAAACCCTTTAGATAAAACGAGATTATTATCAAGTTATAGCAGTTGATTATGCTGATGACACCCCGGCATAATCATCCAGAGCGATAAGATATTCCTGTGACTGACATTGCGGCGTGAATCACAGACATTTCTTGCAGTAAGTGATTGAATGTCAGAGGGTATTGTAAGAGCCGGCGATGCAGGCGGGCAACCACAGTGAGATGCGCAATGATTAAATGGCCGTGGAAAGGAAACGCAGAGCAACAACAACTTTCATCGCTACCCTGGCAGGAAGCGCTGTCTGTACCGCTTTTTTCGTCGCTAAACCCGGCCGAGCAGCAGGCGCTGACGACGATGGCTCAACGCTTTCTGCAGCAAAAACGCCTGGTGCCACTGCAAGATTTTGCGCTTAACGATCTACGCAGCGCGCGCATCGCCTTACTGTTCTGCCTGCCGGTATTGAATCTCGGTCTGGAATGGCTGGATGGCTTTCACGAAGTGATGATCTATCCTTCGCCCTTTGTGGTCGACGACGAGTGGCAGGATGATTTCGGCCTGGTTCACAGCGAACGCACGGTGCAATCGGGTCAGAGCTGGCAACAGGGCCCGGTGGTGCTTAACTGGCTGGATATTCAGGACTCTTTCGATGTTTCCGGCTTTAACCTGATTGTGCATGAAGTGGCGCATAAACTGGACTCCCGTGGCAGCGGCCATGCCAACGGCGTACCGGCAATTTCCTTACGCAGCGTTGCGGCCTGGGAGAAAGATCTGCATGCGGCGATGAACGCAATACAGGATGAAATCGATCTGGTCGGTGAAAATGCGACGACTATTGATGCCTACGCGGCCAGTGACCCGGCGGAATGCTTTGCGGTGCTTTCGGAGTACTTCTTCAGTGCACCTGAATTATTACACCATCGTTTTCCTGCACTTTATCAGCGTTTCAGTCAGTTTTATCTGCAGGATCCGCTTAGCCGCATCGATAACTGGCAGCAGCAAGATGACAACAGCGAAACTGCTCACTAAGCGGCCGCTTTGCTGTAAACGTAGCCAGTTGAAAGCTAGACTGTTTTTTGCTGTTGACACACTGTCGGCCAGTCGCTAATATTCGCCCCGTTCCAACAATTCCTCTGTAGTTCAGTCGGTAGAACGGCGGACTGTTAATCCGTATGTCACTGGTTCAAGTCCAGTCAGGGGAGCCATATTTGAGAAGCCCGCTCAGGGAAACCTGAGCGGGCTTTTTGCTTGCTGGTTTTCACAATAGTAATGGGTTGCAAGCGTGTCACAGGTAATCGATGACGTAACTCAGAATGAACTGACGTTGATGATTTCGCTATCCAATCACCAACGCAGGAATACCCACTGCCTTACAACTTCGCATTAATAGCTTAAGCCGGGATAAAATCACTTCCCTCTTAAGCGACGGGATAATTTTTTTAATTTTTCTTTTGTCGAGATCAAATGAAAAACCACGCCTTTACCAGAAAAGTTTATACCATACTTATTTCTGAGAGTGTAAATGTCGTTTGCCTGGCAAATCTTCAGACTTCCTTTGAAGGATAAATCGATAACTTTTATTTCATCATTTCTGGTTTGAATAAAATTCTCCGGATGAATGTCATTGGATGCCAGACCAACCTGATGCAGGTCAGTAATGCATTGCTTCACACGGTAAGAATTTTCTCGGTCAATAGCTTTCAGCGGAGTGCCCTCAATGTATTCATACAGAGCATAGACGTCTACGCATTGTCTGAACTTCACTTTCTCGGCCACGTAATAGAGTTGTGGAGTGCAGGCACGCTGGTCTTTCCTCAGGCTGTACAGCTTCTTCATCAATCTTGAATAGAAAGAACCAAATATAATACTCTGAATCCTTTTCTCCAGGCGCAAATCTATTTCTTTGTCATTTTTTAAGATGAATTTTTTCGAGTTAAACTCAATTAGTTCCACAGTACGAAGCTCATGACCGCTATTGAGTCTTGCCCCCTGAATTTCATTATTAAAGTACTTGTGCATCAACGCACTGATATCCATGTTCGATTCATTTATATAAATCGAGTATCCGTTTACTTTTCGTTTAGATATGGGCATTGCTTTACCTGTATATCATGCTAAACCCTCTTCTCCCGCCGAATATTCATACAAATATCTGCGCAGATGTGGTTTTTCACATCACGTTGCTGTGTTTTGAGTTGGGCTGAATTTAAATAAAGAGTAGCTGATGAGGTCATTATTGTTGAACATTTGATGCTTAATTATTCGGTATTAATGAATCAGGTATTTCCGCTTTCTTAATCGCAGAGTCATTGACGGTTTCTTAAGCTCTGCCTGACACAATACGTTATGCGGTAAGCAAAAGCAGATCTGGCGAACAGAACACCCGGCGATTGTAATCAAAAAATAAATATCGTATAACAAGCGACTCCGAGGGGTGTCCTGTAATGGGCTGAGATGGCGTAAGCCGAACCCTTTGAACCTGATCTGGGTCATGCCAGCGAAGGGACGGGTTGGTAGTCTGCACTTGCCATTCAGCTCATCGCGCCCGGATCTCCACACACTTTTGGAGGTCCCATGTTAACCACCATGTTCGATACCGGTCTCTACGGACGACTGCGCCAGCAGGCAGGCAGCCACTGGCAGAACTATGTTGCACATCCCTTTATCCAGCAACTGGCCGTCGGTACGCTGGACCAGAGCGCTTTTCGTCGCTATCTGACGCAGGATTATCTGTTTCTGATCCACTTCGCCCGCGCTTACGCCCTGCTGGTATACAAAATGCGCACCCTGCCCGATATTCGCGCCGCCAGCGCATCTCTGAATGCCATCGTGTCGGAGTTGCCGCTACACGTCGGCTATTGCGCTGAATGGGGTCTTCGCGAAGCAGAAATGGCCGCACAACCCGAAGCGATGGAAACCATCAATTACACCCGCTATGTGCTGGATATCGGCCAGTCTGGCGATGCGCTTGAGCTGCTGGTGGCGCTGATGCCCTGCGTTGCGGGTTATGCCGAAATTGGTCTGCGTCTGTTGGACGATCCGAAGACGGTAATGGAGGGAAATCCTTATGCCCGCTGGATGCAAAACTATGGTGATAGCGACTATCTGGCGGGAGTACAGCGCGCGCTTGATCTGCTGGAGCGCACTGGTCAACAGCGTGGTGCGGCAAGCCGCTTCAGTAGTTTATCGACTATCTTTACCACCGCGACCCAGCTTGAAGCAGCATTCTGGCAAATGGGGCTAAATGCAACGGCAGATCGGGTTAATACGCGATGAAAACATCCGTTCCCGCGCCACCCGGTATTCAGGTGCGCAACCTGTCGCTACATTTTGGCCAGCAGCTGATTTTCAATTCGCTCAGTTTTGATATCGACAGCGGCAGTTTTGTTGCCTTGCTCGGCCCCAGCGGCGTGGGTAAAACCAGCCTGTTGAGGATTATTGCCGGGCTGGCACAACAAAGCTCCGGTACGGTCTGCGGCAGCGACGGGCAACCGCTGACCGGCCGTATTGCATGGATGGGTCAGCAGGATCTGCTCTATCCATGGCTGACGGTAAGTGAAAATATTGCGCTGGCCGCGCGCCTGCGCGGTGAAAAAGTCGACTCGGCCTGGGTCGACTTTCTGCTGGAACGTGTCGGACTGGCCGGAAAGCAGGCTCTGTTGCCAGCCGCACTGTCGGGCGGCATGCGTCAGCGGGTTGCCATCGCCCGTACGCTGTATCAACGTCAGCCGATTGTGCTGATGGATGAACCCTTTTCTGCTCTCGATACCCTTACCCGCGCCAAAATCCAGGCACTGGCGGCTGAACTGCTGGCCGATCATACCGTGCTGCTGATTACTCACGATCCGATGGAGGCCTGTCGTCTCAGCCACCGTCTGATGACGCTTTCCGGCCAGCCGGCGCAGATTGACACTACGCTGATGATTGCCGGAACGCCGCCGCGCGCGCCCGACGATCCTCACCTGTTGCACAGCCAGGGAAAATTATTACAGCAACTGGTCAGAGAAGCATGAAGGGGCTGACGGTTTTCGCCGGTTTTATTCTGCTGTGGTGGCTGATCACTTTTACTGATATCCCCGCCTTTCTGCTGCCATCACCGCTGGCGGTTGCGCTGGCGCTGTGGAACGGCCACGCTTTTTTACTGCACCACACGCTGATTACCGCGGCAGAAATGCTAAGCGGCCTGCTGCTGGGCGTTCTGCTTGGCGCAATGCTGGCACTGGCGATGACTTTTTCTTCGTGGCTGCAACGCTGGCTGATGCCGGTGGTGGTGATCAGCCAGGCAATACCGGTGTTTGCGCTGGCCCCGCTACTGGTGCTGTGGTTCGGCTTTGGCATTAGCGCCAAAGTGGCGATGGCGGTACTGGTGATCTTCTTTCCGGTGGTCTCAACCTTCTTCGACGGCCTGCGCCAGGTGAATAACGATTATCTCGACCTCGCTCGCACCATGGGCGCGTCACGCTGGGCGCAGCTGCGCCATGTGCGGCTGATGGCTGCACTACCGGCTTTTGGCTCCGGGCTACGCATGGCGGCGGCCGTCGCGCCGATCGGCGCAATTATTGGTGAATGGGTCGGATCGGCGGAAGGTCTGGGCTATCTGATGCTGAATGCCAATGCGCGCATGCAAACCGATCTCTGTTTTGCTGCACTGTTTATCCTGGTGGTAATGACCGTCTCGCTGTGGAAAACGGTGGATATCCTGATTCGTCGCCTGATTCGCTGGGCGCCAGAAAATCTTTCACAATCAAAATAAAAGGCCCCGTGATGAAAAAAAGCTTATTTGCGCTGATGCTCAGCGCCGTGATGGCAACTCAAGCCACTGCTGCTGAGAAAATTACGCTGGTACTCGACTGGTATATCAATCCCGATCACGCGCCGATTATCGTCGCTGAGCAAATGGGTGCCTTCAAACAACACGGGCTGGAAGTCAGAATTGTGCCGCCTTCCGACCCGGCGCTGCCGCCGCGGCTGGTCGCGGCCGGACAAGCCGATCTCGCCATTACTTACCAGCCACAGCTGCATTTTTTCGCCGATCAGGGTTTACCGTTAGTGCGCGTCGGCACCTTAATCAACACGCCGCTGAATACCTTGATTACGCTGGATAAAAGCATCAGTACGCCGGGAGATTTGAAAGGGAAGAAAGTGGGTTTCTCCGTCAGCGGTATCGAAGAAGCCACCGTTGCCACCATGCTGCGCCATGAAAAACTCAAGGCGGATGAGATTAAATTGATCAATGTTAATTTCCAGCTGACCAGCGCGTTAATGGCAGGCCAGGTTGATGCGATTATTGGCGGTTATCGCAATATTGAAGCGCTGGAACTGGCGCTACATGGAAAAGAACCGGTGGTGTTTAATGTCGAGGATTATGGCGTTCCGGCTTACGACGAGCTGATTATTGTTGCCAATAAAAACGCTGTTAATCAGCCAAAAATCAAAAAATTCCTCGCGGCACTGAAGCAAGGTAATGAATACCTGCAAGCGCATCCCGAGGAGAGCTGGAACCATTTCGCCGCCAGCCACGCAGAACTGAATACCGAACTGAACCGGCTGGCATGGCAAAAAACTTTGCCGCTGTTTGCCAGCGATCCGGCAACGCTCGACAGCGCGCGCTACCAGGCCTATGAGCAGTTTTTGTTTGATAATAAACTGATCAAAAAAATCACCCCGGTTAGCGAATATGCGATTGAACTGAAGTGAGATTAAGCCGGGGAAAAATCCCCGGCTTCGCCAACTTACCAGTCGGTTTTATTGATATCGATGACAAAACGGTACTTTACGTCGCCTTTCAGCATGCGGGCGAAGGCATCTTCAATCTGATTGCCGTTAATCAGTTCAATATCCGCAGTGATATTGTGCTGACCGCAGAAATCCAGCACTTCCTGCGTTTCGCGGATACTGCCGATTGAGGTTCCGCTGATACTCAGACGGCGGAACACCATTGGCGTAACGTCCGGTGACGGATGGCGGCCGTCCGGAATTCCCACCAGCACCAGGTGACCGTTAGTTTTAAGCGTACTCAGGTAAGCATCCAGATCGTGTGGCGCCGCCACGCAATCGAGAATCAGATCCAGCTTGTTTGCCGCTTCGGCCATCTGCTGCGCATCGGTCGATACCACCACGGATTTCGCGCCCAGACGCAACGCGTCCTCACCTTTCCGTGGAGAAGTGGTAAATAGCGTAACCTCAGCCCCTAACGCGCTGGCCAGTTTTACCGCCATATGCCCCAGACCACCGAGTCCAACCACGCCAACTTTATCACCCGCTTTGACCTGCCAGTGACGCAGCGGTGACCAGACGGTGACACCAGCACACAGCAGCGGAGCCACGCCGCTCAGCTCAAGATTTTCCGGTACTGAAACCACGAACTTGCTGTCGACCACGATACCTTCCGCGTAACCCCCCCAGGTGGTGCCGCCGGTATAGCGATCTTTGCCATTATAGGTTGGAGTAAAACCTGCTTCGCAATACTGCTCTTCCGCGCCAGCGCAGGCCGCGCAGTGGCCACAGGAGTCTACCATCACGCCAACGCCGACCAGATCGCCCGCCTTAAAGCGGCTGACGCGATCACCGGTTTCCCGCACCCGACCAACAATCTCATGGCCCGGCAGCATCGGATACTGGCTCACGCCCCACTCATTGCGCGCCAGATGCAGATCTGAATGGCAGACGCCACAGTAAAGAATGTCGATGCGAACGTCATCAGGTTGAACTTCACGCGCGTCAACGACAGCCGGCGCCAGCGGTAAATGCGCCGCGCTGGCAACAATGCCTTTAATTTTCATAGGACCATCCAGATTGTGTAGGTTGCAGCTGTTTTCACAGGCCATGCCTGAGGGCGGCCACTATAGACAAGTGGGGTTAATATTGGTAGTAGTTACCCTTTTGGGACATAGATACCAAAAGGTGACCATATGCCAGTAATTGTTGATGGCAAAATGAAGTTTTACGCTGATTCCGAACCGCGTCGTTTAATGGAGTTATTCTCGGTGAAGTGGACCACCATGGTGATCCATGCGCTTTATCACTGGCCGGGTGGAAAGTGTCGCACTGGCGAACTGCAACGCAGTCTTGATGGTATCTCGAAGAAAATGCTGGTGCAGTCGTTACGGGAAGTCGAGCGGCGTGGGCTGGTACAACGCCATGTGTTCAGTGTCGTGCCGCCCAAAGTAGAGTATCAGTTAACTGAACTGGGCAGAGTGTTCGCCGAACCGATCGAACTGATGTACCAATGGGGACTGGAAAATAAGGCGGCGCTGGATGCGATGGAAGCGGCTTGTCAGCAAAATCAGGGATTGTAGCGGCGACGGGCATCGTTTTGACGCTGCCCGTCGCCTGAAGCGTTATTTGAATTTCAGCTCGCCCTGCATATAGAAGGTGCGCGGCTGACCGGCATAAATGCCCTTATTGTTATCGTCATACGCGCGGGTAAAGTACTGATGATCGAAGAGATTTTTCACGCCAACTGCCAGATTAAGATTGGCCATTTGCGGGCCAAAGTTGTAGCCAGCACGGGCGCCCCACAGCATAAAGCCCGGAATGCGACCGGTACTGCCGTCGGCACTCTCTTCGACGGTATTTAGGTTGTCGGCAAACTGGCCTGACTGGTATTCACTGTTGAGGTTAAAGGTCCAGCTACCCGGCGTGTAATCCAGCCCGAGAATGCCCTTATGCCTCGGTGAGAACGGCACCTGTTTACCTCTCGTTTCACCGCTTTCGCGAATGACTGCGTTGACGTAAGCGTAACTGGCATAGGCTGAGAAATTATCCAGCGCCGGAGAGAGCTGTGACAGATCATAACGCAGTTGACTCTCCAGTCCGGAGTGCCGGGTCTTGCCGCGAGCGGTTACGCTGTCGGTCACCTGATTCGAATCATACTGATTATCAAAGTTAATCAGGAACAGGCCAACTTCCGCCTGCACACCACCATTATCAAATCGGGTACCCAGTTCCCAGGTGCGCGCTTTTTCCGGCTCGATATTACCGCTGTTTACCGCTTTACCAATCTGGCTGTATTGCACCGTACCAAATGAACCTTCGGTATTGGCATAGAGATTCCAGGCATCATTCAGATGATAAACCACATTCAACGCTGGCAGCGGTGCGTTGTAGCTGATCTCCTGTTTGGTATTTTTGATGTAATTGTTCTGATACGACTGAATATGCTCGTAGCGTATGCCCGGCGTCACCGTCCAGTTGCCGATATCAATACGGTCATCAACGTACCAGGCGTGCGCCTGCGTGCCGGACTGGGTATCACGATCGTACGGACTGCTGCTGGACGGCAGCTGTCCGCTGCTGGCTAAGCTGGTGTAGCGCAACTCATGGGTGGATTCACTGACGTAACGATAGCCGACGCCGACTTCATGTGCAGACGCACCCCAGTTGAAACTCTGGCTGTAGCGAGGTTCAATGCCGCGCACCCAATACTCACGCGGAGACAGCGTGAGATTTTTACCCTGATCGAGATAGCCACTGCGCAGCGTGTAAGTATAGAAACTCTGAATATTGAATTTATGCTGCTGGTCTGGCTGGAACTGATAGCCGAGGCTGGCCAACTGACGGCGTCCCCAGAACTCATCGTAAGGACGCGTCGACTGAAAACGGTCAGCATTATAACTGGCGCGCGACAAACCGCCCGGCATTTGCGCCCGGCCTTCGTAGTATTGCAACAGGCTATTGAAGCTGTGAACCTCATTTGGCGCATAGCGGGTTTTCAGCATCACATCGTCAATTTTGGTCGAGCTGTGTTCACGCCAGTCGCTACCGCGCTTGCCGGAATAGAGTAAGGCCGCGCCGAAGCCATTATCCGCCGTGCCGCCGACCATCAGATTGCCGCTGCCTTTGGGGTGGTTCTGGCTGGAGGACGGGGACATTAATCCTGTCATTCCGGCTTCAATACCAAATTCTTCCGGAATGGCGCGGGTAACGAAGTTCACTACCCCACCGACGCTCTGTGGCCCATAACGCACCGCACCGCCGCCGCGTACCACATCCACCGCCTCCATATTGCCAAGTGAAACCGGTGCCAGCGAAAGTTGCGGCTGGCCGTACGGAGCAAACGGCACCGGAATACCATCCATCAGCACGGTAGAGCGGCTGGCGAGGCGCGGGTTAAGGCCACGAATACCGAAGTTCATCGCCATATCATGGCTGCCGGTACCGTTATTTTCCGGTGCATTGACGCCGGGGATACGATTCAGCGCTTCACGCGCAGTGGTCGCGCCAGTTTTAGCAAAATCTGCGCGACGAACCACATCACGTGCGCCAGCATGCTCGAACACATCGTCTTCACGTGCATCTGCCAGCCAGTCGCCGACCACCGTTAAAGTCTCAGCCGCGGATGATTCCGTTGCTAACGGGGCCAGGGTAAAACTATTATTACCCAGTGATTTCGCCTGCAAGCCACTGCCTGCCAGCAGGGTATCCAGACCCTCATTAAGGCTGTAATTACCCTGCAGACCGCCGCTCTGCTTGCCGCGCGTCAGCGAAGCGTCTACCGAGAAGTTAATACCGCTCTGGGTGGCAAACTGATTTAACGCCTGGTCAAGATTTCCGGCGCTAATATGATAAGCAGCCTGCTGCGGTGCCGCGACGACCAGCGCAGGCGTCAGCAACACTGCCGGAACCAGCGCACAGTGAATAGCGATTGTCAGAGGTGTTGTATTACGAAAAGCGCGGATCATCCGTGCGCGTGAACTGGACATACCATCTCCAAATTGAGTTATTTTTTTGCTGTATTACTCAGGAGTCGGATGAGAATTAAAAAGGGACAACCGGTCAGAGGTTTTTTTTAATGTTTCAGGAAAAAACGTTTCAGGCCGTGACCACTTTGATCCAGTAACGCGTCATCGACTGAATTTTAATCGGCAGCGTCTGAGCCAGAATGGTTAACAACCGGTCGGTGTCATTCAGCAGAAAAGTGCCGCTGACACGCAGGTCGGCGACCGAATCGTCACAGCTCAGATGACCATGACGGTAACGGGCAACCTCGGTCAGCACCTCGGCCAGCCGCCAGTCGCTGACGCTTAACAGCCCGCGGGTCCAGCTGCTGCTGACTGCCGGTTCAATCCGGCTAAAATCGTGCTGACTAAAGCTTAGCGTTTGTCCGGCCCTGACGATCATCGTCGATTCAGGACGAGCCTGCAGCCGCACTTCTACCGCATGCCGAATCACCGACAGCTGAGTGCTGTCGCCATTTTCGCGCACCACAAATTCGGTGCCCAGCGCGCGCAGCATGCCCTGCGCGGTTTCTACCAGGAATGGACGCGGATGCGTCTGCGTATCAGCGGCGGTAGTAATGCTGATCTCCCCCTGAAGCAGGTGAATAAGTCGTTGCTGCGCGTCGAAACGAATATTCGCTGCACTGGCGGTATTCAGCATCAGCTGCGAACCCTCACTCAGGCGCAGCGTTTTAATCTCACCGGTGGCGGTACGAGTATCGGCGCGTAGCCCCTGTCCGGCTGGCGACTGCCACAATTGCCAGCTGCCGCCGACGCCGAGCAGCAGCAACAGACTTTTTAATACCCGGCGACGGCTAATCTCTGACTGCTGGCGCGCATGATTCAGCGTCTGGTAGCTTAAGCTGGCTGGCATAGCGTGCAGTTTTCCCTGCAATGCCTCTACCCGCTGCCATGCCCAGCGATGATCTTCATGCTGCTGATACCAGTGCTGCCATTTCTGGCTTTGCTGCGCTGAAACCTCTCCGGCGCACAGCGTGGCAAACCATTGCGCCGCTATTTTCAGCGCCAGCCGTTGATGCTCGCTAATTGAAGACGTCATGGCTTCAGGGATGCTCCAGGCTGAACAGCAGGCAGTGTTCGGTCGCCTTCGCCATGTATTTCTTCACCGAGCTGACGGAAACCTGCAACCGCACGGCAATCACCGGATAGGTCAGCCCTTCCAGTTGCGACAGCAAAAATGCCTGACGCACCTTGGTTCCCAGCCCGTCGAGCATCGCATCGATTTGTTGCAGAGTTTCCAGCAGGCACTGGCGCTGTTCCGGTGACGGTACATGCTCTTCCGGCAGCTGCGCCAGCATATCAATCCAGGCTCGCTCCAGCGCATTGCGGCGAAAGAAATCCACCATCACCCTGCGGGCAACGGTACAGAGAAAGGGTTTCGGCTCGCGGATTTGCTGTACGCTGTCACCAGCAAGAATGCGCATAAAGGTATCCTGCGCCAAATCATCGGCATCAAAACCTGAACCCAATTTGAACTCAAGCCAGTTTTTCAGCCAGCGATGATGCGAGCTGTATAAGCTCTCAAAAGCACGGGACGACGAGGCGGCAGCAAGTGTGGACATAGCAAGTTGGATCACCTGACCAGAGAAGGACAGTCGGATGATAGTTGATAATGGTTATCATTACAATATAGCGTTCAGTTTGCTGACGCGCCAAATGCTGAGCCTAAAACACAGTGATATACTCACGGAAAAAGCGCACAAGGAGAGGTTATGAACGGTCTGACGGTTACAGAAGCACTGGATAAACTGGAAGCGATGTACGATGCCGCGGTCACTGCGCTGCGTGATGCCATTACCACTTACATTGCCGACGGTACGCTGCCAGATGCCGCGCAACGCGCCGCTGGCCTGTTTGTTTACCCACAAATTCGCGTCAGCTGGGAAGGCAGCTCCGCCGATCATCGCTTATCACGCGCCTTTGGTCGCTTTACTCGCCCAGGCTGTTACACCACCAGCATCACCCGCCCGGCGCTGTTTCGTGCTTACCTGCAGGAACAGCTGGAGATGCTGAGCGGCGAATATCCGGTGACTCTTGAAGTGCAGCCATCGCAGCAGGAAATTCCGTTTCCCTATGTGATTGATGGTTCAGGGCTGGTGCTCGATCGCAGCATGAGCGCCGGTATCGCCCGACATTTTCCGACCACTGAACTGTCACAGATTGGCGATGAAAATGCCGATGGCACCTTCCACCCTTCCGATACTTTACCGCTGTCCCATTTTGATGCACTGCGAAGTGATTTCTCCCTTGCGCGCCTCAAACACTATACCGGCACGCCGGTCGAGCACTTTCAGTCCTGGGTGCTGTTTACTAATTACACCCGTTATGTCGATGAGTTTGTGCGCTGGGCCTGTGAACAGATTACCGATCCTGACTCACCGTATCAGGCGCTCTCCTGCGCCGGAAATATTGTTATCACCGCAGAGACCCGCGATCCGCAGCAGAGCATTTCCGATCTGGCATGGAAAAATCATCAGATGCCCGCCTGGCATCTGATTGCCGAACAGGGTCAGGGAATTACGCTGGTCAATATCGGCGTTGGCCCGTCGAATGCCAAGACCATTTGCGACCATCTGGCGGTATTACGACCGCATGCCTGGCTGATGATCGGCCACTGTGGCGGCCTGCGTGAAAGCCAGACCATTGGCGACTATGTGCTGGCGCACGCCTATCTGCGCGACGATCACGTGCTGGATGCGGTACTGCCGCCGGATATTCCGATTCCCAGTATTGCTGAAGTCCAGCGTGCGTTGTTTGACGCGACCAAAATGGTCAGCGCCATGCCGGGCGAAGAGGTAAAACAGCGGTTGCGTACCGGTACGGTGGTCACCACCGACGATCGCAACTGGGAATTGCGCTATTCGGCGTCGGCGCTGCGCTTTAACCTCAGCCGTGCGGTAGCGGTAGATATGGAAAGCGCCACTATTGCAGCGCAGGGTTATCGCTTTCGCGTGCCTTATGGCACGCTGCTGTGCGTTTCAGATAAACCGTTGCACGGTGAAATCAAACTGCCCGGCCAGGCCAACCGATTTTACGAGGGCGCGATCTCGGAACATCTGCAAATCGGTATTTGTGCGATCGATCTGCTGCGTGCCGAAGGCGATCGTCTGCATTCGCGTAAACTGCGAACCTTTAACGAACCACCGTTCCGTTAAGATGTCGGGAGTCGCAGGCGGCTCCCGACAATTTACCCGGCGCAAACTGCCGTCATTACCAGCTGTAGCTTGCCGATGCGACAATACTGCGACCGCTGCCGTAGAAGCAGGCCGAGGTATTACTACAGGATGCGACGTAATGTTTATCGCTGAGGTTATTCACATTCAGCTGTAATGTGGTGCCCTTCAACGCTGGCGAGAGCGCGCCTAACTGATACTTTGCCATCGCGTCATACAGCGTGTAATGCGCCACCTTAAATCCACCTTCGGAGTCACCCGGAGTCGTGCCGGTGTAGCGCACGCCGGTTCCCAGCGTCAGCCCGTTCAACACACCATCCAGGAAACTATAGCTGCCCCAGGCCGACGCCGCATGACGTGGAATTGAAGCAATCGCCTGCCCTTCCTGCTGGCGATTACTGCTCGATTTCGTCACCGCATCGGTATACGTATAAGCTGCCATCAGCGCGATTTCAGGCGTCAGCTGACTGTGCAGCTCGGTTTCAACACCCTGCGATTTCACCTTGCCAATTTGCTCGAAATAACCGATTTCGCTGTTGTACTGGCTGATATTTTTCTGCGTGAGATCAAATGCGGTGACGGTCAGCATCGTGTCGTAGCCCTGAGGCTGGAACTTCACACCGACTTCCGTCTGCTCGCCGGTGGTTGGCGCAAACGGATCGCTGCCGGGCGCACCAACCGTCAGGTTAGGTTCAAACGAGGTGCTGTAGCTGATATACGGCGACAGACCATTATCAAACGCATACAACAGTCCGGCACGTCCAGTCAGCTTGCTGTCATTTTGCTGTTGGCTGGAATTATCGGTACGATCCTGGGTACGCACTTCTGACCAGTCATTACGGCCCGACAGCAGCAGATTCCACTGATTCCACTCCAGCTGGTCCTGTAAATAAACACCGAGCTGATCGAGTTTTTTACGGCTGCTGCTGGCAAGGCTAAACTGACTTTCATCAATGCTGATACGCGTGGGCCTGGCCCAGTCAAGATTGTATTTATCGCTGCTGTCGCGCCACAACTTACTGTCGATATCACTCCACTTATAGTCCAGACCGGCCAGTAGCGTATGCTTCACCGCGCCGCTATCAAACAGCGCTTTTAACTGGTTATCGATACCCAGTTCTTTTGACTCAATTTTATCATGCTGTGGACGACGACCTATGGTCGTCGGTGCGCCGCTGATTCCGCTGGTGAACACCAGATATCTGTAAGATTCGCTCATGCTGCTAAAACGGAAATTCTGCTGGAATGACAGCGCCTCATTGATGTTATGCTCGAAAATATAACCAATTGAGGTTTGTTCACGCTTTGCCTGATTGAAGCCCGGATCGCTGACATTAAAGTCATAAGGAATATAGCTGCCATTGCCCGGCACCACCGTACCGACATACGGCAGGAAATTGCGATAACCGGCCTTTGGCTCATTGATATAACTGGTCAGCAGCGTGAAGCTGGTATCCTCATTCGGTAACCAGGTCATCGCCGGAGCAATCGCCATCCGCTGCTGTTTGTTATCTTTAACGAACTCATGACGGGTACTGGCGATACCATTCAACCGATAAAACAGCGTGTAGTCATCATTCAGCGCACCACCGAAATCAAACGCCGCTTCAGCCAAATGCTGATTACCACTGCTGAACTGTACTTTGTGAATACTTTCTGCTGTCGGGCGCTTGCTGGTCATGCTGATCAGCCCACCGGGATTGACCTGGCCATACAGCACCGAAGCCGGGCCGTGCACCATCTCTACCCGCTCCAGTAACCAGGGGTCGATCTGCCCGGCAGCGCCCTGCTGACCGGATAATCCGTAGCTCAGTCCATCAAGAAACTTCGGCGCATAGCGAAAGCCACGGCTGATCACTTCATCATTACGATTAGAGTTGCCACGGTAGTTAGTCAGCACGCCGCTGGTATAGCTCAGTGCATCCGCTACCGACGGTGCTGCCTGATCGTCCATCTGCTGTCGCGTAATCACTGAAATTGACTGCGGCGTTTTTCTCAGTGCCGTCGGCACTTTGGTGCCGGAAGCACTCTCTTTCGCCACGATACCGGTTAGCGGTGCAGTCACACTCTCCCCGCTCTCCGCCGTAACGGTCAGGGTGTTTTCGCTGGCTGCCATCGCTTGCGTCAGAGGCATAACCAGCAAGGTTGACGTCAGCAATACTCTGATAGCCGGTTCTTTGACTGGCTGTTTTTTATTGATGTCGGACATGAAGGTGATCCCTGTCAGCACTGCCTGATAAAAATACCCAGTTTTATTGATAACCCCTTGCCATAGAGGGAAAATATCCGCTCAGTTGAGGTCGGCGCCGATGCTATTGCAAATGAAAATAATTCTCAATGACATTTGCATTAGTAGTTCTTAAGATAGAGGTTATCAACGACTTGTCAGGTTCTTTGACGCACGATAACGGAGGAAAAGGTGAGTATTAATCCGAAAAAATCACTGGCCGGGCAGCAGCCCGAGGGCACAGCCGCGGGCTTTTTAACTGCGGCGGATGCCGGCCAGCCGCAGTGGTGGCAAAAATTATCGCAACTGGGCACACCGCTAATTGAACCGGCAGGTAACAATCAAGTAAAAATGAACTATTTCTGGCGCGATCCAGCCGGAACAGAACAGCACTCCGCCATCGTACGGGTCTATATTGATATCAATGGCATAACCGACCATCACAGTCGCGAGCCGCAAAGCTTACAACGGCTGGCCGGAACCGACATCTGGCACGGATCAGCCACGGTTGATGCGCGCTGGCGCGGCAGTTACAGCCTGATACCGATCGTTACCAGCCAACTGCCGCCTGTTTTCAGCCGCGACGATAGTATCGCCAGCCAACAGCAGCGCGAATGGTGGATATCCTTGTTTCCACTGGCGATTGCCGACCCGCTTAATCCGCTGCGCAATCATTTTAACAGCCGTCGCCAGCCGCTCTCTGCCGCACATATGCCCGACGCTCCGCGACAAAGCGGCTGGCTGGCGTGGGATCACAATCGTGAAGCACCGATCGATTACGATCGCCTGCAGCAATTTAACTGGCTAAGCACGCTGCTCGATAATCAGCGCCGCATCTGGTTGTATACCAGCGGTGATACCTCACAGCCTGCTACGCGACCGCTGGTAATTTTGCTCGACGGGCAAAACTGGGCACAAAATATCCCGCTGTTTTCGGTGCTGGAACAGCAGACTGCCGCAGGCCTGCTACCCGCGGCCTGCTGGGTATTTATCGATGTGATTGATATGGACCACCGTGAGCAGGAATTACCCTGTAACCAACAGTTCTGGCAGGCAATCCAGCAGGAGTTGCTGCCGGAGGTCAGGCGGCGGGAGGATTTCAGCGATGACCCACAACGCACGGTCGTAGCCGGTCAAAGCTACGGCGGTCTGGCAGCGATGTATGCGGGTCTGCACTGGCCGCAACGCTTTGGTCGGGTGCTCAGCCAGTCGGGATCGTTCTGGTGGCCGGAGGTGAAATTTATCACTCAACCGGCGCAACGCGGCAGTTACCAGCCTGGCTGGCTGATTGGACAGGTCGCAGAGAATTATGTGGCAGAAGCCCCACTGACCATTTTCCTCGAGTATGGCGACCGCGAAGAGACAATCGGCTTTGTAAACCAGCAAATGCTGCAAGCATTAAGCGCCACCGGACATCGTATTATACAGCGCGAATTTATCGGCGGTCATGACTCACTCTGCTGGCGCGGCGGCCTGCTGGATGGACTCCAGCTGTTGCTGAGAGAAGATCGGGCGAAGTAGCCATCTTTCCCCCACCTCCCGGTCAGACGGGCGAAGGGCAGTGAAAACGTCCGCAGGGAATAATCAGCGGCGTATGTGAGACCGGATCGTCGATGATGATGCAGGCCATGCCGAACACTCGCTCCACCAGTTCAGCGCTGACGATCTCTGCCGGTTTGCCCTGCGCGACGATCTCGCCGCTGTGCATCACAATTAAGTGGTCAGCATAACGGCAGGCCTGATTCAGATCGTGCAGTACCGCAATCAGCGTCTGGCCTGATTGCTGATTCAGCTCACGAAACAGATCCAGCAGCTCGATTTGATGAGCAATATCCAGCCAGGTGGTGGGTTCATCCAGCAACAGCAGCGGTGTCTGCTGCGCCAGCACCATCGCCACCCAGGCCCGCTGCCGCTGGCCGCCTGACAGCTCATCCACGCTGCGTTCCGCCAACCTTTCCACACTGGTGGCGCGCATTGCCATATTTACCGCCTGCCGATCCGCTTCACTCCACTGCTTTAGCAGGCTCTGATGCGGATAACGACCGCGCGCCACCAGCTCCGCCACGCTAATCCCTTCCGGCACGATGGCATGTTGCGGCAGCAGACCAAGCTGACGCGCCAGCGCTTTGGTCCCCAACTGATGAATATCTTTGCCATCAAGCAGCACCCGGCCTGCCCGTGGCTTCAGCAGACGACAGAGCGCACGCAACAGCGTCGACTTGCCGCAGGCGTTAGGGCCGATAATTACCGTAAACTGATTATCGGGAATAGTGACACTCAGCTCGCTGGCTATCACTTTTTGTTCATACGCCAGCGTCAGTTGCGCGGCCTGCAAACGGCTGTTAGCCAAAGGTTTCATATTTAGCGACGGGCCTCACGAATCAGCAACCAAATCAGATACAGTCCACCAATACTGACGGTCACCGCTCCTGTCGGCAGCTGCACGCCGTCGAAGCTGTGTTGTGCCGTCAGGTCGGCAGCCAAAAGTAACAGTGCGCCAGTAGTAGCAGCGGTAAACAGCGGTATCGAACTGGCGCGCGTCAGGCGACGGGCAATTTGCGGCGCGGCCAGTGCAATAAAGGAGATCGGTCCGGTGCTGGCGGTTGCTACCGCGGTCAGAATAATGCCAGACAGCATTAGCCACAGGCGGCTGACTTCGATATTCACTCCCAGCGCACGCGCACTGTCATCGCCCATTTCCATCAGCTGCATCTGCTTACCGATCATCAGCACCGCCAGCAGCGTAACGGGAATGCAAATCAGCGCCGGTTGCGCTTTTGCCCAGGTCATGCCGTTTAACGAACCCGCTCCCCACAGCGCGGCATTCATGGCGCTCTCCAGCGAGCCGGTAACGATCAGCCAGGTGTTAAACGCCGACAGCAGCGCAGCGACCCCGAGACCAACAATAATCAGACGGAATCCAGCGATGCCGTCGCGCCACGCCAGCAGATAAACCAGCGCGGCAGCCGCGATACCGCCTACCAGTGCACCGCTGGCAATTTGATAGTAACTGCCGTTCAGCAGGATAATTGTTACCAGCGCACCGGTATAAGCGCCGGTATTGAAGCCCACCACATCCGGGCTACCGAGCGGATTACGAATTACCGACTGAAAAATCGCTCCACTCACGCCCAGACCTGCGCCCAGCAACAGCGCCATCACAATGCGCGGCGCGCGCCATTGAGTCACCACGGTCACCAAACCGCGTGCGCCCTCCCCGTGCAGCGCCTGCCACACCTGTAGCGGCGACAGATGTAAGCTACCGTAGCACAGCGCAAATCCCGCCAACAGTAACGCCATCGTTAACAGTACGCCATTGATCAGCAGCACGCGTAACGACATTTTGGTATTGATCAAGCCGCAGGCATTGCCCAACTGCAGTGTTCTGGCTGGCACCCGGTTCTCCTTAATGTTTACGCTGTCGCACCAGCCAAATCAGCACCGGTGCGCCAATAAAGGCAGTGACTATCGATACCCGTAGCTCGCCCGGCACCAGCAGACGACCGACGATATCCGCCAGCAGCAGCAGTATTGGCGCCATCAGCAGTGAAGCAGCCAGCACCCAGCGTTGATCTGAACCAACCCACCAACGGGCCACGTGCGGCACCATCAGGCCGACAAAGCCAATCGGCCCGACCAGCGCGGTGGCAGAACCACACAGCAGCATCACTGCCAGTACCGCCAGCAGGCGCACCAGCAGCACCTGCGTACCCAGTGCCGCCGCCATCTCTTCGCCCATACTCAGGCTGTTGAGCGCCCGCGCCGACAGCAGCGCCAGCAGACAGCCGCCGATTATTGCCGGAGCAACAAAAGCCATATTGCTTAATGAACGGATATCCAGCGTTCCGGCTTGCCAGATACGCATCTGATCGAAGGTTTGCGGATTCAGCAGCGCCAGCGAGGAGGTCATACCGGCCAGTACCGCGCTGAGCGCGACGCCGGCTAAGGTCAGCCGCACCGGATTAACGCGCCCGCTAGCGAAAGAACCAATCAGCCAGACGGCAACACTGGCTATCAGCGCCCCGCTCCACGCCAGGCTCAGCCATCCCAGTATGCCGCTGACACCAAACAGACTGATGCCGACCGCAATAGCAAAACCGGCCCCGGCATTGACTCCCAAAATTCCCGGGTCGGCCAGCGGATTGCGGGTTAGCGCCTGTATTATCGCCCCGGCCCCGCCCAGCGCCACACCGGCCAAAATCCCGGCGAGAGTCCGTGGCAGTCGCGACTGCATTACGATCACGCTATTTGCATTGTCCAGCTGGCCACTCAGACTGTGCCAGACATCCAGCGGCGCGATAGTTTTCGCGCCCACCAGTAAGCTCAGCAAGCTAATGACAATAAGTAACAGCAGCAGGCCGCCTAAAATCGTCAGCTGACGGCGCGTGCTACGGGTGGACAAAATGTCGCTCGATGCTGTTTAACATATTGCTGGCACTGTAATAATCGAGACGAAACGTATCCGGCCCCATGGCGTATACCCGTTGCTGCTGTATCGCGTCCAGATGCTGCAGGAATGGATTAGCGCTGACTTCTTGTACCGTATGGTCGTCAGCGGAGAACAACAACAGCGTGTTGCCATTTAGTCCACTGGCCATATTTTCCCCGGACAGCTGGATAATATCGTTACGTTTTCCCATGCTGGTTTGCGGAGTGACGGTGTCGGGCAGCGTGGCAAGGGTAAAGCCTAACTGCGCTAATAATTTTCCCTGCGCAGAAGCAGCGGTCCACAGATTGAGGCCCCGGCCATCCTGGTAGTAAACCAGTGCTGACACCGGCTGCGGCGGCAGAATAATAGCCTGTTTTATTGCCGCAACTCGCTGAGTGAAGCCGTCAATCCGGCGCTGGGCCTCAGCTTCATGACCGGTGCCCTTCCCCAATAGCTGCGCCAGCTGTTGCCAGCTTTTATCGCCGTAATCAATCACCAGCGTTGGGGCAATGGTTGAGAGCTGATCGTAGAGTTTCAGCGCCGAGTCACCGCCGGTGGCGGCAATCACGATGAGATCCGGCTCTTCAGCAGCCACCGCTTCCGCGTTGGGTTCGGTGATATAGAGAGTTTTCAGATGACGCGATCTGGCTTCCTCACTCCACTGGGTGAAAAAACCCTGCTCATCAGACACCGTGCTGTTACGGCTGGTAGCACCGGAAGCGATAACTGGCGCATCAATTGCCAGCAGCGTACCGGTCAGCGTCACGCTGGTTGAGACAATGCGCTGCGGCGGATGCTCCAGCGTCACCGGCCCTCTGGCAGTATCCAGCGTGCGCGGCCAGTCGGTTTGCGCGGCGTCTGACGTCACAGATGGCGAGGAATCCGTCGGGCTGAAATCACAGCCAGACAAAGTAAACAGCAACGGCAAGGCTAACCACCGCGAGATTCTGGATAACGACGTTTTCATTTATTAGCAAAATTTATGTAAATACGTATCATTATCATACCGATAATCAGCCTCAATGGAAACGTGTTTACCGCCCTCAGCGGTCTGACCGGAAGTTATGCAAGCGAACTCAGCGGACTTTTCGTGCTCTGACTGATAAATAGATTGATAATTACTCTCTCCTTAACCATCCTTAAATCACTCACCCTGAATTCTCTTATCTCGCTGGTACTCACTTGCTCAAGCTGCCCAAAATATTGCTGCACGCGGTTCAACGCACGGCATGGTATCCGAAACGGCACTCTTATCGAGTTCTGTTAAAGCGTGAGATTACCCCGCTGGCGGTACCGATCTTTTTTGAAAATCTCTGCGTATTGCTAATGGGTGTACTCAGTACCTTTCTGGTCAGCCGGCTAGGTAAGGAAGCGATGGCCGCTGTCGGACTGGCCGAAAGTTTCAGCATGGTGATTATCGCGTTTATTGCTGCGGTTGATCTGGGCACTACAGTGGTGGTCGCGTTCAGTCTCGGCAAACGCAATCGCAAACGCGCTCGCGCCGCCACCCGACAATCTTTAGTGCTGATGACGCTGGCTTCGGTGCTGCTGGCGCTGGTTATCGAGTTCTCCGGTCAGTCGATTATCAATATTATTGCTGGCCCCGCCGCGCCTGAAGTTAAACAGCTGGCGCTGACCTACCTGCGCATTACCGTCTGGAGTTATCCGGCTGCCGCTATCGCGCTGATTGGCTGTGGCGCACTGCGCGGAGCAGGCAATACTAAAATGCCGATGCTGATCAATGGTGGCATGAATATCCTGAATATTATGATCAGTAGCGTGCTGATCTACGGCTGTTTTTCCTGGTCGGGGCTGGGATTTATCGGCGCCGGGATTGGCCTGACGCTGTCGCGCTATATCGGCGCGGTGGCGGTAATTTATGTGTTGATGACCGGTTTTAATCCGGCGCTAAAAATCACGCTGCGCAGCTACTTTCGCCGTATGGATATACCGATCCTGCGGGAAGTATTGAGCATTGGCCTGCCGGCCAGCATTGAATCAGTGCTGTTTAACGGCGGTAAACTGCTAACCCAGATATTTGTTGCCGGAATGGGCACCAATGTCATCGCCGGTAACTTTATCGCCTTCTCGATAGCCTCGCTGATTAACTTGCCGGGTAACTCGCTGGGTTCCGCCGCGACGATTATTGTCGGTACCCGACTGGGTAAAGACCAAATCGGACAGTCGGAGCGTCAGCTGAAATTTATTTTCTGGTTATCCACCGTTGGCCTGTGCATGCTGGCGCTGCTTTCGGTGCCGCTGGCCGGCGTGCTGGCCTCGTTTTATACCAATGAAGACGATGTTATCGACGTCGTGAAAATGCTGGTATGGCTTAACGCCGCCTTTATGCCGTTCTGGGCGGCCTCCTGGGTGCTTCCTGCCGGGCTTAAGGGCGCACGCGACGCGCGTTTTACCATGTGGGTATCGATTCTCAGTATGTGGGGATGCAGAATCGTCTGTGGTTATACGCTGGGGATTGTGCTTGGCTTCGGCGTAGTGGGCATCTGGCTCGGAATGTTCCTCGACTGGATTGTACGCGGGCTGTTTTTCTGGTGGCGGATGGTCAGTGGCCGCTGGCTAGGGAAGTACCGCAAAATTCCGGCGCAAAAGTAATGTCTTGCGGCGAAATTAGCGTGCCAGCCAGCGTGACGTCAGTCGTCTGGAGGTATGTAAAACGCGCAGAATACGCACCTCATCACTGACGAGAAGATAAACCAGGATAAACGGAAAGTGAGGGACGACCAGTTTACGCTGATTCTGCGCTTTGCCGGCCACTCCCCCTGCCTGCGGATTATCGATGAGTATTGCCGCCATGCGGGACAGCTTGTCATCAGCCGCGATGGCAACCTGACAACCAGCATGCCTCGAAAGCCAGATGAAAATATCTTCCCTGTCGATTGATGCTCTGCTTTCCCAACGAAGCTGCGTCATAGGTCTCCTTTTAGCGCCTTCGCTTTCAGCGCTTCCATGCGCGTCTTCATTTCGTCATCACTGATAAAGTGAGTGGCATGCTTATCATGATAATCAAACGCTTCTGCAATCGCGTTTTCCAGCCAGCGATCCTGCTCCATGCTTTGCATCTCCTGTTCTTCAGCTGCCAGTTGCTCAACCCGCTGGCGAACCAGTTTAGTCAGGTCGGTGTTTTTACGTTCTGCCGCCTGCATCGCCAGACGCTTGGTGGTCTCATCAATACGAAAATGGATATTTGGCATGCTGGTGTCTCCAACGTGTTGTCATTTGTGTAGTCAGTATGCCAGTGCCGCCCAATACTGTCATCATTCTCTGTGCTGTAAAATCAATCGATGTCAAAATTGCGGCAAATGCCGAAAAAAACCTGCGTCGTCGCGCAGATCAGTATCGATTTATTAATTATTGCAGTTAATATTAACCAACCGACAATCAAAAACAGTCAGATCGATATAGCGATATTGGCTGATTGACAGCCTCAGCGAGTTTTATTAACGTCTGAATCTGTATTTAATTAGAAACAATCCGCATTGTTCGGACGTTTCCCGCATGTCTGTCAGTTTCAGTTAACCGTTCATTATTCACCTATTTATGCATTTATAATAAACATGATTAATCACTTGCCATAAGGAAATGCAAATGACTCATCGTTATCCGATTATTTATATTCGTGGTTTTACCATGAGCGAAGCAGAGAGAAATAAAAGCGTTGCCGATCCGTTCTGTGGCTTTAATTATGGTTCCACCCTGTTTCGCGCAACGGAAAGTAAACAGCAGCGCGCGGATAAATTCTTTTTTGAATCACCGCTGGTCAGGCTGACCACTGAATATCAGTATCAACCGGTTTATCACAATGGTGATGATATTGTTGATGCTGACTGGAAAGGTAAAAGTGATGGAGAGGGTAATATCATTCCTGGCATACCGCCCGCTTCAATTATTATTTATCGCTATTATGATGATGGTTCAACATTTTTTGGCAACGGTGAATCGCGTTCGATTAGTGAATATGCTGCCGGCCTGAATGCCTTAATTCTCAGAGTTAAACAGCTGGTGCTGCAATATCCGTGCGCAGACAGTTCATTAATGCAGGACAGTGATTTCCGCTGCTATCTTGTGGCTCACTCAATGGGCGGGCTGGTAGCACGGGCTTTTCTGCAAAGTACCGAGCAGGATTTCCAACTGGCGCAGCAAGCCGTCGCCAAACTGTTTACCTACGCCACGCCGCATAACGGCATTGATATTCTTGGGATGAATGTTCCCGGCTGGTTAACCGCGGGCCAGGCGGACACCTTTAATCGCGCCAAAATGAGGCAGTACCTCAATCTGCAAACACTCTCACCGCGTTTTGATCAGCGCGTCGATCTGATTCCCGAGTCCGCACTGCCTGCCGAGCGGATTTTTTGTATGGTCGGCACGAATCGCAGCGATTACGAGCCGTTGCAAGGTATGCTGCGCAACTTTGTCGGCCACGGCAGCGACGGGCTGGTATTAATTGATAATGCCTCACTGTGGGGCGTTAACAATGATGGCAGTACAGTTCAGGTGGCAACGGCCTATGCCTTTCGTTCGCACTCCGGCTATTTCGGCATTGTGAATTCTGAAGAGGCCTACCAGAACCTGGTGCGTTTTCTGTTCGGTGATGTGCGGGTTGATGTCTGGGCTGATATTGCCTCGGTGACGTTACCGACTGAAATCGAGCCACAGGCGGCAAAAGTCTCCGGACTGTATCAGTTTGAGTTTCGCGCCGCCCCCAGAGGGAAGCGCTGGTTTCTCACTCGTCGTGCTTCGGTAGAAGACTCTCCGGCCTGCCGCACACATGCACAGTTAACCTCACCGGACCCAACCGACCGGCAGATTTATCTCTCCAGCCTGTTCTTATCAAAACGCGGCAAGGCTGACCCGCTTGCCAGCGAACTTTGCTATTCAATGACCTTCTCGGCCAAAGTGCCCGATTACAAAATTGAGCGCAATTTCTGGTCAGACGGTCATCACGAAGGCGCCGATCTGTTTCGTAATATGGCAATCATTACCCTTACGCCACCCGCGCAACCGGATGGCAACGGCGACTGGACGGTAAATTTTGGCTGGTCAGAGAATCCAACGCAGTATCAGCAGACTTTGCGTTTTCACTCAGCTGAGGATCGTCACGAGCTGTGCCTGCCGTTTGAAAATAGTGCTAAACCGGGTATTCGCGGCGCAATACGTATGACAGTCCGCCCCTGGTCGTAAGCGGCTAAGCGGCTGGCGAGTCGCCAGCCGCGGTCAGTTAAGGCTGATACAGCGGCACCGCTTTACCGGTAATATAGCGACGGCGCAGGCGGGCTGAAACCGCATCCATAATCATTACAATAACCACCAAAATCAGGGTGATAAACATCACCACATCCCAGTTCCATAAGCGCATATTTTCCGCATAGACCAGGCCGATCCCTCCGGCACCGACAAAGCCTAATACTGCCGCCGAACGGGTATTGGACTCAATCTGATACAGGCTGAGTGCCAGTAAAGTGGGAAAAGACTGAGTAAAGATGCCATAGCGATGTTTTTGTAAACTGTTGGCCCCTACCGCATTCAGCCCACGCCCCGGCGAACGCTCTACCGTTTCATGACCTTCCGCGTAGAGTTTTCCCAGCAGGCCAATATCCTGCATCACTATTGCCAGCACGCCAGCCAGCGGCCCCATCCCCACCGCACGCACAAAGATAAGCCCCCAAATCGCCATATCAATGCCGCGCAAAATATCCAGTAAACGCCGCATCGCCAGCGCTATCGGGCGCAATCCACGGCTGCTCATCACGTTGCGCGCGGCTAAAAAGGAGAGCGGCAGCGCCAGTAAGGTGGCGGTTAGGGTACCGGCAAATACGATTGCCAGCGTAATGCCTATTTGAGAGAAGTAGTAAGCGAAAGGCCAGCTGGCAAAATTATGCCAGACAAACATGCGCAGAAAGTAGCGGCCTATTTGCTGGCAGCCGTTAACCCACTGCGTCCAGGGGATACCGAACATCTGAAAGAAAAACAGATAAAACAACAGTACCGCGACAGCCAGCAGCAGCAGGCGCTGCAGATAGCGGCGCTGAATACTGAATAACGCCGGATGCTGCTGCTTAATTTGTTGCGCAGTTAACGCATTTTGCAGGATGATCATGCTGCTTTGCCCTCGACAACCCAGCGGCGTAACCGGCCGGAAAAAGTATCCAGCAACGACACCACGATGATAATCAGCAGCAGCGTGATGCTGACCTGGTCGTAACGATCGAGCTTAATATTGGTCATCAATTCCTGGCCGATACCGCCTGCGCCAACCAGACCTAAAATGGTCGACTGACGGAAATTCACTTCCATGCGCATAAAGCTGTAAGAGAGAAAAATCGGCTTCACCTGCGGCCAGAAGGCAAAGCGCACTCGTTGCAGTTTACTCGCGCCACTGGCCGCCAGCCCGCGTACTGGCTTATCCGAGGCGGTTTCTATCGCTTCGTAAAACAGCTTGGTCAGGCTACCGATGGAGTGCAGCGCCAGCGCCAGAAACCCCGGAATAGCGCCAATGCCAAAGGCCATAACAAACATCACTGCCCATGCCAGCTCCGGCATGGTGCGCAGAAAAGCAACCACGGTACGAATCGCCAGCCGCAGCGCCGGTGGGCTTTGGGTATTACCGGCGGCGAAAAAGGCCAGCAGCGTCGCCACCATCACCGACAGCAGCGTCGCCGCCAGCGCCAGTTGCAGCGTTTCCCAAATCAGCGGTAGCTGAATAGGCAAACGATACCCCCAGTAAGCCAGTGAACCCTCGGTGCGCCCATCAGCAAACAGCAGCGACCAGTGCAGCACCGGCACCGTTTCCAGCAGATAATCAAAGAAATGCGGCAGTGAAATCCAGACGGTATGCAGATTGAATTCAGCAACCTGACCCGCCGCCAGATACAGCGCCACCAGTAGCAGCGACCACAGCAGCGTATCGCGTTTTTGTCGCCCTTTTATCTGCTGATAATAGCGTTCGAAATCGTTATTCATCACTTTGTACCAGCACCCTTTCTACTTAGTGGCCTGCTGCCGCAGGCCACTGGATTTAGCGGTCGCCCTTGGTCAGTTCACGCTTCATATCGATGATCTGCTGGTAATCCTTCACGCTGGCCGGGCCGATATGCTGCTGGCCGCCCATCGCTTTGATAAAGCAGCTGTGGTTATCGCTATCCAGCTTTTTAATTGCCGCTACCACTTTCTGCTTAAACTCTGGCGGGAGTTTATTGCTGACCAGAATCGGGCCATTGGGGATTAACGGCGATTGCCAGATGATACGAATCTGCTTCATCAGATCCGGATGGTCCATGCGGATCATGCGGGTGAAAGCACCCGACGTGTAACCGCTGTTGTGGTCACCGATCATTGATGCCCAGGTGACTGCGCCAGCAAACTGGCCATTCAGCACGCCAAGCACATCCTGCTCGTGGCCACCGGAGAAAGTAATGCTGGCAAAGGTGTTGTTGTATTTGTTATCAACGTTGCCGCCAAACTGCTGCTTAAAAGCCTGATTGGGAATCAGGAAGCCGGAGGTGGAATCCGGGTCAGCAAATCCAATCGCTTTCCCTTTCAGGTCTTCCAGTTTCTGGTAGGGACTGTCCGCTTTTACCACCATCAGCGAGTGGTAGCCGCGTGATTTATCGGTGTCATCTACCGCGATACCCACCACATCGACCGCCTGCGGATCTTTGATATACACCGAAGCGTAGGAGGACGGCGACATGCTTAACACCAGGTCAATTTTACCGCCCAGCAGCCCCTGGATTACCCCAGAGTAATCTGACGAGTTACGCAGCTTAGTATCAACACCCAGCTCTTGATCAAAAAACTGTTTTACACACTGATTGTCACCGATTTGTTGGGTGGCGTTCTGACCGCCCAAAATACCGAGATTTAATTCCTTTGGCGTCCCGGCTGCGACCGCGCCAAAAGTTATTGCTGCGCCGGTCAGAATCATCGCCACGTTAAGCGTTTTTTTCATTGCTGCTGTCGCCCTTAGTTAAGTTGACTTATTTCATCGCCATACAGCGTATGGAGAAGGGATTCATTAAGCTGCGAAGGATGACCGTCAAATACGATGCGGCCCTGAGCGATGCCGATTGCCCGCGTGCAATATTCGGTTACCAGCTCGACAGAGTGCAGATTGACCATCACGCTGATGCCGTTATCACTCACCTGGCGCAGCACATCCATAATGCGCCGGGTATTTTTCGGATCGAGCGAGGCTACCGGCTCATCGGCGAGTAAGATTTTTGGGTTTTGCATCAATGCGCGGCAGATGGCCACGCGCTGCATCTGACCACCTGAGAGATTTTCAGCACGCTGTAGCGCCTGCGGCAGCATATTCAGCCACTGCAACAGGGCGATAGCGCGCGCACGGTCTTCGTCGGGAAAAATTTTGAAGAAGGATTTTAGCGTTGAGATCTGGCTGAGACGTCCCAGCAGCACGTTAGTCAGCACATCAAGGCGCGGCACCAGACAGAAATCCTGAAAAATCATGCCACATTCCGCGCGCCACTGGCGCATCTGGCGGCTGCTCAACCTGGCAATATCCTGCTGCTGGTCATCGCGGTAATTTATAATCTGCCCTTCGCTGGCAGGCAGCGTGCCATTCAGCACATGCAGCAGCGTAGATTTTCCGGCACCTGAACGACCAATCACCGCCACCAGTTCTCCGGCGTGCAGGTCGAAATTAATATTATCCAGTACCCGCTGCTGTGCCGAGTAAGACTTGCTTAATCCGCGTACCGCCAGAACCTTTTGCTGCCGCACTGCCTGCAGTTTAACTTCAGGTTCGGGTGCGGATCTTAATCGTGCCTGTGCCATATGTTTATCCGTTGCCGTTCGGTGAGTTGCACGCTTATTAACGTTATCGGCCATGAATCTCTGATGACAGTGGGATGATAAAACCATGACGCGATGGCGGTTTCAGCCGCCCAGAACCAGCCCGTCATACGCCGCGGCTACTCCGGCAGGTAACGGATGATGTTGCAGCCAGCTATCAACCTGATGACTGAGATGTGTCAGCCAGCTTTGCCGGGGCTTTAGCTGATGATGCAGCTTTAACGCCAGTTGCAGATCGTTGTGATTTTGCGGTGCGTCGCACGGGGGATAACTGCAATCCAGTATCAAATGATCGAGGGTTTGTCGTCGGAGAAAAGCATCAGTTTCCGGCGGAATATCAATGGTATCGCACAGCCAGGCCATGGTCGTTTGCTGGTCTTGCAGCAAATAACCCAAGGTGATTTTTGAGTGAATTAACGGCAAT
Organism: Winslowiella sp. 2C04; assembly: GCF_050037805.1. Taxonomy (NCBI): domain Bacteria; kingdom Pseudomonadati; phylum Pseudomonadota; class Gammaproteobacteria; order Enterobacterales; family Erwiniaceae; genus Winslowiella; species Winslowiella sp. 2C04. The sequence continues at coordinate 1,817,166 of NZ_CP188300.1, read as the reverse complement.
GGCGTGACACTCAGCGCACCAAAACTGACGGTTTTGAACGCCGTCAGCGGTGACTGAAACTGTAAAATACCGGGATGTTTAAACAGGTCGTCGCAGCCCAACTCATCCGGCGGGCCATACACCGGAATTGGCGCACCGACGCCCCAGCGCAGTGGAAACAATCCCTGCACATGGTCCATATGGTAATGAGTCAGCAAAATACGGCGGATATCGCCCGCGCCAAATCGCTGGTAAAGATCGCTACCGGCATCAAGCAGAGTGGTTTCTTCGCCGCTGCGAATCATCGCGCTACAAGGGGCGCGGCGATACTGCGGTTGCTGCCTGGCGCGCTGGCAGATCTCACACTGACAACCAAATACCGGCACCTGCTGCGCGCCGCCGGTGCCTAAAAAGGTCAGCTGCATGCTTCCCCCTCCAGTAAGGCGCGGAACCGGCGCAAGGTATCGGACAGCGCACCGTTATTGCTCAGGCTGCTGCAGCACTCAGATGGTGGCTGCTGCGCGCGCAATAGTCGTTGTGCGATCTGCTGCTCGCTCTCGCGACCGCGCTGGCGTAAACGCCCGGCCAGCACCGGCGCAGAAACCTGCAAACAGACTGGAAACAGCTGCTCAGCGTAGCGCTGCCGGGCAGCCAGCAGATGCTGACGCGAACCGTTAACCACCACCTCAATTCCCTGAGCCAGCCAGAGATCGATCTCAATCCCCAGCGCATAGCGCTGTTGATGCGCTTGCCAGTCGATGGCGAACAATCCTTTTGCCCGCCGCCGCAAAAACTCTGCCTCGCTCAGGGCAATATGATTTTCACCACCGGCATCAGCGGGCCGGGTAATGTACCGGTGAGCCACCAATACCTTTTCCGGTGGCTGCTCGCGCAGTGCATTTAACAGACTGTCTTTGCCGGAACCGGATGCGCCCATTAACCAGATCAGCCGCGCCATCAGTACACTCTCCTGCCCTGTGCCCAGACGTGACGAATATGAGCATGGCCGTGAATGCTGTGTGCCAGCACCAGATCGGCACGCTTTCCCTCGGCAATGATCCCGCGATCCTGTAAGCCGAGAGCGTTTGCCGGATTCGCCGTCACCAGCGCTACCGCACGCGACAGATCGTAAGGATTGCCGTCATCCTGCGCCAGACGGAAAGTGGCATCCAGCAAACTGGCGGGATAGTAGTCAGAAGACAGAATATCCAGCAGCCCGGCCTGCGCCAGCTGATGGGCGGCAACATTGCCGGAGTGCGAACCGCCACGCACAATATTCGGTGCACCCATCAGAATCTTTAAGCCCTGCTCACGCGAACGGCGGGCGGCGGCTTCAGTGGTAGGAAATTCGGCAATCACGCTGCCGATAGCCTGTGATTCATCGACGTGTGCTGCAGTCGCGTCGTCATGGCTGGCCAGCGCAATCCCCTGCTGGCGGCAGTGAGCGGCAATCGCCGCGCGATTAGGCTGCGACCAGCGCTGCGCCAATGCGATCTGCTGCTGCTCCCAGGCTGCCATCTCTGCCTGTCCGAGCTGATATTTACCCTGATAATATTCGCGATATTTCTCCAGCGAGACGAACTGGCGCTGCCCAGGTGAGTGATCCATCAGCGAGACCAGTGACAAGCCCGGCGTATGCATTAACTGCTCAAACAGTTGCAGCGTGCTGTCATGGGGGAGTTCGCAGCGCAAATGCAGACGATGCTCGGCGCGATTCAGCCCCTGTTGCTGGCTGTGAGTAATCGCATTGATCATCTTGCTAAGATTGTCGAGCCGATGCCCGCCATCGCGTACATCGCCCACGCCAATCGCATCCAGTACCGTGGTAATACCGCTGGCGACCATTAACGCATCGTGACTGCTCATTGCTGAATGCGCTGGCCAGTCGACTTTTGGCCGGGGAGTAAAGAATTTATCAAGATTATCCGTATGCAGCTCCACCAGCCCCGGCAGTAACCAGCCCTGTTCACCGTCGAGCGCCGACGGTAACTGACTGACCGTATCGCTGTAGCTGCGGATCACACCGTCACGCATCTCCAGCGAGCCGTGAACCACCTGCTTTTCCAGCACCAGCCGGACATTATTGATGATCATGCGCGTGCTCTCTCGCTGGCGGTAACATCATATGCAGACGATCGGCAACCCGATCGCGGACGGCTTTATCATGAAAAATTCCGACAATCGCCGCACCGCGATCGCGCGCTTCCTCAATCAGCTTTACCACCGCCGCACTGTTATTACTGTCGAGTGAAGCGGTCGGTTCATCGAGCAGTAAAATCGGATAATCAGCGATAAACCCGCGCGCGATATTCACCCGCTGCTGCTCGCCGCCGGAGAAGGTCGACGGAGCCAGCGTCCATAAACGCTCCGGCACATTAAGCCGCGTCAGCAGGTGGCGCGCACGCGCCTCACAAATCGCCCGCTCAACGCCGCGTTCCAGTAAAGGCTGCATCACTACTTCAAGAGTCGAGATACGTGGGATCACGCGTAAAAACTGGCTGACCCAGCCAATAGTTTCGCGGCGTACCGCCAGAATTTGACGCGCGGGTGCCGTGACCAGATCGATCCACTGCTGTTGATGGCGCAACCAAATATGGCCACTTTCCGGCTGATAGTTAGCGTATAGCGAGCGCAATAACGTCGATTTTCCACTGCCGGAGTGACCATCCAGTACCACGCATTCACCGGCGTTAACACTGAAACTGGCATCACGTAATACCGGCAGCACCGTACCGTGCTGATTATGTAACACAAAGGTTTTGCAAAGATTTTCGACGCGAAGTTGGGTGTGCATAGTTTATTCCTGTGATCAGCTTAAAACCGACGACACCAGCAGTTGGGTATACGGATGGTGCGGATCATCCAGCACCCGATCCGTGAGCCCGCTCTCCACTACCCGCCCCTGCTTCATCACCAGCAGGCGATGCGCCAGCAGGCGGGCGACGCCGAGATCGTGGGTAACAATCACCACCGCCAGATTAAGATCGCGCACCAGTGTGCGCAGCAGATCGAGCAGGCGCGCCTGTACCGATACATCCAGTCCACCGGTCGGCTCATCCATAAACACCAGCCGTGGATGGGTCACCAGGTTGCGTGCAATCTGTAAACGCTGCTGCATGCCGCCGGAAAAGGTGGTCGGCAAATCATCCAGCCGCGCCACCGGGATCTCCACATCCTGTAACCACTGACTGGCGCGCTGGCGAATCTCGCCGTAATTACGCTCACCAATAGCCATCAGCCGTTCGCCAATATTGCCACCCGCAGTAACCTGCGGGCGTAAGCCATCCAGCGGATGCTGATGCACTACGCCCCACTCGGTGCGCAGTAAGCGGCGGCGATCGCTTTCGCTCAGGCTGTACAGTTCGCTGCCGCGATAGAGAATACTGCCGTGCTGCGGCGTCAGGCGGGCAGAAATCGCCTGCAGCAAAGTGGTTTTTCCCGAGCCGGATTCGCCGACAATTCCCAGCACTTCGCCGGGAAACAGCTCAAAAGAGACCTGCTCAAAACCCTTGCCCGGCGCGTAAAGATGCGTCAGATTGTTGACCGCAAGCAGCGGTTGTTCACTTTTCATCGCGGATTTCCTGCTGCTGGCGGCAATAGTCAGTATCGGAACAGACGAACATGCGCGTGCCGCTGTCATCCATAACCACTTCATCAAGATAGCTGTGATGTGAACCACACAGAGCGCAAGGCTCATCCCACTGCTGCACGCTGAACGGATGATCGTCAAAATCGAGGCTTTCCACTTTACAAAACGGCGGCAGTGCATAAATACGCTTCTCACGCCCGGCGCCAAATAGCTGAAGCGCTGGCATCATATGCATTTTCGGGTTGTCGAATTTTGGAATCGGCGAGGGGTCCATCACATAGCGATCGTTGACTTTTACCGGATAGGCATAGGTAGTAGCGATATGGCCATAGCGCGCGATATCTTCATACAGCTTTACCTGCATGATGCCGTACTCTTCCAGCGCGTGCATTTTGCGGGTTTCGGTTTCACGCGGCTCGATAAAGCGCAGCGGCTCGGGGATCGGCACCTGATAAATCAGTATCTGATCTTCCGCCAGCGGCGTTTCCGGGATGCGGTGGCGGGTCTGAATCAGCGTGGCGTCGACGGTGCGCTCGGTAGTCGCCGCGCCGCTAACGCGTCGGAAGAAGCGACGAATCGATACCGCGTTAGTGGTATCGTCGGCTCCCTGATCGATCACTTTCAGCACATCATGCTGGCCGATTATGCTGGCGGTAATCTGAATACCGCCGGTGCCCCAGCCGTAAGGCATCGGCATTTCGCGGCCAGCAAACGGCACCTGAAAACCGGGTATCGCTACCGCTTTCAGAATGGCCCGACGAATAATTCGTTTGGTCTGCTCATCAAGATAACCGGGATTGTAACCGATCAACTCACTCATTGTTGTCGCCCTCCTGATACGCTTTGCGCAGCCGCTTTAACAGTTCCAGCTCGGCCTGGAAATCAACGTAGTGCGGTAATTTAAGGTGGGAGACAAAACCTGCCGCTTCGACGTTATCCGCGTGCGACAGCACAAACTCTTCATCCTGCGCCGGGCTGTTTATGCGCTCCTGATAGCGATCGCTTTGCAGCGCGCGATCGACCAGCGCCATCGCCATCGCCTTGCGCTCCGCGCGTCCAAACACCAGACCATAGCCGCGAGTAAAATGTGGCGGCTCTGCTTCCGGCGCGGTAAAACCGTTTACCATTTCGCACTCGGTCAGCAGGATTTCACCAATCTCCAGCGGAAAACCCAGTTCTTCCGGCTCAATTTCTACCGTAACGTAGCCAGTACGAATCTCACCGGCGAACGGATGAGTGCGCCCATAGCCCCGTTGCGTCGAGTAACCCAGCGCCAGTAAAAATCCCTCATCGCCTCGCACCAGCTGCTGCAATCGTGCCGAACGGGGTGACGGATAGCCCGGTGGTTCACGGGTAATATCCAGCGGCTCGCTGCCATCATCCGTTTCCAGTGCCGCCAGGCCTTCGCGCGTCATCATGTCGAACATATGCGGACAGTGTTGATCCAGCGGATGATCGGCGCGTGGCGCAGCCGCTGTGTTGCCCTCAGCCAGCAGCGCAAAATCAAGCAGACGGTGGGTATAATCATCAGTCGGGCCAAGCAGCTGACCACCCGGCAGATCTTTGTAAACCGCCGAGATACGCCGTTCAAGCCGCATATTGCCACTCTCCAGCGGCAGGCTGTTGGCCAGACGCGGTACGGTGGTGCGCCATGCACGCAGCAGAAAAATCGCTTCTACCAGATCGCCACTGGCCTGCTTAATCGCCAGCGCAGCCAGCTGCCGGTCATAGACGCCGCCTTCGGTCATCACCCGATCGACCGCCAGCCCGAGCTGCTGATCGATCTGCTGACAAGCCAGTTCAGGCTGCTGTGGGTCGCCACGCCGTAAATTTTCCTGTAGCTGATGGGCATTGGCGATCGCCTTTTCTCCGCCTTTTACTGCGACATACATCAGCACACCTCCACGTGTGTGGTGCGCGGCAAGGCCATCATCGCCTCGCCACAGGTGAAGATCAGGTCGATACCTTGCGGAAACACCTGCGCCCGCTGACGTAAAAACTTCAGCATTTTTTCCGGCAGTTGCGGCGCGATGGCGCGCGTCTCCATCAGGCCGGGCCCGCGCAGGCGCAGCGTCAGCCCGCCATTCAGCGACGGCACCTCAATAATTACCGTAGTGCTCTTTTCCGGCGACAGATTGTCGCCAGCAGCAAACTGCTGCGGATCGATATCTGAGCGGGCATGTAACAAGGCAAAGGGTGCCTGATGGCTGTCGGTCACCGCTGCTCCGGTGTGAAAACGCAGGTTAGACAGCAGCGTTTCATCGCACAGCGCACCATCCAGCCACAGCGGCGTCTCGCCATCGACCAGCGTCAGTAGCACCGCCGTCGCCGCCGGTGAAATCACGCCCCAGCCATGCTTCAGCGGCAGAGCCACCATCACGCCCGGTTCGCTCATGGCCTTCAGAATGCGGCGAAACGCGTACTGCGCGTCAGCAACCGGATGGTTAAAACTTGCCAGTAAAGTCATTCATTATCTCCGCGAACCAGGGTAAAGAAATCGACGCGGCTGCTGGCAATCTCACGCGAGCGCAGCTGTTGACGCTCAGCCCGTGCTGCCGCCAGCGGCGTAATCAGCTGTTGTTGCAGCAACTGATGCGTTTCCTGCTGCTGCAATAGCGCATCAAGAAGCGCACAGCGTTCAGCGTGAGCTTTGTCGCGCCCGGCGATATAGCTGTAGCCGCAGGTGCCATCGGCGGTGCGCACCACTGCGCGCGTAATGGTCATATCCCCCAGTACAAAACGCTGGCCGGTCGCGCCCATTCGCGCCTGCAATCGGGTTAAGCCAGTTTCGGCCGGACGGATAACCTGATAGTCCGGTTGTAATTTCAGCGCCAGCCAGTGCTGTTCAAGCTGTTCTGGCTGGCTGTGTGCCAGCACGGATAACCAGTGCTGGCGGACTTTTAACGCTTCCATTTAGTGCTCCAGCGTCAGTTCAATCATATCGGCGCGCGTCAGGCTGACGGAGTATTCCGCCATCTCGCCGCTCGCCGTCTCGTTCAGCGTGCGTACGCACAACAGTGCAGCCTGCAAACTGGTTTCCAGTAGCTTGCTCTCTTTCGCCTGCGCGCGACGGGCGCTGATACGCGTCTGACGCCGCGTCAGTGAGTAATTGAGATGTTGTTGAATAAATTCATGCAGCGAGCCGCTGTGGAACTGCTGTAACTGCGGCCACCAGTTAAGATGAGGAATAAAATGGTTAATCAGGCAGATTGGCACGCCGTTAACCCGACGCAGCGTGCGCAAATGAATCACGTTTTCACCCTCCTGACAGGCCAGTGCCGCAGCCACATCACGGCTGGCCGGACGCAGCACCGCCAGCAGACGTTCACTGGTGGGATGGCTGCCCTGCTCCATCAGGTTCTGGCTGAAGCGCGTCTGCGAGTGCAGTGGATAATCCCAGGGACGCATCAGCACCAGGATACCGACACCGTGACGGCGCTGTAGCAATCCCTTATTAACCAGCTCATCTACTGCCCGCCGCAGGGTATGGCGGTTAACTGCAAATCGTGTCGCCAGTTGCTGTTCCGATGGCAGATAGTCACCGCAGCGATAGCCGATGCGTAGCTCCTCTTCAAGCTGAGCGGCGACCGCCTGATAAACAGTGGTCGGATGTCTGGACAAGTTCATCATTTGCATAACCTCCGTAACACGAAGCTGATGAAATCCGGGGATCGGAAATCAATGCTGGCCATCGGTTCTGGCGTGCCATTACCTTGACGCGATGATGTTACAGAGAGGTTAACGAGAGATGGCGTGCAGATGAATTTATCAATACCGGCCAGAGCAGGCGCTGGCTGCCGTGACTGTCAACATTGACTCCTTGCGCCATTTGGCTATTATTTACTATGTCAACTGGCAGCAACGAGATACGTAATGAAAACCTATACCCCACCAGCCAAAAGAGATAAACCAACCAGTTTATGGGTCGCGGCGAATTTACCGGATGCTTCTGGTCCGGAGCTACGCGGCCTGATGTCTCGCGGTCTGAACATTGGTGTGATTGATAATATCCGCGATATCGTCGGCTTTAAAAAAGAGGATTTCCTCACCACGCTGGGGCTGAGTGCGCGCAGCATTGCACGACGCAAAGAGCGCCTGTCGCCGGGCGAAAGTGAATCGATTACTCGCTACGTTACGGCTTTTGATCTGGCGCTGGCGATGTTCGGCAACGACTATCATAAAACCATCAGCTGGATGGATACTCCAGCCAGAGTGCTCGGCGGTGAAACGCCAAATCAGGCGATGAAAACTGAAACCGGTGCCCGCGACGTGATGAGCCTGATTGAAGGCATCAAACATGGCGTAGTGATGTGATTTTATATCGGTTTTGCCAGAAACAATGGATAGCTACCGCCTGGAGCGGCGTCGGTGCGGTAAACAACAGCGTCGCGCGCTGGAATAACCCCGGAACGCCGATGGTTTATCTCGCCAGTTCGGTATCGCTGGCGATGCTGGAGATTCTGGTTCATGTACAGGATGAGTCGATTCTTTCGCTGTATCAGTTGATGAGTATTGAAGTGCCGGATGCACTGATTGTTAAGCTTAACCCCGACGATATGCCGAAAAACTGGCGCGCCGAAGTGCCAGGCCGTGAAACCAAAGAGATTGGCAGTGACTGGTTTGATGGCGGCTCCAGTATCGCAATGATGGTGCCGTCAGCAATTGTGCCGATGGAATACAATGTGTTACTCAATAATGAACATCCCGATTTCGCTGCCTGCCTGCAATCGGTAAAAATGCTGAACTTTTCCTTTGATGCGCGTTTAATGTAAAAACAAAGCCATGAACGCTTGCACGAATATGCTCTGTTGATCAGTAAGAAACCAATAAGCCAGGAGTGGTTAACTCCCCTGCCTTATTCGAGTTTCTCCAGCCTTTCGGGCGTCCGGTCAGTTGCTTGATGGCAACGATAATCTGCAATGCAACGTGAATTATCTTCAACGCCACAAGGACTGCCGTCAGGCTTATCGCCCGGCTGTCTCCCTCTGCAGGTGAGCACCACAGGCATAAATAGCTTTGCTTTGCTCTGTAGCCAACAACATGTTGTTATAATCAGACTCCACTGCCGGTTTAAGAGAAAAAATGGACGATCAATCTGCTAAAACGGTTAAAGCCCTGTATGAAAGGCACAGTGCTGCCTTTGCTAAGCTGCGGCCAACAAACCTGTTTGAACAAGCCTGGCTGGACAGGTTTATCAGCAATATCAAGCCAAAAGGTCATATTCTGGATATCGGCTGTGGTAATGCAACACCGATTGCAGAGTATCTGATTAGCCAGGGATTTAATCTTACCGGCGTTGACTCATCCCCATCGATGATAGCCCGATGCAAAGAGAAGTTTCCTGAGCAAAGTTGGTTTGTTGCGGATATGCGCGAACTGAATCTGGGCAGAAAATTTGATGGGATGATTGCCTGGGACAGTTTTTTCCATCTTCCCCGCGTTGATCAGCGCCAGATGTTCAGCGTTTTTGCTGCTCACGCTCAGGAAAGGGCGGCCCTGCTGTTCAACAGCGGCCCCGATGATGGCGAAGCCATCGGACAATTTGCAGGTGAGCCGCTTTATCACGCCAGTCTGGCAGTGGATGAATATCAGTTAATAATGCGAAATTCCGGCTTCGGGGTAATCCAGCATAGTGTTGAGGATCCTCACTGTGGTGGCCGCACGGTTTGGCTTGCCGTAAAACACCGATAAATATGAGGTAAATGATGATAACGCCAGGCGATTCTCAGACAGATAAACCCACTCTGCATCTTTTATGTGGGAAAATTGCGTCAGGCAAATCCACCTTGTCTACAGAGCTGGCAACCCTTCCCGATACCATAGTGGTTGCTGAAGATCGGTGGCTAAAGGCACTCTATGCTGACGAAATGCAGTCAGTCGCTGATTATCTTCGCTGCTCGGCAAAACTGAGAAGTGCGATGAAGCCGCACCTGATCTCAATACTCACCGCAGGCGTATCCGTGGTGCTCGATTTTCCGGCAAATACTCTGGCAAACCGTGAATGGATGATGAGTGTTATCTCCGAATCAGGCGCCAATAATTGCCTGCATTACCTCAACGTATCAGATGAAATATGTAAATCCCGCCTGCGGGCCCGCAATCAGGCAGGCGCACATGACTTTTCTGCCACGGATGAGCAGTTTGAGCTGATAACCCGTTATTTTCATGCGCCAGCGGCAGATGAGGGATTTAATATTATTGAGTACAGCTAAATGATAATCGGGTATTTTATTACCCGGCCTCATCAGCCCATTGCCTGACTCATCAGGCCAAATACCTGCGCGCCGTCCGCAACTTGCTGCCACGCAGTTCCTTTAACCATTATCGTCGGTGCATCCACGACAACTAGTCCCTGCGCGCTCAGCCACTCGCCCAGACCGGATGCTGCATCGCTATCCATACGCACAAACTGGCCGGTTAAGTTACTGAGTAACTGGCTGACTAACAGGATTGCCTGCGGTGAATTAGCGGCGATCACCGGTCCGATGGCGTAACCGTGGCCGAAACGACGAACGCTGGCGAATCCGCTGATATCGCCATCCTGTTCCAGCACCAGCACCCGTTCGGCGCTGCTGATTAATTCGGCGATAAGCTGTGGCCGGTACTGACCGTGCGCCTGATGATCGAGGGTGGTCAGTGATTCGACGTCACCAACTTGCGCAGCGCGTAGCTGCTGTCCGGCGGCGGGCAGTACAGCGGTAACCGCAGCCAGTTCACGGCATTGATGCTGCTGAACCTGGCCCATAGTCACAAAACCCAGTTTCTTATACAGCCCCTTGCCCGCCTCGGTGGCGTGCAAACGCACATTGCTGCCAGCCAGTTTATCCAGCATCGCCAGCAAAAGCCGTTTACCCACCCCCTGCCCCTGGGCAGCATCGGCGACAATCACCAGCCCGAGCGTGGCGTAGTCGCTGCCCCAGCGCCAGCACAGCGCAGTGCCGATTAGCTCACCATCCCGCTCTACGGCCATCCCTTCTCCCAGCTGCAACGCCTGCTGCCAGTCGTCCCGGCGATGTGGCCATTTTAACTGCTGAGTCAGGATAAATGCCTGGTCAAGATCGCCTTCATGTAATGGCCGAAGTTTAATGTTCATCGTCTCTCCTTACATCATGCCTGGTGCATCAAGACCCGCGCCATCCACCAGTCGCGAGTAACGATAGGGTGAAGGGTCGACAATCGGTGGCTGATTCATGATTAAATCCGCAGCCAGACGCCCTGCCCCTGGCCCGATACCAAAACCGTGTCCGCTGTAGCCCGCCGAGATCACTAACCCCGGCATTTGTGGCACGGTTGAGATCACCGGAATCGCATCCGGTGCGCTGTCGATCGTCCCGCCCCACGCCTGCACCATGCGAATATTGCTCAGCGCCGGATACTCTTTACGCATGGCATCGATACCCTCCTGCACCATCGCTAAATCAGCTTGCGGATCGAGAATGCGCACTTTTTCAAACGGTGAAATACGATCAAACTGCCAGCGTGCCAGCGCCTCCGGCCCGCGTAAAAACGGCTCCAGCCCCAGATGCACGGTAAGATTTTTGCGCCGTGCTTTAAACGTAGGCCAGAACTGTCGCGCATAACGCAAGCCCTGCACGCCCGGCTCCAGTCGGCCACGTCCGGATACTGATACCGTATAGCTACCATCAAGCTGCGGACGGCAGGCAAAAGCCGGGGTATACAGCGGCATTGAAATCGCCTGTTCAATGGGTGCGGTGCGAAACGCCGTACCAATTACATTACCCAGTGGCAGCTCGATGCCGTGCCGACGACAAAACATTGATGTCCAGGCGCCACCGGCGCAAATCACGCTGGCGGTTTTAATCAATCCTCGCTCAGTCCACACCCCGCTGACCCGGCCAGCGGAAATATCCAGCCCACGCACCGCACACTGTTGAATTACGCTGGCACCGAGGCGCTGCGCGGCAATCGCTAAACCCGGCGCCGCCAGTGCCGGTTCGGCATGACCATCCGTCGGTGACGAAACGCCGCCAAGCCAGTCTGTAGTGCTACCCGGCGTCATCGCTTTAGCCTGCTCAGCGGTCAGGATATCGCTGCGCACCCCATAGCTCTTAGCCATTTTTCCCCAGTTATCCCAGGCATCGATCTCACCTCGATCGCGTGTGGCATACACCAGCCCGCTACGACGAAAGCCCAGCTCTTCGCCGGTCTCCTCGCCAAGCTGCTCCCAGCGGCGCAAAGCATAAATAATCAGCGGCAGTTCACGCTCATCGCGATTCTGCTGACGGCACCAGCCCCAGTTACGGCTGGACTGCTCACCACCAATCAGCCCTTTTTCCAGCAGCACAACCTGGACGCCCTGTTTAGCCAGCTCATAAGCTGCAGAGACACCCGCGATCCCGCCGCCGATCACTACCACCTCAGCGGATTGCGGAAAATGGGTACTGTCCTGTACATATCGAATCGGTGCCGGCATGGCGTGTGTTACCTCGTAATCTAATGTTTAGCGTGCTTAGCAAAATTGACCGGCAACATGATATGACTTTTTGACTGTTTATCGCCAGCGCAACGCTTCGCAGCGTCACCATGAGCAAGAATTTAGCGGGGAAAGGGAATATGCAGCGTAATCACCGGGTGACGGAACGCCACCCGCAGGACAGGGAAATTAAATCTGAAAATCAATCACTGGGGCTTCTTCATCTTCTAATGACAATGCCTGGCGTTTAATCTCTTCCAGCGACAGGTTAGCATTACATAACTCAAGGAATTGCCAGACATAATTGCGTTGCAGCTGACCGCGTTTCAACCCGAGCCAGACGGTATTGGATTCAAACAGGTGTTTCGCTTCCAGCCGCGTCAGTTTTGAATGCTGATCCAGCTGGCAGGCCTGATCGGCCAGCACACCAACGCCAAGACCCAGCTCAACATACGTTTTCACCACGTCAGAATCCTGCGCACTCAGCACGATATCCGATTTCAGACCTGCGGCGTGAAATGCACGGTCAACGCGCGAACGGCCGGTAATTCCCTGACGATAAGTAATTAACGGATAGCGACTCAGCGCCGCCAGCGTAACCGGCTGCTGTTTCTCCAGCTCATGGCCTTGCGGCACCAGTAAGGCGTGATGCCAGCTGAACCAGGGAAATGCCGCCAGCGCCGGGTTATTGACCACCTGCTCGCTGGCAATGCCAACGTCCGCCTCACCGGCCACCAGCATCGCCACAATTTCCTGTGGCGAGCCCTGATTCAGCTCCAGACGGACATTAGGATAGAGCGCGCGAAAAGCTTTGATGACTCGCGGCAGGCTGTAGCGGGCCTGAGTGTGGGTGGTGGCAATGGTCAGCACGCCGCTGGACTCATTGGTAAACACATCCGCCAGACGACGCACTTTACCCGCTTCATCGAGAATACGCTCTGCAATGGTCAGTAACGCTTTACCGGGTTCGGTCATGCCTAACAGGCGCTTACCGCGACGAATAAAGATCTCGACGCCCAGCTCATCTTCCAGATCGCGTATATGTCGGCTGACGCCAGACTGTGAGGTGAACAGCGCATTAGCGACTTCGGTGAGGTTGAATTCGCAACGGGCGGCTTCTTTGATAATTTTAAGTTGCTGGAAATTCACGCGCTTTTCCCCTCTGTTATTTGTAAAGTTGCCTTTATGTTAAGGAGGCAAATTGATAGCAACAAATAATAAAAAAGGGTTTCTTATGCGATTTAGTGATAAGACTGAAGGCGCATCCCTGCGCATCCTGATGATTACAAGGAATTTTATTAGCTGACTAACATTAAGCTGCGGTCGGTAATCGCGGGTTTATTCAGCAATGACAGCAGAATATTTTTCACCGCCTGTGCCGAAGGCGACAACGGCAAACGAGCGGAGATGTTCAGCGACAGCGGCAGATTCAGCGACGGACTATTAATCCGCGCCATCCACGCATTGGTGGCGCTGACCAGCGCACGCGCCGCCGATTCAGGAAGCACCGTCACGCCCATGCCGCTGGATATCGCCGCACTCAGCGTAGCGATAGATTCAATTTCGCCGATAATACGCGCGCTGAGCCGACGTAATGAAAATGCTTCATCAACCCGTTTGCGCACCGCGCTGTAGTCGCGTGGCAGAAACAGATTCATTTGCGCGACGTCAGTCAGATCGATGGAGGCTCCCGGGCAAGGCGTTGCGCCCACCAGATAAAGCTCCTCTTTCATTAGCGGCATACTGGTGATACCCGCAGTTGGCGCACGATCGTAAAGTACTGCCATATCCAGTTGACCATTCAAGACTTTTTCGTTCAGTGATGTGCCACTGTTCTCGTGCAAATACACCAGCACGTCAGGGAACTGCTCACGCACGGTTTGTAACAGCGGCATCGTCAGCGAGGACGCTGCCGTGCCGGGTGCCAGTCCGATGGAAACTTGCCCGTTCAGAGCCTGGCCGGCATTGATCACCGCAGTTTGCGCCTGCTCACACTGGCGCAAAATAGTGCATGCATGAGCATAAAGAATTTTGCCCGCCTCGGTCGGCGTCACACCGCGCTTGGTACGGATCAGTAACTGCTGGTCCAGTTCATTTTCAAGCGTCGCCACCTGCTGACTCAGCGCAGGCTGTGCAATATGTAACACTTCTGCCGCCTGTGTCAGGCTGCCGATATCGACGATTTTCACAAAGTATTTTAGTCGTCTTAAGTTCATTTTGCCCCCGTTGCGAATCTCTGAATGCCAGACTTCGGCCGTTGAAAACAGATTGCAATTTGCAGGCCAGTTTTTTTCACGAAGATGCTAAGAGAAAAGCGGATGCCGCTAACCAGCGGTTAAATAAGAGAAACTGATTACCCCGAAAGAGGTAATCAGTTTCAATAATAAGGCTCAGGTCAGAGCAGCGTAACGGGAAGCACCTTTATGGTGCAGAAAATGCGTTGGTGATGTGCAATTTGATAATTAGCCAGCCAAATTATCGTTTCTTACGGTTACGGTGCATATCAATGGACACTGCGGCCACAATAATGATGCCTTTAATTATATCCTGCACATAGGCATCGACACCGACAAAGGTAAAACCACTCTTAATCAGGCCGAGGATCACCGCACCGATAAGCGTGCCGGTAATGCGCCCGACGCCACCCATCAGGCTGCTACCGCCAATAACGGCTGCGGCGATAGCGTCGAGTTCATAGGACATGCCCATGCTCGACTGACCACTGCTGACGCGTGCTGCCAGCACTACACCGGCCAGGCCTGCCAGTCCACCGGCAATGGTATAAACGATCACCAGATACTTATTAACGTTAATGCCGGACACTTTGGCGGAAGTCATATTGCCGCCGATGGCATACACATATTTACCGTAGCGGGTATGTTTCAGCGCAATGTGGAATATCACTGCAACCACCAGAAAAATGATCACCGGCATCGCGCCCTGTCCGATGGCGGTAAAACCATCAGAAAGGAAACTGATTGGGTTCCCCTGCGTATAATATTGCGCCAGGCCACGAGCCGAGACCATCATCCCCAGGGTGGCAATAAAAGGGGGAATACCGGTTTTAGTAATTAAAACGCCGTTGCACAGGCCACATATCAGTCCGACGCCTATCCCGGCGACAATCGGTATCACCGCTGGCAGGTTTACCAGAGAAGGAAACATCGGCGACAGGCTGTCTGAAGTCTGAGCCAGACTGGCCGCGACCACCGCACTCAGCGCGATCAGCGAGCCGGAAGAGAGGTCAATGCCGGTGGTAATAATCACCTGCGTTACCCCGACGGCGATAATACCGATAATCGCCACCTGCAGCACAATCAATACCAGCCGGTTAGGATTCATCAAAAAAGACTGGTCACGCACATACCAACCGGCGATTTCAAAAATCAGTGCAATACCGACCATAACCAAAAAGATGCCGGTGTCTTTCGGCATTTTGTTTTTTAAATTGCCGAACAGCGAATCGCGTTCCGTCGGCTGCTGCTGAGAGCTGACTTTTACGTTACTCATAATTTTTCCTCGCGCCTCACTCGGATGCCAGCGACATAATGGTTTCCTGATCGGCATCCTCTTTATCGAGAATGCCGGTTATACGACCTTCATGCATCACCATTACCCGGTCGCTCATGCCAAGAATTTCCGGCAGCTCAGACGACACCATAATGATGGCGACACCGCGGTTCGCCAGTTCACTGATCAGACGGTAAATCTCTGCTTTGGCACCAACATCAATGCCGCGTGTTGGCTCATCGAGAATCAAAATTTTCGGTTGCGCCAGCAGCCAGCGCGCAATCAGCACTTTCTGCTGATTGCCGCCGCTAAGGTTATTAATAATTTGATCCATGGTGGGGGTTTTAATATTGAGCCGACGAATCTGCTCCATACAATCTTTCGCCATCTGCACGTGGCTGACAAAACCGCCTTTGGCGCTGTATTCCGGCATATTGACGATGCTCATGTTCTCCATCACCGACAACACCAGAAACAGCCCTGATTTTTTGCGATCTTCGGTCAGAAATGCCAGCCCTTTTTCAATCGCTACCGAGGGGGAGCTGATTTTAGTCGGCACGCCGTCAATCAGCACTTCACCGCTGTCGAATGAGGTCATACCAAACAGGCTTTCCATCACTTCGCTGCGTCCAGCACCGACCAGCCCGGCGACGCCAAGAATCTCGCCGCGCCGTACACCAAAGCTGATATCGTGAAACTTATCTTTCTGCGTCAGGTTGCGCACCGTCAGCACTTCTTCCCCAATATCGTTATTGAATTTCGGGAATAGCTGGGTAAGTTCACGCCCGACCATTTGGGTAATCAGCGACTGACGCGTATAGCTGGCGGTCTGTTCGCTCGCCACCCAGCTTCCGTCACGAAATACGCTGACTTCATCGGTAATGGCAAAAATCTCATCCATTTTATGGCTGATATAGATAATGGCTTTGCCCTGCGTACGCAGGTCGCGAATAATGGTAAACAGATGAGCGACTTCACCTTCAGTCAGCGCAGAGGTCGGCTCATCCATAATCACAATATCGGCATTCCACGACACCGCTTTGGCGATTTCCACCATCTGCTGCGCAGCGATACTCAAATCACCCACCATCTGATCGGCTTTCAGACGTATATTCAGTTTAGTCAGCAGATCCTGGGTAATTTTGTTGAGCTTGGCATGGTCGACAAAACCGTATTTCATCGGCTCACGGCCTAACCAGATATTCTCCGCTACCGTCATGTGCGGCACCAGATTCAGCTCCTGGTGGATCATTGAGATGCCTGAACGCAGCGCGTCCAGGGTATCTGCAAACTGCACCGGTTCCCCTTTAATGCGAATCACGCCGTCATCGGGACGGTAAATCCCGATGAGGCATTTCATTAAAGTGGACTTACCCGCGCCGTTCTCACCCATCAGAGCATGAACCGTTCCTGGCTTAACGCGTAAAGACACCTTATTCAGTGCTTTTACACCCGGGAAAAACTTGCTGATGCCTTCGGCTTCAAGCGCATAAGCGGCCATACATCACCTCCGTACCACTGGGTCAGGAACGATTATTTAACATTGCGACTGGAAAATTCGGCGTAGTTATCTTTGGTGATCAGCTGATAAGGGATCATTACGTTGGTTTCGACTTTTTCACCCTTAACCAGTTTGATTGCCGTTTGTACCGCGCCTTCGCCCTGCCCTTTTGCATCCTGGAACACGGTCGCGATCATTTTGCCGTTTTTGATCATCTGTAACGCATCAGGCGTGCCGTCAACACCGGCAATCAATACGTTGCTGCTGTTTTTTCCCAGTGCCTGTAAGGCACCAATCGCCATTTCATCGTTATTGGAAGCAATCGCATTAATTTCATCGCCCGCCGTCATCCAGTTGCTGACCACATCCACGGCGTCATTACGCATAAATTTGGCAGTCTGTTTCTGCACGATTTTGATATCAGGATATTTTGCCGCCACCGCTTCAACCCCTTTGGTGCGATCGCGGGTCGCTTCATTCGCCAGATCGCCGAGCAGAATAGCGACATTACCTTTACCATTCATCGCCTTCGCCAGCGCTTCCATCTGCAGGCGACCCGCCAGTTCGGAGTCAGAACCAACATAAGCCATTTTGCTGGTCAGCTCGGCCTGCGGACGTCGGTTAACAAAAACCAGTGGAATACCGGCTTTGGTCGCCTGGTCCATAATCGGTTTTACCGCATTGGTATCCACCGGGTTGACGATAATCGCGTCAACGCCCTGACCAATAAAGTTCTGCACCTGTTGCAGCTGCTGGGCAACATCGCCTTTAGCATCTTCAACCTGGCCCTTAACCCCGTCTTTTTGCATCTCTTTCTGCATCGCCGTTCTGACGATGGTCAGGAAATTATCGTCAAACAGCGCCATTGATACGCCAACCTGAATATCTTTGGCATAGGCGGCAGCTGGCAACATACAGGCTAACATCGACGTCACGATCGCTTTTTTAAAGTTCATCAGGTAACCCTTTTTAATCGTTAACATGCGAAGGTTGGCTGGACCACGAATGAAAAATATCTTTTACATTCACTCAACGTCACCGTCGGATTTATTTGTAGTCAGAGGTCAGATACTTCGTTACTGCTGTTTGTGATACTGGTCACTCCCATCAATCAATCTACTGATTAGTAATGAGTTAATTTCAAACCATTGTTTCATTTTCGTTAGGCGAAAATCCCTGCCAGACGAAATAGTTCATTTGTTTCATAATTAACTGGTTTGAAATTTTCATCATGAAAGCATTGAAACGCATGTTTTAAAATGGCTAAACAACAAAAATTTGACACACCTCTAACATCTGTCGCGAATTCACCTGAAAGTGAGATCCAGCTCTGCAGATTACATTTCCTGCACATCAGTCGGAAAATCAGCAATTCGCTGTTTTTGCCAGCAAACGCACCGAAAAGAGCTATCAGACCTTTGACATCCAGGCAACGCATCGCTAATATTCGCTCCGTTCCAACAATTCCTCTGTAGTTCAGTCGGTAGAACGGCGGACTGTTAATCCGTATGTCACTGGTTCGAGTCCAGTCAGAGGAGCCATATTCGAGAAGCCCGCTCAGGGAAACCTGAGCGGGCTTTTTGCTGTTGCGTTTACCACGCACAAATAACTGATTTACGGGCTTGTAGCCCTTGACGCTGGCGTCACCACGCCATTTCGGTAATCACCATGCTTACGGCCGCCAGTGTAGCGGGGCCGGGGCTGGAGCGATGGCGACAAAGATTCTCTGGCTAGTCGGGGAAAGGATGCGTGCAAACATCAGCGCCAACACCACGTCTTTACGCGGTACACGCGCAAAATTTCTTGGCCATGCGCTGCGCATACTTGAAGAAACCGACAGTGATCACAACGCAATGCATTCTTCGACGGAAGTCCTGCGGGAAGATTAAAATAAGCCTGGCGCCGAATCCTGATTTATTAAGTGACAGAGTTAACGTTTTTTCAGAAACACAGCGAAGTTGAACTTGAGTTCGACTTTTCGGACAGATGTTTTTATCCGCCGTTTCGATTGGACATCATCTTGATAAAGGGAATCTCTGCCCCTACTCACCGACCAACTGATTGATGCCAGTACATCTATTTATGCGGTGTGCCCTTATGCCCATCGTTATTTATTATCTTAACGCCTGTTGCCCGCCCATCTTAAGAAGCTGCAATTTTGCGCAAAGACGAGGGAGTGCAACATCCCGCAGGTGACCACACGCAGCCACCGAAGGTGATTAAAGCAGCGGTTTGGCTCTGACCAGTCAGATTTTGCCGCTTCTGTAAGCAAACGCACTAAAAAGGTGAAATCCGGCTTTGACATCCGTGCCGGGCATCGCTAATATTCGCCTCGTTCACACGATTCCTCTGTAGTTCAGTCGGTAGAACGGCGGACTGTTAATCCGTATGTCACTGGTTCGAGTCCAGTCAGAGGAGCCATATTTAAAGCAGGAGACGTCCACGGGCGTCTCCTTTTTGCATTTCTGTCAGTTGGTTATCCCTCTTCAGTCGTTCACCCTCGTTCACTAAAAACCACTCGAAGCCATATCATTGATGGCAAAAATTCTGGTAATACTGGTTCGATCTCCCTTATATCAACAAGCGAGGGGGTGTTTTCATGTCACTGACTGATATTAAAGCAAAAATGCAGAACCCCTTGAGAAGGAATACAAGCTAACTGATGGCTTTGGTATGTTCCTTCGCGTTACCCCGAAGGGTTCCAAATACTGGAAAAAGGCTTAACGCTTCGAAGGGAAGCAATGAATCTTCTTTATAGGTGTTTACCCTGCTGTTTCACTTGCTGATGCAAGACAACGCCGTGATGGGGCCAGAGGGCTTCTCGCTCTGGGCATTGACCCTAATGCAAATAAACAGGCCGATGTTAAAGAGCTAAAGGCCAAGCGTGATAAGACACGCTGCTTCGCTATTGTGGCTAAAAGTTGTGGGTATTACCCGAACAGCGTGAAGCGATTAAAAACGCCAAACATTCGACTCGTGGTGCCAAAACGAAGCGTAAGCACTTCGTTCCCTTGAGTAAGCAGGCCATGTGGATACTGAAAGAGATCCGACAACTGACTTATGAAGGAGGTCATGATGGCGGATTAATCTTAACTGGCTGCTATGACTCTTTTAAACCGATGAGCGAAAACACCATCAACAATAAGAATAAACTGTAGGATCACCCATCATTCCTTTTGGTGTTTTCAATAAGACCATCACGCGATTCAACAATGCCGTTTTCATCTATTCACTGATACAACTGTTCTGTTTCTTTCGGAATTTTTATATCATTGGCTAATTTTTAAATTTCTCTTTACAAATCTAACAATAAGTTACTCATAAGTTAGCCCTCAATATCATAAACTAATTTAATTATTTTCTCTAACTACATGCATCATATTAAATAAACATATGAAAATATCATTTTTTAAACTTTTGATTCATTGCCACCTGCTGTTCATGGAATATATTAACTCCATTGAATGTGTGGGTGCAGCAATTGCATAATATAGGAATATCGGTTGATTTCAGATCGGGTGAAACCTTTCTCAAAACCCCAGATTCATCAACATATAGCCCATTATAATAACTGGATTCACCATAACGAACAATATCCTTTCCATTTTCAAAATCCAGTGCCACAAGCCAGAATATGGGAGCCGGATTGTCCAATCGCGTAATAGCCTCACCATATACGAGATCCCACTTGTTTTCTACTTTACTCAGTAAAAACATGAACAATGGTGTGTAATCAAGACCTCTTCTTTTCTTGCCACCCATTGATTGAAAATATGGGCTATCCTCCTTAATAGACTTCTGCTTCTTTCGATCCCAACGATATTCGCCACCATAGAAGTGACTGACGTAATGGGTCGTTGTATTTACAGTGCGATATAATTTCTTCTTTTCATAACTTTTCTGGCGAATTTTCATATCATCTCAAGTACAGAGTAGTAATTATTACTATCATACCATCTTTAACAGCTACTGTAGCTTGCATATTGTCAATAAAAGCTAACCAATGATCACTTAAATAAGCAGTCTGCTATAATTACCTGAATACATGGTCCATAAAAACCCCACCCTCGGATTACAATATAATTTTTCATTCTTTGAATCCCTGCTTACCATTAGCCTGAAGCCATTCTTTGACTTCCTGAACAACGCCTTCAGGGCTATCTTCACTCGGATAGTAAATAAGATTAGAGCCATCAGGATGTTCAGTCAATCGTTTAAACGCAAGGATATTTTTGATATCTTCTGCTTCTGTGGTGTTATCTATATCAAACAGCTTACTAACAAAATCCAAAAACTCATTTTCTGTATAATCCGTTAATTTTTTCTTCTCGGTCATATTGGAAATCCGCTCTTATTTATTTGTTAAGCAGCATACAAACCCGATATAGCGCTTCACTATTGATTATATTTTAAAGATTTTTATTTTCAAGATAAGTAATAAACTCCTTTACCTCATCAATTGTCGTATACCATTCTGATACTTTTTCCCCGTCTGAGTACCCATCATACGCGCCAGCATAATTATTTAATTTTTGAATGGAAAAGCTTTCTACTTCGCTCGCAAAAATCATTTTATTCTGAATAATTACTTGTGTATTTTTATAATAAAGAACCCATGAAAATATAAAATTTACTGTCTCTGGACTATACATAGACACGGCTAAAACAGAATGGCTCTCATCTTCGAGCCCCTGTTTAAGGGCATCGAGCCAGCTTTTTCGATACTGTTCAATACTCCAGTAAGTTAACGGAATTTGCATTCCTTCACTAAAACCACCAATAACTATCTTTGCAGGCAATACATTTTCATCAAATACTGATTGTATATATTTATTTTCTGTAAAAATACCAAACATATAATCACCCTTTAATTTTGTTTAAATCTTTGTCAAAAGTTACTAAAGGGACACCTTTTTTACTGATTTTTTTCCAACCGTAAGATACGTTATGTCCATCAATATCAGATATTATATAATCTTTTCCATTAATTGCCCATGAGAGTTAAATGGTACTTTATCAGGAGAAACACGGCGATCATACCCAAGTTTCCTGGCCGCTTCTTTAGTGTCTTTACTTTTAAGAACAGACCAACATATTTTTGTGGTGTGCTGGTAGTTTCATCACCATGATTGAAGTGGCTGAGCAGCACAACAGCTCGTGTGTGCTGCCCAATAAAATCAGGGTTAATAGTTACTTGACTTTACGTCCTTCAGCATAAGCTTGACGAGCCTCGTTCAAACTCATTACATTAGCCCCACCACCATAACTTGGATCTTCTTCTTGAACAGGATCATCTTCCCAATTGCAAACCGGACAAATTTCATAGCTCCCAACTTCCGAAAACTCATATTTACGGCAACAAGGGCATAAATGTATTGAACTATTCATTATTAATAAATATCACTCTTTTATCCTATGGATTTTCTCAGTTTAGAAACCAGTTCATTTTTATCCCATCCCATACTTAGATTCTGGTGTATCCCAACAACCATTAATTATTCGATTAATAACAAATTTACCATTTGTTTCAAACGCTGGATACCAACCAACATCAACAATAGCCCCAGACTCAAATGATAATTGCAACAAATCCTCATCTAAGACCATTATTTGTGATTCTATATCTTGCGAAAAATCAATAGTCGATAACTCGTCAAATATACTTACAAGCTCAAGCTGAAAATCGGTTCCTAAAATCACATATGTTTTTTTAATTTGAAAGTATTTATTATATATTAATATCAGTTAAATGAAAGATAAGAAATGCCACTTTCATAGGAATATAAGGGATCTTCAGTAAGATCCCTTTTACTTTTATATAACTGCTTTACCTTTCCGATAGGCATCTTTAGCTTCATTGAGACTCATCTTATTTGCCCCACCTTTTCTGTCTGGATTTCTAGACTGAAAAGGATCATCTTCCCAATTACAATTAGGACAAATATCATGTTCACCTACAGATTCAAATACCATTTCCCCGCAGCACGGGCATGCATAGTAATTATTGATCATTCCAATAGTCCATCTTGTCAGTTGGTTTAAACATCGTTCTTGGAGCACCATCTTTAGATTTGATACCCAACGTATTACTTTCGGGATGATATAACAAAATATCACCGTTATCTCTTGTTTTTGTCATAGTTCCTTTTGGGGGATTATTAACAAAGTCATGAGTGGCATCAACATATTCTTTAGAGTTAGTTAACTCAGGAAACTCAGAACCATGCTTCTTCCAGTGATTGTATGCATTTTCAACCTGTGTGATTTTCCTTCTTTGAGTCCAAATAGGATCTTCAGGTCTTTTACTTAAATAAATATAAATCGGTGGAATATCAGATATTGGCAGAATAAGAATATAATCCGCAAAATTCTTCTCTTCCGGTGCCGGAGTGGTTGTAGCCTCAATACTGGTATTTTCCGGCAGCGGATCAACAACAACCGGATTTGGTATCCTTACCGGGTTCTGGTTGCCTGTATTTGAAGGAACATTGACACCTGAACTGTCTGGCGTCCAGATGATGGTGATTCGCGGTTCTTCCTCTGTGGTGAACGTATACGCCTTTCGGTTGCCGTCCCACTCCATTTTGCGCACACGCACCCTATCTTTACCGGGTGGAGTATGCCAGCCATGAGGAACAGGATTCCCTTTATCATCCTGTTCCCATGTATAACGCACACGGCTTGGCGCTTCACGCATCTGTTCCAGACGCATCCGGTCAATAAAGTCCTGTTCACCGTCATTCAACCTGCCGGGCATCATTCCCATCACAACTGCTGCGATGGGGGCTCCAGGGCCGCTGGCTGCGATCCTTCCGAGTCCTGTAGCCATCTCACCAAGTTTTACTGCCCATGTTCCTGTTGTAATGGCTTTTCCACCCACCAGCTCAAGCACACTGGCTCCTTCAACCGCCATCTGAGCGTTAGCAGCACTCGTGGCGGCGGCCTTTGCGGCCTGATAATCCATTTCCTCATGGTTACCATTCCACCATTTATACAGGGCGCTTCGCTTCTTGGGTTCTGGGATTTCCTCTGCAGCTTTCTTTTTCCTGGCTGTCTGGGCATGCTGGACGACATCATTATCTGATGCGGGATAGTCAGGAGGGGCGGCCTGATAAAATGCCATCACAGCGAAATTGGTATGAGGTTCCCGATCTTCTCCGGCATCATTACAGCCCTCACCCCGCAGGCAGGATTTGGCGAACACACGATTGCGGTCACGTTCTTTAGCCAGTTGTTTGGCTTTTTCTTCTTCTGCGGCCTTACGCTCAGCACCCCATGCTGCAAGGGCTGCAATGGAAGGATCCGGGCCTCTACCAACCCATTGTCCTGCTGGCGCAATAATCCAGTTCGACCCGGAAGGGCAACCGCAGTGCACAATTGAACCGTCTACCGCCGCTATTTTTCCATTATTGGTATCGCGGGGTTCACCGGATACGATAACCCCAACCTCACCACATTTGGGGCATCGGGTAGTTTTATCACCAACACGGACAACCCTTCGTCCGTGCTCGATATCATTGGACATTGAGGCGATACATTCAGCACCCGAGGCTGTTTTATCCCCCTCCAGTGCCGTGCCTCGCCCATAACAGTTAGAACGATTTCCCATTACGCCACCTCGCTGGATGGCAGGAAATCTTCTGGCATCGTTTCTCCTTCACGCCCGACAATCACTGGCCCATGGCATAAAGTGCTGATAACCTCATCACCGTTATCCAGGCGGCCACCAGCGAGCGCCACACTGCGGGCATTGACTTCACTTCTCTTACCCGCTCCCGTTATAATTTCCGCAGTTCTGCCATCCGCATAAACAACGTCATCATCTTCCAGTGCAACATTCACTTTTGTTCCATCTGAAAGTTCGATCTGATTTCCATTCCAGGGGGTATGAACCGCTCCGCCCTCCCTGGTGAGTCTACCCTCCACAGCAATACGGTACAGGGCCGTAACAGGATGCTGGTGGCAATATTCCTGCTGTCCGGCGATAAGCGCACGCGCCTGATCATTCATCCCGGCCAGTTGTTCCGCCGTAAACGGTGGTTGCTCCATTGTTGGCAGCAGTTCCGGTGCCAGTTCATTGGTAAAGTGACGTGTCATTCCCTTTTCCTTGTCATTTCCATGGTTTAACTGATGCAATGCTAACCGATTTGTGATTTGACTTAAAAGAGATGTTTGTCATGAGGATATAAAAAATCAATATCAAAACGGCAGTGATGGTATATTCAGGTTAAGGCATAAAATATTCTACTGTTGCTTCACTAATCCGGCCGAATTCAGATACTCAGCTTTTGTAACTGTTTTTACTATCTACTGCTTGTCCAAATCGCCGTTGGTCCTTTTTTTAGATATTATATAAACATACTATAATAAATGTTAGCCAATGAACATAAATTACATTCCAATAATAAAGTCCAGCAATGATAAAGTTGTGAGTCAGATTAAATGAAATAGCTTCATTTATAAAATCGCAGAATAAATACAGTTATAAAACAGAAAAGATAAAATAACGATTAAGCTAACAAAGCTCAGATTTAAATTTCGACATCGTATAGACTCACGCTTTTATCGCTAAACTGGAAAGCCCGGATGAAGGATGTCTGGCGCGGAATACGTGATAATGATCTGTATTTATAAATCGATCCCAGCCAGATGAGCCAAATTCGAGAGCCTCACTCAGCGAAACCTGAGCGGGATTTTTGCTTTTTCCATGCATCTGCCATCGCCGGCCCGCGCGACTGTTGCCCCGCTAAATGTAATTTTCTTTCTCGATCCTCAGCCGACAACTCCGATTGGTAAGTACAGTTTATGCAACTGGTTTACCATTGTCAGATTGTGTCACACCGCCATCAACGATACCCTAGCCCTAAACACTATCAGGATGTCCCTTCATGCCAGCCAAGAGAAAGAACGATCCGGAAGGACTTAAAAAACGCATTGTTGCCGGAGCACTGAAAACCTTTGCTGAATTTGGTATGCAGGGCGCACGGCTGGAACAGATTGCAGAACAGGCCGAAACCACCAAGCGGATGGTGGTTTATCACTTTGGCAGCAAGGAAAACCTCTATATCGAGGTGCTTGAGCATGTCTATCAGCAAATTCGTCAGCATGAAACCAGCCTGAACCTGTCAGCACTGGCGCCAGAAGAAGCGATGACCAAGCTGGTGGAAGAGAGCTTTGACTATCATGCTACTCATCCCGATTTTATTCGTCTGGTATGCAGCGAGAACCTGTTACGTGGCCGCTATATCAGCCAGTCTGAACGCATACAGTCCCTGAATAAGAGTGCGGTAGATGTGCTTGAGGATATTCTTAACCGTGGGCGCGCGGCAGGTTTATTCCGCGACGATCTGGAAACCATTGATGTGCACCGCCTGCTGAGTAGCATTTGCGTTCACCATGTCTCTAATCACTATACCTTCAGTACTCTGTTTACTCGTGACAGAAGCGATGCCGATATCGCCGCTCGTAACCGCCAGCTGGCCGTAACCGCCACTCTGCGTTATATTCGTCACGACTGATTACTGCGACAAATACTGCTTTCCGCACCACACTTTGCCAGTTGCGTCACAGTTATCACTGCCGGGCACTTAATCTCTTTGACTTTCAGTTGCCGCAAAATATACAACTAAATCCAGGCGTGTAACTGGTTATCCAGGCAAGACCTGAAGCTCTCTCTTAAAAAGGGGGCTTCAGGTCTTTTTTTTTGGGGCGGCAGGAGAGTCGTGACATGAATCATCTTCAGACAGCACAGGAAATTATTGATCTGGTCGGCGGTACTGACAATATCGATCATATCGAGCATTGCTCCACCCGACTGCGGCTGACCCTTCGTGATCATTCGCGGATAAATCAATCCGCGCTGGAAAAGGTGCCGGGCGTACTGGGCGTCAGAATTAATGCCCAGTGCCAGGTCATTATTGGCAGTGAGGTGATTGGCGTTTATCAGGCGGTGAGAAGCATCACTGACGGCCAACCCAAAAGTGCCAGCAGTGCTCCGGCTCGCATCAGCCGAATGTCACTTATCATTGATTTTATCATTAGCGTATTTCAGCCACTGGTGCCGGCAATTGCGGGTGGCGGCGTACTGAAATCAATGCTGTTACTGCTTGATCTGATGGGCTGGTTAAGCCGCGACAGCTCGACCTATAAAGTGCTGGATAATATCGGCTCTGCCCCACTCTATTTTTTACCGATTCTGGTAGCGATTACCACCGCGATGAAATTAAAGGTCAATATTTTGGTCGCGGTGTCTGCGGTTTCGGTAATGGTATTACCGGCGATGTCGAAGCAACTGGCAGAAGGCGCTGAATTCCTTGCGCTGGACCTGAAAAATATCGCCTACGCCTCTCAGGTATTTCCGGCAATTTTATGCGTTCTTTTCTACGCGCAAACCGAGAAGTTTTTTAATCGCTACTCTCCCGGCGCACTGCGTATTTTCCTGTCACCGATGCTCTCATTATTGGTAACCGTACCGGTTACCCTACTGTTCCTTGGTCCGCTGGGCTATGAAGTCGGTGCCGGTCTGGCAACGGTAATTCTCTGGCTGTATGGCAAGCTTGGTTTTGTTGCCACCGCACTGCTGGCAGGCGTGCTGCCTTTTATGGTGGCCGCCGGGATGCATAAACCGATGATTCCATACGCCGTTGCGTCGATGGGGCAATTTGGTCGCGAGATGTTATATCTGCCGGCTTCGCTGGCGCACAACATTGCCGAAGCGGGCACCTGTCTGGCCATTGCGCTGAGAACCAAAGATAAAGTATTAAAATCCACCGCCCTCTCCTCCGGCATCTCGGCGCTGTGCGGCATTACCGAACCCGCGCTGTATGGCGTTACGCTGTTGCATAAAAAAGCGCTGTACGCGGTGATTACCGGCAGCGTTATTGGCGGTGCTTTTATCGGCTGGATGACAGTCGAGGCGTTTGCGCTGGTCGGTCCCGGCATGGCCAGTATTTCACTGTTTGTTTCACCGGATAATAACTGGAATATCGTCTGGGCCTTCGCCGCGGCCGGCGTCGCCTTTAGCGTCTCGTTCTTTATTACCTTATTTATCTGGCGTGAAGATCAGCAGGCCACCCCCGCCGACACTCTGCAAGCCACGCCAGAACTGCGCTTTAACAGCCCCGCTGAAGGTCAGGTAATTCCACTTGAACAGGTCAATGATGAGGTTTTCTCCACCCGCATTATGGGCGATGGCATTGCGATTCGGCCGGTAAAAGGTGCGCTGTATGCACCGGCAAACGGAGTGATCAGCAACGTTTTCGATACCGGTCATGCACTTAGCATGTTAACTGACGGCGGCGTCGAGCTGATTTTCCATATCGGCATCGACACGATAAAAATGAATGGCAGCGGTTTTGCGCCGCAGGTCAGCGCACAGCAACAGGTAAAAACCGGCGATCTGCTGGTGAAATTTGACCTTGAAGCGATTATCGCCGCCGGTTATGACCCGGTCATTATGATGGTGGTCACTAACAGCGAACGTTTCAGCGTCTCAACTGAAATTCCCCGACTCAGTATCAATCATCATCACAACATCATGACGTTAAAGGAGTCTGTATGACGGACACGCAATCTGGCTTTCCTGAAAACTTTTTATGGGGTGGCGCTATCGCCGCCAACCAGGCTGAAGGCGCATGGAACCTGGATGGAAAAGGACCTTCGGTCGCGGATGCAATCACCTATAAAGCTAATTTAGACCTGACTAACTATGAGGGTCATATGGCGCTCAGCGATCAGAATGTTGCTGATGCGCTGAATGGCCACAATGATGCGTTCTATCCAAAACGGCGCGGCATCGATTTCTATCATCGTTATAAAGAAGATCTGGCGCTGTTTGCCGAGATGGGCTGTAAAGTGTTGCGCGTATCGATTGCCTGGGCGCGCATCTTCCCAACCGGTGAAGATGCTGAGCCGAATGAGGCCGGGCTGCAGTTTTATGAAGATCTGTTTAGCGAGATGCGCAAACATCAGATTGAACCGCTGGTGACGCTTTCGCATTACGAAATGCCGCTGGTACTGAGTGAAAAATACAACGGTTGGGTCCATCGCAATGTTGTCGATGCGTTTGTCCGTTACAGCAATGTTTGCTTTGATCGTTATAAACATCTGGTGCGTTACTGGCTGACGTTTAATGAAATCGACAGTATTCATCGCCATCCATTTACCACTGCCGGTATTCGTGAGGAAAAAAGCGCGCCGGGACGGGAAATCAGCGATGTTTATCAGGGGCTGCATCATCAGTTCGTCGCTTCAGCGCTGGTGACGCGCGACTGTCATGCAAAAATTCCCGGTAGCCAGGTCGGCTGTATGCTGACCAAACTGACCACCTACCCGCGCACCTGCCATCCGGCCGATGTTGAGGCCACGCTGAAGAAGAATCTTGAGAACTATTTTTATACCGATGTGCAGGTTCTTGGTGCTTATCCGCCACTGATTAAACGCGATCTGGAATTACGCGGCATTCAGATTGAGATGCAGCCGGGTGACCTGGATATCCTGCGCCAGCACACCGTAGATTTCCTGTCGTTCAGTTACTACATGTCGCTGACGGAATCCACCCAGCCCGACGCCGAGCGCATCGCCGGTAATACCGTCCTGGGCGTAAAAAACCCGTATCTGCCGGCATCAGAATGGGGTTGGCAAATCGATCCGGTCGGTCTGAAAATTTCACTGCTGGAACTGTACGATCGCTATCAGAAACCGTTGTTTATTGTCGAAAACGGTCTGGGTTCGAAAGATATTGTTGAGGACGGCAAAATTCATGACGGCTATCGCATTGACTATTTCCGCTCACACTTTGAACAGATGGCGCAAGCAGTCAATGAAGGCGTTGAGTTGATGGGATATACCAGTTGGGGAACCATCGATATTATCAGTGCCGGCACCTCACAAATGACTAAAAGATATGGATTTATTTATGTCGATCAGGATGATGACGGTAATGGCTCACTGGCGCGCCTGAGAAAAGACTCGTTCTTTTGGTATCAGAAAGTCATCGCCAGCAATGGCCGCGACCTCGACTGACTGTGAAATATCGCCGCAGGGAAATATCGTGATTAAAGTGAAGAAATCGCTGAACAACAGCATGTTACTGGTAGACCATGACCAACGGGAAATGATCCTGTTTGGCAAAGGTATTGGTTTTGGTACCAAGCCCGGTACGATTATCGATCTGGCTGAGGTCGAGCAGGTTTTTATTCCGCTGGATAACCTTAAATCCAGACACTTTCTTTCACTTACCGATACGGTACCTGCGGCGTTTTTTGATGCCACTCATGACATTATCGCCATGGCTCAGCAGCATTACGTTGAGAAGCTGAATTCGCTGCTGTTTTTCACCCTGGCAGAGCATCTTTATTTTGCGGTTGAGCGTTGTAAAAACGGCAGTAATTTTGCCAATAAACTCAGTTGGGAAGTGAAACGTTATTATCAGCGGGAATATGAGTTAGGCGTACTGGCAAAGAAAAGCGTCAGTCAGCGTTTTAATGTTGAGCTGCCTGAAGATGAAGCAGTGAATATCGCCTTTCATCTGATCAACGCTTCCGGCGACAGTGAAAACAGCGATGCGCATCTACAGGTGCAGCTGGTGAACCGCATTGCTGAAATTGTTCGTTACAAACTCAATAAAAATATCGATATCAATTCGATAAACTATATTCGCTTTATCACCCACCTACGCTACTTTGCTGAGCGAATTATCAGCAATAAAATCGCCGCTAAAAACAGCGACGACTTTTATCACGAGCTGCTGAAATTCTATCCGGCGGCAATGAACGTCTCGTGGGCGATTCGCGACTATATCGCCGAGAAGTATCAGACAATCCTGCCAAAAGATGAGCTGACCTGGCTGACCATACATATCAGCAGGCTGGCGGACAGTAACGAAGCTGAAGAAAACGCGAGCTGACTGCTCCCTCGCTTTTGCTGTCAAAAAACTGGCATTAAACCAAATGGTCTACGCTTCAGAGAGCGACAGATAATGTTATCCGTTGTTTGCGAAGCTCATCACTCTGCCAGATGCGCTGGCAATTCACAGACCAGATGGAAGGAATGTTGTAGTGGAAAAAGACGATGGGCGCTTTCCGCTCAGAAATACCGACGCGATTGACAGTGATACTCAGGTGTGGAACTGGGCGCAAAATGCTCAGTTAGGCGACCGCCGTACCGTTTGTCGGCCAGATAGTGAAGCAGAGTTACAACAACTGCTCGCCAGCCACAGCGGGAAAGTTAAGGTCATTGGTAGCCGGCTGGCACCGGGACGGATGCTAAAAATCGACAATCCGCAGGATATGTTGCTGGATCTCAGCAAGCTTTCTGGACTACTGGACTCAACCGATAACAGCGCGACCTTTGCCGCTGCCACGCCGCTCAGCGAGGTGTATCAGACGCTGAGCAAAATGGGACGCATGCTGGCCTCGTCACCGGGAGTGATCTCCATACAAACCCTGGCTGGCGCAATGGCGACCGGCACTCACGGCCAGGGGTTGCAGCAAAGTTCACTGGCCGATGAGGCGCTAAGTATTCGTATGGCGCTGGCCGACGGCAGCATCCGCGAATTTGATCGTCATCATCCGTGGTTTGGTGCAGTGCAGGTGGCACTTGGCTCACTAGGCGTAGTTACTGCCGTTACGCTTAAAACCATACCGTCGCACATCTATACCTGCTTTAAAAATGCCGTCAGCGCCAGCAATCTGGAACAGGACCTTTATCAGTGGAACGAAAATTATGCACTGAGTAAAGCCTGGTGGTTTGTCGATGAGGATCAGATGCATGTCTGGTGCGCACGCGAAGCCACAGCGGAAGAGGAGCAGGTTTACCGGCTTAATTACGGTGATCTGGTTAAACAACCTGACAGCAATAGCTCGCTGAACAGCACCATCGAGCAGACGCTGGAGCATATGCATAACGATACGCAGATTCGCGGCGAAGGCGGTAAACAGTTTAAAACCGTTACCCGGTTTAAAGACTTTTCGGATGTAACGGGCGATATCTATCAGGTTTTCTGCCGCGGTATTGCGGTGCCGCAGATCAATGTAGAAATCGGCATTCCGCTGGCGCGCGCCGCTGAAGTGATTGGCAAAATCAAACGCTGGTATGCTGAAAAACATCCGCATATGCACTATCCGATCATTCTGCGCTGTACCGGCCCCTCTTCCGCCTGGCTTAGCCCGGCTTATCAGCAGGCCACCTGTTTCTTTGGCTTTGTGGTCTATTACGCTGACGACGGCAGCCTGTCGGCTGAAGGCACCCATTTTCTCAGCGAAGTGGAGAAACTGCTGGCGGCAGAGGGCGGACGCCCACACTGGGGTAAATATTACGATCCGCGCCTTTATCACTGGCGAGAAAACTATCCGCAGTGGGACGCTTTCCGTGAAGTACGTCAACAGCTTGATCCACAGCGAAAATTTAGCAACGACTACCTGTCACAACTTTTTGACTGATATAAAAACCGGGGGAAATTCTATGCAGGCATGGATCACATTGCTGACTCAGCCCGACTATCTGACTGGAGTGCAGACGCTGCATAAATCCTTACGTCTGAGTGGCAGCCGCTATCCACTGGTAGTGATGGTGACCGAGAATATTGAGTCGGCCATCGCAGCTCAACTGAAAGCCGAGGGCTGCGTCATCGTCGCCGTCTCTGCACTAAATCCACAAAGCGACCTGGCGCATCATTACGCTTCAGCTCGCTTCTCGGAAGTGTGGACTAAACTGCGCGCCTGGCAACTTACCGACTATCAGCGGCTGGTGTTTCTTGATGCCGATATGCTGGTTTTGCAAAATATGGACGAGCTGTTTGATATCGAGCTGCCGGTAAACGGTATCGCCGCCTGTCACGCCTGCCGCTGCAATCCAAATAACATCGCGACTTATCCGCAAAGCTGGGTGCCAGAAAACTGTTTTTACAGCTGGCAGGATCGTCAACAACCTGCACCAGAACATCTTGATGCCTATTTAAACGCCGGCTTCCTGGTGCTGACGCCAGACGCTGAGGTGTTTAAGCAGCTTGAGCGGAAGATTGCCGCCATTGACGATCTGTCGCGCTATCAGTTTTCAGAACAGGATCTGCTGAATGAATTTTTTGACGGACGCTGGAAAGCGTTACCTTATATCTATAACGCGCTGAAAACGCTGTCGGTTCAACATGCCAGAAGCTGGAATCTTGCTGAAGTTAAGAACCTGCATTATATCCTTGCCAAGCCGTGGGAACGCGACTGGCAGCAACCGGCTGCTGAGGACGACCGCTATTACGCACTTGATAAGTTATGGTTGCAGATGGCCCGCGAGCTTTGAGCCGTTTCACGCTACATTAGCGCGATAATGAAATGCTGTACGGGAGCCGTAATGGCTCCCGTTGTTAACAGCGTTAAACCTTAATCCAGCGACGTTCAATCGCCGATACCGCAATCGCTTCCAGCACTTTCGACACCTGTAAACCTTCGGCAAAATCTGGCCACATCCGGTTGTCAGCTGCAATACCGTTGATCAAATCACGAATCTCAACGGTTTTCTGATCGTTAAATCCAATACCGTGACCGGCTGAGATACAGAATGCGGCATAATCCGGATGTGCAGGCCCGGTAAGAATGGTTTTAAAACCCTGCCGCCCGGCCGGATCGGTGTGCAGATACAGCTCCAGCTCTGCCATGCGCTCCTGCGTGTAACGCAGAGTGCCTTTGGTGCCGGTCACCACATAAGTCAGCCCCATTTTGCTGCCGCAGGCAATACGTGAGGTTTCAATCACCCCATGCGCACCCTGTGAGAAGCGCAGTAAGGCGCTGGCCTGATCCTCATTTTCTACCGGCAACAAACGCGTGGGATCTTTCGGATCGGGACGTTGTTTAATCACCGTCAGCATATCGCCACTGACCTCATCAATCTCACCCACCAGATAGTGGGCCATATTGACGATATGCGCCGCCAGATCGCCCAGCGCACCCAGCCCGGCCAGTGCCTTCTGGCAGTGCCAGTCGAGTGGCGTCTTCGGATCCGCCAGATAATCTTCATTGTGAGTGCCGTAGAAATGCACCACTTCACCGATTTCACCCGCCGCAATTATTTCGCGTGCCAGCTGGCTGGTTGGGTTTTTCATGTAGTTAAAACCTACCAGCGTTTTTACTCCTGCCTGCTGTGCAGCTCGGGTCATCTCTTCAGCATCCGCTACCGTCAGCGCCAGCGGTTTCTCTGAATAGACGTGTTTACCGTGACGAATGGCTTCCAGTGCCATCTCTTTGTGCAGGAAGTTTGGCGCGCAGATATCGACCACATCAATATTGGGATCGCTGACCAGTTCGCGCCAGTTACCGGTTGAGCGGCTAAAACTAAACTCATCAGCCTTGCTGCGCGCCAGCTCCGGCGTTACTTCCGCCAGCATTTCACGCACTATCTCACCTTTCAGCTTAAACACCGTCGATGCCTGAGCGTAAGCAATCGCATGACAACGCCCAATGTAGCCAGTACCAATAAGCCCAATTCTCACCTTTTGCATGCCGATTTCCTGCTGCTGATAAACGATATGAGTGGAATGTATATTTCAAAAAACAGTTACACAATATGAAAATGAAATAAACGTGATCATTCTTCCGAAGATAACTGCAAAAGCGCTGCAACAGCATAATGCGCTGTGAAACGCGCTTACCTGCCGCAACGGAATAACTTTGCCGCTAAATCCCTGATTAACACAGTAACTGCTGCTTTATTCAGCAGTCAGCAGGTTTTAGTGAAAACAGGCTTTGACAACGTGCGGCAGCCTCGATAATATGCGCCCCGTTCAAACGATTCCTCTGTAGTTCAGTCGGTAGAACGGCGGACTGTTAATCCGTATGTCACTGGTTCAAGTCCAGTCAGGGGAGCCATATTTAGAGAAGCCCGCTCAGGGGAACCTGAGCGGGCTTTTTGCATATTCTCTCTCAACATCGGCTGAATCCTCCCTGCCTGATTTCGCACAGCTGAATGACATAAAATCCCGGTATGCCCAGATACCATTTTTTTCAGCCCGTAACATGACAATATCATG
The DNA here is from genome assembly GCF_050037805.1 of Winslowiella sp. 2C04. Lineage (NCBI taxonomy): Bacteria > Pseudomonadati > Pseudomonadota > Gammaproteobacteria > Enterobacterales > Erwiniaceae > Winslowiella > Winslowiella sp. 2C04. Next base: position 1,782,137 of record NZ_CP188300.1, on the reverse strand, counting down.
ATTGAGGCTAAGCGTAATAATGCAAACATCAAACATTTAAGAAACTACCTTGAAACTCAGAACCGTTATATGATGGGTACATTGTGAATATTAAGCAACGCAACCTAATAATAATTTATGGATATATTCAAATATACAGAAAATCTTTCGTTGTTTGTGGAAATAGCACGAAGCGGATCATTTTCAGAAGTTGCTCGCCATCATGGCGTAAACCCATCATCTGTCATGCGTAAAATAGATACTCTTGAAATGGTTATGAAAACCAAATTACTGACCCGAACAACGCGAGGGATTTATTTGACAGAGACCGGTAATGCATTATTTATTCGTGCCGTAGCCATACTTGAATCGCTAAAAGATATGAGTGCCGAGATAGTCGCAATAAACAAAGAAGTCAGGGGTACATTACGTATAAGCTGTCTGCCGACCTTTGCAAAATTACATATATTTCCTTGGTTATCTCAGTTTAAGTTAAAATATCCGGATGTGGATTTCGTATTAGATCTCACTGAGAAATTAACAAATCCATCAATAGAACATCTGGACGCGGCAATTCGTATAGGTAAATTGAAAAACAGTTCACTCTATGCGACAAAAATTGCACAACAAACGTGGATGGCGTGTGCCAGTCCACAGTATCTGGAACGATATGGTACTCCTTGTGGTGCAGATGATCTTGCAGTCCATCATATACTCGATAAATATCAGGACCCTCACTCAATATCCTGGCGTCGCATCGTTGACACTCAAGACAGTAAGCATCGATTATATATACGTTGCAATGATTTTGATGCACTGCAAAAGGCGGCTCTGTCTGGACTGGGTATTGTATTCTTGCCCAACTGGGTTGTCGGGCAAGATTTAAAATCCGGCACATTAGTTAAAATTTTCGATGATCCACAACAAAAAGTAGAAGATATTCATTTTCTGCGTACTTCGTCTGGGATGACACCTAAACTTGCCGCTTTTTTGCAGTTTTTACGTGACAACCTGGCTGCCGTTATTTAACGCTAAATACGTTCAATAATAACGGCTATTCCCTGGCCTACGCCTATACACATAGTGCAAAGAGCGTAACGAGCATTTGTGCGTTGTAATTGATAACATGCCGTAGTGATAAGTCTCACCCCGCTGGCTCCCAGGGGATGACCAATAGCGATAGCTCCTCCATTGGGATTAACTCTTTCGTCGTCAACGTCTATTCTGAGCTGTTGCATTACAGCCAAGGCTTGTGCTGCAAAGGCTTCGTTTAGCTCAATCAGATCCATCTGGTCAAGCTGAAGACCAGCCAGTGCCAGTACCTTCCTGACCGCAGGTACAGGGCCAACTCCCATGATACGAGGTTCAACTCCGCTTACCGCAGCCGCCACTATCCTTGCCTTAGGCACCAGGCCGTGAGCTCTTATTCCTTCATCACTGCTGATTAGCACAGCTCCGGAACCGTCATTGATTCCCGAGGCATTACCTGCGGTAATACTCCCTTCTGGACTTACGACACCTTTCAAAAGAGATAAGGCCTCAAGTGTTGTTTTCCGAGGGTGTTCATCTCTGTCGAAGATAATATCTTCTTTATTTTTTTGCGAAAGAGTAACGGGAATGATTTCATCGTTAAAGATCCCCTTCAAATAAGCCTCAGCGACACGATTCTGGCTACGGAGTGCAAACTGGTCCTGCTCTTCACGAGTAATTCCAAATTGCTTTGCAACATGTTCTGCCGTTTCCGGCATGGTATCGACACCATAGCGTTTTTTCATCTCAGGATTAATAAAACGCCACCCCATCGTAGTATCTTCAATTTTCATGTTTCGGGATAATAACTTATCGGCCTTTCCCATGACATAAGGAGCACGGCTCATACTTTCCACGCCACCGGCAATAATAAGATTTGCCTCTCCGGATTTGATAGTCCGCGCCGCTATCGCCACAGCATCAAGACTTGAACCACATAGCCGATTCACAGTCGTACCGGGTATGATCACAGGCAACCCTGCCAACAACATCGACATACGTGCGATATTACGGTTATCTTCCCCAGCCTGATTCGCGCAGCCTAAAATTATATCGTCAATGGCGCTGACATCCAGCGAGGGATTTCTTTCCCTCAAAGCCCGGAGGGGTAATGCCGCGAGATCATCAGCTCTGAATGATGCAAGGGAACCGCCATATCGTCCAAAGGGAGTACGTATAGCATCACAAATATAAGCATTCATATCATCATTTCCTTTTGATTTATTCAGCTTTTACAATCAAATTTTAAATTCTTAGCCGGCCTTCTTTCTTTAACATTAAGAAGAATCACGAGGCAGGATAAAATAATTCCCATTAATGCAATTCCGAACCATCCATACACGATGCTTATTTCAGCACCAATTCTGGTACCTATTGCTCCGCCGATAAAATAGGAGCACATAAATACGGTATTCAAGCGGCTACGTGCATCTTCTGACAACGCCAGTGCCCTGAGCTGATTTCCGACCAGGCTTGCACGCCCACCGATATCAAGTAAGATAATACCTACGATTAATGCAATTAGATAATGATGTGAAAAATATACAGCACCAAAACCCAATAATGCCAAAACACCCCCAGCCAATACTATGGTGCGGAAACTGTAGCGGTCAGCGAGTTTTCCTATATAGGGTGTGGCAATAATACCCGCCATTCCCGCAAAACCGAAACTCCCGACAATATCACTGCCAAATCGATAGGGTGGGAGGGCAAGCAGAAACGCCAACCCTCCCCATAACGCACTGAAACTGCCAAACATCATGGCGCCGCAAAAACACGACAGTCGTAGCTCACGTTCTTTTATGAAATAGCCGACAAGTGATTTCAGTAAAGTACAATACGGTATTGGTTTATTAATGAAACTATTGTCAGGAAGTAATCTGGGAATCATAATCAGAAGAACGAGATCCAGCATTGCCGCCACGATATACATAGCTCGCCATCCAAAGTGCTCTCCGACGATACCTGAAAGAATTCTTCCAAACAGGACACCTGCCATCAAACCACTCATTACAGTGGCTACAGCTCGCCCCCGTTGCTCGGGCGTTGCCATCAACGATACCATCGGAATTATAATCTGTGCACCCACTGAGGTCATTCCGATTACGATATTGATCGTGATTAACTGCCCTATGGTTTGCGAAAATGAAGCGACAGCAGATGCAACAACATTAGCACCAAGCAGAATAATTAGCAGCCTCCTTCGCTTCATCCGATCGCCAAGGGGCACAAAGAAAACCAGGCCAGCCGCATAGGCAAGTTGGACAAACATGGCAACCGATCCTGCCTGTTTCTCATCAACGCCAAAATCCTTTGCGAACAGCTCAAGCATTGGCTGATTATAGTAAATATTTGCGACGGAAAAAGCGCAGAAAAATGCCAGTGCAAAATAACTGGTTTTTGGTGTACCCATAATTAAATAGCCTGATCAAACAGAATGAGCTGTCTGTGGGAAGGGTAAAAAATTCATAGATTGTAGATATCTTAAGTAGGTATCTAATAAATCATATTTTAGTGCGGGTAAAATGTAGCCCATTCTTTTTGTTGCATTCTTAACATTTTGGCAGTCAAATTTATCAATTTCACGTCCAAACCTGAGAATTTTATCATGTGATCCTTCCACACCGTATAATTTCAGGAAGCGATGTAGTGCGTTATTTTCGCCATTTTCTAACAGATGTTTTTGCCATTCATAAAACTCAACGGTTTCGATTTTATAGCCGCGCAGATTAAGCCAGCCTACAATTCCCTCCCAGCTAATTAGCCCTGAATAATTAAATAAATTTAAAACACTCCCTCCTTCAGACATATACTGAGGAAGAGCCATAATTTCTGTAGTATAATCAACAGGCGTAAAGTTTATCGTTCTGCTAAGAACTGGTGCATAGCCTAGCTGAATACAACTTTTGATAAAAAGCATAAACTGATTGTCTGCAAAAAGAGAAGCACCCGTCTGGCTATGGCCAGAGATATAGCCTAAACGGAAAATATTTACCTTACCACCATTGATATGAAATTTATGCAGTAATTTTTCCGCCTGCCATTTAGAGCGAAGATACCCCATATCGGAATGAAGTATTTCGTCACCGGGAAAATCCTCAATGTAGCGACCATTACTGTCCTTTTTAACGGCAGATCCTAACGTAGAAACAAAATTTAATACCTTGCTTCGTCCTTTTCCTGCAATATCTATCGTATCTGCCACACTGTCTACATTTGGCGCTTTCAAAAAATCGTAAGGTTGAATGTGATTTACCCGCGCTGCAATGTGATGGATAATATCAACTTCTGAACAGATCTCTTCATAATCATCATTAGAGATGCCGAGTCGTGGTTTAGTAATATCACCTTCAATGATATGTAAGTTTGTTGCTGAATATAATGCATCGGGTTTCAGAATAGAGTATTTTTTGAATGCCGAAATAAGTCTTTCTCGCTCCTGCCCCTTATCTATTTTTCTGCAAAGTGTATAAATTTTACCTATATTTTTATTCTTAATTAGTTCAGAAAGTAAATAAGCACCAATAAATCCTGTAGCCCCTGTTATTAATACGTTCTTTTTGCTGTCCATGCTTAACCCTCATTTGTCAGAAAATCCCATCCACTTTATTCGATAATTAGCCTTCCTGAAATACATGAAACATGCATAAATGTTTTGCATTCTATGCAAAGCGTTATTTTTACGTATCAAAATTCAGTTTCCAGCCTGTACTGTTCAACGTTTGCGGATTCAGTGATGAAAGATCTTCAAAAAGATAATGATAACCATTATCATAAATGAAACTGTTCATCGCCGGAGTGAAGAATATGCAGCCAGCTCCACCTAAAGTATTAACCACCGACTGCTGTATTGTCGGTGGCGGCCCGGCCGGACTCATGCTCGGATATCTGTTTGCCCGCGCTGGGGTACGGGTAGTGGTGATTGAGAAACACAATGATTTTCTGCGTGACTTCCGGGGAGATACCATTCATCCCTCTCCCCTGCAAATCATGCATCAGCTGGGATTACTGGAGGAACTGCTCAGCCTGCCGCATCAGCGTGCCGAAAAGTTGCAGGCCGAAATCGCAGGAGAAGAAGTCACTCTTGCTGATTTTTCCCGCCTGCCGGTGAAATGCCGTTTTATCGCCTTTATGCCGCAGTGGGATTTCCTCAACTTTTTGGCGTCAAAGGCCGCGCAACTGCCTGAGTTTACCCTGCTGAAATCGACCCGCTTTGACGATTTTATTTATCAGCATGACAACGTGTGCGGCATCAGAGCGCTGGCGGATGGGGTGGAAACTGAGATCCGTACGCAGCTGGTGATTGGCGCTGACGGGCGTCACTCGCAGGTGCGGCAAAAAGCCGGGCTGGTCAGCCGCTCGTTTGGCTCACCGCGTGACGTGCTGTGGTTTAAGCTGACAAAGCAGCCCGACGATCCGGAGTGGAGCATGGGCCATAAAGGGCCAAAGCAAAACTTTATTATCATCGACCGCGGTAATTTCTGGCAGTGTGGTTATTCGATCACCAAAGGACAGTTTGAGCCGATAAAAGCTGCCGGTATCTCGCAGCTAAAACACCAGATTGCGCAGGTCGCGCCGTTTCCGCCAGAACGACTGGAAGAGCTTAGCGACTGGCAACAGCTGAGTTTACTGGTCATCCGCATTGATCGGCTGGATAAGTGGATGATCCCCGGCGTACTGTGCATAGGCGATGCCGCACATGCCATGTCCCCCATCGGCGGTGTAGGTGTCAATCTGGCGATTCAGGATGCGGTAGCAACCGCTAATTACCTGACGTCGCCGCTGCGCAAGCGGGCAGTGAGTTTACGTCAGCTGAAAAAAGTTCAACAGCGACGTCAGTTTCCGACCTGCGCAACACAATTTATTCAGATAAAAATGAGCGGTAAGAACAGAGACAGTAATAAGCCCAGCCCGCTGCCGAGGCTGATCAGACGCTTTCCGTTTCTGCCGACTGTATTTGGCTGGATTATTGGACTGGGATTTCGCCGGGAAAAACCACGTTTTTCTGGTTAGCGACGGCGTGGTCGGGGGAGCCATTTTCAGCTGCCGCCCTGAAGAACGCAGGTTAAAAATCCTCGATACGGGCGGCTAAAAGCCGCCCATGTGGGAAAACCGGCGGATTATTCGTGCGGTTTAGGCTCGCCCATTGCTTTCAGCTTCTTGGACAGGTCGCGGCGCTCTTTCGACAGATCAGCATTTTTGATGATGTAATCATCAACGCGATCTTCATAGTCACTGCGCATACTGGCAATAATTTCCTGAATAGCTTCGATGCTCATACCCGGTTTGATGTATTCGCTCAGGTTATCGAGCAGCAGTACACGCTTCTGGTTATCACGAACTTTCTTTTCGTTATCGTGAATTTCACGTTGCAATTTGTTCTTACGACGGAACATACGGACGAATTCCAGAACGTCCTGAAAAGATTGCTTTGCATTTTCCATGATGACACCCTTCATTGGGCCTGCCGGGGCAGGCGTAATTGTCGTAGCCTTCAGCTTAGCGGCTCACTATTACCGTTGGCAATTTTCACATTCAAATTCGGACTGGCGACTATCTTAGCGCGAAAAGCATTATCGGCGCAGTAAGTTGTTGCTTAGTCGATTATTTACGCATCGCCAGGCGGATTAAATCCGATAATTTTCCCAGCTGACGCGTCAGTTCAAGGCTCAGCCAGACATAACCGTGAATCGGCGTTTCAATCGCGTCCTGGCTGTTTGATTCACGAATCAGCTGTCGCAGTTCATGCGAAATTTCCGCCAGTTCAGCGTTGTTCGCTGCAACTTTGCTGGTATCGCCATCCAGTAACGCACTGGAAAGCGCCCGCAGTGTATTTTCCGTCATCTGCTGAGTACGCCGCAGCGTCGGTGCATTCAGCATGATGCGATGGCTCTCACGCGACGACCACCACGCATTGATTTGCAGCTCAAAAGTACAGAGCATATTACGATTGATCGTCTGAATCGCGTCCAGTACCGACCTGGGTATTTGCGTCTCCTTGCTGGCTGGTTCCAACAGCGCGCGCATTTTCACCACATCGCCGAGCAATCGCTGCAGCGGTTTAGCCAGACGTGGCTGCTCAACCAGATTGGGAGAGAATCCCGCCTGATGCAGCATGGCCATTGATGACAGCGAGTCAGACAGTTTAATGCGCCAGTGAGTATAGGCTTTTTGCGGGTAAATACTGCTGAACAGCAGCGCCAGCAACGAACCGAGAATCACATCACCGCCGCGCCATAATGCCGTTTCCATATCGCCGGCCGGCGCACCACAAACCACTGCCAATGTAATGCCAATCAGCAGCGCCATATAAGGATGTTTGCCCAGCGTCAGATAGCCACAAAGAAACATTACCGCGGCGCACCACACCAGCATCCACGGCAGCGAAATCAGTTCGAGTTTTAGCGCTATCAGGCCGGAGATTGAGCCAAATATGGTGCCACCAATACGTTGCACCGCGCGCGGTAACACCGTACCCCACGACGAAATCGGCCCCATCACCACCACCAGCGTAATCAGCGGCCAACTGCCCTCGGGAATATCAAAACCGCGCACCAGCATAAATGTCAGAACAAATGCCAGCGCGATACGCACCCCATGCACAATGCGGTAGTTGCGATAAACGCTGAACTCAATCCTGGAAAGGGGCTTATCGGGACGCAAGGTCTACTCCACTGCCTGATGAATATCTCACACGGCATGATACCTCATCCGCAGTCCAGGCCTTAGACTCCTGTCCTGTTTTCCTGATAGTTTTGCCTGCCGTTTACATCACACCGCCATTTTATTAACCGCCGGGCAATATAAATGACAACGCCGCTGCGAAAGCTTAACTTTTTAGCATGGATAGCCGTGAAAAATGAAGATGGGCTGACAACGTGGGCGAGCCTGACGCTCGCCCGAGATGATTAGAATTTCAGCTTGAGATAATCCTGCAGGCGGGTAAACAGACCAGCGGTTTCTACCGGCTGCAGTGCCATCAGCGGATAGCTGGCGATCTGCCGATCGTGATCCATTAACTGAATGGTACCGACCTGTTCATTAGCCTTCAGCGGTGCTTCCAGATCCTTACGCTCAATCACGTATTTGGCTTTAATATTTTTCAGCTGATCGCGGGGCAGTGACAGATAGATATCTTTGTCGCTGCCGACATCGACCTGATGCGGATTACCGTACCATACCGTTTCATGACCAATGGCTTTACCGGCATGGAACAACTGCACGGTATCGAAGTTATTCTGCCCCCAGGTCAGCAGCTTACGCGCCTGCTCCTCACGCCCTTTTGGACTTTTACCGCCCATAATCACAGCAATCAGACGGCGCTGACCTTCCACACTGGAAGCAATAATATTGAAACCGGCACTTTCGGTATGACCGGTTTTCAGACCATCAACATGCAGGGTTTTATCCCACAGCAGGCCGTTACGGTTCTGCTGGGTGATTCCATTCCAGGTAAGCGACTTCTCGCCATACATCTGATAAAAATCAGGTTCGCCTTTGATAATTGCCCGTGAAAGTGTCGCCAGATCGCGGGCCGTAGTGTATTGCCCCGGCGCATCCAGACCATGTACGGTTTCAAAGTGAGTATTGGTCAGCCCCAGCTTGTCGACATATTCATTCATCATTTTAACAAAGTTGGCTTCGCTGCCCGCCACATAATCCGCCAGCGCCACGCAGGCATCGTTACCTGAGTCGATAATTACTCCGCGGCTGAGATCCCGTACTGACACCTTTTCACCGGGCTTTAGAAACATCAGCGAAGAACCTTTAAACACCGGATTACCAGCACCCCAGGCATCCTTACCGATGGTGACCATATCATCGCGGGTGATATGGTGATTATCAATCGCGCGGTCAACCACATAGCCGGTCATCAGCTTGGTCAGACTGGCAGGGTTACGGCGATCGTCAGCGTGGCCTTCCGTCAGGATTTGCCCGGTGGTCGAATCCATCAGCACCCAGGAAGCCGCATCAACGCCCGGCGGATTTAACGGAAAAGGCATCACATTGTTATCGGCATGCGCCTGAGAAACCAACACCAAAAACAGACTAATACTTGCAAGCTGACGCCTTTTCACCGATTTATCCTCAAATTAACAACATCAATAAACTGGCGGTTGTTTTACGGTAATAAAGGTTTGATTGTGTTAATTAATTGCAAGAAAGTATTAATCGATTTTAGCTAAATGGATCAAGGCCAACGCAAATGAGTGACTCGCCAGCTGTTGCTAAAGTCTGAAAATTCACCAGGGTTAATCTGATATTAAATATTATAGTAATGATTAACTTTGATTGGCATTGCCATTCCTCTACTCTCTGCATATCTATGAGCAGAGTTAATTTAAGAGGTTAAAATGCAATCAACCAGAGGCTGGTCAACTGAACTTGAGGGCCTGAGGGGATTTGCTTCACTTTGGGTAGTGTTGGGGCATATCTGCATTCTTGTACACAGTAGCATCCCCATCCTCTCGATGCCCAAAATCGGTGTTGATCTGTTCATTTTACTATCAGGTTACCTGATGGCGAAAAATTACATTGAACGTCAACAAAAAGAACCATGGGCTAGTGGTGCTACAATTAAGAAATTCTGGACCAGACGATTTTTCAGAATTGCCCCTCTCTACTATTTCTTACTTATTATCGCAATGATTTACGGCCCCTGGTTTGGTGAAATGCGCGATGTTATCGCTCAATTTTACCCCAGCACTGCGACTGAAACATCGCGTTATTCAGATCAATCATTCATCAATATCATTTCTCATATTAGTTTTACTTTTGGATTTTTACCTACTTACGGTTTTAATACCGTACTACCCGACTGGAGTATCGGGCTAGAGATGCAGTTCTATATGCTTTTCCCGTTTATTATGTTACTGACTTTGCGTTTCGGCTACATACCGACGTTGTTAATGATTATGCTGCTTTGTACAATCGGACGTTTTGCACTATCAAGCTACTACGATGCATTCAGCATGCCATCATTAATCCTTATTAAGTTGCATATGTTTATTGCAGGTATGTTTTTAGCTGAAGCGGTACGAAAAAAACAGCTCAGTTATGTCCTGTTGGCATTAATTGCTCCACTAGTCAGTGCAATAATGAATATCCGTATGGGGAAAATTGAGCTTGTATTTGAAGCTGCAATGATTATCGGCATGGCAATGGTGCTTTGGCAGTATAAATCTGATGCTAAAATGGAAAAATTGATGAAGTTGCCACGCGCGATACTGACCAATCGTATCAGCACATGGCTTGGCGATGTATCTTACTCCGTTTATCTATTGCATCTTCTAATCGTCATTCCGGTCATTGCTATACTGCTGAGGGATCATCATTTGGATGCTATCAGCGCCCCGCTTCGTGTTGCGGTAGTCAGTGGCATTTGCCTGCCACTAACATACGGCCTCGCAAGCCTGCTTTATCGATATGTTGAAAAGCCGGGAATTCAACTTGGCAAACGCATATTAGCTCCTCGGCCGGCACCTACAGGAACCGTCAGTTAATATTATTTACTATGGATAATGACCGGAAATGTTTACCCTTCGGTTATTATCCAGTGTTGAAATCTAAAATATTACTTTCTAATTTCTCCTTCATCCCAACCCCGTTTTGCGTAATAAGGTAGTTATGCTGACATGAAGATTGCAGATTAATCTATTCTGCGGAGTCTGTTCAGGGGATATTTAAATACTGCTTGTCATCCCCTTGCTACTGGCGGGAAGAACTTTTGCATTGAAGACATCACAAAAAGTTACTGATATGAATCGATAGTACTCGCAAAAAAAACGCCCGGTGAATGCACCGGGCGTTGATAACTGACTATTGTCGCTTAGCGATTATTTCTCATCAGGCAGTGCATAGGCAACGATATAGTCACCCAGCTTGGTACCAAATGAACCATGGCCACCGGCCGCAATCAGCACATACTGCTTGCCGTTAACTTCATAGGTCATTGGGGTTGCCTGTCCACCTGCCGGTAAACGAGCTTCCCACAGTTTTTCACCGTTGGAAACGTTAAACGCACGCAGATAGTTATCCGCCGTTGCCGCAATAAAGAAGATGTTACCTGCTGTGGTAATTGGCGCACCCAGCATTGGCATCCCCATTTTAAATGGCAATGGAATAGGTGAACTGTCGCGTACGGTACCGATGCGTTTTTTCCACACGATATCGTTGGTTTTCAGATCAACCGCAGAAATATAACCCCATGAAGGTTGCTTACAAGGGAAGCCCAGCGGCGACAGGAACGGGTTCAGCGTCACGCCATAAGGCACGCCGTACTGTGGCTGAATGCCGGATTCAGAACCGGTACCGCCTTTGTCGTTTTCATCTGGCTCGATAGGATTACCCGGACCACGTGGGATCAGGCGGGATACAAACGGCAACGCCATTGGATTAGTCACGGCAACCTGACGATCGGTGTCTACCGAAATACCGCCCCACTCGAACATACCAAGGTTGCCCGGAAATACCAGCGTACCCTGCTCGGACGGCGGCGTGAACGGACCTTCATAACGCAGGCTGTGGAACATCACACGACAGATCAACTGATCGTAGATGGTCGCACCCCACATATCCTTGCCCTTCAGATGCTCTTTCGGACGGAATGACAGCTCAGAGTAAGGCTGGGTTGGAGACACACGGTCACCTTTAGCGGCCCCCTGCGGCACTTCCATCTCCGGTGCCGGCGTCACAGGTTTACCCGTGCGGCGATCCAGTACAAAGATGTCACCGGTTTTGGTCGGGATGTAAATTGACGGCACTTTATTACCGTTTTTATCGGTAATATCAGCCAGCGTCGGCTGTGCCGGAACATCCATATCCCACAGATCGTGATGCACGGTCTGATAGAACCACGCCAGTTTGCCGGTTGTGGCATTCAGCGCCAGCATGCCGGTAGCGTAACGCTCCATTTCCGGGGTGCGGTTGCCGCCCCAGATATCAGGCGTCGCAACACCAATTGGCAGGTAGACCAGATCCAGATTGGCATCGTAGGCCGCAGGTGCCCATGAGTTTGGCGAGTTAGGCGTGTAATTCTCATCAACGCCGGGCACTTTATTCGGATCTTTCGCACCGGTATCAAATGCCCACAGCAGTTTACCGTTATTAACATCAAAACCACGGATGACGCCGGAAGGCTCACGGGTTGAGTAGTTATCCGTCACCGCACCCGCAATCACAATCACCTTATCGGTGATCACCGGAGGTGAAGTTGGCTCATAAGCGCCCGCTTTGGCGAACGGCATATTGGCTTGCAGATTAACATCACCGTTATCACCAAACTCAGCACAACGCTCACCGGTTTCAGCATCCAGCGCATACAGATGGCCGTCGTTGACCGGCAGAATGATGCGGCGTGAACAGAGGGCCGGTTTTGCTCCCTGCTCTTCAGCCTGCGCCACTGCTGGCGTTTCATGATAAGAAACCCCACGGCAGGTGACGTGCTGGAAAGTCGGGTTAGTTTTCAGCTGCGGATCAAAACGCCATTTCTCTTTACCGGTCGCTGCATCCAGCGCAATCAGCTTCTGGTGTGGCGTACACAGATAAAGTGAGTCACGAATTTTGATTGGCGTCACTTCATCAGTGATTTCACCCGGATCGTTCGGGCCTTTCAGATCGCCGGTACGGAAGGTCCAGGCTTCTTTCAGCTCGCCCACGTTTTTATCGTTAATCTGTTTCAGCGGTGAGTAGCGGGTGCCTTCCTGCGTACGGCCATAGGCTGGCCAGTCCGCATCAGGAATGCCCTGCGCGTTTTTCTCAATCTCCGCCGTCTGCTGCTGGCTCAGGGTGCCGTTGATCTCTTGCGGATCGTTAAACACCGAATAAACCAGCACAATAACGGTAAACACCAGCGAAGCCGCCAGTGCGCCGCGCGGCAGTTTGCTGCCGGCCACAACGCCACGCCAGATAAACGGCAGCGCAATCCACAGACCGAAGAAGAAGGTTACATCCAGACGCGGAGTCAGCGCCCAGAAATCAGAACCCACTTCCCACAGTGACCAGATGGTGGTGGCCAACAGGAAGATTGCGTACAGCAGCAACGCCGTTGCGCGACGACGGTACAGCAACCAGGCAGTGATTAGCATGACCAGGCCGGCGACGATGTAATACAGCGAGCCTCCCAGTTTTGCCAGCCAGATGCCGCCCACTAACAAATATACTCCGCTCAGGGCGGCAAACAGCGCCGTGAGTATCACCAGAATCCGTGATAACGAAGATCCACTTTTCATAGTTTAACCTTACCAAAATTTAAGAGCGTCGATTTAGAGATGAAGCTAAATCTTCAATAACACCCGATTACCGCTAAATATCCATTCGGGTGTTGTTAACCCGCCGCCGCACATCACCTGGTGTTGGTATCCGGCACGGGTTTTTTCTGGATTCTTTTACTGGCTGGACGCCAGAGTTACTCAAAGGTATAGCTCAGCGTCGCGCCCACGCCATAATTGCGGCCTGGAGCCGGTTCGAAGTAACGACCGTTACCTTCATTCACAATCACTGAACCCACATATTCACGGTCAAACAGGTTATCCACCCGGGTGAACATATCCAGCGACCAGTTACTCGCCCAGTTCAGACGGTAACCGCCGCTAAGACCGACCACGGTATAAGTGGGTGCCTGGGCGCTGTTCTGGTCATCAACCTGTATATTGCTCATATAACGAATATCGGCTCCGGCGTGGAAGCCCTCTTCTGGTGCCCACTCCATTGAGGCGTAACCCATATTGCGTGCGATGCCGGGCAGACGGTTACCCGCCGGTGTGCAGGATGCGGCGCAGGTTTCATTGCGATAAGTGGCATCGAGCAGGGTCCAGGCCATTTTTAGCCGCCAGTCCATTGCAAACTGCTGATCGAGAGAGAGTTCAACGCCGCGACGTCGGGTTTTACCAGCATTGGTATAGCTGGTGCGCCCACCGGAACTTTCCGCCACCACCAGTTCATTATCGGTGTTGGTCTGAAACAGCGCGGCCGTAACCAGCCCGTTACCGACGCGGGTTTTGCTTCCCAGTTCGTAGGTATCGCTGGTTGAGGGTTTCAGCCCGATATTCAGCCCTGACTCACCGTCAGAGCGGTAAGACAGTTCGTTAATTGTTGGCGTTTCAAAACCACGGCCAGCGGAGAAGTAGAGATTCCATGCTGGCGTAACGGCATAGTTAACAGAACCCATCGGCAGCAATTTATGGTAGCGCTTGCTGCCGCTGTCATCGCCATTGGTGCTGGTGACGTAATAATCTTGCGAATCAAAGTTCACCGTGCTGTAGCGCAGTCCGGCATCCAGCGTCCACTGTGAGGTCAGGCTCCAGCTGGTTTGCAGATAGGGATCGAGGTTCCACATCTTATTTTTTTCATTACGACGCTGTGCCCCCTTCTCGCCATATTCCGGTACGCCATTGTTCAGATTGAAGTTTTCAAAGCCCTGGCGACGTTCGGTCATGGTTTCATAATCAAGGCCGGCAATCAGGGTAAACGGCACTGAACCGAGGTTGTCCTGGTGTTTCCAGCGGGTATCGATCCCCTGATACTTTCTCTCCAGCACAATCACCCCACCTGCATGGGTTGGCCGCAGCTGCGGTGTCATCGGGATCGACTGGTACTGAGTGGTATGCCGCTCGCCGTGCCACGCGGTCATCGTCAGCTGATCGTTATCACTCAGCTCACGCTGATAGCGCAGGCCAAGCTGGGTCTGATCAAGGTATTTACGCGTATTATACTGGTCACCGCGTGGTGACTGACGCGGATTGTCTTTCCATTCAGCTTCCGACAGCCCGCCGGGATCGTTGGCATCCACTGAGACGCTGTTAAACAGTAGCGTCAGAGTACTGACGTCATCAAGACGCACGCCAAACTTACCGTTACCCAGACTTTTCTGCGTACCGCTGTGGTCACGAAATCCACGGGTAGTAAAACGTGAACCGGAGATAGCATAGTTAACATCGCCCGCCTGAGTACCGTCACCGGTGGCGCCGGTGGCTTTCACACTATTACGCCATGTGCCATAACTGCCGTAATAGCTGCCGGCTTCCAGCGTTGGCGGCTGAGTGCCGGTCTGAGTTTCGATATTAACTACACCGCCCGAGGCGTTGCCATACAGGGCGGAATAAGGGCCGCGCAGCACCTCGACTTTCTCAATCGAGTTAATATCGATATTTGAGGTCTGCCCCTGTCCGTCTGGCATTGTGGCCGGAATGCCATCAACATAAATCCGCACGCCACGCACGCCATACATTGAGCGACTGCCAAAACCGCGCACCGACATTTGCAAATCCTGTGCGTAGTTCTGACGGTTCTGGACCTGCAAACCAGGCACACTGCCGAGACTTTCCGACAAATTCACCTGCGGTTTACTGTTACGCAGCTGCTCCCCTTCGACCACGCTGACGGCGGCCGGGGTATCCAGTTCGGATAAACCACTACGTTGTTTAATCACCATCAGCGTAGAGTCCTGCGAGGCAGCAGGATCGCTGCTGACACTGGAAGCTGAAGTCTGTGCGTAACTGACTGCAAGCGGTTGCATAATAAACAACGGCGTCAGAATAAAAGCAGAGGTTTTTTTGTTCACTGGAATGGTTCGATATTTTTTTAGTTAATACTTCAACAATTTTCCCGACCACTCAGGCCGGAGAAAAGTCACCCGCTGCATCTGCATCATGCTGAGCAGCAACGGCAAATCAACGCTGCCGATAGTATAAAGGCTGTTGGCTGATTTGCCTGGTTTTAACCCGTCAGACGTCAAATCCTGTTTTTGCTGACCGGTCACTTTATGCAAACGAAAAGGATATGTTGCACAAAAACGTGATCATTGTAACACTTCATAGTTCGCATGCGAACTATTTATCCTCATCAGCTGAATCAATTCAGCTTCAATAATATCCCTATATCTCCTTGTTAAACCGCGCCAGCTCTGGTTTATAATTTGTTACTGGCTTGTACTGAATGCTTATATCACATTGTGATATAAATGCCTTTTTCAGGCTAACCAGGTGGTCCTATGCGTTTATCGCCGCTTACTCCCGCACCTGATAAGGCACAGTATGTCGCTTTATCCGAGTTCCGTTATCAGCTACGCCGCTTTCTCAATTTTTCCGAAACCGCCGCCAGGCAGGCTGGCTTAACGCCACTGCAATATTTGTTGATGCTGCATATCCAGGGCACGCCTGGGCGCGAATGGTCAAGCATCAGCGAGCTGGCTGAGCGACTGCAAATGAAACATAACGCAGTAGTCGGGCTGGTTAACCGTAGCGTGAAATCAGGATTAGTGACGCGCCAGAAAAATAGTGAGGATGGCCGCCTGATCGAGGTTCATTTACAGCCTGAAGGCTCAGCGTTGCTGGCAACGCTCGCGGCTTCGCACCAGTCTGAACTGGCTTCACTGAGTGACACTTTTCAGGTGGCGCGAATTACCGCATTCAATAATGATGAGCAGGCGGGCAAGGCAACATGATGGTGGGAAAACGTGATTATGCGGTAGATCGCCGCCTGCTGATGATCTCCGCACTGGCGCTGCTGATTGGCGCAATCAGCACCCTCGCCGCCAAACTGCTGATATCCCTTATTGATCTGGCGACAAACCTGTTTTTTTATCAGCGCCTGTCGCTTGAAAATCTCTCACCGGCGCAGAATTCGCTGGGGCTGTGGGTCATTCTGATCCCTGTAGTCGGCGGATTGATCGTCGGTCTGATGGCGCGCTATGGCAGTGAAAAAATTCGAGGTCACGGCATTCCGGAAGCGATTGAAGCGATTCTGTTTGTGAAAAGCCGCATGTCGCCAAAAGTTGCGGTACTTAAACCGCTGTCATCTGCTGTGGTGATTGGTAGCGGTGGCCCTTTTGGTGCTGAGGGGCCGATTATTATGACCGGCGGATCGCTGGCCTCATTGCTTGGCCAGTATCTGCACCTGAATGCCATAGAGCGTAAAACCTTACTGGTTGCGGGTGCCAGTGCCGGGATGACAGCAATCTTTGGCACGCCGGTGGCGGCGGTTCTGCTGGCTGTCGAACTGCTGTTATTTGAACTGCGCCCGCGCAGTCTGGTACCGGTGGCGTTAGCCTGTGCGGTCGCCGGATTTTTAAGAAGCTATGCCTTTGGCGACGGGCCGCTGATGCCGCTGGAAACCGCACCGGCTGGCCCTCTGGCGCTAATAAGCTGCCTGATAGCCGGGGTCGTTATCGGCTTACTGGCGGTAGTGGTGACCCATCTGCTGCATGCAATTGAAAAAGGCTTCGCCCGGCTCCCGCTGCACTGGATGTGGTGGCCCGCACTGGGCGGCTTGATTATTGGCATCGGCGGCTATTTCCAGCCGCGTGCGCTGGGTGTCGGTTATGACGTGATTGAAGATTTACTGCATGCCAACCTGACGCTGACGGTGATATTTGCGCTGATCGCCGTCAAACTGACGATCTGGCTGTTTGCGCTGGCTTCCGGCACCTCCGGCGGCGTGCTGGCTCCGCTGTTAATGGTCGGTGCCGGTGTCGGCGCGCTACTGGCTCACTGGTTGCCGGGCGGTTCGCCGCAGATGTGGGCGATGGCCGGTATGGCAGCGATGCTGGGTAGCGCGTTAGGCTCACCGTTGACTGCGATTGTATTTGCTGTGGGGATTACCCACGATGCTAACGGATTACTGCCTGATTTACTCACCACCAGCGTCGCCTGGGGTATCACTACACTGTTGCTGTCGCGCTCGATTATGACAGACAAAATTACCCGCCGCGGACAGCATATTTTTCGCGAATATGGCGTCGATCCTTTAGAGCGTGCCTGGGTAGAGGATGTGATGGAACCGCAGGCGGTCACTTTCGCCCCAACCCTTGATGTCGCGGCCGCGAAAATGCGCCTGACGACACTTCCGCAGCTTCATCATACCTTTCCGGTAACGGAAAAGGGACGCTGCATCGGCATGGTGGATTATCGTGCTATCCATCAGGCCGATGATCGCTTACTGCTCAGCGAAATTCTCCGGCCGGTTGGTCAGCACTATCTGTTAGCCAGCCACACAGCGCGCCAGGCCGCAGTGATGATGGCAGAAAATCAGCTGACTATTTTACCGGTGCTGAACTCTGACGATGAACAGCAACTCGCCGGGGTCATCAGCAGTAACGATCTGCTGAAACCAACTCTGCGTAACATGGAAGAAGAGTTAGTCAGGGAACGGCTGCGTTAAGCCCGAACTCCAACTGTCCCTGCGCCCGGTGGCCTGAGAGCCGCCGGGTTTATTCAACCTGCCTCATTTCGCACCGCCTGTTCCAGTACCTGATGAATCACCTGTGATAACTCATTCACCTCAAATTTTGCCACATAACCATTCGCACCCACTTTGCGCACGTGATCTTCATTGGCGCTGCCGGACAACGAAGAGTGAATCACCACCGGGATATTTTTCAGCTGGCGATCGGCTTTAATATTGCGCGTCAGGGTAAAACCATCCATTTCCGGCATTTCCAGATCGGTCAGCACCAACGAAATTTTATCGTGGATGGACTCCCCCGCCGCTTTTGCCTCTTCTGCCATCTGTTTGATTTTCTCCCACGCTGCCAGGCCGTTATTAAACATCAGCGCCGGAATACCCATCGCTTTCAGCCCCTGATCCAGCATTGCACGGGCCACTCTCGAATCTTCCGCCACAATCGCCAGCGAGCCGGGCTTAAAATCGAAGCTGCGCGCAGCAATCGGTTCGTTCTTCACATTGCGCGCCGAAGGAATGATGTCATACAGAATTTGCTCAACATCCAGCACCAGCGCCATTTCATCACGGTTTTCATCATTATTCAGTAGCGCAATGCTGGTGACATTACGATTGCTGACGCGGGTATCCGCAGCGTGTACCTGGCTCCAGTCGAGCCGCACAATGTTATCCACTGACTCGATGGCAAATGCCTGAGTGTTGCGGGCATATTCGGTGACCAGCAGCAGATTCAGACCGGCGGTCGGCGTACAACCGGCGACGGCGGCAAGATCAATAACCGGGATAATCTGCCCACGGATGTTCGCCATCCCCAGCAACGGCGATTTCATCCCAGCCGCTTTGGTAAGCGTGGTCATCGGCATAATTTCGCGCAGCTTAAACACATTGATGCCAAACAACTCGGATTTTTCGTTCTGCGCCGCCGCTCCCAGCCGGAACAACAACAGCTCAAACTTATTGGACAATGTGAGATTGGCGCGATCATCGATATCTTTCTGCAAGCTATCCATTTTTACCTCTGGGTGATGGTTTTTTCGGTGTACATAGCGCGATATCAATGCGCTGCCAGAGCACAAATCGTTTGATTTCGGCTATCGCTGCAGGCTGGCGTGACTGAAATCACTGACAGGGTTATCGGCAGGGTGTGAGAAAAGTAGAGAGATCAATTCTGCTGAACAGGCTAATGCCTCAGCCCTTTAGCCCCCCGGCAAAATGGTTTACCCTGTAGCATGCGCGCGCTGCCTCTGCGTGCCAGCCAATTTTGTGACAGGGACATTTACAGTGAAACAGCAAGCCAGTCAGCCAACATTCCTTTTCCATGACTACGAACCACCAGCTTGCAATCCTTGCTACATCTAAACTTAACACTCCAGAATTTAAATTATGTACTAATAAATGTACTCAAATTAAGGTACTCAATACATCTAAACGCACCTAAATCGTCGGTCTGTCAGGTTCGTGAATCTTCAGAATCTCCGCCGTCACAACGCCTACCACTTCCAGCTCTTCCAGCACAGAACCTTCGAACGCTTCCCCGTCAGGCGTTATCAGGCTCCTTCCCATTATCTTTCCGACCCCACATTCCCCCATCAGCTCGTAATAAATCATGCTGCCGCTTTTAGGTGGCACGCTGCGGTCAATGACAAGTAGCCGATCCCCAATATCACAAATCATCGTCGATGCCGGGTTCGCAACGACGAAGTCGTCAATCGTCAGGCGCTTCTCAATGTAATCGTTAGCCGGTGATGGAAATCCCATAGTTACCTCACGTTCGGGTTAAACAGCATGAATGTCCTGTCATCACCTTCCTGGGTGGATATGTCCCTGAACTGATCGACGTGGTGCTCTATCCAGCGGTTGGCCTCCGCGAGCGTCCAGTGCCAGTTGACCTTAGCCAGCTCTGTCGTGAAGTCTCTTGTTGTGACCGTTCGCCCGGTGCGCGGGTTGATTTTGACGGCTGAGCGGAAAGCCGCGTCGATTTCGTATCGTCTTGCCATGAATGATTAGCCTGATAATTGCTGTATGCATATACAGTATTATTGATCGGGAGGATTGATCAAGTGACTAAAGGACAGGTTTTGGTAGGGCGTTGAGATGCGAGTGAATTTAGATGCGAGGAGTCCGTGCGTTGCGAAAGTGTCAGGCTGTTCTGCTTAAATCGGATGATGTAAATCGTGATCAGTCAGCACCTTGATGGATATGTAGATAGTGAGCCAAAACGGATACGACGGACTGAGATCTTCAGCCCAACCTGATCATTCATCCACCCTGAATAAATTCCCATTAAATATTGCATTATTTTTGAGTTAAAATATCTGCAATGGCTAGATCTTCGCGAAAGCATATGGGCGAAATTAATAAAAAACACTGACAGGATATTTTATGGATGATGCAGATTTGGCACAGGAGCGGCAAGAAGCACATTTGTCTGCTTCTCTGTCAGCACGTAAACCACGATTAGTAAGCCGCGATGGAAACTGTATCTGGTGCAAAGAAGAGCCAGTGGTAGCTGAGACAGCTTTCTGTTCTGCTGAATGTGACGAGGACTACCACAAATATAAACGCGAAATGAAGCAGCGGGCAGCGGGCGAGTAAGAGTTTCAAACTTTGCTTAGATGATAAAAGGGCCGCGGATATGCGGCCTTTTGCTTTAATGTTACAGCTATCGTAGCGAATTTCTTTATTTGACCAGCAGATCACGCTTGCTTAATCAAAATAATTCCAGCAAGAAATAATTGTCAAATCCACAGTTAGTCGCTACCTTTAATTTGTCTGACTCAGGAGCCGCATATATCCACTCCAGTTGACACATAATGAATTGGCATGAATTAACCCGCTCACCCTCACCGTGCGCGGGTTCTTTTTAACAGGACTACTTTTATTGCTGTTTACGTCAAGGCTGCTCGTTATCTATCGATGTCATATTCAGGCGAATATCGATCCAGCTATTTGCCGGTACATCAATCAGATTACCTTTCTTCAGTACCATTTCACCGTCGTCAGTGAGCATGTATTTCTTGCGATACAGGCGAATCGTAATGGCGTGGTTTTCATCCTCTTCCGCTTCGACGATACCCAAATCACCGGAACCGCCCGGATCGCGCGGCGGCATGATTCGCCAACCATCAGTGGCAAGCCCCAAAGAACCCGTTACTCTATACACTCCCACATCCTGCCGACTGATCGTGATACCCTTCGCCTCTTCGTTCGCCGTTCCGCAACCGCACCACTCGAAACCACTTTCGGCAATGTCTTCGCGGGCGGAAAATGCCTGAGATTTAACAATGCGCGCAACTGGCGAGGCAGCTTTCAACGTCCCGTCTGAGCTTCGGGTTGTATTACCGGTCGTGTACAGCTCGTTCCAGCCTGTCATCTTACCGCCACTCTGCCCCCTGACTGCAGCGCGGCCACTCGCGGGTGATATTTGCAAGTAGGTGACAATATTGTCATAACGGACCATCGCCAGAACCGGCGAATATTGGTCAAAGTAATTAATACCCGCCGCCCCCGGTGCTGCATACACCCCGCATCGGGTAAGTGAATACATATCAGTCGGTGCTGTCGGCGCGGTAGTTGCGCCAAGTCCGAATGCACCGACCGTCATCGCTCGTCCGCCTGTAGCATCATCAGACTGCGTCATAATATCGACAACTGAAGCCGTACCCAGTCCCAGCCCTTTTCTGGCATCAGCCTGAGTTTTCCCGCCTGTACCACCGTCCTTAACGGCTACAACTCCATTTGTCAGTGGTGCCTTACCTTTCAGCTCTTCGTTGATTCCACCCCATGCAGGCCCGGAAAACGCACTGCCATCAGGGAGATTGACGGTCACGTTTCCGGTACCGGTCAGTATTTGCTGCCAGTTCACTTTATCCAGATTCAGCCCGCGAATGGCCTTCGCTGTATCAGCAGCCACCTGAGCAGTAATCCCGACCAGGGTTGCGTTTGGTATGGCTGTCCAGGCCAGACCTGATGATGTCGGCCCGTCAAAATTGCGGATCAGCGTTACGGAAGTGTTTGAGTTGACCGACTTGACGCCCAGCGTGTAGGTAACCTGCCCAATAATCACGACGATGAAATCATTGGCTTTAATCTCAGTGGTAAATGACGTTCCGGTGCCGGTTACAGTAGCGGTATTATTTCTTAAAGCGATAGTGCCTGCTGGCATAGTTTTCTCCGGGCAATAAAAAACCCGCCTTGTAGCGGGTTGAGATTTAATTTAATCCAAGTGATTGTCTGTAATACTGGTCGTAGATTTCAGTTTCGATATAGATACAACCAGCCGTTGACTTGAAGGCTGGCGGGTTGGTTGTCCCTGCAGTACTGACGTTATAAGGAAGCTCTCTCAGCCCTCCTGAATATCCTGCATAACAGAAGAGCGCATACGTTACCTGCGGAGGATTACTCCCCGGAATGCCGTACAGCTCCACCTTTGCAAAGCCACCAATTGCAGCGCAGGCTTTCCCTTTGATGTTATTATTCCGCGTGTAGTATTTCACTGTGAGCGGGAGGCAGTTGCCGGAATAAACCATCGTTTTATTACGATAAATATAAATTCCGTAGTCCGGCGACCACGCAACAAAATCTGAAAAGACGTAAAAGCGACAATTAAGGTTATTATAACCGGTAGAGCCAGCGCTGCCGTGAAGCCTTATCGCTTTATATCCTCCCGAGTTTATTACCTCAAAAAGGCAGGAAACCAGATCGTAATTCTGCTTACAGAATATTACGCACTTACGCGACGCCGGGACGTTCGTCATAAACACCCTTCCGGGCGTTGCGGCGTGCGCGATGTCGCCGCTGTCGATAACCTGCGTCAGCACCAGGGGAGTAAAATCAGGTGAGGCAAAAAACTCCCCCGCGTCATTCCTTATCTCTAACGTATATTCGGCCATCACGCCCCCGCATAAACGAGAATGGTATAGTTTGCCGATGCCGACCAGCTTACCGTTTTGCCTGAGACAGTCACGGTGGGCGGCGTGGCGTCGTTAGGTCCGGTCGTGTAGGTGACAGTTTTCAACGCTTTTCCTTCCGGTATGTCGTATGTTCTTGTCCCTGCACCTCCCGTAATAAAGTCCAGCATGTAATTTGCAGCCATAGAATTCAGCACGTCAAAAGACGTGCCGTTGATAAATATCTGTGCGCCGTAATCCATTATCTTTTTTTCCCTAAAACAACCGTGAGTTCATCTGCGTTGTAAACCGCCAGGCCGTCCTGATCCAGCTGGACATATCCGCTACTGCCTCCATTACCGAACATAGTCAGCAGGCCGTCTTTACTCAGGTTCCATCCAGTTTTGGCGCTGGCGCTGTAGTTATCGGACTGGATGTGACTGCCGATTTTCGCGTTAGTTATCGTCCCGTCCTTGATGATGGTGTCACGTATAAATATCTGACCATGTTCCACCAGGAAAACAGAATAAGCGGTGCCGTTGATGGCGTTCATTATCGAGAACCGGTCAGCGAGGAAAAGAACCTGCGACTGCATTCCTGATGGTGTACTTTCAACGCCGATCCCCATCCCGGCAGCGTACTGCCGGCCATTGGCGTCAACAGCAACTTTGATGTTGTACTGCGCCGACAGCTTGCCTTCCGTGTCGGCCAGTGCAGTAGACGTCTGCTGAATGGCGGCGGTATTCTCACCCACGCTTGCCTGCACCTGCTCAAACTTCTGCGCATAGGCTCTGTCGTTTGTGGCGACCGTTTCTCTGACCTCAAGAATATCGGCCCTGTTTTTACCGCTGGCTTGCATCTGGTGTGTCACTGACGCATCTGAATCGAGCGCTAATTGCAGAAGCCCCTCAATATTGGTGTTAACGGGCGCGATAAGTTGCTTGAAGGCATCCGAATCTTTAATTTTTTCGTCGATATCCCCTATGATGTCATCTATATCGGTGCTGGACTGCCCCATAATCCAGTCAGTGAAGCCACTTTCGTTACCGGTCTTGTCCACCAGCTGCGCCCGGTACCAGAAGGTGACCCCGGCCTTCAGCCCCATCTGCTGATATTTCCGCTGCGGATACGGTACGTCCGCCAGCAGCAGCGCTCCCGACCCGTCTGACGTTTCGGCGTACTGGATTTCGGTTTTCAGCGTGTCACCGGTACCCGCCGGAAAAGCCCACGTAAGCTGAACACCAAACACCAGCGGATCGGCCTTAAAGCCAACCGGCTTTGGTGGATTACCCACTTTGCCGGTCAGCGTTTTCTCTTCTGAGTAGGCCCATCCCGATGAGATTTCGGCGGCGTTAATCGCTCTGACGCGCACCACATAGCGACCAGCGTAAATACCGGGCACCTCAAAGGAGGTGGTGGCGCTGCGCGGCACGCTGATCCAGTTGCCATCATTTCGCCGCCACTGCGCCTCGTACGAAATGGCGCTGGCGGCGTCGTCCCACGCCGCACGCAGGGTCTGCACGTTGATGCCCTGGCTCACCACATCAAAAGTACTGATATGGATATTGGCCGGTGCCGACTGGCTTCCAGCCGGGACAACGCTTATCGGGCGCTGATCGATGATTGCGCCGGTGTCAATCCGGGCGTACTTATCCGGATCGTGATAAGCAGCTGTAATGGTGAACGTGTTGTCGTTGTTATCTGAAACGCTCACCACGCGGTATTGCTGCGCGTACAGCGTGTCTGACTCCACAATCCACACGCTTTCCGCTTCCGGCGTTTCGCTGTATGCGGTGCTGACAGTGACAGCATTACCACTGACAGACTGAATGGTGCGGCCCTGTGAGGCTCCTGAAGGCAGGTTAAGCTGCAGCCGGTCACCGGCAACAGCATCGGGCTTGCGGTCCAGGGTAATCACGCGGCCATTTACCGAACGGATGCGCCCGCCAGTTACCTTGCCGGACAACAGCTCATCGGCAACACCGATGATGTAGCCAGGCTGCGGGATCATGCCGTCAAGACCAACACCGAACGTTACCATGCGGTCTTTGTTATTGGTCAGGATGCCCCAGCGCCCCTTTCTGTTTGCTTCCGACTGACGGATGCAGCCGATAGCGGTCAACTCCAGCTGATTGAAGCCGTAGCGGGCTACCAGCTCCTGTTCAAATACCGGCTCCATCGCATCCGCATAAGCGTTATCCGGATCGGACCAGGAGACCAGCGCGGTGGTATAGCGCGTTTTCGCGGTGCTGCTGGAGTAGTTGAACAGACCGTCGATAACGTTGGCGCGGGTGTAGTTGTAATCCACGTCGCGCGGCATATCGGCCAGCGCAACAATCTGATTACCGCCCCAGTAGGTCATACCACGAAAGATGGCCGCAAAGTCACGCAGCACGGTATAGGCCTCGTTGCGGCTCTGTACATACACGTCGCACTTATAGCGCGGCTCGGTCCCGCTGCCGCCCTTGCCGTCCGGCACCAGCTGGTCGCAGTACTGCGCAACCCGGTAAAGCTCCCACTTATCGATATTTGCGGCGGTCAGCCGGTTACCCAGACCAAAGCGATCGGTAATCACAAGGTCATAGAAAACCCATGCCGGGTTATCCGTCCACGCCCACTTAAACGCGCCTGACCAGGTGCCGGAATACGACCGGGTTATCGGATCATAATTATCCGGTACGCGAATAACGCGCATTTTTGGTTCACAGGCGATCTGCGGTATAGAGCCATTAAATTGGCTGGAATCGAACTCGATATACAGCAAAGCGGTATTCGGGTAACGCAGCTTGGCGTCGATAACCTCCGTATAGCTCTGGATCGTCATCGTATCGCCAATCTTAGCGCTGTTGGCATCTGCGGTCAGCTTACGAACGCGGATTGTCCAGGAGGTCCCGGCCTGCGGCAGATTGATACGGTGGCTGCGCTCATAGCCCGAGGTGGTTTTACCGGTCACAGCGGTATCCAGCACCGTTTTAAATGCGCCGCCGTCGGTCTGCAGTTCGATAGCGTACTTAACCGAGTTGCCCACCAGGTCACCGTTATCTTCCTGCCTGAACAGCGAAGGCCATTTCAGGCGCACGCGCACCGCTGACAGCTGCGTGTTGGTGTAGGTGTGCGCCCAGGCGGTCGCGCTGTGTAATTCGGTACCCACATTGATTTCATTTTCAGTGCCTGGCAGACCCTGAATATAACTCTGCGCCTGGTTACCCGGTCGGAACTCCCAGTAAACGCCGCTGACATTGCTCGATCCGTCTGCGTTCTCAACCGGTGTGCCATCGACGAAAATAGTCTGGCCGGTCAGCCCACCACCAAACTCTCCCTCACCCAGTGCGAAGAGCAGCTTTGCTTTAGCGACCGACTGTAAGTCATCCGGTTGCTCGACTGGCGTGCGGGCTTCTGAGCTGCCCCCTTTGCGGCCTTTAATTGCGGTTGCTGTTGCCATATTGCGTCCATAAAAAAGGCCACCCGAAGGTGACCTTAGAAAAGATAGGATTCTATTTATTGCTGATCTTCAACGTAAATGCCCGCTGATATGATTGCCCCGCCGATACGACGTTTGCCATAGCCCAGCGGTACCGGATAACCCTGCGCTGCGGTATTGGTCACGCCGCCGAACGCATAGGATGCCTGATTGTCAGCGTCTTGTTTGCTGGCGAGGCCGGTAGTTTGTGGTGATAGCATCTGGATAACGCCGCCAAGGGCCATTGCTCCACCAATTTGATATAGAAAAGGTGACGCTGCAGCAAATGGCGTGAAGTTAAGAACCACGCCAACAGCAACGATTATAGCGCCCAAAATTGTCTGTAATGCGCCTGCTCTTTTACTGCCGATAATCACAGGCACAATTTTAATTACCTCGCCGGTCACAGGATATCCTAAGTCGTCTTCAGCAATATTTTTTTTATCTTTAAAAATGGCATATGTTATTCCCCTTTTTTGGCTATTAATCATATAACTTTCAAAATGATCAATTGTGCAACTTAATGCCCTTCCTACTTCTGCTGTAGTGCTGATAAGTCTGTGATGGACCTTGCCGAAAACTTTACCTAAGGAGCCACTTAATTCGATTCTCGTCATCACTTCTTGCATATAAACCTCATAAAAAAAGCCACCATGTGGTGGCTTGTGATAGGTTATGAAAATAATCTTTACTTGATTATATTTAATGCTCAGTCGTTGGAAGAATGTCGACATTCGCATTCTGATCAATAAATATTCTCAATGCCTTAGGCTTTCCCATATCAACGGTGAACTCTCTCTCACGTTTTGCTGGACCTTTACAGAATCCAGAACCTGTAAAGCCAGCACCAACAATTACAGTTCCTGGCTCGACATAAGCTACAACTTTTTCACCAGTATTGAGATTTGCAATCTGCTCTCCGTTAATGAAGGAAGTTATTGCACAAGCACCCGCAACTATTCCTTTATCTCTAACGATAGTGACCGGAACAGAACCTGAGCGCATTTTAAAAGCGGAAGCCACGGCAACTTCTTTCGCAAGGTCTGGAGATACAGGAGTTGTCGAACACCCAGACAACACTAACGCAGACAAAAGTATAATCTTTTTCATCATTCATCCCTTACTTCACAAGTGCTCAAATGATAGCAGGGACATAAACCAAGACAACTAAAGCATATCCTTGTGTCTCACGACTTTTACAGTTCGTTCCCGCCAGTAACCGCCATACGGCACGCGCTGGCTCAACATGCCGTACATGTGGTGCAGCAGCATGTTATCAGCCAGCAGCACGCCAGCATGATTCGCAACTGGTGCCTGTACCTGCATAATCACCAGATCGCCCGGCTGTGGCTCTCCGCTAAACTCCCGGAACCCACACTCATACCAGTTATCCAGATAGCGGTTTTCTGCGCCGCTCTCCCACCACGGATAATCGACCCGGTAATCTGTAAGCTCTATGCCGTGCTGCTGCCTGAAATAGCTCATCACCAGCCCCCAGCAGTCCGTATGTCCCAGCACGAATGGTCGCTCGAGTAACGGCAGTTCCCCGCGCGGCATGATGGTACGTAAATCCCCCTCCGGCCAGCTGACGATATGCCAGGGCAATTCAGTGGCGTCACATTGGGCCTTGTCCAGATCGCTTGGCTGCGTTGTTGCGTCTGGGTGGCTGTGGACTACGGCTATCACCGTTCCCCAGTCCTCCGCGTCAGCATAGCCCTGCGGATCGAGATGGAAATGCTCGGTCGGCTCAGCGGCCAGATTGCGGCATGAGAAATAACGTTCTACCCGGCTCTTTTGCGCGACCACGCCGCAGCATTCCTGCGGATAGCACAACTCGGCATGCGCCATAATGGCCTTAATCGTTTTATCACGCATGATTAGCTCTTGAGCAGGGAGGTGCCGGGAAACCCGCCAAACGGCAACTCGTCGTTGTCGCCAAAGCGAAGTTTGCAGGCCGATAATGTGCCGTTGCAGACATCCTGTGAAGGGTCACTGACCGGATTGTTGTTTTTGTCGAAGTATCGGGTACCGGCATAGTCGCAACCATCGCCGGTGCGGTACTTTCCGCGAATGCACCACGTACACAGGGAGTGCAGCTGGCGCGTGGGGATCATCAGCCCCTGCAAATCCATCGGGCTGGTAAGCGTGAACTCGACCACCTGGTTAGTCTCCAGGCTTTTCGAGTCGATATAAAATACCTGCAGCTTTTCCTGCACCGGGTCGGCGGTGCTGTTGCCCTCCGCAAAGTTTCTCGCATCCAGATATTGCGCCAGCGTGTCATGAATAGTGACGGTTGCCTGCAGCATATCGTCGTATACCAGACACATTGCAGTGATTGAACTGTCCAGATTAGCAACGGTGAGTTTCGGCTGTGCGCTACTGCCGGTTGTCGAAGCTTCAATCCCCTCAATATTAACCGGCCACGGCCCGTACTCCTTCCCTTGCCACCAGAGGGACTTTGCGGGCAACTTACTTTCATCTCCACCGGCGGCGATGATTTCCGCTTCAGTATGAGGAAGGTTATAATTATGAAAGCGAAGAATATCCGCACCAAACTTGCTGCCATCAACTTCTAAAAGCCTGATTTTATTACCCGGCTCAAGTTTCTGAATATCGCTGTTAATCATGGTCTGAAAGCCTGAATAAATGTTGCATCAAGAGAATATTTTCCCGCACCGAGCGCCACGGGCTTATATTCCTCGCAGCGCCAAAGCCCCAGCGGATAAAGCGGCGGTTTCCATTGGAATGCCCTGATGCCACCCATTCGGTCAAGAAACTCCCTGATGGCCTGAATATATGCCTCGTCACCCACGAAATTAAGTGCCCATTCCTGTGACCGGGTATTTAATCCATCTCCGGCAACCTGCGCATAACCGTCGCCGAACTGAGCTTTACGAACGCGGTGTTTAACGTCCGCTTCAGCATCTGTTCTCGGGCACCAGGTGAATGTTTCTAACGCCATTGATTACCTGCCTTTATTAGCATTCCAGATATCTCCTCCGGGCTGTAAATCCCTCATCAGGTTTTTCTTGTATCGCTGATCCACGAATGACCCAATTTCCGCGCCAAATTGCTCCCAGCCAGAAGATGACTGAGCAGAGGATTTACCGTTGCTGTCTATGGTGATGTAAACCTGCGGCGCTCCCCCACCCGAGGCCGTATTTACCCCGGAAGAAAACGCACCAATTCCCGCAGCGCCAGCCACGATGCCGCCGTTCGCATACCCCCGCATCATGCTGTAGAGGTTCGAAACGCCGATACGATCCGTGGCCTCTTTGGTAAAAACGAACTCACCCTTATGCACGACGCCAGCAGGCTCATATTTCCCACCGCTGCCTGTAAAACCACCGCCATCGTATCCGGAGTAACTGGTGGGCAATCCCATTGCGCCACTTCCCGCAGCTGCGCCTGACGCACCTGCCGCCGCTCCGCCCACGCTGCTGACAATCGAGCCGAAGAGTCCCCCCCATGACGAGCCGCCGCCCATCGCATTGACAACCGCCATTTGCAGGGCGACTTTGGAGATCATCTGCAGAACGGAGACGCTCCAGCTTTTCCAGTCGGCCTGACTACCAACTAACATTGCAGAGACGTTATCCAGCGCACTGTCCATAGTGGAGGTGATCCCCTGAGAAACGCTTCCGGCGATGTTGCCGGTACTCTCCAGCCAGTTCTGATAACCACGGGAAACCCCGTTAAGCCAGCTTGATTCCGATGCTGCGATTGCCTGATACTTTTTATCCAGGGCATTCAGGGCGGCGATTCTGGCGGCCACATCTTCCGCGCCTTTGTCCGTTTTGTCGTACACTCGCCAAATCTGTTGCTTTTCATTAAAGTAATCACGCTGCCGGTCACCCATACCGGCGGTGCCGGTAGTAAGCGCAGCGTCGTCCTGATATTTTCGCGTTGCTTCACGCAGGTCCTTCAGCGCATCGGCCATTTCACGCTGCTTGCGTACCGCTTCATCAGCCTTTTGCGTCCAGCGAGCCAGATCGGTTGATGATGCCTGAATAGCCTTGCGCTGTTCCTCAGTCCACTTGGTTCCGTTCTCATGAGACGCGGCATAGAGATCGGCTGCTTTCTCACCCTGCGTTGCGCGGACTTTCTGCACTTCTGTAGCCACACTCAAATCGGCAATTTTACGTGCGTACTGTTCGGCAACCTGAGCGGCAGATCGCTGCTCCTTCGCCTGATCGCTCAGCGCCTTATTGCCTGACTTCAGCGATTCAGAGAGCTTTTCCTGCTTCTGCCACGCTTCAACCGTATTGCTGATGAACTTCTGTCGCGCCTCAGCATATTCAGGCGTGCTGGTCAGCCCGGCATCATCAGCGGAGTATTCAGCCTGCTTCCGGATGCGTTCGATGCCAGAAAGCCCCGCTATCACGTTATCCCGCTCGGACCTCTGCAAAAGAGAGGTTTGCTTTGTATCAAGCTGCGCGGATGGAATGCGCATGAGCACGTTCTGAAGGCCGCTTCGGGTCTGTAACAATTGATTACCCAGCGACATAAGCCGGTTAAATTCAGTGTGCTGTCCATTCATCATCAGCAGCGACTGATAGGCTGCATTCTGCCCGGCGGCCTGCTCACGGATAAGGGTTACGCGGCGATGTTCAAGAGCTTCCAGAACCACCTGAATGCTCTGTGATTTCTCCTGCATCTGATTGAGCCTTTCCTGCTCAACCAGTAAATCTGACGTTGCCTGTTCAAGCCCGGCGGAAACACTTTCAAGGCTGGTAAGGTGATTAATGAGGAAGCCGCCAACCGACGGGCCGGGGCTGGCAATAATCTGCTGATAACCTTTAATCTCGGTTTTCAGCTTATTCACCTTTTCGACCTGTTCAGCGACCAGTCGGTTTTGTTCACTCAGTGCGCTCCGGGTCAGCCCCTGATTATCAGAGACCTCCGTCAGCACCATTTTCGGCGCGGCGTTTTTAACTTCTTCCAGCGTATTGATGTACGCCCGTGCAGATTCTCTCGCCTGCTCCTGACGCTGATGCATAGTGAACCAGGCACCGGCACCGAGCATGACCAGCCCCGGAATGCCGCCCACCAGCCCGAGTACGCTGTTCGTCAGCCTTGAGCCAAGCGAGGTCATCGTGTTGAGCCTTTCCTGCGCGGCTGAGCGGGCGTTGACGTTACGGGTCAGCGCAGCCTGTGCAGCGGCAAGACGCCTTTCAGCCGCCTCCTGCCCTGTTGTGGCACGCGCCGCAACCAGCGCCTGCTGTGCGCGATACACTGCAGCGCGGGCGCGGGCGGTTGATATCTGGGTACCGCGGATTTGCGCCTGCGTCAGCGCAACCTCACTTTTGTAAGCGGTAACGATCCCCACCGAAGCCGACACGGCACCGGAGGCCATGCCACCAAAAAATCGTGCGGCACCCACGGCAACCAACGCCCCCGTCACTGTTGCCACCGAATCGATATTTTTCGCCACCCCCTCAAGTACGCCGGACAGCGTTGCTGTCGCGCCTGACGTTTTATTTGTTTCGCCAACCCACTGCAGAAAGGCGTTCTCAACTTTGGTGACCGATCCTGAAACGGAGTCGGGCAGCGATGAAAACTCACCACGCAGCTTTTCTAACTGGCTGGTCAGGGCTGGCACCACTTTATCGATAGTCAGCTGGCCCTGATCGGCCATCGCTTTCAGGTCTTTACGGGCAACGCCCATGCCCGCAGCCAGCGCACGGATAACGCGATCACCCGCTTCGTTGACGGCGTTAAATTCCTCACCGCGTAATACACCCTGCGCCAGCGCCTGGCTGAACTGAGTGATTACCGAGCTGCTTTCCTGAGCGCTGGCACCTGAGAGCTTCAGGCCGGTTGAAACGGCCTCAGTCACTCTCAGTACCTCCTGTGCGCTGTAGCCGAATTCACGCATTGATGCGGCTGAGCGGGCAAACAGGTCGGCATTGTCACCAAACGTTGTGCCGGTCCGCTGGCTGATGTCCATCAGCGATTTCTGTACGGTCGCAAACTCACTGGTGGACTGCGACGCCAGCTTTAGTCGCGCATTAACAGCATTCCAGCTATCTGCCAGTCCGATAAGGTGACCGGTCGCAAATGCGCCCGCAAAAACGCCCGTCATCTCCAGAGCGGTTTCACGGGTAGTCACCAGCTGATCATTCAGCTCCTGAATGGCCCTCTGGCTTTCCCGCGCAGCGGCAGCAGCCCTCCGCCCACCCTGCTCCATCGTGCGGTAATAATCGGACCCCATCCTTGAAGCACGCGCGATTTCAGTCTGGAATGACGTCGAATTGGCAGAGATTTTGATAATAAGTTCGCGCAGCGTAGCCATAAGTAATCCTGTTTAAAGTCTGCTAACCGGCCATCGCCGCGAAGAATTCTTCCAGCCCGTCGCCTCGATCTGCAACCTCTGGCTGCCCCCACTGGATCAGCATTTCGTCGAGCTTCACTTTCGCCCCCTGCGAATTGAATACCGCAGTGGCTATCTGAGCCGCCTGAATGTCCCCGCGCCGGTCACTCAGGGGATTCACCGCGTCGTATTCAATCCACATGCGAAGCTCACTGGCGGTCAGCGTGTTTTTCAGCTCATGCAGGGTGCGGTTCAGTCTTAACGCGAGGGTCATCAGAAAGAAGGTGCCAGGCTCTTTTACTTTTTTTCAGCTTCAGCCTGTGAAGTGCTGAGATCGAGAGCCTGTTTAAGCAGGCGCGCATGTACCGGCCCGTAAATGTTTTCCACCAGCGGTTTATCGTCTGCTGTGAATACGGGCATATCTGCTTCATCCAGCAGGACGTCAATCAACAGCACCACATCCGCGCTTTTATTACGCCTGGCGAGCTGCGCCGCCGTCAGCGCCTCTGTCTCGTCCTCCTGAGTTTTGGGGTTTTCCGGAGACATAATTTGCTGCCATTCAATCCACCCCTGTCCCGAAGGCTCACGCAGTTTTACCTTTGCATTTTCCCATTCAGGCACGGACACGATCTTGCTGCGAAATCCCGACATCGGAGCCAGCGCCAAATCGCGCAGTAAAGCAGTCGATACATTTTTTGCCATTTTTTACTCTCATCCATCATCAGAGAAAGCGGCTTTCGCCGCTGTTGTTAACCTGCAGCGGGTGCCGGTACAATCGGGACAGGCTTACCTTTTACGCGAAGAGTGAAAGAGGCGGTTACCACTCCTGCAGTACCCGCTCCCCAGCTGTTCTGACGAACTTCAGCCAGAAACGCATAGCCATTACCTGACGGGAAGATCACCTGAAAGGCGTGCTGCGCATCACTGTCGTAAGCGGTGCGCAATGTGTCCTGGCCCTCATCGACAGCCCAGTTTCCTGAAATGGTCATCTCACCCGGTGCCGCCAGGCCGTTTGTCATTTCCTGCTCGGTTGAACAGAGCGTGGTGGTTTCAATGTCCGACTTCTGGCCGCCGGTATAACTGATTTCCTTCGTCGAGCATTTGATACTTTGCCAGGTCGCACCGGAAGGATTTGCCTGTGTTGCCGGGTCTGCAGAAACGTTAATCTGCGTTCCCTGCGTTTTTTCATACTTTGAGGACATGGGTATCTCCAGATAGTAAAAAACCGCCCGTAGGCGGCTGATTCAGGGTTTAAGTCCAGAGCTGAACTTCAAGCGTTGCGCGGTAAAGCGACGTGTCAGGCTCATAGTCATTTATTTCATTCAGAGAAACGGGATCAAGCTGGCTTAGCGCAGCCTGCACCTGTGCGCGGATGGACCGCGCTTCATCGGTGGATTTAGCCCATACGTCAACTTGCAGCGTGGTAGCCTTCTCCGCACTTCCGCACAATACATCCGCCGTATTTGCCGAAGGGAGCAGGAAAACTACCCAGGGTGCGGCAGTTCCTGTCGGTGCCACATAAGGAAAAACATTCCCGCCCGCCAGCCCGGCGATCAGCGAGTAGATATCGGCCTCGGTCATTTTCCCAGCACTCCGTCAATGGCCCGGTTCAGCTCATCAAAAGCAGCTTTGGCCGCCTCTTCCTGCTTTCTGTCATACGCAGGACGCACAAAAGGATGCGCAGCCATTTTTGACGTTCCCTCCTCAACATAGCGCCAGTAAAAGGCGTTGTTAGGCGATGATGCTTTCGTTTTGTTGTCGCTGTTGCCCGTATCAGGATTTGTTCCGCGAATATGCACGCCCGCCACCACATCACCGGGTGCCCCTTTACCAAACAGCACAACAATGTTTCTTTTGAGCTTACCGGTCCTTTCAGGAGCCGCGTCCACGACCTCCTGCC
Organism: Winslowiella sp. 2C04; assembly: GCF_050037805.1. Lineage (NCBI taxonomy): Bacteria > Pseudomonadati > Pseudomonadota > Gammaproteobacteria > Enterobacterales > Erwiniaceae > Winslowiella > Winslowiella sp. 2C04. The sequence goes on along the minus strand of NZ_CP188300.1, from coordinate 1,747,389 downwards.
TGATAAGGTCGGCACCGGCCCTGACCGAACGACGGAGCACCTGGCGGGTCTCAGCTTTACTGAGCAGTTCCAGTTCCCTGGCTATTTCGTTAAGCCCAGAAAAATCAAGGTTTGAGCCGATCACTGTTTCACCCCCTCTTCACACAACAGTTCCAGACGGGTGCCGTTCTCAGCGGAAATAACAGATTTAATGTCGTAGACTTCCCCCTTACCTGTCGGCGGGTTATGGACTACACGCCATCCGCTGGTGATTCTTTCGGACAGATTGTTACGTATCCAAATTCGTGAGGTCGTCCCGGCGACTTCTGCACCAGAATTCATCAGCTCACGCCCGGAAACGTCTGCTATTGATGCTCTCACGCTTTTTATATCGGTCCACCCTGTTGCAGGCTGTCCGGACGGCAACCGCCCTGCTGCCCGCCTCTGGAGCATCACCCGATAACGCATTGGTCCTGCTCTCATACGCCATAAATCCTGTAAGGCTGAAGGAAGGCTTCAACAGCAAAGTCAAGATTAGCCACGCTGACCCCGGTCACCACCGCCTCGCGATTTGCATACCAGTGTGCGATCAGCATCAGCATGGCGGTTTCAACATCCTCGCCATATAGCAGCGCGTCTGAGTCAGCCATATAAACCGGATCGTCTGCATTTTCATAAAGCGTGCGGCGCGTATAGTTTTCCACATAACGCACCGCCGCTTTAATACGAGCCGCTAGCCAGGCGTCATCCTCCTTGAAATCCTGCTCGATGTTGCAGTGATGCTTAACCTGATCGACGGTCAGCATAAAAAAACCTCTTATTTGGTTTTGCCTTTCGACCTGGAATCAGCGGTGTCGCCGGTCACTTTTTTACTGTCCGGCGCTTCCGCATACCCTCGCTGGATCAGTTCACGTCCATGCTGTTCGGGAGTTTCAAACTCGCTGCCCTCGGTCAGCACATTACCTTGGTAATAAATAGGCTTAATGGATCGCAGTTTCATGAATATTTCCTGTAAAAAAACGGCCCGCAGGCCGTTGTTATAAATTGAAATTATTGGCCGCCAGCAGCGGGCGCAGTGAATGAGCCATAGACAAACGCTTCAGGGCGTTTAACCGCCAGCGCCAGACGCTCTTCGCAACGAATAGAAATCATGTTTTTCTCAAAGTCGTCAGCGTTCTCGGTGGAGATCACCACGTTGGCGTCCTCGCGGTCAAACAGCTGCGCGGCGGCGTTGAATGCCCCGGTCAGGAACTTGCCCTGGAACGCGGCAGCTTCAGTTGCCACCACCGGCAGCCCCCACAGCGTCGGACCAGCAAGTGCGGAAGGATTAGCCAGAATGTAACGACCCAGGCTGTCTTTGGTCAGTTCAATTTTCGCCCAGTCAATAAAGTGCAGTACGTGGCCGGATGCCGGGAAACGAGCCAGCTGAGCCTGCAGCATAGCCAGACGCAGATCGTCAATTCCACTCTGTTGTTCAACAGAGAATGCAGCCGCGAATGCTGATGCCTGTGGAACAATGCCGTGAAGATGAACGCCGGTACCGTCACCAAACAGAATTTCCTGCTCTTCGACACATTTCAGCCCAAACCGCATTTCGGCATCAATAGTCGACTGCAGCTGCGAAAAGTCATCCAGAATCTGTTTTGAAGCTTTAAACATGTGGGCGACGGTCGACACCCCGGTGATTTTTGGCGTGAACTCGATTTCACTGTATGGCTTGGTAGTCCCTTCAGGAACCACAGCCGCGTTATTAGTAAAGCCCGTCTGCTGCACCCAGAAAATAGCCGGGGATTTGGTGCGTCCCGGCGCGATCAGGTCACGAATAAACAGGCGCTGTTTCGGTGCAGTGTCAATGCCCGGCAGGCGCTGTGGTTCAACCACTCCGTCAGGAACGCCACCAGACAGAAGGGCAGCGTTGACCGGTACACTGATGCGCTTGCCACCGTCAACGCTGGCGGCAAAGGCTTTCAGCGCTTCGTTGCTGATAACCACTTGACCCAGCGTTTCAACAGTTTTAGCAGCATTGTTGAGCGGCATCTGGGCAACGTGCTGTTCAAGGTCGCCAAGTGCGGCCTTGAGTGTTTTTTCCGCTTCGCGCAGGGCGTTGAATTCGGATGCCATTTTATCAACAGCAGCTTTCGTTTCCTCGGAAAGTGAGCCTGACTTTTTCGCTTCTTTCAGGGCTTCTTCTGCTTTCGCGCTGAATTTGCTGTTAGCCTCTTCAATGCTGGCGGTGACTTTCTTCAGGATTTCGTTTACTTCAGACATGGGTATTCCTTATTTGCCGAACGCGGCCAGCGCGTTTTCAAGAGTTTGTAAGTTTTCTGGATTTATTTCTTCGGTAGCGCCCGGCTTACCTTCAGGGGCGGCAGCAGCGCCTGGCTTACTGCCTGATAAAGCTTTCAGTAATTTCCGCCGTTCTGAGCGCGGCGTATCGGTTTTCGCCAGCAGCGCATCGAGCTTGCGCAATGCTGCTGCAGGGCTGTCGTCATCGTCAGAGATTTCATCAGCGGACAAGAGGCGGTCAGCGAAGCCTTTATTAACTGCATCGCTGCCGCCGATATAGGTCTCGCCATCCATCATGCTGCCGATATCCTCAATACTCAGGCCGCTGCGTGCGGCGTAGATATCAGCCATTGCTTTATCAAAAGGCTCCATATCCGCAGCGATTTGCCCGAGGTCGTGACGGTTGCCCATCGCGTATACCCAGCAGTTATGAATCATCAGGAACGCGCCGCGCCCGATCTGAACCTCATCACCGGCCATTGCGATAATTGACGCGGCTGATGCGGCGAGGCCCATCACTTTGACGGTCACCTTGCCTTCGTACTCACGAAGCAGGTTGTAAATCGCCAGACCTTCAAACATATCGCCGCCTGGTGAGTTGATGTTTACCGTCACGTCAGCGCCGCCGATTGAACGCAGCGCCCCGGCAATCCGGCTGGCGGTCACGCCGTCACCCCAATAATCCGCGCCAATTACATCAAATACTGAGATGCTGTTTTCATCGGGCTTCGCGGCTTTAATGCCCCCGTTCCAGCGCTCCATTGCTGCCGATGGCAGGTCCCGTTTTGAGAGCGCATAAGGCCGCCCTGCCGGAGCTGCCGGAAGGCTTTTCAGTGTCATGGGAATAGCTCCTAAGCCGCTTTTTTTAGCGGTGAGTTTTCGAAGGAAAGATCGGGGAAAAGCTGGTTGTGTAAATCCATCAGGGCTTTTGCTCTGGTTGCCCTGTTATTTTCTCTCAAGTCTTCCAGCGCTGTTAGATTCAACTGTACTGTATAAATTTCACCACCCGGAATCGGCGGCAAGTTCTCCAGCCTGCGGACATCATTGCGGCTCATCCAGCCGTTCTGCAGCGCGGTGGTGTAATATGCTGCACGGCCAGCGCTGTCGGCACGAAGCAGACCTTCAACAGAGAATTCAGCAAAGTAATCCTCATCGTTACCCAGCAGACAGCGGGCAATCTCCTGCTCAATATTCACCAGCAGCGGGCGCAGAGTATTGGTAAGGAACAGCAGGTTCACTCCCTCAAGGCTGGATGCCCAGCTACTCTGCTTGGTCATATGTCCCACCATGAATGGCGGAACTCTGAACCATCGACAAATTTCCTCAATGCTGAAAGAGCGACTTTCCAGCATCTGTGCGTCTTCAGGATTCATCGTTACGCCCTGGTATGTCATATCCCCTTCAAGAACCATGACCTTACCGGCATTCTTTGAACCAACAAAGGTCGATAAATTATTCTTCAGACGCGCCCGCTGCTCAGGGTTAATATCGCTCTTGGTACTGATAAAGCCTGAATTCTGAATGCCGTTCTCAAATATTTTGGCGGCTGACTCTTCAACCGACATCGCCGATCCGATCACGTCCCGGCCAGTCATCATGGGCATCATGCCGCAGACGCCATCAAGCCCGAATCCGCGAATGTGCATCATGTTTTTCAACGGTATAACGCGCTTACCATTTTTGTCGGTATAGGTGTACTGGAGTTGCCCGTTATCAAGCCGCTTCACAACCATGTTCTGCGGCAATAGTGGTGTTAGTCCAACAAGCTTCTGCCCTATCATCAGTTTTTCGATGAAGGCATTCCCCCGTAAGCAAATGCTGGCCACCAGCATCAGCATGAATCTGGATGGTGTCATTTCTCCGTTAGGCTGCTTACAGAGTACTTGATAAGCTGGATGTTCTGTTGCCAGCCCCCGGGAACCATCCTTTTCCCTTTTATAAACCTTCATCGGCAGTGTAGATACCGACTCGCTTAACAATCGGACGCAGGCCCATACTGCAGAAAGTTTGATTGCCTTATCAACGGTCACCGTCTTTCCGCTGCTACTGGTTCCAATCCACTCCTGCCAGAAGTTTCCATTCGTAAGGCTGATTGGGACGCCCAGCCAGTCTAAAATGGCGCTTTTAACGCGCCCCGGTTTCTTTTTTGATTTCATCAGATACCTGCAATTATTGGATCTTCGAAGAAGTCGGTTAAATCCTGCTTATCATCACCGCCATTTACCAGCAGGCGGCTTTTCGCGGTAAACAGCGCCACCGGACCATCGATTTTGTTTTCTGGCGTGGATTTGTTTGGGAATATGTTGTCGTTTTTGTCCGGGCGCACGGTAACGTTTGACATCATCCACGTCATTACAGGGTTGCCGTCGTGATGTATTTTGCTGCCGTAAACATCGGCCTGAACTGACTTCATTGCCTCCGAGAGGTTTTTTACCGTCTGGGCAACCTCCACCAGCGGCAATCCTTCTTCTGCAAGAGCCAGACTAAACTGCGTAGCACTCCACGGGTCAAACGCGATTTCTTTCAGACTCTCGCCTTTTACCCATGCCTCTACTTCGGCTTTAATAGAAGCGTGATCGATAACGTCACCATCTGTCAGCTCAAGATAGCCCGCATCTGCCCACTTTCGGTAAAGCTCAGAAATATGTTTGGGTGCCGTCTCAAGGCGACCTTCGGGTATCCAGAATTTAGACTTCGTGTGCGTATGGCCGTTGGGGGCCAGCCACGTTTTCACAGCTGCACAAATGTCTATTTTGTTGGCAAGGTCGATACCGACCCATAACGGCCATTTGACCAATTCATCATCTGATGCGATGTCATTACACTTGTCCCACCGATCCATATCCATCCAGGCACTTTCGGCTGTGACCCAGATATTGAGATGCTTGGTGAAAAAGTTCGGGCGAGCAGCCACTTGCTCTTTGGCCTTTTTCGCCAGGCGGCGCATATCGTCCCATCGCTTACAGATGCCGAGTCCGGGATTCGCTTTCGGCCAGTTTGCCTCATCGAAAGGATCGTCGCCTTCATCCAGCGTGTAGATAAGGGCAAAATAGGTATCGTCCTCCACCACGCCGCGCAACACCTTGATGGCGTAGTCGCGCTGCTCGAAGCAAATGCCCTCTTTATTAGTTCCGGCGGTGGTGATGGCGAACAACAACGACTGAAGACGCGCACCTGTGGCCGTCTCCAAAACATCCCACACGTCACGGGTACGATGTGCGTGTAGCTCATCGACGATTCCGCAGTGAATGTTCAGGCCGTCAAGATTATTTGCGTCGCTGGACAGCGGCTCAAACTTGGATGCGCTGCGCTCCTGATGAATGTTCAGCTTGACGTGACCAAATAAGCGCCCCAGCGTGCGGGGGGCTTTCTTGATCATGTTTTTGGCGTCGTCGAAAACAATACGCGCCTGGTCACGGGTGGTTGCCGCTGAATAAACCTCTGCGCCACCTTCCCCGTCGGCACCGGTCATATACAGACCGATACCGGAAGAAAGCGTCGACTTGGCATTTTTACGCGCTACTTCGTCATAAGCAGTGCGGAACCGGCGCACCATTACCGTGTCGCCATCCTCGTCAAGAACCTGCTTACCGGTCATCTCATCGATTAGTGGAACGACAAAGCCGAAAATGTTTATCAGTATGAACACGTGCCACGCCATCAGCGTGATGGGCTTGCCTGCTAGGGCACCTTTTACGTGAGGCACAAAGTTATAAAAATCGAGGATGTGCTGGGCGCTGTCCTCATTGAAGTAGACGCCGCGCTCCGGCCCGTGCTCTAAATCATTAAGGAATCGCTGACACGCCAGGCGTACCAGTTCGCCAGCAACAATCTCGCCGGACAGCACGCGCTCGGCGTACTGAATACCTTCTGAAACCGTTGCCATTCATCATTTGCGCTTTTTCAAAAATTCTTCAAGTGGATCAGCCTCTCCTTGCCCTTCGCCGCTGACTTTGCTGCGGGCGGCTGGAGTCATACCGAATTCGGACATCATTGCCCTCAAACGTTTCCAGGCATCGGACATCATCGCAACCTGCGGATGTGCTTTTACTAAAGTCTCCCCTGCCATGTTTGTTACGTTGTAAGTCTCGCCAACCTGATCGATCACGTCTCGATGTTTACGCCATTCAACGTAAGCGCCGATAAGAAGTTCGAGCGCCATACCATCAAGCCTGGTAATCACGTTGGAGCAGTTCAGCTCCTCGCCAATGCGCTTGAACCAATACTTTTCTTGTTTATTAAAGTGCTTCGGAGTAGGGGGTACCCCTGAAGGGGGTTTTGGCTCTGACTTGTTAAGAGCGCGTTTGGATGGGTTCCCCTTAACCAAACGCAGAGCTGTCGGGGTTCTCGGCGGTCCGGACATAATCGAAAACTCCTATTAATCGCTGTTAGGGATACCCATAAAAAAGTTTTCTAACCTGCGGCGGTGCGACAAAAAGTTAGGCGGCGGTCCTTTGGGGGCAAAGCCCTGAACTTTTGACCCGCCCTCCCGCACAAATGAGAATAACTATCACATGAGTGAGCGTTGCTATTAATTCTCATTTACCTGCATTCCCGCGCATATCAGCCCAATGGCGAGTACTCCTTCACCTTCAGGGTACTCTGCCAGAACGTCACGAATTTTTTGTTCTGCCGCTTTATATTTCACCAATTGCCCTTCAGATAATGATGCGGTCAGCCCTTTGAACATCAACAGGGTTTGTTCTTCTGTTGTCATTTAATTCTCTCCTTGGCTGTCTTGGCCTTGTGGCAAGCCCAGCACAACGATTGCAGATTGTTGTCGTCGTCTGTGCCGCCATGTGCTTTGGGGATAATGTGGTCAACCGTGGATGCCGGTACTGGCTTACCCTGCTTCATATGGTTCTGACAGAGGTGCTTATCGCGCTGGAGAATCCGGGCGCGGAGGATATCCCATTTGCTGCCGTATCCACGCTGATGTCGGTTCTGTCCTCGCTGGTGCTGAGTCCAGCCTTCGTACCGGTGGTCATCACAGTAACCGGAGCGGTCTGTCGTGGTCTTTCCGCAGCCATGCTTGCGGCAGGCCCGGGGGATTGCGGCTGGCATTACTTCCACATGCTGCGATGAAGCAGCCCGCCTGGCAGTAATTCTTTTTTGATTTGCTTAGTGACCCGCTCAGAAATGATTGACTCTAACCCTTCCTCAATACCATTGGCTTTAAGTGTTGATTGCCTGACACTGGCACGCCAGCCATCTGAGCAATGCTTCGCTATCAGGCCACCTTTGAGGTTCAGAGATTCAATCGGTAATGCATCGCGCTTATCGATAACAGATATCAGCTCATCCACCAGCGCTGACAAGAGTTCAGTAGCGTCGCCAGTGAGATACTTAGAAACGACTCCATGAATCTTATCGTTGATTGTCATTTCTGTTGAAGACTTACAATTAATCACTGCCGTATCTGACCGCCTGTCAATCACCAAAAGTTGGTCAGGGATTGATTTGTCACCAGTACAACCAAATTTAAATGTCATACAGCCATTTGTATTGTAACGAGCCACCCCGGCATTACACGTCAGATCGTTACCAGAATCATTCATGGTGATGTATATAAAATTTTTAGGATTGCTCATATGAAGTGTCCTGCTTTGAGGTGATGGCGATATTTGCTTTAACAGCGGTTTTTACTGAAAGCCAAAGTTAACGCCCAACTTTGGTGTTTATTCAGCTGCCCACGTTGTCACGCGAACCAGTGAATTGCCGCTTCTGCTTTTAATACAGACACTTAAAGGGGAAGCGGAAATTATCATGCCTGCCTGCTCATGGGTGTATATACGGTTGAAAAGCTTGATGAACAGGAGATGCTTAAAAGGAACGTTCTTGATGAACTCGACCGCAATCTTTGTAGCTGAGGTTTCATAACCGAGCGTGGACAGCAGTTCAAACTAATTAATCTGTTCTGTAATTATTTCTGGCATTGGTTACCTCAGTAACTTAAGTTATTGTCGTTTGATAGCAAACATACTAAACATTGCGAATGCATTTGGTTTAATGACTAAAATTCTAAAGGGGTGCTTTAATGATTAATGTGAAGATTTTAAAAGTAGTCAAAAGAGAAACTCACCCTACCAGCCACCGTATTGTGTACTTGTTGGAGAGTGGCTGCGGTCGCTGGTTTACATGTAGCATAGCTCCCGATGACATTGTTCTCACTGAAGGAAATATTCTCAAGCATGAAATTGGAGTCCGTTGGATAACCGATGCTGGGGATAAAATAAATATTTCTCCTAGTCATTTTCTTTCTTCTAAAGAAGAAGCGGAAACAAGATTTTCAGAACTGATGAGTTAATACCACAAAAGGTAATTTCTTTTCAGAATTTTGCTTGAAGCATCATAAGGTCTATTTCAACTTCGTCTTGTGATGCTCACTCAGCAGTCGTCGTCTGGTTGAGCAACTGCGCGACAGGCAAACATGCAAGCCAGCTGCATTTGCGTTTTAGCCAGAGCTACCCAGCGCGGATCAGCACCTGTCTCTTTGGAGGTTTCCAGGAGGTTGAGAAAGTGACGACTTACATCTTTCAATCGATTCATGACTTCGATATCGCCTGTAGTTAACGTGCGGTAGCCCTTTACTGTGCTTCCATCCTGCGGTTTTGCTTCACTCATGGGTTATTTTCCTTGTCGGGTGTGTTCAATGTTTCGGATGCCAGCCAGTTGGCTGTTGGCCTGGTCAATCGCCGTAAGCAGAGGGTCAATCCACAACACCGCTTGGCAATAATTCAGGGTGCTGGCGGGAGCGGTGCGAGAACCGGAGCTGTCAGCGATGCCGGGATCGGCGTGCATTGCGCTGGCACGTAGACGGTTCGCGTAGTCGAGCAACCGGCCAGCGATATCATCAGGCACAGCGAGAGCACAGGTCGGTTCAGTTTTGATGATGTTGCGATACTCAATCTCTTTCTCCTGAGCCTTGCCGCCGATTGTCATAGCATATTTACCAGCAGCTAATGCTATCTGATTAAAGCGGTTGAACTGGAATGACTGTGTTGCGATCAATGATGCTTGCTGAACGTTATTACGCTGCAAATCTTCATTAACTCCTAACTGAACGCTGTACTGCCCATGATAATAAATCGCAGCACCGCTAAGTAAGGTCATTACCAACCATATTGCTACGCCACAAATGATTAATGTGCGACTCATGCCAACACCGCTCTGGCAACTTTAAAACGCGCTAGGCGATCAGCAAGCCCGTTATCACCACCGTTAATGATCTTTGTTGTATGTTCCACATTATTCGACCAGCGCAGACAACCTTTAGAAACGAAGAACCACGCCGCCGCACGTGCCGCGTGCTCATCTTTCTCCAGCAACTCAGGATTGCTCACCAGATCGAGTTTTATTCCGTTACCTGTTGACCGATAGTTGCCGAGAAACGTTGTCTGAATCAAACTGCGCCCGCGATACTTCCACCCATCGCCCGAGAGGTTGTTCCCAAAGCGCTTCTGATAAACAAGGTTGGCTATTGCGCGCTGCCGCTCAAGAGACAGTGCGGACTCCCCTGGCTTACGGCCCAGCATTAAAGCCTGGTCGCGAGAGAGACGCTTCGGAACGAAAGTATTGATTAATGCCTGAACGCTGTAATTGAAGTTTTCAACCGTGGCAGTAAAGCTGGCTGACTCATGACCGACCTGTGCAATGAACATCGCTTTTTCCAAGGGAAGATTGATGCCAAACTCTTTCATAGCCGCATCTACATGAGGAAACCAACGCGCTGCTAACCCGGCGCTGATTCCAGCCGCCTGCTGAAATTGGGATTGATTCATTGAGACCTCAGCACGCTGAATATCTGCGCCACGTTTCCCCGAGCCCTAAACACGGCGACACAGATAATTAAGTTCAAGATAACCGACGCCCAGTGGGTGTTGGTGTAATAGTCAAAGAAGTAGCGGAACGGCACCGACGCATACGCGATGATGATCAGGTAGGCCAGCCAACTGGCCCACCAGTTGTGCCTGGCTCCCCTTTTACGAAAACACATAAGCCTCAGGACGATAGCGGCACACGTGGCTACATTCGTCAGAACGAGCGGATCAGTTATTACCATTGCTTCCCCCTCTCCACCGCCTAAGCCATGTCGAGGGGTCCTGCTGACTGGCGAAAGTGAGTATCTTAATCGTCAGCGCGGAAAGGATTACTGCCCCGAGAGCATCAAGCGGTTTGTCGCTGTAGTGCGTTATGCTGGCGAGTTTTGAACCAACCAGACCCGCACCATAAACACCAGCGATGTATGAAACGAAGAAATAAGCTGCGCGTCGCTTCAGGCTTAAGTCAGCGGCAGTGGCTACGTAAAAAACTGCGCCTGCAAACGCGCCAAACACAACGCCGTAATCAGTGCCGGTAAACAGTCCAAAGATGCTGGCACCAGTCAACGCACCACCGGCAACCGTAGCGCCTGAAACTGGATCGGACATTTAGCCCCCTTATTGCTGTAGCGTCCTCTCAACAGTTGAGGGGCTGAATGAAAATAAATTTACTGGTTGTTTTTAAATCTATAATTACACGGCATTCTCACACTTAGTGTTTAAGTTCTAATTCACATGGAGAAATTACAAATGATTAGTAAGCAAGAGCCTGCATTTATCGAGAAAAGTGACGGAACTCGCTTAGGTCCCTACAAGGGCACTTTCGCCGGCAGCACAGTAATAATTGACGATCCTAATGCAGATATTGATGATGGGGATAAGGTAATTCGTACACTCCCAAACCAAAAGGAGGAGATAAAATTGATCAAATCGTGTGAGTTTTTTAACAATTCCCTTGGTACGTACGGGCCTCATTATCAGCTTCAAGTGGGGTCCGCAAAAATGCAGCCAGCTTCCTCAGCAACCACTCAGCACATCAATGTAAGTGGTGGTACTGTTCAGATTGGAAATCATAACAGAATAGAGTTTAAGCAAAATATCGAGTCATTAATCAGTATAATCAATGACTCAGTAGCAAATGAGGAAGATAAGAATGCAGCGAAGGGCCTTCTAAAAAAATTTCTTGAGCACCCATTACTTGTATCGATTGCAGGAACTACCGCTGGATCGTTCTTTTAACAAGAAGCCCGCCTTCACTGGCGGGCTCCTTTATCATAAGCGATGCGTCTAAGTGACCACTCTTATCACGTTATCAATCAACTTGCGGACCGCACTAGATTTTTTTCAATCTTTCAAGAGTAATTACTTTTGGAACCAGAACATTCTCGACGCTTAGTACATGATATAATGTTTCCAAATCATTCGGATGGGAACAAGCTGTGAATCTTGAGCAGATATCAATTTCAACACTTAACAACGTTCAAATGCTATTGGAGCAAGCTAATCTCCCACTTGCGGTTGGCCCCATAACCGATGCAGACTTCCAGGCAATGATGACAAACTACGCCGAGCTGAATTGGGATTTCGCCTTCGCTGAGTACGGTAACAGTCCTAATAAATTTGAGTTTTGTGTGAAACTGGTCGAGGAAAGAAACCCCCTCCCTGCCGGGGCAGCAATGTGCGTCTATAATGTTGAACTAAACAGCTTCGACATCCGGTTTGTAGAAAGCTTCGTTCGTAACCGTGATGATCATCCACTACATGGCAGAATGCTTTTAGTTACTCTATGGGCTACATATCTGTTTTGTTCAGCAGTTGATTGTGACGTTATTAATGTGATAGAACCAGTTAACGCAGAAGTAATGGCGCACTATAAAAATTTCGGTTTTGTCGGCGATACAGTTCTGATGACAGCATCTCGTGCACAAGTTAAGGATGCAGTATTAGGCTATACTTGAAATCAGGTAGACAAACCCAACATAACTAGTACAATACTAGCCCCATCAAGGGGTCGAATCTATCGTAACGCGGTATTGACCTCGTTTAGCCTTCTGCAAAAGGCTTTTGGAGATAAACATGAAACACCCACGTAAAAGCACTTCTTCAGAGACGTCTTTCCAGACTTCTGATGTCTTTTCGCGCATGGGAGTTGCTATGGAAGAACTTATGGCTGCAACTCCTAAGATGCTCAAGCAGGTTACTGTTGACGGCACTCAAGAGTGTCACGGCAAGCGCAAAGAGAATAAGAAAGCAGCGTGAACCTGACGTCATAACTTCTAAACCCGGCAATGCCGGGTTTTTTAATGCCATTTAGTCACTGTCTAGCCTGACATCAAGCATCGACAAGCAACCATCAATGAAACCTTCAGCCAATTGAAATTTTATTCTGATGAGTTTTTCATCGCAGCGCGAAGACTTCGCTAGAGCCCTTTTTGACACACCCTTCACATAATGGCTGAATAATAGGGCATGCTCTTCAGGGCGTTTCTGCTTAAGCCTTCCTACGCATGCATCAATTATGAGTGCGTCATCGTCAGTGCAGCTTTGCTCGCTGGCCCCCTGAGGGATAAGCCCCTTAAATCCCGCTGCAATAGAAGAGTAATCACCTTCAGGTCGCGAACGAGACCAGACCCCCCAGCGTTCTAATACCAGTTGAATATCACGCATTATTCTCTCCACATTTTTATTTTTTACCTGTACCGATCACGCCGACCGCTATCGAGTGATCCAGGAACCGAAAAAGCAGCTCAATCTGACTGCCGTAATTTTCCTCAAAACGCCGGGTGTCTGCATGCAGTTCATCATGATGCATACGGCAAAGCGGTATAACAAACAGGTCATGTGCTTTCGTACCCATACCGCCCTGACCATGGCCGATGATATGGTGTGGATCATCAGCCTGCTTTCCACAGCACGCACATGCCTGTGACTTCACCCAGCGAGTGTAGACTTCATTCTCCCAGCGCTTACGCTTTGGCCTCAGCATGAAAGATTCAGGCGACTCAGGATCGATTCTGAGCGCCAGTATTTGCTTTGCTGCCTCTTCAATGATTTGAGTGGCTGCGACTTCAGGTTCGATTTCCGTTTCACGCCTTGCGCCTGTTGCCACCACTACTGGTGCCATTTTCAGTATCCGGCGCGCAGGGGATTCGTTAATCAGGTCTATCACTTCCCGCAACGATGCCCACCAGCATAACTCTGGTAACGTCAGCTGGTGGCCTTCCGGTAGGTTCAAATCGCGCCTTGCTCTGTCGATAATCCATTCAGAGGCGTTTCTCTGCCCTTTTAAATCCAACTGGGTCGGTAACGGCATATCCCGAAACCGGTTGTCGTGCGTATAACACAGGCATACCGCACCAGTTGATGTGCGAAGTGCTGTATGGTGGTGATGGTGATATTCCTCTTCGCTTGATTCCCACTCGCAGGATTTACGCAGACGAATACTATTAACCAGGTTTTCCACACCGCCAGCAGCATTGAGAACGCGCTCTGACGCAAAGAATGAGGCCAGCGCCGGATCATCTAACAAGGGCTGGTCAGACTCAGACACACGCCCTGTCGGTAGTTCTTTCATGAAATCCGGTTCGTTGCATACCAGTACACGCCCACGTGTAAACATTCCCAATAGTTCGCTACCCGGTCTTAGCAGCACAATCCCGGTGCGGGGTGCGACATCAGCATTTAGTAGCGCCCTCATGCCGATGTCTCTTCGAATGATTTAATCGTAATTTCCGCTTTGCCGTGACATGTCACAGCGCCCCATTCCACCAGCATGCGCCTAATCTGGCTATCATCCTTCCATACGCCCACATGAGTCAGACTATCAAACAGCGCTTTCTGGAAGTTGTCCAGGTCACGCGTTGCCCTGTTAGGTGGATAAAGGGTCAGGTGAATTTCAATATCGCTGGTTATTGGTTGCGGGTAACGCTTTAACTGTTCCAGTACAGCAGCGGTTGCATTAATGCGGTACTTTCGACCATTTACACTAATCAAATGCCGACCGGCTAACGCCCCCTTATTAGGGGAGCGCCAATAGGTGTTTACGCTCGGTGGAAATGGCAGGATTAATTTCATGCAGCACTCTCAGCTTTGCGCTTTTCGATTAAATCCCGAAACGCCTGGCGCAGCTGTCTGGCATTCGTCCAGCAGGATTTGTCTACAGATTCCATCATGTCGATGAATTCAGGCACAGTTAGAGCATGTTCGAGCTTTATCTCGATTGAAACTGACGTGAGGCGATGAAGCATATCAATTCGCTGTTCAGGATCAGAATATCTCTCGTTGACCCACGCTTTAATTACCAAACTTTCTTTCTTGGACTTAATAAATCGCAGCGCTTTTGCAATAGTCTCAGCTGGTACGACGATGTATTCAGGGTGTTCCACAGAGTCAGCTGCCCATGTATGCGCATACTTCGATTCGCTGAACGTGTACTCTGATTTATGGCCGAACGCGGCGGCTATGCAGCCCCACACCTCAATCCCACTTTTACTGAGAATTTCATCATTGAGAACAGGTAGCTCTGGTTCATCAATTTCAGAATTTCGCACCTCAATTTCTGCCGCTGCTGACGGTGATGCTGGCTTTCCATGCGCGTCGCGGTATTCGCCAAGAATGCCCATAGCTTCCAGATAAATTTCATCTGCGGCGGTATAGCCATCATCAGTAAATTCAAATTGGGCCATCAATTCCACCAGCCGACGTGCTTTCACTGCGCTGAACTGCGGCAGTGCTGCGGCTTTAGTCAGTTTCTTCTTGCCCGCGGCTTTAGCTTTCGCCAGTGACTCAGTAGCCACGCTGCCAGCTTTGGTGCCATGTTCCCGGGACAACGATACAGCAGTGGTGGCCGCAATCTCTTTCGCCTTGACCATTTCAATAAGCGTGTCGCCACATTCCAGCAGTTGAACGTGATGCTCAACGTCAGCCACTGAACGTTTTACTTTCTTGGCAATCTCGGATTCCGTCCAGCCCTGATTCAACAGGCGCTGATATGCTGATGCGCGTTCCAGTGGTAACAGTGCCCTGCCCTGTGAGCTGGTTACCATCAGTGCGATGCGGTCGGCCTCTGTGCCTTTGGCATCTTTGCATTCCAGACGCGCCACTTCATGGCCTGCCTCGGTAGCCATCACAGCGCCATAGTAACGGTGATGGCCGTCGACAATCTTTAAGCCCTGCTCGGTGACCTGAACAATCAGCGCCGGAACTTCCTCACCAGCAATGAACGCATCCCGAAATTCTTCAACATGCTGCTGATCGATTTCGCGGACGTTGTAGCCAGGCTCGACATAGAACTCTTTCAGGCCAGCGTAATAAGTTTTGCGCGGAACAATGTCAGTTGCCGATTCATCACGGTTTTTATGAACGATTGAAAGTGAAGTCATTTGCTTACCAGCTCCATTACTAATGTCAGAAGCAGAAGAACGATCAGCACACAGGCGGTGCGGATACCGTGATAAAAAATTTCATGGCGCGTAATGTGCGCGGTCAGTTTCGATTTCATGAGTAATTCCATAGCGCCAGCGGTGGGAGTGACGATGCCGAAGCGTCTGCAATGCTTGCGCCGTAATAGGACTGGCGTGGCCCCTCGCTCCGTTTGATGCAGGTAGCGCGGCGTGCTGCGGCTTTCTCCAGCAGACTTTCGCTGCGTGTGCTGTCCATCGCTTCAAGCCACTGCTGTGCAGCGCGACGCCAGAAGCCCTTAACCTCCAGCTCTTCAGCCAGTTTCCGGCAGCGGGAGTACTCAGCATTTGCAATAACCTCAGCGTCGGACTTCACCATGTATTGGTAGCTCTTCGTGCTGCTCAAATGGCGGTCAAGCTTATCCATTTTGTAAAGCTCAGCGACGACGCCCCGCATCAGGCCGGACGAGAAACCAACACCTTTGGCGATCTGAGTCGTGTTGCTAAGCGGGTTGGCGCGGACAAATTCGATAACCTGTTCGTGAATATTCATTCTGCTCTGTACCCCCGGAAGCCGTCTGGTATCTGGCTGTAATCGACATCGTCATAACTTGCTCTGAACGCCGGATCATCTTTCACCGGGCTGCATGAGCCATTTTTGGGGAGCTTCAGAATTAGGTCTTCCCACTTTTCACGCAGTTTTGACGGACTCAAAATGTTTTTGAACCAAAACGGGTCCTTGTTGGCCCGGCCAAACAACTCACAAATCTGACGGTGTGTGCGGCCATCCTGCGAACACATCAGGCGAACCTCATTTGCCCAGACCGTCCAGTTAGGCTCTTTCGGGATAACGACCTCGGCGTCGGACTCGGCGGCATCTTCGTAAAGCTTTTTGATGCGCTTCCAAATCCATTCAGCACAAGTCAGGTCCTCCTGACTTCCCCACTGGCGTTTAGCAATGCTGTAAACCACGGCCGTTGGATGTTGGGAAAGAAAATCATCAGCCGGTTTTTCGTCGGGTTGCGCAGCGACCGGACAAGAGGGTTTTATCTCTGTAGTAGTCTCTGTGTAATCTCCTGTATGAATGGATGCGGGATTTCCACTAACCGGCTCGTTGGTTTGCTGCAAACTTGCTTGTGATTTTTCCGCATTCTTGGCTGCTGGTTTTACGCATCCTTGTTTGCTGGTTTTCCGCATACTGGAATGCTGGTTTCCCGCAAACTGTAATAACCGGGCTTCCAGAGCCTCTGCATTGATGCGAAAAAATAGTTTCGCCGGGACGCCTTGCAGCTTTTCTTCCAACACGCCAGCGGCGATCAGTTTCTTCCGCGCACCTTCCTGCTCATAGCGTGTCAGACCTGTTTCAGCGGTGATTTCAGCCTGTGTTTTGTAGAACCAACCATCCATGCGGTTATGCCAGTAAACCAATTGAGAAAGCAGAACGGCACCGGTCACACCTGCACCCAGCGCAATGAATGACGGCTGGTAAGCTATCGGGCGATCAAGCAAATGCATCAGGTTACTCATTCTTCCACTCTCTCGAACTTGCGTGACCATTCACGGCGCGGACACACACAGTCATATTCGTAGCCAGGACGCCGGTAGATAACGCGATGGTTGGCAGTGTCGACGCCGGTAACTTCGACGATAATTCCGCGCTGATCACGGTAAGAGCAGCTGAACACCTCAATTTTTTCCGGCTCCATACGCCCACCTCGTCACGCGACTTACATTCAAGCTGCCGGGCTTCCTCTACCATCCGGCTAGCAAACTGGTAGTTGCTGGCTGTCCAGCTGCCCTGTACATTCACTTCATACAAGAACGCGCCACAAACAACGCGACAGCGCAATTGCGGTATTCCTGCGTTTTTGAGTAAACTGTTCATGCGTTTATTAACTCCACATTGTTTAGTACTCGCGCCGATGCCCCGGACCGCTATCCGGGGCATCAACCTTTCTGAGTTTTCGTCCGACCAAAAAGAGCGATAACCGCCCTGACCTCTTCATCACGCGCCGCCAGATGTTTGGCGTGATGAAATTCAATTTCCTTCGCCTCACTGTCATCGATTACGCCATCCTCAAGAGCTTGCTGAATTAACTGATCGACGTGCCCGCGCTTAGCCGCAGTTCTCACTGCTTTACTGAACAACTCAACCTGATCCAGCTCTTCGAATTTCGGAACGTCCACCAGCAACGCACCGCGACGACTCGCAAAGTAATTCGCCAGCAGGTTGGTACCGGAAAGGTCTTCCATCGCTTCCAGTTCGTGATGCTCAAAGAAGCGACAACCGTTTTTTTCGTACAGATTGTTATTGAACTGACATATCGTCATACCCAATGCACCTGCCATAGCCGCACGGCCACCAGGTAACGCCTTGCACATCGCTTTTACTGTCTCTTTGATGTCTACCATCTTGCTTTTCCTTTGGTAGTTATGCCGAAAATCCGCAGGCGTTAAGCTGCTGTCTTGTTGGGCTTTCCATCATTTGGGTTTGGATAAATATCAGGGCGTAATTCATGTGGTGAAACAGCCCATCTCCCCAGTGAACAAAGCTGGATAACGCGGTCGGCAGGAACTTGATTATTAATGATCCAGTTCGCAACGGACTGAACCGATTTAAATTCGAATTCGCGGGAAACCGCCGAGAGAGAACCGACAGCCAATACGGCTCTTTCGGTGATGTTTTTGAACTTGGTAGCCATTTTTATCTCCTGATGAATAACTCCAAGAGATAATGCTACTTAAAGTAGATAAAATCAACTACTGAAAATAGAAATGACTATACTGAAAGTGAGTTGTAATCTTCTACCTATGGTAGAAGAAACTCCTAAATACATAGATTTCGCTAACCGTCTCAACACTCTGCTTAATGAGAGGAGCCATTCGGTACGTGAACTCGCAAATTTTGGTGGTGTCACTTACGAGATGGCGCGACGGTACACTCTCGGCACTGCTAAGCCACGGGATGAAAAAATGCTTATGATTGCCGGGCAACTTGGCGTTTCGCCAGCATTTCTGGATTACGGTATTGGTGAAGATGGCAAACGAAATCGCTCCAGCGCGGTGGTAACTTTAAGGCAGCTAGATGTTTATGCGGCGGCAGGTACTGGATATATAAATCCTGAATTTCCAGCTTTAATCAGTGCCATTGAAATTCCTGAAGACAGAATTTATGAGCTTTTCGGAAGATCGTCCTTAGACGGTGTTAAGCTGATAAATGTAGACGGCGATAGTATGATGCCAACTCTTAACCCGCGTGATCTTTTGTTTATTGACACTAAAATTGATCACTTCAATGGTGATGGAATCTATGTCTTTAACTTTGAAGATTCCACATTTGTGAAGCGTCTTCAGAAAGTTAAGGGAAGAAAATTATCAGTTCTTTCAGATAATCCTAAATATCCGCCTTTTGAAATTGAATCTCATGAGATGAGCGAAATTTATATATTTGGCAAACTTATCAAGCAACTACCATTCAAATTTCATGACTTTGCTTAATTCTCTCTAAAAAAACACCGGCTTAGCCGGTTTTTTTTTGCCTAAAAATCAATCATTAACTTAGATTTCAACAAATCAATGCCACTTTTCTACTTTTTGTAGTTGATTTTATCTACTTTAAGTAGCAATATTAATTTCATCAGGACCACAATGACTTGCTGGAAATGATGCTGTGTAGTGTTGGCGGTCACCCGGGCTTTCCTCACCAGGGTAATCAACCAGTGTGACCGCACTTTTTTCTTAAGCTCACAATCGCTTGAGCACTGTTAAGGTCTGGTCGGCGAACGTGTCAAACTTCAAATGCCGCTTTATTCAGTGCTCAATCGATTGTGTCCATATCCGGTGATAGTCGGGCTCCCTACCCGGCTCAGGTTCAACTCCTGACGACACATCCTATGTGGAGTTATCACGGCTGAGGGTTATAGCGGTAACCCTTTAGCTAAATTTAAAACAATACGTTGCTGAATTATTGCCATCACGGCAAGGGATTCGTGCAACCAAAAATCGGCGGTATTTGCCGATTAATAAAGGCGAACAGTATGAAACGCTGTGATGTATGTAAAGGGTATGTGGGCAAGCCGCGTGAAGTGAAGGTCGGCGATAACGTTGGTTTCGTGATTGAGCGTCGAAAAAATAACTCAGTCAAGATGTCGGCGCGTACCGGAAAGTTGATGCTGATTAAAGCTGATGGGTTCAGCGTTATCTATCGCGGCACTGTCTATCACGCAGGCAGCGTATCTCATCCAGAAGACCCCAGCCCTATCTCACTTGCCCTGACCGGTAAATGTTCGTGTGGAACTGAAAATGCACAAGCCTGACGACCCTATCACAGTCGGACGTATCACCCTGCCCTACAGCTCCATCCTGCAGGGTTGGCTGACTCCAGAGGGCATGGTTATCCGTAACCCTATTAAGGCTCAGCGTATCGCTGATGAGCTTAACAACAACATCGTTATTCATTGAGGTCCACCAGCATGACTACTGAAAAAACAAACAGAGAGCTCGTTAACGCCGGTTTCACTTTTGCAAAACAGATCAGCGGCCTTACTCCGGTAAATGAAATCGTAAAAATGATCGGTGACTTAGCTACTCGCTTAGATGTCGTCAGTGTGCGTAGTAATGCGCTGGCGGCTGAGAATGCAGTAATGCTACGCCTGTTGACTGATATCAGTGAAAACCACGTCGAGTATTTTTCAGAAGGTGAGGATGGCATGTTTGCTGGTGTGCCTCTGGACTACGTGTCAGAAATCAATGCACATGTTTCTCGTGATGTTAACGCACAAAATCCTTTTGCTACCACCGATGCTGCTATTCGTGAGATTGAGGCGCGGGCGATGGAGGAGTTTGCAGAGCAATGCGATGATAATTTCGGTCTTGTTGAACCAGAGGATGATGAGTTTTTTGTACTGATGGCAGAGTCAGCAAGAGCACGCGCCAAGCGCCTGCGTTCCGGGGAGATGTGCAATGGCTAATCGGTTTTATCTTGCGTGCCTACGCGAAACCGTGGGCAGCAACATGTCGTTCCATTGTCAGAATGGCTTAGGCTACAGCAGCAATATTGATAAAGCTCAAGTCTACACTCTTGAGGAGGCTCAACGAGGCTGGGAGTTCGGGCGTGATATCGATTTGCCGATTTCAGCAGATGCCATTGATGCGGCTACCGTATGGCACGTCGACCATCAGTATATACCTGGTCAAAACATCATTACTCCCGGCTGCAACGAGTACGTGGCATTCATGAAAGGACGGTGGAACGGCAATGACGTTTACTGGCTATCAGACATGATGCCTACAGACGATTTCAGCAAAGCGCGAGTATTTGCTCATCCTAAGGAGTCAGAAAGCGGACTGGTTTGGATTCCATTCGCCACGGCTGATAGCAAAAAACGGCGCACATTCAATATCAACCAGCTTAACCGCCGCACCATGATTCAAGGTGCAGGTCTGCGCATGCCTGCCTGGCTAAAGCGTCAGCAGCGTCGGAAAGTGTCAGCCGGTAAAAAGCGATGGAATTGCCCATGCTGCGGAAAAATCTCTTGGCAGTACAACCCTTATGACTTTGACGGGTGCAGGGATTGGAAATGTGCTGACTATAAACCGTCATGTGAGGCGAAGTTATGAGCAGAGAAGATGTAGCCCGTAAAAAATACATGGCGAAAATTCAAAAACTGATGCGACTCGCTAACAACACCAGCAGCCCCGAAGAAGCGGCCAGCGCGATTTCTAAAGCTCAGGCGTTTATGCGTGAGCACGGAATAAGTGACACTGAAGTAACTTTCTCAGAGATCAGTTCCAGCTCAAGCAAAGGCGCACCGAGTGATGCAAAGAAAATTCCGCTCTATATGGCTCACCTCGCAGCAACCATAGAAAAAGCTTTTGCAGTGAAATGCGTGCTCACATGGCGCAGGACAGCTAGCTGGACACTTAAAAGGGTCGTCAGTTTCTGTGGGCAGGATGGCCGGGATGTTGTTGCAGCATATGCCTTTGACGTGTTGAGCCGCCAACTACGCGCTGCTCGCAAGAATTTTAAGGATACTCATCTCAGACGTTACGCAAGAAAGAACATCACGGCGCTGGCTGATCAATTCTGTGAAGGCTGGGCAGCAGGTGCATATCACGCTGTTAGCGCGATGGTGCTTCCAGAAGAGCAGGCCCAGCAAATGAAAGCCTATGCAGAGCGAATGAAATCGGATGGTACGGAAGAGGCTAAAACTCGGTTAGCTAAAGAGTGTAACGGTCACCAGCAGGCGGCATGGCTTGGATACAGCGAAGGGAAAAACGCCAAGGTCTATCACGGTGTTGGCACCACGCATAACGAACCGGGTGCTATCGGATTTTCCTCGGGTAGCAACAATGGATAATTCAACTAAAGCAGCGCCAATAAATAAGTTAATCACTAAAAGTGCAGTGCGCCGGACGGTTAGAGCAGAGGCTAACACTTCATTCAGTACTGGCGAATTGAAAGTGATGGCTGAGACAGGGCTTGCCAGTGCAGCAGACGTGACACAGCTTGCAGTATTAGTTCTGACTATGCTGGAAACTTCGCCAGCGAAAGGTGGTTATTGTGGCTAAATCAGCCGCTGAGCGTAAAGCAGCGCAACGGGCACGGCAGGCAAAAGCAGGAGAAACCAAACTGGAGCTTTTCCTTGATTCACAGGAACTGGAGATGCTCGACTACGATTGTGCAGCAAGGCGTCCGGGCCGTGAGTCTTATTCACGCGCTGAATTGGTCGCTTTAATGATCCGCAAATACCACGGCGAACTGATGGAAAAACAAGAAGCGCTGAGTAAACGCAACTGCAAAAAGTGTTGTGAGTCACTACCTGTGCAGAATTGCCCTTGTGAAGGTGATTCTCGGTGTTGGGTAACAAAAGGCTGGCACGAAGTTAAATTAATAGTGTGACATGTCACGAATAAACGTTCGTAGCGGCGGGCGAGTGATAAACAATGTGGAGAGAAATTTATGGCTGAATTAACGATGATTTACGAAAAAGATGCGATGGCTAAGCTAAATATATCCTCAAGGAATACGATTGCTAAATATATCGCTAAATACAACTTCCCCAAGCCAGTAACAATGTACCCGAAGCAATTTTTACTGGCCGAGGTTGATAGCTGGATTTTAAACGGTGGCGTTAACCAGAGATCATCCTGACGTGTTCGAAGATTTTTTCAGCGTAGAGCTCATAAGCTTGTCTCTGTTCTTCAATCCAGTCGTGCTTATTGTATACGGTAAGCACGCCTCCTAGTTCGTGGCCCAGCATCTTTTCGATAACGTGCGGGGCCACGCCCTCTTCTGACAAACGAGTTGCTAAGGTTCTTCGAAAGTCATGTGCTGTAAACTCACCAATACCTAACGATGAACTGATTCTTCCCATGAAACGATTTGCTCCCGCGATTGTCATCGGCTTTTCCAAGTCAGGACCTGGAATCAAAACATTCCCGTAAGCGGTAATGGCCTTTTCAATTAAGGGTACTACTTGCCTGAAAATGGGGCGGCGCACCACTCTGTTACTTTTGCTACGATTCGCTGGCAACAACCACACCATTTCTTCTTTATCAAACTCACCTCTTACTGATTCCCGGATTTCACTATTCCTGGCTCCATAAAGCATCAGCATTTGATGCAGTAATTTATTGGCCGTAGATGCACGGCTGCGCTCAATAGCAAGCCAGACTTTTGCCAGTTGGTTGTAGCTCAGCGTTGTTTCTCCACGAGAAGGCTTAACGCCAATATCTTTGGGACTAATTTTCATCACGCTGCAATTATCAATATATTGTCGGCGCATACACCAGTTCATCGCAGAGCGCATCTGAACGAGCAACTGCCGTGCTCTTATCTGATTTATTTTTTCCTGTTCAGTAAACAATTCAACCCAGCTTCGAACCGGTATATCCTCTGCCGCCAATCCCGGAAACACATCAGTCATGTGCTTTACGACTGTAGACTTGTACAGCGCCTGCGTTTTTTTTCGCAGATTGACGTTTACGTATGTTTCTTGCCAATATGCCAGACAGTCAGATACGGTGGGCTTCGAATTGAGCCTTTTATGAGTTTTGGCATTTCGGGGATCAATCCCCTTATCCAAATGCTCTTTAAGATCGGAAACCATGTTGCGAGCTTCTCTTAACGTAATCGCAGGATACTTGCCGATACCCATTCGATGCTGCTTTCCCTGCCACCGGTAGCGATACTGAAAATTGATGACCCCACGAGGAGTGATTCTTACTCCGAGTCCATCTGAATCTGTAATTTCTGCCGGGCCGGAATATGGTTTACCATATAGGCCGCGTAGTTTTGTGTCGCTGATAGCCATAGCAATATTTTGTACTCGCTAAAATTGAATGTTTGTACTCATTATGTACTAAATGTGACATGTACGAGCTAAAACATCAATATACAACTATGAGCAACAGCAATTAAAGAGACACAAAATTTGTTTTTAAAACTAATGTTTTCAATGGAATAACACAGAAAACATAAGCAAAGATGGTTATCCATGAGCAACGAAATACAGAAAACATTTCTCTTCCATGACTACGAAACCTTCGGCAAAAGTCCGTCACTGGACCGTCCGGCGCAGTTTGCTGGCGTACGCACCGATCTGGATTTCAATATTATTGGTGAGCCGGAAGTGTTTTACTGCCAGCCCGCTGACGACTATCTGCCGCAGCCGGAAGCGGTGATGATTACCGGAATCACGCCGCAGCAGGCGAAAGCACGCGGCGTCACCGAGGCCGAGTTTGCCCGCCGTATCCATGCCCTGTTCAGCGAACCCAACACCTGTGTGGTTGGCTATAACAATGTCCGCTTCGATGATGAAGTGACACGCAATATCTTTTATCGTAACTTCTACGATCCCTATGGCTGGAGCTGGCAAAACGGCAATACCCGCTGGGATCTGCTGGATGTGATGCGCGCCTGCTATGCGCTTCGTCCCGAGGGTATCAACTGGCCGGAAAACGAGGATGGCATGCCAAGTTTTCGCCTTGAGCATCTGACGAAAGCCAATGGCGTCGAACATGCCAATGCGCACGATGCGATGTCAGACGTTTATGCCACTATCGACATGGCAAAGCTGGTGAAACAGCAACAGCCTAAATTGTACGACTACCTGTTCAGCCATCGCAGCAAACAGAAAATCACGACGCTGGTCGATATTCCGCAAATGAAACCGCTGGTGCATATCTCCGGGATGTTTGGCGCGTTTCGTGGCAATACCAGCTGGATAGCGCCGCTGGCCTGGCATCCGGATAATCGCAATGCGCTGATTACCTGCGATCTGGCCGGTGATATGTCGCCGCTGCTGGAGCTGGATGCCGATGCGCTGCGCGCACGTCTGTATACCCCGCGTGACCAGTTGGGCGACGCGGCGGCGGTACCCATTAAACTGGTTCATATCAATAAATGTCCGGTACTGGCGCCAGCTAACACCCTACGCCCGGAAGATGCGGAACGCATTGGCATAGACCGTGAGCGCTGTCTGGCTAATCTGACGCTGCTGCGTCAGCATCCGGAGATCCGCGAAAAAGTCGTCACGCTGTTTGCCGAGGCCGAACCCTTTACCGCAGCCGACGATGTTGATGCCCGCTTGTATGATGGTTTCTTTAGTGATGCCGACCGTTCGGCGATGAACATTATTTTGCAGACGGCATCGTCAAATTTACCGGCGCTGGATTTAACCTTTAACGACTCACGTATTGAGCAGTTGCTGTTCCGCTATCGGGCACGCAACTTTCCCGGCACGCTTGACGACAGTGAACAGCAGCGCTGGCTGCAACATCGCCGTGAAGCCCTGAATCCGGAGCGGGTGCAAAGCTATCTGCTGGAGCTGGAGTCACTGTTTAATCTGCATGAAGGGGATAGCGACAAAATAGCGCAGTTGAAGGCGCTGTTTGATTACGCCCGCGAGCTGGTTTCTTAAGCCGCAGCTGGCAGAGTGGTCGCACGGCGGCCGCTCTGGCGGTAAGGTTTATACCTGGCTACTGTTATTTGTCTGCTCAATATTAATCATCCTGTGCTGCGACACGGTTTTCTTTGGCAGCTCATCAATAATACGCTGCACTGAATCGACATAGTCATTCATTAATTCGATCACCGTTTCCAGCGGTTGGCGCGAGCCAGTCGCATCCAGATTGCTTACCTCGTCTTTCAGTATGTTAGTCACCCGCAGCAGATTAATATGCGCCAGCTCCTGATTTTTCGCACTTTTAAAACTGGCAATATTCGCCGAAGCTTCAGCCAGTGCCAGCACAAAATCAATGCCAACTTTTATATCATTACAAATTTCATTCCATATCCTTAAATTATGTGGCGTGTCAAACGGCACCAGTCTGCCGCTTAATACGGTCGCCGTGGCGCGAATAAAACGGAAGATGCTGCTGCCAACCACGGCAATACTTTGCGAAGAGGTATCGGAATAGCCACGCTTGTGGGCGAAATAATGCAGCAGATTAGCCAGTGAATCCGACGCCATTGGCAGCTCCGCCTCACCTTTTACTTTCGCAGACCAGTCTTTCCACGCGTACCACACATCCATCCCTACCGAGCACAGCCAAATGGAGTTTACCGTCAGTGATAAGGTGTCATAAAAGTCGTTTGTCATGACGGCCATCAGTACAGAAGGAATGGATAACGCCGACATCGTAACCAATAACAGCGCCTGTTTATAAAACATCCGCTGTGCCGCATTAATCCCGTGCATCTTCGCTTTATCCAGGCAGTCATGGCTTTTTTTAACCAGACAATCAATTGAGCTGTTGAATTCATCAATCCGCTGCGGGCAGCCTGGAGGGATCATGCCAAAACTGGCAGCCAGCGAGATATCGGAAGCGGTACTGGTGCTGTTAAGTCGACTGACTAATTGATGCAAATTCTCACAGCTAATCTTTCGTGGGCACATTAAACCTCCGAAACGTTACCAGCTTAATTCAGCCAGCAATTTTTTTGCCTGCTGATAAAGATGTGCATAATTCATTTCATCACTGTCGGTGGCCTGGCAGAGAATAATCGTGGCGTCGAGCGCATCGCGAGCTTCCAGCGTACTACCCAGCGCGTTCAGACAGCAGGCAATATGAAAATAAGCCCATGGCTCATCTGCCTGCAGCCGCAGGCAGTGCATAAACAGTTTCAGCGCGTGCAGGGACTCGCCCTGCTGCAGCTGGGCACAGGCAAAAGCAAAAATAAACCGACGGTCCTGTGGATTACTGATGGCGATTTCGGCAAAGCAGGTGACGGCCTGTTCAAAAGCGCCTTCATTCCACAGCTGATATCCACGCTGATAAATCTCTTCCTGCTCGCTGGCAGAGAGAAAATAACACTGCTGCATTCCGTCGCGGTTTTCCATCTTTTATACCTGCTGGTAATAATTTCAATGGCTCTTATTATCCAGAGTAATAGTTTTATTCGAGAGGTTATTGACGGAATTACCATGAAATGAAATTATTTTAATTCAAATACTTCTGGATTGCTGATGCTATTTTCCAGCCCGCTACAGGCAAAAAAAAACGCTTATGAATTTATCATAAGCGTTTTTTGTCTTAGTCGATGCCGCCAGTGGCATCAGCCAGGTAGGGATTACATCAAATCTTCACTGCACTGCGGTACCGGGTTACGGAAGCTGCGCGTGACTACTGCCAGATAGGTCAGGCCAATTGCCCCCCATACCAGGCCAAGAATCATCGAGCTTTCTTCAAGATTAACCCACAGCGCACCAACGGTTAACGCGCCGCACAGCGGCAGAATCAGGAAGTTGATATTATCTTTCAGTGACTTGTTGCGTCCTTCACGAATCCAGAACTGCGAAATGACCGACAGGTTCACAAAAGTAAACGCCACCAGCGCACCGAAGTTAATTAGCGCGGTCGCCGTCACCAGATCAAAGGTCACGGAAGAGAGCGCAATTACGCCTACCAGCACCACGTTCAGCGCCGGAGTACGCCATTTCGGATGAATGTAACCGAAGAAACGCTCCGGGAACACGCCATCACGCCCCATCACATACATCAGACGAGAAACGCCAGCATGTGCCGCCATACCAGAAGCCAGTACCGTAACGCAGGAGAAAATCAGAATGCCGACCTGGAAGGCTTTACCTGCCACATACAGCATGATTTCAGGCTGCGAAGCGTCCGGATCTTTGAAACGGCTGATATCCGGGAAGTACAGCTGCAGGAAGTAGGAGACGACAATAAAGATCACCCCACCAATCAGCGCGGTCAGGAAGATGGCTTTTGGAATCACCCGGCCTGCATCTTTGGTCTCTTCTGACAGCGAACTGATACCGTCAAAGCCGAGGAACGAGAAGCACAGGATGGTCGCACCGGTGATCATCGGCACGACATTGGCATTCTCAGACCAGAATGGGCGACTGCTGGTCAGCGTACCGGCACCTTCACCGTGAGCAACGCCGTAAACCACCATCCCCATAATTACCACCATTACCGCAACCTGTAACACCACAATCACGCTGTTAAAGTTAGCAACGGTTTTGATGCCACGCAGGTTGGAAATGGTCATAAAGCCCACCAGCAGCAGGACAAATATCCACGAAGGAATGCCCGGCACCAGTGCTTCAAAATAAATTTTCGCCAGCAGAATGTTGATCATCGGCATAAACAGATAATCAAGCAGTGATGACCAGCCCACCATAAAGCCCACGTGCGGGCTGATGGCTTTCTGTGCGTAAGTGTAAGCGGATCCCGCAGATGGGAAGCGGCGTACCAGCTTACCGTAGCTTAACGCGGTAAACAGAATAGCAATCAGGGCAAAGGCGTATGCGGTGGCAACATGGCCATCAGTCAGACCTGAAACGATGCCAAAGGTATCGAACAGCGTCATTGGCTGCATATAAGCCAGACCCATCATTACAACAGGTAATAGCGTCAGCGTTTTTTTCAGTTGTGGGCGCGACTGCGGCGCAGCAGATGCAGAATTATGCGACATGATTCAGCCTCCCCATAGTGCCAACCTTTCTGGGTTGAACCACAGGGAAACTTCGCGAGGTGCGATAGAAACTACTTTTTATCAGAGGGGAAATAGTGGAACAGGCAGGCGAAATGCGTCCCGCAGCGGCGCCGTAGTCATCACGTTGGCGAATACCGGTAGTAACCGGTGCAGTGTTAAAATGTTGCCCCATCTTTCTTTTCCTCAACAAGTCACGTTCATGCGTGCTTAAAGCGACTATCTATCCGGAACCAGGTCCGGCCTCTGTATGTGCGATTTAGTAAAATGCAAAAAATAACCGGCGCTGTACGCGTCGGTTATTGTTTCTGTACCCAAAATCATTATGGATGCCGGAGGCATCGCTGCAACATCATTAATTCTGGGTACGTTTTGCAGGGCGCATATTCTGCACCACCTCGAGGGCAGAAGACAAGATGTTGAGACCTTCAGTAACAATTTCTTTGCTGGCGGTCAATGGAATCAGAAACCTGATCACATTCCCCCGTACGCCGCAGGACAATAACACCAGCCCCTGCCGCCCTGCTTCCTGTACCAGTGCCTGAGTCAACGCTTTATCCGGTTTGTGACGGTCCCGCTGCTCAACCAGCTCAATAGCGATCATCGCGCCGATACCGCGCACTTCACCGATGCAGTCAACGCGTTCAGCCAGCTGTTGCAGATGCTGCGTTACCCACTCGCCCTGCGCCTGCGCTTTGAGATTGAGCTGTTCCTCTTCGATTAAGTCGATTACCGCCAGCGCGGCGGCGATTCCCACCGGCGACCCCGCATAGGTGCCACCTAAGCCACCAGCCTGTGCTTTCTGCATTAACGCCCGTTTGCCGACCAGCGCCGACAGCGGAAAACCACCAGCAAGACTTTTTGCCATGGTCACTAAATCCGGCTCAACACCGCTGTGTTCAATGGCAAAGGTTTTTCCGGTCCGACAGAAACCACTCTGGATTTCATCGACAATCAGCACAATGCCGTGCTCATCACAGAGAGTACGCAGCTGTTGCAGAAAGTGGGTGGAGGCAGCATAGAATCCCCCTTCCCCCTGCACCGGCTCAATAATAATCGCCGCCACATCGTCCGGCGCCACGTCAGCGGCAAAAATGCCCTGTAATGCGCCAATTGCCTGCAATTCGCTGATGCCAAGATAACTTGCCGGATAAGGCGCATGAAAAATTCCGCCGGGAAACGGGCCGTAACCTTTTTTATACGGTTGCACTTTGCCGGTCAGCGCCATCCCCAGTAAGGTGCGGCCATGAAACGCCCCACGAAAAGCGATCACCGCAGTACGACCAGTGGCAATCCGCGCCACTTTAATCGCGTTTTCCACGGCTTCCGCACCGGTCGACATTAACAGCGTCTGTGTTGGCTGGTTAATCGGCACCAGCTGATTCAGCTTTTCTGCCAGTTCAATGTAGCTGCCGTAAGGCGTGACCTGAAAACAGGGATGGGTAAACTTCTCCAGCTGTGCGCTGACGGCCTGGATAACTTTCGGATGATTATGACCGGTATTCAGCACCGCAATGCCGGAGGCGAAGTCGATATAGCGCTTGCCCTCTGCATCCCACAACTCAGCATTACGCGCTTTTTCGATATAAACCTGTAAAGAATTGCCGACGCCCGGCGTTACCGCCGCCTCACGACGCGTCTGCCACTGCTGATTACTCTGCTTCATATAGTGATCCCTTTGGCATAAGTGCAAATCATCAGCATCGGCGGCCGCTATCAGCACCGCCGTTCAGGATTACGTTTAGTCATTCACGTAACGTATCAGGCATTTTTTAACATCCAGTCGATCTCTGTCGCTGTGATCAGCCGCTCAAAATGCATCAGTTCATGATGCTTACAACTGTGCCAGACAAAGCCGAAGCGTTTGCCGAGTAGCTTTTGCAATGGATAGCTCTGTTCAAACTCAACCAGCGCATCGCTCTGGCGAATCGGCAATGGATTTCCTGCGGCCTGATGACCGTTACCTTTTACCGGAGGGGGTAAAGGCAGTTGGTTATCAATGCCGTGCAGAATACCGGCCAGAATTGCCGCCACCACCAGATACGGATTAGCATCCGCGCCAGCGACGCGATACTCCACGCGATGATTATCGAGGTCACCGCAGGGAATGCGCAGCGCCACCGTGCGATTGTTGTGGCCCCACGAGGCCTGCAACGGCACAAAGGCATCGGGCAAAAAGCGGCGAAAGGCATTAACGTTGGGAGCCAGCAGCGCCATTGACGCCGGCATCAGATCGATCATCCCGGCCAGCGCACGTTCCAGCAGCGGTGAGTCGCTGCCGTCATCGCGGGCAAAAGCGTTATGATCGGCAGCATCCAGCATACTGATATGCACATGCATCCCGCTGCCGGCATACTCTTCATACGGCTTCGCCATAAAAGTGGCGTTCATCTGATGTTGCTCCGCCACCTGGCGCACCAGCCTCTTCAGCAGGATCGCATGGTCGCAGGCGCTGAGTACATTACGCGTATGGTGCAGGTTAATCTCAAACTGACCGGGCGAGGCTTCCGCCAGTGCCCCATCTGCCGGGATACCCTGCAATCCAGCCAGCGCATCAATATCCCCCAGCACCGCGGCAAAGCGATCAAGATTATCCAGCGAGTAGACCTGACTCTGCATATTACGATCGTTGCTACCCGGAGCGCAGGGTGGCTGAATATAGCCTTCAGCATCGCGTTTTTTGTCCACCAGATAGAACTCCAGCTCTACCGCTACCACCGGAAACAAACCTCGGTTACGCAGTTGCTGCCAGAGGTTATTAAGGACATTTCGCGGTTCAACGTCAAAGGGAGTGCCATCTTGATGTCGCATGGTCAACAGCACCTGCGCAAGATGTCGCGGGTCGGAAGCGGAAGGGATCAGCGTGCCGCTGACCGGAAGACAAATATTATCGGGTTCACCCAGCGCCTGGCCTAAACCGGCGGCTTCAACGGTATTGCCGAGAATATCCATGGCATAGACTGATGCCGGGAAGTAACAACCTTTTTCTGCTTTTGCCAGGCTGGCGAAGGGAATGCGTTTACCGCGAAAGACACCATTGAGATCGTTAAGAAGAAGATCGACATACTGCGTTTCAGGATGGCGTTCCAGATAGGTTTTAACCTCAATCTGGAACGCGCTGGTTCGTTTCTCTTCACTTTGTCTCGTGAAGTCTTCTACTTCCACCAGATTTGTCATGATTCCACCCGCCATTGACCTAAGGTTTCGGTTGTGCGTGATGCTCAAAATAACAACCACATCTCTAACATAGCGCCAACAGAAAAAGTGTGCAAATGTTACAAATTGGTTTGAATAATGAACAGCTGATTGCTAGATTGGAAATCGGGTGCTCAGTTTTTGCCCAGCCGCCAGATAGCCTGACAGCACTGTGAGGGAGTGATGGGCATTATTTATAACAAGCCATTGATCGGCGTAGTGATGTGCCAGATTGTTGATGCTGGCCACCGCAGCCAGAGTGTACATAACAAATATCTCGACGCCGTTTTTTCCGCCGGTGGCGTGCCGCTTTGCCTGCCGCACTGCCTGACCAATCAACCCGAGGCATTAGCCAATGCGATGTCCGTGCTGGACGGGATTTTACTTACCGGTAGCCCGAGCAATATCGAACCCTTTCACTATGGTGCAGCCGGCACCGAGCCGCTGGCTGATCCTGGCCGCGATAAACTTGCCTTTGCGCTGATCGACCAGTCAATTAAGCGAAAAATGCCACTGCTGGCGATTTGCCGCGGCTTACAGGAACTGGTAGTGGCAACCGGCGGTAGCTTACATCGCCAGTTACACCTGCAACCCGGCTTGCAGGATCACCGTGAAAATGAAGCGCTGCCGCTGGAAGATCAATATGCCCCTGCTCATGAGGTGCAGCCAGAACCCGGCGGATTGCTGGCGAGCTTGCTTAACAGCAGCGAAAAACTGCGGGTTAACTCATTACATCAACAAGGTATCCGCACCACAGGCGCGCAACTTTGCATCGAAGCGCGCGCGGCCGATGGTCTAATCGAAGCGGTCAGTCTGCGCCAGCATCCGTTTGCGCTTGCCGTGCAATGGCATCCGGAATGGCAGAGCGAAAACTCGGCGCAGTCACGAGATTTATTTGCTGGCTTTATTCACGCCTGCCACCGCTATCAAAAAGAGATCCGCCGATAAACCAGGCCATACGGGCGAGACTAAACCAACATGATGACTCTGGAGCTGGTATGAAACACCCGGAGAGTTACTACGCGGCCACGGCAAACCATCATCAGCGCTGGCCGCAGCTGACAGAGAGCATTCAGTGCGACGTTTGCATTATTGGCGGCGGCTTTACTGGCCTCTCCTCAGCGCTGTTTCTGACCGAAGCCGGTTACGATGTGGTGCTGCTGGAAGCCGCGCAGATTGGCTTTGGTGCCAGTGGCCGTAACGGCGGACAGGTGGTCAACTCATACAGTCGTGATATTGAGGTGATTCAGCAGCGATATGGGCCAAACGTCGCCAAAATGCTGGGCAGTATGATGTTTGAGGGTGCAGATATCATCCGTGACCGTATCGATCGCTATGCAATTGACTGCGATTATCGACCGGGCGGGATTTTTGCCGCGCTGAACGCGCGACAAATGGGCCACTTACGCGCACAGAAAACGTTGTGGGAAAGTTATGGTAACCGTGAATTAACCCTGCTGGATAGCGCAGGCATGCAGCGCGAAGTTGCATCTGAACGCTACGTCGGCGGGCTGCTCGACCGGCGCGGAGGGCATTTGCATCCGCTTAATCTGGCGCTTGGCGAGGCCGAAGCGATTCGCCGCCATGGTGGTCGTATTTATGAACAATCCGCCGCTACTGCGGTGGCGTATGGCAGCCCGAACCGGATAAAAACCGCTGGCGGCGAGGTTAGCGCAAAGTTTGTGATATTTGCCGGTAATGCTTATCTGGCACCGCAGCTGGAGCCACGACTCAGCAGTAAAAGCATGCCCTGCGGCTCGCAGATTATTACCAGCGAGCCGCTGAGCGCAGAACTGGCGCGTGCGTTACTGCCGTCTAATTATTGTGTGGAAGACTGCAACTATCTGCTGGATTATTTTCGGCTTACGGCAGATAACCGCCTGCTGTATGGCGGCGGCGTGATTTATGGCGCGCGCGACCCGCAGGATATTGATGCGCTGATTCGTCCCAAACTGCTGAAAACCTTTCCGCAGCTTGGCAACATCAAATTCAGCCACCGCTGGAGCGGTAACTTCCTGCTGACATTGTCACGGATGCCACAGTTTGGTCGACTGGAGAACAACGTCTATTATATGCAGGGCGACAGTGGGCATGGCGTCACCTGCACCCACCTTGCGGGCAAGCTGATTGCTGAAACACTGCGCGGTGATGCCGAGCGTTTTGACGCCTTCGCCAGTATTCCACATTTGCCTTTTCCCGGCGGTCGCCGCTTTAAAGTCCCGCTGACCGCCATCGGTGCCGCCTGGTATGCGCTGCGCGATCGACTGGGTGTTTAGTTTGAGAAGCCCGTTTCCGTCACGGGCGGCAGGAACACCGCCCGTGAGTTATCCGCACTATGCCAGCGGCATTTTCTGCGGATCGGGCCAGCTATATTCAAATCCGAGATCGCTGCAAATCTTATTGCCGTCGATAATTTTGCCGCTCGACGCCCCGCTGTCTGCTAAAAAAGTCGGGGGTGTCAGACCAAGCTGGCGGGCAACGGCCGGATAGAACTGGCTGCGCGCCGGATGCTGCGGCGCACTCAGATTGTAGACACGTCCGCCTACCGGCGTTTGCAGCAGCAGAGTTATCGCCTCCACCACATCGTCCAGATGCACTAAATTAACGCCATGTGCGCCATCGGCCACATCCGTTCTGCCAGCCAGAAAACGCCCCGGATGACGATTTGGCCCGACCAACCCGGATAAGCGCACAATATCCACGGAGGTGCCTGGCAAATCATGCAGCCAGTTTTCCAGCTCCACCAGCGTTCTGCCGGCCACCGTTTCCGGCTCCAGCGGGCTGTCCTCGCGCATAGTTCCCGCGCCTTTACCGTAAACCGAGGTTGAACTGGTAAACACAATGCGCGGCACTTCAAATGCCAGTGCGCTGTCGACTATTTGCTGCACCGCCTGAACATATTGCTCACCGCCCTCAACCGTGCGGCTGGCCGGAAGCGTCACCACCAGCGCATCGACGCTGAGCAGCGCCTCAAGATCGTCAGAATCGCAGATCAATTCTGGCGTTAACTCCAGCTGATAACCATCAATGCCGCACATGCGCGCCGCCTCCACACCGTCCGGCGTGGTCTTGCTGCCGCTAACCTGCCAGCCACGAGCAGCCAGCGCCATCGCCAGTGGCATTCCTAACCACCCCAGTCCCACTATCGCGACTTTTTTCATGCCTCAACTCCATGCAGTTTCGCTCTGAAGGTTAAGGCTACGCCACAGACGCTATACTGACAATCAACGCTTACATCGCTTAATGAGAGAATCTTTCATGGTTGGTAAAAAAGTGTTGCCATCAGCGCTATTCCCGGTTAGGTTATTTACACATTAAATGAATACACATTCATACGGAATTTTTATGACACGCGTTCAGTTCAGCCACCATCATCACCATCACCCTGACTAGTCTTTCAGGCGATGAGTGCTGGAAGACATTTAGATCTTCCAGTGGCGCAGAACGCACAGAGAGCCCCCGGAAGATCGTCTTCCGGGGGCTTTTTTTTGGACTTAACGCGGCATCAGAACCGTAGCAAATATCAGATTGCAAACCAGCAGACAGAGGACAGAACAAATGTTAGATAAAAGCCGTTTACGCATAGCTATGCAGAAATCAGGCCGTTTAAGTGATGAATCACGCGAGCTGCTGGCACGCTGCGGCATCAAAATTAATCTCCAGCAGCAGCGCCTGATCGCCTTCGCTGAAAATATGCCTATCGATATCATGCGCGTGCGTGATGACGATATCCCGGGCCTGGTGATGGACGGCGTGGTTGACCTCGGTATCATCGGTGAGAACGTACTGGAAGAAGAGCTGCTGACCCGTCGCGCTCAGGGTGAGGATCCGCGTTATCTGACGCTGCGCCGCCTCGATTTCGGCGGTTGTCGCCTGTCGCTGGCGATGCCGGTCGATGATGAGTACACCGGTCCGCAATGCCTGCAAAATACCCGTATCGCCACCTCTTATCCTCACCTGCTGAAGCAATATCTCGATAAACAAGCGGTTAACTTTAAATCCTGCCTGCTGAATGGTTCGGTCGAAGTGGCACCTCGCGCCGGTCTGGCGGATGCCATCTGCGACCTGGTTTCCACTGGCGCCACGCTGGAAGCCAACGGCCTGCGTGAAGTCGAAGTTATCTACCGTTCAAAAGCCTGCCTGATTCAGCGCGACGGCGAGATGCCAGCCGAGAAGCAACAACTGATCGACAAGCTGATGACCCGCATTCAGGGCGTCATTAAAGCACGCGAATCCAAATACATTATGCTGCACGCGCCAAGCGATCGGCTGGAAGAGGTGATTGCCCTGCTGCCTGGCGCCGAGCGCCCTACCGTGCTGCCGCTGGCTGGCGATCAAAGCCGTCTTGCCATGCACATGGTCAGCAGTGAGACGCTGTTCTGGGAAACCATGGAAAAATTGAAAGCGCTCGGTGCCAGCTCAATTCTGGTGCTGCCAATTGAGAAGATGATGGAGTAAGGCCATGAGCGCGTTCAATACCGTTATCGACTGGCAGGCATGTAACGCCGAACAGCAGCAGAGTTTACTGACGCGTCCGGCTATTTCGGCTTCTGAGAACATCGCGCAGACCGTGCGTGGCATTCTCGATAAAGTAAAAAATGAAGGTGATGAAGCGCTACGTTATTACAGCGCCACCTTTGATAAAACCCAGGTTGATGCGCTGCGGGTCAGCGAACAGCAAATCAGCGCCGCCGCGGCACGTCTTGGGGACGACCTTAAACAGGCGATGGCGGTAGCGATCGGTAATATCGAGAAATTCCACCTTGCGCAGCAGCTGCCAGTGGTGGATATCGAAACTCAGCCCGGCGTACGCTGCCAGCAGATTACCCGTCCGGTGGCGTCGGTAGGCTTGTATATTCCCGGCGGTTCCGCTCCGCTGTTCTCAACGGTATTGATGCTGGCCACCCCGGCACGCATCGCCGGTTGTCAGCGCGTGGTGCTGTGCTCGCCACCGCCGATTGCCGATGAAATTCTCTACGCCGCGCAGCTGTGTGGGGTGCAGGAAGTGTTTCAGGTTGGCGGCGCGCAGGCGATTGCCGCGCTGGCGCTGGGTACTGAATCAGTACCGAAAGTAGACAAAATTTTTGGTCCGGGCAACGCCTGGGTTACCGAGGCGAAACGCCAGGTGAGCCAGCGTCTCGATGGTGCAGCCATTGATATGCCTGCCGGTCCTTCTGAAGTGCTGGTAATTGCCGATGCTGAAGCCACGCCGGCTTTCGTTGCCTCGGACCTGCTGTCGCAGGCAGAACACGGCCCGGACTCGCAGGTGATTTTACTGACGCCATCCTTCGAGCTGGCTGAAGCGGTCGCCGTTGCCGTTGAACAGCAGCTGGCCGAACTGCCGCGCGCCGAAACCGCGCGTCAGGCCTTAGCCAGCAGCCGCCTGATCGTGACGCGCGACCTGCAACAGTGTATCGACATTTCGAACCGTTACGGACCGGAGCACCTGATCATTCAGACCCGTCAGGCTCGCGATCTGGTCGACAGCATCACCAGCGCCGGTTCGGTGTTTCTCGGCGACTGGTCGCCGGAATCGGCCGGTGATTACGCCTCCGGTACTAATCACGTGCTGCCAACCTATGGCTATACCGCCACCTGCTCCAGTCTTGGGCTGGCGGACTTCCAGAAGCGGATGACGGTGCAGGAACTGACGCCAGAGGGCTTTATGAACCTGGCGGCCACTATTGAAACACTGGCCGCCGCCGAGCAGCTGACTGCCCATAAAAATGCCGTCACACTGCGCGTTGCTGCGCTGCGGGAGAAAGCATGACTACGCTGAATATTGAAGATCTGGCGCGCGCCAATGTGCGCGCTCTGACCCCGTATCAGTCGGCACGCCGTCTCGGCGGCAACGGAGACGTCTGGCTGAACGCCAACGAATATCCGCTGGCGATACCGTTTGAATTAAGTCAGCAAACGCTGAATCGCTATCCTGAATGCCAGCCAAAACGGGTTATCGAGCGCTATGCCGCCTATGCGGGCCTGACGCCGGAGCAGGTGCTGGTCAGTCGCGGTGCTGATGAAGGCATTGAGCTATTGATGCGCGCTTTCTGCGAGCCGGGTAAAGATGCAGTACTGTTCTGCCCGCCAACTTACGGCATGTACAGCGTCAGTGCCGAAACCATCGGCATTGAGTACCGCACCGTTGAAGCTCGTGCCGACTGGCAGCTGAATCTGCCAGCGATTGCTGAACAGCTTGACGGCGTCAAACTGGTCTATGTTTGCAGCCCGAATAATCCGACCGGTAACCTGATCAACCCGGACGATTTCCGTCAGCTGCTGGAAATGACGGCCGGTAAAGCATTAGTGGTGGCGGATGAAGCCTATATTGAGTTCTGCCCGCAAGCGACGCTGGCAGGCTGGTTAAAGGACTACCCACAGCTGGTGGTGCTGCGTACCCTGTCAAAAGCCTTTGCGCTGGCAGGATTACGCTGCGGCTTCACGCTGGCTAACAAGCCGGTTATCGACCTGCTGATGAAAGTGATTGCCCCCTATCCGCTCTCAACTCCGGTGGCCGATATCGCCGCACAGGCGCTAAGCGAACAGGGTATTATCCTGATGCGTCAACATACCGATGAGCTGATTGCCAACCGCAAATGGCTGATTGACGCTTTGAAAGGCTGCGATTGTGTTGAACAGGTGTTCGACAGCAATACCAATTATATTCTCGCGCGCTTTACCGCCTCGAGTCAGGTATTTAAAACTCTCTGGGATCAAGGCATTATCTTACGTGACCAGAATAAACAACCGGGTCTTGCCGGATGCCTGCGCATCTCAATTGGCACCCGTGAAGAGTGCGAGCGTGCCATCGCCGCATTGAAACCTTTACCCGGCGCAGCTGTAACCAGGGAGCAAGCATGAGCCAGAAGACGCTTTTTATCGACCGTGACGGCACGATTATTTCCGAGCCACCTGAAGATTTTCAGGTTGACCGCATGGACAAACTGGCCTTCGAACCAGACGCAATTCCCGCGCTGCTGGCTTTGCAACAGGCCGGTTATCAACTGGTGATGATCACCAATCAGGATGGTCTCGGCACCAGCAGCTTCCCGCAGGCAGATTTTGACGGCCCGCATAATTTAATGATGCAGATCCTCAACTCGCAGGGCGTAAAGTTCGACGATATTCTGATTTGCCCGCACAAACCGGAAGATAACTGTGATTGCCGCAAGCCGAAAGTACAGATGGTTGAAGCCTGGCTGGCAGAAGGCGTGCTGGATAAGGCCAACAGTTATGTGATTGGCGATCGTGCGACCGATATTGAGCTGGCCGAAAATATGGGCATCGGCGGCCTGCGCTACAGCAAAGATGGACTCGACTGGCAGCAAATCAGTCAGCAGCTGACTAAACGTGACCGCTACGCAAAGGTAAACCGTAATACCAAAGAGACACAGATTGAAGTTGAAGTCTGGCTGGACCGTGAAGGCGGCAGCAAGATCAATACCGGCGTCGGCTTCTTTGACCATATGCTCGATCAGATCTCTACCCACGGCGGTTTCCGCATGTTTATCGATGTTAAAGGCGATCTGTACATCGACGATCACCATACGGTGGAAGATACCGGTCTGGCGCTCGGTGAGGCCTTGCTGAAAGCGCTGGGCGATAAACGTGGCATTGGTCGTTTTGGCTTTGTGCTGCCGATGGATGAGTGTCTGGCACGCTGTGCGCTGGATATCTCCGGCCGCCCGCACCTCGAATATAAAGCCGAATTCAGCTATCAGCGTGTTGGTGACCTGAGCACTGAAATGGTCGAGCACTTCTTCCGTTCGCTCTCTTATTCGATGGCCAGCACCCTGCACCTGCGCACCAAAGGCAAAAACGATCACCACCGCGTTGAAAGCCTGTTTAAAGCCTTTGGCCGCACGCTGCGTCAGGCAATCCGCGTTGAGGGCAACACCCTGCCGAGCTCGAAAGGAGTGCTGTGATGAACGTCGTCATTCTTGATACCGGCTGCGCTAACCTGTCGTCGGTAAAATGGGCGATTCAGCGCCTCGGTTATGACCCGCTGGTCAGCCGTGAAGCCGAAGTCGTGCTCCAGGCCGATAAACTGTTTCTGCCGGGCGTTGGCACCGCGCAGGCGGCGATGGACCAGTTACGCCAGCGCGAGCTGATTGAGCTGATCAAAGCCTGTACCCAGCCAACGCTGGGTATCTGCCTTGGCATGCAGTTACTGGGTGCTTCCAGCGACGAGAGTGGCGGCATTAAGACGCTGGGCATTATCGATCAGCCGGTCAATAAGATGCAGGACGTCGGCCTGCCGCTGCCGCATATGGGCTGGAACCAGATTACGCCGCAGGCGGGCAATCATCTGTTCCGTGGCATCGATGACGGCGCTTACTTCTACTTTGTCCACAGCTACGCCATGCCGATCAATGAATTCACTATCGCGCAGTGCAACTACGGCGAACCCTTCACTGCCGCTGTGCAGAAAGATAATTTCTTTGGCGTGCAGTTCCACCCTGAACGTTCCGGTGCCGCTGGTGCACAGCTGATGAAAAACTTCCTGGAGATGTAACCGCGATGATTATCCCGGCTTTAGATTTAATTGATGGCAAAGTGGTACGTCTGCATCAGGGCGATTATGGCCAGCAGCGTGACTATGGCAGCGATCCGCTGCCACGCCTGCAGGATTATCAGCGCCAGGGCGCTGAAGTATTGCACCTGGTCGACTTAACCGGAGCAAAAGATCCGGCGGCGCGGCAGATTCCTCTGCTGCAAAAACTGCTGGCTGGCGTCACTATTCCGGTACAGGTCGGCGGCGGCATTCGAACGAAGCAGGACGTGGCGGCGCTCCTTGACGCGGGTGCAGCGCGCGTGGTGGTCGGCTCAACGGCGGTGAAGCAGCCGGATGAAGTACAGCAATGGTTCAAAGAGTACGGCGCGGATGCGATTGTACTGGCGCTGGACGTGCGCATTGATGCGGATAACCGCAAAGAAGTGGCGATCAGTGGCTGGCAGGAAGCGGCGGGCGTCACGCTGGAACAGGTGATTGAGCAGTTTCTGCCGGTTGGCCTGAAACATGTACTCTGCACCGATATCTCACGTGATGGCACCCTGAGCGGTTCTAACGTCGAGTTGTATAAAGAAGTGACCGCGCGTTATCCGCAAATTGCTTTCCAGTCCTCCGGCGGCATTGGTTCGCTGGAGGATATTGCTGCGCTGCGCGGCTGTGGCGTTCAGGGCGTGATTGTTGGTCGCGCGCTGCTTGAAGATAAATTTACCGTGACGGAGGCGATTTCATGCTGGCAAAACGGATAATTCCTTGCCTTGATGTGCGTGACGGCCAGGTGGTTAAAGGCGTACAGTTCCGCAATCATGAAATTATTGGTGATATTGTGCCACTGGCACAACGCTATGCGCAGGAAGGCGCTGATGAACTGGTATTTTATGATATCACCGCCTCTTCCGATGGTCGGGTAGTTGATAAAAGCTGGGTATCACGCGTGGCAGAAGTGATTGATATTCCGTTCTGCGTCGCCGGTGGCATTAAATCCGCAGAAGACGCGGCACAGATTCTGTCTTTTGGCGCGGATAAAATTTCGATTAACTCACCGGCGCTGGCCGATCCTGAGCTAATCACCCGCCTCGCCGACCGGTTTGGCGTACAGTGCATTGTGGTCGGCATTGATACCTGGTTTGACGAACAGAGCGGTAAATATCACGTCAACCAGTATACCGGCGACGAAAGCCGCACCCGCGTCACCCAGTGGGAAACGCTGGAGTGGGTACAGGAAGTACAGAAGCGCGGTGCCGGGGAAATCGTACTGAATATGATGAATCAGGACGGCGTACGAAACGGCTACGATCTCGTTCAGCTGAAAAAAGTGCGTGAGGTGTGTAAAGTGCCGCTAATTGCCTCTGGCGGTGCCGGCACCATAGAACATTTTCATCAGGCATTCCGTGACGCTGACGTTGATGGCGCGCTGGCTGCATCGGTATTTCACAAACAGATTATCAATATTGGCGAGCTGAAAAGGTTCCTGGTGGAACATGGTGTGGAGATTCGCGTGTGTTAACAGAACAACAATTGTCCCAACTGGATTGGGTAAAAACTGACGGTATGATGCCGGTTGTGGTACAGCATCGCGTCTCTGGCGAAGTGCTGATGCACGGTTATATGAATCAGCAAGCGCTGGATAAAACCCTGAGTGAAGGCCATGTTACCTTCTTCTCGCGCACTAAACAGCGTTTGTGGACCAAAGGTGAGACTTCAGGGAACTTCCTGAAGGTGGTCAGCATCACGCCGGACTGCGATAACGATACCCTGCTGGTGCTGGCGGACCCGATTGGCCCAACCTGCCACCTTGGCACTTCCAGCTGCTTCTCGCCGGCTGCTGCGGACTGGACTTTCCTTTACCAGCTGGAACAGCTGCTGGCAGAGCGCAAGCATGCCGACCCGAAAAGCTCCTACACCGCCAGCCTGTACGCCAGTGGCACCAAGCGTATTGCACAAAAAGTTGGTGAAGAAGGTGTGGAAACGGCGCTGGCCGCGACGGTCAATGACCGCCATGAGCTGACTAACGAAGCTTCAGACCTGATTTATCACCTGTTAGTGCTGCTACAGGATCAGGAACTCGATCTGAGCGCCATTATCGCCAACCTGCGTGAACGCCATAAATAAGCCCCACTAAACCTGTAAGAGCGCCGTTTTCGCCGCTGGTGCCGGCGATTGGTACTCTGCCTTAATGATTCTAAGCACCATAAAAAAACCCGGCCTCAGCCGGGTTTTTTCGCTATCAATGATGCTTAACGCAATTAGTGGCTTTCACGATAGTTACGCGCCATATTACGTCCCAGCACAATCGCTGAACCAATAACTCCACCAAATACAATCGCAAGCAACATGGTCAGTGTTCTTTTCGGGCTGGTGCGACGAATTGGCAGGTCGGGTTTCATAATAAAGCGATATGATTGCAGGTTATCTACCTGAATTTTGAGATTCTGGATGGATAATAATGCACGTTGGGTAGCGTAATAATGATCGTCAAACGGTAATGGCTTAGTACTCTCGTTGACGATCATTGCGTTTAATGACGTAGTGCCCAGCAGATAGAGCGTATCATCGGATAAAAATTCGGCCTGACGTAACTCTAACTTATCAATACCTGAGGCTTCAGCGATTTTTAGCGCCTGCTTCAGCACCTCAATACGCTGCTGCTTTTTGTCCTTAGCAACTTCCACCTGCGATATCAATGATTCACCCAGCTCACGCTCTTTTACCGCCAGGTTGCGCTTAATATCAGCACCGAAATCATCGACCACATCATCATTAACGGTCTGAATATACTTCGTCAGCTCCTGCTGGGCCTGCTTAGCGCTTTCAGCGCTAAAAGTGATGCTCAATGGATCATTTTGTCCTTTCACTACTTGATCAACTTTCAGATCCAGTGGTTCTTCAAGATTTTGTAGCGATCCGGAAAGCGCAGAAATTGAGGCGCTGAAACGCCCAAACAGCTGACGCTGAAGATCGTTAATCGCCAGCTTATCCTGCGGATACTGGGCATAAAGCACATTTAACGCCGCATTATAGTTGGCAACCTGTCCCGCACTTGGCGTGGTAATAATCGCCTCAGAAGTCCACTTCTCTTTAGCAACCACCAAATAGAGACCGGCAATAATCATCATAACGACAGTAGCAACAATAATTGTCACTTTTCCGCGCCACAGCTGAGCAATCACATCGAGCAAATCCAGCTCATCATTATTATTGTAAAAGGTTTGACGCAGCGGGGACTGTTCAACGACTTCAGGCTTGTTGTTGTTACTCATAATTTCCTTGCAAAATCACTCAACGAAGAAAACAGTACGAATAGTGGCAGTACCAGAGTGTTCTGCCAATGGACTGAGAAAAATAGCTGAAATATGGGAAAAATCGAAGAGAAAACATCTGAAATTTACATTCGGAGGAAAAACTCCCGCCGAAGCGGGAGTTTATGACTGTCTTAGTCCAGCCACTCGGTGTGGAACACACCGTCTTTATCGATACGCTTATAGGTATGCGCACCAAAGTAGTCACGCTGCGCCTGAATCAGGTTAGCCGGCAGTACCGCTGAACGGTAGCTGTCGTAGTAGGCAATCGCGGCAGAGAAAGTCGGAGTTGGAATACCGTTCTGAACGGCATAAGCCACCACGTCACGCAGCGCTTGCTGATACTCATCAGCGATGTTTTTGAAGTAAGGAGCCAACAGCAGGTTAGCGATGTTAGCGTCATCGGCGTATGCATCGGTAATTTTCTGCAGGAACTGGGCGCGGATAATGCAACCCGCGCGGAAGATTTTAGCAATCTCACCGTAGTGCAGATCCCAGTTATTCTCATCAGAAGCTGCTTTCAGCTGTGAGAAGCCCTGAGCATAAGAGACGATTTTACCGAGGTACAGAGCGCGACGCACCTTCTCAACAAACTCGGCTTTATCACCACTTACCGCCTGAACAGTTGGGCCGCTCAGAACTTTAGAAGCCGCAACACGTTGTGTTTTCAGTGAAGACAGGTAGCGCGCAAATACCGATTCAGTAATCAGTGACAGCGGCTCGCCGAGATCCAG
This sequence comes from Winslowiella sp. 2C04, assembly GCF_050037805.1. Classification (NCBI taxonomy): domain Bacteria; kingdom Pseudomonadati; phylum Pseudomonadota; class Gammaproteobacteria; order Enterobacterales; family Erwiniaceae; genus Winslowiella; species Winslowiella sp. 2C04. The sequence continues at coordinate 1,703,207 of NZ_CP188300.1, read as the reverse complement.
TGAGCTTTGGCTGGTCCACTTACCGGTGCCTTTGTTCGCTGCTTCATCCAGAATCACATCGACCAGGTATTTACCTTCTTCATCTTTCTTAGTGAAGATATCTTTGGTGATGTCGATCAGATAGCTGCTCAGCTCGCCTTCATTCCACTCGCTAAAGGTTTTAGCCAGATCTTCATTGCTCAGGTTCAGTGCATTTTTAAGCAGAGAATAAGCTTCAGCAATCAGCTGCATATCGCCATATTCGATACCGTTATGCACCATCTTCACATAGTGACCCGCGCCGTCCGGACCGATATAAGCGACGCAAGCTTCACCTTCTGCACGTGCAGCAATCTCTTCAAGGATTGGTGCAACCAGCTGATAAGCTTCTTTCTGGCCACCAGGCATGATAGAAGGGCCTTTCAGTGCGCCCTCTTCGCCACCGGAAACACCGGTACCAATAAAGTTAAAGCCCTGCTCGGACAGCTCACGGTTACGGCGGATGGTATCTTTATAGAAGGTATTACCACCATCGATCAGGATATCGCCTTTATCGAGGTGTGGGGTCAGGGAAGCGATAGTCTTATCGGTTGCTTCACCTGCCTGCACCATCAGCAGGATACGACGTGGTTTTTCCAGTGAATCAACAAACTCTTCAATGGTGTAGTGTGGAACCAGCTTCTTGCCTGGGTTCTCAGCAACGACTTCATCTGTTTTTTCACGTGAACGGTTGAAGATAGAAACTGAATAGCCGCGGCTCTCGATATTCAGAGCCAGGTTGCGGCCCATTACAGCCATACCTACAACGCCGATCTGTTGCTTGGACATTACATACTCCTGTCTGATTAAAACCCTATGCAGGCCAAACCTGCAATTAGATAATACTTCTGATGTTAACTCAGAACATATCAAAGTAGGTAGCAATTGGTGTGATAGATGAGGAAGAATAATAACCTTATAAACCTTAGTTCAAGAGGCTAATATTTCACCGCTTGATGTGTGACTTCGGGTGAGCTGATGGGCTTTTTCAGTCAGTCCGTTGCCACGTTCATGCACACGATTATTTTATAAACTTATTCTTAGAAATTATCCGTTTAACTTTTGCCACGATGCGCTCCGGCACCGAAGGTCTCCAGGAATAATTCCAGTGATGTATTGCATGAGTGTTCTCAGTGAGATCGCTAAACATAAGATTTTTTATAGGATATGCAAAAGGATTATAGGGATAGAAATAGTCGCGCGAATAAACCTTTAGCATCGGGAAGCTATTATTTTCATAAACATATTGAAAAATTTTAGGCATTGGGATGAAATCTTTTAGTAAAGACGCCCTGACTTCATCTAAACATTTAGTCATAAATGCATCACCCACCTGCGCACCTATTATAGCGCATCCCATGTACTGCTCAGACTCCATACCGACAAAGCATTGATGTTCGAGAAAGGAGTCAAAACTTTTAACCAGTTCCACATCAGTATCGAGATAAACACCACCATGCTTAACCAATATATCTAACCTTGCGAAATCCGCACAAAAGGCCCACTGTTTTTTTTCAAAAGCTTTGGCAAAACCGGGATCGTCAGAGAAATAGTTGCTTTCATCCCAGCGTTTGATTTCGTAATCTGGCAAATACCTTTTCCAGGATTCAATACACTTCGTCTCCAGCGCCGGGAAATCACGGCCGCCAAACCAGATGAAGTGAAGGACTTTTGGTATCATAATTTCTTTTCCAATTTTAATTTTACAAACATTAACAGCGTCATCAAGGAAAAAGATAAAAAGCGTCCTGGCGAACTGGCACTATAAATCTCACGCAGATTTCTAAAAGAAAAAATCGGGCAAAAATGGTAAGCGCTTTGCTTGTAGATATTTGCATCAATATTTTTAAGTTGCATATTCGATTTGATAAATGCCAGCACACCCTGTGGGTTAGCCTGTAACAATTTAAAATAATTATTTGTTAATCCACCGGATAAATATTCACCAAGATAGATAACCTTATTAAAGCCCAGCAACCCACCACTTTCGAAAATACGGTTCCATACATAAGACTCAGTAACAAATTTTTCGCCGGCGAAAAGTGGAAAAGGATGTTCAATCATCTGCGCTTTGCGCACAATAATTGCCTTATCCCCTTTTACTGCAACAAATTTGCAGCTGTTAAGCTCACAGCAATCTTGTGGGAAATGCCCATCAGGTACTGGTGTATCTGCATAACCTCGCGTCATTCCCCTGAGGTAAACCAGCCCCTTGACTGAATCCTGACTTTCCTGAATCTGCAGATTGAGGATGGCTATCGCATCTGGCACCAAAGTGTCATCGCTATCAACAATAAATATCCAGTCAGAGTGTGCCCCGGCCACTCCCTGGTTCACAGCGGCATGCTTACCCTGGTTATGCTGACGGATGAAATTTATGCCGAAGCTGGCTCGCTGACGAAAACCGTCAATCTCATCTTCCAAACCGTCAACCGACCCGTCGTCAACAACGATCCATTCAAATCGCTGGTCAGTTTGCAATAGTAAGGATTCAAACAGGGATTTTATAATATCCTTCCGGTTATAGACCGGCGTCAGGACTGAAATAAGCATTTTATTTTCCGATAGTCACGAAACACACCCAGAGGGTTAAACACCGCCAGCAATGCCTGACATTGCAGTACAAATATCGATCTAACTCTTTTAATGAAGAGGAAAAACAAGAAGTTCGCGATAAAGTAGGAAGCCAGTGAAACAACTGAAGCTCCAACTGCGCCGTATGCAGGGATAACCAGAAGATTCAGTGCGACATTGAATACTGCGGCAACTACCGTTTTATAGATATCAAGATTGATTTCATCGTTGGCATAAAGCCACTTCGAAGAAAAAGCGCCCATAAAGACAAACAAACTGGACCAAATATGAATCGACAGCACTTTTGCCGACGCCACCATAGGCTCGCCGTATAATACCTGCAGAATATAACCACCGAAAATGGTGATAAATATTGAGGCGAACAGTGTCAGATAAATGACCAACGTAATCATCCACTGTAACAGGAATAAACAGTCACTTTTACGGTTTTTCAAATGTATTATTTTGGGGAAAAACGCACTGGCTATAACGCCAGCCATGAAAAACCAGATCGTCGATATTTTCAATGCTGCGTTAAACACCCCAACTTCCTCGACTCCTGAAAACTTCTCCAGCATCAGGCTATCAACCTGAACAAATATCGCCACACTCAGGGTAGAGATAATCAGCTTCGAGCCGACAACCAGATAGCTTTTGGTAATAGTTTTGTCATAACGCCACAGAACGCGCCTGTCGAAATAAAAAAAATAGATAGCGACCGCAACGAGGAACTGCACAAAATAATAAAACGCAAATGAAAAGAAAATTAGCTCTGGCCACTGCAAATTGGCTAAGAAGGTGAAACCAAAACCAAATACCATCGATAACATAATGGTGATAGCACGAAACTTCGATTCGACCAGCGCGCTGTAATGCCAAAAAATTGTCTTACTGAATATACTAAAGAAATTGGCAACAACAAAGACGATAAAGTAGGTGTTGACGTGAGCAATATCCTGATAAAAAGCCCTGATTATCAACCAGAAAAATATACTATAAGCAATTGCACCGAAAAACTGAATGGTAATGGCCGAACCGATCTCTACTCCAGCACGCTCTTTAGTTTCGACAATCCTTTTGACCACCACCACATCAATCCCCAGCATAAACAGGGACATTAACAGCTGAGAAAGGTTGTTAATGGTCGACCAGCCCCCCAGTATTTCCAGATCGTAAAGTCGTTTGATAGAGACGAATATATACAGCTGGAAGACCAACATAAGAAACCGGTCAGCCAGCATCCAGATTAGGTTGAATAGATATTTTTTCATCTGGATTAATCGTTACCATTATCCAGATAAACTACGCCATGCTGAACTCGGTCTGACAATTCATCAATGACCTGGAACAGGTTATAGGTTATAGGCTGGTTGTTATAGAAAGTGTAATCATTACCATTTGAGCTAACCACACTCATCGAATACATAAATGGTAATATATTGATTGCCAGTAAAACTGCAATACGCTTATAGGCAATAGAATTATTCGCCGGATTTTTGAAGAAGTAGAAGATGAACACCGAAGAGTATGAAAATATAATAATTCCCAACCGATTGGATACAGTAGGAAACGGTAACATCAAAAAGAATATCAACACTTCTTTTAAAAACAGATAATAGGTAACTGTATCAATACCTTTAGATTTACTAATCAAGTAAAGCAAAGCCAGTGCATTGATGGCCGTTAGGACAACGTACGACAATGGCATAACACTAAACCTGCTATTGTTAACCACTGAGTTTGATTTTTGCAACAGTGATTCTCCAAGAGGTGTAAACTTTACAAATGCTAACAGTGCAAGCCCAATAAATAATACCATAATCATTATCTTGAACACGCTTTGAATGCCAGCTATTTTTTTCTTATACAAAACAGCAAAATAGTACACCGCAATATTAATGATGCCAGAAATGTGCGCGGTAAAACTCAATAAAAACAGCAAAAATCTGACTTTACTATTACGCGTTGCATAGACGGCATAAATAAAAATAACCAAAGAGAGATTTTGTCTTAATACATATGAAAGTGACTCTATAAAACCTAGTGTAAAAAAAAGCGAACCAAATAATGCCAAATGATAGCGTCGATTGACCTTAATGCACGTTGCATAAATTACTGAAAATATTATAAAGTATACAGTAATTAAAAACATTTGATCATTGTTCGAGAAAAGCCAACCAGTGGCTTTCATAATTAGCAGAACAAGTATTTCTACACCATGCCCGAAACGTTGATAATTAAATATATCTATTGTTCCGTTATTGATCTGATGATAAACATTCATGTACTCCGCTAGATCGGAGAAAGGTTGCAATGTTGCATAAAAGGTAACAGCGCAGAGAAGAATCAGCGGAGAGAATAAAATCCGTAAGCGAGAGTCAACAAAAGGGGATATAAAGCAAAAAAACAGGATAAATATCAATGGCGACAAAAATAATAATATAAGACTCAATACTAGTGCAGATAAATTTGAATATAATTTTATTTGTTGTTTAGAAGGCTCATGCCCACAGAGATAATTAACTTTTCCCACACTCATTATAACCTTTAATTAGTAATTTCAAAGAAGTTAATTTGCGGAATGCATTCCTTTTAGAAGGTTTTAAAACAAACTTTCGCATCCAGAAGAGTAATGTAATGATTAACCCCTTCGCAGCACCATAGCAGCGACGGAATAATACGCCACGCGATTTAAGCATTAGCGCATCAAAGAATAATTTTTCTCCAGTACTCTCATCAGGGTGATTAGTCACTGATATTGGCAGAAAAACAATTTCCTGACCTGAATTTTGTATGTCAGACAGCATCACTGCCTCTTCTCCTACGGGCCAACCCGCCCCCAAACCGAAAGATTCATCAAACCGTATATTTTGCTTTTTCAACAATCCGATGTTAAGACACATTTCTATGGAAGAGACCTTCAGTATATCCAATGAACTTAAAGTAAATGATTTTTTTTTATATTTTTTCCTTAACTCATCGTGTTCATTGGTGCTCTGGAACTGTAGATGCTGATGGCGATGAGTGGAAAGATGATCGATCAAATTACTCAATCCCTCGGGAATATACTTAACATCGTCATCACTGATAATTAGAAAATCATAACCCTGATCCATTGCCGCTTGCAGTAAGGTGTTTCTGCTACGGCTTAAACCTTTCTCGTATTTGACGATAACATTTATTGAGCTAAGATCATAACTTTCCATTGGGAAGACAGCAGACGCATCTGAGACCTGCTGACAAATTATAATATCACACTCTCGACTTATATCTTTTGAATTCGAAAGTGCACTATATACACCATCATTCATGGTAGAGATGCCAATAGCAACTTTCATCTTATCCCCGAAACACTGCACGATATGCATAGTTAACAAATGAATATATCGTTTTGATAAAATTAAGCTTTTCCACGTCACGATAAATTTGCCATTGTCTTGCAGCTTTTTTAAATTTATTTCGTGAGATAGAGTTCTGAACGATACGATAATCAGTTAGGCATTCCTGTAGGAGATAAGCTGTTTTATGTTGTTTTAAAATTTTTAACCAGAATGCATAATCCTGTCCGGTACGTAACAACGGCATGGTCATATCGCTAATAATACCGTTTTTGATCACTACGGTTGAACAACCCAGGGTAGCCCTTTTGCACAGCATATCACTGTAAGTGAACGAGGTTTGCTTGTTTTTTAAATCAATTTTTTTATTTAAAACAATTCCCTGCTCATTAATTAATCGATATGCAGTGAAAGTAAACTGATAATTATTCTCACGCATAAAAGCAATCTGCTTACTGAGTTTATCAGGGTGCCATAAATCATCGCTATCAACAAAAGCCAGATATTCGCCCTTAGCGCGACGCAGACTTTCATTACGAGATACTGCTGCACCTTGGTTAACAATGTTTTTCTTAATACAAACGCGCAAGTCTTGTGCCGCTATTCTTTCAAGTAAAGACCATGTATTATCTTTTGAACAATCATCGGTGATCAACCACTCCCAGTTTTCATAAGTCTGATTCAGCAGACAAGCGAAAAGCGCTTCGATAAACTCAGCCGAATTATAGGTTGCAGTTATAATACTGACTTTAGGATTCACAAAAACACCTCAAAAGATTAATCACGAATGCGTGTAGTATCAAAATTTGTATAAATTTTATCGTTCATCTATTTACGAGACCAATAAGTCGGTTTATGAATATAATTAACGTTGTCCTAAACACAACTTTTTTGAAACCACGCTACCGCCCCTGGCTTCCAGCAACCAGTTGCTGCAGTAACGCCAGCGATGTGAACTCAGGCGACAGGATACGCGTTTTGCCAGAGGATTTCACTCAGGATTTATCCTGGAGCATCATGGTAAACACCTTGTGTGTGGCATCAGCTCGCTAGGGTAAGCGATAATTTTGGTACTAACTGATCTCTTACACAAGTGTTAAGTGTAAAAGTATTGGCTGAGTTGTAAAATGATAGGCGAACGGATGATGAAGCGGTTACATTACATACAGTAATGGTGACTCAGATACCTCGATGTCCTGCGTAAAAAGATACCCTTAAGACGATCAGATCTGAGTCGATCTTGCCCTCATAAATTATCAATCATCAATCATCAATCATCAATCATCAATGGCAGCATCAATTGAAAACGATACTTTAATTTGAACGAAGGTATTTTTTTCATCCAGCTAATGAAGACTTTTCTCAATTTAAGATTCGAGTAGCATCCCCCTTCAATCAAATAACACTTCTCTTTTGCTACTTCATAATTTCAGTGCTATATAAAACAGGCACCTTTACACACCACAAGATTCTTATACTTTGATAGACAAATGGAGAGGATTACAAATAAACGATAGTCTCGTTTATTTGTAATCGGAAATTGAAAAAATTGGTATACACGTCGCAATCACTATTTAAGTTCACAGAGGTAATTATGACAGCCTGACTAATAACGTATGTTCATCAGAAAGGTTACAAGTATAGCCATTTTTACCGGAAATTATCACCACAATAAATCATTATCAGTAATACGATAAGCATGATAACAACTTTCGGATAAAACCAGTATTAATTTACCAATAGTTACCAATAATAGGGGGAACTTTCACGTTCCTAAGGTATTCACAATGCGTTATTATTACGGCCTTGACTCATTAAGAGCAATAATGATGATTTTCGGCATTTTTATTCACGCTGCTCTATTTGTTAATTACTCAGATTGGTCTTATAAAAGTGTTCATGGTACAAGTACAATTATTAGCCTCGTTTTTCAGTATGTAAGTTTGTTCCGAATGGAATGCTTTTTTATTTTATGTGGATTTCTTGCCTGCATGCTCTTTACTCATAAAGATAGAAAATACTTTCTAAATAATCGTAAAGAACGTGTAATGGTACCTTTGCTTTCCAGCTTTATACTTTTCATTCTCATACCAAATATTTTGATAAAAAATCAGTTAACCTACGAACTCAAGCATCTGTGGTTTCTTTTGACGCTACTTATCCTGTCCCTGATAAGCTGTTATCAGCCAGTACTTAACCTTATCAAAAAGCTCACTTTAAATGTCAAGTTCTGTTGTGCGATTTCATTTATATTTTTTACATGGGCCGTGTTAAGCTTTGTGGGAACTAAAATAAACACGAATGGAATAACCAATGAGCTTTTTGAAAATATGATATTGAGACCATTATATTTTTCTGTTTTTTACTTGACTGGCTTTATGCTTTTCAAAAGAGAAAACCTAAAAATCATCGAAAATAGGATTTATTACATCGCATTCTTTGCAGTTGTTTTTAGTATAGCATCCACTTACCTTTATGATAAAAAATATATTATACAAAATATTTCATTCGTTGAGCAACTTTTCAAAACATGTTCAGACTTCCTTTCAGGCATGTTTATCAGCTTGTCACTGCTATTCATATTTCTGAGAATTGACTATAGTAGCCGGTTGATTAACTTCCTCAAAGATAGTTCTTTAATTATTTATGTATCACATTTTGGAGTTATTCAGCTTCTTGCACCGCAGGTTGATAAAATATCTGACAATGTTTATGACTTCTATATTTATCTCTGCCTGGCCACGCTTATGAGTTGCGTAATTATTTATCATATCATCAATTTTTTCAATTTTACTCGATTTTTATTTGGAATTAGAAACAGCAGGCGTAGTGCAACAACAACTTAACTTTGCTGCCAGAAAAAAAAAGCCTCCTTTTTGGAACTAAAGGAGGCTGTTTAATGAATAATATTTGTTAGTTAAAACCCTGCGGATTTTTCGACTGCCAGTTCCAGGTGTCGCGCATCATTGCATCGATTCCACGCGTAACTCGCCAGTTAAGCTCCTGATCGGCCAGCGTAGCATCTGCCCAGAAGGCGGCAAGATCACCATCACGTCGGGAAGATATCTGGTACGGCACCTTACGACCCGAGGCATTTTCAAATGCATGAACCATTTCAAGCACTGAATATCCCTTACCTGCCCCAAGATTGTAGGCTTTGTAGCCGTTGATCGCGGACAAGTGATCAAGCGCTTTCAGATGCCCTTCTGCAAGGTCAACAACGTGGATATAGTCACGTACGCCTGTGCCATCTTCAGTGTCATAATCATCACCAAAAATGCCCAATTTTTCCAGCCGACCAATAGCTACTTGCGCAATATAAGGCAACAGATTATTTGGAATCCCGTTAGGATCTTCACCGATTTCCCCGGACTCATGCGCGCCAACAGGATTAAAATAGCGCAGCGCGATCGCTTTAACGTTGCTGTTTGCTTTTGCATAATCCTGTAAAATCTGTTCAACCATCAGCTTTGAGGTGCCGTAAGGGCTGGTGGTGCCACCAATAGGAGTGGTTTCAACGTAAGGAACTGGCGCATCAGCACCGTACACCGTTGCACTTGAACTGAAAATTATTTGATAAATGCCAGCGCTATGCATCTCTTCCAGTAATACCACGGTACCTGAAACGTTATTCTCATAGTATTTAAGCGGCTTGCGTGTAGATTCACCTACCGCCTTTAATCCGGCAAAATGAATCACAGCACTGATGTTATAACTGGCAAAGATATCTCGTAGACAGGCACGATCAAGAACATCACCTTCGCAGAACACCGCACTTTTACCGGCAAGCTTTTCAACGCGATTAAGTGATTCACGCGAAGCATTGCTGAGATTGTCCAGCACTACTACATCATCACCGCGCTCCAGAAGCGCCAGAACCGTATGGGAACCAATATAGCCAGCCCCACCGGTTACTAAAATAGCCATTTCAACTCCTTCCAGCCGCGAAAGATACGCGGGATAAATATTAAATTACTTCGCCAGCAGTTTCTTGATTTGTTCGCGGAACTCACGCCCCTGGTCGTTGTTGCGCAGTCCATATGAGACAAAAGCCTGCATATAGCCAAGTTTACGACCGCAGTCAAAACTGGTACCGGTCATCAGACTGGCATCAACCGGTTTCTTCTTGCTCAGATTAGCAATTGCGTCAGTTAACTGAATGCGACCCCATGCTCCCGGCTCAAGATTTTCCAATTCTTGCCAGATATCACCAGAAAGGACATAGCGACCTACCGCGGCAAGGTCAGAATTCAGTGTTTGAGGATTTTCTGGCTTTTCGACATACTCAGTAATCGCCGCAGTTTGACCTTCATTTTCCAGATTTTCATCTGTCACAATCACAGAGTATTCAGAGAGGTCGGCATCCGGCATATGCTTCGCCAGGACCTGACTGCGCCCAGTCTCTTCAAAACGCGCAACCATCGCGGCCAAATTGTAGCGCAGTTGATCAGCGGTAGAATCGTCCAGCAACACATCTGGCAGCACCACGACAAACGGATTATTGCCAATCATTGGGCGAGCACAAAGAACGGAGTGTCCCAGCCCAAGTGGTTGAGCCTGACGCACGTTCATAATGGTTACGCCCGGCGGGCAGATAGACTGAACTTCACTCAGTAATTGTCGCTTAACGCGCGCTTCCAGCAGTGCTTCAAGCTCATAAGAGGTATCGAAATGGTTTTCAACCGCGTTCTTGGACGCGTGGGTAACCAGCACAATCTCCTTGATACCTGCAGCAACACACTCATCAATGATGTACTGAATCATTGGCTTATCAACAACAGGCAGCATCTCTTTAGGGATGGCTTTAGTGGCCGGGAGCATATGCATACCGAGTCCCGCTACCGGGATAACTGCTTTAAGCTTCGTCATGATTTTTCCACATTATGTTGTAAAGATACTCATTCATTATGCATTAAAGGTATGATTGGTAAGTATAATCTTTATCTGAAAATTCAACGAGATTTCTTACCGGATAATAACCTGAATTTACAATTAAATCCTCAACATCATTAAATGTAATGCTACTCATGATATTTAATGGACCATATCAAATAGGCTCATCATTACTGATATGGCCAAACTCTCGCCATCCTTTGGATGTCAGCACAATCCCCTCAGCACCGTTAATAGCCGGTAGTTGGTAATAAAGTCTTTCACCAATCATTGGTTTAAAATCATCGTCCAGGTTACTGACACGGTTCGGATCTTCCTTAAACTTACCACTTAAAAGACCGGCTTTGAATTGATTACGCTCATTAACGACAGGTCCATAAATTTTCCCCTCAGTGTACAGCATTACTCCATCACCGCTGTTGGTGTTATCAAAGAACAATAGAGATGAAACTTCGCTAGCAACTACCAGCGAAATGTTATTTTTTTCATCAAGTAAATGATTGCTACGAAAAATTAAGTTTTTAGTTCCCCGAGCAAGCCGAAAATAAGCAGCGATTTTGACTGGATACTCTGAAAAAGGGATTAAGTGGAAATTGTTATTTTCAATTCTGTGATTACTCCCCCGCAATACAATGGGTTCATTAATCATTGTGCTGGGTAACTCAAAGATATTTCCACAGATTGAACAATGGTCTGCATTCAGTTCAATTCGTGAAGGATTTAATGTTCTATTAGAAAAAACATTATTTCTAATGTTTATGCTTGAAGCAGATTTTATGTCTAAGGGTCCTGTAATAACATTATCTCTAAACTGTATATTCGGAGACTGTTCATTATTGCGTATAATAATTACCGCTGGTGATTTAGAGTTTATAATAAAACTGTTTCGTTCAATTATACCGGTGATATTATAGGCGATCGTAGAGGGTTTAGGGGCAGACAGTCTACTGTAGTAAAACGTATTACCACTTATTTCTAATCCAAACAGCCTTCCTTTTCCAGAAGATTTGAACATGTCTGCAACGCCATTGATTTCAATATAATTATATAAAAACTTGAGATTTGTTCTACTCACGTTTACTGCAGCATAGTTTTTTGTGTGAACATAATTATGTGATATTTCGAGGGTTAAATTTGAGGGCCCATATTTAGTAAAGGTAACCCCACCTAAATGAGAGCGTCTTTCTTCATAACCGCCCTGTGGACATTTAACATCCTCTGCTTGTAACATGTCTGTGAAGTTGCGTTGCACAACTCCCCGAACACCACTGCAATTGATTGGCAAATAGCAATTAAGAACAATGTTATTGATTATACTTACATCAACTTTCGCTTCAGCCTTGATACCTATGACATATCCATAGGCAATGCAATTAGATATTTCAACTCCACGTGAGACACGATCCAACTGACCACCGGTTATGTTCAACCAGTCAATCATTGGAGCAGCATGAATACCTTCTTTACTACCGAACTCCGTCCAAAAACCTATGTAACCACAAAGTGTTTTTTTTATCTGCTGTTTATTATCGGGTGAGAGTATATCAACAGTGTATTTACGAGTATTCCATGCAACGCAGTCATTCATTTTACCGCCGTAACAAGCCCAGTAAAATATACCTCCACCAAACTCATCACGATCCATCCGTTTGTCGCGAGCAAGTATCTGATTAGATGAAACATCATACATATGCACGCGTTCCATCAAGGGGTTGAAACAGCGCCGGACATATATTCCGCTGCCGTAAATATCAGTCAATCGAACATTGCTCACTTTGGGATTTAGACATCTGTCAAAAAAGAGAGCAGTTACACCTTTAGAATGAGGTGTTGGATGGCATTCAGAAAGTTGATCTAAGTTGGTACCACCGCGATTTCTCTGTCGGGTGTAATTTATACAAAGGTCCTGAATTGTTACGCTATCGATGAGACAATCATCAGTATTACCTCGAAAATGGAACAGGTTAGGTTCCATGACCCAGTTTTTGTTTTCAGGTCGTTCTGGTGGATCGATATTATCGAAAGTAAATATGGTAGAAGCTCCCTGCCCTTTAATCGTGAATGGCTTAATACCCTTAAACCAGTTCACGCTAACACGATATTTACCGAAATTTATCTCACCAGCAGGAAAAGAAAGTACTCCACCATTGTGTGTTATGTAACTTATTGCTTTAGCTATGTTATCACCGCAATCAGTACCATCTGCACTAACGCCAAACCAAGTTGCATCAATCGTATCTCCTTCGATTACGCGCACCCAGCACCACCCTCCGGGTGCCTTAAACTGTGTTCCACCATTTGTATCTAAAGTAGAGTCCTTTACTGCTGTAAAAAATCCGCATCCATTTTGTGAATGATTTTCACTCCAGCTACTAACAAAAATTATCTGCCCAGGAAATTCAGGAATAGTTTTACTCAGATTTTGAACATCTGAACATGTACCGACAAACTTTAATCCGTCATGTTCAGATAAGATTTTAAGAGTGGGATTTGATGATACTTCTGAGGGCATAGCTGGGGAGTTGGATGTGAGTGACGTGATATCTGCAGCTTGTGACTTAGTATCCAGCAAAAGTGGCGCGGCGCTGAGTGTGATAGCCAACTTTTTCATGAAGCTGCGGCGTTCTGATTTTACAGCAGCAACTTTATCTTTAAACTTATCAATCTCTTTCATGTACATTCCTAATTATGAGTACTAGCAAGAATGACAGGGTATTGATTAAATAGAGAATCAAATACTTTCAGACATATAATGATAAGCTGAAGATATTATTAAAAACAAAAAGCACTTCTGGAATACAGAAGTGCTATCAAGATCATCATCGTAATGAATAATAAAAGAATATTCCAACTTTACGCTATGCTACTTCTTCTTCAATATGCAGTTTTACTAACAAAACCTTTGAAGATTGTCAGGAAGATAATCCTTAAATCGAGCCAAATGCTCCAGTCACGAATGTACTGTAGATCGAACTCTACACGTTTTTCCATTTTTTCTAAAGTGTCAGTTTCGCCCCGCCAGCCATTAATCTGCGCCCATCCCGTGATACCTGGTTTTACCTTATGACGAAGCATATAACCCTGAATGATTGCACGATATTGTTCGTTATGTGCGACTGCATGAGGACGGGGACCAACTATCGACATATCACCTTTCAACACATTGATAAATTGCGGCAACTCATCCAATGACGTTGAACGTAAAATACGTCCTATAGGTGTAATTCGCACATCGCCCTTAGTTGCCTGCACGACCTTATCACCATTTTCCATGACAGACATAGAACGGAATTTCCACACCATAATAGGCTTGCCATCCATCCCATAGCGCAACTGGCGAAATATTATCGGTCCTGGCGAGGTTATTTTTACTGCCAGAGATATTGTTAATAAAACCGGTGAAATAAAAAGCAATATGAGAGATGAAACAATAATATCCTCAATACGTTTGAACACCATATTCATACCGCTCATAGGTGTTTCAAAAAGAGGAACCACGGGCACACCATTTACTTCTTCTGTACGAGAATGTAGAACATTTAGCGTGAAAATATCGGGAATCAACATTACTGAACATGTTGTATCAGTTAGTTGATTTACAAGTCTTCTTATAGTCACTTCTTCCGACATTGCCATCGCAATATAGATTTTATCTATTCGGCCCTCTCTCGCATCAACTAATAACTGATCAATGTCACCACAATATATTATATTTTTTTCGGATTCATCATCTGATTTTATTTTAACATTCGAGTAATGACCTACAACATTCATTCCCATCCAGGGTGCATTCAAAAAGCTATTGGCTAATGATATTCCAATAGGCATATTACCTACAATCGCGACATTGCGAGTGTTGTAACCGAGTTTTCGGATAAAGCCCGATAGAAAACGGATACTCGCGCGCGAAAAAAGAAAGCCCACTGAAACAGTAAAGAAAAGCAACATATATTGTTTGAAATCAAGATAAATAACATTTACAAATGACATTAACCCTGCACTTATAACGAGACTGATTGTCCAGTTTTGCAATATAAGCTGTAATTCTGAACCAAAGTTCACACCACGCCAGGAGCGATAAAAGTCTGTGATACCTCCTACCATTTGAAAGACAACTAAAGCTGTTAACATATGCAACCATAAAGGCGAATCAACAACTCTGGAGTCAATTAAATTGATGATATAAAAACCGCAAAACATGACAAAAATATCAGAAAAGCGCTGCATCATTGAAATGATAGATGCATTAGTTCGCGTTCGTTTATCATTAACCGTATTCATTTTTTACTTTCCTGCTCAATTCATGCATTATCGAAGACACGATTTGAATTTCTATATTTTGTAACTTGATTGTTACTTATTACTGGACTTGAGTATGGAATACAGTTCATTAGTTTTATCGATCATACTTTGAGAGGTGAAATTTTCATTAAAGAATTTATTACCTTTTCTACCCATTTCCACGAGATCATATTTTTTCAGGTTTGATAATATGTTTGCTAAAGCGTTTACATCACCATTGTCAAATAAAAAACCTGTCTCACCATCTATCACAACTTCAGGAAGCGACGTGGAGTTACTTGAAATAACGGGTAAAGAATAACTCATTGCTTCTAAAGGGACCATTGCAAAGCCTTCCCAACGGCTTGGAATTACCAATGCATCAGCAGCTATAAAATAACTTTCAATATCTTTAGCGGCCAGCCAGCCTGTATAAGTAACGTTTTCCAACTCAACTTTTTCATTTTGATGATTAACACTATCGCCTACTATAGTTAATGTAAAATCTTCTTTATTACATTGCCGATAGGCATTAATGAGCACATCATAGCCCTTTTGCAGATCAAATCGACCAACAAAAAGTAGATTGACTTTATCTGTCTTACCCTTCTTAACTCTGTCAAGCTTAACAGGAACACCGTTATAGATAGTTGTTAACTTGTCTTCATTGAGACCAGCTTTTAAACCTTCCTGATATTCAAAGTCACTTACACAAACGACTTTATCAGTGATGCCAAGCAAAATTTTTTCAATCAAGATGTACACTTTTCTTTTCATTGGTGTCGACACCATCAAAAAAGAGAATGCGTGCGGGCAGTAAATTACTGTAGGCCTTCTTACAGGCCACATTAAAAGCAGCACAACGCGTGCTAAAACGCCTGCAAAAGTGCTGTGTAAGTGGACGAAGTCTGGTTTTTCTTGCCATACTTTTTTGGTAAAGACACGAGCAAAAGCAATAAAAGCACTGATATCGCGACGATTGCGTTTAAACGTCACAATATTTTTATCTGCTATACAATCCAATTCTTTCCGCTGAGAATCTGGAACAATACAAATAATCTTATCATGAGCATTGCGATTTATTTGTGAGCTGGCAATCTGCTTTAATACTGTCGCTACTCCACCTTTAATCGTCTCAGCAGCATGCAAAACTTTCATTAGTTGTTCCTTTTATTCAACTTCTTTTACCGTACGATAAGAGGCAAAAAGTGCATAGAAAAATAGTGGATAGAATGGAGATAAGTGTCTTACATAGCTACCATAATCTGGTTCAAATATACTTTGCACAGCGGTAAAGGAAATAATTAATGCAATAATAGCTCGTAATTGCTTATCACCCTGATTGATCATTTCAATCTTTACAGAGCGCCAAAATTTATACCACAAGAGCATAATGAAAAATGAGATGATAATATAAAACGGAGAAAATGATACAAGTAAGGGTATTGGCACCATCATAAATACCCACGTGAGGCAAACATTGAGCCAGCTAATGATTAATCCACCGCCAGGAATGATGGAAACTATCATTGTACGTGCATTTTCGTTAGCATTTTCAAGTCGAGTTTCATTCACAATATTGCGGAAATTATCCACATCTATCCCCATTCCAACCTTAAAGACTACAGCCAGACAGAAAAGGATAAAGAAACCGAGAAGTAGTATTACAATAGGACGCCTGAATATCCCTAATGCAATGTAAAAGAACCAAAACATGCCCAATAAGATAAACCAATAACTTCGGAAATAAATCGCATAGAATAACGCAAGCAATGACCAAAAAATCAACCCGGCCACACCTTTTTTTGACAGGGGCAGAAAAGGAATAATAAAAAGAAGCACAACAAAATCTTTACTGAGCAGCGTCATATATACGATAGACAACAGCATACAATAAAGATACACCAAAAATTCAAGTAAAGTAATTTTCTCTGCTTCACTTTTTTTAAGAATGAAGTAGAAGTTAGCGATAATGATCAAAGATGAAACTATTGGAAATATAACAGAATCCCGACTTACATTGAATACATTAAAAAATGCAGCCGTACTGGCATAAGAATCAAACATTATAAGAGGATTATTCCTCATCATAAATGTTTCTATCGTATTAGCATCCCAGAAATAGTAAATAGGAAAAATATTTTCTTTGATTACAGCAAATAATGGGAAAGCGAGAAAAATAAAAATCCATACAAGCATCGACAAATGTGCATCAAATGTATAAATTTTATTCTGCCCGAATCGGAACTGTAGCTGTGTAGGTTTCATCAAGCCATTCCTATTTCCATTCTCGCCAATCTGATTTGCTCTTCAAATTTGACTTCTGAATGATTCTCATTAACGTAATTACGCGCATTTTCACCCAGTTGTTTTGCCAGATCCGGGCTGCGGTAGATTTTAGCTAGCACAATAGCTGCTTCATCAGGGGTTTCAGCAAATATTCCATTCTGATAAGGAACAATATAATTAGCAAGTTCACCTACCGGCCTCACAACACATGGCAGCCCAGCCCCCATTGCCTCAAGTGTTGCGATGCTAAGCCCTTCAAATTCGCTTGAAAGTAAGTAAGCATCATACTTATGAGCTTCCCGTTGCCAATCCTGCACAAACCCACAGAAGCGTATCGCTTCCTTGAGACCTTCCTGTTTTGCTATTTCTTCAAGTTCACTTTTCATTTCTCCGTTGCCAAAAATATCAAGACTGGCTTTGATGCCAGATTCAATCAGCAATTGAATAACCTTGAGTGATTGACGATAATTTTTTTGCTGCATCAAACGCCCTACTGACATAATTCGGAATAGATTGCCAGAATCATAAGAGACTTTGGCTATGGTTGACGATTGAGCATGAAAAAGTGGCACGATGATATTCTTAGCGTTATCTTTTCTGACAAGCAGTGAACGTTGTGTGGCTGTTGAATCACACCAAAACTTATCTGAAAGAAAATCGCTACACTTTGTGAGGAAAAATGCTGCTCTATTTTGAAACTCTGTATTATGCTCGAATGTGATATGTTTGAATCGCATTGTCAGACGAGCAAAGCGCGTAATTAATACTGACTGAGTTAATGCTGAGATAACTACATTCGGCTCGACTTTCTGCAGATAGCGTCTGATTAAAAACGCATAATTGAATAATTTTTTATTGCTGATTGGATCTTCACTTAAAAAATGGATGTTGTCACCTATCTTTTCAGCAATGCGTTTTTCAAGTAGGCTACCGCTACGGCTAATCACAACCAGATGTAAAAACACATTATCAAATAACCCGTTATCCAGTAATAACTCAAATCCCATTTCAGCGCCGCCGGGCTCGAGACTATTGATAACATAAACTAAAGTGTTTTTTTTGCTATTCATTGTAATTCCGTGCTATTTAAATAGATTCTTAACTACTTTCATTCCTGATAATGTCGGGGATGAAAATTGAATAATTCCTCTCAGAGACAGAAATTTATAGATGCGAAATATTCTTTTCTTTTTACTAGTCATTTCGACATCTTTGAGGCTGGTGAAAAAGAATTTTAGTGCCTTTATATCTTTATTACAAATCGCACGAATAATATGTAATTCAATGAACTTAATGAGGTGCTTGTCATCAGTAATATAGTTATCAAGAAAATACTTACTCGCTTCGATGTTCATCGTTGCGCTCATTTGATCAAAGCGTCCGATATTTATAATCACTAAAGTATTTTTATCATAGTAAATACTTTCTTTCGCATCATAACAGCGAATGCCTAGCCCCCAGTCCTGATGCTTACGCATATCGGAATCGAAGACAGTCCCTTTATGAAAACGTTTGTTAATTGAAACAGTCGAAGTGCGGAAATCTCCATGCCTAAGAAATAAATAGTCACGAATATCGCCATCACTATATTCGATATCATACGGGATACGTTTTTTACGATTTATTACAGTTGTGTAACCGCCAAAAAAAACACCGTATGGCTGCGTGTTCATCAAATTCAGTCGGCATTGAATATATTCTCTGGTAAAGTGATCATCCGAATCAAGAAAAAACACCTTCTCGTAACGACTATTCTCAAATCCTAAGTTACGCGAGTGCGCAGCATTAGATTTTTCTGATTTCTCAATTAGCTTTATGTTTTTATATTGATCAATCACTTTTTTGAGTACATCTAAATCAGCAGATAAGTCATCGACAAGAATAATCTCATACTTGTGTTCCCCGCATGAATTAATAATGCTTTCGATAGTTTCGCCGATAAATTTCGAACTATTATATACAGGAATTACAATAGACAACTCTTCATGTACCGCTGACATCTTTCACCCCTAAATTATACGCCATTTAGATACCAATACTTTCTGGATAGACGTAAAGATTTAATGACTGAACTAAAAATATGATAATTATAGCCATTAAAGTAACTATGCCCCAGCTGCGCAAATATTTTAAGAAAGTCACCCCAACTACTGGCTTGATAAATAGAGGATGCACAATTAAGGATATTACGAACTGAGAAAGTGATAAACCAATTGCAACTGCAATTAAACTATTCCAGTAAAGAGCACAAGCTATAATCGTTAACATTATGACGCTTGCCCAGATATTCCACCAGAATTCTACGTTAGTTTTACCATTCGCTTGAGAAATAGAACCGGTAAGCCCCCCCATTGGTCTTAGCATGCCGAACAACAATATCATTGGAATCAACATAGCAACTTGCTCTTTACCTGGGCCATAAATTACTCGTACAACTACTGGTGATAAAATATTAATTGTAAGAAACATCAATGTGCTTAATACACTAATCCACCATGTGGCCTTTAAAAATATTTTTTTAACGTCTTCACCAGAGTGCTGCCGCTCAGCAAAGCGAGGTAACGTTAGACGGTTAATCACCGGAGTAATCAGTTTCAAAGGTTGAAGGACTAACTCTTTGGCCAACGAATATATCCCTAATAATTCGGCCCCGAGAAACTTACCGATCAGCAGTGAGTCAGCTTGCGTACGAAGCTGATTGATTGTTTGTGAACCAAGTTGATATTTACCATAATGCATTGCTTTAAATGCCGTATTTTTACAGAATTCTCGCGTTGGATGCCAGCTTCTTTCTGCAAGGTACATCATTATTACTACACGCAGTGCAGCATTGATAAATAAACCAATAACCACACTCGATGCCCTTAATGGTGTATAAAGAAGCGCCATAATCACGAAAATAAAAGCAATAAATTTAGAAAACATTTCAACTTTAGCAAGTAATACAACTCTTTTAACCTTAACAAAATGCGACTGATACTGCGTCATCATACCGAGTATAAAAAAGTTTAAACTTGCAAGAATGA
This sequence comes from Winslowiella sp. 2C04, assembly GCF_050037805.1. Lineage (NCBI taxonomy): Bacteria > Pseudomonadati > Pseudomonadota > Gammaproteobacteria > Enterobacterales > Erwiniaceae > Winslowiella > Winslowiella sp. 2C04. The sequence goes on along the minus strand of NZ_CP188300.1, from coordinate 1,682,788 downwards.
GTAATCCTTTAAGCTCAGGTAATTTAAAAAAGATCGCTAATGGCCAACTTAGGATTAACATTAAAAAACCGGTAAGCCCACCGAACGCAAGATTTATCCAAAAAATCGTACTCTGTTCACGAGATGTTAGTTGTTGCCTGTGAATCAAGTAACTACTCATTCCCATGTCTTGCAATACTGTGGCTATCAACAAAACAGAATTTATTAAGGCTAGTACCCCCAGATCGCGAGCTTCTAAGTGACGCGAAAGAAAGCCTAGCTGTATTATTTGCAATGCTGCAGCAAAACAAGTTCCACCAAATAACCACATGGCTTGTTTTTTTAAATCACTCACGGAATTTTGACTCCAGCTTGTATGCCAAAGATTGATTGATTAACTTTTCATTGAAATCAATTTCAATTTTCTCTCTGGCCTTTGCGAGTACCGCGCCGAGTTGTACTTCGTTAAGTGCTAATTTTTTCAGTACAGCCGCAAGACTAACCGGGTCATGCTCAGCGACTAACCATCCCGAGACCTCATTTTCAATTAACTCTGGAATACCACTATGGAAAGTCGAAACCACTGGTAGGCCTCTGGCCATGGCTTCCATTAATGCAACTGGAATACCTTCCATATCTCCATTTTTACCAGTCACTGAAGGTAATAGAAAAACATCAGACTCAGACAATAATGTTTTCACCTCGTCCTGATTTTTAAATCCAGCAAGGCCTACATACTGCTGTAAATTATTATTTTCAATGATTTTTTTTAGCTCTTCTTTGAGTGGCCCGTCGCCTAAAATGGTATAACTAAATGGAACACCTTGCTGTTTTAATAGCGCACAGGCATTGATTGCATCATCAATACCTTTCTTTTCAGTCAAACGAGCAACGCTTATGATCTTAATAGGAAGTTGTACCTGCTCACGTTGATTGTAGGTAAAGTTTTCAACATCAACTCCCATCCGTAACACTTCTATTTTACTGGATGGACAACCCATTTCAAGAAGACGTTTCTTCCATAAATAACTTATTGGAAGCATTAACTCTGTTTGTTCAAAAAGCTTTTTGTAATCAGCTTCATAATTCCTGATCACTTCATACAGGGACATATCAATACCATGAAATACGGTACACACGCTTCCTTGTAAAAAGTTAACTTGTCGTAATTTATTTGCTAACACTCCGGTGGTACCAAAATGAGCGATAAATACATCAGATTTAATTGAATCATGATTCAGAGCTGTGATATAAGGAAGTAGCAGCTTTTTAGCATGATTTCCATACTCACAAAAATTTAATGCATCACGAACAGGTTTTTTATTCAGATTAAAAATTATTTTATACAGACGATTTATAGTTTTCTTTATTAGCCCCCCATTCTCATCGGGTAATAAATATTTCACTCTTTCGCGCAGTTTATAGTTTTCGAAATCAGGATGTAACCTTGTGAAATCACCCTTCCAAATAGATACTATTTTTACGTCATATCCTAAATCGATTAATGAAGTAATTTGGTTAAGAACAAATGTTTCAGATGCTACAGGGAAGTGTGTTAAAAAATAAGTAATTTTCATATCAGCCCTTGATATTATCAAGGATGGTTTTATTGATCTCATCGCCTGCTTGACTTTGTATGGCGAGAATTTCCGTCATCCTTTTCTCATAGGATTCAATGTTGTCTAGCACATTTTCGGCTTTGCGGATTATGCTACCGTTCATTAACTCCTTAATATCAACAGCCATTTCATCCAGTCCCATTTTACGCATTATACCTAAGGACTTATGTTCATAATTAATTGCTATGGCTGGTGTATTGAAATTCATTGAAATGATTGCTGAATGTAATCTCGTCCCAATTGTCATTGTACAACGTGAGACAATCTGTCCAAGTTCAACATCATTGAGTTCATCCATCACAACATGAAATTTCTCAGGATTCTCAACTAGTTGCTTAATATTCAACGCAATCATTCGATCGTCTTTATTATAACGATCGATGCCAGTACATGTTGATAGGGCAAGAACCTGATAACCTTTTTCAGTCAGACTGTTAACTAAGCGAGCGAAAGCATGCTCGTATTCTTGTTGAGTCACCCCAAGACGTTTGTCAAAGGGCGCTAACTCACGAAGTGTGATTGCAACAGTCTGATGCTTAGAAATAACTTCATGCCAGTGTTCAACGTTATAACTTAAGGCTTGTTTTAAATGATAATCGGCGGAAACTAACCAAGCGGTATCAATGCCCTCTTGAACCTTGATAGTACTGATATTGCTTTTGTTCATATATTCAAGGCTAACATTCTCACGAAGAATGAGTGAATTAACCTGGGAAAAAACATAATCGGCTATTTCGTTAAAGCCTTTTCTGTTGAAAGGCCCAACGCTATGGCCAATCATATAAATTGGTCGCTCTGCTAATAATGCACATAGCGCATGTTCAAACTGATTTGAGCCATATAGATCTACAAAAAATGATCCGCCAACCTGGATAATCGCATCATAATTTTTCATTTCATTGATGCATTCGAGATAAACCCCAGGAAGGGAAATTTTTGATAGTAAACCCGCTCTTTTATGATGTGCTACCAGAATGGCTGGTTGCAACCTGGTTGAAATGCGTTTTTTTATTTTTTTTATCAATCCATTGACTGAGCGCTTAATATGCTTGTCTAACTTATCCTGCTTGACCTCACGGCCAAGCAGCAACTGGGAACTTACGGGAAAACGACTAATAATATCAATTTCTACTTGTTCATCCACACGATGTAAGGATTCGGTTAAACCGCGTAGTATTGCAGCATCACCGCGGTTCCCACACGTGTGATTACCAACTAACAATAATTTCATAGATTTTCCCAAGTTTTTTCTGGCAATATTTTAACTACTTGTCCGAGGACTTATATTCGTAGGCATAGTAGCCATAAGCACTGTAAGCATCTTTCGCTTGTTTAAATACTGAGTTGAGGATTACACCTTTAATTTCAATACCATTTTGTTCAAATCGATTGATACTGATCTCAATTTCTTTAAGTGTATTCACCGCAAATCGGGTCACCAGAAGTGAGGTTCCTGCGTGCTTACCAATAATAGCAGCATCAGTAACAGCCAAAATTGGTGGAGTATCCACAATTACAATGTCGTAATTTTTAGATGCCCACTCTACAACATCACCAAGACGAGAACTCATCAATAGCTCAGCTGGATTTGGTGGCACCTGCCCACGAGTAATCACATCGAAGTTGGAATCCGTGTAGCGCTGGATAGAATCTTCTATGGTGCACTGCTGTGAAAGTACTTCGGATAATCCTTTAGCATTATTAAGTCCCAGCAAGTCATGCAAGTAGCCCTTCCTTAAGTCAGCATCAATCAAAACGACTTTCAATTTTGCTTGAGCAATAAGTGACGTGAGGTTTGAACTGACAAATGTCTTACCCGTTGAAGGACTGGCACCAGAAATCATCAGTACATTATTTTTTGCATCCATCATGGCAAAGTGCAAGCTTGTACGCAGACTTCTTACAGCTTCTACCGCCATATCTGCGGGCTGATTAATAGCCAGCAAAGCACCTGCTTTTTGGAGTTTTCGATGATTCTTGCTTAACTCCCGATCTTGTTTTTGCTGCCATAATGAAATTGGAATGCTGGCATAAACGTTAATACCTGCCTCTTCCAATTCTGATGGATTCATCACTCCACGGTGAAGGATCGCGCGGAATAGAATAACCAGGATGGCAATGACAAAGCCTACTAAAATGGAACCCGCTACAATAAGTGGTTTATTTGGCTTAACCGTTCCAGGCAATGTGACTGCATTATCAATGATGCGCACATTCCCGACAGTACTGGCTTGCGATATTTTGAGCTCTTGCTGCTTATTCAGCAATTGCATAAATACTTCCTGCCCAGACTGTACGTCACGAGTCAAACGCAGAATCTCTTGCTGTGTTTGAGGTAATGTATTGATTCTTTTATTTAATTTATCTTTTTCATTCACTAATACTTGCCGCTGTTCCAACAACGTACGATATGCTGGGTGATCTTTAGTATACAGCTTGGATATTTCAGCTTCTTTGAACGTCAACTGGTTGAGTTGTGATTCAACATTTACCATCGTATCGAGCATTGACTTAGCTTCTAGTGACAGGTCCACCGAGTCATTTTGCTGTCGATAATGGTTAAGTTTATTCTCTGCTGCATCAAGGTCATTACGTACGCTTGGAATTTGCTTATCCAGAAAAGCCAAACTTTTAGCCGCTTCTTCAGACTTTCGCTCAACATTTTGCAGCAGATAATTTTTAGTTATACGGTCAAGTACTTGATACACTCGCACCGGATCAGGATCGGTATAAGTGAGTGATAGTACGCCAGTATCTTTACCCATATCCTGAACCATTAAATTCCCTTGCACCTGTTTAACAACAGACAAGAAAGGCAATTTTACGACATCAAAGACAGTACCTGGCTCTGCTTTAATATCGCTGACTAAAAGTGATATCTCGTTAGCAGTTGCGCGTTCACCAACGGTGCCATTCAAAACTACATCGCCATCAGAATTGAATAAGGTATATGACTTCTCATCCTTAACTTCGATCTGAAAACCTTGATTTTCCATCACTTTTGGTACAGTAAAGCGAGAAACGGCAATATCATTTTTCTTTTCAGACGTTAATCTTGCCCAACCTTTACCAAATATTGGAAAGTAGTGCTGGTTAATTACTGTATCTAACCCCAAGTCATCGATTGTTTTGCCTAATACCAGGCGCGACTGAATTAGCTCAATCTCAGCCACGGAAGCTGGTTTATTTGGCATAAATGAATTCAGATTATCCATAATCTGATTGCCAACATTCTGCTCAACCTGAACCAGTGAGTCGGACTGGTAAATGGGTGTTGCAAATATGCAATATAAAACGCTCAGCAAGGCACTAAAAATAACGATTGCTGATATCAACCATTTACCATCAATAAGTGAACCAATCAGTCGCCCAATATCGACTTCATTATGGCTCTCAGCCTTGGAAGTTGTTTTTGTGGTTTTCAAAATTAATATCCTGATTAGCTTAATTTAATTTATTGGCCCAAGCCTTTGCAGCCTCATCAAGTTGGCGATACACCGACTGAAAGGCTTCATGACTTTTTTTGTAAGGATCAGCAATTTCCTGTGCTGTCCAGTGACCAAAAAGCATTGTTTTTCCGCGGACAGATGGCGATATGTTACATACTGCCTCAATGTGTCCTCTCTCCATAACCAGAATAAGGTCATATTGTTGACACATCTCTTTGGTCAATTGCTGAGCACAATGCGAATCCAGAGAAAGCTGATGTTCGTTCGCTGCATTAATTGCAGCTGCATCAGCCTCATAGCCACTCAAAGCGTTAACACCTGCCGAAGCGATGTTTTTGTGCGGTAAATATTTACGTAATAACCGCTCCCCCGTAGGCGAGCGACAGATATTACCGACACAGACAACCAAAATAGAATTAAACATTCTTATTACCAGGATTTAATCTGATGGGTAGTCGATACCCCATAGCGAACTGTGTTGATAGTCGGCAGCAACTGGCTAATTACACGATTCCAGCGCGTAAGCGGCGTTGCAGTTACATAGACAATATCGTAAGGCTGAAGCTGGAACTCAGTTCCCATTACCATTGCAGTAGCATCGGAAGTATCTAACTGATAAATATTCGCCATTTTACCGCCCTGTTCACGATTTGGACGAATAACAAATACCCCTGTTGCATTAGCCACAGTCTGATCAACACCGTTAGAACTGCCCAGCGCCTCAGTCAGAGTCATCCCACTGCGGTCCATCTTAAGTGTTTGTTGCTTATTCACTTCACCCATTACAAACACTTTCAGATCATCATTACGTGGCACATAAAGAATATCGCCAGGGTAAAGTAAGTGATTCTGCGTTAGATCGCCATTTTGCATCAATGCTTGCAGCGAAATACGTTTCTCAACGCCATTATGAGTCAGCACCACATTGCGCCAGTCTGCATCGGCACCTAAACCACCAGCAGTATTAATAGCATCAAGCACCGTCAACGGAATGTTGGTGATAGGTTGTTTACCTGAGGTTCCAACTTCCCCGGTAACATAGACCTTCTGAGAGCGGAAACCTGCAATGTTCACATCAACCTGTGGGCTTTCAATATAGGTCGCCAGTCGCCGCTGTATCTCTTCGCGCACTTGCTGGATAGTTTTGCCTGCAACCGCGACTTTGCCAATATAAGGATAGAAAATGGTGCCATCTGAGTGAACCCAGTTGCCCGTATCGCTGGCACTGCGGTATTGCCCTGCCGGCGTAGTTAACTCCGGGTGATCCCAGACGGTGACACTAAGGACATCGCCGATACCAATTCGGTATTCATAACCAGCTAACTCACGATCGAGTTGAGGATTAGGACGCGCTACCACCGGCGCGACCCGCATCTGCTCAATCAACATCGGTGTCATTGGGTAAACGTTGACCATTTTATCGATATCATAATCAGCATCTTGCTGCTTGATAACGTCTTTACCGCTTGTCGAAAGGTTTTGCCCAGGAATTATGGTACAACCACCGAGCAGTGTTATTGACACCAGTAAAGGAGCCAACTTAAGTTTTGTTTTCATCATTGAATTGTCATCGCTGTTGCTGATTTATTATCTTGAGCGGCCAACACCGCAAAGTGTTCGTGAACTACTTCCATCCACGCACATCCACGTCCAGCTTTTTACCCAACTGTTTAGTTCCGTCATCAGGGCGTTGCTCACAGCAGTGAGCTTAATGAATTGCTGATAATGCTTCTCTTCAGAAAGTCCAATAAAGTTAGCATCCAACCGAAATTGGAAGTGTAGCAATATGCGGCTAACCGACAAGCTGTAACTGTACGAAATTCCTGATTTTTGCCGGATTAGTCAGCAGTTACTTATTTAAGGAGATTATCACATTAGATTTTTCATACCTATTATGTGGCTATTATCCTAAAAAGTTCTTATCCGCGATATTTATGTTGACTGAAGGGAAGTAATACTCATCTGAATTCAGACACGCTACCGCCCCTGGCTTGCAGCTACCAATGCTGTAAATAAGAATAATGCTATTGCGAGGATGATAATTAGGATAATTCCACTGATAAATCCGAAATCATCATTTGAACCGTTTCATGGCCCTCTGCTTACAAAAGGCGCATTTATCACGGTGTGATCACATAAGTTATGACCAGATTTTCATACTATTGAATGTTTGTTACAAGGGCGGGACGGCAGATCCCGGTCACTTTCAGATTAAGACTAACTTTGCCCATTTTATCACATTGATAATCAACAGGTTAGAGTTAATAAAGAAAATAGTCTTTTCCGGATAGTTCTATGTTGATAATAATATTTTTATCGTAGTTAAGCCAAATTCGCTGCAATTTCCATCAGTATAAGAATTTCTGAGTACCTCAATACCGATCAAAGTCACACGGCACGACTGTCTCGAAACTTAAATAGATTCATCCTGAGATTATTCCTAGATAGCATTGCGTTTTTTTGTTTAGCGTACCAATATCAACATTAATCTAATTAATACATCTTATAGGGTTAAATACGTCGTATGGAATGGATCGCCGATCCGTCAATTTGGGCCGGTCTGGTTACGCTAATCGTGCTGGAGCTGGTACTGGGTATTGATAATCTTGTTTTCATCGCCATTCTCGCAGAAAAACTGCCCCCAGCGCAACGCGACCGTGCTCGGGTAACCGGCTTGTTACTTGCGCTGGTTATGCGTTTACTGCTGCTGACTTCCATCTCCTGGCTTGCCACACTGACTAAACCGCTGGTTACCCTTGCAGGTCATCCGTTTAGCGCGCGGGATATTATTATGTTGGTGGGAGGAGTGTTCCTGTTGTTTAAAGCCACCATGGAACTTAATGAGCGGCTTGAAGGTAAGGACGAAGAGCAGAATACGCAGAAACGTGGCGCGCGATTCTGGCCGGTGGTGGCACAAATTGTGGTTCTGGATGCGGTGTTTTCACTGGATTCGGTGATTACTGCAGTGGGGATGGTTGATCATCTTCCGGTCATGATGGCCGCCGTAGTGGTAGCAATTTTTCTGATGTTGCTGGCCAGTAAGCCCCTCACCCGCTTCGTTAACAGTCACCCGACGATTGTTATTCTCTGTCTGAGTTTCCTGTTAATGATAGGCTTTAGCCTGATCGCAGACGGTTTTGGCTTCCATATACCCAAAGGTTATCTCTACGCGGCTATCGGGTTTTCGGTAATTATCGAATCGCTGAATCAGCTGGCACATTTTAATCGTCGTCGCTTCCTGTCTGCCAAGCTGCCGCTGCGCAAACGCACTGCCGAAGCGGTGCTGCGTTTACTGCGCGGGCATCATGAGCATGCCGAACTGGATGCCGAGACATCCTCGCTGGTTGCCGACCATAATGAGAACCAGGGGATCTTTAATAAGCAGGAACGATTAATGATCGCCCGGGTGTTGGGGATGGGGCAGCGCAGCGTTCGCAGTATCATGACCTCACGCCACGATATTGAGAATATCGATCTGGCTGACGATCCAGAAAAAATCATGGAGCAGCTCGATCGCAATCAGCACACGCGCATCATCATCACCGAAAAGAGTGACGACCCGCTGGGGGTGGTGCATGTTATCGACCTTCTGCACCAGTCGCTGCATGAAAACGCTCTCGATTTACGCGCGCTGATTCGCCAGCCGTTGGTGTTTCCCGAGCAATTGCCGCTGTTACAGGCGCTGGAGCAGTTCCGTAATGCACGCACGCACTTTGCTTTTGTCGTCGATGAGTTTGGTTCGGTGGAAGGCGTGGTGACGCTAAGTGATGTGATGGAAACCATCGCCGGTAATTTACCCAACGAGAGCGAAGAGCTGGATGCGCGTCATGATATTGTGCAAAACGCCGACGGTAGCTGGACAGCCAATGGCTATATGCCGCTGGACGATCTGGTCATGTACTTGCGACTGCCGCTGGATGAAAAGCGCGAGTATCACACCATTGCCGGACTCTTAATGGAGCATTTGCAACGGATTCCGCAGGAAGGCGAAGAACTGCAGGTTGGCGATTTTCTGTTTCGGATTCTGCAGGTTGACAGCCATCGGGTGCAGAAGGTGCAGATTATTCAGTTACGGCTGCCGGAGTCGGACAGCTAACATCAGTGACATAGATTCAGGGGAGTCGAAAACGACTCCCCTGCCCCGACAATTACTTATTCTCTTTCAATAATTGCTTCGCATCTTCGCTGTTTTTATTGCCCTGATTACGCTCAATCCAGCTGTTAATCCGCGATTTGGCCTCGTCCTGAATGCGTTTACGCAGCACCTGGTCAACCTGCAACGAGTATTGCAGGCTGTCCCACGAGCCATACAACCGCAGTGGAATCGCGGTTTCTTTTAGCGTCTGCACCAGCTGGTTATTCCCTTTCCAGCCATCGGTTACCTTAATATTAAAGGTGATATCACACTGCTGGCTGTCGAGATTAACAATTCCTTTACCGGCGAGGTCCAGCATTGCGGAGCGCCCTTGCAGATTAACCAGCGCCATTGAGCCATTATCGAGCTGCAGTGAGCCTTTCAGCTGCTGAACTTCGGTATAGCTGACATCAGAGTCAGTGCCACGCACCTGGTCGCTGCTGCGTTCAACCGCACGCTGGATCATTTGCTGGAAGTTAAGCCCGGCCAGCCGTGCGTTTTGCATACTCATTTCAGCGTTGCCACGCCAGTGGTGTTTAAAATCTTCCACACTGAGCCCATGGCCGTGCAGTTTGCCACTCATCGACAGCTTGCCACTGACGGTTTCCGGCAGTTCGAAAGCTTTCAGCAGCGGCGCCAGCTCAATCTGATTGAGTACCGGCTGGAAGGTGACCTGAGTCAGTGGATTATGAATATTTACTGTGCCGGGCAGTGAGAAGTCACCGGAGCCCGTTTTGCCGGTCAGGGTGGCAATATTCATTGCACCGTGATCGTTGCTGCCGACAAACTGGACCTGACTGAAATCCATGCCGCGCCAGCGCAGTGTATCAATCTGCATATTCAGCTTACCGCTGATGTCATTCAGCGCTGAGTTTTCATTACTGCGTTCGATCGGCTCGGCAATCACCGGCGCGCGGCCAGTCGACTGTTGCGTAGCGGGCTGGCCGTCAGTGGCGTTTTGCAGGAAGTTATTGCCGGTCAACGCATCAATATCCAGCGTCGGCGCATGCAGATCGATGTTGAAATCCGGGCTACCGCTTAATTTACCGGAAACAGCGCCATTAAGCTGACTGTTGTTTACCGTTAAAGCGATATTTTTGAGCGAGAATTGCTGGGTTTCATTTTGCCAGTCGGCCAGCAGTGAGGCTTCACCCTGTAGACCCTGCGGCGGTAGGTCCGCGCCTCTTAATTGCCAGCTTAGCTGCTCGATATTGCCGGAGATGCGCTGTGGATATTCAGTAACATCCATCGCTCCTTTCAACGCCAGCTGCAGTTCGCGCTGATCGCGACTGACGCGGGTAGTCAGATCCACACTGGCTTGCTTACGGGCATTTTGTGACAGCTCGAGATTGATATCGCGGAAATTGATCTGCTCACCGCCAGCCTGTTGCCAGACCAGCAGGCTGTCCACCACCTGCAATTTGGCGATATCGAATTTCCAGCCGCTGGCCGTCTCCGGCACCGAGGAACCCGACGGACCAACCGGAGCATCCTGAGGACGCTGCGCTTCACTTTCCGGGGTAACGCGGATCACCGCGTTTTTCAGCATCACCTGTTTTACACTGAGCTGGTGGGATAACAGCGGCAGAAGATGCACGTCGAGGCGCATGTTTTCTGCATTAATAAGCGGCTGTTGCGCGCCAGGCGCGGTAATCGACATGCGCCCGGCAAGAATGCTGAGCTGCGGCCAGACGTGCCAGCGCAGATTGCCTTGCAGCTCCAGTTTATAGCCACTGCGCTGTTCAACCTGCTGCACCATGTAAGCACGAAAATCGTTGGGATTAACCAGCAGTACCAGCGCTGACATGCCTGCCACAATCACTACCAACAGTATGGCCAGCGTGGTAATTAATCTTCTCATCCGATCCTCTTATTCGCCTGAAGCGCCAGGCTGTTAGTCTTTATCAATTCGGCTGGCAACCGCGCCTTGCTGATCCTTATATTTCGCATCCTGACGACGGTTATAAGGGCGCGCAGCAGGACCAGACAGCGGTTCAAAGCTTAGCGCACCAATCAGCATACCGGGACGTAATGCTAACGGCAGCTTACCTGAATTATAGAACTCCAGCACAATTCGTCCCTGCCAGCCGGGATCGATGCGGTGCGCGGTGACGTGAACCATTAAGCCCAGACGCGCCAGCGACGAGCGACCATCCAGCCAGCCGACCAGGTCGTCGGGAAGCGTAACTGACTCAAAGGTCACCGCCAGTGCCAGTTCGCCGGGATGCAAAAAGAATGCTTCACCTTCCGGCAGCACAATTTCATCGCTCATTACCCGGTCTAATGCTGCGCTGACTTCATCCTTTGGCCCACTTAAATCAATAAAGGCAGCGGTATGACCGCGAAAGGTGCGAAATTTATTGCCGAGGCGAACATCCACCGTCGCGCCACTGATGCGCTCTACCGGTGGGCGCGGCGTAATGTCAAGCTTGCCGCTATCAAGCCAGGCTTCGATATCGCGATCGCATAATCTCATCGCCGTCTACTCCATCAATGTATTGGTTGCTAACACTGCCACAGGGTTAGCATAAACGCTATGCCAACCCTGTCATTTTTAAGGAATTTTATCTTATCGTAGCAGCAATGCCGTCGCTACTCGAAAAACTGATTAATCTTCGCTTTCAGAATATCAATCGCGATGCGGTTTTTACCGCCGCGCGGCACAATAATGTCAGCATACTGTTTGGATGGCTCAATAAACTGCAGGAACATCGGACGCACCGTTTTCTGATATTGCGCCATCACTGAATCCATTGAACGGCCACGCTCATTGACATCACGCTTCATACGACGCATCAGACAAATATCCAGAGGCGTATCAACGAAAATAGAGAAGTTCATCTCCTGACGCAGACGCGCATCGGTCAGCAGCAAAATGCCTTCCAGAATAATCACTTTTTTCGGCTTCAGATGGACAGTTTCTTTGGTGCGGGTGTGGTCAACATAGCTGTAAACCGGTAGTTCTATATCCTGTCCCGATTTCAGCATCTGCAGATGTTGCAACAGCAGATTGTGATCCATTGCGCTGGGATGGTCGTAATTGGTTTTTACCCGCTCTTCCATGGTGAGGTGGCTTTGGTCTTTGTAGTAGCAATCTTCCGGGATCACGCCGATATGTTCATCGCCGACCTGATCGCGCACTTCACGATACAAGGTACTGGAGATTAAGCTTTTCCCCGACGCTGATGCGCCTGCGATTCCTACAATGACGCATTGGTGAGACTTGTCAGTCATAAAATTAAAGACCTGATAACTATGTGACTTATCGATAAGGCGAAGTCGATTTGCTCTGCCTCATTGACGGGTCAGGAATGAGAGGGTTGTTTCGCTGGCAATTATAGGGATTTAGCTGAACTGATGCCAGAAAAAACCCCGCCTGCTGATTTTCGGAAATTACCCCTTTGGCGCAAAGTACTTTCCCCGATAAACTAGTGTTCATCTGGCGTACTGGCCTGAAGTCCGTTTTGACCCGAAGGAAAACTATGTCCTGGAACACACTAAGCTATCTTGGCGACAGCATGTTGCTGCTTCCCACCGCAGTGATTATTGCGCTGGTGATGCCGTGGAAAAATAACGATCGCCGCGCCGTGTGGTTCTGGATTGTGGTTTTCTGCCTGGCAGGGGCGCTGGTCAGCCTGTCGAAAATCGCCTTTATGGGCTTTGGTATCGGCAGTGCGCGCTTTAATTTCACCGGCTTCAGCGGCCACAGTGCGATGTCCGCGACCCTGTGGCCGGTGATGTTCTGGCTGCTGTCCGGGCGTTTATCCGCGCTGCTGCGCGGCGCGGCGCTGGCGGTCGGCTATCTGATTCCGCTAATGGTCGGTTTCTCCCGCCTTGAGCTGGACGTTCACTCCACCAGCGAAGTGGTCAGCGGCCTGCTGCTTGGCTATACCCTGAGCAGTGCATTTTTACTCTCACAACGCAGCTCTCAGCTTAAAGGCTTTAGTGTGGTGCAGCTTTGTGTCGCGCTGCTGGTTCCGGTGCTGCTGTTCAGTCATGGCCGTGTGGCGACCACCCAGGGCTTTCTGACCCACCTCTCCACTAAGATTACCGGATTAGAGAAACCTTTTACCCGTAGTGAACTGTTGCAGCAGCCTTAATTAGCTGTTTTTTATCACTCTGATTTCGGCCGCAAAGTTTATTGGTTACAGCGCGCATAATTTCGATTTACCCACAGCATTGCATAACGGATGTGCTAGCATGCAACGAGCATTGAGTCTTGTTGAAAGCATGTAAATCAGCCTGTCAGGCTCGCAGGCATGCAGCTGGAATCGATGATGACAACCGATATTCTCTCATCCCGACTCACCGGCTCATGGTGGGCAAAATCATTAATACTTGGCGCGTTAAGTTTCGCGCTAACGCTATTTTGTATTGAGCTGATCATGGTCAGCGGCACTCTCTCGCCGCTATGGTTCCCTACTACCCTGATGACCGTGGTGGTTTTCCGCTATTCCAATGCTGAGTTACTGCCATTGCTGCTCAGCTGTATGACTGGCCTGGTGCTGGCCAATGCATTAATGTTTGGCGTTTCGCTGGCCATCATTAGTTTTCCGCTGGTTAACTTGTTACAAGCTCTGGCTGGCGGACTGCTGCTGCGACTGGTTCTCGGGCGCAAAGCGCCGCTCAGCTCACTCAGCAGCTGGTATAAGATGCTGGCTACAATCGGCATTGCCGCCCCGCTGTTCGGTGGGTTGCTGGCAAATGGCCTGCTGAACCATGCCGGTGCCCCGGCGTTACACTTTATCGCCTCGTGGGCGGTATCAGAAATGATCGGTATGCTGGCGCTGGCGCCGGTGTGTCTGCTGTGGCGTGCAGGCTATTTCGGTAAACCCTTAGTGAGTAAAACGCTGGCGGAAGCGATTATTACGCTGATCGCCACCCTGGCACTCAGTTATATCGCGCTGCGCTATCTCCCGTGGCCGTTCACCTTTATGATTGTGGTGCTGTTCTGGAGTGCGGTGCGCCTGCCACGACTTGAAGCCTTTATTATTTTTTTCGCCAACATCGCCATGATGTCGCTGATGCTGGCCTGGCGCTTTTTCGATGTGTACGCCGAAAGCACCCATGAAATCGCCGGCGCCCCGTGGCTACCGTTTCTGCTGGTGCTGATTCCCAGCCATATGATGACGCTGGCGATGCATTCGTTCAGGGAAGAGAAAAAACATATCAGCGAAAGCGAGCGCCGTTTCCGCCATGCGATGGAGTATTCGGCGATCGGTATGGCGCTGGTTTCTCCTGACGGCCGCTGGCTGCAAACCAACAATGCGCTGTGCCATTTTCTCGGCTATCGGGCCGATGAGCTGAAACGTCTGAACTTCCAGAAAATTACCCATCCCGACGATCTTGATGCCGATCTCGCCCAGCTTAACGCCCTGCTGGCCGGCACCATTGACAGCTACACCACTGAAAAGCGCTACCTGCGTAAAGATCATAAAATCGTCTGGGCGCGACTGGCGGTGTCAGTGGTGCATGATACCGATCATCAGCCACTCTATTTTATTTCGCAAATAGAGGATATCACCGCGCTGAAACACTCCAATGAACAGAACCGTCTGTTAATGGAACGTATTACCATCGCCAATGAAGCCGGCGGTATCGGCGTCTGGGAGTGGAATATTGACGATAACGATCTCAGCTGGGACCGGCGGATGTACGAAATGTTTGAGCTTTCCAGCGATGAAACGCCCACCGATCGCTACTGGTTAGGTTGCGTGATTGCAGAAGATCGCGACAAAGCGGAGCAAGCGTTAAAACGGTCGATAAAACTGCGTGAGCCGTTAGATCTTGAGTACCGTATCCAGAGCAGCACCGGGATCCGCTATATCCACACTCAGGCCAACCGAATTTTACGCGATGACGGGCGTATTGAGCGCATTCTGGGTATCAGTCAGGATGTGACCGAAGTTCGGGCGCTAAATGAAGCGCTGTTCCAGGAAAAAGAGCGCATGCTGATTACTCTCGACTCGATCGGCGAGGCGGTGATCAGTACCAACCAGGAGATGCTGGTAACCTTTATGAATCCGGTCGCTGAGCAGATGAGCGGCTGGTCTCAGGAGCGCGCGGCGGGTGTCCATATCAGCAAAATTTTGCATATTACCCACGGCAGTAAAGGGCCAGAAATTGAAAATCTGCTGCTGAGTAAGCTGCCTGAAGTGAAAGTCACGCCAGATTTTGAGCAGGACCTGGTGCTGCACAGCCCTGGCGGCGACCAGTTTGATATTCACTACAGCATTACCCCACTCAACACTATCGAAGGCCGCATTATTGGCTGCGTGATGGTGATTCATGACGTCAGCGAATCTCGGGAAATGTTGAAACGCCTCAGCTACAGCGCTTCACACGATATGCTGACGCGCCTGCCCAACCGCTCCAGTTTCGAACACCAGCTGAAGCGGCTGCTGGTTTCGTCCAGCGAACATCAGCATCAGCACGTACTGACCTTTATTGATCTTGACCGGTTTAAAGCTATCAACGATACCGCGGGCCATGCCGCTGGCGATGCGCTGCTGCATGAGCTGGCGAAATTAATGCAGTCGCAACTGCGCAGCCACGATCTGCTGGCGCGCCTGGGCGGTGATGAGTTTGGCTTGCTGTTAAGCGACAGTTCAACTGACGCTGCCATCGAAGTGGTACAGCGTCTGGTCAGCAGCATTAATGAGTACCGCTTCCTGTGGGAAGGACGGCTGTTTCGCATCGGTGCCAGCGCCGGACTAACGCAAATTACCAGCAGCAACTGTATCGCCAGCGAAGTGATGGCCCAGGCTGACTTTGCCTGTTATAACGCCAAACATAATGGTCGCGGTCAGATCTCAGTGTACGAGGCGCGCCTGCAACGCCAGCTGCGACCGGTAATGACGCGAGAAGAGAATATCCGCACTCTGCAGGAGCATCCGCTGCGAATGATGGCCTCACCCGTCACGCCGCCGCGCAAAACTCAGGCGGTCAGTTTCTGGCTGATCGGTCTGCAATTGTTTTCGCGCACCGGTCAGGAGATCAGTGAAGCAGAATTTCGCGCCAACCTGCATGAGCCAGACCGGTTTATCGCGCTCGACCGCAAAGTTATCGATACTTTTTATGCCAGCTATGGCGCCGGCGTGGCACGCAAAGCCATCAGCATGGCGCTACCGCTGTCGGCTTATGGCCTGAAAGACGACGTTTTTATTCGCTATCTGCTGGATAAAATCAGCAGTGGCGGCGTGGCGGGTAATCTGCTGCACTTTATGCTCGACATTGATACCCTGCTCGAACAGCATGAAACCCTGCATGCTAATATTGCCCGCTTACGCCAGTTGGGCTGCGGCATTGTATTACGCGATTTTGGCCGTAATCTTGATGCATTTAATCTGCTGCATGCCGACGAAATCGACTATCTGATGCTCAGCGCGGACCTGGTGACTAACGTCCACTGTAATCTGATGGACGAAATGATGGTGTCAATTATCCATGGTCACGCCCAGCGGCTGAACATCGCCACCCTTGCCGGCCCGGTAGAGTTACCGCTGGCGTTAACCACGCTGGCCACTATTGGTATCGACGTGGTATGGGGTGAGGCGGTCGGCAGCCCGCAGACGCTCACAACCCTGCTGAGCAACAGTTACTTCGCGATTAAATAGCCCTTCTCCGCCTATATTGTCCCGCCTGTCGCCAACCGCGTGGTATTGATTGCCCTGCACGACGTACTGCGCTAAAGTCGCCCCCTTTTTTCGCCATTGGGAGGGTAAACATGTTTATCGGTTTCGATTACGGGACGGCAAACTGCTCGGTAGCTGTGATGGAGAAGGGCTCGCCGCGCCTGCTGCCGCTGGAAAATAATTCGCCGTGGTTGCCCTCAATGTTATGTGCACCTACGCGTGAAGCGATCAGCGAGTGGTTGTTCCGCCATCATCAAGTCGCCACGCCGGACGCTGAAAATCAGGCGCTGTTGCGTCGCGCCATCGCCTTTAACCGCGAAGAAGATATCGAGGTCAACAGTAACAGCGTGCAGTTTGGTCTGGCATCGCTGGCGCAGTATATGGATGACCCGGAAGAGGTGTGGTTTGTTAAATCGCCGAAATCCTTCCTCGGTGCCAGCGGGCTGAAGCCGCAGCAGATCGCGCTGTTTGAAGACCTGGTGTGCGCCATGATGCTGCATATCCGCAACACCGCTGAAAACCAGCTGGGCAGTGACATTCAGCAGGCGGTGATTGGTCGTCCGATTAACTTTCAGGGCTTAGGCGGTGAAGACGCCAACCATCAGGCGCAGGGCATACTTGAACGCGCTGCACATCGCGCCGGTTTCCGTGACGTGGTGTTTCAGTTTGAGCCGGTTGCGGCCGGGCTGGACTTTGAAGCCACGCTGCAAAAAGAGACGCGAGTGCTGGTGGTGGATATCGGTGGTGGTACCACTGACTGCAGTATGCTGTTGATGGGCCCGGAGTGGAGCACGAAAGCCGAGCGCGGCGCCAGCCTGCTCGGTCACAGCGGCTGCCGCGTCGGCGGTAACGATCTGGATATTATGCTGGCATTTAAAGAGCTGATGCCGCTGCTTGGCCTCGGCGGCCAGACGGCAAAAGGTATTGCGCTGCCGGCTCTGCCGTGGTGGAACGCGGTAGCCATTAACGATGTTCCGGCTCAAAGCGATTTCTATGCTGCCGCCAGCCGTAAAATGCTGCAGGATCTGATTCGCGATGCGCAGCAGCCTGAGGTGGTGAAGCGCCTGCTGAAAGTCTGGCAACAGCGGCTCAGCTATCGTCTGGTACGTAGCGCGGAAGAGAGTAAAATTGCCCTGTCGGACAGCCGTGAAGTGGCAGCCGCGCTCGATTTTATCGAGCCAGCGTTGGCTACCTCAGTCAGCGTTGAAGGATTTCAGGCGGCGATTACTCAACCATTAGAGCGTATTCAGGAGCAGGTGAAACTGGCACTGGCCACCAGCGGCACCCGTCCTGATGTTATCTATCTTACAGGCGGCAGTGCCCGTTCCCCGCTGCTGCGTCAGGCGTTGCAACAGCAACTGCCGGATATCCCGCTGGCCACTGGCGATGACTTTGGTTCGGTCACCGCCGGTCTGGCGCGCTGGGCACAGGTCACTTTTGCCGGTTAATTAGCTGCTGGCTTCGGCCAGCTGCTTAATCTCTTCCGGTGAAAGTTTCAGCGTCGCCGCCTTGACCAGCTCATCAAGCTGTTGCAGGGAAGTGGCACTGACGATCGGTGCGGTGATACCCGGACGCGCAATCTGCCACGCCAGCGCCACCTGGGTTGGTGTGGCATCACGCGCGGCGGCAATCTGATCCAGCGCCGCCAGAATCCGCAAACCGCGTGGGTTAAGATATTGCTTCACTACCCCTTCACCACGTTTGCTTTTGCTGGCATCCTGGGGAGTACGGTATTTACCGCTGAGAAAACCACTGGCCAGTGAATAGTAGTTAATCACGCCGAGTCCGTGCTCAATCGCCACCTGCTCCAGACCACTTTCATACTCGCTGCGATCGTAGAGGTTATATTCCGGTTGCAGCGTTTCATAGCGAGTCAGATTTTGCTGCTCGCTGATTTTCAGGGCTTCCGACAACCGCTGCGCACTGTAATTGGAGGCACCAATCGCCCGCACCTTGCCCTCTTTAACCAGCGCATCAAAGGTCGCCAGCGTTTCAGCCAGCGGCGTATCCTCGTCATCCCGGTGCGCCTGATACAGGTCGATATAGTCGGTTTGCAGGCGACGCAGTGAATCTTCTACCGCCTGACGAATATATGCCGGAGCCAGCCCGGTCTTCTGCGGGCTTAATTCCATCCCCACTTTGGTCGCCAGTACTATCTGGTCACGCTTGCCGCTTTTCTTCAGCCAGTTGCCAATAATGGTTTCGGATTCGCCCCCCTCGTTGCCGGGCGCCCAGCGCGAATAGACATCGGCGGTATCGATAAACCACAACCCCTTCTCTACCAGCGCATCAAGCAGGGAAAAAGAGGTGGCCTGGTCGACAGTCCAGCCAAATACATTGCCGCCGAAGGTCAGTGGTGGAACCTGAATCTGACTACGGCCTAACTGACGTAAGGGTAATTGACTCATGCTGTTTCTCCTGAAATTAAATGATTTCTGGCGCGACCATCAGCTTAGCAAACATTTTTTACCTCGCTTTGCGGATTTCTGGCGAAAGATTTTCAGGATATGAATAGTGCCGACGGCTGAGGCCAGCATAATAGCCGCCAGAACCCTCGAATCAGGCGACACAACTAAACTATACAGTTATCCTTATTTCCTTCATTTTTTTATCGCCTTAGCTGTCTACACTAAGGTCTTTGTGGGTTATTGCGTTATGACCCACCAGAATTATCGTTCGCACCGCTGGAGAGCTACTGACAATATGAACGCCGCACGCCGCACGCCAAAAAAAATTATTATTGTTGCCATCGTGGCAGTTGTTGCCGCCGGTGCGCTCTGGTGGTGGCACCATAACAGCACCCCGTCATCGCCGGGCGCTGTAGAATCTCAGCAGCAGCGCGGCAAAGGCGGTGCACGCCGTGGAATGCCTGCGGCTCCAGTACAGGCCGCTACTGCCGTCACGCAGAGCGTACCGCAATATCTTACCGGTTTAGGTACGGTGAACGCTGCCAGCACCGTAACGCTGCGCAGCCGCGTCGACGGTGAGCTGATGGCGCTGCACTTTACCGAAGGTCAACAGGTGGCAGCGGGTCAGTTGCTGGCAGAAATCGATCCGCGCCCGTATCAGGTGGCGCTGACCCAGGCGCAGGGGCAACTGGCAAAAGACCAGGCGACGCTGGCAAATGCACGCCGCGACCTGGCGCGTTATGAAAAGCTGGCAAAAACCGGACTGGTATCGCAGCAGGAGCTGGATACTCAGCGCTCGCTGGTCAGTGAAACAC
Source organism: Winslowiella sp. 2C04 (assembly GCF_050037805.1). Classification (NCBI taxonomy): domain Bacteria; kingdom Pseudomonadati; phylum Pseudomonadota; class Gammaproteobacteria; order Enterobacterales; family Erwiniaceae; genus Winslowiella; species Winslowiella sp. 2C04. The sequence goes on along the minus strand of NZ_CP188300.1, from coordinate 1,662,749 downwards.
TGGGCAGTATCAAAGCCGATGAAGGCAGTGTCGCCAGCGCCCAGCTCAATCTGACCTACAGCCGGATTACCTCACCGATTGCCGGACGCGTCGGCCTGAAACAGGTCGATATCGGCAACTATATTACCAGCGGTGATACCAATGGCATCGTGGTGATCACCCAAACCCACCCGGTAGATGTGGTATTCAGCCTGCCAGAAAATAATATTGCGATGATTTTACCAGCGCAAAAAAGCGGCGATTCACTGCTGACCGAAGCCTGGGATCGCAGCAACAAAACTCACCTCACCGACGGCAAGCTGCTGAGTCTGGATAATCAGATCGACAGTACTACCGGTACAATTAAGCTGAAGGCGCGCTTTGCTAATGAAGACGACAAACTGTTTCCTAATCAGTTTGTTAACGTGCGCCTGAAGGTCAACACGCTGGATGATGCCATCGTCATCCCGGCCGCCGCGCTACAAATGGGCAGTGAAGGCCACTTTGTCTGGGTGGTGAACAGCGAGAATAAAGTCAGTAAAAAAGGCGTCAGCGTCGGGATTCAGGACAGTGAAAAAGTGGTGATTAAAGCTGGCCTGGACAGCGGCGAGCGGGTGGTTACCGACGGGCTGGACCGCCTGACGGAAGGAGCCACGGTTGAAGTGGTGGCGGCGCAAAACACCCCACTGTCATCCGATAAAACCGCTCAACGCGCGAAGGGAGAGCGTTCCTGATGCAGGTCATGCCTCCTGAGTCCGGCGGCGGGCCATCACGTCAGTTTATTCTGCGCCCGGTTGCTACCACCCTGCTGATGGTCGCTATTCTGCTGGCAGGGATTATCGGTTATCGCGCCCTGTCGGTCTCGGCACTGCCGGAAGTTGACTATCCGACCATTCAGGTCGTGACGCTGTATCCCGGCGCCAGTCCGGACGTGGTCACCTCGGCAATTACCGCCCCGCTGGAGCGTCAGTTTGGTCAGATGTCCGGGCTGAAGCAGATGTCATCGCAAAGTTCCGGCGGCGCTTCCGTGGTCACTTTACAGTTTCAGCTAAGCCTGCCGCTCGACGTCGCCGAGCAGGAAGTGCAGGCGGCGATTAACTCAGCCACTAATCTGCTGCCCTCCGATCTGCCCAATCCACCGGTATACAGCAAAGTAAATCCGGCCGATCCGCCGATTATGACGCTGGCGGTGACCAGCACCAGCATGCCAATGACTCAGGTGCAGGACATGGTGGAAACCCGGGTGGCGCAGAAAATCTCGCAGGTTTCTGGTGTCGGTCTGGTTACGCTCTCCGGCGGCCAGCGCCCGGCAGTGCGGGTAAAAATGAATGCTCAGGCGATTGGCGCGTTGGGGCTGGACAGTGAAACTATCCGTACTGCTATTACCTCTGCCAACGTCAATTCGGCAAAAGGCAGCCTGGATGGCCCGGAACGTTCAGTCACGCTGTCGGCTAACGATCAGATGAAATCGGCGGAAGATTATCGTCAACTGATTGTCGCTTATAAAAATGGCGCGGCGGTGCGGCTTGGCGATGTGGCTACCGTTGAGCAGGGTGCGGAAAACAGCTGGCTCGGCGCCTGGGCCAATCGCCAGCCGGCAATTGTACTGAATGTGCAGCGCCAGCCCGGTGCCAATATTATTACTACCGCCGACAGCATTCGTCAGATGCTGCCCGCGCTGACCGCATCACTGCCTAAATCAGTTGATGTACAGTTGATGTCGGATCGCACTACCAATATTCGCGCCTCGGTACATGACGTGCAGCTGGAACTGCTGCTGGCGATTTCGCTGGTGGTGATGATCATCTATCTGTTCCTGCGCAACGTCCCGGCGACGATTATCCCGGCGGTTGCAGTGCCGCTGTCGCTGGTCGGCACCTTTGCAGTGATGTATTTCCTCGATTTCTCGATCAATAACCTGACGCTGATGGCGCTGGTTATCGCCACCGGCTTTGTCGTCGATGATGCGATTGTGGTGATTGAAAACATTTCGCGCTATATCGAAAAAGGCGAGAAACCGGTAGCAGCAGCGTTGAAAGGGGCCGGAGAGATCGGTTTTACCATTATCTCACTGACGCTTTCGTTGATTGCGGTACTGATCCCGTTGCTGTTTATGGGCGATATTGTTGGACGGCTGTTCCGCGAATTCGCTGTCACGCTGGCGGTTGCCATATTAATCTCGGCGGTGGTGTCACTGACGCTGACGCCAATGATGTGCGCGCGTATGCTCAGCGCAGAATCACTGCGCAAACAGAACCGTTTTTCCCGTGCCAGCGAGGCGATGTTTGATCGGGTGATTGCTGCCTATGGCCGGGTGCTCAAGCGCGTGCTGAATCATCCGTGGCTGACGCTCGGAGTAGCGATTGGCACTCTGCTGCTGACGATACTGCTGTGGATGATGATTCCGAAAGGCTTCTTCCCATTACAGGATAACGGCATTATTCAGGGCACGGTACAGGCGCCGCAGTCGGTCTCTTACGCCAGTATGGCCCAGCGCCAGCAGACCGTCGCCTCGATCATTATGAAAGATCCGGCGGTGCAGAGCCTGACCTCGTTTGTCGGCGTCGATGGCACTAATCCGGCGCTGAACAGTGGCCGACTGCAAATCAACCTGAAACCACTGGACGAACGCGACGATCGCATTCCGGCGGTGATTGAGCGGCTGCAAAGAGAAGTCGCACGCGTGCCGGGCATTACGCTGTATCTGCAGCCGGTGCAGGATCTGACCATTGATACCCAGTTGAGCCGCACCCAGTATCAGTTTACCTTACAGACCGGTTCGCTGGATGCCCTCAGTGAATGGGTCCCTGCCCTGCTGACCGAACTGCAGAAGCTGCCGCAGTTGCAGGATGTCAGCAGCGACTGGCAGGATCAGGGGCTGGAAGCCTATATCAAAGTCGACCGCGACAGCGCCAGTCGGCTGGGCATTTCGATGGCCGACGTGGATAACGCGCTGTATAACGCCTTTGGTCAGCGGCTGGTCTCCACTATCTACACCCAGGCGAATCAGTACCGCGTGGTACTGGAACAGGATACCAGCAGCACGCCGGGGCTGGCGGCGCTGGATGGCATTCGCCTGACCAGCAGCGACGGCAGCAGCGTGCCGCTGAATACCCTCGCCAGCGTTGAGCAGCGTCATACTGCACTGGCGATCAATCATCTCGATCAGTTCCCGTCGACCACCTTCTCGTTTAACGTTGGCGACGGTTATTCACTGGAAGAAGCCACCAAAGCGATTACTCAGGCCGAACAGCAGCTGGAAATGCCGTCAGACATTATTACCAAGTTTCAGGGCAGTACGCTGGCGTTCCAGGCGGCGCTCGGCAGCACGGTGTGGCTGATTGTTGCGGCGGTGGTGGCGATGTATATCGTGCTCGGCGTGCTGTATGAGAGCTTTATTCATCCGATCACCATTTTGTCGACGCTGCCGACCGCCGGTGTTGGCGCGTTACTGGCGCTGATGCTGAGCGGCAACGAACTGGATGTGATTGCGATAATCGGCATCATCCTGCTGATTGGTATCGTTAAGAAAAATGCCATCATGATGATCGACTTCGCCCTCGCCGCCGAACGCGAACAGGGTATGACGCCGTATGACGCGATTTATCAGGCTTGTCTGCTGCGCTTCCGTCCGATTTTAATGACCACGCTGGCGGCGCTGTTTGGTGCGCTGCCGCTGATGCTCAGCACCGGCGTTGGTGCAGAACTGCGCCAGCCACTCGGCGTGACGATGGTTGGCGGGCTGATCCTCAGCCAGATCCTGACGCTGTTTACCACGCCGGTGATCTATCTGCTGTTTGATCGCCTGTCGCTGGCCACGCGCCGCCGCTTTAAGCGCACGGAGAATGCATCGTGAAGTTTTTCGCGCTGTTTATCCACCGGCCGGTCGCGACCATTCTGCTGACGATTGCCATCACTCTTGCCGGTATTCTCGGTTTTCGTCTGTTGCCGGTGGCGCCGCTGCCACAGGTCGATTTCCCGGTGATTATGGTCAGTGCCTCACTGCCGGGTGCTTCGCCGGAAACCATGGCATCGTCGATCGCGACACCGCTGGAGCGTTCGCTGGGCCGCATTGCTGGCGTCAGTGAAATGAGCTCCAGCAGCTCGCTCGGCAGTACGCGTATTATTCTGGTATTTGATTACGATCGTGATATCAACGGTGCCGCGCGTGATGTGCAAGCCGCCATCAATGCCGCCCAGGCGCTGTTGCCAAGCGGCATGCCGAGTCGCCCGACCTATCGCAAAGCTAACCCGTCCGATGCGCCGATTATGATTATGACGCTGACCTCCGATACTTATTCTCAGGGTCAGCTTTATGATTACGCCTCTACTCAACTGGCACAAAAACTGGCGCAAATCGACGGCGTTGGTGACGTCTCGGTAGGCGGCAGCTCGTTACCGGCAGTGCGCGTGGCGCTTAATCCGCAGGCGCTGTTTAACCAGGGCGTGTCGCTGGATGCGGTGCGCACGGCGATTGCCGCTGCCAACGTGCGCAAGCCGCAGGGGGCGATAGAGAACCCACAGCAGCGCTGGCAGATAAGAACCAACGATGAACTGAAAACCGCCGAGGAATATCAGCCGCTGATCGTGCATTACAATAACGGTGCGGCGGTACGATTACAGGATGTCGCCACCGTCGAAGACTCCGTACAGGATCTGCGTAATGCCGGGATGTCCAACGCGCGCCCGGCGATTCTGCTGATGATTCGCAAGTCTCCTGAAGCCAATATTATTCAGACCGTTGATCGTATCCGCGCGGAAATGCCGGAGCTGGCGAATATCGTGCCGGCGTCAATTCAGCTGGAAATCGCCCAGGATCGCTCACCCACTATCCGCGCTTCGCTGGCGGAAGTTGAGCAGTCGTTAGTGATTGCCGTGGCGCTGGTGATTCTGGTGGTATTTGTCTTTTTGCGTTCTGCTCGCGCCACGCTTATCCCGGCGGTAGCGGTTCCGGTTTCGCTAATCGGCACTTTCGCCGCCATGTACCTGTGCGGCTTCAGCCTTAATAACCTGTCGCTAATGGCGCTGACTATCGCCACCGGTTTTGTCGTCGATGATGCAATTGTGGTGCTGGAAAATATCTCGCGCCATATTGAAGCTGGCATGAAACCGCTGCAGGCTTCACTGCAGGGGGTACGTGAAGTCGGCTTTACCGTGCTGTCGATGAGCATTTCGCTGGTGGCGGTATTTATTCCACTGCTGCTGATGAGTGGGCTGGTCGGGCGATTGTTCCGCGAATTTGCCGTCACGCTGTCGGTGGCAATAGGGATATCGCTACTGATCTCGGTCACTTTGACGCCAATGATGTGCGCCTGGTTGTTAAAAGCGCATAAACCGCGCAGCCAGCCGCGCATCCGTGGGTTTAACAAGCTGATGTTCCGGCTGCAACAGGGCTACGGCAGCTCACTGCGCTGGGTGCTTGACCATGCTCGCTGGACGTTACTGGTGCTTCTGGCTACCATCGGCCTGACGGTCTATCTCTATATTTCGATTCCAAAAACCTTCTTCCCGGAACAGGACACCGGCCGCCTAATGGGCAATATTTCTGCCGACCAGAGCATTTCCTTCCAGGCAATGCGCGGCAAGCTGGAAGATTTTATGAAGATCGTGCGCGAAGATCCGGCCGTGACCAATGTGACCGGTTTTACCGGCGGTTCCCGCACCAACAGCGGCATGATGTTTATCACGCTGAAATCGCTCTCCGAACGTAAAGAGAGCTCGCAACAGGTGATTGCGCGGCTGCGGGGAAAACTGGCGAAAGAGCCGGGAGCCAGCCTGTTTCTGATGGCGGTGCAGGATATTCGCGTCGGTGGTCGTCAGTCGAATGCCGAATATCAGTATTCGCTGCTGTCCGATGATCTCGACTCCCTGCGTGAGTGGGAGCCGAAAATTCGCCAGGCGTTTAGCAAGCTGCCTGAACTGACGGATGTCAATTCGGATCAGCAGGATAACGGCTCGGAAATGGCGCTGATTTACGATCGGGAAACGATGTCGCGGCTGGGCATTTCGGTTTCCGACACTAACGCACTGCTGAATAACGCCTTTGGACAGCGCCAGATCTCCACCATTTATCAGCCGCTGAATCAGTACAAAGTGGTGATGGAAGTCGATCCGCGTTATACCCAGGATATCAGCGCGTTAGACCATATGTTTGTGATTAACAGCGAAGGTAAATCCATTCCGCTCTCCGGGTTTGCCAAATGGCAACCGGCCAACGCCCCGCTGTCGGTTAATCATGAGGGACTGTCGGCCTCTTCGACCATCTCCTTCAACCTGCCAGCTGGCATCTCGCTGTCGGAAGCGTCAGCGGCGATTGAGCGCACCGTTACTGCACTCGGCGTTCCTTCCAGCGTGCGCGGCAGTTTTGCCGGTACCGCGCAGGTCTTCCAGGATACGCAGAACAGTCAGCTGCTGCTGATTCTGGCGGCGATTGCCACCGTGTATATCGTGCTGGGGATTCTGTATGAGAGCTACGTCCATCCGCTGACAATTCTCTCTACCCTGCCCTCTGCGGGTGTCGGCGCACTGCTGGCGCTGGAGCTGTTTGGCGCGCCGTTTAGCCTAATCGCACTGATTGGTATTATGCTGTTGATTGGTATCGTGAAAAAGAATGCGATCATGATGGTGGACTTCGCGCTGCACGCGCAGCGTAACGGTAATCAGAGTGCGCGTGACGCAATTTATCAGGCCTGCCTGCTGCGTTTTCGGCCGATTTTGATGACCACGCTGGCGGCGCTGTTTGGTGCCCTGCCACTGGTACTGACCAGCGGCGACGGCGCGGAACTGCGCCAGCCGCTGGGAATAACCATTGTCGGCGGGCTGGTAATGAGTCAGTTGCTGACGCTGTACACGACTCCGGTCGTCTATCTGTATATGGATAAACTGCGGCGAAAAAAACGTTATCAGCCTCAGTATGATGCTTAACTACGCGGTATCGCGCCTGGAGATTAACGCCAGCCGCAGGAGTAAGAGAGATCGATGAAAAGAATGCGTGTCGGCATCAGCGCCAAACTGTTTTGTGCCATCTTTTCCACCTGTATGCTGGTGTTGATTATCATGCACTGGGGCGTGCGCCTCAGCTTTGAACATGGCTTTATTGACTATATTAAGCGCGGCAATGAACAGCGGCTGGCGCTGCTCAGCGATGCACTGGCCGATCAGTATGAGCAGCACGGTAACTGGGACTTTTTGCGCAACAATGACAAGCGGATTTTTTCCATTCTGCGCTCGCTGGAGCAAAGCTCCGAGGCCAGTAATGCGATTCCGCCACACGGCTGGCGCACTCAGTTCTGGATAATCGATCAGCAATATCACGTATTGGCTGGCCCGCGCGAACCGGTGCCGCATGAAGGAATACGGCACAATATCACCACCAGCAATAACAAAATTGTCGGCTGGGTCATTGGTTCGCCGCCAGAACGGCTGACCCGCAGTGCCGATATTAACTTTGACCAGCAGCAACGGCGCACCAGTTGGCTGATTGTCGGGCTGTCGATGCTGTTAGCCGCTGCCGTCACCTGGCTGATGTCGCGCGGATTGTTAGCGCCGGTAAAACGGCTGGTGGAAGGCACCTATTACCTGGCCGCCGGTGATTTTTCCAAGCGGGTTGAAGTCAGCAGCCGCGATGAACTTGGCCGGCTGGCGCAGGACTTCAACAAACTTGCCAGCTCACTGGAAAAAAATGAGAGTATGCGCCGGGCCTTTATGGCGGATATTTCCCATGAGCTGCGAACGCCGCTGGCCATCCTGCGCGGCGAGCTGGAAGCAATGCAGGATGGCGTGCGCAAACTGACGCCGGAAGCCATTGTCTCACTGCAGGCGGAAGTGGCCACGCTGACCAAACTGGTCGACGATCTGCATCAGCTCTCGCTGTCGGATGAAGGCGCGCTGGCCTACCGCAAAAGCCCCACCGATGTGGTTTCCTTACTGGAAATGGTCAGCGGGATTTTCCGCGCGCGCTTTGCCAGCCGCCAGCTATCTTTAACCCTGTCGCTGCCGGATCAGGCACCGCTTTTTGCTGATGCTGACCGCCTGATGCAGCTGTTTACCAATCTGATGGAGAACAGCCTGCGCTATACCGACGCCGGTGGCGGGCTGAGGATTTCACTGACGTCAGAAGCTGATAAGATGTTGCTGCATTTTGATGATTCTGCGCCTGGCGTAAGCGATGAGCAGCGCCAGCAAATTTTTGAACGCTTTTATCGTACCGAAAGCTCGCGTAATCGTGCCAGCGGCGGCTCCGGACTGGGGCTGTCGATTTGCAAAAATATTGTCGAGGCGCACGGCGGCACCCTCAGTGCGGAGCACTCTGATTTAGGTGGCTTGCGCATTACGGTAGCATTACCGCTGGACTCTAACTGAATAAGAGAAAATGACTGAATATCACCAGCCCCTGATTCTGGTCGTTGAAGATGAGCCGAAACTGGCTCAGTTGATGATCGATTACTTACAGGCATCGAACTACCGCACCCACCATATTGCCGATGGCAATCAGGTTCTTAGCTATGTGCGGCAAAGTGAGCCGGACTTAGTGCTGCTCGACCTGATGCTGCCGGGAGTTGACGGCCTGACGCTGTGCCGTGAGATGCGGCGCTTCTCCGATTTGCCGATAATGATGGTGACGGCAAAAACCGAAGAGATCGATCGCCTGCTGGGGCTGGAAATCGGTGCTGATGATTACATCTGCAAGCCGTTCAGCCCGCGCGAGGTGGTGGCGCGAGTGAAAACTATTTTGCGCCGCGTCAGGCAGACGCCGGAAGAAGCACAGCAAGCCTCACTGCTGCTGGTAGATGAAGGACGTTTTCAGGCCAGCTGGAATCAACGCCCGCTTGATTTGACCCCGGCAGAGTTCCGTCTGCTGAAAACGCTCGCGCAGGAACCCGGCAAAGTTTTCTCCCGCGAACAGCTGCTTAATCACCTGTATGACGACTACCGGGTGGTGACGGATCGCACCATTGACAGCCATATAAAAAATCTGCGCCGCAAGCTGGAAGCGCTCGACAGCGATCAGCCTTTTATCCGCGCTGTCTATGGTATGGGCTACCGCTGGGAGGCAGATGTCTGTCGTTTGATCTAGCGCAATTTACATTCTACTGCCGACCTCCTACAATCCCCGCACAATTTGTAAGGCCAGCCCGACACTCTTGTCTGGCGCTGGCTGGCGGCTGAATGCCGTTCTGACCTGACATCAGACTGAGAAAAATATGTTTAAACCGGAACTCCTCTCTCCGGCCGGAACGCTGAAAAATATGCGTTACGCCTTTGCCTATGGTGCAGATGCGGTGTATGCCGGTCAGCCACGCTACAGCCTGCGGGTGCGCAACAACGAATTCAATCATGAGAATCTCGCCATCGGGATCAATGAAGCGCACGCGTTGGGTAAAAAGTTTTACGTGGTGGTGAATATCGCGCCGCATAACGCCAAGCTGAAAACCTTTATTCGCGATCTGAAACCGGTGATTGAGATGGGGCCGGACGCGCTGATTATGTCCGATCCCGGGCTGATTATGCTGGTGCGCGAAGCTTTCCCACAGATGGCGGTGCATCTGTCGGTTCAGGCTAACGCGGTAAACTGGGCCACGGTAAAATTCTGGCAGCAGATGGGGCTGACGCGCGTGATTCTGTCGCGCGAACTGTCGCTGGAAGAGATTGCGGAAATTCGTCAGCAGGTGCCAGAAATGGAACTGGAGATCTTTGTTCATGGCGCACTGTGCATGGCCTACTCCGGACGCTGCCTGCTTTCCGGCTATCTGAATAAACGCGACCCCAACCAGGGAACCTGCACCAATGCCTGCCGCTGGGAGTATAAGGTCGAAGAAGGTAAACAGGATGAAGTCGGCAATATTGTTCATCAGTATGAGCCGATTGCGGTCAGGAATATCGAGCCAACGCTCGGTCAGGGCCAGCCAACCGATAAAGTCTTTATGATCGAAGAGGCCCAGCGTCCGGGCGAATATATGACCGCGTTTGAAGATGAACACGGCACCTACATTATGAACTCGAAAGATCTGCGCGCGGTCGCCCACGTCGAACAACTGACGCAAATGGGGATGCATTCGCTGAAAATCGAAGGCCGCACCAAATCTTTCTATTATTGCGCCCGTACCGCGCAGGTTTATCGCCGGGCGATTGACGATGCCGCAGCGGGTAAACCTTTCGACGCCTCGCTGCTGGAGACGCTGGAAGGTCTGGCACACCGTGGCTATACCGAAGGTTTTTTGCGTCGTCACACTCACGACAGCTATCAGAGCTATGAAAGCGGCCATTCGCAGTCGGATCGTCAGCAGTTTGTCGGCGAGTTCACCGGCGAGCGTCGCGGTCATCTGGCGCAGGTCGACGTTAAAAATAAATTCGCCATTGGTAACAGCCTGGAGCTGATGACGCCAGCGGGTAATGTCAACTTCACTCTCGAAGAGATGGAGAATAACCGGTCGCAGGCGGTTGACGTCGCACCGGGCAACGGCCATTTTGTCTGGGTGCCGATTCCTCCAGAGATCGATCTGAGTTACGCGCTGCTGATGCGTAATCTCAGCTAAGAAAATGGCGGGAGAACTGGCCTTCAGCTAATTTACCCGCCGTTACAGATCTTAGAATTTGATCACATTCATCTGCGGGTTTTCTGGCTACTATCTCGCTTGCTAAAAACGACCAACACCAAATAGCAAGGTTTTACAGAACCACCTCAATTCGCCCGCCCGGCTCCCCCGTGCGGGTTTTTCTTTTTTTTATCTCCGGTTAGCCGTCTGTCTGATAAAAATTCCCGTCGTGATATGCTATAAAATCTGCATCAGACCCTGATTTACCGGCCACTTCGGCCAGCGCATTACAAGGATCAATAATGGACAAGCATGCACTTACGCTGGTGATCTTAAATGGCAAAGGCGCAGGCAACGAGGAGTTGCGTGCCGCAATCACCACTCTGCGCGATGAAGGATACCCGATAGAAGTTCGTGTGACCTGGGAACACGGCGACGGCGAACGTTATCTGCGTGAAGCACTGGATATGAATGCCGAAACGGTGGTAGCGGGCGGCGGTGACGGCACCATTAATGAAATTGCCACTGCGCTGGCAAAACTGGAAAGCCATATCCGCCCGGTGCTGGGTATTTTGCCGCTCGGTACCGCCAATGATTTCGCCACCAGCGCCAGTATTCCCGACCATATGGAGCAGGCGCTAAGACTGGCGATTGTCGGCAAAGCGGTCAGCATCGATCTGGCCTGCGTGAACCAGCAACGCTATTTTATTAATATGGCCACCGGCGGGTTCGGCACGCGCATTACCACCGAAACGCCAGAGAAGCTGAAATCGGCGCTGGGCGGCGTCTCCTATCTTATTCACGGCCTGATGCGTATGGATCAGCTGAAAGCCGACAGCTGTGAAATCAACGGCCCGGATTTTAACTGGCAAGGCGATGCGCTGGTGATTGGCATTGGCAATGGCCGCCAGGCGGGTGGCGGGCAGCGTTTATGCCCGAGCGCACTGATTAATGATGGCGCGCTGGAACTGAGTATCGTCACCTCACAGGAGATTCTCCCGACCCTGCTGCATTCGTTAACCCGTGATGATGATAATCCGAATATGGTCACCGCCTCCCTGCCGTGGCTGACGATTCGTGCGCCAAACGAAATGACATTTAACCTCGACGGTGAACCACTGAGCGGCAGCGAATTCCGCATTGAAGTTATGCCTGATGCGCTGCAATGCCGTTTGCCGCCGTCATGTGAACTGCTGGCGTAACGAGTATTCTGCCTTCCTCAGTTAAAGGGGGAAGGCAGAAATTTTATCATGCTGTTTATAAATTACTTTATATTGATAATGAGTATGATTTTGATGGCATACTAATGAACTGGAAAGAGTTTACTCTCAGTATTATTAGCCTATTACTTTGTCTGTTCTTTATTTTTACTGCTCTTATTTGAAGAAGAACTTTATATCGACGGAGATGAAATCAAAAACGTCTGCGATGCACGGCGCGTGTTTGTCGTCGATATTATTCGTGACTTCACTGCCGCGCTTACCTTATTAGTCATTTCACCGTCTATTTTCTTTAGCCTGAAAAAAAGCACGCGTTGCGGATAGTTAACTTAAATAACGCTATTTTTATGCTGCCTGTGGTTCTGGCAATTTTTTGGCAGATTGCGGTGGTGTAGTTAACTGATTAATTATTTGACTGCCAGTATCCCATTTTTCGGTTCCCGTCCTGACGGTTGCAGGATGCAAAAGGCGTCACAAACGGTTAACGGACTGACAACGTGATCGCTGCCGCAAATCTGAGCATCTAACTTGTATGGTAGTATAAACGCGCGTATTTTTTCATCATCGAACGCAGTCACAGGGTCATCAAGATGAAAATTGTTAACGCGGAAGTATTTGTCACCTGCCCGGGAAGAAACTTTGTCACCGTCAAAATTACTACCGATGAAGGCCTGACCGGCATCGGCGATGCCACGCTAAATGGCCGCGAACTGCCGGTCGCTTCATACCTGAAAGATCATGTCTGCCCGCAGCTGATTGGCCGCGATGCCCATCAAATCGAAGATATCTGGCAGTTCTTCTACAAGGGCGCTTACTGGCGTCGTGGTCCGGTTACCATGTCAGCCATTTCAGCTGTTGATATGGCGCTATGGGATATCAAAGGTAAAGCCGCCAATATGCCGCTTTATCAGCTACTGGGCGGCGCATCGCGCACTGGTGTAATGGTCTATTGCCACACCACTGGCCACAGCATTGATGAAGTAATGGATGACTACGCGCGCCATAAAGAGCTGGGTTTTAAAGCGATTCGCGCCCAGTGCGGCGTGCCCGGCATGAAAACCACTTACGGAATGGCGAAAGGCAAAGGTCTGGCCTACGAACCAGCGACCAAAGGCAACTGGCCGGAAGAGCAGCTGTGGTCAACAGAAAAGTACCTCGATTTTACGCCAAAGCTGTTTGAATCTATCCGTGACAAATTCGGTTTTAACGAACATCTGTTGCACGATATGCATCACCGCCTGACGCCGATTGAAGCCGCGCGTTTTGGTAAAAGCGTTGAAGATTATCGCCTGTTCTGGATGGAAGATCCGACGCCAGCAGAAAACCAGCAGAGTTTCCGCCTGATTCGCCAGCACACCGTGACGCCGATTGCCGTCGGGGAGGTTTTTAACAGTATCTGGGACTGTAAACAGCTGATAGAAGAGCAGTTAATCGACTATATCCGCACCACCATCACCCATGCCGGTGGCATCAGCGGCATGCGGCGCATTGCCGACTTCGCCTCGCTGTATCAGGTGCGCACCGGCTCCCACGGCCCTTCCGATCTGTCACCAATTTGTATGGCGGCTGCGCTGCATTTCGACCTCTGGGTGCCGAACTTTGGCGTGCAGGAGTATATGGGATACTCCGAGCAGATGCTGGAGGTGTTTAACCACAGCTGGAGCTTTGACAACGGCTATATGCATCCGGGTGAAAAACCAGGACTCGGTATCGAGTTCGATGAAAAGCTGGCAGCCAAATATCCCTATGAACCGGCTTATTTGCCCGTTGCGCGTCTTGAAGACGGCACGTTGTGGAACTGGTAAGGAGACGACGATGAAAAGTGTAGTCATTGAACGTCCCGGCAGCTTATGCATTGAAACGCGCCCGCTGCCGCTGCCCGCAGCAGGTGAAGTGCGCGTCAAAGTCCAGTATGCCAGTATCTGCGGTTCCGATGTGCATATCTGGCACGGCCATAATCCTTTTGCGCGCTATCCACGCGTTATCGGCCATGAGTTTTTTGGCCGGATTGATGCGGTTGGTGAAGGTGTCGACAGCAGCCGCATCGGCGAACGGGTGGCGGTCGATCCGGTCGTCAGCTGCGGTGATTGCTACCCCTGTTCGGTAGGCCGCCCCAACGTGTGCAGCGAACTGCAGGTGATTGGCGTCCATCGCGACGGCGGTTTTAGCGAGTACGCTCTGGCACCGGCTAAAAACGCCTGTCAGCTACCGGCCAGCATTCCCGATACGCTGGCCAGCCTGGTGGAGCCTTTTACCATCGCCGCCAATATCACCGCCTTTCTGCAACCGACGACTGACGATATCGCGCTGATTTACGGTGCCGGTCCGATGGGCCTGACCGCGATCCAGGTACTGAAAGGCGTCTATAACGTCCGGCAAGTTATCGTCGTTGACCGCCTGCCTGAACGACTGGCTTTGGCGCAAGAAAACGGCGCAGATTGGGTGATCGATAATAGCCAGCAGTCGCTGGATACTCAGCTAAATGGCATAAAGCCCACGCTGATTATTGATGCCGCCTGCCATCCGTCGATTTTAGCCGAAGCCGTCGCGCTCGCCTCACCGGCGGCGCGCATCGGTCTGCTGGGTTTCTCCGGCGAGCCGTGCACGCTGACGCAGCAGAGCCTGACCAGCAAAGAGCTGTCGCTGTTTACCTCACGGCTGAACAGCAATCGTTTTCCGCAGGTCATCGAGTGGATGGAGCAGGGATTCATTCAGCCGGAGAAGCTGGTCACCCACACCTTCGCACTCAGTGATGTTGAGCAGGCGATGACCCTGTTTGAAAAGCAGCCGCGTCGCTGCTGCAAAGTGATTTTAAAAGTGAGTTAACTGTTTCACGGAACCGGCATTTGCCGGTTTCTACCAGGCATGCTGTACCTGAAAAATAAAAAACCCTACGGAGTCAACATGTTCAAGAACCTGCGCTGGACAATCGTACTGCTGTTATTTCTGGTCTACATGATCAACTACCTCGATCGTGTCGCCCTGTCGCTGACCGTACCGATGATTGAAAAAGATCTGCTGCTGAATGCCGAACAGTTCGGCATGATCTTTGGCAGCTTCTTCTTCGGTTATGCGCTGTTTAACTTTATTGGCGGCCTCGCTACCGATAAATATGGCCCGACGCTGGTACTCGGCGTCGCGGTCGGCATGTGGTCACTGTTTTGCGGCCTGACGGCGGTTGCCACCGGTTTCTGGTCGATGCTGATTCTGCGCGTACTGTTCGGGATGGCGGAAGGCCCGATATGCGCCTCAGCGAATAAAGCGATTAATGGCTGGTTCCCGAAAAAACAGGCGGCAACGGCGATGGGCTTTCTCAGCGCCGGTTCACCGCTCGGCGGCGCGGTCGCCGGGCCGATTGTTGGCTATCTGGCGCTCTCCTTTGGCTGGCGTCCGGCGTTTATGATTATCTGCTCAATTGGTATCGTCTGGATGGTGTTCTGGTTCTTTATCGCATCGGATAATCCGGCTAAAAGTCGGCTGGTTTCGGCAAAAGAGCGCGAACTGATCGACCAGCTGAAACAAGAGCCAATCAGTGCCGAGCAGGATTTAGCGCAGGCGGCTCATGGCCTTGGTTACTATCTGCGCCAGCCGGTGATTCTGGTCACCGCCTTCGCCTTCTTCTGCTACAACTACATCCTGTTTTTCTTCCTCAGCTGGTTTCCGGCTTATCTGGTGCAGGCGCACAATCTCGATATCAAGTCGATGAGCATTACCACCATGATCCCATGGATAGTTGGCTTTGTTGGGCTGGCACTGGGCGGACTGATTTCCGACAAGATCTTTAAAATTACCGGCAGGTTACTGCTGTCGAGAAAAATTGTGCTGGTCGTCTCGTTGCTGGCGGCGGCAATTTGTGTGGCGCTGGCTGGTACGGTACAAGGGGTGACTTCCGCAGTGGTGCTGATGTCGGTATCAATCTTTTTCCTGTATATCACCGGCGCCATCTACTGGGCGATCATTCAGGACGTGGTACATAAAAGTCGCGTCGGCGGTATTAGTGGTTTTATCCATCTTATCGGCAGTATTTCCGGCATTATCGGCCCGATTGCGACCGGCTATATCGTGCAGAATACCGGTAAATTCGACAGCGCATTTGTGCTGGCAGGGGTGATTGCCGCGCTGGGTGCCGTGCTGGTTCTGGTGCTGATTAAAAGCCCGAAAGCCTCCACTGATACGGTTTCGGTCTGATTGCTCAGGGCGCTTTCCGCGCCCTTCTCTTCACAAGGATTGATTATGTTCTCCGCTGAACTGCTCCCGAACTATGACCGCTCCGCGCTGCGCACCCGCATCGTCCATATCGGTTTTGGTGCCTTTCATCGCGCCCACCAGGCGCTGTGCAGCGACCTGCTGGCCAGCGATCATCACAGCGACTGGGGTATTTGCGAAGTAAACCTCAACAGCGGCGAGCTGATTACCGCCCTGCGCGCGCAGTCGCTGTTGTACAGCGTGACCGAAATGACTGATGACAGCCTGTCGACCCGGGTGATTGGCGTGGTAACCCATGCGCTGCACGCGCAGGGCGACGGCATTGACGCCGTTATTGAAGCGATGAGCCAGCCGGATGTGGCGATTATCTCCATGACGGTAACGGAAAAAGGCTACTGTCATCAGCCGGCCAGCGGCCAGCTGAATCTGCAACATCCGTCAATTCAGCATGATATCAGCCAGCCCGATGCGCCGGTGTCGCTGCCCGGCCTGATTGTTGCGGCGATTAAACGCCGTCGCCAGCGCGGTTTGCCACCGTTCAGCGTGATGTCCTGTGACAATATGCCGGAAAACGGTCAGGTGACTCGCCAGGTCGTGATGCAACTGGCGCAGCAGCAGGATGCTGCGCTGGCAAAATACATCGCTGAACATATAGCCTTTCCGTCCACGATGGTCGACCGCATTGTACCGGCGATGACGCCAGAAACCTTAAGCACGCTGAGCGACAAACTGGGCTGTCGCGATGAGGTTGCCGTGGTCTGTGAACCGTTTTTTCAGTGGGTAATTGAAGACAAATTTGTCAGTGGCCGCCCGGCGTGGGAAAAGGCCGGCGCAGAGCTGGTCGCCGACGTGCTGCCGTTTGAACAGATGAAACTGCGGATGTTGAATGGCAGCCACTCTTTTCTCGCCTACCTCGGCTATCTGGCGGGTTATCAGCATATCAGCGACTGCATGGCAGATGAAAACTACCTGATCGCTGCCCGCCGGTTGATGCTGGCCGAACAGGCACCGACGCTCAATATTACTCAAGTTGATCTGCCCGCTTATGCGGATTCACTGATAACCCGTTACCAGAACCGGGCGATTAAACACCGCACTTATCAGATTGCCAGCGATGGCAGCCAGAAGTTGCCGCAGCGCTGGCTCGACAGTATCCGCTGGCATCTGAACAACGGCAGTGATTTTGACCTGCTGGCGCTGGGCGTGGCGGGCTGGATGCGCTATGTCAGCGGCGTCGATGAACAAGGTGCCGCCATCATCATCAACGACCCGTTAAAAGAACAATTAGCTCAATGTGTTGCCAGCACGCCGGATGGCCCGGCGCGCGTTCAGGCACTGCTGGCACTGGAGGCGATTTTCGGCCGCGATCTGGCGGCCAGTCCACTGGTGGCAGCCCGCATCGGCGAGTTCTATCATCAGCTGCAAACCCAGGGTGCCAGAGAGACGGTAAGGCAGATGATTAGCCACGATTAAAAGCGCTGGCGCTGGCGCAACGGGCTGTTTAGACTGAACGTTTTACAGCCCGGTTGACCACTGCGTTAGCCGCAAAAAGGATGTTGCTGAATGTCGCTACCCTACATTATTACTGCCAGCGAACCGGTTAATCAGCAGATTTACCGCTTTTTGCGCCAGGACATTGTCACCTGCGCCATTCATCCCGGCGCGTTGCTGTCTGAGAAAGAGGTCTCCACCCGCTTTAATGTCTCACGCCAGCCGGTGCGGGAAGCATTTATTAAACTGGCAGAGGCCGGGCTGGTGCAGGTACTGCCGCAACGCGGCACCTTTGTGCGCAAAATTTCGGCGCAGCGCGTTGCCGATGGCCGTTTTATTCGTGAGGCGGTTGAAGTGGCGGTAGTCCGTCGCGCGGCAGCACAAGCCGATCCCGCAGCCTTAGCCGAGCTGGAACACAATTTACAGCTACAGCGGCTGGCGGCTCAGCGCCATGACAGCCAGGCATTTTTACTGCTGGATGATGAATTTCACCGGCTGATTGCACAAAGCATTCGCTGTGAACTGGCGTGGGAGACGGTAGAAAATATCAAAGCAACTATGGATCGCGTGCGCTTTCTGACGCTGAGTGAAGTGTCGCCACCGGAAAGTTTAATCGAACAGCATCAGCAGATTTATCAGGCTATTGTCGATGGCGATGCCGATGCCGCCGAAAATGCTCTGCGCCGCCACTTACAACAGATGATTTTCTCGATTACGCCGATTGCCGAACAGAACAGCGACTGGTTCGAACAGCCTTAACGATTACTTTTCCACGGGCGGCGCTTTCGCCGCCCGAAGAGCCGTTAAGCGATAGTCACATCTTTCGACAGATAGACATCCTGTACCGCATTAATCAGCGCTACGCCCTCTTTCATCGACTTCTTAAACGCTTTACGTCCCAGAATCAGCCCCATTCCACCGGCACGTTTATTGATCACCGCCGTCCGCACCGACTCGGCGATATCGGTATCACCGGAAGCCGCGCCACCGGAGTTAATCAGTCCGGCACGGCCCATGTAGCAGTTGGCTAACTGGTAACGTACCAGATCAATCGGATTTTCACTGGTCAGTTTGCTGTAAACGCGCTCATCGGTATAGCCGAAATTGACCGCCTGATAACCGCCGTTATTTTCCGCCATTTTCTGCTTGACGATATCTGCGCCAATCGTTGCCGCCAGATGGTTGGCCTGCCCGGTGAGATCCGCACTGGCGTGATAATCAGTGCCGTCTTTTTTAAACGCGTTATTACGCAGATAGGCCCACAGTACGGTAACCATTCCCAGCTCATGCGCACGTTCAAAAGCGGCAGAGATCTCTTCAATCTGGCGGCGCGACTGTTCAGAACCGAAATAGATAGTGGCACCGACGGCCACCGCGCCGAGGTTAAACGCCTGCTCGACGCTGGCGTACAGCGTCTGGTCGTACTGGGTCGGATAACTTAGCGTCTCATTGTGATTCAGCTTGACCAAAAACGGGATGCGGTGCGCATAGCGGCGCGATACCGAGGCCAGCACGCCATAGGTGGAAGCCACACAGTTACAACCGGCTTCAATCGCCAGTTCAACAATATTTTTGGGGTCAAAATAGAGCGGATTAGCCGCAAACGAGGCCGCCGCCGAATGCTCTACTCCCTGATCAACGGGCAAAATCGACAGATATCCGCTGCCTGCCAGGCGCCCGGTGTTGTACAACGTTTGCATATTGCGTAACACGACTGGAGAACGGTTGTTATCGATCATTACGCGATCGACATAATCCGCGCCGGGTAAATACAGGCTTTCGGCTGGAATGGTCATGCAGCGATGTTGCAGAAGTTGATCAGCTTCTTTACCCAATAACTGTACGATGTCCGTCATGCTAACTCCTGAAAGATAAGTGATGGGCCGAATTTCTTCGGCCCGACCGGTCGACTGTCGCCGCCCCAACAAAGCCTGGCCCAAAACATACGCTTAAGGCAAACTGCTGACTCCATTTTTCAGAACGATTCGCAGGTAATAATCGCCGTTTTGGTATACCGCTCTACCACCAGCGGTAAAAATGGTGTACTGGGCCAATCCCGCCGCCCACTTCCAGCGAATCCGCATGTTCCAGCGCGCCCTGCAGCCAGTGTTTGGCTACTTCAACCGTGGCTGGCCAGCTTTCATGGCGCGGGCGCAGCGCTGCCAGCGCCGCTGACAGGCTACAACCGGTGCCGTGGGTATGACGCGTTGCCACACGCGGTGCGGTAAAGCGCTGCTCAAGATCGGCGGTGAACAGCCAGTCCGGACTTTCGTGCTCGCCGAGATGGCCGCCTTTCATCAGTACCGCCTGGCAGCCCAGCTCCAGCATCGCACGCCCTTGCGCCTGCATCTCATGCTCGTTGCGCGCCATGCGGCAATCCAGCAGTGCCGCTGCCTCGGGGATATTCGGCGTAATCAGGGAAACCTGCGGCAATAAACGCTGACGCATAGTATCAATCGCTTTTACCGACAGCAGCGGATCGCCACTTTTTGCCAGCATCACGGTATCCAGTATCACCCACGGCAGCGCCGCCTGTTGTAAACGATCGGCCACCACATCAACAATATCGCACTCCGCCAGCATGCCGATTTTAGCGCTGTCGATACGCACATCCGACAGCACCGAATCCAGCTGCGCGCCGACGAACTCCGGCTCAATACGATAAACTGACTGCACACCACGGGTATTTTGCGCCACCAGCGCGGTAATCACGCTGGCACCATAAGCACCCAGTGCCGAAAACGCCTTCAGGTCGGCCTGAATCCCTGCGCCGCCGCTGGGATCGGTACCGGCAATTGTCAGAGCGTTAATCCTTTTCATAGCCATTCATCCTTATCAAGTTGATAGAGTGCATCAAGAAAAGCGGGAATAAAGCTTCCCGGCCCATTTGCCACTGCCGCAGCACGCTCTCCGGCAGCAGAAATCACCCGGCAGGCACTGGCAACGTGGTGAATCCGCTCGCCGGGCAGCGCGGCAAACCCCGCCACTACCGCAGAAAGCGCACAGCCGGTGCCGACCACCCGAGTCATGAGCGGCGAGCCACCGGCAACACTCAGCGTGCGTGTGCCGTCAGTGACGTAATCCACCGAACCGGTTACCGCCACCACTGCGCCACTGACCTGCGCCAGCTGCTTTGCCGCCGCTATCGCTGACGCGGAATCGTGTAAGCTATCGACGCCGCGACCGCTGACGGCATGCTGCGCCAGCGCCAGAATTTCAGAGGCATTACCGCGAATCGCCGCCGGTCGCCGTTGCAACAAACGCTGGCAAAATTCACTGCGGAAAGTCAGGCCACCCACGGCGACCGGGTCCAGCGTCCAGGGTTTCTGTGACTGATTAGCAGCATCAATGGCCGCCAGCATTGCCTGCGCGCGGTCGCGGGTTAAGGTGCCAACGTTGACTAACAGGCCATCAGCGATAGCGCTGAACTGCGCGGCTTCTTCAGCATCGACGACCATCGCCGGTGACGCTCCCAGAGCCAGCAGCACATTAGCGGTAAAGGTTTGCACCACGTCGTTAGTCATACAGTGCACCAGTGGCGCATGCTGACGAAACAGAGAGAGGGATTGGGCGACGGACGCGCCAGAAACAGGCTCAGGTTGAAGATTCATAACACTCCCAACCGGCGATCAAGAAGGCGATGCACTCAGGCATCTGACTTCCCTCCGCTGGCATTATCCAGTTCAGGTTCAGCGGGTAATTCTCAGCCTTTTCTTCACAGAGCAGGCACCCCGAGTCATTGATAATTCACGCTATAATTGCTGGCGCTTACGCCAGCAGCTGATAAGAATAAAGCGCAGCTGTTCAGTTGTAAACTTATCGTCATTTTTCGCCAGCAAGGATAACGCGTTAAGCTGCTGTAATCCTTCAACACACATTTGCTCTTGCCTGTTAAGCGTAACTGACGGAATGATAGGAAATCGGACAGATGGAATCGGCTTACTCACTGGAGACTGTATGGCTAAAACAAAAATAATGCTGCTGGCAACGCTGCTGGCGACCACCAGCGTCTGTTTCGCGGCACCGGCGGTGATGACGCCTGGCGCGGAAAAACCGTCGTATGAAATCACCGAATTTACCGCTGACTTTATCCATTACACCCTTGGTGACACCGCTCCGGCGCTCTATCGCAGTGATAAATACCAGATAAAACAGTGGCAGGTGCGTAATCTGCCAGCGCCGGATGCCGGCAGTCACTGGACCTATATGGGATCGAATTACGTACTGATTAGCGACAGCGACGGAAAAATGCTGAAAGCTTACGATGGCAATATTTTCTATCAACGCTGATCGTGCGACGCGGTTGACGCTTCCCCACTGTCTTGCTCACAGTGGGGAATAGTTTCAGTGATGAGAACGCCCTAGCGCGCCAGCGCCACGGCCTCACCCAACTGCCAGACCGCCATCGCATAATGGTTACTGTGGTTATAACGGGTAATCACATAAAAGTTTGGCAAGCCATACCAGTACTGCCAGCTTTTACCCATATCAAAACGCAGTAAACTCACCTGTTGATTGTTTTGCAACGGCACCTGCGGTTGCAGGCCAGCAGCGGCCAGTGTTGCCGGGCTGTAGCGCGTTTTAAAGCCGGTTTCCAGCCCTGGCGCCTGGCCACTGGCCGGAATCGCGATTGACTGGTTGCTCTGCCAGCCGTGCTGTTTAAAGTAGTTAGCCACGCTGCCAATGGCATCTACCGGATCCCACAGATTGATATGACCATCACCATTAAAATCTACCGCATAGTCTTTAAACGATGACGGCATAAACTGGCCGTAGCCCATCGCTCCGGCGTAAGAGCCGCGCAGGTCCAGCGGATCTTTCTGCTCTTTACGCGCCATCAGCAAAAAGGTTTCCAGCTCACCGCTAAAGTATTCTGCGCGCCGTGGATAGGCAAATGACAGCGTCGCCAGCGCATCAATGATGCGGGTTTTGCCCATCACACGTCCCCAGCGCGTTTCAACACCAATAATACCGACGATAATCTCCGGCGGCACCCCATACACCTGGTAGGCTCGCGTCAGGGCATCCTGATGCTGATGCCAGAATGCTACGCCGTTTTGCACGTTATCCGGGGTGATGAATTTATTGCGATAGCGGATCCACGCCCCGTTCGGGCCGGTTGGTGGCCCATAGCTGGGTGCCTGACGATCCATCAGCCGCAGCACATAATCGAGGCGTTTGGTTTGCGCCAGTACATCATGCAGCTGCTGGCGATCGAAGCCGTGCTTACTGACCATATTATTGATAAAGCGCTCGGTTGCCGGATTGCCGGCAAAATCACCGCCTAAGGGATGAACCGCATGCGAGGGTTCGAGGACAAAACCGCCCTTTACATCGCCACGGAAAGGGTTACCTGATGCCGGCGTTTCTGGCGGGGTTGGTTTGCTGCTACAGGCAGCCAGTAAAGTGATTACTGGTAACAACGTGACAAAAGAACGCATTAAAAATCCCAATATCAGGGCCAAAAAGAGTTAAATGGTAAGCATTGCGGCGTACCGAGTACAATAAAATCCGGCAGGTGCAGAGCTAAATTTTACCAGATTTACAAATGTGCCAGCGGCAATCAAAACCACGAACAAATTCCCATGCACTATTATAGATGTCAGTTTTGCCCGCAGCTGCATTTTCAGGAGATAACAGTGCATATTCGCCCCTTTACCGAAACCGACCGCCCGTTTTTACGCACCTTGTTTTTAGCCGCACGTAAGGCCAGCTGGCACTGGCTGAACAGCAGTGACTGGCGGCTGGAAGATTTTGATGCGATTACGCTGGGGGAAACGGTTCTGGTGGCTGAACAAAATGGTCATCGACTCGGTTTTGCTGCGCTGTTGGACAACGATAATTTCCTGCACAGCCTATTTGTTGCGCCGGATGCCCAGCGCCAGGGCGTTGGCAGCGCATTACTGCATGCGGTGCAACAGCGCTTTAGCTCGACCGGCGCCCTGAAATGTCTGGCGGCAAATCAGGCGGCGTGCAAATTTTACCAGCAGCACGGCTGGAAAGTGATTTCCCGCGGCGACAGTCCGCAGGGAGAGTATCTGTTGATGCACTTTGTTTTGCCCTAAAGGCAAGGGGGGAGCATGCTCCCCCCTCATATGACTGATGTTTATAAAGCCCGGAAAGCAATATCCCCTGGAATCACCTCACCCTGCCAGTAAAGCTGCGCCGCTACTGCGCCCGCCAGTTGGCGATACAGCGCGGTAAAGTCACTGTCCGGACGGCGTACTACCGTCGGCACACCGCTATCCAGATCTTCACGTAACGTGATATGCAACGGGAGCTGACTTAACAGGCGGGTATCATAGCGTTCCACCAGCTGCTGCGCGCCGCCGCTGCCGAAAATCGCTTCGTGATGACCGCAGTTGCTGCAAATATGCATACTCATATTTTCCACCACGCCCAGCACCGGAACCTGCACTTTTTCGAACATCACGATGCCCTTGCGCGCATCAATCAGTGCAATATCCTGCGGAGTGGTCACGACCAACGCACCGGTCACCGGCACATTTTGCGCCAGCGTCAGCTGGATATCACCGGTACCCGGCGGCATATCCAGAATCAGATAATCCAGTTCCGGCCACAGCGTCTCATTCAGCAGCTGCATCAATGCTTTGCTGGCCATCGGGCCGCGCCAGACCATGGCATTGTCATCAGTGACTAAATAGCCAATCGAGTTAGTCGCCAGTCCATGCGCCATAATCGGTGCCATGTGGGTGCCATCGGGCGAAGTAGGCCGCTGATCTTCAGTGCCGAGCATATTTGGCACCGAAGGTCCGTAGATATCGGCATCAAGGATTCCAACGCTGGCCCCTTCAGCAATCAGCGCCAGCGCCAGATTCACCGCGGTGCTGGATTTACCCACCCCGCCTTTGCCGGAGCTGACGGCGATAATGTTTTTCACACCGTTAACGCCGGCATGATTTTTAACCCGCTTCAGCGTGGCGATATCGTGACGCAGACGCCAGTTAATCGCGCTGGCACCGGTAATGCGCAATAGATCAGCACTGCATTGCTCTTTCAGCAGCTCGAAACCACTTTGCCAGGCAAACGGCATCACCAGCTCGATATGCAGCGTGTTATCCATCAGTGCCACATGATGTAGCGCTTTCAGGCTGGTCAAATTGCGCTGTAGCGTCGGATGTTCAAATGCGGTCAGCACCCCCATCACCATGGCGCGCAGGGTGTCAGGGGAGTGTGGACCTTGGGATCGTGAATTCATCCCGGCTCCTTGATAGCTTAATGGTTATTGTCAGTCAGACCTGTGATTAATCATATCAGATGCAAGAAAATTCGGCTTTACCCCCGGTGCGTCAAACCCCTTGTTTACGCAGGGACGGCCTTTCGGTTAACATCAGAAGTCCTTTTCAAACCAGAAGAAAGCAAGTTCTACTATGACTCAAGTCGCGAAAAAAATTTTGGTAACGTGCGCACTGCCGTACGCCAACGGTTCTATCCATCTCGGCCACATGCTCGAGCATATCCAGGCAGATATATGGGTCCGTTACCAGCGAATGCGCGGCAATCAGGCATATTTCATCTGTGCAGATGACGCGCACGGCACGCCAATCATGCTGAAAGCTCAGCAGCTGGGCATTGCACCGGAGCAGATGATTGCCGAAATGAGTCAGGAGCATCAGACTGATTTTGCTGGCTTTAACATCAGCTATGACAACTATCACTCGACGCACAGCGACGAAAACCGTGAGCTGTCATCGTTGATCTATGGCCGTTTGAAAGAAAATGGTTTTATTAAAAATCGCACCATTTCGCAGCTTTACGATCCGGAAAAAGGCATGTTCCTGCCCGATCGTTTCGTTAAAGGCACCTGCCCGAAATGTAAAGCAGCCGATCAATATGGCGATAACTGTGAAGTGTGCGGCGCAACCTACAGCCCAACCGAGCTGATTGAGCCGAAGTCAGTGGTCTCGGGCGCTACGCCAGAATTGCGCGATTCAGAGCACTTCTTCTTTGATCTGCCAGAATTCAGCGCGATGCTGCAAGCCTGGACCCGCTCCGGTGCGCTGCAAGAGCAGGTGGCGAACAAAATGCAGGAGTGGTTTGAATCCGGACTGCAACAGTGGGATATCTCTCGCGATGCGCCGTATTTCGGCTTTGAAATTCCTGATGCACCGGGCAAATATTTCTACGTCTGGCTGGATGCGCCAATTGGCTACATGGGTTCATTTAAGAATCTGTGTGACAAACGCGGCGATATCGATTTTGACGCGTTCTGGAATAAAGATTCTGATGCCGACCTGTATCATTTTATCGGCAAAGATATCGTCTATTTCCATAGCCTGTTCTGGCCAGCGATGCTGGAAGGCAGCAACTTCCGCAAGCCGACCAACCTGTTTGTCCACGGTTATGTCACGGTCAATGGCGCCAAGATGTCGAAATCACGCGGCACCTTTATTAAGGCCAGCACCTGGCTGCAACATCTTGATGCCGACAGCCTGCGTTACTACTATGCGGCGAAACTCTCTTCCCGCATTGACGATATCGACCTGAATCTGGAAGATTTTGTCCAGCGAGTTAACGCCGATATCGTTAATAAAGTGGTTAACCTCGCCTCGCGTAACGCTGGCTTTATCAATAAGCGTTTTGGCGGCAAACTGTCCGACCAACTGGCCGATCCGGCGCTGTATCAAACCTTCACCGATGCGGCATCCAGCATCGGTGAAGCGTGGAACAGCCGTGAGTTCAGCCGTGCCATCCGGGAAATTATGGCGCTGGCCGACATGGCGAACCGCTATGTCGACGAGCAGGCACCGTGGGTTGTGGCGAAACAGGAAGGCCGCGATGCTGAACTGCAAGCGATCTGCTCAATGGGCATCAACATGTTCCGCGTGCTGATGACCTGGCTGAAGCCGGTAGTGCCGTCGCTGGCAGAACGTGTTGAAGCGTTCCTCAATGTTGAGCTGAGCTGGGAAGGTATTCATCAGCCGCTGCTCGGCCACGAGATTGCCGGCTTTAAAGCGCTGTACAGCCGTATTGAGATGGACAAAGTGAATGGGCTGATTGAAGCGTCAAAAGAAGACGCGGCGGCGGCTGCAAAACCGGCACTGACCGGCCCGCTGGCAGACGATCCCATTCAGGACACCATTACTTTTGACGATTTTGCCAAAGTGGATATGCGTATTGCGCTGATTCAGAAGGCAGAATTAGTTGAAGGTTCCGATAAGCTACTGCGCCTGTCACTGGATTTGGGCGGCGAAACCCGTCAGGTGTTCTCCGGTATTCGCGCGGCCTACCCCGATCCGGCCGCACTTGAAGGCCGTCTGACGGTGATGGTGGCTAACCTGGCACCACGCAAAATGCGCTTTGGCATCTCTGAGGGGATGGTGATGGCTGCCGGTCCTGGCGGTAAAGATATCTTCCTGCTTAGCCCGGACAGCGGCGCACAGCCAGGTCAGCAGGTTAAGTAATCCAGGTCATCAGCAGGGGAGCCGAAAACGGCTTCCCTGCCCTGATCCCATCATTCGGTAATCAAGACTCGCCGCTTGCCCAGGAGCCTGCCATGCTCAGCGTGCTATCTGTCTGCTGGCGTTATCTTCGCGCCTTTACCATCATTTACCTCTGCCTGTATGCCGGTAACGGCATCTCATTTCTGCTGCCGCTGACCATTCCCGGCAGTATCATTGGTATGCTACTGCTGTTCGCGCTACTGGCGTCACAAATTCTGCCGGTCAGCTGGGTTAAGCCGGGCTGCCATCTGCTGATTCGCTATATGGCGCTGCTGTTTGTACCGATCAGCGTCGGCATTATGAGCTACACCGAGATTCTCAGCGCCCAGTTTGGCCCGATTGTTGTCTCCTGCGTCGTCAGTACCCTGATTGTGTTGGTGGTGGTCGGCCTGACGTCTCAGCGGCTGCACGATCACAGCCTGCGTCAGGAGAGCGCCGATGAGTGATATCTGGTGGTCACTGCCGCTAACGCTGGCGGTGTTCTTTGCCGCACGCCTGCTGGCAAAAAAAGTTAAAATTTCACTGCTCAATCCGCTGCTGATCTCGATGGCGGTCATTATTCCGCTGCTGTTGCTGATTAATATGCCCTACGCGCGCTATTTTCAGGGCAGCGCGCTGCTGAATCACCTGCTGCAACCGGCGGTGGTGGCGTTAGCGGTGCCGCTGTATGAACAGATGCATCAGATTCGGGCGCGCTGGAAGTCGATTATCAGCGTCTGCTTTATTGGCAGCCTGACGGCGATGATTTCCGGCACTGCTATCGCTCTGTGGCTAGGGGCAACGCCGGAAATCGCCGCCACTATTTTGCCAAAATCAGTGACCACACCGATTGCCATGGCGGTTTCTGACTCACTGCACGGCATTCCCGCTATCAGCGCCATCTGCGTTTTAGTGGCAGGCGTTTTGGGCGCAGTATTCGGCCATATGCTGCTTAACCTGCTGCGGGTGCGCAGTAAAGCAGCGCGGGGCCTCGCCATTGGTAACGCCTCTCATGCACTGGGTACTGCACGCTGCGCCGAGATTGATTTTCAGGAAGGTGCCTTCAGCTCACTGGCTCTGGTCATTTGCGGCATTATTACTTCTTTGCTGGCACCGTTTATTTTCCCGCTATTGCTACACTGGTTGAGTTAAATCTTGCGAGAGATCTCGCAATTCAGCATCAACTTTCATTGATTGCATTGATAGCGCGATGCAGATCACATATAACCTGCTGATTGCACCGTAAAATGCGTAGCCAACAACGCCAATGAGAGGCACTTAATGCATCCACGTTTTCAACCCTCTTTTGCAGCTCTGTCGCCCGAATTACAGACTGCGCTAAAGCCAATTCTTGATGCTGATGATTTCAGCGCCCGTTTTAGCGCGCCACAGATTGCGGCGATTAAACAGCACACCGCACTTGATGATGATGCGCTGGCGCTGGCGCTGCTGCCGTTAGCGGCCGCCTGTGCCGTCGCTCCGCTGTCAAACTTCGATGTCGGCGCGGTGGCGCGTGGCAAAAGCGGGAACTGGTACTTTGGTGCCAATATGGAATTTGCTGGCGCCACCATGCAGCAAACGGTTCATGCCGAGCAAAGCGCGGTGACGCATGCCTGGCTGAGCGGAGAAACCGCGCTGGAAGCGGTTACCGTTAACTATTCTCCCTGCGGCCACTGTCGTCAGTTTATGAACGAACTGAATAGCGGTACTGACCTGCGCATCTGTCTGCCAGGCCGCCAGCCTGCCACACTGGGCGACTACCTGCCTTACGCCTTTGGTCCACGCGATCTGGCGATTGAAACCCTGCTGCTTGATCCGATCGATCACGGCTATAGCATCAGTGGCGATGCGCTGGAACAGCAGGCGATAAAAGCCGCCAATGCCAGTCATGCGCCTTACAGCCATTCACACAGCGGTGTGGCCGTAGAAACCCTCAGCGGCAGGATTTATGCCGGCCGTTATGCCGAAAATGCCGCCTTTAACCCGAGCTTACCGCCGCTTCAGGCCGCACTAATTCTGTTAAACATGCACGGCGAAAGCTGCTCGCAGATTGGCCGTGCGGTGCTGGCAGAGCGTGCCAGTGGCAAGCTGATTCAGCGCCAGGCAACGGAAGCCACCCTTCAGGCGCTGGGCTGCCAGAACATCCGCTACGTCGAACTGCAAAAAGCGTAAGCTTTCACCCAATACCTCGATGAAGTTCGCAGCTTTTGTTATCAATTATTAACAAAAGCTGTACTTCTGCGCTTTTTTTCATAGGATCATGGGCACACAATATCATTGAGCCAGAGGCTATTTTTAAAATGGAACTCGAGTACGAGAGTAAAAGACCGTTATATATTCCCTACGCCGGACCTATTCTGTTGGAATTTCCACTGCTGAATAAAGGCAGCGCCTTCTCAATCGAAGAACGTAATGATTTCAACCTTCGCGGCCTGTTACCAGAAACCGTGGAAACGATTGAAGAACAGGCCGAACGTGCCTGGCGCCAGTTTCATGACTTCAAAAACAATAACGATAAACACGTCTATCTGCGCAATATTCAGGACACCAACGAAACTCTGTTCTACCGCCTGCTGGATAATCATCTCGAAGAGATGATGCCGATTATCTATACCCCGACGGTCGGCGCCGCTTGTGAACACTTCTCCGAAATCTATCGTCGCGCCCGCGGTCTGTTTATCTCCTACCCGAACCGCGCCAATATCGAAGATATGCTGCAGAACGCCACTAAACAAAACGTAAAAGTCATCGTGGTGACTGACGGCGAACGTATTCTCGGTCTTGGCGACCAGGGTATCGGCGGCATGGGCATTCCCATTGGTAAACTGTCACTGTACACCGCCTGTGGCGGCATCAGCCCGGCCTACACCCTGCCGGTAGTCCTGGATGTCGGTACTAATAACCAGCAGCTGTTAAATGATCCACTGTATATGGGCTGGCGTCATCCGCGCATCACCGGTGAAGAGTATGATGCTTTCGTTAACGAATTTATTAATGCAGTGAAAAGCCGCTGGCCAAATGTGCTGTTGCAGTTTGAGGATTTTGCTCAGAAAAATGCCATGCCGTTGCTGGAACGCTATCGTGATGAAGTCTGCTGCTTCAACGACGATATTCAGGGTACCGCTGCGGTCACGCTGGGTACGCTGATTGCCGCCAGCCGCGCAGCCGGCAGCAAATTGCGCGATCAGAATGTGGTATTCCTCGGTGCCGGTTCCGCCGGTTGCGGTATTGCCGAGCAAATTATCGCCCAGATGAAATCTGAAGGCCTGAGCGACGAAGAAGCCCGCGCCCGCGTCTTTATGGTCGACCGCTTTGGCCTGCTGACCGATAAACTGCCAAACCTGCTGAACTTCCAGAGCAAACTGGTGCAGAAAAGTGAAAATCTCAGCGGCTGGGATGTCAGCACTGACTCGCTGTCGCTGCTGGATGTGGTGCGCAACACGCGGCCGGATATCCTGATTGGCGTTTCCGGACAGCCTGGCCTGTTCAGTGAAGAAATTATTCGTGAAATGCACAAACACTGCCCGCGTCCGATTGTTATGCCGCTGTCCAATCCAACCTCACGTGTTGAAGCCACGCCGCAGGATATTCTCGCCTGGACCGATGGTGCAGCGCTGGTGGCGACCGGCAGCCCATTCTCACCGGTCAGCTGGAAAGGGGTAACCTATCCGATTGCGCAGTGTAATAACTCCTATATCTTCCCTGGCATCGGCCTTGGCGTGATCGCTTCCGGCGCAAGCCGCGTCACTGACAGCATGCTGATGGCGGCAAGCCGCACGCTGGCTGACTGTTCGCCACTGGCGAATGAAGGCGTTGGTGCAGTACTGCCGGAAATCAAAGATATCCAGGGCGTGTCGAAACTGATCGCCATGGCAGTAGGTAAAGCAGCGCAGCTGGCTGGTGTTGCGGTAGTCACTTCGGAAGATGTGCTGTCGAAGTCGATCGCTAACAACTTCTGGCTTCCGCAGTACCGTAATTACCGCCGCACCTCAATATAATCTCATGCATCGGGCGTTTGCGCCCGAATATGGGTAAAAATGCGGCGACTGAACGCTGCTGTGCTTGCTTCACAGCAGCGGCTCAAGTAGCCTTAAATTATCCTGTTACCTGCCCGACTGAGCGCCCCTGAGCATGTTGAAACGCTTGATATATGGTCTGATTATCATCGTGGTTCTGATGGTAGTGACCGCGCTCGGCCTCGATCGCTGGATTAGCTGGAAGACCGCGCCCTATGTTTATGACGATTTGACTTCACTGCCCCATCGTCAGGTTGGTGTGGTATTAGGAACCGCCAAGTACTACCGCACCGGCGGGGTCAATCAGTACTACCGTTATCGAATGCAGGGTGCGATCAACGCTTACAACAGCGGCAAGGTGAATTATCTGCTGTTAAGCGGCGACAATGCACTGCAAAGCTATAACGAACCGATGACGATGCGGCGCGATCTGATTGCCGCTGGCGTCCCCCCTTCTGATATCGTGCTCGACTTTGCCGGCTTCCGCACGCTGGATTCGATTGTGCGCACGCGCAAAGTGTTTGATACCAACGATTTCATCATTATTACCCAGCGCTTCCACTGTGAACGCGCGCTGTTTATTGCCCTGCATATGGGCATTCAGGCGCAGTGTTATGCGGTGCCGTCACCAAAAAATATGCTGACAATTCGTTTTCGTGAAGTGGGTGCACGGCTCGGCGCACTGGCGGATCTCTATCTGATGAAGCGCGAGCCGCGTTTTCTCGGGCCGCTGGTGCCGATTCCGGCGGTGCATGAAGTGCCGGAAAACGCGCAAAGTTATCCGGCCGTTTCGCCGGAACAGCTACTGGAGTTGCAGCAAAAGCGGGAAAAGAAATAACGGCGGAAAGTTAGCCGGGTGGATCAGGGGATTTGCATCTTGTATACCCTTAAAACGGGAGCCGAAAATGGCTCCCGTTTTAAACTCCAGCAATCACTATTTCTTACGTGAGTACTTCAGTGAATCCAGTGCCACCGCGAAAATAATGATGCCGCCCTTAATTATGTACTGCCAGTAAGGGTTAACGCCGATATAAGTCAAACCGTAGTTAATCACCGTAAAGATAATCACCCCGGTCACCACTCCCGCTACCGTACCCACCCCCCCGGCAAAGGAAACGCCCCCCACCACGCAGGCGGCAATCGCATCCAGCTCGTACATAAAGCCGAGGTTGTTGGTGGCACTGCCGATACGTCCAGCTTCCAGCAACCCACCGAAGGCATAAAACACCCCGGACAGCGCATAGATCATAATCAGGTTAAGCGACACGTTAACACCGGAGACTTTCGCCGCTTCCGGGTTACCGCCGATAGCAAAAATGTTCTTACCGAAGCGCGTTTTATTCCACAGAATCCAGACGAATATAATCGCAATAATCGCATAGAAGGTAATGTAAGAGAGCTTAAAATCACCGAAGCGCAGGAAGCCCTGAGCAAAGGTAGAAAAGCCCGAATCGAAGCCGGCAATCGGTGAGGCACCAACATAATCGTAATACAGCGAGTTAACGCCATAGACAATAATCATGGTACCCAAAGTGGTAATAAATGGCGTGACCTTCAGGTAAGCAATAATAATACCGTTGATCAGACCAATAAAGGCACCGATAAGACACACCGTCAGGATAACCAGCGGAATCGGAATGGTTCCGATGCCCGGGAATACCTTATTGACGTTGTCCATTGACTGCAGCATGGTAGCCGCAACCACCGCGGCAAGGCCAACCTGACGCCCTGCCGAGAGGTCAGTACCCTGGGTGACAATCAGCCCCGCCACGCCCAGTGCAATAATCACGCGTACTGAGGATTGGGTCAGAATATTACTCAGGTTCATTAAACTGAGGAACGTTGGATCCTGGAAAATTATGATTGCCAACAGAACCAGCAAGACGACGTAAATACCGCCTTCTTTTAACCAGGTGAGCGCATTTTTCTTATTAACAGCTTTCATGGTAACAGCCCTTACATCATTAAAGGTGTAACGACGCTAAACGCAATATTTCGTTCTGCGTGGTAGTTTTGGTTTCGACAATGCCTGCAACCAGGCCATTACTCATTACCAGTATCCGGTCGGTAATCCCCAACAGCTCCGGCATTTCGGAGGAGATGATAATAATTCCCTTCTCTTTCTTCGCCAGTTCAGCAATCAGCTGATAAATCTCAAACTTAGCCCCAACGTCAATACCGCGTGTCGGCTCATCCAGCATCAATATCTCAGGCTGGGTGAGCAACCAACGACCGATAATCACTTTTTGCTGATTACCCCCAGACAACGAACCGATAGACGTGTGGTGCCCCGGTGTTTTTACCCGCATTGAATCGATCACCCACTGGGTATCACTTTTCATCCGGCGGTTATCCAGCAGGCCAATGCTGTTTTTATATTTACGAATATTGGAAATCAGCGAGTTGAAACCGATATCCAGATAAGCATAGATCCCGGTTGAGCGGCGCTCTTCGGTGACCAGTGCAAAGCCGTGATTAATCGCTTCGTTGGCGCTGTGATTATTAATCGCTTTGCCATGCAGCTTAATGGTGCCGCCGGATTTATCACGAATACCAAATAACGTCTCGACGATATCGGTACGTTTTGCCCCCACCAGCCCGGCGATACCCAGGATTTCACCTTTATGCAAATCAAAGGAGATATCGCGAATTGAAGGCTGGCTGCGCGAGGTTAAATTACGCACTTCGAGTATCACTTCACCCGGCACGTTGGCTTTATCCGGGAAACGCTGGTTCAGCGAACGTCCGACCATCATCGCAATGATCTTGTTCATATCCAGCCCTTCCAGCGACTGGGTGGCAATCCACTGACCATCGCGCAGAATGGTTATCTCATCACATAGCTGGAAAATCTCTTCCATTTTGTGCGAAATATAGACAATACCGCAGCCGCGATCTTTTAATTTACGGATAATGGTAAACAGATGGTTTACCTCTTTTTCCGTTAACGAAGAGGTTGGCTCGTCCATAATGACGATTTTGGCGTTATAAGAGAACGCTTTGGCGATTTCGATCATTTGCATCTGTGAAACAGAAAGCGTCGCCACTTTGTCACGCGGATCGATATCAATATCTAATTCATCAAATATCGCTTTGGTATCGCGATACATTTTATCCTGATCGACAAACAGCCCTTTACGTGGATAACGGCCAAGCCACATGTTATCCATTACCGTACGCTGTAATACCAGATTCAGTTCCTGATGCACCATCGACACGCCGTTTTCCAGCGCCTCTTTGGAGCTTTTAAAATCGATTTCCTCACCCTGAAACAGGATGCTCCCCGAGTCTTTTTTATAAATGCCAAACAGGCATTTTAATAACGTCGATTTACCCGCACCGTTTTCGCCCATCAAAGCATGAATAGAGTGCGGCCGAACTTTTAAATTAACGTTGTCTAGTGCCTTCACGCCAGGAAATGATTTATTAATATTGCTCATTTCCAGCAGGAATTCACGCTGCGGTATGGTTTTATCACTGGCCATAATTTACCTGGCTGAAAGAGTCATGCATGGGCGCAGAATGACTCTGCGCCCGGGTATTTTATTTCACGAACTGAGACAGGTTATCTTTATCCACCGCCACATAAGGTACGCGGACGATTTTGTTTTCCAGTTTATAGTTAGTCCCTTCGGCAGCAGGCTTGCCGGCCGCAAGGTTTTTCGCCATCTCAAAGGTCGCTTTCGCCTGGTTATCCGCATCGTTCAGTACGGTACCGGCCATCGCCCCAGATTTCACCATCGCCAGCGCTTCTGGCAGCGCATCAACACCAAATACCGGGATTGAGGATTTATTATGTGCCTTCAGCGCTTCGACTGCGCCCATCGCCATTGCGTCGTTGTTGGCAATGACCACTTCAATTTTGTTGCCGTTCGGGCCGGATAACCAGGCATCCATTTTATCTTTTGCCTGAGCGGTATCCCACATCGCGGTATCCAAGTGCAGCTGCTGAGTTTTCAGGCCGTCTTTATTCAGCGTATCAATAACATACTTAGTACGTGCTTCTGCATCCGGGTGGCCCGGCTCGCCTTTCAGCAGCACGAACTGAATCTGACCATCTTTATTCAGATCCCAGTTTGGATTGGCTTTCCAGTGTTTCTCGATCAGTTCACCCTGCTTCACGCCAGACTCTTTCGAATCGGTTCCGACATAATAAGCTTTGTCGTAACTGGCCAGCGCTTTGGCGGTCGGTTCTTTGTTAAAGAACACAATAGGGACATCGTTTGAACGGGCTTTATCGATAATAACTGCCGCCGCCGCCGGGTCAACCAGGTTAATCGCCAGCGCTTTTACGCCCTTCGCCATTAGCACGTCTACCTGGTCGTTTTGCGTTGACTGGCTATTCTGCGAGTCATTCATTAACAGCTGAACGTCCGGGCTATTTTTTGCTTCTTTTTCGATAGCTTTGCGCACTACAGACATAAAGTTATCGTCATATTTGTAGATAGTGACGCCAATGCGCGTATCCGCTGCATGTGCCGTTGCACCAAACATCATACTGGCTACCAAGGCTGTAAGCGTAAAAACCTTCTTATTCATATTATCTCCGGGTTTTGGCAGGGTATTTCTTCGTTTTGGCCTGTCACCTTAAGGCGATCAGATTAAAACAATCGGTAATTAACCATCGGCGACGCGTAGGTGTGATTAACAGGTACGCAAAGCCATCGGCGTGTTAACACAAGCCTGACTTCCTTATTCGGTAATGCTTCCTGTAATAGATATTCAGAACTGTTTTGCTAAAGATTTGGACGCAGTGGCTGGAATGATTAACGCGTTACATTATGTTTCAGCCCCTGCATTGCGCTGTCATCATAGAGAGCGCGATGTTAATTAACTGTGAATTTACTCACAAATTGAAAACGGTTACATGAGGAAATCGCTTCAATTAGTGACCGGCTCCACAGTTTGCCGCTGCGCTACCGAATGGCGGCGTACCAGCGTCGGCATAAAACAATGCTGAGCAGTGTGATCGAGCTGACCCGCTGCACCTTTAAGTGCCAGCTCGGTAGCAAGTTTCGCCATAGAAACAATAGGATAGCGCACCGTCGTCAGTTGCGGATCGGTATAACGCGAGACAGGAATATCATCAAATCCGATAATTGAAACCTGCTGCGGGACGAGGATTCCGTTATCTTTCAATGCGGTTAGCGCACCGGCTGCCATACTGTCGTTATAGGCGAATACCGCGCTAAGGTGCTGATTACGCCCCAGCAACTCGACCATTGCCGCCTCGCCACCTTGTAAATCGGCTTCGCCGCTGGCGATCCATCCTTCCGCTGGCACAATGCCCTGCTCGGCCAGCGCCTGCTGCCAGCCGTCACGCCGCTGTACGACGTCCTCAATCGGATGACAAGAGCTGAGATAGCCAATGCGCGTGTGCCCCTGCTGCTGCAACATCCGCGTCGCCATCAGCGCGCCGCTGACGTTATCCAGACAGACGCAGCGATGGGCATAGCCCGCCACAATACGATTTACCAGCACCATGCCGGGTACCTGATCCATAAAATCGGCCAGCTCCCGATCTGACAACATTTTTGCGTGAACGATTAACGCGTTACAGCGTTGGCGAATCAGCACTTCAATCGCGTGACGCTCTTTCGCTTCCTGATGCCATGAGTTACTGATCAGCACATGTTTGTTCATCTGCTGCGCCACGGTATCGACCGCTTTGACCAGCGCACCAAAAAAAGGATCGGAAACGTCCATCACCACTACGCCAATGGTGTCACTGACCTGGGTCGCCAGCGCCTGAGCATTAGCATTTGGCCGGTAACCCAATGATTCGACAGCGTGTAACACGTTTTCACGCGTTTCTGCGGTCACCACACAGTTGTTATTCAGCACGCGGGAAACCGTTGCCACGGAAACGCCAGCAAGACGTGCCACATCACGGATTGTTATCATGAACGCCTGACCCTGAAAATAGTTGATCGCATCGCTCTTTCCGACATCTGAAGTGTTTCTGTCGGCTATTTTGTCAGGCGTTAACGGTTAACAGCGTGAATCAGGTCACACTGATGAAAACGGTTACATACAATTGTGCAACCTTTGTGATGGCGGTCATTATCCGGCGCGGGAACTGTCTGCGGGTTTACCGGCGGCCAGCCTGGTCAGCTGACGCCATAGCCACTCCATCGGCCCCTGACGGAACAGACGCAGCCAGCATAGTGAGAAGAGAATATTGATCGCCCATACCGCCGGCACTATTGCCAGTAATTGCAGGCGATCCAGCTGCATAAACCAGCCAAAGCGATAGAACAGCGTGGTGCAGATCAGAGTTTGAAGCAGATAGTTAGTCAGCGCCATACGGCCGACGCAACAGATAGCCCGGGTGATTTTCAGTTTTGCCAGTAACGGCCAGTAACCAAAACAGAGCGCAGCATAACCGATGGCCTGCAACGGCGCGGCTAAATCGCGTGGAACCTGCAGCAAGAAGCCGGTCCAGCGAAAATCCCAGCGTAAATACCACTGCAGAAAAATACCCGGAATCTGAATCAGAAAGGCGATGCCAATCAGTAGCCATGCCGTGCGGCGGTAATGCCGGGCGCTGAACTCGCCTTTCAGCCAGCCGTTACGCATTAATGCGCTGCCAATCATCATCAGTCCGGCCAGCTGCCAGCCATATTGCGCGCCGAGCGCCAGCAGGCTCGATGAGAGATGATCGAGACGATTCTGCACCGCTTCCCAGCCGCCTGCCAGCTTCCAGAATGATTCATATTGCAGATCGGCAATACCGGGCAGCCAGGAACTGTTGGCCTCACCGCTGGAGATCATACTGAATACCACCAGCACCGCCACGCCGACCAGATACAGCATCACACCGGTATTAAACAGCGAACGGGTAGAAGGAACGTCGCGGATCATTCGCCGGGCAATCAGGCCTACGATGCCATAATCCAGCAGGATATCGCCTTCCCAGAAAAAAACCGCGTGAATAAAACCGAAAATAGCCAGCCACGTCAGGCGGGATTGCAACCAGCGCTTGCCGCGCGGCAACAGCATTTGCAGCCCGGCACCAAACAGCAAGGCGAACAGCGTCAGGAATTTGATTTGCGCCAGCAGATCGAGCGTGGCCCAGGTCCAGATCTCACGTCCGGGGGGCACCCCTTGCCAGGCGGGATTAAGATAAGCAGCCGAGGGAAGACCAAAGCCATAAATGTTCAGCAACAGGATACCGAGAACGGCGAGACCACGAATAAAGTCCAGCGTGATATTGCGTTGCATTCAGGCTTCCCGTAAAGAAATTAACGCTCTTCCCCGCAGTCAGGGAAGAGCAATCGCTGATCAGCTGTGACGCACCGCGCGCAGAAATTCCTGGCGGGTATTCTGGCTGGACTTAAACAGACCACCCAGTGAGGTGGTGGTGGTCGCACTGGTTGCGTCACGAATGCCGCGCGCTTTAACGCAGTAGTGCACCGCGTCAATGGATACCGCGACGTTACTGGTGCCGAGCAGGGTTTGCAGCGCGACTAAAATCTGCTGCGTCAGGCGCTCCTGCACCTGCGGGCGCGAGGCGAAGAACTGCACAATGCGGTTGATCTTCGACAGGCCAATCACTTTCTCTTTCGGGATATACGCCACGGTCGCTTTACCGTCGATAATCACAAAATGGTGTTCACAGGTGCTGGTCAGGGTGATGTCACGCACCGTCACCATCTCATCCACCTTCATTTTGTTTTCAATCACGGTAATTTTTGGGAAGTTGGCGTAATCGAGGCCGGAAAATACTTCATCGACATACATCTTAGCGATGCGATGCGGCGTTTCCGCCAGGCTGTCATCTTCCAGATCCAGATTCAGCAACTTCATGATTTCAGTCATATGACCGGTAATCAGGTGCTTACGCGCTTCGTCGTCCAATTCACGCGCTGGCGAGCGTAATGGGGTTTCCAGTCCACGCGCGAGTAGCGCTTCATGAACCAGGGCAGCTTCCTGACTTAACGTAGCCATTTTATTGTTTTCTCCAGCAGGTGATTCACCCGACCAATGCAGCAATTCATCAGACGGACAGGTTTCTGAGCGCGTATTCTGGAACACTCCGCGAGGTTTATCCAGTGAATCAATTTAAATGGCGGTGAAAGTGTTTCATTTACCTTTGCGAAATACCAGCATTCCGGCGATTGCCAGCCCAGTTCCTGCCACGTACAGCGCCGGTTCCAGCCGGTGCGTCAGCTGGGTGGAGAGCGCTGACAGCACCGGCCCAACCAGTTGTCCAATGGCATAGCCGGTCGTCAGTAAACCCGCCAGATAACGCGCATGTTCTGGCGCCAGTTCGCGGCCGTACTGTAATGACAGCTGAACCACACAGAGGAAGCCGCCGCCGACCAGCACTGCGCCAATCACCAGCCCGCTCATGCCTGGAATAATATCAGCGGCAAATACCCCCAGCGCCTGCGCCCATAGCGTCAACGCCAGACGCCGGTGAGTCGATGAGTAGCGACGGGTTATGATGCCAAGCCCGATCCCTACTACCGCTGCACCGCCAAAAATGGGCCAGACAAACTGCGCAAAAGCGCTGTCAGGAAAACGTGCGGCTGCCATCTGCGATAAAAATGTCGCCGGCAGGATATAGCCAAAGCCTGCCAGACTGTAACTCAGCACCAGCCGTTTCAGCGCTGGCGTCAGTAACAGCGGCTGCGGCGCGGTCTCCGGACGATGCAGCTGGCCGCTGCGCGGCAGGTTCGCCGCAATTAACGTAATCAGCACCAGCGCCAGCAGACCATAAGCGGCCCAGGCAAAAGCGGCGCTGACATTGAAGGCATGCAGCAATACTGCCAGCATTCCACTGATAAAGATTCCGGTGCCCGGCCCGGCAAATACCGCCGCCGACAGGCCGGGACGGCCGTGGTGCAGCAGCTGTTCATTGCTCCACGCCGCCACCAGCACCATCGCCCAGCCGCTGGCCCAGCCAATTAAAAACCGCAGGATGCCGTGCCACCACGGGCCGTCAACGCAGGCGGAAAGCAAGGTCAGAATCACTGCTCCCCAGACTCCCGCCTTAAGCCGCCACTCTACCCTGCGGCTGGCGCGCATCGCATCGAAAGAGCCGCACAGATAACCGAGGTAATTAAGTGCGGCCACCAGTCCGGCGCTGGTTAATGTCAGCTGATGTTCGTTAATCATCAGCGGAACTTGTGGGGTGAAAGCAAAGCGGCCAATGCCCATTGCCACCACCAGCGATAAAAATGCGCTTAACGCGACGCGCAGTGCCATATCAATCTCCTGAATTTTTTCTACTGTAGCGCGGGCATTATTCGAATCATTTTGCTGCCAACGCATCATAACGGTTGCCAGTATCATGCGCGCTGGTTAAACTCACGGAAAGTGAATAATCATAAGCAAGTTGCTTACGGGAAGTGAACGGATGGATTTAACCCAGTTACGTATGTTTTGTTCTGTCGCCGAAACCGGTTCGGTTGCGCGTGCTGCTGAGCAGTTGCATCGCGTGCCGTCCAATCTGACAACTCGCCTGCGCCAGCTGGAGCAGGAACTGGGTACCGACCTGTTTATCCGCGAAAAGCAGCGGCTGCGCCTGTCGCCAATGGGCCATAACTTTCTCTGTTATGCCCAGCGCATTCTGGCCCTGAGTGAGGAAGCGCTGAGTATGACGCGTACCGGCGAGCCTGCCGGTAATTTTGCCCTCGGCTCGATGGAGAGCACCGCCGCCACTCGCCTGCCCGCACTGCTGGCAGCTTATCATCAACGCTTTCCGGCGGTGGCGCTATCGCTGATTACCGGTACTTCCGGCGAAATTATCGAACGCGTGCGCGCCGGAACGCTGGCCGCTGCGCTGGTTGATGGCCCGGTGCCGTATGACGAACTGAATGGCTGTATCTCATTTCGTGAACAGATGGTGCTGATCTCCAGTCCCGAGCATGCCGATATCCACAGCGCCGCAGATGCCAGTGACGATACGCTGTTTGCCTTCCGCCCCAGCTGCTCCTATCGCCTGCGCTTTGAGTCGTGGTTTCGTGAAAGCGGCGTGCAGCACGGCAATATTATGGAGATTCAGTCTTATCACGGCATGATGGCCTGCGTCGCCAGCGGTGCCGGCCTGGCGATGATCCCACTCTCCGTACTGCGTCAGATGCCAGGCCAGGAACGAGTGAAAGTGCATCCGTTACCGCCGCTGTATCGCGATAGCGCCACCTGGCTTATCTGGCGACGCGATGCGTTTACGCCGAATGTGGAAGCACTGAAATACCTGATTATTGAACAATTTGATGACAAACCCGAGAACCCGTGAATCTGGTCCATACTTACCAGAGCACAAAATTTACGCAATAACACCAGGTACTAACAGAACGCTAGCCTGGAGCAATTTTAAACAGAGGAAGATACCGTGGAAATGATCAAAACTCGCGCCGCCGTTGCCTGGGCCGCTGGCGAACCACTGAAAATTGAAGAAGTGGATCTGATGCCACCACAAAAAGGTGAAGTACTGGTGCGCATCGTCGCCACCGGTGTTTGCCATACTGATGCCTATACCCTTTCCGGCAAAGATCCGGAAGGCGTGTTCCCGGCGATCCTTGGTCATGAAGGCGGCGGCATTGTTGAAGCGGTTGGCGAAGGCGTAACCAGCGTGGCGGTCGGCGATCATGTCATCCCGCTTTACACTCCGGAATGTGGCGAATGTAAATTCTGTCTTTCCGGCAAAACAAACCTGTGTCAGGCCATTCGTGCGACCCAGGGTAAAGGTTTGATGCCGGACGGCACCACACGCTTCTTTAAAGACGGTCAGCCAATTTTCCACTACATGGGCACCTCGACCTTCTCTGAATACACCGTGCTGCCGGAAATCTCGCTGGCGAAAATCAGTAAAGAAGCACCGCTGGAAGAAGTTTGCCTGCTGGGCTGTGGCGTCACTACCGGTATGGGTGCAGTGATGAATACCGCGAAAGTGAAAGAAGGCGATACCGTGGCGATTTTCGGCCTCGGCGGCATCGGTCTTTCGGCAATTATTGGTGCACAGATGGCGAAAGCCGGTCGCATTATTGCTATCGATATCAATACCAGCAAGTTCGATCTGGCGACCAAACTGGGCGCGACCGAGGTGATTAACCCGAAAGATTACGATAAGCCGATTCAGGATGTGATTGTTGAACTGACCGATGGCGGCGTCGACTTCTCGTTCGAGTGTATCGGCAACGTCAATGTGATGCGCTCCGCACTGGAATGTTGTCATAAAGGCTGGGGTGAATCGGTAATTATTGGTGTGGCTGGCGCGGGCGAAGAGATCTCCACTCGTCCATTCCAGCTGGTTACCGGTCGCGTATGGCGCGGTTCCGCCTTTGGTGGCGTCAAAGGTCGTACAGAACTACCGGGTATCGTTCAGCGTTATATGGACGGCGAGTTCCAGCTTAACGATTTTATTACCCATACCATGCCGCTGGAGCAGATTAACGACGCATTTGATCTGATGCACGAAGGCAAATCGATTCGTACCGTGGTGCACTTTAATAAGTAATCAGGAGGATTAATGCCATCCACGCTGGAGTTACTGGAAGAGCATCGCATGTTTGGCGGCTGGCAGCAGCGCTATCGCCATCCGTCATCAACGCTGAATTGTTCGATGACCTTTAGCATTTTTTTGCCAGGCCCGAAGCAGGAATCGCCGCCGCCGGTGGTGTACTTTCTTGCCGGACTGACCTGCACCGATGAGAACTTCACCACCAAATCCGGCGCGCAGCGTATTGCCGCCGAGCTGGGGCTGATTCTGGTGATGCCAGATACCAGTCCGCGTGGTGAAGCGGTGCCAAATGATGACGGTTACGATCTGGGCCAGGGTGCCGGTTTCTATCTGAATGCCACTCAGGCACCGTGGAATCAGCATTTTCGTATGTATGATTACATCAATGAAGAGCTGCCGGCGCTGATCGCGGATAATTTCAACGTCAGCGATCGTCAGGCGATTGCCGGTCACTCGATGGGCGGTCACGGTGCGATTATGCTGGCGTTGCGCAATCCAGGGAAATTTACCTCAGCGTCGGCGTTCGCGCCGATTGTTAACCCGTGCTACGTTCCCTGGGGACAAAAGGCGTTCAGCAGCTATCTCGGCGACGATAAGCTGGCGTGGCGTGAGTATGACAGCTGCTGGCTGATGCGTCAGGCGCGCGAAACACTGCCGATTTTGATCGATCAGGGTGACAGCGATCAATTTCTTGCCGATCAGTTACAACCTGAGCGTTTAGAGGAAGCCGCGAAAGAAGCTGGCTGGCCGTTAACCGTGCGTATTCAGCCGGGTTACGACCACAGCTATTTCTTTATCGCCAGTTTTATTGAGGATCATCTGCGTTTCCACGCCAGGCATTTATTTGCCTGACGGGATCGTGGGAATCGTTAAAAGAGGCGGCGAAATTCGGCGTCAGAAATTATTTACAGGAGCCGTTTTCGGCTCCCGTTTTTTTCATCAGAACGAATAGTCCATCGCCAGGAAGTAACGGCGGCCATCTTCGTTGTAACTGTAATCATCGCGATTCAGATCTTTATCGGTCAGGTTTAATACCCCCCGCCCGCAATTTCACTGCTTTCGTCGCCTGCCAGGATGCACCGGTAT
This sequence comes from Winslowiella sp. 2C04, assembly GCF_050037805.1. Taxonomy (NCBI): domain Bacteria; kingdom Pseudomonadati; phylum Pseudomonadota; class Gammaproteobacteria; order Enterobacterales; family Erwiniaceae; genus Winslowiella; species Winslowiella sp. 2C04. The sequence continues at coordinate 1,619,303 of NZ_CP188300.1, read as the reverse complement.
TCCACAGCACATAACCACCCGGCGTCGCGTCGTCATTGTTCAGCGTGCGACGCTCACCTGAATAGTTAGCCTGCAAATAGAATGACCAGTCCTGTAGCGGTGCCCAGTCCAGCGTGCTGTTGGCGGTGTGCAGTGGCATCTCTTTCAACGGTTTATTACCGCCATTACTTAAATCGCGCCCGTCGGAATAGGTATAATTCAACGTCAGCTTCCACTGGTCGTCAAACGGCACCTTCAACTCAGTTTCAATCCCGTTAATCCGCGCTTTATTGACATTGTAATAACGGAACACCGGTTTCCCGTCTTTTTCACCGACATAGTTGGCATAGCTTTTCGCCAGATCGCGATCGGCAGTACGCGCAATATTAATCATATCGTCGACGTTATTCTGGAAAGCGGTGATGCTGCCGGTAATGCCATCCAGCCAGCCTTCATCACCGGCATAGTAGAGGCCCAGTTCGAAACTTTCGCTGGTTTCCGGCTTCAGATCCGGGCTACCGACAATCGAACAGCCACCGCGACAGGAGTTGGTCTGCCAGTCCGGGCTAAGCTGTAATAAAGACGGTGCTTTAAACGCGTTTGCCCAGCCGCCTTTCACCGTAACGGTATCGGTGGCGTTGTAGACCAGATAGACGCGCGGGCTCCAGTGATCGCCATAAGTTTCATGATCGTCCATGCGCACGCCAGCGGTCATCGCCAGCGAATCCAGCATCCGCCATTCATCTTCAACGAACAGCGCGTACTGGCTGGCTGAAACTTTGCTGCTGGATCCGCCGGTCAGATTAACCGGATCGCTGAGCTTATCGTGACGCCACTCACCGCCAAAGGTGACTAACTGATTGATATCGCCCAGCGGCAGAATCAGTTTGCCATCCAGCGAGTTATTTTGTGAGGTGATTTTGCTGGTGGTGAAGTTATCGACTTTGTCACCGTAAAAACGCAGTTCGGTATTACCGAAATCCCAGCGGCCATTATGATCAATCGAGTAGTTCTGGCGCTCAAGGCGGTTTTTATCCAGCGAATCTGAATTACGGTCCTGACGGTTAAAACCGTAGCCGAAATTCATATCCTGATTGTCAGTCGGCGTCAGGGCAAATTCTATACTGCCGTTGCGCAGGGTGTTGCCTTCGATACGCGGCGATAAACCGCTGCTGGCGCTGTCAGAGGGCTGCTGTTTATCTTTCTCACGCTTGCCGCCGCCGCCAAATACTTTGACGCCGAGCAGGTCGTCAACCAGTGGGCCGGTGGCAAAGAAGTTGCCGTTATAGCTGTCGCCACGGTCGCGATTCTCCTGCACAGTGGTGTCTGCACTTAGCGTGCCGTGCCAGGCCTTTCCCACTTTGCGGGTGATAATATTGACCACGCCACCCAGCGCATCGGAGCCATATAACGATGACATCGGCCCACGTACCACTTCGATGCGCTCGATGGCGTCGGCCGGAATCCAGTTAAGATCAAAATCGTTGTGGCGGAATACTGCATTACGCGAGTTAACGCGCTTGCCATCAATCAGAATCAGCGTATAGCTGCTGTCGAGGCCGCGCAGGCTAATCCCCTTACGATTATCACCTTCGTTGGTCAGCTGAACGCCCGGCACTTCACGCAGCACATCACGTAAATTCTGTACCGGCTTACGTTTGATATCTTCGGCAGTAATCACGCTGATACTGGCAGGCGCATCTTTCAGATTCACTTCAGTGGCAGAGGCGGTCACCACCATGGTTTCTTCAGACTGTTTTTCAATTTCGTCAGCAAGGATTGGAAAACTTAAGGTGAGAGCAGACGCGCAGAGGCCCCCACGAACCACTGGATTTAAACGGAACATACTTCTCTCCATGAGATATAAAATATAAATAAAAAATTGTCAGCGCGACTAAGGCAGCTGGTTGCTCACAATAAAAATGCGAATAAATTTTCGCTTAATTCTCCGGTTATATTCCGGAATAGGTTTTTTAATAGCGGGAGACGTTAAATGCCTCCCTGATAATACCAGACTTGTTACGTTGCGTTGTTACAGTGCGGGTTCCGGTTCTGCTACCAGCCCGTCAATCAGTACCTGCGGCGTGCCCTGCGAGCAGCGTTCAATCCGCCCTTTTACCCCGTAGACGCGCGCCAGACTTTCCGGTGTGATCACCTCTGCTGGCTGACCATCGGCAATTAACTCACCATTCTGCAACATTAATACATGCTCGCCATGACGCAGCGCGATATTAATATCGTGCACGACTACCACGGTGACAATATTTCGTTTTTGCGTTTCACGCCGCACTAAATCCATTACGTGGAACTGATAATTTAAATCCAGTGCGCTGAGCGGCTCATCCAGTAATAACAGTTCCGGTCGACGAATCAGCGATTGCGCTAATCCCACCAGCTGTTTCTGACCGCCGGAAAGCTGATCGAGATAACTTAATGCCAGATGCGCAATACCCAGTTGTTCCAGCAGAGACATCACTTCGTTTTCACTGGTGGCGGTACTGCGGCCACCGGACGCACGCTGCGCAACAATAATTGACTCCAGCACGTGCAGATGCACCCCGGCGGGCAATGACTGCGGCAGATAGACCACTTTTTCCGCGCGCCGCGCAAACGGCTGTGCCATCAGCTCTTCGCCATTCAGCCACAGCTCACCTTTGGCGCGGTTCAGCCCGGCCAGAGAGCGCAGCAGCGTCGACTTACCGCAGCCGTTAGGCCCCAGCAATACGGTGATTTTGCCGCGTGGCAGCAATGGCACACTCAGATTTTCAATCACCGGGCGTTTCGGATAACCGGTACTGAATCCGCGAATTGATAATCCCTGCATCAGACATTCCCCCGATGACGCAAAATAATACTCAGGAAGAACGGCACGCCCACCAGCGAGGTGACGATGCCGACCGGGATAATGACGCCAGGAATCAGATTTTTTGACGCCACGGAAGCCATCGACAGCACCAGCGCACCGGTCAGCGCACTGGCCGGTAAATAGAAGCGATGATCTTCACCAAAAATCATCCGCGCAATATGCGGAGCCACCAGGCCAATAAAACCAATCGGCCCGACAAAGGCCACCGCCAGTGCCGAAAGAATGCTGATGCGCAGCAGCGTACCGAGGCGCAAGCGGCGCACGTCGATACCAAAACTAACCGCGCGATCTTCGCCAAGGCGCAGCGCAGTCAGCTTCCACGAACTGAGCATCGAAAACGGCACCAGAATCAGAAATGCCAGCGTCAGCACGCCAAGTTTTTCCCACGATGCGCGCGCCAGGCTGCCCATGGTCCAGAACACCAGCCCCTGTAAGGTATCTTCACTGGCGATAAACTGCATCATCGACACCAGCGCATTGAAGGTAAACACCAACGCGATACCGAACAGCACTACGCCCGAGGTGGCAACCCGCGTCCAGCGCGTGACGCCATCCAGCATCAGAGCGGCAAACAGTGCAAACACAAAGGCGTTGGCAGAAATAAACCATTGAGCGGGGATACCCGGAATACCGATTCCCAGCACAATCGCCAGCGCGGCACCAAATGCCGCCGCTGAAGAAACACCGAGCGTGAACGGGCTGGCCAGCGGGTTATTCAGGATGGTCTGCATTTCTGCACCGGCCAGGCCGAGCGCCATACCCACCACCACCGCCATCAGGGCGTAAGGCAGACGGATATCCCAGACGATAACCCGGGTACCGGCATCTACCGTTTCAGGGCTGATCAACGCGTGCCACAGGGTTTCCAGCGATAAGCCGGAGGGGCCAAGAGTAAAATCCAGCACCAGTGAGGCAAGGATCGCCAGCAGCAATACGCCCATAATCATCAGGCGGTGGCGCAGCAATTGTTGATAGCGTCCCATTACGCTTTGAACGGGATTTTTCTTTGCGTACTGAATGGGCTCGTGGGTGACACTCATTTTTCTCTACCTGCTATTTCTGCATTTTAATTCTGTGATAAAGCAAACTGCCCGGCATGGTATGCGGAGAATTGTAAAACTTATACCCCGCTGCGTAACCGCATCCTTCTCTGGCTCTGTTCCCTGAATGACGGCCAGAATTCTGCTGTTCGATGCAGAAAATGTAACGGCTGTAACAATAAAGCAAATGATAATAGTTATCAATGCAATTTGTAACTGCGCGTGACGGATAAAAAAAAGGCGCGGAAACCGCGCCTTTCATTGATTAATTCGTCAGGATTAACCGTTAAATTTAGGAAACTCCATCTCGCTGTACTTCACGAAGCGGCTGCCGCGTGACAGCTTGTAACCCATCCAAATCAGCAGGAATAACGGGATGCCAATGTAAGTCGCGGTTACGCCATACCAGTCAATACGGTCTTCAAGGAACGCCTGATAGTTTTGGCCCAGCGTAATAATCAGACAGAGCACAAAGGCAAAGATCGGCCCCAGCGGGAAGAAACCAGAACGATACGGCAGATCGGCAATATCCAGCCCCTGTGCCACATAGCCGCGACGGAAACGGTAGTGACTGATGGCAATACCCAGCCAGGCGATAAAGCCGGTCATTCCCGAGGTATTCAGCAGCCAGAGATAAACTTCCTGATTACCAAACATTGAGGTAAAGAAGCACAGCATCGCCACCACTGTAGTGGCATACAGCGCATTACGCGGCACACCGCCTTTCGACAGCCGGGCGAAAATACGCGGCGCTTTACCTTCGCTGGCGAGGGTGTACAGCATGCGCGTGGAAGCATACATCCCTGAGTTACCGGCAGAAAGTACCGCCGTGAGGATGACAGCATTCATCACCGCCGCCGCCGACAGCAGACCCGCATGCTGGAATACCAGAGTAAACGGACTGACGGTGATATCCTTCACGTCATTGCGCAACAGGCTGGGATCGGTATAGGGAATAATCAGGCTGATAATCAGAATGGCAAACACGTAGAACAACAGAATACGCCAGAATACCTGACGCACCGCGCGTGGGATGTTTTTCGCCGGATCTTCTGATTCCCCTGCGGCAACACCAATCAGCTCGGTGCCCTGGAAAGAGAAACCAACAATCATTGCCACGCCGATCATGGCGGCAAATCCGCCGGCGAATGGCGCATCGCCTACTTGCCAGTTATGCCAGCCAGCCGTCTCACCACCGCGCATAATACCGGTGATCATCAGTACGCCGACGGCGATAAAGATAATGACCGTCACCACTTTGATCAGTGAGAACCAGTACTCCGCTTCACCAAAACCTTTGACCGAAATGTAGTTCAGCAGGAACATCAGCGACAGGAATAATGCACTCCAGATCCAGCCGGGGGTATCCGGGAACCAGTAGCTCATCACCAGCTGCGAGGCGACCAAATCGACCGCGATGGTTACTGCCCAGTTGTACCAGTAGTTCCAGCCCAACGCGAAGCCGAAGCCTTCTTCAACATATTTAGAGCCGTAAGTAGAGAACGAGCCGGATACCGGCATAAATGCCGCCAGCTCGCCAAGGCTGGTCATCAGGAAATAAACCATCAGGCCAATCAGCATATAAGACAGTAGCGCGCCGCCCGGGCCCGCCTGAGAAATGGTTGCCCCTGAGGCAACAAAAAGGCCGGTACCGATCGATCCGCCAATGGCGATCATCGTCAGGTGACGGGCCTTCAGTTCGCGTCTTAACGCAGGTGGTTGTGTTGTTTTTTTGTCCTGAACCATGAATTAACGCTATCCTGAGTTAAAATGAGGCGCGATTGTAGCAAATCTCCCCCGCAGGTATAGCGATACCGCGAGGTTATAAGTTAGCTTCATAATCGGCCGAAGATCATTAGTAATAGCAGGGTAAGCCTTAATAAGATGCGGCTTTATTCCACGCAATAGCTCAGAAATCGCGACAGCGCCTTGGAGACATGTTTCTGTCGGTGACGGATGCGATATAAGGTACGCGACAATTTTGGCAGCGGAATCTTCACCTCTACCAGCGATCCCACCTCCAGCTGGTCGGCAATCACCCGGCGCGATAAACAGCTGATCCCCATGCCGTGGCGCACCGCATGTTTTATCGCCTCCGAGTTACCCAGTTCCATTGCCAGCTCAAACTGCGGCAAATGCGATAACAGCAGATAATCGACGATTTCACGGGTGCCGGAACCACGCTCACGCAGGATCCACTGCATTTTTGCCAGGCTTTCCAGCGTCACCGGCTGATGCAGTAAAGCTGTATCCGGCGCGGCAAACACCACCAGCTCATCCTCCAGCCACGGCTCACTGATCAGTTCGCTCATATGGCACGGCCCTTCAATCAGGCCGACATCAACGCGAAAATCAGCCACCGCATTAATCACGTCCTGACTGTTACCAACGCTCAGCTCCAGCGGTAAATGGGGAAAGTCGCGGCGATAACCCGCAATCATGCCCGGCAACAGATAATTGCCGATGGTACTGCTGGCATAAATGCGGATGGCACCATTATCTTCACGGAACAGCTGCTCTATTTCGCCCGCCTGCTCCAGTAGCCCAACGGCTCGCGGATAAAGCAGACGCCCATGTTCGTTTACCACCAGTCGTTTGCCGACGCGGTCAAACAATTGCACCCCCAGCTGCCCTTCCAGGTCGGCCAGCGCGGCGCTGACCGCCGATTGCGACAGCGCCAGCACCTGTGAAGCCTGCGTGGTTGAGCCACTCTTCAGCACTTCGGTAAACACTTCTACCTGACGCAATGTGATATGCATCGTGATTCCTTACGACATCCAGTGAAAAATGGCATACGCCAGCAATATCAGCCAGAGCAACACAATAATCAGCAGCGTGGTGCTCAGGCCCTTTCTTTTATTATCGTCCGGCGATCGCGCGAGGCGCATCGCGGCATCGGCTCTGACCTCATCCGGCAGTAGCTTTAACAGCAAACTGATGCCCAGCGGCACGACTATCGCATCATCCAGCCAGCCAATCACCGGTATCACATCGGGAATGATATCCAGCGGGCTAATCAGATACAGCGCAACCACGCCGAGCAATCCTTTGATATACAGCGGAGTATGCGGATTGCGGCAGGCGTACCACATCATGGTCAAATTGCTTTTGAATTTCACTATGCGTTTGAACATTCTGCGCTCCACTCTTAACACTTATTCCGGTTAATAATAAATATATAATCAATTTCTCTTTTAAGCCAGTCAGCCCCACACTATCAGCATTGAAACAGGAGGTCTTCGATGGCTGAACTTACACTCTTTAAACCTCAGTCTGGCCCTGCTCCGTTAGCGGCCGGGCTACTGTTATCGGCGGCAATCGCTGGCGCGGCTATCTGGTTGGGCAACCAGCCGTCGGTTGCGTCGCTTGGCCTTGGCGCGCTGACGCTGGCGATTGTGGTGGGCATGCTGGTGGGTAACACCCTCTGGCCACGCCTGCAACGTGCCTGCGATCCCGGCGTGGTCATGGCTAAACAGCGTCTGTTAAGACTGGGTATCGTGCTGTATGGCTTTCGCCTGACTTTTCAGCAAATTGCTGATGTCGGGCTCAGCGGCATCGTGATTGATCTACTGACGCTGTGCTCCACTTTTGCCCTCGCCTGCTGGCTGGGACGCCGGGTGTTTGGTCTGGATCGCGAGACCCGCTGGTTAATTGGTGCAGGCAGCAGTATCTGCGGTGCCGCGGCGATTCTGGCGACCGAGCCGGTAATCAAAGCAGATTCGGCTAAAGTGGCGGTAGCGATTGCTACCGTGGTGATTTTCGGCACGCTGGCTATCTTTATCTATCCACTGCTTTGGCCGCTGGTCAGCACGCTGCTGCCTGGCATAACCGCCACGCAGTACGGTATTTTTACCGGTTCGACCATGCATGAAGTGGCACAGGTGGTGGCTGCCGGACATGCCATTGGTCCGGAAGCGGAAAACGCGGCGGTCATCGCCAAAATGCTGCGCGTCATGATGCTGGCACCGTTTCTGCTGTTCCTCACCCTGCTGATTCGGCGCGATGCTCCGGCCGGGATGGCTCAGGGCGGCATTCGTTTTCCGTGGTTTGCGCTGCTGTTTATTGTGGTGGCACTGTTTAACTCACTGCATTTATTACCGGTATCAATGGTGAGTACCATTAATCAACTGGATACCTTACTGCTGGCGATGGCAATGGCCGCTCTGGGCTTAACCACCCATCTCAGCGCGCTGAAACGTGCGGGCATACGGCCATTATTCATGGCGCTGCTGCTGTTTATCTGGCTGATCGTCGGCGGTGGAATGATCAATCTCGGGGTTCAGCATTTGATGGGCTAGTCGCTTCGGTTATCATAAGCCGTTGCAGTATTGCAGAACCTCAACAGGAGAACGGCATGAAATATATTGGCGCCCACGTCAGTGCAGCAGGCGGCGTGGATCAGGCGGTCATTCGCGCACACGAACTGGAAGCCACAGCCTTTGCGCTGTTCACCAAAAACCAACGACAGTGGCGTGCCGCACCGCTGAGTGCTGAAGTGATTGCAGCGTTTCGCGCCGCGTGTGAAAAATACCACTACAGCTCAGCACAGATCCTGCCGCATGACAGCTATCTGATTAACCTCGGTCATCCGGTTGAGGAAGCGCTGGAAAAATCCCGCGCAGCCTTTCTTGATGAGATGCAACGCTGTGAGCAACTGGGACTGTCATTACTGAATTTTCACCCTGGCAGCCACCTGCATCAGATCGATGAGCATGAGTGCCTGAAGCGTATTGCCGAGTCGATAAACATCGTGCTCGATAAAACGGCAGGCGTGACCGCCGTGATTGAAAATACCGCCGGTCAGGGCAGCAACCTCGGTTTCCGTTTTGAACATCTGGCAGAAATTATTGCCGGTGTGGAAGATAAATCGCGCGTCGGCGTCTGTATTGATACCTGTCACGCCTTTGCCGGTGGTTACGATCTGCGTACTGAAGCAGAGTGCGTCAAAACCTTTGCCGAGTTTGAACGCATAGTCGGCTTCCAGTATCTGCGCGGCATGCACCTGAATGATGCCAAAAGCGAATTTAACAGCCGTGTTGACCGCCATCACAGCCTCGGCGAAGGCAATATCGGTAAAACGGTGTTTAGCTGGCTGATGAAAGACAGCCGCTTCGACGGTATTCCGATGATTCTCGAAACCGTCAATCCGGATATCTGGAAGGATGAGATTGCCTGGCTAAAATCGGAGCAGAAATAGCTCAATAAAAAAGGCGCGGAAATCCGCGCCTTTTTGGGTTTATTCAGCATCTCATCAGGCTTTCGCCAGTTCAGCTTCCGGACGTTTCAGAATCGCGTAACTGATGCCAGCTAACAGCGTACCGGCGATAATCGCCACCAGGTAACCGGCTACCGGAGAGATCGCGCCCGGAATCAGCAGCACAAACAGGCCACCGTGTGGTGCCATCAGTTTGGCACCGACCGCCATGGAAATCGCACCGGTTAACGCGCCACCGGCGATACAGCATGGCAGTACGCGCATCGGATCACGTGCCGCAAACGGAATCGCACCCTCGGAGATAAAGCACATGCCGAGAACCAGCGCCGCTTTACCGCCCTCTTGCTGACCCTTGTTGAATTTACTACGCGCAATCAGCGTTGCCAGACCCATCGCCAGCGGTGGCACCATACCCGCTGCCATAATCGCCGCCATCGGCGCATAGGTTTGTGAACTCAGCAAGCCAACGCCAAAGGCATAAGCTACTTTGTTTACCGGCCCACCCATATCGGTACACATCATGCCGCCAAGAATAGCGCCCAGCAGTACCGCATTTGCCGTACCCATATTCGCCAGCCAGCTGGTCAGGCCGGTCATGATGCCTGCAACAGGTTTACCGACCACGTAGATCATCAGCAAGCCGGTAATCAGGCTGGCAAACAGCGGGATAATCAGAATCGGTTTCAGCGCTTCCATACTTTGTGGCAGCTTCACTTTGCCACTGATCAGTTTGGCGGCGTAACCGGCAATAAAACCGGCGATAATACCGCCGAGGAAACCGGCGTTGATGCTGGTCGCCAACATACCGCCAATCAGACCCGGCGTCAGACCTGGACGATCGGCAATCGAGAAGGCGATATAACCCGCCAGCACCGGTACCATTAACGCAAAGGCACTACCACCACCGATTTGCATCAGCGCGGCGGCCAGTGAGCCCTCTTCCTTAAATGCCTCGATACCAAACGCGAAGGAGAGCGCGATACACAGACCACCCGCGACCACCATCGGTAACATATAAGAAACGCCGGTCAGCAGGTGACGATATGCGCCCGCGCTCTCTTTCTTCTCATCGCCCGCCGCTGCCGCTTGCTGGCCGCCCTGCGGCTTGTAAGTCTTCGCTTCAGCTACTGCTTTATCCAGTTCCTGAGCGGTTTTCTTCAGCGCCAGGCTGGTAGAAGTACGGTACATCGGCTTACCGGCAAACTTTGCCAGATCCACTTCAATATCAGCTGCGACAATCACCAGATCGGCCGCCGCCACTTCTTCCGCAGTAATAGTATTACCGGCACCGACGGAACCGCGGGTTTCAACTTTCACCCACCAGCCGCGTTTAGTCGCTTCGGTCTGAATAGCTTCCGCCGCCATAAAGGTGTGCGCCACACCGGTAGGACAAGCGGTAATCGCCACAATTCGCTTCTGGCCGCTGCTCTGGCTCAACTCAGCCGGTGCAGCCGCAGCCGCGACCGGAGCCTGCCAGGGTTTGGCTTCAGCCTGCGCACTGGCCAGAAAACTTTCCGGCTGGCGCAGCGCCTGTTCAATATTGCCCAGCCATACTGCTTTGCCATTCAGCGCATTGTCAGAAGGTACTGAGTTCCCTGCTACCGCCACCAGGTCTGCTTCTGCCGGGTTTTCCGTCAGGGTCAGGCCGGCTTTCGCCGCAGCGGCGGTGAGTAAATTTTTTGCCAGATAGCTGGTCGCCAGTCCCAGCGAAGTATCAATAATCAGCAGCGTTTTCATTATGCCTCTCCTGCTGTCAGTTAAAAGGTTTCAGGTCGACGCGCGCCATCATTGCGGCCAACTGGGTACGATCGGTAACGCCTACATTACTTTGGCTGACGGCCATTGCCGCCACTGCCGTTGCCAGACGCAGCGTGTGCTCACTGGACTCGCGCATCAGCAGGCCATAAATCAGGCCGCCGACCATTGAGTCACCGGCACCAACGGTGCTGACCACTTCACAGGCTGGTGGTTTCGCGATCCACTCGCCGGAAGCATTCACCCACAGTGCGCCTTCCGCACCGAGAGAGATCACTACGTGGGCAATGCCCTGCTCGCGCAGCGCATGAGCGGCTTCGATGACATCCTGCATCGTGGGCAGTTTACGACCGGCCCAGATCTCCAGCTCGCGACGGTTAGGTTTAACCAGCCACGGTGCCGCTTTCAGTCCGGCAACCAGCGCTTCACGGCTGCTGTCGAAAATGATGCAAGGGCAATGGGTGCGCAGTGCAGTCATCCAGTCAGTAAAGGCTTCCGGCGACACGCCCGCTGGCAAACTGCCGCTAACGCACACCATATCGAACTGGCCAAGCCAGCTCAGGGAATCGGCGCTAAAGCGCTCCCAGTCCTGCCCGCTGACGTCAAAACCAGAGAAATTCAGATCGGTCACTTCACCGTCTTTCTCCGTCAGTTTAACGTTAATACGGGTACGACCCGGCACCACCTGAAAGCGGTTGGCAATACCTAACTCGCTGAACAGCTGCTGAAAACCATCCTGATTCTCTTTACCAAGAAAACCACCAACAGTGACGTCGATACCCAAGTCTTTCAGTACTTTAGCAACGTTAATTCCTTTGCCCGCCGCATGCAGGCCGGTGGTTTTCACCAGGTTAACTTCGCCACGCTCGATCTCAGGGCAATAACCCACCAGGTCATAGGCCGGATTCAGGGTAATCGTTGCGACACGTCTGCTCATGCTGCCCCCTCGCCAAGTCCGGCTGTGATCGCCTGTTCAATGGCATCCAGCGCCTGCTGTGCATCTTCGCCGCTGGCGGTAAAGCGTAAGCGATGACCTTTTTTCACCCCTAAAGCCACCACTTTCATCAGGCTGCGCCCGTTAGCCGGTTTACCGCTGCCATCAAGGTTAGTCACGGTAACGTCACTGTTAAATTGTTTAATCACGCTGACCAGCGCCGTACCCGGGCGCGCATGTAAACCGTGCTCATTACGAATGGTAAATTCTGCGGTCAGCACTTCTGCCTGCTCGTCAACAACGCTGGTTAACAGCGCTAATACTCCCGGAGCATCGGCATTTAACAGACGATCAGCTTTCTGATTAATCAGCAGATCGCTTAAATAGTTCAGCACCTTCAGCGGCTGCTCATCGGCAACCGCCACGGTGATCAGCATTGCGGCTTTCTCACCTTCAACCTCAAAAGCCTTCGCACTCCGGCTGACGGCCACAGCGCTGCCGAGGTTACCCACGGTGCTGTCACTCAGCCAGATGCCCTGACCAAGGTTCAGAGGTTGAGCGGAGATAACGCTGCTGACAAAACTCGCATCCGCCGCGCCCGCGTGCTGTAAGCGGCCGGCATTCAGTGCCTGAAGCGTTATCAGATCGCTGGCAGCGACATCAAGTGCAATCAATGAAGTATCAAATTTAAATTCTGCACCCTGCTTCTCGCCCATCAGGATACTGCGCAGCTCTTCGGCGGAAGTGGTGGTTTTCAGCTGTTCAGCTACGCTGTCGTCGCTCAGAACATGAGTCAACTGACGCAACAGCGCCAGATGCTCATCAGAACGCGCGGCAATGCCGATCGCGACATAAGCAGTCTGATCCTCACCCCAGGCAATCCCCTCTGGGAACTGGAAAACCTGAACGCCGGTTTCCAGCACCAGATCGCGGGTATCGGTGGTACCGTGAGGAATCGCAATGCCATTCCCGAGATAGGTTGAGGTCTGTTTTTCGCGCGCAAGCATGCCATCAACATAAGCATCGCCAACATTGCCCGCAGCGGCGAGCGCGGCAGCAACCTGACGAATAGCGTCTTCTTTATCGCTGGCACTGGCGCCGGTGTGAATGGCTTTAACATCTAACTGGAACATAATTCTCCTCTCCCGCCGAAATTGAATCGTTTCAGCTATATTGAGAAAAAAAGCGTCATCTGCCGACGAACAAACTGAGGAGACAACGCTGAAACGTTTCAAGGAGTTTGGTACAGCATGCTCCTTACTGGCAAGTTTTAACCGAAGTGATATAGCAGATTTTTGACCTCACGCACATTTCGTCAGGATTTTTCAGAAAACTGCGGGGGTGCATGCCGATTTTGCTGAAGCAATAGGAATTTACGATAAGCTGGCTTCAGCAACATCAGCAAACTTCAGCTTTTCACGCTAACGCTGCGCTTTTGCAAAAAATGCCGGAGAGCATTTTCAACAAATGAAACGCCTTTTTAAAAATAGATCAGAAGCGTAGAATTGCACGCTCATTTCATAAGGCTATTCATCTTTCATGCAAACTCCAGGTGCAACCACCCGCCGCCTGCCCGATATCAGTTCGGCAGCCTTTCTGGTGGTGGCTTTTCTGACCGGTATTGCCGGCGCTCTACAGACCCCGACGCTCAGCCTGTTTCTGTCGACTGAAGTTCATGCGCGTCCCTTTATGGTCGGGCTATTTTTCACCGGCAGCGCGGTGATTGGTATTGCGGTCAGTCAGCTACTGGCGGCACGTTCCGACCGCAAAGGCGACCGCAGATCGTTGATCTTTTTCTGTTGCCTGCTCGGCGCTCTCGCCTCAATGCTGTTTGCCTGGAACCGAAACTACTTTGTCCTGCTGTTTATCGGCGTGCTGCTTTCCAGCTTTGGCTCAACTGCCAATCCGCAAATGTTCGCGCTGGCGCGGGAACATGCCGATCGCACCGGCCGCGAAGCGGTGATGTTTACCACCTTTATGCGCGCCCAGATCTCACTGGCATGGGTGATTGGGCCTCCGGTGGCCTTCGCGCTGGCACTCGGTTTCGGTTTTGAGGTGATGTACGCCTGCGCCGCCTGCGCTTTTATCTGCTGTGCGCTGATCGTCAGATTTCTGCTGCCCTCAATGCAAAAAACGGTGGTAAAAACTACCGCGACGCTGCAAGCACCAATCGGACATCGTCGCGATACACTGCTGCTGTTTATCGGCTGCACCCTGATGTGGGCCTCTACCGGCATCTATCTGATAAATATGCCACTGTATCTGGTACACGAACTGGATTTGCCGGAAAAGCTGGCGGGGCAACTGATGGGGCTGGCGGCAGGGCTGGAAATTCCGGTGATGCTGATCGCCGGTTATTGCGCCAGACGCTTCAGTAAACGCACTCTGATGCGCTGTGCGACGGTTTCAGGCCTGTTATTCTTTGCCGGATTACTGTTGGTGCACAGCACCGTGCCACTGCTGCTGTTACAGGGGCTGAACGCGATTTTTATAGGCATACTGGTCGGTATCGGCATGCTCTATTTTCAGGATTTAATGCCCGGACAGGCAGGCGCGGCGACGACACTGTTCAGTAACGCCAGCCGGGTTGGTTGGATCCTCGCGGGTTCATTGACCGGCGTAGTGGCTGAATTGTGGGGTTATCACGCGGTATTCTACTGCACGTTACTGATGATGCTCGGCACACTCTACTGCATGTGGCAAATTAAAGATGCCTGATGCAGTTCAGGCGCAAGTATCCGCTTCCAGTTGCAACAACCAGACCATCGCCTGCTTGCGATTGTTGCCGCACATCTCAGCCGCCGGCTGTAACCCGGCGCACACTTTTGGCCGCAGCGGCGAGGCAAAGATTTTGCAACGTTGCTGCGCATCAAGCTGAATGCATGGCGTGTTGGCGGGTTTACCGTTTGGCATGCCGGGAATCGGCGAAGAGATAGAAGGGGCGGTGCAGCAGGCACCACAATCAGGACGACACTGCATCTGCACGCTCAGGATTAAAGCAAAGCGCGACAATAGCAGTCGCCAGGCATGAAAGCTATGACAACCGTTACAATTTACCTTCCATAATATCCCGCAAATTTCACTTTCTGCGCTGCGCAGATCTTGCCTGAATGCCCCGCCGCGAGTAACTTGTCGCGATAAATTCAGCACACCGCTTTTATGAGACTATCCAATGGCAAGAGCAAACGAAATTAAGCGCGGCATGGCCGTCAGCCACAACGGCAAATTACTGCTGGTAAAAGATATTGAAGTTCAGAGCCCAAGCGCACGCGGCGCCTCAACTCTGTATAAAATGCGCTTTACCGACATCCGTACTGGCATGAAGGTTGAGGAGCGTTTTAAGGGCGACGATATCATTGATACCATCTCCCTGAGCCGTCGTCAGGTCACCTTCTCTTACATTGATGGTGATGAATATGTATTTATGGATGATGAAGACTACACGCCTTATAACTTTAAACAGGATCAGATCGCCGAAGAATTGCTGTTTATTCCTGAGGGTGGCATGCCGGGTATCCAGGTATTGACCATGGATGGCCAGATTCTGGCGCTGGAACTGCCGCAAACGGTAGATATGGAGATCGTGGAAACCACGCCGGGCATCAAAGGTGCTTCTGCCAGTGCGCGAACCAAACCTGCTGCGATGGCGACCGGTTTAGTCATTCAGGTACCTGAATATCTCAGCAACGGCGATAAAATTCGCATCCATATTGCTGAGCGTCGCTATATGGGCCGCAGTGAGTAACGATTTTGTTATCGGCGATGGCAACGTGCATCGCCGATATTGTTATGTTATAACAATTAAACTACGCCTTTAATGTTGCTCAGACAGTGCAGTTAATCAGTTATAGCTTACGGTGAGTATGCCCATTTTTTTGCTGTGATCTATCCAGCGCATCTCTGTGGTTCCCCGGTTGAGTGGCAACTTATGTTGCAGCGAGGCGTTAAGATAAGCGGTATTGGTAATGGTCTTGCCCGTATCGAAGCAAGACATTTCCAGTTTATCATTTGTTTGCGGATTGATATCACAGCCGCCATCAACGATGGTGCCGTGAAAATGGATAACACCTGAGTTTGAAACTGCGCCATTACCGGCAACTGCACTGCTCGTCCATGAGGCTAAAAGCACTATCAGGGTTGCTGACTGAATGCTGTTCATTTTGACCTCATACATTGATTAACCTCACCTTTAACTGTAGCTGGTTTATTTCACTGATGAGTTAAACGGCAGTGGTAAACAACACTTTAATAAATAATGCAGAATTTCCTGGTGCGAGGAGCAAGATGTGACAAACGTGAATCTGATAACTGGCTTTCTCGGCAGCGGAAAAACCACCACGTTACTGCATCTTTTGGCGCAAAAGCCGCAGCATGAAAAATGGGCGGTGCTGGTTAACGAATTCGGTGAAATTGGCATTGATGGCGCGCTGCTGGCTAAGAGCGGCGCAGTGTTGAAAGAGATTCCCGGCGGTTGTATGTGCTGCGTCAATGGCTTACCGATGCAGGTCGGCCTGAATATGCTGCTAAAGCAGGCCAAACCCGATCGCTTACTGATTGAGCCCACTGGTCTCGGCCATCCTAAACAGATTCTGGCGATGCTGAATGATGCGGTTTATCAGCCGTGGCTGACGCTTAACGCGACTCTGGCACTGCTCGACCCCCGGCAGCTGAGTGATACCAGAGTGACTGATAATGAAAACTTCCGCGATCAGTTGGCGGCAGCAGACATTATTATCGCCAACAAACAGGATCGCTGGCAGCCAGCCGATCGGGCGGCGCTGGCAGCGTGGCAACAGCAATATCTCGACGACCGTCAGTTAGTCAGCGCTGAGTTTGGCAACATCGATCCCGCCTTACTCGATACCCCGCGCAGCAATTTGCGTCAACTGCCTGATGCCCGGCAGCATCCCCACAGCCATGCCAAAAGTGGTCTCGCGGCGCTTCGTCTCGATGCTAATGCGCGCTGGCGGCGGGCACTGAATCAGGGTCAGGGCTATTATGCCTGCGGCTGGATCTTCGATCAGGATACGGTGTTTGATACCATCGGCGTGCTGGAGTGGGCACGTCTTGCACCCGTGACGCGGGTGAAAGGCGTACTTCGCATCGCTGAAGGGCTACTGAGTATCAACCGTCAGGGACAGGATCTGCAAATCGAAACGCGCCCGGCCGCGCCGCCCGATAGCCGTATAGAACTGATCCATGAAAATGATATTGAATGGAATAATTTTCAAGCTAGCTTGTTGAAGCTTCGTTTAGAAACGTTGACATAGTCTACGCTGTTATTTTTAACTTACACTGAATCCTTATGAATACTAATCGCTTAGTAGCGATACTGGGTCTGAACGTCCTTGGCATCGCACTGTTTTTATCCTGGTACTTACTTCCCGGGCACGGTTTTTGGTTCCCCATCGATAAATCAATCTTCTTCTGGTTCAACGATCATATGGCGACTAACAAGCCGCTGGTATGGTTGATCGCGATTACTAACTTCCGCGGATTTGATGCAATTTCATTGCTGGCAATGGGTTTGCTGTATCTGAAGTTTTGGCTGCGCGAAACACCGCCCGGGCGTCGGCGACTGATTGCGATTGGTATCACGATGCTGCTGACTGCTGTGGTGCTTAATCAACTGGGGCATCTGTTACCGGTTAAACACTCCAGCCCTACCCTGTACTTTGACAATGTGCATCGCGTCAGTGAAATCACCGGCATTCCGGCAAAAGATGCCTCCAGCGACAGCTTCCCTGGCGATCACGGTATGATGCTGATGATTTTCGCCGGGTTTATGCTGCGCTATTTCGGCAAAGGCGCATTCCTGACCGGTTTGCTGATCTTTGTGGTATTTGGCCTGCCGCGCGTGATGGCCGGTGCGCACTGGTTTACCGATATCGCTGTCGGTTCCCTGTCGGTGGTGCTGGTTGGTCTGAGCTGGTGGCTGATGACACCCGCCAGCGATCTGTTAGTTAACTGGCTTATCCGCATCTTACCCGGCAAATATAAGCCAACGCGGTAAAGTCGTTTCCGCGGCTGAGTCTGAAACCTGTATCTCAGTCGCGGATAAATTGCAGCAATATATATTGTTAGCTCGCTAATCAAATACCAGCAAAAAATCCGTATCACTCTTCACGTCTAAGTCGTTAATTTCGCTGCTGTCCAGCGGGATTACTCTTATTTACCTTTCATATCCTCGCTGGCCGCTTAATTCTGCCTTCGGTTGAGCCGTTCTTAACTTAAGGTTGTTGATAATTTAACCTGAATTTTACTCTATTGTTTCTAATAAAAAAAACTAACAAAAAAGTGGTTAAAACCCCTCGCCACCGGGCTTTTAATCGGGTAATCTCGTTTCGGATTGGGCAAAAGCAGTGTAATTTTTCCTTTTTTTACATATAAAGTGTGCTCGTTGACACATTTTAGTAATTCAGGATTTGTCTTACGCGGTTGGCCTAATTAATCTCATTTCGTTTCGCAAACTTGCTAACGGCCTGTGTCGTTAAGGACTTCAAGGGATAACAAACACAATGGTCAAGTCTCAACCTATACTGAGATATATTCTGCGGGCCATTCCCGCGGTCGCTCTCGCGACAATGCTTTCGGCATGTACTACCAGTAACGGTCACAACGCACAAACTGAGACCCATGCAGTTAAAAATCAGAACGGTTTTTTACTTCAAGCGTCTCAGGATGAATTCGAACAGATGGTTCAGAACGTGGACATCAAGTCACGTATCCTTGAACAATATGCTGACTGGAAAGGCGTTCGTTATCGTCTTGGCGGCACCAACAAACGCGGCATCGACTGCTCCGCTTTTGTTCAGGTGACCTTCCGTGAACAGTTTGGTCTGGATCTGCCTCGCTCAACCTCAGAGCAGCAGGGCAGCGGTAAAAGTATTCAACGCAGTAAGCTGCGTCCCGGTGATTTGGTGCTGTTCCGCGCCGGTTCAACAGGACGACATGTTGGCATCTACTTAGGTAATGACAACTTCGTGCATGCATCGACCAGTAGCGGTGTAATGATTTCCAATCTGAATGATTCATATTGGAAAAAACGTTACCGCGATGGCCGACGTGTTCTGAGCCGAACGCAAAGCTGATTTTACCCTGAAGTCTGCGAAATGAGATTGATAAAAGCGCTGCTACGGCAGCGTTTTTTTATGGGCGTAATTCGCCATCCGCAGCGCTTAATGATGAGGTACTATTAACATTATTCAACTATTTATATCCAAAAAATAGTTTTGCTAATCATAATAATATCGAGACAACCGCCCCAGCAACGTTATATCCTGCAGAGCAGATTTCCAGAGAATGGCAGTGTCAAAATTCCTATAAAAATCAGGCTAAAGCGGGAGATAAAACGCAATGCCACTATCAACACTGGTTACGCATCCTGTGACAAATACGCGTAAAATTGCGTGGGTCAGTGCTGCAGTTGGTTTCACTTTTTTCCTGCTATTTATCACTATCACCTTGATGATGACTGTCCAGAAACGCGCTCAAAACCACGACCAGCTGGCATCGCACACGCAGTCCATTATTCTCAACCTGCTAACTGAAGTAAAAACCACGCTGGAACCGCTGAACGCTTTAAGCCTTGCTCCCTGCAGACCGATCAACAGTGAGCTGACTTCGCGGGCAGCGTTTACCAATAGTATTCGTGCCATTTTGCTGGTGAATAACGGTATCGCTTACTGCTCTTCCGCCACCGGCGCGTTTTCCCTCGCGGTCAGCACTTTTACCCCACAAACCGATCTTGATAAAGATCTCGACCTGACGCTGATCCCGGGTACGCCAAAGGTGCCGGACAGGCCAGCGCTGGTATTCTGGCTTAAGCAGCCAGGCTCAGACCGCACCGGCATAATGACCACGCTGAATATCAATCTTTCACCTTATATGATGCTGGCTTCACAGCGGCAGGAAATAAAAGGTATGGCGCTGGTGGTAGGTGATAAAGCGTTAACCAGCTGGAGCGATCGGATGATGGTTGCTGCTGAGCTACCGGGAAAATCGCTGCGCACCATCAACGTGCCGGGATACCCGCTAACCATTTATCTGTACGGCAATGCGCTGCCAAAAGGTGATATTCACACGCTGTTGCTGGCTGGTTTATTACTGGCGGTGCTGGTAAGCAGCAGCAGCTTTGTTTTACTGACGCTGCGCCCACGCCCGGGTAAAGAGATTCTGCTGGGGATTAAACGCGGTGAGTTTCACGTTGAGTACCAGCCGCTGATAGAAGCCGCGACCGGGGAGCCTTACGGCCTTGAGGCGCTGATGCGCTGGACCCACCCCACCGCAGGTAATATCCCACCGGATACTTTTATCAGCTATGCCGAAGGGCAAAACATGATCATCCCTCTGACCCGCCATCTGTTTCAGCTGGTGGCTCAGGATGCGCACAAGCTACGCCAGGTGGTGCCAGCGGGTAGCAAAATGGGGATTAATATCTCGCCTGCTCACCTCTCTTCCTGCACTTTTCGTGATGACGTCAGCAACTGGATCAACGCCATGCCAGCGAATCATTTTAGTTATGTGTTTGAAATTACTGAACGCACGATGGTTTCCGAGCGCAACGCCTGCGAAATCTTTGACTGGATTCATCAGCAGGGGATTAAGATCGCGATTGACGATTTCGGTACCGGACACAGCGCATTGATCTATCTCGAGAAGTTTAAGTTTGACTATCTGAAAATCGATCGTGGTTTTGTGCAAAGCATCGGCATGGAAACCGTCACCTCACCGGTGCTGGATGCGGTATTAAATCTGGCGAAGAAACTAAATCTCAGTACCGTTGCCGAAGGTGTAGAAACCGATGAGCAGGCCAACTGGCTGGTTAAGCGTGGCGTGACTCATATGCAGGGTTATCTGTTTGCGCGACCAATGGCGGTTTCTCAGCTGATTGGATATTTTCAAACGCGGCAAACCGCTTTATCCTGATAGCCAGCTAATAAACAATAAAAGCAGCATCACCACGCTAAGCCACCGGTAAAGGGGTCAATGCTGCTACGCTGAGTTAATTCTGTTTTCCTCTTCGCTTTGGAGCTGACCAACACGATGTTATTGCGCCTGGTTATTCTTTTTTCGTTCAGTGTTGTCGGGCTGTCAGCACAGGCAGTAGTCATTAACGAGAGCTACGCTTTCTCAGAGTTGGGCGAACCTAAATACGCGACTGACTTCACCCATTTCGATTACGTTAATCCCGCCGCACCGAAAGGCGGAAAAATGACGCTGTCGGCAATCGGTACCTACGATAATTTCAATCGTTTTGCCTCGCGAGGTAATCCCGGCATCGGTACCGAGAGCCTGTACGACACGCTGTTTACCAGTTCCGATGATGAAATCGGTAGCTATTATCCGCTGATTGCAGAATCGGCCCGCTATCCCAGTGATTTCAGTTGGGCAGAAGTGAATATTAATCCCCACGCCCGCTTTCAGGATGGGTCGCCAATTACCGCTGCTGATGTCGCCTTTACCTTCGACAAATTTATGACGGAAGGCGTGCCACAGTTCCGCGTGGTGTATAGAGGTGTGAAAGTAAGAGCAATTTCACGCCTGACGGTGCGCATCGAGCTGGAGAAGCCCGACAGAGATCTGGTGCTTGGCTTTTTAAGCCTGCCAGTTTTACCGGAAAAATTCTGGAAAAATCATAAATTTAACGAACCTATTGGCTATCCTCCTCTCTCCAGCGGGCCGTACCGTATTACGTCGTACAAGGTCGGACAGTACATTACTTATTCCCGGGTAAAAGATTACTGGGCGGCCGATCTGCCGGTTAACCGCGGGCGCTATAACCTTGATACCAAACGCTACGACTACTATCTCGATGATAATGTCGCTTTTGAAGCATTCAAAGCCGGCGCTTTCGATTTCCGCGCTGAAGGCTCTGCGAAAAAATGGGCAACGCAGTATCGCGGTAATAATTTTACTAACAACCTGATTATTAAAGATGTCCGGCCAAATACCGTCACCACCGATACCGCCTGGCTGGCATTTAACACCGAGAAACCGCTGTTCAGCGATCGTCGGGTGCGTGAAGCGCTTGGCCTGGTGTTTGACTTCCAGTGGATGAATAAGGCATTGTTTTACAACGCCTATAAGCGCACTGACAGTTACTTCCAGAATACCGAGTATGCCGCGAAGGGGTATCCCGATGCCGCCCAGCTGGAAATATTGGCGCCGCTGAAAGGCAAAATTCCCGATGAAGTCTTTACATCCGTCTATCAGCCGCCGGTTTCCGACGGCAGCGGCTACGACCGAAAAAACCTGCTGAAAGCGCTCGATCTGCTGAAACAGGCGGGTTGGGAACTGAAAAACAGGCAGCTGGTTAATGTCGACAGCGGTAAACCCTTCAGCTTTGAGCTGCTGTTACGCAGTGGCAGCAATATCGAATGGGTGCTGCCTTATCAGCACAGCCTTGAGCGGCTCGGTATTAAAATTAATATCCGTCAGGTCGACAGCTCGCAATATCTGCGGCGCTGGCGCACCGGTGATTACGATATGATTCCAACCGTCTACCGTGCGATCCCCTCACCCGGCAGCGCGCTGCAGACCCGCTGGGTATCGGAATATATTGATTCCAGCTGGAATACACCGCGCGTGCAAAGCCCCATAATCGACGGGCTGGTTAAGCAGATTATGCAGCATCAGGGCGATAAAACCGCGCTGCTTCCGCTCGGTCAGGCGCTGGATCGGGTATTGTTGTGGAGCTACTACATGATCCCGATGTGGTACAACGCCGACGATCGCTATGCATACTGGAATAAGTTTTCCATGCCTGCCGTTATCCCCACCTATTCCGTTGGTTTAGACAACTGGTGGTACGATGTTAACAAAGCCGCACAGTTGCCGGCCCAACGCCGTTAAGGAGTAGAGTTTGGGCGCTTATCTTATACGTCGACTTTTGCTGGTGATCCCGACATTGTGGGCGATTATCACCATTAACTTTTTTATTGTGCAAATCGCGCCGGGTGGCCCGGTCGATCAGGCAATTGCCAATATCCAGTTCGGCCAGACGACCGGATTGCCTGGCGGCGATTCCGCCGGCAGCAGTAGCGGACGCGAGGCGCTGAATGCCAGTAATCCCGGCGATAATCAGTATCGCGGCTCACGCGGGCTGGATCCTGAAGTGATAGCCGAAATCACTAAACGATACGGCTTTGATAAGCCGCTGCACGAGCGTTATTTCACTATGCTGTGGAATTATGCGCGCTTTGATTTTGGTGACAGCCTGTTCCGCAGCTCCTCTGTGATTGAGCTGATTAAAGAGAGCCTGCCGGTTTCGATCACCCTTGGGCTATGGAGCACGCTGATTATCTATCTGGTGTCGATCCCGCTCGGGATCAGAAAAGCGGTACATAGCGGCAGCGCCTTTGATATCTGGAGCAGCACGATGATCATCGTCGGCTACGCCATTCCCTCTTTCCTGTTCGCTATTATGCTGATAGTCCTGTTTGCCGGCGGCAGCTATTTTGACTGGTTCCCGCTGCGCGGCCTGACTTCACCGCAATTTGATACGCTGCCGTGGTACGGCAAAATCACCGATTATCTCTGGCATATCACCCTGCCGGTACTGGCGACGGTGATTGGCGGCTTTGCCACCCTGACCATGCTGACTAAAAACTCATTTATGGATGAGATTCGTAAACAGTATGTGGTCACCGCACGCGCCAAGGGACTCGACGAGAAGAAAATTCTCTATCGCCATGTGTTTCGCAATGCCATGCTGCTGGTGATTGCCGGTTTCCCGGCCACTTTTATCAGTATGTTTTTTACCGGCTCATTACTGATTGAAGTGATGTTTTCGTTAAATGGCCTCGGCCTGCTGGGGTATGACGCCACTATCCAGCGTGATTATCCGGTGATGTTTGGCACTCTGTATATTTTCACCCTGTTGGGTTTATTGCTGAATATTCTCAGTGATATCACCTATACGCTGGTCGACCCACGTATTGATTTTGAGGGACGCCGATGAGCCGCTTATCACCGATTAACCAGGCGCGCTGGGGGCGTTTTCGTCAGAACCGGCGGGGCTACTGGTCACTGTGGATCTTCGCCGTACTGTTTGTACTGTGCCTGTGTGCAGAACTGCTGGCGAATAATAAACCGTTAATGGTGCATTATGAGAATCGCTGGTATGCGCCTGTACTGTTTAATTATAGCGAGACAGATTTTGGTGGACCGCTGGCGACCACGGCAGACTATCAGGATCCGTGGTTGAAGCAGCGACTGGAACAGCACGGTTGGGTACTTTGGGCACCGATCCGCTTTGGCGACAGCACGATTAACTTCGCCACCGATGTCCCCTTCCCTTCGCCGCCCTCCAGTCAGAACTGGCTGGGCACTGATGCCAACGGCGGAGATGTACTGGCGCGTATTCTCTACGGCACGCGGATTTCATTACTGTTTGGCCTGATGCTGACGCTGGTTTCCAGCGTGATTGGCATTGCGGTCGGAGCTACCCAGGGCTACTTCGGTGGCAAAGTTGATCTGATTGGTCAGCGCTTTATTGAAGTGTGGTCCGGCATGCCGACGCTGTTCCTGATTATCCTGCTCTCCAGCGTGGTGCAACCGGGCTTCTGGTGGCTGCTGGCCATCACCGTGATCTTTGGCTGGATGAGCCTGGTTGGGGTGGTGCGCGCCGAGTTTTTGCGCGCGCGTAACTTTGATTACATCCGCGCGGCGCAGGCGCTGGGCGTCAGCGACAGCCGTATTATGCTGCGCCATATATTGCCTAACGCCATGGTCGCTACGCTGACCTTTTTACCCTTTATCCTGTGTGGCTCGATCACCACTCTGACCTCTCTGGATTTCCTCGGTTTCGGTTTACCTCTCGGTTCGCCATCGTTAGGTGAGCTGTTATTACAGGGTAAAAATAATCTGCAGGCACCGTGGCTGGGGCTGGCGGGTTTCTTTTCACTGGCGATTTTATTGTCGCTGCTGATTTTTATTGGCGAAGCCGTACGGGACGCCTTCGATCCGAGCAAGGTGCATTGATATGAGTACGCCACTTCTTACTATTCAGGATCTCAGCATCGCCTTTCGTCAGGGCAGCAGCCAACAGCAGGTGGTCAGTCATTTATCGCTGTCGGTTGAAGCCGGTGAAACCCGGGCGCTGGTCGGCGAGTCCGGCTCGGGCAAAAGCGTCACGGCCTTATCGGTTATGCGCCTGTTGCCTACGCCGCCCACCCTTTATCCGAGCGGTGAAATTTATTTCGCTGGTCACGATGTGTTGCAGGCCGACGACCGCACCTTGCGCAGCCTGCGCGGCAATCGGATGGCGATGATTTTTCAGGAACCGATGGTCTCGCTGAATCCACTGCATAATATTGAAAAGCAGCTGTATGAAGTGCTGTCACTGCATCGCGGTATGCGGCGTGAAGCCGCCCGCGCGGAGATGCTGAACTGCCTCGATAGGGTTGGTATTCGCCAGGCAAAAAGCCGGCTTAATGACTTTCCGCATCAGCTGTCCGGCGGTGAACGCCAGCGCGTGATGATCGCGATGGCGCTGCTGACCCAGCCTGAACTGTTAATTGCCGATGAACCGACTACCGCACTGGATGTCACGGTACAGGCGCAAATTCTCAGGCTGCTGCAAGAGCTGAAACAAGAGCTGAATATGGGGTTGCTGTTTATTACCCATAACCTGAATATCGTGCGACAACTGGCAGATAACGTCACGGTGATGCAAAACGGCCAGGCGGTGGAACATAACTCTACTCGCCAGCTATTTGCCGCCCCTCAACATGCCTATACGCGCAAATTGCTCGATGCCGAACCGGAAGGACGGCCGGCGCCAGCCGACAGTGACAAAGCGCCGCTGCTGCGCGTTGAAAATTTGCAGGTTTCCTTTCCGATCAAGCGTGGGCTGTTACGTCGGGTAGTCGATCACCATCACGCGTTGAAAGCGCTGAGCTTTGAGCTGCGTCCGGGCGAAAGCCTTGGGCTGGTAGGTGAATCTGGCTCCGGCAAAAGCACCACCGGCCTGGCGCTACTGCGCCTGATCCCGTCACAAGGGGATATCTGGTTCGATGATAAACCGCTGCACAGCTGGGGCCGTAAGCAGATGCTGTCGGTGCGTCCACGCATCCAGGTGGTGTTTCAGGATCCTAACTCATCACTTAATCCGCGGCTTAATGTGACACAAATTATTGCGGAAGGTTTGCAGGTGCATCGCCCACAGCTGACGCAACAGCAGCGCGAGCAGCAGGTGATTCAGGCCATGCAGGAAGTCGGGCTGGATCCGGCAACACGCCATCGCTACCCAGCTGAATTTTCTGGCGGCCAGCGCCAGCGCATCGCAATTGCACGCGCACTGATTCTGCAACCAGAGCTGATTATTCTGGATGAACCGACCTCGTCGCTCGACCGTTCAGTGCAGAAGCAGATCCTGACCCTGCTGAAAAAATTGCAGCAGCAGCACCGTCTGGCCTATGTGTTTATCAGCCATGACCTGCAGGTGGTGCGTTCATTATGTCATCAGGTGGTGGTACTGCGTCAGGGCGAAGTGGTTGAACAAGGTCAGTGCGAGCAGGTTTTTGCCGCGCCGCAACAGGAGTATACCCGGCAGTTGCTGGCGCTGGCATAGCGAAATCAAAAAGGATTGATCGCCGAAAAGGTTTCGGCAATCGCCACACCCTGATTTTTCAAACGACAGTTTGTCGCACTTTCATCATCACGATGAACAAACAGGCAGGGTTCGCCCTGCCATTCGACTACCGCGCACTCAACCTGAATGTCGGCCAGCGCCGCCTTCAGCTTATGCATGATTTCCCAGGCCAGTTCACCATCATGGCTTAATAATTTAAGGCCAATAAGATCGTTATCATGGGCTAATGCGCTGATTTCCAGCGGCTCAACAGAGCCACCAGCCAGTCCGGCAGACCAGCGATAACTTTGCGGCAGGCGATGAACAACCGAAAGCTGTAAAGTATTCAAATCAAATCCCCAGCGGTGAGCAAAAATCCACGACTGCTTTGGCTGCAGACAAGCAGCGACCTTAGATTCCCTTGGTCAAATACTGCGATTTACGTCAATGCAAGCCGTCGCGTTTTTGAAAAAATTTACTATTACGACATTATTTTTGAGAGTCAGCTCTCGTTTTATCGTTATATGTACCGCGTTAAAGCCGGGATCACAACCATTTTTGCTGCAATTTGGTTACTTTTTTATGCGCCTAATTTTACATTAAAGCAACATAATTCAGAATTAACTGAGTAGATCCAGTAAGGACGCGACCTGGCGACTCTACGCGATGATTGTTTGATGTGAAAATCATTGAAACCAGCGGCGGGAATATCGTCTGGATGGAAGCCGAAAACGGCTCCCATCCCGTATTCCATCAACTGATGCTGGCCTTACGTGGGCGGCTGGCGTAGAGGTAACACAGAATCGAGGCGGTGGCGCAGAGCGCAATAGCCCATACCATTGGCCAGGCACTGTTAAAGGTGGAAGTGGACAGCAGGATGCCCACCAGCGCACCAATACCGAATCGCATGGTGCCTGCCAGCGATGAAGCCGTACCCGCCATATGCGGGAACTCATCGAGGATGACCGCCATCGCATTAGATGACACCATTGATACACAGCCGATAAACATCGCCACACCCAACACCAGCGGTATAAAGCCGAGATCCAGCGCACTGACAACCAGCAGCCAGATGCCCATGGCAAACTGGATGAGCAGCCCGAGGCGGAACATCGCCAGCGGGCCAAAACGGCGCACAAAGCGGCTGTTAATCAGCGTCATGACAAACAGGAAAACTACGTTAAGCGCAAAGTAGTAACCAAAGTCCTGCGGCGAAATATGGTTAATTTCAATATAAACGAACGGCCCGGCGTTCAGAAACGAGAATAGTCCGGCGAATGAAAAACCGCTGGCCAGCATATAGCTGAAGACTCGCTTATGGCGCAGCAGCGAAAGAAAATTACCCAGCATCGTGCGCAAGTTAAACCGCTGTCGCTTCTCTTTGGGCAACGTCTCTTTGATTTGCGTCACCACCAGCACGGTAGTCACTACCGCTGCCGCAGAGATCACCCAGAAAATAGCGTGCCAGCTCCAGAATATCAGCAGCCAGCCACCGATAATCGGTGCCAGTAGCGGCGCAATGGTAGTCACCAGCATGACAAACGACATCATGCGCGAAAACTCCTCTTTCGAGTAGCTGTCGCGCATCAGCGCGCTTATCACCACGCTACCGGCAGCAGCCGACAGACCGTGCAGCAGGCGCATATTGATCAACTGATCGATGGTTTGTGCCATGGCACAAGCGGCAGCCGCCAGCGCAAACACCAGCGTGCCAAAGGTGATCACCGGCTTGCGTCCGAAGCTGTCTGCCATTGGCCCGTAAAACAGCTGACCGAGCGCAAAACCGAGGATGTAGACATTCAGCGTCATCTGCACACTGCCCGCCGGAACCGCAAACTCTTTGGCGATTTGCGGCAGTGCCGGCAGGTACATATCAATTGATAATGGCATTAACATGGCCAGCAGGCCGAGAATAACCACTAATCCCACTGAAGAGTTTTTATCCTTCCGCACCCGGGCTCCTTAATACCTTATGCAATAGCTGACGTTTATTAGCGCGGTACCGCGACACTGGCGATCTCTTCTGCCGTCAGCGCGCGATATTCGCCTGGCTGCAGATCTTCATCCAGCGTGATTTCACCGATACGCTCACGATGCAGTGCCACCACATGATTACCGACTGCGGCAAACATGCGTTTTACCTGATGATAGCGCCCTTCGCTGATGGTCAGACGCACCTGATTGTCGCTGACCACTTCCAGCTGTGCCGGTTTAGTCAGTGATTTCTCATTATGTAGCTGGATGCCATCAGCAAACTGCTGCGCGGTATCGTCACTGAGCGGATTTTCCAACGTCACCAGATAGGTTTTCTCACAGTGGTGACGCGGTGAGGTGATACGGTGCGACCACTGACCATCGTCAGTCATCAGCACCAGCCCGGTGGTATCAATATCCAGACGCCCCGCCGCATGCAGTTTGTGTGCGGTCGGTTCCTCGAGGAAATAGAGCACTGTGGGATGATCGGGGTCGTCAGTCGAGCAGACATAACCTTCGGGTTTATTCAGCATAAAGTAGCGCGGGCCGAACTGCTGCTGCAGCGGGTTACCGTCATACTCAACCTGGTGCTCTGGCTCCAGTTTAAATGAGGTATCACGAACGATTTCGCCATCGACCGTGACACGTTTACCGCGAATTTCGCGTGCAGCGATTGCCCGGCTGATTTCCAGTTGCTGAGATAAAAATTTATCGAGTCGCATTAAATCTGCTTTGCCTGTTTTCTTGAAATGAAGTCCGACGTCTGCCTTGCGACAAACGTTTGAAAGGCGGCGTACGCCCGGAAAGGTATTTGCAACAGTATAACCAGAGTTCCGCGCGGCTAACAGAGGCGATCGCGCCGTTCACTGGCTTTCATGGCATAATGCGACTCTGTTTCCAGAATTGTTGTCTTGTCATGTCGTTTACTCTGCGTCCCTATCAGCAGGAAGCGGTTGATGCTACGCTCAGCTACTTCCGTCGTTCTCAGCAACCAGCGGTGATTGTACTGCCGACCGGTGCCGGCAAAAGCCTGGTGATCGCCGAACTGGCGCGACTGGCGCGTGGTCGCGTGCTGGTACTGGCGCACGTCAAAGAACTGGTGGCGCAAAACCACAGTAAATACCAGGCGTACGGACTGGAGGCCGATATCTTTGCCGCCGGGCTGCAACGCAAAGAGAGCCGCAGTAAAGTGGTATTCGGCAGTGTGCAATCGGTCGCGCGCAATTTGCCGCTGTTTGACAGCGCCTTTTCACTGTTAATTGTCGATGAATGCCACCGCATCAGCGATAACGAAGACAGTCAGTATCAGCAAATCCTCCAGCATCTGCGCCAACATAATCCCCAGTTGCGTCTGCTTGGCCTGACGGCCACCCCTTATCGCCTCAGTAAAGGCTGGATTTATCAGTTTCATTATCACGGCATGGTGCGCGGTGACCAAAAAGCGCTGTTTCGCGACTGCATTTATGAACTGCCACTGCGTTATATGATTAAACACGGCTTTCTGGTGCCGCCCGAGCGGCTGGATATGCCAGTGGTGCAATATGATTTTAGTCGGCTTAGCGCGCAGGCAAACGGTCTGTTCAGTGAGGCCGACCTGAACCGTGAGCTGAAACAGCAGCAAAGAGTCACCCCGCTTATTATTCAACAAATTGTTGAGTTTGCCGCCGACCGAAAAGGCGTGATGATTTTTGCCTCCACCGTCGAGCATGCCAAAGAGATCCTCGGCTTACTGCCGGAGGGTAAAGCGTTAATCAGTGCCGATACGCCGGGGCCGGAGCGCGATGCCACTATCAACGCGTTTAAAGATCAGCAGTTACGCTATCTGGTGAATGTGTCGGTGTTAACCACTGGCTTCGATGCGCCGCACGTTGATCTGATCGCCATTTTGCGCCCTACCGAATCCGTCAGCCTCTATCAGCAAATTGTCGGTCGCGGTTTACGCCTGTGTGAAGGCAAAAGCGATTGCCTGATCCTGGATTATGCCGGAAATCCTCATGATCTTTACACGCCGGAAGTCGGCGCACCCAAGGGAAAAAGCGATAATCAGCCGGTGCAGGTGTTTTGCCCCGGCTGCGGTTTTGCCAATACCTTTTGGGGAAAAACCACCGCCGATGGCACCATCATTGAGCATTTTGGCCGTCGCTGTCAGGGAGTACTGGAAGATGATGATGGCCATCGCGAACAGTGTGATTACCGTTTTCGCTTTAAAAGCTGCCCTCACTGCAATGCAGAAAATGATATTGCCGCCCGTCGCTGCCATCAATGTGATGCAATACTGGTCGACCCCGACGATATGCTGAAAGCGGCGCTAAAGCTGAAGGATGCGCTGGTACTGCGCTGCGGCGGTATGGAACTGACCCACGGCAGCGATGAGAAAGGTGAATGGCTGAAGGCCAGCTATTTTGATGAAGATGGCACCAGCGTCAGTGAGCGCTTCCGGCTGAAAACTCCCGCGCAGCGTAAGGCTTTTGAACAGCTGTTTATGCGCCCTCATCAGCGCGCCCCCGGCGTTCCGCTCGGCTGGGAAAGCGCAGCGGACGTGGTAGCAATGCAGCCGCTGCTGCGCCATCCCGACTTTGTCGTCGCGCGCCAGCAGCGCCAGTTCTGGCTGGTTCGCGAAAAAATTTTCGACTATCAGGGCCGCTTCCGGCGCGCTAATGAGTTGCGCTGACGCTGTATTGATTGCCCGAGCCGGCAAACATCGCTATAATGCCGCCCGCTTTTGCTATGCGGAAGCTGAACGATTTAAACCGTTTATCCAACCTGTTGCTGGGTCGCCTGTAGCAGGAACATTTATTGAAGAGAATCAACAATGATCACTATCAATGTAGAAACCCGTAAAGAGCAGGGTAAGGGTGCGAGCCGCCGCCTGCGTTTAGCTAACAAATTCCCGGCCATCATTTATGGCGGTGAAGATGCAGCTGTTGCTGTCGAACTGGACCACGACTCCGTAATGAACATGCAGGTTAAGCCTGAGTTCTATACCGACGTTTTGACTCTGGTTGTTGATGGTAAAGAAGTTAAGGTTAAAGTTCAGGCTGTTCAGCGTCACCCGTTCAAGCCAAAACTGCACCACATCGACTTCGTTCGCGCTTAATTGCCGAACGGGTTGAAGAAAAAACGCCGCATTTGCGGCGTTTTTTTTTGTCTGACGATCGGGCGGAACAGCTTCCGCCACATCCGTCACTTACCGCCGGTACGACGCTGCAGCTGATCGCGCAGATTTGGTGGCGTACCTTTAATCGTCAGCGTATCGGTCGCCGGATCCCAGAAAATGCGCTCGCCCAGCAGCATGGCATCAAAATTCAGGGTTAAACCGCCACCGCTGCCAGCAAATTTGGTCAGCTGACGCAGGGTGCCACGGTCCGCCGGGAAGCTCTCTTCCAGCTCATAGCCCTGATCCTGAGTAAACGCCTGGAAGCTTTTCTCGCCCAGTGGCGGCAACTCATTAGAGAGATCTTCCAACGCAATCTCTTCACCGGCCTGCAACTGCTCGTTACAGTAGCTGTAAACCTGCTGACGATAATTCTGCCGCTCGCCTTTATCCAGCTGTGATTCCGCACAATAATCATCAACCGCCTGCAGCAGGCCGCGGTTCTGCGCTTTGGTATCCAGGCCGACGCTGGCACCAAGGAAATCCATAAAGAAATCCGCAACTTTACGGCCAACTCGCCCGCGTAAGAAAGTCAGGTAGCGTGTTGACTCCGGATTGGTTTCCCACTCGGTCAGATCGATGCGCGCTACAATATCTGCGTGATTAATATCAAGATAATGCGTCGTGCTGATATCAAGCTCTTCATTGACACGCATACTGTTCTGGCTGCTCAGCACCGCGACCAGCAAATATTCCACCGCCAGGTAGCGATAGTGACAAAACAGCACCACGCCGCCTTCAGCAAAGGGATATTTTGCCAGCTCGTCACGCAACCGGCCGGTTGCTGCACGGCTAAATGCGAGAAAATCGTCCTCGCCTTTACGACAATTGCGCAGTGCATCGGCCAGCTCGCTCTCTTCGTTGAACAGACCGTAGGCTTTGCTTTTAGCGCTGTAAACGCGATGCAGCTCTTCCACCATCGCTTCAACGGTGGCATTGGTTGGCAGCAGCGACTCACGCAATACCAGCTCCAGCGTCTGCTCGTCTCGCTTAATCAGCTGGTGAAGGGCAATCTGGTCGATATCCAGACTCATGGTAGACTCTCCTTTATGGCACAGGCGCGTATTCAATCACTGCGCGACGCCTCAATCAACCACCAATTAACATGCTTCTTACGATAAAAGTGCGGTAAAAATCGCGCTGATACGGTAAGATACCGCCCTTTAATACTTGAATAATTCTACTTATGCCACAATCATCCCGTTATAGCGACGAACGCGTGGAGAAGCTCCTCGCCGAACTGGTCAACGTGCTGGAAAAAAACCAGACGCCAACCGATCTTTCCCTGATGGTTTTAGGAAATATGGTGACCAATTTAATCAATACCAGCGTTGCGCCGGCTCAACGCCGCGTGCTGGCTCGTTCCTTCGCCGATGCACTTCAGTCTTCAGTCCGCGAAGATAAAGCCCATTAATGTGATGATCCAGACCCGACTATGGTAACCAACCGGCAGCGCTACCGTGAAAAAGTCTCCCAGATGATTAGCTGGGGGCACTGGTTCGCTCTGTTTAATATCATTTTTGCCTTAATTTTAGGCAGCCGCTTCCTGTTGATAGCCGACTGGCCCTCTTCATTACCCGGTCGTATCTATGCGTTTACCAGCTGGATTGGTCACTTTAGCTTCCTGGTGTTTGCTGCCTATCTGCTGATCATCTTCCCGCTGACGTTTATTGTGATGTCACAACGGCTGATGAGATTCCTCTCAGCGATTGTTGCCACGGCCGGGATGACGCTGCTGTTAGTTGACAGCGCGGTGTTTAACCGTTTCCACCTGCACCTTAACCCGGTGGTGTGGGAACTGGTGGTCAACCCCGATCAAAGCGAAATGGCGCGCGACTGGCAGCTGATGTTTATCAGCCTGCCGCTGATTTTCCTCGTGCAGATGCTGTTTGCTACCTGGAGCTGGCAGAAGCTGCGCAGCCTGAACCGGCGCAGCTTCGGTAAGCCGCTGGCGGCGCTGTTTATCACCGCCTTCTTTACCAGCCACCTGATGTATATCTGGGCTGATGCCAACTTCTATCGTCCGATAACCATGCAGCGCGCTAATCTGCCGCTCTCTTATCCGATGACCGCTCGTCGTTTCCTTGAGAAACATGGCCTGCTGGATGCCCAGGAATACCAGCGCCGTCTGGTTCAGCAGGGTAATCCGGAAGCGCTGTCGGTGGCTTATCCGCTGAGCGATATCAGCTTCCGCGATGCTGGCAGTAAAAACAATCTGCTGGTGATTACCGTTGATGGATTGAATGAAGCCTCGATGGCCAAAGCTCTGCCGAATCTGAGTCAATTTGCCGCGGAAAACGTGCGCTTTAACCAGCATTTCAGTGCGGGTAGTTCCAGCGATGCCGGATTGTTCGGCCTGTTTTATGGTATTTCACCCAGCTATATGGACGGCGTATTGTCCTCACGCATTCCGTCGGCGCTGATGAATGCGCTGAGTAAACAAGGTTACCAGTTCGGCCTGTTCGCTTCGGATGGCTTCAGCTCGCCACTGTATCGCCAGGCGCTGCTGACCGACTTCTCCCTGCCCTCTTCGGCAAACCAGTCCAACGCGCAAACCACCGCGCAGTGGGAAAACTGGCTGGACAGACAGCAACCTAACGGCACGCCGTGGTTCTCCTATATTTCCTACGATGGCCTGAACGATCTGGACAGTAACGCTGAGGATTTCAGCCGTCGTTATCTGCGCAGCGCTAGCAAGGTAGATCAGCAGATTCAACAAGTACTGGATCGATTAAAAGAGAAAGACCTGCTGAAAAACACCGTGGTGGTGATCACCGCACAGCGCGGTGTGGCACTTAATGATCATGATAACAGCAAGGGTAACCGCGCCATCTTGCAAGTTCCGCTGGTAGTGCACTGGCCAAATACACCGGCGCAGCAGGTGAATAAGCTGACCAATCATCAGGATGTGATGACCACGCTGATGCAACGCCTGTTACATGTGCGTACCGCACCGGGAGAGTACTCTCAGGGTGAGGATCTGTTTGCTGCCCAACGTCGTCATAATTGGGTCGCCAGCACCGAGGCACACCAGTTAGTGATCACCACGCCGCAAATTACGCTGGTCCTGGATAACAACGGCAGCTATCAGGCTTACGATCGGCAAGGCGAGCGCCTGAAGGACCATAAACCGCAGCTGGCGCTGCTGTTACAGGTGCTGACGGAAGAAAAACGATTCATTGCTAACTGATTATTAATTAAGCAGTTAAGCGATTTCTGGCTTGCAATCGATCGCGGAAAAGGTAGTATAAAATCACTGTTCGGCACGTAGCGCAGCCTGGTAGCGCACGGTCATGGGGTGTCCGGGGTCGGAGGTTCAAATCCTCTCGTGCCGACCAAATTATCCCCAGCGTTTTGTCTACTCAAGTCCAGACAAGACTATAAAAAACAGAATAAACAGTAGGTTGCACTGACCTGCTGTTTTTCTGTTGTCTAGCAAAGTCCACACTGATACAGTGAAATCCAACATTTTTAGGCATATCTTTAGGCATACAATCCATCGTGTCGTCTGAGCCATATGCCTAACTAGTGATTGGAGAATAATATGGCGCGTCAGACAAAGCCCCTTAACAACACCGAAGTCAAAAATGCCAAAGCGACTGAACGTGCCACTATCCTGTATGACGGGGATGGCTTAGAGCTACTGGTTAAGCCCGGAGGCTCAAAACTCTGGCGATTCCGCTATTACAAACCTTTCACTCGCAAACGCGCCATGATTAGCTTTGGTGCTTACCCTGCTGTATCTCTCTCTGAGGCTCGTCAATTTCGTGAAGATGCCCGTCTTCTATTGAGCAAAGATATTGATCCGCAGGAGCATAAAAAAATCGAACAGTTGCGGCAAAAAAGTGCCACTGAAAGCACTTTTGAAAAGGTTGCAGGAGACTGGTTTAAAACCAAAGAATCAGCGGGGCTGACAACCCATACGTTAAACGATATCTGGCGTTCTATGAGTAAATATGTATTCCCACATATTGGCTCTATGCCCATTGCTAACATCACGGCTCAGCAGTTCATCGGAGCGTTAGAGCCAACACACGCAGCCGGAAGACTCGAAACGGTTAAACGTCTAAGCCAGCGTATCAATGAAGTGATGGATTACGCCCTCAATTCTGGGCTGGTATTTGTAAACCCCGCAGCTCGAATCGGGCGAACATTCCATAAACCAAAGGTAAAGCATCGCCCTGCCCTACCTCCAGAGCAACTCCCCCTTTTAATGAAAACTTTGGCATTTGCCAGTATCGGACGACAAACCCGCTGTCTTATCGAATGGCAATTACTTACGATGATCCGACCTGCCGAAGCGTCAACGACTCGCTGGGATGAGATCGACTTTGACGCGAAAGAATGACGTATCCCTGCTGGTCGCATGAAGATGAAGCGTGAGCATATCGTTCCGCTTTCTAAGCAAGCTTTGGCTATTCTGGAAGTGATGAAGCCCATCAGTAAGCACAGAGATTATGTTTTCCCTGGCTACCGTAATCCGCTTGAACCAATGAATAGTCAGACAGCAAACATGGCGCTTAAACGGATGGGCTTCAAAGATCTTCTTGTCGCTCATGGGACGAGAGCCATTGCCTCAACAGTGCTTAACGAGAAAGGTTTTCCTCCTGATGTGATCGAAGCTGCGTTAGCACATATCGATACTAACGAAGTCAGGAGAGACTATAACAGATCACAGTATCTGGAACAGCGTAGAGAGATGATGAACTGGTGGGGTGAGTATGTAGAAGCAGCATCCTTCGGAAACTCATCAATTAGTGTTATTGGAAAGCTAACCTCAACAGAAGGATATACCAATTAAAATCTTTAGCTGCTCTCATAATTGAGCTTTCTCACAGTTATGATCAAGATAGTTAACATTTTTCATTTCAATCACACTAAAAATGATTAGTATGTCTATGTAAGGATTCTGATATATAGCTGTGTTTAGTAAATATTTCATAGGATAAAAAATGTCTAACATAGAGGAAACGCTGCCAGGAAGTGCGATTAGTTCTTGGGGGGGCTTTGTTTATCAGGGGAAAGTAGCTCTTTATCACTGCCTGAAACTATTAACAGAGAAATCATTTCAAGAGCGAACAGTTGATAATTTTGAGTTGCAATTAGATAGCACTGACGACTTTGCTATTTATTGTGATGGCAAAGTGATTTCAACTCATCAAGTGAAAGCAAAGCTTTCACAATACCGCTCTGAATATGTCGAGGCTATCTATAAAGCTGCATGTATTGATACTGATTGTGATGAAAACACAATCCGATATTTTCATGTAGCGAAAAAATTAAATAAGTTTGAAAACTATACAAGCCAAGATGGAAAAACAGTAGAGTTTTATAGTTATGGAGATAATAAATACTGTGCTATATCTGAAATAAATGATTTAATTGATAGACAAATTGAAAATTTTTTAGTCAAAAATAATTTAATAAGATCAAGCAATTTAATTATTGAAAAGTCTACTTTACTCTCTGAGCTTATAACTAATAAAGTAATTATAATTCATAACTTAGTCCACAATGGACAAACTCAGAACTATGCTGCATACCATAATAGAATAGCTAGTAGCATTTTTTGGGAGTTATTAACATCCCCACCTCTGAATCGAACAGACGAAATATACCAAGCATTATTAACCAAAGAGAAAATAACCACTATTATTGAAACTGAATTCTACAATGATTTGGACCATTTTAATGAAAAGCAAATTGAATCAATCTCAAACGTTTTTAGGTTCATTTATAGTTTGAATGATAGTTCTGCTATCCAAATGCATACATCATTGCAGCCTCACCGGGTAAATAATGTCATAAATAAGGATGACATTAGAGATTATTTTGATGTGATTTCGGCTATATCTCACATACCAAAATTATTAGGCTTACCCCATTATTCAAAAAAAATAAATAAATATCTTCCAACAGCATTGGAAATTAGAGACGGAAGACGACGAAATACCTCATTCCAAGAAGATCTTAAAAAACACATAAGGGATAATGCTACACTTGCATCATTGCTTTATGAATATAATAACATAATAGCCTATAAAGTATCAGATGATACGATAATTTCAGCAACCTCAGAAAAAATCACAAAAATTAACCACTCTAAAGTGAACAATAACCATATTGTTAGGGAATTTAATTTAAGGGTTATATCTACTGATAAAGCAGAGGCGGAACTAAATGCTAAATAATTTTATAAAACAGGCTATTGAAGATCACCAATTTATAGAAGTTGAAAGTACGTTAGAAAATATTTCTTTTTTTAAAAAGGAGAAAGATGCATTACGTCGATATATAATAACCTACAGAACTGATAAACTTGAAGATGCGAGTTTCATTAATGAGTTAATTATTAACAACACCCCAACTGAACTTTTAGAAGCTCCAGCTTTTGCAAAAAACACTGATCTTATAATAGTTTTTCAACTCGACAAACTTTCAAATTACAAGCAATATGAAAAAAGTATATTTGATATAGAAGAAAATGCTTATCATTTCAAAAAGTATGTATTGTATTATTCAAATGAAGAGAATCAATTAATTTCCGGGAAGAACTTCAATAATCTTAGAGCAGTTCTCTCAGATCATGAAGAATTCTCCACATATAAAGCAAATCCATCCCGCCCCAGCCTGTATAACATGGCAGCTAGAATTTTCATTAAACTACCTTTTTTAGAAATGCCTGATATAGAAAAGGATATTGTTCCAATTGATCTCCAAATCAACACGCTGGTAGATTCATTAAATTTATCTGAGATATATACTAGGATCAGCACAGCAAATAAACAAAGTGATGTAAATTTAGACATGCTAATTGAGGAATTAATAAATGAAGAACTGGAAGCTATCAAAGCTGAGAATAAATAACTTCAAAGCTTTTGATAAAGTCGAATTCGATTTTGAGAGTTCTTCTTTGTTGACACTTGAAGGCCCTAATGGATATGGCAAAACAAGCGTATATGATGCTTTAGAATTATTGTTTACAGGAAAAATAAAAAGAATTGTACAACTATGTGAAACAATAATGCCAGGAGGCACTAAAAATTATAGTGATAATCTTTTCTGGAACAAAACAAATGGAGAGGATGATATCGAAATCAGTGTCGAGATGTCGAATGATAATAATGAGAAACTTTACTTTTCACGCAGAGCACATGCAAAAGATTTAAAAATAATACAGAATAATAAAGCAGATAATTTTAGCATATTTAAACTCTATAAATTAGGTTTATTAGACTCTTACGAAAACAGCACCTTAATTACACAAAATGAACTCGATGAAATATTAGGTGAAAAATTCACTGATAACTACAACTTTCTTAACTATCTTGAACAAGGACAGAGTTCATTTATTTTTGCTAACAGTATTAGGCAGCGAAAAAATGCTATCAGTGGCCTGATGAACGTTAGTGAACTAACTGAAAACATAAATTTATGTGGACGAGTTCAAAGTGCATTGACGAGGAAATCAACCGGTCTGAATTTCATTCAAAAGAGGGATTCAATCACATCTCAAATTCAAGCGATAGGTGTACCAGGAACAAATGATAATAATCATGTGCAGTATGAAAAAATATCAACTCATCTGTCTACTCCATCATGGGATGTTGAGAACCCTTCAATTTTTTCTGATATTGAAACAACAGAAAAAAATGAGAATAAAATTTCATTACTTAAAAACCTAATTACTAACAAAGAACAGCTTCGCGTAATTATTGATAATGCCAGAATAGAAAATTTCATAAGCAAAAATGAAAAGCTATTAACCGAGGTAATTAAAGTAGGACATCATATTGAAGCCTACCCGGAACTGGCTCAAAAGAATAAGATTAACAATGAGATCAATTTATCTTTAAGCATTTTGCGCAAGAAAGAAGATTCCATAAGTCAGGATGATATTGATAAAATTAAAGATAATACAAATATAGATATTATCGATTTCAAAAGACGCTTACAACTTAGAGATAATTACAAAAAAGAAATAGGTGAGAAAAATGCTATTCTTGTAGAGATTAGCCAAGCAAGAAAGAAATTAATAGAAGAACATCAAAAGAAAACTTCTCTATCAGAAAAGCATTGTCTACTTTGTGGGCATGACTGGATAACAAAAGATCTGCTATTAGACGCAATCGATATTAAAAGTAAATCTTTAGAAAGTTTATTAGATAATGTAGGGAAACAGCTACAAGCCGAACTCGATGAAATAAAGCAATCTAAGGATGCTGAGATTCAGCGTTTGGTAGAAGCACAAACTCAGCTTAAATATGACAAAAAAATATTTGACAGTTTACAAAAGTCAGA
The DNA here is from genome assembly GCF_050037805.1 of Winslowiella sp. 2C04. Lineage (NCBI taxonomy): Bacteria > Pseudomonadati > Pseudomonadota > Gammaproteobacteria > Enterobacterales > Erwiniaceae > Winslowiella > Winslowiella sp. 2C04. The sequence goes on along the minus strand of NZ_CP188300.1, from coordinate 1,579,510 downwards.
AAGCATATTCGAAAAAATAAAAAAAATAAATGAAAGACTTTCACAAATCGGAATATCTTACCCGCAGACCTTTACAGATTTACCAGAAGAAATAGAATCAAGGAAACAATCATTGGTATTGTTGATACGTCAACAAAAGAAAACCGAGCTGATTTCACTTCCTGAAGGATGGGAATCAGTCTTGAATGAATCATTCGCTACACCAGATGATATTTTCAACATAGACTTAGAACAGCTCAATCGAAAAGATAAATATTTCTTATACAAAAAGAATGAAGCGAATAATCTTAGACTTAAAGCTTTAAAAAAAGAGCTTAACGATTTGTTAGATATGGATAAAGCCTTAACAAATGCTAAACAGAAAATTACCACATTAAAGGAACAACTCACTATACTAAACAAAGATTATTCTAAAAAAACAATCGCTGATATAGAGTTAACGTTCCATATTTATAGCGGTAGACTTATCCAAAACTACCAACGTGGCTTAGGACTATTTATAGATGAAGGGAATGGTGATAGACTGAGGTTCTGCACAGCAGAAAAATCAGAACATGACGCAACCATGTCAATGAGTTCTGGACAACTATCGGCATTAAGCTTGGCCTTTTTCCTATCACTCAATAAAGTGTATGCAAAGTCCCCTCTGGTTCTAATAGATGATCCAGCTCAATCTCTTGACGAGATCAATATAGCTTCTTTAAGCGACTTGCTACGCTGTGAGTTAAGTAATAGGCAGTTGATACTCTCATCACATGAAGATAATATTTCTTCATATCTCAGGTTTAGATTTATGCGTGCAGGCTTGACGCAAAAACCATTTAATATGCAAACACATATTGGCAAGTAAATACCCAGCGGCTGAGATATTTGTTATCTCAGCCGTATAAATAAATTTAAATTTAGGAGGGTTTATACTCTAACAATATTCAATTACATCAATGGACTTTAGAGACTCTTCTCAATTTGTAGGTTGCTGAATTAAAAATATTTTTTATGATAACCGATAATTAAGTATTTAGTCATTTTATATCAAAATGGATTTACTTCTTGATCATTACGGAAATTCCTAAGTTGGAGTATGTCCATATCACATGATACATCTGATATGCAAATGGATTTTTGACTTTATCGTGATTGTGTGCTATAACACACAGTATATTAACAGTTTAAGTTGAGGTGAATGATGAAAGCGCTTATGGGTAAAGATATTAAAACTATCCTTAGAGACCCTAAGGGGAAAGAACAAATGCAAACCTTCATAGGTAGTAATCAGAGTTTAGGAAGTGTAGAATTATCTAATGGTGATACTTATAGAATTATGTCTACTAATTCTAAAGAATTTTATGACTATATAAAAAGTAAAGAACCTGTAACTAAATAGGGATATTATAGTGAATCTTGCTTTTCAAGCTTTCTTCATTTTATTTCTTATGCTGCCAGGTTTTCTTTATATTAAAAGGTACGACAAAAAGGAAAACACCACCCTTGAATCTAAGGGTTTAGACGCGACATCAGCTCAATCTGTTTTTGCAACTTTAATCCTTCATACTGTTTCATTAACTATCTCTTATTTTTTATTTTGTAAATCGGTGGACTATTCAATAATCATAAAGATATTAACCAACGAAAAATTACAACCAATTGATATTAATAAAATAATCGATAGTAGAAGATGGATTATAAGTTATTTCTTTTTAGTGTTCACACTTGCATATGCTTCTGGATTGGCCTTACAAAAGCTAATGTTTAAATTGAATCCTTATAAGTCTTCAGCCTTTGCCTTCAATTTACCTTGGTATTATGAGCTTAAAGGTAAAATAGAACCCACCTCTATTGATAAAAATAGTGTAAGTGAGTTCATCCGCATAACATGCATGATTGTTTCAGGTAAAAACACATATCTCTATAGTGGGATTCTTAACGATTTCTATTTAAATATTGATGGTAGTTTAGATAGAATCGCAATCATAGGAATATCAAGGTTAGAATTAAAAAATAACTCCCACAGAGGGAAAGAAGAAACAATAAATGTCGATAGAATGATATTAAAATATAATGAAATTCAAAACCTAACTCTAGAATATCTTATTGCCATCAAACAATAACAAGTAAGGGCTAACTCATTGAAGCTAAGATTCTTTGATTTCACTTGTTTTTCGCCCTGCGGTTGAAAAAGAAGAACCGGGTCAAATTCAAAATATTGACTTATTGTTTTTTTAAATTTAAATATAAAAAGTGCAGCAAAGGAATTGCTCTCCATAAAAAATACAATTATGCACATACGAAAAGGAGCTTCTATGAAAGAAACCATAACTCAATCTATTACAAGAAATCCAACCCCAAAATATAATAATAACACGAGAGGCATTGCTAAATCATTACGAATACACTGTGTAAGTGGCCTGCTCCCCTTTGATTAATACACCGCGATGTTAGAAATGTCTTCATAAGCCACATAAGGACATCCCCATGAAGAAGCGTTTTTCCGACGAACAGATCATCAGTATCTTCCGCGAGGCTGAAGCCGGGGTTTCTGCCCGTGAGCTCTGCCGCAAGCACGCCATTTCCGACGCCACCTTTTATACCTGGCGTAAGAAGTATGGCGGTATGGAGGTGCCCGAGGTTAAGCGCCTGAAGTCGCTTGAGGAAGAGAACGCCAGACTCAAGAGGCTGCTTGCCGAAGCCATGCTGGATAAGGAGGCAGTTCAGGTGGCTCTGGGACGAAAGTACTGACGACAGACCAGAAGCGGGAAGCCGTTGAGTTTATGTGTGATGCGACCGGTCTGTCGCAACATCGTGCCTGCAGGCTTACAGGTTTGTCCCTGTCGACCTGCCGCTATGAGGCTCAGCGTCCGGCGGCTGATGCGCATTTATCAGGGCGCATCACTGAGCTGGCACTGGAGCGCAGGCGTTTTGGCTACCGCCGCATCTGGCAGTTACTGCGCCGTGAAGGCCTTCATGTTAATCACAAGCGCGTGTACCGCCTTTATCATCTGAGCGGGCTGGGCGTAAAACGCAGACGACGCCGTAAAGGGCTGGCAACAGAACGCCTGCCGCTGCTCCGCCCGGCGGCGCCCAACCTGACCTGGTCGATGGATTTTGTCATGGACGCGCTCGCCACCGGTCGCAGGATCAAGTGCCTGACCTGTGTGGACGACTTCACGAAGGAGTATCTGACAATTACCACCGCATTCGGGATTTCAGGCGTTCAGGTAACGCGTATTCTGGACAGCATTGCACTGTTTCGAGGCTATCCGGCGACGATAAGAACTGACCAGAGGCCGGAGTTCACCTGCCGCGCACTGGATCAATGGGCTATTGAGCATGATGTTGAGTTGCGCTTAATCCAGCCGGGCAAGCCAACGCAGAACGGATTTATTGAGAGCTTTAACGGACGATTTCGCGATGAATGTCTGAATGAGCACGGGTTCAGCGATATTGTTCATGCCAGGAAAATCATTAATGACTGGCGGCAGGATTATAACGAGTATCGTCCACATTCAGCACTTAATTATCAGACGCCATCAGAGTTTGCAGCACGGTGGCGGAATGGAAAATGTGATGTAAACAACCCGACATTACTAACTGATGGTTGTATCTACTACTGGGGGCAGGTCACTCCAACTATGGCTGCGCCAGAAGATAACAATAATAATCATATCGAAACAGTCGAGTTACGCTATGAGAAAATCACCTGGAAGCATTGCGAAGGCAATATAATCTACAGCGACGCATGGAACGACCGTCAAACCGCTTGATAGGTGATTGAATGGATACGACTGAGGAGCTTAATGGAACGTACTTCTACCACGGACAAAGTAATCTGTCGTCAGGTGAACTTTTCGACGTGATTTTTCTTGAGCAATTTTGCGATGAGCTTGGAATTGGCATTGAATCCGGTGCGGCTATTTTATCCGGTCAACCATGGTTAAAGACGCGTCAAAAACCTGGTGCCGCTATCAAAGGTACAAGCGTCATTTCTAAGTATGGAAGAATGCTTCTTAGAGACACGCGAATACCTTTCGGGATCAGAGTTCCTACACCTGTCGGCTTAAGGATACAGAAGACCAACAAACTTGCCGCAGTTATAGCACGTTACGTTCCGTGGTTGGGGTGGATTGGCCTTATAAACTCACTTTACCAGGTATCAAGAAAGACTCAGGCTAAATACAACCTGATTGCCCGACCGAAAGATCGCATAATGTGGACATCTTTCTGATGAGTACTATTCAAAACGAAGTGCTGGCACTATTCCGGGAAGAAATTCCCGGATATTTAGACAGCGACTGGAAAGAAATACCTCTTGAACTTGATTCAGACCTGTTTGAATCACCTGGCGATGACTTTAAAGATGCGATTAGGAAATTTGAAAAAACCTTTAAAGTGGACTTATCTGTTGTTGATTGGTCTTGTTACTTTCCCTGGGAAAACACTCCCCTGGTGACCCGATGGTTCAAAGCAAAACGGGAACAAATTGAGCAGACACGCCAACCATTAACCGTAAGAATGTTCGCTGAATCTGCAAAAGCTGGAAGATGGCTGTATGATTAAACAAGTTCATACCACACCTGCCCTATTATAAGGGCAAGCCAGCAATTTTACTGGCTCTTATATGATCTTAACTGATGCTCATCTGTCCTGTCGTTGATGCTTTTTTAGTTGGATTTAAGAATGACCTACTTGGGGTGTTTAATGTCATTGCATAAATCACTTATCTGGCAGTTTAAAGCCGTAACTGAGGAGCGGGCAAAGCATCAGCTCTATTGATGATCGCGGCGATACAACGCCCACTCGTCTATACGCTCGCCACCCGGCAGTAAACAGTCCGATCGGGTGCCCTGAGTCGTCTGAATATTCTCTGACTTGCCGCCCTTCTGCTGACAATATACTGAAGCCGGATTCGCCATTCCCATAACATTTGGCGGTACGGGTGCTTCACGCTGCGCCGAACATCCCGCCAATAACGTTAACATCATCAAACTCACTAATTTCTTCATCGATAACCTTAATTAAATAAGTTAACTGTCGGGGTTTACACCCTGCATACTATCAGGATTGGCACCGAATCACAGTATCCCGCCGATACCGCTAATTAGCCTTGAACGTACCGCTTCAGGCAGCAAATCCGTCTGGCCTTTTTCTCAATTCATCTGATTGCAACAAAAATGTCACATAACTCTCTTAAGCTGTTAGCACAAAATTACCCATTCGGACTCATTTATCATGGTAATCATCAAAGCAAAAAATGACCGGGACGCTGAAGAGTTGCTGCACTCAGGGATTAATAAAGTAGAACTGGCTTATGATATCGGCAGCGACGATTTCTTTCGTCTTGCCAGCCGTTGGTGTGATAAAGGCGCGAGAATTACCAAAGGCCACAACCATTTTATCGTGTCGCTGAAGGGCTTCTCCATTCCGCCGAATGATTAAACGCACGGTTGCTGACTAATCGTTAATTCAGAGCAGCGCAACGGCTGCTCTGACTCTCCATCGCCCTGCCCGTTGATTGAAATTATCCCTCATTGCTGCTGTAATCGAACCTCACACTACTCACTCTCTGCAGGCTATGTTTAACCCCTTCTCAGCTATTGCCTTCCCGGCCAGCCGGTTTATCAGCCAGCTGCAGCAGACCACGTTGCTCGCTAACCCGTGGCTGAGCCTGACGGAAATTCGTTTTGATGTTCAGCAGTTTGATCCGGCGCTGTTTGCTTTCTATCATATCCCGCAACCGGCTCATTTGAGCCAGGCGGTAATCAAGCGCCGCGCTGAATATCTCGCCAGTCGCTATGCCGCGCGAGTTGCACTGGCATCGTCAGGAATCGTTGATTTTACGCTGGAAAATGACGCCGACCGCGCACCCATGTGGCCCAGGGGTATCATCGGCTCACTGTCACACACCGCACAACGGGCGGTGATTATCAGCGCAGCTGACCGGCCGCAGCGCCTGGCTGGGGTTGATGTTGAACAACTGATGAAAGCGGACAATGCGCTGGAGTTGAGTGAAATGATTGTCTCGGCCAGCGAACTGCATCATTTAAGGCAGTGCGGTCTGCCGCTGACTACCGCACTCACGCTGGCTTTTTCGCTGAAAGAGAGTCTGTACAAAGCGCTGTATCCGCACCTGCGGCAGTTTATGGATTTTCACAGTGCGGAAGTGACGAAGCTGGATGGCGAGACTGGCGAGGCGTGTTTGCGACTGACGCGCAGTTTCAGCGCTGAATTTCCGGCCGGACGCCAGTTCAGCGGCTATTTTCAACAGCAACAGGATGAAATCATCACGCTGGTCGCGGATGAGATTCACCCTGCTGGCGGTTAATCCCGGATCTGATGCGACTCGCTGTCAGAGCGCTGCGCAGGCAGATCGCGGATATCAACACCGTACAGCTCCATCATCGGCATCATCGCCTCTATCACCCGACAACTGTCCAGCGTTGCCATGCCAGAGGGTACATGGAAAAAGTGCGTAAAATGCAGCCATAAACCTTTCATCGTTGCTCTCCTCTGTCGAATGAAGTGCCATTAAAGCGCGACATGCGGCGAGAGCAAAATGCTAATTTCTGCCAACAAAACCCATCCAACAGCAATACGCCGCTTATCCCGTTTAATGGCTTCATTAAGCAATTTTTGTTGTTTTACATCATCTGACAGCAACTTCAATAATTGCCGGTACTGAATGCTTTTAAGGAATCAAGCTGATGACCTGGCGACTGAGCCTGTTAGACAAAAGCCCGCTTGCCGACGGTGAAACGCCAGCACAGGCCCTGGCACGCACCCTCGAACTGGCGAAACGTGCTGAAGAGTGGGGATTTCACCGCTTCTGGCTGGCGGAACATCACAATACGCCCTCGCTGGCCAGCCCGTCTCCAGAAGTGCTGATCGCCTGGATTCTGGCGCAGACCAGCCGGATACGCGTCGGGTCTGGCGGCGTAATGTTGCAACATTACAGTCCGTATAAGGTGGCAGAAAACTTCAATTTACTGGCCTCGCTGGCACCGGGCCGCGTCGATCTGGGCGTGGGTAAAGCGCCGGGCGGATTGCCGCTCTCAACACGCGCCTTGCAGCAGGGTTTGCATCAGGACGAGAAAGGCGACTTTACCGCACAGCTGGAACAGCTGGATGGCTGGTTGCGCCCTTCCCCCGTAGATCAACAGCAGGACACCCTGCATGCGACTCCGCTGCCGGCACTGCCCGCGCAGCGTTTTTTGCTGGGAGCCAGTGAAGGCAGCGCGCGTCTGGCGGCCAGTCTTGGCTGGCAATTTGTGTTTGCCGCACATCTTAATGGCGACAGTGAAGAGCAGGCGCGGGCGCTGACTGCCTATCATCTCGACAGCGGCGGCCAGCGGGCGATACTGGCGGTTCAGGTTATTGTTGCCTCTTCACCGGCCGAAGCGAATATTCTGGCGCAGGATCTACAACAATACCGCGTACATACGCCTGCCGGTCAGAGCGTGACCGTCGGTAATCTAAAACAGGCCGAAGCCTTTATTCGCCAGTCAGGCGCTGAAGGCGCGCGAATTGAGCCGCGATCCGCTGCGGTATTAAAAGGCACCGCCGCACAGGTTCATGCGCAATTAGAGGCACTGCACCAGCGATTTGCCATTGAAGAATTTATAATTGATACGCCAATCAGTAATGGGCACGACAGAATTAAATCCCTCGAATTATTAGCAAGTCACCAACTGGTGGCGGCATAACAGTAAAAATGATGATAGCCAAAATAAAAGGTCAATAAGGCCTGATCAATATTAACAAATGGAGTATTGATGACCACTGCACTGAGTCAGCAGCTTATTTCCTGGCGACGTGAGCTGCATAAAAACCCGGAACTTTCCGGCGAGGAATTTGCCACCAGCGAGCGTATTCGGCGCTGGCTGGAACAGGCAAATATCCGTCAGCTTAATTATCCACTGAAAACCGGTGTAATCGCCGAAATAGGCACAGGTGAACCGTTAATTGCGCTGCGCGCTGATATTGATGCTCTGCCGATTGAAGAGAGCAGCGGAGTGGAGTTCACATCACATCACCCTGGCGTAATGCATGCCTGTGGGCACGACGTCCACAGCTCGGTTATGCTGGGAGCCGCACTGCTGTTGAAAGCGCGTGAAGCCGATCTGCCTGGACGCGTGCGCATACTGTTCCAGCCTGCTGAAGAGACCTTTACCGGCGCACAGCAGCTGATTGATGCTGGCGTGCTGGAAGGCGTACAGGCAATTTTTGGTATGCATAATGCACCTGAATTACCGGTCGGCACCTTCTCCGCGCGGGGTGGTCCGTTCTACGCAAACGTTGATCGCTTCGTGATTCGCGTCACCGGTAAAGGGGCCCACGCCGCACGTCCGCAGGAAGGCGTAGACTCGATTGTCACCGCCAGCCAGATCGTTACCGCGCTGCAAACTCTGCCCAGCCGCAGTTTCAGCTCACTGGAGTCGGTGGTGGTCAGCGTGACCCGCTTCCAAGGCGGTAATACCTGGAATGTGCTGCCGCAGACAGTGGAGCTGGAAGGTACGGTGCGTACCCATAACGACAGCGTGCGCGCAGCAATACCGGAGAAAATACGCCAGATAATACAGGGTGTTGCGGCAGCTTTCGGCGCACGAGTTGAGCTGGAATGGCAGGCCGGACCGCCGGCACTGGTGAACAGCGAGCACTGGGCAACCTTTAGCCAGCAGGTGGCTGCCGCCAGCGGCTATCAGCTAAAACCGGCAGAGATTCAGATGGGCGGTGAGGATTTTGCCTTCTATTTGCATCATGTGCCGGGGGTATTTGTCAGTATTGGCAGCGCCAGTGAATATGGCCTGCATCATCCACAATTTAATCCCGATGAAGCGCTGATTCATCCCGCCGCGAATTATTTCGCCCGGCTGGCGGAACAGGCACTGACTTCGCTGACGCAAACCCCTTCACAGGCAGTGAATGCCTGATTGTCCGGCGGGATATTCCCGCCGGGCTTATTGATATTTACTGCTGTTAATTGCCGGATTTGTTGTTTTACTAAATTAGCTCACTCAGGAATAGTGCTGTTTACCAGTTGAATACATTGAGTGAAATATGGCAACGCAACGACAATTACGCTTAGGAACAATATTACACGGCGCATCGGGAAATATGTCTGCCTGGCGTCATCCCAATGCCCAACCTGATGCCAGTATTAATTTAGACTTCGTCAAAAGCGTGGCGAAAAAAGCCGAGCAAGGAAAACTCGATTTTCTGTTCGTTGCCGACGGACTGTATATTAATGAAAAATCGATCCCGCATTTTTTAAATCGCTTCGAGCCGATTACTCTGCTCAGTACACTGGCCAGCGTCACCACCCACTTAGGTCTGGTCGGCACCCTGTCCACTTCTTACAGCGATCCATTTACCGTCGCACGTCAGTTCGCCAGCCTGGATCATTTAAGCGCCGGTCGCGCTGGCTGGAATGTGGTGACGTCCCCGCTGGAAGGGTCGGCCAAAAACTTCTCACGCCAGCAGCATCCGGAACATGCGCTGCGTTACCGTATTGCCGATGAGTTTCTCACCGTCACCAAAGGATTGTGGGATTCATGGGAAGAAGATGCGTTTATTCGCAATCAGCAGAGCGGTGAGTTTTTTGACCCAGATAAGCTGCATACCCTGAATCATCACGGTGATTTCTTCCAGGTGCAGGGGCCACTTAATATTGGACGTACGCCACAGGCGCGCCCGATTATTTTTCAGGCCGGCGCATCGGAAGATGGGAAAAAACTGGCAGCCCGCCACGCGGATGCCATTTTTACCCATCATCCAACGCCGCAGGAAGCGCAGCAGTTTTATCAGGACGTTAAGCATCAGTTAGTGGCAAACGGACGTCGGCCAGAAGATCTGCATATTTTCCAGGGCGTCAGCGTCATCGTCGGTGACGATGCTGAAGATGTCGAACGGCAGTATCAGACCACTGCCGCACTGGTCTCAATTGAGGATGCGCTCAACTACCTCGGGCGCTTCTTTGAACATCATGATTTCAGTCAGTATCCGCTGGATGCGCCCTTCCCGGAACTGGGCCAGCTGGGTCAGAACAGCTTTCGCAGCACTACCGATGAAATTAAGCGTAAAGCGCGTGAGCATAACCACAGCCTGCGTCAGGCCGCGCTGGAAGCCGCGACCCCACGCCCGCTGTTCCACGGCACGCCGGAACAGGTCGCCGATGGTCTGCAGCACTGGTTTGAAATCGGCGCCGCTGACGGTTTCATTATCAACGGCGGTACCCCGGACACCTTCCCGCGCTTTGTCGATCGCGTGGTGCCTATTTTGCAGGCTCGCGGCCTGTCACGCAGTGAATATCCCGGCACCACCCTGCGCGCAAGCCTTGGTTTAGCCACACCAGCCAATCAATTTTCTGCACAATAAGAGTGTGAATCGATGAAAACTAAAAAACTATTTGCCGTCGCCCTGCTTTCCTCACTGATGTTCAGCGGGCTGGCAGCCGCAGAGGAAGTGACACTGAACGGCCAGGGCGTTAGCGTTGAAGCCAATCAGCAACCGGTTAACGCGCCGAAAAATCCCGCCGCTATCGCACAAATTCCTGCCGGGCATCGCTTTGCCGTACCGGGAAAATTCACCGTGGCAGTGGCGGCACTGAACTCGCCACCGCTGACATTATTTGCCGCCGACAATAAAACCCTGCTGGGCAGCGAGGCAGATATTGCCCGTCTGGTAGCCGACAGCCTTGGTCTGGAACTGAATGTGGTGCCGACCTCGTGGGAAGACTGGCCGCTTGGCGTCGCCTCCGGCAAATATGATGCCGCCATCAGCAACGTCACCGTGACTAAGGAGCGTAAAGAGAAGTTCGATTTCGCTACCTACCGCAAAGACTCGCTCGGTTTCTACGTCAAATCCACCAGCAAAATTGCCAGCATTGAGAAAGCCGAAGATATTGCCGGTCTGCGAATTATCGTCGGATCAGGCACGAATCAGGAGGCGATCCTGCTCGCCTGGGACAAAGAAAATCAGGCCAAAGGGCTTAAGCCTTTTACTCCGGTCTACAGCAAAGATGATGCCGCGCAAACGCTGGCATTACAGTCCGGACGTGCTGACGCTTACTTTGGCCCCAATGTGATTGGCGCATGGAAAGCCGCGCTGACCGGTAAAACCAGGCTGGTCGGCAGTGTCGATGGCGGCTGGCCGAAAGCGGCGCACATTGCGGTCACGCTGAAGAAAGGCGGTGGTCTGGTCGAACCGGTAAACACCGCGCTGAACGGCGTGATTAAAGGCGGTGAATACGACAAAGTGCTGAACCGCTGGGGTGAAGGTATTGAACGCATCGGACAGTCTGAAATTAACCCGCCAGGCCTCGGCGACTAGGGGAAAAATAATGAGCCAGACACATTTTCGTCAGCTCTCGCCGGAAGCCCCGGAGCTGGAGCCGATTATCACCGGGCTGTTTGCTGAATATCAGGCGCGTTACGGTGACTATTTTGACAGTAAAAACGAGGTGGAACTTACCGAATGGTATCTGCCGCCGCAGGGCTTATTTATCGTGCTGGAGCGTGGCGGCGAGATCATTGCGATGGGCGCTTACAAAGCCCTTGATGCGCAAACTGCCGAACTAAAACGTATCTGGACACGCAGTGATTTACGCCGCCAGGGGCTGGCACTGATAATTTTACAGGAGCTGGAGCGGCGCGCGCGTCTCGCTGGCTATCAGCAGGTCTATCTGACCACGGGTTTTCGCCAGCCTGAAGCGGTGCGTCTTTATCTCGCCCACGGCTATCAGCCGCAGTTCGATATCAACCGCGATCCGGAAAGTTACAGCCTGCCGCCACACGATGGTCGCCTGCGCTTTACCAAACCGTTAGCCATCGCGGCAACCGCTCAGGCCAGTTAAGGAGCCGATGATGAAACCGACACCGACATCAACATCGACATCGACATTGCGCGTGGTACCCGCACGCTATCCGCTGCGCCAACTGGGCGCGCTGGTCGCGCTGTTTATTCTGGCGGCTGTCGTTCAGTCCGTCGCCTTTAATCCGCGCTGGGAATGGGCGGTATTCGCCCGCTGGTTCTTCGATCCGGTGATTTTACAGGGGTTGGCGCAGACGCTGCTGCTGACGCTACTTGGCACCCTGTTCAGCATCGTACTCGGCGCACTGCTGGCGCTGGCGCGGTTGTCACCCTCGTGGCTGCTTTCCGGCCTGGCCTGGATCTATATCTGGCTGTTCCGTTCGCTGCCGCTGATTGTGGTGCTGATTATTCTGTATAACTTCTCCTATCTGTACGACACGCTGTCGCTGGGTATTCCTTTTACTCCGCTGGTGTTTGCCAGCTATCCGACCATTGATGTACTGGGCCAGTTTGCCACCGCGGTGATTGGCCTGACGCTGGTGCAGGCGGCTTATACCGCAGAGATTATCCGTGGCGGCATTCTCGGCGTCGATGAAGGACAATTTGAAGCGGCAATGGCGCTCGGTTTACCGGCACGCCGTCGCACTCTGCGAATTATCCTGCCGCAGGCGCTGCGCGCCATTATTCCCACCGGTTTTAACGAAGTTATCAGTCTGGCAAAAGGCACGGCGATGGTTTATGTGCTGGCAATGCCGGAACTGTTCTACACCATCCAGATGATTTACAACCGTACTCAGCAGGTCATTCCGCTGCTGATGGTCGGCGCGGTGTGGTATCTGCTGGTGACTACCGTACTGTCGGTGATTCAGCACTATGTCGAACGCTGGCTGGCGCGTAGCGCCACCCGCGAACATCGTCCGGGATTATGGCGTCAGCTACGCCAGCGCCTGCAACGTCAACCGGTTACCCAGGGAGTCAGCCATGTCAGAGGCTATTGATTACTCGAACAATCCATTACGCGGCCAGGTCAGTATCGCCCAGGTCAGCAAAAGCTTTGGTAAGCATAAGGCGCTGGATGATGTGTCGCTGGAACTGGAGCCCGGCTCGGTAACGGTGATTCTCGGGCCATCCGGCTCCGGCAAATCAACGCTGTTACGCACCATCAATCACCTTGAGCGCGTCGATGAAGGCTTCATCCGTATCGACGGCGACTATATCGGCTATCAGCGTAAAGGCGATCGTTTATATGAACTGAAAGAAAAAGCCATTCTGCGCCAGCGCACGGAAGTGGGCTATGTGTTCCAGAACTTCAATCTGTTCCCGCATATGACAGTGCTGGAAAATATTATTGAAGCGCCGATTGTGCATAAAAAGCAGACGCGGGCACAGGCCATTGAGCTGGCTTACCAGCTGCTGGATACCGTTGGCCTGCGCGAGAAGGCGCACGCCTGGCCGCGCCACCTCTCCGGTGGTCAGCAACAGCGTATTGCTATTGCCCGGGCGTTAGCGCTGAATCCACGGGTGATGTTATTTGATGAGCCAACTTCTGCTCTCGATCCTGAGCTGGTGGGAGAAGTGCTGGATGTGATTAAAAAGCTGGCGCGATCGGGCACCACCATGGTGGTGGTGACGCATGAGATTGGCTTTGCCCGTGAGGTGGCAGATCGGGTGGTGTTTATGGTCGATGGTAAGGTGGTTGAACAAGGACGTGCGCAGCAGGTGCTCAATCAGCCGCAGCATCCGCGTACCCGACGTTTTCTGGCGCGCGTATTATAGCGACAAAACGGGAGCCAAAAGCGGCTCCCGTGGATCGGGGCGGCGTTTACGCCGCCTTCTGCTTAATTACCGCAGGTTAGCCGGAAAATCGGCTGGCAGCTCGCTGGCCGCACAATTAATGACCGACTCATCATTCTCACCACAGTCACGTACAAAAGTAATAGTGGCAAATTCATCAATCACTTCGGTTGGGTAAGTCGGGCCGGCATCACGATAGCTTTCCATCTGCGCAATATGATCGTTCTGGAAGCAGACGGTTTTTTCCGGATTATTCATCACCCAGCGTGGGAAAAAGATAGTGCCGTGGAACACATTATCGGCAAGGTTAGCGATCAGGCTAACATCAGTGCCGGTCGGCTCGGTCCATGAAATTTTATACACGTCGCTGGCAACCCGGACAATGTACGCATGCTGATTTTTTACCCAGCGATTTCCCACCAGACCGCTATGAATACGGTAATCGAGGGTGGTGGAATTTTTTACATAAATCTCATAATTCCAGCCATTATCATAGGTATACACCAGGTGTTTGCCGGTAAATCCACTCAGGTCATTTTTATCAAACTGGCTCATGGTTGTTCTCCTTTGTTTCGTTGAGAACACTTTATCGCTTTATTAATTCGATGAATAACGCTAATTTTGCGGGTAAATCATCTAAAAAATAGATTAATCATGTTACATAAAACATCACTTGAGCAGTGGTCATTACTGGAAAGTCTGGTTGATCTTGGCAGTTTTGCACTGGCAGCAAAGGCCGCTAATCGCAGCCAGTCAGCCGTCAGTTATAATATTTCGTTATTGCAGCAGAGGCTGGGGGTGGCGTTATTGCAACCCGAAGGCCGACGCGCAGTACTGACGCCCGCGGGTGAGCTGCTGCTGGCTCAGGTGCGTCCGCTGCTGCGCGACTTTCATCAGATAGAGCGGCGTGCCGCCGCGTTAAAGAGCGGACAGCGAGCGCGTATCGACCTGGTAGTGGACAGTATTTTTCCGCGCGCCCGATTATTTAATGTATTACGCCACTTCCAGCAACGGCATCCGCTGACGCAGATTCATCTTACCGAAGTGTTAAACAGCGAAAGCCCGGCAAAGCTGGCGCAACGCCCGGCTGATTTACTGGTGCTGACGCGTAATCATCATGCTCAGGATCCCGGCCAGTGGCTGATGAATGTGGATTTCATCGCAGTGGCGCACTCACAGCATCCGCTGCATAGCCTGCCTGCTCCACTCAGCAGTGCCCAGCTGCATCACTATCCACTGATTAAAATCACCGACCAGCTACAGCAGGCTCAACAGCAGCCAGCAGCCTTAGCTGAAAGCTGGACCTTTACCACGATTGAGGCGGCGATAGAGGCGGTAGTGCATCAGGTAGGTTACGGCTGGCTGCCCGCAGAACGCATCGCGCCATTACTCGACCAAAATCAATTGAAAATATTGCCATTAGAGCATGGCGTCAGGCGTACAACGGCGTTGCATTTGATTCTTCGCCAGCAGAATCTGGCGTGGGATGCGGAGATTGCTACCCTGACGGAACTGTTCACCCGGCAGGAAGAATAAGCGATAAAAAAACCGGTTTATCAGCGTGATAAACCGGTATTAACCATTTGGCAAGACGACAGAAAGGTCCAGGAAAGACGTCAGGCGGTGCAGCCTGGGTCTGTCATTACCTTAACCCACCGCTATCGTCATGACTAACAACAATAAATGCGCACGTTATGCGTGATTGTCATAGCCATTAATGCGCCGTATCGGTACGTTTGACCGCATCAAGCGTCGCCTGCTCACGCTCGGTGCCGGTCAGCTCACTTAGCTGACCTTCGCGCATTTCCAGTAAGCGATCGGCATGAATAAAGTAGTGATCGTCATGGCTGATGGCAAACACCGTTTTACCCATTCCCTGCAACCATGGCAGCAGCTCGCGGTAGAAGATCCGGCGGAAATGCGGATCCTGATCGGCCGCCCACTCATCCAGCAGCAGTATGTCACGCTGCTCGGCGGTGGCCAGCAACAGCGCCAGACGTTTGCTCTGCCCTTTCGATAATTGCAGGTTCAGCACTTTATTGCCTTCCAGCTGTAACTTATCCTGCATTTTCAGGCGCTCAAGCCACTGCTGTACCAGCGCAGGGTCGGCAGCTTCACCTTCGCGACCAATCAGGCGGTCAAACAGATGGACATCCGTAAACACCGCAGAGAACAGTTTGCGATACTCCTCCAGCCGCGCCAGTCCGATCTCTTCTCCATCCAGCAAAATCGAACCGGATACCGGCTGATACAGTCCGGTCAGCAGCATCGCCAGCGTTGATTTGCCGCTGCCGTTACCGCCAATCAGAAACACCAGTTCACCGCGTTTCAGCGTCATGTTGATCGGCCCGACGGCGAAACCTGCATCACCGTAATGGAATACCACATCACGCAGCTCAAGGGTCTGCCAGTTTTTTGATGGCGCCAGCGCGCTAAAATCTTCGCGATAATCGGTCAGTTTAAACGCGCGCAGTTTATTAAATGCCACCTGCGCACTGAGCAGCGTCGGCAATGCCCCGACCGCCTGCAACAGCGGAGTACGCAAAAACAGCAGCGTCAGGGAATAGGTAGCCGCCACGCCCGTGTCGGCCCAGCCGAGACTGTTGGCCATAAAAAACGCCAGCCCAATCGCGCCGAGCATCATAATATTCGACCAGTTGACCGCACTCAGGTGGAATGTATCCGCACGCACAATATGATGGCGATAATTTTTGGCGTCTTCCTGATAAACCGTTTCATAGATCTGACGCGCGCGATCGCGATTCAGCGCCAGCTCTTTGCGCCCGTCAATCACCGTCTGGTAATCTTTATACAGTCGATCTTCGGTTTCACGCAGCGTAGCCAGATGGCGGTAGACGCGGGAAACCAGCAGCCAGCCACCAATGATGGTAATCGTCACCCATACCGCCGTGACAATCATCATCTTGGGTGACAACCATGCCAGATAGGCAGCACAGCCGATGGTCAGGATAATCCCCTGGATCAATTCCGGCAGGCGCACAAATGCCAGCGTAATATTGCGCACGTCGCTGGTCAGGCCTGCCAGCAGCTGAGCATTACCAATCTGCTCAATACGTTCAACGCGGGTATCAAGAATACGTTTGATAAATTCGCCGCGCAGGCGATAGATAAAGTGGTGCCCTAACTGAGTCAGCGCCAGTTGAGCGCCCAGCGTCACCGCCATCAGCAGCAGCAGTAAGCCTAAAAACTTCGGCAGTACCAGCAATGACGAATTGATGCTGACGATCAGCTCGCGGTTGATAAAGGCAATCAGCCCGATCCCCAGTACTGCGCTGAGCAGACTCAGCACCATCACCATAATAAATGGCCAGCGGTACTGTTTATAAACGACGTGCAGCAACTCCATGACAACTTCCTGGTTTTAAAAAAGCTGCCTGCAGTTTAATGAGAAGCTAATCGATAGCAATAATAATTCTCATTCTGAAGCAGGTTTTTCATCATTCAGAATGAGACGTTTGTAGCACAGCATCAAAGCGCGCGTCGGAAGGTAATGTTATAGCGGAATGGCCCGGCCAGCGGATGGATACCGGCTTTCAACGGCATAATGCCATGGAAGCGTAAGCGTGACGGCCCACCCCATACCACCACGTCGCCATGCTCCAGCAACACGCGTTGGCTGGCGTCAGCGCGATCGAAACCGCCAAACTGAAACACCGCCGGTAAACCGAGCGAGACGGAGACAATCGGCTGCCGAAGATCTTTTTCGTCTTTATCCTGATGTAAGGTCAGTTTGGCACCCGGCTCATAACGGTTGATCAGGCAGGCGTCGGGATTAAAACCGCTGAATCCTGCCTGAGCCGCTGCTGATGTTGCCAGCGCGCGGAAACGGTCCGGCATCGGCGGCCATTTGCGGCCGGTGGCCGCATCATGTTCGCTGTACTGATAACCGCGCGAGTCCGTTGACCAGCCGAGATCGCCACAGTTAGTCATCGCCACCGACATACGATGGCCGCCGGGAGTAATGCGATGATGAAAAGGATTTTGCGCCGCAATGCTTAATACCGTGTTGAGCAGCGCTTCACCTTCATCACGCACCAGCCGACGCAAAATCACCGCGCCTTCGGCCAGCGGTTCTGCCCAAGGCGCTTCATCGCTGAATAAATCCAGCATCTTTATCTCCTCGCCAGTAAGTTATGGCTGCTGCAAAAACGCTTCAAACTGCGGCGACATCCAGGTACTGAAGCCGTCATCCTGCCTGGTAATCAGGTAAACCGCCAGTTTTTCCCGCATCGCCAGCTGTTTGGCTTTTTCGGTGCCCAGCACCATTAACCCGGTATCCCAGCCATCCGCTTCCAGCGCGGTGGTCGCGATAACCGTTGCTGACACCAGTTTATGCTCAATCGGTCGCCCGGTCATCGGGTCAATCACGTGAGAGATCCGCTTGCCATCCAGCTCGTAATAGTTGCGATAGCTGCCAGAGGTGCTGATACCGTGACCTTGCAGGTCGACAATCGCCTCAACCGCATTCTCTTTATCCGTCGGTTTCTGAATCGCCACCCGCCAGGGTTTCCCTTCGGCATTGCGACCACGCGTCAATACCGCACCGCCTACTGATACCAGATAGTTATTAATGCCCTGCTGCTCCATCAGGCGTGCCAGATGATCGGTGGCAAACCCCTCACCGACCGTAGACAGATCGACATAGAGCGCCGGCAGATCTTTTTGCAGCCACTGCCCTTCTCCGCTCTGGATCACTTTCAGATGTTGTAACCCGGTCAACGCACGAGCGGCATCGATCTGTGCCTGAGTGGGAGTTTCCACCGGCTGTTTATCCGGGCCAAAGCCCCATAAATTCACCAGCGGCCCAACGGTAATATCCATCGCACCATCGGTTTTTTTACCGATGCGCAGCGCCAGCGTAATGATATCCGCCATATTTTCGCTAACTGCCTGCGGCTGCTGGCTGCGGGATTGATTAAAGATGGAGAGGGCTGAATCTTTTTTCCACGTCGATAACTCCCGATCGTCAGCATCCAGCTGCTGCTGAATGGCCTGCTTCAGTTCAGCTTCACGTTCACCGTCCACTCCCGCCAGACTGACTCGCCAGTAAGTTCCCATGGTTTTGCCTTCCAGCACCAGCGACGTTGATGCCGGTTGCCGATCGCAACCAGAAACAGTCAAAGATAGCAGTAGACTCATGACGGGCAGCATAAACAACTTCATTGAATATCCTTGTTTATTTCACTTTGTTAGCATTGATTAACATAGTTAAAGTTTTTGTAAACCAGCAAATGTCTCATTGACCAGACTATGCTGGCTCACCAGAATGCTCAGTCTGAGAAAATTACCTCAGACCGATCGATATGTGTATTAGCTATAAAGGAGACCCTTATGCAAAATATCGTGCTCCTCGTGATTCTCGCCGGACTGGTGGTCTTTTCCGGTTATAAATATCATAAAGAGAATCGCGCCAAAGCGCTTGCCCGCCAACGCCATCGGTAACACTCGTTAAGGCCCCAATTGTTTGGGGCCTCTTTATTTGCCCTCAGCACCATCTCTGACCACGCTGCACCAAATAGATGCCGGCCATCTTACCTTAAGGCCATCAATCCCGGATAAACAAAGGCCTGCAAACCTGGCACAACTCCTGCTTAGTGTTTTTCATCTTGTATACAAGTGCGGACACAACCTTAAGCACCAGGAGCTGGCTATGAGCGAAAATAACAAAGCAGGAAATATCAACCAACAGCGTCGCCGTCTGATGAAATATTCTGCCCTTACGCTGGGTGGCCTGGCGCTGGAAGGCATGCTGGGAAACCGCATGGCATGGGCGGCGGAAGAGGAAATCCGTATTGGTTACTGGCCGATTGTCGGCGGCTTACCGCTGTATGTCGGACTTGAACAAGGGCTGTTTAAGCAGGCCGGACTGAATGTGAAAGCGGTAAAATTCGCCAGCGCCCAGCAGATCGTCGAAGCGATGATCACCGGGCGTATTGATGGCTGTGCTAACGGTACGGCAACCGGTGCGCTGGGCCTCGGTGAAATCACCAGCCCGAATCTGTTCAAAATAATCTGCTCCAATCCGTCAAATGAGAAAATGGTACTTGATGAGTTTTTAGTCCCGGTCAACAGCACGGTAAAAACCATCGGCGAGCTGAAAGGTAAGAAGATTGCCTGTGGCCCCGGCATTCAGAACGTCACCATGGCCAAAATCATTCTGGAGAAAAACGGCTTTACGCAGCCTAAGGTGATTGAGTTGCCGGTCGGCCAGCACGCCCCTGCACTTGCCGCCGGACAAATCGATGGCGTCTACACGCTGGAGCCAACCGGAACCGTGGCGCGGATGAAAGGACTGGCGCGGGTGCTGGAAACCGGTGTGATCTCGAAATATGTGCTCGGCGACGCCAGTGCACCGTGGTTTGGTGGCGCAGCCGCCCTGACCAGCAACTTCATCAGCAGTGACAACGATCAGGCCAAACGCTTTATCGCCGCGTATGGTCAGGCGGTGCAGTTTATTCAGCAGAACCCGGATGCCGCCCGCGAAAATGTCGCGGGTTATACCAGTATCGAACCTGCTTTAGCCAAAGAAGTACCGTTACCGGGATTTGTGATGTACGACCAGCTGACCGGTGACAATCTGCAATGGTTCCAGAAATTTTACGATGTATTTACCGAACGCAAAATCTTCCGCCAGCCGGTGGACGTGGCAAAAATCATCTGGCAGGCCTGATCGGAGGTGGTATGAAATCTAACTGGAAACATCGTCTGTTGCCGTTTATCGGCCCGATTCTGCTGTACCTTTTCTGGCAAACCGCCGTCAGTGCTAAATGGCTGAATCCGGTTTTGTTGCCGTCACCGGGTGAGACGCTGGCTTATCTGTTTTCAATGCTCGGCGATGCCAGCATGATGCAAGATATTGGCGCGACGCTGTACCGCACGTTGATGTCATTCGCCTTTGCAGCGGTTATCGGTGTGCCGCTGGGCATTATTTTAGGCAGCAACGAAAAGGTCTATCGCAGCGTTGAGTTCCTGATCGACTTCTTTCGCTCGACGCCCTCTTCGGCGTTAATTCCGCTGTTTCTGCTGATATTTGGCATTACCGATGCCAATAAAATTGCCATTGCGGCTTTTGCGGCGGTACTGGTGATTCTGTTTAACAGCGCCTACGGCGTAATGAATGCCAAAAAGACCCGGCTGATGGCGGCGCAGGTGATGGGCATTTCGCGCTGGCATATTTTTAAAGACATCATGTTAATGGAGAGCCTGGCACAAACCTTTGTTGGCCTGCGCACCGGCGTGTCAATGGC
This sequence comes from Winslowiella sp. 2C04, assembly GCF_050037805.1. Classification (NCBI taxonomy): domain Bacteria; kingdom Pseudomonadati; phylum Pseudomonadota; class Gammaproteobacteria; order Enterobacterales; family Erwiniaceae; genus Winslowiella; species Winslowiella sp. 2C04. The sequence continues at coordinate 1,558,646 of NZ_CP188300.1, read as the reverse complement.
ACTGGTAATTGTGATCGTCGCCGAGATGTTTATCGGCTCGGAAACCGGCCTGGGACACCGCATTATTGACGCGCAGCAGGTGTTTAACATTAAAGATATGTACGCCTCGATTCTGATAACCGGTGCCTTTGGCTATCTGCTTAATCTGGCTTTTTTACTGATTGAAAAAAGCTTCGTTCACTGGAGTGGCAAAGCATGACGACACCTGCAATTCACTACCCTGCGCCCGATACCCATGTGACTATTCGTGGTCTGTATAAATCTTTTGCTGGCCAGCCGCTGTATCAGGACCTTAATCTCGATCTGCCTAAAGGCAAAATCGTGTCGATTTTTGGCCCGAACGGCTGCGGTAAGTCAACGCTGATGAATATGGTTGCCGGGTTAATTCCGATCGATAAAGGCCAGGTGCTGTTTGATGGTAAAACGCTGGCTGAAACCACCATTGGCTATGTGTTTCAAAACTATCGCGATGCGCTGTTTCCATGGATGAGCGCATGGAAAAACATTGCCTATCCGTTGATCCGCCGGGGAATGGCAAAAGCCGAGGTCACCGCACGCGTCGAAGAACTCGCCAGGATGTTTGATATTCGCTTTGATTTGCAGCGCTATCCGTATGAATTGTCGGGCGGTCAGCAGCAAACGGTGTGCATTATGCGCGCGCTGGCTCCCAAGCCGGAAGTGATGTTCCTTGATGAACCGTTTTCCGCGCTGGATTTTGAGATGACGCTGTTTATCCGCGATAAACTGCAAGAGGTGCAGCAAGCCACCGGCGTCACTATGTTGATTGTCTCACATGACCTGGAGGATGCGGTGTTTCTGGCTGATGAGATACTGCTGCTGACCCGCCGCCCGACCAGCGTCGCGGAAATCGTCCCGTTTAACTTGCCGCGCCCACGCGGGGCCGAAGCGATGAGCGATCCAGAGTTTATCCGGGTCAAAGCGCATACGCTGGCGGTGTTTAAGCGGGAGATGGCAGCAGGGTGTTCGCAGACTTAAGGAAGCAGTTAAAGGATTGAGAAAACGCTAGCGAAGAGAAGCAAAATTAACAGGAGCGCAGCCTGGCTGCGCTCCTGTCAGCAACTTAGAACTGGTAAACCAGACCCAGAGCGACGATATCATCAGTATTGATACCGGTAGCGCGGGTGAACTGGTTTTCATCCATCAGGTTGATCTGGTAATCAACATAGGTGGACATGTTCTTGTTGAAGTAGTAGGTCGCGCCTACATCGATGTATTTTTTCAGGTTCTGTTTACCGAAACCTTGTACTTCAGTACCGCGAGAGGTCACGAAGGCCAGGGAAGGACGCAGGCCGAAGTCAAATTGGTACTGAGCTACCAGCTCCCAGTTTTCAGCTTTGTCAGCATAACCGTAAGCAGTTGAGTCAACGCTACCGAAGCGGGTGGCGTTATAAGACTTGGTGAACATCGCCGCCAGGTAGATGTTGTTCTGGTCATATTTCAGACCACCGGTGTATGCAGTCGCTTTATCGCCGTTACCCAGTACGCGTGCAGAGTTCTGCTCGGTGGTGCGGTCAGAAGAGAACATTGCAGCACCCAATGCCAGACCGGTATCGCCCAGCTCGTAGGTTGATGACAGACCCCAGCCGTCACCGTTCTGACCGAGCACATTACGGCCGTTAGGGGATTCGGTTGAGCTGCTGTTTTTGCCCTGGTACTGAACGGCGAAGTTCCAGCCATCTACCAGACCAAAGAAGTTGTTGTTACGGTAGGTCGCCATGCCGTTACCGCGTGAGAACATGAAGTTGTCAGCGCCGTAAGTGTCGCCACCGAACTCTGGCAGCACGTCAGTCCATGCGCCGATATCGTATGCCACGCCGTAGTTACGACCGTAGTCGAATGAACCGGCTTCGCCGAATTTCAGACCAGCAAAACCAACACGGGTATAGCTGTCTTTAGTTCCTTCAGACTCAGCGTTGTTCAGTGCTGCCTGATATTCCCACTGGCCATAACCGGTCAGCTGTTGAGAAATCTGGGTTTCACCCTTAAAGCCGAAACGGACGTAAGACTGGTCGCCATCGCTGCCATCATTATCGGAGAAATAATGCAGGCCATCGACTTTACCGTACAGGTCTAATTTGTTGCCGTCTTTGTTATAGATTTCTGCTGCGCCAGCTGAACCAGCGATCAGCAGCGCCGGAACCATCAGGGAAAGAACGCGAATTTTCATTTTTTTATTACCCTCTAATTGTGTCTTATATTTGCCACTGCGTGCTGAATGTCTAAAAATTCAGCCGAGAAGCCATTGTCAATTTGAGGGCAGTAATAATCTATCAAGAAAATGCTACTAAATTTCCGAAAGTGTTTCAAAGTACTAATAACATATTACAAAATATTAATGGAGAGGAACTTTTACCCAGCACGCATAATCTAAGGACATCGCACTAATTGTCAAAAAAATAAGCAAAGCTTTCTATTCAGACACTTACAGAAGATTACATTTTTGAGCACTGAATGATAATTTTTTTTATCTATCAGGTTATAGAATAGATCCCGCTATCATCATTTTATTTCATTATTACCTTCATTCACCCCGAATGAGATGTTTTACCCTTATATTTCCCGCCGGACGTTTTGTCCGGCATTTTTTTGCCCGTTTTTCAGCCGCGATCATCCAGCCTGAAGTTAATATCAGCACTCAATTATCCACCGCAACGGTAGATTTGCCGCATTTATTTCCGCACAATATGTTAAGAAATAATCGCCAATTTTTTCCATTTAATTACTATCCGGAAATAACCGACGGCAAATTGTAACGTGGTCGTAATGACTAACGCTCGCGTAATGCTTCTTTAAGTTTGTTCAGGGGCTTAATCAGATAATCCATCACTGATTTCTCACCGGTCTTAATGTCCACACTGGCCACCATGCCTGGCAATATAGGGAATTTGCGTCCGGCCCGGTTGGTTAATTCCGCTGTTTGCGTGCGAACATAGACGCGATAGTAATATTGGTCTCGCTTAACTTCATCCTGCAGCGTGTCCGGTGAAACCGTTTCAACTTCTCCGGCTAAGTCACCATAGATTGATGAGTCATAGGCAGTGATTTTTACCGTGGCCGCCAGGCCTGGACGGATGTAAGCAATATCACGCGGGTTGATGCGTGTTTCGATTAGCAACTGGTCTTCCAGCGGAACAATCTCCATCAGCTTATCACCCGGCTGTAATACGCCACCGACAGTGGTCACCTGAATATCTTTAACAATGCCGCGCACCGGCGAATAGAGCGTGGCATGGTTAAGCTGATCGCGTTTACCGGTCAATACCTGTAACTGTGCGTCAAGATCGGCATTGTTTTTTACCTGTTCTTCGCGCGCGCGCACCGCATAGGCATTGGTTGCTTCATCAATTTTTCCACGCAGATCGCTGATCTGACGTTGCAGGCGAATCACCTCCACTTTACCTGCCGCACCTCTGGCCACCAGCGGTTGAGTCATGCGCAGCTCATCCTGCACCAGTTTCATTGATTGTTGCAGGTTGCTGACGCTTTCCGTCAGATTACGCCGACGCGACTGATACAACTGGGTTTCACGCGCCACCAGCTCCGGCTCCTTCAGCGTTTCAGCACTGAATCGGAGCGGTGCGCCGGTCAGCTCGGCGCGTAAGCGTTCAGCCGAGGCGCGCAAGGTACGTACTTTTGACTGCGCCTCACCAAAGTTGGACTGAAAACGGGTCGGGTCCAGCCGCGCCAGTATCTCGCCCTTCTCAACAATATCGCCTTCATGCACGCTCAGCTGGTCGACGATACCGCCATCCAGCGTTTCAATAACCTGCGCGTGGGTGTAAGGCGTCACTTTACCGCTACCCACCGTAACCTCATCAAGAACGGCGAAGTATGCCCAGATAAAAAATAGCAGCAATGCGGCAGCGCAGACCCAGATAATTGCCGAGGTGCGTTTTTCATTGCGCTTTAAATCACGATCGATCAGCAACAGGCTCATGCGGCATCTCCTGGTTGATTGGCTGGGGTTGCGGCAGGATTAACGGCGCGCAGAATATCGTCACGAGCACCATCGGCAATAATCCGGCCGTTATCCATCACCACGATACGATCAACCAGTTTCAGCAGCGCCGGGCGGTGCGTCACCAGCACCAGCGTGCGTCCGGAAAGCCAGTTATGCATCTGGCGCAGCACGTGTTCTTCCAGTTGCTCATCCATTGCGGCGGTTGGCTCATCCATCAGTACCACCTGCGGCTGGCGCAGGATCATCCGGCTCAGCATCACCATTTGCCGCTGGCCGCCGGACAGGCCGCGCCCGCCTTCATTGATGATCCGGTCAAGACTGGCTGCATCCTGTTGCACCATGCTGAGCGCGCCACTGACGCGTAACGCCTGTAACATCTCCTGCTCACTGGCATGCGGGTTGCCCAGCATCAGATTCTGCCGCAGCGTGCCGAAAAACAGCCGCGAATCCTGTGACAGCCAGCCCAGCTGTCGTCGTAAATCTACCGGGTCGATATGGCTGATATCCACGCCGTCGACCACCACTTTGCCCTGTGTCGCACTTGCCTGCCCGGCCAGCAGTTTCAGCAGCGTCGATTTTCCTGCGCCGACCTTGCCAACAATCGCCAATCTCTCGCCGGGTTTGATTTGCAGTTTCGCTACGTTGAGCACGTTTTTCACATTCTCTTCATCATAGCTATATTGCACATTACGAAGATCGTAGTGCCCGGTCAGGCTCGGACAATGAGCCACATCGCCCTCTTCCGGCTGATCGAGCGGCCGTTTCAGCAGCTCATCCAGCCCGTTCATGGCGCTTTTTGCATGCTGCCAGCGGGAAAACACCATGGTGAGCTGCATCAGCGGCGCAATGGTGCGTGACGACAGCAGGCTACTGGCCACCAGCGTACCGGTAGTGATATCGCCGCTCAGTACCAGATAGGTGCCAAACACCAGCATTCCGGCATAGGTTAACTGCTGGACCGTTGAGGCCCAGCCGGTCAGCCGTGCGCCCCACAAACGCTGTTTCATGCCAACCGCAGCGCTGACCTCATGGGTTTGCTCCCACTGACGCTGAAAATAGGGTTCAGCCTGTAACGCTTTGATATCCTCAATGCCCTCGATAGTTTCCACCAGCACCGCATTGCGCAACGCGCCTTCACGCATCCCCTCTTTTGCCAGCTTCGCCATCGGAATCTGTAATAGCAAACCCGGAATCACGATCAGCGGAATAGCCAGCAGCGGAATGATCACCAGTGGACCGCCGATAAACGCCATAATAAACAGAAACAGGATCACAAACGGCATGTCGGCCGCCGCGCCGACGGTGGTGGAGGTCAGCAACTCACGTACCTGATCGATTTCCCGCAGCTGCGAAATAAACGAGCCGGTAGATTTTGGCCGTGCTTCATTGCGAATATTCATCGCGCGCGCAAACAGCATCGATGACACCTTTAAATCAATGCGTTTTCCCATCGAATCAGATACCTGGGTTCGCATCAGGCGAATCAGATATTCAATTCCGGCAGCCACCAGCACGCCAACAAACAGCACCCAGAGTGTTGATTCTGACTGTGCCGGGATCACCCGATCGTAAATCTGCATGGAAAACAGAATCCCCGCCAGCGCCAGCACATTGCCAACCACCGATGCCAGTGAGATCTCCATAATGCGGCGTCCCATGCCGCGAAAATTATGCCAAAACCAGTGCTTTTTAAACGGCTGGACAAACTCGTCAATGCGCGCATCGCGACCGCGCGCCGCGACGCCAATAATCGCCACCTGCTGCCGACTTTGCGCCAGCAGTAAAGCCAGCTCCGTTTCGCGCACCACGTCTCCTCCGTCGCTGATCCAGTAGCGCGCTCTGGCTTCACCATCAATCGATTCAACCACCGCCACGCTGCCGCTTTCCAGTATCAGCACCACCGGCGTGACTTCCTGACGCCAGCGAATGCTGTCGCGTGGCATCATGGTGAGATGCAGTCCCAACAGCCCGGCCAACCGTTCCAACTGCTGACTGGCGCTGAGATGCTCAAACCAGCGCATCTGCTGGCGTAGATTTTGTCCTTCCGCCGGTTTACCAAACCGCGCCGCCACACGCAGCATCGCATCAATCCAGTTTTCGGTAGTGGGGCTTTGTATCGTCATCTTTATTGCCTTTTATACGGGGTTCGCAGATGAGTGCTTACAGTGAAGGCAAGGTTTGTCCGCTATTGGCTTCGCGGTCGATACCCATAATGTCGAGCAGATTATCGACCGCCGCGGCGTAACGCACCGTGGCATCCCAGCCGTCATATAGCGCCATAGTGCGCATGCTGTCAGCCTGGAAAACATCCTGTTCTACGCTCAGCAGATCGTTCAGGCTGCGCTTATTCAGTTTGTATTCATCGGCATAGACCGAGCGGGTATGGTCAGCACTGGCCAGCTGATCCTCCCCCGCCTGCTGGCGCTGCTGCGCGCCAATCATATCGGCGTAAGCGGTAGAGGCCCGTTGATTAATTTCCAGTTTCGACTGCTGAATATCCGCCAGCGCCGCTTCACGCTGGCCTGCTGCCGCGCGGGTTTTTGCATTGACTAAACCGCCCTGATAAAGCGGCGCTTCAACGCGCAGTTGCAGCAGATCGTCCCAGTAAGAGCGGTTATCGTTTTCGTAGCGGGTTCGACCAGCCTCGACTTTAAGCGTTGGCCAGTGATTGGATTGTGCCTGACGCACGCGTTCGCGCGCCGCCTCCTGTCTGGCCTGCGCACTGCGCACTGCGGCACTTTTTTCGTAGGCGATGTTGTTCAATGTCACCTGCTGTTGCAGCAGGCTTTGCGGCAGTTCCGGTAAGTTATCTGACACGACGCCGGTCAGCACAGTCAGCTGCGCCTGAGCAGAGCGCTGCTGGGCGCGATACTGCTCCAGCGTGGCCCGCATCCCGGCAAGTCGCGTTTGCGCCTGCAATACATCAGATTGCGAACTTAGCCCGGCATCCGCACGCATGAGAGCTATCTCTCTGACATGATCCAGCGAGCGGATATTGGTTCGCGAAGCCTGGGTTAAAGCCTGATAGCGCTTTACTTCCAGATAGGCCCGCAAGGTGTCCTGTGCCACGCTGGTCATGGTGCTGTATAAGCTGTAACGATAAGCATCGGACAGCGCATGTTGCTCGTCGATGGCACCACCGGTGCGCCCGAAGTCATATAACAACTGGCTGAGACTCAGGCCGCCGGAGGCACTGTTATTGATGCTGCCGGCAGAGTCGGTCTGGCTGGATCGGCCGCCACTTGCCTGCAATGAAATCTGCGGATACCAGCCGCTTTTCGCCGCGTCCAGCTCAGCTTCACCGACATGAATTTGCGCTGCGGCTTCGGCTATTTTCGGGTTACGGGCAAATGCGCGCAAGATCGCTTCGCGCAGCGTCAGAGTGGCGACCTGCTCCTCGCTGGGAGCAGCACGCCAGTTAAATTCCGCAATGGATTCAGCCGCAGCCTGGGCTGGATGCCCGGCGAGACTGCAACAGGCGCCTAAGCAGCATGTCGCTAATACTTTCTTCATGATGAACACCGAATGGTTAATGCTCAGCGGGAGCGAAAAAAAGGGTCACGCCATGCGTGACCCTTACCCGTTGCGTGACCCGATTAAACGACATGCACCTGCAAATTGTGCTGTACCAGCACATCGCCGAGGTTGTTGTCACTGACCAGCGCCGAGTTGTGGTAGACGTCAAAAATCTGTCCGTCTACCGTGCGCTGCCCGACAGTGGCCCAGACGCCGCCGTCGGTATTACTGAGCGTCACCTGACTGCCATCGGCACCTCTGATCAGCAGATCATCCTCCGGTGAGTCGGTAAGATTTAACGCCTGATTCAGATCAAGCCTGACGCTGTTGGTACCTGATTTGCCAAGATCCAGCACTTCAATATTGCCGACTTTCAGCCCCAGTGCGCTGAGGTCAAGATTCAGATGTTCGCCGGTTAATACCAGCGTATCGATACCCTGTCCGCCGTCGATATGGTCAACGTTCAGATCGCTGACCGCTACCCTGTCATCGCCGTCGCTGCCGGTGACAGAAGCACCTTGCTGTGTACTGCCATCCGCCAGCGTAATCACTACTCCGCCGATGGTGTAACTGCCCTCCGTCACAGGCGTGCTGGCGGTGAAATCCGCCATAGTCGAATCGATCGTGCCGCTGGCCGCTGTCGCGCTACTGGCCTCGTCATGGGTTTTTTCGCTGGCTTGCTCACTGCTGCTCGCCGCCAGCGAGTGAGTCTCACCATGAGTGGTCTCCTCACCGTTGGCTGAGAACAGCGATGTCGACTCTGCCGCCGCCGCCGACACCGGCAGCAACGAGCCGAGCAACAGAGTGTTGCTGGTCGCTGCCGGGTTGCCGGCAATATCTACCGCCGTTACCGTCACAATCGAGCTGAGGCTCAGTGCGGTTAACAACCCACCCGGGAATTTCACGCTATAACGACCCAGCGCATCGGTGGATGCCTGCAGAGTTGAGCCATTCAGCGTGACATTCAGCCGGGTGCCCTGCGCCAGATTTAGCGTTCCACCACTGATGGTTAATCCGGTAATCAACACACTTACCAGGCTGAGTATCGGGTCAACGCCGATGACCGGCAGCGCATGCGTTTTCGCGGTAAAGCTGTTGCCAGCCACCGCAATATTCCCCACCGCATCGGTCAGGGTAGCCAAAATGGTATAGCTGCCGTCGGCGATACTGCGCAGTACGGAGGATGGGATGTTGACGCTCCAGTTGCCGTTGGCAGCGACAGTGGTGGTATACACCGTTCCCGCCACATCCAGTGAAATCTGCCCACCAGCCGCATTAGTCGAGGTGCCGCTGATAGTTTCCGCGATTGAAGCCTCTGCCAGATTCAGATAACCGTCACCGCCAAAAATCGAGCCAATCGCTACGCCCGGCATAGTATGGGTACCGACGATGGCGCTGCCGGTGCCGGTGCCGCTATTGCCTGCGGGATTGGTCACACTGGCGGTGACAGTTTGCGTGCCATCGGCCAGCGCCAGCAGGCTGGCGGACGGTACCGAAACGCTCCAGCTGCCGCTGGCGCCAATCGTGCCGGTGAAAGTCTGAGTGCCAATTTTGACACTGATGATGGAGCCTTCGGCATTGGTGGAAGTACCGGTAATGGTCTGGCCGCTCTGGGCATCGACGGCATTCAATAAGCCATCGCCAAAGACCGCGCTGACGCTGACGGTCGGTGGTGTATTGGCGATAATGCTGACCGCGCCGGTTTTACTGGCGATATTTCCGTAAGCGTCAGATGCTGAGGCGCCGATCGTCAGCGTGCCGTTTGCCAGCGTCGCAAGGTCGGTTTTCGGCACGCTCAGCGTCCAGTTACCATTGCTGGTTACCAGTGCGCTGTAATTGTGTCCGGCAAAAGTGACGTTAACCGTCGATCCCGCAGTCAAATTGGTACTGCTGCCGCTAATGGTCTGCGCCGTGACCAGGTCGGCGGCACTCAGCACGCCATCACCGAATATCGGATTGAGCGTCAGGGTTGGTGGGTTACTGATACCCACCTGCACGCCAGCGCTAACGCTGGAAACATTCCCGACGTTATCCGTTACCGAGACGCCGACGGTCAGATTGCCATTAAGTAAGGTGCCAAGAATATCTGGCGTGACCTGTGCGCTGAATTGCCCGTTATTACCGACCGTCGCGGTGACCGTTGAATTGCCGATATTGACTTTAACAATGGAGCCAGCGGCGACATTGGCAATGGTTCCACTAATGGTCTGGGTGACCAGCGATTCCAGCAGGTTCAGCGCACCGTCACCGAACAGTGGATTAAGAGTAATGACCGGCAGATTATGAATACCCACCAGCGCTCCAGCACTGGCGCTGCCGGTATTGCCTGCGCTGTCAGTCACCGTCACCCCCACCGTCAGGTTACCATCCAGCAAGCCCTGCAGAATCGCCGGTGAAAGCGAGATACCAAAGCTGCCGTTGGCGGCAGTGCTGGTAACAAAATCTTGCCCGGCAATATTCACCACCACTTTTGCGCCAGGCTCCGCACCGCTAACCGTACCGCCAATCAGTTGAGTCAGCAGCGCATCCGCGGCATTCAGCAGACCATCACCAAACAGCGGCGAAAGCGTAACCGTAGGTGACGTCACCTTTACCACCAGGCCGGCGCTGGTCGAGGCGGTATTGCCTGCCACATCGGTCACGCTGGCACCTACCGTCAGGTTGCCATTGAGTAACGTGCCGAGAATATTTGGCGACACCACGGCACTGAACGCGCCGTTCTGCCCAACGGTTGCGGTAACATTACTGCTGCCAATATTCAGCGTGACAATGCTGCCTGCGGCAACATGATTAACCACGCCACTGATGGTCTGACCGGTCAGCAGATCAGCAACATTCAGAATGCCGTCGCCAAAGATCGGGCTGAGACTGATGGTCGGCTGCGTATTGAAGATGCCGACATTCACCGAGCTGGAAGCAGTATTCCCCGCCGGATCGACCACTTTAACGCCCAGCGCCAGCGTGCCGTCGAGTAATGCGCCGAGATCCAGCGGCGGAATCGTGACGCTCCACTGGCCCAGCGCATTGACCGTGCTCTGGTAGGATTTACTGCCCAGCGTGACGGTAACCACCGAACCGCTGGCAGCATTAATCACCCCGCCGACGGTTTGCGCCAGCGTTGACTCCAGCACATTCAGCAGATTATCACCGCCAAACAGCCCGGTAAGATTGCCAATCACCGGCAGGTTATCGACAATCGCCGTTACGGTTTCGGTCACGGTACGACTGTTGCCCGCGGCATCCGTCAGGGTCAGATTCAGCCCAATATTGCCGTCATCCAACAGCTGTAGCAGATTAGGCGGTACCACAATCGCCCATTTACCATCCTGACCGACCGAGGCGCTAAGCGTCGTGCCGCCAAGGGTTAATTCTACTTTGGCGCCAATACCCGCCGAGGTCGCCACGCCGCTGATGGTCTGAGCAACCAGCGTATCGGCGGCATTAAGGAAGCCATCGCCGAACACCGAATCCACCACCAGGTTCAGCGCGCTGTTGACCACTTTATTCACGGTCAGCGTGGCTTCAGTGCGGTTACCGGCTTCATCACTGACCCGCACGCCAAATACCAGCGGGCCTTCGGTCAGGCTTCCCAGCACCTGCGGTGTCAGATCGATACTGAAAGTGCCGTCCGGATTAACCACGCCGGTGGCAATTGGATTGCCGTCACCGAGATAGAGACCAATGGTTTCGCCTTCTGCTCCCGGCGCACGACCGGTCAGGGTCTGAGTTAACAGAATATCCAGCGCGTTGAGGATGTTATCGCCCAGCAGGGCATCGATCTGCAGCAACGGCGCGACGGTATCGACGTCGATGGTATGGCTGGCCGAGCCGGTATTGCCTGCCGCATCGCTGAGGGTGGCCGATATTGTCTGCGCCCCCTGGCCCAGCGCCTGCAAATCAGCTACCGGAACGGAAGTTGACCAGCTGCCGTTGGCCTGCACCACTGCGCTGTAGTTTTTACCGTTCAGGGTGATATTCACCGTACGACCGGCTTCGCTGGTCGAGGCGCTGCCGCTGATGCTCTGGCTGACTGTGGTTTCGCTGCTATTCAGCACATCATCCGTAGCAAAGGCATTGATCGTCAGCGTGGGTATGCCGCGATCCACCAGCAGCGTCGAAGTGGTGGATGCCGTGCCGCCGGGGCCGACAGCGGTAACGGTGACGCTGGCGTTGCCATCAATAAAGATGCCATTTGGCACATTAATGCTCCAGTTACCGTCATCACCAATCACCGGCGTGCTGCCGACACTGATGCCGTTCACCGTGACGCTAATGGTACCGCCCAACAAACCGAGATTAGCGTAACTGCCGCTAAGCGTGACCGCAGCGCTGCCGTCAGCGGCGTTGATAATGTTGTCGCCGTTCACTGGCATCAGCGTCACCAGCGTCGCTGGCGGCGGCGTCAGATTGACCGCGACGGTGATGGAGGCATTACCGATATTGCCAGCGGCGTCGGTGACCGTGACGCCAATATTACCGCTGGTGGTACCCAACTGCTCCATGGCAGCCGGCGTGACATTGACCGTCCAGTTGCCATTCGCCTGCACCACGCCAGTCAGCGTGGCTGAACCGATAGTCACCGTAACAATCGAGCCTGTGGTGGCTCCGCTGGTGGTGCCGCTGAGCGTCTGCGTAGTCAGGCTTTCGAGATAGGTCAGGGTGTTATCGCCGGTAAATGGCGTAATGGCGATCGCCGGAGCCAGCGTATCCACCACAAAACTGCTGGTGATATTCGCCGTGTTACCCGCAAAGTCGGTTACTTCAACTGCCAGACTGGTGTTGCCCTGCGCCAGCCCGGCCAACACTGGGTTTGCCAGGTCGAGCGTCCAGTTACCCGCGTTATCAACGTCCGCGTCATAATTATTTCCGGCAATCGTCACCGTTACCTGCTGCCCGGCTCCGGTTAACCCGGTCGTTCCGTTCAGCGTAGCGCCGGTCATCACCTCTTCGGCATTGAGAAAACCATCATCAAATGCCAGCGTCAGCGTCGGTAACGGCGGCGTCAGTGCGGCGGTAAAGTCCTGACTCTGCGTATTGGTGTTACCGGCGCCGTCGGTGACCGTGACGATAATGCTGTGGGTGCCGTTAGTCAGTCCGCTAAGTGCGCCAGCTGGAATAGCCACCTGCCAGTTACCGTCGGCATCAACGATACCGGTGTAACTGATGCCGTTAACATCAATTTTTAGCTGAACGCCCTGGTTCAGTCCGTTAACGCCAGTGCTGCCAGTCAGAGTGAGAGTTGTGCCGGCTTCGGCGATATTCAGGATGCCATCGATAAACGGCAGGTTGATTACCGGGTCCGGCAGCGTCAGTGCTGAAGTCACCTGCTGACTAATATTGGCACTATTACCCGCCATATCAGTGGCGGTAACGGTAATGGTATGAGGACCGTCAGCCAGGGTTGCCAGCTGGGTCGGCGTCAGATTAAGTAACCAGTTGCCGTTGGCATCCACCGTGGCGGTCAGCGGATTATCGCCGTTAAAGCCGGAAATCAGCACCGAAACACTCTGATCACCGCCAATAATGCCGGTTTTACCGCTTAACAGCTGCCCCGCTGCTGCTTCAGCAATATTCAACGCACCATCGCCAAACGGCAGATTGAGTGTAGGCTGTGGCAGATCGTTGATCATTACCACCACCGCTCCCGACACGCTGCCGACGTTACCAACGCTGCCGGTCACCGACACGGTGATCGGCCAGTTGCCGTCCGGCAGTGTCTGCAACAGACTGGCGGGCAGATCCAGCGACCACTCTCCGGTTGCTTCATCGACGCTGGCCTGATAAGCACTGCCATTAATAATCACGGTGACGGTTTGCTCACCGGTGATACCGCTGGTGCCATCCAGCGTTCCGCCCGCTGCCGCTTCTGCCACATTGAGGATGCCATCAATAAATGGCGTCAGCAGCGTTGGCTGCGGCAGACCGGTGATAATCGCAGTAAAGTCGAGGGTCGCTTCGTTACTGTTACCAGCACGATCGGTTACTACCACATCGATAGTATGATCACCGTTACCCAGTTGGGCCAGCTGCGCTGGCGTCAGCGTCGTGCTCCAGTTACCGTTGGAGTCCACCGTAGTGGTAAACGGATTACCGTCAATATTCAGCGTAACGGTCTGGCCTGCTCCGGTAATACCGGTAGTGCCGTTAATCGTCTGATTGATGCCAGCTTCAACCGCGTTCAGTGCGCCATCCACAAAAGGTGGCAGAATGGTAGCCACTGGCAGATTATTAATCAGCAAATCAACGGTAGTCGTGACTGCCGCCGGATTGCCTGCCGCATCTGTCGCATTGACTTCCAGCTGCAGCGGGCCATCGGGCAGCCCGGCCAGTGCACCGGCCGGCAGCGTGGCGCTCCATGTTCCATCGGCATTAACCAAGCCTGCAAAAGTCAGGCCGCCGACAGAAATCTCCAGCACGGTTCCGGCGGCAAGATGGGTGGCGGTTCCACTCAGTAACTGCGCGGCGGCCGCTTCACCGGCGCTTAACAGGCCGTCAATAAACGGTGTACTGATGGTCAGCAGCGGCAGCGCGTTGATTGCCACATCTAAATCGACCAGCTCAGTGGTGGTGTTGCCCGCGCTGTCAGTGACTGATACGCCCACTTCCAGCGTGCCGTCATTCAGCAGCAGTAAATCTCCGGCCGGAATAGTCAGGCTCCAGTCACCGCTGCTGTCGGCGGTAGCGGTGTACTGTTTATTGTTCAGCGTTACCGTTACCGTTAATCCAGCTTCGGTCGAGCCACTGACCAGCAGCCCGGCCAGTGCTTCTGCCAGATTGAGAATACCGTCCAGCCCAACATCCAGCGTGATATCCAGCAACGGCGCTTCGCTGTCGACGATAAAGTCGTGGCTGGCATCGGCGCGATTACCGGCGATATCCTCACCACTGGCGGTAACGGTATTGCTGCCCTGATCCAGCGCCTGCACATCTGCCGCAGGAACAGTGGTGCTCCAGTTGCCGTTGGCATCAACCGTGGCGTTATAGCTATTGCCATTCAGCGTCACCACTACCGTACCGCCATCGGGGATTCGCTGGCTGGAGCCGCTGATTACCAGTGGACTATTGGCTTCCTGGGCATTGACGATATCATCCCCGCTGACCGGATTAATCGTTAACAGTGGCTGTGAGTCCGCATCGGCAATCACCGTCACCGTGTGCGTGTTACTCGCCGGGTTGCCCGCATTATCAGTGGCGCTGGCGGTAATGGTTTGTGCACCGTCCGCCAACGCGCCAACATCGGCGGCGGGCACGGTGGCGCTCCAGTTACCCTCGTCATCGACGGTTGCGCTGTAGGTTTTGCCGTTCAGTAACACGCTGACGGTGCGCCCGGCTTCCAGATTACTGCTGGTGCCGCTGATAACCAGCGCTTCGCCTGACTCAGCCTGATTAATGTAGTCATCCTCCGACACCGCATTGATACTTAGCGTCGGCAGAGTCGCGATATTGGCATCAAGGGTCAGGGTTTGTTCGACCGTGGTGCTGTTGCCTGCGGCATCAGTTAGCGAAACGCTGACCGGATAGTCACCGTCCGCTAACCCCTGTAATGCACTGGCGGGAAGATTAACGCTCCAGCTGCCATTACTCTGCACCAGCGTTTGGTAGCTTTGACCATTAAACAGTACGGTAACCTGCTGACCTGCCTCACTGAGCGACGCGGTACCGCTGACCACCACCACCTGTTGTGCCTCGGCGGCATTAATAATGTTATCGCCAGCAATATCATTGATATCCAGCGTCGGCGCGTCGAAATCGACGCTGACGTTGCTGTCGATGGTTCCCTGATTTCCGGCATTGTCGGTAGCCGTCACCACAATCGGCAGATTACCGCTCGCCAGTCCTTGCAGGGTGTCCGCATCCAGCTCCAGCGACCAGTTGCCATCGGCATCAACCGTGGCGTTATAATCGTTGCCCCCCACACTGACCACCACCGACTGGCCGTCACCGGTTGCGCCGGTCGTGCCGCTCAGCGTCTGGGTGGTTTGCGCCTCGTCGATATTGAGATAACCATCGGTAAAGGGTGTATCCAGCGTTGGTACCAGCGCGGCGGTTTCAACCTCAATTTCACTGGTGGAGGTTACCGGGTTGCCCGCTGAATCACTGACCGTGGCGGTCAGGGTATAGCTGCCATTAACAATTCCCGCCAGTGCACCGGCTGGCAAATCAAAGCTCCAGTTGCCGCTGGCGTCGACGGTGGCGCTGTAGGTCTGACCATTAAGCACAACGGTGACGATCTGGCCTTGCTCAGCGCTGGTGCTACCAGAAATGCTAATCACAGCCCCCGATTCCAGCGCATTAACCCGGTCGTCGCCCGCAATGGTATCGATGGTTAATACCGGCGCTTCGCGATCGACGGTAAATGGCGCATCAATCGTACTGCTGTTGCCAGCGGCATCACTGACCGTAACTTGTGCACTGCTGTCGCCCTCTGCCAGCGCCTGCAATACTGCCGTCGGCAGGTTTATCGTCCAGTTACCGTTGCCATCAACCGTGCCACTGTAACTGGTGCCGTTAATAACAACACTGACGGTTTGTCCGTCACCGCTGACGCCGGTAGTGCCACGCAACGGCTGGTCGCTGCCCGCCTCGGCGGCATTCAGCACGCCGTCACCAAACGGCGGCTGAATAGTGGCATCAGGCAGTTGATTAACCAGCACATTCAACGTGGCGCTGCTGCTGACCGCATTGCCCGCCGCATCAATAGCGCTGACGCTAATCGTGGCCGGGCCATCCGGCAATCCTGCCAGCGAGGCCGGAGGAACGAGCACGCTCCAGACACCATTAGCGCCGATTTCAGCAGTAAAGGTCTGATTATTAAATGTGACAGTGACAACATTACCCTGCGGTACATTCACTGAGGAGCCGCTAATCAGCAGCTCTTCCAGCGCTTCAGCCGCATTCAGATAACCGTCGTCACTGAGGGTATTAACCGCCAGCCCGGATGCCGCACTGTTAACCTCAATATCAAGCGTGTTACTGGCGGTATTGCCTGCGGCATCGCTGACCGCAACGGTAATGGTGGCGCTGCCGTCAGCTAAACCCTGTAGCGCACCGGATGGAATTAACACACTCCAGCCACCGCTTGGCTGCACCTGAGCGGTATAAATTTGACCATTCAGCGTAACGGTTACCGTCTGACCGGCCTCAACCTGAGTAGCAATACCCGACAGCGTCTGAGCCGTTTGCTGCTCGGCACCATCGACAATATTGTTACCAGCAAAAGTATCAATGCTGATGGTCGGCAGATTATTGGCATCGGCTTTTACCGTCAGCGGGCTGTTTTGCTGACTGCTGTTGCCTGCGGCATCGGTGGCAATCACCGTCAGGTTATAGTCGCCGTCGGCCAGCTCGCCAAGCGCCGCGGCGGGAATGGTTAGCGTCCAGCTCCCGTCAGCAGCCACGGTGGTGGTGTAGTCGATACCATTCAGGCTGACGCTAATTTCCGCACCGGCTTCGCCACTGCCGCTCACCGGCAAAGGTTGCCCTTGTTCACTGGCGTTCAGCACGCCATCGCCGGACAACGTATCAACCAGCAATAGCGGTGGCAGCGTATCGACCAGCACGCTGTCGCTGCCGTTGGCGGTGTTACCGGCAATATCGCCCACCGTGACGGTGAAAGGCGTATTGCCCTGCTGTAAGTTTTCCAGCACCTGCGCCGGAATGGTCACGCTCCAGCTGCCATCGCTGGCAACAGTGCCGCTGTAGTCGTTACCGCCAAAGCTGACGGTCACCGTCTGGCCATCGCCACTGACGCCGGTGCTGCCGGTCAGCGTGCCGTTATTTTCAACATCCCCGGCGTTAAGCGAGCCGTCACCAAATGGAGGATCAATGCTGACTGCCAGCTGTGGATTCGCCAGCACATTCAGCGTTGAGGTAGCGGTAAGCGGATTTCCGGCAGCATCGTTGACCGTGGCACTGATGATCAGCGGACCATCTGCGACGCCGGCCAGCGCTCCGGCCGGGACGATGGCCGTCCAACTGCCGTCGGCGCTGACGGTAGCGTTATAACTGATACCATTGACCGTTACCTGCACCAGACTGCCTGGCAGCACATTGCTGGTCTGACCGGCGATTTCAATCGCCGCCTGCTGTTCGTTGGCGTTCAGATAGCCATCACCGGCGATCGGTTCTATCGCCAGGCTGCTGCCGCTGGTATTTACGGTGTAGCTGCCGGTAACGGTGACACTGTTGCCTGCGGCGTTACTGACGCTGACCGTCAGGCTCTGGCTGCCATCGCTCAGTCCGGCCATCGCTCCGGCCGGAATCGTTACGCTCCACGCACCGCTACTCTGTATTACGCCGCTGTAGCTGACGCCAGCCAGCGTTACCGTGACAATTTGCCCGGCTTCTACATTGGTGCTGGTGCCGGTCAGCCGCTGATCAACCCGCGATTCCGCATTGTCGACAATGCCGTTGCCGGCAAAAATATCCACGGCTACCGTCAATGTTGGCTGCCCGGTATCGAGTGTCAGATTGCTCTGCAGCGTGGTGCTATTTCCCGCCGCATCGCGTGCCGTCACGCTAAGTGGGTTTGCTCCCTCATCCAGCGCCGCCAGATCCGTAGCCGGTACTTCCAGCGACCAGATGCCATTGACGCCAACCGTAGCCTGGTACGTTTTGCCATTCAGAGTGACGGTCACGCTGTCACCTGCGCTGCCGCTGCCGCTTAACAGCAGCGGTTGCCCCTGTTCAGCGCTGTTAAGAACACCATCACCGGATGGCGTGTTAAGCGATAATGCCGGTGCGCTGATATCCACCGCCAGGCTGGTTTGCTGCGTGGTGGTGTTGCCCGCCGCATCACTGACCGTAACGCTGACCGGATAACTGCCGTCGGTCAGTGTGGCAAGATCGCTGGCCGGCACGCTAATCGACCATTGGCCATTTGGCCCGACGGTCGCGCTATAGCTGGTGCCGTTAAGAGTTACGCTGACGCTGTCACCGGCGGTGCCGGTGCCGCTTATCGCCAGCGGTTGCCCCTGTTCACTGGCATTAAGAATGCCGTCGCCAGCCAGCGTACCGATGGTAAAGGATGGCGCAGCGCT
Organism: Winslowiella sp. 2C04; assembly: GCF_050037805.1. Taxonomy (NCBI): domain Bacteria; kingdom Pseudomonadati; phylum Pseudomonadota; class Gammaproteobacteria; order Enterobacterales; family Erwiniaceae; genus Winslowiella; species Winslowiella sp. 2C04. Next base: position 1,540,109 of record NZ_CP188300.1, on the reverse strand, counting down.
ATCGACGGTAAATGGACCGAGCGCGCTGGCGCTGTTGCCGTTGGCATCGGTAGCGGTGACCCTGATATCCCAGGCGCCGTCGGCCAACGCCTGTAATGCCGTCGCCGGAATAGTCGCGCTCCAGCTGCCATTGGCCGCTACCGTCGCCGGATAATCGACGCCATTCAGCGTGATAATCACCGTGCTGCCAGCTTCTGCGGTACCGCTAACGGTTAACGGTTGATCCTGCTCACTGGCATTGATCAGCCCGTCGCCAGAAATCGGGTTGATGACAATATTCGGTGGCGTGGTGTCTACCGCTACCGGCGTGGTTAAACTGCCGCCGTTGCCCGCAATATCGCTTACCGTCACCACCACGCTGCTGCTGCCGTCCGGCAGATTCTGCAATGCCGCCGACGGTATCGTTACCGTCCAGTTTCCGTCACCATCAACGGTAGCCGGATAATTCACGCCGCCAATGTTGACCGTGACGCTCTGACCGTTGCCCGTAACACCGGTGCTGCCGGTCAGGGTTTGCGGAGTATCAGCTTCATCACCACTCAGCACACCATCGCCGAATGGCGTATCCAGCGTTGGCTGTGGTAAATCGTTGATCAATACGTTAAGGGTGGTGTCGCTGCTAACCGTATTGCCATTAATATCCACCACGCTGGCGGTTACCGTCAGTGGACCATCCGGCAAACCTGCCAGTGCCGCAGCCGGAATATTCGTGCTCCACTTGCCATCTGCCCCGACGGTAGCGCTGTAATCAACATTATTAAAGCTGACCGTGACAATACTGCCCGCAGCAACATTATTCGAACTGCCGCTGATGGTGAGATCGGACTGTGCTTCAGTAGCATTCAGATAGTCATCACCACTGATAATGCCAATCGCCACGGCGCTAAAGCTATTATCGACGGTGAACTGTTCGCTGGTACTGGCGTTATTCCCCGCCGCATCACTGACGGTAACGGTAAATGTTTGCGTGCTGTTCTGTAAACCAGCAAACGCCGATGACGGAATAACCACGCTCCAGCCGCCACCTGACTGTACCAGACCGGTAAACTCCACGCCGTTCAGCGTGACGGTGACTATTTGCCCGGCTTGTACATTGCTGGTGGTACCGGTAAGCAGCTGATCCTCACCCTGCTCGGCACCATTCAGCTCGCCGTCACCGGTAAACGGATCGACGCTAATGGTTGGCTGATTGGCCGGATCGGCCGCTACGGTTAACGGACGCGTGACGGTGGTGGTATTCCCCACCGCATCAATTACCGTAACGCTAACGGTATAAGCGCCATCGGCCAGCCCGGCCAGCGCCGATGCCGGAATATCCACGCTCCATTGTCCATTGCTGCTGACGATCGCCGGATATTCGACGCCGTCCAGCGTCACGGTTACACTGTCGCCAGCATCGCCGCTGCCGTTAACCGTCAGGGTTTCCCCCTGCTCGGCGCTGTTCAGATAACCGTCACCGGAAATCGGCTCTACGCTAAGCGCTGGCGCGGCGGTATCTACAATCAGCGTAGAACTGTCCGTCGTACTGTTGCCAACCGCATTGGTGGCCGTAATCGTGAGTGGGTAGTCGCCATCATCAATCGCGGCCAGCGCCGAGGCCGGAATATTCACACTCCATTCACCATTACTGCCGACGGTGGCGGTGTACTGCTGACCATTCAGCGTGAGGGTAATAATGTCTCCGGCGTTGGCGGTACCGCTGATTATCAACGGCTGCCCTTGCTCGGTGGCATTAATCACCCCGTCTTCGGCAATCGGATCGACCGTCAGCAACGGCTCGGCGGTATCCACCGTCAGTGGCGTCGTTTGCGTACTGGTGTTACCTGCCGCATCGCTGACTGCCACGCTCAGTGTGTAGTCACCCTCATTCAGTGCCGCCAGATCGGCTGGCGGAATCTGCACTGACCATTGACCGTTCGCGCCAACGGTAGCGGCGTACTCTTTGCCATTTAGCGTTACGATAACGCTATCGCCCGCGCTGCCATTGCCACTAATCAGCAGCGGCTCGCCCTGCTCGCTGGCGTTAAGCACGCCGTCACCGGCAACTGGATTGAGGGTAAAGTTCGGCGCGGTAGTATCTACCGCCAGCGAGCTTTGCTGCGTCGCGGTATTACCCGCCGCATCGGTTACGGTAACCGCTACCGTATAGCTGCTGCCGTCGGCCAGCACGGCCAGATCGGCGGCGGGCACAATTAGTGACCAGTCGCCATTCGCCGCCACTGTCGCGTTGTAATTCTTGCCATTCAGCGTGACGCTGACATTGTCGCCCGGCGTACCCGTGCCATTCAGCGTCAGTGGCTGCCCCTGTTCGACACTGTTAAGAATGCCATCACCGGCCACCGGTGCCAGCGTAAAGGCCGGAGGTGCGGTGATCAGCGAGAAATCACTGGTTTGCGTGCTGCTGTTACCGGCAGCGTCGGTAGCAGTCACCGTCACTGAGTAGTTGCCGTCATCCAGCCCTTGCAGGACTGCCGCCGGGATAGTGACTCTCCAGTCACCATTGTTATCGACGATGGCCGGATAATCGACGCCGTTTAGCGTCACGGTTACCGTCGCTCCCGGTTCAGCGCTGCCGTCAATCGTCAGCGGTTGATTTTGTTCATTCGCATTAATCAGGCCATCATCAGAGATCGGCTCAATACTGAGCTGTGGTGCCAAAGTATCGACGGTGACTGGCGTGGTTATCGTGCTGGTGTTGCCCGCAGCATCGCTGACCACTACCACAATAGTGCTGCTGCCGTTCGGTAACGCTTGCAGCACCTCGGTCGGAATCTGCACGCTCCAGCTGCCGTCACTGTTTACCTGTGCCGGATAGTCGTTGCCGCCGAGGGTGACGATAACGCTTTGACCCGCGCCCGTCACACCGGTATTACCGCTCAGGGTTTGATCGCTCTGCGACTCTTCACCGTTGAGTATTCCGTCGGTGAATGGGGTATCAAGGCTGGCATCCGGCAGGTTGTTGATTGCCACAATCAGCGTTCCGCTGGCAGAAATAGTGCTGCCGTTTGGCCCCGGCGTGGTGGCGGTAAGGGTTAACGGGCCGTCCGCCAGCCCGGCCAGTACGCTGGCCGGCACGGTGGCGCTCCAGCTGCCGTCCGCACCAACGGTGGCAGTATAGGTATTGCCGCCCAGCTCAAAACTGACAATACTGCCCGCCGCCACGTTGCTTGAGGTGCCGCTTACCGTCAGATCGCTCTGCGCCTCCACCGCATTAAGATAGCCGTCGTCGCTGATTGGCTCGAACGCCAGCGCGGCAAGGGTGTTGTCCACCTCAAAGCTGCCGTCACGGCTGGCGCTGTTACCTGCAGCGTCATCGACGCTGACGCTGAAGTTCTGCGTGCCGTTGCCCAGCCCCGCCAACGCGCTGGCCGGAACCGTCACCGACCAGCTGCCGTCGGCCGCCACCACGCCGCTGTAATTTACGCCGCCCAGCGTGACGGTAATTACCTGGCCCGCCTGCACATGGGTGGTCGAGCCGCTCAGCTGTTGATCGACCTGCTGCTCCGCGCCGTCCAGCACCCCGTCACCGGCAAACGGATCGAGAGTAATCGTCGGCTGATTGGCCGGATCGGCAATCACCGTCAGCGGGCTGCTGACGCTGCTGATGTTACCCGCTGCGTCGGTGGCGGTGACCACCACGCTGTAGCTGCCGTCGGCGATATTTTCTAAATCGGCGGCCGGAACGGTGACGCTCCACAGGCCGTTGCTGCCGACCGTGGCGCTGTACTGCTCGCCGTTCAGCGTGACGACAATTGCCGCGCCCGCCTCACCGCTGCCGCTGATAATTAACGGTTCGCCCTGCTCCTGCGCGTTCAGGTAGCCGTCACCGGAAATCGGGCCGTCCAGCGCCAGCGCTGGCGCGACGGTATCCACAATTACCGGCGTGGTTGAGGTACTGGTGTTGCCCGCCGGATCGGTAACCACCACTACGATCGGGTTGCCGCTGCCCTGCGGCAGGTTGCCGAGATCGCCGGCAGGAATCGTTACCGTCCAGCCGCCGTCACTGCCGACCGTCGCCGGATAGTCGTTGCCGCCGAGGGTCACCACCACCGTCTGTCCCGGACCGCTTACTCCGGTGTTGCCGCTGATGGTCTGGTCGCTGCCCGCTTCATCGCCGTTCAGCACGCCGTCGCCGCCAAATGGCGGATCGATGGTGGCATCCGGCAGGTTGTTGATTGCCACAATCAGCGTTCCGCTGGCAGAAATAGTGCTGCCGTTTGGCCCCGGCGTGGTGGCGGTAAGGGTTAACGGGCCGTCCGCCAGCCCGGCCAGTACGCTGGCCGGCACGGTGGTGCTCCAGCTGCCGTCCGCACCAACGGTGGCAGTATAGGTATTGCCGCCCAGCTCAAAGCTGACAATACTGCCCGCCGCCACGTTGCTTGAGGTGCCGCTTACCGTCAGATCGCTCTGCGCCTCCACCGCGTTGAGATAGCCGTCGTCGCTGATGGGATCGAACGCCAGCGAAGCAAGGGTGTTGTCCACTTCAAAGCTGCCGTCACGGCTTGCGCTGTTGCCCGCCACGTCATCGACGCTGACGCTGAAGTTCTGCGTGCCGTTGCCCAGCCCCGCCAGCGCGCTGGCCGGGACCGTCACCGACCAGCTGCCGTCGGCCGCCACCACGCCGCTGTAATTCACGCCGCCCAGCGTGACGGTAATCACCTGGCCCGCCTGCACATGGGTGGTCGAGCCGCTCAGCTGTTGGTCGACCTGCTGCTCCGCGCCGTCCAGCACCCCGTCACCGGCAAACGGATCGAGAGTAATCGTCGGCTGATTGGCCGGATCGGCAATCACCGTCAGCGGGCTGCTGACGCTGCTGATGTTACCCGCTGCGTCGGTGGCGGTGACCACCACGCTGTAGCTGCCGTCGGCGATATTTTCTAAATCGGCGGCCGGAACGGTGACGCTCCACAGGCCGTTGCTGCCGACCGTGGCGCTGTACTGCTCGCCGTTCAGCGTGACGACAATTGCCGCGCCCGCCTCACCGCTGCCGCTGATAATTAACGGTTCGCCCTGCTCCTGCGCGTTCAGGTAGCCGTCACCGGAAATCGGGCCGTCCAGCGCCAGCGCTGGCGCGACGGTATCCACCAGCACCGGCGTGGTCGAGGTACTGGTGTTGCCCGCCGGATCGGTAACCACCACCACGATCGGATTGCCGCTGCCCTGCGGCAGGTTGCCGAGATCGCCAGCAGGAATCGTCACCGTCCAGCCGCCGTCACTGCCGACCGTCGCCGGATAGTCGTTGCCGCCGAGGGTCACCACCACCGTCTGTCCCGGACCGCTTACTCCGGTGTTGCCGCTGATGGTCTGGTCGCTGCCCGCTTCATCGCCGTTCAGCACGCCGTCGCCGCCAAATGGCGGATCGATGGTGGCATCCGGCAGGTTGTTGATTACCACATCCAGTTGACCGCTATTGGTCACGGTATTGCCTGCGCTGTCAGAGACGCTGGCGGTAACAACCAGCGTGCCATCTTCCAGCACGCCAAGTGCCGAAGCCGGAATGGTGGCACTCCAGCGACCATCAGCCCCGACTGTTGCCGTGTAATTGACACCGTTAAAGCTAATGGTAACGGTACTGCCTTCAGCAACCCCGGTAGTGGTTCCGCTGATAATCAGCGGTGATTGCGCTTCGGTGGCATTGAGATAGCCATCTTCGCTGATCGGTTCAAGGGCAATACTGCCGCTGGTATCCGGCTCGACAATCAGTGAACTGCTGTCGCTGGCGCTAACGCCTGCGGCATTGCTGACGCTGGCATTAATCGTGATAGTTCCGGCCGCCAGCGCTGCCAGCGCCGAGGAAGGCACCACAACGCTCCAGCTGCCATCTCCCTGCACCAACGCACTATAGGTCACGCCGCCCAGCGTGATGGTGACGGTTCTGCCCGCTTCAACATTTGTGGTCGTGCCGCTAAGTGTCTGGTCGATTTGCTTCTCTGCGCCATCCAGCACATTGTCACCGGCGAAATCATTCAGTGACAGAGTGGGTGGCTCCCCCGCATCGCCGGTCACCGTAATATTCAGCGTGTCATTAGCGCTGCTTCCGGCGCTATTACTGACGCTGGCGCTGATGGTAGCGTTGCCGTTAGCCAGCGCCTGCAGTGCCGCAGGCGGTACCGATACGCTCCAGCTGCCGTTAGCCGCAACGGTGGCGGTATAACTGACGCCGCCCAGCGTGATGGTGACGGTGCTGCCCGCTTCAACATTGGTGGTGGTGCCGGAAATGGTCTGGCTGCTGCCTTTCTCATCGGCATCGAGAATATTGTCACCGGCAAAGGTGCCGATGGTGATGGTCGGGATCTCCACCGTTGGCCCGGTTACGGTAATCGCCTGAGTATCGCTGGCGCTGGTGCCCGCCGCGTCGCTGACCGTGGCGCTGATGGTGGTGTTGCCGTTAGCCAGCGCCTGCAGTGCCGCAGGCGGTACCGATACGCTCCAGCTGCCGTTAGCCGCAACGGTGGCGGTGTAACTGACGCCGCCCAGCGTAATGGTGACGATTCTGCCCGCTTCAACATTGGTAGTGGTGCCGGAAATGGTCTGGCTGCTGCCTTTCTCATCGGCATCGAGAATATTGTCACCGGCAAAGGTGCCGATGGTGATGGTCGGGATCTCCGCCGTCGGCCCGGTTACGGTAATCGCCTGAGTATCGCTGGCGCTGGTGCCCGCCGCGTCGCTGACCGTGGCGCTGATGGTGGCGTTGCCGTTAGCCAGCGCCTGCAGTGCCGCAGGCGGTACTGATACGCTCCAGTTGCCGTTAGCCGCAACGGTGGCGGTGTAACTGACGCCGCCCAGCGTAATGGTGACGATTCTGCCCGCTTCAACATTGGTGGTGGTGCCGGAAATGGTCTGGCTGCTGCCTTTCTCATCGGCATCGAGAATATTGTCACCGGCAAAGGTGCCAATGGTGATGGTCGGGATCTCCGCCGTCGGCCCGGTTACGGTAATCGCCTGAGTATCGCTGGCGCTGGTGCCCGCCGCGTCGCTGACCGTGGCGCTGATGGTGGTGTTGCCGTTAGCCAGCGCCTGCAGTGCCGCAGGCGGTACCGATACGCTCCAGCTGCCGTTAGCCGCAACGGTGGCGGTGTAACTGACGCCGCCCAGCGTAATGGTGACGATTCTGCCCGCTTCAACATTGGTGGTGGTGCCGGAAATGGTCTGGCTGCTGCCTTTCTCATCGGCATCGAGAATATTGTCACCGGCAAAGGTGTTAATGGTGATGGTCGGCTGTTGCGGCGCGGGCGGGTTATTATTCTCCCCATCCCGACGACCGCTGCCGCTGCTGCCTCCGCTAGCCGCCGCAATGGCTCCCCCGGCAATACCAAGCAAGCCGAAGCCAGCGGCGGTAAAGATGTCATCATTATTCTGATTATCCGCCAGCAACAGCGCATCAATATTACTGAGCGATTCATACTGCGGATTTAGCACTACCACCGCATTGGGATCTGCCGCAGCGCTGGTCAGCGGGAACAGCGCATGTTGTGGAGGGTTGATGCCATCATCAAACACCAGCTCACTGTGCAGGCCATCCACATCATCGAGGAAAAATTGTTTATAGCGCACCACGCTGCCGTCACGCATATGCAGGATCAGGTCATTACCCTGCCGTTCAAACTCGGTGACCATCTCACGAGTGCCATTTATCTTTATCACACTCGGTTCAGTCAGCATCACCGAGTGGGTAAAACCGCCGTTGACCTGAGAGATAAGTGTTCCATTATCGCGCGAGATAACATCGACGCGGCCTTGATTAAGCTGTGCCATTTATATGACCCCTTACACACCAGTTGAGGTGATATGTCGCGCGCATAAACTTAATTAAACCTTCACAATTGCGTGCGACATAATCGTTAATGTTTACGTTTATTGATATCTAAACCTGGCATCACTAGTGAGTAAAAAACCAATCTAAAGCACAAATTTACGTCATAACCCCTGGAATATCGATTTCTATTTATCTATTCCGCCCTTCAGATATAATCAACAAACGGCAACTGAGTGGTGATAATTATTAATCGTTTCGATTTAATAAACAGATTGAACAGTTTAGATATTCTAATGTTATTTTTTACTGGCAATACTGAGGGTCAGACAAACGCTGCCTAATGTTTTGATTTGGCTGATACAAATTATTTTCAGCGAAGCCGCGGTTGCACGCCGGCATAGCAAGGAAAGGACTAAAAAAACGCAGTGGTTACAGGCGTGGGAAGTTTTAAATTTACACAGATTTGTGATTAGCGGCAGGTCACAGCGGTCAGATAAATGCCTGAGATCACGAGACAACCGTCGTAAAAACAATAAATTATCACTACTGTCTCAGAAACAGCGCTGGAATAAACCGGCGATTGTAGTGGCAGCATCAAAGCAATTAACACGCTCAGTGGTGTGGATTCTCCACCAGGAACCGTCTGGAAAACGTAGCCCGGCATCATTTTTAACTTAACATTGCTGTTTTTATCGGTTATTTACATCTGCATAATTGCAGACTGAACTTAATCAGCAGGTAACGCTGAGCACTGCGACGTCTCCCATTCTAAGGCGGAGCCGATTGTGGTAAAAAGACAGACTTACTGCGCGGAAATAACACGATAAAAATGACCACATCAGATGCTGTACAACTCCAGCGATCACCCTTTGCCACGCAGATAGCCACGCGTGTGATATTTTTTATTGCCGGCATGGGCATGTCCGCCTGGGCGCCCCTCGTGCCGTATGCTAAAGCACGCGTAGCGCTGAGTGATGCTTCACTGGGCGGTTTACTGCTGTTTCTGGGCGCTGGCTCGCTGGCGGCAATGCCACTGACCGGCATGCTGGCTGGCAAGTACGGTTGTAAGGCGGTAATTGTGGTTGCCGGCCTGCTGATTATGCTGACATTGCCGCTTCTGGCAGTGTTACCCACGCCGGTTACCCTGGCGCTCTGCCTGATGGCATTCGGCGCGTCAATCGGCTTAATGGATGTGGCGATGAATATTCAGGCAGTCGAGGTGGAAAAAGCCTCCGGGCGCGCCATGATGTCTGGTTTTCATGGTTTCTTTAGTATTGGCGGCATCGCCGGTGCCGGGCTGGTGAGTGCAATGCTGTGGCTCGGCCTGTCGCCGCTGAATGCGGTGCTGATTATCGCCGCACTGGTTATTCTGCTGCTGCTGAGTAGTCAGAAGCATCTGTTAAGCGATCGTCTGCACCACGCCGATTCCCCCCTGTTTGTCTTGCCGCGCGGCTGGGTACTGTTCCTGGGCGCACTCTGCTTTATTCTGTTTCTGGCTGAGGGGGCGATTCTTGACTGGGGCGCACTGTTCCTGACCAGCGTGCGCGACATGCCCGCCTCACAAGCCGGGCTGGGCTATGCGGTGTTTTCCATCGCTATGACCATTGGCCGCCTGACAGGCGATCGCATCGTTAACTATTTCGGCAGCGCGATGATTTTATTGCTCGGCAGTCTGTGCGCCGCCGCCGGAATTTTACTCGCCGTCAGCGTCAATGATGCGCGGGTGACACTACTGGCTTTTTTACTGGTGGGTTTTGGTGCGTCCAACACCGTGCCAATCCTGTTCAGTGCCGCAGGCAAGCAGGAAACCATGCCGGTAAACCTGGCAATTTCTGCCATGACAACGATTGGATATGCGGGTATTCTGGCTGGCCCGGCACTGGTCGGCTTTGTTTCCCAGTGGTCTAACCTGACGACGGCCTTTTCTGCCATTGCTGTGCTGCTTTTAGCTGTTGCTGCCAGCGCCCGGCTGGTCACACGATAATTTTGGGTGTCACATTACGTTATGGTGCCATATAAGTTTCCCCTCACTTCTGGCAATGTCACACGCTTTTTTGTGATGTTTATTTTGGTATTACTGCTGGCGTTGGGTTTTATGATCCATAACGCGGTGAACGCATGGCTGACAGAAAAACGTTATGCAATGTCCGATATTACTTACGCGATGCAAAAGCGTATCGACAGCTATCGCTTTGCGACCTGGCAAATTTATGAAAATCTGGCAGCCAGCGCGGCAGGAACGCCGCCCAATAGTTTGCAAGAGACGCGCCTGCGTCCCGACGTCTATTATCTGGAAAAAACCCGCCGCAAAACAGAAGCCTTGATCTTCGGATCTCACGACAGCAGCACGCTGGATATGACCCAGCGCATGTCGGGCTATCTTGATACGCTGTGGGGTGCGGAAAACAGCACCTGGTCGATGTATTTTCTTAATGGTCAGGACAACAGTCTGATTCTGATCTCTACCCTGCCGCTAAAAGATATGGCGACGCGCTATAAAGAGAGTGCCATCACCAACATTGTCGATGCCCGCCGTGCGGAAATGCTGCAGCAGGCTAATGCGCTTGATGAGCGCGAAAGCTTCTCACCGCTGCGCCGTTTTGCGTGGCAAAACGATCACTACTTTACCTTACGCACCACCTTTAATCAGCCCGGCCATCTGGCAACGGTGGTCGCATTTGACCTGCCGATCAACGATCTGATTCCACATAATATGCCGCTGGAAAACTTCCAGCTTAAACAAGACAGCGCGGTGATTAGCGAAGGTGCCCAGAGTGATGACGACGGCCAGAATACCCATATTTCGCTGGTTAACCCTAACGTTGAAATTGCCTCTTCACTGAGCAGCTCACCGCTGCAACTGGTTTACCGCGTGCCGATCACCAGCCTGCTATTCGATACGCTGCACAATCTGATGTGGCCGCTGCTGGCTAATCTGGCGCTACTGCTGATGTCGCTGGCCGGCCTGTTTTTGCTCCGTCAGCAATCACTGCGCCCCAGTGAAAATCAGAGCGCCGAACTTGATTCGCTGCGGGTGTTGAATGAAGAGATTGTTGCCAGTCTGCCGGTCGGGTTGCTGGTCTATGACTTCGCCAGTAATCGCACCATTATCAGTAATAAGATTGCCGAACACCTGCTGCCGCATCTTAACCTGCAAAAAATCATCAATATGTCCGATCAGCATCAGGGTGTACTGCAGGCAACCGTCAATAATGAAGTGTATGAGATCCGCCATGCGCGTAGCGTAGTTTCGCCGCACACCCAGCTGTTTATGATGCGCGACCAGGATCGGGAGCTGCTGGTCAATAAAAAATTGCAAAAGGCGCAGCAGGTACTGGATAAAAATCATCAGATGCGCCAGCAGCTGTTGCAGAATCTCGGCCATACGCTCAATCGCCCACTGAGCAATATTGTCGGCCAGTTACAGCAGCTGAATGATGACAGTGATGAAGAAGCTCGGCTGAATGTGTTGCAACAAACGGAAGCACTGAGCCGGATGCTGGACGATATTGTGTTACTCAACCGGCTGGAAGCCCATGACTGGACGCCAGACGCGGCTTCATTCAATCTGCAATCGCTGCTGGATGAACTGGCGCTGGAGCTGCTGCCGCTTACCCGCCGCAAAGGGCTGACGCTGCTGATGCGCAACCGCCTGAACAGTGACGAGATGCGTTTTGGCGATCGACGCGCTATCCGCAAAGTGTTGTCAACGCTGCTGCACTATTCATTGACCACTACCGACTGGGGCAAAATTACGCTGGACGTCGACTCCCCTTCCGAACGGCCAGACCGCCTGACGATTCAAATCGTCGATACCGGGGCGGGTCTGACGGTCGATGAACTGGGCAATAATGATTTTCCGTTTCTTGGCGAAACCTCACAGGATCGCTTTGGTCAGGCTTCTGGCCTTGCCTTCTTCCTGTGCAAACAGTTGTGTAAACAACTCGGCGGGCATTTAGATATCCATGCCAGACCAGATATTGGCACCCGTTACAGCATTAACTTGCACCTGCCGCTGGAAAATCAGCAATTGCAGGAAGAGAAACTGCTGGAAGGATTAACGGCATTAATTGAGATTACGGTTGATGATGTACGTAAGATTGTTTGTCATCAGCTGGAAAATTGGGGGGCAAACTGCATAACACCAGATGAGCGCTTCTCAGGCCAGGATCATGATGTCCTGGTGACGGATGACCCGGCGCGTTTAACGCCCTGGTCGTTACTGCTCACGGACGACGAAATGGGCTATCGGGCGATTAACGATAATCAGTACCGGGTGAACTTTAATATCAGTAGTGCAATGCAAGATGCATTGTTACAGCTGATTGAACAACAGCTGGCGCAAGATGCGCTGGGTGATGAACCTGTTGAAGAACAGGACGCCACACCGCTGCTTAGTAGCGGTTATTACCAGCTGTTTGTCGACACAGTACCGGATGATGTAAAGAGATTGTATACTGAGGCGACGAACAAGGAATACAGTTCGCTTGCTCAGACCGCACATCGCCTCAAAGGCGTGTTTGCCATGCTTAATCTGGTACCCGGCAAGCAGCTTTGTGAAACGTTAGAACAGCACATTAAAGAGTGTGACGATTCAAACATTAAAAATACCACCAGTAACATTGACGGCTACGTTAATGAACTGCTGCAGCAAGGTAACCAATAAGATGAATAATTTGAATGTAATTATTGCTGATGACCATCCGATTGTCCTGTTTGGCATTCGTAAGTCACTTGAACAGATTGAATGGGTAAACGTGGTTGGTGAGTTCGAAGACTCTACTGCTTTGATTAACAGCCTGTCTAAATTAGATGCCAACGTATTGATTACCGATTTATCGATGCCGGGTGAAAAGTACGGCGACGGTATCACGCTAATCAAATATATCAAACGTCACTATCCGGACCTGTCGATTATCGTTCTGACGATGAACAATAACCCGGCAATTCTTAGCGCGGTACTGGATCTGGACATTGAAGGCATTGTGCTGAAACAGGGTGCGCCAACCGATCTGCCGAAAGCGCTGGCAGCACTGCAAAAAGGGAAGAAATATACCCCGGACAGCGTGGCAAAACTGCTGGAAAAAATCAGCGCCGGTGGTTATGGTGACAAACGCCTGTCACCGAAAGAGAGCGAAGTGTTGCGTTTGTTTGCTGAAGGCTTCCTGGTAACAGAAATCGCCAAAAAGCTGAACCGCAGCATTAAAACCATCAGTAGCCAGAAGAAATCAGCGATGATGAAGCTGGGTGTTGATAACGATATCGCACTGCTGAACTACCTCTCTTCTGTCAGTTCCATGCCGGTCGAGAAAGACTGACATATCGCCTTACGGTCGATGCTGTTTGCTACGGGCGGCGAAAACGCCGCCCGTAACTATCCGGCGACTGAGTGGCTACCCTTCCCGTACTTTTCTGACCCGCTCAGCATAAAACGCTAAGGTCTTCTGCAAAGTATCCAGCGTTACCGGCTTCGACAAACAGTTATCCATTCCGGCTTCAATACAACGCTGCTTCTCTTCTGCCAGCGCATTAGCGGTAACGCCGATCACCGGAAAAGTATGACCTAACTGTCGCAGGCGCTGCGTCAGGCGATAACCATCCATATTCGGCATATTGACGTCGCTCAGCACGATATCGATTTCACTGCGGCTGATCACATTCAGCGCATCCACACCGTCCTGGGCCGTTTTCACCCGGAAACCCAACGATCCGAGCTGATCGGAGAGCAACATCCGGTTGATAGGATGATCGTCCACCACCAGGATTAGAATATCCTCGTTGTTGACGCTCTCCTCTGGTGCCGGCAGCAGCGCCAGCCCGTCAGGAACATCAACCGGCACACGGTAGATCCGCCCCAGTAATGCCGGAAGTTCATGCGGCGTGGCGGTGCTGTAAACCCAACGCCCGGTCGAAACTTCCTGTGGCATATCAATATGCTTGCCGTCGAATACAATTACCGCACGCACTTGCCTTGCTGCGTCAAAATCGTAGTCGGTGATAATCACATCATCAGCACCATAGCCATTTTCTTCAAAGCGCTGAACCCGGATACCGTGATCGTTCAGCAAGTTTTCAAGGAAATCGGCAAGGTATTCATTTCTCAGCGCCAGCCACACCTGCTTATCCTGCAAGCCTTCGTGCAACGGCGGCACAATCACCCGGCTGTTATAGAGCGGAATACGCACAATAAACTGGCTACCCATTCCCGGTTCGGAATCGACTTCGATATCGCCATCCATCATATTGATCAGTTTCTCGCAGATCGCCAGCCCGAGGCCAGTGCCCTGGAAGTTGCGCTGCACGCCGGTACCGACCTGGAAGAAAGGATCAAACAAGCGGGTGATCTCTTTCGCCGGGATCCCGACGCCGGTATCGCGCACGCGAAACGCCAGATAACCATCCCTGACATAGGCATGCAGAATAATGCAGCCGGTATGGGTAAATTTAATGGCGTTATTCAGCAAGTTAGAAATCACCTGCTGTAATCGCAGCGGGTCGCCATCCAGCAATATCGGCACATCGCTGTCAATACAGCAGTAAAGCGTCAGGCGCTTTTTCACCACCAGCGGCAGATAGTTAGAGGCAATATGGGTAACCACTTCACGCGGCGCAAACTCGCGCGGCTCAATCCGCAGTTGCTCAGACTCAATTTTTGAGAAATCGAGAATATCGCTGATGATTTTTAACAGCAGGCTGGAAGAGTTGTTCATTGCCGTGACCAGCGATTCGACGCCTTTTGGCAGCACTTTGGTTTGCAGCAGATCGAGATTACCAATAATGCCATACAGCGGGGTGCGCAGTTCATGGCTGACGGTGGCCAAAAACATCGATTTGGACTGGCTGGCCTGCTCGGCGGCCTGCGCCATCTCCTGTAACGACTCTTCCATTTTCACGCGGGCGCTGACGTCCACCAGCACGCAGATCGCCACATTTTCATTCCGATAGCGCGAATGGACAAAGCTGATCTGCAAATTGGTGTTGCTGCCGGTTAATACATCGACAAAGTTAACCTGCTGGCCGCAGATAATTTCCGTCAGTCGCTGACGGTCTTCCTGGGTCAGCAGATTCAGATAATTATGCGCCAGTTCGTTACTCAGAATATTGGTGCCGTCACTGGTTCGCAGAATACAGATACCAACGGGGGCCGATGCAACGATCTTACGGTTAAACTGCTCATGTTCTTCAAGGCGATGCGCATTTTCCTCTGCCGGCGAAAACATGCGTCGCTCAAACAGCCACGACAGCGAGAAGATAATCAAGCCGCTCAGCAGATTAAGCAGTAGTGCATTAATCATCAGCATCTTCAGCTGGTCTACTAACACATCAGTCGAGATGGAATAGACCACGCTGAGTGTGGAAGGCTGTAGCGTTTTTTTCAGCACCAGCTGCTTATAACCGTTGAGATAGCCAAACCAGGCTTTATTATCCGGCAGATCGTCGAGCGAGAAACCACCGTTGTTGTGGGCAGTGGAGAGAATCGGCTGATTATTCTGGTCAACAAAGGTTGCTACCACCGGCAGATTACCCGGAGAGATAAAATCATCCAGTCGGATATTTTGCTCAATACCCAATAACGCCTTCATTTTGTTAGCGACATACACCGGCGTGACCATATAGAAATAGCCGACGCCCGGCTGCGTACCGGGAGCAATCCAGTACAGGCTGTTTTTACGCTCCTCCTCGTTGGCATCGCGATAGCGTAAAACATGCTCATTCAGCGACTTAATCGCCCTTTCGCGCTCAACCGAGGCGGTACCCGTCGCAAAATCCGCCAGACACAAACTTTCATCGCCAACAAAGAACACCCGGTTCAGTCCCCAGGCAGAAGAGAAATTGCTTTTCCAGTAATTGAGATAATAGCTGAGCGAATCCAGCGAACTACGCCAGGTATTACTCATAGTTGAGCAATCAGAATTTGCCCGCAGCGGATAAAACTGCGGCGGCATCGATTTAGCAGCAGCACTGCCATTGATGATATCGGAGCCATTTTCCGGGAAACTCAGCCGGTTTTCGGCGATAAACTTCAGCTCGCGGGTGATGTCGACCGAATGATGAATATACCATTGCGCCTGGTCGTAATTGGCACCAAACTCCTGCCGCACCTGCGACTCTTTATCGTGCAACACGTTAATAATATAGAAAACGGTAAGCAGTGCGCCAAGCGCCCAGAGCATTAGAGCCAGCGCCCGAAACAGATAGCGGGAAATTCTTAACGTAGTGCGAAAAGAGACAAAATATTTCAAGTGTAACCTATGGCGGCTAAGGGTCAGTGGTGCGTTTTGCGATCCCGATACAGTAGCGGTACTGGTTATAAAAAGCCAGAACTGGCGCGGTGCTTCACGATAATCCAGCCTGTTCTGAATGCGCCGCACGCCACTGTGAAGGCGTTTTGCCGGGGATGGCTTATGTGATTACGCCGCAAAGTGTCGCCAGCATTCACCTGCCGGTGTTATTGATCACCGCTGACGACTATATTCGCACGCCCAAACCACTGGATTCAGGCGTAGAAACGCTCCACTTACCGCAACAGCGTCTGCCACATACCGCTCATTTCGATGTCCTGCCGCTGTGCCAGCCGCAGGCGGCAGCGGTGCTGGCCGAAGAAGGAGAGGAATTTCTCTGTGAAATCCCACCGGCGGAGCGCGCGGCGATTCATCAGTTGGTGGTGAACAAGGTTATCGCTTTTCTGCGGCAGAATCGGATTATCGCGGAGTAACAGAATTAAAAAAGGCCAGCAATGCTGGCCTTTTTATCTGGTGCTTTAAGCGTAACGATTATTCTTCGTCACTTTCGGTGGCTTCGTCATCGTTATCCACTTCTGGCACGATCTCGTCATCACCTTCCGCGACGCTGCCGTCGATAGCATCCAGCTCTTCTTCTGCTACCGGCTCAGCCACACGCTGCAGGCCAACCACGTTTTCATCTTCCGCAGTACGAATCAGGATAACACCCTGCGTATTACGTCCGACAATGCTGACCTCAGAAACGCGGGTACGCACCAGCGTGCCGGCATCGGTGATCATCATAATCTGATCGCTGTCGACCACCTGTACCGCACCGATAACCGGTCCGTTACGTTCGGTGACTTTGATCGAGATAACGCCCTGAGTCGCACGCGACTTGGTCGGATACTGGCTGTTCTCGGTACGTTTACCGTAACCGTTCTGCGTTACCGTCAGGATCGCGCCATCTTCACGTGGGATGATCAGCGAGACCACGCTGTCGCCTGCCGCCAGCTTGATACCGCGAACACCGGATGCGGTACGGCCCATGGCACGCACTGCCTGCTCGGAGAAGCGCACCACTTTACCTGCGGCTGAGAACAGCATCGCTTCGTCATTACCGTCAGTTAGCGCAACGCCAATCAGCTCATCGTCATCACGCAGATTGACGGCAATAATACCGGCACTGCGCGGACGGCTGAACTCAGTCAGCGCGGTTTTCTTCACGGTGCCGCTGGCGGTCGCCATAAAGATATTCAGCCCTTCCGCGTACTCACGTACAGGCAGAATTGCGGTGATACGCTCGTTTGGCTCCAGCGGCAACAGGTTGACGATTGGGCGTCCACGAGCACCACGGCTGGCTTCCGGCAGCTGGTAAACCTTCATCCAATAGAGACGGCCACGGCTTGAGAAGCACAGAATGGTATCGTGGGTGTTGGCCACCAGCAGACGATCGATAAAGTCTTCTTCTTTAATACGTGCTGCCGACTTACCTTTACCACCACGACGCTGCGCTTCGTAATCAGTCAGAGGCTGATACTTGACGTAGCCCTGATGCGACAGCGTAACCACCACATCTTCCTGGTTGATCAGGTCTTCGATGTTGATATCCGCGCTGTTAGCGGTAATTTCGGTACGACGTTCGTCACCAAACTGATCGCGAATCAGCTCCAGCTCTTCGCGAATCACTTCCATCAGGCGCTCTGCGCTTTCCAGAATGTGCAGCAGTTCAGCAATCTGCTCCAGCAGACCTTTGTACTCGTCCAGCAGTTTTTCGTGCTCAAGGCCGGTCAGTTTCTGCAGACGCAGATCAAGAATCGCCTGAGCCTGCTGCTCGGTCAGGTAGTACTGACCGTCACGAATACCAAACTTTTCTTCCAGCCATTCAGGGCGCGCCGCATTATCACCAGCGCGTTCCAGCATAGCGGTAACGTTACCGAGAGCCCACGGACGCGCAATCAGACCGGCTTTCGCTTCGGCTGGCGATGGCGCCTGGCGGATCAGTTCGATAATTGGATCGATATTCGCCAGCGCAATCGCCAGTGCTTCAAGGATATGAGCACGATCGCGCGCTTTACGCAGTTCGAAAATAGTACGACGCGTGACAACTTCACGACGATGGCGCACAAAGGCTTCGATAATATCCTTCAGCGGCATAATCTTCGGCTGGCCCTGATGCAGTGCCACCATGTTGATGCCGAAAGAGGTTTGCAGCTGCGTCAGCGAGTAGAGGTTATTCAGCACCACTTCGCCAACCGCATCGCGTTTGATTTCGATGACGATGCGCATACCGTCTTTATCGGATTCATCGCGCAATGCGCTGATGCCTTCCAGACGTTTCTCTTTCACCAGCTCAGCAATTTTCTCAATCAGGCGCGCTTTGTTCACCTGATAAGGAATTTCATTGATGATGATGGTCTCGCGACCGGTTTTCGCATCGGTTTCTACTTCACCACGAGCGCGGATATAAATTTTACCGCGACCGGTGCGATAGGCTTCTTCAATACCACGACGACCGTTGATAAACGCCGCCGTCGGGAAGTCTGGCCCGGTAATATGCTCCATCAGCCCTTCTACGCTGATGTTTTCATCATCGATATAAGCCAGACAGCCGTTAATCACTTCTGTCAGGTTATGAGGAGGAATATTGGTCGCCATACCAACGGCAATACCGGACGAGCCGTTAACCAGCAAGTTCGGGATTCTGGTCGGCATCACTTCCGGGATCTGCTCAGTGCCGTCATAGTTCGGCACAAAGTCGACGGTCTCTTTTTCCAGATCCGCCAGCAGTTCGTGGGCGATTTTCGACATGCGCACTTCGGTATAACGCATTGCTGCCGCGGAATCGCCGTCAATGGAACCGAAGTTACCCTGACCATCGACCAGCATGTAGCGCAGCGAGAATGGCTGCGCCATACGCACAATGGTGTCATAGACGGCGGTATCGCCGTGCGGGTGATATTTACCGATTACGTCGCCGACAACACGGGCAGACTTTTTATATGGTTTGTTCCAGTCGTTACCGAGAACGTTCATGGCATAGAGCACACGACGGTGGACTGGTTTGAGTCCATCCCGAACATCTGGTAATGCACGGCCAACGATGACCGACATGGCGTAATCAAGGTAGGAGTTCTTTAACTCTTCCTCGATATTGACCGGTGTGATTTCTCTGGCAAGGTCGCTCATGGAGCCGCTATCCCTCTACATTAGTCCCGGATTCAAAGGTGCGAAAGTATATCACACTGCACTGATACGGTGAATGGAAAGCGTCGTAATGCATGCTTTATTCGCCAGGAGCGCTCTCGTGCCCTTCACTGACGGAAAGATGTATACTTCAGAGAAATTTTGTTGCTGGAGCACTAATTCGATGAATGCAAACCCTAATACTGGCGTCCCTAACGTCGATCACCAGGAGATCGCTAAATTTGAGGCGGTCGCTTCGCGCTGGTGGGATATGGAAGGTGAGTTCAAACCTCTGCACCGGATTAACCCGCTGCGCCTCGGCTATATTGCCCAGCACGCTAACGGTCTGTACGGTAAGAAAGTGCTCGATGTCGGCTGTGGCGGCGGCATACTGGCTGAAAGTATGGCGCGTGAAGGCGCCGAAGTTACCGGCCTCGATATGGGTGCTGAACCGCTGGAAGTGGCGCGTCTGCATGCGCTGGAAAGCGGCGTAAAAATTGATTATGTGCAGCAGACGGTGGAAGATCATGCCGATCAATTTGCCGGACAATACGATGTTGTCACCTGCATGGAGATGCTGGAGCACGTGCCGGATCCGCGTTCTGTGGTACACGCCTGCGCCCGTCTGGTAAAACCGGGCGGCGAAGTGTTCTTTTCTACCCTGAACCGCAACAGTAAATCCTGGTTAATGGCGATTTTCGGCGCAGAGTATGTGCTGCGCATGGTGCCACGCGGCACGCATGATATTAAAAAGTTTATCCGCCCTGCCGAGCTGCTGAACTGGGTTGATGAAACGCCACTGCGCGAGCGCCACATTATCGGCCTGCACTACAACCCGCTGACCAATAAATTCCGTTTAGGTCGCGGTGTAGACGTGAACTATATGGTGCATACCCACAGCGTGATTGAGTAACTTTCTGCCCTGGGCGGCGTTGCTGCCGCCCTTAGCAATAAATTCCCTGCTCCGCGAAACCCTTTCATCAAAATGCCATCGGATTTTCATAGTATTACCCGTCATCGACAGATCTTTTTCCTGTTGTACGTCTGGTGAGCTATTTGTCAGAATGATGCCGCCTGCAAATGAATCTATCGCTTAAAACCTGCTGGGCGATAAAATCGTCCGGCTCAGAACACTTTTTCCGCAAAGAAAATTGCCCGCAATAAGCAATGGATAGAAAATCAGCGTTCGATCAAAATTTTGATTTTTTTATCTAAAGGATTGACAGCGCTACGGCCCTAGAGAAACGCGGACTTAGTAAAAAGTCTGCATCTGGAACCGAAAAACGATCAGAAATCAACTCTTGTTATGCGCGGATAAGTTACTAGAATACTCACCATCTAGTTACACAATCCTCCCCTGACTACTACATATAGTGTTTATCCACAGAGTTACTCACAATGAGATTTCTGTGCATAAACAGGGGATATTTTTTACGGACAGGTAAAACCCGACATGAATCAGAGTCTGCTGGTCACAAAACGCGATGGTCGCAAAGAACGTATTAATCTTGATAAAATCCACCGGGTTCTCGACTGGGCAGCTGAAGGTCTGCAAAACGTTTCTGTTTCCCAGGTAGAGCTGCGTTCGCATATCCAGTTCTACGACGGCATCAGAACCTCTGATATCCACGAAACGGTAATCAAAGCAGCAGCCGATCTGATCTCACGTGAAGCGCCAGATTATCAGTACATGGCAGCACGCCTGGCGATTTTCCACCTGCGTAAAAAAGCTTACGGTCAGTTTGAGCCACCAAAACTGATCGACCAGGTCAAACGTATGATTGACATGGGAAAATACGACAAGCATCTGCTGGAAGACTACTCGGCGGAAGAGTTCGAGCAGATGGACGGTTTTATCGACCACTGGCGCGATATGAACTTTTCCTACGCAGCGGTTAAGCAGCTGGAAGGTAAATATCTGGTGCAGAACCGCGTCAGCGGTGAAATCTACGAGAGTGCGCAGTTCCTGTACATTCTGGTCGCTGCCTGCCTGTTCTCCGGCTATCCACGTGAAACCCGTCTTGATTACATCAAGCGTTTCTACGATGCGATCTCGACTTTCAAAATCTCACTGCCGACGCCAATCATGTCTGGCGTGCGCACCCCGACTCGTCAGTTCAGCTCCTGCGTACTGATTGAATGTGGTGACAGCCTTGATTCCATCAACGCCACCAGCAGTGCGATTGTAAAATATGTCTCACAGCGTGCCGGTATCGGTATTAACGCCGGTCGCATCCGTGCACTGGGCAGCCCAATCCGTGGCGGTGAGGCTTTCCACACCGGTTGTATCCCGTTCTACAAACACTTCCAGACCGCAGTGAAATCCTGTTCTCAGGGTGGCGTACGCGGTGGTGCCGCCACGCTGTTTTACCCGATGTGGCATCTCGAAGTGGAAAGCCTGCTGGTACTGAAGAACAACCGTGGGGTTGAAGGCAACCGCGTCCGTCATATGGACTACGGCGTACAGCTGAATAAACTGATGTATCAGCGCCTGCTGAAAGGTGAAGATATTACGCTGTTCAGCCCGTCTGACGTCCCGGGCCTGTACGATGCCTTCTTCGCCGATCAGGATGAGTTCGAGCGTCTGTACACCAAATATGAGAAAGATGACAGCATCCGCAAACAGCGAGTGAAAGCGGTCGATCTGTTCTCACTGATGATGCAGGAACGCGCGTCAACCGGTCGTATTTACATCCAGAACGTTGACCACTGCAACACCCACAGCCCGTTTGATCCGGCAATCGCGCCAGTACGCCAGTCCAACCTGTGCCTGGAAATCGCGCTGCCAACCAAGCCGCTGCTGGATGTGAATGACGAAAACGGCGAAATCGCACTCTGTACGCTGTCAGCGTTCAACCTTGGTGCAATCAACAGCCTTGACGATCTGGAAGAGCTGGCAATACTGGCGGTTCGCGCGCTGGATGCGCTGCTGGATTATCAGGACTATCCGATTCCGGCGGCAAAACGCGGCGCAATGGGCCGTCGTACCCTCGGCATTGGCGTGATCAACTTCGCCTACTATCTGGCGAAGCACGGTGTGCGCTACTCCGATGGCAGCGCCAACAATCTGACGCACAAGACGTTCGAAGCAATTCAGTTTTACCTGCTGAAAGCATCCAACGAGCTGGCGAAAGAGCAAGGTGCCTGCCCGTGGTTCAACGAAACCACCTATGCACAGGGCATTCTGCCGATTGATACTTACAAGAAAGATCTGGATGTTATCAGCAACGAGCCGCTGCATCTGGACTGGGAAAACCTGCGCGAGCAGATTAAAACCCACGGCCTGCGTAACTCGACGCTCTCTGCGTTGATGCCGTCGGAGACCTCTTCGCAGATCTCTAACGCCACTAACGGTATTGAGCCGCCGCGCGGTCATATCAGTATCAAAGCTTCCAAAGACGGCATTCTGCGCCAGGTGGTGCCGGATTATGAGAACCTGAAAGACAGCTATGAGTTGCTGTGGGATATGCCAAATAACGACGGTTATCTGCAGCTGGTTGGCCTGATGCAGAAATTTATTGACCAGGCGATTTCGTCGAACACCAACTATGATCCAACGCGCTTTGCTAACGGTCGCGTACCAATGAAGCAGTTGCTTAAAGATCTGCTGACTGCGTATAAGTTCGGGGTTAAAACGCTTTACTACCAGAACACCCGTGATGGCGCGGAAGATGCGCAGGACGATCTGGCACCGTCCATTCAGGATGATGGCTGCGAAAGCGGCGCCTGTAAGATTTAATCCTCCCCGGATGACACTTCAGTAGTGGTCGGCACAGCCCGGCCACTACCCTTAATGACTGGATTACCATCATGGCTTACACCACGTTTTCACAGAACAAAAATAATCAGCTGGACGAACCAATGTTCTTTGGTCAGCCGGTTAATGTTGCGCGTTATGATCAACAGAAATATGACATCTTTGAAAAGCTGATTGAAAAGCAGCTCTCTTTCTTCTGGCGTCCGGAAGAAGTCGACGTGTCTCGTGACCGTATTGACTATCAGGGCCTGCCGGATCATGAAAAGCATATCTTTATCAGCAACCTGAAGTACCAGACACTGCTGGATTCAATTCAGGGCCGCAGCCCGAACGTCGCGCTGTTACCGCTGATCTCGATTCCAGAGCTGGAAACCTGGGTGGAAACCTGGGCGTTCTCTGAGACAATTCACTCGCGCTCTTACACGCACATCATTCGTAATATCGTTAACGACCCGGCGATTGTGTTTGATGATATCGTCACCAATGAGCAGATCCTGTCGCGTGCTAAAGATATCTCTGGTTACTACGATGATTTGATTGAGATGAC
The DNA here is from genome assembly GCF_050037805.1 of Winslowiella sp. 2C04. Classification (NCBI taxonomy): domain Bacteria; kingdom Pseudomonadati; phylum Pseudomonadota; class Gammaproteobacteria; order Enterobacterales; family Erwiniaceae; genus Winslowiella; species Winslowiella sp. 2C04. The sequence goes on along the minus strand of NZ_CP188300.1, from coordinate 1,516,641 downwards.
CAGCTACTGGCATCTGCTGGGTGAAGGTTCACATCAGGTCAACGGTAAAACCATCACCGTCAGCCTGCGCGAACTGAAAAAGCAGCTGTATATCTGCCTGATGAGCGTTAATGCGCTGGAAGCGATTCGCTTTTACGTCAGCTTTGCCTGCTCCTTCGCCTTCGCCGAGCGCGAACTGATGGAAGGCAATGCCAAGATCATTCGTCTGATCGCTCGTGACGAAGCGCTGCACCTGACCGGTACTCAGCATATGCTGAACCTGATGCGCAGCGGTGAAGACGATCCGGAGATGGCGGAGATTGCCCGTGAATGTCGCCAGCAGTGTTACGATCTGTTTGTTCTGGCGGCAGAGCAGGAGAAAGAGTGGGCAGAATATCTGTTCCGCGACGGCTCTATGATCGGTCTGAACAAAGATATTCTCTGGCAGTACATTGAATACATCACCAATATCCGTATGAATGCGGTTGGCCTTGATCTGCCGTTTAAGACCCGTTCGAACCCAATTCCATGGATCAACTCATGGCTGGTGTCTGACAACGTCCAGGTGGCACCGCAGGAAGTGGAAGTCAGCTCCTACCTCGTTGGCCAGATTGACTCCGAAGTCAACGGCGACGACTTTAGCGATTTCCAGCTGTAATTTATGGCCGGTTCGATTATTACGCTGCGCACATCAGGTGCGCAGCTTCAATGCGATGAAGAGCACCCTTCTCTACTGGCGGTGCTGGAATCACATAATCTGTCCGTCGAATACCAGTGTCGCGAAGGCTATTGCGGCTCCTGCCGCACGCGCCTGCTGAAAGGCGAAGTTTGCTATGCTGCCCGGCCATTAGCCTTTGTGCAGGATGGTGAAATTTTGCCCTGCTGCTGCCGGGCGAAAGGTGATATCGAGATAGAAATGTAGCGGCGGCGTTATCGCCGCCCGCGTCAGGAGTTTGCATCCTGCCTGTCTTCGCCAGGATATGATTCAAATCATCGTTAAACCTTAATCGTCTCCACCACATCAATCCAGCCGTGCCCGGTAGTAACATCACTGCCCTTCAGCCAGCGGCGCAGCATATTCATCGCCATCATCGCCACCACCTCCTGCCGTGTTTTCAGTCCGTCACGGCTTACATTAAATTTTACCTGCTGGGCAAAGGTTCCATCCGGCGTATGCAGCGCAAAGCCAAGCTGTTCGTCAGTAAAACCGCCGACGGATAACGCCAGTGCCGAACCGTTGCTCTGCGCCAGCGCGGCGGTGCGCGCGGCTAACACCGGTAACGACTCTGGCTGCGAGGGCAGCACATTCCCCGCGGCTAAGGCGACACCGGCCGATGCCAGCTGCCACTGCAATAATCCGGCAGAAAACTGCTCGCTGACGCTCAGCGTCAGTCCACGCTGTTGCAGTAAACGCGCCAGCAAAGCCGGTAATCCTTCGGTGCCTTCAAAAATAGTGCACTCGGCCATCATTAGCCGCACTTGCTGCCAGCTCTGTTCCATCGCCACGCGCTGTGATGCCGGGCCAGTCAGCTTTAATTCGATAATTGGCATCGATGAGCGATAGCCCATCACCACCCCTTCCGGCAGCGGCAGCGACTCCAGCTCGCCAGCCAGATCGCTTTCGCCACGGCCAAAGGTGGTCAGGCGCAAACAGATTGGCGGTTCGGGTAGGGTGTAATGCTGCTTCAGGCGCGGCAAAATTTGCTGCCCGACCATCACTTTAAATTCTGATGGCACGCCGGGAGTGAAGAAAATCCAGCAGCGGTTCAGCTTAATCGCAAAGCCACAGGCAGTACCGACCGGATTATCGACCAGCTCAGCGCCGGCCGGGATTTCTGCCTGCTTACGATTACTGGCGGCCATTGGTTTACCGCGGCTGGCGAAGAACGCTTCCATCTTCTCCAGCCATGGCTGATGGAGTTCCAGCCCGACACCCAGCGCCGTCGCAGCCGCTTGTGCACTGAGGTCGTCACTGGTCGGCCCAAGGCCACCGTTAACAATCAGTACATCAGCAATCTGACTGCGCTCGGTTAACGCGGCAACCAGCGCCTGCAAACTGTCCCCGACCGTCGAGCGACTGGTCATCGGCAACCCATGCTGAAACAGTTCATCTGCCAGCCATGCAGCATTCGTATCAACAATTTGCCCGTGCAGCACTTCATCGCCGGTTGAGAGCATCTCCACTCTGATCACTGTTTTCTCCTGTCGGATTAGCACGCCGTTATGCCTTGTTATCTGGCTGTTAATTACCGTAGCGGGATCTGGCAGTCAGGTAAACCGTTTATCTGCACTAACGCACGCAATGAACACCGCGCGGTTGCAATACGGGTTTGAGCCTTCAGCGATTAGACCGGTTCTGGCTTCATCGCCCCCTCTTCATTAGGGTACTCTGCTTTCACTGACGCCTTCATGTTCAGAATGGCCTCTTCGGTGGCTTTTTCGCCCAATCCATTCTGCATCGCTACCGCCATGGCGCGATAAAGGTTGTTTTCATCACCATTACGTAGCCGGGCAGTGATCACTTTACCATCTTTCATGACATTATATTTAAGAACGCCTGACTTTTCCGTTGTCTCTTTGAGAAAATAAGACCGGGCTTGCTCAGGAATAGTATCAAGCGGGCCTTCAGGGCCAATAATTCTTACGTTATTATTGACATCATAAACGCTGAAGTAACACTGATTGCTACGGGCAATGATACGAATAATATCATTATTGAGTGTCGTCTGAATGCCATAATCAGGATTGTAATGCTTACCGTATGAAATCAGCAGCTGATTCCCTTTTTCAATATCATTTTTGGCAACGTAGAAAACAACCTTGTCGTTAAGGTAGCCTGCTACCAGATTATTATCCCCCAGTGATTGCAAGTCGTACATTTTTCCGGTATTGACCAAAGAGAGTATATTGGCATTCTGATAGCTGCTGGTTGATCCTTGTCCATTATTCATGTCTCCCCAGAGATATTTAAGAACCTGCTGGGTACCCACCTTGCGAAATTCGGTACGCAACGTCGCATCGTTGTTATGCCGGACGCCGGTATATATGCCAAGCAGCGTACCACGCGGGATTTTTTTTCTGGCGATAACACTTAATCCAACCGGATTATCCGCTTCCAGCGTATTGAGCACCTCGAGGTACTCGTTCAAAACGCCATCAACCTTGACACCGTCCTTGATATAAGAGTTCTGCTCTTTGCCATCAGTCTCAACAATATGCTTTAATTCGCTAAGCCAGCGCTGTTGCGTCGCTACACGCTGATCGACTTTTTTTATCTGTGCAGCATTCAGCAAATAATTAGCATTGGTGATGGTGAGTGGCTCGTCACCGAGAATCTGCTGGGTAATGCTAAGTGCTGGATTAATCGGATCGGTCAGCAGTGGAGGATTCTGCTGCAAATTCAGATGCAGCAAGCCATACTCCGGTGCCCAGCCAGTTTCCGGATCATAAGGACGTGCCAATAACGGGTTGATGCCAAGAAACTCAGGGGTCAGAGCATCATATAACGAACTTTTAGTGACTTTAGCAGCAGCGGCAATGTCGCGCAGGGTAATCAGCGCCCTATCAGGATGCTGGCTATTTTCCCAAATCTCAATCATTCGCAGACCATACAGCTGATTCTTTCGTTCAACAATGATGCTACTGTCCTGCTCGCTGATCATTTCTTCAGGGATTCGCGGCATACTGTTAAACCATTCGAATCTTTTTCTGTTTAACCATCCTTTCAGTTGCTCAGCACTAACGCCAATATGATTAGCAATATCGCCATCCAGTACTGCTACCTTCTCCTGCTGCAAATTGCGTGAGTTTACCAGGCGTAAGCCATATTGTTTATTTTTCTCTTCGCGGATATCTCTACTATCGCCGTCAGTTATTTCTTCCTGCGGTAAACGTAGATTGGCATTAAACCATTCGCGCATTTCGTTCTGTTTTTTTAAGGCGCGCGATAACGTCATTGAATCAATCCCAGCCTGCTCTGCAATAAGCATTTTAGTGATATTCAGATTAAATGTAACGGCGGCCATATTGGGTTCATCACGCTTCTGAAGCAGGCGCAAGGCGTACTCTTTCCCGGTTTCACCCTGAATACGCGGATAATTTGCGAACCATTGATGCTGCTCAGCAGTAACCGTCTTAACTGCCACTGCCACACCAACTCTTTGCCTGAGATCAAACAATGGCACCCCGGCGTAAATCGCGAGGTATTTATTCTCCACTTTATTCGCTTTATCCAGTTTATCGTTATTGTTGGCTTTTTCGTCTTTCTCTACTTCCGCTTGCCTCAGCTGGTGCAAACGCGCGGCATAATCCATATCAGTTTCATTTTCATGCCGCACATTTTTTCGCAGAAATTGCCTGGTTTTAGCATTAACTCTGTCAAATCTTTTTCTGAGCGGCACTTCGCGCACATTGGTATGAGCAGAGATATTCGCCAGACTAACGCCATTATCAGCAATCAGCAGCAGACGCAGTGCATAATCACCGTCGGTTTCCTGCGCTTTACGTGGATGCGTGCTCAGCCACTGCAGTATTTTTGGCGATCCTCTTTTCACCTGTGCTTCAAGCAGGCTTTTTTTCACCTCAGTACGATTGGCTATCATGCTCAGAGTAATTCCTTCTCCACGCAAATGATAAAGGCGTGTCGCGTAGTCGAGATCACCCTCGCCCTGCTGCTGAGGATATTGTTCAAACCAGGGTTCCGCCTCGGATGCGCGCGTCTTTAGCCAGGAAATAATCGCGAACTCTCTCATCTTGGTGTGATCGGCAATCGCGGTAATCGATATCCCTTCCGGTGCAATTCTGCACAGCCGTAAGGCATAATTAAGCGCTTGCTCTGATCTGTGTCGGGGATTGCTGGCAAGCCATATTGCAACTTGCGGCTGGTTTTCCCGTAGCTCTGCTCTCAGATTGATCAATGATACTTCAGCGTGGGTGGCAATAACATTTAACGGCAAGGTTTTAGGCGCGATTCCGCTCAGGCGCACGGCATAAACCATATTCCGGTATTTAATCATCACTTCTTCATCTTCTACGCGCACCGTTTCTTGTTCCACGCGCGGGTGATCGTAAAGCCAGCCGCTGTAATCAATTTCCAGCTCGTTTTTCTTCTCCGCTGGCAGATTTTCACCACTGCCCGACGGCTTATTGATTCCAGAAGGACCGGCGCAAAATTCATCGCCAGCACGTTTTACCCGTAGCTGGCATGGCCGTATCTCTTCCAGCACAAATTCCTCGTTTTCATCCAGGCGGTAAACATACAGATCATCCGCTCCATCCGGAGTTTGTGAATTCGGTACCCGTAAACTGAACAGATCGCTTTGTTCTGCATCCTGCTCTACCCGGATATACTCCTGCGTACCCTTGTGATCTGTACCGGTATGAATATAGAGATCACCGCTTTCGCTGCTCCGGTAAATATCATGATAATCTTCCAGCGCCATGCTGGGTGAGAATGGCTCGGTGGGTCGCACTTTAACTTCCGCTGGCAATGCATAGAATACCGGGTTCTTTAACTGCTGAAATTGCCATTCGCCCACCTGAGGGCTATAACGAAATAGCATATCGTCGGCCACAGGCTGCTCGGGGAAATATTCTCCAGGTTTTTTACCTGGCCTGACGGGCAGATACTGCACGGTTCCATCTGCTGCCGTGTTCCAGCGTAGAAAATGGCTTTTGCCATTCCAGTACAGCCCGGGAATATTATCTGCCACATTAAGCCATCCTGGCGCTGCCACATTCTGCTGCAACCAGCTCCGATCAATTTTTGCTTCCGCTTTTTGCAATAAACTAAACGGTGAATGCACGACATCCCAGTTACCGGTCATTGGCTGCCACTTCAACACCGTCTGCCGGCTTATTGACTGCTGCCCCACGCTGCCAAGCGTAAAAAAATCGCCTTCAAGATTGCCGCGTACATAGCCAATTTCGACGTTATTCGGGTTATGACGACCACGTGACTTAATCCCCAGATAGTGCTCTCCCGGCTGTGTTGCCCATACCTGACGCTCCCATCCCGCTACCGGAGACAGCACTCTTCTTTCGCCGGGTAAGCTATTAATTAATGCTTGCGGTATTGCAGATAACACTCTGCCATTAAGATGGGTATTGGCCGGATAAAACTCTCTCCATTCAGAGTTAAGCTGATTAAAGTAAATTTTCTTTCCGCTGGACATAACCCAGGTCGCGTCAGCAGCATTGTGGGTGAGCGGATGATAGCTGTCTTCAACTTTCAAATAAAATTCAGATTGTTTGCTGTAGGTAAAAACATGCTCACCTTCAATGTCTTTTATTTGCCAGGCGTTATTTTGTGAATTACGCGTTGCCGGATATTTAACCACCGGGTTCGATCCGACTCTCTCTGCCATACCCCGGTTGACATCATCAGGATAAAGTCGCCATTGTTGACCGGCGATGTTCTTTTCCAGAATAGTGTGAACCGTTAGCCCGGTTTGCGCGTGGTTAACGACCGTTCCTGGAAGTTCAGTGATAGGATTTTTCACCGCCGCCAGCGAATTAACTAACCGGCTGGAAGGTTTCACCCTTGGTGGGTTAAAGGCTTTATTCGCCTGGGCTTCCGGCATCATTGAAACAGCCATGCCCCATTCAAGCACAAATTCCGCTCTGCTCTGGCCAGGCTGCCGCTCAAAAATTTCTCCGGTAACCGTTTCCCCAACCTTTCGGGAAAAAAAACCCAGCACCGCCGCGCCGCCACTCAGTAAAAAATGCCCCGGGTTATAGCTGCTGGTGCCCTTAATAAATAGCGTTCGCCCCTGCTCGGTAATTTCATCTGACCAGCGGGTTATTTTCGCGCCGATACTGGCATTATTCATTGATTTATTTTTTATCGTCATCTGATGCTGTTTAATACGCCAGCGCATGACATCCTCATGCGCCCGCTTATAACGCTGTGCGCCGTCAGACGGGCTGCTGAAAACCATCCATGAGTCGCCCAGCGAAGCAACCAGTTGCTGCTGCTGTTCACGGTCCAGCATCAGATCCATTTGATTGAAAAACGCCGCCGCTTGCTGGCAAAAGCTGGCCTCGCTATCGCCCGGCAGGTGAACAATATCTTCTGCCAAAGCGTTCGGCAATGCAGGCTCCCCGGTGGTATTCCGGGGAAGAAACGGCTCTGACAATTCTCGCTTCTGCCGTGCCCCATCAGCCTGATCGCTGTTAATAACCGGGACAATGTTATGCCAGGGCGCCAGCGTTTGCGCGGGAAAAACGTTGCCAAGCTCTCTGCTCTGCGGAGCCATACCCGCGTAAATTTTTTCCTGCCCCTGAAAAAAATATGCCAGCCGTTGAATGGTCTGCTTTTTGCCGGCAGAGACCAGCTTGCCATCAGAAGCTATTGGCCTGAATGTCGCTTCGGCTGGCAGAAGGCCCATTCGCGGTGCAACTCTCTCATTTTCAGACGCCACTTTGACCGCTTTCAGCGCCAAATGATGTCGCCTTATTTTTCTCCCTTTAATCGACTTTGTTTCAATTGGAGTAAAATTCTTTGCGGGTATAGCGGCCGAGGTGTTCATAATCGCGATAAAGGGTAATTTATCTGTCGGAGTATCCCGAATGCCTGCGTTAATAAAGCTCTGCCAGAGACCGCTTATTTCGTCCAACATCAGCGCATTCCTTATATTACCCATTTGGGATATTATTCAATAATTAACAATTACGGGAATTAATAGATTTTTGTCAGACTGGTTAAACTGGCAGCCATAATAGTTAAAAATTAAATATTTATTTATAAAAAAAGCTTATCGTCTCATTTTTTAAATCGTGATTTCTGGCAATATTAACTCTAAATGATGGCGCTATTCAGAAAAAATGATAAGCCAGAAAATAATAATCAAAGAATAATGCGAGGAGAGTAATCAGGAATTGGGGTCGGATTTCCGACCCACAAATTTTATTGGCAGGACAGAGTTAGCGGCGAGCCAGCAATAAGCCGATCACCAGGCCAGCAGTGGCACCGACGCCAATACCATGCCAGGGTTTTTCGTGCACATAGTCATCAGCACGGTAAACCGCCTGTTTGGCGCGGATGTAGTAGGTATCGGACGCCTCACTGACGCGTGATTTTACATCATGCAGTGCCTGCTCAGCTTTCGCCTTGAGCTCAATGTATTTCTGATCGGCAGGGTCGCCCGAGGACTTCAGCACTTCTTCCAGCGTTTCTGTAAGCAGTGTCAGATCGTCATCCAGTCGGGTCTCATGCGTTTCATCAGGTATAGCCATTTTATTCCTCCGTGTACGAATAACATGCATGTCTGTTAACTATAGACAGTTTTCAGCGTCCTGCGCGCTATAGCCTCCAGGAATAACCTGAGAATTAACAGATTAATGATTTAAACGCTGGTTATTTGTTCATTTGCGCTGTTATCACGCCATCAGGCGCTGACAGCGGGTTGCGGCTAAAAAATCACCGAACGTAAAATGCGTTAAATCTGCCGCTGGCGTAGCGGAAAACCGTGGGTTTATTCGATTAATCTGATAAATTTCCTGAGGTTTGAATTTTTGTATCAGCAAGCTGTCGTATCCCCCTGTAACCCTGGCCACGCCAGGAGATGCAAATGGGTGCACAAGCACGACAGTCACTACAAACTCCGTTCAGCAAAGGAAAATACTTCTGGCATGAATCGAAGAATGTTTATGAAAGCGTCAATGGCATTCGCTACCGTAAGCGGTATGTCTGGCTTATCCACGCTATTTGCGCAGTCCGCCTGGGCAGATGCCGATATTGCTGACGGCACCGCGATGCGATTTGATTTTGACGTTCTGAAAAAAATGGCCGCAGGCATGGCTAAACAGCCGTGGGGCGGCGCTCCAGGCCCGCTGCCGGAAACGCTGGCAACCCTGACACCGCAGGCCTATAACGAGATCCAATACGATGCCAGTCATTCGCTCTGGAATGATATCGCTGACCGCGAACTGGATGTGCAGTTCTTCCACGTTGGCATGGGCTTTAAGCGACGCATCCGCATGTTTGCCGTTGATGAACAGAGTCGCGAAGCGCGTGAAGTTCACTTCCGTCCGGAACTGTTCAACTACAATAACGCCAAAGTTGATACTCAGCAGCTGGAAGGCAAGACCGATCTTGGATTTGCCGGTTTCCGCGCATTTAAAAAGCCGGAACTGGCGAAGCGCGATATTGTCTCCTTCCTTGGTGCCAGTTATTTCCGCGCGGTGGATGAAACTTATCAATACGGCCTATCGGCTCGGGGTATTGCGGTAAACACCTTCGGCAGTGGTCAGGAAGAATTTCCGGATTTTACTGCTTTCTGGTTCGAAACGCCGAAAGCTGAAGACACGACATTCACTGTCTACGCACTGCTGGACGGTCCAAGCGTCACCGGAGCCTATAAGTTTATTATCGACTGCGAAGCGAAACGCGTGGTGATGGAGATTGAAAATCATATCTTCGCGCGTAAGGACATCAAGCAGCTCGGTGTTGCACCGATGACCAGTATGTTCAGCTGTGGCACCAACGAACGCCGCATGTGCGACACCATTCATCCGCAGATTCACGACTCCGACCGCCTGGCAATGTGGACCGGCAGTGGTGAGTGGATCAGCCGTCCGCTGAATAATCCGCAGAAATTACAGTTTAATGCTTACCAGGACAATAATCCGCGCGGGTTTGGCCTGTTGCAGCTGAACCATGATTTCAAGGACTACCAGGATGTGATTGGCTGGTATGACAAGCGCCCGAGCCTGTGGGTTGAACCGATCGGCAAATGGGGTAAAGGTGCCATCAATCTGATGGAGATCCCTACGACCGGTGAAACGCTGGATAATATTGTTTGCTTCTGGCAGCCGGAAGAGCCGATCAAGGCGGGTAGTGAACACAGCTTCCACTATAAGCTTTACTGGAGCGGCTTACCGCCGGTGCGCAGTGATTTAGCGCGCGTCGATGCGACCCGAACCGGTATGGGTGGCTTCCCGGAAGGCTGGGCACCTGGTGAACATTATCCGGATGTCTGGGCACGCCGCATTGCGGTAGATTTTGTCGGTGGCGATCTGAAAGCCGCGGCAGCGAAAGGCATTGAGCCGGTGATCGACGTCTCTTCAGGCACCCTTAAGCAAGTGGAGATTCTGTTCGTTGAACCGCTAAACGGTTATCGCATCTTGTTTGACTGGTATCCGAACAGCGACGATACCAAACCGGTTGAGATGCGGATGTTCCTGCGTTCGCAGGGAGAAACGCTGAGCGAGACGTGGCTGTATCAGTACTTCCCGCCACCGCCGGATAAACGTAAGTATATTGACGATCGGCAGATGCATGCTGACTAATTAATCAGCATGTTTTAACGGGCGGCGTTTGCGCCGCCCGATTTAACTAGTTCTGCATCCCAATATGCGGAATATCATCCTCAAGATAAATCTCGCCAACCGGCTTAAATCCTAACCGACCATAAAACTCCTGCAAATGCGCCTGCGCAGAGAGAAAGATCGATTGTCCCGGCCAGTGTTGCTCGCAGCTGGCAATTGCCTGCTCCATTAATCGATATCCAAGGCTTAAGCCTCGTGCCTCAGGAGCGATGATCACCCGGCCAATGCTTACCGGTTGATCTGATTGTTGCGGCGTCAGAACACGCGCATATGCCACGATCTTATCATCCAGCCAGCCGATAATATGACGGTTATCCTGCGCCAGATCGGCACCGTCAATATCCTGATAAGCGCAATGTTGTTCAACCACGAACACCCTGCTGCGCAGCGCCAGAATAGCGTAGAGCTGTGCAACGCTCAGCTCGCTGTGGTGTAAGTCCTGCCAGATAAGATCCATACTCCCTCTCCTGCTTTTTTCTGTTAACACGCTTCCTGCCGGGTACGCAGCGCGAACAGAGTAAATATGCCGCACAGCAGCGCGGTCATCAACGGTAAACCATGCAGGGTCATTGACATTGAAATGCCACCCAACATCGGGCCGATTAACGCCCCCACGCCCCAGCCGACCGAAAGAATAGCATAAGCTCCTGCCAGTTCCGCACCGCGAAAACGCTGACCAATAAGCGTAATAATCACGGTATAGATGCCAACGAACACTCCGCCCCAGACAAACAGCAGTGCGCGCGCCAGCCAGATATGTTGTAACGCCAGCGGCCAGACCAGCGCGCCGAGGGTAGAAAGTGCGGCAAGTATCACGATCAAACGCTGACGATCAAAGCGATCTGCCAGCCAGCCGACCGGCAGCTGTAGCACGATGGCGCCAACCAGCAGAATAGCGATCAGTGAAGTGGCCTCGGACTCACTCCAGCCGAGGTTGATGGCATACAGCGGCAGTAAGTTCATCCCGGCACACTCCAGCGCCGCATTCAATACCGTCGCCGCCAGCGCCAGCGGAATCAACTTCAGCCAGGCCGCCAGGGAGCGCTTCACCTCATGATCAGAGGAAATAAAGCCGGTCTTCGACAGTATCATCGCCAGTGCGGCAGCCAGCGCGATGACGCCACCCAGCATAAAGGCATTGGAACCGCTCCCCATCAGGCTAAGAATCATTGGGCCGAGGGCAAAGCCAAGCGACAGCATGGCGGTATAAATGGCTAAATTCTTCGCCCGATGCTGCTCCACCGTCACCTGATTTAGCCAGGTTTCGGTGACCACCAGAATGACTTCGGTTGCCATTCCCAACAGCAACCGCAGCACAAACCAGCTGGCGATCGGCAACCATGGAAACATCATCAGTAAAGCCGCAGCAGCCAGTATTGCGGTAGACATTAGCTGACGCGTTGAGAAAGTGCGGCATAACCACGGCAGTTTGGGGGCAATCAGTAATACCCCAAGCGCATGCATTGCGGCATTGATACCGATAAAGGCTTCGCTATAGCCATGATTGGCCAGCGTGATGGCGATCAGTGGCGCACTCAGACCGTAGGTCAGACCAAAAATCGTGACCGCCGAAATGACAGAAAATTTAGCCCGCAGTTCAGACTTCATTTTTCCTCCGGCGCACCTTTACTTTGCGCGGCGATCGTTCCTTTTTTCAGGCGGATTTCCTGTTTAATTACCGCGCGCCGTATCAGAAAAGCTTCGTGCACGCGTTTGTGCCACGCGCGGCTGCGGGTCGGCTCAACCACCAGCTTCAGCAGGCGTACATAGTCAAGCGCCAGGCCCGGCGTCCAGGTCATCTGTTCGGCCCGGCCGCGCACCAGCCCCAGCAGCCAGAAATTAGGATCTAACAACAGATGTATCGCCGGAAAACGATAGTGGCCCATCGAACCCTCGATAGCCACGTCCAGCGCCTGCACCACCGTTGACGAGCAGTTGCGTGAGGTCAGGTTATAGGTGGTATCTGTGGAAAAAACCTGCCAGTAATTATGCAATGCCTCGGCGTTATAGTGGTTAAACGGCACCTGCTGGTCCGGTGGACACCAGTCAGCAATCTCCGCCGCCAGATCGTCGTTAAATCGCCCCGGCATATCATTGTCCTCCCCCGCCCGCAGCATGGCGCGGAAATTACCGCTGTCGCGATCGATCTCCTCAAACGGATAGTGGCTGATATAGAGTTCGTTCTCGATGATCAGCGATATATGTCCGGTAGAGATCACACCGTCTTTATCCACTGCTGCGATATAGCGATCGATGACTCGCCGCCGCTCGGTAACTATCGCCGATCCCACCGGCGTCCATACCAGCACCTTCAGCGGAAGGGTCGGCGACTGCTGCGGAAATGGCGGATGCTCGTAAGCCAGCTCACTCCAGCGACGCAGCCCGCGTGAGGTAAATAACGGTAACGACATCACCGAGGCGCTTTCCGGTAACAGCAATACCTGGCGCGCCATCTTAATTAATGACAGGCCGGAAGTAAGCAGAAGTAAGGAGAAACAGAGCGGTACGGCAATATGATGATGGAACGGCCAGTTGCTGAAAATCAGCAGACTGAGGCCAACTTCTATTACGCCAAAGGAAAACTCCCGCCGCCATTTCACCGTACGCAGCACCAACGACGAAGCGATGCGGAATAAGCCGTCGCCGAGAAATGCCGTACCAAACAGCACTGAGGCGAGAATATTGTTATCCCAGGGTAAATCAAACACCAATAACGCGATAACCAGAAAGCCCAACCCTTTCCAGATACCAGGCCAGTATATGCGGATACCAATAATCATCGCCGCGGCGATTTCAACCAAACCTTCAATAACCAGTAACAGTGCTAAGGTATCCAGCGGCACCGACAGGCGACCGTCACTGGCGATGTCGTAAAAGATCGCCACGCCGAGCGCGATCCAGCATGCCCCAATGAAGGCGAGGAATAACCAGCGGGATTTTAACTGACGAGCACCCACCAGTAAGAAAATTAATCTTATCAAGGGGCTTCTCCAGCGAGGAAGAGGATGATGCCAAATTAGCAAGAAGGCCGAAATAGCACAAAGAATAAACATTAATAATGTGCGGAAAATACAATATTAAAAAAAAATCAGGCCCGACAGGCCTGATTTCTTTATATCGCAACAATCAATACCGGTTACATTAGCGGCTGTGCCATCTGTACCAGGTTGATCAGCGGCTGCGGGTAAATACCTAACAGCAGTACCAGAATTGCTGAAATCAGCACTACCACGCCACCGGCGGTAAACGCCCAGTTAGCCGGCGTATCACGCTGTAGCGACTCTGGTGGGCTGAGGTATAAGCTGACGGTGACGCGCAGATAATAGTACAGACCAATTGCACTACCCAGCACCACCGCCGCCGTCAGCCACCACAGGTGTGCATTCACGCCGACCGCAATCACGTAAAACTTACCGATAAAGCCGAGCGTCATCGGGATACCCGCCAGTGACAGCATCATCACCGTCATAACCGCTGACAGAATCGGGCGATGCCAGAACAGACCACGATACGAGTAAAGTGAATCAGCATCCGGACCACGATACGGGCTGGACATCAGGCTGACTACGCCGAATGCACCGAGGCTGCTGAACAGGTAACCGGCCAGATAGACGCCAACGGTTTCCAGCGACAGCTGATGAGTCTGCACCGCAATCAGCGCCACCAGCAGATAGCCGAGGTGAGCGATTGAAGAGTAACCGAGCATACGCTTGATGTTGCTCTGCGAGATAGCCATCAGGTTGCCAAACAGAATCGAGGCAAAGGCAATCACGCCGAGTACCGTTCTGACCGCTTCGCTGTCGGTTACCGGCGCATACATAAACAGACGCATCACCACACCAAAAATGGCGATCTTGCTGGCGGTTGCCAGGAAGGTGGAGACCGGTGCCGGTGCCCCCTGATAGACGTCTGGCGTCCACAGGTGGAACGGAACCAGCGACAGTTTAAAGCCGAGGCCAACAATCATCAGGCCCAGACCCGCCAGCAACAGCGGCTGATGCAGCATCTCATCGCTTAGGGTTTTGCCCAGCGCCATAAAGCTCAGGCTGCCTGAATCAGCGTACACCAGTGCCATACCGAACAGCAGGAACGATGATGCCGCAGCAGAGAGAATCATGTACTTAATGGCGGCTTCCAGCGAACGTTTCTGACGGAAAGCGTAACCAATCAGGCCAAACAGCGGCAGCGACAGCAGTTCAATACCGATAAACAGCGCAGCCAGATGATTCGCACCCGCCAGAACCACTCCACCAAGTGCCGCAATCAGCACCAGCAGGTAGAACTCTTCACGGTTATCGGTGTAGCCCTCAAGCCACGGATACGCGAAGGTACAGGTTGCGAGACTCGCCAGTATTACCAGCCCGGTATAGAACATGGCGTAACCGTCGACGCGCAGTAACGGCGTGACATCCATTGGGCCAGCCTGGCCAACAAAGAACAGTGACAGCAGTGCGAGGTTAAGACCGATCACCGTCAGGGTCGCGTTGACGAAGTGGTTGCGTCGCCACGCAATGGACAGCATCACAACCACCACCGTCAATCCGACGATCAACAGCGGTAGCAGCGCGATCAAATGTTGAGGAGTTATTGTCATGGCGAATTACGGCCTTGTAGTTGAAATTGAAGCGGTAAACCACTGCTGAATATTGCTCATCGCAGCATGTGAGGTGTCCAGAATCGGCTGTGGATAAACCCCCAGCAGTACCAGCAGAACCACCAGCACCATAATCATCAGGAATTCGCGCGGCGACATGCCTTTCAGCGGCTTGTCAGATTTTGCCGGACCATAATAAGCCCGTTGCATCATGATTAATGAGTAGACCGAAGCAAACACCAGACCGAAAGTGGCAATGACGATAATCACTGGCGCAACCTGGAAGCTGCCGACCAGAATCATAAATTCACCGACGAAGTTACCGGTGCCCGGCATACCGAGGTTAGCCACGGCGAAGAACAAAGACAGACCCGGCAACCATTTGATGCGCGACCACAGACCGCCCATCTGACGCATATCACGCGTATGCAGACGCTCATACAGCTGACCGCACAGGATAAACAGTGCCGCCGCTGAGAGACCGTGAGCAATCATCTGAATCACCGCGCCCTGGTAAGCCAGCTGGCTGCCGGTATAGATGGCAATCAGTACAAAGCCCATGTGGGATACTGAGGTGTAAGCAATCAGACGTTTGATATCGGTCTGGGAGAATGCCATCCACGCGCCGTAGAAGATACCAATGATACCCAGCCACATGGCAATCGGCGCAAATTCAGCTGAGGCATTCGGGAACAGCGGCAGGCTGAAGCGCAACAAACCGTAAGCAGCGGTCTTCAGCAGGATGCCTGCGAGGTCAACGGAGCCAGCCGTTGGTGCCTGGCTGTGCGCATCCGGTAACCAGCCGTGTAACGGCACCACCGGCATTTTCACCGCGAAAGCGATAAAGAAGCCGAGCATCAGCAGATATTCAACACCGTGCGACATTGGCGTGTTCAGCAGCAGTTCATAGTTGAACGTCCAGACTCCGGTCGCATTGTAATGAACGAATACCAGACCCAGAATCGCAATCAGCATCACCAGACCACTGGACTGGGTGTAGATAAAGAACTTGGTGGCTGCGCTGATACGGGTTTTACCGTCGGACGCTTTATGACCCCAGAGTGCGATGAGGAAGTACATCGGCACCAGCATCATTTCCCAGAAGAAGAAGAACAGGAACAGGTCGATGGCGAGGAACACGCCGATCACGCCGCCCAAAATCCACATCAGGTTGAGGTAGAAAAAGCCCTGATTTTTCTCAATTTCCTTCCAGGAGCAGAGTACCGCCATTAACCCCAGCAGCCCGGTCAGTACCACCATCAGCAGCGACAGTCCGTCGAGAGCCAGGTGGAAATTGATGCCGAAACGCGGAATCCATGATGCGGAGAATTCAGATTGCCACTGTGGCAAACCTGCTGCCTGAGTCAGCGCATAGTTACTCTGCATCCAGAGATGCAGCGACAGCACCAGCGTCAACCCCATAGTGATCAGTGCGATCCAGCGCGGCGCTCTGACGCCAAAGCGTTCGCACTGCCAGCACAGCAAGCCACCGACGAAGGGTATAAATATAAGCCAAGGCAATAACATGGCGAGTCTTTCCCTTTCTTGGCCCCGTTTGGGCTATCTTGCTTGCCATTTTGTTCGCCGGCAGTGCTCGCAATCCTCACGTACTTTAGTACGCTGCGGTTGCTCCGCGCTGGCGGCGAACAAACTGACTGCGCCGATAACGCCCATTTATACGGGGTATATTTTCAATATTCTTCTTGTTGGGATGGACAATTCCGCTCCATCCCGCTCACTAACCTTAAACCACCAGCATTAGTGCCAGTACCACGACGGCACCGATACTCATTGAGGCGATATACCAGCGCAGATAACCGTTCTCGCTGACCACCAGCCCTTTGTTCGCGAAACGCGACAGGATAGCCGGAATATTCATCAGACCATTTAACGGATCGCGTTGCAGCAGCCAGGCAATACCGAGATACGGTTTAACAAACACTTTGTCGTACAGCCAGTCAAAGCCCCACGCGGCGAACCACCAGGTGCTGAAGAAGCGGCCAATGGCACTATTAGCAATACTGGTCACCAGCGTGCGTTTGCCCAGCCACAGAGCGGCAGCCAGCAGAATACCGACAATTGCCACCACGCCGGAGGCGATTTCCAGCGTCAATACGGTGCCATGCGCCAGTTCGGTGGTATTCGGCAGTACGCCCTGCAACGGTGGAACAATCATCGCGCCGATAAAGGTTGAGAGAATCAGCAGAACAATCAGCGGCAGATGGTGAGTGATGCCTTTACCCGCATGCGCGTGAATCTTCTCTTCACCGTGGAAGGCGATAAAGATCATACGGAAGGTATACAGCGAGGTCATAAATGCCCCCACCAGGCCCGCCACCATCAGATTGATATGGCCATTCGCCAGCGCACCAGCAAGAATCTCGTCCTTACTGAAGAAGCCTGCGGTAATCAGCGGCAGTGCTGACAGCGCCGCACCGCCCACCAGGAAGCAGACATACACCAGCGGAATGCTTTTACGCAGGCCACCCATTTTGAAAATATTCTGCTCGTGATGACATGCCAGAATCACCGAACCGGAAGAGAGGAACAGCAACGCTTTAAAGAAGGCATGGGTCATCAGATGGAAAATGGCCGCGTCCCAGGCTTGTACACCCAGAGCAAGGAACATATAGCCAATCTGACTCATGGTTGAGTATGCCAGCACGCGTTTGATATCGGTCTGTACCAGTGCGGCAAAGCCCGCCAGCACCAGTGTAATCGCACCGATAATCCCCACCAGATGCAGCACTTCCGGCGTCAGCAGGAACAGGCCGTGAGTACGGGCGATCAGATAGACACCCGCCGTCACCATGGTTGCCGCGTGAATCAGTGCGGAAACCGGCGTCGGGCCTGCCATCGCATCGGCCAGCCAGGTCTGCAACGGCAGCTGGGCAGATTTACCTAGTGCGCCACCTAACAGCATCAACGTCGCCCACTGCAACATGTGGTTGTCTGCGGCAAAGTGCGCCGGTGCCAGCTCAACCATCTCGCGGAAGTTCAGCGTACCCAGCTCGTTGTAGAGAATGAACAACGCAAACGCCAGGAACACGTCACCCACACGGGTAATGATGAACGCTTTCATCGCCGCCGCGCCGTTGTCCGGATTGGTGTAGTAGAAACCGATCAGCAGATAAGAGCAGAGACCAACGCCTTCCCAACCGAGATACATCAGCATCAGGTTGTCGGCCAGAACCAGAACCACCATGCTGGCGATAAACAGGTTGGTATACGCGAAGAAGCGCGAATAGCCCTCTTCTCCCCGCATATACCAGGAGGCAAACATATGAATGAAGAAACCGACACCGGTGACCACAGACAGCATGGTCAGCGACAGGCCGTCCAGCGTCAGGTTGACACCAATATTAAAGTCGCCGACATCCATCCAGGTCCAGAGTGGCTGATTGAAAACCTGCTGGCCCTGATTGAAGAAGTCGATACCGGCATACAGAGTCACCAGCGCTGACAAGCCCACCGACCCCATACCAATGGTCGCGGAGACGTTTTCAGACCAGCGGCCTCGCGAGAACGCCAGCAGCAAAAAGCCGATCAGCGGAAACAGAATAGTTAAATAGAGAAGGTTCATCCGCGCATCTCGCTCACTGTGTCAATGTTGAGAGTCTGACGACGACGGTAGAGCTGCAGCAGCAGCGCAAGGCCAATACTGGCTTCGGCGGCCGCAAGGCTGATAGCCAGAATATACATCACCTGACCGTCGGCTTGTCCCCAATAGCTTCCCGCCACCACGAACGCCAGTGCCGCAGCGTTAATCATGATTTCGAGGCCAATTAACATAAACAACAGATTGCGACGCATCACCAGCCCGGTCAGTCCGAGAACGAACAGAATCGCCGCCAGGATAAGCCCATGTTGCAGAGGGATCATGCGTGTTCCTCCTTTTTACTTTTCGCTGCATCACCAGGGCGGTTGCTTAGCACCTCGCCCTGACGATCTTCACGTCCGATGTGGAATGCCACCACCAGACCCGCCAACAACAGCATTGAAGCCAGCTCAACCGCCAGAACGTAAGGACCAAACAGGCTAATCCCGACCGCTTTCGCGTCGATAATTGTGCCGTCAATGCCCTGATCGTTAACCGTGGTAATCGCGTAAATCAGTACCGCCAGCAGCACCAGCGCCACCAGACCAGGACCAATCCATAATGACGGCTGCAACCACTGGCGCTCTTGCTCCTGCACCGCTTTGCCGAGGTTCAGCATCATCACTACGAAGACGAACAGCACCATAATGGCACCGGCGTAAACGATGATTTCCAGCGCACCGGCAAAATAGGCGCCCATGGAGAAGAACACGCCAGCAATCGCCAACAGCGAGATGATCAGATACAGCAACGCATGCACCGGATTGGTATGGGTAATAACGCGCAGAGTCGTCAGTACCGCTATCAGTCCGCAAATATAAAATGCAAATTCCATGTCTGGCTCCTTAAGGTAACAAGCCTTTGACGTCGATAGGTTTGGCTTCGTTTTCGGCGTCGCCCTTGTCTTTACCCTCGATCGCCATACCCGCCATACGATAGAAGTTGTACTCAGGGTATTTACCCGGTCCTGAAATCAACAGGTCTTCTTTTTCGTACACCAGATCCTGACGCTTAAACTCACCCAGTTCGAAATCCGGCGTCAACTGGATCGCGGTGGTCGGGCAGGCTTCTTCACACAGACCACAGAAAATGCAGCGCGAGAAGTTGATGCGGAAGAACTCCGGATACCAGCGGCCATCCTGATGCTCGGCTTTTTGCAGTGAAATACAGCCGACAGGACAAGCTACCGCACACAGGTTACAGGCAACGCAGCGCTCTTCGCCGTCCGGATCGCGCGTCAGCACGATGCGGCCACGATAACGCGGTGGCAGGTAAACCGGCTCTTCCGGGTACATCATGGTTTCGCGCTTGGCGAAAGCATTCATCCCAATCAGCCAGATACTACGAACCGTAGTACCGAAACCAACGACAATATCTTTTAATGTCATGTTCTTAACCTCTTACTGCGCCGTGTACAAAATCACTGCGGCAGTCGCCAGCAGGTTCAACAACGTCAACGGCAGACAAACTTTCCAGCCGAAAGACATCACCTGGTCATAGCGCGGACGCGGCAACGCAGCACGAATCAGAATGAACATCATCATGAAAAATGCCGTCTTGATGGCAAACCAGAAAATCGGTGGCAACCATGGACCGTGCCAGCCGCCGAAAAACAGCGTGACGATCAGTGAAGAAACGGTAACGATACCGATATATTCACCGACAAAGAACAGGCCAAATTTCATCCCGGCATATTCAATGTGGTAACCATCGGCCAGTTCCTGCTCGGCTTCCGGCTGGTCAAATGGATGACGGTGACACACCGCAACACCCGCAATACAGAAGGTGATAAAGCCGAGGAACTGCGGAATTACGTTCCACAAGTGCGTCTGGCTGTTAACAATCTCGACCATATTGAACGAGCCAGCCTGTGCAACCACGCCCATCAACGACAGGCCGAGAAACACTTCATAGCTCAGGGTCTGGGCAGAAGCACGCATGGCGCCCAGCAGCGAGTATTTGTTATTACTCGCCCAGCCAGCAAACAGCACCGCATATACCGCAAGGCCCGCCATCATCAGGAAGAACAGCAGACCGATATTCAGGTCAGCGCCCATCCAGGTTGACGTTACCGGTACGATCGCCATTGCCAGCAGCAGCGAGGTAAAGGCAATCATCGGTGCCAGGGTAAAAATCACGCGGTCGGTAAACGGTGGGATCCAGTCCTCTTTAAAGAACATTTTGATCATGTCCGCGACCAGCTGCAGCGAGCCGCCCCAGCCAACACGGTTCGGTCCGTAACGGTTCTGGAACAGGCCCAGCAAGCGACGTTCACCGAAGCTCATAAAGGCACCACAGCCCACCACGACTAATAAGATCACCAGCGCTTTGCCGACGGCGATCAGCACGTCAATTAATTCCGGAGTGAGCCAGCTCATTGCGCAGCCTCCCGCAGATCGTCAATATTGGCGCCGGAAAGGTATGGCGGAATACCCGGCATACCGATCGGTAAACCTACCTGCCCTGCTTGTAACGCGTCGGAGAAACGCACCGGCAGGCGCAGCGTCTGACCTGCACAGCTGAACTCAACGGCTGTACCGTCGTTAACGCCCAGACGGGCGGCATCAGCTGGATTAACCATTACATACGGCTGCGGCATACGCGTCTGAATCACCGGGGCGCGCTGGGTCATCTCTTCACTACCGAACAAGTGGTAGTAAGGCGCCACGCGCCACTGATTTTCATTACCGGCAAAGGCAGCAGGCACGCTGTCAAACCACTGAAGCTGACCTTCGCTGGCCTCAAACAGTCGCACGCCAGGATCGCCATGACGCAGTTTGCCTCCCACTTCAGCCTGGAACTTATTCCACGCCTGCGGTGAGTTCCAGCCTGGCGCCCAGGCAAACGGGATCTGCTGACGATCGGCCAGTGGGCTGTTGTTACCCTCCATTGAGAAGGCGAACATGGTGTCTTTATCTTGCGGCTGTCGTGGCTCATGCACGCTGATATTGGCGCGCATGGCGGTACGACCGCTGTAACGGTGCGGAGAACGCGCCAGTTTCTGACCGCGAATACGGAAGCT
Source organism: Winslowiella sp. 2C04 (assembly GCF_050037805.1). Taxonomy (NCBI): domain Bacteria; kingdom Pseudomonadati; phylum Pseudomonadota; class Gammaproteobacteria; order Enterobacterales; family Erwiniaceae; genus Winslowiella; species Winslowiella sp. 2C04. The sequence continues at coordinate 1,495,119 of NZ_CP188300.1, read as the reverse complement.
GGCATCCGGTGCCGCATCCTTGATCGCTGCCAGCTGTGGCAATGCCTGAACCGCCGCATCGATCACATCATCAAGCTGCGTCCAGTCAACATGGCGGCTCTCAACGGTGCTGTGCAACGAGTGCAGCCAGCGCCAGCTTTCCAGCATCTCTACCGTGGTGTCATAGTAAGCCGGATCATAAACCTGGAAGAAGCGCTGAGCACGGCCTTCCTGGTTGACTACTGTGCCATCACTTTCAGCAAAGCTGGCAGCGGAAAGAATCAGCCCGGCTTTATCCATGGTGGCCGTGCGCTGATGATCGATAACGATCACGTTTGGCGTGTTGCTTAATGCAGCGTCAACCTGCGCGGCCGGTGCCTGGCGATACAGATCGTTTTCAAGGATCACTACCGCATCTGCGCTACCGCTGGTCAGTTGCTCCAGCGCACTATCCAGCGTGTTGCCGCCGATCATGCCGAGGCCAACGCTGTTGGTAGCGGAAGCCAGCAGGGTAATGCCCACATCAGCACCACGCCCTTTCAGCGCTTTAGCCACGTTCGCCGCCGCTTCAATCATCTGTTGGCTACCGGAATGGGTGCCGGAGATGATCAGCGGTTTTCTCGCGCCGGCTAACGCCTGCACGATCACGTCGATTTTACCTGCCAGGCTGCGCTCGATACCGTCCACCGCTGGCGCACTGTTATCCAGCGCATGAGCGATGGCAAAGCCCAGACGCGCCTGATCTTCAACTGGCGCGCGATAGCTCCACGCGGCGATATCATCCATACGGGTGGTATCGACATTGGTGATAAACAACGGATGTTTAGCGTTCTGGCCAATATTCAGGATCGCCGCAATCTGCCAGTCAGCCACTTTTTGTGCCGCTGCCATTTCGCGTGATTTACCTTTAACCGCCTGGCGTACTGATAACGCCACGCGTGCACCGGTCTGGGTCAGATCTTCACCCAATACCAGCACCGCATCGTAGCTCTCAATCTCGCGCAGTGCCGGAGTATGAATGCCACCTTCACGCAGGACTTTCAGCATCAGTTCCAGACGCGACTGCTCCGCCGCCGGAATACCGGTGGAGAAGTTTTCCGCGCCCACCAGTTCGCGCAGCGCAAAGTTACTCTCGACGCTGGCGCGTGGTGAACCAATACCAATCACTTTTTTCGCCTGACGCAGCACGTCGGCAGCACCCTGCATCGCCTGGTCCGCATTCAGCGTAATCCAGTCATCACCGCGACGCTGCATCGGATGGCGTGGGCGATCTTTCAGATTAACGTAGCCATAACCAAAACGACCGCGGTCACAGAGGAAATAGTGGTTTACGCTACCGTTATAGCGGTTTTCAATACGGCGCAGTTCGCCATAGCGCTCGCCCGGGCTGGTGTTACAGCCGATGCTGCACTGCTGACAAATGCTCGGTGCAAACTGCATATCCCACTTACGGTTGTAACGCTCGGAGTGGGTTTTATCGGTGAAGACGCCGGTAGGACAAATCTCTACCAGGTTGCCGGAGAACTCGCTTTCCAGCGTGCCATCTTCCGGACGACCAAAGTAGACGTTGTCGTGCGCGCCATACACACCAAGATCGGTGCCGTCGGCATAGTCTTTGTAGTAACGCACGCAGCGGTAGCAGGCGATACAGCGGTTCATTTCGTGAGAAATAAACGGCCCGAGATCCTGATTACGGTGGGTACGCTTGGTGAAACGATAGCGGCGGAAGCTATGGCCGGTCATCACCGTCATATCCTGAAGATGGCAGTTACCGCCCTCTTCACACACCGGACAGTCGTGCGGGTGGTTAGTCATCAACCACTCAACCACGCTCTCACGGAACTCTTTCGCTTCGCCGTCATCAATTGAGATAAAGGTGCCGTCTGACGCTGGCGTCATGCAGGACATGACCAGGCGACCACGGGTATCTTCGGCATTTTGGTATTGCTTCACCGCACACTGGCGGCAAGCACCTACGCTGCCCAGCGCCGGGTGCCAGCAAAAATAAGGAATATCAAGGCCGAGGGACAGACATGCCTGAAGCAAGTTGTCTGCGCCGTCGACATCATATTCTTTACCGTCTACATGAATTGTAGCCATAGTGAACATGCTTCCGTAAGGCTTGATCTCTCAAGCGTTAAACATAAATCTCTGCGCGTCGGGCGGGGAGAAACGCCGCCCCAGCAGCGCCCGCACGTTTTTACCAGCGTGCTTTTAACAGGTTTGGCTGAATACCGCTGATTGCACGAGCGTTACCAAAGACCTGCGGCGCGATGCCGGCTTCAAATTCTTCGCGGAAATATTTAATCGCGCTTTGCAGTGGCTCTACTGCACCTGGCGCATGGGCGCAAAAGGTTTTGCCCGGACCAAGCTGGCGACAAAGCTGCTCAAGCGTTTCAATATCGCCCGGCTGACCTTTGCCCTGCTCCAGCGCACGCAGGATTTTTACGCTCCACGGCAAACCATCGCGGCATGGGGTACACCAGCCACAGGATTCACGGGCGAAGAACTCTTCCAGGTTACGGACCAGCGACACCATATTGATTTCGTGATCGACCGCCATCGCCAGCGCGGTACCCAAACGGCTGCCGGCTTTACCAATGCTGGCAAACTCCATCGGCAGGTCGAGGTGCTGATCGGTCAGGAAGTCAGTTCCGGCACCGCCTGGCTGCCAGGCTTTAAATTTCAGGCCATCGCGCATGCCACCGGCGTAATCCTCAAGGATCTCGCGGGCAGTAGTGCCAAACGGCAGCTCCCAGACGCCTGGATTTTTCACCCGGCCAGAGAAGCCCATCATTTTGGTCCCGGCGTCATCGCTGTTTGAAATGCCCTTGTACCACTCCACGCCGTTAGCGAGGATGGCCGGCACGTTCGACAGCGTTTCAACGTTATTCACGCAGGTCGGCTTACCCCATACGCCGGCGGAGGCCGGGAATGGTGGCTTGGAGCGCGGGTTCGCGCGGCGGCCTTCCAGCGAGTTAATCAGCGCTGTCTCTTCACCGCAGATGTAACGACCCGCGCCGGTGTGCACGATCAGTTCGAAATCAAACCCGCTGCCGAGAATGTTCTTGCCCAGCAGACCTGCTTCGGTCGCTTCAGCAATCGCACGGCGCAAATTAACCGCCGCCTCGATATACTCTCCGCGCAGGAAGATGTAGCCACGGTAAGCTTTCAGCGCGAAAGCACTGATCAGCATGCCTTCCACCAGCTGATGCGGCATCTGCTCCATCAGCAGGCGGTCTTTATAGGTGCCCGGCTCCATCTCATCGGCGTTACACAGCAGGTAACGGATATTCATGCTTTCGTCTTTCGGCATCAGGCTCCACTTCAGACCCGTGGAGAAGCCCGCGCCGCCGCGCCCTTTCAGGCCTGAATCTTTTACCAGCGCCACAATCTCGTCTGGCGCCATGCCTTTCAGCGCTTTTTCAGCACCGGCATAGCCGTTTTTGCTGCGATATTCATCCAGCCATACCGGCTGTTTGTCTTCACGCATGCGCCAGGTCAGTGGATGCATTTCGGCAGTACGAATGATCTGTTTCATTGATACTGCTCCAGTAAGTCAGCGATGGTTTCCGGCGTCAGATGCACGTGGGTATCTTCGTCGACCATCATGGTTGGGCCTTTGTCGCAGTTACCGAGACAGCAGGTTGGCAGCAGGGTAAAGCGGCCATCGGTGGTGGTCTGGCCAGGCTTGATATTCAGATTCTGTTCCAGCGCCGCCTGAATCCCCTGATAACCGGTGATATGGCAGACCACGCTGTCGCAGTAGCGAATCACATGGCGGCCAACCGGCTGACGGAAAATCTGGCTGTAAAACGTCGCCACGCCTTCTACGTCGCTGGCCGGGATACCCAGCACTTCAGAAATGGCATTAATCGCGCCATCCGGCACCCAGCCACGCTGTTTCTGCACGATCTTCAGCGCTTCAATTGAGGCTGCGCGTGCGTCTTCGTAGTGATGTTTTTCATGCTCAATAGCGTCACGTTCTGTGGCACTCAGCACAAAGACCTCACTCACATCGATCGTTTCGATCGCAATTTTTTGATCGTGCATAATTAGCGGTCCACGTCTGACATAACAAAATCGATACTACCGAGGTAAACGATCAGATCGGATACCAGGCTGCCGCGGATCACCGATGGGATCTGCTGCAGGTGCGGGAAGCTTGGCGTGCGCACGCGGGTGCGGTAGCTCATCGTGCTGCCATCGCTGGTCAGGTAGTAACTGTTAATTCCCTTGGTCGCCTCGATCATCTGGAAGGATTCGTTGGCTGGCATTACTGGCCCCCAGGAAACCTGCAGGAAGTGGGTGATCAGGGTTTCAATATGCTGCAGCGTGCGCTCTTTCGGTGGCGGCGTTGTCAACGGATGATCGGCCTTGAACGGGCCTTCCGGCATATTGTTCAGGCATTGCTCGAGAATACGCAGGCTCTGGCGCATCTCTTCCATCTTCAGCATCACGCGGGTATAAGCACAGCTGACACCGGCACCGATTGGCACTTCGAAATCGAAGTTTTCATAACCGGAGTACGGGCGCCATTTACGCACGTCAAAGTCGAGACCGGTGGCGCGCAGGCCAGCACCGGTGGTGCCCCATGCCAGCGCTTCATCCATATTGTAAGCAGACACGCCTTTCGAACGACCAATCAGCACCGAGTTTTTCAGTGCGGTTTGCTCATAGGCTTTCAGACGTTTTGGCAGCCAGTCGAGGAATTCGCGCAGCAGACGGTCCCAGCCTTTCGGCAGATCATGCGCCACACCGCCAATACGGAACCATGCCGGATGCATACGGAAACCGGTGATGGCTTCCACCACATCATAAATTTTCTGGCGATCGGTAAAGGCAAAGAACACCGGAGACATAGCACCGACGTCCTGAATAAAAGTGGAGATGTAAAGCAGGTGGCTGTTGATACGGAACAGCTCTGATAGCATCACGCGAATCACATCCACGCGTTCTGGCACTTTAATCCCGGCCAGTTTTTCTACTGCCAGCACATACGGCATCTCGTTAACGCAGCCACCGAGATATTCGATACGGTCGGTATAGGGAATGTAGCTGTGCCAGGACTGGCGCTCACCCATTTTTTCCGCACCGCGGTGGTGGTAGCCGATATCCGGTACGCAGTCGACGATCTCTTCACCATCCAGCTGCATAATGATGCGGAATGCACCGTGCGCTGAGGGGTGGTTAGGACCGAGGTTGAGGAACATAAAGTCCTCATTGGTGGTACTGCGCTTCATGCCCCAGTCTTCCGGCTTAAAGGTCAGCGCTTCCATTTCCAGGTCTTCTTTCTGCTTTGTCAGCTCGAAAGGATCGAATTCGGTGGCGCGTGCCGGATAGTCTTTACGCAGCGGATGCCCTTCCCAGGTCTGCGGCATCATAATGCGCGTCAGATGCGGGTGGCCCTGAATATTGATACCAAACATCTCCCAGGTTTCACGCTCATACCAGTTGGCATTCGGGAACATTTTGGTGATGGTAGGCACATTCAAATCGTTTTCAGACAACGCCACCTTGAGCATGATATCGCGATTGCGTTCAATGGAGATGAAGTGGTAGAAAACGGAGAAATCCGCCGCCGGTAAACCGTCACGGTGGGTGCGCAGGCGTTCATCCATACCATGCAGGTCATACAGCATGACGTACGGTTTCGGCAACTTGCGAAGAAACTCAATAATTTCCAGTAACTGCTCACGTTTTACCCACACCACCGGCACGCCGGTACGGGTAGGCTGCACGGTAAAGGCATCCGGCCCAAAACGATTACGCAGCTCGCCGATCACCGGGTCATCCTGGTGATCGCGGGTTTGCCATGCTGGCTGAGCGAGATCTTGCGCGGTTAAATCTGTCATAAGGTTGTTCACCATTCTGGCCTGTCTGACAGGCACTCAGTGTTGGCGTCAGGTGGGTCAGCGCACGTTACATTGTGATTTTCTTACGCGCTTATCTTGACCACATCCATCAACTGCTGGCTTAAATTTCGTCAGGGGTACGCAGGTTAGTCACTGCAATACGCTCGGCCTGTTTTCTCTCACGCTCGGACTGCATATTGGCGCGATAAACACCCTGATCGCCTACCACCCACGATAACGGGCGGCGCTCTTTACCGATTGACTCCTGCAGCAGCAACAGCGCTTGCATATAAGCTTCCGGACGCGGTGGGCAGCCAGGAATATACACGTCGACCGGCAGGAACTTGTCCACGCCCTGCACCACGGAGTAAATGTCGTACATGCCACCGGAGTTGGCACAGGCACCCATTGAAATCACCCACTTCGGCTCCAGCATCTGGTCATAAAGACGCTGTACTACCGGGGCCATTTTGGTGAAACAGGTACCCGCAACCACCATAAAGTCAGCCTGACGCGGCGAAGCACGGATAACTTCGGAGCCGAATCGTGCAACGTCGTGAACCGCAGTAAACGAAGTGGTCATTTCGACATAACAACAGGAAAGACCGAAGTTAAACGGCCAGAGGGAGTTCTTACGGCCCCAGTTCACCATATCGTGCAGGGCATTCTCTAACTTGCCCATGTAGATATTCTGATGAACGTGCTTCTCCAGGGGATCGGTAACGATTTCCTGTTTCTGCAGGGGATAACGGTCATTCTCACCGTTCGGGTCTATGCGGGTGAGCGTATAGTCCATCTTAATGCCTCGCTGTTACTGCGTATGACGGTTGGTGTGACTGACCGTGGTGGTTTTGACTACGACACGACGACGTGCAGGAGCCCAGTCCAGTGCGCCAATGCGCGCCAGATAAACCAGTCCGGCCAACAGTACCAAAATGAAAATTGCGGCTTCGACAAAACCTACCCATCCGCTTTCACGAATCGCAGTAGACCATGCGTATAAATAGAGGGCTTCAACGTCGAATATGACGAAGAACATCGCCACCAGATAGAACTTGGCGGACAGACGCATCTGCGTCGTACCAACCGCCTCGATACCAGACTCAAAAGGTGTGTTTTTATGTCTTCCGTGGGCTTTTCCGCCCAAAAACCACGCGCCAGCTAACATCAGGCAACAGAGGCCCACGGCGACGATCAGGAAAACAGCGAATGCCCAGTTATGAGCGATGACTTCAGTGGTTGTTGACATACTCTCTGCTTACTCATCAAAAGTGGCGATTAGCGTCCTGCTCTCTTAACGGCAGTTAACACACCACATCGATTCAAGGGAAGGATGAAAAACCTTATAAACTTTGCTGTCTTTAATGATTAAGCAGCAATTTTATGGGGTTTTTTACTCCTTTCTATAACCTTTTGTCAACTTTGACAAAAGTATCCACACGTTATTTTACACCCGCAGCATTTTATTAACATATGATGCGCAGATAATAAGCTAAATCGTGTCAGTCTAACGCTGTAAATAGAGTGTAGCGGGTATTGAGTTGCATGGATCGTGCATTTAACAATCGTATTTTGACAGGAATTGGCCGGTTTTCCTGCCCCTTAATAGGGTTATTTTTTTGATCCAGGACACACTTTTGCCCTTTATGATAAAAAAAAGAGCAATATTTGAAACGATTGCCAACCGCAAGTAATCAATCTCCGGCGAATTTTATGCCGTGATACTTGTCGGGTGGCATCATCAGACAGGAATAATGACAATATTAATTAAGTGGCAAAAAAATGCCTGAAAAAATGAAACAAGCACCCATTAAAAAGCCCCTCACTAAAATAAATTAGTGAAGGGCTTATTTTTAATGGTTAACAAGCTAAATACGCTGATTTAATGAGAACAGGTATCGTTTCGATTAACACATTTACTCTTCGTCATCCAACAGCACATCACTACCCTGACCGACAGCGGTCAGAGTGTAAGGATCGCTGCTGGACTCCATGGCATTGAAAATTGCCAGAGCCAGTTCATTTTCGCTTTCAGGATTGCGGCACAGCAGATATTGCGTATCTGGCAGTGCAGGCAGACCTTCTGCTGCACCCATGACGCGCAGTTCCGGGCTCATCATTTCTACCGGACGAGCCGTTACACCCAGACCGGCTTTCACCGCAGCGCGCACTGCCGCCAACGTAGAAGCGACGTAGGAGATGCGCCATGGGATACCCGCTTCGTTAAGGTGATCAATGGCCATATCACGATACGGGCTTGGTTCATCCAGCAGCACCAGTGGAATCGCTTCACCACGCTGGAAGATATAGTCAGCCGCGCAATACCATAACGTCGGTGAAGTACGCAGTACCTGATGAGTAAAGCTGCCTGGGCTGGAGGTGGTAACCACTAAATCCACTTCTCCCTGGTTCAGCATCTCCATCATGTACGGATTACGCTTCACACGCACATCAATAGCCAGTTTTGGATAGACCGAGGTGACCCGGTTGAGCAGGTAAGGCAGAATAGTATCAGAGGTATCATCGGACGCGCCGATAGTCAGAACCCCCTGAATGTTACTGTACATCAGAGATGTACAGGCCTCGTCATTGAAGCGCAGTATTTTTCTGGCATAACCCAGCAATTGAATACCGTGCTCCGTCAGCAATTTGTTGCGTCCATGTCGGGCAAATAACTCTTTGCCCACCAATTGTTCCAGACGCTGCATCTGCTGGCTTACTGCTGATTGCGTTCTGCACACGGCCGCAGCAGCCGCTGCGAAAGTGTTAAGATCGGCAACCGCAACAAACGTTCTCAGCAGATCGAGGTCGAGGTTGAGAATCGGACGATTTGCATTAGTCATGTTTTTCTTCACTTATTAGATTTTTTACAAACAGCTACCCTGGTGTTACTACATGCTTTATCAGTCAGATAAAGCGGTGACAAGACGTCATGGCGAGAGTGCTAAACAGTGATGTCTCTCAACTCATTAGCTTGTCGGCGAACCTCTGAAACTCCTTTTCACGATACCGGCCCTGTCGATCTCTCACGATCGGACCCTGAGATAAATAGTATCTTTCGTCTGATACATTGTCAGTGCGCACGGCACTAACCCATAAGTTGTAGAAGGCTGCGTCGTCGTCGTTAAATAACACTGCAGCCACTTAAAAGCACATGACTGCTCATGTACTGGTCAAGAGCACTGACCTGGAATCGACGCTCCGTCAGAGTGACCGGGTGACGCCAAATAGTAAATAATACTTAATATTTGTTGCGACAAAATGGTAGATTTTATCGCCGGATTTATCTGCTTTTTTACAGTAAATCCCCTTGATTGTTATCCTGGCATACTGTCGATTATATTTTAAGCCCCAATCTTCTAATTCTTTTCAGTAAAGCAGGATTTTATCAATGAACACCCATTTTCTCTGACCTCGTGCGACAAAAAAAGTTGTCCAGACAACGATCAAAACCCCCACTTAGTTGTTGATGCGAATAAACCTCATCGCCAGTCTCGACCATAATCTGGTCACACCAGCACTTAAAACCGTAACTTCAATTAGAAAGCTTTGATTATTTAGCCATTCATCTATTTATCATTTTCTATCAAATGTGCAGCATATCTGCCGCTGAACACCCTGCTTTTAATGCCGGCATGAAACTGAGCAAATCTCAGCCAGAAGCATATGCTTTGTAAAAACCAATAATGAGATTATTGTACCAAAGATACCGTCAGCGCCCCTGTTGCGTACCGGCGTGATAGTAAAACCGTGGCTATCGCGCCAAAACCTGACTCAGCGCTTCAAAAGCGCTGAACAGAGGAGTAAATTGTGCAGGGTTATTTTCCACGGCAGGAACGCGGCTCTGCCAGTTAAGGCGATGTAGATGAATTTTCAAATTGATAAATCAGGTAAGCTGGACAACGTCTGCTATGACATTCGTGGCCCGGTGTTAAAAGAAGCAAAACGTCTCGAAGAAGAAGGCAATAAAGTCCTTAAACTCAACATCGGTAACCCGGCCCCCTTCGGCTTTGAAGCGCCCGATGAAATCCTGGTCGATGTGATTCGCAACCTGCCGAGCGCGCAGGGCTATTGCGATTCAAAAGGTCTCTACTCCGCCCGTAAAGCCATTATGCAGCACTACCAGGCGCGCGGCATGCGCGACGTCACCGTTGAAGATATCTATATCGGCAATGGTGTTTCTGAGCTGATTGTGCAATCGATGCAGGCGCTGCTGAACAGTGGCGACGAAATGCTGGTTCCCGCGCCCGACTATCCGTTATGGACCGCGGCGGTTTCCCTCTCCAGCGGCAAAGCGGTGCACTATTTATGCGATGAGTCATCTGACTGGTTCCCGGACCTTGATGATATTCGCAGCAAAATCACTCCGCGCACTCGCGGCATTGTGATTATCAATCCGAATAACCCAACCGGTGCGGTCTACAGCAAAGAGTTGCTGATGGAAGTGGTTGAACTGGCGCGCCAGCATAACCTGATCATCTTCGCCGACGAGATTTACGATAAGATTTTGTATGATGCCGCGCAGCACCACTCGATTGCCGCAATGGCGCCGGATCTGTTAACCATCACCTTTAATGGTTTGTCGAAAACCTACCGTGTTGCCGGCTTCCGTCAGGGCTGGATGGTACTGAACGGTCCGAAAAAACATGCAAAAGGCTATATTGAAGGTCTGGAGATGCTGGCATCGATGCGACTGTGTGCTAACGTGCCGGCGCAGCACGCCATTCAGACCGCACTGGGTGGTTATCAGAGTATCAGTGAATTTATCGCGCCGGGCGGCCGCCTGTACGAACAGCGCCAGCGTGCCTGGGAACTGATTAATGAGATCCCCGGCGTCAGCTGCGTGAAACCTCAGGGTGCGCTGTATATGTTCCCGCGCATTGATCCTAAACGCTTTAATATTCATGACGACCAGAAAATGGTGCTCGATTTCCTGCTACAGGAAAAAGTGCTGCTGGTACAGGGAACCGCATTTAACTGGCCATGGCCGGATCACGTGCGCATCGTCACGCTGCCGCGCGTCGATGAACTGGAAATGGCGGTGAACAAGTTTGGCCGTTTCCTTGAAGGCTATCGTCAATAAGCCGTAACGTTGCGGGCAGTGTTATTGCTGCCCGTACCTCAGCTGACGGCTCTCGCGCTGCACAACAGGATAGATCGCTATGAACCAAAGCCATTTCTTCGCTCATCTTTCCCGTCTGAAACTGATCAATCGCTGGCCGCTGATGCGCAATGTGCGCACCGAAAATGTCTCTGAGCATAGTCTGCAAGTGGCCATGGTGGCGCACGTACTGGCACTGATCAAAAACCAGAAGTTTTCCGGTCAGCTTAATGCGGAACGCATCGCCATGCTGGCGCTGTATCACGATGCCAGCGAAGTCCTGACCGGCGATCTGCCGACCCCGGTTAAATATTACAATGCTCAGATCGCCCATGAATATAAGCAGATCGAAAAGATCGCCCAGCAAAAGCTGATCGAAATGCTGCCAGAGGATCTGCAGGATGCTTTCCGGCCACTGCTGGATGAACATCTGCACTCGCCAGAAGAGAGCGCGGTCGTAAAACAGGCTGATGCGTTGTGCGCTTATCTGAAATGCCTGGAAGAGCTGTCGGCGGGCAACAATGAATTCCGTCAGGCAAAGACCAGACTGGAAAAAACGCTTAATGACCGGCGCAGCCCGGAGATGGATTATTTTCTCGAGGTATTCGTACCGAGTTTTAATCTGTCGCTGGATGAGATTAGCCAGGATACGCCGTTATAACTCGCTGCCTGAGTGCACGGGAGCGCATGCAGGCGGCGGTAAACAGTGCTGACAACGCCGGTAAACACGGCTCAGTGACGACGCTGATTCAGCTGTTCTTCTGTCAGGCCGGTTATCTGGCTAATTTCCGCCCTTCTGCAAGCATTTTAACGGCGACGTCTTTCATTGCTTCCTGTCGCCGTTGCTGCAATCCTCTCTCAAGCCCTTTATTTAATCCTTCCTGCTCAAGATGACGCTGCATCGCCGCGATAGCGTAACGCATTGCCGGAAGGTCATATGCTTGTCAGGCAGCGCAGGATATGAGTATCAACTCATGCCGGGCTAAATCATGCTCAGTGCTTTCTGTGCACCTCAAAACTACCGTCAGCATTTTTGTTAATAATCAGCTCTTCCAGTGAGGAGAGCACCATATTAACGTCTTCGAGGCGTGGTGCATCAGACGGTGGGTTGACCGCAATCACATGGCTACCCGCCGCCAGTCCAGACAGGATACCTGCGCCCGCATCTTCCACGACCACACACTCTTCCGGTTCCAGTTGCAGTAGCTGTGCACCTAACAAATAGGCATCCGGCTCAGGTTTACCGCGCGCCACGCGCTCTGCGGTAACAAACACTTCCGGCTCGGGCAAGCCGGTAGCGGCACGACGCGCTGAAGCGACCGGTACTGAACCTGAGGTAACAATTGCCCACGGAATTGCCAGCTCGTCCAGCGTTGCCAGCAGCTGCTGCGCACCGGGCAGAGCGATAATGCCATCAGTATCTTCCGCTTCAATTTTTTCCAGCGCGTAGAATTCACGCTGAATTTCCTCTTCAGAGGCACCAGCCATAAAATGACGCAGTGAGGTAATCGCCTGTTTACCATGGATAAAATTCAGAATCTCTGTAGCATCGATGCCGTGACGTTTGCCCCAGTTGGTCCATGCACGTTCGACAGCAGGGAGTGAATCAACCAGCGTGCCGTCTAAATCAAACAGAAAACCTTTACACTTCACTTGCGTTTCCTTCTCAGGCGTTGATGATTTGCGCGATCTCGTTCGCACTCAGATGGTACTGCCGTGGACAAGTTTGCCACACTGTCAGCATCCGTTGGTATTTTTCCCACATTGGCGTCTGCGCATTAAAGCCATGGGTACCGGAATCGAACTGGGTATAGCGTCCTTCAATATTCACCATAAAGCGCACATAGCCGAGATAGCGCGCCTCCGTCGCGGCATCAAAGCCGAGAAATGCCAGGCGCCGCTCTTCCAGCCCGCTGTTATTTTTCAGATTTGTCCAGGAAACATGCAGCGCATGATGCATCTCCATGATGTCGATAAGCGTGCGGCACACTTCTTCGCTAAGCTCACCGAATTCGCGATCCAGTTCGCGCAGCTGCAAACCGTAACCGCGTTCAACAATGGTCTGCTGACGACGATAGCGCTCGGCATTATCCGCATCAAGCATCGTCATTATTTTGTACTGGTTGGAGAGAATTAAACGCTGGGCGTGGGTCATTTCCATCTTGAACTCCTGTGTCACCTGGACAGTAGTAATTTAAATCAGATGACCAAGAATCGCACAACGCGGAAGACCAGGGTATCGCAAGCAGCGGCTTCTTTGATTTAGCGCGGGTTTCCACCAATTTTTTTTCGGTGGGAACCCGCGAGTCACTCAAAGATCGTCGAGGAAGGTTTTATCGAGCTGTTTAAATGCGCGTTTCAGCACTTCAGCCAGCGACTGGTAGGTGGGTTTACCTTCTACCGGGGCAATCGCTTGTCCGGCTTCCTGCAACTTCGCCCTTACCTCATGGAACCACTGTAACAACGTCGGTGGCAGCGGCGTGACAGAGCGCTTACCCAACCACCACAGCCCCTGCATTGGCAAGGTACAGGCAAATAGCGCCGTGGCCACCGCCGGGCCGAGCTGGCCGCCAAGAGCAATCTGCCATGTGAGGGTAAATATCGCCAACGGAGGCATAAAACGAATGGCGAAACGCGTGGCGCGAGTGACACGGTTTTCCGGGAACATTGGAGCAAGGCGCTTATCGACAGGCCATGTCTTCATATAATGCTGTCCAAGCTGGAACAATTTGAACCAACTGACGGAGCCGGAGTGATTAGCCATGGCGGACCTCAACTTCAGAGATAAAAAATAAAAAAATTAAGTAACCAAACAACTTTACATTACATCCTTCAATATATTTTGTCTTTAACTGTCACTGTCGTTATCCTGAGCGCGATTTTTAGGACTGGAACGTGAGCAATCTTAATCAACTGTTGGCCGGGACATGATTAGTTAAGCTGGCCTTCAAAAAAAACTGTAAAATAACCAAGTTTTTTTGCTGTCGGAGACAATTTTTCCCGTCAGTATGATTTTAATCATTAATGTACCAGCTTTCATGCGCTACGCTGATAGTCTGATTGAGTTTATTTTAGCCACTTTTAACAAATAGGTACTTCCATGTCGAGTAAGTTAGTACTGGTTCTGAACTGCGGTAGTTCTTCACTTAAGTTTGCCATCATCAATCCGGCAGACGGTGAAGAGTATCTGTCTGGTTTAGCTGAGTGTTTCCATCTGCCTGAAGCGCGTATTAAATGGAAGATCGACGGCGCTAAACATGAAGCCGCGTTGGGTGCAGGTGCAGCACACAGTGAAGCACTTAACTTTATGGTTAAAACTATTCTGGCACAAAAACCTGAGCTGTCAGCACAAATCGCTGCAATCGGCCATCGCATTGTGCATGGTGGTGAAAAACTGACCCAGTCGGTAGTCATCACTGATGAAGTGGTTCAGGGAATCAAAGACGCCTCCTCATTCGCTCCGCTGCACAATCCGGCACACCTGATCGGTATCGACGAAGCAATGAAAAACTTCCCGCTGCTGTCTGATAAAAATGTCGCCGTGTTCGACACCGCTTTTCATCAGACCATGCCGGAAGAGTCTTATCTCTACGCCCTGCCGTATTCCTTATATAAAGAGCATGGCGTTCGTCGTTACGGCGCGCACGGCACCAGCCACTTCTACGTGACGCACGAAGCAGCTAAAATGCTGAACAAGCCGCTGGAAGAGCTGAATATTATTACCTGCCATCTCGGCAATGGTGGTTCAGTTTCAGCCATCCGTAACGGCGTTTGCGTTGACACCTCAATGGGTCTGACGCCGCTGGAAGGCCTGGTCATGGGCACCCGCAGTGGTGATATCGATCCGGCTATTATCTTCTTCCTGCACGATACTCTCGGTATGAGCGTTGATGCGATCAACAAACTGCTGACCAAAGAGTCCGGCCTGCTCGGCCTGACCGAAGTCACCAGCGACTGCCGTTACGTGGAAGATAATTACAACGATAAAGCAGATGCTAAACGCGCGATGGATGTATTCTGCCACCGCCTGGCGAAATATATCGGCTCTTACACTGCGCTGATGGATGGCCGTCTGGATGCAGTGGTATTCACCGGTGGTATCGGCGAAAACGCCGCCATGGTGCGTGAGCTGACGCTGGCTAAACTGGCTCTGCTGGGCTTTGATGTCGATCACGAGCGTAACCTTGCAGCGCGCTTTGGCAAATCAGGCTTTATCAATAAAGAAGGCACCCGCCCTGCGGTGGTGATCCCAACCAACGAAGAGTTGGTGATCGCGCAAGACGCTGCCCGCCTTACTGCTTAATGCTTCTCCTCCGTCAGCTCAGGCTGGCGGAGTTGTTTTGGACACCACGCAACACCTGAGAGGTTTACCGTGTCACGTACAATTATGTTGATTCCAACCGGTACCAGCGTCGGCCTGACCAGTGTCAGCCTTGGCGTTATCCGGGCCATGGAGCGTAAAGGCGTTCGTCTCAGCGTCTTCAAACCTATCGCACAACCGCGCCTCGGCGGTAACACGCCAGACCAGACCACCACCATCATTCGCAAAAACTCCTCAATCCCGGCGGCCGAGCCGCTGGAAATGAGCCGCGTTGAATCACTGCTGGGCTCGAATCAGCAGGATGTATTGATGGAAGAGATCATCGCCCGCTATCACGAAAACACCAAAGATGCGGAAGTGGTGCTGGTTGAAGGCCTGGTGCCAACACGTAAACATCAGTTTGCCAACGCACTGAACTATGAAATTGCTAAAACGCTGAATGCAGAAATCGTTTTCGTTACCGCACTGGGCAATGACTCACCGGCTCAGCTGAAAGAGCGTATCGAACTGACGCAAAGCAGCTTCGGCGGCAGTAAAAACAAAAGCATCACCGGCGTGATTATCAACAAACTGAATGCGCCGGTTGACGATCAGGGACGTACTCGCCCTGACCTGTCTGAAATTTTTGATGACTCGACCAAAGCCAGCGTCGCGAATATCGATCCGAAGCAGCTGTTTGCCAACAGCCCGCTGCCGGTTCTGGGCTGTGTGCCATGGAGCTTCGAGCTTATCGCCACCCGCGCCATCGATATGTGCCGCCACCTGAATGCGCGCATCATTAACGAAGGCGATATCAATACCCGCCGCGTTAAGTCGGTGACCTTCTGCGCACGTAGCATTCCACATATGCTGGAGCATTTCCGTCCAGGTTCCCTGCTGGTCACCTCCGCAGATCGCCCGGACGTGCTGGTTGCCGCCTGCCTTGCGGCGATGAACGGCGTGGAAATCGGTGCCATCCTGCTGACCGGCGGTTATGAAATTGATGACCGTATTAACAAACTGTGTGAGCGTGCGTTCCAGACCGGCCTGCCGGTATTTATGGTCGACACCAACACCTGGCAGACCTCACTGAGCCTGCAAAGCTTTAATCTGGAAGTGCCCAGCGATGATACCCAGCGTATCGAACGCGTGCAGGAGTACGTCGCCAGCCATATTGATGCCGACTGGATAGAGTCACTGACTGCCACCTCCGAGCGCAGCCGTCGCCTGTCGCCACCAGCCTTCCGCTACCAGCTGACCGAGCTGGCACGCAAAGCCGGTAAACGCATCGTACTGCCAGAAGGCGATGAGCCACGTACCGTTAAAGCGGCTGCGATTTGCGCCGAACGCGGTATTGCGCACTGCGTACTGTTAGGTAATCCTGAAGAGATTCAGCGCGTTGCAGCAGTACAGGGTGTTGAGCTGGGCGCAGGCATCGACATCGTTGATCCGGAAGTGGTACGTGAAAACTATGTTGCCCGCCTGGTAGAACTGCGTAAAAGCAAAGGCATGACCGAAGTGGTCGCACGCGAGCAGCTGGAAGACAACGTGGTACTTGGTACCATGATGCTGGAACAAAACGAAGTAGACGGACTGGTTTCCGGTGCAGTACACACCACTGCCAACACCATTCGTCCACCGTTGCAGCTGATCAAAACCGCGCCAAACAGTTCACTGGTTTCTTCAGTGTTCTTTATGCTGCTGCCTGAGCAGGTGCTGGTTTACGGTGACTGCGCTATCAACCCGGATCCTACCGCCGATCAGCTGGCAGAGATTGCCATTCAGTCGGCAGACTCCGCAGCGGCGTTTGGTATCGATCCGCGCGTGGCTATGATCTCCTACTCAACCGGTAACTCCGGAGCCGGTAGTGATGTGGAAAAAGTACGTGAAGCGACGCGTATCGCGCAGGAAAAACGTCCTGACCTGGTCATTGACGGTCCGCTACAGTATGACGCAGCGATTATGGCCGATGTGGCAAAATCTAAAGCGCCAAACTCACCGGTTGCAGGCCGTGCTACCGTGTTTATCTTCCCGGATCTGAACACCGGTAACACCACCTATAAAGCGGTACAGCGTTCAGCTGACCTGATCTCGATTGGCCCAATGCTGCAAGGTATGCGCAAGCCGGTCAACGATCTGTCACGCGGTGCGCTGGTAGACGATATCGTTTACACCATCGCATTGACTGCGATTCAGTCCTTACAGGCTGAAGGCTAAGCCGAAAAAAAACCGCTTGCGCCTGCAAGCGGTTTTTCTGCTATTTAGTGCTGCTCTTTGTTACGACTTAACCACAACGAAAGCGCTTTCAGCGAGTCAGAGGTGAACTCATCACAGCGGCTGGTTACCTCTTCCGGCGTCATCCAGAATACCTCTGCAACCTCCTCTTCCTGCATGGCGAACGGGCCATGTGAGACACAGCTAAACAGCCCGCCCCAGACGCGACAGTGTGGATCCTCAAAATAGAACTGCCCGTGCTCGGCAAAAGGCACCGCTGCGATACCCAGCTCTTCTTCCGCTTCACGACGTGCTGACTCCAGTAACACTTCCCCACTCTGCACTACGCCACCCGCAGTGGCATCCAGCATACCCGGCATAAAATCTTTATTATCGGTACGGCGCTGCACCAGAATTTTTCCCATACCATCGTGAACCACGATATAGGTTGCGCGATGGCGCAGGCATTGTGCACGCATCTGAGTCCGACTCGACTGAGCAATCACCTCGTTATCTTCGTTAACGATATCCACCCACTCCGTACCGGCAGCCTGACTTTGTTCCACCATCAGTGACCCTTTTTTTTCTGTTCTGGCGCATGGTTGCGCATATGGTTGTCGCAACCGCCTAAAGTAATGGCTTATGTTATCGGACGCAATAAGCGCAACGGGTAGTTAACGTGTTTTGCCCGATTCTCCTGACCACAGCTGCACGGACGCACGTTGCCACTGGAAAAAAGCGTAATCAGCCAATTTTTCAGGGAGATCGTCACCGTGCAAAGCCAGACGATTAAGCATAATCGCTAAATCGGTATCGGCAATTGACCATTCACCAAACAGATTTTGCTGGCCGCTGACAATCAAGCGTTCAGCGACCGCAATCAGCTTTTGTGCCGCATACTGTCCTGCCTCAGAGAGCGGTGGAAACTTCTCTGCGGCAAACAGCACTTCTGTTGGACGTTCCGCACGCAGCGCTAACAGATCGCTGCGCAGCCAGGCCTGTATTTCACGCGCGCGGGCGCGTTTTTGCAGGTCACGCGGATAAAGGCGTTCAAACTCGGGTGCCGGAAAGCGCTCTTCCAGATACTCCGCAATTGCCGACGACTCGCTTAACAGAAAGTCGTCAACCTGCAGGGTGGGAACCCTGGCAGTCAGTGAGATGTCACGATAGCGTTCACTCAGATGTTCAGCTGATGCCAGATCGACTCGCTTCAGGCTAAAGGGCACCCCTTTCTCAGTCAGCGCCACATAAACCGACATCGCATAAGGGCTGAAAAACGACGCATCGGACCATAGGGTAATTTTCGGATAATCCATTCTGATTCCTTTGACAGAGTGACGCAGACGGAATCTCATTGTTTACCGATTTTTCCCGACAAAGGCAATCGGCAACTGCGGGGATTAGGGCTGGCTTTCGCCTAATGCCGGGCGCAGCTTCCTTTTTCGATCATTTCGCGTCACAGCCGGTTCTCTTCTATGCTGAAAACAGGCTGTCACACAACGCATAAGGATATTCAGCATGCATATTTTACTCACCGGTGGCACCGGACTGATTGGCAGCCATCTTATCCCGCGTTTGCTGCAGTCGGGTCATCAGATCAGTGTGGTAACGCGTGACGTTGCAGCCGCCAGAGCCCGGCTCGATTCGGCCGTTAATCTGTGGTCAGGCCTGGCGCAGCAGCGCGATCTGAATGAAATTGACGCGATAATCAACCTGGCGGGCGAGCCGATCGCCGATAAGCGCTGGAGTGAACATCAAAAACAGAAACTGTGTGAAAGCCGCTGGCAGATTACCGAGCGGCTGGCTTCACTGATAAATGCCAGCAGCAATCCACCCTCGGTGTTTATTTCCGGCTCGGCTACCGGTTTTTATGGCGATACTGGCGATCTGGTAATGACCGAGGACGACCCCGGAAACGATGAGTTTACGCATCAACTTTGCGCACGCTGGGAGGCACTGGCGCTCGGCGCCGCAAGTGAGCGTACCCGCGTCTGTCTGATGCGCACCGGCGTAGTGCTGGCGAAGCAAGGCGGTGCGCTGGCAAAAATGAAACTGCCGTTTAAACTGGGAATTGGCGGGCCATTGGGCAACGGTAAGCAGTATATGCCGTGGATCCATCTCGACGATATGTTGAATGCAATTCTTTGGCTGCTGAATAATCCGCAGTTAGAGGGGCCGTTTAATATGGTGTCACCCTATGCGGTGCGCAATGAGCAATTTGCCGCCGCTCTCGGGCATGCCATGCATCGGCCGGCGTTTATGCGCACCCCAGCCAGCGCGATTAAACTGATGATGGGAGAGTCGGCCGTCCTGGTCCTGGGCGGGCAACATGTGCTGCCAAAACGGCTGGAAGAGTCCGGTTTCGCTTTTCGCTGGTATCAGCTGGATGAGGCTCTGCGCGACGTAGTGTGATCACCGCCGGTGATGATTGCAGGGGCAGCGTTTTCGGCGCCCCTGCATTCAGTATCAAATAAAACTACTTCAATGCACCCGATAAAAACTGCTGCAAACGGGCACTTTTGGGATGGTTGAACAGCTCTTGCGGTGGCCCCTCCTCTTCAATCTTACCCTGATGCAGGAAGATGACATGGCTGGAAACATGGCGAGCAAATTCCATTTCATGGGTTACGACCACCATGGTTTTCCCCTCCTCCGCCAGCTTTTGCATGATACGCAGCACTTCACCCACCAGCTCAGGATCGAGCGCAGAAGTCGGCTCATCGAACAGTAATACTTCGGGTTCCATCGCCAGCGCACGGGCAATAGAGACACGCTGCTGCTGACCGCCGGAAAGATTGACAGGGTATTTACCGCGCGCCAGTTCATCAATACCGACCTTATCCAGATAACGAACGGCACGTTCACGCGCTGCCTGCTTGCTCAGGCCCAGCACCTGGATCGGCGCTTCCATCACATTCTCCAGCACCGTCATATGGCTCCAGAGATTGAAGTGTTGGAATACCATCGTCAGCCGGGTGCGCAGCGTGCGTAGCTGCTCCTTATTGGATACTTTAAGCTGGCCGTCAGTATCGCGCACCAGATTAATCGCCTGATTATTTACCGCAATCGCTCCTTCGCTGGGTTTTTCGAGAAAGTTAATGCAGCGTAAAAATGTGCTTTTTCCGGACCCTGATGAACCAATAATACTGATGACGTCACCGGCATTGGCCTGCAATGAAACGCCCTTCAGCACCTCATGTTTTCCATAGCGCTTATGGAGTTCAGTTACGTTTAATTTATTTTCGGCCATAGTGTTACTTACTCAATGGGACGATGAGGGTTTAACATGCGCCAGCCAGCGCTTTTCCGCCATGCGGAACAGGCTGATCAGCACATAGGAAATAACCAGATACAGCACGGCAGCAATACCAAAGGCGGTAAACGGCTGATAGGTTGCCGAATTAATATCACGCGCAACCTTCAGTAAATCCGGCACCGTAGCGGTAAATGCCAGCGCGGTAGAGTGCAGCATCAGAATCACTTCGTTGCTATAGGCCGGCAGCGCGGAGCGCAGGGCTGAAGGCAGAATAATGCAGCGATAAAGTTTGAAAGTTGAAAAACCATATGCGCGTGCCGCTTCGATTTCACCGTGTGGTACACCACGAATTGCACCAGCAAAAATCTCGGTGGTATAGGCACAGGTGTTCAGCGTCAGAGCCAGCAAGGTGCAGTTCAGGCCGCTGCGGAAAAAGGCATTCAGCATCTCGGTGCCTTTCACCACCTCCAGCGTATACATGCCGGAATAGAATACCAACAGCTGCACATACAGCGGTGTACCGCGAAACACATAAGTAAACAGCCAGACAGGAAAACGCACCGCGCGATTCGGCGATACCCGGGCAATCGCCAGTAGCACCGCCATGCAACCGCCGAGCACCACCGAAATAATGAGCAGCCAAAGAGTGATCGCCACGCCGGTAAAGCGATAGCCGTCGGTCCAGAGCAGGGCTTTCCAGTACTCGTGAATAATCTCGATCATAGTTCTGCCCTTTTCACCCCTACCGAGTAGCGGCGTTCAAGCCACCACAACACACCGTTCGATAGCGTGGTAAATATCAGATAAATCACCCCGGCCACAATGGCAAAATAAAACGGTTCCCAGGTACTTTTTCCTGCCAGCTGGGTTGCCTTTACCAAATCCTCAAGACCCAGAAGAGACACCAGCGCAGTGGCTTTCAGAATAACTTGCCAGTTATTGCCGATACCCGGCAGAGCAAAGCGCATCATGCCTGGAAACAGAATGCGACGGAAAACCTGCGAGCCGGTAAAACCGAACGCGGTCGCCGCTTCAATTTGGCCTTTCGGCACCGCCAGATAAGCACCCCGGAATGTTTCAGTAAAGTAAGCGCCGTAAATAAAACCCAGCGTCAGGATACCGGCCACCATCGGGTCGATATTGAACTGTTGAATCCCGACAGCATCGGTTACCGCGTTGAGGGCGATCTGCAATCCGTAAAAGATCAGCAGCATCAGTACCAGATCGGGCACACCACGAATCAGGGTGGTGTAACCTTCGAAAATGAGAGCAATAAGACGATTGCTGGATAACTTTGCACCCGCGCCAATCAGACCCAGCACTACCGCGATTAACAGCGAACTTAACGCCAGCTCCAGCGTGACCGCTGCGCCTTTTAAGATGACTTCAGAATAGCCATACAGCATGGATGTAATCCTGTCGTATACAGTCGAACAAATGGCCGCCCGCCTGCTGCGGGCAACCATCACAGGCAACCTCAATCGCCTTTCACTGATTGAGGTTGACGACAGGTGTTACTCAGCCACCGTAGACATCAAAGTCAAAGTACTTCTTCGCCAATTTGTCGTAGGTGCCGTCTGCACGCATCTCAGCGAAAGCTTTATCAATTGCCGCTTTCAGCTCGGTATCATCTTTGCGCATGCCCATACCGGTACCGACGCCAAAAATCGCATCATCTTTCACTGCCGGGCCGGCAAACTGATAATCTTTACCTACCGGTTGCTTCAGGAAGCCTTCGCTGGCAGCGACTTCATCCTGAAATGCAGCATCAATACGACCGGCGGTCAGATCCTGATAGACCAGATCCTGGTTAGCGTAAGGCGTGACCGTCACCCCTTTTGGACGCCAGTACTGGTTAGCGTAAGTTTCTTGTGTGGTGCCTTGCAGCAGGCCAATAGTTTTGCCTTTCAGTGACTCAGTCGTCGGCTGAATTGGCGAACCTTTAGGGGCGATCAGACGAGAATTGGCAGCATACAACTTTTCAGAGAAGGCGATCTCCTGCTGACGTTTTTCGGTGATGGAAAGTGAAGAGATAATCACATCGATTTTCTTCGCCTTCAGCGAAGGGATCAGCGCATCGAAATCACTTTCGACATAGCTACATTTCGCTTCAATACGTTTGCAAATCTCGTTGGCCAAATCGATATCAAAACCGACCAGTTGCCCCTGCGCGTTTTTCGACTCGAACGGCGCATAGGTCGGATCGGTTCCGATACGCAGATTTTTTGGTACAGCAGCGAACGCACTGCTTGCGCTGGAGAAGGCCAGCACCAGAGAAAGAGCCAGGACCTGCTTTTTCATACATTACCCTCAAGTAAATTGCTTATTTTTATATGGTGCGAGATGTGTTTGCGCCGTTTCTTTTTGCAGATTTCATGCCAGTTCTTTGGCATGTTGCTGCCCGGAATGAGTGTGCAATGTACACGGCTAAAACCGGGCGCTGGCGCTTAGTTTGCGAGGGAAATATAACAGGGTTGTTGTGGCCTGGCGGCAATTATGTTGCTTTTTAGTGCGCGCGATGCACGAATAGTGATCCAGTCCTGATTATTGCACCATCGCGATGCAATTGGCTAAATGTTACGCACCCTGCCAACGTGTAAACAGATCCTGTGGCAGGGAAATCTCAAACTGATCGATCACCCGGTTCACCGTTTGGTCGATTATTTGCTGGATAGTTTCTGGCCGGTGATAAAACGCCGGCACCGGCGGCATAATAATCGCACCCAGCTCTGCCGCGCTGGTCATCATCCGCAGATGCCCCAGATGCAGCGGGGTTTCACGCACGCAGAGCACCAGCCGCCGCCGCTCTTTTAACACCACATCGGCTGCGCGCGTCAGCAGATCGTCGGTATAGCTGTGGACAATGCCCGACAGCGTCTTCATTGAGCAGGGTAAAATCACCATGCCATCGGTTTTAAACGAGCCGGATGAAATACTGGCGGCAATATCGCGCACGTCATGCACCACGTCGGCCATCGCCTGCACGTCACGCACCGACAGATCGCTTTCCAGCGCCAGCGTCTGGCGTGCCGCCTGACTCATCACCAGGTGAGTCTCCACTTCCGCTACCTGCTGCAAAACTTGCAGCATACGCACGCCATAAATTACGCCGCTGGCGCCGGAAATTCCGATAATGAGTCGCTTCATACTTTTGCCTTGTTCAGTCACGCTTAATCGCGCAAGTTTGGACGTTGACGCACTAAATTACAACTGCGCTGCCAGTGCGGCGATGATCCCTTTGCGGGACATCCAGCAGCAGCGCAAAAAGATATTTACCTGAAACATGACTTAAATCGTCTCCCCCATCGACAAGCGATAATGCAAATCTACTTGTTCAATGGTGGGCTGATGCTGAATCTTTTTAATCAGCATCCCGGCGGCAATTTTGCCCATATCAAAGCGCGGCGTAATCACACTGGCGAGTTTAGGCGTGATCACCTGACCAATTTCCAGACCGTGGAACCCGGCAATCGCCAGCTGCTGCGGAACAAGGATGCCCGCCGCATGGCACTCCTGTAACACCCCAACCGCCAGATCATCATTGGTACAGAGAATACCGTCCATATCCGGGTACATCTGCCGCGCCAGCGTCATCATGCCGCTGCCAATCGACACTGATGACACTTTACCCGGCACAATACGGCCAGCCGCTAATCCCGCCGCCGCCATGGCTTCGCTGTAGCCAGCATAGCGCTGTTGATCGCGGGCGTCTGACATTGACCCGAAATAAATAATCCGTTTTTTGCCGCTGGCAATCAGCATATTGGTCATATCAAAACCGGCACGAGTATTATCAAAACCGACATTGATCCGCCCCGGCGTCTGGCTTAGCCCCATCACTTCAGCCACCGGAATCGCGGCGGCGTTAAGATATTTTTCGGCGCGTACCGTATGAGTGGTTTCGGTCAGCAGCAGCGCTTTAACATTAAAGGCCAGCACCGTGGCGATTTGCTGTTCCTCGCGTTGCTGGTCGTAGTCGTAATTGACCACCAGCGTTTGATAGCCCTGCGCACGGGTAACAGATTCGATACCCGCTAACAGATCGGCGAAGATTTGATTGTGAAAAGAGGGGATCAGCACCCCGATACGCGGCAGCTGATGGCTGACCAGATTATCAGTATCAGGCTGATAACCGACTTCCGCGATAACGCTGGCGATCAGCGCGGCGGTCTCTGCTTTGACTTTTTCAGGCGTGCGCAGATAGCGGCTGACCGTCATTTTTGTTACACCAGCCAGGGTGGCAATATCATGTAACGTTATGCGTTGCATTTTCATTATTCATGTCCGTCACACGGCCACTACGTTGCGCCATTATGCCTGCTGTATTAGTAATGAGAAATTTGCCAATAAAAAAGCCAGCCGGTTTAAACCGGCTGGCATGATTTTCAGCAAAAGTCAGAGCAATTGACGCGTCAGCCTTAACCTTCGTTGTGCATCTCAAGGTTTTCCACTTCATTCTGGCGCGCCAGTGCTTTGGCATCGTCATTACGCAGTGACTGGAGATACTCAAGATATTGCTGATCGACATCTTTAGTGACGTAAATACCGTTAAACACCGAGCATTCAAACTGCGCGATATCCGGATTCTCTTCTCGTACCGCTTCGATCAGATCGTCAAGATCCTGGAAAATCAGCGCGTCGGCGCCAATAATCTGGCGAATCTCTTCTACCTCACGCCCATGAGCAATCAGCTCGGTGGCGCTTGGCATATCGATGCCGTACACGTTCGGGAAACGAATTTCCGGTGCTGCAGACGCGAGATAAACTTTCTTCGCTCCGGCCTCACGCGCCATCTCAATAATCTGCTCAGAGGTGGTGCCTCGCACAATCGAGTCATCCACCAACAGCACGTTTTTATCGCGGAACTCTGCACGGTTGGCGTTCAGCTTACGGCGAACCGCGCTGCGGCGCAGGTGCTGGCCCGGCATAATGAAGGTGCGGCCAACATAGCGGTTTTTCACAAAGCCCTGACGATAAGGCTTATTCAGAATCCCGGCAATCTCCAGCGCGATATCGCAGGAAGTTTCCGGAATAGGAATGACCACGTCGATATCCAGGTCTTCCCATTCGCGCGCAATCTTGGCACCGAGCTTGGTTCCCATACGCACACGGGCACTGTAGACCGAAATCTTGTCGATAAACGAGTCAGGACGGGCAAAGTAGACGTATTCGAACAGGCACGGATTGCTTTTCGGATTTTCCGCGCACTGACGCGTAGAAAGCTGCCCTTTCTCGGTGATGTACACCGCTTCGCCCGGC
The DNA here is from genome assembly GCF_050037805.1 of Winslowiella sp. 2C04. Taxonomy (NCBI): domain Bacteria; kingdom Pseudomonadati; phylum Pseudomonadota; class Gammaproteobacteria; order Enterobacterales; family Erwiniaceae; genus Winslowiella; species Winslowiella sp. 2C04. The sequence continues at coordinate 1,469,155 of NZ_CP188300.1, read as the reverse complement.
GCGACATCACGCAGGAACTCGAAGCCGAGTGTATCCAGCGCCACGCTCTCCGAGGCTACCATATACTCAACGCGACCATCAGCCATTGCACGCTTGCCGATCACCAGCGGACGAATGCCGTTTGGATCGCGGAAAGCCACCATACCGTGACCGATGATCATCGCCACCACAGCGTAAGCACCGCGCACCCGCTGGTGCACCGCAGCCACCGCCGCAAAAATGTTTTCAGCTTCCAGCGGATAGTGCTGAAAGCGATCCAGTTCCTGCGCAAAGATATTCAGCAGAATTTCTGAATCAGACGTGGTGTTAACGTGGCGACGACCGCTTTCAAACAGCTGCTTACGCAATTCATGTGCGTTAGTCAGGTTGCCGTTATGTGCAAGGGTAATGCCGTAAGGGGAGTTAACGTAGAAGGGCTGCGCTTCAGAAGCACTGGAGCTTCCGGCGGTCGGATAACGGACGTGACCGATACCCATATTACCCTGCAGACGCTGCATATGACGCGCTTCAAATATATCGCTGACCAGGCCATTCGCCTTACGCAGACGGAAGCAATTTAATGCATCGATGGTGACGATGCCTGCAGCATCCTGACCACGGTGCTGAAGCACCGTTAACGCGTCATAAATCGACTGGTTTACCGGCATGAAACCGGTGATACCGACAATACCGCACATGTTGTCATATCCTCATAAGCCGCACCCCCGGCGCGATTACCGGGGTAAAAAACTCGACGTGCTTTGCAGGTAGTCAAAAAACCACCTGATGATGTAACTGAACTGGGGAACCAGTTGAGACTGTTGCCAGTCCGGACTTTTTGAGAAGCCGGTGAATGTATCGAGGAAAAACAGAATGGCAGAAACAATCAGTACGCCACGCAGTGCCCCGAAACAGACGCCCAACACCCTGTCGGTACCTGACAGGCCGGTCTTTTCGACCAGGGAGCCAATCACATAATTCACTATAGCCCCCACGATCAGGGTGGCAATAAAGAGTATGCCAATGGCAATTCCATTTCGAACCAGTTCGTCTTCAAAACCTGTGAACCAGACCGCAAGATAGGAGTAGTAATGACTGGCGACAAAGAATGCGCATCCCCAGGTAACGAGAGATAACGCTTCCCGAACAAACCCGCGGATCAGGCTAACCAGAGCCGAAAAACCGATAACCGCAATGATGACGTAATCTATCCAGACCATGAACTCTTCCAGCGACAGTGCCCCTGCATCCAGTTCGGGGCGAATTCTAACAGAAAAAGAAAACGTTTGCGTAACATTTTCCTTTGCCAGACCAAATAAAAAGAGGCGATTAAAAAAACCTCAATCGCCACGGGTTATTACATTAATTAGCGACCCCGGCGACGAGAATTCAGCATTCCGTATGCCATCAGAGCGGGAGCCGAAACGGCTCCCGTTGGTCAGTGAAAACGCGATTATTTACCGCACGCTATAAGGCTTAACCACGCCACCCAGGCCAGTAATCCCTTTGAGTTCACTGACAGAGGCCTGCATTTTGGCTTTTGATGCGTCCGGGCCAACATAGATACGGGTAATCTGATCCTGTACCGGCGTTGACGGCACGGTATAAGCGCGATAGCCCGACAACCTAAGCTGCGCGACAATCTCATTCACTTTCGCCGCATTTTTCAATGCGCCCAGCTGCACCACATACGCCTGACCGCTCGGTGCTTGCTCCTGCGGCTTATTTTCCTGCTTCGGCTGTTCGACCGGTTTGGCCTGCTCAACCGGCTTCGGTTTCTCTACCGGTTTCGGCTGAGGCTTCGGCTGTTCGACCGGCTTCGGCTGCTGCTGCGGTTTTGTCTGCGGCCTTGGCTGCTCCACCGGTTTCGACGGCTGCATCGGTGGCGGTGAAATCACCGTCGGCTTGCTTTCTGTCTGCGGCATCGTTGCGCCATTATCCGCTGGCTGCGAAGTGCGATCGCTGTCACCCTCCACTGCCTTGCCCGCGCCCTCTGGCGGCTGCGATGGCAATGACTGGGTGACAGGCGGCACCATATCAGTTTCCTGCTGATCGCCCGGTTTAGGCACCAGCGGGATCGCCGCAAATTCCTCTTTATAGTGCTTCTTCTTACCGTCAAGCAGACCTGGCAATACGATAACGCCAACGGCGACCAGAATGACGGTTCCGACTAAACGGTTCTGAAACTTACTTGCCACTGCCGTTCTCCGTTTCCATCGCTTCCATTACCTGTGCCACGGTGTGGAACGATCCGCACACCAGCACAATATCTTGTTGCTGCGCCTGCTGTAACGCTGCCTGCCATGCTTCAACTACGCTGGCAAAGCTCTGTCCATCCGGCAGACAGGCGATCAGCTGGTCGGCTGTCGCCCCGCGTGGCCCTTCCAGCGGAGCGCAATACCAGTTATCTACCTGCGGCGCTAAACAGGCAAGCGTTCCGGCGATATCTTTATCGTGCAGCATACCGACAACCGCATGCACTTTCCCCTGCTTTGGCAATTCAGCCAGTCGGCTGGCCAGATAACTGGCGGCATGCGGATTATGAGCAACGTCAAGAATAACGCGCGGCGCGCTGGCCACGGTCTGAAAACGCCCCGGCAGAATGGCTTTGTCCAGCCATTCACGGATAATCGCTTCGTCCACCTGCAACGTCGAGGCGCGCAGTGCTGCCAATGCGGTAGCCGCATTCGGCAGCGGCACCTGAGGCAGCGGCAGGTCATTTAAATTGCCGTGGCTGTCGGTATAGCTCCAGCGGTTACCCTCAAGGTGATAACGCCAGTGACGATCGCGTTGTAACAGCGTTGCACCCAGTGCATCCGCCACTGCGGCGATCGACTGCGGCATATCCGGTTCACCAACCACCGCTGGTTTGGCACCACGAAACACGCCCGCTTTTTCGCGACCAATACTTTCGCGATCCGGGCCGAGCCAGTCGGTATGATCAAGCGCAATACTGGTAATGACTGCCACATCAGCATCGACAATATTGGTGGCATCAAGACGTCCACCAAGGCCAACTTCCAGAATCACCACATCAACCGCCGCCTGCTTAAACAACATCAGCGCCGACAGCGTGCCGTACTCAAAATAGGTCAGCGATGTCTCACCGCGCCCGGCTTCAATCGCGGCAAAACTGGCGGTATGAGCAGACTCCTCCAGTTCGGCTCCCTGAATACGCACGCGCTCGGTGTAACGTATCAGATGCGGGGAACTGTAGACGCCAACCCGATAGCCCGCTGCCATCAGCAGCGTTTCCAGCGTACGGCAGGTGGTGCCCTTACCGTTAGTCCCGGCGACGGTAAACACCGTTGGCGCGGGTGTTAACAGATCAAGGTGGTCAGCAACGCGCCGGATACGATCCAGCCCGAGTTCGATAGCCTGAGAATGTAAATGCTCAAGATAGTGAAGCCACGTGGCCAAAGGCGACGTGGCTTGAGGAAGGTGAAGATTATCCATGTGTCCCGTTCACAACGTTACGGTTCATTGGTGAAAGGTACAGCATTGCCGTATCGACAGTGGCTGTACCTTTCCATCATCTGTCAGGCCTCAGGGGTCTGGGAAGGTGCTTCAGCAGCAATCTCTTCCGCTTCCGGCTGCGGCGCTGGCAGGTTCATCAGTTTGGCGAGGATACTGGCCAGTTTCAGACGCATTTCCGGACGGCGAACGATCATATCAATCGCACCTTTCTCGATCAGGAATTCACTGCGCTGGAAACCCGGCGGCAGTTTTTCACGTACCGTCTGCTCAATAACACGCGGACCGGCAAAACCGATCAGAGCTTTTGGCTCGGCGATGTTCAGATCGCCCAGCATTGCAAAGCTGGCGGAAACACCACCCATAGTTGGGTCAGTCAGCACCGAAATATACGGCAGACCGCGTTCCTGCATTTTCGCCAGCGCTGCGCTGGTTTTCGCCATCTGCATCAGCGACTGCAATGCTTCCTGCATACGCGCACCGCCACTGGCCGAGAAACAGATCATCGGGCAGTTATCTTCCAGCGCCTGCTCGACCGCACGGACAAAACGCGCGCCGACCACGGAACCCATTGAGCCGCCCATAAAGGAGAACTCAAACGCCGCAGCAACAACCGGTGCGCCATGCAGCGTACCTTTCATCACGATCAGTGCGTCTTTCTCGCCGGTATCTTTCTGTGCAGCTACCAGACGATCTTTATATTTTTTTGAATCCCGGAACTTGAGCAGATCTTTTGGCTCCAGTTCGCTACCCAGTTCAACCAGCGAGCCTTCGTCTAACAGGCTGTGCAGGCGGTCACGTCCATGCATACGCATGTGGTGATCGCATTTCGGGCAGACTTCCAGATTGCGTTCCAGCTCGGCGCGGTAGAGAACCTGACCACAGCTATCACACTTTGTCCAAACCCCTTCAGGAATACTAGCCTTGCGCGAAGGGGTGATGGTGCTCTTGTTGAGAATTCGTTCAATCCAGCTCATTGATGACCTTTCTGTTTGAACCTGGTGAAACCAGTTTTCTTGTTGCTGCTGAAAGCGACTTCAGCAGGCCGTAAATGTCGCTCATTAAACCATAACCTTCCGGCGCTGTGGATAGAAATCTGGTCCGTCCGGCTGGGTTATGGCGTTTTTAGCCTTCGAAATGGCTATTGTTTCTGCTGTCGCGCGGCGCGGCGATGGCGCCACACCTCAATTACACCCGGCAGAATTGATACCACAATAATTGCTACGATCAGCAATTTGAGGTTCTCCTGCACTATCGGTAAGTCACCAAACAGATAGCCAGCATAGGAGAATAGCAGCACCCAAATCAGCGCGCCGCTGACGTTATAAAACGCAAAGTGACGGTAAGACATATGGCCCATACCGGCCACAAAAGGCGCGAATGTGCGGACAATAGGCACGAAACGCGCCAAAATAATGGTTTTACCGCCGTGACGCTCATAAAACGCATGGGTTTTATCGAGATAGCTGCGACGGAAAATTTTGGAGTTCGGATTACTGAATAATCGTTCTCCAAACAGCCTTCCGATAGTGTAATTCACCGCATCACCCAGAATCGCTGCAATCACCAGCAGAGTCACCATCAGGTGAACATTAAGATCGTTACCTGGCAGTGCGGCCAGCGCGCCAGCAACGAACAGCAGTGAATCGCCAGGCAGGAACGGCGTGACCACTAATCCGGTTTCGCAGAACAGGATCAAAAACAGAATGGCGTAAATCCAGATGCCATACTGCGCCACCAACTCCGCCAGGTGAACATCAATATGCAGAATAAAATCGATGACAAAACGAATAAGATCCATAGTTCTCTCTCAAAATCCTTCGGCCCGGTATTAATCCTCGAGGAACAACGGTCCCATCGGTGGACGTGGTAATGCAAAATGCTGCGGATAATCGACCGCCACCAGATACAGCCCTTCAGCTTTCGCTGTGGCTGCCGCCAGAGTACGATCTTTCGCCGCCAGCAATTCGGCCATCCAGCCTTCATGCTGATTGCCGCAGCCTATTTCCATCAGGCTACCGACAATATTACGCACCATATGATGAACAAAAGCGTTCGCTTTGATATCCACCACAATATAGCTGCCGTGACGACTGACATTCAGATGCATCACGTTACGCCATGGCGTACGTGACTGACACTGCACGGCGCGAAACGAGGTAAAGTCGTTTTCACCAATCAGACACTGCCCGGCACGCTGCATTTTTTCCGCATCCAGCGGATGGTAAAAATGGGTGACGCCGCCGCCTAAAATCGCCGGACGCAGCCGTTGATTATAAATAACATAACGATAACGCCGTGCGGTGGCGCTGAAGCGGGCATGAAACTCATCCGGCACTTGCTTCACCCAACGCACCGCGATATCAGCCGGCAGATTGGCGTTAGCGCCCAGCGTCCAGGCGGCGTCTTTGCGCTGCGAAGTGGTTTCGAAATGCACCACCTGGCCGGTGCCGTGCACGCCAGCATCGGTTCGTCCGGCGCAAAACACATTTACCGGCTGGTTGGCCACTTTTGACAGCGCCTGCTCCAGCCGCGCCTGAACGCTGCGCACTTCCTGCTGACGCTGCCAGCCGTAATAACGGCTGCCATCATATTCCACACCGAGCGCCAGCTTAATGGTGCTGGCTTCGGCTGGTAACGCCCCCTCAGACATCAGTACAGATACTCCTGCACCAGTTTCTCAGCGGTTTTAACTGCCATCAGAGCACCACCGAAGCGGATGTTATCAGCTACCGACCAGAACTGCAGCAGCTCAGGCACGCCATAATCATTACGCAGGCAACCTACGCTGAGCTGGACATTGCCGGAGGCATCACCCACCTGCGTCGGATAGTCATCTTCCTCAGACAGCAGAATATCATCGGCACGCGCCAGTTCATCACGCGCTTCTTCCGCTGACAGCGGACGCAAACCTTCAACATGCACGATTTGCGCATTGCCGTAAAACACCGGAGACTGCACGCAGCTGACGGCAATCGGTAAGCCTTCATCCTGCAGTACTTTACGCACCTGATCGACCAACCGACGCTCCTGCGCCACGCTGCCTTCGCTGTCAGCCAGCAATGGCAACATATTAAATGCCAGCTGGCGGCCAAAATAGTGCTCTTCCGCCGGAATGCCGTTCAGTAACCGCGCGCTTTCACCAGCCAGTGAGTCCACTGCGGCTTTGCCGTATGAAGAGGCAGACAGCAGATTAGTCACCTGCAGACGGCTAAGGCCAGCCTGCTCTACCAGCGGTTTAATCGCACACAGTAGCTGGCTGGTCAGACTGTCAGCCACGCTAATGATATTGCGATTGCGGTAATCGGCCAGTACCTGTGGATTGACATCTGCCACCACTAACGGCACATCGGGCTCCAGAGCAAACAGATCGCTGCTGTCGATCACCAGGCAACCAGCACTGGCAGCCTCTTCGGCATAACGTGCTGAAGCCTCACGACCCGCGACGAAAAACGCCAGCTGCGCCTGTGACCAGTCGAAATCGCTGGCATCTTTAACTATCTGTGTCTTGCCCTCGAAGCGCATGTTTTCACCGGCACTGCGTTCGCTGGCCAGCAAATATAACTCACCAACCGGGAACTGGCGTTCCGCCAGTAATTCCAGTAAAGCGTTCCCTACTGCGCCTGTCGCGCCCAAAAGCGCAATATTCCAGCCGTCAGACATGTTGGTTTACTCCAGAAAATGACTCAAAAATCGACGGCGGTGATGACACCGCCATAACGAACAGTACAAATTTTGACAGCGGCAACGCTTTCTATCCGCGAAGCTGCTGATAAACGGCATTAAAGCCCAGCTTATTCAGTAATTCGGCAGCTTCGGCGTTATCGCACTGCACGTGCAATGACGACCATTCGCGTCGCTCCTGATAATTCTTGCGCAGGCGATCAAATTCACCGGCGATGGCGGCAACATGACGCAGCGGGGCGTCATCGCGGCGCACATCATACACCAGATGCACTAAACGTTTCAGCGTTGGCTGATCTAACGGACCGTGCAGCGTAATTCGGCCAAATTCCGGTGCCGGCAGCAGAGTGTCCAGCGCCACCTGCTGGGCCTGACCAATAAACTGTGTCCAGGCTTCAAACACCTGAGTCGTGCCACGCGCTTTGCCTTCGAGGGTATAACCGGCGATATGGGCGGTGCCGATGTCCACTTTATCCAGCAGCGGCAGTGACAGTTCCGGTTCCGGCTCCCAGACATCCAGCACCACGCTGAGATCGTCGCGCTGGTTCAGCACCTCGAGCAGTGCAGCATTGTCCACCACCGCACCGCGACAGGCGTTAATCAGAATGCTGTTGGATTTCAGCGCCCGCAGCAGCGCCGCATCGGCAAGGTGCAGGGTTTTATATGCACCGTCTTTAAACAACGGCGTATGGAAAGTGAGGATATCAGCCTCGGCGACCAGTTTTTCCAGCGGATGAAACTCGCCTTCATCACCGCGATCGGCACGCGGCGGATCGCACAGCAGCGTGCGGATCCCCAGCGCTTCCAGCCGCGCCTGCAGGCGAGCGCCGACGTTACCGACACCGACAATACCCACGGTGCGATCGGTTAACTGAAAGCCATCACGCTCCGCCAGCAGCAGCAGCGCAGAAAACACATATTCCACTACCGCAATCGCGTTGCAGCCAGGCGCTGCTGAAAAGCCGATACCCTGCGCCGCAAGAAAATCTTCATCAATATGGTCGGTGCCTGCGGTGGCGGTGCCAACAAATTTCACCGGCTTGCCGTTTAGCAATTCGGCATTCACTTTGGTTACTGAACGCACCATCAAACCATCGGCATCACTCAGTTGCGCTTCGGGAATCGGACGTCCCGGCACCGCCACCACATCGCCGGTACGGCTGAACAGTTCGCGGGCATAGGGCATATTTTCATCAACGAGGATTTTCACAGATCGTTTCCTGCATCAGCACAGTGAGGGCCAACATTCTGCCATAATGTCGCCCTGCGGTGTAGCATTGTGGCGTACCGTTATCCCGCCCGCTGTCGATAGCGCTCCGGCGTCATACCGCTCTGCTGCTGAAACATCACAATCAGCGCTGAAGCGGAACTGTAGCCCACATCCAGCGCCACATTTTGCACCGACATCCCCTGCTCCAGCTTCGAAATGGCGTGCAGAAAGCGTAAGCGCTGCCGCCATTCGCTGAACGACATCCCGAGCAGCGCCTGGCAACGGCGCGACAGCGTGCGCTCGGTGGTGTAGACCCGCTGCGCCCACTGCGCCAGCGTGGTGTTATCGGCCGGATTGTGCTCCAGCGCCTGCAGAATCGGCGTCAGGTATTTATCCTGCGAACTGGGCAAATAGCTCTCCTGCTCCTGCGCTGTTGACAGCTGATCGAGCAGCACTTCGCACAGGCGAATATCCGCCGGCCGTTCCGCCACCAGCAGCTGACGCTCCGCGCAGTCATCAATAATCGCTTTAACAATTGGCCCGACTTTCAGCAGGCAGGCTTTGTCTGGCAGGCCGTGACACAGGCTGGCGGCAATATTAAAGGTACGGAAATTGGCCTGTTTATTGTTGTAACTGGCGTGCAGTTTCCCCGGTGGAATCCAGATGGGAAATTCGGCTGGCGTCAGCAAGCGCTGGCCTTCGACATTCATCTCCAGCACGTTGCATTTAACGAAAATCACCTGCCCCCAGCTGTGCGCATGCGGCAGATATTCAGTGCGTGCGTTGGCCTGTTCGTAGCGAAAGAAAAAGCGCGCATCTCTGGCATGTTCAGGCGCATGATAAGTCAGCTGCTGAGTCATTCTGTCCGGTCCACGATTAATTTTGTCTGATTTTAACTATCTCAATGAAAACCGACAAGCGTACACTGCTGCGATAATTGAATGACTGAGACACGCTATGAATTTCCTGTTTCCCCTGTTCGCGGTATTGATCTGGTCGATCAATGCCATCGTCAGCAAGTTGTCAGCCGACGCCATCGATCCGGCGGCGATTTCGTTTTATCGCTGGCTACTGGCGCTGATCGCGTTGACGCCATTTGTGTTGCCGGGGGCCTGGCGCAACCGTCGACAGATAGCCGCACAGTGGTGGAAACTATTAATTCTTGGCTTGCTGGGCATGGTGCTGTATCAGAGCCTCGCCTACTATGCTGCGCACAGCGTGACAGCGCTGTTTATGGGGATTCTTAATGCGTTGATCCCGCTGCTGACGGTGCTGATTAGCCTGGTGGTGCTGCGACTGGCCCCGACCCTCGGCATTCTGCTGGGCAGTATTTTGTCGTTTGCTGGCCTGGTGTGGCTGGTCAGCCAGGGCAATCCACAGCAGTTGCTGATGCATGGGCTGGGCAAAGGCGAACTGATGATGTTTGCCGCTTCTACTTCCTATGCGCTTTACGGCGTGCTGACCAAACGCTGGGCGATTCCGCTGCCCAACTGGCAGAGCCTGTATGTACAGATAGTGTTTGGCGTGCTGCTGCTGACGCCAGGCTTCCTGGCCGCGCCTGAGGTGTCACTGAATCTCCACAATATTCCGCTGGTGCTGTTCGCCGGAATTCCGGCTTCGATCATCGCGCCATTCCTGTGGATCCAGGGAGTCCAGCGTATGGGCGCCAATACCGCCACCATCTTTATGAACCTCGCACCGATCTTTACCGCCATTATCGCCGTGCTGTTTCTCCATGAGTCGCTGCACAGTTATCACTTTATTGGCGGCGGCGTTACTCTGTTCGGCGTATTGCTGGCGCAGCGCCTGCGCACGCCATTAACCCGCAGAAAACCGCTGGTTACCCCGCCCGCCTGACCAGCGGCAGGCAGTTAAACCGGATACGCACCAGCAGCCCGCCCAGTGACGGGCTGCGGAGCAGTTCAGCATCGGTGTAATGCCATGCGGTAATATCTTTAACCAGCGCCAGCCCGAGTCCGGCACCGGACTGGCCGCCGGTACTCTCCAGCCGCTGAAATGGCAACATCGCCTGTTGCCGCTCTGATTCCGCAATACCTGGCCCACTGTCCTCGATTTCCAGCAGGCCATTGCGCAGTCGTGCGGTTACCACGCCCCCCTGCGGACTGTATTTAATGGCGTTATCCAATAAATTGGCGCACAGCTCTGCCAGCAGTAGCGAATCACCCATTACGTCGCAGTGCTCATCGCCCTCATAGCCTAAGTCGATGCTTTTACTTCTTGCCTGCGAGTAGCGTGTCAGACAAGCCTCGCGCACCCGTTCGGCCAGATCAACGCGCTGAAAGGCGTTCTCATCGCCGTGCCGCCCTTTGATACGCGACAACTGTAATAAGCGATCGGTCAGCCGAATAGTGTCATCCAGCGTGCTGCGCATCCCCTGCAAACTCTCCTGCCAGATTTCCGGCCGTGGGCTGCTTAACGCCAGCGATACCTGGGTTTTCAGAATGGTCAGCGGCGTGCGCAGCTGGTGTGATACATCGCCGCTGAATCGTTCCTGACGCGCCAGAAGATCGCGCAGTCGCGCCAGATAGCGATTAAATGCGGCAATCAGCGGCTGCATTTCCGACCACGGCATCACCGACGGTAGCGGCGACAGTTCGCCCGGCTCACGACGCGACATAATCCGTGATAAGCGGCGCAGCGGACGCAGCACCTTTCGTAGCATCAGCCCCACCAGTAGCAAAGTAATCAGCACCAGCGCGCCCTGACTCCAGATGGCGGTACGCAGCAGCCCGGCGGCAAACTGCTGGCGTGAAGTCAACGTTTCCGCCACCAGAATCAGCGCCATACCGCCAACCCCCTCTTCGCTGACCGGCTGCCACAGCGCGGCAATACGAATCGGCGCCTGGTGATATTCGGCGTCATAGAAGTAAACCAGCGCCGGATAGTGAGTGGACATCCGAACATCCGGCGGAATAGCGGGCAGATCGTCATAGCCGGACAGCGTTTTACCGGCCGGTGAAATCACCTGATAGAACAGCTGATCCTGCATATTGCGCTCGAAGCTGTCGAGCACCACCCAGGGAACATCCACTTCCAGATGACCATCCCGCACTGCCAGCCGCTCTGCCACGGTGCGCGCCGAAGCCAGCAGTGAGCGGTCATAGGCCTGCGTTGCCGCCTGCGAGGCGCTTTTATAGTGGGTATACACAGATAAGCCCCACAGCAGTAACAGCGGGAGCCCCAGCCACAGCAGCAGTTCGCCGCGTAATGAATGAATCAGGCGCACGGCTGGCACTCCAGGCTGTAGCCAAGCCCACGCAGCGTGACGATGGATACATTGCTACCGGAGAGTTTTTTTCGCACCCGGTGCACATACAGCTCAATACTTTCCGGGCTGGCTTCATCAGCAAGGGTAAAAGTTTGTTCATACAGCTGCTGACGCGAAACCGGCCGGCCACGGCGCTGCATTAGCGTCGTCAGCACGCTCGATTCACGCGGCGTCAGCGCCAGCGGTTTTTCCTGCAACACAAAGAAACCTTCGTCATGCAAAACCAGCTCACCAAACACTTGCGCTGACTCATGATGGCCCTGGCTGCGACGCAGCAGCGCACGGATGCGCGCCTCAAGCTCTTCCAGCTCAAAAGGTTTGGTCAGATAGTCATCCGCTCCCTGATTCAGCCCCCGCACCCGATCCGCCAGTTCCACCCGGGCGGTCAGCAACAGTACCGGCAGGCTCTGCCCGCGCTTACGCATACGCGCTAACAACTCCAGCCCATTAAGGCGCGGCAATGAAACATCCAACACCACCAGCGCATATTGCTCGGTTTGCAGTAGCTGATCGGCTGCCAGACCATCAGCGACCCAGTCGACGGCAAACCCCGCATGGGTCAGCGCCTTTCGCAACCAGCATGCCAGCTCCGCCGTATCTTCAACCAGTAAGAGACGCATATCACATCCTGTTGTTTTTTTCCGTCCGATGAAAGGTAAATGAAAGGTTAATGTTTTAACAATTCAGCAACCCCGAAAACTCGGTAAGGTTCACACTCTGGAAGAATTAATTGGAGCAGCTGATGAAAACAATGATCCGCACCGCGTTAGCCAGTACCGTGCTCTGTCTGACAACCCAGGCAAGTTTTGCGGCAGAACCCCCTTCCCGCACCGAATGTATTGCCCCGGCCAAACCCGGCGGAGGCTTTGATTTGACCTGCAAACTGCTGCAGATCTCTTTGCAGCAAACCGGGCTGGTCGACTCGCCGATGCGCGTCACCTACATGCCTGGCGGCGTCGGCGCGGTGGCATACAACGCGATTATCGCTCAACGTCCGGCAGAGTTTGGCACGCTGGTCGCCTTCTCCGGCGGTTCACTGCTGAATCTGTCGCAGGGCAAGTTTGGCCGCTATTCGGTAGATGACGTGAAGTGGCTGGCGGCGGTCGGTACTGATTACGGCATGATTGCGGTTCGCGCCGACTCGCCGTACCAAACGCTTAACGAACTGATGGCGGCGATGAAAAAAGATGCCAACTCGGTGGTAGTAGGGGCAGGCGCATCGATTGGCAGCCAGGACTGGATGAAAACCGCATTACTGGCGCGTGAAGCCGGAATCGATCCGCGCAAAATGCGCTATGTCGCGTTTGAAGGCGGCGGTGAAGCGGTTACCGCGCTGCTGGGCAACCATATTCAGGTGGTATCCGGCGATATGAGTGAAATGGTGCCACATCTGGAAGGCGGCAAAATGCGCGTACTGGCGGTGATGTCAGATAAACGCCTGCCGGAACCCCTGCAAGCAGTTCCGACCGCTAAAGAACAAGGGTTTGATATTGAGTGGCCGATTATTCGCGGCTTTTATCTCGGCCCAAAAGTCAGCGACGCCGAATATCAGTGGTGGGAAACCGCGTTTAAAAAGATGACCGCCAGCGACGAGTTCAAACATCAGCGCGATCTGCGAGGCCTGTTTGAATTCAACTTGACCGGCAACGCGCTCGACAGCTACGTCAAACAGCAGGTGGCCGATTACCGTGAAAAGGCCAAATCCTTTGGCCTGGCAAAATAAACGGAGGCGATGATGAGCGATCGTATTTTTGCGGCGATCTGGCTGTTGCTGTGTATTGCCGGCCTGTTTATCGGCTGGGGCATCCACAGCGAATACAGCTACGAACCGGTCGGTCCGCGCCCGTTTCCGGTCATTCTTCTTAGCCTGATGGCAATTTGTGCGGTGATGCTGTTGATACGTAAACCGGACCTGATTAGCTGGCCCACAAAATCGGTGCTCGGGCGGCTGCTGGCGCTGATGGTGATGATGCTGCTGTATGGCTGGCTGTTTGAAACGCTCGGTTTTCCACTCAGTACCGCGCTGCTGACCTTCGGTCTCGGCATGCTGTTCGGTGCCGTCTGGTGGGCAGCCGCGCTTTCCGGCGTGGTGATGGGTGGCGTGCTGTTTTACGCCTTTGATCGTCTGCTGGACGTCACGTTACCGCTCGGCAGCTGGCTGAGCTAAAGGAACAATCATGGAAACCTGGTCGTTTTTAATGCAGGGTTTTTCTGTCGCTATGACGCCGGAAAACCTGTTAATCGCGCTGATTGGCTGCTTTATCGGCACCATTGTTGGCTTACTGCCCGGTCTGGGGCCAATTAATGGCGTCGCTATTCTGATGCCGCTGGCCTTTGCACTGCATCTGCCGGCCGAATCGGCGCTGATCCTGCTGGCTACAGTGTATATTGGCTGCGAATATGGTGGGCGCATCTCCTCGATTCTGCTGAATGTGCCGGGGGATGCCGGTGCGATCATGACCGCGCTGGATGGCTATCCGATGGCGCAAAAAGGTCAGGCCGGCGTCGCGCTGTCGATTTCGGCGGTCAGCTCATTTGTCGGTTCGACCATTTCGATTGTCGGCATCATTCTGTTCGCTCCCCTGCTCGCCAACTGGTCGCTGGCATTTGGCCCGGCCGAGTTTTTTGCCCTGATGGTGTTTGCCATCGCCTGTCTGGGCAGCATGATGAGCCATAATCCGCTTAAATCGATACTCGCCGCGCTTATCGGCCTGGCGATGGCAACCGTCGGCGTAGATTCCAACTCCGGCGTTTATCGCTTTACCTTTGATAGCGTACATCTCTCTGACGGTATTCAGTTTGTGGTGGTGGTAATCGGCCTGTTCTCCGTCAGTGAGATCCTGCTGATGCTGGAATCCACCAGCAGCGGACAAAAAATGGTGCGCGCCAGCGGACGCATGCTGTTCAATATGAAGGAAGCATCACAGTGCGTGGGAGCCACGCTGCGCTCTTCGCTGCTCGGCTTTTTTGTCGGCGTGCTGCCCGGTGCCGGTGCCACTATCGCCAGCGCCATCGCCTATATGAGTGAGAAAAAAATCAGCGGTGGTGATACCTTCGGTAAGGGTGATATTCGTGGTGTTGCCGCGCCGGAAGCGGCCAATAATGCCTCGGCCTGTGGCTCGTTTATTCCGATGCTGACGCTGGGGATCCCCGGTTCCGGCACCACGGCGGTAATGGTCGGCGCGCTGACGCTGTACAACATCACGCCGGGCCCGGCGATGTTTACCGAACAGCCGGATATCGTCTGGGGGCTGATTGCCGCGCTGTTAATCGGTAACGTAATGCTGCTGATTATGAATATCCCAATGATTAATCTGTTCGCTCGTATGCTGACCATTCCGCTGTGGTTTCTGGTTCCGGCGATTGCCGCGATTTCTGCGGTCGGCGTATATGCGGTGCACAGCACCACCTTCGACCTGCTGCTGATGGTTGGACTGGGTATCTTCGGCTATATTCTGCGCAAAATGGATTTTCCGATGTCGCCGCTGATTCTTGGCTTTGTGCTCGGAGAAATGCTTGAGCAAAATTTACGTCGGGCACTGTCAATCAGTAACGGTAATCTGCCGATTCTCTGGGAAAGCGCCATCAGTAAGGTGCTGTTAATTCTGGCAATCACTGTTTTGCTGCTGCCACCACTCTGGAAGTACTGGCGTCGTAAGCGTGCCGCGCTGGCAACCGAGTAACTTCTCCACTCCTTCCTCCCCCACCGGGGGAAGGAGTTAATTGAGTTCACCACTACCGATTCCCCGGCGGGATTGTTATCATAGCGGATTACCCTGTTTCTTTTCCGGCGCGCCCCGGAACTTGACCTGTTTTGGAAAGGATTACGCCATGCAACCTCTCAGTGGCCCAGGTGCGCCGCTTTCCGGCGATCGCGCAGCGATAACCACCTCCCCAGGTCAGCAACCTCCGGCCAGTGGCGGCGATCAACCGCTTTCCCCTGCCCAGCGCACCACGCTGGAACGCCTGATTGTGCGCATTATGTCGCTCAGTACGCTAAAAACGGTGGAGCTGTGGGCCGGACTGCGTCATGAAGTCGGGGTAAAAAGCGATGCCGAGTTGCGCTCACAGCACTTCCCGGCTGCGGAACAGTTTCTGAATGCTCGTCTGGCACAGGTGCAAAACAGCCACGCCACGCGTCAGCTGATGCAACAACTGACTGACCTGCTGCCGCAGGGCAATAATCGTCAGGCCGTCAGTGACTTTATTCGCCAACAGTTTGGCCATACGGTGTTAAGCTCACTGTCGCAGGATCAGCTGCGCCAGGTACTGACCATGTTGCAAAACGGTCAGTTGGCCATTCCACAGCCGCAGCGCAGTATGATCACCGATCGTACACTGTTACCGGCCGAGCATCATACGCTTAATCAGCAGATCGCCCGACTGGCTGCGGCAACCGACGAGCAGCCGGTAAAACTCTGGGCGTCACTGTTGCAGCTGGTAAATCTGAAAAGTGGCGATCCGATTCCGTCCCGCCACTTTCCGCTGCTGACGCAGTATTTGCAGGTACGTCAGACTCTTAGCCAGCTAAACGCCCCAACCTTACCGATGCTTATCGCCGCGCTGAAGCAGCCACCGGATCGTGACGAGCAGCAAATGCTGGAACATTACAGCCAGCAGCGCTTCCATGCGACGCCGATGTCGGTGCTGACCGCCGCGCAGGCTCAGGATCTGCTTAATCTGCTGTTTGCGCGCCGCGCTGAGAAAAATGCGGAGCTGCCGCTGGCCGACAGCGAAATCAATCCAAAACCGCTCTATCACTCCCAGACAGCATCAACGCCATCGCTGCTGCAACCACTGGCTAACCGCCCGGCAATGACAGCTTTTGCCGTGGTGATATTGTTGATCATACTGCTGTGGATTCTGCTCTGATTGAACGTTGTTATCGGGCAATCTGGCTGAGTGTTGGTTGCCCTTAACCTAAGCATCAATCCTTTTCTGCTTTAGTCAGCCTGAGTACCAGGCCTGTAACAACGATAAAAATAATTAGAGTAATAATGATATATATCAAACGCTCTGACCAAAACTCAAAATGAAAAAGCCAGTAAAAACAGAGCAATGACGTTATTAACCCTAATAAATAAATCATAAAATTTAGTGACCAGCAGAAAAAATGCCAGAGTAATTTCTTAACCTTCCAAATTGGTAATTTCATCATCAATCATTTCCATGAGTTGATTAAAGTTTGCCTCACTTTGCGTATTCCATATTTTAATCGCCTCGACAAAAGATTGAATTAAAGGTTCGATTAAAAAGTACAGCAGATCAAGATCGCCATTAAATCTCATTGCACGATAAACCCGTGGAGCTGTTTTACGCAGATAAAATGATCGATAAATAGAGCGTTCAGCAATACCAGCAAAAAGAAATAGTGAGGGAGCTAACGTTTTGGCTACACTGATCCATACTCCATTTTTATAGAATATATAATTCATTGTTATCTGCGATATCGCAGCTGATGTGAGAAAACGTCCGCCGACCAAACCCAGCGTTCCACCGTAAAGTCGTTGCTGCATTGACGCCGGCATATATTCGGCAAACTCATCGATAATAATCTGTACCGCTTTTATCACCTTTTGCTGATGAAATAATCCTCGCTTTACAGCAAACGCTAAGCGAATTTTTTCATCCTGACGTATGTTTCTGGTCTCAGTATCAATAAATCCATAAGCCAGATAGCTTAGGTCCACAGGTACTGAGACCATTCCCTGCGTCAGGCCGACCATCGTTTCTGGCGAAACCAGCATGCTGGCAATCCGTCTTGCAATATCCGTATAACTGTCCATCTGGTATCCTTACCAAGAGAAATTAATCAATCCGTGATTTATATAACCTTTGATTTAATGAAATGGCAAACTAAAAATAATAACAAATAGGATTAAACGTTAATGATTTAATTAACAGCCGCAGTCAGAAAGTATTGCCGTTAATGGCCAGCTTCCCGGTTCGTTACCTTTTACCAGCGGATGATTGTCGCGCTGCCAAAAATCCAGTCCGCCAATCAGCTCTTTAACCTGAAATCCAGCACAGGCCAGTTTCCACGCGCCCTTGGTTGAGCCATTACAACCGATGCCGTCGCAGTAGGTTACATAAACTTTACTGCGATCGAGTTGCGCGGTGCTTTCAGGCGTCATGGTGCGATGAGGAAAACTGATAGCGCCACAGATATGACCGAGACGATAAGCTTCTGCCGAACGAGTATCAATGACGACAATCGCTTCGACTCCCCGTGACAGATCCTCAGCCAGATCCCAGGCATCGGCATACCAGGCTAATTTTTTGCTCAGCCATTCGGCGCTCTCTGATGCCTTTGGTGGTGGGAAAGCCAATACTGATGATGCGTGCATACTTTTCTCCTGTGGTTATTTCATTCGATAATACGATAAATCGGCCTTACACTTGATACCCATATTGAGTCATCGATAAGACCGATTTTATGGCAATTATTACCGCGCCGCTGCTGGTCCTGTTAGCCTCGCAGCAGGCAGAAACGCGCCGCGAACGTTTAAGCGCTACGCTGCGACAGGCCATTGCTCTGGGCACGCTGCAAAAGGGCCAGCGTTTACCCTCTTCACGCCTGATGGCAAAAGATCTTGGCCTGTCGCGAGTGACGGTGGAAGCGGCTTACAGCCAGCTGGAAAGTGAAGGCTATCTGATAAGAAAAGTCGGCCAGGGAACCTTTGTAGCGATTACGATGATCGCTGATGAAAAGCCAGCTCCTTTACGCTCCGCTACGCTGGCATTATCACAACGTGGGCAACAAATTGTCGCCACCGGGGGTTGTCAGGATCCACCCTACCCCTATGCCTTCGCGGCTGGTTCGCCAGAATTGCGCGCTTTTCCGCATGCAGTCTGGCGTCGCATCACCGCCAGCCAGCAGCGCCAGCGCGGAGAACAGCTGATGCGCTATGGTGATCCTCAGGGCTATCTGCCGTTACGTCAGGCAGTGGCGCGTTATCTTGGGCAGTCACGCGGCGTGCGCTGCGATGCCGGACAAGTGATGATCATCAGCAGTTCACAGCAGGCTTTGCAGATGATCTCGTTACTGTTACTGGACATTAACGATACGGTATGGCTGGAAGATCCTTGTTATGCCGGGGCTCGTAACGCATTTATCACCGCAGGCGCGCGGCTTTCACCGTTAGCTCTCGATTATCAGGGCGCACAGTTGGGGTCAGGGACGCCTAAACTGGTTTACCTCACGCCATCGCATCAGTATCCGACCGGTATTACCATGAATCTGGAGCGGCGTCTGCAGTGGCTGAACTTTGCTGCAGCCAGTCAGAGCTGGTTGATTGAGGATGATTACGATAGCGAATTTCATTATGACGGGATGCCAATGCCCGCTATGCAGGGACTGGATAAAGCTGGACGCGTAATCTATCTCGGCACCTTTTCAAAAGTGCTGTTTCCCTCACTGCGTCTGGCTTATATGGTGGTGCCGCCCGCGCTGATTGAACCGCTGTGCCGTTTGCGCAGCGTTATAGATGGCCACAGCGCACAGCTGCCACAGGCAATTACCGCCGACTTTATGGATAACGGCCATTTTGCCGCACACTTACGTCTAATGCGTCAGCTGTATCACAGCCGTCGCGATCTGTTACTTGAGCAGCTGGCGCTAAAACTCGGCGATCGTCTGTTACCTGCAGACAGCCACGGCGGCCTGCAACTTACGGTCAGGCTAACCAGCGGTGATGCACAGCAATTGAGTATGCAGGCGGCATCGCGTGGCTTACTGTTACCTACTTTGGCACCGCTCTGTAACGAACAGTGTGCGCCGCAGCAAGGATGGATTCTTGGATTCTCCGCGCTGGAACGCGCGGAGATTATTCAGGCGGTAGATAAACTGGCACAGCTAAATTACTGATCCCGCAAACAACAGCGTGACCAAAATACCGCTTGCGGCAGCCACCAAATCGGCGATAAATACTGCACCATAACCCCGGCAGCGTTCGCCAGCAAATCAGCTAACGGGCCTTATCGTAAGCAATATCCTGAAACGCCGAATAGCCACCCAGCGCGGTGCCGCGTATCGGTGGCGGCACCCGCTTGATCACTTCATCCCTAATGCCGGGAAGCCGCAGCTGGCCAGCGCTGGTGTCGGCTGTTCTGATTATCAACGGCGGCAGAACTGGCCATCTGTTACCACTCCCCTCGCAATATCACAGCCATCGTGATGAAATTATTATTTCAAAGAAAATTGTGTGGCAACTCAATCCCATCACTCAGCATATCGACATGAATTAGGGTAGCAATAATTTGGGGTAGGTTTCTGGCGGGAGTTGGCGCTTAATGGACGGATAATAATAAGGGGAGCCATTTTCGGCTCCCCATCTGACGGCAGGCAGAGTGTCAACCTCTGCTAAGGACGGCGAAAACACCGCCCCTGCTGGTTATTACTGGTATTTACGCATCACCAGCGTGGCGTTGGTACCACCAAAACCGAAGCTGTTGGACATTACCGTCGTCAGTTGCTGCTCGGTCGGTTTGGTCACGATATTCAGACCTTCAGCCGCCGGGTCCAGCTCATCAATGTTGATGCTTGGTGCGATAAAGCCATTTTCCAGCATCAGCAGTGAGTAGATAGCTTCCTGAACGCCTGCCGCACCCAAAGAGTGACCAGTCATTGCTTTGGTTGCCGACATTGCTGGCGCGTTATCACCGAATACCGCGCGGATTGCACCCAGTTCTTTCACATCACCTACCGGCGTGGAAGTCCCGTGAGTGTTCAGGTAGTCAACTGGGGTGTCGACACCTTCCATCGCCATACGCATGCAGCGTGCTGCGCCTTCACCGGATGGAGCCACCATATCAGCACCATCAGAAGTTGCGCCGTAGCCAACGATTTCAGCATAGATATGCGCACCACGTGCCAGCGCATGCTCCAGCTCCTCAACGACCACCATACCGCCGCCGCCGGCGATGACAAAGCCGTCGCGGCCTGCATCATAGGTACGTGAAGCTTTTTCTGGTGACTCGTTATTCTTGGTAGAGAGCGCGCCCATCGCGTCAAACTCACAGGACATTTCCCAGCACAGCTCTTCGCCGCCGCCAGCAAATACGATATCCTGTTTGCCCAGCTGGATCTGCTCAACCGCATTACCGATACAGTGTGCCGAAGTGGCACAGGCTGAACTGATAGAGTAGTTCACACCGTGGATTTTAAACGGTGTTGCCAGGCAAGCAGAGACGCCCGATGCCATCGCTTTGGTGACCATATAAGGGCCAACGCCGCGCAAACCTTTGGCACGCATACCATCAACGCTGGCTGCCTGGTAGTAAGGGGAACCGCCGCCGGAACCGGCAACCAGACCCACACGTGGGTTGTTCTGGTATTGCTCAACGGTCAGACCGGAATCTTTAACCGCTTCCAGCATGGAGATATAAGCGTAGATCGATGCATCACTCATAAAGCGCAGCACTTTGCGGTCAATGAGGCTGGAGATTTCGTCTTTAGACAGCTTAACGTTACCCCAGACGTGACTACGCATACCGGAATCTTTCAGCTCTTGCGAGAAGGTAATGCCCGAACGGCCCTCACGCAGAGAAGCCAGGACTTCCTCCTGGTTGTTACCAATGCTAGAAACGATCCCTAAGCCAGTAATCACTGCACGTTTCATTCAAATACCTCTTCCACTTCAAATTAGGATACGACGAGCACTTTAGCTTACACTTGTACGCCGAACAAGTCCGATCAGCTTTTAACTTTTGTAAATTTGCGTCATGTGAGCGACATCGCTAAAATCGCGCCACTGCCTGATTAACGAGCCATTGTCGTGAAATTATCCCCGATTGAACATGCTGAATTGTCCTGGAATGAACAGGGTACACCTGTGTCGCGAACCTTTGACGATGTCTATTTTTCCAATCAGAACGGGCTGGAAGAGACGCGCTACGTGTTTCTTGAGGGCAATAATTTACCCGCACGCTTTACCGAACATCCGCGCGAATTATTTATTACCGCCGAAACCGGCTTCGGAACCGGGCTTAATTTTCTGACGCTATGGCAGGCGTTTGACGGCTTTCATCGCCAGCATCCCGAAGCGACGTTGCAGCGCATGCATTTTATCAGCGTCGAAAAATTTCCATTAAAAGCCGCTGATTTAGCCGAGGCGCACGCCCACTGGCCGGAACTGGCGCCATGGTCAGAACAGCTGCGCGCCCAGTGGCCACTGGCGCTGCCCGGTTGCCATCGTCTGCTGCTCGACGGCGGACGCATCACGCTCGATCTGTGGTTCGGTGATATTAACCAACTCATTTATAATTTTGATGACAGTCTTAATCGGCAGGTAGATGCATGGTTCCTCGATGGTTTCGCCCCGTCGAAGAATCCGGAGATGTGGACGCCGGAACTGTTCACCGCCATGGCCCGTCTGGCGCGTCCGGGTGGCAGTTTTGCCACCTTTACCGCAGCCGGCTTTGTGCGCCGTGGCCTGCTGGAGGCGGGATTTGCCGCTACGCGCCGTAAAGGATTTGGTCAGAAACGCGAAATGCTGGTCGGCACGCTGAATGAGGCTGGCGCTATCCCTGCCAGCACGCCGTGGTACGCCCGTCCGGCCGCACAGGGTGAGGATATCGCCATTATCGGTGGTGGCGTCGCCAGTGCGCTGTTGGCGCTGGCGCTGTTGCGTCGTAATAAGCGCGTCACTCTCTACTGTGCCGACGAAGCACCGGCGTTGGGCGCATCCGGTAATCGTCAGGGGGCGCTCTATCCATTACTTAATCATCACGATGAGGCGCTGAAGCAGTTTTTCCCGACGGCCTTCACCTTTGCCCGCCGCCTGTATGACCAGCTGCCGCAGTCGTTTGAACATCACTGGTGCGGCGTCACGCAGCTCGGCTGGGATGAAAAAAGCTGCGAAAAAATTGCCCAAATGGGCGAGATGGGATTACCCCCTCAGCTGGCGCAGATTGTTGACAGTGAACAGGTTGCCGCACTGGCGGAGGTAGAAACTGGCTGCGGCGGCATCACCTACCCACTCGGCGGCTGGTTATCTCCGGCAGAACTGACGGCAATGCTCTTTGACCTCGCCGAAAAACAGGGGTTACGCATTCACTGGCTGCACCGACTGGATACGCTCGACGCGCTGCAACCTGGCTGGCAGCTTAATTTTGCCAATGGCCACTCGGTTACGCATCAGAACGTGGTGCTGGCGACCGGTCATACGCTGGCAACGCTGGCGCAAAGCAGCAAACTGCCGGTCTATGCTGTGGCCGGACAGGTCAGCCATGTTCCTTCACGCGGTGGACTCAGCGCATTAAAACAAGTGCTGTGCTATGACGGCTATCTGACGCCGCGCAGTCCGCAATTTGGCACCCACTGTATCGGTGCCAGTTATCGTCGCGGGGAAGTTACGGCCGATTATCGCGACAGCGATCAACAGGAAAATCGCGCGCGCCTGCTGCGCTGTCTGCCTGACACTGACTGGCCAGAAGATGTCGACGTCAGCGCCGGGGAAGCGCGCTGCGGCGTACGCTGCGCCAGCCGCGACCATCTGCCAATGGTCGGCGCACTGCCGGATTATCAGCAAACGCTGGCACAGTATGGCGATCTGCGAGACCGGCTGGCAAACGGAGAAACGCTGCCATCCTCGCCGCTCTGGCCGCAGCTTTTTGCGTTGGGTGCGCTTGGTTCACGTGGTTTATGCAGTGCGCCGCTGGCGGCAGAGATTCTGGCGGCACAGCTGTGCGACGAGCCGATTCCGCTGGATGCCACCACGCTGGCAGCGCTCAATCCGAATCGTTACTGGATAAGAAAATTATTGAAGGGTAAAGCAGTGTTATAACCATTTATGTCAGGGGCGAATCGCTTCGCCCCTCAGCATTATGCTGACTGACGTGCTTGCAGGAACAAATTGTCCCACATGCCAATCACCAGCGCCTGATCGCGTGGCGAAAGCTCGCCGGCATCAATGGCAGTATGCAGGCTTCTTTGCACCTGAATCTGCAACGCTTCCGGCGTGTGTTCGCCGGCCAACTCTACCTCGGCAACCGCCAGCGTAAGATGACCGCGCAGATACCCGCTGGCAAACAGCTCATCGTCACTGGCGTGCTCAACCATATCGTCAATCAGGGCCAGAATGCGCTCTTCAAATTCTGCGATCATGTCATTTCCTCTTCTTCAAAATTCACTCCCACAGGCATCACAGATCTTCCGGCCACGGAAACTGTGCTGCGGTAATCGGGGGCGTTGAGTAATACGAACGAAGTGCTTCAATAAAGCGTGCCGGGCGCGCAGGAATGCCATTGTTCAGATATTCAATAACCTGAGCCTGCACCTTTCGTTGAAAGGCGATACGGTCGGGTTCACAATCTCCGTTGAGATTGTCACAACTTACATTGAAGGGAAACCCTGCGGCAACGGAAAACAGCCATTCCAGCGCCTGCGGTTTAATCTCAACCGATTCGAACTGGTTTTGCGTGGTTTCATCACGGCCATCCGGGCAATACCAGTAGCCGAAATCCACCTGCTTGCGCCGTTCAGCACCGGCAATACACCAGTGCGAAATTTCGTGCAGTGCGCTGGCGTAGTAGCCGTGGGCAAATACCACCCGATTCCACGGTGACTGGTCATCGGCGGGCAGATAAATAGGTTCGTCGTCGCCTTTGATCAGGCGGGTCTGAAAATCCTGGTTAAAGCAGTCATCAAACAGGTTAATAAGCTGCTGATAATGGTGCGTTGTGGTCATTGGACTTGTCATCAGATAAAAAAAACCGTGCGATTGTCGCATTAAGCCTGAGCAGTTTCGAGCACTAATGCCCCTGAGCTATTCTCAGAACAGCGTGTGCAGCCACGCGCCAACTTGTGTGCCGTAATTGTCATACAGCAGCTTGCTGCTCATCACTGCCGAGACAGTGACCACCATTGGACGAATCAGCGTTTGCCCGCGGCTTAACACCATACGCGCACCCAGTCGCGCGCCGCAGATAGCGCCCAGCAGCATAATCAGCCCGGTGCCCCACACCACTTTGCCACCAAACATAAAGAACAGCAGTCCGCCAATATTGGAGGTGAAGTTCAGTACCTTGGCATGGGCGGTGGATTTTGCCAGGTTGTAACCGCACAGGGTGACAAACGCCAGCGCATAGAAGGAACCGGCACCTGGACCGAAAAAGCCGTCGTAAAAACCGACGCAACCCCCGGCAATCAACGCAAACGGCAGACCGTGCAGGCGGCGCACGCGATCTTCTTCACCGAGGCGCGGCATCAGCAGGAAATAGAGGCCGATGGCGATAATCAGTAGCGGCAGCACCTGGCGCAACAGGCCGGGCTGGATATGCTGAATCAGAATCGCACCGCTTACCGAGCCGATAAAGGTCATGGCAATATTGAGTTTCTGCTCGGCAAGATTGACCGCCTTGCGGCGGACAAAGTACAGGCTGGCAGAGAAAGAGCCCCCCACCGCCTGTAGCTTATTGGTAGCCAGCGCCTGCGCCGGCGACATGCCAACCGCCAGCAGAGCCGGAACGGTCAGTAATCCCCCGCCGCCGGCAATGGAGTCGATAAATGCCGCCAGTACTGCCACAAAAAACAGCAGCCCGACCAGCATCGGGCTGACAACGAACCAGTCCATCGCTGTTCCTAAAGTAAGTGCTTATCCAGTAATGCCTGACATGAGGGTGGCAACGGTGGCGGTTCGCGTTTTACTGACGATCCACTACCCGGTTTTTTTGGTTCAAACCAGCTGTTCAGCTCGGCACCACAGCCATCACCCGGCGGTGGCGGCGCCTGCTCTTCACACTCGCTGCTACCCACCGGGCAGCGCAAACGCACATGCATATGCGCGCGATGGCCAAACCACGGCCGCACTTTACGCAGCCAGTCACGATCGCTGCCGGCATCAGCACAAAGCTGCTTTTTAATCGCCGGATTGACGAAGATACGCGTTACTTCCTCATCTTTCGCCGCCAGTTTAATCAGGCTGTCGATCTGTGGCTGCCAGTGACGCGCCACCACATTACGTCCATCAGCGCTGACCAAATCGAGCGGCTGAGGTTTCAACAGCATTTGCGCCGTCCAGCGTTTCTTCGGCAACTGCAGCCAGATATCAACGTCAAGACCGGACTGATGGCTGGCGTGACCGCTACTGAAGCGCCCACCTGCCGCCATGCCCATATCGCCAATCAGCACTTCACCAAGACCGAGACTTCCCACCTGTGAGGTCAGGCGCTGAATAAACAGAATCAGATCGGGATGGCCAAAATAGCGACGCTGATCCTGACGCATTACCTGATAGTTGGCAGCCTCAAGCGGCAGCGGTTGCGCGCCAATAATACAACCATTGGCAAAGGCCCCAATCGACTGCGGGCTACCGCTAATCGGCTGATGAATCGATTGCCAGGGCGTAGCGGCCAGCAGCGGAGTACTGACCAGCAGAGTGCAGAGTGCGAGCAGCAGCTTTTTCATCAGATTACCAACGCGGTACGTTGCTGTTAACGTCGCCACACTGCGCGCGTTGACGCATCAGGTGATCCATTAACACAATCGCCATCATCGCTTCGGCAATCGGCACCGCACGGATGCCCACGCACGGATCGTGACGGCCACGGGTGATCATCTCTTTTTCTTCACCATGGCGGTTAATGGTTTTACCCGGCACGGTAATGCTGGAGGTCGGTTTCATTGCCAGATTAGCAATCACCGTCTGACCACTGCTGATACCGCCGAGAATGCCGCCGGCATGGTTGCTCTGGAAACCATCGGCGCGAATCTCATCACGATGCTGGCTACCGCGCTGATTTACCACCGCAAAGCCGTCACCGATTTCTACCCCTTTCACCGCGTTGATGCTCATCAGCGCGTGCGCCAGATCGGCATCCAGGCGATCAAACACCGGCTCACCCCAGCCAGCCGGGACGTTTTCTGCCATCACTGTGACTTTAGCGCCGATGGAATCGCCCTCTTTCTTCAGCGCACGCATCAGCTCATCCAGCGCCTCCAGTTTGTCCGGATCCGGGCAAAAGAACGGGTTCTGTTCGACCTGATCCCAGTCTTTCAGTTCGCAAGCCACTTCACCGATCTGCGACAAATAACCGCGCACGATAATGCCGTGCTTCAGCGCGAGGTATTTTTTGGCAATCGCACCCGCAGCCACGCGCATCGAGGTTTCACGCGCGGACGAGCGGCCACCACCACGGTAATCACGCAGACCATATTTTTGTTCGTAGGTATAATCGGCGTGTCCCGGACGGAACAGATCTTTAATTTCGCTGTAATCCTGCGAACGTTGATCGGTATTTTCAATCAGCAGGCCGATCGGCGTTCCGGTGGTTATCCCTTCGAACACGCCGGAAAGGATTTTCACCTGATCCGGTTCGCGACGCTGGGTGGTATAGCGTGACGTGCCGGGACGGCGACGATCGAGATCGTGCTGCAAATCGGCTTCGGTGAGTGGAATACCTGGCGGCACACCATCTACGATACAGCCCAGCGCGATACCATGCGACTCACCGAAAGTGGTGACGCGGAAGAGTTGACCAACAGTGTTACCCGCCATTTCTAATCCCTCTATTCTGTCAGGAGGCTACTTTTTATTTAATCTTTATACATTTTGAAGTGATGGGCAGCATCGATAATCTGCTGCTTTGTCAGCATAAACACGCCGTCACCGCCGTTATCGAACTCCAGCCAGGTAAACGGCACGTCAGGATACTGATCCATCATGTGCACCATGCTGTTGCCGACTTCACACACCAGAACACCGTTATCAGTCAGGAAATCAGGCGCACAGGCCAGAATGCGGCGTGTCAGTTTCAGCCCATCGCTGCCGGCGGCCAGACCGAGTTCCGGTTCATGGCGATACTCATCCGGCAGATCGTCCATATCGTCGGCATCGACGTAAGGTGGATTGGTAACGATCAGGTCGTACTGAATTTTTGGCAGATCGCGGAACAGATCGGAACGGATTG
The DNA here is from genome assembly GCF_050037805.1 of Winslowiella sp. 2C04. Lineage (NCBI taxonomy): Bacteria > Pseudomonadati > Pseudomonadota > Gammaproteobacteria > Enterobacterales > Erwiniaceae > Winslowiella > Winslowiella sp. 2C04. Next base: position 1,441,610 of record NZ_CP188300.1, on the reverse strand, counting down.
GCGTCACGTTATGCAGCATGCCATGAGCGTCAATATTCTGCTCGGTGACGGCCAACGCATCCAACGAAATATCCACCGCGTCAACTTCCGCTTCCGGGAAAGCGTAGGCGCAGGCGATGGCGATACAACCACTGCCGGTACACATATCAAGGATATGCTGTGGCTGATGGTCGATAATCGAGGCAAAGTGATTATTGATCAGCTCGCCGATTGGCGAACGTGGCACCAGTACCCGCTCATCGACATAGAATTCGTGACCGCAGAACCAGGCTTTATTGGTCAAGTAGGCAACCGGAACACGCTCGTTGATGCGGCGTATCACGCGCTCAACAATCCGATGACGCTCACTGGAAGTCAGCCGCGCAAGGCGCATATCTTCAGGAATATCCAGCGGTAAATACAGCGTTGGCAACACCAGCTGAACGGCTTCGTCCCATGGGTTATCGGTGCCATGACCATACCAGATGTTGGCTGCTGAAAAACGGCTCACCGTCCAGCGCAGCATGTCCTGAATGGTATGCAGTTCGTTCACTGCTTCATCGACGAAAATTTTGTCCAAGTTGCCCTCCGCAGGCCGTTCTGTAAACTCGGCCGCTAGTTTGCCACGAAGCCGGCAATAATTCAGCGCAGAGAGGCGAAAAAGCTGACTTTTGTTACAACGGCGAGTTAAGGTAGGAGTCTGACGGGCCGAAGCCGTTTGCCCGGCTTGCCGCAAATTAACATGACTGTGAAGACTAATGACCCGGAAAGAAAAACTTAGCGCAGATGATAAAGCCCTGTTTCGTCAGCTAATGAGCGGTACGCGCAAACTGGCGCAGGACACCATTGTTCACCCGCCAAAGCGCAAAAAACTCGGTGAGGTGCCGGTGAAACGGCTGCTGTCCGAACAGGCCGATAATAGCCACTATTTTTCCGATGAGTTTCAGCCGCTGCTGTCGTCGGAGGGCCCGGTGCGCTATGTGCGCAGCGACGTCAGCCATTACGAAATGAAAAAGCTGCGCCGCGGTGACTATACGCCAGAGATTTTTCTCGATCTCCATGGGCTGACGCAAAATCAGGCTAAGCAGGAGCTGGGAGCATTGATCGCCGCCTGTCGTCGCGAACATATTTTTTGCGCCAGCGTGATGCACGGGCACGGCAAACGGGTGCTTAAACAGCAGACGCCATTATGGTTAGCCCAGCACCCATGGGTGATGGCCTTTCATCAGGCACCGAAAGAGTTTGGCGGCGATGCCGCATTGCTGGTATTGATTGAAGTGGAAGAGTGGCAGCCGCCAGAGCTGCTGTTGTAACCTTGCCGCTGGGTGCCGGGATAATTCAAATTCTTCAGGGGAGCCGTTGTCGGCTCCCGTCATCATTCCGTGCAGAGCGCCCGCTCTATATCGCTTTGGCTAATTTTTTCGGGCTAACCTGCCATTCCAGCTTACCCTGGCTGTTTGCCGCATCGAAATCAATACAGGCGATGGCCGAGGTGGAGAACATCGGTGGTGCCTCTTGCGGGCAGAGTTCAGAAACCAGGTAACCCACCAGCGGCAGATGTGAAATCACCAGCACCGATTTTACCCCTTCATTTGCCAGCGTCTGCAAATAGCAGGCCACTAAACCAGGATCGCCTCCCGGCGTCAGCTCAGGTAATTCATCCTGCTCTTCAGGCAACGGCAGCACTTCACGAACCGTGGCCAGTGTCTGCTGCGCGCGCAGATAGGGACTCACCAGCACACGTTCTATATCCACAGCCTGGCCGTTAAGCCAGTTGGCCATCTGGCGAGATTCATCGCAGCCACAATGAGTTAGGGGCCTGACAGAATCACTTGCTGCATCTAATGCCGCATCGCCGTGACGCATGATAAAAACTTGCATATTGCACCACTGTTGTTGAAAAAATCGCCGCGAACAGAGGTTCGCTGACTCTTCATTCTGCGAATGAACGCTGTGTTGTACCCTAATGCCGGAAGTTAAGTCAACCGATTGTGCATTTAATAAGCGCCTGTACCGACAGCGCCACCGCCTGCGCTGTCGGGTGCCTCAGCTAAGCCACTGAATCAATATGGTTATCACTGTCTTTCTCAGCTTTGTAAAACTTTATATTCTGCTGAGCCATGCATTGCAGCGCCTCGCAAGGTGCAAAACGCTCACCGTACTTCTGACTCAGACGAGTCAATGTGCTGACCACCATTGTGGCACCTGTGCTGTCGATATAATGGAACGGACCGCCCAAAAACGGAGGAAAACCAATACCGAATACCGCACCAATATCTCCATCCCGCGCGCTGTGAATCACCTGCTCGTCAAGACAGCGTGCCGCTTCATTCAACATCATCATCACGCAGCGTTCAGCAACAGATGACGCATCAAGCTGCGCTTGCGGTTTCACCTTGATCAGCGAATAAATACTGGCATCTACCTGTTTTTTGCGCTGCCAGCCTGAGGTCGGATAGCGATAAAAACCACGGCCATTTTTGCGACCTTTACGGTTATCCTGCAATACCGCGTCAAACTCGGCGGGAGCAGCAAATCGCTCGCCATACGCCTGCTGCAAAATCGGCATGATTTTAGTGCCGACATCAATTCCCACTTCATCCAGCAGCTGAATCGGCCCGACCGGAAAACCAAACTTTACCAGCGCATTATCGATATTCTCAATCGGCTCACCTTCCAGCACGCAGCGCATCGCTTCATTGATATACGGTGCCAGGATGCGGTTAACATAAAAACCGGCGCGATCGGCTACCACAATCGGCGTTTTGCCCTGCTTCTTCGCCAGCGCCACAGTAGTCGCGACAGTCTGCGCACTGGTTCCGGCATGAGGAATCACTTCCACCAGCGGCATTTTATCCACCGGACTAAAATAGTGCAGACCAATGATATTTTCTGGCCGCTGCGCCTGCGCGGCGATATCAGCGATGGGCAATGAAGAGGTATTGGAGGCGAAAATGGTGGCTGGTGCGCAGTGCTGCTCGACCTCCGCCACCATTTGCTGTTTCAGTGACAAATCTTCAAATACCGCTTCAATCATCACATCCCGCTGCTGAAAACCGCGATATTGGATATCGCCAGAAATCAATGCCATCTGCCGCTGCCGCTCAGCAGGCTTGATATGCCGACGTTTAACTTTCTTGCTCAACGCATCCCAGCTGTATTTCATTGCATGGTTAATTCCTTCGGCGTTGATATCTTTGATCCGCACCGGTAAACCTGCACGGGTGGCGGTGACAGCGGCGATTCCCCCGCCCATCAAACCGCCGCCCAACACGCCAATACGGTGAAGTGCGACGGGTTCAGCATTCGCGCCATGCTCTTTTTTCATCGCCGTAGTAGCAAAAAACAGGCTGCGCAGCGCCTGTGACTGCGGCGTCATCACCAGCTCGCCAAAGGCTTTTGCTTCTGCCGCATAACCACTCTGGCTACCGTGCTCCAGCCCATCTCGTACCACCGTCAAAATCTTTTCCGTTGCCGGATAATTACCGTGCGTCTTCGCTCGCGTCTGGCGTGCCGCCAGCATAAATATCAGCGCACGGCCCAAGGGGCCGTTAGCCAGACGTTCGCGCACCGGCAGGCGGCCACGCGTCTGATGGCCCTGCAATACCCGCGCGACCGCCGACTCCAGCAGAATACTGTGCGGCACCGCGTCATCCACCAGACCCAGTTTCAGCGCCTGACGGGCGCGCAGAGTTTTACCGGTCAGCATCAGGTTAAGCGCCGGTGAAACGCCGACCAACCGTGGCAAACGCTGGGTGCCGCCGGAACCCGGCAGTAAACCCAGCTGCACTTCCGGCAGGCCGAGCCGGGTTTTATCGTCCAGCGTACAGATACGCTGACTACAGGCCAGCGCCAGCTCCAGCCCACCGCCGAGGCAGGCTCCATGTATCGCCGCTACCACCGGAAATGGCAGCCCGGCGATATCATTCATCACTTTTTGCCCCTGCTTCGCCAGGGTTTCGGCCTGCTGCGCGGAGTCACAGCCAGCGATCATGCCGATATCCGCCCCGGCAATAAAAGAGTCAGGCTTACCGGAAATCATCACCAGCCCGGCCAAATGAGGATTTTCCTGTGCACGCTGAATCACTTCCCGAACCTGATCGGCAAACGCGGCTTTCAGGGTATTCATTTTCTCGTCCGGCACATCGATGGTAATCACCCCGACGTTATCCAGACGCATCTGTAAGTGAAATGCAGATGACTGTTCCATTATTCGGCCTCCAGAACCATTGCCGCACCCAGTCCGCCTGCCGCACAGGCCGTCACCAGCCCCAAGCCGCCGCCGCGCCGTTTCAGTTCATTCAGGGTTTGGGTAATCATGCGCGCACCGGTAGCGGCGAACGGATGCCCGTAGGCAATCGAACCGCCCAGTACATTAAAACGCTCTTCATTAACCTCACCCAGCGCGTGCGGACGATTCAGCACTTCGCGGGCAAAGCGTTCATCATTGAACATTTTCAGATTCGCCAGCGTCTGCGCGGCAAACGCTTCGTGCATATCGACAAGCGTCAGATCGCTCAGGGTGATACCGGCACGATCGAGCGCCAGCGGCGAAGCATATGACGGGCCGAGCAGCATATCCTGCCAGACATCAATAGCGGTAAAGGCATAGCTGCGCAGATACCCCAAGGGTACGATGCCCAGTTCGCGCGCGCGCGATTCGGTCATCAGGATCACCGCCGCGGCACCGTCGGTCAGCGGAGTACTGTTGGCGGCAGTTACGGTGCCGTGCTGACGGTCAAAAGCCGGACGAAGCTTCGCGTAATCCTCCAGCGTTGAGTCAAGGCGCACGTTGTTATCCTGCTCAAAGGCAGCGCGCCACGGCGGCACAAATGCCGTCATTACTTCACCGGCCAGCTTGCCCTGTTGCCAGGCCTGAGCGGCGCGCTGATGTGAGCGATGGGCCAGAGCATCCTGCTGTTCCCGGCTGATGCCATGGCTTTTAGCCATCTGCTCGGCGGTATCGCCCATGCGCAGTCCGGTGGAGTATTCCGCCACCGCCGGTGGCACCGGCAACAAATCACGCGGACGCAGCTGGCTAATCAGCTTCATTTTTTGTGAGAACGAACGCGCTTTACTGAGATCGACCAGCGTGCGGCCCAGCTTTTTGCTGACGCCAATTGGCAATACCGATGAGGAATCCGCGCCACCGGCAATACCAGCCTGAATGGTGCCCGCCAGCAGACTTTCCGCCACATTGGCCACCGCCTGAAAACTGGTGGCACAGGCTCGGCTGACGCTGTAGGCATCGGTATGCACACTGAGACCGCTACCCAGCACGATTTCGCGCGCAATATTCGGCGCTTCTGGCATTTGCACTACCTGGCCGAAAACCAGTTGTTCTATCGCTTCAGGGGGAATATCACTGCGAGCCAGTAATTCACTGACCACCATCCGGCCCAGCTCAACCGCCGGAATACCGTGCAGCGCGCTGGCCTGGCGGGCAAAAGGAGTACGTAATCCGTGAGTTATCGCGATGCGTTCGCCCTGACGCGTCAGCAAAGGTAGCGCTTTGCTCATTATTATCACCTGTTAACCGAGATCGGAGGCATCATTGCCAAAAGAGGTCTGACCTGATCCAGTGTTAACCAGAATGTGACAATGCGCCAAGCACCCCGGCATAAAAATGCGAGTGCTGACACGAATTTAGCGACAAGTGGCAGACCAGCTGCCACTCGGAAGGAGGGTTTAGCGCAGGCCGAGCTGGAAGATCATGGTCTCCGCCTGGCAGCTAAAGATAAAATCAATATCAAGACGAACGCCGTCACGCTCTTCGCTAAAGCGGGCATTAATTTCACAAGGCTCTGACTCAACCGCACGCGCTTTTTCGCTCAGGGTGGCCAGCATCGCCTCAGCCGCTGCACGATCGCTAAATAGCTGGCTGTATGACGCAGTGCAGTCGGTATTATCCATAATGGTGCCAACATCAACACAGCAGCAGGCGGCTGTTTCATTAGCGCTACATTTATTAATTGCGTTAGTCATTATTCTCTCCTCAATCATGCCACCCCAGCGGCAAGAAAATTAATTCACTATGCAATAGTTTACTCCTGCCTTATTAACGCAACCAGATTTAGTCGACCTGAAGCGCGTACAGTGACGAATATCACAGATAAATTTGATCCATGACAAATCTGAATGTTTACGAAGATTTCAATCGTCCCTTTTTTGTTAAGCAGATCTTATTTCACACATCATTTTGACAATATCTTGAAAACAAGATTGCAACATATATACCTGTCAGCCCTATACTTGGCGCACTGGTCTGATTTGTTAACAGACTGTCAGTCCCTACAATCCGCGATCCTTGTTACGCTTCGTAACAGAGTTTAATAAAAATCAGATAATGAGGTTGTGGTCATGAACCATAAGAACCTGTTTGCAAAGTCAGCTGTGGCAGCTGCAGTAGCATTAGTCTCTTCTCAGGTGTATGCAGCGGGCTTTCAGCTCAATGAATTCTCCTCGATTGGTTTAGGTCGCGCATATTCTGGCGAAGGTGCGATGGGAGATACTGCAGCCTCAGCCAGCCGTAACCCGGCAACCATGGCACTAATGAATCGTCCAGAATTCTCGATCGGTGCGGTATTTATCGACCCTGATGTCAATATTGATGGCACCAGCAGTTCAGGCGCCAGTCTGAAAGCCGATAATATTGCGCCAACGCAGTGGGTACCGAATATTCACTATGTGCAGCCGATTAACGATCAGTGGTGGGTTGGCGCATCCATTACCAGTAATTACGGCCTGGCAACCGAATTTAATAAAGGCTATGCCGCGGGCGGTTTCGCCGGTACCACTGACCTGATGACCGGTAACTTTAATATCAGCACCGCTTATCGACTGAATGAACACTTCAGTTTTGGTGTCGGATTTGACGCGGTTTATGCCAAAGCAAAAATTGAGCGCTACGCCGGTGAAGCAGGCTCACAGCTGGGTCTTGCGCCTGATACCCAGATTGCTCACCTGAAAGGCGATAAATGGGGCTACGGCTGGAACGCCGGTATTCTGTATGAAGTGGATGACAAAAACCGCTTTGGCTTTACCTATCGCTCAGAAGTTAAAATCGACTTCGACGGTGACTATAAAAGCGATCTGCCATCAGCAATCAACCCGATTGGCGGTCTGCTTGGCCTGCCTTACGGCACCGACGGCAATACCATACCGGGTTCTCTGACGCTGAACCTGCCGGAAATGTGGGAAGTGTCGGGTTACCATAAAGTCGCACCACAGTGGGCGGTTCACTACAGCCTGGCTTACACCAGCTGGAGCCAGTTCCAGGAGCTGAAAGCCACCGGTAACAATGGCCAGACGCTTTTCCAGAAAGATGAAGGCTTTAAAGATGCTTACCGCATCGCGCTGGGTACCAGCTACTTCTATGACGACAACTGGACTTTCCGTACCGGTATCGCCTTTGATGACAGCCCGGTGCCAGCCGATAAACGTTCAATCTCTATTCCTGACCAGGATCGTCTGTGGTTAAGCGCTGGTGCTTCCTACGCTATTAACCAGGATGCTTCGGTCGACGTCGGTGTTTCCTATATGCACGGCCAGCACGTAACGGTGAAAGAAGGCCCGTACACCTTCGAATCTGAAGGCAAAGCCTGGCTGTATGGCGCTAACCTGAACTACCGCTTCTGATTTGAGTCAATACAAAAAGGGAGCCGTTATATCGGCTCCCTTTCTCAAAGTATGCTGTTTGCAGGACGTCGAATAATTGACCTATTGCGAATCGATATCGTCCAGATCGTCCTGAATCGCCGCAGCGTTCGGATTTTCCATCGGTCTCAGCTTACCGCCACTTGCCAGGAAGTCATGACGCTGGAAGTAAGCGTTACGCACAAAGGCATAAGGATCGCTGGTATTGCGCAGCATCGCGTCGGAATCCAGCAGTTGAGCACGTGTCTCTACCCCTTCCAGCACCCATTTGCCTGCCGACATCCAGAAGGTCAGCCAGCTCAATGCCGGATACACGGTATCAACATAATCACCGCCATCTTCACGTAGCGTAAAGCCGCCATAGGCCGGTAATTCAACATACGGACCGTAGCCGACACCCCAGGCACCCAGCGTGCCACCAAAACGTTGTGGCTCTTCACGCGCCAGTTTCGGGTTAGCCATGCCTGCGACGTCAATAAAGCCGCCCATACCGAGAATGGTATTCAGGAAGAAACGGTTAAAGTGCACCATACCGCGATACGGGTCACCACGCAGGAAGGAGTTGACCATCGCCGCTGGCTCATCAAGGTTACCGAGGAAGTTTCCCAACCCGGTACGCGCCGGCGCTGGCACGTAATCTCGCCATGCTACGGCTACAGGGCGCACCACATACGGATCCAACACGTTATAGTTGAAGTTAAACATGGTACGGTTGAAACCTTCCAGCGGATCGGAACGCCCTTGCGGCTCGTTCGCGTCATTGGAACTGGCACAGCCAACCAGCAGCACACTTGCCAGTGCCAATCCCGTCAGGCGGTAATTCATGTTGTTCTCCCTGTACTGATAGATTATCTGGTGCTTTGAACCAGCTGATTAATCTCTACCGCCAGCTGCTGATGACCGTCGAATGGCGTCACAGCGCTTTCCCCCCGCCAGTCACCCGGCTGAGGATTCGCGCTGCCATCACGCGAGATGCGCACGCGTACTTGCACCTGATGCTGCGCCGAAAGCAGACGCTCGGGCATCATGGCATTGCTGTCATCAAGCGTCAGCGATAGTGGAAAATGACTCAGCGGCAGTTTTTTCACCGCCACCGGAACCGGTGAAACACCGTCAGAAACAGAAATATACAATACTCCGTCTTCATGTAACATTTTTTCTGCCTCTGCCGACAGACTGACGGTAACAGCCAGCTTACTGGATTGCTTGCCGGAATCAGTTTTCGCCTGCTCGATACTACGCTGAACCCTCTCCACGCGGCGATCGCCCGCCGGAAGCAGTGTCAGTATTTGCTGCCAGAAACTGATGGCGCGATCGTATTGTTGCTGCTGGAAAGCATTAAATGCCAACAAGCCCAGCACCTGCAGATCGTTTTTATCCGCCTGCAACATCTGTTGCAGCAGCAGTTCGGCTTCACGATTATCCTGCGGATCGCTGGAGCGGGTCAGTACTTCAGCGTAGCTGAGTTTAATCCCGGCGTCGTTCGGTGAGAGTTGCAGCGCATGCTGAAATGCCTGGCTGGCGGTTGTGGCATTATTCAGCACCATGCCAATTCTTCCCAGCATCAGCCAGTCATTAATATTTTGCGGATCGTTTTGCAGCTCGCTCCGAATGCCGAGGCCGAGACGCGCCAGTTCTTCCATCGTCAGCGGTTTGCCGTTCGGGTCCATTACCCGGGCACGCAGCGCAGGAAGATCGTTATTAATCTGCTGCCAGACCATTAACTGTGGCAGGCCGCCGACTTTAAAATAGAGCCCAAGGCTGACAATAAAAATCACCAGCACGCCCGGCAGCAATACCCAACGACTGACGCTGCGCGACTGCGCCTGCTGGCCAGCCGGAATATCAGTCAGCAGCGTTTGCTGTAACTCGCGCACCATTTCAGGTCGTTCTGCCACCACGCCCTGCGCTTCATCCTGTTCCAGCTCCTGTAAACGCTGATGATAAAACGCTTTATTCAGGGTATCGCGATCGTCGGCGCTGGCATTACGGCTGCGCCAGCCAGCAATCAGCAGTAATGCACTGGCCGCCAACAACAACCCGCCAAGGGTTAGCCAAAACACGCTCATGGTTGCTTCCTGTTATTCTTCAATAGCTCATCAAGACGCTGCTGATCGGCGGCATCGAATCGCTGCTGTTGCTGCGACGGCTGACGCTTTCTGCTGCGCAGGATAATCACTAAGGCCCCCATCACCACAAACAGCGCCGGGCCTGCCCAAAGAATCAGCGTGGACAGCGTCAGCGGCGGCTGATAAGTCACAAAATGACCGTAGCGCGCCACCATATAATCGGTGATCTGCTGTTTACTCTGCCCCTGCTTCGTCAGCTGATAAACTTTCAGGCGCATATCGGCGGCAATCATCGCGTTGGAATCGGCAATACTGTTGTTCTGACATTTTGGGCAGCGCAGCGATTCCGTCAATTCGCGGTACTGCTGTTCTTGCTGCGGCGAATCAAATTGCCAGGTATCGATGGCGGCAAACGCGCTGAAACTCAACAGCATTCCCACCAGCAGTGTCATCAGCGATCTCACGAAGCGGACTCCTGACTGTATTTATCCCACAGCGGTTTCACTTCCTGCTGCCAGACGCGCTCATTCATATCACCGGCGTGGCGATAACGGATAATGCCGTTGCCGTCGATCAGGAAGGTTTCTGGCGCGCCATAGACGCCCAAATCCAGTCCCAGCATGCCGTCGCCGTCATACAGACTCAACGCATAGGGATTACCCAGCGTATTCAGCCAGTTCACTGCTTTATTGCGATCGTCTTTATAGTTCAGCCCGACGACCCGAATACCCTGCCGGGCCAGCGAGTTAAGATACTGATGTTCAGCACGACAGGTCGGACACCAGGTGGCCCAGACATTCAGCAAAATCGGCTTGCCGTCGTTTAGTACGGCCTGATCGTAAGTTTTACCGGGCTGATCCAGCGACTCCAGCTTAAATACCGGTACCGGTTTGCCAATTAATGCCGACTCCAGCAGCGTAGGATCTTCACCATCGGCATTGCGCGACAGCTGAGACAGCAGCGCCGCTGCCAGCAGCAGAAACAGAATTAGCGGAATAAAAAGAATCTTTTTGTTCATGCGGGCTCCTGCTGAACTTTTTTACGCGAGCGATAGCGCGGATCGAGCAGACAAAGAATGCCGCCTAATGCCATAAACAGGCCACCGAACCAAATCCAGCGCACAAACGGCTTAAAGTAAATGCGCACTGCCCATGAGTTGTCGCCCAGCTCTTCACCGAGCGCCGCATAGAGATCGCGGGTTAATCCACCGTCAATGGCCGCTTCGGTCATCATTGAACGGGTCACACTGTAAAACCGTTTTTCCGCATGCAGCGTCGCTTCATGTTTACCGTTGCGGGTGACGTCAATCAGCGCCACGCCGCCGCTGTAATTCGGGCCATTCAGCTGGCGCACATCGCGGAAAACAAAGTGATAGTTATCAATATCAACGCTGTCGCCAGCTTTCATCCGCACGTCGCGCTCGACGCTATAATTCTGACTAAAGGCGATGCCAATTACCGTTACCGCAACGCCAAGGTGGCCCAGAACCATGCCCCAGTGGCTGCGCGACAGTTTAGTTAAACCTTTAAAGAAGCTATGGCGATGGGTGGCACGCTCATGCAACTCCATCAGCGTCAGAATAATCACCCACAGCGCCATCATCAGCCCCACCACCGTCATCGCTTCAATACGGTCCTGCATCAGCCACGGCAGCAGCACCGATAACGCCAGCGTTGCCACCAGCGCCAGCGCCAGCCGTTTCCACAGTTTTTGCGGCTCGTCACGACGCCAGCGGACCAGCGGCCCGATGCCGAGCATCAGCGCCAGCGGAGCCATCAGCCAGCTGAACATGGTATTAAAGAAGGGTTCACCGATAGAAATCGTGCCGAGGCCCAGCTGCTTATGCACCAGCGGCAGTAGCGTTCCCAGCAACACCACCAGCATGGCGGCGACCAGTAACACGTTGTTGCCCAACAGAAACGACTCGCGCGACCAAAGCTCGTTCAGCACCCGACCGCGCACCTTCCCGCCCTTCACCGCGTACAGCAGCAGCGAACCGCCGATCACAATCACCAGGAAGGCGAGAATAAACATGCCGCGCGCCGGATCGGAGGCAAAAGAGTGCACCGAAACCAGTACGCCGGAACGAACAAGGAAGGTGCCCAGCAGGCTAAGCGAGAACGCGCTAATTGCCAGCAATACCGTCCAGGCTTTAAAAGTGCCGCGCTTTTCCGTCACCGCCAGTGAGTGAATCAGTGCAGTACCAGCCAGCCACGGCATAAATGAAGCGTTTTCAACCGGATCCCAGAACCACCAGCCGCCCCAGCCCAGCTCATAGTAAGCCCAGGCCGAGCCCAGCACGATACCAATGGTCAGAAACACCCACGCGGCGGTAGTCCACGGACGCGACCAGCGCGCCCACGCGGTATCCAGCCGACCCGCCATCAGCGAAGCAATCGCAAACGCAAACGCCACCGAAAATCCGACATAGCCCATATACAGCAGCGGCGGATGGAAAATCAGCCCGATATCCTGCAGCATCGGATTCAGATCATTACCATCAATCGGAATATCCGGCAGCGTGCGGGTAAACGGATTGGATGTCAGAGTGATAAACAGCAGAAAACCGAGGTTAATCATTCCCATCACTGCCAGCACGCGGGCAATGGAATCCAGCGGCATACCGCGACTCAACAGCGCCACCAGTAGCGTCCAGCAACTTAACAGCAGCACCCACAGCAGCAGCGAACCTTCATGCGCACCCCAGGTGGCGGCAATACGGTAATAAACCGGCAACAGGGTGTTGGAGTTGGTCGCTACATAAGCCACGCTGAAATCATTGACGATAAAAGCATGAACCAGTATCGCGAAGGCGGCGGCAATGCAGAAAAACAGCCCGTAAGTCAGCGGGCGCGCCAGCGCCATCAGCCGCGCATCCTGGCGCGATGCGCCCCACAGCGGATAGATACTCAGCAGCAGCGAAAGTGCCAGCGCCAGACAAAGCAGAAAACTGCCAATTTCAGGGATCATGACTGACCACCTTGTGCTGGCTGATAGGCATCTGCAGGACGCTGATGATTCTGCTTCATCGCGTCTTCAATTTCCGGCGGAGTGTATTTTTCATCATGCTTAGCCAGCACTTCTTTGGCATTGATCTGGTTGCCTGATTCCAGCACGCCCTGAGCCACTACCCCCTGCCCTTCACGGAACAGATCCGGCAAAATGCCTTCGTAACTGACGCTGACTACCCCGTTGGCGTCATACAGTTTGAAAGAGACACGCAGCGTCTGCGGGTCACGCTTTACACTGCCCGGCATCACCATGCCGCCAACGCGCAGGCGCTGACCGGATTCAGGTTTTTCCTGCGCCGCACCTTTGCCATTAATAATTTCACTGGGTGTATAAAACAGGTCAATATTCGATCGCAGGGCGTACATTACCAGCGCGGTCGCCAGACCAAGGCCAATCAGTATCGCCAGTATCAGATACAGGCGATTCTTACGACGGGTATTCACTGTTACTCTCCTGCCGCTTCAGTGACGGCTTTTTTTGTTTTTGCCGCACGGATACGACGTTCACGTGACTGGCGCTGGCGGATTTCAGCCAGTAACCGACGGCGTTGCAGCACGCTGTGAATAAACAGCGCGATCAGCGGGATCACGGTGAAACAGACGGCCAGCCAGACATAAAAGGCATAGCCGCCCATGGCGAAGAATGCTTGCCAGGATGAGAAAGCCGGCGTCATGCTTTGCGCCCTCCCTTTGCCGCCACGTCTGCCACCCATGGACGGTGGCGTTCGGTCAGCAGTAACAGATTACGCAAGCGCATCAGCGTCAGGGCAATAAACACCAGCAGATAACCAAGAATCGACCAGCGCAGCGGGGTGCGCATACTTGGCGCAATGGCCTGTTGCAGCACGCCGGACGACCCCTGATGCAAAGTATTCCACCACTGAACCGAGTAATGAATAATCGGGATATTTACCACCCCGACCAGGATAAGTATCCCGGCGGCGCGCCCGGCCACGCGGCGATCCTCAAAGGAGCTGTAAAGCGCTATCACGCCCATATAAAGGAACAGCAGCACCAGCTCGGAAGTCAGTCGCGCATCCCAGATCCACCAGGTTCCCCACATCGGTTTACCCCAGGCGGAACCGGTTACCAGTGCGATAAAGGTAAACACCGCACCAACCGGTGCCATCGCCGCCGCTGCCAAATCGGCGGTTTTGATCTGCCACACCAGCCCAACAAACGCCGCGATAGCCATTGAGGCATAAATACCCATCGACCACATGGCGGCCGGCACGTGAATATAGATAATGCGATAGCTGTCACCCTGCTGATAATCCGCCGGTGCGAAGCCGAAGCCCCATATCCAACCGAGCAGCAGGGATGCCAGACCAGCAAGGGTAAACCAGGGCACCAGTCGCCCACATAACTGATAAAGCCGCTCCGGCTTCGCCAGCTGATGTAACCACTTCCACATGTTTAATTGCTCACAATAAAATAAAAAAAGTTGTCGTTATTATCATGCTGCGACAGCCGTTAATGCAGGCTGATGCGCAGTGCTGCCGCCGTGGCAAATGGAGCCAGCGTGGCGCTGCCAACCATCATCGCGCCGAGGATCGCCAGATAACCGTCAATCGCTAATCCCTGACCGGCGGCATCAATTGCCGCACTGGCAAAAATCAGTACCGGAATCGCCAGAGGCAACACCAGCAAACTTAACAACACGCCACCGCGGCGCAGTCCAACCGTCAGCGCCACGCCAATCGCGCCGAGAAAACTCAAGGTCGGCGTGCCCAGTAACAGCGTCAGCGCCATCGCGCGCCAGCTGGCAAAATCCAGCGACAGCAGCAGGGCCGCCAGAGGCGACAGCAGCAGCAGCGGTAAACCGGTGATCAGCCAGTGCGCGATAACCTTGCCGAGCACGGTAATCGCCAGCGGCGTTGGCAACAGCAACAATTGCTCCAGCGAGCCATCCATAAAGTCGTCGCGAAACAGTCGCTCAAGCGCTAACAGTGAAGAAAGCAATGCGGCAACCCAGACGATGCCGGGGGCAATACGCGCCAGCAGCTGAGGCTCCGGCCCAACGCCGAGTGGAAACAGGGTGATGACAATCAGGAAAAACCACAGGGGATTGACAATCTCAGCACCACTGCGAAAGGCGATTTGCAGCTCGCGCATTATTACCCGCCACAGCATCACACCGCCTCCGCAGCGGTCAGCTGAATTTTGCGCACCGTCTGAAACGCATCGGGCAGATCTTGGTGCGTGGTTAAAATCACCGCCCCACCCTGCTGCGCATGCTGTGAAAAGAGAGACATCAGTTTTTCTACGCCTGATTTATCGATAGCCGTCAGTGGCTCATCAAGAATCCATAATTTGGCGCGACTCAACCATAAACGTGCCAGCGCTACACGCCGCTGCTGTCCGGCGGAAAGCTGAGCCACCGCCAGCTCTTCAAATCCGAGCAAGTCTACTGCTTCCAGCGCGGCAAACAGTTGATCTTCATCGCAGCCGGCATGATAAAAGGCAAGATTTTCCAGCGGGGTTAATACCGCTTTAACTCCCGGCTGATGGCCGAGATAGAGTAATTCGCTATGCCACCGATCGCGCTGCTGGCGAATATCCTGCTGATGCCACAGCACCTCACCGCTTTCCGGCCGGCTAAGCCCAGCCAGCAAACGCAGCAACGACGTTTTACCGGCTCCGTTCGGTCCTTCGATCTGCACGATATCGCCTGCTGAAACCAGAAAACTCAGGTCGCTAAACAGAAATCGTTCATCGCGGATACATGTCAGATTTTTAGCTTCCAGCATCGGGGAGAGAGTCACACAGAATAATTAAGATCAGAATAATAACATAAGGGAGCATTACTTCGCAGCCCGATCGCCCTTATTGACCCTGGCGTTATGATGGATATGCCATCAATTGCACCTTTTATTGCTTAAAAATAACCCAAAGTTAAAGCTTTGTTACCCTTCTTATAACTTAAGGTTACATTTTATCACGGTGATAAAAACCCACTACGCTTAAAGAGCGTAACGTCAGCTATCACCGAGGAAAATCATGGCGCAGCAAGATAAAAATCAACTGGATGATGTAGAAGTAGAGAGTGAAGAAAGTGAACAGGGAAAAGAAATTGAAGTAGATGAGGAAGAGTTACCTTCGGCTGCGGCAGCTGTTCATGAGCAAATTCGTTCAGACGGCGAAAAGGAGCTGGAACGCGACGGCATGGCCCTGCTGTGGTCGGCGATTGCCGCGGGTTTATCAATGGGCGCTTCGCTGATGGCCAAAGGGATTTTCCAGGTACACCTTGGCGACCTTCCCGGTGGATTTTTGCTGGAAAACCTCGGCTACACCTTTGGTTTTGTCATTGTCATCATGGCACGCCAACAACTGTTTACGGAAAATACCGTAACCGCCGTGCTGCCGATTATGCACAAACCTACCGGCAGCAATTTTCTGTTGCTGCTCCGCCTGTGGGGCATTGTATTAATGGGCAATATTGTTGGCACCGGGCTGGCCGCGCTGGCATTTAATCATATGCCTATTTTCGACGACGCCACGCGTGAAGCCTTTACCCATATCAGTGAAAAAGTGATGGCCAACCCGCCTGCCGAAATGTTTGCTAACGCAGTGGTTTCAGGCTGGATTATCGCCACAATGGTGTGGATGTTCCCTTCAGCCGGCGCAGCCAAAATCGTGGTAATCATTATGATGACATGGCTGGTGGCGCTGGGCGATTTAGCCCATATCGTGGTGGGTTCGGTCGAGGTGCTCTATCTGGTATTTGACGGCACGATCCCGTGGTATGAGTTTTTCTGGCCTTTCGCGCTGCCGACGCTGGCTGGCAATATTATTGGCGGAACCTTTATTTTTGCGCTGATCAGCCATGCGCAAATTCGTAATGAAATTAGCCAGAAAGCCAAGGCAGAAGCGGCAGCGAAAAAACGCAAAGCAGAGCGCGAAGAGCAATCAGAAGAAAATAGTCAGTCCTGACTGGCGACAGAATAAGCAATTGGACGGGTAAGTAGTTAATCTGCGTGTAAAAATGCGCTATACTGCCCGTCCTCGTCCCCTTAGTTAAATGGATATAACGAGCCCCTCCTAAGGGCTAGTTGTAGGTTCGATTCCTGCAGGGGACGCCATATGTTAGCCCACCTAAGTATTTTAAAGTCTAGTCAACTCTTCAACTTCAAACACTTACCTTCCATTTGTAGCCCATTAACGTACACCGTCATATTTCAAAATCCACGCTGTTTTGTTGGTACATATGTTGGTATTTTAAGTTCGATAATGCATATACCATCAGAAGAGGGTTTTTAGTATGGCGCTAACTGAGTTAACAGTAAGAAATACAAAGCCTTCTGATAAACCTGTCAAATTGACAGACGGTAATGGTATGCACCTGTTGATCACCACAAGTGGTTCCAAGTATTGGCGTTTTCAGTATCGCTTCGCTGGTAAACAGAAAATTCTCGCACTGGGTGTTTATCCAGAGGTTTCATTGTCAGAAGCCAGACGAAGAAGAGATGAAGCCCGTCAGCTCATTGCAAACCATGTAGACCCAAGTGAAAAGCGAAAAGCGCAAAAGATTGAGAGCAAAGGCTTGCTAACATTTGAGCAAGTTGCCAGAGAATGGCATACCAGTAACAGAACCTGGTCAGACAGTCATAGAACAACTGTTTTGAACAGCCTTGTTTCCCATGTGTTCCCAGTCATCGGCAAACGTAATATCAGCGAACTAAAAACTCGTGATTTATTGGTTCCTTTAAAAAAAGCAGAAGCTTCTGGACACCATGAACTGGCTTCCCGCTTACAACAGCGCATTACGGCGGTAATGAGGTATGCCGTTCACAATGCGTTGATTGAACAGAATCCTGCAAACGACCTCGCTGGTGCTGTTGTTTCCACTAAAAGTGTTCATCGCCCTGCCCTTTCTTTAGAGCGCTTGCCAGAACTGATGAATAGACTGGAAGCTTATAAAGGAAAAGGTATTACTCAAATTGCAGTGCAGTTAACACTCCTGACCTTTGTCCGTTCGAGTGAATTGCGATTTGCCCGCTGGTCAGAAGTTGATCTGAAGAACTCATTGTGGACTATTCCCGGAAAGCGAAAACCTATGAACGGGGTAAAATATTCTGCAAGAGGGGCAAAGATGAAAACCCCACATCTGGTTCCACTAAGCACACAAGCTAAAGCACTCTTGGAAGAGCTTCACTCGATCAGTGGTGACAAAGAACTTATGTTTATCAGTTTTACTGGGGACGACAAACCTATCAGTGAAAACACTGTCAACAAAGCGCTCAGGACAATGGGCTATGATACGAAAGTAGAAGTCTGCGGGCATGGTTTCAGGACTATGGCATGTAGTGCCTTAATCGAATCGGGATTATGGTCGAAAGATGCTGTGGAAAGACAAATGAGCCACCAGGAACGCAACAGTGTCCGGGCTGCTTACATACATAAAGCGGAGCATTTGGAAGAACGGCGACTCATGTTGCAATGGTGGGCTGACTATCTGGAAGTTTGTAAAGAAGAAGCACTTACACCTTTTTCCTTCTCAAATCATCAAGCAATTCGGTGAGTTTCAAGTCACACACAATTGATATTTTGTAATGGTCTCCTCAGTGGGGGCTATGAAAACCTAAAAAATAATATATAGCACTTATAGGCAAAGCGAAAACAATCTTAATAAACAGTAAATATGCTTGTTATACAGAACACGAATCTGCAATTAGTCAGTTTATTTATACCATTTTTCATATCCACTAATCCCCTCATATGGTTTCAAATCTTTTAAAGTTTTAAAAAGTGCTATATTAAATCAATGACCACTGTTACGTTTAATGTTATCAATTACTATATAACACGTAAACCATTGAAAAGAATAGAAAATAAAAAATTGATTTTTTATGTAAAAAAAACTAATCTAATGATAACGCATCTTTAAAAGAAAGATAATGTTTCTTATCATTATCCAAAATTCTAAACTGGTTTTTTGAATGTTAACAACAAATTGTATAGCCAAAGTTTTCTCTAAAAATAACATTGAAAATGTATCAAATGGAGACTTTAGTCATTTAGCTAAAATAGTAAAAGCATACACAAATAATTTTAATAAAGTTTTCACTTTAGCTGACATATTCGATTTCTGTTTTGACATACTGAGAAAAGAATATCGAAATGAATATTTCTATAAAAATATCATAGCAAATAAATTACTAATGGGAAGACATTCGCTCAGTAGTTCAACTATGCTTTCAGAGTTTCGTGTGGGTGGTAATAAAGCCGACTGCGTGATTATAAATCAAGTATCAACATGTTACGAAATAAAAACTGATTTTGATAATCTCAATAGACTCGAAAGGCAATTGAAATCTTACATTGAGCTATTTGATAAAGTGTATGTAGTAGTTTCTGACAAACATCTTCAAACTGTATCAACCTTAATTCCTGTTGAGGTTGGGATCATCAATCTCACTAACAAAAGCACACTAAAAGAGATAAAGAAAGCAGAAGTTGTCAAAAGAAAATTAAATATTTCTATGCTTATGCATTCACTTAGGATCGAAGAATATAAATATTTAGTTAAAAGCATATACGGATACGTTCCTCAAGTTTCCAATACAGAAATCTTTAGTGCCTGTGAAGAACTTCTCTTAAATTGCGACAATGCTCTAGTCAGGACCAATTATAAAAAAACTCTTTTAAAAACAAGAGATATAGATAAAAGTTTCTTATATTCATTGCCATCTTCTTTAAAAATTACAGGGATAAACTCTGATCTGAAGAAGCAACATCGTGAAAATTTGATAAACAATATTCATTCTACATACAGCAAGGACTTGTTATGTACTTCCCTATACTAAAAGGTAAAGAATTTGAGCTTAAAGCACTTCGTGAATTAGTTGACCACCTTTCCCCTGGAAATTTGTATCCAGTTATAGAACCACTCAATATAAAAAAAGATTATTTAATCGAAACAATTGATAAAATATCGCCAAAAGGATTTATCCCTTTGGTCGTTATAAACCCAAGGCAAGATGAGTATGAAACCACAGTAAATTCAAATATCTCATCAGATCTAAAAAAGGGAATAAATGTATCGCAAGGTTCGACGTTTCATCCTTGTATAAAAATTTTTGATGAAAATGATACAAATGCCCTTTCCTTTGCATCAACTTTTGATGAATCGTTCGCAATTTATATTGAAGGAACAATTACTTCAAAAATGATTCCAATCCTGCAACGAGCAGAACTTGTATTGTTGAATCCCGCAAAAAATACAAACCACGTGGTATGGAATACTTTGTCAAAAGTAGTTGTTTTCTCTGACGGATTTAGTAAAGAAGAAAGGAACCTCGATTACCCTGCTGAATCTGATTATGACAGTTTACATTTAACTTATAACCAATATCATAATGCCATTGGATTTGGAGATTATACAATACTACCTGAAAAGTTTAAAAAAGGTGGTGGGCCTGCTTATGTAATTACATTGCATCTTTCTTATATTGATAATACCAGGTTTAACAAAGTATACGTGCGTCATTTTTCTTCTTATACTAATACTCAAACACAGAGTAATCCTGGTGGTAAATTTAAAGAAGCACTTAATCTTTTAGTAAATCATGTTAATTCAAATTCTCATAAATTTGTGCATACTGAAGGTCTTAAGGGATTTTATGTGTATCATCAATCAAACCATTATCCTGGTTTAGGTATACCTAAAAAATTGTCGATAAAACATCATATAGAAAGCATTTATCAATATTAAATATAAAATTAATGCAATTCAATATTTTAAAAACACTGCTTAAAAAAGGAAGGTTTGATAAAGACCTCCCTTTTTTACCATCTAAAATTAATCCAGCCTTCACCCAATCAAGCTTTGATATTTAAATAAACATTAAAAATAGTAAAGCCTCACTGAAAAAAGGAATTAGTGTTTAACTAACGGGAACAAACAGTTTTCCCTTAAGAAAGAATATATCTCTTTCACCTTTTCATATTTTGAAGTTCGATTATCCCACTTTGGACTAATTCTAAATTCTCGATATTTAGAAGTTGATATAATTAATCTTTCTTTTGCTCGGGAAAGAGCAACATAAATAGCACACTTATCCTCGAAATTTTTAGAAGAATAATTCCAAAAAGCCTGATCCTCAATACCGATGAAAAATACAACTTTATACTCTAATCCTTTGCATTTATGTATGTTCATCAGTTGAATGCAATTTTCAGCTTTGAACATTTTTGATGCTTCAGATAAAGAGTTTGTAATGCTTATAGTGTTACGGAGATGAGTTTCAAGTTTTTCCCAGAGAGCATCTCTAAATGATTTAGATTTATATTGCCCCCATTTTGAAATTATTCTCTTAAACTGTATAAACTTGAAAGTTTCATTAATTACAGCCAACAAAGAATCTTCACCCGAATCAGCACTAAGGCTTCTCTTGGTATCTGAGATGTGAATAGATAATTTATTGATGAGGTCAGATTCATTATCATCACCTCTACTAACATTGTTTAACTCAAGATATAAGTCACATAAATCGCTGTAACAAGCATGTGATATATCAGTATAAATTCTGAATAAATTTGCAAATATTCTTCCTAAAGGCTCTTTTAAAGCATCCTGCAATTCCGACATATCAAGGTTATTAATTCCAACTTGAGTAAGTTTATCCCTAATAACTGAGGTATATAAGGAGGATTGTTGTTTTGTTAAAACACAGATATCCTTCTCTTCCGTTCCACTGTCAATTAACTCTCTAATTTGCAAAACCAAATCGTCCGCTTCTTCAAACTCATTATTATAGACATGAATAAAACAGTTTTTTGTTTTATGAGTAATAGTAAATGGCTTTTGGGAAGAATCAATAAAACTAATGAAACAAGAAAGTACTTTCTGTATTTCTTCACTTGCTCTATGATTTTTAGTAAGAAATTTGTTTTTAGCCGAAAAATCTTTTTGAAAATCTTTAAAAAAAGTAGGGGATGCCTTAGCCCACAACATTATACTTTGATTAATATCACCTACTGCGATCAATATGGTTGCTTTATTTAGGAATAATAGCTTAATTAATTCATATTGTTCGGCTCTTGTATCTTGAAATTCATCAATAAACACATGGGTATAACTAACTGCAAAAACATCGGCTATATCTGGTCTCAATTTGACAATTTTTATTGCATATCTTCTTAAATCCTCAAAACTAAGTTTATCTTTTCCATTTGATTTTTTTTGATCGGTTTCAACATCATAATTTCCAGGTGGCCGGATATCCAAGGGTAAAACATTTTTGAAGCGATCAACAATGCTTTTGCAAAAAGCATCAAATGTATAAGAATCAAATCGATTACCATTAGAACCACATCTTTTCATAATACGTTCTTTGATATTAACTTGAGCTTCTTTTTTAGTCGATAAGCATAATACTCTTTTAGGCCATGAGCAAAGCCCCGTCTGAAGTAAATAATTTGCTTTTTGTGCCAAGAACTCTGTTTTACCAGAACCTGCACCAGCTAAGATAGAAACTGATCCTTTCTCTTCAATCAGATCAATTAATTCATCAGTAGCTAAAATCCCCTCAGGTAAATTCCAGATTTTAGTCATTCAATTGTATCCTCTGAAAGTTTCACAACTCTATCTAACAAACGAATCAGCTCAGGTGGTAATTTAGTAATAATTTTTTTATTTGTATACTTTTCTTCAATTATCGAAAACATTCTTAAATGCGATGCTGGTTTACTTTTGTTTGACAAAAATCTATAACGATACCAAAGGAATTTATCTAAATACTCATCCCCAAAATTATACCGAATACCAGTATTACTACTTTTCAACACTGCATCGATAAGGTTTTTATCCTTTCCCTTTGCTATTTTATTAGGACCTTGCTCTTCATAAACCTTATCAGCAACACAAAAAATGTCAGGGAATGCACAGATCATTGAATAGTCGAGGTCTAGCGGAGATGAAAAGAAAACATTACACTCTTCAAGAGCTTCTACAATATTTTTTGAAATAGGCTCGGGTCTTCCTCTTATAAACCTTATTTTATATTTATTAGGATCTTTCTCATCATCCCATTCAGGTATTATTCGTAGAATTGAGGGTTTTATAAACCCCGTCGCTTTACCTACATTTAATACCTGCTCAACAGCATACTTCATTCTACCAAAACCACCGCCTTTTCTATCGATATCAAAATCAAGAAGAGTCACATAAGGGATCTTAAGATATTTCAGCAACCTCCAAAAATGATTAACATGTCTTCCTCCTAAAGGAACAACAGATATTGAATTAGAATCCATTTCTTTTGAATATATTTGAAGTAACTTTGGTAAAACAATCTCTTCACTATCCCCTTCTACAAATATGACAATCTTAGAAAAATAAATTTCAGGATATGCTTTAACAGCTTCCTTTACAAACTTGGAGTTTTCATCTGTATCATCGGGAAGAGATAGTTCGCAAACGATAGTGCATCTATTCTCGTTATCAATTCTGAAGTGCCTAATTTGCTCCGGCTCAATCCTACTTAATATGGATGGAGAATGAGACGAAATGATTGCCTGACAGAAATCATAATTACTATATTCCCGGATCAAAGAAATAATTCTACCTAAGTAGTGTGGAGATAGATGGTTTTCCGGTTCCTCAAGGCAAATTAGACTGAAAACAGGCAAGCGCATTCTTTCATAATTAAAGTTGCATTCTTTACCCTCAATTAAAAGCTCTCGTGTATTCCTATCAATCTCAAACATAGCTTTTATTAAAGAAAAATACACTAGCGATTTCTGCCCATCACTTAACCTATCAACACTAACTATATTTCCTAACTCATCAGGATTAAAATGCAATTGTAACAACTTTAATATTTCATCTATATTTGATATAGGAAATTTAAGTTGAGCCTTTGATAAATATTGACCTTTATAAATACTGTTCCAACTTTTATTTATTGATTTAGCAATTTCTGCAAATGCTGGATTCGTATCAGTTAACTCGTTTAGGCTATTCGCATGATTTTCTAACAACCCCCTATGTTCCCCAGTCCATTCAATAGCTTTGAGCAACCGACCTAAGACTGCTTTTGATGAGTATTTAAGTTGAATCATTGGATCACGGTTAGCGGGCACATAACTTAATTGTATTGAATTTCTAATTGCAGAAGAGCATCTTGTCATGTCAACTTCGTCTGGCTCCTCATCACAACTATCGATAATCCATAAGTTCTCGTCGATATCTCCTAAAGGGTTAATCTCATAACTAAGATTTGCTTCAAACCGGATACGAAAAACAAGTTCATCACTCTCATCACTGAAGGTTAGGTGCTCTATTAAAGGTGGAATCCCTAATTCACCTTCATTGACTTCAGGGAAATTAAACCAAGCTTCTATTATTAGATTTTTTTCTTGATCATAATCCGCACCAGCATTGTGAAAATCATTCACTGTTATTATTCTCAAAGAATGATCTACACTGAAGAGTTTACACAGGGCTTCCATAATCGTGCTTTTTCCTGTGCCGTTAGAACCTACAAGTGCTGTTAGTGTATTGTCGAAGTATATTGTTTGAGGTTTATCGGTTGATATACTTTTAAAACCAGAGATAAATATTTTTTTTAATTGCATAATCATTCCTGTAAGTGTCAGAGATTTACTATAATAATCAATAGTGCTTTATTTCCTTTTTGATTAAAAATCTAATTTTTATATTTTATAAAAATACATAATCTCTCTATGAATATAAATAAACCTAAATAAAACCAAATTGAAGATGTCTACTCCAGAGCGATTCACCTTAAAGATTTCATAAGAAAAAATGAACTAAATTAATCAAAAAAAATAAGTAAAATCAACAAGCCACTGAAATATATACGTTTTTATTTTGTTACTTTTTATTCTCGATAGGTTATACTTAAATCAATATAACAAATTTACTAGATTTTTCTAACATAGTATAGCAGCTCTCTACCATAATAATTAAGCATTCTATTAAGGGATATTAATTTGAAAGAACGATATTTTAACATCCCATCCCTATTTTTGGCATAAACAAAGCAATACTGCTTATTGAATATCAAGGCTACCTTAATATATTTAAAACTAAGTTTTATATTTAAGAAATGAATGAACATGACATAATCACATTTACACCTTAAGGTTTAAGAGAAACTAATTGTATTTTAGACATTAAATTTAAAATGGATATATTATACAATATGTCACTTAATATAAATTTAGGACATAAAACATGGTGAATAAAATAGACGCTTATGCTGTTTTTGATGGTGGTGGAGTTAAGGGTATTGCCTTTGCTGGCGCATTAAAAGCTGTAAGCGAGTCAAATATAAAGTTTGCAGGTTATGCAGGTGCATCAGCAGGAGCCATTATAGCCTTTTTATCTTCAATTGGATTTACAGGTGACGAAATATTTAAAAAAATTCAATTCATTGATTTTATTGGCTTATTAGAACAACCTGTTACTGATGAACTCCATATAGTGAAGAGTGTTATTGTTAAAAGAAAAGCAATTGGTTGGATTAAGAAAAAACCAAACTTTCTCAGGATTTTGAAGCAATTGTGGAAATTGTATTATTGTGTTTCCAACAAAGAAAGAAAGATCTTTGACGATGCTATGAATCGTTTATTTGATAATAATGGATTTTATAAGAAAACTAAGATTGAGGAATTATTAAAAGCTTATTCTCATGAGAAATTAACAATTAATAAAACTTCTAATGCCGTATTTTTAAGTTTCGCAGCCCATTTTAAACATACAAATATTGATCTGAGAATCATTGCTACTGACATTACTTCTGGCAATGCAGTAGAGTTCTCCCATAAGAAAACTCCTGACATTTGTGTGATCCAAGCATTATTAGCATCTGCATCATATCCTATAGTATTTGAGCCAAGTAATTTTAATGGTAATTATTTAGCTGATGGCGGATTATCATGTAATCTACCAACCTATCTGTTTCACAAGGACTCTTTCAAAAGGCTTCCTATATTTGCATTCGATTTAGTTTCAACCCCACCAAAAAAAACAATAACAACTAAAGTTAATTTCTTCGAACACGTTAACTCTTTAATTAACTCTTCTCTTGATGCTAGCACCAATATTATTTCAGATGTTTCAGGTGGAATTGCAATACCGATAAGAGTTCCAAATACGATTAATGCAACTGATTTCAAATTGACAGATAAACAAATGTTAAATTTATTTAAAAGGGGTGAGAAATTCACTCGGTTTTTTATAAACAATACTAAATTGATGTCTTTTTTAGATCCTTCGCAAGATGTGCACAGCATAGCTAGGCTTCTTTATGGTAAACTCGAGCCAATGCTTGAATTTTTAATCTCATATCTGCCTGAAAAAGAAGAAGTAGTTAAAGTATGGCTCTATACGACCATTAATCATTATGCTGACAAGCTTGTCTCTTTTGCTAAGACTACGAATAAAGACTGCGACAATCAAATTAAAGACCATATTTTTGATCTGAATCATGATGACAAAATCAACACTGGATTTAGTTGTGTGAGATGTTGGAAATCAACCAACACTACAATATTTTATGATGAAAGTAAGGGAAAAACTTTTATTAATTATCCTATTAAAATCTCATCAACTCCTGATAATAAGGCTAAGCAAAGAAAAATCGAAATGATAGCTGTTTTAACTATATCAGTAGAACAACACGTTTTAGACTGTAATTGGGTCAAGGTTATAAATAATTCGCAAGACTCAACTTGTTCCTTTGAACTTGACATCTCCGAAGATATTAGTATGATTTTATTTAGAAGTGCAAAAATCATCCGAAACGCAATACTTGGTCATCAGATGCTTTTTCATGAAAATCGTGGAGGTATCGAAAATGTATAAAAATCAAGAGTTTAAAGTAAAAGTTCTTTCTGAAAGGCAGGAGGGTTCTGACAGGACTACAACTAAAGAAGAGTTTTTCTCTTTAAATGATGTAGGTCTAATGAGAGCAGCCAGATCTCGCCTTAAATCAAACCTTATTGATAAATCACAATTAAGCAATAAAAAGCTTAAATTTGTTGAGAGTTAATTTTAAAGGTAGAGATATCAAATAATTCATTCACTTATGAATATAATTTCATTTTAGCAAGGGCTAACTGAGCGATGCTCAGTTGCCTTGCTTTTTCTGCCCTTCGGTTGAAAAAGAAAGATCAAAGCAAAAACTTCAATCCCAACCCATTGACGCAATTGATCTTTATGGTATTTATTATTGTTAGCATATGGATATGCTATTAATAAAAATATCAAAAGGAGTTGATATGAAAAAAAACAATATTATGTTCGACGATGATTTTCCTTCTACATTTTCCAATGAGCCTGCCGTTAAAAAATCACCCCCTAATCGTCTTCGCAAACACTCAGTAACTGTCAGATTAAACGAAGTCGAGTTGAGCAAAGTAAACCAGTTCAGAGGACAGCTAAGCAGGAGCTGTTGGCTGAGATCCTCAGCTCTTCAGCAACTACCCCCTTCTGTTCCCGAAATTAACAAAGAAGCCTGGCAGGAGCTTACTGGTTCCCTACAGAAACTGAATGATCTTACGTCGTTCCTGCTTCGCAGAGGCGAAGATGCTCAGCCACTATCGCAGGAAGTAAGTGCTTTAAAAGTGAAGCTGTTGCATGTAAGAGATGCTTTGCTGGCTCTTGAAAAGTGATCATCGCTGATGAAGGGTATGAATAAAATAAAAAGGGGTAAGAACTTTCGAGGAGTCATCTCGTATGCGCTTGCCCCTGCTCCTCATCATATGACTATACCAATGGTGATTGGTGGCAATCTTGTCGGCATCACTGTAGACGAGCTGAACGCCGAGTTCGTAAAGACTCAGAAGCTAAGAGAGGATGTTACGAAACCAGTTTGGCATAACTCCCTTCGTCTCCCTGTTGGTGAATCACTCACAAATCAACAATGGAGGAACATTGCTGACGACTACATGAAGCGAATGGGCTTCTCAGACACTCACCTTCGTTGTTATGTCCTACACAATGATGAAGCTGGTCAGCACATACACATCATTGCTTCCCGTATAAACGTTTTAGTAGACCGCCAACTTTACTTGGGTAAGAACGAAAACCTGATAAGCACCCGTGTGATCCAAGA
This sequence comes from Winslowiella sp. 2C04, assembly GCF_050037805.1. Classification (NCBI taxonomy): domain Bacteria; kingdom Pseudomonadati; phylum Pseudomonadota; class Gammaproteobacteria; order Enterobacterales; family Erwiniaceae; genus Winslowiella; species Winslowiella sp. 2C04. Next base: position 1,413,809 of record NZ_CP188300.1, on the reverse strand, counting down.
TCTTGAGCAAGACCACAAACTCACTCGAACGAAAGGTCCCTCTCCTGCTAAACCGCGCAAGAAGCAAAGGAAGCTCACTCGTAACGAAAAGATGATGCAGGAAAGGACCGGAGAGAAAGCTTCTAAGAAAGTGATACAAGAAGCTATAGATGCGATCCTTACCTTCTTCGATACCATCACTATCGAAAACTTCGTATATGAATTACAAAAGCAAAACATATCAGTGACAGCAAACATCGCATCCACTGGCAAGATGAACGGTTTTTCATTTGAGCATCAGAGAGTAGCTTTTAAGGCATCACAGCTCGGTAAGGCATACAGTTGGTCAAACATGAGTAAGCGAATCACCGTGACTGAACCTATAGAGGCTGTTGATCCTGAATCGATTGCCGACAATGAAAACGTTTCGAATCCCATTGAAGTTCCTCCCACAGCTACACCAACACCCCTTACTGCAAATACCAGAGAACATATCCGATCTCGCTGGTTGCAATGGATACCTTACCTCGACGAGCTTGTTGCCAGTTTAAAAGCTGTTAGTTCAACGATACTCAATCCTCTCAAAAGTAATGTCATCTATACAGCAATACGAACCGGCAACTCTGAAACACCAGAGTTTCCTGAGGTAAATTCTCAAGACTCGGCAAGAAAACCGCAATTTAAACCTCTTTAAACGGCTAGTTTTCAGATAGTTAAAATCATTCCCTAAGCCAAACACAACAAATATTTTCATTTCAAATCAGATTGATAGATAAAAACGATCGATCGTTATTACTGATCAATTATCTATTCATGATAGCCATTGACTATCAAAAGAAAGCAATCGATCGGTATAAATGATTTGCTAGACCCTGTTTCCAAGCCGTAATGTAACTTCAAACGAAACCACCTAGCACACTGATTTATCAGCAGAATAAGCTGATGCATACGTGCGCCTTCGATTCAGAGAAACTAACCTTGGACGAACCTATGACAGCAACAACTGAAGTAAAACAGCCCAACTTCCTTATGATGAAACGGGTATGGATTGCAATTGCACTTCCGATTGTCATTTTCTATTTCTCTGGAATTCAGGGGTTGGTCCAGCTTGCAATCGTATGGATTTTCGCAAGCATCATGCTCTTGATGTTTGCCTACAAAAAATTCCGAATTAAGAAGTGGAATGCCAGCACCAGAGATGTGTTCGGAGAGTCTGACGGCATGTGGAGCCATGAGTTTGGTTCAACTGCTATGAAGCTCGATGAAAAACGGGGACTAATCCATCTCAAGGAAGAGAACAAACAAAAAACCTATCCGTTCTCAGCAATCAAAGAGTGGCGATACGATTTGTCTACTACGAGAGAACGGGCTGGTATCAACAAAGAACTCGACCGCACTCATGATTTCAGAGAGTCAGGCTTTTACATCGCAGTAGATGATGTTCAGCATCCTGAGTGGAGAGTAATGTTTTTCCCGCAGCATGGCGACTTCAACTCTCAGGAAGGCATTCGAGATACGGAGCTTCAGCTTAAAAGATGGATGCATATCTTTGACAACTTAATTAACAGATAAATTTTATTTATTATTTATCAGTGACTTAAAAACCAATCGCCTGATTGGTTTTTTTAGGCTGCTGACGAAGTTTGGTGAAAAAGTTGCTATAAACTTTGGCGATATGATACCTATTATAGGCGGAATCATAGAGGGCACTTTCGATAGTGTATCAACAAATATTGTTGGAAATGTCGCTCGCAAAACCTTCATTGAAAATAGTCCTTTGATAAAAACGGACGATGAAAAATTGAATAAGGATGTTAGAAAGTGCTTAGTAATGTAGATTCAAATAAAGAAAAATATCATTCACTATTTTTCAAATTATTAAATTTAGTTCCTATAGCTGGACTGATATATTCATTAGGTGTCACAAGTTTATGGATATACTTTGACAGATTAGGAAGACTTGACGTTTTCCATGCTGCATTAGAAGGTGAAAAATCATTTGACATAATAACAACTTCTCTATTTATATCGCTTTTTCTTTTTTTATTAATTTTTTACACCCCGTCGTTGCTTATGGTGGTTTGTTTTAATAATAAGTTTTATAAAAAAGACGGTTTCCCTGAAACAATTGAGTATTCTATAAAAGCTGTATTTATAACCTCACTTTTGACTTTAGCTATATTTTTAACTGGCACTTACTTTTTTTCTTTAGATCCCACACGAACGGAAATGCTATTAAGTTTCATAGCAATAATAGTAATCAACCTAACCTCCCTTTACCTAAGCAAAAGGAAGGAAATAAAACAAAATAGAATCAGTCTCATGAGAAAGCTCAAGGCCTATTTCTTGATAACACCTATATCAATTACCATTATATCACTTGCTCCAATAACGGCACTGGCACTTTTTATACCGTTATTGAAAATAAATAATGAAACATCACCACTTAGCTTTATGAGTGTCGTAATGATCTCTGTTGTTGTTATAATGTTCTCTCAGATACCTGCAACTATTTTTCTGAGAGATGACAAAAAAACATCATCTTTTAAAAGAGCATGTTTGGCCATAGGATTTGCGCTGCTATTATTAATTCCTATTTCTTTTGTTATAAAACCAATACCTATAATAATTATAGATATAACCATGAAATTAGCAGGTTTAACTGATTATAGAGAGCATAATTATTTCATTAAATCAGAAGACTACTCTGAAAAGATTTTTAACAACCCTGTTTGGCAAAAAGAAGCTGATAAAAGTGAAAACAAATACACAATAAAAGGTATTACTTTTTTCGCTTATAAAAATGTCAGCTTAGTATGTCCATTAGGCATTGAAAAAACATACAAAGAAGCAAGGAAATTTTCAATATTTGATCTAAGCTTTGACACGGACATTTTGAAGGAGTTGGAAAGAAAAATGCAGTCATGTTTTGTTTTTGATAAAAACAAAATCATTCAATGGAATGACACGAATTAAATAAAATAAAGGATCGTAATTATTTTTATAAATATGATCCTACTTTCTAATTTTTAGTTATTAATCCATACGTAGCAATTTTCTTTCATGCCATTTTTTTTCATTTGCAGAACACTCGCCCTAAGTTAAGTGTAAAGATCATATGGCATATTTATTGTATCGCCATATTGAATAAAAAGTATATCCTATACCCTTTTCTTCAATTTGAAACCATCCGCTTTAAGCTCTGCTGAAGGCGTAAAGCTTTGTTTTTGAGTAGCAAATATTCTTTCTACTTCATACTCATTCCAGATAATGTATTCAATAATAAACTTATAGAAATACAGCACCCGTTCGAGACTGACAGTTGAAGGTATTGTATAGAAGTTTGGACTTAGTAAAGCCGAACTCAAAACTGCAATAATGTTGCTTGGTCCCTTCAGATAGGGATTCTGATAGTCTTGCTGATACTTCAAAAAGTATCCTACACAAAACAGGTAGGCATCTTTTACGATTTTTTCTTTATTGCAGTCTGATTCATCGTATCTAAGAATGAAGCGATTGAGGAGTATCAAAAATTTTTGATCTGGCAAATATCTGTTTAATTTATTCATAGTAGCATCCTTGCTGTTGTGAATGTCATCCTGACATTTAAAGAAATATCATAATATTCATTCATGTCAATAGTTAAAACCTATCAAATTTCTAATTGAATATCTTTTTTAGGTAAGGGACGATTAAGCTCTTCGGCTGTTATTTGCTTTAAATGAGAATTATATAGCCATATCTTAAACTGCTCTAAATATCTGTTATTCAATGCTATCAAGGCTTCGTTTTCAGTTTCGAGCCTTTTTATTCTCTGACAAGCAATTTTTAAATTAGCAGGTTTAACCGCACATATTTCTTTCACTCCAGACTTGAGAAGCTTCTTTTTTGAATTAAAACAATCCGCAATTTTAATATGACTACTTAAAGATTGCCTTGAAGGTCTCTTCCCAATTATCTTTATCAACTCGTCGCATAAAGACTCCCAGGTCAGCTTCTCATCGTCATTCCAGGTATTAATAACTTTCATTATCAATTTTTCATCATAACCAGTAATGTGTTTAGCCATTTATTCTCCTTTTATTATTTTAGTTTGAAATTTATACCATTTATCAGCATTAATATTCCCATCATTTTTATCATAATTGGTTTTTTCAAGAATTTTAGTGTGTATCATCATTAGTTGGCCATCATCCGTTCCAGAGTCTTGTAAGGGATAATAACTACAAGGCTCAAAAACATATGAGTGCTTGCAGTAGCCATGCTTAGTGACGAGCACAGCTCCATCATTCAATAAATCGAAATCAGTTATGTCCATAACAGCTATTTCTTTTTTCCTATGGCTATTACCGGCTCCGATTGAAGTTTTATCTTTCATGAGATTGATCATTTGTATGTGTGATCGGTGATCGTAGGAAACATTTTGTGATACCAACTTCCTTCCAGACCATCTGGCGATGCTAAACTCGTCCATACCATTGATTTGAGAAAACGTATTTAATAGATGTCTTAACTGATGAGTCCTAATCGAATATGGACTACCATCATCGTTAATATAACCGTGTCTTTTAAACAGGTTGGTAGTGCCTTTGATACTTGCAAAGGCATCAATATCCGATCTAAAAAACTGAGCAGTGGGTCTGAACAAAGGTGCCAAATGATTGCTCGTTTTCTTACATAATTGTCCCTCAAATAACAGACACAAAGCATTTGAATATTTGATTTTCTTCTCTTCATCATACCAGGGAAAATTTTGAGGTTTTTTACTAAAGAGTTCATATCTATATGACTCTGGAACCTTCCCTTCCATCGTTTTTGCAACAAACCTTGGATGGGTGGACAACTTTCTCAGCCGGGCTATGGCCTTTTTAGCTACAGGGACCATTACTGAAGGAATCCATTTGATGTCTCCAGCATACCCCTTCGCTGAAAAAAACCTTAAACCATATCGTTCAATGCCTTTCTCATCATGCTCTGTAATCGCACAATCCGCAGGAAGGTTTAAAATTTCCGAGATTCGTCCTGGTGCACACATCAGGAGTGCAAGAACAGACGTTGTGAAAATGTCCCTCACAGACAGTCGGCTTTCATCTTTGGAAAAAATCTCTGCAATAGCTATGACGGATTTTATGTCTGGTAATTTTGAGTGCCCTTCCAGTGAAGGTTCATAACCTTGCCAACTCTGAGTTATCTTATGCCTTAACGGATTTACCCAAAAAAAGTATGATGAGATTGTCATTCTGTTTTCACTCAAGAATGAACATAGGTTCTCAAGTTCTTTACCAATTACAACTGCTTGTGATTTTGTATATTTAGCAGATGCTAATCTTACACACTCATCAAAAATGTTATTATTACACTTGACTACCTTAGCTTCACCGTATGATTTCAATAATACAAACTCAACGATCTTCAACATTGCCAAAGCATTCTGGTTTGATTTTGACTTGTTAAAAGAATGAATATGAAACATATAAGCTTTAGCAAAATCAATGAAGCTATCATTTAATCTATCTTTGCTATTTCGATTATTTTTCATGTCAAACTTGTTGAATCTGTAACATCCCTTCCATACATTGCTTTCCCATGTAATCGCTAACTTTGAGTTGAATATATTACTCTTACAAAACTCAATAAAACCTTCAACGTTTAATGATGGATTATTTGTATTTATTGGCTCGAATAAAATCACATTGGTCATTCAGAACTCCATGCTCTAAAGTTTATGCAGGTAAAACACTCTATGTGTTCGTGATTACAATCAGTGAATCCAAAAGAATTTAAAACATATTCTGTAAAGAGCTTCTTGTTCTGTGTGCTATCGCTACCCTGAAATATCTTCGATAAAGGTTCAAAAAATAAATGAAGTTTCATATCAATATCGTGAACATTATCTGGGCTATTTTTTACCTATATCCCTGATGAGTTAATAGATTTATGGTCTAATGCTTTAGCGATCACTTCAACTGAGGCTCCTTCCTTTGCTAAACGAGATCCAAGGGTATACCTGAATCGTCTTGCATTAAGCCGTATAGCCTCGTTATTTCTTGACGACCAAATGTTAAATTTAGTAGTCAAGATATTTAGTTTCCTTGAGATAAATGAATTCTTCATATGTAAAAAATCAGTTGCCATAATGGTATCTAAACTCTGACCAGACTGAATTGATACGGATTTTTTTACATCCATGAATATAGGTAATTCATTTTTTATATGACCAATACTCTGACTAACACCATCTTCAATATGTTTTTGATTCATATCAATCAAGGTTGTTAGTTTCTCATAAAGGCAATCATCGATACTTACCAAGCTAAACTCACTTCTAAAGTCCTTCCTTTGTTTTACTTTAGGTATATTTAGAAAACAACCTTCTCCCGTTCTGATCAGATCTTTCGCTTTTAAGGACGTTAACTGTAATGGCCTCCTTCCCGTGGTTGCTAAAAGAATCACATAGCAATAAAGATACATAGGAATTTTTTCTTCTTTCAACAAATTGCTGATACTCTCAAGAACGATTTCCAGTTCTTCTCCAGTTAGCGGTCCACTATTTGGATCTCTTCGTTTGACGGCTTCTCCTGTCAAATTAGTTTTAACCCTTCATTTTTGCCAGCATTGTTAAAGCTGAGGTTTCAACTCCTACATAACCGAGCTTTTTCCACTTCGTTAGAAACTTCTTTATAGAATTGAGCTTGTAGTTTTTCTCAGGGCCTAAACTAACATTAAATTGATAAACCGCATTAGCATCTATCGTCTTAATGTCTATCATCCCTAACCATTGACTAAAAATCTGGTTTATGTTTTTTGTGTAACCTGCACTGTATTCAGCCGAAAAGTAAGCCAAAGTAGTAAGGTAACCAATACGCATCGACTCTGGCATTTTGTCGGCAATCTTATGTGGAAAAATACAAGTCTCTTTATCTAATTGCCATTTGATATCAGAAAGCTTGAAGCTATACCCCTGCATCGTTGCAAAAACCAGATTCTCTTTTCTTAGATTACATGTTTCCATTATATTGACCCTCAGTTATCTTTTTCAAAGATTCATAAACTCTTCCAATAACTTCCTTTTCTTTTTCTGATATATGTTTGAAATTATAGTTTTCAGACATTTTAGAATCTTTTGACCACCCCATGAGATAGCATCTCAATCCTGATTTTCGACAGATTTCCAAATTTGAACTATCCATTTCATTTGAATAGAAATAGTTCCATGAATGCCTCAATCTATGCCCTGATAAATCCTTTAATTCCGGGTTTGCTTTTTTAATAGTTGAAATTATTTTCTCATATGCTGAAACAGATAATGGTTCTCCTACAGTTTTACCTGCGCTATGAGTTACAAATAGGAAGTCATGTTTTTTCTTTTTAGTAATTTTACTTCTACAAGTATGTATGTAATCGAAGATCTCCATCACTAAATCGTCTGATAATGGGATTATCCTTTCGCCAGTTTTGACTAGTGGCTGATTCAGCCTCCGGTCTTCAATGTAGTCATGTCTTCTGAAGATACTCAGTGTGTTATTTCTAAGATTTAGATCATTTACTTTAAGATTTAGTAATTCACCTGCTCTCATCCCACAATTCAGTAGCAAGGTAAAAATGAGCCTGTTCCTCACTTGAACCTCCTTCTGAAAGGGGTTTTGGCTCCCTTCAACTTCCAACAGCTTAAACAGAGTTTTTATTTGTTCTTCACTCAATGATTTGTCTTTTCTGTCGTTCATGCTGTGTGATTTATTTCGTGGGAGATGTGCTCTCAAATTTTCTATGAAAGTATCGATTTCATATCTGGCATGGATTCCCTTCATAGAATGAATCAATCCGCACAACCATTTTAGGTAATTTGAAAAAACGTGTATCCTGTAACTAAAAGTTCTTGTAGCAATCTGCTTTCCTTTGAGTAATCTTACATTCGGAATTTTTTGTTGATCGAATCTTTGCTTTGCATACCGTATCAGGTCATCGACTTCGGCTACACTCAAGAACAGCTTGCTTTCAATCCTATCAATGATTTTGATTTTCCTACTTTTCATAAAATTGCTAAGGATAAGTAGGTTCGTTGCAACTATCTCCATCGTTGATGCAGTCGCACTTCTGTTCCTGACATTAGTTGTGAGATAAAGGTTCTGGTAGTAAACTGGTAGCAGTGTTTCTTTGTTGAGAATTAAGCAACCTCGTTCTCCACTGCTCATGACAAATTTTTTTATTTTGAATGACATTGTAATAACCCTCCGAAAACTTTACATTTAGTAATCACTACGGCTTATCATTATTTTATCGATTCAAACTTTGCAATTTTATTTTGTTATTTTTGGTTTTATTTATAATCCATTTAGATACTTAAAAAAATTTCTTTCACGTGAAAGAAACCAGTACGGCTAGTTATAAGTAGTCATACCCGATTCAAGAAGAAAAACTAATAAAGCCTTATTGCATAAGTAATACAGCGGCGCCAAAAAATAATTTGGAAAGTATTCTGTTAAATTTTACTATTTTTTAATATTAAAACTTTACATTTTTAAAATGATGAGATTTTAAATAGTAATTTGTATTGTTGTTCGTCCATTGTAAATACTTTCTACTTCGTTCCAGTATTCCTCTTGAATAACTTTAACTTTACTGCGGAGTTCATCTCCCATATGAATTATCAATGCTCCTCTTTCCAACATGTCACCCAGCAAAATTTTTGTTATATATTCAGTGCTTAGCTTAAGAAGGTCAATGTCATCTGTCATGAATGAATCTTCATCTGGGAGAGATCCGGCATTGTGTCAACATAATAGTTAAGCATACTTCTTTTAATACTTAAGCCACATAGCAACACATAGTCTTCGCCCTTTTCAGTCTTTTTTACTGCGATATTAATTTCATTCTGTGTGATTTTCTTTGATAACCCCCTGAGTAGCTCATTACATTTGACCACTGACAGTATGGTTTCATAAATATAATTTCGACTTTTTTCATTTAACTCAGGTAAAAATTTGAATGGGTTTAGTTGGCTATCTCCGAGGTAATAGCTTAAACACACCACAGATTTCTTATTCAATGGATTCATAGCTAATAGCCTGATAGCTTCAGCATCGAAAATCTTATCGAAGGTTTTTTGACTCACATGCCTTGAAAGATTCCCAATATTTAGGAATTCTTTGATTTCCACATTGTCCTCACTTTGTCGTAGTCGTTGGTCTGGATTTTTACTATCGAGCCATTCTCGAACTGTTGATGGTGTCAGAAACCCACTGATCTATTTCCGCCTCAATAAAAGCCACAGCCCTGGAACCTAACTTGATAGGTTTAGGGAATCTATTTTCGGAAATCAATCGGTAAATCCATGCTTTCTTGTAACCTGTTTTATGCATGACTTCTGGTAAGCGGATAAGTCGTGTGGTTTGTTTAGTAGATGTGTTCATGATTGTATCTCCTCGTCTTGTCGATGAGTTGATACTAAGTAGACGGGAACAGGCTTTGAAGGGATTTAATGGACATTATTACTTGTGGGCCATTACTACATTAGTGTCTTGGGGGACGTTTTTTTTTAAAAGCTCCCCCTTGACATTTTAAAAAAAAGGAAATCGAACTCTAATAAATCTGATTAGTCTCAATCATTAAAGACTAATGACAATTTTTTTCGAACACCACTAATCACTTCATAAATATAGAATTGCTATCTTTTGAAAGAAAAATATTCTTTAAATGTGTTTAAAATAGTTGTTGTATTGCTCGGTAATTCAACAACACCTGTTTCTTTATTAAAATATGCTTCAAGAACTGCTATGTAAGCGTGTCCAACTGCCTCAGTCAATGCTATAGCTGTTGTTGCCGAGATCGCTCCACCAATGACACTGCCCACACCTGGAATGAATTTTAATAAATTCGAAACAACAGCTTTTCCAACCTGAGCAATAGCAGTTATTCCTAATATTCCAGTAACGACGCTTGTTGCATTTGATATATCAGAGCTAAGTTCAAACTCCGCATTTATTTTATAAATCATAGTGCTTTGTGCAGCGGCTATCAGTGGTGCATCTGAACCTGGGATTGGTGATGCACCGACTACACCCGCAGCAACGGATGCCGCATGAACAACTTTTCTTGCACTGCTTTTCATTGCTTCAAGTCGAATTTCAGACTTTACCACTTGAGCCTTTTTTAGGGCGTTAGTTGCCCCTTTAACTCCCTCTGGGAGTAGTTTCAAACTAATACCAAGTAACTTATCCATACCATGAGATGGTATAGTAATACTTTTGTTAATCCTATAGTCAGAAGAAAGAACCTTCACATAATTTAGGTTTTTTATTTTATTTTTCTCGCTGGTAATTTCTTCAATCGCACATTCTATAAACTCATCCTCAGACTCACCATAAGCTTTCGTAAATACTACAATTGTTGGAATTTCATATTCTTCCGTTAGCTTTAAAAGTTCAATATCTCTTGGCTCAATTCTTGAGCTTGACGAATCCACACATAACCAGCCAAGATGAGGCACATCATCAACATGTTTATACTCTTCAAAGCTATTCTTGATATCTTTTTTAAGTTGATTAATGGTTAGATCGTAATCTTTTGCTTCAATTCCTTTTGTATCCCATAGAACGACGCCTTTCTTTTTAGATTTTATTTTGGTGAGATGTTGGGTTACAGGCTTACCTTTCCCTGCTTCTGCTAAATCTTCGCCAAAAAATGAATTAACTAAAGTGCTTTTTCCAACACCTGTAGCTCCAAAAAGAATTATATTGAATTTATCTTTTCCATTAAAAGCGTTGTCTTCAGCTTTTTTCGAATCGAAAGTATTAGTTTCTTTATTATATGCATCACCAACAAACTTATCAAAAGCATCAAATACATTAGAGGCTTTACTTACCATTTAATTTTCCTTAATTAATAAGATAAAAACAATCATAGCTACCGTAATAATCTACGGCATTTCTGTGTAATAAATTTTTGTTGGTCTACGAAGCCTAACGATGGTTCTGAAATGATTGTATTTCGGATTTTTCTTAATTACTACGTATTTTTCAGATATCTTTTGCTTATCTATAGAGCTTAAAGCCTCCTACGATACGGCCTTCGCTCTAACTCATTCTAACACTTGATTTTTTGGTAAAATGGGCAAAATTTAACCATTGGTGATAAGCAAATATATATCTAAGTTAGTTCTCTTAGCTTTGACAACGGTATATCTATGAGATGACAATTCTTGTTTATGAAACTCTCAATGTTTTTACTGGTTTCCCCTGACATAGCTTTCTCAGCTATTGGACGATCAGTGTCTTTGAGTTGCTCATCTCCTCGAACCTCATCTGTGAGCTTAGGATAAAGCACTCTGGAAAGGATGGTGTTTGACAGAGAAATATCTTTCAACTTAGCCCACATAAGCAGATCCATCATTGGAAGGATACGGTAGTCTGCCAACTTTAGAATCTTTCCCAGCCCGAAAGCCTCTTGCTTCCTGCCCTTGATTCCATACTCTTTCCTCCACACAGGAAGTAGTGCGCGAAGCGAGCCTATGATTTCGTCATCCGATGAGCTTTCGAGGTCAAAGTAGGTATACACACGGCTTTCGTTTGTTCCCAGAACAACGGCTCTCATACTTTGAGTAAGTGGCTTCTCCCTGACCTCTTTCTTAAGTTGATCACTACCTTTGACAAATGATTCTTGCGAGAACATTTCAAGAGATCTTCTGAGGCTTTCAATATGACCAAAAGTGACTTGTCGTATGTGTGTTTGGCTTTCTGCCAGATGAGTGTTGCTATCAAACGTTTTACTGATTAAAGGCTTACCTGCAAGGATCTGGTCAAAATAAACATCCCCTTCTCCAAAAAACTCAATTGAATCGAGGATGTTCTTTCTGACCTGTAACTCCTTATGTAAACCTTTCAAAGTGCAAGACTCAACATCAACATAGTTGTCGTAGTTAAACCAAGCCTGTAGCTCTTTGTAGATCTGAACCGTATCCATACCGAGGCCTTACATTTGTGTTTTTATAGCTCAATGTAGAAGTCAGCTCATCATCACCTTGAACCAGCTCTTGATTCAAGAAGCTGTAAAACAGTAACAACGGCTGATAAAATTGAGTATAATTAAGACGCTTTTTTCAGTGTCTCACAACAGTTTTTAAGGTTATTTTTGAGTGTTGGTATCTATGATGGTATAAAAAGTTCAACTTCAATAAAAACCTTTTAAATCAGCAAACTAACCACTAGTTCGATTTCTGCAGGGGACGCCACAGAACGCTTTTTTGAACCCGCTATAATTCACTTACCCTCAATTCAGCTAAGTGTTACGCTAATTAATACTGGTTTCCGGAACAAATGGGTAAGTGGGTAAAACCAGGCTTACTTGCCATATAGAGCGGCGCACAGGTAGGTTTTCTTGGTTGTAGCTGTACCGACTCCTCATTTTCCACAACAGGTGGAGATACTACATTTTTTTTGGGTGCTGTTACTGCTTTCTTCTGCTGAACTTTTTTGACCGTTGCTGAAGATGTTATCTGCTGACTGGAACCTGAACCATAACCTGAACAGACTCGTTTCGACTGACTTAAACTGCCGTCGTTACAAACAAACGCACCACCTGTCGTACAATGAGAAATTCCGCCTTTAGATCCTGAACAAGGCTGCCGACCACGTGCGGCATCTGTCTGTGTGGCTACCAGCAGGCTCAGCATCAACAGTGGTATTATTTTTTTCATTTATCCTCCTAAATATAATTCAACGCTATTCAGTGTTCGATCTTAATGCTCTCCCGCATAGCCAATCTGAGCCATTACTTAAAATCATGGTTTTTCCACTTGCTGCTTTATTAATGCGTAACGGTTAAGCAGCTGGTTCAGGCGCATATCGGTTTGCGACAGCAGCGCAGCGGGGAGCGGCGCCCCGCTCTCAATCTGAGCCAGTTGGTTTAACTGCTCTTCCACCGGAACCGAGCGCCCGAAGTTCTGCGTTATCGCAAACACCATCGACTTCAGCTCAGAACCGGTCAGGTATTTACCTTTACGCTCATCAAGTGCATTGAGGCGTCTGGTCAGCTCGCGAAGGCCTTCCATTCCCTGATGCCAGCCTGAAAGCGCCTCAGATGGCAGAGCATTGCCAATAATATGCTGCTGCCACTGCGCTTTCAGACTGTCTGAATCTTCCGGTTTCGCTCTGGCAGCCAGTTCAAAACCGTAGTTCTGTAGCCACAGTGGCGAAAACTGCCCCAGTTCTGTCAGGGCAGTTTTATCTGCCAATACAGGCACGGGACTACTTTCCACCGGACGAATAATCTGCCAGCTCCATAAACCTGCTGCAGCCAGTATCAGCATGGTCAGCATACCGGCAGCAAAACTTTTCCACGGCTTTTTGGCTGCAGGCTTTGAAGAGTCAGTGACGATGCGTGGTGCAACAGGTTCTTCACGGGCTACATAAACCAGCGGTTCAGAAGGCGCTGCGGGTGTCGGGCCAGGCGAGTCGCAGGATGACGCGGGTAATATCACCGCATTATTATCACTGCTCTCTGCATCCATATTCTCAAGCCTTGTTGCCGCGTTGTGCATAAACGTGCACAGTTCGCCCATCTGGCTGACATTTTTCAGCTCCAGGCGCTGCAATACCTGACGAATACCGTTGAGATGTTGTTCTGCCTGATAAACCAGAGGTAAATCGGCGTACCGCAAACTGAGAGTACGCAGCACCGATTGCAGACGCTGACTGAATGCGGCGAGGATTTCCATCCGCGCATGGACCGGCTGCGGCCACATCACGCCCCACTGATGCATCAGCAGTGCTTCAATAATCGCCAGCCCTTCGTTAAGGCCGTTCATTCCGGCCTGACGGGTGCGCGCCAGCGTATACCAGCACACCGTCTGCAGCTCCACACCGTTTTGGCGAAACAGCGACAGACTCAGCTGCTCCACTCGCGCCCAGTTCACATCGGGTCGCGCCGGATGTGACAACTTAGCCAGCTCATCACGCAGGGCGACGTAATCCGGCAGCGCGCGCGGGTCGCTGCCGGTTTTAAGTTGATTATGATTATTCACGGACAATTTCCGTCAGTTGATAAAAATGAGAGTGATAATGGCGAAAGGCAGCGAATCAGTCAGGGCAGCAGACCTTCGATAATGCCGAAAAATACTTCTTCGTTTAACAGACGATCGGGCCTGGACAATATGCCAGTCTGTGTGCAGGTCCAGTCGGTGGCCTTACCCGAGCGCATAAATAAACGGCAGAGGGGGGTGATCTTTCCTTCAACGCAAAGCGTAGCTTCAACACAGCCCGTCACGCCCTGCCCGTATAAAAAAATTGGCGTAAATTTGATCGTCCTGCCTTCATAGCGAAGCTGATGCCCGGGAACGTCAAAAGCGCTGTTGCCCACCAGCAAATCGATCAGCCGCACGGTGAAAGTTTCAACCCGGATCCCCGAATCCTTGAGCCAGTTTTCCATCTCTTCCTGAAGCAAATGCATCCGCTGACGAAACAACGCCAGATCTGCCTGGCTTTTATTTTCAAAGCTATCGTGACGCCCTTGCTGCTCCAGAAGCCTTTTCAAAAATCGCGCTTTTACTGACATCTTTTTCCCTGTAATTTCCCGTCCGGCGCCCGGAGCGACCTATAATCGTGTCTGATTATCGAAGTAGTTTTGCTGCTTAAGATGGCGAATCAACACCCGTCCTTCCGGCATAAATTCGGTACCATAGCGAACCAGCCCAATTCCTTTCAGCTCAGCATCGATGGCATACCGCAATTCACCGGGAATCTCCTGCTCCAGCATCACCACGCTAATTCTTTTTAGCCGGGGCTCATATTTCAGCAGGACAGTGGACAGCGTGGTCATCAGTTGATGAGCGGTACCGGGCATCCCCTGCAGGATTTTGGTCATATCCGGCAGGCCATAATCCGGCAAATGCGCCAGCGTGCCGGCACGACAGTTGAGGATGCGCTGCATATTGTCCAGCACCGATAAAATTACCTGATTCTGCTCGCTGACCTGATGCAGATCGAGACCGCCGCTGAAGTTGCCCGTCAGCATTTCGTACAGTGAAGGTGCATTGTGTCCCTGTGGCATCAGATCTCCTTTATCGGCAACAGCCGCAGGCTGTTGTTACCGGCCTCGAGAACACGTGGTTTATCAGGATCCAGCTCCTCACGCTCCAGCACTCGCTTCCAGTTATTCTTTGCCATATCAGGATGACGGAACAGGCCCACCACTGCGACAAACTTTGCCTCAGCTTCCATCGGCATATCCAGTGAGGCATCACCGCCAGGCTTAACAACCACATCGCGGCTGGCAAGCAGATCCGCTTGTAGTAGATTATCTCCGTCCCTCAGCAATTGCTGATAAACCGTTTTGTCGAAAGTTTTTCGATCTTTTAATTGATAGATACGCAGCACCACTGGTTCGGAAAGAGAATTACTCTCCCTGGCATCGGTATTAAGCGCTTCACGAGCGGTAAAATCGAGATGCAGAACTTTAATTTTTTTATAAAACACTGAGTTAAAAGCCGATTTGCTGCCATCCGTGACGCTCTGCGTCAGGCCACAACCGGTGAGACTAAGCGCCAGCAGCGGCGTCAGCCAGAACGCGGTTCTAGTCAAATTTGTAAGTAACACGTCGATTTCCTTGTTGTAGCGTTGCAGGCTGCAAGCCGCTGTAATATCCCAGTTCAGTGGTGAAGGTCGGTGAGATGTCATCTGGCATGCTCTCTTCTTCAATACCCAGCACGCCGTTCATTCCCAGCCAGAAAGGCGCGTCGCCCAGTGGCGGAACAGCTAACAGCCGGGTACCTACCGTCAAAGTAATACGAGCTTTAAACCGCCAGCCAAGATACACCCGTAGCATCACCAAAAAATCCTGATACAACAGCCCATCCGGCCGCCAGCCATTGGTTTCCTGCTCACTCTCCGTCGAGAGCGCAATCAGTAGCTGACTGCTGGCATCCATCGCTTCATCGCCCAACGGTGTGTTGCCATCCAGCAGAAAATCTTGATCGTCGTAAAAACCCAGTGGCTGACTGATCTCCACCGGTCGCAGGCTGTAGGGACTGACCTTCACCGAGGTCTCCGGTGCCAACAGACTGACCAGAGCCTGCATCCCTTCCTGGGTTTTCCCAGGCTGACGCAGCACGCTCAACAGTGCCAGAAAGCGTGAGACTGGTGTGGCAATCTGTTTTGCTGTACCAGGAATGCCAAGACCGACCAGCCCCAGCAGCGACTGTGATATCGCGTCACTACCGCCGGCTTCAAAGGTGGCCGGATAGGAATACTTACGCCAGATACGATAAAACTGCGTCAGAATGCGGTGACTGAAGAGATCGAGAAAGCTCTGTAGCGCTTCATGCCCTTCCCTGCGCTGAGTGATATCATCGAGATATGCCGTCGGCAGCGGCGAGTCGACACCGTACATTCCCATAAAGGTCGTGCGCACCACCGGAGGTTTGCTTTCATCCTCTTCGTCATATTCAACCGCTTTAAGTTCGCTGGCAGGGAAACCC
Organism: Winslowiella sp. 2C04; assembly: GCF_050037805.1. Classification (NCBI taxonomy): domain Bacteria; kingdom Pseudomonadati; phylum Pseudomonadota; class Gammaproteobacteria; order Enterobacterales; family Erwiniaceae; genus Winslowiella; species Winslowiella sp. 2C04. The sequence goes on along the minus strand of NZ_CP188300.1, from coordinate 1,397,362 downwards.
ATTCCAGGATGAGGGCTGAAACGAACCGGATCGTCCGATGGATGACTGGTTGAACCCAGCAGCGGTTTGGCTGGCTGGCTTTTTTCCAGTAACTGGCAGAAGCGGTAAAAATTAATCCGGTTCAGTTCGGCTTCCAGCCGCGGGGTCAGCCGGGAATGCGGCGATTGTGTTTCTCTTCCCATTCCAGGCGCTCTCCAGTTGGTTGCAGAATAATAATCAGTCGATTAAACAGGTAGATATCCGTATACAGCGCAAAAAAGCGGCTGAGCATTTCACCAAACAGACAGATATCCCCTTTCCCGGCAAAACCATTACTGTCAAGGGTCACTTCAATCTGCACACCGCGCAGCAGATAGCCCTGTTCAAAGCGTTCAGTTTCACTATGGCGGACGTCGATAATCGCCTCCAGCCGGCGTCGGTTCACCTCGCTGTTTGTCCACTCGTACAGCGCCAGCGTGCCACGTAACACTTCGGCATTATCCATCATCGACAGGAAACCACTGCCAAGATGGCTCAGCACGCGCCAGTGAAAACGATCCTGATCTGGCGGATAGCACGGCAGCGTTGGGGCGCACAGGTTGCGCACGACGATACTTGCTGAGGTGGTTTTCATCACCGTATCCAGTACGGTGCTTTGCAGCGCGCGGCGCGGTAACTGGCCGTTGGTACCGGTCAGCGTCAATGAGAGGCTCTCATCTTGCGGCACAGTGTGGTTATCAAAAGCTTCACCCCCGAGGATCAGCCAGGTATTGTGTAACCCGGATGGCCCGCGACGCACACGGGTATGGTAGTAATATTCTGGTGCCTCGTGTCGCATCATGCCGCCCTTGTGACGGAAGCTGGAAAACGGTACGTAGACATGCTGGCTGGATGACATCACGGAATCAACTGCGTAAATCTCGGTATGTCCGTCCTGGATACGCATCGGGCGCAGCATATATTCCGTCTGCAGCGAGTTAAGCGTCAGCGGGTCAGATTCCAACGGGAAAAGGTTGATTACCGGCACACAATTGAGACGGAGATGCTTCTCGTTAAAGCTGAAATCATGCTCCCAGCGTTCCGCCAGCACCACGTCGATGTCAAACCACGGCAACTCTGCCGGAAAATCGACCGTCTCCAGTCCTTGCAGCCCGGTGAACATAAACTTCTCGCGGAAGGTAAAATACTCAAGCAACAGCTGATAGCCACTGAAACTACTGCTGCCTTTCGGCCATAAGCCGTCGTCATCACCAAAACCCAGCGCGACGAGAGAGCCGTCAAATGGGCGCCTGTCGGTATCGCCGGGAAGCCGCAGCCACATTCTGGCAACATTCATGGTAAAGGCTTCATGCATGGCACAGGCCAGCGGCGCGTCGGCGTTTAAATAGAGAGGAATACGGCTGAGATCGATACGGCTCCAGTCGGCGAGGCTGCTGCAGTTAAATCGCAGGCTGACAACGGAGCGCCCATCCGAATCGGTAGTCAACGTCGCTTTTTCCAGCGACAGCGGCTGAAGGTTGATCTCCTTAGTGGTGCTGTAACGACAGCGCGTACTCTTCTCGCCGATCGGGCGCGAAAGTACCTCAAAGCCCCTGGCGATACGCATCATCTCTTTCATCTCACGCCAGTCTGGAGTGAACTCCACCACTGACATCGAAGGGATGGTACGCAGATAGTGCGGCCATAGCATACTGACCAGCCCTTCGGTCAGTTCCGGCAGGTCGTCGTCGAGCTTCTCACGCAGCCGCCCCATCATAAAGGCAAATCCCTCAAACAGGCGTTCCACGTAAGGATCGCGCGCCCCAGCCTTGTCGAGGTTTAACATCGCCGCCCGATCGGGATGGGCACGGGCAAACTCTTCACCAGCTTCAAGCAGGTAGCGCATTTCTGCGTCGTAATAACGTAGGGTTAAGTCGTCCATAATAATCTCTGCTTAATTAATTGCTGCATTTTTTACGATAAATACAAGCAGTCGGATTTAATGAGAGCAAAGTGAAGATTCTTTGACATATTTCTTGGCCAAGCCAGGCATCCATCCTGACGGAATACCTTTACAAGATACATATCCTCTTTTTCTAAGTCCCTTGGGATATAAATTAGAAAAAATCACTCCACCAATAACTTCGGCGTGTCAGAGATCCTGTCAGGTAATTCGTTGAATACCGGGCCTGCAGGGCTGGACATTCCACCTTCCACGGCAACCATACCATCGAGTAAATTACAGATAAGTTGTCCATGAATCATCACAGCGGCCAGTATAAGAAACAGAATTTTTAGCCATTGGCCGTCAAACTTAAAGGCAATATAAAAATAAAGTCCTGAAATAAATACGCAGCCAATACTGGCAAGTAAAATCTGATTTGGCGTCACGCCTTTATTCTTTAATCAGCGGGTGCTATTTTTTTGCCCAGCTTTTATCCCATGTTGCAATCGGTCGACGATCTTTTAGATTAAGTTCCATTTTTAACTCATTTCCTGCCTTTCTTTTAACGTCATAAAGTATTACTAACCAAATTTCTGTTATTTGAATTATCCGCAAAGTACCGCAGCTCGCGCCGGGTCAAGCATAATCAAACCCGAAAGCAGCGTATCCATTTGCGGTTGTAGCCGTATTTTATCCGCTTCAGCCCGGCTGGCTTTTGCCCGCAGCAGCTTGAGCCGGCGTGCTTTGACCTCAAATATCAGTTCCGGCGTCCATTTTTCCAGCGTCAGTGTCATTGCACCACTATCGAGTTCGCCCAGCAGGTGTAGCGCCATTTCGTTTTTGCCGTATTGCTCAGTAACGCGGGCCATTAGTAAACGCATCAGCCACTGATTGCGGGCAGAGGTAAAACCAGGGCGCGCCTGCAGCCAGTTAAGCGCAACTTCAATACCGTCACTGTCAGCCAGCGCCAGTACTTCAGGTTCCAGGGCCAGCATATCGTCATCTGAAGATATCGCGGCACTGACCGGCTCACTCTTCCAGCCCGGCAGATCATCGAGCACTTTTTCGTTAATCCAGTTCAGCGTGACTTCATCCGCAAAAGGCGTGCCGTCATTGAAAGCCAGTGATTCCAGCCCCGGCAGGCGTACCAGTAATCCTTTCAGATCGCGGCAAACAATATCAGCGCGCACGCTGTCACTGTCGAACTTTACCAGCGCCTGCCAGGTATACCACTGCACGTCCAGCCACAAATGGTTGACGCCTTGCGCCAGCAGGCTGTCGCTCTGCTCGAGTAATTCACCCCAGCTCTGTTGCAGGTACAGACGTTTGAGATGAGCGCGATGATCCGGTTTTGGCGGGACCAGACGTGTGCGCCCACTGGCATCCAGCGGCGGCAACTCCGATAACGTGTCCCAGCGCACGCTTTTAATCAGATGGTGACTCGCAAGCCAGCCGCCGGGCTGATCGCGCAGATACTTAGCCAGCACTTTGGCCTGATCCAGCAGATCGCGCCCGGAGGTTACTGTAGCCATTACCGGGGCAGATGAGATCGAAGCTGCTGTAGCCAGACTCTCTTCGCGACTGGTTTGCGGCACAAGACTGTTCGCCCCACCGCTTTGTATCAGCCGGTTTTCCAGCGCCTGATACAGCCCTGAGAATTGCGGGCGGCTGGCTTCATCTGTTGATTGCAAAACCCGCTCTGTCAGCAGCATCGCACCGGTAATGCGCTGCATCATGGTCACATCAACTTCCGGATATAGCGACAGGCTGTCCAGCACCCGACTACTGCTGAGCCACTCCAGTGCCGATTTACGGCTGCGATCGCGCTGCGGATGAAGCTTCGTGCCAAAGCGCTCCAGCATACCAGCCAGTAGTTCCAGTCCGTCGGCTAATCCCGGTTCACCGTCCTGATGCAGACGCGCCCAGATGTAAAAAGTGACCACGCGTAAGTCTTTGCCGACTCCGGTCAGCAACTTTTCTGCGAGGGTACAAATCAGCCCGGTATCGATCCCGGAGAGTTTGTTCACTTCTTCACGGATCTGCTGAAAGTCGTCGTCATAACCCGGATCCTCACCGGTCGGCTGACTGTTATTAACGGGTGCCAGCCAGCGGTTCCAGTCAGCGCTGTGCGAGCGCGCCGAGTTCAGCAGCGTGCTTTCCTCGGCGGCGCAGGCGTGAAGTAAATTCTGCAGAGTGGTCATTATTCGGCTTCGTCCATGTCCATGCTGTCATTGTTACTGGCAAATGCCTGCGCAGTCGCGCTGGCATCAACACTGAAAATCTGCTCCGGCAGGCTAAATCCCCGCAGCGTCAGCAACGCCAGCGGACCGTTGCCCAGCTGTGAGCGCAGCACCCATTGCAATGTGCTGTCATCCGGCGCGGTATAACTCATCATCCACTGACTGCGGTCGAGCTGCTGGCGTTTACCCTGTTCCAGCCAACGGATAAAGCCCCAGGTTCCGCTGTAGTCGCCGAACAGACGTGCACCAGCATGGGTCGACGTCCAGGTCAGCATGGTTCCCGGCTTCCAGGTATCGCCAGGCCAGCGGAAACTTTGCCAGTCAGCCATCTGATTAAAGTAATGCAGCTTTTGCCCGTCAATGGTGAGCTGGGTTTCTACCACCTGCGCTGCCGGACGAGCCTGCAACTCAAAAGTGATTCCCTGAGTACCATCGGTAAAAAGAATGTCAGACAGCTGGCTCAGCTGGTTGACCGCTTTTAAAAATGCGGGATTAAACGTCAGCCCCTGGCTATGGGCGCTGTCCGGCACCCACTGACTGCCCTCTTTATGCAGTACGCCACTCAGTTCCGTCGTCAGAAAGCGGTCAATACGCCCGCTGTCCTTACGAATAAACTCTGCCAGCATAGGCAGGGAGGCATCGCTTTTACTGGCGGCAAAAGGAAAGCGTCCATCGAAAGCGGTACGCCAGTTGGCGACCACTGAACGGGCCCAGCGATCGTTCAGGCTGGCGGCTGACGGCTGTAGCACCGTTTCCCATGCCTGAGTAAGCGGTTGAACGAACATCGTCTGACCAAATCCGCTCCACTCCTCACCGAGACTTGCCGCCACCAGACTGCCGTACTGCTGGGTATCCGTCAGATCAACACTCTTACCCTGAAATACCGTCTGCGCCAGCGTCTGCATCATCTCCTGCGGATCGGAGGCCCCAGCAACCTGTTGCAGCCGCAGGCGTACGCGGGTAATACGCGTCAGGTAAGTCTGCAGGCTCAGCGTGTTGTCCGCGGACATCATATTGCTGCCGTTATTTTTGCCCATCAGCGTCAGCAATGGCCCGAAGGTATCATCCAGCGGCCCATGTGGACCGGAAGCGCTCTGATCTATCACCGGTTTATCTTTGTTACCGATCAGGTCTTTTGCTGACTTGATAATTGAGTCTGAGAGTCCTTCGCGTTGCTGACCCGTTTGCCCCTGCCATGCCAGGGTGTTCATCAGAGCAATCATCGGCGACTGACGCACGTCACTCATCAGCGTGAGCTGGTCGGTCACATCGGCGATATTCTGCGCCGGGTTAAGCCGCAGACTGTTCAGAAAGTTCAGCCAGCTGCCGGCGAAATCAGTGAAGTAACGCTCAGTCAGGCGTGCTTTAAGCGCTTCAGGTGAAAGATCGGCTGAAACGGCTTTGCGACTGTCGCTTAATACCCAGTCGATTTCATCGCGTCGGGAGTTCGCCGCCTTCTCGATCGCCTGCTGAATACCGCCCTGCCAGGCCTGACGGGTAAACATACCCGGAATAATTTCATCGGTGGTGAACAAGCGGCGGGCGTCTGTGCCACTGGTAATATCTTCCAGCGAGACATCCGCAAAATTACGCCGTACCGATCGGAGCATATTTTCATACAGCGTACTTTCGGCGTTGCGACGACCAATTTGCTGCAACAGAACCTGGCGGCTCTGAGCGACCAGTGCGCTATCCGGCACAATTTTCCACTGCGGCTGCTGGGTTAATTCAGAAATATAGAACGCCCATAAATCCGCTGACAGGCTCTGCCACAATCCGGTCGAAATACCCGCACGCGTGGACTGCACCGTCTTCATCGTCTGTGCGAAGAACGCCCCGTCTGCTTTGTCCGGTCGCGCCATCATCAGCCAGGCCTTCAGCTGGTCGTATCCGGGTTTGGCTAATGCCGCGCGCTTATCGCTATTCGGCGCTGAATTCGCCAGCGCGATCAGTTTCTCCGTCAGTGCAGCGTTTGCCGGGTCGCGGATCAGGCGGTTATTTGCCACGCCGTACCACGGGAGCATGGCGCTTAGCAGTGACGAGTTATGATCCAGCCCAAAACGTTGATACCAGGGAGTGCCATTCTGGATATGGTGTTGCAGGCGGCCAGCATCATTACGCAAGTCGTGCAGATCAGTCAGTTGAGAATCAGAGACCGATTGATGCTCCATCAGGGCACGGGCCTTGTTTGCCACCGAGGAAATTTGATGATAGTTCAGGGCAAAGGAGAGCAGCAGCCCCGCTCCCCAGACGCCAATAACCACCATCAGTGCCCAGGCCAGCGTCTGCTCCCAGGCCATCCCGACGCGGCGCCCACGCACCCGCGTGCAGTCGTCGATCACTCCCTGCCAGCTGGCGGAATACGTCAAAGCATGTTGATGGGATAACCCAGCAGCAATTTCGCTGAACGCGTCATCCCGTTGCGCTGTTCTATCCTGCAGGCTGAACATCAGCCCACGCAGCGGCACGCGTTGCTGTGCGCTGTACAGCCAGGGTGTCAGGCGCGTTTTCCAGCGCTCGCTCCCACCCTGCTCCAGTTGCTGCGCCAGGCGCAGCAGGAAATCATGCGCGCGATTCTCCGATACCTGTGAAAGCCCCTGTTCACGAAGCTGCGGTAGCAGTTTGTTAAGCTGTGCCGCCACATCCTCTGGCATGGCGCGGGCTGGTAACGAAATCCCAACCGCCTGGTCTGGTCTGTCAGACTGAGACCAGTCACTTTCGCACAACTGCCACAGCCAGACGGGTGGCAGATAGCGCAACACTTCTCCAATCTTTTCCAGACCGCGCAGATCATTATCGCTCATCTGTGGCGTCAGAGGCTGATCCTGAGCAATGACGCGCACCACACCATCCAGCGGACGGCCGCGGCGCAGTTTACGCAGTGCGCTATATTTTTCTGTATCGATATCCGCCGCCAGGCTACCGCCGTAAATCAGCACGGTACGATTGCCTTCAAGCCACTGGCTTTCCTGCAAGCCCGGCAGGAGCAGACTAATAGCCGCTTCGTCTCCGGTTACCAACAGAATACGAACTTTTTGGCGCCAGAAGAGAGTGTAGCGCTTACGCAAATGCACTTTTAATTTCCAAACGGTACCGACTACAGGAGATTCATTTTTTGCCTGCGTCTGTCCGGAAAAGGAATTATTGTCACCCGCAAGCGCTTTAGCTTTCAGATAGGCTTTTTTACCAAAGAGATAGGTGGCGATAAAAAAAAGCAGAATAAAAATTAGCAATCCGCCGGTCATAATCAAACAAGCAAAGAATAAGATTGTTTGCGGGGTTGAATCTGGCGTAACGCCCAGTTGGGCCGGATCATTTTTAAGTATAAAACAAGCCGCGATCCCCAGAAATAAAAATACAAACAAGATCAACCACAACTGAAATGTGGTGTTTTTTAATCCCTGTGATATGCGTTTCACCTTTTTCTCCCAACACGAAACGACCGTATTTAATGTTTTCCATAACGAACTATTAATGATCGTTGTAACTATTTTCCTATTAGAGGATGAACAACCATCCACCATGGAAGCCCGTCTTCCGGCATGCTCATAATCAATTGAGGAAATGGATATGGTCTCGAATTTCCTGCCGCCAGAGCAATAGCAAGCCAGGGAGATGTTGCCCCTGTACGCCCACTCTTCATATCAATATCAGTAAGCTGCCCATGAGTTTCAGCAAGCTGAAATTTAAGGTTGTTACTTGCAAGCAGGCTTTGTGTCTCATTATTGGTTCCCATCCCTGCTACCCAGACAGAAGCAATTTCTTCTGTGCAGGTTTTTCCCCAAAGTAAAGACTGCATTGCTGAAATTTGTAATGCTGTGCTGTTTAACGAGTGCTCAGGTCGATGAATGCGAGCAAGTCCACCGTGTTCATCATCATAACTTTCACACTCCTGATGCAGAAGTAATGCCACAGCGGCCTCTCCATCACCATCTGATAGCGTATTACGCAAGCTAACTGAAAGAAGGAGCAGCGTACTCATGACCTTAGGTTCATCCAGCCAGCTGTCGATTTCAGACAAACCAAAGTAAGGTAAGAACTGGATCCTGGCAGGGACAGATAACAGTGAGGTAATACATTTCCGAATATCTGCAATTTCATCCGAAGATAGCGTGACTTCACTGTCTATTTGTATGATTACAGTTGGCATTCCTGTGGGCTTTACTTTCAATAATGCCGCCCTTAGCATCGCATCTTCCAGAAGTTCGCGTAATTGCCTTTCTATCCGTACAGGTGCTGGTTGCCCGACATCGCTAAATTGAGCGATGTAACTCACTGTCTGTGCTGTTTCATCAATCACTGGCGGTAACACGACTCCCTGTGGCAACAGAAACTGTTCAGTGAGTGCACCAGAAGTCACCAGATGCGGTAAATGTACGCACATAGAATCCAGAATCAGAGCGCGCTGTCCGCGTTGAACTTCATCGGCAATATCACGCTCTCGCTCATCATCCCAGCCACCTGCGGGCCACTCAGAAGCCAGCCAGACAAGCCAGCGGCTACCCGCAAGAAATATCCAGATAACCAACGGCGCACTGATAAAACAGTGCCAGAATAATGCCCCTCGAACCGTACTTACTGGCCACAGCCAGGAGGTAAAAAAACCGCCGAAAATCATAAAAATGAGTAAAATAACCAGCCAGCGTTTTAACGATGGTGGTCGTTTACGTTTTGCATTATCAGGAATGGCTGAGAGATTAACAGGCATCATTTACTCGTAGTGGCATTCGACAGGGAAGTAATAAGAGAGCAGCCACAGGAACATTTATAGCCATGGAAGGCGACTGGAACACCATTATCTTTCATCGTTGGATGTCCTTCCGCAATATATGACGAACTGTGACCTTCAACTGGACAGTTAATCGGATCGTTCAATCGGGCAACACCGATCCCATCGAATTTCATTTTTGTTGAACCTGACTGGACCTGACCACCACCGGTCGTTTTATCTCCAATACGAACAACACCCTTCATTTAGTTTTTTCCATAACGTTTTACCAATAGTGAATGGAACCTGTTGGTTTCGGCATCCATACAGTCGTATTTTTCTTTCCATATATGGTAGGGTTAATAAGCAAATATCAGTCGCATATGTTCAGGATGATTAGCTGCACTGATATTTATCGGATCATCGTCTTCTGGCTTACAGACATTCAGTACGTTGTGCGGCCAGTGGGAAGTTTTACTGGTCTGGCTGCCGATATAGGGAAATATTGAAGATATAGAATAATAAAGTAGTGTAACCATCTTCATCCAGAATATGACCGCGAACACACCAGTCTCGCGATGAGACCGAATCTACATCCAGAGTAAAGTCAACACAGATTCGTTCATAAAAAACATGATTTTTTTAATTTTTACGATTAAATCGAATCGGATAATAAGTCAATCTTAGCCATTCCTTTAATAAAGGATAGCCGCCACAGAGTATAAATGGAACAGGTATAAGGCTAACAACTATCACCTTTCCAACCCCATGAAAAAATAAATCTGTAAAACCTCTCAGAATTACAATAAGTGACATTCTGAAAAACCAAAGAAAAGCACAACTACCAGCCAGGTATTGGTCCCAGCCTGCTTGTAGAATTTATCTATTATCTCCATATAGATAGAGTTAACTCTGATAACAGATTCACCACAGTTAACGTTTTTTCTCATCAAATTCTTCCCTGATGTAACTTAATTTTTTTTCAGCTCGCGTTAGAACTCGATTAATCTTATAGGATTGATAGAGTCCATACATAGCCATGGCCAGTAATCCTCTGCCTCAATTGCCTCGTTAGAGACAGACACTTCAATTTCACCAGGTTCAAAAAATCAAACAGAGCCAGAGTAGCAAGCGTGAGCATAATTACTGCTTGCGACGCCAGCAGACTCATTAACCCTTTTGCAGAAAAATATTTATCAACCAGCTCCAGAAAATGAGAGTTCATGGCGATTACTTTCAAATCCGGCACCAATGACTGACCGTCAAGATCAATTTTTTCATTCTGCTTTAGTTGGTTTTTTTTCTCATCAGCTTTAAGTGGTCGATTAAATTTAAACTTGGGAAATAGTCCGTAGTAGTCCATATTGGTCTCCTGCTCCCTGCTCCAGATTCCACTCACCCAGTCCGCTTATGTCCAACAGTACCTACTTTTCCTCGGGCGTTTTGCGGAACAGATCGCGAAGCGGATGTTTAGGATTGCTCGAGGCATCAATCGCGTAAGGGTCATCCACCGCCGCGGCACACTGCGCCTCGATGTTTTCCGGCCAGACCGGAACCTTACTGGTAACCATCGCGATATAGCGTGGGATACTGAAGATGAAACTCAATGCAAACAGCAACGGTAAAAGAAACATCGGCGCGCCGTTATATGCGGATAGTAAATACAGCAGCCCAAACCAATATCCTTCTCTCTTGCCGGCTATCGGCAGGCAGAAATTCACCGCCGGCGCCACCGACGCCGGCCCCTCCTCCATATAACGGCGGACAAACTCCCAGTGGCGCTCAAGCTGCTTGCGATCTGAGTGTGTTGCTGGCAGGCAGAAAGAATCTATCACCGTCTCGGTATCGTCCGCCAGGATATGACCGCTGATGTAGTAGTATTTATTAAACTCTTTTCGATGGCTCAGGCCGGAGGTAAAGAACACCTTTTTCCAGGGTACGCTGCGGATGGTACCGTCCGGCCGGAAAAAGTGAACCTGACGATTTATTCTGTCAAAACGAATGGGATAATGCGTCCAGGCAAACCATTCTGCTTTTAACATTTTAAACATAAATATATCCATTGAGATAAATATAATAATGAGTAAACAAATCCCACTTAAAGCACGCCAGTTACTCCAGCTATAATCAAAAATGATTGAATAAAAAAGAGTCAGAGTAGCAAGCGTGAGCATAATTACTGCTTGCGACGCCAGCAGACTCATTAACCCTTTTGCAGAATAATATTTATCAACCAGTTCCAGACAGTGAGAGTTCATGGCGATTACTTTCAAATCCGGCACCAATGACTGACCGTCAAGATCAATTTTTTTATTCTGCTTTAATTGGTTTTTTTTCTCATCAGGTTTAAGTGGTCGATTAAATTTGAACTTGGGAAATAGTCCGTAGTAGTCCATATTGGTCTCCTGCTCCCTGCTCCAGATTCCACACTCACCCAGTCCGCTTATGCCCAACAGTACCTACTTTTCCTCGGGCGTTTTGCGGAACAGATCGCGAAGCGGATGTTTAGGATTGCTCGAGGCATCAATCGCGTAAGGGTCATCCACCGCCGCGGCACACTGCGCCTCGATGTTTTCTGGCCAGACCGGAACCTTACTGGTAACCATCGCGATATAGCGTGGGATACTTAAGATAAAACTCAATGCAAACAGCAACGGGAAAAGAAACATCGGCGCGCCGTTGAACAAGTAAAGCGAGTACAACAGCCCAAACTGATAGCCCTCTCTCTTACCGGCTATCGGCAGGCAAAAATTCACCGCCGGCGCCACCGACGCCGGCCCCTCTTCCATATAACGGCGGACAAACTCCCAGTGCCTCTCAAGCTGCTTACGATCTGAGTCTGTCGATGGCAGGCAGAAAGTATCGATCACCGTCTCGTTATCGTCCGCCAGGATATGACCGCTGATATAGTAGTCTTTATTAAAGTCTTTTCGATGGCTCAGGCCGGAGGTAAAGAACACCTTTTCCCAGGGTACGCTGCGGATGGTACCGTCCAGCCGGAAAAAATGAACCTGACGATTTATTCTGTCAAAACGAATGGGATAATGCGTCCAGGCAAACCATTCTGCTTTTAAAACTTTAAACATAAAAATATCCATTGATATTATTACCAGAAGGCTTAAAAAATTTAAAACTACGCCACTAAGTCGCCCCCAGCCATACACAAAAAAAAAGGAGTACGATGTAGCCAAGAAAGTAGCTGTAAGCATAATTACTACTGGCGCCGCCAGAAGACTCATAAATCCTTTTGCAGAATAGTATTTATCAACCAGTTCCAGACAGTGAGAGTTCATGGCGATTACTTTCACATCCGGCATCACTGACTGACCGTCAAGATCAATTTTTTCATTCTGCTTTAGTTGGTTTTTTTTCTCATCAGGTTTAAGTGGTCGATTAAATTTAAACTTGGGAAATAGTCCGTAGTAGTCCATATTGGTCTCCTGCTCCCTGCTCCCTGCTCCCTGCTCCAGATTCCACACTCACCCAGTCCGCTTATGCCCAACAGTACCTACTTTTCCTCGGGCGTTTTGCGGAACAGATCGCGAAGCGGATGTTTAGGGTTGCTCGAGGCATCAATCGCGTAAGGGTCATCCACCGCCGCGGCACATTGTGCCTCGATGTTTTCCGGCCAGACCGGAACCTTACTGGTAACCATCGCGATATAGCGTGGAATACTGAAGATAAAGCTCAATGCAAACAGCAACGGTAAAAGAAACATCGGCGCGCCGTTATATGCGGATAGTAAATACAGCAGCCCAAACCAATATCCTTCTCTCTTGCCGGCTATCGGCAGGCAGAAATTCACCACCGGCGCCACCGACGCCGGCCCCGCTTCCATATAACGACGGACAAATTCCCAGTGGCGCTCAAGCTGCTTGCGATCTGAGTGTGTTGCTGGCAGGCAGAAAGTATCGATTACCGTCTCGTTATCGTCCGCCAGGATATGACCGCTAATATAATAGTCTTGATTGAAACTTTTTCGATGGCTCAGGCCGGAGGTAAAGAACACCTTTTCCCAGGGTACGCTGCGGATGGTACCGTCCGGCCGGAAAAAATGAACCTGCCGATTTTTTCTGTCAAATCGAATCGGATAATGAGTCCAGGCAAACCATTCAGTTTTAAGAAGATAAATCATCCAAAGTGCCATAGGCAATGCAATTAAGGCAATAAAAAAAATAAAACGCAAATTATAAAATGAACCCCACCCACCATTAGGAAAAGTATAAATAACAATCAATGAAAATGAAATTAAATATGATGAGAAAAAAATAAATCCTATTAGACTTACAAATCCCTTTGCTGAATAGTACTTATCAACAAGCTCCATGCAATAAGAGTTCATGGAGATCAATTTTAAGTCCGGCACCATTGATTGACTGTTAAGATCGATCCGTTGATCATACTTTAGTTGATTATTTTTCTCATCCGCGTTAAGCGGGCGATTAAATTTAAATTTGGGAATTAGTCCGTAGTAGTCCATATTGGTCTCCTGCTCCCTGCTCCAGATTCAACTCACCCAGTCCGCTTATGCCCAACAGTACCTACTTTTCCTCGGGCGTTTTGCGGAACAGATCGCGAAGCGGATGTTTAGGGTTGCTCGAGGCATCAATCGCGTAAGGGTCATCCACCGCCGCGGCACACTGCGCCTCGATGTTTTCCGGCCAGACCGGAACCTTACTGGTAACCATCGCGATATAGCGTGGGATACTTAAGATAAAGCTCAATGCAAATAGCAACGGAAAAAGAAACATCGGCGCGCCGTTGAACAAATAAAGCGAGTACAACAGCCCAAACTGATAGCCCTCTCTCTTACCGGCTATCGGCAGGCAGACATTCACCGCCGACGCCACCGACGCCGGCCCCTCTTCCATATAACGGCGGACAAACTCCCAGTGCCGCTCAAGCTGCTTGCGATCTGAGTGTGTTGCTGGCAGGCAGAAAGTATCGATCACCGTCTCGTTATCGTCCGCCAGGATATGACCGCTGATGTAGTAGTCTTTATTAAAGTCTTTTCGATGGCTCAGGCCGGAGGTAAAGAACACCTTTTCCCAGGGTACGCTGCAAATGGTACCGTCCAGCCGGAAAAAATGAACCTGACGATTTATTCTGTCAAAACGAATGGGATAATGCGTCCAGGCAAACCATTCTGCTTTTAAAACTTTAAACATAAAAATATCCATTGATATTAGTACCAGAAGGCTTAAGAAACTTAAAACTACGCCACTAAATCGCCCCCAGCCATACACAAAAAAAAAGGAGTACGATGTAGCCAAGAAAGTAGCTGTGAGCATAATAACTACTGGCGCCGCCAGCAGACTCATTAACCCTTTTGCAGAATAGTATTTATCAACCAGTTCCAGACAGTGAGAGTTCATGGCGATTACTTTCACATCCGGCACCACTGACTGATCGTCAAGATCAATTTTTTTATTCTGCTTTAGTTGGTTTTTTTTCTCATCAGATTTAAGTGGTCGATTAAATTTAAACTTAGGAAATAGTCCGTAGTAGTCCATATTGGTCTCTTGCTCCCTGCTCCAGATTCCACACTCACCCAGTCCGCTTATGCCCAACAGTACCTACTTTTCCTCGGGCGTTTTGCGGAACAGATCGCGAAGCGGATGTTTAGGGTTGCTCGAGGCATCAATCGCGTAAGGGTCATCCACCGCCGCGGCACACTGTGCCTCGATGTTTTCCGGCCAGACCGGAACCTTACTGGTAACCATCGCGATATAGCGTGGAATACTGAAGATAAAGCTCAATGCAAACAGCAACGGTAAAAGAAACATCGGCGCGCCGTTAAAGCCGGATAGTAAATACAGCAGCCCAAACTGGTAACCCTCTCTCTTGCCGGCTATCGGCAGGCAGAAATTCACCGCCGGCGCCACCGACGCGGGCCCCTCTTCCATATAACGGCGGACAAACTCCCAGTGGCGCTCAAGCTGCTTGCGATCTGAGTCTGTCGATGGCAGGCAGAAAGTATCGATTACCGTCTCGTTATCGTCCGCCAGGATATGACCGCTGATATAGTAGTCTTTATTAAAGTCTTTTCGATGGCTCAGGCCGGAGGTAAAGAACACCTTTTCCCAGGGTACGCTGCAAATGGTACCGTCCAGCCGGAAAAAATGAACCTGACGATTTATTCTGTCAAAACGAATGGGATAATGCGTCCAGGCAAACCATTCTTTTTTTAAAACTATGAACATACAAATATCCATTGATATTAGTAAAAGAAGGCTTAAAAAATTTAAAACTACGCCACTAAGTCGCCCCCAGCCATACTCAAAAAAAAAGGAGTACGATATAGCCAAGAAAGTAGCTGTGAGCATAATTCCTAATGACGCCCCCAGCAGACTTATTACCCCTTTTGCGGAATAGTATTTATCAACCAGTTCCAGACAGTGAGAGTTCATGGCGATTACTTTCAAATCCGGCACCAATGACTGACCGTCAAGATCAATTTTTTCATTCTGCTTTAGTTGGTTTTTTTTCTCATCAGTTTTAAGTGGTCGATTAAATTTAAACTTAGGTAATAGTCCGTAGTATTCCATATTGTTCTCTTGCTCCCTGCTCCAGATTCCACACTCACCCAGTCCGCTTATGCCCAACAGTACCTACTTTTCCTCGGGCGTTTTGCGGAAAAGATCGCGAAGCGGATGTTTAGGATTGCTCGAGGCATCAATCGAGTAAGGGTCATCCACCGCCGCGGCACATTGTGCCTCGATGTTTTCTGGCCAGACCGGAATCTTACTGGTAACCATCGCGATATAGCGTGGAATACTGTAGATGAAACTCAATGCAAACAGCAACGGTAAAAGAAACATCGGCGCGCCGTTAAAGCCGGATAGTAAATACAGCAGCCCAAACTTAAAACCCTCTCTCTTGCTGGCTATAGGCAGGCAGAAATTTACCGCCGGCGCCACCGACGCGGGCCCCTCTTCCATAAAACGGCGGACAAACTCCCAGTGGCGCTCAAGCTGCTTGCGATCTGAGTCTGTCGATGGCAGGCAGAAAGAATCTATCACCGTCTCGTTATCGTCCGCCAGAATATGACCGCTGATATAGTAGTCTTTATTAAACTCTTTTCGATGGCTCAGGCCGGAGGTAAAGAACACCTTTTCCCAGGGTACGCTGCAAATGGTACCGTCCAGCCGAAAAAAATGAACCTGACGATTTATTCTGTCAAAACGAATGGGATAATGCGTCCAGGCAAACCATTCTGCTTTTAACATTTTAAACATAAATATATTCATCGATATGCATATAATAATGAGTAAAAAATATGCACTTATACCTGCCAACCTCCCCCAACCATAATCAAAAAAAAGAGAATAACATAGAAAAAGAGAACCCAGTGAGAACATAGTTACGCCAGACGCCCCAAGCAGACTCATCACCCCTTTTGCAGAATAGTATTTATCAACCAGCTCCAGACAGTGAGAGTTCATGGCGATTACTTTCAAATCTGGCACCACTGACTGACCGTCAAGATCAATTTTTTCATTCTGCTTTAGTTGGTTTTTTTTCTCATCAGTTTTAAGTGGTCTATTAAATTTAAACTTGGGAAATAGTCCGTAGTAGTCCATATTGGTCCCCTGCTCCCTGCTCCAGATTCCACACTCACCCAGTCCGCTTATGCCCAACAGTACCTACTTTTCCTCGGGCGTTTTGCGGAACAGATCGCGAAGCGGATGTTTAGGATTGCTCGAGGCATCAATCGCGTAAGGGTCATCCACCGCCGCGGCACACTGCGCCTCGATGTTTTCCGGCCAGACCGGAACCTTACTGGTAACCATCGCGATATAGCGTGGGATACTGAAGATGAAACTCAATGCAAACAGCAACGGTAAAAGAAACATCGGCGCGCCGTTATATGCGGATAGTAAATACAGCAGCCCAAACCAATATCCTTCTCTCTTGCCGGCTATCGGCAGGCAAAAATTCACCGCCGGCGCCACCGACGCCGGCCCCTCCTCCATATAACGGCGGACAAACTCCCAGTGGCGCTCAAGCTGCTTGCGATCTGAGTGTGTTGCTGGCAGGCAGAAAGAATCTATCACCGTCTCGGTATCGTCCGCCAGGATATGACCGCTGATGTAGTAGTATTTATTAAACTCTTTTCGATGGCTCAGGCCGGAGGTAAAGAACACCTTTTCCCAGGGTACGCTACGGATCGTACCGTCCGGCCGGAAAAAATGAACCTGACGATTTATTCTGTCAAAACGAATGGGATAATGCGTCCAGGCAAACCATTCTGCTTTTAAAATTTTAAACATAAATATATCCATTGATATAAATATAATAATAAGCAAACCATATAAACTTACAGCACGCCAATTACTCCAACCATAATCAAAAACTATAGAACAACACAAAACCAGAGCACCAAATGAGAACATAATTACTGCAGACGCCGCCGGCAGGCTTATCAAGCCTTTTGCAGAATAATATTTATCAACCAGTTCCAGACAGTGAGAGTTCATGGCGATTACTTTCAAATCCGGCACCAATGACTGACCGTCAAGATCAATTTTTTTATTCTGCTTTAGTTGGTATTTTTTCTCATCAGCTTTAAGTGGTCGATTAAATTTAAACTTAGGAAATAATCCATAGTAGTCCATATTAGTCCTCTACTCCCAGAGCCAGTTTTAGCTCATTCATTTCCATCGTGATATCTGGCCAGATGGGAAGATCTGCGGTTTCCCTCTCCCTAAAGAGCACCTGATTTTCTTTGGTATCATCCGTATTCACGGGTATCCTGCGCCATAAACATTGAACCAACCACTTTTGAATATTGTCCCGGCTATAAAACGCCAAATAAATAGCGGTAAATACAAGCAGTACTACCGCAATAATACTACCAATTACTGGTAGCGCATTCGCCATTAAGGCTATAACTAACCATGCTCCTGCGGTTCCTGATAAACCGTAAGCTATGGCAAGGCCTAAATGGCCTTTACTATTTTCGTCATACATATGATTAAAATCCCACCAGGTGGCAACCACACCTGCCACTATCCCCAACACTTTCCCTATGATCTCTATCCATTTCATAAATGGCTCTGATCGTAACAATCGCACTCTGGAAGAGGCGTCGGCAAACAGATTGAACTGCTTGATGCCGGTTTCAACTACGCTGAGACTTGCACTTGCAAGGCCAGCTACACCGGCCCAGAATTTGGCATGTGCTTCGCCCTGGTCAGCGGTAAGCGTTTTTTTATTTTTTATATCAGCCGTTGTAAGCAGCGCAGCGGTCTGCAGAACGGCTGAAATTACGCCGAGGGCAAACGGCATCGCTTCTCCAATCTGGCTGGCGCCGCGCCTCACTGCACCCTGCCACTGACTGAACTGCTGGGCCTCAACGTCCGCTGAAAGACGCAGCAGCTTCACCAGTGCGGCAGGGCGCTCTTTCGGCGGCAGCGCCTGCAGCTCATTAACCTTGTCGATATCGATCATTACAAGGAACCGTTTAACTTCCACGCCCTCCATCGGCACTCCGTTAATTCTCAGTCGCCTGATTTCCTGTCGGACATAATGCCGCAATCTGTCGCTATTCGCCCTGCTGCTCAGCCCGCTCTCTTTCGCCAGTTGAGTGACTACTTCAGAAAGAAACTGTTTGTAGGTGCCGGTTTTTTCGATGGTTACATAAGCTTTATTGGTTAGTGCTCCCATTGCCACCAGGCAGGCAAAGACCTGTTTTGATTCCATTGCCTGAGTAATTTTTCGGGCGACAATTCCTGTAAGCATGCCAATGAATATTGAAACCGCGCCGGCAGCGCCCTCATTTGTTTTCTCAATTACGGTCTTATAGATGTCCGCCAGACCACTCCAGGGAATCGTCAACCACTCGGAAAACCCTTCGACAGCTTTGGTTATTTTATCTGCCAGAACATCCTGATTCAGCACCAGCGCCCTTGCCAAAATATTATTGGGGTCGGTTGGCAAACCTG
This sequence comes from Winslowiella sp. 2C04, assembly GCF_050037805.1. Lineage (NCBI taxonomy): Bacteria > Pseudomonadati > Pseudomonadota > Gammaproteobacteria > Enterobacterales > Erwiniaceae > Winslowiella > Winslowiella sp. 2C04. Next base: position 1,378,564 of record NZ_CP188300.1, on the reverse strand, counting down.
ACAATAAATCTGAAAAATGGCGGATGACGCCGGTTTTGTCCTGCATACCGACGATGCAATAATTGAGGGTTTGAACATAGTCGATGCCGCTACTCAGCTCAGTGGTATCAAAGTTTTGCCGGAAGTAATTCAGCAGCCCCTCGCTTTTCATCCATTCGAGATACATGTCGGTGCGTGGACTGACGATACGGTCATTGTATTGTGCTAATGCCTGGCTGAAGGTACGCTGAAAGGCCGCCATTTTTTCAGGATCGTAATACTGTTCATACTGCGCCCATTTCTTGGCTACCGTGCTATTCATCTTCCTGTCGGCGAGCGGTGTGTACATATTATCAGGCACGTCACTGTTGGCACTGTAGCCGAACGGACCATAAAGCGCCTGGCGCTCTTCACTCTCGCTTTTTTCGATATAGTCTCGCTCAAACTGACGCGTTATCGCCTCTTTCAAACCACCGATCGCCGAAGCCAACGCCAGCTCGCGCTTATAAAGCGAATTATTGTAGATCTGATCCTGTAAGTCATAATCAATCAGCGCAGAAAGATCCTGAAGGATAGCGGGTGGATCCTGCAGCAGCAGAATTGCTCCTTTATCTGCGTACAGTGAATCCGCTGCCAGCCTGATATTTTCTGCCGCCATGGGATTCGCGTTCTTCCACGGTGCCGGAGACCATTTTTTTACCTTACCGTTAGCGGCCTTTGCACTGTACTCCGCTATGGTGTCACTTAATCCGGCGATCGAAACCGCCTGGTCTGCCTGACCACTGTTGATCCACGCATCCATATCAAAACACTGCATAGACAGGCTGCGCCGGGCGGGATCTTCATGCTGTTTGCGTACAGCATCTGTCCACTCCACCTCAGACCAGGCAAACCAGAACAGGCCGTTTTTCATGCCCGCTGACTTTATCGGCAGGGTAATCAGTGAGGCAGTCGCCAGTTCAGAAGGCTCGGTAATGCAGGGCTTTACTTTGCCACTGATAATATCTGGTGGAACGTCGCCATATTCAGGCAAGGGATAATAGAAGCCGTCAGCGGTAGCGAAATAACTTATCCAGCGCTTACCGGACTCAGCCCAGATATAGAGGAAACCTTCGCGTAACAGGCGCGCTGTCCATGCAGTCTCACCTTTTGCCTCCAGCGGCGCAGTCAGAGATGAGGATAGCTTAGGTAAAACGTCGTCCTGTGACATCACTGCCGGACGTGCGGGCAGGATGGGTAACCCGTACCGGATACAAAATTTACAGCCTTGTTTGGTGCTCATGTCAGAAGTTGCTCCCTGCGTTGTAAGGCTAGCTACTGGTCATAGTCCGCCAGCGGTTTTCGTCCCACCCACTGGTTTCATCACGATATAAGTTCGGGCAGTGGCTCGCCTGCTGTAAAAATGCAGACATCTTAGGCGCAGCCCAGAATCTTTCACGCTGTACCAGACCATGCACCGCAAACGCAATACGATCGTTCTCGGTGGGAAGCTCACACTGCATCGCCTGCACCAATAACATTTCCAACCGACGGCTGGTCTGTTGGCGCTGGTTGATATCCGCACACGCTGGCAGCTGTTGTAACGCCTGGTTTATCAGCCCACAATGCGCCAACTGATGCAGGTTCATGCCAGCCTCTTCTGACGGACGGCCAGCAGCATGTTCAGAAAATTCAAGGGTATGCCAGCTGCCATCAAGCCAGAATGTCCAGCTCGGTATCTCTTTTATTGAAAGCAGGTTACATAACTGCCGCGAACTGAGCTTCCAGTGCAGATAAAACAGCACCCTGGGATCGTAAAAGCGCAGAATATGGCCGTTCTGCTGGGTATCCTTAAAATAAAGAGTATTGAGCAGCGCGCTTCGAACCTGCTGAGGTGAACAGACGCTGGATAACAGCAGGCTGCATTTCTCCGGTGAACGAGATCCACTATGTCGCGACAGCGTTGTCATCAAACTATCCCACTCCTGCGAAGGCAGTTCACGCAGTGGCACCAACCAGGGATAAAGATGAGCCTGGGGAACCAGCATCGGCAATACTAATTCAATAACCGGCCACGAGTCAGGTAGCTCAGGGACGAGCAGACGGTCAATCACCGCATATTGATGTGCCCCTATAGCCCGGTGTGGAGTGATGTATTCAATAGTCATTACCGCTCCTTATTTGAGTGGCACAGTGGCGTCACCCTGACTCGCTGCTTCCGCTGAGATAGATTCACATGCGGTAAATTTAGGGAAAGGCGCCTCCTTTTTTGCCGGTCCGGCATAATCAAAATCAGCACTTTTAACAGAAAAGCTTCCGCCGGTGTTGTGCTCAATTTTTGTCGGGTCGATCGTCAGACAGGAACCTCCACACTGCAGAGTAATTTTTTTCTTTGCCGAAATGATAATTTCGTCACCGGTGCTGGTGACAGAGAGTGCTTTGCTGGCGGTAATATCCATCGCATCAGTTTGCGCCTGAATTTCCACCTTGCCTGAGGCGGCTACCAGCTTCATGCCCAGTTCATGAACAAATGCAACAAAGCCTTTTTTCGATGCCAGGACCATACGTTTTAACGCACTGATTTCCGTATTCCCACCGGCTGTTATCATCTGATTCTGGTTTGCACTTAACTGAAGATGCTGAGGGGTCGACAGGGCTATACCCCCGGGGGCTCCGGCAACAATGGCAGGTTGCTGTAACTGATCCAGATTTTGATGTAAAAACTGTTGCTGGGTACTGTTATCCATTGGATCAATACGCGCTGTCTGCAATAAATCAGAGAGAGATTGCGCCAATGACAGTGCATCTGACAACTGACGTTTAATTTCATCCATGCTCAGTTGCTGGGCCATCGCTTTCGGTTGCAGTTGGGTGGTAAGCAGCAGCCCCTTACCACCGCGAACTGAAACCCAGTCATCGCTGCGCAGTTCAACACCTTCCCCGCGCTTCTGCTTCTCCCCATCCACCAGATGCCCGAGGTTCAGCTGGCTTTTGCCACCGTATTCGGTCGAAACTTTGATGTGTTCCTGACCACGGCTGTCGTCCAGTCGAATCTTATTGTTGGCGGGTGTGCGCAGTACGTTGCGCTTAAAGTTGCGGATGCTGACGTGGTCGGTATGCGCCGAGTCGTGCAGTACGCCAACAATATACGGACGATCCGGATTACCGCCTTCAAAACCAATCGCCACTTCGGTGCCAGCCAGCAGCGGCAGGTGCAAGCCGTAGGCGCCCCCGGCGTAAGGGCGCGACTGGCGTACCCACAGGCTCTCAAAGCCGGTCTCCCGGCTGTCGCGGTCAAACAAAACACTGACGCGGTAGCGACCATCTTTGTCGATATGGCCGTAGGTATCGTTTTCGGTGGTGCTGGTCACGCGCGCCGGTAGCGTGCCCGCCATTACCGGGCGAGCGCCTGGCTCCGGGCGAAAGCCGTAGTCGCTGCTGTCCGGAATGGCGTTAAAATGAACCTCAAAGCTTCTGTCGCGCTGCGCGTGGCTGGTCATCGCGGTGATAACCACCCCTTTGGTAAAGGTCTCAGTGACCTCATAACCTCCGGTCACTTGCAGTAGCTGGCCCGGCGACAGCGTCGCGCAGTTGGTGATGCCAGCCAGCCGGGTCTGACCGTTCAGATAGCGCTCATGACGAATCCGGGCATAAAACGCACCGGACTCCGGTGACGGATTGCGGTCATGCATACTGCCCCGGGTCAGGTAGTTATCCGCATAGTGATAGGCATCGCCGTAGGTGGTAGTGTCGCCACGGGACACATCCACCAGGGTGTTCATATCTTCCATCGCCTGGCGATAGTTATAGTCACGGGTGCTGACCTGTTTCTGCACCACATTGTGACGACTTTCCATACCCCAGACAGATTCCACCCCCTGGTCATGCTGACCGGAGGGCGGCACTGACGGCAAGGTCAGGCCCTGCTCGTAGCCCTGTTGGCTGTCGTAAAACTCCACCACATCAATATTCAGACGTGTGTCGGTGGTGAAGCGGAACCAGATTCCCACCTCGCCGAGCAGGCGGCGAATAAAGTGCAGGTCGTCCTCGCCATACTGCATTACCTGCTCGCGTCGCGGATACTCGCGGGTGAGGGAGAACAGAAAATCCTGACCGCGCAGGTTGTGGCGCTCACGCAGAATTTTTTCCACAATCTGCGGCACCGACAAATCCTGGTAAATAGCGTTCTGGTGCGAGCGGTCGAGCAGCGCCAGCCGCGGCTGCAGTGTCAGGGCGTAGTGGGTTTCATCCTTTGAGGTGCTGAGTCGCTCAAATCCGGTCACAACCCCCTGCATCACCCGCACCGGCTGCTGAATTTTAATGCCGTAACCCTGGTCGACCGGTGCCTGTAATGTCAGGGAGGCGGATTTCATCAGCATCGCTTCGCGGCTGATGGTATGGTCTGGACTGGTAAACTCAACCCGATATTTAAACGGCTGGCTGAGAGCATCTTCACCATCAAAAACCAGCACGTCCAGCGGCGACTGGCAGTCACGAACCGCCAGCACATGGTGGCTGTGGCTGAAGATGAGTGATAACGGATTATTACTCATTCCTTGTATCCCTCTGTCAGGGCAACATCCATATTAAACTCAAGCGCAATACCTTCATTTTCATCCCAGCCGAAGGTCAGTGATTGAGGTTTCTGCTGCGCGGCGATGTGTGTGAGCAGTTGCTGACTCAGTACCGGCAATATTTGCTGATTAAGCAGGCTGTCGACATTACGTGCGCCGGTATCCGGCAGCAGGCAGGCGGCGGTCAGTGCGTCGTACAGGCTGTCTTCGATATGGGTAGTCAGGCCGTAATGTCGATGTAAGCGCTTGCTGACCTGGCCGAGCTTCATCTCAACGATAGTGCGCATCGCGGCTGGCGCCAGCGGGCGGTAGATAACCGTCTGGAAACGCGCCAGCAGTGCGGGCTGGAAATGGTCGCGCAACATTGGCCGCAGCAGTTCTTGCAGCGCGCCGTCAGTGGCCTCCGGCTGTTCGTCCAGCAGCTGCATAATAGAATCGCTGCCCAGATTGGAGGTCATCAGAATCACCGTGTTGCGAAAATCGATTTCACGCCCTTCACCGTCACGCATAAATCCACGGTCAAATACCTGGTAGAACAGGTTCATGACGTCGCGGTGCGCCTTTTCCACCTCATCCAGCAGCACCACGCTGTACGGACGTTTGCGTACCGCTTCGGTAAGAATCCCGCCCTGGCCGTAACCGACATAGCCCGGCGGAGAACCCTTCAGCTGCGAAACGGTATGCGGCTCCTGGTATTCTGAAAGGTTGATAGTAATCAGTGATTTTTCACCGCCATACAGCACGTCGGCCAGCGCCAGCGCGGTTTCGGTTTTACCCACTCCGCTTGGCCCTACCAGCAGAAATACTCCCTGCGGCCCGTTTTCAGAAGTAAGCCCGGTTTTGGCGGCGCGCAGGCGCTGCGCAACGGCGACCAGCGCCACATCCTGCCCTACCACGCGTTTACCGATTTCATTTTCCAGCGTCAGCAGTTCGCTTTGCTCATCTTTCATCAGCGAAGACAGCGGCACGCCGGTCCAGTCGGCAATCACGTTCGCCACGGTGCGGGTATCGACATCAATCTGAATCAGAGCGCTGTGCTGTTGCAAAGTATCGAGTTGCTGCTGCAGAGAGTGGATTTCCGCCTGACGACTGATATCTTGGCGACACGCCATCAGCTGAAGCGCAAGCCGCTGTTCCTCAGCAAAGTGGGCGTGCTGCTGTTGCAGGGTCTCTTCCAGCTGTGCACGCTGTGTTTCAATCGCGCACAGGCGGTCACCATGTTTATTTCCGCCGACGGCGATATCTTCCAGCAGCGCCTGCGCCTCCAGTTCCAGCGCCGTCAGCTGTGCTTTAAGCTGGGTAATAGCTTCCGGCACGGTATCCAGGCTCATGCGCACTCGCGCCGCCGCGGTATCCAGCAGATCAACCGCTTTATCCGGCAGCTGGCGTCCGGTAAGGTAGCGACGGGAAAGCGTGACAGCGGCGCGCACCGCGTCGTCGGTGATATGTACGCCATGATGTTCGGCGTAGCGGGATTTCAGGCCGCGCAACATCAGGCAGGCGGTATCGTCGTCCGGCTCATCGACTTTCACCATCTGGAAGCGGCGCTCCAGCGCAGCATCGCGCTCAAAATATTGCTTGTATTCGCTCCAGGTGGTGGCCGCGATAGTGCGCAGTTCACCGCGCGCCAGTGCCGGTTTCAGCAGGTTGGCGGCATCTGCCCCACCGGCCTGGTTACCCGCGCCAATAATGGTGTGGGCTTCATCGATAAACAGCAAAATGGGCGTCGGTGATTGCTGGACTGCGTCGATCACGTTTTTTAGCCGTTGTTCAAATTCGCCTTTTACGCCAGCTCCTGCCTGCAACAGCCCGAGATCGAGAGTGCGCAGTGAGACAGTTTTCAGACTTTCCGGCACATTACCTTCGGCAATACGCAGCGCCAGCCCTTCCACCAGTGCGGTTTTACCCACTCCCGGCTCGCCGACCAGAATCGGATTATTTTTGCGACGGCGAGAGAGAATATCCACCATCTGACGGATTTCACTGTCACGGCCAAATACCGGGTCGATGTTGCCCTGCTGCGCTTTAGCGGTGACATCGAGGGTAAACTTGTCCAGCGCGTTCTGCAGCGCCGGTGACAGCTCACCTTCCTGTAGCCCGGCCTCAGCCGGAAGACCGACAAATTCGACTTCCCCGCCGTGATGCTGCGCCAGCTCCGCCTGCTGCTGAACTTCCGGGCGCTCATCAGACTGCGCATCAAGCAGCGGGCGTAACCGTACCAGCTGGCTCTGACCGAGGGTCAGCAGTGGCCACAGGCCATCACAACCGACCAGCGCCGGTTTATCGACCAGCGCCATCAGCAGATGCACACCGCGAATGCTCTCCTCACCCGCCAGCGACGCCAGCAGCCAGGCCTCCTGCATCAGAGACTGAATGCTGGCGGAAAGCTGAGGGCGACCGCGCACCGAACGCGGCAGTTTATCCAGCCAGCCCAGCAGATCCTGCCAGATTGCATCCATGTCCCATTCGTAGCGACGCGCCAGCACCGTCAGGTCACCTTCACCCTGCTCCAGCAGTTTCAGCAGCCAGTGTTCCGGCAGGATTTCCGCATGCGCACGGGTCTGGCACAGTGAAGCTGCGCCTTCCATAGCACGGGCACAGTAAGGATTCAGACGACGCAATAGGATAGCCGGGTTTTCCATGTTCATTAACTCGCTGTCAGAGACCTTCAGGCACGCTACCGCCCATCGCTGTAACCAAAGCGCATCAGGTCAGATTTCCAAATTGAGGGATGCTTTGCTCAGTACCCGAGAGGCCGGGCACTCAGGAAAGAAATGGCGGACAGAAACCTGCCCGCCAGCGACTTACGCGGTGGCGCGTTCGTTCCAGGAATCGGAATGAATGATGTTGCCGTCTTTGTAGGTCCAGGTGATTTTTTCGTAACGCAGCTCGATCTGCTCGAGGTGGTTGTGCTTCTCAAAGGACGGATCCTTGATGTCGTGCATCACTGGATTGACCTTCACTACCTTCACGTTTTCCAGTTTGGTGTTGAAATACTCAACTTCCTGACCGGCGTCGTTGATTTTGAACCACTTAAACTCAGCCGATTTCAGGGTCTGGCCGGTGGTCACCGCTTTGTACAGATACGGGCTGGCAGAGTCGATTTCCTTGGTGAACAGGAACGGCGTGTGGATGCGGGTACCGGTCAGTTTGCCGGTGTTGTTATCGGTCGGGATGTACAGGTTGTGTTCCTGAGCAACGATCTCGATGCTGCCTTCACGATCCTGAACGTCCACTGATCCTTTAATGTCCGCGCCGCCGTCGTCTTTCAGCCAAAGATAAACAGGAATTGCCATGAGATTTACTCCATTAGATTGTTATCAACGTCATCATCCTGAGATGACGTGGGGGTATTACCTGGTAGCTGACAGGCGTCCGCCTGCGGTACCAGACTGATTTCGACACGCCGGTTAAGCGCACGGCCTTCCGGCGTGTCGTTCGTTGCGATCGGACGGCTTTCGCCATAGCCCTGCACCGCAAAACAGCTTTCCGGCACGTCACCGGTGTCTCGCATCCAGTTACGTACCGCTTCAGCACGCTTTAGCGACAACGTCTGATTAAGCTGCGGGTTACCGGTGATATCGGTATGCCCGGCTATCACAATCAGCCAGCCCGGTTTGGCCTTGATGCCGACCAGCGAGTTCACCAGCATTTTGGTCGAGCCGGTTTTGAGTAAGGCTTTACCGGAGTCGAACAGCGACATGCTGTCGAGGCGGATGATTTTCGGCACCGGCTTTGGCTCTGGTTTTGGTGGCGGCGGCGGCGGTGGAGGTGGCGGCACGTAAGAGCGGACTGCATTCAGTACTGGCAGGCGCAGGCGCTCGCCCTGATACAAACCAAGGCTCATGCGTAATGGTTCACCGTTGCGTGCCCATTGATCCAGCTGAGCCGCATCCTGGCGAAGTACGTTCACCGCAGCCGCTTTCGGACCGTAATCATCCATTGAGATACGATCGTAATGCTGAATGTCGAAGCTCAGACGCTGCAGTAACTGGCGGTTATTCCAGCCGCTGCTGCACAGAGCAGCGGCTGCAGCGAGGGTGAAAATCACCAGCCCACAGCGCCAGGCTTTTTGCAGGCCAGTCAGTCCCTGACCTTCCGGCAATATTGGCAGCACAAAATCTGGCATCAGCGACATCGCCGAAGTTTCAGCACAGGCAGGATGCCAGCCAGCCACGTTCTGCATCGCGGTATGGCGCGTTAACCAGGCCGTCCAGAGCGATAAAGTTTTTACACCACTTAAAGCCGGGCCAATTCCCCACAGCACAGCGGTCGGCGCAATGGCCGGAATGTCCGGGTTCTCGTCCATAAACACCGTCTTGACGTGTTGCTTAAACCAGCTCATCAGACTGTTCATCAGCACCTGCTGCTGCATTGCCATCGCACCGCCGGTGGTGACCCAGGCCGCAATCGAACAGGGTGCGGAGGATTCACGCCATACGCTGATGCCTTCCCCCGGAATCGCAGCCTGCCAGAGCATATCGCTCATTAAGGCGCTGCCCACCTGACCGTTAAGTACCAGCGGCACCGTATGACCCGTTTCACGACGCAGCTGGCTGATTTGCCAGCGCAGGACCAGTAAACGGCTGGTAAGCGCTTCGGTGTCGGTGTGCTTCTGCGGACAGACGCTGACCATCACCGACAGCTGACGTCCCCAGTCCGGACGCAGTTCCAGCACCTGTCGCGCCACCTGATCCACATCCTGATGATCTTCGACCCGAATCCAACAGCCCTGAGTGACCGTCAGTACCTGTGATACTTCCGGCCAGTCCTGCGGCAGGTCGCCGCAAACCAGCACGATTGGCTGGCGATATGCCACCTCCGGCAAATTATCAAGACGAGCCACTGCGGTATGCTCAGCCCGGCGGCGGGTGATAAACCAAACCACCGAAATCAGGCCCCAAATAGCGAGCATCAGTAAAACAGCCACCAGTCGTGACGCAGGCAGAAACCCCAGACAGACGACGCCGCTCAGCAGCACCGCCCACAACACCAGCAGGCGCTGTTGAGCAGGACTCATTTCACCGCCTCAGGCAACAGGGTTGTCAGCAACTGATCCAGCCAATGGCTGAGGCCCCACCACAATGCGGCAAGGATAAGTATGCTCAGGCCAATTCGCACAGGCCAACTGGAAAGCCAACCACTCATCCCACGTCCGGCGCGGCTCTCGGCCAGTATCGGATGGCTCTGTGGAAAACTGAATGGCGCAACCTGCTCACTCAGCGCGGCTACCAGTTTTTGACGTTGCGGATCGTGTATTGAGCGAAAGCTGCCGAGGAAGCCCAGCATCATCACTCGCTGGAAGCAGGTCAGCACTGTCTCGTCCGGTGAGGATTCGCGCAGAACGTCACGCATACGGTCACACAGGGTATCGCCCGCTTCCATAGTGCCGAGAAAATGCCCCTGCAGAGGGATGTCATACCACTGCACGCAGGCATCATCCTGTACACCCCGACTTTTTACCGCCTCATCCAATAGCGCACATTGAGCGGTGAGGATATGCTGGCAGCTCGCTTCATCCACACCAGCGTCTTTGAGAGCCTGCTGCACGCGCTCCACGTCCGCCACGCAGCGATCCCACAGCATCCGGCCTTCACCATCTTTGAACTCCGGACCATGACGCAGGCTGATTACCTGCAACCAGGTATCCTGCAACAGCGCATCGATATTGCAGGACGCGGCTATCCCGCGTTTGTTGTCACTCATGTTCTCAGTACCGCATAGAGTTCAAGATCAGGCTCGCCGAGCGTACCTGGGGTATAGAACATACAGCTGCCGCTCTCCAGCATCTCCCGTGCTGCCGGATGGGACAGATCGAGGGAGAAATACTGATTTTCCAGACGCAGTGGAATCGCGGCCGGCACATGACGCAGAGGATTCAGTGGAATTCCCTGACGAGAGGCATTCACCAGACTGGTGACGTAATCCGGACTGCCCACCTTGCACTGGCGCGCGAACTGCTCCTGCAGCTGCGCCGCCGGAAGTGGAGAGCGAACAGACAGATAATAATCAGCGCCTTCGCGCAGTCGTGGATCCTGCAGACGTGCCAACCACTGGCGCAGTCGTTTGTCATGAGTAAGCTCAATAGCTACTACTCGCGACGGCAGGCTGGCTTCCAGCAGGTCACTCAGCAAGTCAAACAGCGGCGGGAATACCGTATTCAGTTGCTCGTGTTGCCAGACAGGGATGGCGCTGACCTGATGCTCCAGCGAAAAAGTCAGCAGACTACCCGCCAAACGTGCCAGTTCCGGATACAGACGCTCCGGTGCGCTCTGAGGAAAACGCTGAAACTGCCCCAATACCGGCTCAGCACTATTCAGGGCATTCAGCAACCAGAACAACGAGACATCAGCTACGGCAAAATCCGCCATTCGTTCATTGCTTTCACGGCGCATCGCCATCAGACGCGTTAAACGGGCGCGGAGCTGACTCATCAGTTGTTCCAGCTGAATCATCAGCCAGCTGCTGCTCTGTATCGTCAGTAACGGCGGCAGAAAAGCCTCATCAAGCGTCCAGAGCCCCTGAGAATCCTGCTGCAGGCGCGCCACCGGACAGGTCAGATAGTCGCTGTTATTCTGATGGGCAAAACGCAGGGTCAGCTCTGGCTGCATTACGGCAATCTGGCGGGTATCGTCACCAAACTGGTTACGAACATCATGCCAGCGTTGGCGATAGCGCACAGGCCGCTCTGCCACCTCATCAGGCTTCAGGCAGTTGCCACCATTGGCGCGCAGCAGCGGCAGTGCCAATACCACCACGGTTTCATGTGACTCACCGTCAAGAGACAGCACTGGCGGCAACGCATCAGCATTGCCGGTATCGACAAGCGTTCCGTCCTGAAAACGAACGTGCAGATGACGAGCCTGCAAGCGACCGAGCTTAAGTGCCGCCGGCTCAAATAGGGCCTCAATAATTCCCCAGGGATGGCTGAGGCCCATTCGTGCAATACACTCTGCTGACCAGGCCGCGTATGCGGCCTGTTGCTGGAAATGTTGGGGCGAGACCATGATCCCCCTGCCCCATAACGGTTGTTCCGTTTTCACAGATTACCCGCCTTACGATTTAGCTTTAGGCATCTGGGAAACCAGTGACAGATTCACGTCCATTCCTTCCACCTGGAAGTGCGGCACCGCGTACAGCTTCACGCGGAAGAAACCCGGGTTGTCCTCGATATCTTCCACCACCACTTTTGCATCACGCAGTGGGTGTGAGGCCTGCAGTTCATCGCCCGGATCGGTCATTTCAGTAACCAGCCCACGAATCCAGGTATTGAGTTCCAGTTCCAGCAGGCGACGATCCTTGGTGGTGCCGATATTTTCACGCTGAATCAGCTTCAGGTAGTGAGCAATACGCGACAGCAGGAAGATATACGGCAGACGTGCATTGATGCGGCTGTTGGCGGTCGCATCAGCGGTGTCGTACAGCGCCGGTTTCTGCGTGGAGTTGGCCGAGAAGAAGCAGGCGTAATCACGGTTTTTATAATACGACAGCGGAATAAAACCGAGGTTGGCGAATTCGAACTCGCGGGTTTCCGGGATCATCACCTCTGACGGGATTTTCACCTGATTACCGGTGCCCAGGTCGTAAAGATGGATTGGCAGATCCTGCACCGCACCACCGGCCTGCGGGCCGCGAATTTGTACGCACCAGCCGTTGTTAATAAAGCTGCGCACCATATTGGCGGCAAAGGCAAAAGAGGCGTTGGTCCACAGATACTTACCGTGATCCGGGCCTTTCACCTCTTCCACGTAGTTAAAACTGCGCACCGGAACGGTATCCGGGCCGTACGGCAGGCGGCCAAGCACGCGCGGCATCACCAGACCGATGTAGCGGGAGTCGTCGGTTTCGCGGAAAGATTTCCATTTGATATATTCGGCACGGTCAAAGTAGTTACCGATATCTTTAATCGCAGCCACCTCTTCCATCGAGTCTTTCAGGAAGAATTTCGGGCCAGCGGAACCGATAAATGGCATATGTGCCGCTGCGGCAACTTTAGAGATATTACGCAGCAGTGCCACGTCCTGAGCAGACGCGTCAAACTCGTAACCGGAAATCAGTGCCCCAATCGGTTCACCGCCCGGGGTGTCGTATTCAGCAATGTAGGTGTGGTTATACAGGCCACTCTGAATAATTTCCGGCGCATCTTCAAAATCCTGGCGCAGGTCATCTTTAGACAGGTCCAGCAATTCAATTTTTACGTTCTGACGGAAATCGGTTTTATCCACCAGCGATTTCACACCGCGCCACAGTGACTCAACGCGTTGGAATTCTTCGTGGTGCATGACCGCATCCAGCTGGCGGCTAATCTGAAAATCCAGCTCGGCGATGTGGTGGTCAATCAGCGTTTTGTCCAGCTTGTCGACCTTTGAACCGGCTTTACTCAGGCACTCCAGGAACACCTGCATACCGGCCGTCAGGCGCTCATCCGCCGAAGCATCAGACATAGCCTGAGCATCCTGCCAGATATCCAGGTCGCTTAGCTGCGCAACCGGGCTGAGATTAATTTTTTCAAACAGTGAAGCGTAAACGCCGCCCACAACCGGGCGATCCAGCACGATGGTTTCACCGGCAGAGGTGGTTTCATTTTGAACAGACATCAGCATTCTCTCGTATTAATCCGTTAATAACGTCAGCGATCAGGCTTTTTCTGGCGCCAGTGCAGACAGTTCACGACGTAATTCGTCACTCAGGGCAGGATTTTTCAGGATGGACTCAAGCTCTTTGCGGAAAGTGACGTTATCCAGCAGGTTTGATTTGAGGTCACGCAGCAGGTTGCGCATGGCGAGCATCGCTTTCAGCTGAGGGATCTGGCGGGCGACCTGCTCCGGCGTGAAATCTTTCATATCGCGGAAGGTCAGGCGGACGTTCTCATCACTGCCGTCGCCGGCCAGCGTGTTTTCAACGGAGAGATTTACAGCAGGAGAAAATTCCGCCAGCACGCTGTCGAAATTATTTTTATTAACGTTGACCTTTTCGCGCTCGGACAGCACACGCTGCTCCTGGCCATTGCTGAAATCACCGGTCACCAGCAGTTTCAGCGGCAGTTCGGTCTTAAGCGCAGCGTTACCCGTATGCAGGTCTAATTTAATATTAACACGCGCTTTCGGGATTTCATTCTGATAAGAATTGCTCATATTAATTCCTGTAATATTGCCCCGGAAAGCGAGAGTAAGCACACTTTCCATATGTGATTCCAGGCGACTATATAGCAAAACTTTTACAGGTAGCAAGTGAGCAATTTCGATCCTTGTTACTGATTTAACTAAGAATTTTCCAACAATTTGAGATAAGTTATTGATAAAAATCACTTAAGAATACCAGGATTTATCCGAAAGACAGGGAAAATTTATTGTGAAAGCTGTGATGTAATCGATGGTTTTTTGAGCGAAATAATCACTCATATTTAACTATTAGTGGTTATGTAAGTTACAAATAATGACAACCGATGCTTGCGCTGCGATTGATTGCCGGGGAAATGGGGCTGGAGAGGGGCTAAGACGGTTATGGTAGCGTGACCGATTAACTTTACGTAATTATAATCTCTGCTCTGAGAAAATAATAAGTTTGATAACGAATAAGATAACTCGCTATAACATTGATATTACAACCTGTGCGGCTAATTTGCGACTTCAGTCTCGCCGAAATTCACTTAGCGGGATATTAATGAGGTTTATTAAATAACCGCATCGTACAAAATATCGTCATTGTTATTTATTTATTCTCTTGCTCAATCTGTAAAAACCGTATACGATGTTTTAAAACCTATACCAAAGGATAGGTTCACCTACAAAAACGATTTCCCTGGTGTTGGCCAAAGTGGCAACCCCTTACCCACGGTAAGGGGCTTTTTTTTGCCTGAGACTGGTTAATTTTCGAGCTAATTATTGCAACGAATAAAATTGCACTAACAATTATATAAATGCTTTGAGATATTGTAATCATTGAAAATTCTACCGCTAAAAACGCTACTTTTAAGTGTAATCACTACCCGGCAAATTGAGTAATTGATACTCTCTCTAACCCTCACCTGCTGGCATCAGAATCGACGACAACGCCGGTTAAAATGAGACTACTGCCTCATTTTAACAGCGTGACGTTTACTCTGATCGATCGGCTAAAATACCACCAATAGCTAAAGCAGAGCGTTTTTTGGTTGGCGACTAAACACTCTGCTTATCGCTATTAAATTTAATAATTAACTATTAAATAATAAAATTATTATCCTTCTTGAATACATTTCCTTTCTGCTGAATGAAGCTCTCAGGAAGATAGCGATGATAGTTACGCCGTTCACAAAATTCGATAAAATCATCCGTATGCGTGACGTCGCATTTTTCATAGATTTTTCCAATCTGTTCATCAACCGCCGCATAAGAGAGCTGCAAAACAGTGGCGATTTCCTTATTACTCATCCTTTGAAGCTTCAGAAACACAAACTCGCACTCTGGTTCGCTAAAAAACTCATCGGGTTTATTAAGCAATAGGGAACTGGGTGCATTTATTTTTATATATTTGTTTAGGTTGAAATTTTCTATGCTTTTGGAATGCAGTACCACCCCAACACAATGCCCACCATCGTCATAAAAAGGTAGTTTTCTGATGATGTACGGATGATTCAATTGTTGTAAATGTATTTCCAGCATAGTAATCGACTTATGATTCTGCACAACTATTCTATCCTGATGCTGCCATTCATCAACAATATACTGACTCTCTGTCAGCCTTGACTCCAACTCACTCTCCTGTTTTGTAAGCATATAGTCGGGCGAACTTAATCCCACTAATTTCGCAATCGCTCTATTAGCATAGATATAACGAGAGTTTATATCCTTTATTGCATATGGTTCATGCATCTGATCGAGTGTATTTGTAAGCATTTTAGGTAAGGACATATGATTTGAGATTGATTTATTCTTCTCGGAAAATGCATCACTAGACATAATAGTTCCTTTATATTTATCTATAATAATTTTCAATCTTAAGGCATGCCAATATTTTTAATTTCTCATAAATTAATTGAATTTATAGCTGATTTAACTTCTTTTCAAAGGTTATTTTTTGCTGCAGAATAAACTTTTTAGGCAGATATCGATTATAATCTCGCCTTTCGCAAAAATCACTAAAATCATCAAAGTGATTCACTCCTACCTTGTCGTACAAACACTTTAAACGATTATCAATAGTCCTTGATGAAAGATGTAATCTATTTCCTACCTCTTTGCTAGTCATTCCTTGAAGTTTTAGGAATATAATTTCGCATTCTTTTTCAGTAAAAAAATCATCAGGTTTACTTAATAGTAAGGATCCAGGAGTATTACCTTTAACAAAATCTTTAAGAGTAAAAACCTCAAGGTTTCTGCAATATGTAATCACTCCTACGCACTGATTATCATCATCATAAAAAGGTAACTTCCTAACAATATAAGGGAAATCAACAGCCTTAGGATGAATTTCAAGCAAAATTAATGCCTTTCTGCTTTGCGATATCTTTTTATCCTGCGCTTGCCATTCTGAAACAATAACCTCATTTTCCGTAAGGCGAGAATGAAAATCATTTTCTCGCTTGTAAAGCATCTCATCGGGTGAGCGAAGACCAGTAAGTTTCGCAGTTGCAAAATTGGCATAAATGAATCTTGAATCAAGATCCTTTATAAAATAAGGCTCTTGAAATTGATCAAGAGTACGTATTAACATTCCAGGTAATATTAATTGTGAAGCCTTTCTGTTTAACTGATTCTTTTCTACGAGCTCAGTCATATTAACTCCTTGTATAAAATACTCCATTAGAAGCCCACCATGGCTCCATACCAAACCTGTATCTAAGTACAGGCATTACGCTATCGTATACTTTTCGAACAGTCACCACAAGATAGCGCTTTATCCGTTGTTACACTGATTGGCTACCTGCAGGATGGCTGATTACTTAGGATGGAAATTATCAGGGGGGTTACGCTCGGGTAAATTGAGCACTACGCTTTTCGGCAAGCATCCCTGCTTGCCATTCAGCTACTGGGTATTTGCCCAGCGCGTGACACCAATATTGAACTTATGGGGTTGAGTGATGGCCTTTCTGGCAATCCAGTAAAGAATCACTTTATCATCATCACTGTCCCTGTCAGCCATCGACAATAACTTAAGCGATAGCGTGGATTTATTGACAGGTTGGTTTGCATCACTCAGTTCAATTACAGCCTGACCGATTAAACAGCAGACCTCGTCCTCGTTTGATGCGGATTCATATGCTCGGTCTTTCATATAGCCTCCTGTTGTTGGGACTTTAAGCCTGGCAAAAAAATCGGTTGCAGGTCGAAATAATCGGCACTGAGCAACATTTTGAAACGCTATTCAGAATTATCTGGCTGTTTCAGAAACATCAATAAACCCGGAAGATATTTAATTATTCCATCACTATTTGTTCCGCGTTTAACCGCTTATCTTCCTGATTAACATCACGGGAGGCCATTATGCACTCTACAACTGCTTTTTTAAAACAGCTCGAGCGCCTCTGGCGCAATGAACCCCAGCGCAGAAAAATGCCGGGTATTTTCTATCTGACGCCTGAACAACGCATCGCCATCGTTAAAGATCTGCTGTATCCGCTTAATGACAGACCGTCGCGATAATCGCTGACGGTTTTCTCAGGCTGAGTAACCGGATAGCAAGTTACTCAGCCGTTGTTTTTCCGCTGAAAAGGTAAGCAGAATGCTGCTTCAGCGCGAAAACTGTTTACATTAAATTTCCGTACCGATAACCTATTTAACGCCTTCCCCGCCCACTTCTAAGGGCAGAAAAGCGTAATCAATGCCGTTTATGCTGTTTTCAATGCATTTCATTCCGCGCCTGCGTCAGTTCATGCCGGATTCCCCCGTTCCCCGCTGCGGCAACTTACTATTACTGCAATTTCAGCATTCCCCACCGGGAGAATACCTATGAGTACGCAGACGGCAGTGAATCCCAATAATCGCACGCGCTGGCTTACCTTGTTTGGCACCATTATTACTCAGTTTGCGCTGGGTTCGGTATATACCTGGAGCCTGTTTAACAGTCAGCTTTCCCAAAAGCTGGACGCCCCCATCAGTCAGGTCGCCTTCTCTTTCGGTCTGCTTAGCCTCGGGCTGGCGCTTGCCTCTTCGGTTGCCGGCAAATTGCAGGAACGCTTTGGCGTGCGTAACGTCACTATCGGTGCCGGTTTGCTGATGGCGGTCGGCTTCTTCCTTACCGCTCATGCCAACAGCCTGTTTATGTTATACCTCAGTGCTGGCTTGCTGGTCGGCCTGGCGGACGGTGCTGGTTATCTGATTACCCTATCCAATTGTGTAAAATGGTTCCCGGAGCGCAAAGGGCTGATCTCTGCCTGCGCAATCGGTGCCTACGGCTTAGGCAGCCTGGGGTTCAAATTTATCTGTAGTTATCTGTTAAGCGTCAATAGCCTGGAAACCACCTTTATTATCTGGGGCGGCATGGCGATGGTGATGATTATTACCGGTGCATTACTGATGAAAGATGCGCCAAAACAGCAGCCGAATACCACCACCAGCAGCGGAGAGAGCGTGCGTGATTTCTCGCTGGCTGAATCCATGCGTCTGCCGCAATACTGGCTGCTGGCTTTAATGTTTCTGACTGCCTGTATGAGTGGCCTGTATGTTATCGGCGTGGCAAAAGACATTGGCGAAGGGCTGGTGAATCTCAGTACGCAAACTGCGGCCAATGCGGTCACGATTATCGCCATCGCCAATCTGAGCGGACGCCTGATTCTTGGGGTATTGTCGGATAAGATTGCGCGTATCCGGGTCATTACGCTGGCACAGGTGGTTTCTCTGGTCGGCATGAGCATTCTGCTGTTTACCAGTATGAATCAAACCACCTTCTTTATTTCTATTGCCTGTGTGGCCTTTAGTTTTGGCGGCACCATTACCGTTTATCCGTCGCTGGTGAGTGACTTCTTTGGCCTGAATAACCTGACGAAAAACTACGGTGTACTTTATCTCGGCTTTGGTATCGGCAGCGTGATGGGCTCACTGATTGCTTCATTGTTTGGCGGCTTCACCGTGACCTTTAGCCTGATTATGACGCTGTTGGTGATTTCGCTGATTATCTCCACCACCATTCGCCTGCCGCATCAGCCGGCGAAAGTAAAAACGGCTTATCAACAAAGTAAAGCCTGATTCAACGGGCCGGAGAATCTCCGGCCCGTGCTTTTAACGCTGATGATAACGAAACAGCGGTTCCACCATTCCAGCTACCTCTACCCGCACGGCGAACACATTGCCGGAAAGTGGATAACGCTCCAGCTCTTCTTCGGTACGATCCTCACGAGAACTGGTGATATACAGGGTTTTCAAATCTTCCCCGCCAAAAGCCACCATTGTCGGCCAACGTACCGGCAATATGATTTCATCAACAATTTCAGCGCTTTCAGGATGAATTCGCACCACGCGTCCCCCATCAAACATTGCCGACCAGTAGTAGCCTTCGCTGTCGATTGCCGCGCCATCCGGTAAACCACCCTGCTGAGAGTCAAAGCGTTTAAACGCCTTACGCGCGCCCACTTCACCGCTGGTTGGGTCAACGGGATAGCGCCAGAGCACCGCATTCGGCGTATCGCTGTGATACATCCAGCGGCGGTCTGGTGAGAAAGCCAGCCCGTTGGAAATTTTCACATCGTCATTCACGACCGTCAGGTTGAGCTGAGAATCCAGGCAGCATAACTTGCCGCCGTTGCGATCCTGCGGCTCCCACAGGCTGCCACACCAGAAGCGCCCAAAGGGATCAACCCGGCCGTCGTTAAAGCGGCTTTTGCTGGCCTCGCCTGGGTTATCGGCAATTTTCCGTTCGATTTTTCCCTGCTCATCGAGGAACCATACGCCGCTACGCAGCGCAGCGACGATACCGCCACCGGCACGCAGACCGATGCAGCCCACCTCTTCAGTCAGTGGAAAGCTTTGGCACTCACCACTTTGCGGATGAAAACGATGAATCGCCGGTGCCAGAATATCCACCAACCACAGCACCTGATGTTCCGGCGACCATAGCGGACACTCCCCCAGTTCAGCCTGCAACGGCAGCACACATTCAACCTGATAAGCCATCTTTCCCTCTTTATGTCCTGATTCCACAATGGTGCCACTTATTGTAGCTGGATTTCAGATGAGAATGATTATCTAATTCTTTTTGCTTTTCGGAATACGCCTTATATTATGATATCTTATTCAGTTAATTCTTATTCCAATCCGCTTACTGCCCTGTCAAAAACTCCAACTGAAATATTTTTAAATATCTTATTAAATAACTCTACAAAGCAGGCATTATTCCTCCACTTTTGTTTCGTAAAGTTGTAGTCATTGAAAAGAGGAAGGATTTACACCGTGAAAAAAATAATTAAAGCGGTCTCAGTCGTCGCACTGATGACAATGTTGAGTGGGTGTATCGTCGCGCCAGGGCATCATCACAATAGTGGCTGGCATGGCGGCGGCGGCTGGCACGGTGGTGGACATGGTCACGGACACCATCGCGGCAGATAAGTGAAGAATTCAGTAAAAATATGAGCCACACCAGGGTCTCATATCCGTGGGCAAAGCCTGCACACAGCAATATAAGAAAATAAAGCAGTAAACTTGGGCGGGAATTTTTCCCGCCCTTATTATTTGTAGCGACGAAAAAGAACAGAATCCAGATAAGCTGACTCAAGTCAGTGATTCGGGTGAGCGACCGCAGCCAACGCCGCTGCGGCTTTAATTACGCCGGAAAAATCCTCAAAGTAATTAGAGTTGCAGCAAGGCGGCAAGGAGAGAATCCAGATAAGCTGACTTAAGTCAGTGATTCGGATGAGCGACCGCAGCCAACGCCGCTGCGGCTTTAATTACGCCGCGGAAATCCTCAAAGTAATTAGAGTTGCAGCAAGGCGGCAAGGAGAGAATCCCGATGAGCTGACTCAAGTCAGTGATTCGGGTGAGCGACCGCAGCCAACGCCGCTGCGGCTTTAATTACGCAGAGGATTAGCCTTTAATGCTGTAATTACACTGATACCACACCTTCTTCAATCCCGGAACATGACTCTTTTGCTCTGGTAACGATTCTGCGATATCAAAACCCTTGTTGACATAATAGTTTGTCAGATCGCTGAGCATCGCATCACGGTTGACCGTTTCTGGATTAAAGCGATATTGCACGGTATTTGACAGCGGGTCTTCGTCTACTCTCTCGAAGGCACCGGGTTTGCTGGAGGTACATCCCGCTAATAAAAGCAGCGCCATTGCGCTAATAATTTTGATTTTCATCACTTTTCCTCTTTTTGATGCGGCATGATAGCAATCCGGCAGCAGGCAACAATCGGACAGAAGCTTAATTGTCAGAAAAATTGGAAATTTTTGCCGATTGAATCGATTCAATTAACCGAATGGCGCTATCCTGGCACTGGTGAGATTATGCTGTCAGACAGCGAAAGCCAGTCTGTGCCACACCAGGTTTTTTAACCATAATGACAATGAATTGACCTTTAAGCCCGCGGCGAGCGGGCTTTTTTTTATCTGTTATCCGGCGTTAGTGCTCAGCATCATACGCAGAACATTGGCGGATTGTTTGGTCGGAAGTGCCAACACCGCGCTGTAGAGATCGATGGTCATATCGCACATTTTTTCAGGTTCGACACGGCTGTCAGTGGGAGAATTCAGCAATTGCAGATCGCTGCCCCATTTGGCATACAGCTTACGCACAATGCTTTGCAGACTCCGGCGCGCCTGCGCAATATCGATCGGCTTCTCTGCCCCCTGACTGGCGCGTAGCAGCGCATCCATCTGCTGCCGATCCTGTTGCAGTAACGTTTGCGGCAACAGCTCTTCGCTGTTCACACCGCCGCGGATTTGCGGGAACAAAAACTTAAAGCACAGCTCCCCATTCTGCTGCCGCAGGTTTTCCATCTGGCTGACCGAGAGGCGCATATAGTTGATGATGCTGTCGTCATCTGCGCGACCTACCCGCTGATTAAGCAGTTCAGCCACCATTGGGCGTAGCTGGCCTATTGCTTTGTCCGGGTCAGTTCCGGCGCGTACCGCAGCGACTAATTGCTCATTTATCTGCTTATACAGCGCTGGCTGCTGCTGCCTGATGGTGCTGTACGGCGGCGTCGCGGCCAGCTGCTGCTGTGCATCAGCAATTTTATCCGCCTGCCGTTGTTGCTGTCGTTGTAGCTGCTGTTGCTGTTGATGCTGTTTTTGCTGCGGATAAATCCAGCCGAGCCAGACCCCATTGCCCACCACCAGCGGAATAATTACCAATAACAGCGCGCTCAGGCGACCAATTTTACCTTTTTTAACCAGCAACAATGCCAGCAGTGACAGCACCAACAGCGCGATAACCGAAGGGATCAGGGTTGGGTTATTCAAAACAGGTTTCCCGAGTCAGACTGAGATTTCAGGCGGCGCGTGGCGCACCGCCCAGGCAGAGGGTTATTCTGCGCGCACATCCACCAGCACCGGGCAATGCGCACGTTCGATGACCGCAGCACTGACCGAGCCTTTCAGCAGACGGTTGAATGGCGACAGATGACGACGTCCCATGATAATCATCGCGGCTTGCAGCTCATTTGCCTGTGCCACAATGGTTTCTGCCGACTCGCCCGCCACGACCCGGCCACGGGCATTGATGCCGGCACGCAATAGTTGCGCCAGCGCGTGTCGCACCGCGGCTTCGGCGGTGTTTTGCTCATCCTGGGCAGCACCAAAATCTGCCGGATCTTCACCGGCGGTAATGTCCAGCGGGCCAGCCGGAGTCGAGTAGCTGGGATCAACACAACATATCACCACCACTTCAGCCTGCATCGCCAGCGCCTGTTCGGTTGCCAGCGAAACCACTTTCCGGGCTAAATCTGAATTATCGACTGCCACTAACAGCGTTTTCATCTCTCTCTCCCTTAATCGCGAGCGGTAATTTTACCAATCTCACGCGTCATTGCCTCTTTGCACTTGAGAATTTCAGCACGGTACAGTGCTTCATTCAGCTGAAATCGTGCGCAGGGCACCAGTAATGAAATGCTGAAACGCCCAAGCACGGTATCAATCGCCACCGCCATGGTGGAGATGCCCTCCAGCGTTTCACCGCGATCGTAAGAGACGCCGGTCTGGCGCACCTCTTTCAAGTGTGCCAGCAGCTCTGGCAGCGTTTTAATCGTATTTTGCGTTATCGCCATATACGCCTCACCCACCAGCGTTCGCGCATCGTCATCACACTCCAGCGCCAGCAGCGCGCGGCCACCCGAGGTGCTGTACAGTGGCAGATTAAGGCCGATACGCGGCACCACCCGCAGCTCGCGATCGGCGACCACGTAATGCAAAATTGCCAGCTGCGTGCCGCTGGCGCGCGACAACGATACGGTTTCTCCGGTCGCATCACACAGCGTCTGTAAATAGGGTTTGGCGATTTCTACCACATCGGTATGCACTCCGGACAACAGTCGCAGCAGCGCAGGCCCGAGGCGCACGCCGCCCGCCCCCTGAATTCGCACCATCTGGACAGAATCAAGCGCAGCGACAATACGCTGCACGGTCGAGCGCGGTAAATCCACCGCCTGGGCAATTTCCCCCAGGCTCATGCCATTTGATTGTTCACCTAAGGCATTGAGAATTTTCGCGGCGCGAGCGATGACCTGAATGCCACCCGCTTTTTCATCGTCGCGGCGTTGAGGGTTTTCAGATACAGACATGATGTTCTCTTTATTATCAGGGCAAAGATACTTTAGCGCTTCTTGCGCACTTTTTACAGCCTGTACCACATTGCAATACAGCAAACCACGATGTAATATGCAGCCCGCTGTATCACATCGCAATACAGTGCACCGAATATAATAATTTCTTATGGAGCATCTGCTATGAACGGCCAGCCCGCTGCGGCACCGGTCCCCCATCCTTTTACCCTGCGTCTGGCGCTCGGTTTAGTGGGAGTACTGATCGCTGCGCTCACCTCGGGTTTAAACGATCGCGTCAGTGATATTGCACTGGCTGACGTGCGCGCGGCACTCGGCATCAGCTATGACCAGGGTAGCTGGATTACGACGGTTTATCAGGCGGCTGAAGTCGCCACCATGATGATCGCACCGTGGTTTGCCGTCACTCTTTCACTGCGCCGCTTTGCCATTGGCGTGTCGATCGGTTTTGCCGTGACCGGCGCACTGCTGCCCTTCGCGCCGGATATTACGCTGTTTATCGCCCTGCGCGTTTTACAGGGTATTTTTGGCGGGGCGCTGCCGCCACTGTTAATGACCGTCGCCCTGCGCTTTTTGCCGCCGCCAATAAAATTGTTTGGTCTGAGCGCCTATGCGTTAACCGCAACTTTCGGACCCAATATGGCCGCTTCACTGGCGGCATTCTGGACTGACTCGGTAGGCTGGCAGTTTGTTTTCTGGCAGGTGATCCCGCCAATGATAGTGGCCGGATTATTGATCGCCTGGGGCCTGCCGCAGGATCCCACCCGTTTCGAACGCTTTAAGCAAATCGATCTGTTCGGCATGCTGACCGGCTGTAGCGGAATGGCGCTGCTGGTGATGACGCTGACGCAAGGTGAACGCCTGGACTGGCTGAACTCGCCGCTAATCTGCGCGATGCTGCTCAGTTCGCTGGCCCTGCTGCTGGTGTTCTTTATTAACGAGTGGTTTCATCCGCTGCCGCTGTTCAAACTGCAGATTCTGGCGCGCACCAATCTCGCACATGGCTTGCTGGTGCTGGCCATCGTGCTGACCATTGCGCTATCCGGCTCGGCGCTGCCTTCTGCCTATTTTGCTCAGGTTGAGGGTTTTCGCACCGCGCAGTTTGCGCCGCTGGCGCTGGCGATTGGCTTGCCGCAGCTGATTATTGCGCCGCTGGTGGCGGCACTGCTTAATCTACGCTGGATAGACAGCCGCTGGATGCTGTCGCTGGGCGCGGCGCTGATGGCGGCCTCTTGCCTGATGGGGTCGCAGCTGACCAGCGACTGGGCGCGGGAAAATTTCTGGATGATTCAGGCTATGCAGGCGTTTGGTCAGCCGATGATGATCGTCTCGGTGCTGATGAGTGCCACCAGCGTCGTTCTGCCGCCGGAAGGACCGTTTGCTTCGGCGATGTTTAATACCGTACGCGGTTTTTCCAGCGTCGCCGCGGGCGCATTAGTTGAATGGTTTCTCAGCCATCGCCAGCAGTTTCATTCACATAACCTGCTCGATCAGGCGGCAAACCGCTCGTGGCTGATGACGGCTGATTCAGCCGCCAGCGCCAGCGGCTCCGCTCCGCTGCTGCCAGACGGCAGCATCAGTTCGGCGGAAAATATTGGCCACTTCGCCACGCTGGTAAAACATCAGAGTGTGGTTTTGAGCATCAGTGACAGCTACCTGATGCTGATTGGCTTCGCAATACTGCTGGTCCTGCTTACCGTCTGGCTGCCAAAACGCGTCTGGCCGCCGCAAACTCTTATTCAATCTGTCACGCACACCCCGGGAAAATGATTATGCGTTTCACTCCTGCAAAACGAACTCTTCTGCTGACGCTGCTGCTGGTTATGCTGCTGGCGATAGCGCTGTTTATCTGGTCGACGATGACGCAAAAAAGTTATCGCACCGAAGATGCTTATATTACCGCCGACTACACGCTGGTCGCGCCGAAGATCTCTGGCTATATCGCCAACGTGAATGTCACCGATAACCAGCAGGTTAAGGCTGGCGATTTGCTGGCAACGCTGGACGACCGCGACTATCGCGTGGCGCTGGAAACCGCCAATGCCAATCTGCAGATCAGTCAGGCCAAGCTCATCAGCATTGAAGCTCAGCTGGATCAGCAACAAGCGGTGATTAACCAATCCCGTGCCGCCGTTAGCTCCAGCCAGGCAACGCTCAGCTACGCCGGGCAAAATGCCGACCGCTATCGTCAGCTGTTGAAATCCGGTACCGCTACCGCCGACGAACAGCAAAAGGCCAGCTCGACCATGCGCTCCGCCGCCGCGCAGGTGCAGCAGGATCAGGCCGCGCTGCTGGCATCAACCAAGCAGGTGGGGATTTTGCAGGCCAGCCTGAAGCAGGCGAAAGCGGATATTGCCGCCTCGCAGGCCAGCGTCGATCAGGCTCAGTTAAACCTCTCTTATACCCGCATTACCGCACCGGTTGACGGCGTGATTGGTCAGCGCTCACTGCGTCAGGGGGCTTTTGTCTCGGCGGGTACGCGTTTACTGGCAGTGGTGCCGCTACAGCAAAGCTATGTGGTGGCGAACTTCCTTGAAACGCAGCTGGCTAATGTGCAGCCGGGTCAGGCGGTTTCTATTGAAGTCGATGCCCTTCCCGGTAGCCATTTTAGTGGGCACGTTGACAGCGTTGCGCCAGCTACCGGCAGCACTTTCTCCGCTATCGCGGCGGATAATGCCACCGGTAATTTCACCAAAGTGGTACAGCGTTTGCCGGTTAAAATCGTGCTGGATGCCGACCAGCCGGACCTTTCCCGCCTGCGCGTCGGAATGTCAGTGGTGCCGCAGATTATGGTTAAATAATTGTGAAGAACGTCTCAGAACAAGACTATTTATTTTACAGATATTTCAGCGTAGATTAGTCCCGATCCTGCTCCGGGTTTCCCGGGGCAACCTGAGATGAAAGCGTGATGCACCTTAATAAGCACATCTTTCTCTCAATCTGTTGCGTTACGTGGGCCTGGGATCACCACTGTCGTAACTGCTCAGAGGAGTTATCTGGTGAAATACGCTTTGATGGGAATCTCTTTCTTCCTGTGCATCTGGGTCGGCACTTTTATGTTAATGGTTTAATACAGCGCAGGCATTCTGTCAGGGCGGCGAAAATCGCCGCCCCTTCATAACGTTTTCATTACTCAGACGTGATAACACCGTCAGCACGAAACATCGCTTTAATTCCCCTGACCGCCTGACGAATACGATCGCTGTTCTCAATCAGCGCAAAGCGCACGTGGGTATCGCCGTAATCGCCAAAACCGATACCTGGTGACACGCAGACTTTCGCTTCCTGCAACATATGCTTGGCGAACTCCAGCGAACCTAAATGTGCGTAGTGCTCGGGAATCTTCGCCCAGACGTACATTGACGCTTTTGGCACTTCAACCATCCAGCCCGCTTCATGCAAACCTTTTACCAGCACATCGCGACGGCGTTTATACTGCGCGGCGATATCAAGCACGCACTGCTGATCGCCTTCCAGCGCGGCAATTGCGGCCACCTGCAACGGCGTAAACGTGCCGTAATCGTGATAGCTTTT
The DNA here is from genome assembly GCF_050037805.1 of Winslowiella sp. 2C04. NCBI lineage: Bacteria > Pseudomonadati > Pseudomonadota > Gammaproteobacteria > Enterobacterales > Erwiniaceae > Winslowiella > Winslowiella sp. 2C04. Next base: position 1,351,801 of record NZ_CP188300.1, on the reverse strand, counting down.
AATGCGCGCCAGCGCGCTGACCAGCTCTTTGTTGCCCACCATAAAACCGATGCGCCAGCCGGCCATATTGTAACTTTTTGACAGGGTAAAGAATTCAACCGCCACATCACGCGCGCCCGGCACCTGCATAATTGAGGGCGCTTTCCAGCCGTCATACACGATATCGGCGTAGGCAAGATCGTGGATCACCAGTACGTTATACTGTTTTGCCAGCGCGATAACCCGCTCGAAGAAATCCAGCTCGACGCACTGCGCGGTCGGGTTAGACGGAAAGCCGAGGATCATCATCTTCGGTTTCGGATAGCTTTCGCGTATCGCTCGCTCCAGCTCATTAAAGAAGTCGACGCCGGCTACCAGCGGCACCGAGCGCACCTGAGCACCAGCAATGACTGCGCCATAAATATGAATCGGATAGCTGGGATTCGGCACCAGTACGGTATCGCCATGATCAAGCGTTGCCAGCATCAGATGCGCCAGCCCCTCTTTCGATCCAATGGTAACGATAGCTTCCGACTCTGGATCGATATCTACCTGATAGCGATCGGCATACCAGCGGGAGATCGCCCGGCGCAAGCGCGGGATTCCGCGCGAAGTCGAGTAACCGTGAGTATCTTCGCGCTGGGCAACGGTACAGAGTTTTTCGACAATGTGGGGTGGCGTGGGGCCATCCGGGTTACCCATGCTGAAATCAATAATATCTTCGCCGCGCCGACGCGCAGCCATTTTCAGCTCAGCAGTGATGTTGAACACATAAGGGGGGAGACGTTCAATACGAGAAAAACGACGAGTTGAGCCGTTGTCAGCCATAGCATCCTCTGATTTACGTAAGCGCCCGGACCGTCCGAGCGACGCTGACCACTGCGGTGGTCGAGGAATGAACATATCGCACTGTTTGCCAGGCTGTCGAGGGGGCAGGATAAAATTTTTTCAATTGGCATTATTCAGCCGACCAAACACCCAATCGTTTACCCACTGCCCACGCAGCAGATAATTATCCCGCAGTGTCCCCTCCAGCTCAAAACCACTGTGCTCCAGTACCCGCCGTGACGCCCAGTTCCCTTCCACTACCGAGGCTTTCAGTTTGTGGAATTCGCACTGAACGGTTAAAAATTGACACATCAACTGTAAGGCCTCACTGACGTAGCCTTTTCCCCAATGTTGCGGCAGCAATGAATAACCGACTTCAACCTGACGCCATGGAATCCAGTCGGCATTAGCGCCCAGCATTCCCAGCGCTTCACCCGTTTCACGCAGCCGCAGCACCATACACAACATGTGGTAACTGCTGGTTTGCCACGGGGCCAGACGCTCGTTAAATCGCTGAAGAATATCTGCGTGCGAAGGGATCTCACTGATCCAGCGCATGACCTGTTTATCGTTGTGCAGCGCGTTAAATAACTGCCAGTCTTCCGGTTGCAGCTTGCTTAATACCAACCGTTCCGTCGTCAAATGCATAGCACACTCCCTGATAAGGGGAAATTTAGTTATAAACTCAACCCTGTTTAATTCCGCTTTTTTGCGTTCTGATGGCTACGAACCTACCAATAGAAAAATATTCTGAGCTGTATAACAGACCCGGAGAACATCTTATGCCATCACTACATATCGACGATATACCCACCGCCATTCGTGAGATCAAGATCAAGTTACGCGCTGAGCTACCTGATTACCGTGACGTATTTCAACAAGTTGAAGCGGATATGCGCCGGCAGATCGATCAACTGCATAGCGCGCAGGCTGCGGGCGAACATCCGGTGCCGCAACTGGACGCGGAAGACATTATCCAGGGGCGGATTAGCGAACAACAGAAACAGCGGGTCAGGCAACGCGGCTGCTGCACCATTCGTGGCGTATTCCCGCAGGAGACCGCGCGCCAGTGGAATCAGGAAGTGGGTGACTACCTTGAGCGGAATAATTTTGTCGAACGACTCAAACATGCGGCGGAAGATAATTATTTTGGCGATCTGAAAGCCAGTAAGCCACAAATCTATGGCATTTACTGGTCTGCGCCACAGGTGGAAGCGCGCCAGCATGCGCGCATGACCGCAGTTCAGGTGTTTCTTAACAGCCTGTGGCAAAGCGAAAGCCACGGTCAGCAGCATTTTGATCCGCAGCGCGTGGTGACTTATGCCGATCGCACCCGTCGCCGCCCGTCAAACTCCACGTCACTGGGGCTGTCGCCACATGTGGATGGCGGTTCGATTGAGCGCTGGCTGGATGAGAACTTCCGTCATGTATACCGCGCGGTATTCAGCGGTAACTGGCAGCAATACAATCCATTTGATGCGGAAAAACGTACCGAAGTGCGCGAATGCCCGTCACCGGCGGTCTGTTCGATGTTTCGTACTTTTCAGGGCTGGACGGCGCTGACGCCGCAACGCCAGCATGGCGGTACGCTGCGGTTACTGCCGGTAGCCAACGCCATGGCCTATATTTTGCTGCGTGCGCTACAGGATGACGTGCCGGAAGACGATCTGTGTGGTGCGGCCCCTGGCCGGGCATTATCGGTCAGTGAAAGCTGGCATCCTCTTTTACTGGAAGGGATTTCCTCAATTCCGGATATGGAGCCGGGTGATACGGTTTTCTGGCACTGCGATGTGATTCATGCGGTGGAAAACGAGCATCATGGCGAGTTTGACAGTAACGTGATGTATATCGCTGCCGCGCCCTGGTGTGAGAAAAACGCCGCTTATCTGCACCGCCAGTGGCCGGCGTTTGTTGAGGGAAGGTCGCCGCCGGACTTTGCCGCCGATGACTTCGAGGTCGATTTTACTGGCCGCGCTGGTGAACAGAGCCTGACAGCATTAGGAAAAGTGCAACTTAAAGGCTGACGTTGACGGGGCGAAGGCTTTCGCCCCGCTATTTATTGCAGCAAAATTGATCTTAAGCCGCGATGCGGCAATCTTCCGCGCAGTTGCCTGGCACATTACCATGAGTTTCCTTATTATTGTGGCTTCAACTTTAGCCTTGCGGGATGCCTGTGCAATCCATCTTTGACATGCTGCTGGCGGTGTTTGACCGCGCGGCGCTGATGTTAATCAGCTTATTCTTTATGACGCGCACGCGTCACTTTCGCCAGTTACTGCAAAAAGATCAGCATTCGCGTCAGGAGCTGGTTGCCGTTAGCGCTATCTTTTCACTGTTTGCGCTGTTTGGCACCTGGACCGGCATTAACGTCGACGGATCGCTGGTTAACGTCAGAGTGATTGCGGTGATGTCCGGCGGGATTCTGTTTGGCCCGTGGGTTGGCATTGCTACCGGCGTCATTGCCGGGGTTCACCGTTTTCTGATCGATATTCACGGCGTGACGTCGGTTCCCTGTTTAGTCACCAGTATTGCCGCCGGATTTATCGCTGGCTGGATCAACCTGAAAGTGGCGAAGGACAAACAGTGGAGCGTCGGTATTATTGGCGGCATGCTGTGTGAGTCACTGACCATGCTGCTGATTGTGCTGTGGGCCGAACCTAAATCACTCGGTCTGGCTATCGTATCGGAAATTGCCCTGCCGATGATTCTTGGCGCGGTGTGCATTGGCTTAATTGTATTACTGGTGCAGAGCGTCGAGGGCGAAAAAGAGGCGATTGCCGCGCGGCAGGCCAAGCTGGCGCTGGATATCGCCAATAAAACCCTGCCGCTGTTTCGCCAGGTCAACAGCCAGTCGCTGCGCAAGGTCTGCGATATTATCCGCTGCGATATCAATGCCGATGCCGTGGCAATTACCAATAAACATCAGATTCTTGCCTATGTTGGCTTTGGCGAGCACAACTATCATAACGGCGATGATGGCATCAGCCCGACCACTGCGCAGGCGATTGCCAGCGGGAAAATTATCATTAAGAACAATGATGAAGCGCACCGCACGCCAGATATTCACTCTATGATTGTGATTCCGCTGCGGGAAAAAGGCGAAGTGACCGGCACGCTGAAAATTTATTACCGGCACGCGCACCGAATTACCTGGTCGCTGAAGGAGATGGCTATCGGGCTGTCGCAGATTATCTCGACCCAGCTGGAAGTCTCACGCGCCGAGCAGCTGCGTGAAATGGCGAATAAAGCTGAATTGCGCGCGCTGCAAAGCAAGATTAATCCACACTTTCTGTTTAATGCGCTGAATGCCATCTCCTCTTCGATTCGGCTGAATCCGGATACTGCACGTCAGTTAATTATCAATCTGTCACGCTATCTGCGCTATAACCTGGAGTTCAGCGATGATGACGCTATCGATATCAAGAAAGAGCTGTATCAAGTTAAAGATTATATCGCGATTGAACAGGCACGCTTTGGTGACAAACTGACGGTAATTTATGAGGTCGATGAAGATGTCGCCTGTAAAGTGCCGAGTTTGTTAATCCAGCCGCTGGTGGAAAATGCCATCGTGCACGGTATTCAGCCCTGCCGGGGCAAAGGCGTGGTGGTGCTGGCAGTACAGGATCAGGGTAACCGGGTGCGTATTTCGGTACGCGACACCGGGAATGGCATCAGTGACGAAGTAATAGCACGCGTCGAAAATAACGAAATGCCGGGCAATAAAATTGGTTTACTCAACGTGCATCATCGCGTGAAGTTACTGTACGGTGAAGGGTTACAGATTTACCGGCTTAATCCCGGGACAGAAATCGCTTTCTACGTCAGTAAAAATGGCAGTTCGCTGACAGAAAATAATGGTTCACTTTCGGTGTGATGCACCGTTTTTTGGGGAATAACTTGTGAATGCGATTATTGTTGAAGATGAGTTTCTGGCTCAGCAAGAGCTAAGCTGGCTGATTCAGCAACATAGCCAGATTAAGATTGAAGGCCGTTTTGATGACGGTCTCGACGTGCTGAAATATCTGCAAAATCATCAGGTCGACGTGATCTTTCTCGATATCAACATTCCATCACTGGATGGGGTATTGCTGGCGCAAAACATCAGCAAATTCACCCATAAGCCGCTGATTGTATTTATCACCGCTTATAAAGAACATGCGGTAGAAGCCTTTGAGCTGGAAGCCTTCGACTATATTCTCAAGCCATACCATGAGTCGCGGATTGTCACCATGTTGCGCAAGCTGGAACTGACCCACCAGCAGAATCAGCAGGCGCAAACCGCTGGCACCCCGCAGGCGCGTCACACACCGATGACCATCAATTTAGAGAAAGATGATCGGATTATCGTCACCGATATTAACGATATTTATTATGCTGAAGCGCATGAAAAAATGACGTTTGTTTATACGCGGCGTGAAGAGTACGTGATGTCGATGAATATCACCGAGTTTTGCAGCCGCCTGCCGGAAGAGTATTTCTTCCGCTGCCACCGCTCATGGTGCGTTAATCTGAGTAAAATTCGCGAAATCGAGCCTTGGTTCAACAATACCTATATTCTGAAGCTGCGCGATCTGGATTTTCAGGTGCCGGTCAGCAGAAGTAAGGTTAAGGCATTCCGCCAGTTAATGCGGTTGTAATCACCGCGGGCTTAGGCGGCGAGAACGCCGCCCCAGCGGGAAAATCAGCGGTTACAGCACGCGCCCCAGCGTCTGACGCAGATGCGCTCCGGCACCCAGCAGGCCCGGTTGATCGTGGGTGATCATATACACCGGAATATCGGTAACGTAGTCGCGAAAACGCCCTTTATCTTCAAATGCCGCGCGGAAACCCGAGGATTTAAAGAATTCGAGGAAGCGCGGCACAATGCCCCCGGCGATATACACGCCGCCAAAAGTGCCAAGCGTCAGCGCCAGGTTGCCACCAAAACGCCCCATAATCACGCAGAACAGTGACAGCGCCCGACGGCAGTCAATACAGCTGTCTTCCAGCGCACGCGCAGAAACATCCTTCGGCGACAGGTTTTCTGGTACACGGTCATCTGATTTAACAATCGCCCGATACAGATTGACCAGCCCCATCCCGGACAGCACGCGTTCGGCGGATACATGGCCGATTTCCGCACGCAGCACTTCCAGAATCAGGTCTTCTTCTTCACTGTTAGGCGCAAAATCTACGTGACCGCCCTCGCCCGGCAGACTCACCCAGCGCTTATCGACGTGCACCAGGTGCGCCACGCCGAGGCCGGTTCCGGCACCGTAAACCGCAATCGGACGGTCTTTAACTGCATCTTTACCACCAAACTGGATGACATCCGCCGCCGACAGCATCGGGATTGCCATTGATACCGCAGTAAAGTCGTTGATAATTTCCAGATGCTCAAAACCAAGATTTGCTTTCAGCTGACGGGTGGAAAACGCCCAGTCGTGATTGGTCATCTCGACCCAGTCTTCGGTTATTGGGCAGGCGATAGCGATACAGCCGTCTTTAATATCCTGCTGTTGCTCTTCAAGATAGACGCGAATCACGGCTTCAAGACTGTCATATTCTGATGTCGGGAAAGTTTTGACCTGCGACAGGTTGCCCGTTTCCACCTCGCACAGGGCGAGGCGTGCGTTGGTGCCGCCAACATCGCCTGTCAAAGCATATTTTGTCATTATTCTGCTGCTCCGTTAACGTCAATGAGTACCACTATAAATTTCCCCCGATAAAACAACAACGCTCACCGGGAAGAAAGGCGAGCGTCTGACTGAAAAAAGCGCGTTCTACATTATATGCCAGCGGGCGGGCTGCCCACTGGCATCTTTCTGAAAATCAGCATGAATTGCGCTGATTTAAGGCCGCGCTGACCGCCTGCAACAACGGCGGAACATCCATCTGTGGCAATACCACTTCTACCAGCGATAAACGCGGGCTGGCGTCAATGACCTTCATCACTTCAGTCAGCTGAACGTTCTCGACCACCCGCCAGCTTTGTGCCGGACAATGCAGGCTCAGCGCCTGCGGGAGTTGGGTCCAGTTCCAGGCTGCAATATCATTATAGCTCTGCTCAGCACCATGGATGGCCCGTTCTACCGTGTAGCCATCATTATTCAGCAGGAAAATAATCGGTTTCAGGCCATCACGCATCATCGAACTCAGCTCCTGAATGGTCAGCTGCGCCGAACCGTCGCCGATAATCAGGATCACCCGCCGTTCGGTATCGGCGGTTTGCGCGCCAAATGTTGCCGGTAAACTGTAACCAATCGATCCCCATAATGGCTGTACCAGCAGCTGGCAATTTTGCGGCAGGCGCAGCGCGGCGGCACCAAACGCGGCAGTACCCTGATCGGCCACCAGCAGGTCACCCGGCTGGATAAAATTCTGCATAGCCTGCCAGAACGCATTCTGACTCAGTTTCGCCCCTGACGCCGGCGGCAGCGCCGGTGGGGCGGGCGCGGTGTGGGTCCACTGTTGCTGATAATGTAAACTTAGCTGGTGCAGTGCCGCAACGGCCGCCTGCATTGGCAGGTTATCAAACTGACGGTCGCCAATCCGGCTGAAAAACGGCTGAATATCGATAAACCGTTGCGGGTCGATTTGCTGGGTAAAGCCGGCGGTAATGGTATCGCTGAAGCGCACGCCGACGGCAATTATCACCTCCGCCTCTTCAATGGCGCGGCGCGTGGACTCAATACTGGCGGCACCGGCATAGGTCCCGACAAAACCCGGCAGCTGTTCCGGCAGCACGCCTTTGCCCATTAATAAGGTGGCATACGGCAAATTAACCTGTTGCAGCCAGCTCGCCAGCTCGGGTGTCACTTTAAAACGATCGGCGAGAAAATCGGCCAGCAGCGAAACGCTTTTCGCCTGTGCCAACATCTGTTCTGCCGCGTCGCTGAACGCCGCCAGCGCGGCGCGGTAATCCGCAGCCGCTGGCAAGCTTAGCGCTGACTGCGGCAAGTCCGCCGGAGATGCCGCCACGTCAGTTGACAGCAACAGATAGCCGGGGCGGCGCTGCACCAGCACTTCAGCCAGCACGCGATCAATCTCTTCGCAGGCATTAGTCGGGGTTAACGCCGCCTGTGCAACGCTGACCGGCTGCGCCATGCGCAGAAACGGCGTAAAATCTCCTTCCCCCAGCGAATGGTGAATCAAATCACCCTGCTGCTGGGCGCTCAGTGAAGGCGCCCCCACAATATGTATTACCGGTACATACTCGGCATAGCTGCCGGCAATGCCGTTAATCGCACTTAATTCGCCAACGCCAAAGGTGGTAAGCAGCGCAGCGGCAGGTTTGCAGCGGGCGTAACCGTCGGCGGCATAGGCAGCATTCAGCTCATTGGTACAACCGACCCAGGCGAGCCGCGGATGGTCAATCACATGATCGAGAAATTGCAGATTATAGTCGCCGGGAACGCCAAAAAGATGATCGATACCGATTTCATTAAGTCGATGCAGCAGATAATCGCCAACCGTGGTAATGCTCATTATCGGACTCCTTACGAGCGGACTGAGCTTTAAGTATTGGATAAATAGCCATAACAGCGACCTGCCGATCGATGCTGAAACAACAGATGCTGGAAACTGAACGTTACGCGTGCGGAATTTTCTGTAAGTTGCGATGCAGGGCGCGGAACCGATTAGTGTAAACGCATACACTGCTATGCTGTAAGGCTTACCGACCCTCAATACTGCAGGATAAAAACATGCACTATCTTCCCGATGCCGGGCGCTACCAACAGATGGAATATCGCCGCTGCGGACGTAGCGGCCTGAAACTTCCAGCGATTTCGCTGGGTTTATGGCATAACTTCGGCGATAACACACTGCTGGAGAACAGCCGTAATCTGCTGCGTCATGCTTTTGATCGTGGCATTACCCATTTTGATCTGGCTAATAACTATGGCCCACCGCCAGGTTCGGCTGAGGAGAATTTCGGGCGTATCCTGCGCGAGGATTTTCGCCCCTTCCGTGACGAACTGATTATCTCGTCCAAAGCGGGTTATACCATGTGGGACGGGCCTTACGGCGACTGGGGATCGCGTAAGTATCTGGTTACCAGCCTTGATCAAAGCCTGAAGCGCATGGGGCTGGAGTATGTTGATATCTTCTATCACCATCGTCCGGACCCGGAAACCCCGCTGGAAGAAACCATGGGCGCGCTGGATCATCTGGTACGCCAGGGCAAGGCGCTGTATGCCGCGATCTCAAATTATCCGGCGGATCTGGCGCAACAGGCGATCGCTATCCTGCGCGATCTCGGTACGCCATGCCTGATCCATCAGCCAAAATACTCCATGTTTGAACGCGCCCCAGAAGACGCATTGCTGGATGTACTGGAACAAGGCGGCGTCGGCAGTATCGCTTTCTCACCGCTGGCTGGCGGCATGCTGACCGATCGTTATTTGCAGGGAGTACCGCAAGATTCACGCGCCGCCAGCGGCAGTCGTTTCCTGAGCAGCGAGCAACTGACAGAAGAGAAGATGGCAAAAGTGCGTCAGCTTAATCAGCTGGCGACAGAGCGCGGTCAGAAGCTGTCGCAAATGGCGCTGGCATGGGTGCTGCGCGGCGATCGCGTCACCTCGGTATTGATCGGTGCCAGTAAAACCAGCCAGATTGATGATGCAGTTGGCATGCTGGCCAATCGTCACTTCAGCGCACAACAGCTGGAACAGATTGAAGCCATTTTAGTGTAAGCGTTTACCCCGCCGTTTCGACGGCGGTTTTCCCCGATGCAGATTTGTCTCAAATTCAATTTTGTTGCTATTTTTCAGAAACTCCCCGAAAGATTACGTTGCGCACTCAGGATAATCTTGCCTGACCCAGCGGTGTAGCCTGCCGTTGATAAGGAGATAATATGAAACGTGCCATTATTTTTGCCGCCTTGCTGGCAAGCTTATCGCCTTTGGCTATCCACACAGCACAAGCCAATAGCGCAGAAATTACTTTATTACCCGGTGTGACGCTGCATCTGGGAGACCGTGACGACCGTGGCCAGTACTGGGACGGTGGCCGCTGGCGCGATGATCGCTGGTGGCGTGATAATTATCAGTGGGAAAAAGGACGCTGGTGGCGACATGAAGAGTGGCGTCGTCATAAAGAGCGTGAGCGCGAGCACGCCTGGCATGAACAGCAGCGCAAGCGCGAGTGGAAACATCGTGAGCGCGAACGCCGCCATCAGCAACACGAATGGAAAAAACATCATCGCCATCATCACGATGACTGATAGCTGAATCGGGGGGCCGTTTTTCGGCTCCCCGACAGGACTAAGCTAAAGCCCCAGCGCCATTCCCACCAGCAGATAGAGATTTAACGCCACCACCAGCAGCACTATCACTTTGCCGGTATTTTGCATCAGGCGGGAATTAACCATATCGCCCATCAGTTCGCGATTGCCGGTGAATGCCAGCAGCGGCACCAGCGCCAGTGCAATACCGAAGCTCAGCAGCACCTGACTCATCACCAGAATTCGCGTCGGATCCCAACCCGCCATAATGACAATAAAGGAAGGCAGCATTGTCACTACCCGACGAATCCACAGCGGAATATGGAAACGGATGAAGCCCTGCATTACCACTTGCCCCGCCAACGTACCCACCACCGTTGACGACAGCCCCGCCGCGACCAGACTCAGACCAAATACCGTGGCAGCCGCATGGCTGAGCAACGGCTCTAAAGTCAGGTAAGCCTGTTCAAGATCGGCAATACCGCTGTGTCCGCTAAAGTGGAATGCCGCCGCTGCCGTCGCCATCATCGCCAGGTTAACGAAACCGGCAATCGTCATGGCTATCGCCACATCCAGTTTCGTGGCTGAATAGCGCTCAGCGCGCGAGTTACCATCACCGCGCTGCGTCAGCGATGAGTGCAAATAAATCACATGCGGCATAATGGTCGCCCCCAGCACACCGGCTGCCAGGAACACCGCATCGGCGGTCGGCAGTGAAGGGATCGCCATGCCCTGCAGCAGATCGACCACTTTCGGCTGTGAGAAAACCAGCTCGATGATATAGGCGGCCGCAACGAACAGAAGCAGACCGGCAATCACCAGTTCAAGTGGTTTCTGCCCTCGGCTTTGCAGCATCAGAATCAGGAAGGTCGCGACGCCGGTCAGTACCGCTCCCTGCAACAGAGTGACGCCAAGCAGCAGCTTAAAACCAATCGCCGCGCCGATAAACTCCGCCAGATCGGTTGCCATGGCGATAATTTCCGCCTGCACCCAATAGAACCATACCGCCGGACGTGGAAAACGATCGCGAATATGTTCCGCGAGATTTTTGCCGGTAGCGATACCCAGCTTGGCCGACATCAGCTGGATCAGCATCGCCATCACGTTGGCCCACACCACCACCCACAGCAGCTTATAGCCGTAGGATGCACCCGCCTGGATATTGGTGGCAAAGTTGCCGGGATCGATATAACCAATCGCCGCAATAAAGGCTGGCCCCATCAGGGCTAATTTAACTTTGCGAACTCCGCGTGCAGCACGTTGCGCGGTGCGGCTCTCTGACATTTTGCTGCCTCTTGCCTGAAATGCTTAACTATCCTTCAGGATAAGGATTCTCAAGCGGGTGTGAATGAGTTTATAGCGATTAGTGTAATAGCCAGCGCTATAAAGTATAGCCTTTGCTATAAATTGAAACACAATAATTGAGCGATAATTATCAGCTGTCGCCCCACTGTAAGACAGAAACAGAAGGTTAACAACTCACCAGCCGCTTTTTCAAACCGCTTGCAGATGTGATCTGTCAGGCTTTTCTGACGCCTCAAGGTATAGCTAATTGTTATAATGTGGTTTTGATCTCGTTTTTGCGCCTCGCGTTACATAGAATACACAGCGAAATATAACCTGCCTCATATTTGGAGCAATCATGTCCCGCATTCTGCACTTTGCTTTGGCGCTAGGGGTTGTGGCGTTACTGGCCTTACTGGTCAGCAGCGATCGCAAAAACATCCGCGTTCGTTTTGTCATACAGCTGCTGGTAATTGAGGTTCTGCTTGCCTGGTTCTTCCTGAACTCGGAAATCGGCCTCGGATTTGTACAAGGCTTTTCGGATTTCTTTGAGAAATTACTCAAATTTGCCGCAGAAGGGACAAATTTTGTCTTTGGCGGAATGTCGGATAAAGGGTTGGCGTTCTTCTTCCTGAATGTACTCTGCCCTATTGTCTTTATCTCTGCACTGATCGGTATTTTGCAACACTTCCGTATCCTGCCGATAGTTATTCGCGCAATCGGGACCGTGCTGTCAAAAGTCAACGGCATGGGCAAGCTGGAATCCTTTAATGCGGTAAGCTCACTGATTTTGGGACAATCAGAAAACTTTATCGCCTATAAGGATATTCTTGGCAAAATGTCACAGCGTCGCATGTACACCATGGCCGCTACGGCGATGTCCACGGTGTCGATGTCGATTGTCGGTGCCTATATGACCATGCTTCAGCCGAAATATGTGGTAGCAGCACTGATCCTGAATATGTTCAGTACCTTTATTGTGCTGTCGTTGATCAACCCGTATCGGGTAGACGGTGAGGAAGATCTGCAACTGGCCAATACGCATAAAGGCCAGAGCTTCTTTGAAATGCTGGGCGAGTATATTCTGGCCGGTTTTAAAGTGGCAATTATCGTTGCGGCGATGCTGATCGGCTTTATCGCGCTGATCTCGGCGGTCAATGCGCTGTTTGATGCCGTTTTTGGTATCAGCTTCCAGGCGATTCTCGGTTATGTCTTCTTCCCGTTTGCCTGGATGATGGGCGTGCCGACGCATGAAGCGTTACAGGTTGGCAGTATTATGGCGACGAAACTGGTGTCGAATGAGTTTGTTGCGATGATGGATCTGCAGAAAATCGCGGGTCAGTTGTCACCACGCGGTGAAGGCATCCTGTCAGTGTTCCTGGTCTCATTCGCTAACTTCTCATCCATCGGGATTGTTGCCGGTGCGATTAAAGGTTTGCATGAAGAACAGGGTAACGTGGTTTCGCGCTTTGGCCTGAAACTGCTGTACGGTTCAACGCTGGTCAGCGTGCTTTCGGCATCGATTGCCGGTCTGGTACTGTAATCAGCCGCAGGGGTCAGCTTTAGCTGGCTCCTGCGTTTCTTATCTGCCGTCACACTCCCGCCAGTAAGCGCTTCCTACGTCTTCACTCCGCGAATAAAACGTAAAAAACAGCAACGAAAAAACATCCGCCTGAGCAGATTATTATCACAATCGAGGAGTTTCAGATAATTTGGTGGAGATAAGCGGGATCGAACCGCTGACCTCTTGCATGCCATGCAAGCGCTCTCCCAGCTGAGCTATACCCCCACTACAGAGATGCGTTTTTCAGTTCCAAATCTGCTGGAGTAGATTTGGTGGAGCTAAGCGGGATCGAACCGCTGACCTCTTGCATGCCATGCAAGCGCTCTCCCAGCTGAGCTATAGCCCCAAACCGAAAAACAGTGTCGTATCGACGGACGGCATAATATGAAACCGTCAGAAGGGTGTCAACGGCAAAATAGCTTTCTGAGTGCGATCGCTGAAAAAGGCGTCAACAGTGGCTGAAATAACTGATATTTGCTGATGCTTTGCCGGTTATTGCCCCTTCGGCTGGCCAAATGACAAACAGTTAAGATTTATCACTGCTTTAGCGCCGCTGGCCCGGCAGCTGTTAATGACAGGTTAACAATGACACAAAAAGTCACTTGTTTTTGTTAATTTCCCGTGCAAGACTTCGCGCGCTAATTATTAATCAAAATCCCCCGCTGCTGCGCCAGACCTGCTCAGCCAGCATTCCGCGGCAGATTTTGGTCTTATTTTTATTTAACAAATACACCAGAGCTATTATGTCCTTGCATTCACCTAAAGAAATCGCAGCAATCGCTATCCAGGCGGGTGTGACGAAGAGTCACGCTTCTGTTTCCACTTTATTGATTCTTGGTTTTATGGCTGGCGCCTTTATCGCTACCGGCTTCCTGCTCGACATCCACGTTATCAATAGCCTGCCAGCAGAATGGGGCTCGTTTGGCGGCCTGTTAGGCGCGGCGGTGTTCCCGGTGGGGATTATTATGACGGTACTGGCCGGCGGCGAGCTGCTGACCGGTAATATGATGACGCTGCCGGTTGCCTGGTTTGCGCGTCAGATCAGCGGCGTTAGCGTGATGCGTAACTGGTTTTGGGTCACCGTGTCTAACTTTGCCGGCAGCATTGCGGTCGCCTGGTTCTTCGGCCATATGCTCGGCCTGACTGAAGGCGATTACCTGAAAAAAACCGTGGCGATTGCCACAGCTAAAGTTAATGCCGACTTTATGCATGCGTTTATTTCCGGCATCGGCTGTAACTGGCTGGTTTGTCTGGCAGTGTGGCTGGCATTTGCCAGTAAAGATGTGGTCGGCAAAATCTTCGGTATGTGGTTCCCGGTGATGGCGTTTGTTGCCATCGGGTTCCAGCACGTTGTTGCCAACATGTTTATCATTCCGGCGGCGATTTTCGCGGGTTATCTGAGCTGGGCAGAATACTTGCCTAACTTTATTGCCGTGTTCCTCGGTAATGCCGTCGGTGGTGCCGTATTTGTTGGCCTCGCTTACTATCTCGCTTACCGTCCTGCCACTCAAAACATTAACGCTACGCGCTAATTCCCCCTGCCCTTTGCCGTCCGGCAGAGGGCAATTTATGCTCTGGCTCGCAATTTCCGATCCGTTAGTTATTCCTTTAGCGAATTATTGTAATATGTTCCGCTAATACATTCGTTACAGGGACTGAAACGTGAAAAAGGACTGGTTAACACCTGAAGAGCTGGCGAAGGTGACGGGATATAGTCGTCAAACCATCAACAAATGGATTAAACGTGAATGCTGGACCACTGCGCCTAAACCCGGAGTTCAGGGTGGTAAAGCGCGGATGATTCATATCGATGAGCGGGTAAAAGAGTTTCTGAAATCAACGCGTCATGCAGCTGAACCTTCTGCTGCCTATGTGGTGAATCAGAATCCTCTGCCAGGCCTGCTGATCACCTCTCTACAGCAGATGACGTCGGAAGAACAGGCGAAACTGTCGGCATTACTGGTGCGTGAAGGCATTCAGGGTATTTTGCAGCGGTTGGGTATCAGCGAAGAGTAAAAAAAACCGGAAGCAGCCAGGCTGTTTCCGGTTTTTTGTTGATGGCTTAAGGATTAAGCCTGGGCTTCGCGCTCTGCAATAAAGCCCAGCGCTTTTTCAATCCGCGCCACTGAACGAGACTTACCGATCGCCTGAACGGTCACGTCCAGCGCTGGCGACTGACCAGCACCGGTCACCGCCACACGCAGCGGCATACCCACCTTGCCCATGCCCACTTCCAGCTCATCTGCCGTAGCCTGAATGGCATGGTGAACATTTTCGGCCGTCCAGTCAGTGATTGCTGACAGTTTGTCACGCACCACTTCTAATGGCTGACGTGCAACCGGACGCAGGTGTTTTTTCGCCGCATCCGCATCAAACTCGTCAAACTCCTCATAGAAGTAGCGGCAGGAAGCAGCCATCTCTTTCAGGGTTTTGCAACGCTCGCCCAGCAGTTTAACCAGCTGTGCCAGCTCCGGGCCGGTGCGCGTATCGATATTTTCCTGCTCAATGTGCCATTGCAGATGGGTAGCAACATATTCCGGCGCCAGCGAGTTGATGTAGTGATGGTTCAGCCACTGCAGCTTTTCGGTGTTAAACGCACTGGCAGATTTACTTACCGCATCGATATCGAACAGTTCTTTCATCTCATCAACACTGAAGATCTCCTGATCGCCGTGGGACCAGCCCAGACGTACCAGATAGTTCAGCAATGCTTCCGGTAAATAGCCGTCGTCACGATACTGCATTACGCCGACCGCGCCATGACGCTTGGAGAGCTTTTTACCGTCGTCGCCCAGAATCATCGACACGTGAGCATACACCGGCACCTGTGCGCCAATGGCTTTCAGGATATTGATCTGGCGAGGCGTGTTATTGATATGGTCCTCACCACGAATAACGTGGGTGATTTCCATATCCCAGTCGTCAATTACCACACAGAAGTTATAGGTCGGAGAACCGTCGGTACGACGGATAATCAGATCGTCCAGCTCCTGGTTGCTGAATTCAATCGGACCACGGATCTGGTCGTCAAAAATGACTGAGCCTTCCTGCGGGTTACGGAAACGTACCACGCAAGGTTCATCAGCAGCATGATGCTCGTGGCTGTCACGGCAGTGGCCGTCATAGCGTGGCTTCTCATTATTCGCCATCTGGTTTTCGCGCAGCGCGTCCAGACGCTCTCTTGAGCAGTAGCACTTATAGGCGGTTCCCGCTTCCAGCATCTCGTCAATCACCGCGTTGTAGCGATCAAAACGTTTAGTCTGATAGTACGGGCCTTCATCCCAGTCGAGGCTCAGCCAGTTCATACCGTCCATAATGGCGTCGATAGCCTGCTGCGTGGAGCGTTCCAGATCGGTATCTTCGATACGCAGTACAAACTCGCCACCCTGATGACGGGCAAACAGCCAGGAGTAAAGCGCGGTACGAGCGCCACCGACATGCAAATAGCCGGTTGGGCTTGGGGCGAAGCGGGTTTTGATTTTCATTAAACGGTGCCTTATTACGCGGATGCGCTGACAAATTACCTGATGGACTAATTTGGCGCTGAGTTAATTGCCTTCATTCTACCACCTGACGGCGATTCCTCAACGACCTTCCCCCGGCCGCCCGCGGTGGATGGTGGAATAACGCACAGGAAAACAGCGGTTTTGCTTAAAACGACAACAGCCTGACTAAAATTAAGCCGAACGAACATTTTAATTTTAAAAAGCGTTGACTCATTTCGTCGGATCCCTATAATGCGACTCCACACAGCGGGGGTGATTAGCTCAGTTGGTAGAGCATCTCCTTTACACGGAGGGGGTCGGCGGTTCGAGCCCGTCATCACCCACCATCTCTAAGATGGCCGCAGTGGTAGCAAGAGAGTTGAGACATGGGCGATTAGCTCAGTTGGTAGAGCATCTCCTTTACACGGAGGGGGTCGGCGGTTCGAGCCCGTCATCGCCCACCATGACTCAACACACATAAGTGTCTTGCTAAGCAGTAACGAAATGGGTGATTAGCTCAGTTGGTAGAGCATCTCCTTTACACGGAGGGGGTCGGCGGTTCGAGCCCGTCATCACCCACCATTTCGGGTCGTTAGCTCAGTTGGTAGAGCAGTTGACTTTTAATCAATTGGTCGCAGGTTCGAATCCTGCACGACCCACCAAATTTAGAAAAAAGCACCCTCTGGGTGCTTTTTTTGTTTCTGACGCTGAAAACCGCTCACCTGTAATCACCTGACCCGCATCAGGCACACTCGCCGCTAAAGAAATCGACACAGATCACAAAATTACATCAAGTTTTCGACACTGATGCCGATTTACCCCTCTTCGACCAGCGCAACGATAAGCGCTAAGCGTATTTAATTCAGAGGGATATAAGTGAAAGCTTCAGTTAAAAATTTAAAAGTCGGCATTCGGCTTGGCGCGGCCTTTGGCCTGGTGATTCTACTGTTGATCATCGTCAGCGCCACGGCGATTGTAAAAACCAGCAATATTAATCAGGCGATTGAAAATATCGTTAACGACCGCTACGCCAAAGTACGGCTGGCGTTTGAAGCGCGTGACGGTGTAAACGATCAGATTAAATTTTTGCGCGGGATGGTGATTGATACGGCAAAGACCGATTATAACCAAAAACGCCTGGTGCAGCTCGAACGCTCGGTTCAGCAAACGGATACTGCCATTGCGCAAATAGCCAAACTGCAATCTACCGCCGTCGGCCAGAAAAAAATTCAGGCGGTTATCGAGGCCGGACAACAGTATGCCCGTGCCAGACAACAGCTGATTGCTCTGATTCAGGCGGGTAACGCCGAGGAAGCCGCAGAGTTTGCCCTGCGCAATATCACCGCCACGCAAAATGCATTTCTCGATATCGTGGTCAAATTTGCTGATTCACAATCCGGGCAGTTACAGGACGAAGGCAAGAAAGCCGTAGCGGATGCCACTACCGCGATCAATGTCACCTTAATTTTCTCCGCGCTGGCGATCATTGCCGCGATTATTCTCGGCCTGCTGCTGACGCGCTCGATTGTTCGTCCGTTACGCGAAGCGGTCAGTATTGCTGAAAACGTCGCCGCAGGCGATTTGCGCACCGACATTCAGATCAATTCTGGCGATGAGACTGGCCAGCTGATGCAGGCGCTAAAGAATATGAATGATAACCTGCTGAAAATTGTGACTGAAGTACGCGCCGGCACCGATCTGATTGCCAACGCTTCCGGTGAAATTTCCGCCGGCAATATGGATCTCTCTGCACGTACCGAACAGCAGGCAAGCTCACTGGAAGAGACGGCTTCGGCGATGGAACAGATGACCTCCACCGTTAAGCAGAATGCCGATAACGCGCGCCAGGCTAACCAATTGGCCGCTCAGGCTTCAAAAGTGGCGCTACAGAGCGGCGATGCGGTGAAACAGGTGGTGAGCACCATGGAGATGATCAACAGTTCGTCGAAAAAGATTGTCGATATTATCAGCGTTATCGACGGCATTGCTTTCCAGACCAATATTCTGGCACTGAACGCCGCGGTGGAAGCCGCACGCGCCGGTGAACAAGGTCGTGGTTTTGCCGTCGTCGCCGCTGAAGTGCGTAGCCTGGCACAGCGCTCCGCTTCCGCTGCCAAAGAGATTGCACAGCTAATCGGCGATTCGGTAGCGAAAGTCGATGAAGGCGGCAAGCAGGTTGCCAGAGCCGGTACCACCATGGAAGAAGTGTTGAGCAGCGTGAAAAGCGTTAGCGAAATTATCGGGGAAATTTCTATCGCCAGCTCCGAGCAAAGCACCGGCATTGACGAAATTAATATGGCGATCACCCAAATGGATCAGGTTACCCAGCAAAACGCCGCGCTGGTGAATGAATCAGCGGCGGCAGCACAGTCGATGCAGGAACAGGCCGACCAGCTATCTCAGGCGATGCAGGTATTTAAAACCGCCTAAATCACCGCCCGGCATAACAACGGATTAAAACGCCGGATTCGCTTCTCGCTGTTGCGTCAGCAGTATCGCCTGCTGACGCACTTCCTGCCAGATAGCTTCTGCTGCTGGCGATAACGAGCGATTTTTGCGCCGAATCAGCATCAGCGTACGGTTTATCTCCGGGAAAATACGCCGCACCATGAGGGGCCGCCCTTCTGGCAACGGCAATGCCAGCGCCGGTAAAATACTGATGCCTATCCCCGCTTCGACCATTGGATACAGCGTTGCCGGATGACCAATCTCCTGCACTATCTCTGCCTGCACCTGCTGTTCGCGTAACGCTTCATCGATCAGCCAGCGGCTGCCCGAGGCATAATCCTGTAAAACCATCGTACGACCATTCAGTAGCGACCAGCTGATTTGAGGCGCGCTCGCCAGCGTGTCGTCACGCCGACACAACAGCAGGAACGGCTCATCCAGAATCGGCTCACAGGCAAAGTCCGGCGATTGTAACGGGCCAACCACGATGCCAAAATCCACTTCGGCATTACGCACGCTTTGCAATACCCACTGCTGCGGCCGGTCGCGCAACATGATTTTGATATCCGGGAAAGTCTGCTGACTGGCCGCCAGCGTTTGTGGCATCAGCTGCGCTGAAATGGTCTGGCTGGCGGCAACACGCACCGTCCCGCTCCGCTGCTGCCCATAGCTACGCACATCCAGCAAGGTGGTATTCAGCTCCTCCAGCAGGCGCTCCAGTCGCGTGGCCAGCTGCTGCCCGGCTTCGGTCAGCATCACTTCACGCGTGGTTCTGTCCAGCAAACGAATTCCCATTTCAGCTTCCAGCTCTTTAATGCTGTGGCTGACCGCCGACTGGCTCAGGCCAATATGCAGGCCCGCCTGACTGAAACTGCCGTGCTGCGCGACGGCGACAAAAACTCTGAGCTGGCGAATACTGTAATTCATCGATTTAATTCATATATAAATTCAATAAATCAATTTTATTTCTAAAACCAGTCATCGCACAATAGCCGAATGTTCTAAATTAACCAGGCATTAACAAATGGGTATTTTCCGACTTGATCCAATGATGGTGAAACTGATTATCACCGTATTGCTGGCCAGCTTCCTGCCAGCGCGCGGTGATTTCGTGGTGTTTTTCCACTGGCTCACTACCGCCGCAATTGCGCTGCTGTTTTTTATGCACGGTGCCAAGCTATCGCGCGATAAAATTATCGCCGGTAGCAGCCACTGGCGGTTGCATCTGTGGGTGATGTTCAGCACCTTTGTGCTGTTTCCGGCCATCGGCCTGCTGTTTGCCTGGTGGCATCCGCTAAAAGTCGGTGACGACATTTATACCGGCTTTATGTATATGTGTATTCTGCCCGCTACCGTGCAGTCCGCCATCGCCCTCACCTCGCTGGCCGGCGGTAACGTCGCCGCTGCCATCTGTAGCGCCTCAGCCTCCAGTCTGCTCGGGGTATTTATTTCGCCACTGCTGGTTAGCCTGGTGATGGATATTCACAGTGACGGCGCGGGCGGCAATTTCGAACAGATCGGCAGTATTATGCTGCAACTGCTGCTGCCGTTTGTTATCGGGCACCTCTCCCGCCGCTGGATTGCGGCCTGGGTAGAAAAACATCGCAGCCTGATTGGCAAAATCGATCAGACATCGATTCTGCTGGTGGTTTACACCGCCTTCAGTGAAGCGGTAGTTAATGGCATCTGGAACAGCGTTGGCATTACCACACTGCTGTTTATCCTCGTCGGCTGTATCGGCATTCTGTTTGTGGTGCTGGTTATCAACCTGCTGGCGGCTCGCCTGTTTGGCTTCAGCCGGGCGGATGAGATCACCATTCTGTTCTGTGGTTCGAAAAAGAGCCTGGCAAACGGCGTACCGATGGCCAATATTCTGTTCCCGGCCTCAGCGGTGGGGATTATCGTGCTGCCGCTGATGATTTTTCACCAGGTGCAGCTGATGGTCTGTTCGATGATTGCTCAGCACTATAAGAAAAAAGGCGAAGCAGAAGCGGCCAAAGAGCTGGCAAGTCATCAAAACAAAGCGGTGGTTGAATCGCAGAAATAAACTGAAGCGGCTCGTGAACACGAGCCGCTTTTTTAATCGTTACGCCGTAAAGGCTGAACCAGGCCTTCGAGCCCCTCAACTTTAATCGCCAGCGTTAACGCCATCAGCTCGCCTAAATGCCCTTCAGGAAACTCCCCCTTGCGGGCAAACCACAGCAGATAAGGTTCCGGCAGGTCGATCAACACTCTTCCACGGTACTTACCAAACGGCATGACGGTATTGGCGATCTCAATCAGGTGCTCTTTTTCCATTTTACTCACCCAGCAGACGAATCATTTCAGCTTCATCAATGACTTCAATGCCCAGCTCCTGCGCCTTCGCCAGTTTCGAGCCTGCCGCTTCACCGGCAATCACCAGATCGGTTTTCTTCGACACGCTGCCGCTCACTTTAGCGCCCAGTGCGACTAACCTGGCTTTGGCGTCATCACGCGACAGAATAGTCAGGCTACCGGTCAACACCACGGTTTTGCCAGAGAACGGACTGTCGATCTCTTCTGGCTTAATCACTTCCACTGCCGGCCAGTGAATGCCGATATCCTCAACCAGTTGCCGAATAACCTCGCGGTTACTCTCTTCTTCCATAAAATTACGCAGATGGCTGGCCACCACGGTGCCAACATCCGGTACCGCGATCAGCGCGTCCAGGTCGGCATCCATGATTTTTTCCAGCTCGCCAAAATGCGCCGCCAGATTGGCTGCGGTGGCTTCTCCCACCTCCCGAATGCCTAGCGCATAGAGAAAACGCGCCAGCGTGGTCTGTTTGGCTTTATTCAGCGCGTCGACCACATTCTGTGCCGATTTCGGCCCCATGCGATCTAATCCGGTCAGCACACCTGCGCTCAGGCGGAACAGATCGGCTGGCGTTTTGACATACTCTTTGTCCACCAGCTGATCGATAATCTTCTCGCCCATACCGTCAACATCCATCGCGCGGCGCGAGACGAAATGCTTGAGCGCTTCTTTACGCTGCGCACCGCAAATCAGGCCGCCGGTACAGCGGGTCACGGCTTCACCCTCAACCCGCTCAACATCAGAGCCGCACACCGGACAATGTTCGGGGAACACAATCGCGCGCGTATCCTGCGGGCGTTCTGACTCCACCACGCCGACCACCTGCGGAATGACGTCACCAGCACGACGAATCACAACCCGGTCACCAATCTGTAAGCCAAGGCGCTCAATTTCATCGGCGTTATGCAGCGTGGCATTACTGACCATCACGCCGGCAACCTGCACCGGTTCCAGCCGCGCTACCGGCGTGATGGCGCCGGTACGTCCGACCTGAAACTCGACGTCACGCACCGTGGTCATCTGCTCCTGCGCCGGAAACTTAAACGCCACCGCCCAGCGCGGCGCACGCGCCACAAAGCCAAGCTGCTCCTGCAACTGCTGAGAGTCGACCTTGATCACTACGCCATCAATATCAAAACCGAGCGTCGGGCGATCGGCCTCAACCTGATGATAAAATTCCAGCACCTCTTCCGCACTGTGACACAGGCGAATACGATCGCTGACCGGTAAGCCCCAGGCTTTAAACTGCTGCAGACGCTGCCAGTGGCTGGCAGGCATTTCTCCGCCCTCCAGCAGGCCAAAGCCGTAGCAAAAAAACGTCAGTGGACGTTTAGCGGTAATGCGCGGGTCAAGCTGGCGCAATGAGCCTGCTGCGGCATTACGCGGGTTGGCAAACACCTTATTGCCGCTGCGCCGTGCTTCCTCATTAAGCTTTTCGAAGCCCGCCTGCGGCATAAACACTTCACCGCGCACTTCAACGCGTGCCGGAATGTTTTCCCCCTTCAGACGCAAAGGAATGGCGCGAATGGTGCGCACGTTAGCAGTGATATTCTCACCGGTGGTGCCATCGCCACGGGTTGCCGCCTGTACCAGCAAACCCTCTTCGTACAGCAGGCTGACCGCCAGGCCATCAAGTTTCAGTTCGCAGCAGAAGGTAATATCGTCAGTGGTTTTCAGCCGATCTTTTACCCGCTTATCGAAAGCGAGGTAAGTGGCTTCATCAAAGGCGTTATCCAGCGACAGCATTGGCACTTCATGACGCACCTGCTCAAATGCGCTCAGTGGCGCGGCACCGACGCGTTGCGTAGGTGAATCGGGAGTGATTAATTCAGGGTGTTGCGCTTCAAGTTCACGCAGTTCATTCATCAGGCGATCATATTCTGCATCCGGCACTTCCGGCGCATCCATAACGTGATACTGGTATTCGTGATGAACAAGCGTGGTTCGCAAATGGGTGATTTTGTTCTGTATGGATTCCATAAGCACCATCGGAGATAAAAAACCCCCGACAAGCGGGGGTTCAGGGGATAATGATTAAAACGTCGTCGTTCAGGCGTTTGCGTCGATCACATCGCGTATACGCGCTTTATACGTTTCCAGCTTCTGCGGCGTCATCATACGACGCTCATCATCCAGCACCACACCACCAACATCGTCAGCAATGCGCTGAGCCGATTGCAGCATCAGCTTAAAGTTCTGGTTGGCATCGCCATAGGACGGCACCATCATAAAGATCGAGACGCCAGGCGTGGAGAAATCAGACATCTCATCCGGGTTAAACGAACCGGGTTTCACCATATTCGCCAGGCTGAACAGCACCGGGCCGCTGCCCGCCGGGTTCAGATGACGATGGAAAATATTCATCTCGCCAAACTGGAAACCAGCCTGTAGCACACCCTGCAACAGCGCTTCACCGTTAATCACGCCACCGGCATGTGCGGCAACGTGCAGCACCAGTACGGTCTCTTTACTGCGCTCTTTTACTGGCTCAGCAACCGGCTGCGGCTGAAGCTCTTCAACGTCATCCTCGTCTTCATCCGGCTCATCGTCCAGTAGCGGATCAAACTGCGGTGCGGCTTTCACCGGCTGCGGTGCAGCAGCAGGTTCTGATCGACGCGCGGGTTCTGCCGCACGTGGCGGCTGCGCTTTAGGCTCAGCGGCATACGGCGGTTCAGCATCGAACAGCGGGTCAAGTTCAGGCGATTCTTCAACCGCAGGCAGATGGCGCGCCGGCTCGGGCTGCTTGCGAGGCGCAGGCTGACGCGGCGGTTCATCATCATCAGCCGCATCGAAGCCGCCAAATGACGGTTCATCATGCTTAGACGGTGAACGACGCACACGCACCTCACCAACGCCTTCATCGTCGTCGGTCTGGCTCTGTTGTTTATCGTGCTTTAAACGCTTGTGAGGGCGATCGCGAAAAACGGATGAACGCTCTTTACGGCTAGTCCAGAGGCCGTGAAGCAAAAGCGCTATTATGGCGATCGCGCCAACAACGATTAATATCAGACGCAAATCCTGCATCATTGTATTCTCTGTTGTTCCAATACCTTGCCACCGCGGCAAACTTTATCCTCTAACTGTATTTGCCCAAGTACACAAGTGCAAGTCTGTGCAGTATTTTCTGACAAATTAGATTGCGTCCGGACACTTATTTGCTGTTTTTTCGTCCAATTACCCGCTGGTCAGCGTAAAAAGCTGCGTTATGATAGCCTGCACCACCGCCAAATGGAGAAAAGCTGTCGATGGTTAGTGAGAATAGTCTTAATAGACATAATGGAATTCATTACTTCAGCCAGGGGTGGAAACTGATTCGCCTGCCGGGCATTCGTCGTTTCGTCATCCTGCCGCTACTGGTCAATATCTTACTGATGGGCGGCGCATTTATCTGGCTGTTCTGGCGACTGGGTCAATGGATCCCGGCGTTGATGGCGCATATTCCTGACTGGCTACAGTGGCTGAGCTACCTGCTGTGGCCGCTGACCGTCATTTCGATTGTGCTGGTATTCAGTTATCTGTTTTCTACTATAGCCAACCTGATTGCCGCACCGTTTTGCGGCCTGCTGGCCGAACAGCTGGAGGCGCGTCTCACCGGCCAGCCGTTGCCGGATAGCGGCTGGATTGGCCTGATGAAAGATACTCCGCGCATTATGAAGCGCGAATGGCAGAAGCTGGCCTATTACCTGCCGCGCGCATTGGGGCTGCTGTTGCTCTACTTTATTCCCGGCTTCGGTCAGACGGTGGCGCCGGTGCTGTGGTTTCTGTTCAGCGCCTGGATGCTGTCGATCCAGTACTGTGACTATCCGTTTGATAACCATAAAGTCAGTTTTCAGCAGATGCGTGCGGCGCTGCGCCAGAACAAAACCGACAATATGCAGTTCGGCGCGCTGGTCAGCCTGTTTACCATGATCCCAATTCTCAACCTGGCGATTATGCCGGTTGCCGTCTGCGGTGCCACCGCCATGTGGGTAGACCGTTATCGTGGTCAGCTGGGGCAACACCTGCGGACACCGTAATCCTGCCGATCCTGAGGGCGACGTTCTGGTCGCCCTCATCCTGCTGACTGTCGCGCCTTATGCCATTTCGCTAAGCCTTATTTCAGTCAATCATATACATATACGATTTCTTTCCTTCCTTGCAGAATTTGAAAGGGTATGCTCTTAGGGTTGCCAATATTTCATACAGTTAAGGACGGGCTATGAGTAAGATCTATGAAGACAACTCTTTGACAATCGGTCATACGCCGCTGGTTCGACTGAACCGCATCGGTAATGGGCGCATTCTGGCGAAGGTAGAATCCCGTAACCCAAGTTTCAGCGTCAAATGCCGTATCGGTGCCAATATGATTTGGGACGCAGAAAAACGTGGCATTCTGAAACCCGGCATTGAGTTGGTAGAGCCTACCAGTGGTAACACCGGTATTGCGCTGGCTTATGTTGCGGCTGCACGGGGTTACAAATTAACGCTTACCATGCCAGAAACCATGAGCGTAGAGCGTCGTAAGCTGCTGAAAGCGCTGGGCGCTAACCTGGTGCTGACCGAAGGTGCCAAGGGGATGAAAGGGGCGATTGCCAAAGCCGAAGAGATTGTGGCAAGCGATCCAGACAAGTTTGTGCTGCTGCAGCAGTTCAGCAACCCGGCCAACCCGGAAGTGCATGAAAAAACCACCGGCCCGGAAATCTGGGAAGATACCGATGGTGAAGTGGATGTATTTATTGCCGGTGTCGGTACTGGCGGTACGCTGACCGGCGTCAGCCGCTATATCAAGAATACCAAAGGCAAGAAAGAGCTGATTACCGTCGCCGTTGAGCCGACGGATTCCCCGGTTATCGCGCAGGCGCTGGCGGGTGACGAAATTAAACCAGGACCGCATAAAATCCAGGGTATCGGCGCAGGCTTTATTCCTGGTAACCTCGATCTTAAACTGGTCGACCGCGTCGTGGCGATCACCAATGAAGAATCCATTTCAACTGCCCGTCGTCTGATGGAAGAAGAAGGCATTCTGGCCGGTATTTCCTCAGGCGCAGCGGTAGCTGCCGCGCTGAAACTGCAGGAAGACGAAGCTTTCGCCAATAAAAATATCGTGGTGATCCTGCCCTCTTCCGGTGAACGCTACCTCAGTACCGCACTGTTTGCCGATCTGTTCACTGAAAAAGAGTTGCAGCAGTAACACAGACTCTGCTTGTCAGCGATTATTTGTGACGCGAAAAAGCCACATCCATCGAAAACGCTCCCCGGAGCGTTTTTTTATAGCACTGCAATTAGTCTTATTTGCGCAGCTTTACATATCGATTTTCGGGTAAAATTTCAGCGCAAAATCGCCGAAAATTCGCCTTGCGCAACCTGCGCAACGAGGTTTTTTTGTGACCGCCATCAAATTTTAATGGGGGTACAGATTGATTTTACCCTCCCTGGTCTGGTATTTAAGCTGCCAATTATTTCGATCCACAAAATTAATCGCCGCGCAAAATGGATCGAGCTGAATCGATTTACTGGTTTGGCGCAGCAGCGTAAAGCGCGGCATAATGGGAAGTGAGACAGCGAAACATTTTTATGATGTTGTGACGCTGTATCTTAATACCCTTAATTGCGCATTTTTTGGCGAGTCCTGTACTCATGCCAGCGCGACCAACACAGGCTAAAGTCCCGTCTCCAGGCTAGACTTTAGATCCACAACACCAAACCAATTAAGTTGGGGAAACATAATGTTCCAGCAAGAAGTGACAATTACCGCACCAAACGGTCTTCATACTCGCCCGGCTGCACAGTTCGTTAAAGAAGCTAAAGGCTTCGCTTCTGAAATCACCGTAACCTCCAATGGCAAATCTGCCAGCGCGAAGAGCCTGTTCAAGCTGCAGACTTTGGGTCTGACTCAGGGAACAGTTGTCACACTGTCTGCTGAAGGTGAAGATGAGCAACAAGCTGTTGAGCATCTGGTAAAACTGATGGCTGAGCTCGAGTAATTCGCCCAGTCTTTCAAGAAAGCTGTTTCATCAGGCTAGCTGAGTGCAAACACTTTGATCGCGGACATATTGTCCGCGTTATTGCTTCCGTAAAGTATGCTTTTGCAACATTGGCACTGCACTTCGCCTAATGAGCCATCGTTATAAAAAGGTAGGGTTATGATTTCAGGCATTTTAGCATCACCGGGTATCGCTTTCGGCAAGGCACTTCTGCTGAAGGAAGATGAAATCGTCATCAACCGGAAAAAGATTTCTGCTGAACAAGTGGACCAGGAAGTAAAACGCTTCCTTGATGGCCGTTCTAAGGCCGCAGAGCAGCTCGAAGCAATCAAAATCAAAGCCGGTGAAACATTCGGTGAAGAAAAAGAAGCGATCTTCGAAGGCCACATTATGTTGCTGGAAGATGAAGAGCTTGAGCAAGAGATCATAGCCCTGATCAAAGACGAGCTGGCTTCAGCCGACGCTGCGGCTCACTCAGTGATTGAAGGTCAGGCTAAAGCGCTGGAAGAACTCGACGACGAATACCTCAAAGAGCGTGCGGCTGACGTACGTGATATCGGTAAGCGCCTGCTGCAGAACATTCTTGGTCTGCATATTGTTGATCTGAGCGCGATCAAAGATGAAGTGCTGCTGGTTGCTAAAGACCTGACGCCTTCAGAAACCGCACAGCTGAACCTGAAGAAGGTACTGGGCTTTATCACCGATTTAGGCGGTCGTACTTCTCACACCTCGATTATGGCGCGTTCCCTTGAGCTGCCAGCCATTGTCGGCACCGGTGATGTCACCAGTCGCGTTAAAAACGATGATTATCTGATTCTCGATGGCGTTAACAACAAAATTTATGTTAACCCGACTGCTGAAGTTATCGAGGAACTGAAAGCTGTAAATAATCAGTATGTTACTGAGAAAAACGATCTGGCTAAACTGAAAGATCTGCCTGCTATCACGCTGGACGGACATCAGGTTGAAGTCTGTGCCAACATCGGTACCGTGCGTGATATCGCCGGTGCAGAGCGCAATGGCGCGGAAGGTGTTGGTCTGTATCGTACCGAATTCCTGTTTATGGATCGCGACTCGCTGCCAAGCGAAGAAGAGCAGTTCCAGGCCTATAAAGCCGTCGCTGAAGGCATGGGCTCTCAGGCAGTTATCGTCCGTACCATGGACATCGGCGGTGATAAAGACCTGCCGTATATGAACCTGCCGAAAGAAGACAACCCGTTCCTCGGCTGGCGTGCCATTCGTATTGCTATGGACCGCAAAGAAATTCTGCATGCTCAGCTGCGTGCGATTCTGCGTGCATCCGCGTTCGGCAAACTGCGCATCATGTTCCCGATGATTATTTCGGTTGAAGAAGTGCGGACGCTGAAAGCCGAGCTGGAGCTGCTGAAAGCGCAACTGCGCGATGAAGCTAAAGCCTTTGACGAAAGCATTGAAGTCGGCATTATGGTTGAAACCCCGGCCTCAGCAGTGATTGCGCGTCATCTGGCTAAGGAAGTTGATTTCTTTAGTATTGGAACCAACGACCTGACGCAGTACACTCTGGCGGTTGATCGTGGTAACGATCTGATCTCCCATCTCTACAACCCAATGACCCCTTCAGTCCTTGGCCTGATCAAGCAAGTTATTGATGCTTCTCATGCTGAAGGCAAATGGACCGGTATGTGTGGTGAGCTGGCTGGTGATGAACGTGCTACACTACTGTTATTGGGAATGGGGCTGGATGAATTCAGCATGAGTGCCATTTCTATCCCAAGCATCAAAAAAATCATTCGTAATACGAATTTTGAAGATGCGAAGGCATTAGCAGAGCAGGCTCTGGCTCAACCGACCGCGGAAGAGTTAATGAACCTGGTCAACAAGTTCATTGAAGAAAAAACACTCTGCTGATTCCGCGAGACGCTGGCCCAATATTACTGCTTAGGAGAAGATCATGGGTTTGTTTTCAAAACTTTTTGGCGAAAAATCAGACACCACCTCTGGTGCCATTGAGATCGTTGCACCACTGTCTGGCGAAATCGTAAATATCGAAGACGTGCCGGATGTCGTGTTCGCAGAGAAAATTGTTGGCGACGGTATTGCCATCAAACCTGCTGGCAACAAAATGGTCGCACCGGTTGACGGAACCATTGGTAAAATTTTCGAAACTAACCATGCTTTTTCTATCGAATCTGACAATGGTATCGAGCTGTTTGTCCACTTCGGTATTGATACGGTTGAGCTGAAAGGTGAAGGCTTCAAACGTATTGCTGAAGAAGGTCAGAAGGTTAAGAAAGGCGACGTGGTAATCGAGTTTGATCTGGCCCTGCTGGAAGAGAAAGCGAAATCAACGCTGACGCCAGTAGTGATTTCCAATATGGATGAAATCAAAGAGCTGATTAAGCTGACGGGTAGCGTGACGGTGGGTGAAACCCCTATTATCCGCATCAAGAAGTAATTCGCCCGATAATAAAAAACGGCACCCAAGGGTGCCGTTTTTTTTTGGCCGTTTACATCTGCCAGTGCGGCAGGCGGATGGTCAGCTCCAGCCCAGCCTGCTTACCGTTCACTGCCTGCACTTCGCCATGGTGTGCCAGTACCACTTTGCGCACGATCGACAGGCCCAGACCATAACCTTTGCCCATCAGCGGCGAGTTGACGCGGACAAACGGATCAAAAATGCTGGAAAGTTTGTCCGCATCGACGCCCGGCCCTTGATCGCTGACGCAAATGGTCAGCCAGCTACTCTCCTGCGTCAGACTGACGTTAACCTGCTGCCCTTGCAGAGAGAAGCGCAGTGCGTTACGCACCACATTTTCAACCGCACGTCGGATCAGTTCAGCATTTCCCTTTACGGTAAAGTCTGCGTGCTGGCTGACTTCCAGCTGAATCTCTACCCCTGTCACCTGCGCCTCAAAGCGCGCATCGGTCACCACCGCTTCCAGCAAGCCTGACAGATCGAAATATTGTTCGTCCGGCATGGTTTCATTTTCGGCACGCGACAAGGTCAGCAACTCGCCAATCATCTTATCCAGCCGACGCGCTTCTTCATCAATGCGGTCGAGCGAGCTGTTGACTGATTCTGGCGTCTGACGCGCCAGGCCGGTTGCCAGCTGCAAACGCGCCAGCGGTGAGCGCAATTCATGGGAAACATCATGCAGCAGCTCTTCGCGTGCGCGCACCAGCACTGACAGTCGCTCTACCATCGCATCGAAATCACTCGCCACCATGGACAGTTCATCATGGCGGCGGCGCATGACCGGGTACAACCGCACCGATAAATCGCCGTTAGAAACCTTGGCAAATCCTTCGCGCAGCTGGCGCATTGGCCGCGTCAGATTCCAGGCGAGTAACAGGCTGAACAGTAAACCGGCGGCACCGGCAATAATAAACATCGGCTCGGGAATATTAAGAAAGCTGCGTGGCCGCCCGATTTTACTGTCGTCGCGTAATCCTTTTACGTCATAACGCAACTGATATTGCTGGCCATCAGCGCCGGTAACCCACTCAATCACTTCGCTGGGAATCTCTCCGGGTGATAAAGCACGCTCAAGATCGCGGCGCGCCCCTTCCTCCGGCGGCATCGGCATCGCCACTACCGAGAAAAAGCGCCGGTCGCCGGGCGACCAGCCGGCCATCATATCGTTCAGTGCCGACAGGCCACCACGTTGCAGCACCGACATTGCCGAGGTCATTTGCAGGTTAACAATACGCCGCACGGTAACATTTTCCGGTGGCTCACGATGTTTACCGTTAAGCGAGAATCCCAACCATAACAGCTGGCTGATTAGCAGAAACACCAGCCAGAAGCCGAACAGAATCTTCCAGAACAAGCGACCGCGAAAACGGCTGTTCATCGAATGCGATAGCCGATGCTGCGAACCGTCTCAATGTTGACGTTATCGCCGGTCAGCTGCGACAGCTTCTGACGAATATTGCTGATATGCACATCAACGCTGCGGTCATAAGCTTCGCGCGGACGACCCAGCCCTTTTTCTGACAGTTCATCCTTTGATACCACCCGATCCGGCGAGCGTAGCAACAGATCAAGCAAGTTAAACTCTGAAGCCGTCAGATCAAATGGCTGATTCTTCCATTCGCTGATGCGCGTCGCCGGATTCAGCACCAGATCACCCCAGCTAATCAGATCCTTTTTTTCGGCTACCGGCGCCTGCTCTTCAAAACGGCGCAGTACCGCCCGCAAGCGCGCCACCAGCTCACGCGGATAGCATGGCTTGGGCATATAATCATCGG
Organism: Winslowiella sp. 2C04; assembly: GCF_050037805.1. NCBI lineage: Bacteria > Pseudomonadati > Pseudomonadota > Gammaproteobacteria > Enterobacterales > Erwiniaceae > Winslowiella > Winslowiella sp. 2C04. The sequence continues at coordinate 1,320,477 of NZ_CP188300.1, read as the reverse complement.
CGCCCATCTCCAGGCCAATCACGCGATCAATATTATCGCCCTTCGCCGTCAACATAATCACCGGTATACGGCTGTTTTGCCGCACCTGACGCAGCACATCAATACCACTCATATCCGGCAGCATGATATCGAGGATCATCGCGGTGTAGTCACCGGACAACGCCCCTTCCACCCCGGCTTTACCGGTCAGTACCAGCGAAGCATCAAAACCCTCACCAATCAGGTACTGACTGAGCATGGTGCCTAATTCAACATCATCGTCGACTAATAAAATTTTCATTCTGGCTATCCTGGTGATCATTGCCGCTATTTTCACCTTTGCCAGGCGGTTTAGCAGCTGATTTTACTCAATCCTTACAGTAAAACAGCGTACACTTGAACTGATGTTTAGCTTTAATGGCGTAAAATTTACGTTATGTCTGTCCCGGTATGGATAAAGGATTTTTTTGCTATGGAATTTCGCCGTTCACCAGGCCGTCGTTGGATTATCATTATCGTAGTTGTTGTGGCGTTTGCGGCAATCACAGGCTGGTATTTTCTTCATCAGGGCCAGCAAAAGACCAATTATATCACCGCCCTTGTTGAGCAACGCGATTTGCAGCAAACGGTGCTGGCCGATGGGAAAATCACCGCCAGTAAACAGGTCAGCGTCGGTGCACAGGCTTCTGGTCAGATAAAGTCGCTGCAGGTCTCGCTGGGTGACAACATCAAACAGGGCCAGCTGATTGCTGAAATCGACAGCATGACGCAGCAAAATGAGCTGAAAAATGCGCAGGCGGCGCTGGAAATTATCCAGGCGCAGCGCGCTTCGAAACAGGCAATACTTGCCAATTATCAGGCAGCCTTCTTACGTCAGAAAGCCATGCTGGCGAAAAACCTGACGGCAAAATCTGACTACGATGCCGCACTGGCAAACCTTAACAGCACCCAGGCCGATATCCAGGCGCTGGATGCCCAAATCGTTCAGTCGCAGATTCAGGCCAACAATGCGCAGGTAAATCTGGGTTACACCAAAATTTCCTCGCCTATTGATGGCACCGTGGTATCGATTCCGGTAGAAGAAGGACAGACGGTTAACGCCGTGCAGAGCGCCCCTACCATTATCAAGGTGGCGAATCTCAATACCATGACGGTGAAAGCACAGATATCGGAAGCTGACGTGATTAACGTTAAGCCAGGGATGAAAGTGTGGTTTACCATTCTCGGCCAGCCGAACAAGCGCTACAGCGCCACGCTAAGAGCGATTGAACCTGCGCCAGATTCAATCAATACCGACACCAGTACCTCCAGCTCCAGTTCGGACAGCTCGTCTACAACCGAAGCGATTTACTACTACGGTCTGTTTGATGTCGATAATCCCGGGCAAGTGTTGCGAATCTCAATGACGGCAGAAGTGCATATTGTGGTCAGCGATCAACCCAATGCGATTGTTATTCCTTCCACCGCGCTGGATACTCTTAACGGAAAAACCTCTGTGCAGGTGGTAGACGACAAACAGAAAGTCAGCCGTCGTGAGGTAGAAGTCGGGATTAATAACAATGTTGAAGCGCAGATTATCAGCGGCCTGAAGGCAGGCGAACGGGTCATCATCAGCCAGGGAGCCGCTCCGGACAGTTCGCACGGCTCACCAATGGGGATGTAACCAATGGCGCTTCTACAGCTTAGTCATATTAATCGCGAGTTTATCAGCGGTGAGCAGCGCGTCCGGGTTCTGAAAGATATCAACCTGTCGGTTGAAGCTGGCGAGTTTGTGGCGATTGTTGGTGCTTCCGGCTCCGGCAAATCAACGCTGATGAATCTGCTGGGCTGTCTTGATAAACCGAGCAGCGGTGATTATCAGGTTGCCGGGAAATCGACAACCCGGCTGGAAAGTGATGCGCTGGCCGAACTGCGTCGCGAGCATTTTGGCTTTATCTTTCAGCGCTACCATCTGCTGGGCGATCTCAGCGCGCTGGGCAATGCCGAAATTCCGGCGATTTATGCCGGTAAGAGCCACACAGAACGCCGTCAGCGCGCCACTGCGCTGCTGACGCGCCTTGGGCTGGGTGAACGCCTGCACTATAGTCCGGGCCAGCTCTCTGGTGGTCAGCAGCAGCGCGTCAGTATTGCACGCGCACTGATGAACGGCGGTGAGGTGATCCTTGCCGATGAGCCGACCGGTGCGCTCGACAGCCACAGCGGTGAGGAAGTACTGACTATTTTGCGCGATCTGCATCAGCAGGGGCATACCGTGGTGATAGTGACCCACGATATGCGCATCGCGCAAAACGCCGACCGCATTATTGAGATTTATGACGGCGAAATAATTTCGGATACCCGTAGCCAGATTAGCCAGACTCCGCCACGTCTTCCCGAGCCGACGCGTTATGCTGCTCATCCGTGGCGTGCACTGCGCGACCGGCTGAGTGAAGCCTTTAAAATGGCGCTGGTGTCGATGATGTCACAGCGGCTGCGCACCTTCCTGACCATGCTGGGCATTATTATTGGTATCGCGTCGGTAGTCTCGGTGGTGGCGCTGGGCAAAGGCTCTCAGCAGAAAATCCTGGCCGACATCAGCGCCATGGGCACCAGCACACTGGAAGTCTTTCCCGGCGCCGATTTCGGCGATATGAATTCGGCACGCATCGAGACGCTGCGCCCCAGTGACGCCGACGCGCTGGCGCAACAGCCGTATGTGCATAGCGTTACGCCAACCATTACTAACAGCACCACGCTGAAGTACCGTAATCAGGCGTTAACCGTAACGGTAAATGGCGTTGGCGAACAGTTTTTTACCGTTCGCGGCTACACCATTTCTCAGGGGATGGCTTTTGATCGCGCCAGTGTTGATGCGGTTGCGCAGGAAGCAGTCATTGATGAAAACACCCTGAAAAAGCTGTTTCCCGGCAATCAGAATCCCATTGGTCAGGTGATTTTGCTCGGCAATATGCCGGTGCGTATTGTCGGCGTTGCCACCCATCAGAGCCCGTTTGGCAGCGACAGTAGTCTGAATATCTGGGTGCCCCACACCACCGCGATGAAACGAATGATCGGTAAAAACTTTCTCAGCGGCATTACGGTACGAATTAAAGATAATGTCGATCTTAGCGTCGCGGAACAGGGCGTTACCAAACTGCTGACTCAGCGGCACGGCAGCAAAGATTTCTTTATCTTTAATACCGACAGTATTCGGAAAACCATCGAAAGTACTACCAATACCATGACCTTGCTGGTGGCAGCTATCGCCCTGATTTCACTGCTGGTTGGTGGTATCGGCGTAATGAATATCATGCTGGTGTCGGTCACCGAAAGGACGCGTGAAATCGGCGTGCGTATGGCGGTAGGCGCACGTGCCAGCGATATTATGCAGCAGTTCCTGATTGAAGCGGTGTTGGTTTGCCTGACGGGCGGCATTCTCGGCGTGTTACTGGCGTTGGTGCCGGGTATTTTACTGGCGCAAACCAGCAGTAACTTCGCGATGATCTATTCGCCCTTCTCGATCATCGCGGCATTTATCTGTTCAAGTATGATTGGCGTGCTGTTTGGCTTCTTTCCGGCGCGACGCGCAGCACGAATGGACCCGATTCATGCGCTGGAGCGCGAGTAAGAATATCCGAGGGACAGCGGGCGGCCATTCGCCGCCCGGCCCATAAAATTCGCATCCTGCCATTAACTAAGCATTGTGAACGCCAGTTGATAAATAACGATCGCCGCGATCGCAAATAATCGCCACGACCACACTGCCTGGCTGCGCTTGCGCAATGCGCAGCGCGCCGGCGACGGCACCACCAGAACTGACGCCACAAAAGACCCCTTCACGCTGAGCCAGCAGGCGCATCGTCTGCTCAGCATCCTGCTGATTGATATCCAGCACCTGATCCACCAGCTCCGGACGATAAATTCCCGGCAGATAAGCTTGCGGCCAGCGACGAATTCCCGGAATTGCGCTGCCCTCTTCCGGCTGCAAACCAACAATTTGAACGCCGCGACTCTGCTCTTTCAGAAAACGTCCAACGCCGGTAATGGTGCCGGTGGTGCCCATGCTGGAAACAAAGTGGGTCAGACGTCCGCCGGACTGCTGCCAGATCTCCGGCCCGGTGGTGCAGTAATGCGCCAGTGGATTATCCGGATTATTAAACTGATCCAATACCTTGCCTTCACCGCGGGTTGCCATCGCCTGCGCCAGATCGCGTGCGCCTTCCATACCCAGTTCGCGGCTGACCAGAATCAATTCTGCACCATAGGCTTTCATCGCCGCCTGACGTTCGATGCTCATATTATCCGGCATCAGCAACTTCAGCCGGTAGCCTTTCATCGCCGCAATCATTGCCAGCGCAATACCGGTATTACCACTGGTTGCCTCGATCAACACATCGCCGGGCTGAATCTCAGCGCGCTGCTCCGCTTGTTGAATCATCCACAACGCCGCGCGATCCTTTACCGAACCGGCAGGATTATTGCCTTCCAGCTTTAGCCAGATTTCACTGCCGTTGTCCGGCGTCAGGCGTTGTAATTTAATCAGCGGCGTATTACCGATGGTCTGTTCGAGAGTGGTCACTGTGTGTTCCTGACGGCAAATAGACAAAGAAAAAGGCGGGAAAAATCCCGCCTCTGACAAGTTATGAGATATGCAGAGAAAATATCAGGCGCTTTCGGCTAAGGCAACCGCGCGCAGTGGAACATCGCCGTTATACAGGCGTGCCTGCTGCAATCCGACAAACAAGCGTTCGCCGCGAACCGGTGCAACATGGTCGCCTTCCAGCACCAGCGTAATCGGCTGGTCGTGCCAGCCGGCGGGTTGTGCAACCAGCTGCCAGTAGTGGCCACGCGGGCTGACTTCCAGAATCTGTACCGGCAATGGCGTTTCAAGGCTGCTCTGACGGCTGACGTCAATTTCCCACGGACGCAGAAACAGCTCAATCTTGCCCTGATGGGCTGGCGCATAACCCAGCGGCCAGTGATGCGCACCAACGTGGAATTGTGAACCGTGAACTTCACCGTCAAAGCGGTTAACTTCACCGAGGAATTCCAGCACAAAGCGGGTCGCGGGTTCGCGCCAGACTTCATCCGGCGTGCCGACCTGTTCAATATTGCCCTGGCTCATCACCACCACCCGATCGGCGACTTCCATCGCTTCTTCCTGATCGTGAGTCACAAACACACTGGTAAATTTCAGTTCTTCATGCAGCTGACGCAGCCAGCGGCGCAGCTCTTTACGTACCTGAGCATCCAGCGCACCGAAAGGCTCATCCAGCAGCAGAATCTGCGGTTCAACCGCCAGCGCTCTCGCCAGCGCCACACGCTGTTTCTGACCGCCGGATAACTGTGCCGGATAGCGACTCGCCAGGTGGCCCAGTTGCACCATCTCCAGCAGTTTGGTCACTTTCTGTTTGATTGCTTCGGCCGAAGGTCGCTCGCGACGCGGCAATACCGTCAGGCCAAAAGCAATATTGTCGAATACCGTCATATGGCGGAACAGCGCATAGTGCTGGAAAACAAAGCCAACCTGACGATCGCGCGCATGCAAACGGCTGACGTCTTTACCGTGAAAACTCAGCTGACCGCTGTTCTGATGTTCCAGACCGGCAATAATGCGCAGCAGCGTGGTTTTACCAGAGCCGGACGGCCCAAGCAGCGCCACCATTTGGCCAGAAGGAATATCCAGCGAGATATCATTCAGCACCTTAGTGCGACCAAACGATTTATTGATGTAATTAATCTCAATGCTCATGATTTCCCTCCTGTTGCAAACGCTTCTGCTGGTTCTCTAATCGCCATTGCAGTGCGCTTTTCAGAAACAGTGTCACTATCGCCATCAGGGTCAGCAGCGCAGCGGCGGTAAAGGCACCGACGCTGTTGTAATCCTGGTGCAGCAATTCAACTTGTAATGGCAGCGTATAGGTTTCGCCGCGTATCGATCCCGAGACCACCGAGACCGCACCAAACTCACCAATCGCGCGGGCGTTAGTCAGCACGATGCCGTACAGCAAAGCCCAGCGGATATTGGGCAGCGTGACGCGGCGGAACATCTGCCAGCCGGATGCCCCTAACAGCACCGCAGCTTCATCTTCGTGGCTGCCCTGGCTCAGCATTACCGGCACCAGTTCACGCACCACAAACGGACAGGTAACAAATACCGTTACCAACACCATGCCAGGCCAGGAGAACATCAGCTGAATATGGTGCGCATCGAGCCAGCCGCCAACCGGGCCATTGGTGCCGTAAAACAGCAGATAAATCAGACCGGCAACCACCGGAGAAACCGCAAACGGCACGTCAAACAGCGTTAACAGCAGCTGACGCCCCGGAAATGTAAAGCGCGTCACCAGCCAGGCCAGTAGCGTACCGAACACCAGGTTAACCGGGACAGTAATTAACGCCACCAGCACCGTCAGCCAGATGGCATGCAGCATATCCGGGTCTTGCAGGTTGCTGAACACCGCGCCAATCCCCTGGGCAAAGGCTTCAGCGAAAATGGCAATCAGCGGGACCACCAGCAAAAACAGCGAAATCAGCATGCCGAGGCTAATCAGAATCCATTTACCCCAGTTAAAGCGTGGACTCACCGCCCGCTTAAATTCAGATACATCAGCCATTATTGACCTCCCAGACGACGGCCAAAGCGGCTCTGCAAGGTATTAATGCTAAACAGCAGCAGCAGCGAGGCTGCCAGAATCACTGACGCAATCGCACTGGCCGCCGGATAATCAAATTCCTGCAGGCGAACAAAAATCATCAGCGAGGTCACTTCCGTTTTCCACGCAATATTTCCGGCGATAAAGATCACCGCGCCAAATTCACCGAGGCTGCGGGTAAACGACAGCGCAGTACCGGCCAGCAGCGCCGGAGCCACTTCCGGCAACACTACCCGGCGAAAGCTCTGCCACGGAGTCGCGCCCAGCGTCTGCGCGGCTTCTTCATATTCCGGCCCTAACTCTTCCAGCACCGGCTGCACGGTACGCACCACAAATGGAATGCTGGTAAATGCCATTGCTACCGCAATGCCGAGCCAGGTGTAGGAGACCTTGATGTCGTACTGCGCCAGCCATTCGCCGTACCAGCCGTTAACTGAAAACAGTCCGGCGAGGGTCAAACCCGCCACGGCGGTCGGCAGAGCAAAAGGCAAATCCATCAAGCCATCCAGAATGCTGCGCCCCGGAAAGCGATAACGGGTTAAAATCCACGCCATCAGCATGCCAAACAGCGCATTAAAAATAGAGGCCACGCCCGCAGAAATCAGGGTAACTTTATACGCCGCCACCACCTGCTCGTTGGTGATCACTTCCCAATACTGCGCCAGCGTCATTTGTGACAGCTGCATTAACAACGCGCTCAGCGGTAGCAACAACACCAGACAGGTGAAAAACAGGCTACTGCCGAGACTGATACCAAAACCGGGCAGCACCCGTTTACTGCTTGCTGCAAACATTAACCGCGCCCCGCCGCTAACAACTTATCTAATTCGCCACCGCTGGCGAAATGGGTTTTCATCACTTGCTCCCAACTGCCAAAAGCGTCTTCCACCCGGAACAGAGCCGTGGCCGGGAAGCGCGCTTGCTGTTGCGCCATCAGCTCAGGATTATTCACGCGATAGTAGAACTGCGTGATGATCTGCTGTGCCTGTGGCGTATAGAGATAGTTCAGGTAACTTTTGGCTGCTTCAGTGGTGTTTTTGGCAGCGATATTTTTATCGACCCATGCCACCGGAAATTCGGCCAGAATATTGGTTTTTGGAATAATTACTTCGTAATCATCTTTTCCGTACTGATTACGAATGTTGTTCACTTCTGATTCAAAACTGATCAGCACGTCGCCCAGTCCACGCTCGACAAAAGTGGTGGTCGCGCCGCGGCCACCGGTATCGAAGACTTCGACGTTCTTAAGGAATTTGGTCATAAACTGCTGGGTTTTGGCTTTATCATTGCCATCGGCCTGATCCGCCGCGCCCCATGCCGCCAGGTATGTGTAACGCGCATTGCCAGAGGTTTTTGGATTGGGGAAAATCAGCTTCACATCGTCGCGAACCAGATCGCTCCAGTCATGAATGTTTTTTGGATTGCCCTTACGCACCAAAAAGCCCATGGTTGAGTAAAACGGCGAGCTGTTATTCGGCAGGCGCTGCTGCCAGTCAGCAGCAATCAGCTTGCCGCGATCGTGCAAAATCTGCACGTCAGTCACCTGATTGTAGGTCACTACATCAGCTTTCAGCCCCTGCAAAATTGCCAGCGCCTGCTTGGATGAGCCGGCGTGAGACTGTTTGATGGTGAGCTTGTCACCGGGATGCTGCTCAGCCCACTGCTTTTCGAAAGGTGCGTTCAGTGCGACAAACAGCTCGCGTGAGACGTCATAAGAGCTGTTCAGCAGCTCAGTCGCCTGCGCACCGCTCGCCAGCAGCAAAGAGAATGCTGCACCGCTTACGAATTTTTTCACCATCGGAGAAGTCATTTCGCACCCTGAGTTTCGGAGTTGGCCCATACCACCATGTCATGCCAGTGTATTTATAACCCGACTAAAAGCTGTAACGGTTTTATATACCGTTTGGTGATTTGGAAGTCGAAAAAGCTATAAGCCCGCTGGAAAGGTTATGCGCGAGATGCAAATCGCCGGCAACCACGGCGCTGTCTTCGCTCCGTCCCGAAGATTAATTTGAACCATTTGTTTCATATACGTGAAAATGAAATATTTTATACAAATCATTTGCCGCGATGCGGTACTGCTGTATATAATTTAACCACTCCATTCGGGGTAATAAAAATTATCAGGCGAACTAATTCCAGCGAGAGATCTCGCTGCGACACTCATTGCACAAGGAGAATAGCTATGCTACGTGCAAAACATATACCTGTTGTTGCGCTGTTAATTATCAGCGGCAATAGCTGGGCCGGAAGTTCTGACAATCCCTGTCTGAATGAAGATAAGGATTATTCACATATATTATCCTGCTATAAACAAAAATTGCTGTCACTACCTTTGAAGTATAACTTAATAAATAAACAGAAATTACCCAAAGTTGAACTGCGCCATTACGAACTCATTTCGCAAAACTGGCCTGAAAAAAAGTCAGCGCTATCAAACTGGCAACATAAAGTTGATATCTATATTCCGGAGAATCCGCTCACGCAACGCGCAGTGGTTGTTATCAATAATGGTATAAATCGTAATATTGAGGGTAAACCGCCGGGAATGCCTTCCGATATGGGCCAGCAGTCACTGGCATCAATAGCCCGGATGACGCGAACCATTGTGGTTTCGGTCAGTAATATCCCCAATCAGTATCTTAGTCTGGCGGGGGACAACACTCTCCGTAAGGAGGATGACGCTGTGGCATACAGCTGGTCACTGTTTCTGCAGGATCCAGTTAAAAATGCAAAAGTCCCGTTACACATTCCAATGGCCGCTGCTGTTTCTCAGGCAATGTCGCTCGCTGAGCGAGAGTTAGCCGACTGGAAGATTGACCGGTTTGTGGTAAGCGGCTTGTCCAAGCGCGGCTGGACATCCTGGCTGACGCTGATTTCCGACCCGCGCGTAGATGCCATCGCCCCTTTCGTTTTTGACTTGCCGGGTATTCGCCCGGCATTAACCCATATGTATCGCTCGTACGGTAATAACTGGCCAGCCGCTTTTTATCCTTATTACATGCAGAATATTGATACGCAAATTGCCAGCAGCCGCTTCACTCAGCTGCTGACAATCATTGATCCGCTACACTATAAAAATACGATTTATCAGAATCGGCTTACCGTGCCGAAATATATTATTAACGCCAGCGGTGATGATTTTTATGTCCCGGACAATACGCGTTTTTATTATGAGCAATTGGCCGGTGAAAAATCACTGCGCGTGGTTGCCAACAGTAGTCACTATGATATTAAAAATTATACCGAATCTTCGTTGATACCCTTTATCAATCGCCTGCAACAGGGTAAACATTTGCCAGAGATTAACATCGTACGGCACCAGCAAAAACTTTCGCTCTCTTTTTCCGAAAAACCAAAAAAAATTCAGCGCTGGACCGCAGTTAATAAACAGGCGCGCGATTTTCGCTACGCCTGCGGCATTCGATATCACGCGGCGGCTATTCCGGTAAGTAAACAGATAGCCATTACACTGGATACGCCACCGCTGGGATGGCAGGCCAGTTTTATAGAAGCGACGTTCAATGATGGCTTTGTGGCTACTTCGCAGGTCTGGATCACACCCGACGGCAAATATCCTGATACCGCGCCTGCGGAGACAGGAGACAACTGCAAAACGTTGCCCGGACGCGGGCTGGGCACATGACTGAACACTGAATAACCCCGGGGAGCCGTTTTTGGCTCCCCAGGTGATGGCATAACAGTGCTTATTTCAGGCACGGGCAGCGAAAATCCGCCTTTTTTTTATAACGCCATCAACCTCTCAACCGAGGGTGCAAAGAAGTAGCTGCCGGTAACCGGTTTGGTAAAACGCAGCATCGCATCGTACTTACCATCGGTTTCACCAAACATACTCAACAGCTGCTGCTCAATATTATGTAAGGTGGCGCAGTAGGCGATAAAGAACAGTCCGTTAGTGCCGCTGGCGGTGCCGTAAGGCAAGCTCTGACGTAAGATTTTCAGCCCCTGACCATGCTCTTTTAAATCGACCCGGCTCACATGCGATGTTTCTGGGCGCGTCTCGCTGTCCAGCTCCTCGTTACTTACCTTAGTACGCCCCATAACCTGCTCTTGCTTGCTGACATCCAACCGTTGCCACTGCTTCAGATTATGCTGCCAGCGCTGAGTGAAGACATAGCTGCCGCCAGCGTCTTCACCGTCAGCAATAATCGCCACCTGCTTGCGCTTCTCACCCTGGGGGTTTTCAGTACCATCAACAAATCCGGAAAGATCGCGATCTTCAACCCAGCGGAAACCGTGAGTTTCTTCCTCGACAGTAATGGCAGCACCAAACGATGACAGTGCTGCCTGCGCCAGGCTGAAATTCACATCATGGCGCAGCGACTGGATATGAATCAGCAGATCGCGCTGGGTAGCAGGGGCGATGCCTTTGCCAAGTGGCAGGAACTCTTTTAACTGCGCTGCGCCCTGCCCGCCGCTCAGATCGCGCCAAAGAGTGTTACCAAAGGCGATAACCGCACCGAGACCCGCATCAGGAAAGGTTTGTTGCAGCTCGGTCAGCTGTTGCAGGAACTGTTTGCTACCACTGACAATAGCCGCGATATCACCTTGCACTCGGGCTTCAAGATAAATCGCGAAACGGCGATGTTCCAATAAAATGCCGCTCTGAAACTGAGACATGCTAAAGCTCTCCTGGAATATGATTTTACCGACAGGGTGTGGCGCGTATCATACCCGATGTTTCAGGCGGCATCTTGCGCCATGGCAAGTTAGCCACGGAAATGCACCTGTTTAACGACGCCAGATAATTTTGCTCAGCGTCCAGTTTTTCAGGGTGTCATCGGACGGCATTAAATCTTCCGGACCATGCCACTCGCCACTATAGACGTAGCTGATATGCTGGCTGGATGGCGCTTTACACTCTACAGCGCTGCTCTCTGCTGCTGGCACTTTCTCACAGGCACCATAAGCTTTACTGTAAAGATCGCTGAATTTATTGCCGATTTTGCTGCCATCTGCGCTGGCAATCGCCTTATCCATCACTTCAACGCTGCTGACCGTACTTTGACCGTTAATCACCAGCTTAACCTTGCCGTCGTCCAGCGCCTGCCAGAATGAGACCACCTCGCCGTTGCTGCTGCGCATTCCCTTACGCAAGGTGTAATCCCCTTTAAGACCTTTATCAATCGCCTGCTCGGTCATCGGCGTACTGCCGTTAATTCCGCCGACGCCACTTTCACTGACCTCCAGCGAAGAGCCAAACCAGTTGAGCGGTGACAGACTTGACCAGGATATGCCGGAGAACGGATTCCACCAGCTGGAATCAGATGACGAACCGGAACCAGAACTGGCGCAGCCGGATAACATTAATGCGGCGATTATCAGCGCCGGGCGAACAGATTTCATTGCAACTCCTGTAGTCAACACGTTATGCGTGTGAGTCAGCTTTGAGTGCTGAATAGCGAAAAAGTTTTATTCCGTCGCGTTTAGCTGCGGGTCAAAGCAGTTGCGCAGCCGCTGGCTCAGCAATAAATAGCCCAGCGCCAGTAAATCGAACAAGATAAACAGCACCACCGGCAACGACACTCGCTCATCGCCCTGCCAGATGGTAATACTCTGCATCAGCATCATCGCCAGCAGCGTGCCGCATAACACCCAGCGCCACGCCTGCCATAATCGTGGCAGCCGCTGACGGTAGCCGGTCAGCAGCAGCCCCAGCGCCGCCGGGATGCCTGATACCATGCCAATCCAGAACGCGCGCGTATCGGGATAAAACAGTTCCAGTAAGCCGCTGCCCTGCTGACGCGAAGCGCCGGCTATGACAAATAACAGCCAGGTGCGCGCCTGTAACAGCAAAATAAGCCAGAAGGTCAATGGCAGCCGCAGCTGACCTTTATGGTCGTAATCGTCGGGAGAAAACATCGCTAAGCGGGAACCGTTGATGAGGTAAAAATGGGCGAGTACACTCGCCCGCAGACAGCTTAATATTCGCGATCTTCAATCAGGCGCTTGCCGAGGCAGACAGAATCCTGCATTTCGTAATCGAGCTTTTCATAAAAGCCGATGACCGCATCATTCTCTTCACGCACCATCAAATTGATCTTCGGGCAGCCGCGCGCGATCAGCTTTTTTTCTAAGCGATTAATCAGCGCATTAGCAAAACCACGACCGCGATAATCAGGATGAACCCCGAGATAGTAAGCCGACCCGCGATGGCCATCGTAACCGCCCATCAGCGTACCGACCACTTCGCCACCCACCTCTGCCACCAGAAACAGATCGGCATCATGATTCAGTTTACGTTCAATATCCATCTCAGGATCGTTCCACGGACGTAACAGGTCACAACGTTCCCAGAGGGTGATCACTTCTTCAAAATCTTCCTGGCGGAATACGCGGATTTCCATGAAATTTACTCAGATGTTAAGCAGAATTTGCTGATTATCACGCTTTCTTTTACAGGTGCAAGTCTCGAATCCGCTTATCAGGAAAAAAAAACGTTTTTGGCAGGTTAGCTTGCTGAAATAAAAAGTAAAACACTGAAATAGTTACTCGGTCGCCAGCGGGTAATCGTTACGATATAACATACGATTCTTACGCCAACCGGAACCGATATGAAAAAGATTTCTCAACTCACCCCGCTGGCTTCGCGCCGCCAGCTATTACTTTCCGGCGTAGCGCTGGCGTTACTGCCGGCGAAATATCTCCAGGCTAAAACAGAGAACGTGACGCTGAAAATCGCTTCGCCCCACAGTAAATCTTCTTCAACCGCCACCCGCGATAAAAAGATCGTGATGATCGACCCGGGTCACGGCGGAATTGACTCCGGTGCCATCGGCCATCAGGGATCGGAAGAGAAACATGTTGTACTGGAAATCGCTAATTACATTCGCCATAAACTCAGCAGTCACCAGAGTATTGAAGTACGCCTGACCCGCGAGAGCGATCACTTTATCCCTTTGTATCAGCGCGTTGAAATTGCCCATCAGCATGGTGCCAGCCTGTTTATGTCGATTCACGCTGACGGCTTTACCAGCCCGGATGCCAATGGCGCCTCGGTGTTTGCCCTGTCGAATCGCGGTGCCAGCAGCGCGATGGCGCGCTATCTTTCAGACAAAGAGAACGCTGCTGACGAGGTTGGCGGCGTCAAAGCCACTGAGAAAGATCGCTATCTGCAACAGGTCTTGTTCGATCTGGTGCAGACCGACACAATCAAAAACAGTCTGATCCTCGGCAAACACGTGCTGAATCAGATCCGTCCGGTGCACCATTTGCACAGTCAGCATACCGAACAGGCGGCGTTTGCGGTGCTGAAATCACCGTCCATTCCTTCGGTGCTGGTCGAAACCTCCTTTATTACTAATCCGGCTGAAGAGCGGCTACTGGGCACTACGGCCTTTCGTCAAAAGATTGCTGGCGCTATCGCAGAGGGCATTGTCAGCTTCTTCGATGAGTTTGATCGTCACAATCGTCGTCCAGGTTAGGTATAATCAGCTTAAATTTTTGCAGATGGCAGGCTTATGAACACTCCTGATATTGCTCGCGTAAAACAGTTTCTGCTCTCGCTGCAGGATAATATTTGTCAGCAACTGGCGCTGGCCGACGGCGTTGCACCGTTCGAAGAGGACAGCTGGCAGCGTGCCGGTGGCGGTGGCGGGCGCAGCCGCGTTTTGCGCAATGGCGGGCTATTTGAACAGGCTGGCGTCAATTTTTCTCACGTGCATGGCGATGCAATGCCTGCTTCCGCCACCGCGCATCGTCCTGAGCTGGCCGGACGCAGTTTTGAAGCGATGGGCGTATCGCTGGTTATCCATCCGGAAAACCCCTATATCCCGACCAGCCATGCCAATGTGCGCTTCTTTATTGCCGAAAAGCCCGGCTCGGAGCCGGTATGGTGGTTTGGCGGCGGCTTTGATTTAACCCCCTACTACGGCTTTACTGAAGATGCACAGCACTGGCATCAAACCGCATTCGATCTCTGTCAGCCGTTTGGCGACGAGGTATACGACCGCTACAAACAGTGGTGTGATGATTATTTTTATATCAAACATCGTGATGAACAGCGCGGCATTGGCGGTTTATTCTTTGATGACCTGAATACGCCGGATTTTGACCGCTGCTTCGACTTTATGCAGGCGGTGGGTAACGGTTTTCTGGATGGCTACCTGCCGATTGTTGAGCGCCGCAAAGCGCTGCCGTGGGGCGAACGCGAGCGTCAGTTCCAGCTGTATCGTCGTGGGCGTTACGTTGAATTTAATCTGGTGTGGGATCGCGGCACGCTGTTTGGCCTGCAAACCGGCGGTCGCACCGAATCGATTCTGATGTCGATGCCACCACTGGTACGCTGGGAGTATGATTACCAGCCGCAAGCCGGTTCGCCGGAAGCGGCGCTGTACAGCGACTTCCTGCCGGTCAGAGACTGGCTGGCAAAATAACAACGCGTCCTCCCCCATTTTAAGGGGGAGGACGACAGGTTTTACAGCGGCTGCGTTTGCGCTTCCACCACCGCCAGTGCCACCATATTGACTATCCGGCGTACGGAAGCAATCGGCGTCAGTACATGCACCGGCTTGGCGATCCCCATTAATACCGGCCCCACCGTTACTCCTTCCGAGCAGGAAACGCGCAACAGGTTATAGCTGATTCGCGCAGCTTCCATATTGGGCATTATCAGAATATTCGCTGCGCCTTTTAACGGGCTGTCCGGCATCAGATCGTGACGAATACTCTCGACCAGCGCGGCATCACCATGCATCTCACCGTCGATCTCCAGTTCCGGCGCACGGGCATTCACCAGCGCCAGAGTTTCACGCATTTTACGCGCCGCCGGTGCATCTGAAGTGCCAAAACTGGAGTGTGACAGCAGCGCCACTTTAGGTTCGATACCAAAACGGCGCACGGTTTCCGCCGCCATAATCGTCAGTTCCGCCAGCTCCTGCGGCGTCGGATCTTCGTTAACATAGGTATCGGCAATAAAGGTATTGCCACTCGGCAGCAACAGCGCATTCATCGCGCCGGCCATTTTCATATCCGGACGAAAACCAAACAGTTTTTCTACAATGTCATAATGCGATTTGTAATCACCAATGGTGCCGCAAATCAGCGCGTCAGCTTCCCCCCGATGAACCATAATCGCGCCAATTAACGTTGGATTACCAATTACCGCGCGCTGTGCCTCTTCGGGTGAAACGCCGCGACGCTTCATGATCTGGTAGTACTCGTTCCAGTAGGCCTTAAAGCGCGGATCGGATTCGTTATTCACCACTTCGAAATCTTTACCGGCCTCAATTTTCAGACCGAGCTTTTTCAGCCGCATCTCAATCACGCTGGGGCGACCAATCAGAATCGGTTTCGCCAGCCCGAGAGTCACCAACTCCTGGGTCGCATGCAGCACCCGCGCTTCTTCCCCTTCAGCCAGCACCACCCGCTGCGGATCTTTGCGTGCCTGAGCGAAGATCGGCTTCATAAACAGGTTGGTGGTATAAACAAACTCCGCCAGTTTTTCGCGGTAGGCATCAAAATTCTCGATGGGTCGGGTGGCAACACCCGAATCCATCGCCGCTTTTGCCACGGCAGGGGCGATCTGCACGATCAAACGCGGATCAAAAGGTTTCGGAATCAGATACTCCGGCCCAAACGACAGCTCCTGATCGCCATAGGCTGAAGCCACCACCTCGCTCTGTTCCGCCAACGCCAGCTCGGCAATTGCATGTACTGCCGCCAGCTTCATCTCTTCATTAATCGCCGTGGCACCGACATCCAGCGCGCCGCGAAAGATAAAGGGAAAACACAGTACATTATTAACCTGATTCGGAAAGTCCGATCGGCCGGTGCAAATAATCGCATCCGGGCGCACCTCTTTCGCCAGCGTCGGCAAAATTTCCGGCTCCGGGTTGGCCAGCGCCAGAATCAGCGGATCTTTCGCCATTCGTCGTACCATATCCGGCGTCATCACTTTCGGGCCGGAACAGCCGAGGAAAATATCGGCATCGGTAATCACTTCATCCAGCGTACGTCTGCCGTCATCCACTACCGCATACGCCGCTTTGGTTTCGGCCATATTCTCTTCACGACCCTGATAAATGACCCCTTTCGAGTCGCACACCACAATATTGTGCTTCTGCATTCCCAGCGCCACCAGCAGGTTCATACAGGCAATCGCGGATGCGCCAGCGCCGGACACCACCAGCCGCACGTCGGAGATATTTTTCTTCACCACCCGCAGTCCATTCAGCACCGCAGCGGTACAGATAATCGCGGTGCCGTGCTGGTCGTCATGAAATACCGGGATTTTCATCCGTTCGCGCAGCGCTTTTTCAATATAAAAACACTCCGGCGCTTTGATATCTTCCAGATTGATGCCGCCGAAGGTCGGTTCCAGTGCGGCAATCACGTTAATCAGTTTGTCCGGGTCCAGTTCATCGATCTCAATATCAAACACGTCGATGCCGGCGAATTTCTTAAACAGTACCCCTTTGCCTTCCATTACCGGTTTACCTGCCAGCGCACCGATATTGCCCAATCCCAGCACCGCGGTGCCATTCGATATCACCGCCACCAGATTGCCGCGTGCGGTGTATTTATGCGCGGCTAACGGATCGCGGGCGATCTCCAGACAAGGCGCGGCGACGCCCGGCGAATAGGCCAGCGCCAGATCGCGCTGGGTTGCCAGCGGCTTGGTCGGAGAAACCTGAATTTTACCCGGGGTGGGGAATTGGTGAAAATCGAGCGCGCTCTGTTTCAGTTGTTCATCCATCGTCTGATTCCTTGGCTTTTATTATGAAAGGCTGGAACCGAACAGTATAAAAGCGGCGAAAGTGGAAAAAACTTGAGCCGCTTCAAACTTTGCCGCAACGAGACGAGGATGTGGAAATAATTTCCAAAGTAAGGATTATCTATAGCCTGAAAAACGGTGCGGGAGCCATTTTCGACTCCCGTGATAATGGCATGCAGAGCGCCAATCGACTGGTAATTATTTGGTCATATTCAGCAAGGTGCGAACGTTCTGCGCCGAGGTAGCAATAATATCAATTGCGCCAGTGCGCAACGCGCCAAGAATCGCCATCGCCTTGGTATTTTCTGCCGCAATCGCGATCACACACGGGATCTTGCGCAACTCTTCGATGCTCAGCCCAATCACCCGATCGTTCATTACGGTATCAACGTGTTGCCCCTGGGCATTAAAAAAATCATAGCCCGCCACATCACCTGTCACTCCCTGATTGAGGCTGGCGTCGATAATTTCATGCGGGCTGAACCAGCCCAGCTTAACCATATAGCTGTTCTCGTTCATATCGCCAATTCCCACCAGGGCAATATCGGCTTTGCGTGCGCGATCCAGCGTTTCTTTAATCGTACCGTTCTGCATAAAAGCGTCTTTAAGCGCACGATTTTCCACATAGGCCGGGGCGTACAGGGTTTCACTGATACCGCCAAATTTTTTGGCCAGGCGGCGACTGATATGGTCGGCATTGATCGCATCACCGGGTCGATGAGTGCCGCCAATACCGCTGATAAAATGGCAATTACGCGTCGGCACGCTGCCGGGATGATCGGCGACCGCCGCGATATTACGGCCCTGACCGACCGCCACCACTGAGTCATCTTTTAAACTTTGCGACAGATACATCGCCACCAGCGCAGCCACCTGCCGTCGCTGTTCTTCGTCATCATGATGGTCGAGAGCAATCAACGCGCGTTGCAGTGGGAAACGCTGCAACAACTGCTGTTCAAGGCGGGTACTGAAAACCGGATGATAGCGCACGTTAATTTCAACAATGCCTTCCTCTTTGGCACGCTTTAATAAGCGCCCCACTTTAATCCGCGAAATACCGAATTTACGCGCAATCTCCTCCTGAGTAATTTCATCCTGATAGTAAGCCACCGCAATTTCTGTCAGTAGCTCGGTATCCTGAGATAGCGTATTTTTTTCCATCCGGACAGTCGCCTCTTCTTATCGCTTTCGTCGGCTGGCGCGGGCTGATTTGCCACGCCGGGGCGTTAATTTATATCATTTTATGCGATCCGGCAGGCGAATTTCTTTTTGCAGTCATCACGCGGGGGCACCCGAAATGATAGCGTGCCAGCCACCATCAGCGCTGGCACGTCGTGGGAGGATTAACGACGGATGGCGTCAATCTTCAGCATGCGGGCAATCACAATATCCAGCTCTTTCTCATCAAAGATCTGTTTCCAGTCTGGCTTAACAATTTTCTCCCGCCCATATTCCATGGCGATCATGCAGGCATCGGAGAAAGGATTAGTGGCGCGGAACGCCACCGCCAGCGCGATCTGAATATGGCCGTACAACATGGCTTTGGCCGCCTCTTCCGGTACGCCTGAATGCTTGACGGTTTCATCCAGCGCTTCCTTCATAAAAGCACCGACCATACAGGCGACGGTTTCCACCAGCGTCGGTTCCAGATAAGCCAGCTGTTTAACCGTTACCCAGTGCACATGTTCTACCGGGCCGTACATCACGCTGATCACTTTGCTCAACTGCTCTTTCTGCTGGTCGCTGCCGCTCTCAAATGAAGCCGCCACATGCTGAATTGCCGCCACGCCGCCAAAGGCGTCGGCATGCTCTTCTTTGGTATAACGCTGAAGGAATACCGACGGATGACACGGATGCGCCACCGCATAGTGTATGCCTTCCCGCTGCGCAATCAGATTGGCATAGGCGGCGGCGGGATCGAGAGTTAACAGCGTGGCGCCGGCTTTCATCTGCGGCACCACGGATTCAGACACGTTGCCCAGCACAATATCCGGCACCGCGAGGATCACCACATC
This sequence comes from Winslowiella sp. 2C04, assembly GCF_050037805.1. Lineage (NCBI taxonomy): Bacteria > Pseudomonadati > Pseudomonadota > Gammaproteobacteria > Enterobacterales > Erwiniaceae > Winslowiella > Winslowiella sp. 2C04. The sequence goes on along the minus strand of NZ_CP188300.1, from coordinate 1,301,113 downwards.
ACTGTGCGGTATCACCGATTCCGCGCTGGACAGCTCGCGTCCTTGTGCCGTTACCTGAGCCTGAGCCTGCGGAGCGCTCTCACAGTAAAACACCTGATAGTCGCTATTTTGCAGGTTGGCCGAAATACGCATGCCCATTTTACCGCCTGCGCCAATCACGGTAATGGTGGTTAATTGTGTGCTCATCAGTTACTCCTGGGGTTGTCTGTGACGTAAAAAATCAACGCTTTGTTGGGTCCACTCGGCTTCGCGCAGGCAGGTGCTTGCCGCATCCTGCTGCCAGGGTAGCCAGTGTTCGACGATCTGATTAATGCCGCGCTCTGCGGGACGCACCTGCTCAATCAGCAGGTCATAGTCGAGCAGCCCTTCACCCAGCGGACAGCCGGCCAGCGTAAAGCCGACCCAGCCATCCTGGCGGCTAAAAGCAAAATCTTTGATATGCAGATTAAGTACCCGCCCGGCAGTGTTGGCGATTACCTGTTGCGGCAGCTCCAGTGCCGCCACACAGTTGGCCGGGTCGAGGCAGACGCCGACGGCCGCCGCTGGGAAACGATTGATCACCGACATCATCATGGCGCTGTTCACCTGCTCGTAAGTTTCCAGACACAGCTGCACGCCCTGCTGTTCCAGCTGCGGCAAAATGGTTTCGATCAGCGCCGCCGCTTCCGCCATCGTCGGGCGATGCTGCGCGCTGTTAAACATCGAACGAATTACCCTGACCTGCAATATTTCGGCCAGTTGCAGATAACGCTGTAAGTGAGCGGTTTCCAGCCCGCGCGTTCCCAGCTCCAGCTGTATTCCCAGCGTATCCGCCTGCTGGCGCAGCGCCTGTAACTGGATATCACTCCAGCTTTCAATCTGCGGATAGTCACAGATCTGGAACAGTCTTACTCCCATGCTGGCAGTCTGTTCCAGCATCTGCGGCAGCGTCAGGGGTGCGGGCACCCGTGCAGAACTGCGCCAGAAAAACGCATAGGTACTTAATCCAATCGCCATTTATCCCTCCGTAACCGCTTGTGCCGCTGCCGCCAGCGCGGCAGCCTCGTCGATAATCTGTGCCAGCGCCGATGGCTGATGGGCAAAACGCCCAAGGAACAGTCCGCTGACATGATGACCGAGGCGGCCGAGTAAACCTGGCCCGGCACTGCCACCATAAATAACGCGGCAGTGAACATCACCGAGGTCATTTATCTGGCGTAATCCCTGACAAACTTCAGCAATAAAATCGTCCGGAGCCGGAGCCGGCGCACCAATCGCCCACTGCGGCTCCCAGGCAACAACAATCTCACCACTCAGCTGCTGCTGACGCGCCTCGCTTAATGCTGCCATCAGTTGCTGGCGGCAGATGGCAATCGCCTGCTGGCTGGTGACGTGCTGTTCCTCACCCAGACACAATACCGGGGTTAAACCATTGCGCAGCGCGGCGGCCAGCTTGGCAGCAATCTGCTTATCAGTTTCCGCAAAGTGGCGACGGCGCTCGGCATGGCCAATTTCGACATAGCGACAACCGATTTCCGCCAGCATGGTGCCGCTCACTTCGCCGGTCCATGCACCGCTATCCTCCCAGCAGAGATCCTGTGCGCCGACGCGCACTTCACTCCCCTGAAACGCGGCCCTTACCGCAGGAATCGCCGGAAAAGCCGGTAATACAAACAGGCCGACCTCGCCGGTGACAATCGCCGGATGGCGGCGGGCAATTTCCGCTACCTGCTGGCTCCAGTCCAGCGTCTGCTGATAGCTGAAGTACATCTTCAGGCTAACGCCCAGCGTGATACGCGGCTGTGTCATTCGCTGATCTCCTGTAATTGCTGCACCGGCGTACCAGCCTGCAGCTGAGCCAGCACTTTGTTCACAATCAGCGCCAGCGAAACGGCCCCGGCATCCGGCGTGCCGAGACTTTTTTCCGCCAGCGGCCGCGCACGCCCCATTTTTGGCAGCAGCCCGGCAGTCTCTTCAGCGCTTCGGCTGGCCTGTTTAGCCGCCGCCGCCCAGGCATCCGCTAAGGAATCTCCGGCATTCACCCGGCTGGTTAAGCAGTCACTGAACGGCACCAGCACATCCACCAGCGTTTTATCACCCGGTTTCGCCTTACCGAAATGCATAATGCCCTCTTTCGCATGCTGCACGCCGAGGGCCACACGCTGTGCATTCGGTCGCTGCTGGTCGCCAATGGCGGTGCCGATCGCGGTCAGCGCTACGCCCCATAATGCTCCGGAGGTGCCGCCAGCTTTGTCTGCCCAGGCATCTGCAGCGCGGCATAACAAGGTGCCGGCACCGGCCTGGCGCTGCAGCATCTCGCGGGCTTTTTCCAGTGCGCCAAGAGAGCCGCGCTCCATACCAATGCCGTGGTCGCCGTCACCGGCCACCGCATCGATACGTCCCAACTCATTGGCATTAATCTCAATCACTTCGGCAATCGCTTCAATCATCGACAGCACGCAGCTGGCCGCCTGTTGTGAGACTTTACTGGCAGCAGGCACGGTGTCGATCTCTGGCAAAAGTTGTTCGATATCGCTTAGCGGTTCGGCAATTATCACGCTGCCCTTGCGGAAAGCCGGAGCATTGGCAGGCGCACGCCAGAAGGTTTCCAGTTCATCGTCCAGCCACATCAGCGTCAGCGAGGCGCCGGCCATATTAAAGCTGGTGACGAACTCCCCAACTTCCGGTTCCACCACCTGCAGACCTTCAGCGGCCAACAGCTGCGCCACCCGGCGATACACCACAAACAGCTCTTCATATTTGACCGAACCAAGACCATTGAGGATCACCGCCACCCGCTGATCGCTGCGCGCACTCATCTCTTCCGGACGCTCTTTCATCAGATGGCTGACAAACAGTTCCGCCAGCGTATCGGCGGCTGGGATAGCGCACTCGTCGATGCCAGGCTCGCCGTGAATGCCCATCCCTAGCGCCATGGTGCCGTGCGCCACTTCAAACAGCGGTTGTTGCGCGCCTGGCAGCGTACAGCCGGAGAACGCCACGCCGAGCGAGCGGGTACGATGATTGGCATGACGTGCCAGACGCGCCACCTCGGCCAGCGAATAGCCCGCTTCCGCAGCGGCTGCAGCTGCTTTAAACACCGCCAGATCGCCCGCCACGCCGCGGCGTTTATCGCGTTCGTCCAGCGTCGCGCTGGAAATATCATCGGTTACCGCCAACAGTTCACAGGCTATGCCCTCCGCTTTCAGGCGCTCACAGGCCTGGCCAAAATGCAGCACGTCTCCGGCATAATTACCGAATGCCAGCAGCACCCCACCACCATTTTCGGCAGCACGTGCGACGTTATAGATCTGCTGCGCCGAAGGTGAAGCAAACAGATTTCCCATTGCCGCGCCGTGTGCCATGCCCTGTCCTACCAGCCCGGAAAATGCCGGATAGTGGCCGGAACCCCCGCCAATCACCAACGCCACACTGCCCGGTTTACTGCGGGTGCTGCGGACTACGCCGCCCGACACCTGACGGACTTTATCGGCATTGGCGGCGACAAAACCTTCAATCAGTTCGCTGGCAAACGCCGAGGGTTGATTAAACAGATAGGTCATTGAGATTGCTCCTGTGCAATATGGGCAGACTGAAATCCTGAACGTTTCGCGTTAAGTAACAGCATCAGTAGCGAGGAGAGCAGCATGAACCCGCCGACCACCATCATCGCAACGGTGTAACCGCCGGTCGCGTCATGCAGCATGCCGGTGAGATAGCCCGCCGAAAAACCGGCAACATTGCCCAGGGTATTGATTAGCGCTATCGCTGCCGCTGCCGAAGCACCGGTGAGGAACTGCGTCGGTAGCGTCCAGAAGTTGGGTAACGCGGCGAAGATCGAGCTGGCGGTAATTGAAATCATCAGAATGGTCGCCATCGGCGATTCCATATATAAAGCAAGCGGCACACTGATGGCACCGGTTAACGCTGGCAGCGCAATATGCCAGGTTTTACAACCGCGACGGGTGGCATCTTTCGACCAGAAGTACATCACCACCGCGGCAAACAGATACGGCACGCCGGTGATCAGTCCTTTCTCAATCACGTTAAATGAGGTGCCAAACTGCTGCTGGAACCCAGAGATAATGGTCGGCAGGAAAAATGCCAGCGCATAAAGACCATAGATAAAGCCAAAGTAGATCAGGCACAGCATCCAGACGCGGCCGTTAAACATCACGCTGCGTACGCTGGCGTGACCATTCGGGCTTTTCTGCCGATGCTCTTTTTCCAGCGCGTGGGTCAGCCACTCTTTTTCCTGCTTATTCAGCCATTTTGCCTCACGCGGCGAATCCACCAGATAGAACCACGCGATAATGCCGATGATAATTGCCGGCAGAGACACGCCGAGGAACATTACCCGCCATCCGGATAAACCAAACAGGCCATGCTGCTCAATCAGCGCGGCGGCCAGCGGTGCACCCAGCACCACCGTCAGCGGCTGGGCCAGGTAAAACAGCGACAGCACTTTACTGCGGTGTTGCGCCGGTACCCACATGCTAAGAAACAGAATCGCGCCCGGGAAAAAACCGGCTTCGGCGATGCCCAGCAGCAGGCGCAGAGTATATAACCCTTCGATGCTGCTGACCCAGGTAAACAGCAGCGAGACGATCCCCCAACTGACCATAATGCGCGCCAGCCATTTCCGCGCGCCATAGCGGTGCAGCGCCAGATTGCTTGGTACTTCAAGCAGGATGTAACCAATAAAGAAGATGCCAGAGGCAAGACCAAACTGTGCTGCACTTAGCCCGAGATCCTGCGTCATGCCATTAGGACCGGCAAAGGAGATTGCCGTACGGTCAAGGAAGTTAATAAAAAACATCAGTGCCACAAAGGGCACCAGTCGCCACGAAACCTTACGAATGGCAGATTTCTCAATTGCCTGTTGTTCAGTCACGTTCATTGAACACCTCCGCCAGCTTGCAGTGCGCTGGCAAAGCGTAAGTACCCTGGTGTAGGTGCATTCCGGCGAGGGTGTGCCGGATGGTAGGTCAGCAGAAGGCAGATTTGACGCATGGTTGAGTCCTCAGTGGGTCTTCTTGTGCATTGCATCAATGCGTGAACATATGAACGCTACATGAATTAATGTTCAAACCCTACCCTGTAAAATGAAATCTGTGACCAAGCTCAAAACCTTTAATTGTGACAATTATCGCGAATATAGCGCCAGACTCAACGGCGGCGAGGGTCGCGAAACGGGAGCAGTGTGTTACCTCACCATAAACAAAAGAACAACACTTGAACATATGAACAATTGTGTGGCAGGGTAATAGAGAACCGCCGCCTGGGCTGCCCGGCCATGCAATCCAACCCAGCGGCTCTGATAACCCAGCGGGAGTAACCCTATGTCTTCAATCGCAATTGGTGCCGACGACGCGGCTCTGGAACTGAAAAACCTGATTAAGCAGTTTTTGCAGGATAAAAATATTGATGTCAGCGACTACAGTAACGATGCGCAGACCACCAAACCGATTTATCCGGATATCGCCTGGACGCTGGCTAACGCCATTCGCGACGGTAAACATCAGCGCGGTATTCTGATTTGCGGCACTGGTATCGGCATGGCGATTGTCGCCAATAAAGTGCCGGGCATTCGCGCAGCGCAGTGTCATGACACCTATTCCGCCGAGCGGGCGCGTAAAAGTAACAATGCACAGGTGATCACACTGGGAGCACGCGTGATTGGTCCAGAGCTGGCGCGCAGCATTATTAACAGCTGGCTGAATTCAGAGTTTGAGGGCGGCGGCTCAACGGAAAAAGTTGAGAAGATCGGTTATTACGAGCAGGCAGCGGTCAGCGAAAAGTAATCCGACATGCGGCGCACCTTCTGCGTGCGCCATCACGCTTTTTCATCCAGCTGCTATACTTTTTGTTCAGCTTTTTAACTGTCCGCTACGCGGTCATTGAGCGAACCCATCGCAACAATCAGAGAAAACGCATTTTCATTCCTGGACGTCTGATGCAATGTTTCGCCTAAGAACACTCAGCCGTGTCGGTTAGCGTCGTTGTGTCGTTGGTGCTGAAACCCGATCGGGTCAAGACCGCGACATGCCACTCCAGGTCGCCCGCTGGTTAAAGCGCACGCCCCCTCTGGCAAGACAACTGCGGCGATAACTGCGCCACGGCTCAATTCGCATTATTGATTGCACATCAAGGAGCCATAAGATGAACCAGCTAGAGGCATTAAAACAGTTCACTACCGTCGTCGCTGACAGTGGAGATATTGAATCGATCCGCAATTATCATCCTGAAGATGCAACCACCAATCCTTCTCTGATCCTGAAAGCTTCCGGCCTCGACTCCTATAAACACCTGATTGACGATGCCATCGATTACGCCAAAAAACAGGGCGGCAGCAAAGAGACGCAGATTATTAACGCCAGTGACAAAGTGGCAATTAACCTTGGCCTCGAAATTCTGAAAAGCGTGCCGGGTCGCGTATCGACTGAAGTCGACGCCCGCCTCTCTTTCGATCGCGGTATGTGTGTCACTAAAGCTGAAAAGCTGGTGAGGATGTATGAAGAACACGGCATTGACCGTTCACGCATCCTGATCAAGCTGGCGTCTACCTGGGAAGGCATCCGCGCGGCAGAAGAACTGGAAAAAAATGGCATCAACTGTAACCTGACGCTGCTGTTCTCCTTTGCTCAGGCACGCGCCTGTGCCGAAGCGGGCGTATTCCTGATTTCGCCATTTGTTGGCCGTATTTACGACTGGTACAACACGCGTAAACCTCTCGATCCGTATGTGGTTGATGAAGATCCAGGCGTGAAATCCGTGCGCAACATTTATGAGTATTACAAACAGCATCGCTACAACACCGTGATTATGGGTGCCAGCTTCCGCAAAGTTGAGCAGATCCTTGCGCTGGCCGGTTGCGATCGTCTGACCATTTCACCAAACCTGCTGGAAGAGCTGCAGGCCAGCGATGCGCCGGTTGAGCGTAAGCTGTCGCCATCCACCGAAGCCTTTAACCCGCCAACGCCACTGTCTGAATCCGAGTTCCGCTGGGAACATAATCAGGATCCGATGGCGGTGGAAAAACTGGCGGAAGGTATTCGTCAGTTCGCGGTTGATCAGCAGAAACTGGAAGATGTGCTGGCAGCCAGACTGTAGTTCGTCCGCGGTATTTATTGTGCAATCCGCACGACCGGGCGGCACCAGCGCCGCCCGACAAATTTCCTGAATCAATTCAACAGGGGGGAACATATGTCCTCACGCAGAGAGCTTGCTAACGCCATTCGCGCACTCAGTATGGATGCGGTGCAAAAAGCCAAATCGGGCCATCCCGGTGCGCCGATGGGCATGGCGGATATCGCTGAAGTATTGTGGCGCGATTTCCTCAAGCATAATCCGACCAATCCGGCCTGGGCCGATCGCGACCGCTTTGTGCTGTCAAACGGCCACGGCTCAATGCTGCTGTACAGCCTGCTGCATCTCACCGGCTACGATCTGCCGATGGAAGAGCTGAAAAACTTCCGTCAGCTGCACTCGAAAACGCCGGGTCACCCGGAAATTGGTTACACCCCAGGCGTGGAAACCACCACCGGCCCGCTGGGTCAGGGGCTGGCTAATGCCGTCGGTTTAGCCATTGCCGAACGTACGCTGGGCGCGCAATTTAACCGCCCGGATCATGAGATTGTTGACCATTTCACCTATGTGTTTATGGGCGATGGCTGCCTGATGGAAGGCATCTCCCATGAAGTCTCATCACTGGCGGGTACGCTGGGGCTGGGTAAACTGATCGGCTTCTACGACCACAACGGTATCTCCATTGATGGTGAAACCAAGGGCTGGTTTACCGATGACACCGCGAAGCGCTTCGAAGCCTATAACTGGCATGTGGTGCACGAAATTGATGGCCACGATCCACAGGCGGTCGCCAACGCGATTAAAGAAGCGCAAAGCGTCACTGACAAACCGTCACTGATTATCTGCCGCACCATTATCGGCTTTGGCTCACCCAATAAAGCGGGCAAAGAAGAAGCGCACGGTGCAGCACTCGGTGATGAAGAAGTGGCACTGACGCGTAAAGCGTTGGGCTGGAATTATCCGCCGTTTGAAGTACCGAAAGAGATCTACAGCCAGTGGGATGCGAAAACCGCTGGTCAGCAACGCGAGAAAAGCTGGAACGATAAGTTCGCCGCCTATAAGGCTGCGCATCCGGAACTGGCTAACGAATTTAGCCGTCGTATGGATGGCGGAATGCCGGAAAACTGGCAGGCTGAAACGCAGAAATTTATCGAACAGTTACAGGCTAATCCGCAGAAAATCGCCAGCCGTAAAGCTTCGCAAAATACACTGGAAGCTTACGGCAAGCTGCTGCCGGAGTTCCTCGGTGGTTCTGCCGATCTTGCCCCAAGTAACCTGACGATCTGGTCCGGCTCTAAATCGATCAAGGATGATATTGCCGGTAACTATATCCATTACGGTGTCCGTGAGTTCGGGATGACCGCGATTGCCAACGGTATCGCCCATCACGGTGGCTTTGTGCCTTATACCGCCACGTTCCTGATGTTTGTCGAATATGCGCGTAATGCGGTGCGTATGGCTGCACTGATGAAAGCGCGTCAGATTATGGTGTATACCCATGATTCGATTGGCCTCGGCGAAGATGGCCCGACGCATCAGCCCGTTGAACAGCTGGCCAGCCTGCGCGTCACGCCAAATATGAGCGTCTGGCGTCCGTGCGACCAGGTGGAGACCGCAGTGGCATGGAAACATGCCGTGGAGCGCCATAACGGCCCTACCGCGCTGATCCTGTCACGGCAGAATCTGGCGCAGCCGCAGCGCAGTAATCAGCAGCTGGAAGATATTTCGCGCGGTGCTTACATTTTGCGGGATGCCGATGGCACACCGGATGTGATTCTGATTGCAACCGGCTCCGAAGTGGAAATCACCCTGGGCGCCGCAGAAAAACTGACAGCGGCGGGCCATAAAGTACGCGTGGTTTCGATGCCATCAACCGACCTGTTTGACAAGCAGGATGCCGCTTACCGCGAGTCAGTATTGCCGTCAACCGTTACTGCCCGCGTAGCGGTCGAAGCGGGTATCGCCGACTACTGGTACAAATATGTTGGCCTGAACGGTGCCATCGTCGGCATGACCAGCTTTGGTGAGTCCGCCCCGGCGGAGAAACTGTTTGCCGAGTTTGGCTTCACGGTTGAAAACATTGTCAGCAAAGCGGAAGCCTTGTTAAAGCCGCACTGATTTTGGCTCAGGCAGTAAAGTCGTTAATGATCCGATCCGTAATCCTGCCAGGGGTTACGGATTTTTTTGATTCTCTACCCCAAATTGCTTCTGAATCACCTTCGCGATCGCCGTGACGAAAAAACAAACCGGACAGCCCGCCAGAACGACGACTGGTGCACACCAGCGTTTACAGCAGACATCATTCTGCTCGCTGACTCACCCATAGCGTCGGCCAGTCGTCGCTGCTGTGCCAGGCATCGCAGGTCGACTCTTCAGCATATTCCGCCAGCACAAAACTGCTGCCATTAAACTGCCAGCGCGAAGCGTTGCCGCAGTCCCCTAACCCACGCCCTTTGGCAAAGGTCAGTAGCTGGCTGGTCGCCGCGTCATATTCTGCATTAATCAGTTCCATCTGCTTTTCACTGCGGTTGGGCGGAGTAAAAGGCAGACTGAGCGACAGGCCACGCGCCACATAAGGCAGCGCCCGGCTCACTTCAAACGCCAGTTGAATGACGTTGTATGCCCCCATTTCACAGCTGACCAGTAGTAACGCTTTTTTATCACTTAGCGGCGCAACGCTGACTTCACGGCGCATCGGGTCGAGCGAACACTCATCGGTGTTTACCCGCCAGGTACCGAAATCGATTAATCCCGTGCTCTCTTCGCGCGTCAGCGGCTGTGGCGGATGTTCCGGCCCATGCAGCAGCGGCAACGGCGGCTCAGGGGGGACATCAAATGCCACACGATCTCCGCGCCGCACCCATGCGCTCATGCCATTCACCCTGCCCTGAAGATCATCCATCAGCAAGAGGGCGGCCTTCATACCATGCAGGGAAATCGCCGCCTGCGGGCGAAATGTCAGCTGAATCGTATCGGCGTCCAGCACCTGCGAGAGGAATTCGTCAATTGAAATAGGATGTGAGGTCGAGAGATGATGCGGCTCGACCGTCCAGTGTTTCAGATCGGGGCGCAGACGCTGCTGATCGAGCAGCAGATTCTCTTTTAAGCTGCCACCACTCAGCTCGCCACTCAGGCGATTACCGTAATCAATGCGTAATAATGGGCGATCGTTGACACCGGCGTGACGGGAAATGCTCATCGCCAGACCGTTGTCGCCAGGAAGGCTTCTGGCCTGACAAAAATTAAGGTTATTACAGGTGACTTGCCAGTCGGAAAAAGTCTTTTGCAGCGGCTCTGCCCGCGCACAGGCGACGAAAAGAAAAGGCAATAACAGCAGCGATTTCATCCAATAAGGCATTAAGTAATCAGATCCAAAATAATTGAAGCGGTGATGATAACGCAACGCCAACCCATCAACATGCCTTTATCTGTGACCTGGCCCATAAAGCTGAACCAGGCGGTGAAAGATCGTGCGTCACTAAGCGAAGGGGTAAGCCGTTATCATCCTGACGCAGAGTCAGTGGCTCAATCGGATTTATCGGACAATTAATCGCCGGTAGTGGGGGTGCTGCGTAACACGTTAAGCGATAACATCAGGCTTTCAGCCAACCGGCAATCTGCGCATGTTGCAGCAGCATAATCGTTTTCCCGTCACGGATACGGCCATCTTTCACCATGGTCAGTGCCTCGGGAAAAGGCAGTTCCATCACATCAATATCTTCATCTTCAACCCCACCGCCGCGATTATCACGCAGCGACTCATCGTATTCAGCGGCAAAGAAATGAATCAGTTCAGTGACGCCTCCCGGCGACATATAGGCTTCAAAAATCTTTTCTACTTGTCCGATAGCATAGCCAGTCTCTTCAATCGCCTCTTTACGGATACAATCTTCCGGCGAGTCATCGTCAAGCAGGCCAGCACAGGCTTCAATCAACATGCCATTGTGATTACCATTAACATAGGTCGCGATGCGAAACTGTCTGGTCAGTACCACGCTATTTTTATCGCGGTTATATAACAGGATAGTGGCACCGTTACCGCGGTCGTAGACCTCGCGCTTATGGCGCAGCGTGGAGCCATCTTTGCCGATAAGGTCATAGGTGAAATTGCGTAAAACGAACCAGTTTTCTGACAGGAGTTTATTTTTAATAATTTCAACTTTCGCCGACATACCGTCTCCATACCACAATAAGGGAGCCTGTCATCTTAAGATGCGTAGCGAGAGAAAACTATCTGAAAGCGAAGAATTAGCCGTTGCAGTGGGCCAGCACAGACCAGCCCACCGTGATGCTATGGGTGTGGCTGCTCTGATGCCGGGCGATCTTGTTGGTCAGCGTCTTGATGATCCTGCTCACTGTGTCCGAGCGCATGAACGCGTTTACGCACGCCAAACCAGCCGAGAATCAGCACCACCGCAATCAGTGGAATCGAGGCAATGGTGTAAGTGCCGTTCGGATAATCGAATGCCATCAGTACCAGCACGCTGACGAGGAACAGCAGCGTCAGCCAGGAGGTAAACGGTGCCCACGGCAGCTTAAAGCTGACGTCATCAGCTTTACCTTCTTTGATCGCCTTCCGCAGTCGCATCTGACATACCACGATAAATGCCCAGGAAGAGATAATTCCCAACGATGCCACGTTAAGGACAATCTCAAACACCTGTGACGGCACATAGTAGTTCAGCACTACCCCAATGATATACACGCCAATCGTGACCAAAATACCGGCGAACGGCACCTGCTGTTTGCTCATCTTCGACATAAACTGCGGTGCGGAACCGCCCATCGACATCGATCGCAGAATACGACCAGTAGAATAAAGTCCGGAGTTAAGGCTGGAAAGCGCCGCACTCAGCACCACAATATTCATGATGCTGCCAATATACGGCACGCCGAGTTTACTGAAGAAGGTGACAAACGGACTTTGGTTTGCCTGATAAGCATTCCACGGCAACAGCAGCACCAGCAGTACCACTGAGCCAACGTAAAACAGACCAATACGCCAGATTACGCTGTTAATTGCTTTCGGCAGCATGGTTTGCGGGTCTTTACACTCCCCCGCTGCCGTACCCACCAGCTCAATCGAAGCGAAAGCAAATACCACGCCCTGCACCAGCACTAAAGCCGGTAACAAACCATGTGGGAAAAATCCACCGTTATCACTGATCAGATGGAAACCGGTAGCGTTGCCATCCAGCGGCTTACCGCTGCCCAGAAACACGACGCCGACCACCAGGAAGACGACAATCGCCAGAACTTTCACCAGTGCAAACCAGAACTCCATCTCAGCGAACCATTTCACACCAATCATATTCATGGTGCCCACAATCGCCAGCGCACCCAGTGCAAACACCCACTGCGGTACATCGCCGAACGCGCCCCAGTAGTGCATATACAGCGCCACAGCGGTGATATCGACAATACCGGTCATCGCCCAGTTAACGAAATACATCCAGCCCGCAACATAAGAGGCTTTTTCACCCAGGAACTCACGGGCATAAGAAACAAAACTGCCGCTGCTGGGGCGATGAAGCACCAGTTCGCCTAATGCGCGCAGAATAAAGAAAGAGAAGATCCCGCAGACTAAATAGACCAGAGCCAGTGCCGGACCAGCAGCCTGCAGACGTCCGCCGGCACCGAGGAACAGACCGGTGCCGATGGCACCGCCAATAGCAATCATCTGAACGTGACGATTACCCATCGCTTTTTGATAACCGGTATCATGGGAATTCAACCAGCGTCGTTTTGCAGCGCGAAGTTCAGCTGCGTTTTTTTTCGTAGCTTTCATACCTGTCCTATTTTCCTGTCCATTGATAGAGCGCCTGTACGCTCTTCCCATCGCCGGATGGCGCAACCAAACGTTTGCGCTGCGCCGTCTTAAATGGGTTAAATCGCTATCACTCTGTTATTTATAATGTTACGAGTGCAGCCAAAATAACGGCGATGAATCCTACCCGTTCTCTCAGGGCGAAGCAAAATATCACCCCGGAGAATTCGTTATGATTTGTAATTATGTGGCGTGACAGACAAAAAAAACCGACCGTAAAGGTCGGTCGGTTTAGTCGATGCCAGAAGGCAAACTAAGGCTACAGGGATGGAACAGGCATAATAAGGATTAGCGATAAATCTCTGCGGTACCGCTCCACAGGCTGGAGTCACCCGGGTTATCGACGCCAACAACACGGTAATGGGTAGCGCCCATAGCTTCCGCTTTTTGCGAAAGCATACGCGTTGCGTCATCCAGTGAGCCGCTAACGGCCGAGACAGAAACACTGCCCATACTTTGTAAATCATGCGCCTGCTGACGATTGATCTCAGTCGCTGCCATGGCAGTAAATGAGGTAGTGGCGAACAAGGCGACAGCGATAACTGCTGGTAATTTAATTTTCATCTGATGCTCCTCGGAATTCGTTTTACGCTATTCGTAAGTCGTAAGCTTTTCGTTAATCACGAGATTGATTATTACCGTTACAATGAAAATCAACGTTACGAGCAAGTAAAAGCGTTAAAGCATTGTGAAGAGAATGAGGAGCAGTCCAGGGAAATGTCAGTATTGGTTATTTTTTGTTCGCCAGGTAACGCGATGTGAACAATATAGGTAAAGCAGAAATAGTCAGGGCTGAAATTGGCTGAAGAGTCCCCACTGTAATGCCCTTCCCCGCACACTTCAAGCGCCAGTAAGATCAAACCCTGCGGTTTCAAATCGCCAGATGGCCACTCCGGCAACCTGAATCAAGAGTAATTATCATTTACCAACTTATAGCTATTGCTAACTAATATAGCCAATGCTATACCTGTATACAAAACCGTCTCTGGTTGTTGGGTTTTGATGCCATCTGGTCTGAGGAAAGACTTTTATGACAATAGTCTCTGCAATGAAGTTACCTGTTTTTAATAAGCTACTGGCGAGTTGCTCGCTCGGTTTACTGATGCTTTTTTCCGCAGCCAGCGCCAACGCAGCGGAAAAATTTAAAGTTGTTACCACTTTTACGATTATTCAGGACATGGCACAAAACATTGCCGGAGATGCTGCGGTGGTGGAATCCATTACTCGTCCAGGCGCTGAGATCCATGATTATCAGCCGACTCCGCGCGATGTGATGAAGGCGCAGTCCGCCGATCTGATTTTATGGAACGGCCTTAATCTTGAACGCTGGTTCAGCCGATTTTTCGCCAACCTGCATGATGTCCCTTCCGTGGTCGTGACCGACGGCATCGAGCCAATGCCGATCAGTGAGGGTCCTTATGCCAACAATCCTAATCCGCACGCCTGGATGTCACCTGCCAACGCTCTGATCTATATTGAGAATATCCGTCAGGCGCTGGTGAAGTACGATCCACAGCATGCTGAAACCTATAACCGGAATGCGAAAGCCTATGCTGAGAAAATCTCTGCACTGGATGCTCCGCTGCGTGCTCGTCTGGACAAAATTCCAGCCAGTCAGCGCTGGCTGGTAACCAGTGAGGGCGCATTCAGCTATCTGGCGCGTGATTATCAGTTAAAAGAACTATGGCTATGGCCCATTAACGCTGATGAGCAAGGCTCACCGCAGCAGGTAAAACGGGTGATTGATAGCGTACGTCAGCATCAGATTCCGGTGGTATTCAGTGAAAGTACCATTTCTGATAAACCGGCTAAACAGGTTAGTAAAGAGACCGGCGCACATTACGGTGGCGTGCTGTACGTTGATTCGCTGTCACAGGCTGATGGTCCGGTGCCAACCTATATTGACCTGCTGCAAGTGACGGTTAATACCATCGCTGAAGGATTTGGCCAGTGACCGCGCCCGCCCACCTTTCCGTACAGGATATCACCGTGACATGGCGTAATGGCCATACCGCACTGGCTGATACCAGCTTTGAACTTGATGCCGGTTGCCTGTGCGCCTTGATTGGCGTTAACGGCAGCGGCAAGTCGACGCTGTTCAAAAGCATTATGGGACTGGTAAAGCCGGTGAGCGGTAAGGTGGAAATTAACCATCAGCCGGTGGGCAAAGCGCTACGCAATAATCTGGTGGCCTATGTGCCACAAACCGAAGAGGTGGACTGGAATTTTCCGGTGCTGGTCAGCGAGGTGGTGATGATGGGCCGTTACGGCAAAATGTCATTCCTGCGCATCCCCTCCGCCGAAGATAAACGTCAGGTTGAACAGGCACTGGATCGCGTCGGCATGTTGCACTTGCGCGATCGGCAGATTGGCGAACTCTCCGGTGGCCAGCGCAAGCGGGTATTTCTGGCACGGGCGCTGGCGCAACAGGCCAGTATTCTGCTGCTCGACGAACCTTTTACCGGTGTCGATGTGCAAACGGAAAATGCCATCGTTGATATGCTAAAAGCGCTGCGGGATGAAGGGCATTTATTGCTGGTCTCCACCCATAATCTCAGCGCCGTTCCGGGCTTTTGCGATCGGGTATTGATGATAAACCGCACGGTGATTGCCGCCGGCCCGACGGAAAGCACCTTTACCCATGACAATCTGCAACAGACTTTTGGTGGCGTACTGCGCTATATCAACCTGCCAACGTCGCAAACCGATCTGCCGCCCGCCGGAGACGCACAGCCATGATTGAACTGCTGCTGGAGCCGTTTAACTACAACTATATGGTTAAGGCGATTGCCGTCAGCGCGCTGGTCGGTGCCAGCTGTGCCTTTTTATCCGCTTATCTGATGCTGAAAGGCTGGTCGTTAATGGGCGACGCGCTGTCGCATTCGGTGGTACCTGGCGTTGCTGCCGCCTATGCACTCGGCTTGCCCTACGCGCTGGGAGCCTTTATTACCGGCATGTTGGCCGCACTCGGCATGACGCTGGTGCGTCATCTGACGCGTTTGCGCGAAGATGCCATCATCGGTTTTGTATTTTCGACCTTTTTTGCCGCCGGGCTGTTAATCATTTCGCTCAATCCTACAGCAATTAATATTCAGTCGATTATTTACGGTAATATTCTGGGTATTGCCGACAGCGATGTCATCCAGGTTGCACTGATCAGCGCGATATCGCTGTTGGTATTGTTAGTGATCTGGAAAGATCTGCTGGCGGTGTTTTTCGATGAAGGCCATGCGGTTTCCGTCGGCATCTCACCGTTAAAGCTGAAAATTATTTTCTTTACCCTGCTCAGTGCCTCAACCGTAGCAGCGCTACAAACTGTCGGTGCTATTCTGGTGATTGCCATGGTCATTACGCCGGGCGCCACCGCCTGGCTGCTGACCGACCGTTTTCCGCGACTGTTAATCATTGCAGTGCTGCTGGGTGCGTCAACCAGTGCGGTTGGTGCATGGCTGAGCTATTTCCTTGATGGTGCCACTGGCGGCGTCATTGTCACGCTGCAAACCGCAATTTTCCTGCTGGCGTTCTTCTTTGCTCCGAAATACGGCATGTTTTCACGCCGTGGTAAATCGCGAGGTGCCGTTACATGAGCAGTCTGATGGAGCTGATTACCCAGCCACTTAGCTTCCCTTTTATGCAACGGGCACTGCTGGCGGCGATGGTCAGCGGCATGGTATGTGCCATTCTCTCCTGCTATCTGGTACTGAAAGGCTGGTCGCTGATGGGCGATGCCATTTCTCATGCGGTATTGCCTGGCGTCGTGCTGGCCTGGGTCGCTGGCGCCCCTATCGTGATCGGCGCTTTTGCTTCCGGCCTGCTGTGTTCAGTATTCACCGGCTATATCAAAGATAACTGTCGTATCAAAGAAGATACCGTCATGGGCATCGTTTTTTCCGGCATGTTTGCCATCGGGCTGGTGCTGTTTGCGCGTATTGAAACCGATCAGCATCTGAGTCATATTTTGTTTGGTAATGTTCTTGGTATCAGTAACTCAGAACTGTGGCAGTGTCTGGTTATCAGTCTGATTGTTACGCTGGTGATGCTCATCAAGCGCAAAGATATGCTGCTGTATTGCTTTGATCCGGCACAGGCGCGGGTGATTGGGCTGAAGGTAAAATGGCTGCATTATGGCTTGCTCTGCATGCTGGCGTTAACCATTGTCGCAGCATTACAGGCGATTGGCATCGTGCTGGTGATTGCAATGCTGATTACGCCAGGCATCACCGCTTTTATGCTGTGCCGCCGTTTTAATACCATGTTGATGTGTGCCGTACTGACCTCACTGTTTTCTTCACTGTTCGGTACGCTGGCCAGTTTCTGGCTGGATGCTGCAACGGGCCCCTGCATCGTGCTGACTCAGGCCAGCCTGTTTTTGCTTGCCTGGTTGTTAACGGCGATTAAAAGGCCCAATAAAAACCATCCTGAACAGCTTATCAAAGCGCCTTGATAGCAAAAACAGCGCTATAATAACCGCTTGTTGTTTGTGGAAAATCGGCAAGTGATGGTAAAACGTTCGGTAACTGGCAGTATTGCTCGTGCACTGGCTGGCATTGTTATGCTGTCAGTATTGTCCACCGGTCTGGCACTTTTAACGCTATCCGGCAGCTTGCGTGATGCCGAAGCGCTGAACGTTGCCGGTTCTCTGCGTATGCAAAGTTACCGGCTGGCGTGGGACGCCAGCACACAATCTGCTGATTTTCCTGCTCATCTGCAACATTACCAACACTCTCTTGATGCGGCGGCGCTGCATAATCTTGACCGTTTCTATGTCCCCTCGGCACTTAACTCTCGTTATCAAAAGTTAAAAACCGACTGGCCTGAACTTCGACAACTTTTGCAGACCGGCGATCCGCTACGTTATCAGCAACAAGTGGCAAGTTGGGTCGGAGAAATCGATCGCTTTGTACTGGATTTGCAGCGTTACGCTGAGCTTAAAATACGCGTGGTGGCGGTTACCAGCCTGCTGGGTTTTATCGCCATCGCTGCGCTGACCTTCTGGACTATCCGCCTGAGTCGCCGACAAATTGTTACCCCTCTGAATCAGTTGGTCACCGCCAGCCGCTATATCGAACAGGGAAAATTTAGTTATCCGCCGCTGAATACCGCATTGCCCAATGAATTGGGGGTGCTGGCAACCGCTTTTACCCGCATGTCAGGCGAACTGGAAAAACATTATCAGCTGCTGGAAAAAACTGTCGATGAAAAGACCCGCAATCTGACGCAGGCCAATCATATGCTGAGCACGTTATATGAGTGCTCGCTGGCGCTGGCGGTAAATAAACTCGATCGCAGTGCGCTGCAACAGGTGCTTGAGCGGGTTTATCAGTATGAACAGTTACGCTGCATTGAAATTGTGATTAATAACGAATGGTGCGTGATGCAAGGCTCCGCCGACAGCGCTCTGGAGTGGCATCAGCTGCCGCTATTGAAGGAAGGAAGCAGCGTCGGCGAACTGCGCTGGCAAACCGCCCACCGGATACCTTCGCCGCGCTTAATGCAAAGTGTTGCCAATATGCTGGCGCGCAATGCGCAGATTTATCAGGCGCAGAAACAGTCGCAGCAGCTTATGCTGATGGAAGAACGTGCCACCATTGCGCGGGAACTGCATGACTCACTGGCGCAGGCACTCTCCTATTTACGGATTCAGCTAACGTTACTGAAACGTAGCGTCGATAATCAGCCGGAACGTGCGCAAAAAATCATCCAGGACTTTGATCAGGCGCTAAGCGACGCCTGGCATCAATTGCGAGAATTACTTGCCACCTTCCGGCTGACCATCGATCAGGCCGATCTGACGGCGGCATTGCAGGAGATGATTGCTTCTCTGCGGCAGCAAAGCCAGGCAGAAATTGTACTGAACTGCCAGGCTGATGCCCTCGTCCTCGACGCGCCGCAGCAGGTTCATGTATTGCAAATCATTCGCGAAGCCCTGCTTAACGCCATTAAGCACGCGCAGGCCAGCAAGATTGACGTAGAGATACAGTCGCTGCCGAATGGTGATAGTCATATCGCCATCGTCGATAACGGCATCGGCATCGCCAGCCTTGAAGAGCCGCACGGACATTATGGCCTGACGATTATGAACGAGCGGGCAGAGCGGCTGGGGGGAGTGCTGAGTATTCGCCGTCATTTACCCACAGGTACACAGGTAACTTTGGCATTTTCGCCACAGCATAAACCGCCGGTAAGCTAACACAGCGTTACTGGCAGTTAACCGCTCATTTTCTTTGCCAGATAGTTATCTGTCTGGAGTTTGCACAGGGAACCAATTTTATGGAACGCAAAAATATTACTGTGATGATCGTCGATGACCATCCGCTCATGCGTCGTGGTATTCGTCAATTACTTGAACTTGAGCCGCAGCTCAGCGTCGTGGCAGAAGCCAGTAACGGTAGTGAAGCCGTTGCACAAGCTCGTCGCCTGTCACCCGATTTAATCCTGCTCGATTTAAATATGAAAGGCCTGTCCGGCCTCGACACGCTGAAAGCACTGCGCCAGGAAACAATCAGTTCACGTATTTTGATTCTGACCGTTTCCGATGCCCGTAGTGATATTTACGCGCTGATCGATGCCGGTGCTGACGGCTATTTGTTGAAAGACAGCGAACCTGAAAAGTTGCTGACACAAATTTTGCAGGGCGCACAGGGGCAGAACGTTTTTAGCGAGCTGGTTAGTGACTATCTTTCCAGTCGTGACTTTAGCTCTAATCCTTTCAGCGCACTGACCGAGCGCGAACTGGATGTCCTGCAGCAGGTCGCACGCGGCATGTCAAATAAAGAGGTAGCAGCCACATTGCATATCTCTGAAGAGACGGTGAAAGTGCATATTCGTAATTTGCTGCGCAAGCTGGATGTTCGTTCACGCGTGGCGGCGACAGTACTTTATCTTGAGAGTAAAAATAGCTGAATAAGACGGGGAGAAACTGGTCGTCGGGCTTTACGACGATTATTTACATTTTCTCCTTAATTTATCCACGATTCTTCAATCCGCCAGGGGTAAAGTAAATTCTTGCCGGAGCGGCTTGAAACAACTGACAAATTTTAGCCCGGCAGACACCCCATACTTTCGCCAATCAGAGCATCGCTGGCGTTTTTTTTTGCTATTTTGATTAAACGCTGCTGAGGAGCTCTGATTCGATGGCGAATTTCTTCATTGATCGCCCGATTTTCGCCTGGGTTTTGGCGATCATTATGTGTCTGACCGGCGTATTGTCGATTATGTCACTTCCCGTTGAGCAATATCCTGACCTCGCACCGCCCAATGTGAGAATTACCGCCAACTATCCTGGTGCCTCTGCGCAAACGCTGGAAAACACCGTTACCCAGGTTATCGAACAAAGTATGACCGGCATCGATAATCTGATGTATATGTCTTCGCAAAGCAGCAACACCGGCCAGGCAACGATCACCCTGACTTTTGATGCCGGAACCAATCCGGATGAAGCACGTCAGCAGGTGCAGAACCAACTTCAGTCAGCCTTGCGTAAACTTCCGCAGGATGTGCAGCAACAGGGGGTAACGGTTAATAAAACCGGCGACACCAATATTCTGATGCTGGCTTTCGTTTCGACCGACGGCAGTATGGATAAGCAGGATATTGCTGATTATGTTGCCAGTAACATCCAGGACCCATTAAGCCGTATCAGTGGCGTCGGCCAGGTTGATGCCTACGGTTCACAATATGCCATGCGTATCTGGCTGGACCCGAACAAACTGATTAACTATTCCCTGACCACCGAAGATGTGGTCAACGCCATCAGCTCGCAGAACAGCCAAATTGCCGTTGGTCAGGTAGGTGGAACGCCATCGGTCGACGATCAGACACTGAATGCCACAATTAATTCTCAGTCATTACTGCAAACGCCGGAGCAGTTTAAAGCGATTACCCTACGCACTAATCAGAACGGCTCGGTGGTGACGCTCGGCGATATCGCCGAAGTGCAGTTGGGCGCGGAGAAGTATGACTATCTCAGCCGCTATAACGGCCAGGCCGCCTCCGGGCTGGGGGTGAAGCTGGCCTCAGGTGCCAATGAACTGGAAACTGACAAGCTGGTACGAGCACGTATCGCAGAGCTGTCACACTTTTTTCCACGCGGACTGGAAGCCAAAGTCGCTTTTGAAACTACCCCGTTTGTTACCGCCTCAATCAATGACGTGGTGAAAACGTTATTTGAAGCGGTGCTGCTGGTATTTTTGGTGATGTATCTGTTTTTACAGAATTTCCGCGCCACGATTATTCCAACCATCGCCGTGCCGGTGGTGTTACTCGGTACCTTCTCAGTACTGTATATCTGCGGCTTTAGTATCAATACCCTGACCATGTTCGCGATGGTACTGGCAATAGGCCTGCTGGTCGACGACGCCATTGTGGTAGTGGAAAATGTCGAGCGAATAATGAGTGAAGAAGGCCTGTCGCCGCGCGAGGCGACACGAAAATCAATGGGCCAGATTCAGAGCGCACTGGTCGGTATCGCACTGGTGCTGTCGGCAGTATTTGTTCCGATGGCATTCTTTGGCGGCACCACCGGCGCTATTTATCGCCAGTTCTCAATAACCATCGTCGCCGCAATGGTGCTGTCGGTGCTGGTGGCAATGGTACTGACCCCGGCGCTGTGTGCCACGATGCTGAAACCCCTGGCGAAAGGCCATCACCATGGGCGACGTGGTTTTTTTGGCTGGTTTAACCGCAAATTCAACAGCAGCAGCGAACGTTATGAACGCGGCGTCGCCAAAATTCTGCTGAAAAGTGGCCGCTGGATGCTGCTGTATATCGCCATTATCGGCATGATGGCGTTGCTGTTTTGGCGCCTGCCTGGTTCATTCCTGCCGCTGGAAGATCGCGGCGTATTCACCACTCAGGTTCAGCTGCCACCGGGTTCGACTCAGCAGCAAACGCTGAAGGTGGTGCAGAAGGTCGAGCAGTATTACATGACCGAGGAGCAGGATAATATTCAGTCGGTATTTGCCACGGTTGGCTCTGGTCCCGGCGGCAACGGGCAGAACGTTGCGCGTCTGTTTGTCCGTCTGAAAGACTGGGACCAACGCCCAGGCGCTGACCGCACCTCCTTTGCCATCATTGAACGTGCGACTAAGGCCTTCAGTAAAATTAACGAAGCCCGCGTGATCGCCAGCAGCCCACCAGCCATCACCGGCATGGGTAACTCCGCCGGTTTTGATATGGAGCTGCAGGATCACGCGGGAATGGGCCATGACAAACTGATGCAGATGCGCGATCGGTTGCTGGAAATGGCGGGCAATAATCCGGATCTGGCGCGCGTACGTCACAATGGTCTGGATGACAGTCCGCAATTACGTATCGATATCGATCAGCGTAAGGCTCAGGCGCTGGGTGTCTCGCTCGATGATATTAACAACACGCTAAAAACCGGCTGGGGGTCGACCTACGTCAATGACTTCCTTGACCGCGGCCGGGTAAAAAAAGTTTATGTACAGGCGGCTGCAAAATTCCGCATGCTGCCTGACGATATCAGCAAGTGGTATGTGCGTAACAGCTCAGGCGGCATGGTGCCTTTTACCGCTTTTGCTAAAACCTCATGGGAGACAGGCTCTCCGCGACTTGAACGCTATAACGGCTATTCAGCTCTGCAGATTGTCGGTGAAGCAGCAAACGGTGTCAGTACCGGCACGGCAATGGACGTAATGGAAAAACTGGTCGGCCAGCTGCCACTGGGCGTTGGCTTTGAGTGGACCGGAGCATCGTACCAGGAGCGCCTGTCCGGTTCACAGGCACCGGCTCTGTATGCCATCTCACTGCTGGTGGTGTTCCTCTGCCTGGCTGCGCTGTATGAAAGCTGGTCCATCCCGTTCTCGGTGATGCTGGTGGTGCCGCTTGGAGTATTCGGCGCGCTGGTTGCAACCTGGATGCGCGGGCTGGAAAACGATGTCTATTTCCAGGTCGGGCTGCTAACGGTAATTGGTTTATCGGCAAAAAATGCGATTTTGATTGTGGAATTTGCCAATGAAATGAATACCAAAGGGCGCGATTTAATCGAGGCAACGCTGGAGGCCTCACGTCAGCGGCTGCGACCGATTCTGATGACTTCACTGGCATTTATTTTTGGCGTATTACCGATGGCGATCAGCAGTGGTGCCGGTTCGGGTAGCCAGCATGCGGTTGGCACCGGGGTAATGGGCGGGATGATTTCTGCCACTATTCTGGCGATCTTCTTCGTGCCGCTGTTTTTTGTCGTGGTACGTCAACGCTTTCCACTGAAAGAGAAAGTCAGGCCCTGAAAGTTAAAAGGCAGCCAGTAATCTGGCTGCCTTTAATCTGTTAGCTGATGGTCAGAGCTTACAGCAATTGATACCGTCGAAGCTTTAATAAAGAAGAGCTTACTTACGTAACATTGCTTCGATAAAGTCTTTCCAGTTCCCCAGTTCTAAATCAATCATGATATCCTCTCTTATTATTATCGCCAGTATACACCTGCTGATTG
Organism: Winslowiella sp. 2C04; assembly: GCF_050037805.1. Lineage (NCBI taxonomy): Bacteria > Pseudomonadati > Pseudomonadota > Gammaproteobacteria > Enterobacterales > Erwiniaceae > Winslowiella > Winslowiella sp. 2C04. The sequence goes on along the minus strand of NZ_CP188300.1, from coordinate 1,277,765 downwards.
CACGGGAAAACATTTTAATAAAGCAATTGTGATGTCATCCCACCCATCATAATTATGTTTAATCGCTGTCGTTTTGGAGTTGAATAAATCAGCAAAACAGGTGATTAATTATTCTTCAATTTAAATCATCAGCATGATAATAATAAGCTTGATTACCTTAGCCTCTAACGTCTTCTGTAATTGACTGAAAAAATGAAGGAGCTGACAGAAAAAGCAGATTTCAGCGCCAGTGATGCGAGCCGCTAACATACTAACCCACCGGTAAGATGGTAATTGCATTAATTTGCACGGAAATTATTATTAAATAATAAAGGGTGCCCGAAGCCCCGACAACCACAATAAATCAGGCGGGGTTTCCCCCGCCCGCGGTTAGCGCTTAACTTCGTAGTTCAAGAACGCCGCATATTCATTACTGCCATAAGTAATACGTACTTCACATAAACTGCCACGTATTAACCACAGGCCGGCCAATATTGTCAGGCAAAGCACAATCAGCCGTTGTAATAAATATTTTTTAAGCATCTGAACCTCCGTTGCAATTCTGCAGTTAAGAGGCTATCCTGACATTGTTGGATGTGCAGGAGTGGCCTCAGGTTGATGATAATTGACCTGGGGCCTTCTTCTGTCTGCTCCTGTAAAGCCTGAAGCAAGCAGCTTCAGGCACCCGGCAGAATGCTACCTCACTCCTTATATCGCCGTCATTAGTCACTTCATTAATAAATCAGCAAAATCGAGCGATGTCGCAATTAATATTTTTTAGCTGACGACGTTATTACATGACCATTTAAGTCAGGATTGATATAATATAATTCGAACTATTATTTTAGGTATTATTCACTATGGCAAATTCAACTCAGAAAAACACCCTGAAAATGTACGGCATTAAAAACTGCGATACCATTAAGAAAGCGCGCCGCTACCTGGAAAGCCATGAAGTTGACTATCAGTTTCATGACTATCGCGTCGATGGTCTTGACGCCGCCCTGCTGCAAACTTTTATTGATAAACTCGGCTATGACGCATTACTGAATACCCGTGGCACCACCTGGCGTAAGCTGCCGGAAGCGCAACGTGATAGCATTGATAATGCGGATGCGGCACGGCAACTGATGCTGGAGCAACCCGCCATCATTAAACGCCCATTGCTCTGCGACGCCAGCGGCTCTATGCTGCTGGGTTTTAGTGAAGCAACTTATCAGCAGTTTATTCAGGAGAAGTCATAATATGTTTTGTCCGGTCATTGAGCTGACGCAGCAGCTCATTCGTCGCCCTTCCCTTAGCCCGGATGATGCCGGATGCCAGGCCATCATGATTGAGCGCCTGCAGGCGATTGGTTTCACTATCGAGCCGATGAACATCGACGATACGCTGAATTTTTGGGCATGGCGCGGTCAGGGTGAAACGCTGGCATTTGCTGGCCACACTGATGTTGTGCCGACCGGCGATGCCAGCCGCTGGATTAATCCTCCTTTCGAACCCACTATTCGTGACGGCATGCTGTTTGGTCGCGGCACTGCGGATATGAAAGGGTCACTGGCGGCAATGGTGGTGGCAGCCGAGCGTTTTGTCGCTGCGAATCCTAATCATAAAGGACGTCTGGCGTTTTTAATCACCTCTGATGAAGAAGCCAGCGGCACTAATGGCACCGTCAAAGTGGTCGAAAAACTGATGGCGCGTAAAGAGCGTCTCGACTACTGCCTGGTTGGCGAACCTTCCAGCACCGAAGTCGTGGGTGACGTAGTTAAAAATGGCCGTCGCGGGTCGATCACCGCCAACCTGACGGTGCATGGCGTGCAGGGCCACGTTGCTTATCCGCATCTGGCGGATAATCCGGTGCATCGCGCACTTCCGGCGTTAAACGAGCTGGTCGCCACCGAATGGGATCAGGGTAATGAATTCTTCCCGGCAACCAGCATGCAAATTGCTAATGTGCAGGCAGGAACCGGCAGCAACAATGTGATTCCCGGTGAACTGTTTGTGCAGTTTAACTTCCGCTTCAGCACCGAACTGACCGATGCACTGATTAAACAGCGCGTGGAAGAGCTGCTGCAACGTCATCAGCTGCGCTACACGCTGGAGTGGAGACTTTCAGGTCAACCTTTCCTGACCTCACGCGGTAAGCTGGTTGATGCAGTAGTGAATGCGGTTACGCACTATAATGAAATTAAGCCGCAGTTGCTGACCACCGGTGGCACTTCCGACGGTCGCTTTATCGCCCGGATGGGGGCACAAGTTGTTGAGCTGGGTCCGGTGAATGCCACTATCCACAAAATCAACGAATGTGTGAAGGCTTCCGATCTGCAACTGCTAAGCCGCATGTATCAACGCATTATGGAACAGCTGGTCGCTTAAGCGCGACGCTGGGGAGAAAGCATCATGGAATGGTTCAAAGAGTATTGGTGGATTCTGCTGATCGTACTGATGGTTGGCGTACTGATGAACGTCTACAAAGACCTGAAACGTATCGACCATAAAAAGTTTATGGAAAACAGACCCAAACTGCCACCGCATCGTGATTTTAATGATAAATGGGATGACGAAGACGACTGGCCGAAAAAGAAATAGCCAATAAGCGCCTGATTGTCCTCTCCCCGACGGGAGAGGACAGCACTTAAAGTAAAGCCACCACATCATCATCGCCCGGCTTCGCGCCGCTGAGTGCCTGATCGAAATAACGACGAGGCACGGTATAGCGTAAGTGATCCAGCGCCAGCTGCATACTACGCTGATCGATGGCATGAGCCAGATCTTCAACAATATCCAGCGTGACATCTCCTCCCAGCTCGCTAAGCCGCTGCTCAGCAGACTCTGCGTGCTGCAGAGCGATCGTCTCATCGTATTCACCGTGAATCAAATGAACAGTGGTCAGTGTTGAAGCCTGTTCGGGCAGCGATGCAAATCGTCCACTGAACGCAACCACTCTTCCGGCTAAACCCGGTTGTGCTTTGATCGCCTCCAGTGCCATGATACTTCCCTGTGAAAAGCCGATCAGCGCTGTCGCTTCTGGCTTAATCCCGCTCTGTTGCTGCCAGTGCTGCACGCCGGCGATAAACGTGGGCATAATTTCATCGACCCGCGTCTGGCGGTTCTGTTCAGTGATGCTTTGTACATCAAACCACTGCCTGCCAGCCTGCGACTCACTGACTTGCGGGCTACCGATGCTGACGACCAGCGCCTGCGGAAAGGCCTCGGCAAACCAGCTACCAATTTGTCCCATTGCGACCGGATTATCGCCAACGCCATGAAATAATAACATTAGCTGTTCAGGGGTGTTGGTGGGATTCTGGACGACAAAGTAATCGTGTTTCATCATTTCCTCCTGAGATTAACCAAGACTATACGCCTCTGTTAGCGGAAGAAAATTGGGAAAAATTGAACAAGAGAGTGGATTTATTGCAACAACATCAGCCGCTGGTGCCAGCGCCGGGCAGAGTGCGGATCGGCGGCAAATAATGCCTCGCCCGCTTCCTGTCGCCAGCGCTTAATCAATGATTTACGTCCGGATAACGCCAGCCGCTGGCATAACTCAGCATCAGGCAAGCGCTGAGTGATAGCGCCACGCAGCGCCGGAAGTGCCAGCGTCGACAGGCTGAGTAGGCGCTCAAGTGCTGCGCCGGCAGCTTCAAATGGGCGGCTGGCGAAAGCGAATCCGGCCACTTCCTGCCAGTCATCCGTGTTAAAGCTTTGCTGCGGGTCGATATCAATAGCGATTGTTTGATCGATATGCTGCTGCAGCCAGCGATAGTCTCGCGCCAGCCGTTTAACCGCGCGCGCTGTCAGCGCTGTACCTGCCGGAGTCAGCGGCAGTATTGCCATCGCAGTATAACAACCACTGCTGGCTTCACGCTGGCTGCCAATACGTGCCAGCTGAAATCCGCAGGCCTGCCAGAATTGCCATAATTCCCAGGTATAACCAAAACTGACCGAGAAAAAATCCAGCCCGCGATTGCTGGTCAGGCAATGCTTGATCATTTGACGACCCAGCCCCTGCCGTCGTTGCTGCGGCGTGATGGCTATCCGGCTGATGCGGCGCGATTTTAGCTGTGCGGCTTCGGGCAGCCCGGCATGCGCCGCCAGCGACTGAGCAACCAGGTTGCCGCGTGGCCGACGCTTGCCGGCCCAGACGGCATCCGCCAGTTCGGCCGGCAGTCCGCCCTCATCCACCAGCCAAAGCGCGCCGCACACCTGCTGCTGACATTGAGCCGCGAGAAAATGCATTCCCTGCGCATCCATCATCCGGCGCAGGTCGAGGGGTGATGTTCGATAGTGAGCACTGGCTAACAGTTGATAGAGGGCGGTGAGCAGTTGGGGCCGCGTTTGCCAGTCAGCAGGCTCAAGCGGCTGGAAAACCACTTCACCTGCCACATCGCCACTTGCCGCATCGTCAAACAGCAGACCGGCATCAACAATTCGTTCCAGCGGATCGTGCTGCGCCCAACGCAGCGGAGCATCGAGCATCCAGAATCGCGCATCCGGTAACGAGGCGCAAAATTTCAATAAAAAACCGCGCCCGGTGCCTTCATAGCCCTGCACGGTGGTGGTCAGTAATACGCGCGGAAAATAGCTGATTAAACGCTGTAATACCGGTGCCGGAATCGCCGCCGCTTCATCAATCAGTAACCAGTCAACATCAGCCGGAAATTGCTGTTCACAACCGGCAAGTAGTGCATCAGGGGCGAAAAAATGAAACGCTTCTCCGGCAAACTGTGCCATTACGGCGGTGGATATTTTTGCCGGTGCGGTAACCCAGCATTTTCCCGGCCAGCGCTGCGCCAGCATCCCCGCCAGCGCTGATTTACCCCGGCCGCGAGGCGCAGTCAGTACTGACACACCGGGTGGCGCGTCAAGCAGTGACTGTAAAATGTGCTGCTGCTGCCGTTCGCCATCCGGTTGCCAGTCTGGTAGTGCTGGCAACGGTGACAGCGTAAAGGGATGGTGCTGACGCAACAGCACCACGTCTGCATCGCTTAAAAACTCCCGTTGAAGATGGGTGACGAACTGTGGCGCAGCAATCGCCCCGGAGGCATCATTCCAGCGCAGCGAGTCATTATCAGGCTTCGCGGGCCAGGACTCCCATTCGGGAACCAATAAAATTAACCAGCTTCCGGCAACCAAAGTGCCCGCCAGTGCAGCGAACGCTTCCGCATAAAAACCGGCGCGCGCGTCGAACACCGCATGGCGAAACTCCTGCCCCAACAGCGTACGTAATGCGGCGGGTGCGCAGCAAAGCCCTGACTGTGGTATCTCACTGACCCACAGCCAGTCACCCGCTAACGACTGCATCCACTGTTCAGTCTGCTGCTGACACCAGTCGTCGTCGCCGCTGATTACCAGCAAGCGGCGCACGCCTTTCTGCTGCATGTCAGCCGTTATTTCAACACGCTGCCTCAAAATCAGCTGCCGAAGGTATTACACTGACCCGGGTCGCCACTGTCGAAACCACGTTTAAACCAGCTGTAGCGCTGCTCTGAAGTACCGTGGGTGAAGCTGTCCGGCACCACTCGCCCCTGACTCCGCTGTTGCAAGCGGTCATCGCCAATGGCTTCAGCGGCGTTCAGCGCTTCCTGCAGATCGCCCGGCTCCAGCACCTGTTCCTGCTGCATATAGTGCCCCCAGACGCCAGCAAAGCAGTCAGCCTGCAACTCCATTTTTACCGACAATTGGTTCGCCTGTTTTTGTGAAGCATTCTGCTGCATCTGACGCACTTTTGGTTCGATACCTAACAGCTTCTGCACATGGTGGCCGACTTCGTGGGCAACCACGTAGCCCTGAGCAAAATCACCGTCTGCACCCAGTTTATTTTTCATTTCGTCGTAGAAAGAGAGATCGATATACACCTTCTGGTCAGCCGGACAGTAGAAGGGACCCATCGCCGACTGCCCGGTACCGCAGGCAGTTGAGGTCTGATTACGGTACATCACCAGCGTTGGAGACTTCCACTCTTTGCCCATCTGCTGAAATAACTTTTGCCAGGTATCTTCAGTCGTGGCAAATATCACTGAAGTAAATTTTGCCGCCTCGTCGTCTTTAGGACTAACGTGCTGCTGGGAGGATTGCTGGGTTGCAGGTTCGCCACCGGTTAATAATGGCGTCAGATCATAGCCGTAATAGCCGGCGACCATCACAATAATCAGCAGCGCAATACCCCCTTTGCCACGAGGGATGCGCATACGGCCACCACCCATTGATGGCGACTGATTACGGCGATCTTCCACATTGTCGCTTTCGCGACGCCCTTGCCAACGCATAACTTACCCCTGTATTTTTTTTTGGCTTATTACAGGGATTTTAGTCGCGCCGCGATTGAATAACCACAGCTGATGCAAAAACAGAGGCCGGGATTAACCGGCCTCGATGAAAATTGCAGAAAGGGAAACGATTGCGCGGCTAGTCTAATTTTACGCCCAGACGCTGTGCAACTTCTTCATAGGCTTCAACCACACCGCCCAGGCTCTGGCGGAAACGGTCTTTGTCCATTTTAGCCATGGTTTCTTTGTCCCAGAGGCGTGCGCCATCGGGAGAAAACTCATCGCCCAGCACCACTTCACCATTGAACAGACCAAATTCCAGTTTGAAATCAACCAGAATCAGGCCGGCATCAGAGAATAACTTGCTCAACACGTCGTTAGCCTGATAAGTCAGCTCGCGCATACGTGCCAGATTCTCTTTGTTAACCCAACCAAAGGTTTCGCAGTAAGACTCGTTGACCATTGGATCGTGTTTGGCGTCATCTTTCAGGAACAGATCGAACAGCGGTGGATTCAGCGCAATGCCCTCTTCCACGCCGAGGCGTTTTACCAGCGATCCTGCGGCACGGTTACGAATAACGCATTCAACCGGCACCATTTCCAGCTTTTTCACCAGTGCTTCGTTATCGGACAGCAGCGCTTCCATTTGCGTCGGGATACCTGCTTCCTCAAGTTTGGTCATAATAAAGTGGTTAAACTTATTATTGACCATACCCTTGCGATCGAACTGCTCAATACGCGCACCGTCTCCTGCTGACGTATCGTTGCGGAATTCGAGTATCAGCAGATCCGGATTTTCGGTGCTGTAAACGGTTTTCGCTTTGCCGCGATACAACTCAGCTTGCTTTTGCATCTTGATTAACTCCAAACGTGATAGAAGTGTTGCTTTACATCTGCACGGGCGGAAAAAGTTTGCCCCTGCGTCGACTAAATTATTTTCACAATGAAAAAAGGCCGGAGTGATCCGGCCCTCTGATTTACTTGCTGAATGCCGCCTGGAATACGGCGACCAGCGCGTCATTCTGAGACTGCGTGAGCGGTTGCCCTTTCGGGTTGATAAACTGCAGGCTACTGCGGTTATCTAAATCACCCACTTGCAGTTTGTAATCACCATTCGGCAACTCAGGATCCTTCGCGCCCAGCTGATCCCAATGGCTGCTGCCTGGTGCCTTATAGGCCACTGACAGGCTACCCTGAGAACGGTTGCTGTCTTTCACTTCCATTCCTGCACGCTTCAGTGCATCTGGCAGATGCTGCCAGACCGCATTGAACGGTGCGCGCAGAATCAGATTTGGCAAGCCGGTTTCATCAGCGCCGCTCTGCACATCGATCTGCGAGACGCTGCGATTTGCCGACGCATCTTGCTGCGCGGATTCCATCTTATCTAAACCGGTACTGATATCGTTAAGCATCTGCGCGGTATAACGCTGAATTTGCACCGGTGAGGTAACGTCTTTGTCCTGCTGCTGCAGTTGCAGCAGTCGCACCGTCAGCGCTTGCTGATAACCCTGCTGTTGCACGCTGATCTGATAGCGGCCACGGTACTGATTATCTTCATCGGCACGATTCCACTGTACCCAGTCGGTAGTCAGCTGTTGGCTGGCATCCTGACGATCGGCAATCGGGAACTTATACGACTGAACCACATTCACTACCTGCGGCCAGATAGAACCATTACGGCTGCTCTCCAGCATCAGCATACCGGTATTGCCGGTAAACTGGGTGCGGGTACCGTTCATCAGCGCCAGAGGCTGGGCCGGTGGACGGATATCAAGCTGTTTGCCAACCGCGCCTTTACTGGTAGTGGTCGCGATATCATATTCGCCGTTTTGCAGCGGCAGAAGCATTCCTGCTGGTGCGGTTAAATCTTTCAGTTCGGTCGCCTGCAAATATGACTCATCACCACTGACCTGACGCTTATAGCGTTGATCATTGGAACAAGCTGCAAGCAGCATCACCGTTGACAGTCCAACAACTTTAATTACCGTGGACTTCTTTACTGAGTAAGCCATCAAATCTCCCTAATTTACAGCAGACCCGCATGCTTGAGCGCCTGCTCCACAACCGGACGCCCGGCGTCGGTTATTGGCGTCATTGGAAGACGCAGCGTATCGGTTGCTATTAATCCTAACTTCTTCGCGGCCCATTTCACCGGGATAGGATTCGGTTCAACAAATAACTTCTGATGCAGATGCATCAGGCGCTGGTTTAGGCGGCGCGCTTCAGCAAAATTACCCTGCTGCGCAAGCGCACAGAGTTCAACCATTTCACGTGCAGCGATGTTTGCCGTTACCGAGATCACGCCCTGACCGCCCAGTTGCATAAAGTCCAGTGCCGAAGCGTCATCGCCGCTTACCAGCACAAAGTCTTTATCAACCAGCTCTTGGATCTGACTGACCCGCGATAAGTTCCCGGTCGCTTCTTTAATCCCGATAATATTTTTTATCCTGGCCAGACGGCCAACCGTTTCTGGCAGCATATCGCAGCCGGTACGAGAAGGAACGTTATACAGCATCTGCGGCAGAGAAGTACTTTCCGCAATCGCTTTAAAGTGCTGATACAACCCTTCCTGAGTCGGACGATTGTAGTACGGTGTGACGGTCAGGCAGCCGACAACACCTGAATTTTCGAAGCGTTTGGTAAGAGAGATGCCTTCTGCGGTGGCATTTGCACCGGTTCCGGCAATCACTGGAATACGGCCATCAGCCAGATCCAGCGTTTGCATTACCACATCACCATGTTCTTCATGGCTGAGGGTAGCAGATTCACCAGTGGTCCCCACAGATACAATCGCCGCAGTGCCGCTAGCGACATGATAATCAATCAGTTTCTTCAGACTCGCCCGGCAGACATTACCTTTGTCATCCATCGGCGTAACGAGCGCAACAATACTTCCCGTGAACATTGGCCATCCCCTCCACAAACAAGTCCTTCATGGTACGTTTGACGGGCATTGAAAAGCAAGCAGACAACAGGACAGAGGCGCTTGGCAGAGGGTATTTTTTATGTTTACCTTAAGGTTATTACTATTGCTAATCACCATGACGGACAGGACGTATCATTTTGCCGCAGTCACAGCAACATCATTTGGTCATTACCGCTCTGGGCGTTGATCGCCCAGGAATTGTCAATACCATTACCCGACATGTCAGCAGCTGTGGCTGCAATATTGAAGACAGTCGGCTTGCGATGCTCGGCGATGAGTTTACCTTTATCATGTTTCTTTCCGGCAGCTGGAATGCGATTACGCTGATTGAATCAACGCTGCCGCTGAAGGGCGCCGAACTGGAGTTGCTGATCGTGATGAAGCGTACCAACGCCAGCAGCCGTCCGGCGATGCCCTCAACGGTACGGGTGCAGGTGGAAGTCACCGACTCACCCCATATCATCGAGCGCTTCACCGATCTGTTTTATTCTCATCAAATGAATATCGCTGAGCTGGTGTCACGCACTCAGCCAGCAGAAGAAAATCAGCCGCCGTTGCTCTATATTCAGATTACTGCGCACAGTCCTGCCAGCCAGGATGCATCATTTATTGAACAAGCGTTTAACAAGCTATGTACAGAACTGCTGGCTCAGGGCACTATTAGTGCCGTGAATTACCCACAGCATGAAGAAAAAACGGAGAGTAGTGATGAATCCACTGAAAGCCGGTGATTTTGCACCGAAATTTAGCTTGCCCGATCAAGACGGCGAACAAGTAAATTTGGCCGACTTCCAGGGACAGCGCGTATTGGTCTATTTCTACCCCAAAGCGATGACGCCGGGCTGTACGGTTCAGGCTTGTGGCTTGCGCGATAACATGGATGAGTTGAAAAAATCAGGTGTCGAAGTGCTGGGTATCAGCACCGATAAAGCTGAAAAATTGTCTCGTTTTGCCGAAAAAGAGTTACTGAACTTCACGCTACTTTCTGATGAAGATCACCAGGTTAGCGAGCAGTTTGGCGTCTGGGGCGAAAAAACCTTTATGGGTAAAACCTACGACGGCATACACCGCATCAGTTTCCTGCTGGACGGTGAAGGTAAGGTTGAGAAAGTGTTCGATAATTTCAAAACCACCAACCACCACGATATTGTGATGGAATATCTGAAATCAGCCTGATACGGGCGATTTTACTGTAGAGGAGCCGTTTTCGGCTCCGGTTCTGATGCCAGGCACAGGCGGCGAGAACGCCGCCTCTACATCAGTCTGAATGAGATCGGTTTTCTTCTTCAACCAGCATGCCATCAGGCCAGGCATGTACCACCGCTTTCACCAGCGTTGCCAGCGGAATGGCAAAGAATACGCCCCAGAATCCCCATAGCCCGCCGAAGATGACTACCGAAAGAATAATCACCAACGGATGCAGGTTCACCGCTTCGGAGAACAGCACCGGCACCAGTAAATTACCGTCCAGCGCCTGAATAATCAGATAGACGATAATCATCGTCCAGAAGTCGCTGCCAAGCCCCCACTGGAACAGACCAACACAAATCACCGGAATCGTCACCACCAGCGCGCCGACATAAGGGATTAACACCGAGATGCCAACCAGCACCGCCAGCAGCAGTGAATAGTTAAGGCCAATCGCCAGGAAACCGATCCAGGTAGCAATACCGACTACCACCATCTCCAGCACTTTACCGCGGATGTAATTGGTGATCTGCTGATTCATCTCGCTCCACACCTGCCCTGCCAGCCCACGATTACGCGGCAGCACGCGGCGCACGGCGTTAAGCATCTGCTCTTTATCTTTCAGCAGGAAGAACACCATTAGCGGAACCAATACCAGGTAGATCGCCAGCGTCATTAATCCGACCAGTGATGCCAGTGAGTATTTCACTACCGACTCGCCGAGGTCGGTCAGGCGACTGCGCAAATTTTCGACAATAATATCGATAATGCCCGCATCAACCAGCGCCGGAAAACGCTTCGGCAAACCGGCAGCAAAGTGATAAAGCTTATTCAGCATATTCGGCATATCGCGCGTCAGGCTGATACCCTGCTGCCACGCCACCGGCGCCACCACCAACACCATCAGCAGTAGAACACCGGCAAAAATCGTCAGCACGATGCTGGTCGCCCAGCTACGCGAGCATCCTAACCGTTCCAGCCGGACGGTTGGCCATTCCAGCAGATACGCCAGCACCAAAGCCACCAGCAGTGGCGCCAGCAATCCGTTAAAAAAGAACAGAATACAGAATGCGGCCACCAAAATGATCAACAACGCTATGGCTTGTGGATCGCTAAAACGACGGCGATACCACTGTATTAACAATGCCAGCATGACATTTACTTCCTTGAGTTCATTTTGGACCAGGCGGGATTGTACCTGAAAGGCACGGCGAACAGAAAGGCAGCAAGCAGGGATGCCTGCTTTTCTGAGACCTTTCTGGCCTTACCTCTCGTCAGTTCTGTTACCTGAGGTTACGGTCCAGCAGCCCGAATCACACAGTTGCGACCGGCTTTTTTTGCCTGATACAGCGCATCATCTGCCGCCTTAAACACCTCTTCGATACTCTGGTGATCGGGCTGCCATAATGAGACGCCAATGGATACCGAGATATTTTCCAGTTGATCAATCTGCAACTGGTTAATCCGCTGACGCACGCGTTCGGCAATCATCAGCGCCATCTCGTTATCGGCACCCGGCAGAATCATCAGAAACTCTTCGCCACCGTTGCGACATACCACATCGGTCTGACGCGAACTCTGCTCCAGCTCGCGCGCTATGCGGATAATCACTGCATCACCGGCGTCATGACCAAAGGTGTCGTTAACGCGTTTAAAATGGTCAATATCCAACGCCAGAACGGCAAAAGCCTGACGGGTAGTGAGGAAATATTCCAGCACGGCACTCAGGCCGCGACGATTAAGTAATTGCGTCATCGGGTCGGTTTGCACTTCAAACTTTAACCGGCCAATTTTATCCTGTAACAGACCGATCCCGGCCAGCAATGCTCGTTTAATCTGCGCCGCTTCAAAGTACCAGGATCGGATGCTGCCGATCTCATTCGACACCCCCTGATTATCCATCTGGCTGGCTTTACGCGCCAGTTGCCACAGTGGCAGCGCGATCAGTCTTGCCAGAAGCCATGCGGCAATCAGGGTCAACAGTGCAAACGGCACCGAATGCTTTAATACCTTAAATAACAAGCTGGTTAACGGATTCAGCGTCGACTGCGTCGGTTTCAGCGCGACGATCGTCCAATCGGAAGCTGGCACAACAGCATAGCCCGCCAGCATCGGCTCACTCCCCTGATGGGTGATTTGCTGATAACCACTGCTGCGCGACTGCTTATCCTCTTCGCTGATTAGCGGCTCAATCGTCTGACCAATCAATTGTGCATTCTGGTGATAAAGCACCTGATTCTGTTTATCAACCACATACAGCGAGGAGCCATCGCGATAAAATTGTTCGCCCAGCAACGCATTCATAATACTTTTTTTCTTCAGGTAGAGCGCGCCGCCAATATATCCCAGATAGGTGCCATCCTTTGACCAGATCGGCGTGGAGACAAACACCATCAAATTATTCGCCGCCGAGATTGCTGGCTGGCTGATAAGTGGCTTACGCTCCTTCAGCGCCTGACGCGCAGTCTCAGTGGTCAACTGCATCCCTTCCAGCTTCAGCGACTCCGGTGAAATGGCACGAACCTGGCTCTGCGCATCGACAATCACTACCGAGTTAAAACTGGCAGTCTGTTCGCGCAAACGGTCGACCTCTCCCTGCAACGCGCTTTTGTCATCAAGACCATCACTCAGCATTCTCGCGCTGTAAGCGAGTTGTGATTGCGCCAGCTGGAAGAAAATTTCGGTGGTGGCCGCCAGCTTGGTGGCGTACACCCGATTCGACTCAAGAGTATTATTAATCAACAAATCGCGCTGCACGCGCCATGTGGCATAAAGAGAATTAGCCAGGGTGATCACGATGCTGGCAATGGCAAGCAGAGTAATCAGGGTACGTAAGTCGGTTTTTGGCCGTAACAGCCTCAACATAGACTTACCTTAATTTTGCTGAACATAATGGTAGCGCCTTAGTATAAATTTATTTTGCGCGTTGATTTGGATGCGGTGTATGCCCTGGTAAAGCACCGTATAATTGTAAGCCTGCCTTAGCTTTTACTGCAAATAGCTTTAGCGGTCCGATGCGGCTAATCGCAGGATTCCTTTCCTGCACCGCTGTCGCTAAACTGTTGGTCTGAGTGCGAAACGTCAGTGCAGCAATCGAAGAACGTTTCATCCTGCGGCCTGTCAAAACACTACTTTCTTGTTATGGGACTGATGCATGTTTAACCGGTTGAAGAAAAGTCTGGTCGCTTCATTAATCGCGACACTGCTGGCAAGCAGTGTCATCCCTTCCAGGGCTGATAATATGGTCGATTCACTGCCGGATATTGGCACCACCGCGGGTGGAACACTGTCGATAAATCAGGAGCTGCAAATGGGGGATTTTTATGTCCGCCAGCTGCGCGCCAGCGCGCCCCTGATTAACGATCCGCTGCTTAATGACTACATCAATCAGTTGGGTCAACGGCTGGTATCACACGCCAATTCAGTGCGTACCCCGTTTAACTTCTACTTAATCCGTAACGACGAAATTAACGCCTTTGCCTTTTTTGGCGGTAACGTAGTACTGCATTCGGCGCTGTTTCGCTATGCCGATAATGAAAGTCAGCTGGCGTCGGTGATGGCGCATGAGATCTCTCACGTTACCCAGCGCCATCTCGCGCGCGCAATGGAAGAACAGCAGCGCAATGCACCGCTCACCTGGGTTGGCGCACTCGGTTCCATTTTACTGGCCATGGCCAATCCGCAGGCAGGAATGGCGGCGCTGACCGGTACATTGGCCGGCTCTCGTCAGGGCGTGATCAGTTTTACGCAAAATAACGAGCAGGAAGCCGACCGTATCGGCCTCCAGGTATTACAGCGTTCGGGCTTCGATCCACAAGCGATGCCAGAATTTCTGCAAAAGCTGGCCGATCAGTCACGTTACGCTTCTAAACCACCGGAAATTCTGCTGACGCACCCCTTACCCGATAGCCGTCTGGCCGATGCGCGTAACCGTGCTAATCAGATGCGTCAGGTAGTGGTGGAGTCTTCACAGGATTTTTATATGGCTAAAGTGCGCGCACTCGGCATGTACTCAACCGGCCGCAATCAGCTGAATGACGATCTGCTGGAAAGCTGGGAAAAGGGCAATATCCGTGCACAGCAGGCGGCGCAATACGGCAAAGCGATTCAGTTTCTCCAGGCACAAAGTTACGCTAATGCTAAACGTATTATCGAACCGCTGCTGGCGAAACAGCCCGGCAATGTCTGGTATCTCGATATTATGACCGATATTGATATCGGGCTGAATCAGGCTCCGCAGGCGATTAAACGCCTGACTGCCGTTAGCGCCTCCGCCAGCAATCCGGTGCTGCAACTTAACCTGGCGAATGCCTATGTCGAAGCTAAACAGCCTGCCGCCGCCAGCCGCATTCTTAATCGCTACACCTGGGCGCATCCTAACGATCCTAACGGCTGGGATTTACTGGCGCAGGCCTCGGCTGCGCAGGGGTTGCGTGATGAAGAGTTGTCGGCACGTGCCGAAGGTCTGGCACTGGCCGGTCGCCTCGATCAAGCGATTACCACTCTGAGCGGTGCCAGTTCACAAGTTCCACTGGGAAGCCTGAAGCAGGCACGTTATGACGCGCGTATCGATCAGCTACGTCAGTTACAGCAGCGCTTCCGCCAGTATTCAAAATCGTAAGGGAAAATCGATGGTCACTATTTATCATAATCCGCGCTGTTCAAAGAGCCGGGAAACCCTGAATCTGTTGCAACAGCACGGAGTTACACCCGAAGTGGTGCTCTATCTCGATACGCCGCCGGATGAAGCGACGCTCAAGTCTTTGCTGCAACAGTTAGGGTTTAACAGCGCACGTCAACTGCTGCGTAATAAAGAGGAGCAGTATAAGCAGCTGAATCTGGCAGATGCATCTCTAAGTGAAGCACAGCTGTTACAGGCAATGATCGATCATCCAAAGCTGATCGAACGCCCAATTGTGGTGGCTAACGGCCAGGCGCGTATCGGTCGCCCACCTGAGCAAGTGCTGGAAATTCTGTAGGATTGTACTCTCAGTCGGAGGCTTGCGCCTCCGGCACTATAGATCGAGCGTCTCTTTAACAAAGGGAATGGTCAGCTTACGCTGAGCACTGATGGAGGCGCGATCGAGCTTATCCAGCGTATCAAATAACGTGCGCATTTCACGATCCAGCCGTTTCAGCAGAAAGCGACCGACATCTTCCGGCAGTTCAAAACCGCGCAGGTCTGCGCGCAGCTTAAGCGCCTGCAGCTTGTCTTCATCGGAGAGCGGTTGCAGCTTGTAAATCTGCCCCCAGTCGAGGCGTGACGCGAGATCGGCCAGTTTCAGATTAAGCTGACGCGGCGGACGATCGCCGGTAATCAACAACCGTGTTTTGCCGGTTTCGAGAATCCGGTTATACAGATCGAAGATCGCCATCTCCCACAGCTCATCACCCGCGATGCATTCAATATTATCGATGCATATCAGCGCCAGTTGCTCCATACCATCCAGCACTTCGGGCACAAACCAGGTGCGTTTATCAAGCGGAACATAACCGACCGCTTCGCCCTGTGCCGAAAGCTCCGCGCAAGCGGCATGCAGCAAATGACTGCGCCCACCGCCTTCGCGTGACCAGAAGTAGAAATAACTGCCATGTTCCTGATGCAGCGCGCCTTTTAGCGCAGCCAGTAGCGACGGATTCTCCCCTGGCCAGAAGCTGGCAAAGGTTTCGTCGTCGGGCAAATAGAGTGGCAATGAAAGCTGTGCCGGCGTGTTCAGAAGCACCTCAAGTGTGAACGGGCAGAAAACAGCAAAAGTTTATCACAACTTCTGTCTTTAAATGAAATGGGCAGCCTGAGCTGCCCACTGGTCGATCAATGCGGCGAATCATCTTCCGCATCCAGCACCTCTTCTTCCGGGCGCAGCACACTGATCGCTTTGAAGATCAGGCTTAATCCGACGCCAACAATGGTCGCCAGCGCCATCCCTTTCAGTTCTGCCGCACCAATGTGCACTTTCGCACCGCTGACGCCGATAATCAGGATCACCGAGGTCAGGATCAGGTTTTGCGCTTTGCTGTAGTCCACTTTCGATTCGATCAGTACCCGAATACCGGAGGCACCGATCACTCCGTACAACAACAGTGATACACCGCCCATCACCGGAACCGGAATCACCTGAATCGCGGCGGCCAGTTTACCCACGCAGGAAAGCAGAATCGCCAGAATTGCCGCACCGCCAATGACCCAGGTACTGTAAACGCGGGTAATCGCCATCACGCCAATGTTCTCGCCGTAAGTGGTATTCGGCGTTGAGCCAAAGAAACCGGAGAATACGGTCGAGATACCGTTAGCAAACATCGAACGATGCAGGCCCGGATCTTTCATCAGGTCTTTTTTAACGATATTCGCCGTCACCACCAGGTGACCAACGTGCTCGGCAATCACTACCAGCGCCGCAGGCAAAATGGTAAAGATGGCAAACCACTCAAAGCGTGGCGTATAGAACGTTGGCAGCGCGAACCAAGGCGCATCGCGCACCGGCGTCCAGTCAACAATGCCCAGTACAAATGACAACGCATAACCAACCAGCACACCAATCAGAATCGGGATTATCGCCATAAAACCGCGAAACAGGACCGAGCCAAAAATCGTCACCGCCAGCGTTACCAGCGAGATAATCACGGTTTTGCTGTCGGCAGAACTGCCATCAGCGGGCAGCAGGCCGGCCATATTGGCAGCCACTCCCGCCAGTTCCAGCCCGATGACCGCGACGATTGCGCCCATTGCCGCTGGCGGAAACATCACATCCAGCCAGCCGGTACCGGCTTTTTTCACAATCAGCGCCACCAGGCAAAACAGCACGCCGCACATAATAAAACCACCCAGCGCCACTTCGTAACCCAGCGGTAACAGTAACAGTACCGGAGAAATAAAGGCGAAGCTGGAACCAAGATAAGCGGGAATTTTGCCTTTACAGATAAACAGGTACAGCAGCGTACCAATACCGTTAAACAGCAGCACCGTTGCCGGATTGATATGAAACAGAATCGGCACCAGCACCGTTGCGCCAAACATGGCAAACAGATGCTGGAAACTGAGTGGAATGGTCTGGAGCAGCGGTGGCCGCTCACTAACGCCGATGGCGCGACGAGTCATGGTATCCCCTTGAGATGTTATTTTTGCCATAAAAAAGCCGACTCTGCGGTCGGCTTCATTTTTTTAAGAAGTTATTTGGTTCCGAAAATCTTATCGCCGGCATCACCGAGCCCAGGAATAATGTAGCCTTTCTCGTTCAGCCCCTGATCGACCGACGCGGTATAGACTTCAATATCCGGATGCGCTTTCTCCAGCGCCGCCAGCCCTTCCGGCGCGGCAACCAGCACCAGAACTTTAATACTGTTACAACCGGCTTTTTTCAGCAGATCGATGGTGGCAATCATTGAACCGCCCGTCGCCAGCATTGGGTCAACGACCAACGCCAGACGCTCTTCAATATTTGACACCAGCTTCTGGAAATACGGCACCGGCTCCAGCGTTTCTTCGTCACGATAGACGCCAACAACACTGATACGCGCACTAGGTACATGCTCCAGCACCCCTTCCATCATGCCAAGACCGGCACGCAGAATCGGGACGACGGTAATTTTCTTACCTTTGATCTGTTCGATCTCAACCGGACCATTCCAGCCTTCAATGGTGACTTTTTCGGTTTCCAGATCCGAGGTAGCTTCATAGGTCAGCAAACTTCCCACTTCTGAGGCGAGCTCACGAAAACGCTTGGTGCTGATATCATGCTCACGCATCAGGCCCAGTTTATGTTTGACGAGCGGGTGTTTGACTTCCACGATCTTCATTGTTGTTCTCCCGGAGTGGTTAGCGGCAAAAAAAATCGCGGGATTATACCGCCTTTTTTTCAGCACGCCATATGACTTGAAGCAATTAAGATCAATTAGCTAAGGATTGTCTAAAATTTAGCGATACGCAATGTCAGCTAAGATGAGACTCGCAAACGTTTGCCTGCGCTGATAGAATTGCCGCGCTTTAATTTCAAACCACCAACCGCAACCGCGTGGGGATTTCGCAGTGACCGACAAGACCTCTCTCAGCTATAAAGACGCCGGCGTAGATATCGATGCTGGTAATGCTTTAGTCGATCGTATTAAAGGCGTAGTGAAAAAGACTCGTCGCCCGGAAGTGATGGGTGGACTGGGCGGTTTCGGTGCCCTTTGTGCGCTGCCGCAAAAATACCGCGAACCAATTCTGGTTTCCGGCACTGACGGCGTCGGCACCAAGCTGCGTCTGGCAATGGATCTGAAACGCCACGACAGTATCGGTATCGATCTGGTCGCCATGTGTGTTAACGACCTGGTGGTTCAGGGTGCTGAGCCGCTGTTCTTCCTCGACTATTATGCTACCGGCAAACTGGATGTGGACACCGCAGCCAGCGTAATCACCGGTATTGCTGAAGGCTGCCAGCAGTCTGGCTGTGCTCTGGTCGGCGGCGAAACCGCTGAAATGCCGGGCATGTACCATGGCGAAGATTATGACGTGGCGGGTTTTTGCGTCGGCGTGGTGGAAAAATCAGAAATCATCGACGGCAGCAAAGTGCAGGACGGCGATGTACTGATCGCGCTGGGTTCAAGTGGCCCGCACTCTAACGGTTATTCACTGGTGCGCAAAATCCTCGAGGTCAGCCAGACCGAACCGGAAACCACCCAGTTGGAAGGCAAATCGATCGCCGATCATCTGCTGGCTCCGACCCGCATTTACGTGAAAAACATTCTCAGCCTGATCGAACAGGTTGATGTGCACGCCATTGCTCATTTGACCGGCGGCGGCTTCTGGGAAAACATCCCACGCGTGCTGCCAGACAACACCCAAGCCGTGCTGGAAGAGTCAAGCTGGCAGTGGCCCGCCATTTTCAGTTGGATGCAGCAGGCAGGTAATGTCAGCCGTCATGAAATGTATCGCACCTTTAACTGTGGCGTCGGTATGGTTATCGCGCTCAGCCCGGCAGATGCCGACAAAGCGGTGCAGTTAATGACTGATGCTGGCGAACTCGCGTGGAAGATCGGCGTGATTAAAGCTTCCGATGCTGAAGAGCGTGTGGTTATTAATCCATGAAAAAGATAGTCGTGCTGGTTTCCGGAAACGGAAGTAATCTCCAGGCCATTTTAGATGCCTGCCAGCAAGGACAAATCAACGGCAGCATTGCTGCCGTTTTCAGTAATAAAGCCGACGCTTTTGGTCTGGAACGCGCACGCGCCGCCGGCATTCCCGGCCATGCGCTGGAAGCCGCCCAGTTTTCTGACCGTGAAGCTTTCGATCGTCAGCTAATGCTGGAAATCGACGCTTACGGCCCGGATTTAGTGGTGCTGGCGGGCTATATGCGCATTCTCAGCCCGGCATTTGTCGCGCATTATCAGCAGCGTCTGCTGAATATCCACCCTTCGCTGCTGCCGAAATATCCCGGCCTGCACACCCATCGCAAAGCCATTGAAAACGGTGATGATCAGCACGGCACCTCGGTGCATTTTGTTACCGATGAGCTGGACGGTGGCCCGGTGATTTTACAGGCTAAAGTGCCGATTTTTGCCGGTGATAGCGAAGAAGCAGTCAATGCCCGCGTGCAGCAGCAGGAATATGCTATCTATCCACGGGTTGTCAGCTGGTTTATCGATGGTCGCCTGACCATGCAGAATAATGCCGCCTGGATGGACGGTGTAAAACTGCCTGCCGAAGGTTATGCGATTGACTAAATGAGAACAGGCCAGCAATGGCTGGCCTGTTACTCTTGCTGCTCTGCTTTAATCTTTAACCATACCTGCCCGTAATATAATCCTCAGTACGACGCGCCTGCGGTGTGGTAAACAGATCGTCGGTCTGCGCAAACTCCACCACGCTGCCATTATGCATAAACGCGGTGTAGTCCGAGACGCGTGCCGCCTGCTGCATGTTATGCGTCACCAGAATAAGCGTGAAATGCTGCTTTAGCGTGGTCATCAGCTCTTCAATCACCAGCGTCGAGATTGGATCGAGTGCCGAGGTTGGCTCATCAAGCAGCAACACCTCCGGTTCAATCGCCACGGCACGTGCAATCACTAAGCGCTGCTGCTGACCACTGGAGAGCGTCAGCGCATTCTGCCGCAGACTGTCTTTAACCTCGCTCCACAGTGCCGCAGCGCGCAGCGCGCGCTCAACCGCTTCATCCAGCACCCGCCGGTCGCGCACGCCCTGTAATCTCAGTCCGTATACCACATTTTCATAAATCGACTTGGGAAAAGGATTTGGCCGTTGAAATACCATACCCACGCGGCGGCGCAGAGCGGAAAGGTCGCCAGCATTTTGCAGAATCGACTGCTGCTCCAGCATAATATCGCCTTCCACCCGACAGCCATCAATCAAATCGTTCATACGATTAAAGCAGCGCAGCAGCGTCGATTTGCCACAGCCGGAAGGGCCAATCAGCGCGGTAATACGGTTTTTCGGTAACCGCAGTGAGATATCTTTCAGCGCCTGTTTATCGCCATACCACAACGACAGCTGATTCAGTTCCAGCGCCGTTTCTGTTGCGGCAAAATCCACGGTTGAATGCATTACAGTGTCCACAGTTATTGCACCAGCGCACGATAGCGCTCGCGCAGGCGATGGCGCAAGCCCATCGCCGCCAGATTCAGTCCTAATACAATGCTTACCAGTAACAAGGCCGTCGCATAAACCAGCGGGCGCTCCGCTTCGGCGTTCGGACTCTGGAACGCCAGGTCGTAAATCTGGAAGCCAAGGTGCATAAATTTACGATCAAGATGCAGATAAGGGAAAATGCCGTCAATCGGCAATTCCGGTACCAGCTTCACTACCCCGACCAGCATCAGCGGCGCAGTTTCGCCTGCGGCGCGTGCCACCGCCAGAATCAGGCCGGTCAGCATCGCCGGTAATGCCAGCGGTAAGGTGATGTGCCACAGGGTTTCCGCCCGGGTGGCGCCCAGCGCCAGCGAGCCCTGACGCAAAGCGGAA
The DNA here is from genome assembly GCF_050037805.1 of Winslowiella sp. 2C04. Lineage (NCBI taxonomy): Bacteria > Pseudomonadati > Pseudomonadota > Gammaproteobacteria > Enterobacterales > Erwiniaceae > Winslowiella > Winslowiella sp. 2C04. Next base: position 1,256,449 of record NZ_CP188300.1, on the reverse strand, counting down.
GGGATCCGCGACAGCCCCTCTTCGGTCGCAACAATCACTACCGGTAACGTCAGCAGTGCCAGCGTTAGCGAGGCCCATAATAAGCCAGGGGTGCCAAAAGTCGGATTAGGTAGCGAAGCCGGAAAAAACAGCTGATCGAGCGTGCCGCCAATTAGCCAGACAAAAAAACCGAGGCCAAAAACGCCGTAAACAATCGACGGTACGCCAGCAAGATTCACTACCGCAATCCGCACCAGGCGCGTTAATGCATTGCGGTCAGCATACTCATGTAGCCAGACGGCAGCGATCACGCCTAACGGCATCACCATCACCGACATCAACAGCACCATCAGCACCGTACCAAAAATCGCCGGAAACGCGCCGCCATCCGACTGATTTTCGCCCGGTGAGTCGCTGATAAAATGCCAGATTTGCATGGCGAAATGCTGCCATTTTTGCCCAGACGTCATCGCATTCGGATACCAGGCGGCGACGATCTGCGTCAGCGGAATACGCTGCACGTTGCCACTGGCATCACGCAACAATAGCGCGCTGCGTTCAATTTCACTGTTAAGCGACGCCAGCCGCGCCGCCAGCCGGTTAAACTGGCGCTGTAGTTCGGCCCGCCCCGCCTGATGAATCGACTGCTCCTGCGCGTCGTACTGTTTCTCTTCACGCAACTCCTGCGCCTGTAGCTGCAGAGCTTCCAGCTGAGCATTCACCTGCGCCATCTCCACGCGACGAATATGCGCCGCCTGCTCCAGTTGCAGGCGAGTTTGCTGCAGCCGCTGTTGAAGCGCAGCTTTCATATTTTGCGCCACTAAAGGCTGAGTGCCGTCGCGCAAACCGGCAAACCAGCCATATGCGTTGCCACCCGTGCGGCGCTGCAACACGATAATCTCTTCCGGTTGCTGCCGCTGAGCGATATCGCTGGACAACAGCGTGCGAAAATCCGGCGCGGCAAAATCACGGTTGCCGGTTTTGATCAGATAACGCGTGACCGTTTCCGGTAACGACTCAGCGATGCGGCTACCGCTATCCTGCAACTGCTGGCGAGAAACCTGGCTGTGATTCACCACCTCGCCCAGTAACTGCACGTTGCCCGCAGCAGATTGATTAAGCGTGAACAGCGTTACCGGCTGGGGCCAGAAACCGCGTAATCCTTGCCAGGCCAGTAAGCTAATCAGCAGCAAAAACGCCAGCAGGCTGAACGCCACTGCACCGGCGGTTAACCAGCGCCAGCGGTCGTTCTGCGCCATCCACTTATTCATCCCTGCCCCTCATGCTGACCATAGCGCTGACGCAACCGCTGGCGCACCACTTCTGCCAGCGTATTCACCACCAGAGTAAACAACAGCAGCACCAGCGCGCTGAGGAACAGAATACGGTAATGTGCACTACCCGCCGCCGCTTCCGGCATTTCGACGGCAATATTGGCCGACAGCGTTCGCAAACCGTGGAACAAACCACCATCGGTAACCGGTGTATTGCCGGTAGCCATTAGCACAATCATGGTTTCCCCCACCGCGCGACCAAAACCGATCATCAGCGCGGCGAAAATACCTGCCGATGCGCCGGGTAACACCACGCGTGACAAGGTTTGCCATGGCGTGGCACCCAGCGCCAGTGAACCTTGCCCCAACGAGGCGGGAACGCTAAAAATTGCATCTTCTGCCAGGGTAAAAATCAGCGGCACCAGCGCAAATCCCATCGCCACGCCAGCAACCAGCAAATTGCGCTGCTCATAGCCGTGCGCCAGACGTTCCGCCAGCCCGCGGCTAAACAGCCAGCCGTCCAGTAAGGGCACCAGCCACAGCGTCAGCAGGCTGACCAATAGCAACAGCGGCACCAGTATCCACACCTCACGGCCATCGGCGCACAGCCGATGTCGCCAGCGCGGCGGCAAGCGGCGTGAGCCCCAGCCACAGAGCAACAGCGTTGCGGCCAGCACAAACGGCAGCAGCAGCACGCCGGACAGATGATCGGCAATACGTGGAGCCAGCCACAGCCCGGCAATCAGGCCCACCACCACGCTGGGTAGCGCGCCCATCATTTCGATAGCCGGTTTCACCCAGCGCCGCAGCGCGGGTGACATAAACCAGGCGGTATAAATTGCAGCAGCCAGCGCCAGCGGCGTGGCGAACAGCAGCGCCAACGCGGCGGCTTTCAGCGTGCCGGATACCATCGGCACCAGACTGAATTTTCCCTGGTAGTAATCTTCAGCCGCCGTCGATTGCCATACCCACGCCGGTTGCGGATAGTTTTCATACCAGACTTTCTGCCACAGACTGCGCCAGCTAAAATCCGGCAAAGGATTGTGCAAGCTGAAGTAGCGCCACTCACCCTGACTTTCCACCAGCAGTCCATTCCCCTGTGGTGCAAACTCGGCGGCAGTAATCCCGGCAGGCAGCGAATGCGAGAAAATCGCGCCGTCCTGTTTACTGGCAAATAGCGTAAGCTGGCCTTGCGGGCTGAGGGTGGCGAACACCCGGCGATGAGTTTCACTGAAGAACAGCGGTTGCGCCTTAGCGCCGGTAAAATTGCGGATAAAGTTAAGGTGCGGACCTGTAGGGCTGGCGATATCAAACCATTGCGCAATGCCGGATGGCCCGGCAAGCAACAACGAGTCACCGCCGCTTAATAGCAGCATTTCCTGCGGTTTTTCCTGCAGCGTGATGGTATCGCGCAGGGTAATATTGTCCGCCGTAATGCGCCAGACGCGCAGCAGATTATCTGCCAGCGCAAACAGCAGCTTTCCATCTGGCGTCAGCAGCAGCTGATCTGTCCCTGCCTGATTGATGGTCTGAATTTGCGGCGTCTGGTTGGGCTGTAGCCGTGCCAGCTCAATGGTATTATCGCTGGCGGCGGCAAACAGCCAGCGATCGTCTGCGGGATGCGCGACGGCGGGATGACGCAAAGACCGTGCTGAAATCGCCAGCGCGCGGTCGCCGAGCGGAAATTTCCAGCGTGGCTCATCTTCGCTGGCGGTAAAATCGGCGGTAATTAATTTAATACTGCCATCAGGCTGTAACAATGCCACCGCAGATTTATCGGCGGTAACCGCCGCCTGAACCGGGCCAGTGGCCAGCTGCAGTGCCGGTTCAGCCGGCTCGCCGCTGAGCGGAATAAAACGGGCGCTGCCATGCTGATCGATACGCCAGCCCCACTTGCCATTCAGGCCAATCGCCACCGCAGGTTGCGGTTGCCATAAAGCAAAGTGGCTGACTTGCTGGAGTGAAGGCGCAGTAAACAGCGGCGTCACTACCCAGATTAACCAGAAAAACAGCAGCATCATGACCAGCAGGATACCGACGCCACAGGCCGTGACCACGCGATGCGTCAGCCGGTCGAAAAATCGCCGCCTTGAGTCGCTGTATTGCACCGGAATATGGTTGTCGATCATGCCAGAAAAAGGTTCCGTTTCGCTTTGAGGCCGCTATGTTGCCCGTAGCCGCTTGATAAGACAACTATTGAGGTTGGACAATGCAGCCATACTCTCGCCATAATGGATTTGGACACCGGATACCTTGGTCCTGAATCAGCACATCGGAGTAAAAATGGGTCAGGAAAAGTTATACATTGAAAAAGAACTGAGCTGGTTATCTTTTAATGAACGTGTATTGCAGGAAGCAGCAGACAAGAGCAATCCGCTAATTGAGCGGATGCGTTTTCTCGGCATTTACTCCAATAATCTTGATGAATTTTATAAGGTCCGCTTTGCCGATTTGAAGCGCCGCATTCTGATAGGCGAAGAACAGGGTTCGCCCAGTACGCCGCGCCACTTGCTGAAAAAGATTCAGCAGCGGGTAATGAAAGCCGATCAGGAGTTCGACGGCCTGTATAACGATCTGCTGCTGGAAATGGCGCGCAACCAGATCTTTCTGATCAATGAGCGTCAGCTGTCGCCAAATCAACAGAACTGGCTGCGGCACTACTTTAAACACCATCTGCGCCAGCACATCACGCCGATTTTGATCAACCGTGATACCGATCTGACCGAGTTTCTGAAAGACGACTATACCTATCTGGCGATCGAGATTATTCGCGGCGAAGATATCCGCTATGCACTGCTGGAGATCCCTTCGGATAAAGTGCCGCGCTTCGTTAATCTGCCGCCGGAAACGCCACGTCGCCGCAAGCCGATGATCTTGCTCGATAACATTCTGCGCTATTGCCTGGATGATATCTTTAAAGGCTTTTTCGATTATGACGCGCTCAACGCTTACTCAATGAAAATGACGCGTGACGCCGAGTACGATCTGGTTACTGAGATGGAATCCAGCCTGCTGGAACTGATGTCATCCAGCCTGAAACAGCGTCTGACCGCTGAGCCGGTACGCTTTGTTTATCAGCGTGATATGCCGGATGCGATGGTCGAACTGCTGCGCGGCAAACTCAGCATCTCGAATTACGACTCAATTATACCTGGCGGCCGTTACCATAACTTTAAAGACTTTATTAGTTTCCCTAACGTCGGCAAAGCCAATCTGGTCAACAAGCCACTGCCGCAGCTGCGCCATATCTGGTTTGATGGCTTCCGTAACGGCTTTGATGCTATTCGTCATCGCGACGTGCTGCTCTATTATCCTTATCACACCTTCGAGCACGTGCTGGAGCTGCTGCGCCAGGCGTCGTTTGACCCGAGCGTACTGGCGATTAAAATTAATATTTATCGCGTGGCGAAAAACTCGCGCATTATTGATGCAATGATCCACGCCGCATATAACGGCAAAAAAGTCACGGTCGTGGTCGAGTTACAGGCACGTTTCGACGAAGCCGCCAATATTCATTGGGCAAAACGCTTAACCGAAGCGGGTGTTCATGTGATCTTCTCCGCGCCGGGCTTAAAGATCCACGCCAAACTGTTTTTAATCTCACGCCGTGAGAACGATGAAATTGTGCGCTACGCTCATATTGGCACCGGTAACTTTAATGAGAAGACCGCACGCATCTATACCGACTATTCATTACTGACCGCCGATGCGCGCATTACAAATGAAGTGCGCCGGGTGTTTAACTTTATCGAAAATCCTTACCGCCCGGTCAGTTTTGAACATCTGATGGTCTCGCCGCAAAACTCGCGCCGGATGCTTTATCAGCTGATCGATAATGAAATTGCCAATGCGCAGAACGGTATTGCGGCTGGCATTACGCTGAAAGTGAACAACCTGGTGGATAAAGGTTTAGTCGACAGGCTGTACACCGCATCAAGCGTTGGGGTGCAGGTTAATCTGCTGATCCGCGGTATGTGTTCGTTGATCCCGAATCTTGAAGGCATCAGCGATAATATCAAGGTAATCAGTATCGTAGATCGCTATCTTGAGCATGACCGGGTGTATATTTTTGATAACGGCGGCGATAAAAAAGTCTATCTCTCTTCTGCCGACTGGATGACCCGTAATATTGATTACCGTATCGAAGTGGCGGTGGCGATCCTCGATCCCACGCTGAAACAGCGCATACTGGATATTATTGGCATCCTGTTCAGTGATACCCTGAAAGCTCGCTTCGTTGATAAAGAGCTGAGTAATCGTTATGTGCCGCGTGGCAACCGCCGTAAGGTTCGCGCACAGTTAGCCATTTACGATTACATCAAATCCCTGGAACAACCTGAATAATTCACTATGCCAATATCCCATAAAAGTACGCCCAAACCGCAGGAATTTGCTGCTATTGACCTCGGTTCAAACAGTTTCCACATGGTGATTGCACGCGTGGTGGATGGTGCCATGCAGGTGCTGGGAAGGTTGAAACAGCGGGTACATCTGGCCGATGGGCTGGATGCCAACAATGTGCTGAGTGAAGATGCGATTCAGCGAGGTCTGAATTGCCTGGCGCTGTTTGCCGAGCGCTTGCAAGGCTTCAGCCCGGCCAATGTCACTATTGTCGGCACCCATACTTTACGTCAGGCGGTTAATGCGGAGGATTTTCTCCAGCGCGCCGCCGATGTCATTCCGTATCCGATCGAAGTGATCTCTGGTCATGAAGAAGCACGCCTGATCTTTATGGGGGTGGAACACACCCAGCCAGAGAAAGGCCGTAAGCTGGTGATTGATATCGGCGGTGGTTCAACCGAACTGGTGATCGGCGAAGATTTTGAACCCAAGCTGGTTGAAAGCCGACGCATGGGCTGCGTCAGTTTTGCCAATCTCTATTTCCCGCAGCGCGAGATCAGTAAAGAGAATTTCCGCCGCGCACGGCTGGCCGCCGCGCAAAAGCTGGAAACCCTTGCCTGGCAATATCGCCTGCTCGGCTGGCAGTTTGCCCTTGGCGCATCAGGCACCATCAAAGCAGCCTGTGAAGTGCTACAGGCAATGGGTGAGAAAGATAAGCTGATTACCCCGGAGCGCCTCGAAATGCTGTATGACGAGGTGATTAAGCATAAGTCCTTTGATGCCTTAAGCCTGCCGGGCTTGTCGGATGAGCGTAAAGCGGTATTTGTTCCGGGACTGTCGATTTTGTGCGGCGTGTTTGATGCGCTGGCGATCCGCGAGCTGCGCCTTTCGGACGGTGCGCTGCGTGAAGGTGTGCTGTATGAGATGGAAGGCCGTTTCCGCCATCAGGATATTCGTAGCCGCACGGCACAAAGCCTGGCGAATCACTACAACATCGACACCGACCAGGCCCGTCGGGTACTCGACACCACTGAGCTACTCTATCTGCAATGGAAAAATCAAAATCCAAAACAGGCCAATCCCCAGCTGGCAGCGCTGCTCAAATGGGCATCCATGCTGCATGAAGTCGGGTTGAGCATTAATCACAGCGGCTTACAGCGCCACTCCTCTTATATCCTGCAAAATACCAATATGCCGGGCTTTAATCAGGATCAACAATCACTGCTGGCGATGCTGGTACGCTATCATCGTAAAGCGGTGAAAGTGGATGAGATGCCGCGTTTTACCCTGTTTAAGAAGAAGCAATTTTTGCCGCTGGTGTTTCTGCTGCGGTTAGGTGCGCTGCTGAACAATCAGCGTCAGGCAACCACTAAACCCGACACCTTGCTGCTGGAAACGGATGATGGCCACTGGACGCTGACCTTCCCTGCCGGCTACTTTGCTCAGAATAACCTGGTACAACTCGATCTTGAGCGCGAGCAGGCGTACTGGGAAGATGTGGTCGGCTGGAAGCTGATGATCCAGGAAGCGCCGTAAAAATCCGGCACAGTTTAAAGCCGCCAGCAACGGCGATTCGAACCTCGCCGTTGCTGATAATGTCCGGCTATCATTTAATAACGGTTTTATTATGACAACCCCAGATACCCGCAACGATCTGTTCCAAAAGTATGCACTCAGCGCGCCCCATTCTGAAATCGTCGAGGCTGCCAGTCGCATTGCCCCCGGTAAAGCGCTGGATCTTGGCTGCGGCAACGGACGCAATACGTTGTACCTGAATCAGCAAGGCTATGAACTTACCGCCTGGGATAAAAATCCGCAGAGCATCGCCAAACTGAATCACATCATCGGGCAAGAGTCGTTAGACGGTATCAGCACCGATATTAAAGATCTGGATACCCTGCGTTTTAATGGCGAGTACCAGCTGGTGTTCTCTACCGTGGTCATGATGTTTCTGCAACCGGAAACCATCCCGCAGATGATTGCCGATATGCAGGCCAGCACGGTAAAAAATGGTTATAACCTGATCGTTGCCGCGATGAACACCGACGATTATCCCTGCACTCTGCCCTTCCCGTTCACCTTTAAATCCGGTGAGCTCAGCCACTATTACCGCAAATGGCATATTCTGAAGTACAACGAGGAAGTCGGTGAGCTGTTTAAAACCGACGAAAACGGCAACCGCATTAAGTTGCGTTTCGCCACCCTGCTGGCGCAAAAGGCTCCGACTAAGGATTGATATCAGGGTTAACTGCAGGGGCTAAGCTCGACAGGAGCTGCGGCATACTGATGGCATAGCCCTGCAAATAATCGACCCCGAGCTTTTTTAGCGCGGCGGCTATTTCATCTGATTCGACAAACTCAGCCACCACCTTCATTCGCTTCAGGCGGGCGACGCAGCAAATAGACTCGATAATATTATAATCGAGGCTGCTGGTCAGAATGTTGCGCACAAAGCTGCCATCTATTTTTAGCATATCGGCCTGCACTTCCTTCAGACGGGTATAGCTGGCATAGCCGGTGCCAAAGTCATCGATTGCCACCCGACACCCCAGATAGCGCAACTGATTGATCGAGCGATTTCCCCAGCTGAAATCACTGAGCATATGCGACTCTTCTACTTCAACGATCAGCTGCCACGGCTCCACATTGTAGGTTTTCAGCATGGTATCAATTTCACGCGCCAGGTACGGACGACACAAAGTGGAGGCAAAAAGATTAACCGAAAAGCGTGCCGCAGGCAGCGCCTCACGATGCTGATCGATAAAGCACAGCGTATGATCAAGTACCCAGCGGTCGATCTCCCAGCTCATGCCAAACTCGTGCACCACCGGCAGGAATACCTCCGGCTTCAGCTGATTGCCGTGAGAATCTACCATTCGCAGCAGGATTTCGTGATAGTCATCGCCGCGAAGCCCCTGTATACGCTGAGCCAGTAACACAAACTTATTGTCATCCAGCGCATGTTGCACTTCATGCAACATCGACAGTTTGTCTTTTACCTTGCGCTGCACCGGCACGCCCCCCTGCTGCAAATTCTCCGGCAGTCCGCTATTCAGCGACACTTCCGCCATCGCACTCAGCTCTCCCAGCAGTTCATGCAGATGGCTCACCGGCGGTCTGACGGTGCAAAAACTCAGCCCGACGCTCGGCTGCAGCGGTAAACCATCCCACGTCAGGCGATAGTTTTTTAGCCGGGTAGCAATCTCTTCGATACGGACCAGGTGGGTAGCGCTTTCCAGTTGCAACGCCAGATCAAATCCCGGTAACTGGTAGACGTCCTCTCCCGGGCGCAGCAAAGGACGGAGATGACCTGCCAGACAACGCTTATATTGAATGCGCAGTTGCAGACCATAGGTCCGACTTAACAGATCCAGTTCAGGTATACGCAAAAAGCACAGCGTAGACTGGGCGCGGCTCGCGAGATCGACATTAAGTGCCCGCAGATTGGGCAAGCCAATCACCGGATCGGTCAGCGCGGCGCGCCGGGATTTAAAAATAATCCGCCGCTGGCGGTTACCAATCGCCGCCATCATAAAAATAGTCAGGGTAAATACCAGCAAATTCGAGGAGATAATCGCCAGGTGCAGTAGCTGAGTCTGCATATCGACAAACTGCTCACGAAACTGATAAAGCGCCACCAGAATCAGTGACCAGCTGAGTGAGGTCATCAGATAGCCAAAGCGCATCGCGGCCCATAGCATCAGCGGCAGCAACAGCGTCAGGGTGTAATCACTGGTCAGCAGATTTTCCCGGTCAAGGCGGAAATGGGTAAGAATAGCCAGTATCACGGCCATCAGCATCGCCCAGCAGATTAATTCGCGCCAGGTCACCTCATCGGCGATTTGTCGCTTCAGGCGTCCCCATAGCAATGGGGCGAAACGGGGTCTTTTGATAATGCGAATCAACCAGTAGTAGACCTGCATCAGAGAAATACAGGAGAGTAGCAGCGACTGGTAGTTGATTAACGTTCGGATGGTAAAAGGATCCGGGGAAAAGATCCCGCTGGCTTCCGGCAGCACGCCCAGCGTCACCACGGTCTGTAGCAGGATCAGCATCAACGTCGGCAGAAAAAAACCCAACCAGAACAGACGAACCGGCATCATGCTGAATTCACCAAAACCGGCACTCCAGCGACTGCGCGCATGCATGCGGTAGCCGGTCCAGCTGATGCTCATCGCGGCCAAAAAGATGATGCTGGCAATCAGCGCCTGAGCCGGTGAGATATGCAGAATAAACCGGCACAGCAATGCGATACCCACCCCTGGCAGCGCCGCCCAGTCAAATACCATCAGCATCGCGACCATCATCGCCAGCGGCAGATAAATAAGATAGACATCACCGTCGGGAAGTTGCAGACGAGCAGAGAAATGACTGGAAAACGGCATCAGGATTAACGGCAGTATCAGCGGTAATCCCCACCAGCGAGTGCTGAACTGTTTAAAACAGAATTTTTTGCGCATATGCATCATCGTATATTGCAGAACCCGGCAAGCATTCCGTGCCGTTTTGCTGCTCTTCATCCTGAAGAAGCCCATTGGGGCTGGCCCGCCCCCGCGACGGGAGCTACCTGACATGCAACCAGGTCATTGCCAGTTTGACATAAATCAACTCATCATCAGATAAATTTTTGTACAGCCAACCTGTTTAATTAACGGCAGGTAATCAGGTGATATTTTTGCACGGTAAGCATCCGCAGCAGATTGACCTGGCCGCTATGCTGTGCCTAAATAACTAAGTCGCTTACTTTCGTAAGCCAACCACAGGAGCCCATTGCGTGCACAACGCTATGACTATGAAACGACACAAAAAAACGGGGCGGATGACGCGCATCGTATTGCTGATCAGTTTTATCATTCTGCTTGGACGTTTGATTTATTCCATTCCAGGCGCGATTGACCATCATCAGCAAAAAAAAGCGATGCCTGAAACATCGACAATCGCCACACCCGTCAATACTGAATAATGCTCTGCGTCACGTTATGATACGAGCGTTAAGTTGCCTTGCATGAGACAACTTACCCTCATTTCATACATTTTTTGTCGGCTTTAAGCCACTTTTGACGTGTTGCTCTACAGACACAAGGGATATTTATGTCTGCACCTGCTTCTCACGCCCAGCAGCTGGCTGAAATTCGTAGTCGAATTCTTAACCTGCTACTTAATAATAATGATTTAGTTGATACCCTGCTTGAACGGCCGCATAACGAAACCGATCTGGAAAAGCAGACGGTCGAACAACAAACCGAGGAACTGAAGCAGTCCATCACGCTGCTGCACGCCGCTGACCTCGCCGACATTCTCGAAGCGCTTCCCGAAGACGAACGCCAGGCATTCTGGCGTCTGATCGATAACGAGCGCCGCGGTCAGGTGCTGGTTGAAGCATCTGAAAGCGTCTGGGAAAGTCTGATTGAGGAGATGAGTGATAAAGCCATCCTGCAGGCGATTGAGCCGCTGGATATAGACGATCAGGCTTATCTCGCCAAATATCTCTCACGTGATTTAACCGGCCGCTTACTGACCTCGCTGGAACAGAGCCAGCGTGCGCACGTGCTGAACATGATGCATTTCGACCGCGATCGCGTCGGTCGCATCATGGACTTCAATTTGCTGACGGTGCGTGCCGACATCTCGCTGGCAACCGTGCAGCGTTTTCTGCGCCGCAAGAAGTCGATGCCGGACGGTACCGATAAACTGTTTGTCACCGATAAAAATAACGTGCTGCTCGGCGAACTGCCGCTGACCGATATTTTGTTGAATACACCGGATAAAAAAGTGTTCGAGGTGATGAATAAGCAACCGACCACTTTCCGGCTGGATGATAAAGCAGAAGATGCAGCCGGTGCCTTCGAACGTTATAACCTGATCTCAGCGGCGGTTATCGATCAGAAAGGTAAGCTGATTGGTCGTGTCACCATCGAAGATGTGGTGGATTTAGTTAACGAAGAGAGCGACAGCAATATCCGTAAGATGGGTGGCCTTAGCCCGGACGAAGATGTGTTTGCGCCAGTTAAAAAGGCGGTGCGCACCCGTTGGGCCTGGCTGGCGATCAATCTCTGCACGGCGTTTGTCGCCTCACGCGTTATTGGGCTGTTTGAAGCCACTATCTCGGAGCTGGTAGCACTGGCGGCACTGATGCCGATTGTCGCCGGTATTGGCGGCAACACCGGCAACCAGACTATCACCATGATTGTGCGCGCACTGGCGCTGCATCAGGTCGAGCCGGGTAACTTCTCATTCCTGGTCATCCGTGAATTAGGTGTCGCGCTGATTAATGGCCTGTTCTGGGGCGGCATTATGGGCGTGATTACCTGGCTGATGTATGACAATCCGGCATTGGGTGGCGTAATGATGCTGGCGATGGTGTTGAACCTTCTGCTGGCGGCGTTCATGGGCGTAATGATCCCATTAATTATGACCAAACTGAAACGCGATCCGGCAGTTGGCTCCAGCGTATTAATCACCGCGATAACCGATACCGGCGGCTTCTTTATCTTTCTCGGTCTGGCGACGGTGTTTTTACTGCACTAACCTTTAGCAACCCGTGGGGGGCAATCCCCCACGGGCTTCAGCTGTCCGGCTTTGCCAGATTATTATCACCAAGCTGGCCGATAAATGGTAAACGCAGGGTCAGCGGCTTAAAGCCGACACCAAGATTGATGCCAAGCACATTCACTTCCATCCCCTCCTCACCACTGATAATCACTCCCAGCACGCCCAACAGCGAGACTTGCAGCCCATTGCCTGACGGCGGCAATCCAACCGGATGCAGCAACGGGCGGTAATCTTTACCAATGGCGTTAGCCGGTAGATCCAGTTTCAGCCCGGGAACTTCCCGGCCGATATGGGCGAGGAAAGTGTTGCTGTTCGGTCCAGGCCAGGCATGGTAGGTATGCGGCCACGGATAACTTTTAATCGCGGCTTCAATTGCGGGTATCATCGCTTCGGCTGCCGCGCCGCGATGCTCAACCAGCAATCCTGGCTTTGCGCCATACCAGAAGCCATCCGGCGTGGCATAGTTGCGCCGCACCCGGTTATCACTGCCCCAACTGACCACTTCGTAGCGCTGATATTCGGTTTCACCGGCTTTTTTAAAAATAATCCATGGATGAACCGCGAACAGCCCTTTCCAGCCAAAAGTATGCGCGGCATAGACCTGAACAATCGCCGTACTGGCATATTGCTGCGGACTGGGGGCTATGCCGGCCGAATCACGCCGTGCCGACCACCAGTTTTCAACTTTTGCTCCTTCGTTACTGCGCATCGATTTAACCAGACTTTGGCAAAAAGAGAGCAACAGTACGCAAATAAAAACAGCACTCAGCACTTTAACTACATTCATAATTCAGCTGACCTGGATAAAACCATTAAAGTAAAAATTGTCTTCGCCTGCAGTAACAACCCACCGTTTTTCACTGCCAGATTTGTTACGGAAATTGAAGATGAAGGAGGATACACTAAAAAGATAACCACTTGATTTTAATGAATAAAAAAAACACCGATAAATCCAGAAAATAATCGATAGTTAATAATAAATTTTTTAAATCCTATTTCCGATAAACGTTAGCCTAAAGGTAAACATCATTGTCATCACAGAGTTAAAACAGAGATTTTAATAGTATAAGCCAGATGACGGCAGGATGTCGTTAATTAACCCTGTCAAATAATTATTTACAAACTGATAACAATAAAATCACCACAGTGCCTACACTCTATTTTCTGGCTTTGATGACTCTCAAAAAATTATTACTCTCAAGCTAACAATTGTGACTTTGCCTTAATTGAATGTCTGCCATTTAGGGAGCAGTATGAACCCAGCATAAATGACGGAAAATGATCATCTGAATCATGAGGTTAATAATGAATGTAGTCCAAACTCCGGCACGGGAATGGAACACACGTCGCAGTGAAAAAGCGCGGCGCATGGCGTCTCTTGCCATACAGGATAAGATAATCCCGACAGATAGTCTGGTGGGAGCACTTGAAAAACTGATTGTCTCCGGCGATCGCGTGGTGCTGGAAGGCAATAACCAGAAACAGGCCGATTTTCTCTCCCGCATGCTTGCTGAGGTTAATCCAAAAAAAATCCACGACTTACATATGATTATGCCAAGCGTGGGGCGCAGTGAACACCTCGACCTGTTTGAAAAAGGCATCGCCCGTAAACTTGATTTCTCCTTCTCTGGGCCTCAGAGCCTGCGTATCTCGCAGCTGCTTCAGGACGGTCAACTGGAAATCGGATCGATCCATACCTATATCGAACTCTACTCTCGTCTGTATGTCGATCTTTGCCCGAATGTGGCGATGATAGCCGGGTTTAAAGCTGACCGAAAAGGCAATCTTTACACCGGGCCGAGTACCGAAGACACACCGGCGCTGGTCGAGGCAGCCGCCTTTCGGGATGGTATCGTTATTGCTCAGGTTAACGAACTGGTCGATGACGAGTCCGATCTGCCGCGCGTGGATATTCCGGGCTCATGGATTGATTACGTTGTGGTGGCTGATAAACCGTTCTTTATTGAGCCCCTGTTCACCCGAGACCCTCGCCTGATCAAACAAGAACATATTTTGATGGCGATGATGGCCATCAAGGGTATCTATGCTGAACATCAGGTTCAGTCACTGAATCATGGCATTGGTTTCAACACCGCCGCTATTGAGCTGCTGCTGCCAACCTATGGTGAACAGCTCGGTCTGAAAGGTAAAATCTGCAAGCACTGGACCCTTAATCCCCATCCAACCCTAATCCCGGCCATTGAGAGCGGCTGGGTCGAAAGTGTTCACTGCTTCGGCGGTGAGCTGGGGATGGAAGAGTATATCCGCGCCCGTCCGGACATTTTCTTTACCGGCTCCGATGGATCCATGCGTTCCAATCGAGCCTTCTGTCAGATGGCTGGCCAGTATGCTGTTGATATGTTCATCGGATCCACCCTACAAATCGACGGGCTGGCAAACTCCTCCACCGTTACCCGTGGTCGTCTGTCCGGCTTCGGCGGCGCACCCAATATGGGCCATGATCCGCACGGTCGCCGTCATGCTACTCCTGCCTGGCTGGATATGATCACCGAGCCAGACCCAATGCAGCGGGGTAAGAAACTTGTCGTGCAGATGGTGGAAACCTTCCAGGCCGGTGTAAAACCAACTTTCGTTGAAAAGCTTGATGCCATTGAGGTTGCCAAATCTTCCGGTATGCCGCTGGCACCGGTGATGATTTATGGCGATGACGTGACCCACGTGCTGACAGAGGAAGGTATTGCCTACCTTTACCGCGCTGACAGTATCGAGGAGCGCCGCGCAATGGTTGCCGCCGTTGCCGGGATTACCGATATAGGCCTTGGCGTTGACGCCAAACGTGTGGCTGAACTTCGTCAGAGCGGTAAAGTCGCTTATCCGGAAGATATGGGTATTCGCCGCTCAGATGCTACCCGTTCGTTGCTCGCCGCAGGAAGCGTAGCGGATCTCGTTGAATGGTCCGACGGCCTTTATAACCCGCCTGCTAAATTCCGGAGCTGGTAATGAAGCTACTGTCACAGACTCGAGTTGAGGCGCAGGCTGAGCGGCTGGCGATCCTCGCCCGCGACTGCCTGATCGACGAAGCGCGACTCAGCCCGAAGCCGGGTCTGGTGGACAGCCGGGGTAACGGTGCCCATCACGACCTGACGCTTGCTCTGATGGAGTGCTCTGCCCACAGCCTGACCGCGACATTTCAGCAATTAGCCCTGCAAAGCTGGCAGCGCCCCGCTGATATCGCCCTGCGAGAAACCATCGGCCATTTGGGCCGCCAGGGTGAACAGCAGATGATGGCTGCCACCCACGGCGTCAATACCCACCGTGGGGCGATCTGGGCACTGGGCCTGCTGGTGAGCGCAGTGGCAATGACTGGCGCAGATGCCGACGTGCATCAGGTCGCCAAAACTGCCGCCGTACTGGCTGCATTGCCGGATCGCAATGCGCCAAAGCTTTTCAGCAAAGGGTTGAAGGCCACGCATCGCTATCGGGTACCGGGTGCCCGTGAAGAAGCCCAGCAGGGATTTCCGCACGTGATGAAGCTTGCACTCCCTCAGCTGTTACGCAGCCGTGCTAACGGCGCCAGCGAAACGGAAGCTCATCTGGACGCGTTAATGGCGATCATGACCTCGCTCAGCGATACCTGCGTGCTCTCACGCGCCGGAATGTCCGGGCTGGAAGCAATGCAGAACGGGGCTCGCGCGGTACTGATAGCCGGGGGCTGTATGACAGATGAAGGCCGAAAACGGCTGGCCCATCTTGATTCGCAAATGCTGATACTCAATGCATCACCCGGTGGTGCAGCGGACTTACTGGCTGCCACGCTGTTTCTTGACAGGGTATGCCAGCCCGCAATCCACTCTTTTATTTAGAGGACGTTATGGAATACATCACATTATCTTTCCCTGCTAACCGCATGCTCAGCGGCAGAGCCCAGGCAGGGGTTGTTGGCTCCGGTGATATGGAAGTGCTTTTCACCGCAACCGAAGACCAAACGCTCAGCATCGATATCACTACCTCAGTGGACAACAGCGACACGCGCTGGAACGCGCTATTTGACCGTCTGAGCCTGATCAGTGGTCTGCCTGCTGGAAAACTGGTTATCCACGATTTTGGTGCGACACCAGGCGTTGCCAGAATCCGCATCGAACAGGTTTTTGAGGAGGTGAGTGATGCGAAATGATCCGAGCTTTATTGAATTACGAGCCCGTGAACGCGCGCATGCTCTGCTTGATCAGGGCAGCTATCGTGAACTGTTAGATCCGTTTGAAAATATTATGTCTCCGTGGCTTGGGCTTCAGGGAGTGGTACCACAGTCCGACGACGGTATGGTCGTTGCACGTGGCACCATCAACGGCCAGCCTTCGGTGGTCATTGCCATTGAAGGCACCTTCCAGGGCGGCAGCATGGGAGAAGTTTCCGGCGCGAAAATGGCGGCGGCGCTGGAACTGGCAGCGGAAGACAATCGTAACGGTATTCCAACTCAAGCCGTGCTGTGCCTCGAAACCGGCGGTGTGCGCCTGCAGGAAGCCAACCTGGGCCTGGCGGCTATTGCTGATATTCATGCGGCGATTGTCGATCTGCGCCGCTATACCCCGGTAGTGGGCATTATTGCCGGCACTGTTGGTTGTTTTGGTGGTATGTCTATTGCCGCAGCGCTTTGTAGTTATCTGATTGTAACCCGTGAAGCGCGCCTGGGCCTCAACGGCCCGCAGGTTATTGAGCAGGAAGCCGGTATTGAAGAATACGATTCCCGCGATCGCCCCTTTATCTGGAGCATGACCGGCGGCGAAATTCGCTATGAGAGCGGTTTTGTAGACACGCTGGTTAATGATGGCGTCAATGCTGTGAAAAACGCGATGAATGAATCCATTGCCAAAGGCGTTCCGGCTCAACATCGTAGCGATAATTACAGTGATTATTTGCCACGACTGACTCACTTCGATACACGTCAGCAAGCCGATACCGCACAGATTAAACAGCTTTTTGCACGGAGATGAAATGATGACTCAGACTAATAGCCGCGGTGCAACCTGGCTAAATAAACTGGCACCTGATGCGCAGCGTATGAGTGGCTTGTGTCCTTCCGTTCAGGTTGCAGATAGCCAATTGAACGGTGAAAGCGTTCGCTTTATCTCCGTGATCCCTGACGCTGACAACCACTATCCGCGAGCGAGCAAAGGCGAAGTGGGGCTACTGGAGGGCTGGACGCTGGCAAAAGTGGTCAACGAAACCATTGATGCAGACAAAGACTGCGAAGTGAAACGCCCGATTGTGGCGGTGATCGACGTACCGAGCCAGGCTTACGGCCGCCGCGAAGAGGCATTTGGCATCCATCAGGCGCTGGCCGGTGCCGCGGGTGCTTATGCGAAGGCTCGTCTGGCTGGTCATCCGGTAATCGGCCTTATTGTCGGTAAAGCAATGTCAGGGGCATTTCTGGCACACGGCTATCAGGCAAATCGTTTGATAGCAATTAACGATACCGGTGTGCTGGTACATGCGATGGGGAAAGAATCGGCCGCGCGTATTACTCTGCGTAGCGTCGAGGCACTGGAAAAACTGGCGGCCGACATTCCACCGATGGCCTACGACGTCAGTAATTTTGCGACTCTTGGACTGCTTTCCGATCTTCTGGACGTCAGTAATCCGGATGATCCTTCCGATGCCGACCTGGCGTTAATTGAAATCACTGTTCAAGCAGCCATCACCGACGCACGCAAGGATCCAACACTTAAAACACGTCTGGGCGCCGAAAATCGCCGCAGCTCTGCATTGGTTCGCGAGCGGATGCGCGCGGTCTGGTAGCCATTAAAGTCTTAAAAAAAACCTGCCTGAAGCGGCCGGAGCGGAGCGCACCACTGTGTGCCTTACGGTCCGGCGGCCTAAAGAATAATAACATCGCGTTAGTGTAATCTCCCTTCAGAATACAGGTGATCTATGACTTATGTGATTGTTCATGCCCTTGCTCCAATTTTTATCATCATGCTTCTGGGCTTCTGGGCTGGAAAAGCCCAAATGGTCGATAACAAAAATGTTTCATTACTCAATATCTTTGTTATGGACTTTGCGCTACCCGCTGCGCTATTCAGCGCCACTGTCCAGACCTCCTGGTCCGGTATTGTCGCGCAATCACCGCTGATTGTGGTGCTGACGGGAGCCATGTGGATAACCTATGCGGCTGTCTATTTTCTGGCGACCAGCGTCTTCAAGAAATCGCCGCAGGATGCAGCGGTGCTGACGCTGACCGTTGCCCTGCCAAACTATGCGGCGCTGGGCCTGCCAATCCTCGGCAGCGTGCTGGGTGAAAACTCTGCGACTTCACTGTCCGTTGCCGTGTCGATAGCCTGCGGCTCCGTGCTGTTGACGCCGTTCTGCCTGCTAATCCTTGAGCGTGAAAAAGCGCGCGCGGCCGGTGAAAATACGGGTTCTACGCTCACTATGCTGCCATTACTGATGTGGCGTTCGTTCAAAAAGCCTATCGTCTGGGGCCCGCTACTTGGGGTGATACTGTCGGCAATGGGTATCAAAATGCCCGATCTACTGCTGACATCGATTAAACCATTAGGACTGTCCGCAACTGCCGCAGCGCTGTTTCTGACAGGGGTAATTCTCTCTGCTCGCAAGTTGCAGCTCAATGCTATGGTCGGTATTTCAACCATTACTAAACTGTTG
The DNA here is from genome assembly GCF_050037805.1 of Winslowiella sp. 2C04. Taxonomy (NCBI): domain Bacteria; kingdom Pseudomonadati; phylum Pseudomonadota; class Gammaproteobacteria; order Enterobacterales; family Erwiniaceae; genus Winslowiella; species Winslowiella sp. 2C04. The sequence continues at coordinate 1,237,679 of NZ_CP188300.1, read as the reverse complement.
ATTCAGCCATTCATTGCCTGGGGAATCATTCTCGGCTTTGGTCTTGAGGGTTCAGTGGCTGTTACGGCAATCCTGATGATCGCGCTCTCAGCCGGTTTCTTTGGCGTAGTGTTCGGAAATCGCTTTGGCGTGCAGTCACCAGATGCAGAGGCTGTGCTGTTGTTGAGCTCGGTTCTGTGTATTCTGACGTTACCGCTTTTTATTACTTTAACTTCAGGCATTTGATATGAAATTCACAGCACGCCCACACGATCTTGTCTGGCTTCGTTCAGCCAGTGCCTTAATGGGTATCAAGGAGAGCTGGGTGGACAGCCAGTGGCACGCTGGCCTGCCAGTGGTGGTAAGGCGTGATGTGAATGAAAGTGGTGATATTCCAGTTGGCGTGCGCGGTACGCAACGTGACCAGCGCGCCGCTGGATGGATCAAGGCAGAGGATATCTGCCGGATAGTGACGCCAGAAGCACTGGTCGATCGCGAGAGACTACAGCATTCACTATTTGTATCTCAGCGGCCGGTTCAGGCAGCGATTGCGCTCACTGCCTGCCCCTGGCCTTGGCACTGGGGCATCACTGGCAGCACGGGCTATCAGCTCGCCACAGGGATCCCGGTACTGCATGACGACAGCGATCTCGATCTGATGATCCGTGCGCCGCAGCCGGTCAATAACCTAAAATTACAGCAGTGGCAGAGCGCGGTAAACGCGCTGCCCTGCCGCACAGATACTCAGGTTGAAACGCCGTCTGGCGCTTTTGCACTGAACGAATGGCTGCGCGATGGACGAGTGTTACTTAAAACAGCTACCGGTCCGCGGCTGACTCCATCCCCCTGGAACAATGAATCATTATGAAAATACTCTTCACTTTTCCCGGCCAGGGCACACAGAATCCCGGAATGCTGCGACATATTCCTGACAGAGATGCCATTCTTGGCGAAGTTCGCGCTGTTCTGGGTGACGAAACTGACAAGCTGGATACGCCCGATGCGCTGCGCCATACCCGTGCGGTACAGCTGTGTTTGTTGATTGCGGGCGTCGCATGGGCTCGCGAGTTAATTAAACAAGGGTTGAAGCCTGATATTGTGAGCGGTCTTTCAATCGGCGCATTTCCGGCAGCGGTGATTGCAGGCGCGCTTACTCTACGCGATGCCCTCAGGCTGGTTGCCCTGCGTGGAGATTTAATGGAGCAGGCCTATCCGCATGGCTACGGACTGACAGCCATTGTTGGTTTGCCCCTGAGCCGACTCGAGGATCTCATGACTGGCAGCAATACCTATATCGCTAACCTGAATGCAGAAACGCAGATTGTCATTGCGGGACGTGATGAGGATATGTTGAAAGTCGCGCAAAAGGCTCTGGAGGCTGGGGCGAGCAAGGCAACACGGTTGGCGGTCAGCGTTCCGTCACACTGTGCATTACTGGATAAACCCGCCGCTGAGCTGTCAAAAGCCTTTAAATCCGTGTCTTTAGCATCTCCTGTCTGCACCTATCTTAGCGGCTCAAGCGGGCGCGTTTTGAGGGAACCGCAGAAAATCGCCGACGACCTGGCGTTTAATATGGCGCGAACCGTGCAATGGCAGGATGCGATGGTCTCCGCCAACCAACGTGATGCCAGGCTGGCAATCGAGATGCCGCCGGGCAGCGTGCTTACCGCGCTGACGCACCAGGCTGGCTGGAAGGGCGAAGCCATTTGTCTTGAGCGCAATAGCATCAATGTCGCATTACATCTGGCAAAGCGCCTTATTGATTGAGGCTGCTTGCATACATGCGCCCCTCTGCCGCCAGCGCCAGCAAATCCTTATCCCGTTCGCGATGGTGAGAATAGACCATGGCGATTAGCTGGCGCATCTGATAAGGCTCTGCAAGCTTCAACAATTGAACATCGTGCTCGTAAACTTTTTTCATCCTGCCAGGTACCAGCGAAAAACCTATTCCTGCCTGCACCAGATTCAACATGGAGAAAACATCATTTACATGAGTGACAATTTTAGGTCCAAAACCGGCAATGTTAAATGCTTCCTGAAATCCTGCGTAAGTCGCAAACCCTTCTGTCAGAGTGACAAAGCTACGATCTGCATAATCGCGCAAATCTGCCTCGAGGGTATTGCCCAGCCTCTCACTGGCTGGCGCAGCTAAATAAATTTCATCGTGAAAAAGCGGTACAACGTCAAACCCAGAGCTAATAACTTTGTCATCTTCAATTGAGATAAGCAGAGCATCAAGTGCATCATCCTCAAGCATATTCATCAGCATCTGATTGGATCCCATTGTCAGATCCAGATCCAGAGAGGGCCGCCGCAACTTCATCCCCATAATCAGCTTAGGGACAGTTTCCAGGGTCAGTGAATAGAGCGTGCCTACTCTGAGACGGCCACGACCCACACCGGCAGTCTTACGTGCTTGCTCAAGACCTTTATCCATCATGTTCACGACATCCTGACAATACTCCAGCAGCGTCCATGCAGCAGGCAGCGGTTCAAGGTTGCGCCCCTTGTGAATAAACAACATGCAGTCAATATCTTCTTCAAGTGTATGAAGTGCGCGATGAACACTGACTGTGCTTAGATCCAGCGCTTCAGCCGTACGGGCGATATTGCCTTTCGACATAAACATGATGAACACGTTGAGCTTTCGGAAGGTGATATTCGGGTTTATTTCGTTTTTCATTTTGTACCCTGGTATCGCGAGTCAGGGATTCGAACTACGCGCATCGTCATCTCCGCTGTCGGTGTTTAAACCGGGAAAGATTGAGGCTGTTTGCGCACGATGCAGAAGCCAATATCGCTATCAGGCATCCAGGTTTAGTTCACCGATTAAAACACAGTGGTGTGGGGTATCAACAGCCTGTCTGAGATCGTTTGATTAACGGCACAACGTCAAGTGACATTGATTTATTCCTCTCTTACTTTCAGAAACGCACTGTCTTTCAGTGGAGCTGATTAAGCTCTTCTGCTGTCAGGCCAGTCATTTTCTGCACCGTTTTAAAATCCAGCCCGCTTGCCAGCATATTGCGCGCCACTTTCATTATCCCCTTCTGTTCACCCAGCAGAATACCTTCCTGACGACCTTGCTTGCGGCCTTTCTCCATACCTTTTGCCAGCCCCTTCTTCAGACCTTTCTGCTCCAGTTGTTCTGCCATTGTCATCAGTAATTCCTCCTGTTGCGGTGAACGCCGTGCCAGCGTGCGGATAAAGGTTCCGGCATCAGCCGTCTCTCCGGCCTGAAACATGTAAGTTATCAGTACAGAAAGCTGCTCGTTGGTAGTGTAACCGCTGCTCAGTAACGTGACCAGTTGCTCAAGCAACTCTGACATATCACGCAGACGAATATGCTTCTGTAACAATTCCAGCGCAGCCATCCGCCGGTGAGTCATAATTTCTTCATCGGGAATGACCGTCACATCCACCAGCGGAAAATCGCTGCCGTAAACCTGTTCAGCCAGTTTCGGATCGCTGAATCCCTGCAGCCAGTTCAGCGAATGCAGATAAGGACTCACTCGCCCGTGATAAAACAGCAATGGAATAACCAGCGGCAGCTGTTTATGTCCGGCATCAAGATGCTGCTGCATTGCCGCAATGGCATAGCGCATCAGACGAAAGCACATCAGTTTATCGGGTGAACTTTGGTGTTCTATCAGGCAGTAAATATACCCTTCCCCACTGCCGGCCTTTAACGAATAAAGCATGTCAGAGCAATACGATCGCAGATCATCCTCGATAAAGCTGCCGGTAGTAAGTTGCAGAGAGGCAAGATTACAGCACTGCAACAGCGCCGGAGGCAAGTGTATCTGCAGAAAGTCCCGTGCCGTTTCAGAATGGCTAAGAAATTGTTTAAAAACAGCATCATGTGGTGTTGGAGTAAAGCCCATTTCCCGATACCTGTCATCCAGTTTGACAGGTTATGACTCTATCACAGCCAAATCCTGGATAAAATATATACAAATCACTTTAGCTAACTTCAAAAAATCCATGCTGGACTAAAATCTTATAACGCTACATAGATGAAATAACCTCTGTAAAAACAAAGGGGTTTTCACTATTTAACGCATCATGATGCGGCAACTTATAATTTCCCCTCATCCAAGCTCACGGAATGAGGAGTAAAGGATGATGCGATCGAGGGAGCGATTTCCCAGGCTTGTGTCAGACAGCGCCATAAATAAAAAACCCCCTGTATAAACAGAGGGCTTTTCAGATATTATCGCATCACGATATAGCAGAAATCAGCGAGAAATCATTCCCACTCAATCGTCGCTGGCGGCTTGCCGGAGATGTCATAGACAACGCGGGAGATACCGTCAATTTCATTAATAATGCGGTTAGAAACGCGGCCGAGGAATTCATACGGCAGATGCGCCCAGTGTGCGGTCATAAAGTCGATCGTCTCAACCGCACGCAGCGAAACTACCCAGTCGTACTTACGGCCATCGCCCATAACGCCAACTGAACGAACTGGCAGGAACACGGTAAATGCCTGGCTGACTTTGTTGTAAAGGTCGGCTTTATGCAGCTCTTCAATAAAGATCGCATCAGCACGGCGCAGCAGGTCACAGTACTCTTTCTTCACTTCACCCAATACACGCACGCCCAGACCCGGCCCCGGGAACGGGTGACGGAACAGCATGCTGTGCGGCAGGCCGAGTTCCAGACCGATTTTACGCACTTCGTCTTTAAACAGCTCTTTCAGCGGCTCAACCAGTCCAAGCTTCATCTCTTTCGGCAGGCCGCCCACATTGTGGTGTGATTTGATCACATGCGCTTTACCGGTGGCAGAAGCCGCAGACTCGATAACATCAGGATAGATGGTGCCCTGCGCCAGCCACTTCACATCGGTCAGTTTGGTGGCTTCTTCATCGAACAGTTCAACAAACACCCGGCCAATGGTTTTACGTTTGGCTTCTGGCTCATCAATACCGGCCAGTGCATCAAGGAAACGGGCTTCGGCTGGCACATGAATGATGTTAAGACCAAAATGGTCACCAAACATATCCATCACCTGCTCAGCTTCATTCAGGCGCAGCAGACCGTTGTCGACAAAGACGCAGGTCAGACGGTCGCCTATAGCACGGTGCAGCAGCATCGCCGTTACAGAAGAGTCAACGCCACCGGACAGGCCGAGGATCACTTTATCGTTGCCTACCTGCTCGCGCAGGCGTTCAACCGCATCTTCAATAATTTTAGCCGGTGTCCACAGCGCTTCACACTGGCAGATATCGAGCACAAAGCGCTCCAGCATGCGCAGACCCTGACGAGTGTGGGTCACTTCCGGGTGGAACTGCACACCATAGAAACGCTTCTCTTCGTTAGCCATAATGGCAAACGGGCAGGTTTCGGTGCTGGCAACGGTAACGAAGTCAGACGGGATGGCGGTAACCTTGTCACCATGGCTCATCCAGACGTCCAGCAGCGGCTTACCCGCATCGCTGATGGCATCTTCGATATCACGAATCAGCGCGCTGGCCACTTTCACTTCTACCTGCGCGTAACCAAATTCACGCTCGGTGGAGCCTTCAACTTTACCGCCCAGTTGCATCGCCATGGTCTGCATGCCATAGCAAACACCCAGAACCGGCACGCCCGCATTGAAAACGTAATCAGGCGCGCGTGGGCTGTCGTGTTCGGTGGTACTTTCCGGGCCGCCGGACAGAATGATACCGCTAGGATTGAACTGACGAATTTGCTCTTCGGTGACGTCCCACGCCCACAGTTCACAATAGACACCCAGTTCACGCACGCGACGTGCCACCAGTTGAGTGTACTGAGAACCGAAATCGAGGATCAGAATGCGATGTTTATGAATATTTTCCGTCGTCATTGAGGCTATTCCAGAGCGATGTATAACTGATAATGAAATCGCCCGACTAGTAAGTCGGGCGGTGAATCTGATGCGCGATTAAGAACCCATACGGTAGTTAGGCGACTCTTTGGTGATGGTCACATCATGCACGTGGCTTTCGGAGATACCGGCTCCGCTGATGCGAACAAACTCCGCTTTGGTGCGCAGGTCGTCGATAGTACCACAGCCGGTCAGGCCCATACAGGAACGCAAACCACCCATCTGCTGGTGAACGATCTCTTTCAGACGACCTTTGTATGCCACGCGGCCTTCGATCCCTTCCGGCACCAGTTTGTCAGCAGCATTGTCAGTCTGGAAGTAACGGTCTGAAGAACCTTTGGACATCGCGCCCAGTGAGCCCATTCCACGATAGGATTTAAATGAACGACCCTGATACAACTCGATCTCACCTGGAGATTCTTCAGTACCTGCCAGCATCGAGCCGACCATCACGCAGGATGCACCTGCCGCGATAGCTTTCGCGATATCACCAGAGAAACGGATGCCGCCGTCAGCGATAACCGGAATGCCGGTCCCTTCCAGTGCGGCAACCGCGTCGGAAACCGCAGTAATCTGCGGTACACCGACACCGGTAACGATGCGAGTAGTACAGATTGAGCCAGGGCCGATACCGACTTTAACCGCGCTTACACCGGCTTCAACCAGCGCCAGTGCACCGGCACCGGTCGCAACGTTGCCACCCAGAATCTGCAGATCGGGGTACTTGGCACGCGTTTCACGAATACGTTGCAGCACGCCTTCAGAATGACCGTGAGAAGAGTCAATCAGCAGCACGTCCACACCCGCAGCGACCAGCGCATCAACGCGCTCTTCGTTACCGGCACCGGCACCGACCGCAGCACCGACGCGCAGGCGACCGTGTTCATCTTTACAGGCGTGAGGTTTACGTTCAGCTTTCTGGAAGTCTTTAACGGTGATCATGCCCAGCAGGTGGAAGCTGTCATCAACGACCAGCGCTTTTTCAACGCGTTTTTCATGCATTTTCTGCAGCACAACTTCGCGTGCTTCACCTTCTCTCACCGTAACCAGACGCTCTTTCGGCGTCATCACAGCAGAAACCGGCAGGCTTAAATCGGTAACAAAGCGCACGTCACGGCCGGTAATAATACCCACCAGTTCGTTTTCGCCATTAACTACCGGATAGCCAGCGAAGCCATTGCGTTCGGTCAGAGCCTGAACGTCGCTCAGAGGCGTGGTTGGCAGAACGGTTTGTGGGTCAGTAACCACGCCGCTCTCATGCTTCTTCACCTTGCGAACTTCTTCCGCCTGGCGTTCGATAGACATGTTTTTGTGGATAAAGCCTAAGCCGCCTTCCTGAGCCAGGGCGATTGCCAGACCCGCTTCGGTGACGGTGTCCATTGCAGCGGACAGCATTGGGATATTCAGACGGATGGATTTTGTCAGCTGGGTACTGAGATCTGCCGTGTTTGGCAGGACAGTAGAGTGTGCTGGAACGAGTAAAACGTCGTCAAATGTGAGTGCTTCTTTAGCGATTCTTAGCATGGCAATATCTCAACCTGGGGTGAATGAGAACAGATAAAATATTGCCGCGGCATTATACAGGGCGTAATCGATTGCCTCCAGCATTATTTAAGAAAAACTCTTGATCCTCTGTATCAGCCATGTAGTATCGACTGATTAACCCTCTGATTTGAAATTTGATCTTCGTCACATGTCGCTACCGCCATCTGCAAATATTTTTACCGTCAGCCGTCTTAATACGACAGTGCGCAAGCTGCTGGAAATGGAGATGGGTCAAATCTGGCTGAGCGCGGAAATCTCAAATTTTTCCCAGCCCTCTTCCGGTCACTGGTACTTCACGCTGAAAGACGATGGTGCTCAGGTTCGCTGCGCGATGTTTCGCAACAGTAACCGACGCGTCACCTTTCGACCACAAAACGGTCAGCAGGTACTGGTTCGCGCCAGTATTACGCTGTATGAACCGCGTGGTGATTATCAGCTGATTGCCGAGAGTATGCAGCCTGCCGGTGACGGCTTGTTGCAACAGCAATTTGAGCAGCTTAAGCAGCGCCTGGCGGCTGAAGGACTTTTCGATCAGCAGTTCAAGCAGCCGCTACCTGACCCGGCACGCCAGGTCGGAGTGATCACTTCCGCGACCGGTGCGGCATTACACGATGTGTTGCGCGTGTTACATCGTCGCGATCCTTCACTGCCGGTAGTGATTTATCCTACGCCGGTACAGGGTGCTGAAGCGCCTGCCAGCCTGGTGCGGGCAATTGAGCTTGCCAACCAGCGTAACGAATGTGATGTGCTGATTGTTGGGCGTGGCGGTGGCTCGCTGGAAGATCTGTGGAGCTTTAACGACGAACGCGTGGCGCGCGCGATTTTCGCCAGCCGTATTCCGGTTGTCAGCGCCGTCGGCCATGAGACCGATGTCACTATCGCTGATTTTGTTGCCGACCTGCGAGCACCGACACCGTCTGCCGCCGCTGAACTGGTCAGCCGCAATCAGATTGAACTGTTACGTCAGCTGCAATCGCAACAGCAGCGGATGGAAATGGCGATGGATTATTATCTGGCGCAAAAACAGCGCGCTTTTACCCGTTTACATCATCGTTTACAGCAGCAGCACCCGCAACTGCGGCTGGCACGCCAGCAGACGGCCCTGTTCAGGCTACAGCGCCGTCTGGACGATGCGGTACAGTTACGCCTACGTCAGTCACAGCGCCAGCAGGAACGCGTTGAGCAGCGTCTGGCGGCCCAGCAACCCCAAGGGCGCATCCATCGCGCGCAACAGCAGCTTCAGCAGTGGCAATATCGTCTGCAACAGGCCATGCAAAGTGAGTTAAACCGCGATAAGCAGCGCTTTTCAACCCTTGCTGCACAGCTGGAAGGCGTCAGCCCACTGGCGACGCTGGCGCGCGGTTTCAGCGTTACCACTGCCGTCGACGGTAAAGTGGTACGGAAAACCAAACAGATTCAGGCTGGCGATACGCTTAAAACCCGTCTGGACGATGGCTGGGTAGAGAGCCAGGTGACCAGCGTCAGCGCGATCAAGAAAAAACCACGTTAAATCCAACGATGCCGTATAAAAAAACGGGAGCCTTTTCAGGCTCCCGTTTTTTATTAACGTTTATTCTTTTTCAGATGCGACATCAGGCGCTTACGTTTACGCTGCTGATTAGGTGTCAGCAGGTTACGTTTACCGGCGAATGGATTATCACCTTCTTTAAACTGGATACGAATCGGCGTGCCCATCACGTTCAGTGAACGACGGAAATAGTTCATCAGATAACGCTTGTAGGAATCCGGCAGGTCTTTCACCTGGTTACCGTGAATCACAACTATTGGCGGGTTATAACCACCGGCATGCGCATATTTCAGCTTCACGCGACGTCCGCGCACCAATGGCGGCTGATGATCTTCTTCTGCCATGGTCATGATACGCGTCAGCATTGAGGTATTAACGCGGCGGGTTGAGCAGTCATACGCTTCAGTCACCGACTCAAACAGGTTGCCAACACCACTGCCGTGCAGCGCGGAGATAAAGTGAATGCGGGCAAAATCGATAAAGCCCAGACGGAAGTCCAGCGTCTCTTTCACTTCATCCCTGACTTCCTGCGACAGGCCGTCCCACTTGTTGACCACGATAACCAGTGAGCGCCCACTATTGAGGATAAAACCAAGCAGCGAGAGATCCTGATCGGAAATACCTTCATGCGCATCAATAACCAGCATGACCACGTTGGCGTCTTCAATCGCCTGCAGAGTTTTGATTACCGAGAACTTTTCAACGGTATCCGTCACTTTACCGCGCTTACGCACGCCCGCAGTGTCGATCAAAATATATTCCCGATCGTCACGTTCCATCGGAATATAGATACTGTCGCGGGTGGTGCCCGGCATATCGAAGACCACCACGCGATCTTCACCGAGAATTCGGTTAGTCAGTGTGGACTTACCTACGTTAGGACGCCCCACAATCGCCAGCTTGATCGGCAGCGTACGTGGGTCGAAATCATCTTCTTCTTCGACTTCTGCATCCGGATCTTCGCCGCGCTCTCTGGCAGCCAGGTCGGCCCAGTAAGCTTCGTTCTCTTCTTCTTCAGTCAGCTCTTTAGGATCAACCACTTCCATCCACGGCAGTAATGCAGTTTCCAGCAGGCTGGTAACACCGCGACCATGTGAAGCGGCAATGGCATGAATTTCGCCAAGACCTAAAGAGTAGAAATCACCGACGGCAGAATCGGCGTCCAGCCCATCGGTTTTGTTGGCGACGAGAAAAGTGGGTTTCTGACGTGAACGCAGATGTTTGGCGATTGCCTGATCGGCAGGCATCAGGCCAGCACGCGCATCGACGAGGAACAGCACCACGTCAGCTTCTTCAATCGCCAGCAGCGACTGTTCAGCCATACGGGTTTCAACGCCCTCTTCGTTGCCATCGATACCGCCGGTATCAATAGCAATAAATTCGCGCCCTTCTACTTCGGCACGACCGTACTTGCGATCGCGTGTCAGCCCGGGGAAATCCGCCACCAGCGCATCTCGCGTACGCGTTAAACGGTTAAACAAGGTGGATTTGCCCACATTGGGACGCCCAACCAGCGCGACCACAGGTACCATATTGAAGCCTCATTACTAATATTAAATGCCTGACTCGATAGATTGTTGTAAACGGCATACACCGCTCTGGTCAGGCTGAAGACGCTAAGGATAACACGCCTGCTAAAAAACGAAACGGCCCCTGATAATCAGGAGCCGCTAAACTAATAGTTTTCAGGTCAGAAATTAACGCGTAAAGGCGTAAACTTCACCATTATTGGCCTGAATCAACAGCTTATCACTGGCTACCACCGGCTCGCTTTGCAAGCCGGAACTGTCGACTTTTTGCTGCGCAACAAAGCGACCGTCATCGGTATTAATCCAGTGCAGATAACCTTCACTGTCACCGACAACGATATAACCGTTGTACAGTACCGGTGAAGTCAGGTTGCGATGCAGCAGATCGCTTTGACGCCAGATGGAAACACCACCCTCAACACTCAACGCCATCACGCGATCATCCTGATCAACCAGATAAATTCGGCCAGCATCAACGATCAGATCGCTGACGGAACCAATTTCACGCTTCCACAGGATCTGGCCAGAGCGCAGGTCCAGCGCCGTCAGGTTGCCGTTATACGCCAGCGCATACACCACACCGTTAACCACAACCGGAGTGGTATCAACATCACTCAGGCGATCAATCTCGGTAGCACCACTTGGCTGAGAGATGCGCTGCTGCCAAATCAGTTGTCCCTGATTCATCATCACCGCACTGACACGACCGTTATCACCGCCGACAATTGCCGCACCAAACGCAGTGGCTGGAGCAGATTCACCACGCAGCGACAGTGCCGGCATATCCAGGTTAACCGACCATTTTACCGCGCCGCTCGCCTGATCAAGCCCCTGCAACATACCGTTGCTGGTATGGATCAGCACTAAACCATCGCTGACTACCGGGCGTGACATCGCTTCGCCTGCCACATTAGTCTGCCAGGCAATCGAGCCATCAGCGCTGTTAAGAGCGTAAACCTGTGCACGCTCACTGCCGATATAAATATGCTCACCACCCGCCGTCACGCCACCTGACAGTAACGCAGAACGATTGCGTGAGAAGAAACCGGTTTTCTCTGACAGATCCACTTTCCACTTCTGCTTACCGTTAGCAGCATCAAGCGCTTTAACGATACCGTGGCGGTCAGCAGCAAATACCGTGCTGTCCTGCCATGCAGGGTGCAGATTGGAATAGAAATCACCGATACCATCACCCACCGAAGTGCTCCACACTTTTTCCGGTGTGAACTGGTTTTCGACTTTCGGCAACGGGGCCATTTTCACTACATCTTCTTCGCCGCTGAACAGCGAACAACCGCTGAGTAACGTGACTGAAATCAGCCCGGGCAGCAGGTATTTACGTAATTCCATGCGCTCTCTCTTGAATGGCTTAACCTAGATTATTCATCTTCATCTGCATCATTTCTTTCAGCGCTGGAGAAGCATCAGATTCGATACCTTTGCTCCATGCATCACGCGCACCCTGGGTATCGCCTTTGCTTAACAGCGCTTCGCCACGGATATCAGCGATAATCGCCGCCCAGCCATCACCTTTAACGGTGTCGAGGGTTTTGAGCGCGTCATCGGCTTTCTTCTGCTGTAGCTGAATGCGCGCCAGACGCAGATTCAGTACCGCCTGCAGATTAGCATCATCCGTACTTTTCAGGCCGTTCTGCAATTGCGTAGCCGCTTCATCCAGTTGATTTTTATCAACAAACTGTTTGGCGAGGTCCAGCGAAGCCAGCGCACCGTAAGTATTGTTGTTTTCACTGGCGAACTTGCTCGCCGCTTCCAGCGTTTGTGGCTTGCTGGCATCCAGCGCAGAGGTTACCTGCTGATAAGCAGCAGATGTTACTCTGGCATTACCGTCCTGGCTGTTACTCCAGAAACGCCAGCCCACCAGTGCGCCCACGCCTAATACCACGCCAACCACCAGCGCTTTGCCATTGTTGGCAAAGAAGCGACGGAGTGCATCAACTTGTTCGTTCTCGCTGCTATAAACTTCCACGCAATCCTTCTCCTTACTTGTTTCCTGCTGCGCTTATTTTAAAAGCGCCGACAACGCGGCTGCCGCTTCACTTTGTGCCAGCACTTGCTGTTCACCCGTGCGCAAATCTTTGATTACGACCTGGCCGGCTTTAACTTCATCTTCACCCACCACCAGCGCAACGCGAGCACCCCACTTATCTGCACGGGCAAATTGCTTCTTAAAGTTACCGCCGCCGTAGTTGGTCATCAGTTTCAGTTCTGGCAATGCATCACGCAGTTTCTCTGCCAGCAGCATGGCTGCGGACTGCACACCCTGACCGGAAGCGATAACATAGACATCAACAACGCGCGTCGGTTCAAATTCTGGATTAACTGCCTGAACCAACAATACTAAACGCTCAAGGCCCATGGCAAAACCCACCGCCGGAGTGGCACGACCGCCGAGCTGTTCAACCAGACCATCATAACGGCCACCGGCACAGACTGTGCCCTGCGCGCCAAGACTGGTGGTTACCCATTCAAACACCGTACGGTTGTAGTAATCGAGGCCACGCACCAGACGCTGATTCACAGTGTAAGCGATACCGGCACCGTCCAGAATGGCGCAAAGACCGGCAAAATGCTCACGCGACTCTTCATCCAGATAGTCACCCAGCGTCGGCGCATCATTCAGCAGTTTTTGCACGTCAGGATTTTTGCTGTCCAGCACGCGTAATGGATTGCTGTACATACGGCGCTGACAATCTTCATCCAGCACCTCTTTATGCTGCTCAAGGAAGGCCACCAGCGCATCGCGATAGTTCGCACGCGCTTCCAGCGAGCCGATAGAGTTCAGTTCCAGCGCAACATGATCGGCGATCCCCAGAGCTTTCCACCAGCGAGCGGTCAGCAGAATCAATTCTGCATCAATATCCGGCCCTTGCAGGCCAAAGACTTCAGCTCCCAACTGATGAAACTGGCGATAGCGCCCTTTCTGTGGACGCTCGTAGCGGAACATCGGCCCGATGTACCACATACGCTGTTCCTGATTGTACAGCAGACCATGTTCGATACCAGCACGCACGCAGCCCGCCGTACCTTCCGGACGCAGCGTCAGGCTTTCACCATTGCGGTCTTCAAAGGTATACATCTCTTTTTCAACCACGTCGGTAACTTCACCAATGGCGCGTTTGAATAATGGGGTCTGCTCTACAATCGGCAAACGAATTTCGCTGTAACCATAACCGGCCAGCACCTGCTTCAGGATGCCTTCAATACGCTGCCAGACTACTGTGTCAGCAGGCAGGTAATCGTTCATGCCACGAATAGCTTGAATATTCTTCGCCACAAATAATCTCTCTAAATGGGATACTGAATCGACCGCGGCCGCCTGCGCGCTGAGCGTATTTTCCACGCATCATATTCAGTATCTTAAATACAAAAAAGAACCTGACCCGGCATCTTACCCCATGAGGATGGCACCGAACAGGTTCAATTGGGTATCCCCTTCATCTTTAAATGACAGGGCGACAAATGATGGCTATTTCTCAACCTGCTGAATGTCGATACGACGGCTTTCATCGAGCATCGCGGCTTTGGCACGGATACGCGCTTCCAGCTGATCGATCATGTCGTCGTTATCAAGACGCTCGCGCAGGCGCACGCCATCTTCGTAGAAACCGCTTTTTTTATTGCTGCCGGTCACACCCAGCGTTGAAACCAGCGCTTCGCCCGGGCCATTGACCACACAGCCGATTATCGAAATATCCATCGGCGTGATGATATCTTCCAGCCGCTGCTCAAGGGCATTGACCGTGCCAATCACATCAAACTCCTGACGTGAACAGGTCGGACAGGCAATAAAGTTAATTCCGCGTGAGCGAATGCGCAGCGATTTCAGGATATCAAAGCCAACTTTCACCTCTTCCACCGGATCGGCGGCCAGTGAAATTCGCAGCGTATCGCCAATACCTTCCGCCAGCAGCAGGCCAAGGCCAATGGCTGATTTCACCGAGCCTGCACGTGCGCCACCGGCCTCAGTGATACCGAGATGCAGTGGTTGATCGATCTGTTTCGCCAGTAAGCGGTAAGATTCAACGGCAAGGAAAACGTCGGAGGCTTTGACGCTGACTTTAAATTGATCAAAGTTCAGGCGATCAAGATGATCAACATGGCGCATTGCTGACTCCAGCAGTGCCTGTGGCGTTGGCTCGCCATATTTTTCCTGCAGATCTTTTTCCAGCGAACCGGCATTAACACCGATGCGAATTGGAATATTGTAATCACGAGCGCAGTCAACTACCTGACGGATACGCTCGTTATTACCGATATTACCCGGATTAATGCGCAGACAGTCGACGCCATACTCCGCAACTTTCAGCGCGATGCGATAGTCGAAGTGAATATCCGCCACCAGCGGAACGTTGACCTGCTGTTTGATCAGCTTAAAGGCTTCTGCCGCGTCCATGGTCGGAACGGAAACACGGACAATATCGACGCCTACACGTTCAAGCGCTTTAATCTGGTTGACCGTCGCGGCGACATCCGTCGTACGCGTGTTGGTCATGGACTGAACGGCTATTGGTGCGCCATCGCCCACCGGCACCTTGCCGACGTAAATACGTGTTGATTTGCGACGGATAATGGGTGCTTCGTTATGCATATTCTTTCTCCACAATTACTCGCGACCAGAGAAGATGCGTTATTGCGCACCTAAGGTCAGACGAGCAACCTGGTTGCTACGGATAAAACGACTCAGATCAACAGGTTGCCCCTGGTACTGAATCTGTACTGCGCTCGGAGCACCAATTTTCAAACGATAAGGTGCAGTACCGGCAAGGCTCAGTTTACCACCGCTGCGCTGCATGCCGCTGAACAGTTTTTTGCCAGCAGCATCAGTCACTTCCAGCCAGCAGTCGGCGTTAAAATTCATCACAATAGCATTTGGATCAACCGCAGGTGCGCTAACGTCTGCATTGCCGGTTGGCAACAGGCCGTTAGCCGGTTGGCTGTTCGCCACCGGCGCTGCAGCGTTGTCAATCGGTGCCTGACTCGGCGACACCACCGCATTGGCGGTGTCAGTTGAGGTATTGGCAGGTACGCTGGCATTGTCAGATGCGGCTGCGCTGCTGTTATCAGCAGCAACAGGCTGGGCTGCCGTATCAGTCACACTGTCATTAGCATTGCTGCTGTCAGTCAGCGGAATAGACTGGCTGTTATCGCCTTCTGCACCAGAGTTCTGATCGGCCATTGATACCAGGTCATCCTGCGCCGCTTTGTGATTTTGCCACCACCATGCGCCAGTCAGACCGACCACCACAAACAACACCAGCCAGGTAAAGATCATCAGCCAGCCATCACGTTTTTTACGACGCTTGCCGAGTGAGAAACTTTGCATCGGCTCAACTTTTGCCGCACGAACCGGCGCCTGCTTAGCCATCATCGGCAGCAGTTCCTCTTCTGGTACATGAACCAGACGAGCATAAGAGCGGATATAACCACGCAAGAAGGTCGATGCGAGATCGGCTGGGGACTTATCTTCCTCAATATCACGAACGGTAGAAAGTTTCAGGCAGAGACGCTCAGCAACATTCTGCTGGGTAAGGCCCATTTGCTCACGGGCAGTACGCAGGCGTTCGCCCGTGGAATTTACTGCAGATTTTTCTTGAGTGGCTTCAGTATTCATTAGCTAAAAAATGCTGGTACTGTATCGATTGTGGAAAATTTCGCGCCAGTTGTATGCCGTAACGCTTAACATCAGCGTTACGCTCAACCAACGCGGCGAAACGAATCTCTAACCACAGGCTCTCTGCCGAAGCAGGCAAGCTGTGCTGATATACATCTAATAAGAGTCGCGCCTGGACACGTTCTCCCTTTCCAAATCGCCTTTCAGCCTCAGCCAGCAAGGGTGTCCCTTTCTGTGCATCAGCCTGGATCGCCAGCAGCAACGATGCTTTTGCCTGCTCAGGCTCTCCTGCGTTCAGATAGCAGTAACCGGCATTCTCAAAGCTGTCCGCTCTGGCTCCGGGCTGCGGCAGACGTTGTGCCTGACTAAACTGCTGTTGCGCCGCATCATACTGCCCTAATCCGCAAAGAAACGCACCGTAATTGTTAACAACAAAACTATTTAACGGTGCCAGCCGTAATGCCTGATCATAGCGCAATTGAGCGGAAGGGTTATCTCCACTCATCTGAGAAAGACGAGCCATTGCCAGCTGAATGCGATAATCCTGCGGCGCGGCGGCTTCAGCTCGCTGCAGATTGCGTTGCGCAGCGGCAATGTCGCCGCGCGCAAGATATTCTAAACCGAGCTGAAGGCGTGTCTGCGCTGAACCTGTTGCTGCGTGGTCAGTGACACAACCACTTACAAGAAAAGCACTCAGCAGCGCGCATAGTAGTCCGTTACGCATAACCTCTCCCTGAGGTGATAAAGCTTGTTATGTTACGCCAAACATATCAAGCCCCAAATCCGATAATTGTTGTAAAAACAATTAAATCACCGGTTTCAGAGCGCTTTCACAGAAATTGTTTCACCTGCCATTTTTTTGCGCAGGGTACGCTTGGTACGGTCAATAACATCACCCGCTAACTGACCACAAGCAGCATCAATATCATCACCACGGGTTTTACGCACAATAGTGGTGAAGCCGTACTCCATCAATACTTTGGAGAAGCGGTCAACGCGGCTGTTGGAACTGCGGCCATAAGGTGCGCCCGGGAAGGGGTTCCATGGGATCAGGTTGATTTTGCACGGCGTATCTTTTAACAATTCCGCCAGTTCATGCGCATCATCGGTGCTGTCGTTGACGTGATCCAACATCACATACTCGATGGTGACACGGCCCTGATTGGCGTTTGATTTGCCAATATAGCGGTGCACAGCATCAAGGAAGGTAGCGATATTGTACTTTTTGTTAATTGGCACGATTTCATCGCGCACTTTGTCGTTCGGGGCGTGCAGTGAAATCGCCAGCGCGACATCAATCATATCGCCCAGCTTGTCGAGCGCTGGCACAACGCCAGAGGTCGACAGAGTCACACGGCGCTTGGAAAGACCAAAACCAAAGTCATCCAGCATGATTTCCATCGCCGGAACGACGTTGTTCAGGTTCAGCAGCGGCTCGCCCATGCCCATCATCACCACGTTAGTGATTGGACGCTGACCGGTAACGCGTGCAGCACCGATAATTTTCGCGGCGCGCCATACCTGACCAATAATTTCCGAAACGCGCAGATTGCGGTTAAAGCCCTGCTGCGCGGTGGAACAGAATTTACACTCAAGTGCACAACCTACCTGCGATGAGACGCAGAGTGTGGCGCGGTCTTTCTCCGGAATGTAGACAGTCTCTACCAGCTGGTCGCCAACGCGGATCGCCCATTTAATGGTGCCGTCGGTTGAACGCATCTCTTCAGCCACTTCAGGTGCACGGATTTCGGTCAGCTCTTTCAGCTTGCCGCGCAGCACTTTGTTGATATCGGTCATCTGATCGAAATCATCGCTGCAGTAATGATAAATCCACTTCATGACCTGATCAGCGCGGAAAGGCTTCTCACCAATGGAAAGGAAGAATTCGCGCATTTGCTGACGGTTAAGATCCAGCAGATTGATTTTTTGTTTCTGGCTGACAACTACAGGAGTTTCGGACGACGGCGTCACAATAAGTTCTGACATAATATTCTCTCGCCTCGTTATTACACGTTATGGCGTTGGGGGATGAATGATTAAAAAAAGAAGCGCCCCCGCTGAGCATGCTCATCAGGGGCGCATTATTGTACAAACATCTTTAACGGGATGCCAACTTACGGCAGCATGCGAACACATTAATTTTGTAAACGCAGCTTACCTGTTAACTTTCCCGACACGAATTAACGTGTACGCGGGCACACTTCGCCTTCGCCAAAGAAGAACGCGATTTCACGGGCAGCAGATTCAGCAGAATCAGAGCCGTGGGTTGCGTTTTCGGTGAAGCTGTCAGCGTAGTCTGCACGCAGGGTACCAGCCAGTGCGTTTGCCGGGTTGGTTGCACCCATCAGATCACGGTGACGCTGAACGGCGTTTTCACCTTCCAGAACGGAAACCACGATTGGACCTGAAGTCATAAACTCAACCAGGCCATCAAAGAAAGGCTTACCAGCGTGTTCTGCGTAGAAGCCCTGCGCCTGCTCAGTGGTCAGGTGCAGCATTTTTGCAGCAACAATTTTAAAGCCAGCGCTTTCGAAACGGTTGTAAATAGCACCAATTACGTTTTTTGCCACCGCATTAGGTTTAACGATGGAAAAAGTACGTTCTGTTGTCATGTTGACCTCTGTATTAACTGCCAAATTAAGCCGGATTTTCCCCTTCATCCTTCAGACGCCGTTTAAACGGTTATATTCTGAATGCTTTCGGGTAGTAAATTTGGGTTCCGGCCCGAGAAAATGGCGCAGATTATAGGGGCGCGTTCGGCGGTTGCCTATCGAAGATTCAACAATTCATTAAAAAAACATGATCTCCGTCGCGACATCCCCTTCATATCTGCTTATCAGGGTCGAAAATTAATCACTCTACGCTAAAAGCAGCGCTCGCCACTTGTCCATCCTCATCCAGCACGGTTACCTGATAGTCACCGGGCTTTTCAAAAGGTAATGCCAGTGATGACATATCACGCTGACTTTCCAGCGGATTGCCATTAATAAACCACCAGCGCTGACTTCCTTGCCCGCCCTGCACACTGGCCGTTACCGTCAGTAAAGGCTGGCCCGGTAAACGATGCAGAATCTGCCCATCACGCACGCCGGTTAACAGCAGAGGGGCCGCATTACCCTGGCTCAATGGCGGGCACTGCGCATCAACTGGCGGTAACCGGCTGGCGCGTCGCTCGCCCTGCGGCAACCACGGCTCAAGCGGCAATGGCCACAGAGTGACGATCTGCGCCCGCGCGCCGCTACAATCTGCCGCGACGCGTTTGCCTTGCGCATTTAGCCACACCGGCTGCTGAATGCCGGTTAAACTCTCCTGCCCTGGTGCCAGCAGTGTTGGCGGCACGGTTTGGTCGACGATCCAGCTTTGACGCCGCTGACGGCAATTCGTATCGCCAGCGGGCAACGTTTGCCCCCCCGGCCAGCAGATCGATGTCACGCCAACTGATTGCGGGCGGGGATCGCTCGGCAATACCGTGCCACGAAAGCCCGGTGACGACATCAACAGGTTACTGACCTGATTCATTACCGGTATCGCGCTGGCGTTACCATATTGTCCGGCAACTGGCGTGCCGTCCGGACGCCCTACCCATACGCCAATCAGGTAGCGTGCATTCAGACCAATTGCCCAGGCGTCGCGGTAACCATAGCTGGTACCGGTTTTCCACGCCAGCGGCACCACCGCAGGCAGCTGACCGTCGGGCTGTGGCTGCGCCTCACCCGCCAGAATGCGCCGGATGACCCACGCCGCACCGGGTGACATCAAAGCACGCTGCTCCAGTTGCTGTTCTGGCAGAAAGCGCAGTTGCGCCACGTTCCCGTGACGCGCAAAAGCACTGTAAGCGGCGACAATCTCATCCATACGCGCGCCCGTTCCGCCCAGAACCAGCGAAAGATTAGGCTCCACCGCCGCCGGAAAACGTAACCGCAGACCAACATTGCGCAGCGCCGCCGTAAGGCGCTTTGGCCCGTATGCATCAAGCAACTGCACCGCAGGAAGATTAAGCGATCGGGAAAGTGCTTCGCTGGCGCTGACCGGGCCGTGAAATCCAGTGTCAAAATTACCTGGCCGATAATCACCAAAACGTCGCGGTACATCCTGCAACAGTGATTCTGCATGGATTAAGCCATCGTCAATTGCCAGCCCATAGACGAATGGTTTCAGTACCGATCCCGGTGAACGTATGCTGCTAATCATATCGACATGACCAAAACGGCTGTCATCATTAAGATCGATCGAACCAAGATAGGCGCGCACTTTCATATTGCGGTGATCGACTACCATCACCGCCATCGACGTGCGCGGTGGAAGCTGATTTTTCCAGCCTTGTGCCATCGCTTCCAGCTGACGCTGCATCGAGGCATCAATCGTGGAGGTAACTTTTTGCCGGGGTGACAGAGCAATCAGCCGCCTTGCCAATAAGGGTGCCAGCTCCGGCATCTGTCGAGGTGCCAGCCACACCGGTTCGGCAAAGATCTCTTCGACCTGAGGTAATGACCAGACCTGGTAATCGATCATGCGCTGTAGCACTTTATTACGCGCTGCCTGCGCACGCAGCGGCCAGCGGTCGGGGCGTAAACGGCTTGGCGCTTGTGGCAACACCGCCATCAGCGCCGCCTCACTGCGCGTCATCGCGGAAGGTGGCTTACCGAGCCACGTCCAGCTGGCGGCACCTATGCCTTCAATGGTACCGCCGAAAGGCGCACGGTTAAGATAGATCGTCAAAATCTCGCGCTTCGACAGATGCCACTCCAGCTGGAAGGCGCGCCACACCTGATGCATTTTACCGGCAAAGGTGCGCGGTTGCGGATCGATCAGCCGCGCTACCTGCATCGTCAGGGTGCTACCGCCGGAGATAATTTCACCACCGATTATGTCCTGCCAGGCCGCGCGAATTATAGCCAGCGGATTGACGCCTGGATGGTGCCAGAACCAACGATCTTCGTAAGTCAGCAGCGCCTGGAGATAGTACGGCGACACATCATCGACGGTAACCGGATAGCGCCAGATGCCGTTACGATCGGCAAAGCGCCACAGCGGCGTGCCATCTTCAGCCACCACCACGCGCGCAGGCTCTGGCTGCTGCAATGGCAGCGGAAATAGCCTGTCGCCAATTAACAACAGCATAAAGAGCGCCAGCAATATCAGCAACGCATGCAGCAGAGCGAAACCACGCCTCATTATCAATGCGCCCGACACGGTGCCGGACGCCGGACCTTATTGCACATTCAGCCGCTCAGGAGTGGCACCCAGCGCGCGCCATTGCGGTACATACATCGATTCTACCTGCGGCGCAGGCACCTGATAGCTACCGGGGGTTACGGCGCGAGCCAGATACAGCAAGGTCAGTGGCCGATAGCCATCTACATCTACTGCTGCAATAAAGCGATCGTCACGGAACTCAAGGTGCTTAATGTTGGCCTGCTGCATATCATTCACCCGCTCCTGAACCTCCGTAGCGCTCTCGCCAAGACTGGCGCTGCTGTCTCCCAGGTTCTGGTTTTCCAGCTCCAGTCCGGCAGGCAGCAAATCAACTACCAGCGCGTCCGGCACCCGCTGCTGCGCTGAAACCTTCAGCACCACCAGCACCAGCTCACCACTTTTCAGGCTGGCGAGTGATTTCTCTTTACCATCCAGCCCTAAATAGCTCCGGCTGATTTGCAAATTATTACTGTACGGAGCAGGCATACTCTGCGGATAGCCCACGGCATCCAGCCGGGTGTAGAGATTACTGCTGCCCTGGTTGCTGACTTCAATACCCGCGGTGAGCTGGGCTGCTGTCAGCGTTTTGTTCAGCGTTTCACTGCCACTTAATGCAGGAGATTGCCCGTTGAGACTGGCCTGCCAGTTTACGCCCGCCTGCTCCTGCAGCGTTCTGCCCGCAAGGAACAACGCGTTATTTTCCTGGGTTGATAGCCAGCGCTTACCATTAAGCTGCTGCGAGAGTTTTAACAGTAACTTACCCTGCTCATCTGGCAGTAGCTGGTTTTCTGCCAGCAGACTGAGGATCAGCGCATTGTCGCGCAGTTCACTGCCATAATCCTCCAGCCAGATATTATTAGCCGGACGCGGATGATTAATGCCCTCAGCGATCAGCTCGGTGCCACGTGGCGCATCGCCCATCAGTTTAAGCGCCAGTCCCAGTTGCACCAGCGGCAGCCCGGCCCTGGCACTCTCTTTTTTATCATACAGCGCGCGCAACGCGCCTAACGGTGCTTTTTGCTGACGCGCCAGCACCAGTGCCGCATAGGCCTGTACGCTGAAACGCGTTGCCGCCGGATCGTTGCTGTAATAGACCTCAATTTGATTGGCATCCTGCAAGTAGCGCAGCAGTCGTTGACTGGCGCGGTCCAGTAACGGTTTCGGAACGCTGTAGCCCTGTTCGCTGGCTCGAATCAGAAAATCAGTGACATAAGCCGTTAGCCAAAACTCTTCCGGGTTGTCTTTGCTCCACAAGCCAAAACTGCCGTTGTAGCGCTGCATCCCAGCCAGCCGGTCAATGCCGGTGTCGATCGACTCACGTCGCACCTTGTCACTGCTACCCTTAATTCCCAACGCCACCAGCTGTGCGTGATTAGTAAACAGTGATGGATAAAGACCGCTGGCAGTTTGTTCAAGACAACCGTACGGATAGGCATAAAGTTCTCGAATATAACGGGCAATATTCAGTGGTGGCCGGCTGCCGATGGCCAGTTGCCCTTGCAGAGTGGCAGGAGCCAGTCCGCTAAGCGCCTCGGCTGGCACGCTCCACGCTTCGCCAGCCCGCACCACAGACTCGAAATTACGCGTCTCTGCCGGCCAGGCCGGGCGTACGCCAATTTTCCAGCTGTAATGGCTCGGGTTAACTTTTTCTCCCGGCAAGTTGATACCGGTAATATCAACTGCCAGTTCACCATCACCAAAACCAGTCAGGGCACTTACCGGTACAAACAGCGTGGTGCGTTCCCCAGCTTTAAGCGAAACACTCTGATTTTCTGCGCCATCAAGCTTCACCAGGCCCTGCGCCATCAGGCGCAAGTTTAGCGTTTGCGCCGTACCAGACAGGTTAGAGATATCCAGCGCCAGACGTGCACTGTCGCCTCCGGCCATAAAGCGCGGTGTCGCCAGTTCAGTCACCAGCGGCGCGGCAACCACAACCTTCTGCTCTCCCTGACCAAACTCCGCATCGCTCCAGGCCTGCGCCATCAAACGCAGCTCGCCGTTAAACTCAGGAATTTGCAGTTCAATACTGCCTTCACCATTGGCGTCGAGCGTTATCGGTTGCGCCTGTTGTGCCACAATATTGACGTGCGTCACCGGTTTTTTACCGCCGCGCGCCAGCGGATCGCCCTCATCACCATCACCACCGAAACGCAGCGTAGCTTGCCGCCCCTGCCCTTCAATCAGCTGGCCATAGACATCATATTGATCGGCGTTATAGCGCTTACGTCCAAAGAAACCGTTGAACGGATCGGGAGTTTTGTAATCGGTAATACTCAGTACACCGCTGTCTACCGCTGACAGCAGCAGATGGATATCTCTGGGCAGTTCACCTCCCTGACGCGCGGCTTTAACTTTCACCGTCAGGGTCTGATTTGGACGAATCTTTTGCGGCGCATCAAGGGTTAAAGCCAGTTTACGGTTATCATCAGCCAGCGGCAGATGCAATAGTCCCACTGCACGTTTTGGCGTAGTGCCTTTCTCTTTCTCGCCAGGACGAATAACTAATGCGCTGAGGTAAAGATCGTGTCGACGCCACTGCGGGTTAATCGGCACATCAACATTAATGCCTCCCGCTGGCACATCAATCTCCTGCCACCAGAGCGGACCATTACTGGACTCAAGCATCAGATAGCCTTTCCCTGCTGCCGGTGCTTCGATATGCACACTGGCTTTTTCACCCGGAAGATAGGCGGGTTTATCCAGTTTGAGTTTGACCTGATCGGGACGCAGTGCGCCGCTGCCATCAGTGTTGTCCTGCCAGCTGTACCCTGCCCAGAAGCGCAGGCTGGTTAGTGTTTTTTCATCGGCAGTCCGCACTTCAATACGGTATGAGCCCCAGTCAACCGGGAACTCAACGCGCGCGGTGCCATCCGCTGCCAGTGAAACCTGCTGCTGCTCCTCTTGCAAATCCTTCTGTTCATAGCGTGATTGCCAGCCCTCGCCATCAGAGAAGCTCCAGAAATAGTCGCGGCGCTCACGAATCAGGCGCACATCAAGGTTCTGCGCGGCCAGTTTCTGACCGCGAGCATTGGCCAGCACAATATCAAAGGCCGCCGTGCTGCCCTCTTCAACCATTGGCTGGCTGCGATAACTGTCGCTGCGGTAGTCGTAGACATCCTGATTACCAAACAGCGGACGAATACCCGGCAATGCCTCGGCCGGCCAGATTGACTGCGTGCTACGCCGCGTAACCGGACGACCTCCGGTTTCCAGCAGGCTGGCCTGCAAAATTAAATTAATCGGCGAATGCACATCTTTCCAGCCTGACTCCACGGCCACCACGGTGTCGCCCCCGGCATCCAGCGTCAGATCGATTTCATCCAGGCTACGCTTCAGCCCCTCTTCAGTAATATCACCAAACTGATAACCCGGCAGTGCAGCAACGGCCTCGCGATTGGGCCGTAAAAACAGCTGGCCCTGCAGACGGTTGCCCGCCGCCGGTGCACCATACAGGTAGCGGTCATTAACCTGGAAAGTGACGTCATCAGCGGGCAGCAGTGGGCGCTCATCAGCTTTCAGCGACAGCGCCATACGCTCCGGCAAGAAATCTTCAACATTAAAGCGCCAGCTGCGTGGACGATCGTCGCCGGTATTTACCCGCAGCGTCCAGCTGCCGGTCGCAGCGGACTCAGGCAAACTGAAGCGGTACTGATACAGGCCATTTTCCGGTTGCCACACCAGCGTGCGCGCCACCTCACCATCGGGTTTGACCACTTCGAGCCTGACCGGCTGTGCAGGCAGAGGCTGACCATCGGCATCTCGCAGCAGTGCATTCACAATCACCGTTTCACCAGGCCGGTATAGATCGCGCGGGCCAAACATAAACAGTTGCTTGTCATAGCCTTCCGGACCGGCCACGGCAAATTCGGCCAAATCAAGTGCTGGTCGGTTAAGATCCAGTAGCGTGGTTTGATTATCGTTGGTCGCCAAAAGCAAAGCCGCTTTGGCCGAACGTTTTAACTGCGCATGCCCCTGCTTATCGCTTTGCACCTGCTGGAGTGTTTGCCCTTTTTCATCGAGCATGGTCAGCGTAATGCCCGACAGTGCTGCGCCATTCTCCAGGCTCTGACTGAAGACATCCATTTGCGTTGGGAACAGATGCAGTGATACACCGATATCACTGAGGGTAAACAACGTCGCGGCATTGCTGTAATTATAAGAGCCGGCTTTTTTCATTACCGCCAGATAGACACCCGGCTGCCGGAATGCTTCGATATCGCTTAGCGGCAGTAGCAGTTTTTCACGGGTATTGCGCGCCGGATTGAGGTCAAATCGTCCGCTGTACACCAGATCGGCCTTATTCAGCAGCTCTTCAGACTGCCAGCTTTGTAAGCTGTTACCGTACTCCCAGGCAGAGAGAAATGAAGGTAAAGAGGCGGATTTAATGCGGAAAAAATCGACATCGACGCTGTTAACATTCAGTGCCAGTACCGGGAGTCCCTGAGTAACGCGCGTCGGTAGCAGTGAACCTCGGCTGGCAAAACCGACCATTGGTTGCACGTCGCGAGTGGTAATTTCCTGCTCAAAGGCACTATCCAGCGCGGCACCGTTGGCGGCTTTTAATCCGCTATCTACGGTGGCGATCAGTTTACGGTTTGGTTCGAGATGACGAAAACGCAGCTCTTTACGGTTGGCGGAAAGCTCCCAGCCGCCGTCAATTGCACCATTTTTACTGTCAATCAGATGCAAGCGATCGGCGAAGTTCTGTTTATCATCCAGTGCCACGGAAAAAGTTGCCACCAGCGCGCTGGCACCTTCCAGCTGCACTTCTGACAGGTCCACCACCGTCAGCGGCTTTCCTTTGTCACGTTCCGCTTGCGCTGCACGTTGCGCATCCGTCAGCTCCACTTTTTGCTGTGCTGTCGTACTTTGCGATGAGGCGTTTTTTTCTGCCGCCGTAGCAACAGGCGTTTTTGTCTCCGCATCATCACATCCTGTCAGCAGCGCCAGCGCCAATAACGCAGCTAAACCCGCACCGTTCCTCAACCCGTTCATACTGTCTCCATGGCCTGATAAGCCTGCGAAATGAGAACGATAGTATGGCGGGAAATCAGCCAAAACGACCAGGTAAATTTATCAATTTGCGAGGGATTACGCAGAGGAGTGTTGATTCGCTACGCGCGGTGCAGCTTTTTACGAGCTGGCTCGTAAATTTCATTTAAGATCATTCGCATAATCTAAATTGTCTTGTGGAGTCAGGATAGATCGTCGACACTCAGACTAAGCTTTTCTTCAACACAGAACCCTAACGAGGCCGCTATGACAACCTCCTTCTTTGTTACCGCCGACTGGCTTGCCGAACACCAGAGTGAAAATGAGGTGCAGGTCATCGATGCGCGTATGCTTCCTCCTGGTCAGGAGCTGGTACGTGATATCACCGCCGAATATCTGGCCGGCCATTTGCCCGATGCCGTATTCTTTAATATCGAGGCACTTTCCGACCATACCAGCCCTTATCCGCATATGATGCCGCGTGCCGAAAGCTTTGCCGTAGCAATGCGTGAACTGGGGATCAACGGCGATAAGCATCTGGTGGTCTACGACGAAGGCAATTTGTTTTCCGCACCGCGTGCGTGGTGGATGCTGCGTGCTTTTGGCGTCACGCAGGTGTCGATTCTGGCTGGCGGTTTACAGGGCTGGAAAGCGGCTGGATTACCGATTGAAAGCGGAGAAGTCTCACTGCCGGAAGGTGAGTTCGACGCGCAATATGATAACGATTTAGTCCGTCGGGTTACCGATGTGCTGTTGATCAGTCATGAAGGTACCGCGCAGATTATTGATGCACGCGCAGCAAATCGCTTTAACGGTGAAGTCGATGAACCGCGTCCCGGGCTGCACCGCGGCCATATTCCGGGCAGTCTGAACGTGCCATGGAATGAGCTGGTGAGAGATGGTCAATTGAAGCCGGCAGCGGAACTGGACGCTATTTTCCAGCGGCACGGTGTTGACCTGAAAAAGCCGATTGTTGCCAGCTGTGGTTCCGGCGTGACTGCGGTGGTGGTGATTCTGGCACTGACCACGCTGGGTGTGGCAAACGTCAAACTGTATGACGGCTCCTGGGGAGAATGGGGCAGCCGTGATGATTTACCGATTAAGAAAAATGTCTGAATAAACCGGCCGGGGCTAACCCGGCCAGTTCGCCAGTAGCACTAGTTGGCGTTTTTAAATTCGCGCAAGAAGCTGCCCCAACGGCGTTCGTAAAACGGCGTGATATGCGCGGTAAAGAAATGGCTGATGCCTTTCTCACCGTCAACCACCTCGCAGATATCGACCGGTTCGTCTTCGAGCATGGTATCCGTTGCCACACTGCCGGCGGCGCGAATAATCGCGTCTATATTGCTGTCTGCTTCGATGCCAATCAACAGATTAGGTGCTTCTTCTGCCGACTCTTTAATCTGCGCAACATAAGCACGGCGAACCTGCTTATGTTTAGCAAACAGTTGAGTCAGTGAGTCGATAACCTGCGCTGGCGGCTCTGCGATTTCTGACAACAGCAGCGGCGTGCCGCCTTCCAGCACCGTTTGCTGGCTCAGGGCATCGCCACCTTCACCGATCAGTCTGGCAATTTCACTTGGGGAAAACTCTTTTCCTGTCGGTAATTTTGGATTCAGGAACAGAGTTTCACCCAGCGTCATTTCAAACAGGTTGCGCACCGGCATGATCAGGTAAGCCTGCTCATCTTTAACCGCCTGCTGCAATGCTTCGACAGAAGTGAAAAAAGGTATGATGCTGGCACCATCCTCTTTTTCCCAGTGCTGGAGATCAACGGCTGAGCTGGCATCCGGCTGCTCTGATTCACTTTCACCGGGTACCCATACGCTGGCACTCATTAACAGCTCAAAAAATTCAGGACGATGCGCCGCCTCAGTGGCTGCCAGTTTCAGCACCTCTTCCAGACGGTTATTCGATTGATTCATGGTGATATTCCGCGGCAAACATTTGTCCGGGCTGCATCAACGCCGCCCGGTGACAAACCAGCCGGTTCGCTCCGGCTGGTTGACCATTATTTTAATAACAGGTTAGCGATGGTGCGCACGCCTAAGCCGGTTGCGCCAGCAGACCATTGATCCACCGCTCCTTTGCGATAGGTCGCGGAGCAGTCAATATGCAGCCAGCCTTTCTGATAGTTTTTCACAAAGTATGACAGGAAAGCAGCAGCAGAGCTGGCACCCGCGGCATGAGCCGGACTGGCAATATTGTTCAGATCGGCAAAATTTGACGGCAGATGGCTGCGATGGAACTCAGCCAGCGGCAGACGCCAGAATGGTTCATTCTCACTGGCCGCGCTTTCCATCAACTGTTGCGCCAGCTGATCGTCAAAGCTGAATAAAGCGTGATAGTCGTTGCCCAGCGCCGTTTTCGCTGCGCCGGTCAGCGTCGCTGCATCGATTAACAGTTCAGGATTCTGTTCGCTGGCATCAATCAGGCCATCCGCCAGTACCAGACGCCCTTCGGCATCGGTATTCATCACTTCAACCGTCTTACCATTGCGGTAACGAATAATATCGCCCAGTTTGAACGCATTACCGCTGACCATATTTTCTGCACAGCAGAGATACAGTTTCACGCGCTTTTTCAGTCCACGTGAAATCGCCAGTGCCAGTGCGCCAGTTACCGTTGCGGCACCGCCCATATCAGATTTCATCGAATCCATAAAAGCGCTCTGCTTCAGGCTGTAACCACCGGTATCAAAGGTGATGCCTTTACCTACCAGGCAGGCGAATACCGGTGCGTTTTCATCACCAGTTGGGTTGTAATCCAACGCCAGCAGCGCCGGGCTGCGCTGTGAGCCGCGCCCAACGGTATGAATACCCATATACTTCTGCTCGCGCAGATCGTCGCCTTTGGTAATGCGGTAGCTTACTGCGTCACCGCCAACGTCGCTCAGCAGGTCAACCGCGCTGCGTGCCAGCGTTGACGGGCTAAGCTCTTCGGCTGGCAGGTTGATCGTATGGCGTACCCAGTCAACGATCTTCAGACGACGATCGAACTCAGCGCGATCTTTCTCGCTCAGCTGCGCCCATTCCACGCTTCGCTCGCCTTTTGGCCCACGATAGCCTTGCCAGAACGCCCAGCTTTTTTCTAAATCCCAGTCAGCGCCGCTCAGAGTGACCTGACGAATGCCCTGACCATCAATTTTGCGCGCTGCGCGCTGAATGGTCGCCAGCGGATCGTTGCCATTCAGATGAATAGTCATACCGCTGTCATTAGTGCTGAGGATCGCTTTTTCGCCCCAGCGTGCATCTGCCGCTGCCGTTGACAGTGTGATGTTCATTGCTTGTGTTGTCATCGCATGGCTCCTTGTTCTTTTATCGCTCAATAGGATATCGGTAAATTTTACAGCATCGGCAGCACCCGTGCCGCCCTGAAGATATTTATCCAACCAGACTAACAGGCTCGCTTACAGAATCTTTTCATTGGATGCTGCCGGACAAGCATCATACATCGCTTAGGAAATTTCGCGACTGTCAGTCCATTTCTTGTTATTTCCTCAGATATAAAAAGGGCCGTATCGTAAGATCGGCCCTCGATAATCTGTGATTATTTACTGATCATCAGCCTGTTATCAGGCACATTCTCAGAGAGCGGCGCGGGAGAGTTGCCTTTCCTGCCACAGCGGCGAAAGCTCGCGCAGACGAGCGATAGATTTGCTCACCAGCACGATGGTGTAATCAATCTCTTCTTCCGTAGTAAAGCGGCCAAGCGAAAAACGAATCGAACTGTGTGCCAGCTCATCATTCAGGCCGAGGGCGCGCAACACGTAGGAAGATTCCATACTGGCAGAGGTGCAGGCTGAGCCAGAAGATACCGCAAGATCTTTTAGCGCCATAATCAGCGACTCACCTTCAACGAAGTTAAAGCTGACGTTAAGGATATTAGGCGCGCCATTTTCCAGCTCACCGTTAAGGTAAACTTCCTCGATCTGGCTGATACCATTCCACAGACGATGGCGTAAACTGCGCAGACGAGCCATTTCACTGGTCATCTCTTCTTTCGCGATGCGATAGGCTTCGCCCATGCCGACGATCTGGTGCACTGGCAGCGTGCCGGAACGCATACCGCGCTCATGTCCACCACCGTGAATTTGGGCTGCCAGCCGGATGCGCGGCTTGCGACGCACGTACAGCGCGCCGATACCTTTTGGTCCGTAAATTTTATGCGCAGAGAAAGACATTAAATCGACTTTCAGCTGGTTGAGGTCGATCGGCAGTTTGCCGACGCTCTGCGTCGCATCAACGTGATACAGCACGCCACGCGCATGGCACAGTTCACCGATGGCAGCGATATCCTGAATCACACCAATTTCATTATTAACATGCATAATTGACACCAGAACGGTATCTTCACGCATTGCGGCTTCAAGCGCTTTCAGGTCAATAAGGCCGTTACGCTGTGGCGCCAGATAAGTGACCTCGAAGCCTTCACTTTCCAGCTGCTGGCAGGTATCCAGCACCGCTTTATGTTCTGTGGTGCAAGTGATGATGTGCTTGCCTTTCTGCTGGTAGAAAGACGCTGCGCCTTTAATCGCCAGGTTGTCAGACTCAGTGGCACCGGAAGTAAACACGATTTCACGGGGATCTGCGCCAACCAGCTCAGCAATCTGATTACGGGCGATATCAACCGCTTCTTCAGACTGCCAGCCATAGCGGTGAGAGCGGGAAGCCGGATTACCGAAAGTACCATCCAGAGTCAGATACTGCATCATTTTCTCGGCAACGCGCGGGTCAGCCGGGGTGGTGGCAGAGTAATCCAGATAAATCGGTAATTTCATTGCTCGTTAAGCTCCGTACTTCGCTTCAATATTAATAAATGCTGGTGTTATTTTTACCCTTGCCACGTCGAGGTGGCAAGGTGGGAATGCACACGGCGACCGGACAATCGCCGTTAAATCGGAAAGAACGAAATTAACTGGCGAGCAAACGGGTATTAACGTTAATCGTTTCCTGCAGGCGACCGTTAGGTAAACGACGGGTATCGACGCTGTCCTGACGATCGGCGACATCAAGGATTTCCTGATTGTTCACCAGCTCAGCCAGGGTGATATTATTCAGAAAATCACTGATACGCTCGCTAAGGTCACGCCACAGCACGTGAGTCAGACAGCGCTCACCACCCTGACACCCCTCTTTACCCTGACATTTGGTGGCATCAACCGACTCATCGACAGCGGTAATCACCGCGCCAACTGCGATAGCACCGGCATCTTTACCCAACAGATAACCGCCGCCCGGGCCACGAACGCTGGCAACCAGGCCATTTTTACGCAGGCGCGAGAACAGTTGCTCAAGATAGGAAAGCGAGATCCCCTGGCGTTCTGAAATATCCGCTAACGGCACCGGACCCTGATGAGAGTGCAGTGCAACGTCAAGCATGGCGGTAACGGCATAGCGGCCTTTAGATGTCAGTCTCATAGCTTTGGCAACCTCGGTTATACCCCTGTTGTTGGGGTGTTAACAAAATTTATTGAGCCAAGTCTGACATTCCCGAGTGTTTTGGTCAACTATTTAACCAAGTAAATTACTCAAGTATTATTGTCAGACTAAAACCAAGGCTGCCGCCGCTAAATTCCTTTTAAAATAATGGGGTTATTTAATACCCTTCGTTTTTTCCAGCGATGAAAGCATACCGCGCAGAATATTTAACTCGTCACGTTCAGGACGCGCACGAGTATAAAGACGGCGCATTTTGCTCATTACCTGGCCTGGATTGCCTTCACGAATAAAGCCACTGCCGACCATCAGCTGCTCCATATGCTGATAAAAACGCTCGAGGTCATCGACCAGCGGATACGGTGATTCGGCAAACTCAGCCTGCGCCACTTCCTGCGACTGGAGAAACGCCATTCGCACTTCATAAGCGATAATCTGCACCGCCATCGCCAGGTTCAGCGAGCTGTATTCCGGGTTAGCAGCGATGGCCACGTGGTAGTGACACTTCTGTAACTCTTCGTTGGTCAGACCTACGCGCTCCCGACCAAACACCAGCGCCACCGGTGCCTGCTGGCCTTCTTCGATACTTTTCAAACCGCACTCACGCGGATCGAGCATCGGCCACGGCAGCGAGCGTGAACGCGCGCTGGTACCGACCACCAGACGACAACCGGCGATTGCCTCATCAAAGGTGTCGACAATTTTGGCATCGCCAATCACATCACTGGCTCCGGCGGCGAGAGCAATCGCCTGAGAGTCAGGTTTTACAAGTGGATTAACCAGATAAAGGTTGGTCAGGCCCATGGTTTTCATCGCGCGCGCGACGGAGCCCATGTTACCGGTATGAGAGGTTTCAACCAGGACAATACGGATGTTCTGCAGCATAGATTTTAGGAGCGTCTGTGAGATAGTTGTCGAATACTAGCATAAATGCAGGACATTTTCCGAACCCCCTGCTATACTCCGCGCCGTTTTCCCCGTTCTTTAACATCCAGTGAGAGATACTGATGCATCCGATGCTCAACATCGCCGTGCGCGCTGCGCGCAAGGCCGGAAATTTGATCGCCAAGAATTATGAAACCCCGGACGCAGTTGAAGCGAGCCAGAAAGGCAGCAACGACTTCGTCACCAATGTTGACCGCGACGCTGAACGCCTGATTATCGAGGTGATTCGCAAGTCTTATCCGCAACATACCATTATCACTGAAGAGAGTGGTGAATTGCCGGGCGAAGACCAGGATGTGCAATGGGTTATCGATCCACTGGATGGCACCACCAACTTCATTAAACGTTTACCACACTTCTCTGTTTCTATCGCCGTACGCATTAAAGGCCGTACCGAAGTGGCTGTGGTTTACGATCCAATGCGTAATGAACTGTTCAGCG
This sequence comes from Winslowiella sp. 2C04, assembly GCF_050037805.1. Lineage (NCBI taxonomy): Bacteria > Pseudomonadati > Pseudomonadota > Gammaproteobacteria > Enterobacterales > Erwiniaceae > Winslowiella > Winslowiella sp. 2C04. The sequence continues at coordinate 1,204,603 of NZ_CP188300.1, read as the reverse complement.
CAGTGCGCGGCCAGGGTACCCAGTTAAATGGCTACCGTCTGCGTGGCGGCACCGCTCGCGACCTCGATGGCACTATTCTGGCCACCGGTTTCCCGTTCAAACTGAAGCAGCACGCCACACCATTTATCAACATCGTTGGCAAACTGTTCACCCAGTGTGCAGACTTCCGTCGTACCGGTTCGGCTGCGCTGGATCTGGCTTACGTTGCGGCAGGTCGTGTTGATGGTTACTTTGAAATCGGCCTGAAGCCATGGGATTTCGCCGCGGGCGAACTGCTGGTGCGTGAAGCCGGTGGTCTGGTAACCGACTTTGTTGGCGGCCACAACTATCTCTCTTCCGGTAATATCGTTGCCGGCAATCCACGCGTAGTTAAAGCCCTGCTGGCGAATATGCGTGATGAACTGAGCGAAGCGCTGAAGCGTTAATTCGTTACGTGCGGGCCAGTAACTGCTGGCCCGCAGACTTAAAAAATTCGACGTATCCCACCAGACATCGCCGGTTGAGCGGTTTGCCATAAGATAATACCCGCGACAATTAACACCACACCGCCTGCCAGACCGAGACTTTGCAGCGCCACTTTTTGCCAGCCAGCGGTAGCCGAATGACGGCTCAATCTGATCGCCAGTGCGCGTGAGCTTTGCACCAGCAATGCCATCGTCGAGACGGTCACCGCGGTTCCCAGCGCCATTGCCACTGCCGATAACACTCCCCACAGATAGACACCGATGACCTTAGAAAACAGTAGCATCATTATTGCACCGGAACAGGGGCGCAACCCCATCGACAGCACCACTACCGCTTTAGTTTTCCAGCCCACTGCCTGCGCCAGCATCGCACTGTCAGGAACATGCTGATGGCCACAGCCGCAATTGGCATGATGAGCATGATCGGCGGCGCGGATGGCGGAGATTTTCAGCGTTGTAACCGGCGGGCGCAACAGCGACCACAGCTTGCGCAATGCCCGTAGCGACAGCCATGCACCCAGCACGATCACCATCAGGTAGCTACCTTTTTCCAGCCAGTAACTACTGAGATGAAGCTGGCGCGATGAGAGTTTCAGTACCACCAGCATCACTGTAACCAGCGCAATCGCCATGAATCCCTGCACAATGGCCGCTGCCAGCGTCAGCTGCAGGCTGGTTTTCACTTTAGTCGGATGGGTGGCTAAAAAAGTGGCGATGACCACTTTGCCATGGCCGGGGCCCGCCGCGTGCAAAATGCCATACAGCAGGCTGAATCCAATAAGCGCCAGACCAGCCTGATGAGGATTTAATGCCACCTGCTGTAGCAGTGCGGTCAATTGCTGGTGCAGAATTTTCTGCCACTGCACGCTCTGTAATAACAGCTGCGGCCACTGCTGCCATAGCCAGCCTGCGGCGATAATCAGCACCAGCACCAGCAGCAGCAATGGCCAGACGCTCAGCCAGCGCCGTCCCGTTTTACCCGGCAGCGTATTCACTGACATATCAGCGTCACCGTCTGGGCAAACTGACGGCCGAGATCCATATCTTCTGGTGGCGCATCGGCTTTATCCAGCGCCAATGCATAAGCTTTCATCGAAGCGCTGGGTTTCGGCGTTTTTAAGCTCAGCTTGCAGTGCTCCTGCCAGCCTTCAGGTAATTTCAGCGATTTTTCGTCGTCGTAAAACATATCTACAAAGTAAGTAGGATCAAAGGTCAGAAAAGTGTAGGTCTGCCCCTTCACCTTTTGCGGCTCGGCCAGCGGCAGTACAAAAGTTAACACTGCCTGATGCCCTTCACGCGTCAGATGATACTCAGTGGGCAGATTTTCAAACTTCACCGGCTTGCCGTCGTGCCAAATCTCGGTGAAATAGTGTTGGCCTAAAACATTAGCCATCACTTCCGCCGCCAGCTTCTTCCACACTTCCGAACCAGGCTTTGCATCTCCGGCATCGTACAGCAGGTCAGCGGAGGTGATTTCATCCATCTTCCACACCATCAGTAATCCATTCAGGGTATCCGGCTGTTTGCTTACCAGCGTAGTGTTGACCGAGATAAAGCTATGTGGATGTGCCCAGACAACCGGCGCAAACAACGCCATGATAATGCCCAGAGTGCGCGACAGCTTAGTGTTATAATGTAACAAAATCCAGTTCATCCGCTTTCCTGATTAAAAATTCTGTGACCCGCCTAAAACGTCTGAAGAAAAAACGGCCGTATCCCACGCGATGTAACGCTTTTTGTCTACTCTTAGCTCTGTTATGACCAACTGGAATAGCGAATGATGCGTGATGCGCCACCTTCTGCACCTCTCTTCTCCGGTTCACAGCGTCGTTGCCATCTGCTATTAGCACTTTATCTGCCTGATTCTGCGGTTACACTCGATTCACTCTGCCAGCTGAATGGCGTGGATCGGCAGCTTGCCCGGCAAGATATAGCCGAGGTTGGAGAAGAAATCCAGCGCTATCATCAGCTTGATATTCATCCTCTTCACGATGGCAGCTATCAGCTTAAGGGCGCTGAACTGGATCTCCGCCTGTGCCTGCTGCACTGGCTACGCCGTGCATTACGACAGTCACCGGCGTTTGTCGAACAGCAGTTTGCCCCGGCTATTCGCCAATGGCTGAAAACGCGGCAGATTGAAAAAGCCGTCTGTGACGAGAAAAATTTGCAGGCGCTGATACAGCACTGCGCAGGCCGACTTAACCGTTGCTTTACCGAGCGCGATCGCCAACTGTTGCAGCTTTTTATGCAGTTTTCCCTCTGCCAACAAAGCTATGCTGATTTTACCCCAAGCCAACAGCAGTGGCTGGCCAGCAAAGCTGAACGGCTGGCGGCCGAAGATGTGGTCATACACTGGCAGAAGCGCTGCCGCACCGCGCCACATCCTAATGAAATCGATTTTTATGCCTTGTTATTCAGCATCCTGCATGCGCCGACTATCGATAACATCCGGCATGAAAATGAGCGCCAGCTGATGCAGTCAGTACGGCAGTTAATTGAGCGTTTTCAGACGCTGTCCGGCAAGCAATTTGGCGATGAGCATGGGCTGAGCAGTCAGTTGTATACCCATCTGGCCCAGGCGCTCGATCGCAGCCATTTTTCTATTGGTATCGACAATACGTTGACCGAAGAGATTATCCGGCTTTATCCGCGCCTGCTGCGCACCACCTGCCGCGCCATGGCACCCTTCGAAGCTGATTATGACGTCCATTTTTCGCCACAGGAATCCGGGCTGATTGCGATTATTTTTGGTGCCTGGCTAATGCAGGAAAGCGTCATGCAGGAAAAACAGGTGTTACTGCTGACCGGTAATAATCACCAGCTTGAGCAGGAAATTGAGCAGCAACTGCGCGAACTGACGCTGTTGCCGTTGAATATCAAATATCAGGATATGCATGAATTTCAGCGCGATGGCGCGCCGAAGGAGATAACACTGGTGATCTCACCTTACGCCACCCCACTGCCGCTCTTCTCACCACCGCTAATTCATGCGGAATTGCCGCTGAGTGAAACTCAGCAGCATCGTATCCAGTCTTTACTCGAGGCCTGACGTTTTCGCGGCCACCTTCGGACGCAGAAACAGTGCCGGTAGCACCACCAGCGCCATAACCCAGAACACGCCGCCCTGCAGGTGCTGGAACAGTACACCACACATCATGGTCATCACCGCAATTCCGCCGCCCATCGCCAGCGCCGAATAGACCGCCTGCAAACGAATAACTTCACTGCCCTGCCGCGCGGCGATAAAGCGCATCGCGGCTAAATGACAAACGGTGAAGCTGCCACAGTGCAGCAGCTGCGCCACGATTAGCCACGGCAGCGCGGTGGTTGCCCCCATCACACTCCAGCGCACCAGCGCGCATACCGCCGACAGTAGCAGCAGGTCGCGCGCGCTCCAGCGGCGGAACAGCCGCCCACTGGAGGCAAAGATAATGATTTCCGCCACTACACCCAGCGACCATAAATAGCCGACGGTGCTGGCAGAGTAACCGGCCTCTTGCCAGTAAATAGCGCTGAAGCCGTAATAGGCCGCATGTGCGCCCTGTAGCAGCGTGACGCAGAGTAAAAAACGCCACACCGCATTCTCTTTCAGCATGGTCAGCCAGACTTGCCAGCCGGCATGTTCACCCTGCCGGGTTTCCCCCACCGGCATTACCGCGGGTTTAATCATCATTCCGCTGAACAGGCTGACGACGCCAATCATCAACAGCATCAGTATCGCCTGCGATGACCAGGCGCTGACCAGCACGCCGGTCAGCGCTGAACTGACGACAAACGCCAGCGATCCCCACAGCCGCACCGGCCCGTACACCAGCGAGATTTGTTGTTGCCAGGTGGCAGCCAGTGCGTCACTGAGCGGCACTAATGGCGAGAAAAACAGGTTAAAGCCTATCATCACCAGCAACAGCCAGACCCAACCAGCGCTGATCCAGAACCCCAGCACAAACAGCGCAGTTAACAGCGCCAACAGGCGCAGCGCGGTAACTAACTGAGAGGGATTTTTAACCTGAGAGGCAATAAGCAAGCTACCGACAAAACGCGCAATCATTCCGGCGCCAAGCAGTAAGCCGATTTTTTCCGCTTCAAGCCCGGTGCCTTTCAGCCAGACGGCCCAGAAAGGTAAGTAGACACCATAAGCGAAGAAATATGTGAAGTAGGCCAGACCCAGCCAGTATGCAGAACGGATTGCCATTTTCCCTCCGACAATGAGGGCATCACTTTGGCAGACAGGCATTTAATAAGCAATCAGCAAAAAAAAACGGGGCACAAAATGCCCCGTTAACTCTGTTTATTGCCAGACCGGCAGCGATTTACTCAGGCGTAAACCGGGAAGCGCGCGCAGATTTCCAGTACTTTCTGCTTAACGCGTTCGATATTGGCTTCATCGTTGATATTGTCGAGAATATCAACAATCCAGCCAGCCAGCTCACGCACTTCAGCTTCTTTGAAGCCGCGACGGGTCACGGAAGGTGAACCAATGCGGATACCGGAAGTGACAAACGGGCTTTTCGGATCGTTAGGCACGCTGTTTTTGTTAACCGTGATATTCGCGCGACCCAGCGCAGCATCCGCTTCTTTACCGGTCAGGTTTTTATCAACCAGGTCCAGCAGGAACAGATGGTTATGCGTACCGCCGGAAACCACGTTGTAGCCACGCTCCAGGAACACGTCAACCATCGCTTTGGCGTTTTTAGCAACCTGCTGCTGATAAACCTTAAACTCAGGCTCCATCGCTTCTTTCAGCGCTACCGCTTTACCGGCAATCACGTGCATCAGCGGGCCGCCCTGTCCACCAGGGAACACAGCAGAGTTCAGTTTCTTGTACAGTTCTTCGTCGCCGCCTTTCGCCAGAATCAGGCCGCCACGCGGGCCTGCCAGCGTTTTGTGGGTGGTGGTGGTAACGATATGAGCGTGAGGAATCGGGTTAGGATAGACGCCTGCCGCAATCAGACCCGCAACGTGTGCCATATCCACAAACAGATAGGCACCGATGCTGTCGGCGATTTCACGCATTTTTGCCCAGTCGCAGACGCCAGAGTAAGCAGAGAAACCACCGATGATCATTTTCGGTTTATGTTTCTGCGCCTGTGCCGCCAGCTCTTCGTAATCGATTTGGCCAGTTTCGTCGATGCCGTAAGGCACCACGTTGTACAGTTTACCGGACAGGTTAACCGGGGAACCGTGGGTCAGGTGACCACCGTGCGCCAGATTCATACCAAGAATGGTGTCGCCTGGCTGCAACAGCGCAGTGTAGACCGCGAAGTTAGCCTGCGAACCTGAGTGCGGCTGCACGTTGGCGTAATCAGCACCAAACAGCTCTTTTGCACGATCAATCGCCAGTTGCTCGACGATATCAACATACTCGCAGCCGCCGTAGTAACGTTTGCCCGGATACCCTTCGGCGTATTTGTTAGTCAGCTGTGAACCTTGCGCCTGCATAACACGCGGGCTGGTGTAGTTTTCAGAAGCAATCAGCTCAATGTGCTCTTCCTGACGCACTTTCTCTTGCTCCATCGCCTGCCACAACTCGGCATCATAATCGGCAATGTTCATATCACGCTTTAACATCCGCATCTCCTGACTCAGCTAACTTAAAAAACGGCAGTGAATGGCCCCTCAGGGCTAAGGCCCACAGTTTAAACTGTTTTACCGGGTGATGGATAGCGTCAAACACAGCTTTTTACGCAAACGATTGGCTTCAATGCTGGCAAGGGTTTAATACAGTTTTTGCAAGCTTTTACTTCACGATTGTTCTTCATCACCAGTTGCGCTTTCTTCATGTCCAGTTAAATTCGTTAAGCTGATAAAAAACCATTTTTAACCCGTGGTTATTTACAACCTGCCGCCCTTCGCTATAAGATGCATTTAAAATACATCTTTAAGATTATCTCTTTGTGAGGAGTGACACCATGCTAGATGCACATACCATCGCCATCATCAAATCGACGATTCCGGCCATCGCTGCCACTGGTCCAAAACTTACCGCCCATTTTTATGACCGCATGTTTGCCCATAACCCTGAACTGAAAGATGTGTTCAATATGAGCAATCAGCGAAATGGCGATCAGCGCGAGGCATTATTTAATGCTATCTGCGCTTATGCGACCAACATTGAAAATTTGTCAGCAATCTTGCCGGCGGTGGAACGCATCGCGCAGAAACACGCCAGCATTAATATCCAGCCCCAGCAATACCAGATCGTCGGCCAGCATCTGCTGGCAACCATCGATGAGCTGATGAGCCCGGGAAATGAGGTACTGGAAGCCTGGGGTAAAGCTTATGGCGTACTGGCGAACGTGTTTATTCAGCGCGAAGAGGCCATTTATCAGCAGTCGGAGCAGAAACCCGGCGGCTGGCGTAATACCCGTGCATTTCGTATCAGCGCGATCAATGCTGAAAGTAGCCTGATTAACAGCTTTGTGCTGACGCCGGTCGACGGACAGCCGGTAGCCGACTATCTTCCAGGGCAATACCTTGGTATCACTATCAACGACGAGAGCTTTGAAAATCAGGAAATCCGTCAGTATTCACTGACCCGCTCTCCGGATGGCCAGAGCTATCGTATTGCGGTAAAGCGTGAGCCGATGGGCACCGTCTCTGGCTGGCTGCATCAGAAAGCTCAGGTTGGCGACGTCGTTCAGCTGGCAGCGCCAGCCGGTGATTTCTTTATGGATATCAGCCCAGAGACCCCGGTAACGCTGATTTCAGCAGGCGTCGGCCAGACACCGATGCTGGCAATGCTGCATAACCTGGCTGACAATCAGCATCGCGCAGCAGTAAACTGGCTGCACGCGGCAGAAAATGGTCAGGTGCATGCGTTCAGGGATGAAGTTAACGCGCTGGGTGCCAAACTGCCCGCCTTCAACAGCCACATCTGGTATAACCAGCCTGAAGCAGCCGACAAAGGTCATTTTGACAGCGCCGGACTAATGGATATGGCTTCAACCGACGCGAATCTGGCCAGCGCTGAGATGCAGTTTTATATCTGCGGTCCGATTGGTTTTATGCAGTTTGCGGTGAAACAGTTACTGGATGCAGGCGTGCGGTCGGCAAATATTCATTATGAAGTATTTGGCCCGCACAAAGTCGTGTAATCCGGGCACGGGCGGCGAGAACGCCGCCCACAAGGATTAGATCGCTTCTTCATCTTCTTCGCCGGTGCGGATGCGCACAACGCGGGCCACATCAAACACAAAGATTTTACCGTCGCCAATTTTACCGGTTTGCGCGGTCTGCATGATGGTTTCGACGCAGGTATCAACGATATCGTCGGCAACCACAATTTCAATTTTCACCTTTGGCAGAAAATCGACCATATACTCCGCGCCGCGATACAGTTCGGTGTGGCCTTTCTGACGACCGAAGCCTTTCACTTCAGTCACGGTCATCCCGGTGATGCCGACTTCGGCCAGTGCCTCACGCACGTCATCGAGTTTGAACGGTTTAATAATCGCATCAATCTTTTTCATGGCAGCCCCTTTTTCGCTCCCTCCGTGGCCGGACGGGTAACATTAACTAGACGAGTTACGGACAGATAGCCGAATGCGGCCTGTCTCTCTGAGTGGCAGCTAAGCTAACATAACTCGATGCCGAAGCGGCATAAAAACTACTCTTTAAAATCGGCGGCATCCAGCTCATGGCGCGACAGCAGCTTATAAAACTCGGTGCGATTACGCCCGGCAAGACGAGCCGCATTTGTGACATTGCCTTTGGTCATTTGCAGTAGTTTTCGCAGGTAATTGAGTTCAAACTGGTTACGCGCCTCGACAAAGGTCGGCAAAGCGGTATTTTCCCCTTCCAGCGCCTGCTCTACCAGCGCATCACCGATTACTGGCGAAGAAGTCAGCGCCACGCACTGCTCAATCACGTTGACCAACTGACGCACATTACCTGGCCAGCTGGCAGCCATCAGCCGTTTCATCGCGTCGGTGGAGAAACTTCGTACCTGGGGTTTATGGCGACTCGCCGACTGGCGCAGCAGATGATTAGCCAGCAGCGGAATATCCTCCGCGCGCTCATGCAGTGCCGGAATACGCAGATTCACCACGTTCAGACGATAAAACAGATCTTCACGAAACTCTTTCTTCTCCATCGCTTTCGGCAGGTCGCGATGGGTAGCGGAAATAATGCGGACGTTAATCTCCAGATCGCGATTGCTGCCGAGCGGGCGCACTTTACGCTCCTGCAACACGCGCAGTAATTTAACCTGCAACGTCTGCGGCATATCACCAATTTCATCTAAAAATAGCGTGCCGCCTTCTGCCGCCTGGAACAATCCTTCACGGGCACTGACCGCGCCGGTAAATGCACCTTTGGCGTGACCAAACAGCTCGGACTCCAGCAGCTGCTCGGGCAGTGCGCCGCAGTTAATCGCAATAAACGCCTTTTTGGCACGCGGGCTGGCAGCATGAATGGCCTGTGCCAGCACCTCTTTCCCGGTACCGCTCTGGCCGTTAATCAATACGCTGACATCCGACTGCGCCACCATCCGCGCCTGCTCCAGCAGCCTCAGCATCAGCGGGCTGCGCGTGACAATCGAATCCCGCCAGCTATCATCAGTGGCCGGTGCGCTGTGTGCCAGCGCTTCATCAATCGCTTTATACAGCGCGTCGCGATCGACCGGTTTAGTCAGAAAGCTGAATACCCCTTGCTGAGTGGCTGAGACCGCTTCTGGAATCGAACCGTGCGCGGTAAGAATAATCACTGGCATTCCCGGATGCAGCTTCTGGATTTCACTGAACAGCGCCAACCCGTCCATTTCGTCCATGCGCAGATCGCTGATCACCAGCTCTACTTTCTCTTTGGCTAACTGGCGCAATGCCTCCGGCCCGCTGGCGGCGGTGGTTACCTGGAAGCCCTCGCTGGTCAGGCGCATCCCGAGCAGCTTGAGTAAACTCGGATCGTCATCGACCAGCAGTAAACGGGCTGATTTACCTTGAATCATGGGTTATCGCTCTCCGTTGCGCCTGCTGTTTGATCTGATGTTGACGGCACATAAGTCTCATCTGCCTGCACTGCGCCTGGCGCATCCCCCTTCCCTGCCACATGGGCATTATCAGAAACATCAGCCGATTTGCGTGACGACAGTTGCCGTTCAATATCGGTCAGCGTTTCCAGTTTGCGTCGGGTATCTGCCAGCTCACGCGCCAGCAGATGCTGATGCTGTCGCAGAGCATCAAGCTCGCTGTCGCTGGTTTGTTGCAGATGATAGTAGCGTGTTCGCTCCTGAGACAGCTGTAACTGCGCCGCCTGATTATCACGCCACAATTGTAATAAAGGGCGAATTGATGGCGGATAAGCGAAGCTGAAGCTGTCCAGGTGCTCCATATACTGACGTCGCTCGACCGGCGTCACATTGCCGTTGCTCAGCAGCACCCCCTGTTTGAAGGTGTTTTGCCAGCTTTCTGCCGGCCACTCACGTGCATGCGCTCGCGCTTCCACCGGAGAAAGCCGCGTGCCGCAATCCATTACCCGCATCCAGTAAAGTGGATTTTTCATGCTCTCTTCATCTTCTATCTGCAAGACACGATCGCAGCCTACCGACAGATAATCGACGATTTTGATTTCCGGCTCCACCACCATATTTTTTTTACTGTTGGATTGTGGTTGATGAGCTGGCTGGCTGCACGCTGCCAGGAGTACTGGCACAATCATCGCCGTGATCCTGCCAAACGGGCGGGAGACCACGGCAGAAAAAAATTGAAATTTCATTCGATTATTCTTTCCCGGCGGTTAAATTCAATTCGATACGGAAGCAGACATCTGCATCGTCTGCCGCCACCAGGTGAAGATCACCCTGCATTCGCCGTATACAATCTTTGGCAATACTCAACCCCAAACCACTGCCCTTTACCGCGCCTTTGCGTTGCAGGCTGCCCTGGAAAAAGGGTTCAAAAATCATTGCCTGTTCTCCAGCTGGGATTGGCGTGCCGGTATTAGACACATCAATAAAAATGCGCTGTCCTTGCTGATAACTGCGCAGCCAGATGTTACCGGATTCGCTGCCGTAGTGCACCGCGTTAGAGTAGAGATTATCGATGACACGCATTAATAAAGTCGATTCAGCACGGCAGTGTGTTACCTGCAGATCGATAGCGGTGTGGATTAGCTTAGCGCGTGCGGTAAGACTGTGCGACGAGACAACAATATCGATGATTTCATCCAGCGCCACATCTTCCAGTTCGGTCGGGCCATCCGCCAGTTTGCGGTTGTAATCCAGCAGTTGCTCAATCAGCTTCTGCAGATGCCGACTACTCTGGTTAAGAATACTTACAACCTCTTTCTGATCGGCGGTCAGTGGGCCGGCCACCTGATCGGCCAGCAGCTCGGTTCCCTCACGCATACTGGCCAATGGCGTTTTCAACTCGTGCGAAATATGGCGTAAAAACTCATGGCGCTGTGACTCCAGCCACGCCAGACGTTCACTGAGCCAGATAATTCGCTGCCCCAGCGATCGAATCTCTCTTGGACCTTTAAACAGCACGCTGTCACCGAGCGGCCGCCCTTCTCCCAGCCGGTTTATCATCCGCTCGACCCCTTTTACCGGGCCGATGATCATGCGGGTAAACAGCAGCACCAACGCCAGGCTAACTAAAAACAGAATCAGTGCCTGCCAGCCAAAATACTGACCACGATCGGCAATCTCACGCTGCAACTGTAACCCGCGCGAGAACACCACTTCGCGTGTTGCCTGGACCATCTGCGCGTTAGCATTAGAAAAATCGTCCAGATTCTCCGCTGCCTCCTGCAGAGGGTTACTGTTTTGACAGTGTAATTGGGAGAGCTGAGTAAGAAGTTGCCGCAGGCTGCGGTAATAACGAATATCAGGCAGTGCCGGCGCATGCGCATCAAGCATTCGTGAATAGCGGCCGTGCTGAGTCTGATACAGGCGCGCCAGCATCGGATCGTCCAGTACGCAATACTGGCGATAACTACGCTCCAGCTCCAACGCGGTACGCGCCATCGCCTCGCTACGACGTACATCGGTTAACGTTGTCCGGTTGGTATCTGCCGCGCGGTCACTCAACGCCGCCAGACTTTCCCATGCCTGCCATGCCAGTACCAGCAGTGGTAACAGTACCAGCAGAAAAGCCATCAAAACCAGTTGCCGCAATGAACGCGGAAAGAGCAGCCATTTCTTCACGAAGTTGATCCCTGTGCAAATTCTGCTGTTGATGCTAGCTGAGTGCGCAACGGGAGGAAAGCGCCAGAGCGCAAAAGAAAAACGGCAGATTCAAAGAATCTGCCGTTTATATCACGATGACACAGTGGTCATCGCAACTGAAGAGGTGGTGCCTAACTCAACGTTGCGTCCGATGCTTGATAAAGTCACAAAGTGATCTGTTATCGGTTTGGTGGACGGCAGGCACCGTATTGTGCGTCATTCGAAGTTTTATGAAGCGCTTGTCCGCTTACGCAGGGCTGTCATAACAGGGTGAATGAGCCACTGAATATAATATAGCAATCGTCGTGCCAACTTTTAAAATTAATTATAAATATATGATTTTAATCATAAAAATTTTAAATTGATTTTTAACCCTTCGGCACGTTTGCCCGGACGATCTGCAAAAGTGTCGCCAAAAAGAAACAGTAGCGTTAAATTTAATAATATACTTTAAATATCATGAGCTTAAATGTCTCCTTATGGAGACACTAGAAACCACGACTTGTCGCAAATTTGCAACGCAACGAATTTACCCTAAAAAAAAGGCCGGAGAACCCGGCCTTTATCTTGTGGTGGTGACTTAACCCAGCTGTTTACGCGCGTTACGGAAAATGCGCATCCACGGACTGTCTTCGCCCCACTCGGCCGGATGCCAGGAATTGCTGACGGTACGGAATACACGCTCCGGATGTGGCATCATAATGGTCACGCGACCACTTTCATTGGATACCGCAGTGATGCCGTTTGGTGAACCATTAGGGTTCGCCGGATAGTTTTGCGTTACTTTACCGAAGTTATCGACGTAGCGCAGTGCCACCAGCCCCTGATTCTCCAGTGCGGCCAGATGCGCGTTATCCCGCACCTCAACAAAGCCCTCGCCGTGAGAGACGGCGATTGGCATACGAGAACCGGCCATGCCTTGCAGCAGCAGCGACGGGCTGGCTGCAACTTCTACCAGGCTGAAGCGCGCTTCGAAACGCTCTGACTGGTTACGCACGAAACGCGGCCAGTTTTCGCTACCCGGAATCAGTTCACGCAGGTTAGACATCATCTGGCAACCGTTACATACGCCCAGCGCCAGCGTCTGCGGACGATGGAAGAAGGTTTCGAACTCGTCGCGCACGCGGCTGTTGAACAGAATAGACTTCGCCCAGCCTTCGCCAGCTCCCAGCACATCACCGTAAGAGAATCCACCACAGGCCACCAGCGCCTGGAATTCTTCCAGACCACGACGCCCCGCCAGCAGATCGCTCATGTGCACGTCGACAGCATCAAAGCCAGCACGATGCCAGGCCGCTGCCATTTCGACATGGGAATTGACGCCCTGCTCGCGCAGCACCGCCACTTGAGGACGCGCACCCTTGGCGATAAACGGAGCGGCAATATCCTCTTCCGGTTTAAAGCTCAGCTTAACGTTCAGACCCGGATCGTTGTCATCTTTCTTCGCGTCATGTTCCTGATCGGCACATTGCGGATTATCGCGCAGACGCTGCATCTGCCAGGTGGTTTCTGCCCACCAGGTACGCAGCGTAGTACGACTTTCGCTGTACACGGCACTGTCACCGGAACGGATAACAAAGCGGTCGCCGATTTGCGCTTTACCGAGGTAATGCACACAAGCTGCGAGGCCGTTATCAGCCAGTACCTGTTCGACTTGCGCACGGTCCTGCGCGGCAACCTGAATCACTGCGCCCAGCTCTTCGTTAAACAACGCAGCCAGCGTATCGCTGCCCAGCGCGGCAATGTCGGCTTCCACACCGCAATGGCCGGTAAAGGCCATTTCTGCCAGCGTAACCAGCAGACCGCCATCGGAGCGATCATGGTAAGCCAGCAGTTTTTCATCGGCTACCAGCGTCTGAATAGCATTGAAGAAACCAGCCAGCTGTTGAGCATCACGGACATCGGCAGGTTTATCACCCAGTTGACGATAGACTTGCGACAGTGCGGTAGCGCCCAAAGCATTCTGGCCCTGGCCTAAATCGATCAGCAGCAGCGCGTTATCCTGCTGCGGCTGCAGCTGTGGCGTTACGGTACGGCGCACGTCTTCAACGCGGGCAAACGCGGTAATCACCAGCGACAGTGGCGAGGTCATTTCACGCTGTTCGCTGCCCTGCTGCCAGCGGGTTTTCATCGACATTGAGTCTTTGCCCACCGGAATGGTAATACCCAGCGCCGGACACAGCTCTTCGCCCACCGCTTTTACCGCTTCATACAAGCCAGCATCTTCACCCGGATGCCCGGCTGCCGCCATCCAGTTTGCTGACAGCTTAATCCGCTTCAGCGAACCAATTTGGGTCGCGGCAATATTGGTCAGCGCCTCGCCCACTGCCAGACGGCCCGATGCGGCGAAGTCCAGCAGCGCAACCGGTGCGCGCTCGCCCAGCGCCATCGCTTCGCCATAGTAGCTGTCGAGGCTGGCGGTGGTAACCGCACAGTTAGCGACCGGAATCTGCCACGGTCCAACCATCTGATCGCGTGCTACCATGCCGGTTACGCTACGGTCACCGATAGTAATCAGGAAGGTTTTCTCAGCCACGGTGGGCAAATGCAGCACGCGATTAACCGCGTCGGCAATGGTGATGCCGTCACGGACCAGCGCTTCGCCTTTCGCCTGTAAAGTGGTGACATCGCGGGTCATTTTCGGCGTTTTGCCTAATAGCACGTCCAGCGGCATATCGATAGGTTTGTTTTCGAAATGGCTGTCGGAAAGCGTCAGATGCAGCTCTTCGGTCGCTTCACCGATGACCGCATAAGGTGCGCGTTCGCGTTGGCACAGGCTGTCAAACTGCGCCAGCTTCTCCGGTGCTACTGCCAGAACATAGCGCTCTTGCGACTCGTTACACCACACTTCCAGTGGGCTCATACCCGGCTCGTCGCTGAGAATATCGCGCAGGTTGAACTGACCACCGCGCTCACCATCACTGACCAGCTCCGGCATGGCGTTGGAAAGACCGCCAGCGCCCACGTCATGAATAAACAGAATCGGGTTATCTTCGCCCAGCTGCCAGCAACGGTCGATCACTTCCTGACAACGACGCTCCATTTCCGGGTTATCGCGCTGTACCGAAGCGAAGTCCAGATCGGCATCTGACTGGCCAGAGGCCATTGATGACGCTGCGCCGCCGCCGAGGCCGATATTCATTGCCGGGCCACCCAGCACAATCAGCTTGGCACCCACAGTGATTTCACCTTTCTGCACATGGTCAGCACGGATGTTACCGATACCGCCCGCCAGCATAATCGGCTTGTGGTAACCGCGCAGCTCAACGCCGTTATGGCTGTTTACCCGCTCTTCATAAGTGCGGAGATAACCCACCAGCGCCGGACGACCAAATTCGTTATTGAATGCCGCGCCGCCCAGTGGGCCTTCAGTCATAATATCCAGCGCGGTCACAATGCGATCGGGCTTGCCGAAAT
The DNA here is from genome assembly GCF_050037805.1 of Winslowiella sp. 2C04. NCBI lineage: Bacteria > Pseudomonadati > Pseudomonadota > Gammaproteobacteria > Enterobacterales > Erwiniaceae > Winslowiella > Winslowiella sp. 2C04. The sequence continues at coordinate 1,189,558 of NZ_CP188300.1, read as the reverse complement.
CTTCTTCCCACGGCTGTTCAAAGCCCGGAATACGCAGGTTGGATACTGAAAATCCTGTCAGGCCAGCTTTCGGTTTTGCACCACGTCCGGTCGCGCCTTCATCACGAATTTCACCACCGGAGCCGGTCGCCGCACCTGGCCATGGCGAAATCGCCGTTGGGTGGTTATGGGTTTCCACCTTCATCAGGATATGCGCGTCTTCCTGATGGAAATCGTAAACACCTTTATCAGCATCAGCGTAGAAGCGGCCAACCTGCGAGCCTTCCATTACCGCCGCGTTGTCTTTATAGGCAGACAGCACGTGATCCGGCGTTTGCTCAAAGGTATTTTTAATCATTTTGAACAGCGATTTAGGCTGTTGCTGACCATCAATAATCCAGTCGGCATTGAAAATTTTATGACGGCAGTGCTCGGAGTTTGCCTGGGCAAACATATACAGTTCGATGTCGTTCGGGTTGCGCCCCAGTTTTTCAAATGCCGCCAGCAGGTAATCAATTTCATCGTCGGCCAGCGCCAGACCCAGCTTCTGGTTAGCCTGCACCAGCGCATTGCGGCCTTCACCCAGCACGTCCACGCTTTGCAGCGGCTGTGGCTGATGATGGGCAAACAGTTGCTGCGCCTGCTCCAGTTCAGTAAACACCGTTTCCATCATGCGGTCATGCAGCAATCCGGCCAGCTGTGACCACTGTGCTTCAGTCAGCTGCGGTGCCTGAATATAGAAGGCCAGACCACGCTCAAGGCGCAATACCTGCGGCAGATCGCAGTTGTGGGCAATATCTGTCGCTTTTGAAGACCAGGGAGAAATCGTGCCTGGGCGCGGGGTCACCAGCAATAAACGCCCTTCCGGCGTATGCTCAGCGAGAGACGGACCGTACTTCAACAGACGCTGAAGGCGGCTCTTTTCATCAGCGTTTAATGGCGTGCTGACATCAGCAAAATGGACGTACTCGGCGTAAATATCACTCACCGGCAGGTGAGCGTCCTGAAAGCGGGTCAGCAATTTGTTAATACGAAATGCCGACAGAGCGGGCGAACCACGCAGAATTTCCATCATCAAAGATCTCTCGTCTTCGAAGCGCCGGGCGACGCTTCTTTGGGCGCAACAGGGAAAACGGGCGCTATTATAGAGAATCCGCGCAGCCAACGAAACCGTTTGCGCATAATTTCTCGGATACCAGAATCGGCTTAAATTTGCGCAAATCCTGCTGAATAAGTTGCGGCGCGGCACTTTGTTGCGCAAAATGCCTCACGCTCTGGGAAATCTACCATAACTAATACTGCCGTAAGAGACAGAAGCCCACGGGCTACCGAGAGATAACTATTTGAAACGCCTAAAAATTAATTATCTGCTGATCGGGCTGATCACCGTGCTGCTCGCGCTTGCGCTGTGGCCGTCGATCCCCTGGTACGGGAGTTCGGAAGACCGAATTGCACAGATAAAATCGCGGGGCGTACTACGCATCAGCACGATAAATTCCCCGCTAACATATTTCACCATCAATAAATCACCAGCGGGTATGGATTACGAGCTGGCAAAACGCTTCGCCGATTATCTCGGTGTCAGACTGGAAGTGACGGTTCGACAGAACCTCAGCGACCTGTTTGACGATCTGGATGATGATAAAGCGGATTTGCTGGCTGCCGGACTGATTTATAACAGTGAAAGACTGGAGCGGTTCCGCGCCGGTCCTGCTTACTATTCGGTTTCACAGCAGCTGGTGTACCGTATCGGGAAGCCGCGACCAAAAAGCCTCGGCGATCTGAAAGGACGTCTGACGGTAGCTTCCGGCTCCGCCTACTTATCCACACTGCGCAATATCAAAGAGAACGAGTATCCCGATCTCGACTGGGCCATCTCGACCGATCAAGGCCCAAAGGCGCTGCTGGAAGCGGTAGCTGACGGCAAACTCGAATACACCATCGGCGATTCCGTGACTGTCGGATTGCTGCAACGCATTCATCCGCAGCTGGCCGTGGCTTTTGATATTACCGATGAAGAGCCGGTAACCTGGTATTTGCAGCGCGATGAGGATCATAGCCTCGATGCAGCGATGCTGGACTTCTTCAGTCAGATGAGTGAAGAAGGCAGCATGGCGCGACTGGAAGAGAAGTATCTTGGCCACGTCGGCACCTTTGACTACGTTGATACCCGCACCTTCCTGCGTGCCATCGACGATATCCTGCCGGATATCAAACCGTTGTTTAAACAATATTCCAGCAATATTGACTGGCGCTTGCTGGCGGCTATCTCCTATCAGGAGTCGCACTGGAATCCGCAGGCGACCTCTCCTACCGGCGTGCGTGGTCTGATGATGCTGACGCGCAACACAGCGGACAGCCTCAATGTCGATGATCGGCTTGATCCCGAGCAGAGCATTCGTGGTGGCAGCGAATATTTACAGCGGATGATGGAAAAAGTGCCATCGACAATCCCGGAGGACGAACGCATCTGGTTTGCGCTGGCGGCCTATAACATGGGATACGCGCATATGCTGGATGCGCGCCGGCTGACTGAAAAGCAGCAGGGGAATCCGGACAGCTGGGCCGACGTAAAGACGCGTCTGCCAATGCTCAGTCAGAAACGCTATTACAGCCAGACCACCTACGGCTATGCACGCGGCCATGAAGCCTATGCTTACGTAGAAAATATCCGTAAATATCAGATTAGCCTGGTAGGATACCTGCAGGAGCAGGAGCGGAAAATTGCGCAGCGTGCGGCGCTGGAAGCGGAGCTGGGCAAGGGTTATCCGGCGGTGCAGCCGGATATTGCAATGCATTAATAGGTAAGGCGGCGCGAGCGTGTCGCCTTACTGATTTACCGGCTTGCGCAGCGCTTTTTTCTGTTCACGACGCATGCGGAAAAAATCACTTAACATTCCGGCACACTGCTGCGCCAGAATCCCCTCGGTCATTTCAACCTGATGATTCATACCGGGATGACCGAGCACATCAAGCAATGAACCCGCAGCGCCGGTTTTCTCATCGCGCGCGCCAAATACTAAACGTCCGATGCGGCTGTGTACGATAGCACCGGCGCACATCACGCAAGGTTCAAGTGTAACGTACAGCGTGGTATCAATAAGACGATAGTTCTCCAGCACTTTTCCGCCCTGACGCAGCGCCATTATTTCCGCATGGGCTGTCGGATCGTGATGCCCGATAGGACGATTCCAGCCTTCGCCAATCACCCGATTGTTTTGCACCAGCACCGCGCCGACCGGCACTTCGCCTTCATCCCAGGCACGCTGTGCCAGCGTTAAGGCATGACGCATCCAAAATTCATCGTTGTAATCGGTCACCTGAGTCTCCAGTGGCAAAAAGCGCGGGGCATTATACATAAAACTGCGGGGAGACTAACTGAAAGCTGTTACAGGCGACGAGAACGCCGCCCATAGAATTGACCGGCTTATTCCAGCTGTTGCAGCTTACCTTCCGGGGTCACGCGCCAGCGATGCTGGCAGAAGAACAGCAGCGGGTTATCCTGCTTACTGTCGCTGTAACCACTGTGCAGCTGTAGCGGCGTGCCAATCTGCTCTTCCAGCTGCGCAACTTTTTCATGGCCTAAACAGCGCATCGACAGTACCCGCCCGCCATAACCGCGCGTCATCTGGCTGGCGATTAACTTCACCCGCGGCAGAAACGCCGAGTCATAGTAAACTTGCTCAACCAGCGGCTGCGGCGACCCGGTGATCAACCAGACATCGGCATCCTCGCTGCTGAGGTACTCCTTCAGGCGTTGTTGCACCACCGGAAAGGCCGTCACGCGCTGGCGAAACCACTGGGCAAAAGCTTTTTCGCGCTGCTGTAATCGCGCTTCGCTGTGACCAAAGGTAATCGACCACAGCAGCAGACTCATCGGCCAGCGGGCTGCACGACCTTTTATTAACAGCCCCAGCCCTATCACTGGCAGCAAAGGCACCACTAATAACAGGTTGATCGGCTGACGCCACAGCAGATAGCGCATATAAGTGCCAAACATATCCTGTTGATGCAGCGTACCGTCTAAATCAAAAAATACTACGCGCCTTGGTGTTCCCTTAGTCAAACCTCTCTCCTCAGGACAATAAATCCATAAATCAGGCAATCTGCGTCGCCATCGTCAGGGTTACAGTAACAAGTGTAGTCAGAAGCGGTAAAGCCGATCGGGGTTTATGCCGATGATGTTTCCATACCACTTAACCTTTTTACCTGCTTTAATCATGGATCGCACAGTGTGGCACACTAGACTAAGTTATTCATATTCAGGGCTTCATGATTATCATCAGGTCGCACCAATCAGAGGAAAACAGAATGAGTTCACTGCTGCGCATTCGTCAGCTGTATCCCACACTGGCGCTGAACGAACGGCGACTGGCGGATTTTTTGCTGTCACAGCCGGATCGCGCGCGTCATCTCAGCTCGCAAAAGCTGGCGGAAGAGTCCGGCGTCAGTCAGTCCAGCGTGGTTAAATTCGCGCAAAAGCTGGGCTATAAAGGCTTTCCGGCGCTGAAACTGGCGTTGAGCGAGTCGCTGGCCGAAAAAGATGCGATCACTGTACACAACCAAATTTTAAGCGATGACCCGCTCAAAGTGGTGGGGGAAAAGTTATTTGCCGAAAAGCAGTCGGCAATCCGCGCAACGCTGGATATTAACAGTGAAGAAAAACTGCTGGAGACTCTGCGGCTGCTGAAATCGGCACGCCGTATAGTGCTGGTTGGTATCGGCGCTTCCGGGCTGGTCGCAAAAGATTTTTCATGGAAGCTGATGAAAATAGGTATCAGCGCGGTGGCAGAGCAGGATATGCACGCGTTGCTGGCCAGCGTGCAGGCGCTGAGCACCGGCGACTTACTGCTGGCAATCTCCTATACCGGTGAACGACGTGAAATTAATCTTGCCGCACAAGAGGCACAGCGCGCCGGCGCCAGCGTGCTGGCATTTACCGGCTTTACGCCAAATACCCTGCAACAGTGTGCATCCCACTGCCTGTATACGGTAGCGGAGGAGCAAAGCACGCGCAGCGCAGCCATCTCTTCGACCACCGCTCAGCTGGCGCTGACCGATCTGCTGTTTATGGCGCTGGTTCAGAACGATCCGCAGCGCGCCTCCAGCCATATTCGTCACAGTGAAGAGCTGGTGAAAAAGTTGGTCTGATTAGCCGTGCGGCGTATAACACCCGCGCATTTAATCCTGTTATTGATTGAGAGGGTTATGCCGCGGCCGATCACCAAAAAATGTTTTAACTGTGAGATGCGAGGCCGCCTGGTTTGCATTTCAGCAACGCAAAACGCTTGCCAAATCTCAAGCCATCCACAAGGGCATGCTGGAATTGGGCTTACACTCCTCCGCTCGCGAGAAGGCTGCTTTATGACGGGGATCATTGGGGGCAATTTCTTTTTGTGTTAACGTCTGCGACACAGAAAATCCCTGTTTTTTGCCGACTGATATACTGTGCTCATATATGAGGGTAATCCGATCAGCTTTTGCCGTGTGTGCTGCTGAAAAGGATTTTAACAGTATATAACCAACTGATTTTAAATCGATTTAAGTGTAAATATTGAAATGGCTTTATTAATAACCAAGCGCTGTATTAACTGCGACATGTGTGAGCCGGAGTGCCCGAATCAGGCGATCTCGATGGGAGATGAGATCTATCAGATCGATGTCGATCGCTGCACCGAATGCGTTGGCCACTATGACACGCCAACCTGCCAGCAGGTTTGCCCGATCGACAACACCATCATTACTGACCCGCTGCATATAGAAGCAAAAGAAGCGCTGTGGGAGAAGTTTGTGGTGCTGCATCATCCGCTTTGATGATGCAACAACGGCGGCAGTAACGCCGCCGGTATAGCCGTACTCAACTTTCGATTATCACCGTTGCGCAGGCATAGTTGCGCTCATCAGCCAGCGTCACGTGCACATGTTTGACCCCAAGCTTCTCTGCCACTTCGGCTGCATGCTGGAAAAAACGCAGCCCAGGTTTGCCCAGCTCATCGTTATACACTTCGAACTGATTAAATGCTAAACCCCCACGAATCCCCGTACCAAAAGCTTTGGCAGCGGCTTCTTTGACGGCAAAACGCTTGGCGAGAAAACGCAGCGGCTGCTTATGTGCCTGATATTGCGCCCACTCATTGGCACTCAGCACCCGCTGGGCAAGGCGATCACCAGAACGAGAGATCACCCCTTCAATGCGCGCAATCTCAACGATATCTGTGCCGAGGCCGAGAATAGCCATTAGCGTCGCGCTTCCCGCATCAGCTGCTTCATCTCTTTCACCGCATCTGCCAGCCCGCTCATTACCGCACGGCCAATAATCGCATGACCAATATTCAGTTCATGCATTTCCGGCAGCGCAGCAATTGGCAGCACATTATGATAGGTCAGCCCGTGTCCGGCATTCACCTTCAGGCCTTTACCCGCCGCATAAGTAGCAGCATGGCTGATTCGGGCCAGCTCAGCATCACGCGCCGCACCCTCTTCGGCTTCCGCATAGGCACCGGTATGGATTTCAATATAGGGTGCACCGGAGGCCACGGCTGCATCAATTTGCGCTTCATCCGCATCGATAAACAGTGAAACCAGGATGCCGACCGCGTTCAGACGCGTTACCGCAGCGCTGATTTTTTCCAGCTGACCGGCAACATCCAGCCCCCCTTCCGTAGTGACTTCCTGACGTTTTTCCGGCACCAGGCAGCAAAAATGGGGTTTGATTTCACAGGCAATATCGACCATCTCGTCGGTTACCGCCATCTCCAGATTCATCCGCGTCTGAATGGTCTGACGCAAAATGCGCACGTCGCGGTCGGTAATATGACGACGATCTTCACGCAGGTGAACGGTAATACCGTCTGCGCCAGCCTGTTCGGAAACAAAAGCCGCCTGAACCGGATCGGGATAGTTGGTGCCACGCGCATTACGCACGGTAGCCACGTGATCGATATTGACGCCTAACAACAACTCAGCCATGACAATCCTCAAATTTTTTGCCAACGTTAGATGCAGTTTACAACGTTCAGCGCCAGAGGCGGTATGACCTGCTGCTATTCCCCGGCGGGTGGCGATGCGTCTGCGCGTTTTTTCGGCACAAACTGACGAAAAAGCTCCTGGCTTTTAAGCGGCTTGCCGCCAAGATAGGGTTTTAGCGCGATGCGGGTAAAGCGTTTCGCCGCGCGTAAACTGTCGGCATCCGGAAACTCACGCTCATACAGCGCGCGCAAATGGCGGCCGGTAAAGCTGCGGTTATTAACCACCATGCTGGCGATAAAACCTCGCTCTTCACGATAGCTGTAGGTCATCTCATCGGCTACCTCTTCCCCGCTGCCTGCGCAGTGAAGAAAATCAACGCCATAGCCAAGGTGGCCCAGCATCGCCAGCTCAAAGCGGCGCAGCGCGGGTTCAGGTGAACCGCTGGCAGCCGCTAACGACTGGATGCAATGGAGGTAATCGAAGAACAGTTCAGAAAAGGCGGTTTCGTGCTGAAGCACGCGGGAGACCAGCTCATTGACGTACAGGCCGCAGTAGAGCGTAATGCCGCTTAGCGGCAACGCCAGCGACACCGCTTCGGCACCGCGTAAGGTTTTCACTTCGCCGCGCCCACCCCAACGAATCAGCAGCGGGGTGAAAGGCTGCAAAGCACCTTTCAGGCTGGAGCGTTTTGAGCGGGCACCTTTCGCCAGTACCCGCACGCGACCGTGACTTTCGGTAAACAGATCTAACAGCAGACTGGTTTCGCTGTAGGGGCGTCCATGCAGGACAAACGCGCGTTGCCAGCCTTCCATTTAGCGCTTAAAGATCGTCAACGTAGCCCAGGCTGCGCAGCGCACGTTCGTCATCCGCCCAACCAGACTTCACTTTTACCCACAGTTCAAGGTGCACTTTCGCCTCGAACATATCTTCCATATCTTTACGCGCTTCAATACCGATAGTTTTGATCTTGGCACCCTTGTTACCAATCACCATCTTCTTCTGGCCTTCACGCTCAACCAGAATCAGGCCATTGATATCATAGCCGCCACGTTCGTTGGTAATAAAACGCTCAATCTCAACCGTTACCGAGTACGGCAGTTCAGCACCGAGGAAACGCATCAGCTTTTCACGGATGATCTCCGAGGCCATAAAGCGCTGCGAACGGTCGGTGATATAGTCTTCCGGGAAGTGATGGATCGCTTCCGGCAGACGTTTACGCACCAGGCTGGCAATAGTATCGACATTCTTACCGCTTTCGGCAGAGATCGGCACCATATCCATAAAGTCCATCTGCTGTGAGAGGAACTGCATATGGGGCAGCAAAATGCTTTTATCCGTGACGTTATCAACCTTGTTGATCGCCAACAGCACCGGCACTTTGCCATCTTTAAGCTTGTTCAACACCATTTCATCGTCAGCGGTCCAGCGCGTGCCTTCAACCACAAAGATCACCAGCTCAACATCACCGATAGAGCTGCTGGCGGCGCGGTTCATTAAACGGTTAATGGCGCGCTTCTCTTCCATGTGCAAGCCCGGCGTATCCACATAGATCGCCTGATAAGCGCCTTCAGTGTGAATACCCATAATACGGTGACGGGTGGTTTGCGGTTTACGCGAGGTGATGGAAATCTTCTGCCCCAGTAACTGGTTCAGCAGTGTCGATTTTCCAACGTTTGGGCGGCCTACAATAGCTATAAAGCCGCAATGGGTCTGTTGTTCGCTCATTCGAGTCCTGGCTTGATCAGCGCCTGACTGGCAGCTGATTTTAGTTTGTTATTCACCTATTCAAGTCCCAGCTTGATCAGCGCCTGTTCGGCCGCTGCCTGTTCAGCTTTGCGACGGCTTGATCCGGTGCCCACCACCGGCTCTGCCATACCGCTAACCTGACAGTGAATAGTAAATTCCTGGTCATGCGCTTCGCCACGTACCTGCACCACCAAATAGGATGGCAGCGGCAGATGACGACCCTGCAGATACTCCTGCAGACGCGTTTTTGGATCTTTCTGTTTGTCGCCCGGGCTAATCTGGTCGAGACGCGACTGATACCAGTTCAGAATCAGCTGCTCGACAGTCTGGATATTGCTATCCAGGAAGACGCCGCCAATCAATGCTTCGACGGTATCCGCCAGAATCGACTCACGACGATAGCCGCCGCTTTTAAGTTCACCCGGCCCAAGGCGTAAGCACTCACCGAGATCAAACTCGCGTGCCATCTCCGCCAGGGTATTTCCCCGCACCAGAGTGGCGCGCATACGACTCATATCACCTTCATCAACCCGCGGAAAACGGTGATAAAGGGCATTGGCAATCACATAACTAAGAATGGAATCACCCAGGAATTCGAGTCTTTCATTGTGTTTGCTGCTGGCGCTACGGTGGGTTAATGCCTGCTGCAATAATTCCTGATGAGTAAAAGTGTAGCCCAGCTTTTGCTGCAGCCTGTTAATTACGATGGGGTTCATGCGTTACCAATTTCAAGAATGCGTCAATTATTCTGCACACGGAACAGGGCTGACTGAAAGACCAACACTAAACAGTTTCGTTTGCAGTGGCTTCCCGCAGGAAGCCAACCTTTAAATCTTTGTTGCCCGCATCACTGCGGGCGCAATTAATGAATACCGCCAATACGACTTAAACGCACGCCGGTCGGCCACTCACCTTCTTGCTTCTCAAAGCTCATCCAGATCGCCGTCGCTTTACCGACCAGATTTTTCTCCGGAACGAAGCCCCAATAACGGCTGTCTGCGCTGTTATCGCGGTTATCGCCCATCATAAAGTACTGGCCCTGCGGCACCACCCACGTTGACTGTGGCTGGCCCGGCTGACGATAATACGCGCCCGGCTGGCTTGGCACTTGAAGCGTCATCAGAATGTTGTGCTTCACGTCACCCAGCGTTTCTTCACGCGTGGCGAGGCGCAGGCCACCCTTCATCGATTCGCCCTGCGGTACCTGGAAGAATCCGCTGCCGGATTCATTGCTATCAAAACCGCTGAAGGTCTGAATAAAGCCGCTTGGCTGCACGTCGGTGTAAGTCACCGCCAGCGCTTTGTCGCAAGGCTGGCCATTATCACAGGCCGGATTAATCGTCAGCGTTTTGCTGTCCGGATCGTAGCTGACACGGTCACCAGGCACGCCGATTACCCGTTTAATATAATCCACACTCGGCTGTTTAGGGTATTTAAACACCGCAACATCGCCACGTTTCGGATGCCCGGTCGGGATCAGCGTAGTCTGGGTGATCGGATCTTTAATTCCGTAGGCAAATTTCTCCACCAGAATAAAATCACCGATCAGCAAAGTTGGCATCATTGAACCGGAAGGGATCTGAAAGGGTTCGTAAACAAACGAACGCACAATAAATACCACTGCCAGCACCGGAAATACCGAGGCTGCCGTTTCGACCCAACCCGGCTGTTTAGCCACTTTGGCCAGCGTTTTTTCATCGACAGCGGTGCCGGTTTGCGCCCGCACCTCAGCCTGCTTCGCACGGCGCGCAGGCGCCCATTTGAACTTATCGATACACCAGATGATGCCGGTCACCAACGTTGCCAGTGCCAGGATCAGGGCGAAAGTATTAGCCATTAACCGATTTCCTTATTTGCTATCTTTTCCGACGTGCAGAATAGCGAGGAACGCTTCCTGAGGCAGCTCAACGTTACCGACCTGCTTCATACGTTTCTTACCGTCTTTCTGTTTCTGCAACAGTTTCTTCTTACGACTGACGTCGCCGCCGTAGCACTTGGCCAGCACGTTTTTACGCAACTGCTTAACGGTTGAACGGGCAATAATGTGCGTGCCAATCGCCGCCTGAATAGCGATATCAAACTGCTGACGTGGAATCAGATCTTTCATTTTTTCCACCAGCTCACGGCCACGATACTGCGAGTTTTCGCGGTGGGTAATCAACGCCAGCGCATCAACACGTTCGGCGTTGATCAGTACGTCGACACGTACCATGTCAGAAGTCTGGAAACGCTTAAAGTTGTAATCGAGCGACGCATAACCGCGTGAGGTCGATTTCAGACGGTCAAAGAAGTCGAGAACCACTTCCGCCATCGGAATTTCATAAGTCAGTGCCACCTGGTTGCCGTGATAAACCATATTGGTCTGCACGCCGCGCTTCTCGATACACAGAGTAATCACGTTACCGAGGAACTCCTGCGGCAGCAGCATATGACACTCTGCAATCGGTTCACGCAGTTCAGCGATGTTATTCAGCGCTGGCAGCTTCGACGGGCTGTCAACGTACACCGTTTCACCGCTGGTGGTTTCCACTTCATACACCACCGTCGGTGCGGTGGTGATCAGGTCCAGATCGTATTCACGTTCCAGACGCTCCTGAATGATCTCCATATGCAACAAGCCGAGGAAGCCACAGCGGAAGCCGAAGCCCAGCGCGGTAGAGCTTTCTGGCTCATAGAACAGTGAAGCGTCATTCAGGCTCAGTTTGCCAAGCGCATCGCGGAAGGCTTCATAATCGTCAGAGCTGATTGGGAACAGACCGGCATACACCTGCGGCTTCACTTTTTTAAAGCCAGGCAGTGCTTTATCCGCTGGATTACGCGACTGAGTCAGGGTATCGCCCACTGGCGCACCGAGAATGTCTTTGATCGCACAGACCAGCCAGCCTACTTCGCCACAGTTCAGCACATCGCGATCAACACGTTTCGGGGTAAAAATACCCAGACGATCGGCGTTATACACCTGACCGGTGCTCATCACTTTAATTTTGTCGCCTTTGCGCATGGTGCCGTTTTTAATACGCACCAGTGAAACCACGCCAAGGTAGTTATCGAACCATGAGTCGATGATCAGCGCCTGCAGTGGCGCATCCGCATCACCTTCCGGCGCCGGAATATCACGCACTAAACGTTCCAGCACTTCCGGTACGCCAACGCCGGTTTTCGCAGAACAGCGCACCGCATCGGTGGCATCGATACCAACGATATCTTCGATTTCCTGAGCAGCGCGATCGGGATCGGCCGCCGGCAGATCGATCTTATTCAGCACCGGCACCACTTCCAGATCCATTTCCATAGCGGTGTAGCAGTTCGCCAGGGTCTGAGCTTCAACGCCCTGTCCTGCATCAACCACCAATAACGCGCCTTCACAAGCGGCCAGCGAACGCGAAACTTCATAAGAGAAGTCAACGTGGCCCGGCGTATCGATAAAATTGAGCTGGTAAGTTTCACCGTTCAGTGCTTTGTAATCGAGCGTTACGCTCTGCGCTTTAATCGTAATGCCACGCTCACGTTCTAAATCCATTGAATCCAGAACCTGCGCAGCCATTTCGCGCTCGGTCAAACCGCCACAGATTTGAATCAGACGGTCAGAAAGCGTCGATTTACCGTGGTCAATGTGAGCGATGATGGAGAAATTTCGTATGTGCTTCATTTATATGAATTTTTTCGCATTTAAAATCGGTGATTGCTTCTCGATGGACACAGCTATGGACACTTTCTGTCATGTACCCACCATTTATGTGCACGCATCTTACACTGTTACCCGACTTCACGAAAGAATTCGACGACATGCAACCTGATGAAGATTTATTATGAAGAGTAACCTAAATTATCGGCCTGTCGGGTTCATGCATTTTTAAAATCTCAGCCGTCACCACGCCTACCACTTCCAGTTCTTCCAGCACAGAACCTTCGAACGCTTCCCCGTCAGGCGTTATCAGGCTCCTTCCCATTATCTTTCCGACCCCACATTCCCCCATCAGCTCGTAATAAATCATGCTGCCGCTTTTAGGTGGCACGCTGCGGTCAATGACAAGTAGCCGATCCCCGATATCACAAATCATCGTCGATGCCGGGTTAGCAACAACGAAGTCGTCAATCGTCAGGCGCTTCTCAATGTAATCGTTAGCCGGTGATGGAAATCCCATAGTTACCTCACGTTCGGGTTAAACAGCATGAATGTCCTGTCATCCCCTTCCTGGGTGGATATGTCCCTGAACTGATCGACGTGGTGCTCTATCCAGCGGTTGGCCTCCGCGAGCGTCCAGTGCCAGTTGACCTTAGCCAGCTCTGTCGTGAAGTCTCTTGTTGTGACCGTTCGCCCGGTGCGCGGGTTGATTTTGACGGCTGAGCGGAAAGCCGCGTCGATTTCGTATCGTCTTGCCATGAATGATTAGCCTGATAATTGCTGTATGCATATACAGTATTATTGATCGGGAGGATTGATCAAGTGACTAAAGGACAGGTTTTGGTAGGGCGTTGAGATACGGGTGAATTTAGATGCGAGGAGTCCGTGCGTTGCGAAAGTGTCAGGCTGTTCTGCTTAAATCGGATGATGTAAATCGTGATCAGTCAGCACCTTGATGGATATGTAGATAGTGAGCCAAAACGGATACGACGGACTGAGATCTTCAGCCCAACCTGATCATTCATCCACCCTGAATAAATTCCCATTAAATATTGCATTATTTTTGAGTTAAAATATCTGCAATGGCTAGATCTTCGCGAAAGCATATGGGCGAAATTAATAAAAAAAACACTGACAGGATATTTTATGGATGATGCAGATTTGGCACAGGAGCGGCAAGAAGCACATTTGTCTGCTTCTCTGTCAGCACGTAAACCACGATTAGTAAGCCGCGATGGAAACTGTATCTGGTGCAAAGAAGAGCCGGTAGTTGCCGATACCGCATTCTGCTCTGCTGAATGCGGAGAGGATTACCATAAACATAAGCGTGAAATGAAGCAGCGTATTGCTGGCGAGTAGTAGCCGGAAGAGACGCTCGGGTGAGGACGAAAAGATGCGACCTCAAGTTTGTTATGAAGCTACCGATAAACACTTATGGTTTAGAGCTAATTTCTACGTTTGCGATGGGATTTGCAGATGAATTTTTCTCTTTTTAGTGGTGACATTGATCTAAGTGGTATGCCAGAAAGCATCAAACAGCTAAGGCTTTGGTGGGAATTCCTGTATGATAAGTGCCCTATAGTTGCCTTGGCACTGATGATGATGGTGCCATTCACTATCTGCTATTTAATCTATACTATCGGAACTATCTTTAATAAAGAGAAGTCTATAGATAAACAAGTCTTGGCCAACCACAAGAAATCAAAGAAAAAGGGGAGGAAAAAATGATTATTAATCTTACACTTGCATTTGCCCTTGCTCTTCTGGTTGTGTTTTACTGGGTTCTTTGTAGAAAACGAGCTCTTAAATACCAGGCTGCCGCAGCCTCCCTGCTAGAGCAATATTTTGCTGACAGATCGGTTTCTGAAAAAGACAAAGATTCTTTATTGCTGGATTATAAAATCTCTAGGAAATGGTACAGCTTGCCACTTTTTGCAATAATTACACCTTTTTTATTGATGTACATGATTGTTATAAAAAAGAAAATAGATGCTAAACCCATAGCCAGAACCAACCAAAAGCTTCATGATGCTGCTTTTGAACAATGCCTTAAGATGGCCATAAGTAGAAATCCAATCACATCGATTCTTTCTATGGCGTTTATTGGGGTCTGCTTTGCTATAGCTATCCCGGTTGGGTTGTTCTTAAATCGATTATCATCGATACCGACCCCAGCCGGAATAGCAAACTTATTCACTATTTTAACATCTCAAACAGCAAGAAAAGCACACTTCCATTAATGACCAACCCGGCCACCGCGCCGGGTTTTTTGTGCCTGCTGGCCGATAACGCTTGTTAAATCTCAAAAATCGATTCATTAAAAAAATTGTCAGATCCATAGTTAGCAGCTACCTTTATTTTGTCTGACTCAGGAGCTGCACGTATCCACTCCAGTTGACACATGATGAATTGGCATGAATTAACCCGCTCACCCTCACCGTGCGCGGGTTCTTTTTAACAGGAGTACTTTTATTACTGTTTATGTCAAGGCTGCTCGTTATCTATCGGTGTCATATCCAGACGAATATCGATCCAGCTGTTGGCTGGCACATCAATAAGATTCCCCTTTGTCAGCACCATCTCACCGTCGTCAGTGAGCATGTATTTCTTGCGATACAGTCGAATCGTAATGACGTGGTTTTCATCCTCTTCCGCTTCAACGATACCCAAATCACCGGAACCGTCCGGGTCACGCGGCGGCATCATTCGCCAGCCTTCTGTAGCAAGCCCTAGCGAACCGTCTACAGTATAAACGCCCGTATCCTGACGACTGATAGCTATGCCCCGCGCCTCCTCATTCGCCGTTCCGCAACCGCACCACTCGAAACCACTTTCGGCTATATCTTCGCGAGCGGAAAATTCCTGAGATTTAACAACGCGCGCAATTGGTGAGGCAGCTTTCAACGTCCCGTCTGAGCTTCGGGTTGTATTACCGGTCGTGTACAGCTCGTTCCAGCCTGTCATCTTACCGCCACTCTGCCCCCTGACTGCAGCGCGGCCACTCGCGGGTGATATTTGCAAGTAGGTGACAATATTGTCATAACGGACCATCGCCAGAACCGGCGAATATTGGTCGAAGTAATTAATACCCGCCGCCCCCGGTGCTGCATACACCCCGCATCGGGTAAGTGAATACATATCAGTCGGTGCTGTCGGCGCGGTAGTTGCGCCAAGCCCGAATGCACCGACCGTCATCGCTCGTCCGCCTGTAGCATCATCAGACTGCGTCATAATATCGACAACTGAAGCCGTACCCAGTCCCAGCCCTTTTCTGGCATCAGCCTGAGTTTTCCCGCCTGTACCACCGTCCTTAACGGCTACAACTCCATTTGTCAGTGGTGCCTTACCTTTCAGCTCTTCATTGATTCCACCCCATGCAGGCCCGGAAAACGCACTGCCATCAGGGAGATTGACGGTCACGTTTCCGGTACCGGTCAGTATTTGCTGCCAGTTCACTTTATCCAGATTCAGCCCGCGAATGGCCTTCGCTGTATCAGCAGCCACCTGAGCAGTAATCCCGACCAGGGTTGCGTTTGGTATGGCTGTCCAGGCCAGACCTGATGATGTCGGCCCGTCAAAATTGCGGATCAGCGTTACGGAAGTGTTTGAGTTGACCGACTTGACGCCCAGCGTGTAGGTAACCTGCCCAATAATCACGACGATGAAATCATTGGCTTTAATCTCAGTGGTAAATGACGTTCCGGTGCCGGTTACAGTAGCGGTATTATTTCTTAAAGCGATAGTGCCTGCTGGCATAGTTTTCTCCGGGCAATAAAAAACCCGCCTTGTAGCGGGTTGAGATTTAATTTAATCCAAGTGATTGTCTGTAATACTGGTCGTAGATTTCAGTTTCGATATAGATACAACCAGCCGTTGACTTGAAGGCTGGCGGGTTGGTTGTCCCTGCAGTACTGACGTTATAAGGAAGCTCTCTCAGCCCTCCTGAATATCCTGCATAACAGAAGAGCGCATACGTTACCTGCGGAGGATTACTCCCCGGAATGCCGTACAGCTCCACCTTTGCAAAGCCACCAATTGCAGCGCAGGCTTTCCCTTTGATGTTATTATTCCGCGTGTAGTATTTCACTGTGAGCGGGAGGCAGTTGCCGGAATAAACCATCGTTTTATTACGATAAATATAAATTCCGTAGTCCGGCGACCACGCAACAAAATCCGAAAAGACATAAAAGCGACAATTGAGGTTATTGTAACCCGTAGAGCCAGCGCTGCCGTGAAGCCTTATCGCTTTATATCCTCCCGAGTTTATTACCTCAAACAGGCAGGAAACCAGATCGTAATTCTGCTTACAGAATATTACGCACTTACGCGACGCCGGGACGTTCGTCATAAACACCCTTCCGGGCGTGGCGGCGTGCGCGATGTCGCCGCTGTCGATAACCTGCGTCAGCACCAGGGGAGTAAAATCAGGTGAGGCAAAAAACTCCCCCGCGTCATTCCTTATCTCTAACGTATATTCGGCCATCACGCCCCCGCATAAACGAGAATGGTATAGTTTGCCGATGCCGACCAGCTTACCGTTTTGCCTGAGACAGTCACGGTGGGCGGCGTGGCGTCGTTAGGTCCGGTCGTGTAGGTGACAGTTTTCAACGCTTTTCCTTCCGGTATGTCGTATGTTCTTGTCCCTGCGCCTCCCGTAATAAAGTCCAGCATGTAATTTGCAGCCATAGAATTCAGCACGTCAAAAGACGTGCCGTTGATAAATATCTGTGCGCCGTAAGACATTATCTTTTTTTCCCTAAAACAACCGTGAGTTCATCTGCGTTGTAAACCGCCAGACCGTCCTGATCCAGCTGGACATATCCGCTACTGCCTCCATTACCGAACATAGTCAGCAGGCCGTCTTTACTCAGGTTCCATCCAGTTTTGGCGCTGGCGCTGTAGTTATCGGACTGGATGTGACTGCCGATTTTCGCGTTAGTTATCGTCCCGTCTTTGATGATGGTGTCACGCATAAATATCTGACCATTTTCCACCAGGAAAACAGAATAAGCGGTGCCGTTGATGGCGTTCATTATCGAGAACCGGTCAGCGAGGAAAAGAACCTGCGACTGCATTCCTGATGGTGTACTTTCAACGCCGATCCCCATCCCTGCAGCGTACTGCCGGCCATTGGCGTCAACAGCAACTTTGATGTTGTACTGCGCCGACAGCTTGCCTTCCGTGTCGGCCAGTGCAGTAGACGTCTGCTGAATGGCGGCGGTATTCTCACCCACGCTTGCCTGCACCTGCTCAAACTTCTGCGCATAGGCTCTGTCGTTGGTGGCGACCGTTTCTCTGACCTCAAGAATATCGGCCCTGTTTTTACCGCTGGCTTGCATCTGGTGTGTCACTGACGCATCTGAATCAAGCGCTAATTGCAGAAGCCCCTCAATATTGGTGTTAACGGGCGCGATAAGTTGCTTGAAGGCATCCGATTCTTTAATTTTTTCGTCGATATCCCCGATGATGTCATCTATGTCGGTGCTGGACTGCCCCATAATCCAGTCAGTGAAGCCACTTTCGTTACCGGTCTTGTCCACCAGCTGCGCCCGGTACCAGAAGGTGACCCCGGCCTTCAGCCCCATCTGCTGATATTTCCGCTGCGGATACGGTACGTCCGCCAGCAGCAGCGCTCCCGACCCGTCTGACGTTTCGGCGTACTGGATTTCGGTTTTCAGCGTGTCACCGGTGCCCGCCGGAAAAGCCCACGTAAGCTGAACACCAAACACCAGCGGATCGGCCTTAAAGCCAACCGGCTTTGGTGGATTACCCACTTTGCCGGTCAGCGTTTTCTCTTCTGAGTAGGCCCATCCCGATGAGATTTCGGCGGCGTTAATCGCTCTGACGCGCACCACATAGCGACCGGCGTAAATACCGGGCACCTCAAAGGAAGTGGTGGCGCTGCGCGGCACGCTGATCCAGTTGCCATCATTTCGCCGCCACTGCGCCTCGTACGAAATGGCGCTGGCGGCGTCGTCCCACGCCGCACGCAGGGTCTGCACGTTGATGCCCTGGCTCACCACATCAAAAGTACTGATATGGATATTGGCCGGTGCCGACTGGCTTCCAGCCGGGACAACGCTTATCGGGCGCTGATCGATGATTGCGCCGGTGTCAATCCGGGCGTACTTATCCGGATCGTGATAAGCAGCTGTAATGGTGAACGTGTTGTCGTTGTTATCTGAAACGCTCACCACGCGGTATTGCTGCGCGTAAAGCGTGTCTGACTCCACAATCCACACGCTTTCCGCTTCCGGCGTTTCGCTGTATGCGGTGCTGACGGTGACAGCATTACCACTGACGGACTGAATGGTGCGGCCCTGTGAGGCTCCTGAAGGCAGGTTAAGCTGAAGCCGATCACCGGCCACTGCATCGGGCTTGCGGTCCAGGGTAATCACGCGGCCATTTACCGAACGGATGCGCCCGCCGGTCACCTTGCCGGACAACAGCTCATCGGCAACACCAATGATGTAGCCAGGCTGCGGGATCATACCGTCGAGACCAACACCGAACGTTATCATGCGGTCTTTGTTATTGGTCAGGATGCCCCAGCGCCCTTTTCTGTTTGCTTCCGACTGACGGATGCAGCCGATAGCGGTCAACTCCAGCTGATTGAAGCCGTAGCGGGCAACCAGCTCCTGTTCAAATACCGGCTCCATCGCATCCGCATAAGCGTTATCCGGATCGGACCAGGATACCAGCGCGGTGGTATAGCGCGTTTTCGCGGTGCTGCTGGAATAGTTGAACAGACCGTCGATAACGTTGGCGCGGGTGTAGTTGTAATCGACGTCGCGCGGCATATCGGCCAGCGCAACAATCTGATTGCCGCCCCAGTAGGTCATGCCACGAAAGATGGCCGCAAAGTCGCGCAGCACGGTATAGGCCTCGTTGCGGCTCTGTACGTACACGTCGCACTTATAGCGCGGCTCGGTCCCGCTGCCGCCCTTACCGTCCGGCACCAGCTGGTCGCTGTACTGCGCAACCCGGTACAGCTCCCACTTATCGATATTCGCGGCGGTCAGCCGGTTGCCCAGTCCAAAGCGCTCAGTAAGCACAAGGTCATAGAAAACCCATGCCGGGTTATCCGTCCACGCCCATTTAAATACGCCTGACCATGTGCCGGAATATGACCGGGTTATCGGGTCATAATTATCCGGCACCCGGATCACCCGCCCCTTTGGTTCACAGGCAATCTGCGGTATAGAGCCATTAAACTGGCTGGAATCGAACTCGATATACAGCAATGCGGTATTGGGATAACGCAGCTTGGCGTCGATAACCTCCGTATAGCTCTGGATCGTCATCGTATCGCCAATCTTCGCGCTGTTGGCATCGGCGGTCAGCTTACGAACGCGGATTGTCCAGGAGGTCCCGGCCTGCGGCAGATTGATGCGGTGGCTGCGTTCGTAGCCCGAGGTGGTTTTGCCGGTCACAGCGGTATCCAGCACCGTTTTAAATGCTCCGCCGTCGGTCTGCAGTTCGATAGCGTACTTAACCGAGTTACCCACCAGGTCACCGTTATCTTCCTGCCTGAACAGCGAAGGCCATTTCAGGCGCACGCGCACCGCTGACAGCTGCGTGTTGGTGTAGGTGTGCGTCCAGGCGGTCGCGCTGTGTAATTCGGTACCCACATTGATTTCATTTTCAGTGCCTGGCAGACCCTGAATATAACTCTGCGCCTGGTTACCCGGTCGGAACTCCCAGTAAACGCCGCTGACATTGCTCGATCCGTCTGCGTTCTCAACCGGCGTGCCATCGACGAAAATAGTCTGGCCGGTCAGCCCACCACCGAACTCTCCCTCACCCAGTGCGAAGAGCAGCTTTGCTTTAGCGACCGACTGTAGATCATCCGGTTGCTCGACTGGCGTGCGGGCCTCTGAGCTGCCCCCTTTACGGCCCTTAATTGCGGTTGCTGTTGGCATATTGCGTCCATAAAAAAGGCCACCCGAAGGTGACCTTAGAAAAGATAGGATTCTATTTATTGCTGATCTTCAACGTAAATGCCCGCTGAAATGATTGCCCCGCCGATACGACGCTTACCGTAAAGCAGCGGTACCGGATAACCCTGCGCTGCGGTATTTGTCACGCCGCCAAACGCATAGGATGCCTGATTGTCAGCGTCTTGTTTGCTGGCGAGGCCAGTAGTTTGTGGGGATAGCATCTGGATGACGCCGCCAGCCATAAGTCCGATACCGGCACTCACCATTCCAGCGCCTACAACGCCACCTATACCAGTCCAGGAAGTCATAACTCCAACAACAGCACCAACAGCAATAAGTACTGCTCCCAATACGGTTTGGAGCAGGCCAGCTTTCTTACTACCAATCACTACCGGAACAATTCTAATAATCTCTCCTGTTACTGGATAGCCCAAATCATCTATTCCGATATTTTTCTCACCCTTAAAAACGGCGTAGGTCAATCCGCGTTTCTTACTATTATTCAAAAATTGCTCGAAGCCGTTTATGGTGCAACATAATGCCTTTACTGCTTCAGATGTAGTGCTGACCAGTCGCTCATGATATTTACCGAAAGTCTTCCCAAGCGTGCCGCTCAGTTGAATTTTTGTCATTATTTCTTGCATACTTACCTCAATTAAAAAAGGCCGCCTGAGCGACCTTTAAAATTATCTAGTTTGCCACATTCGATATTGCCCGGCGGCACCCGTTTCTGTTTCATATTCTTGATATGTACCGTTTGCTTCTAGCACAACTGATTTTCTCCATTCAGTAAGGGCACATTTGAATCTGACTGATAGAGTATGCTTGCCACTGGGAAGATACAGATCCACATATTGATTCTGCTGAAGGCCAGCAACTTCAATATCATCAACCCTTAGTACAAGAGGGCAACTTTCTCCCAATGCCGAACCAGAAACTTGCTTAGCTCTGTGGACGCGTACTTGGGTCGCACCATTCTTTTGTATGGTTATTGAAGGCTCGTATACTGTTTTAGTTGGTTCATACGGTTTTGAAGCACACCCAGCCAACACTAACGCAGACAGAAGTATAATATTTTTCATCATTCATCCCTTACTTCACAAGTGGTCAAATGATAGCAGCGGCGAGGCGCAAGGCAACGCAAAAAACCCGCCGGAGCGGGTTTATAGATTAGTTGTTGTCTTTGAAGTCTTGAGCAACTGTTGATAAATAACTCATTATTGAATGCTGCCTGGCTTTTTCATGTGCATCTGGATGCATGATTGCAATCAGTGAGTACCTATTCTCATAAAGCTCTCCTTGAACATAAACCAAGCACGCGTCACGCTCTGGATCGTCGCGTTTGCAGACCCTGTCATTTTGAGGACGATTCTTTGGGAAGGAGTTAGGAGGTAAGCACAGATGGATGTGCATCAGTCCAGATCTAAAAGCACTATACGGTTGGGTATAAGCTACATCCCTGCCAAAATAATGTGGCAATTCACCAGTGGCTTTGTAACGCTGAAAGTCTTGGAGTATTGAAGCCTCTAGCTCAGGAAACCTAAAGAAGGCTTCGTTGAAAAACTCTTCCTTAGTATGACTATTTATTGAGACTTCAATATGATCCACTTATGATTTGCCTTAATGAAGTTTTAACAACTTCATCTTGGCTGTAGTCAAAGTCGCTAATTCTTTAACGGCTAGCAAGTCCGTTTCAGAATGATACTCAATAGCATTGTGCATAAGGCCTTTTGAGAAATCATTCAATCGAGTAGCAGAGGACCTGGCTTTTGCTATGTGTCGCCAATATGCTCGTAACTCGGTAGCGATAAAATCAGGAAGATCACCAGACGAAAATGTTTTCTTAATGTCTTCTTCAAAAGCTCTCAGAAAAAGCTCACACGCTTCAGTGGTTTCAATGCCACTCTCCAAAACATACGCTCTGGCTGCATCAGAGTCCGTCTCGACCAACCTGATGTAATAGTCATCCATTGCATTCGTCAACTTGGCAAGAGCCTTGCGCCCTTCTTCCACGCTTCGAGCGTAGTCATCAAGTGATGGCGAACCACTAATGGATCTAGCCATAATAGGTGCAGGTTGAACTATGAAATCCTGAGCCATAGCAGCTGGTTGAGCCAATGGCCCACACAAAGCAGCAAATGTAATGGCATTAAACGGATTCATAACAACCTCAACTAGACCTTTAGAATTTCTGACAACTCAAGTTATCGGGTCAAAGTTTAATACCTTTAGTTATATATGAGCAATCTTAAAACCTTCATGATCAAAGCATGTTCGGCGAAGTTCGAATTGGCAAACATACACGTTCAAAGCTTTTAGACTCACTTTATCCAGTTGATAAATGCTGATGGCGTCAAAGTTCATACGCTTAGTCAGCTATCATTATTCATCCGTGCAATGTTTAAATAGCACTTTATGCAAAAAATGATGTTTTGGGCAGGACGTTCGTAGGTAGTTTGTGGTACCTGGAAGCATCAAACCTTTCCCCGCAATTCATGCCAGTTAAGTAGATCTCAATAAGCAAAATTCTTTGTATCGGACTATCTTGACAGTTCTGTCGCGCCAGTAACCGCCATACGGCACGCGCTGGCTCAGCATGCCGTACATGTGGTGCAACAGCATGTTATCGGCCAGCAGTACGCCAGCATGATTCGCGACCGGTGCCTGTACCTGCATAATCACCAGATCTCCCGGCTGTGGCTCTCCGCTAAACTCCCGGAATCCACACTCATACCAGTTATCCAGATAGCGGTTTTCTGCGCCGCTCTCCCACCACGGATAATCGACCCGGTAATCTGTCAGCTCTATGCCGTGCTGCTGCCTGAAATAGCTCATCACCAGCCCCCAGCAGTCCGTATGTCCCAGCACGAATGGTCGCTCGAGTAACGGCAGTTCCCCGCGCGGCATGATGGTACGTAAATCCCCCTCCGGCCAGCTGACGATATGCCAGGGCAATTCAGTGGCGTCACATTGGGCCTTGTCCAGATCGCTCGGCTGCGTTGTTGCGTCTGGGTGGCTGTGGACTACGGCTGTCACCGTTCCCCAGTCCTCCGCGTCAGCATAGCCCTGCGGATCGAGATGAAAATGCTCGGTCGGCTCAGCGGCCAGATTGCGGCACGGGAAATAACGCTCTACCCGGCTCTTTTGCGCGACCACTCCGCAGCACTCCAGCGGATAGCACAACTCCGCATGAGCCATAATGGCCTTAATCGTTTTATCACGCATGATTAGCTCTTGATCAGGGAGGTGCCGGGAAACCCGCCAAACGGCAACTCGTTGTTGTCGCCAAAGCGAAGTTTGCAGGCTGATAATGTGCCGTTGCAGACATCCTGTGAAGGGTCACTGACTGGATTGTTGTTTTTGTCGAAGTATCGGGTACCGGCATAGTCGCAACCATCGCCGGTGCGGTACTTTCCGCGAATGCACCACGTGCACAGGGAATGCAGCTGGCGCGTGGGGATCATCAGCCCCTGCAAGTCCATCGGGCTGGTGAGGGTAAACTCAACAGCCTGGTTGGTCTCCAGGCTTTTCGAGTCGATATAAAATACCTGCTGCTTTTCCTGCGTCGGGTCGGCGGTGCTGTTACCCTCCGCGAAGTTGCGCGCATCCAGATATTGCGCCAGCGTGTCATGAACAGTGACGGTTGCCTGCAGCATATCGTCATAAGCCAGGCACAGAGCAGTGATTGAACTGTCCAGATTGGCGACCGTCAGCTTTGGCTGCGCACTGGTACCGCTGGTACCGGCCTCGATACCTTCAATCTGACAGGGCCACGCGCTGTACTCATTACCCTGCCACCAGACAGGTTTCGCCAGCAGCTTTGATTCATCGCCGCCAGCCGCGGCTATCTCTTCCGGCGTGTGGGCGATGGTGTGCGCATGGAAGCGGAGTATGTCCGCGCCAAACTTAGAACCATCAACCTCGAACAGCCTGATCCGGTTTCCCGGCTCAAGCTTTTGCAAATCGCTGTTTAAAGCCATGATTTATCCTATGGGGCAAATGCCTGTTCAAAAGTGGCCTTCACCGTCATCACGTTGCCGCCTGCTGGCGAAGGCCGTATGGAATCCTTAACCACCCGCCAGAGTCCCGGCACGCCAAACGGTGGCGTCCAGATAAAGGATTTCGTTATGTGGGTGCGCATGAAGGTCAGCGCCGGCATCACATCGACCTGACGACCAGTGACGGTGACCGGCCAGCTCTGCGTTTCCGGATTGATGCCATCACCGGAAACCTGTTTGTAGCCGTCGCCGAACTGTGCTTCTCGCACCCGGTAATCAAATTCGCCTTCCATACCGGCCTGAATCTGCGTTCGCCAGGTGAATGTTTCGATCGCCATATTTACTCCGGGCAAAAGAAAACCCGCCGGAAGCGGGTTGTTAACGTGATTTGCTGGCTGACCATATTAGTCCCCCAGGGCGCGACTCTCGCTGAATCCCTTCAGTGACAGCACGGTCAATTGTCTGCTTATAGGCCTTCCCCAGCGCCTCGTTACTACCAGAGGTTTTCTGCTGAGTGGCGCCGGGTTGCACCACGACTGACGTCTGGACATTTACACCCGCTTCGCCGGACGATTGCAGCCCGTACATCGGCGCAGCACCGCCAACTACACCTCCCCCGGCATAACCCCGCATCATTGTGTAAAGGTTCGGGATACCAATCCTTTTGGTTGCCTCTTTGGTGAAGACAAATTCACCGCCGTGAACCACGCCTTTTGGCTCATATTTACCACCATCACCGGTATAGCCCCCTGAATCATACTCAGGGATAAAACCGCCGTTGTAAGCCATGGACAGATTGCTGTAAGCACCACCAGAAAAGGCGTTGCTGGACGTTGCGCCAGCACTGGCTGACGCCCCCGAGCTGATCCAGCCCATTGCCAGCTGAATGGCCTGGGCGATTAGCAGTTTATTGATAACCTCGACGATCATTTTAAGCATTGAGACGCCGAACTCTTTGATACTGGATTTGCCGGTCGTCACCAGGTTGGTCATCATATCGGCAAGGCCATTAAACCCTGCCTGCGCCACTTGCTGCGCCGAGCCGAAAGCATTGGTCGCACTGTCGGCATATTCAGCCCAGCCCTTTTCAGCGCCAGACAACCAGTCACCCCGCAATTTATCTTCAGCGGCGTAGTAATCCTCAGCGGCTTTCAGCTCTTCCTGATAGCCTTTATCAGAGAGGCTCCCCCCCGCGTTTTGCCAGCCGGAGGCCAGCTGTCCTTTTGCCAGTTCACGCTGGGCCAGACGGTCGCTCATCGTCGAGCCGGTTTCCAGCGCGCCGCGTTTCTCCGTCATCTGGGTAACATACTTCCGTGCGGTATCCATCCGCCTATTCAGCTGTTCCTGTGCGGTAATCTGGTCTCCGATCAGCGCTTTCTGGCGGGCCAGCTGCAGCACCTGTTCTTTGCTGGCCAGCAGTGACTGTTCCTGTTTTGACAGCTTGCGCGTAGTGGATGCCTCTTCCAGTACAGCAAACTTCGCCTCGGTGAGTTGCAAATCCTTACGCTGCTGGCTGATAACATCGGTGACAGATTTGTGGTCCTGCAGCGTTCTTAACTGCGCCTGCAGCGCCAGCAATTCAGCCTGAGCGGTGTCCCCAGCGCGGTCGCCTGCGGTTGTACTGCCTTCACGTGTTTTTTGTCGCCTTTTCTTGATGATTTCTTCCGCCGTAGCGGTGACTTCATCCTGCTGGCCCGGCCCACTGCTGACGCGACTTTGCCGTGAACGGGTGATATACCCCATCTCCCCCTCACGGACGCGCGCGTCTCTTTCCGTAACTGACTTTTGTAAATCGGCAATTTGTTGATTGGTTTCTGCAATGAAGTTTTTATTCTCGGTTGCCAAATCACCGAATACTGACTTCATGCCGGGGATTTTTTTTGTTTTATCCCACGCCGAGTCAACAAACTGAGCGATAAGCACATCGCCCTGCTTCAAAAGTATCTGAACCTGCTCAACGGTGCCCGCCACCACATCCGTGATGAGGCTGAGCGCGCCGATGGTATGCTCACCCACTGACGCCCATGACTCTGAGGCCCAGCGCTTTACGTTGTCCCACATCTGTTCAAGTGGGGTGCTGGCATCATCAATCTGCTGCATGCGGTCCTGCATGGTATCAGCAAAGATTTTAATTCCTTCCGTGACGGCGGCCTGTTTTCCCTCGGTACTTTCGAGATGCGCGATATGTTTAAGCTGGGCGACGCTGAGAAAGTTATATTGCCGGTTAAGCTCAGCCAGGGCCGAGACAGGTGATTTTTTGATTTCAGAGAAAGCGGCCTCAATTTTGCCTGCCCCCTCACCCATAACCTGCGTCCACTGCTGAGATGTTTGCGCTACAATTTTTAACTGGGAAGCCGTGTATTTTCCTGTTTCGGCGAGCCGTGAAAGTGTGTCAGCGGCTGCACCAAGGCCGGAATTTGTGCTGTTACTGACAGCCGCAGCCATATCCCAAAGTTGCGAGGTGGTTGTGGCCGAAGCCCCCCCGGTAATCACTATGGCTCGGTACAGGGAGCGGTTGGCATCCTCAGCCTGCCACGCAGCAACCGCCATCGCAGTCAGAGCGATGCCGAACCCGCCCACCAGCAGGCGTGCAGGAGTGAGATAGCCAACAAGCCCTTTCGCATGGTCTGCATTCTCTGCCAGTGCATTAGCATTTTCAGAAAGTGACTCGGAGGAATCCTCTGACGCATCCTTTACGCCCAACAATTCCTCTTTGATAACCTGAAATAATCCACCCAGTCCACCAAATGAATCCGAAATCTGGCCGCCCTGCTGCATCATCACCATCCAGAGAGGCATGCCGCCTGCAATCGATGTCGCGATGTCAGTGAACTGTGCGGGTAGCATCCTCAGCGCCTGGCGATACTGACCCGCAGATATGGTCCCTTTCTTCCACGCCTCATCCTGCTCTCGCAGGCGGGCAATAAAGGGCGCGGCCTGGTCTGTCACTCCAAGTTCAGCCGCTTTCATCTGCATCAGTTCAGTACGCGTTTTACCAATCGCGCTTGCCTGATCCTGCAATGAACGGATATAGCTGTTACGGGTGTTCTCAGCGCGACGCGCCTCTGCAGCAGCGGAACGTTCTGCTGCCTCCTGCTCTGCTATTGCCTGCTTTAATCCCCGGGTGGCAATGGCTGCGGCACGTTTCTGATCGGCCTCACGCGCGACCGCCCGTTCCTGCTCACGCATCTGCGCGATAATGGGCGCGGCCTGCTCACTGATACCCATCTGCGCGGCACGGTACTCAGCAATATCCGCTTTTGAGGCTTTGAAGGTCGCGGTCTGGGCAGTTATGGTCTTGAGAAACGCCTCCTGCGAGGCGGCGGCCTTCTGTGCTGCCTGAGCCTGCTCAAGTTTGGCGCGGCCTTCAGCAGTCTCTGCCTCCATAACTTTGCCGAGCTTATCCCGGGTAGTATCCAGCACGGCCGCATAGCGGGCAAAGTCTTCATCATCGATCATGCCCTTGCCGCGAAACGTCGCCAGGCTGCTTTGCAGGTCCTCCAGCTCATTAAGCGCACGGTTTACCGGGCTGATTTTATTCAGCAGGTTTTGCAACTCCTGCTGTTGCTCCTTTAGCGACTGCGCGTTCTTCTTTTGCGGCTCAGCACCAGCCCTGAAAACGCGATTCAGATCATCAGCCTTATTTGCCGCACCGCCGGCTGTCTGCTGGAATCTGTCGAGTTCCTGATTGCCTCGTTCCAGCTCTGATGTATTCACCCGGAGCGAAATTGTAGCGATATCGGACATTACGCCCTCCTGTGAATCATCGTCAGCGCCGCGCTTTCCATCACCCGGACATCATTAAGTGCGGTTGCCTCATTCTCTACGCCGATCAGCTTCATCAGCCACGGCAGCACGTTGTAGTCGAGGCCGATCACGCCGCCCATGCCGGTTCGCCACTGCGTGCTCATCGAGCGGAAAACCTCGAACGCCGGCCATACGTCGGGCCAGACATCAATGGTCTGTTCCTCTTCGGTGTAGTCGTCAGCGCTGAGGCCGAATGCGGCGAGGTCTTCGGTCGAGGGGTCAGGCGTATAGAATGCCGAGGCAACCGCTATCAGTTTTTTTCTCGGTTAGACATCAGTTCGGTGTAATAAGCTCGGGTCACCGACTCCAGTGCGCGCGGGTAGTTGTCCAGTAAGGTTTCAAGGTTGTCGCGGCCAAACTCATCGGGAAGCGCCCAGGCTTCAGTGATGTCCAGCAGGAAATCGACTGCATTCTTGCCTTCCATACTTTCAATGCTTGCCAGCGCTTTGAGCGGCTTATGTTTAAAGGTGAACGTGATTACGCCGTCCTCTTGCCCGGCGCGCGGGATCGAGACGTCGACTTTAAACGTTGGATTTGGCTGAAGCTGAAATTTTGCTGTCATAATATTCTCTGCATTAAAAGCCCGATTCCGGGCTTGTGATTCAATGATTAGTCAGCCGGAGCCTGAACCGTGTCTTTATAAAAGGTCATATCACGCGACTGGATAGCAAAAGCCGGCTGCACCGTCTCAATACTGTTAACGGCAGTGGTTGGCTGTGAGTCGAAAGACGCCTGACCTGACCAGTAACGCATTTCTTTCGCCTTGGGTACGTACATGCGCAGCGGCAGCGTATCGCCTGAGCGATCGGCAGCGGCAAGCAACGTATAAATCGGCAAGGTGGAGTCGTGCGCCATGGTAAAGGTCTGCGACTTGGCCGCTTTATAGGTCGCCAGGTTACGCTGGCGATCGTCGGCGAGGAACTGAACCTGCGTATACTGCTGGTCACCGCCGGACTGCGCCACTTCAGTGATTTGCGGGATTTCAGTCCATTCAGTGACCTTTCGCAGTGAACCAGCACCTGCGCCAGCGGCGAAGTAGTTGGTATCAGAACTGTTAATCACACCGATCGTCACGCTGGTAGCGGTCTGCGCCGACACGCGCGCCACCAGATTGTCGATCAGGCTCCAGCCGCTGGAAATCAGTACAACATCGCCGACCGCCAGCCCGTGACCGGTCGCAACAGTAAATACAGCGCTATTAGCATTCGACACAGCCGTCACCGCTACTGCTGCAGCAAGTTTCGAACCGACGAATACGGTCGCGCCATTAGGCAAAGCAAAACCCACGATGGTCTTCTCCGAAGTGTGTATTAAAAAAACCGG
This sequence comes from Winslowiella sp. 2C04, assembly GCF_050037805.1. Taxonomy (NCBI): domain Bacteria; kingdom Pseudomonadati; phylum Pseudomonadota; class Gammaproteobacteria; order Enterobacterales; family Erwiniaceae; genus Winslowiella; species Winslowiella sp. 2C04. The sequence goes on along the minus strand of NZ_CP188300.1, from coordinate 1,160,171 downwards.
CACCGGCCGGTACAGGGTTACTGCGAGATATCAGCGCGATAGTTCATGCTGATTGGGATGGTGTAGGTGGTATCGTTGGTTATTCCTGCATATTGCGCGGGTTCACCGTTGATATAGCAGCTGAAACCATCGCCCTGCATTTCGGTACCGTTGGCAAAGAGCGCTTCTATCTGGCTGGCGATAGCTTTACCGGACGCGCGCCCTTGCGCCGCCGGTATCACAACGCTCACCTGATAAACACCGATAAACACTTTACTGCGCTGGCTAAGGTCGATGGCATAGGGCGCGGCGGGCATATCGTGAGATTCAAGGTAAACTCCGCCGGGCGGATCGAAGCTGATGTTTTCATATGCCACTGGCAGCGCCTTCTCATCAGCCCATTCGCCCAGTCGGGCTTCCAGCAGGCTGGTGATATCAGGGCGGCTCACGGCTGCACCTCGCGCGCGGCTTCATCAAAGTAACGCTGAACTTCAGCGGCGGTGATCCGCACCATACCGCCGGGCGCCTGCTTCGAATGCCCGAACTCAAGCGGATAGGCATAAGGCACGTTATTGCAGAAATAAACCGATGTCATGCCAACACGAAACTGCTCGATCACCAGATTTCCGGCGGCGATGGTGGTATTACCTGATTTATCTATGCGGCCAGTTTCGCCCTCTGCCTGCTGATTGAACGACACCTGCCAGTTACCACGAAAGCGACCGCCGGTATAGCCGGGCGGTGCCTTGAGGCCCATGCTGTCGTTCACCTTCATCCCCTTACGCAGCCGCCCGGCTTTCGTCAGGTTGTCCGGATTCTGGCGCAGCAGGCTGTTGTGTTCGGCCACTGCACTGTTATAAGCGGCCGCCGTCTGATTGATCGCCCATAACTCAGGATTACCAACCGGGGACATCTGCACCAGCCGCGCCAGTATCTTGATGGAAACCGTGCGTACCACTGCTTCCTGATTGGCTTTTGCCTGGCTGACAAACGCATTAATCGACGCCATAAAGGATTGGTTTTGTGACATGTCACGCCCTCAATTGTGCGCGATAGCAGAGCACCAGCGCGCCGGGCTTTACGGGATTGGGTTTAACGATGCGGTGGCGTTTGCCATCAACATCGACCAGATCACCAATAGCCAGCTCGGCATCTGCGGTAAATACGACTCGCACGTCACCGGAGAGAATCAATTTCCCGTCGATTTCTTCCGGCTTGTATTCGGTGCGAACGCCAGTCGCGGTGAACGCCAGGTCAGGGTCGTGAACCTCTTTGCCGCCAACCATGCTGATACCGCCTTTGCGGATAACGTCGTACGCCATGCCGTTGTCAGTCAGCAGGCGTTTGGTGGTAGCGCGCATCCGCAGGTAATTGATCGCCATCTCAGCCTCTCACAACACTAATCTGACCGCTGGCGGTTACCATTCCGCGTAGCAGCCCGCCAAGCCATGTAAAAGACGGTGCCGCTGCACGGCTACCCTGTGCATACGTCACGCTGACCGCCCCCGATACCGCTTCCTGCAGTACTTCAGCACCGCCGGTGAATGAAGGTTGCAGGTCCGTTTCCTGCGCTTCAACAGCGAGACGACATTGTGCCTGAATCAGCTGTTTCGGTATCGTGCTGCCGGGAAGCGTTGCGCCATCCACCACCACGCATGTACGCGGCCACGCCTGCGGCTGCTCGGGCCGTGTACGGATGCCCTTCCATTTCATCCCGGCCAGGTAATCCATTGCCTGCAGCAGCAACCGTTCGCACTCAGCATCTTCGACGGGTAATTCATAACCGCGACGGTCAGCCAGGTCGCGCAGATCGGCAACGCTTGCGTAGCTCTCGAAGTCTGGTGAGCCAGTGTCTGTGACTAGCATTAAGCCTCCTCACCACTTTCCTTCAGCCAGCCCTCATCGATCCAGAGTTCTACATCATTCGGGTGAACATCTGCCTTGACCGGGCCGCGTGAGTGAGAGGGTGCAAGGCGGTACATGCGGATCAGTTCCGGGACTTCCGGGACTTCCGGCAGGCCTGTAATCTCATTCTCATCCTGTCCGGCAATCTCTTTCTGCTTTAGCGCCTCACGTTCTGCGCGCTGTTCTTTGGTTAATCCAGCCATATAGCCTCCTGATCCAAAAAGGGGCCGTAGCCCCATCGATTAGCCCAGCAGCAGGACAGCATGAGCCGGTTTAACGGAAGCCACCCCCCACGCCAGGCCAACTTCATAACGCACCTGACGATACTGGCGGTACAGCGCCACCTGAAAGGTGATACCGGAAATCGGATCGGTAACGTTCATTACGTCATCAGCTGAGTCACCGCCCTCTGGCATTGCAGGAGTACGGGCTGCCAGCAGGAAGGCGTTGCGATCGAATGCCATGTTTGCCGTGAAAGTACCACCAACTGAGATTTCAGTATTGTCGGCAAGAGACTGGCGCAGGCCTGGCGCGGCAAGAGTAATTGTCGATGCGGTGGAAGCAGCAACAACATACTGGTTATCGTCTCCGTCAAAGGTCACCACGCGCCCCTGATCGATACCTCCAGTGCCGGTATCAATAGCGATAATGATATCGCCCTCCTGTTTAGCGCCATTCACCAGATAGCCCGTACCGGCGGCACCTGTTACGCGTTTAACGCCTGCAGATTCATGAATGTTAAAACCTTCAAGGCGACCGATTACCCCTTCACGCAGCAAGGAGTCAGTACCGGCCTCGTTAGTCTTAAACAGAACGGACTGTTTGCCACGCAGATTGGTGATGGCAGAGGAACCCAGCACCATCTGCATATCAGTGGTAGGGGAACCGTTATCCGAAAGAACCTGCCGAGCCTGTGCCGCATCAGTAAAATCCTCTTTAACACCAAAAGGCGTGGTGCCGGCGGTGCCAACGGCGCGCGATGTGCCGTAGTAAAGCGAACCGAGATCGGCGTCCACCTCATTAGCCAGCGCACGGAATGCCTGTTTGAACTGATCGGCCAGGATGGTGTTATAGGTACCGGATGGGCCAATAGCCAGCTGCTCTTCTCCGTTCCATTTAACCGGAGCCATTTTTGACTTAGTGATTTTTACATCAACGGTGCCAATGTCCTGATCACCGTTGTTCGGCGCGGTCGGTCCCGGCTCGATATCTACGGTCGTAGCCACTGGTGCCACCGGGGCGGTAACCGTCTGCCCTTTGGCCGCAGCATCGGCTTTGGCATTACGAGAGACGGCGGGGATAAAGCCAACCTGCTCGCGGCTGACCACATCCAGAGCGGTGTAGATAGTCGGGATCAACCCAGTGAGGGTGTTAGACATTTGGTAATTTCCTTTGCGATTTGAGGGATGATATTTGAGCTATCCAGCTCTGGCGCCGCACCTTTTCCAAAGCACGACAAAGGGTTAGTCGACGATGCTGACACCGTCTTTAAGTGCAGACTGCTTGCCCGCGATATCGAGCGAATCAAACGCATCGCGCTTCATGGTTTTCTGACCTGCCTGATGTTGTGACTGCTGAGAGCCACCACCGCTGGTACCGGATGCTTTAAGAATGTGGTCTTTCTGGGGGTATTGCTCGACCAGGAACTCAAGGGCTTCATCAAAATCGGCAAGCTCACCGGGCTTGGCCCGCGAGTAAACTTTATTGCCGCTGCCGTCGTAGGCAACAACCTTACCGTCTTCAATTTTGAAGGAGTTTCCAAAGCGTGACTGAACAAAGTCAGCCGGGATCGCCATCTTCTCCTGAATAAACTTAGAGCCGCCGAAGCGCCCGCCAATCATTTCACCGTAAAGCTGTTGCTCAAGCTTCTGGCTCTTACTGTTAGCTTCCTCCAGCTGAGCCTGAAATGATTTGGTGATATCAGCTTTCACCTGGTCTACAGCTCCCGCGTCGATCAGTTTCTTCTGGTCAATCTTTGTCAGGGTTTCCAGTGCTTCCAGCGCTTTAGTAGGATCAGTGATGCCTGAGAACTTGCTGAGCTGTGACTCAGCCGCCTCCTTGGCTTCACGATGGCTTTTTGCCTCCCCATTTAGCGCGGTGATTTTGCCAACGGCCTGCGCTGCATCGAACGCGATTTCTTTGCCGTCATCGTGGATATAAACCGGCATACCGTTTTCAACAACTACATGGCCGTTTGCATCAAGTTTCAGTTTCATGGTTTCTCCGGGCCTTCCGGCCGCTGTTAAGGGGTCATCCGACCCGGCGCCGCGTTGCATCCGCTATCGGCTGGCATAAAAAAGGCCGCCTGTTGGCAGCCTGATAAAAGATGATTTATTAGCGACTATTTCAGCACTTTGAGTTGTGCCAGCGTTAGCCATTCGCCTCTGTCGGTGAACATATCGCCCAGCTGCAGTTCACCGGCGCGATACATTCTTCCCCGCTCGGTACCCAGTACCTGATCCTGTCGATCGGGTGACTGCCGCGCCAGCCATTCAAGATAGGTGGTGTTTTCCGGTACCTGCCCATCCATGCTGGCACGTGTTCCTGCATCCATCTCGTCGCTGTCGATTCCCAGTTCACGCCATGACTTGGTCACCAGCGTTTCAGTCGATCGGCAGCAAAAATGAATGCGCCCCGGCCCCTGCAAATACGGGATTTTGTGTCCGACGGGTTTGTTATCCAGTGTGTAGCGTTTACGGTCGCGAATGATACAGGTTGGCGTGGTTTTGTTATCGAGGGTGGAAAGCCAGTCCTTGCAATCGACGATATCTTTATTAGCCTGGGCAAAGCTGTCGCGCGCCTCCGCAGCTAAATGGTTGACAGCAGATTTAGCGATGCTCATTGCATTGGCACGGCTTATCTGCAGCGCGCCATCCTGATAATTACTGTTGACGGTACCGCGTACTTTTCTGGCTATCTGTTCCGTGGTATCGCCAGCCATGTAGCCGGCGCGAACAGCATTACTGATCCGCGTGATGCGATCGGCGTCCAGATTATCAGCCCATTCTTTTAGCAGCCGGCCCTGAAATGGCCGGGCCATCGCAGCGGCGTAAACCATATCCGGCGTGATAGCCGCCAACGGATAATGCCGTAGCACCGCCTGCGGTAACAGGTTGTGAAACAGGTCGAACTGATAGCCGGCTTCATATTCAGCAAAAGCCAGCAGCTCATCGGCCAGCGTACCAAATGCGCCCTGCACCGCCGTTTGATTAACCTTGCGAACACTTCCCAGCAGGCTCTCCAGACGGTTCACAGTGAAGCCATCCCGGCCAAGATTGTCCATTGCCACCAGCAGGCGCGCTGTAAGCTCAGCGTCGCTCTCGTTGAGGATTTCAACCATGCTGCGTGCAGCGCCCGTACCGTAGCGACTGACAAACAGTGAGTGCGCGATACTCTCATCACTCAGTCGGTTGTTTACCGTTGCCATTCTTACCGCCAATCATGTTAGGAGGTGGATTGTTAAGTTCGTCGATAATCGCTTCCGGTTTAGCGTCCGGATCGATAATACGTAGGCTCTGCAATGCACGGACTGCATCGACCTGACGAATATCGCCGCCAGCACGCAATGACTGTATAGCCAGCGCTGCTGGCGCGTTAATGCTCTGTTCGGCTGCTTCCAGCTCCGTGCGCACATCGACATTGCCGCCATCCGGCAAGCCGAGCCATTCGGCCATGACCTGCAAAATATTATCCAGCGCATCCTCAAGCGAGTTCGCCATAGTGTAGAGCGGCGAGTGCTCCTGCATGCGTTCTTCGTTGGTCTGATCGACTGATTTGGTGGAGGTGTTTTCAGCGCGCAGCAGTTTAGCGCCCGCCTGACGCATCTGCTGTTCCAGATCGGCCAGTGACTCCTTGCCGGAATCTACTGAAGCGCCGGTATGCTCGGTGTATTCAATACCCTGTAGCTGACGATTGTCAAAGCGCATGGCGCTGGCAGAACCTATTGTCAGCTCCTGCCCCTCAGCCAGTCCGTACACGCTGAGGATCGGCACCCGCGCAACGTGCAGGATGTTGTCTTGCTCACTCTGACTCTGCCAGTGCTTGATATTCAGCATTGCCAGATTCATTAGCGGCGGGGATCCACACATGAAGCCGGTACGCTTGGTATAGAAAGTAACCAGCGTGATATCCTGCCGGGAGGTGGACCACTCATCGTGGAGCGCCCACGTTATAGCGCCATCGTCACCCGTTGATTTACGGTAAATCTGGACTTTCCCGGGCGTCATGTAGCGGATTTGCTCGACCTTCTTCTGGCCGAAATCCCCGGACTTCTCGATCACCACCTCTTTGATGCGCAGCTCGGTCAGTATTACCCGACCGTCAACCGCAGCGGATTCCCAGCCAATAACTTGCCGCGGATTAATCAGGGTAGCGTAAGGTCTGGCGCCGCTGGCCTTCTCCTGGGCTTTCGTCCGTGTTTTCTGAGTATCAACGCGGGGATAATCCACAAGCGCATGAGCAAGCCCATACTGTGATGCGAGGCGGAAGAACTCCTGCGCCCATACATCAAGCCGGTTACCGGCCAAATCAAAGTTTTTAGCGTAATTGACAATCTGGTCAGGCGTTTCATCGCTCATCTTGACCGGCTCAGCAAAAACCCGCCCGACATTCTGGCTGATGGTTTCCTCATACGCAGGCAACAGCGTGGCGACGCTCAGGCGGTGCTTGTACGCCTCTTCCTCTTCGTTAGGCCATTTCGGCAAATAAGCCTTGCCTAACGTGCGCATATACAGCGTGCCGCCCATCAGGGCGTCGTTGATGTCCCACGCCTCGATCATGTTCCCATAGTCGAGATTGGGGGTTGAAATATCTGGCATGGTTTACATCCGTAGTGGGGTTGATTTGCCCTGCGGCTTCTTGACTGGGAAAAGGTATGCGATTGGATAACCGCCGGCGTCATTTCCGTGGTCAAAGCCTCCCTTCTTGTCAGGTTCTCCAGCATCGTTATAAATCTGACGCTCAAGGCAGTGCGTATACTTGGGGCATTTATGGGTGTTAACGCGCATGCGCCGTTCACCATATGTATTGCAAAGCATGCCGTTCATCGCATTCACCCTGTCTTTCACTGCTGGGTTGGTTGGATTCACGTTCACCGTAAAACCAGCGGCTTTGAGAAGTGCTATATCTGACTCACTGGCATTGCTCGATTTTCTGTTATCGCCGGAGGCATCAGGATATATGGCGATTTTATGCCCAACGAAACGTTCCTGCAGTTTGGTGATCATCGCTGGCGTGTCGAACACCTCCATCAACTCATCAACTGCGCATGGCAACCCTTCGCGCATGACGTAAACAACGGCGGCCATCTTGCTGACGTTAAAGTCCATACCGATGTGCAGCGCGTCATTTGGGCGTAGGCTTTCGTCGGTGTGGTTCTGGCGGCGGTCAAAACAGTAGTAAACAACCCCCTGATAGTTTTCGAAACTGGCTTCATACTCCTGGCGAAAAGTGCGCGGATCCATTTTTCGCCGGGCAGACTCCAGTTCCTCCTCTGGAACATTGCCGCCATCAACAGACGTATAACTCCAGCTGCGATGGTCTGGCTCCCTGCCATCCTGTCCGGCAAGATAGGTGTCATAGCAATGATTGAAGCCTTTGGGTGTGCCGATCCGCAACGCATGCCCGCCGATGTAGAGCACGCCATTGACGACATAACGGCATGTTGACAGCATCGGGCGGATAACCTCCTCCCATGCTGCATATGGGCAGTCCGCCCATTCATCCACCAGCACAAAGAACAGACCTGACCCACGCAGATCGTCATAGTTGTTCAGTCCAACGCAGCGAATGATATGCCCGCTACGCAACGTTATAGACAGCTCAGTCTCATTCGGCTTGGTTGCGCGCCAGTGAGCGGGGATCGCCTGCTTTAACCGCCTCCAGAACACACGTTTTGCCTGCTTCTGCGTCGGGGCGCAGTACCAGATTTCATCCTCAACGCTGACCTGCCATTTCACGGCCAGACGAGCAGCGCGGCGTATCTCAGCTTTACCCAGGAAGGTTTTGCCAAAACGCCGTCCGCAGACAGCATCCCGAAAACGTGCAGATCGCTGCCAGCCCCACGCATAGATGTTTGCCTGTTTCGGCGTGAGGCTTACTGAGCCTTCAGAGAATTGGGTTGTCCGGGAGTGGTTCATCAGGGTTAAGGCTCTGCAGTTGATAATCATCCTCAAGCCCGTCCGGCTTATCGGAGCGCGCCAGTTCACGACGGAGCTGATCAACCTCGAGCTGCTTCCGCTCCAGCTCCAGCCGCCGGTTCTCAATCTCGATCTGCTGCAATTTCTGCGTGAATTCGGTATCTGCCAGGCCGATCCGCTTCGCCACCGCTTCGAACATCCGTTCCCGGCTTATGCTGGCCAGCTCAATGCCGTTTTTGCCTACCTTCGTACCGGAGTAAGCGAGGCGGGCAATCGGCGGCAGTTCGCGTGTGTCCTGAATATACGGACGGCCAAGCCCCTCGCCATTGCAGCGCGGGCATTCTGGATTAGCGGGCTTCGTTGCATCGTAGCCGTAGCCACCTGCGTCAACTGGTTCACGTTGCTTTCGCTCAATCGCCTCAAGATGCTTCTCGTCAAACTCGACCATATCGCGCCACTGGTAGTTATGGCCGAAGCCCCAGCAGTATCGACAGCAGCCCCGCCGGTATTGCGACAGCTCGTTAGCATCGAACGTGGCCAGTTGCCACATCTGCGTAAGAACGGTATCCGCCGAAATCAGCACGCGGGACATCTGCGCAGTCTGCTGCTCAGTGATGGCGTCGATTATTGAAGGTTTTTGAAGCAACTGATATCCAAGTTGCCCGGCAGACGCAACGCTGTACCCGGCGCGGACAGCGGCCTGAGTAGCGTTGTTATCTTTGAGATACTCGGCAACAAACCGACGTTGCTGGTCGGTCAGGTTGTCATTAGCAACGAGCTGTTTTGCGCTGCGCTTTGACTGCGCACTGCGCACTTTCTCCTGCGCAGTTGTTTGCGCATTATGCGCAGAAGGGTGCTTGATATAGCGGCGGGCCGTGGAGTAGTTGTAACCCCGCGCCTCGCACCACTCTTTCGGTGAGATTCCAGATATGGCGTGATCGGCGAGGAACTCTTTTTGAATGGCCCCCCAATCCGGTTTTGCCATGGGTTATTAGTCCTGTGTAACAGCCAGCAGCATATTCCCGGAATTGCTGTGCGCTCTGGCATAAATCTTTCCGCTTGCCTGAAATGCGTTATTGGCTGCGCCAGCCTGGATAACATGACCACGTAGTTGATTAGAGGGCATCGAATCAGACTGGCAAATATCACCGTAACCTTCAACGCAGGATAAAAGCGCATTGCTTGCACTCTCCAGCACCAGCGTCCACGTGTTACTTACGCTCAGGTTTATCGTCGGCATTCCCTACTACCCTCCAAATACAATTTCTTGAATGTATCGCTCAGACCAGTTCTTCTGCGCGAAAGGCAGCGAGAACGTATCATCAGGCGTGTTGTAATCGTCTGACGTACCGTCGCTATAGCGGACTATGATTGATTGAACTGCTGACGTATCTACAACGACGGATGAAGCGGCGCGGATTGCTGTATCGTCATTGGTAATAATCGGTGACGTTGCCAGTGAGCCTGTTTCTACCTGAACAAATCCGGTGAGTATTGAAGTACTGCCGTGTTGACGATAGAACGACGTGACGAAATTGCCCGGCTGTAATCGCTCGCTGAGCGCCAGCAGATACGTACTTGAATCTTTTCGCGCTGTATAAGTGCGAATTTGAGCAACAGCGGTTAGCGTGAATGGAACGACTATTCGATTCCAGAAATCAGGAATAACCTCTGGCGTGGTTTGCTCAAGAATCCAGGAACTGTTGGTTGCATTATAAACCGCATAAAGATCGTAGGATGATGAAACCTCCCCGATGTTTCCCCCGTCCGGACCGATGCCAGTACCCAGCGGCAGCGTTGTACGCCAGGCTCCTGTAGCTGACGACGTTGCGACATTCCCGCGCATCAGGCGCTGGTAGTTTGTCGCTGATGGCTCCGGTTCATGCCTGCCTACCACCAGCCCGTTCCTATACTCAAGCGGCCACACATTTTCGTCTGACGTTACCAGCACATTGTCAGCAGTCCAGTAAAAATGAGGTGGGCCTGTAAAAGTGATGCGGGGATCGAGTATAGATGAAAGCAGGTTAATCGAATCTAATCTCTTACCGCCGCCAATCGTTAAAACGCCGGGAATCCAGATGCCACTGCGTTTTGTCGATCCGATGACTGGAGCGCTCTGCATTGCTAACATTGCTTCCACTCCCTAATCTTTCCAAATGGATCCCGGTCCAGTTTTTTATGTGGCGTCTATTTGTTTAGAGCCATTATGATGCCCGGTACGCCGAGCATTGTGATGACAATAAAAAACCGCCCGGAGGCGGCTTTATTAATTATTAATCAAGTGGTTAATAAGCATATCAATATTAACTCGGTCACTTCCATCTGAGTACCATGTATTTGGCTTTGGTTGATTAGCATCAAATAAGTCCTGAACATTTACATCTGGATTCACAAGTTTAAAGCCTGTGCTTTCTGGCTCAAAGTAGTACTTTAATATCCGACAAGAGCCTTCAGGAACCTTTCTGTAGTGACCAATCGATGAAAAATCACTGAAAATTTCAAATTTTTCAATCGCCCCATTATTCAGCTCTTTAATAATGGTTTTCAGAAGGTATTTCATGTGTAACATCCATATTCGCTAAGGGAGGTTAAAAAATACCCTTACATCTTATCGTGGTGAAGCTGATTCTTCCACTAACTAAATTTCAGCGCCTCACAGCTTAGCTAACAACCACTCCTTGTCGTAACATATTTACTTTCAACTAAATGGCGTTTCTCATGAAGAACAGAATAAGTAATGGATTTCATAGGGCAGGGCTATCAGCCGCACTCGTCATTTTCGTGATCTTCTCTGGGGCGCTAGTCTTAGAGGCGGCCAACAATGGGCATATTGCTTCTTCGATAAAGCCCTGCTTAATTGTGTTTCTTGCTTGTTTGGCTATCTATATAGTATTCCGATTGTTCGGATGGGTCATAAACGGTTTCACTAGTAAGTAACTTCATCATCAGGCGCACTCGCAAATGCGCCTTGTGATGCTCACTCAGCAGTCGTCGTCTGGTTGAGCAACTGCGCGACAGGCAAACATGCAAGCCTGCTGCATTTGCGTTTTAGCCAGAGCTACCCAGCGCGGATCAGCACCTGTCTCTTTGGAGGTTTCCAGGAGGTTGAGAAAGTGACGACTTACATCTTTCAATCGATTCATGACTTCGATATCGCCTGTAGTTAACGTGCGGTAGCCCTTCACGGTGCTTCCGTCCTGCGGCTTTGCTTCACTCATGGGTTATTTGCCTTGTCGGGTTTGTTCAATGTTTCGGATACCAGCCAGCTGACTGTTGGCCTGGTCAATCGCCGTCAGCAGCGGGTCAATCCACAGCACCGCCTGACAGTAAGTCAACGAGCTGGCGGCTTCGGTGCCATCACTGGCGCTGTCAGTGACGTCGGGATTGGCGTGCATTGCGCTGGCACGTAGACGGTTCGCGTAGTCGAGCAGCCGGCCAGCGATATCAACAGGCACAGCGAGAGCACAGGTCGGTTCAGTTTTGATGATGTTGCGATACTCAATCTCTTTCTCCTGAGCCTTGCCGCCGACTCTCACTGCGTATTGCTGCTGCTGGGCGGCTATCTGATTAAAGCGATTGAACTGTATTAACTGCGTTGCGATTACTGCTGCTTGCCGATCGTTATCGCTTTGCAGGCGCTGATTGGCGGCTGACTGGCTGCTGTACTCGCTACGGTAGTGATTAGCGATATAAGCCAGCTGCACAACGCAGAGCACCAGAGCGAACCAAATCAGGTTGCGCCAGTTATTTGCCAGCCAGATCATCAGCTGCCTCCGCTAAACAAAGTGAACGTTCCATGTCACGGCGATTCATCAGGCCACGCCATTTCTGACCACCGGCGTAAATCCAACGGCGCAACTCTTCGCAAGCGGCGTCTACGTTGCCAGCATTAAGCTTTTTCAGCAGCGTTGATTTTGAGAATGCACCAATGCCTACGTTGTAAGTGAAGCTGTAAAGCGCCGCACGCTGGTACTCACCCAGCGGAACCTGTACCAGCGGATCTACCTGGGCTTTTACCAGGCTAACACGATTCCAGAGCAGCTGGTCACATTCGCGATCGGTATAGGTTTTATTCCTGATAACGCCTTGACCGGTAATGCCATCGCAGACTGTCCAGACGCCAGCAACATCTTTGTAAGCCACATACTCGCGCCCCTCTACCCCGCCTTTACCGCCGAGAAAGATGGTTGTAATAAGCATTGCTCCGCCGCCAGCTGCCGCAATCAATTTATTTCTTAAACCTGATGAGATAGCCATTGTTAATCCTCACCAAATTTTTCTGTATGAATGTAGCCGCGTTCCTCCAGCGCTTTAATTTTCGCCAGTGAAACTTTGCGCTTGAAGTAAAAATTAATGGCAAATGTCAGCAGGGCAACAATGATGCCTGCCAGAACACCAACGGCGCTCCACTCGTCAGGACTTAGCCGGTTCAGTAAGCCGTTGGCTACCGTTCCAGCAGATGCGCCATACGCAGCGCCAGATGCCAGTTTGCTCATATCTATGCTCATGATCACCCCCGGCTCTGCCGTGGTGCTGTGTCTGGTGAGAAAAATAAAAGAGCGCCGCCCCTGCAGTTGAAATGGGGGAACCGAATAAATCATGGGGAGGCGCTGAAGTAGGTAGCCGTTCGTCTGGCTCAGAATGCAAAAAGGCCCCGCGATTGCGGAGCCTTCGAATTCGTTTGATTGTCTTTGAGCGCTAATATCGCACTATGGGTTGTATATTTATCCAGTTTCATGCAAAAAGCAATAGTCATCACGCTTTTTTTTATCTCGTAATCATACTGAAAACTGCATCAGCGCGGCTTTCCTCTATATCACATTTAGCCACCAGCTTTTCATAGAATGGCTTCCAGTTGCGCGACCAGGTTGATTGCGTCAGTTCCGGGATCAGTTTGCCTATAGCTGTCTGAGCAATGCTCGACGGCACTCTCTTGAATCCTCTGGCATTACACCGCCCGCAATCTTTTTCCACCGGAACACCCTGAATTTTTGATTTCTCGATATCACGAACCTTGCCTGTGCCATTGCAGCGGCAACGCGCTGACAACTCACCTTTACCGTGACAGGTCACACACATTTTTTCCACCAGCTGCAACTTATAATTAGGCGGCGTATGCCCGGACGTTCCTGGTTCGCCACAGCCGGGATGCGTCATTACTCTTGCTAGCGTGTTGGTTACTCCACGCCCGTTACAGTCAGAGCATTTTTTTGCATCAGCCGCAGAGCGAGCGTAATCGTCATAGGCGAACTTTGCCAGAATAAGCATGCAATGACCCAACCTGTTTCCTGCCGCTTTGCTTACCAGCTTTGGCGCAGTTTTTCGGGCATAAAGCGCCAGCTCTTTAATCGTATTTTCCCTGTCCTGCTGGCTAATGCCCGCTTTACCCAGGTATGCGCTTATACCGAAACGGGCGTTCGCCTGACACATGCCAAAAGCTGCCATCACATCGGTACCAGTCAGGCTGTCTGAGGCGGTTGCGCCGGGGCTGTCGGTGATCATCAGGCTCTTTGGGCTGAAATGTTTTAATGCTGATTCGACTCTCACTGTTTTTCCCCTCATCGTTTCGGTCTGCTCATTTGTGGTGTGGCTGTTCTTTTCAGGCGTTCTCAGTAATTTGTATGCTGCCTCTCTCCCCCCAGATTTTGGTTACGCGCCCGTCCCAGATGCGCGCATCATCGTCAAAAATGGCATCAAGCAGCGCCTTTTCGAGGTTGTCTTTGTCGGGCTTCTGCTGATGGGGCATGCCGTTCATTGCCGCACGCTTTTTCTTGCTCCAGCTGTCAGGCATCGGCAGTACAAACGTCACATGCCAGCCTGATTCCGGTAGCGTCACGCCACGAAATCGCACCTCATCGCAGAAAGCGCGGTACCGCAGAACGGCGGGACGTTTTGCCCAGCGGTCGCGCTGCGTTTGCCTTGGCTTTGGTACAGGGCAAATATCGAACACCTGCATTAAAAATCTCTCCTGCTGACGGCGCCGGGCTTCTCACGACTGATGCGCGCGGCTTCTTCCTGGTTAGTATCGAGAAAATGACCATTACGGAATTCTTGGTACACGGTGCCAAGGGTGCCGAAACGGTTCTTGGTCACGATAATCTCGGCTAAGCGCGCAGCCGGGCTGTTCTCGTTGTAGACCGCATCACGATAAAGCATGATGATGCTGTCCGCGTCCTGCTCAATACTCCCGCCATCACGCAGATCCGCATTCACGGGGCGCTTATTCGGTCGCTTCTCCACGTCACGCGATAGCTGACTCAGCGAAAGCACAGGCGTTTTAAGCTCTTTCGCCATGTTCTTAAGTCCACCAGAGATAACAGCGATCGCGAGGTCGTTACGTTCGGCCTTGGGCTTTTTGATCAGGCCGAGGTAATCCACCAGGATGAGGGACAAACCGGGATAACGGCGTTTGTGACGCTCGGCGATAGAGCGGATCTGCTCAATGCTCAGGTTTGCAGCGTCAACCATCCAAACATCAAGCCCCATCAGGCGCTTAATCCCCATGGAAATGCGTCCCCAGTCCTCATCGTTCATACGGGACGGCTTGCGCAGGCTGGATACCGGCATATTTGCTGCACCGGCGAGCTGGCGTTCGATCACCTGCTGGTTGCTCATTTCCATGGTGAAAATCAGCACGCCGCGGCGAACTTTGTGATCGCCCATTACGCGCTCTCTCGAGGCAACGCCCTCGGCCACCTTTAGGGCAAACTCGGTTTTACCCATGCCCGGACGCGCAGCAACAACGACAAAATCCTCATCGTTCATACCGCCGGTGATTTCATCCAGTTCAGCGATGCCGGTTTTCAGCGTGTTTGACTCTTCGCCATTGGTAACGCGCTGCTCCAGCACCTCGGCGTACACACCCAGCATCTCATCGATGTGTACCGGCTCAACTTCATCACTACGCCGTTTTACCTTCCCGATCTCAGCAATGAAATTATCAATGGCAGACAGCGCATTCTCATGGTTCCCGGCAGTAGAAATGTGATCGTAATGCGTTTCCATCAGTTTGCCGAAGCTCTGGATCAGGTGTTTTTCATGCACCGCCTTCGCATAGCCCTTGAGGTTTGCTGCGCTTGGCGTCGCTTTCGCCGCCTCCATCAGGGTTGCGAATTCATGACCTTCACGCGCAACGCCTTCCGCAATCAGCATGGCGTCAATCAGTTTTCGCTGCTTAGCCTGGCGCCCAATCTCGCAAAAAACTTTGCGATAGAAAGGAATCTGAAATGCTTCCGGCACCAGCGTTGCCAGTACGTCGCTTGCTTCCTGAGTAAGCCCGCCCAACAGCAGCCCACCAATCACGCTGCCTTCCAGGTAGTTATCGATCGGTTCGTTTCTCACAGCGCCCCCTCCCGCACCTTGCGCAAAGTGTCAGGCTTCATCAGATAATCAAAATTGGCGCGCCACTGGGATGGGCTTTCACCGAAGTAATATGGCCGAGCCTCCGTCAGAAACGCCGTGAAATAAGCGCGGAAAGCATCAACGGTTTTTTTACTCATGTGAGTGACAAATTCACGGATCAACGATTCGCGATCGCTATCCAGCTCTGCCACCGGCATGCGGTGGCCAGCCAGTTCGTTGTAAGCATCAACAACGGCAGCACAATCGATATCTACATAGCTTGCGTCCCATGCGTTTGCCTCAGCCAGATAGCCATCAAATCGGTTTACGCGGCAGATATTGGCCGGCTTTGCCACAGTGCCGTTACGGCGTTTCCAGGTCAGGGTCACCCAGCGCACCACCAGCTTCAATTCATCCACGGTGTATGCATCACGGGCAGAACGCTCTGTCAGTAAAACGGCAAAGGCTTCTGCAGAGCGGCAGGTGGTGCCTGTGATTTGGTTGTAATACTCCAGGACCTGTTTTGCCTGTGAGATTACCTCCTCCGAAAATTCCCCCTTGGGGGCTTTAGGGGGATTTGTTTTTATTGTCTTTTGAATAGTGTCTTTTGTGTTTAGCTGCTTTGGCGAATGGGTATTAGCCGATTCAGCTAAAGATTTATTAGCTGTATCAGCTAATGTTTCGCTGACTTGGCTAACCTTCTTCATATCCCACATCGATATGTACTTATTGACCCCAACCTTAGACCCGCCGCTGATGAGAAAACCCCGCTCAATCAGTTGGTTCTTGGCTGAGCAAACATGCGTATGGTGAATCCCGGTCATGGCTGCTATCTGCGTATTGGTAATCCTGTCCATTGGCTTGTTAAATCCGTAGGTTTTACGCATAACCGCCAGCATGATTTTCAGCTGTCGAGCGGTAAGATCTGCGAGAAGTAAGCTGTCCGTAAGCTCGTTCGCCACACGCATGAAACCATCGTCGGTATCGGCCACGCGCTGCTCCTCACGCTCTGTACGAGCGCGAAATTGAATGATTTCTGCGGTATTACTCATGAGCCATTTTCTCGCGCTTGTTGGCTTCGAGAAGCAGCCTCAATTTACTGACCGCATCCGGACTGAACCCGTGCGCAAATTGCGCACGGGTAATGTTTTTATGTACAGTATTTTGTGGTTGCGCTGGCTTGGTTTTTTGTCGCATAATTAACCTCGCTTTGGATAAGCACTGCAGTACCGGGCTGACCAGTTGCCGCTGTTCAGCCTTTCCCTTCAAACTCCCTGAAATATTTCTGGAAATACCATTTCGGTACGAAACACTCTTCGGGATAACCTGGCCGCATGAAAATAACTCTGCGTTCTTGCCGGTCGTAACTGATAACGCGGACGACAATGCCCCGCCTGTCGCGGTATTCTTTGTCGGCACCAATAAAACGATCATCATCCACCGCTTCCCCCGGCTGGTTTACGGATGTGCTCAAGCATCGACAACAGCTTTCTCGCCTCTTCCCCGGTGATCACCACGTTTTGTTCGCAACCAGGCGCCGCAACGCAGCCGGCAGGCAAGCCAAGTTCATGGATTAATTTGCAGGCCAGACCAACAAGGCTGACTTTTTTACGGC
Source organism: Winslowiella sp. 2C04 (assembly GCF_050037805.1). Taxonomy (NCBI): domain Bacteria; kingdom Pseudomonadati; phylum Pseudomonadota; class Gammaproteobacteria; order Enterobacterales; family Erwiniaceae; genus Winslowiella; species Winslowiella sp. 2C04. The sequence goes on along the minus strand of NZ_CP188300.1, from coordinate 1,143,194 downwards.
TGAGGCCTGATGGGTGTATCCCCATATCAAGCGCCAGCGGTTTGTTGCCGCGGCTAATCGCTTCTTTGTGAAAAAAACTCTCTAACGCTTCCGGTTTGCAATTCACTCGAACTGAATTGCAACTTGTTGCTACTGATTCCATTGATAATTCTCCTTAACGAAACGTTTATTGGTTAATTGGGTGGGGAAAAAGATCAGGAAGGTCTGGACGAATCTCATGAGCTAAGACTTCACCTTGAGTTGCTTCCACTATTGCAGGCACTTTTTCAGGGGATACTCGTTTTTTTCCATGCAGCCAACACCAGACATTCGGCTGGCTAACTCCAACAAGATCAGCGAATTTTTTCTGACTTCCCACTGTTTGAATAGCGCGATGGATAGCTTGATTGATCATATAAACACCCTTGGGTTTTAAATTAAGAGGAATAATACCCTTGAGTACAAGCAATAGCAATACCCTAAGGTATTTGACTAACAATACCCCTAGATATATGTTCGAAAACATGAAAACATCAAATCTTGCGGAACGATTAAAAGCGGCAATGAGCGCCAGAAACATGTCTCAGGCATCGTTAGCTGAGGCTGCAGGAATAGCTCAGCCTAGTGTGTGGAAGATCACATCCGGGAGGACGCAAAGCTCAAAGAAATTAGTTGATATCGCCAATGCACTAAAAGTTAGACCTGAGTGGCTACTGAACGGATCTGGTGATATGGATTATCAAACCAGCAGCGTGAGCTATGGTGAAGAAGATTTCCTTGCCGGAAAAAACATTTTGAATCAAGATGATAGAAATTATGGGATAGTAAGCATCCATGATGATAACGGCATTACTGGTGACAGTATTTTAGTACCCGATGAGGTCTTTGGTGCTGGTGATGTTCTAGCATTCCGGATGAAACACCCTAGTGGATTCAACGAGATACCCCAAGGATCTATCATCGTTGTTAACACAACCGAGAAACCGGGAAATGAAGATTATGTCTATGTAAATGTGAATGGAACCCATTCAGTTTACAAGTTTTTATCCAAGGGAAACTCCGGATATCTTGATTCAGGTGACAGTCGCATTCCTCTGTTAGCTGTGACAGATGAGATCAATATTGTCGGCGTAGTCGTGTTTCTCTCTCGTTTCTTCAGAAAATAAATTCTATCCAACCCCTGTCTTGAATAGAGATAGACAGGGGCAACCTCTAAATATTTTCCCACGCCCACCCGCCTCAAAGATCTAGCCACCTCCCACCCCCAATTTCTCAAACCAAAACACTGTTCATTCATACAGTATTCTTTAACATTAAACTTTACTCCCTTCCAGGTCAAGCCCATCCGTCAAAACCCAGCACTATCAAACTCAATTTTTTTTCTATTACACATCATATGCTTATACCCTAAGGATTCATTATCTTACCCTAGGGTATTGCAATGCTTAATACCTAGGGGTATGTTAATAGCCATCAGCACGACGCAGCCCACCGCAGAACGCTGAACGCTCTTTAACAATCTGGCAGTCGCGCATCGGGTAATCAATCGCATCCCTGGCAAACTGAAATAGCGTCCATCCCTAACTGACTTGGGGTGAGTCAAAGAGGCGCAATGCGAGAGACGGACCGGTGCAAGGGCCAGCGACATATGTCGGCCCCATCAACCAAGAGGAGACAGGCAAATGAAGCACTAACGCGGTTAGGCCGCTCATGCGTACCCTTATGGGTTTCGCATCGTGAAGACGACGTATTACGGTCTGGCTCCCACGGCGACGTAGTGAGGGAGAGGAAGCTCAGGCATCACTTAGTAACCGATTAGCGCCCGGCTAACGCGTAAGCAGCTTAAAAATGAAGACCGGGCAACCGGCGCTGGCCACTGCGAGAGTGTGGCGAAGTTTTCTTTGAGGTGCGGCAGCGCAGCATCAGAGAAAATTTTTAACCAGCAGAGGATTTGGAATGAAAAATGTACTTTTAATTGAAGATGACGAGACGAAGGAGTTGTTAGTAATTCCCCATTCGTCAATATGTTATTTGGTTGACAAGCATTCTGATACCCAGGGGCAGTACACTCTAATTATTCTGAACAACGGCAAGACTCAGATGCTCGACATGCCAGTAAAAGACGCTGCCGAGCAATTATTTTCCTGCGGTTAAAAATCCTCTCTGGGTGCCTTTTTCTCTCTTAGTGGGCCATACCGTTCAACGACCAAATGAAGAAACTCCGGGTAAACCTCATCGTATTTTTCAAAAAAAGACTTAGGGGTGTTTGAACCTTTCTGACTCTGTAGAAAGGCAATGGTTAGATTGTATGCAAGTCTCTGTAAATTATCTTCAGAACTCATTGGGATTCCTATGTATAAAGTTGAAAACGTTAGAGTTATGTTCATTGATGATTCTGATATTCAGGATCCAGCCGCACCTCTTGGTTATGGCGCCCTGAAGCCAGAAGTGGATAAAGCCAACCTTGAGGCGGATATCATTATTTATCAAAACAAAATGATTAAAAACCGCTTCGGTAACGCTGAAAGATTCCCTTTCACGAATGATTAACGCCTCACCAGGGCAAGTCCGGAGTACCGCGGCAGTCTGTTGGACTTAAAAGTAAAGGCGGTGGATAGCCGGGCATCATCCCGGCACCCAACGAAAAGAGCACTGCGCCGGATATGTGCCAAGCAGCCCCTGATGCAAGTTATCGGCGAGGTAGTTAGGCCGGAAAACCGCGTTCAAGCCACGCAGGGCAAGGTGGTCAAAGGCAGTGCTCTTCTCGTTGTGGTGAATGCGCAGGCTGATGCGCTATTTCAATGCGCCGTGACCAGTCCGTAAATCCGGGCCGTCATGGACCTAAGCCGGAATATCTCAGTACCGGCCATCACAACCCTCAATTGCTGTGTAGTTGTTTGCCCCCGCCTCAGGGGGCTTTTTTTCGCCCTGATAATGGAGGTAAGCATGCAGGCAATCCCCAAATTAACCGCTAACCGCCTGGCTGAGTTGCCGCCGGGAACGCCGATCCGCATCGGCACAAAGCTGGTGATATTCACCGGCTGTCGCATCAGCCCTAACTATAAGGGCGAGGAAACCACCTTCATCGATTACACCCTGCCAGACGGCACTCAGCAGTCGCATGACGAATTCACAGTCCGGCAAGCCGCTACAGAGTTTCTTGAGTCTGTTATGTGTCGTTACTGCGGGAGGTTTCGCCATCCCGAAGACACAGAAAAACGGCTCATTGTGTTCTGGAACCGCAACGAGCGTGATGATTTTTGTAGAGACAGAGATTGCGCGCAGCTCTACCAGCAGACCATCCGTATCCCCTCGAGTAAACGCCAGCACATCAAAAGGAATCTCTCACGATGAATCAGCTCTACAAAGCTCAGTTCCTGTACCGGCTGACCGGTGCCGATTTCCATCCGCGTCGCCGCACCTGGTTACTGCCGGTAATTGGCGCCGCCCTGATTGCTGCGGGGATGTGCATCGGATGGATGTAACACTGATCCCCACCAGCTTTGCCATAAACGAGGCAATGCGCGATGTCGCACAGAGGGCCATCATCGCCATCTGCGAACAAAATCAACTCGGCCCGGCTGACCTTGAGCAGCTGGCCCACCAGCTGGCGCAGCGCGACGCAGCTGCCGATGCCTTAACCGGAGAACAGCATGCCCGTATCACGCATAATTGACACCGAAACCACCAGCCTCGAAGGCGGTGTGTGTGAAATTGCCAGCGTCGACATCATCGACGGCGTTATCTGCAACCCAATGAGCAATTTCGTTAAGCCGCCGGAGCCAATCACTATTAGCGCCATGGCTATCCACCACATCACGAACGAGGATGTGGCCGGTGCGCCGCCTATCGACGCTGCTATCGACCGTTACCTCGGCGCTGATGTGTACGTCGCCCACAACGCCAAATTCGATCGCGGCAAGCTGCCGCAAATCACCGCGCCGTGGATCTGCACCATGAAGCTGTCGCGCAAGCTCTGGCCGGAGCTGGAGAGCCACGGTAACCAGTTCATGCGTTACCACCTCGGCGTTAACGCCAACGTGCCGGAGGGCCTGCACGCTCACCGCGCTCTGTATGACTGCTACGTGACAGCGGCAGTGCTGATCGAGATTAACCGCCACGCCCGCCTCACTATCGCTCAGATGCGCGAAATTACGGCCAATCCTTCCCTGTTGCACAGCATGCGGTTCGGCAAGCATAAGGGTAAGTCATTCGAGGAAATCGGCGCCATCGATCGCGGCTATCTCAAGTGGTGCCTGGCAAACATGGACCTCGACGAGGATCAGAAATTCACCATGCAGCACTATCTCGGAGGCTGATATGGGTATTCCCGTTCTTATTCTTGGTGACTCAGGGTCCGGTAAGTCGGCCAGCATGATGCACCTTAATCCTGATGATGGCTTTCTTATCAACCCCGAAAACAAGCGGCTTCCGTTCAAATCTAAAGGCTGGCAGGCGCGCGACTTCATAGCGAAAACCGGCAACGTGTTTCACACGGATTTGGCTTCTGACCTTGTGATGATTATCAAACACGCCTGGCGCGCTGGTCGTAAGTTCGTCGTGATTGACGACTTTCAGTACGTAATGGGTAACTCCTTCATGCGGCGCCGCAGCGAAAAATCTTTCGAGAAATTCACTGAAATAGGCGGCGGCGCCTGGGACGTGGTCAAGGCAGCGCAGGCCGCTGAGGATGACCTGATTGTCTACTTCCTCGCGCATACCGAAGAGACGCCCGCAGGCCGCATCAAGATGAAGACCATCGGCAAGATGCTGGACGAAAAAATCACTGTTGAGGGCATGTTCACTATCGCCCTGCGCACCTCGGTCACCGATGGCCGTTACCAGTTCACCACCCAATCAGATGGCACCGACCCGGTTAAATCGCCGATCGGGCTATTCGACAGTTTCCAGATAGATAACGACCTGAACGCCGTTGATGCGGCGATCAGGGATTACTACGAACTCAATAATGGAGTAACCGCATAATGCAGCCACAACCAATCTTTACCTTTGATCCTGAATCAGCAAAAGCAGCCGGACCCGCTGGTGCTTCAGAGGGTGGTGCATACGCAGGCATCATCAAAACTGCAATGTTCACCTCTGCCCGTGATACAGATTCACAGTCTCAGTCGATGGAGTTCGCACTTGATGCTGACGTGGGCACGATTAACTTCCTGCGCGTGTCTTACATCGGGCGCGATGGAAATCCTCTCCGGGGCGGTACCGCGATGATCAACGCCATTATGGGCCTGACGAATGTCAAAGCTCTGCATGCCACCGAGTCACGCAACGAGCAAGGCGAAACCGAGTATCACTGCAAAGAGCTTGAAGGTAAGCCGATCGGCTTTGTGCTGCAAAAGGTTCTCTATACCAAAAATGACGGGAAAGACGGCTATCGCTTTGAAATTCGCCAGGCCTTTGGTACCAAAACCCGGAAAACCTATAAAGAAGCGATGGAAAACTTGCCTGCAGAGGTGGTTGATAAGTTAGTCGCTTCCCTGACTGATAAAGACGAGCGCCAGCATGGCGGCGCTGGCGGTCCTGCCGTGAGCGGCAAGCAAAGTTCTATGCTCGGTAATCAGCAGAACAATCAGCCACAGTCTCGTCTGCAGCAAAACGCCGGCGGCCGCAACCAGCTTCAGCAGCAAGTTCCTGACTTCGACGATGACATCCCGTTCTGAATGATCCCTCTTAATCGTGGCGTCGCCCGGCGCCATCCCCTTTCTCATTCTGAGGATTTCGAATGTCCTGGAGTAATACCCTGTCGGGTAAGCACTTTAACTTTTTGAACGTCACGCCTGAAAGCATCTGCATCGATGACATTGCCGCTGCGCTATCCAATATTTGCCGCTTCACCGGCCACCTGCAGGAGTTTTACAGCGTGGCACAGCATTCGGTTCATGTGAGCTATCTGGTACCGGATGAGTTCGCGATGGAGGCTCTGCTCCACGATGCCGCCGAGGCTTACTGCAACGATATTGCCACACCGCTCAAAGCACTGCTGCCGGACTATCAGAAGGTTGGGAAGCGCGTCGAGCTGGTGATCCGCTCTCATTTCAGCCTGCCGCCGAGAATGTCCACGCCAGTTAAATACGCCGACCTGATTATGCTGGCAACTGAACGCCGCGATTTCGACATGGACGACGGCACGCCCTGGCCGATTCTGGAAGGTATCCCATGTGCGGATTTCAGCATATGTCCACAAAATCCACGGCAGGCGCGAGTTCGGTTTCTGCGGAGATTCAATGACCTGAAAGGAGGCATTTCAAGTGAGCTATTACAAATTCACCACGCCTGATGCGCTGGCTGCATGGGATGCGATGGAAAAGAAAGAAGCCGAAGTGCGTCAGCATGGTAAAGAATTCGCTGCTTTGTTTGGCGGCAACCCTGTTTTCCGCAACGACCTCACCCGCGCCAGCTTTTATGGCGTGCGCTTCGAAAGCAATCCGTATATCTCAGCGGAGCTGTGGACAAAACCGAATGGCAACAATGGCTATTCCAGCACTCCAAAAGTTAAAGCGCCAAAAGGGATGGGCAAGGAAGCTAAAGCGCTGGCAGCTAAATGGAAAGAGAATTATCCCACGCTGAAACTTGATCGTGAGCCAATGCTTGATGCTCTCGGCCTCGACTGGGGGATGCTGTTTATAACCGGCTGCCATTACTTCCGACATGGTGATGCCATCTACGTTGAAACCGGAGCAAGGCCTAAAACATCGGCAGGGGCCATCGAAATAATTGGCAGCGAGTTCAATGAGGCTAAGTCCGCAGCAAAAGCCTGATTAACTGCTCAATACTGCTTCAGGGTATTAACCATGAATAAAACCATCCTCGATATGTGCTGCGGCTCACGCATGTTCTGGTTCAACCGTGCGGATCCGCGCGTCGTATTCTGCGACATCCGCAGTGAAAGCCATGTTCTCTGCGATGGGCGGCAGCTGGAAATCGCCCCCGATGTGATTGCAGACTTCCGCAAATTACCGTTTGAACCAGACACGTTCGGTCTGGTCGTATTCGACCCACCCCATCTGGAACGCGCGGGCGAAAATGGCTGGCTGCGCAAAAAGTATGGCGTCCTGAATCGGGATACATGGCGCAGTGACCTCTCAGCCGGTTTCAGTGAAGCATTTCGCGTACTCAAGCCGGGCGGCGCTTTAATTTTTAAATGGAATGAAACTCAGATTGCTACAAGGGAAATTCTGGCACTTACCGACCAGAAACCAGCGTTTGGCCACCCGTCAGGTAAAAGAGCTAATACACACTGGGTTTGCTTTATGAAGGAGGTTATCTAATGTCCAGCCTTATCCGCTTTATCCGTGATGTAAGCAGCCACCATCTACACGTTATCCGTGATGATGGCTTATACCGTCATCTGCGATTTGAGCGCCCAAACACCAACGCATATTACTTCGATATCGTCACATGGCCGGGATACCTGACCGTTACCGGCGATATGGGAACGTGGACGTTCAGCCGTATCACCGACATGTTCGAATTTTTCACCGACAGCCATTTCGGGAGTCGGGAGAGCTTCCAGATAAATCCTCAATACTGGTCTGAGAAATTCGAGTCCGGTGCTGGAGGTTCACGATATGACAGCCCCTGCTTTGAGTTCGACGATGAGGATTTCCAAAAGAGTCTGAACGAGTGGCTGGCTTGCTACATTGCAGAATGCGAAGACGAGCACGATCGTGAAATGGCGAAAGATGCCGTATCTGAACTGGTTAGCGAAGAATACCGTAACGCGTGGATGGCTGGTCAGGCTGTGAATGATGCCGTCTTCCCCAGTGACGTGAGTAACTGGGACATTCTGGACGAAATGGGAAGTCTGCAAAAGCACAGCCACCACTATATCTGGATCTGCTACGCGATCGTGTGGGGTATCGAGCGCTACAACAATCAAAAACTAACTCTAAAAGCCATGGAAACCTTCCTCGCTTTTAGTCCAATGCGCTCTGATGATCGGGGGGAGGTGAGCAATGGCTAAATCCTCCGCCGAACGCAAAGCCGAGCAGCGGGCGCGCCAGGCAGAGTCAGGTATCAAAAGACTGGATCTGACACTTGATGCGCAGGAAGTGCAAATGCTCGAGCAGAACTGCGCAGCCCGACGCCCCTTCCGTGATCCTTACGACATAAACGAGTATTTATCTCTTCTCATCCGCAAAGATAATGCCGACCTGCAACAGCAGCTGGCTGAACTCAATAACCGCTGCTGTGAGGAGTGCAAAGACAAATTGCCTGGTGATCCAAACGGATGTTACTTCCAGTCGATTGGGGATTCTGAGTGCTGGCAAACTTTCGGATGGCATGACTTAAAACTGTAATCGTGACAGGTCACAACACCTAAATTTTACCTGACCGCCTTGAGCGGCTTTTTTATGCCGATTCACCATGAAATCAATTATTCGGGCGCACCTCGCACGACACCATTTTCTCTATTCCAGCATCCGCACGGCGGCCGTGCTGATCCTGCTACTTATCGCCACGTTAACTGTGGAGCTGTATCTCTGACGAGGTGATTCTATGCAAACTCAACTGCTGGAGGGAAAGCCTATTGGGACGGCCGGCAGGTTACCTGCCGCTGTTCCGCATATGAGTTCCCGCACCGTTTTTCTGGTGGCCGATGCAATGGCTATCACATGGCTAAAAACTGCTTTGAAAACCGTCTCAGCTGCATGCACTGCAACTGTCTGCACGCTGGCGGTTGTGACGTTGTAAACGAAACCGAAAGCCCTTCTGAATGCCCCTACGTGCTTGATTTCTGCACTTACTACCAAATAAAAATCAGCTGATCCGGAGCGGCAATACAATGACCGATCACATTAAAAACCCTTACTGCGCTGCGCTCAAAGCCCTACGCGCAGCGCCCACGCACAAGCTAAAAGAAGTCGGCGACCAATGGCGATCACCTGATGCGCTCTGGTGGGGTATCAACTCGCTTTATGGTCCGTTCGTGCTTGACCTGTTCGCCGATCGGGATAATGCCAAATGCGAAGCGTTTTACACCGCTGAGGATAATGCGCTGACGCAGAACTGGTCAGCGCGGCTGGCAGAGCTGAACGGTGCAGCATATGCCAACCCGCCCTATTCCCGCGCCAGCAAGCATGAAGAGCAGTACATCACCGGCATGCGCCATATCATCGCCCACACGATGGCAATGCGTGATGCAGGCGGTCGCTACGTTTACCTGATTAAAGCGGCAACAAGCGAAACATGGTGGCCGGAAGAAGCGGATCACATCGCTTTTATTCGCGGGCGTGTCAGCTTCGACCTTCCGGCCTGGTACCGTCCAGCACCGGGACAACCCTCAGAGTCAACAGCAGGTTTTGGCGCGGCAATTGCGGTGTTCGATAAAAACTGGCGTGGTCCGTCGATGGGCTATATCAGCCGTGACGAACTGGAAGCGCGCGGCGCGGCATTTATGCGTCAGATTGAGTTGGCGGCAGCCAGAATGCAGCCACAAATCCAGCGACAGAATATTCAGGAAAATATTCCTGATCCCCCTAATGACGTCTGGCCTGCAGAGGTAAACCTGATAGCCAGCCAGATTAAATGCCTCCCTGATCTGCCAGCGATGCACCGCCGAAAAGTCATGCAGCACATCAATACGATGCTGCTGGAACGCCAGCCAACCGGCCTGATCATGATTGCAGCTCAGGCACTAACTGATACCTTCGGAGAACACGCCCTATGAGAGAAATCATCGTCGACAACTTCGCCGGCGGCGGCGGCGCAAGCACCGGTATTGAAATGGCAACCGGGCGCAGCGTGGATATCGCTATAAACCATGACCCTAACGCGATCGCCATGCATACAACCAATCACCCGGACACGCTTCACTATTGCGAGTCGGTATTCGATATCGATCCGGTTGCTGCAACCGCTGGCGCTCCTGTTGGCCTGGCTTGGTTCTCGCCGGACTGCCGTCATTTCAGCAAAGCTAAAGGGAGTAAACCCGTTAAAAAGGAAATTCGCGGGCTGGCGTGGATTGTTGTGCGCTGGGCGCTGGCGAAACGACCGCGCGTAATGATGCTTGAGAATGTCGAAGAATTTAAAACGTGGGGGCCATTGCTTGCAGAAGAAGAACGTCCCGATCCGGCGCGCGCTGGTGAGACGTTCGCCTCATTCGTTGGCATGCTGGGTACCGGCATTGATGCTAATCATCCTGCACTGGATGAAGTGTGTGACTTCCTGCAGATTGAACGCTATAGCGCTGATGCACAACGACTGATTACCGGCCTGGGATACGTTGTGGAATCTCGCGAATTGCGCGCATGTGATTATGGCGCACCAACTATCCGCAAACGCTTCTTTATGGTGATGCGTTGTGACGGCCAGCCAGTATCGTGGCCAAAGCCTTCACACGGTGATCCGAAAAGCCTGGCGGTGCAGAGTGGCCAGCTTATGCCCTGGCGCACTGCCGCTGAGTGTATCGACTGGTCATTACCCTGCCCCAGCATTTTTGAACGGCCACGACCGCTGGCTGAAAATACGCTGCGTAGAATTGCCCGCGGCATTCAGCGCTTTGTGCTGGATAACCCGACGCCGTTTATCGTGAAGTGCAATCACACCACCAGCAAAGGCAGTTACGACTGCTTCCGGGGGCAGGGTCTGGATGCGCCACTGCAGACGATCACCCGTAAACATGGCTATGCGGTCGTTACCCCGCACATCACCAAATTCCGCACCGGAGCCACCGGGCAGGAAATGAATCAGCCAGTGCCTACCGTAACTGCCGGCACCGCCGTGCGCCCGGGTGGTAATGGTCATGCGCTGGGTATGGTTGAAGCCAGGCTGACGCCGTTCATCGCTGGCGCTGGCGGTTCAGAATACCAGGGCAAGCCGCGAAGCTGTGAAAAGCCCACTCACACGATTCTCAAGGAGTCCCGCTCCTGCCTCATTGCCCCGGTGATCGCCAGGCAGTTTGGAAACAGTACAGGTCACAGTGTGGATCAGCCCAGCGCAACGGTAACTGCCGGTGGCGGCGGTAAAAGCCAACTTGTTTCAGCGTTCCTCGCTAAACACTTTGGCGGGAATTATACCGGCCCAGGTGCCTCACTGGATGGCCCAGCGCATACGGTGACGACTACCGATCATCACGCGCTGGTCACCTCCAGCCTGATAAAGCTGCGCGGAACCTGCAAAGATGGCCAGCGAACCGACCAACCGATGCCAACGATTACCGCTGGCGGTCAGCATGTTGGCGAGGTGCAGACGTGTCTGGCGGTTGAGAACTACGATGAAGCGCGTGCGGCGATGGTCAGAGAGTTTCTGCACCAGCACGGGCTGAATGAGTTCACCCTCATCGACGGAGTGAAATTCCGGATCGTTGATATCGGTATGCGCATGCTGCAGCCACATGAACTGTATCGAGCGCAGGGCTTCCCGGCCTGGTACATCATCGATCGGGATTATCGCGGCACTAAATACGCAAAAGATAAACAGGTTGCCCGCTGTGGCAATGCGGTACCGCCGCCATTAGCTGAGGCTCTGGTGCGCGCCAATCTACCAGAAATGTGTATTACGGAGGAAAAAGTAGCATGAAAGATAACGAGAGCTGGATGGACACCAAAGAAGTTTGTGAACATCTGTGCGTTTCAGCACGAACACTTGAGCGGTACCGGAAAAGAGAAGATGAATCTAACCCATTTCCGGAACCGGATGATTACTGCATCGGACGCGCAAATAAGTGGAAGCGCGCAAAAGTGCTGGCGTGGCAGCAGGCTGAAGTGCAGCAGCCAAAAAGAAAGCCGCTGCAGCACATCCACGGCAAGTTCCATCGTGATCAGTTCGGGCGTATCACCCGGCACTGCGCGGCGTGAACTCCAAAATATCAGGCTCAATAATACTCATTAACCGCGCCCACCACCTACCGTACGCCTCCCGCATTTCATCCATATACTGATATTTGTCGTACACGCCCAGCACGCCAGGCAGCGCATGCCCCAGCATCTTCTCAGCAACAATGGGATCTGCCAGCTCAGAGAAGTTTGTGCGGGCGGTACGCCGCAAATCGTGTACGGTGAAATGCGGGACATTCTCCTGATAAGCTTTGAGCATGAATTGCCGCAGGTTGGCAGTAATGCTCAGGTGATTTCCTTCCTGCATTGGCTCATCCTTCTTACCAGAAAAAACAAACTCACCTGGCGCTATTTCCATCGCCTGCTTCAACAGCGGAACAATCTCCGGAATGATTGGGCGCAGAATAGGTTGTCCGGTCTGTCGCCCGGTTTTATGGTTCTCAGCTGGCACAGTCCATATCCCGTCAACGAAATCGAAATCCCCTTCTCTGGCCAGTCGCAATTCTGACAGGCGGCATGCGAAGAACAGCAGCAGTTTAAGCAGTAGTTTGTTCCTCTCCATAAGCCTCGAATCGTCGATCGCCATCCAGACCATGGCTATTTCCTTTCGGTCCAGCACCCTCTTACCCATTCCCTTTTTAATACCGAAGTCGCGGCCGGTCAGCTCACTTAGTGGGTTAACGGTCAGAATTTGCCGCTTCACAGCCCAGCTGTAACACTGCTTCGTGTTGCTGATTACCCGTTTTGTGATTTCACTGTAAGCCTTTGACAGGCGGTCCAGCAGCATCAGCCAGTTGTGCAGCGTCAGTTCTCCCGCCGGATACTTCCCGACCTTCGGGAAAACGTGAAGTTCGAACGACCGTAGAATCAGAGGTGAGCTTTCTTTCTGAATGCAGACCACGCCAAACCATTCGCGGAACAGCTCTTCGAACGTGAACTGATTTTTGATCTTCCCACGTTCCAGATCACGTTTGATTTTCGGGTTATCGCCGCGCGCTAGAACCGCAGCCCACTTTTCAACTTCTTCACGGGCATCCTTTAACCCCAGTTGCGGATAGCTGCCGATCGTCATTTTGTCCTGTTTACCCAGGTACCGGTAACGATAGAAAAACGTCACTGCTCCCTTAACCGACACGCGTACCCACAGACCATCGCGGTCTGATTTTTCCACTACCTTTTCCCGCTCTTTATTCAGGCAGGATTTCAGGTAGCTATCTGAAATAGCCATATTGTTTTGCCCCCCCGTGTCCATGATGGACACACTGCAACGAGCCAATAGTAAAATATGGACACGCTTATGGACAGTAAAATGGTGGCTTACATGGTCGGATCGTGGCGTAGGTTGTCGGGGGTGGTTTGGGTTTAATTCAGAAGGGGCGCGGCTTGATGAGGTGTTTTTGTCGTAGGTTGTCGTAGCTTGTCGGGCAGTTAATTATCGATGTGAGCGATGATGGAGAAATTTCGTATGTGCTTCATTATGGAGACTTTTCTGCCTTACAAATTCTGGAACTCTCGCGACGGGAAATCCTGGAGAGTATCATTTCACAGGCGGACTTTTGTCCGAAAGGCTGCATTCTACACTACATATCAGAGTCGTGGAATCATCGTCAGCAAGCGATAAACGTAAGAAAAAGCAAGTTGAGGAATTTTTAGCAGGATTAGGGGGGAAATTGCGGGCTGTAATCGATAACTGGCCGCCGCTACAGCGGCTTCGGCCAGCTAAACCTCACTCTCAACGCGCAGAATATCAGGCGGTAAAGAAACGCTTAAAATAACCGGCTGGAAGGCTTCACGGTCACCAAAACGGCTGGAAATTCCTTTCGCTACGATAAAACCACCGATCCCCCCCAGCAATGCGCCAACCGCCGCCGCCAGATCGCTGTGGAACAGACTCTGAAACACACCGGCCAACACAAATAACCCCAGTAATGGCGTCATATACACCAGCAGTGCCGATCCCAGCAGGCTGCTCTCTTTGATACCCAGCTCGATACGCTGCCCGGCTTGCAGCGGCTTTTCGCTGGCAATATGCATCACATGGGCATTTTTCGGCCCAAGTTTATTTAGCATATGGCTGCCACAGCCCTTACGCGCTGAGCAACTGTTACATGAGGTTTTAATCTCGGAATGTAGCGTAGCGATTCCGTCTTGCCACGAAACCACCGTGGCCCATTCTCTCATCATCGTTTGGTTCCAAAATCAATACTGTCAGCAATGCGTTTAGTGGTTGATGGCGGAAGCTCACCGACCACGGTAATTTCAGCATTATCGCGCACTACAGTCTGCACCGTACGACGTCCTGTGCGCAATAGCTGCGCAGAACTGCTTTTATCGGCCGGGCTGATATTAATCGAGAAACTAAACAGACCATCAGAGTAAAGCCGTGATTCAACGGGTTTATTCAGCGAGGGAATCGTACGGCGACTCTGGGAAATCTGCTTCATACCGCCCGGCAACCAGTCTGGTTTCCAGTTCAGCGTTACCTTTTCCATCGCAGGAACCGAAAGCGATGGCGGCAGGCTGGCTTTTTCCAGCCCCTGCATCAGGTTACGCACACCTTCATCAACCGCAAAGCTCACCACGCGATACTGTTCCAGTGTCTCACCGTCACGATCCAGTAAGTCAACGCGCAATGGCAGCTTAGTTTCGCTGTCCATCCAGACAATATAGCTGTAGCGCGTGCCATCGCGTGCCACGATACGAATCACTTCACACATCTGATCGGCAATACGCGTACGGCCGACGGCGATAAAGTCATAGCTGTCAGTTAATTTCTGGAAATCGGCATTAACCACTGACGGCAACGAATCAATAATATGCGACCCTGCCAGGGTGAAAGGCTCAAGGCCGGGTTCGAAATAGCTAATATCGTTACCACGCTGAATGATTTCACGACGCGGTCCGTCCATCTGCAACAGCTGTGCAAAGACTTTGTCGTCGATAACCGCATGGCGATAACGTAGCGATTCGATCCCCAGTCTGGAGACGTTGATATAGGCAAGTTCGTAATTGAGAGACTGACTAGCCTGCTCCATCTGCTGTAATAGCGCCCCGGACGTGGTTTGTGCCGGGGCGACAGATGAATACAACAGGCTACCAGCCATAAGGCTGACGGCACACCAGAATTGCTTCATTACTGCTGTTGAATTCCTAAAGACTGATTTCCTGGAACCTGAACAGCCGCTTGCTGTGGCGTGTTCTGTTCAAACTGCAGCTGCTCTGAGTGCAAACGGCGTTGCAATTCATAATCCTGCAACAACGCATTGACCCGACGACGCTGTTCCTGCACCTGCTGAGGCGCATTAGAGGCATTCGCATTGTCGGCCGGCACGCCAAGGCTCACCGGAGAGGCTTTCCCCATCATCGGTAAAGTATTGAATACCGGAGATTCAGATTGCTGGCTACCATCCTGCTGTGGTTGATTATAGTGCTGCACACCGACGATTACCGCCAGTGAGACACATGCCGCAACCCCCACCTGAGTGATTTGCGCGGCCCACGGACGCACTTTGGCCCAGAATGGCATTTTTTCCCAGCGTTCAGGCTTGGGCTGCACTTCCGGAATCAGTGTAGTGACTTTACGAACAGGCTCATTTTCGATGGCCGCAGCAACGCGTGCTGCAATATCAAAATGCACAACCTCTCCGACATCGCCACGCAAAGTGTCGCGGATAAGATGATAGCTTTCCCAGCTTTGTTGCAGTGTGGCGTCTTTAGACAATGCGGATAAAACTTCGTTATCCAAAGCCTCACCGTCCATTAAAGCGGAAAGTTTTTCTTTCTGCATGCCTTAGTACCTTCCTGTGTCCGTTATCGCTAACGTTGGATAAGCGGTTGAACTTTATTATCGATAGCTTCACGCGCACGAAAGATGCGTGAACGTACCGTACCCACCGGACAATCCATTATAGCCGCTATCTCTTCATAGCTCAGGCCATCCAACTCACGTAGCGTTATCGCCATACGCAGGTCTTCAGGGAGTGACTCAATGGTACGAAAAACTATCTGTTTCAATTCTTCAGACAACATTAAGTTCTCAGGGTTCGAAATTTCTTTCAACGCACCTGCACTTTCGAAGTTTTCAGCATCGATGGCATCCACGTCACTGGATGGCGGACGACGCCCCTGAGCAACCAAATAGTTCTTCGCTGTATTCACCGCGATGCGGTACAGCCAGGTATAAAATGCGCTATCGCCACGGAATGACTCCAGTGCGCGATACGCTTTGATGAATGATTCTTGCACCACATCAGGCACATCGCCCGATGGAACGTAGCGCGAAACCAGGCTTGCCACTTTATGCTGGTAACGAACAACCAGTAAATTGAATGACTTCTGATCTCCATTCTGCACTCGCTCGACGAGAACCTGATCCGTTAACTGCTCGCTCATCCGAGGTAATGTCTCCCCAAATTTGTCTCCACGCGTAACTGAAATACCAGCAATGACTCAACTTTCTGAGCAAGCACTCGCTTAGAGTAACCATTCTGTCGTAAGTTCATTTACACCATCATATTAGTCGTACC
The DNA here is from genome assembly GCF_050037805.1 of Winslowiella sp. 2C04. Lineage (NCBI taxonomy): Bacteria > Pseudomonadati > Pseudomonadota > Gammaproteobacteria > Enterobacterales > Erwiniaceae > Winslowiella > Winslowiella sp. 2C04. Next base: position 1,126,891 of record NZ_CP188300.1, on the reverse strand, counting down.
GCCGGGTTTTTTAACACTTCGGATGGTTATTTTGCTTTCTCATGAAGTGTATGCCACCACCATTCCTTTCACATCTCAACCTGATATGAATCCCGACGGACGCCCGCAGAGTAACGCATGAAGCCGCGCTTTTCATCTCTAAAAGCCGTTTATTCGCTAAAGTTCGCAATAATAAACAGAGCACGGCTAAAGCTGAGGTAAAAGCGACGAATCACAAACCTCAGAATAGCAAGCTCATCAGCAGCACGCGTCGAAAGCTCAGAAAAAAGACTTTTTTCCTGCTGAAATTGAGTGTTATGCTCAGCAAACAACCTGTTTAGTAAATTAAACACCATGACCCATTCGACCGACTACAGCTGTGACGTATTGATTATAGGCAGCGGCGCCGCCGGGCTGTCACTGGCATTACGGCTGGCCGCGAAGCATCAGGTTACCGTGCTGAGTAAAGGGCCGGTGAACGAAGGCTCAACGCTGTATGCGCAGGGCGGCATTGCCGCCGTGTTCGACGAAGCCGACAGCATTGAATCGCATATCGAAGATACGCTGATTGCCGGCGATGGCCTGTGCGACCGCGAGGCGGTGTCGTTTATCGCCACTAATGCGCGCCACTGCGTACAGTGGCTGATCGACAATGGCGTCGCCTTCGATACCGAAACCCGCGCCAATGGCGAGCAGCACTATCATCTGACGCGTGAAGGCGGCCACAGTCATCGCCGCATTCTGCACAGCGCCGACGCCACCGGCAGAGCGGTCGAAACCACGTTGGTCAGCCAGGCACTCAGTCACCCGAATATTCATATTATCGAACGCAGCAATGCGGTCGATCTGATCGTCTCAGATAAAATCGGCATCGCCGGTCCGCGCCGGGTCGTCGGTGCTTATATCTGGAACCGTAATCGCGAAAAAGTGGAAACCCTGCGCGCCGGTTCAGTGGTGCTGGCGACCGGCGGCGCCGCCAAGGTGTATCAGTACACGACCAACCCGGACGTCGCCTCCGGAGACGGAATCGCCATGGCCTGGCGTGCCGGCTGTCGGGTCGCCAATCTTGAGTTTAATCAGTTCCACCCTACCTGCCTGTTCCATCCGCAGGCACGCAACTTTTTGCTGACCGAAGCGCTGCGTGGCGAAGGCGCCTGGCTAAAACGCCCGGACGGTACGCGTTTTATGCCGGATTTTGATCCCCGTGGGGAACTGGCGCCGCGTGATATCGTCGCGCGTGCCATCGATCATGAAATGAAACGCCTCGGCGCTGACTGTATGTATCTTGACATCAGCCACCAGCCGGCCGATTTTGTCCGCGCCCACTTCCCGACCATCTATGAAAAACTGCTGACGCTGGGCTTTGACCTGACCAGCCAGCCGATTCCCATCGTCCCTGCCGCCCACTATACCTGTGGCGGCGTAATGGTCGACCAACATGGCCGCACCGATGTCGACGGGCTGTATGCCATTGGTGAAGTGAGTTACACCGGCCTGCATGGCGCAAATCGCATGGCATCCAACTCGCTGCTGGAGTGTCTGGTGTACGGCTGGTCAGCGGCAGAAGATATCATGCAACGCCTGCCGCAAATCGCAACGGTAAACGAATTACCGGCATGGGATGAAAGTCGGGTGGATGATTCTGACGAACGGGTAGTGATTCAGCATAACTGGCATGAGCTACGGCTGTTTATGTGGGACTATGTGGGCATTGTCCGCACCAGCAAACGGCTGGAGCGAGCGCTGCGCCGCATTACCACCCTGCAACAGGAAATCGACGAGTATTACGCCAATTTCCGCATTTCCAACAATCTGCTGGAACTGCGTAATCTGGTACAGGTGGCAGAGCTGATGGTGCGCTGCGCAATGGCGCGCAAAGAGAGCCGGGGCCTGCATTTCACCCTCGACTACCCCAACCAGCTGGCGCAAGCGCTACCGACCATATTACAACCTGAGGCTATCTGAACAGGTAAAAATCCCGGGTCAGACTGCAATGCGCTTCTGAATAGAGCTGGTCTGGCCCACGAATCACCATGCTGTCGTAAAATTGTTCACCCGACTTCGGCGACAATGCCAGCATGACCCGATTCGGCGGCCGGGTTTCATTATCCGCGATATCGGTGCGATAGCGTAAAAACCAGCCGCGCTCGCAGGCCATTTCTACAAAGCGGTTGCCGACATCCGCTGGCAGCACCACGCAAAAAAAGCCGTCCTCGTCGATTAACGACTCGGCGCAACTTAATAAAGTCGGGTGATCAAGCGTATCGGTATAGCGCGCGGCGGCCCGCTCGGGTGACGCACAGGCCGATCCTGCCGCAAAATAAGGCGGATTGCTGACGATCAGGGAATAGCGCCACTGACACTGACTGGCCCACTGGCTGATATCCTGCTGATAAATGGACAGCCGCGCGGCCCACGGCGAAGCCGCGCAGTTTTCCTGCGCCTGCGATGCTGCTTCCGCATCCAGCTCGACGCCATCCACCTTCACGCTTTGTCCGGTGCGCTGCGCCAGCATCAGCGCAATCAGGCCACTGCCGCAGCCAATATCCAGTACCCGCTTCACACCGGCTACCGGTGCCCAGGCTCCCAGTAAAACGCCGTCAGTGCCGACTTTCATTGCACAACGATCGTGAGCGACAAAAAATTGTTTAAAAGTAAAACCGTTGGCGCGCAAAGTAGCCTTTTGTTGAGACATAACACTGACCTGAAGTGGAAACGGCGCTAGCATAGGACAATATAAGGCTTGAGAAAAGTCATCAACTGAACACAAACAGATGAAGATCGTGTTCAATCTGTCTATAATCAGCGCCCCAAACTGAGGTAGAACATGACTGTAACCACTTTTTCCGAACTCGAACTTGATGAAAGCCTGCTGGGTGCCCTGCAGGAAAAAGGCTTCACTCGCCCAACCGCGATCCAGGCAGCAGCAATTCCGCCCGCGCTGGAGGGCCGTGATGTTTTAGGTTCGGCGCCAACCGGCACCGGAAAAACGGCTGCCTTCTTGCTACCGGCATTGCAGCATCTGCTCGACTTTCCGCGTAAAAAATCCGGCCCGCCGCGTATTCTGGTGCTGACGCCAACGCGCGAACTGGCGATGCAGGTTGCCGAACAGGCACGTGAACTGGCAAAAAATACCCATCTGGATATTGCTACCATCACGGGCGGCGTGGCGTTTATGAACCACGCGGAAGTGTTCAGCGAAAACCAGGATGTGGTGGTCGCCACCACCGGACGCCTGCTGCAATACATTAAAGAAGAGAATTTTGATTGTCGCGCGGTTGAAACGCTGATCCTCGATGAAGCTGACCGCATGCTGGACATGGGCTTCGCGCAGGATATCGAAACCATCGCGGCCGAGACCCGCTGGCGCAAACAGACCATGCTGTTTTCAGCCACGCTGGAAAGCGAAGCGGTCACGGAGTTCGCCAAACGTATTCTGAATGAGCCGGTAGAAGTAGAAGCCGATCCGGCGCGGCGCGAACGCAAAAAAATCCTGCAATGGTACTATCGCGCCGACGACATTAAACATAAAACCGCGCTGCTGATTCATCTGCTGAAGCAACCGGAAGTGACGCGCTCTATTGTCTTCGTGCGTAAACGCGACCGCGTGCATGAACTGTGCGGCTGGCTGCGTGAAGCAGGTATCAATACCAGCTATCTTGAAGGCGAGATGGTTCAGGCGAAGCGCAACGAAGCCTTTAAGCGTCTGAGCGAAGGCCGGGTGAACGTGCTGGTTGCCACCGACATCGCCGCGCGCGGGATTGATATTGATAACATCAGTCACGTATTTAACTTTGATATGCCGCGCACTGCCGATACCTATCTGCACCGTATTGGCCGTACCGGCCGCGCCGGTAAGAAAGGCACGGCGCTGTCGCTGGTTGAAGCCCACGATCACCTGTTGCTGGGCAAAATTGCCCGCTATATCGATGAGCCGCTGAAATCTCGTACCATTGATGAGCTGCGCCCGACCACGCGTGTGCCAAGTGAGAAGCTGAAAGGCAAGCCATCGAAAAAAGTATTAGAGAAGCGTAAAGAGAAAAAAGCCAGCGAAGAGACGAAACCGCGCGTTAAGAATCGTCACCGTGATACTAAAAATATCGGAAAGCGCCGCAAACCAAGCAGCGAAGTCAAAACTGATAATGCCGAATAATCGCACCGCTTAACAAATAAACCGCCTTATAAGGCGGTTTTTCTTTATCGATACGTACTGAATTAAGGGTATTGCAAGCCTGTAGAGGCCCCGGCAGGGATAAATCTAATTCACAGGATGATACGCAGGATATACTTACTTATATCATAATGATTTATAACATATAAACCTGCCAGCAGACTGATGACAGTTTGTACTACACAATAAAAAAGGAGCCAGAAGGCTCCTTTTTCTGTTGTTACTGTTACAAGCTTTCGGTAAAAGTACGCGCAATCACGTCACGCTGCTGCTCAGGGGTCAGCGAGTTAAAACGCACCGCATAGCCAGAAACACGAATGGTCAGCTGCGGATAGTTTTCCGGATGCTTAACCGCGTCTTCCAGCGTCTCACGGCGCAGCACGTTAACGTTCAGATGTTGCCCACCTTCCACGCGTACTTCCGGCTTAACTTCCAGCGGAACTTCGCGATACTCAATCTGGCCAAGATCGCTCAGCGAAACCAGTTGATCTTCGCTGTAGCCTGCTTTCGCGCACACGCAGCGCGCCTGTGCTTTTTCATCATCCAGCAACCAGAAAGAGTTCAGCAGTGCACTGTCGTTAGCTTTAGTGATTTGAATTCCAGTAATCATGTCGTGCCTCCCAGGCGTTTCAGCGCTGGCATCGCGGCCAGCGACGGTTTGATTAAATTGACATTACTAAGGTTTATATCAACTGCGCCGCCATGCAGCCTTGATATAAATCAATCTATAGGCCGAACTTCAGCGGCTGTTTTAGTCAACTTTATGATTTACATCACTATTCAGCCCATAGCGATTTATGATTATTTTTGTAAATTTCAACTAATTTTTAAATTTTTGCCTGCTGTCGATAAACGTTAAACTACGCCATCAAACTGGAGTCAGCCTGTTCAAACAGGCCCTAAGGGAGAATGTTATGGTCAACGCATTAACCTGGCACGATGTGCTGGCAGAAGAAAAGCAAAAGCCCTATTTCATCGAAACGCTTAGCGCAGTAGCCAACGAGCGGGCGGCGGGCAAAACCATCTATCCACCGCAAAAAGATGTGTTTAATGCGTTTCGCCTGACGGAACTGGGCGCAATTAAAGTGGTCATTCTGGGCCAGGATCCCTATCACGGGCCGAACCAGGCGCACGGTTTAGCCTTCTCAGTACTGCCTGGCGTGGCGGTTCCGCCCTCGCTGGTCAATATGTACAAAGAGCTGGTGACTGATATCGAAGGTTTTGAGCGCCCCACTCACGGCTTTCTGGAAAGCTGGGCAACACAAGGTGTGATGTTGCTGAACACCGTGCTGACCGTTGAAGGTGGCAAGGCGCACTCCCATGCACGCTTTGGCTGGGAAACCTTCACGGATAACGTAATTGCGGCCATTAATCAGCATCGTGAAGGCGTGGTGTTTTTGCTGTGGGGTTCACACGCGCAGAAAAAAGGCAGCATTATCGATCGTCAGCGCCATCACGTGTTGCAGGCTCCTCACCCTTCGCCACTGTCGGCACATCGCGGTTTTCTGGGTTGCGGCCACTTCTCGAAAACTAATGCTTATCTAAGCCAGCGGGGTGAAACCCCAATCGACTGGACGCCTTATCTGCCGGCATAAAAAAAAGCACCGATATCGGTGCTTTTTCGTTAAATCATCATGGCCGACAGCATCAGCCACTAAAGCATTCAGGATTTGGCTTTCGCGACGGCAACCATCGCCGGACGTAACAGACGGCCATTAAGCGTGTAACCACGCTGCATCACCATCAGTACGTGATTAGGTGCCACATCTTCAGACTCCATCATTGACATCGCCTGGTGAACTTCCGGGTTGAACGGCACATTGATATCGCCAACCACTTCAACGCCGTATTTACGCACCGCATCAAGCAGTGACTTCAGCGTCAGTTCGATACCTTCGATCATCGCAGCCAGCTCAGGGTTGGCTTTATCCGCCAGCTCCAGCGCACGCTCAAGACTATCGATTACCGGCAGTAATTCGTTAGCAAATTTTTCCAGTGCAAATTTGTGCGCTTTCTCGACGTCCAGCTCGGTGCGACGACGAATATTCTCAATTTCTGCCTGCGCACGCAGCTGTGCTTCACGCACGCCGCCCTGAGAAATCGCCAGTTCAGCTTCAAGCTGAGCGATACGCTCATCACGCGGGTCCACCTCGTTTGCTGTATCCGCCTGATTTTTCATTTGTTCCATCTCAATCTCATCTGAGACTTGCTCGTTTGGTGTGTTCTGTTCTTTACTACTCATGAATTTCTCCGCGTTTTGCACATTCATCTCGCTGGTTCGCTTATTATGGGGATCAGAATCGCGGTTTCAAGGGAAGCCAGTCACATTGTCGGGGCAGAATATCCCCCAGAGGAATACCAGCATAATGAACAATCATTTCAACTGCATTGGAATTGTCGGCCATCCACGCCATCCAACCGCTCTGACGACGCATGAAATGCTCTATCGCTGGCTAACGGCAAAAGGCTATGAAGTGATAATCGAGCAGCAGATTGCCCGTGAACTGGCGCTGGAAAATGTGGAAACCGGCACGCTGGCGGAAATTGGCCAACGCGCCGATCTGGCCGTGGTGGTTGGCGGCGACGGTAATATGCTGGGCGCCGCACGGGTACTGGCGCGTTACGACATCAAAGTGATCGGTATTAACCGGGGTAACTTAGGATTTCTGACCGATCTCGATCCGGATAACGCCCAACAGCAGCTCGCCGATGTACTGGAAGGCCAGTATATCGTTGAAAGCCGCTTTCTGCTGGAAGCACAGGTATGCAGAAAAGATAATGCTCCGCGCATTGGTACTGCCATCAATGAAGTGGTGCTGCATCCGGGTAAAGTAGCGCATATGATTGAATTTGAAGTTTATATTGATGAAAACTTTGCCTTCTCTCAGCGCTCAGACGGCCTGATTATCTCAACGCCAACCGGCTCAACCGCGTATTCGCTGTCGGCAGGCGGGCCGATTCTGACCCCGTCACTGGATGCTATCGCGCTGGTGCCGATGTTTCCGCACACGCTGTCGGCCCGGCCGCTGGTGATTAACAGCAGCAGCACTATTCGCCTGCGTTTTTCCCATATGCGCAACGACCTGGAAATTAGCTGTGATAGCCAGATTGCACTGCCCATTCAGGAAGGTGACGATGTGCTGATCCGCCGCAGCGATTATCGGCTCAACTTGATTCATCCTAAAAACTACAATTATTTCAATACCCTTAGCTCAAAGCTTGGCTGGTCGAAAAAATTGTTTTAAAAATCGTCCCCAGCCACTTTACTGTATATAAAACCAGTTTATACTGTATGAAAACCCATATCTGTGTTTGTATACAGGAAAATAATTATGCTGGCACAACTGACCATCAGTAACTTTGCTATCGTTCGTGAGCTGGAGATTGATTTTCAACGTGGCATGACGGCGATCACCGGCGAGACCGGCGCGGGTAAATCGATTGCTATCGATGCCCTCGGCCTCTGCCTCGGCGGTCGTGCTGAAGCAGATATGGTGCGCCAGCAAGCGGCGCGAGCAGATATCTGTGCGCGCTTCTCACTGAAAGACACGCCATCGGCGCAGCGCTGGCTGGAAGAAAACCAGCTGGATGAAGGCAGTGAATGCTTGCTGCGCCGGGTAATCAGCAGTGATGGTCGCTCGCGTGGCTTTATCAATGGCACCTCTGTGCCGCTCTCTCAGCTGCGTGATCTTGGTCAGATGCTGATTCAGATTCACGGTCAGCACGCTCATCAGCTGCTGTTAAAACCCGATTATCAGAAACATCTGCTGGATGCTTACGCCGATGAAAGCCTGCTGACGCAAGCCATGGCGGCACGTTATCGCCTCTGGCATCAGAGCTGCCGCGAGCTTGCACGTCACCAGCAACTGGCACAGGAACGCGAAGCACGTCGCGAACTGCTGCAATATCAGCTGAAAGAGCTGAATGAGTTTGCGCCAGTAGCCGGTGAGTATGAAAATATCGACGAAGAGTATAAGCGCCTAGCCAACAGCGGGCAGCTGTTGTCCATCAGCCAGCAAACCCTTCAGTTACTCGCCGACGGCGATGACAGCAATCTGCAAAGTCAGCTGTATAACGCCCGTCAGATGATGGGTGAATTAATCAGCATGGATGACAAACTGAGCGGCGTATTTACTATGCTGGAAGAGGCCGCGATTCAGATCAGTGAAGCCAGCGATGAACTGCGCCATTACTGTGACCGTCTGGATCTCGATCCTAACCGGCTGTATGAACTGGAACAGCGCTTATCACGTCAGATTAACCTGGCGCGTAAACACCATGTGACGCCTGAGGAGCTGCCGGTCTTCCATCAGCAGTTGCTGGCAGAACAGCAGCAGTTATCGCAGCAGGAGAGCGATCAGGAAGAACTCTCCGGCGCAGTAGCCTTACATCACCAGGCGGCACTGGAAACCGCGCAGCAGCTGCATCAGCGCCGTGCGCATTACGCCAGCGAACTCAGTCAGCTGATTACTGAAAGTATGCATGCCCTGTCTATGCCGCACGGTAAACTGGCGATTGATGTTCAGTTTAACGCCGAACAACTGACCGCCGATGGCGCCGACCGCATCGATTTTCGCGTCAGCACTAACCCCGGGCAGCCATTGCAGCCTCTGGCGAAAGTGGCGTCTGGCGGTGAACTTTCCCGTATTGCGCTGGCGATTCAGGTAATTACCGCGCAAAAAATGGATACGCCGGCATTGATTTTTGATGAGGTGGATGTCGGAATCAGTGGACCTACCGCTGCGGTTGTGGGCAAGATGCTGCGTCAGCTTGGCGAATCGACTCAGGTAATGTGTGTGACGCATTTGCCGCAGGTAGCCGGTTGCGGCCACCATCACTTCTTTGTCAGTAAAGAAACGGATGGCGCAGTGACAGAAACGCATATGCAGGCGCTGGATAAGCGTGCCCGCCTGCAAGAACTGGCGCGTTTACTGGGTGGAAGCGAGGTTACACGCAACACCCTGGCGAACGCTAAAGAGCTTTTAGCGGCATGACCCAGCACTTTTTTTTATTCCTGTGGTCATAAGCTTGCTCTGTAAAGGTTTCAAACTGCGGTAAGGTTTATTATCATCGGCATCTTATCGATGTGCGAAACCAGAGCTTAAAAAGGCTTAGTGACCCGGGTGAAGTCGCCTCATGCAAGGCGTCGAGCCCCAATAAGGAATCAATTAATGCGCTGTAAAACGCTGACTGCTGCTGCAGTGGTACTTCTGATGATGACCGCTGGCTGTTCCACTCTGGAGCGAGTGGTTTACCGTCCAGACATCAACCAGGGCAATTACCTGGTTGCTAATGATGTATCAAAAATTCATACCGGCATGACGCAACAGCAAGTTGCTTACACGCTGGGTACCCCGATGATGCGCGATCCGTTTGGCAGCAATACCTGGTATTACGTGTTCCGTGAACAGCCGGGCCATGAGCCGGTGAAGCAGCAAACCCTGACGCTGACTTTTGACAGCAACGGTACGCTGGCCAACATTGATAACAAACCTAAGCTGACCACTCCCGAAAACTGATTGTCAGCGGCGAGTAAAAAAAAAGGCGCTCAACCGGCGCCTTTATTTTTTTGCTGCTCTTTCCGCTCGCTGGCGCCGTAGCTCTTTCGGATCGGCGATCAATGGACGATAAATCTCAATGCGATCGCCATCCTGTACCTCATCGCCCAGCTTAACGGGCCGGCTAAAAATGCCGACTTTGTTTTCGCTAAGATCAATATCGCGACGCAGCTCAAGGACGCCTGAAGCCTGAATTGCCTGCTCCACCGTGCTACCTTCAGCCAGTTTTACCGCAAGCTGATACTGTTTTTCGGGCAATGCGTACACTACCTCAACCGCGATATCAGGCACGATAAACCTCTTTCGCCCGCAGGGTAAAGGCTTGCACCATACTGCTGGCCAGCTCTTTAAACACACGACCAAAAGCCAGCTCAACCAGCATATTGGTGAATTCAAACTCGAGGTTGAGTTCAACCTTGCAGGCATCTTCGCTGAGTGAGGTGAAGCGCCAGCCACCGGTTAACTTGCGAAATGGCCCATCAACCAGCTGCATATTAATGCTCTGATTATCCGTCAGCGTATTGCGGGTAACAAAGGTCTTACTGATGCCGGCTTTAGAGACATCAACCGCTGCCGTCATCTGATGATCACCGGACTCCAGCACGCGGCTGCCGGTGCAGCCCGGAAGAAACTCGGGATACGCATCGACATCATTCACTAACTGGTACATCTGCTCAGCGCTATAGGGCACAAGTGCTGAACGGCTAATCTGGGCCATAACGATTCCTGTTAATCTCAAAACATGTAAATAATATCATTCCCGGCCATCAAACAAAAATTCTCTACCGCCAATGGCGTGCTAAAATAGCGTATTTCCTCGACTGGTTTTGGTCAGGGGATGCCATTATTCACTGCTTGATGTAGACTAAGCCGCACTATGACAAAGAAAAAAGCAAATAAACCCGGTTCCGCTACCATTGCCATGAACAAACGTGCCCGCCATGAATATTCCATTGAGGAAGAGTTCGAGGCAGGACTTTCGTTACAAGGATGGGAAGTCAAATCACTCCGCGCCGGCAAGGCCAACATCAGCGACAGCTATATTCTGCTGCGCGATGGAGAGGCTTATCTGTTTGGCTCAACATTCCAGGCCCTGAGCGTGGCATCTTCGCACGTGGTCTGTGACCCAACCCGCAGCCGTAAGCTGCTGCTGAAACAGCGCGAGCTGGATTCGCTGTATGGCCGCGTAAATCGCGAAGGCTATACTGTGGTTGCGCTGTCTATGTACTGGAAAAATGCCTGGGCCAAGCTAAAAATCGGCGTGGCTAAAGGTAAAAAAGAGCACGACAAGCGCGATGACATCAAAGATCGCGAATGGAAGTTAGACAAAGCACGTATTATGAAACACGCAAATCGCTAACCCTCTGGTGTAACGACTGCTTTTTCTGATATACTGCTTCACAGTACTTGGGGCTGATTCTGGATTCGACGGGATTTGCGAAGCCCAAGGAGCATGCCGAGGGGCGGTTTGCCTCGTAAAAAGCCGCAAAAAAATAGTCGCAAACGACGAAAACTACGCACTAGCAGCTTAATAACCTGCTTAGAGCCCTCTCTCCCTAGCCTCCGCTCTTAGGACGGGGATCAAGAGAGGTCAAACCCAAAAGAGATCGCGTGAATATCCTGCCTGGGGTTGAAGCGTTAAATCTAATCAGGCTAGTTTGTTAGTGGCGTGTCCATCCGCAGCTGACTGGCGAATGTAAAGATTGGACTAAGCATGTAGTGCCGACGGTGTAGTAATTTCGGACGCGGGTTCAACTCCCGCCAGCTCCACCAAAATTCTCCATCGGTGATTACCAGAGTCATCCGATGAAGTCCTAAGAGCCCGCACGGCGCAAGCCCTGCGGGCTTTTTTGTGCCTGCAATTTGTCCTGGGTAGTCTGAAGCAAACTAATTAAATCCGAACCTTTTAGGCACCTTGTTAGGCACCTCATAAAGCATTATTGTTTTTGAGGTGCCTAAAACTATGGAAACCCAGCAATGGCAAGACAAACCAAACCTTTATCCGTCAAGGAAATTGAATCCGCCAAACCCAAGGAAGCGGACTACGTTCTCTATGATGGCGATGGCCTTGAGCTACTCATCAAATCAAGCGGCAGTAAAATCTGGCAGTTTCGCTACATTCGCCCTGTCACGAAGAAACGTGCGAAAAAAAGTGTTGGGGCTTACCCATCAGTTACCCTTGCTGATGCACGAAGCTACCGGGCAGAGGCTCGCGTTCTCCTGGCAAAACAAATCGATCCTCAGGAGCATCAGCAAGAACAACTCCGCAGTTCACTTGAAGCCAAAACCAACACTTTCCAACTCGTAGCTGAACGTTGGTGGAATGTGAAGAAAGCCAGTGTGACCGAGGACTACGCAGAGGATATCTGGCGCTCGCTGGAGAGAGATGTTTTACCAGCGATTGGCGATATCAGTATTACAGATATTAAAGCTCATACACTGGTTCAGGCCGTTCAACCGGTTCAGGCCAGAGGAGCGCTGGAAACCGTCCGTCGCCTGTGCCAACGAATCAATGAGGTCATGGTATATGCTCAAAACACAGGTCTAATTGATGCTGTCCCCAGCGTCAATATTGGAAAGGCATTCGAGAAGCCTCAGAAAAAGAACATGCCAAGTATCCGTCCAGACCAGCTACCTCAACTAATGCGGACCATGCGTACCGCCCACATTATCCTACCAACACGGTGCCTGTTTATGTGGCAACTTCTTACGATCACCCGCCCAGCGGAAGCAGCTGAAGCCCGCTGGGACGAGATAGACCTAGAAGCACGAGAATGGAAAATCCCTGCAACACGCATGAAAATGAACCGCGACCACACTGTTCCATTGTCAGATGAAGCAATTGCGCTATTGGATATGATGAAGCCGTTAAGTGGAAATAGAGAATTTATCTTCCCCAGCCGTATCAAACCGACTAAGCCAATGAATAGCCAAACCGTAAACGCTTCACTGAAACGTGCAGGTTTTGGTGGTGTACTTGTTTCACACGGTCTGCGATCTATTGCTAGTACGGCCCTAAATGAGCAAGGCTTTCCGCCTGATGTTATTGAGGCAGCATTGGCACACATAGACAAAAACGAAGTACGCCGCGCATATAACCGCAGCGATTATCTCGAGCAACGTCGTCCAATGATGCAATGGTGGGCTGACTTTGTGAAAACAGCAGATAATGGAAGTGTGATTGAGAGTGGGATAAAAGGAATGCGGTTGGTTGGATGACTTACGTGAACCAAGACCAGCTCAGGGTTTTGAGCTGGGCTGGGCTGATAAAAACACGATGTCTGCGTTCAGTTTAAAAGCGTGAATGCGTATCCAGTTGCGGACAAGTTCGAATTAAACACGTTAGACATGTCATCGTAGCCGGAATGCGCATTGTCACACTTGCCGAACGTGGCTTTAATTTGCGCCCCAGTCATATATAGTGATCCCTTCGTTCAGAGCTATATTTTCAACAACGTAGTCGGCTCAAAGTGACCGTACTCCAACACCTCCACCAACCGGAGCCAGTGTCACTAGTTGTACTTGCACGCCATCATTTGAAAGCTTGCGAGCAAAGAATCGGGCTTGCACAGGGTCATGCGTCGTTACAATCGTTTGAAACCCATAGTCAACAATATAGTCGCGAAGCACATCAAACACGGCTGAGGCATGTACCAAGTCATGATGCTGCGTTGGGTCATCCAGCAGTAAAGCTTTCCAGGGCGACCAACGATGAACCTGTGCCATTGATAATAGGAATGAAAGCTGTAAGTCCGCTTTCTGCGCTTCGCTGGCCACTTTGTAAGCCGGTGCCTCACGCTCTCCAACAGGCACCTGTACATGGGCATGAGGTTTATTACGGCGGCGAAGGTATTGAAGGCCAGTCTGACTAAATCTTGGCTCGCGAACAATTCGACTAAGGAGCGATTGCCATAATGGTTCGATATCAAGCAAGCGAGTATGAATCTGCTCAACTTCATTCGTTAAAGCTGTTGAGAAGGTATCCAGCGTCAATCTTCTTTCATCAACACGCTTCAATTCATTTGATGCTGCGTCAAGATTTTGTATGAGATAAATACCGTGCTCCAACTCGCTACGATCTCCCCGCTGGCTGTCGATGATTTCCTGCGACTTCCGATAGTCAACTGAGCCGCGCAATCGTGCGATATCCCGTCTAATCTCACCAAGCTCGGAGAGTGAACCGACTAAGCGCGACGTTGCCAACTCACAATCAGCCAACGTTGCGGTCAAAATAGACTGTTCAGGTTCACCGGAAAGATGTTGTAATGTCCAACGTTCACGGCATTCCACTACCCGATTAAAGTAGGATTGCCACTCTGCATGCGTACCATCAAAAAGCGATTTAGATTGGCGCAGATTCGCTTCCCCGACATCGACGAGTGCTTCGGCTTGCCGCCGTTCAAATAGCTTAGTATCTGCGAGTTCCCCCAACCTAGCCACATCTTCTTTAATCAATTCTAGGGAGCGAGGCGGTGTTGGTAGTGATGAGAACTCCTCAAACTGTTGCTGGAGCATTGAAACTATCGTTTCGCGACGGCGTAAGGTTTGCGCTGTTTGGTTTTCGTTTTCAACCGCGCGATGAGCATGTTGGCGATATTGCGTAACCGCCTCAACCGAGTGGCGTGGTGCTAGCTGCTGTGAAAACTCATCAAGTGCCACCTTAGCCAAGTCGAGTTCCTTACGTCGTGCAGCCAGCCGTTCGCTTGCGATCTCAAGATTCGCTTCCTCGAAGATTTGAAGTTGGCGCACTAAATCGACTCGCCCCAGAAGAGAATCTCGGTCACTGATCGCGCGATCGCGTAAGGCGACGCTTTGACCGTGCAATTGTGTGGCTTCATCCTTATTCCGCTCAGACTGTGCAACCGCATCCCGACATTCGCGCTCATGTTCTGCAAGGCTGCGCAAAACTGGGTCGACCGCCTGCAACTGGTTGTCAATTCGGCGCCTAAGCTCAGCCACTCCGTGCTCGACCCCACAAACAGGACAGTCTCCTCGTTTATCCGATAGATCTGCGGCGATTGCTGCCACTGCGGCCCTGATACTATCGCTGGATTGTTGCAAGGTGTGCAGACGCCCTCTTGCTTCAGTCGCACGCTTAACAGCTATTTCATGCTCAGCCACTTTTTCGCCGAGCACTCGCTGTTGATCTCCTATTGATTGGTTGAAGCTTTTAATCTGCTCGTCGATGACTCGAATCTGCTCGGCATCGGCACTCCACTCAAACCACATGCGAGAAGCCACTTCGAGCTCGGCTGCCTTGGTTTGCCAATCGGCTCGTACGGCAGTCCACTGTATATAGGCGTCTTCAACATCTTCCGCCTCTTTCAGTGTACTAGCAGTCGATGCGCGGACTGAGACGCACTGAACGTATGCTTGGCGCTCTCTTTCCAACGCTTCGTTTTCGATTTGAAGGGTTTGATGCAGCCGCTCCCGTTCCTCTACCTTAATAAGCTCGTCCCTGACACGCCTCAGTTCAAGATCCGCTTCAATGTGCGCAGCAGCAGCTTGTGTAACTTTAACCGCAGACGCATCACGTATTCGCTGCGCTTCTTCATGGGCTTGTTGACGCAGAGACTTCAATTCTGCTAGTCGGTTTGATGCATCCACCGCTAATGTAAATGCACTACAGACCTCATTCATCTGTTGCAGCGCAACATACTTTTCTCTCAGCCCCAGCAATTCCGTCTGAATGTTACTCGTGCAAACGGCCTGAGCAGCTTCTAGACTATCCAGATTATCTGCGCTTATCTGGTCTGAAGAATATAATTGCAGTGCCATAGCAATTTGCTCAAACGTGGGCAATTCTCCACTGACCCGCTCTTTCGCCTCGTTACGCTGTTGCAAGAGGTTATTCCAAATCTGAACTTTGTTCTGAGCATCGACAGTATTCCGTTCCTGCTCCGTCCGCACTTTAGTCACAGCCTGCTTAAGGCCTGTTATTAAACCACTAGCATATTGGGCATCCTTTCCAATCGGCAGCCTAGTCAGCTGATCACCAGCGCTTGATGATTCTTCTTGCGTGAACCAGTGCTTATCGCGTTGATCAAGCAAATGAGTCAGTCGTAGTAAGTACCCAAGGTCTTCCTGATTGACGTTACCATGCAATTGGGATCGCCCACTCCAGTATACTGGCGTCGCATCTGTGGTAACGATAGCTCTGTGTTCAAAATCCCCGAAATCCAGGTTAACTTCTGCTCGCTGCGCACCTTCCCGCACAAGAGCGAACATATCCTCATTAAGACGGGCTACAGTGCCAGTCAATGCCAATTCGATCGCCTCAAACAACGCTGTTTTTCCAGTACCATTCGGAGCTAAAAATATCGTCGCTTGTGAAGAGATAGGGACCGTAACGTCCGCAGCGAATCTCCTGATGTTGCTAAGTGTTATATTCTTCAAAACCGTCATGCGTCTTCCCCGGAAACATTCTCAAGGATTTGTGCCGCAAGTTCCTGGCCTGTGACGCCAGACATTAAAGCCTGACGCCAATGTGCCTGCTCCTCGGGCGAAAACCAACTGTGTAGCTTGGCTGCTTGCACAAGTGAGGCTGACAGTGGGTCCGCCATATCCCCCACTCTCCTAGGGGCGACTGGTGCAGCAAGGAAAGTACGCCTCAAGAACACCTCTCCACTTTCGTTCGGTCGCTTGACATACTTTCTGCAATATTGATCGTCGGCCTCGAGCCTAAGACAATCATCTAAAGATGCCGATGCGATCTCCAAAAAGAGGTAGATATCTGCGGTGGCGGGCTCAGCTAAAACATCGCGTACATCTGCCGCCCAACGCAGTGCAGAGCCAGAGGCATGCAGTGTTTCCGCATGGGCGACCAGAATGGTGCGCCCCCCCCCATGTTCAATGCCAGTACGACGGACCAATAAGACACGGGCTAAAAATTCTTCGCCCGCCAGTTTTTCCAAATCGGCCGACTGTCTGGTTGGTTCGCAGAATTTAAATCGGGGATTGGCAAAATCCCGCCAGCTAGCAATCCAATGTTCAATCTGCATCAGGATTCTCCGTCGTAAGCATGTTAATATGCAGCGCGCGCTGTGCTTCGCGCCCTTGCAGCGCTTTAGCAAGAAAATCTTTTAAGCTCGCAATGGTCTTCTGGCCAAGAGCATCCTTATACTCCTGTGAATCCGTAACAATCGATGTTGGCGCGCGCGGCTCTGCGATGCTGTCCCCTCCATCCCGACCATCAGCCAGTGTCTTACCGTAGATAGCAGATACCGACGAACGAGCTTGTGGCAACACCAGCACACGCGCTGTCTCTTTACCTAGGAACTCCGCTCTCTGAGATCTGTCATCATCATCGAAAAATCTCCGTAAGTCCTCGGTTTGCTGATTTGGACCAGCCCAATACATTAGCGCTACCGCCCTTACAGAAAAGTCATCGCAAAACTTTCGCCAACTTCGGTCCTTCGTGTCTAATGCAATCGCAAGATGTAGAAGCATGAAGAGTGCATCTGCAATCAAGATAACAGTACGAAGTCCCGAACGCAGTTCACCGATAATGAAACTACCCTCGCTCTTGGCATAGAGCATATCTGTTAGAAGTTCTTGCTGGAGCATAGTGTCAGCATTTATTTCGTCTTGCCATTCACACCAGAGGGCTTCTACGGCATCGCGTACTTCGCTTGATTGACCTCGGGAAATTTTTTCACTCACCCGATTATTCACATATTTCCAAGTCAAAGCGGTCATTCGCATGTTCAACTGCGAAGCTTCTCCATCCATAAGCGAGGTATTACGTAGTTTTCTATGGTCGGCAGGAGTAGAAGTAGCCCCCCAGTTAGACCATCTCAGTGCAGAGAGCTCGTCCGCAGACTGCCCAAGCGTCCTGCGCACGATTTGGGCTACCATTGCATGCCAACCATCAACACCAGAGGCAGAGACAGCAACACCTTGAGCAACATGTAGTGCAAGTCGCATAAGCGACAGCTGCAAGGGACTAAAAGGCTCACTATTACATTTGTGCCCAAATTGTAGTTCATAGCTACGGTCCCTTAAGGGCTCCCATAACCGATCAACCACCGTTTCTGGAAACTCTATATCAGTACCGTGTCCCGACAACGTGCCAGATATCTCCCACTCAAGTGGGCTCGCCATGTTATAGCGCGCCCAAGCACGTTTTTGCGGGCGGACGTACCGCTCAATCTGACAAGCAATCATTCGGGGAGTGATTGACTGATCAGAGGAAGCATTCATTACCAGAAAATCCCGAACTTCACGCCGGACATCATCAGGAGATGAATACCAATCAATGAGACTACTGCAGCAGTCCCCATCAACACGTTCCTCATCCCCATGCTCCCTTATTTCCAAAGCGCGCAAGCATTCAAACATCGCCTCGTCACTTGAGAAATCACACCAGGAAGACAACCAAGTTCGAACTGTTGCGGTTGGGTTCCCCGCCTTGGAAAAGCCCTCTACGTTAGCTCCAGCCTTGCTCCACTCTGTGCAGACGGCCCGAAGGTGCACAATTGTTAGATTTTTCTTAATCTGAATATTTGCATTCGGAATTGCCAAGCGGAATATCTTCGAACCACCGCGTTCAGAAACAGGCTTCGCGAAATGTTTAGCCAACTTTTCGAACGCGGAGTCGAGGGCAGTAAGATTCTTTAATTCTCCCTTATTTTTGCCACTCGTTTTCACACCACGTATTGGCTCATCATCAGAAAAATTGCCCATCTGACGTTTCACTTGGCAGTGGATCGTTACATTTGCTGCTCCATGTAAAACGATATCATCCCACTCATCTACGTCACCCTGCTCGTTGCCAATACGCTGGCATTGCTCCATACCGCCCATATAGGCAATAACAGCTTTAACAGCGTACAGAGTTGCAACACGATAGTCATAATCATCTGCCTGCTTCAGGCGTAACTTTTTCTGCATGAGAATCAATAACTCGTCGTTATTAAATAGAGAAATTTCGGTTTTTATCTCTGCAGTCGCCAATCTGACAGAATTGGATGACGTCAATCCATTCTCAATGCGGTTAACTAAAGAGATATATTAAACAACTGATTCTGGAAGAAAAAAATCATTAACGCAAATAATTGACAAGCAAAATACAATGCTCACGCCCACGTTTCGCGAATCGCACTGTTCCAAGTTCGCTCTCTGTTTATTCCTTAAGGGACTGGCATTCGCCACTTTTCCACATCCCTGGCATCCTCGGCCCGGTTTCCAGATTTGAACCTGCACGCATGCGTGCGGTTTGACACACGTAGGCGGTCGTTGCCATATCCAGCCGTCTTTCTTGACTCCATCACCTTGCTCACGACTCAGATTCATGTCCCTGTGCCATCAAGGCACACCAGGTAATGTACTCAGGGAAAGCAGCATCAACAGGGTCAATCGCACGAAACAGCCAAAAGGCTGAGTTTCAAATCCAGAAATTCTAGTGCGTGATATTAGTTGCCCATTACATGACAGTGTTGGCAATATCAGCGCAAGATTACCTTTCTGGGACCTCATAACGATACGGACCTTTGCGAATGAAAAGCTAAATCAGCCATGCTTTTGTACCACCTTAGCAAAAGCCGCCTCAACCTCAGGATATTTTGCTGATGACCATCTCAAAATCGTGCTCTCCAGATTATCCGCTTTTAATTCTAACTCGTGCGTATCAATGAAAATTTGCAACTTACCTGAAACAGCTTCTGCAGCTTTTGTTTTGAACCTCCATCCTTCAGCTGGACATTCTGTCATTAACAAGCGAACAAGCTCCTCTCTAACGGGCTGAAAGTAGGCAGCTCTCCCCTCACCTACTTTTTTACCACTATCAATTTTAGTTTTTTTGGCAACCTCCTGTGCCTGCAGCCACTCATCACGTTCTCTTGCCCCCTTCCAATATCCGGCATATGTTGACGCCTGAATCATAAATCGCGCACTGCTTAAGCATTCACCTGTCGAATAAATGTACAACCCCCAGTGGTAGAGAAAAAAAGAAGCATACAAGTAAGGGTTGTAATCTCCTTTAAAAAGAGCGGAAAAATTAGCCTCAGACTCAACAAAGTCCCATTCATTTGCGACTTCACCTAACTTGAGCTCTCCCCTGGCAAGCACCGTGACTTTTCTTTCCGCCACTTTTTCCAGCTTCTTGCGCAGATTTTGATAGTCGCCACTGCTTTTTTCATTACCTCCATACTGGAAAAGAAGTCTCTCAGCCTCTTGTTTTGCCATAGTAAAAAACGCATCAATTTCTATATTATTCATTCAGTTACCATCATGATCAGTTGCTGTTTTTTTTTACTTTACTTGACGTATGTTTTTCCTGTTTTCCACTGTGTAATCTTCACCACATCCACACTGGACCAACAGGATACAACGGACATGACAACGCAAACTGTAAAAATACTTCGTATTCGCGAGGTGGTTAACAAACTGGGGATTGCCCGTTCGACTATTTATGACTGGATTAACCCCAAGTCGCCACGTTATGACGCCACGTTCCCGAAACAACGCCGACTTGGGCTGCAATCGGTAGGCTGGCTGGAATCAGAACTTGATGAGTGGCTGCTGCGACGTGGTACGACACACGCATAAAAACGGTCATCTGTTCTGCAAAAAACAATTGTAGATAAGTCTAACAACTTTAATTTAATGTTAAACAGGGTCTAATCAGACATATATCAGGGAAAAAATAACTCACATTCAGAAACAAGACGGTTTATTTAAAATAACTGTCACTTTAATAAAATAAGCACAGTTAATTAATTCGAACTGTTTTATTTAATCATATTCACAACTTATCCCATTACTGAACCACAGTAACTCAGGAGAATACAATATGTACAGTTTATCAGGATCGGTTATTCAGGCACTCCCGGAGCCTTATATTCCGACAAATAAACGGGAGCCTGCAGGCTACCCAACAGGATCCTTCCCTCCGGTAATGAAAAATGTTGTCAGGACCTTAAATGATGAGACCCGAGTTCCTGAAGAACTCATTGCAGCGGCGGTTCTTTCAGCGGGTTCGCTTGCCTGCCAGTCACATATTCAAGTGCTGCCCCCCTACTCATCAGCCCCCATGCCCTGCTCATTGTTTCTGCTCACGCTAGCCGTGTCCGGAGAAGGCAAAACTACCATTAGCAAAAAAGTCATGGAGCCTTTTTACCAGTTCGCCGAAAAAATGATTCAGGAGAACCTTCCCCGCATGGATTCTTATCTGCGTTTGTACAATATCTGGAAAATACGCCGTAAAGCGCTGGCCGCGCTTCTCTACACTGCAATCAAAAAGGGGGCTGAAAACCAGGAGGAGGAACGGATGTGCGATGAACACGATAAAGCCATACCACAAAAGCCGCCTCGCATGGCAATGCTCTATGAAGACACTACACCGAAAGCACTTCTTGAGGGGCTGGAGGAATATTCTGAAGCGGGATTACTCTCTGACGAAGCCATTACCTTCTTCAAGGGATATGCGAAAAACAACCTTGGCCTGCTAAACAAAGCCTGGGATGGAGACACCTATGAGTATCGTCGTGCTGATGATATTCCCCATACCATTAAACCCAGCCTGACACTGGCATTAATGGTTCAACCTCCGGTATTTGAAAATTACCTTAGCAAGCATGGCGAAATCAGCAAGGGCAGTGGTTTTCTTTCCCGGTTTCTTTATATTAACACCATCAGTACATTGAACAACCGCCGTTCAAATATCGACCACTCCCGTTCAGATGAAGCGTTATGCGCGTTTCACGGGAAAATTAATCTGTTACTTGAAAGACAGAAGGATCGCTTTTATAAAAACAACACGGAAAAACTAACCCTCACGTTATCTGAGGATGCCAAAGCATTATGGACGCGCAAACAGTCTGAGCTCAACAGTAAAATCGGCTCCGGGCAGGCGTTAGAGCATATTAGTGAGATCGTAGTAAAGTCGGGGGCGAATGCCCTCAGGATAGCAGCTATCCTCTCTTATATTGATTCAAATGAGCGCACATGTATTCCGGTTGAGATTATGAGGTGCGCCTTTGGCATCATTGAATGGCATCTTGATGAAGCAGACCGCCTTTTTTATCCATTCTCGGAACGTAATACATTTGTGGAAAGCGTATATGAAATGTTTGAATGGTTGAAAGAGCAGTTCTTTAAAAGCGAAGGGGCTCCTATCAGGAAAAATGACGTCAATAAAATCGGCCCGAATCGTTTACGTAATACAAAGACGTCACAGCCTATTCTTGAACAATTAATCGCACTTGAACTCATTTGTCTGATTAAATCGGGACCTCACTCTGCTGTGTCTATTGCAATGCCAATTATTAATAAATACAACGAATGGGCAATCCCGACAAACTATTGGGCCCAAAATCATAATCCCATCATTGGTTCTAAAATGAATATCAAAGGGAAATATGGGCGGAAATACTTCGACTTAGACAGGCTTAAATATTAATTCTGGCTGGTTCATGAAAACATTGAGTGGGATCCTGAGAACCAGAATGCGTCTCCCCTCGCACTGAAAAATTCAATCTGACATACAAAAAAGCCGCGCGGGTCGCTACTGTAGCAACTTGTGCGGCCTTTTACTGTTGTTCCAATTAAAAAACGCGACCAACAGGTCAATATTTAAACAAATTACCCGGTTCTACGGAATGAGAAAAATGCTGCGTATTAGTACTGACTACAACCAAAACACCGCTGTCTGTCCGTATAGTCTTTACTGTAAATCTTCGCAAGGTAATTGGCCCTGTCAATGACAGTTCTCAAATCAGCTTCAAAACATTTACTGCTAACATTCAAATGATAATACCCATTATTGGGAAACTCCACTAACGGATAATGCAATTGAGAATTTGCAGAAAACCCTTTATTCAGCGTACGGGCCCATGCCTCCATTATCATCAAGGACAAATTATGTTTATACACGCCATCTTTTTCGAAGTATGCACCAGGATAAGCATAGGTATCTTTATTAATCAATAGTACCAGATGATAATGTTTCTTCAACCCCTCGCAAAACTCCCTTGCCCAGATATACCTTAAACGGGAGTGATGAACCCGCTTCCCTGATTTTTGTCTACGGTTTAAATCAGCAGATATTTGTGCCTTGAGGGAAGTTATAAATCGGGTTATCAGAGATGAGTCGTCACTATATAGAATATAGTCTGAGTCAGGAAGTCTGAGGTCAACACGTACAACTAACGTACGCGGATATTCCTGTAATGCTTTATCCAGTGTTTCGCTGATACGCTTTACCGATTGTTGATTTAAAGGACCGTAACTACTGACATTCATATTCATGAGATTAACCTTGCGTATTTCATCAAAGTAATTACTGGGAAATGTATTTATTTACTTACATAGCAGAAATGAGCACTATCAAATCTGACATTGATAATTCAACAACAAGAGTTCATAGCATGTAACTGGCTTAATGATATAATCATAATCCTGTTGGTTACGTTCATGGATTTGACTAAGATGTATATAATTCGATGCCGTATATCTAAACAACAGGCTACAGACACTTGGCTATTGCACTATACAAAAACAACACTTACAGCATATAAAAACAATGAGTGTACTTTATAGTTATATTACCAACCCGACATGTAAACCAACCAATAGTCCATGAAATACAATAAAAGAAGAAAATATCAATAATGGGCATTAGTTAGACAATTGAGATAATCATTTCACTCTCAAGTTAACGTTAATTACGCATATAATATGACACACGTAATAGTAATAAACTGATCTTTTAAGAAATCATTATACCTCATCTCAGAGCGCCTGAAATTTGACAGACAATCCACTCCCTCATAGCAACAAAGGCAGCTCTGCGTGAACACCTGTTGAGCGCACCTCCATGCCCCCACTTTCAGAAAATTTTTAGATATATATCACCACCACGAAGGGTAATCCTGTTTGTTATTACATCCCAGGTTTCCCTTCCTGCTGTCCGCCATATTGCACCGTTTTTTTACGTGTTGTCAGCAACCCCTGTGGTGAATGTCGATAAGCAGTGCTCAACCACGATCGATTTTGTCGATCGGTACGATCGAATTTCATCGTTATCCCCTTCGCTTTTGTGGCTATAAAATCCGCACGGGATGTTTATAGCTGTCAGTGTTCCATTAAAAATCATGTAAATACCCCTTCCGTGTAGCGGAATACGACAATCTAAGGAGCGTAGAAATGAACAGAAAAATGATTCACACAGTGCTGCTGGTCTGTGCACTGATGCCCGCAATGGCTCAGGCCTTCGGCAATCACGATACCTGGACGAGTGGCTGGGGCCAGGGCGTGTCGGAGTTTGTCATCAAGGGCAAAGGTCAATCTCAGCTGTATCTCGCCTGTGACGACGCGGGTTCACAACCTGCCACCCTCATATTCACGGACGCCAGCGGGCACCAGGTCAGCATAGACAGCGGTAAACGGCTTCAGGTCCGGATTGACGGAGGAGAGCCTGTTGATATCAGCGACTCCGACAGCCGGGTCGGGGACGACCTGATTACCCAGGCCTGGAACGCACTGAGAACCGGTGAGCAGGTCCTCGTCACGGGTGACGGCCTCAGGCCAGCCCTGTTCACACTGAACGGTGCGGGGAAAGTCCTGCCCGCCTTTAACACGCAAGGGTGCATATCAAAGTTTGCACTGTAATCATTCACCCCAGGCCACGGCCTGATTTCTCAATAAAAACCCGTAAGGATACATTTTGTATGAACGATATCTCCACTCTCAGCCAACGCCTGGCGACGCCCACCTTGCATTTTGTTCTGCTCAGCATTGCCACCTTCGGCGTCTGGCCGCTGCTCTGGCTGTACAAAAAGCAGGATATTATCCGCGAAACCACAGGCATGCCGGGTTACGGCAACCTGTTTATCATCTGGCTGGCGGTCTGCTTCGGCGTCGGACGGCAGCTGGCGGCGATGGCCTCCCCGGACCTCGCGGGATACGACCCGACCAGTGACACCCTGCTGGGGTTAAGTGCCGTGCTGTCGCTGGCCTGCGCGGTGATGTACATCGTCTGGGCCTTTAAGGCCCGTGCCGCCCTGCGCCATTATGCGTTGAATACCTTCCACTTTGACCTGAAGATGAACGCGTTCTACACCGTCATCTTTAACGTCTTCTACATCACCTACTGCATTAACGCCATGCCGCAGGCGCTGGCAAAGCACCGCATCATTCATCAGCAGGTTCAGGCCTCTTCCGATACTCCACTTCAGCCGTAACCCTTCATTCACCGGCACATCGATGCACGTTACTGACGTTACTGACCGCCATTTAGCCACCGCGATTCGTGACCCGATGAGCCTCCCAAAAGGACGATTCTGTGAAAATTAAACTATGGCTGATGTCCATCCTGCTTCTGTTATCCGCCTGTCAGGACGAAGCCCATATCAATCAGGTAAAATCTCTGGTGATGGATAACGATACCAGCATTACCCTCGGCAATGCCCTCGACCATCGCGAAGTCTGTGAGCAAACGCGCTGGTCGCAATTTGATGACGAGAAAGGACGCACCGTGGTGGAATATCGCTGCATGTTCCCTGAGTCAAAATACTTACCGGCGTTCCAGTCACTGAGAGTCAACTACCTGAACACGCTGAATGACAACTTACGCCACTATAACGACAGGCTTAATGATGCGCTCGCGGAACAACAGGCAGAATTACAGCGCCTTGATAAGGCCCGCAGTGTCTTTGATGCACTCAATAAAAGCGGTGATTTACAGCGCTATCAGGCCATATCCCGACATTTCGACTCGGTTATGGCCATGAGTTCTGCCAGGCAACTGAACGAATTTTTCTCCGATGAACGGGGAGAACGTTTTATTGCTGATGAACTGAAAGGCGACCCGAACGCCAGAGGGACGATTAACCGGATTTATGCCGCCCTCAGGCAGGCCGGTCTGGAAAACGAATACGGACGTAATGCCCGTAATGAGTTTTGCTCACCGCCGGATCTGTTGCTGGCCCCCATGTCCTCGCCAGCCGAAGTCAGACAGTCGCTGGATGACTGCCAGGCGAAAATGAGTCAGCGAGGTGACAGCTACAGCGTCAGGGACAGCCGCAGCCGAATAGAGCGCATAAAGGCCTCACTCGGCAGGGTTAACGTCAGTGTGGATGCCATTGCGTACCAGGAGACTTTTCGCTGGAGCGTCATCCCGAATGAAGAGCCCGTCCTGTACTACCACGCCCTTACCCTGAGCGTGAAAAATCATCCCGATATGGACGTCACATCACCCAATGATGCAGGCAACGCATACACCAGCGCCCTCAGGGAGGCTTATCAGGGTAATAATTTCTCAGATTATAAAGACCGGCTGTGGCGACTGGTCGCGGTTATGTACCACATCACAGATTAAGTTGCGGCACAGATATCCCGCCCCCCGTAAGGCATTAATAATGAATCAGCATTCGCCACCACCCTGCCGGGACCATCAGTTCGGCTGATGTCGTACCGGACGGGTGCGTTCCCTCTGCCTTTCCGGGGGCATATGAGCAAAGTACTTTTTGGCATGTCTGAATACACGCCCGTCACCGCTGAATAGCCCTAATTTTATACATATTTGCCCCATCCGTTTCGTCCGAAACGGATGCGCCCACCGTCAGACACCCTTTCCTTTGTATTACACGCTACCCACTGGTAGCTGAGAGATTACACCTATGACCTTTCTGAAAATGCTGGTGACCGCACTGGGCCTCGTGCGGCAGTCATCAGGCACGGCAGTTTATTGAAATCCGCTTTCGTCAGGCTGGCTATGATGACAACAGCATTGATGCGGCCAGAGAAGCGGTCACGCTGCTGGTCACCGCGCTCATTACTGCCCTGATGGCGCAGATACTGCTGATTCTGGCTCCCGTGTAGCCGCCCTCCACCAGCAACATCCGTATCCCGTGAGCAACACCTCCCGCCCCTGCCTCCTCACGGAGCAGGGGCTTTTACTTTTATGCCATCGGATTAACCGATAAGGAATGAACCATGCGTTTAACCAGCCGCTTTGGTGCGGTCAATCTCGTTCGCCGTGACCGCCCACTGACCCGCGAAGAGATGATGCAGGTCGTCCCCAGCGTGTTCGGGGAAGACAAGCACGCGTCCAGAAGCGAGAAATACACCTATATCCCCACCATTACCCTGCTGGAGAACCTTCAGCGCGAAGGCTTTGAACCCTTCTTCGCCTGTCAGACCCGCGTACGTGACCCGGGCCGCCGCGAGCACACCAAACACATGCTGCGCCTGCGCCGCGCCGGTCAGATAAACGGTCAGCAGGTGCCGGAAATCATTATTCTTAATTCGCACGGTGGCGAATCCAGTTTTCAGTTAATTCCCGGGATCTTCAGAAGCGTGTGCACGAACTCACTCGTCTGCGGACAGTCGTTTGGTGAAATAAGGGTTCCGCACCGCGGCGATATCATTGGAAAGGTAATTGAAGGGGCTTACGAGGTGCTGGGGATATTTGACCGGGTCGAGGAGAAGCGCGATGCGATGCAGTCGCTACTGTTGCCGCCGCCTGCGCAACACGCTCTGGCAAAAGCGGCGCTGACGTACCGGTTTGGACAAGAGCACCAGCCGGTGACCGAGGAGCAAATACTGACCCCGCGTCGATATGAAGACCGGAAAGACGACCTGTGGTCAGTCTTCAATCGTTGCCAGGAGAATCTGAGTAAGGGCGGCCTGTCCGGGCGTTCGGCGCAGGGCAAACGCAGCCGCACCCGTGCGGTCAACGGTATTGATGGTGATATCAGGTTAAACCGTGCGCTGTGGGTCATGGCCGAAGAACTGCAGCAGGCACTGAAATGAGGCTGCAAGTGCCTGCAAATGCCAGCCAGGCGGAGGTCTGGCCTGTGCCTCTAAACCACGCCACCTGTCGTTCTGTTTCTGATGATGACCTGTGCGCCTGGTGTACACATCTCTGTTACCGCCCCGGCGAACTCAGTCTGTGCCGGCAGGCTGAGGCTGACGGCATCTGGCCTTCACGATGCAATGCTGACGGCTATGCGCAATTCTGCCCGGAACTGCACCTGACCACTTGCTGATGTTACCTGCAGGTAATGCCGATCTCCCTTGACGCCCCGAACCTTGTTTCTCGCCAGTAAGGCCCCGTTCAACGGGCCCTGTTTATTACCTTTCAAAAGGAACAACCGATGAATAACGCCATAAATCAGCACATCGTTACAGATCCTGAAAATACTAATGCCATCACCGCGACTCTGCTGTCCGATCACCTGCGCCCGAACTTCTGGCCGCAGCACTTTGGCACCATTCCTCAATGGATACTGCTCGAACCGACAGTCTTCGCCTGGATGGACCGCTTATGCGCGGACTACAGCGGGGGTATCTGGCAGTTTTACACGCTGAGCAACACCGGTGCCTTTATGGCACCAGAAGCTGACGATGCCAGCAGTGCACCCTGGTCGCTGTTCAACACCATGAATGGCAACTGTGGCGAACTCAGCAGTGAGGCCGCCGGAATAGCCGTCAGCCTGATGGCGTACAGCCACCACGCTATGCGCACCGAATGTGACACCATGACGGAGCACTATTACCGCCTGCGGGACTACGCGCTCAACCACACGGAATGCAGCGCCATCATGCACATCATCGACTGAGGACAACATGGAACAACAGTTACCGTTGTTTGCTGTCGGACTCCCGGCATCTGCACAACAGACCATCCGGGAAGCGTTAACCCTGCTGGAATACCAGCTACGGGAGCCCGGCACGTCATTTACTTCCACCACCGCCGTTCGTGACTGGCTGCGTCTGCAGCTTGCCTCACTGGAACGCGAAGAGTTTGTGGTGCTCTTTCTGGACAATCAACACCGCCTGATAGCCAACGAAACGCTGTTCACCGGCACCATCAACCATACGCAGGTCCATCCCCGCGAAGTGGTGAAGGCCGGCCTGAAACATAATTGCGCTGCTGTCATTGTCGCTCATAGCCATCCCTCGGGTCTCGCTGAGCCCAGTCAGGCTGACCGGCAGATAACCGAACGCCTTAAACAGGCGCTCGACCTTGTGGGCATGCGCCTGCTGGACCATCTGGTGGTTGGCGGGATGGACGTCACCTCCTTCGCTGAAAGAGGCTGGTTATAGGGAGTAAATCGTGATGAAAATCATCAGCAAACGTCAGGCGATGACGATATATCGCCAGCATCCACAGACCCGGCTGTTTCGTTTCTGTACCGGGAAATATCACTGGTCCGGTAGCGTCTGCTACTACTACGGTCGGGAAGTGCAGGATATCAACGGCGTACTGGCGGTCTTTGCTGAGCGTCGCCAGGACTGCAGCGGGCCTTATGTCTGCCTGCGCAGCGTTACCCTCAATTAACCTTTTTAAGGAGTGCAAAAATGCAGAATAAAAGCAAGATCGCAGCTCAGGATATTGCTGAACCGTGGTGGGGACTCCGACGCGATTTCTCACCGTGTTTTAGTGCCCGCCTGGTACAGGAGGATAACCAGTTGCATTACCTGGCTGACCGCGCCAGCATTGCCGGGATATTTAATGACGCAGATTTACGCCATCTGGACCAGGCATTTCCGGTACTCATGAAGCAGATGGAACTGATGCTGACTAGTAGCAAACTCAAGCCCCGTATTCAGCGCTGCATCACGCTCCATGCAAAAGGGCTGATATGTGAGGCTGATACGCTCGGCTCCTGTGGCTATTTATATATCGTAATTTATCCGACATCAGCAACAACCGCATAAATCCAGGACGCTTTTCCTTAGTCAAATCAACCAACAAAGAGCTCAAACCATGCAAATACAATCCCTGTCCCCTCAAAGGGTGACATCGCCACGTCTGTCGTCAGTCGAAATCTGGCGAAAACTACTGAAGTATCTGCTGGAACAACACTACGGTCTGATGCTGCACGACACACCGTTTGGCAACGATGGACTGATCCAGGAGCATATTGATGCGGGTATCTCACTGTGTGACGCGGTAAATTTTATTGTGGAAAAGTACGACCTGGTGCGTACTGACCGTCACGGTTTCAGCGTGAAAGAGCAGTCTCCGTTTATCGGCAGCATCGATATGCTCCGCGCCCGGAAGGCTACCGGGCTGATGACACACAATGGCTATCAAACCGTTACTGGCATCACCAGCGGTAAGTTCAGCAGAGGCAAATAATGACGTTAACCTTGATCGTTGAATCCGACACCAGCAGCGATCTTCCCTTCAACATGAGGCCAATACAGAACAAAGGGGAGAGATCACACAATCGAATTCGCTGCTCTGATTGCCGAAGTTAGTGATCACGATTACTTACTTCGCGTTGCAGCCCCTCGGTGAAGGCCCACGGACGCCTGAACGAGAGTTATTGGTTCCCGGATCAGGCTAGCGCCAGCATAATGACTGGCGCTTTTATCGAGTCATCATCAACTGATACTCGGCAGGATCAACTTGTAAAACAGTGCTCAAACTCTTTCAATTGTAAGTATTTCACCAGTATCATTTAACTCGTCCGTAATGTACTCGACTTCTTGGCCGCATTCACATTCCGGACATTTGACCTCACCAGTATAGGTGTAAGAAGTTGTGTGATTTCCTGATGGACCATTGCTTTCTTTGTGTAACTGAGCTAAATCAAACTCAAATTCAATCCCACATTCTTCATTACTGCATTCAATTGACGGCATCGTGTTAGTCCTCATTTTTTGTGTGCTATCAATATTACCTAGGATGAAATGCTGATTCCATAAGAAGTTAGCAGGCAAGCCCGAACTTCTAAAACAACCCAGTATTAATGGGGAAGACAACCACATGAACTGTGATTAGTACGATGATCCAGTACGTGCACTTCAGACCATCTCCCCCTTAGAATGCTTCAGAGATTACAGCTTGATTATCGGCTCTTTTTCTCACTCCAAAAGGGTGAAAAAACTTTTAGGCACCTAAATAGGCACCTGCGAAAAGTTGAACCAGTAGTTACCAAAGTAAATTCAATGAATTACATAACCAATTCAGACTCCCCCAGCCCGGCGGGCGTAAGCCTGTTCAGTCAGTCCGGATGTCTGCCATGCCTGAATATGCTGGCGTTGCTGCTGTGGGGAGTGCCGCTTTTTCTGGTCATCGCGGGTCTCGCTTTGTGAATAAAAGAAGAGATCGCAGCGCGAAGTTGATGCCTCTATATCACAATGAGAGTTCCCCGGATAGATACTCTGTATCACCAAGGTTTACCGCAAGATCCTTAACGACCATACGTTCAGCTACGGCAATAAACTCTGTTTTATTGAATCACCGCTCAAGCATTCTATCGCCAATCATAAAATCGAAATCCGAGCAGGAAAAGATAAACAGTTCAGCGCCTATTTTGCAGGCAGACAATTACAGGTATCAGAGGTAACCGAGCCTGTAAAAGCCTCAATGAAAGAGACTGATGTTCAGAAAAAACTCGATGTACTGGGCCTGGCTGACAAGCTGAGTACTGTCGCTGAAGCATCACGCCTGAGCGGTGTGTCTCGCGATACAATTTACCGCCACAGACGACTTCTTAAAGAAGGTGGGAGCCGCCCACTTAAACGGCAGGAAACGCCTATCTGAGGCGTAAAAACTGCACTGATATAAGCATTGAGAATAAGGTTGTGCACAAAACCACAAACTCCCGCCTAAAAACGACAGTTCGCCCCGTCCTGCCATGTCATATTCCCCCATAATTTTATTTTTATGACGGATTTATCCATGCTCAACCCCTCTATGACCAACCTCACCCAGCGCCTCCGGCAGGGGCTCACCCCGCCCCTCCCACAGACGCCTGCAACGCTGCCCGATGCCCGCTTACGGCTGAACAGCGCCATGAGCCAGGCGGGAGAGAGCTGGCGCGACGCCCCCGCCGTCTGCGCGGCGCTCAGGGATATGCTGACCCTGTCTGATGACTTCCGGCAACAGTTGGAGACCGCCACCGGGTTAGCGTTTTCCGCCACGCTGCCGGAGCGTCCCCAAAAAATGGAGGACCTGCTGGACCGCGCCGGCTTTATCCACGATGACGCCCTCAACAAACTCAGCGCCGCGCTCCTCGGCCTGAAGCGCGCTTCACTCTCCGCTCCCGCGCGCTCACCGGCGTTCGCCCCGGCGCCTATCCTCTCCGACGCAGTAAAGGAGGCGGCGCTCGGTATTCTGCTGGAAAGCGGGCTCAAACTGACCGGGATGTCCCGGGACCATGCCCAGGCGGTGCTGCCGCTGATTAAACTCGTCCGCAACGCGCTGGCCGTGGTGAGTGAGAAAGAGACCACCCTGGCCGACCGGCTAAAGAGCATCACGTTTAAGCTGAACACCGCACAGGCCAGCCTGAAGCAGGCCAGCCCGGACTCGGCCGCCTGCCGCTGGGTCAACGCGCTGTGTGACACCGTGGACGTGCTGAGTCAGGGCCTGTCGGTCGGTGCGCTCAAAGACTCGCTGTCAAAACTGCAGACCATCCGCGAGCTGGGGCTGTCAAATATCTGCGCGACGCTCACCCCCCTGCTCGAGCAGGCAGAGATGTTTCAGCAGTGGAAAGAGGGAAAACTGACCAACGACGCGCTGGCCGTCCGGATGCTGGAGAGCGTGGCACCGCAGCAGGTGACCCTGATGCTGAACGTCGCCAGGAAGCTCAACACCGCCGCCGCGGAGGGCGGCGCGCTGTCGGCATTAGGCCGTGAGCTCCCGCCCATGCCCGGGAAGGCGTCAGCAGGCGCCTCCCTGCGCTGGATGATGGAGGCTGTGCAGTCTCCTGCCCTGCGTGAAAAACTGGAGGCAAATGATGGGCAGTGGCTGCGGACCGGCCTGAAGCTGGATGACAACGAGGCCACCTTTGTGCAGGAGGGGCTGCTCAGGCATGCCCAGGCGCTGGCCGATTTCCCGTTCAAAGGCACGCCGGCGGCCCAGCTCAGCGCGCTGGCCCGCATGCCCGGACTGGCGGGCCTGTTCGGCATGATGAACGTCTCTCTGAATGACACGGTCCCGCTGCTCGGCCCGCTGATGAAGGATGGCCTCCACCTGTCGGACCTCGGCGGGATGGCCAACGCCTCCGGCACCTGGGAACAGGCCCGGGAGCTTGCCGGCCTGATGGACGGCAAAAAGGTCGGCTACGCGACCGGTGAGGCGCTGCTCGGCAGCAGCCTCGCGGTGCTGAAAAAGTGTGGCGGCGCACTGTATGATATCGCCCAGGCGGCCAGCCTGCCCGCCAAAAAAGCCTACGGCTTTTACAAGAGTGAACATGCCCCCGGCAGCACTACCAGCGTCAACACCTTTTACCGCAGCCTTATCCACTATATTCAGGACGATTATAAGAGCCACCCCGCGGACTACACCTTCGACACCCTGAGCACCCTCTCGGCCATCGTCTCCGGGACCCTGAAGTGCGCCAGCGGCGTCAGCGCGCTGATAGGGAAAAATACCGCCGAGCTGCTTGAGGAGTATGCCCGCACCGATCCGGCCACCTTTTCGCGGCTGGAGCATACCCTTATCCATGCGGTGCTGGATACGCGGCTGGCTGTCGAAATCCGCGACGCCCTGCAGAGCGGAGACTACGTTCAGGCCAGAAAACTGCTGGAGCCGCTGGGCCGGGCGCTGGAGAATAGCGCCGGCGATCGCCTGTTCCTGCGCAGGATGGCCTCGCTGGTGACCTTCCTCCCCGCGCTGTGCGATATCCACCAGGCGGTCAGGGACAGCAACACCCCCCAGCGCGAGCTGAGCGGCCGCCTGCAGCAGCGGCAGACCATCATGCTGAAGCATCCTGAGTTGCTGAGCACCCTCCCACCGCTGACGATGCTGCAACGGGACCTGGCCCGCCTGCAACAGCAGAGCGGTATCCGCGTGACGCCGTCAGACCAATTGCTGGCCGACGGTGAGGTGCTGCGGGCCGCCGTCGCCCGCCTCCCCGCCGGAGAGCAACGCAGTCGTCTGCAAAACGAACTGGAGACGCTGGAGCCGGGCCTGGCTGCCCTGAAGGCGCAGGGGGAGGCGTCGGGACTGCTGCCGACCCAGACGCGCCTGCATGACGCCGTGCGCCAGACGCTGGCAGAAGAGGGGGTGCCCGCGCAGAACATGGCGCTGGCGCAGGTGGAAAATATGAAAAAAATGCTGAGCCAGGTGCCGGACACGCTCGCCCTGCCGTCGCTCACCTCGTTTTCCTCTCTGTCGTCCCTCCCTGCCCTGGCCATGGATGTTATCGCGCTGCTGCAGGCCAGCAAAAAACCGGGACTGGAGGCCGCGGTGGCGAAGTTGGAGACGCTGCTCACCAACGCCGCGTCAGACGCTATTCACGACGGCGTCCACTGGGTGGCCGGCAAAACCGCCCAGCTGTTCACCAAAGAGGTGGAGCTGACGGCGGAGGAGAAGGCGCAGGGCTGGTTCGTGATGGAAAGAGAGCTGTCGGTGGGGCAGTTGGCGACGGGAGCGGCGGCAGGGGCCGCGTCGGGCGCGCTGCTGTCGGCGATGTTCCTGCTGCTTTCCAGAGAGGGCGAGCCGGGCATAAAAGGGACCGCGGGTGACCGCCCGGTCACCCTGAACAGGACAGTGACGACCACTGACGGGGAGAGCGGCGCGCAGATCGTGCGGCTGTCGCCGTCGCGTGCGGGGGTGTACGGGCCCACGACCCAGCCTGTCGCTCAGGCGGGCGGCGAGTGGAAGCGGTGGTTGGCGCTGGCGCTGCCGGTTGTGGCGGGGGCTGCGGCGGGGGCCGGGGTTGCCGCGGCGGTGAACCCGGCGATCCGCGAGAAACGGGACGAGCATGACGTGCCACAGGGGATGAACACGGCGCTGACCGGGCCCGGACGCTTGCACAGGGTGTTGGGTGAGGACGGGGTGACGAAGGGGATTATTCTGGCGGAGGGCGCGAACCCTGCGCAGGAGGATGCCGGGTTGCAACAAAGCAACAGCCGTGTAAAACGATCGAATTTTGTTACCCATACCATGAAGGTAAGAGAAACCAAAATTCAAAAGATCGCTGCAGAAGAAAAGTTACACGAACAGGCACGCATTGCCGGGCAGGTGCGCATTGACAACATCAGAAACAGCTGGTCAGAAGCCTATCTGGAAGGGAAAGTGACAACCTGGCTGCAGGGGGTGCAGGAGGGGGCCGTGATCCGAATGGGCGCAGAGTTCGCCCCTGAACAGTTTATCCGTAAATTTATCCAGGACATTATTGATAAGCACCCTGAGGCGGCGAAGCGCGACGAGCTGACGTCGCCGGACAGTGTCATCATCATGAGAGAGGGCAAAGCACCCGGCAAGGGAAGCACGCCCGTTACGCTGATCGATCTGGCGATGGGGAAATTTAATTATTTAGCGAAATGGCCGGAGTGGAGAGGTGAAAAACAGGCATTCTACACCAGCGCTGAGACGGTGGCGTTTCGTACGGCATTACTGAATGATGCCAGCCCCTATATGAGCAGGGGTGGCTATAACCTGCCAGGAGGAGCAGGGAGGGCCCTACCTGATCGTGTCCAGAGTGCCTTTATCGACCAGCTTGACAGCATCAAATCTGACGGTACAAAAAGAGAGAAGATGGCTAAATTCTACTCGCTCTCTTTTTATAAAACCGCGAAGGCATTAGCGGTTGACCCCGGCCTGGCGGTGTTCAAACCGCAGCTTGAACAATATCTGAAGGGGGAGATAAAGCCACACCAATTAACTTTCCATGATGAGTGCTTAACTGAGGTTGTTGCACTGCGTGCAGGCAACAATGTGCTGGCATGGGACGCCGCTGGCACCATGTTACCTTTTATCGAAACAGAGCAGGGAATGGGTAAGAAGAATGTTCAGGACTGGATCCTGAAACACCTATCGGCTAATACGCAATATACCTGTAGAGATCCAGATAAAAGAGCCCAGAATTTTAATTTTCGTAACATTTCAGAAGGTTGGAGTCATCTTGGGCCGCTAGAATATGGCAGTCCATTATCTCTTGAAAAAATAGAAAACATTGGCCAGGATACCGTAGCAAACCTGCTGAAGCGGGCAGAGCAGGACATCAAGAGTACGATATCCACCAGGAGTGAGTTTTTTCTTGATGGTCTGATTGATGGTCTGTTTATCGGCGCAGGGATCGTTTTGTCGTCGGTGGTTCCCGGATCTGGCATCGCGTTACTCTTAAAACAGGTCGCTCTGGCCGCAGGGCTGACGTTGAAAAAAGATCTCGTCAAACTGGCATTCGCTGACAGTAGGGAACAAGCGGAGGGTATTATCTCAACCATACCTGCGAACTTGCTGGCCAGCCTGCTTGTGGACGGCAGCATCACCCTGGGGCTCCCGCTGGCAAAAAAAATACTGGCGAAGGGAAACATCAAAGTCCCGTGGGCCAAAGAGTTAAATACCGTGAAAGACACCATGGTAGGTGTTCCCGGATATAACCTGGCGAACGACGTGGGTTCAAATATAGGTAAGTTTATCAACAAGGATAACGCTGGGAGTACGAATACCCGCACTCAACTATCCGTTCATATCTGGGGCCAGCCGGATAAAAATGGTCATAAAGGAGATCTCTATTTTTGTGAGTCAACAAAAGGCTATTTCACCTTAAAAAAAGATGGGGATTATGGCTACTTCCCGACATCAAAAACAGATAATGAATGGTGGCATTTTACAGATCATTCTGCCCTACCCTTCCATATCTGGGGCCAGCCGGATAAAAATGGTCATAAAGGAGATCTCTATTTTTGTGAGACAACAAAAATGTATTTCACCTTAAAAAAAGATGGGAATTATGACTACTTCCCGACATCAAAAACAGATAATGAATGGTGGCAATTTATAAGTCAACCTGCCCAACCCATCCATATCTGGGGCCAGCCGGATAAAAATGGTCATAAAGGAGATCTCTATTTTTGTGATACAATAAAAGGATATTTTACCTTAAAAAAAGATGGGGATTATGGCTACTTCCCGACATCAAAAACAGATAATGAATGGTGGCATTTCACAGAACATTCTGGCCCACCCTTCCATACCTG
This sequence comes from Winslowiella sp. 2C04, assembly GCF_050037805.1. Lineage (NCBI taxonomy): Bacteria > Pseudomonadati > Pseudomonadota > Gammaproteobacteria > Enterobacterales > Erwiniaceae > Winslowiella > Winslowiella sp. 2C04. Next base: position 1,090,294 of record NZ_CP188300.1, on the reverse strand, counting down.
GGGACAGCCAGATAAAAATGGCAATAAAGGAGATCTCTATTATTGCGAGACAACAAAAATGTATTTTACCTTAAAAAAAGATGGGGATTATGGCTACTTCCCGACATCAAAAACAGATAATGAATGGTGGAATTTTATAGGTTATGCTACTGACAATAATATTAAAAATAGATAATTTACCAAGATCGTGAATAGGCTCTTTGTCAGAAATGAAAGACAGGCTCAATATGAGTTATGCTGATTATCTCATTAAATGGGGTGGCGGTGAATATCACACTCCAGTACCAGATAATATCAAGAGTTATATAGCAAAAGGAGCCTAATTAATATGGTGTAATTGCCTGTTTTTGATATCTACATTCCGATAACGGAGAGAGGTAATTGTATGGAAAATCAGGATACTTAAAGCACCGTCGCTAAGGATGCCTTTTACTGAGCCCCGTGGGGTGAGCCGTCGACCGGGGCGGAGAAAATACATTGATATCTTCTCCTCCCCTGCCCCGGCCAAGGTTGATGGCAGACGATAAAACAGCAAAACTAATCAACATTGGAGCACGCTCAGGTACACCTATTAAAATGAGATTCATAGAAATTTCAGGCATCCCGTTGCTCACTAAACTCAGCTTCCGCCAGCTCTTGATAGCGACAAAAGCTTTAATCTAGTTTATTCAGCATCATCATAATCCAGACTTTCCCGTCAACAGCATCAATATCAACTGCAGATGTGGATTATGTGCATATAAGCCCTCGCGCGGGCGCATACTTCTGTGTTACCCCCCCTACATAATCAGACTAAATCCTTATCTCTTTTTTATCCATCGGATACGAAAAAGCGCCATGTTTAACCATGACGCTTTTGACAATACAAATGAGAATTACGGCTCCAGATAAGTATTCTGGGTCACGACTTCAGGAGCTCCGTAGAAATATCCCGGTGGTGGTGCAATGCCCCACTCCGGAGACCAGGCATAAACCCAGCCACTGGCAGGCATCACAGTCGTATCAAGCTGCCATACCTGATAACCCACAGCAGACATCTTCAGGAACGGGTAAGGACGCTTACCAATCAACTGATTTTCTGTTCCTTCCATTTTTCCGAGCACGGTGACAAAGCGATTACGGAAATTATCAGGATCGAGGAATTTGTCCGTGTAGACTAAAACGCGGCCCTGATATGCCTCGTGAATTTTCGGACGGGCATAATCATTGAGTGGCAATACCGCTAACTCAAGAATCGTTTTGGAGGGAAGATTAATCACATTAATTACTTTACCACCGACACGAACTTCCTGCCCCTGGTATAAACCAGGCGCCATAGCAAGTTGCTGATAGGTCGCAGGATTGACCGCCCCTTCGGCTCCGCTGATGCTTTTCGGTATTGATGAGCAACCGGATAACAGTAGCGCGGATACCACAGCCAGGCCCGCCAGCGTTCTTTGAACATCTTTTTTCTTCAACATAGTTTTCTCATGACGTAAAGTTTTAATTGGCTATGTAATCCATTAAGTTACATAGCGCCGGGAATTAAATTCGTAATAGCATTGACTCTAAAAACCATAGCGCAGCATAGGCACTATTCTATAAAATTATAAAAGTCAGAAATATAGGACCGTGGATAACAGTTTGTCATCACAGTCTTACAAACGTAATCAATACCAGATCAGGTACGCAATCCGAATATTCATACCAACAACTTACTTCACTAAAATAGAGTCATAAAAATAGTTAAGCTGCGTCGGTTATTTTTTCGCAGTAAAAGGAGGTTTAGCAAACCACACCAGAATCGTCAGCATCACAAAGGCTATTGCAGAGAGACGGAAAATTTCGTTGGCAGAAATGAGCATCCCCTGCTGCGTGATCATATTGTTTATTTCATTCAGTTCCTGAGAAAAAGAGATTCCGGAAGATTCGATACGCTGCGAGAATGCGTTATATATCGGGTTAAACGGGTTTATCGCCCCCGTCAACACGCTGTGCTGCCCTGACTCCCAGCGACTCCACAGCGTCATTGTCAGCGCGGTGCCAATCGAGCCTGATAAGGTACGGAAAAAATTGCTGATACTGGAGGCATTGGCAAATTTATTATCCGGCAAACCTGAAAGAGAAATAGTGGTCAGTGGCAGAAAAAAACACGCCACTGCGCAGCCTTGTAACAGCTGAGGAGAGATAATCCCCATAAAATCAATGCCGGTGGTGAAGGTGATCGAACGCCAGTAATAAGATATCGCATAGACGATAAAACTGAACGTCACCAGAACACGCATATCAATTTTATTACCATAGAAGCCGATTATCGGTGACAAAATCAGCGGCGCCAATCCGATTGGCGCATAGGCCAGTCCTGCCCACATGGCATCGTACCCCATGGTTTCCTGAAGCAACTGCGGCATCAGTACGATAGCGCCAGAGTAGAACAGAAAGGCGCAGGTGATGCAGACGATACCAATGGTAAAATTACGCGATTTGAACAAACTGATATCGATAATCGGATTTTCATCGGTTGATTCCCAGATAATCAGGGAAATCAGCGAAACGCCGGACACTATCGCCAGAGTAATAATCGTGGTGGAGTTAAACCAGTCCAGATCCTTACCCTTATCAAGCATCAACTGTAGCGCACCGACGCCCAGCACCAACAGCACCAGACCGACGTAATTCATTTTCACCGACTGCGTTTCTGTCTCTCGGCCTTTCAGCAAAGTTCCGCACAGTGAAACGGCAATTATGCCCATCGGGACATTGATGAAAAATATCCAACCCCAGCTAAAGTTGTCGCAAATATACCCACCCAGTATCGGCCCACAAATCGGCGCAATAATCACCGTCATCGACCACATGGATAAGGCGAAGGTGCGTTTTTCCGGTGGATAATTCCTCAGCAGCAGGCTCTGCGACAGCGGAACAAGCGGCCCTGCCATCAGCCCCTGAATCACCCTGAAGAAAATGAGCATATCAAGGCTGGTTGAAAGCCCGCACGCCAGCGATGCCAGAGAAAAACAGACAACTGAAAGAAGAAACAAACGCAACTCGCCGAACCGTTGCGACAGTCGCCCGGTCAGAGGAATTGAGATCGCGTTTGCTACGCCAAACGAGGTGATGACCCATGTCCCCTGATCCGTTGAAGCTCCCAGAAAACCTGAAATCGTCGGGATCGCCACGTTGGAAATGGTGGAGTCCAGCATCTGCATAAATGTCGCCAGCGACAGTGCAAAGGTCATGCAGATCAACATTGCCCCACGTAATGGGGCTGGCAGTGATTTCACGGTCTCCATTAAAGCTGCCCATTACGTTTAATAATGTTGGCGATAATGGTATCTACCGGGGCGGTATCGATGACCAGCGCCTCGCTGAGGTATGCCGGTGTGATGGCCGCCTTAGGCGAAAGCTCGTGAAGGGAGGTGCTGTTCACCTCGCCGGTCTCTATGGTGGCATTCATTGACAGGCCGATACGCAGCGGATGCTGGCGGAGTTCGCCCTCTTCCAGTACCACCTTGACGGGTACCCGCTGAACGACTTTGATCCAGTTCCCTGAGGCATTCTGTGCCGGAAGCAGTGCAAATGCATTACCGGTACCCATATTGACGCCTTTGACATAGCCGTGAAAAACGACGTTGTCGCCATACAGGTCGCTGGTCAAAGTGACCTGCTGGCCAATACGAACATTCGTCAGCTGGGTTTCTTTAAAATTGGCATTGACCCACATTTCCTGGGCCGGAATCACCGCCATCAGCGCCTGAGCAGGATTAATCGTCTCCCCAACCTGCACGCTACGTTGAGCGACATAGCCGGTAACAGGGCTACGAATATCAGTACGCTGAAGCGAAAGCCATGCCTGTTTCACCTGATCGGCTGCTTGCAGCACCTGCGGCTGATGGTCAAGAGGCGTGTTCATGATCAGCGCCCTATTCGCTTTATAAGCCTGGATAGCCGCATCCAGCGAAGCCTGGCTGCTTATTGCAGTGTCTTTTGCATGCTCAAGGTTTTCTCGGGTGATTACGCCCTTACCCACCAGCTCCAGCCGCCGCTGATAATCCTCCGACGCCTGCTTATACTGAATTCGCGCCGCGGTGATATTGGCCTGATACTGAGTATCCAGCACATAGAGTTTGCGCATCTCGCGCACCGTGTTGGCCAGATTGCTTTTTTTCTGATTGAAGGCAATCGTCGAGTCCGTCTTATCCAGCGTGACGACAACATCTCCCTGGTGCACGAAATCCGTATCCGTATTATTAACTGCGGTAACGCTGCCTCCGATCTGTGAGGAGATGCTGTTCATGTTACCCGTTACGTAGGCATCATCAGTGCTGACCTGATGACTGATAATTAAATCCCAGTAAACAGACGCACCAATAAACACGGGAAGTAAAATACTAAAAAAAATAATAAAATACTTCTTTCTTGATTTTTTCTTTGATGCCGTTTCAGACCGTTCCACTGTAATATCTCATGTTAATAGCATGTTTAACAATTCACGATAAAGCTTTACGAAAATGCAATAACTGCATTATCTCTATTACGTGAGTCAAACATCATATGCCCGTTGCGAATGCGAATAGGTTAAAACCTTGGCTGCGATATAACAGGGGATAATCCTGAAATGATTGAGATATTATTCCTACAGCTGTAATTTAACTCCGTCATAATATTCTTAACACACTGAAAATACTACGAATATACAACACCTTACATTCGTTGATGTTTCATTTAATTTCCACGATTTAATATACATATCAAGAATTACTTTTCCCTGCACTGAAGCTCAGTCCCTGACATTATTCTGGCTCGTCATTTAAACACCCTCTCTGTTACGAGCTGTTTGTGCACTCCAAAGCATAAGATTTAGCTGACAAAGGAATTATAAATGAAAGCAATTATCATTGACGATCATCCACTCGCCATTACAGCTATTCGCAATCTCCTGCGTAAAAATGATATTGAGGTGTTGGCTGAATTGAGCGATGGCGCTAAAGCAGTGCAGAGCATGGAAACGCTAAAGCCGGACATTATGATTATCGATGTGGATATTCCGGTCCATAACGGTATCCAGGTGCTTGAGATGCTGCGCAAGCGCCACTACACCGGCATCGTCATTATTGTGTCAGCCAAGAATGATTACTTCTACGGCCGCTACAGCGCAGAGGCTGGGGCAAATGGTTTTGTCAGCAAAAAAGAAGGCATAAACAATATTATTGCCGCCATTGATGCCGCAAAAAATGGCTACTGCTACTTTCCGTTTTCCATGGATCGCTTCACCGGCCGTCTGACATCCGATCAGCAAAGACTGGATTCTCTCTCCCGACAGGAGATTACGGTGCTAAACTACATACTGGATGGTAATGATAACAACACCATAGCAGAGAAAATGTTTATCAGTAACAAAACGGTCAGCACTTATAAAGGTCGGTTAATGGAGAAACTTGAGTGCAAATCATTAATGAACCTGTTTACTTTCGCTCAGAACAATAAAATCTGGTAACAGAATGAATTTTCTTACTTGTTTTTTGGTCTCTGTTGTTCTTTTTTTTTCTGTACAGGCCAATGCAGCCCCTTCCTATACTGACTATGACGTTAAGTTTACCAACGGCAGCATCGAGCTTGATGATTTACGCTTAACCAGTCATGAACTTCGTTGGCTGAACAGTAAAAAGCATTTTATCGTCGCAGTCGATAGCTCCATGCACTCCGCACTCCTGCAGACCGAACCGGGTTTGCGGGCCAAGGGAATTAATGCTGATTACCTCGGGTTGCTGCAACAGAATCTGAAAGTAAAAGTGATTCTGCGGAAATATCCCCGCGCGGAGGATGCAGTCAGGGCCCTGAAGGAAGGGGAAGTGGACGTTATGCTGACAGATCTGATGAACTCACGTCCGCAAGAACCCACCCTCAATTTGTCTCAGCCGCTGATAACCACCTTTCCTGTGTTGGTGACAACGGTTAATAACACCATGAGCCCGCTCAGCACCATCAAACCCGTCAAAATTGCACGGGTAAACGATTACCCCGCTAAGGCGATGATTGCCCGTTCCTTTCCCAATGCCGCGGTCATCGATTATCCTGACTACTACGAGGCACTGGCCTCAGTTTCCTCCGGCGATAATCAGTACTTTATTGGCAGCAATATTATTACCAGCACGCTTATCTCCCGCTACTTTGCGCATTCACTGAATGCCATCAAATATTACGACTGCCCCTGCCAGCTCAATTACTTTTTTACCCGTAAAGAAATGACCATGCTGCCGGACATTCTGAATCGATTTGTTGACAGTCTCAGCAATGAAATAAGAAGGGATGTGATCCAGAACCGGCTTAACTCCGGTAACCTGGGGTTTATCAATCAACCGCTGAAGTTGACTTCGCAGGAAAAAAAATGGATCAAGAATCATCCGGCGGTCAACGTGCTGGTCTCATCTTTTCATCCGCCATTTTCAATGACGGACGAAAATGGCGATCCGCGCGGCATGATGGGCGATCTGCTGAATATTATTGAGCTGCAAACCGGGATGAAGTTCGTTCCGGTCTTTACGCCAATTACCCCTCCGGGAGACGTACTGCGCCCGGAAGGAAAGTGGGATATTTTCCCTGGTGCGATATATTCAGAAGAGCGTGAACACCAGGTCGCCTTTTCCAACACGCTGATCATGTCTCCTTATGTGTATGTGATGCAAAAAGCCCGGATGAAAGAACATACGCTCAAGCCAGGCATGAAGGTTGGACTGCCCGCTTATTACGGGTTAGATGACACACTTAAAAAGCGCCACCCGAAGGTGCAGTGGGTGTCCGTTGCCAATGCCAGTGCGGCGTTTCATCAGATACAGGAAGGGAAGCTGGATGCGCTGGTCGCCACGCAGTCGACGGCACGCTATATGGTCGATCACTATTATCCGGACACTCAGGATTTCTTTCGCATTAAGAATGTGCCCCACGCAGCGATCACTTTTGCCTATCCCAGAGGTGAACCTGAGCTCAAGAGCATCATCGATAAAGCGCTGAACAATCTGCCGCCAAGTGAAATACTTCGCCTGACCGAAAAATGGACACAGATGCCCAACGTAACCATTGATACGTGGGATCTCTACAGCCAGCAGTTTTATATCGTTACCGCACTTGCCGTGTCACTGATATTGAGCAGCCTGCTGTGGGGGTTTTATCTGTTACGAGAAGTGCAGCGACGCAAAGCGATACAAGGCCATCTTGAAAATCAGATCTCCTTTCGCAAAGCGCTTTCAGACTCGCTGCCTACTCCAAGCTATGTCGTCAATTCTCAGGGTCAAATCGTGAGTCACAACAGCGCATTTTCACAATATTTTACTGAGGATTACTACGCAAATGCCTCGCTGCCGCTGACCAATCCTGATTCGCCATTCTCTGCCATGATGCCCGAATTCGCCCACATCCAGCTTGATGAGCACGGTAACCGGCCGATCAATACCTGCGAGCTGGAAATCAGCAATGGCCGTGAGACGCGCTACGTCCAACACTGGCTGACGTTGTGTGATATGCCCGCCAGTGACGACAGAATATTTATTTGCGGCTGGGAAGATATCACTGAAACGCGTTCGCTTATCAGCGCGCTGGAAATTGAGAAAAACAAAGCCATTAATGCCACCGTTGCCAAAAGTCAGTTTCTGGCAAATATGAGCCACGAAATCAGAACGCCGGTCAGCTCAATTATGGGATTCCTGGAACTGTTAACCAACCAACAGCAGACGGAAGAGCAAAAAGCGGAAGCGGTAAAACTGGCTTATTCGACCGGGCAATCCCTGCTCGGGCTGATCGGTGAAATTCTGGATGTCGACAAAATAGAATCCGGCAAATATCAGCTTAAGCCAGAATGGCTGGATATGGCTGAACACCTCACGGTGATTTATCGCGCCTTTCACGCGCTGGCCGCCAGAAAAAATATCCAGCTGCTGATCGACAATCCACTCAGCCATCACTGCTTAATTATGATTGACCCGCAGGCCATCAAACAGGTGCTGACCAATCTGCTGAGCAATGCGTTGAAGTTTACCGATAAAGGATGCGTCAGGCTGAATGCCAGGCTGATTGAACATCATCACGAGACGGCCAAACTGGTTATCGACGTGGTGGATTCCGGCAGTGGAATCAGCGAAGAAGAGCAAAAGCTGCTGTTCAAACCCTACAGCCAGACTCATTCAGGGCGTCAGCAAACCGGTTCTGGCCTCGGGCTGATGATCTGTAAACAGTTAGTGGGCAAAATGCAGGGGGAACTCAGCGTGAAAAGTCGTCCGGGCGTCGGATCAACCTTCAGCGTATCTATTCCGGTAGCCGTATCAACGCACCAGTGCGTCATTGCTGAAGAGCGCCACGAATCTCTAACGCTGCCCGCTAACCTGCGAATCCTGGTGGCGGACGATCACCCTACCAACCGGCTGCTGCTCAAGCGGCAGTTAAGCACGCTTGGCTATGATGTCAGCGAAGCCTGCGACGGCGAAGACGCGCTTAAAAAAATCAGTCAGCATCACTTTGATTTACTGATCACCGACATCAACATGCCTCATCTCGACGGGTTTGAATTAACGCAGGTATTACGCCAGGAAAAAAATCCCATAACCATCTGGGGATTAACCGCCAATGCACAAACTCTCGAACGCGATCGCGGACTTGGCTTCGGCATGGATCTCTGTCTTTTTAAACCGCTGACGATTGATGTGCTGAAAAGACACTTAAGCCAGCTCTCTCCGGCGGCGCCGTCAGCCAGCGCCACCCAATATCTGGATATCAACTTCTTACAGGAGAATACCGATAACGATCCTGAGCTGATGCGCGAAATCGTACTGACTTTCAGCCAGGAGTCACGGGATGATTTAGCGCATGCCCGACAGGCGCTGAATGAGGGAGACTGGCGCACGTTTAAAAAGCACATCCACCGTATTCACGGCTCTGCCGGCATACTTAATTTGACGCGTTTAAGGGATATCTGTTTCCAGCTGGAATCCCGGCCCTTTACCGGCAGCGACTCACCGGACCACGCTGAATTAATGCAGACGCTGGCGGAACATCTTGCTGAGCTGGATCAGGAGATCGCGCTTTTCCTCGGGTAGCCGCTGTAATACGTTTTTCGCTCCGGTTGCTTACCGGAGCGATCCCTGTTACGCAAATTCAAAGCGCAATTGTTCCCCATGCTGATCGAGGGTCGCGGCGCCGGGACGAATGTGCGGATCGGGATATCCACTGATTTTTATTGGATTCCCCGGCATTCTCACTCCACCCGCTTCAATCATCATATTCCTCGCCGCGGTCTGCGGCAGTGCTATGGCTTCATCAACGCTTAACAGCGGTGCCACCGGTACTCCCGCCTCGCCGATACGCGCCAACCAGATTTCTGAGGTCTGGGTATTCAGCACCGCTTCTATCGCCTGTTTCAAAACCGCCTGATTTTCTACCCGCAGCACATTGCTGGCAAATCGCGGGTCGACAGCCAGCTCAGGGCGCTGTAATGCCCCACATAGCGCAGCAAAGAGGTGGTCATTGCCGCAGCAGATGGTGATCGGTTTATCCGCCGTAGTAAACACGTCGAAAGGCGCCATATAAGGATGGCGGTTACCAAGGCGTTTCGGCGTCTGATGGGTGGCGATATAGCTCATCATGCCGTGTTCAAGGAAAGTGAGCGTCGAATCGAACATCGCGATATCCACATGCGCGCCGCGCCCGGTTTTTTCCCGGCCATACAGCGCACTGGCTATGCCGCAAAACAGATAAACCCCCGCGCAGAGGTCGGAAATCGACGTGCCGACGCGAACCGGCGGCCCATCAGGAAAGCCGGTCTCCATCATAATACCGCTCATGCCCTGAATAATGGTGTCGTAGGCGGGTGCATCTTTCATTGGGCCGGTGTGTCCAAAACCGGAAGAAGAGGCGTAGATCAGACGAGGATTAATCGCCTGTAGCTGTTCCCATGAAAAACCGAGTTTCTCAAGCGTTCCGGGGCGAAAGTTTTCCGCCAGCACATCGGCCTGCTTCAGCATATTGGTAAAGATATGCCGATCGGATTCGTCTTTCAGATTGAGCACTACACTCTCTTTACCCCGATTCACAAAGCTGTAATACAGGGACTGGCCATCGAGATAGGGGCCATACGTCCGGGTATCATCGCCGTGTCCTGGCGGCTCAACTTTGATAACGCGCGCGCCTAAGTCACACAATATTTGTGTGCCAAACGGACCATTCAGCACATGAGTCAGATCGATAACCAGCAGCCCGTCGAACGGCCCGGCTTTTTTATCTTCATTCATTACTTTGCACTCGGAAACAGCTCCAGAATACAAGCGTATTGTATTCTGGATGACTGATTGATTTATTAATATAGGCGCTTATGAAACCAGACGGCTGATATAGATCCACATCGGCGCGGTAACGATAAAGCCAAGCACACTGACGGCCAGAGAGGCGGTGCCGGTACGGGTATAAACATTGAAACGGCTGGCGATAATAATTCCTGAGAATGCCGGAGGCAGCGCACCAATCAGCACGGTCATCTGCAGCTGTTCCGCATCGAGGTGGAATAACATTCCGACGATAAGCAGTACCAATGGCATCAGGATCAGTTTAAGGAAGGTGTTCCAGGCAATTTCCTTACTGAATTCGAATTTATGTGCAGCCAGCGTCAAACCTGCCGCAAATACCGCCACGCCGGAGTTCGCTTTAGCGATTAAATTAAAGCTCGGGTCCCATACCGCCGGAATTTTAATACCTGCCATCACAATCAGCGTTGCCAGCACCGGTACCCATACCACGGGCTCTTTCGCCGCAGAAATCAGCGCAGCAAAGTTGCTGCTTTTCTTACCATCCTTGCCAGCAGAAGGATTGAGTAAATACAGACCGATAGGAATGGTAATCGCATTAACAATAATTGAAATGATGGCGACTACCAGTCCGGTCGAAACATTGGCTCCATAGATCGGGTCCAGCACGGCAAAGCCCAAAAAACCCACCGTTGGTGACCCTGCAATCAGCGCGCAAACCGCCGCTTCGGCATGTGTGCGTTTAAAAAACTTATAGCAGGTGAACCAGGAAAAAAGGAAACAGCCAACAATCACCACCAGAGAGACAATCGTCAGACGAGCATCCGCAAAAATCATGTCACGGTTAGCACGCACAATAGAAACAAACAGTGCCGCAGGTAATGCGTAATTCAGTACAAGTTTATTAAGCGCCCGAGCCTGCTCTTCATCAAAAGCCTGACGCTTACCGCTGACATATCCCAGCAGCATAATAACGATAATCGGCAGCAAATCGCCGGTGAAGAAAGTAAACATTATGGTTTATCCATTCAGACATCCCCTCAGCGGAGAGCTGAGGGAAAACAGGTTGCAGTTTGCAGCATCAATTTTTAGCGATTTGCTTAGGATTAAGCTGGGTGATATGTCCACTTTCCGTACCGGCGGCAGGATCGATGACCACATTAATGATTGACGGCTTTCTCGCCTGAATACTGGCAACCAGGGCCTGGCGAATATCATCTTCAGTAGTGGCGTGATAGCCAATACCGCCAAAGGCATCCATCAACTTGTCATAGCGCGCGTGGTGTAACAGATCCGTCGGCGAAGGGTCGCCTTTACCGCTGAGATCCTCGCCGTCGCCGCGATAAATGCCGCCGTTGTTGAAGATAATCACCGTGACGGGCAGGTTATAGCGACAGACAGTTTCAATCTCCATGCCGCTGAAGCCAAACGCGCTATCGCCCTGAATAGTCACGACCGGCAGATCGGCGGTGGTCGCCGCGCCGATGGCATATCCCATTCCAATGCCCATGACTCCCCAGGTGCCGCAATCCAGACGACGACGAGGTTTGTACATATCGATAATATTGCGCGCGTTATCGAGGGTATTTGCCCCTTCATTAACGAGGTAAATATCATGATATTCCGTCAGTACATCGCGAATCACTCGCAGCGCATTGAAGTAGTTAAGCGGTGACGTTGTGGTGGTTAACTTCAGCTGCATTTTGTCGATATTTTTCTGCTTATGAAGTTCAAGCATATCGCGCCACATCAGCGGAGCCGTGACAGGGCGTGTTGCCAGTGCATCCAGCATCAACGTCATGCCTGAATCAATATCCCCCACTACCGGTGCAGCGATCGGGCGATTGCTGTCAATTTCCTGTGGCTCAATATCCAGCTGAATAAACTGAACATCCTCAGCCCAACCTTTTTTGCCGTGTCCCAGCAGCCAGTTGAGGCGAGCGCCGACCAGCATGACAACATCGGCATTCTTCAGCGCAAACGAGCGCGCGGCCGCGGCAGAAAGCGGGTGGGTATCTTCCAGCAGGCCTTTCGCCATCGACATTGGCAGATAAGGAATGTGGGTACTTTCAATAAAGTCGCGGATCTTTTTGTCGGCCTGAGAATAAGCGGCCCCTTTGCCCAAAATGATCAACGGGCGTTCAGCTTTCGCCAGCAGCGCCATCGCGCTCTCAATCGACTCAGCGTCTGGCAACTGTTTCAATGCAGGATGTTCAACTTTAACAATGGTTTTCGCCGCTTCGGTTTCCAGCATGGTGGCAGCCAGCACATCGGCGGTTAAATCAAGATAAACACCGCCCGGACGACCTGATGCCGCTACCCGAATGGCGCGAGCCAGCGCAATACCCAGATCTTCAGGTCGGTTCACCCGATACGCCGCTTTCGCATAGGGCTTCGCTGCATTCATCTGGTCCAGCTCTTCATAATCGCCCTGTTGAAGATCTACTTTGGCGCGATCGCTGGATCCGCTGATCAGGATCATCGGAAAACCGTTCACCGTCGCATTCGCGAGTGCAGTCAGCCCGTTCATAAAACCGGGAGCGGAAACAGTCAGGCAAACGCCAGGAATTTGCGTGATAAATCCACGAATCGCTGCGGCATAGCCGGCCGATTGTTCATGACGAAAACCGATAAAGCGAATCCCTTCCGCCTGAGCATGTCGCGCCATATCGGTAACAGGAATACCTGCGACGCCATAAATACACTCAATATTATTTTGTTTCAGTGCTTCGACGATGATGTGCATACCATCTGTCAGTGCTTGTTCATCCGACATAATCAGTTGCCTCAATATTAAATAAGTACGAGGAGCCAAAGGCTCCTCTGAGATCAGATCGCGTTATTCTGTTTCAGCGCTGTAATTTCTTCTTCGCTATAGTTCAGCTCTTTCAGAATCTCTACGGTATGTTCACCCAGCAGAGGGGCAGATTTAATTTCAGGGGTGAAGCCTGAAAATTTCATCGGGCAACCGACAGTCAGATATTTACCACGCAGAGGTTGTTCAACTTCAACAATGCTATCGCTCTCTCTTAGGGAAGGATCGTGGGCGATCTCTTTCATGCTCAGCACCGGCGCGCAAGGAATATCAAAGGTGGTGAGATATGCCACCGCTTCATGCTTATCCATGGTCAGGGTGTATTTTTCGATCACGGCAAAAATATCGAAAATATGAGGCTGACGCGCTTTTGCCGTGTTGTAAGCGCTGTCTTCAATCCATTCAGGCTTGCCGATGGCTTTACAGGTATTTTCCCAGTTCTGTTCCTGAATAGTGAAATAGATATAGGCATTAGGATCGGTTTCCCATCCTTTGCATTTCAGGATCCAGCCTGGCTGACCGCCGCCGCCAGCATTGCCGCCGCGCGGTACTGCGTCACCAAAGGTGCCGTTAGGATATTGTGGATACTCTTCCAGATAACCGACTTTTTCCAGGCGCTGCTGATCGCGCAGTTTTACGCGGCACAGGTTGAGCACCGCATCCTGCATCGACATTGTCACACGCTGGCCGCGGCCGGTTTTTTCCCTGTGCAGCAGCGCCGCAAGCAGGCCAATCAGCAGATGCATCCCGGTGTTGCTGTCGCCTAACGCAGCGGCACTGACCAGCGGTGGGCCGTCCCAGAAACCGGTAGTGGATGCTGCGCCACCGGCAGCCTGGGCGACGTTTTCATAGGCCTTCACGTTCACATAAGGTGAACACTCATTAAAACCTTTAATCGAGCCGAAAATCAGTCGCGGATTAATTTCCTGAATGCGTTCCCAGGTAAAGCCCATATGATCGATGGCGCCCGGGTGAAAGTTTTCCACCAGAACATCGGCTTCACGAATGAGTTTTTCCATCACCTCTTTGCCTTCGGCCGTTTTGGTATTTAACTCAATCGAACGTTTATTGCTGTTCAGCATGGTAAAATACAATGCATCAATATCTGGAATATCGCGCAGCTGGTGACGAGTTACATCCCCAACGCCCGGACGTTCAATTTTAATTACGTCAGCACCAAACCATGCCAGCATCTGGGTGCAGGAAGGACCGGACTGAACACCGGTAAAATCGAGAATTTTAATGCCCTGAAGTGGAGTAGACATTGCAGTACCTTTTATCAATAAATGTGACTCTACAACGCCATATGCCGTTTATGCATATGGCCTTGTGATATCAATAGGGTTATTTCAGCTGCTCGCTAATACGTTCAGCCAAATGGATGAGTGATCAATTTGCGAAAAGCGCGGTGCTGTCCATGATCACGCCGTCTTCAGCGCCTTTCAGCGCCAGGTTGGCTTCATAATATTTATGCTCGCCCATCAGCTTCTGCGCCTGCGCTACCGCATTACGCGTTTGTTTCAGTGGCATTAAGTAAACATTTTCCATCACGCCAATACCGGCCAGACGCAGCTCCTCAACGGCACCTTTTTTATCGCCTTTTTCCAGTTTGCTATTGGCACGCTTGATGGCTTCCTGTTTTTCTGGCGAAACGACATAATCTTCAGAAATACCCATCGCGGCATCAACGGCGACATAGTTGTCATCGTTTAAATTGGCTTTCTTGTCCGAGCGGAAGAATTTTGACCAGTCCAGGCTGTCATTTGCTAATAAGGTAGCAGCGTGATTCGTCAGCGCTTCTGCTTTTTGCGGGTTTCCCTGGAACAACGCCATACGGGCAAACTGGACATCTCGCAGGGCGTTCAGGCCCTGCACAGCAATTTGGTCAGCGGCTTTAACCTGCTGTGCAGTAACATGCGGGGTTGCATCAGAAGTATCGGAGGTTGCGGTTGCTGCCATTACCGGAGCCGCAGCTACCATTGCAGCAAAAGCTGTTGCGAGTGCAAAACGTTTCATAATTACTTTCCTTTAAATTAATTTGGTTTGAAGACTCAGTGAAGATGCGAGCATATTAATCGACAAGGAAATGTATTGGCATGGGAGGGCGGATATAGATTTGAACGACCAGGATGACAGCTGTAAGAATGAGATGATAACCCTCACCCGTTTATCCGATATACAGCGTTAACAGAACAGAATATCCTTTCCATCATAATTATTTCGCAACCAAATTCAACCGATACATTTAAGGTAAGATAATGCTACTCATTGATAGAAACCTCATAAGTAAGCTAAACCATCGGGTTTTGGCAAATTACAAAAGAAGCGCATTCAGCCTTGCACTGATGCTTTCTGTATGCGGCATTTTATGTTTATTCTTTCCGATCTATGCCGGGATGGTTCTGAGCTACCTGACCGGTGTTCTGCTGACCTTTTGCGGCATTTATTCGCTAGTCTGTGCTTATAATTTTAAAAAAATTGGCAAGGGCGCAACACTTTCCTTAATTATTTTCGGGGTCATCTACGCGGTTATGGGGATGGGCGTGTTCCTCAGTCCGATGCTGGGGATGAATATTCTCTCTATCTTTATCTGCTTTTTATTTATCCTTGCCGGTGTCAGCCGCTTATCTGCGGCGATTAAAAGCGCCCATATGGTTGGACGTTACTGGTGCATGTTCATCGGGATCCTTGATCTGATCATTGCGTTCCTTTGGATGAGCGCGAATCAAGACACAACCTATATTCTGGTCTCAGTATTTATTGGGCTGGAGATGATATTTAGCGCGTGTATTTACTTTACCCTGAGCAATAAAATTGAGCATCTGAAAAAAAAAACATCTGATGTTCAGCTGTAACTCTGCATCATCAACCACGAATCGCGATCTAAAACCCAGGAAAACACTATGAAAACGTTAGTAAAATCACTTATTGCCATCGCTGCACTCTCTGCTTCGGTTAATATCGCCAGCGCGGAGACGCTTAATGAAAACATTCCAGAAAATATGACCTGCAAAGAGTTTGTGGATATGAATCCAAAGGCAATGATGCCGGTCGCATTCTGGGTGATCAACAAGGATACGGATTTTAAAGGCGGGGATTATGTTGACTGGCATGAAGTGGGCACAACGTCGGTGCCGCTGCTGATAAAAATTTGCAAAGAAAACCCGGAAAGCAAACTCAAGCAATGGATCAACGACATCAAATAGTTTTTTATCAGATGCCAACCTTGAGTGCAGATGTCATAACTCATCCGGCTTCAGAATGATGTCATCGGCCTGGCGTTAGGCGATCACGCCGGGTCGATTGCTGAATCTTAAGTTAATTACATCCTCTGCGTGATTAGATTATTACGCTTGCCTGTGTGTCATCAGAAAACCAATGAAATTTTTACTCGTCTTTTCATTTTCGTGTGCAATTATTTTGGCTTACTTAGGGAGCGACACCAATGATTTTAAAAATGAGAGTCATGCCTTAATAAACACCAGAGTTCAGTCAGATAATTTAATAGAATCCTGGACTAAAAAAATTGAAAACTTTGCGTTTTTTTCAGATGGTAAGTTTAGAGAGATCATCGTTTCAGGCATCACGCGCCTTGAGAAGAAGAGTGATTTTATTCCTGACGCGCATCAAACCAAGAAATCATTGAAAGTTCTGGATTTTGAGGCAGAAGAAAATAAACACTACACGACCAAACATAATACGTTAAAAGAGGCAGCTAAAGAAATTGTTACGGTTATCAGAGCGTCACGACACAGCCATTCTGCAACGCCAGTCGCAAATGCCTCAACCCAGTGAGCATAACTGGCTTTCTCTCGCCTGATTTTACAGGAATATATTGAGGTCTTAAGACAGGTTTTTATTTTTGTCGGAAGCGAAATTGATAACAACGGGTATCGGCAAAATGAACCGGAAAGCGCCAGTCAGACTCAGCCAGCGGTCGTCGTTTTATTTTTAATATATTGAATTTATTATTTTTATCTGATTATTAATCGCCTGTGAAGCTTTCACTGTTGCGAGATTTCTTTACCACCTGAAACGGACGCCTAAGCGTCCGCTTTTTTTTGCCTGAAACTTACTCCATACTGATGCCCTGTTTTTTCCCGGCAGGATGAAAAGGACTTTGCATGTTGAGGATAGTCAGCTGGCTACTGCTAACGCTGCTTAGCTGCGCGGCAATGGGTGCCTGGTATTTACAACAGCAGTACGAAGAAAAGTCCGCTGACTTTCGCATACTTTATCGCGAAATAACGGTGAAACTCTCTCAACATGACGCCATCATCCCGCTACTGCCCGCCAGCCAAAACGCCACCGAAGTGCAGCATATTCTGCCGCAGATCGTGGAGTGGCGGCGGCACGATACGCCTGAGCCCCGTCAGTTGATTGTTCCTGAAGGCAACGGCCGCTACTGGCTAAACCGCCCTAACCTCTCGCTGTTAATTGATTTAAACGTTCTGCTCGACACCCTCGCAGAGAAAAAGACCTTTACCTATCTCGCCATCACCCGGGATTCAACCACGCTCTACGAAAGGGGTCTTGCCAGCGTCACAAGCTGGTGGCGCTGGGATAAAATCGTCGCCAGTCCGACTCAGCCGTTTATTGTTTCGGCGGGCGACAACCCGGAGTGGGCAAAGCTGCCGTGGTGGCTGATGGTTTCTCCGGCGCTGTTCTGGGCGCTGGCGCTTTATCTGCTGGCTCAGTATCAGGCGAATAAACGTCGCCGGGATATTGCCGCTCTGCGCGCCCGCTACACCGAACTCACCCGGCTGAATACCATGGGCGAGCTGGCGGCAGGGATGATGCACGAGCTTAACCAACCCCTGACCGCCATCATGAGCTATAGCCAGGCGGCGGTACGCCTGCTCAAACAGCACAAATCGGATCAGGTTGCCAGCCTGCTGGACGCGTCGGTGGCGCAAATAAAGCGCATTGATGCTCTGCTTGGTCAGTTTCGGCAGAAGCTAAGCAGTGAACGCGCCGACTATCAGCCAATTGAACTGCAGGCGCTGTGGCTTCGGGTTTGCCAACTGCTGGATAACGAATTGCAGGCGGGAAAAGTGCGCGTAAGCAGCCATTTCAGCGACGGTTTGCCGCCGCTAATGGCGCCACCGCTGTGGATTGAGCAAATCCTGCATAATATTGCCAGCAATGCGATTCAGGCGCAGGCCGGGAATGCGCCAGGTTCGAGCTGGATCCACCTTGAAATCCGCGAGGAAAAGCGCGGTATCGTGCTGAAACTAACCGACGGTGGCCCGGGGCTATCGCCAGAGGCGCTGAAGCATGTCTTTATCCCGTTTTTTACCACCCGTGCCGAAGGCGTCGGCCTGGGAATGGCGCTGACCGACACTCTGGTGCAGCGTCTTAACGGCACCATTGAGGCAAGTAATATTGCAGGGCGTGGTGCCTGCTTCAGACTTTGGTTCCCTCTGCCTGACGAGGAGAAGTAATGAAACAGCGTATCTGGCTTATTGATGATGATGCGGCAATCCGTGACTCCCTCAGCCTGCTGCTGTCAACCGTCGGCTGGCAGACCCATACTTTTGACAGCGCCCACGCCTTTCAGCAGCAGGCCGGAAACCTTTGCGAGCTGGCAGGCTGCATGCTGCTGGATATCCGCATGCCGGGAAAAACCGGGTTAACCCTGCTGGACGAATGGATCCAACAGGGGCTTACCCTGCCGGTGATCATTATGACCGGGCATGGAAATATTGATTTGTGCCGCCGCGCGTTTAAAAACGGAGCCTGGGAGTTTCTGACCAAACCCATCGATGCCGACCTGCTGTTTGAGGTCGTCGGCGCCGCGATGGCGCAGCAGAAAATACGCCAGGAAGAGCAGCGGCGGCTGTTGCCATTACAGCAAAAACTTTCGACCCTGACCGCCCGTGAAAAAGAGATGTTCGGGCAGATCGTGCAGGGCTATTCCAGCAAGGAAATAGCCCTGCAGTGCTCGCTCTCCCCGCGAACCGTGGAGGCGCATCGCGCCAATATTTTCAGCAAGCTTGAAGTCAACTCGCTGCCCAGGCTGCTGAAAGTTTATGGTGATGTTGCCAAACAGACTAAGTAAAAACACCTGGAAAGTTAGGTGTTCGCGTTAATTCCCCTTCTGTTAAGCGTTTCATAGTATTGGCCCATGACGAACAAAGGGAGCCAGGCGATGAAGCGTATCCTTATAAACGCCCTGCCGCTGGCCGGCGGCCATCTGCGCCAGGCACGCGCGCCGGAAGCGCTGAAGAGCATTGAAAACGAATTGAATGCCGGATAACACAATAAGGAGCATTAACAATGAAATATTTATCAGGACTGATGGCGTTTCCTCTTATTCTGAGTGCTGGCCATGCACTGGCAGCAAACAGCGATGAAGGTTATTACGGCTCGGCCAAATACCTGTATAGCGAACAACGTGCCAGCGATCAGGATACCAGCAGCCGTCCGGGTGTCGGACAGTTTGTTGACGGCAAGGAAAAAGATCGCCGGAGCGGTGCCTCACTGGCGGCGGGTTATCAGTACGGCAACGGCTGGCGCACTGAAGGCGAGTATACTTTCCGCCAGAAAAGCGAATTTACCAGCGGCTCCACCGCTTTCCCGAGCAGCTACAACCACCTGAAGCTGAAAACCGAACGACTGATGATGAACGTCTATCGCGACTATGATCTCGGCTATGGCGTATCACTGTTCGGCACGGCTGGATTGGGGATTGCGAAGGTTAAAGCCGACGGCTGGCAGGGCAACACTTCACGCGAATATGCATCCAGCACCCAGAATAATCTTGCCTGGTCACTGGGTGCAGGCGTCAGCTACTCGCCGCTGGAGCGTCTGAGCATTGATGTGGGCTATCGCTATATCGACATGGGAAAAGTTGAAAGTGGCTACAATACCTTTGGCAACGTGCGCGGCCTGAAGGACGAGCAAATGAAAGCTCGCCTGGCCTCCAGCGAATTTACTGTCGGTACGCGTTATCTTTTCTGACGATGAACCCATCGCCAGCCCGGTAGTAATCAGTTAAAGCTGACCTCGGTTTTATCAGCCGCCCGCAATAACGATCTGTTTGCTTTTCGGTACGAGCACCACAGTAATCTTATTATCCGTGGTGGAGCGAAAAAGAGCGGAGAATATCTGACGACACTCTCCGCTCTTTTAACACCAACAGCGCCAGATGCTATTATTCACCACTTCACTGACACTTAGCGAAATAGCATGGTGATTTATTATCAACCGGCTAATTTAAGATATTACCTTAAATTTTTGGCAGTTTATCAAACATACTTTTCATCTCTTCCGGAAAACCATTGGAGAGCGTATTACGCAGGTCATTCATTGCGGTCTCAAAATCCTTCGGACGTTCTTCACTTTGCATTTTTTGATGCGCATCGACATTATCCTGCACGCCGGCTAATACCTTATTCATATCACTCATCATGGTCTGACAAGATTGATTAACGGATTGCATAATGGTGCGTGCCGCATCAGCCCCTGACATTTCCATATTTTGCATGCCCTTCACAAAGGGTTTTTGCAAATCAGATTGAGATTGCTGACCAAGCTCAGCTGCTGATTTCAATACATTTTGCATATTTTTAGGATCAAGCATCGGTATTTCCTTATTTTGCAGTTAGAGATTTTTAGGGCATGAGAACTGGGTCAATGCTTTTGACCACAGCGGGTAATCTTTCATGGTGGAACTCAGTTCAAGGTTGAAAAAACCGCTGACATTATTCATTGCCATCGTCAGTTCGCGGCTATTTGGCCCCAGTGGCACTGCGTTACTGGCGTCATACATGCGGAAAATAGCCCACGGACCATTGAAACTGACCGTTTCCACATTGCCATCGCGGGTTTTAAACGTCAGACGGATGTAGACCCCGCCCTTCGGACCCGGCCATTCAACCCGCATTGGCTGACTGGCACCGTGGCTGTAAGTCAGTATCTGACCATCAACATCAAGCACGGCCTCCAGAATTGAGGGCGTCAGTGAAACGGGTCGTATAATCATCGACATCGCCATTCTGTCGCCAGCATCAAAAAAGGTGTCACGGATTCGGGCTGCGTTCTCAAACGCCCGCAGCGTTTTTTCCGTTACCACGCCGTTACTGTTGGATTTCACCTTCCAGCGGCTGCCATTGATATCGACATAAGGCGCCAGATTCTGATCAAAGAAACTTTGCATCGCACCGGTACGGCCAAACATTCGACTGAAATCGCCAATGCCGATTTCTTCAGTCGACCGGCGATTAAACGGATAGCGACCGTTAACTGTGGTGTTACATAAATCGGATGCGATTGAAGCCACACCTTTACTGAGATTGGCCTTACTTTGCTGCAAGCTTTGTGACTGACCGACCTCAAGCAGATCCCGCATCACGCTGCGTATCGGCTCTGGCTGACGGGCCATATCGATTTGCAACCGATTGAAATCATTGCTTTGCGGCAGAATCTGCCCCGCTCGTAGTGAAGTTGAAAGCGTGATCAGCTGGTTATAAATTTGCTCAAAGGTTTTAGCCAGCGGATCGGAATTACTGGTCGAGGTGCTTTCCAGAGCAACACCCAGCCGTCGTAACATCTCAAAGCGATCTTCTACGGCCTTTTCCGGCGTCAAACGAAAACGTGAACGCTCACCCGATATTTCGTCAATAATGCTGCGGCGTGCATTGGTGAGCTTATTGCGTTGAGTATCAAACCAGCCAGAGGACATTCCTCCTTTGGTTGAGCTATCAATACTCAGGGTGGTTTCACGTGAGGCGAACCGCACCAGATTGGCTAAAGGAGACGAAGGATCGGAGAACTGCCGGGCTAATAATGCGGCATCATCCAGTCCGTTGATCGGGCGCACCCGAATATCCTGCAGGAAAGCATCCCAGTGGTTGGCATATTCCGTCAGATAATACTTACGGGCTTCGTCGGATAATTTTTGTGCCGCTGCGAGTAGGCTGACTTTACTGACCGATGATTTACCGTCGCTCAGCACCCACTTCTCCTCATCAATCATCGCTTCTGATGCGGCCTGAAGTTGTGAATTCACCACGTCATAGTAACTGGCACGCGTGTAAAACGCCGGGATCGCCATATCTGTCACGGTCTTCGGGCTTTTACGCCTGAGCATCAGCGTAACACTGGAACCGGCGGCATCTGCCAGGCTGATATTTTCAATCCGTGGGGGCAGCGGCGCATCTTCAATGCGATGGATCACCCGAATATGTATTGGCGTTTTCATCGCCTTAATACGCGACTCGCGAATTAATTCATTATTCAGTTTAGCGGCAGGCGCCGCTGTGGATGAGCCATTGAACAACTGACTCAGATGGTAACTGAACAGTTTTCGGTCGTCCGGGGTATAACCTTGCGGAGCAAAATTTTCCCAACGCGCCATAAACCATTGCACCAAAGCCTTCGTTGAACGATTGTCAGGCTGGCCAAGCATCAGGTAGATTTTTAACGTGTCATAGCTATCGACATCAAAAGACTGAGTATCTTTTTTGAGCTCATTCGCCACGTAATTCTCGACCGCCGGCCAGAACACTTTATTCAGATGACGATGATAAGTGTCGAACATTGCCTGATTAAGTAAGCGATGTTCGAAATAAGGGGTTAATAATGGCGGAGAGCTCTCCAGATAGTGGGTGTTGATATATCCCAACTGCTCGTAGGCGGCGACTAAATTATCATTCACCTGATTAGTCAGTGGAATATCGCGCACGATGCGCCGCGTTTCCTCAAAGCGGGCGGTGGCGTAGCCAATATAGTCATATTCCCAGAAGTAACGCCCCGCCAGTAGCAGCAGTATAATTCCGAGCGCCAGCGTCACACCAACATATTTGCCTGTCGCCAGCAGTCGGTTACGCAAAGGCATCGGCCCGCTGCCGTGTAACACTCCCCGTTCGCTAATCGCCTGGCTCAGCGCCGGAAAATACATCTGCCCCGCAGGCCGGTCTTCAACAATATTGGTTGATGACGGGTAATACATCGCCTCCCAGGAAGTGAGATTCTGGGTGCTGCCTAACCAGCATTGCCGCAGACAACCGCTATAGCCCACTGGCGTTGCCGGGAATATTTGTTCCAGTAGACCAAACAGGGGTTTTTGAATTGCCCCAAGGCTTTCGGTGAACAGTAATAATTGATGGCGCATTTCCATATTGAGCGAGTCATGCATGATTTCCAGCACATAGCGGCTGATGCCTGACAGGAAATCCCGGTAACGCTGCGCGTCAGCTGAAAAATTATTCGCCCCCTGCTCATTAAAGGACATGCTAATACCCAGTCCTTCAGCCAGCAGATCGTCACTCATCAGGCAGAGAAAAGTTTCGCCACCAGGCAATTTATCGATATTATTAAGCAACAGATATACGGCAATATCAGCCTGAAAGGTTGAGGCCACTTCCATCACCCGCAGACGCAATGTATCAGCCAGTGACTTACGTTCCGTCAGTGACGCCTGCAGTAATACATCAACATCAAGGCAAAGAATAATTCCGTCAATTCCCGGATAGTGGCGATGCTTACGGATCATCGAAAACAGTTTATGCCGGGCGTTACCCGCCTCCTCACTCTGTCCATGCAGTAAAATCCACTCGCCCGCCGTATCAATATAAACTGCACGATCGGTCAGCCACCAATTGCAGTCCTGAGTGGGACCGATATCAGTGGTCTGCGCCAGACCATACTGTTCTGACATCAGAAATTTTTCACCGCTCTCATAAATAATCGAGGTTTTACCGCAGCCCTGTGGCCCCATTACCAAAAACCACGGTTTAGCATCGATATATTGCCTTTTACGCTGTTGCCGCCAACGCTGCCAGCGGGTTTTATAATGCGATAAATACGCCTGTTTCAGCGTTAACATCGCATCATGAAAACGGGCAGAAACACGATCAAGCTGAACCGTTTTTTTCTTGCGCCGGGGTAGCGGTGCGCGGGCATAACGAAAAATCCAACCAAAGAAGATGGCGACAAAAGGCCATAGTGCCCAGCATAACACCAGCACAATAATAACCTGGCGAACCCAGGCACTTCCCAGCGGAAAATAAGGGCCAATGGCGATCAGCGGACCTATCCACCACACGGCATAGCACAATAACAGCGCAATAAATAAAATCAGCATTCTGCGTATCATAACAATTCCTATTGTTGAGTATCTGTTCCCTGAGATTCGGTACGAGGCGATTCCAGATATTGCTGCATAGCCTGATTGGCATCACGCTGACCAATCTTCCATAAGATATCGACACGGCGGTTACGACGGCGGCCTTCTTCCGTGGCGTTGTCTGCCAGAGGCTCACTTTCACCGCGGCCAATTGCACTGATTTCACGCTGATGGGTTTCGTTAAGCTGCGTGGATTCCCGTAGCTTTTCAGCTACCACGGCGGCTCTGGCGGCGGAAAGCTTAAGATTATTGTTGCCAGATGTACTGCGAAACGGTTTGTTATCCGTATGCCCAATCACTTCCATATCACCCGGCCACGGAGCCAGTGCTTTGCCAAGACGCTCAATATTTTGTTTTTTGATAAACTCTTCGGAAAGAGTCGCTTCTCCGGTGCGAAACGCTCCATCGGAAGTAAAGATAAGTAGCCATCCGCGTGGATCCTTGCGCACCTCGAGCCAACCTTCATTGAGAATATTAGATAAAGGATTCGGCAAGGTTTCCATGATGTTTATTTTCCGTGGTTCAGGCAGAACCCAGGTCAAAATATTGCTGCGAATTTGCTGAGATTGCTGATGTAAATACCAGGCGGTAATTCCATAAGCACATAAACAGCATGCGAAGCCATAAATAAAGATTTTTCGCGCTTTAATATATTGGCGGCGTGCTGAACCCTGAATGGTCTGCACGATAGCCAAAGACTGGGTGAACTCCTGACCATAAAGTTGCGTATGGAGCCGGTTGCGTAAATCCATCAGCAATACCGACCCATGTTCTAACATTTGATATTTACCTTCAAAACCCAGGCACATAATCAAATCATAGAATTCCAGCACTTCCCGGTACTCTTTCGGGGAGTTCATATAAACGCGTAAATGCTCGAAGCAGTTCTCACCCCCCCAGGCATCACGGTGAAATTCGACCAACAAACTTTGGTTGTAGGATTCTGCCGTCTGAAGCCCATTGAAAATGCCATCTATATAGGTACAAAGCAGATAAGAGAGATGACCGACATCCTCCTGCGGGCAATTCTTCTTTTGCAGGCTCTGCTGGAAGAATTGTAATTCCCGGACGATCGGCGGCCTGACTTCAGCGGCAACACGGCTCGGCCAGCGGCGAATATTCTCCACCAACAGTAATAACGGCATCGCTGCTGCAATGTAAGTATTATCCCAAAGCCCTTGCAGTAAGCCCGGGCGCTCATAGAGCCCCCGGGATGGCGTTATTCGCGGCGTATTGGTGTCATGCGTAAGCGGTAGCGGCTGATTTGTCGCGAGTGCATGCTCATTGGCCGGAGTCGCCAGAGTATCAACCACTGCCTTATCCTGCTGCTCTGCTGAGGATGCATCAGGCTGGCGGCTTCCTTTTACCATCATACCGCCCAAAGAGGCCACTGCACTTTTGGCCTGCCACATTGGATCGGTTAATGACTGTTCCGCTTGTCTGGCACCATTCCGGGCGGTGGAAATGGCTTCGAGAATCTGGCGTTCGAAATCTTTCATCCGAGTCTTCCTTGCCGCAGACCCCAAACTTCAAAATGCAGTTCAGGGAAATCTCCCACAATACTGAGTGCGATAGCCGAACCCGACATCATTTCCTTATACATAGGATCGGTATGATCCACTTCGAAATAGACACTGTTCGGGTAATAAGGGATATATCTTGGTGGTGAGGACATGGGGATCATCCTCGCTCCCGGTAACTGCAAATCGATCAGCTGGACAATTTTCTCCACCGGGCCAAGTTTGCTTTGGGTTGGGAAATACGAGCGGATAGTTTCGGCAGGCAATTTGGAGCTGACGGTAAAAATCAGTTTTTCCAGACGCAGTTGTGCATCGTTCTGGCACAGGTAAATATTGTCGCCGCGTTCAACAAACGGCAAGGCGACCGCCGGAGCTTCAATCACCAGTGACAGCGCGCGGCGTAAAGCCGCAAACAGCGCAAAATATCCCTTATGCGGTTCATGATGCGCATAGACCAAATCTTGCCTGGCCCAGGGTTTGTCTCCACCGGGGATGGTGCTCAGTTGCCCAAGCAGCCCCAGTAACAATTGAAATAACTGTTCAGGATGCACCTGTTTTTGCATCAGAATATGCGAGAGTTTAAGATTATACTCGCTGAGTGTTTGCAGTAATAACAGCTCCAGTAGCTCGGACAACCCGCCGATTGACAGCAGCACATCAGGACGATAAACCGCCTCAAGTCGTTGAACGATTAGACCCAATAACTCGGTTACCGCATTTTCCAACCAGCCGATAGCGCGAAAATCCAACATCGGCGGCAAAAAATTGTCATCCAGAATTAAGCGTCCGTCACGGGTGCGTTCTTTAATATACGCGATGGGCAGCATCGACTCTGCATCACTGATACTGCCGCGCAAATTGAGCCTGGACTGCAATTGTCCCAGCTGAAGCGTGGCAATTGACGGCGTTCCTTCTGCTGCAATGCCGTGATTACGATCTTTCACTTCCGCATCCAGAGCAATAAAACGGCTACCGTGGCGGCTTTGTGTTAAATCAATATAGGTATTGCCGGGAATATCCATCAGGATCGAGAGGCATACGATACTCCCCTGACAGTTTTCACCGGGATCAAATGGCAAGGGTAATGCTTCATTCTCGCCCATATTAAAAGGTGTGCCGTCTGGAAAAATACCGCCCGCGTAATTCAGCGCAATTTTTCCCTGATCGAGTAAGCCCTGATTAATACCTAATGTGTGGAATCCCCACGCCAGCGCACTGAGGCTTCGCGCACGCATTTCAGTGAGATGTTCTAAATAACGTTCCTGTTGTTGAAAATGCTGAGGCTCCATGAGCATTCCTTCAACCCATGCAACACGTTGTTTTGGCAGCATATTACTAGTCCTCTAAAACTTTTGTCTCAGTTGTGGCTTTTAATGACAGGTTCTTACCCTCAACGGAAATGACCTGGCTTAAATTGTGACGAGCAGCAGACTTGAACGTTAACAGCCCTTTGCCGTTATTCATGTCCTGAAACTCAGCAGCAATTGCCCACCAGCGATCTTGTTCATAAGGAATCTCGCGGAAATATCGACGTTCCTCTGCTGGGGCAAGCATATATTCCGTTACGCTGACCACCTCGGCGCTGGTATTAATACCGCTGCACAGCGTGCCCTGATATAAACCCGGAGGTGACCACCCTTCGCTGTTCAGTTCAACGATGCATAATTTCAACGGCTGTGCTTGTCCGCTGGCACCCGGATTGATCCAGGGATCAGTAACAATCCGCAGCTCAATCCGGCGTTGCTGTGGCGGTATTTCCGGCGCTGAAGAAAACCAGCTGCAGCCACTTAGCAGTGTGCTTCCCACCAGCACCAGCCCGGGAATTAATCTGAATAAACTAGGCATTGATAAAATACTTCGTCTGACTGGGGGCAATTTGCGTCGATGACGCGTTGTTGTTGTTGGTCATACTCATGTCTCCCAGACGGGTTGCCGGGCTTCCCTGAATAAAGTACTTACCTGAACCTTGCATCGGGTCCATCTTGGCCGAATGCGTTCCGGAAGCGGCTCCGGTAAATCCCCCGCTATCAATGGTGGACGGACGAATAGTGTTGAGATTTTGTTCATTACCTCCGCAACAAAAGTAATTGCTCACATTCGGTATACCATTGGCGTTTGGCGCAATATTCGGTGCAGAGATCGGCACCATTGGGTCACAACCGGTAAAACTGTTGCCACCTGCTCGGGTATTAGCTGCTGTCATCGTGATTACCCCATATGAACCTGTCCGCCATCGATTTTAAGAACCGCGGAGGCATTTAATGATCCAATCCGGCTATTAATAATTAAGCTCTGATCGGCCTGTTGATTAATGTGGCGGGCATGAGTCGTGTCGGTATTCTCCACCTCTTTACTCGCCTGCTTCGCTCTGACAAATAGCGAGTCAGCAACCTGGTGCAGGGTTTTCGCCACCCACAACGAAGTGCGTGCCATTAATGAAAAATGTCTGGTATGGATCTCAACTTTTTCCGGGCTATGAATTTCCAGCGCGGGGGTAATAAAGTGCAAAGGCATCTCACCACTGTTGATTACCAGTGGCGAGTCAGGAGCCGCGCGTAATAAGATGGCGGTGATGTAAACCTGCTGCTGTTCAATAATCGCACTGACCCAATCGCCGGTTTCAGGCATTACCAGGCAACTGGCGGCTTGAGCTACCGGCAATGTTTCATACCCATGCAGTAACACACTGCCGTTATCCGTATTGCGAACCTCAGCAGTGATTACTTGCGGCCGATCGGTTCTCCGCGCTACGGCTTTATTCGCTGAACAGGCGGGATGGTCAGTTAAATCGCGTTGGAATTTCAGTAAAGTGGCTAATTCAGACATAACGGCTGGCTCCTGAAGGGACAGAGGGAAATTGGGAGGTGTCTTTTGGGCCTGGCTTATGCAGGCTGTACCAGTTATCAATCTGGCTCAGTAACGGATCTGGCATTTGCAAAGTCGCGTCCAGCAGCGGTATTTGTGCGCCGTGAAGTCGTGTTTTACTGAGTTGACTGGCCTGTAATGACGAAGCGTTCAGCATGCAACTGCGCATATCCGCCTGCGCCAGATTGGTTTGCGTCAGATTGCAGCGCGTCAGGTTTACCCGTAATAAACAGGCTTTTGGCAATTGGGCCGCCTGAAGATTGCAGTCAGTCAATCTGGCGTCGGCAAACCGTGCCGCGGCCAGTTGTGCCTGACTTAAATCGCAAGCGCTGATCTGCGCTTCATCGAACAGCGCTGCCGTAAGGTTGGCTTTATTAAACCAGCACTGTGTCAGCTGGGTTTTATGAAAATTACTGTTTGCCAGCGGCTGATTACGGAAATCAACCTGTTCCAGTTGGCACTGGCTCCAGACCAAAATATCGCAGCCGGTCAGCTGATACTCACACGCTTTTAAAATACAGCTGCTCATCACCTGACGGATAAGTTCGCACTCTTTCCATACTGACTGCTGAATAACACATCCATGTATGTTGGCATCCTGCATTTTACTGTTGCTTATCGTCAGGCTGTTTATTGGCGTATCTTGTACCGTCCAGTAATGCAGCTGAATATTGTCTAACTGAACATCATCAAGCTGACAGAGCGTTAATACCCAGCGTTCAATTAAGCAGTTGCTGAAATACCCACCCTGCCACCGAAGCTCAATAAATAACGCATTGATGACTGCAACGTCCTCTATTGAAATATCATCGAACTGACAATAACGAAACGTGCTGTTTTCTGCCCTGCCACGATTCAGACGCAGGCGGGTAAAATGGCAATGCTCAAAATGAATATTGCACAGCTCGATATCCGTCAGGGTAATATCCGTAAAGGTACATTGTATAAAGTGAACATCAGACAATATTAACGTCTGTAATTCACGCTGGGTAAATTGCTGACCCACTATCTGACGCGGTCCATCAGGAGGCAGCATCGTGCCATCGTAAGGTATCATTCCATTTTCCTTTTAAAGCGACGTCTATGCTGAAGCGTGATAACGACGCGGTATCCAGTGCGTCTTTTCCGTCAGGCAATGTTCAAAGCACGTGGTCAGATTTTGATTAATCATCGCCAAATTGGCACCAGCCAGGTTACAACGCAGGAAACTGGCGTCGCGCAGATCTGCGTTGTATAGCAAGCTCTGTTGCAGACTGGTGCTCTGCCAGTGACTGTGCGTCAGTTGGGCGTCTTTCAGGCGCACCGCGGCCATATCACAGGCGATCAGCGTCGCCTGCGATAAATTGGCTTTGTCGCAGCAGCTCTCCAGCATCGAACAATAGCTAAAGGTACTGGAGTGCAAATTAGCGCTGAGAAAACCCATTTTATTCATGCTGCAATGCTCAAAATGCGTATCAGAAAGATCGGTATTTAACCCGGTGGTTACACTGTTGAAATAACAGTGGCTAAAGCGCACAGAGGCCCACTGGCTGGTGATAATCGACGTTTTCTCGATAGTGCTCTCCGTGAAACGCGCTCGCGATACGTTACACTCATCAAATACGCACGACAGGATGTTGCTCTGGTTAAATACGGTCTGCTGACACTGCGATTCAGACAGGAAACAGCTCTGTAAGGTACTGTGTTCAAACTGCCCAAGGCCAAAATCACTGCTGTTAATCAAACAATTATCGAAAGAATTGCCGATAAAGTGGCTTTGCTGAAACCTGACGTGTTCAAAGGTGATTTTTTCCCATTTGCAATGGTTAAAATGGGCCTTCTGCCACTCCGTTTGCCTGAATAAACAGTCGGTAAAAGAGACGGTATTCCAGCATGAATCGGCAAAATCACCCTGAATAAATTGGCAATGTTCAAACGTGCAGTTATTCAGTGTGGCGTTATCGAAATGGCTGTTATTAAAGGTGCAATGCCGAAAATGTTTATTGTCCAGCCTCATGCCGGACAGAGCGCTGGCTGAAAACAAAATATTGGTAGCCGTCTCTTCGCCGCTGGCTAACCACTGGGTCGCCAGCTCATCCGAATCGGAAGATGGGATCTTCAGATTACGCAACGTATCCTGCCCTTCCGCTTCCTGCCGTTCCTGTGCCTCAATAGCTTTCTGGATATCCTGATAAAAAGATTCGACATCGATTTCAGGCATAGCTGTGGCGTTATAGCGTAATGAATCAGGATGATCGGCCAAATCCCGAATAACATTTAATGGCATACCGGTTGGCATTAACTCAGTATCTTTAAGAAATTCAAATGTTGGAGCGTCGGTCACACTGCGTTTCTTATAGATTTGCTGGTAATACTCCGGGCTACGCAACTCGTCGGCGTGATCCATGCCGACCAACAGGGTCTCAACCGGCTCATCAAAAAGATGCGTCAGTGGCAGGCTACCGGTAAACACCATCAGGCCAATGTCATTATCCGGTAGCAGCCACAGCGTTTTACGCTGTAATGTTAATTCACTTGGCGACTGTGCGTTTTTATTCCAGATGAAAGCTCTGGCACGGACGGACGGAAATACCCCTGAGATAACCGCATCCTGTGGGCGGAATCCCGTCAGTCTGAAAGGCACATTGTCTGGCCACTCGGCTTTTTTCAGCCATTGTTCAGGGGGTGCCATCTGAAAATAACGACGGTTAATATTCGGTGGCAAGCCCGGGAAAAAGGTCTCCAGATATTTAGGGTCTGTCATACCAGAGGCGACGGCATCCAGATGTGCCTTGCGTAACTGAAAACCGTAAGGAACCGGAGTCGGGGCCGCCAGCGGCGAACGAACCGTCGCAGCACCATCCGCCCCGATCGCCATAACTGTCGGTTTACGATCGTCGTCATAACCGCGGCCCAAAGGATTTTCTTTGCAGCCTTTTCCTCCCCAGCTCTGGGTATGATCCATCGGAATACGCAGGAAGGGTTTGATACCCAGCCCTGTTTTGCTGCCTTCCCCTTCAATACACCAGCGCCGGTTAATCGCCCCGACGTCTACCTCGGGATACAGCGATGTCACTTCTTCGCCAATACCGGCATGGCCTGCCAGTAAAAACTCGGCAAACGGCTTTGGTTCAGCACTGTCGAGCATTTGCAGCGAAAGCGGGGCTGATTTCCATGCCTGCCAGATTTGTGGTTCAGTTACCAGATGCTCAGGTTTAGACAGGTAGCATCCGGCTACCACGCTGATCCCCATATGACTTTCATAGCCTATCTGATAACAGTTTTTCAGCACCACCAGCTGCTGTGGACGAATAATGCGCATCACGACTCCTTATCAGTTTTTGCTCTGCATACCGACGGTTTTAAGGTCAACGCCGGTTTGCGAATAGCCAACGCCGGTATACGAGAGGGAAAAGCCGGTGTTGCTGATACTGCTGGCGGTGGTGCTGATGCTGCTGCCGGTGGTGCTGATACTGCTGCCGGTGGTGCTTATGCTGCTGCCGGTAGCAGAAACCGAACTGCCGGTGGTGGAGATGCTGCTCACCGTCGTGCTGAGGCTGCTGCCGGTCATGCTGACAGAACTTCCGGTGGTGCTGATGCTGCTCCCGGTCATGCTGGTACTGCTGCCGGTGGTGCTATGACTCACGCCGGTGGTGCTGGTACTGCTTCCGGTGAAGCCAACACTGCTGCCGGTAAAGGACTGGCTGTTGCCGGTAATGCTATGGCTGGATCCCGTCTGACTCATACTCTGGCCGGTGATACTGGAACTTAAGCCGGTAATACTATGACTGCTGCCGGTGATGCCATTACTGGTGCCGGTAAAGGAAGAGCTGCATCCGGTCATACTGCTGCTGACTCCGGTTGCGCTGGTGCTGGCACCGGTAAAAGAAGTACTCACGCCGGTAAAGGAGCAGCCAACGCCGGTAAATGAGGTACTCAGCAACGTGCCACTCACACTCACGCCGGTCGCACTGACGGACATGCCGGTTAGAGACAGGCTGGCCCCGGTACTGGAGATCCCCAGTCCTTTGGCAGAAACATCCATGCCGGTGACCGAAAAACTGACGTCTTTATAAGAGACATGGTTACTGATCCACTCGGTAGCGGTGCGTTCTACCGTGGCATAACTATCCTGCCCTACCGCCGTGGAACTGTTGCGTTCAATGGTGTTTTGCAGGTCACGCTCAGCGTGCAGCATGATGCGTTCATTACCACGATTGTCATCAAAAGTGAGCTGACTGGCATGCTGTGGCTGGCCAAAGCGCAGGGATCGGGAGACAAATCCCGAATAGTTAATATTCTCCGGTAAGCGATAAGGCGGTGGATTTTCACCGTTATAAACGATCCCGGTCACCATCGGGCGATCCAGATCGCCATCGACGTAGCTGATCAATACCTCCTGGCCGACGCGCGGCATCGCCAGCACGCCCCAGCCTTTCCCGGCCCATGCCTGCACTACGCGGATCCAGCAGGAACTGTCATCTTCGGTGGTTTTATAGCGATCCCAGTGAAAGTGCACGCGAATACGGCCAAACTTGTCGGTATGCACTTCTGACTCTTTTGCTCCCACCACCGTCGCGCTTTGCAAACCTGAAACCTGTGGATGCGGCGTCACACATTGCGGACGGAAAATAATGTCATCGTTTAAGGCTTTAAACCGACAAACAATATTCCGCCCCTGGCTGTCGCTGTCCGGCCCGTCCTGGACAAAACTGTAGTCACAGCCGATCAGCTTAAATCCACGATTACGATTACTGTCAGGATGCAGTACCAAAGAGAAAGAGCGACCCGCTGACAATCCTGTGGCATTACTTTCACCCGACAACATTTGCCCATGGCTCTGAATAGCCTCAAGGCGTAAACGGGCAATATCTTCACCATGTTGCGTGTCGGTGTATCCCGCCGCATAGTCGTACCATTCCAGCGGCACGTCTTGCAGATACTGGCGGCTTTCTTCTATATGCGTTTGCAATGTATTGCGCGGATTACGGAAATCAAAATCGCGCAGTACCACCTCACTGGAGTGGATACGCTGTGAGCGCTGAATGCGCTGAACGCCCTCACGAATCGCCCGCATCTCTTCACTATCCGGCAGGAAAGTAAGTTCGGCATACGGCGCTTCCAGTGCCGGAAACTGCTGCTGGTCGGTAATAACTAAAGTGTGTTTATCGTCGTGATGTTCGAAGTAGTACCAGACTCCCTCATCCTCCATCAGACGATTAACAAACGCGAAGTCTGTCTCTTCAAACTGTACGCAATACTCACGCGAGGGATAGCTGCTGACAATATCGAACCGGTAGTCAGCAAAGTTATAGCGCGAGAATACCTGCTCAATAATATCGATAATGCTCAGATTCTGGAAAATCCGGCAGTTACGGTTTTGCTGTAAAAACCACAGCCAGGTACTCAGTTCAAGGCGATAAATAAATTGATTTTGTCGCTGTCCTTCATCATTTCCCGCCACCACATAGGTAAAAAAGGTTCGGTAACCGGCAGAATCCGGTAATTCAATTTTTACCTTGATGACTTCCCCTAATAAACCGATCAGATTAATATCCGCATCCGCAGCCTGAAACTCCAGTTTATAAGCCGGGTTATCCGAGAGCCGTTCTTCCGTAGTGAAACTAAGAGGAAAGGCATTCAGACCTGATAACACTTCATTCTCTATCTCAATTAATGGCATAACGACTCCGTTTAAAATTAATCTGCGCTGATATCAGTTATGCGAATTCAATACCCAGTTCGGTTTCTTCAACGATCAGGCGTATCTCTTTCAACGGTTCAGCCTCGTGACGACGCTGCAAAACTTCATTGCCAACAACGGGAAGAATTGTCTGGCGCAACAGCTCTTCAACCGCTCGGCCATGATTGGGATGACTACTGACTCTGCTGGCGATCCATCCAGGAATATCGCCTTCGATAATCAAACCGGCGCCGATTTCATCCGCTAAACGCTGCTGCAAACGTGAAAGATGATAAGAGGCTATTTGCGCCAGCGCGGCTTGATCCAATGGGATATAGGGAATGATATGAACTCTGGCTAACAGCGCGGGAGCAAAGCGGCGCAGCAAGGCGTCGTATACCAGAGGCTTCAGCGCCGCAGGTTTAATATCGCTTTCAGCCAGGTAAGCCTGTTCGATCTCTTCGGCGCCCTGATTGCAGGTCAGCAGAATAAAACATTGGCGGAAGCTGACTAAACGCCCTTCGGCATCCTCCATCCAGCCTTTATCGAACACCTGATAAAAAGCGTCCTGAATATCGGGATGCGCTTTATCAAACTCATCCAGCAGAATAACCGAATAGGGTTTGCGCCTTACCGCTTCGGTTAATTTCCCACCTTTGCCATAACCGACATAGCCCGGAGGCGCGCCTTTCAGCGTCGATAACGTGTGTGCTTCCTGAAACTCGCTCATATTAAAGGTAATAAGGTTATGAGCACCGCCGTAGAGTGTTTCGACCAGTACATTGGCGGTTTCCGTTTTTCCGGTTCCGGTGGAGCCGGCCAACAGAAAGATTCCCAGCGGACGGTCCTGCGACTGAATGCCTGCCCGGGCGATGCGTATCGCCTGAGAGATCTCTTTGATGCCGTGCTGTTGCCCAAAGATACGCTCACCAAGCCGCTGTTCGAGATTCAATACATTCTCAATATCGTCCTGCAACATCTTGCCGGAAGGGATACCGGTCCAGTCGGAAAGCACCGCCGCAATGCTCTGCTCATCGACCCACGGGTATACCAACGGCGTACCTTCCTGTAGCGCCAGCAGCTCAGACCAGCGCGCATGTCCGGCCAGCGTATCGTGACTTTTGGCATCGGGAATCACCTCATTAACCAGCTGTTTTTCCTTATAATCACGAATTTTCAGCGCCGTCAGTTCGCTTTCTGACCTCTCAATCTGCGTCACGACTTCAGCCAGTCGCAGTTCGACGTTCGCCCCGAGCTGTTGCTCGCGAATCAAATAGTGATGCTCAGTTTTCAGTACATCCAGCTGGGCTGATAATTGCTCGATCGCTTGTGGCTCGGCGTGCTGGCTAAGCGCGACGCGTGCGCAAGCGGTATCCAGCAGGCTGATGGCTTTATCGGGCAGCTGTCGGGAAGGCAAATTGCGCAGTGACAAACGGACGGCAGCAGCAATAGCACCGTCACGGATAGTGACGTTATGGTGCTGAGCAAAGTGTGGCGCAATCGCCCGCAGCATATCGATGGCGACAGACTCGTTCGGCTCACCTATCAATACCCGCTGGAAGCGGCGAGTCAGAGCGGCATCCGGTTCAATAAACTGCTTATATTCTGACCAGGTGGTGGCAGCGATCATTCGCAGCGCCCCTCTGGCGAGCATTGGTTTAAGCAGGTTCACCGCATCCCCGGTGCCTGCTTGTCCACCGGCACCGACCAGCGTATGAGCCTCATCACAAAACAGGATAATCGGCGTATCGGACTGGCTGATGCCGTCAATCAGCGATTTAAGCCGCGATTCAAACTCACCACGCATACTGGCACCCGCCTGCATCCGCCCCAGATCCAGAGAGAGCAGACGCGCCCCTTTTAACAACGGAGGCACATCGCCGCTGGCTAATTTGCGCGCCAGCGCCTCAACCACTGCGGTTTTACCAACGCCCGCTTCCCCGACCAGAATCGGGTTGTTCTGACGGCGACGCAGCAAAATATCGACAACCTGCCGCAGTTCAGCATCGCGACCAATCACCGGATCGATATCACCAGCCTGCGCTTGTTGGGTTAGATCGTTACACCACTTATTTAGCGCCGCCTGAGCTTCGCTTGACGAACTACCCGGAGTTTCCGTCGCCAGCGCATCGCCTTTCGGCACATCTTCTGCATACTCAACAGAGTTACGCAGCAGATCCTCATACTCTTCTGCGACCTGAGGAATCGGCAGCTTTTTAAACTCACCACACAGGCGATACAACCAACGCTGATGCTGCGTGTCTTGCAGTAACGCCAGCAAAATGTGCGAGGTACGAATAGGAGAAGGTGAGCCCATTAACTGGCTCATCACCAGCCCGCCTTCAACCGCGGCTTCAAGCCTGGATGACAAATCTTGTACCGAGACTTTAGTCACCGGCATATGCTGAATAATATGATCAAGCTGAGCTGAGATAATTTCCTGATTCAGGTCGTAATGCGCCAACAGCAGAGGAATATCACCACGTTGTTGATCCATCAGCACTTTCAACCAATGCTCCAGCTCCACATACTCATGTCGATAACTGCGGCAAAGTCGGGTTGCCTCAACAAAAGTTTTATAGGCAAAGGCACCCAATCGATTAAAAAGACGTTCACGTTGATACACCGTTATCGCTCCCATAAGTTAGGTAACTGTTCTGTAAATTGGCTGTATGCGCAGTGCTGAGTCTGGCTTTAACCAGCAATGGCGGCTAAGGGTTCCCCCTCCCAGGCGACAGGCCATGTTGGGGGAGGTTTTGATGATCAATTGCACGTCCAGCACCATGCGGTAGCGGACAAAGTCATGACAGATGCGCACCAGCGTGTTGATGCGTTCACTATTGCGCTGAAAATCCAGATATTGCGGATCGGAGACCGGACCAATTGACAGCTGCAGGCTATGCTGCACATCGAAAAAGCGACGCCCGACACGCGTGCTGCCCAAGCGGCCCATTCGCTGGTTTTGTTGGTTGCGGGAATCATCAATCCACAACCCTTTATGCGCCTCAAGACGGACAGGGACAGCAAAGTATTGGCTGAGAATGTCCTGTAGCTTGCGCAGCGAGCCTCTGCCCGGCAGATAGGCGCCAGGGAAGCAGCGCCTGATCCGCTCCAGGTGGGGATTCTGTGCCTGCTGAGGCGTCAGCCCGGCCAGCTGGCATAAATGTTGTTGAAAGGCATTATCCGATGGCCGATCGTGGCCAACAGCGACATGCGTTTGCGCCCATGCCCGATAATGCAAAATCGCCATTCGTTGGCTGAGGATGCCGGCAAACTGCTCAAAGGCCGCGTTGCGTTTGGACAGCGCCTCATTGCGGGCATGCTCGGTGACATGAATCGGCAGGGGTCCATACGGCGCGAACAAGCCAAAGTGACGGCAGAAAATCGTAATCTCCGACAACCGATGTCGGGTATTCAGCGTTTGTCGAACATCGCTCACTTCACGCGGCGCAAAAGACATATCAGCAGGTTGAATAATCCGCAGCCGAATATGACTTTTATCCCCCAAAGTGCCGAGGCGTCTTTGTTCCGGCGTGGCGCGCTCAATGCGTCGCAGTAATTCAAAAAAGTCCTGGCTGGCCGAAAGGCCAGGCAAAAAAGCACTGTCCCGGGGCTGAAGATTAGTCATAACGCACAGGCCCCCACTCTGCGAAGGTTTCGCCATCAAGCTGCATCTGCATTCTCAGGGTTTGCCCTAATTCACAATATTCTGATAAGGCGTGATGCAGGATACGGGCGAACAGAAAGGCACCTTTATCACTGTGGTGGCTACTGCTGAAATTCAGGGTGGCTTCAACCCCTCGCGACCAGGCAATAGGCCCTGCTACTGCATGGCGCTCAAATTTATGCGCCATGCTGGCATGAATAAGACTGGTGATCCTTTTGTACTGATTCACCTCTTCAGGCTGACAAAACAGAGATAGCCAGTCTTTCAGCAGCGGTGAGCAATCGGTAATTTCCGGTAGCGCGTAGCGCAGTGGATTATTAGCAATCAGCTGCAATGCCTGCCAGGCTTGCGCCATATCAGGCACTCCCTGCGGTTTGCTCGGTTGGCGTAGCATCTGTATCTGGCCAACCGGCAGAGCAATTTCCAGCTGAAATTCCGGCTGTTGTAACTGACTGGGGACTAAGTGGCGTTCGCAGACCATTGCCTCGATGGACAACGATTTGACGTGATCGATATCGACGCCACTGGCGCCGGGGGAAATGGCGATAAACAGACTGTCATGGGGTAACGGGGAGTTTTTAGCCCGATGTTTATCGGTAAACTCGCGGCGGCGGCGGATACTGTAACCCGCGACTTTATCGTCATCATCAAAGCGAGCATGTCCATGCAGCGAAGAGAATGGCACGCTGCCTCCCTCGGTCAGCAAACCGTTAACCGCCGTGACATGATGAATCTCATACAGCGCCGGATTCAACGGATCAACCACCACCGGATATTCTGTATGTTCCCCATTAATCAGTACCGGACTGCAGCGACGTTTAAACAGATTAATTATTGGTGTCGCAAACAGGCGGAAGTCGTCGCGACCGACTCGGCCAATTAAATGTAACGGTCGTTGATCGAGTACAAACAGTATTTCGAAGCTGTGAATGCCCTCTCCCTGCTGCAGAAAATCATTGATTCCCTGTAATTCGAGATCGAAAAACCGTGAAGGTGCAGCGAAATATTCCCGCAGCAAACGGCTGCCGGGCAGTTCACTGATTCCCACCGGCAGCAGCGCTTCTTGCTCACTCAATCCTCCCTGGCAAAGGTGTTCTTTGGTCAGAACCTTAACCAAAGGTTCTCCCTCGGTGCTGGCCCATAAAACAATACGCAGCGTGTTGTTCAGCAGTGTGGTGAGTAACTGATTTGCATGAATCGTTCCCGCAGCCAGCGTCAGATTCATCGGGGAAAAATCCAGTTCGGATAGCGAAGCCACGCCCTGCGTGGTAAAACGCAGCCGTAAATGGGCCTGCCCGGCCTGCAATTGCTGGGCAACCGTCTGTGGCAAATAGGCCGGCGGCGTGCTGGCACACTCAGCATTTTCAATGATGAGCGGCTGTATATTCAGATTTCGGCCGGTTGAAAAATTGGCCCGCCGATTATTAAGCGAACTGTCACTCAGCGTTACCCGGCTGCCTTTAGGCAATACCACATGCGAATGCCATTGCGGTGAGGTGAGATCCGGGATCAACGCAATCGTGGCAATAGAAGGTAACGGCGTATACCAAAGTGGTGCCAGCCGCCCGAGCATTTGCAGCGCAAACTCGGGATGTTCGTTATTCAGCCGCTGCTGAATACGCGAGCTGAGAAAGGCAGTGCCCTCAAGCAGCCGCTCTACAAAAGGATCGAGCACACCGTCTGCGTGTAATCCAAGATGTTGAGCCACTTGCGGATGCATATGCGCAAAGCGCTGCCCATCCTCGCGCAAATAACGCAACTCTTCGTTATATAAAGTCAGAAAACTTTCGTTTAGCATGACGGCTGTCCCTGTTTTATTGCTACGCGTTATTCAAACAACGCGAACCATTCCGTAGGAGTAATCAAGTGCGATACGTAAATTCACTAAATGCCCTTCACCGGGCAAATTACACAGGGCATGGATGTCGAACAGAATAGCGAGCACCCAGGTCTGGTCTTTATTAATCAGTGGTACGACTTTGATCGAACGCGGGTCCAGACGTGATTCAAAGGTGGCGATAATGCGCTGTATACGCCTGGCCAATTCCATCAAATCGGTGTGTACCGGAACTTGCTGACTGAGTGAAGGCAAGCCGAAGTTCAGCACTGAAGTTTCGCAATAGGGATAGCCCTTCAACTTCAGTTCGGCACTGTGCGCCGAATCATTTAATAACGTCTCGATGTCACGCAAAATAACCTCACGCCAGTGTGGTAAGCGTGCGTGTTCGTGACGAAGACTTAATTTGTCGAAAAGCATCGGCGCTGAAATATCCATAATTGGCCCTTACTCATCCTGTTGTTAAGACTGCTCTCCTGAACCGAGAGCAGTCTTGATGCATTACGGTGTTAAATACGGGCGTTCAGTTTCAGGTCGTAGCCTGATTTAATTACAGCGCCCATCGAGCCATCATTTTTCTGCTCTTTGTATTCAACTTCGATACGGGCAAAGTTAAGGCTGATAGCATCTGTTGGCAGCACAGTGCCGTTTTCTTCCTGATCGCTGTTGCCAAGAGGCATATTGCCGACCGTCTTGAAAGAAGACACCAGACAGTTACTGAACGTCACCGTCAGGAAGTCTTGCTGACCACTGCCTGATTTACGGCACACCAATTTAGCCTGTGGAATATGCTCACCAGTAGCACACATCAGGAACAGCTTTGGTGATGCCTTATTGCTGACCATGCGGAATTCGAAGTCCTTCATTTCGACTTTTCCGGAGCCACCGCCACTGCCAAAACCCCAGCGCCCTGCGTTTTCCTCTGCCCATTGCCAGGCCTGTAACTGAATCCATCCAGCATAATTCTGGTCAGGGGATTCGCCTTCTACACCCTCGATTTTTAGAAAGTAATCGACTAAAGCTGCCATTTTTTCACTCCTGAATTAATGTCATTAAAGTTGGGTTAAATAACTATTCCGCAATAAAATATTGCCTCAATAAATTCTTAAATCCTTCTGTTCGCTTATTACCTCCTTGAAAAATACATTGATATTCCTACTACTATGTTTATCTATATTTGGACTAATAATGAATGGGATTAAAAATTACTTTGTTTCACTTTCTTTGCTGGAGGGAAGTTTAGAAACCAGTCGCAGAGAAACGGTCATACCTTCCAGCTGATAGTGAGGGCGCAAATAAAAGTGGGCACGATAAAAACCCGGATCGTCTTCCACATCCTCCACCTGCACTTCAGCCGCAGCTAATGGGCGTTTAGCTTTGGTCGCTTCGGTAGAAATTGAAGGGTCACCATCGACATAGTTCATCAACCAGTCGTTAAGCCACACTTGCATATCATCCCGTGAGCGGAATGAACCAATCTTGTCGCGCACAATGCATTTCAGGTAGTGAGCGAAACGACAGGTCGCAAAAATATAAGGCAAACGGGCGGATAATTTGGCATTTGCCGTGGCGTCCGGATCGTCATAATTGGCAGGTGAATGCAAAGTACAGGAGCCAATAAATGCCGCGAAGTCCGAGTTTTTTCGGTAAACCAGCGGTAAGAAGCCAGCGCTGGATAACTCGTTCTCACGACGGTCGGAAATAGCTAACTCTGTCGGACAAGTGAGTTCATATCCTCCTTCATCAGAGGGGAAAGCATAGGCCGGGAGCTCCTCTACTGAACCACCAGATTCAATGCCACGGATGCGCGAGCACCAGCCATATTCATTAAAAGCACGGTTGATATTAACGCCCATCGCATAGGCGGCATTGGCCCAGGTAAAGTCCTCTGTCGCATACGGGCTGACCACTTCTTCGAAAGCGAAATCGTCAATCGGGTCGCCTTTCGAACCGTACGGCAGGCGAGAAAGAAAGCGTGGCAGCGTCAGTACCAGATAACGGGAGTCATTACTTTCACGCAAACGACGCCATGGCGCATATTCAGGGGTGGTGAAAATTTTGCCAATATCGCGCGGATTACCCAGCTCCTTCCAGCTGTTCATTTGCATGATGCTTGGAGAAGAAGAGGCAATAAAAGGGCAGTGCGCCGCTGCCGCAACTTTGGCTAACTCAGTCAACAGAGCCACGCTTTGTGGACTGTGATCGAACTCATAATCGCCAATCATGCAACCAAAGGGCTCACCACCAAATTGCCCATATTCATGTTCATAGATCTGTTTGAATATCGGGCTTTGATCCCATGCTGAACCACGATAACGGCGCAGGGTTTTTGCCAGCTCATCCTGGCTTATATTGAGCACGCGGATTTTTAACGTCTCATTGACTTCAGTGTTATCTACAAGATAAGCAAGGCCGCGCCAGGCAGATTCCAGTTTTTGAAACTCTTTGTGATGCAAAATATGGTTCATTTGCTCGGAGAGCTTTTCATCAATTTCAGCCACCAAAGATTCAATGGTCAGCACCACATCACGGCTGACTTTTACCTGGCCTTTGTTGGCGTAAGCAGCAAGCGTGCCGATAGCTCTGCGCACGGTGGCGCTGGCTTCATCAGTTCTCGGGCGAAAAGAGCGTTTTAAAATATCGTCTAACTCGTTCTCGACAATATCGACACCGACATCGAGTGTATTATTGAGCTGGGACTGCGCCATGTTCTCCACTATTTTTCTCCGTCTTCCACTAAAGCATCGTTATCTTCACCGAGCTTCGAAACCGTTCCCTGTGCATCGGTCGCCAGACTTTGTAAGAAGTCGGGTTGTTCAAGCAGCTGTTTTACCACCTCTTCCGCGCTGGTTTTCCCGTCCATATAGGTAATCAGCTCAGCCAAATGCGTCCGCGCCTCAAGTAATTTTTCCATTTGCGGAATACGCCTGGCTAATGCGCCAGGAGAAAAGTCATCCATTGACTCAAATTCCAGTTCAACATTGAGCAACTCATCATCTTCACTCAAAGTGTTATCTACGTTGAATTTCAGGCGCGGTTTGATTGCTCTCATTCGCGCATCGAAGTTATCCTGGTCAAAAGTCAGAAATTTACGTTCTTCAACAGCCGGCAGCGGTTTTTCCCGATGGCCAGACAGGTCGGCCATAACACCAGTAACAAAAGGCAACTCAACTTTCTTGTTCGAGCCATAAATTTCGACGTCGTATTCAATTTGCACGCGCGGTGCATTATTCCTGCCAATAAATTTTTGTGAGCCAGAATCTTTAGCCATTATCTGTCCTTATTGAAACGTTGGGTTGTTTTTCCCGGCCAGCTGCTTCAATGTAACAACAGCTTCCGGTAGAATTTCTTCAACAATGGAATAGAAATCCATACCTATCATCTCCTTGGTTCGGTAAATGAACATGGGTGCTGGATGACTTGGTTCGTAACATTGGAAATACTCCAAAATACGGTCCAGCATCATAATGACCTCTTGCCTGGAGCTAATTCTTTTGTCACTTAAATTTGAATTCACGTTGTCATAACCGTCACTGCCCCTCTCCTCTGAATCGGAAAGTTCTGAGTCATCACGTGGCGGTTCGTTGAGTCGTGAAAGCTGGTTAAGCTGTGAAAGACTGGTCTTAAAAAAATTATGTAATAAATCACAATTTAGTTGATATCCTTCACTGCATTGATTTGCGTAGCGCGAAATTTCTTCGAGAAATTTATCAATCCCTGAGAGTTGTTCCGTGAGTTCTGGCAGGCCATTTTTCTGAAAATAATTATTTACCGCTATCACTAACGCAGAAGATGAAACAGCGTGCCGTTCCTGACCACCGGAAGTGGATTCATTAACAATCAGGTTTTGTAAAGTGAAAGAATGCTCCGGCGTGATGCGCATCGCTTTAATTTCCGCAATACATTGTGCCGTCGCTAACCAGCCGAGGGCAGCAGCGTGACCACTATTCACTGGCGCTTCTTCTGAACGCGGATAGATAACAGCAGAATCGTCCTGGATGCGCTGATGCAAACTCATCAGGCTCTCATAAAGCGCAAAAACACCTTTAATCTGTACATTTGCCCTTATAAACCAAACCATTACGCGCAAGTCAAAACACTGTTCCAGTAATTTTTCAGCCATTTCACTAATATGATGCCAGTTAATTTTTGGCGGCTCAGATGAGCGAGAGAGAGGATCGGCAGACTCATCCAATTGAGATAAAATAGACTCAATCT
The DNA here is from genome assembly GCF_050037805.1 of Winslowiella sp. 2C04. NCBI lineage: Bacteria > Pseudomonadati > Pseudomonadota > Gammaproteobacteria > Enterobacterales > Erwiniaceae > Winslowiella > Winslowiella sp. 2C04. The sequence continues at coordinate 1,046,314 of NZ_CP188300.1, read as the reverse complement.
CACCATATTCTGGCTCGTATTCGACACCGAATAATGTTTCAGAAGATATATCACTCATATTTTTTCCGTCCCTTTTAACGTTGTCCTTCCATGTACATTAATAATAACTTAACTCATAATTAGCCATAGGGATAAAGTTATTGCGCGTTTTTTCACCCTTCATAAACTCATAGAATTCATAAAGTTATTGTGTAGTCGAATGACGTGGATGAATCGTCCCAAGGGAAGGATACTGAGTATGGAAAACAAGATATATAATGACTTCGCGTGGGAATGCTTGCGCAGAAATCCGAAATATATTAAAGATTGGGAGTTTGCCATGGGCAAAAACCATACAGAAATTGTGGCCATTCAAGATAAATCCGAACTGACTCAGTCAGAATTAGACCTGAACGCAGAAGACAAATGGGGGCTATTAAAATACATTCCTCCCTCCGATCCCAACCCAACAAATGTTTTTTGGTCGCCAAAATTAAGCAATCGTTCTGTCAGAGTTACCCTAAGCAATAGCGAAAAAATTAAAGGAGGATATACCTGGGGTGATATGTCTAACCTGCCGGGAATTAAACATCAATTTCTCCGCATGCATGATAATACGCTGTGCGTAAAAATATTTAATCAAAATGCATATTTTCAACTATTTCTTGAAAGTACAACGGTATTGACCGAGGATTCAGGAATTTATATTAACATCCCCCTACATCTGGAACTTGATGCTATTTCAAAAAACATTGAGATATTACAGAGCATTGTTAACCCCAAGATTGATGTTGAAGCCAAAGAGGATCAGTATCTGAGCCTGCTGAAAACCATAGACTACATAAAAAAAGGCTTTTCACATCGGGATATAGCATCAAAATTATTTGGTAATGAGCTGGTCAACAGTGAATGGTCAGCGGACAGTTGGGTAAGGGCAAAAATTCGCTATCGCATAAAAAAAGCGAATGAACTGATAAATCACGGTTATCTTAATTTTCTCTGAAGATCAGCCTCGCTGTTCTAAACATTACTGCATGCCAACGATGACTAACGTGGTCAATAAAAATTGGCCACAGATTTTTGATTTCCCCCACCGCGATGTAGGATTTAAATTCGACATCTGCAAAAAAACCGCCTTAACCCTCGATTAATAAAGAGACACCCTCCCAGAATCATTAATTATCGAGAACTTTCTCATTACCTCTGCAAAAACGTCTCCGGTCTGAAATTGAAAATGTTAGGGTAATCTTCTGTTGCTATTCCCTCTCTAAACTGGGAAGCCGATCGCATCGAATTGCGGATAATTTGAGTGGATGCCGCTAGCGAACATCCACTCAATAATCAAACGTCAGTGAAGTTTTTTACCATCAACAATAATGTGATGGGTACTGCGTGCTTTCGGGTGGATAAAGAAATGCCCTTCCGGCGCGGTATGCGCCTTGATATGCACCAGCGTAAGGTTTTTAGCTCCCGCTTTCTTGTTGTGTAACGCGTAAATCGCAAAAGGAATCGCCAGCACAACCAGGAAGCAGACCACCAGTAAACCGGCATAGATATCGTTAGCCTCCGCGCCTGGTAAGCCTGAAGGCGGAAAGAAAGAGACAATAAATGCCACCAGCGAAGTCAGCAGCCCCACCACCGCAACCGAGATTTTGACCTTGTTACCACCAGGGATATTAAAGGTGCGTTTGTTGTTCGGTTGCTTACGAATCAGAGTGATATAAGCGAGGAACAACATGAAATAGCTGCAAAGATAAATCACCACCGTCAATGCCAGCGCAATCAGGAAGGACATATTATTGCCGCCTCCGGTGTTGGTCAGGATAATCAGCGCCACCGAGGTAATAATCAGCTGAGAGATCACCAGCACTACCGGCACGCCATTCTTATTCATTTTGGCGAACTGCGCAGGCAGAATTCCTTTTTGCGCCGTCACCAGCATTCCACGGGAAGGGCCGACAATCCAGGCGGCTATCTCCGCCAGCACGCCCAACAGCAATAGCGCAGCGATAATGCGAATCGCCCACTCAAAACCGCTACCAAAGTGATTGATAAGCACGCTAAAGGTCTGCATTACACCGGCAGAGAGATTGATCTGTTCGTGTGGTATCACAGCCGCAATCGAAAGGCCACCGAGAGAACTCAGGCAAATCGCAGCAAACATCAAAAGCAGCATGGCAAGAGGATAATCGCGGCCAGGGTTTTTCATTTCGTTGACGTGCGTCGCCGAAGCTTCAACACCCATATAACTAAGGATAAAGGCAACAAACACCACTAAGGTACTCATGCTGCTGAAGGTCGGGAAGAACGTGTCAGCACTCATTTCAATCGCAACCGGTGCGCCTGAACGCAGGTAACTGACCGCCAGGATCACCAGAATTGCCGCAGGTAAAAGAATACCGGCAAAAAAACCAATCTTGGCGATACGCGCGGTATTTTTGGTGCCACCAAACTGGGTTAGCGCCAGCCCCCACAAAATAATCAGTGCGGCGACAGTTTTCACTATCGGATCGTTGTTCAGCTCCGGCCAGTTGAGAATGTAGGAAAGTGCTCCCAACACAAAATAGAGCATGGGAATAAAGCCGACGGCAATCTGCAAATAACCAAAGGAAATGGCGGCAAATCCCCATCTTTCACCTAAGGTTTTCGAAACCCAGGTGAACACCCCGCCCTCTTCCCAGCCCTCAACCGTCGCCATTTCAGCGGCGCAAAGTCCGACCGGAATAAACCACAGAATCCCGCCTAATATCAGGAAAAAGATCAGTGCAAAACCGGATGTGGCAAAGGTTGGATATTCATATACGGCCATCACCATTGATGCCGTTATGGCGAAAAAGCCCAACAGCGTTAATTGTTTTGGCGCGGCTATAGTTTGTGTGCTAGCCATGACGTTTCTCCGCAATAAGCGAAATCGCTTTTCGGTTAATCTTTATCATTAAAAAGAGTGGCGAGTGAAAGCCACTCCATTAACAGGCCGGATTCAGATTAGCTGTGGTTAAAACCACTCGCTTCATCTTCAGACAGCGGATTAATCACCGGATGCTGTTCGAAATGCTGCAGCGCACGTTTCATATCTTCAATTAACAGGCAGCCGAGATCATAACTGACCCCATGCCGCACCAGAATGCGCTGAATGACCAGATCTTCCCGATTAGCCGGCATTGAGTAAGCCGGTACCTGCCAGCCGCGCGACCGCAATTTGTCTGCAAGGTCATACAGGGTATAACCACCGATATTTGCCCCCTCTTTCAGTTTCCATGCCAGCGCCGGAATACCTTTGTTGCTGTCGCCATCAAACAGAATTTCAAACGGCCCTAACTTGCCGATTTCATCAGAGAGATGCTGCGCCGTGGCGTAGCAGGCATTATGAATTTTGGAGTAGCCTTCACGACCGAGGCGTAAGAAGTTGTAGTATTGAGCGATTATCTGGCCACCCGGGCGCGAGAAGTTCAGCGCAAACGTCGGCATATTACCGCCAAGATAATTGACGTTAAAAATAAGTTCTTCAGGCAAATCTGTCGCTTCACGCCATACCACCCAGCCTGCTCCCAACGGCGCCAGGCCAAATTTATGACCCGAGGTATTAATTGATTTTACGCGCGGCAGGCGAAAATCCCATTCCAGGTCTGGCGCGCAGAACGGGGCCAGAAAGCCGCCGCTGGCACCATCTACATGCATTGGAATATCCTGTCCGGTATCTTGTTGCAATTTGTCGAGCGCGTCACTCACCGCTTTTACCGGCTCATACTGGCAGGTGAAGGTCACACCCAGAGTCGGCACCACACCAATGGTATTTTCATCTACGCGCTTGAGTACTTCTTCAGGACTCATAATCAATCGCTCGCCTTCCAGCGGGATTTCACGCAGCTCGACATCAAAATAACGGGCAAATTTATGCCAGCAAATCTGCACGGGTCCACAGATCAGGTTGGGTTTATCGGTAGAAAGCCCCTGCGCGGCGCGTTTTTTACGCCACTGCCATTTCAATGCCAGGCCACCCAACATGGCCGCTTCTGAAGAGCCAATCGTGGAGCAGCCCAGCGTAGTTTCAGATGAAGGTGAGTGCCACAGGTCAGCCAGCATACGCACACAGCGTGCTTCAATTTCCGCAGTTTGTGGATATTCGTCTTTATCGATCATATTTTTATCGATTGACAGTTCCATCAGTTCACGAATTTCATCATCCACCCAGGTTTGGCAAAATGTCGCCAGATTTTGACGTGAATTTCCATCCAGCATTAATTCATCACGGATGGCGCTAAATACGTTACGGGGATTACGCTCCTCATCAGGAAATTGGGATTTTGGCAACGAGGCGGCTAAATCGACTGAAGCATATACGTCATCATTATCATTGTGGTTACTAAATTCATTATTTTTGATCATAACAACCCTCATAATATTTACATAAAATTCATTCGGCGAGCTCACCAGAAAGTGCAAAATCCGACCGCCATCCGGCGATCGAAAAGTGCTATCAGATTTACTTTTTGAGTCTAGGACAATTCCTGGTAAAAATATCAACAGTTAAACAATGAAAAGCTAATTGTCGTCTAAAATCCCGGCCGTGATTGGTTATGTCACTGAAATGAATAAATATAAAATTATTTAATAATTTTCTGCAATCGGCCATATCGTGCAATCCATCCCCCGATCAGCTATCGCCTGCCAACCGGGCAAAGGATGAGAACACCCGTATCTCTCCCTCACTCATGAAAAATATCAATCATAAATTAAAGTTAACTATTTAGCCGGTTAGCACCTTGCTTGTAACAAGGTTTGCAGGGCAGGGATTAAGCCAATTCAGATCATAATTTGTGAATAAAATAGCTGGTATATATGCAGGTAAAACCTGAGTTAAGCGCCACTTATATTAATAGGGTTAATTAAACAATTCGTCACTAAAAGTGATTATTAGGGCAATGCGAAATATCCTCTATTGACTTTACTATCCGCAGTTATAAAAATTACCTCAGAATAAAGCATTATCGAAATTAGCTTCTACAATTACGACAAACATACCCCAACAATCCAATAAATAAGCTTGCCAGGAGCGGTGTTATGCAGCAACCCCCTTTGATTCAGCCTGACCATGAACATTCTGAAGCTTGCTTATGTCATAGCCCGGCATTTAAACGTATTAACACCGTATTAACCCGGCAAGCGGCAAAAGCGCAGCCTATTAGCGCTGCAACCGTCGCGGCGGCTATCCCTGAAGGGCAATTGCAGCATGCCAACATCGCCCATAATGCTGCGCAATTAAAAGCCATTATCAATGTTCGCATTTTTGACGGTGTTTCTGACCAGCTGCGCGAAGGAATGCAGGTGATTGTCGAAGGCAATAAAATCAGATCGGTTGAACCAGAAAACACCGCAATCCCTCCTGAGGCAGAAATTATCAACGGTGGGGGTGGCGTGCTGATGCCAGGCCTGATTGATGCCCACTGGCATGCCATCATGGCCAGACCTTCAATGATGACGGCAATGACCGCTGACTTTAACTATATTCAGGTACTGGCGATTGCCGAAGCACAGGCAACGCTGCTGCGTGGATTTACCACGGTACGCGATATGGGTGGGCCGGTATTTGGCCTGAAGCGTGCGATTGACGAACAGATTACGGTTGGACCGCGAATTTATCCTTCCGGCGCCTTTATCTCGCAGACTGGTGGTCATGGTGATTTTCGTATGCTCAGCGAAGTGCCGCGCGCCTCAGCCGATCCTCTGAGTTATATCGAACGAGTGGGAATAACGGCGATAGCCGATGGTGCCGATCAAGTGCTGCTACGCGCCAGAGAACAGCTGATGCGAGGCGCTTCGCAGGTCAAATTTATGGCCGGCGGCGGCGTAGCATCACTGTATGACGGTATTGATGTCACTGAAGGTTCAGTCCCTGAAATCCAGGCAGCGGTAACTGCCGCAGAGAACTGGGGAACTTACGTTACCGTTCACGCCTACACGGCGCGGGCCGTCACCATGGCGATTAAAGGCGGGGTGAAATGTATTGAACACGGTCAGTTGGTGGATGAAGAAACCGTCCAGTTGATGGCGCAAGAAAACATGTGGTGGTGTCTTCAACCTTTCCTTGATGATGAAGATGCGGTTCCGATGGCGACTGCGGCCTCACGCGCTAAACAGCTGGTGATGTCCGCAGGAACCGATAACGCCTATCAGCTAGCCAAAAAGCACAAAATTAAAACGGCCTGGGGTACTGATACGCTGTTCGATGCCCGGCTCGCTACCCGTCAGGGTGCTCAGTTGGCTAAGCTGATTCGCTGGTATACGCCTTACGAAATTCTCAAGATGGCGACCAGTGTAAATGCAGAGCTGTGTGCCCTTTCCGGGCCGCGCAATCCTTATCCCGAAAAGCTGGGGGTGATTGAGGCGAATGCTCTGGCAGATATGATTATTGTTGATGGCGATCCGCTAACCGATATCCAGCTTATTGCACAACCCGAACAAGCTTTCCGGGTGATCATGAAAAATGGACATATTTATAAAAATACCCTGGAACACCGTGCAGCTTAGTAAAGCGTCATAATCAGGTTAATGAGAGATTAAATGGAAAATACGGACTCCTTACGCCAACGTCGCTGGCCTCTGTCATTTCGTTCCAGGCATTTACGTTTCAGGCCGTTGGCTTTAATGCTGATAAGTACCTTTTTTCTTATCGGATGCCGCGACGCGGGTGCGCCAACATTTTCCCTGTTTGGTTCCTGGTTTCCACTCTGGTTAGCCTGTGCAGGCGTTGGCATCATCGCGGCGATCTTAGCTCGCGTGCTGCTGATTTTTGCCGGTATTGACGATGTGCTTCCCTGCCGATTACTTGTTTATGTATGCGTGGCACTTGCCGGCGCATTTTTGTCACTGCTGCTGTTTAATCTGCGTTAAAAAAATGAATACGGTGAAGGTGAAAGTGAATAAACGTCGGATAGCGGTAATTATCGCCGTGATTATCGTGATTATTGCCGCTATTTTGGGCTGGCTGACGCTGCGTCAAAGTACCTTAAATCCCTCCTCTCAGGATACGATAATCGGTGCCAGCGTGGTGAACGTCAGCAGCTCTGTCCCGGGGCGCATCCAGACCATTAATGTGAAGGAGAACGGCAAAGTCAAACGGGGTGATGTAATGTTTACCATCGATCCCTGGCTCTATCGCTTGCAGGTCGAGCAGGCAAAAGCGGAAGTGCAAATGGCGCAAGCCGCCTGGGACACGCAGCACCGCACGATGGTCGCAGAACAATCCAACGCGGCAATAACTGATGAGCAGGTTATCCGTGCGCGTGCCAACCTGCAGCTTGCCACGCAAACGCTGGCACGTCTGCAACCAATGCTGGCAAAAGGTTACGTCACCGCGCAGCAGATTGACGATGCGCGCACAGCAAAAAAAGATGCTGAGATCAGCCTGCGACAGGCACTGAAGCAAACTGTTGCTTCCGCAGCGTTGGTAACCAGTGCTGAAGAGTCTGAGGCGTTGCTTAAAGCGCGCCGTGCAGTTCTCGCCATCGCTGAACGAGAGCTGGAAAATACCGAAATACGTGCGCCACACGATGGTTTAGTGGTGGGGCTTAATGTCTCAGCGGGAGAATACGTGGTGCCCGATCAGTCGATTTTTACGCTGATCAACAGTGAGCACTGGCACGCATCGGCTTACTTTCGCGAATCAGAACTCGCACACATTAAAGTGGGAGACTGCGCGACTGTCTACGTACTGGCCGATCGTCAACGGGCGCTACAGGGCAAAGTTGAAGGTATTGGCTGGGGGATAAGTTCAGAAGATCAAATTAACATCCCGCGTAATTTGCCTTATGTACCCAAGTCACTGAACTGGGTACGCGTTGAGCAACGTTTCCCGGTGCGGATTAATCTGCAGGACCCGCCGGCAGAATTGATGCGAATAGGTGCCAGTGCGGTAGCGATTGTACGAAATGAAGATGGTTGTTGACGGCTTCTGGAGCAAAATGCTTCGCCAGGTAAAGCGCGACCTGGCCCCCTTCCCCGGGCGATTCGCCACGGCGTGGCGCGTCGGCGCACTCTGCGCGCTGATGGCGCTGGTTGCTATGTTGTATGGCATCCCCGAATCAGCGATTAGCTGTTACCTTATTTTGTTCGTGATGAAGCCGGACGCCGTCGAAAGCATGGTGATGGCAATTGCGGTAACGCTATTGGTCTCTTTGGTGGTTGGATTAATTCTGCTGATTCTTCCTTTCACTCTTGAATCTGCGCCATTACGGATGGCAGTGCTGGCCGCCAGCTCTTTTTTCTTTCTCTGGCTGGGCTCGGCCAGCAAACTGGGACCGGTAGGCAGCATTATCGCTCTGGTGATCGCTTTTATTATGAGTCTGCTTGGCGATGCTCCAAATGGTGAGTTAGCGGTTCGCGCAGTGCTGTACGCCTGGCTTATGGCGGCATCACCGATGCTGTTGTTAGTGGCTTTTAATCTTTTTATCGGCCGTCCACCGTGGAAATTGTTACGTGTAACGCTGGCTGAACGCTTACAGCTTGCCGCTGAAGCATTACAACAGCCAGACGCCAGCAATCTGCGTAAAGTGAAAGAACTGCTTCAGGAAGGGCAAAGTGAACATCAGCAGCGCGTAATGCTGGTGCGGATTTTTCATCTGCGGCCTGCCGCCGAGGTCACCTGGCTTTCAGCCGCCGTAGCCAACAGCTATCAGCTGCTGCTGGCTACGTCTGCCCTCAGCAGAACGCTGCCGGAGTCGACTCGTGCAGAACTGGCCGCCTGCTGCCGTTCCGCCGCGCAGGCTGTTGCCGCTGGCCGGAAAATTGAACCGCCATCGTTTACCCAGCCTGGCAACGCTGAAGAAATACATACCGCGCTGGTGAAACTCGCCACGCCAGATACCACAGCCGATACCGGTGTGGCTTCTACCCCCTTTTTAGCCAAAGACGCATTGACCAATCCGGTGCACCAGTACTTTGCCTTAAAGACCACGGCGGCCAGCATTATTTGTTACCTGGTTTATACCGCACTGGACTGGCAGGATATTCATACCGCAATGATCACCTGTTATGTCGCAGCACTCGGAACGACCGGAGAGACCGTACATAAGCTAACGCTTCGCATTATCGGCTGCCTTATTGGCGCATTGATGGGGGTGCTGTCGCTTATTTTTATCGTTCCTTATATGAGTGATATTGGCCAGTTGATGTTACTGGTTTTCGTCGCATTGCTGCTGGCTGCATGGGTATCGAGTGGTAATGAACGGATCGCTTATGGGGGAATCCAGATCGGGCTGGCGTTTTTACTTACCGTATTACATAACTTTGCCCCGAGCAGCGATTTGTCGGTTGCGCTCGACAGAATACTCGGGATTCTGTTAGGCAACCTGGTGGTGTATTTAGTCTTTACTTATCTGTGGCCGGTCGCCATTGCCGATTCTGTTCGCAAGCACATCCGTAATCTGCTCAGCAGTTTACGCGACCAGGCGGCCTTGCCATCTGCCGCTCGCCTGGCAGCGATAAGACAAGCGGCCAGTATTGAGGAAGAGCTCACCAGCGCCCGCGAGTCAATGAAATTAATCTCTTTTGAACCCTCTTCGCTGCGCCCGTCGCAAGAAGAGTACCAACGCCTGAAAGATATCCTTAAAGAAATGGAAAAACTGTGTCCGGCACTATTTTTATCTTCAGAAACATCATCCTCAGATGTGGAACGGCTCAGTCGGCTTTGCAACGGCGAAACGGTTATCCGTTCAGCAGCAGTAAAAAGCAGCAGTCACGATGCGCCGCAGCCAGCAGAACAATCGGTTGAACATAAGATTCAACGCAGTATCAAGCGACTTGAGGAACTTCTGGGATGATAAAGCGCTTAGTATTTGTCGCTCATTTAATGAAAATACCGGTTTTCGCGACAGCAGCCGCAGTATGTCTGCTGGCCGGATGTGCCACGGGAAGTCTGGATCTGGCACCTGCCAGCCCGGTTTCCCCCTGGGCGCCTGACGGCATCAACCAAAATAATTTTGCTGTTCCGGCAAACTCTGCAGTGGCTGACCTCTCTCCACCTCCGGCGATAAATCAGCAGCACGTTTATCCATTATCTGAACTGATCAATATTGCCCAGATGCAAAATCCGGATACCCGCATCGCCTGGCAACAGGCGCGCCAGGCGGCGCTGGCGGTTGGTATGGTTGAAGCCACTTTTTTACCGATGATCTCAGCAAGTGTTATCGGTGGATATCAAAGCACGCGCACGCCCTTGCCCTATGCAATCGGCGATCAACACGATCTGGATACCAGCGCCAGCGCCGTGGTTCCTGCACTGGCATTACAGTGGTTAATCTTCGATTTTGGCCAGCGAAGTGCCTTGCAGGAGGCGGCAAAACACACCTCCTGGGCCGCCAATGTGGCTTTCAACGGGATGCATCAAAAGATTATCTATGATGTCACTCGCACCTATTATCAATACGGTGCCGCGCAGTCACGACGAAAAATAGCCGAAGAGACACTGCTGAATAGCCAGAAAATTCTTGATGCTGCTCAGACGCGTAACAAAAATGGCGTTGCGACCACGATAGAAGTGGCGCAGGCTCGTCAGCAGGTCGCGCAGTCGAAATTGAATCGTGTGATGGCGCAGGGAACAGAACGTGACGCGTTGCAGGCATTACTGGCAGCGATGGGCATTTCTGCCTCATCGCAAATCAAGGTAGCAGATGCGGGGGATAAACCTCTGCCGCAAACCGCCAGCGTTCCGACCCAGCAAATGATAAAACTGGCACTTTCCCGCCGTCCGGATGTGCTGGCAAGCTATGCTGCCCTTCAGGCCGCGACGGCAGGTATCAAAGCAAGCGAGGCGGATTTTTTGCCCAAAGTTTACCTTGCCAGCGCGGTCGCCGGCGGGCACGGGCGCTTTGATATTCAGGGGCTGCCCTCGATTGGTCAGCAAACTTCTTCCTCAAGTATTTTGTTGGGCGTTAGCGTACCGCTTTATGATGGAGGATTACGCGCAGCCCGGGTAAAAGAGGCTGAATCTCGCGCCGCGGCGGCAAACGAAACATTCCAGAAGATTCAGGAGGATGCGGTGCGGGAAATTGTGGTGGCTGCCGATACGCTACGATCCGCGCTTGAAGCCGATAAGGCGGCATCTGAATTGGTAGAAACGGCATTTATTACTTTCGATGCCGCACTGGATTCCTGGCGAAACGGCGTAGGGACCATCACCTTTGCCAATGAGGCCTCGAATGGCCTGCTGTATGCGAAACAGATGAGCAGTGATGCCCATGCCGCCGCATTAATCGCGGCGGCTAATCTCGCCTTTGTTATGGGTCAAATGACGTCGGCAGACTAAACGGAATATCAGCTGAACTGCCGCACCATGCGATCCATCTCGGCTTCTTTGACCGGTTCGGAGAGATAGAATCCCTGGAAGCTATTCACTCCCATTGCGATCAGCGTTTCAAATTTATCCTCACTGTAGACACCTTCGGCAGTGCAGAGGGTTTCTGTCATTTCGCTGTAATACAAGATAGCTTTTATCAGGCTGCAATCACTCTCATTACTGCCAAATTTATCCACCAGATCTTTATCGAGCTTCAGACCATCAAAATGAACATGCCGTACCGGAAACATAACATGGTCGTTGGAGAAGCAGTCATCAAGCACCAGGCGACAACCGATCTGACGGATACGGTTCATGGTAACCGGAATTCTTGGATCTTTGGTTACGTCGATGCTTTCAGCAAACTCAAACACCAGTCTGTCAGCCCATTCTGGCTGATGCAGCAGTTCAACGGCTTTCTTTGCCATGCCCGGCAAGGCATCTCCTGAAGAGAGCTCGGGTGGTATATTTACTGAGAAAAAGTATTTGCCGTTATATTTATTGATTCCACGTACCGCAGCATCCAGTACCAATGCTGTAAGTTTCAGCCAGGTATTTTTGTTATTCAGATGCGTCAGGAATTCTGCCGGTTTCTGAATGCGCCCGTTTCGACGCCAGCGCAACAAAATTTCAAAACCGGTGGCCTGTTTTTTTCTGTTGGTTATCACCTGATAGACAGGGAAAATTCCTTTACTTTCAATGTCATCATTAAAAACACTTTCAACATTCTGTATTTTTGATAGCTGAGAATCCCGGATATTACGCGATAAATCCCTGGTCATTTTTGCATCATTGAGCCAGCGCTGAATAAATTGCATTTTGCGCAGACCTTCATGCCGATGGGTATAGATGGTTTTATCGGCAAGCCCCAACCGGCGAGATTGTACTTTCACCGGCACGCCGCGATAAAAACTCAGTACCGCGTCCAGCTCCCGGCTGCTTAATCCGTTATAAACGCTGCCGGTCAGGCGCTCTTCCATTCTTGCCGCCACTTCCAGCAGGTGGAAATCATCCTGAACAATCTCATGGCACGTCAGCGATGAGCCCGCCACGCGAATCGCTGATATTTTATCTTTATCATAAACCAGCGATAACAACATGCGGTATAACCAACTTAAGGGCAGGCTACAGAGGATCAGCACCGAAACCGGCTTATGAGAATAATTCAGCAGGAAAACCAGTTTTTTAAGCGTACTGAGAACCGAGCTAACATCCCCCTGCAAAAACACGGAAATGCGAATTTCACTGGCTCTGAAAATAACGTCAAGCTCATCTTTTTTAACATGATCAGCATCGTATACAACGCGTGAAGCGTCGATACCTTTACCTGCCAGAAGGCGCGAAAGGCCTTCATAGGCAAAGCTACACGCTGAGATTATATAAGCGTTTGTATAGGGGTTCTGAGCGTTACCATCAGCAATCCTGGCCATGACCCTCTCCTTTAAGTAATATCCTAAAAAAAATAAGCAACATCTAAAATAAAAGTGAACTTATCTTAAAACTGGTGAAAGAAAAAATAAGGAATTAAATGTCACTGCCTCTTTGCATAGCAAATTTATAATCACAGACAGAAGTTAATATACTGTTAAAAACCAAAGCAAACCATTGATCAATGGTCTTCACTCTATTGTCAACAGCCAGAATGATAACAAATGAAAAACATTACCACCATAATTAAATTACCACAAAAAAACGGCGCCAACTGCTCTGATTATCCTGCCTGTTTAAAAACATTATAAAAATCATTGTTATTATGACCACGGTGTACATATCTGAACTAATTACCATAGTAAGTTAACGCAAAGATTTTCATTGAAATAGAGTCTTAACATCTGATTTACATCACAGATGCTAAAAACTGGATAACGCACAAATCGGCACATCAAACTGCCGTTCTTTGCAAATATAAAAAGTAATATGCATTCACTGCATGTATAATATAGATGTCGACTCATATAAGAGAGAGATACAAATCAACAATCATTGATACGATTTGACACAGGAAAATATATGGAAATACATATTTCCTCAAAGGCATTGCTGTGCCGAAGTAACATTATAAAAAATAACCCGCGATTTAACGAAGCCATCAGAGAACACTTTCGCATCAATGATGAAATTTATAAGAAACAACCGCTTTTTTATAAAACAATGCTACAGGAATCGAGATTTAATATAATACTTTCAATGTGTTGCTTCGTTTTTGGCAACCAGGCCTCGTCCGTTTCAGATATAAAAACCTTATGCTCACGCTATAAAATTGCCAGCCCTAACAGTGTTATCGCGATTATTACATTACTGAAAACCACCCATCGCATTAAGACCTGGCGTAGCGAGGAGGATCGGCGCAAAGTTTTAATCCAGCCAACGCAAAAGGGTCTGGATGAGCTTAAAAGATATATGTCAGGTGCATTTTTACCGGTAAACATACTGTTTCCCGCGTACAACACAAATGTTGATATGCTGGATAATGACACTTTACGCCATAATTTTTTTCGTCGCGCTGCTGAATATCTTTTTCGCGGAGTGACATTTAAAAAAATACTGCCAGAAGTCGGCCTGTTTATAGAAAAAGATGGCGGGCGCATGATCATGCTGTATCTTTATCTACAGGCGACCAAAAACATGAATGGTCGAGGAGCAGTGATTGATTATTCTGCCAGCATACTGGCAAAAGAGTTCTGTGTATCACGCATCCATGTCAACAGGTTGATCAAAGCAGCACAAAATGCCGGATACTTGAAAGAGCGTGAAAATGGCTCAATTGAAATTTATCCCAGCTTTATTCAGCTGGTAGAAAATTACGCCGGGTTATACTTTGCTTACATTACCCATTATCTTAACATTCACCCGACTGAATAAACTCACCTTTCAGCCGATGCTCATAAGATGACGACTGATTGTAACCTGCCGGCATAAATGTAAATGGCGACCGCTATTAGCGATCGCCATTTTTTATCTTTCGCGCAGCGCTTCCTTCGCTTTATTTAACGGTTTCAGCAAGTAATCGAGGATGGTTTTACTGCCGGTTTTAATATCAACGGTCGCAATCATGCCAGGAAAGATCGGGAATTCCTTACCTTGTTTATTGACCAGATGATTGCTGGAAGTACGAATGTATACCCGATAGTAGTACACATCTCGCTTAACTTCATCCTGAATGGTATCCGGTGAAATCAACGTAACTTCACCTTCCAGCCCACCGTAAATCGAATAGTCGTAAGCAGTAATTTTTACCAGCGCTTTTTGTCCGGGATGGATAAAGGCGACATCGCGTGGTGAAATTTTAGCCTCAATTAACATCTGATCGTCCAGCGGCACCAGACTCATTAATTTTCCGTTGGGTGGAATAACCCCCCCGACGGTAGTAACGTCGATATCTTTTACTATGCCACGAACCGGCGCATTAAAGGTCAGCCGGGTCAGGGAATCTTCACGCCCGCGCATTACCGAGCGCTGAGCTTCAATTTCCGCATTCGCTTTGGCTAACTCTTCACGCGCGCGCACATAATACTGATTTTGCATTTCGGTGATCTTATTCTCCAGCTCGTTTTTCTGACGCTGAAGACGAAGCACTTCAACACTACTTGCCGCCCCCTGCTTGACTAACGGCTGGGTCAGCGAAAGTTCGCGCTGCACCAGCGCTACGCCCTGACGTAAACCTTCTAATCCCTTTTCCAGGCTTTCGCGGCGTGATTGATAAAGTGCCGTCTCCTGCCTGACCAAATCGGTATCGTCGTCCAGCTCGGCGGGAAACACCAGTTCTCGCGAGTTAACTTCAGCGTTAAGGCGTGCCGCGGTGGCTAAAGCAGCGTTAAGACGCGACCCGCTCTCCAGCACGCCCGACTCGGTTTTTGTCCGGTCCAGCTGCGCCAGCTGCTGGCCACGTTCAACAATATCGCCCTCATGAACAAACAATTTATGGATAATGCCGCCTTCCAGCGACTGAATCACTTGTTCATGCGAGGACGGCACCACTTTGCCACTGCCGGTCGTTACCTCATCCAGATTAAACAGGCTCGCCCAGATAACAAATACCGCCAGTAGCGCAAACAGGCTCCATGCAACCAGCGTGGAGCGCGGCAGGCGCGGCTCACGCAGGCCGCGATTAAAACGGCTAAAATCATTCATACCGTTCCTCGCTCTGAAGTGGTTTTCGCCGGCGGCTCTTTCTTCATTGTCACGGTACGCTGCGGCGCTTTCGGCGCGGGTTTCTGCGGCGTCATACCGTGCTCACGTAAAATGGCATCACGCGGCCCGTCCATGACTATGCGGCCGTTATCCAGCACGATGATGCGGTCTACCAGTTCGAGAATCGGCAGGCGATGGGTTGCCACCACCAGTGTGCGCTGCTTACCGAGCCAGTTATTCAGATGATGGATAAACTGCTTCTCACTGACCTCATCCAGCCAGGCCGTCGGTTCGTCAAGCAGCAGAATATTCGGCGAGGTCAATAGCGCACGGGCCAGCAACAGTGCCTGACGCTGCCCGCCAGACAATCCGGCACCGCCTTCACTAATGACATAGTTAAGCCCCATTTTCTGCTTACGCACAAAATCCAGCGCACCGCTGATAGTCAGCGCATGATGAATCTCTTCATCGGTTGCCAGTGGGTTGCCCAACATAATGTTGTCCCGCACCGAACCAAAGAACAGCCGCGCCTGCTGGCTGAGTAACTGCATGTCACGGCGTACGTCCGCCGGGTCAAGATGACTGAGAGAAATATCATCCAGCAGAATGCTGCCCTGCTGCGGCTCCTGCATACCGGCCAGCAGCTGTAACAAGGTACTTTTTCCTGAACCGTTGCGGCCCAGCAGCGCAATTTTTTCACCGGCCTTGATTTGCAGGCGTGAGATATTCAGTACATTCAGCTTCTCTTCTTCATCGTAATAAAACCCGAGATCTTCAAGCTGATAATTACCGCGCAGATGCGCTTTATGGACTTTTTTGCCGCGTTGCGGCTCATCGATTGGCCGCTGCATCAAATCATCCAGCCCTTTACGCGCTACTTTCGCCGACTGCCAACGTGACAGCACGCCGGAAATTTGCGCCAGCGGCGCAATGGTGCGTGAGGCAAGGATCGAGGTGCCCACCAGTGCGCCGGTGGTCATATCACCGGCAATCACCAGATAGCAGCCAACAAGCAGCACCACCGCATAGACGATGGACTGAACTTCCTGCGTCCAGGTAAGCAGTAATCCGGTCAGCCAGCGTTGTTTCATTCCCACACTGGCCGCTACGTCACTGGTATTATTCCATTGATTCTGAAAACGTTGCTCTGCACGCATCAGTTTGATGTCTTCAAGGCCCTGCACCGCCTCAACCAGCGTGGCGTTACGGATTGCCGATTCGCGCATTCCTTCACTTGAGAGCCTGCCCAGCGGCCGCTGAACCAATAGTCCGGGGATAAGCAGCAGCGGCACCGCCAGCAGAACCACCAATACCAGCGGCCCGCCGATCATCCACAGAATAAACACAAACAGCAGGAAGAACGGCAGGTCCGATATCGCCGCGATGGTGGTGGACGTGATCAGTTCACGCACCGATTCCAGTTCGCGGATCTGGGCGATAAACGAACCGGTGGATTTCGAACGCGCACCGTTTTTAATGCGCATGGCATGAGCGAAGACGCGTTCAGAGATACGCAGATCGGCACGTTTACCGATTACATCAGAAATATGCACGCGCAGCATGCGCATAATAAATTCAAAAAAAATCGCCAGCATTACGCCGCCGAACAATACCCACAATGTTGCTTCAGACTGCGATGGCACCACGCGGTCATACACCTGCATGGAGAAAACCATTCCTGACAGCGCCAGTACGTTAGCCGCCAGCGCGACCAGCATAATATCGCTGTACCGACGCCAGTCTTTCAGCGCCAGTTGCCAGAACCAGTTTTTCTCATACGGTTTAATATAGTCATCAACGCGTGCATCCGGAGTGGACTCCAATGGGCGCAGCACCACCAACATTTTGAGTCGCGTGCCCAGCTCTTCACGTGTTAATACGGTTTCAAGGCCGCCGTCGCCGCTGAATTGCAGGCAAACGTTGCCGTCTTTATCCATGCGGTTGATGACCGCGATTTGTCCGCCGGTAAATTCCGCCAACAGCGGTAAACGCCAGGGATCGAGCAGTGCGCTATCCGCCGGTACGATGCGTAATCCGAGACCGAGTTGACGCGCCATATCTTCCAGTACCAACTGACGAGGCGACTGACTTTCATGACTGATAGTGACCCGAACATGTTCCTGAGAAAAGTCGAGGCGATAGTGTTTAGCAACGATGAGCATGGCCTGAAGCCAGGGTTCAAACTGCGGATGAGTCTTCATAATGTTACTTCCTGTCAGCGCGATCGTTACAAACTTAAATGATTTCTAAAACAATTGGTTAGAAATCGAATAATTGCCAACTGGATCGAAAATACCATGTTTTTATTATGGTTACTGATAGTGTTGTAAAGAACAGCAAAATGCCGCGGAGATTCACTCTCCGCGGCCCGTTTAACTACACAACTAACAACTGATGGTTTGCCAGCAAGGTGGCAAGATCGGTTTGTACGCCATTCAGCGTTACCACCGTGGTCGGATCGAATTGGCCTCCGCTGCCATCACGATCGATCTGGATCTCGGTGTTACTGCCGTTCTGTACTACGCGAATGTAATCGGTGAGGTTGCCCGCTCCGGCATCGAGAGCCGCCACGCCGTTTACATAACTCGCCGATCCGCTACCGGTATAACCGCTGCCGGTAAGCAGTTCACGCAGATCAATCCGGTCAGTGTCCGCCGTTCCTTCCCAGGTTCCGACGGTGAAGCCGTTCACCACATCGCTGCCGTTACCGCCGGTAGCATCTGCTGCGTTGATCAGCTTGTACAACAGCGTATCGTGACCGCCGCTACCGATATTAAAGGTGTCATTGCCGCCGCGTCCTTCGAACAGGTTATCGCCGCTGTTGCCGGTGATAACGTCATCGAAATCGGAGCCGGTAATACCTTCAATATTCACCAGTCGTGAAGTGTTAAAACCGGTGTCCTGCGCGGTGGAAATGCTCAGGTCAACCGTTACACCAGACGTTGCGTTACGATAATCCACCACGTCCATACCACCGGTGCTGCTCCAGGTATCATGATCGGATGTCGTGTTCCAGCCGCCGGAACCGTTATAGGTATAGGTTCCCTCTTCAGCAATAAACGTGTCGTTATAGCCAGTACCGGTGATAGTACCGCTATTGCCTCCGTTGGCCGCTTCCGCCGTCAGAACATAGCTTTCCTTACCGTTGCCCGCTTCCAGTCCATCCCAGGTGACATTGTCAGAGACCCCGTTAGTGATCTTCACAATTTCAGCACTGTAGGTTTCATTCGGGTTCAGGCCATAGAAACTCACCAGCGCCGAGCTGTCGTTTACCCCAATCCCCGACTGGGCATTGATAATCTGCGAGGCCACCAGTGCGCCAGCAGCGTTATACAGATTAACGGTGTTACCGTAGTAAACGTTGATCCCCTCGCTGTCGACGATACGCAGATGCATTGCGGTGCCGTCAGCAATTGCCTGGTTGTTCTGCACGTAAACGACCTGACCATTACGCTGGGAAATCAGCAGGTCTTGCGTGCCGTCCCAGTTGTAATCCAGCGCAGCAATACCGGTCACGTTCACCAGGCTGGACGCCAACTGAGTGGTCGTCCAGGAACTGCCATGATTGTTATTAGTAAACAAAGTGGCAGTCTGTGATGCGCTATAGGTGCTGAGCTTAATCACATCCATCTGGCCATCGCCGTTCCAGTCCACCGCTACCGACAAGTAACCTGCCGTGGCGTTCGAGGCTTCTACCGCGCTTTTGGCTGCCGAGAGCTGACCGCTACCATTGTTGTAATAGATCACGCCGCCGGTATTGCCAAAGCTGCTGCCGATGTAGAGATCCATATAGCCGTCGCCATTAAAATCTGCCCAGGTCATCGACGCTGCTGTTGTGGTATCGGTGGCGATATTCACAAACACGTTAGTAAGGTTCTGCCCAATAGACAGCGTACCATTACCGTTGTTGTTAATAACGGTCATCGAGTATGTGCCGCTGATGTTTGTGTGCTGAACAATATCCACCGTACCGTCGTTATTAATATCAACGCCGGAAATCTCGCGCCCGGTGACGAATTGGCCAGCAAACCCTCCATTCCCATTGGTGCCATCGGGCGTCATTACGCCGTTGTTGTTGACCATATAGGTTTTGGAGTCAAAACCCGCATCGCCGTAGGCAAGATCGACATAGCCGTCACCGGTCTTATCGTAGGCCATAACACCGCCGTACCAGATGGTGGTCCCCATCGCCAGCTGGCTGGCGGTATAGCTGGAGCCGTTGTAGGTCCACATCACCTGGGTGGCTCCAGCATAAGAGACCTCGGTGGCAAAAACATCCGCGGTACCGTTACGATCAAAGTCAACCGATGTCTGGCTCACCACATTTATGGCTCGGGTGTTTGTCAGCACCGTATCGCTATAGCTCGATATGCCGCTGCTGGAGTATGACTGCCCGTTGGCAATAATATTCCACAGGCCGCTACCGTTTAAGCCAAGGGTCATCGTCGAATTATTGACAGTGCCACTGGCGCTAGCCCAGGCAGTATCTATTGATTCAGTGCCTATCGTCAGGCTACCGTTGGCAATACCGGTGGTATTACCGTTGCCCGCACTGCTTTTCACCTGCGCCGTCACATCGTAGCTGTTAATGCCCAGTACAGCGCTGTCCGGAATCTGCAAATACCAGGTGCTGTGATTCGGATCGACAACCACGGCACCACCGGTTTCTGAGGTGTAGGTTTTACCGTCAACGGTAACCACCAGATACTCGCCATTAGCCAGCGCCGCCGATACGGTGCCGCTGATAATCGGCGTGGTATCGGTGGTAGTCTGTGCAGTTATCACAGCGGTAGTGGTGGGCACGCTGGTATCCACCTTCAGCACAAAGTCGTCCGAATCGGTATAGTTCCCTGCCGTATCGGTAATGCGCATCACGTAGGTGTGATTACCGTCCCGCAAAGAACTGTCCTGGAAGTACCAGCTGGTGGCACCATTCATCGTTACCTGACCCAACAGCACACCATCACGGTACAGCTCGGCGATTTCACCGTCTGCCAGCGCCTGATTCAGCGAGCCGTTAATGACCGGCGAGGTGTCATCGGTAGCGACAGAAGCACCGAAATCACCCTGACGCTCTCCGGTTTCATCGGTGTAGCTGACCACCGTCCCCTGGGTCGATGGCGGCGTGGTATCTACCGTCACTACCTGCTGGGCGGTTGATCCGACGTTTCCTGCCTGATCAATAATCCGCACCTGATAGGTGTAGTCGCCGTCAGTCAGTTCACGGGTATCGGTATAGCTCCAGCTTCGATTGGTTACCGTAGCATCAACCCAGGTGGTGCCGCCGTCGAGGCTAATCTGCACACGTTCATCGCTGGCCAGCGTACTGCCAATCGAACCGCTAACGGTTAACGAGGTGTCGTTAGTGATAAAGTCACTGTCAGACTGTCCGGTATCTTCACTGATAGCATCAACTGTGATGCCATACTGCGGTGCCTCGGTATCAACCGTCACTCTCTGCGAAGTAGTTGCGCCAACGTTACCCGCCACATCCACCACGCGTACCTGATAGTTATACGCACCGTCAATCAGCGTGCGTGCATCGGTGTAGCTCCAGCTGGTGCCATCTACCGTCGCATACACCCATGTCGTGCCGCCATCCATACTAACCTGAACAAACTCGTTCGCACCGAGACCTGCGCCAAGCGTGCCGTGCAGCGTGTACGAGGTTGCGCTGGTCAGGAAATCGTTATTATCAAAGCCGGTGTCAACCGTGATGTTGTCCACCGATACGGTGATAGCCGCATCAGGCGCAATGGTATCGACCGTCACCTGTTGCTGTGCCGTCGCACCGACGTTACCTGCGGTGTCGACCACCCGAACCCAATAATTGTAGGTCTGGTTTTCCAGCGTACGACCATCGGTGAAGTTCCAGTTAGTACCGATCACCGTGACGTTCTGCCAGCTGTTACCCCCATCCAGGCTGATCTGGACAAATTCGTCAGCGGCCAGCGTTGCGCCCAGTGAGCCGTGCAGCGTCAGCGAGGTATCATTGGTGATAAAGTCACTGTTGCTCAGTCCGGTATCGTCGCTGATGCTGTCGATGCTGACGGTTTTACTGGCAGCCGGGCCGGTGGTATCAATCGTCACCACCTGGTTGGTGGTGGCGCTGATATTACCCGCATCATCGATAATACGAAGCTGGTAGTTATAATCACCATCCTGCAACGTCCGACCATCTACATAAGTCCACTTCAGACCACTGACGTTAACATCCGTCCAGGTTACACCGCCGTCGATACTGATCTGCGCATGGTCACCATTACCCAGTCCTGCACCCAGCGTTCCGCTCAGGGTTATCTGATTATCACTGGTGATAAAGTCGCTGTCTGACAGGCCAGTATCCTGAGTGATAGCATCCACTGTAATGGTAGGTGCTACTGGCGCAGTCAAATCTACGACCACGATCTGGCTGTCCGTCGCGCCGACATTCCCGGCGTTATCGACTACCCGCACCTGATAGGTGTACGAGCCATCGGTCAGGGTCCGACTGTCGCTATAGCTCCAGTTGGTTGCGGTAACGGTCAGATCGATCCAGCTTACGCCGCCGTCAAGGCTGATTTGCGCCTTCTCATTATTACCAAGTTGCGCCGTCAGCGATCCCTGCACGACCACCTGACTATCATTGGTGATGAAGTCGGTGGCGCTCAGCCCGGTGTCGTTTTGCAGCGAATCAATGCTGATACCCATCGATGGCGCGGCCAGTTCAACGGTTACGGTGCGATCGTCGCTGGCGCTATTGCCAATGGCATTGCTGACCTGGGCGTTAATCACATAGGCTCCGCCATCGGCGAGAGCCGTCACATCTGCACTGCCTACGGTATAGCTCCAGCGGCCTCCTTCCTGCACGGTTGTGGTATAGGTTTTGTCGTTCAGCGTAATGGTTACCCTTTCGCCAACCGGTGCCGTAGTCGTTCCGCTAATTACCAGCGGCGTACCGTGCTCGGCGGCGCTGACAATGTCATCACCGGCAAAGGTATCGACGGTAATTGTCGGCACCTCACCACTCAGCGTGACATCACGACTGGTGCTGCCCGGGTTACCCGCTTTATCGCTAACGGAGGCCGTAATTTCATAGCCACCATCGCTCAGGCCGAGGAAATCTCGTCCCGGAATAAACACCGACCAGTTTCCGTCGGCATCCACTGTCGTCTGCCAGTTGCGATCGCCAAACGTCACGATTACCGTCTGGCCTTGTTCAGCCGTGCTGGTGCCGCTGACGGTTTGTCCCGCCAGTTGCTCGCTGTTATTGACGATATCATCGCCTGCCACGGTATTGATGGTGACAGTAGGTGCCACGGTATCGACCGTCAGTGGATGCGTCGCCTGACCGTTGTTGCCCGCTTTATCATTAACCGATGCTGTTACCGTCAGCGCGCCCTCATCGAGCTCAGCGAGGTCGCTGGCCGGAACATTGAGCGTCCAGGTGCCATCGCTCGACACGGTGGTTTCATAGGTTTTCTCGCCCAGCGTTACCCTGACGGTTTGTCCCGCTTCCGCACTGGTGGAGCCGTTAATGGTCAGTGGCTGCTGTTGCTCAGCAGCATTAAGTACATTATCCCCGGCCAGAGTAGCGATGCTGATCACTGGCGCAGTGGTGTCGACACTGATGCTATCCGTCGCGGCAGCGCTGTTGCCTGCGCTACTTTGCGCCGAGGCGCTCAGTGAATAGCTGCCGCCATCCACCAGATTCGCGACGTCAGTGGCCGGAACCGTCAGGGTCCAGCTGCCGTTCGCGGTGGTGCTCGCCTCATAGTTTTTACCGTTCAGCGTCACAGTCACGGTGGTATTTTCCGCCAGACCGCTGCTGGTGCCGCTGACGGTCAGATCCTGACCTTTTTCCACAGCGTTCAACACGTTATCACCGCTGATGGCATCGAAGCCCAACGATGGCACACCGGTTTCCACGGTCACGTTGTGCGTGTCGCCGCCGGTGTTGCCCGCCGCGTCGGTTACCGATACGCCGATCGTCACGGTGCCGTCCTGCAGGGCAGAGATAGCCGCTGCCGGAATCCCGACGCTCCAGTTACCCGCCGCATTCAGAGTTGTCGTCCAGGAGTTGTCACCGATGGTGACCGTCACCACATCTCCCGCTGCTGCGCCGCTCGCCGATCCGCTGATAATCTGCGCCTGGCCATGCTCCACCGCGTTGATCACATCGTCGCCCGCCACGGTATTAATGGTCACCACCGGCACGGTCACATCCACCGTCAGGTTATGGCTCGCCGATGCCGGGTTGCCAGACTGATTTGCCACGGAAGCCGTCACGATAGCGGTGCCATCAGCAATCTCTGCCATGTCCGCCGCCGGCACGTCCAGCGTCCAGCTGCCGTTTGCCAGCACCTCGGTGCTGTAATCCTTGCCGTTAAAGGTCACGGTGACAATTTGTCCCGCTTCAGCGCTACTGGTGCCGGACAGCGTCAGATCCTGACCCGCTTCGGCAGCATTCAGCATGTTGTCGCCGCTGATGGTATCGATGGTCAGCGTAGGCGTGCTGGCATCCACGGTATATCCGCGCTCTGCCGTGACGCCATTGCCGCTAACGTTGCTGACGCTGGCCTGCACTACCGCGTCGCCGTTCTTCAGGCCCGCCAGGTCGGCGGCCGGCACGGTGTAACTCCAGCTGCCATTAGTACCTACCTCAGCGCTGTAAGTTTTTCCGCCGAAGGTCAGCGTCACTTGCTGCCCCGCCTCAACGTTCGTGGTGGTACCAGACAGCACCAGGTCAGCACCTTTTTCCGCCGCGTTGATCACATCATCGATAGCGATGGCGTTAATCGTCAGCTCAGGTGAAGACAGCGTTACATTCACCGTGTGTTGTGCACTGTTGCTATTGCCTGCCTTGTCCGTCAGCGCCGCCGTGATGGTGTAAGCGCCTGCATTCAGTGCGCTCACGTCCGCCGCCGACACGCCCACGCTCCAATTACCTGACGCGTCCAGCGTGGTGGTGTACGACTTGTCACCGAGGGTGACCGTCACCACGTCACCGGTCTGCGCGCCCGTTACTGAGCCGCTGATGATCTGCGCCTGGCCGTGCTCCGCCGCGTTGATCACGTCGTCGCCCGCCACAGTGTTGATGGTCAGCACCGGGACGGTAGTGTCTACAAACAGGGTGCTGCCGGTACTCGCCGGGTTGCCCGCCTTGTCCGCTACGGAGGCCGTCACGCTGGCGCTGCCGTTGGCGATGCCCGCCAGGTCCGCCGCCGGCACGTCCAGCGTCCAGCTGCCGTCCGCCTGCACCCCGGTGCTGTACTCACGCCCGTTAAAGGTCACGGTGACGGTCTGCCCCGCCTCCGCCGTGCTGGTGCCGCTCAGGGTCAGGTCACGCCCCGCCTCCGCCGCGTTCAGCACGTTGTTTTCACTGATAACGCCGATGGTCAGCGACGGCGCCGTGGCGTCCACGCTGTACTCGCGCCCCGCCGTCGCCGCGTTGCCGCTGACGCTGCTGACGCCCGCCTGCACCACCGCGTCGCCGTCCTTCAGCCCCGCAAGGTCCGCGGCCGGCACCGTCAGGCTCCAGTTGCCGTCGGCGTCCACCTCGGTGCGGTACGTCCTGCCGCCGAACGTCACGGTTACCGGCTGACCGGCCTCCACGTTCGCCGTCGCGCCCGACAGCACCAGGTCCTGGCCCTTCTCCGCCGCGTTCAGCACGTTGTCCGCCGTCACGCTGCCGACGGTGATCGCCACCGCCGCCAGGTCCACGGTCACGCCGTGGCTGATGCTCACCGGGTTGCCAGCGCTGCTTTCGCCCGCCGCCGTCACGGTCAGGCTGCCCGCCGGCCAGCCGCCGACGTCCGCCGCCGGCACCGCCGCGCTCCAGCTGCCGTCCGCCAGCACCGTCGCCGGGTACTCCGCCCCGTTGATGGTCACGGTCAGGCTGCTGCCCGCCGCCAGCCCGCTGCTGCTGCCGGTGACGATCAGGTTCTGGCCGTGCTCGATGACGTTGATCACGTCGTCGCCCGCCACCGTGTCGATGCGCAGCCCCGGCAGGTTGGCGTCGACGGTGACGTCGCGCGTGCCGCTGCCGCTGTTGCCCACGCCGTTGGTGACGCTGGCGCCGATCGTCAGCCCGCCGTTGCCCAGCGCCGTCAGCACGTCGCTGCCCAGCTCAAGGCTCCAGCTCAGGTCGGCGTTGACGGTGGTGGTGTACTCGCGGCCGCCGACGGTCACGGTCACCGTGTCGCCCTCCGCCGCGTTGGTTACCCGACCGCTCAGGGTCTGGCCCGCCGCCAGCTCGGCGGCGTTAATCACGTCGTCACCGGCCACCGCGTTGATGAACACGCCCGGCAGGGCGGTATTCACCTGCAGCCCCGCGCCCGCGCTGACGCTGTTGCCCACGCCGCTGCTGGCGGTGGCGCTCAGGGTGTAGTTCGCCTCGCCCAGCGCCGCCAGGTCCGCCGCCGGCACCGTCAGGCTCCAGCTGCCGTCCGCCGCGGTGGTCGCGTCGTAGGTTTTGCCGTTCAGCGTCACCGTCACCGCGGTGTTTTCCGCCAGCCCGCTGCTGGTGCCGCTGACGGTCAGGTCCTGACCCTTTTCAGCCGCGTTCAGCACGTTGTCGCCGCTGATGGCGTCGAAGCCCAGCGACGGCAGCCCGGTGTCGACCGACACGTCGCGCGTGCCGCCGCCGGTGTTGCCGGCCGCGTCGGTCACCGACACGGCGATGGTCTCCGTGCCGTCCTGCAGGGCGGAGACCGCCGCCGCAGGCAGCCCGACGCTCCAGTTGCCCGCCGCGTCGAGCACCGTGGTGTACGACTGCCCGCCGACGGTGACCGTCACCCGGTCACCCGCCGCCGCGCCGCTCGCCGAGCCGCTGATAACCTGCGCCTGGCCGTGCTCCGCCAGGTTGATCACGTCGTCGCCCGCCACGGTGTTGATGGTCACCACCGGCACGGTCACGTCGACGGTCAGGTTGTGGCTGGCCGACGCCGGGTTCCCCGCCTTGTCCGCCACGCTCGCCGTCACGCCGGCAACACCGTCGGCGATGCCCGCCAGGTCCGCCGCCGGCACGTCCAGCGTCCAGCTGCCGTTTGCCAGCACCTCAGTGCTGTACTCACGGCCGTTAAAGGTCACGGTGACGGTCTGCCCCGCCTCCGCCGTGCTGGTGCCGCTCAGGGTCAGGTCACGCCCCGCCTCCGCCGCGTTCAGCACGTTGTTTTCACTGATAACGCCGATGGTCAGCGACGGCGCCGTGGCGTCCACGCTGTACTCGCGCCCCGCCGTCGCCGCGTTGCCGCTGACGCTGCTGACGCCCGCCTGCACCACCGCGTCGCCGTCCTTCAGCCCCGCAAGGTCCGCGGCCGGCACCGTCAGGCTCCAGTTGCCGTCGGCGTCAACCTCGGTGCGGTACGTCCTGCCGCCGAACGTCACGGTTACCGGCTGACCGGCCTCCACGTTCGCCGTCGCGCCCGACAGCACCAGGTCCTGGCCCTTCTCCGCCGCGTTAAGCACGTTGTCCGCCGTCACGCTGCCGACGGTGATCGCCACCGCCGCCAGGTCCACGGTCACGCCGTGGCTGATGCTCACCGGGTTGCCGGCGGCGCTTTCGCCCGCCGCCGTCACGGTCAGGCTGCCCGCCGGCCAGCCGCCAACGTCCGCCGCCGGCACCGCCGCGCTCCAGCTGCCGTCCGCCAGCACCGTCGCCGGGTACTCCGCCCCGTTGATGGTCACGGTCAGGTTGCTGCCCGCCGCCAGCCCGCTGCTGCTGCCGGTGACGATCAGGTTCTGGCCGTGCTCGATGACGTTGATCACGTCGTCGCCCGCCACCGTGTCGATGCGCAGCCCCGGCAGGTTGGCGTCGACGGTGACGTCGCGCGTGCCGCTGCCGCTGTTGCCCACGCCGTTGGTCACGCTGGCGCCGATCGTCAGCCCGCCGTTGCCCAGCGCCGTCAGCACGTCGCTGCCCAGCTCAAGGCTCCAGCTCAGGTCGGCGTTGACGGTGGTGGTGTACTCGCGGCCGCCGACGGTCACGGTCACCGTGTCGCCCTCCGCCGCGTTGGTTACCCGCCCGCTCAGGGTCTGGCCCGCCGCCAGCTCGGCGGCGTTAATCACGTCGTCACCGGCCACCGCGTTGATGAACACGCCCGGCAGGGCGGTATTCACCTGCAGCCCCGCGCCCGCGCTGACGCTGTTGCCCACGCCGCTGCTGGCGGTGGCGCTCAGGGTGTAGTTCGCCTCGCCCAGCGCCGCCAGGTCCGCCGCCGGCACCGTCAGGCTCCAGCTGCCGTCCGCCGCGGTGGTCGCGTCGTAGGTTTTGCCGTTCAGCGTCACCGTCACCGCGGTATTTTCCGCCAGCCCGCTGCTGGTGCCGCTGACGGTCAGGTCCTGACCCTTTTCAGCCGCGTTCAGCACGTTGTCGCCGCTGATGGCGTCGAAGCCCAGCGACGGCAGCCCGGTGTCGACCGACACGTCGCGCGTGCCGCCGCCGGTGTTGCCGGCCGCGTCGGTCACCGACACGGCGATGGTCTCCGTGCCGTCCTGCAGGGCGGAGACCGCCGCCGCAGGCAGCCCGACGCTCCAGTTGCCCGCCGCGTCGAGCACCGTGGTGTACGACTGCCCGCCGACGGTGACCGTCACCCGGTCACCCGCCGCCGCGCCGCTCGCCGAGCCGCTGATAACCTGCGCCTGGCCGTGCTCCGCCAGGTTGATCACGTCGTCGCCCGCCACGGTGTTGATGGTCACCACCGGCACGGTCACGTCGACGGTCAGGTTGTGGCTGGCCGACGCCGGGTTCCCCGCCTTGTCCGCCACGCTCGCCGTCACGCCGGCAACACCGTCGGCGATGCCCGCCAGGTCCGCCGCCGGCACGTCCAGCGTCCAGCTGCCGTTTGCCAGCACCTCAGTGCTGTACTCACGGCCGTTAAAGGTCACGGTGACGGTCTGCCCCGCCTCCGCCGTGCTGGTGCCGCTCAGGGTCAGGTCACGCCCCGCCTCCGCCGCGTTCAGCACGTTGTTTTCACTGATAACGCCGATGGTCAGCGACGGCGCCGTGGCGTCCACGCTGTACTCGCGCCCCGCCGTCGCCGCGTTGCCGCTGACGCTGCTGACGCCCGCCTGCACCACCGCGTCGCCGTCCTTCAGCCCCGCAAGGTCCGCGGCCGGCACCGTCAGGCTCCAGTTGCCGTCGGCGTCAACCTCGGTGCGGTACGTCCTGCCGCCGAACGTCACGGTTACCGGCTGACCGGCCTCCACGTTCGCCGTCGCGCCCGACAGCACCAGGTCCTGGCCCTTCTCCGCCGCGTTAAGCACGTTGTCCGCCGTCACGCTGCCGACGGTGATCGCCACCGCCGCCAGGTCCACGGTCACGCCGTGGCTGATGCTCACCGGGTTGCCGGCGGCGCTTTCGCCCGCCGCCGTCACGGTCAGGCTGCCCGCCGGCCAGCCGCCAACGTCCGCCGCCGGCACCGCCGCGCTCCAGCTGCCGTCCGCCAGCACCGTCGCCGGGTACTCCGCCCCGTTGATGGTCACGGTCAGGTTGCTGCCCGCCGCCAGCCCGCTGCTGCTGCCGGTGACGATCAGGTTCTGGCCGTGCTCGATGACGTTGATCACGTCGTCGCCCGCCACCGTGTCGATGCGCAGCCCCGGCAGGTTGGCGTCGACGGTGACGTCGCGCGTGCCGCTGCCGCTGTTGCCCACGCCGTTGGTCACGCTGGCGCCGATCGTCAGCCCGCCGTTGCCCAGCGCCGTCAGCACGTCGCTGCCCAGCTCAAGGCTCCAGCTCAGGTCGGCGTTGACGGTGGTGGTGTACTCGCGGCCGCCGACGGTCACGGTCACCGTGTCGCCCTCCGCCGCGTTGGTTACCCGCCCGCTCAGGGTCTGGCCCGCCGCCAGCTCGGCGGCGTTAATCACGTCGTCACCGGCCACCGCGTTGATGAACACGCCCGGCAGGGCGGTATTCACCTGCAGCCCCGCGCCCGCGCTGACGCTGTTGCCCACGCCGCTGCTGGCGGTGGCGCTCAGGGTGTAGTTCGCCTCGCCCAGCGCCGCCAGGTCCGCCGCCGGCACCGTCAGGCTCCAGCTGCCGTCCGCCGCGGTGGTCGCGTCGTAGGTTTTGCCGTTCAGCGTCACCGTCACCGCGGTATTTTCCGCCAGCCCGCTGCTGGTGCCGCTGACGGTCAGGTCCTGACCCTTTTCAGCCGCGTTCAGCACGTTGTCGCCGCTGATGGCGTCGAAGCCCAGCGACGGCAGCCCGGTGTCGACCGACACGTCGCGCGTGCCGCCGCCGGTGTTGCCGGCCGCGTCGGTCACCGACACGGCGATGGTCTCCGTGCCGTCCTGCAGGGCGGAGACCGCCGCCGCAGGCAGCCCGACGCTCCAGTTGCCCGCCGCGTCGAGCACCGTGGTGTAAGACTGCCCGCCGACGGTGACCGTCACCCGGTCACCCGCCGCCGCGCCGCTCGCCGAGCCGCTGATAACCTGCGCCTGGCCGTGCTCCGCCAGGTTGATCACGTCGTCGCCCGCCACGGTGTTGATGGTCACCACCGGCACGGTCACGTCGACGGTCAGGTTGTGGCTGGCCGACGCCGGGTTCCCCGCCTTGTCCGCCACGCTCGCCGTCACGCCGGCAACACCGTCGGCGATGCCCGCCAGGTCCGCCGCCGGCACGTCCAGCGTCCAGCTGCCGTTTGCCAGCACCCCGGTGCTGTACTCCCGCCCGTTAAAGGTCACGGTGACGGTCTGCCCCGCCTCCGCCGTGCTGGTGCCGCTCAGGGTCAGGTCACGCCCCGCCTCCGCCGCGTTCAGCACGTTGTCGCCGCTGACGGTGCCGATGGTCAGCGACGGCGCCGTGGCGTCCACGCTGTACTCGCGCCCCGCCGTCGCCGCGTTGCCGCTGACGCTGCTGACGCCCGCCTGCACCACCGCGTCGCCGTCCTTCAGCCCCGCCAGGTCCGCGGCCGGCACCGTCAGGCTCCAGTTGCCGTCGGCGTCAACCTCGGTGCGGTACGTCCTGCCGCCGAACGTCACGGTTACCGGCTGACCGGCCTCCACGTTCGCCGTCGCGCCCGACAGCACCAGGTCCTGGCCCTTCTCCGCCGCGTTCAGCACGTTGTCCGCCGTCACGCTGCCGACGGTGATCGCCACCGCCGCCAGATCCACGGTCACGCCGTGGCTGATGCTCACCGGGTTGCCGGCGGCGCTTTCGCCCGCCGCCGTCACGGTCAGGCTGCCCGCCGGCCAGCCGCCAACGTCCGCCGCCGGCACCGCCGCGCTCCAGCTGCCGTCCGCCAGCACCGTCGCCGGGTACTCCGCCCCGTTGATGGTCACGGTCAGGTTGCTGCCCGCCGCCAGCCCGCTGCTGCTGCCGGTGACGATCAGGTTCTGGCCGTGCTCGATGACGTTGATCACGTCGTCGCCCGCCACCGTGTCGATGCGCAGCCCCGGCAGGTTGGCGTCGACGGTGACGTCGCGCGTGCCGCTGCCGCTGTTGCCCACGCCGTTGGTCACGCTGGCGCCGATCGTCAGCCCGCCGTTGCCCAGCGCCGTCAGCACGTCGCTGCCCAGCTCAAGGCTCCAGCTCAGGTCGGCGTTGACGGTGGTGGTGTACTCGCGGCCGCCGACGGTCACGGTCACCGTGTCGCCCTCCGCCGCGTTGGTTACCCGACCGCTCAGGGTCTGGCCCGCCGCCAGCTCGGCGGCGTTAATCACGTCGTCACCGGCCACGGCATTGATGATCACGCCCGGCAGGACGGATTCGACATTGATGGTGTGCGTCGTACTGGCACTGTTACCTACACTATTGGTGGCCGATGCGCTGACGTCATACAACGCTTCGCCCAGCGAGCTAACCTGATCTGCAGGAACAGTGGTGCTCCAGTTACCTTCGGCATCCACCTCAGCGCTGTAAGCTTTGCCATTCAGTACCACTGTAACGACAGTCCCGCTAACCAGCCCGGTGGCGCTACCACTGATGACCAGATCCTGGGTTTTTTCAGCGTTATTGATCAGATCGTCGCCGGAAATAGTATCGATAGTCAGCACTGGCGTGCTCAGGTTGACCGCCACGTCGTGCGTGGTGCTGCCGCTGTTGCCCGCCTTGTCCGTCAGCGCCGCCGTGATGGTGTAAGCGCCTGCATTCAGTGCGCCCACGTCCGCCGCCGGCACGCCCACGCTCCAGTTGCCCGCCGCGTCCAGCACCGTGGTGTACGACTTCTCGCCGACCGTCACCGTCACCACGTCACCCGCCGCCGCCCCGCTCACCGAGCCGGAGACGATCAGCGCCTGCCCGTGCTCCGCCGCGTTGATCACGTCGTCGCCCGCCACGGTGTTGATGCGCAGCTCCGGCACGGTGGTGTCCACCAGCACGCTGCTGCCCGCGCCTGCCGGGTTGCCCGCCTTGTCCGCCACGCTCGCCGTCACGCCGGCAACACCGTCGGCGATGCCCGCCAGGTCCGCCGCCGGCACGTCCAGCGTCCAGCTGCCGTCCGCCAGCACCTCAGTGCTGTACTCCCGCCCGTTAAAGGTCACGGTGACGGTCTGCCCCGCCTCCGCCGTGCTGGTGCCGCTCAGGGTCAGGTCGCGCCCCGCCTCCGCCGCGTTCAGAATGTTGTTTTCACTGATAACGCCGATGGTCAGCGACGGCGCCGTGGCGTCCACGCTGTAGCCCTGCTGCGCCGCCGCGGCGTTGCCGCTGACGCTGCTGACGCTCGCCTGCACCACCGCGTCGCCGTCCTTCAGCCCCGCCAGGTCCGCGGCCGGCACCGTCAGGCTCCAGTTGCCGTCGGCGTCAACCTCGGTGCGGTACGTCCTGCCGCCGAACGTCACGGTCACCGGCTGACCGGCCTCCACGTTCGCCGTCGCGCCCGACAGCACCAGGTCCTGGCCCTTCTCCGCCGCGTTCAGCACGTTGTCCGCCGTCACGCTGCCGACGGTGATCGCCACCGCCGCCAGGTCCACGGTCACGCCGTGGCTGATGCTCACCGGGTTGCCGGCGCTGCTTTCGCCCGCCACCGTCACGGTGACGCTGCCCGCGGCCCAGCCGCCGACGTCCGCCGCCGGCACCGCCGCGCTCCAGCTGCCGTCCGCCAGCACCGTCGCCGGGTACTCCGCCCCGTTGATGGTCACGGTCAGGTTGCTGCCCGCCGCCAGCCCGGTGCTGCTGCCGGTGACGATCAGGTTCTGGCCGTGCTCGATGACGTTGATCACGTCGTCGCCCGCCACCGTGTCGACGCGCAGCCCCGGCAGGTTGGCGTCAATCACAAAATCAAGCGACGCCGAGCCGCTGTTGCCCACGCCGTTGGTCACGCTGACGCCCGCGGTCAGCGCGCCGTTGCCCAGCGCCGTCAGCACCCCGGCCGGCAGCTCAACCGACCAGCTCAGGTCGTCGTTGACGGTGGTGGTGTACTCCCGGCCGCCGACGGTCACGGTCACGTTGTCGCCCGCGGCCGCGTTGGTTACCCGCCCGCTCAGGGTCTGGCCGGACGCCACTTCCGCGGCGTTAACCACGTTGTCGCCCGCCAGCGTGTTGATGGTGACCACCGGCAGCGCGCTGTCGACGCGCACGTCGTGCGTGGCGCTGGCGCTGTTGCCGATGGCGTCGGTGACGGCGGCGCTGACGGTGTAGTTGGCCTCGCCCAGCGCGCCCACTGCCGATGCCGGCACGGTCACGCTCCAGCTGCCGTCCGCGCCGGTGGTGGTGTTGTAGTTAATGCCGTTCAGGGTCACCGTGACCTGGGTGCCCTCCGGCTGGTTGCTGCTGCCGGAAAGCTGCAGGTCGGCCCCTTTCTCGGTGGCGTTGATCACGTCGTCGCCAGAAATGGTGTCGACAGCCAGCTCCGGCGCGCTCAGGTTGACCGCCACGCCGTGCGTGGTGCTGCCGCTGTTGCCTGCCTTATCCGTCAGCGCCGCCGTGATGGTGTAATTACCGGCATTCAGTGCGCCCACGTCCGCCGCCGGCACGCCCACGCTCCAGTTGCCCGCCGCGTCCAGCGTGGTGGTGTACGACTTCTCGCCGACCGTCACCGTCACCACGTCACCCGCCGCCGCCCCGCTCACCGAGCCGGAGACGATCAGCGCCTGCCCGTGCTCCGCCGCGTTGATCACGTCGTCGCCCGCCACGGTGTTGATGCGCAGCTCCGGCACGGTGGTATCCACCAGCACGCTGCTGCCCGCGCCTGCCGGGTTGCCCGCCTTGTCCGCCACGCTCGCCGTCACGCCGGCAACACCGTCGGCGATGCCCGCCAGGTCCGCCGCCGGCACGTCCAGCGTCCAGCTGCCGTCCGCCTGCACCCCGGTGCTGTACTCACGCCCGTTAAAGGTCACGGTGACGGTCTGCCCCGCCTCCGCCGTGCTGGTGCCGCTCAGGGTCAGGTCGCGCCCCGCCTCCGCCGCGTTCAGCACGTTGTTTTCACTGATAACGCCGATGGTCAGCGACGGCGCCGTGGCGTCCACGCTGTAGCCCTGCTGCGCCGCCGCGGCGTTGCCGCTGACGCTGCTGACGCTCGCCTGCACCACCGCGTCGCCGTCCTTCAGCCCCGCAAGGTCCGCGGCCGGCACCGTCAGGCTCCAGTTGCCGTCGGCGTCCACCTCGGTGCGGTACGTCCTGCCGCCGAACGTCACGGTCACCGGCTGACCGGCCTCCACGTTCGCCGTCGCGCCCGACAGCACCAGGTCCTGGCCCTTCTCCGCCGCGTTCAGCACGTTGTCCGCCGTCACGCTGCCGACGGTGATCGCCACCGCCGCCAGGTCCACGGTCACGCCGTGGCTGATGCTCACCGGGTTGCCGGCGGCGCTTTCGCCCGCCACCGTCACGGTGACGCTGCCCGCCGCCCAGCCGCCGACGTCCGCCGCCGGCACCGCCGCGCTCCAGCTGCCGTCCGCCAGCACCGTCGCCGGGTACTCCGCCCCGTTGATGGTCACGGTCAGGTTGCTGCCCGCCGCCAGCCCGCTGCTGCTGCCGGTGACGATCAGGTTCTGGCCGTGCTCGATGACGTTGATCACGTCGTCGCCCGCCACCGTGTCGACGCGCAGCCCCGGCAGGTTGGCGTCAATCACAAAATCAAGCGACGCCGAGCCGCTGTTGCCCACGCCGTTGGTCACGCTGACGCCCGCGGTCAGCGCGCCGTTGCCCAGCGCCGTCAGCACCCCGGCCGGCAGCTCAACCGACCAGCTCAGGTCGTCGTTGACGGTGGTGGTGTACTCCCGGCCGCCGACGGTCACGGTCACGTTGTCGCCCGCGGCGGCGTTGGTTACCCGCCCGCTCAGGGTCTGGCCGGACGCCACTTCCGCGGCGTTAACCACGTTGTCGCCCGCCAGCGTGTTGATGGTGACGGCCGGCAGCGCGCTGTCGACGCGCACGTCGTGCGTGGCGCTGGCGCTGTTGCCGATGGCGTCGGTGACGGCGGCGCTGACGGTGTAGTTGGCCTCGCCCAGCGCGCCCACCGCCGATGCCGGCACGGTCACGCTCCAGCTGCCGTCCGCGCCGGTGGTGGTGTTGTAGTTAATGCCGTTCAGGGTCACCGTGACCTGGGTGCCCTCCGGCTGGTTGCTGCTGCCGGAAAGCTGCAGGTCGGCCCCTTTCTCGGTAGCGTTGATCACGTCGTCGCCAGAAATGGTGTCGACAGCCAGCTCCGGCGCGCTCAGGTTGATCGCCACGTCGTGCGTGGTGCTGCCGCTGTTGCCCGCCTTATCCGTCAGCGCCGCCGTGATGGTGTAATTACCGGCATTCAGTGCGCCCACGTCCGCCGCCGGCACGCCCACGCTCCAGTTGCCCGCCGCGTCCAGCACCGTGGTGTACGACTTCTCGCCGACCGTCACCGTCACCACGTCACCCGCCGCCGCCCCGCTCACCGAGCCGGAGACGATCAGCGCCTGCCCGTGCTCCGCCGCGTTGATCACGTCGTCGCCCGCCACGGTGTTGATGCGCAGCTCCGGCACGGTGGTGTCCACCAGCACGCTGCTGCCCGCGCCTGCCGGGTTGCCCGCCTTGTCCGCCACGCTCGCCGTCACGCCGGCAACACCGTCGGCGATGCCCGCCAGGTCCGCCGCCGGCACGTCCAGCGTCCAGCTGCCGTCCGCCTGCACCCCGGTGCTGTACTCCCGCCCGTTAAAGGTCACGGTGACGGTCTGCCCCGCCTCCGCCGTGCTGGTCCCGCTCAGGGTCAGGTCGCGCCCCGCCTCCGCCGCGTTCAGAATGTTGTTTTCACTGATAACGCCGATGGTCAGCGACGGCGCCGTGGCGTCCACGCTGTAGCCCTGCTGCGCCGCCGCGGCGTTGCCGCTGACGCTGCTGACGCTCGCCTGCACCGCCGCGTCGCCGTCCTTCAGCCCCGCCAGGTCCGCGGCCGGCACCGTCAGGCTCCAGTTGCCGTCGGCGTCAACCTCGGTGCGGTACGTCCTGCCGCCGAACGTCACGGTCACCGGCTGACCGGCCTCCACGTTCGCCGTCGCGCCCGACAGCACCAGGTCCTGGCCCTTCTCCGCCGCGTTCAGCACGTTGTCCGCCGTCACGCTGCCGACGGTGATCGCCACCGCCGCCAGGTCCACGGTCACGCCGTGGCTGATGCTCACCGGGTTGCCGGCGCTGCTCTCGCCCGCCACCGTCACGGTGACGCTGCCCGCGGCCCAGCCGCCGACGTCCGCCGCCGGCACCGCCGCGCTCCAGCTGCCGTCCGCCAGCACCGTCGCCGGGTACTCCGCCCCGTTGATGGTCACGGTCAGGTTGCTGCCCGCCGCCAGCCCGGTGCTGCTGCCGGTGACGATCAGGTTCTGGCCGTGCTCGATGACGTTGATCACGTCGTCGCCCGCCACCGTGTCGACGCGCAGCCCCGGCAGGTTGGCGTCAATCACAAAATCAAGCGACGCCGAGCCGCTGTTGCCCACGCCGTTGGTCACGCTGACGCCCGCGGTCAGCGCGCCGTTGCCCAGCGCCGTCAGCACGTCGCTGCCCAGCTCAAGGCTCCAGCTCAGGTCGTCGTTGACGGTGGTGGTGTACTCCCGGCCGCCGACGGTCACGGTCACCGTGTCGCCCGCGGCCGCGTTGGTTACCCGCCCGCTCAGGGTCTGGCCGGACGCCACTTCCGCGGCGTTAACCACGTTGTCGCCCGCCAGCGTGTTGATGGTGACCACCGGCAGCGCGCTGTCGACGCGCACGTCGTGCGTATCTGAAGCGCTATTGCCAATCGCGTCGGTGACGGCGGCGCTGACGGTGTAGTTGGCCTCGCCCAGCGCGCCTACCGCAGCTGGAGGTACGATCAGGCTCCAGCTGCCGTCCGCCGCGGTGGTGGTGGTGTAATTAATGCCGTTCAGGGTCACCGTTACCTGGGTACCCTCCGGCTGGTTGCTGCTGCCGGAAAGCTGCAGGCCAGACACTTTTTCGACGGCGTTGATCACATCGTCGACAGCCAGCGTATTGATGCTAATTTCCGGCGTTGCCGTATTGACTGTCACATCCAGCACATTGCTTCCGGTGTTACCAGCCTGATCAGTAACAGAAACGCTAATGCTCAAGCTGCCGTCTGCCAGCCCCTGAATAACCGATGCAGGAAGCCCCAGACTCCAGTTACCGTTGGCATCAACCACAGTGGTGTATTGCTGATTATTGAGGGTAACGGTGACAATATCGCCCGCTGCTGCGCCGGTCACGGAGCCGGTCAGTACCTGCGCCTGGCCGTGTGCAGCCTGGTTAATAGTATTGGTGCTGGTGACAAAATCATTGATTGTGACCTGAGGAATGGTTGCATCAACCAGCCCGGCACGATCGGCACTGCTGTTATTGCCGGCGACATCGCTAACGCTGGCAGTAACAGTAACGATACCGTCATTCAGCTCAGCGACATCCGCAGCGGGAACACTCAGCTGCCAGGTGCCGTCATTCTGCACGGTGGTTTCATACTGTTTACCGTTAAGCATAACGGTTACAGGCTGACCGGCCTCGGCATTAGATGTTCCGCTAAGGACCAGATCCTGTTGCGCTTCTGCAGCATTGATGACGTTGTCTGAGGCGATACTATCAATCGTCAGGGTCGGTGCCTGAGTATCCACCGTCACTACGCGTGAAGTATCAGCGCTATTACCGTTAACATTGGTCACACTGACATCAATCTGTGCGCGTCCATCGGTCAGATTTTCCATTGCACTGGCCGGCAGCGTAAGGCTCCACGAGCCATCTTCTTCTACCTGAGCCGTAAAGGTCTGACCGGCAAATTTCACCACCACCGTCTGTCCGGCTTCAACACCTTGTGTCTGTCCAGAGAGCGTCAGATCGCTGCCTTTTTCTGCAGCATTAAGCATGTCGTCGCTGGATACGGTATCGAGAGTGACGGCGACAGCGTTAAGATCAAGCACAACAGGATGCTCAACGCTCACCGTATTGCCCCAGTTATCTTCTGCGCTGGCGGTCACATCAATTTGACCTTCCGGCCAGTTTTGCAAGTCTGCCGCAGGCACCCCAATCTGCCAGCTGCCATTGCTGGTCACTACCGTTTGGTAGTCAATACCGTTAATCGATACAGTAACCTGCGAGCCCGCTGCCAGATGGCTGCTGGAGCCGGTAACGGTGAGGTCCTGGCGCTGCTCAATGGCGTTAATGACGTCATCACCAGAAATGGTGTTTACACGCAGCCCTGGCAGCTCCGCGTTGATGTTGATGTCGCGCTCACCGCTTCCGGTATTGCCATTAGTATTGGTTACCGAAGCGCTGAAGGTCAGGTTACCATCACCGAATGACTGTAGGTCACTCGCCGGAATCGTCACGCTCCAGGTCAGATCACTGCCAACCTCTGCGCTGTAGTTTTTGCCCCCGACAATAATCGAGACGATATCGCCGGCGCTGGCGCCTGTTACACGGCCACTTAACGTCTGGTCAACCGCGACTTCGGCGTTGTTCACCAGGTTATCGCCGGCAAATGTGTTAATGAATACCTGTGGTAACGCGGTATCCACCAGCAGATTTCCCTCTGCGGAACCTGAATTACCCACGCTGTCTGTACCGCTGACGGTGACCTTGTATATGGTGTTCGCAAGGTTCAGCACGTCGGTAACCGGAACCTGTAAAGACCAGACGCCACCTTCTACCGTGGTCTGATAAGTCACATTATTCAGGGTGACAGTGACATTACTGCCGTCAGCCAGATTACTGGTGCCGCTCAGCGTCAGAGGTTGCAACGCTTCCTGAGCATTGAGTACGTTATCCTGGCTTATCGTATCCAGGGCGAATTCAGGAGGTGCACCACTCAAGGTGACGTTGTGAGTAGCATTACCGGTGTTGCCGGCTGCATCGGTAACCGATACCGACAGGGTGTGATTGCCTTCACCTAACGCGCTGATGGCAGAAGCCGGCACGCCTACGCTCCAGCTGCCATTAGCCTGCACAACGCCAGTGTAGGTTTGTCCATTAAGCGTAACCGTAACGACATCACCCGCCGCCGCGCCAGCAGCCTGGCCGGAAATGATCTGTGCCTGACCCTGCTCGCTGGTATTAAGCACATCATCGCCCGCCACGGTATTCACAGTGACGACAGGTGCTGCGGTATCCACCGCGAAATTGGCCGTGCTGGAACTGGTGTTGCCGGCTTTATCGCTGACGCTGGCTGTCAGGGTGTGATCGCCTTCAGCCAGGTTTTTTACCTCGCTGGCACTGAGGGTGAGTGACCAGGTGCCATCACTGCCTACGGTCGCCGTGTGGGTCTGACCGTTCAACGTTACGGTTACCGTCTGGCCGGCTTCAGCATTGGTTTTTCCGCTGAGGACCACCGGCTGACCCTGCTCAGCCGCATTGATAATATTATCCTGCGCAACAGTGTCTA
Source organism: Winslowiella sp. 2C04 (assembly GCF_050037805.1). Taxonomy (NCBI): domain Bacteria; kingdom Pseudomonadati; phylum Pseudomonadota; class Gammaproteobacteria; order Enterobacterales; family Erwiniaceae; genus Winslowiella; species Winslowiella sp. 2C04. Next base: position 1,007,134 of record NZ_CP188300.1, on the reverse strand, counting down.
CTGAGAGCGTTGGCGCACGGGTATCGACATTCAGCGTCTGATTAGCGGTGACGTTATTGCCCGCAGCATCTTTACCGCTTACCGCTACCGTCCAGGTGCCATCAGTCAGCGCAGCTGCATCGGCCACCGGTACATTCACGCTCCACGCACCGTTAGCCCCCACTTCCGCAGAGTAGGTTTTACCGTTCAGCGTTACGCTAAGTGCGGTGCCCTGTGCCAGGTTGGTACTGGCGCCAGAAAGGGTGAAGCCAGCCGATTGCTCGCTGGCATTGATCACGTTATCACCGGCAATCGTACCAGGCGTCACCGTCGCCTCAGCAGTTGAGACGGTTAACGTGATATTGCCCGCAGAAGTGGTTTTGCTGCCATCGATCTGCACTACCGACCAGCTATGTTCACCGTCGGTTTGCACCGGCAGTTTGACTGTCCAGCTGCCGTTGCTGCCTACCATAGTGCTGGCAATGGTGTTACCGCTGCTGTCTTTAATCTGAATCGTTGCGCCGGGCTGGCCGGTACCGTTGAAAGTCGGGGTGCTGTCATCAGTCACATCCCCCGCGCTCAGTAAGCCTTGCTTATCGCCCTGCTTATCGCTCACCAAAAAGGTCGGCGTCGCGCTTTCGACTTCCTGAGTATTGTCGATAACTTCGGTTCTGGTGTCGCCACTGCCGCCATTCGCCAGCAGCGCGCCAATGGCTCCGCCGCCGAGGGCTGCACCGGCAATCCATCCCCATGGCGCATCACTCAGCAGGCTGCCCTGCTCAAGCAATGGCTCAATGCTGCTAATGGGCGTGGCCTGTGCGGTTAACTCTGTAGCAGCCAGTCCGGCGCTTTCACCGGTGTCGGCAAACGTGATATGCGTCAGTTCTTGCTGATCATTGAAAACCAGCTCAGAGTGGGTTTTCCCCTCAGCATCTTCAACGAAGTAATTATTACAACGGATGACGCTGCCATCCTTCATGTAGATCAGCAGGTCTTTACCCTGGCGGACGTAGCGTGCGACATCCTGGGCTGATCCGTTGATTTCGATTACGCTGGGTGCTGAAACGGCAACGGATAAATTTCCTTCGCCGGTAATTACCGTTTTTTCGGCTGAATTACGAATAATTACATTAATATTCTTTACTGAACTCATATTGTTTTCCTTCCAGGTGTGAAGTGCCTGTGAGTATTCCGCTAAAAAGGATGTAGCGATCCCTGAGAAAATTTCCCATCGTTACAAGAATTATTTCAGCAGCCGCAGCCGCTATGTGTTTCCTAACTAAGATTGGGTAGTTTTGCTGCTGCGTTTTTTTCAATTCCTAACGCTGGCAGTAAGTTATCTATTGCTGTTGCATAATTAATTGCTGCGCTCCAGCTGTCATATTCAGCCATTATTTTTGATAATGTTGCTTGCCATACGTCCTGTTCGACGCTCAGCAGGTCATTGATGCTTCTTTTGCTAAGTGTATATTCATTTTTATAAACCTCACGGGTGCGTAAGGCGTTTTCCAGCTGCATCTTGCCGGCATCCATTCTGCCGCGCGCGCCTGACCAGTCGGCCATTGCAACCGATGCTTTTTGCAGCACGTCAAAGCGAGCCTGGTCAACCTGAGAAGAAGCCATCGCCCTTGCGCCTTCGGCCTGCCGAACCCGGGCAGAAACCGCACCGCCCTGATACAGCGGAGCATCAATATTGAGCTGGATCTGGTCATCCCAGTAGGCCCGGTTATCAGATTCATAACGCGTGCGTCCACCTCTGAGACTTAGCGTCGGCCAGTGCTCAGATCGGGCTTTATCAACGCCATACTCGGTCGACGTTTCCATGGTTTGTGCCGCAAGGATAGAAGGGATTAGCGAATAGTCGATACTGTCGAGCGACGCCTGCCTCACCTCCAGCGAAGCTGGCAATGGGGACAACTGGCCAGCATCAATGCCGGTCAATACTGACAGTTTTGCTCTGGCGCTTAGCAGCGCGGCCTTGTATTGCTCAAGCGTCGCCTGCATACCGGATACACGAGTCTGGGTTTGCAGTTCATCTGAGGTCGAGCTCAGGCCTGCATCCGCCCGGAGCCGCGCCATGCGCTGAACATTCTGCAACGCTATGATATTTTCCTGTGCCGCCTGGGTCAGTTCGGTAAACCGCCTGACTTCAACATAACTCAACGCGGTTTTTTCAGCGACATCGGACAAGGTGGCCATCAGCTGATAGCGATAGCTTTCAGTCTGAGCCGTTGACTGATTAATGGCGCTATTGGTTTTACCAAAATCATAAAGCAACTGAGTGAGGCTTAGCCCCCAGGAGGCGGAATTGCTCAGCGAGCCGCTGGAGTCAGTGGTTTGACTGTGCCCCGCGCTGCCACTGAGCCCAATTTGCGGCATCCATCCACTACGAGCCTCGTCAATCTGAGCCTGTCCAATACCCATTTGTGCAGCCTGCTGGCTAACAGAAGGATCGCGGTCAAATGCGAAGAGAATACTCTCTTTAAGTGAGGCAGAAGCCACTCTGGCGGTACCTGGTGGGCCGCTATAGGCCGAAGCAACAGTGCTAAAAGTGAAGCCTGAGATTAAGATAAATGCTGCTAACAGTGGAGGTGTAATTAATTTCCGCAAGAATGTTCTCCTTCCCTTATAAGCCCCCTAAGGATGATCTAAGAAATTGAGCCGCAGATAACCTCCGCAGGCTTGCTGAGTCTCTTCGTTTCTGATTAACGAAAAATCCCAACATGGTTAATTCCTTTTAACGCATCGCTAAACCCATGCTGTAACGCACTGTAATAACAAAGGAAGAAGTTATCCAAATAATCCTAATAGGAATTAGCTTAATCGCAAATGTTATTTTCCGCAGAGCATACCAAATTGTCCGAAATTGGACTATACCCCCAATGTTAAAGCGGTGTTAACAAAGAGAAAATTTCTGTGGTTTCCAGACAATTCAAAGAAATAATCATTTTTGAGCTTCTCGGAAAAATCTTGTTTATTTAGTGGGTTAAGCAGTATAGCTGAGTGGACATTTTTGCGTTAATTTCTCGAGAAATCTAACACAAAGATTTTCAAACAATTGTCAATTTTCGAACTACGCACGATATTTGCTTGACAAAAATAACTTTATTAACGTCTCGGGCAGTACAACAACCTTAGCAAAGCAAACAAAATAGAATATAATTCCTTTAATAAAATCATAATTAGAACATTAATCTATCTGTTAAATTTTTGTCAGAATATTCGCAAGATAATTTTCGCGATCTCAGATTTTTCCATTATTTTATAAAATTACCACCATGGACTGTTGAAAAATCTTTTGAGATTACTCTTGAGAAAATTGCGTATTTTTGATCCGTTACGGGCTGTAAAGTGGAATTAAACCGACTGGTTCGGAGATATTCCTGGCAAGACACAGAGCTGTCAACCAGGCCTAACTGCAAGATATTTAAGACTTTTTAGGAAAGGAATTCTTAGTAATACAGAATAACATCCTTAGGAAAAGCTTAAGAAATCGCCTTGCGGATGATTCTGACGAATATGTCCCGCTTGCGGTATAAAATCAGCGTGACAATAAAACCATCATTAAAACCCCACAATCGGTGACGGATTATCAACGACTGCGGGATAGTTAACGCCGGCGATTAATCGAGATCGGCACCGTTAGAGGCTATAACCTGCTGATACCAGCTGAATGACTTCTTCTTATAGCGGTTACCGCTTCCTTCAATATTGTCGTCCAGTTCAACGTAAATAAATCCGTAGCGCTTGGACATCTCTCCGGTCGACATACTGACCAGGTCAATACATCCCCACGGCGTATATCCCATCAGCTCAACCCCATCGTCAATGGCATCGGCCATCGCTTCGATATGTTTACGCAGATAGTTGATACGGTAATCATCAGCGATGTAATGATTTTCATCCGGTTTGTCGACAGCGCCGAGTCCATTTTCAACAATAAACAGCGGCTTCTGGTAGCGGTCATATAGCTGATTAAGCGCGATACGCAGGCCAACCGGATCAATTTCCCAGCCCCACTCGCTGGCTTCAAGGAATGGATTACGCACCCCGCCCAACAGGTTACCTTGCGCACCATCCGCATCCGGGTTAGTGTCATTAACCGTGGTTGACATATAGTAGCTGAACCCAATGTAGTCGACGGTATAGTCAGCAATCAGCGCCAGATCGCCCGGCTCGATCGCCAGTTCCACGCCCAGCTTTTTCCACAGGCTTTTGGCGTAGTAAGGATATTTGCCACCGGCCTGAACATCAGCGCAATAGAGGTTAAAAGCCTGCTGGGATTGAAATGCCGTTAACTGATTAATCGGATTACAGTCATAAGCATAGGTAGTCGCATACAGGATCATGCAACCCATCTGAATTTGCGGATTTACCTCGCGAGCGATTTTCACTGCGGTACTGCTGGCAACAAACTGATTATGCCAGGCCTGAAATTTTGCCTGTGGCTCAAGCGCGCCAGTATTAACGATTAGCCCCTGACTCATAATCGGGAAATGGGCTGCGCTATTGATTTCGTTAAAGGTCATCCAGTATTTGACCTTACGACCAAATCGCTCAATCACCGTGCGGGCGAAACGCTCGAAAAATGCCACCAGCGCACGGTTTTTCCAGCCACCGTACTCCACTGCCAGCTTAAGCGGCATCTCATAATGGGAAAGAGTGATAACCGGTTCAATGCCGTGGGCAAGACACTCATCAATCACCTGCTGATAATGAGCGAGGCCCGCTTCATTTGGCGACTCTTCCACGCCATTCGGATAAATGCGTGTCCAGGCGATCGAAAAGCGATAACACTTAAAGCCCATCTCAGCAAACAGTGCAATGTCCTGTTTGAAGCGATGATAGTGATCAATGCCTTTATGGTTTGGATAAGTGAACCGTTGCGAGTTCAGTGAAAAATCGAACTCCGGAGAAGAGACGATCGCTAACCGTTGTTTACCGCCTGGAATGGCATCAACTATCGATGGCCCTTTGCCATCTTCGTCCCACGCCCCTTCAACCTGATTTGCCGCGGTGGCACCACCCCATAAAAAACCTTGCGGAAACTTATCTCTCATTAACCACACTCCTGTTGTAAACAACTAAAGATCAACGGCACCTGCAGCACTATGACTGCTGAGCACTCAGGCTTTTTTCGAGTGTATGTGAAAATGGCACGACGCAACAGTGATTGGCAGGCAGAACAGTCATATCACTGATTTACATCAATTGTTTACATCCGTATCCTTTTCCTGATCGGATAAAGACATTATGTATTATTGAGTTTGTACTTATTAATTTAAAATTAATAATATTACATTTAATTATTAACAACATTAAACTTTATCATTTTTTGATCTGTAACTTAATTTTTAATAGTTATTTATCCCGAAATAGGGTTAAGCTGTTGTTCAGCTGGACAGAGAAGCTCTCCACATATCAGGTTCAATCATGAAGACGATTTATCTACCGCTTTTCATTGCCATCGTGTTCGAAGTAATTGGCACGACGTTGATGAAATTCGCTGAAGGATTTACAAAACCCGGTTACACCGTGGCTACACTGGCCTGTTACGGCGTGGCCTTTTACTGCCTGTCATTAACTCTGCAACATATTCCGACCGGTATTGCCTACGCTATTTGGTCTGGCGTCGGCATCGTGCTGATTTCGTTAGCAGCCTGGGTGCTTAATGGTCAGAAGCTTGATCTGGCAGCAATTATCGGCCTTGCGTTTATTATTGTTGGCGTCATCATCGTAAACGTATTTTCTAAAGCGGTCCCACATTAAGTCTAATGCAAAAAATCTGCTGGTGATTTATTCATGCAAAACATGACCCTTTTCAATCTACCGTAAGATAGTCCTCTCTGAAAATTAAATTTATGCAACGGGCTTTGCATCTCAACTTTTTGTTGCATTAACATTTTATTTATAACACAGGAAAAGGGGTCAATAACATTATCAATATATCTCATCTCATTTGATAAACGTTGTATTCATGCTACCATTTTTGAATATTAATAATTAGTTAAGTACTTATCATGTCATTAAAAAAAGAGAGCATCATGGATGTTGCTACCGATCTCTTCAATAGAGAAGGCTATCAGTCGGTCGGTGTTGATAAAATCGCCGCCGAAGCCGGGGTCTCGAAGCTAACGCTTTACCGGCACTTTCCTTCTAAGGAGCGCCTGATTAATGAAGTTCTGCGTAAACGCAAAGATGATTTCTTGCAGGACATTTCAGCTGTTATTCAACATCAGCCAACCACCAAAGAGCAGCTTTTCTCTTTTTTTTGTTATTATCATGACTGGTTCAAGCATGAAGATTTTCACGGCTGTATGTTTACTCATTCGCTGTCAGAATTTGGTCGCAAATCGACAACGGTATTGGAAATTAATCAGGAAATAAAACGGCATCTTATGCAGATACTTTTGACAATTTTATCTCCCTTAGTCAAAGGCGAAAGAGCACATCGTATAGCCTATGTTTTTATTATTCTTATTGATGGTTCTATTACTGCAGAGCTGACATGGCGCGATCAAAATGAATACTCACCTGCACTGGCGGCATGGTCAACGGCCAAAACAATTCTTGAATCTGAAGGCATTCATTTTTGATAACCTTGACGTAGTCTGCCATGAAAGTTTAACACATTACCCTCTTACATCCGATGCTATGCTTCATTTTGGTTCTAAAAAGTCAATATTCATCAACTGATATGGCTTTTTTTTATAAACCTTTTAATTATTAAGACTCCAGTCACCTGACAAGTCATAAATCTGATAAACCATCCATAATTATCAGCAAGCTTTTAGCATTACCCATACAGACCGAGCGGTATTACTTTGAATACAAACATGTGATTCAGAACAGGGTTTTTCTTAATTGTAAGAAAATTGCCGCAAACCAAATCAATAGCATAGATTAAATATAAACAATAATTTAATATTTTTATTGAAAAACAGATCTGTTTACTTTAGTTTCTTTTTAACAGGAGCTTCAGGATTCAAATCTATGGAAAGTATAGTCAGCCATAAACCCACAGTTATCTCCGGGAAATTTTTACCTGCAGCTTTAGATGAATATATATGTACGCTGCTGGGAACCATGCATCTGGATGCTATTTTCAGTCACTACCCTTCTCTTGTCGCCCAACTGACCGAAGCGGTAGAAACTGAACTCAATTTAGCTTATGGCGTCAGCAATGCCGACAACAGCCGTAAGATTATACAAAAAACGTTATTCTGGCTTTATCAGACCGCGCTGGTCGACCCACTGGCGCCGGAGAGTAAAAATCAACACAATGCGGTGATGGTCACGCTGCGAACCATGATTGAAAAAAGTTGGCTGGCTTATGAGATGCAAAATTGTTTCATGCCTGGATTGCCATTGACGGTTTCACCCGATTCATTTTCCCAACATTTACAGCAGCTATGGCTCAATCATCGCGCGGCTGAACATCCGCTCTATGACTATCTGCAGCATCAGGCGTCAAAAACACAGCTCAGCTATTTCTTTAAATGTGATAGTGCGCTTAACCTGCTGTTTTTCGACCTGATTGCGATGGCGATGGTCGGCGCGCGTCAGGATACACGCAGTGAATTAAGCCGGAATATGTGGGATGAGTCGGGCATGGGGAGCGATTACTTCACGCACGTGAATCTGTATAAAGCACTGTTGACTGAAAACCAAATTCCTCTACCGGAGGATAATTATGTGCACCTGTTAAGCTGGCAAGGGCTGAGCGGCTATAACTTATTTTTGCTGGGCGGTATAAACCGTGAGCATTACTTCAAGCTGGTAGGTGCACTGGCGATGACCGAGTTGCTTGATCCCAGCCATTACCAGAAATTAGTTTGTGGCAGTAAACGGCTGGGGATGAGCGATCAGCAGCTGCATTACTATACCGAGCATATCGATGTCGATGTTATTCACGCCAATGGCTGGTTGCAAAACGTTATCACCCCCATCGTCGCTCTTACGCCGGCAGCGATGACAGAAATATGGATTGGTGCCAATCTGCGGCTCAGTAGCATTGATAAGTATTATGACTACCTGCTTGAAAAAATTATAAAAATAAATTAGCTGACGAAAGAAATATTTTTCGCACAGCAATATCGTTGACGGCTCTGTCAATTTCTGCCGCATTAACGAAGCTTACTCTTGATATCAGGCGAAATATGCGGTTCCGGCACGTTCTCAGGATGGACGCCGGAAGGTTTTAATGCATAAATGGCAGCACCACAAAATATGCCAGTGCTTCAACTGGAAGTGAGAGCTTCCCTCTCTTTCTGGCTTAATCTGTCGTTTAACCTGAACTGAAGACTCAGAATTCCGGGCCTGCGGTTCAGGCCCACCTTCGCCTGTAACACAACAACTGAGAATGGACTCATGAATATTCAGGGATGCTCCCACTCAAGTAATTTAAACAGAGTTATGAAAAACAGGGATATTTATCCGGATCGGCTCAGTCCACAGATAAATTCCGTTTCCCCTTTATCACCAGTAAGTAAGAATCTGAATTGCCTCAGAAGCTTAAATACTTCGTTGCGCAAATCCTTGTTAAAAATTGCTGGGTGCAATCGCCACTGGAGCGCCATTCCATTGCAGGGTAGCGATGCCTTTGCCGTTGAAGCAATGCTCTGCTCACTGCTGACCGCCACTGACCATCTGTTAATCGTCGAGAATGGCAATTATAGTGGCCGCATGGCAGAGATTTGTCATATTCATCATATCCGTCATTCAATAATGCATTTTGATCCCACGCGAGGCATTGAACTTAACCAGGTTGCCCTGGCGCTGGAAAACGATCGCTCGATTACGCATATCGCCGCGGCACATTTTGAAAAACTGTACGGGGTGAAAAACGACATCGACGGCCTGGCTCAACTGGCAGAGATGCACGGTTGTCGCCTGATGGTAGATGCGATCACTACTTTTGGCCTGCTCCCCCTCAACTACGCGGCGCCAGCTTTGGCCGCCGTCGCACTCTCCTCCAGTAACTGCCTGCATGCGCCACCAGGCATTGCCTTTGTACTGGTATGCAAAAGTGAACTGGCAGAGCGAACGCCACCACGCACTTTTAGCCTCGATCTCAAAGCGCAAAATCGCGCACTGGAGCAACATGGCCACTGGCGTATTTCCCCCTCTCTGTCGATGATGCAGGCACTGCACCAGGCGATGGAGCACTACCTGCAACAGGGGGGGCGCGAAGCGCGCTATCAGTTGTATTGTCAGCGAATGATTTATCTGTTGAAAGGTATGGCAGCGCTGGGATTCAGACCCTGCATTGAGCCGCAGTACTGTGCGCCATTGCTGGTTACGCTGGCCGCACAGGATGACCAGCACTTCGATATCGACAAGCTTAATGAATACTTACGCCAGCGGCAGCTGGTAATGCGCGTTACGCCAGGTGAGGCTGCGGGATCATTACGCATTGGTGTGATCGGTGAACTCAGTCTCAGCGATATCGATAGCCTGTTAAACGTCTTTCGCGATCTGGACTGGGCGGAGCGAATCGATAATCTGAGTGAGTTGCCGTCAGGCTAAGCTGGCCCGATTATAACCGGGCGTTGCCGCTAACCCTGCGCCCCTGAAAGGAGATCAATTATGCGCCTTGCATGTCTGATGGCAGGAACCGGACGCCGTCTGATGCCGTTAACGACGCTACATCATAAAAGCTGCCTGGCGCTGGATAAGCGCAGAATAATTGATTATCAGCTCAGCACCTTTGAGCAAGCGGGCATTGGTCATAAAACCTTTGTTGTCGGCCATGGTGCGGCGGAGCTTTCCCGAGTGCTGTTTGAGTCGCTGCAAAACAGCCATTTTACGTTATTAAACAATCCGCTTTATCACTCCTTTAATCTCGACTGGAGTGCCTGGCTGGCGCTGCATCAGGATGACGGACCGGTTATCTATTACGAAGGCGACCTGCTGATATCCTCCTCGTTGCTGAAGGAGGTAAACAGCCATCCGGACGAGATTTGTGTCGCGATGGATTCATCCTGCCAGAATGCTGATGATAATGCCCTGAGACTCAGCGCGCAGCAACACGGTCCCTGCGGGGGGTTTATTACCCTGGTAAAATTGGGAAGTGCCGCGCGCCAGTTTGTGGTTGAGCAATTGGCAATGCAGCCCTACGAGGGCGAAATCCAACTGTATAAGATTTTGCAGCGCGCTTTTATGCTGTTTTCCACCACTTATATTGAAGCAGCAGGCCGCCCGTGGATCAGAATCGATAATCTGCAGCAACTGCAACGCGCCAGCCAACTGGCAGAGAAGATTGTAAACTCATAAGCCACAGATTATCTCGCTGCTGATGGCGCTGTTCAGCTTGCCGCTGACTCTGCATTTATTTGCTGGCGAAGCAGGGAAATAACCTGTCCATTACTGGCTGGCAGAAATTGCCGGGTTTTAGCGCTATAATCCGCGCAAATCAGCATAATAAGGAAGTCAGAATGGTTACCAATACCGCGGTCAAACTTCGACCGCTGGAGCGCGAAGATCTTCATTTTGTTCATCAACTGGATAACAACGCCAGCGTGATGCGCTACTGGTTTGAAGAGCCGTATGAAGCTTTTGTCGAGCTGTCAGATCTGTATGACAAGCATATTCACGATCAGAGTGAACGCCGCTTTGTGGTGGAACATAACGCCGTGAAAGTCGGACTGGTTGAGCTGGTTGAGATTAACCATATTCATCGTCGCGCAGAATTTCAGATTATCATCGATCCTACACATCAGGGTAAAGGCTTAGCCAGTCAGGCGGCGAAGCTGGCGATGGATTACGGCTTTTCGGTGCTTAACCTCTACAAACTCTATCTGATTGTTGATAAAGAGAACAAAAAAGCGATTCATATCTACACTAAGCTGGGATTTGAGATTGAAGGAGAACTGATCCACGAGTTCTTTATTAATGGTGAATACCGCAACACCATTCGCATGTGCATTTTCCAGCATCAGTATCTGGAAAAATATAAACCTCATGGTGCAATGGTTAAGCCAACCGCGCAATAAGCCAGCCGGAATAATACCTCAATTAACAGCAAGTTGCAGGGCGGCGCTCTCGCCGCCCGTACCAGTGATTAACCCTTTATGTCATCAAACCCTCAACTTCGGGCACCGACCGGATTCATAATTGGCTGCACGCCTTGCGGCTCAATGCAGTACATGCCGCCATGAAAAGGATCAACCAGCAACCAGCCGATAAAGCCGCCAAGCGGAATATTACCGAGGCTGTACCAATGGCTGATCTGCTGTTTTAACGCCAGTGTTTGCGGCACATAGCCCGGCGCTTCCAGCATCACCTGATACTTTTTTTTGCCGAAATAGCTGCCGTCGGACTTCTGCAGAATCACGGTTTGTGGCGTGATACCCTGCGCCACTGCGCGTCCTGTTTCATCCTGTACCACGAAGCTGACGCCCTGTGGGCGCGAATCTATCACTACCGCCTGAGTTTCATTACCCACTATTGTGGCGCAGCCACTTAACATTCCCAGCGAGACCAGTGCCAGCAGAATCGATTTCATCATACTTCCTGCGTCAATAAATCATGCAGACAGTCTAAACGCCAGGCGCGGGCTTTTCATTAATCACGCCCGGCAGAGCCAGGCGTAATAACGCAAATTTTCAGTGGGTTATCTCTTATGGCAGCATTTTACGATGGCAGCGATATCCGCCGGTGTGGTGCGGCAACAGCCGCCTATCAGCTTCGCGCCTGCCGCATGCCACTGCGGTAATTTGTCACTTAATGCACAGCCGTCTGCGTCGTTGCTCCAGGTTTTACTGCTGGCATCGTAGTGTTCACCGGAATTGGGATAAACCACCAGCGGTGCCGTCGTCAGCGCGTTCAGGGTCGTTAGCGCGGCAGTTACACTCTCCAGTGCAATACAGTTGATGCCCATAGCCACCACTTGCGGAGTAGTCGCCAATAGCGCCACCACTTCGGATAGCGGCGTACCGTCACTGAGATGCTCGCTGTCACGCAGCGTGAAAGAGAACCATGCTGGCGTTGCCGGAAACTCTTGTAATAATTCTGCCAGCGCCTTAATTTCAGCAAATGACGGCAGCGTCTCACAGGCCAGCAGATCCACCCCGGCGGCCACCAGCGCCGCCATGCGCGGCCGGTGAAACGCCATCATCTCAACGTGTGGCAGCTGATAATCACCGCGGTATTCAGAGCCGTCGGCCAGATAAGCGCCATAGGGGCCGACCGAACCGGCAATCAATAATTTTCCGCTTTGCGGATGCAGAGCCAGATAGTCAGTACGCGCCCGTGCGGCCAGCTCTACGCTACGTGCTATCAACGCCTGCGACTGCGCGGCATCCAGCCCGCGCGTAGCAAAACCCTGCGGCGTCGCCTGGTAGCTGGCGGTGATTGCGCATTGCGCCCCGGCGCTAAAATAATCGTAGTGAACCTGATAAATAAGCTCAGGATTTTCCATCAGCACTTTAGCCGACCACAGACTGTCGGTTAAATCACAGCCGCGCGCTTCCAGCTCAGTAGCCAGCGCGCCATCAAGCACCAGGGTCGTGCTGTGCTCGAGGATTTCGGCAACGGGATTGTTAAGCGACATGTTCGGTTTCCTTAGCAAGCTCACGCTTTTTCAGCAATTGAGTGAAATAGTATGCGCCATAGCAGATGGCGACGAATGGCAGGCCACACCATAAAGCAATACGCTGTTCAGGATCGAATGCCAGGCCAACACAGGCCAGCAGGCAGAGTGAAAAACCAACCACTGGCGTCAGCGGGAACCAGGGTGCGCGATATTTCAGATCGGACAGCGGTAGCCCTGAACGCAGATGATGACGACGGAAAGCGTAATGCGAAGCGCAAATACTCAGCCAGACGGCAACCACGGCAAAACCTGAAATCGCCGACAGCGCAACAAACACCGTATCCGGCGCGATTACGCTGGAGAACAGTGCCAGCAAGCCGCCAAGCATACTGACTGAAATCGCCACCAGCGGAATGCCGCGTTTAGTCATGCGGGAAAAACAGCGCGGCAGCGTGCGTTCATTAGACAACGACCACAGCATACGACCTGACGCATACAGCCCCGAGTTCGCCGCCGACAGGATCGCCGTCAGAATCACAAAGTTAAAAATATCGGCCGCATAGGGAATACCAATTTTTTCAAATACCAGTACGAACGGACTTTTAACAATGCCGGCCTGATCCATGGGGATCAACGCCGCCAGCACGAATACGGTACCGATAAAGAAAATTACCAGCCGTGCCACGGTGGTACGGATCGCCATCGGCACCACTTTATGCGGATTTTCGGTTTCACCGGCGGCGATGCCGATAAGCTCAGTACCAGAAAAGGCAAAGTTGACCGCCACCATGGTCATCAGGATCGGCAGCCCACCGTGCGGCAGCCAGCCAGAAGAGGTCAGATTGTGCAGGAAAGGTGCACTGGAGCCATCTTTCATCGGAATAAAGCCAAACATCGCGCCAGCACCGAGAATGATAAATGCCAGGATGGTGACCACTTTGATAATCGAGAACCAGAATTCCCCTTCGGCAAAGAAGCGTGACGACACCACATTCAGCAAAAAGATAATCGCGCAGAACAGCAGGCACCAAACCCAAACCGGGGTTTGCGGAAACCAGTACTGCATACAGAAGCCGGCGGCAGTCAGGCTGGAACCCAGTGCCACCGTCCACGTCAGCCAGTAGAGCCAGGCGACGGTATAGCCGGTGGCCGGGCTGAGATAACGGGCGGCATAAACGTGAAAAGCGCCGGTTTCCGGCATCGCCACCGACAGTTCACCGAGGCACAGCATCACCAGATAAACCACCAGCGCACCAATCGTATAGGCCAGCAGAGTGCCGGCTGCGCCGGTGGTAGAGATAATATAACCGGTATTAAAAAACAGTCCGGTGCCGATTACACCGCCCAGTGACAGCATCACCAGGTGGCGTGCTTTCATAGTGCGTTTAAACTGACCGGAAGGGGGATTTTCTTGAGTTGACTGCATCGTGTATAACCATATGGACGTCTAAACTGCTATATGGAAAATTGTTATACAGGGCGTGTCGACAGAATGCAACGTTGCAAACGGTAAGCTATTACGGCAGGCGGGAAAGTACTTCCCCAGCAGACAGCGTTATCCATTGGGGAACAATGCTTAATTAAACAGACAGTCCAGATAGCGCTCCAGCGCCGCACGCGAGCTGAAGCCGTGTGGAATGCCGTAGTGATCCTGTGCATCGCCAACCAGGTACATTGGAAACTGCACATAGTGGTCACAGGTTTTAATTTCCGAGGCCGGCTCAGCAATGCTCTGGCTTTTCTCTTTCAGCGTTGGGTGAATAATCAATGCGGTACGACCCATGCGCGCTTCGCGATTGACGTAGACATAGTTTTCACCGCGACGATAACCGTAGGTTTTGGGCGTTACCGCATCCATCTCGAATCCGGCTTTCTCCAGTACGCGTGCCACCTCATCAGGTCGTAAATACATGCTCGATCCTCTTAGTCTTACAAAGCACCACAACCTTACCTCAGGCCAGGCGCTCAGGGCTTTCGGAATTATCCATAAAGGCGACAATACCGGGTCAAAACCACTGCGCAGATTAATGATGGTCTACACTGAGTATTAGTTATTAACGCGAAGGGAGCGAAAAATGTTTAACAGAACGACGAAAAATAATGATACCGATATCAATCAGGACGTTTCTTTGCTGGCTGATACACTTGATGATCTGCTGAAATCTTACGGCAGCAAAACAAAGGAAGAGGTCGACTCCGCGCGCGGTAAAGCTGAATCGCTGTTAAAAGAGACGCGCGCTAAGCTGAACGGTCGTAATCGCGTTACTCAGGCGGCGAAAGATGCCGGCGAACATGTTGATGATTATGTCCATGATAAACCATGGCACGGCGTGGGCATCGGTACTGCGGTCGGTATTGTGATCGGTGCATTGCTGGCTTCCCGCCGCTAACAGCTCTGTTCCCCCTGTTCTGTCCCTGCCCTCGGGCGGGGATTTTTTTTGCCAAAATTGATAAAAAAAATATTCTCGTCGCAAAAAGCCCGCGTTATCAGGCTTTAGCCATCCTGCTCATCAGCTTTGCTAAAAACACTATATATAGTCAGGTTGATTTCATTAACCACTACATCTAGTATTAGCCACATCAGTTCACCACTACAGCTGGTGGCACAATCTACGCGAATCGACAGTAAAACGATTCATATCAGGCGATATCTCTCACCGCTGAGGTAAATACGAATCATGCGCATTATTATTTACACTAAAGATAACTGTGTCCAGTGCAACGCGACAAAAAATGCCATGGATAAAAAAGGCATCGGTTATCAGCTGATCAATCTCGATAGCGAACCGGACGCAGTGGAAACCCTGAAATCGCTCGGATATCGCCAGGTACCGGTGGTGATGGCAGCCGACCAACACTGGAGTGGCTTTCGTCCGGACAAAATTTCCGCGCTGAGCCAGATGACTCAAGGCTAAAAATATGTTCCCACTGGTCTATTTCTCCAGCCAGTCGGAAAACACGCACCGTTTTATCAGCCGTTTGGGCTTGCCGGCGCGGCGAATTCCACTGGATGGAGCACAACACTTACAGGTTGATCGTCCCTATATTCTGGTGGTGCCAAGCTACGGCGGTGGCACCGCTCGCGGGGCCGTCCCCAAACAGGTGATTCAATTTCTTAATGATGAAGCCAATCGCCGCCTGATCCGCGGCGTGATTGCAGCCGGGAACCGTAACTTTGGTACCGCGTTCTGCATGGCGGGCGACATCATTGCGCAAAAATGTCAGGTTCCTTATCTCTATCGCTTTGAGTTGCTGGGGACCGCCGACGATATTGCTAACGTAAAATCGGGAGTAACCCAATTTTGGCAACAACAGACAGCACCGTTATAAAACCCGCCGCCACCGCGCTCGACTATCACGCGCTGAACGCGATGCTTAACCTTTATGATGCCGACGGTAATATCCAGTTTGAGAAAGACCACGAAGCAACGCGCCAGTTTTATCTGCAGCATGTGATTCCTGGCAGCGTAGCTTTCGATTCGCTGGCCGAACGCCTGCAATTTCTGGTGGCGGAAGGTTATTACGAAGCCGAAGTGCTGAACGCCTGGCGCTTTGAGTTTGTCGCTGAACTGTTTGCCCAGGCTTATCAACGTCGCTTCCGCTTCCGGACGTTTCTCGGTGCCTATAAGTTCTATACCAGCTACGCGCTGAAGACTTTTGATGGCAAACGCTATCTGGAAAACTTTGAAGATCGCGTCTGTATGGTGGCGCTGACGCTGTCACGCGGTGATGAGCAGCTGGCAACGTCGCTGATGGAAGAGATGCTGAGCGGACGTTTTCAGCCAGCCACCCCCACCTTTCTCAACTGCGGCAAACAGCAGCGCGGTGAGCTGGTTTCCTGCTTCCTGCTGCGTATCGAAGATAATATGGAGTCGATTGGCCGTTCGGTTAATTCGGCGCTGCAATTGTCGAAACGCGGCGGCGGCGTGGCGTTTCTGCTGTCGAATCTGCGCGAAGCCGGTGCGCCGATCAAGCGTATTGAAAATCAGTCATCCGGCGTTATTCCGGTAATGAAAATGCTGGAAGATGCTTTCTCCTACGCCAATCAGCTGGGTGCACGCCAGGGCGCAGGCGCGGTTTATCTGCATGCGCACCATCCGGATATTCTGCGTTTTCTTGATACCAAACGTGAAAATGCCGATGAAAAAATTCGCATCAAAACCCTGTCACTTGGGGTGGTAATTCCGGATATCACTTTCCAGCTGGCAAAAACCAATCAGCCGATGGCGCTGTTCTCACCGTATGACGTTGAGCGTCTGTACGGCCTGCCTTTTGCTGATATCAGCGTCAGTGAAAAATATCACGAGATGCTGGCTGACGAACGTATTCGTAAGACCTTCATTAATCCGCGTGAGTTTTTCCAGACGCTGGCGGAAATTCAGTTTGAATCCGGCTATCCCTACATCATGTATGAAGACACGGTGAATCGCGCCAACCCTATTAAGGGGCGGATTAATATGAGCAACCTGTGTTCTGAAATCTTGCAGGTGAATACACCGACCGACTATAACGACGATCTCAGCTATCGTCATATCGGTAAAGATATCTCCTGCAATCTCGGCTCGCTGAATATTGCCCATGCGATGGACTCGGAGGATTTTGCCCGTACGGTGGAAATCGCCATTCGCGGCCTGACGGCAGTGTCAGAGATGAGCAATATTGCTTCAGTACCGTCGATTGCCGCAGGTAATGCTCAGTCACACGCTATCGGCCTTGGTCAGATGAATCTGCATGGCTATCTGGCGCGTGAAGGTATGCTTTACGGTTCAGAAGAAGCGCTGGATTTCACCAATATCTACTTTTATTGCGTGACGTACCACGCGCTGCGCACGTCGAATCAACTGGCACGTGAGCGTCAACAAAGCTTCGCCGGATTTAGCGAGTCACGCTATGCCAGCGGCGAATATTTTGATCGGTATATCGATCAAAGTTGGCAGCCGCGCACTGCCCGCATTGCTGCACTGTTTGCGGCGGCGGGTATCACACTGCCGACCCAGCAAGACTGGCGCACGCTGAAAGCGGCGGTAATGAGCAGCGGATTGTATAACCAGAATCTGCAAGCAATTCCGCCGACCGGTTCGATCTCATATATCAATCACGCCACCTCCAGTATCCACCCTATCGTTTCGCGTATTGAGATTCGCAAAGAGGGTAAAACCGGCCGCGTCTATTATCCGGCGCCGTTTATGAACAACCACAACCAGTCGCTGTATCAGGATGCCTACGACATCGGGCCAGAGGCAATTATTAATACCTATGCCGAAGCCACGCAACATGTCGATCAGGGGCTGTCGTTAACCCTGTTCTTCCGTGATACCGCCACCACCCGCGATATTAATAAAGCGCAGATTTACGCCTGGAAGAAAGGGATTAAAACGCTCTACTACATCCGCCTGCGTCAAATGGCGCTGGAAGGTACCGAAGTTCAGGGCTGCGTCTCCTGTTCCCTGTAAGCCGCACTTTTCACCGTTAAAGATGAAATCATGAACACATTAAAACGCGTACAAGCCATTAACTGGAACCAGATTCAGGATGATAAAGATCTGGAAGTGTGGAACCGTCTGACCGCTAACTTCTGGCTACCGGAAAAATTGCCGTTATCCAATGATTTGCCGTCATGGAACAGTCTGAATGCGCAGGAGCAACAGTTGACTATCCGGGTATTTACCGGCCTGACACTGCTCGACACCATTCAAAATGTGCTGGGCGCACCGGCACTGATGGCCGACGCACTGACGCCGCACGAAGAAGCGGTGATGTCGAATATCAGCTTTATGGAAGCCGTGCATGCCCGCTCGTACAGTTCGATTTTCTCGACGCTGTGCCACACCAGCGATGTCGATGCCGCCTATCAGTGGAGCGAAGAGAATCCGCCATTGCAGCGTAAGGCCGAGATTATTCTTGAGCACTATCACAATGACGATCCGCTGAAGAAAAAAATCGCCAGCGTCTTCCTGGAATCCTTCCTGTTCTATTCCGGCTTCTATTTGCCAATGTACTGGTCCAGTCGCGGCAAGCTGACCAATACCGCTGACCTGATTCGCCTGATCATTCGTGATGAAGCGGTACACGGTTATTACATCGGCTATAAGTAT
Source organism: Winslowiella sp. 2C04 (assembly GCF_050037805.1). Lineage (NCBI taxonomy): Bacteria > Pseudomonadati > Pseudomonadota > Gammaproteobacteria > Enterobacterales > Erwiniaceae > Winslowiella > Winslowiella sp. 2C04. Next base: position 988,525 of record NZ_CP188300.1, on the reverse strand, counting down.
CAGAAAGCGCTGGAAAAGGTCGATGATGCGCGTCGCGAAGAGCTGCAACAATTTGCCTATGATCTGCTGATGGCGCTGTATGAGAATGAACTGGCCTATACCGAAGCGCTGTATGACGACGTTGGCTGGAGTGAGGAGGTCAAAGCTTTCCTGCACTACAACGCCAATAAAGCGCTGATGAATCTGGGTTATGATGCACTGTTCCCGGCGGAAATGGCCGAAGTGAACCCGGCGATCCTCTCGGCGCTGTCGCCCAATGCCGATGAAAACCATGATTTCTTCTCCGGCTCCGGCTCTTCCTATGTGATGGGCAAAGCGGTCGATACTGAGGACGATGACTGGAACTTCTGACCGTTACAACGAGGGTGCTGCTCAGGCACCCTGTATTTCAAATTAATTCCACTTAATTCCCAAGATTTCAACCAGCAAGCCAGACTATTTACTTATAATAAATTCGTCACATTCTGCATATTTGATTAAATATCCACTTCGCTAAACGTCACTATTTTCATCCATCCCAGGTAAATTCCGATGAAAATATCAGACTATTTTTAACTTTTTTCATTAGCCGCAATCCCTTATGTGCCCTGACATTATCAGAGATTATCGTCTCATCAAATTCCCCTGCTCGCCCGCGAAGGGTTGTCAGATACTCTCAGTGTGTTAGGGTATATGCCGCTTTTATTTAACCAGGATATAACAAGAAAAATAAGATAATTAATCAACTAACGGGAACTTAATTACCGCATGGCAATTAAATTAGAAGTTAAGAATTTATATAAAGTATTTGGGGAAAATCCCGAGCGTGCGTTTAAGCACATCGAGAAAGGCATCAGCAAAGAGGCACTACTGGAGAAAACCGGCCTCTCTCTCGGGGTAAAAGACGCCAGTCTGGCCATTGAAGAAGGCGAGATATTTGTCATCATGGGGTTATCCGGCTCAGGAAAATCCACCATGGTTCGCCTTCTCAATCGTCTGATAGAACCGACTCGCGGCCAGGTCATAATTGATGGTGTCGACATCGCGAAAATATCTGAAAGCGACCTGCGTCAGGTACGCCGAAATAAAATCAGTATGGTATTCCAGTCATTTGCTCTGATGCCGCATATGACGGTATTAAATAATGCAGCATTTGGTATGGAATTAGCCGGCGTGCCATTGCAGGAACGTCAGGAAAAAGCACTCGACGCGCTGCGTCAGGTCGGGTTGGATAATTACGCTCATGCTTATCCTGATGAACTTTCTGGCGGTATGCGTCAGCGTGTTGGATTAGCCCGTGCGCTGGCAATTAACCCGGATATTTTACTGATGGATGAAGCCTTCTCGGCACTCGATCCATTAATCCGTACTGAAATGCAGGACGAGCTGGTCAAACTACAGTCAAAACATCAGCGCACCATTGTGTTTATCTCCCATGACCTTGATGAAGCAATGCGCATCGGCGATCGCATCGCCATTATGCAGGGCGGTGAAGTGGTACAGGTCGGCACCCCGGACGAAATTCTGAATAATCCCGCCAATGACTACGTGCGCACCTTCTTCCGCGGGGTTGATATCAGCCATGTGTTCAGCGCCAAAGATATTGCCCGCCGCAGCGCTGGCGCGTTGATTCGTAAAGCGCCGGGCCTCGGCCCTCGCTCCGCCATCAAACTGTTGCAGGATGCCGACCGCGAATACGGTTACGTGCTGGAGCGACAAAAGTTTGTCGGTATCGTCTCTGTCGACTCGCTGAAAGTCGCGCTGGCCGCTGGCGAAGGGCTGGATTCGGCCCTGCTGACCTCACCTGCCGCAGTGCCGGGTGATACCTCACTGAATGAACTGCTGTCGCATGTGGCGCAGGCACCTTGTGCCGTGCCGATCGTCGGCGAAGACCATCAGTATATCGGCATCATTTCCAAGGGCACGTTACTACAGGCATTAGATCGCGAGGGGGCAAACAATGAGTAATCAAACGGCAAATCCGTGGGAAACCGCACCCGCGCAGACTGATACCGCACCGACAACTGACGGCAGCAGTGCCGCCTCAGCCAGCGATCCCTGGTCCACTCCTGCCGATACCAGCAGTGCGTCTGCGGATGCGGCGTCCACCAGCGGTGGTAGCGATGCCTGGGGTTCACCGGCGTCTGCCGGCGGTCACGATGCGGCTGCCAGCAGCAGCGACTGGCTGAGTAGCGCGCCTGCGCCACAAGCGGAGCACTTCAATATCCTCGATCCCTTTCATAAGACCCTGATCCCGCTGGATAGCTGGGTCACAGAAGGTATTGACTGGGTAGTCTCGCATTTCCGTCCGCTGTTCCAGGGCATTCGCGTACCGGTAGATTATATCCTCAGCGCCTTCCAGCAGTTGCTACTGGGGATGCCAGCGCCGGTGGCAATCATCGTCTTTGCGCTGATTGCCTGGCAGCTTTCCAGCTTCGGCATGGGTATCGCCACGCTGGTTTCACTGATTGCCATTGGAGCGATTGGCGCCTGGTCGCAGGCGATGGTGACGCTGGCGCTGGTACTCACCGCCTTGCTGTTCTGTATTGTCATCGGGTTGCCGCTTGGCATCTGGCTGGCGCGTAGCGAGCGGGCAGCGAAAATTATTCGGCCACTGCTGGATGCCATGCAAACCACGCCGGCGTTTGTCTACCTGGTGCCGATTGTGATGCTGTTTGGTATCGGTAATGTGCCAGGCGTGGTGGTCACCATCATCTTTGCCCTGCCGCCAATTGTGCGCCTGACGATTCTCGGCATTAAGCAAGTACCGGCCGATTTAATCGAAGCCGCCGAATCCTTTGGCGCTAATCCGCGCCAGATGCTGTTTAAAGTTCAGCTGCCGCTGGCAATGCCAACCATTATGGCCGGGGTTAACCAGACGCTGATGCTGGCACTGTCGATGGTGGTTATCGCCTCAATGATCGCTGTAGGAGGTCTGGGACAGATGGTACTGCGCGGCATTGGCCGTCTGGATATGGGCCTCGCAACCGTCGGTGGCGTCGGCATCGTGATCCTGGCGATCATCCTCGATCGCCTGACACAGTCACTGGGCCGCGACAGCCGCAGCCGTGGCAGTCGCCGCTGGTACACCACCGGCCCGGTTGGCCTGCTGACTCGTCCGTTTATCAAGAAATGATTTTCCGGCGGTGCGTCAGTGGCACCGCCGGCTAATACCGCAATAACATCACTAATAAGGAATCACTATGCGCAAGACAGCAATTTTGGCAGCCGCCTTAACCACTCTGGCCGCGACACAGGTTTCCGCAGCAGACCTGCCGGGTAAAGGCATTACGGTTAAGCCAGTACAGAGCACCATTTCCGAAGAGAGTTTTCAGACGCTGCTGGTCAGTCGAGCGCTGGAAAAACTGGGCTACACCGTGGACAGCACCAGTGAAGTTGATTACAACGTTGGCTACACCTCCATTGCCTCTGGCGATGCCACTTTTACTGCCGTTAACTGGCAACCGCTGCATGACGATATGTACAAAGCGGCAGGCGGTGACAAAAAGTTTTATCGCGAGGGTAATTACGTTGAAGGCGCGGCTCAGGGCTATCTGATCGATAAAAAAACTGCCGAGAAGTATCACATTACGCGTATCGACCAGTTGAAAGATCCGAAGATCGCCAAACTGTTTGATACCAATGGTGATGGCAAAGCTGACCTGACCGGTTGTACCCCAGGCTGGGGCTGTGAGGCGGTGATCAATCATCAGATGCCGGCCTTCGGTCTAAGTAAGACGGTCGAAGCCAATATGGGTAACTATTCTGCGATGATCGCAGACGTGATGGCGCGCTTTAAGCAGGGCAAACCGGTTATCTACTATACCTGGACACCCTACTGGTTAAGCGACGTACTGGTTCCGGGTAAAGATGTCGTCTGGTTGCAGGTGCCGTTCTCTTCTCTGCCGGGTGAACAGAAAGATCTTGATACTAAATTACCGAATGGTGCCAATTATGGCTTCCCGGTCAACAGCATGCATATCGTGGCGAATAAACAGTGGGCTGAGAAAAACCCGGCAGCCGCCAAATTGTTTGCTGAAATGAAGCTGCCTATCGCCGATATCAATGCGCAGAATGCGCGCATGCATGACGGCGAAGCGTCTGAAAGCGATATCAACCGTCATGTTGATGGCTGGATTAAAGCTCACCAGGCGCAGTTTGATAAGTGGGTTGCTGACGCAGCCGCTGCGGCAAAATCCTGATTAAACAGGCAACAACGCCCATTGTTAAACATTACACCAGCAGCCTCAGGGCTGCTTTTTTGTCTGTGACTGGTTTGGCCTGTTAATCATCGCAACAATGAAATAGTTTTTTAGGTTACTATTAGCGTATTCCACTTATCAATGCTGTTAACTGCTTATGAAATCCGCACCACAGGGGCTAAGCCCTGCGCTTGTCGCTTTGATGTCAGTTGCGACAGGCCTTTCTGTTGCCTGTAACTATTATGTTCAACCCCTGTTGGAAACTATCGCCCGCAGTTTTGATTTATCCGTAAATCAGGCCGGCTTTATCGTTACCACTGCCCAACTGGGCTATGCCGCCGGTTTACTGCTGCTGGTTCCACTTGGCGATATGCTGGAACGGCGCGGCTTAATTGTGGTGATGAGCCTGCTGGCCGCCGGCGGCATGGTGATTACCGCGCTGTCATCGTCCCTCAAGATGATGCTGGCAGGCACGATATTAACCGGGCTGTTTTCAGTGGTGGCGCAAATCCTGGTGCCTCTGGCCGCCACGCTGGCCGCGCCGGAAAAACGCGGTAAAGTGATCGGCACCGTGATGAGTGGCCTGCTGCTGGGTATCTTGCTGGCGCGAACCGTTGCCGGTGGCTTAGCGCAACTTGGCGGCTGGCGCACCGTTTACTGGGTTGCCAGTATTTTGATGGCGCTGATGGCGCTGGCACTGTGGCGTTATTTGCCGCGCTATCGTCAGTCGGTTCCACTTAACTATCCGCAGCTGCTACGTTCGATTTTCAAACTGTATGGCGCCAGCCGGGTGCTGCGAACCCGCGCGATGGTCGGCTGTCTGTCCTTTGCCAACTTTAGCGTGCTGTGGACATCAATGGCTTTTTTGCTGGCCTCACCGCCCTATAACTACTCGGAAGGCATGATTGGGCTGCTCGGCCTGGTCGGCGCGGCAGGAGCACTGGCTGCACGGCAGGCCGGAAGCCTGGCGGATAAGGGTAAAGCGCGCATCACCACTACGGCAGGATTACTGATCATGCTGGCGTCATGGGGTATCACCGCAGTTGGTGCTCACTCACTTCTGGCGCTGATCGTGGGAATTATTCTGCTCGATCTTGCGGTACAAGGCGTGCACATTACCAACCAGAGCGTGATTTATCGTCGAATGCCGGAAGCGCGTAACCGTCTGACTTCCGGCTACATGACCAGCTACTTTATCGGCGGTGCCGTTGGTTCACTGGTCTCCGCCAGCGCCTTTCAGTACGCGGGCTGGTATGGCGTCTGCGCGGCAGGCGTCGTCATGACGCTGCTGAATCTGCTCTGCTGGTGGAGCGGCTACCGTCATGAAAATGACAGTAATTAGCCTGCATATAGTAAATTGAGTAATTTTCAGATTGTGCAGGGGTATTAAGCCCTTGCCCTCTCTGGTATTGTTTAACGTTACTTATTCAGGACGGTTATTTTTACGCATGCAATTATTAAGCAATCGGAAAGCAATGCTCTGCGGAGACGTGTCTGACACGCCACCGGCAGCTTGCGACGGCTTGCCGCATGCTGATATCACCCGCCATTCTGTTCCTGCCGTATCGACCTGTCGTCCAGTTCTGCCTCTTCGCAGCAAAGTCGTAGATGGCCAAATTTCTGCCCAACAGCACCGGATTTTTCACGCTGTTGTCCGCCCTGGGTTAAGGAGTGACCTGGAAATTATTGATGGTGATTCTGTGAACCTGAAAAGGTTACCACCGGCAAAGTGCCTGCACTTATCAAATCACCATCGTTACTATACCAGTTGCAACTAGTGAGGTTCCCCCAAGATGGAAAGTTCGTTTACTCCCATTGAACAGATGCTAAATTTTCGCGCTAATCGCCAGAAAGATTTTCCTTTGCAGGAAATTATGCTGACGCGTCTGTGCATGCATATGCAAAGCAAATTGCTGGATAACCGCAATAAAATGCTGAAAGCTCAAGGGATTAACGAGACGCTGTTTATGGCGTTGATTACGCTCGATGCACAGGAAAATCACAGCATTCAACCATCTGAGCTGAGTTCTGCACTTGGCTCATCACGCACCAACGCCACGCGCATTGCCGACGAACTGGAAAAGCGTGGCTGGATTGAGCGCCGTGAAAGTGACAACGACCGCCGCTGCCTGTATCTGCACCTTACCGAAAAAGGGAATGAATTCCTGCGCCAGCTGCTGCCACCGCAGCATCAGAGCCTGCAACATCTGTGGTCTTCGCTGAGCACGTCTGAAAAGAGCCAGCTGGAAGGGATTACGCGTAAATTGCTTAACCGTCTCGACCAAATGGACGAAGAACAAGTTATCGCTTCTCTTTCCCGATAATAGCAATTACTGCGACACAATCACGCCAATAAACCGCTATTTTAACCGCCCATTTACCCATGCCAGCGCTAATCCCGCTGGCATTTTAGGCTCGGGACTTTGCGTGCATGGATGTGCGTAACCCCGTAATACGTGAAAAACGTGGAGAACACCATGAGTGCAAATGCGGAGCTGCAATCACCGCAGCAGCCAGCTAATAAAAAGAAAAAGCGTAAAACAGCGCTGCTGATTCTGGCTGTCGTGGTTATTGTGATTGGTATCGCTTATCTGACTTACTGGTTCCTGGTGTTACGCCACTATCAGGAAACCGATGACGCGTATGTCGCCGGTAACCAGGTTCAGGTGATGGCGCAAGTTTCCGGCAGCGTCAATACGGTGTGGTTTGATAATACCGACTTTGTGAAAAAAGGGGATGTGTTGATCACGCTGGATAAAACCGATGCCGAGCAAGCGTTTGAAAAAGCGCAGACCGCATTGGCCACCAGCGTTCGCCAGACTCATCAGCTGATGATTAACGGTAAACAGTATCAGGCAACCATTGAACTGCAAAAAACGGCGCTGGCACAGGCTGAATCAGACCTGAGACGCCGTGAGCCGTTAGGAAGTGCTAACTTAATTGGTCGTGAGGAACTGCAACACGCACGCAATGCCGTCGCCTCTGCTAAAGCTCAGCTCGACGTGGCGGTGCAGCAGTACAATGCCAATCAGGCGGTAGTCATGAACACCTCGCTGGAAAACCAGCCGGCAGTTAAACAGAGCGCGGCAGCATTGCGCGACGCATGGCTGGCGTTACAGCGCACCGAAATCGTCAGCCCGATGGACGGTTTTGTCTCCCGTCGCAGTGTGCAGGTCGGTTCGCAGATCAGTACTTCTACCCCTCTATTAGCGGTGGTTCCGGCGAACAACCTGTGGGTCGACGCCAACTTTAAAGAGACGCAGCTCGCCAAAGTACGCATCGGCCAACCGGCGACGGTAGTCAGCGATATCTACGGTGATGACGTGGTGTATCACGGTAAAGTTGTTGGTCTCGATATGGGAACCGGTAGCGCCTTCTCACTGCTGCCCGCGCAGAATGCCACCGGTAACTGGATCAAAGTGGTTCAGCGACTGCCGGTGCGTATCGAACTCGATCCGCAGCAGGTCGCGCAGCATCCGCTGCGTATTGGCCTGTCGACGCTGGTGAAAGTTGATACCCAGAATACCGACGGTAGGGTGCTGGCTGACAACGTGCGCAAGACTCCGGCATATGAAAGTAATGCTCTGGCACTGGATTTAGCGCCAGCTAACCAGTTGATTGCCGATATTATTCGTGCCAATGCGGGTTAAGAAAGCGGGAGTCTGTTATGGCACAAAAACCGCTTGAGGGAGCCCAGCTGGTTCTGATGACCATCGCCTTGTCACTGGCGACGTTTATGCAGGTTCTGGACTCCACCATCGCTAACGTGGCAATCCCAACGATTGCCGGTAATCTTGGTGCCTCTAACTCTCAGGGCACCTGGGTGATCACCTCGTTTGGCGTCGCCAACGCTATCTCGATTCCGATCACCGGCTGGCTGGCGAAACGGGTCGGTGAGGTCAAACTGTTCCTGTGGTCTACCGCTGCTTTTGCGGTAGCCTCATGGCTGTGTGGAATGGCAGACAGCCTCGGCATGCTGATCTTTTTCCGCGTAATTCAGGGCGTTGTTGCCGGCCCGCTGATTCCGCTGTCCCAGAGCTTATTGTTAAGTAACTATCCGCCCGCCAAGCGCAGCATTGCCCTGTCACTTTGGGCGATGACGGTGATTGTTGCGCCAATCTGCGGCCCGATACTCGGCGGCTGGATTAGCGATAACTATCACTGGGGTTGGATCTTCTTTATCAACGTGCCGATTGGTGCGGTGGTGGTGATGCTGGCACTGCAAACGCTGCGCAGCCGCGAAACCAAAACCGAAATCAGACCGATTGATACCGTCGGGCTGGTACTACTGGTGTTGGGAGTCGGCTGCCTGCAGGTCATGCTCGATCAGGGTAAAGAGCTGGACTGGTTTAGCTCGACGGAGATAATCATCCTCGCAGTGGTGGCGGTGATCTCGCTGGTGGCATTGCTGGTATGGGAGTTGACCGACGATAACCCGATAGTCGATCTGTCGCTGTTTAAATCACGCAACTTTACTATCGGTTGTCTGTCGATCAGCCTGGCTTATATGCTGTATTTCGGCTCAATAGTCCTGCTGCCGCAGCTATTGCAGGAGGTCTACGGCTATACCGCCACCTGGGCGGGTCTGGCATCGGCACCGGTGGGAATTATTCCGGTGATTTTGTCGCCGATTATTGGTCGTTTTGCCCATAAGCTCGATATGCGCCGGCTGGTTACCTTCAGCTTTATTATGTATGCCGTCTGCTTCTACTGGCGCGCTTACACCTTCGAGCCGGGTATGGATTTTGGCGCGTCCGCGTGGCCGCAGTTTATTCAGGGTTTTGCGGTAGCCTGCTTCTTTATGCCACTGACTACCATTACCCTTTCAGGCTTACCGCCTGAGCGGCTGGCGGCAGCATCGAGCTTGTCGAACTTTACCCGAACTCTTGCCGGTTCGATTGGCACCTCGATCACCACCACCTTGTGGACTAACCGCGAGTCGATGCACCACAGTTATCTGACCGAGTCGATTAATCCTTATAACCTCAACTCGCAGGAGACCTACCGGCAACTGGAACAGCTCGGCATGACGCAGCAGCAGGCTTCCGCCTGGATCGCGCAGCAGATTACCAATCAGGGGCTGATTATTTCTGCTAATGAGATCTTCTGGGCTTCAGCGGGCGTGTTTTTGATTCTGCTGGTGCTGGTGTGGTTTGCCCGTCCGCCGTTTGGTTCCGGCAGCGGCGGCGGTGGCGCGCACTGATTTTCAGCTATAAAAAAACGGGCGAAAGCCCGTTTTTTATTGGTCATGCAAGCCCAAAATGGCCAGCCAGATAGTCAATTAGCTATTCTGACGCCACCATTCTGCTAACAGCACGCCCGTCGCAACGGAAACGTTCAGGCTTTCCACCTTCCCGGTTCCGCCAATCGACACGCTAAGATCGCCCTGCTGCCATGCGCTGTCTGACAGGCCATCACGCTCCTGTCCCAATACCAGTACCACTTTGGCTGGCAGCTGTGCTTTCGCCAGCGGCGTACCTTTATGGCTGGAAGTGGTGACAATGGTGTAACCCGCTTTACGGAATGCATCCAGACCGGCAACAAAGCTCTCGCCGCTGATTGCCTGCACATGCTCCGCACCACCTTCGGCGGTACGAACAGCCGCACCGGACTCCAGCAATGACGCGTCATCCACCAGCAATCCTTTAGCACCAAAGTGGGCGCAGCTGCGCATAATGCCACCGAGGTTATGCGGATTGCCGATATCTTCCAGCGCCAGCACACAATCTTTTTCGCCAGCGGTAGATAACCACTCGCTCACCGGCATACCAGAGCGCTTCTTAATCAGGAAGCAAACACCACCGTGGTGTTCAGTGCCAGATGCTTTTGCCAGTTCCGCTTCGTCTACCACATGGTAGGCTTTACGGTTGGCTGCCATCCAGCGCAATGCTTCACGAAAACGTGGCGTAACTTCCTGAACAAACCACGCACGCACGATGCATTCAGGACGGCTTTGAAACAGCGCCTGACAGGCATTTTCGCCATACACGCGGGTTTCTTCCATGCGCTGACGGCGCAGCTGCTCTGGATCGATATAACTTTTCCCGCTGATACCACCGTGATCGGGCTTATTATCATCTGCTGGAGCACGTGAAACCGTGCGCCATGGCGAGTCACTATGACCGCTATCGCGCCCGCCGCGGGGCTTATCATCAGCATTTCGGGAAGGACGACGATTGCCATCCTGACGAGATGCGGCCGGACGGCCACCTTTACCGGTACGTGGATTACCGCTGCCACGCTTTTCATTCTCGTCATCACCGCGGACATACATCACTTTGACTTTGCCGCTTTTACCTTTAAATTCGTCGTTCATCTTTTCCTCCACCTGGCTGAGCGCGAAGCGCGCAGATTACCTGATGTGACCACGCTAAGCTATTAACTTCCACCAAAAGCTATTAACTATTATACCCATTGAGTATTCCACGTTGTTGATGTGACCAGCCCGATCGATAATTAGCCTAAGAAATGTGAAGAGCGGTAAGTAAACGCTCACCAATAACCAAATTTTAGAGGTGAACAATGAATACGGTTTGTGCATCATGCCAGGCAACGAATCGCGTTCCGGAAGAGCGTATCACTGATAATGCCAAATGCGGTCGTTGCGGTAGCGAGTTATTCGACGGTGAAGTGATTAACGCCACCACTGAGACATTTGATAAATATCTGCAGGACGACCTGCCGGTAGTGGTCGATTTTTGGGCGCCGTGGTGTGGCCCTTGCGTAAACTTCGCGCCGGTTTATGAAGACGTGGCGGCAGAACGCAGTGGCAAAGTCCGCTTCATAAAAGTGAATACCGAAGCGCAGCCTGAGCTGAGCGCACGCTTTCGCATCCGCAGTATTCCAACCATTATGCTGTTTAAGCAGGGCCAGATGGTCGATATGCTGAATGGCGCAATGCCTAAAGCGCCATTCTCTGCATGGCTGGATGAATCACTCTGATTTAAGCACCATCACGGGCGGTGTAAAAACCGCCCTACGTTTGTCGATGGTTTTCGGCTAATATGGGGTTTTCCTCAGATATCACCTTATGATCGAAAACGCCGTCCTTCGTTTACGCGCTGAGCGTCTCGCCCGCGCCACCCGCCCTTTTCTCGCTCGTGGAAACCGCACTATCCGCTGCCAGCGTTGCCTGCTGCCGCAGAAAAACTGCCTGTGCGCGACCATCTCGCCTCAACCTGCACGTAGTCGTTTCTGTCTGGTGATGTTCGACACCGAGCCAATGAAACCCAGCAATACCGGTCGGCTGATTGCCGATATTCTGCCGGATACCGAGGCTTTTGGCTGGTCGCGCACCGAGCCTGATCCGGCGCTGCTCGCCGCGGTACAGAACCCGGACGTACAGCCGATGGTGGTGTTTCCCGAGTCTTATGCTGATGCCGGACGTCCAATACTCAACGCCCCGCCGCTAACTGGAAAACCGCCGCTGTTTATTATGCTGGATGGCACCTGGACCGAAGCGCGAAAAATGTTTCGTAAAAGCCCCTGGCTCGACCGCCTGCCGGTGATGTCGCTGACGCTGACTACCCCCTCCAATTATACGCTGCGGGAAGCGCACGGCGCCGGACAACACTGCACCGCAGAAGTCGCTGCCGAATTATTAGCACAGGCCGGTGACAACGCCGCTTCCCAGGCGCTGGCCGATCACTTCAACTTGTTCCGCCAACGTTATCTGGCAGGAAAACCTCATCATCCAATCCATCTCACGGCAGAAGCGATCGAAAACGTTTAGAATCAGGCTAATCAATTTCTTCGGGAGCAGGAAATGAGCCAACGTGGGCTGGAAGCGCTGTTACGTCCAAAATCGATTGCGGTAATCGGCGCATCAATAAAACCGCAGCGTGCCGGTTACCTGATGATGCGCAATCTGCTCAATGGCAACTTCAGCGGCCCGATTCTGCCGGTTACGCCACAATATAAAGCAGTGTGCGGCGTGCTCGCCTGGCCCGATATCGCCAGCCTGCCGCTGGCACCCGACCTGGCGATTATCTGTACCAACGCCAGCCGTAATCTCAGTTTATTGCAACAACTGGGAGAACGCGGCTGCAAAGCCTGCATTATTCTCTCCGCTCCTGAAAGCCAGCTTACTGCGTTGAAAGCCTGTGCCAGCCAGTGGCAAATCCGCTTGCTTGGGCCTAACAGCCTTGGATTGCTGGCCCCCTGGCAGGGGCTGAATGCCAGTTTTTCCCCGGTACCGATTGAGAAAGGGAAGCTGGCATTTATTTCGCAGTCGGCAGCGGTATCCAATACCATTCTTGACTGGGCGCAACAGCGCCAGCTGGGCTTCTCCTGGTTTATCGCGCTGGGTGACAGCCTGGATATTGATGCCGATGACCTGCTCGACTTCCTCGCTCGCGACGGTAAAACCAGCGCCATCTTGCTGTATCTTGAACATCTGAGCGACGCACGCCGCTTTGTCTCGGCAGCGCGCAGCGCCTCTCGTAATAAACCGATCCTGGTGATCAAAAGTGGTCGTAGCGCGCAGGCGCAGCTGCTGTTAAAAACCCATCCGGGACTCGATGCTGCCTGGGATGCCGCGATTCAGCGTGCCGGATTACTGCGCGTACAGGATACCCATGAGTTATTTTCAGCGGTCGAAACCCTGAGCCATATGCGCCCGCTTCGTGGCGAACGCCTGATGATCGTCAGTAACGGTGCGGCTCCTGCCGCGCTGGCACTTGATGCACTTGATGCGCGTAAAGGTAAGCTGGCCCAGCTTAGCGACAGCACGCTCGCTGCTTTGGCTGCCGCGCTGCCGGAAGGCATCACGCCTGGTAATCCGCTCGATCTAAAAGATGATGCCGCGCCCGAGCACTATCAGCACACCCTAAACTTGTTGCTGGACAGCCATGATTTTGATGCTCTGATGGTTGTCCATGCCCCGAGTGCGGTGGCTCCAGCCACCGTGACAGCGCAGCGGTTAATTGACGGCATCAAACAGCATTCACGCGGCAATGCCGTCACTATACTGACGAACTGGTGCGGTGAGCACTCATCAATGCAAGCCCGACGGGCATTCAGCGATGCCGGGATTCCCACTTACCGCACCCCGGAAGGCACCATTACCGCCTTTATGCATATGGTGGAATACCGACGCAACCAGAAGCAGCTGCGCGAGACACCGGCACTCCCGCCGAATTTGCAGCAGGATACTGCTTATGCCCATCAGCTTATTCAGCAGGCGCTAAACGCCGGTCCGACTACACTGGATACCCATGAAGTTCAGTCGATACTGCAAGCCTATGGGCTGAGTACTTTGCCGACCTGGATTGCGAATGACAGTGTCGAAGCGGTGCATATCGCCGGGCAAATTGGCTATCCGGTAGCATTGAAGCTGCGTTCGCCTGATATCCCGCATAAATCAGAAGTTCAGGGCGTAATGCTCTATCTGCGGACCGCCAGTGAAGTTCAACAGGCCGCCGATGCAATTATTGACCGCGTGAAACAGGCCTGGCCGCAAGCACGCATTCATGGTCTGCAGGTACAAAGCATGGCCAATCGCGCAGGCGCACAGGAGTTACGCATAGTGGTCGAGCAGGATCCGCTGTTTGGCCCGATTATCCTGCTGGGTGAAGGCGGCATCGCGTGGCATGCCGATCGCCAGGCAGTGGTCGCACTACCGCCGCTGAATATGACGCTGGCACGCTACCTGGTCATTCAGGCCATCAACAGCGGCAAAATTCGCGGGCGCAGCGCATTGCGTCCACTGGATATCGCCGGTATCAGTCAGGTGCTGGTGCAGGTATCCAACCTGATAGTCGATTGCCCTGATATCCATAAACTTGATATTCATCCGCTACTGGCAGCCGGCGATGAATTCACCCTGCTCGATGTGACAATGCAGCTGGTACCCTTTACCGGGGATGCCGAAGCTCGCCTGGCGATTCGCCCTTATCCGCATGCGCTGGAAGAGCTGGTCGAGATGAAAAATGGCCAGCGTTGTCTGTTTCGCCCGATCCTGCCGGAAGATGAACCCCTGCTACGGCGCTTTATTGCCCTGGTAACCAAAGAGGATCTTTACTACCGTTACTTTAGTGAGATCAACGAGTTCACCCACGATGACTTAGCCAACATGACGCAGATCGACTACGATCGTGAAATGGCGATCGTCGCGATACGTCAGCATCAGGGCGAGAATGAGATTATTGGCGTTACGCGGGCAATCTCCGATGCGGACAATACTGACGCCGAGTTCTCGGTACTGGTGCGTTCCGATCTCAAGGGGCTGGGGCTCGGACGTCGTCTGCTGGAAAAAATGATCGCCTACACTCGCGAACATGGCCTGCTGCAGCTGAACGGCATTACCATGCCGGGTAATCGCGGAATGATTTCACTGGCACGCAAGCTGGGATTCTCCGTCGATGTGCAGCTGGAAGATGGAATTGTCAGCCTGGCTTTACCACTCACGCCAGCAATATCCGAACCTTGTAGAGAAAGGTAAAATTAACGCCTTCCGCTGCGGTTGATGGTAATATTGTCGGTTACAGCCATGATTTAATGGCAAAAGGCCACTCAATGAATAGAGAAGAAGCGCACTGTGATGTTGTCTAAATTTAAGCGCAATAAACACCAACAACACCTTGCTCAACTGCCAAAACTGTCCCAGTCAGTTGCTGATGTAACAACGCTATTTTCGCCGGCAGATTTTCGTGAAACATTGCTGGAAAAAATTGCGGCTGCAACGCGTCGCATCTGCATTGTGGCGCTCTATCTGGAAAATGACGATGGCGGTCGCGGCGTTATGTCAGCGCTCTATGCTGCGAAACGCGCACGCCCGGAGCTTGAGATAAGCGTACTGGTTGACTGGCATCGTGCACAGCGCGGGCGAATTGGTGCGGCAGCAGCGGCGACTAATGCCGACTGGTACTGTGAGATGGCCGATCAGAATCCCGATATTGCCATTCCGGTTTATGGCATTCCGGTCAATACCCGCGAAGCGCTTGGCGTGCTGCACCTTAAAGGGTTTATCATTGACGATACTCTGCTGTATAGCGGTGCCAGTATCAACGACGTCTATCTGCATCAGCACGACAAATATCGCTATGACCGCTATCAGCTAATCCGCAATGCCCGGCTGACAGATACCATGCTGGCCTGGATCGACAATAATCTTAAAGCGGCAGATGCGGTTCATCGCCTCGACCAGCACGAGCGTCCTAAAAGCCCGGAAATTAAAAATGAGACCCGCCAGTTCCGCCAGGACCTGCGTGGTTATGACTATCATTTTATCGGTGATGCTAACAATGAACAGCTGGCGGTCACGCCATTAGTAGGCCTCGGCAAGCGTAGTCTGCTGAACAAGACCATCTACCATCTGATGCCGTGCGCCGAGCAGAAACTGACGCTCTGCACCCCTTACTTCAATCTGCCAGCGCTGCTGGTGCGCAACATTATTTATCTGCTGCGCCAGGGGAAAGAAGTGGAAATCATAATCGGTGATAAGACCGCTAACGATTTTTACATCCCGGAAGATCAGCCATTTAAGATTATCGGCGCGTTGCCTTATCTGTATGAAATCAATTTGCGTCGTTTCCTGAGTCGGCTGCAATACTATGTGACCAGTGGCCAGCTGACGGTCAGACTGTGGAAAGATGGTGAAAACAGCTATCATTTGAAAGGTATGTGGGTGGATGACGAATGGATGCTGATTACCGGAAATAACCTCAATCCGCGCGCATGGCGACTGGATCTGGAAAACGCAGTGTTGATCCACGATCCGCTGCAGCAGCTGGCAGAACAGCGAGAACGCGAACTGGCGTTAATCCGCACGCATACGACGGTAGTCAAACACTTCCGCGATCTGGACAGTATTGCGGAATATCCGGTTAAAGTGCGGAAGCTGATTCGCCGCTTACGCCGCATTCGTATCGATCGGCTAATTAGCCGGATCCTCTGATTAATGCTGTAAGCCCCGCGATCTGACGGGGCTTTTTATTGGGCTGATGATGATTAAATATCTGATTATCGCCGTTATTTTCTGTTCAGGCTGTAGCCATATGGCGCAGGACCAGTGGACCGGTAAAGATAAAGCTCAGCACTTTATCGCTTCGGCAGTGCTCTCTGCCGCCGGTAATGAGTATGGGCAGAAACAGCACTGGAGCGATACACGCAGCAATACCTTTGGCCTGATGTTCGCCATCAGTCTTGGAGCCGCTAAAGAGTTATATGACAGCCGCGCAACAGGAACCGGCTGGAGCTGGAAGGATTTTGCCTGGGATGTAGCCGGTGCTGCCACCGGCTATGCATTATGGAATCTCGGACAATAATCAGAGCTTGATGCCCTTTCCTCTGCGATGCAGCATCAGCGACACTAAAAATGCTACCGCACCCATAACCGACACATACCAGAAGAAACTGGTTTCATTACCTGCCGCTTTCAGTGACAGCGCAACATATTCCGCCGATCCACCAAAGATAGCATTCGCCACCGCATAGGACAGACCCACACCCAGTGCGCGCACTTCCGGTGGAAACATCTCAGCCTTCAGAATACCACTGATGGAGGTGTAGAAGCTGGTGATTAACAGCGCGAGCATGACCAGCGCAAAGGCAATCCATGTGCTGTTAACACTTTGTAGTACCGTCAGAATTGGCACCGTAAGCAGCGCCGCAAAGCCACCGAAGATCAGCATGGAGCTACGGCGTCCGATTTTATCCGATAAGGCGCCAATCAGCGGCTGCACTAACATAAAGACAAATAGCGCTGCCGTCATTAATCCGCTGGCGGTCTTCGCATCCATCCCGGAAGTATTCACCAGGTATTTCTGCATATAGGTGGTAAAGGTATAAAAGCTTAGTGAGCCGCCCGCTGTGAATCCCAGTACCATAATAAAGGCGCGGCGATGCTTCCACAGGCCGCGCAGGCTGCCAGCGTCTTTATGTGCACGCGTTTTATCATCGGAGGTTTCATTAAGCGAACGACGCAGATACAGCGCGACAATCGCCAATGCCGCGCCTATCGCAAACGGGATACGCCAGCCCCAACTACGAAGATCTTCGTCTGAAAGAATGTGTTGCAGAACAACCACCGTTAGCAGGGCCATCAGCTGACCACCAATCAGCGTGACATACTGAAATGAGGCATAGAAACCTTTACGCCCTTCCACCGCCACTTCACTCATATAGGTGGCACTGGTGCCGTACTCGCCACCGACTGAAAGCCCCTGAAACAGTCGCGCCAGCAGCAGCAGTATCGGTGCCCAAATTCCCAATGTGGCGTAACCCGGTAAACAGGCAATTACCAGAGATCCAAAGCACATCATGCAAACCGATATCAGCATTGAGGTTTTACGCCCATGCTTGTCGGCAATATAACCAAATAACCAACCGCCAATTGGGCGCATCAGAAAGCCGGCGGCAAATACCCCTGCGGTTTGCACTAACTGAGTGGTGGTATCCCCTGCCGGGAAGAAAATATGCGCAAAATAGAGTGAGCAGAATGAATAAACATAGAAATCGAACCACTCGACCAGGTTCCCCGATGAAGCGCCAACAATCGCCCAGATACGTTTTTTCGTCTGCTCTGCCGATTCCGGCTGCTTTTCCTGCCCTGTTGCTACCTCAGCCATTTAATCACCCTCTTATTTTCCTTGCTGATCTTCAGCGCCAAAGGGTTCAGTAAAGCATTACAACGATTGTTAAGTAAATGTTTTGTATTTTTAGCTGAAGTTTTGTGAAGCAGGCGGGGTTTCCGGAAGAAAATTACTGAGGGGCTTTAAACGCAAAAAACCCCCAGCTTACGCTGGGGGTTATCACAATTTGATGCCTGGCAGTTCCCTACTCTCGCATGGGGAGACCCCACACTACCATCGGCGCTACGGCGTTTCACTTCTGAGTTCGGCATGGGGTCAGGTGGGACCACCGCGCTAAAGCCGCCAGGCAAATTCTTTGTGCGTGAAACGAATCTTTTGCGCTTAACCAGCACAAAATCTTTCGTTTCTGCAAATTCTTTAATCCGTATGAACAAGCTGAAATTGATGGTTCTCTCACACACAACCACCAAAACACTTCTGGCGTTGTAAGGTTAAGCCTCACGGGTCATTAGTACCGGTTAGCTCAACGCATCGCTGCGCTTACACACCCGGCCTATCAACGTCGTAGTCTTCAACGTCCCTTCAGGACCCTCAAGGAGTCAGGGAGAATTCATCTCGAGGCAAGTTTCGCGCTTAGATGCTTTCAGCGCTTATCTTTTCCGCATTTAGCTACCGGGCAATGCCATTGGCATGACAACCCGAACACCAGTGATGCGTCCACTCCGGTCCTCTCGTACTAGGAGCAGCCCCTCTCAATTCTCCAGCGCCCACGGCAGATAGGGACCGAACTGTCTCACGACGTTCTAAACCCAGCTCGCGTACCACTTTAAACGGCGAACAGCCGTACCCTTGGGACCTACTTCAGCCCCAGGATGTGATGAGCCGACATCGAGGTGCCAAACACCGCCGTCGATATGAACTCTTGGGCGGTATCAGCCTGTTATCCCCGGAGTACCTTTTATCCGTTGAGCGATGGCCCTTCCATTCAGAACCACCGGATCACTATGACCTGCTTTCGCACCTGCTCGAGCCGTCACTCTCGCAGTCAAGCCAGCTTATGCCATTGCACTAACCTCACGATGTCCGACCGTGATTAGCTGACCTTCGTGCTCCTCCGTTACTCTTTAGGAGGAGACCGCCCCAGTCAAACTACCCACCAGACACTGTCCCCACGCCGGATTACGGCGCCAGGTTAGAACATCAAACATTAAAGGGTGGTATTTCAAGGTTGGCTCCACGCAGACTAGCGTCCACGCTTCAAAGCCTCCCACCTATCCTACACATCAAGGCTCAATGTTCAGTGTCAAGCTGTAGTAAAGGTTCACGGGGTCTTTCCGTCTTGCCGCGGGTACACTGCATCTTCACAGCGAGTTCAATTTCACTGAGTCTCGGGTGGAGACAGCCTGGCCATCATTACGCCATTCGTGCAGGTCGGAACTTACCCGACAAGGAATTTCGCTACCTTAGGACCGTTATAGTTACGGCCGCCGTTTACCGGGGCTTCGATCAAGAGCTTCTCCTTGCGGATAACCCCATCAATTAACCTTCCGGCACCGGGCAGGCGTCACACCGTATACGTCCACTTTCGTGTTTGCACAGTGCTGTGTTTTTAATAAACAGTTGCAGCCAGCTGGTATCTTCGACTGGCTTCAGCTCCGGGAGCAAGTCCCTTCACCTACGCGCCAGCGTGCCTTCTCCCGAAGTTACGGCACCATTTTGCCTAGTTCCTTCACCCGAGTTCTCTCAAGCGCCTTGGTATTCTCTACCTGACCACCTGTGTCGGTTTGGGGTACGATTTCGTGTTACCTGGAGCTTAGAGGCTTTTCCTGGAAGCATGGCATCAGTTACTTCACCACCGTGGTGGCTCGTCATCACGCCTCAGCCTTAGAGCATTCCGGATTTGCCTGGAATGCAAGCCTACACGCTTAAACCGGGACAACCGTCGCCCGGATAACCTAGCCTTCTCCGTCCCCCCTTCGCAGTAACACCAAGTACAGGAATATTAACCTGTTTCCCATCGACTACGCTTTTCAGCCTCGCCTTAGGGGTCGACTCACCCTGCCCCGATTAACGTTGGACAGGAACCCTTGGTCTTCCGGCGAGCGGGCTTTTCACCCGCTTTATCGTTACTTATGTCAGCATTCGCACTTCTGATACCTCCAGCAGACCTCACAGTCCACCTTCGACGGCTTACAGAACGCTCCCCTACCCAACAACACATAGTGTCGCTGCCGCAGCTTCGGTGCATGGTTTAGCCCCGTTACATCTTCCGCGCAGGCCGACTCGACCAGTGAGCTATTACGCTTTCTTTAAATGATGGCTGCTTCTAAGCCAACATCCTGGCTGTCTGTGCCTTCCCACATCGTTTCCCACTTAACCATGACTTTGGGACCTTAGCTGGCGGTCTGGGTTGTTTCCCTCTTCACGACGGACGTTAGCACCCGCCGTGTGTCTCCCGTGATAACATTCTCCGGTATTCGCAGTTTGCATCGGGTTGGTAAGCCGGGATGGCCCCCTAGCCGAAACAGTGCTCTACCCCCGGAGATGAGTTCACGAGGCGCTACCTAAATAGCTTTCGGGGAGAACCAGCTATCTCCCGGTTTGATTGGCCTTTCACCCCCAGCCACAAGTCATCCGCTAATTTTTCAACATTAGTCGGTTCGGTCCTCCAGTTAGTGTTACCCAACCTTCAACCTGCCCATGGCTAGATCACCGGGTTTCGGGTCTATACCCTGCAACTTAACGCCCAGTTAAGACTCGGTTTCCCTGCGGCTCCCCTATACGGTTAACCTTGCTACAGAATATAAGTCGCTGACCCATTATACAAAAGGTACGCAGTCACCCTGATAAATCAAGGCTCCCACTGCTTGTACGTACACGGTTTCAGGTTCTGTTTCACTCCCCTCGCCGGGGTTCTTTTCGCCTTTCCCTCACGGTACTGGTTCACTATCGGTCAGTCAGGAGTATTTAGCCTTGGAGGATGGTCCCCCCATATTCAGACAGGATGTCACGTGTCCCGCCCTACTCATCGAACTCACAATAAGTGCAGCTTCGTGTACGGGGCTATCACCCTGTATCGCGCCACTTTCCAGAGGCTTCCACTGCTGCACAAACTGATTCAGGTTCTGGGCTGTTCCCCGTTCGCTCGCCGCTACTGGGGGAATCTCGGTTGATTTCTTTTCCTCTGGGTACTTAGATGTTTCAGTTCCCCAGGTTCGCCTCATTAAGCTATGTATTCACTTAATGATAATGCAACGAATTGCATTGGGTTTCCCCATTCGGGTATCGACGGTTGTAGCGCCTCATATCGGCTTACCGTCGCTTATCGCAGATTAGCACGCCCTTCATCGCCTCTGACTGCCAGGGCATCCACCGTGTACGCTTAGTCGCTTAACCTCACAACCCACAAGTGTTTCCACTGCGGCTGTAAGCATTTGAGAGACTCGAACACATCGCGATTCATTTCTTATTACGGAGAAATGAGACGACGCGTCGTTTCAATTTTCAGCTTGTTCCGGATTGTTAAAGAGCAATATCTTAAAACCTGACTCGAAAGTCAGCTTTAAGATATTTTCAGCGACACCTTTCACCTGTCACCAAGCAAGTGGCGTCCCCTAGGGGATTCGAACCCCTGTTGCCGCCGTGAAAGGGCGGAGTCCTAACCGCTAGACGAAGGGGACACGGGGTGTCGCGACTTCGCAGGCGCCTTGCTCATTACTTTTTCATCAGACAATCTGTGTGGGCACTGCGCGGGTATCTTCACATAGGTAAGGAGGTGATCCAACCGCAGGTTCCCCTACGGTTACCTTGTTACGACTTCACCCCAGTCATGAATCACAAAGTGGTAAGCGCCCTCCCGAAGGTTAAGCTACCTACTTCTTTTGCAACCCACTCCCATGGTGTGACGGGCGGTGTGTACAAGGCCCGGGAACGTATTCACCGTAGCATTCTGATCTACGATTACTAGCGATTCCGACTTCACGGAGTCGAGTTGCAGACTCCGATCCGGACTACGACGCACTTTATGAGGTCCGCTTGCTCTCGCGAGGTCGCTTCTCTTTGTATGCGCCATTGTAGCACGTGTGTAGCCCTGGCCGTAAGGGCCATGATGACTTGACGTCATCCCCACCTTCCTCCGGTTTATCACCGGCAGTCTCCTTTGAGTTCCCGACATTACTCGCTGGCAACAAAGGATAAGGGTTGCGCTCGTTGCGGGACTTAACCCAACATTTCACAACACGAGCTGACGACAGCCATGCAGCACCTGTCTCACGGTTCCCGAAGGCACTAAGGCATCTCTGCCGAATTCCGTGGATGTCAAGGCCAGGTAAGGTTCTTCGCGTTGCATCGAATTAAACCACATGCTCCACCGCTTGTGCGGGCCCCCGTCAATTCATTTGAGTTTTAACCTTGCGGCCGTACTCCCCAGGCGGTCGACTTAACGCGTTAGCTCCGGAAGCCACGCCTCAAGGGCACAACCTCCAAGTCGACATCGTTTACGGCGTGGACTACCAGGGTATCTAATCCTGTTTGCTCCCCACGCTTTCGCACCTGAGCGTCAGTCTTCGTCCAGGGGGCCGCCTTCGCCACCGGTATTCCTCCAGATCTCTACGCATTTCACCGCTACACCTGGAATTCTACCCCCCTCTACGAGACTCAAGCTTGCCAGTTTCAAATGCAGTTCCCAGGTTGAGCCCGGGGATTTCACATCTGACTTAACAAACCGCCTGCGTGCGCTTTACGCCCAGTAATTCCGATTAACGCTTGCACCCTCCGTATTACCGCGGCTGCTGGCACGGAGTTAGCCGGTGCTTCTTCTGCGGGTAACGTCAATGACGAAGGTTATTAACCCTCATCCCTTCCTCCCCGCTGAAAGTACTTTACAACCCGAAGGCCTTCTTCATACACGCGGCATGGCTGCATCAGGCTTGCGCCCATTGTGCAATATTCCCCACTGCTGCCTCCCGTAGGAGTCTGGACCGTGTCTCAGTTCCAGTGTGGCTGGTCATCCTCTCAGACCAGCTAGGGATCGTCGCCTAGGTGAGCCGTTACCCCACCTACTAGCTAATCCCATCTGGGTTCATCCGATGGTGTGAGGCCCGAAGGTCCCCCACTTTGGTCTTGCGACGTTATGCGGTATTAGCTACCGTTTCCAGTAGTTATCCCCCTCCATCGGGCAGATCCCCAGACATTACTCACCCGTCCGCCACTCGTCACCCAGGGAGCAAGCTCCCCTGTGCTACCGTTCGACTTGCATGTGTTAGGCCTGCCGCCAGCGTTCAATCTGAGCCATGATCAAACTCTTCAATTAAAAAGCTTGATGCTCAAAGAATTAAAACTGTTATTCGTAATGAATATAGTAGTCACTCTTGAGACTTGATATTTCAAATTTTTTCCATCCGAGGATGGTTTGCGATATCAACCCTGCGAGTGCCCACACAGATTGTCTGATAAATTGTTAAAGAGCAGTGCAATCAGCGATTTGGCTTGCTGTTGCGAGGTGGCGTATATTACGCTTTCCTCCTTCAGAGTCAACCTCTTTTTCAGAAGTTTTTCTCCGGCGGTTCAGAACTTCCTGAACCTCTCAACACCGTGGCTGGTAAGCCGTTGTTCCGTGTCAGTGGAGGCGCATTATAGGGAGTTTCTGACGGGTGACAAGTACTAAATTGAAATAATTGTTCAGACGCTCAGTTTTCAATCACACCCGCTGTAATTTGCTGCATATCGTGTGATTAACATACCAAAACGGGCCTTAACGGCCCGTTTTTATCAGTACTCTCTGTTTATTGATGAGCAACAATCACGCCATCTTTCACTATCATCTCGATAGTTTTACCCGGAATCAACGCTCCGGAGAGAATCTGCTGCGCCAGCGGGTTCTCAATTTGCTGCTGAATAGCGCGTTTCAAAGGTCGTGCACCGTAAACCGGGTCATAACCGTTCTCGCCAAGCAGCTGCAACGCTTCATCTGAGATGTGCAGAGTAAAGCCACGATCTTCCAGACGCTGATAAAGACGCTGGAGCTGGATTTTGGCAATCGACGCAATATGCTGCTCACCCAATGGATGGAACACCACCAGCTCGTCAACACGGTTAATAAACTCAGGACGGAAGTGGTGCGCAACGACCGACATCACCAAATCTTTCATTTCCGGATAGTCCAAATCACCGAAACGTTCCTGAATCAGATCCGAACCAAGATTCGACGTCATAATGACCACGGTATTACGGAAGTCGACCGTTCTGCCCTGTCCGTCCGTCAGGCGACCATCATCCAGTACCTGCAACAGGATGTTGAACACATCCGGATGCGCCTTCTCTACTTCGTCGAGCAGAATCACTGAATAAGGACGACGACGCACCGCTTCAGTAAGGTAGCCACCTTCTTCATAACCAACATAACCTGGAGGCGCGCCCACCAGACGTGACACTGAGTGTTTTTCCATAAACTCGGACATATCGATACGCACCATCGCGTCATCGCTGTCGAACAGGAAGTTAGCCAGCGCTTTACACAACTCGGTTTTACCGACACCCGTTGGGCCGAGGAACAGGAATGAACCAATTGGGCGATTCGGATCGGCTAAGCCGGCCCGGCTGCGACGAATCGCATTAGAAACCGCTTCAACCGCTTCGTTTTGTCCAATCACCCGCTGATGAAGGTCGTGCTCCATGCGCAGCAGTTTATCGCGCTCACCTTCCATCATGCGTGCCACCGGAATCCCGGTCCAGCGTGCCAGCACATCGGCAATCTCAACATCGGTTACGCGGTTGCGTAATAAACGCATGGTTTTGCCTTCAGACTGGGTGGCCGATGCCAGTTGTTTTTCCAGCTCAGGAATCTGCCCGTATTGCAGTTCGGACATTTTCCCCAGGTCACCAACACGACGCGCCTGCTCCAGCGACAATTTCGCCTGCTCAAGTTCGGCTTTAATCGTCTGCGTTCCAGAAAGCGAGGCTTTCTCCGCTTTCCACTCCTCTTCCAGCTCAGAGTATTCGCGTTCTTTCTGGCCCAGCTCATCTTCCAGCATTTCTAAACGTTTAATGCTGGCATCATCTGATTCTTTTTTCAGCGCCTGCTGTTCAAGCTTAAGCTGAATAATACGGCGCTCAAGGCGATCGAGTGATTCTGGCTTGGAGTCGATTTGCATACGAATGCTCGAAGCCGCTTCATCTATCAGGTCGATGGCTTTATCCGGCAGCTGGCGATCGGCGATATATCGGTGCGACAACGTGGCCGCTGCCACGATGGCCGGATCGGTGATCTGCACATGATGGTGCAGCTCGTAGCGTTCTTTCAGCCCACGCAGAATAGCGATGGTGTCTTCAACACTCGGTTCTGCGACAAACACTTTCTGGAAACGACGCTCCAGCGCAGCATCTTTTTCGATGTACTGCCGGTACTCATCCAGCGTGGTGGCACCCACGCAGTGAAGTTCACCACGCGCCAGCGCAGGTTTCAGCATATTGCCGGCATCCATCGCGCCATCGGCTTTACCGGCGCCGACCATGGTATGGAGTTCGTCAATAAACAGGATGACATTACCTTCCTGTTTAGACAGGTCATTAAGCACGCCTTTCAGGCGCTCCTCAAATTCACCGCGATATTTGGCTCCCGCCACCAGCGCGCCCATATCCAGCGCCAGCACCCGACGTCCTTTCAGACCTTCCGGCACTTCGCCATTGATAATACGCTGCGCCAGTCCTTCAACGATGGCGGTTTTACCCACGCCGGGTTCACCGATCAGTACCGGGTTATTTTTGGTGCGACGCTGCAACACCTGAATAGTGCGACGAATCTCTTCGTCACGGCCAATCACCGGATCGAGTTTGCCCTGTTCAGCACGCTCAGTCAGATCGATAGTGTATTTTTTCAAAGCCTGGCGCTGATCTTCAGCCCCTTGATCGTTCACGCTTTCCCCTCCACGCATTTGCTCAATGGCCTTCGTCAGCTTTTCGCTGGTTGCGCCCGCAGATTTCAGTAAATCCGCTACCGAGCCGCGCGAGTCGAGTGCTGCCAGAACAAATAATTCAGATGATATAAAGTTGTCGCCGCGCTTTTGCGCCAGCTTGTCACAAAGATTAAGAACCCGGACCAGGTCGGCCGAAGGTTGCACATCGCCATCGGTGCCTTCCACCTGCGGTAAGCGGCTAATCGCCTGCTCAATACCGTTACGCAACGAGGCGACATCTACGCCTGCAGTGGTGAGTAGCGGACGCACCGATCCGCCTTCCTGATTAAGCAGAGTGCTCATCAGATGCAAAGGTTCGATAAATTGGTTGTCGCGCCCAAGTGCGAGTGACTGAGCGTCGGCGAGTGCCAGCTGGAATTTGTTAGTAAGACGATCCAGACGCATAATTCCTCCCATAAGGTCAAAATGCTACTGGAGATTAAATGAGGTCATCCCTCAAATTTTTCAAGGTTAATGACCTTAAATATCAGGCGAAAAAATACGCTAACTGGATCGTCTTGAAACTACAGGTTATATCAGCCAGATCAAACTTGCCAGGCGGCCGGTGACGCCATAGCGTCGAAAGGAGAAAAATTGTTCAGCCTGCGTCAGGGTACACAGACCTCCACCGCTGACTGAACGAATACCCTGCGCCTCCAGGCGCTGACGCGCCAGCAGCCAGATATCAGCATAATACTTCTCGCCAACGGGTTTAAATGCCGCAGCAGCCTGCTGATTCTGAGAGACAAAGGCATGGTACACCTCGCTCCCGACCTCAAAGGCATCGGGTCCGATAGCCGGTCCCAGCCAGGCGTGAATTTCACTGGCAGGACAGGAGAAGTTCGCCAGCGTCGCCTCTAATACGCCCGCACACAGCCCGCGCCATCCGGCATGGGCTGCAGCGACTTGCTTGCCGTCCTGAGAACAAAACAGTACCGGTAAACAATCTGCCGTCATCGCAGCACAAACCGTACCCTGGCGATCGCTCCACGCCGCATCGGCACGCAGTGACGCCGGTACATTACCGTCCAGACGCAGCACGTCAGTGCCGTGTACCTGCTCAAGCCAGACCGGCATCGCAGGTAACTCCGCCATCGCCATAAGGCGCTGGCGATTGGCTTGCACAGTTAACTCATCATCCCCAACGTGCGATCCCAGATTCATTGCATCCCATGGCGCGTGGCTGAAGCCGCCAGAACGGGTAGTTGAACAGGCGCGCACATTGGCCGGTGCAGGCCAGTCGGGAATAATCAGTTCACTCATAGCCAGTCCAGCTGATCCTTAAACTCTTCCGTATCGGCTTTCAATGCGTCGATAAGATCGACCATATCCTGCGGCAACGGAGCATGCCATTCCATTTCGATACCGGTGATCGGATGATACAGACGCAGCATAGTTGCGTGCAGCGCCTGGCGATCAAACTGACGCAGCGTACTGATAAAAGCATCCGATGCCCCTTTCGGTGGGCGCGGACGACCGCCATACAGCTGATCGCCCACCAGCGGATGGGCGATATGCGCCATATGTACGCGGATCTGGTGAGTACGGCCGGTTTCAAGGCGCAAACGCAGGCGCGTATGGGCACGGAAATGCTCCATAATACGATAATGCGTGGTCGCTGGTTTCCCCATCGGATGCACCGCCATATGAGTTCGCTTGGTCGAGTGACGGCTGATAGGCTCGTTAACCGAACCGCCTGCTGTCATCGTGCCAATGGCTACCGCTTCATATTCACGAGTAATTTCACGCAGTTGCAGCGCTTCTACCAGGTGCGTCTGCGCCGGGACAGTTTTTGCCACCACCATTAAACCAGTGGTATCTTTGTCGAGACGGTGGACGATACCGGCACGAGGCACGTCGGCAATAGCCGGATAATAATGCAGTAAAGCATTCAGCACCGTGCCGTCAGGATTGCCTGCGCCAGGGTGAACCACCAGGTCGCGTGGTTTATTAATCACCAGGATGTCATCATCTTCATAGACGATGTTCAGCGCGATATCCTGCGCTTCCCAGCGTGCTTCTTCTTCAATCTCAGCGTTGATAGCGACCTTTTCGCCACCCAGCACTTTTTCTTTCGGCTTATCGACCACGTTGCCGTTAACCATCACACGACGGTCAAGGATCCATTCTTTTATGCGAGAACGTGAATAATCAGGGAACATTTCCGCTAAAGCCTGATCTAAGCGTTGTCCGAGTTGTGATTCGGACACCGTTGCGGTGAGTTGTACTTGTTGTGCCATAAACAGCTTCTTCGTTAACGTTGGGTTTTCACGGCGATGCCGTTTAATATAATGTGCTATCGTACCTGGTCACTAAAGGGAGCTTAACGGACAGCTTCCGCAATAACACTCTGAGGATAATCAAATCGTCATGACGCGTATGAAATATCTGGTGGCTGCGGCCACGTTGAGCCTGGCACTGGTTGGTTGTTCCAGCTCCAAGGATGTGGTTCCTGACAGTCCACCATCTGAGCTTTACGCTACGGCCCAGCAAAAACTGCAGGACGGTAACTTTAAAGGAGCAATAACGCAACTGGAAGCGCTCGATAACCGCTATCCGTTCGGCCCTTACTCCCAGCAAGTTCAGCTAGATCTGATCTACGCTTACTACAAAAATGCCGATTTACCGCTGGCGCAGGCCGCAATCGATCGCTTTATGCGACTGAATCCTACCCATCCGAACATCGACTATGTCATTTACATGAGAGGTCTGACGGATATGGCGCTGGATGATTCCGCGCTGCAAGGCTTCTTCGGTGTTGATCGTTCTGACCGCGATCCTGAACATGCACGTAATGCTTTCCGTGACTTCTCACAACTGCTGCGCGGCTATCCGAACAGCCAGTATGCTACTGATTCACGCAAGCGTCTGGTGTATCTGAAAGATCGCCTGGCCAAGTATGAGCTGTCGGTGGCGCAATTCTATACTAAGCGTGGGGCATATGTCGCTGTAGTTAATCGCGTTGAGCAGATGATGAAAGATTATCCGGACACTGAGGCGACCCGTGCCGCTCTGCCGTTAATGGAAAATGCTTACCGTAAGCTGGAGTTGAACGCTGAAGCGGATAAAGTCGCGAAGCTGATTGCAGCTAACCCGGCGTAAATTGCTGAGACAAAAAAGGCAGCCTGTTGGCTGCCTTTTTATTGGCCATAAAAACATCAATCGCCACATTTTTCAGCCAGGTTAACCTATCAATAATGCCCCGTTAAACCGGCTCCGGCAAGCTCTGTCGCCAGATTTATTAGCCAACATCACAGATTTCAGCTGATTGACAAAAAGTGACAAATTTTCGTGATTTGAATCACACATCTTGATGTTTTTCGCGCTATGCTGGACTCACCAAGACGGAAATGACAGAGAGGTAAGTACTATGGTTCTGAACATTACCAGTAAGCAAATGGATATCACGCCGGCCATCCGCCAGCATGTCGAAGACCGTCTCGCCAAGTTAGAAAAGTGGCAAACCCATCTGATTAATCCGCACATTGTTCTTTCGAAAGAGCCGAAGGAATTTGTCGCTGATGCTACCATTAACACGCCAAATGGTCCCCTGATTGCCAGCGCTAAAAACGAAGATATGTATGCGGCAATCAACGATTTGATTAATAAACTGGAACGCCAGCTGAATAAAGTCCAGCACAAAGGCGAAGCCCGCCGCGCGGTGGCCAGTGTCAAAGACCTGAGCGTTGTTGAACAAGAAGAGTAATTAGCTGTTATCGACGCGCCTGCGGGCGCGTTTTTTATTGACAGAAATAAATTGCAGCGGTTACTGTAACCGTTCGACATTTACGGAAATCACCATGAAACCCCAAACGTTTTTCTTCGCATTCTTTTTTACCTTCCCCTGAATGGGAGGCAATTCGTCGTGTGAGAATGAATGCGAAGACGAACAACAAAGCCTCCCAAACGGGAGGCTTTTTTTTTGGATATCTGACAGGTAGCGATAATGAACACCGAAAACCCTCTGTTAGCCCTGCGCGATAAAATCAGCGCCGTTGATGAAAAACTATTAGCGCTACTTGCCGAGCGCCGCGGACTGGCAATTGACGTGGCGAAGGCAAAAATGGCAACCCAGCGGCCGATTCGTGATATCGACCGTGAGCGCAATCTGCTGGAACATCTGATAACCCTTGGTAAGAGCCACCAGCTTGATGCGCATTACATCACCCGCCTGTTTCAACAAATCATTGAAGACTCGGTGCTGACGCAGCAGGCGCTGCTGCAAAAGCATCTTAATCAGACCAATGCGCATTCAGCGCGCATCGCTTTCCTCGGCCCGAAAGGCTCTTATTCACATCTTGCCGCGCGTCGTTACGCTGCGCGTCACTTTGAACAGTTTATTGAAAGCGGTTGCCTGAAATTTCATGACATCATTAATCAGGTAGAGACCGGCCAGGCCGATTACGCCGTGCTGCCGATCGAGAATACCAGCTCCGGCTCCATCAATGATGTCTACGACCTGCTACAGCAGACCAGTCTGTCTATCGTCGGTGAAATGACCGTGCCGATTAACCACTGCGTGCTGGTATCCGGCACCACTGATTTGCAGCAAATTGAAACTGTTTACAGCCATCCGCAGCCATTCCAGCAGTGCAGCCAGTTTATTAATCGCTTCCCGCACTGGAAAATTGAGTACACCGAAAGCACTGCTGCCGCGATGGAGAAAGTGGCAGAGATGAACTCGCCGAAAGTAGCAGCGCTGGGCAGTGAGGCGGGCGGTGAGCTGTATAACTTGCAGGTACTGGAACGCGATCTGGCTAATCAGCAACAGAATATTACCCGCTTCATTATTCTGGCACGTAAGCCGGTTGATGTATCACCGCAGGTGCCGGCGAAAACCACGCTGATTATGGCTACCGGCCAGCAGGCTGGTGCGTTAGTTGAAGCGTTACTGGTGCTGCGCCAGCACAACCTGATAATGAGCAAGCTGGAATCACGGCCAATTAACGGCAACCCATGGGAAGAGATGTTCTATATCGATGTGCAGGGCAATCTGCGTTCTGATGAGATGCAGCAGGCGCTGCGGGAGCTGACACCAATCACCCGTTCGCTGAAAGTGTTGGGATGTTATCCGGGTGAAAACGTAGTGCCGGTCGATCCGCAATAATTTCCGATAAGGGCCAGTCCGTGCAAGGGCTGGCCACGAGATAAACAGCAATTTACGCTGAGCGCCCATCGCTATATAATAAATTACATAGCGATAAGGTGATCATCATGTATTCACGAGTAAAGCACTTCAGCCTACTGTTTTTTCTACTTTTAACGTCGTTTTCATCACTGGCCTCGCGCCAGGTTACCGATCAGTTAGGTCGCGAAGTGACTATTCCGGACCAGGTTGATCGCGTGGTAGTACTACAACATCAGACGCTTAATCTGCTGGTTCAGCTTGATGCGACGCAAACCATGGTTGGTATTTTAAGCAACTGGAAACAGCAGCTGGGCGATAATTATCAGCGGCTGGTACCGGCCTTAAACAGCATTCCATTGCTGGGTGATTTAACCCACGTCGACCTGGAAAAACTGGTCGCGCTACATCCGCAGGTGGTGTTTGTTACTAACTACGCGCCGCAGGAGATGATTGATCAAATCTCGCAGTTGGGCATCCCGGTGATCGCCATTTCCCTGCATGCAGGGAATGCGCAGCACCAGAATCAGCTGAATCCCTCGTGGCAGGATGACGATCGGGCATACGATGAAGGTCTTAAAGACGGTATCCGCCTGATTGGCAAAGTGGTGAATCGCCAGCAGCAGGCGGAAGATCTAATTCAGGCTGCCTTTGCGCAACGGGCGGTAATCACTGAGCGATTAAAGGATATTGCGCCCCAGCAGCGCATTCGTGTCTATATGGCTAATCCCGAACTCACGACCTATGGATCCGGGAAATATACCGGCCTGATGATGTCGCATGCTGGCGCACTTAATGTTGCCGCCGCAACGGTCAAAGGCTACAAACAAGTGGCGATGGAGCAAGTGCTGACATGGAATCCACAGGTGATCTTTGTTCAGGATCGCTATCCGCAGGTGCCGGCAGAGATCAACAACAGCAAGCAATGGCAGGCGATTGACGCGGTAAAAAATCATCGGGTCTATCTGATGCCAGAGTACGCCAAAGCGTGGGGCTATCCGATGCCGGAAGCAATCGGACTGGGTGAACTCTGGATGGCTAAAAAACTCTATCCGCAGAGATTTGCCGATATTGATATGCAGAAGCTGGCGCAGCAGTGGTATCAACGCTTTTATCGTAGTAACTATCAGGGTTTTAACTAGTCTCAGACAGCGGGGGACTGGCAGCTGACAGATTGCGCAAAATTTGGCCGGCACTGATGGCTGACCAGACTCTGCGCATATTGACTATCCGGCGGCTAAGCGCCGATTTTGACGTTCAACCGGCTCGCTGTCACAAACGGCTGTCATTCGCCTGACGCAGCAGCGTTCGACTCTCCACCAGGAAGCTTTTGGCATAATCACCAAACCAATGCTCTACCCGGCGGAAACTGTCGATAAATGCCTGCTTATCGCCCTGCTCCAACAGCGTGATAGCTTCGCCAAATCGCTGATGATAGCGTTTGATCAGTTCAAGATTGCGGCCTGAAGACATAATAATGTCTGCGTACAGCTGCGGATCCTGAGCAAACAGACGCCCGACCATCGCCAGTTCCAGACGATAAATCGGTGACGACAGCGCCAGAAGCTGTTCCAGATTAACATTCTCTTCTGCCAGATGCAGACCATAAGCAAAGGTCGCGAAGTGGCGCAACGCCTGGATAAACGCCATATTCTGGTCGTGTTCAACGGCGCTGATACGGTGCAAACGCGCGCCCCAGACCTGAATCTGTTCCAGCAGCCACTGATAAGCCTCCGGCTGACGACCGTCACACCAGACGACCAGCTGCTTCGCCAGGCTGCCGCTGTCCGGGCCAAACATCGGGTGCAACCCGAGAACCGGGCCACTGTGTGCCGCCAGCATCGCCTGCAACGGACGATTTTTTACCGATGCCAGATCCACCAGAATACAGTCATCCGGCAGTTTTGGCAGTTCGGCAATCACTTGCTCAGTCAGATGAATCGGCACGCTGATAATTACCATGCCCGCATCACTGAGCAGGGCTTCTGCTTGTTCCCAGTCGCCCTTATCCAGAATTTTCACCTGGTAACCCGACAGGGTCAGCATCTTTTCAAACAGCCGCCCCATCTGCCCTCTGCCCCCGACAATCACCACCGGACGCAGTTCAGGACAGAGAGTTTTGAAACCTTTATCATTTTCGCTTGAGTAGGATTCGCGCATTACACGACGCAATACATCCTCAATTAAATCAGGCGGCACACCCAGTGTTTCCGCCTCTTTACGCCGCGAAGCCAGCATTGAAGCTTCGCGTTCAGGAACATAAATCGGTAATCCGTAACGGCTTTTAACTTCGCCAACTTCGGCAACCAGTTCCAGTCGTCTGGCCAGCAGATCGAGCAGCGCTTTATCAACTTCATCAATTTGATCGCGTAGCGCGGTCAGTTCAGCCACCATAATTAAACCTCTTGTGACAGACGCGCCGTCAGCACTCCAGCCAGATTCTGATGGATATTACGCAGCAGCGTTTCGGTAGACGCCCAGTTGATGCAAGCATCGGTAACGGAAACACCGTGGCGCATCGCGCTGCGTGGCTGTTCAGATGACTGATTGCCTTCATTAATGTTGCTTTCCAGCATCAGACCGATAATTGAACGGTTGCCATCCTTGATCTGCGCTATTGCAGACTCAGCCACGCCGGGCTGACGACGATAGTCTTTGTTTGAGTTGCCATGACTGCAATCTATCATCAAGGATGGACGGAGTCCCGCCTGAAGCATCTCTTTTTCACACTGCGCAACATCTTCCGGGCCGTAGTTTGGTGCTTTACCACCGCGCAGAATGACGTGACCATCCGGGTTGCCTTTGGTCTGCAACAGACAAACCTGCCCCGCCTGGTTGATGCCAACAAAACGGTGTGGCATTGCCGCAGCACGCATCGCATTGATTGCCGTACCCAGGCTGCCGTCAGTACCATTTTTAAAGCCAACCGGCATCGACAGGCCAGAGGCCATTTCACGGTGCGTTTGCGATTCGGTGGTACGCGCGCCGATCGCTGACCAGCTGAACAGATCGCCAAGATATTGCGGACTGTTAGGATCGAGCGCTTCGGTCGCCAATGGCAGACCCATTTCCACCAGGTTCAGCAACAAGCGACGCGCAATGTGCAGACCGGCTTCCATATCAAATGAGTTATCCATATAAGGATCGTTGATCAGCCCTTTCCAACCGACGGTGGTACGAGGCTTTTCAAAATAGACGCGCATAACGATATACAGCTGATCCTTCAACTGCTCAGAGAGATCTTTTAAATAACGGGCATATTCCAACGCAGCTTCAGGATCGTGAATTGAACAAGGTCCGCATACCACCAGCAGGCGATGATCTTTACCGCTGATAATGTCAGAAATGGTCTGACGGGAAGCAGCAATCTGCGCTTCCAGCTGGGCATTTAGCGGAAACTGTTTTTTCAGCTCTTCCGGAGTAATCAATATCTGTTCGTCGGCGATATGAACATTATTCAGCGCGTCTTTTTGCATGATCCTGATCCTTTCTCACTCGTTTATGCGTTCGTTAAGATCCTCAATGAGGTAGGGATTACTTTACCATATAACGTAAAGCCTGCAATCCACATATGTACACTTTATTTACCACTCAATTAAAATCAACCGATTTTTTTCATATAATAACTTATTAATCAATAGTTTATTGCATACCAAAGCAGCAAATAAACCGTAAAGATATAATTACAGTCATTTTTTATCTCATGAGCATCAGCCAAAAAAAACGCTTTTAAATCTGCAACCTGCATCACGATCGCAATCTTTCCTTCATCCTTCTATGATGTATAGCAGAGCGGACAACCTACTATCATTTATGCCGGAGATATCATGAATATACGCCTTCGTCCTTTTGCGATGCAGGATGCCGCTGCTTTTGCGCAGGCGGTGAATGAGTCACTGGACAGCCTGTTGCCGTGGATGGTCTGGGCGCATGCGGGTTACAGTGAACAGGATGCACGTGAGTGGTTTGCTTTTACTGCGATGCAGCGCAGTAAAGGCGAGGCGGATGAGTTTGGCATTTACGATGATGAAGGTCATCTGTTAGGTGGAGCCGGCCTGCGCTATGCGCGCGATAAATTCAGCTTACCGGCAATCGGCTACTGGGTTCGCAGCAGTCACCAGCGT
This sequence comes from Winslowiella sp. 2C04, assembly GCF_050037805.1. Taxonomy (NCBI): domain Bacteria; kingdom Pseudomonadati; phylum Pseudomonadota; class Gammaproteobacteria; order Enterobacterales; family Erwiniaceae; genus Winslowiella; species Winslowiella sp. 2C04. The sequence continues at coordinate 953,611 of NZ_CP188300.1, read as the reverse complement.
AGGGGAATTGCCCGTCAGGCGGTCAGCGACCTTGCAGCGCTGGCTTTCAGATGCGCAGAAGTGAACACCGTCGAGATTCTGGCGGCAGAAGCCAACCTTGCCAGCCGGGCGGTAGCCAAAGCCAGTGGCGCAGAGTTTATTGATATGCGCTATGGCTTAATCATTCTCGATAGCGGCCCGGTTAATACCGCTATTTATCATTTACGCCGCAGGCATCAGGCTGCGCAGTGAATGGATCTGCTGCCCCTCTGCGCTGAAGTTCTGCGGATCAAGCCATGTACTGATTGCCAGATTTATCGCTGGCCATTCGCTGTCAATAATCGACAACCAGTCCGTATCGCGGTTGCGATTATTGCGCGCCATCATCTGACGAAATCGTCCTTCCCAGCGAAATCCCAGACGCTCGGCCGCCACTCGCGAGGGGGCATTCAATGAATCACACTTCCATTCGCAACGGCGATCACCGCTCGCGGTGGCGACAACACCGGTTGCCAGTCAGGTAATGCTTCACCGATGGGTTGCTGGTACTGATTGATTCGCTGCATACAAAGCCCCAGTTTGTGGATGTGTCGTTGCCATTAATGTGACAGCACTGAGCGGTTACTACCAGAAAAAAAAGGGGCTGACCAGTCGGTCAACCCCTTGTTTGCTATTAACTTTTGGATGCAGCGTAAGCTGTATCTTAGTTAAGACGCTCTTTGATACGAGCTGACTTACCAGTACGCTCACGCAGGTAGTACAGTTTGGCTTTACGCACAGCGCCACGACGTTTAACAGTAATGCTGTCGATTACTGGTGAGTGAGTCTGGAATACACGCTCAACACCTTCGCCGTTGGAAATCTTACGAACAGTGAATGCAGAGTGCAGACCGCGGTTACGAATAGCGATAACCACGCCCTCGAATGCCTGCAGACGTTTTTTAGAACCTTCAACGACCCATACTTTCACTTCCACGGAATCACCCGGACGGAATGAAGGTACGTCCTGTTTCATCTGCTCTTGTTCAATTTGCTTAATAATGTTGCTCATAATAAATCTCTTATCCTGGGTAAACTGATATTTAAGGAGGTTAGCGATACGCTTAACCTACCGCATCATCGTTTTGGTGCATGGTGAATTCCCGTTGGAACTCTGCCAGCAACCTTGCTTGCTCTTCAGTCAGAGCCAGGTTTTCCAGAAGTTCAGGTCTTCTAAGCCAGGTACGGCCCAGCGACTGTTTCAGGCGCCAGCGGCGAATATCAGCATGGTTGCCCGACAGTAAAACTGACGGAACTTCCATCCCTTCCAACACCTCAGGCCGGGTGTAGTGCGGACAATCCAGCAAACCATCAGAAAACGAATCTTCTTCGGCTGAGGCTTGTTTGCCCAGTACGCCTGGAATAAACCGGGATACTGAATCAATCAAGGTCATTGCTGGCAGCTCGCCACCACTGAGAACGTAATCACCTATAGACCACTCTTCGTCGATCTCGGTTTTAATTACGCGCTCATCAATCCCTTCATAGCGACCACATACCAGAATTAACTTCTGGTTAGTCGCCAGTTCGCAAACGCCATTCTGGTCAAGTTTGCGCCCCTGAGGTGAAAGATAAATCACCTTAGCACCTTCTCCTGCCGCCGCTTTTGCTGCGTGGATGGCATCCCGTAAGGGTTGAACCATCATTAGCATTCCCGGTCCGCCGCCGTAAGGACGTTCGTCTACGGTACGGTGCCGGTCATGAGTGAAATCACGAGGACTCCAGCTCTGAATGCTGAGCAGGCCATTTTTTACTGCCCGGCCAGTTACCCCGTAGTCGGTAATCGCGCGAAACATCTCTGGAAAAAGGCTGATTATACCAATCCACATCGATGGAGCTGCCTGCTTACCGCTTTGTTCGGAGGTCAAAAACCAGGATCCCAATCTACTTCGATGGTGCCGGTAGTGAGATCGACATTCTTGATAACCTGTTCATCAAGAAACGGAATTAACCGCTCCTTCGCACCGAAGGCATCTTTCAGGTTTGCCTGCACGACGAGAACGTCGTTAGAACCGGTTTCCATCAACTCAGTGACTTTACCCAGCTCATAGCCTTTAGTGGTGACAACCTGGCAACCGATAAGGTCTTTCCAGTAATAGTCACCGCTATCCAGCTCTGGCAATTGCTCGGAATCGACCACAATTTCGCAATTGGTGTAGAGTCCTGCAGCATCACGATCGTCAATGCCTTTGACTTTGATGATCAGATCCTGATTGTGGCGCTTCCAGCCTTCCAGCTCGATAAGCTGCCATTGACCCGCACGTTGAATAAACCACGGCTGATAGTCAAAAATGCTTTCGGCGTCTTCGGTGGAGGAAAACACTTTGAGCCAACCACGGATACCGTATGCCGCACCCATTTTGCCGAGAATAAGCGGCTTAACAGGGGGCTGGGCGGCGAGTTGCTTGCTCATGTTGACCACCGTGACAGATTAAGCTGCTTTTTTAGCTTGCTTGATCAGCGCGTTAACGCGATCAGAAAGCGTTGCGCCCTGGCCAACCCAGTGCTCAATACGGTCCAGATCCAGACGCAGTGCTTCAGCCTGACCAGAAGCGATCGGGTTGAAAAAGCCTACGCGCTCGATAAAGCGACCGTTACGTGCATTACGGCTGTCAGTTACGACTACCTGATAGAACGGACGCTTTTTAGCGCCGTGACGTGCCAAACGAATTGTTACCATAACATCCTCTTTAGTTAATAAAACAACCGGGCCCCATCGAGGAACGGGGCCCAGGTGCAATATAAAAAGCCCGAAAATTTTACTCATTTTGGCGCAAAAAGCAATCTAAAGCTCACTATCCTTTTACGCTATGATATTTCGGACCCTGTTAGCGACCAGGGAATCCTGGTGGCATCATACCTTTCATACCGCGCATCATTTTCGCCATGCCGCCTTTCTTCATCTTCTTCATCATGCGCTGCATGTCGTCGAACTGCTTCAGCAGGCGGTTGACGTCCTGCACTTGCATACCGGAACCGGTGGCAATACGGCGTTTACGCGAACCTTTAATGATTTCTGGCTTCTCACGCTCTTTACGCGTCATCGAGTTGATCATCGCTTCCATGCGTACCAGAACTTTGTCATCCATCTGCGATTTCACATTATCGGGTAACTGGCCCATACCTGGCAGTTTACCCATCAGGCTGGCCATACCACCCATGTTGCGCATCTGCTTCAGCTGCTCAAGAAAATCGTTCAGGTCAAAACCATCACCTTTCTTCAGCTTACTGGCCAGTTTTTCCGCCTGTGCGCGGTCAACTTTGCTTTCAATATCTTCAATCAGTGACAGCACGTCACCCATACCGAGAATGCGCGACGCAATACGGTCCGGATAGAACGGCTCAAGGGCTTCGGTTTTTTCGCCGACACCCATAAATTTAATCGGTTTACCGGTGATGTGACGAATCGACAGCGCCGCACCACCACGTGCATCACCGTCAACTTTGGTCAGTACCACACCGGTCAGCGGCAGCGCTTCATTAAACGCTTTCGCGGTATTTGCCGCATCCTGACCGGTCATTGCATCGACGACAAACAGGGTTTCTACCGGATTAATCGCGGCGTGTACCTGTTTGATTTCGTCCATCATTGCTTCATCAACGTGTAAACGACCGGCGGTATCCACCAGCAGCACATCGTAGAATTTCAGCTTCGCTTGTTGCAGCGCATTGTTGACGATATCGACCGGTTTCTGGCTGAGGTCAGAAGGGCAGAAATCCACGCCAACCTGTTCGGCCAGCGTTTCCAGCTGACGAATTGCCGCCGGACGATAGACGTCAGCAGAGACCACCAGCACTTTCTTTTTATGCTTCTCGCGCAGGAACTTACCCAGCTTCGCTACGCTGGTGGTTTTACCCGCACCCTGCAAACCGGCCATCAGCACTACCGCCGGCGGCTGTGCAGCCAGATTCAGGGTGTTATTTTCATCACCCATCGCCGCGACCAGTTCGTTCTTAACGATCTTGACGAATTCCTGGCCTGGCGTCAGGCTTTTATTAACTTCATGACCTACCGCGCGCTCTTTGACGCGATTAATAAAGTCACGAACCACCGGCAGAGCTACGTCCGCCTCCAGCAGCGCCATGCGCACTTCGCGCAGGGTTTCTTTAATGTTCTCTTCGGTCAGCCTTCCGCGGCCACTGATATTGCGCAGGGTCTGCGACAAACGATCGGTTAAATTATCAAACATTGTCTCTCGCTCAACGTCGTATAAGAGAGGCCGCACAGGCGACACAATTCGGCGGATTATAACACGAAGCGATGGCGATCTCTGCAATCGGCGATGAGATCGTTTGGTGCATGCTGCCGCTGGCGCTATACTGCTGTTTTTCTTAACGGCCGGTACCTGACAACATCTATGTTCGTATTCGCGATTGTGGCGCTTTTCGCCTACTCACTCAGCCTTGCCCTGATCATCCCAAGCCTGGTCCGTAAAAACAGCGCATGGCGGCGTCTGGCGGTTATTTCTGCCTGCGTTGCATTGGTTGCTCACGGCGTTGCGCTGGAGCAGCGGATATTTGGCATGGAGGGTGGCCAGAATCTCAGCCTGCTGAACATTGGCTCACTGGTCAGCTTGCTGATCTGTACCATTATGACGATTGTGGCTTCGCGCAATCGTGGCTGGATGCTGTTGCCGATCATCTATAGCTTTGCGTTGATTAACCTCGCGTTTGCGACATTTGTTCCCAATGCCTTTATCACACACCTGGAAACCACGCCGGGGATGATGATCCATATTGGTCTGGCGCTGCTGGCTTATGCCACGCTGATTATCGCCGCACTGTATGCGCTACAGCTGGCGTGGATCGATTATCAGCTGAAAAATAAAAAGCTCGCATTCAGCAATGATATGCCACCATTGATGGTCATTGAGCGCAAAATGTTCCACATTACCCAGGTTGGTGTTGTGTTGCTGACGCTGGTGTTGTGCACCGGTCTGTTCTTTATGCAGGATCTTTTCAGCCGCGAAAACGTCGACAAAGCGGTGCTGTCGATTATCGCCTGGTTTGTTTATATCGTATTACTCTGGGGCCATTATCATGAGGGCTGGCGCGGTCGTCGCGTCGTCTGGTTTAACTGCGGCGGCGCACTGTTGCTGACCATGGCCTATTTTGGTAGCCGCGTCCTGCAACACCTCATGTCCTGACCTCTCACCACAAGGAATTGCTGCGTTGGAACATGTTTCAACCACTACCCTGATCATCACGCTGGTGATCATGGTGCTCGTCTCAGCCTACTTCTCCAGTTCAGAAACCGGGATGATGATGCTCAACCGTTATCGCCTGAGGCATCAGGCGAAAAATGGAAATCGTGCTGCTCGCCGCGTTGAGAAGCTGTTACGTCGTCCCGATCGTCTGATAAGCCTGGTGCTGATCGGTAATAACCTCGTTAATATCCTCGCCTCCTCACTGGCGACGATTGTCGGCATGCGCCTGTACGGTGATGCCGGCGTCGCCATCGCAACCGGTATTCTGACCTTTGTGGTACTGGTGTTTGCTGAGGTGCTGCCGAAAACCATCGCGGCGGTCTACCCGGAAAAAGTGGCTTTTCCCAGCAGTTTGCTGTTGGGGCCGCTACAGATCATTATGTTGCCGCTGGTCTGGCTGCTGAATACCATCACGCGCATCCTGATGCGCATGGTCGGTATGAAAGTTGACGGCGCGATCAGCGCCGCGCTGAGCAAAGATGAGCTGCGTACCATTGTGCATGAGTCGCGTACCCTGATGTCGAGCCGCAATCAGGATATGCTGCTGTCGGTACTGGATCTGGAGAAAGTCAGTGTTGATGACATCATGGTGCCGCGCAATGAGATTGTCGGCATCAACGTCAACGACGACTGGAAAGCGATTGTGCGCCAGCTAACCCACTCGCCTCACGGCCGCATTGTGCTGTACCGTGATTCGCTTGATGACGCAATCAGCATGCTGCGCGTGCGCGAAGCCTATCGCATGATGACCGAGAAGAAAGAGTTCACCAAAGAGAATCTGTTGCGTGCCGCCGACGAAATTTACTATGTCCCGGAAGGTACGCCGCTGAATGTGCAACTGGTGAAGTTCCAGCGCAACAAAAAGAAAGCCGGGCTGGTGATTGATGAATACGGTGATATTAAAGGGCTGGTGACGATCGAAGACATTCTTGAAGAGATTGTCGGGGATTTTACCACCTCAATGTCACCGACGCTGGCGGAAGAAGTGATGCCACAGAATGATGGCTCGGTACTGGTCGAAGGCAGCACTAACGTACGCGAACTGAATAAAGCCTTTAACTGGAACCTGCCGGAAGAGGAAGCGCGTACCGTTAACGGCATGCTGCTGGAAGCGCTGGAAGAGATACCGTCAGCTGGCACCACCATCCAGTTAGGTGGCTACGCCATCGATATTCTTGATGTGCAGGAAAATATGGTCAAACAGATCAAAATCACTCCGCAGAAACCGCTGAAGCAGTCGGTCGGTTCATAATCTGTCATCCATTAAAAAAGGCGACCTCAGGGTCGCCTTTTTTGCCTGTGCAAATCATCGGCATAGACGACGAAAACGCCGCTCCTGCCCGTTTTCTCTAAAGAGAAAACTAGATATGCAGTTCTTGCAGTTTCTCTTTCGGCAGCGCCAGTTCGTCGTTATGGTTGACGCGGATTTCGCTGTCAACGATATGACGCGCAATCTCCTGCGCTTCATCCAGCGAGTGCATTTCATAAGTTCCGCACTGATACTCGTTCAGTTCCGGGATCTTACGCTGGTCAGTCACTTTCAACACATCGCTCATCGCCGCTTTCCAGGCATCGGCAACGCGCTGCTCATCCGGTGTACCAATCAGGCTCATGTAGAAACCAGTGCGGCATCCCATTGGGGAAATATCGATGATTTCCACACCGTCGCCGTTCAGGTGATTACGCATAAAGCCAGCAAACAGGTGCTCCAGCGTATGAATACCCCGCTCCGGCATCACTTCTTTATTCGGCTTGCAGAAACGCAGGTCGAAAACAGTGATGGCATCGCCGTGCGGCGTATTCATGGTTTTCGCAACGCGTACCGCAGGTGCGGCCATGATCGTATGATCAACAGTAAAACTATCCAGTAGTGGCATACAGTCACCTCCTGTTTAAGAAAATTTAAAAATAAATGAAACTTTTCTGCTCGCCGTGCGTCTGAGTAAGTGAAAGACGCGCATTTTGTTATCATCATCCCTGACAACAGAGATGTTAATTTGGCCACAGTGATGTGGCCTTTTTCTTTTCTAGCCCGCCTTAGTGGCGAGAAATTCTTCAAAACTTATTGTATCGCTCTCTTCGATCTGCTGCTGACTCGCTCGCGAACGCTCGGCTTCCTGTGCAAACTGCTGCTCAGTCAACACTTCTAAAGGCTCTTCAGCCAGCAACTGACGATATTGCTCCGCCAGCGCCAGACCGCTGCCACCAAGGCCATTTTCCTTCATCGCATGCAGAATTCGGGCTGAATAGGTCAGTTCAGGATCGTCAAACGACGCGACCAGCTGATCGCAGACTTCCTGATAACGACGATCGCCCTGATTACCATCGAGAGTTTCCGCCACACGACGCAGATCGCCAAACAGTTGTTTGCCCACGTCGAGCAACGGTTGCTGAGCGGTTTCGCAGCCCATGCCGATAGTCTGCCCCGGCTTGCGCCCTTCCAGAATGACACGATTCCAGTTCTGTCGGCTGCACAGCAGCTCTTCGCTGCTCATTTCCGGCGCATCAGCCAGAGTACACCAAATCAGGAAAAGATCGAGGAAACGCACCTGGTCGGCATCCACGCCAATCGGTGAGAACGGATTAATATCCAGTGAACGCACTTCAATATATTCAATACCGCCGCGCAGCAGCGCATCGGAGGGCGCTTCACCCGACTTAGTCACGCGTTTCGGACGCACTGGCGCATACAGTTCGTTTTCGATCTGCAGCACATTGGTGTTCAGCTGCAAATAATCGCCATTTTTATCTTTCAGGCCGATTTCAGCATACTGCTCTGAAGGCGTTTTAATCGCGTTCTTTAACGCGGTGACGTAATCCGGTAGATTGTTAAAGGTGATACCAAGGCTGTTCTGCGACTTGTTGGTATAGCCCAGATCGCTCAGGCGTAACGACGTGGCGTAAGGCATATACAGCATGCCCTTATCGCTGCGCTCAAACGGCAGGCTGCTCTCTTTACCCTGTAAGAATGAAGAACAGATCGCCGGAGAGGCACCAAACAGATAAGGAATAATCCAGCCGAAACGGTAATAGTTACGGATCAGCCGCAAATAGCCGTCAGAGATCGCCTCTTTGCCGCTCTCGCTATCTTTTACCCCCGCCCACTCCTGCCAGAACGACAGCGGCAGCGAAAAGTTATAGTGCACGCCGGAGATGGTTTGCATCAGCGCGCCATAGCGATTTTTCAGCCCCTGACGATATAAGGTCTTCATACGACCAATATTGGAACTGCCGTACTGTGCCAGTTCAATATTATCGCTTTCATCGATAAAGCACGGCATGCTGAATGGCCACATGCGCTCTTCACCAATATCACGTGATACATGGCGGTGGATATCACGCAGAAACGCCAGCAGGCGATCGATATCCTGCTCAACCGGGGTAATAAATTCCAGCAGCGTCTCAGCGAAATCGGTCGTGATCCATTTATGGGTCAGCGCTGAGCCGAGAGAGTCGGGATGTCCGGTAGTTGCCAGATGACCATCTGGTTTAACACGCAGCGTTTCACGTTCAATACCGCGGCCAATGCCATTTAACGCGTTGGGATGAGCTTCCAGCCAGGAAAGCGCTTGTGATACGTCCGGGATCAAATTGACCTCCCGCTCAGAGAAAAATTATTATTGTTCAGCATAATGTTAACCGTAGCCCTGAATCAGCGAGAATCAATGCCACCACTCCATGCCCTGTAAGGTTGCAAACGCAACCACTATGTAACGTAGTGTCTTACCGATAGCCAGATACAGTACTACCGGAAACCACGAAAAGCGCAGCCAGCCAGCAATAACGCATAACAGGTCGCCAATCACCGGTAGCCAGCTAAATAATAGCGCTGCTGGCCCTAAGCGGTGCAACCACGTCATTGCTGTGGCATGCCATCGTCCTTGCTGTTTTTGTGGCAGTAAGCGACCAATAACGATATTGGTCAAACCACCCAGTGTGTTTCCCAGTGCGGCGATACCAATCAAGCTCACCACTGATGACTTACCGGCAATCAACAGCGCCGCCAGCAACACTTCAGAACTTCCCGGAAGCAGCGTGGCACTCAGAAAGCTACTGGCAAACAGTGACCCCCAGGTCAGCCATTCATTCACAGTAAACGGACATCAACAACATCCATGCCGGCAGCCTTTGCCGCCTGCAGGCCAAAATCGGCATCCTCAAACACCACACATTTGCCCGGCTCGACGCCCATCAGCTGTGCGCAGAGTAAGAATGTATCCGGTTCCGGCTTATGACGCGTAACATCATCAGCACCGACAATCACGTCAAAACAGTCGCGAATACCTAAATGACGCAGTAATCTGTCGGCCATCTCATGCTCACTGCCGGTACCGACCGCCATTGGTCGTCGGCCGTGATACGCCTTTACCACTTCAACCAGCGGCAACGGCTTTACCGAATCCAGCAACATTTTGTCGAGAGCAGCGGTTTTCTCCGCCGCCAATACATAAGGATCAAGATCTGTCTTATTGCTGGCAATAATCATTTCAGCAATGCGCCAGCTGGGAGAACCGTTAAGGCCAATCATAGCCGTTTCGTCAAAGGTCATGCCGTAGCGGGCCAGCACCTGATGCCAGGCTTTGCGATGCGTCGGCTCCGTATCCAAAATGGTGCCATCCATATCGAAAATCAAGCCGTCATAACGATCGTACATGTTCTCTCCAGCCATTGAATCAATGAGCCTTTTACTTTATCGCAAAGTGCCCGGATTGTCGCTGTCAGCGATTAACAGCAAATGCTTTGAAAGCAATCGGGAATTGACGATGAGATTAAAAGTGTATGGGGCAGAACAGGGCTGGTATGGGAATTCTGATAACAACAGGAATTGAAGGACAAGACGTTAAGGAGAGGAAACAAAACCAGGGGAATATGGTGCATCCGGGAGGATTCGAACCTCCGACCGCTCGGTTCGTAGCCGAGTACTCTATCCAGCTGAGCTACGGATGCATCGGAAAAGCATGTTGAAAAGTGACTGCAGGATACTGATTAATGCTAAACAATATGGTGCATCCGGGAGGATTCGAACCTCCGACCGCTCGGTTCGTAGCCGAGTACTCTATCCAGCTGAGCTACGGATGCATCGGAAAAGCAATTTGGGAGATAATGCGACTGACCTGAGGGAATACCAGAGAATGGTGCATCCGGGAGGATTCGAACCTCCGACCGCTCGGTTCGTAGCCGAGTACTCTATCCAGCTGAGCTACGGATGCATTGCTAATTCTTGTATAACGCAGGGTGCCAACTACTCACCTTGATACGCGCTGCTAACACGATATCGAAATTCTCGCTACTCAGTAGTTAATACTACTTCGTAGTATGGTGCATCCGGGAGGATTCGAACCTCCGACCGCTCGGTTCGTAGCCGAGTACTCTATCCAGCTGAGCTACGGATGCATCAGTAATGGCGGTGAGGGAGGGATTCGAACCCTCGATGCAGCTTTTGACCGCATACTCCCTTAGCAGGGGAGCGCCTTCAGCCTCTCGGCCACCTCACCATACGCGTTCTTTCGAACTGCACCGCTGAACTTGTTTCTGCTCATCGGCACTGCGTGGCGCACATATTACTTTCCCGCACTTATAAGTCAAACAATTTTTCCGAGCTATTTGTTTGTTTGCACAAATCACAGTCAATTTGACCACTTTGACGACAAAAAGAGTGATTTATCAACTAAAAAGCGCTGATGCAGTTCACAAAAACAGGACGGTGACTTTATTGAGAAAGAAAAGAAATCGCGGGAAATAGCAGGAAAACCGGTAGCGCCTCGCTAAAACAGCGAGGCGCAGGATCCGTTAGTAACTCGTAGGCTGAGTTTTTTCGGCCTGAATACGCTGATAGATCTCTTCGCGATGTACCGAAACTTCTTTAGGGGCGTTCACACCGATGCGAACCTGGTTACCCTTAACCCCCAGCACTGTTACAGTCACCTCATCACCGATCATGAGGGTTTCACCAACTCGACGAGTTAGAATTAGCATTCTTTGCTCCTTGAAAGATTAAAAGAGTCGGGTTTGTAGAGTTCCCGGCAATATCCATCATATAACGCTGAACATAGACTATGACAAATAACGCATTGCTCATCATCACGCCAATACATTCTGCTGATACATAGTTTAGCCGAAATACACTACATCAACCTGACTTTATGATTACAGGGTGCGCAGCATCTGGAAAATCACCGGGATTTTGCCACCCCGGCGCTCTCCGACATTGCATTTTTTATCGTTACAGTTTTGCAGCAACCCATGACTCGACGCCAGCCAGTGCAGCAGGCAGCGCCTGTGCATCGGTACCGCCTGCCTGGGCCATATCAGGGCGTCCACCACCTTTACCGCCAACCTGTTGGGCTAACGCACCAACCAGCTCACCCGCTTTCACACGGTCGGTAAGGTCTTTTGTCACCCCGGCAATCAGGGATACTTTACCTTCTGCTACCGTTGCCAGCACAATGATTGCCGAACCGAGCTGATTTTTCAGATCGTCGACCATCGTACGCAGCATTTTAGGTTCAACATTGCTCAGTTCGCTAACCAGCAATTTTGCCCCTTTAACTTCAACCGCTTTACTGCTCAGTGAAGCACTCTCCTGCGCAGCTTGCTGGTCTTTCAACTGCTGTAATTCTTTCTCCAGCAGTCGTACATGCTCAATAACCGAACGCACTTTCTCATTCAGGTTACTGTTGTTGGCTTTAACCAGATGCGCAATATCCTGCAGCTGCTCGCTCTGCGCATGCATCTGTGCCAATGCACCCTCACCGGTAACCGCCTCAACGCGACGTACACCGGCAGCTGTTCCTGACTCAGAGGTAATGCGGAACAGGCCAATATCACCCGTACGGCTGGCGTGAGTTCCACCACACAGCTCGGTAGAGAAGTCTCCCATGCTCAGCACGCGAACCTGGTCATCATATTTCTCACCGAACAGCGCCATTGCACCCTTCGCTTTCGCCTCTTCCAGCTCCATGATATTGGTGTCTACTGCAAGATTACGCCGAATTTGTGCGTTGACAATATCTTCCACCTGACGAATTTGTTCAGGTTTCATCGCTTCGAAGTGAGAGAAGTCAAAGCGCAGATATTTATCATTAACCAGCGAGCCTTTCTGCGCGACGTGATCGCCGAGAACCTGGCGAAGTGCAGCATGCAGCAAATGCGTTGCGGAGTGGTTCAGGCGAATGCGCGCACGACGCGCTTTATCAACCTGTGCATTAAGGCGTTCACCGACGCGCAGCTGGCCTGAAACCAGTTTGCCGACGTGGCCAATAGCCTGACCGTACTTCTGGGTATCGTTCACCGCAAAATGCGCCGCCGTTCCCTTCAGTTCACCGGTATCGCCAACCTGTCCGCCTGATTCACCATAGAATGGCGTCTCATCAAGCACAATCACCCCTTCCTGACCTGCGGTGATTTCATCTGCCTGCTGACCATCAACAAAGATCGCCTTCACGGTGGCGTTCAGTTCCAGCTGGTCATAACCTTTAAAAGCAGAAGCGGAATCAATACGGATTACATTATTGTAATCCGTACCGAAGCCGCTGGCATCACGTGCCCGGCGACGCTGTTGCTCCATCGCCCGCTCAAAGCCGGCTTCGTCGATTTTCAGATTGCGCTCACGACAAACATCCGCGGTTAAATCCACCGGGAAACCAAAGGTGTCGTAGAGACGGAAAACGGTGTCGCCATCCAGCGTATCGCCTTCCAGCTTAGCCAGCTCGTCATCCAGCAGCGCCAGACCACGCTCCAGCGTTTTAGCAAACTGCTCTTCTTCGGTTTTCAGCACCAGCTCAACTTGCGACTGCTGCTGCTTCAGTTCTTCACCTGCACTGCCCATCACATCAATCAGTGGCGCAACCAGCTTGTAGAAGAAAGTGCCGGTTGCACCGAGCATATTTCCGTGACGCACTGCGCGACGAATAATACGGCGCAGCACATAGCCCCGGTTTTCGTTTGACGGGATGACGCCATCAGCAATCAGGAAGGCACAGGAACGGATATGGTCGGCTATCACGCGCAGTGATTTATTCGACAAATCGGTAGCGCCGGTAACCTGAGCGACTGATTTTATCAGTTTCTCAAACAGGTCGATTTCATAGTTGGAGTTAACGTGTTGCAGAACTGCGGTAATGCGCTCAAGGCCCATACCGGTATCAACCGAAGGTTTTGGCAATGGCAGCATAGTGCCATCGGCCTGACGGTTGAACTGCATAAAGACGATATTCCAGATTTCAATATAACGATCGCCATCTTCCTCTGGAGAGCCAGGTGGGCCACCCCAGATATGATCGCCATGGTCAAAAAAGATCTCGGTACAGGGACCACAAGGGCCGGTATCGCCCATCTGCCAGAAGTTGTCTGACGCGTAGGCTCCGCCTTTGTTATCACCGATGCGGATAATACGCTCGCGCGGCACACCCACTTCTTTTTCCCAGATGGCGAACGCTTCGTCATCAGTTTCGTAAACGGTCACCCACAGACGATCTTTCGGCAGATTAAACCACTGCTCACTGGTCAATAGTTCCCAGGCAAAAGCGATAGCTTCATGTTTGAAGTAGTCGCCGAAGCTGAAGTTGCCCAGCATCTCAAAGAAAGTGTGGTGACGTGCGGTATAACCGACGTTTTCAAGATCGTTATGCTTACCACCGGCACGCACGCAGCGCTGCGAAGTCGTGGCACGCGTATAATTACGCTTGTCCTGACCGAGGAAAACGTCTTTAAACTGGTTCATCCCGGCGTTAGTAAACAGTAACGTAGGGTCGTTATTGGGTACGAGGGAGCTACTGGCTACAACCTGATGTCCCTTGCTATGAAAAAAGTCGAGAAACGCCTGACGGATCTCAGCAGTGCTCTTGCTCATAATTGTCCTGGAATCACGCTAACGAACGTTCCGTGTATCTTGCAACGCGAACCAGCCTTATGGCAGCCCGGTGATACACGAACAAAAAGTGGGAATAAGATAAAATTTCTTCAGTGCGAAGTAAAATCCCATCGGGGCTCAATCATCAAAATTTCTGAAAATGGCCTGAATATCTTCCATAAAGAAGCCTTTCGACAGCAAATGACGCTGCAATTTGGCTTTTTCCTTCCATTCTGTTGGCAGCGGCAAGCCGAACTTACGTTCAGCCACTTCAAAAGCTCGCGCTGACCAGTCGATTTCTGTCGACGCTAACGTTGCTTCAGTCAGCTCCCTGCTCACGCCTTTTTGCCCCAGTTCCATACGAATACGTTGTGGGCCATAACCTTTACGACCACGACTTATGACAAAACGTTCCGCAAAACGTGCATCATCGAGCCAGCCATGCTGATAGCACCATGCCACCACCTTTTCGATATCCTCTTCAGAGATCTCTGGCACTTCCTCCTGACGAAAGCGCGCCGCGCGCTGAACGGACAGCGTCAACTTTTGACGAAACTCGGCTTCACTGTGGTCACGCATCGCCAGAATGCGCATTGCGCGATCGAGCAGACGCGAGAGTGAATTTCGGCTGGTGGTGGCGTCAGACATAACACTCCGGAGCAGTTAAAGGCTAATTACAACTTAATCAGACAAAATTTACTGGCTGATCAGCAGAGCGTAACGAGAAATCAACACAGAAACAAAGGAAGTTGAGCGATTGGTAAATAAAAAGCAGGATAAAGCGCAGAAAACAGAGCGAAAGGCGTTTAATGATGAAGATAAACCAGATGGTGAACGCAGGTGCGAGCCAGTTGCTGCTCCATTTATAGCAAAGGCGGCAAAATGCCGCCAGTGTATTGATATTTACTGCAATCAGGGCGGCATCTGTGCCGCCTCAGACATAAATATCAGAAGTCCTGATTCGATTCGCTGGCTTCTTTCTCAAGATCGTCAGCAACGAAATCTGGTTTATCGCTTGGGTTATTCAGCAACATGTCACGCAGTTTCGATTCAATCTCGTTGGCAACCGCCTGGTTTTCTTTCAGATAGTTACCTGCGTTTGCTTTACCCTGACCGATCTTGTCACCATTGTAGCTGTACCAGGCACCGGCTTTCTCAATCAGCTTATGCTTGACGCCAAGATCAACCAGTTCACCGTAAACGTTGATACCTTCGCCGTACATAATCTGGAATTCAGCCTGCTTAAAGGGTGCAGCGATTTTGTTTTTCACCACTTTGACGCGGGTTTCGCTGCCGACCACATTGTCGCCCTCTTTAATCGCGCCGATACGACGGATGTCGAGACGAACAGAGGCATAGAATTTCAGTGCGTTACCGCCGGTAGTGGTTTCCGGGTTACCGAACATCACACCGATTTTCATACGAATCTGGTTGATAAAGATCAGCAGAGTATTGGACTGCTTCAGGTTACCGGCCAGTTTACGCATCGCCTGGCTCATCATACGTGCAGCAAGGCCCATATGTGAGTCACCGATTTCGCCTTCAATTTCTGCTTTCGGCGTCAGTGCGGCAACGGAGTCGACGATGATGACATCAACCGCGCCGGAACGCGCCAGTGCATCACAGATTTCCAGCGCCTGCTCACCGGTATCCGGCTGCGAACACAGCAGGTTATCGATATCCACGCCCAGTTTTTTCGCGTAAACCGGGTCCAGTGCATGCTCGGCATCGATAAAGGCACAGGTTTTACCTTTACGCTGTGCAGCGGCAATCACCTGCAGCGTCAGCGTGGTTTTACCGGAGGACTCAGGGCCATAAATCTCAACAATACGCCCCATTGGTAAACCACCAGCACCCAGCGCGATATCCAGTGAGAGTGAACCGGTAGAGATGGTTTCCACATCCATAGAGCGGTCTTCACCCAGGCGCATGATGGAGCCTTTACCGAATTGCTTCTCAATCTGGCCCAGCGCGGCTGCCAGTGCTTTTTGCTTGTTTTCGTCAATAGCCATTTCCACTCCTAATCATGCAGGGTAAAGCACACTCGAGGTTGCTTTGCTGTAATACGAATGACAGTAATTATACTGTATAGTCATACAGTATCAAGTTTATTTTCGAGAAATTCATCATGCAGCGTTTGCAGCGCGTAAGCGGTTGCCTGACGACGCACTGCCTCACGATCGCCAGCAAAAAGCTGTCGTCTGGTCAGCGCCCTGCCGTCGGCCGTAGCAAAGCCGAACCACACCGTTCCGGTCGGTTTTTCTGCGCTGCCGCCATCCGGCCCGGCAATACCGCTGACTGCTACCGCAAACTGCGCATCGGCGGCGCGCAGGGCTCCCTGCGCCATTTCATGAACCACCTGTTCACTGACCGCTCCCCACTGCGCCAGCGATTCGCCACTGACGCCAATTAGTTGCTGCTTGGCATCATTGCTGTAGGTCACAAAGCCGCGATGGAACCAGGCAGAGCTGCCAGCAATATCCGTCAGCACCTTACAAATCCAGCCACCGGTGCAGGATTCTGCGGCGGTTACCGTAGCATTATCGCGCTGTAAAAGATGGCCCACGGCGGCGCTCAGTTGGTTCAGTTGGTCATCTGTCATATCGAGTTTCCTGACTACGGTTAAGAAGCAACGTTAGCAATAAAGCGTCGCGAAGACGTAACGTTTTTTATCGGGCTTGCCCGCTGGATGGCCGTTTTGCGAGAGGCATTCAGGATCACAGATGGGGACATGCAGCATTAAATACAAGCAGCCCTCCCTTCCCGCTTAACGCTTTTGCGCCACCATAAACAGGCGAGGAAATGCCAGCAGCACTTTGCCGTCGGTTTGCGGCAGATAAGCCTGACGAATTTCGGCCAGATACTGCTGTAAAAAGCGCTGTTGCTCGTTTTCATTCAGTGAAGCAAGAAATGGCCGCAGTCCGGTGGCCTTAAGCCAGTCGATAATCGCCGCCGCATCCGGCATCAGATGGTAGTAAGTGGTACGCCAGATATCCACGCTACAGCCCGCCTGGCTTAACAAGTCGTAATATTGCTGTGCAGTCAGCAATTTTTTACGCTCGGCGGCACGACTGCTGATTTTCTGCTGCCATTCAGCACGCGCCGCTACCTCACGCATCAGTCGGTGCGAAGGCTCCTCCAGATTATCCGGCATCTGTATCGCCAGCACCCCATAAGCAGCCAGCTGCGCAACCAGCTGCGGCAATAACTGTTGATGCTGATCCAGCCACTGCAATGATGCATTGGCGAAAATGACATCCTGTGGTGCTGTCGCCTGCCAGTTGTGGATATCGGCTGGCATAAAATGGCAATCGGGCAAGCGCGCTTGCGCCTGTTCCAGCATCGAAAGCGAGCTGTCCAACCCGGTGATTTTCGCCTGTGGCCATGCGCACCACAGCAGTTCAGTACTGTTACCCGGCCCGCAACCAAGATCGGTAGCGCTGCCGACGTGAATTGCCGGAATACGGGCGATTAACTCACGCGCCGGACGCGTTCTTTCTGCTTCAAACCGACGATAAAGATCGGGATTCCAGTCATTCATACACACCTCACGACAGGTAAAAATGCGATCCAGCTCGAGTAATCAAGATAGCAGTTATGACATTTGTCGCCGTTAAGCATTAAGTTAAAACGACGTTTCATTTTTTCGAACAGGAAGAATATGATGAGTCACCAATCTGAATTAAGTGGAGTCTGGTGCCCTTCCGTCACCCCATTTGATGGCCAGGACAGAATTGATTTTTCGGCACTAAATCAACATTTTGCTCGCTTAACGGCGTCCGGTATTGATGCGCTATTACTGATGGGCAGCATTGGCGAATTCGCCTCGCTGAATCAGCAAGAGCGCCTGTTACTGTTACGCGAAGCGCGCAGCATGTCGCCACTGCCTATGGTCGCCAACGTATCGAGCACCTGCTTTGCAGATATGATTCAGCTGGCGGAACAGGCAGATCGATCCGGCTACGATGCCGTAATGGTGTTACCGCCCTATTACTTTGCTCAGACGCGTAAACAGCTGCTGAGCTACTACCATGAGCTGGATAAACGTCTGCCGGGCAAGTGGTTAGCCTATAACTTTCCGGCGCGAACCGGCTGCGATCTTGATCCGGCACTGGTGGCAGAGCTGGCGGCTGAACTGCCGAAATTTATTGGCATTAAAGATACGGTCGACTGCCTGTCGCACAACCGTTTAATGACAGAAGAGACGAAAAAAGTGCGGGCAGATTTTGCAGTACTGTCAGGTTATGATGAATATTTACTGCCTAACCTGCTGGCCGGTGGCGCCGGGGTAATCTGCGGCCTGAATAATCTGGTGCCTGAACTGTTTGCCGCGGCAATGCGGGCATGGCAGAGCGAGGATTTAGCCGCGCTGACGCAAATTCAGCAGCGCATCGGCAGACTGATGGCGATTTATACCCTCGGTGACGATTTTGTTAGCGCCATCAAAACCAGCGTGTCACGCCGCTTCGGCTACATGACACCTGACTCACGCAATATTGGCGGCGGATTGGATGAAGAACAGTGCCAGGCCGTAGACCGGCTGTTCGCTGAAGAGAGTCAGCAGTAACCCACGGCAAAGTGCCACTGCCGTTACGCTATAAAGTGGCAACGGCAGTGAATCGCAGGAGAATCAGTTCTTCTTAACGAACTCTGATTTCAGCTTCATCTGACCAAAGCCATCGATTTTACAATCGATATTGTGGTCGCCTTCAACCAGGCGAATGCTTTTCACTTTAGTACCGATTTTCAGCGTTGAAGAGCTGCCCTTCACTTTAAGATCTTTCACCACGGTAACCGCATCGCCGTCCGCCAGCAAATTGCCATTGGCATCACGCACCACCAGCCCTTCTTCTTCTGTCGCGGCCGCCGCATTGACTGGCCACTCATGGCCACACTCAGGGCAGTTCAGCTGCTCGCCATCCTGCCAGGTAAATGCGGAGCTACATTTTGGACACTCTGGTAACTGTTGCACCTTAACCCCTTAAAATTTAATTAAATAAAATTAAAAACCTTGCGAATCATATACCACAAGGTTTGTGTGTGTACATTTTACACTGTTTAATCGCCTGAAGAACAGTATCTTTAGCGGATAAAATGCGGATTATACTCACAGCCAACACTGAAATATGTTTTTCACCAGCTACTTATCACTCCACCTGACCTCTCATCCCCCGCGATTCAGCCGACAGGATGAGGTGTTTTTTTCAGCAGCGTTCATATTAATGCTATGTCTGGAAATTCCGCTAACTGCCCCTGACAAGGAGAGTGATGAAAACTCTGCCCCTTTCGCTGCTGATGTTACTGTCACCGCTGGCCACAGCCAGCTGGACTCAGGAAAGCTTCCCCGCCTTTACTGCCATTGGAGACGGGCAGTTCACCAGCAGTGCTAAGCTGGCAAAAGGCCAGTTGCCACTCCGGTTGTATCAGGATCGACAGTGCTGGCAACCCACAGAGCCGATCAAACTGAATCAGACACTTTCATTGCAGCCCTGTGGCGATAAGCCTGCGGTCAACTGGCGGCAATTTCGCGCCGGGGAATATCAGCTGCGGATCGATACCCGCAGCGGCACGCCAACGCTGCAACTCAGTGTGAAAAACCTGACTGAGCCCCTTAATACCGTGGTCAGCCAGACCTGCCCGCGCTGGGATGGCAAGCCGGTCACAATTAACGTTGGTAACAGCTTTGCCGAAGGGGAAACCGTTCGCGACTTTTACTCAGGCCAGACGGCAACCGTTAAGCAAGGAAAAATCAGCCTGCAACCAGCGGCCACTGGCGGCGGGCTCTTACTGCTGGAGCCTGCGTTCACGGAAAAGAATGCCGTGTTTAACTGGCACAACGCCACGATCTATTTCGTGCTGACCGATCGTTTTTCCAATGGCGATCCCACTAACGATCACAGCTATGGCCGACGCAGCGACGGCCAGCAGGAAATGGGTACTTTTCACGGCGGCGATCTGGCCGGATTAACGCAAAAGCTCGATTATTTGCAACAGCTTGGGGTAAACGCGCTGTGGATCAGTTCTCCGCTGGAGCAGATTCATGGCTGGATCGGCGGTGGCACCAAAGGCGACTTCCCCCACTATGCCTATCATGGCTATTACACCCTCGACTGGACGCGGCTTGATGCCAATATGGGTAACGAGCAGGATCTGCGCACGCTGGTTGAACAGGCGCATAAACGGGGTATTCGTTTGTTATTTGATGTCGTGGTCAATCATGCCGGTTACGCCACGCTTGCCGATATGCAGGACTATCAGTTTGGTGCGCTATATCTGCAAGGAGCCGAGCGGGAAAAAGTCCTCGGTAAACACTGGGGTGACTGGCAACCGGCGGCGGGTCAGAACTGGCACAGCTTTAATGACTATATCAATTTCTCTGACCCTACCGGCTGGAGCCAATGGTGGGGTAAAAACTGGATTCGTACCGACATCGGCGATTATGACTCGCCGGGATATGATGACCTGACGATGTCACTGGCATTCCTGCCGGATATGAAAACCGAAGCCTCCGCGCCGAGCGGTCTGCCGCTATTTTATCGCCATAAGTCCGATAGCGGCGCGCGTGAAATTCCCGGTGCGACTCCCCGCGATTATCTGACCCACTGGTTATCTCAGTGGGTGCGCGAATATGGCATTGATGGTTTTCGCGTTGATACGGCTAAACATGTTGATAAAGCCACGCTGGCACAGTTAAAGCAACAGGCTGTCACGGCACTGGCACAGTGGAAAGCACAGCATCCTGAGCAAGCCGTGGATAACGCACCGTTCTGGATGACCGGTGAAGCCTGGGGTCACGGCGTAATGCAGAGTGATTATTATCAGCACGGTTTTGACGCGATGATTAATTTCGATTTTCAAGAGCAAGCCGCCCAGGCGCTAAGCTGTTACTCCGCTATTGATAGCACTTATCAGCTCATGGCCGATAAACTGCAAAGCTTCAATGTATTGAGCTATATCTCCTCACATGATACCCGACTGTTTTTCGAACACGATGCCGGGCAGTCGCTCTTCCTACAGCAGCGCGCGGCGGACCTGCTGCTGCTGGCACCTGGTGCGGTGCAAATTTATTATGGTGACGAAAGTGGTCGTCCGTTTGGACCGACCGGTTCTGACCCATTGCAAGGCACCCGTTCAGATATGAACTGGAATGAATTGCAGGGTACCAAAGCAGCATTACTGCAACACTGGCAGAAACTGGGAGCCTTCCGCGCCCGCCATCCGGCAGTTGGCGCTGGCGTGCAGCAATCCCAGCTGCAGACAAACTACTACGCTTTCAGCCGCCAGTATGAGAATGACCGGGTGATGGTAGTGTGGGTGGGTGACAGTCAGTAATTACCGCAGATTTTCTGATAACTGAAGATCTTAAGCAAAAAATAGGATAGCGCTGGCGACCATTAAGCCATTCTCAATGGTCGCCAGTGTGCTGCATAATCTCAACCCTTATCGATACTGAAAGCGGTGAAAACCAATCAAAACGATATAAAAAGCTGAGTAAATATCACCTGGTCCGAACCAATCCAAAAAAATTAATTAAAAACCAGTGCTATAAACCAAATCACACACTAAAAAAAACAGTAAATGACAGCGAAATTATTCTCCCCTTCATTTTTCTGACGATTTTTATTCAGAGAACTCTCACAAAGATTAATATAAACGTATGATTTATTAAATTATCATCAGCCAGACATCATTAATAAAAAATTAAAATAAAAATCGTTGACAAAAAATTGGCATACAGACTTAATAAATCACAATCTTAAAATTTTTAAATTGTTCTGACGGTCTGATACCTCTACTGCCAGTTAATTATTACGAACGAGTTCTAATTTATAGTCAGGTAATAATATGTTTGATGTCACGACTGAAAAATGCTTAGGATACTATATAATATTTGATGGTGGTCTTTCACTGATCTTCGTCAGCAGCAGTGGCAATCTCATCCGTCTGGAAGAGAAAAAAACCACCTCAGTAAAGCTGAAAGGAACGAATAAATTGCTATTGGAATATCTGCTTTGCTACGGTTTTGGCGAAACCGTTAAAAAAGAGGATCTTCTCAGGCACGTCTGGGACGAAAATAATCTTAGTTCATCCAGTCAGCGGATGTGGCAAGTATTTAAAAGTCTTAAAAATAAAATTGAGTTCCTCAACTGTCCGGCAGATTTTATTGTTTACACCAAAGGCGTTGGTTACTCGATTGAAAACGTCCATGTCAGTAAACTTTGGTATCACGCTTAGCATGACTGCCGAGGTTGTGCAGCCTGTGCTCCAGGGGAGATGTTCGGTCATGCAGCTGCAGCCACCTAAGTCAGAAGTAAGGTAGCCTCTGTCCTGGTACGAAACAGTTATCGCCGGGCTTGAGTAACAACGTGACGCTTGCGCTCATTTATTATCCATCGCAATATCGATTTTAGTTAAGACGGCTTGTATCAAGCCCGGTTAAATGGCTTTAACGTCTTTTGTTAATAAATTAGATCACAATAATGATAAAAATGCTGTCGCGGGAAGCTATCTCGCTAAATTGTAAGTCTAACGCTAATCCGTTAGTCATTATGGCAATGTTTAACAGGTATAATCATGGCAATGAATTTGCGCGTTTTAAGCCAGGCTGTAGGTTTAGCTCTGGTTGTTGGCAGCACCTCTTTTGCAGCCCAGGCTGAAATCACCTTACTTAAACAAGATCCGCAAGCAGGCGATCCACTCAGCCGCCTTAACTTTACCTTCGGCGGCAGTATCCGTCCGCAGTTCAATAATATGACCGGCGACGGTGATAAAGGCTCCTACAAGCGTAACGGCTATGACGGCGGTACACGCTTCCGCTTCGCCGCTGACTACTATCTGTTTGATGATATCAGTTGGATCAGCTACTACGAGCTGGGTGTCAATATTCCGGCGCTGTTTAACTGGGACAATCACTACGCCGAAGGTGCCAACAACACCAGCCGACGTATGCTGTATACCGGTCTGAAAAGTGACACCTGGGGGCAACTGACCTTTGGTCAACAAAACAGTGTCTACTATGATGTGGTTGGTGCCAAAACCGATATCTGGGATTACGACATGCTGGCCCAGGCGTCAGGTAACGGCATTAACGGTGATTACGATGGCTCATACCGTTCGCGTAAAATGCTGAAATACAAAAAAAGCGTTGGCGATGCCGATATCTACGCTTCTTACCTGTTTAGCGACAATGAATATCTGCCAGGTAACGGCCTGCATTATAAGCGTAAGGGCGGCGGTTCACTGGGTGTTAATTATCACCTGACCAAAGATCTGAGCTGGGGTACGGCCTGGAACTACACCCGTGCGGAGATGCGTAACCCGTCCGACAACAACAATAAAGAGTACGACCAGAATATCGTCGGCACCGCCTTGAGCTGGAAGCCAGATAACTGGACGCTAAGCATCGGCGGCGGTTGGTACAGCAACTTCCTGACCACCAAAAAGGTTGATACAGCGAACTATTTCGCTGGTGATGCCTGGGGCATTGAATACTTTGCTGGCTATACTGTGCCGGTAGGACAGTATGCGGTGAAATCAGTGATGCCTTACTTTATGGGCGATCGCCTCGAGTACGTCAGCGGTCGTGATTATCATCGTATTGATAATGGTCTGGGATTAGCCTTCCAGTTTGATTACGGCTTCCGCGTCGATGTCGAACATGTGCTGACGTCAAGCACTGACAATCTTGGTGATATGACCCTGGTAAGACTGCGCTACGATTTCTGATAACTCATAACCTTCGATAAACAGGTTACATGAGATAAAAGCCCCAAACGGGGCTTTTTTTTCTATCTGCCCCATACTGAAGTTTAATAAGGCACGTTTATAAATCGCCAGTAAGTTTAATTAATATTATTTAAATAAGCCACATGCACCAGAATCTCGCGATGATATGCAATCATTTTACTGGTATGAATAAGTAATACCAATCAACGATTTGGCAGAACCGGTCTTAAGTGCTTCCTCTGGTTTACGAACATAGCTGAATCCCAGCTGCAATGACATTGGACTATTAGCGGTGGTTCCAGCAACACCTAAAAGGTATTTTGTCTGGCCAGGCACACCAGCAGCGGAACCATCAGGTCCGAATTGCAGTCTTGTTCCATTGGATGATGTAATGGCGTAGCCAACACCAGCGGCAGTAGAATCCGACGTCAGAGTTGAGGTGGTGGTCTTGTTTGTCGGATTATTGAGATCAACCACTGAGTACCGCACCACAATCGATGGATCGCATTTAAGTGAGAAAGTCTGCTGTTTAGTGCCAATCAAAGTAGAAGCGGCAGCATTTTCAATATTTGCTACAGCAACACCTTCCATATTGATGGTTCTTACTTTAGCGTCAGGTGTGCAGCCTGTTACGTTAATATAGATCGGTCTCGCATTGAAGTAGAACGTATCCGTTTCTTGAGCCACATTTTTATCATCATAACATGTATACCTGTACAACTCCGTCAAAGGTAGCATAGGACTATTCTCAAGCCTGTCGATCCCTCGGGAGATGTACAACAAATTAAAGACACTAAAGCGAACATTCACTCTGTCCGAATTTACCATCTTTCCTCTCCACACATCCTGCTGTACCGGTGGCGCTGAGTTGAAAATCCCGTTTCCTGTTATTGCAACATTAAATGAATCTCCACGGATCTGCGGACCCAGACCTATTCCCTTAACTCCACTCTCATACATGTAGGGTAAAGTGGTGCGGCCATTTTGTAAGGGTAAAAGCGGAGTATATTCAATCCTTGCCAGGTCGTAAACCAGACTAGTATTTCTGCATATTGTTTCCCACTGAGACCCACTATTATAAAAAATCGTTCCCACAGGATTTCGGTCTGCTGGCCCTGATATTCTGATATCCCTTAAAAGGATCGGATGTCTGGCATCAGGAAGCGCCCATGATGATGAGAAACCTAAAAAAAACACCAATAAAGAAACAAAGCATGTCATAATAACTTTCATCATAGACCTCTCAATGAGAAATTAAATTTAATTTTTTTACAATATTTTGCTCACCATCAAGGATGGTTAACCCTAGCGAACAGGTAGTTTCAGAACAATATTTATTGACAGAAATATCCGTTCCTGGAGCTAATACTTTTGAATCATCAGACCTATACACAAATTCTTTTGATAAAGAAATTATGAAAGAAAAATCAGTTTTATTACTTAAAAACCAGTTACCATCCTGAGAGCGAATCAATTTTATCTCATTAAAATCCTTATCTGTTGGCAAACTATGCTGATAGATAAGATTGAAATGAGATCTGATCGCAAGTGAAACCACATTACTATCATCATTAATCGCTGATTTCGGTATCGTAGTAATGGTTAACGAATACACCTTATCTTTATTATTCTTAATCTTTTCTTCAGGAATGATTGTTATTATGTTGCTGTTATTTTTCGGCAAAATAAAGAGCGGTGGAGAAATAATAAACCCGTCACTATTGATAGTCGCCTTGATCAAGTAATCACTCTCATTATCATTGATTACCTTGATATTCAGCGCCTTAGTTGAATCATCAATAAAGAAACGCGTTCCTAAAACTGACACGCCAGCCAGACAAGAATCTGAAATAAGGGCGTAGATCAATATACATAAAAAATACTTAATCATACGCTATCTCGAAATAAGCAAAGCTTCTTACTTTTCCGGGCAGAGCATTATCATTGGTTTTCAGGTATGCAGCCGAAAAGCTTAAAGAATTAACAGTTACATCATGATTAATAACGAAATCAGTTAAGTTATTTCTGATATCAATGTTTTTGTTATCACTATCGTAAAGTCCAATAGCAATACCTGAAGCATCTGAATCCGTATCACTGGTTGTTTTTAATAAATTTGGCATGACAGGATCGCTCTCAGCAGTAAAATTAACATGTGCCATCTTAATATTTGCAGGACAATCTTCCAGATTAATAGCAAAAGATGTTGCAGAAAAGGGAACGCCAATCGCTGCATTACGGAGGTCTCCCGGCATCAGGCTAACCAAAAAATCTTTCGACCCTGATGAAATAGTGCACGTTCTGACCATTACTTTTGCTGTAATATTGATTTAACCTGATCGGCATAAGAGTGAACTGGTAAAAAGTTCAGCGCAATCAAAATAGCAGAGAGAAAATTTTTAATCATAATAAAAATCCAGATAAAGTAAAGATGATGCATCCCCTGCCCCGATGGTCGAACTGGTTGATTTATATCTTAAATAAAAATTAAAATCATAGGTTGAGGTCGTCACTGACTGACTAAAAGTCTGCTTTTGATTCAGCGGTACCGCTTTCTGATTCATATCCAGAATCTCAATCGCCAATCCGGTTGCCAGACCTTCAGAAGACGTGCTGGGTTTACCGGTTACTTTTAGCAGCGCCGGATTACTTTCATCGCCAGTGCCAGAAAACATATAAGACATATTGTTAACATTGCCTGTACAGTTCTCCAGACCAATCGATACTTTCGTCGATGCGGTTGTCGATCCTGTTGGGATAAGATCCTGAGGATTGATATCATCAAATATGACATTTTTAGTCAGATCGCTGCTTTTTACATTACAGCTTTGCGCTAAAATCGCCCCATTTATTTGAACTGTCACATCCTCAGCATATGCTGCAGAGCATAATTGACTGAAAACAATGAGAAATAATCTGTACGGTATTTTCATTTTTGACTCCGCAGTATACTTACAAGCAAACAACTTCTTTTTTATTTACCGTTTTCAAGCTGGATTCATCACTGTAATTAATCACGAAACGGCAACTATTTTTTTCATCTAATGCGACAGTATAAGATGAATGATTCTTTACACCGGTCAGATATACAGTTCCGTCATCATCGGCAATAGAAATATTGTTATATTCATTGTTTTTAACAATAGTACCAAACTTGACAGGCTTATTTTTATACCTGACTAAAATAAGGAAGCTGTATCCTTTTTTCACATCAAAAGTGACTTTGCTGATCGCGCCTCTGGTTGGAGCGACTTTCGCTACTTTATTTTCCACGTCATAACTATTAGAGAAAGTTGAGGGATCTAACTCAACATCGTTATAGTGATACGGTGTAGCATAGGGAACCAATGCATAGCCACTTTTATTAATACTAATATTTTCACCCGCCTGGCTTACTCTTGCACCTTCGGCCCCTTTAGCTTCAACCAGAATTGCGGTATCAGTAGCTTCTTGAGTGAAAACAACACCGTCTTTATGAAATAAAACACCGCCACTTGCCCCATAATCGAGTTGTTTTGACTGTTCTGAATAGGATGAACCTGCGCGCAGCGTAGCCGAATTCGCCTTATAGCTTACATTCATATTTGTATTGTTATAGGATGAATTTTTATTCAACACTTGATAAATGTTATAATCGAGTTTGTTATCCAGCGTATTTCCGTACAGACTGGTTGCGTTGCTGTGATCCGAATTACTGTATGTTGTACTGTTTGAAACAAACATCGAATTCTTACTTGACCTGCTCGAAAGAGGCATACTAAACGACAAATAAAAAATATCATCATTCAGCGCGCCGTAGGTTTTCTTATTATAACTAGCTGAAAGCATGATATTATTGAACTGAGAGAAGTTTTTATTCCAGCCAATCTGAATGTTTTTGCTTTTAGTCTCCCCTCCCCAATATGAATTTACATTTCCCCAGACATAAACCTGACCGTAATCGTTTAAACTCTGAGAAACATTAAGCTGAAAACTGTCTTTTCTTCGACCATAATAATAAGTGTCGAAGCCTTTATCAGACAACTGATTCCTGTTAGAAGCTTCACTCAATGTGTAGTAATCTGAAGTTGAATAGCGATATCCTGTCAGCTGAAAATTCGTTCCTGTTTCGTTAAACGATTTAGAATACAGGATACGATAAGACTCACCTGAAAGCTTATCATTGTCAATTTTAGAAATAGCATGGAGAGCATCCACGGATAACGCGCCAAAATCGCCAAAATCCTTACCTGCACCAACGCCAACCGAACTGTAATCAGCAGAAACCTGCGAACCAACAAATAAAGTCGATTCGAAAGGAATGCCGACAGCTACGGTACTCTGGAAAAAATTAACATCATCTACTGAGTTTAGATCCAGTTTGCCTACTGTAACGGCATAATTGTATTTTCCCGGCCTGAGCAGGTTTGGCAGTGAAGAATAAGGTACTGAATACTTCTGTACCACACCTTCAGCAGAGGTTAACTCAACTTCGTAGTCACCGCTGGTACCTACCGAATTAAGGTTATTGATGTTATAAGGGCCTGGATTAACATACGTTTGGTAAATAATGCTATTATTTTGTTTAACCGTCAGCCTGGATCGAGACTCCGCAATTCCTCGAATCGCCGGACTGTATCCCTTGTCGCTATCCGGAAGCATTTCAGATGAGGTAGCCAGCGTCATCCCGATGTAGCTGTTCGCATCAAATAAATTTGAACCGATAGTGCTCTGACCGATCAGCAGTTCACTTTTCAGAGAATTTATTTTTCTTGACAGGTAAACACCATTGGTATCGACCTCATGACTACTGTTAGTTCCTGATTTAGTCTCACTAAAATATACGTTAGCATTCAACCTCCATGCACCGAGGTTGACTCTGTTATTTAGATTGAGATAATTCGATGAAAAGTTATTATTATTTTCATTTTTAGCGTACGAACCATTAAAATTATAATTCATTAAATAAGCAGCGATTCCATCATCCCAGTCAGTTTCAGCCGCCATTGTAGTCCGGGTAGAATCTAAATATATTTGAGGAATTGACAAGCGAAGGATTAATTTAGTAAGATCAACTTCATAGTCAAAACCCTTGATATACTTCCCTATATCTACGCAATCATCAGCCTCTGTTGACAAAGAATGAAAATACTTTTTCGCTTCTTCATTGAGCGGAATTTCATTAATAATTGCTTTGGTAAAGCAGGGCTGAACCTTTCCCTTCACAGTTGCGAATTTTACTTTAACATTCTTAAGAAACTGCTCACCTGAATAAAGATATAAGTAATAATCTCCGGGTGACAAGTTACTTCCAGACGTTATATATGATAAGTCCTCAAGTGAGGCTACATCACTCCCTAAAAATTGGGGATTAAAATAATCTTGTGCGAATGCGTTTTTGATATTAATGCATAAAAAAAACAAGCAAAATCCTTTAACTGCCCGCATAAAAAACTCCAGATACTGATTATAAATGACACTGCCTGTCTTTTAT
The DNA here is from genome assembly GCF_050037805.1 of Winslowiella sp. 2C04. Lineage (NCBI taxonomy): Bacteria > Pseudomonadati > Pseudomonadota > Gammaproteobacteria > Enterobacterales > Erwiniaceae > Winslowiella > Winslowiella sp. 2C04. Next base: position 924,336 of record NZ_CP188300.1, on the reverse strand, counting down.
CTGAACACCGTAGTCATTAATAAAGTTAAACGATAAATATTTACTTTTTTGGTTACTATTCAGATAGACCGATGACATTGGCGATATTGTTTCTGCATCAGACACTTCTTTTCCATTGACAGAAAGAGACACCAGATTCATATAAAATGGTGAAGGGTTAGTCACTTTTATTTTTCCATCTTGATAGCTGCACGTCAGCAATTTATAAGATTCAAACGGATCCTCTTTTATTGATTCAGGTCTGACGAACACTTTTATTTTCGTCGTTGTGGATATTAACAACGCATTATCAATTTTCTGCTCCTGCTCAGACAGTGACGGTATGACCTTAGCGTTTAGAAAAAACATTTTTTCTCTGTCTTTTGGCAAGCTGTCTTTATCACCGGTATAAACAACCTTCAGTAAATTATCACTTCCTGACTTAATAACAAAAAGCGGCGGCGTGATGATAAAATCTTTATTTTTTTCATTATGTTCATCTGAAATCCATGACTGAACCAGGTAATTACCTTTATCATCGGTGTTATATATTTTTAACGTCACCTGGTCTTTGGATGCAGGGTAAACTAACCGAGTCGCACCAAGTGATACTCCGCCAGCATAGGATTGCTGACAACAAAAAGCAGAGATCAAGATTAAGGCATATTTTTTTAGCATTAATAATTCCTGTTAAATAATAAATGATTGGCTGTTTTACTCAGCCAATCATTTTTAGCGTTAAAAGTATTAGTTGTAGGTTAACTGGAAGTTAGCTACGGATTGTACTTTACCGGCAGTTACTGCCGCTGCAGTTGACATATAATCAACAGAAAGCGGAATAGTTGTGGTGTTGTTCAAATTAACAGTTGAGCTCATTTCACCCAGATTCAATGCCGCACCATCTGGACCAAACAGTTGCAGACCGACATTCTGTGCTGAACCCGCACCTGCAGTATTCTCCAGCAGGTTAGGATTACCATCGATAGATTGACCGTTAAAACTTACCTGTACGGTTTCGCGAATAGAGGTGTCGCAATCTACCAGGTTCAGTTCAAACGCCTTCTTGGCGTTGCCCAGCTGATTGGCCGCGGTAAAAGTCGCTGCTCTGACGGTATCTAAAGTCACAACTTTATCTGTATCAGTTCCTGACACAGCACAGGCACCTGAGGTGACTTCGCCATTAAAAGTCACTTTACCACCGCTAACTGTCAGTGGAGTCTGTGCTGCCGGTGGATTCCCCGGTGGCGTAACTTCATCTTCTGCAAATGCAAAATTACTGATAACAAGTGATGCCAGAATAGAAATTACAGCTTTGTTTTTGTTAAGTTTCATATACATTCCTTATATAATGGTTTTTATATCTATCTCTCTAAGATAGTTAATGACGACTTTGTCGAAGATGTCATTGATTATCCTACAAGCATGCTTTGCAATATTTCCAAAAGCATCAAGCCCGATAAACACGTTAACTGCTTATCCTCTATTAAAATCACACGCCAAAGATTGACGCCTGGCTATGAATTATCGCTTTAGAAGATTTTAAGACTCTATAACAATGCACACTCTGCAATATTTTCCATCATCTTAAGGGTGATTAACTAAAACTTTTCCATTTGAAATAAATAAGATCAACAACAGATGAGCGACGATATTACCCCGCATAAAAATTGATGGCAACCAGCTGCCAGAGGTGTGTTTTAGGCGCTATGGAGCAGCGTCTCAGGATGTTCTTAATTAACCAAACTACTGCAATCAGTCACTTCTAAGACAATTCCAAGGCGATGCATAGCGTTGTGCACAGCGAATCCTTTTCCCTGGATATTATGAAGTCATTAAATTAGGATAATTCGTTCATCAGCAAATTTAACACTTAGGACATTTCGCCCACACCTGATCAAAATCTCTATTTTAAATTTTTGTAAATAATTAAAACCAGCATTATATGCGTAACTCTTTATAATTACTTTGCTCCGGCTGGCTTGGTTCGATGGGCAGTCCGGCAGTTGAGGAGACTCAGCAGACAGAAAAAATCATGCTGAACAGATGATATGAAGGGTGAAATGTGTGTTTAGCAATAAAAAATTGCTCATTAACATACAGCTTCAGTTCGGGCTCTCTTTCTGACAGGCTTCATCCGTCAGCAATCTTCTGGATTAAGATGTATGAAACAGCCGGTTCAGTATGCTTACCGTGCCGCTGCGCTTTTAGTCTGGATGCCTGTAACTTACCATTTCTTCGTCAGGCTTTCGTTTACGCAGTTTATTACCTTAATTTGCCGTTCAGGTTCCGCGTACAACAACCAACCAGTGAAACTCATCGGCTAAAAAAGATGGGAAATATTCTTGTGGTTTTTTAATAATAAAGGTCTGGGGTTTGTTAGTATTTTCAAGCGGAAACAGAGCAGGAAATAGCGAGGAGAGGTGAGAATTTCCAGAAAAAACGTATCGGCAAACAGTTTTACCAGGGGTGGGTAAAATCATCACTACAGTGACACCACTCTTAGGATACCCTCGCAGCACTGAAATCGGTAAGTAATTGATATAAATGCAAATTACCTACACTTATTATCGTTTCATCCTGTTCACAATATCGATTGCAGGATAAATAAATTGCTTTTTCAACTCTCTTTTTTGAAGTATTGCTGTGGGTACGGAAAATAAAATCAGTCACCACCTGGTGAGCAGATGGTGCCTAATCTTACAAAATATAAATAAATCATCCTGGATTTTAGCTAGTTAGATTTCACATCTTTAAGGTACGATAGTTTAACTCTATATTCCACAACGCTATTTACATGATGCTTGCACATTGCAGAGCGTAAATGTGAGCTGACCGTCTTAACCGTCATTCCGGTAAGTTTACTTATTTGTTGTTGACTCTTTCCTTTTTCTAAAAGCTCTGATACCAACTTTTCCCTGTCAGTTAATCTATCAAAACTTATTCTTTCAAAAATTTCCTTTCGATTATCACTCCCACCAAAAATTATTTTCCTGAATACTCTTTTCACGTCTGATAACTTTAAGTCATCCGTAAAGAAGATCGCATTCTCATAACCACTCATACCTTTGATGACATGGGTAATGTTTTCTGAGCAAAAAACAACAACACCCGCACCATCATCACCAAATGCTCTATCCCTTTTGGGTAATTTTTCAAAAATACTTTTTGACGACAATACTACTATCTCTATCCAAAAGTAATCATCACTTTCCACTCTATTGAGGCTTTTTATGTTTTCACATTTAGAGCTCGATTCATAATAAACGCTATCTAATAATTCAAACAATCCCTTTTTGAAAAATAGATCTTCACAAAAAAAAGAAAACAATACATTCCTATATGCCCGCATACATTCAATCCGTTCTTCAGCATTAAGTACTGCCAAGAAGTCATTTCTAACAACCATTTGATAAAATAGCAAGGTGGAGAAAATCTAATAATGATAACTCATCCCACTACGTTTTCTTTAGAAACAACGATGCCGACGCGTTTAATTTTACGCGCCCAATCTTCATAATTAAGATATTTCTAATAACATAGACTTATGTACTGCCTGGCATCTACCTCACTTCGATAGTATTAAATTAATTAATAAGACTTTTCGCACGCAATTCGAAAAAACAACATAATTTACGCGATGTTCACAAAAATTTTTCAATAGCTTAAGATAATCAATTTTGGGTTAATTGATAGTTAAAAAAATGGATATCTCTCATCCGTGAGTTAGCCAGGCCCCTTGTTCTTCACCGAACCAGCTTGAACTCCCTCCCGTTAATTGGATTAAAAGGTATTAAGAACCAGCCTGCCGACAGCTTGCTAAAAAAGAGCGAACAGAAGGGAATTAATTTAATTCCCTTCACTATATTTTGAATAAATTCACTTAATTCAACTCAGGTTCTTTAGTAGTGATAACGTTAACATCTCCAACCTAAACACTACTAAAACCACACTATCCGTATTGAATTACACAGTAACTATTTAATTAAAAAACATATAAAAATACGCTTCCTGAACAAGCTCACAAAAATATACCTTCGCCATTTATATCCTTACGATTACAACCAACTTTATTCAGCATTTAATTAATCATGAAAAGCCGAATGGGCCAAGCCAATCCAGATACTTTAATAAAATCGTTACTAATCAGGTAGATAGTAACAAATAAACTGAATTCTCTTTTTTAAAATTAACTTAGACGTGGCCTAAAAAACATCATTAATGTTGGGATATACTATTATTTATAAAGCTAAAACCTTTTAATTCACATTCAACAGATATAGATTTAACATTATCGCAAAATCCATTTCACTCGAGATCTTGATACATTTCTAATTAATGTGGTTTTTACCGATTTATATATGCTCAGCAACGACTTCAATTCAATGATGACAAAAGATTTGTTCAGAAAGAATTCGAGTGACTGGCGGACTTCCTCTTGCTGTTTCTCTTTGTGTCGAACAGCGCCCTTCACTCGTGCCCGGTTTGAGTTCTTGCGACTTCATCCTTACCATTGCCAGCGAGAATTGCGAGACACTTTCAGTTTTTAGCTGTGACAGTGGATTGCTCACCAGGCTAGTATAACGCGCATAGTCGGAACCCTTCCCTCAGCGCGTAACGCCGGGTTCTGCAAAGGGTTTTAACAGGAGAGTTGTACAGGATACAGTTTTATCAGCCGCTGACCTGTCGGATAAGCGCCACTTTCTGACCCACTGATTGATTGACCTGAGCAGATTGATAACGGCTCAACCGGTATAATTGAATAAATTTTGACAGGATGCTGTGATTGCTAATGATGAAAATGAAATCACAATTAACTTTAATTTCAATGGACTGGAAGCGGTAAAATTATGAACAGTACTGACAAAATCGACGCCCACACTCCAATGATGCAGCAATACCTGCGTCTGAAGGCCGATCATCCGGATATCTTGCTGTTTTACCGCATGGGTGACTTCTACGAGCTGTTTTATGACGATGCCAAACGTGCATCGCAGCTGCTGGAAATCTCTCTGACCAAACGCGGTGCTTCGGCAGGTGAGCCGATTCCAATGGCGGGTGTGCCTTATCACGCGGTGGAAAATTATCTGGCTAAGCTGGTGCAGCTGGGTGAGTCAGTGGCAATTTGTGAACAGGTTGGCGATCCGGCGCTAAGCAAAGGTCCGGTAGAACGTAAAGTAGTGCGTATCGTCACCCCTGGCACGATCAGTGATGAGGCTCTGTTGCAGGAGCGTCAGGACAATCTGCTGGCGGCAATCTGGCAAGGCTCGCGCGGCTTTGGTTATGCTACTCTCGATATCAGCTCAGGCCGCTTCCGTCTGGTAGAACCGACCGATAAAGAGACGATGGCAGCTGAACTCCAACGCACCAATCCTGCCGAGCTGCTTTATCCGGAAGATTTTGCCGCAATGGAGCTGATCGACAATCGTCGTGGTATGCGCCGCCGTCCGCTGTGGGAGTTTGAACCCGATACCGCGCGTCAGCAGCTGAATATGCAGTTCGGTACACGCGATCTGAGTGGCTTTGGGGTGGAACAGGCACATATGGCGCTGCGTGCAGCAGGTTGTTTACTGCAATATGTTAAAGATACGCAACGCACTTCACTGCCGCATATTCGTTCACTGACGATGGAACGTCAGCAGGACGGCATCATTATGGATGCGGCGACCCGGCGTAATCTGGAAATCACACAGAACCTCGCCGGTGGCATCGAGAATACGCTGGCCTCAGTGCTGGATCGTACCGTAACGCCAATGGGCAGCCGCATGCTGAAACGCTGGCTGCATATGCCGGTGCGTGATGCCGCAGTGATTAACAATCGCCAGGAAAGCATTGAGTCGCTGCTGGAAAATGGCTCAGAGTTACAGCCGGCACTGCGTCAGGTAGGAGATTTAGAACGAATTCTGGCACGCCTGGCGTTACGCACCGCCCGTCCGCGCGATCTGGCGCGTATGCGCCACGCTTTCCAGCAGCTACCCGATTTACGCGCCTTGCTGGAAACCAGTAAGGTGACACATCTGCAAACGCTGCGCGATCAGATGGGTGAATTCAATGAACTGCGCGAATTGCTCGAACGCGCGATTATTGAATCACCACCGGTACTGGTGCGTGACGGTGGCGTCATTGCTCCCGGTTACAATGCTGAGCTGGATGAATGGCGCGCGCTGGCCGATGGTGCCACTGATTATCTCGATCGACTGGAAATTCGTGAACGTGAAAAGCTTGGGCTGGATACGCTGAAAGTTGGCTTTAACGCCGTGCATGGTTATTACATTCAGGTCAGTCGTGGACAGAGCCATCTGGTACCTATCAACTATGTACGCCGTCAGACGCTAAAAAATGCCGAACGTTACATCATTCCTGAACTGAAGGAATATGAAGACAAGGTACTGACTTCTAAAGGTAAAGCACTGGCGCTTGAGAAGAAGTTCTATGATGAGCTGTTCGAACTGCTGCTGCCTCACCTGGAGGCGCTACAGCTGAGTGCGGCGGCACTGGCCGAGCTTGATGTATTAGCCAACCTGGCCGAGCGCGCCTGGACGCTGAATTACAGCCGTCCGACCTTAAGTGATAAACCCGGTATTAAACTGACAGCGGGTCGTCATCCGGTGGTCGAGCAGGTGCTGAAAGAGCCATTTATTGCTAACCCGCTTGCCCTTTCGCCGCAGCGCCGAATGCTGGTGATTACCGGGCCAAATATGGGCGGTAAAAGCACCTATATGCGTCAGACCGCGCTAATTGCGCTGATGGCCTATATCGGCAGCTTTGTGCCGGCTGAACAGGCAACTGTCGGACCAATCGATCGTATTTTCACCCGTGTCGGTGCAGCTGACGACTTAGCTTCAGGCCGCTCCACCTTTATGGTGGAAATGACCGAGACTGCCAATATTCTGCACAACGCTACCGAGTACAGTCTGGTACTGATGGACGAAATTGGTCGCGGTACCTCAACTTACGATGGTCTTTCGCTGGCGTGGGCCTGTGCTGAAAGCCTGGCAAATCGCATTAAAGCGATGACGCTGTTTGCAACTCACTACTTTGAACTGACTACTCTGCCAGAGATGATGGAAGGTGTGGTTAATGTCCATCTGGATGCGGTTGAGCACGGCGATACCATCGCCTTTATGCACAGTGTTCAGGATGGCGCCGCCAGCAAAAGCTATGGTCTGGCCGTCGCTGCGTTGGCCGGAGTGCCAAAAGATGTGATTAAACGCGCACGTCAGAAACTTAAGGAGCTGGAGGCGTTATCTGCAGGCGCGAAAGCCTCCAGTGGCGAAGGCCCGCAGTTACCCCTGTTGGTAGAAGAGACCTCGCCTGCCGTTGAGGCGCTGGAAGCGCTGGACCCGGATTCTCTGTCGCCACGCCAGGCTCTGGAATGGATTTACCGTCTTAAGTCTCTGGTGTAGGGAAAGTTTTCTTCAGACAATAAAAAAGCGGTGGTATTAAACCACCGCTTTTCGCATTTACTCATCGTAGATTAAAGCCTGTCTTTACTCACGGAACAGCGCTTCAATGCTCAGTCCTTGTGTCTGCAAAATCTCACGCAGACGACGCAGACCTTCAACCTGAATCTGACGTACACGTTCGCGGGTCAGTCCAATTTCACGACCCACATCTTCAAGCGTTGCCGCTTCATAGCCCAACAGGCCGAAACGACGAGCCAGTACTTCACGCTGCTTGGCGTTCAGTTCGAACAGCCATTTAACGATGCTTTGTTTCATATCATCGTCTTGCGTGGTGTCTTCCGGACCGTTGTCTTTCTCATCGGCCAGAATATCCAGCAGCGCTTTTTCAGAGTCACCGCCTAACGGTGTATCGACTGAAGTAATGCGTTCGTTGAGACGCAGCATACGGCTGACATCATCAACAGGTTTATCGAGCTGTTCAGCAATCTCTTCCGCACTCGGCTCATGATCAAGCTTGTGAGAAAGTTCGCGTGCTGTACGCAGATAAACATTCAGTTCTTTCACAATGTGAATCGGCAGACGGATGGTACGGGTTTGATTCATGATCGCCCGTTCAATAGTCTGTCGAATCCACCAGGTGGCGTACGTTGAGAAACGGAAACCTCTTTCCGGATCGAACTTCTCAACTGCGCGGATCAAACCGAGGTTACCTTCTTCAATCAGATCCAGCAGCGCCAGACCACGATTGCTGTAACGACGGGCAATCTTTACCACCAGACGTAAGTTACTTTCGATCATACGACGACGAGACGGAACGTCACCGCGAAGTGCACGGCGAGCGAAGAAAACTTCTTCTTCAGCCGTTAACAGCGGAGAATATCCGATCTCTCCTAAATAGAGCTGCGTCGCATCCAGGACTCTTTGTGTCGCACCCTGCGACATCAACTCTTCTTCAGCTAAGTCGTTATCACCAGGTTCGTTTCCGACAAGAGCCTTCTCGTCAAAAATCTCAGCTCCGTTCTCGTCGAATTCCGCGTCTTCGTGTAACTCGTTAACTTTCAGCGTATTCTGGCTCATAAGCGGCTCCTACCCGTGACTCCAGGGCAGAACATCATTTTCTCGGGTTCTGCCGGTTTATCGCTGCGGTAAATATCGCAACGGGTTGACGGATTTCCCCTTGTAACGAATTTCAAAATGCAATCTTACTGAACTGGTACCTGTGCTGCCCATCGTCGCAATCTTCTGACCCGCTTTCACTTCTTGTTGTTCACGGACCAGCATTGTGTCGTTGTGCGCATAGGCGCTCAGGTAATCATCATTATGTTTGATGATTATCAAATTACCGTAACCGCGAAGCGCATTACCTGCGTACACCACACGCCCAGGGGCAGTGGCCACGATCGGCTGTCCGCGCGACCCCGCAATATCGATTCCTTTGTTGCCACCTTCGGAAGCAGAGAAGTTGTCGATGATCTTACCATCAGTAGGCCAGCGCCAGGTTCCAACCGGAGTGGAACTGTTAGTGGTGCTACTGACTGTCGGAGCGGTAACCGGGGCTGTTGTCGTTGCAACAGTTGTTCCCGACGAAGGCAACATTTTGCCTCCATTTGATTTACCAGAGTCCTCAGAATACGTAATAACGGGTTGCTGTGCAACCGTTGGTGCTTTAATTTGCGTTGCAGTTGGTGGAGCCTGCACACCCGCCTGTGTTGCATCCGCCGCCGTAATGGCATTACCACCGGTAATCGGGGTACCGGAGCCGTTAGCCACCTGTAAAGTCTGGCCAACGTTGAGGCTGAAAGGCTCCGGCACATTATTGCGCTGGGCTAAATCACGGAAATCGTTGCCGGTAATCCAGGCGATATAGAACAACGTATCGCCACGTTTAACCGTGTAGGTATCCCCGTTATAACTTCCTTTGGGAATATTCCCATAAGCACGATTGTAGACGATACGACCATTCTGCGTCTGCACGTCGCTGGATGCGGCCATCGGCGTCGCTGGCGCGCTACCGGATATCATGCCACCACTGCTGGCGTTCTGGCTGCTCATGCCGGAGTTACTGCCTACGGAGCTGATGGGGGCCTGTGTTGAGTCGTTAGAGCAACCTGCCAACCAAAAACCAACAAGTGAAACGGCCGCAATACGGCTTAATTTAAAAACTGGGCTTCCCGTGCTCATTTATCCCCCGTGACGGCAAAACTGTGACCAATTATTGGCTTAAAACCGGGTGGCTCACGCAATGCGCGGCGTTTGCCCGGCATCTACAAGCTGGTAGATAACAATGGATACTAACAATATCAACCGCAGCGTGCCATTACGCAGTTGTGTATAAATACTGATAATAGTGGCTGGCACATAATTTTATGCCAAATCGCCCTTAACCAGCGGGACAAACCGCACCGCCTCGACGGTATCGACAACAAACTCATTCCCTTTACGCCGAATGCGCTTCAACGCCTGCTGCTCTTCCCCAACCGGCAACACCATAATGCCGCCTTCGTCGAGTTGTGACAGCAGTTCTGGCGGGATTTCCGGTGGGGCAGCGGTAACGATAATCGCATCAAAAGGCCCGCGTGACGGCCAGCCTTGCCAGCCATCACCGTGGCGGGTGGATACATTGTGTAAATCCAGCTGCTTAAGCCGGCGTTTCGCCTGCCACTGCAAGCCTTTTATCCGTTCAACCGAACAAACATGCTCTACCAGATGCGCAAGGATTGCCGTCTGATAGCCCGAGCCGGTGCCGATCTCCAGCACCCGGGAGGTCGGCGTCAGGTCAAGCAGCGCGGTCATTTTCGCTACCGTATAAGGCTGCGAAATGGTCTGGCCGGAACCTATCGGTAACGCCACGTTTTCCCAGGCTTTATGTTCAAAAGCCTCGTCGACAAAACGCTCACGCGGCACCTCTTCAATTGCCTTCAGCAAACGCTCATCGTCAATGCCCTGCTGGCGCAGCTGTGCCAGCAACGTATCAATACGCTTGCTCACCATTCCTTATTAACTCCGGCTTTGGTTATCCAGCTGGAGAGCACATCCTGCGCACCGTGCGCAGTTAAATCGACGTGCAGCGCGGTAACCGACACATAACCCGCATCGACCGCAGCAAAATCGGTATCCGGGCCAGCATCAAACTTATCGCCAGGCGGGCCGATCCAGTACAGGGTATTGCCGCGTGGATCCTGCTGCGGAATCACCTGATCGGAGGGATGACGGCTACCACAGCGCGTTACCCGAATACCTTTAATCTGATCGAGCGGCAGATCCGGCACATTGATATTCAGAATGCGTCCGGTACGCAGCGGCTCGCGCTGCAGTGCGCGCAGTATAGAACAGGTAATCGCCGCGGCAGTGTCATAATGCTGATGGCCATCCAGCGATACCGCCAGTGCCGGCAAGCCCAGATGGCGCCCTTCCATTGCCGCAGCAACGGTGCCTGAATAGATGACGTCATCGCCAAGGTTAGGCCCGGCATTGATGCCTGACACCACGATATCCGGCTTCGGCTGCATCAGCGCATTGACGCCAAGATAGACACAGTCGGTTGGCGTGCCCATCTGCACGGCAATATCACCGTTGGGGTAAGGAAAAGTGCGTAATGGTGTTTCCAGCGTCAGTGAGTTTGAGGCGCCGCTCCTGTTACGGTCGGGCGCCACAATCTGCACGTCAGCAAACTCGCGCAGGGCTTTGGCTAAAGCCTGAATGCCCGGCGCATGAATACCATCATCGTTACTCAGCAATATCCGCATCGTCACCTTCTTGTTCGAGGATTTCACGCACTACGCTGGTGGCAAAGCTACCGGCCGGCAGCCAGAAATTCAGCTCTACCGTAACATCATCCCACCAGTCCCAGCGAAGCTCGCGCGGGATAACCAACATCGCACGGCGTGCCGCTTCGACGCGTTCACGCTCAAGCAGTGTAATCAATTCTGCCTCTGCTGACAGGCACTGTTGTTCAAATGACAGCGCCGCATCACGGCTTCCCCATTCGCCGCTGCCCGGCAGCGGCGCGGTAATACGTAGCTCATTATTATCAACGCGCTGTTGCAGCGTCTCAAACTCAGCGTCTTCTGCCACAAACCAGCTACCGCGCCCCGTCAGCTGAAGTGCATCACCTGCCATGACTTTGCACAGCGAATGCTGCTGCGCCAGTCGCTGACTGACGACCTGATTAAACATGGCACTGCGCGCTGCTGACAACAAGAAACTGCGCTTATTGCGCTCACGCACGCGAATTTCGTCTGCCGCCCAGCGCCGGGCCAGCGTCAGGTTGTTACCCTCATGACCAAATCTTTGCAGGCCAAAATAGTTGGGTACACCCGCCTGAAGAATCTGTTCCAGCCGCTGTTCGACCGCATCACGATCGCTAATCTGACGCAGAATCAGTTTAAAAGCATTGCCCTGCAAAGCACCCGTACGCAGCTTGCGACGATGGCGCGCGCTTTCCAGCACTTCGCAACCTTCCAGCTGAAAGGTACTCATCACCGGCGTCTCTTTGCCCGGCAGGCGCAGGCAGAACCACTGCTCAGTCACCGCATGGCGATCTTTCATGCCAGCGAAACTCACGTCGCGGGGATGAATACCGGCAAATTTTGCCAGCGCTTCGGCAACAAAGCGGGTATTACAGCCGGTTTTACGCAGGCGCACCAGCAGCTGCTCGCCGTCACCATCCGGGGTATATCCCAGATCTTCAATGACCACAAAATCTTCGGGGTTAGCTTTCAGCTTACCGCGTGCCGCTGGCTTACCGTGCAACCGGCTCAGATTTAACATATCCATTAAGACTGCGCCTTTACCAGCAGCGCCACTGCTTCACAGGCGATACCTTCACCCCGCCCGGTAAAGCCCAGCTTTTCCGTGGTGGTCGCTTTCACGTTGACGTCATCCATATGGATACCCAGATCTTCTGCAATATTGATTCGCATCTGTGGAATATGCGGCAGCATTTTCGGTGCCTGAGCAATAATGGTCACATCGACATTACCGAGTCGATAGCCCTTTTGCTGAATTTTATTCCACGCCTCACGCAACAATTCGCGGCTGTCAGCGCCTTTAAACGCCGGATCGGTATCCGGAAACAGCTTGCCGATATCCCCCAGCGCCGCAGCGCCGAGCAGCGCATCCGTCAGCGCATGCAATACCACGTCACCGTCAGAGTGTGCCAGCAAACCTTTATCGTAAGGAATTCGCACGCCACCCATAATCAGCGGGCCTTCGCCACCAAAAGCATGGACATCAAAACCGTGACCGATACGCATTTTGCGCTCTCCTTAATTATTTGATTGAGTCAGATAGAACGCGGCCAGCGCCAAATCTTCCGGCCGCGTGACTTTAATATTATCACTGCGCCCGACCACCAGCTCAGGATGATAGCCGCAATACTCCAGCGCCGATGCTTCATCAGTGATGATTGCGCCTTCATTGAGCGCGCGCAGCAAACAGCCGCGCAGCAGATCAAGCGGGAAAAATTGTGGTGTTAACGCATGCCATAACGCTTCGCGATCGACAGTATGAGCAATCGCCGCTTTTGCCGGCTCCGCGCGTTTCATGGTATCGCGCACCGGCGCAGCGAGAATGCCACCTACGCGGCTGTGGGTCGCTATCGCCAGCAGGCGCGCCAGGTCGTCCGCATGCAGACAAGGTCGTGCGGCATCATGCACCAATACCCAGCCAGCGTTACCGGCAGCGTTGAGCCCGGCCAGTACCGATTCGGCGCGCTGATTCCCGCCGGTTACCGGGATAATACGCGGATCGTGCGCAATCGCCAGCTGCCGGAACTGCACATCTTCAGGGCTAAGCGCCACAATCACGCGCGTCACTGCCGGATGCGCCAGCAAGCTGGCAATACTGTGTTCGAGAATGGTTTGCTTGCCAATGGTCAGATACTGCTTCGGACACTCAGACAGCATGCGGCTGCCGATACCGGCCGCGGGAACCACGGCGATAACGTCCGGGAAGGAACCTGCAATGTTGGTCATTATTTATCGTTGTTGGTTTTGAGCAGCCTGTTGCGCGTTTCGTCTGTTTTGATCCGGCACCAGGCGATAGAAAGTCTCGCCGGGTTTAATCATTCCCAGCTCGCTACGTGCACGTTCTTCAATCGCTTCCGAACCGCCGTTTAAATCGTCGATTTCGGCAAAAAGCTGATCGTTGCGCGCTTTAAGTTTGGCGTTATTCGCCTGCTGCACCGCGACGTCGTCATTGACCCGCGTATAATCATGAATGCCGTTCTTGCCCAGCCAGAGCGAATATTGCAGCCAGCCTAACAGTACAAGTAACAGCAGCGTAAGTTTACCCATCCCGCCCCCTGAAAAACGGCTCAATCATCCCATAACTTTTCGCCCGACTCCACTACGCAGGCGAAATTGAACAGCTTTATCAGAGCTGCACTCAAACAGCGCTTGCCTGACCGCCAATGAAAATGTATTTTTATGCACTTAAAATGCATAATTAAGACTATTTTAAAATACCGGGAGCACATATGTTAAAAAGATTTGCACTGATCGGCACCCTGCTGGCGTTGCTGACCTCAGCCGCTCAGGCGGAAACCTGGGTCGTCGGTTCAGGGGGGACTTACCGCCCTTTCGAGTTTGAGAATAGTCAAAAACAGCTGGAAGGTTTTGATATCGATATAATTAAAGCGGTAGCTAAGGCGCAAAACGCTGAGGTCAAGCTGATCAATACCCCCTGGGAAGGCATTTTCGCTACCCTTGGCTCCGGCGATCGCGACATTATTATTTCCGGTATCACTATTACCGACAAACGTAAACAGATGGTGGATTTCTCCGCGCCCTACTTCCCGGCGGAGCAGTCTATCGTCGTGGCCAAAGATTCAAAAATTGACTCTCTTGAGGCACTGAAAAATGAAAAAGTCGGGGTGGTCAACTCCAGTACCGGCGATATCGTGGTTTCCGACGTGTTAGGCAAAAACAGCACCGCGATCAAACGCTTTGATAATACTCCACTGCTGCTGCAAGAGCTGTATGAAGAGGGTATCAGTGCCGCGGTCGGCGATGTCGGTGTGGTGAAGTACTACATCAAAACCCACCCGGAAAAACAGTTTAAGCTGGTATCTGACGCCAAATTTGAACGCCAGTACTTCGGTATCGCGGTAGCAAAGGGTAACGATGCACTGCGTGAAAAAATTAACGCTGGCCTGAAAACTATCATTGCCGATGGCACCTACGCCAGAATCTACAGCGCCTGGTTCGACAGCAACGTCCCCACTCTGCCCGCTGAATAACCCCTCTTTTTCGCCGCCGGGTGCGGCGAATTCTTTTTACAGGATTGTGGTATGACAGGATTTCGTTGGGAAATCATTCAGGAATATATGCCGCTGTTTATCGACGGCGCGATGATGACCCTGAAATGTACGTTGATCTGCGTGATCACCGGTACGCTCTGGGGTTTGACCCTCGGCCTGGGCCGGCTGGCACAGGCTCCGCATGGCCCGTGGAAATTTATTCTGCACTATTTTGTTCAGTGGCCGGTACGCATCTATATCAGTGCATTTCGCGGTACGCCGCTGTTTGTGCAGATTATGGTGGTGCACTTCGCCCTGATTCCGCTGTTTATTAATCCGCGCGATGGCTTACTGGTAACCAGCGGGCTGATGTCCTCTGACTTTGCCCGTACCTTACGTTCGGACTATGGCGCGTTTCTTTCCTGCATCGTGGCAATCACGCTGAATTCCGGTGCCTATGTGTCAGAGATTTTCCGCGCCGGCATTCAGTCAATCGATCGCGGTCAGATGGAAGCCTCGCGTTCACTGGGTATGCCGTATGGCAGCACCATGCGCAAGGTGATTTTGCCACAGGCGTTTCGTCGCATGCTGCCGCCGCTGGGCAATAATGCCATTGCGATTGTGAAAGACTCCTCGCTGGCTTCCGCCATCGGCCTCGCCGATCTGGCCTACGCCGCGCGTACCGTTTCCGGCGCCTATGCGACTTACTGGGAACCCTACCTGGTGATTTCAGTGATTTACTGGGTCTTTACTTTCCTGCTGTCGCTGTTGGTTCAATATATGGAAAAGAGGTTCGGCAAAAGTGATTCACGTTAATAATTTGCAGAAACAATTTGGCGATAATCTCGTACTGCGTGGCATCAGCTGCGATATTGATCCGCAAGAAGTGGTGTGCGTTATCGGTCCATCAGGCTCGGGAAAAAGTACTTTCCTGCGCTGCCTTAACGGGCTGGAAAGCATTGAGGGCGGCAGCGTTGAGGTCAACGGCTTTGCGGTGCACGATGTAAAAACCAATATTAACCAGCTGCGCGAATCGGTCGGCATGGTGTTCCAACGCTTCAATCTGTTCCCGCACATGACAGTGCTGGAAAACCTGATTATGGCGCCAATGGAGCTGCGTAAACTGTCGCGTAAGGTGGCGACTGAACAGGCGAAAGTGCTGCTGGCAAAAGTCGGGCTGAGCGATAAAATCGACGCCTGGCCAAACAGCCTGTCCGGGGGTCAGCAACAGCGCGTGGCAATTGCCAGGGCGCTGGCGATGGAGCCGAAAATCATGCTGTTTGATGAACCGACTTCGGCACTCGATCCTGAGCTGGTCGGTGAAGTGCTGGCGGTAATGAAAACTCTGGCGCAGGAAGGCATGACGATGGTGATTGTCACCCACGAGATGGCCTTTGCCCGCGAAGTCGCCGATCGGGTGATGTTTATCGATCAGGGCGTGATTCAGGAAATGGGTCATCCCGAACAACTGTTCACTGCCCCTGTTAACCCGCGTACCGCATCATTTCTCAGCAAAGTTTTGTAACGCAGCGGGAGCCGATAACGGCTCCCCTGTTACCATGATGCTAATTACCAGCCGGTAAGATACGAAAACACCAGCCAGAACAGGCACACCACCAGCAGCGTGGTCAGAATCAGCGTCCAGATTAAGCGCCCGCGCAGCAACAAAATCATGGCAATCCCCATTAATACCGAAACCGGCAGCAGAGCAAGGAAGAAAGGCCAGGTATAGAGGAAGAAAAACAGCGTATTGGAACCGTAGAGTACCAGGGGAATCGCCAGCGCAAACCAGTAAGCAACAAAGCCTATCACCCCACCGGGGAATGACCAGCTGTGCTCTTCAAGGTCAGATTCATCTTTTCGGGCAAGCATCGGGGTAACGTTCTGCATAAGTATCCTGTTGACGCGTTGTCGGCTCGCTCTCTGGCGTTAATAATCCTGAATCAGTCAGGTTGCAGGCAGATGGCGAACCAGCACACCTGCAACCTGAAACATAGCGGATCAGCCGTAGCTATCTCAGGACTTGATAATATCGCGACCACGCAGCAGGTCTAACAATTGCGCTATCAATTTTGTTACCAATTGTTCGCCATCAAGCTGAATTTCGGCCTGCTCCGGCGCTTCATATACCGCATCAATACCGGTGAAATTACGCAGCTCTCCGGCGCGGGCTTTTTTGTATAATCCCTTCGGATCGCGCGCTTCACAGATGGCTAACGGCGTATCGACGAACACTTCGATAAAACGCCCTTCACCAATCGTATCACGCACCATTTGACGCTCGGCGCGATGCGGAGAGATAAACGCCGTCAGCACCACCAGGCCCGCATCAACCATCAGTTTTGCCACTTCACCCACGCGACGGATATTCTCTTTGCGGTCATCATCGCTGAAGCCTAAATCGCGGCACAGTCCATGACGCACATTGTCACCGTCCAGCAGGTAAGTACGGACGCCCAACTGATGCAGCGCCTGTTCCAGCGCACCGGCCACCGTCGATTTACCCGAGCCTGAAAGCCCGGTAAACCATAACACCACGCCCTGATGACCATTTAACGACTCGCGCTCCGCACGCGTTACCGCGTGCGAATGCCAGATGACATTTTCATCATGTGTGGCGGCCATTTATTTGCCACCCAACAGGTCGCGTGCATTCCAGTGTGGGAAGTGGCGACGTACCAGCGCGTTTAACTCCAGTTCAAAGGCGCTGAATTCACCGCGGCTCTGCTGCACATCTTCCTGCGGCTGGCGAATCATTCCCGCACCGACGGTCACGTTGCTCAGGCGATCAATAAAGATCATCCCGCCGGTCACCGGATTTTGCTGATAGGCATCCAGCACCATCGGTTCATCAAAGGTCACATCAACCAGGCCAATACCATTAAGCGGCAGGTTTTCCACTTCGCGCTGTGTCAGGCTGTTAATCTCGACCTGATGCTGAATGTTTTCGATACGCGCACGGGTTTTCTTACCGGCGATTTTGACATCGTAACTCTGACCCGGGGTTAGCGGCTGTTCCGCCATCCACACCACATCAATGGATGCGCCCTGCACCGCTTTCAGCGTGGCATCGGCTTCCACCAGCAAATCGCCACGGCTGATATCAATCTCATCTTTGAGAACCAGCGTCAGCGCTTCACCGGCTGCGGCCTGTTGTAAATCGCCATCAAAGGTCACAATGCGGGCAATCGAAGATTCAACGCCTGATGGCAGCACTTTTACCCGCTGACCAACGCGTACCGTACCTGATGCCAGCGTACCGGCATAACCACGGAAATCGAGATTAGGACGATTCACATACTGCACCGGGAAACGCATCGGCTGCTGCTCAACCACGCGCTGCACCTCGACGGTTTCCAGCACATCCAGCAGCGTCGGGCCGCTATACCAGTTCATCTCAGCGCTCGGCGTCGCGACATTTTCGCCTTCCAGCGCCGACAGCGGCACAAAGCGGATATCCAGGTCTTCCGGCAGCTGCTCAGCAAAATCCAGATAATCCTGTTTAATCTGCTCAAACGTTTCCTGCTTATAGTCGACCAGATCCATTTTATTGATCGCCACCACCAGATGTTTAATTCCCAGCAGCGTGGAGATAAAGCTGTGACGACGAGTTTGGTCCAGCACGCCTTTACGCGCATCGATCAGCAGAATCGCCAGATCGCAGGTTGAGGCACCGGTAGCCATATTGCGCGTGTACTGCTCATGGCCCGGGGTATCGGCAATAATAAATTTGCGCTTCTCGGTGGAGAAATAGCGATACGCCACATCGATAGTGATGCCCTGTTCACGCTCGGCCTGCAAACCATCAACCAGCAGCGCCAGGTCAAGTTTTTCGCCCTGCGTACCGTGACGTTTGCTGTCGTTATGCAGCGAAGAGAGCTGATCTTCATAGATCTGACGGGTATCGTGCAGCAGTCGGCCAATCAGCGTACTTTTACCGTCGTCGACGCTGCCGCAGGTCAGAAAACGCAGCAGACTTTTATGTTGCTGCGCGTGCAGCCAGGCTTCTACGCCACCCTGATCGGCAATTTGTTGTGCAATAACGTTATTCATTTGGCGGCTCCTTAGAAATAACCCTGGCGTTTCTTCAGCTCCATCGAGCCGGCCTGGTCGCGGTCAATCATGCGCCCCTGACGTTCGCTGGTGGTGGATACCAGCATCTCTTCGATAATCTCCGGCAGCGTTTGCGCTTCAGATTCAACCGCACCGGTCAGCGGCCAGCAGCCCAGGGTACGGAAACGCACCATACGCTGCTCGATCACTTCACCAGGTTGCAGATCGATACGGTCATCGTCGATCATCATCAGCATGCCATCACGTTCCAGCACCGGACGAGGTGCCGCCAGATACAGCGGAACGATCTCGATGTTTTCCAGGAAGATATATTGCCAGATATCCAGTTCGGTCCAGTTCGACAGCGGGAAAACGCGGATGCTTTCGCCTTTGTTGATCTGGCCGTTGTAGTTGTGCCACAGCTCCGGGCGCTGGTTCTTCGGATCCCAGCGGTGAAAACGGTCACGGAATGAATAGATACGCTCTTTCGCACGCGACTTCTCTTCATCACGGCGAGCACCGCCAAACGCAGCATCAAAGCCCCATTTATTTAGCGCCTGCTTCAGACCTTCGGTCTTCATAATATCGGTGTGCTTGGCACTGCCGTGGACAAACGGGTTAATCCCCATTGCCACCCCTTCCGGGTTACGGTGAACCAGCAGTTCAGCGCCGATATTTTTAACCATGCGGTCGCGAAATTCGTACATTTCGCGGAATTTCCAGCCGGTATCAACATGCAGC
This sequence comes from Winslowiella sp. 2C04, assembly GCF_050037805.1. Classification (NCBI taxonomy): domain Bacteria; kingdom Pseudomonadati; phylum Pseudomonadota; class Gammaproteobacteria; order Enterobacterales; family Erwiniaceae; genus Winslowiella; species Winslowiella sp. 2C04. The sequence continues at coordinate 904,920 of NZ_CP188300.1, read as the reverse complement.
AGCGGAAACGGCAGGGTTCCCGGATAGAAGGCTTTACGCGCCAGGTGCAGCATCACAGAAGAATCTTTGCCGATGGAGTACATCATCACCGGGTTAGCAAACTCCGCCGCCACTTCGCGGATGATATGGATACTCTCCGCCTCCAGTTGACGCAAATGGGTGAGTCGTTTTTGATCCATAATCTTTCCTCAAGCCAAATTCACAACGGCGGACTCACGTCCGGCCTGCTGTGCTGAATGTTGAAACCAGGCCAGCTGCGCGTGCAGATTGACGACTTCGCCAATCACCAACAGCGCTGGCGTTGGGGCGCGTTGCGCCAGTTCTTCGAGATGTTCCAGCGTACCGGTTAATACCTGCTGATCCTGACGGGTGCCGCGGCCAATGACCGCCACCGGGGTGCTGGCGTCACGGCCATGAGCAATCAGCTGCTGACTAATTTCCGCCGCTTTTACCGTTCCCATATAGATCGCCAGCGTCTGACGCGCACGCGCCAGTGAAGGCCAGTCGATACCCTCGCCGTCGGGACGGCAGTGGCCGGTAATAAACAGCACGCTCTGCGCGTAATCACGATGTGTTAACGGGATACCAGCGTAAGCGGTAGCGCCGGCTGCGGCTGTAATTCCTGGCACCACCTGAAACGGAATGCCCGCTTGCTGCGCGGCCTGTAACTCTTCACCACCGCGACCGAAAATAAACGGATCGCCGCCTTTTAACCGCACCACCCGTTTACCTTTTTGCGCCAGCGTCACCAGCAGGCGATTGGTCTCTTCCTGCGGCACCGAATGCGCTCCGGCACGTTTACCCACGCAGATCCTGTCGGCATCGCGGCGCACCAGATCCAAAATTTCGTCACTGACCAGATGGTCATACAGCACCACATCGGCCAGCTGCATCACCTGCAAACCGCGCAATGTCAGCAGACCAGAGTCACCCGGCCCGGCGCCCACCAGAATAATTTCCCCCTGCGCCTGCTCGGGGTTATCCAACTGACTGTCCAGCGTCTGCCGGGCACCCTGCACGTTACCGGCAGCCACCTGGCTGGCGAACAGGCCATTAAAGGCACGTTCCCAGAAACGACGGCGATCTGACATCTTGCTAAAGCGCTGTTTAACCTTGTCGCGCCACTGACCGGCAATGTCTGCCATCTGCCCGAGATTGGCCGGTAACAGCGTTTCCAGTTTTTCGCGCAGCAAACGGGCCAGCACCGGAGCGGTGCCGCTGGAGGAGATCGCGACGACCAGCGGTGAACGGTCGACAATCGAGGGGAAGATAAAGGAGCATTTTGGCTGGTCGTCCACCACGTTCGCCAGCAGATGGCGTTGACTGGCCGCTTCAAATACCCGGGCATTCAGCGCACTGTCATCAGTGGCGGCAATCACCAGAAACACGCTATCAAGCTGTGTCTCGTCAAAAGAGGTCGCCAGCCATTCAAGCTGGTCGTGGTCGGCCAGCGCCTGAAGTTCTTCACACAGCTCGCGAGCAGCAATCTGCACCCGCGCCCCGGCACGACGCAGTAATTCAATTTTGCGCGCCGCAATATCACCACCGCCTACCACCAGAACCGGTTTAGACTTGAGATCGGCAAAAATCGGAAGATAGTCCACGTCGACCTTATATGAAATAACAGAAAGTTAACGCGACTATACGTCTGCAGGTTCGGGCAGATGAAATTACTAATTGGAATGAGTAGTTACCTAATGGAATAACGAACCGGCTAAGCTGAGAACAAAATGTGCTTAACGGATGATATTTAGGGCGTTTCAGAGCGAATGAAATTGTCTAACGGCGATCACAATTTCATAATATTGCAGCAAAAAAATTTCGCTCGCGCTATGGCATGACGCCTAAGGATTCTGAAATGTTTTCCACCCTCCGCCTGAGAGTGCTGGCCTCGCTACTCAGTTGCGGCATCACATTACCGGTCATGGCGGCACAGCCCGCTATCGGCAAGTTTGCTGAACAGCAGTTGCGCAATATTGCTACCCTTTTTCCTGGCCGCATGGTCGGAAGCCCGGCCGAGTTGTTGACCGCTGACTATTTGCAGCAGCAGTTCAGCGATATGGGCTATCACAGCGACAAACGGGATTTTAATACCCGTTATCAATACCAGCATAAAGATGGCAGTACCAGCTGGCGTCAGGTTACCGGAAGTTCGGTGATTGCCGCACGCCCGGGCAAAGCGCCACAGGAGATCCTGATCGTTGCCCATCTTGATACCTGGAGCCCGCTAAGCGACAGCGATGTCGAAAACAATCTTGGCGGCTTACGCTTACAGGGAGCGGATGATAACGCCGCCGGCCTGGGCGTAATGCTTGAGCTGGCACAGCGACTCAGCAGCCAGCCGCTGCACTATGGCATTCGCTTTGTTGCCTTGAGCGGCGAAGAGATTGGTCATCGGGGCAGCGAAGATTACCTCGCGCGAATGAAAGCCAACGAGAAACAGCATACTTTGCTGGTGATTAATCTCGACAGTCTGCTGGTGGGCGATAAGCTCTACTTTAACAGCGGCAGCAATACTCCGGCAGCGGTAGCACGTCAGACCCGCGACCGTGCGCTGGCGATTGCTCATCGTTACGGCATCAACGCCAGCAGCCACCCGCTAAACAAGCCAGCCGATCCGTTCGACAGCGCTGGTTTTCCACTGCTTAGCGTGCGTGCGGCAAACTGGAAACTGGGCCATCAGGATGGCAGTCAGCAGCGCAGTAAGTCACCGCACTTCCCGGAGGGTATTAGCCGCCATCAAACCGAGCGTGATAACCTCAGCTATATCGATCGCTGGTTGCCTGGGCGTATCGCGCTACGCAGCCGCGACAGCGTAAAAATTCTGCTGCCGTTAATTACCGAACTGGCTAATCCGGCCGAAAAAAAGGAGCCGTAATGTATATCGTTTATCTGAACTATCATCGCCCGGTTGAAGAAGTTGAAGCCCTGCTGGAACCCCATATTCAGTGGCTTGATCGCTACTTCGACGCCGGGGTGTTTATTGCGGCGGGTCGCAAAGATCCGCGCACCGGCGGAATGATCATGGTGAAAGATATCGATCGCCAGCGGCTGGAAACCATTCTGGCTGAAGATCCGTTTGTCGCGGTGGCTCATTACGAGGTGACAAAAGTGAATGTGACGCGAGCGGCTGCGGCATTTAGCGGACTGGTGGCCAGCTGACTCGCTGAGGATACGGGCGGCCTGACTTCCTGCCTCCGCCCGTGAAAGTCTGTCAGTTACTACGATTGAGAATTTTCTGTAACTCGGCGCGCTGGATGCTGTTCAGCGCTTCGTCTCTGACGCAACAGCGGTCGCAGTAGTGACGCGCATGTTCCGCGGTCCAGCACCAGGCCTGTTCCCGCTTCATCCGCTCCACTAGTTTGCTGTAAAGATGATTGATATTCATCGATTTCAGCACTTCTCTCAGGCTCAGATGCTTATGCGGCGATAGCTGCTTTCTTAAAAAAGCCAGCGTCGGTTTCACATCTGCCCGCAGCAATGCCGTCGGTTTATTCTGGTATGCCGGATGCAGGCGGCTCTCCCCCACCTGCTTAAAGAACAGCACATCACGATAAAAACGCGCCTTGCGCGCTTCAACCTGAATAAACAAGGTATCGATACGCTGGAAAAATACGGCATACAGAATAATCCACGCGTACAGCTCACGCAGAACGCCGCCGCCACGATAACTCTCATCAATACATAACGAGCCAATCTCTGCGGTGCGCTCCGGACAGCAGCCAGACTGGTCAATTTCCCTGGCAAACACTTTTTCAGCAGGCAGCCCTTGCCCGCTCTGTTTAATCAGCGCAATGGTTCCAATCACATCTTCATCGACTTTAGCCAGAAACAGCCGGTTAGCTGCCGTGAAAAACCAGGGAGAAAAAAGCATATTACCGGGTTGGGCAGTAACCAGACCCAATTTCAGATACGCAGCATGTAATTTGCTCATGCCGGTAAAAAAATCCTGCAGAGTACCGACCTGCTGGATATCAATTTCGTCAGATGAATACGGTTTACCAAAACGCAGTGAATTCTTCAGAACTGAAGATGGATCGTTGATTGATCCAGACAACATCAGGTCTTTATCTGACACCAGAGTATCTCCTTGCTGAGTGAGTAAAATGTCACCCAACAAGGATTGATCGATAAGTTTAATTAAACAATGGAATGGCAAAAAATTAATGAAACCGTGATACCACACACAATTATTAATAAACACGGCTAAACTACATGGAGATAAGTTTAGTTAAATTTATCATTAACCTTCATGCAAGCCGCATTCACGCTTCAGGCCGAAGAAGCGAGTTTCTTCCTCTGCCATACCGGGTTCCCATTTACGCGTGGTGTGGGTATCGCCGACCGACAGATAGCCCTGGTCCCACAGCGGATGATAGCTGAGGCCATGCTGCTGTAAATATTGATAAACCTGGCGATTGTCCCAGTCGATAATCGGCAAGAACTTAAATACCCCACGCTGAATCGCCAACACCGGTAAATGTGCGCGACTGCCGGATTGATCGCGGCGTAAACCGGCAAACCACGTCTGGCCGCCGAGCGTTTGCAGCGCACGATTCATCGGTTCAACCTTATTAATCAGATTGTACTTTTCGATGCCTTCAACGCCCTGCTCCCACAGTTTACCGTAGCGCGCTTCCTGCCACGCCGCTGACTGCCCGGCGCGAAACACTTGCAGATTCAAATCCAGCTTCTCAGTCAACGTGTCGATAAACTGATAAGTCTCAGGAAACAGATAGCCGGTATCGGTCAGAATGACCGGGATATCCGGCTGCTGACGAGTGACCAAATGCAATGAGACCGCAGCCTGAATACCAAAACTGGAAGAGAGAACAAAATCACCCGGCAGATTTTCCAGTGCCCAACTGACGCGCTCCTGTGCGGAGAGTTTATCCAGCTGATTATTCACTTCTGCCAGCGCCATTACGCGCTCTACTTTTGGTAATTCACGCAATGTTGCGAGATCGAGTACCGACATATCGCCTCCGTTATTCCCAGAAATCACGCGCCGGATCGAGAACCGCTTTTACCACGCCAGCACGGATAGTGAAGTCGCCAAAACCTTCATCGGCTTCACGCTCTTTTGCCCAACGGCCAACCAGCTCATCAATGCTCGCCAGAATCTCATCTTCTGTGATGTTCTCGCGATACATGCGCGGAATACGCGTGCCGATGCGGTTACCCCCTAAATGCAGGTTATAACGCCCCGGCGCTTTACCGACCAGACCAATTTCAGCCAGCATGGCACGTCCGCAGCCGTTCGGACAACCGGTTACGCGTAGCACTATGTGCTCTTCGCCAACGCCGTGCTTATTCATCAGGCCTTCGACCCGGGTCACAAATTCAGGCAGGAAGCGTTCGGCTTCCGCCATTGCCAGTGGGCAGGTCGGGAATGAGACACAGGCCATTGAGTTTTCACGCTGGGCGGTGACGCTTTCCATCAGCCCCGAGGCGCGGGCAATCTGTTCGATCTTGTCTTTATCGGCTTCCGGCACCCCAGCAACAATCAGGTTCTGGTTAGCGGTCAGTCGGAAATCACCCTGATGAATTCGCGCAATCTCAGCTACGCCGGATTTCAGTGGACGACCTGGATAGTCCATCAGACGACCATTTTCAATAAATAGCGTCAGATGCCATTTATTATCGATGCCTTTCACCCAGCCAAAACGATCGCCACGGGTGGTAAATTCGTACGGGCGAATCGGTTCGAAAGTGATACCGGCCCGGCGCTCCACTTCCTGTTTGAAGGTTTCAACGCCAACACGCTCAAGGGTATATTTGGTTTTGGCATTTTTACGATCGGTACGGTTACCCCAGTCTCGCTGAGTGGTCACCACCGCTTCCGCTACCGCCAGCGTTTTATCCAGCGGCAGATAACCAAATTCGCTGGCAGTGCGCGCGTAAGTGGCTTTATTACCGTGCTCAATCGACAAACCGCCACCGACCAGCAGGTTAAAGCCCACCAGCTTGCCGTTCTCGGCAATAGCGATAAAGTTCAAGTCGTTGGCGTGCAGATCAACGTCATTATGCGGCGGTACCACCACGGTAGTTTTAAACTTACGCGGCAGATAGGTTTCACCAAGAATCGGTTCCTGATCGGTGGTGGCAACTTTCTCTCTATCCAGCCAGATTTCGGCATACGCCCGCGTCTGCGGCAGCAAATGCTCAGAAAGTTTCTTTGCCCACTCATAGGCTTCCTGATGCAGCTCAGACTCAACCGGGTTCGACGAGCAGAGCACGTTGCGGTTAACGTCGTTGGCCGTTGCCAGCGCATCAAGCCCCACCTCGTGCAGCATCTGGTGAGCCGGCTTGACATTACCCTTGAGGATGCCGTGAAACTGGAAGGTCTGACGGTTAGTCAGGCGCACGCTGCCGTAAAGGGTATTGTCGGTGGCAAATTTTTCAATTGCCAGCCACTGAGTTGGCGTGATGATACCGCCCGGCAAGCGGCAGCGCAGCATCATCGCATGACGCGGCTCCAGTTTCTGCTCGGCGCGCTCGGCGCGAATATCGCGGTCATCCTGCTGGTACATACCGTGAAAACGGATCAGCAGAAAGTTATCGCCTTTAAAGCCACCGGTCAGGCCATCATCGAGATCTTCAGTGATGGTGCCACGCAAATAGTTGCTCTGTTTTTTCAGGCGCTCTGCGTCGGTTAGCTTGCCTTCAACGACCAGCGGTCCAGGATGTTTTTCGCTCATTAGTAAACGTCTCGCTGATAACGGCGCTCAATGCGCAGCTCACTTAAAAATTCGTCAGCCGTTTCGGTGTCCATGCCACCGTGTTCGGCTACCACTTCCAGTAATGCCTGCTCAACGTCTTTTGCCATACGATTGGCATCGCCGCAGACGTAAATGTGGGCACCTTCCTCAATCCAGCGCCACACTTCCGCACCTTTCGCACGGATTTTATCTTGTACGTATATTTTATGCTGCTGGTCACGGGACCAGGCTAAATCGATATTGGTCAGCAGGCCATCTTTGACAAAGCGCTGCCACTCAACCTGATACAGGAAATCATCGGTGAAATGAGGATTGCCAAAGAACAACCAGTTTTTGCCGCCGGCAGCATCATTATCACGCTGCTGCATAAAGGCGCGGAATGGCGCAATACCGGTGCCCGGGCCAATCATAATTACCGGAGTTTCCGGATTGGCAGGCAGACGGAAATTATCGTTGTGTTCGATAAACACCCGGATCTCAGCATCTTCTTCCAGCCGATCGGCCAGATAGCTCGATGCACCACCGGCACGTGGACGGCCATCAATTTCATAACGCACCGCACCGACGGTGATATGCACTTCATTCTCAGTTTCCGCCTGCGACGAGGCAATGGAGTAGAGGCGTGGCGTCAGCGGACGCAGTAATTCCGTCAGCTGTTCGGCATGCAGCTCAGTGGGCGCCTGGCGCGCCATATCGACAATTGGCGTGTTCTGCGCGTAGTGCTGAAGCTGCGCTTTATCGGCAACCAACGCCAGTAAAGCTTCATTACGTGACAAATGAGCAAAGCGCTCGACAATCTGCGGCGTATTGACCGTCAATTCGAAGTGCTTCTGCAACGCTTCGGACAGTGGCAAGGTACTGCCATTCACCTCAACGCTTTCGTCACCCTTTAACCACAGCAGTTCTGTCAGCTCCTGCACCAGCGCTGGATCGTTTTCAAACCAGACGCCCAGCGCATCACCCGGCTGATAGCGCAGCCCGGAATCACCTAAATCGATTTCAATATGGCGCACGTCTTTATCCGAGTCGCGGCCGGTGATTTTCTGGTTGACGGCAAAGCTGGCGGTCAGCGGTTGCTCTTTGGTATACGGGCTGGAGTGCACTTCATTTACACTGCCCGCCGCGGTTGCTGCGGCCTGAGCCGGTGATTCACTCGGCACGCGCGCTTTAAGAATCTCAACAATCTGCTTACGCCACTGCTCAGCATCGGCAGCGTACTCAACGTCAGCATCGACGCGCGCCAGCAGCCGATCGCCGCCCAGCTCAGCCAGCTTGCCGTCAAAATCTTTACCGGCCTGACTAAAGAACTCGTAAGAAGTATCACCCAGACCAAATACTGCAAACGCGGTATCGTTAAGTTTCGGCGCTTTCTTCGACATCAGGAATTTATGCAGCGCAACCGCTTCTTCCGGTGGCTCGCCCTCGCCCTGGGTAGACGTCACGACCACCAGCAGTTTTTCCTGGGCGATTTGCTTGAACTTATAGTCACCGGCATTCACCAGATTAACGTTCAGTTTGGCCGCCAGTAAATCGTCTCGCAGCTGTTCTGACAGGCGACGGGCATTACCGGTTTGCGAAGCGGAAAGCAGGGTGATTGCCGGCACGTCAACCGGCGCAGGCGCGCTGACCACAGCACTACCCGGAGTCTGATTGACCATCCCCCAAAAATAACCTGAGAGCCATGCGAGCTGCGTGGTAGAAAAATCACCTGTCGCCGCCTGCAAGCGCGCGAGTTGCTCCGGGTTTAGCGGAAGCAGAGAACTTGGGGGAGCCTGAGTCGTCATTGCGTTGAGAATTCCAGTATCAGTGGTCCGGGACATATGAATGGGGGTAGGTTACCGATCAGCATAATAACCATTAAATAAGGGTTAGAAATAATAAATAACCAAAATGACTAAATGGTTTTTCGGGTAAGCCTTAGCAGCAAAACTGGTTAATAAAGAATAAGTTAATCAGTCAGTTAATTATTGCCCGAATAGCAGCCCCCAGTTGATTGCATCATCTGGCGCTAAACGGGTGCGAAAAAAGGTGTTTTCCGTTAGACTTCGTCGGTTTTTTTGACAGATTGAGACTGAGACAATGGCAACCACGCTATTTAAAGATTTCCAGTTTGAAGCCGCGCACCATCTACCTAACGTGCCGGAAGGCCATAAATGTGGTCGCCTGCACGGACACTCGTTTATGGTTCGTATTGAAATCACCGGCGAAGTGGATGCGCATACCGGCTGGGTAATGGATTTTGCTGAGCTAAAAGCGGCGTTCAAACCGCTATACGATCGGCTTGATCACTATTATCTGAACGATATTCCCGGCCTGGAAAATCCAACCAGCGAAGTGCTGGCGAAATGGATTTGGGATCAGATGAAACCGACGCTGCCGGAACTGAGTGCGGTTATGGTGAAAGAGACCTGTACGGCGGGATGCGTCTATAAAGGTTAACAGCACTGTCTGTAAGGGGCGGCGCTTGCCGCCCTCCACAGATCAGGCAATATTCAGATATTTATGCGTCTGCATCGACAAACGCCAGTTACGCGCAATGCAGGTTTCAATGCACAATTTCGTCGCATCGTCCTTCTGACTGATCGGCTGCAGGGCCACAATTCGCGGCTTATCGTCTGCCAGTGTCGCCAGCAACGCTTCCAATGCCTCAATATCACGCTGACGTGCTACCGGATGCTTAATCTCATCGGCACGAACCAGCGCCTGTGACAGCACATCATAGCCACCACGCATATTCACCTTTGGCGACACCGTCACCCAGGTGCGGGCTGAACACTTCACCTCGTGCGTGCCGCTGGTTTCAATCTGACAACTGAAACCGGCCTCTTCAAGCGCAACGGTTAACGGCGTCAGATCATAAATGCTCGGCTCACCGCCGGTGATCACCACATGGCGTGCGGTCCAGCCTTGCTGAGCAATGGTCGCCAGCAGCGCTTCAGCATCCGCCGAACCCCAGGCATCGGTTTCAACGGTTTTAATCAGAATATCGCCCAGCGAGGTTTCCCGATCGGCCAGCTTATCCCACGTATGTTTGGTATCGCACCAGCTGCAGCCAACCGGACATCCTTGCAAGCGGATAAAAATTGCCGGAACGCCGGTGTAAAAACCTTCGCCCTGCAATGTCTGGAACATCTCATTAATCGGGTACTGCATCACTTTCTCGCTAACCGGTAGAATCAGGGGCGCAGATTATGTCAGATCGCGACAGTTGCGCCAAATTTCACCGACAAAAAAGGCACAAAAGCACTTTAGCCGCCCCAGCGCGACTGTAACAGCGGTGTACTGGCAAACCATTGCACCAGAAAATCAATCAGCGCCCGCAGTGCCGGATGCAGCTGACGGCGCGAGCTGTACACGCCATAGATATGCAACGGTTCCAGCCTGTAATCCGGTAACACCTCCTGCAATTCGCCGCGGGCAAGCAATCCGGCAACGGAATAGTAAGGTTGCATACTGATACCGCTACCCGCCTGCGTTGCCGCCAGCAAAAAGAATGAGTCATTGGCACTGAGATTTCCGCTAACCGCCATCTCAGTCAGCGTGTCATCGCGGCTGAAACGCCATAAACTTTTACCAAACCAGGTGTAAGTCAGGCAGTTATGCTCTGCCAGCGCCTGTGGATTCTGCGGTTGGCCATGCTGCGCCAGATAGTCCGGCGTCGCGCAAAGCACCGAGTCGCATATGCCAAGGGGCCGCGCAATCACTCCCGGCAATAGCTCATTGGTGATACGCAGCGCCAAATCAATCCGCTCTTCCACCAGATTTACCTGCTGATTGCTGATATGCATATCAATCCGCACCTTCGGATGCTGCTGCTGAAATGCCAGCACCGCCGCCGCCATGGTGCTGTGTGCCAGCGATAACGAGCACGAGACGCGCAGCAATCCGGTTAACTCACCGCTGTGATGCAGTGAGTCGTTCTCAATCTGCTCGGTTAACTCCAGCAGCGCACGACAGCGTAATAAGGTGCGTTCACCCACATCAGTCAGGCTCAGGCGACGAGTGGTGCGATGCAGCAAGCGCGCACCGGCCCACTGCTCCATCTGCGTCAGATAACGCGTCACCATACCGCGTGACATCGACAGCGCTTCCGCAGCAGCGGTGAGGCTGTTGCGCTCAACAATAGTGACAAAAACCCGACTGGCGATCAGACGATCCATGATTTGCTCGTTTCAGTAAACAATCTATTGCTGATTATCCGGTTTTTCTTTTGATCCGGTCAAATTACTATCGCCTGTATCTTCACTTCAGGAATTGAACAATATGAAAATTCGTCTGTTATTATCGATGGGCGTTGCCGCCCTCAGCCTCTCTTCTCCCCTTTTTGCCGCCAGTAAACTCAATATTGATGTTTATAATCCCGGTAAAGCCAGCGTGTTTGCCGTCAGCTCCGAGATTATTTCCGGCCCAAGTGAAGTGGCGCTGATTGATGCGCAGTTCCAGCGCAATGACGCGCAGGAGTTGGTAAAACGGATTAAGGCCAGCGGCAAAACGCTGACAACGGTCTATATCAGCCATTCCGATCCTGACTACTATTTCGGTCTCGATACCATTAAAGCGGCGTTTCCTCAGGCTAAAATTCTCGCCACGCCACAAACTATTGCGCTGATCGATCAAACTAAAGATCTGAAGCTGAAGTATTGGGGACCGATACTGAAAGAGAATGCGCCGCAGGAATTAATCACTCCGCAACCGCTGCACGGCGATAGCTTCAGCGTAGACGGAGAGCGTATTGAAGTTAAAGGTCTGAAGGGGCCATCACCGGAACGCAGCTGGCTGTGGGTGCCATCACTGAAAACCATGCTCGGTGGTGTAGTGGTCAGCGGCAACAACATTCACGTCTGGCTGGCTGATACGCAGACCCAACAACAGCGCGCCGACTGGCTGAAAACGCTGGATGAAGCGATTGCATTAAGACCAGTGCGGGTGATCCCAGGCCACTTCCTGCCGGGAGCGGATGAGAATGTTAAATCAATCACTTTTACCCAGGACTATTTGCGCGCGGTCGAGAAAGCCCTGCCCGAGAGCAAAAACTCTGCTGAGCTGATCAAAATTATTAAAGCGCAGTATCCGGATTTAGAAGAGGCGTCGTCTCTGGAACTGGGTGCTAAAGTGCTGAAAGGTGAAATGCGCTGGCCATAGGCATAATTTCGGCCACCCGGACTGACCCGGGTGGCCGGACCCTATCACATAAATTTATTATGGTGCATCTGTAACATTACCTGTTGAGCGACGTCATTTGCACCACTGAGAGTAAAGTGGCCATAGTCAAAGGCACTGGGTTGATGGTTAGATGCCAGTGCACGGCACACATTATCCGGACAAATAATGTTATATACCGAGATATACCGCACCTGCTGCTGCCCCATGCTTTGATTCAGCTGGTGATCGGTGACTTTGATCTTACCGTCCACCGAATTTGCCACCAAATCCTGACGTCCACCCTGCTGATAGGCTAACAGGTCTGGTAGCGGCTCGCTGTACTCCACCGTTGGGCCCAGCACAATGATATTGTCCGTGGTTTTCTTCAGCTCTTTCAGCGTCGCTTCGAGTGGCGCAATATCGGCCTGCTTCCAGCGAGCAGAGATAATCACCCCATCAAGCTTATGCTTCGGTATCCACTGCCTGAAGGCATAGTCCATCAGTTCGGTGCATTTATTATTCACCGCCTGCCTGCTGACAGGCTTACAGCCAGCCGCGGTCACCTGAATAAGATTTACTTTTTCACCCGCTGCCAGACTCAGCGCACGCCATAAGTGGGCCGCATGACTGTCGCCAATCAGCAAATAATTCTTTTCCGCACTGGCGGTTTTCAGGCAAAAATCGTAGTCATATTTACCTTTGGCTTCGTTATTGCCATCAATAAAACAGCGGCCGGTGCGGAACTGATAGTAATACTCATCAGAACCGTGGTACTGAGAAAACTTAGCCAGCGCCAGTGCTTCATCAGAAAATTGACCAGAGTGATTATTGAAGTGCCCCATATAAAGCGTGGCGCCGCCCAGCGCCACCAGACCCGCAACGGATGCCGCTACGATTCCGGCAGGACGTATAGCTGTAAGCTTGTAGCGAAAAGGAATTTCGATCAGATAACGCGAAGCGACTGCCAGCCCAAAAGTACTGGCAACGATAACCAGATATAGATTTATCCCACTGAAATTATAGAACATTTTAGTGTATACAATAATCGGCCAGTGCCAGAGATAGAGGCAATACGAGATCATGCCGATATAGACAATTGGCTTTAGCGCCAGCAGACGGTTTATTAACGCATCACGACCGGCCAGAATGAGCAGAAAACTGCCGACGCACGGCCAGAGCGCATTCCATGAAGGAAAAGGTTTACTGCTATCAAGCCATAAAAAACCAAACAAAATCAGTAATAAGCCAATAACACTCATCAGATTTCTGGTGGATAATCGCAGCGCGCTGACCTTCGTCTCCAGCGTGGAAACCGCAATCAGCCCACCCAATGCCAGCTCCCACGCGCGGGTAGGCAGCATGTAGAAGGTAAAGTCAGGTTTTTTTAGCACGCCCACGATACTCAGCAAAAACGAACCGGCAATAATCAGCAGCATCATTTGCGTTACGCGTTGACGGCACCACTTCACCGCCAACAGCAGTACTATCGGGAAGATAATATAGAATTGTTCTTCAACCGCCAGTGACCAGGTGTGTAGCAGTGGTTTAAGCTCTGCCGGACCAGCAAAATAGTCGACTTCTCGCCAGAAAAAAATATTCGATGAAAACAGCGTGGTTGCGATGGCGCTATTGCTCAGATCGGTAAAAGCCGCCGGCAACAAATGGTGGTAGCCAAATATCAGGGTGGTCGCCAATACGGCAAATAATGGCGGTAAAATACGTAAGCAGCGTCGCTTATAGAAATCGAGGTAGGAAAATGCTCCTTTAATCGCACTCTGCCATATGATGCCGCAGATCAGATATCCGGAAATAACAAAGAAAATGTCTACACCGGTAAAACCGCCAGGTATGCCGGGAATGCCCATATGATAAGCAATAACAGGCAGCACAGCTAATGCCCGCAGGCCATCAATATCTGCGCGATACTTCATAAGGTGAGCCTTTACATAATTACATTTAATTACGTAATACTTACACAGCCTCACCAAAACGGACAGTAATGAATCCCGCCAGAAAAGGCAGCACTTTTCAATCTAACTCACTGATTAAAATAAAGAATAAAAAAAAGCCTTATGCAAGCATAAGGCTTTTCAGATTTTCCTCAGCGCTCAATCAAAGAGTCAGCGCTGAATTAAAACCATTACTGACCTTTAACTTCTTTCAGGCCATTGAATGGTGCACGGCTGCCCAGCGCTTCTTCGATACGAATCAGCTGGTTGTACTTAGCAACACGGTCAGAACGGCTCATAGAACCGGTTTTGATCTGGCCAGCTGCAGTACCTACCGCCAGGTCAGCGATGGTTGCATCTTCGGTTTCGCCTGAACGGTGAGAGATAACGGCAGTGTAGCCCGCATCTTTCGCCATTTTAATCGCAGCCAGCGTTTCGGTCAGAGAACCGATCTGGTTGAATTTGATCAGGATGGAGTTAGCGATACCTTTGTCGATACCTTCTTTCAGGATCTTGGTGTTGGTCACGAACAGATCGTCACCAACCAGCTGGATTTTGTCGCCCAGAACTTTGGTCTGGTAAGCAAAGCCCGCCCAGTCAGATTCGTCCAGACCGTCTTCGATAGAAACGATTGGATACTGTTTGGTCAGGTCTTCCAGGAAGTGGGTAAACTCTTCTGAAGTGAAGGATTTGTTGCCTTCGCCAGCCAGAACGTATTTACCGTCTTTGTAGAACTCAGACGCTGCACAGTCCATCGCCAGAGTGATGTCTTTGCCCAGCTCGTAGCCCGCTGCTTTAACTGCTTCAGCGATAACAGCCAGTGCTTCAGCGTTGGAACCCAGGTTTGGCGCATAGCCACCTTCGTCACCAACCGCAGTACCCATACCTTTAGATTTCAGTACTTTCGCCAGGGTGTGGAACACTTCAGAACCCATACGCACGGCTTCTTTCAGCGTTTTCGCGCCCACTGGCTGAATCATGAATTCCTGGATGTCGACGTTGTTGTCGGCGTGCTCACCACCATTGATGATGTTCATCATTGGCAGAGGCATAGAGAATTTGCCCGCAGTACCGTTCAGCTCAGCGATATGCTCATACAGCGGCATGCCTTTAGAAGCAGCAGCAGCTTTCGCAGCAGCCAGAGAAACCGCCAGAATAGCGTTAGCGCCGAAGTTAGATTTGTTTTCGGTGCCGTCCAGCTCGATCATGATCTTATCGATGTTTGCCTGGTCTTTTGCATCTTTGCCTTTCACCGCATCAGCGATTGGGCCATTTACTGCGGCAACGGCTTTGGTTACGCCTTTGCCCAGGTAACGAGATTTGTCACCGTCACGCAGTTCCAGCGCTTCGCGAGAACCGGTAGAAGCACCTGATGGCGCTGCTGCCATACCTACAAAGCCGCCTTCCAGATGAACTTCAGCTTCAACGGTCGGGTTACCGCGAGAGTCGATGATTTCGCGACCGATGACTTTAACGATTTTGGACATTAGATTTTCCTCAGTACAAGTTAGCTAAGACTCAGACAAACAACACACTAAACCTTTATCTTTCGAGCCGCAGCAGCATTGCTGCAGCTCGAAATGTACGGCATCGCTGGTGCGCGTGCGTTGCTATATTATTTCGCTAAACGCTTCTGGTACTCGCTTGCCGCTTTGACGAAGCCGGCAAACAGCGGGTGCCCGTCACGAGGTGTTGAGGTAAATTCCGGGTGGAACTGACACGCAACAAACCATGGATGGTTCGGGATCTCAATGATCTCAACCAGTTGGTCATCCCCGGAGCGACCTGCAACACGTAATCCAGCCGCTTCGATTTGCTTCAACAGCATATTGTTCACTTCATAGCGATGACGATGACGCTCAACAATGGTGTCAGAACCATACATCTGACGAACCAGGCTATCATCGGTCAACTGGCACTGTTGGCTGCCAAGGCGCATAGTACCGCCCAGATCGCTCTGTTCGGAGCGCATTTCAACATTGCCTTCTTCATCACGCCATTCGGTAATTAACGCAACTACCGGATACTTACAGTCTGGCACAAATTCTGTAGAGTTTGCGCCTTCCATGCCTGCGACATTGCGGGCGAACTCCATCAGTGCCACCTGCATACCTAAGCAGATACCAAGGTAAGGCACATTGTTCTCACGCGCGTACTGCGCGGTCATCAACTTGCCTTCCACACCACGGTAACCAAAACCACCCGGGATCAGGATAGCGTCCAAATCTTTCAGTAATTCGACACCTCGGGTTTCAACATCCTGCGAGTCGATCAGCTTGATATTGACGGTAACACGATTCTTCAGGCCGCCATGCTTCAGTGCTTCAATCACTGATTTATAGGCATCCGGCAATTCAACATATTTGCCGACCATTCCGATGGTGACTTCACCGCCCGGATTGGCTTCTTCATAAATTACCTGCTCCCACTCGGACAGATTAGCTTCCGGCGCGTTCAGGCTGAATCGTTTACAAATATAATCGTCAAGGCCCTGTGATTTCAACATGCCTGGGATTTTATAGATAGAATCAACGTCTTTCAGAGAAATTACTGCTTTCTCCGGCACGTTACAGAACAGCGCGATTTTCGCACGTTCATTGGCGGGTACCGCACGATCGGAACGGCAGATCAGCACGTCTGGCTGGATACCAATCGACAGCAGCTCTTTAACCGAGTGCTGGGTCGGCTTGGTTTTCACTTCACCCGCTGCCGCCATGTACGGCACCAGTGTCAGGTGCATGTACAGCGTATGCTCGCGGCCAACTTCAACCGCCATCTGGCGAATTGCTTCAAGGAATGGCAGCGATTCGATATCACCAACGGTACCGCCGATTTCGACCAGTACAACGTCATGACCTTCGCCGCCTTCAATGATGCGCTCTTTGATGGCATTGGTGATGTGCGGAATAACCTGGATGGTCGCACCCAGATAGTCGCCGCGGCGTTCTTTACGCAGCACTTCAGAGTAGATACGGCCAGTGGTAAAGTTGTTGCGGCGTGACATTTTGGTACGGATGAAACGCTCGTAGTGACCTAAATCCAGATCGGTTTCAGCGCCGTCATCGGTAACAAAGACTTCACCGTGCTGTGTAGGGCTCATGGTGCCCGGATCCACGTTGATATACGGGTCCAGTTTCATGATGGTCACGTTAAGACCACGAGCTTCGAGGATAGCGGCCAGTGAGGCTGCGGCAATGCCTTTGCCCAGAGAGGATACGACCCCGCCGGTCACAAAAATATAATTCGTTGTCATGCTGAACCTGAGAGTTTAGGTTTAAAGACGATGGAATAACCAGGACGGGAAAACAGTATACTTGAAACCCCCTGAGCCCACAATTGATCGTTTCTGGTTGTGTGCGCGCCGCCGTATTTATCAGACTAAATTATCGCACTAAGCCGTTAGCCAGATTGATTTTGGTCATAATAACCTTGTTAAAATATTTTTTGCTGAATCGAGTTAGTGAAAATGAAATTGGGTAAATACTCAGCAGCGGCGGCGAAAAGGCCGCCGCTGGAGCAATACTATTCTCGCTGCTTGATTTGTTGCCAGGCTTCTTCCATCTGCTCAAGAGTGGCTTCGCTCATCGTCAGCCCTCTTTCGGCAATAATGTGTTCGACCTGACGGAAGCGACGTTCGAATTTACGGTTGGCTTTTTGCAGTGCCGTTTCCGCCTTGCTGCCGAGATGGCGCGAAAGATTAACGGTGGCAAATAACAAATCGCCAATCTCCTCCTCCAGCTTCTCTTCGTCCACTACCGCCTGCTGCGCTTCGTGCATCACTTCATCAATCTCTTCGTGCACTTTTCCCAACACCGGGCCCAGCGAGTCCCAGTCAAAACCGACCGCGCTACAACGCTTCTGTATTTTATAGGCTTTCATCAGCGCAGGCATCGCATCAGGAATATCATCCAGCGCCGAATGCTGTGCTTTCTCAGCACGTTCGGCCGCTTTGTTGCGTTCCCACTGCGCCACTCGCTGTTCGCTGTCTGCCGGCTGTGCATCGCCAAAAATATGCGGATGACGGCGTTCCATTTTATCGCTGATGGCGTGGCAAATATCGTCGAAGTTGAACTGGCCTTGCTCGCTGGCCATTTGCGCGTAAAACACGATCTGAAACAGCAGATCGCCAAGCTCGCCGCGCAAATCGGCAAAATCTTCGCGCTGGATGGCGTCCAGCACTTCATAGGTTTCTTCCAGCGTGTAAGGAGCGATGGTGGCGAAGGTTTGTTGGCGATCCCACGGGCAGCCGTTCTGCGGATCGCGCAGGGTTTTCATGATGCCCAGCAGGCGATCGAGAGCGTTCATTGAGGTCCTTGAAATTTATTGTGTCGGGAGCCGCTTTCGGCTCCCATCCTGGAATTAGTGTAACCGTCTGGCGTCAATAATATCCGGCAACTGATTCAGTCGTGCCAGTACGCGGCTCAGTACCTGGTGGTTATAGATTTCGATATCCATATCGATGGTAGCCAGCTGCTTTTTGGTATCGCTCCTGCTGGATACGCCGAGCACATTGACCTTTTCATTGGCCAGAATGGTGGTGATATCCCGCAACAGCCCGCTGCGATCGTTGGCGGTAACCCGTACCACCAGCGAGTAACCGCTGGAGTAACTTTCCCCCCAAACCGCATCAACAATTCGTTCCGGCGCATGATCGATCAGCTCAGCCAGCTGGTCACAGTCGGCGCGGTGAATGGAGATACCTCGCCCCTGGGTGATAAAGCCAACGATATCGTCGCCGGGAATCGGCTGGCAGCAGCGGGCAATGTGATGCATCAGATTACCAACGCCCTCCACCACTACCCTGCCGCTCTCTTTAGAGCGCGGCGTGGCCGATTGCGTTTTCTGCGTCAACTGGCGCAGCGCTTCGCGATCTTCCTCTTCGGCGCTCGGCTTATTCAGCTTCGATTGCAGGAAGTTGCTCATCTGATTGAGACGAATATCGCCGCCGCCAATCGCCGCCAGCAGCTCATCGAGGCTATTGACGTTATAGCGCGGTAACAGCAGTTTTTCTGCTTCTTTCAGGCTGATATCCAGCTGATCCAGTTCGTTGTCGAGGATCTGGCGGCCGGCAACAATATTTTTGTCACGATCCTGCTTGCGGAACCAGGCGTGAATCTTCGAGCGCCCGCGACTGGTGGTGACATAGCCGAGGTTAGGATTAAGCCAGTCACGGCTTGGGTTCGGCTGTTTCTGGGTGATGATATCGATCTGATCGCCCATCTGCAGCTGATAGGTGAAGGGCACGATACGCCCACCGATTTTGGCACCGATGCAGCGATGACCGATATCACTGTGAATATGATAAGCGAAGTCGAGCGGCGTTGAACCGGCCGGCAGATCGACCACATCACCTTTTGGCGTAAACACATACACACGATCGTCAAATACCTGGCTGCGTACTTCATCCAGCATTTCACCGGAATCCGCCATCTCTTCCTGCCAGGCGATCAGTTTACGTAGCCAGGCAATGCGCTCTTCATGGCCGGAAGCGCCACTGCGGCCCTGGCTGGCAGACGGCCCCTCTTTGTACTTCCAGTGTGCCGCCACGCCCAGCTCGGCATCTTCATGCATCTGGCGCGTACGGATCTGAATCTCTACGGTTTTACCCTGCGGACCTAATACCACGGTGTGAATCGACTGATAGCCGTTAGGCTTTGGATTCGCCACATAATCATCGAATTCGTCGGGTAAATGGCGGTACAGCGTATGTACCGTGCCAAGCGCGCCGTAGCAGTCCTGTAAACGCTCGGCAACAATGCGTACGGCACGCACGTCAAACAGTTCATCAAAGGCCAGCGACTTCTTCTGCATTTTGCGCCAGATACTGTAGATATGCTTCGGGCGGCCATAAACTTCGGCCTTCACGCCCTCTTTCGCCATCTCAGTACGCAGATTGTCGACAAAGGTATCGATATACTGTTCACGGTCGATGCGGCGCTCATGCAGCAGTTTGGCAATGCGCTTATATTCTTCAGGATGCAGATAACGGAAGCAGAAATCCTCCAGCTCCCATTTCAGCTGACCAATCCCGAGGCGGTTAGCCAGCGGTGCATAGATATTGGTACACTCTTTGGCCGCCAGCACGCGCTCATCTTCCGGCGCATCTTTGACTTCACGCAGATGGGCAATACGCTCTGCAAGTTTAATCACCACGCAGCGGAAATCTTCCACCATCGCCAGCAGCATGCGGCGGACATTATCCACCTGCTCTGAGGCCATTGAGTCGTTATGGGTGGCTTTAAGCTGACGAATGGCATCCATATCGCGTACGCCATGCACCAGCAAGACGATAGCTTTGCCAAACTTCTCTTCGAGGACGTCTTCAGTGACGACCCCCGCATCCGCCAGCGGGAACAGCAAGGCGCTGCGCAGGCTGTCATTGTCCATGCTCAGCATCGTCAGGATTTCCACCATTTCGATGCCGCGCCACAGTAAAATTGCCTGATCGGCATGTCCGCTGGTGGCAGCTTCGCAATATCGCCAGGTTTCGGCCAGTCGTTCACATGACTGCTGGTTTGAGATCCCCAAACTGGTGATCCATTGGTCGAGCGCAAACTCGCCAGCCGTATTCAAATGTGCACTTCTTACCGCAACCATATCCTCTCCTGGCAAAGCCCGTTCGTTCGGGCACTACGTTTTGCTGAACAGCACCATGGACTCAAGATGGCCGGTATGTGGGAACATATCGAGCATCGCGACCCTTTCCAGTTGGTAACCGGATGTCAGTAATTCCTGACTATCACGGGCAAGTGTAGTCGGATTACAAGAAACATAGACAACGCGTTGCGGTGCAAGTTTGATAATATGTTGCATCACACCCGGTGCCCCCGCTCTGGCGGGATCCAGTAACACTTTTGTAAATCCTTGCGCCGCCCAGGGCTGGCGTGTGACATCTTCCTCAAGATTTTGATGATAAAACGTCACATTACTCAGATTATTAAGTTGAGCATTATACGCACCCTTAGCGACTAATGCTGCAACACCTTCCACACCAACAACATTTTGTACTGATTTTGCCAGCGGAAGCGTGAAGTTGCCCATACCGCAAAACAGATCCAGCACCTTGTCATCCGCTTGCAGATCCAGCCACGCCAATGCCTGCGCCACCATTTGCTGATTCACCCGATCGTTGACCTGGATAAAATCGCGTGGGCTGAACGTCAGTTTCATACTATCTGACTGATAATAAGGCATTTCGCCACTGACCTGCTCCAGGCTGTCGCTATCGGCGGCAAGAAACAGCGCCAGCTGGTGCTTATGCGAAAACTGTTCCAGTTTTAACCTGTCAGCGGCATTAAGTTTATCAAGATGGCGTAAAACCAGCAGTGGACCGTTATCCGCCAGTACCAGCTCAACATGACCAAGGCGTCGCACCGCCTGTAAACTGCTAAGACACTGATGCAATGGCTGAATTAATGCATTAAGTTCGGGCTTCAAAATGGGGCACTGGGTGATATTAACCAGATCGTTTGATGCCGCTTTACGAAAACCCATCTGCAAACTCTGACTTTTCGGCTGATAATTAAGCCCAAGCCGTGCACGACGGCGATAGCCGTAAGCACTGCCGCCGATGATTTCATCCACTGCGACCGGCTGAGCGGATTCACGCGACAGCATGCGTGCCAGCGCACGGGCTTTACTCTGTTGCTGCAACGGCAGCGCGGCATGTTGCTGCTGACAACCTCCACATTGGGTAAAATGCGGGCAGAGCGGCTTAACCCGCTGCTCACTGGCAGTTAAAATGCGCCTGGCTTTGCCACGGGAAAACTGGCGTTTATCTTCGGTGATATCGACCTCGACCTGCTCTCCGGGCAGTGCGCCGCTGATAAACAGCGCCTTGCCATTATGGCGAGCCACGCCTTGTCCGAAGGGATCAAGTTCATCAACGGTGACAGTAATTATCTGGCGGGTCGTCACGCGCCGTTTTGCAGAGTAGAATTGCGCCATTATAAAATTAAGTCTCTGAATTCGTAGATACGGTGAGCTGGCGGAACAGTGATGTTCGCGATGAAAGCCCGGACGTAGATAATTCTATTGTCGCATATTGGAAATCCATGACCAAATACAGCCTGCGGGCAAGAATGATGATTTTAATACTGGCACCGACCTTAATGATCGGGCTGCTGCTCAGTACCTTTTTTGTCGTTCACCGCTATAACGAATTGCAGCGCCAGCTGGTGGATGCAGGTGCCAATATTATTGAACCGCTGGCGGTCGCCAGTGAATATGGCATGACGTTTCACAGTCGCGAATCGGTGCGTCAGTTAGTCAGCCTGCTGCATCGCCGCCACTCGGATATCGTGCGTGCCATAACCGTGTTTAATGATAAAAATCAGCTGTTCGTCACCTCGAATTATCAGCTTAATCCCGATCTGTTGCGCATTCCCGACAATCAGAAGCTTCCTACCTCAATCTCAATAGAGCGACGCGGCAACGCAATGATCCTGCGCACGCCGATTGTCTCGGAAAGTTATTATCCCGATGAGTCACCAGGGCACGATGCTAAACCGACCGGTAATCCACTCGGCTATGTCGCCATTGAACTGGATCTGCAATCGGTGCGTTTACAGCAGTACAAAGAGGTATTTATCTCTACCCTGCTGCTGCTGTTCTGCCTGTGTATCGCCATGCTGTTTGCCTACCGTCTGATGCGCGACGTGACCGGGCCGATTCGCAATATGGTCAGTACCGTAGACCGCATCCGACGTGGCCAGCTCGACAGCCGGGTCGAGGGCTATATGCTTGGCGAGCTGGACGTGCTGAAAAACGGTATCAACTCGATGGCAATGTCGCTGACCGCCTATCACGAAGAGATGCAGCAAAATATCGATCAGGCCACCTCCGATCTGCGTGAAACGCTGGAACAGATGGAGATTCAGAACGTAGAGCTCGACCTGGCGAAGAAGCGCGCTCAGGAAGCGGCGCGTATTAAATCTGAATTCCTCGCCAATATGTCGCATGAATTGCGAACTCCGCTCAACGGAGTCATTGGTTTTACCCGCCAGACGCTGAAAACGCCGCTTAACGTCACCCAGCGTGACTATATGCATACCATTGAGCGCTCGGCCAATAACCTGCTCAGCATTATTAACGACGTTCTCGACTTTTCGAAGCTGGAAGCTGGCAAACTGGTGCTGGAAACCATTCCATTCCCGCTGCGCGCCACGCTGGATGAAACCGTAGTGCTGCTGGCTCAGGCCGCTCATGAGAAAGGTCTGGAGCTGACCATCAATATTCAGGGCGACGTGCCGGATAACGTCATTGGCGATCCGCTACGCCTGCAGCAAATTGTCACCAACCTGCTGGGGAATGCGATTAAGTTTACCGAACGCGGCAACATCGATATCCGCATTGAAAAACGATCGCAGGGCAATAACAAGATCGAACTGGAAGTTCAGGTGCATGACACCGGCATAGGCATTTCGGAAAAGCAGCAGTCGCAGCTGTTCCAGGCATTTCGTCAGGCTGATGCCAGTATCTCCCGCCGCCACGGCGGTACCGGATTAGGGCTGGTGATTACGCAAAAGCTGGTCAATGAAATGGGTGGTGATATCTCTTTTCACAGCAGGCTGAATCACGGTTCAACCTTCTGGTTTCACGTCAATCTGGAACTTAATCCGAACGCTGCCAGCGATCCACGGGCGCTTGACTGCCTGCAAGGTAAGCGCATGGCTTATGTTGAAGCCAACCCGGCGGCTGCACAGGCTACGCTGGATATTCTCAGCGCGACCCCAATGTGCGTCAGCTACAGCACCTCGATTAACGGCTTGTCGGAAAGCCATTACGATGTGCTGCTGATGGGAATTCCGGTAATGCAAAGCCAGAATACGGAGATTTCGGATGAACTGCTGGATTCATTACTGGAGCGCACCGATTGCTTGATTCTGGCGCTGCCGTGCCAGATGCAGATTTATGCTGAAGAGCTAAAAGCGCGTGGTGTTGATGGCTGCATGATTAAGCCAGTGTCAATGACGCGCCTGATCCCGCTGTTTCTCGATCTGCTGGCGCGTAAACTCTACGATCTGCCGGTACGCAGCCGCCTGCCACTGACGGTAATGGCAGTGGATGATAATCCGGCCAACCTGAAACTGATCGGCGCCTTACTCGAAGAGCAGGTTGACCATATCGTGTTATGTGACAGCGGTGAGAAGTCGATTAAGCAGGCGCGCGCGCAGAAGCTGGATATTATTCTGATGGATATTCAGATGCCGGAAATCGACGGCATTCGCGCCAGTGAAATCATTCGTGAGCTGCCACAGCACGTTAATACTCCGATTGTTGCCGTTACCGCTCATGCCATTGATGGCGAACGCGAGCGGCTGATTAAAGCGGGCATGAATGATTATCTGGCTAAACCGATTGATGAGGTAAAACTCAGCCATCTGCTGGCGCGTTATTCTCCGGGTGTGCAACGCGACATGCCACTGCTGCCGCAGGTTTCTCCTTCTCTCGACTGGCAGCTGGCGCTGCGACAGGCGGCCAACAAAACCGATCTGGCGCGCGATCTGTTGCAAATGCTGGTCGATTTTCTGCCGGAAGTACGAGAAAAAGTTGAGCAAAATCTGCGTGATAATAACACCATCGGCCTGCGTGACATGATTCACAAGCTGCACGGCAGCGCCAGTTACAGCGGCGTGCCCCGACTGAAGCAATTGTGTCAGCAGCTTGAGCATCATCTACGGTTGGATGCCGACCTCATAACCATCGAGCCAGAGCTGCTGGAGTTACTGGATGAGATGGAAAATGTGGTTGGATTGGCGAAAGAAGTGTTGAGTCGGCTGTTGCCGCAAGCCTGACCGCAGAGTGGGAGCCGATAACGGCTCCCCTACGCCACCCACCGCGGCGGGTGTTAATTGCCTGTCGCGCGCCCAATCGCGATACTCGCGGCAATATTACGCGCGGTCATCCGCACATTCTCTGCAGCGTTATCCAGCGCCTCTTCCAGCGTACAAATACTGTAGATCACACTGAAAACCGCATCCAGACCATGCTGGTGTACTATTCCGACATCTTCGGTCAGGCTACCGGCAATACCAATAACCGGCTTGTTATAGCGCTTCGCCACTTTTGCCACGCCGATCGGCACCTTACCGTGAATGGTCTGACTGTCGATACGCCCCTCGCCGGTAATCACCAGCGTGGCGTCCTGCACCAGTGCGTCCAGACCCAGTGCCTCGGTAACTATCTCAATGCCGCGGCGCAGTTCCGCATGGCAAAAAGCCTGTAGCGCGGCGCCCATACCACCGGCAGCACCACCGCCCGGCACATGCAGCACATCGATATTCAGATCGCGCTGAATAATTTTCGCATAGTGTTCCAGTGCCCGATCCAGCTGTGCCACCAGCTGCGGCGTCGCTCCCTTCTGCGGGCCGAAAACTGCCGATGCGCCTTCATCACCGGTCAGGGGATTGGTCACGTCACAGGCGACTTCAAACCGGCAATCACGGATGCGCTTATCCAGCTGGCTGATATCAATGCTGTCCAGCTGAGTAAGCTCACCACCGCCATAACCAATTTGCTGACCCTGCTTATCCAGCAGCCGTGCGCCAAGCGCCTGCACCATCCCTGCGCCGCCATCATTAGTCGCACTGCCGCCGATGCCAATAATAAAATGCTGCACGCCGTTATCCAGCGCATTGCGGATCAGTTCACCGGTTCCCCATGAGGTGGTAATTAACGGATCGCGCTGCGCCGCCGGTACCAGCTCTAAGCCGCTGGCGGCGGCCATTTCGATAAAGGCACAGCTTTCATCACCGGAAAGACCATAAAACGCTTCGACCTGCTCACCCAGCGGGCCGGTCACGTTCAGCCTGACAATCTTCCCCTCCGTCGCCGCCACCATCGCTTCAACCGTTCCTTCGCCGCCATCCGCAACCGGCAGCTTCACGTATTGCGCGTCAGGAAAAATTTCACGAAAGCCCGCCTCTATCTCCGTGGCGACCTGTAAGGCGGATAAACTCTCTTTATATGAATCCGGTGCGATAACTATTTTCATAGGTTGTCCGAGCGCTGTTGAGCTGGTCGAAAAAGACAATCCATCGGCGCGGCCAGACGCCGAATGGCTGTATTACCGTGAGACTTCAACCCTGGCTAACTTCTCATAATAGCAGGCCAGTGCGCTGTGGTCGGCAGTGCCCAGACCATCGGCTTTTAACGCCTGCATCATCTCCATTACCGCGGCGGTCAGCGGCAGCTGCGCGCCGACGCCGTGGGAAGTATCCAGCGCATTGGCGAGGTCTTTGATATGCAAATCGATACGAAAACCCGGCTTGAAGTTACGATCCATCACCATTGGCGCTTTGGCATCCAGCACCGTGCTGCCTGCCAGTCCACCGCGAATAGCCTGATACACCAGATCCGGATTAACTCCGGCTTTAGTAGCCAGCGTCAGCGCCTCGGACATCGCGGCAATATTCAGCGCCACAATCACCTGATTCGCCAGCTTGGTCACATTGCCGGCACCAATTTCACCGGTATGCACCACCGAACCGGCCATCGCTTTCATGATGTCATAACATTGATCAAACAACGCTTTATCACCGCCGACCATTACCGACAGCGTGCCGTCGATCGCTTTAGGTTCACCGCCGCTGACCGGCGCATCCAGCAGGCGAATATTTTTCTTCGCCAGCTCATCATGAATTTCACGGCTGGCAAGCGGCGCGATAGAGCTCATATCGATCACTACTGTGCCCGGCTTCGCACCGTCAATAATGCCATCTTCACCCAGCGCCGCCTGCTTAACCTGCGGCGAATTTGGCAGCATGGTAATGATCACTTCACACTGTTCCGCTACCGCTTTAGCGCTTTTCGCCACGGTGGCACCGGCATCGACCAGTTCAGCCTCATTTTCGACATTGTGATCGCGCACCACCACGCTGTAACCCGCCTTCAGCAGGTTTTTACTCATTGGCTTACCCATGATGCCAAGACCAATAAATCCAATTTTCATTGCTGCGTCTCCCCTGATTATTCAGTTATTTTTTAAAACGGTCGCACAACGCCTGAGTGGCGGCACGAAATACGCCTAAATCACTGCCTACCGCCACGAAACCGGCACCCCACTCGAGGTAACGACGGGCATCAGCCTCCACCGGTGCCAGAATGCCACTCGGTTTGCCGGCGGCTTTGGCGCGGTCAAAAATATACTTAATGACTTTTACCACTTCAGGATGTGCCGGCTGGCCGAGATAACCGAGCGCCGCAGAGAGATCGCCCGGGCCGACGAAAATGCCATCAACCCCGTCAACCGCAGCAATGGCATCAATGTTATCCACCGCCTGCTGAGTTTCGATCTGCACCAGCACGCTGATGTTGTCATTAATCGTCAGATTGTAATCTGCCTGGCTGCCATACATATTGCTGCGGTGCGAAACCGAGACGCCACGAATACCCGCCGGTGGATACCGCGTAGAAGCGACCGCCCGCCGCGCTTCCTCTTCCGTTTCAACGAACGGAATCAACAGGTTATAAAAACCGATATCCAGCAGGCGCTTAATAATCACCGGCTCATTGCACGGCGGACGCACAACTGGCGCGCTCGGGCTGCCTTTCAGCGCCATCAGCTGTGGGACAAAAGTGGTGATGTCGTTGGGTGCGTGCTCACCGTCCAGCAATAACCAGTCAAATCCGGCTAATCCCAACACTTCGGTGGTAATTGGATTCGCCAGCCCACACCAGCTGCCGATCAAGGTTTCACCGCTCAGCAGGCGCTGACGAAAACGGTTGGGATAATGTGTCTCGCTCATAATCACTCCTGTAAATTTGGCCGCACGGCATCGGCACGGCCATAAGGTTTAGCGCACCAGACAAGGACGTTTATTATCAAAGCGCCAGTCAGGCACCAGGAACTGCATCGCCTGCGCATCATCGCGTGCGCCAAGACCATGTTTTAGATACAGCGCATGGGCATTCATCACCTGATCCATATCCAGCTCGACGCCCAGCCCCGGCTGTTGCGGTACCTGCACCATGCCGCCCTTGATTTGCAGAGGTTGTCTGGTCAGGCGCTGATTGCCCTCCTGCCAAATCCAGTGGGTATCAATGGCGGTAATAGTGCCCGGCGCGGCGGCGGCAACATGGGTAAACATCGCCAGCGAAATATCGAAATGGTTATTTGAGTGAGAACCCCAGGTCAGGCCGAAGTCGTGACACATTTGCGCAACGCGAACCGAACCTTGCATGGTCCAGAAATGCGGATCGGCCAGCGGAATATCCACCGACTGTAAAGAGAGCGTATGCCCCATCTGCCGCCAGTCGGTGGCAATCATATTGGTGGCCGTCGGCAAACCGGTGGCGCGACGGAACTCCGCCATCACTTCACGCCCGGAATACCCCTGTTCAGCCCCGCAAGGATCTTCAGCATAGGCCAGTACCCCACGTAACTGCTTCCCTAATTCAATCGCTTCATTCAGCGACCATGCACCATTCGGATCGAGGGTAATCCGTGCCTGCGGAAAGCGTTTTGCCAGCGCGGTGACCGCTTCGGCTTCTTCACTGCCTGCCAGCACCCCACCCTTTAATTTAAAGTCATTAAAGCCGTATTTTTCATATGCCGCTTCGGCCAGCCGCACCACGCTGTCTGGCGTCAGGGCCTCTTCGTGGCGCAGACGATACCAGTCGCACTGCTCGTCGCTCTGGCTCTGATATGGCAGTGAGGTTTTACGGCGGTCGCCAACGTAAAACAGATAGCCCAGCATCTCTACGCGATCGCGCTGCTGACCATCGCCTAATAAGCTGGCGACATTGACGCCCAGGTGCTGGCCCAACAGATCGAGCAGCGCCGCTTCAATACCGGTCACCACATGTATCGTGGTGCGCAAATCGAAAGTCTGGTTACCGCGTCCGCTGGCATCGCGATCGGCAAAGGTGTTGCGCACTTCGCTCAGCAGGTTTTTGTACTCACCAATACCTTTACCGGTCAGCAGGGCTTCCGACTCAACCAAAGTCTGGCGAATTTTCTCGCCACCGGGAATTTCACCGACGCCGGTATGTCCGGCATTATCTTTTATAATCACAATGTTACGGGTAAAGAATGGCGCATGCGCACCACTCAGATTCAGCAGCATACTGTCGTAACCGGCCACCGGAATGACCTGAAGTGATTTAATTAATGGTGTCGCACTCTGTTGATTCATAACGGTTATCCTTTTATTCAGATAGCGGTTCAGCGGCCAAATGCCGGACGCTTACGATCAAATTTCCAGTCGGGAACCAGATACTGCATCGCCGCAGCATCGTTGCGTGAGCCACCCGGTAGCTTCTTAAACAGCGCGTGTGCCTGTTCGACCCGCTGCCAGTCCAGTTCAATTCCCAGCCCCGGCTTATCCGGCACCGCAATCTTGCCATTGCGAATTTGCAGCGGCTGTTTGGTGAGCCGTTGGTCGCCTTCCTGCCAGATCCAGTGAGTATCAATTGCGGTCGGCTTGCCCGGCGCAGCGGCACCGACATGGGTAAACATCGCCAGCGAAATATCGAAATGATTATTGGAGTGACAGCCCCAGGTCAGGCCCCACTCATCGCACAGCTGCGCCACGCGCACCGCGCCGCTCAGCGTCCAGAAGTGCGGATCAGCCAGTGGAATATCCACCGCATTCAGCATTAGCGCGTGATTCATCTCACGCCAGTTGGTAGCGATCATATTGGTCGCTACCGGCAAGCCGGTGGCGCGCCGAAACTCCGCCATCACTTCGCGCCCGGAATAGCCCTGCTCAGCCCCGCAGGGATCTTCGGCATAGGTCAGGACATTCTGCATCCCTTTGCACAGGGCAATCGCCTCGTCCAGTAGCCAGGCACCGTTGGGGTCGACGGTAATACGCGCATCAGGAAAGCGCTTTTTCAGCGCTTTAGCCGCATCGATTTCCTGTTCACCACGCAGTACGCCGCCTTTCAACTTGAAATCTTTGAAGCCATATTTGTCCTGCGCCGCCTCGGCCAGCCGCACAATCGCCGCGCTGTCCATTGCTTGCTGGTGGCGCAGGTGATACCAGTCGTGACTGGCGCTTTCCCCGCGCAGGTAAGGCAGATCGGTTTTTTCCCGGTCACCGATATAGAACAGATAGCCCAGCACCGTCACTTCATCGCGCTGCTGGCCCGGCCCCAGTAGCTCGGCTACCGGTACATTCAGGCACTGGCCAAGCAGATCCAACAGGGCTGCTTCCAGCGCCGCCACCGCATTCACCCGCAGTTCGAAAGTCCAGGCACCTTTTCCAAAGGTATCGAAATCAGCTGACTGATTCCCCTGATGCACCTGCTGCACCAGCCGGTTCATCCGCGCCACTTCGTGTCCTTTAACCCGATCGATAGCATCGACCAGCGTCTGATAAATCACTTCGCCGCCCGGCGCTTCACCGACGCCGGTATGACCGGCACTGTCGGTCAGCACCACAATATTGCGGGTGAAGAAGGCGCCGTGTGCGCCACCGATATTCAGCAGCATGCTGTCATAACCGGCGACCGGGATAACTTTCATATCAGTGATCACCGGCGTGCTTTGCGTGCTCATGCAGACTCCTTAAGCTTTCACTCTCAGTTCGATACGTTTGATATCACCGACCAGTACCAGATAGCTGAGTACCGCCACAAAAGCGTGGATACCGACATAAATCAGCGCCCCGTTATAAGAACCGGTAGTGGCAATGATGTAACCGATGGCAATCGGCGTGATGATGCCGGAGGCGTTACCAAACATATTGAACAATCCGCCACTCAGACCACTGATCTCTTTCGGTGCGGTATCAGCCATTACCGCCCAGCCCAGCGCACCGATGCCTTTACCGAAGAACGCGGTCGCCATAAAGAACACCACCATCCACTCGGTATCGACGTAGTTACAGATAACCATCGAAATCGACAGCAACATGCCCAGTACAATCGGGGTTTTACGGGCAATATTCAGCGAACCCGTTTTGCGCATCAGCCAGTCAGAGATAATCCCGCCCAGCACGCCACCGAGGAAACCGCATATGGCCGGAACGGAAGCGATAATGCCGGCTTTGAGGATCGACATCCCGCGCGCCTGCACCAGATAAACCGGGAACCAGGTGATAAAGAAGTAGGTCATGGCATTGATGCAGTACTGGCCGAGGTAGATGCCGATCATCATACGTGAAGTAACCAGCTGCTTGATTTGGAACATTTTTTCGTTCCAGCTGACTTTTCGCTCATCCTTTTTCTGATCCATATTGATCAGCGCACCGCCCTGCTCCATATATTCCAGCTCGGCTTTATTAACCCCCGGATGGTCGTTAGGATCATGAATCACTTTCAGCCAGACAAAACTGAGAATGATGCCAAGCCCGCCCATAAACCAGAACACGTGTGCCCAGCCCACTTCAGAGGTCAGCCAGCCCATAATCGGCGCAAAAATTACCGTGGCAAAATATTGTGCCGAGTTAAAAATCGCCACAGCGGTGCCACGCTCCTGCGCCGGGAACCAGGCCGCAACGATGCGGCTGTTGCCCGGAAACGAGGGTGCTTCGGCCAGCCCGACCAGAAAACGCAGGGCAAACAGCGCCACGATAATGCCGAAGCCGCTGAAGATATCGACGAAGCCCTGTAACAGAGTGAACAGTGACCAGATGAAAATGCTCCAGAAGTAGACGCGCTTGGAACCAAAACGGTCTAGCAGCCAGCCCCCTGGAATCTGACCAATAACGTATGCCCAGGAAAAAGCGGAGAAGATGTAACCCATGCCGACCGGGTCCAGCCCTATCTCTTTTGCCATCGAGGAACCGGCAATAGACAGCGTGGCGCGGTCACCATAGTTAAATGAAGTGACGATAAATAACATCACCACTATCCAATAGCGCGCGTTGGTTCGCTTTTGTACTGCGCTCGCGGCCTGGCTCACAGAATTCATGATGTACTCCTGAAAATAGAGCAGTTAGCTACTTTCACTCTGAACAACAGACACCATGCGTGGGTATCAGAATGATGTTGGGTTAAACACAGCGATTTATTTATTAGCAAATACTTTGATTACGCAGCGTGGTGAATAACCTAACGTTCAACACGAGAAGAAGTATAAGAAGCCCGCGCCAACGGCACATTAGAACTCTGCATGATATTAAAGATGTTTTAAGCCCTATTTTTTTGCACTTGCACAATACGATGCGCGACCGCTCACGGAATTGGTTTTTTCAGTGAGATTTGCCGCACACTGTGATTTTGCTGGCTTTTGTTTGTGAGCACCTTCTCTTGCCTTAGTAGATTTGCACGAAATCAAGGCGTCAGAGAGGCGTAAACACCGACATTTGCATAGTGTCTGCGGCAGCCAGCGCAACATATACTTTCTTTCAGCAAATATGATTGATGTCGTGGCAGTAACCCGTATTCCAAAAGCCTGTACCTGCAGATAAAAAACAGGACATTAGAGCAATGAATAAAATAACTGATGAAGTACCGTTGTATATAAAGGTGCATGAAACCGATAACGTGGCGATTGTAGTGAATAATAATGGTCTGCCGGCAGGCACCACGTTTAACTGCGGCCTGCAATTAACTGAACATGTTCCACAGGGACATAAAGTGGCGTTAAATCCAATCGCCTGCGGCGGTAATATTATTCGTTACGGCGAAGTGATTGGTTATGCGCTGCGTGATATCGCGCAGGGCAGCTGGATTGAAGAATCGCTGGTAGCGCTACCCGAAGCACCACCACTGGCCAGTTTACCGCTGGCTAACCGCGTACCCGACGCGCTGCCAGCGCTGGAAGGTTACACCTTTGCTGGCTATCGCAACGCCGATGGCAGTGTCGGAACCCGCAATCTGCTGGGAATTACCACCAGCGTACATTGCGTCGCCGGGGTGGTGGATTACGTGGTAGCGATTATCGAGCGCGAGCTGCTGCCGCGTTATCCCAACGTCGACGGCGTAGTCGCGCTGAATCACCTGTATGGCTGCGGGGTCGCGATCAATGCACCGGCAGCAGTAGTGCCAATTCGCACAATTCATAATCTGGCGCTTAACGCTAACTTTGGCGGTGAAGTGATGGTGGTCGGTCTCGGCTGTGAGAAATTGCAGCCGGAGAAACTACTGACCGGCACCGAAGACGTACAGGTTATCTCGCTTGATGAGCAGGATATTGTGCGCTTACAAGATGAGAAGCTGGTTGGCTTTCAGGCAATGGTGCAGGAAATTTTACAGGTAGCTGAACGCCATTTGCAGCGGCTGAACCAGCGCCAGCGCCAACAGTGCCCGGCATCAGAACTGATAGTCGGCATGCAGTGCGGCGGCAGTGACGCCTTTTCCGGCGTTACCGCTAATCCTGCGGTCGGCTTCGCCTCCGATCTGCTGGTGCGCTGCGGTGCCACGGTGATGTTTTCTGAAGTCACCGAAGTACGGGATGCAATCCATCTGCTGACGCCGCGCGTGGTCAATGAGGCCGTCGGTAAACGTCTGCTGGAAGAGATGGCATGGTATGACGACTACCTAAGTCAGGGACAAACCGACCGCAGCGCTAATCCGTCGCCGGGCAAT
The DNA here is from genome assembly GCF_050037805.1 of Winslowiella sp. 2C04. Classification (NCBI taxonomy): domain Bacteria; kingdom Pseudomonadati; phylum Pseudomonadota; class Gammaproteobacteria; order Enterobacterales; family Erwiniaceae; genus Winslowiella; species Winslowiella sp. 2C04. The sequence goes on along the minus strand of NZ_CP188300.1, from coordinate 871,628 downwards.
AAAAAAGGTGGGCTGGCTAACGTAGTGGAAAAAGCGCTGGGATCGATTGCCAAATCAGGCCGTAGCCCGATTGTTGAGGTACTTTCGCCCGGTCAGCGCCCGACTCAACGCGGCCTAATCTACGCGGCAACTCCCGCCAGTGATTTCGTTTGCGGCACTCAGCAAATGGCTTCCGGCATTACCCTGCAGGTGTTTACCACCGGACGCGGCACGCCATACGGCCTGGCGGCGATTCCGGTGATCAAAATGGCAACGCGAAATGCGTTGGCAGAGCGCTGGCATGACTTAATGGATATTAACGCCGGCACCATTGCTACTGGCGAAGAAACCATTGAGCAGGTTGGCTGGCGTCTGTTTGAGTTAATTCTGGAGATTGCCAGCGGCAGGCAGCAGACCTGGTCCGATCGCTGGGGAATTCGCAATGCGCTGGCAGTGTTTAATCCGGCTCCGGTGACCTGAGATTTTTACGGGGCCAGCCAATGCGGCCCCAACAAATCAGATCAGTTTTGCCCAGGCTTCAACCCATGGCGTGGTAACCGCTTCTGGCTCAGGATTTTCCATCGCATCAATGGTCAGCAGTTCACCCACCCGCTTAGCGCCGTGTTCCTGCAACAACTGATCAAAGCTTTTGCCCGCGCCGCAGAAATGGTCATAGCTACTGTCGCCAAGCGCAATCACACCGTATTGCAGCTGCGGCTGATGGCCCAGCTGATCCCTGACCGCATGATACAGCGCCGCGATACTGTCGGGAAAATCACCCTGACCGGTGGTGGAGGTAATAATCAGCGCGACATGGTCGCTGTACTGCTGCCAGTCCGCCAGCGTGGCGTCCTCAAAAATCTTTACCTGATGGCCGGCCTGCTGAAGAACTGGCTCCGCCTCTTCTGCCACCAACAGTGCATTACCGTAAACGGTTCCGACAAAAATACCCACCTGCGCCATAACTTATCTCCTTAGATTGATGCACTATCCTGACTTGCTGTCGCGGCAAACTCAACCCTCGGAACATCAGGGAGACAATGCTGCCAGCCGAACTGCTGCATCATCTTTTGCCAGATATCATCCAGCCCGGCGCGAATCACCAGCGGCTGCCCGGTCACCGGATGGTTAAGCGCCAGACTGCTGGCATGCAGCATCAGGCGCTGACAGCCAAAGTGCTGCGCTGCGCCGCGATTCTGCTTTAAGTCACCGTGTGCGCTGTCGCCAATAATCGGATGGCGCAGATGCGACATATGACGGCGCAACTGATGCTTACGCCCGGTGTGTGGCTGCAGCTCGACCAGCGTGTAGCGCGCGCAATCATAGCGGCCAATCGCATACGGCATCTCGACCTGCGCAACGGAACGATAATCGGTAACCGCCGACTTTGGCGCGTTATCGCCCGAGGCGAACTTATCAGCAATTTTGTCCAGCTCTTCCGTCAGCGGATAGTCAATGCGCTCTTCGCCATCAAGCCAGCCACGTACCAGTGCATGATAGGTTTTCTGCATCTGATGTTGCTCAAACTGCTGCGACAACAAACGGCCAACCTCACTCGACAGCCCCATCAACAGCACGCCAGAAGTCGGTCGGTCGAGGCGATGGGCAGTAAATACGTGCTGACCAATCTGGTCGCGTACCGTTTGCATCACGACGACTTTCTCTTTGCGATCGAGCCAGCTGCGGTGAACCAACCAGCCTGCGGGCTTGTTCACCGCGACCAGGTGTTCATCCTGATAAATAATTTCCAGCATCAGTGGGCGCTGTCCGTGAAAAGATCATCCAGCGCTTTCAGCTGGCTCAGCAGCAGCACGCGGCCGGATACACTGGCTTCCAGCGCCTCTTCGTAATAAGAGGTGATCGCGAAGTTTTTCGGTAGTGGCGCGTTGGCATCCAGCAAGGCCTGCATGCGCGGCAGTAGCACCCATTGCAACCACTCCAGTGGCAACATGGTGTCGACGCTGAAAGGCTCGGTACTGTTAAACGCCGCAGTATCTGGCGCGCTGCTTTGCCACAATCCGTTGTCCTGCATGATCTGGGCTATGTCCAGCAAACGTTGGCGAACCTGTTGTTCACGACTCATCGGCAACCTCTGGTGAAGAGACAATAAAAATGGGCGGCAAGAATAACACTCCGCGACGAGCGGGTAAAAAGGATGAACAAAAAAAAGGGAGCACTGTATAAACAGTGCTCCCGGTTCGTTTGCAGCGCTCCAGCTACTTTTGTGCTCCCTGCTCATCCTTGAAAACTTTTCCTGTGTGCCATCCTGACACCCTAAGCCATCCCGGCTTACACTCCTTTGGCATCCTGGCCCACCACACCATCCTGGTATAGCTCTCATTCTCCTTCCTGGAGGTGTCCATATCTCATCCTGAGATATCCTTGCTTCTTCCTGAAGCCTTTCCATGCATCGTCCGGATGTTGTTCCGCTTCATCCTGAAGAGACATCATCCTGATGTCGTCCAGTCCACAGTATCCTTCCTGATGCCAGGCATTCTGCCAGATCAGCGCCAGTAAACAAGATAGTTGCCGCATTTATGGCATCATCTTACGACCATCAGAATGACCCGACTAACCTAACCTCATGATTTACAATATTTTCACATTTTAACAGTGAAATAACGACATGGATTTTCTGGCGATCTCTCACACTCCATGTAAGAGATATCTCACAAAAACATAAGGCAATATCGCAAAAAGGATCATCTAACAGGTTGTAATAACTTGAGAAAATCCGTTATTGAACCGGCGAGGATTTCACGCTTATTTTTGCCTAATTGCTCAATAATCACTTCACCACTGAGATTACATAGTGAAATCACCTCCAATTCAGACTCAGTTGTAGCGATAAATAGCGTGGGCGTCTGTTTTAGTCGACGCTTCATCACCAGGTGCCCAATCAGGTTTTCCTGCACCCTGACGAAGTCCTCTTCGCTCCAAACCTGTACCAGAGACAGTTCATTTCCGTTCAACTGAGCTGACATGTCACCAGCAAATTGTGTGGTATAGAATGCCACCAGCGCGGGCTGAAGTTGCAATCCGATGGCGCGCTCAATCGCATCAAGATTTTTGGCCAGCGTAAACGGCTGCGGCTGCCAGAAGATTTCGTCATCAAGCGTTTGTGTAATACAGGGAGATGCCACCCCATACAACGCTGCGCTGGCGGGCGGATGTCCGCACTGCTGCTGCCAGAACTCACAGTAGCGGGTGGTAAAATCGGTCAGCGCTTGGGTGGTCTGTTCCATCTTTAATTTTCTCACTGTTGGCCAGCTAAGTTACACTTATAAACCCTGGTATCAGCGATTAGTATACCTAAAGAGATTGGCGTTGCGGTAAGGCAGCGCGTCACCCTCGGCTGACAGAGGTCAGTGATGCGGATCAGTGAACATCGCTGCTGCTTCAGTTATGAAGGTGGATTCGACAGTTTAGCCCGCAGAGCGGGCAATTAAGGTAAGAGTATGTCTACACACGATCAGCACCTGGCTTTGCACGGCCTGACCCTGGGTAAAGCAACAGAATATCATGACAGTTACGACGCCAGTTTATTGCAGGCGGTACCACGCAGTATGAACCGCGAGCCGCTCGGCCTCTATCCGGACTATTTACCGTTTAGCGGTGCCGATATCTGGACGCTGTATGAGCTGTCATGGCTTAACAACAAAGGCGTACCGCAGGTTGCCATCGGCGAAGTGGTGCTGAATGCCAGCAGCCTTAATCTGATAGAGTCAAAAAGCTTTAAGCTCTATCTCAACAGCTTTAATCAGACGCCGTTCGCCGACTGGGGCGAAGTGCGTCAGACGCTTGAGCGCGATCTCAGCGCCTGCGCGCAGGGTGACGTCAGTGTGGCGCTGTTTCGTCTGCAGGAAATTGAAGGGCAGCCGATGGGGCATTTTGACGGCAACTGCATTGATGAACAGGACATCACCATTGATAACTATCAGTTCAATGCTGACTACCTGGAAAATGCCACCTCGAGTGAGGTGGTGTCAGAAACGTTGGTCAGCCACCTGCTGAAATCTAATTGCCTGATCACCAATCAGCCCGACTGGGGTTCAGTGCAGATCCGCTACCGTGGCCCGCGCATCGATCGCGAAGCGCTATTGCGTTATCTGGTCTCTTTCCGCCACCACAACGAATTCCACGAGCAGTGTGTTGAGCGTATTTTCAATGATATCCAGCGCTTCTGCCAGCCGGAAACGCTGTCGGTTTATGCGCGTTATACCCGCCGCGGTGGTCTTGACATCAACCCGTGGCGTAGCAATTGCGATTTTATACCGTCGCATTCACGGCTGGTTCGCCAGTAATTGCGAGATATCTCGCAGGCCGGTTAACCGCTTCAGGAATCAGTTGTGAAACCGGTACTGAGAGCGTTAATCTGAAGTCTGGCGCTAAGTGACAAGCTGGCGTTACCAAAGGATTTTTCGTCTCTGCTCCGCCCGCTGGGCGCAGAGTCACAAATCACCCTGGCGGGTGTAAAGGAGTTCATTTGATTACACATATTAGCCCTCTTGGCTCGATGGATTTGCTCTCACAGCTGGAAGTCGACATGCTGAAGCGCACAGCCAGCAGTGACCTCTATCAACTGTTTCGTAACTGCTCACTCGCCGTGCTTAACTCCGGAAGTCAAACCGACAGCAGCCATGAACTGCTCTCCCGTTTCGAAAACTTTGATATCAATGTGCTGCGTCGTGAGCGCGGCGTGAAGCTGGAGCTGATCAATCCGCCGGAAGACGCGTTTGTTGACGGCCGTATCATTCGATCACTGCAAGCCAACCTGTTTGCGGTACTGCGCGATATCCTGTTCGTTAACGGCCAGATTACTCATGCCGAACGTTTCCAGCATCTGAACCAGGAAGACTCCATCCATATCACCAATATGGTGTTCTCGATTCTGCGTAATGCGCGGGCACTGCATATCGGCGAAGAACCTAATATGGTGGTCTGCTGGGGCGGACACTCGATTAACGCCACTGAATATCAGTATTGTCGTAGCGTTGGCTCACAGCTTGGCCTGCGCGAGCTGAATATCTGTACCGGCTGCGGACCGGGCGTCATGGAAGCACCAATGAAAGGTGCCGCCGTTGGACATGCCCAGCAGCGCTACAAAGATGGCCGCTTTATTGGCCTGACGGAGCCATCAATTATTGCCGCTGAGCCGCCGAATCCACTGGTCAATGAACTGATCATTATGCCGGATATTGAAAAACGCCTTGAGGCGTTTGTCCGCATTGCGCACGGTATCATCATCTTCCCGGGCGGGGTTGGCACCGCTGAAGAGCTACTGTATTTGCTGGGTATTCTGATGAATCCGCAAAACCACGATCAGGTGCTGCCGCTGATTCTTACCGGGCCGAAAGAGAGTGCCGACTACTTCCGCGTGCTGGATGAGTTTATCGTCAATACCGTGGGTGAACAGGCGCGCCGCCACTACACCATCATCATTGACGATGCAGCCGAAGTCGCCCGTCAGATGAAAAAAGCGATGCCGAAGGTTAAAGAGAATCGTCGTGAAACCGGAGATGCCTACAGCTTTAACTGGTCAATTCGTATTGCGCCGGATCTTCAGGTACCGTTTATACCAACCCATGAGAATATGGCTAATCTCAATCTTTATCCGAATCAGCCGCCAGAGAAACTCGCCGCCGCACTGCGTCGGGCATTTTCCGGCATCGTTGCCGGCAATGTTAAAGAGATGGGTATCCGTGAGATTCAGGAGAAAGGGCCGTATAAACTGCACGGCGATGCGCAAATGATGCATCACATGGACGATTTACTACAGGGATTTGTCGCTCAGCACCGCATGAAGTTGCCGGGCACCGCCTATATCCCCTGCTATGAAATCATAAAGTAACCTGCTACGGAGCGGCATCCGTGCCGCTCTGACTTCGAGCTTATGACTAATCATCTGTTAATTGTTGATGCACTGAATCTGATTCGCCGCATTCACGCTGTTCAGGGCTCTCCCTGCCAGCAAACCTGCGTGCAGGCGTTACAGCAACTGTTGCTGCACACTCGTCCGACCCATGTCGTCGCGGTATTTGACGACGACGAGCGCCGCGACGGCTGGCGTCATCAGCTGTTGCCCGACTATAAAGCCGGACGCCCACCAATGCCGGATAACCTGCAAGTGGAAATGCCGCTCTTACGCGATGCCTTTGCCGCCGCTGGCGTCACCTGCTGGACCTCTCCCGGCGATGAAGCCGACGATCTGGCGGCTACGCTGGCGGTAAAAGTCGCTTCGGGCGGTCATCAGGCGACGATTGTTTCGACCGATAAAGGCTATTGCCAGCTGTTAGCGCCGTCGATTTTTATTCGTGATTACTTTCAGAAGCGCTGGCTGGATATGCCTTTTATTGCCAAAGAGTTTGGCGTTACGCCACAGCAGCTCACCGATTACTGGGGGCTGGCAGGTATCAGCAGCAGCAAGATTCCCGGCGTTGCCGGCATTGGACCAAAAAGTGCCAGTCAGCTATTAACGGACTTTGGCTCGCTGGCAGGTGTCTATCAGCATCTTGATGCCGTTCCCGAAAAATGGCGAAAGAAACTCGAAGAGCACCGTGAAATGGCGTTTATCTGCCAACAGGTGGCGACGCTGAAAACCGATTTAATCTTAGATGGTAATCTTAAAGAACTGCGTTATGAGGCAGGTTAACTTATTTAAATCGGATGACATGATAATCGGGTCACCCGTCCAGATATACTAATTATATCGATGATATTAATTATAAATTTAATAAAAAGGTAATCATAAAAATCATCTATTTCGTACTGACTCTTCTTTTTTTGCAGGCTATCTTTGTTTTTCATTGTCTCGTATATTAATAACCTGAAGGGATTGAAGTCAATTAACCGGGACGTTAATTATGGATACTCACGCCGACCACAAGCCGCAGACAGCGGCGCTGCAACTGCCAATACGCATCTATGAAACCCAGCGTAAAATGGATGACTACTTTGCCGATGATATGCATTACGGCGATATCAGTGAAAAAGTGCTTAAAGAGCGCTACAGGTTACGTGACATCTCTACACGTATTAATCCGTTTACCTTTCCCAACCGACTGGAAAGCGCGCGCATACTGTTTGACGAGTTTCGCAGCTTATCAACCAGCCTCTCTTTTGTCGGTGAGTATCAGTCACTGATTGGTAAATTGATAGACCATATGCAATATGGCCAAGGCGACAGATTTTTCGACCCGATGCTGGATGCGGCGCTGGAAAATCATAGTTCGATGGAGAGCTCTTTGCAGAAAATCAAACAAACTTTCACACAGCTCACTGACTGGGGACATGGTCATTATCCTGAAAGTAACATCAAAGCATTAACTGCTGAGATTGCAGAATCTAAATTACCAAAATTCAACAGCCTCATGGATAGAATCAATGGGTTAGCCATTAGCGTACATGACACTTGGGCTACACATATCACTCTTGAAAGCTATGAGGTGAACAGAGATCGTTACAAAGCGAAAATCCACTACAGAGTCCAGGACCATTTTGGACTCGATAATGATGATATTAGCAATTTGTTATATCGAGAGTTCCGTATCTTTCGTATCTGGTTTACATTGCAACGCTGGCAAGGCTATGGTTATCAGCCATTTATCACTGAAATGAATGCAATTAAAACGATTGAGGGCAGCAGATTTGATACGTTTTAAACTAATCGCAATAGCCTCTATCTTCACAGGAGCTGTTTTTTTCGGATGGTTATTTCAACCAACCAAAGTTATTGACGTCCATTACTCAAAAAAATTTGACAACTATTTCGTTATCGTTGAACACTTTCCATTAACCAGGAACAATAAAATTCTCTGGTGGGAGGAAAATAAATCTCTGTTTAAAGAAAAGTATCATGTTCCCATAGGAGAATGCGACTATGGTATAAGCTTTTGGGTTGGAAACTATAAAACTGACTCGGGAACCGATCAGGACAGTGACTTACTCTGTTTTGATGAGATGAACACTAAAAAAAATTGCATTGAAAAAGATCATCGCCCAATGAAAATTTGGTATCGAAAAGACAAAAATGAAACTATCTATCTTTTCAATTGAACGTTAACGTTTTTTTAGAGCATTTCAAGAGTGTGTTCATTCTAACCCCGCGATCATCCCTGATCCGGGGTTAAATAGCTAATTAATAGCGCTCATCACGACGACCCGGAGTGGCACTCCAGATACGGCGTACATGAACCGTGACCTCTTCTCGATCGTGGTAAAGTTGGCGCGCATTAATCTGTGCATTGATGCCGCTGGCTTTCAGTTTTTCATTCATCATTGCCAGATTCTGCGACACTTCTTCGTAGCGCTTTTTCATTGGCAACTTAAGATTGAAAATCGCTTCACGGCACCAGCCGTTAACCAGCCATTCGGTCATCAGATTGGCAACGCGTACCGGTTTTTCCACCATGTCGCATACCAGCCAGTAAATATTGGTGCGGGTTGGACGATATTTAAATCCATCTTCACGATGATGGGTAACCTGTCCGGTATCCATCAGGCTTGGTGCCATTGGACCATTATCAATCGCATCTACCATCATGCTGCGCTGTACCAACTGATAGGTCCAGCCGCCCGGGCAGGCGCCGAGATCGACGGCATACATGCCGCTGGCCAGGCGCTCATCCCACTCATCGGCAGGGATAAAAACGTGGAAAGCTTCTTCCAGTTTCAGCGTCGAACGGCTTGGTGCATCTGACGGAAACTTCAGGCGCGGAATTCCCATAAAGAACGTTGAGTTATTATCCGGGTAAGAATAACCGACATAGCAGCAGCCCGGCGCAATAAAGAATACATGCACCACCGGGCGTTTGGCTGACTCATAGTTCAGCAGGATATTGCTACTGCGCAGGCTGGCACGCAGCGGCACGGTGAACTTACGGCAGAATTTCAGCAGCTCTTTGCTCTGGTTGGTGTCCGGCACTTCGACCCGTAGTTCACCACCTTTTTCGACCACTCCGGTCAGCATGCCGACGACTGGCGACACACGGTCTTCCGGCGGCAGATCGCGTAACAGTTCTCCCACGACCACCATCTGACGTGCGAAAATCAGCTCGCTGAAGGGCAGTTCGCGCACCAGCTTGTCAGCGTCTTCATGCTGATAACACTCAAATAACACGTAGCCTGAATCTTCTTTTACCCTTGCAAAACCAAACACTTCGCGCTGTGTAGCTTTATCGGTAATCTCGGCGGCACACTCTTTCTCAAAACCCTGACGGCAATACAGCAATACTTTATTCATGGCGATCTGCCCTTTTCTTCAGACGCAGTGCGCCAATTAACATTAAAACCCAGCCGATAAGGAAACAGACGCCGCCAACCGGTGTAACAAAAACCCACATCTTCAGATGTGACAGCGCCAGGCAATAGAGGCTGCCACTAAACAGTACCGTGCCCAGCGCCAAAAATGCGCTGCTCCAGTAAAACCAGATATTGGCGCGACGCAGCATTGCCGCGGCAAGACCGAGAATCGCCAGCGTATGATAAGCCTGATAATCCAGCCCGGTATGGATCCATGCCATCTCTTGCGGACCAAGAGACTGGCTTAGTACATGGGCACCAAATGCCCCAAACATCACGAAGACAAATCCGCTGATGGCGGAAAAGATCATCATTGCACGACTGGACATTAACCTATCCTCAAAACAGAAGATGCGCCATGCTTCCCCAACGGAAAATGCACCACGCACCGCATCAATTAGTGTTCGTAGCGAAAGCGAAATGTTTCCTGTTCGCTTGCGGCTTTTGCCAGGATCCATTGGCGAAAGGCGGCTATTTTACCCAGTTCTGCCTGACTGTCATGACAAACCAGATAAAAAGCGTTTTTACTGACCAAAACATCGTTAAACGGGCAGACCAGCCTTCCCGCTTCCAGCTCGGTCTGCGCCATCACATTGTTAGCCAGCGCGATCCCCTGACCATGGATTGCCGCCTGCAATACCATCGCGCTATGGCTGAAGATCGGCCCCTGCTGCACATTTATATGCTGCAAGCCTAGCTGGCGGGTATAGGATTGCCAGTCACGGCGCGAGGCATCATGCAACAGCGTGACTTTTTCCAGGTCAGCCGGCACTTTTAAGGGATTATCGCCGGTAAGCAGCAGCGGAGAGCAGACCGGCAGCAGATATTCGGCATACAGTTTCTCCACTCGCAGCCCTGGCCAGTTGCCGCGACCATAGAAAATCGCCACATCGACATCGTCGGCTAATTTTTCCTCTTCACGGTCGACGGCCTGGATACGCACATCAATACCCGGATAAGCTGAGTTAAAGCTTGAGAGTCGTGGAACCAGCCACTGAATGGCAAAACTCGGCAGCAAACTGACCGTCAGTGCCCCTTTCGCACTGCGCGCCTGAAGCTTACGCGTGGCATCATTCAGCGCGGAGAAGATTTCCTTGATATCCAGATAATAACTTTGCCCTTCCTCGGTAAGTAGCAGCGAGCGGTTACGGCGGCGAAACAGCTTCAGGCCGAGAAAATCCTCTAAAGATTTGATTTGATGGCTAACCGCAGCTTGCGTCACAAACAGCTCTTCAGCCGCTTTGGTAAAGCTGAGATGCCGTGCCGCTGCATCAAAAACTCGCAGCGCATTCAGGGGAGGAAGTCGTTTTGACATGGTTTCCGCAATGTTTTCTGTTACAACCAGACGTAACTCGACAAGCGCGTGTTACGTATTAGATTTTTTTATCCGAGACATTATAAATTGTCCGTTGAGGAAGCTCCAGCAAATACCTATAGTTGCCGCACTTCCAGAGCCGGAACGAAAAGTTGTTTGAAATTTGTGTGAGAGATCGCGGAATTTTCGAAAACTTTTGGCTTGTGGTCGTGATGTTGTGTTTGCAATTGATCTGACGCTTTTCAGATCCGGTAGCTTAGCTGCCCTTTTAATTCCTGTAGATTTATCCTGTCTGTCCATAGTGATTTAGTAGCACCGCAAATTGCGGTGCTTTTTTTTACCTGAATCTTACTGGCCCATCTCAACCATTTCTTTTACATCAGAACGATTGATCTGCTGCTTGTTGCCATTCGCATCTTTGTAGCTGATCATACCGGTATCTGAATCTACAACCGGCTTGCCATCGGCAACAATGGTGCGCCCATCATTGGTGTGCATCACATAGTTGCTGGAACAGGCAGCTAAAGTAAAGGTCATGGCGCATGCGGCCAGTACTGCGGCTAATTTTTTCATTTTATATCTCCTTGCAGATAAATTGCGATAAACCACCCGTAAATGGCTAAATTTAGTCGCGACAGAAGAACGATCTTCGGTGAGCAGCAAAATCTATATGCGGGTAATGTTTAAACCTTGCAATAATTAGCATAACGCTCTTTTTCAGCTTTTCCAGTTTAAGACCATGAATTTAGCCATCTTCTGAACGTATGAACCACGAGAACAGTATGAAGTCTTTTAATCCGGCGCAGTTTCGTCAGCAGTTTCCTGCTCTGGCCGATGCTGGCGTTTATCTTGACAGCGCTGCTACCGCACTTAAGCCGCAGGTGGTTATCGAAGCAACACGCCAGTTTTACAGTCTCAGTGCAGGAACCGTGCATCGCAGCCAGTTTGCCGAAGCGCGTAAGCTGACCGAGCGCTATGAAAATGCCCGTAGTCAGGTGGCGCAACTGCTCAATGCGCCGTCGCCACTGGCGATCGTCTGGACGCGCGGCACCACCGACGCCATCAATCTGGTGGCGCAAAGCTACCTGCGTCCACGACTTCAGCCGGGCGATGAGATTATCGTCAGCGAAGCCGAGCACCATGCTAATCTGGTTCCCTGGCTGATGCTGGCACAGCAAACCGGCGCGCGGGTGATTAAATGGTCACTGGATCCGAATCGCCTGCCGGATATCACGGCTCTGCCTGGCTTGCTGAATCAGCGTACCCGCCTGCTGGCATTGGGCCAGATGTCTAATGTTACCGGCGGATGCCCGGATATCGCGGAGGCGATTGCTCTCGCTCATCAGGCCGGCGTGCCGGTAATGATTGATGGCGCACAGGGAGTGGTTCACAATCCAGCGGATGTGCAGGCGCTGGATATCGATTTCTACGCTTTCTCAGCGCATAAGTTGTATGGGCCGATGGGCATTGGTGCGCTGTACGCCAAACCCGAACGGCTGGCAGAAATGCAACCGATACAGGGTGGCGGCAAGATGCTGACTGACGTCTCATTCGACGGTTTTACTGCTCAATCCGCTCCCTGGTGTTTTGAGGCTGGCACGCCTAATGTTGCCGGGGTTATTGGCCTGAGCGCAGCGCTGGAGTGGCTGGCTGAAATCGATCTGCCCGCGGCAGAAGAGTGGAGCTGCGGCCTCGCCAGTCTGGCCGAAGAGCGGCTGGCAGAACTGGACGGTTTCCGCAGCTATCGCAGCAGCCGCTCCAGCGTACTGGCCTTTGATATTCAAGGCATACATCACAGCGATCTGGTGACGTTACTGGCAGAGAGCGGCATCGCGCTGCGCGCCGGGCAACATTGCGCGCAGCCGCTAATGAACGCGTTGGGCGTCAGCGGCACGCTGCGCGTCTCCTTTGCTCCCTACAATACCTTGCAGGATGTCGATGCGCTGATCGCCGCCATGCATACTGCAATCACTTTACTGGCAGATTAATGATGAGTTCAGCACCACTGGCCCCCCATCCGTTTGGCGACGTGATTACCGTTGCCAGCTTACAGGAGACGTTCTCTGCCTTTCATCAATGGGAAGATCGTTATCGTCAGCTGATTCTACTCGGCAAGCAGCTTCCCGCGTTACCGGCTGAACTAAAGACCGCAGACATTGAACTCAGCGGTTGTGAAAACCGCGTCTGGCTCGGACACCAGCTGAATGCCGATGGCACCCTGCACTTCTATGGTGACAGTGAAGGGCGCATCGTAAGGGGATTACTGGCGGTGCTGCTGACCGCCGTTGAAGGGCAATCCGCCGCGAAGTTGCGAGACAGCGATCCGCTGGCGCTGTTTGACCAGCTTGGGCTACGTCAGCAGTTAAGCAGCTCGCGCAGTAGCGGTTTGCAGGCGTTAACGGATGCAGTAAAGCGCGCGGCAAGCTAAACGCCACAACAGTTTTACGACTGACGTGCGGCCTTTGCCATCATCTTTTTCAGCACATGAGATACGGCAACAAAACCAAAAGTTGCCGTTACCATGGTCGCCGCACCAAATCCGGCAGAGCAGTCCATTCTTTTCGGCCCTTCAGCGGTGCTGCGCGATGCGCAAACACTGCCGTCCGGCTGCGGATAAACCAGCGCCTCGGTTGAGAACACACAATCAATTCCCAGCTTACCCTTGCTGTTTTTCACTATGCCAAAATCCTGTTTCAGCCGCTCACGCAGCTTAGCCGCCAGCGGGTCCTGAATGGTTTTTGCCAGGTCGGCTACCTGAATTTGCGTCGGATCTATCTGGCCACCGGCACCACCGGTTGTCACCAGCGGAATCTTATTGCGGCGGCACCAGGCCAGTAACGCGGCTTTTGGCCGCACGCTGTCGATAGCATCAATCACGTAGCTAAAACCTCCGCTCATCAGCTCAGAGGTGTTATCCGCGGTAATAAAGTCATCAATACAGATCACCCGGCACTCAGGATTGATTGCCAGAATACGTTCTGCCATTACCTCAGTTTTTGCTTTGCCGACGTTATCACGCAGCGCATGCACCTGACGGTTAGTATTCGTCACGCAGACATCATCCATATCAATCAGGGTGATGGTGCCGATACCGGTACGCGCCAGCGCCTCTGCTGCCCAGGAACCCACACCGCCAATACCAATTACACAGATATGCGCCTCAGCAAACAGCTGCAATGCATGCTGACCATATAAACGTGCGGTGCCGCCAAAGCGTTGCAGCCAGGCGTCGGAAAGAGAAGTCATGAATCTACCCTGGTTAACATTAATAAATCGGGATGTCAGTTATTGCGGGCCAGAACTGACCCGCAATTAAGAGAAGAGTTTAATGGTTCGTGCCTTTCAGCATTGCACCATTATTGCCGTTTTAGCTGGCGCTGAACACACTCGTGCCAGCACCGGGTGCCGCACGCAGGATCCAGACGCGACCATAATGGTTGAAAAAGCCCGCCATATGACCAGCATCCGGTCCGATACCCTGATAGATATCAAAGTGCTGGCCCTTAATTGCGCCACCGACATCCAGTGCCACCATTACACGCATCTCATACTTGCCGGTAAACTTGCCGTTATTGTCAAGCAGCGGCACTTCTGCCAGCAATACGCTGCCTGGCGGAATCAGAGCGCGATCGGCAGCAACCGATGCCTTCGCCACCAGTGGTACTGCGCTGGCACCGCGCACCGGCGCAAAGTTTTCTGGCTTAAAGAAGACAAATGACGGGTTGGTTTCCAGCAGTTCACGCACTTCATACGCGCTGTGCTCATCCGCCCATTTACGAATCGCCTGCATCGACATATCTTCACGCTTCACTTCACCGCGATCGATTAATGTCTTACCAATACTGTGATAGCCGTGCCCGTTCTTACCGCTATAGCCAAAGAACATTAATGGGCGGCCATCGCCAAAGTCGACGTAGCCACTGCCCTGCACATCCATCATAAAGTTATCCATCAACGAATTGCTGTATCCGATGATGTAGCGATCGTCGAGCGCACCGGCATAAATCTCTGCACGGCTTGGCAGCTTGCGACCTTTACTGCGTGGTGGCAGGCGATACAGCGGATACTGAAATTCACCCTGCCGCGTAGTGCGCGCCTCAATTACCGGAGTGTAGTAACCGGTAAATTGCACGTTACCGTAGTTATCGACACCTTCCATCTGGAATGCATCAAGACCAAACTGGCGCAGCTGGCGAGTATCACCACCGGCGATTAACCAGCTTTCAATTGAGCTATAGGTACTGTTCTGGCGAGTGAACATTCGCGGCGAAGCCGATTTGATTGCACCGACCTGATCGACAAAGTCTTTACCATTAACCGGACGACCTTTGGCATTCGGCTGATTAACCAGCGCCAGCGGTTGATCCAGTTTACCATCTATATACTGCTGTCCTCTGTCAGTGGGTTTTGACGAGCATCCCGCCAGAAGCGCGAACAACGCGCCTGTCATTACATACTTTGCCCAACATCCTTTCATTTCGTTCTCTTATTTCGCCGGTTTGCAGGCCGAAGATAGCAAAGGCTAAATCAGATTTAAATGCGTCGGCAAAAAAAGAGCGGCCCATGTTGTGCAACAAATCCCCAGATGGTGGAAAAATTCGACAACAGACGGTATTAAAACCACTTTTTTTCAAAAATGGGTTGCATCAAAACGCGCGAAGAGTATAGTGCGCATCCACGGACGCGGGATGGAGCAGCCTGGTAGCTCGTCGGGCTCATAACCCGAAGGTCGTCGGTTCAAATCCGGCTCCCGCAACCAATTCGCTGAAGTTAAGCGAAACAGGCAGTAAAGAAGAGAAGTATTACGGACGCGGGATGGAGCAGCCTGGTAGCTCGTCGGGCTCATAACCCGAAGGTCGTCGGTTCAAATCCGGCTCCCGCAACCAATTCGCTGAGTTTAAGCGAAACAGCAGTACCTGTCGTGACGGAAGCGGCAGCAAATCGGACGCGGGATGGAGCAGCCTGGTAGCTCGTCGGGCTCATAACCCGAAGGTCGTCGGTTCAAATCCGGCTCCCGCAACCACTATTAAAACACCTGAAAGGGTGTTTTTTTGTATCTGGCATTTGTCAGTTTTCAGCACTCCCCTTCAGCGCGTTGCCAACAGCACAGGCGACCAGCGCGCCGCCCTGATAAGCTATTATTTTCTTGCCACCGCCCCACCATTAGCAAAATAGGCTTTAATCCCTGCCAGAATTGACTCAGCTACCTGCTGCTGGAATTTAGACGTGCGCAGCTTGCGCTCCTCTTCCAGATTACTGATAAATGCCGTTTCAACCAGAATAGAGGGAATATCCGGCGCCTTAAGTACCGCAAAGCCCGCCTGATCGACGGTTCGTTTATGCAGATGATTTACTTTACCCAAGCGCGACAGCACCTCTTTACCAAATTTCAGGCTGTCATTGATGGTCAGACTCTGCACCATATCGAACATGGTATGGTCGAGATAGCGATCGCCACTACGACTCACCCCACCGATCAAGTCGGATTCGTTTTGCGTTTGCGCGAGGAAACGCGCGGCGGTTGAGGTCGCCCCTTTCGTCGACAGGGCAAACACTGATGAACCACGCGCCGCCCGGTTAGTAAAAGCATCGGCATGGATAGAGACAAACAGATCGGCGCGCTGCTTTCGTGCTTTAGCAACCCTAACCTTCAACGGAATAAACACATCCTCATTACGCGTCATATAAGCCCGCATATTCGGTTGCTTATCGATTAGCGCTTTCAGACGGCGGGCGATCTTTAATACCACATCTTTTTCGCGCGTCTTATGCTTACCTATCGCCCCCGGATCTTCGCCGCCGTGGCCTGGATCGAGCATAATCACAATCGGTCGATCGCGTCCGGCTTTACCCGGTAATGGCGCGGCGGCGGGTTGTGTTCTTTCCAGCGTACCCTGGTTGTAATCTTCCAGTAATGCCAGCAGCGGATCATCAACCACATTCCCTTGTGACGGGTAGAGATCCAGCACCAGACGATCTTTGATACCGGCAACCGGCGGCAGGGTAAAAATACGTGGGGCCACATTGCGTTTCAGTTCCAGCACCAGCCGCACGGTATTTTTATCGAACTGCCCTACTCTGGCGTTCTTGATATAGGGATCGTTATCCAGCACCAGCTTCCCCACCCCTTTCAGAACCTGATTAAGGTGCAGATTTTCGATATCGATGACCACGCGTTCCGGATTGCTCAGGGCAAACTGCTTATATTTAAGCGGAACGTTAGATTCCAGCGTTAAGCGGGAGTACGTTGACGAGGGCCAGATGCGCACGGCAACCACATGACTGCTGGCAGCCATGCCAACCTGACTGACGCTTAGCAGCCAAACCGCGCCGGCGCTTTTTAACAACTGGCGACGACTAAGGAAAGAGTTTGATTGGGACATGCCGCTCCGGTTTACTGTGGTGTGTCTAAAAAACAGCCAAAAAAAAACAAGATGGCAAAAACTTTAGCGAATCCCTTAAACGCTGTCACCCGGAAAAAGCGAATAAATGCAGAGAATTAGCTGGGGAAAAGACGCATAGCTGGTGATAAGTAAGGATAATTGCCTCTTGCATCACAGGCAATAAAAGAATAAAAATACAGAAATTACGAATAAAAATGCAAAGAGGGTTGGCCGTGAAGGAACGTAGTACTGAGCTGGTTCAGGGTTTTCGCCATACCGTTCCCTATATCAATGCGCACCGCGGCAAGACGTTTGTCATTATGCTGGGGGGTGAAGCGATTGAGCATGAAAATTTCTCCAGCATCGTCAATGATATCGGCCTGCTACACAGCCTCGGCATCCGGCTGGTAGTGGTTTATGGCGCACGCCCACAAATTGACGCCAACCTGGCTGAGCATCAGCTTGAACCGATTTATCACAAGCATACGCGCGTCACCGATGCGCAGGCGCTGGAGTTGGTTAAGCAGGCAGCGGGTCGACTGCAACTGGATATTACGGCTCGTCTGTCGATGAGCCTGAACAACACACCGTTACAGGGCGCGCATATTAATGTGGTAAGCGGTAACTTTATTATTGCCCAACCACTGGGCATAGATGACGGCGTCGACTACTGCCACAGTGGACGCATTCGTCGCATCGACGAAGAGGCGATCCATCGCCAGCTCGACAGCGGCGCGATTGTGCTGATGGGGCCGGTTGCGGTTTCAGTCACCGGCGAGAGTTTTAACCTGACGTCTGAAGAAGTGGCAACCCAGCTGGCGATTAAGCTGAAAGCTGAAAAGATGATCGGCTTCTGCTCTGAACAGGGCGTCACCAATGATCAGGGTGAGATCATCTCTGAACTATTCCCAAATGATGCCCAGCAGCGCATCGAAGCGCAGGAAGTGCACGGCGATTACCTCTCCGGCACCGTGCGCTTTCTGCGTGGCGCCGTTAAAGCCTGTCGCAGCGGCGTGCGCCGCAGCCACCTGATCAGCTATCAGGAAGACGGTGCACTGTTGCAGGAGCTGTTCTCACGCGACGGTATTGGTACGCAAATCGTGATGGAGTCAGCCGAGCAGATTCGCCGCGCGACCATTAATGATATTGGCGGTATTCTTGAGCTGATTCGTCCGCTGGAGCAGCAGGGAATTCTGGTGCGTCGCTCTCGCGAACAGCTGGAAATGGAGATCGATAAGTTCACTATTATCGAACGCGATAATCTGACCATCGCCTGTGCAGCGCTCTATCCTTTCCCGGAAGAGCAGATTGGCGAGATGGCCTGCGTCGCGGTTCACCCTGACTACCGCAGCTCATCGCGCGGCGAAGCTTTATTACAGCGCGTGGCGTTACAGGCGCGCCAGATCGGGCTTAAAAAATTGTTTGTGCTGACCACCCGCAGTATTCACTGGTTCCAGGAGCGCGGCTTTACGCCGGTGGATATCGAAGTGCTGCCGGAAAGTAAGAAGCAGATGTATAACTATCAGCGTCGTTCGAAGGTGTTAATGGCGGATTTAGGCTGATAATCATCCCCACAGATTCTCTGCAGGGGTGCCGAAAACGGCTCCCCTGCAGCAAATTCCGCCCGTGCCGAAAATGGCTTTCTACATCATATTCAGTCGCTGCTGCAAACCACTGCGCCGCTGGGTACGCGCTCTTACCGCCTTGCCCCATACGCTATTATCGACATATAACGTCAACCGATCGCGCGCGCGGGTAATGGCGGTATACACCAGCTCACGCGTCAGTACCGGCAAAAAGTGATTCGGTAACACCAGCGCAGTATGCTCAAACTCCGAACCCTGCGATTTATGCACCGTCATGGCAAACGCGGTATCGTGCGGCGGTAAACGGCTTGGCTGCACCGCTTTAATTGTGCCATCCGGCAGCGGGAAAAAGACTTTTAACTCGCCCTCGTCATCACGCATCGCGATGCCAATATCACCGTTAAACAGCCCCAGCGCACGATCGTTGCGGGCAATCATCACCGGTCGCCCGGCATACCATTTACCACTGGCGGCTGGCGGGCGCTGTATCAGCCCCTTCTGCTGTAACGCCAGTTCGATACGCTCATTTAATCCTACTACGCCAAATGGTCCTTCACGCAGCGCACACAGCAGCTGATAACGGGCAAAAGCATCCATAACCTGCTGTGGCGCTGCCTGTTGTGCCACCATTTGCAGATAAGGGCGATAGCCCGCCACGCAGTCGTTTAACAACTGCTGATACTCGTCGGGGGTTGCCAGTGGATGCCGTGCAATATCGCTGAATCCTGCGCTGAATACTGATTCGGCAGCCGATACGTCACCGGCATTAACCGCCAGCGCCAGTTGGCCGATTCCCGAACCGGCGTCGAAGCGATAACTCTTGCGCAGCAGGCAGATATTGTCACGTACCGGAGAAACCGTTTCATCGTCATGACCGGGTAGCGTACATCCGGTCAACTGGGTTAACTGCCGGGCGCGAGCAACGCTGTATCCGGCCTCAGCACAGCGACAGATATCGCCCAGCACCGCTCCCGCCTCGACCGAGGCCAGCTGATCGCGATCGCCGAGAAAAATGACCCGCGCCTGTTGTGGTAGTGCCGCGATCAGATTCGCCATCATCGGCAAATCGACCATCGATGCCTCATCCACCACCAGCACATCCAGATGCAGGGGATTTCCGGCGTGATAGCGCATTCGCTGACTGTTCGGCTGTGCGCCCAGCAAACGGTGCAGAGTGGTCGCTTCGGCGGGGAACTTCTGCTTATCCTCACTGCTGAGCGGCAGCCCATTCAGTGCTTTACCCAGTGACTCCGTCAGCCTGGCCGCCGCTTTACCGGTCGGTGCCGCTAGCTGAATCCTTAATGCGCCCGGCGTCAGGCGAATCAACGCCGCCAGTAATTTTGCCACCGTGGTGGTCTTACCGGTGCCTGGCCCGCCGGAAATCACCGAAATCTTACGGGTTATCGCTACTGCCGCGGCGATTTTTTGCCAGTCATCCGGCTGCTGACCAAAAAGCTGATCGAGTATTTCACGCAGCAGCTCCGCATCAGGAGGTTCAATTGCCGGGTCGGCGGCAAAAAACTCCGCCACCTTGCCTTCGCCCTGCCACATGCGGTTGAGATAAAGCCGCTGCTGGTGCAATACCAGCGGTGTAGCCAGTGAGCCATCACTTACTGCCTCACTGTTGAGTAATAATGTTTGCCACTCTTCCGGCGCACCCGCGGCCTGCCACAGGGAGGCCGCAAATTCAGGATGACGCCCGCCAAACAGCGCCGATGGGGTAAGCTGTGACAGCGGCAGACAAACATGGCCTTCTCCCGCTTCAGCACTAAGCCATGCAGCAGCAAGCATTAAAGCAGGTTGCGACTCATCCGCCAGCATATGAGCAAATTGCACATCAAGCGCCCGCAGCAGGTGCTTTTCACCAGCCTGGCGCAGCAGCTCGCTTAACTCTGACATGTCGCCTCCTGAATGGAACCGGCAAACAAGTTATCCAGCGCATCGACAAACTCCACCGAGGGACGAGTGTGGAATACGCCGTTGTCGCTGGCGCTGCCATCAACACCGCGTAAAAACAGATACAGCACGCCGCCAAAGTGGCGCTGATAATCATAATCAGCCAGTCGGTGGCGCAGATAACGATGCAGCGCCAGGGTATACAGCTGGTATTGCAGATCGTAGCGATGGGAAATCATTGCCTGCTCCATCGCCTGCGGGGTATAGGCAGCACTCTCCTCCCCCAGCCAGTTGGATTTGTAATCCAGCAGATAGTATTTTCCCTGCCAGCAGAAGACTAAGTCGATAAAACCTTTCAGCATGCCGCGCACCTGATGAAAAGCCAGTGGGGGTGCCTGTGCTGACAGTGGATCATGCTGGCGTATCAATTGATCCAGCGCAGGCGCGGTCAGCATGGCATCAATCGGCAGGTAAAACTGCAGCTCAACCTGCTTCTGTTGCGGTGCAAGCTGATTCAGGCTGACGCCGCTGTCATCCAGCGGTGTCGCCATAATACGTGTCATCCACTGTTGCAGCATCGGCAGCCATATCTCGTCATAACCCGCCTGCTGCAACTGCTGCTGCAACCACCCGGTTTCAACCGGCTGAGTAAAATCGATATTCTCAAACAGTCCGTGAAGAAATGTTCCCGGCGAAGCGCCGCGCGGAAAGCTATGCGGAGTAAGTGTTGGCTCACTGACCTCACCCGCCTCGCCGGCGGCATCAACGTCAAAACGCGGCAGCAGATCCAGCGTCATCGCCGGACCGTGCTGTTGCAGACCGGAATAACTGGTAACACGCCACTCGTCACGCAGCGATCGGTTGATAACCTCGCTGCTTAACGGCTGGTTGTCCTGCATTTCAGGCAGCCAGGGCGATTCATCGGTTACCGCTTCGGTCGTCAGCGCAATTGCCTGACTGGTAGTCTGTTGCAGGATAGCCAGCAGCTGTTCGCTGTCCGCTTCCTCACCGCGCTGCAGCAAAAAGCCGAGAGCGCTTTTATGCAGATCGCTGCTGCCCTCTTTCTTACGATTTCCTTTTACCAGCGGCGCAATACCGATGCTGCAATGCCATACCGAACGCGTCAGCGCCACGTATAACAAACGTAAATCCTCCGCCAGTCGCTCCTGCTCAGCCAGTTGCTGACTCTCTTCATCACCGTTTAAATCCAGCAGCGCCTGAAAAGTTTGACGATCGTGATAAATTCCCTGCTCCGCTTCGCGAAAATTGGCGACAAACGGCAGCCATACCAGCGAATACTGCAAACCTTTTGACTTGTGAATAGTGACAATTTGCACCAGATGGCGGTCGCTTTCGAGGCGCAACTGCTGGTTCGCCGCCTGACTGTTCGGTTGTGCAATCTGCTGCGACAGCCAGCGCACCAGCGCGTGTTCGCTGTCGAGCTGTGATGCGGCTTCCTGCAACAGTTCGCCGAGATGCAGCAGGTCGGTCAACCGACGTTCGCCACTCTCAGACACCAGCAGATTTTCGGCAATATGGCGCGACACCATCAGCTCGCGCAGCATGGGTAGCACGCCACGTTTCAGCCACAGCTGACGGTAACCATCAAACTCATCCACCAGCTGGTTCCAGGCGCGCTCATCCTGACTCAGCCCCTCCAGTGTTGGCGCATCCAGCCCCATAATGCTGGTCGCCAGCGCACTGCGCACTGCTCGCTCCTGTTCCGGTGCCAGCACCGCCTGCAACAGCAACAGCAGCTCACGCGCTTCCGGCGTGGTAAACACACTGTCGCGATTGGAGAGATACACCGAAGGAATATTTAGCGCATTCAGCGCCTCACGCATCACTGCTGCTTCGCCGTAGCTGCGCACCAGAATCGTAATATCGGAGGCCTGCACCGGACGCATCTTGTCGCCTTTGCCGATCAGCGCTTGCTGTTGCTGACCCGACGACAGCCAGTGACGAATCTCAGCGGCGCACTGGCGCGCCATAAATTGCTGATATTCACTGACGCCGACGCCGCTGCCCGGCTGAAGCCAGAAGCGCAGCGCCGGTTGTTCTGCACCATCAAGAGTAAAGCGCAGTTCACTGTTTGCCGTCGCCGCCTGCACCGGTAGAAACGGGATTTCCTGAAATAAAAATGGATTATCGAGACGCGAAAACAGCTGGTTGACGCTGTCCACCATAGTTGGTGATGAGCGCCAGTTAGTGTCCAGCGTATAGTGCGCGCTCACTTCTGCGCGCGCTTTCATGTAGGTAAAGATGTCCGCACCACGAAAGGCGTAGATCGCCTGTTTCGGGTCGCCAATCAGTAACAGCGCACTCTCCGGCTGGCCGACATACAGGGTGCGGAAAATACGGTACTGCTGCGGATCGGTATCCTGGAATTCATCAATGAGTGCCACCGGATAACGGCCACGAATCGCCTGTGCCAGCAATGGGCCAGCGGGTTGCTGTAATGCTTCGTCAAACCGGCTGAGTAAATCATCAAATCCGAGCTGGGCGCGCAGCCGTTTCTCTTTGCGGGTGGCAAAGCGGATCTCATGCAGAGCGCGGGCAATAACCAGATCGCGTAACGACAGCGGTTCGGCAAGAAATAGTTCAATAGCCTCAAACAGGCGATGGCGCGGTGCCACACCTTTTTTTGTTTTCTCCTCCAGCGTGCTCTGGGCAAAGCGCTCCAGATCTTTTGGCACACTGTAGGTTTGCGTCTCTTCCTGCGCCCACTGGCCGATTTTTTCCAGCCAGTTCGGTAAATGCTTACTGCTATAGCTGCGTTTATCCACTCCGGAATCGCTGATTAGCGCGTGCAGTTCACCGGCCGCCGCCAGCCATTGCGCTTTCAACTGGTCGATACGGGCAATCAGCTTTTGATGACGCTCAGTCAGGGTTTCATCTGCCGCTGGCGGATATTTCAGCGCCGGGGACTCTCCCTGAAGCCAGGGAGAGAGCGTTGACAGCAACGCATCGGGCCCGCTCCACTGCTCAGCCACCACCTGCGCAATCGCCAGCGGCAAGGGGTAGCAGTGGCGTCGCCAGAAATCTGCCGTCGCCTGCTTGCGCAACGCATGCTCATCTTCGATTAGCTGCTGTTCAAACAGCATTCCGGACTCAAACGCATTGAGGTTAAGCATGCGCTGGCAGAAACCGTGGATGGTAAAAATTGCCGCTTCATCCATTTGCCGCTCGGCGGCCAGCAGCATCGCAGCAGCCTGCGACAGATCGTCGATTTGGCTAAGTAGCTGCGCCAGCATCGGATTCTGACTGACGCCTCGCACGCAGGCGATACGCAATTCATGAATATTATGACGGATACGGCCACGCAGCTCGGCGGTGGCCGCTTCGGTAAAGGTTACCACCAGAATCTCTTCCACCGACAGCGGACGTGGATAAGCGGCACTCTGCCCTAATCCCAGCAACAGCCGCAGATAGAGCAGGCCGATGGTAAAGGTTTTACCGGTTCCCGCAGAGGCTTCAATCAGCCGCTCGCCAGTCAGTGGCAGGGTTAGCGGATCGAGCCGCTGCGGAATCGGATCACTCATTTCTTCTCACTTTTTACCGGCAGAGTTTGTTGCAAACTGGAGACATTTTGCCAGGTTTTGAAGCCTTCGGCTTGCGCATAATCGGCTTTGCCATGCTGCGCGCCGGAGATCTGCGACATCAGCACCATACCCTGCTGCTGCATTACCGCCTTATGGAAAAAGTCCGCCAGGCTTTCAGGCGTCAGCAGTTTGATCTGTTCGATGACTTTTTCACGAGTATCAAAGCTGTGATTTTCCCGACTGAAATCTTTAGTAAAGCGACCAGCTTCTTCATCCAGCGTTTGCGGACGCTGTTTCAGCTCATTAATCATCGCCAGCTGATACTGGGCAAAGTCTTCTTTACTCATCTCACGCAGGCGCTTCTCAGCGGTTGGATAAAACGCCTGATAACGCTGTAACAGATAGGCCGGTTGCTTACTGTTGCTTTGCAGCAGGAAGCCGATACCCCACTGACGACCAACCGGCATCTGGAAGGCAAACACCGCGTAGCCAAGCTGCTCTTCGGTGCGCAGCTGATTGTAGAACCACGGCTGGACAATCTGGCTTAACATTGCGCTATAGGCCGCGCTCTGATACTCCCCATACCCCAGCGGAATATAGACCGCCGCCAGCGCCGAGTCGCTGCTACTGCCCTGTTTTTCGATATTAGCCAGCGTCTGCTGATCAATAACAACATAGTTGCTCTGCCAACGGCTTTCGCCACTGCACTTCAGCTGGCTGCGAATATCACGCGCCAGCGTAGTAACAGCATCTGGCGTCATATTGCCGACCACCAGCATTTCCGGCGTGGCATTTTCCAGCAACTGTTTACGGTAATCGAGTAACTCTTTAATGCTGATTGATTTCAGTAGCTCACGGCGTTCGCTGCGCTCGGTGTAAGGCAGCTGCGACAACATCTGCACCGGCTGAATCGCCTGCTCAAACGCTTTGCCTTTTTCCGCCGCATCCAGTCGCTCGGCATACCATGACTTTGCCTGCTCCAGCTGATCGCCGGTTGGAGTAAAGCTACTGTAGCCTTCCAGCAGCGTAGTCATCAGTTTTGGTAAGCGCTGGGTAAAGCCGCTGGCATTGAAAATCACACCATCATCTTCGCTGGTGGAAAAACTGATTCCGCCCACCGAGGCTTGTGAACTGAGCTCATCCAGCGCCACACCAGCGAGATAATCGTTCAGTGCAAACAGCACCTGATTACGCGCGCTGTTAACCGAATCTTTATTACGCAGTGCCAGGGTAATATTGGCTTTTGGTTCATCGGCATAGAACTGGCTCGGCATATAGAACACGCGTAGTCCCGGCTCGTTCAGCAGCTTCTGCGGATGGGTATAGCTCTTGTTGTCAGACGGAATCAGCGTGAAATCATCCGGAATATACGGATTCAGTACCGGCATCGATAATTCGATGGCCGCGCCACGTTTTTGCCAGTCAGCAAAACGCTGCGGAGTGATTTTATCCACCTGATAAGGCGCATCGACAAAGTAAGCGGTTTTATTGTGCGGCTCATTCGGGCTGATATACCAGATACGTGCATTTTCCGGCGTCATTCCCTCAAGACGACTTTTAATCGCCAGCGGATCGTATTGATCGGCGATATAAGGCGCATCCAGCGTATGTTCTACCGGTACACGCAGCATGGTATCGACCAGCCATTCGATATAGTCCATATCGCGGGTGATGGATGGATAGCGGAAATCGAGATCCAGCACGTGCGACACTTCATCGAAGTAGCGTTTATCAATACCTTGATTGCGCAGCATGTTGAGATAGCTGAATACTGCTGCCACCACTTCATCGCGATTCGCCAGGCCTTTATCCGTCAGAGAGATCGAGATAGCAAACAGGCCGCCATTACGATCGATCACTGAATCAGCACCGGCATTAATTGAATCAGCCAGGCCCTTTTTCTGCAGCCAGTCTGACAAAGTATTTTTGCTGCGGTTGCCGATCAGATAGCCAATCAAGGTATCGGTTTTACTGCGGAATTTGTCGCTGTTGTTATCGATACGGAATTCAATTTTCAGCTGCTTGCGCGGCTGTGCGGGCACGTAATGAATCACGATACCCTTCTGCTCATCTGTCACTGCCGGCACGGTAATTTCAGGCACTTTCGCCTGGTGATTCGGTACCCGGCCAAAGGTCTCAGCGGCGATTTTCGCCATCTCCGGCAGCGATTTATTGCTGTAAATCACCGCTTTCATCAGGTTGGCAGAGTAGTATCTCTGGTAGAAATCGGTCAGCGCCTGATGCAACTTACTGTCAGGTTTGTCGCTCAGGGTTTCCAGATTGCCACCCGAGAAGCGAGCGCTCGGATGTTGAGGATTAAGAGTTTCCGCTCCAACCTGTGCCATACGCAGTCCGTCGCGTGAACGCGCCATGGTCAGTTCAGCATTCACCGCATTGCGCTCGCGATCGGCATTAACCGGGTCAAGCAGCGGCTCAGCAATCGCATCTGCCAGACGGTCGGCAGCGGGCTGCAAAGCATCATTTTCCACTTCAAGGTAGAATGCAGTGCGATAAGACGCGGTGCTGGCATTGTGGCTGCCGCCATGCTTCTTCAGGAATTCAGCCAGGTTATCAGGTTGCGGATAGCGTTTAGAACCCATCAGCACCATATGTTCGAGGTAGTGCGCCAGCCCAAGCTGATTGTCCGGATCGTCCAGCGAACCAATTGGCAACGCCACTGACGTCAGCGATTTAGGTGCCAGTTTGTCCGATACCAGTAGTACCGTCATGCCATTATCCAGTTTAATTGCCTGGTACTGGCGCGGATCTTTTTCGCTTTTACGAATAGTTTCAGCCATCGGCTGCCAGCCCTCTGCCGCCTGTGAAAACTGGCTCCAGAAGGTAAAGCAAATAAACAGACTAGTAATCCAGACAACGTGCTTACGCATTCAAACCCCTCAACAATGGCGCCTGCTTGCGCAGACGCTTACTCAAATTTTTCTCACGTCCGCTGTGAACGCCGCGAAATATGTCCTGAAAATCGTTATAAAGTAACACTACAGCATCATCAGCCTGTTGTCTCACCGTTTGCCGTTCAGCATCGGTTATAGCGCAGCAGCGGCAGCAGCCACTGCTCAGCCTGATAACAAATTTGTCGGACGCGATCCTCGTCCAGCGTGCGGAAAAGACGCTGTAAGTAAGGATCGCTGCCCTCGCCCTCAAGCTGATAATTTCCCTGCCAGGCCTGCAACAGCTTGACGCGCGCTTTCGCCTGGCTGGCATCATCCAGCAGCAAACTGTCACTCTTCTCGTCATAACTGGATGTCAGCCAGGCGCCACCGGTTTTTGCCAGCAGCAGCAGCGGAACCGACATTCCCTGCCGGTAACCTTCGACAAAGCGCGCCAGCCATTCAGCTGCAGCATCAGGTTCAAGAGCATCAAATGCCCACTGGCTCTCTTTACGCCCGAACATTCGGCTGCGACCGGTACCGCCCATCATGCAGTAGACCAGGTGTTCCAGCCATAAGGCCAGCGCATCGTTAAAATTCAGTATTCCCGGACGCCAGCGCAATAAGCCATCTTGCTGAACCTGTGGCAGCCAGCCGCTCAGACGCACCTCGCCAACTTGCAGGTTAATTTCCCAGCTCTCACTGCTGCTACGCTGCTCACGAACTTGTTCAGCCAGTAACGCCATTTCATCGAACTGCCCCTGCCAGAACAGCTCGCCAAAAGCACCATAGGGCAAATCGCCTGCCGCACGATGATAAGCAAACAGCCTGTCGGTATCTTTACCGTCGATTAGTGCGTTCAGTAACTGTGCATTGATCTGATAACGCCCAAGGCTGTCCAGCTCAAATGGCTCGGAGTCCGGCAACTCGGTTTCGTCCAGCGTGAAGCTCACGCCCAGACGCATACTGAAGAAAGCACGCACCGGATGACGCCAGAAACGCACCAGCTGCTCAAAATTCAGCTCACTCAACGGCTGTCTCTCCAGCGGCTGCATAAATACGGGATGTGGCTCTCCGCGTGCGGCGGCGGCAGGCAGCCATTCAGCGGCAAAGCTGCGAAACTCGGCATCTTCACTGAAATTTTCCGCAGCAAACGGCATTCGGCTGTGCAGATGATGTAAATGCGCCAACACTCGCTGAGCGCTACTGTCCACATCCAGCGCCTCATCACCCGGCAAGCAGAAACTTTGCGCAATGTAATCCACTAATTCACTGACCAGCACCGACGGATAACGTTCCGTATTATCCTGAATTGATCGGCCAATATAGCTAATGTAAAGCTGTTTTTGTGCGGAGAGTAATGCTTCCAGAAACAGGTAGCGATCGTCATCACGGCGGCTGCGGTCGCCCTTCTGCGGTTTCTGGCTCATTAAATCAAAGCCCAGCGGTGGCAACGTGCGTGGATAGACTCCGTCGTTCATTCCCAGCAGACAGACCACTTTAAACGGGATCGAACGCATCGGCATCAGGGTACAGAAGTTAATTGGCCCGGCAAGGAAGCGCTGGCTGATACGCTGCTGATCGAGGCGAGAGGATAGCTCATCGCGCAGCAGCGTCAGCGGCACCGCCTGTTGATATTCCGCCTGAATGCCATAGCTAATCGCCTGCTGCCACTGCTCTTCAATCAATGCCAGCGCCGCTTCGGTCAGGGCATCGGCGACAAAAAAGTCGCTTAACAGCTCGCGGCACAGCGGCAGCCAGTGTTCCAGCGCGCGCGGCTGTGACAAGCGCTGCCGCCATTGATTGAGCTGCATCAGCAGTTCGGCCAGGTTACCTGCAAGTTCGGCGATCAGCCCGCTGGATTCGTCATACGGCAAAATCCCCTGCCAGTCGCCGGATTCGCTCTCCATCGCGTACCCCAGCAGCATGCGGGTAATGCCGAAACGCCAGGTATGCTGGCCGGTGGCCGGTAGCGCCAGTTCGCGCACGTTATCATCGTCCAGCCCCCAGCGAATACCTGATTCACCGACCCACTGTCGCAAACGCCGTAAGCCGGTTTCATCAATATTAAACCGCGCCGCCAGCGCCGGAACCTCCAGCAGCGCCAGCACTTCTTCGCTGGCAAAACGGCTGTCTGGCAGGCTGAGCAAGCTGAGAAAGGCCTGCAATGCCGGATGCGCCTGGCTGGCGCGGCGGTCAGAAATAGCAAAGGGCAGATAGCGGTCAGGTGGCGCATTGCCAAATACCGCCTGGATAAACGGCGTACAGGCATCGATATCTGCCACCATCACGATAATGTCACGCGGTGACAGGTCGGGATCGTCGGCCATCATCGCCAGTAAACGATCCTGCAAAACCTCAACTTCACGCTGTGGGCTATGACAGACATGCAGCGAAATTGAGCGGTCATCCGGCTCCAGCCGCCGCTTCTGTGCGCTGTTTGCCAGTTCATCGGCGGTTAAGCCAATCACCGCATTATCTTCCAACTCCAGCAGATCATGTTGCATGGTGTGCAGCAGACTGTCTGACGCAACCTCGACAAAAGCATCGATTTCACGCGACTCCATTTGCGCCAGCAAAAACAGATTGTCACGCCCCAGTTTCCCCCAGGATGCCAGCAACGGATTACTCAGCTGCTGCTCACCTGCGGCATCAAACAGCGAGGCGGCATTATCCGGATCGCGAAACAACGCGCTTTCACGCTGCTGCTGGAAATGGCGGCGGCGGCGACTTTGCAGCTTCGCCAGGAAGGCGTAGTCCTGAATATCTCCCCAGTACTGGCGGCAAGGGTTGGTGAACAGCAGGTGGATATCAATATGTTTACCCAACGCCTGCAATGCTTGCAGATAAACCGGCGGTAACGCGGAAATGCCGCAGATAAATACCCGATCGGGTAAGCCAGCCGGACGCTCGCTGGCCTTCTCAAGCTGAGTGATAAAGCGCGAATAGAGGTTTGCACGGTGCCATTCCGGATGACCAAGCTGGCGGGTATATTCAACCAGCGCCGCCCACAGCGGCGCTTGCCACTGCTGTGCCTCACCGATGCCATCAACCAATTCACCTTTTTCCCAGCGGTTCAGCCAGTCAGATCGATAAACCAGATACTGGTCAAACAGGTCGGCGACCCGTGCCGCCAGCTGAAACAGCTTACGCTTATCCTCGTCATCAGTGAGGTAGTGACTGAGCGCCGCGAATTCCGGACGCGTCAGCATTTCCGGCAACAGCGTCATCAGTTTCCAGCTCATGCTGGCTTTATTAAAGGCACTCTCTTTAGGAATATCCGGCAAGACGCGGACAAACATATCCCAGATAAAGCTGGCTGGCAGCGGGAATTCGATATTGGCGGCGATGCCGAACTGCTCGGCCAGCGACATCTGTAACCATTGCGCCATTCCCGGGCTTTGCACCAGCACCACTTCCGACTGAAAAGGATCGCGTAACGGTTGATTCTCAATATGATAAGCCGCCAGTGATTTCAGTAAATCTAACTGGTTAGAGTGGTAAACCGTAAACATTGTTGCTCCTGTTCAATCTTGCTGATGCGCAGCGACCGCGCCGACACTGTAACCCGTATACAGCCTGATGCAAACGCAGCTAAGCGCATTTTAACTGGCGACTTCTGTACTGATATCGCCCTCAGGGTTCACAGCGCAGCGTGGTCAGCCGGGCTTCGCGCCCCAGTGAGCCGCGCGCTTGTGCCGTCAGTAACACACATCCCTCAGGCCCGCTTTGCTGCTGTAGCTCTGTCTGCCAGCCGTCAGCCGCCTGCCCCTCGATGCGCTGAGCAGCATAACGCCACGCCTGTCGCTGTTGCCACTGTAAGGCGAATCCCTGTGTCAGCACACGTTGATACTGTAGCAATGCGGTTAAACTCAGGCTAAACAGCAGCAGCGCGAACAGGACCTCCGCCAGGCTAAAACCACGTTGCCGCTCAGAGCGCATTGGGGATGCAGCCTGTCGCATTGCTCAGCGGGCAGAAATCAATCCAGCCGTGAGCTAACCGGCGCACCTGTCGCCCGCCGTCTGGCGCATCCTCAACCCATTGCCAGTGGACAATCGGTTGATGGTTGCTGGTAAGCAGCTGGCCGCGCAGCAGGCCACGCTGCGGATGAAGTCGATTAAAACAGGCATGCCACATCTGCTGTAATTCACTCTGGCAGTGCCAGCCGTCACTGACGGGCCATGACAACTGGCTTCCCCACGCCAGTGCCGCCTGCGCGGCATAAAATTCAATGATGTGCTGGCGTTCATCCGCCACCAGCGACAGTGAAGCCGCAAGCTGCTGACGGGTAGCGTTCAGCAGCGCAGTACCTAACAGTAGTATCATCACGACCATGGTTAACGCCCCACTTCCCTGTTGCTGCCTCATAGATTGATTCCGTCTATCCACTGCTCCAGTACCACGGTGCGCGCAGGAAAAACCTGCGCATAACCGCTTATTTTCAGCCTGATGGTGCGGTTATTGCGCAGCGCCTGAAATTGGCTGACGGTAACAAAGCGCGGATCGTTAAGGCGCTCCCAGCCGGAGCTGTCACAGCTGGTGACGCCACGCTGCATCTCGATACTGTCGTTACGCCAGCGATAGCCGTAAAATTCGCTGTCCGCGTGGGTACTCTCCTCCCACCGTCCGTTGCTGTTTTCATCCCATTTAATCAGTAAACATTGCCCGTTAGCGGCAATTTGCAGCCCGTCTCCGCTGCACTGCCCATTGCAGTAACCGGCGCGGCGCACCGCTTTCTCCAGCGTCATCATCATCTGCTGTAACTCCTCTTCCAGACGCAATTGCGCCAGCAGCTGCAAATTCTGCCCGTGTAACTGCGGTAACAGCCGGACTGCTCCCAGCATTAATACGCCGCAGATCGCCATGGCGATCAGCATTTCAGTCAGGCTGAATCCGGCATTTTTCACTGGCAGTTCTCCTGCTCTTCCGGTTTGCAAAGGCGAATACGCGCCCTGGCAGAGACAATTATTCGCCACTGACCAGCAGCATTAGCGAATTCAATATTGCCCGCCCGCGCCACATTACGCCGGCCGTAAAACCCCATATCCTGAGTGATATTTATCAGCCGCACATCGTCATGGGGTGCAATCAGTTGATTACGTCGCCCCGGCTGGCATTGGTCAGCCGGCATCACCCCACTTCCCAGGCACCAACGGGCGCCGGGCTTAAGCCACAGCACCTGATCGGCATTGTGCCAGTTGGCCCAGGCGCGCAACTGATGGAGAAAGTGCTGAATCTGCTGGGCGGTTTCAGCCAGCCGCTGCTGCTGCTGCCAGCGCAGCCAGCCAGAAAAAGCGCTGGCGCTAAGAACGCCAACAATCACCAGCACGATCAGCAGTTCAGGTAAGGTGTAACCTTGAGCATGTTGAGTTTTCATGACGGCTACTATTGCTGAGTAGCGAACAACAGGCGAGAGACAAAGATGCAGTGATCGGCATGTCTCGCAAAAAACTTTTTAACCTTGCAGTAGGCGGCAGTTTTTTGCGTACAGCCTTCAGAATTTATTGGGGATAACGTGGGAATTAATAAGGTGCGGTGGTCAACAGGATGACCACCGCAGGTTGCCAGATTAGATCGCGACTGGCGCTTTAATTGGCGGGTGAGGATCGTAGCCCTCAATGTCGAAATCTTCAAAGCGATAATCAAATAGCGACGCAGGTTTGCGCTTAATTACCAGCTTCGGCATCGGACGCGGCTCACGCGATAGCTGCAGGTCAGTCTGTTCCAGATGATTGCTGTACAGATGGGTGTCGCCACCGGTCCAGACAAAATCACCCACTTCCAGATCACACTGCTGCGCCATCATATGCACCAGCAACGCATAGCTGGCGATATTAAACGGCAGGCCCAGGAACACGTCGCAGGAACGCTGGTAAAGCTGACAGGAGAGCTTGCCATCTGCCACGTAGAACTGGAAGAAGGCGTGACAAGGTGCCAGTGCCATTTGATCCAGCTCGCCCACATTCCACGACGAAACAATAATACGCCGTGAATCCGGGTCCTGTTTCAGCTGTTCCAGCACCTTGCTGATTTGGTCAATCTGGCGACCATCAGCCGCGCCCCAGCTACGCCATTGCTTACCGTACACCGGCCCTAAATCACCGTTTTCATCCGCCCACTCATCCCAGATCGATACTTTGTTCTCTTTCAGATAAGCGGTATTGGTGTCCCCCTGCAAAAACCATAACAGCTCATGAATAATCGAGCGCAAATGGCAACGCTTGGTGGTCACCAGCGGAAAGCCTTCCTGCAGGTTGAAACGCATCTGATGGCCAAAAATCGACAGCGTGCCGGTGCCGGTGCGATCGTTTTTCGCTGTGCCCTCAGCGAGCACTTTCTGCATTAAATCCAGATACTGTTTCATTTTTCCTCACGAAATTTGTTGCTGCGGGCGACGACGATACGCCCAAATCATCATGATCACGCCGGCCAGAACCATCGGAATCGACAAAATTTGTCCCATGCTGATGACGTTATCAAACAGGCCGAGCTGAGCATCCGGCTGGCGGAAGAACTCGATAAAACTGCGGAATGCGCCATAACCGATCAGGAACAGGCCTGAGACCGCGCCCATCGGACGTGGCTTACGAATAAACAGGTTGAGAATGATAAACAGCACCACCCCTTCCAGCAGCAGTTCGTACACCTGCGAAGGATGACGCGGCAGCACACCGTAAGTTGCCAGTAGCGATTGCCATTCAGGATGGCTGGCGACCAGCGCCACATCTTCGCCACGAGAACCAGGAAACAGCATCGCCCATGGCAGATCAGGTGCCACACGGCCCCACAGTTCGCCATTAATAAAGTTGCCCAGGCGACCCGCACCGAGACCAAACGGGATCAGCGGAGCAATAAAATCAGCCACCTGGAAGAAGTTACGTTTGGTGCGGCGGGCAAACCAGATCATCACGCAGATCACGCCAATCAGGCCGCCGTGGAACGACATACCGCCATCCCAGACTTTAAACAGATACAGCGGGTTATCGAGGAACAGCGGCATGTTGTAGAACAATACATAGCCGATGCGGCCGCCAAGGAACACGCCGAGGAAACCAGCATACAGCAGGTTTTCCACTTCCTCTTTTTTCCAGCCGCTGCCTGGTTTGTTGGCACGGCGCACCGCCAGCCACATTGCAAAAACAAAGCCGACCAGGTACATCAGGCCGTACCAGTGTAGGGAAACCGGCCCGATGGAAAAAATCACCGGATCGAATTGCGGGAAAGCCAGGTAGCCGTTATTCATCTGTCACCATAAAATTTTCTGCCCTGAATGGCGGGTTGACTCTGATTTGAGGCTGCGAATCATAGCACAGCCCTAAATTGAGCGATCCCGATAACTGTAATTTAATACAACCGCCGTTAACGGCCACCGCGAATTAAACCGCCTAATCCACGCTGCTCCATAAACGCGGACACCCGCTGGCGTACTTCTCCGGCGGTTTGTGCCTGCAGGCACTCGGAGGCCAGTCTTTGCGCTTCTTCGCGGTCGATATGCCGCAGCAGATATTTAACCCGCGCCACATTGCGGCCGTTCATGCTGAGATGATGATAACCGAGGCCGATAAGCAGCATTACGCACATTGGATCACCGGCCATTTCACCACACAAACAGAGTTGAACGCCGGCACGCTCAGCCTGCTGAGCAATATTCTGTAAAGCATGCAGCATCGCCGGATGCAGGCTGTCGTAGAGGCTGGCAACCCGGGTATTATTGCGATCGACCGCCAACAGATACTGAGTCAGATCGTTAGTGCCCACCGAGACAAAATCAACCCGTGACGACAAATGCGGGATCATATACAGCATGGATGGCACTTCGATCATAATGCCGATGCGCGGTTGTGGGATTGGATATCCCAGCATCTCTTCGACCTCACGACCGGCACGCTCAATTAGCCGTTTAGCATCATCGATCTCATCAATGCTGGTGATCATCGGTAACAAAATGCTCAGGTTGCCGGTTGCCACATTGGCACGCAGCATCGCGCGCACCTGGATCAGGAAGATTTCCGGCTGATCGAGCGTCAGGCGAATACCGCGCCAGCCAAGACAGGGATTCTCTTCACTGATCGGCATATAAGGCAGCTGTTTGTCAGCACCGATATCCAGCGTGCGCAGCGTCACCGGCTTATTGAGAAACAGTTGCAGCATGCCCTGATACTGGGCCACCTGCTCTTCTTCTGACGGAAAGCCGCTGTGCAGCATAAACGGAATTTCGGTGCGATAGAGGCCAACGCCGTCCACCCAGCTACCCAGTGCCTGCTCATGCTC
The DNA here is from genome assembly GCF_050037805.1 of Winslowiella sp. 2C04. NCBI lineage: Bacteria > Pseudomonadati > Pseudomonadota > Gammaproteobacteria > Enterobacterales > Erwiniaceae > Winslowiella > Winslowiella sp. 2C04. The sequence goes on along the minus strand of NZ_CP188300.1, from coordinate 836,467 downwards.
CGCGCTCAGACCGGCATTCAGCATCACCTGAACCCGCTCTCCGCTCTTTAATTCACCCTGCTGTTCAACCAGGTCCTCAGCCGTTTTGCTGAGCGCATTCTCTTCGCTGATCAGCCGCTGATACTCCTGCACCAGCACCGGCTCAGGATCGATCAGCAGCTCACCGCGATAGCCATCAACGATCAATAAACGCTTGTTCAGCTGTTCAGGCTGAATATCAGCGCCCATCACCGTCGGAATGCCCATCGCGCGCACCAGAATCGCGGCATGGGAATTGGCTGCGCCATCGCGCACCACGACGCCTGCCAGGCGATCCTGCGGCAGCTCCGCCAGTGTCGTCGCGGTCAGTTCATCAGCCACCAGCACAAAGCGCTCTGGCCAGGCATTGGTGCCTTGCAGGCTGTCGTCCAGGTGAAACAGCAGCCGCTGCCCCAGCACCCGCAGATCGCCGGCGCGCTCGCGCAGATAGTTGTCCTGCAAGCTGGCGAACTGCGCGGCAAATTTCTCAATCACGGTTTTGACCGCCCACTCAGCCACCGAGCCGCGATCAATTTCAGCAAACAGATCGTTTTTCAGTCGGGCGTCGGTCAACAGATGCGAGTAGAGATCGAAGATCGCCGCGCTCTCTTTCTGCGCGCTGGCGGTGAAGCGTTTGCTGAACCGACGGAATTCACTCGCGGCTTCGCTCATTGCCAATAGCAGGCGCTCGCGCTCGCGGTGGGTATCCAGCGTTGAGGCGGCAGAAACCTGATCGAGTGACGGCTGAGTGACATCTACCCATCCCGGTGCTACCGCCACGCCGGGTGCGGCCGCCAGCGCTTTAATGCGCGTCTGGCGAAACTGTCCAAACAGCTGATGCAGCTGCGATTGTGACAGGATAGCAGCCATCTGAGTGGCAAGGGTAACCAGGAAGGATTCTTCGCTCTCGTCGAATTGACGATGCTCACGCTGCTGGACCACCAGCACGCCGAGTAACTGGCGACGCGTGATAATAGGCACGCCGAGGAAGGAGCGAAAACGCTCCTCTTTAACCGCGGGCACATATTTAAAGCTGGGATGTTTTTGCGCATCGGCGAGGTTAATCGGCTCAGCCAGACGCCCGACTAAGCCGACGATACCTTCATCAAATGCAAGGGCGACCGTACGCCCGCGCGGCTTTTTTAGCCCGCGCGTCGCCATCAGGTAGTAGCAGCGACGATCGTGGTCAGCGAGATAAACCGAGCAGACCTCAGTGTCCATCGCAAAACAAATCTCGTTGACCAGAATCTCAAGAGATTCACTTAATCGCGGCGCCCCCGCTACTTTCTCAACAATATCGCGCAACTGAGTGAGCATAATCTGCCTGGATTAACCTCTTTTACGTCGATAAGCAGGCGCATTGCGCTGCACAGAACTCTCCTGCAACGGCATTACCACACCAGAAAACTCTTTCATCACGCGGCGGTAGACGTCGCGTTTAAAAGAGACCACCTGGCGCACCGGATACCAAAAACTCACCCAGCGCCAGCCATCGAACTCAGGCGTGCTGCTGGTTTGCATATTGATATCCGCGTCATTACACATCAACTGCAGAAGAAACCACTTTTGTTTCTGGCCGATACAAACCGGCTTTGTGTCCCAACGCACCAAACGTTTTGGCAACTTATAACGTAACCAGTTACGGGTAGAAGCAAGAATACGGACGTCTTTCCGGTGTAAACCAACTTCTTCGAAAAGTTCGCGGTACATCGCCTGTTCCGCAGTTTCACCAGGATTGATCCCTCCCTGTGGAAACTGCCAGGAGTGTTGTCCATAACGTCTGGCCCACAACACTTGTCCCTGCTTGTTACAGATTACGATACCAACATTCGGGCGGTAGCCATCATCATCGATCACCGGACTACCTCAAACTAAAACTCGGATGTTCTGATTGTTTCATACTCCTTACAGACGGTAAACCACTGGTTGCGGTGCCGAACATCGGATAACAATGGGATAACTCACAGATATCATCAAAGTTATAAACAGAGGCCATGACAAAAAGGCGATCTTATTCACGTTTTCTGTGGATAGCTTTGTGAAGAACTCGGTACATAGCGGGATAAAACTTTCGCCAGAGCGAAAACGAGGAAATTTTATCTTAGGAATTAACCTATATTAATCAAAATGATGATAAGGTTTATCACAGGTTAAAAAACCACATTCAGTGGTCCTGATTCGCCATCGATCGCCAACTGGTGAAAGATCGAACGCTGAAGATTTTATCCACAGATTATGCCAATAAGTTACGCACAAAATGCACTGTTCGCGCAAAAAAGCCGGTCGTCAAGGCTGTAAATCAAAACAGTGTTCTGCTGAAAAGCGACTTATCCCAGATTTCTGTGGATAACCGGGGGTAAGATCCTGTTCATTGTCGATGACAACATGGTAAAACCACAGCCGGCTGATCCATTCTTGGGTTTAGAGTGGCATAAAAAATCATGTGTAATCATGCTATTATTCCTGTTTTGCACAATCATACCGCTGCATAAATACTATCACGTAACATCTGTTTGTTTTTTAACCTAATCGCAGGAACTAAGATGGCCGTTGATTTTTCCCCTGTTACTCCCCCTGACGACGAAGCCACGCTGTTGGCACGCGCGCAATCATTAGCGGGCTATACACTGGGTGAACTGGCTATTCGGGCGCAGTTAGCAATTCCGGCGAATCTGAAACGTGATAAAGGCTGGGTCGGTACTTTGCTGGAGATTCATTTGGGAGCCAATGCCGGCAGCAAACCCGAGCAGGATTTCGCCGATATCGGCGTTGAACTGAAAACGATCCCGATTGACAGTTTGGGTCGTCCGCTGGAAACCACTTTCGTCTGCGTTGCCCCACTGACCGGCAACACTGGCGTGACCTGGCACAGCAGCCACGTGCGTCATAAGCTTTCGCGAGTGTTATGGATCCCGGTTGAAGGCGACCGCGCCATTCCGCTGGCCGAGCGTCGGGTAGGGGCACCGCTGCTCTGGAGCCCCAGCGCTGAAGAAGAGGAACAGTTGCAGCGTGACTGGGAAGAGTTGATGGATCTGATCGTGCTGGGCAAGGTAGAACGCATTACTGCACGCCATGGTGAGGTGCTGCAAATCAGGCCTAAAGCCGCCAACAGTAAAGCGCTGACTGAAGGAATTGGCGAAAATGGTCAACCCATTATGACTCTGCCGCGCGGCTTCTATCTGAAAAAAACCTTTACCGGGCCGCTGCTGGCGCGCCATTTTTTGTTATAAATTGTAAGTAGTGCGGGTTATCACATTTCAGAAAGTTGCGATTAACGTCTCAGCCAAATAAGTTTATTACTACACTGGTAAACTGACGAAAACACAGCGGGAGAACATGGATGAAGTGGATGTTAAGTGCAGTCGCAGCCGCAATGCTGGTTAGCGGTTGCAGCAGTGATTATGTAATGGCGACTAAAGATGGCAATATGATTATGACCGAAGGCAAGCCGGTTATCGATAAAGAGACCGGACTGGTAAAATATGTTGATCAGTCAGGTCATGAAGTTCAGATCAACGGCGACGAAGTTTCCACCATTATCGAGCGTTAATCCTGCTTAATGTTACCTGCTGCGGCATCATCGGTGATGCAGCAGGCTCTCCACCAGCCTTACAGGCAAAATGCACACTTCCCCCTCTGCGCTGCCACGGTTATAGTCAAAAATGCGTTAATTCGTTTTACCCTTTCCAAAATGAAAAAAGGAAGCCGGCAAATGCAATATCACCGTATCCCCCATAGCACACTGGAAGTCAGCACGCTGGGGTTAGGAACCATGACGTTTGGTGAGCAAAATAGCGAAGCCGACGCCCATGCTCAACTGGATTTGGCATTACGTTCCGGTATCAACCTGATTGATACCGCCGAGATGTACCCGGTGCCACCACGCCCGGAAACCCAGGGACTGACTGAAAGCTATATTGGCAGTTGGATTAAATCACGCGGCAACCGCGATAAGATCGTGCTGGCATCAAAAGTGGCCGGGCCGTCACGGGGCAATGATGCTTCGATCCGCCCGAATCAGGCGCTGGATCGTAAAAACATCCGCGAAGCGCTGGATGCTTCACTTAAGCGTCTGAATACCGACTATCTCGATCTTTATCAGCTGCACTGGCCACAGCGTCCGGCCAACTACTTTGGCAAACTGAACTATGAGTACAATGATGCCAGCGTACCGGTCACGCTGCTGGAAACGCTGGAAGCGCTTAATGAGCAAGTGCGAGCCGGCAAGATTCGATATATCGGCGTATCCAATGAGACCGCATGGGGCGTAATGCGTTACCTGCAATTGGCGGAAAAGCACGAGCTGCCGCGCATCGTGACGATTCAAAACCCTTACAGCCTGCTGAACCGCAGTTTTGAGGTTGGCCTGGCAGAAATCAGCCAGCACGAAGGTGTGGAGCTGCTGGCCTATTCAAGCCTGGCGTTCGGTACTCTGAGCGGTAAATATCTGAATGGGGCGAAACCGGTGGGCGCGCGTAATACGCTGTTCAGCCGCTTTACCCGCTACAGTGGCGAGCAGTCACAGCAGGCGATTGCGGAATATGTGGCGTTAGCCAACAAGCATAATCTGGACCCGTCACAAATGGCGCTGGCCTTTGTCCGTCAGCAGCCTTTTGTTGCCAGTACCCTGCTGGGCGCCACCACGCTGGAGCAATTACAGATTAATATCGACAGCTTTAACCTGACGCTGACGGAAGACGTGGTACAGGAGCTGGAAGCGATTCATCGTCGTTATACCTATCCGGCACCTTAATCTTACGGTATTGCTGAAATTCAGTATGCCGACAGAGGCGGCGAAATCGCCGCCTCTTACGTCTTCAGGGGAGCCATTTTCGGCTGCCGTTCAGATGGCTCTCACTGTGCAATCCGTCAGCCAGCGCGTCTTTTTTGCGCTAACTGCCAGCCCCACAGCACGGCAATCGCCAGCGCAAACAGTGCGCCAAAACCCACGCCAGTTGCCACTGCCGGTGCGCCCAGTTTGATGGCCAGCGAATAGAGTCCCAGCATCAATAGCATCGCACTGTTTTCGCCCAGATTCTGCACCGCAATGGCGTTACCGGCTCCGACCGTGGCTTTACCACGTTCCTGCAACAGCGCATTAAGCGGCACCACAAAGAATCCGCCCAGCACACCAATAATCACCAGCAGCGCATAGGCATTAAACAGGCTGTGCTGAATGGCGAAAAAGATTACCGCTACGCCAATCAGCACCCCGGCAGGCATACAGCGCCCGACCGTTTTTAGCGTCACCAGCTTTGCCGCCGCCGCCGCACCAATCACAATACCAATCGCCACCATCGCATTCAGCAGCGTCGGTGTCTTATTGTCGGTGATGCCCAGCGCCACCGGCACCCACAGCACCAGCAGGAAGCGCAGCGTGACGCCCGCTCCCCAGAACAGACTGGTGCCCAGCAGTGAAAAACGGGTTTCGCCATTGCGCCACAGCACTTTACAGGCGCTGAAGAAGCTGCGAGACATGCTTAACGGATGCCAGCTCTGGCCGGCCCGCGCCACAGACAGTTTCGGAATCAGCAGGTTAGCCGCAACTGCCAGCCCGTAGGCCAGCACACAGGCAATTAACGCCGCCAGCAGGCTCCAGTCGGCCAGCACCCCGCCCGCTACCGAACCCAGCAGGATGGCAGCAATGGTTGAAGCTTCCATCAGACCGTTCGCTTTCACCAGCTTTTCACCGCTGGTAATTTCGCCGAGGATGCCATACTTCGCCGGTGAGTACGCCGCGGCGCCTACGCCAACCAGGCTGTAACCGATAAATGGATTAAAGCCAAAGCAGATCACCAACGCACCAAGCAATTTCAGCGCGTTAGCAAACATCATCACTCGCCCTTTAGCAAAGCTGTCGGCAATCTGCCCGACAAAAGGCGCCAGAATGATATAGGTGGCGACAAATACCATCTGCAATACCGGCTGGCTCCAGTCGGGATAAAGCTGGTTTTTAATCACCGCCAGGGTAGCAAACAACAGCGCATTATCGCCAAAAGCCGAGAAAAACTGGGCGGTAATCACCGCCATCATACCGCGCGACAGCAGCGGCTTATCGTCATTCAACGCCCTGTTCATGCGGATTTAGCCTCTTCTTCTGCCATTTTACGCAGGGTAACGAAGTCGGGTTTTCCACTGCCGAGCTGCGGCAGCTGTTTCATATAGCGAATATCACGCGGTACTGCCAGTTCCGGGCTGCCTAACGTTCGCGCTGCACTCTGCAACTGCTCACGCGTCAGCGCTTTATCGGTAGTAAACAGCACCAGCGCTTCACCGCGATTGCCATCTGGTTTAATTGATGCCGCGTGCTGCTGCTCTGATGACGCTTTCAGCGCGATCTGTTCCACCATTTCCAGCGAAACCATTTCACCGGCAATTTTGGCAAAACGTTTTACCCGGCCCTGGATCTGGCAAAAACCGTGCTCGTCAAAGCTGACGATATCACCGGTATCATACCAGCCCGCTTCCATCTGGCCTTCACCGTTGTCGGCCTGAGGTTCTTCAAGGAAGCCAGGACGCTCGACGCGCAGGTAGCCTTTCATAATATTCGGGCCACGCAGTTGCAGCAGGCCGCCATTCTCAATGCCCGGTACCGAGATCAGCCGCGAATCCATGCCCGGTAAGATACGCCCGACGCTGTGCGGACGCGCTGCCATCGGCACATTAATCGCGACTACCGGCGCGCACTCGGTAACGCCATAACCTTCCAGAATGCGCACGCCAAAACGCTCCTGCCAGACCTGACGAGTCTGCTCCTGTAGCTTCTCTGCACCGGCGACCACGTAGCGCAGACGAGCAAAGTCGTAAGGATTGGCAAAGCGCGCATAGTTACCGAGGAAGGTCGAGGTGCCGAACAGCACGGTGCAGTTACGGTCATAGACCAGTTCCGGCACGATGCGGTAATGCAATGGACTTGGATAGAGGAATACTTCCGCACCGGTCATTAGCGGAGTAAACATGCCGACCGTCAGGCCGAAAGCATGGAACAGCGGCAGCGCTGACATAAAGCGATCGCGCGGCGTGAAGTCCGCCACGGTGCGAATCTGCTCGACGTTAGCCAGCAGGCTTTTATGCGAATGCACCACGCCCTTCGGGCTGCCTTCTGAACCGGAAGTAAACAGCACCATGGCGGCATCTTCAGGCTGCTGCGGCACCATCGCGCGGCGCGGCATCAGCAGATGGCCGAGGATCCACAATTTATCCTGCAAGGTGACGGTATCTTTCAGATCCTCAAGGAAGATCCATTTCGCGCCGGTCACTTCCTCCGGCAGATGCATCAGCTTGCCCTTCTCAAGGAACTGACGCGAGGTAAATACTGTTTTGACTTCGGCAGCTTTCAGCGCGCTGGTTAATCCCTGCGCCCCGGCGGTGTAATTCAGCATCGCCGGAATGCGTCCGCGCATCGATGCACCAAAAATTGCCGCCGCGGTAACAGTGGTATTGGGCAGCATCAGGCCAATCACCTCGCCCTGAGTGGTATAGCGCTCGAGAATACGCCCAACGCCCAGCGATTTTTTTAACAGGCCGGTGTAGCTGTCGGGTTTGAAGTTAATGTCCTCGATGCAGTTCTTAAAATAACCATAACGGGTACGTGCGCTAAGAAAGGCTTCATACAGCGTTTCACGCGGCCGCACCGCCATCCGTGCTTCCATCATCACATGATGTAAATGCTCACCTGCCAGCGCGCGGCGATCGCGCGCGCGCGGCGCATCGGGCATCGGAATGGTGGTCGCAGGCAGCACCGTCAGGGTAATGCGTGGAAACAGACGCCGCTTAAAAACGCCGCCAAGACGACCAAACGGCGTGTACTCTGCGCCTTCAATACGCAGCGGCACCACCGTCGCCTGTGATTTGGCAGCAACGAAACCGGCGCCGCTGTAAATTTTCATCAGTGAGCTGGTGACCGTAATGCGCCCTTCCGGAAAAATCACAACCGGACGCCCCTGCCCAATCATGCGCACCAGATGCTTAATCGCCAGCGGTTTGGTCGGATCGAGTGGCACAAAATCGATTACGGACTTCACCCAGCGCATGTACCATTTTTCACTGACGGAAGAGTAGACGGCGAACACGGGTTTAACCGGCAAAAATACCGCCAGCAGTACGCCATCGAGGAACGACATATGGTTAGGCGTAATCAGCACCCGCTCTTTATATAGCGCAGCTATATCCCCACGCAACTCAGCGCGATACATAAGACGGAACAAAAAGCGGAAAAACGAGAACAACATGCCGACTCCTTTAGCATCTATAAACATTACGCATCACGATGCAGGATATGACGATTTAACTCAATGCGCTAAACGATAAAACCGGTGATATTTTCTAAAATATAACCGCACAAATGTTTCTCCTCGCGTGCCCCCGTTCTGTTCTGCCAGCCACACTTCAGCGCGAGGAACTTCTCGCTATAAAACTAAAAAGATCCAGTAAAAAACAGAAGAAGTTGACGCGCCAGCTAACGATCATAGCGACATTATTTTTTTTTGACTTCATTTACAGGATCTTTACCTGATGTCTATCCATAATTCTCTTAGCCGCCAAATGTTACCGGTAACAACAAAAACCACAGACGCCACGGTAGGTGAAACTAACACCGCCACCGGAGGGCGTCAGGGTGTTGACGTTTCTGCCTGCCCTGAAGCCAGAGCAGAACTGGGACACATGGTACTCGGCGCCGGGAAAGAGTGGACTGAGCGCAAAGACGTCATCATGTTCCTGCAGGATCTGCTGAATGATCCCGCGTTTATCAAAGAAATTCTGGCCGCAACCGGCCTGCCGTTAGCGCCGGCAGCACCGGACAGTATGACAGCCTCGGGTTTGACTAAACTGCTGCCCTCCGGCAGTCATCCGACACAGTATCAACTTGATCAGCTGCGCCAGTTACTGACGGAAAAACTCGAACACACCTACCCGATGCTGGATGAGTTTCGTCTCAAGGGGCATAACAGCGAAATTATGAGCCTGGAGCTGGACAGCTCACTGATTCAGTCGCTGAAGGAAAAAATTGCGGCTGACGACGGGAGTGTACCGCTGCTGGCGGTGGCTGAAGCACTGCAAAAAGCAGTAAGCGGTACGCTGGCGATCGCCTCGGCTGACAAAGACGTGCAGGCAGATGTGACCAGTTTAAAAAAGACGCTGCGCGCCCAGACTGATGCGCTGGCGAAAGCCGCTTTTACCGTGGGTGAATACGACAAGCTGGTTAAGAGTGCGGCGGCAAAAGATCCCGAGACGCGGGGCCGGACGGCAGAAGCTCTGTATGACGCGGCGAAGGAGATAGACCGGGCAGAAAAGGTGTTAGACAAAGAGCTGGGCAAGCTTCTCCCCCTTTCTGAAGGGGAAGGTGGAGCGAAGGCGATGACAATACAAACCGCGCTGGTTAACAAAAAGCTGAAGCTGATTCGGGAAAATCTCAAGGCGATGGAGCACCGGCTTCGTGCGGGACAATCGCGCATGGAAAAAAAACTGGAAGATTTTGATAAAAAAGCCTTCTACCTGGTGAAGAAAGCGACCTCTCCCGGCTCGCTGCAAAAGCTGGAGAAAGGAATGGAAAAAGCCTGGCATGACACACCGGCTTTATTTCAGGACCTAATGAGAAATACCGCAAACCAGGTCAGGACGCTGTCGGCAGCAACAAAGCACACACTCAAGGTCATTGAAAGTACGGTTAATAAAGGTAGCCAGGCGCTCAAAAAGGTCGCGGAGGCGGTCAGTGAGGCCCACACCTCGCCAATCACCCGGCTGCAGAATGAGCAATCGGGTGCGGATGCGGCAGAACAAAAGGTCAATACCCAGTTGAGGGCGGCTTACCATCCGCTAAAGGTGGCCATGCAGAAGCACCAGAATGCAGCCGAAAAGCTGTTAGGGGCGGCGGAAACGCTGGTAAGGTCAAGTTCATCCCATTCCGGGCCATCGGATGCGATTGCAGCAACGCTGGGTGAGATGGGAGATGTGTCGGGAGGCGCGGCGCTCATTTCAGCTGCCGTAGAGACATCGGCAGCGCGGGCCGGCGGCGCAGCCTCCGGAAAGGAAAAGCAGGTGCTCAGTGAAGTGCAGCAGCGGGAACGGGCGCAGAGGACGTTTAACGCGGCATCAGCCGCACTGACAGAGGCCCGTGGCGAGGTGGACAGCTGCTCAGATGAGCTAAGGGCGACGGTAGCACAGACCGCTGAGCAGTATGGGCAGCACCAAAAGCAGCTGAAAAAACTCGTGACGTTTAAAACGGAAATTGACAAAGCAGAGAGCCATTTTCGTAAAGCTGCCGACCGTCTGCAACGGGCGGTGCAGGACATGACGCAAACCGCGCCCGGTTCAGCGTCGGCCAGCAGGGAGGCGTTTAACTATGCGGCAACAGACGGAAAAAAAGCAGATTACCGCACCCGGGATGCGGTACTGGAACTGAGCAGCGCGGTATTAAACGCCACCGGCAGGCCACAGGATATCTTCTCAAAGGACGCGCGCATCGCGTTACATCTCGGCCAGTTTTTTGCGCAGCAGAAACAAACCTTATTGCAGTCAGTACCTGAGTTTAAGCCGTGGCTGTTCGACAGAATGGTCACGGAGATCGTCGATAAAGAAATACCCGGTCACTTTAGCAAGACGCACGATCCGGACGGGAAAATCATGCTGGCAAAAGTGCATCAGGCAGCCAGCGATGCGGAAGCGGGCACCCTGCTGACGCCTAAAATTCTTGAAGAAGTGATGGAGAAGATTCCAGGAGCTGCCGATTTTCTCTCAAGAGCAGGCCGCAGCGGCATGGTAGGGAAAGTGGTAAACGCCAGCGTCGACAGGGCCGCCGATCGGCTGCTCTCAACCCTGCCCCGCAGTTTTCTGCCGAGCCTGGGGCTGATAAAGGCGACCATGCTGCCGGTTGCTTATATGCTGGCATTATCCAATCTTAAACAGGCGGTGATGCCAGGGCAGGCGGAGCCGAAAAGTGAGAAACTGACGCTGGCAGCGAGCTTCGCCATTCAACTGACGAAAAAGCTGGTCGACTTTGCGGTGCCGCATCTTTACCGCTTTGTCGCAGATGCTGCCTTGACCGGCTATGACCTGTATCGTAATGGCCCGGATAAATTTGCTCATAATTTAATGAAAGATCTGGTGGACAGTGGGACCTTTGCCGTCGGGTCGAAGCCGTTTTATGAAGGCTATGAACAAGGGACGGATGCCTATTTTGAGCATCAGCTGCGAACATTACAGGCCGCGGATGATAAGCAGATTGCCGCGGAGCTGGAGAACTATCCGGAATTTGCGCGCGAAGAGATCGCCACTGTGCTGAAGAAACGCCAGGCAGAGGAAAACAAGGAAATTGATCGGCTGGTCGCAAACTACCCTGAGGAGCAACAAAAACGCCTCACGGTTGGGTTAAAGAAACAGCTGGCAGCAGAGAAAGCGAAAATTCAGGCGGCTCAGGAGCAGAGCCTCAAAGGACAAGCGGCTGAGGTCCAATCGCTTACACCTACTGAGACAGTAAGCAGGGTGAAAAGAACTGCTGACACCACGGATATTCAGCATGACATTGATACTGATGATCCTGTGGTAATGAATGATATCAAAAACAAAGTAGAAGATGACCTGAAGGATTTTACCAATGCTGCCATTGTGCGGATGACCGATCTGAATATCCGGCAGGCGGCACGTGATCATATTCAGAATATTATTAATAGCTTCCCGGCAGACCAGCGTGGTGGTCTGGACTCTCCTGACTCCATTATGCTTTGGCGACAACACCGCTATACAGAAGGCGGCTATCCTGCCAACTTGATGGATATACTGACCGGAAGTTTTAATTATCGGGATAAGTACCCGGAGTGGCCAGAAGGCAGCAGTGTAGCATTCAGGAAAGCACTGATAGGCAACGTGAGTCCGTATATGGATATTCCCAGATATGCCAAATTTGCCGGAAAAAAAATAAGAGCCAACCTTAACGCTAAAAGTTATGGCCCTTCAATGGCTGACGTGTTTGAAAAGACTTATAAAAAGCGTTTAAGCAATATTAAAAGTGACTATAACATCAGCCTGGGGAAAATGTATGAAACCTCATTCAAGACATCAGCAAGGGATCTGCAACAGGATGCAAAGCTGGCCAGCTTTAAGCCTGAACTGCAAAAATTTATTGATGGAAAGATAAAACCCTTCGTATTAACACTAGGCGACCATGATGACAATCAGTTGTCAGAATGTATTGCATTACGTGTTGGTGATCAATTACTTGCCTGGGATTTTATGGGGTCATATCAGCTAATCGATGTGAGTACGAAGGGCATACCCTATAAAGATCAGCAAGATTGGTTGTTAAATCACATGAACACCAATGCACGGTATAAATATAGTAAGCCCGAGGAGAGAGAGCGTGTATTCGCCACCCTCGCTTCGCCCACGGCCCTGGCGTTTCGCAGGTTGGAAGGCGGTCTCGGTCAGGAAATGCTGGACAGAAAAATTGCCCAGGCAGATAAAGACTGTGACGCTCTGATAACTACCAGTACGGAGTATTTAATAGACTTCGTAATCGATGCTCTGTATATCGGCACAGATATCGTTACAGGTATTGCGGCCGGAACGCTGCCGTTGGGCACCGTGGGCTCGGTTATGGTACAAATAGCTAAGTCGGCGTTATTAACCTACCTGAAAGATTTAACCAAGATACATTTTGCCGATAATCTGGCAGCAAAGGATGCGGCCAGAGAAGCCATACCCGCGAATCTTATTGCCAGTCTGTATGTTGATGGCAGCATGAATATCGGTCCTGAACTGGCAAAAAAACTACTGGCAAAAGGCAATATTAAACTTCACTGGGTGTCTGCAGCAAAAGGAATCAATCCCGCGAAAGAGTTGATGCTTGGCATACCCGGGTATCATAAGGCCAATGAAGTCGGTTCCGAGGCAGCAGCAAGATTAGCGGAACTGAAAACAAACGCTGACCATGAGCAAATAGCCAAAACAAGTGAAGTTAATACAAAAGCTATCCCAGGAGGAACGACCCACCGGGTTGTAGAAGGTGAAACTATTCACACAATCACCGAAAAATATTCAATTTCATCCAGACAATTAGCTCTGCTGATTTATACCAATCCACAGATCGCAGATTTTGATGTTTTATCACCTGGGGATCAAATATTTATCCCGTACGAATCACTGTTAAGAAATCATGCAAAAGTGATGTCATTTACTCCGGTAGAAGAAATTGGCATACAGAAAAATGAAATTCTCAGAGAAATAACCTGGACTCCGGATGATGTAAAAAAACTTGAAGAATCCATCCAGGATGGAACGTTACTTGAGAAGGTTCAAGGGAAAAAAGAAAATCATATCAGATATTTATTGACGCTAAATTATCCTATTTCTAAACAATTAATTGACTATGTTTCAGAAAATATACAGCGTCAGGGATTTGATAATGTCCGGTGCCGCGCCATGTATATATGGACTGGAAGGCCTAATGAAGAAGAAGCAAAAGTCCATTATGTTGTTATTGGCAATAAATATGGCAAAGACTATGTATTTGATATCGGCGCTGGAAAATTCGATGTCGGGCTTGGCGACACCATACTCCTTCCGACATCAAGCTGGCAGGCTAAATATCAGGATACCTTCAGCAACGGACATGTTATATACAACGATTTTGACATTGACGATGTGCGGGTGGCAGTTGATAGCTACCGGCACAGAGCCTCTAAGAAACCTGAGCAGCTAGCGGGAGAGCACGTAATTGAGACCGAGGCCTGGCTTAAAAGCCAGCCAAAGAAGCCGCAGAATGAAGTGCAGCAGGAGAAAATTGCAGAAATCGTCAAAGACGAAAATGGCTTTATTTATCAGGCTGAGGGAGTAACGGATATCCTTACTCTTGCCAGAGAACTGGGCTTTTCAAATGCCCACCTTGCAAGATTAATGTATAACAATCCTGCGATAACTAATGATGGCATACTTCATACTGGCTCAAATATTTTTATTCCTGACCAGGAGGTTGGCAACCATTTTAAAGATGAAAACGGAAAGATTGGTGTGGTTAAGTTGTTGGGGAGTCTGTACAGGCAGGATGCTGTTATACGATACAACATGATTATTCCCTATAACCGATCTGAAGAATTAATGCCATTAGTAGCAAGAGCGATCAGTAACATTGGATTTGATAATGTTTATTATCGTGCGATCGATATCTGGGACAATACTACAGATAGTAACCCAACGCGTCATTATGTCGTTGTAGGAGAGATAGATGGCGAGGATTATGTTTTTGATATGGATGCCGGAAAATTAAAATCAACCTTTACTGGACCGATTATCCTTCCTATAAAAGAGTGGACAGCCAGGTACGCTAAAGAATTTGACAGCAAGCTGATATCCATCAATGAATCCAGTGATATAAATATTGTAAAACCTCGTTCTTCCGGTCGTTTTTCAGAAGGGCTTGAATCCGGAACACATCTCATAAATATAATAACATCGGCACACGAAGCCTATTATACCGAACGAGACACCAGCCCCGAACAGTTATTAAAAAAGATAACTAATAACAACAAAACCATAGAGGACATGTTAAAAAGCATTCAGGACACGCATAAGTCATTACTGCCGGTACTTGAAAAAAAGCTTATATTACCGCTTGGAAAAGAACTTGAAAAACAGGGATATATGAACATCCGCTATCGTGCCGTCTATTTATGGGATGCAAAGTCAATGGAAACTGGAAAGCCAACACAACATTTTGCTGTGACGGCGATTAAAAATAACAAAGATTTTGTTTTTGATCTTGCGACCAGAGCGTTAGGTGATGGATTCAAAGAACCGTTGATACTTTCACAGAAAGAATGGTGTGAAAAATATTCCGAGATGCTGCCTGATAAATACATTGTCTATCGTGATTTCAACTTTCCAAAAGATGCGTTAGAAAGTCTTGGAAAAAGAGAAAGTAGTAGCTTTGAAATTATTGGCAGTGAGAAAATGCTGACAACCAAGACATCTGATGAATATGATTTTAATTTATTGATGACTGAGCTAGTTAAAAAGCCAGAAATCAATGAGTTAACAAATGCAAAAGAAGATAAATCCATGGAGTTGATGCCGGTTCTCACTAAGGAACTGGCCAGCTTAAATTATCAAAATATTGCCTATCGGGCGGTGTATGTTTGGGATAAAAGTGATGATAATCAAAACATGGGACAACCCCATTATATTGTCACTGCCAGTAAAGCTGGAAATACTCTGGTATTTGATTTATCGACCAAGGTATACGGCGAAGGCTTTAAAGGCAAAGCAATATCTAATGAAAGTGACTGGCAGCAACAGTATAAAGCGTTTTTTGTAAATAAAAATATTGCAGAAGGCTACATGTCCAAACCAGAGGATACAGAGTCTGCTTACCAGCTTATACTCTCAACCCGGCCAGAAGTATTGTTGGAAAATCTCATGAACAGCGATCTTTCAATTGGATTGTATGCATACACCCTGAAAGATAGATCCGACAGGATTATCGCCGCGACAGGTAAAGAGTTAACAAAACAGAATTTTGATAACATTCGTTATCGTACCGTCTATGTGTGGGATGAAAAGTCTAAGAATCATGGAAAACCACAATCGCACTTTGTTGTGACTGCCACAAAAAACAACAAGGATTTTGTATTCGACTTTTCTAATCAATCCTTGG
Source organism: Winslowiella sp. 2C04 (assembly GCF_050037805.1). Classification (NCBI taxonomy): domain Bacteria; kingdom Pseudomonadati; phylum Pseudomonadota; class Gammaproteobacteria; order Enterobacterales; family Erwiniaceae; genus Winslowiella; species Winslowiella sp. 2C04. Next base: position 820,803 of record NZ_CP188300.1, on the reverse strand, counting down.
GTAAAGGATTTAAGGAGCCCTTAATCCTTTCTCAGAAAGAATGGGCTGCAAAATACAATACATTGTTAACAAGAAAATACATTACCTACCGTGACTTTCATTCAGCCGATGAAGCAATCAGCCACAGTAAGCAAAGAACAGGCAATAGTTTTGACCTGATGCCAAATGAGAAGGTTTTACAGTCCGGTGACTCTACCTATTTTGACTTTACTCCGTTACTTCTTGATTTGAAGAAGAATTCGACGATCAATGCTTTAATGGAATCGAAAGAAGATAAGTCTCTTGAACTGATAGCATCAGTTACTGCTGAACTTAAAAAATTAAAATACACAGACATTGGCTATTGTGCTGTCTACATCTGGAAAGAAAATGATAATGGCGACAAAATGATGCAACCTCACTTTATTGTCACTGCCAAGAAAGATGGAGAGAGTATGGTATTTGATTTATCGACAGCAGCGTACGGTGATAAATTCAAAGGAGAACCAATCTCTAACGAAAAAAGCTGGAAGACAAACTATAATAAATTCTTTGCCAATCAGACGATAAAGATATATGCAATGTGGAACCCAGAAGATGCAGAAACGTTCTCGGCGATCTCGGTAAAGAACCTGAATAAGATGCCTGGAACACCATCGGTATCCTGAATGCAGGGATAACAAGCCTCTTCTGCATCGCCGAAGAAGCCGTGACCTGCATTAAATTGAGTTTCCCGTATCAGTATCACTGGTACGGGAAACTGCATAGCCCTGTGTGATTAGCCATGCCCATACAGCGCATCCGGCGCCACATTCATATGTTTCAGTACCGGACCAATAATATTGCCGAAGACTGGCGCAGCCACCGAACCACCGAAGTGATCGCCAGCGGTCGGATGGTTAATCATAATCACCAGCGCCACCTGCGGATCGCTGGCAGGGGCGACTCCGGCGGTATAGTTGATATAACCACCATCATATTTTCCTTCCGGCCCCATCTTTTCTGCAGTACCGGTTTTGATCGCCAGTCGGTAACCCGGCACCGCCGCACGCACGCCGCTGCCACCGGGCAATGCATCACTTTCCATCATATGAATGACAGCTTTAACCGTATCAGCATTGGCTACCCGGGTACCGATAACCGGTGGAGTCACTTTGGTGATCGACAGCGGACGATAGATACCATATGAACCGAGCGTGGCGTATTCGCGGGCGATCTGTAATGGCGTCACCCGCAGGCCGTAGCCAAACGAGAAGGTTGCACGTTCGATATCTGCCCAGCGCTGACGATGCAGCGGGAAATAGCCGACGCTCTCCCCGGTCAGCCCCAGCCCGGTCGGTTTGCCGAGGCCAAAGTTACTGAAAGTATTGACCAACACCTGTGCAGGCATCGCCAGCGCAATATGCGAGACACCAATATCACTCGATTTCTGCAAAATACCGGTCATCGTCAGACGCGGCCAGTGACCAACGTCTCGGATTAAATGGCCATTGACCCGGTAAGGCGTGGTATCAATAACCGAATCCGGGCGCACCAGTTTACGCTCCAGCCCTTCCATCACCACCAGCGGCTTCACGGTAGAACCCGGTTCAAAACTGTCATTAATCGCCGAATTACGCATCTGTGCCGGTGAAACGTCGGCAAAATTATTCGGATTAAAAGAGGGGTACGACGCCATGCCCAGCACTTCGCCCGTATCGATTTTAATTAATACTGCCGCTCCGGAATCGGCCTTGTTCAGCAACACACCGTCACGCAGTTTGGTATACATGGTGTACTGGTCAAACTTATCGATACTCAGCTGCAGCGTCGGCGGTTGCTGGGGCGGCTGATAATCGATCATTGCGATAATATTACCCTCACCATCCTGGCGATACTGCTCATGTCCCGGTTCGCCCTGTAGCAACTTGTCGTAGCCATGCTCCAGGCCGTTAAGCCCTTTATTGTCGGTGCCGACAATGCCCAGTAACGGTGCGGTGGCTTCACTCATCGGATAAAACCGGCTGTCGTCATAAACCGTGCTGATGCCTTTCAGATGCAGCTGAGAGATATCTTTCGCGATGCCCAGCTCGATTTTGCGCCCGAGATAAAGAAAGCGACGACTGGCATTGGCATTAATTTGCTGAGCGATTTGATCGACCGGCTGATTCAAAGCATTGGCGAGATATTGCCATTTTTCACTGGTGAAATCAGGGTGGGCTTCCAGCACCCGTTTGGGATCGGCAATGATATCGCGCGAAGGCACGCTTAATGCCAACGCCTCACCGTTACGATCCAGCAGCGTGCCGCGGTTAGTCGGCAGCGTAACGGTGCGTAACGAGCGCTGATCGGCCTGATGCTCCAGCATTGGGTGGTTAATCAGTTGCAGATCGGCCACTCTGGCCAGCAGTACCGCCATGCAACCCAGCACGCCGAGACAGATCAGGCGAAACCGGAAGGGATTGAACGGTGCTTTAATCTGGTCTTTACCCAATATTTTTTTTAGTCGCGGCATATGGCTTTGGCAGATTTTTAGATGATAACTAACTGAAGGTTATAAAGAAGAGTCTGGGCAGATAACAGAAAAACTGTGTTTCATTTCGTGATTGCCGTTTTTCGGGCAAAAAAAACCTGCGCATCTGCGCAGGTTGGTGTAATCAAGCAAAATACAAAAACTTTTTGATGTTCACCCATCAATACCTCTGGGACTTAAAATCTAGCAAGTCCCACTGATGGGCCGCCATCACTGATTCGCAACAGTTATCCGCAAAGTGTAACCAGCCATTAGATTGTTAGGCGGTTTTGCTACTGACGGCGCTTTTCACCTCAACCAGACAGCTCATGGCGTTCGGTCCCTGGGTTAACGACGAGGTACCGATATCCAGGGTTAATACATTGGGATTACCGGCGCGGTCATACGGCTGCCAGTTGGCTTTGCCAAAGCCAGGATCAAACCATGCACCGGTTGAAATCAGTACCACCCCCTGAGTGACGCCATCAGTGAGCCGGACGCCGGCCAGCATAACGCCACGGCTGTTGCTGACGTTTATCGCTTCGCCATCATTAATGCCGCGCGCCACCGCGTCCTGCGGATGCATCCACAAGGTTTCATGGCCGGCAGTTTTATTCGCCTGGACGCTGGCGGTACCATCAAGCTGGCTGTGCAGACGATCGCCCGGCTGGATCGAGATCATATGTAACGGATAATTCCGACTAAGTTCGGCCCCAAGCCACTCTTTCGGCGGCTGCCATTGCGGGTGACCAGCAAAATCATCCAGTTGATAATCGGCGATGGTTTTGCAAAATAGCTCAATTTTGCCGCTGTGAGTTTTAATCGGGTTAGCCTGTGGATCATTACGGAAATCTTCCATAAAGATATACGGTTTGTCGCCCTGTGGGATTTCGACAAAACCGCGCTGCCAAAACTCACCAAATTCCGGCCAGTACACGCCTTTATTGGCATGTGCCAGCGCACACTGCTGATAAAGATGCTCTATCCACTGCATTTCGTTGCGGTTTTCGGTGAACTGCTCGCGGTAGCCAAGACGATCGGCGATATCGGCAAAAATATCAAAATCATTACGTGCCTGGTGCTGCGGTTTAATTGCCTGATGCATGGCTAATACATAGCGGTCACGCGATGAGCCACCGATATCATTACGCTCCAGCGTGGTGGTGACCGGCAGCACGATATCGGCCATCTGCGCCGCTGGCGTCCAGACAATGTCCTGTACGATAACCGTATCCGGGCGCTGCCAGCCCTCTACCAACCGGTTAAGCTGCTGATGATGGTGGAACGGGTTACCGCCCGCCCAGTGCACCAGATGAATATCAGGATAGTGGTGGGTTTCCCCCTGGAAACTGTAGGGCTGGCCAGGATTAAGTAGCATATCGCTGATGCGCGCCACCGGAATGGAAAGCCCGGACGGATTCGGTCCGGTCGACATTAATGGTGCGGGCGCTTCGACACGCGGATTACCCACGCTGTTCATCGAACCATGCCCGAAGGAGAAACCGCCGCCCGGCAATCCAGGCTGGCCAAGCATCGAGGATAAGGCAATCATCATCCAGTAAGGCTGCTCGCCGCGATGCGCGCGCTGAACGGAATAGGAACAGGTGATAAAACTGCGCACGCCAATCAGCTGCTGCGCCAGCTGGGCAATGCGCGCCGCTGGCACGCCGGTAATCTCACTGGCCCACTGTGGCGTTTTAGCCACACCGTCGCTTTCACCGGTCAGATAAGCGCGCAGCTCGGTGTATCCGACACAGTGACTTTGCAGGAAAGCATTATCCACCGCGCCAAGCCGTTCAATCTCGTAACCCAGCGCCAGCATCAGCGCCACATCAGTATTTGGCCGAATCGGGATCCATTCGGCATTAACGAATTCCGGGCAGTCATCACGCATTGGGCTGATATTAATCACCCGCGTGCCCTTCGCTGCCAGCTGCTGTAACGCGGGTTTAAGGCTGTGTTGTCCGGCACCACCCGAGGCCACCTGAGCATTTTTCAGCGCCAGCCCACCAAAGGCAACAAACAGCTGGCAGTGCTCGACTACACTCGGCCAGTCGGTGACGCGCCCGGTCAGCGGCATGTAAGTACCGATGACATACGGCAGGAAAAATTGCGCGGCGCCCCAGCTGTAGTTACCTTGCTGATCGACGCCACCGCCACCGTTAAAGTAAAAACGGCGCACTAAAGTACGCGCATGGTTCACGCGACCAGCCGATGACCAGCCGTAAGATCCGTTGAAAATGCCTGAAGCACCGTAGCGATCGCGCACCCGGCGATTTTCCTCAGCCACCAGATCCAGCGCGGTTTCCCAGTCCACTTCAACGAAGCCTTCACGGCCACGCAGCGTTCGGTCGCTGTTCTCTCGTGACGTTAACCAGGAGCGACGCACCATGGGTTTACGGATACGTTTATCGGAGTAGACCAGTTCCGGAATGGTGTTCAGCATCGGCGACGGATCGCTATCGGCAAAAAAAGGCTCACAGCCGGTCAGCTTGCCGTTTTGAGTTACAGCGGTAAATGCGCCCCAGTGGGCGAGGTGTGGCACTTTTTTAATTGTCATAAGTTGTCCGGCAGGCAGCTAAAATTCTGTCGCCAGCATAGCATTTTTTAGACTGCCGTCAGCGGCAATCTGCCGATCCGCATCCGGGCAATTGATCGGGTGATGCCTGATATTTCCTCCCGCTTTGCGACACCCCTGGCATTCTCTCAGCTTGAACAAGGGCGCGTTTTCCGCAACACTGAATTTATGTGTAAACGCTTTCCCAGGATCAGGTAAACAGATGGCTACCATAAAGGATGTTGCAAAAATGGCCGGCGTTTCCGTCGCCACCGTATCACGTGTGATTAATAAATCACCGAAGGCCAGTGAAAGCTCCCGGCTGGCGGTCACCCGCGCCATGGAGCAACTGCAATACCATCCGAATGCCAATGCGCGCGCGCTGGCGCAGCAATCGACTGAAACCATTGGTCTGGTGGTTGGCGACGTTTCCGATCCTTTTTTCGGTGCAATGGTAAAAGCTGTCGATGAAGTGGCCTGGCAAACCGGCAACTTTTTGCTGATTGGTAACGGTTACCATAATGAGCAAAAAGAGCGCCAGGCGATTGAGCAACTGATGCGTCATCGCTGCGCGGCGCTGGTGGTCCACGCCAAGAAAGTGCCCGACGACGAACTGATCGGCCTGATGAAGCAGGTGCCCGGTATGGTGCTGGTCAATCGCCTGCTGCCTGGCTTCGAAAATCGCTGTGTTGCGCTGGACGATCGCTATGGCGCCTGGCTGGCGACCCGCCATTTAATTCAGCAAGGCCATAAAAATATCGCGTTTATCTGCTCAACCCATGCCATTTCTGATGCGGAAGATCGCCTGCAAGGCTATTACGATGCGCTGCGCGAACATAATCTGCCGGAAAACGATCGTTTGGTCGCGTTTGGTGAACCGGACGAACTGGGTGGCGAGCAGGCAATGACCGAACTGCTTGGACGCGGTAAAAACTTTACTGCCGTCGCCTGCTACAACGATTCGATGGCTGCTGGCGCACTGGCGGTGTTAAGCGATAACAGTATCCGCATTCCCGAAGAGATTTCACTGATTGGCTTCGATGACGTACTGGTGTCGCGCTACGTTCGCCCGCGTCTGACGACAATACGCTACCCGATTGTTACCATGGCTCAGCAGGCGGCTGAACTGGCGCTGGCGCTGGCCAATAACGCGCCCCTGCCGGAAGTGACCAATATGTTTAGCCCGACGCTGGTACGCCGTCATTCCGTCGGCACGCCGGGATAATTCAGCGGGCAGCGATTGCGGCCCGCTCCGGTGATTAACCCTCGAACCTGTCGATGATTATTTGGTCTCCCGGTCGTACGCGAAATGAAACCGGATTACCGGCCACGATACGGAAAAATGCCCTATCGTTGTCGAAAATATTCACCCCTGCGGCCATGGTCCTTTCTGGAAAGATATCGCCCAGCTGATTAAAAGCGGATATAAACAATCCCCGGCTTGAATATTCCCGGAAGGCACGGACCGCCTCGCCCTGCACCGTCACCACGCCACGAAAACCGCTGGTTGGCCACAGAGTTTGCTGGGTAAACTCCCGGGCAAAGCGCGTTGAGTTACAACTAATAAATCTGAGTTCATGATATTCATCCAGCGCAATATCTTGCTCGTTTAACAAGTTAACCAGTTGCCGGGGAGTGACCGGGCGCCCGCCGAGAGCAATGCGGTTTCCATTAGTAAAAGCCCATATATTCAGCCGTTGTTGCGCCTGGTGGTTAGCATCCTGATAAGTATCCTCAAAAATCACCGACATCAGCGAGTGGGCGCCATCCGTTGCCCCACGCGGCGAGCTACGCCCCAGGGTTGCCCGATAACGAAACTCACTAGCCAGATCCATATCGATAGTGTCCTCAGCCAGTGCCGCGCTACGTCCGGCGGCCAGCATGCCGCCAGCACCGATAATTCCCAGCGCCAGCGACGCCCAGCCTAATGCCTTTGCCAGCTGCGGATGCGTTGATTGTTCCAGTTGACCGGCCAACCCCAGCGTCGAACTGATGACCGTGGTCGCCAGCGCTGCGCTAATTGCCAGTGAACTACCGCCGGTAAATAACGCGCCAAGAATACCAACGCCCATGCCCACTCCCCAACCGAGCCAGTTCAGCCAGCTCATATGGCCGGACGGATCGCTGCGGTTAATCGGATCGCCTGCACACCAGCCATAAGGATTAACACCGCCAGCCGCAAACGGGCTACTGCTATCCGGGCAATCACAGCGCATCAGCGTCGGGCTGTAACCCCGATAGCCATTACCGGGATGAAAAGCGTGGCTGACGAAATCAAGACGCTGGCCATTAAATGTCAGTACGGAGTTATTCATTAACAGGCTCCTGTTGATCAAATAACTCTGTAATACTGCTTCGGTCAGCCGGTAACCAGTGCGGATAACATCTAAAAGATCATCATGATGTGTTGTACACATCATGATGTCGGGGACGCTGCGCAGCTTTACACCAGTTTTCCCTGAAAGATCGGAACCGATTCAAATAAATAGCCGTCAAAGTCTGGTGCGTCTGCATCAGACAACTCCAGCAATGTATTTTTGACGTTTTCCAGGTGTTGCCACATTGCCTGCCACGACCCCATGACATCGCGACGGCGCAGCGCAGCGAGGATAGTCTGATGATCGCCAAGCCATTTCAGACGATAGCTGCGGGTTTCGATGTGGCTGCGCAGTTGCTGCCACAGTGGACTGCTTTCATGATGTCGCCAGACGCTGTTCACCGTATCCAGCAGCATCTGATTCTGCGTGGCACCAGCCAGCAGCAGATGGAACATTTTGTCGTTGTCGTGGCTGTAATCGTTCATCGCAATCGCTTTCTGCTCTTGCTCCAGCGTGCGTTTTAAATTTTCGATATCCGCCTTGGTCGCCATTTTTGCGGCAAACGCAGCGATATTACTTTCCAGCAGCTGACGCGCCTGCAGCATCTCAAATGGCCCGACGTCACTGCGGAAAAAGGCCTCTTCTTCATCACTGCTTTCCGAAGGAATCCGCATGACGTAAACCCCGGAACTTTGCCGAATATCCACCGTGCCTTCCAGCTCCAGCATCAGCAATGCTTCACGCACAATAGTGCGACTGACGCCCCAGGTCTCGGCGATATTGCGCTCTGGCGGCAGACGCGACCCCACCGGATAGTGGCCATCAATAATTTGCTGACGCAGATGCTGACCAATTTCCTGATACTGCTTCTTCTCTTGCGGAGGTGCGACCTTATCCACTTAATCACCCTTAACCCATTGACGATGTTGATAATATCGCCGACTCGCTTCCGCTTCGAGCTGTAACGTTATGCGGGTCAGAACAGAATATCTGACCCGTTTACGACGATATTCGCCTTTAGTCTACCAAAGCCAGCGCCTGATCGAGTACTTTTGCACCGTTAAGTGTGCCGTAAGCCACCGAATCGATTACCGCAATCGGGATTTGATAACTGTCGGTAAGTTTACGATTTTCTTCAAGTTTAAAGCGTACCTGCGGCCCTAACAGCACGGCTATCACCTCAGCGCCGTAATTTTGCAGCTCGTCACGCAGATTCTGCTCGGGAATCGCATAGATTTGATACTCAAGGCCGCGCGCTGCCGCCTCTTTCTCCATGCGAGTCACCACCATTGAGGTCGACATGCCTGCCGCGCAGGCCAGTACGATACGTTTCATCATCAGACTCCTTATTTCCATTCATCATCAAGCGTTAGCGTCAGCTGATGGCAGTCACGCAGGCCGCGATACCAGTGAGCCGATTTTTTCATTCGGCGCTGGCGCTGGTTTTCCAGATCGATCTCGATTAATCCATAACGGTTCTTGAAGGCGTTCATCGGCGATACGTTATCGGTAAATGCCCACAGCATATAGCCCTGACAATTGGCGCCCGCCTCGCGCGCTTTCAGCGTCTGATACAGATGTTCGGCGATAAACTCAATGCGATAATCATCCTGTATCTCGCCGTCGGCATTTTTAAACTGCGCTTCGTTTTCAATGCCCATGCCACTCTCCGCCACAAACCACGGGACGTTGCCATATTCATTCTTAATCCGCATTGCCATATCAAAAATAATCTGCGGCATAATTTCCCAGCCGCGGGACTTATTCATCCGGCGGCCTGGCAGCTCAAAATGCTCGTAGTAGTAAGCCGGATGAAAAGGCGTTTCCGCATGCCAGGCGCGAGAAGGCGCCTTAACGCGATGCGGATAATAGAGATTGATGCCGACTTCATCGACGCGATAGTCAGCGATCAGTTGCAGCTCAGCAGCGTCGTAATCCCACTGCACGCCATGCTGTTGCAGCAGCGCGATCAGCTCTGGTGGATATTCGCCTTTCATCGCCGGATCAAGAAATACCCGGTTATAAAACAGGTCGTAGAGATGCGCCGCTTTAACATCATGCGCGGCACTGGAGCGTGGATAAGTCACTTCCGGATTTAGGATAGTCCCTACAGTGCCCGGATAGCCTTTTTCACGAAACAGCTTCACCACTTTGGCGGTTGCCAGATTTTTATGGTGATTCCACTGCATCCATTTATGTGTATTTTGCTCGTAAGGCCAGCGCAGCGCGTCCAGATAGACGCGGGTCTGCACCACAATCGGCTCATTAAAAGTGAACCAGCGCGTGACTTTATGCGCGTAGCGGGCAAACACCTGTTCGGCATACAGCAGATACAGTTCCACCACTTTTTTCGACGCCCAGCCGCCATATTGCTCCAGTAAAATAGCCGGAAGCTCATAGTGTTCAAGGCATAGCATCAGTTCAATGCCCTGGCGCTGCATCTCATCGATCAGGTTGTCGTAGTAGCGGGCGTACTCTTCATCCACCACTCCATTTTCATAGTCGGTGAGAAACCGTGACCAGTTGATGGAGGTGCGGTAGTGCGTCAGCCCGGCAGCTTTCATTAATGCCACATCTTCCTGATAGCGGTTAATAAAATCGGTGGCCCCCGCCGGGCCATAGCCGTTATGCCAGACGTGGCGATCGTGCTGATACCAGGCATCAAGATAAGAATCCTGCCCCGGTTTTTTGCCGCTCCAGCCTTCGGTTTGCCAGGCTGAGGCGGCAGCGCCGAGAATAAAATCTTGCGGGATGGAGACACTCACTTTGCTCATGCCAGCTCCTGTTTTTCGGGTTGCAGCAATTTCTCTTCCGCTGCCTGTGCGCGGCGGGCAGCGATTTTGACAAACGGGAAGTAGATAACCACTGAGACCAGGATGCAGACGATTTGCGTCACTACCGCGCCCATTGAACCGGCGGTGGACAGCCAGGCATTGATAATCGGCGGCGTAGTCCACGGCACCATCACTACCGCCTTACCGGCGAAGCCGGTAAGGGTCGCGAAGTAGCCAATCGAACCGGTAATTAATGGCGTAATAATGAAAGGGATCGCCAGGATCGGGTTTAGCATAATCGGCATACCGAAGATCACCGGCTCATTAATGTTAAACAGCCCGGGTCCAAAGGAGAGTTTGGCAATTTCACGCATCTCCTTACGTTTGGTTGCCAGCATGACCGCCGTCAGCAGGCCAAGCGTCAAGCCGGAGCCGCCAATGCTCATATACACATCCCAGAACGGCATAGTGATGATATTCGGCGCTTCGATACCCTGCTCAAAAGCATTCATATTGACCAGAATCGCCCCTAACAGCAGCGGCTCGCGGATCGGCTTAATCATCTGATTGCCGTGAATACCAATCACCCAAAACAGCTGCGCGACAAACATCAGCAGCAGAATGCCCCACAGGCTCTGCACCACCGATTCCAACGGCTCCTGCACCACTTTGTACACTGCATCATAGAGATACATGCCGGTAACGCGGTGGAAAATAAAGCCAAAGGTGGCGATAGCGGAGACGGTGATAATTGCCGGGATCAGCGCGGAAAACGAGGCGGCGACATTCGGCGGCACGGTATCCGGCATTTTTATTTTCAGGCGGTTGATGTTCTCCAGCCGGCAATAGATTTCTACCGACAGGATGGCGATAAACATTCCGAGAAACAGGCTTTTAGTATCGGAGAACTGCTTCGCCAGCACGTCGGTTACCAGTTGCATCTGGCCGCCAACCATCATTTGCAAGGTGGTGGGCGTCACGGCAATAAAGCAGATAATCGCTAACAGCCCGGGAAACAGCGTCCTGATCCCGTTGATTTTGCCCAGTTCAATACCAATCAGAAATACCGCGCCAATATTCAGAAAGCTTAAAGTGGCATAGTTAATACTGCTGGTGATCGGTTTCAGCTCGGCAAGAAAGGCAAGGGAACTGAAGCTTGCCAGACCATTTTTCGGATCCAACACCATATTAGAGATCAATACGGAAAAGGCACCGACAATAATCACCGGCATCAGGGTGATAAACGACGCCTTGATCGCCATGATGTAGCGATAACTATTAAATTTAGTAGCGAAACTCCCCAGAGAGTCGATCAGACGATCCTGTAGAGACATGAGTGATACCTCAAAGTAAAAGTGTCAGCGTCCGGTTATTGAGTTACTGGCGAAATTCCATTCACCTGGCATACCAAAATTAACCATATCGATTTATTTTTCTGTGATTAAGCTCTCGGAACGCTATTTTGGCATTCCAGTAAGATTAACTTTCAAATTTTGGTATACCAATAACCGAGGTGAGTATGGATTTCGAACAAACCATGATGGAGTTGTTGATCAATGCAGGCGAAGCGCGATCCCACGCGATGAGCGCTATCCAGTTTGCCCGTAAACGCCAATGGCAGAGTGCGGATGACGCGCTGGCGGCCTCTGTGGAAGCGGCAAAAGCGGCACACCATATTCAGACCCGGTTAATTGGTGCTGACGAGGGTGTCGGTAAGGTGCCGGTGACGCTGATCCTGGTACATGCGCAGGATCATCTGATGAATGCCATGCTGTGCCGCGATCTGGCCGAGGAGATTGTGTTGCTCAGAAAGGAGATGTTTGGCGGATAATCGTTTGGCACAGGCGGCAAGAACGCAGCCTGTGCATATGACTGTTATTTATCTGATAATTAACTTTCTAACGCCAGCAATTCGGCAATCGTCTGGCGGCGACGAATTTCACGCGGTTGTCCGTTTTCAAACAGCACTTCCGGCAATAACGGGCGCGTATTGTAATTTGATGACATCGACGCGCCATAAGCGCCGGTATCATGAAATACCAGATAATCCCCCACCTGCACCGCTGGCAGCGCGCGGGTTTCCACTTTACCGCCCTCCTGCTGGGTAAACACATCACCGGACTCACAAAGCGGCCCGGCAATCACACTCTCAATCGTCTGCTGGGGATCGATCTGACGTTCGTCTCCGGCCAGTGCTGAAATATGGTGATAGCTGCCGTACATCGCCGGACGCATCAAATCGTTAAACCCGGCATCCACCAGCACAAAGTGGCGGCTGCCCATCGCTTTCACCGCTCTGACCTGGGAAACCAGCACGCCAGATTCCGCCACCAGATAGCGACCCGGTTCAATTTCCAGCTTTACAGCATGACCGAGATGCGCGGCAATTCGCTGACGCGCGCCATTCCACAGGCCAAAATAGTGTTCGGTATCAATCGCCTCTTCACCAAAGTGATAAGGAATCGACAGGCCGCCACCGGCAGAAATCGCTTCAAGATCTTCACCAAAGCTCACCACCTGGTCGACCATCGCATCACACACCTGCTCAAGATGGCCGTAATCAACGCCAGAGCCGATATGCATATGAATGCCAACCAGTTTCAGACCATGCTGCTGAATAGCCTTCAGCGCCAGCGCTAAATCGGTATGCCAGATTCCGTGCTTGCTGTTTTCACCGCCGGTATTGGTTTTCTGACTGTGTCCATGGCCGAAACCTGGGTTCACCCGCAGCCAAACGCGGTGCCCTGGCGAAACCTCACCAAGCTGATGCAGCATATCCACTGAACCAGCATTGACCGGGATCTGTAGTTCCGCAACCCGTGCCAGCGTCGGTGCATCAAATACGTCAGCGGTAAACACAATCTCATCGCCGCCCGGCTGAAAACCCGCCACCAGCGCGCGCTCAATCTCACCCAGCGAAACGGAATCGACCTTAACGCCAGCCTGATGCATCAGGCGTAAAATATGAATATTCGAACAGGCTTTTTGCGCGAAACGAATCACATCAAACTGCTGCAATTGCTGGATGCGCTCGGCAATGATGCTGGCGTCGTAAGCCCATACCGGGCAGTCGTAGCGACGGGCCAGTTGCAGCAGGTTTTCGCCGGTCAGGGCAGTTTCGGTGTTATTCAGCGGGCGTGGCATAGCAATTCTCCTGAAGTAGTGACGCTATTACGCCACAGGCTGTTCTTGCTGAAAAATATCTGTTTAATCCATGTCTATGCAAATATGATATGGTTTTCACTGACGGATGGCGAAAATGGCCAATATCAACCTGCGGCATATTGAGATTTTCCATGCGGTGATGACCAGCGGTAATCTCACCGAAGCGGCAGCAATGCTGCATACCTCCCAACCCACCGTCAGCCGCGAACTGGCACGCTTCGAGAAACTGATTGGTTTACAGCTATTTGAGCGGGTGCGGGGCCGACTGCAACCGACCGTGCAGGGCTTACGGCTGTTCGAAGAGGTACAGCGCTCATGGTACGGGCTGGATCGCATTATTGATGCGGCAGAAGGCCTGCGTCAGTTTCGCCAGGGCGAGCTTTCCATCGCCTGTCTGCCGGTATTTTCTCAGTCGCTGCTGCCGCTACTTTGCCAGCCGTTTCTGCAACGCTATCCCGATCTCAGCCTGAATATCATTCCGCAGGAGTCACCGCTGCTGGAAGAGTGGCTCTCTGCCCAGCGCCACGATTTGGGGCTGACCGAAACAACTCTGACGCCAGCGGGCACCGATCGCATCGAATTGCTGACGCGCAATGAGGTCTGCGTGTTGCCAACAGGCCACCGCCTGGCGGCGCGCACGCAGCTGGAGCCACAGGATTTCGCAGGGGAAAATTACATCAGCCTGTCGCGCAGCGACAGTTATCGGCAGCTGCTGGATAAGCTGTTTGCGGAACATGGCGTGCAGCGCCGTATGGTAATGGAGACGCACAGTGCGGCATCGGTTTGCTCGATGGTTAAAGCCGGAGTGGGAATTTCAGTGGTGAATCCACTGACGGCGCTGGATTACGCCGACAGTGGAGTGGTGATTCGCCGGTTCAGTGTCGATGTGCCTTTTACCGTCAGTTTGATCCGGCCGCGTCATCGCCCGGCCTCGGCGCTGGTGGATGCCTTCAGTCAGCATCTGCAACAGCATATTGGCCTGTTCAGCCAGCGCCTCGACGCGTTACTGGCTTAAGCGCTGACCGCTTCCGGGCGGCCAGATGCATTGCGGAAGGTGATCAGGCAAACTACCAGCCCAATCGCCGCCAGCACGGCGGCAGCAACCGGCACCGCCGTCAGACCGAAGCCACCGCTGATCACCGCGCCGCCGACCCACGCACCCAGCGCATTACCGACGTTAAACGCCGAAATGTTCAGGGTCGAGACCAGGTTTGGCGCATCTTTACCGTGACGGACCACGTTAATTTGCAGGCCCGGAACGGTAGCAAACGTCGCCATTGCCCATAAGAAAAGCGTGATTTCCGCCAGCCACAGCGCATGGCTGGTCCAGCTGAACAGCAGCGACAATACCGCAATTAACGAGAAGCTGAGCATCAGACTGAAGGAGACGCGCCAGTCTGCCAGCTTACCGCCGAGAATATTACCGATGGTCAGGCCCCCCCCAATCAGGAACAGCGTCCAGCTGACGCCGCGATCGCTGATGCCGGTCACTTCCAGCAGCAACGGCGCGATATAGCTGAACAGCGCGAACATAGCCGCAGCAAAGAACATCGTCATCAGCAGTGACAACCATAGCTTGCCATTGGCCAGCGCGCTGATTTCACTCGCCAGATGGACCGGCTTCTCTTCTTTATTTACCGGCAGGCTGACGATTAAGGCGATAAATGCCAGTACGCCGATAACCGATACCGCCCAAAACGTGGCACGCCAGCCAAATAACTGGCCAAACCAGGTGCCTAATGGCACGCCCAGCACGTTGGCCAGCGTCAGGCCGGTAAACATCAGCGCGACCGCCGAGGCCTGCTTGCCTGCCGGTACCAGACTGGCAGCAACTACCGCGCCAATCCCGAAGAAGGCACCGTGACATAATGCAGTCACCACGCGCGCCAGCATCAGCAAGTTATAGCTGTACGCCAGCGCACACAGAATGTTGCCAACGATAAAGATCGACATCAGTAATATCAGCGTGCGCTTACGCGGCAGTCTGGCGGTCAGCAGCGCCATAATGGGTGCGCCAATGGCAACACCCAACGCATAGCCACTGATTAACCATCCGGCTGATGGAATCGAAACGTGTAGATCTTTAGCCACCTCAGGCAGCAGCCCCATAATGACGAACTCAGTGGTGCCGATCGCAAATGCACTCAGCGCCAACGCCAGTAATGAAACAGGCATATCATTCTCTCCAAAAAAACTTATAACTTCAGGCAGGATGTTTTACGTATAAAGGTCATTTTTAGTGATGTCAGCTATGAGGGCTTGATTTGATCTACATCACAATCGACTATTAGAACATAGCCGATAATAGCCATACATCACATTTACAGCAAATGTGTGTTGACCGGTTAGCAATAATCATGCTTGTCGCACCTAATAAAACAGGTGCAAATGTAAACAATCAGCTGTTAACGCGTTTTATTGTTAATCGAATTTTTATTCTAATTCTGCCGGTAAACTTTAGTCATTCTTAACATTCCGCGTTAAGATTGATCCCGTTTTTACGGTTTTATACAATCAAGCATTGCTATCTTGAGTGAGGTTGTTAGGATTTTTCAGCATTTCGCCTTAAAGAATAATGCTTTGCGGCCGATACCTGGTTAATGGAGTGGCCTGGTGATAGTTACGTTGCTTGATAATCAACGTCGGGGAGACATGATGCGACTGCTTATATCCTTAATGTGTTTGTTACTTGCTGGATGCTCGGTAGGCAAATATGAGTATAGTGGAGAGGCTCTGAAAAGGGTCGACATGACGGTAACGGGTATACCTACGGTGATGGGAATTGGCACCCTGGGTACGACTATCCCGTTGACCGATAAATATAGTCTGACCGCCGCACATGTGGCTAAATTTTCAACCTATAAAGTCAAGGCGTATCATCCTGATTGCGATTTGGCGATTGTATATCGCAAAAATAATGAAACAAATCTGCCACCCACCTTCCGTAATGGCAAGATGGGGGACACGGTAAACCTGTATGGCTATAGCTTTATTTCGGCGATGCCGGTCGCGTCCAGCGGCACCAACTTGGTCAATACCGGACTGAAAAATAGCTGGAACAATTTGAACTGTGTGGTGGTGGCTGCCGATGCAGGCGTAGTCAAAGGGATGTCAGGTGGCGCAGTCTATAATGCCTCGGATGACAGTATTGCGGGCGTAATTGTCGGCTATACCAATGAAATTAATGAGAGTAAAACCGGCAAGAATCTGTATAAAAACGTCGCGCTCTACGTCCCTTATGCCAGCTTCAAAGACTGGCTGGAACAGACCACCCGCTCTTAACCGAACCGGCGTATTCACTATCGGCAGCAACAATGCCGCCGATAGTCAATTTACAGACTACAAAACTGCATCAGGCCGTGTCGCGCAGTTCAAACATGCCAAACGGGTGAATCTGCAAGTAGTAGCAATCGCCCGGTGACGGTTGTAACTCAATCGCATTAACCTGCAACAATAATTGCTGTCCGTGCCAGTCAACCAGCACTTCATATTGCGGCCCCATATAGGCGACTTTTTTAATGGTACAGCGCTGGCTGTCCTCCCCCTGCTGACTGAGGGTGATCGCCTCCGGACGCACACCAACCGCACACTGCTGCAATCCGCTGGCAAAACCTTCAGGTCGTGCAATCGCATAGCCAAAGATTTCGACGCGATTGTGATTAATACGCGCATCGAAGATATTGGCGTCTCCCATAAAGCCGGCCATAAAGCGCGAAGCCGGATAGCGATACAGCGTTTGCGGCTCGCCCAACTGCATAATCTTGCCTTTGTTCATTACCAGCACGGTATCCGATACCGCGAATGCCTCACTTTGATCGTGGGTGACATACAGTGAGGTGATATTGAATTGCTGCTGCAGCTCGCGGATTTTTTCACGCATGCTGCGGCGCAGGTTGGCATCAAGATTACTCAGCGGCTCATCAAACAACAGCACCTTGGGCTTCAGGATCAACGCACGCGCCAGTGCTACTCGCTGCTGCTGTCCACCGGAAATTTGATCGACAAATCGATCTTCAAATCCTTCCAAATCCACCAGTTTCAGCGCTTCATTCACCCGATCGCGGATTTCGGCTTTTGGTCGACCCAGCATACGCAAGCCGTAGCCGATGTTTTCTCCCAGCGACATATGTGGAAACAGCGCATAAGACTGAAAAACCATACAGATATCA
Source organism: Winslowiella sp. 2C04 (assembly GCF_050037805.1). Lineage (NCBI taxonomy): Bacteria > Pseudomonadati > Pseudomonadota > Gammaproteobacteria > Enterobacterales > Erwiniaceae > Winslowiella > Winslowiella sp. 2C04. The sequence goes on along the minus strand of NZ_CP188300.1, from coordinate 803,350 downwards.
CGCTGCTGAATCGAGCGGTGGGTCACATCCTCACCATCAATCAGGATCTGCCCTTCGGTCGGTTTTTCCAGCCCGGCCACCAGCCTTAATACCGTAGTTTTGCCACAGCCCGACGGCCCCAGCAGTGTGACCATCTGCCCCTGTGGAATGGCGAGGCTGAGATCGTCAATCACCACGTTATTCCCAAAGCGCTTACCAATATTTCTCAGTTCGACGAAGTGTTTTTTATTATCATTTGGTTGTGCAACGTTAGCGTTCATAAGCACCCTGTTAACTGTTTTTCGCCCGCGAACGGGCCACGCGCGCTTCACCGACCAGCGCATCAAAGATAAAAATGATGGCCAGCATCACCACGATCAAAATCGAACCATAGGCAATCGCCATGCCGTATTCGCCATCCTCAACCCGGTTGAGGATGTAGGACGTCGCCACGCGGGTATCTGGCGTCACAAGGAAAACAATGGCGCTGACGGTGGTAATGGCGCGCACAAAGCTGTAGATCAGTGCCGAAAGGATTGCCGGTCGCAGCAGCGGCAGTACGATAAACAGCACGGTTCTTAACGAGCCGGCGCGCAGGCTGAGTGAGGCTTCATCCAGAGATTTATCCAGTTGTCCCAGCCCGGCAATACCGGCGCGAATTCCTACCGGCACGTTACGCATCACCATTGAAATAATCACAATCGCCGCGGTTCCGGTGAGATAAACCGGTGCGCTGTTAAACGCCAGAATATAGGAGACGCCCGCCACGGTGCCCGGCACCGCGAAGCACAGCATGGTCGTAAACTCGATCACTTTTTTACCGGTGAAGTGCTGGCGCACCACAATGTAAGCAATCAGTAAACCAAAGATGGCGGTAATCGGCGCAGCAATACCGGCATACAGTAGCGTGTCGAGCAGTGAAGGCCAGGCACCGTCACTGAATCCCTGTCCGAACAGCTTGCTGAAGTTATCCAGCGTCAGGGTGTAATCAACGCCCCAGTTAACCGTGAAGCTGCCGTAGAAGATGCTGCCGTACAGCAATACGTTAAAACCGATCCATACCCACAGCAGCAGCGTCACCGCCGTCACTAACGAGCCAGGTAATGGCTGTACATCGCCACGCGAAGATTTTCCGGAAATGGTGACGTAAGAGCGTTTACCAATCCACATATACTGGATGCAGAAGACCAGCAGGGAGAACAGCAGCAGGATCACTCCCAGCGTACTGGCGGCGGCATAATCCAGCTGAGCGCCGGTAATATAGAAGTAGATTTGCGTTGCCAGTACATCAAAGTTACCGCCCAGTACCAGCGGGTTACTGAAGTCAGCCAGCGATTGTACAATTACAATTAAAAACGAGTTAGCCAGCGCCGGTTTAAGCAGCGGTAAGAATACCCGCTTAAAGGTCTGATAGCGGTTGGCACGCAGGGTATAAGAGGCTTCTTCCAGCGACGGATGAATAGTTTTAATCGCACCGTCGAGGATCATAAATGACATCGGCGTAAACGCCAGCACCTGCGCCAGCCAGATGCCGGTAAAACCGTACAGCCAGTTACTGTTGGTCAGCCCAAGATACTGCACCATAAATTCGGTGATATAACCGGAACGCCCCATCATCAGCGTCACCCCTAAGCCGACGACGAACGGCGGAGTCACAATCGGCAGAATCGAAAAGATACGGCCAATCAGCGCTGAACGTTTAGCGATGCGCGTGGTGTAAATCGCCAGCACCAGCCCGAAGAAGGTGCAGCCAATCCCCACTGCGGCGCTAAGCAAAAATGAGTTCCAGATAACCTGAATGATATGCGCCTGACCGAGAATATTCATAAACTGCAACGGCGCGAACGCTCCGTTGTCATCACTGAACATCGGTTTGAAAATGGCCAGACTGGGATAGAGAATAAACAGCCCAATCAGCGCCACAATGGCGATCAGCGAGCCAAGCACAAAACGGTCGCCGCCCAGCCACTCCAGCCGCGACAGCGCCAGCGTCATAATAGCGCCGAGGCTGATCAGCATCAGAATCGATCCATAGCCCATTCCGCGCCCGATCAACGTGGCGCTGACCACCATAAACAGCGCGCAGAACAATGCATAACCCGCATCAAACAGATGGCGGCCACGCTGCTCACGACTGACGCTGTGCGCCGGGCGCACCAGCAGTAACAGCGGCAACAGCACCCATGCCAGACCAATATTGAAGCCATGCCAACCGTAAGCCGCAACAATCTCATCGCCGGTTGACTCCAGCAGTCCGTAGTCGAGGCTGAACACCGGCAGCAGCGCAAACGCCAGCACCAGAATACCCAGCCAATAGAAAATAGCATCCCGTCTCTGCGCCGGGCGCAAAGCTATAGCATCACTCATGATATTCCCCGGTAATGGGTAAAAGAGAGCAGCAGCACGCCATCAGCGACGTGCTGGTGAACGTGGGTTATTTACCCATCTTGACTTCATTGACCCACTTGGTGATCAAGTGTTTACGGGTATCGGAAGCGCCGTATTTATCCATGTCGTAATCGATCAATTTCAGATCGTCGAGTTTCAGCGAGTTCGGTGAGGTTTCGGCCGTGGTGTTGGTCAGGATCTGATAGGACTGCCCCTGCTTCCACGACAGCTCCTGCGCCTCTTTTGACAGTGACCAGTCTACGAACAGTTTGGCATTCTCCATATTGCGGGCATTTTTCAGGATGCTGACGCCGCCAATTTCATAGCCGGAGCCTTCACACGGTGAGATCAGCTCCAGCGGTGCGCCCTTCTCTTTTTCCAGTGAATAGTCGTGCAGGAAGCCAATGCCAATCGCGGTTTCACCGCGTGCGGCATTACGCGCCGGTGCAATACCGGATTTGGTATACTGAGAGACGTTACCGTTAATCTTCTTAAGGTAATCAAATGCTTGATCCTCCCCCCACAGCTGTGTGAAGGTCGCCAGTGCGGTGTAAGCAGTGCCGGAACTTTGCGGATCGGCAATCTGGATCTCGCCTTTATAGATGGGGTTGGTCAGATCCTTCCAGCATTTTGGCACCGGCAAATTTTTCTCTTTCAGGCGATTGGTATTTACCCCCATGCCGAGAATGCCGATGTAAATTGCTGATGAGTAATTGCCTTTCACCTTGGCCGGATCGCGGAACTTCGGCATGATCTGCTCAAGATTTGGTGATTTATATGCTGCCAGCAAGCCCATTTCACCAGCCTGCGACTGCGGATCGAGCGTGCCGCCATACCAGACATCCGCCTGCGGATTATTTTTTTCCGCATCGATTTTCGCCAGCGTGCTGCCGGATCCGTTGCGAATAAAGCTGGTTTTCACGTCATACTTTTCGCCGAAGGCTTTGGCTTCGGTTTCACACATGGTGTTGGTCGCGCTGCAATAGATCACCAGACGACCTTTGGCTTGCGCACTGCCGGCGAACGCGGCCAGTGTCAGCCCGGCGGCAATCAGGGTAGCGAGAGGGGCAAGTTTCATTTTTTATCCTTATCTTTTTTGGGTACAGCCAGTGGGTAAGATTACGACACCTGTTTAAATCTCATGCGGTTTAGCCCGGCGATCAGCAACGGCATCAGCAGTAAGCCAATACAGCTGGCCGCCAGCGTCAGCAGTGCAAAGAAACCTGACCAACCGTAATGCTCCAACACCTGCGCCAGCGGCCATCCCGCCAAGGCCGCCCCCAGATAGGCAAATAACCCAAGAAAACCGGTGACGGTTCCCGCAGCGTCTTTGTGACAATATTCGGCCGCCGCCAGACCAATCAGCATTTGCGGGCCAAAGATAAAAAATCCCAGACTAAAAAAGCACATCGACAACAAACCGTAGTGGTGTACCGGAGCCAGCCACAAGGCGGTCATGCTGAGAAACAGCCCAAAGGCAAACAGCAAAATCATTGGCGCACGCTGACCGCGAAACAGCAGATCCGATCCCCATCCGGCGAACAGCGCCCCTATCAGCCCGCCAAGTTCGAACAGTGATAGCGTGGCGTTCGCCCCCAGCAGCGAGACGCCGTGGCTTTCCGCCAGCCAGATATTGCCCCAGTCATTCAGTGCTATCCGAATCAGATAAACCAGCACGTAGGATGCCGCCAGCAGCCAGATAGTGCGGTTTGCCAGAATCGCCTGGCGCAAAATCGTCCGCATGCTCATGGGTGGGCTGTGCTGCTCCTGCCATAACTCCAGCGGATCGCGTCGCCAGTTGCCGACGGTAGGCAATCCCTGCGTCACCGGTTTGTCACACAACTGCCAGCACAGCCAGATACCTAACAACATTCCGGTGACACCCGGCACCAGCAGCGCCGCCTGCCAGCCATACGCGGAGGCGAGAAACCCTGACAGTAATGGCACCAGCGCGCCGCCCATGGTGATCGAGGTATTCCAGCATCCCCACCAGAAACCACGCTCATTGCGTGAATACCAGCTGGTGAGCAATTTGGCACACGGCGGCCAACCCCATCCCTGAAAAAAGCCGTTCAGCGTCCAGACAATCAGCAGTGCGCTCCACGAGTGGCACAGGGTAAACACCACATTCAGCATCCCGGTGATAAACAGTCCGGTGCCCATAAACCAGCGTGCCGAAGTTTTATCACTGATGATGCCGGAGAAAAATTTTGACGCGCCGTAAACCAGATAAAACAGCGTGCCCAGCAGGCCGATATCGGCTTTATCCAGCCCCAGTTCCAGCTGCATCACCGGCATCGCGTAACTGACGCTTTTACGCGTCAGATAAAAAGCCGCGTAGCCCACCACCATCGAAAGCAGCAGTCGCGGACGCCAGTAGCGATAAACTGCGCTAATCTGCTGTTCAGTCAGGGCCGTTGTCGACATGCGCTCCTCCGGGGTTGAGGCGAGTATAGGGAACAGGCTGAGGGTGGGGATGAGACAAAGTAGGAGGGCACTAAGACTTATTCCTGGTTAAGTCGTTATTTGACTCAGTTTTGTGGGCAAGTTAACAATTATGCGCGTTCCCTGCTGCTGCGATATCTGCCAGTCGCCGCCCAGCGCGCGCACTCGCTCCTCAATACCGCGCAGACCAAAACCACTGCCGGTATTCGCCGTGACGCCAATACCATCGTCACTGACCACCAGAGTAATCAGCTGATTATCTTGCGTCAGGCTGACGCTAACCCGCCGCGCCTGCGCATGCTTGCTGATATTGTTCAGCAGCTCCTGCACCACGCGATAGAGGGTAAAGGTCAGGGTTTCATCCTGCGGCGCATCGCACAACTGATAGTCGAGCCGGAAATCGACGCCCTGCTCAGCAAACGAGAATTCCCCCGCCAGCTGGTGCAGCGCTTTATCCAATGCCATTTCATCCAGCACCGGCGGTCGTAACTGCCGCAGCAGCTGGCGCGTGGTGTGGTGAATACGCTGCGACAAATCGCCAATCTGTCCGGCGGCCTGCTTCGCCGCCGTGGTATCAGCGGTGCGCCTGACCAGCATCGCCTGAATCTGGATGGCAGTGATATTCTGGCCAATTTCATCGTGCAGTTCGCGCGCTATCGCTTTGCGCACCGCCTCTTCGGTATCGACCAGCTGTGCCATCAACTGGCGACGTGCCTGCAGCTCTTTTTCCAGCTGCTGACGATAACGCTGTAAGTGCTGCGCCAGCTGCTGCTGACGGCTGACGGCAATTCCCAGGCCAGTACCGAGCAGCGCCTGGGTAGAGAGAAACAGCTCCAGCTCGCGCAGATCGTGAAAGGCACCGCTCGCTTGCCGCGTCAGTGTAATTAATACGCTACCGAGGATCGCCGATAATACCCCACCCTGCCAGCCAAACTTATAGGCCATAAATACGTTGGGCAGAAACACCAAAATCAGCAGCAGGCCTTCCATCTCCGGCGCGACAGCCACCTGAATACTGACGCCTATCGCAAAAAATACCGAGCACCAAATCAGCAACGAGGTTCGCAGTGGCGGATCTGGCATGCGCTGAGCCAGCATATCGCTGAGGTGTTGTTGTCGCAGATATTCATAAATCAGATAGCTAAACGGCGTGAGCAGGATGCCGCCGGTAAACGAGGCCAGCAGCGTTTGCGTTACGCCCTCCTCCAGCCACGGGCCAATAACTCCCCCTTGCAACAGTGCATTAGCGGTCACCGCTGCCAACAGCACCGTCAGCCGCTGCCAGTAGAGAGTATAGTAATGCCAGACGCGCTGACTGAGCCAGGCGGGCAACAGACTGAGTAGCGGCGACAGCAATATCAGCGGCTGCGTCAGTAGCTGCTCAAATAACAAGGCGATCAGCATCACCGCTTCAACCAGCAGCATGGGTAGCCAGTAGCGGCGCGGTAACAGAATCATCAATGCCAGGTGCAGCCCCTGCGGTAACAGCATCACCGCCTGCTGCTCGTTCTGGCTTAAGTAAAAACTGATAATCCACAGCGCCAGCCAGCTGAGGGCAAAAAATAGCGACAGGAATAGTGAGAGGACTAACTGGCGGGAGCGCGGCATCAGTGACCGCTCAGCAACTGATGCTGCAAGGCAAAGTGGACCAGCTCAACGGTGGTCGCACACTGCAATTTTCCCAACACGTTAGCACGATGCACGTGCACGGTTTTATGGCTCAGGTCGAGCTGACCGGCTATCGCTTTTACACTTAGCCCGTTGACCAGCAGCTCGAACACCTCTTTTTCACGCGGCGTCAACTCTGCCAGTTCCTGCGGTATTTGCGTGGTTTGACGCAAAGCACGCAGCGCATCAGCACAGAGATACAATCCCCCTACACTGACGGTACGCACTGCCTGCACCAGCTCTTCCGGACCACAGCGTTTGGTCAGATAACCACTGGCACCCGCGTCTACCGCGCTTTGAACAAAGGCACTGGAGTCATAAATACTGAGAATAATTGCGCGAAAACCAGGGCGATGATGACGCAACCGCTGTAACAGGCTGAGACCGCTCTCTTCTGGCATCGCAATATCCAGCACCACCACGTCAATAGCATCACGCAGTAAATGCGGCCACGCCTGCGGCGCGCCAGAAAATTGCCCCACCACCTGAATATCATTTTCCAGCGACAGCAGTTGAGCAAAGCCGGAACGCACCACTACATGGTCATCGACCAACGCCACGTTAATCATAATTAGTCACACCACTGTCATATTTCTTTGCATCATGCGTCGGAAATGTCTGACTGGCAAACTAACAACAGGAAATTGCAGAGAGGTTAACAAATTGTGATGAAAGCGCGGAGACAGAAACAGATCCAGCTTGTCGCGACGCTAGTTAGCGCCACGGATTCAACAACGGCGCATGCATTCCGATAAAATCTTTAGTATTGCGCGTTATCACCGTCATGCCATGAACCATTGCCGTGGCAGCAATCATAGCATCAGCCTGTGAACGTTGATCCGGCACGTGCAGATTCGCGCAGTATAAGGCTACGGCTTTATCGCACGGGTGGTTTCAAACTCGATATCTTGCGACGCTGGCATTGATAATGCTTCAACCAGTGACTTGCGGCTACCTGAAAGCCGGATAAAGTCATGATAAGTCATCAGAACATGCTCTGGCTTACCGCGCATGGTGATGTAAACCGGGCCTGATTCCGCCGCTTTTTTCGCACTGGAGACGTCCTGATTAAAGTGACGGCTGGTATAAGTGATCGTCATAATGCCTCCTTTAAGTAGGTATGTTGCTACATTTTTAATCTACTTAAGTCCGGTTAAAAAACAATGGCTAAAATAGCAGCAAAAAAAACGGCCAGCATTAGCTGACCGTTAATCTTGCGGCGTACTACCCAATTATTTATTGGTTGGACGCAGCGCCGGGAACAGAATCACGTCACGAATCGTATGGCTGTTGGTAAACAGCATCACCATACGGTCGATACCAATCCCCAGTCCGGCTGTCGGTGGCAAACCGTGCTCCAGCGCCGTGACATAGTCTTCGTCGTAGAACATCGCTTCATCATCACCGGCATCTTTTGCATTAGCCTGCTGGGCAAAACGCTCAGCCTGATCTTCTGCATCATTCAGCTCGGAGAAGCCGTTACCGATTTCACGACCACCAATAAAGAATTCAAAGCGGTCGGTGATTTCCGGATTGTCGTCATTACGACGCGCCAGCGGTGAAACTTCAGCCGGATACTCAGTGATAAAGGTCGGCTGAATCAGATGGCTTTCAGCAGTCTCTTCAAAGATCTCAGTCACCACGCGGCCCAAGCCCCAGCTCTTCTCGATTTTAATACCCAGAGAAGCTGCGATAGCCGACGCTTTTTCCATATCATCAAGATCGGCCAGATTGGTTTCCGGACGATATTTCAGAATCGCTTCTTTCATCGTCAGTTTTTCAAACGGTTTGCCGAAATCAAACTGTTGATCGCCATACGGCACCACAGTGCTGCCCAGCACGTTCTGCGCCAGGGTGCGGAACAGACTTTCGGTGAGTTCGATCAGATCTTTGTAATCCGCATACGCCATATAGAGTTCCATCATGGTGAACTCTGGGTTATGACGTGGAGAAATACCTTCGTTGCGGAAGTTACGGTTAATCTCGAACACGCGATCAAATCCACCCACTACCAGACGCTTCAGGTACAGTTCTGGCGCAATACGCAGGTACATATCAATGTCCAGCGCATTATGATGAGTGATAAACGGACGCGCAGAAGCACCGCCTGGAATCACCTGCATCATTGGCGTTTCCACTTCCATAAAGTCACGTCCCACCATGAACTGGCGAATACCGGCCATGATCTGGGAACGCACTTTGAAAGTGTTACGTGATTCGTCGTTGGCAATCAGATCGAGATAACGCTGACGATAGCGGGTTTCCTGATCGGCCAGGCCGTGAAATTTATCCGGCAGCGGACGCAGTGCTTTGGTCAGCAAACGCAGCTCGGTACAGTGAATCGACAGCTCACCGGTTTTGGTTTTGAACAGCTTACCGCGTGCGCCAAGGATGTCGCCTAAGTCCCATTTTTTGAACTGCTCGTTGTAGTGACCTTCTGGCAGATCGTCACGCGCCACGTACAACTGAATGCGGCCACCGACGTCCTGCAAAGTCACAAATGACGCTTTACCCATAATGCGGCGCGTCATCATTCGGCCAGCAACACTGACTTCGATATTCAGCGCTTCCAGCTCTTCGTTCTCTTTGCCGTCGAATTCAGCGTGCAGTTGGTCAGAAGTACGATCGCGGCGGAAATCGTTCGGAAACGCCACGCCGTTTTCACGCAGCGCACCCAGCTTTTCGCGACGCGCTTTCAGTTCGTTGTTAAGCTCAACTGCGGCATCAGCAGCGCCCTGCGGTTGTTGTTCAGACATGTCGGTTCCTTATAACCCTGCTTTCAAACTTGCTTCAATAAATCGATCCAGATCGCCGTCGAGTACCGCCTGGGTATTACGTGTTTCCACCCCGGTACGCAGATCTTTGATGCGTGAATCATCAAGAACGTAAGAACGAATCTGGCTGCCCCAGCCGATATCGGACTTGTTATCTTCGAGCGCCTGTTTATCAGCATTTTTCTTTTGCATCTCAAGCTCATACAGTTTCGCTTTCATCTGCTTCATCGCTTGATCTTTGTTCTTATGCTGAGAACGGTCGTTCTGACACTGAGTCACGGTATTGGTTGGCAAGTGGGTAATACGTACCGCAGATTCCGTACGGTTTACGTGCTGCCCGCCCGCGCCGGATGCGCGATAAACATCGATGCGCAGATCGGCCGGATTGATTTCGATATCGATATCATCATCCACTTCCGGGTAGATAAACGCAGAGCTGAACGAGGTATGACGGCGACCGCCGGAGTCGAACGGGCTTTTGCGCACCAGGCGATGGACGCCAGTTTCAGTACGCAGCCAGCCAAAGGCGTAATCGCCACTGATGCGTAATGTGGCGGATTTAAGACCGGCCACATCACCATCTGACTCTTCGATCACTTCAGTTTTAAAGCCTTTGGCTTCTGCCCAGCGCAGGTACATACGCACCAGCATACTGGCCCAGTCCTGGGCTTCGGTGCCGCCGGAACCGGCCTGAATATCGATATAGCAATCAGCGCTGTCATACTCACCAGAGAACATGCGGCGGAATTCCAGTTCGCCCAGCTTTTTCTCCAGCTCGTCCAGTTCGCTAACGGCTTCATTAAAGGTGTCTTCATCGTCTGCTTCAACTGCCAGTTCCAGCAGGCCAGCAACATCTTCCAGCCCCTGAGACATCTGGTCCAGAGTGGCAACGATGGCTTCTAACGAGGAACGCTCTTTTCCCAGCGCTTGCGCACGTTCGGGTTCGTTCCAGACATCAGGCTGCTCTAGTTCTGCGTTGACTTCTTCAAGACGTTCTTTCTTCGCATCATAGTCAAAGATACCCCCGAAGAACGCCACTGCGCTCGGTGAGATCCTGAATACGGTTTTTTACCGGATTTATTTCAAACATAGTTTAAGAATCTTTATTTAGGAATGTCTGTAATGTAACGGGGCAGTTTAACTGAATTGTCGTGCAGTTTGTAGCACAGATGCGCGGTTTCAGCCCGGGCATTGGCATCTGAAAGGCATACGGGCTGCAAACCTTTGATACAGACGGCGAGAACACCGCCTGTATCAAATAACCGGGTTATAACGGCCAGAGATGTTCGATAATCAGCTGCACATTGCGATTGCCGCGAAACTCGTTCACATCAAGTTTATAGGCCAGCTCAACCTGTTTAACACTGGAATCGGGCCATAGCGCGGTGTCGATATTAAACGCGATACCATCCAGTAACGGACCACCGCCCAGTGGCTCAATCATCACTTTTAAATGACGTTCGCCCACCAGACGCTGCTGTAACAGCTTAAATTTGCCGTCAAAAATCGGCTCCGGAAAAGCTTGCCCCCACGGACCCGCTTCGCGCAGTAATTCAGCGGTGGCTAGCGTCAGTTCCTGCGGGGCTAATTCGCCATCGGACCAGATAACGCCCTGTAGCATCTCAGCATCCAGCCACTCACCCACCAGTTCGGCAAAGCGCTGACTGAACTCCTCAAAACGCGCCTCTTCCAGCGACAAACCGGCCGCCATTGCGTGGCCGCCAAATTTCAGAACCAGACCCGGATTCAGCGTATCAATCCGCTCTAACGCATCGCGCATATGCAATCCTGATACCGAGCGGCCTGAGCCTTTCAGCGTGCCATCACCGGCTGGCGCAAAAGCAATCACCGGGCGATGAAATCGCTCTTTCAGTCGTGAAGCGAGAATTCCCACCACGCCCTGATGCCACTCCGGATGATACATGGCAATACCCAGCGGCAGTGCATCGCTGCTGCGTTCCAGCTTGTCACACAGCACCAGCGCTTCAGACTGCATTGCCTGTTCGATGTCTTTGCGGTCTTGATTCAGTGCATCCAGCTCATGTGCCAGCATACGGGCCTGCGCCGGATCTTCACTTAACAGCAGCGCCACGCCAACCGACATATCATCAAGACGTCCTGCCGCATTGAGACGCGGGCCGAGGGCAAAACCGAGGTCGCTGGCGGCCAGCTGGCGTGCATCACGATTAGAGATTTCCAGCAGCGCACGTATTCCAGGGCGACATTTACCGGCGCGGATACGGCTGATTCCTTGCCACACCAGAATGCGGTTATTGGCATCAAGCGGCACTACGTCGGCAACGGTTCCTAACGCGACTAAATCCAGCAGTTCGGCGAGATTAGGCATTGCTGGCCCCCGCTCAAACCAGCCAAGTTCGCGCAGATGCGCACGCAGCGCCAGCATCAGATAGAACGCGACCCCAACACCCGCCAGCGAGCGTGACGGGAAGGTGCAGTCAGTAAGATTGGGGTTAACGATCGCTTCGGCATCCGGCAACACTTCACCCGGCAAATGGTGATCGGTGATCACCACCGGAATCCCTCGCTGATGCGCGTCGCTAACGCCGGTCAGTGAGGAAATACCATTATCGACGGTAACAATCAGTTCCGCGCCGCGTGCCGCCGCCTGCGCCACCACTTCCGGACTCAGACCGTAGCCATCCTCGAAGCGATTGGGCACCAGATATTCAATATTACGCCCGCCCATACTGCGAAGCGCCAGCACGGTAAGCGCGGTGCTGGTGGCACCATCGGCATCAAAATCGCCGACGATCATGATGCGCTTATTGTCCACCAGCGCCTGATGCAGAATTTCAACCGCGCGCTGAATACCGCTGAGTGACTGATAAGGGAGCAGATTTTTAGCGCCGCGTTCCAGTTCACTGGCTTGCTGCACGCCACGATGGGCATAGAGACGTTGTAGCAGTGGATGAAGTTCCGCCGGTAACTGCGCCTCGCCCGTCGCCTCACGGCGACGGAGTTGAGTAGGTTTATTCACTGAAACTTAGCCACCACGCTTCTGGCTATCAAGCAACTGCTTCATCTCTTGCGGCCCCTGATAACCCGGCACCATCATGCCGTTTTCCAGCAGAATCGCCGGAGTACCCTGAATGCCGTACAGCACGCCGAGTTTGTAGTGTTCATCAAGGTTGATGTCACAGCTGGCAGGTGAAATATCATCACCCTTCATCGCTGCATCCAGGGCTTTCTTACGATCGGCAGTACACCAGATCGACTTCATCTGTTTTTCCGTCGGGCTGTTCAGCCCCTGACGCGGGAACGCCAGATAGCGCACGGTAATTCCCAGCGCGTTATAATCTGCCATCTGCTCATGCAGCTTGCGGCAGTAACCACAGGTGATATCGGTGAAGACGGTAATCACGTGCTGCTCTTTTGCCGCCTTGTACACGATCATCTCTTTCGCCAACGCATCCACTTTTTTCTCCAGCAGCTGGTTAGTCACATTGACCGGCTGCGCGCCGCTGACGTCATACAGCGGGCCCTGAATAAAATGTTTGCCGTCGTCGCTGACATACATTACGCCGCTTTCCGTCAGGACAGTTTTGGTGCCCGCCAGCGGAGAGGGTTGAATCTCAACTTGCTCTAAACCCAGTTTTTTTAATGACTGCTGAATCGCCGCATCATCGGCGTGGGCAACACCCGTGACTGATGCAATCAGTAATGACATCAGCATAAAACGCTTTTTCATATTAATCCTTTCTTCTCACTCTCTATCCTGCACCTCAGGCGCGCGGATGGTGCTTTTGATGTAATTGACGCAGACGCTCGGTGGCGACATGGGTGTAAATTTGTGTAGTCGATAAATCGCTGTGGCCTAAAAGCATCTGTACGACACGCAAATCGGCACCGTGGTTCAGTAAGTGGGTGGCAAAAGCATGTCGCAACACGTGCGGAGACAGTTTTTCGCTGTCTATAGCGGCCAGCGTCGCATAATATTTAATTCGGTGCCAAAAAGTTTGGCGCGTCATGTGTTGAGCACGGTTACTGGGAAACAGGACATCACCGCTCTGACCATTCATCAGCCACGGGCGTCCATACTCGATAAATTGCTCAATCCAGTGCACCGCCTCTTCTCCCAACGGCACCAGTCGCTCTTTGTTGCCTTTACCAATCACCCGCACCACACCCTGGCGCAGACTGACATCGCTCAGGTTTAAGCCTACCAGTTCTGAAACGCGAAGTCCGGTTGCATACAGCAATTCCAGCATCGCTTTATCACGCAGTTCAATCGGCTGCTCGGTGCCGGGTGCCTGCAACAGCCGTTCAATCTGGGCCTCCGACAGGTCCTTAGGCAAACGCTGCGGCAGCTTCGGTGAGGAGAGCAGCGTACTGGGATCGTCATCGCGCTGCTTTTCCCGATAAAGGTACTGAAACAGCCGACGCATCGCACTGAGTAAACGAGCCGAACTGCTGGCTTTATAGCCGCCTTCCAGCCGTTCCGCGAGGAAAGATTGCAAATCAATTGCCTCAGCATTGAGCAGACTGCGTTGGTGGTGCTCCAGCCATAGCGCCAGCGCCTGCAAATCGAGGCGATAAGAGGCCAGTGTATTCTGCGCAAGGTTGCGCTCAATCCATAGCGCATCCAGAAATTGCTCGATCAAATCGTTATCTTGCACGGTTACCTCATCAGTGTGCATTCGTGCTCATTATGCCTGATCCTGCGCCTCTTCTGATACAATCGGCCTAATTGTACTAAGAATGAGCTTTCCTGGCATGAAAATTGGTCTTTTCTATGGCTCCAGCACCTGCTATACCGAAATGGCAGCGGAAAAAATTCGTGATTTTATCGGTGAAGAACTGGTTACTCTGCATAATCTGAAAGATGATTCGCCAGCGCTAATGGAACAGTATGACCTGCTGATTCTCGGTATTCCGACCTGGGATTTTGGTGAATTACAGGAAGACTGGGAAGCGGTCTGGACTGATATCGCCAGCCTTAACCTGCGCGGCAAAATCGTTGCGCTGTATGGCATGGGCGATCAGTTTGGCTACGGCGAGTGGTTTCTTGACGCGCTCGGCATGCTGCACGACTTGCTGACGCCGATGGGCGTGAGATTTATAGGCTACTGGCCGCTTGAGGGTTACGAGTTCACCAGCGCGAAACCGCTGACCGCTGATGGTAAGCAGTTTGTTGGCCTCGCGCTGGATGATGTTAACCAGTACGAGGTCAGTGACGAGCGTATTGAACAGTGGTGCGAGCAGGTGCTGACTGAAATGGCTGAGCTGCTGTAACAGCCCGCCCAGCCCTGTATTACTGCGGCTTAACTGACGCGCAACCGGGAGAATTACCCTACCCGTTGATTTTGCGCGTCAGTAACAGTATCGGCTTACTCATCATCCCTGCCCTTACTTAACAAACACTGGCGCAGCTGACGCCACGAAGCTTCATCCATGCTGTCACGCAGCAGCCACAGGCGCTCCCGCTTTCCGCTATTATCACGTAATGTCAGCAGCAAAGCCGACCCTATACGCCAGGGACGTCGGGTAATCATCCACTCCTTGTGACGCCAGCGTAAGCGGCGCTCGGTTAACAGCGCGATTGCCCCTTCGCGACGACGAATGCGCCGCTGGCTGCGCACGCTCTCCAGCACCACCAGCGTTAACAGCACAATCCAGACAACAGTATAAGTTGGTGGCCACGGTGCCAGTAACAGCAGCAGAATAACCACCCCATGCAGCAACAGTGAAACCCACTGAGCTTGCCATGAAACGCGTAGATCAGATTGCCACTGGACCACGTTGTTGGTTTCTCTGTTGAATCAGTTGCACCATGCGTTTCAGCTCGGGATCGGCAGGTTCGCCATGGTTCATCAGCCAGTTAAACAGGTCGGGATCGTCACTTTCCAGCAGGTGAATAAACACTTGCTTGTCGGTGTCGCTCAACGAGTCATATTCATACTCAAAGAACGGCATAATGGAGATGTCCAGCTCACGCATACCGCGACGGCATGCCCAGTGAATTCGCGCTTTGTTGTTAATATCCATTTTTTAATCATCAGTTAGCTAAACATGGGCGCTAGTTTAGCGCTTTTTTAACAAAATGCGCGATACGCAAATTTTGCCATTCCGGCTTAACGCGCAAAGCACTGCTACAAGATGCAGGGTTAACACGCGTTTTGTGCGTCATCTTCAGAAAACAGGTTGCAAAGCACAGGTGCTCTTTTAACATGAGAAGCATATTGATGGCTTTTGGACACCCTTTTCAGGATATAACTATGCCAACCTTTACTTTACCGCCGCGTCAGCCTGTTGCCTCAGCGCGCTTGCCGCTGACGCTGATCTCGCTGGAAGATTGGGCGCTGACTACCGTGCAAGGTCAGGATCGCGTCAGTTATCTGCAGGGGCAGGTGACACTTGATGTCGCCGCACTGGGTTCTAACCAGCATCTTCTCTGCGCGCACTGCGACGCAAAAGGAAAAATGTGGAGCAACCTGCGCCTGTTCCATCGTGGCGAAGGTTTTGCCTATATTGAGCGACGCAGCGTGCGTGAAAACCAAATCACCGAGCTAAAAAAGTATGCGGTGTTCGCCAAAATCACCATCGAAGCGGACGACCAGTCCGTGTTATCCGGTGTGGCGGGGTTTCAGGCGCGTGCAGCGCTGACCGGCCTGTTTGACCAGCTGCCAGATGCTGAAAATCAGGTGGTGCAGCAGGGTGACAGCACGCTGCTGTGGTTTGCCCATCCTGCCGAGCGTTTTCTGCTGATTACCAGCGCGGAAAAAGCGCAGGAAATTCAGCAAAAGCTGGCCGGTGAAGCGCAGTTTAATGACAGCGCACAATGGCTGGCGCTGAATATCGAAGCGGGTTTACCGATTATCGATGAGAAGAACAGCACTCAGTTTATCCCACAGGCCACCAACCTGCAGTCGCTGGATGCCATCAGCTTTAAAAAAGGCTGTTACACCGGCCAGGAGATGGTGGCTCGCGCCAAGTTCCGAGGAGCCAATAAACGTGCGCTTTACTGGCTGGCGGGCAATGCCAGCCGGGTTCCGGAAGCGGGCGATTCGCTGGAGATGCAGCTGGGAGAAAACTGGCGTCGCACCGGCACAATTCTGGCGGCCATTCAGCTGGATAACGGTGAGGTGTGGGTGCAGGTGGTGATGAATAACGATCTTGATGCCGATACCGTGCTGCGCGTTCAGGGCGATGAAGGCGGTAAGCTGGCAATTCAGCCGCTGCCTTATACCATCGACTAATTCATTCATCAGGCGAGGCTGCCTGCCTCGCCACTGAATTAAATAACGTAAAAATAGATCGCCATAAAGTGACACAGGCTGCCACCGAGTACAAAGCCATGCCAGATTGCATGATTATACGGAATGCGATTTGAGGCGTAGAAAATCACCCCCAGCGAATAGATAATCCCGCCCGCAGCCAATAGCCAGACGCCTCCTGCCGATAAGGTCATCGCCAGTTGATAAATCACTATCAGTGACAACCAGCCCATCAACATATAGGTGATCAGCGACATTGCCTTAAAGCGGTGCGCAAATATCAGTTTAAAAACCACCCCAATTAACGCCAGACTCCAGATCACCACCATCAGCCAGTGTGCCAGCGGCGATTTAAGCCCCACCAGCAGAAATGGCGTATAAGTGCCGGCAATCAACAGATAGATGGCACAGTGGTCAAGTTTTTTCAGCCAGTATTTTGCCCGTGGATGAGGAATTGCGTGGTAAAGCGTTGAGGCCAGAAACAGCAGAATCATACTGCCGCCATAAACGCTGTAGCTGGTGATCGCCAGCGCACTGGCGCGTGCATCAATGGCCTGGTCAAGCAGCAGCACTAATCCAATAATCCCCAGCAGACAGCCAACACCATGACTGATGCTGTTAGCGATCTCTTCGGCCAGTGAATATCCCTTGGCTAAAAGCGTGTTATTTGTCATAAAACCGGGCTCCCCCGCGTCAGAAACTCACAAACAGAGATAACGTTGCAGAAGTAGCCTAACTGAGAATAATTTCAGAGTACACCTGTAAGCTAAAATTAAACTGTGTAGCCATGTAACATCAGCGCAACAGGCTGCTGCCATCAGCGACCGCCGGCAGCATCAATATTACTGCCGGTAATATATGAAGCCTCTTCGCTCAGCAGCCAGACAATCGCGTTGGCGATCTCTTCCGCCTGCCCGCCGCGCTGCATTGGAATAGCCGGAGCCAGACGATCAACGCGACCGGCTTCGCCGCCATCAGCATGCATCTCAGTGTAGATGCAGCCAGGACGCACGCCGTTAACCCGCACGCCCAGCGCCGCCACTTCCAGCGACAACCCCCTTGTCAGGGTGTCCATTGCCCCTTTCGATGCGGCATAATCAACATATTCCCCCGGCGCGCCGGTCCGCGATGCGGCGGATGATACGTTCACTATCGCCCCACCGTTACCGCCGTGATGGTGCGCCATGCGCTTGATCGCCTCACGACAGCAGATAAAAGTGCCGGTGACATTGGTGCGGAATACCCGATTAATACGTTCGGCGGTCAGCTCTTCCAGCGTCGATTGCTGAAACAAAATACCGGCGTTATTCACCAGTGCAGTCAGAGTTCCAGGCTGGCTGTCGATATACTGAAACATCGCCACCACCTGCGCTTCATCGGCGATATCCGCCTGCACGCTAAATGCGCGACCGCCCGCCTGTTCAATCTGGCGCACCACCTCTGCGGCTGCATCTGCACGTTGATGATAGTTAACGGCAACACAATATCCCCGCGCCGCCAGCTGCAACGCCGTCGCGCGTCCGATCCCCCGGCTGGCACCGGTGACTAAGGCAATATTCATCGTTCCTCCCAAAAAAAAGGCCGGGTAATCCCGGCCGGTTTGATCTGTCAGCAATAATTACTGATATTCGCTCATCGGGACACATGAGCAGAACAGGTTACGGTCACCGAATACATCATCCAGACGCTTTACCGTCGGCCAGTATTTATTGTCGCTGCCTGCCGGGAATACCGCCAGTTCACGGCTGTAGGGATGTGTCCACTCGCCGACGATCTCCATCTGAGTATGGGGCGCGTTTACCAACGGATTATCTTCCGCAGGCCATTCACCTTCCGCCACACGATCAATTTCGATACGGATTGACAGCATCGCATCGATAAAGCGATCCAGTTCGATTTTACTTTCAGACTCCGTCGGCTCTACCATCAGCGTACCCGCGACCGGGAATGACATGGTTGGCGCATGGAAACCGTAGTCGATCAGGCGTTTGGCGATATCCAGCTCGCTGATGCCGGTCTGCTCTTTAAGCGGGCGAATGTCCAGAATACATTCGTGCGCCACGCGGCCATCGCGACCCGCATAAAGGATTGGATAGGCTGACTGCAAGCGGGTGGCGATATAGTTCGCATTCAGGATTGCCACCGAGCTGGCCTGTTTCAGCCCCTCAGCGCCCATCATGCGGATATACATCCAGCTGATTGGTAAAATCGATGCGCTGCCAAACGGTGCGGCAGACACCGCGCCTTGCTGGGTCAGCATATCATCAATCTGCACCACGCTATGACCCGGTACAAACGGAGCCAGATGTGCTTTTACGCCAATCGGCCCCATGCCCGGGCCACCGCCGCCGTGCGGAATACAGAAGGTTTTATGCAGGTTAAGGTGCGACACATCCGCGCCAATATAGCCGGGCGTCGTGATGCCTACCTGCGCATTCATGTTGGCACCGTCGAGATACACCTGGCCGCCAAACTGATGCACAATCTGGCACACTTCACGGATAGTCTCTTCGTAAACACCATGGGTCGACGGATAGGTCACCATAATGCAAGAGAGCGCTTCGCCCGCCTGCTCCGCCTTCTGGCGCAGATCGTGCAAATCGATGTTGCCCTGCTTATCACAAGCCACCACCACGACTGCCATCCCCGCCATCTGTGCCGAAGCCGGGTTAGTACCGTGTGCCGAGCTTGGGATCAGGCAGATATGGCGACCGGCTTCATTGCGGCTCTCATGGTAGCGACGAATCGCCAGCAAACCTGCGTACTCGCCCTGCGCCCCGGAATTTGGCTGCATACAGAGCGCGTCATAGCCGGTCAGCTGCACCAGCCACTGCGACAGCTGACCAATCATCTGCAAATAGCCGCTGGCCTGATCGGCCGGGCAGAATGGGTGCAGACCAGCAAACTCTGGCCAGGTAATCGGAATCATTTCCGCCGCGGCGTTCAGCTTCATGGTGCAGGATCCCAGAGGGATCATCGCCTGATTCAGCGCCAGATCTTTACGCTCCAGGCTGTGCATATAGCGCATCATCTCAGTTTCACTGTGATGACGATTAAATACCGGATGCGTCAGGATCGCCTCTTTACGCAGCAGATCGGCCGGAACTGACTGGCTGTTGTGCGCAACCTGCGCGTCAAGCGCCTCGATATCAATAGCATGATCTTCACCCAGCAGAATCGACAGCAGCGCCACCACATCTTCGCGGCTGGTGGTTTCATCCAGCGTGATACCGACGGCATTATGAATATCGGTACGCAGATTAGCGCCAAAACTCAGCGCGCGATCCAGCACTGCGGCTTTATCCGCAACCTCAACGGTAAGAGTATCAAACCAGCTGTGATGGCGCAGCGTCAGGCCGCCCTGCTTCAGGCCGGCAGCCAGAATATCGGTCAGACGATGGATACGCCCGGCAATGCGCTGCAATCCTACTGGCCCGTGGTACACCGCATACAGGCTGGCAATATTGGCCAGTAGTACCTGCGAAGTACAGATGTTGGAGTTGGCTTTCTCACGACGGATATGCTGTTCGCGCGTCTGCATTGCCATGCGCAGCGCGGTGTTACCCGCCGCATCACGTGATACGCCAATAATACGCCCGGGCATAGAACGCTTATGCTCATCACGCGCAGCGAAGAATGCCGCATGTGGCCCGCCGTAACCCATCGGTACGCCGAATCGTTGCGCCGAGCCGAAGACAATATCCGCCCCCTGCTTACCAGGCGCTTCCAGCAATACCAGCGACATAAACTCTGCGGCAACGCTGACAATCACTTTGCGATTTTTCAGTTCAGCAATCAGCTGGCGATAGTCATGCGCTTCGCCGGTAGTGCCGACCTGCTGCAACAGCACGCCAAACAGATCCTGATGATCGAGTGCTTTATCAGCCCGATCCACCAGCACTTCAAAACCAAAGGTTTCGGCACGGGTGCGCACCACATCCAGAGTTTGCGGATGAATATCTTCAGCCACAAAGAATTTATTGGCATTTTTCAGCTTACTGACGCGCTTCGCCATCGCCATCGCTTCTGCCGCCGCAGTGGCTTCATCCAGCAGCGATGCAGAGGCGATATCCAGCCCGGTCAGATCCAGCGTCAGCTGCTGGAAATTGAGCAATGCTTCCAGTCGGCCCTGCGAAACTTCTGGCTGATAAGGCGTATAAGCGGTGTACCAGCCCGGATTTTCCAGCATATTGCGCAGAATAACCGGCGGCGTTAACACCGGCGCATAACCCATGCCGATATAGGATTTATACAGCTGATTCTGACTGGCAATCGCTTTCAGCTCGGCCAGCGCCTGGTGCTCTGTCAACGCGTCGCCAATTGCCGGAGGGCTGGGTAACTGGATATCTGCCGGCACAATCGAGCCGATTAAATCGGTAAGAGAGCTGGCACCAACGGTCGCCAGCATCGCTTGCTGCTGCTGCTGCGAGGGGCCAATATGGCGTTCGATAAACGCGCCGGTGTGTTCAAGCTGGCTGAGAGTCTGAGTCATTAGCGGTAAATCCTGCATCGGGCATAGGGAAGTGTATTGCCCTCCACGGTCTGGCGGAGGAGGCAGCCTTCCCCCGTTCGCTGAGGGAAGGAGCAGTCTGAGTGTTACTCGTCGATAGAGGCCTTATAGGCAGCGGCGTCTAACATCGCGTCCAGCTCTGATTCATCACTGGCTTTGATTTTAAATAACCAACCTTCGCTGTACGGCGCGCTGTTAACCAGCTCGGGCGCAGCTTCCAGCTCACTGTTAACCGCGATGATTTCACCACTCAGCGGAGCATAGATATCAGAGGCGGCCTTTACCGACTCTGCCACGGCACAATCGTCGCCAGCAGCATAGCTGGCACCGACGTCAGGCAGGTCAACAAACACCATATCACCCAGCAATTCCTGTGCGTGCTCGGTAATGCCGACGGTGTAGCTGCCGTCCGCTTCCTTACGCACCCACTCATGGCTATCACGATACTTCAGTTCATCAGGCACATTGCTCATCGACATACTCTCCAGAAAAAAGAAACAGATTACTGAACGACCGGTTTGCCGGATCGAACAAAAACAGGTTTAGTGACTTTTACCGGCATTTCGCGATTGCGAATCTGCACAATCGCCTGCTCGCCAATGTCGGCAGGCACGCGCGCCAGCGCAATGCTGTAGCCTAAGGTGGGAGAAAACGATCCGCTGGTAATCACACCTTCATGATGGTTACCGCCGTCATCGGTAAAACGAACCGGTAATTCATTACGCAGTACGCCTTTCTCGGTCATGATCAGGCCAACCAGCTTGTCAGTGCCCTTCTTACGCTGAATTTCCAGCGCCTCGCGCCCAATGAAATCACGATCGGCAGGCTCCCAGCTCACCGTCCAGCCCATATTGGCAGCCAGCGGCGAAACACCTTCATCCATCTCCTGGCCGTACAGATTCATGCCGGCTTCAAGGCGCAGGGTATCGCGCGCGCCCAGCCCGGCAGGTTTCACTCCGGCGGCCAGCAGTTGCTGCCAGAAGCCCGCCGCTTGTTCTTTTGGTAGCGCAATTTCATAACCCGCTTCACCGGTATAACCGGTGGTGGCGATAAACAGTTCACCCGCCTGCACGCCGAAAAACGGTTTCATACCGGCAATCGCCTGGCGCTGCGCATCATCCAACAGAGTTTGTGCTTTTTGCTGGGCGTTTGGCCCCTGCACGGCGATCAACGCCAAATCGTCACGTTCTGTCAGCTGCACACCGTATGCGGCGGCGTGCTCGCCAATCCATGCCAGGTCTTTTTCACGCGTTGCCGAGTTCACCACCAGACGGAAGTAGTCCTCGGTCATAAAGTAAACAATCAGATCGTCAATCACGCCACCCGAGGCATTCAGCATCCCGCTGTACAGTGCTTTGCCTGCGGAAGTCAGCTTAGCGACATCGTTCGCCAGCAAATAACGCAAAAATTCGCGAGTCCGCGCACCATGCAGATCGACAATGGTCATATGTGAAACATCAAACATCCCGGCGTCATTGCGGACCGCATGATGCTCATCCATCTGTGAACCGTAGTGCAGCGGCATCATCCAGCCGTGAAAATCTACCATGCGGGCACCGCAAGCCTGATGCTGTTCGAACAAGGGAGTCTGCTGAGTCATATCTGTCCTGTGCATAAACTGTTGTTGTTAGAAATTGCAATAAATACCGGCAAAACGGCGCGACGCAAACGTTACCTTTTCCCTGAAGTTACCACCTAACGCGTGGATTAACCATAAGCTAAACGAGGGTGAATCCGCTGTGCACTATCACAATGCACGGATGATTCTGCAGAGTTTTTCACTAAAAAACTGCGCCATAAGGCACATAATTAACAACAAAACGATATCAAAGCAGACTAATGATAAAGATTCGAACGAACGGGGATAGAAAATGACTGAGGAGAAAAGCATTCTGCATTAGAAATAATAATGCGAAATGGGTCGTAGAATTAGAATTTTTCAAATGTGCCCCAACACAGGGCAATCGGACACGTGCAGCGGATCCGGGACGCCGACGCATAAAAAAAGGCGGCGAAAACGCCGCCCGTCAGGGATCGCGTGTTACTTCAGCCAGTCAGGCAAATCGTTCAGCCCCATCGCCTGTTTTAACAGTCGTGGCTTAACGCCTGGCAGAGTATCCGCCAGTTTGAGACCGACATCACGCAGCAGTTTCTTCGCCGGATTCTCACCCGCAAACAGCTCACGGAAGCCCTGCATGCCCGCCAGCATCACAGCAGCACTGTGCTTCCTGCTGCGCTCGTAACGGCGCAGATAAAGATGCTGGCCGATATCTTTGCCCTGCTGATGCAGGCGTTTAATCTCGCCAATCAGTTCCGCAGCGTCCATAAAGCCGAGGTTAACCCCCTGCCCGGCCAGCGGATGCACGGTATGCGCCGCATCGCCAACCAGCGCCAGACGGTGAGCGGCAAAACTCCGGGCATAGCGCCCCATCAACGGGAATGTCTCACGCTGGCTTTCGGCCTGGCACAGCCCCATCTGCATATCGAACGCGACTGAGAGCTGCTGATTAAACAGTTCAACCGGCATCGACTGTAATCGGCTGGCTTCCTGTGGCGGCACTGACCAGACAATTGAGCACAAATGCGGATCGCTGAGCGGTAAAAATGCCAGAATGCCGTCCCCATGAAACACCTGACGTGCTACCGCATCATGTGGCTGTTCAGTGCGAATATTCGCCACCAGCGCATGATGCTGATAATCCCAGAAGGTTAACGGGATATCAGCCTTGTTGCGCAGCCATGAATTCGCGCCATCTGCCGCCACCAGCAGGCGCGCACTCATCATATTGCCGTCCTGCAGGGTGACAAACGCCTCGTTATCGCCAAAGGACACCTGCTGCAACTGCGCAGGCGCAATCAGCGTGATATCACTCTGCTGGCTGGCTTTCTGCCACAACGCCTGATGAATCACTTGGTTTTCAATAATATGACCAAGATGCGACAGCCCTTGCTGCTCATCATCAAAGGCGATATGGCCAAAGCTGTCTCGATCCCACACCTGCATACCGTGATAAGGCGCGGCGCGCAGGGCAAGGATCGCTGACCAGACGTCAAGATGCTGCAACAGACGCTCGCTGGCGGCATTGATCGCGGATACCCGCAGACCCGCAGGCGCGTCGGCAGCCATCTCCTGCGGCGGCGATTTTTCCAGCACCGCAACCCGTAATCCGCTGCCCTGCAAGCCGCAAGCCACCGCCAGACCCACCATACCGCCGCCGGCGATTACTACGTCAAATGTTTGCATTAAAATCCTCTTATCAACGCTTTACCCAACCGAGCGTGCGCTCGGCCAGCATATTGCGCATCAGCGGTAAATTGTCCATGGCCATCAGGCCCAGATTGCGTCCAACGACCAACGGCGAAAAACGGTTAGCAAACAGCCGTACCAGGCCATCGGTAATGCCCACGGTGGCTTGTCTGTCCGGCTGACGACGCTGTTGATAGTGTTGCAGCACGGCAAAACTGCCGGGATCCTGCTGCTGGCGATGCGCCCCCGCCAGGGTTTCTGCCAGCGACATCACATCGCGCAGGCCAAGGTTAAATCCCTGACCGGCAATCGGATGCAGAGTTTGTGCCGCGTTCCCGACTACTGCCAGACGATGGCTGCTGACCTGCGAAGCGGTTTGCAGCGCCAGCGGATAACTCAGCCGCTGACCAACATGGGTAAATTTTCCCAGCCGCCAGCCAAACGCCTGCTGCAACTGCTGCAAAAACTGTTCATCGCTCCAGCTATCCACCTGCGCCTGCTGCGCCAGAGGATGACACCAGACTAATGAGCAGCGCCCCTGCGACATCGGTAGCAGCGCCAGTGGCCCGTGTTGGGTAAAGCGCTCGAAGGCACGGCCATGATGCGCCAGCTGGGTAGAGACATTAGCAATCACCGCGACCTGCTGATAATCCTCAGTTTGCCACTGAATGCCACAGGAAGCCGCCAGCTTCGAACGCGCGCCGTCGGCGGCGACCAGCAGCTGGCCGTCCAGCTGTTCGCCACTGTCCAGCGTTACCGTCACCTGCTGCTGACTGCGGGTCACGGTAGTGACTGCGGCCGGACAGCGTAGCGTCACGCCTGGCGCCTGTTTCAGCATGGCAAACAGCCGCTGGCCAACATCATGCAGCTCGACCACCTGGCCGAGCGCCGAAACCTGATAGTCTTGCGCATCCAGCGAGACAAAACCGGCATGACCACGGTCGCTGACGTGCACATGGGTAATCGGCGTAGCGCAATCCTGCAACGATGGCCAGATATTGATTGCCGCCAGTTGCTGACAGGTGCCTGCCGCCAGCGCAATCGCCCGTCCATCAAAGCCCGGATGATCGCGTTCTCCCGGGGCGCTGGCTTCAACCAACGTCACCGGTAAACTGCCTTGAGAAAGATGTGAAATCGCCAGTGCCAGAGTGGCACCGGTCATTCCACCGCCTGCGATGATAATGCTCATAACGCTTTTGCTGCCGCCATTAACGCTTCAATTTCATCGGCATCTTTCACCACGCTGTCAGTAAGATTTTCATTACCGTCAGCGGTGATTACAATGTCATCTTCGATACGAATGCCGATACCGCGATACTCTGCCGGTACATCGGCATCCGGTGCAATGTACAATCCGGGTTCGACAGTCAGTACCATGCCCGGCTCCAGCGTGCGGCCACGGTCGACAGTGCCGTAATGGCCTACATCATGGACATCCAGCCCCAGCCAGTGACTCAGGCCGTGCATGAAGAACTGACGGTGCGCCATATCAGCAATCAGCTGATCGACATCACCCTGCATCACGCCCAGCTTAACCAGCCCGCTGACCATAATGCGCACCACTTCGTTATTGACCTCACGAATGCTGATGCCGGGACCAAACAGTTCCAGTGAACGGTTAAGTGACGCCAGAACGATATCGTAAATTGCACGCTGCGGTGCGCTGAACTTGCCGTTAACCGGGAAAGTCCGGGTGATATCACCGGCATAACCGTGGAATTCACAACCGGCGTCAATCAGCACCAGCTCGCCGTCGCGCAGCGGTGATTCATTTTCGGTATAGTGCAGAATACAGCCGTTTTCACCCCCGCCCACAATGGTGTTATAGGCCGGGAAGCGCGCGCCGTGACGGCTGAACTCGTGATGAATTTCGCCTTCCAGCTGATATTCATACATGCCAGGGCGGCATTTTTCCATCGCGCGGGTATGAGCCAGCGCGCTGATTTTCCCCGCCTGACGCAGGATCTCAAGCTCTTCCGGTGCCTTAAACAGGCGCATCTCATGCACCCACGGGCGCCAGTCAACCAGAGTGCCGGGAGCCTGCAAGTTCTGCCGAAAACCGCGACGCAGTTTTTCCAGCGCGCCGAACAGAATGGTATCTGCTTGCGCATATTCGCCCTGAGCGTGATAAACCACATCCAGCCCGTTCAGTAACAGATGCAGCTGTTCGCCGATATCGTCATACGGCAATGCACGGTCTACGCCCAGTTTTTCCGGCGCAGCCTCCTGACCAAGACGGCGGCCAAACCAGATCTCAGCATTCTTATCACGCACGCGATTGAAAAGGACGCTGTGATTGTGCGACTCATCACTTTTAATCAGTATCAACACCGCTTCCGGCTCGTTAAAACCGGTGAAGTACCAGAAATCACTGTTCTGACGATACGGATATTCGCTGTCTGCACTGCGGGTAGCTTCGGGTGCAGCAAAAATAACGGCCGCGCTGGCCGGAGCCATTTTGGCTAACAGTGTCTGGCGGCGCTGCAAAAACGCTGAAAGATTAACCACGTTACGGCTCCCTGTTAATTCATTGGCACGGGCGGCGAGAATGCCGCACCAGAAAATAGTTTAGTGTAAAGTCGGTTTCTTGATTTCCACCGCGGCAGGAGCCGGGCGAGTGAAAGTATCATGGCAAAGTAACGCCGCGACACGGACATATTCAATAATCTCTTCCAGAGATTGCTCCAGCTCTTCCTGATCTTCGTCTTCGTCATAACCGAGCTGGGCAATGGTGCGCAGATCGTCAATCGCTTCACCGGTTTCGCCTTTGACCTTATCCAGTTTTGGCTGCGTTACGCCCAGGCCCAGCAGGAAATGGTTAACCCAGCCCGCCAGTGCGTCAGCGCGGTCAAATACCGTGATGTCGTCCTCTTCCGGCAGCCACAGCTGGAACATAAAGCCTTCATCTTCCAGCGTGTCCGAGACGCTCTGATGCAACTGTTGCAGCGGTTGCGCCAGCGCCTGCGAGAACGCCATCCCTTCGTTGGTCAGATCGTGAACCAGCGTTTGCCAGCTGCGATCCTGAGTACCACCGCAGATGATTCCGCTGATTAAACCGTGCATTTCTGCAGGAGTCATACCGACTCCCTGCTGCGTAAGCGCTGAGGCCAGCGTGTTGTAAGCCGGCATTGTGTTCTGTATAGACATACGTATTCATCATCGTTGGCAGGATTAGTTCGTGTTATGCTACCACCAGGTGCCTCGACGATTCCAGAAAGGGCTTGTTTCTTCTCTTTGGGGTATATATAGTGGCGCCCCTCCCAAGCCATTGAGTGGCAAGGGCGATATTGCGGGCGCAGTAATCAGTCAGGAAGGTGGCATGTCTGCACAACCGGTAGATATTCAAATTTTTGGCCGTTCATTACGAGTGAATTGTCCGCCTGAACAGCAAGATGCGCTGAACATGGCTGCGGAAGACCTCAATCAACGGTTGCAAGATTTAAAAGTTCGCACTAGAGTCACTAATACCGAGCAACTGGTATTTATTGCTGCGTTGAACATTTGCCATGAACTGGCGCAGGAAAAAGTCAAAACACGCGACTATGCTGCCAATATGGAACAACGCATTCGGATGCTGCAACAGACCATTGAGCAGGCATTACTTGAACAAGGTCGCATATCCGATCGCCAGGGTGCAAAGTTCGAATAACACTTCATGGTTTGCTGTGATACAGTGACGGTGAAGTAAAATTTTCTCTGAGATGTTTGCAAGCGGGCCAGTCCCCTGAGCCGATATTTCATACCAAACAGAGTGTGGCGCTCTGTAACCTGTGAGCATGCTCGGTCCGTCCGAGAAGCCTGATGGTTGCGACGGCACATTCACCTTGAACCAAGGGTTCAAGGGTTACAGCCTGCTGCGGCATCTCGGAGATTCCCCTTCCCTTTAACGGCCAGACCGTTTCAGCCTTCGGGCGCTATATTCCAACGAGTTCCCTATGACATCCATCTCCTTATTAGATCGTCAGGCTATTCGTAAGAAAATTCGCCATATGCGTCAGTCACTTAGTGATGAGCAACAGCAACGCGCTGCCGAACAGGTTGCGGAGCATGCGCTTAATTTTGTCCCCATTCAGCAAGCACAGAACATCGCCCTGTTTCTTTCAGTGGACGGTGAACTGAACACCCGCCCGTTAATTGCAAAACTATGGCAGCAGAAAAAGCAGGTTTATCTGCCGGTACTGCATCCGTTTTGCCGCGGGCAGTTGCTGTTTGTGCGCTACGACGCCAATACCCAGCTGCAAACTAACCGACTGCGCATTCCCGAGCCACCGCTGACGCCAGGCACTCTGCTGCCGCTCAGCGAGCTGGAGGTCGTGCTGATGCCGTTAGTGGCCTTTGACCATCATGGGAATCGGCTGGGCATGGGCGGTGGCTTCTATGACCGCACCTTGCAGAACTGGCGACAACAGCGCTTTGTCCCCATAGGCCTGGCGCATGACTGTCAGCAGGTAGATGATTTACCGGTGGCGGAGTGGGATGTGCCGTTATCAGCGATGATTACGCCGTCAAAACTGTGGCAGTGGTAAGTCGGGAGCCGAAACGACCCCGCGACTTTCATTGCAGGGCGGCGTTTTAGCCGCCCAAATACTCAGTACAGCAAACGTGCGCGGATGGTTCCAGGAATCGCTTTCATCAGCTGCAGCGCTTTGTGCGCCACATCTTCTTCAGCATCAATATCAATCACCACATAGCCCATCAGCGGCGTTGTTTGCAGATACTGTGCAGCAATGTTGATACCCTGCTCAGCGAAAATCTGGTTAATCGCAGTCAGTACGCCCGGACGGTTTTCATGGATATGCAA
This sequence comes from Winslowiella sp. 2C04, assembly GCF_050037805.1. Lineage (NCBI taxonomy): Bacteria > Pseudomonadati > Pseudomonadota > Gammaproteobacteria > Enterobacterales > Erwiniaceae > Winslowiella > Winslowiella sp. 2C04. Next base: position 774,303 of record NZ_CP188300.1, on the reverse strand, counting down.
CAGACGACTCACGGCAGCGCCGTGCATCGGCAGTGACACTTCCGGGAAATTAACCGCCGACAGGGTAGAACCATTATCGGAATATTTCGCCAGTTTGCCCGCAACCTCAATGCCGATATTTTCCTGAGCTTCCTGAGTAGAACCGCCAATGTGTGGCGTCAGAATCACATTATCAAACTCGCACAGCGGTGAAGTAAACGGATCGCTGTTGGTTGCCGGCTCGACCGGGAACACGTCAATGGCCGCACCTGCCAGATGTTTGCTCGCCAGTACCTCGCACAGCGCCGGGATATCCACAACGGTTCCGCGCGAGGCGTTAATCAGCAGTGCGCCAGGCTTCATCAGTGCCAGCTGTTCCGCACCCATCATATTTTGCGTAGAAAGGGTTTCCGGCACGTGCAGGCTGACCACGTCGCTCATATTCAGCAGATCGGACAGATGACGTACCTGAGTGGCATTACCCAGCGGCAGTTTGTTCTCGATATCATAGAAGAACACATGCATGCCGAGGCTTTCCGCCAGTACACCGAGCTGCATACCGATATGGCCATAACCGATAATACCCAGTTTTTTGCCACGCGCTTCGAAAGAACCGACCGCCAGTTTGTTCCAGATACCGCGATGAGCTTTGGCGTTTGCTTCCGGAATTCCGCGCAGCAGCAGCAACAGCTCACCAATCACCAACTCAGCAACGGATCGGGTATTGGAGAAAGGGGCGTTAAATACCGGAATCCCGCGTTGTGCGGCGGCGTTCAGATCAACCTGGTTGGTGCCGATACAGAAGCAACCTACCGCGACCAGTTTTTCTGCCGCGGCAAAAATCTCTTCGCTGAGTTGAGTACGCGAGCGGATGCCAACGAAGTGCGCATCACGGATGGATTCCTTCAGAGACTCGCTGTCCAGCGCGCCTTTATGAAATTCGATGTTGGTATAGCCTGACGCACGCAGATTTTCCAGCGCGCTCTGGTGAACACCTTCCACCAGCAGGAACTTAATCTTGTCTTTCTCCAGTGATACCTTTGCCATTTCCCGACCTTATTTTGCAGACTTCAGAAGTAACCGCTATACCCTTCACCCCGCCGGGTGATCGCGGATATAAGCCAGCCTTCTGTCAAAATATCAAAAAATACGCTGGCAGCAATACAAACGATTGCCTGGCCACCAGCACGGCGGCATCGTTGGGCAGAACAATGCGACAGATTATAGCGGTTCACACCGCCAACTTAGTAGGATGGCTCGGCAGGCCAGGTTTATGTGACATAAGTCACTAAATTTAACCTGTTGAAGAAAAGATGTTTTTTTATCAGAAATAACTGCTGGCGTCTTCACGCCAGACAGATCATCTTTCAATGGTTTTGACGCCAGAAGCGGTACCTATCAGCGCCACATCGGCACCACGGCTGGCAAACAGCCCTACCGTCACCACGCCAGGCAGTGCGTTAATCGCGTTTTCCAGCGCAATTGGCTCAAGAATTTGCAGATTATGCACGTCGAGAATAATGTTGCCGTTGTCGGTCAGTACATTCTGACGGTACTCGGGTAAGCCACCGAGCTTGACCAGCTGGCGTGCAACATAAGCGCGCGCCATCGGGATGACTTCAACCGGCAGCGGAAATCTACCCAGCACATCGACCTGCTTTGACTCATCAGCAATACAGATAAATTTATCTGCCACCGCCGCAATGATTTTCTCACGGGTCAGCGCTGCGCCACCGCCTTTAATCATTTGCATCTGGCGGTTGATTTCGTCGGCGCCGTCGACATAGACAGAAAGTCCGTCGACCTCATTGAGATCAAACACCGGTATGCCTAAACTTTTCAATCTGGCAGTGGATGCGTCCGAGCTGGATACCGCACCGTCGATTTGATGTTTGATTGAGCCCAGCGCATCAATAAAGTGCGCGGCGGTTGATCCGGTGCCAACGCCGACAATGGTGCCGGGCTTGACGTATTCCAACGCGGCCCAACCTACTGCTTTTTTCAGTTCATCCTGTGTCATGGTATGTTTAAAACCTGTGGCAACTGTGTGGCCCTAGTATAAAGCAAGCACCGCGCAAAATGTCCTGTTCAATCGTCTTTGATGTGCAGGAGTGGAAGCCAGCCCACAAAGTGATTGATAAGTAAGGTCAGGGCAAATACCTGATTTTGTGGCATAGTGCAGATATCAGCCTTAAAGGATAAGACTACAACAATGAAACGCCCGGATTATCGAACGCTTCAGGCTCTGGATGCTGTGATTCGCGAGCGCGGCTTTGAACGCGCTGCGCAGAAGCTTTGTATAACGCAATCAGCAGTATCACAGCGAATAAAACAGCTGGAGAATATGTTCGGTCAGCCGCTGCTGGTGCGCACCGTCCCCCCTCGCCCGACCGAGCAGGGGCAGAAGTTGCTGGCGCTGTTGCATCAGGTTGAGCTGCTGGAAGAGGAGTGGCTGGGCGATGAAAACGGCGGCACAACCCCTTTGCTGCTTTCACTGGCGGTCAACGCCGACAGTCTGGCAACCTGGCTGTTACCGGCATTGAAAAACGTGCTGACCGACTCGCCGGTGCGCCTGAACCTGCAAGTGGAAGATGAAACCCGCACGCAAGAGCGCCTGCGCCGTGGTGAAGTGGTGGGTGCGGTAAGTATTCAGCCGCAGCCACTGCCGAGCTGCCTGGTCGATCAACTGGGCGCGCTGGACTATCTGTTTGTTGGGTCAAAAGAGTTTGCCGCACGCTACTTCCCGAATGGTGTAACGCGCTCAGCGCTGCTGAAAGCGCCAGCGGTGGCCTTTGATCATCTCGACGATATGCATCAGGCGTTTTTACAACAGAACTTTGATTTGTCGCCGGGCAGCGTGCCCTGCCATATCGTTAACTCGTCGGAAGCCTTTGTCCAGCTGGCGCGTCAGGGATCAACCTGCTGTATGATTCCTCATTTGCAGATCGAGAAAGAGCTGGCGAGTGGTGAGCTGATCGATCTGACGCCGGGCTTGCTGCAACGCCGCATGCTGTACTGGCACCGCTTCGCGCCGGAGAGTCGTCTGATGAGAAAAGTAACCGATGCGCTGCTGGCGCATGGCCACCGGGTATTGCGTCAGGATACTGAATAGTCTTCTGTTATAAATCCCGACAGGGGCGGTAAATACCGCCCCTGAATTAAAATCAGCGGCTCAACTTATTGCTGTTGTTGATTACGCTGAAGTTCAAACACCACGTCAACCTGATCGTCAAAGTGAATGCTCTGCTGCTCGTAGGTCTGCGCTTCAGAGGTCATAGGTGCGGCATCGGCCGCTTTAAACATGCGCGCCACCGGCATTGGCTGGTAGTTCGCCACACGGTAACGGATGCTGTAGACCGGGCCTAACTTAACATTAAAGCCTGCGGCCAGCGCTTCGGCCTGCTGAGTCGCGTTATCAATTGCCGCTTTACGCGCCTTATTACGATACTCATCCGGTTGTGCCACGCCCAGTTCGACCGAACGAATTTCATTCAGGCCGGACTTCAGTGCACCATCCAGCAGATCGTTCAGCTTATCCAACTGGCGTAACGTCACCTGCACCTGACGCACCGCGCGATAACCCTTCAGAACCGATTTTCCCTCTTTGGTATAATCGTATTCTGGCTGGGTACGCAGGTTGGCAGCATCAATATCTTTCTTCTCAATGCCATTTTTCTGCAGCAGATCGAAGTATTGTGCAACGCGAGTATCCGCCTGCTTCTTGGCTTCCGCTGCATCTTTCGATGAAACATTCACTTCGATCGACAGTGTGGCGATATCCGGCGTGGCATCAACACTCGCCTGTCCTGAAGTAATTACGTGCGGTCCATTAGGCAGCTCACCTGCCTGGGTAGCCAACGGTAATGCTGCTGCACCCATCATTGCGGCCATAGCCAGCGCTTTCAATTTCACCTGAAGTCCTCCTTGAAGACGTATGAGTATTGGTATCAGCATATCTTATCGTGTAAATCACTAATATGCGCGATGCTCTTAGTTTTTCGCTGTCGCCCCAACCCCTTCCCGCGTTAATTAAATCCCATCATTCCCTGTTGTGCCAGTTTGAAAGCGATAAACCACATCACCAGCCCCACCAGCAGATTGATCACGCGCTGAGCGTTGCGGGTGCGCAGCAGTGGCGAAAGCCATGACGCCAGCAAGGCCAGCCCAAAAAACCACACTACAGAGGCGCTGATGGTGCCGAGCGCGAACCAGTAGCGTGCTGCTGGCGGCAGTTGGCCGCCGAGGCTACCCAGCACCACAAAAGTATCCAGATAAACATGCGGATTAAGCCAGGTGACCGCCATCATGGTCGCGACAATACGCCAGCGACTCTGTTGCAGCGCACCGGTGGAATCAAGCGCGATATCGCCATGCAGTGCAGTACGCAACGCCCCCCAGCCATACCACAGCAGAAACGCGACCCCGCCCCACGTCACCAGATTCAGCAGCAGTGGCGACTGATTCAGCAGCGCACTGCCGCCAAACACTCCGGCGCAGATCAGCAGGATATCGCTTAATGAACAGAGGCCCGCGGTCATCAGATGATACTGGCGGCGCACGCCCTGATTCATCACAAAAGCGTTTTGCGGCCCCAGCGGCAGTATTAATGCCATACCTAAAGCAATACCTTGAAAATAAACAGAAAACACAAGACAACCCTCACAGCAAAATTTTCTGTGGCAAGTTTATCGCGCGTGAATTATTAGTGGAAATTGAAAGAATTAATAGAGTATCAGCAAAGCTAATAATGGTGCGGGGAAGTTAAGTGGCGAGGAACTTCCCCCGCCACTCTGCTACTGATTATTCAGCGACCGCCTGCTCCTGCGGTGCTTTAGTTTGATGCAGATGAACATCCATCTGTGGATAAGGAATACCAATTCCTTTGCTATCCAGCGCTTTCTTAAAGTTAGCCATCAGATCCCAGTAGACATCCTGCAGATCGCCGCTATTGCTCCAGCAACGCACGACAAAGTTCAGTGAAGAGGCGGCCAGCTCATTCAGACCGATCTGAATACCGCGATCTTTCAGCACGCGGCTGTCCGCTTCCACGACATCGCGCAGCAGCTGTTTCACTTCATCAACATCTGCATCGTAAGCGACGCCAATAATAAACTCGTTGCGGCGCGCCGGCTCACGGGAGTAGTTAATAATATTACCGGCAATAATTTTACCGTTTGGCACGACCACGATTTTGCCGTCGGAAGAACGCATGGTGGTTGAGAAAATCTGCACGTTCAACACCGTACCCATTACGCCACCGAGATCAACAAACTCACCGGTACGGAACGGACGGAAAGTCACCAGCAGCACGCCTGCGGCCAGGTTGGATAAAGAGCCCTGCAGTGCCAGAGCCAGAGCCAGACCGGCGGCACCTAATACCGCTATCACCGAGGCGGTCTGAACGCCAACCCGCCCTAACGCTGCTATCAGAGTAAAGGCAATCACGCCATAACGAACGAGCGCAGACAAAAAGTCCGCAACCGTGGCATCTATACCGCGCGTCAGTAACAGCCTGTTGACCGCGTTAGAGATAAAACGCGCCACGATAAAGCCAATAATGATAATCGCTACTGCAGCCACAATATTCACTGCGTAACTGAGCAACAGCGCCTGGTTGCGTACCAGCCAGCCACCGGCATGATTAATGCCGTCTATCACGTTTAATTCTTCCATTCATCCACCCTGTTAAAAATCCCCAATGGGGAAATGACAAAACATTGCCAGAGTGTTCCGGCAATCCCTTTAAGACAGGGTAATCAAAAATGGCAATCTATGCCAAATAACCGCAAAACTTCCGCTCATTCTCAGCAATTTTCCCAAAAAAAAAGGCCCCTCAGGGCCTTTTTTAATCAGTCACGTAGTTACAGAACGTCAACCGCGTTCAGTTCTTTAAATGCCTGCTCCAGACGCACAATCATTGAAGATTGTGCAGAGCGCAGCCATACGCGCGGATCGTAGTATTTCTTGTTCGGCTTATCGTCGCCTTCCGGGTTGCCCAGCTGAGCTTGCAGGTAACCTTCGTTCTTTTTGTAGTACTGCAGGATGCCGTCCCAGGTTGCCCATTGGGTATCGGTATCAATGTTCATTTTCACTACACCGTAGCTGATTGAATCTTTGATTTCCTGCGCAGAAGAACCGGAACCACCGTGGAAGACGAAATCCAGTGAGTTGTGCGGCAGGCCGTGTTTCTGGCTGACGTACTCCTGAGAATCCTTCAGGATGGTTGGGGTCAGCTTAACGTTACCTGGCTTGTAAACACCGTGAACGTTACCGAAAGAGGCCGCGATGGTGAAGCGTGGGCTGATCGCATTCAGTTTTTCGTATGCGTAATCAACGTCTTGTGGCTGAGTGTACAGTGCAGAAGCATCCATGTGGCTATTGTCCACACCATCTTCTTCACCGCCGGTGCAGCCCAGCTCGATTTCCAGCGTCATGTTGATCTTGGCCATACGTGCCAGATACTTGCTGCAAATCTCGATGTTCTCTTCCAGTGACTCTTCAGACAGGTCGATCATATGAGAAGAGAACAGTGGCTTACCGGTTTTAGCGAAGTGCGCTTCGCCCGCGTCCAGCAGACCGTCGATCCACGGCAGCAGTTTCTTCGCACAGTGGTCGGTGTGCAGAATAACTGGCACGCCGTAGTGTTCAGCCATCTGGTGAACATGATGTGCGCCAGAGATTGCACCGAGGATAGCCGCAGCCTGTGGCTTATCGGATTTTAGGCCTTTGCCGGCGATAAACGCGGCACCGCCGTTAGAGAACTGCACGATGACCGGCGCTTTAACTTTAGCAGCGGTTTCCAGCACGGCATTGATTGAATCAGTACCGACGCAGTTAACTGCTGGCAGAGCGAATTTGTTCTCTTTCGCTACCTGGAAAACTTTCTGTACGTCGTCACCGGTGACAACGCCTGGTTTTACGAAATCAAAAATTTTAGACATGCTTTTTGTCCTGTTTCGTTGGCCGTATAAAAGAAATCAGTTCAGTTTTGCCCTTTCAGCAGGCAAAACAGAGTGGCAGGGACGCATTGCCCTGCCCGCAAAGATTACTGCTTAGCACGCTCTTCCAGCATCGCTACTGCAGGCAGTTTTTTGCCTTCCACAAACTCAAGGAATGCGCCGCCGCCGGTGGAGATGTAGGAGATTTTGTCTTCAATGCCGAACAGGTCGATCGCTGCCAGGGTGTCGCCACCACCAGCAATGGAGAATGCATCGCTGTCTGCGATAGCTTTCGCGATGATTTCGGTACCTTTACGGAAGTTAGGGAACTCGAACACGCCTACCGGGCCGTTCCACAGAATGGTTTTTGCTTCTTTCAGCAGTTTAGCCATTGCTTCTGCGGTTTCGTCACCGAAGTCCATAATTTCTTCGTCGTCCTGCACTTCCGAAACTTTTTTCACGGTTGAAGGAGCAGTTTCAGAGAATTCGGTGCCAACGCGGGAGTCGGTAGGCACTGGAATACCGAACTGGTCGCGCAGACCTTTTGCCGCTTCAACGAAGTCTGGTTCGTACAGTGACTTACCGACATTGTTGTCGATTGCCACGAAGGTGTTAGCGATGCCGCCGCCGACGATAACGGTATCGGCGATTTTAACCAGCGAGTTCAGCACGTCGAATTTAGTGGAAACTTTAGAACCACCCACCACGGCGACCATTGGGCGCGCAGGCTCTTTCAGCGCTTTACCTAATGCTTCCAGCTCAGCGGCCAGCAGCGGGCCAGCACAAGCTACCGGAGCGAATTTGCCAACGCCGTGAGTTGAAGCCTGAGCACGGTGTGCCGTACCAAACGCGTCCATCACAAAGATGTCGCACAGCGCCGCATACTGCTTCGACAGCGCTTCGTCATCTTTCTTCTCGCCTTTGTTAAAGCGCACGTTTTCCAGAACCACCAGCTTGCCAGCAGTCAGCTCTACGCCGTCGAGGTAATCTTTTGCCAGGGTAACGTTATCCGCACCCAGCTTGTCTTTCAGGTAGTTAACAACCGGCAGCAGAGAGAACTCTTCGTTGTATTCACCCTCGGTCGGACGACCCAGGTGAGATGTTACCATCACTTTTGCACCCTGTTTCAGCGCCTGTTCGATGGTCGGCAGAGAAGCACGGATACGTGCATCAGACGTCACTTTCCCTTCTTTCACTGGCACGTTTAAATCCGCACGGATCAGAACACGTTTACCAGCAAGATCCAGATCGGTCATCTTAATTACAGACATGGTGAACCCTCTCGTTGAATTCTCATAAGTTTTGCCAGACGCAAACCGCGTCTTACCTGAAACCGCTTGCGGCCATCGCTAACGTGGTATCGATCATCCGGTTAGCAAAGCCCCATTCGTTGTCGCACCAGACTAAAGTCTTAATCAGGTGCTGACCGCTGACCCGCGTCTGCGTACCGTCCACAATGGCACTGTGCGGATCATGGTTAAAATCAATTGAGACTAACGGCAATTCCGTATAGTCAACTATACCACTAAATGCCCCTTCTGATGCATTTTGCAGTAAGGCGTTGACCTGGCACGCCGTCACTGCATCGCGCACGCTGACGCTCAAATCAATCGCCGTCACGTTAATCGTAGGTACGCGTACCGCTATCGCTTCAAAGCGGTCATTAAATTTCGGAAAAATACGGGTTATGCCAGCAGCTAGCCGGGTATCAACCGGAATAATCGACTGGCTGGCGGCACGGGTACGGCGTAAATCCGGGTGATACGCGTCGATAACCTGCTGATCGTGCATCGCTGAATGGATGGTGGTAACCGTGCCAGATTCAATGCTAAAGGCGTCATCCAGCAGCTTAATAATCGGAATAATGCAGTTGGTGGTGCAGGAAGCGTTAGAGACGATACGATCGCTGGTCAGCAGCGCTTTCTCGTTCACGCCAAACACCACGGTGGCATCGAGATCGTTGCCGCCGGGATGGGAAAACAGCACCTTCTTCGCTCCCGCCTGCAAATGCGCCTCACCATCAGCACGACTGCCGTAAACCCCGGTACAGTCGAGTACCACATCAACATTCAGTTCGCGCCACGGCAGGTCATTGATATCGGCCAGATGCAACAGACGAATAGTGTCATCGCCCACCGTTAACAGGTCGCGCTCCTGACGCACATCCCAGGCGAAACGCCCATGGCTGGTGTCGTATTTCAACAGATGCGCCATACCGGTGGCATCAGCCAACTCGTTAATGGCAACGACGGTTATCTCAGCGCGACGCCCGGTTTCGTACAAAGCACGTAACACATTGCGCCCGATGCGACCAAAGCCGTTGATAGCTACGCGAACGGTCATATCACTCCTGCGTCAGAATTTATCCCTAAACAGCCGTTAGCCTGGGCCAGCCGTCTCAATTTGTACAGGGAATTCTCACCGTGCAAAATTTGTCTCATATGTTGGTATCATCACCAACTGAAACGGTTCAGCCAGAATAAAGGAAGTGAGGAATAGCGGGAATGATTGTGATCAATTACGCTGCTGAATATTAGATCCACATCACAAAATTGAACAAATGTGGTTATTACTGCAGGAATAAACAGCGGATTAGTGCGGGATTAAAGAAAGGGCAGCATTACGCCGCCCTTACCGGTGATTGCTTGCAGGAGTGGCGTTAACGCCACCCAGACAATCAGATCAGCTCTTTCGCTTTTGCAACAACGTTGTCGACGGTGAAGCCGAACAGGTCGAACAGCTGCTCAGCTGGAGCAGACTCACCGAAGCTGGTCATGCCAACGATAGCGCCGTTCAGACCGGTGTACTTGAACCAGTAATCAGCGATACCCGCTTCGATAGCCACGCGCGCGCTAACCGCTTTCGGCAGCACGGATTCACGGTAAGCTGCGTCCTGCTTGTCAAAGGCGTCGGTAGACGGCATAGAAACCACGCGCACTTTACGACCTTCTGAAGTCAGGCGATCATAAGCGCCCACTGCCAGCTCGACTTCAGAACCGGTAGCGATCAGGATCAGCTCTGGCTGACCCGCGCAGTCCTTCAGTACGTAAGCGCCGCGCGCCACGTTTGCCAGCTGCTCAGCAGTACGTTCCTGCTGTGCCAGGTTCTGACGCGAGAAGATCAGCGCAGTCGGGCCATCCTGACGTTCGATAGCGTATTTCCAGGCAATTGCAGACTCAACCTGATCACACGGACGCCAGGTGCTCATATTTGGCGTCACGCGCAGGCTGGCCAGCTGCTCAACCGGCTGGTGCGTCGGGCCATCTTCACCCAGACCAATTGAGTCATGGGTATAGACCATCACCTGACGGATTTTCATCAGTGCAGCCATACGAGCGGCGTTACGCGCGTATTCAACAAACATCAGGAAGGTCGCAGTGTACGGCAGGAAACCACCGTGCAGCGAGATACCGTTAGCAATCGCGGTCATACCGAATTCACGTACACCGTAATGGATGTAGTTACCGGCCAGATCTTCGTTGATTGGCTTAGAGCCAGACCACATGGTCAGGTTGCTTGGCGCCAGGTCAGCGGAGCCGCCCAGGTATTCCGGCAGCAGCTTGCCAAAAGCTTCAATAGCATTCTGCGAGGCTTTACGGCTGGCGATTTTCGCCGGATTAGCCTGTAACTGCTCAATGTATTTCTGAGATTCTGCCTGCCAGTTTTCCGGCAGCGCATTAACGCTACGACGTTTGAACTCAGCAGCCAGCTCCGGATGCGCTTTCGCATAGGCAGCGAACTTCTCGTTCCACGCCGCCTCTTTCGCCTGACCGGCTTCTTTCGCGTCCCACTGACCATAGATGTCCTGTGGAATAACAAATGGCGCGTGTTCCCAGCCCAGCTGTTTACGGGTCAGTGCGATTTCGTCGTCGCCCAGCGGTGCGCCGTGCGAATCGTGGGTGCCCGCTTTGTTTGGTGAGCCAAAACCGATAACGGTTTTGCACATCAGCAGTGAAGGCTTGTCAGTTACGGTTTTCGCTTCTTCAATCGCGGCCTTGATAGCATCAGCATCATGACCGTCTACGCCGCGCACAACGTGCCAGCCGTAAGACTCGAAACGTTTTGCAGTGTCGTCGGTAAACCAGCCGTCAATGTGACCATCGATGGAGATGCCGTTGTCATCATAAAACGCCGTCAGTTTGCCCAGCTTCAGCGTACCCGCCAGTGAGCAAACTTCGTGGGAGATGCCTTCCATCATGCAGCCGTCACCCATAAAGACATAGGTGTTGTGGTCAACGATATCGTGACCTTCACGGTTGAACTGCGCCGCTAAGGTGCGCTCGGCAATGGCGAAACCGACGGCATTGGCAATACCCTGACCCAGCGGGCCAGTGGTGGTTTCAACACCAGCGGTATAACCATACTCAGGGTGACCAGGAGTTTTAGAGTGCAGCTGGCGGAAGTTCTCCAGCTCTTTCATCGGCAGATCATAACCGCTGAGGTGCAGCAGGCTATAAATCAGCATCGAGCCATGGCCGTTAGACAGGATGAAACGGTCGCGGTCAGCCCACTGTGGGTTAGTTGGGTTATGGTTCAGATAGTCACGCCATAACACTTCGGCGATATCTGCCATACCCATTGGGGCACCTGGGTGGCCGGATTTGGCTTTTTGTACCGCATCCATACTTAATGCGCGAATGGCGTTGGCAAGCTCTTTACGAGAAGGCATTTTCTACTCCAGTTCGGAAATAATTCGCTTCGCCGTCCCTAACTTATTGTAATTAATCAGTTATCAGGCAAAGCCGAAGGAAAGTCGACAATCAATGTACATGAAAAACAGGTGAAATGTACATGGCGCACGGTGCAAAAAGAGCTGCACAATTCGCGCTTTGAGACGCTGCCCGCTATGCATTTGACAGCGAAACGGCTATAAAACCAAAGTTCATCGAAACCTTATTCGCCGACGATTTGTCAGGTGTTTGTTTTTATTACCTTGTTATGGGATAGACCTGAATGAAAATTCGTACCTCCGTGATGGCACTGAGCGTTGCCACCTTACTGTCTGGCTGTCAGAATTTTGACACTAACTCATTAATGCAGTCTGGTGCTCAGGCTTATCAGGCGGCGACATTAAGTGATGCGCAGGTCAAAGAACTGAGCGTGCAATCGTGTCAGCAGATGGATAGCGAAGCGCAGATTGCGCCAGCCAGCAGTGAATACACCAAACGCCTGGACAAAATTGCCACCTCGCTGGGTGACAATATCAACGGGACGCCAGCCAACTATAAAGTCTATCTGAACAAAGATGTGAACGCCTGGGCGATGGCCAACGGCTGTATCCGCGTCTATAGCGGTCTGATGGATATGATGACCGACAACGAAGTCGAGGGTGTGCTGGGGCACGAAATGGGCCACGTCGCACTGGGCCATACGCGTAAAGCCATGCAGGTTGCCTACGCCACCACCGCTGCACGCACCGCAGCCAGCGCCGCTGGCGGTATTGCCGCGTCACTGTCGCAGTCGCAGCTGGGCGATCTTGGCGCGCAGCTGGTCAACGCTCAGTTCTCACAAACTCAGGAGTCACAGGCCGATGACTACTCTTTCGACCTGATGAAACAGCGCAAAATTGATCCGAACGGTTTAGTCACCAGTTTTGAGAAACTGGCAAAGCTGGAAGGCAGCCATCAGAGCAGCATGTTCGACACGCATCCTTCTTCAGCTTCGCGTGCAGAACATATTAAAGCGCGTATCGCCGCAGAGAAATAACCGATTTTCGGGCGGGATCGCTCCCGCCCGGTAATGGATTAATACAGCGTTTTTTGTGGTGGACCGGCGAAATGCAGCGCACCAATTGTTGCCATGCGCACTTCGATCACTGACGGCCCAGGCATCGCGATTGATTCTGCCAGTACCCGCTGAAAATCTTTAGCGTCATCAATGGTCCACGCCTGTAATCCAACCGCCTGCGCCAGCAGGGTAAAATCAGGCGTATGCAGCTGATTGTAATACTGCCGCCCGCCAAAATATTTATCCTGAATGCCACGCATCACGCCGTAACCGCCATCGTTCATCACCAGCAGCGTCACATTAGCTTTCTCCTGAGCCAGCGTCGCCAGCTCGCCGAGACTCAGCGACAACCCGCCATCCCCCACCAGCCCGACCACTTTTCGTGACGGATTCGCCAGCGCGGTGCCGATGGCCATTGCCAGCCCCATACCAATCGCTCCTGCCAGCGAATGAATATTGCACAGTGGGGCATGCGCGCGAAACAGTCGGCTGCCCCAGACGCTGCCGGAAACGGTAATGTCGCGCACCAGAATGCCATCCTGTGGCAAAGCGGCATCAATGGCATCGTTCAGTTGTGCATAGGCACCGGACTGCTGACGCAGCTCAGTTTCAGCACGGCTTACCGCCGCCGCGATTGCCGCGTCCCACTGCGCATCAACCTTTTCTCCCTCCGCCAGCCGGGATGCCAGAGCCGTCAGTACCGCATGGCAATCGTAGTTGACGACCTCATCAGCCAGATAGTTGCGGCTGGCTGCGGCGGGATCGACATCAATCTGAATACGCGGAGTGGGTAAAGTCAGCGTCCAGCTGCGGGTTTCATTACTGCGCAGGCGCGATCCGGCAATCAACGTCAGATCGCACTGCTCCATTAATGCCTCTACCGACGGCGAGTTATGAAACGAGCGTAAGCTGCGCGGATGACTGTCGGGCAAAATACCGCGTCCGTGCGCGCTGGAGATCACCGTAACGCCAGCATCGGCCAGCTTACGTACTGCCTGTTGGCAAGCCAGCGCGCCACCGCCAAGCCATAACAGCGGCCGCCGTGCCTGTTTCAGTTGCTGGCAGAGTCGATCGATAACGGCGTCATCTGGCGTGGGGATCAGCAATGGTGCGACCGGCGGCGTGACCAGCGTTGCCGGTACTCTGGCACTTTGAATATCAATGGGGATCTCCAGCGAGACCGGGCCACACGGCGGCGTCTGTGCTTCCTGAATGGCGCGATGCAGCATCGCTACCGCCTGATGCGGTGAGCTGACGCGAAAAGCACGTTTCGAACTGGCACGCAGAAAGCCGAGCTGGTCACGAGTTTCGTGGATGAAACCGCTGTCGGCATCCAGAAAGGCTTTTTCCACCTGGCCGGTAAGATGCAACAGCGGCGTGCTGGCATTCAGCGCCTCAACCAGCGCGCCAATCGCGTTGCCCGCCCCGGCTCCGGTGCTGGTCAGCGCCACGCCAAGCCCGGAAAAACGCCCGTGAGCATCGGCCATGGTGACCGCTCCGGCTTCGCCACGCGCCGCAATAAAGCGAATCTGATTACGCTGCCCGACGGCATCCGCGATGGGTAAATTGTGAATGGAAATAATGCCATACATTGCCTCAACGCTATACAGCTCGAGGGTACGGGCGATGGCTTCGCCCACGCTAATCGTCTCGCTCATCATCGTCCTTCCAGTCAAGTTAATCACTCCAGCGGTTAATCGTCGGCGTTGTCGCCAGATAAATGCTCTTTTGCTGCATCCAGGCTTTAATTCCCTGCAATCCTTTTTCACGCCCTAAGCCGCTCTGCTTGTAGCCGCCAAACGGGGTAGAAATAGCAAATACTTTGTAGGTATTAATCCACACCGTACCAACCTCCAGCTGCTCTGCCAGCTGTAAGGCGCGGCCGCTGTCGCGTGTCCAGATGCCCGCCGCCAGCCCAAAAATCGAATGATTGGCATCGGCAATTAACGCGCTTTCATCATCGAAAGGCATCGCAACCAGTACCGGGCCGAATATCTCTTCCTGACAGACACGCGCACGATTGTCTAAACCGGTAATAATCGTTGGCTGGAACCAGCTACCGGCCGCCAGCGCCGGATCGGCAGGAATTTCGCCGCCGCACAGGATCTCACCGCCCTCTTCACGCGCCAGTGCCACATAGTCCATCACCTGCTGACGCTGGGCGTGGCTAATCAACGGGCCAATGTGATTACCCGGCATCAGTGGATGGCCGAGGCGTAACTGACGAGTCAAGCTCAGCAGCCGGTCCATTAGCGGCTGCCAGACGCTGCGGTGGACAAACAGTCGGGAACCAGCAATGCAAGCCTGGCCGCCAGAACTAAAAATGCCGTAGCAGATACCACGCGCCGCCTGTTCGATATCCGCATCAGCCAGCACGATAGTCGGTGATTTACCCCCAAGCTCCAGCGAGGCCGGAATCAGCTTTTCTGCCGCAATATGCGCCAGCGCACGCCCGGTTTTCGTGCCACCGGTAAATGAGATTTTTTTGATAAGCGGATGCCGCACCAACGCGTCGCCGATCACCGAACCTTTGCCCGGCAGCACGCTGAGTAGACCCGGCGGCAATCCGGCCTCGGCAAAAATTTCTGCCAGCTTCAGAGCCAGCAGCGGAGTGGCTTCTGCCGGTTTAACAATCACCGCATTACCCGCCGCCAGCGCCGGCGCAATCTTCTGCATCTCACTGGCTATCGGTGAGTTCCACGGCGTAATGGCCGCCACTACGCCGAGTGGCTCATAGCGGCTCAGGGTAATAAGTTGCTGGCTGCGTGCCGGAGGAATTTCGCCTTCCTGGACTTCGCAGACTGCGGCGAAATAGCGGGCGGTCGCCGCAGCACTGGCGACTAAGCCACGGGTTTCTGCCAGCGGTTTGCCATTATCGCGGGTCTGTAATTCCGCCAGCTCTTCCTGTTGGGCGGCTATCAAATCACTGACGCGATGCAAAATTGCTGCACGCTGATGGGGTAGCAGCGTGCGCCACGCCGGTTGCCGCCAGGCTTGATCGGCCAGCGCCACGGCTTCCTCCACATCTTCGATGCTGGCGGCGCGTAATTCAGCATTGATGCTGCCGTCGGCAGGAAAGGTAGTCATCAGCGGTTCGCCACGTCCTTCACGCCAGACGCCAGCGACAAAAATTTTCTGCAGACTCATGTCGGATCCTTATTCTTCCAGCAGCTGGCGGCAGGCTTGCACCGCACTTAATGCTGCCAGCGTTGAGGTTTTAGGGTTCGTACCAAGAGGAAAGCCACTTAACTCAAGCTGCATCTCGCCAAAGCGGCCTCGGGCATAAAGACGATGGGTATTACGCGTGGTGGCCGGATCAACCATCAGCTGCACTTCGGTTTCATCCATGCCGATACCCGCCAGCGCAATGGTGGCGGCAACATTGGCATTGGCTGGAAACAGCCGCGCCGCCTCGCGAGCGCTGCCGTGAAAAAACACCCTCGCCTCGCTGACCTGCGCCAGATTCACTAACTTCTCGGCATGACTGCCACGCCAGCTGGCGGGACTTTTACGCGACTGATAAACCACCTGCTCCAGCCCGCCCTCGCGCGCACTGGCGAGGCCATCCATTCCGGCCACCGCCCCGGCCAGCAGTCGCAGGCGCCCTCCGGTTTGCTGACGCAGCGTGATTAAATGCTGTTCCAGCTGCGCATCAGCCAGCGCGCCGGTGGAGATTACCGCCAGCGTCCAGCCGCGCTGGAGCACCATTGCGGCAAACTGCGCAACCGCCTGCTGGCTGGCACACTCCAGCACCAGATCCGGCCTTTCGCGACAGTCAGCCGGTGATAGCAGCGGCTCTGTCTGCTGGTTAAACTGCGCAAGGATTGACGGATGGTGCCCGGCTCGTGCGACAATCCAGCCGATGCTTATCCCCTGCGGTAAATGCGCAATCACTTCCTGCGCCATCGCACCGTAACCAATCAGCATGATCTTTTTCATCAAAAGCTCCCGATTAGAGATGGCGGCAAAAACCGCCGGAGACGTCCAGTGCCGCACCGGTGGTAAAAGAGGCCAGTGGCGAAGCGAGAAACAGCAGCGCCTGCGCCGGTTCCTGCGCTTTTCCCAGTCGTTTCATCGGAATGCCGCGCTTGCTGGCAATCTCCGCCGTCCATTGCTCCCAGCTTTGCTGCCGATCGCTGCGCTGTTCAAAACGGCGACGCCACTGACCGGACTCAACCATGCCCAGCAGAATCGAATTAACCCTGATTCCCTGGTCAACTAAGGTTTTGGAAAGGTTTAGGGTCATATTCAGCAGTGCCGCCCGCGCTGCTGAAGTGGCAATCATGTGCTCTTCCGGTTGCAGCGCCAGCAGTGAATTGACGCAGGTAATCGAGGCAATATCCGACTGTGACAACAGCGGCAAAAAGGCCTCAACCGGGTTGATCACGCCAAACAGCTTAAGTTCGGCTTCGCTGAGCCAGGCACTGTGCGGGGTCTGCTCAAATGTCGCGACATAGCCCTGCCCGGCGTTATTGATCAGCATATCAACCCCGCCGAAATGCGCGGCTACCGCTGCGGCAAAGGTATTCACCTGTTCAGCCTGTAAAACATCGCAAGGCAGCGCCAGTATCTGCCCATCAGGAAACTCCTGTTTTAGTGCGGCACAGGCAGTGGCAAGGCGATCGGCGTTGCGGCCACAGAAAGCCACCTTTGCACCTTCCGCCAGCAGTAAACGCAGTGTTTCAAAGCCAATCCCGGATGAACCACCGGTGACAACCGCAACACGTTGATTAATCTTTAGATCCATATTCTGCTCCTGTAAGCCAGCGCAACAGCTGCTGGTTGAAAAAGGCGGCATTATCGAGATAACTGGCGTGTCCGGCATGCGGGATCGGCACAAAGCGACAGCCCAGCGTCGTAGCCAGCGCTTCGGCCTGCACAGCGGGAGTAATCACATCCAGTTGGCCGCACCACACTTCCAGCGGCGTCTGACAATCAGCCAGCCAGCGGCGAATATCGTCCTCTGCCAACATCGCGGCAGCTTGCAGAAAGCCGCCCGGCTTAAGATTGCGCATACTGCTGGCAACGGTAACGATGTCGCGCTCATCAGCATCGGGGCGCAGTAATTTCACCGCGCGCGTCGCCGCCATCTGTTCCGTCCCCAGCACCATCTGCTGCTGACGCTGGCTCAATATCGACTGGCGTTTTTCTGCCGGCTGGCTGCCATATCCCTGCGCCGGATCGGCCAGCACCAGTCGCTGCACCCGCTGCGGATAACGTGCTGCAAAAGCGACAGCCATCAGCGCGCCCAGCGAGTGCCCTAACAGCGAAATGCGCTGTATCTCCGCGGCATCCAGCATTCTCGCCAGCGCATCAGCATAATCACCGGCATTCGGCTGCGGCGTCGGCAGCGGTTTGCTGTCACCATAGCCCGGCGCATCCCACGCCAGCATGCGACACTGCTGCTGCAATGCGACATCATGTAACTGTTTATGCCAGCAGGCGCTGCCGGAGCTGATGCCGTGTAACAACACCAGCACCTCACCATTGCCCGATTGTTGCCAGAAGATCATTACTGCTCCTTAGCTACGCTTCACTTTCGCCAGCGGATGGTCGGCCGGATAGGTCGGGATACGCGGTTTGTTCGCGCCCAGCATCACGCACATCAGCGCCTCTTCCTCACCGTGATTAAACAGGCCGCGATAAATTCCGGCCGGCACTGAAATCAGATCGCGCTCTTTCAGCACCGTCTGATACTCATGCTCGCCATCACGAATCATCAACGTGATGGTGCCTTTCAACATAAAAAACACTTCTTCAACATCATCGTGCAGATGCAGTGGGCCTTCGCATTTCGCCGGCAGCACCATAGTGGAGAAGGTAAAGTTTTCCGCCGCTACGGTGTTGTTATCCGCGCTGACGCCGGTGGCTCCGGTTCCGATATAGCGCATCTGCGCACGGCGGTATTTTGGATCGTAGTCGGCCTGAAACTTCAGCGCGTTCCAGTCATATTTCCGCCCTTCAAAGCGGGCAATACGTGATTCGACCCACGCATCCATCGGTACATCTTCCGGTTTAACGGTGGTTTTGTTCGGCAGAACCTGGCTATCAGACATTTGATTTACTCCTCAGTAACGTTTCAGGATCGGCAGTAACAACGCGCAACCGAGCGCCGCCATCACCACCAGAAAAAGCAGACCGTTATCCATGTTGTGAGTCGCCGCGATCAGCGCCCCCATCACTACCGGTGCCAGCGCGCCGGCAAAATTGCCGAGGCCGTTAAAAACGCCGCCTGCCGTCGCGCTGATCTGCGGATCGGTCGCTTTAGCCAGCAGAGCAAAAATATTCGGCGCACCGGCTCCCCACATAAAGGTGCTGAAACTCATCGCCGCAATCACCTGCCAGCCCTGCTGCAGATGTAACACCGCTACCAGCCCAACTGCCGCCCCGGCCAGCGCGATAAAACAGGCCAGCGCACGCTTATCGACCCGGTCGGAAAGCCAGGCTCCGACCCCTTCGCCCAGCAGCATGGCGATAAAGGGTAATGAGGCCATCCATCCCGCTTCCGACAGATGAATACCTTTTCCTTCAATCAGATAGCTCGGTAACCAGCCGTTGATTCCCCACAGATAGGTCAGAAAAGTGATGTTAAACAGGCAGATCAGCCAGAAATGCGCGCTGCGCATCAATGCTTTGCGTGCGCTGCGGCGCTGTGGCTCTTCCGTAGTACTGCTGGTGCTGCGTGGCGCTTGCTGAACATTGCGCATCACCAGCCGTACCAGCACCACCACCGGTAGCGTCAGCAGCGCCATAAAGAAGAAGGTGCTTTGCCAGCCGAGATGATTGAGGATAAACAGCGACAGTGGGAAACCGATGGCGGCACCAACCGGTGTGCCCAGCAGCCACAGCATGGTGGCGCGCGCCTGCAAGTGCTGTGGAAAGTTATGCCGCACTATGGCGAATGCCAGCGGAAACAGCGGCCCTTCGGCAATGCCCAACAGAATACGCAGCGTCATCATCCCGCTGTAGGAATGGGTGAAACCCATTGCCAGCATTAGCAGGCTCCACAGCAGCATCATGCCGGTCAGCAGCCGCACCGGATTAACGCGATCGCCCAGTCCGCTCAGCAGTACCGATGAGAAGCCATAGCTTAATAAAAAAGCGCTCATCAGCAGGCCTAGCCGCGTGGTATCGAAACCGATCCCCATCGCCTGCTGAAAATGCGTGTCAGAAAACAGCGCAGCGATGCTGATTTTGTCGAAGAACGCCAGCAATACGCAGGCGAACAACGTTAACGGGATCGACCAGCGCACCGGTTTTTCAGACGTGCAACTGCCTGCACCGCTGGCTGTAACCGCCGCAGTGGATGATTCAATGCTTGTCATGCGATTTCCCCTGTCGGGTGAGCGCGATCCTAGCGCAGCGTCATTAACGAAAACGTCGTATCGGCTAACTGTGCCGGATCCAACACCCGCTCAGCGGCGATCCAGCGCTTTGCCAGCTTGATAGTGCGCGCGTCATTGATCGCCACCAGCTGCTGTAAGCGCTGCTGATTATCCAGCGTAAACCACAGGCCGCCGCTCGCTGTCGGGCGATGTATCGTGTCGCCCTCCGCCGGTAGCCCGAGGATCTGAATATTGCAGTGGTATTGATCGGACCACAGCCACGGAATTTCCTGATAATCCGCCGTAGTGGCATCCAGCATGGCCTTTGCTGCCACCTGCGCCTGATTCTGCGCAAATGCCCAGGACTGTAATGAAATTCCTAATTCGGGATGGCGTGCGACATCACCGGCGGCAAAGATCGCCGGATCGCTGGTCTGCCCCTGGCCGTTGATCACAATGCCGTGATCGATGGCTAATCCCGCCTGCGCCGCCAGCTCCAGATTCAGCTCAATACCAATGCCGACCACCACCAAATCAAAGGTTTGCGTCGCGGTTTTTGCGCTGGTCAACTGCGGATAACCTGCCGCATCGCTCAGTTGGATCTCGCCGCAATCGCACTGCAGATCGACCCCCTGCTGCTGATGCAGCTGCCATAATGCCTGTGATACCTGCGGATTGACGCTGCGCTGGCACAGTAAGGCTTGGCGCTCAAACAGCGTGACATCAATACCTTTGCTACGGGCCGACGCGGCGATCTCAAGGCCAATCCAGCCACCGCCGACCACCGCCAGCCGCCGACACTGATTCAGCGCCTGCTTCAGCGCCTGCGCATCCTGCCAGTTACGCAACGCCATTAAGCGTGGATGAGCCTGCCAGGCACTGTCCGGCCAGCGCGGACGGCTGCCGGTGGCGATTAGCAACTTGTCATACGGCAGCGTTTCACCATTATTCAGCAACAGCTGTTTCTGCCCCGGCAGAATCTGTTCGGCGCGCACCGGACGATACCAGCGCAGATGCAGCGCCCGCTGTGTCTCTTCGCTAAACAGGCGCGCCAGCGGCGCATCCGACTGCAGCAGCGCGGCTTTTGATAGCGGCGGACGCTCGTAGAAATCCCAGGGTTCGTCGGCAATAATGCTGATGCTGCCGTTGTAGCCCTGGTCACGCAGGGTTTTTGCCGCCCAGCCGCCCGCCTGACCGCCGCCGATAATCACCATGCCGGCACTCATAACACCTCCAGCTTGTGCTGCTGACGGCGCGTATCGTGATCGATACCCCCTTCAACTGCCCATTCGGTAAATGACACCAGCGAATGCTCCAGCTCTCGCGGCTGCCAGTTTTCGGTCAGCCAGTCGTCGTTGGTGTAATACTCAAAAGCACCGCCGGTCGGGCTGTTGACGTACCAGAAGTAAGCAGACGAAATCGGATGTCGTCCCGGCCCAATAAACGTGCTCCACTGCTCTTTATTCATCGCGATGCCACCACCGATCACTTCGTGAATATCCCGCACGGTAAAAGCAACATGATTGAGTCCACGCTTTTTGTTCGGCAGCTGTAACAGAAACAGATTGTGATGGCCGCCCCGCGCCTGACAGCGCATAAACACCGCGCGGTTGATATAACGGTCGGAGACCTGAAAACCGAGCACGTCACGATAAAATTGTTCAACCGCCGCCAGCTCTTCAACAAAGAACACCACATGACCAATATTGACCGGCTCGGCGCGTTCATACACCGGGCTGGGCTGGTCGACACGGCGTACATCGCCCCACTGGTTAATCGGTGAAATCGGCAGTTCAACCGGCTGTTGTTGGGAAATTTGTACCCGGATGGTCATCCCGTTGGGATCGCGACAGCTCAGTACGCCGTCACACTCACTGAATCCTGGCTGCTGCTGCATGCGTGGGCGAATCTGATCCAACGCCGATTGATCCTCTACTCCCCAGGTCATTCGGCGCAGCGTTGAACCCGGTTCAAAAGCAGCAGGCAGCTCCGGACAGGCGTGGTCGTACAGCGCAACCTGTGCTCCGCTCAGGGTCTGGTAATGATGCGAGGACGCGCCAGTCACTGGCTGTAAGCCAAAATCGCGGATAAATTTGCTGCACAGCGCCAGATCCTCGACGCCAAACTCCAGCTTTTCGATACCCATTACGCTCATAGTTTTTCGCCTCTTTAATTACTGTGAATGATTTTTGGCGTATAGCTGCCCCGGCGCAAATTATTGCGCCTGATAAATACATGATTTAAATCACTATTAACTGGCTTTGGCTAGATGCCCTAAAAATCCGGATATTTTATCTGCCGCGCCCCGCACCTGCTGTTGCAGACGCTGGCGATCCTCTGGCGGCACTTCGCCCGACGGCACCAGAATACTCACCACCGCCGCCACTTTGCCGCTGCGTTTAAACACCGGATAAACAATTGACGAGATGCCATGACGGAAGAATGACTCACCAATCACATAGCCACGCGCCTTATCCTGCTGCACCATCTGCCACAGATTCTCCCGATTTTTCGGCGCGCCCGGTGCGCTGTCCGGCAACGCTTCCTGCGGATAAAGCTGCTCAAACTCACCGCGGCTAATATCGGTTAACAGCATCCGACCAAGTGAAGTGCAGTGCACCGGCAAACGCGTGCCGACGCTGACCTGGTTAATTTGTGAACCGGCGGCGCTGACGCGGGCGATGTAAATCAGATCGCGCCCGTCGCGGATCGCCAGATGGCTGCTGCACTGGCTGCTGTCACGCAGCTGTTCAATCACCGGCTGCCCGGCCTGCGCCACATCCAGCGAGGCGATATATTCAAACCCCAGCCGCAACACATTCATTCCTAAGGTAAAGGTGTTGTTACGCGGGTTACGTTCAATAAACCCCATAAACTCCAGCGTTTGCACCACCCGGTAGGCGGTAGCTTTTGGCATATCCACCAGCCGGTGCATTTCAGCAAAAGTCATCTCACGGTGCTGCTGGCCGAAAGCCAGCAGCAGTTTCAACCCGCGATCCAGCCCGGGAATAAGATAGCGACAGCTTTGATCGTCTGACATGGCGTCTCCCGACTCACTCAGTTGAAAACGAATCCACCGTTAACCGGTAATAACTGGCCGGTGACAAAGTCGGCCAAGGGTGACAGCAACCAAATCGCGCTGCCGCTGACATCCTCTGGATGCTGCGCGCCGCTTAAGGCTCTTCCCTGCTCATAAAGTTGATGTCGCTCAACCGGAACATATTCGGTGGCTTCTACCCGGGTCAGCCCCGGTGCGATAACATTGACGCAGATGCCGCGCTCGCCCAGTTCACGTGCCATTGAGCGCGTCATGGCAATCACTGCGCCTTTACTGGCAACATACGCCAGCAGATTCGGAGCGCCCCATAACGCAGTATCGGAGGCGACATTGACAATTTTTCCGCCTTTCGCCATCAGCGGCACCGCCGCTTTCGACACTAGCCAGGTACCGCGCACATTTACCTGCATTACGCGATCCCACAGCTCAATGTCATACTCCATCATGCTTTTGCCACCCACGCCGGTCGCCAGCGCAGCGTTATTTACCAGCCCGTCAATTGCGCCATGCTGACCGATAGCGTTAAACGCCTGCTCCACTGAAATACTGTCGGCCAGATCGATAGTTTGGGTACTGATCTCAGCACCACGCTGGCGCAGTCGTTCGGCACTTTTCTCCAGTTCAGCGCTGAGAATATCGCACATCACCACCTGCGCTCCGGCGGCGGCAATATCGGCGGCAAACTGATAGCCCAGCCCACGCGCCGCACCGGTCACCACAATCCGCTTTCCTGCCAGCAAACCGCTCATCAGGAGACACCCTGCTGCTCGCTCTGCGCCTCAATTCGCGCCAGCTGCTGTTTGGCCGCCTTCTGCATCATGCGGCGTAAGCGGGACAAGCCAACATCATGTTGATACAGATATTCATGTTCGCGCGCATTCGGTGCCATGCTCTCCAGTACCACCCGATCCTGCTCCAGTACATCCCAGTGCAATCCCTCAAGACGGTTGCGGTACATAAAGCGCCATAAGTCACGTTGCCAGCCATCCACTTTACGGATGCGCCAGAAAAATACCCGGCAGTGATCTTCATCTTCCGGCACCACCATGCCCACAATCCAGAAATGACCGCCCGGTCCAAAGCGCTTCTGATAAGGAATCGACAGACGCATCCACTGTGCGCCGCTGTCGCCAAACTCCACCCAGTCAAAGTTAACGCCAATCTGCCCCTCTTTCTGAAAGACGAAGCCACTGGCGGTAGGTTGCAGAATCATGTCAGCCTTACGATCGCCTTCCGCCATTGAATGCGACGAGGAGTGCAGGTAAGTGCCATGCATCGGGTCCATCACGTTTTCCAGCGCGTACTGATAGTTGCAGTTCCAGCCAGCGGTACAGAGGAAATTGCTGTAGCTGGCGCTGTCGGCCAGTTCCTGCGGAAAGCTGAGTTCGCTGGGCTGATCGTCAGCCGTGACGCCAAACCAGAGAAAAATTGCGCCGTGCACCTCTTTGACCTGATAGCCACGCACGCATTTCTGCCCGACCAGCGGACAGCGATCGACCGCCGGTACATCTTTAACTTCACCGTCGCCGGCAACTTCCACACCGTGATACCAGCAGGCGATGCGATCACCCAGATTCCAGCCCATCGACAGACGTGCGCCGCGATGCGGGCAACGATCTTCCAGCGCCTGCAACTGCCCTTCCCGATTGCGCCAGACGACAATTTGCTGACTGAGTCGGGTAATGCCAACCGGCGCAGACTGCACTTCCCAGCTCGCCAGCACCGGATACCACAGGCCACGTAAGCCTTTATCGAGATAACGTTGGATATTGGTTGTCATGATTTCTCCCGGCTTCAGTAACCGTTAACCTGTAAAAACTCGGCGAAGCTCGCTTCACTCCACGCCTGCCCGCTGCGATCAAAAACACGCTGCTGATTAAGCGCACTGACCAGCTGTGGCAAGGTGTCAACGCCGTCGGCGAACAGCTCTTCCAGCGTGGCAATCAATGAGATTTCAAAAGCTTCAGGCTGGCGATTACGCGTTTGCCAGATCAGATTATGAAACTGGCCAGGCTGATGGATGGCGCCGTTGCCGCCTTCGGCAGGAGGCGTAAACTGCCAGCTTTCCGGCAGTTGTGGATTAAAACCGGGATCGTTGCTCATCACTGTTCCTGCTCCTCTGCGATAAAGGTTATCTGGATTTGGTTATCGATGATGCGCAGCGGAAAACGTTGCAGATCGCGTTCACCGGGTTCGCGCAGACAGCGGCCTGACTTTATGTCGAATACCGCTTCATGCAGTGGGCATTCCACTTTGCCATCTTCAACAAATCCCTGACTGAGTAAGGCATAGGCGTGCGGGCAAACATCCTCAAGGGCGTAATAGTCCCCCTCTACCAGGTAAACACCGATCTCGCGGCCTTCCACCTTGCCACTAAAGGGAAAATCCTCCTGAACTTGTGAAACATTGCACACGCTCATCCAGCTCATAAAAAACCTCCAGGTATTTGTTTCATATATGAAACTTTGTTTCTTATCTAATACAGGCAATATAAAAGCGTGCAAAAGTTCGTCAAGGAGAAAAAAGAGAGAACGGCGGTGCGGAGGTTTTTATTTAACGCAACTGTGTAATTGATCACGAAAAATAGGGGGGTATAGGAAATAGTTATTATTAACGCATCTGAGATAACAGAATATTATTTTTATCTTTGTGACAGGATATTTCTTAAATATCATCCACTGAATTTTTTCAGGTACATCCATTACATCTGAAAAAATAGCTTCTTATCACTGGCGCGTTGGTTTCATTAGTGAAACCATTCAGCAAAAGGAAATAAACAACTAACTGAAAATCATATAGTTTCACCAGTGAAACCACAAAGTAATTTCCTCAATAAATAATCCCCGTACGGTTGTAATAATTTAAATCGTTTCATCTGTGAAACAGGAAGGAAATAATTTTCTGTCGCAATTCAAAAAATCATAGTTTATTGCGCAACGGCTGTTGCCTCTGAACGGTTTTAATCTGCCAGCATCGACGAAAACGGCTAATTCCAATCGTTTAACACTAAAAGAGTGGGATTAATGGAGGGCGTCAGGGGAGCCATTTCGGCTCCCCTGCACAATAAAGCGCGAATTATTCGCCTTTATTAACTGCCTGCACGTGCAGCATATCCAGCGCCAGCGTGGCAGCAGCCAGCGCGGTCAGATCGGACTGGTCATAGCCTGGAGCCACTTCCACTAAGTCCATGCCGACGATATTCAACCCTTGCAGGCCACGAACCAGTTTTAACGCCTTATCGGAAGTCAGACCGCCAATTACCGGCGTGCCGGTGCCAGGCGCGTGTGCCGGGTCCAGACAGTCGATATCAAAGGTCAGATAAACCGGCATATCACCCACAATCTGCTTCACCTGCGCCAGAATGTCGTCAACGCTGCGATCGTTAACCTGAGCCGCGTCCAGCACGTGATAACCAAGATCCTTGTCGAATTCGGTGCGAATACCGATCTGCACCGAATGATCCGGATCGATCAGACCTTCGGCTGGCGCATGGTGGAACATGGTGCCGTGATCGAACTTCGCGCCGTTGGAATAGGTGTCGGTGTGCGCATCGAAGTGAACCAGCGCCATTTTGCCAAAGTATTTCGCATGGGCGCGTAACAGTGGCAGGGTAATGTAGTGATCACCACCAAAGGTCAGCATACGCTTACCGTTAGCCAGCAGCTTTTCGGCATGCGCCTGCAGTTTATCAGTCAGATCCTGCGAATCACCAAAGGCGTATACCAGATCGCCGCAGTCGATCACTTTCAGACGCTTACGCAGATCGAAGTTCCACGGATAGCGACACTCTTCCCACGCGAGGTTAGTCGAGATCTGACGAATTGCGTTTGGCCCCAGACGGCTGCCGGGACGGCCTGACGTTGCGGCATCAAATGGAATACCGGTGATCACCCACTCGGCATCAGCATCATAAGGCTGGAAGTTAACCGGAAAACGCATAAAACCGAAGGCGTTAGAAACCAGAGAGTTATCGTACTCATGGCCCAGGGTGTTATTCATAATATTGTCCTCTTGCAATCCTTCATCAGGCATCGTTTAGGTTTAGATGAAAAAAATCCCCTCCGCGTCGTTAACCCGACGAGGAAGGGATTGAGTATTCGTACACATCAGTTAATACCGGCGACGCACGCGCCGCCGGATTTGTTACTCGTCTTCGAGGTAGGTGTAACCATACAGGCCGTTCTCAAACTCTTCGAGGAACTGCGCGCGCAGCTCTTCATCTAGATCGGTTTGTTTCACCTGATTGCGGAAGTGAGTCAGCAGCTCTTTTGGATCGAGCTGCACGTACTCCAGCATATCCGCAACGGTATCGCCCTCATCGGAAAGCTGCACTTCAACGCTGCCATCAGGGAAAGCAAAGACATCCACCGCTTCGGTATCACCGAACAGGTTGTGCATATTGCCGAGAATTTCCTGATAGGCCCCAACCATAAAGAAGCCGAGCATCGGTGGATTATCCACATCGTACTGAGGCATTGGCATGGTCGTCGCGATACCGTCACCATCAATATAGTGATCGATAGTCCCGTCAGAGTCACAGGTGATATCGAGCAGCACCGCACGGCGCTCTGGCGATTTGTCCAGACCTTCCAGCGGCAGTACCGGGAACAGCTGATCGATTCCCCACGCATCCGGCATTGACTGGAACAGCGAGAAGTTGACGTAAATCTTATCCGCCATGCGCTCCTGTAGCTCATCAATAATCGGACGGTGCGCACGGTTGCTTGGGTCCAAATGCTGCTGAATATAGTGGCAAATGCTCAGATACAGCTGCTCAGCCCATGAACGCTGAATCAGATCGTAAGTCCCCTGCGAGTAGCCGCTATGGATATCAAACAGATCCATCTGGCTGTCGTGCAGCCATTCACGCAGCGAGCGGCGATTGTTCGGCTCGTGCATCTCCTGCCAGGTATCCCACATGCTGACAATCGGGCGCGGTGAATCAGCATTCGGCGCCTGTGGCACGCTGAATTCATTACGCTCTACGCCGATAATATTGGAAACCAGTACGGTGTGGTGCGCAGTTACCGCGCGACCAGACTCGGTGATGACCGTCGGGTGCGGCAGGTTATGCTCTTCACAGGCATCGCCAATCGCCCAAATGACATTGTTGGCGTATTCGTTCAGACCATAGTTAACCGAGCAGTCAGACTGCGAACGCGTACCCTCGTAATCCACGCCCAGGCCGCCGCCAACGTCGAAGCACTCAATATTAACGCCGAGCTTCGCCAGCTCGACATAGAACCGGGCAGATTCGCGCACGCCGGTGGCGATATCGCGGATGTTAGCCATCTGCGAACCGAGGTGGAAGTGCAGCAGCTGCAGGCTGTCGATACGACCCGCTTCACGCATAATCTCGACCAGTTGCAGTACCTGCGTTGCGGACAGGCCAAATTTCGATTTCTCGCCGCCGCTGGACTGCCATTTGCCAGAGCCTTGAGACGCCAGGCGCGCACGGATGCCAAGACGCGGCACCACGTTCAGACGCTCAGCCTCTTCCAGCACCAGCTTCACTTCGGTCATTTTTTCCAGCACCAGGTACACTTTGTGACCCAGTTTTTCGCCAATCAGCGCCAGACGAATATATTCGCGGTCTTTATAGCCATTACAGACAATCACTGAACGCGTCATGCCAGCATGGGCCAGCACCGCCATCAGCTCGGCTTTAGAACCCGCTTCCAGACCCAGCGGCTCGCCGGAGTTGATCAGCGACTCAATCACACGCTTGTGCTGGTTCACTTTGATCGGATAAACGAGGAAGTAATCCCCTTTATAGCCGTAGGATTCGCGCGCACGTTTAAACGCTGCGTTGATAGAACGCAGGCGATGCTGAAGGATCTGGGGGAAGCAGAACAGAGCCGGTAAACGCTGACCATCGGCCTCGCGCTCTTTCACCAGCTTCGCTAAATCAACCCGGGCTTCCGGCACATCAGGATCGGGGCAGACGCTGATATGGCCCAGCTCGTTGACGTCATAGTAGTTATTACCCCACCAGGCAATATTGTAGGTGCGCAGCATTTTGCTGGCATCTTGATCGCTCATGGCCACCTCCTGCATAGAGCGGAGTACACCCTGTTCGCCTGCTGACGAACCCTTAATAGTCTTCATGTCGTCAGACATCGCGAACCTCAATTTTTAGTAATGATGCGAAACAGTTAGCTACTATCGCAGGTCGATCCTGCCAGAACAACCCATAATCTGTCGATAAACCCAGCATTAATGACTGATTTAGCCAAAAAGCGGGCTGAAGTAAGTTTTCAGAATGAAACACGTCGCCGAACTCCGTGAAACGGGTCAGAAAAAGCGTAAGTCAGCTCTCAGTAAACTGAAAGTCCCCTGCCAAACTGTAGCAAAAGGTTAACCGGCGCAGGTGTCGTGATGATTACCGAAACGAATATAACTTCGGCGAGAGAGAAGATCGGATACCGAAACAGAAAGGGATTGAAGCACGCCAGAGTGGCGTAGCGAACCGAAAAAAACGCAAACGTGGTTCATTACTCGTATCACCTCCACACATACCCAATAAGCACGTGGAAAAACAGGACAGAGGATGAAAACCAGAGCAGGCTCTGGCTATCTGGCGGACCTGACGCAACGGCGGCGTAGCTCCCTTATTTACCGCCCAAAAGGCAGCGGCGTTTTATACAGCCGCCAGCACAAAAATGCAAAACCAAAATGTGCTGAGTGCGATGATTGTCAGGAAAAATTGCCAACGCAAAATAAACCAAAAATGCGTAATTCCAAAAATCACTGGCATTTGGATTACTGAGTAACCTAAAATAGCCATCCAGATGTTAATCCGTCTATACTGGCTAACTTCTGGACTGCTTGTGCCGCTTTAGCATCGTCAGTCTGAGTCTGACATGAAGGCCTGCACCAAATGAACTGCTCACGGCTTTGCCTGAGGGGGCGTGGAGTCAGGCTAACCTTTCTCTTCGCTATGCAGTTGTTATTTAACCCGTTTTAGTAAGGTAAAGAATAAAATGGCTAAACACCTTTTTACGTCCGAGTCTGTATCAGAAGGACATCCTGATAAAATCGCTGACCAAATTTCAGATGCCGTCCTTGATGCCATCCTGGAACAGGATCCGAAAGCGCGCGTTGCCTGCGAAACCTATGTGAAAACCGGTATGGTGCTGGTTGGCGGCGAAATCACCACCACTGCATGGGTTGATATCGAAGAGATCACCCGTAATACGGTGCGTGAAATCGGCTATGTCCATTCTGATATGGGCTTTGATGCCAACTCTTGTGCGGTGTTAAATGCCATTGGTAAACAGTCTCCGGATATTAACCAGGGTGTTGACCGCGCCGATCCGCTGGAGCAAGGTGCCGGCGACCAGGGCCTGATGTTTGGCTACGCCACCAATGAAACCGATGTGCTGATGCCGGCACCGGTAACTTACGCTCACCGTCTGGTGCAGCGCCAGTCTGAAGTGCGTAAAAATGGCACCCTGCCGTGGTTACGCCCGGATGCAAAAAGCCAGGTCACCTTCCAGTACGATAGCGGCAAAATTGTCGGTATCGATGCCGTCGTATTGTCGACTCAGCATGCTGAAGAGATTGGCCTGAAAGATCTGCAAGAAGCGGTGATGGAAGAGATCATCAAGCCGGTTCTGCCAGCTGAATGGCTGAATGAAAGCACCAAATTCTTTATCAACCCGACTGGCCGTTTTGTTATCGGTGGCCCAATGGGTGACTGTGGTCTGACCGGTCGCAAAATCATCGTTGATACCTACGGCGGCATGGCGCGTCACGGCGGCGGTGCATTCTCCGGTAAAGATCCGTCTAAAGTTGACCGCTCAGCAGCTTATGCTGCACGTTACGTGGCGAAGAATATCGTTGCTGCCGGTCTGGCTGACCGTTGTGAAATTCAGGTCTCTTACGCTATCGGCGTTGCAGAACCGACTTCCATCATGGTTGAAACTTTCGGTACCGAAAAAATCCCTACCGAACAGCTGACCCTGCTGGTGCGTGAATTCTTCGATCTGCGCCCATACGGCCTGATTCAGATGCTGGATCTGCTGCACCCAATCTACCGCGAGACTGCGGCCTACGGTCACTTTGGCCGTGAGCACTTCCCGTGGGAGAAAACGGATAAAGCCGCACAGCTGCGCGAAGCTGCTGGCCTGTAATAAATTTTTGTCGCGGGGGTCATACCCTGCATATCATCAGGACGGGAGCCGAAAACAGCTCCCGTCCTTTTTTTACGCCGAACACTATCTCCCTTGATACCGACCATCCCCCATCCCAGCCATCAAACATCGCTGCAATAGTTAGTCTCGCCTGGACTTTTTTTCCGTCTGAAACCTTTCTCTGATAACGATTACATTTTGAAACGCTTTAATTATCTGTTATTTAGATGTTGCGCGGCGTAGTCATAAGTAAAAAAATGCGCTATTTTCAGCGTCGTCTGATGGGCAATAATTGGAATAATGTCAGAAACTTATAAATGACCAATACCGTCTGGTTATCAGGTCTTAAACAGGTGAAAAATGCTGGTTTACAGGGAATCAGCGTGTGTAACCGATTACACTAGTGTGATCAGCCTCACTTTTTACCCGCGGCATGTTTTCTAACATTGATAAAAAAACAACATAGTTACTACGTGGAGGCAATATGCCTGGCAATACACACAAAAGCAGAACCTCGAATAAGGCCATGACCTTATTTGTCTGCTTTCTTGCAGCACTTGCAGGGTTACTGTTTGGTCTGGATATCGGCGTTATTGCCGGTGCACTGCCATTCATCGCAAAAGATTTTAATGTCACCAGTCATCAGCAAGAGTGGATCGTCAGCTCAATGATGTTTGGTGCCGCGGTCGGTGCCATCGCCAGCGGCTGGATGTCTTCCAGCCTTGGTCGTAAAAAAAGCCTGATGGCCGGTGCCATCCTGTTTGTTATCGGTTCGCTGTGGTCAGCCTTTGCCCCTAACCCGGAAATGCTGATTGTTGCACGCGTGCTGCTGGGTCTGGCAGTCGGCATCGCCTCTTATACCGCTCCACTCTATCTGTCTGAAATCGCGCCGGAAAAAATTCGTGGCAGTATGATTTCACTGTATCAGCTGATGATTACCATCGGTATTCTCGGCGCTTACCTGTCCGATACCGCTTTCAGCTATACCGGCAACTGGCGCTGGATGCTGGGCGTCATCACCATTCCGGCATTGCTGCTGCTGATTGGCGTGTTCTTCCTGCCTAACAGCCCACGCTGGCTGGCGGCGAAAGGCAACTTCCGCGACGCACAAAGGGTGCTGGATCGCCTGCGTGATACCAGCGAACAAGCAAAACGTGAACTGGATGAAATTCGCGAAAGCCTGAAAATCAAGCAGTCCGGCTGGAGTCTGTTTAAAGGCAACAGCAACTTCCGTCGCGCGGTGTTCCTTGGCGTATTGCTGCAGGTGATGCAGCAGTTCACCGGTATGAACGTCATCATGTATTATGCGCCAAAAATCTTTGAAATTGCCGGCTTCGCCAATACCACTCAACAGATGTGGGGCACGGTTATTGTTGGTCTGATCAACGTACTGGCGACCTTTATCGCTATCGGGCTGGTCGATCGCTGGGGTCGTAAGCCGACGCTGACGCTGGGCTTTATGGTGATGGCGGCAGGGATGGGCATTCTCGGCACTATGCTGCACATCGGCATTCACAGCGAAGCTGCGCAATACTTCGCGGTTGCCATGCTGCTGATGTTTATCATTGGTTTTGCTATGAGCGCCGGCCCGCTGATTTGGGTACTGTGCTCTGAGATTCAGCCGTTGAAAGGGCGTGATTTTGGTATCACCGTCTCCACTACAACTAACTGGATTGCCAATATGATCGTTGGCGCAACCTTCCTGACCATGCTGAATACGCTGGGCAATGCCAACACCTTCTGGGTGTATGCAGGGCTGAATCTGTTCTTTATCGTGCTGACCCTGTGGTTGATTCCTGAAACCAAAGGTATTTCACTGGAGCATATTGAACGTAACCTGCTGTCAGGCAAGAAATTGCGCGATATCGGTTCACGTAATTAACTCTGCTTTTTTTAACGGGCGGCGGCAACGTCGCCCGAACGTCAACTCTTGCATCCCCTGCTCCGCAGAATTATTCTTCCTGCTATGAAATCTCCCCGACTCCCCATTGCTTTGCAGCAGTCCGTGATGCGCGCATTGCGCAGTAAACTGCAGCAGGCTAATCAGCGTCTTGAACGCGACTATCCGGAACCCAATTTGCTCTATCAGCAGCGCGGCACTGCTGCCGGTACCGCCTGGCTGCAAAACTGGGAGATACGCCTTAATCCGGTGCTGTTGATGGAGAATCAGCAAGCATTTATCGATGAAGTGGTTCCGCATGAGCTGGCGCATCTGCTGGTATGGAAACACTTTGGCCGGGTGCCACCCCACGGTAAAGAGTGGAAGTGGATGATGGAGCAGATCCTCGACGTGCCTGCGCGTCGCACCCATCAGTTTGCCGTCAGCTCGGTACGCAGCCGTGCTTTTGCTTATCGTTGTGGATGCCAGCAGCATCAGCTGACGGTGCGTCGTCATAACCGGGTGGTGCGGGGTGAGAGTGAGTATCGTTGCCTGAAATGTGGCGATATTCTCAGAGCGGATGATTTCATCAGTTCTTAAAAAAACCGTTATGCGGTTAAAAAACAACCATTAACTCACTGATTACCTTCAACGTAATTCGTTATCTTTGCGGCTTCTGTTAACCTGCGCGCTGTTTCTGATTAGCAAAAAAATGGATTATGTCGCGCAAAATTATTAGCACCCTCGCACTCACGCTACTGCTCTCACCTTTTACCGCCCAAAGCCTGAATCTGGATAACTATCATCAGAATAATTTTCAGCAGGCAAAAACTTACGCCGTGCAGATTAACGCCGATGCGCCGGGTTCGTTTTACTGTGGTTGTAAAATTAACTGGCAAGGAAAAAAAGGCATTCCGGACCTTGCCTCCTGCGGCTATCAGGTACGTAAAAATGCCAACCGCGCCCAGCGCATCGAATGGGAGCATGTGGTCCCCGCCTGGCAATTTGGCCATCAGCGCCAGTGCTGGCAAAATGGTGGTCGCAAAAATTGCAGTAAAGATCCGGTTTATCGCCGCATAGAGACCGACCTGCATAACCTGCAACCGGCAATTGGCGAGGTCAACGGCGACCGTGGCAACCTGATGTACAGCCAGTGGAATGGCGGTGAGCAGCAGTATGGCCGCTGTGAAATGAAGATCGATTTTAAAAACAAACTGGCCGAGCCGCCGGCACGCGCCCGTGGTGCAATTGCGCGGACTTATTTCTATATGCGCGACCAGTATCAACTACAGTTGTCGAGGCAGCAAACCCAGCTGATGACCGCCTGGAACAAGCAGTATCCGGTGACGAGCTGGGAGTGTGAACGCGACAAACGCATCGCACGGGTTCAGGGCAATCATAATCCCTATGTACAGCAAGCTTGCCAGCGGTAAAATCACTACCCTAAACTAAGTCTTTCATGTTTTACGCCGCCCGACGATTTCGCGCGGCATATTATTATCAGGAATCCCATGCGCATACCCCGCATTTACCATCCCGACGCCTTGCAGGTCGGTAGCGAAATTGCTCTGTTCGAAGATGCTGCTAATCATGTTGGACGCGTATTGCGCATGAACAGTGGTCAGGCGCTGGAACTATTCGACGGCAGTAATCTGACGTTTTCCGCCGAAATTACTCAGGCGGATAAAAAAAACGTCCGGGTGAAAATCCTCTCAAGCCAGGCCGACAGTCGTGAATCCCCGCTTCATCTGCATTTAGGTCAGGTGATGTCGCGCGGTGAGAAGATGGTATTTACCATCCAGAAGTCAATCGAACTGGGAGTAAATGTGATTACCCCCTTGTTTTCTGAGCGCTGTGGCGTAAAGCTGGATGCAGAGCGTTTAGCCAAGAAAATTCAGCAGTGGCAAAAGATTGCCATTGCAGCCTGCGAACAGTGCGGGCGTAATACGGTGCCGGAAGTGCGCGAAGCGATGACGCTGGAAGCCTGGTGTGCAGAAGCCGATAGCGGTTTGAAACTCAACCTTCATCCGCGAGCGCAGCACAGCATCAACACGCTGCCGCAGCCGGTAGAGCGAGTACGCCTGCTGATTGGTCCGGAAGGCGGACTGTCGGCCAGTGAAATCGCCATGACCGCAGAACAGGGCTTTACCGATATTCTGTTAGGACCACGTGTTTTACGCACTGAAACCACTGCACTGACGGCGATGACCGCTTTGCAGGTACGCTTTGGCGATCTCGGCTAGCACCATGGGTAAAATATTCATCCGGGCTATCTGAAACACTGTAGCGGAGCCGCTTTCTGCTCCC
The DNA here is from genome assembly GCF_050037805.1 of Winslowiella sp. 2C04. NCBI lineage: Bacteria > Pseudomonadati > Pseudomonadota > Gammaproteobacteria > Enterobacterales > Erwiniaceae > Winslowiella > Winslowiella sp. 2C04. The sequence continues at coordinate 738,955 of NZ_CP188300.1, read as the reverse complement.
GCTAAATCTTTGGCAAGCGCAGCATTGACTGCCGCCACTACACACGCGAGTCACGCAGCTGTGAATTCAGGAGAACACATGATTAAGCTTGGTATTGTGATGGACCCGATTACCTCCATCAACATCAAAAAAGACAGCAGCTTCGCAATGCTGCTGGAAGCACAGCGCCGTGGTTACGAAATTCATTATATGGAGATGAACGATCTCTATCTGCGTGCGGGCGAAGGCCGGGCGCGTACCCGCACCCTGAGCGTTGAGCAGAACTACGACAAATGGTTTGAGTTTGGCAGCGAGCAGGATATTGCACTGTCTGATCTTAACGTGATCCTGATGCGTAAAGATCCGCCATTTGATACTGAATTTATCTATGCCACTTACATTCTTGAGCGAGCGGAAGAGCAAGGCACGCTGATTGTTAACAAACCACAAAGCCTGCGCGACTGTAACGAGAAGCTGTTTACCGCATGGTTTGCCGAGCTGACGCCGGATACCCTGGTGACGCGTAATGCCCATCAGATCCGCGAATTCTGGCAGCAGCACGGCGATATTATTCTGAAACCGCTGGATGGCATGGGCGGCGCGTCAATTTTCCGCGTTAAGCAGGAAGATCCTAACCTGTCGGTGATTATTGAAACGCTGACCGAGCACGGTAATTTCTACTGCATGGCGCAAAACTATCTGCCGGCGATTAAAGAAGGTGATAAACGCGTGCTGGTGGTAGACGGCGAGCCGGTTCCTTACTGCCTGGCACGTATCCCGAAATCCGGTGAGACGCGTGGCAATCTGGCGGCAGGTGGTCGTGGTGAAGCACGCCCACTGTCTGAAAGCGACTGGGAAATTGCGCGCCGCGTGGCACCCACGCTGAAAGCCAAAGGTCTGATCTTCGTCGGTCTGGATATTATTGGTGATAAACTGACTGAGATTAACGTCACCAGCCCAACGTGTATCCGTGAAATCGAAGCGGCGTTCCCGATCTCGATTACCGGCATGCTGATGGATGCGATTGAAAAACGTCTGGCCTGATTATTTACACGGGGCGTAAGCCCCGTTGCAAACCCGTTAACAGCTACCAGGGTATAACCGATTAGCTCTTAACCAGAACACAGAACGAGTGACAATGAATTTACAGCATCATTTTTTGATCGCCATGCCAGCATTACAGGACCCTTTATTCAAGCGCTCGGTAGTGTATATCTGCGAGCATAATGATGAAGGCGCCATGGGTTTGATCGTTAATAAGCCGATGGAAAACCTGACGGTTGACGGCATTCTGACAAAACTTAAAATATCGCCAACGCCGCGCGATCCCGCAGTAAGGCTGGATAAACCAGTATTTGCTGGCGGCCCACTGGCGGAAGATCGCGGGTTTATTCTGCACTCGGCGCAGCGCACCTTTACCTCCAGCATTCGGGTTTCAGATAACACCATCATCACCACTTCACGTGATGTGCTCGAAGCACTTGGCACCCCTGAACAGCCGGAGCACGTACTGGTGGCGCTGGGTTACTGTGCATGGGAAAAAGATCAGCTAGAAGGCGAACTGCTGGAAAATACCTGGCTGACAACGCCGGCCAACAGCAATATCCTGTTCCATACTCCGATAGCCGAACGTTGGCGCGAAGCGGCGAAAAGCATTGGTATCGATATTCATAATATTACCAGTGAAGCAGGTCACGCCTGATGTCGGCAATGACCCTGCTGTCGTTTGATTTCGGCACCAAAAGTATTGGCGTCGCGGTAGGTCAGCAACTTACCGGCACCGCCCGTCCGTTAACGGCGATTAAGGCTCAGGATGGCATTCCCGACTGGAACCTGATTGAGCGGTTGTTAAAAGAGTGGCAACCGGATCGGTTAGTGGTCGGCCTGCCGCTAAATATGGACGGCACTGAACAGCCGCTGACGGCGCGCGCACGTAAGTTTGCCAACCGCCTGCATGGGCGTTTCGGCATTCAGGTTGAGCTGCATGATGAGCGTCTCAGCACCGTCGAAGCACGTGCCGATCTGTTTGCTCGTGGCGGATTCCGTGCGCTTAATAAAGGCAGCGTCGATTCTCTGTCAGCGGTGATTATCCTGGAAAGCTGGTTCGAGAATCATTAACCAACACCGGCTCTTTATCCGTAGCGGCAACGATGCCTGCGGCAATACGCTGGCGCAGACTCTGCGCAAAAGTGCACATCCCGGATTGCATACCGGTTTGCAGCAATCCGGGCAGCTGATGGGTTTTACCTTCGCGAATCATATTCGCCACCGCTGGCGTGCTGACCAGTAGCTCAAACAGAGCCACGCGCCCGGTGTTGCTTGCCGCCACCAGCCGTTGGGCAATCACCGCTTTCAGGCTGCCTGCCAGCTGGCTACGCACCAGATTTTTCTCCTCTGCCGGGAAGACATCCACCAGCCGATCGACTGCCTGAGTGGCGCTGCGGGTGTGCAATGTTGCCAGCACCAGATGGCCGGTTTCTGCCGCAGTCAACGCCAGACGAATCGTTTCGCTGTCACGCAGCTCGCCGAGCAGGATGACATCCGGATCTTCACGCAGCGCAGCGCGTAAGCCTTCATAAAATGAGCTGCAATGCTGACCGATTTCGCGCTGCTGGATTAGCGATTTCTGGCTGTTATGAATAAACTCAATCGGATCTTCAAGAGTCAAAATATGCAGATCGCGCTGACGATTTAGCGCATCGATCATTGCCGCCAGCGTGGTGGATTTGCCGCTGCCGGTGGCGCCGGTAATCAGTATCAGACCGTCCTGCTGCTGTAACAACGTCGGGATAATATCGGGCAGGCCCAGCGTCTCCAGCGGCGGGCAGTGGCTGGCTATCAAACGTAAAGCCAGTGATAGCCCGTGACGTTGCTGAAATAAATTGGCGCGCAGCCGCGTGCCGCTGGCTAAGGTCAGCGCAAAATCGACATGGCCGGTAGATTCAAGAAACGCGCGCTGGCTGGCGTCGAGCCAGCTCATCACCAGCGATTCCAGCGCGGCGGCAGAAATTTTTTTCTGACCCGGCACCGCCCCCAGCCGCCCCTGACAACGCCACTGCGGCGAATGACCACTGCACAGGTGCAGATCGGCGGCGTTATGCTTTACACTAAGGGCCACAATTTCTTCCATATCCATAAAGTTCTCCTGACTATGATCTCAATCCAGCAAAACCTACAGGAAGTTCGCCAGCGAATCACAGCGGCGGCAGAACGTTGCGGCCGCGATCCAGCAGAAGTTACGCTGCTTGCAGTGAGTAAAACCAAACCTGCGAGCGCGGTCGAAGAAGCGGTTGCCGCCGGACAGACAGCATTTGGTGAGAATTACGTGCAGGAAGGGGTAGATAAAATTCAGGCGCTGGCGGCTTATCCGCAGTTGATCTGGCACTTTATCGGTCCGCTGCAATCCAACAAGAGCCGACTGGTGGCAGAGAACTTTGCCTGGTGTCATACCGTTGATCGCTTGCGCATCGCTACGCGCCTTAACGAACAGCGCCCGGCCCACCTCGCGCCACTAAATGTGCTGATCCAAATAAACATCAGTGACGAACAGAGTAAATCTGGCATCATGCTGGATGCTTTGCCGGAACTGGCGCGGCAGATAGCACAGCTGCCGCGTTTGCAGCTGCGGGGATTAATGGCGATTCCTGCTCCGGAAAGTGATTACTCACGCCAGCTGGCAGTCTGCCAGCAGATGGCTGATGCACTGGAGCAATTAAAACAGCATTACCCATCCGTCGATACCCTTTCTCTGGGAATGAGCGACGATATGGACGCCGCCATTGCGGCAGGCAGCACCATGGTGCGGATTGGCACCGCTATATTTGGCGCGCGTGATTACGCTAACGCTACTCACAACAATAACTGAGGAACCTCATGCTGACGTTGACTTTTCTGGTCAAGACCCTGATTGATCTCTACGTGATGGTGCTGCTGCTGCGCATCTGGATGCAGTGGTCACGCTGTGATTTCTACAATCCGCTGGCGCAGTTTGTAGTCAAAATCACCCAGCCAATAGTGAAGCCTTTACGCCGGATTATTCCTGCTATCGGGCCGGTTGATACCGCCTCGCTGCTGCTGGCGTTTGTGCTGACCACGCTGAAATACCCGATTTTACTGCTGATTCAGGTCGGGGCGTTCTCGGTCGATCCGATGAACCTGCTGGTTGGTCTGCTTTCGCTGGTGAAGTCCGCCGGAAACCTGGTGTTCTGGGTGATCATTATTCGTTCACTGATGAGCTGGATCAGTCAGGGTCGTGGCGCGATTGATTATGTGCTGATTCAGTTAACTGAACCACTGATGGCACCCATTCGCCGTATTCTGCCCGCGATGGGCGGCATCGATTTCTCCGCGATGGTGGTGATTTTGATTCTCTATATGCTCAATTACCTCGGCATGGATCTGTTCCCTGGCCTGTGGTATCTGCTGTAACGCATCAATTATGAATTCTGGATCTGCTATGCAAAAAGTTGTTCTCGCGACCGGTAATCCGGGCAAAGTCAGCGAACTGGCCGACCTGCTGTCGGCCTTTGGTCTTGATATCGTGGCGCAAACCGATCTCGGCGTGGAGTCTGCTGAAGAGACCGGTTTAACCTTTATCGAAAACGCCATTCTTAAAGCACGCCATGCGGCGCAAATCACCGGCTTACCGGCGATTGCCGATGACTCTGGTCTGGCGGTTGACGCGCTGGGCGGCGCACCGGGCATCTACTCGGCACGCTACGCCGGGGAAGACGCCAGCGATCGGCAGAACCTGGAAAAGCTACTGACGGCGTTACAGGATGTGCCGGACGATCAGCGTCAGGCACAGTTTCACTGCGTGCTGGTCTATCTGCGCCACGCTGAAGATCCGACGCCGCTGGTGTTTCACGGCAGCTGGCAAGGGATCATTACCCGTGCTGCTGCTGGCGAAGGCGGCTTTGGCTATGACCCGATTTTCTATCTGCCAGCACAGGGTAAAACCGCCGCTGAGCTGACTAAAGATGAGAAGCGTGCGCTGTCTCATCGTGGTAAAGCATTGACGCTGTTGCTGGAAGCCATGCGTAATGGCTAATCGTCCGCCACTGAGTCTGTACATCCATATCCCGTGGTGCGTGCAAAAATGCCCTTACTGCGATTTTAACTCGCATGCGTTAAAAGGCGAGGTGCCGCACGAAGAGTATGTGCGTCACCTGCTGGCCGATCTCGATAACGATCTGCCGTTAACCGGCGGTCGTGAAGTTGGCACCATTTTTATTGGTGGCGGCACACCGAGCCTGCTGAGCAGTGAAGCGATGATGCTGCTGATGGACGGCGTACGCGCGCGTCTGCCACTGTCGCCAACCGCTGAAATCACCATGGAAGCGAACCCGGGTACGGTGGAAGCCGATCGCTTCAGCGGCTATCAACGCGCCGGGATTAACCGTATTTCTATTGGCGTGCAGAGTTTCAGCCCGCAGAAGTTACAGCGTCTGGGGCGTATTCACGGGCCAGAAGAGGCAAAGCGTGCTGCACATCTCGCCGCCGACCTTGGCCTGCGCAGCTTTAACCTTGATTTGATGCACGGTTTACCCGATCAGTCGCTGGAAGAAGCGCTGGATGATTTGCGTCAGGCGATTGCACTTAACCCACCGCATCTCTCCTGGTATCAGCTGACCATTGAACCCAATACCTTGTTCAGCTCACGTCCGCCAGTATTACCGGATGATGATGCGCTGTGGGATATCTTCGAGCAGGGTGACAAGCTGCTGACCGCCGCCGGTTATCAGCAGTATGAAACCTCCGCCTATGCCAAACCGGGCTATCGCTGCGAGCATAATCTCAACTACTGGCGCTTTGGCGATTACCTCGGCATTGGCTGTGGTGCACATGGTAAGCTGACGCAGGCCGACGGGCGTATTATTCGCACCACCAAAACCCGCCATCCGCGTGGTTTTATGGCGGGTAACTATCTTGATCGTCAGCATGAGGTCGTCGATAGCGAGAAGCCGTTTGAGTTCTTTATGAACCGTTTTCGCCTGCTGGAAGCCGCGCCACGTGAGGAGTTCAGCCGTTATACCGGTCTGAATGAGTCAGTGATCCGACCGCAAATCGAGGAAGCGCTGGCGAAGGGATATCTGACAGAGACACCGGACAACTGGCAGATTACCGAGAAAGGGAAGCTGTTTCTGAATTCGTTGCTGGAGCTGTTTCTGGCTGAGTGACTGACCGCCAATCAGCCACTCTGTCGTTTCTGATGCCCGATGCCGTCGACATTTGCACTACCCGTCGCGGCATTTATCAGGATTCGTCTGATTGCTGCAGATAATGCTGCAGAACTTCCGGCGGAAGGGTCAGACTCCACACAGCAAATTGCGGATCGAACGACGGATTGGCCTTAAGCAGCAGCTGATAAAGGCGGTCTCTCTCCTTGAACTCAGAAGGTGGGAAATCTTTATCATGTGAAAGATATAACTCGTAACGGATATCATCTGCCATAATGCCGTCCACGGCTGTATATTTATTACCCTCTATCTTATTCTCATAAGCGGTTATGATTAACGGTGGCTGGGGTTTTGGCGGATTGTTCTGATTTTCAACCACTAATGGCGAGACACTCTGCTGAGGTGCAGCCTCAGCGTTACTGGCAGAATTTTCAGCACTCTGTTGTTGATAATGCAGCACAAGCGCAGGGGGCAAGATCAGTTTGGTGCCGGCTTCAATAACGCCTTTCGCCTGCAGCGATGGGTTGGCCACATCCAGCTGCTTCGACAAACGGCTCCGGGCCATTTTTTTTGCAAGAGGCAGATTTTTATCTGCAAGTGAAAGATTCAGCTCGCTATAAATATCATCTGCCTTAGCCGCTTTCAGCGTGATAAATTCATTGCCTTTGACCTGACCAAACCTGGCGTTTAACTGCAGTGACTGAGGCTCTCTATTATTCTGCGGCGCAGTCTCTGAGTTATCGACAGAACGTTGACCACTTAGCTGTTGATAATGCACCAAAACATCAGGCGGAAGGGTCAATTGAGTACCTGCTTTGATTAAATCCTGCTTCCTGAGCCAGGGATTGGCATCAAGCAACTGCTTAACCAAGTTTTGTCTTTTTATCTGCTCGCCAAGACTAATGCCAGGCTCTATTGTGAGCTTAAGATCTTTATAGATATCAACTTTATCAGCTGATTTACTAACATTAAATTTTTTACCATACATCTGACCAACCATTTCCTTGGCGTACAGATTATACTGTTTTTGCATATCTTCCGGTATTTTCAATCGTGTATTTCGGGGAATATTATTAGGATCGTCAATATTATCTTTATTCGCCAGATAGATAGCATTAAAGTATTGCGGGCCAATACCCAGGTTTCTGCAGATAGCGTTTACGTTAGTATTGGTATACACCACATATTCATTTCCACTTATCTCACCGGGTGCTATATCTTCCCCTTTCGGGGTGCTGAACCGGGTCTTCTCCATTACTGATTCTGGTATGCGCAGAAATGTGCCGACCTTGATATTCATCACATCGCTAATAAGCGCCTCATTTTTGAGGTGCATATGTTGGAAGTCAGTGATCGGAATATCTAAATCACGGCAGATATCAAATAAGTCTGCATCTTTTATAACACAATATAACTCACCGACAACGATTCCCTTTGGCGTGGTATCCAGCACATCTGTTGTCTGCATTTCTGGCAATGACGTGATGCCCTGGCGCGGAGACGTATTCACGTCCTCGTTGCCGCTATCTGCGTTCGATGACAGCAAACTGGCGACTCTGTTGCTTGTTTCATAGGCAACATAATTTAACGCTATATCTTTGCCCATCTGTTGAGCAGGAGTTTGAAAAATCGCTTTAATATTTGCGGCCTTGGTCAATTTGCCAGCAAGTTTAGTCCCTACTGTGACTCCACTGTCTGTCATCATGCCCGCCAGTATGTTGACTGGCAAAGCCTTCAATACATCTTCGGCCTCTGCCTGATTATCTTTAAGCGCAGCCTTAAGCAGTTCTTTAGCGGCTGTCATGCCGGCTGATACGCCCATTTGCATCATAAAGAGTATCGCCGGTGATAACCCTGCCGCCCCGACTCCCATCCCGGCGGCTAAACCCACAGCAATTGCAGCGTAGTCAATAACGATATCATAATTACGTTCTGTCGACGTTTTAATCATCGAGTTCATATCATCGCGTGCGCGCTGACATGCCACCTCAAACGTTTCTTTTCCGGTGTTTTTTAGCTGAAATGTACTTAATGGTGAATATTGACGAGTGGCGTATTTTTTTACTATGGTCGGCGATGTGCCTAATCGCTCCAGCGGGGCCGTACTGTGTTCAATAAATTTAAAATACCCGCCCTCCCCGTTAGTGATTTTATATTTGAACTGTTTATTTGCACTCAGATGAGAAACAATCCATTTCTGATTTTCAACATTCTTAAGCCCTTCCGGCGTGTTTTCAATAACGATAAATTTACCCTGAACATCTATCGCCAGTATTTTATCCTTAACGGAAAAACACACAACATCAGTTAGCCTGCTGCCGCGAAAATCCAGATGCTCAGCCTCTCTCTTGCCATATTGAAAAGCTTCAAGATCTGCTCTGAAAGCTTTCAGCCCAGCATTTTTTGCCAGGGTCGACGCGGTGACTTTGAAATTGGCCTCATAGAAGTTATCCATATCATTGACTTTTGACGTGTCGTCCATCAATTCGTCAAGATCATTCTCAAAGCTCTTCAACATCTGATCGCCGGAACTTTCAAACTGATATCCATAATATATGGCACTGATACTTTTTCCGCCTAATGCATCCGTGCGGTAATCTTTGACACGTCCTTTCACATTTACATCAGTGATAAGTTTTAGTTCTTCAAGAAAAGCCTTGCTATAGGGGGGATTTTCGTGGGGCGGGTGCTTAATAAAACTGTCAGGCAGCAGATAACTGTCAGGATCAACCTGCCCCGTGGCAATATCAAAAAGTGTAAAAGTCTCTTCCTTCGCACTGGCTCTGTTAAGTAATGTTATTTTGCTGTCGGGAGAATCAATCACTCCTCGTTCGCTTTTATCATAGCGCCCAATAATATCCATCAGATAATTAAAAGCTTTCTGCCTTGGATTAAGCTCATGACCCACTCTAATATTATAACCCGACCTTACCGATTTTAAATAATCCTCACCTTTTTTATTGATTGCTTCTTCAGAAAGACTGCTACGACTTATCTCTCTTTGCTCAAGGTTATTCCTGACAATTTCCAGCGTATTTGTCGCTTTAAATAAATTTAACTTAGCAGAATTAAGCTTATAATCGGGGGCGCCACTTTTTACCAGATCGCGATAATTATTGATAGCTAACTTATAGTCTTCTACATACGCCTCTATCTGAACAGGAGTCAGGTTTTTGTCTTCCTGAAGAAGACGCAGTTTTTCTAAACCGACATATTCACTAAAATCCCCGCGATGCAAAGATAATCGATAATCAAAAGAACGTTTATTTCGACCGGCCCTTCTTTCTACCTTTTCTTCCTGAACATCCTGTTCTGGATCAGCGCGCATTTCCGCCTCCAGCGACGATCGACCTTCCTGTAATAGTGCGTCTATCCCGGCAATGCTGGCGGCGTCCGCAGACTGAGGCTGTTGTACCGTAAGCCCGCCGACCAGAAGTTTAGCCGCCGCCCCCAGCGCTTGATTTTGTCCGGCCATATATCCGGTCCAGGCAAAGCCGGGCGGCAATTTATTCAGTATTCGGACACCTAGCCCCTGACGCAGGTCGTTATTATGGTAAAGACCATTGCCGATTAAAAAAGGTGCCGCAGCATAATGGGCGACCGCTGGCGTAAATACTTTTACTATCTGGAACGCCAGCCGTTTAAGCTGCCCCTTGGTGAATTCATCCAGCTGCGCCTGCGGCAGCGGCTGACCAGGCCGCACGCCCTTTAGTATCGTCGCCCTACCCAGCATGGTACTGTACAGCGTCATTACCGCCTTGATAACCGGCAGGCGTTCGGCGATCAGATTTTGCAGCGGGTCAATATCGATTAAATGCCGCACGGCATTTTCACCATACAACGTGAACTCGGAAACCAGCCCGAAGGTCAGTTTGTCGATGCCCTGTTCCGCTGCATAACGGCTAAAACTGGTTTGCTTCGCCATAAATTCGTCAGGGGTATCAGGCCACAAGGTCACACCGTTTAGCGCATCGCTGATTTCCAGTGCCACCATTTTAAGCATCACGTCACCGTTAGGATCATTTTCCGCAGAAAAGTCCTTTTGCATAAACCCTTTCAGTATCCCGGCCATGGCACGGTCGATAGCCTGTGCGTTAACATCCGGGTTGTTTTGCACAAACTCATTTTTGATTTCATGCAGCTTTTCAGCCATGCCTTTCGCCAGCATCGGGTTACGGGCGGTATTATGAGTGACCTCTCCGGTCAGCCGGGCTTCCGTCAGTTTAATTTCCCGTTTAACCGCTGTGGCTCTGCGCTGCGCTTTCAGTGCCAGTTCTGCCAGCTGTTTAACCTGCTGCGGCTGCTTCACGGCAGCTTCCGCAGCAACACTGAGCTTTCCAGCGACTTTCTCCAGCTCTGCTGCCGTCTGCAATAATGGCGCCAGCAGCAGTTGAAAACGCCCCTTTGCTTTGTCCTGCAGATGGGCAGGAAGCTGCGCCAGTATGGCCTTTATCTCTCTTCTGAGCGTTTTACTCTCAATCTGTTGCAGCACTTCACTGACGGCGCGCCGCGCCTTCAGTGCTGCCTCATTGAGTTTGTCCTGTGATTTAATTTTGCCGGAAACCTGCATGGCGGATACTTTTCCGCTGACTTTCGTCTGCTCCAGTATCGTGTCGGCCACGGCTTTCAGCATCGTCTGTATTTGTACACCGGCGTCTTTGCTGCGCTCCACCCGCGGCGCGGCGCTGCCTTCAGCCGTATTAGCGTCTTTACCAGCCATTTTCAGGTTCGCGGCGGGCGCGAGAAGTGCGCTTGCCGCAATCTTCATTTTTTGCGCCGCCCGCTGCAGCGGTAGCAGGGCCAGCCTTAACGCCACATTGATTTCCGCAGTATCAGCTGGCGCGCTGTCGAACTGCCGCATGATGGCGTGTTCAGCCTTGTTATATTGAATTTTCGAACTTCTTACGCTGCCTGCGGCCAGATCGTACAGCCCCTGGCCAATATGCCTGGCGGCATTCTGCAGAGAGCCAACTCCATTTTGCAGATTGGTGTAGGGATTCTCGTGGAGTACCTCTGAAACCGACGCCTTTAGCTCACTGCCGATAAATTTTGCCCAGTCAGCGGCCACTTTTGCCGTATCAATAAAGGAGTCCGGATCAACCTCCTTACCCGATTGTTTCAGAACGTCTGCCGCATTACTGAGCGCTGCGGCAGCCTCGCGCACTGCGCCGACAATCTCGCCAGCCAACGCCTGGCCGCTAGCGGCATCCGGACGATACTTTGTCGGATATTCAATGTCATTCGACAATACGTCTGCCTGTGTCGCGGCCTTTTCCGCCACGGCGCACGCCTGCCCAAGTTTTTCCGTCATTGCCCTTCTGGTATCACTGGTCACCGCCTCGCCGAGTTGGCTAACCACAATATCCAGCTCCAGCGGCAGGTTCTGTAGCTCCTGTTTTACCAGCATCCGAAGCTGTGGCTGCTCCGCTGCATCGCCACTGCTGTTGCCTTGCAGCATCTGAACCGTCATATTTTCCAGCTTTTCCAGCGCCATTTCCGCGATGCCATCCCAGTGTCCGTCACTGAGCGCGCTTCCGGCATCCTTCAACCCTGTCGCGGTAGCGATTAACGCATCGACCAGTGCGTTCATATCCCGCCGCACCAGCTGCGCTTCCGGTGTTGTCAGCATCGCCTGCTGCTTTCCCCACTCTCCTGTCAGAGCCGCCAGTAACGTCTGCGTCGCGGCATGGAGTGCACCGGACACCGTGCAAACCGCCTGCTGCTGCATACTCTGCGGTAACCTCTGTTGCACTCCCTGTTGCAGCTCCTGCTGCATCGACTGCACGGTATCCTGCAGCAGGATTAACCGGTCCTGATTTAGCCGATCCTGGTTATAGCCCAGTTGACCATACTCCTTCCATGCAGGCTGCTGCTGTTCAATGGCCTGCGCCAGCTTGCTCACGGCCTGGTGATATTTCAGCTGGCTGCCGGATTCAGGCGCTCCTGCTTTGTTCATGATTAGCAGGTGAAGGCATTCAAGCTGATGCCCACCGGGATGCTGACACTCCTTTGTCAGCACATCTTCCAGTGTCAGGGGGGAAGAGGAACTGGCTGGCTGCGGGCGAAATTTAAGGCCGGTTTCTGACTCAAGCATCTCCCTGAGCCCCTGATTCTGAACCGCCTCAGAAAGTAACTGACAGAATGTGTCATTTGTTATCCAGTCAATCCCGGCCTCATTCATCACCTGCGCCAGCCGGGATAATTTTTCCAGAAAAGGCGCATCCTGCAGATTAGGCTGTGGCTGATTGTCGGCGTAATAAGCCTTCGCGGAATTTTGCAGTGCGGCTTGCTGGAAGTTCATCGGTCAATCTCTTATTTATAAATAAATAAAAGTTACCGATAACCAGGAAACCCTTCTTTTGGTTCCAGGCAAATACTTCTGGATTACTCACTGCGAGGGTTATTAGCGGTCTGATATCTTTCTTATTTGCTTAACTATGAGGAAATTTTATTTCTGAGGAGCCTGACAGGCCTGGCGGGGATATGGCTGGCACCACGGTGAGTATCCGCGGTGCCATAATGATTATGTTAAGGCTTCACCGCCGCCAGCACGCCTTTGCGCTGCGTTTCAAGCGTGATAACACGATTACAGACTTCATGACCGAAGTTCTGGAAATCCTGCTCCTGGTTGCGCCACTCGGCCTGAATCGCCTGTTGCAAACCACCCAGATTACCCATAATCGCCTGGAGCGGATTATCGCTGCCGGCCGATGGTTTCTTGCCCATCTCGTTCAGGCTGTCCTGAACCACACCGCCCATCGCATTCTGCACCAGACGTTCACCATCCTGACGCACCTGGTCAATCGCCTGATGATGGAAGGTTAACCCGTCGCTGCGATGCTCGATAATACGATTCATCTGCTGCTTCAGCTGGCTGTCCAGTGAGGTCAGACGCGAGCGCACATTGCTGTCACTGCCGAGCTTATCGACAATCACCTTATCCAGCGCCACGCGGCCTTTTTCCAGCCGTTGCGTTGCACCCTGGTCAATCCATGGCAGATCACGACGCAGTGCGTTCTGGTAATCGATCGCTTTCTGGCGCGTCGCCGCGTCCACATCGACCTGCTTGCCGTTAAACTGCACGTTGCCATCAGGAGAGATCACCAGATTGCCGTTAGCGCCAACCACCTGCACGCTTTGCGGTTTAATCACCACATCGTCCTGTGGCTTAACACTGCACTCATAAGCGGCCTGAGCCTGGCCTGCGGCCAACAGTAATGCGACAACCAGCGCTTTACGAATCATGAAATCTCCTGAGTAATAAAAATTATTCGGGCGACATTAAGCCGCCCCGATAGTAATTAGTCCCACCAAACATCAAACAGTTCAGAAACTCGCACATCTTTCAGCTGACGCTCGTTCAACCATTTGCGTACCTGCTCCTGATGCTCTTCGGTGCACTTGCCAATCTTCTCCAGACAGATCAGCCCTTCCCACTGCAGATAGCCGCTACCATCAAATGCCAGACCATTCGGCTCGATAACCTCATTAATCAGCGCATCAACGGTGCTGTCGATCTCTGCTTCGCTGGTGCCTTCCGCAAAGGTAAAGTTGACCGAAAAACCAAGTTCCTGGAACTCGTCAAGGTGCATTTTCTTACGAAGACGACGACTGCGTTGTGTAGCCATTATTTAACCCTCTCAAACATCAGATCCCATACACCGTGGCCTAAACGCTGGCCACGCTGCTCGAATTTCGTTAACGGACGTGATTCCGGACGCGGCACATAGCTATTGTCTTCTGACTGATTCTTATAGCCTTCGATGCTGCTCATCACTTCCAGCATATGCTCGGCATAAGATTCCCAGTCGGTAGCCATATGGAAAGTGCCACCCAGCTTTAGCTTACGCATTACCAGCTCGGCAAACGGCACCTGCACAATGCGGCGTTTATTATGGCGCGCTTTATGCCACGGGTCAGGGAAGAACAGCTGGACCATGCGCAGCGAGTTATCCGGGATCATATTCTCCAGTACTTCCACCGCGTCATGACACATCACGCGCAAATTATCGACGCCGGCTTCATGAGCTGAGCCAAGGCAGGCACCAACGCCCGGAGAATGTACTTCAATACCGAGGAAATTTTGTTGCGGATTATTTCCCGCCATGGTGACCAGCGAGGCCCCCATGCCGAAACCAATTTCCAGCACCACTGGCCCCTCGCGGCCAAAAAGATCAACCAGGTCAATTGGCTGAGCCTGATACTCAACGCCCATCACCGGCCAGTAATTATCCAGTGCGTGCTGCTGGCCCTTGGTTAACCGGCCCTGACGGCGGACAAAACTGCGGATACGGCGCATCGCGCGACCGTTTTCATCATATTCTGGTGAGATGACGTCATTTATCATGTGGCTGCCTGTTGATCTGCATATTCAGGAATATGCGGGCATTATGCAAAGTTACTGCTGAGAAGCAAGTCCCGCAAAGTTCCGGTTTACAGCATCCAGTGTCTGTGCTGGAATTCCTGCCTGATTGTAGAGTAATAACGGAAAATTTCCTCCCAATGACGCAAGCGCAACAGTTCGCGCAACAAGTGCTGGACTGGTATCAGCGCTTCGGACGCAAAACCCTGCCGTGGCAGCAGGAAAAAACGCCTTATAAAGTCTGGCTCTCGGAAGTGATGCTGCAGCAAACCCAGGTTGCGACCGTCATTCCCTACTTCGAACGCTTTATGGCACGCTTCCCCAGCGTAACCGATCTCGCCGCCGCGCCGCTGGATGAGGTACTGCATCTGTGGACCGGGCTCGGCTATTACGCGCGCGCGCGCAATCTGCACAAAGCGGCGCAACAGGTCGTCGAGCGTCACGACGGTAAGTTCCCCGAGACCTTTGAAGCAGTGGCTGATCTACCCGGCGTGGGTCGCTCCACGGCTGGGGCGATTCTTTCGCTGTCGCTCGGGCAGCATTACCCGATCCTCGATGGCAACGTTAAGCGCGTGCTGGCACGTTGTTATGCCATTGATGGCTGGCCGGGCAAAAAAGATGTCGAGAAAAAACTCTGGAATATCAGCGAGCAGGTTACACCTGCGGTTGGCGTCAGCCAGTTTAATCAGGCGATGATGGATCTGGGGGCGATAGTCTGTACCCGCTCAAAGCCTAAATGCGAGATCTGCCCGGTCAATCTCAACTGTGTCGCTTATGCCAACGGTAGCTGGGCAAAATATCCGGGTAAAAAGCCAAAACAGACGCTGCCAGAGCGCACCGGCTGGTTATTGATGATGCAGCGGGGCGATGGCGTCTGGCTGGAACAGCGCCCGCCCGTTGGTCTGTGGGGCGGGCTGTTCTGCTTTCCGCAATTCAGCAGCGAGGCCGAGCTGCAACAGTGGCTGAAAGCACGCGGCATCACTGGCAGCAAGCCTAAGCAGATGATCGCCTTCCGTCATACTTTCAGCCATTTTCATCTGGATATTGTACCAATGTGGCTGGAACTGCCTTCTGCGAGTAGCGCCATGGATGATGGCGCGGGTCTCTGGTATAACTTAGCGCAGCCGCCGTCTGTGGGACTGGCCGCTCCGGTTGAGCGCCTGCTACATGAGTTACGGCAACCACAGCAAATGATGCTGAACACACGCGCGATACAAGAGGAAGAGTAATGAGCCGCACAATTTTCTGTACGTTCCTGCAACGTGATGCCGAGGGACAAGACTTCCAGCTCTATCCGGGCGATCTGGGTAAACGCATCTATAACGAAATTTCGAAAGAGGCCTGGTCACAGTGGATGTCAAAACAGACTATGCTGATCAATGAGAAAAAACTCAGCATGATGAATCCGGAAGACCGTAAGCAACTGGAGCAGGAAATGGTGAAATTCCTGTTTGAAGGCAAGGATGTCCATATCGAAGGCTACACCCCGCCAGAAGAATAACGCTTTGGGCCTCCCTGAGGCCCCATTTTTTGGGTTAAGCATTGAGAAAATGAAGAAAATTATCGCCTTGCTCGTCATAGCACCGCTGTTGATCTCCTGCTCCGGTAATAAAAAAACGACTTCACACGAAGAGTGGGTCAAGGACACCAACGGTTTTGACATTTTAATGGGCCAATTTGCCCACAACATCGAGAATATTTGGGGCATCAACGAAGTGCTGATCGCCGGTCCGAAGGACTATGTAAAGTACAGCGATCAATACTTCACCCGTAGCCATATCAATTTTGACGCCGGTAGCATCACCATTGAAACCATTGCCGGAACTAACCCGACGGCCAGCCTGCGTCAGGCGATTATCACCACCTTGCTGATCGGTGACGATCCGGGCAATGTCGATCTCTATTCCGATGCTAACGATATTCAGATCAGTAAAGAGCCTTTGCTGTATGGTCAGGTGCTGGATAATACCGGCCAGCCGATTCGCTGGCAGGGACGCGCGGGCAACTTTGCTGACTATCTGATCCAGAACAAGCTTCAGCGCCGCACTTCCGGCATGCATGTTATCTGGTCGGTAACTATTCCGATGGTGCCAAACCATCTGGATAAGCGCGCGCATAAATATCTGCCGATGGTGCGTAAATCAGCCGAGAAGTACGGTGTCGATCAGTCGCTGATTCTGGCGATTATGCAGATCGAATCGAGCTTCAACCCGTATGCCGTCAGCCATGCTGATGCACTGGGCCTGATGCAGGTTGTGCAGCATACCGCCGGAGTAGATGTCTTCCGCCTGAAAGGTAAATCGGGTAAACCCAGCCGCAGCTACCTGTTCGATCCAGAGAACAATATTGATGCCGGTACCGCTTATCTGGCGATTCTGCAAAAAAGTTATCTGTCGGGAATTTCCGATCCAACGTCCCGGCGTTACGCCGTCATCACTGCCTACAACGGCGGTGCAGGTAGCGTATTACGCATCTTCTCCAGTGATAAAAATACCGCTTTTGGTAAAATTAACGCGTTATCTTCCAGCGAATTTTATCAGACTCTGGCGACGAAGCATCCGGCGGCAGAATCACGTAATTACCTGGTAAAAGTGAGTAAAGCGCAGAGAGGCTATCGCTTTTACTGAGTGGGTTTTGGCAAATAAAAACGGCGAGCTAAGCTCGCCGTTTTAGTTACGGGGTAAATCCCCTGGTGTTGGCATCAAAATGGTGCATGAAATTTTTTAGCGGTTTAACTTTTTAAACTGCCGGGTGGTCTCGGTCAGCGCTACTTCTGTCGGCAGGCGTTCCATTGAGCTGGCGCCGTAGAAACCATCGCACAGCGGGCAGTTATCAAGAATATATTGTGCATCCTGCGGCGACGAAATCGGCCCGCCGTGGCAGAGCACAATTACATCCTCACGCACCGCCTTAGCGGCCTGCGCCCACTGAGTGATCAGCGGTACACAATCTTTCAGGCGCAGCGCGGTTTCCGCCCCGATATTACCGCCGGTAGTCAGCCCCATATGCGGCACAATGATATCCGCACCGGCCTGCGTCATCGCTATCGCATCCTGCTGATTAAACACATAGGGAGTCGTCAGCAAATCCTTCTGATGCGCCAGCCGAATCATCTCAACTTCCAGCCCGTAGCCCATGCCGGTCTCTTCCAGATTGGCGCGGAAGTTGCCGTCAATCAGCCCGACGGTCGGGAAGTTCTGCACACCGGAGAAGCCCAGCGCTTTCAGATCGTCGAGAAACTTATCGAACTGGCAAAACGGATCAGTGCCGTTAACACCGGCCAGTACCGGCGTATTTTTCACGACCGGCAACACCTCTTTTGCCATATCGACGACAATCTCATTGGCATTGCCGTAGGCCAGCAGCCCGGCCAGCGAACCGCGACCGGCCATGCGATAGCGGCCCGAGTTATAGATAACAATCAGATCGATACCGCCTGCTTCCTCACACTTTGCCGAAAGCCCAGTCCCTGCCCCGCCACCGATAATCGGTTCGCGGCGGGCAACCATCGCTCTGAATTTGGCTAATAATTCCTGTCGGTTAAACCCCGGCATGGCTACTTCTCCTTCGCTGTCAGGCTGCGAAATGCTGCCACCGCCGCCTCTGCAAACAGTGGATGATTGATGTTATAAGGCAATCGCTGAATTTTTCGCTGCGCGGTTTGTAACAGTTCAGCTTCCAGCGTAGTAATAAACGCCTGATTTGCCTCGGGTGACCAGAAAGGTTGCCCGACGGCATCCAGTGCGGAAAATCCACCTTCAGGAATAAGAAATCTGACTTCACCTGCACAGCGATTCAGTTTGGCAGCAATCCATTTTGCCAGCGCCACGTTCTCTTCCGGCGTGGTACGCATCAGCGTTACCTGCGCATTGTGATGGTAAAACAGACGATCGGCATACTTCGCCGGTATCGTCGACGGATGACCAAAATTGACCATATCCAGTGCGCCACAGGAGACCACATACGGCACCTGAGAGAGGGCAATAGCATCGAAGCGATCCTCACCGCAAGCCAGCACGCCACCGGCCAGTAAATCGCACACTTCCGTAGTAGTCAGATCGAGCACGCCAGACAACATACCGCTGTCGGCCAGCTTCTCCATCGCTTTACCGCCGCTGCCGGTGGCATGAAATACCAGACAATCATATTCCGCTGCCAGCGCCTGACTCACTGCCTGAATACAAGGAGTAGTAACACCAAACATCGTCAGGCCAAGCGCAGGCTTATCGGACGCGTCTGCGGCAACCTGAAACAGCACTGCGCCGGCGATTTGATGAGCAGCATTGCCAAGTACCTGACGGGAAATACGATTCAGTCCGGCCACATCGGTCACCGAATAGAGCATATTAATATCACTGGCACCGACATAACCGGAAACATCGCCGGAAGCCATGGTTGAGACCATCAGTTTGGGAATACCCACCGGCAAAGCTTGCATCGCCGGGGTAATCAGCGCGGTGCCACCCGATCCGCCAAGGCCAATTACCCCGGCAATATCGTCACGCTGACTAAGGAAAATCTCAAATGCAGTCGCCATCTCATCAATCGCCCGGCCACGGTCGCCGCAGAATACCGCGGACGCACCCTGGGGGTGAAAAGCGGCGACGCTTTCGGCACTGAAATCAGCCACAGAAGCGCGGCTAAGTGTCTGAGTGGACAGATCAACTGTGACGACTTTCGCTCCACAATTGGCAATCAAATCACGGACGAAATACAGTTCCATTCCTTTAGTATCTTCCGTAGCTACGGCATAGATAAAACCATCTTTCTTCTTCATTTCTTTGGCTCAATCCTGTTATTTGTCTGAATAAAGAGTTGATAAACCTGAAATAAAAACCACAATATCCTTTGTGATAGGAACTGTCACTTTACGCTGAGATAACAGTATCATCCATTAAATTGATAAATCAATAGAATGAAACTGATATCTCATTATCGATAATTAGCCTGGAATGACGCCTGAATGCTTACGCAATAGCGGGAAAATGTGTGCTTATCATGCTGTTTTTTGCTCGCTTACCCGCTCATCTTCAGGCAGATTTATACTGATACAGAGGTTATTGTGGTTCAAAAGGAAAACCAAGAAGGTATGTCATTGACATCAACTCGCGCACGAACGCGCCGCCTGCTAATCGATACTGCCATGCAAATGTTTGATGGTGGAGCATTTCCATCGATAAGCGAGGTGGCGCAGGCGGCACAATTGTCGCGCGCCACCGCTTATCGCTATTTTCCGACGCAAAGCGCGCTGGTGGCAGCTATCGTCAGTGAAACCCTGAGTCCAATAAACAGCTGGCAACCCACTCAGCAGGAAGCCACTGCCCGCATTGATGAGCTGCTGACATTTGCCTTTCCGCGTATGCTGCAACATGAAGGCACGCTGCGGGCTGCACTGCACCTGTCACTGACGCAGTGGGCGCAGTCGCAATCTCAGGATGCGGTACCAATCAAAGAGCGGCTGGTGCGCGGAAATCGTAAGCTGTTATTGCAGAAAGTGGTCGAGCCGCTGTCTGCCGAGCTGCCACCCGAACTGATGCAACGCGTGCTGCACTCACTGTCACTGGTTTACGGTTCAGAGATTTTTCTGGTAATGAAGGATATCTGGGGCTGTGATAATCAGGAACTACAGGACGTGGCGAAGTGGATGGCGAAAGCCATAGTACGCCAGGCTCGGGAAGATGCGCAGTCGAAAGCGGCTTCAGCATAAAACAAACGGGGCGGCATTGAATGCCGCCCCACACATTACATCATCACATAACCACACAGCCGCTTAACGCCGCTGGCGTCGGCTTCTGCATACACCCCCTGCAATTCCGGTGAGAAGCCCGGCAGCAAATTAATGCCCTCCTCCAGCGCGAGGAAATAGCGCTGCACCGCGCCACCCCACACTTCGCCCGGCACCACGCACAGCACGCCTGGTGGATACGGCAATGCGCCTTCGGCAGCGATACGTCCCTCCGCCTGTGCGATCGGC
Source organism: Winslowiella sp. 2C04 (assembly GCF_050037805.1). Taxonomy (NCBI): domain Bacteria; kingdom Pseudomonadati; phylum Pseudomonadota; class Gammaproteobacteria; order Enterobacterales; family Erwiniaceae; genus Winslowiella; species Winslowiella sp. 2C04. The sequence goes on along the minus strand of NZ_CP188300.1, from coordinate 718,461 downwards.
ACCAACTCCACATTGCCGCGAATAAATTCAATATTGGCATCCTGTGGGTTCATCGCCACTTTCGGCAGGCTCTGCTGACGGAACATCGCCTTCTGCAGATCTTTCACGCCATAGCTGACATACAGATCGTGCATCTCCTGACACAGACGGCGCAGGGTATAGCCCTGATAACGCGCGGCATTCTTCCGATAAACCGTCGGCAATACCTCACACAGCAGCGCATCCTGTTTTACATGCTGCTCAAACTGCGCCAGCATTGCCACCAGATGCGCCATCTTCTCCGCGCTCTCCGCTGGCGTCAGCAGGAACAGGATCGAGTTAAGGTCGCATTTCTCCGGCACCACGCCATTTTCACGCAGATAGTTTGCCAGAATGGTCGCCGGAATACCGAATGCAGCATACTCCCCAGTGGCGGCATCAATACCCGGCGTGGTCAGCAGCAGCTTGCAAGGATCGATAATGTACTGATCGCGTGCATAACCGTCGAAGCCGTGCCACTGCGCACCCGGCGCAAAGCTGAAATAGCGCGCATCAGCAGCGATACTTTCGGTTGGCGCATCCTGTCACGGTTTACCGTCAACGCTGTCCGGCAGGAATGGCTTAATCATCTCGCACTTCGCCAGAATTGCCTTACGCGCATCAATCCCCAGCGTCACGCACTCATGCCACAGGCGACGCCCTGCTGCGCCCTGATGCATTTTGGCGTTAACGTCCAGCGCGGCAAACAGCGGATAAAACGGGCTGGTTGAAGCATGCAGCATAAAAGCATTATTAAGCCGTTTATGGCTACAAAAGCGATGCTGGCCGCGAATATGGTTATCTTTCTTGTGGATCTGCGAAGTCTGCGAGAAGCCAGCCTGCTGTTTATGCACCGACTGGGTGACAAAAATACCCGGATCGTTCTCATTGAGATCGAGTAACAGCGGAGAACAGGCCTCCATCACCGGAATAAACTGCTCGTAACCAACCCAGGCGGAATCAAACAGAATGTAATCGCAGAGATGACCGATTCGGTCAACCACCTGACGCGCGTTATACACCGTGCCGTCATAGGTACCGAGCTGGATCACCGCCAGACGAAACGGACGCGCTTCGCTGGCGCGTTCCGGTGCAACCTGTTTAATCTGCTTACGTAAATAGCGCTCGTCGAAACAGTGAGCATCAATGCCGCCAATAAAGCCAAACGGATTGCGCGCAGTTTCCAGATAAACCGGGGTGGCACCCGCCTGAATCAGTGCGCCGTGATGATTGGATTTATGGTTGTTGCGGTCAAACAGCACCAGGTCTCCGCGCGTCAGCAGCGCGTTGGTCACCACTTTATTGGCGCTGGAAGTGCCATTCAGCACAAAGTAGGTTTTATCCGCATTAAACACTTTTGCCGCAAACTTTTGCGCATCCTTCGCCGAACCTTCGTGGATCAGCAAATCACCGAGCTTAACGTCGGCATTGCACATATCGGCACGAAATACATTTTCGCCGAAGAAATCAAAGAACTGACGGCCGGCCGGATGCTTTTTAAAGAAAGCTCCGCCCTGATGCCCAGGACAGGCAAAGGTGCTGTTGCCCATCGCCACATATTTGGTCAGAGTGTCAAAAAATGGCGGCAGCAGAGTCGCTTCATACTGCGCAGCCGCCTCTTCCAGCTGGCGATCCGACTCGGCATCGCCGTTCAGCAATCCGGTCACTTCAGGTAGTGGCTGCGCCGGTTCAGCGCCTTCCAGTGCGATAAACACCGGCAGATTAAAACCGGTATGACGTAATAACGCCAGCACGCCACTGCGCGAATCAGCAACAGAGACGACCACCGCCGCCACATCGGTAAAATCAGTACTGTCCAGCGTCACAATATCACGCTGGGTATGGAGGTTTGGCGCAGCGCAGGCGCTGGCAGCAATTTTTAGTGTTGTCATAGCACAAATCCCAGATTAAACAGGATGAGTGGGTGCCAAAGGCACGGCAATGGGAAATGGCTTCCCGGCGTAAGTGTCTTAAATCGAAAAAGCATTGGATTCAGCTTTAACCGCCAGACATCAGTAAAACCAGATCGCGTCTGTTTTTTACTCATGCCTGAAAGCAAGCATCAGAAAGCCTCACCGCATGATGAGAGCGTGTATCGATGGGGTCTGACAGAGGATCGTTCGCGCATGCTGCGACATCAAAAGATGGCGGGAACAAGTGCTCTGATTCAGCATTGAACCGTTCATAGCGGCGACCTCAGTTAAGTGAAATGATGGGGCATCAAAATTTGCGCAATAATCGCATTTTTTAATTTTCGCTACAACCCACATACTGAATTAATTGCAACTGAAGTGTCATTTATAACATATTGATAACTATAGAAATATCGTAGCGCGAATAATTAAAAACTGTTTTATTATCCGATAGTTATGCGGATTTATGCAATATTGTAAGTTTTGCCGACATCATATTGAGTGCCATTTTTTCCCGAACAAAGGCCGAGGGCAAAACCAGCCCCAGCCGACCAATTATTACCCGACAACTGGCTTTTTTCACCACAAACTGATGGAAAAGAGTGCAATCAGTCAGCATTCACAACAAAAGCATTTGACGCATTTCTCCCTTTACGGTTTAATGCGCCCCGTTGCCCGAATAGCTCAGTCGGTAGAGCAGGGGATTGAAAATCCCCGTGTCCTTGGTTCGATTCCGAGTTCGGGCACCACTATTCATAAGGCCTCGCTGCAAAGCGGGGCTTTTTCCTTTTCTGGCTACGGTAGATTTCTGGTCGTTGCAACACGTTATTTGTTTGCTGGATTTCTTGCCATTTTCGCAGATGTTCGTTACGTTTAGACACCTCAACATCCTCTGATGTACCTTTTCCTAACGTTACTGCTACGGTCCTCTACGGTTCCTTTCTCTCAGATCATTCATAATGAAGTAGAAAATACGGGGAAAACGGGGGAATTATCATTTCGCCTTAATCCGCTGGTATTAACGTGATTTTGTCGCGGGGAATAAGGTGGGGAAATCCCCAATAGCAAGCTGGGAAACCTGGCAGCATACACCCTCCACATGGGGATCTTCACCAGTTCGTCCACCTGCAACAAGCTCTTCTTGCCCTTTCACTTCTTACCGTTTTCAGAATCCCCCCGTTCTCCACGCCATCATAAAATGATTTATCCGTAAGCTAAACGTACTGGACTGTTAAACCTGAGTGTCCGCTGTGAGCGAGGAGCGGACCTGAGTGCTAAAAGGTAACCCACATTGCAACACGTCGCGCCGGAATGAAACCTTTAGAGATCTCTTCGGCGATTAGGCTTACCAGATGCGGAGGTCGTGCGTGGCCTTCCACAATATTAAATCCTAATATACCGTAAAATCTGGCATTAAAAGCGACCATCTTGTCTGTTGTCAGCGTGGCACCAGCCAGGCCGCGGTGTTGCCCAATATGGAGAATTCTCTGCATAAGCAGTCTGCCGATCCCGTGGCGCTGCCATTCCGGATGCACATCAATTTCAGCAATGTGCAGCCATGTGTCTTCAACTTTTCCTGCTACAAATCCCACAGGAACTGAATCAGGCGTATAGGCCGTTAGCAACAGACCGTTACGACTGAAATTGCTCAATTCCTCAAGGCTACATGCGCCCGCCTCGCCTGTAACCGCACCTGCATTACGCAATGTTTCAAAAGCAGCCAGTTCAATAGCGCGAAGCTTGTCAAAGTGCTCAGGATGAGTGGGACTTATAGTGAAATCCATGACTTGGTTCTCCATGAATGATGTCATAATTTTTAGGGTCTTTAGTTGTCTATGAGCTTGAAACAGGAGTGAACCCTTCTCACTGAATGAATCATAACATGATGCATGCTACGTCCGCTTCTGGCACTAAGCGGACAAGCTAACAACTCCAGCTTTACGGCATGTTTCTCTGCCCATTCAGCCAGGGCCAGAGAGATAAACTCCGGACCATTATCCATGCGCAGCATGACCGGATAGCCGCGATTTGCCGCGATCATGTCGAGCACACGGACCACTCGCAGAGCTGGCAGATTCAGATCGATTTCAATCGACAATGCCTCACGGTTAAAGTCATCAACAACATTGAACGTGCGAAAACGACGGCCACAGACCAGGGCATCATGCATAAAATCGACAGACCAGCTCTGGTTCAGCGCTTCAGGCGTGGCCAGTGGCGAGGGATTACGTACCGGCAACCGTTGTTTGCCCTTACGGCGAAAGTTCAGCTTCAGCAGACAGTAAATACGGTGGATCCTTTTGTGATTCCACGTGTATCCCTGCCGCCGCAGAACCTGGAAGAGTTTCGGAAAACCGTATTGTGGGTATCGCTCTGCCACTGCCTGCAACGCGACAATGACGGGTTCGTCACGCGTGGTATCCGGGCGGTAATGATAAACCGTTCTGCTCAGGTTCAGACTCCGGCAGGCCTGACGGATACTGAGTCCGAACGTCGTTATCAGATGAGTGACCAGCTCACGCTTAAAGGCTGGTTTTAAAGCTTTTTTTCGATAACATCTTTAAGCGCCCGGTTCTCAAGGCCCAGGTCGGCAAACATCTGTTTGAGACGTCGGTTCTCGTCCTCAAGATCCTTGATCTTTTTAATATCAGAAGCCTCCATGCCGCCATATCTGGACTTCCAGTTGTAGTAGGTGGCTTCAGAGATACCGGCCTCCCGGCAGATATCCTTAACAGTTCGTCCGGCTTCAACCGACTTAATCACGGCGATGATCTGATGCTCAGTAAAACGGGCTTTACGCATAGCGATCTCCTTCGTTGGCAGATTGAGTATGCAGGAAGATCTCTAAATGTGAATGGCACGATTATGCGGGATGTTTACAGCCCCACCCTGCCGGGCCGACTCATGCTACAGCTACTGCGTGGCCGCCAGGATCCTCTCTGCTGCCAGACCACTGCGATCATCGTCAGCCAGCAGGTGCTGATGTCCCAGTTCACTGTCTGCGCTGCAGAGAAAAGCACTGAGCGTGGTAATGGCCACGCATGCCAATGGCCAGTAGGGGTATTGAGTTGGCGTGCAACGTCGCTGATCCGCGGGTTAAACGTCTGCCGACGATGGTAATGGCGACCAGAATTGGGCCAGGCCAGCTGGTGAGAGGCCTTACATTCAACATTGAACTGGCACCATCATGAAACTATGAAATCAGATGTATCTCTAATTATTAGTCAGTGTGTCATAAACAAAAAATAGCAGAGTCTCATTATATAAAATTATAACTTTATTATTTTGGTAATTCCCTGGTGTTGCCATATTGCGTGCAGTTTTCACTGTTGTTGATGACGTATCAGACCTTAAACCGCGTGCAGGCCTGAATTGGTTTTTTTTCGTTTACGGACGTTGATTTTTTGACTGATATCGACTCGGCCATATTTCTTCAGGTGGCAGGCCGATAGCACTGGCAATAATCTCTTCTCCACGTGGCCAGGGCCTCGTAAGTGCATTACCCAGCGTTCCTGACGAAAGACCATTCTCTCTTGACAGAGCAGAGAGTGATTTCTTCTTTTTTCTTACTGCGGCAAGGATATCTTCCCTGTGCCAGTCTGATGAAAGCTGATTCGATTCCATTCATAAATCTCCAATATGAGAATCATCTAAAATGGCAACCTTCCTGATGTGGAAGCTCAGTAACACTTGGCCATTACTCTTTAACAAAGCTGCAGTATTAATACCCTCGCCTAATAAAATAATCAACATCCACGTTTAAAAATGATGATTATTTTACCTATCAAGCATGATAAAATGCCTTTTTTTGACCAAAAAAACGGCAAAAAAAATTTAACTATATGATTTTAATAGCAATGAGGGATCGATAATGAACAAGGCCGTTGTTGTTTTTAGTGGTGGGCAGGATTCAACAACTTGTCTTATTTATGCATTGCGTAAATACAAACAAGTCCATTGCATAACTTTTGATTACGGGCAACGTCACCGTGAAGAAATTGCCATTGCACGCGAGCTGACGTTAAAGTTAGGTGTCATTCATAAAGTCATGGATGTGGGACTACTGAATGAACTTACAGTAAGTAGTTTAACTCGTAGTGACATCCCTGTTCCGGAGCAAATTAGTGATGAGGATAGTGATGTTCCTAATACTTTTGTGCCGGGAAGAAACATCCTGTTTCTAACCCTCGCATCAATCTATGCTTATCAAATAGATGCCAGAACCATCATAACGGGTGTATGTGAGACCGATTTTTCTGGATATCCGGATTGCCGAAATGAATTTGTGCTTGCGCTGAATAATGCCTTAAGTCTCGGTCTGGGTAGAACTATTGATATTGAAACCCCACTTATGAATCTGAATAAAGCTGAAACCTGGGCAATGGCAGATCATTATAATTCATTTGAGTTAATTAAAGACCAAACACTTACCTGCTACAATGGCATCAAGGGGGCAGGCTGTGGTAATTGCCCATCCTGCTTTTTACGCAAAAGAGGACTGGACGAATACAATAATGAGAAATGTCTCGTTATGAAATCGTTCAGGGAGAAAGCCAAATTCCTGTAAAACCTATCTGGGGACAAATGCCCCCAGATAACTTTCTAATTTCTTATCACATAGCGCGAAAAAAAATAACGAGATATGTAAGCAGGTAGTATATTAAAAAATGCGAAGAAAATCTTTATAACTATTTGTATCAATGCCATTGTTATGATGGTATTGATACTCATTTTTCCATAAAATGCTATAAAGCAGAAAACAAAGCTATCGATAATTGCCGCAATGAGTGTGCTGAAAAATATCCGAACGAAGAGAAATCGCGAGTTTGTTATCTTTTTAATCTTACAAAGAACCCATGAATTCACATACTCAGAAAGAAAAAAAGATAACGAAGAAGCTATTACTGCGGAAAGAACATGTGCAATCAATGAATTATAATGCTCATTCAATCCCCAGGATGGAATAGCAGGCAGGACAGTTGAGACACTCAAGAGAAAGACTATAACCAGATTAGCGATGAGAGACATGTATATTGCTCTTCTGGCCAGCCTGAAACCGTAAAACTCGCTGAGCAAATCAATGGCAAGAAAGGACAAAGGGTAAATAAACGTACCCGGAGTAACGATGAGGTCCAGTGATTCAATATAAACTGGCTTTGCGGCAGCCAAATTGCTAAATATATAAAAAACGCTTAGTAGTAAAATCAGGAAGGAGTAAATAAGCCATGAGTTTTCATGTCTGTCTTTAAAATCATAAGCTGTTGTTTGATTTTTTTCAGTTGAATATATCTTCCTGTAAATGGATTTTATCTCATGAACGCTAAAGTCATCAATAAGCTCACTTTTTTCCAGTTCCTTAACATCTATCTTCATAACCTTCCCTGTTGTCATGATGAGAATGTTAGCTGATTTATCAGGACTATTGAACCCCAGTAATTTATATTTGCATCCCATAATTGTAGCGCTCTTCCATAATATCGCCAATAATTACAATTTCATCATCACGGTTATCGTGAAGATCCCTTATGCAAAAAATCCGTTCACTTTTGTTATAGCATAATTTTTGATGTCCTTTTATGTTTGAACCTCGTCGAAAGATAAGCAAGTCTCCGGAATTATATTTTCCTTCAATGTCGTGTTCAAGCAAGACGGCCACGACATTAGGCCCGTTTCCATAGTAGAAAGTTAGCGACTTCGCAAAAACCAACGCCCCTATTTTCTCATTATAAAAATCCAGGGACATACAATCTGATTCCGACAGAATGGGAACTGCGCAAGGATTCATGTTTCCCTCAAAGGAGACAATTTTGTCAGTATGTTCCTTTTCAGCAATATCAGAGCTTTCAATTTCGTCATATGAAATACCGAAAAAATCAGAAACCTTTTGCACAGTAGTTTTATGGATATTACAGACACGACCATCAAGAATATTATAAATTGTCGTCCGATTAAGACCGGTTCTGTCACAAAGGGACACTCTGGTTTCGCCCCTGGAAGAAAGTAAATACTGTAGATTTTTACGTATAAATTCCATCTTTTGCTTACGGTGCATCCGCAATTCCTTTTCCTGTCTGAAGAAATACGACCCAACTTTTACCTTTTAGTATTACTGTAAATCAAAGAAGATGGCACCCCGGAAAGAGTGCATCGTGTCAAAAATCTGGCGACAATGCCATTTTTTTCTGATAACACCCCATGAGACTATACGACCAGTTTCCAGGATAATGAGTGGGTGTATAAAGTATTCGCCGGCTTTCGTAGCAAAGCGAGTTGCTAATCATCACTTCACCTGCCACACCGCACAGTGACAGTTGTATGTAGGCCATTCCGCAGCACGCGGATCGACGTCAGTCGCTGAAAATCATAGATGACGATGTGATGCATAGCCCGCCCGGTTGAGGGCGTCCGCGACGGCCAGCACCCTGCAACCAGCACCGCAGGCGGGTTCGCATTTGAATTCATGACTAAAATTTCTTCTTTTCAATGGAGCACCGGTGTTGTTCTGAAGTGAGCAAATCACCTGCATTCAGGTGGCCGAATTCAGTAAACCACTACAGCCCTTATATAGCTTATGAATACGTTATTAACATCGGGGAGCAGAACACGAGCTCATGCAGTTTCATTCTAAAGTAAAGGATAGATATAACTATTTTTATCAAAACATTCAAATAAGATGGATAATAAAGTGACCAAACTTCATTGAATAAAGAGCATTAATACTTTATTAACCCCATCACAAAAATGAACAATAAACACACGGCGCGCAGAGCTGTCACGGCTAAAAATAACTACAGCCGTGACAGTTCGTTTATAACATCACTGCGCTTTATACCACCGATTTTGCAGATATTTCAAAGCCTTATCAGTCTGGGGCTGGTTCAGAAAAGCCTGCCTGAAAAGTATCGCGCCATCCACTTCCGGCAGGGCATCGTTCACATCCAGCTGCCTTTTCAGTTCAGGTACTCCCCCTTCGATCGTCCAATCTGGCTCGATAGCGGAAGAGGTGCCAATTTTATATAACGCCATTCCGATATATAAACGGGTATCAGTACCTCTGACGACATCAGACCACCACCCGGCCAGCACATCGTATCTGACAATTTTACGACCAACAGGCCAGTACAGTTGTGGCGCAATGTAGTCCAGTAATCCCAGTTTTACCCACTGGCGGGTGTCTGCATAAGCCGTATCATACGACGGGGCGCCCGCCTGAGTGTCCGATCCCAGCGGATCATCAGCTTTGTTTCGCCAGACGCCAGCCGGGCTGACGCCAAATTCAATATCCGGTTTCAGCGCTCTGATGGTCGAAGAGACCTCTTTGATCAACAGCAAAGTGTTGTTTCTTCTCCAGCTGGCCTTGTCAGGAAAATCTTTTCCATATTCGCGGTAAGTGGTTTCATCCTCCAGGGGAGACTGAGGCGTTTCATAATAGAAGTAATCGTCAAACTGGATACCGTCAACATCATATTTTTTCACCAGTTCCGCGACTACGCCGGTAATCCAGTTGCGCACCTCAGGCAGCCCCGGATCGAGAACAAAACGTCCACTGGCCGTGCGTATCCATTCAGGGTGAAGTGCATAGACGCTTGAAGGCGATGACTGCAGCGTATCGTTAAGTGCAGCAACGGTTTCTGGCCGGGTATTCATCGATACACGGTAAGGGTTAAGCCAGGCATGAAGCTTAATTCCTCTGCTGTGGGCCTCTTTCAACATGAAGGCCAGTGGATCATAACCGGGCTCCTTGCCCACACTGCCCGTCATCACATCTGACCACGGCAATATATCCGAATGCCAGAGAGCCGTGCCGTCCGGCTTAACCTGGAAAAAAACCGTATTAATTCCAGTTTTTACCATTTGATCCAGCGCGTCGGTGAGCGCCCTCTTTTGCAGTCGGATCCTGTCGGCATCCGTTGTCACTTTAAGTGATTCCGCTGGCGGCCAGTCAAGCCCCGCGACCGTGGCAAGCCAAATACCCCGCATCGGTTCTGTCGTTAATGCCGGTTCCTGGCGTTTTTCCGGCCCGGCTTTTTGCGAGCAGCTGACCATTGTCATTAAGCTAATCATGATTAACCCCCAACATAATAATTTTATTTCTGACAGCATCAGAGACTCCTTTCAATCGGGACCGGCGTCATGGGTTCACGATATTTTTCGATCAGCGCACGGGCAATGGCTTCAGTTTCAGCATCGGCGTTGCCGCCAATATCATTCGGTCTGAAATGCATCTGGAATGCAGCGATAATTTTCCGTGTTTTATCATCCAGAATGCCATTCTGAGGCATTTCACCATAACCATAATGCTTCAGTAATGCCTGAAGGCTTCTTATGTCTGCAGGCTCGTAAGGCGAACGGTTGGCAAGATATTTGCTGACCTGTGCCCTGTCAGGCCAGGTACCAATGCCCATGGCCGCCAGCCGTTCCCATGGAAACAGTTTTCCTGGGTCCTGCTTCCGAAGAGGGGCGATATCGCTGTGCCCGAGCACGTTATCAGGCATGATCTGATAGCGATGAATGATATCTTTTGCCAGTGCAGCAATGGCCACAATCTGTTTTTCATTGTAGGGATACCAGGTACGATGCCCCAGCATATCGTCGGTAAAGCCCGGATTGACGATTTCAATTCCGATGGAGGTATCATTAAGATTGCTCCTGCCATTCCAGTTGCTGACACCGGCATGCCAGGCCCGTTTGTTTTCATCAACCAGCTGTAATACCACCGGTTTTCCACGTCTGGACTCCGGCAGGTGCGGAATCAGATAATGGGCGCTGACCTGCTCTTTGGTCAGCGTGTCTAACGACTGAGCATCGTCCAGAGCCGTATAGTGCATAACAAGATATCGCACCCTTTCATTTTGCCCGACAGCTGTAAAGGTATGACTGGCAAAATAGCCGTCACGTTCTTCAGTCTCTGTTGGCGACGTCGCGCAACCTGACACCATCACTGCCAGAATGGCTGTCGCCATCATTTTTTTCAGCGCTGATGCATGAGATATAAAAGCAAACTGCTGCATAAAATTTAACTCCCTGTAAAAACCTGAGGGCCAATTACCAGTCAAAGAAGCCGCTACTGCGGGTCACTTCTCCCGGTTTAACTACCAGCTCAGTCCGGTCCCTTTGGGAAACGCCAAAGTTCCGGTATTGGTCTTCTCGTCGTAGTCATACCAGGTGTTAACCGGTAGCTTCCCTGTTGGCGCACGCTTTCCGGTCAGCACCTCAGCCAGCGATGTCATCGAGTGACCACGCCAGATACCGTTGTCAAAACCGTAATAAGAGTAAGTGGCTACCGCCGCTTCGACGTCTTCGGCATAGCTGACGATGTCATACGGCGCACGCAATGAAAGATGAACACGTTTTTTTCCCAGCCCGGCGGCATAGCGCAGCCAGCCAGAATAAGGAGTCGCGTCGGCACGCGCTTGTGCTTCTGCGGCGGCAAGGCCATCGCGTTCAACCGGCGTAAAACGGGTTGACAGTGTCCCGAGTAGAAAAACGTCACAACTGGCGATATGTTCCTTTATCTGGCTATCCGTCAGATCTGTTTCCTTCGCGGCAACCACCCTCAGATATCCATCCTGTGTCATCACCTTCGCCATGCCTTTGGCCTGCTCGCCCCATGGCGTCAGTATAAAATAACGCAAACCCTTGTCCCTTAACGGCAGCAATGATTGCTGATTAATCACCACGGTGATGGAACGATCGGCAATTTGTTTTTCCAGCCCGCGACTGGCCGAAGCTGAATGCCTCGTTACCCTGCCGGATTCCTGCCCCAGCAGGTTGTAGCGTTCTTTGAGCTTTAAAATGCGCTCAACCGAGGCGTTAATATCGACTTCGTTAATACTGCCTTTTTTAACTTCCTCGACAATATACTGGATCAATTTTGGTAACCGTCTGGCCTGTGAAGGGGCTGAAATACTGACGGGCATCAGTGCAATATCCACTCCAGCGGCAAATACTTTCACTGCGGCATCACCCTGTTCGAAATGGTCAGCGATGGCGCCCATATCCAGCGCATCCGAGATCGTCACGCCGCTGTACCCCAGTTCATCACGCAGGATACAACTCTGTATTTCACGAGACATCGTCGCAGGCACCGTAATTTTCTCACCATTGCGGGTAATAAGCTGACTGTCATCCAGCGCAGGATACTGAATATGGGCAGTCATAATCATATCCGGGGCGGTTTGATTGTCGATGGCCTGTTTATAAGGTGCGATATCTATGGCGAACGCATCTTTCCGCGAGCGATCAACACGCGGCAGACCGGTATGCGAATCAGTGGATGTACTGCCATGACCTGGAAAATGTTTATATGCGGTGATCAGCCCCTGCAGTTTCATCCCGGCCGTCATTTTTTTCGCAAGGCGGGAAACTGTGTTCACGTCGTCGCCAAATGCACGTACGTTAATTACCGGATTGAAAGGATTGGTATTAACATCAACGACCGGCGCAAAGTTAGTATTGATGTATAGCGAGAGCATATCCTGTGCCATAACGCTTCCCTGATTTCTGGCAAGTGAAGCATCAGCGCCCCCCTCAATCGCTGCCGACAATGCCATATTGCCGGGAAATGAAGCGTAATCACCGCGGGGTAATCGGAAAACATTGCCGCCTTCATTGTCCGTGCCGATAAATAATCGCATACCACCCGTTTTCATCGCGGCATACCAGGCCGTCAGCGTCTTAATTTGAATTCTATCTTTCAGATTGTTGGCAAAAAGTATCACTCCACCGATATGATTATCCTTAATCAGCCTGCCAACCGTCTCATCGGGAGCAATCATATCTTGACTATTTTGTCCGTCAGTACCCCAGTAACGAAAATCAAGCATGATTTTTTGCCCGATCTTCTCCTCCAGCGTCATCGCATCTATTTTCTCTACTATATTCACAGGAATTCTCCCTTTCTGAAATACAGACTTTAATAGCCACAGGCAGACTATCATCAAATTCGATAGCATCGGCTATTTTTATAACAGCTATCAGGCAAAAATCGATGGATAATTTATTAAACAAATCATAAATGAAAAAATAACATCACATTTATTATGCTCAATAAAAATGCTTTCAGCCTGCCATATCGTTAAGATTACTGCTGTTTTTCGGATTATTGCTGACAATGATAATTCAGATATTTCCTTACAAATTAGCCTAAGACAATACCTGGGCTCATATCAAACCCGGGTAATAGCATCATAATTTGTGAGGTCGAAAAATCCTAAAAGAGTAATATTGAACTGCTTCGCAAATTAAAGTAAATAATATCTCCGTTACGATTTCGTATACGATTGGTTGTAAAACCTGATGATACAAGTGAGTTCAACCCAAAGGAAGGAGATTCATATGTACAGCATTGATTACAATAGCTATCGCTCTGTAAAAGGTTTCAATCGCCGGGTTCGTTTTCTGGTAATGCATTACACCGCCATTGATTTTAAAGCATCGATCACCGCACTGACCGGTCAATCAGTCAGCGCTCACTACCTTGTTCCTGACCCTTCTGATTCAACCTATATCGATGCGGGTTTTAAAGACATGCGCATTTTTAATTTGGTTGATGAAAATGAACGTGCATGGCATGCCGGAGTCAGCTCATGGGCCGGACGCAGCAATCTGAATGACACCGCCATCGGGATTGAAACTGTCAATTTAGCCAGCGATAAAAATGGCATATTTACCTTTCCTCCCTATAACCCCACGCAAATTGATGCGATTAAACAACTTGCAGTAAATATCCTGCAACGCTATCCGGATATTACGCCGACCAACGTTGTCGGACACAGTGATATTGCGCCAGGACGAAAAAGCGATCCCGGCGCAGCTTTTCCCTGGAAAGCGCTTTATGATGTTGGCGTAGGTGCATGGTATGACGATAAAGTAAAACAACACTACGAGGCTCAGTTTTGTAAAACCCTGCCCGCCAGACAAGACGTTATTGCTAAATTAAGTCGATACGGTTATGACACCTCAACCACTGTTACTGACAGCGGATACAAAAATGTGATCCGTGCACTTCAGCTACATTTTCGTCAACAAAATTACAGTGGAATTCTGGATGCCGAAACTGCTGCGATACTCTATGCCCTGGTAGAAAAATATTTCCCATCAAAATAGCTCAATGCATTTAACCGGGAAGCCGCCACCTATAGGCGGTTTCCGAGCTGGACAGTTAAAAATATCCAGCTTTTTGAAAACATCACGGAAGAAAGTAACTATCGTGATAATTAGTCGATTAACCACTAATGAATCATGGAGAGTGGAATGCTAAGGATATCCCAATTAATTTTAATCTCGCTGATATCAAGCGGATGTAGCTTTCAGGCGGATAGCATTAAAAAAGAGACGTCAGAAAACAGGACACACACTCAAGCGTCGACCAGAGTAAATCTTGATCCCTACACTTCCGATAAGCTAAACGCTATTTTAAAGCAACGTCCAAAGATTGCCCATGATGCAACAGGCAGGATGACAGACGCAATCTCGGCGGACTTTCTCGGTACACCGTATCGGGGAAACATGCTAAAGGGTTCAGCAAATAGTCCCGAAGAGCTGGTGATCGACTTCAGAGGTCTGGATTGCTTCACTTACCTCGACTACGTGGAAGCATTACGCAAATCAACTTCTGCAGCTGAGTTCGTTAATAATCTTATCCAGACCCGCTATATTGACGGTCATATCAGCTTTTTCGATCGAAAACATTTTTTCACCGACTGGGCTTACAGAGAACATAAGCTCGCTGACGATATCACCGCCCAGATAAGCCCCAATGCTGTGACCAGTGTAAAATATCTTAATAAAAAGGCTGATGGCGGGAACTACCTGCCAGGCTTAGCCATTGTAGAACGCAATATCACCTATATTCCGGCTAAATTTATCAATGAAAATGTAGTCAATCGTTTACGGACCGGCGATTTGATTGGCATCTATACCCACCTTGCTGGACTCGATGTGACCCATGTCGGTTTCTTCATTATGACCGACAATGGCCCGGTACTGCGAAATGCCTCCTCACGCAAAGAGAATGAGAAAGTAGTCGATTCGCCTTTTATCGATTATGTGAAGGAGAAACCGGGAATTATCGTTTTAAGGCCTCTCAGTTAGCTATAGCAAAATGAAAAAGAGAGTTACCTTATGGATTGAATGAAATTCATATCGAAACCGGTAACTCTCATTTTCCACAGTAATGATCCAAAAATTTTCTCAAACAATATGCTAAGCCAACTGAAAATTCGGCACTGAAAAATTTAACGTCAGGCTCCCCTGGTTGTCTTCCGACAATGGAAATGAAGTATTTATTGTTAATTTAATCACCGAATGAGAGATGTACGGTCATTCTTTCAGAGTTATAACTATCGCGATCATAAGGCAAATAATTGCTACTTTTTTGTTGCCGTTCAGATTTGCTCAGTTTATCAAACATACCAGGCGATTGATGCCCGGGCATCATACAGACACCTTTAATACAAAAGTGTCTGTCAGTATTTTTATCTAATGACCACTGCAACGGCATTTCTTTGCTAATTGCTTGTGCAGAAAAATTACTGCACACCGTTATCAGCAGGGTAGACAAAATAAATTTTAGGCGCATTTTACATCCTGATTAGATTATGATTAGTGTACTCGACCGTCGTTAATCGATGAAATAATAGCATTTATAGTCAACACCTTACCCGTTATAAGGTAAGGCATTGATTAATATCTCGATTAACTTCGCTGGTATTCAAAGAGATCACCAGGCTGACAGTCAAGAATGTCACACAGCTTTTCTATGGTTGCCAGTTTAACCCCTTTTATCTTTCCATTTTTAAGCATCGAAAGATTTGCTTCAGTCATTCCCATCATTGCAGCCAGCTCTTTTGATTTTATCTTTTTCTTCGCCATCGCGACATCCAGATTTATAATAATAGGCATTTATATTACCTTAAATATAAAGATCCTGTTCATCCTTAATATTTTTTGATTCTTTGATGATCAGTGAAAGTGAGATAAGAATCACACCTTTTATGATATCGTAAGCGGCATCAAAAGACATGCCAACATAATAGACAAAGATTCTTTCTCCTTTAGGTAAACTGACTGATATTGCTAAGCTTTGTAATGTTTCAACGACAGAATAGGCCATCGGAGAAATCGCGCTTAAAATACCGGCAATCAATAATACGTCAGTATTTCTGTTGCTCCAGATTTCGCCTTTGGATAACCGCAAAAAGAATAGCCCTATCATAAATAGCTCTAATGCCGACAGCAGTACCGGTAAGCAAGACAGAATTACGATAAGTGTGTAGCTCAAATTGCTTAGCGTAAACCCCTGATCCAGCAGCAAAGGCTGATACGCTGCGAAATTAGCTAATATATTATTGAGGTATTGGCTCTGCGGTGACAGCCAGGCATACGACTCCAGCACCACATGACCTGCTGCCATTCCCCAAGTGAGCACCACGGTAAACAAGGCAAAAAAAACTAATCTGGCCTTAGCCGGGCTCAGATTGTGTAGTGGGTTCCCTTTCATTTTCATCTCTCCGATTCAAGAGATTATCATATTACGATAATTTTTTATTAGATCAAGATGTTTTTTTGTTTTCTGGGAGGAGAGACTTCACGGTAAAAAAAAGACTCATATCATTGATATTTAGAGAAATAAACTGTCACTGGACTGCTATTTTCCTGAAAATATCGATGCTATCTCAGAGATTTTCGTCGCTTTAACCTTTTTCGAGTTACACCCGGCTGACTGACATGAGAACAGAAATCCATCAGTTAGTTCGGAAATCCTCCAGGACTTAGCTCTTTTTTATTAAGTTATTGTGTTCAAGAAGAGTTGAATAACCGGATTAAACCAATTATTCAGATAAAAAAAGGCCTTCGCGACGAAGGCCAAGGGGATCAAAAAGGGAATATATTGTGTTGGAGAGCGCCTTAAAACCACTGAATATTACACTAGTTGTTTTCCTTAACATCCAGCCAGTTCAACAGCATCGCCGCACTCGCCATAATACTCATATTAGACATATAGCCATCGTAACGATTATTAATGGCAGATAGCTGGTTATTGTAATGGTCGTTCTCTGCCGTCAGAACATCCAGTAACGTTCGCTGACCGAGGTTATACCACTGATCGTAAAACATTTGGCTTACTCGCGCGGTTTCCACTGATAAGCGGTCAAAGTCATCAGCACGAATAAACGATGAATCACGGGTCTGGACCATATTGTTAATCTGATATTCCAGATCACGATAAGCCACTTCATATTGCTGCTGTGCACCATTGGCTTTGGCTCGTGCCGCCATTTGCGCCGCCTTTTGTGAACCACCGCTGAAAACATTCCACTGAACGTTTACCCCGGTGTACCAGCCGTTTTCATCGCCATTTACATCTTTCGCCGTATCCTTTGATACCGTCCAGTTAATCTGCGGCAAGCTGGCTGACTGAATACTTTCTGCTTCATATTCAGCGGCTTTCACCTGGGCCTGTAAACTTAACAGACTGGGGTTTTTATTCAGTGCCGCCAGAGCTTTGGAGGGTGGCAGCTCAGCATCCTGCCATGAAATGCCTTCCGGTAAATTCGGTTCAACACCCAGCAGGCGAACCAGTTTTATACGACTGGTACTGAGCTGATGCTGAATGTCATCGAGGCTGGCGCGCGCTGACAGCAGTTTGGCTTTAGCCTGCACATATTCACTGGCACGGCCTTTATCGGCCGCAGTAATCTGTTCAAGCATATCCGCCAGTTGCTTCATACGTTTGACATAGGCCAGAGCCACCAGGCGATTCTGCTGATAGCGTGCCAGGTTGATTAACTCTGAAACCGTACTGTAGGCCAACTGCTCTTTGGTGTAATCCTGCGTTTTGATTGCCGCATTCATACTTTCCTCGGCGCTGCCTACCTGATTACTGATTTTTCCCCAGTCAAAAATCGGCGTCGTTACCGCCACTGAAGCACTGCTATCGCTGATTTTAGTATTATTTCGGGTAGTGGCTTCGCTGCCCTGATTTGCCAGTGGCGTTGACAATCCTACCTGTACCTGCGGCCAGCGTTGCCCTTTGGTCTGATCGATAGCATAACCGGCAGCCAGCACATCGGCCTGCGAAGAGCGAATTTCCGGACTGTGCGCCAAAGCCATCGCCACCATCTTGCGCAGGAAAGCACGCGACGTGCTATTACGATTGCCGGATTCCGTCGTGGAAGAAGAGTTATCAGGCGTCCGCTTGTCGCTCTCACCTTGTATCTCGCCATCCCAGCGCACATTCTTGTATGCCGGATCGGGTTGATAATATTTCCTCACCGGTGGGAAGAGATCGTACGCACTGTCAGCAAATACCTGCTGGCTGGCAACCTCAGCATCTACTTTACTGGCAGGTTTAATTTCAGCCTTAACTTCAGGCTTAATTTCAGGTTTTACGTCAGCCTTCACCACTGCCTGACTCTGCTGAACCGGCGCAATATCTGCGGCCTGCTGAGCATGCTGGCTGGCATAATCTTTTTGCATCACCATCGGGGGTAAAGAGGCTATATCCTGTTGAGTCAGCCCTGTCGAAGCCGCAGCTTCAGCCTGTGCAGACAGGGAAGTACAGGGTAAAGTCACCGCCATTGCCATTGCTAATTTTAAACGTTGTTTATTATTGACCACTGGCTTATCGCTCCCTGAAAGCTTCTCGTGCTTTTAAAACCGGCTTTAACAGATAAGACAGGATAGTTTTCTCACCTGTTCTGATTTCCACATCAGCCACCATGCCAGGAATAATAGGAAACGTTTTATCCTGAACGTGGAGCGCCGCCTGATTAGTGCGAATATAGACCCGGTAATAGCTGGAGTCTTCACGTCCCGCACGGGCTTTCTCTTCATCAACTAAGGTGTCAGAACTCAGATGTTCGACCACACCACTTAATCCACCATAAATGGAGTAGTCATAGGCGGTAATTTTTACCGTCGCGGGTAGGCCTGGGTGAATAAATGCCACGTCTGCAGGCTTTATTTTAGCCTCAACCAACAAGTTATCTTCCAGTGGAATAATGGTCATAATCTCCGCGCCCTGCTGAATTACGCCACCGCGGGTGGTGGTGCGAATGTTATTTACCGTTCCTCTAACTGGCGCAAGAATAGTGGTTCGGGTCATAATATCCTCGCGCCCGCGCAGAATTTCCTCAGCCTGTGCCAGCTCTGACTCCTGCTTATTCAGTTCGCTGTTGGCATCTGAACGAAAGCGGTTAGTTCGTTCTGCAATCTGCAAACGGAATTCATTTGCCTGGCGCTTCAGACGCAAGATTTCCACATCCGAAACTAATCCTCTTTTAGCCAGCGGTGCAGAAAGCCGCACCTCATCTTCGGCCAGAGACAGGCTTTTCTGTAGCGCATCGACGCTCTCATTCAGCGTCCTTAATTGCGCGTTATAGGCCTGGGTTTGGTCATTGACGATACTTTGAACTCGCAGTACCTCTGCAGGAAACACCAAAGGTGTATCGTAGGATTGTGCGCGCAGGCGGGCAATCGAAGCCTTAAGCCCTAATACCTTTGAAGAGGATTCGCCGTAACTTGAGCTGGCACGCGTTGGATCCATCTTGAGCAGGACCTGGTTTTTTTCCACCACATCCCCTTCATGGACGTACAGCTCCTCGAGGATCCCCCCTTCCAGACTTTGAATAACCTGCTCGCGGCTGGCAGGAATAATTTTTCCCTCACCACGGGTTATTTCCTCAACGCGGGCAAAGTGCGCCCACACCACGGCAACCAACAGAATTAAGCCAATGATATACAACATAATCATACTGAATGGCGTTTTTTGCGAAATCATTGCCGCCTGAAGATCGTTAATAAACATCACATCTTCAGATTCAACCTTTTCCCTGGCATTCGCGTTGCCAGCTTTTCTCTTGGTTTTGCTTTGGTCGGCAGGACTGATAGCAATTCTTTTCAGGCTATTTTCATCATTGACGATTTCGCTACTGTTTTTTTTATTCGCGTCGTCTGCCGGCGGTGACGTCAAGTCATCCTTACGCATTATTCATTCCTTTCACTTGCAGCGAATTTCTTCCGCCTGAATTCAGATATTTTTATTGATTAAGCTGAGCTTTTTTTTGGCTGTTTTTCTGGCTGTTAGCGTTCAGCATCGCAATTACTTCTTCTTTAGGTCCATCAATCTTTACCCGCCCTTCGTCCAGTACGATTAACCGATCAAAAATATTCAGCACGGACATCCGGTGAGTGACAATAATCAGGGTTTGGCCTTCGATGGCCTTTTGTAATTGACGAATAAAGGCGCTTTCGGTCAGCGCATCCATTGAGCTGGTCGGCTCATCCATTAGCAGGATTTTCGGCCGTAATAGCAGGCAACGTGCCAGAGCTACCAGTTGTTTCTGACCACCGGATAAAGCACTGCCCATTTCGCCTACCGGCATATCAAAGCCCAGCGGATGCTTAGCCGCAATATGGTCGAGGCCAGTCATCCTTGCGACGCGAAGAAACTCTTCGGTACTGGCTCCAGGATTACCGATGGTCACGTTGTAACGAAGTGTGCCGTAAAATAACCGGCAATCCTGACTGACATAGCCGATTGCTGCACGCCAGTCGGCTGGATCAACCTGCGTTGCATCAACACCATCAATAGAAATCTGTCCGCTGCGTGGCTGATACAGACGCCCCATCACGCGCAGCAGCGTTGATTTACCGCTACCAATACTGCCGATAATGGCAACGCGTTCACCGGCCTTAATATTGATATTAATGTTATCCAGCACCGGTGGCGGAACCATCACTCCAGGTACCGGATAGGCGAAGCCCACTTTCTTCAGGCTTAAATTGCCGGTAAATTTTGGCGTCGGTAAATAGTTGATTGCCGCATCACGCTCTGTTGGCAAAGCCATTAACTGGTTAAGCGATTTCAGCGCGGTTTTGGCATGCTGATAGCGTAGAGCAAGCGCCACGACGGCTGCCAACGGCCCCAACGAACGTCCAGATAAAATCACTACGCCGATCATTGATCCCATGGTCAAATCTCCGGCGTGGATCAAGTAAACACCGTACAGCACGATCACTACCGTTGTGACCTGCTGCATAAAGGTGACAAAGTTAGAAGTCAGAGCCGACAGATAGCGCGTTTTCATCGATGACGCCGCCGCCAGGGCACTGAAATCATCCCAGCGTTTTTGCATCACGCCTTCACCGCGGGCCGCTTTTAGCGCTTCCAGCCCTTCCACCGTCTCGATCAATAAGCCTTGTTTCAGCGAGATTTCACGAATGTTTTCACTCATATAACGGCTTAATGGCCACTGGATAAGCACGCTAACAATTAAAATAATCGGAATCGCCGCCAGCGGCACAACCGCCAGTGGCCCGCCAATCATATAAATGACAAACATGAACAGAATACAGAACGGCAAATCTGACAGCGTTGAAAGCGTTGCCGAGGTAACAAAATCACGCACTGCTTCAAAATCGCGTAACTGGTTAGCGAATGAGCCGGTGGATTGCGGTTTACTCTCCATCCGCATCGCCATCACCTGGCGGAACAGTTTAGCTCCCAGCACCAAATCGGCTTTCTTACCCGCGACGTCGATTAAATAGGTACGGACTTGCCTTGAGATAAACTCAAACACAATGGCTATTAATACCCCAATAGCCATCGACCATAGCGTGACGTAGGCCTGGGTGGGGATCACTCGGTCATAAACGTTCATGGTGAAGAAGGTGGTAGCCAGCGTCAGAAGGTTGGCTAACAGCGCCGCCAGAGCCGCGCTGTAAAAGTAATGGCGATAGCGCCACAGAGTGCTGAATAACCAGTGACCTTCGCGATTTGCCTGCGGCAGGATTTCATCATCACCGCGTTTATCAAGCTGAGGTTTGGCGTTCGCCACCATGGCGTAACCACTGTAATGCTTAGCGACCTCGGCCTCACTTAACGTCAGACTTCCACCGCTTTCTGGTACTACCATCTGATATTGATAGTTTCCACGTCCACCTTTGCGGGCGGTGATAATGCAGTAGGTTCCATCGTTACGGGCAATCGCCAGCGGGAACAGGTAGGTTGAAATACTGGAGAGATCGCGTTTTATCCATCCGGCTGCGATACCCACCTGGTCGAGCATCCGCAAAGCCAGTTCAGGATCTAATTGTTTGCTGCGCGGTAAACCCGCGTATAACACTTCCCTGCTGGCAAGCTTATTGTGATGCTGGCACAACCATTCCACAGCCCACAACAGAGAATCAGCACCATGATCCTCAATATTGTCAAACGCCTGTGATGAAATCACCGGAGTTCCCGACAATTGTTCGCTCATAACCTATTCCTGGGTTTTTATTTTTTAAACCTGCAATGCAATATTCAGGCTATATAGATAGATTTTTCAGCGCGTAGAATATATTAACCTTCCCGATAAAGATAACAGGCACTTACTTAAACAGAAGATAAAATATAGGCAAATACTTAGATTAATCCTGATTATCTAAGACTATTTATTGTTGGAATGTTAAATTCCTTTTACTCTCATAACGTTAGGATTAAGTAAGTCAAAGATTAAAATAAATAAAAAACGTTGTAAAAATACATACCAGGAGTACTAAACCTGGAAATGGGTGAACGACCAGTACTTTTACAGAACACTCCCACAATAAAAAATAACGGGCTGCCTGTGGCCGCCCGTTATCTGGTTACTTATTTGTAACGTTACCAGCCATATTATTTGACAATAATATCTACCCGGCGGCTGTTACTGTTACAGCCTGAATTTTGCTGGCTGGCACTGACTCCACAGCCTTCCGCTGCCTGCGCCACACCCATACCACTGATATTACGGATAATATTAGGACTAACTCCTGAACGAACCAATGCCTCGAGCACGGTTTGCGCACGTTCTTCAGATAAGCGCAGGTTAGCATCACGATTTCCAATCGCGTCGGTATAGCCTACCAGCTGGATCTCTTTGATGCCGTTTCCTTGCCTGAGGAAGCGCACAATATTATTTAGCTTAGCGACGGATTCCGGCACGATGCCAGCATAATTGCCTTTGGCAAAGCGGAATAAAATGCTTTCCTGAATCAACACCACATCATTACCGTTAACATACTCGCAGGGCTTGACCTGTGATGCACGATTAATGATACGCGTTTGTTTACGCATCGTTCGCAGCGCTTCTTCAGCCGTTGCACGTTCTTCCAGAGCCGTTGTTGAACCACGGGTTCCAGGATTAACATGCAGAAAATAGGTCTCTCCTCCCCGGGCATTAATCTGACGCGCCGGATTTTTTTTACCTTCGTACAATGGTTTATCGTTAAAGTAGGATTCTATTGCATGTGGGCCAGGGGCCACACAGAACACCGTAAACTCACCCGGCATTAATGCAGACTGCAACTCACGGTCAACGTAGATGGTCGCCGGAATTTCACCCTTAGGATAGAAAAACACAATTTGCGCCAGTTCCGGCACTACTCTGGCAACCGGACGATAACCCTGAACAATACGACTCTGAGCAGAAGCATTATTCTCATTAATACTCCCCGATTCAGCCAACACATTTAACGATAATGCACTAAGTACTACAGCTAATACGCTAACGACAACCTTCTTAACGCTATGACAAACTAATTTCATTATATTACTCCGGGCTTACCCGATTTATTCATCCATAAATGGCAATCACTTGCCTGATCATTTTTACGTCATTGCAATGACATTAATAACCTTACCTTTAAATTCATCCTTTTCGCCAAAACCCAATCGTAGTTCCAACGAGATAACAGGACCCGCGGTATCAACCGCGGGTCGTATTAAGGATTAAATTAAGATTTGGTTATTCTGCAATAACGTCTGCAGATCGGTCTGCACATCGGCTAACGTCAGCACGCTACCAGAAGTATATTGCCCACCCAGACCATCACGGTCGATACTGATAACAGTATCATTGCCGACGGTTTCAACTTTCAGGTAATCATTGATTCCCCTGGAAGCATCATCCAGTTCAGACTGACCATTTTCGTTCTGGAAGAAGGTAATGGAACCGTTGTAATCCAGCATGTCGCTGAGATCGATCAGGTCCGCATCACTGTCTGTAGCCACATTACCCACATGGAAGCCATGAACCGTGTCGTGACCATTACCACCGGTCACATCATTTTCCATACCTGCCAGCACATGGTACATCAACGTGTCGTTACCCCCGTTGACCAGGTAGAAGGTGTCATTGCCACCACCTCCTTCGAACAGGTTGTTCGCCGAGTTATCGGTAAACGAATCCCCCTGGGCCGATCCCACCAATGCATCGACATTGACCAACTGGTCAGTGCCCGCCGTTGTTGTTCCCGTCCACAGGTTAGCCGTTACCGCTTCGCTCGAAGCGCTGTAATCAACAGTGTTAATGACATAATCAGCTGCCAACGTACTGACGCTATCAGCCGTCAGGCTACCGTTACTGATCACCAACTGGTGGTTAGCCAGCAAGGTTTCCAGATTCACTTGGGTATTGCTGAACGTCAACAGTTGCGTTGAACCATAGGTCGAACCAATACCATCTCGGTCAATGCTCAATATACTGTCATTGCCGCTGTAGGTAATGGAGAGATACTGTCTGATGGTATCCCCTGCATCGATGGTTGCCACACCGTTAATGTAATGTGCCGCGCCATCTGCATCCGCCCGGTAGCCAACCAGCAGTTCACTGACATCAATAATGTCAGCATCCGACGTTGCCTCTACGGTACCCACGAAGAAGTTGTTAAC
Organism: Winslowiella sp. 2C04; assembly: GCF_050037805.1. NCBI lineage: Bacteria > Pseudomonadati > Pseudomonadota > Gammaproteobacteria > Enterobacterales > Erwiniaceae > Winslowiella > Winslowiella sp. 2C04. Next base: position 693,828 of record NZ_CP188300.1, on the reverse strand, counting down.
CGTATCGTGACCGTTGCCACCATTGGCCGAAGCCGCATCCAGTGCACGATACATCAGCGTATCCTGACCACCGTGAATCAGATTGAAGGTGTCATCGCCACCACGTCCGTCGAAGTAGTTGTTAGCCGCGTTACCAGTGAAGGTATCGTTGCCACTTCCCCCCGCCAGACCTTCGATATTCACAAACTGTGCATTGCCAAAGCCAGTGCTCTGCATACTCGTATTGCTAAGATCGATGGTTAATGGCGCGCTGCCAGCCAGTTTATAGTCAACAATGTCCAGACCACCAGTATCGCTCCAGGATTTCACCCCTGAGACGGTTTGAGTACCCCCACCACCGTTATACAAGTCGTTGCCCAAGGTGGCGAAGAATGTATCGTTATAGCCGGTGCCGACAATTCCTGTCGCGTTGGTACCGCCGTTAGCGCTGGCGTTGGCAACATTGGTTTCGGACTCGGTGGTCAATACATAGGCACTGTTGGCCTCCGTCGCCTTCAACCCGGCCCAAGCCTTATTGACAATCTCAACGGTGTTACTGCCCACCGTCGCCACGCCACCTACATCCGCGAAGGCCCCATTGCTGGAACGCAGAATCACGGCACTGTAGGTCTTGCTGGCATCCAATCCGTAGAAGTCCACAATCGCGGTACTGTCGTTGGTCTGGTTACCAGACTGGGCGTTGATCATCTGGGTAGAAACCACCTGCCCGGTTGCCTCGTCAATCAACTGTACCGTGTTGCCGTAAAGGGAGTTGATTCCACCTTCATCCAGAATACGCAGATGGATCGCGGTGCCATATTCCACATTGTTTTGGTTTTCAATGTAGGTCGTGACACCATTGCTGGTAAAGGCCAACAGATCGCGATCGCCGTCCCAGTCAACATCAATTGCAATCGCACCCGTTACCTGACTACCTGTCGCTGTGCCGCCAATCGTCGTTTGACCTACCTGTGTGAGCAAATTGGTGGTAGTAAAGCTTGTCGTCCCTGCTGAAGAAGTATTGGTATACAGGTTAATCGGCCCACTGGCATTGGCAGCGTTGATACCACCAACCCCCGCAGACATCCCAGGAAGCTCGATAACGTCCATCTTACCATCGTGGTTCCAGTCCAGGCCGATTGACGCTCCGCCCGCCAAGTTGTCGGTAAAGGTGTACATACCAGCTGCTGTTGGATTACCAATGCCGTCATTATTCGGATCATCAAAGACCAGTTTACCGGTACCATCGTTGAAGTAGATCCGGCTGGCGTATTCCCCAGCATTGTTACCAGCACCGCTGGCAGTGGTGGTGCTTTCACTACCACGACCCAGGAACAAGTCCATGTAGCCATCGCCGTTGAAGTCAGCCCAGGTCATGGCAACACCGTTACCAATGGACGGGTCATCATCCGTACCGCGTTGGAAGACGTTATTAACAACCTGCGTCACTTTCCAGTCGTTGTTGTTGGTACCATTGACCACCACCAGACGAGATTGGTTATTACTGATCGCCGCAGTGGAGTTGGTTGCGCCGTCGGCATCAATGCGCGAACCGTCGGCAACGATGTTTTGACTGTGCATTACAAAGTCAACGATACCATCGTTGTTGAGGTCAACACCGGACAGTTCCATATCCGGCTGCGATTGATCCAGGCCGATCGGTCGATGGCTGGCATCGGTCGCATAATCTGTTGCGAACGTACCATCCTTGTCCATACCAACTACTGTGCCATCGTGGTTCAACACTATTTGTGAACCATAACCCCCCCGGATACCACTGTCGTTCGGCGTCTGATCACCGATAACCATATCCACATAACCATCACCGTCTTTATCGATAGCGATGATACCGCCATACCAGCTCCAGGTGTTCGCACTGCCCGCTGTATTCGCATCACCCGCAAAGTCACCGGTTTGCGGTGAGTAGGTAAACGCCCCTACCTGATAAGCTGTATACGTCGAGCCATTGTAATAGAACATCTGTTGGCCATCATCGAATTGGCTGTCAACTGCAAACAGATCCATCAGACCGTCACGGTTGTAGTCAATAAATGTGGCATTCTGCACATAGCTGATACCGCTATAGCCTGTACCAGAGTTACTCACCAGACTCGTTGCCGAGAAATCACCTAAAGAGGAAGACGAGGTCCCAGTAGCATCGAGCATGGTCTGGTTAGTATGGATACGCCATACGCCATCTTCACCAATTGTGACTGCCGTTGCCTTCTGGTTGGCATCACCACCGCCTGCGCCCACAGTCACGACCGGCGTTGGCGCAACTACCAGTTCATTGGCACTGTCGTCAGTAGTGATCTGGCTGCCATCCGCAGAATAGAGCACTGCCTGTACGTCATAGGTCCCGATGCTCAAAGCATTGGTATCTGGAATTTGTACATACCAAGTGTTGTTGAGCGGATCGACCACAACTTGCCCGTCTTGAGAGCTGTATGTCTTACCGTCAATTGTTACCTCAACGTATTCACCAGGCTGAATATCAAAGCCGGTATAACCGGAAACGATCGGCGTAGTATCCAGCGTATTCTGCACGTTGATCATCATGGCCAGATCAATGGTCATGGTGAAGTTATTGGAAATCGTCCCTTCGTTACCCGCTTGATCGGACACCACCGCACGGAAGGTGTAAGTAGTATCATCGTTCAGCGGAGGCAATACGAAAGTCCATGATCCGTCATTGGCTACCGTTGCAGTTCCCAGGAGTTGATTAGAGTCGGCATCGTAAATGCGAACCTCATCGCCAGCATCCAGCGCATTACCATTGACCTGCCCATTTAACGTCGGGTTACGATCGTCAGTGCTGGTGCCAGAGCCGAATTCACCAGTTTCCAGACCCACATCATCAGTATAACTGTTGATGGTGACGGTTTGAGTTGGTGCATCCAGATCGATAGTCAGCGCAAAGTCTGGTGAAATTGCCGTTTCGTTACCTGCCAAATCCACCGCAGTTGCGGTATAAGTGTAGGTATTGGTATTTACCAGATTACTGAGTGCCAGGGTCCAGGATCTGTTAACCAGATCGATCACCGCAGCACCTACTAACTGCCCATCCTGGTAGATACGGATAGTGTCTGTTGCCAGCAGGTCGCCAGTCCAGGTTCCTTTCAGGACCGGTGAAGTATCGTCTGTCGAGCCACCGCTACCCAAGATCAACCCTTGATTGGTACCCACATCATCGTAGTAACCTTCGATAGCCAGCGTCACCTCAGGTGCCTTGGTATCAATAGTAACGCTGACATTAGCTGTTGGAGATCCCTCGTTGCCAACCACATCGGTAACGGTGGTGGTGAAGTTATGGACACCATCCAACATATTTTCGTTCGGCGTCCAACTCCACTGACCGGTAGCCGCATCGGCTGTTGCTTCGCCAACCTTCACGCCATCATCATAGATGTTGACTTTACCTCCGGCCTCAGCAGTACCACTAAAGGTCGGTCTGGCATCATCTGTTACATCGCCATTATTGAGAGTCCCCTGGATTTCACCCACATCATCAGTAATCACCAGATCGGTCACAGCACTTGGCGCGGTAGTATCTATGGTGATACTCCAGCCATTACTTGCATCACTGGTCTGTCCCGCGCTATTGGTCGCTGTAACCGTAAAGTTATAGTTACCATCGCTCAGTCCAGCGTCCGGCGTGAAGCTCCAGTCACCATTCGCGTCTGCCGTCGTGGTTCCCACTACAGTAGTGCCGTTATAAATGGTAATGATGCCGCCTTCTGCTAACCCAGACGTCCCACTCAAGGTTGGGGTATTGTCTTTGGTCAGATCGCCGCTGCTCAGGCTGACAATTTCACTATTGCTGTCATCCACAATATTGGTGATGCCCGGCATATCTGGCGTCATCGATACATTGACATCGTAGCTGGTCTGCGGATTTGCGCTATTACCTACGCTATCGGTTTCCACTACGCTCAACTGGTTGAGGCCATCATACAGAGAACCGCTTGAGGCCAGCTCCCAGGTACCATTTGCCGCTACGGTTGTTGTGCCAAGTACAATGGTATTGCCACTGGCATCAGTGGTTGAAACCGTAATGGTATTACCCACTTCAGCTCCTGTACCTCTGATCACCGGTTGACGATCGTCCATCACACCATTTTGAGCAACAGAACCTGTCACACTACCCACGTTATCAATCACATCAGTGATCGCCACCAGGCTGGCGTCAGGCGCCGAAAAGTCCAGCGTCAGCACGAAGGTGTTGGACGGATCGCTCACGTTGCCCGCCGCGTCCGTCGCCGTCACCGTGAAGCGGTGCTCGCCCTCGGACAGCCGCACGCTCGGGGTGAACGTCCAGCTCCCGCTGGCGCTGGCCGTCGCCGTGCCGATCACGCCGTTCTGGTCGGAGATCGTCACCGTGCTGTTGGCCTCCGCGCGCCCGCTCAGCGTCGGCGTCGGGTCGTCCGTCGCGCTGCCGCTGGCCATCGCCTGTGGCTGCACGCTGCCCACGTCGTCCGCCGCCGAGTCGATGGTCGGCGCCGTTGGCGCGACCGAGTCGACCGTGAAGCTCCAGCTGCCGCTGGTGCTGCTGTTGCCCGCCGGGTCGACCGCCGTCGCGCTCAGGCTGTGCAGCCCCTGGCCGAGGTCAACCGTTGGCGTAAAGCTCCAGCCGCCGTTCGCGTTCGCGGTGGTGGTGCCCAGCACGTTCGCGCCGTCCATCACCGTCACCACGCTGTCCGCCTTCGCCGTGCCGTTCAGCGTCGGGCGGGTGTCGTCCGTCACGCCGTTCTGCGCGACGGCGCCGGTCACCGCGCCGACGTCGTCCACCAGGCCGGTCAGCGCGACCAGCCCCGGCTCGACGTCCACCGTCACCACCAGGTGCTCGCCCTCGGCGCTGGTGTTGCCGGCCGCGTCCGTCACCCGGGTGGTGAAGTCGTGCGCGCCGTTGTCCAGCGCCGCGCCCGGCGTAAACGACCAGGCGCCGCTGGCGTCCGCCACCGCGCTGCCGATCGCCGCCCCGTTGTCGTAGACGGTGACCGTGCTGCCGGCCTCCGCCCTGCCGCCGAAGGTCGGCGTGTTGTCGTCGGTCACCTGCCCGGCGCTCAGCGCGCCCTGCTCGGCGCCGACGTCGTCGGTCACGGTCAGGCCGGTCACCGGCTCCGGCGCGATGGTGTCGACAACGATGTCGAACGCCCCGGTCGCCGGGCTGGTCTGCCCGATGCTGTCGGTCACCGAGGCCGTCAGGTTGTGGTTGCCCTCCGCCAGCGGCGCTGACGGCGTGAAGCTCCACGCCCCGCTGCCGTCGACCACCGCGGTGCCGATCGCCGCGCCGTTGTCGAACACCGTCACCGTGCCGCCCGCCACCGCCGACCCGCTCAGGGTCGGGGTGCTGTCGTTGGTGACGTCGCCCTTCTGCAGCGCGCCGCTGTTCGGCTCCGCGTTGCCCTCCACGCTGGTGATCACCGGCGGGTTCGGCGCCACGGTCACCACGTTAATCGCGTACTCCGGCGAGGCCGGGGTCACGTTGCCCACCGCGTCGCTTTCGGTGGCGGTCAGGGTGTAGAGCCCGTCCGCCAGCGGCAGGGTCGGGGTCATTGACCAGCCGCCGTCCGCCTGCACCGTCGCCGTGCCGATCACCGCGCCGTTGTTGTACACCGTGATGGTGTTGCCGGCCTCCGCGCCGGTGCCGCTGATGGTCGGGCGGTTGTCGTCGGTGGTGCCGCCGGATGCGACCTGCCCGGTCACCGCGCCGACCTGGTCGTTCACCCCGGTGATCGCCACCAGGCTGGCGTCAGGCGCCGTGAAGTCCAGCGTCAGCACGAAGGTGTTGGACGGATCGCTCACGTTGCCCGCCGCGTCCGTCGCCGTCACCGTGAAGCGGTGCTCGCCCTCGGACAGCCGCACGCTCGGGGTGAACGTCCAGCTCCCGCTGGCGCTGGCCGTCGCCGTGCCGATCACGCCGTTCTGGTCCGAGATCGTCACCGTGCTGTTGGCCTCCGCGCGCCCGCTCAGCGTCGGCGTCGGGTCGTCCGTCGCGCTGCCGCTGGCCATCGCCTGCGGCTGCACGCTGCCCACGTCGTCCGCCGCCGAGTCGATGGTCGGCGCCGTCGGCGCGACCGAGTCGACCGTGAAGCTCCAGCTGCCGCTGGTGCTGCTGTTGCCCGCCGGGTCGACCGCCGTCGCGCTCAGGCTGTGCAGCCCCTGGCCGAGGTCAACCGTTGGCGTGAAGCTCCAGCCGCCGTTCGCGTTCGCGGTGGTGGTGCCCAGCACGTTCGCGCCGTCCATCACCGTCACCACGCTGTCCGCCTTCGCCGTGCCGTTCAGCGTCGGGCGGGTGTCGTCCGTCACGCCGTTCTGCGCGATAGCGCCGGTCACCGCGCCGACGTCGTCCACCAGGCCGGTCAGCGCGACCAGCCCCGGCACCACGTCCACCGTCACCACCAGGTGCTCGCCCTCGGCGCTGGTGTTGCCGGCCGCGTCCGTCACCCGGGTGGTGAAGTCGTGCGCGCCGTTGTCCAGCGCCGCGCCCGGCGTAAACGACCAGGCGCCGCTGGCGTCCGCCACCGCGCTGCCGATCGCCGCCCCGTTGTCGTAGACGGTGACCGTGCTGCCGGCCTCCGCCCTGCCGCCGAAGGTCGGCGTGTTGTCGTCGGTCACCTGCCCGGCGCTCAGCGCGCCCTGCTCGGCGCCGACGTCGTCGGTCACGGTCAGGCCGGTCACCGGATCCGGCGCGATGGTGTCGACAACGATGTCGAACGCCCCGGTCGCCGGGCTGGTCTGCCCGATGCTGTCGGTCACCGAGGCCGTCAGGTTGTGGTTGCCCTCCGCCAGCGGCGCTGACGGCGTGAAGCTCCACGCCCCGCTGCCGTCGACCACCGCGGTGCCGATCGCCGCGCCGTTGTCGAACACCGTCACCGTGCCGCCCGCCACCGCCGACCCGCTCAGGGTCGGGGTGCTGTCGTTGGTGACGTCGCCCTTCTGCAGCGCGCCGCTGTTCGGCTCCGCGTTGCCCTCCACGCTGGTGATCACCGGCGGGTTCGGCGCCACGGTCACCACGTTAATCGCGTACTCCGGCGAGGCCGGGGTCACGTTGCCCACCGCGTCGCTTTCGGTGGCGGTCAGGGTGTAGAGCCCGTCCGCCAGCGGCAGGGTCGGGGTCATTGACCAGCCGCCGTCCGCCTGCACCGTCGCCGTGCCGATCACCGCGCCGTTGTTGTACACCGTGATGGTGTTGCCGGCCTCCGCGCCGGTGCCGCTGATGGTCGGGCGGTTGTCGTCGGTGGTGCCGCCGGATGCGACCTGCCCGGTCACCGCGCCGACCTGGTCGTTCACCCCGGTGATCGCCACCAGGCTGGCGTCAGGCGCCGTGAAGTCCAGCGTCAGCACGAAGGTGTTTGACGGATCGCTCACGTTGCCCGCCGCGTCCGTCGCCGTCACCGTAAAGCGGTGCTCGCCCTCGGACAGCCGCACGCTCGGGGTGAACGTCCAGCTCCCGCTGGCGCTGGCCGTCGCCGTGCCGATCACGCCGTTCTGGTCCGAGATCGTCACCGTGCTGTTGGCCTCCGCGCGCCCGCTCAGCGTCGGCGTCGGGTCGTCCGTCGCGCTGCCGCTGGCCATCGCCTGCGGCTGCACGCTGCCCACGTCGTCCGCCGCCGAGTCGATGGTCGGCGCCGTCGGCGCGATCGAGTCGACCGTGAAGCTCCAGCTGCCGCTGGTGCTGCTGTTGCCCGCCGGGTCGACCGCCGTCGCGCTCAGGCTGTGCAGCCCCTGGCCGAGGTCAAAACTTGGCGTGAAGCTCCAGCCGCCGTTCGCGTTCGCGGTGGTGGTGCCCAGCACGTTCGCGCCGTCCATCACCGTCACCACGCTGTCCGCCTTCGCCGTGCCGTTCAGCGTCGGGCGGGTGTCGTCCGTCACGCCGTTCTGCGCGACGGCGCCGGTCACCGCGCCGACGTCGTCCACCAGGCCGGTCAGCGCGACCAGCCCCGGCTCGACGTCCACCGTCACCACCAGGTGCTCGCCCTCGGCGCTGGTGTTGCCGGCCGCGTCCGTCACCCGGGTGGTGAAGTCGTGCGCGCCGTTGTCCAGCGCCGCGCCCGGCGTAAACGACCAGGCGCCGCTGGCGTCCGCCACCGCGCTGCCGATCGCCGCCCCGTTGTCGTAGACGGTGACCGTGCTGCCGGCCTCCGCCCTGCCGCCGAAGGTCGGCGTGTTGTCGTCGGTCACCTGCCCGGCGCTCAGCGCGCCCTGCGTCGCACCGACGTCGTCGGTCACGGTCAGGCCGGTCACCGGATCCGGCGCGATGGTGTCGACAACGATGTCGAACGCCCCGGTCGCCGGGCTGGTCTGCCCGATGCTGTCTACTACCGAAGCCGTCAGGTTGTGGTTGCCCTCCGCCAGCGGCGCTGACGGCGTGAAGCTCCACTCGCCATTATCACCAACGACAGCGGTGCCGATCGCCGCGCCGTTGTCGAACACCGTCACCGTGCCGCCCGCCACCGCCGACCCGCTCAGGGTCGGGGTGCTGTCGTTGGTGACGTCGCCCTTCTGCAGCGCGCCGCTGTTCGGCTCCGCGTTGCCCTCCACGCTGGTGATCACCGGCGGGTTCGGCGCCACGGTCACCACGTTAATCGCGTACTCCGGCGAGGCCGGGGTCACGTTGCCCACCGCATCAGTTTCGGTGGCGGTCAGGGTGTAGAGCCCGTCCGCCAGCGGCAGGGTCGGGGTCATTGACCAGCCGCCGTCCGCCTGCACCGTCGCCGTGCCGATCACCGCGCCGTTGTTGTACACCGTGATGGTGTTGCCGGCCTCCGCGCCGGTGCCGCTGATGGTCGGGCGGTTGTCGTCGGTGGTTCCGCCGGATGCGACCTGCCCGGTCACCGCGCCGACCTGATCGTCGACCCCGGTGATCGCCACCAGGCTGGCGTCAGGCGCCGTGTAGTCGGTCGTCAGCTCGAAGGCATCGGAGGCCGCGCTGGTATTGCCCGCCGCGTCCGTCGCCGTGGTCGTCAGCGAGTGGTCGCCCTCCGCCAGCGGCGTGGTCGGGGTGAACGACCACGCGCCGTTTTCGTCCGCCGCCACCGTGCCGATCAGCCCGCCGTTGTCGTAGATGTCGATGGTGCTGCCCGGCTCCGCCGTCCCCGCAAAGGTCGGCGTCGCGTCGTCGGTCACGCCGCCGCTTACCAGCGGCCCGCGCACGTCGCCGACGTCGTCCGTCGCCCCGCCGATTACCGGCTGCTCCGGCGCCACGCTGTCAACGGTGAACTCCACCGCCGGGCTGGTCACGCTGTTCCCCGCCGCGTCCTCCGCCGTCGCCGTCAGGCTGTGCGCGCCCTCGCCCAGCTCCGCCTCCGGCCTGAAGCTCCAGCTGCCGTCCGGCTGCACCGTCGTCGTGCCCAGCACGACGTCGCCGTCCTGCACCGTCACCACGCTGCCCGGCTTGCCGCTGCCGCTGATTTCCGGCCGCGTGTCGTCCGTCACGCCGCCCGCCGGCACGTTGCCGGTCACCGGCCCCACGCTGTCCGTCACCGTGCCCACGCTCACCACCACCGGGGTGTCGTCCACCACGATGCTGATCCCCGGGCTCGGCTCGCTGACGTTGCCCGCCGCGTCCGTCACCGTGGTGCTCAGGTTGTGCTCGCCGTTGTCCAGCGGCTCAGATGGCGTAAACGCCCAGCTGCCGCTCTCGTCGATCACCGCAGTGCCGATTTCTTGGCCGTTGTCGGTGATGGTGACGGTGCTGCCCGGCTCGCCGCTGCCGCTCAGGGTCGGCGAGCGGTCGTCCGTGGTCTCGCCCGGTGCCACCGGCCCGGTTTTGTCGCCCACGTCGTCAACGATCACGATGTCAGTCGCCGCTTCAGGCGCCAACGTATCGATAACGAGGATAAAGTCGTCGCTTGGCGCGGTGCGGTTGCCCGCCGCGTCCACCGCGACCAGCGTCAGCTGGTTGCTGCCCTCCAGCAGCGGCAGCGCCGGCGTCAGCGACCAGCTGCCGTCCGCCTGCACCGTCGCGCTGCCGATCGGCCGGTTGCCCGACGCGTCCTGCGCGTAAACGATGACCGTGTCGCCGGCGGTGCCGATGCCGCTGATCACCGGACGGCTGTCGTCGGTTACCCCGCCCGATACCACCGGGCCGGTCACGCTGCCGACGTTGTCCGTCACCGCGGTGATCGCCAGGAACTCCGGCCCGGTCGGCGACGCCGTGTAGTCGGTCGTCAGCTCGAAGGCATCGGAGGCCGCGCTGGTGTTGCCCGCCGCGTCCGTCGCCGTGGTCGTCAGCGAGTGGTCGCCCTCCGCCAGCGGCGTGGTCGGGGTGAACGACCACGCGCCGTTTTCGTCCGCCGCCACCGTGCCGATCAGCCCGCCGTTGTCGTAGATGTCGATGGTGCTGCCCGGCTCCGCCGTCCCCGCAAAGGTCGGCGTCGCGTCGTCGGTCACGCCGCCGCTTACCAGCGGCCCGCGCACGTCGCCGACGTCGTCCGTCGCCCCGCCGATTACCGGCTGCTCCGGCGCCACGCTGTCAACGGTGAACTCCACCGCCGGGCTGGTCACGCTGTTCCCCGCCGCGTCCTCCGCCGTCGCCGTCAGGCTGTGCGCGCCCTCGCCCAGCTCCGCCTCCGGCCTGAAGCTCCAGCTGCCGTCCGGCTGCACCGTCGTCGTGCCCAGCACGACGTCGCCGTCCTGCACCGTCACCACGCTGCCCGGCTTGCCGCTGCCGCTGATTTCCGGCCGCGTGTCGTCCGTCACGCCGCCCGCCGGCACGTTGCCGGTCACCGGCCCCACGCTGTCCGCCACCGTGCCCACGCTTACCACCACCGGGGTGTCGTCCACCACGATGCTGATCCCCGGGCTCGGCTCGCTGACGTTGCCCGCCGCGTCCGTCACCGTGGTGCTCAGGTTGTGCTCGCCGTTGTCCAGCGGCTCAGATGGCGTAAACGTCCAGCTGCCGCTCTCGTCGATCACCGCCGTGCCGATTTCGCGGCCGTTGTCGGTGACGGTGACGGTGCTGCCCGGCTCGCCGCTGCCGCTCAGGGTCGGCGAACGGTCGTCCGTGGTCTCGCCCGGCGCCACCGGCCCGGTTTTGTCGCCCACGTCGTCAACGATCGCGATGCCGGCCGCCGCCTCCGGCGCCGCGGTGTCGATAACGAGGGCAAAGTCGCCGCTCGGCGCGCTGACGTTGCCCGCCGCGTCGGTTGAGGTGATGGTCAGGCTGTGGCCGCCGTCCGCCAGCCCCGCCTCCGGGGTAAACGTCCAGCGCCCGCCGGCGTCCGCCGCCGCGTTGCCGATCGCCACGCCGTTGTCGTAAACGGTGACGGTGCTGTTCGCCTCCGCCGAGCCGCTCAGGGTCGGGGTGCTGTCGTTGGTGACGTCGCCCTTCTGCAGCGCGCCGCTGTTCGGCTCAACGTTGTCCACCACGCTCAGGATCGCCGGCACCGCCGGCACGGTGATGTCGACGGTAATGTCCCAGGACGGCGCGCTCGGCGCGGTGCGGTTGCCCGCCGCGTCCACCGCGACCAGCGTCAGCTGGTTGCTGCCCTCCAGCAGCGGCAGCTCAGGCGTCAGCGACCAGCTGCCGTCCGCCTGCACCGTCGCGCTGCCGATCGGCCGGTTGCCCGACGCGTCCTGCGCGTAAACGATGACCGTGTCGCCGGCGGTGCCGATGCCGCTGATCACCGGACGGCTGTCGTCGGTTACCCCGCCCGATACCACCGGGCCGGTCACGCTGCCGACGTTGTCCGTCACCGCGGTGATCGCCAGGAACTCCGGCCCGGTCGGCGACGCCGTGTAGTCGGTCGTCAGCTCGAAGGCATCGGAGGCCGCGCTGGTGTTGCCCGCCGCGTCCGTCGCCGTGGTCGTCAGCGAGTGGTCGCCCTCCGCCAGCGGCGTGGTCGGGGTGAACGACCACGCGCCGTTTTCGTCCGCCGCCACCGTGCCGATCAGCCCGCCGTTGTCGTAGATGTCGATGGTGCTGCCCGGCTCCGCCGTCCCCGCAAAGGTCGGCGTCGCGTCGTCGGTCACGCCGCCGCTTACCAGCGGCCCGCGCACGTCGCCGACGTCGTCCGTCGCCCCGCCGATTACCGGCTGCTCCGGCGCCACGCTGTCAACGGTGAACTCCACCGCCGGGCTGGTCACGCTGTTCCCCGCCGCGTCCTCCGCCGTCGCCGTCAGGCTGTGCGCGCCCTCGCCCAGCTCCGCCTCCGGCCTGAAGCTCCAGCTGCCGTCCGGCTGCACCGTCGTCGTGCCCAGCACGACGTCGCCGTCCTGCACCGTCACCACGCTGCCCGGCTTGCCGCTGCCGCTGATTTCCGGCCGCGTGTCGTCCGTCACGCCGCCCGCCGGCACGTTGCCGGTCACCGGCCCCACGCTGTCCGCCACCGTGCCCACGCTTACCACCACCGGGGTGTCGTCCACCACGATGCTGATCCCCGGGCTCGGCTCGCTGACGTTGCCCGCCGCGTCCGTCACCGTGGTGCTCAGGTTGTGCTCGCCGTTGTCCAGCGGCTCAGATGGCGTAAACGTCCAGCTGCCGCTCTCGTCGATCACCGCCGTGCCGATTTCGCGGCCGTTGTCGGTGACGGTGACGGTGCTGCCCGGCTCGCCGCTGCCGCTCAGGGTCGGCGAACGGTCGTCCGTGGTCTCGCCCGGCGCCACCGGCCCGGTTTTGTCGCCCACGTCGTCAACGATCGCGATGCCGGCCGCCGCCTCCGGCGCCGCGGTGTCGATAACGAGGGCAAAGTCGCCGCTCGGCGCGCTGACGTTGCCCGCCGCGTCGGTTGAGGTGATGGTCAGGCTGTGGCCGCCGTCCGCCAGCCCCGCCTCCGGGGTAAACGTCCAGCGCCCGCCGGCGTCCGCCGCCGCGTTGCCGATCGCCACGCCGTTATCGTAAACGGTGACGGTGCTGTTCGCCTCCGCCGAGCCGCTCAGGGTCGGGGTGCTGTCGTTGGTGACGTCGCCCTTCTGCAGCGCGCCGCTGTTCGGCTCAACGTTGTCCACCACGCTCAGGATCGCCGGCACCGCCGGCACAGAGATGTCGACGGTAATGTCCCAGGACGGCGCGCTCGGCGCGGTGCGGTTGCCCGCCGCGTCCACCGCGACCAGCGTCAGCTGGTTGCTGCCCTCCAGCAGCGGCAGCGCCGGCGTCAGCGACCAGCTGCCGTCCGCCTGCACCGTCGCGCTGCCGATCGGCCGGTTGCCCGACGCGTCCTGCGCGTAAACGATGACCGTGTCGCCGGCGGTGCCGATGCCGCTGATCACCGGGCGGCTGTCGTCGGTTACCCCGCCCGATACCACCGGGCCGGTCACGCTGCCGACGTTGTCCGTCACCGCGGTGATCGCCAGGAACTCCGGCCCGGTCGGCGACGCCGTGTAGTCGGTCGTCAGCTCGAAGGCATCGGAGGCCGCGCTGGTGTTGCCCGCCGCGTCCGTCGCCGTGGTCGTCAGCGAGTGGTCGCCCTCCGCCAGCGGCGTGGTCGGGGTGAACGACCACGCGCCGTTTTCGTCCGCCGCCACCGTGCCGATCAGCCCGCCGTTGTCGTAGATGTCGATGGTGCTGCCCGGCTCCGCCGTTCCCGCAAAGGTCGGCGTCGCGTCGTCGGTCACGCCGCCGCTTACCAGCGGCCCGCGCACGTCGCCGACGTCGTCCGTCGCCCCGCCGATTACCGGCTGCTCCGGCGCCACGCTGTCAACGGTGAACTCCACCGCCGGGCTGGTCACGCTGTTCCCCGCCGCGTCCTCCGCCGTCGCCGTCAGGCTGTGCGCGCCCTCGCCCAGCTCCGCCTCCGGCCTGAAGCTCCAGCTGCCGTCCGGCTGCACCGTCGTCGTGCCCAGCACGACGTCGCCGTCCTGCACCGTCACCACGCTGCCCGGCTTGCCGCTGCCGCTGATTTCCGGCCGCGTGTCGTCCGTCACGCCGCCCGCCGCCACGTTGCCGGTCACCGGCCCCACGCTGTCCGCCACCGTGCCCACGCTCACCACCACCGGGGTGTCGTCCACCACGATGCTGATCCCCGGGCTCGGCTCGCTGACGTTGCCCGCCGCGTCCGTCACCGTGGTGCTCAGGTTGTGCTCGCCGTTGTCCAGCGGCTCAGATGGCGTAAACGTCCAGCTGCCGCTCTCGTCGATCACCGCCGTGCCGATTTCGCGGCCGTTGTCGGTGACGGTGACGGTGCTGCCCGGCTCGCCGCTGCCGCTCAGGGTCGGCGAACGGTCGTCCGTGGTCTCGCCCGGCGCCACCGGCCCGGTTTTGTCGCCCACGTCGTCAACGATTACGATACCGGCCGCCGCCTCCGGCGCCGCGGTGTCGATAACGAGGGCAAAGTCGCCGCTCGGCGCGCTGACGTTGCCCGCCGCGTCGGTTGAGGTGATGGTCAGGCTGTGGCCGCCGTCCGCCAGCCCCGCCTCCGGGGTAAACGTCCAGCGCCCGCCGGCGTCCGCCGCCGCGTTGCCGATCGCCACGCCGTTGTCGTAAACGGTGACGGTGCTGTTCGCCTCCGCCGAGCCGCTCAGGGTCGGGGTGCTGTCGTTGGTGACGTCGCCCTTCTGCAGCGCGCCGCTGTTCGGCTCAACGTTGTCCACCACGCTCAGGATCGCCGGCACCGCCGGCACAGAGATGTCGACGGTAATGTCCCAGGACGGCGCGCTCGGCGCGGTGCGGTTGCCCGCCGCGTCCACCGCAACCAGCGTCAGCTGGTTGCTGCCCTCCAGCAGCGGCAGCGCCGGCGTCAGCGACCAGCTGCCGTCCGCCTGCACCGTCGCGCTGCCGATCGGCCGGTTGCCCGACGCGTCCTGCGCGTAAACGATGACCGTGTCGCCGGCGGTGCCGATGCCGCTGATCACCGGGCGGCTGTCGTCGGTTACCCCGCCCGATACCACCGGGCCGGTCACGCTGCCGACGTTGTCCGTCACCGCGGTGATCGCCAGGAACTCCGGCCCGGTCGGCGACGCCGTGTAGTCGGTCGTCAGCTCGAAGGCATCGGAGGCCGCGCTGGTGTTGCCCGCCGCGTCCGTCGCCGTGGTCGTCAGCGAGTGGTCGCCCTCCGCCAGCGGCGTGGTCGGGGTGAACGACCACGCGCCGTTTTCGTCCGCCGCCACCGTGCCGATCAGCCCGCCGTTGTCGTAGATGTCGATGGTGCTGCCCGGCTCCGCCGTCCCCGCAAAGGTCGGCGTCGCGTCGTCGGTCACGCCGCCGCTTACCAGCGGCCCGCGCACGTCGCCGACGTCGTCCGTCGCCCCGCCGATTACCGGCTGCTCCGGCGCCACGCTGTCAACGGTGAACTCCACCGCCGGGCTGGTCACGCTGTTACCCGCCGCGTCCTCCGCCGTCGCCGTCAGGCTGTGCGCGCCCTCGCCCAGCTCCGCCTCCGGCCTGAAGCTCCAGCTGCCGTCCGGCTGCACCGTCGTCGTGCCCAGCACGACGTCGCCGTCCTGCACCGTCACCACGCTGCCCGGCTTGCCGCTGCCGCTGATTTCCGGCCGCGTGTCGTCCGTCACGCCGCCCGCCGGCACGTTGCCGGTCACCGGCCCCACGCTGTCCGCCACCGTGCCCACGCTCACCACCACCGGGGTGTCGTCCACCACGATGCTGATCCCCGGGCTCGGCTCGCTGACGTTGCCCGCCGCGTCCGTCACCGTGGTGCTCAGGTTGTGCTCGCCGTTGTCCAGCGGCGCCGGCGGGGTAAACGTCCAGCTGCCGCTCTCGTCGATCACCGCCGTGCCGATCTCGCGGCCGTTGTCGGTGACGGTGACGGTGCTGCCCGGCTCGCCGCTGCCGCTCAGGGTCGGCGAACGGTCGTCCGTGGTCTCGCCCGGCGCCACCGGCCCGGTTTTGTCGCCCACGTCGTCAACGATCACGATGCCGGCCGCCGCCTCCGGCGCCGCGGTGTCGATAACGAGGGCAAAGTCGCCGCTCGGCGCGCTGACGTTGCCCGCCGCGTCGGTTGAGGTGATGGTCAGGCTGTGGCCGCCGTCCGCCAGCCCCGCTTCCGGGGTAAACGTCCAGCGCCCGCCGGCGTCCGCCGTCGCGTTGCCGATCGCCACGCCGTTGTCGTAAACGGTGACGGTGCTGTTCGCCTCCGCCGAGCCGCTCAGGGTCGGGGTGCTGTCGTTGGTGACGTCGCCCTTCTGCAGCGCGCCGGCGTTCGGCTCAACGTTGTCCACCACGCTGAGGATCGCCGGTGCACCGCTGGCAACAGGAATGAAGATATTAATGTCATAGCTTGGTGATGACAGAGGGGTTCTGTTACCTGCGGCATCCTGCGCAATGATGGCCAGTTGGTTCGTGCCTTCAAGCAGCGGTAACTCTGGTGCCATGCTCCAGGTACCGTCTTCGCCAACAACTGCACTGCCAATCAGATGGTTGCCAGAGATGTCAGTGGTATAGACAAAAACCGTGTCGCCGGCAGTGCCGATGCCACTGATTTGAGGTTTGCTGTCATCGGTGATTTCACCGCTGGCAACATTACCTTGCCTGTCACCAACGCTATCGGCAACCGCAGTGATCGCCAGAAACTCTGATCCTGACAGAGGTGGAGTGGTATCAACGGTAAAGTCTAACGACTCAGAAGGTGCGCTCTCGTTACCTGCCAGATCGGACTCTGTGACCGTAATGCTATGATCGCTCTCGCTAAGCGCTTCTTCTGGAGTAAAGCTCCATTTGCCATCTTCACCAATCACCACAGAACCGATCTGCTGGCCACCATCATAAATGGTAATGGTATTGCCTGCTTCGCCAACGCCGCTTAGTTGAGGCCTGGACTCATCAGTCGTACTACCTTGCTGAATGATACCGGTAATAGGTCCGGTATTATCAATAGCCTGAGAAACACCCGGTTGGTCAGGCGCGGTGGTGTCGACATTAATTACAATCGGATCTGAAGGTTCGCTTTTATTACCGGATTGATTTTGTTCGGTAATAACCAGTTCATGTCGACCTTCATCGAGAGGGAGTTCCGGGACAAAGGTCCAGTTGCCGTTTTCATCAATCGTAGTGGTGCCAATTTCATTACCATTATCTTGAATGATGATGACGTTGCCTGGCTCACCCTTGCCGCTTAAGACCGGCTGAGTTTCATCAGTGATTCCACCTGATTGTATTGGTCCGGTAATACTGCCGGTATTATCCTGAATTTCACTGATGTTCGGCTGAGAAAGCAAACCAGTATCGACCGTAAAGGCCCATCCTTCAGAAATAACGCTCTGGTTTCCTGCTGCATCAGTCTGAGAAACTGTAATGTTGTGAGAACCGTTAACCAACGCGGTTTCTGGCAGGAATGACCAACGGCCTGCAGCATTGACTTCAGCAGTGCCGATGACAATACCGTTATCATAAATAGTTACGGTGCTACCGGCTTCGCCAGTACCACTTATTTCTGGACGTGAATCGTCGGTAAAGCCACCCGGCTGAATTTCACCAACCGTATCGCCCACTTTATCCATAATATGCTGAATGCCGGGCACGCCTGGCGCTACAGTATCCACGCCAAAATTCAGCGAGTCTGATGGAGAGCTGATATTACCTGAAGGATCGGTTTCAGTGATCACCAGCTCATGCTGGCCATCTGCCAATGAATTTTCCGGCGTGAAAGTCCAGTTACCTGCATTATCAATGACTACCGAACCAATTTCCTGGCCATTGTCATAAATCGTAATGGTATTACCAGGCTGACCGGTGCCACTCAGAACAGGTTTAGCTTCGTCAGTGACGCTGCCATTCTGAATTGCCCCAGTGATTGGTCCGGTATTATCCAGCGCCTGGCCAATTGCCGGCTTAGCCGGTGGGTTACTTTCGCCATCATCATTATTATTATTGGCAATAGCAGCCCCGGCACCGATAAGGCCAGCCGCTCCAAGCCATCCTAACAGGCCGTAAAGTATATAGTTGTTACTATCATCATCGGAGCCAGTAAAAATATCCTCACCGCTGCCCAATGCCGGGCCACCCAGCGCTGCATCAGACATTTCACCTTCGCTGGTCAGATAACCACTTTCGTAGTCTGCACCTGACAAAGGCACATAGGCGTACAGTTGCCCATCTTCCGCCATACCTAACAATGCAGGATTTTTGTCATTCCCATTGAAGTAATCTTCAATAATAATACTGGCTTGAGTGTCACCTTCCTGGATGACATGCAACTCATTGCCTACGCGGGTGAGAGTAATATTTTCTGGAGCAAAATCGTTACCAAGATTTTTCAACAGATACTTATTACCGTCGATCAATTTAACCTTAACTGCCTTGTTTGCGTTCGCGGTTAACAGTCGGGTTTTCCCCTCGCCACTGTTGACGGCCAGAACTATTGTTCTATCCATTTATTCCATAACTCCAGATGTTGCTCCGATGAAAAAGCGTCATTTCCTTTATAACGAATGACGTTCTGGTCACTGCAAAGATAATCACCTGACACTTTATCATTGATAATCAGACAATTTTAGCCACCCCCAAAACCCGGGTTTTGAGGGAAATAAACAGCACTAAGTAAACTTAAGAAAATATCAAGAAAAGAACAATGTAAATGGTTGTTTTTAAAGGAATCACCCTCACAAGAACTGTGAGGGTTTTGAGCTGATGAAATAGCATCCAGGTAAAAAGTAGGAAAAATTAATCCTGAAACTAAATAAATAATCCTGATTTAAATCATTCAGGATTGTTAATACTTTGATGTAATCCGTAGTCGCATAATTACAACTACTGGCATTGTTAAAAAAACCACACACAGCGCATGGCTATAGTGATTCACTACCATTACATTTAGTCATTAAAAGTCAGGCTGAAATTAGCAACCAACTTCCATACATTCCATTTTGAATGATGAGACAGGCAAACGTTTAATCCCAATTTTTCTAAGTATATTGGACTTATGTGCACTGATGGTTTTTTGACTACGTGAAAGCTTTACGGAGATTTCTTTGTTGGTTGCACCATCAAGATACATTTTTAAAATTTCCATCTCTCGACGAGTCAACCCAACAGATTCGCAATACTCTTCATTAAATAATGCCGAATTATTGTTCTTCAGTGCATAGATATCCCAGGAATAGCAATAGCCACCTGATCGCACAACATTGATTGCGTTAAGGAATAACTCTACTCCACTTTCAAACTCAATCATTCCACGCACATTGTTCAGATGATTTATGAATTTGTAGATTCCCTGATCTTTTTTTGCAAGAATCAGCAGCGGAATGTTAGTCACCGCAGCAAATTTCTTTAAGCTGGTTAGTGGCATATCATCCAGCTTCTTGCCATCAATGATGCAAATGTCATAGGATTCGGCAATAGTTGACTCGATGCATTCTTCGATACTTTTTAATACAATAGTAGAATCTTGATAGTTCGCTTCAATAATATGGACTATTCCCAAGCTTCCAATGTTCTTTTCACCCAGATATAAAAATTTCATTAGCAATCTCTTAAGAGCCATACTCATATGAACAGCTAACCATCCAGAAAATATTAAGTATAGACTACAATATAAAAAAATAATTTAAGAAGTTATTGATCATAAAGCGGCAAACATCGCTATGACTTATATAGAAATGGGACAAACCAATATCAATCGAAGCCAAATTAAAAATCAGCGATGATAAATATAAAATTCATCTATAAACCGGGGCTTGGAATATTTAATAAAAAATACCCAGGAAGATTAAATTTCCATTTCTTATCTTCGGTAAGAACATATACATCAAAAAAACTTGCTGTTATGTTGCGCGAAGAACACTCCATTGCATTCGCAAATTAACACTCCTCCTCTAATATTGTCATCGGTGAGATTCACCTGGCGCAGCGTTAGCACCTTGAGAGTTCTCCAATGTCTAAATTTTGCTCTTAGCGCTATCCTGTAAGCACTATAATAATGAAGCTTCATGTGATCTTAGATAAGCTAATAATTTACAGAGGAAAATTATAACTTAAACAAACCATTAACGAGCCTCCACATAATTGCTAACCACTCTTACATAATGCGGATATTAATGTCACACTACCCTGACTGTTCACTTACAAATCATACTATATACTAATAATGTTTCAGTCAATCCTGCCAGGTTTTACCAAGTGTTAAATTTGTAATCTTTCGCTGAACAAAACAACATTTAACCCATTGATTAAACAAGACTTTAATTAAGCAATCAATAAAAACACTTATTTTTAATAGGCATATATTTAGATTACTGACAGGATGCCTAGATATTCCTATGCAAAAAGACAATTCTTACACCAATATACACACCAGGATTAATCCCAATCATCAAACTATAGAGCGCATGGCAAGCTGTTAATCTATCACGCTCTCTTTGAGATCTGCGCAAAAAAGGCTCAAGTGCTCTCATAAAATTATTTCGTAGATATAATAATTTTTTTGATTCCCTTTAAAAAATAGAGCTCATGCTACTCCACAATGGACATCATTGGCCGCCAGATAGTATAGGATTAGAACAAGGATTTATCCGATACTGGAATTAAATATTTCGAGCATATCGAATATTCCTGAATACACAATCAGGTTTAGTTCGCGCAGAGCCATACACTCAATCAAGATCTTTTTTTAAGTGTAAATTTTGCATTTACATTCTATACCAGGTGAATATAGGGCTATCTGGTGAGCAAATATGATAATGCACCACACCTGGATAGTAACGATGAGTAATTAGTTGCCTGTGAAATGTGGTTCGATATTGCCAATCATAAAATTCTTAAACTCTGCTGTGCTTTAGACATTCTCAACTTGCCGTTTTCCATATCGCAAGCCAGCCTGACATGCTGTCGCGACTAAATAGTTCAGTCTCACTCACGACTCCCGTTCGCGGTGACAGCATCTCCTGCAACAGCGAATCATTGCTGTGATACATCCTTATCAATGTTCCAGGGGTAGCAACTGGGTAAAAAGCCTATCTCTGCTGCGGTGTGGCAAACACCTTCTTAATAGGTGTGCGAATCACCGGGGATGCCGTCAGTCGGTTGCCAAACATTGCTCCAAAGAGAGACTCAAACATGATAAGTCTGTCACAAATATCCAACGAGCCAGGTTTTCAGTTTAGTCCGCACTGAATGTAAGAATTGCACCTGGTGCTCAGTCACGCCTGAGTTGTTTTTGCATTGATGCGTCAGACGCATCAAACGATAACTAAAACGCACTTATTAAATCACCATTATTGCGCCAGTCTCCTGATACAAGTCGGTAACAACTACGACACATTTAATATGTATCGGAGAAAATAATGAATCAAACCTCTGCTCATCCTGCATCAGCCCGTTCACGTATTGGCGCAATTTTTCGGGTAACCTCGGGAAACTTCTTAGAACAATTCGATTTTTTCCTGTTTGGTTTTTACGCAACCTATATTGCTCATACCTTTTTTCCTGCAAGCAGTGAGTTCGCCTCACTCATGATGACTTTTGCTGTTTTTGGCGCGGGCTTTTTAATGCGCCCTATCGGCGCGGTGGTATTGGGTGCTTATATTGACAAAGTAGGGCGCCGGAAAGGGCTTATCGTTACGTTATCCATTATGGCAATGGGCACATTTCTTATCGTGCTGATTCCTTCTTACAATGCGATCGGATTTTGGGCACCTTTAATCGTCCTCGTCGGTCGATTGCTGCAAGGATTCTCAGCCGGTGCTGAGTTGGGTGGAGTGTCCGTATACCTGGCTGAAATTGCAACGCCCGGAAAGAAAGGTTTTTACACCAGCTGGCAGTCCGGTAGCCAGCAGGTAGCGATTATGGTCGCCGCCGCGATGGGATTTGCTCTTAATGCATTGCTGGACGAAGCAGCTATCGGTGACTGGGGATGGCGCATCCCGTTTCTGTTTGGTTGTTTAATCGTTCCCTTTATCTTTTTCCTGCGCCGTAATCTGGAAGAAACCGAAGAGTTCAGCGCCCGACGTCAACATCCGGAACTATCCCAGGTATTCCGTACCCTGATGGAGAACTGGAAAATAGTGGTAGCCGGCATGCTGATGGTGGCGATGACGACAACTTCATTCTATTTGATTACGGTATACGCCCCGACTTTCGGTAAAAAAGTCCTGCTGCTGAGTGCTTCTGACAGTCTGTTGGTCACGCTGCTGGTTGCAGTGTCCAACTTTATCTGGTTACCGATTGGCGGAGCTATTTCTGATAAATTCGGGCGTAAACCAGTGTTGATTACCATGGCGCTGATCGCCATCGCCACCTCATATCCCGCGCTCAAACTTCTGGCTGGCGCGCCTGATTTCTATATGATGCTGGGCGTTTTACTCTGGTTGTCATTTATTTATGGCCTGTACAACGGTGCCATGATCCCTGCCCTGACGGAAATAATGCCAACCTCGGTCAGAGTAGCCGGTTTCTCGCTGGCATATAGCCTTGCTACTGCCATTTTTGGCGGCTTCACTCCGGCAATCTCAACGGTACTGATTGAAACCACAGGTGATAAAGCCTCTCCCGGATTGTGGATGAGTTTTGCTGCGGTGTGCGCACTACTGGCAACCCTGTATCTGTACAAACAGGAAACACCACAACCTCACTCTGCTAAAAAAACTTTCGGATAATGGATTACTTCATGCAAAAACGTATGAGTTTGAGTCTGCTGGCGATGCTGTTTTGTTTAATCAGTCAGCCCCTTCACGCAACAGAGTTAACCGTAATGATCTCTGGCGGCTTCAAAGCCGCATGGGAAAAACTGGCGCCGGAATTTGCTGAAAAACAGGGAATTACCCTGAAAACCGTACCTGGCCCGTCGATGGGGAAATCTGCTGAAGCTATTCCCAACCGTCTGGCGGCTGGAGAGAACGCTGATGTGATTATTATGGTCGGCGATGCGCTGAGTGATTTAAGCCGCAACGGCATGGTCATTGCGGATACGCGCACTGAACTTGCTGATTCAAGAATTGGTGTGGTCGTCAGTAGCGGTAAGCCAAAACCAGATATCAGCACTGATAAAACCCTGAGGAGCGCCTTACTGGAAACGGACTCGATAGCTTATTCCGACAGTGCCAGTGGCAGATATGTGCAGCAACAGCTGTTTAAAAAGCTGGGCATTGAACAACAGGTTCAGGGGAAAGCGCATCAGGTTGAGAAAACCCCGGTAGCGTTAACCGTCGCGCAGGGCCACTATACTATCGGGCTTCAGCAGGTGAGTGAGCTGCTGCCGGTTCCAGGCGTATCATTTGTGGGAAAAATTCCGGACAACGTTCAGTATGTCACGCGCTTTGCCGGTGCTGTGGCCGCTAAAACGGAGCACGCTGAAGAGGCGAAGCTTTTACTCCGCTACCTATCGTCAAAGCAGGTACAGCAAACCGTGCGCGCTACCGGGCTGGATTCTGTTACAACGCCTTAAGCAGTGGAATCGACGGCGTGTAGCGCAATAATCTGTTTTTCCAGCGCTCTGGCAAGGTGTGATAGCTCACGGCCACTGCGTTTAATTAACCCCACATTACGTCTTACCGTGGGGTTAATTAATCCTATGCTTGCCAGAACAGGATGGTCTGATTTTGGCATTGCCATTGCCGGAACGGCGGCAATTCCGAGACCGGCTTCCACCATTCCAAGCAGGGTAGTGACATGTCGGGTTTCACAAACACCTGGCGTCTCAGGAACGATATCGCCCAACGCCTGATCAAGCAGATTGCGATTACCTGAGGTTTTATCCAGCCTGACATAAGGATGAGTGTAAAACTCCTGCCATGTCATGGTTTTTCGCGCGGCAAGAGGGTGATCCCGACGGCATGCCGCAACATAAACTTCGTCGACTAAAGGAAAGAATTCCACGTCCGGTTGCGGTGTTCCGGTAAAGCTGAGGCCAAAATCCGCCTGGCCGCTGATCACTGCGTCATAAACATTCCCGGCGCTGGAATCAATCAGCTTGATACGGACTCGTGGATAGTGTGACTGGAAAGCGGCAATGACTTTTGGCATAAAATAGTAAGCCGCCGAAGGCACACAGGCAACGGTAATTAATCCTGCCCGGCTATTGCCAACATCACTGATATCCGACATTACCTCTTCAAAATCCATCAGCAGACGCTGGGCGCGAGGAGAGAATTTGCGCCCCACTAAGGTCAGACTGACGCGGCGGGTTGTCCTTTCAAACAGCTTAACACCGAGTAAGGTTTCAAGTTTATCAATGCGCCTGCTAAGCGCAGGTTGCGATATGCAAATCGCATCAGCCGCGGATTTAAAACTGCCGTATTCCACCAGCGCGCGGAATGCGTAAAGATCACTCAGGTCAAAATTTACCGCCATTATTATCCGCTTCCTTAAAACACTGTGCTTAAGTGAGTAAGCCGATGCTGGTATCAGGCCATGAACCGTCTAATGCCAGTTATGACAGACCATCAGAAACATCATTGGCGCTCACGCTTCTGCTGAATGCCGGAGCCTTAATAAATACACCATGATAATAGACTTACATTGGCGCGACATAAACTACGTCTAAAAGCCACGGCTGAACAGAGTGAAGGATAAAGGCGATTAATTTTCAGTTAAATTAATTGAGGTGCTTATGCAGGAAAGTGTGGAAGCCACGCCGTTGCTTTACGCCCGGAACGTGGCTTCCACTGGATTATGCCATTTTCTGTTTTTGCTTCCCGAATGAGCGCAGCACCGTCAACGGGCCGTCGCCTGACAGGGTAAATACCGACAGCACGGTAAACGACAGCGCCACCAGCCCCAGTACCAGATAGGCACCGTGGAAGCCGACCCGGTCATACATGTATCCGGCAAATAACGACATGAAAATCATCGCCAGTTGTTTAAAGAAGCAGAAACAGACCAGATAAATGGTCGCTGAGAAGCGAACTTCAAACTGGCTGGTAATGTATTTAAAGCAGCCGACAATCAGGAAAGGAATCTCAAACATATGCAGGGTTTTCAGAATCACCACTTCAGTCGCCGTGGTGGCAAAGGAAGAGCCGATAATGCGTACAGACATGATCATCCCAGCCAGCAGCAGCGCGTTCTTACCGCCAATCCGATTAACAATCAGTGGTGCAAAGAACATGATACTGGCGTTCAGCAGTTCACCCATAGTGGTGACATAGCCAAAGACACGCGTCCCCTGATCGTTGGTGCTGAAAAATGAGGTAAAGAAGTTGGCAAACTGTTGGTCAAACACATCATAAGTACAGGATACACCCACCACATACAGCGATAAAAACCACAGTTTTGGCTGCCTGAACAGCTCAAGTGCCAGACGGAATTTAAACGGCGAGTGGTTGGCACCGAGAGAATTCGCCACTTCCGCTGACGGCTGAGTTTGCGGCTTCGCAATAAACAGCAGAATAGCGAGGATTACCGCACAGCCAGAACCCAGCCAGAAAACAAACTCATTATTGATGGTAAACATGATGCCGGCGATCGAGGCACACAGCGCCCAGCCGATACAACCGAACAGGCGAGCGCGGCCAAATTCAAACTGGCTACGACGGCTGACCTTTTCGATATAGGCTTCAATCGCTGGCGCACCGCCATTATAGATAAAGCCAAGATAGATACCGCCGACAATCGAACCGAGCAGCAGGTTGGTTTGCAGCAGCGGCCCAAATACGTAAATAAAGAATGGCGCAAACATTACCAGCATGCCGGTAATAAACCACAGCAGGTGTTTTTTCAGGCCAAGCTTATCGGACAGCAGGCCAAAAATT
Source organism: Winslowiella sp. 2C04 (assembly GCF_050037805.1). Lineage (NCBI taxonomy): Bacteria > Pseudomonadati > Pseudomonadota > Gammaproteobacteria > Enterobacterales > Erwiniaceae > Winslowiella > Winslowiella sp. 2C04. The sequence goes on along the minus strand of NZ_CP188300.1, from coordinate 668,271 downwards.
GGCTGGAACAGCAGTGAAAAGAAAGAGATACAGGCGAAGATAATTCCGGTATCACTTTTGCTGACATGATTAATATCATGTAGCCAAATTGGGAAGAAGGGGAAGTAGGCTCCCATAATGAAAAAGTAGAAAAAGAAGAACAGCCCGAACATCCAGAAATTGCTGTTTTTTAAGTAGTACATGGTTCTTATCCTTAGGGGAGCAGTGGGCAGGCTGGCGCCTGCCCTGAAAAACCCGGCGGTTAGTTACGCGCCCAGTTCACTGTGTAGTGGTAATGTTGTTCCTGTAATAAAAACTCAGGCGATACGCTGGGGCTCCAGGAATCATCGCCACCCACTCCCATATGGAAGCCATCGATATTCAGCCAACTGCCCTGCTCTTCACGCAGCAAATGGCGATGTGAAATCTCATGCAATTGATGCTGGCTGTAGCGGCTGATATTAAAGTGGAAATTGCCGCGCCACTGGTTATCACCATATTCAAGACGGGTGGTACCGCAGCGCAAACCGTTTTCGGTAGGAAAGACGTACGGCGTATACATCTCTGCCAGCGGGCGCTGCCAGTGGTCATAGCGTGCTGATGCCTGGCGATCCGGATAATTTTCATGCGGACCGAGACCCAGCCAGCTCACCTGCGGCTGTACCTCTGCCAGCTGGCAGCTCAGGCCAATACGGGCTGGAGCAGGTACGCCATAAGCGACTTCCACATCAACACTGATCTGTAACTGACCCTGATTATCAATACGGTAGGTTTTGCTGCTGATAAACAGCGTTTTGCTCTGGGCACGCCAGCAGTGAACGGTATGCAGCTGCACCGCATGGTGCAGGGATTCAGCTTCGCAACTGATCAGCTGGGATTCCATTTCATACATCCCCGCCGCTTTCCAGCGCTCTACCCAGGCATTCGGGTCAATGCGCGTCACTTCGCTGACGCCGATATCGTTATCCAGCGGCGCACGGGTAAACTGATCCTGTAACGGAGTCAGCAGCAGATTTTCGCCAGCGCTTTGCCACTGCGTAAGCAAGCCGCTGGCGCGATTAAACTGCCAGTGCTGCGCGCCATGCCGCACATCGAACGTCTGCTCACTGATATCCAGCTGTGGGCTTTCACCGTGGCTGGATTTTACCGGCTCACTTAATAACTCAGGCAGACGCCATTGTTGCCAGGCGCAGACATGACCGGCGTCACTCCAGTCAGTGGCTTGAATCTGCTGCACTTCGACATTCAGCCACAGTTGACCACTGCGGGTCGCGGGCGGCAGATTAAGTTCGATCAGCTGTTTGCCTTGCGGCGCGATATCCAGCAGCACCTCTTCGCTGGCGAGCACTTCTCCCTCCAACTTCACTGTCCACACCAGTCGCTCATTATCGCTGTGACGGAACAGATACTCGCTGGTCACTTCTACTGCTGGATGACCATTGGTCAGTAACTGGAACTGGAAGAACTGTTGTACCTGCTGCGCTTCATACAGCGCCGGATGAGGGGAACGATCGGCAAATACCAGACCATTCATACAGAACTGACGGTCATTCGGTTTGTCACCAAAGTCGCCGCCATAGGCAGAAAATGGCTGGCCGTTTTCATCGTGCTTAATCAGTGACTGATCCACCCAGTCCCAGACAAAACCACCCTGCAGACGCGGATGTTGACGAAATGCCTGCCAGTATTTATGGAAGCCGCCAAAGCTGTTACCCATAGCGTGGGCATATTCACAAAGGATTAGCGGACGTTGCTCATCCGGCATGCCAATCCACTTTTTAATTGACCATTTTGGCACCTGTGGATGAGGCTGATCCTGATCGACGCGGGCGTACATCGGGCAGATAATATCCGTCGCCGCACTGTCAGCACCGCCGCCTTCGTACTGCACCGGGCGCGTCGGATCGTTGGATTTAATCCAGTTATACAGCGCATCGTGGTTACTGCCATGACCGGATTCGTTACCCAGAGACCAGATAATGATCGATGGATGATTGCGGTCACGCATCACCATGCGGGTAACGCGCTCGGTCATGGCTGGTAGCCAGCGGGGATCGTCACTTAAGCGGTTCATCGGCACCATGCCGTGGGTTTCGATGTTGGCTTCGTCCACTACGTACAGGCCATAGTAATCACACAGGCGATACCACATTGGATGATTAGGATAGTGCGAGCAGCGCACCGCGTTAAAGTTATGCTGTTTCATCAACAGAATATCGCGGCGCATGGTCTCCACATCCATCACCTGGCCCGTTTCCGGGTGATGTTCATGACGATTGGTGCCACGAATCAGCAGCGGCTTACCATTAACTTTCAGCAAACCCTCACTGATTTCCACTTTGCGAAAACCAACGTCATAAGCTTCGGCTTCAATGACTTCTTCACCGCGCTTTAATACCACCACAGCACGATAGAGATTTGGTATTTCAGCACTCCATAACAGCGGGCGTTCCAGCGGCAGTTTCAGCGTAGTACGGTCGTGATAAGCGCCGCGCTCATCGATAATCTCGCTGCCAATAGCCTGCTGCTGCTCAGTGATCAGCTGGTCACCGCGCCATAGCTGCACGGCGATTTGCACATCGGTTAATGGCTCACCTTCCACCACCACTAACGCTGCCAGTTCGGCCCGGCTGAAATCTTCATTAAGATGCGTCACCAGCCGTACATCGCTAAGGCGGGTCTCCGGTTTATGCAACAGCGACACATCGCGGAAGATGCCGCTCATACGCCACATATCCTGATCTTCCAGATAAGAGCCATCGCTCCAGCGCAGCACCATAACCGCAATGCGGTTTTCTGACGGCTTTAACACTGCGCTCAGATCAAACTCAGAAGGCAGACGGCTGTCCTGGGCATAGCCGATCCACTGCCCGTTACACCACAAATGAAACGCAGAATTCACGCCATCAAATACAATCCGCGTCTGTCCGCTGGCCAGCCAGCGCTCATCGACATCAAATGTGAGCGAGTAACAACCAGTGGCATTTTCCTGCGGCACAAACGGCGGGTTTACCGGAATTGGATAGGTGACATTGGTATAAATTGGCGCGTCATAGCCAAGAATCTGCCAGTTGGAAGGCACCGGCGTCGAATTCGCATCGCTCAGATCGCTATTCACCCAGCTGGCAGGCACCGCTTCTGGCCGCGCGAAATAGCTGAATTGCCACTCGCCATTCAGGCTGCGCAGTGAGGCGGAAGCGCTGTCCTCACGCGCCTGTTCTGCTGAGCGCCAGCTCGAAAATGGCGGATGGGCGTTCAGCTGATTCAGCTGAGTAACCGCCGGGTTTTCCCAGTCGCGGCGTTGTAATACGGCGTTTAAATCAATAGCGTTGTTAGTCATCGTCGGATTCCTTTAGCGTATTGCGATGCGCTCACAATTTTAAAGTAATATGATTTTGGCTAACGTAGCTGTAAAGCTGATTAGAGTTATTCGGTGATAGTCGTCACAAATAAACCGCAGTATCGGCTCCCGCCCTGACGGCATGCCGGATACACACCCCCGCCACCGTCGGCGGTTTATTTCAGGCGAGCGACCTGCAACGCAAGCCGCGCAAGCGCCTCAGCCAGAACATGTGGCGTAATTGCGCACGGTGCAGCGGTGGTTTTGCGTTCCACAAGACTGACCGGCAATATGACTGGCTCAACCTGTTCTTCCCTGATAAGCGCCAACAGATGATCGACGCTGACCTGGCCTAAGGCTTTAAAATCCTGCTTAATGGTGGTCAGTGGTGGAATAAAACAGGCACTGTCTTCGGTATCGTCATAACCCACCACGGATACATCGCCCGGCACTGCAAGACCAAATTCTGACAATGCCCGCAGCGTGCCGAGTGCCATTTGATCGTTTGCGACCAGAATAGCGCTCGGGCTCACCCCGCCGCGTAATAGCTGGATCACCTGCTGATAACCGGAAAGAGAGCTCCAGTCGCCGTGCATAATTGCGCTGGCGGTTAACTGATGCGCCGCAAGACACTGTTGCCAGCCTTCAAAGCGCAGACGCGCTGAGACAGAACTGAGCGGCCCGGTCAGTAACGCAATCTTCTGGTGGCCCAGCCCGACAAGATGTTCCACGCCTAACAACGCTCCCATCGTCGGATCGAAAACAATATGATCGGCGGCCAGTGCCGGCGATACATCAAGAAACAGCGCAGGAACCTCACCGCAACGTCGCTGGATCTCCAGCGCCTCAGCGTCTTCCAGTGGAATATTAACGATCAGTCCGTCTACCCGCTGAGAAAGCAGGCTGTTGACCGCCGCTTTACTCGCCTCCAGCCCAGCTTGTTCAATCATGGAAATCACCACATTGAACTGCATTTCTCCCGCTTTGGATTTGATTGCCGCGACGATTTGCGACGGTGCATGCAGAGAAAGATTAGTGGTGGCCAGCCCGATAGTATGGCTGAGCTTGCCAGCCAGCTGCTGTGCGACGCGATTAGGCACGTAGTTCAGCGCATTCATCGCCGCTTCAACTTTGAGGCGCGTTTTCTCTGAGACGTGACTGGCCTGATTAATCACGCGTGAAACGGTCTGGTAAGAGACGCCGGCACACTCTGCCACATCATACAGGGTCACAGACTTCGGTTTCATCGCGGGCTTCCTTATCAGACAGGCTCAGGTGGCGGGTATTCTACACATTCTGGCTCGGGGTAGTGCAATCAAGGGAGCCAAAAAAGACTCCCCTGCAATGTTTAACCCGCTTGCTTTAACTGTGCGCGCGCATTAAAAAAGCGACGGTAAGCAAGGTAACCGGCAATAATGGTCGACAGGCTGGCGGTACCCAGCAGCATAAACGTCACCATTATCTGATACTTGATCGCTTTCACCGGATCGATACCGGCAAAAATCAGGCCGGACATCATGCCTGGCAGGCTGACCAGCCCGACGGTTTTGGCTGCATCAACCGTCGGGATCATCGCGGCGCGAATACTGTCGCGGATCAGCTTAGCGGAAGCCAGTTTAACTGACGCGCCGAGGCTGAGCATTTCGAGGATTTTTTGTTGATTGTCGGCAAAACGCTGATTCAGATTGCTGTAGCACAGCCCGACCGCCACCATCGCATTACCGGCAATCATGCCGGAAATCGGAATCACCTGCATCGGGACAAATTCGATTGAGCCGCTCAGCACCAGAATCGTCAGCGTCGAGGTGGTGCTCACGGTGATGGCAACAAACGAAATCATCAGGGCATTGCCGATATTGCGACTGCGCTTGCGGGCATTTAGCGATGCATTAACGCAGATAAACAGCACCATCAGCACCGTCAGCCAGCCGTTGTTCAAATCGAAAATATACTTCAGCACATAGCCGACAAGGATCAGCTGAACAACCGCCCGCGCCACGCTCCAGACAATATCTTTTTCCAGACCCAGCTTCTCTTTGCCACTGACCAGCAGGGCAATCACTACCAGCATCAGCGCCAGAGCAAGCGATTCATTGGTAATATTATGCTGGCTCATTAGCACTCTCCAGGCCGACCGGCGTGAGCGTCAGTACCCGCTGTGCCTGGCTGATTTCAGCACTGTCGTGACTGATCCACATCACGGCAACACCCTCTTCCGCCGCCAGCCCGGTAATGAGCTGGTTAATCAGCTGCTTGTTTTCCTCATCCAGCGCACTGGTAATTTCATCAAGCAATAAAACATCCGGTAAGAACTGTAGGTTGCGCAACAGCGCCACCCGCTGTTTTTCACCGCCGGAAAGCTGCTCCGTTTTCTTATCCAGCATCTCCGGCGGCAGGTTGACCTTTTGCAACCAGCTTTGCAGTTTTGGCCTGTCGACTCTCTTGTGGCGGATTTGCCACGGCAGTGCCAGGTTATCAAATACCGTCTCGCCAAACAGTACCGGCGTCTGAAAACAATAAGAGACCTGTTGGCGATAGTGTTCTGCTTTTAGCTCACCGATCGGCTGGCCTTTAAAAAAGATATGGCCCGTCGTTGGCGTCAACAGCGAAGCAATAATCTTTAACAGCGTACTTTTTCCACTGCCGGAAGGCCCGGTCAGCAGTACAAACTCACCGGCGTTCAGCGCCAGCGAAACCGGCGCCAGCAGCTGACTGCCATCAAGGGAATAGCTTATTTCCTGCACGTCAAGCAGGGGAAAATCGGTCGACATTTTGCTTCATCCTGAAAAATAATCTGCAAAAGCATAGCGCTAAAAAGCCGCTTGTTGTCGCCTTTTTATCAGGCTGCCCTACTGACAGCCCGCTTTGCCTTACGCAATTAAAAACGCAGCTCACCGCCAAATACCCAGGTGCGGCCACGAGCGGTGGTATTAACTGACTTTCCATCATCGCCGACGTAGTTATAATCCTGATTCATTTTATTCAAAGCGGCGGCATAGTTTTTATTGCCCACGTTTTGTACGCTCAGGCGTAACAACAGGTTATCCGTCATCTGATAACTGCTGTAAACATCGATAACCGTTGGAATATTGGGCATATCATCTTTAGGCACATCGCCGGTATCAATACTTTCACCTTCAGGATGTAAACGCTTCGATTTTCCGGTGAATTTAATCAGGCTGCCTACCACCAGTTTTTTAGCAAGGAAACGCGCGCCGATATCCAGCGTGGCATAGCTGTCCGGCAAATCGCTTAAATCATCGTAGCCAAAACCCAACATGGTGGTACTGGCGATGGAGGTCGGCTGATCGGTATGTTGCTTACTCCAGGAGAGATTAATATAGGCATAATCAACATCATAGCTCGCTTCGATCTCATAGCCTTCGGTTTTCACCGGCGACAGCGAGTTGGTGTAAATATTGGCTTTGAAATTAGGATCGCTGTCTTCACCATTGCGGCACTTAACTCCGCTGGCGCACAGATAATAGTTCTGGCTGCTGATGTAGTCCTTAATCCGCGTCTGATAGGCGAGTGCTTTCAGCCTGAAGCTATCCTGCTCCAGCAACAGCCCATTTTTTACCAGATTAAATCCAGCCTGCCAGGTCTCTGACCGTTCAGGTTGCAGGAATGGATTCATTGAAGCGCCGCCTTCATTGGCAAAAAAGACCTCCTGTGGCACCGGAGCACGCGAGGAATGGCTATAGCTGATAAAGGGTTGCAGCCACGGCGTCACCTGCGCCGAAAACGCCACCGAAGGATTAACTGCATGATCGTTGAGCCTCAGATTTGCCGCGCCCTGCGGAAAGCATTGCTGATTCGCTGCACATGCCGGTTTGAAACCACTAACCCGACTTTGCGTATAATTCAGATTTAAATCCAATTGATAAATAGCTTTATTTATCGTCAGCCCGGTGTATAGCGCAGAGATCTTCTGCTTACCCGCTGGTGCAAACGTATTATAAACTTTTTCAGCGCTGTTATCATAAGCACGGGTATATTCGGTATCCATTACCTTACCGCCATACTGCCAGGCAAAATCGTAATCGCTCAGCGAAAAACGGCTGGTATTACTGATATTCACGGCGTCTGATTTATTAGTGGTGGAAGCATGATTGGCATCACTGAGTGAATTGACATCATAAGTCTGGTTAGAGCGGCTGGTACTGAGCAATATATTTACATCAACCAGCTCTGACAGCGGGGTGTAGTCATATTTCAGATAATAATCATCGCTGGTGATGTCACGGCGGGTAAACTTATTGGCGTAGTTACGTCCGGCCAGTTCAAGTTTACTGTAGCGATCGAGGTTCAGGTTAAGCTTATACAGCTGCGAATTGGGTTTCTGCTTCATGTAATTGTTATCTGAGCCAAACAGCTCACTGCTACTGGTGCCGGCACCATTGTTATAAGTGGCATACTGAACATTATCACTTAATCCCAGCAGGCCGCCGATGCTGCCACCGTCGCCAAAGGTTTCGCTTCTGCCAGCCACCGCCACCATGCCACTGCGCCCCAGTCCATTATCTCCGACGGTAAAACGCGTCAGCACACCGGCCCGGCGATTTTTTAGCAGCACATCATCAATGCCGATGGTACGCATATTGGCACTGCCGGCTAGCGCATTAACGCCCTGCGCTCCAGCGCTGCTGCCGCGGGTAATATCCACTCCGGCAAGGAAGTTGGGATCAATTAACACGCCTGAAGAGCTGTTCGCGCCACCATGATAGCTGGAAGGCGCCATACCGTTATAGGTCTGACTGACACCATCAACCATAGTATTGACGCGGCCAAAGCCGCTCATTCCGCGAATATTGACATTCACCGCCCCCTGTAACGGGTCTATTTGGGTAAAGGTTCCCGGCATGGTACGCAAAGTGGCATCAAGACTTTGCAGATTCTTATTGATCTTGCGTGAGCTAAAAGCGCCCGGCTTGCTGTAAGTTTCCTCATCGGAGCCGACATTATCGTTCTCCTGCTGCCGGGTATTATCAGCAACCTTTAACGTTGAGAAAGTCGACTCTCCTTTTTTTTCCGCAGCGCTGGCAATACAAGGAAAAATAAGACAGCTGGCCAATGCACAGTTGGCGATATTTTTATATTTCAAGGTAATGCTCCTGAGGTATTATTTTTTTCATTATCAAGGTAAAGCAGAAAGCTAAATGCACCAGCCGAGTCGCGCAGACGGGAATAGCGTCCGGCTTCGCCACTGTGCCCGGCATGCATATTAGTATTAAGCAGAATTCTCGCCTGCTTGTTTTGATTAAGCACGCGCAGACGGGCGACATATTTCGCCGCCTCCCAATAGGGTACGCGTGAATCATTTAATCCGCTGGTCACCAGCATATCGGGATATTCTTGTGCGGAGAGATTCTCATAAGGACTGTAAGATTTAATTATCGGATAATATTCAGCAGTAGCCGGATTACCCCACTCTTCATATTCCTGCTGCGTCATGGGCAGCGAAGCATCCAGCATGGTGTTCAGCACATCAACAAACGGCACCTGTAGCACCACCGCCGACAACAGTCCGGGAGCCTGATTCACTACTGCGGCCAGCAACAAACCGCCGGCGCTGCCCCCCATACCGTAAACACGTTTTTCTGCGCCATAACCCAGTGCGACCAGGCCGCGAGTGGCATCTATAAAGTCGTTAAAACTGTTTTGCTTAAGTGCCTTTTTACCGCTCAGATACCAGTTCACGCCCTTCTCACCACCACCACGCACGTGTATCAGCGCAAAGACAAAACCCCGGTCGAGCAAGCTGAGGCGTGGCGCACTGAATGCCGCATCGAGGCTGACACCGTAAGCCCCGTAGCCATATACCAGCAGCGGATTATGCCCTTGCCTGAAACTATCCTTGCGATACACCAGTGATACGGGAATCTGCTGACCGTCGCGTGCGCCAATTTGCACCCGCTCACTGGCGTACTGGCTTTGCTGAAACCTGGCAATTTTTTTCTGATGTACCAGTCGGGTACGATTAGTGGCTAAATCCCACTGATAATAACCCAGCGGTTTATCCAGAGATGAATAGAGATAATTAAATACCTGTGCATCACTGGATGGATTATTTCCCACCCGCGCCATATAGCTGGCGTCCGGAAATTGCAGGTTTTGCCATTGGCCAGTGGAAAACTCCATTCTGGCAAACTCGGTTTTACCGTCGGTACGTTGAATCACCGTCAGCCAGCGATCAAACAGGCTGAAGCTTTCAACTTCAATATTATTTTTCGCAGCAAGTACCGTTTTCCAGCTATCGCCCGGCTGGCGGAAAGAATAAATTTCGAAGTTCTTATCCCTGGCATTACTGCGCATAAAGAACTGGCCGTTGATATGATCAACATAATACTCAACAGCGGTTCGACGCGGTTGTATCAGCTGCAATGCAGCCTGCGGCCTGGTAAGGGATAAAACTCTGACCTCCGAAGAGTCATTACCGCTGGAAGTAATCAGCAGATAGTCGTTCGATGCCGAGCGAGCAATACCGGTATACAGCGTCTGATCCTGCTGCTGATAAACCAGTTTATCCGGCCCGGCATCATGCAGGCGATGTTGCATCACTTTAGATGGCGTCAGGGTTTGCGGATCGTTCAGCACATAAAACAGCGTATGACCATCCTGACTGAATACCATATCGCCTGAGCTGTTGGCGATACTGTCTGGCAACCATTTGCCGCTTTGCATATCCAGCAACGCCAGCTGATTCTGACCATCCCCACGTAAATCTTCAGCAATCGCCAGATAGCGATTATCGTCACTGACTACATAGCGCGAGAGATGATAATATCGCTTTCCCTGACTGCGCTGATTCGCATCGAGCACCTTTTGCCAGACTACCTCTCCATTTTTCTGGCGCATTAGTTGCGGATAATTGGCATTTTCCGGGAACTGACTTTGGTATCGATAACCCTTTATTTCATAGGGTGGGGAATATTTATCCTGCGCCTGCCGCTCACTCATTTCAGCATATATTTGCTTGCTGAGCGGCTGCCAGCGTTGTGATATCCCGGCGGTGTAATTATTCTCTGCCGTCAGATAGTCCAGCACTTTTTTATTTTGCCGTGAGTCATCCCGCAGCCAGTGATAGTTATCCTCACGGGATTCCCCCTGGGTGACGATGATTTCCGGTTTACTCTCTGCTACCGGCGCGGCTGGCTGAGAAGCAGCCACGGCGAAATGCATGGCTAATAATAAATTAGCCATCATGACCCAACGAATATTCAGCATTGAATAAAACTCTTAGATAGAATTAATTAGCCTGATTTAAATCAAAACTCACCGGCATGGTTACTTTATACATACCGCCAGTTAATATTTCTGCTGGCGGCGGTGGAAAAGGCTGGGCGCGATCAATCATTGCCAGTGACTCTCTGTCGAGCGAAAGCGTTTCCGATGAACGAATAAGCTGGCGGGAGATCACGCCGCCATCGGCACCCACCACAAATGACACCAGCACGATACCCGATCGGCCACGTCGTCTGGCATCTGCCGGATAGGCTTTAACCAAATTCAGTTTCCCTTTAACTAACCCTTCCCAGCTTAGCTGACTGTTGCTCACGGTAGCCGCATCACTGGCTACCGGCGCGGCGGTGGTGCTGGCAACATTTAACTGTGGCTTGGGTGCCGCGCGGTTAGCCACTTTTGCATTACCTTCCACCGCTTTCTGAGGCAGCAAATTTTTGTGCTTCATATCATGCGGTTTGGTCGGCTTCGGCGTGGCCTTTTGCGTTTTTGGCTGCTGCAACTCAGCATTATCCGCCGTGACTACCCGATGCATCTGTTGCTTCTCTGGCGTAGTTTCCGGGGTGGCTGCGTCCACCTTCTGTTGCTGATTAATACCCAATGGCACATCCGGCTGACGATTGGTGACCTGAAATTGCTTGGAAAACGCCAGCATCACTGCCGCCGGTGGCGCTGGCGGCGGCGTGTTATCGCGCCAGGTGGTAATTAAAAGCGCCACCAGCAGCAAGTGAACGATAACGCTACAGCAGAGGCCTGCACGCCAGCGCGGACGATGCAGATAAGGTGCAGTTGTCAGCATCATCGACATCAGCGCGCAGCGACAGCAACGTACCAGACATAATCCGCTTGATCGGCGGTGATCTTCATTCCCTGCTCCGCCAGCATCAGTACCAATGGCCGGGCTTGTTTATCCAGATCGTGCAGGTGTAGAGGCACACCAAGATTACGGGCAGCGTGATAACCGCCGGCGATCAACAGCGCAGGTTTCGGCGCTGCCAGTAACTGCTGCGCCATAAAGCGGTCGCGCTGCTGCTGCACCGCCAGCATCGATGCCAGACGATCGTTATCAATCTGACCGCCATGCATGGTCACAATCAGCGTCGACAGCGCATCCAGCACCGGTTGCCGCGTCGACAGTTCGCCTGCGGGCAATTGCTTACTCTGATAAATCTGCTTCACTTCGCTGGCGCTGAGGTTGGCAGCCAGCAATGGATAGTCTCCGTGCAGCGCAGTGGTCACTACTCCGCCATACAGCGCCCACGGCCAGCCTTTATTCCACTGCAACAGCTGTTGCAGACGCTCATCACGAATATAGGGCTCGCCTTTCAATCCCTGCTGAAGTTGATTCACCGCCTCCTGTTGATCGCTGGCAATCATTTCCATCAGCACACTACCCTGCTGCCGCCTTTTCGCCATCTGGTTGAGTAACCACTGCTCAATGCGATGGTGATCGGTGTTGTCGTGCTTTTCACCAACGATAACCATCGGTGCAGCACTGAGTTTATCGACCAGAGCAGCGGCAGAGAGCGGCTGATTATCTCGCAGTGATTCAATTCGTGAGGAAAATTCCAGCGATTGCGTCAGCTGCGGTTCAGATTGCCTGACGTGTTGCTGGCAACCAGCCAGCCATGAAACCAGTAGCCCTGCGACTAACAACTTAGTCTTTATCATTTTTTTGGCCTGAGGAGAGGGGCAAGTGAAGTTGGTGTTAATATTCAGTTACGAAAGCGAATGATAATAATTATCATAATCACGATCAATATAATTATCATTTCTCTACGAAATCTTAACGAATCTGGCCAGTTTGTGAGGGTATTATCGGGAGGGAACTGAGGGATAAAGGCCGGTTATCCGGCCATTTTCGCACTGATTATCTGGCTACAGACGGTAGCATCGTCCTTCAATGTGCTGCGCTGCACATTTGTCAGTTTACTGACGGTATTCAGCACATTATCTGCTGCCTGCTGATTAAACTTTTTACGATCCAGCGCGTAATCACCATTACCAGAGTCAACAATTTTCCGCATCGCGGCCAGTGGTGAGCGGTAGTCAGGCAATTTAACCGCCTGACAATAAACCGCCACATAATAATCCTGCTCCTGCTTATCAACACGCGATAGCGACATATAGCCAACAATTACTGCCAGCACCACCAGCGGCAGAAAAAATTTTATCAGGGCACTGCGTTTATTCATCCTGGTTACCATTTAGTAAGACCTTTAACAGTCGGCAAACAGGTTATCTGTGCAGAGCTGATTTACCGGCGGCGTCATCGCCGCCCGCATCATACCGCGTCAAAAAATCAAAATACCACCGAATAATTCAGACCAAAGGTGCGGCCACGCCCCTTGTAGCTGTAAAGCGCAGGTGAGCCATAGGTCGGGCTGTAGAGTAACGGCGCGCGCTGCCCCCAAAGTGTGGTGTAATCGTTATCCAGCAGATTTTCCACACTGAAGCTGACTTTACCCACCGCTAACGCATAGCTGCCCAAAAAGTCGATGGTGTTATACCCTTCAAGCCTGTTGCCTTTCTCATCGGAAACATCAAAGGTTTGCTGAGATTGCAGCCGCAAATTCCATTCGCCCGGCGCCCAGCCAATATAAGCCGTGGCCTTTGACGGACTGGCACTGTCTACCGTTAGTTTATTCCAGCTTCCGTTCACCCGGGTCTGCGATTTAATCAGATTAAAGGTGCTGCCAGCACTCCACTCGCTATTATCAAAGAAGTAATCCAGCGCCCCTTCCATCCCATAGATACGACGCTTATCGTCTTCAAGATTAATGGTCATATCGGTTTTATTGATCGAGATGGTTCTGTCCGACAAGGAATAGTACGCCGCCAGTTGAGTGCGCAGATTATCACCGGTGTAGCGCCAGCCCAGCTCCCACGAGTTAACCTTAATTCCGTCGAGCTTAGAATCGTTAACGTTAACGCTGTCTTGCAATTGATAGTGACCATTCACCAGCTTATAACTGCCGGAACCATAATATTTTGCCAGATCGGGGATCTCAAACCCTTGTGAGAAGTTGAACCACGCCTGCTGACGCTTAGTCAGATGTGCCAGCAAACCGGCGTTAAACAACAGGTTGTTGTAACTGGTGTTGCCGCCCGGTACCGCATCGGCGGAAGTCGCCAGCCCGTTAGCAATCGCCTGCTGTTGCGCATAACCGATAAAATCATCGACCTGGTTTTCGGTGTACTGATAACGCACGCCGCCGCTCAGGGTAAACATCGGATCAATATCGTAGCTGGCCTGCATAAACGGCGCGAGATTGGTGGTGGTATAACCCGGGTAACGACCGACATTATAGGCGTTCTGCAGTATCATTCCTCCGGACTGCTGCGCCTTCGCCAGATTAAAAAACTGCTGATTGGCATTGAAGCTTTCATGTTCCGCATCAATCCCCCAGGTTAGCGTCAGACTATCGAGCGGCTGGCTGTTCAGTGTCAGCTTGCCACCATAAAAATCGGTTTTCTGCTGTGAGGCGCTTATGCTGCTGACCACACCTTTACTCAATGTCGGAAACGGATAAAAGGTCAGTGACTCATCACGATAAAAAATTTGTGCCACAAAATCCTGCCCCCAGAAATCGGTGTTGGAATATTGCAAATTAATCAGATGACGCTCAGTACCGGGAATGCGATCGGACTTCAGCCCGCCGCGGTTGGCAGCCGTGCCCTTGCCGGTCACCGCCGAAAAATTTTCGCCAAGCCAGAGGCCATGCTTGCCATCCGACTCACTGTTGAAATATTGCGTAGTCAGCTGGAGCTGCTGATGCTCGTCAATATTCAGCGTACCGGTGCCCATCAGATCAATGCGGTGCGAATACTGTAATCCGGTCTGAGTATTGTCGATCAATACCTCATTGCCTTTACCGTCGTACCAGCCGCCATAGCGTTGGTAAGACAGCGACAGGCGCCCCGACGCCTTTTCATTACCGCCGCCAATTGCGGCGGCGATATTTTCATCGCGATCGCTGTGGCTGTTAAAACCGCTTTTACCGCCGAGCTGCAATTCGACCTGCTTTTCCGCCTGTCCCTTTTTGGTGACGATATTGATTAAGCCGCCGGTACTGCCACCGCCATACAGCGAGGTAGCCCCAGAAATCACTTCAATATGAGCGATATTAAACGGATCGATGGCATCCAGCTGGCGGCTGTCACTGCGCGATGAGTTAAGTCTTACGCCGTCAATCATCACCATCATCGAGCGGCCACGCATATTCATGCCGTAGTTGGTACGCCCCTGACTGCTGACGTCCATTCCCGGTATTAACTGGGCAAGAATCTCTTTCAGCTCTTTTCCACCCTGCACCTGCTGTTCAATCTCCTGGCTTTCAATCACCCAGCTGGTTTGCGCCATTTCTGCCACCGTCCGGTGCGCACGGCTGGCAGATACCACTATCTGATTCTCCTCGGCGGCCCAGGCGGGGGGTGACAACATCATTAACAGGCAAAGGTTTACGATCCACAGAGTACTTATTTTTATCATTTTCTATTTTTTCCTTAAAAAGTCCGTTTATTAAGGCGTGTAATCAAACTGGTTGTGCTGAAGATCGGTAACCGGGCACTGACTACGCCAGTGGATCACCGATGGGCTGGACGTTAAATCGAACTGCTGACGCCCTAAAGCCCGATTAAGAATACGCGCCGATCGCCAGGCCATCAGGCTGAGCTGCGGTTCCGCAATGCCATGACTGTGCATGCTGGCATTAACGGCAAACAGGCAGTTGTCCTGCGGGCCATCCCAGCGCAGGGTGAAATCTGGAGTAATCTGGTACTGCCGATCGGCGGTCAGTTGCAGCCGATGCACTAACGGGCTGAGGAATGCCGGGCGATACTGTTGATAGCCGGTGGCAAAGATCACGACATCACTATCGAAATGCTCATAGCCCTGGTCGAGATGATGCTGCGTGACCAGCCGATAGCCCTGCGACTGCCGGTGCAGAGCGGTCAGGCTGCGGCTCGGCAGCAGTCGTGCCCAGACCGGTTCACGCAGTACCTCAAAACGGTGGTACATGGCGCGATAAATCGTCAGTAGCGATTCACTGGTAACGCCATCGGAAGTCATCTTTTGCTCAGCAAGTAGCTGCTGCTTCGCGCCGTCGTTCAGGCTAAAGAAACTCTGCACATAATCCGGTGTAAAGTACTCATTCGCGAACGCCGCTTCATCCAGCGCCTGGTAGTTGTTACGCCGTGATAACCAGTTAAGCTGCTGCGGCACCCCCCATTCTGCGCGGAAAATATTGAGGAACAGATCAGCACCGCTCTGTCCACCGCCGACGATGGTGACCCGCTTTCCGTTGAGATCGGGATTACGCAACGCCATCTCACTGGCATGAAAACAGTGCGCATTCTGCTCACTGACACACTCTGGCAGGGCCGGCCTTTTGCCGATGCCGAGGCAGATATGACGTGCGCGACAGATACCCTGCGAAGTCGTCACCACAAACAGCCGCTGACGATCGTCAAAATCCACGCTGTCGATCTGCTGGCTGAAGGCCAGTGAGTCGAGGCGGCTGGCGACCCAATCAAGATAATCGGCGAACTCCTCACGCGATACGGTGCGCTGCTCTGTTGTCAGGAAACGATAGAATTTCTTGCGCTGTACCAGATAGTTAATAAAGCTGTAGTAGTTGGTCGGTGATACCGCACTAACCAGATCCTTGAGAAAACTGGTCTGCATCTGACACTCCGGCACCATCATGCCCGGATGCCAGGAGAACCGCGCTTTGCTTTCAAAAAACTGACAGTTGAAACCGGGTACCTCACTCGCCAGTGCGGCGATACTGAGATTAAACGGGCCAATTCCAATACCGATAAAATCAAGAGGCTGCTTCACTGATCCTGCTCCATGCTGACCCTATACAGCGGGTTATCGAGATCCTGTCGGTACTGCGGCAACATGCGCTGACCCCGATCCTGCTCTGACCAGGTCAGCCTCACTGGATTCAGCACCACACGTAAGATTTGCGGTTTAAACAGATCGAACAGCGCAAAACGATCCGCCAGCTGTGGATGCTGTGCCATATATTGCTGCAGCACCTGCGCCAGCAGCTGATAAAAACGCATTTCGCTCAACCCACCTGAAGCCAGCAGCGGTGAGATAAAGCGTAATACGGTAACAAAATGCCCGGTTTGTAAGTCATGAATCAGGTAGTCCGCCGAGAGACGAGCAGTGACCTCTTTGACCCCGGCGGGCAACGAGGAAATTTGGGGGAAATCCAGATCGACCAAGCGCATATCTCCCTGAAAATCTTTGAGAAAAATACGCTGCGGCAAGTGATTTTTTATCACCAGCGTGATGTTTTGCCCGTGGGCAATCAGCCCAACGCCATAACAACACATCAGGTGATACAGCGGCACCACCACGCAATGAAACAGTTGCAGCAGCCACTGTTCCGCACTCAGTTCCGACGCGTTAATCCACTCAACAATCAGCGGGTTGCCCTGATTGTCGCACTCCATCAGTGCCGCCATCAGTACCGCCTGCTCACCCTGTTTCAGGTAACAGCCGGGGTTTTCACGCCAGATAATTCCCAGCATCTCCTGATAACGGTATGGCGCGTGCCTGAGCATGGCATAGGTCGGATGCGCCATATAACCCGCTGCCGGTTCAGCAAGAATCGTCGCGCCGCTACTGCGCAGGGTGCAGTCCTCGGCAAAAATCTGTTGCAGCCAGTGCGAAGCGGCCGGTCCGGCACTGATATATTTTCCGGGAATACCGCGATAACAGGAGGTGTTGTAAATCGTCAGCGGCAGCTTGATGTCGAAAGCGACGTTACGGCTGATATTGGTCAGAGTACGCAATGATTGCTGAGCAAGATAAAGATCGCCAAACTCCCCCAGTTCTACCAGCTCACCTTTTGCCAGCTGCGGCAGAAAATGCAGCGCGATTTTTTGCTGCCATTGCCACGGATGTACCGGCAGCGGGATCCACCGATCGTCCAGCTCAAGCTGTTGCCAGTGGCGGTCAAAGCGCCGTCGTTCAACCTTATCCATCGCGCTGTTAAGTAACGCATCCAGCGAGTGAAGCCGATCCGCACTCCAGACAAAATGGGTGCGCCGCGCCGCCAGCCAGCATAGACGGAACTGCCCCTGATATTCCGGTGCGTACTGGCGTAATGCACTCAGCCCCCAGCCACGTCGCGCTTTATTAAAAATAAATTTCGGATGTCCAGCCAGCAGACACTGTAAGGCCTCAGGATCGAGGGCGATCAGATCCGCCGCACTGCAGCCATGGCGCGCAAACAGCAGCTGCATATCGCCGCGTAGCGTGGCATAAAGATCTTCCAGCTGTTCAGCGATCTGCGCATCATTCATCTTCAGCATACCCGCCAGCTGGCACAGCATCTGATCGGCCTCCAGTGGGAAGCCATCGCAGCTCAGACTGGCAACATCGATATGCAGCCATCCCCAGATTCCGCGCGTCGCGCAGAAGCGGTAGCCTGCCTCACCGACCACAATTCGCCACGCGCCATCCTGCTGGTGGGCCTGCAACAGTTGCTCATACTCCAGTTCAGCCAGCATCCGCGCGATCATCTGGCGATTAACCCGTTGCCAGTCCGGATAGTCAGACGCGATCATCGGCCAAACCTCCGAAAGAAGGCTTCACGCTGATTGATAATCAGCCGTGAGCGCTTATGGGGAAAATCGAACTCTTTCACCGTCTGATAACCTGCGGCAGGCAGATGACGGAATAACCGCTGATTATCAGCACGCGGTTCTGCCACCACCCGGGTGGTACGGCTTTCATCAAGATAAAGGTAGTGAGTCAACCCGCTCAGCCAGCTGTGAATATACGGCGCACCACGCCAGTTCTCTTCACCTACCAGCATGTGTAAGCCACGATCAAACGGCAGCCAGCGATAATGCTGACCAATGCGATCTTCCGCAGCCCAGTAAACCTCGAAATAGCCAAACGGCTGGTCATCGAAACAGCCCAGCAACGGATAGCAATAGCGTGAGTCGAGCTGGCGTTGCAGATAGGCAACCTGCTGCTCCAGCGGCCCGCGCATTTCCCAGAACGCATCAACGCGCGGCGCATTCATCCAGCGGGTAAACTGCTCGGCATCGCGCGCCACATCCGGCAGGCGGAAACTTAAGCTGTGTTTTATCAGAGGATCGAAGCGGCGATAAACCTCACCTTCCGGACGTGGTGGCCGTCGCGGCAGCCACAGTTCATGGCTGGCATCATAGTGCATCTCACTGGCAGGCGGTCTCGCCGCTGATGTCAGCCACAGCGGCAGCTGATAAAATTGCTCACGCGCCAGATAATCTCCGCAGAGCTGCGCAAACAGCGCCTGCGCCTGTGGTTGATCGCACCATTCAGCATACGGCAGCATAATGCCGCTCAGTTCGGGGGCGGCGATCAGTAGCTGATCGCATGCAGCAATTAACCAGCCAGCGGGCAGTTCACCCGGCGAGTGCAGCACTGCGCTGCCATCCCGCCCAAGGCCAACCGACAGATTTTGCTCCAGCCGTTCACAGCGAAAACCCCTGCTGGCGTGCACTACTCTGGCAGAAGGCATCACAGGCTCACCTCACCAGGCAATGGATTGGTCAACGAAAAGTAGATCTCGGCCGGATCGATAAGCGTGTTTTCATTGTGTCCACGCAGAGAGCAGAAGAAATTGCCTTTGCAGCGCCATTCGGCGCTATCCAGCACATAATCGAGGCATAACGGATCGCTGACCGTTGCCCGCAGCTGACTCAGGATATCGCGAACCCGCGCGATCAGCTGGCTTTCCTCAGCAAACCTGGCGGCGGCCAGTGCCGCAGTCACTGCCAGTGCCGAGTTAACGATCAGGTAATAGGGAAAATAGCGCAGCCGTTGCTGCTCACTGAAGCTATTTTCTGCACTGGCTTCGTCAATCTGCGCCAGCCAGCTGCCTGCAGCGGCGGTAAAACCACTGCCCTGACAATCACGAAACATCATGCCAACCGGTAAATCCTGCTGCATCACCACCAGGATATTCTGTTGATGTGCCAGCAGCAGCAGCCCGTAATCGGCTTCACAGCTGAACAGCGGCATCAGCACCTGCTGGCACCAGGCATCCAGCCAGCAGTAAGCCGCTTGCGGCAATGAAATCTCAAGCCGTGCTGATAATCGATGCACCGCCGCTGCCAGCAGACTGTCGCCGCCATCCGGTGCCGCCTGAGTCAGGCTTGCCAGCACATTAGTCTGGCTGTGTGGCTGGCCAAACAGCAGATTAACCCGCAGCGCCAGCAGGCTCTCCGGCTGTAAATGCCCCTCAGCATCGCACAATCCTGCCCAGCCATCTTCCTGCATCACTTGCAGCGTCGGAAAACGCGCCTGTAATTGCTGCCAGCGCTCAGTGTGCGCCAGTCGTGCCAGCCGCATGCCGCGCTGCAACTCTTTCAACGATAATGTTCGTAATGAATTGGTTAGCTGTACGCTAAGAGAAAACTTCACCATATCGCGGCTGGAGGCGCAGTACAGCGAACGGCAAGAGCTGGTCGCTGACCAGCGTTGTCCAGCCTCGCCTAAATCGCGCAGCCGCTGTTGCATCACCAGTTGCTGACACCAGGGTTGTGTCAGCAGGCGCTCGGCCTGCCACGGATGCATCGGCAGCAGCCAGATATCATCAAGAAAATACGCCAGCAGCTGCGGCGCATTTTCTGCGGCAAAGCGGTGCAGCCGCTGCTGTAACGTCAGACCCAGGCTGTCACCCACCAGATAACGCTTATCTACAGCAAACCAGCGTAATGGAAATCCGGCGGCAAACTCCGGCAAATAGCGACGCGCCTGCTGGGGCGTTAAAGGCTGATGTGATTTTGGTGCCGGATGAAAGGCATGGCCCACCAGCAACGCCTGCTCGGCGTCAATAAAGTTTAGCGGTTTGTCGCGCAGCCCGGGCCAGTCCGTACGGCTGGCAATCGCCTGATGTGTATGGGAATGGCTCTCCAGTACGCGCTGGCGAAAACGTGCCAGCTGATGCTCATCCACCCTATCTTTGATTGATGGCTTTGCCAGCAGCAGGTCAACCAGCTGTTCCGGACTGAGCCTGCGACTCTCCTCCTCGCCGTCAATATGCAGACGCGCCGGAAACAGATAGTGATGATGCTGAGTCAGCGAATAAAAGCGCAGGTCAATACACAGCGTTTGAGAAGGCAATAGCGAGATTTGCAGTTGTGCATATTGCTGTGCTGCGCCAGCCGGAATAATTTGCCAGTCCCGGGTTTCGCGCGTCAGTGCATTAAGAAAACACTGCGCAGCAACATCCGTGACGGATGCTGCATGTTGAATGGTCATAATCCTTGACTCACTCTGATATCCTTGAGAATGATTCTTATATCAAGAGTGATTTACATTATCAACTTATTAGCTTGCGTTTCTTGAGCCGGCTTTGATTAATACGCTTGTCGCAGTGAAAAATGTTCTTCGTGACTTAAGGCTAAATGAAATGATGATCATAATTATGATTGAATATAATTATTGTGATAATGAAAATTAATATCAGCTTCAGCCAAAACGCTATCAAAGACTGCTCATTTGCTGTTTTATCAGCGAATTATAACGGATGAAATACAGAAAAAAATGAGAATCAATAGCATTCAGCAAACGGAGTAATTACAATTAAAAACAACAGGATAGAATTTTCTGCTTTTACGTTAAAAATATATCCCTTTGCTATTTCATGATGCATACTTGGCTTAAATCAACTAAATATAAATCCAAATCGCTTATTATGGAGCTGCCATGCTGACTAACGAAATGACCGCGCGCCTGAACGATCAGTTAAACCTGGAATTCTACTCCGCTAATCTTTACCTGCAAATGAGCGCATGGTGTGGTGACAAAGGCTTTGAAGGAGCCGCAGCATTTCTTAAAGAACATTCGCGCGAAGAGATGCAGCATATGCAACGCCTGTTTGATTATCTGGCTGATACAGGCTCAATGCCGGTACTGGGCAGTATCGCTGCACCACCGGTAGCATTTAATTCGCTGGCAGAAGTATTTGAACAAACCTACGAACACGAGAAGCTGATTACCGGTAAAATTAATGAGCTGGCGCACTACGCCATGACCTCACAGGATTATTCCACTTTCAACTTCCTGCAGTGGTATGTGTCTGAACAGCACGAAGAAGAGAAACTGTTTAAATCGGTACTGGATAAACTGGCGCTGGTTGGCACCAGTGGCAAAGGCCTGTTCTTTGTCGATAAAGATCTGGCTAAAATGGGCGCGGAAAATCACGGTCCCGCAGCCTGATGATGGTCAGCGCGTGATGCCACGCCATTTTTAGCCAGGCAGTCACGCAGCACGTTGAAAGCGGGTAACATTACCCGCTCGTCGACGCAGGCAAAACCCAGCAGTAATCCGCGTGTTGCCTGCGGTTGCATATAATATTGCGACAGCGGGCGCACCTTCACTCCCTGGCGCAACGCCTGCGCGGCAATTGCCACATCATCACAGCCGTCCGGCAGATTAAGCACCAGATGCAGCCCAGCCTCATGATTGAACTCACGCAAAAAATCCGGCCCCAAATAGCGCTGGATCAGTGATATCAGAAAGGCGCGGCGTTTGCCATACAGCAGCCGCATCCGACGGATATGCGCCGCATAATGCCCTTCACGAATAAATTCAGCCAGCGCCCGCTGGATCAGTAAATGCCCGCCACGATAAAGCTCAGCTGCCGCAGTGCGTAGCGGAGTCATCAGCTGCTTCGGTACGATCATGTAGCCGATACGCAGGGCCGGATAAAGCGTTTTACTGAAAGTGCCCATATAGATCACCGGTGCATCCGCTTCCAGCCCCTGCAACGAGGGAAAAGGCTGTCCGGAAAAGCGAAACTCGCTGTCATAATCATCTTCCACAATCCAGCTGTGATGGCGTCGCGCCAGCGCCAGCATCTGCTGACGGCGGGCCAGACTAAGATGCGCCCCCAGCGGATACTGGTGTGAAGGCGTAACAAACATCAGCCGTGGTGGCGTGCGGTCGGCATCGCTGGCAGGGATAATGCCCTCCTCATCCACCGGCACCGGCATAATTTTTAGCCCGTTGATGCGCAGGATATTGCGCGTTCCCCAGTAGCCAGGGTCTTCGATCCATACCCGATCGCCGCTATCACACAGCATGCGTGAAACCAGATCCACCGCCTGATGAACCCCTTCGGTGATCAGAATCTGATCGGCATCGCAGTTAACCGATCGCGCTACGCGCAGATAATCCGCCAATGCACTGCGCAGTTCGCTGCAACCACCAGCACTGCTGTAGATCAACCGTTCAATATCCGGTTCGCGGCTGAGTCGCGCCTGAATACGGCTGAACTGCGCATGAGGAAACGCGGTGACATCCGGCGCACCCGGCACAAAAGCTCCCCACTGGTGCGGCGACGCCCCGGCATAACCGAGCAAACTGGCACCGCGCCGCGACATTTTTACCTCCGTTGCACGACGCTGCGGCGTGCAGCTGGCCGATCCGCTGGAGGAGAGACAGCTGTCTGGCAGCGTTTCCGCTACCCAGGTGCCGCTGCCGGTGCGTGCTTTGACATAGCCTTCCGCCAGTAAGTGTTCATAGGCATTCAGTACCGTATTGCGTGATACGCCCAGTTCGTGAGCCAGATCGCGCGATGCCGGTAGTCGGCTTTGCGGCAGCATAATGCCGTCGATAATCGCGCCGCGCAGACTGCGAAACAGCCGCGCATGCAGTGCGCCTTCGGTTTCCCGTTGCAGTCGCTGCAAAAGGTGATCTCCGTGCAGAGTACGCAATTGGCTCCCTCCCTCAGTGTAAAAATGGCTCTCGTCACAACGCTTCGCTAGCGGGTAAATAGACGTTATTGCTTAACGTTTGTAAATAACTAATAACCGCGGAGTAACAGGATGGACAACAAAAACGCCCCTCTCAACCAGCGTCGTTTGAATGCCACCCCACGTGGGGTTGGCGTGATGTGTAACTGGTTTGCCGAACGCGCCGAGAACGCCACCCTGTGGGATGTTGAAGGCAACCGCTATATCGATTTTGCCGCCGGCATTGCGGTACTGAACACCGGCCATCGCCATCCTAAAGTGACGGCAGCCATCGCCCAACAGCTGACGCAGTTTACCCATACCGCATTTCAGATTGTGCCTTATGAGAGCTACATTTCATTAGCCGAACGTATTAATCAGCGCGTGCCGGTTAACGGCCCGGCTAAAACCGCCTTTTTTACCACCGGCGCCGAAGCGGTAGAAAACGCGGTGAAAATTGCCCGAGCCAGCACCGGACGCCACGGCATTATCACCTTTGGAGGCGCTTTTCATGGGCGCACTTTAATGACGATGGCGATGACCGGCAAAGTCGCGCCTTACAAGCGTGATTTTGGCCCAATGCCGGCAGGCGTATTCCATGCCCGCTATCCCAATATCTTACGCGGCGTCAACGTCGAGGATGCCATTAACAGCATTGACGCGCTGTTTGCGCATGACATTGCGCCGGAAGATGTCGCCGCGATTGTGCTGGAGCCGGTGCAGGGAGAAGGCGGTTTTCATATCGCTCCAACGCCGTTCCTTGCGCAACTCCGCCAGCTTTGCGATCGCTACGGCATTCTGCTGATTGCCGATGAGGTTCAAAGCGGCTTTGCCCGCACCGGAAAACTGTTTGCCATGGAGCACTATGGCGAAGTAAAAGCCGATCTGATCACCATGGCAAAAAGCCTGGCGGGCGGTATGCCGCTTTCGGCAGTCGCCGGACGCGCTGAAGTGATGGACGCGCCTGCAGCAGGCGGTCTCGGTGGCACCTATGCCGGTAATCCGCTGGCGGTTGCTGCCGCACATGCGGTGATGGATGTGATCGATGAGGAACAGCTTTGTCAGCGTGCTAACCAACTCGGTGCCGCCCTGGTTGAAGTATTGCAGCAGGCAAAGCGCAGCATGCCGCAGATTGCCGATATTCGTGCGCGTGGCTCAATGATTGCGGTGGAGTTTTGTCATCCTGACAGCGGCAGGCCTGACGCTGACATCACCCGCGCGGTACAACAACATGCCATGGCGAATGGCCTGCTGCTGCTGACCTGTGGTCAGCACGGCAATGTAATTCGTTTCCTTTATCCCCTGACCATTCCCGATGCGCAGTTTGCCGAAGCGCTTACCCTGCTGAAACAGGCTCTGGCAGCACAGATCTAACGCGCTGACCTCGCGACCACTGACAGTTCTGAACAGAAAACTCTCTGCGTTGAGGTGTGTTTACTCAACGCCTGATTGGCCAGCGAAAGGAGCCACCATGTCGTTCGAAACGTCGTATCTGCCGGCAACTGAAGCCGCGCAGCGCCAGCATACCCGCAGCAAATCGCTGAGCTTTGTTGAAGGTGTCGCGATGATCGTCGGCACCAATGTTGGTGCTGGCGTGCTGTCGATTGCCTATGCCTCACGTAAGGCAGGCTTTATGCCGCTGCTGTTCTGGTTGGTGGTGGTCGGCGTGTTTACCACCATCACTATGCTGTATGTCGCCGAATCGACCTTGCGCACCCGGTCACACTTGCAGCTTAGTGGTCTGGCAAAACGCTATGTCGGTGGCTTCGGTTCCTGGCTGATGTTTTCCTCGGTTTGCGTTAACAGTATTGGTGCGCTGACCGCCTATATGAGCGGCAGCGGCAAGCTGTTGCAGTCATTACTTGGCCTGTCGCCCTCTGTCGGTAGCCTGTTGTTTTTTATACCCGCGGCCGGGGTGCTATGGCTGGGACTAAAAGCGATTGGACGCAGTGAGAAAGTGATCTGCGCCGGGATGATCCTGATGTTGTTATTGTTATTTAGCGCCACTTTTATTCAGGAGAAAACCCAGCTGGTTAATCTGCTGGAGGGCAATTGGCTGTTTATGATCCCGGTATTTAATGTGGTGGTGTTCTGCTTTTCTGCCCAGTACATCGTGCCGGAAATGGCGCGTGGTTTTAGCGATAAACCTCAGCAGCTACCGAAAGCGATTATTGTCGGAATGGCGATCACCTTTTTGCTGCTGGCGGCGGTACCGCTATCGGTGATTGCGCTGAATGGCCTCGCCGATATCTCGGAAGTGGCGACCATCACCTGGGGTGAGGCGCTGGGTCAATGGGCATTCTTCTCGGCGAATATCTTTGCGTTGCTGGCGCTGGTGTCATCCTATTGGGGGTTGGGCGGAAGCTTTCTCAGCAACATTGGCGATCGCTTTAACTGGGATATCGAAAATATACCCTGGCGTCGGCTGGTGGCGCTGCTGATGGTGGTGCTTCCTCCCTTTGCGCTGGCCTGGAGCGGGCTGGTCTCGTTCGTGAATGCGCTGTATATCGCCGGTGTATTCAGCGGCGTGGTGTTGTCGATTATGCCGATGCTGATTCTTAAGGGCGCACGTGCCAGCGGTGATAGCCAACCGAGCTGGCAATGCAACCGGGCGATCACCCATCCGCTGGTAAAAGTCATTATTATCGCCATTTACCTTGCCAGCGCGGCCTACGCAATCGCCTCTCTGTTCAGGCTGCTGCCTTCCGGCTGGTGATAAACTCGTCTTGCCAGATATCTGGCAAGACTTCATTCGTTACTGAACGGCCAGGTTGCGGACCCCGACTGTTGGGCGATCGGATGCCAAATGGCCGTTACCGCACCTTCCCCCCCGCTAATCGGATCCTGCTGCGGAAGCGGTACACGCTTAATGTTTTCGATTGATTGCGCCATCTTACTCTTATCATCGCGCAACGTATCCGGCTCAATACCTTCAGGATAAGCGCCGACGGAGAAGAAATCCTCACTGGCGAAAATTTGCTGATGGCCGACACCAGCCGGAATCAGTACCGCATCACCGGCGCGCAGCGTCACCACGCGGCCGCTCTCGCCACCGAACAACACTTCTGCCCAGCCGGCGCTGACGCCGAGCAGTTCATGGGTATTTGAGTGATAGTGGGTATAGGGGAATACCGGATAACGCCAGCGCGGTGGCCAGCGATGAGCGGCGAATAGCTGTTCAAACCAACCGGCAATATCTTCCGTACCCTCCGGCACCACGCGAGGATAGATAATCAGGGGTAGCGGATTATTGGGTACGCCATTAGCGGGCGTAGCCAGCATCAAATGCTGAGGATGAGTTGACGCGCCGGCAGAAAAAGTTCCAGCCGCAAATGACATCATTAACAACAGACTGCCTGTTGATGGCAACATATTGACGTCTCCCGTAATGCGATAATCGATATGTTTAGTGTGGCAGTTATTAATAAGCACGCAATAAAATGATTGGGCACAAAGTCACAAAACATGTTTAAATTTAGTTGCTTAACTCAAATTCACCCAAAAAAAACCGGTGGTGCCAGCCACCGGGTGAACCAAACGTTAAATTCTAAACAGGAACACAGGATTGCTGTAGCGGTCAGTTAAGGCTTCACCCCGCCCTGCCGGTACAGTGCTCAATACGTTTTTATTTCAGTATGAAAAAAGCTTTTATTTTTTCACTGATCTTTTTATTCAGCTGGCAGATTCTTGCCTCGGTCAGGCCAAGTATCAGCGCAATTTCTTTCAGGCTCATTTCCTTATTATAATAAAGAGCGAGGATCGTTCTTTCGCGATCATCAAGCGTACTGAGCGCCAGTTTTAACGTGCGCTGAATATCGATCTCCTCTTCCATTACCCGTCCGTGTAATGCAGTACCAAGGCCATCGACAGAAAGTAAATCATCATAACTTTCCATGCTGCTGGCGCTTTCCAGCATCCGATACTCCTGGAAAGTTTTATTACTCAGACCAAGATGATGACGAATCTCTTCATCAGAAGGATGGTGTCCTAGCTTACGCGTCAGATCGCGCATCGCGTCATTAATTTTGTGCGTTTTCTGGCGCAAACGCCGTGGCCGCCAGTCGTGCAACCGCAGTTGATCAAGCACGGCACCGCGTACACGCTGCAATGCATAACCAGCGAACTGAGCGTCCGGTCGGCCATAGCGACGCAGCGACTCCAGCAGGCCGATTAATGCCACTTGTTCCAGATCGTCACGATCCATTACGCTGTCTGCTTGCGTTGAAAGCTGGCGCACAACACGTTTAACTAAGGGTAACCACTGTTGCAAATAGTGGCTCTCTTCAGCTACGGTTAATACAGTAATATCAGTAAATACGCTCATGATTGCCAATTAATGATGTTCTTTGAAATTAATACGTCATTAAAAGACAGCTGTTCACCATAAGCTCCTTTATAACGCGCCATAATATTTTGCATTCCATCTACAGGAAAATGATGCTGTTGATGTGCATCGGCAATCAGAGTATTGAAGTGACCCTTAATGACGTCACAGCAAAGTTGCTTCTCTATTTTTATCATCGTCAAAAATAAATTTGTCGAAGATGATTTTTCCTGTTGGTTGAAATAGCCTTTACTGGCAACTATCATTGCGGCAATAAAAATCGCAACAAAGACTGTCAGCAACTTGCTAATAAAAAAATGATTAATCGTCATCTTTCACACCGTTGTTGATATAAATTGTTCGGTGCAGGATTCTCTGCCTACTACCGATAATTCAACTTTCTCAGCGCTAAAAAATAATCACACAGCTGATGTAAGCTCTGTGATCATTATCCTAAATATTGGTTAAATTCGTTCTAAGAAGTCACGACAGCGCAGATTAGAAAGCTCTTGTCGTTAACGGGAAAACTCTCTCACCTTTAATTTTCAGATGAAACTCTTTGACGGAAAAACCATTAACATGATGATGCATATGATTTATTTATTTTTTTCAGCAAAGTGTGAAGCATTTATCAGCCGCGAGATTTATACCCATGTTCAAGGAAAGATCGACGCAGCCTTAAGGATAGCGACGTATTTAAGTTTCCTGACAACGTGTCGTTGTGGGTAGGTATCGAATTTAATCGCGGTACTGGCAGGAAGATTGAATGAAATTGAGCGCATCATCAGAACAACGAATTGCCTCCGGTCTGGAGAGTGCTGAGGAAATAAACGGCATAATCGATGAGGGACAGAAAGCGTTACAACAGCTGCCAGAAATTGACCAGGTTCGCATCGCCGAACTGAAACAAGCCATCGCGAACGGTAGCATCCCGCTGGACGTCGATACTCTGGCCCGTAACATGCTGGATTATTTCCGCAACCGCGGATAACTGACAACGCAGGTGCACAACTGTTATAGAAAAATGTGCGGTAACTGTGCCTGTTATTACTGTTTACTTCGTGTTCTAATTTTACTCTGGCTGGAGTTTGATGACCGAGGTGAACAATGAATGAAATAAAACAGATCCTGCAGCGCGAGATCGACACACTGAATCGTGAAGAGCAGCGCGACAACAAACCCCGCTTCAGCTTCAACTTTTTGAAATCCCATCCCGGCCTGTGGCTGTCGATGTATATCTGTTATGCCCTGAGTGTGGCACTGATCTTTACTACCGACTTCCTTGGCTGGCCAGCATTCTGGGGCGCATCCGTTTTCGTGCTGCTGATGAGCGTGTTGATGCTGATGGATATCAATCCAAAATACCGCTTCGAAGATATCGACAATCTGCACGATTTGCGCGTCTGCTATTACGGCGAATGGTATTATGTGCGCACCCTGTCTGATACGGCAATCAACGAGATTCTCAATCACCACAATACGCCGGAAAAAGTGAAAGCCGGTATCCGCCATCTGTTATCGCAGAAGGGCGAAGTCGATTTTTATGACGTCTATTCGCTGACCTGGGGGCAGGCGCGCGCCTCCTCAGTATAATCCCCGTTCCTGCATCACATCATGGCGGCTATCAGGCCGCCGAGAACTGCCGCCGCCGCTTCCTGGGCATCATCCCAGACCCAGGCGGCATTAAAGCGGAAGTAGTTGGCATATTGCTGACCCGACGAGAACATACTGCCCGGCGCAATGCTGATATGGTGCTCAAGCGCACGGTAATAAAGCTCCGTTGCATTGACCTGTTTCGGCAGTTCAATCCAGAGAAAATAGCCACCGTGTGAATCGTTAATCCGCGTGCCGTAAGGCAGATGGCGCTTAAGTGACTGCCGCGCCAGGTTTTTGCGCTGTTCCAGTACCTGACGCAGTTTACGTAAATGGCTGTCATAACTGCGGGTGCCCAGATAGTTGGCCAGCGCCAGCTGCATAGGTGCACTGGTCGACAGAGTACTCATCAGCTGCAAACGCTGAATACGCTGCGCATGTTTTCCTGCCGCCACCCAACCGACGCGAAAGCCCGCCACCAGATTTTTGGAAAATGATGAGCAGTGCAATACATTGCTGGTGTGATCAAAGGCTTTGGCCGGCAAAGGCTTATCCCCGCCAAAATAGAGTTCGCTGTAAACGTCATCCTCAATCAGCGCCACATTGTGTTCGGCTAACAAGGCCACCAGCTGCTGTTTCTTCTGCTTCGACAGCGTGAAACCGACCGGATTTTGCTGATTTGTCATCAGCCAACATGCCTTGACTGGCCAGCGCTCCAGCGCCCTTTTCAGCTCATCAATATCCATGCCGTGCTGCGGATCGGTGGCAATCGCCACTGCTTTAAGCTTCAGCCGCTCAATCGCCTGCAGTGCGCCATAAAACGACGGGTTCTCAATCACCACCCAGTCACCCGGCTCGGTAACCGCCTGCATGCTGAGGTTCAGCGCTTCCATTGCCCCATTGGTAATGACAATCTCATCGGGCGAAACGGTAATTCCCTGTTGGGCATAACGCTGGGCCAGCGTTTTGCGCAGCGCTTCATTACCTGGCGGTAAGTTATTAATGGCATCCGCTGAGGTCATGGTGCGCGAGACGCTGTTAAGAGAACGCATTAGCTGGCGCTGCGGAAACAGCTCAGGATCGGGAAATGCCGAACCAAAAGGCACAATCAACGGATCGCGGCACGCCTGCAACACATCAAAGATAAAAGCGTTGATATCCACCGTTTCCGCCAGCTGGACTTTCTGGTGGCTGATCGGCTGGCTGAGAAATTCTGCACGCGGTGCCACATAGTAGCCAGACTGTGGACGCGAAACGATCCATCCCTGACTCTCCAGCACCTGATAAGCATGCATCACCGTCATTAAACTCAGGCCGCTAAGCGCCACTTGTTCGCGTAGCGACGGCAGTTTTTCACCCGGTTGCCAGACTTCGGCTTCCACTTGCGCGCGGATCTGATGGACCAGCTGTTGGTATTTTGCCACGATCTGTTACAGGCCAGTTGAGAAAACAGAGCGACTATTATAGGTGATTGCTGGCCTGCGTCGAGGGCGTCATCAGAAAGATAAATCGACTACCACGTTATCGGTATAGGTGCCCGGCGGTGGCGTTGAGATAAAATCAACCACCCTTGCGGTGTAGTTGTAGGTGCGTGTCAGGCCATCGCTGCTCACGGCACTGGAGGAGGCGCTGGACCAGCGGTCGGTCCCGGTTGGTCCCCAGTTAGTATTGGTGCTGGCTTTCAGAATGCTGTAATTAAT
Source organism: Winslowiella sp. 2C04 (assembly GCF_050037805.1). NCBI lineage: Bacteria > Pseudomonadati > Pseudomonadota > Gammaproteobacteria > Enterobacterales > Erwiniaceae > Winslowiella > Winslowiella sp. 2C04. The sequence goes on along the minus strand of NZ_CP188300.1, from coordinate 637,340 downwards.
CGTGTAGCCATTGTAGAGCATCCTACGTATGCCAAATATCGAGTTGTTACCATTGCTCAGGCCAACGGTATATGTACTACCTTTGGTGCAAACTACGCTTATCGACTGGGAAACCGGTGCGAAGGCAGTGGTCAACGGTGCGCTACCAAAATTAAGGTTGGGTGCGGTGATGGTGGTGCAGTCATTACCAATCACCATCGTTACGGTAATCGGAATCGTGCCGGATCCATTCTGATCGCTGAGCGCGACACAGACCCCCCCTATATTTGCGCCAGTACAGACACGATAGGTCACCGCAATATTTAGCGTAACGGTATAGGTTCCGGCCGCTACCGTTTGCCCCGGCACCGTGCGCAGATAGAGTGGGAAGGTGAAGTTAAGCCCACCCAGCAAACCGATCAGATTGCCAAGCTGGGTTGACGTGTAAGTGACGGCGGTCGCACCAATCGTCATTTCTGATGTACAGTTTGATGTCGAGCAAAGCCTGACAGGGATATTATCCGGCCCTGAATCACCTGCGCGTTTCATGGTGCCGCGCAGGGCATCAGCCGAGACAGCACTGGCTCCTGACAGCCGCAGCGTTACGCTATTGGTCGCCAGCAGCGACAGAATATTACCCGCGCCGCAGTTAACATGCACTTCCGTGGAGGTGCTGCTCACCGTGCTGTTCACCGCAAAGGAGCTGGCGGAGCCAAAGCTGGCGGTGGAGGCTGGCAGCGTGCAGGCTGCCCAGCCACCGGAGGAAAACACCAGTGTGATTAACGCTACAAGCGCGGCAAGAAGATTTTTCATCGGCGTTTTCCTGAAGATAAGTCAGACAATGATGCTGTAGTGGAAGCGACGGGTGCGGAAGGCAGGTTGCAGACAATCGGCCCATAGGTGCTTAATCCTTTTGGCTTACCGTCTGCAATCACCAGCCGGGTTTCGCAGCGCCTGCCGTCTGGCGTCACCGCCACAATCTGATTGTCGGCAGTCAGGTTTTCCATCCAGCTAAGACCATCCCAACCAACATATTCGATGGCCTGCCCACGGCGATAGATTTGCGTTGAAACCGGTAATGGCTGACCCTGCTGGTCATGCAGGATTACGCTGGCCGCGCGAAGCGGTTCAATCGGGAAGTCGAGCAGGTAGCCACTTTGCCGCTTCACGGCAAAACGTTTTTCCACTTCAGGCGCGGTCATATCGGCGGGCAGATTAAGGGTATCAATACCGTACTTCGCCGGATAATAAGAGCTGATGCCAGGCACCAGCAAATAACCCTGGCTGTCGGTTTTTCCCATCGACTGGTTTTCATAACGCACGTTGATATCGGGATAACCCGTTTTCACCAGAACAAAGGCATCGTTAACCTGGTTAGCGGCAAACACTCCGCCATCCATCAGCAGCAGCGAACCGGAAAGATCGGCCCATTGCGTGGTGTTATCGCTGTCGCCATAGAAACCGACCGAAGTATCAATCTTGCGGTTACGCCAGTTCAGGCTGGCCTGCCGATAATCACTGCCGACACTCTGATGCGCCCAGGAAGCATCCCAGGCCAGGCCGCCATCGCTTGGCATCGATCGTGACACCCACGCGCGCTGTGCAGTCCCCCCCTGCTGATTACGCTCGGTACTCAGGCTGGCACTGTAATGCTCGCCGAATGGGATAATCAGCGATATTGCTCCCGCCCAGTCACCCTGCTGCTGATCGCGGCTGGCGGAAACGTACAGGCTGCTGTTTCCCCAGATATTTTTGCTCCATGACAGATTCCACAGCCGGGTGCGATCGCCCGATCCTGACGTGATATCGATAAATGCGGCCCCCAGGCTGCCGAAACGATTAAGGGAAACGCTGGCATTGTATTGGGCACTACGGTGACTCAGCGTGTATCGACTATTGCTGTTATTTCCCTGCCGGCTGCCATACAGCCCCAGATCGCCGTAGCTGCTGGTGCGAATGGTGTGCTGAGTACCGACATTGAACCAGCGCTGGTTATATTGATATCCCCAGCTGTATTGCCTGCCGCTATCAGCATACATCCGGCTCTGGGCCAGCGCGCCGTTTACCACCCCCAGCGAACCGATTTTCATCTGGGCGCCAGCGCCGCCTAACGCCAGTGACTCTGCGCCCTCGGCGTGGGTTTCCAGCGTCAGCCAGTCGGTAACGCCATAGCGCAGCGAGCCGCTGGTCGCTGCCGGTCCATAATCGAAGTTACTGATGCCGTAATTTTGGCGGATGCTCCCGGCCGCAACCGAATAGTCAGTCAGACCCGGCTTTAGCAGATCGCTGGAGACATAAAATGGCAGTGTGGTGGTTACCTGGCGGCCAACCGCATCAGTGGTGACAATCACCGCGTTCCCGGCACCATTGACGAAGGGCATATTGGTTAATGAGTAAGGCCCCGGCTGCACATTGTTGCTGCTGTTGCGGTAGCCATTAACGAACAGATCAACCGTTGAGGGAACGGCGGCCTGACCGGCGAAGGATGGCAGCGGATAAGTCACCAGATCCGGGCGTAAAGAGAAGTCGCGGCCGAACTGTACGCCGCCGATACGCACGCTGCTGCTCCAGCCCACAGAGTCGGTGACCAAATCACCCAACCGCCAGCTCAGCGCATCGTCTTCATCCTGATAGGTCCAGTAGGTGTCATAACGTATATAGCCGTCATCCTGATAACTGGATTCATTGCTCAACTGCTGCTGCCATACCCCGTTACTGATAAACTGACCGGAATCACCAAACAAACGAAACTCATTCCACGCCGAATAGCGCGTGCCTCGGTTATCTGCGCGGCTGGCATACAGATCGTAGTTAAACAGCACGCCGCTACTGGTTCGGCCCGGATAGCGTAATGCATGCTTACCGCCGGAGAAATTTTGCTCGGGTAGCCACTCACTGGGCACCGTCAGAACCATACGCTGACCGGCGCTGTCATACTCTGCTTTAACTCCTGGCAGAGTGGTCACATCCACCTGTTCGCCGGGCATTTTAGACGCCGGGATACCCGCGTTTTGCAGATCCGCAGCGCGTAACAGATAGTGCCCGTCGCGAAACTGCACCGGCACAATCGCGCCGCGATCGGATTCGTTCACCACCAACCCCAGCATATACTGCTGATTCTTCACGCTATTACTGGTTGCTACCGGAGGCGGCAAGGTATCCCAGGTTTCCCCATAGCCACTCACCGGTGATAGCCAACAGATTACCCCGCTGATAACCAGCGAATAGCGCCGCGAGGGCGGTGACCAAAAGTTAGCCATTATTTAACGTTCAGAGCCGCTACTACGCCAGGGTTTACTATTTACCTCTGCGACCAGTTGAGAACCTGACGACGCCGGAAAAGAGAGCGGCCAGCGCATGGTGTTTTTGCCCAGCACGTAGCCCAGTAATCCCTCCGACATATTGCGTCCGCCAATTGAGACTTTACTCAGGCGCGCATGTACCGCACTACGGTTGGTTACCTCAAGGAACGATTTTCCCTGCTCATTGACCACCCGCCAGCTGAGATCGGGTTCGGTAGTAGTAGCATCGAGCCCCTGACCATAGACAAATAAAGGCACCGAGTAACGCATCTGGAAATTTAATCCAACCTGATTCTTCCCTTCCTCTTTTGGCGTCGGAATTTCATCCAGCAACACCCGCCAGGCGGTTTCCTGACCGGAAGCCGGTGGAACCTGCTTAATCAAACGCACCAACTGTCTTTTTCCCGGCTCTATACGTACCAGCGGCGGGCTGGCTACCACCTGTGTCTGCGTTTGATATTGTTCCTTGCCATTCACCTGGTTCCAGCCAAACACTCGCACCTGCATCAGCGTGGTGGACGTTCCGCGATTTTCCAGCCAAAGCTCGGTCGCTTTCTGGTCGCTGCTGATTTTAGGATCAATAGGCCAAATCATTACTGAGTTACCCGCATGGGCCAGACTCGTAGTCAACGTCGCCAGCAGCAGTAATGCGACACGAGCAATATTCATTCCAGACATCCTTTTAAAATAAATGATGCATTACCAGCTCAGGGTAACCGTCAGGGTATCGCTATAGTTTCCGGCACGCTTAACGCCGCTCAACTGCAATAAGCCGTAAATTGGCAGCGTAATGTTGTTAGAGTCGCTGTAAGTTACCGCCACATTTTGATTAATCGGGATCTCACTGGCGGCGCTGTGGCTTGAGTTGGTAAACAGTCGGTAGGTTATTTGATCGCTGAAGTTAGCGATTTTAAGGTGTCGCGTGTTGGATGAAGCGTGAATGCCACCATTAATACTCATGTTCAAAGTCGTACCCGGCGTGCAGGCCAAAATAATGGTGGTGCTCTGCACATAGCTGGCGCTGACGCTGGTTGAGGACACCCCGGAATGAGTACCAAAGTCCAGTGTGCCAAACACACCGGTATTAGTGCCGGAAACCGCACAGCCTGCGACAATCGTCGCCGAAACCAGAAAAGTCTGCGTTGGCAATGACCGTGCACTGCTGACGTATAACGTCAGCAAGATGCACAGTACAGGTACACGTCTGGTGATGAGCACTGACATTCCTGACAACCCGTTATCCCTGACAACAAGAATCAGTAGTTCACAACGACGTTAATGGTGTCTGAGTAGGTTCCTACCGGGATATTCGCGTTGTAATCTCCGCCGGTAATCCGTCCATAGATAGGGTAGTTTTCACCGTTGACCGGATCGGGCGTACCACTGGCAGTCAGATCCGCGCCGTCGGCAATTACCGTCGCAAAGCCAGCGTCGTTATACAGCGTATAGGCAATGCCCTGAGTGTTATCGCTGTCCAGCAGCAGATAACGTGGCGAGGCGGTTACATCACCATAGGTATCACCGGACGGGGCGCCATTACTGCTGTCAATCTGTACGTTGTAATCTTCGTCGTTGGTGCAGTTGACATAGATACCGTTACCCACCGGACCAACCAACGTGGCGGTAAGCGTATCAAAGGTCGCTGCACTGGTACCAAAGCTCAAATCACCGAAGTCGACATTGGTGGTAGTCGGTTGACCATTGACCAGACAGCCGGTGGTCAGCGTCAATGTGGCATTAATCGTTCCCGTTGTGGTGGCGGCAAAGCCTGAAGAAGCAACACCGAGGCTCAGACCACAACCCATCAGAAAAAGCTTCATTTTCATAATTATTCCTTACTAATTAGTGTGATGATTGTGCTTTCCAGACTGGCTAACAATTAACAAAAAAAGCTGTTTTGGATCCCTCTGGCTACAGGTTATTGAAGTACCGATGAATTAGTTCGAAATTTGAATTAATGCTTATGCATCAATTTTATTAATTATATATCACCCTCACCTCTGCCCTTACAATCAAAATTAAAAAATATTTCAAAGTATGTGGATTACAACCAAAATGATTGAGTCACGTTACCAGCTGGGGCCTCGTCGCACCTGTCAAAGATATTACTGGCTGGCTATAGGCGATTTTTTTCTCCAGTGGTATTTTCTTCCCTCAATAAAATCGATTAATTGATTTAATAAATCGCGCAGCCCACAGCCGGCGGCAATAACAGTGTTTTTATTCAGACTTTTCGCAGAAAATACGCCTGAGTAATTTTCTTTTATCCACACCAAATCATCAGCTCATTGGTTATCAGCACTTGGGAATATCTATGCTTGTTAGTTCGTACGATCAACCGCTGGTCATTTTCTCATTTATCGTGGCATTTCTTGCCTCGTATACCGCTCTCGATATGGCCGGCCGCGTTGCCACTACCAGTGGTAAGGCCGCGCTGATTTGGCTGATTGGCGGCGGCTTTGCCATGGGAATTGGCATCTGGTCAATGCACTTTATTGGCATGCTGGCGATGAACTTGCCAATGGTAATGAGCTACAGCGCTCTGCTTACCGCCCTGTCGATGTTTATCGCCATTGCTGCTTCGATTTTTGCCCTGTGGATCGTCTGCTACGGAGAACTGCCGCTGTTGCGGCTCGCCAGTGGCGCGCTGATACTGGGCAGCGGCGTGGTAGCGATGCACTACACCGGCATGGCGGCACTGATGTTTGAGCCGGGCATTGTCTGGCATTGGGGCTGGATAGCCTGCTCGGTGGCGATTGCCCTCGCCGCTTCGGGTGCCGCGCTATGGCTGGCGTTTAACCTGCGCAAAAATAGCAGTCGGGTAGCATGGCTGCGCGCCGGTGCGGCAATTATTATGGGTATCGCGATTGCGGGTATGCACTATACCGGCATGGCGGCTGCCAGCTTTCCGGCAGGCAGCCACGCCACTCACGCCGGTGTTAACAGCAACTGGCTGGCAATTCTGGTGATGGTGGTAACCTTGTCGATACTCGGTATTACGCTGCTGGTATCGATGCTGGATGCGCGTTTGCAGGCCCGTACCTCGGTACTGGCTTCATCACTGGCAGAAGCGAATCGTGAGCTGGCTCAGCTGGCACTGCACGATAACCTGACCCGGCTGCCTAACCGCATCCTGCTGGAGGACAGGCTTGACCAGGCCATCAATAAAGCCACGCGCGAAAAATCGCAGTTCGCTCTGATGTTTATGGATCTTGACGGCTTTAAAGCGGTGAACGATGCTTTTGGCCATCATATCGGCGACAATTTACTGATTGCCGTTACTGAACGTATGACCGAAAAAATGCAGGGGCACCATACGCTGGCCCGCCTTGGCGGCGATGAGTTCGTGCTGTTGATTGAAATCGACGATCCTAATGATGCGGCAACGGTGGCCGCGGAGCTGGTCAGGTCAATCGATGCTCCTTTTGAGATTTCACGCTATGAACTGGTGGTGTCATTAAGCATTGGCATCGCCGTCTATCCGGATGACGGCGTCGATGAGCGGGAGCTGCTGTTTAACGCTGATGCCGCGATGTATCACACGAAAAACAATGGCCGTAATGGCTATAACTTTTTTCAGCCGTCGATGAACACCATTGCGCAGAATCAGCTTCAACTCATTAACGATCTTTGGCTGGCGCAGGATCACCATCAGCTGCAACTGTTTTATCAGCCGAAGTATTGCGCGCCCCAGGGGCCGATTCTTGGTTTCGAAGCCCTGCTGCGCTGGCAGCATCCGGAGCGAGGTCTGCTGTCCCCGGATATATTTTTACCGCTGGCGGAAAAGACCGGTTTAATCGTCAGTATCGGTAACTGGGTAATTAACGAAGCGCTGCGCCAGCTGCGCGTCTGGCATTTACAAGGCCATGATGACTGGTCGGTGGCGGTAAACTTGTCGGCATTACAATTTGAGCAGAGTAGCCTGATCGAAACGGTGGTGCAGGCGCTGGATCGCCATCAGATTCCAGCGGAGCTACTGACGCTGGAAGTGACTGAAACCACCGCGATGCGCGATCCGGATGAGAGCGTGCGTATCCTGACGGAGTTAACCCGCCTCGGAGTAAAAGCATCGATTGACGATTTCGGCACTGGCTATTCGAGCCTGTTATATCTCAAACGCTTACCCGCCAGCGAGTTGAAAATCGACCGGGCATTTGTTAACGAATTACAGTCTGAAACCGAAGATGCCACCATCGTCTCGGCGATTGTGGCACTGGCACAGTCGCTGAATCTGAAAGTGGTGGCAGAAGGCGTTGAAACCGAGGAGCAGCAGGCGTTTCTGACGGGCCTCGGCTGCAACACACTGCAGGGCTATCTGTTGGGTCGACCGGTTCCGGCAGAAAAAGTCAGTGAACTTAAAAATTACACTGGCGTGCCGGAGTAATTTTGCCAGAGGCGGCAAAATCGCCGCCTCTGCGCGCGGGGTTATACGGTTACCGGCAGCGGTGTATGACGCGCCTGATACTGGCGTAACAGGCGTCTGATAAGCAGGGTCCCCACCAGCCCACACAGCGCCGCCACGGTCAGCCAGACGCCAGGCATCGCCTTATCGCCGGTTACGTGGATCAGGTAGCTGGATATCGCCGGAGTAAAGCCGCCAAACAGCGCGGTCGCCAGGCTGTAGGCCATCGAAAATCCGGTGGCACGCACTTCAGCCGGCATCACCTCTGCCAGATAAACCACCATCGCACCGTTATAGCTGGCGTAGAGAAACGACAGCCACAGTTCAGCTTCCAGCAGGTGAGCAAAGCTTGGCGATCCCACCAGCCAGTGCAATACCGGCCAGGCGGTGACGATCATTAACAGGCTGAACACAATCAACAGCGGACGACGCCCAACCCGGTCCGATAACGCCCCCATTACTGGCAGCCAGAACAGGTTCGACAGACCGATAAACAGCGTTACCAGAAAACTTTGCTTGTCGCTCATCATCAGCACGGTCTTACCGAAGGTCGGGGTAAAAGCGGTAATCATGTAGAACATTACCGTGGTGGTAACCACCATCAGCATTCCGGCCAGCACCAGCGCCCAGTTACTGGCAACCGATCGCATGATTTCGCTCATTTTGGGATGATGCTTGCGCTGGCTGAATGCTTCGGTTTCTTCCAGCATGCGACGGATCCAGAACAGGAACGGCACAATCATACATCCCACCACAAACGGAATACGCCAGCCCCATTCGGTAACCTCGCCTTTATCCAGCAGATGGTTCAGCAACAAGCCCAGCAGCGCGGCGAAGATAACCGCTACCTGCTGGCTACCAGACTGCCAGCTGACGTAAAACCCTTTGCGCCCTTTCGGAGCCACTTCCGACAGGTAAACTGATACGCCGCCCAGTTCAACGCCCGCTGAAAAGCCCTGCAATAAACGCCCCAGCAAAATCAGAATTGGCGCTGCCGCGCCCAGAGTGCTGTAACCCGGCACACAGGCGATGGTAAGTGTACCCACTGCCATCAGGCACAGCGTCAACAGCAGGCCCTTGCGACGACCGTACTGATCAATATAGGCACCAAGAATGATCGCCCCAAGCGGACGCATCAGGAATCCGGCACCAAACGTCATTAGCGTCAGCATCAGTGAAGCGAATGGGTCATCACCGGGGAAAAAGGTTTTAGCAATAGCGGTGGCATAATAGCCAAACACCATAAAATCGTACATTTCCAGAAAGTTACCGCTGGTAACGCTAAAAATGGTTTTTGCAGCGCTCTTGGGCCGCCTTGACATTGCAGCAGTGGGGTTCATACAGGCTTCCTTATGTTTTTCTTCGTTTTTATCCTGCAAGGCCAGGTTTTAATGTGACCTTCTTCACCATTCCAGTTTACAAAGTAAACCGATTGGTAACGAAAAATTAACAAAAGGAATTAGCCAGAAGATTGTACTGATAAGAGGGGGTTTGAGGGGATTTACGCAGTAATGAGCAACTTGAGGTTTTTTCTGTAGCGGTGGCATCTTCCGCCACCCGCGCCGAAAAATGCTGTCTGGACGGGAGCCGAAAACGGCTCCCGTAAAATCACAGGCGTGACAAAAGGCTATTTAGCGACGGTTTCCATACCCATTAAACCAATCTTCAGATAGCCAGCCTGTCGCAGGGAGTCCATTACGCCCATCAGCGTCTCGTAATCAACACTCTTATCTGCCTGGAAGAAAATAGTGGTGTCTTTCTTCCCTTCAGTCTGCGCATTAAGCACGTTGACCAGATTCTCAGTATTTACCGCTTCGTTGCCAATAAACAGCTGTTTGTCTGCTTTAATCGACAGATAAACCGGCTTTTCCGGGCGCGGTTGCGGGGTACTGGTTGAAGCAGGCAGATTAACGCGGACATCCACTGTCGCCAGCGGAGCGGCAACCATAAAGATGATCAGCAAAACCAGCATCACGTCGATAAACGGCGTGACGTTGATTTCATGCATTTCACCGTTGCTGTCGAGATCTTCGTTTAATCGCATCGCCATGATAGTTAACCTAACCGCAGCTTATGGGCTGCCGCCGTGCGGTGCGCATCAGCGCTGTTTGCCAGATCGAGATCGCGGCTCTGCAACAGCAACACCTGTGCCGCTACGTCGCCAAGTGAAGCTTTGTAGTTGGCAATCATACGCGCAAACACGTTATAGATGACGACCGCTGGAATCGCCGCAACCAGACCAATTGCCGTTGCCAGTAGGGCTTCAGCAATACCCGGAGCAACCACTGCCAGGTTGGTAGTCTGCGTCTTCGCAATGCCGATAAAGCTGTTCATGATACCCCAAACGGTACCGAACAGGCCGACGAAGGGTGCAATTGCACCGATGGTTGCCAGGAAGCCGTTACCACGCCCGGCATGTCGGCTGAATGCGGCGACGCGGCGCTCCAGACGGAATCCGGTGCGATCTTTAATACCGTCGTTGTCGTCAGAACCGGCAGAAAGCTCCAGCTCATTGCGTGCTTCATTAAGCAGCTGAGTACTGAGGCTGCCAGCGTTGAAATTTTTGCAGGTTTCTACCGCTTCGTTCAGTGAACGAACCGTTGCCAGTGCCTGCTGCTCACGCTTCAGACGGCGTTTAGCTGACAGCAGTTCCACACTCTTACTGAAGAAGATTGCCCAGGTGATGACGGATGCACACAGCAGTCCAATCATTACCGCTTTCACTACGATGTCAGCATGTGCATACATGCCCCAAACAGAGAGATCTGTTTGCATCAAATTACTGGTCACCACGCTGTATCTCCAACCTCAATAAACCACATTCGGAAATCAAGCGCAGATCATATCAAATTAGCGCTGAATTGATAGTAGTTCTCATTACTATTTACATTTTGACACCGCTGATTTCAGCCTGCGCTACCTCAGACTAACGAAGAGATACCATCCACATCACATTTTTGAAATGATGTTTTATAAATTAGCGAATGTCATTTCAAAATATTACAAAACTGTGAGTCGCTTCACCGCTACTGGTTAATTTTAACGCTACTTTTTAGCCACATTATTCTAACAACGACCTGACCTCTGGAGCCTGAGATGAACCTAACCCGAACTTTACTCAGCATGTGTTTGCTTGGTGCAGCGGTGACTTGTGTGCAAGCCGCCACCCTTCGTGCCGCCGATGTCCACCCAAAAGGCTACCCGAACGTGGTTGCGGTGGAACATATGGGGGAAAAGCTGGCGGCGGCCACCGACGATCGGCTGGAAATTAAAGTGTTTCCCAGCGGCGTGATGGGCGATGAGAAACAGATGATCGAGCAGGCTCAACTGGGAGCCATCGATATGATCCGCGTTTCGATGGCTCCGGTAGCGGCCATTCTGCCGGAAATCGAAGTCTTTACCCTGCCATATGTGTTCCGCGATGAGGATCATCTGCACAAGGTACTGGATGGAGAAATCGGCCAGCAGATCGGCGATAAAATTACCGGCAGCGCCAACTCCCGCCTGGTGTTTCTCGGCTGGATGGATGGCGGCACGCGCAATTTGATCACCAAGCAGCCGGTGCTGACGCCGGAAGAGCTACACGGGATGAAAATCCGCGTGCAGGGCAGCCCGGTGGCGATCAATACGCTGAAAGCAATGGGTGCCAATGCGGTGCCAATGGGCGTCAGTGAGGTATTCAGCGGCATGCAAACCGGCGTCATCGATGGCACGGAGAATAATCCCCCTACCTTTATCGCCCATAACTACCTGCCGGTGGTGAAAAATTACACCCTCAGCGGCCACTTTATTATTCCTGAGCTGTTTCTCTACTCAAAGGTGAAGTGGGACAAACTGAGTAAAGAGGATCAGCAGCTGATTACCAAACTGGCAAAAGAAGCGCAGGCTGAGCAGCGTCAGCTGTGGGCAACCTACAATCAGCAGTCGATCGATAAGATGACAGCAGGCGGCGTTAAGTTTCATGACATCGACAAAACCGCCTGGATCGAAGCCACCAAACCGATTCGCGATAAATATGCCGCTCAGCATCAGCAACTGATGCAAGCGATTGCCGACGTTCAATAATCAGGAGCCGACCATGACGAATAAATGTCATAACCTGATGGACTGGCTCTACCTGGCAGGAATGGTGGTCTCCGGCATTGCACTGCTGGTGATGACGTTGGTCGTCCCCTTCGCCATCTTTATGCGCTACGTAATGAATGATGGCTCCTCATGGCCGGAGCCGCTGGCGATTATGTGCATGGTGACCTTCACCTTTGTCGGCGCAGCAGTCAGCTACCGTGCCGGTTCTCATATCGCGGTTTCAATGCTGACCGATCGCTTACCTGAGGGTTTACGCCTGCTGGCCTCACGCATTGCCGATCTGCTGATGCTGGTGATCTGCGGCTTTATTCTCTGGTACAGCGCTCAGCTTTGTATACAGCTGTGGTATCAGCCCATCGCCGAATTTCCGATGATAACCGCCGGACACAGCTATTTGCCGGTGCCGATTGGTGCTGCGCTGACGCTGATGTTTGTGCTGGAACGGCTGGCATTTGGTTCGCAAGAAAATCGCCCGGTTGTGATTATGGGTAACACCTGAGGGGTCATCATGGACGCATTAGTATTGCTGTTGACGTTGGGCGTGCTGCTGGCGGTAGGCATGCCGGTGGCCTATGCGGTGGGATTAAGCGCGCTGGTTGGCGCCTGGTGGATCGATCTGCCGTTGGAAGCGCTGATGATTCAAATGACCAACGGGGTGAATAAGTTTTCGCTGCTGGCGATCCCGTTTTTCATACTCGCTGGCGCAATTATGGCCGAGGGCGGTATTGCCCGACGACTGGTCAATTTCGCCTATGTCTTTGTCGGTTTTATTCGCGGCGGCTTATCGCTGGTGAATATCGTCGCCTCAACCTTTTTTGGCGCCATATCCGGATCGTCGGTGGCAGATACCGCCTCGATCGGTTCGGTAATGATCCCGGAGATGGATAAGAAGGGCTACCCGCGCGACTATGCCGCTGCGGTTACCGCCAGTGGATCGGTGCAGGCGATCCTGATTCCACCCAGCCATAACTCGGTGATTTATTCGCTGGCGGCAGGCGGCACGGTGTCGATCGCCGCGCTGTTTATCGCCGGAGTGCTGCCCGGCCTGCTGCTCGGCTTGACGCTGATGGTGATGTGCATCGCCTTTGCGCACAAACGCTCTTACCCGAAGGGTGAACGCGTTCCTTTTAAGCAGGCGCTGAAAATTCTGCTCGATGCGCTGTGGGGGCTGATGACGGTAGTGATTATCCTCGGCGGAATTCTTACCGGGGTATTTACCGCCACCGAATCGGCGTCAATCGCCTGTCTCTGGGCGTTTTTCGTCACCATGTTTATCTATCGTGACTACAAATGGCGTGAGCTGCCGAAACTGATGTGCCGCACGGTAAAGACCGTCACTATCGTCATGATTCTGATCGGCTTTGCCGCCTCGTTTGGTGCGGTAATGACCTGGATGCAGCTGCCGGATCGTATCACCAGTTTCTTCACCGGCATCTCTGACAACAAGTATGTCATTCTGATGTGCATCAATATCATGCTGCTGCTGATCGGCACCCTGATGGATATGGCACCGATCATTCTGATCTTAACTCCGGTACTGCTGCCGGTGACCAATGCGCTCGGCATCGATCCGGTCCATTTCGGCATGATAATGATGGTCAACCTCGGCATCGGTCTGATTACCCCACCGGTAGGTTCCGTGCTGTTTGTTGCCAGTGCGGTGAGCAAGCAAAAAATAGAGCAGGTGGTGCGTGCCATGCTGCCATTCTATGGCGCACTGTTTTTGGTCCTGATGATGATCACTTACATTCCGGCCATCTCACTGTGGCTACCGCGACTGGTTGGCGTGATGGGAGAATAGACTGTCGCCCGGGCATCTCGCCCGGGCGCACGGTGATTATCTGTTTTCGTTATAAACCCGCCGGGCTAATCATGTTAAGTTGTTATTTATCTTATGGGGTTAGCAGGACGCGTTGGGTATGACGACGAAGAAAATTGAAACCACCTTGATCGCTGCCGGTCGGGCTAAAAAATTCACTCAGGGTTCCGTAAACAGCGTAATTCAGCGCGCCTCTTCACTGGTTTTCGATACCGTTGCGGATAAAAAGCGCGCCACCGCCGGACGAGCCAGCGGAGAACTGTTTTATGGCCGACGCGGTACGCTGACGCACTTCTCACTACAGGAAGCGATGACCGAGCTGGAAGGTGGCGCAGGCTGTGCGCTCTATCCTTGCGGCGCAGCTGCGGTGGCAAACGCCATTCTGGCGTTTGTCGCGGCAGGTGATAACGTGCTGATGAGCGGCTCGGTGTATGAACCGACGCAGGACTTCTGTACCAAAATCCTCAGCAAAATGAATGTCTCGACCCGCTGGTTTGATCACAGTATCGGTGCTGAAATTGCCGAACTGGTACAGCCGAATACCAAAGTGGTGTTTCTCGAGTCGCCCGGCTCGATCACCATGGAAGTGCAGGATGTTCCGGCGATTGTCGCCGCGGTGCGCAGCAAAGCGCCCGAGGCGATTATCATGCTGGATAATACCTGGGGAGCCGGAATACTGTTTCGTGCGCTTGATTTCGGCGTCGATATTTCGATTCAGGCAGGCACCAAATATCTGATTGGTCACTCCGACGCGATGATTGGCACGGCGGTGGCTAATGAGCGCTGCTGGCCGCAGCTGCGGGAGAACTCCTATCTGATGGGTCAGATGGTCGATGCCGACACCGCCTATATGACCAGCCGGGGCTTGCGTACGCTGGCGGTCCGCCTGCGTCAGCATGAAGAGAGCAGTATCCGCATCGCCAACTGGCTGGCTGAACGCCCGGAAGTGGCGGTGGTGAACCATCCGGCGCTGCCGCAATGCAAAGGCCATCAGTTCTGGAAACGTGATTTCAGCGGCAGCAGCGGACTGTTCTCTTTTGTGTTAAAGCAAAAGTTAACGCCGCAGCAGCTGGCAGACTATCTCGATCATTTCGAGCATTTCAGTATGGCCTACTCCTGGGGCGGCTATGAATCACTGATTCTGGCGAATCAGCCGGAAGAGCTGGCAGAAATCCGCCCTGTCGCTGGCGTTGACTTTAGCGGTACACTGGTACGCTTGCATATTGGACTGGAAAACGTTGAGGATTTGCTCGACGATCTGGCCGCCGGATTTAAGCGTATTAGCGAATAATGACTGTCTGGCGAGAGAAATCTTAATCAAGATTCAACAATCCGGTATCTTCGCGCCACAGATCAAGATGCCGCTTGCCTTTTGCGGCTACAATAAACTAAGTAGCCGTAGTTAACAGGATAAAACATGGGTGTTTTACATGAGATTGTGCAGGCGCTCTGGCATCAGGACTTTGCTGCGCTGGCCAATCCGGATGTTGTCTGGATTGTTTATGGGGTGATGTTTATTACCCTGTTTCTTGAAAATGGTTTATTACCTGCCTCATTTTTACCCGGTGACAGCCTGTTATTGCTGGCCGGTGCCATGGTAGCGAAAGGGGTAATGGACTTTGTGCCGACCATGGTGATTCTGACCACCGCCGCCAGTCTGGGCTGCTGGTTAAGTTATTTGCAAGGCCGCTGGCTGGGAAATACTCAACTGGTGAAAAGCTGGCTGATGCATCTGCCGGCGCAATATCACCAGCGCGCCTGGCATATGTTTAACCGTCACGGATTGCTGGCGCTGCTGGTAGGCCGCTTTCTCGCCTTTGTGCGTACGCTGCTGCCAACCATGGCGGGGATTTCTGGCCTGAAAAACGGTCGCTTTCAGTTTTTTAACTGGCTGAGCGGCTTGCTGTGGGTCACAATTGTGGTGGCTTTCGGCTATGGCATCAGCCAGGTGCCATTTATTAAACGCCATGAAGACCAGGTGATGGCGATCCTGATCATTCTGCCTGTGGCCCTGCTGTTTATCGGTCTGATTGGCAGCATTGTGATGATCTGGAAACATAAACATAAAAAACAGCGGGCCTGAGCAATTCAGCCCGCTCGCCGACGCCTCTTCAGGAGGCGCGCATTCTTGAAATTTCCTCTCCCGGCGTCACACCAAAAAAGCGCTTAAACTCGCGTGAAAACTGAGAGGCACTCTCGTAGCCCACTTTCATTGCCGCCACACTGGCCTTCAGGCCGTCGTGTAGCATCATCATACGCGCCTGATGCAGTCGGTAGCTTTTCAGGTACTGTAACGGCGAAGTACTGGTAACCGCCTTAAAGTTATGGTGAAAAGCTGACACGCTCATATTCACCTCAGCCGCCAGCAGATCGACACTGAGATTCTCGGTGTAATGATGTTCAATTCGGCGCAGTGAACGGACAATCTGGCTGAACTGCGTCTGACGACTAATCAGCGCCAGCAGTGCGCCACCACACGGCCCCAGCAGTACGTGATAGAGAATTTCGCGCACAATTTGCCGCCCAAGCACCCGCGCATCACGTGGATTGGACATCACATCCAACAGCCGCTCACAGGCGCACAGCATCTCTTCGGTCAGTAACGACGACTGAATACCGCGCGTTTGCGGCTGCGGCTGAAAACTATCGTCATCGCCAATATCGATTAGCAGATCCTGCAATGTCAGGCTATCGACACTGAGTGAGATTCCCGCCAGCGGCGCTTCGGCAGTAGCGAAAGTCTCGCACTCAAACGGCAACGGCACCGTCAGCATCAGATACTGGCTGGCATCATAATGAAACACGCTGGTGCCAAGATAACCGGTCTTTTGCCCCTGAAATAAGATGATGATGCCGGGCTTATACATCACTGGCGTCCGCGCACAGGGGGCATTGGCGTAGAGTAGCTTGATATCCGGCACCGAGGCCAGTGAGGCTTTGCCATCGGTCATTAACGTCACCACCTGCTGCGCCAGACGGCGACAAATTGCGTCACGATCCATAATCTCATTCTCTGTAACTTTTTAATGCGAGGAATAGTGCACTGCCACTGCGCAATTCTCCAGTGAATTGTAGAAACAGGCAAGATTAAGGCAGAATTGAGCATTGTGAGTTCAGCGCTGAATCCCGACAATAGTTATCACGTTACACCAGATAACCCCTATATAAGGCGAATAATGATGAACAACTTTACTCTTCATACCCCAACCCGCATCCTTTTCGGTCAGGGCCAGATTGCACATTTAAGCAAAGAAATTCCTGTCGGCAGCAAAGTACTGATTACCTTTGGCGGCGGCAGCGTTAAAAAAACCGGCGTAATGGATCAGGTCTACAGCGCGCTGAAAGATTTCGACGTGCAGGAGTTCGGCGGTATTGAGCCGAACCCATCTTATGAAACGCTGATGAAAGCCGTTGAAGTGGTTAAAGCGCAAAAAATCGATTTTCTGCTGGCAGTTGGCGGCGGTTCGGTGCTGGATGGCACCAAGTTTATTGCCGCCGCGGCGTTCTACGGCGAAGAACCCTGGAACATTCTGAAAACACGTGGGGCTGATATCCAACAGGCGCTGCCGATGGGATCAGTGCTGACGCTGCCTGCTACCGGTTCAGAATCCAACAGCGGTGCGGTGATTACCCGTCGCGCCACTGGCGACAAGCAGGCTTTCAGCTCTCCGTTCGTACAGCCGCTGTTTGCCGTACTGGACCCGGTGTACACCTACACCCTGCCAGAACGTCAGATTGCTAACGGCGTGGTCGATGCTTTTGTTCATACCATTGAGCAGTATCTGACTTATCCGGTTGATGCCAAAGTGCAGGATCGCTTTGCCGAAGGCCTGCTACTTACGTTGATTGAAGAGGGTCCAAAAGCGCTGAAAGAACCCGAAAACTATGCGGTTCGTGCCAATGTGATGTGGAGTGCCACCATGGCGCTGAACGGCCTGATTGGTGCTGGCGTCCCGCAGGACTGGGCCACCCACATGCTCGGCCATGAACTGACCGCGATGCACGGCATCGACCACGCGCAAACGCTGGCTATCGTATTGCCATCACTGATGAACATCAAGCGTGAGCAAAAACGTGGCAAGCTGCTGCAATATGCTGAACGCGTCTGGGGCTTTAAAGAAGGCAATGAAGAGCAGCGCATTGACCTGGCAATTACCGCCACTCGTGAGTTCTTCGAAGCCATGGGTATTCCGACCCGTATGAAGGATTATCAACTGGATGGCAGTTCCATTCCGGCCCTGCTGGCGAAGCTCGAAGAGAAAGGACTGACACAACTGGGTGAGCACAAAGACATTACGCTTGAGGTCAGTCGTCAGATCTTCGAAGACGCGCGTTAATCATTAATGCCATTTATTGACTAGACTCTACTGTTAAAAACCGGTGCCGCTGGCACCGGCTAACTCGCCAGAAAGGAGATGTTATGGTAGATCAACCGATAATTAAGCTGCGTGATGGCAATATGATGCCGCAACTCGGACTCGGCGTCTGGCAGGCCAGCATTGAGGATGCGCGCAATGCCGCGCTGAAGGCACTGGACGTCGGCTATCGTTCCATTGATACCGCGGCTATCTACAAGAATGAAGAAGCTATCGGGCAGGCATTACAGGAGACTGACGTCGCACGCGACGAGATCTTTATTACCACGAAACTGTGGAATGACGATCAGCTGAATGCCGATAAAGCGATTGAAACCAGCCTGAAAAAACTGCAGCTGGAGAGTGTAGATCTCTATCTGATGCACTGGCCTTGTCCGGATAATGACAATTATGTCGACGCCTGGAAAGCCATGATCGAGCTGCAAAAGCAAGGGCTGACCAAAAGTATTGGTGTCTGTAACTTTAATCAGCCGCACCTGAAACGCCTGATTGATGAAACCGGCGTTACGCCAGTTGTGAATCAGATTGAACTGCACCCAATGCTGCAACAGCGCGAATTACACGCCTGGAATGCCCTGCATCAAATTCAGACTGAATCCTGGAGCCCACTGGCCCAGGGCGGTAAAGGCGTATTCGATCAGGAAATCATTAAAAAGCTGGCGAAGAAATACGGTAAAACTGCCGCGCAGATTGTGATTCGCTGGCACCTTGACAGCGGACTGGTGGTGATTCCTAAATCGGTAACGCCGGCACGTATTGAAGAGAACTTTAAGGTGTTTGATTTCCGCCTGGAAAAACCAGAGATCTCTGAAATTGCCAAACTGGATCAGGGTAATCGTTTAGGGCCAAATCCCGACGAGCTGAACTGATTTCAGGATAACACAAGCTTCACAGAGGCGGCATTCCCGCCGCCTCTGGCATCCACAGCCATTCTTCCTGCCAGGTAATCGTCGCCTTTCCCGTTCGCAAAAAAAGACCATATCGCCGTATTAACAGTAACAGCAATTGTACTTACGTCTACATTTGCTACCCTCCGAAATTATTGCAGACATCATTCACGGATTTAGCAGCCGGAGCTGGCGCGCGTATGGAAAACAATGCTATTGCCCGTATCAGCAACAGCACCCAGCTTGCACCTGCTGTGGTTCCCTTCAGCCATACAGCGGGCCTGGCGCAGAATGTCCGCCAGATAACCAACAGCGCCTATTTCAGCGCTACCGCCGATCAGGCTTGCGCAGCGCAGCCTGACCGGCAATATCCGCGGCCGGATGCTTTGTCTTTACCGGCTGACAATCCGTCCGCTTCGGTCACCGCCGTCCATTTTACCCCGCTGCCGCTGCCCGCCCTCGCCGGTACCCCGCTCAGCCTGCCTGATGCCGCGCTGGCGCTGGCGTCTGCCGGGATAGCATCGCCGGTGCCAGCTGACGGCGCGTCCGCCCCGCTGGTTTTTGCCCGCCAGATGTTCAGCCTCGCCGTCAGGCTGTTGGCCGACCGCGCCAATCCCATCACCGCCGCTTTTCGCGCCGATCTGGAGCTGATTCAGCACCGCTTCCGGGGGCTGGCCGATGGATGTGTCTCTCAGCCGTTCAGTGACCAGAACCCACTGGCGCTGTCTGCTTTAAACCGCGACCTCGCGCTGGCCCAGGCTATCCGCAGCAGCGAAAGTACGCTGGATAATCTGCGGTCGCTGACCACCCGGCTTGAGAGCATCGAACAGGGCCGCCATGAGGGCATCGGAACGGACGAGCGTGAGTTGGCCGGGCGGCTGAGGAGCTTTATCCGGAGCAGACAAACGTCCCTGCACCTCGCGCTGCGAACCACCGGAATCCCACGCCTGCAGCAGGCCGTCAGCCAGATGATTATGCAAAGGCTGTTTGCCGCACAGCCGGCCAGCGCGCCCGGCGTCACCGGCGAAGGGTACACCACCGCACGGCTGAGCGCCGACATCAGCCGCCTGCTGTCCGGCGACGCCGTCCGCCAGCTACACGCGCTGAAGCTGACGTGGGACTCTGCACGCCAGAAAACCACCGCCTCAGGCGCAAAAAAGCTGACGCCGCTCAGGTGGCTGGCGCTACTGGAAACCAGCCGCGAGGCCCGCACGGCATTAGTCCGTGCGCTCGGCGAACATCTGCCCGGCTACCGCATTGTCAGCACGCTCGCCGCAACGCCGCATGACCAGTCGCTGCTGCCCGCCCTGCTGGAGTGCTTCACCTTCTGCACCGCACTGGACTCCGACGCCCGCCGCCATTTGCAGGAAGTACTGGCCGACGGCCAGCTCTATCGCGCAGCGCAACGCTGCCTGCAGCTGGTCAACGATCCGGAATTCTTCAGCCGCCTGAATTTCAGCCTGACCGCCCTCAATCTGCAGCTTGAGCAGAAAATGAAAAAACAGCGTAACTGGGTGAATTTGCGCGAAGCGCTGGCCAACTTTACCGCCGACAGCCAGTTTCAGATGCTGTACGGCGACAAACTAAAGGCGCAGCAGGATGCGGAACGAAACGCGCAGCAGCAGGCCGACTACCGGTTCTATCAGCAGCAGAGGGAGCTGAAGGGCCAGGCCTGGACAGATCAGCGCGAGGATCGGCTGGACAGCATAGGCCGTGAGCAGGAGTGGCTGAACGAGGAAGTGGAGATCGTTTGCCAGGTAGAAAGCACCCGGAAACAACGCATCGTGACGCTGAAGGAGGTCAACGGGGTCAACAGCCACATTACCCGCGATGAAACGCGCATTAACAAAGCGCCGTCGTTTGTCGTCAGGGTCCGGCGCAAAGACCTGATTGAGGCGCGCAAAACCGGCGACTATGCGGTGTGCAATCTGCTGTTTCGTACCATGGGGGCCATCAAAGGCGGTGAGACCGCGCATAAAACCACGCCTTTCGCGCAGGCTCCGGTTAAGCAGGGGCACGCGCTGCGCAAGGTGATCGTAACCGACGAAGATCGCCAGGTCAGGATCGCCGGATATCGTGAAAAAAGTGATGATTTGCCGCTGCGGATAGCGGTGTTTGACGTCAGACAGGAGCTGCAACGCCAGTGGGAACACTATGCGCTGAATCCGATACTGCTTCCCGACGGAGCGAACAGTGACGCCCGGCCTGCGTTCGGGCTGGGCACCAGTAAGAGCTCACCGCCTCATGCGGCTCCTTTTCGCCCTGCCAGTCCGCTGACGTCAGCCACCGCTCATGCCCCGGACTCAGACAGCAGCGACAGTACTGAAGGCTCGATCAGCTATCAACCCTGCCTGCGGGTTTCCGAGATTTTTGGCCGCAGAAACCCGCCCGACACACCGCTGACGGATAACCTGCGGCCAATGTCACCAGTTGAAAATCAGCTGCTGAGCCAGCTACATCAGCTGCACGGCAACATCACCGCCGCTGATGCCGGACGCAGACGCCAGCAGGATCAGGCGGCAGCGCTGATGCAACTGGAGCAGTGCGTGGCCAACCTCGGCCGGGAGCGGCGGCTGGATCAACTGCCACTCCCGCTACAGAACGCCTTCGCGTCGCTGTTTTCTGAGCTGGAGCCCCCGGCTGAGGCCACTGAAAACACCGATGCCACCTTCGGCGGTGCAGTGACGCTGGCGCAGCTCAGCCAGGCCATTCGTTATGCCAATAATATCAATACCGTTCACAGCATATCGCAGCCGGATCTCAGCCAGATCATCTCAACCTGGCAGGATATATCCCTCTATATGGTTAAACGTCAGGGCTCGCCGCCGCTGCTGCCTAAAGCCAAAGTGACGCGCGCCACAGAGCCTGTCGCCAGTACCTCTGGTATTAATCCGCAACAGCCCGCCGGGCTCAGCCTTGCCGACCACTGCAGAATCTGGCGAAACATGGGCCAGGCACAGCGGGATAACTTTGGTGGTGCACAGGGCTATGGCAAAACCGTCAACATTGATGCCCGCTTCTGGCAGCATCTGGCTTGTGACGATCGATTACGCGACGAGGGCGAAGCGCTGGTGGCGGCGTCAGCGGCCATAAAGAAAACTGACTATATTCTCCATCTGGGCAACTGGAAGTCGATGAGCCAGGAGCAACGGGAGATGTGGGGCGGTCCTCAAGGTTATGCCAGTGCGAACGAAATAACCGTGTCGACCTGGGAAAGAATGGTCGGCCGCCGCGGGCTGCAACAGCCAGGCAGAGACAGGCTGGTGCCGGTGCCGGTTAACTCGCGCAGAATCGGCTATTACGACCACCTGGTTTGCTGGGACAAAATGTCGGTAGAGGAAAAAGCCGCTGCCGGTGGTGCCAGAAATTATGCCCATTCGCATAAATTGAATCTGTCGACCTGGAAAAGGCTGGTCAACGAAGATGGGCTGTCAAACATGGGCCAACTGCGGTTAATCAGCTATATCGGTGCGAATCATACCAGCTACGGCAGGCACTGTGAGATCTGGCATGGCATGCAGCAGCAGGCACGTCAGTTGGCCGGGGGAGTGGTGAAATATGCCGTCGATAATCAGTTAAGCGTCGACTGCTGGCTCAGGCTGGCTGACGACAGCGGATTAACTGCGGAAGGAAGAATCAGAATGTCTGCACACAACTCTCCCGCGATTAGCGATTATGGTCATCACTGTATAATCTGGGATCGGATGTCTGCGGAAGAAAAACAGCAAGCGGGCGGCGTACGCGGTTACGGGGATGTGCGTCGTCTGACGCATCGATACTGGTCAAGCTACGCTACCGATCAGGGCCTGACTGAAAAAGGGCGCGAAAAAATGATGGCTACTCTGGCGAGTGGAGGAAAAATTGATTACAGCTTTCAGTGCCAGATATGGATCTCCAGAACGCCCGAGTTCAGAGCCAGGGTTGGCGGCGCAAGAGGCTACGCTAAACTTAACAATCTTGGTATGCACTGGTTAGCGCTGGCCACCGACACCGGATTAACCGATGAGGGCCTTAGCAGGCTGACCCAGACCGACAGAAGCAGAAAAGATTACGATATTCATCTGCTCGGCTGGCTTAAGTTGCCGGATGCTGAGAAAAACGCCGACGATGCCGTGAGAAACTATGCAGATCAGCATGGGCTTCATCATAAAACCTTTTCGTTTCTTGCCAACAGAAACGGCCTGTCGAATAAGGGCGTGGAACGGTTGCTATCCGGAGCCTTTGCCGATGAGGCGAGAGCCATTCTTTTCCAGCAATCAGATCTGTCGCCGACCACTGTATCAACATCTTCTGCAGAGACGACAACACCCCATTCGGACAATATGTTCTCCTGCAGCCCTGCAACTGACAGCATCTCTGCATCGCAATCATCCAGCGAAATTCAGGATCATCAATCATTTATATCTTATCACTGCCGACAATGGCAGAAGATAACCGCAGAAAACGAATTAATCAAAGCAGGGGCAAAAAACTATGCGTTGAGAAATGGCATCAACCGGTTTACCTGGGCAAAGCTGGCCAATGATTCCGGGCTGACAGTGGATGGATACGCGGTGATGAATAAAACGCTTCCCGGCCCGATGAACTATTTTCCGCATCTTGAGGCGTGGTCCAATATCACCGAGGAGCTTAAAAATCTGGGGGTAAAAGAGTACGCTTTGAAGCATAATTTAAGATACAGCTATTTTTCCCGGCTGGTTGATAAAAACGGACTGAAACCCAAAGGGATAAGAATTCTTGAGCGACACCACGCCAGACGACCAGCAAAATCCCTGATCTTACGCGCCAAATCTCTCGTCACTGAGACGACTGCCTCTCAATCGCCTGGAACAGAGACGCCAGTGGTGGCAATAAAAACTGAGTTGCCTCAGCCAGCCAGCCTCCAGCGCGAGAATATCTGGCAAATCACGCTGGATGATCAAGGTATGACGCTTAACCGGGAGCAGCTCGATATCCCACAGCCGACTCAACAGGATAGCATCCGCAATGATTTCCCTATCCTGCGCGATCCGGACGATCCTTCCCGCAGCCTGACGCTTCAGGCCGAAGGCAAAGCGTCGGCCAGTGAGATCAATACCACCAACTGGGGTGAGCTGAATAGTATCTTTGCCGGTATGCCCTCAAAGGAGAGGAAAGCAGCAAAAACGAAGCTGTCCGAAGCCTTTCGCCACGCGGTGGAGCACGAAACTACGCTGGATATTACCGCCGGTGACCGCATGATGACCGCGCCAACCTGCCATGAGGTGAACGGCGAGATTATTTCGCTGGGCAATGGCGTATTTAACGGCAGCAAGCAGATCGTTCCGTCACTGACTCTGCTGGCACCCTATGCTGGCATCTATCATGCTTCTGTCAGATCGCTGCAGAACGAGCGCAGGAAACAGGGGGCAGATCGCACCTCAGCCTACCTTTTTGGCACCAATGCCATCACGCGTACCGTCAGCGGCCTGGCAAGCGGGAATATCAGCAAAAATATCAATACCGGCCAGTTGGGTAACAATCCCGCCATTGCCAGCAATAACGTTACCGCCGTACGTTTCGGTAAAAACCTTACCATGCTGGTCACCACCCGGGACGTGATGCCGGGTGAGGAGTACTTTATCAATTATGGCGATGAATTTCAGAAGGCCGGGACTGAGGTAAAAGCTGAACCGGCAGAGCAGATCAGGCAGATTGCGACATCTCCGGAGATCACTTTCAGCCCTGAAGATCTTGTCAGAATGGCCGACTCGATGCTGCGCGCGCCGGGTGCCTGGCACTCTGAACTGGGGGAACAGGCGGCGGTATTGCTGATAAATTCGGCACAGCTGCCGTCCGGTACAGTGCTGACCGTTAAGCGGGACGAAGTGACCCATATTTATCGTCAGGGGCAGGACGAACACTTTATCACGGGAGGCTATCAGCCTCAGCCGGGAGAGACACACGTCGGACTGAGGTATCGCGAACTATCAGGCATGGGGCATTACGATGTTGAAACAGCACCGGGGCGGATTATTCCGATTGCGCCGGATGGCAACTGCCTGTATCAGGCCGTCAGTCGCGGCTTAAGCGAAGGAGGCCACAACAATTTTGACTTCAAGCGCTTACGCGATATCGCGGCCAACGAGTTTCTTGCCCATAGCCCGCGCTATCTGCAAATGGTTGATGTTGCCAGGCTCAAAGTGGAGCTGGAAGCACGAAAACTGCCGGTTAAACGCCGCTATCTTTCTCACTTTCGCTCCAGTTAGCCACGGCGGCAGTAAAGGCAGATCTTTTGGCCGGTTAGTGATGAATTTTTTTTAGTTCGTCTTCTGTCAGACCGGTCATTTCTATCACAACGGAGGGGGATAAGCCTTTAGCCAGCATCATCCGGGCAACTTCTCGTTTTGCCTTCAGCTCACCCAGCTGAATTCCCTCAATACGCCCTTCCTGACGTCCTTCCTGACGCCCTTTCTGTTCCAGCTTTTGTGCAATAGTCATCAGTAGTTCCTCATGTTGCGGTGAACGTTGTGCCAGCTCGCGAATAAAGAAGCCAGCGGCCGCGGTATCTCCCACCTGAAGCATATATTGCAGCAGTGAGCTCAGCCGCTCTCCAGTAGTGTATCCACTGTGCAGCAGTGTGACCAGCCGCTCGCGCAACTCGGCAAGATCGCGCAGGCGAATATGTTTCTGCAACAGCTCCAGCATCGCCACTCGCCTGTGCGTCATGATTTCGTCATCAGGAATGGCAGTCACGTCAACCAGCGGAAAATCGCTGCTGTACAGTTGTGCCGCCAGCTCCGGATCGCTAAAAGCCTGCAGCCAGTTCATCGGGTAAGGATAAGGGCTGACCTGTCCGTGATAAAACAACAACGGGATCACCAGCGGCAGCTGAAGATGCCCGGCATCAAGGTGGCGCTGCATCGCCGCAATGGCATAGCGCATCAGCCGGAAGGTCATCTGTTTATCCGGCGAGCTCTGATGCTCAATCAGGCAATAAACATACCCGTCACCGCACCCTGCTTCCAGCGAATACAACACATCTGAGTAATACGGTCGCAGGTCCTCTTCAATAAAGTTTCCCGACGCCAGTTGCAGAGTATCAAGTTTGCAGTGTGACTGCAGTTGCGCAGGCAGATGAATCTGCAGAAAATCTCTGGCGGTTTCGGGATGGCTAAGCAACTGCCTGAATATCGAATCATGTGGGGCGGGTGTAGATGCCATATTATCTTACCTGTCATTCCGTTTGACATATCCGGACGCTATCACAGAAACAGATTGGTTAAAATACAGACAGCAAATTCATCAGATAAATACCGCCCTGCTGTTCGCAAAAAAAGACCATATCGCTGTTTTAACGGTAAGAGTAATTGTACTTCCGTCTACATTTGTTAACCTGCCGAAATTATTTCAGTCAAAAAAGACCTGAAATCACGGCCTGACAGCGGAGCAGGTGCGCGTATGGAAAACAACGCTATTGCCTGTATAAGTTACAGAACGCAGCTTGCCCCAGTTGCTGATTTAATCGGCAGTTCATCAGCCCTGGCTGAGAATCTCCGCCACGTTACTAACAGCCCACATGCCAACGCTGCTCCCACGCTACAGGCTGATCAGCTTCTCCCACGATCCGCAGCCACGCTGTCGCAGCCGGATACGCTTTCCGCCCCCGCTGCCGCGATTCATTTTAACCCGCTGCCGGTGCCTGCCTCCGTCAGTGCTGCACTCTGCCTGCCTGATGCAGCACGAGCGCTGGCTACCACCGGAATAGCGCCGCCAGCCGCTGCCCCACAGATGTTTGCCCGGCAGCTTTACAGCCTTTCAACCAGACTGTTGGCTGAGCACGGCAACGCCATCACCGTCGCCTTACGCGCCGATCTTGAGCTGATTCAGCGCCGTTTTCAGGGGCTGCCCGACAGCCAGGTCACTACCAGCCGCGATTCCGCACTGCCCGCCCTGTACCGTGATCTCGCCCTGCTGCACGCTTTGCAAGGCGGCGAGCGCACCCTTGACGATCTCAGTGCGCTGACTAACCGGTTGCAGAGTATTGAGCAGGGACGCATCAGCGGCATCGGGGCAGAGGAAAAAGCATCGGCCGGGCGACTGCGAAGTTTTATCGCCGACAGGCAAGCGTCCCTCCGCCTCGCGCTGCGAACTACGGAAATTCCACGCATGCAGCAGGTTGTCCGCCAGATAATTATGCAGGATCTGTTTGCGACGGACCGGACCGGGCCTCCCGCCGTCACCGGTATAGAGCGCACTGTCACCGGCCTGAGCAGCGACATTAGCCGCGTGCTGACCGGTGACGTCATTGGCAAACTGAACGCACTGAGGCTGGCATGGGACCGGACACGTCAGCAAACCACTGCCTCCAAAGCAAAAAAGCTGACGACGATCAGGTGGCTGGCGTTACTGGAAACCAGCCGCGAGGCTCGGGCAGCTTTAGTCCGCGCACTCGGCGAACACCTGCCCGGCTACCGTATCGTCAGCACGTTGGCAGCTACGCCGCATGACCAGTCGCTGCTGCCCGCTCTGCTGGAGTGCTTCACCTTCTGCACCGCACTGGATTCCGACGCCCGTCGCCATTTACAGGAAGTGCTGGCCGACGGTCAGATTTACCACGCAGCGCAGCGCAGTCTGCAGCTGGTCAACGATCCGGAATTCTTCAGCCGCCTGAATTTCAGCCTGACGGCACTCAACCTGCAGCTTGAGCAGAAAATGAAAAAACAGCGCAACTGGATAAAACTGCGTGAAGCGCTGGACACCTTCACCGCCGATAATCAGTTTTTCATCGAGTGCGGAAACCGAACGAAGGCGCAGCAGGATGCGGAACGAACCCGGCAGCAGCAGGCCGACTACCGCTTATATCAGCAGCAGAGGGAGCTGAAGGGCCAGGCCTGGACAGAGCAGCGCGAGGATCGGCTCGACAGCATGCGGCGTGAGCAGGAGTGGCTGAACGAGGAAGTGGAGATCGTCTGCCAGGTGGAAAGCACCCGGAAACAACGCATCGTGACGCTGAAGGAGATCGACGGGGTCAACAGCCACATTACCCGCGATGAAACGCGCATTAATAAAGCACCGTCGTTTGTCGTCAGGGTCCGGCGCAAAGATCTGATCGAGGCGCGCAAAACCGGCGACTATGCGGTGCGCAATCTGCTGTTTCGTACCATGGGGGCCATCAAAGACGGTGAGACCGCGCATAAAACCGCGCCTTACGCGCAGGCTCCGGTTAAGCAGGGACACATGCTGCGCAAGCTGATCGTAACCGACGAGGATCGCCAGGTCAGGATCGCCGGATATCGTGAAAAAAGTGATGATTTGCCGCTGCGGATAGCGGTGTTTGACGTCAGGCAGGAGCTGCAACGCCAGTGGGAACACTATGCGCTGAATCCAGTGCTGCTTCCCGACGGAGCGAACAGTGACGCCGGGCCTGCGTTCGGACTGGGCACCAGTAAGTGTTCATCGCCTCCTCAGGCGGGTCCTTCTCACTCTGCCAGTCCGCTGACGTCAGCCACCGGCCCGGATTATGACAGCAGCGACAGCGCTGACGATCCGATCAGTTATCAGCCCTGCCTGCGGGTTTCTGAGATTTTCGCAGGCAAAAACCTGTCCGCCCCGCCGCTGCCGGATAATCTGCGCCCGATGTCGCCGGTTGAAAATCAGCTGCTGACCCAGTTGCATCAGCTCCAGGACAATGCCGCCGGAACGGATACGGTATCCCACCGCCAGCAGAACCAGGCGGCGGCGTTGAGCCATATTGAGCAGTGCGTCGCCAGTCTCGGCCAGCAGCGGCGACTGGACCAACTGCCGCTGCCGTTGCAGAACGCGTTCACATCGCTGTTTTCTCAGCTGGATCCACCGGCTGAAGCCACGGAAAATACCGATGCCAGCGCCGGTGGGACCGTGACGCTGGCGCAGCTTAGCCAGGCCATCTGTTATGCCAATAATATCAATACCGTCCACAGCGTATCGCAGCCGGATCTCAGCCAGATCATCGCCACCTGGCAGGATGTTTCAATCTATATGGTTAAACGTCATGGCTCGCCGCCACTGCTGCCGAAAGCTAAAGAGATTCGTGCCACAGAGCCCGCTACCAGTATCTCCGGTGACGATCCGCAACAATCCGACGGACTCAGCCTTACCGACCACTGCAGAATCTGGCAAAACATGATCCAGGCACAGCGGGATAACTTTGGTGGTGCACAGGGCTATGGCAGAACCCACAATATTGATGCCCGATTCTGGCAGCAACTGGCTCAGAACGATCGATTGCGCGACGAGGGTGAAGCGCTGGTTGCAGCATCATCGGTCAATAAGAAAGCCGATTATATCTTTCATCTGAATAACTGGAAAACAATGGGACAGGATCTACGGGAGATGTGGGGCGGGCCATTAGGCTATGCCGAAGCGAACAAGATAACTGTCTCGACGTGGGAACGAATGGTTGGCCGTCGAGGACTGCAACAATCTGGAGTAGACCGGCTGGCACCCGCGCCGGCTGAAACACGCAGAATCGGCTATTACGATCATCTGGATAACTGGGACAGAATGTCGGCTAAGGAAAAGGCCGATGCAGGTGGCTCCAGAAAGTATGCCTACACGCATAATCTGTGCCTGTCGACCTGGAAGAGACTGGTCAACGAGGAGGGCTTGTCGAACCAGGGACTAAAACAGTTAATTGGCTATGCCGGCGATCAGCATGTTAATTACGGCAAGTACTGCAAAATCTGGCACGAGATGCAACAGCAGGCGCGGCAGCAGGCCGGTGGCGCAGCGCAGTATGCCGTCGATAATCGGTTAAGCGTTGATTGCTGGCTCAGGCTGGCTAACGACATCGGGCTAACCGACGAGGGAAATCAGCGAATGGCTGCCCTCAACTTCCCTTCAGGAAACGATTATGGCCAGCATTGCATTATATGGCAGCAAATATCCAGGAATGGAAACCTGCCAGCAGGCAGCGCACGCCTGTACGCTGATAGCCGCAACCTGATACACCGATACTGGTCAATGTATGCCACCGACCAGGGCCTGACTGAAAAAGGACATAAAAAAATGATGGCTACTCTGACAACTGGCGGCAAGATCGATTACAGCCTTCAGTGTCAGTTATGGATCACCAAAAGTCCTGAATTCAGAGCAAGGGTTGGCGGTGCAAGGGGTTACGCTGAACTCAACAGCCTCAATAGTTCTTACTGGTCAGAGCTGGCTACCGATAGCGGATTAACCGAAGAGGGCCAACGCAGATTGATGCCGTCTGATAAAAGTCGCAAGGGATATGATATTCATCTGCTGGGCTGGCTTAAGCTGTCGGACGCCGAAAGGAATGCTGATGATGCAGTAAGAAACTACGCAAATAAACATGTACTCAATTACCGGACGTTTTCGTTTCTTGCCAACAAAAACGGCCTGAGCAATAAGGGCACCAAGCGGTTACTTTCTGGCATCTATGCTAATGAGACAAGAGTCCTGCTTTCGCAACAGCCGGATCTGTCACCTACCCCGGTTGCTGCATTCCCGGCAGCGGCAATAACGCATCAAGCTGATAATACTGTCTCCGCTATTCCTGACAGCAGCAGCATACCGGTGACGCAACCATCCAGTACAATGCAGGATCATCAGTCGTTTATTGCCTATCACTGTCAGCAATGGCAAAAAATTACTGAAAAAACCGAAGCAATTCGGGAAGGAGCAAAAAACTATGCTCTGAGTAAAGGGATTAATAAACATACCTGGGCAAAACTGGCCAATGATTCCGGACTGACGGCCGATGGCAACGCGATACTTAATAAAACTCACCCCGGCCCACTGAACTATCTTCCGCATCTGGAGACCTGGTCCAATATGACCGAGGAGCTGAAAAAAATGGGGGTGAAACAGTACGCCGTTGAACATGGTTTGAGATACAGCTATTTTTCCAGACTGGTCGATGAAAACGGACTGAAACCCCGAGGGGCAATACTCTGGAAACGCTACTGCGCCAAACGGCCAGCAAAATCGCTGAAGCTGCACAACAAATCCATCACCAATGAGCTTCCCCATCCTCAAGCCGTTGCACCGGAGATAACAGGAGCGGCAATCAAAACGGAGTCATCTCTGATAACCGATCAGCAACGCGGTAAAATCTGGCAAATCACGCTGGATGATCGAGGCATGGTGTTGAACAGAGAGCAGCTCGAACTACCGCAGCAGGACACCATCCGAAATGATCTCCCTATTCTGCGCGATCCGGACGATCCCTCCCGCAGCCTGACGCTTCAGGCCGAAGGCAAAGCGTCGGCCAGTGAGATCAATACCACCAACTGGGGTGAGCTGAATAGCATCTTTGCCGGTATGCCCTCAAAGGAGAGCAAAGCGGCAAAAATGAAGCTGTCTGAAGCCTTTCGCCAGGCAGTGGAGCATGAAACCACGCTGGAGATTACCGCCGGTGACCGCATGATAACCGCGCCAACCTGCCATGAGGTGAACGGCGAGATTATTTCACTGGGCAACGGCGTATTTAACGGCAGCAGAGAGATTATTCCGTCACTGACCCTGCTGGCACCCTATGCTGGCATCTATCATGCTTCTGTCAAATCGCTGCAGCACGAGCGCAGGAAACAGGGGGCAGACCGCACCTCCGCCTATCTTTTTGGCACCAATGCCATCACGCGTACCGTCAGCGGCCTGGCAAGCGGGAATATCACCAAAAATATCAATACCGGCCAGTTGGGTAACAATCCCGCGATTGCCAGCAATAACGTTGCCGCCGTGCGTTTCGGTAAAAATCTTACCATGCTGGTCACCACCCGGGACGTAATGCCGGGTGAGGAGTACTTTATCAGCTATGGCGATGAATATCTGAAGGCCCAGACGGAGATAAAAGCCGAACCGGCGGCGGCGAGCAGCGAGCTTGCCCCCCCAACGGACATCACCTTCAGCAGCGCAGATGTGGCGTTGATGGCCGACTCAATGCTGCGCGCGCCGGGTGCCTGGCACTCTGAACTGGGTGAGCAGGCGGCCGTGTTACTGATCAATTCGGCGCAGCTGCCGTCAGACACGGTGCTGACCGTAAACCGGGACGGTGTGAGTCATATCTATCGCCAGGGGCAGGACGAACGCTGCGTGACGGGACGTTATCAGCCGCAGCCGGCAGAGCTGCACGTCGCGCTGAGATACAGCGAACCGTCAGGCATGGGGCATTACGATATTGAAACAGCGCCGGGAGAAATTATTCCGATTGCCGCCGATGGTGACTGCCTGTACCAGGCCATCAGCCGCAGTTTAACGGAAAGTGGCTTCGGTCAGTTTGACGTCCGTCGCCTGCGCGGCATTGCGGCCGATGAGTTTCTCGCTCACAGTCCGCGCTATCTGCAGATGGTCGATGCCGCCAGGCTAAAGATCGAACTGGAGGCGCGAAAATTGCCGATTAAACGTCGCTATCTCTCTTACTTTCGTTCAAGTTAGTCAGACGACCAGCACACCTGCACAAATTTTATGAGTCGCAGCATGCTGGATTACATTACCGGCAGCACCAGCAGTTGACCTGCCGAGCCGCGATCGGCCATCTCCAGCATCTGACTGTGGTAAACAAACGGGAAGTGTTGCGAGGATGGCTGAGTAAACAACACCAGTAGCTCCACATCGCCATCTATCCATACGGTATCTTTCCAGCCACGATCTTCCCCCATCGGCTGCGCCCCATTGACGCTTTTGATCAGGAACATCACGCCTTGAATATGGAAGGCCTGTGGCGTATCCGAATGGATAATCCAGCGTTCGTAACTGCCCTGCTGCGCCTGAGTATCGATACGCGTCATATCCCATAGCGCACCATTAATACCCGGTAACGCATCACCGAGGCGGAACTCACGCGTGCGACTCGGCAAACCATCAATAATCTGATCGGCTACCAGACGCATCGGCAAATTATCAGTCACTAACGGCAGCAATCCGGTTGGTCGCAGATTCAATACCACCGTAGAAGTTAAAATGCTGGAGGGTTCGAAAAAGCCACGCAGACGGTCCATCACTCCTGCCGCCACGCCAGCCGTAATCGATACTTCTTTACCTTGCGACATGTCCACCAGCACTTCACGACGCTCACCCGGTGCCAGCGACAGCTGCTGAACCGCGACCGGGGCAGGCAAAAAGCCCTGATCGCTGGAAATCACATTAAATGGGCGATTATCACTCATCGCCAGCTGATAGCGGCGCGAGTTGGAAGCATTCAGCAGGCGCAGGCGAACCCAGCCACGCGACACTTCAACATACGGATTCTGTACCCCGTTAACCACCAGCGTATCGCCAACAAAGCCACCGCTGGAAGGCGGCTCATATTGTGGCACACCAAAATTATCCAGCCGCTTATCCTGAATAATTACCGGGAAATCATCGACGCCGTAATGATTAGGAATCGGTAACGATTTACTCACCTCATCTTCCACCAGCCACATACCCGCCAGTCCGTTATAAACATGAGGAGCCATGCGGTTAGGCGTGTTGGCGTGATACCAGCAGGTGGCAGCCGCCTGACGGATCGGCACCACCGGTGACCAGTCGACACCCGGCGACATCATGCGCGGCGCACCGCCCATCAGAGCACCCGGCACCTGCAAACCACTGACCGTCATCGATACCGGCTCATTCAGGCGGTTGCTGTAGATAAGCTTGACGTCATCGCCACTCCAGACTCGCACCGTCGGACCAAGATAGCCGCCGTTGATACCCCATACCGGCACTCTGTTTTTGTCGCCGCTAAACGACCAGTGACTGCGTTGCAGGGTAAGAAACAGCGGCTGACCACGACGAGATTCCAGCAACGGTGGAACCGGTAATGCAGTTCCATTCTCGGCGGCGCGGGCACTGAAAGGCAGTGCGCTGCCACACAGGGCGAGGCCCGATGCCTGAATAAATTGACGTCGACTAAAGGACATAAAAACTCCGTACCCGTGAGCGCGGCTATAGGGGACTGGCCGCTTTCCATTTTATTATGATGTGAGAAAGTGCTGCGTTACTGCTTATATCACGCGGAGCAGCATAGCTGCCGCTCCGATATTCATCATTAAACCCGGTTACTGGCTTCACGTTCCGCGACTTCCGCATCCAGCTGCTCAAGCTTAGCAGCCATCAGCTCGCGGCAATGGGTCGCCAGTTTACGCACCGACTGATTTTCGAACTGCTTCACATCAACCGGTGGCAACATTTCGACAATCACTAAACCATTATTCCAGCGGTTCAGTTTTATTTTGT
Source organism: Winslowiella sp. 2C04 (assembly GCF_050037805.1). NCBI lineage: Bacteria > Pseudomonadati > Pseudomonadota > Gammaproteobacteria > Enterobacterales > Erwiniaceae > Winslowiella > Winslowiella sp. 2C04. The sequence goes on along the minus strand of NZ_CP188300.1, from coordinate 603,306 downwards.
TATGCGTTGTTGAGACCACAATAGGAATGATCGGCACGCCCGCTGTCACCGCAGCATGAAACGCACCGGTTTTAAACGGCAATAAACCGCGACCACGGCTGCGCGTGCCTTCCGGGAACATCCAGAAAGAGATTTTTTTCTTCTGAAACTGTTCAACCATCTCACCAATAGTGCCATGTGCTTTAGCGCGATTATCCCGGTCAATCAGCAAGTTACCGGTTAGCCAGTAGAGCTGTCCAAAAAACGGAATCCACAGCAGACTTTTTTTACCGATAGTTACGGTCGTCGGCTGCACAATGTTCGCGGCGGTGATCATATCGTAATTATTCTGATGGTTAGCAATATAAATGGCATTGCCATAATTTGCAGCATCAGCAGGTTTACGCTGTTCAACCTTAACGCCAAACACCCGGGAAAGTCGGCCAAACAGGTGGCCAAAGGTCGCAACGTGACGGGGATTTCGCGGCGAAAACAGACAATAAATACAACCAAACACACACAGCAGAATTGAATAAATGACGACAAAAATTACCCGTAAAATTAAGAGCATCACAACCTCGTTATTGCTTCCGAGCTAAGCAACCCGGCGCCAATGCCCCCTCCACCAGAATATGGCGGAGGATTGGGATGGAGCAAGCTCCATCCTAACCTTCCTCCGTAAAGGAGGAAGGGACGTTATGGTGAAAATATCTGACCGTTACTCTTCGCTGTCGGCCGCTGGTGGACGCGCAGGGGCGTCTACATCCACGCGATCGATACGTTGTAATCCACGCGGCAACAGGGTGCCACGACGACCACGTTCAGCACGGAACTTCTGTAACTCTTCAGCACGCAGCGTCAGTTTGCGCTTACCCACATGCAGGGTAATTGCACTCTGCGGCGTGAGCAGCAGCAGCCACGCCAGCTTATCTTCGCCCGATGCAGCCTGAGCCGATGGAATCGAGATAATCTTGTTTCCCTTACCTTTCGACAGCTGTGGCAGGTCGCCGACCGGGAACAGCAGCATGCGGCCCGCAGTGGTAATTGCCAGCAGCATATCGTCGTTGCTGTGAATCGCCATCGGCGTCATCACTTTGGCATTTTCTGGCAGCGACAGTAGCGCCTTACCGGCACGATTACGCGAAACCAAATCGCTGAAAGTGCAGACAAAACCATAACCGGCATCGGATGCCATCAGCAGTTTCTGCTCGTCGGCTTCCATCAATACCTGCTCAATGACCGCGCCCGGCGGTGGCGTCAGCTTTCCGGTCAGTGGCTCGCCCTGACCACGCGCCGACGGCAGCGTCGTTGGATCCAGCGCATAGCTACGTCCGGTAGAGTCGATAAACACCACCGGCTGATTACTCTTGCCGCGCGCGGCGGCGCGATAGCTGTCGCCAGCTTTATAGCTCAGACCTGACGGGTCGATATCGTGCCCTTTGGCGCTGCGCACCCAGCCAGACTGCGACAGCACAATCGTTACCGGCTCAGATGGCATCAGATCGTGTTCACTGATGGCTTTCGCTTCTTCGCGCTCACGCAGCGGAGAACGTCGGTCATCGCCGTAGGCATCGCTGTCAGCCTGTAGCTCTTTCTTCAGCAAATTATTCATTTTGCGCTCGGAAGCCAGAATCGCCTGCAACCGATCGCGCTCTTTTGCCAGTTCGTCCTGCTCACCGCGAATTTTCATCTCTTCCAGTTTGGCGAGATGACGCAGTTTTAATTCGAGAATCGCTTCTGCCTGAGTTTCGCTGATGCCAAAACGCGACATCAGTGCCGGTTTCGGCTCATCCTCAGTTCGGATGATCTCAATCACTTCATCGATATTCAGAAACGCCACCAGCAAACCTTCGAGGATATGCAGGCGTTTCAGCACTTTTTCCAGACGATAATTAAGACGGCGACGCACCGTATCACGGCGGAATACCAGCCACTCGCTGATAATCTCCAGCAGATTTTTCACTGCCGGGCGATTATCCAGGCCAATCATATTCAGGTTAACGCGATAGCTCTTTTCCAGATCGGTGGTGGCAAACAGGTGGTTCATCACCTGTTCCATATCCACCCGGTTGGAGCGCGGCACAATTACCAGACGCGTCGGGTTTTCGTGGTTCGATTCATCGCGCAGGTCTTCCACCATCGGCAGCTTTTTGTTGCGCATCTGCGCGGCAATCTGCTCCAGCACACGCGCACCGGAAACCTGGTGTGGCAACGCGGTGATCACCACATCACCCTCTTCTTTTCGCCATACCGCTCGCATACGCACTGAACCGCGGCCATTTTGATAGATCTTACGGATCTCATCGCGCGGCGTAATGATCTCGGCTTCGGTCGGATAGTCCGGCCCCTGCACGATATCCAGCAGCTCATCAAGCGAGGTTTCCGGGCTGTCAATCAGGGTGATGGCGGCTTTTGCCACTTCACGCAGGTTATGTGGCGGGATATCGGTCGCCATTCCCACCGCAATACCGGTCGTGCCGTTCAGCAGGATGTTCGGCAGGCGCGCAGGCAGCATTTTCGGCTCCTGCATGGTGCCGTCGAAGTTCGGTACGTAATCTACCGTACCCTGACCCAGCTCTCCCAGCAGCACTTCTGCATATTTCGACAGGCGCGATTCGGTATAACGCATCGCCGCAAAGGATTTCGGATCGTCCGGCGCACCCCAGTTTCCCTGACCATCCACCAGCGGATAGCGATAGGAGAACGGCTGCGCCATCAATACCATCGCTTCATAACACGCGCTGTCGCCGTGTGGATGATATTTACCCAGCACGTCACCAACGGTACGGGCTGACTTTTTAAATTTGGCGCTGGCGTTCAGCCCCAGTTCCGACATGGCATAGACAATGCGGCGCTGAACCGGCTTCAGGCCATCGCCAATATAAGGAAGCGCCCTGTCCATGATGACGTACATGGAGTAGTTGAGGTACGCATTCTCTGTAAACGTATGCAGGGCAAGACGCTCTGCACCATCCTGCGTCAAGTCACTCATTAATTTCATTTCCTCACATCGCGGCGCAATTATTACTGATTTCAACGCGCCACACAGCGGTATGTTTGGCGAGGATAGTACCTTATCTGGTGATGTTCTGTCACAGAGAACCGCGAGGTGGCTGGCACAACTGTCAGCAGGCGCGGCTGCACACCGCTCTCAGACGACCCGTCAGATATCGGGCGGCATTATCGCCGCCGGTGAACAGTGATTAATCGCGGGCTAACCACTGACTGACAATCTGCTGATACTCGCCGGTAGCGGTGCTCAGATGCAGCCACTGGTCGACATACAGCTTCCAGTTAATATCATCGCGCGGCAACATATAGGCTTTCTCGCCATACTGCATCGGCTTATCGGCATTAACCGCACACAGCTGCGGGAAGCGTTTCTGCTGATACAATGCTTCCGACGCATCGGTAATCATGACATCCGCTTTGTTATCCACCAACTGCTGGAAAATAGTGACGTTATCATGGAATAGCGTCAGATTCGCTTTCGGTAAATGGCTGTGAACAAAGGCTTCATTTGTGCCGCCGGCCGGTTCAACCAGCCTTACCTGCGGCTGATTAAGCTGCTCAATGGTCTGGTATTTGGCTTTATCCTCACAGCGCACCAGCGGAATTTTACCGTCAGTGCCGAGCGGGTTAGCAAACCAGGCAGTCTGCTGACGTTTTAGCGTAACCGAAACGCCACCCAGTGCAATATCACACTGCTTCGCCAGAAAGTCCGGCATCAGCATTTTCCAGCTGGTTGGCACCCACTTAACCTGCGCGCCAAGGCTCTTCGCCAGTGATTCAGCCATTGATATATCAATCCCTTCGTAGCCGCCATCGCTGCGCAGAAAGGTATAAGGTTTGTAATCACCGGTAGTACAGACGTTCAGGATTTTGCTCTGCATTACGCGGTCCAGATGCGACTGCGCGCTGGCTCCGCCTGCCACCATCATTAATGCCACGGCCCATAGTTTGTTCATTACTGCCATTTCCGTTTTATTATCAAGGCTAAAACATTACTCCAGCCGCGATGATTATTGCTGCTGAAGCAAGAGTGTTGTGATCAACAGCACATTTTTCTCTGGCGCACAGGCGCGTACACTGGCATTAATTTCATGAACCAGAGACAAAATCACATGAGCAAAATTTTTATCATTGATGCAGGCAAACAGTTTGCCCATTCCAAAGGCGAGCTGAACCATACCCTGACTAACGTTGCGGCCAGTTTTCTGCGTGATAACGGCCATGAAGTAGACGTCACCATGGTCGATGAAGGTTATGACGTGGCGGCAGAAATTGAGAAATACCTCGCAGCCGACACGGTGATCTATCAAATGCCTGGCTGGTGGATGGGTGAACCCTGGATTCTGAAAAAATATATTGATGAAGTGTTCACCGAAGGCCACGGCAAACTGTATGCCAGTGACGGGCGTACCCGTGCTGATGCGGCGAAAAAATACGGTTCCGGCGGCCTGATTCAGGGCAAAACCTATATGCTGTCGCTGACCTGGAACGCCCCGCTGGAAGCCTTTACCGATCCCGAGCAGTTCTTTGAAGGTGTTGGCGTTGATGGCCTGTATCTGCACTTCCACAAAGCCAATCAGTTCCTTGGCATGGAAGGTTTGCCGACCTTTATCTGTAACGATGTGATTAAACAGCCGGATATTCCACGTGATATCGAGCGCTATCGTGAGCATCTGGGCAAAATTTTTGCTTAACTTAACACTCCTGAATAACTGAAGGATTAAGCATGCTGACCGTGATTGCTGAAATTTGTGTCAAACCGGGCCGTCGCAATGAAGTTTTGGCGGCAATTGAACAGTTAACACCAACGGTACTGGAAGAAGAGGGTTGTGGCAGCTATCAGGCACTGCTTGATCTAAAAGCCCAGGTACCGTGGAAACAGCATTCACCAGATTCTATTTTTATGCTGGAACACTGGGACTCGCTGCGCCATCTGGAACAGCATCAGCAAATGCCGCATATGGAAGCCCATCGCACCAGGATCAAAGATGATGTGGTAGATGTGAAGATTTTCGTGTTGGAAGCGGCGAAGTAGTTCATTGAGGGCGGAGCTGGCTCCGCCCTGCTACAGCAGGGGCTTTGTGGCAATCTGCTCGCTGAGAAAATCAAGGAAGCAGGTAATGCGCGTCGACAGCGTGGTATTGCGGTAATAGACCGCATGAATCGGGTGATGCATTTCACGCGTCTGCTCTTCAAGCACCGGCACCAGCCGACCACTCTGGCGATCCTGCCGACTAAGAAAATCAGATATCCGTGCAATACCCTGACCATATACTGCCAGCTGGCGAATGGTTTCTCCGCTGGAAGCCGCAACATCCGGCTTAATCTGCAACAGCTCCCCTTCACTGCGCCACAGCGGCCAGAGGTTATGTTTATCCAGTTGAGTAAAGCCGATCAACCGATGGTTAGCCAAATCGGCTACGCTTTCCGGCTTACCGTATTTCTCCAGATAGTCCGGGCTGGCCAGCAGGCGTAACTTACTGCTGCCGAGCGCGCGCGCATGAATAGTGGAATCCCGCAGCTCACCAATGCGAATGGCGATATCGGTCTGCTGCTCTAGCAGGTCGATCACCACATCATCGGTATTCAGCTCCAGCTGAATCAAGGGATAGCGCGCACTGAACTCCGCCATCAACGGCACAATCACATGCAGCATAAACGGCGTGGCGGCGTTAATACGCAGTCTTCCGGAGGGGATTTCACGGCGCTGAGCAATTTGCTCTTCAGCTATTTCTACCGAAGACAGAATGTTCCGCGCGTGCTCAAGAAAAATCTGCCCTTCTTCGGTTAACGCCAGCCGACGTGTGGTGCGGTGTAGTAGCGTCGTTTGCAGCTTATTTTCCAGCCGACTCAGCGCACGACTAATGCCCGAGCTGGTTTGATTCAGTTGTTCAGCCGCGGCGGTAATCGAACCGGTGTCGATCACCACAACCCAGGCACGCAGTTCTTCAAGGGTGATTTTCACAGACCATCCTGCAAACCAGAAATAATAAGGGCGACCTGTTGGTCGCCCCGGATTCAGACTTCGATTTCGGCAGTGTCGCCTTTTTCCTGCAACCAGTTGCGACGATCTTCCGAACGCTTCTTCGCCAGCAGCATATCCATCACCGCTAAGGTCTGTGCGATATTCTCATCGTCGATAGTCAACTGCACCAGACGACGGGTATTCGGATCGAGCGTGGTTTCACGCAGCTGCAATGGGTTCATCTCACCTAACCCTTTAAAGCGCTGTACGCCTGGCTTGCCTTTCTTGCGCTTCAGTTGCTCAAGAATACCGGCCTTTTCCTCTTCATCGAGGGCGTAATAAACCTCTTTGCCGAGGTCGATACGGTACAGCGGCGGCATCGCCACATACACGTGGCCGCCTTTCACCAGCGAACGGAAGTGGCGAACAAACAGCGCGCACAGCAGGGTGGCAATATGCAAACCATCGGAGTCCGCATCCGCGAGGATACAAACTTTACCGTAACGCAGCTGGCTCAGATCTTCACTGTCCGGATCGATACCGATCGCCACTGAAATATCATGCACTTCCTGCGACGCCAGCACCTCATCAGAAGAGACTTCCCAGGTGTTAAGGATCTTACCTTTCAGCGGCATGATCGCCTGATATTCACGATCGCGCGCTTGTTTGGCAGAACCGCCTGCGGAATCCCCTTCCACCAGAAACAGTTCAGTGCGGCTGAGATCCTGCGCGGAGCAATCCGCCAGTTTACCGGGCAGTGCCGGGCCACTGGTCAGCTTCTTACGCACCACCTTTTTTGCCGCACGCATGCGGCGCTGGGCGCTGGAAATCGCCAGTTCTGCCAGCTGTTCGGCTATCTGAATATTCTGGTTCAGCCACAGGCTGAACGCATCTTTCACCACGCCAGAAACAAAAGCGGCGCACTGACGGGAAGAGAGACGCTCTTTGGTCTGACCGGCAAACTGTGGATCCTGCATTTTAACCGACAGCACATACGCGCAGCGATCCCAGATATCTTCCGCCGACAGCTTAACGCCACGCGGCAGAATATTGCGGAATTCGCAAAACTCACGCATAGCATCCAGCAGCCCCTGACGCAGGCCATTAACGTGGGTACCGCCCTGCATGGTCGGAATCAGGTTGACGTAGCTTTCGGTCAGCAGTTCGCCACCTTCCGGCAGCCACAGCAGCGCCCAGTCCACCGCTTCGACATCACCGGAAAACGAGCCGATAAACGGTGTTTCCGGCAGCGTAATCAGGCCGTTAACCGCTTCGGCGAGATAGTCATTCAGGCCATCTGCATAGAGCCAGCGCTGCTCGGTGTTATTAACCTTATCTTTAAAGACAATTTCCACGCCCGGGCAGAGTACCGCCTTGGCTTTCAGCACGTGTGCCAGGCGCGAAACCGAGAAACGTGGGCTGTCGAAGAAAGAGCCATCCGGCCAGAAGTGCACCCGAGTACCGGTGTTGCGCTTACCCACCGTGCCGGTTACCGTCAGATCCTGTACTTTATCGCCATTTTCAAAGGCCATTTCGTACACTTCGCCATTACGGCGCACGGTAACTTCCACCCGTTTGGACAGGGCGTTGACCACCGAAATTCCCACGCCGTGCAGGCCGCCGGAGAACTGATAGTTTTTATTGGAAAATTTACCACCGGCATGCAGACGGCAAAGAATCAGCTCAATCGCTGGCACGCCCTCTTCCGGGTGAATATCCACCGGCATACCACGGCCGTCATCGATCACTTCCAGCGACTGATCGGCGTGCAGAATCACCTCGACACGTTTGGCGTGGCCCGCTAACGCTTCATCGACGCTGTTATCTATGACTTCCTGGCCCAGATGGTTCGGGCGTGAGGTGTCGGTATACATTCCCGGACGTCGGCGAACGGGTTCGAGGCCGCTGAGTACCTCAATGGAATCAGCGTTGTAGCTGGATTGAGTCATCGTATAAATCTGATTGGTGGCTTAAAAACGGTTAGCTATGTTCCCACAATCGCTCAGGCGTGATTCAGGCCAATAAAGTCGAGAATCTGCGGGAAATGGCGTTCGAATCCGATAAAGGCATGATTTCCGCCCTCTTCTACCGTCTGGCGGCAGGCACTGTAGTAGTCCAGAGCCTGACGGTAATCGAGCACTTCATCACCCGTTTGTTGCAGTAGCCAGATAAGATCGGGCGACTCCAGCGGGTCAATTTGCATGACTTTCAGATCGTGAATGTGGCAAGACTCTAACACATAATGTTGCCCGGTGTATGGGTTCTCGTTATGCCCAAGATAGTCAGCCAGCAGCTCAAAAGGCCGCACGGCGGGGTTTACCACTACCGCAGGTAACATAAAACATTGCGATAGCCAGGTGGCATAGTAGCCGCCTAATGAGGAGCCGACCACGCCCAACGGTTGACCGGCCCGCTCCATAACCAGACTTTCCAGCAGCGTAGCGGCGCTGTCGGGAAATGCCGGTAACTGCGGCACCAGCATCTCAATCTCCGGTGCATGTTCTGCCAGCCAGCGCTGAAACTGCGTCGCTTTTGCCGATTGCGGCGAACTGTTAAATCCGTGCAGATAGAGCAACGTCGCCATTGCTAATATCCTTCTGAGTCGAGGTCGGGATTAAAATACTGAGTTTGCAGGCGCTTTACCTGAGTTTCCAACCGACCATCAGCAAACAGATCTAACCAGCGCCAGCCCGGCGCAACGGAATCAATAGTGAAGTTAGTGCAGTGTGGCTTGAACTGGACGCAGGTCGATGGCGTCGCGAGTATCCGGCGTCCATTCCAGTTGAGATCCAGTTCCTGATGGATATGGCCACAGAGCAGCGTTTTCGCCAATGGATAGTGCTGCAAGACTGCATCCAGCGCGTGGGGATTGCGCAAGCTGTGTTGATCGAGCCAGTTACAACCCGATGGCAGCGGATGGTGGTGCAACAATACCAGCGTATGCCGGTGCGGGTGCTGTGCCAGTGTGTTCTCCAGCCACTCCACTTGATATTCACTCAGCATACCGTGCGGCACGCCAAACACCTGACTGTCGAGCAGCACTACCTGCCAGCTTTCGCCCAGCAGCACATGCTTGGCATCAGCGATATCCGCTTCAGCAAGCGTGCTAAACATCGCGGGCTGAAAATCATGATTACCCGGCAACCAGACGCAAGGAGCCGGCAGACGTGCAATACCCTCAGCAAAGTGCTGATAAGCCTCAGCTGTGTGATCCTGAGCCAGATCGCCAGTGGCGACGATCAGATCATAATGCCGCCCTTCCGCCTCGATAGCGTCCAGCACTGCATCATAACTTTCCCAGGTATTCACACCCAGCAGCGTCTCATTTTTACCTGCGAAAAGGTGGGTATCCGTTATTTGTAAAATCCTGATGTTGTCCCCACTCGACACAGGAAGTTTTAACAGGCTATCCAAAGAGTATCCTTAGTCTCCACGCCATTATCGTCTTCTGTCGCACGGTTAACAGGCTGGTACAGCCATCGCGCCATGCGCTAAACAGTAGCGCAACCAGTCAGCAAGAAACTGGTTAATCTGATGCTTTTCGTCACGTTGATGCAATTTTTTATTGGGATAATCATAGCGTGCTTTGAAGCGATAGATCTGCTGCGTTGAACACACTTCCGCAACCATAGCATCATGATAAAGTCTGACAGACATTGATGGCAGGCTCCAGTAACTCACGGCCGGCGCAGTTTGCTTGATTTCTACCAGCGTGGTGTAGCGGGTCGATTCCTGAATAGTGATGCTGTAACTGGCGCTGTTAACCTGATAAGTCACCGCTTCACCCGCCTCATCATTGCGAGGCAACAAGCGACGCAGCTGGGCGAAATTGGTTTCGCACAGGCGCATCATTTCGGGGAAATCAGGGGTATAGCGCTTAATCATTTGGCGTTCCACTCTTCGCGTAGTTTCTTATGGTACAGCTCCAGCCATTGCAGGGCGATGACAGAGGCCGCGTTGTCAATTCTCCCCTCTTCCACCCACCGATAAGCCTGTTCACGGCTTACTACATGGACGAGAATATCCTCATTCTCTTCCTCCAGACCATGGCATCCCTGTGCCAGGCTGGCATCCACTTCACCCACCATCACCGACGATCGTTCGCTGGTGCCCCCCGGGCTGGCAAGATAACTGATAATCGGTTTTATACGACCAACGGTTAATCCGGCTTCTTCAACCGCTTCACGGCGCGCCACATCTTCAACGCTTTCACCCGGCTCAATCATCCCGGCGACCATTTCCATCAGCCAGGGCGTCGGGCTGGTGTCGAAAGCCGCGATGCGGATCTGTTCAATCAGTACTACCTCATCGCGTAATGGGTCATAGGGTAGCAGCACCGCAGCGTGACCACGTTCAAAAATTTCCCGCACCACTTCATCGCTGACTCCGCCATTAAACAGGCGGTGGCGAAAGCGATAACGCTGGATGGAAAAAAAACCACGGTAAAGCGAGTCACGTGCAATAATTTCTACATCGTTTTTTGTGAAAGTCACAGGGTATTTTTTTTCACTGTCCATCGCTACACCTCCTGAACAAGCTGGGGACGAAATTGAGTATCTCAAATCTCAATCTCGGAGAAGTATGGTTCTTTCTGAAAGATTTACGTAAATTAAGGGAAGATGGCACGTTCAGCCAACTTATCCAGGCGGCAGATTCTGCTAGAATCGGCGATTATTTTTTTGGCTTATGTCAGCGCTACCATAGCAATATTGCTGCACAACAAGGAATGCAAATGAAGAAACTGCTCCCATTACTTATCGGCCTGAGCCTGGCGGGCTTCAGCGTCGCAAGTCAGGCAGAGAACCTGCTGCAAGTTTATCAGCAGGCGCGAATCACTAACCCTGACCTGCGCAGTTCTGCTGCCGACCGTGATGCTGCATTTGAAAAAATTAATGAAGCCCGCAGTCCGCTATTACCACAACTTGGTCTGGGCGCAGATTATACTTATAACAACGGTTATCGCGACAGCAGCGGCCTGCACTCCAATACCACCAGCGGCACATTACAATTAACGCAAACGCTGTTTGATATGTCTAAATGGCGCGCGCTGACGTTACAAGAAAAAAGTGCCGGCATTCAGGACGTTACTTATCAGACCGCACAGCAGTCGCTGATGCTGAATACCGCCACCGCCTATTTTAATGTTTTACGCGCCATTGACTCGCTTTCGTATATCGAAGCGCAGAAACAGTCGATTTATCGTCAGTTAGATCAGACCACTCAACGTTTTAACGTTGGCTTAGTGGCGATTACCGATGTGCAGAATGCGCGCGCGCAATATGACAGCGTGCTGGCGAGTGAAGTGTCCGCACGTAATGCGCTGGATAATACCGTTGAAATCCTGCGCCAGGTGACCGGCAACTACTATCCGTCACTGGCTTCACTGAATATCGACCGTTTCCAGACCGAAAAACCGCAGCCGGTAAATGCGCTGCTGAAGGAAGCGGAAAGCCGTAACCTGAGCCTGTTATCTGCGCGTCTGTCACAAGACCTGGCGCGTGAGCAGATTCGCTCGTCAGAAACCGGCCACATGCCAACTGTCGACCTGACTGCTTCTACCGGTATGTCGAACAGCAAATATGGCGGCAGCCGTGCCAATCAGTCCACTGGCTCCACTGATAGCATCACCGGCAGCAACCAGGTTGGCCTGAGCTTTACGCTTCCGCTGTACAGCGGCGGCGCGGTGACGTCCCAGGTGAAACAGGCGCAATACGCTTACGTCAGCGCCAGTGAGCAGCTGGAAAGCGCGCATCGCTCCACCGTACAAACCGTTCGCTCCTCATTTAACAACGTGAACGCGTCCATCAGCAGCATCAACGCCTACAAACAGGCAGTGGTTTCTGCGCAAAGCTCCCTGGATGCCATGGAAGCTGGTTATCAGGTGGGTACCCGCACTATCGTTGATGTGCTGGATGCAACGACCACATTGTACAATGCCAAGCAGCAGCTTTCTGATGCCCGTTATGACTATATGATTAACGAACTGAACATCAAATCTGCTCTGGGTACGCTGAACGAACAGGATCTGTCGGCACTGAACACCCGTTTAGGCAAGGATGTTTCCACTGCGCCTGACGCTGTTGCGCCAGTAGATCCGCAGCAGGATGCCGCTGCCAACAACACGAATCTGGATCAGGCTCCGGTACAAACGCAGGCCACACCTGCCGCTGCGCCGCGTCAATCAGCCAGTACTGGCCGTAACCCATTCAGTCAGTAAGTGATACCGGGGGCAGTCATCGCTGTCCCCCTTCACAATCAAACGTATAGCTAAGTAAAGATCCCCATTCCATCTGGCTTCACCGCTTCAAATTTCACCACTCTTCCCCTATTCTATGCACTACCTTTGGGCACAGGACAGATTGCTATGAAACGGACTAAACAAATTAAACATGCCTCCTTCCGTAAGAGTTGGAGCGCACGTCATTTAACGCCAGTTGCGCTGGCCGTTACTGCTGTATTTATGCTGGCTGGCTGTGAACAGTCAGATGAAACCGTCTCCATGTTCCAGAATGCAGATGATTGTGCAAAAGCCAACCCTGGCCAGAGCGCACAATGCACCACTGCTTATAATAACGCCTTGAAAGAAGCCGAAAAAACCGCGCCTAAATATGCGACTCGCGAAGACTGCGTGGCTGAGTTTGGTGAAAGCCAGTGCCAGCAGACTCCAGCGCAGGCCGGTGTAGGTACCACTAACAATGCTGAAGCTCAGCAAAGTGGCAGCTTCTGGATGCCGCTGATGGCGGGCTATATGATGGGCCGTATGATGAGCGGTGGCGCATCACAACCGTTGTTTACCTCACGCGCACCGAACAGCCCGGCTAACGGTAAGTTTGTTGATGCCAGCGGTCGTAATTATGGTAATGCCACTTCCGGCCGCACCATGACCGTACCGAAAACCGCACTGGCGCCAAAACCAGCAACCACCAGCACCGTGACGCGCGGCGGCTTTGGTGAGAGCGTGGCGAAGCAAAACAGCATGCAGCGTAACAGCGCCGCTTCTGGCACCAGTCGTTCTTACGGAGGCTAATCAGCCCGATGAAGCGCATTGCGATTACCGAACGACCTGACTGGCGCGAAAAAGCCACCGAATACGGCTTTCGCTTTCACACCATGCACGGCGAACCGTACTGGTGTGAAGATGCTTATTACCAGTTCACACTGCCGCAGATTGATTACCTGGAAGACACCACCCGCGAGCTGCACCAGATGTGCCTGCAGGTGGTAGAGAAAGTGGTCAACAGTGACGCGCTGATGACCAAATTTTGCATTCCCAAACACACCTGGGACTTTGTCCGTCAGTCGTGGAAAACCTCGCAGCCGTCGCTCTATTCGCGTCTGGATTTAGCATGGGATGGCGAGGGTGATGCCAAGCTGCTGGAAAACAACGCCGACACGCCAACCTCATTGTATGAAGCGGCATTTTTTCAGTGGATTTGGCTGGAAGATCAGCTGAATGCCGGCCAGCTGCCTGCCGGAACAGACCAGTTTAATAGTCTGCAGGAAAAACTGATCGAGCGGTTTACTGAGCTGCATCAACAACATGGATTTAGCTGGCTGCACTTCGCCTGCTGTCGCGATACCGATGAAGATCGTGGTACGGTGCAATATCTGCAAGACTGTGCCACCGAAGCGGGCTTACCCTCTGAGTTCCTGTATATGGATGAAATCGGCCTCGGCGAAAAAGGCCAGTTTACCGATATTCACGATCAGGTAATTGGTAATCTGTTCAAGCTCTACCCGTGGGAATTTATGCTGCGCGAGATGTTCTCCACCAAGCTGGAAGACGCTGGCGTCCGCTGGCTGGAACCGGCGTGGAAGAGCATTATTTCCAATAAAGCCTTGCTGCCGTTATTGTGGGAAATGTTCCCAAATCATCCTAACCTGCTGCCGGCTTACTTTGCCGAGGATGATGTGCCGCCAATGGATAAATACGTGGTGAAACCGCTGTTCTCACGTGAAGGTGCGAATATCCGCATCGTGGAAAACGGTGAGGAAATCGCGCGTGTTGACGGGCCATACGGTGAAGAAGGCATGATTGTTCAGCAATTTCATGAACTGCCTAAATTCGGCGACAGTTACACGCTGATCGGCAGCTGGCTGATTAACGATCAACCAGCCGGTATTGGCTTACGTGAAGATCGCGCCCTGATCACTCAGGATCTTTCGCGCTTTTATCCGCACGCCTTTATCGAATAAGTCCTGCCGATTGTCGGGGGCGGCTTCTCGCCGCCCATAACAATCTTCAGTAACTCAACCTACCTGCACCGAAAGCATACTCAATGATGCCATTTCAATTCCGTCAACCGGGATCGAAATCGCTTCATCTGACGCTCTGGCTCCCAGCACATACAGCAGCGGCAGATAGTGTTCAGGTGTCGGATTCGATAAGGCAGCACCTTCGTGACGCATAAAATTCACCAACGGATGTTCCTCATCCGGCCCCTGCCAGTCGAGATTATCGCGCACATACTGATTAAACGACTCAGCCCACGGATAAGCAGCTGCTTCACCCTGCCAGCGCGCCATCCGCAGGTTATGCACCACGTTGCCGCTGGCCACAATCATAATCCCCTGCTCGCGCAGAGCGGCCAGCTTACGTCCCAGTTCGAAATGATATGCCGCGGGTTTAGTGCCATCGACGCTTAACTGCACCACCGGAATATCCGCATCCGGGTACATTTTAATCAGCACGCCCCAGGAGCCATGATCGAGGCCCCACTCCTGATCGAGCTGCACCTCAACCGGCGACAACGCATCCGCAATCTGCTGCGCCAGTGCTGGCGAGCCAGCGGCGCGATAGTGAGTATCAAACAGTGCCTGCGGAAAGTTACCGAAATCATGGATGGTGCGGGGCTGCGCCATCGCCGTTACTGCGGTGCCGCGCGTATACCAGTGGGCAGAAACCGCAATAATCGCTTTCGGGCGCGGCAGGGTTTCACCCAGTTTACGCCAGCTTTCGGTATAGATATTGTCTTCCAGCACGTTCATTGGGCTGCCGTGACCCAGGAAAAGAGCCGGCATACGTATTTGACTCATTATTCATCACCGGAAAGAGTAGTATGGTTAATAGTGGTTACCTTACGCCGTTTACTGACCGGAAGAACTCGGATAACAGTGATGAAGATGGTCAATAAATTTGAATAGCCACTGAATGATGACGTGCAGAGAACTAATTTACGGAGAGTGAGATGTCAGTACCGTTGCTGTTGACGATTCTCGCGGGCGCTGCCACCTTTATCGGCGCTCTGTTGGGGGTTATTGGACAAAAACCGTCTAATCGTCTGTTAGCTTTCGCCCTCGGCTTTGCCGCTGGCATTATGTTATTGATTTCATTAATGGAAATGTTGCCCGCGGCGCTGCATACACCAGGTATGCCACCGATGCTGGGTTACGGCATGTTTATGCTCGGCCTGCTGGGTTATTTTGCGCTGGATCGTATGGTGCCGCATCAGCATCCGCAGGATATGAACCACAGCAGCGGGCAGCCGCAGAATCTGCGACGCACCGCGATTCTGCTGACGCTTGGCATCAGTTTGCACAACTTTCCTGAAGGTATTGCTACCTATGTTACTGCCAGCAGCGATCTTGAACTGGGGCTTGGCGTCGCGCTGGCGGTCGCTATCCACAATATTCCTGAGGGGCTGGCAGTTGCCGGACCGATGTATGCCGCCACCGGCTCAAAAAGAAAAGCTATATTTTGGGCCTGTGTTTCCGGTATGGCCGAGATTCTTGGCGGTCTGCTGGCATTTATGCTGCTCGGTCCAATGGTATCGCCGGTCATTATGGCCGCAGTGATGGCCGCAGTTGCCGGTATTATGGTGGCGCTGTCGGTAGATGAACTGATGCCGCTGGCGAAAGAGATCGATCCGCACAATAACCCCAGCTATGGCGTACTCTGTGGCATGACGGTGATGGGATTCAGTCTGGCGTTACTGCAAAGTACCGGAGCCGGTTGAGGTGGGGAGCCATTTTCGGCTCCCTCATGATGGCATGCAGAGTGCAAATCCTCTTTACGGGCGGCGAAAACGCCGCCTGGAGATTAACGGCTCTGGCGGTAAGCGATTAAATCATCAATCGTGACAACCGGCATATCATGCTGTTTAGCAAACACAATAACCTCAGGCGCATGCGCCATTGAACCGTCGTCGTTCGTCAGTTCGCACAGTACACCTGCAGGTTTGAACCCAGCCAGCGTCACCAGATCAATGGTAGCTTCAGTGTGGCCGCCGCGAGACAGCACGCCGCCCTGATGCGCACGCAACGGGAACACGTGTCCAGGACGATTCAGATCAGAGGGTTTTGCATCATCGGCAATCGCGGCCTTGATGGTGGTCAGCCGATCGGATGCCGAGACCCCGGTAGTGACGCCTTCAGCCGCTTCGATTGTCACGGTGAAGCCGGTGCCATAGGAGCTGGTGTTATTTTCCACCATCATCGGTAATTCAAGCTGCTGGCGGCGTTCTTCATTGATGCACAGGCAGACAATGCCGCTGCCGTGGCGAATGGTTAATGCCATTTGTTCCACCGTCATGGTCTCTGCCGCGAAGATCATATCACCTTCGTTTTCACGATTTTCATCGTCGAGTACCATTACGCCGCGACCTTCACGCAGCGCTGCAATTGCACGTTCTACACGCTGTTCCGGCGTGCCAAATTCAGAAAGTAGCGTCTGATTCATGGTAAATAAACCTTATAAAGTGTATGGGTTACCAGAATCAGGGCGATCTTGAGGAGTGTCATGCAGTGACAAAAAATAACGCGCGGCGAGCAAAAGCCCGACAAATATCGTTACTCTCTCCCATCCGGACTCTAACCGTCGGCCCCGGAATTACACCGGGTCTGCTGACCTTCGGGCCTGGCGACCAGAAGCGCTCGCGGGCTTTCAGCGTGAGCTGATTTACCGCCGGTGGGGAATTTCGCCCCGCCCTGAGAATAAGCGAACTCACTATAGCGCCAATAAAAAATCAGAGCAACGAACAAAAACAGCAAATTGTTATGCGCAGTGCTTCTTTAAGCCCCCGGCGGCCAGAAGTCTCACGGCGATGCAGTTTTAAGGTTTATCCTTTTGCCTTCTGGCATTACACTTACAAGATACTTGTTGCGACCAGGAAACCGCCATGATCGACCCGAAAAAAATTGAACAACTTGCTCGTCAGGTTCATGAATCTATGCCAAAGGGCATTCGTGAATTCGGCGACGACGTTGAGAAGAAGATCCGTCAGGTATTGCAGGCACAGCTGACGCGCATGGATCTGGTAAATCGTGAAGAGTTTGATGTTCAGACGCAGGTGTTACTGCGCACGCGTGAAAAGCTGTCCGCGCTGGAACAGCGTCTGGCTACGCTGGAAAGCCGCGCAACAGAAACGGCGCCGCAAGCCGTGATTAAGACTGAAGATCCGCAATAATCAGTCAAAATAGCGGGACAAGCCTGAGCCGTCCCGCTATTTAAGCATCAGCTTTTGGCTGAGCGGATGCTTTTAATGATATTGCTGGTAGAGATGCCGTCTTCAAAATTCAGCACCCGCACGTCGCCGCCGTTTGCCCACACTTCTTTGCTGCCGGCAATGTCTTCCGGCTTGTAATCTCCGCCTTTAACCAGCAGATC
The DNA here is from genome assembly GCF_050037805.1 of Winslowiella sp. 2C04. NCBI lineage: Bacteria > Pseudomonadati > Pseudomonadota > Gammaproteobacteria > Enterobacterales > Erwiniaceae > Winslowiella > Winslowiella sp. 2C04. The sequence goes on along the minus strand of NZ_CP188300.1, from coordinate 585,745 downwards.
CGGTAGTACATCGGCAATTAAACGCTGTGGCGTGTCCTCTTCAAAAGCCACCACCCAATCTACCGCTTCCAGCGCACCCAGCACGATCATGCGATTAATCAGTGGATTAACCGGACGGCTTTCGCCCTTCAGACGCTTCGTCGATGCATCGCTGTTCACCGCCACAATCAGACGGTCGCCCAGCTTGCGCGCGTTCGCCAGATAAGAGACGTGACCAGCATGCAGAATGTCGAAACAGCCGTTGGTCATCACCACTTTCTCGCCGCGTTTCCGTGCCTGCTCCACCGCATGCTTCAGCTGGGCTTCATTCATAACGCCAAAGCCGGTTTCCGGGCGCGCATGAATGGCATTTTCCAGTTCAACCGTGCTGACGGTTGAGGTTCCCAGCTTGCCTACCACCACGCCCGCTGCGGCATTCGCCATAAAGCAAGCTTCTTCCAGCGAATCTCCGGCCGCCAGCGTTGCCGCCAGCACGCCAATCACCGTATCGCCCGCACCGGTAACATCAAACACTTCCTGCGCCTGAGTCGGCAGATGCAGCGGTTCTTTACCCGGTTGCAGCAGCGTCATACCATTTTCTGAACGCGTCACCAGCAGCGCCGACAGCTCAAAGTCAGCAATCAGCTTCATACCGCGTTCAACAATCTGCTCTTCGTTGTGGCACTTACCAACCACCGCTTCAAACTCGGAGAAGTTCGGCGTTAACAGTGTTGCACCGCGATAGCGGGCAAAATCAGTACCTTTTGGATCCACCAGCACCGGCACACCGGCATCGCGCGCCAGCTTAATCATCGCTTCGACGCTGGCCAGTGCACCTTTGGCATAATCAGAGAGCACCAGCGCACCAATAGACGGCAGAGCAGTCGAAATTCGATCGTGGATCGGCTGCGGATCGACACCTTCAAATCCCTCTTCGAAATCAAGACGGATCAGCTGTTGATTACGGGAAAGAATGCGTAACTTGGTGATGGTTGGATGAGTGGGCACCGCAACAAAATCACACTGAACGTTGACGCTACCGAGGGTAGCACTTAGCGCCTGTGCCGCATCATCAATGCCGGTTAACCCTACCAGCCGCGATTCGGCCCCCAATGAAGCAATATTCATTGCCACGTTAGCCGCGCCGCCGGGGCGATCTTCGACATTGTCCACTTTGACTACCGGCACCGGCGCTTCCGGTGAAATACGGCTGGTTGGGCCATACCAGTAGCGATCTAACATGACATCACCAACTACCAGCACGCCTGCGCGGTTAAAATCGGGCAGTGTTACTTTCATTCCTGACACTCCAGACTGCAGAAAAATATTGCGCGGGATAATAGCATAATTGCTAAAAACTCTGTCTATCCCGGCGGGATAGCAATCAGGCTTCCAGCCAGCGTTTCCAGCTGGCGGTTACGCCGTCTCGCGCCTCAATAAAGCTCTCATCATCTACATGCCCCGGCAACTCCTGCAATGCCAGGTGATGCAGCTCATCACGCAGGGTGACGTAGGCGTTGGTCAGCGCTTTGGCTTCGCCCTCATCCATCCGCTCATAATTTGCCATTAACTCGAGTATGCGCACGTTATCTGACCAGCGCGTCAGCTTCGGTTCTTGCGAAGCGTAACGTAGGACAAGATATTGCGTAATGAATTCAATGTCCGTGATGCCACCCGCATCCGCTTTGATGTCCCAGCGCCCTTTATGTTTGCTGCCAAGATGCGCACGCATTTTTTCCCGCATCTCGCGCACTTCAGTTTTCAACTGCTCAGCATCGCGCGGCAGACAGAGTATTCCGCGACGAATATCATCAAAACGTCGGCTGAGTGCCGCTTCACCATAAACGATACGCGCACGTACCAGCGCCTGATGCTCCCAGGTCCAGGCTTCATTGCGCTGATAGTCATCGAAAGCATCAAAGGTGCTGACCAGCATCCCGGCGGCACCTGAAGGACGCAGGCGGGCATCCACTTCGTACAGAATGCCCGACGAAGTGCGGGTACTGAACAGATGCATAATGCGTTGCGCCAGCCGCAGATAGAACTGGCGTCCGTCGATACTGCGCTCGCCGTCGGTTACAGAATCATTCGGGCAGTCGTGCAAAAACACCAGATCGAGATCGGAACTGTAGCCCAGCTCCCAACCGCCCAGCTTGCCATAACCGATGACCGCGAAACCGCGCTCGCCTTCACCGGTCAGATGTGACGGCTGACCATAGCGCTGCACCATCATATTCCACGCCTGCTGCACCACCGACTCGATAATCGCTTCTGCCAGCCAGGTTAAATGGTCGCTGACTTTCATCACCGGCAGCGTTTCAGCGATATCCGCCGCGGCAATACGCAGATGCTGCGCCTGTTTAAACTGGCGCAGTGCTTCCAGCTGCTGCTCTTCATCATCTTCCGGAATGCGCAGCAGATACTGACGCAGTTCGTCACGGTAGGCATCGGTGGCGGTCGGCTGATAAAGCGTGGCCGGATCAAGCAGTTCGTCGAGCAGCAATGGATGGCGCGACAGCTGGCTGGCCAGCATCGGTGACGCGGCACACAGGCGAATAAGATGACGTAATGCGCCATGAAATTCGGTCAACAGCTCAAGATAGGTACTGCGCGTAACCACGCCGAGCAGCAGCGGCGTCAGACGGCTAAGGGTAATTGCCGCATCATCACGCGGGCAGACCTCACTCAGTAATCGCGGCATTAGCTGATCGAGCGCCTGGCGGCCACGCGGTCCAATGGTACGCTTATCAACATCATGGCGAAAATCCGTCAGTTCCCGCAGCAGGCTGTGGCGACCAATGTCGTCCAGATGCGGCACCAGCGGAGCCAGTTCAATCTCTTCCAGCTTATCCTGCCACAGCACGCCGTAATCGGCCCCCTGCTGATTCTCATCAATTTCCGGCGCATCATCACCAATCAGCTCGTCGAAAATAGCCCGTACCGCCGCCATATGCTTATCAAGCCCGGCGTGCAGCGCCTGCCAGTCGGCGAAGCCCATCGCCCACGCCAGCCGCGCGCGGTTAAGCTCGTCAGCGGGCAAAGTTTGGGTCTGTTCATCATTAATGCTCTGCAACAGGTTTTCCAGCCGGCGTAAAAACAGGTAGCTGTCATGCAGCTGATCGATCTGCGATGCAGGCAACAAATTCAATGCGCCAATCGACTCGAGGGTTGGCAACAGTGAACGCAGTTGCAGCGAGCGCTCACGTCCACCGCGTATCAGCTGAAATACCTGCACGATAAATTCGGTTTCGCGAATCCCGCCGGCACCGAGCTTAATATTGTCAGTCAGGCCACGACGTCGCACTTCACGCGCAATCATGCCTTTCATATTGCGCAGTGACTGAATCACACTGAAATCGATATAGCGGCGGAAAACAAAGGGCCGCAGCATCTGGCGTAATTCCAGACTCCAGCGGTCATCTTTGTCACCCATCAGTCGCGCTTTCACCATCGCGTAGCGCTCCCAGTCACGCCCCTGCTCCTGGTAATAATCTTCCAGTGCGGCAAAACTCAACACCAGCGGCCCGCTGTCACCAAACGGACGCAGACGCATATCAACGCGATAGACAAAGCCATCCATCGTTGGCTGATCGAGCACTTTGATCAGCCGTTGCCCCAGCCGCGTGAAGAACTGCGCGTTATCCAGCTCGCGACGGCCACCGTGCGTAGCGCCATTTTCCGGATAAGAGAAAATCAGATCGATATCCGAGGAGAAATTCAGCTCACCGCCGCCGAGTTTACCCATGCCGAGAATCAGCAGCGGCTGCGCTTCGCCTGCGGCATTACAAGGCGTACCCAGATCCTTGCAGCACGCCTGATACAGCCAGTCGCGCGCGGTGACAATCAACGTCTCTGCCAGCACGCTCAGCTGCTGCAAGGATTGTTCCGTGCTGCTGGTTGCCAGCGTCTGCATCCAGGCAATACGCACCAGCATATGACGACGAAACAGCCGCAGCTCGCGCATCAGCGCATTCTCATCGGCCACTGTCGCCAGCTGATTGTCCAGCCACTGTTGATAATGCTGCCATTCATCAGGCTGTGGTGCCACCTGCACTATCTGCTGCCACCAGTGCGGATGCTGAGCAACGTTTTCACTGATGAAATCGCTGAACGCCAGCACTGCCTGCTGCTGTGCGCTGAACTCAGTTAACGGCAGACTTAACCGCTCAGTCGCTTTTGCGGCTTGCTCCAGCAACAGCGGCGGCAACGGTTGTGATAACGATGGCAACATAAACACTCCCTGATGACGATAGCGAAAAACGGGGATGTCGCCCCGTAGGGTTTACTCAATAATCAGGCTTCCGGGCGCTCTTTAACGCTGCCGTTCATCCAGAATGCCGGCTGCTTCACTGCCTGACGGCAATGTGCGTCCAGCCAGCTCTCCTGCTGATAACGAATCGCCTGTAACAGTTGATTCCAGCTGCCGGTCCAGGCTTCAACCGCCGCACTGTCGTAAGCACCTGCTAACAAATGTACCGCCAATAGCTGCCGCTCCAGTCGCGGCGCTTTATCCCGATACTCACCGTTGTGATGGATTGTGTCGAAACTCTCTTTCATCTCGGCAGCAAGACGACCCAACATAATGTCGGCGAAACGCTTAAACGAACCCTGTAGTTTGGCATCGGCTTTGGCATCAATAAACTGACGCCAGCGCTCGGTAGCCAGCCAGTTAGTAAGTGCCAACTGGGTATCCAGCCATAGCGCGCTAAAACAGAGGTTTTGCGCCTCAGGGCGCTTCTCTGCCAACGCCTCTTCCAGCGCGGTTAAGTTCTGGCGCAGCTCACTGCTCGCCTTGCGTGGAATCAATACGCCAAACAACGAGAACGCCTGACGCAGCGTTTCCAGCGCTTCCTGTACCGAAGCCCGCGCAGCTGGGTTGCCCCGCAGCCACAGCTCTTCGTGGTATTGCCACTGGCTCAGACCCAGCATAAATGCTGCACGCATCCCCTCTTCAACCGTGGCTTTACGCTTAACCTGCATCACCGGCAGCGGGCGCAGCGCCTGTTGCGCGCCTCCCTGAGCCAGCGCATAGCCACGCGCCGCTTTGCTCAGGCTACCGAGGCGTAAGCCGCTCATCTTGCCCAGCTCGGCTGCAAAGGCCAGCAGGTCATCACGCTCGCCGCTTTTCAGCTCCAGCTCCACTTCATACAGCGGTTCGCTAAGCTCTCCGGCCGCCACTTCGCCGCGGTCTAATGCCACTTCAATCTCGCTGCTCTTGTAGCTCACCAGCCACTTTTCACGTTGAAAATGGGTACTGAACAGCGCGCTAAGCTGCCGTTGTAACGCAGCCAAATCGCAGCCAGCAGGCCAGATATCTGCAGGCAGCAGAAAAATATCAAGTTCAGGCTGCTGCAAGTCGATGTTATATTCCGGACGCTGATGTAATCCGCCAATGGTTTGACCGGCGGTTTTTAACGTCATTTCATAGTGTTCACCGAAACCACGAATGCGCAGCCCCATATCCCAGCGCCGCAACTGATTATCAGCGGTTTCGAAGTAGATATTGGTCAGCGACTCCGCGGGGGTGTGCTGATGCGGCCATGCAGCGAGTTGCGCGGCGAGATTAGCTGCCGCTTCCGGCAGCACAATGAACTTTAATTCGATTTCGATGGTCATATTTTCTTATTCAGATACTCACTGGCACAGGCAGCTGAGATTAGGCAAAGGTCAAGAGTGAAGAGTAATGCAGAAAAAGCGCTGCTGTCTCGGCTTTCTTAATACTTTTACCCGCGCAACGACATGACTCTGAGACCAGGATAGTTCTCATTCAGATTTAAGCGGAGCCTCTCCAGACTGTGCCTTTACATTCCCGAACTTTTTGCAAAAACGACATCTAATGAAGAAATCACACTTAATTGGCCTGACTTTGCTGACTTTCAGCGTAACCCTTTCCGCCCACGCCGAAGAGAAACGATATATTTCCGATGAATTGTCGACCTGGGTACGTAGCGGCCCAAGCAATGATTATCGCCTGATTGGTACGGTAAACGCAGGTGAAGAAGTCACCCTGCTGCAAACCAATGATAACAGTAAATATGGGCAAATCCGTGATGCCAACGGGCGTACCACCTGGATTCCACTGGCGCAGCTGAGCGAACAGCCAAGTCTGCGTACCCGCGTGCCGGAATTAGAAAAACAGGTAAAAGATCTCACCGACAAGCTGGCGAATATTGATGGCAGCTGGAATCAGCGCACCGCCGATATGCAGAAGAAAGTGGCCGGTAGCGACAGCGTTATCAACGGGCTCAAAGACGAAAACCAGAAGTTGAAGAATGAGTTAGTGGTCGCGCAGAAGAAAGTTAATGCCGCCAATGTGCAGCTTGATGATAAACAGCGCACCATCATAATGCAGTGGTTTATGTATGGCGGTGGTGTAGCAGGCGTTGGCCTGCTGTTAGGTTTGCTGTTGCCACATATGATCCCGCGCCGTAAAAAAAGCGACCGCTGGATGAACTAATTTTTCCGCACGCCCATGCATTGATGCTGACGAGGTGGCTTTACGCCGCCCGTTTTTTCCTGCCCGCAATTTGCCCTCGTTTGTGCGACAATTACCCTGATTGCCTTTTAATACCCCGAATTTAGCAATGAATGTGCTCTGGAGATCTGTAGTGAAAACTTACCTTGTCGGTGGTGCTGTACGCGATGGTCTGCTTAAACTGCCGGTCAAAGATAAAGATTGGGTGGTGGTCGGCGCTACGCCGCAAACAATGCTCGAACAGGGCTATCAGCAGGTAGGCCGCGACTTTCCGGTGTTTTTACACCCAAAAAGCCGTGAAGAGTATGCGCTGGCGCGTACCGAAAGAAAGTCAGGCCAGGGTTACACCGGTTTTGTCACCGATTTCGCGGCGGACGTCACGCTTGAACAGGATTTAATGCGCCGCGATTTGACGATAAACGCCATTGCCCGAGATGAGCACGGCGAGTACATCGATCCTTACGGTGGCCGGGACGATATTGCAAAACGCCTGCTGCGCCATGTCTCCGCCGCATTTAATGAAGATCCCTTACGGGTATTGCGCGTGGCGCGCTTTGCCGCCCGCTTTGCCCATCTCGGCTTTCGCATTGCCGATGAAACCCAGCAGCTAATGCGTCAGATGGCAGAAAGCGGTGAGCTGGCACACTTAACCGCCGAACGGGTATGGAAAGAGACGGAAAATGCGCTGCAGTCGGCCAATCCTCAGGTCTATTTCCAGGTGCTGCGCGACTGTCATGCACTGGCGGTGCTGTTTCCGGAAATCGACAATCTGTACGGCATTCCGGCTCCGGCCAAATGGCATCCGGAAATCGATACCGGCATTCATACGCTAATGACGCTGGCGATGGCTGCGCAGCTCAGCCCGGAAACTGACGTGCGCTTCGCCACGCTGTGTCACGATCTTGGCAAAGCGCTAACGCCACCGGAGAAATGGCCGAGCCATCATGGCCACGGACTGGCCGGTGTGCCTCTGGTTGAAGGGCTTTGCCAGCGGCTGCGGGTACCCAATCATATTCGTGACCTTTCGATGCTGGTTGCCGAGGTTCATGATCTGGTGCATACCATCGAGAGACAGCAGCCCGAAACTTTAATTCAGCTGTTTGACCGGATTGATGCCTGGCGTAAACCGCAGCGTGTCGAACAAATTGCCTTAACCAGCGAGGCCGATGCACGCGGGCGTACCGGTTTTGAAAGTAATTCATATCCGCAGGGTGATTTTTTGCGCCAGGCATTTCAGGTGGCGTTAAGCGTATCAACTAAAGCGGTGGTGGAAGCCGGTTTTAAAGGGCCAGCGGTAAGAGAAGAGTTAACACGCAGAAGAGTTGCAGCGTTGGCGGCGTGGAAAGCGGCATAAAACAAGGGCCAGCATAGCTGGCCCTGTTATCAACTAGACAAACACCATGTAAACCGCCGCAGCGACGATAAAGCGATAGATAGCGAACGGCACAAACGAAATTCGTTTGATGATATGCAGGAAAGTTTTAATCGCCACCAGCGCGACGATGAAGGCAGTGACAAAGCCGACGGCAAACATCGGCAAGTCCGCCATGCTGAGGAAACCCATGCTCTTGTACAGATCCAGCCCGGTGGCGCCCATCATCATCGGAACCGCCAGAATAAACGAGAACTCTGACGCCGCATAACGGCTGACGCCCATCAGCATCCCGCCTGAAATAGTGGCACCTGAACGCGAGAAACCCGGCCACAGAGCCAGACACTGGAAGCAACCAATCACAAACGCCTGACGGTAAGTAATATCATCAATGCCTTCTGCTTTTGGCTTCTTCGGCTTCAGGAACTCGGCCGCCAGCAGCAGCACACCCCCGACCACCAGCGCATACATCACGTTGATAGGGTTAAACAGCGATTTAATTTGATCGTGTAACAGCAGGCCAATCACTACCGCGGGTGCCATTCCCAGCAAAATATGAATCAGCGTCAGATGGCCGGTTCCGGTCCCTTCATGTTTGACTTCGCCAAAGTGAATGCCAATCAGTCCAAACAGGCGACGCCAGAACATTACCACCACCGCCAGAATCGAACCCAGCTGGATAACCACTTCAAAGGTCTCAGCTTTCTGACCTTCGAACCCCAGCAGATGGCCGACAATAATCATATGACCGGTGGATGAGACGGGGAGAAACTCGGTAAGCCCCTCAACAATGCCCAGGATAACTGCCACCCAAAGCTGATGAATATCTGCCATCAATCGTCCTCTACCCTAAATATTTAAACCACGAAAAAGGCGGCCGCTGTAACAGATGACCGCCAGAAAAAGATGCCTGATACGTTTTCGACAGGCTTATGACATACGATAATGTGGTTTGGTTTCATTGTGATGGCAATCACAATGGTTTTATTTCGGATTAGTCCCGCGCTCAATAATGACGCCAACCTGCGCCGCCTGCGCGACCGCGCCCGGTTTGCTGACTTTAATCCGTACCCACGGCGAAGCGAAGCGCGCTAACAGCAGCGAGGCGACCTCTTCTGCCACCCGCTCAACCAATGCAAATTTACCTTCAGCGACGTGAGAAATGATCGCTTCAGACACATCGGCATAGCTCAGGCAGTCATTTACATCATCGCTGGCCGCGGCTTTGCGGTTGTCCCAAGCCATTTCGACATCGAACACTAATTTCTGTTGAATGGTCTGTTCCCAGTCATATACACCAATGGTAGTGATGACCGTTAGCTGTTCAATAAATACAATATCCATGATGTCTGTCTCTGTTTTTGCGTTAGCCGGATACCACTTCTGGCGGTTTATGCGTATTATCCACTGATGATGAGAAGAAAACGACCCTTACGGTACGGGACGGTGTTATGAGTGCTATCGCGCTTGGTATGATTATTTTCGCGTATCTGTGCGGCTCCATTTCCAGCGCGATTTTGGTTTGCCGTCTGGCAGGATTACCTGACCCTCGTCACAGTGGCTCCGGCAATCCTGGCGCCACAAACGTGTTACGCATCGGCGGTAAAGGTGCGGCGGCGGCGGTGCTGATATTTGACGTGCTGAAAGGCATGCTGCCGGTTTGGCTGGCTTATTTTCTTGGCGTCTCGCCGGTGTACCTCGGCCTGACGGCGATTGCTGCCTGCCTCGGCCATATCTATCCGGTGTTCTTCCATTTTAAAGGTGGTAAGGGTGTGGCGACCGCCTTTGGTGCCATCGCGCCAATCGGCTTTGATCTTACCGGCCTGATGGCCGGCACCTGGCTACTGACGGTGTTGCTCAGCGGCTACTCTTCGCTGGGAGCAATCGTCAGCGCGCTGATTGCACCCTTCTACGTCTGGTGGTTTAAACCGCAGTTCACGTTTCCGGTGGCAATGCTCTCCTGCCTGATTTTGTTACGTCATCACGACAATATTCAGCGCCTGTGGCGCGGGCAGGAAACCAGAATCTGGAAGAAAAAGAATAAAGACAAAAAATCCGCTTAACGCGGATTTTTTTTGACATCAGATTGCCGGTAGTTCAGCCAGCGGCCAGCGCGGGCGCACCGTTACGCTCAGCTCACCGTGCGTTCCGCCTTTCAGACGCACCATGCCGGCATAAGCAATCATCGCGCCGTTATCGGTACAGAACTCCGGGCGTGCATAAAATACTTCACCACCACGCGCCTGCATCATTTCTGCCAGTTTACTGCGCAGGGTGTGGTTGGCGCTGACGCCACCGGCAATCACCAGACGCTTAAATCCGGTGCTTTCCAGTGCGCGCTTGCACTTAATGGCCAGCGTATCGACCACCGCATCCTCGAAGGCACGCGCGATGTCCGCATGAGTCTGCGCATCGTTACTGTTTTCACGAATGGTATTGGCAGCAAAAGTTTTCAGCCCGGAAAAGCTGAAATCCATCCCCGGACGATCGGTCATTGGGCGCGGGAAAGTAAAACGCCCCGCTTCTCCCTGCTGTGCCATTTTCGACAGCATTGGCCCGCCAGGATAATCCAGCCCCAGTAACTTGGCCGTTTTATCAAAAGCTTCGCCAGCGGCATCGTCGATCGATTCGCCGAGCAAGGTATATTCACCAATGCCGGTAACACTAATCAGCTGGGTGTGACCACCCGACACCAGCAGTGCCACAAACGGAAAGTCCGGTGGATTGTCTTCCAGCATCGGTGCCAGCAGGTGGCCTTCCATATGGTGTACCGGCACCGCAGGCACGCCCCAGGCAAACGCCAGTGAACGGCCAATGGTGGCGCCGACCAGCAGCGCACCGACCAGGCCTGGGCCCGCGGTGTAAGCCACGCCGTCAATATCCTGCGCCGTCAGCCCGGCTTCTTTTAACGCCGCCTGAATCAGCGGCACGGTTTTACGCACGTGATCGCGTGACGCCAACTCAGGCACCACGCCGCCGTAATCCGCATGCAGTTTCACCTGACTGTACAGCTGGTTAGCCAGCAAACCGGTGGCATCATCATAAATCGCGATGCCGGTTTCATCGCAGGATGTTTCAATTCCCAGTACACGCATTAATTTTTTACCTCTTTCTCGCGGCGCGCAGTTTATCACAACCGCCGATTGCGCAGCGGCTATTTTGACGGCTAAGCGGTTACTCCATGAACAATAAGCAGAAAATTTTCCAACGTGGACAAGTTGATTGTTGTATAATCAGCCCCCTGAAAAAAACCGGCAGCCGCACAGGCGCTTCTGTTGGTTTCATTAGCTCATGGTGCTTTACAACGCAGCGTATGTTGGAGTAAAATTCCGCACCATTTTGAAATGAGCTGGCACTGACGCCAGCCGCAAAACCGAATTTATCGAGGTGAGAGTTACATGCCGGTAATTAAAGTACGTGAAAACGAGCCTTTCGACGTAGCACTGCGTCGCTTCAAGCGTTCTTGTGAGAAAGCAGGCGTTCTGGCTGAAGTCCGTCGTCGTGAGTTTTATGAAAAACCAACGACCGAACGTAAGCGCGCTAAAGCTTCTGCAGTAAAACGCCACGCGAAGAAACTGGCTCGCGAAAACGCACGCCGCACTCGTCTGTACTAATTTCTTCTGGAGGTCCGCCTCCATCGCGTATTACACGCAGACAGAGTCATTATAAGAGGCCGTGCTTTCCGAAAGGAATGCGCGGCTTGTTCTCGTTTATGAGCTGAACCATTTTTATAGGCAGAACAATCGGGGCTTATGGCTGGACGAATCCCACGCGTATTTATCAATGACCTGTTAGCTCGCACAGACATCGTGGATCTGATCGATGCACGTGTGAAGCTGAAAAAGCAGGGTAAGAACTATCATGCGTGCTGTCCTTTTCATAACGAGAAAACCCCTTCGTTTACCGTGAATGGTGAAAAGCAGTTCTATCACTGCTTCGGCTGTGGTGCCCACGGCAACGCAATTGACTTTTTGATGAACTATGATCGCCTGGAGTTTGTCGAAAGCATTGAAGAGCTGGCCACGCTGTACGGACTTGAAGTGCCGTATGAGGCGGGGAGTGGGCCGAGTCAGCTGGAACGTCATCAGCGTCAAAGCCTGTATCAGTTAATGGAAGGCTTGAGCAGCTTTTATCAACAAGCACTACCACAAGGCCCTGCCGCGCCTGCGCGCGACTATCTGGCAAAACGTGGGCTGAGCGACGAAGTAATCAAACACTTCGCGATTGGTTTTGCGCCGCCAGGCTGGGACAACGTATTAAAACGCTTTGGTCGCGACGAGGAAAATCGTCAGTCGCTGATTGATGCCGGAATGCTGGTGACCAACGACAAAGGTCGCAGCTATGACCGCTTCCGTGAACGCGTGATGTTTCCTATTCACGATAAGCGCGGGCGAGTTATTGGTTTTGGTGGCCGCGTATTAGGCGATGGTATGCCGAAATACCTGAACTCACCGGAAACCGATATTTTTCATAAGGGCCGCCAGCTGTATGGCCTGTATGAAGCTCAGAAGAACCATCCAGAGCCTGCACGTTTGCTGGTTGTGGAGGGTTATATGGATGTGGTGGCGCTGGCGCAGTTTGGCATTGATTATGCCGTCGCCTCGCTTGGCACCTCAACAACCGCCGACCATATTCAACTTCTTTTCCGCTCGACGGAAAACGTAATCTGTTGTTATGACGGCGATCGTGCAGGTCGTGAAGCCGCATGGCGTGCATTAGAAACAGCATTGCCTTACATGACCGACGGTCGTCAGCTACGCTTTATGTTCCTGCCGGACGGGGAAGACCCGGATACGCTGGTGCGTAAAGAAGGCAAAGAGGCGTTTGAAGCACGGATGGAGCAGGCAATGCCGCTCTCCAGCTTCTTATTTGACTCGCTGATGCCGCAGGTGGATCTGTCCTCACGTGACGGACGTGCGCGGCTCAGTACTCTGGCACTGCCGCTGATTAGCCAGATACCCGGTGAAACGCTGCGTATCTATCTGCGTCAGGAGCTGGGAAAGTACTTAGGTATTCTCGATGACAGCCAGTTGGAAAAGCTGTTACCGAAGAAAGCGGAAAATGCCACGCCAACGCTGGCACCTCAGCTAAAACGCACAACCATGCGTATACTGATTGGATTGCTGGTGCAGAATCCACAACTGTCCGCGATGGTGCCGTCTCTGCAAGGTCTGGGGCAGTCAAAAATGGCAGGATTGCCGCTGTTTGTAGAGTTAGTGAATACTTGCACAGCTCATCCTGGCCTGACCACCGGACAGCTACTAGAGTTATATCGTGGAACAAATTTTAGCCAGCACCTTGAAACGCTGGCAACATGGAACCACATGGTAGTAGATGACGAAGTAGAAACCATGTTTAAGGATTCACTGGCCAGCATGTACGACTCAGCGCTGGAACAGCGTCAGGAAGAATTGATTGCGCGCGATCGGACCCAGGGTCTGAATGCCGAAGAACGCCGCGAACTGTGGTCACTTAACCAGGCGCTGGCGCGTAAGTAACAGATTTTGCATTCGGCCACGGCCGGACGCAACGAACATTGAATTTGGGCAAGCAAGACAGCCCGACGCAAGACTCAGCGGCTTAAGTGCCGAATATCGTTCGGGCCGGACCCGACAGCCGCCACGAGGGCAGCGGCAATAATCTAAAAGCCTTCAACTGTTATTGTTGGCTGCATGGCCGACCGACACCAATCTAATTAACAGAAGTGTGGATACCGTCTTATGGAGCAAAACCCGCAGTCACAGCTTAAGCTACTTGTCACCCGTGGTAAGGAGCAGGGCTATCTGACCTATGCCGAGGTCAATGACCATCTGCCGGAAGATATCGTCGACTCCGATCAGATCGAAGACATCATTCAGATGATCAACGACATGGGCATTCAGGTTGTAGAAGAAGCGCCTGATGCCGACGATCTGATGCTGAACGAAAACAGTTCCGATACCGACGAAGACGCTGCTGAAGCCGCTGCTCAGGTGTTATCCAGCGTAGAATCTGAAATTGGGCGCACCACCGACCCGGTTCGCATGTACATGCGTGAAATGGGTACCGTAGAGCTGCTGACGCGTGAAGGCGAAATCGACATCGCCAAGCGTATCGAAGACGGTATCAACCAGGTGCAGTGCTCTGTTGCTGAATATCCGGAAGCGATTACCTACTTGCTTGAGCAGTACGACCGTGTTGAAGCGGGTGAAGCTCGCCTGTCTGACCTGATCACTGGTTTTGTCGATCCTAACGCCGAAGAAGATATTGCACCAACGGCAACGCACGTCGGCTCTGAACTCTCTGAGGAAGAGCGTGATAATGACGACGAAGAAGAAGACGATGACGATGACAGTTCCGACGACGACAACAGCATCGACCCGGAACTGGCGCGCGAGAAATTTACTGAGCTGCGTACCCAGTACGAAGTTACGCGTACCGTAATCAAGGCTAACGGCCGCAGCCATGCGAAAGCCGCGGCTGAGATTCAGAACCTGTCTGACGTGTTCAAACAGTTCCGCCTGGTACCGAAGCAGTTTGATTTCCTCGTCAACAGCATGCGTACCATGATGGACCGCGTTCGTACTCAGGAACGCCTGATCATGAAGCTGTGTGTTGAACTGTGCAAAATGCCGAAAAAGAACTTTATTACCCTGTTCACCGGCAACGAAACCAGCGAGACCTGGTTTAAAGCAGCACTGGCAATGAACAAGCCGTGGTCTGAAAAGCTGAATGACGTCTCTGATGACGTACAGCGTAGCTTACAGAAACTGGCACAGATCGAAGAAGAAACCGGCCTGACCATCGAGCAGGTAAAAGATATCAACCGTCGCATGTCAATCGGCGAGGCGAAAGCGCGTCGTGCGAAGAAAGAGATGGTGGAAGCAAACTTACGTCTGGTTATTTCGATTGCCAAGAAATACACCAACCGTGGTCTGCAGTTCCTTGACCTGATTCAGGAAGGTAACATCGGCCTGATGAAGGCGGTAGATAAGTTTGAATATCGTCGTGGTTATAAGTTCTCGACTTATGCCACCTGGTGGATTCGTCAGGCTATCACCCGTTCTATCGCCGACCAGGCGCGTACCATCCGTATTCCGGTGCATATGATTGAGACCATTAACAAACTCAACCGTATTTCGCGCCAGATGCTGCAAGAGATGGGCCGCGAGCCGTCGCCGGAAGAGCTGGCTGAGCGCATGCTGATGCCAGAAGATAAAATCCGCAAAGTGCTGAAAATCGCTAAAGAGCCGATCTCCATGGAGACGCCGATTGGTGATGATGAAGATTCACATCTGGGCGATTTTATCGAAGACACCACGCTGGAGCTGCCGCTGGACTCTGCCACGTCAGAAAGCCTGCGTTCTGCGACGCATGATGTTCTGGCTGGTCTGACCGCGCGTGAAGCGAAAGTACTGCGTATGCGTTTCGGTATCGATATGAACACCGACCACACGCTGGAAGAAGTCGGCAAGCAGTTTGACGTAACGCGTGAGCGTATTCGTCAGATCGAAGCGAAGGCGCTGCGTAAGCTGCGTCACCCAAGCCGCTCTGAAGTACTGCGCAGCTTCCTCGACGATTAATTTCGCCGGGCTTGCAGTGAAAAAACCCCGGTCTGCCGGGGTTTTTTATTGCCTGAAGAATTACAGCCCGCGCAACGCCAGCGCGCTGTCCAGCTCTTGATAACTGGCGACCATCTGCTCCTGCGAAGCGCGATTCAGCCCGCTGGGATTTGGCAACACCCAGACTTCGCTATCACCAATGGTAATCGCCTGCCTGCCCCACTCCACTTTGCTCTGACGAAAAGCGCGCTTAAACGCCTCTTTACCTAATACCGCCAGCGCCCTCGGCTGATAATGTTGAATCTTCTCAATCAGCGCTTTACCGCCATCACGCAATTCCAGCGCCGACAGCTCATTAGCCTGCACGGTTGGGCGCTCCACCAGCATAGTGATACCACAGCCGGTCTCCAGCAGCCGCTGCTCCTGTTCTGGTTTCAGCAACTGCGCGGTAAATCCCGCTTGCCAGATAGTCTTCCAGAAACGATTACCGGGATGGGCAAAGTGAAAGCCGGTGTGCGCCGACGACTTACCCGGATTGATCCCACAGAACACCACGCGCAGGCCCGGTGCGAGAATATCGGTAATCGGCTGTTCAGTATTATCGCTCATAATTTTCCTGTGAAAGTGACAGCACATGCAGGCGCACGCTGGCCTCAACCGCCTTGCCGCTAAAACTCTGCTGAAGGCCCCGGCTACCCGCTTATCGCGCAAGGAGAAATGGGCACCGAAGTCACTGTGGATATTAATTATTATGGACGCCATATTCAAACCGCTGCTCACCTGATACAACGCGGCGACGACTCATTCTGGATGCATTGGTAGCGGGCCATCATTAATTCCTTGAGATTCAGATGGTTTGCGCTGCATGAGGTTTGCTTAAAAAAAGGGCAACCGGACGCTTATCGCTGGATTGCGCACCAGAGTTACATTATAATCCTGCCCCGCAGGCCCCTTAGCTCAGTGGTTAGAGCAGGCGACTCATAATCGCTTGGTCGCTGGTTCAAGTCCAGCAGGGGCCACCAAATTTTAGCTTTAAAATCATATGATTAAGCCACTCTAGCGAGTGGCTTTTTTGTTGGTTAATTTTTTAGTGGCGATGAAATGGCGGTGGTTTTTCACATACTTTTACTTTTAAAGGGCGATCTCTCATGAAAAAACCTTTATTAGCTCTGTTACTAATCACTTCTCAGAGCGCATTCGCGGACAAAATACCCAACTCTATCGACAATCTGATAGCTGGTTATGATATCAGGACTCATGTACTGGAAGATGGTGAGCTGACCGTCAGATACAACAAGCAAGTACTAATGATAGACGCTGCAAAATCCATGTTCAGCGCTATATGTGATGACTACTTTATGAACAAGTGGAATCCAGAGACAATAAAAAAAATCACTCTATGGAATGTCACGTCCGATCAGGGTTACAAAATAAATGGCGGTGGGATTGAGTGTAAAAAAACTGGTTCCATGGACTTCAAGCAAGCAGAAGAATACAGAACCAGCTTAATCGAAAAAATGTAAACCTAATCAGTGGTTTTAAAAGTTCATATGGCCCTGCCCTCCCGTCGATGGGTGTGGTGGGGCATGATCAATTAGATTGGGAGTAGTAATGTATCTCACAACAGTTTCATGAGTAACAAAAGTAGCACCACAGTTAATATTTTGGCACTGGCAATAACGTTCTTTTGTCTGGTCCGATACCCTAAAGCTGCTTCTTGTATGCGCTGCGTGTCCACATTTAGGGCAATTCATCATAATCAGAACCTCATTTGACGTTTTTTAATTCACTTTAGTGAATTTACTACTATTCGAGTTCTAAATCATCAATTTTAACCTCAAGCTCCAGACTGGTAGTAAAACCATTATCCGGGCTGACCGTGTGCGTCAACGTTGTAATGGTCCATTCGGCATCGTCGATAGGCTGCTTAAAGCCGCTCATCTTTACTGGCATTTCGGTGTAGAGATCTGCCCGGCCCTCTGCGAGCTGCAGGGAGAATGACGCAACACCACGCTGCAGACGCTCCCACTGCATTTTTGCCGCACGCTCAGCATTGCTGCGATTTGCGTAAGTGCGGTTAAGAACCAGAACGTTTTCATCCGTTCCCACCAGATAATCACCCTGTTTTGCTTCCGGCTCTTTGGATTGGGTGGTTTTCTTCCGACGGCGCTTAACTCTGGTTGTTTCTTTTTTCTTGGGTTCGCGGGTATGCAGCCAGCTGGCAATAACGCCGGTATAGGCACCACGATCAGCCAGGGTAAAACGATGACCGTCACCGGCCTGGCGGGTTATGGTGATAACCGGCAGCGGCTTACCGCTCGCCGTTTTTCCCTGCCCCTGCCGGATAAACAACAGGTTTCCATCCTTAACGGAAGCAATCGCCCCATACTGTCGTGCCAGCTTCATCAGGAAACTGGCATCGCTTTCATTGGTCTGGTCCATGTGATCCAGCGCCTTGTCCGTCAGGTCTTTACCCAGCGCCATTTTTAGGTTATGCCGTGCTGCAATTTCCTTTACCACATCGCCAACGGTTGTCTGGTGCCATGACTTTTCGCGCCGAGTATTGAGGGTTTCACGGAAATCAGCGCTACGGGCACGGATAGTCAGACGATCAGGAGCACCGCTGTGCTCAATCTCATCGACAGTAAACGCCCCTTTAGGGAAAAGCGGCTGGCCTTTCCACCCCAGCGCCAGCTGAATAACAGCACCACGTCGCGGCAGAACAATCTGCCCGTCGGCGTCGTCCAGCTCCAGATCAAGCTGGTCAGCCTCAAAACCCCGGTTATCGGTCAGCGTCAAACTCGTCAGGCGCGCATCCAGCGCGGTGGTCACGTCCTTACCTTCAATGGTGATACTGAAAGCCGGGCTTTTGCTGTTCAGGTCAAAAAGATCAGAGCTAAAATTCACTGCAGCAACCCTCCAACCGTATTTTTAATATTACCTATCGCAGACGTTGCTGAGTCCTGCAGGTTACTGAGCTGATCGCTGAGACTGCCGAACATATCAGACAGCGATTCATCAACCCTTTTCAGGGTCAGTGTAAACTCAATACGGCGAGGCATTCCGCTTTCAAAAAATTCCGTTTTTGTCTGACTCAGGCTCTCGATTACAAACATGCCGTAAATGGTCCCGCTTCCCTCAATCAGGGGCCATGCTTTGCCCAGCTCTGCCATTTGCTCCAGCGCGAGTAATGACAGCCTGCCCCCGGTGACCTCCGGCAGCAGTACGCCAGATAACGTCAGCGAGTCATTATCCGGGCCAATAAACTGCGTTGATGGTCGTCGGTTCACCCGACTGTTGGCGGCGTGTCGCCAGCTTCGCTGATACTGCAGCTCCTGATATGGCACTGTACGCAGCATAAAGACATATAACCCCAGCACCATCATCATGATTCATATCCCCCTTGATCACTGAAATTACTGCGCGCTTTAGCCCTGGTCTTGCGCTCGCGTTCGTCAAGCTGTCGGGCAACTTCACGGGCAATATCTTGCGCACTCTGCCCTGGCTGAGCATAGATAGTGATCGGTGCGTGAGTTTCAAAGTGCATCACTGGCGGCGCACTGGCAGATTTCGCAGGCTGGCTTTGTTTATATGCCACAGTAGGCAGGCTGTAAGGATGTAGTGGAGCAGCCTCTGCAGGTGCTGCCGCTACGCCCATGACACCTGCAACGACGGAAGCCAGCGCGGCAGTGCGCCGCCTGCTGGTCACATTTGCGGGGCCGTTCACAATTTCAGGGCCGTTCTCCCCAACAATACCAAACTGACCGCGCGGAATAATCCCACCACTGTCATACATCCCGGCAAACGGAACGGCAGCAGCTGCTGCTCCACCAACCACCTGCACCTGTGCTTTACCTTGTGTTTTATTATTTCCGGTCATCCAGTCAGGCAGATAATCGGTGACTGAGGAAAGCTTGCTTTTGAGTGTCTCCCATTTGGCATTAACTCCATCGAGAATGCTGTCAATAATGGCGCTGCCCATGTCCTGAAACTTCGCAGGAAGCGCGGCAACATCAGCCAGGATCGAATTCCATTTTTCACTAATAGATTGTCTGATATTGGCCCACGCGTCAGAAACGCCAGATTTTATTGCATCCCAATTTTTAGCTATTAATCCCGGCAAGGTATAATTAAAGAACAGTGACTTAATCCCCTCCCATGCGGCACTGGCCTTTTCTTTAATCCAATCCCATGCCGTACCTGTGGCATTACATACGGCATCCCACATGGCCTTGAACTTTGGCCCAAGAGTGTCCCAATTCTGCCAGATATAAATAGCACCAGCAGCGATCAGCCCTATGACAGCCAGTATAGGGTTTGCAAACATCAATCGGCCCAGCCATATAACTGACTTGCCAACAGAACTTATTGCTTTCCCAATAAGACCAAATGCAGATGAAAATTTTAGCCCCATCACCCCTGCGCTCATTCGCACTACTGCCATCGGCCCTAACACGGACGCCAGCGCCAGTGAAACAACCCCAGCTGCGGTGGCAACAATGGCAAAGCCAGCTGCCAGCTTAAACAGCACAGAGGTCAATTGTGGGTGTCGTTTAACAAAACCATCCAGACGCGAAGCCAGTTCACCCAACCAGTCAGCCAGCTTCTTTAATGCAGGGGCAACTGTTTCACCGATACTAGCCATAGCATTGGTAAAGGAACCTGTAGCGGCTTCCCATTTATTACCAAGAGTATTCAAGGAGGCATCAACACGCTCGCGCAGAGAAGCCTGATTTTGTAGCTTTGAAGCCGTTTCACGATACCCTGAGATGCCTTTGGTAATCATAATATTTAGCACCTGCAGCGTTTCCGCATCATCCCCAAAAATACCTTTTAACGTAGCTAACCTTTTCTCAGTATTAAGCTTTTGGAGTTGAGCTAATTGCGTGTACATTTTCTCCAGCCCGCCAAACTCCCCCTTTCCATCAGTAAAATCGAACCTAACGCCAGTGCCTTTTAGTTCATCATTAGCATCCTTCACTTTTTCCGTATTCATGACGGACTGAAATACTTTTCGGTAGGCATTACCAGCTGACTCTCCAGCCATACCAGCCTGATCAGCCATAACTAATAGAGGAGCAAATGTCTTAGCCGCGTCCAATCCCTTTTTATGAATAATATCCATCGCGCTGCTGATTTTTGAGAACCCCTGCAGCATATTTCCTGAATCTACCCCCGCGTAGAATCCTTTCTGGATCACGTCCATCAGATTCATCATGTCTTTTTCGGAGGTCTGAGTAGCATCTTGTAACTTAGCCGCAAACTCAGCTGCTGCAGTGGGAGCCATCTGTAACTGCACGCCAAGATAAGCTGCTGACTCTCCCAAGCCGCCCAGGATGACCTGCGCCGACATACCCTGACGGCGTAGCATAGTCATCATGTTCTGAAAGTCGGCTGTTGTTCCCGGCAGCTTATCGCCCAAAGCAACTGCAAGCCGGTTAATTTTTTCAAATTCAGGCGCTACCTTTCCGCCCGGTCCCATCATAGAACCGGCGAGCTGATTCGCTGCATTTTCTGATTCTGAATAGGCTTTTACTGGAGCCAACAACGTCATGCCAGTAGTTACCCCAGCCGCCATCGCCCCTGCACCATTACCTGCCAGAGAGTTCCTTAACTCGCGGGTCTTTTCAGCCTTGGCTTTGATGGCGTTGAGCTTTCGCTGACGCTCGCCAACTTCACGCAGCCTGCGCTCCTGCTCAGCCAACTGTCGGTTATACCGCTCAGTTTCTCGTGCAATCCGTGCCGTCTCACGCGCTCCGCCCCCAGCAGATAACCCCAGCCGATAAAGCTCAGCCCTGGCTGCCGCCATCTGGCGAGTTTCCTGTTGCTGTTTTTGTTCAAGACGTGAAACAGCACGCCACTGAGCTTCAAGCGCCTGCGTTTGTTTTTTTGTCGGGGATTCCAAAGATGACATTTCGCGCGTCATCATTTGAGCGCGTAGCCTCGCCTGATCCAGTTCGGCACCAGTACGGCTAACACTTTTAGTTAGCTGATCGAAAGATTTAAGCTGACCTCCAGCATCACTCAGCTTTTTAATCTGATCGCGGGTTTGTCGAATTGCTGATGCCAGCTCCTTAGAGCCAGCCTGTGCATTTTTAAATGGGCGGGTTAACTTATCCACCGCCCCCAGAACTACCTGCAGTCGCAGGTTATTATCACTCATCGCTGGCCCCGATTCTCTGAATCGCTTTATGCCGCCACTCCAGCACATCAGTCAGCGGCATAACGTCAGTGATGGACGGCGACCAGTGAAAGATGGTGGCAATATCTGCCACCAGATCATCAACCGTCAGGTTGTCGGCAAATCGGCAAGCACCGACTTCGGCAACAAAAAAGTCACCACCTCTACAGCCATTGCTGTCAGATCGGCGGGGTCCAGCTCTGCCATTTCCTGCGCAGTCAGCGTCGGAGTGGAGATTCGCGGGATCACAGTCATCATCGCGCCCACGTCCATATCCATAATGGCCTGCAGACGGGTGCCACGCAGTGCGCCGGACTGCGGCTTGCGCAGCACAATTTCGGTAATTTCAGTTTTACCGCGCATGATGGGGGTATCCAGTTTTACGGTCTTTTCAGTCAGCTTGTCGCTCATGTTCGTATCCTGTTAATGAAATACTGGCGCGGCTGCCCGCGCCGTTAAGGTTAATCAGAGGCCGAGGGCATTACGGTGTTCTTCCATCAGGTCCACGCCGTCAACGATTTCTACCATGTTGACCAGATCGACCTCATAGAGCACCTCACCGTTAATGGTCAGCTTCGCGTAGCTGTTGGTGCTGCTGACTTTGGTTGTGCTGCTCTCGCCGGTTTTCCACTCGCCGGAATCCACTTCTTTATGACGCCCGCGCACAACCAGCTCAACAGCCTGCACTTCGCCGGTATCGTCACGCTGAATGGAGCCGGTGAAACGCAGCTGGATTCCGTCAACCGTGGCCTTGCCCATCTGCTTAAATAACAGCAGTTCGGTGCCGCCGATTGAAAATTCCGTGTCCAGTGCGCCGTCATCCAGCCCCATGTCCACGTCCACCGCGCCCGGCATACCGCCGCCGCGATACTTCTCAAACTTGCGGGTGAATTTCGGCAGGGTCAGAGACTCAACGATCCCCTGCCAGTTGTTCCCGTCGTTGAACAGGTTCAGGTGTTTTAACTTGCGTGGTAAAGCCATGGTGTCCCCTTACGCGCTGACCTGGCTGGAGAAATCCAGCAGGTACTGATCGGTGATGCGCTGGCGCAGCATCAGGTTTTCAAGCGGCGGCACCGGCGTGTAGTCGTAGTCGATAGTGAGTTTCCCGGCTTTCAGGGAGTCTTTATCGTTCACCGATTCATCCAGCCAGCAGTCTGCGCCGATAATGTAGCCCTGCGTTTTCAGGCTGCGCAGCTTGGCGCGGATACCTTCGATAATGTCACGGGCCAGCGACGGGTTAAGCACGCCATCCACCGCCCACATGTGCGCTTCTGCGATGGTGTCAGCCAGCACCTGCGCCGTGCGGGTGTAGTTCTCAAAGGCAAACAGCGGATCGTCACTGAGGCAGCGGGAACCCCAGAAGCGGAAGCCGTCTTTGCGGATCAGCGTCGTGACGTCGTTCTGGTTCAACAATCCCGCATCGGTTGCCGGGTCCTGCAGATCCCAGAAAACATCAGCGGAAATGCCGGTGACGCCATTCACGCCCACGTTGGACAGGGTTTTATGCCAGCCGGTCTGTTCGTCAATTTTGGCGCGCAGGCCGAGCGCACGGGCGGAGGCGTAAGCCGTCGCATCCGCATTCAGCACGGTGTCAAAGTTGATGAAGTCAGGCCAGATCAGCATCCCCTCGCGCTGGCTGAAATTGTCACGGTAGGCAATCGCTTCTTCCACCATTTTGCAGCCGTAGGCGGACAGGTAGGCAAACCCTCGCAGACTCTGCGCCACGCTCAGCAGTTCAGTAGCAACCGCCTGCGTGTCGTGTCCCGGCACGCCGAGGATGCGCGGCTTGACGCCCAGCTGCGACTGCGCCGAAAGCAGCGCTTTCATGCCCGTTTTTTTACCGTCAGCGGTCACGCCGCCGATAATGTTGGAGGTCGTTTCCGCTTCGGTTTCGCCCTGCGCCACACGTACAACGACGGTCACGGGTTTAGCCTGGTCTGCAATCGCATCCAGCGAACGGGCCAGCGTGCCGGACTCTCCCGCTTTACCGCTGGCGGTCAGCACATCAGTCAGCAGGACCGGCTTATTGAGGGGGAACATGGACGCATCAGCATCATCGCCGGTGCAGACCATGCCCACGATGGCGGTGCTCACCGTGGTAATGGATCGGGTGCCCTCGTTGACTTCAACAACGCGCACCCCGTGGTGGTAATCCTGAGCCATAAGGCAGTCTCTCCGGTTTACAGGGGGTGTGTCTATGTTCTGGTTGATATGCGTGCGGCGCACGCGCCGAGCTGTGTGTGGGGAATGGAACAATGGAAGGGATAAAAAAATCCCCGCAGGTGCGGGGACAGGATTAATCTTCGGGCGGATCGGGCCAGTTAATATCCGGTGCCAGCGATGTATCCACGCGCGTCAGCAATACGCGGTATTTTCGCCAGGCATCATAGCGGCTCTTTTCTTCATCGGTTGCCATACCCAGCTCAACGGCATCCTGTAGAGGGTTGATTGATGCCCCTGCGACAAGGAGTAACTCTCCCTTTTTTAACTCCGCATTTTCAACATCGGCAATGCTTTTAGCGGCTTCATCCGTCACCCATTGCTCACCATCCCATGTATCATAAGGTGTCGCAGGCTCGATTGTTGTCGTCCCCACTGGATAACCTCCCGGCAGGGTTATTTCAACAGGCTCGCCGGTTTCCGTATTCCATACAGTTTCACCGCGATGATCCGCTAAATATTCCCAGCTATCGTCCGCAATCGTTCGACATACTACAAAACCATCTTTTCCCTCAGGTGGGGCATCAGTACACGCATTCGCGGGGAGTCCCACACCAACAGGAATATACTCTGTTGTTGAAGACAGAATTTCCCGCGTCTCACTATCGTAATTGAACACCACAACATTACCTGCTGTTGTGGCAAAACCGTATTCCAGTACAGCGTTCTGCATTATGCGGCCCTCACAATATAGTTAAATGCAACGTTACGCGGCCTCGTTTCACTGCCAAACATTGCAGAGCCAAGCGCGGCTTTTGCGGTATATGTCTGCAACAATGTGCCCGTGGACGGGTTCGGGTTATATTCGTTGGTTCCATCCGGGTAATAAGCCATTGCTGAATTTCCATCAATAAATACCGCTGTCATCGCGCCATCTCCACCCGTCCCGTTTGTAGTGGGCAACCAGTGCCTGTGATCGAATGACATTCCCCCCTGTGCTGACAGTAATCCACGACCAGTATCCACGCCACGACCATCGTCCCAGCCACGAATAAACTCACCACGCAGATCAGGTAATTTCAGAGCAGGATACGCCTGAGCCAGTTTTGGATATTGCGACGCAGTAAAAGCTGCACCGTTGCATTTGAGCCACCCCGCCGGAGCTATAGCAAGAGGCCATGGGACTGGCACTCCAACCGGCAGGGCCGAACCCGCCCCCAGGCCGAGGTTATTCAAAAATGCGGCAACGTCAGCAATATCCGCACCGTTTTTGCTGATCTCCATCTTCCCCGCCAGTGCATTTGTCATCGTGGTAGCGAAGTTAGGATCGTTACCCAGAGCGGCAGCCAGCTCATTCAGCGTATCCAGCGCACCTGGCGAAGAATCCACAAGTGCAGCAATAGCTGATTTTACAAAAGCGGTAGTGGCAACCTGTGAATTGTTAACCGTCTGTGCCGCAGTGGGCGCTGTTGGCGTCCCGGTCAGAGCCGGGCTTGCAAGCGGCGCTTTCAGTGCAAGCGCGTTATTAATCGTGGAACTAAAATTGGGGTCATTATTAATAGCCGCAGCGATTTCTTTAAGCGTGTCCAGCGTGGCTGGGGCACCGTTAATCAGGGCAATCAACGCAGCCTGCACAAAGGCCGTGGTGGCAAGCTGTGTAGTATTGTTACCTGCCGCCGCCGTCGGTGCTTTCGGCGTGCCGGTGAATGTCGGGCTGGCTTTTGGCGCATACTGCGTATGGGGATCGTTAGCGGCGATATGCTTTGCCATCAGGTCATCGACATACACCTTTAGCTCCAGCACCTTGTCATCCACATACTTGCGGGTTGCCAGCACCACTGCAGGGTCAATTTTCAGGGTGATATTATCGGTACTGCTGGTAATCAGCACCATGCGCACGGTCTGCGTGCGTCCGCTGCCCTCAGCCAGCTGCGGCTTGTAGCTCTCCGGGCAGTTGCCCACAGCAATCAGTGCGCCGGTTTCATCAAACAGACCAACCTCACGAATCCACCAACCGCCCTCAGTTTCGGGGATCACCTGCTCAGCAATAATCTGACTGCTGTTCTGCGGATCGATGTACAACATATTGAGGGAAGCGCGGCGTTTTTCAGCAACCAGCGCTGTCTGCTGCGCGCTTGGAGTTGGTAGCACGCCGCCACCGTCACCCACAGCCATCTGGGTAATTTTCAACGGGGCACCGAGCGCGGCGGCGCTTGCCAGTTTCGCCGCGCCGATATCCGTCAGCAGGGTATAAAATTTTGCGCTCATGGATTCACTCTCATTGTGTCAATAACATGGACCGCTCCGCCCTCATAAGCGGTGCCGCCTGAAATAATGGTTTCGTTGATATACGGGTAGATCGTGATTTCTTCGCCGGTATAGGTAGCTGCGCCCACAAAATAGGGGCCGCTGGTCTGCAGGTTGATGGACATGCCGATCAGATGGCGGCTGCAGGGTTTAGCGTCACCGATCAGGCGCTCCAGCTCCAGATAGGTTTCTTCCGTAATCCCCTGGTCCTGCACGCCAATGTCCAGGCGAAACGTGCCCGGTTGCTCGCCGGTCTGCCACCACTCAATGATGCGGATCAGGAAGCCGAACGGCTCGACCACGCGCCGCACGGCGCTGGTTGTCCCCTTGTGCTGATGGATATAGAAAGCGTCCTGCACCACCCGGCGCTTGACGCTCTCCGTCCAGCTTTCGTCCCAGCGGTCAACGGAAAACGCCCACGCCAGATACGGCAGAAAGCTGACCGGACATGTTGCCGGGTTCCACAAATCGCGCAGCGGCACCTGCAGATCGGAAATGCCGCTGCAGGTCTGCGCCAGTCGGCGCTCAAGCGGCGATGAACCGGGCGGCAGCAGGCTATTCATCCGTGCCCCCGTTGGTCACGCTCCATTCCGTACAGGACGCCGCCTGCGTCTTATCCAGCACAACATCTGCAAGCGGGGAGGCAAGCTCCACACGCTGAACACCCTCAACATGTAGCGCGGCATAAATGGCACTGCGACGGATATCACGACCCAGCCGCGTCTGGCTGGCGATGTACTTCTGCAGGCTGGCTTTTGCCGCCGCCATCACCGGCTCAGCTTCCGGTCCCGGATAAAGAAAAATCGTTGCATCCACGCTGTACGGGATAATTTCGGCGCTGCGCACCGTCAGGCGGTCTGCCACCGGGCGCACGTTCTCGCTGTTAAGCGCCTGCTCCACCACCGCCAGCAGATCAGCCCCTGCCGTACCGTCACCCTCACGGCT
This sequence comes from Winslowiella sp. 2C04, assembly GCF_050037805.1. NCBI lineage: Bacteria > Pseudomonadati > Pseudomonadota > Gammaproteobacteria > Enterobacterales > Erwiniaceae > Winslowiella > Winslowiella sp. 2C04. Next base: position 558,785 of record NZ_CP188300.1, on the reverse strand, counting down.
CAGCACGGTAAGCACCACCTCCGCCGGTGCCGGGCTGGTTGCGCTGGCGTCTGCCACGCGCCCGTCTGCGCTTTTGGCGTGAAACTCATAGGCCGCCGTCGGTCCCGCAACGGACAACCCCTCAAACGCAGCCGGAACACGCAGGCGTAGCGCCTCATCGCTTTCCATGACGGCTGCGACCGGCGGCACCGCGTCGTTGTCAGCAGGCGTTACCGTCAGGCGCTTCACGTTGTAGTTGGCTGCCAGCTGATCGAGATCGCCACCGATGGCATACGCCACCATGACCGCCTGCGCGGCCTCGTTAATACGCTGGCGCAGAAGTATTTCGCGGTAGGTGCTTTCCTGCAGCAGCTTGGTGACGGGTTCAGATTCCAGCGCCAGCGTGCGCCGTGCCGCGTCCTGCTCATCCTCAGGATAAAGGGCCACAAAAGCGGCCTTTCGCTCAGCAAGCAGCGTCTCAAAATCCGGCACGTCCACTATCTGCGGCGCGGGCAGCTGGGAAAGGTCAATCACTGCCATTGTCTGCTCCTGTTGATACCGAAAGGGAAACCGGCGCGCCGTTGTTGCGCTGCCCGGTAAGCTCAACCACCATGGAGCCGTCAAAATTGCTGCTGATGGTGATGGAATCCAGCGTAAGTCGTGGTTCCCAGCGACTCAGCGCCACATAGACCGCAGACATGACCTGCAGGCGCAGCGCCGGGTTCTGCGGCTGGTCAATCAGGGCGGACAGCAGGGAACCATATTCCCGGCGGGCGATCCGGCTGCCCTGCGGGGTCAGCAGAATATCCCGCACTGACTGGCGCAGATGATCCGTATCAGTAATGGCCTTGCCGTTGCCCTGGCCCATGCCGATATACAGCGTCATACCGGGCCTCCTGACGTATCGCCGCCGGACTTCACGCCGGTGTGACCGTGTTTATCCACCACGATCCCGTTGGAACTCATCGCGCCGCCGCCCTGGGTGACGCCGCCATTGATCACCACCTCACTGTTGATGCGCGTGGTGTCAGCCTCCACCACAAACTCACCGGTTTTGAGGGTGATATTGTCCGCCGCCTCGATCACCATGGATTTGATACCCCGGACATGCCACCGCCCGGTGGCGGGTTCATACTCAAACCAGCCCCCGTCCGGGTACTCCGTCACGCAACCGTCCACGGAATCTGACGGCGGCGCAAACTGATTGGAATAGATGGCAGGCAGCACAAAAGCGGTTTCCAGATTGCCGCCCATGCTCAGCACCACCACCTGCTCATCCGGCGACGGACACCACCATGTACGGGCACCACCGGCACGCAACGTCAGCCAGTTAATCCAGTTGGTTTCAAGCTCGCCCACTTTCACCCGGCACAGCCAGTTTTCCCGGTCCACTTCGGTCACGGTGCCGGTGCGAATCAGGTTGGTGATAAGGCGCATAATTTCGGTCAGTTGTGCATTCATAACGAAAGGTTGCCATCAGAGGGAAAAGGGAGGCAGCGCGGGCGCTTGTGCCAGCGGTGGCACAAAGATCACCCCGCCAGCCAGCGCAGCAGGGTGTCACGGGTGATGGTTTCCACTTCATCATTCACGCCCAGCAGGCGGCGCTCTGCGTAGCGGACCTCCGGGCCTTTTCGGCTGACGCGATCGCGCAGGCCGTAATGGTGAACACGGGCAATGCGCTGCACCTTGCCATCAAACTGCACGCTGGCGGAGTCCGCACTAGCGGCGGTTTTCAGGTATTTTGTGGTACGAAGCTTTGCAAACATCTGACGCTTGATGCGTCCCTTCTTGCTGCGGGCTGTCACCCGGCGCGGCTCATAGCCGCTGCCGTCAGGATTACGCTGCAGCCTGATGTTCTGCTGCTGCGTCCGGCGCAGCTGTTGCGCCAGTTGCCGCATCATACGGTTGCGTGCGGCAGGCTCCAGATTTGCCAGCAGCGCCGTCAGCCAGTCATCCACCCTCTGCAGATCATCCACGTTTCACCGTCCACATTTCTTCGGGTTCGTCCGGCTCCGGCACGGCTTCAACGCTCGACACGCTGCCATCAGTGCTGACCAGCACGCGCTCCGTCAGCTGCAGGTTCAGGCTGATATCGCACACATCGTTGCGCAGAATATCCACTTCAAAGGTGAACAGTTTTTCGCGCAGATCAGGGTTATTGATGGCGTCCGGCTGGCTGGTACTGAGCCACAGCAGGACTGGAGCCATCAGCAGATTCTGGTCGCCGCTGAAATCCTCGATCACCACGTTCAGGGTATAGCGGTACTCCCATGACATGGAGCTGGCACCGGTTGCCACCAGTGAGCCGTTATCAACGAAAAGGTGCAGCTTGTCCGGGTTGTCGCGGACATAGGCAACCGCTTTATTCAGGGCGCTGCGTAAGGACTGCGGTTTGTTCACTGTCTCGCTCCTGACACGCAATAATCGTGTCCACTTTGTCAGCACAGACCGCCCAGGCGGCCTCGGTTTCATCCAGCACCGCATTCAGATCGCCGTTACTGCGCGGCGCTGACCTTTCCAGGCGGCACTGCGTCACTCTGGGACAGCCACTCACGGTAAGCTGCACCTCCGGCGAGGGCCGGACGCTCCCGCAGCCGGATAATGTCAGCAGGCAAAGGAGTATCAGCCCAGCGGCGCAAATCCTCGTTTTCACGTTTTAGCTCCTCGATCCGGCGCTGACGGCTTCGCAACAGTGCGGTGGTCTTCTCCGCTGCCGCATAAAGCCGCGTCTGCTCCCGGCTGTTGGTTTCGGTCAGAATGGACAGGCCGATCAGCTGGCTGTTTTTCTTCGACAGCTCCTGCGTTTTGCTTTTAAGCGCCGCACCCTGCGTTTCGATGGTGTGGCTGGCATTGCTTAGCCGCCACGACTGCCAGCCCAGCGCCGCAAGTGCCAGCACCAGCACTATCGCCAGCGCACGCATCAGGCCGCCATCGGTTCATGAAGCTGCGCGCGTGCAATCTGATACAGAACCAGCGTCAGCAGGTAAAACACCAGGGTGATCACCCATCCCGAAAACGCCAGGCACAGAACAATAAGCAACCTGATTACCCATGTACGCACGAGTTTCACAGGGTGCGCCCTGAATTTCAGCAATGCCGCCCTGACCTCATCGCGCGCCCTCTCTCCGGCGAACCACCCGACGGTGCACAGCGCAGCAAGCAGCCAGGCGAGGAAGCATGACACCCAGACAGACGCACCAACCAGAACCGGCGCACCGCTGCGCGGATACAGCAGGCTGATAACCAACAGCGCAGCCCATGCCAGCTGGAAAAAAACGCTCATGACTTTCTTTTTCATTCCGTTATGCTCCTTTTAAGCACCAGGCCATTTCCCGCGCGCGGCGGTTGTCCAGCCCCTGATTAAACACACCTTTGACATACACCCAGCGCGGCAGCTGATGGCAGGCATCCGCCCAGCGCCGCTGGTTCAGCAACTTAACCAGCGTGGAGCTGCAGGCGTTGCCGGTGCCCACGTTGAAAGCAAACGACACCACCGCGTCATAGACCTTTTGCGGCATCGGCTGCACCACACATTTATCCAGCGCCCTCTCTACGCGCAGCACATTGGTGATAAGTCCCTGCGCCGCCTGCCGTTCCGTGATGGTTTTGCCCGGCACCACACCAGATGTATTGCCGATCCCGTCGGTCCACACGCCCGCGCTGCACTGATAAGGCTGCAGGCGGCATCCCTCGTAATCGGCAATCAGTTTCAGCCCCTCGACGGAGGTATGAAGCGACTGGAAACCGGGCAGCGTGGCGGCGATAGCCAGCACCGCCCCGACAAGGCAGCGCTTAACGATTGAAGGATTCATATTCCCCCCGGGAAATTTTGCCGCCACGTAACAATTTGAAAGACTGGTGTTTGTAGTACCAGTTGATAGCCAGCATGAGCACACCAATCAGTACGCCGCCAACCGTTGACGCATCCTTGAGCGACAGATCTCCCAGCCATGCCAGCAGCACGGCGATGCAGTAAGTGATAAAGGCGCTGATTCGTTCAAGCGTCATAATTCAGTCCCATAGCTGGACGGTCTGCGCCGTGGTTGACGCCGTAATGTCCGGCAGCTCCACCTGCAGCCCGTGCGGTAAAAATGGGCCGTACTCAGCCAGCCCCGGATTTGCCTGCAGAACCTGCTCAGTGACACCCTGCGTGCGCCCGTAATGACGCCAGCAAAGCGCGTCCACCGTGTCATACTGATGCGCACGCACTTTCATCAGATAAGCTCCACCGTACAGTGCGGTGCATCCTGCACCCGGCTGATGGCCCAGCGGGCATCACGCCACAGATCGCCGCTGGCCTCCGCCAGCTCCTCCCCTCGCTTCACGCCTGCCGCCGTGGCGTCATAGTCCTGATAACGCTCATTGAGCACAGCGCGCGCCCAGCAAAAAACAGCGTTGTGGTAGTGCTGGATACGCTCGCTTTTGCCATCCAGCATTTCTGCGGGAACCTCAGCAAGTGTCCGCCAGCCCAGCATCTGTTGACGGTTGCGGAAGTCGTACAGCTCAGCGTTAACCTCAGAGATCGCCGTCAGCACGACCTGCTTTAAACGCGGCTGCGTCACCGTGCCATCAGTGCGCATCACACTGCGAAATTCCGACAGGTCCACATCAGGCCAGAACGGCGTATTTTTGATGACCTCCTCCTGTTCCGGTGCCTGTTCGGGCGCAACAAACTTCATGCGGCTTTCTCCTGAATAAGTGGGCGGTGGACGGGGTTTTGATGTGGCAGTGCCTTTCGCCACCCCGTGCCGCCCGTGCGCGGGGCACGTTCTTTAGCGGCTGTCATTGCGCAGTTTGCGCTCCAGCTGCTGCTTTTCTTTTTTCACGCCACAGCGGGGATCGAGCTGCAGCGCATGGGTAAGGTGATTCAGGGCAGATGCTGGGTTGCTTTCGCTCAGTACAGCGCCGATGGCTTTATGCAGGCGCGCCCGCGACTGGTCCGGCATATCCAGATCGGTTGTCAGGTCCAGCGTCTGCAGGAGCAGATCGGCATCAAAACCAGCAGCGGCAAGCAGGGCGCTTTGCGCCGCGTCTGCCATTTCTTCTGCCAGCACGGTCTGCACGTTACGGTTGCCCAGCGGCATCACCCAGCCATGGCGCAGCGCATGACGCCCGATTTCCAGCGCACCGGCATAATCACCGGCGTCGATACGCCACAGCATCACGTACATCAGCACGTCATCATGCTGCGCACCTCCGGCAGCCAGCACGCCCTCCGCCCAGGCGGAATATTTCGGCAGCAGCTCCACCTTGATTTCCGCCTTTTTCACCGTGGACTGGACGCCCTTGAGGCGGCGACGGTCTTCTGCCAGCTGCAGCAGCATCAGGTCATAGCCCGATGCATGGCGAACACTGCCACCCTCACGGGCGGCCTGTTCGGCCTGAATGCGCAGGCGGTGCTGCCGTGCGGGACTCAGGCTCATGCGTTATTCCCCACCTTCCGGTGCGGCAGGTGCGCTGAAATCACCGATTTCGATGTTTTCAACCAGCGCCGCGCAGCGGTAGTCCTCGACCACATACGCCTCGTTGACGGACTCAAAGTTTTCAATCCGGTCACGTTTCGGGTTGTCGATAACAGAACGGCGGCGGGTATCTTCCTGCCAGTAGATGGACAGGTTATCCAGACGGGTGATCAGCAGGGCATTTGCAGGGAAGTAAGGCGCACGCACGGCCTGCAGGCCGCCCATACGTTTCTGGCTGATGATCAGATCGGCGGCAATTTTCTCGCTGTTGTCCTGCTCTTTGTTGACCAGCGGGAAATACTTGTCAGACAGCAGTTCACGTCCGCAGACGACAACCAGATCGTCATCATCCTGATAAACCGCGCCGATCAGCTCGTTGACGGCATCCATCACCACGGCGTCCAGGTTGGCATAGTCGCCGCCCTTGCCCACTTTGACCGCGCCTGCAGTCGTTGCACCGTCTTTTGTGGTGCTGCCCATGACGTGATCAGGCGCGTCTTCGCGGATTTTCTGCAGCCAGCCTTTATTGACGTCCTGCAGCAGCGGGTTTTCAGCACGGCTGGAGGTTTTGGCACGCTTCACGCCGTTAAAGCCGATCATGATGCGGTCCAGCGCCTGACGCTTGACGATGGCGTTGCGGATACGCACCTGGAAGTCCTGGAACTTCGCCCACAGGTCCAGTTTTGCGTAGGTCAGCACCGTGTCAAAGTTGGTCTGTTCGCATTTGTATTCCACGTCTTCCATCAGCGTCGGATCGGTAGGCTCGCGCTCTTTGGTGGTAGTATCGGTGGTTCCGGCAATGGTGCTGCCAACGCCCAGCCCCAGCAGCTGCCCGGACTGCTCAGTGACCGGCGTGATGTTAATCAGCGTCAGGAAAGCGGCGGACTGCTGGATCTGGTCTTCCAGAGTCTGCTGCACGGACGGCTCTACGGTGAACTTACTGGAGAGTTCTTCAATCTCCACACCGTTCAGGCGCGCCAGCTGCTGCAGGTAAGCGTTAAAGGCAAAGCGGGTTTTCTTTTTCATCGGGTTTTTGCTCCATCAGCAATTGGTCAGGGTGCCTGCCGGTGCGTCACCGCCCGGCGCGCGCTGGCGGTAGTCTTTACGGCTGTCTTCGCTGCTCAGCTTTTTCTCAAGCTCGGCAAAGGCGGTCTGCTGCTCCTGCAGGGAGGACTCCAGCTCAGAAAGGCGCTTGTCCTGTTCTGACAGGGATTTATCCGTGCGCTCGCTCAGGTTCTGCTGCTCGGTGGCGACCAGTTCCACGGCTTTATGCACGTCGGAGAAACGCGCCTCATCGGTCTGCTCTTTTTTGGTGAACAGCGCGGTGACGCGGGCAAAGAGGGACGGCTTTTCGTCCTGGGCTTCTTCCAGTTCGATCAGCGTTTCAACCGCTTCCGAAAACAGGTTTTCAGGGTTCTGCTTACGGTTCGCCAGCGGGTTATGCGCGGCGCTGGCGCTGAATGCCAGCATTTCGGTGCCAAGGCTCGCCGGATCGTCCGTCGCACCCAGCCCCACAAGGTAGGCTTTGCCGGTGTCGGCAAACTTTGTGCTGACCTCCATGGAGGTGAAAAGCTTCTGGCCTTTTTTCACCAGTTCCACCAGGGCGTCCGTGGGTTCGATATCGGCATAAAGCGCCATCTTGCCCGCCAGCGGCTCGTCCTTGATTTCTTCTGCTACCAGCCCCGTCACCCTGCCGTAGCGGTTAAAGGTGCTGTCCGGCAGATAAGACTTGATGTGCTCAAGGTTAATCAGCGCGGTATAGACCGTCGGGTTATAGCTGGCAGCCATCTGTACCAGCCATTCACGCTGGATTTCGCGCCCGTCAGTGGTGGCACCTTCCACCCCGATACGGAAACGCTTTGCTTTCACTGTCATGAGCCGTGCTCCGTTAGAAATAACTTACTGGAGCCTTATGTTTGCGGTGATGGGGGGAGTGAAACAACGCGCGGCACTTGTACGGTAAACCACACAAACCGCAGCCGGGGAAAGCCGTCAGGCAAGGCCGTATGTTTGGGCCATGAACACGACACTGACCCCCGCAGACCTCGATCCCCGTCGGCAGGCCATGCTGCTGTACTTTCAGGGATACCGCGTAGCCCGCATTGCTGAAATGCTGGGCGAGAAAGTTGCAACCGTTCACAGCTGGAAGAAGCGCGACAAGTGGGGCGACTATGGGCCGCTGGATCAGATGCAGCTCACCACCGCCGCACGTTACTGCCAGCTCATTATGAAGGAGCAGAAAGAAGGGAAAGACTTCAAGGAAATTGACCTGCTGGCGCGTCAGTCAGAGCGCCACGCCCGAATCGGTAAATTTAACGATGGCGGGAACGAAGCAGACTTAAACCCGAACGTTGCCAACCGTAACAAAGGACCACGCCGCCAGCCCGAAAAGAATGTTTTCACTGATGAACAGACCGAAAAGCTGGAAGAAATCTTCCGCAACGGCATGTTTGAATATCAGCGCCACTGGTGGCAGGCGGGCGTAAAACACCGCATTCGCAACCTGCTTAAATCACGCCAGATCGGGGCAACATACTTTTTTGCCCGTGAGGCGCTGATTGATGCCATCACCACAGGGCGCAACCAGATTTTCCTCTCAGCCAGTAAGGCGCAGGCGCACGTCTTTAAGCAGTACATCATCGACTTTGCAAAAGAGGTGGATGTTGAGCTGAAAGGCGACCCGATGACCCTCAGCAACGGTGCGTGCCTGTACTTCCTCGGCACCAACGCCCGCACGGCGCAGAGCTACCACGGCAACCTGTACCTTGATGAGTATTTCTGGATACCGAAATTCCAGGAGCTGCGCAAGGTTGCCTCCGGCATGGCCATTCACAAGAAATGGCGACAAACCTACTTCTCCACGCCGTCCAGCCTGACCCACAGCGCCTATCCGTTCTGGTCCGGCGCGCTGTTCAACAGGGGCCGCGCCAAAGCGGACAAGGTGGACATTGACCTGACCCACAGCAACCTTGCGCGCGGCGTGCTCTGCCCGGACGGACAGTATCGCCAGATCGTCACCGTGGAGGATGCGGTGTGCGGCGGTTGTAATCTGTTCGACCTCGACCAGCTGCGCATGGAGTACAGCCCGGACGAATACCAGAACCTGCTGATGTGCGAATTTATTGACGATTTGGCGTCGGTGTTCCCGCTCAGCGAACTGCAGGCGTGCATGGTGGACAGTTGGGAAGTGTGGGCAGATTTTCAGGCGCTGGCGCTCCGCCCGTTTGGCTGGCGCGAAGTCTGGATCGGATACGACCCGGCGAAAGGCACGCAGAACGGTGACAGTGCCGGGTGCGTGGTGGTGGCACCGCCAGCCGTACCGGGCGGCAAGTTCCGCATTCTTGAGCGGCACCAGTGGCGCGGGATGGACTTCCGCGCCCAGGCTGACGCCATCAAAAAGCTGACGCAGCAGTACAACGTGACCTATATCGGCATCGATTCGACCGGTGTCGGTCACGGTGTCTACGAGAACGTGAAAGCGTTCTTTCCTGCGGTGCGGGAGTTTGTCTACAACCCCAACGTCAAAAACGCCCTGGTGCTCAAGGCATACGACATTATCAGCCACCGCCGTCTGGAGTTTGACGCCGGACACACCGACATTGCTCAGTCCTTTATGGCTATCCGCCGGGCCACCACCGCCAGCGGCAACCGCCCGACCTATGAAGCCAGCCGCAGCGAAGAAGCCAGCCACGCAGATTTGGCCTGGGCAACGATGCACGCACTGTTTAACGAACCGCTGCAGGGCGAAGCCGCCAATACCAGCAACATTGTGGAGATTTTTTGATGGGAAAGAGGAATAAAAACCGCGCTGCAGCTAAACAGAGCAACGTTCAACAGAGCAGCGGCGTATCTGCAGAAGCATTCAGCTTTGGCGACCCGATCCCGGTACTGGACCGCCGAGAGCTGCTGGACTATGTGGAATGCGTGCAGATGGACCGCTGGTATGAGCCGCCGGTTAGTTTTGACGGCCTGGCGCGCACCTATCGCGCCGCCGTGCACCACAGCTCACCAATTGCTGTGAAGCGTGACATTCTCAGCAGTACTTACATCCCGCACCGCCTGCTCAGCCAGCAGGCTTTTGCCCGTTTCGTCCAGGACTATCTGGTATTCGGCAATGCCTACCTGGAAAAGCGCACCAACCGGCTCGGTGGCGTTCTATCGCTGGAGCCAGCACTTGCGAAGTACACACGGCGAGGCGTGGACCTCGACACCTACTGGTTTGTGCAGTATGGCCTGACCACGCAGCCCTATGAATTTACGCAGGGCAACATCTTTCATCTGCTTGAGCCGGATATTAACCAGGAGATTTACGGGCTGCCCGGCTATCTCTCCGCCATTCCGTCAACCCTGCTCAACGAGTCCGCAACGCTGTTCCGCCGGAAGTATTACATCAACGGCAGCCACGCGGGTTTCATCATGTACATGACCGACGCAGCACAGAATCAGGAGGACGTGAACAACATCCGCCAGGCAATGAAAAGCGCCAAAGGGCCGGGCAACTTCCGCAACCTGTTTATGTATTCGCCCAACGGCAAAAAGGACGGCATCCAGATCATCCCGTTATCAGAGGTTGCGGCGAAAGATGAGTTTCTGAACATCAAGAACGTGAGCCGCGATGACATGATGGCAGCGCACCGCGTACCGCCGCAGATGATGGGCATTATTCCCAACAATACCGGCGGCTTTGGTGATGTGGAAAAGGCCAGCCGCGTCTTTGTCCGCAACGAGCTGATGCCGCTGCAGAAGCGACTGCAGGAACTTAACGACTGGCTGGGCGAAGAAGTGATCCGCTTTGAGCCGTACACGCTGGGCCTGACAGAAGACAAGCGCAACGATTAATATAATAAAGGCAGCAGCAATTGCTGCTGCCTTTATATTAACAATTCTTATTTACTCCACCACGCTGACTGTCCATCCAAGTAAATACTACATTCTGGTATATAAATAGTCTTACTATTCCATGCAGTTTTTCTTTTTGGCGAAAAGTCTTTCGCTATATTTACTGTTTGCCCAGCGAGTGGCGTTTTATAACGTTTTGAAAATTTATAGTATCCACCTGCGCTTCTCTCATTCCCACCCGACTCATACCATGTGCTTTCTTCAACATATAATTTATAATCAGAAAAATGATATGGGATCACATCTAATCCAGAAACCCAATAATATACCCTGCCATAATAGGTAGCATGACACCACTTTTCCCACGCTGACGGGCTAAAGCGATCTTCAACAAGTCGCGTGCTGAACAGTGACAGCCACAGCACATGTACACCTAAACGTTGATATTCTTTGGTGCGTCTTGTTATTTCATTTACTGTAAGAATGCTGCGCTGTACTTCAATAGCGACTGGAACATTGTTTATCACAGCATACACATCAGCTACCGCACTACCAAGATCATGCTCTATGTCAACATCTCTAACATTCGGCATTGAAAGCAACAATTTATAAATAGATTCTTTGCACTCTCGGTGTTTTTCAGTCTCACCCTGACCTCTGTTGCAAGAAAATGGGGGTTTATGGGCAAAGTGATGAACCTTAATTCGCCCCTTCTTTAAAACCAATTCTTTCTTGCATCCAATGCAAAAAAATGGCCCTTCCTCTTTTTCGCAGTCTTTCGCAAAAACCTTTCCGTTCGTCGCACTTCGCGTACCAGCTAGCATGTCATCATCCTGAAAAAATGAACATGAGACTTTAATACTTCCTGTAAAATTGTACGTCAATCATAGCTTAAGAGTTATACGCGATTCTGCGTGTATAGATCGCATTCTGCGGGGCATTTCTTTTTTTGCGCCCATTCCTCCCCCTCACCAATTAAAGCCGACAGCGTGCCGGAGATTGCGCCGGATTTTTGCCATTTCACCCCGTTGCGCGCGCTCGTATCCCCGCCACGCCTGCCCGCTTTGTGTAGTGGTTTTCATGCACCTGCATGACATAAGCAAAAGCCCGCCAGTTCTGGCGGGCCTCAGCAAAAACGATCCTCAAACGATCATGCGGATTCATGCAGCATAGTCATGCACTACCCTGCTCTGCGTCGCCAGCAGTCCTTCTCCTGCGTGTGGATGGCTTTTTACCACCCAACTTGCGGCAGTCTTTCCGGTCACGCGCTTCGTCTTCTTTAAATTTGTTATACGTTTCAGTATCAAAAAACGAGATGGTTTCAACTTCGTCTTTAGGGATCAGCACACGGAAATCCTGGATATTCAGGCGCGACATCCCACCGATAACACCGCTTTCGAGATAGTGCTGATGATAGTTTGTCGTGATATTTATCGTTAGGTCGTCTTTGTCACGATATCCGCTCAGCATGGGTAGAATTTCAAGGTGTTCCGACAATCCATTTTCCAGCGCCGGACACGTCACCAGCCCTACATAGATTTTGCGTGATGAAAGCGTAGCAATGATAGGAAACTGGCGAGCTGATGCTTCCATGAGCAGTGATTCAAAAGCATTGTTTCCCACTGCCTTTGCCAGTGCATCCCAACGGCGATCCCCCTTTGAAGTACGCCGTTTGTTTAGCCAACCGAACAGGGCCGCCAGAACTATTGAAATCACAACCCACGCGATCTGCTTAATTTCATTGATGCGCTGCGGTTTATCGGTTGTGGTGGATAACATCCCGTTAAAGCTGTCTGGAGTCAGATTCAGCGCATTGGAAAGCCAGCGAAACCCACCACTGATGTTAAGAGCGAAGGTAAGGAAGCCGCCAGCGAGGAAAAATACAATTCCCCATGCAGCCACAAAAAAATAAGCGTCCCAGCCATTGGAACGCTTATATCTGTAACGTGTTGAAAGTGATAGGTTTACATATATAAAACCACTAACCAAAATCACTGCTAAAAGTAATGTTGCCATTATCGGGTTCTGTAATAATATTTTGCTTTGACAGTGCTCGTTTTGATGCCTTCAAGCTTATCCATCTGATCTCTGATGGCTTTCATAGCTTCTTCGTTGGACAAATCTACGGACACAAAACCATCTTTACTCAGATTGAGCTTGTCCTGGTTCTCTTTCAGAACCCGTGCCAAACGTTCAACTGGATTACCCAGCCTCAATGCGGCGATACTTGACATAACCCCTCCTTCTTATATGGCGCGGAAGTGTACACTTCGTCACCAGCAACCACAACTGCAAATTCCTTATAACTAAGACAACCGTTTTAACTGTTGGTTGCGTTACTTAACTTAAGTTCATTGCCCCTAATCGCGCAAGATGTTTCTGCCTTAAACCACTGCATTTAGCATATATAGTGCCTCTTATGAGAAGTAGGCACTAACAAAGACAATTTCTAACGCCTCGCGTGGCTCGTTGTTCAACCTTGCGGACGGTAAAAACCAGTTTTATCGTCCGCAACGTTCGCTAATGTAACCAGCTGTCGTCCTCCCAGACCTGCTGCATTATTTCCATCACTCGCTTTTTGTCTTCATCCAGCTTTAACCCGCTCAGCTCAACGCCATTGGCGCTGCCCTTACGGATACGAATTGCTGTTTTGGGATACAGAGGGCGCAAATTACGGTAAAGCTCGGATTCAAGGGCGTCCAGTGTAGCCTGGCTAATCTTCTGCTCTTTATCGATCATTATTTCAATGCGCATACAGATCCCCCTTAACTGGTGACGTCCATTGACCGACAGTATTCATGGCTGCGGATTTTCGCCATCAGCTCGTCGGTCATTTCGGACACCCACTGGATAGCCAGCCGCTTTTCTTCGTCGCTACACTCACTAGCCGCTACAAGCTTGATAAAAAAATCAATGCGCTGGAGTTTCAACGACTCCAAAAGATAATCCTGCATTTTCCCTCCTATCACTACTACGGACACACAATAACTGTATGTATACCCACTGGTTATAAATACAGTATAATGGGTTTTAGCGAATGTAAAACGTTTTTTATCTGTCAATTAGATCGCTCTGATGCGGATCAATAAGCGCAAGAATTGTTAAAGCTGCGGCATCAGTACCACTGACGCCATTTGTCATCTTCCTGCAGACGGTGGTTGCGGTAAAAAATACGCAGCCCGGCACCTGACGGAATACTGCCGCCGCGCAGAAGCAGGTCAATCTCTGACTCGCTACCATCGAACCCTCTGGAATTCAGTTCTGCCTCAAGCTGCAGGCGCTGCTGATCCGAAATAGTCTGTTTGTATGCTTTTTTCCGCTTCGGTTTTACCAGCCTTAGCCTGGCTGTCAGCTCCCGCCGTTCCTTCTGGCCCATGCTGTGGAGATATTCCTGCAGCTCCTTCTCATCCATGGTTTTCATATCGGGTAAATCCCCCCCTGATTTGTTCAGATTTTCAACAGGGGGACAGTTATTGCCACGAGTCCAAGGGGCGCAAGCGCCCTGGTCGGCTGCCGCCTCCTGAACGTCAACGGCCTTACGAACCTTTTTCCACTTCACCGCGTGCGTGCAAATCTTGCCCTCTGCAATCGGGGACCAGATGCCATAGATACGAATACCGTGATCGCCGTAGGCGCTCGGTTCGTCGTTAAGCTCATATGCCGTGCGGACAAGGTGATGTTTGCGGGGAACCAGTACACCGCCCTGCTTCATGATGTAGGTGGCAAAGCAGCCCGCATCTGCAGCCGCCAGTACCGCATCCAGACGCGGGTTATCTAGTACCGGTGCGCCCGCTTTGCGTTCGCCCTGCACTCTCGTCGCCTGACCAGCCAGCAAGCGCAGCTCGCGGTATGCCTGACGCCCCGGAATACCAAAGAAACGGAACTGCTGGACACGGTGCAGTGACGCCCAGGCGGTTACATGCTCGGCACTGTCACGCAGTGATCTGCCGGTTTCTTTGCTGATTTCTTTAGCCAGCCCGCGCCCGTCTATGTTCTTGCTGATGTATTTGGCGATGTAGCTGGTAGGCGTGCCCTTGCGCGGGTTGATTAGTTCGGACTTGAAGCGCGGCCCGGTATTGGTGCCCAGTTCCTCGCGGTCTTCACGGATGGCAAACTTGCGCAGCATCGCAGTGATTGAACGGCGGTCTTTTTTGCGCATGAAGCACAGAAGATGCCAGTGCACGGTGCCGTCATGGTGCGGCTCTGCCACGCGGACGCCATACCATCGCATCCCGGCCTTGTGCATGGCCTTGCGGAAAGCGGCGAACGTATCAACCAGATAGTCACTGCTCTGCCGGACGGTAGCGTTGGTCCACTTCGGATTAGGTCTGCCGTTGTTGAGCGTTGCGTGGAAGCGTGACGGGCAGGTGATGGTATAGAACACCGCGCAGTCTCCGCGCATTTCCGCTATCAGCTCCAGCCCCTTAACGCAGGCCATCATTTCATTACGGCGGTGTGCCGGGTTGCTGTTGCTGGCGTTCACCACGTCTTCCATGTCCAGCGTGTCGCCGTCTTCGTTGACCAGCTCATGCGAGCGGAAGAACTCCAGCGATTTGCGGCGCTGCTCGCGTTTGTGGATCACGGCTTCATAGCTGACATACGGGGACGCTTTTTTGTTGACCAGGCAAACGGCACGCAGCTGTTCCTCCCGCCACTCGCAGCGCATCTGCCACAATTTGCGATACCACCAGTCCGCGCACAGCATACGCGCCAGCGATGATGGGATCAGTTCATAAGGCACCGGCCTGCGGCGGTGCTTTTTGCGGCGTAACTGCTCAAGCGCTGGCGGGATGACCTCAAGGCGCATGGCTTCTGCAGCAACCCTTTCCCATGCCTGGCGGATTTCCTCTGGTTTTACATCATCGCTGACAAACAGATCACCGCAGGCCGCATCGAGACACATGCTCATATGTGCCGCAACCAGCGTGGAAAGGCGCTTGACCTGATCCTGATTCATTTCAGGCAGTACCAGCAGCCCCTCCAGCCCGTCATGACTCGCCATGAACCGGAAAGAGGCAGACACCTGACTGTCACGCACGCGCTCCAGCCGCTCAAGACACGGCCTGATGGTTTCGCGCAGGTAGCGGGAATAGGCTTTTGCTCTGCCCAGACTATGGAAATATTTAATCCGCTCCAGCAGAGGCTTGCTGATATGGGACGGCATGGCGTTAACGTCAGACAGAATGACCAGATCGGGATTAAAACGCTGCTGCTCGCGCGCCATTTTGGCGTGGCTAATCAGCCGGTCCTGCTCCATTTCACGCTGGACTGGATCACGGGATTCATTGAAGAAATAGCGTTCCCAGACCTCATCACTCAACACCTCACGGCGCAGCTGTTCCTGCTCGTTATCCGCAGCGTAAAGAGCGATCAGGTTTGAAAGCGCGGACTCCGGCGCAACTTCCGCCGGGTCCAGATATGGGTTAACCGCTTTTTTGGGGTTATTCCATGAAAAGGCCACGGCGGCCTCATTCGAGCCGCCGGCGGTTGGTGCAATATGTAATGTGAATTTACTCACTGCCACACCCGCACCTCAGTTTCCACCGAGATATCTGGGCCGGATGCCAAATCGACGCCAAACCAGCCTGCTGATTTTGTGGCGATGATTTCTGCTGCAGATTTACTCTCACCGGCAGCCACACCCATGCTGCGCTTTGCAGTGATGCGATGGCGGGTAAAATTACGATAAAGCGAACGGGTCAGGTACGTGTCGCTGTTGGACACGATAACCGGATGACCTTCTGATGACCGGCGCTCAAGAATAGACGCCAGATGATACTGATCATCCTCAGTAAACCCGGCGGTATGATAATCAGTGAAAGTACCGTCATAAGGCGGGTCGCAATAAACAACATCGCCAGGCACCAATAAGGCCAACGTTTCGTCGTAGCTGGCACAAATGAACGTTGCGCGAATGGCTTTCGCTGCAAAAGCGCGGATTTCGCTTTCCGGGAAATAAGGATTTTTATAATTACCGTAAGGGACGTTAAACTCTCCCTTTTTGTTATAACGGCAAAGCCCACGGTAACAGTGACGATTTAAGAATAAAAAAAGCGGCGCGCGCCATTCAGGGTCTTTATCGTAATTGAATGAATCACGGCTATCATAATAACCATCTTCACTATTAAAGACTTTAAACAGATGTTTGGCACGCTCAATAAAAGCAGATGCGTCTGTTGCTATGTCACGATATAGATTTATTAAATCAGGGTTAATATCCGCGACAAGATAATGAGGATAGTCTGTCGCCATCATTACAGCGCATGAACCCGCGAAAGGTTCAACCAGTCGCGGGCCAGCAGGAAGGTGCTTAATCAGTTCCGGCATGATGGCGGTTTTATTTCCCGCCCATTTCAGGATAGTGCTCATACAGCACCCCCGTTGTAGTGTTTGCCTTTCAGCTCTGCGATTTCCTGACAAGTGACGCAGCACTGCACGCCCGGAATGGCGCGGCGGCGAGCTGGCGGGATCGGCGCATCACAATCAATGCAGAGAACACGGGAAACGCCCGGTGCTTTATTGCGGGCGGTGTGGATGTGGCGCTGGCGTTCTTCTTCAACGCGCTGCTGTACGAGGTCCATTGAATCAGCCATTAGTGGATCTCCTGCGCTTCGTTCTGAATCTTCACAGCTTCCTGACGCAGCAGCTCAGCCGCTTCCGTGTGGTTAAGCTGACGTGACACGATACGGGCAGCTAAAGAATCCAGACGCGCAGCCATCACATCTGCGCGTCCCCGGCGTTCTTCTTTGCGTGCCTCAGTCAGCAGCAGGTTGAGTCCAGCATCATCTGGTCCTGTTTTAGTGGTACGGGTTTCAATATTTCGCATAGTTGTTTCTCCTGAATTGGGGCAATAAGAAGCCCGGCGGGTTTACGCCATTAATTTCTGTTGTGGATTAATTCGGCATGGTTAGCCGCTTTGGAAATAAGCTCACCACTGCACGAAAATGATTCATTGCTTTCACCAGTTCCCGCTTTTCGTCAGTAGTCAGATCACTAATATTGACGCCGTGACGTTCTGCCGGAATTTTTGCCATATAAAAAATGGCTGCCAGTGCCCGCTCATTCTGTTTATTATTTACGTCGCGTGGATCGCGCATATCTTTAATAAACCTTTCAAGCTCCGGCTCAATATTCAGACCAAACACTTTAGCCCTCAATTCCGCAATATGGTTTAGTCCGTCCAGGCGTTCACCGGGGCTTAATGGAACAGTCGCCGTAGCGCCTTCAATAGCCATGATTTCCCCTGTTTGGTTGTGGACAGGTCAGCCAGCAGTTCATCCTGAGAGCGGCACGGGTGCCAGCGTTTGCCATCCTTGCCCATGATCCATCCGTGACCGTAGTGCATTGCCGGGCTTTGCTTTACGAGAAGTGACGCGAAAGATGGTTCTTTAGTCAGCATAACCACCTCAGATCAGACCAAACGAAGCGCCGAGGCCCGTCACGGTATCCACCGCGCTTGCCATCGCAGGGTTAGCCTGCAAACGCGCCTGCATCGAAACGGCAGCCAGTGCCATCAGACGAGTAACAGAGTTAATGCTGCTGATAACATCGCGGCGGCCTGCGGTGGTTTTCACATCACCCGATACGGCACCAGCGGCAACACGTCCGATTTCAGCAGTAGCGCTCATGACGTAATGCGGTAGCTTCTCTTTTGCCACTTCGTTCATCGGCACGCATGGCAAGCAGTGAATCTGAGCCAGAAAGCCGTCAACCAGCGTGGAGTCCTCAGTAAGATCGGTAAGCAGCCAGATTTCCGACGGCGTGAGCTGATGCGGTTGCTCCGGGTTCAGCTTGTTACGCAGCGTCTGGACGTTCATTCCCGCGCGTTCTGCCAGCTTCGCCATGTTGTGACGCAGCGCAAAAGCCCGGCAGGCTTCGTCAAAATGCGGATGTTTGGAAACACGATAATCAAACATGATCCCCCCTTACCTTTGCCATAAAGTGAATTACGAACCAATAACAAGTTGAAAACGTGAATGACCCAGAGCTTTACGCATTTGCTCTTCTTTCCAACGTGCGTAGTAAATGCGGATGGGACCACCGGCTTTTTTACAACCTTTACGTATTGTGCGCGGTTCAATTGGCACGCAAGGATTATCACCAGTTGTCCAGCGATAAGCAGTACGCTCGGAGACACCTTCCAGCTCAGCAAACTGCTGCAGGGTAACGATGGGGGCTGGTACTTTGATGATTGCGATTTCAGAAGCCATGATGCATGATTCCCTATTTACTGTTTTAGACAATGTTGGCCTCTCATTCCCCAATGTTTGCCAACATACACACCTCACTGATGAGCAATGTAATTAACTTTTGAGCATTGGTCAACATGGAAAACACTAATGAGCATAAACAAAAACACTTTTGAGCCTCTAACTATCCTTAACAGGATCATCTCTGTTTATGGCTTCACCCAAAAATTGCAGCTCGCAAATCACTTTGAAATGTCACCAAGTTCCCTGCAGAACCGATACACACGCGGCACTATCTCTTACGATCTAGCGGCGTTCTGCTCGCTTGAAACTGGTGCAAGTCTCAGGTGGATTCTGACCGGGGAGGGGGAACAATTCGAAACCAGCCCTTCAATCACTGATCCTAAAAAAATGGATCTTTATATTCTCAAGGATGGTGTTCTTGAGAAAAATTCCATATTGAGCATTGACCCTAATATTTTGAGTACGCAGATATCAAAAGGGATTGCAGTTCGAGCAGAAGGAAAGTTGCATTTTGTTGATCAAGATTCCCCACATTCCGATGGCCTATGGTTGGTAGATATTGAAGGAGCAAACAGCATTCGCGAGTTAACCATTCTCCCCGGTAAGAAACTCCACGTTGCAGGTGGGAAAGTGCCCTTTGAATGCGGCTTTGATGAGATAAAACTGATTGGTCGAGTGGTGGGTATCTACAGTGAGGTTAACTGATGGCGATCCGTAAAAACCCTGCTGGCGGTTGGATTTGCGAGCTTTATCCGAACGGGGCAAAAGGCAAACGCATCAGAAAGAAATTCGCCACCAAAGGCGAGGCGCTGGCGTTTGAACAGTACACAGTACAAAACCCGTGGCAGGAAGAAAAGGAAGACAGACGCACGTTAAAAGACCTAATTGACTCATGGTATAGCGCTCACGGTATTACCCTCAAAGACGGTCTCAAACGCCAGTTAGCGATGCAACATGCTTTTGAGTGTATGGGCGAACCGCTCGCACGCGATTTCGATGCGCAGATGTTTTCCCGCTACAGGGAAAAGAGGCTAAAGGGTGAATATGCCCGTTCAAATAGGGTTAAAGAGGTATCGCCTCGAACACTTAATCTTGAGCTGGCCTACTTTCGCGCAGTGTTCAATGAGCTTAATCGGCTTGGCGAATGGAAAGGAGAAAACCCGCTAAAAAATATGCGCCCTTTCCGCACTGAAGAAATGGAAATGGCCTGGCTAAATCAGGAACAGATCGCCGTACTGCTTGCTGAATGCCAGCGCCATGAAAATCAGGATTTGGTCAATGTGGTAAAAATTTGCCTTGCGACTGGCGCACGTTGGTCTGAAGCCGAACAATTAAAAAAAAGTCAGCTCACAAATTTCAAAATCACTTATATCAACACGAAGGGCAAAAAAAACCGCACCGTCCCTATTAGCAAGGAGCTATTTAATACCCTACCAGATGACCGAGCAGGTCGGCTATTTAGTGATTGTTATGGCGCGTTTAGGTCTGCTCTTGAGAGAACAGGCATCGAATTACCGGCAGGGCAACTGACCCACGTTCTGCGTCACACCTTCGCCAGTCACTTTATGATGAATGGTGGTAATATTCTGGTCCTGCAACGCGTCCTCGGCCATACTGATATTAAAATGACGATGCGATATGCCCACTTTGCCCCTGACCATTTAGAAGATGCTGTTAAGCTAAACCCATTGGCGATGAGTGGCGATAAAGTGGCGGTAGAAATGGCGGATAATGGGTAATTAGTGGCAAACAATGACAACCTATGTCAATGATAAATAATGCAAACTATTGATTTTCGGTTGATGCTGTATGAACTCATAATCGCTTGGTCGCTGGTTCAAGTCCAGCAGAAGGACCACCAAAGTTTAGATTTGAAATCCTATAATAAGCCAGTCTAATGAATGATTCTTATTTCCCCCATTTCTGAGTAGCGATATCTCTCCGCACACTTTATGCCACCCCCTCCAACACTCCAGCGTGCCTGTGCAGATCAATGATTACAAAACATGTTAATGCTAAAATTATTACGCGCTGATACATGTTTTACTTCTTTAAAAAGGAAATTTGAGTGAAAAATATGCTGGGTTTTGTACTGTTGACTGCCACTTTCTACGCAAACGCGGGCTTTGTAAATCCGATGGATTTTGATGGTTCAGAAGCGCAGAAGCAGGAGGTAATCGATTTTATTCAGACTCAAGTCAAAAAAGATTATTGCGAGGGGGCCATTGATATGTGCCAGGACACGACCCTCCGCATGATGGAAAAACAAAACCTTAACGCTTTTAAAAAACTAACGCAGGCTAATAACAAAAAGATCCTCGATAAGGTGATTGCAGATTATTGCGAGGGAGCGATTGATATGTGTAATTATTCAACTCTAAGCATGATGTACGATCAGAATCTTAAAGCCAGTAATGAAACGCTGAGTTGGTAATTAAAACATTTAAAACATTCCGTAATCCTCACGTTAGCATCATTAAAAAAAATGGCGGGATAATTCCCGCCATTTAATCACCGCCGTAAAAGCCGGACAGTTTTAGAAATTATATTTCACGCCAAATGTTACGGTGGTATCACTGTAACCTTTACTGCCGACCTGTTGGCCGACATTGCCCCACATATTGAGGCGGTTGGTGAGATCCCCTTCAAGACCCAGTTTCATCTCCGCAACGTTACCTGCGCCGCCCTGTTTAAAGGTATGGCTACCGGTGGTTTCATGGGACATTTTCGCAGCAAAGTCTTTGCTGTTATGAATCCATGTGGCTTCGATATACGGTTTGAATTTCTGAGATTGCGCCTCTTCTTCCTGAGAAGGTTGGGTAAGGAATGCTTTCATACCCAGCCGCGTTTGCACATTGCCGTCACCTTCTCCTGAGACCAGCGTATTCGAGGCTTCTCTGTGATCATCCGCTTTTACGCCCATCCAGATAGCCTGCGCTTTCGGCTGGAGGTAGAAGTTATAATGCTCACTTGCACCGGCAAAGAAGGTATATCCGGTTTCAAGTGAAGCAGTGAAGCCTTTTGAGTCGTATTTCTCCTGAGCCAGTCCCTCACCATTCACTTCGTTTTTAAACCAGCTGTATTGCAGCCAGCTATCCACGTAAGCACCGGTATGAGCCTTCTCATCAGCAAACCATGTTCCGTAGGTACCCACGCTGTAACCTTTCGCTGAGCCTTTAGAACGGCTGCCTGAACCCGACGTTATGGTGTTATTGCTGCTATTGGCATAGCCCGTCATCAGCCCTACGCGCCACAGATCGTTTTCGTTGCTGCTGAAGCGGAAAACGTCGCCACCCAACTGCGTCACAAAACGATTATCCTGCGTTTTAAAGGTCCCGCTGGAATCACGAGAGCGGTTGTGGCTGCCGGTGGTACGCAGCCACATTGAGGTCGCTTTCTTCTCACCCGTCATCGCATCGGTATACCAGGTTTCTCCTGAACGATTCTCGAGGCTGGTATTGAACATGGTATTCGCCGCCGCGAGGTTTGCAATATAACTTCCCGCTTCCGGACGATCCGGGTTCTCGGTGCGCAGATACCAGTCGCCGTCGGACGGATTCGTCACCCCACCCTGATACAGTTTATAGTCATACGCGCCTGCAACCACGCGGCCTTCCAGCTCGAAGTTAGCGCCAGATTTTCCTGAGATATCAATAATTCTGATACCGTTATTGGTATAAGCTCCCTGTCCACCAATATTGTTGACTTTAATGCTGCTGACTCCGCTGGTATCCCCGTTAATCACCAGACGGTCCGTCGTACTCTCGTCCCCGGCAAGTACGGTATCAAAGATAATCCGGCTGCCTTTCTGTCCAACGTAGTTACCGTTGACAGTAAAGTCTGCGTAATTATCTCCGGTTAGCGCGTGGGACATGATCAGACGGCCGGCGTTATCTACATTCCCCGAGACACGCCCGAATCCACCGAGCGCACCATTTTCCTGAATGGTCACGTTACTGTTAAGA
Source organism: Winslowiella sp. 2C04 (assembly GCF_050037805.1). NCBI lineage: Bacteria > Pseudomonadati > Pseudomonadota > Gammaproteobacteria > Enterobacterales > Erwiniaceae > Winslowiella > Winslowiella sp. 2C04. Next base: position 536,327 of record NZ_CP188300.1, on the reverse strand, counting down.
ACAACCGGAACCTGCGTATTGCGGGCTCTGGCCCGGGTATCAGCAACGTAAATCGTTTGCCCATCCTGATTTTTCACCGTGCCTTCACCCAGCTGGATAATGCCATTTTCGATAATGGTGTTACCCGCCGTTACCACATTTTCAAGCAACTTCAGCGTACCGCTACCCTGTTTAATCAGCTCACCGCTGCCGCCGATCAGGTTTTTCAGGCTCCAGTCATTGGCCACATCCAGAATTAATTTGCCGTCATTACTTACGCGTCCGGCTCCCAATTGCTCTGCCTTGTTGGCGGCAAGCGTGGTGTCCCCTGCCAGAGTAAATGCTCCGGTGTACTGCGCGTTGTTACCGCTCAGTTGAACCGTTGCCTTGTTCTGCAACTGCAGGTTACCCGCCTCGCTCAGGCTATTGGCGAAGGTACCCTGAGCGCCGTTAAGCGTCAGCGTGCCTTTGTTGGCAATATTTCCGGAACCCAGCCCTGTGACATCTGCCAGCACCACGCTGGCGGCGCTGCTAATCGCGGTATTACCGGTAAATGAACGGTTTGCCTGGCTGACGTTAAGCGTGCCCGCAGACAGACTCAGCTGACCGGCCCCCGTAAGAAGCCCATCGACCTGACCACCATTTTTAATTGTGACGTTACCGCCATTAAGATTAAACCGGCTGTCAGCCTGGGCATTTAACTGACCAATGGTCTGACGGGTACCATTGATATCCACCTGCGTGCCGCCGGACATCGCCAGCTCTGAGGTTAAGCCCAGAGCATTGCTGGCTTCAAGCCGTAAGCCACCCTGGCGCAACAGCGTCGCGCCGGTATAGTCATTATTGCCATTGCTTAAAGAGAGGATTGCGCCATCGGTTAAGCCCTCAATAGCCAGGTCGCCACTACCGGAAATCTTCGCCGACATGCCGTTGGATTGCAGAGCATTGTTTGCTTCCAGAGCCTGTAACCTGAGCGCATCGACGCCTTTCGCAAGCAGATCAATCGCTTTAAGGCCGTAGTTAACATAAAGGCCATCCTGACGGGTACCCGTAGTTAAGCCATAGTCGAACGATCCCACGGCTGATGGTGCGCTGGCCCCGTCATTGGTCAGCCCGGCCTGAACAGATTGGGTTATCGGCTGGCCGTTCGCATCCGTCAGCGTCAACTCCTGCCCGCTTCCTTTGGCATCACCGCGCGCTAAATCGACGATAATTTCCCCTTCATCGAGTTCTAACAAGGACTTACCTTCAAGCCCTGGCGTGACGTTCGCCGGAAGATTCACCTGCACTTCACCGCCGCCGGTCACATCGATGCTGCCCGCCTCAATGACTCCCTCAGAGACAAATTGCCCGTTATTATCAACAATGTTATCGAACTTCAGCGTGCCGTTATTCAGGGTCAGCCCACCGATTTTCTGCACGCCATCAGACACATTAACCAGACCATTTTCAGAAAGCGTCAGGTTAGCGTTAGTGAGCGCGAGGGTATTGCTATTGCCTAATATCAACCCGGTGCCGGACAAATCGACCTTACCGGCGAATGCCGTGCCTGCTGCTTCACCAAACGAGAACAGCGGACCACCTGACGTCACATTCAGCGCGCCATTACCTGCAAGCGCGTGATCAAAGCGATTCAAACCGGAAAGCGTTAATGCGCTATTGCGGTTAATGTTCACGCCAACAGCCTTATCAAGCTGGTAGCCAACGCCGAATGTAACATTCGCCTCATCGGCAAGAGTCAGCACACCATTTCCGGCTACTTTATTGCTAAATACTCCCTGATAGCCTGACAGGACGAGCTTATCAAAGGCACCCGCAAGCGAGATGCTGGCGTTTTTCCCCAGCTGGCTCAGCGAGCCCACCGTCAATGCACTGTTACCGTTAAGCGCATAGCTTCCTGTGAAGCCATCGTTATTTCCGGTAAGTTGCACATTTGCACTGTTCGTCAGCGCAACAACGCTGTCCTGCACGCCAGACAACGCATTTCTGATTGCACCGCTCAGCCCGTTCATCACTAAAGACGCACCGCTTTCATCCAGATTAACTCCGGCTTTATCTGCGCCCAGATTATTCGACTGAGTGATGGTTAACGACCCATCCCTACTAACGTGATGCTCACCGGTAAAGGTGCTGTTACCATTTAGCGTGGTCGCCGCATTAACATTCACCCGCCCATCACCGCTCAATGCATTTCCGAGCGTTAAGCCAGCCGCATTCAGATTCAGTGAGCCATCAACGCCGACTTTACTGCTGCCAAGGTTACCTTTATCGCTAAGCGTAATGGATGCTCCACTATTGATTGAGGTATTACCTTTAAGATTGTCATTCGCGCCAGAAATGCTCAGGTCACCACCGGCTACGGTGATCGCGCCCTCACCTTTTAATCCGTCGTCAGAGCCAGACTGGCCGCCGTTGCTTAACACCAGTTCACCGTTATCCAGTGAGACCGTGCCGCTGTTATTCAATACCCCGACGGTCTGTTTAAAACCGTTTAAGGAAGTGGTCGCCCCTTGTTTAATAGTTAGCTCAGAGGTCTGGCCCAACGCATTGTCAGCCCCTAACAGCAACGCCCCCTGATTCACCGTCGTAACACCCGTGTAGCTGTTTTTACCGTTAGCGAGGGTTAATGCCCCGTTCGATGCATTGATATTCAGGCCACCTTTGCCGGATAACAACGCATTTAAACTCTGGTTAGAACCTGCTTCACCGGTTTCCAGCAACAGCGCATCAGTACCATCAGTCACTAATTCAAGCGCCGTCAGGCCATACTTAATATACAGCCCGGTATCATCACCGTTGTTACTGGTCAGGCCGTAGCTATAGGTGGCATTAGCAACCGTTTTATCGCCCTGAGTAATGGCAGAGAGCACCGCCTGATCGCCTGAGATAACCGGCGTACCGTTAATGCTCAAATTTATGTTGTTAACATTACCGGTCACCGCCCCGGCATTCACCAGCGTCATCAGCACCTCGCCTCTATCCTGGTCAAGAATCGAGACACCCGGTGCCGCTGGTACGCCAACGTTTTCCCACTCGGCATCACCGGTCACAGCAACATCGCCGCTGTTCAGCGCCAGCGTTTCAGCATTAATAATGCCATTCGCTTTTGACTGTGGTGCATCGACTTCGAATGCCAGCTTACCGCCGTTAACATCGATATCTTTCAGCGACCTGTCGGTACTGCCAACATTAGTGATGCTGTCCCGGCCCAGAGTCAACGCCGCATTAGCCACGGCTGTTACGTTATTTTGATTAAGATTGAAGGTGCTATCTTGCAGAGTGACACTACCGGTAAATGCTCCCCCGGTATTCGCCCCGAAGTTAAACGTCTGATTTCCGGCATTCACATTCAGCGAACCGTTACCGCTTAGCGCCTGATTAAACTCGGCTACATCGGACAATTGCAGCTCGCTGTTATTGTCGATGCTCATGGCGATATCGGATCCGATATTCGCCATGCTGTTCATCGCCACCAATGAACCCCCGGTCAGCGATATCGTCCCCTTGCCAGCGACCTGATTAGCAAAATCACCGCGGTATTCTGAGAGGTTTAAAGCGTCACCTGCGGCTTCCAGTGACACGCTGGCCTCTTCACCAAGCTGGCTGGTAAAACTGGCCGTCAGGCTACTCTCGCCGCTAACGTTATAGGTGCCTTTAAACGCGTCATTATCGCCGGTCAGAATAGCGCCGGAGCCCTTGGTGACATTAATTTGGCTACCGGAAACGCCAGAAAGCGACTGGCCAAGCTCACCATTCAGGGCATCAAATACCAGCGCAGAGCTTGCATCCTGCAGGGCGACATTTGCCTCACTACTCCCCAGGTTGGCAGCCTGAGATATCGTCAGCATGCCGTTACTATTAATGCGGTGTGTTCCTTTGAACGAACTCTCTGCGCTAAGCGTCACGTTGCCATTAGTATTGATATCGCCAGTGCCCCTCAGAACGTTTACCAGCGTCTGGTTAACGTTCAGATTCAGCATCCCGTCGACGGCTACCTCGGCGTTACCCAGCGTACCGCTATCGCTGAGCGTGAGGGTTCCCGCTTCATCAATCAACGTGGTACCAGCAAGCCCTGCGTTCGCCTGTGATATCGCAAGCTCACCGCCGGACACCACCAGATTGCCGTTACCGGTAAGTCCGCCTGCCACCGTAGAGGCTCCGCCGTTATTCAGCGTCAGCGTGCCGTCGCCAATATCGACCACTCCCGTATTATTGAATTCGCCGGTTTTGCCTGTGGTGTCGTCTTTATTAATCGTCAACGCACCATCCGCACCCACCTTAATCGTACCGGCATTAATCAGCGCCCCCAGGGACTGGGATTTACCGTTGAGATCAAAGAGAGTATTAGCAAGCGCGCTCAGTTGTGAGGTGTTCCCCAGCGCATTATTACTTCCGGCGACCAGGGTTCCGCTCTTAATGAGTGTGCTGCCGGTATAGTCATTTTCCGTATTACTCAGCGTCAGACTTTCGCTATTGGCATTAAGCGCAAGGTTACCGTTACCAGTAATTTGGGCAGTAAAGGTTTTTGCCGCTTCGGAAGTATTGGCAGTATTAAGTTCCAGGGTCTTATCAGCGAGCAGAGCCAGTTTCACCAGCCTCGCCACTACGCTTAAGCCGCTGTCAGCGCTCAGGGCAAAATTATAGAAGCCTTCAGCCACCGTCGCGCCACTCTGAATAACACCCACTTCGGTATTGTTCGTCAGCGAATTGCCATCCAAATCCTGTAATGAGAGTTTTGCCAGCTCCTCAGCGCTCAACGCCTTACTGTTCACCAGCACGCGCGATTCGCCGTTGCTTTGCTCCAGTAAGTTATCGCCCAGCGACAGGTTGTTTTGCACCTGAATGATGCTGCTATCGGTCACATCCAGCGAGCCGGATTCAATATATCCATCGGAAGTAAACCTGGCCGTACCGCCACCCAGCGTCAGACCACCAATAGCCTGCGGATCCACATCGACACTCACCGTCGTGCCGCCGCCAACATTCAGGTTGGCATCAGTCAGCGCCAGGGTATTGTTGCCGGACAACATAAACTGCGCATTACTGAGATTTACCTGACCGGCAAAGTTGTTTCCGGTGTTGTCGCCAAAGTTAAATGCCTGGTTTCCTGTCGCGACATTAACATTCAGCGCGCCGCTCCCGGTAAGCGCCTGATTAAACGCATTAAGACCCGCCAGAGTCAGGGCACTGCCGTCAGCAATATTCACCCCGATATCCGACGCAAGATTGCCGGTACTGTTCAGGGTGACATCCGCGCTGTCGCTCAGCGACAGCAGGCCCGTGCCGCCGACCTGGTTGCCAAAGGCGCCGCTGTAGCCCGCCAGGTTCAGGGTGTTACCCGCGCCGCCAAGCAGCACGCCTGCATCCGCGCCGAGATTATTCGCGCTACCCACGCTCAGCGTGCTGTCGCCGCCGACCGAATAGGTGCCGAGGAAGTTGCTGTTGTTGCCGCCCAGCGCCGCCTCGCTGCCGCCGCTCAGGCTGACGGTGCTGCCCGCCACACCGGACAGCGCATTGTTAATCGCTCCGCTGAGCGCATTCAGCACCAGCTGCGAGCCCGCGCTGCTTAATGAGACCGTGGCCGCGTCACTGCCGAGGTTGCCCGCTTTCGAAATCGTCAGCGTCCCGTCCGCACCCACGTTGTGTAACCCGCTGAAGGTGTTGTCCGCACTCAGGGTGACGTTAGCCCCGGTGTTGATGTTACCACCGCCGCTCAGCACGTTCGCCAGCGTCTGGTCCGCGTTCAGGTTCAGCGTACCGCCGCTGGCAATGCCAACCGCCGCGCTGCCGAGCGTTCCGGTATCCGTTAAGGTTACGGCCGCGCCCTGATTAATCGTGGTATTACCGGCAAGACCGGCGTTAGCTTTGGAGACAGCAAGCTCGCCGCCCGATACCACCAGGTTGCCGTTGCCGGTCAGCCCGCCAGCGGCGCTGGAGCTGCCGCCGTTCGTCAGCGTCAGCGTGCCGTCGGTAATATCTACCGTACCGCTGTTCGCCAGCGTTTCCACCGTCTGGCTATGACCGTTTAACAACGTTGAAGCTCCCTGATAAACCTCAAGCTGCGAGGTATTACCCAGGACGTTGTTATCACCCAGGATTAACTGTCCGTTTTTCAGAATGGTGGTACCACTGTAGCTGTTATCGCTATTGGAGATAGTCAGCCCATAATCGCCGCCTTCGATGACTAATCCACCGCTACCGCTCAGGAGTGAACGAAGTTCCTGAAGATCGCTACGGTTGTCCTCAACCTTAATCAGCAATCCTTTGTCACCATCAGAAATCAAATCCAGCCCGACCATGCTGAACTTCACATATAGCCCCGGATCGTCGGCCACACTGCTATCTGATAACCCAAAGTTATAGTATGCAGTTGCTGCCGTTTCACCGTCCTGGGTTATGGTTTCTGAAATACGCTGATCGTGGGTAACCACCAGGACATCATTAATTTTTAATGCAATATCTTTTAACTTGCCGGTTAAGATATCGGCGTCGACTAATGTCATCAGAACATTGCCGTAGTCCTGGGCGAGAATAGGCATCAGTTTTAAATCATCAGGCCCGTAGTTCTCCCAGCTATTTCCACCATTTACGGCAATCGTGCCGCTATTCAACGCCAGATTGTCTGTCTTAATCGTGCCATCTGCTGCGCTTTGCGGCCCGACAACACTGAACGCCAGCTCTCCACCATTGAGATTAAGGTTACCGACGGTAGTGTCACTCTCTCCCACATCTGAAAGGCTGCCAGTATTCAACGTCAGGGTAGCGTTGCCCAATACCCCACTGTTATTTGCAATATCAAAGGTGACATCGTTGAGCATAATGTTGCCGCTAAACGCACTTCCGGTACCGGCGCCAAAATTAAAGCTCTGATCATTGCCGTCGACAATAAATGCCCCACTACCGCTCAGCAGTTGATTAAAATCGGTGAGTCCCGCCAGAGTCAGGGCGCTGCCGCCAGCAATATCAATCCCGATATCCGACGCAAGATTGCCGGTACTGTTCAGGGTGACATCCGCGCTGTCGCTCAGCGACAGCAGGCCCGTGCCGCCGACCTGGTTGCCAAAGGCGCCGCTGTAGCCCGCCAGGTTCAGGGTATTGCCCGCGCCGCCAAGCAGGACGGAAGCACTACCCGCGCCGAGATTATTTGCGCTGCCCACGCTCAGCGTGCTGTCGCCGCCGACCGAATAGGTGCCGAGGAAGTTGCTGTTATTGCCGCCCAGCGCCGCCTCGCTGCCGCCGGTCAGGCTGGCGGTGCTGCCCGCCACACCGGACAGCGCGTTGTTTACCGCCCCGCTGAGCGCATTCAGCACCAGCTGCGAGCCCGCGCTGCTTAACGAGACCGTGGCCGCTTCACTGCCGAGGTTGCCCGCTTTCGAAATCGTCAGCGCCCCGTCCGCGCCCACGGAGTGTGATCCGCTGAAGGTGTTGTCCGCACTCAGGGTGACGTTAGCCCCGGTGTTAATGTTACCCCCGCCGCTCAGCACGTTCGCCAGCGTCTGGTCCGCGTTCAGGTTCAGCGTACCGCCGCTGGCAATGCCAACCGCCGCGCTGCCGAGCGTTCCGGTATCCGTTAAGGTTACGGCCGCGCCCTGATTAATTGTGGTATTACCGGCAAGACCGGCGTTAGCTTTGGAGACCGCAAGCTCGCCGCCCGATACTACCAGGTTGCCGTTGCCGGTCAGCCCGCCAGCGGCGCTGGAGCTGCCGCCGTTTGTCAGCGTCAGCGTACCGCCGGCAATATTCACCGTGCCGGTGTTGGCCAGCGCGCCGCTGGTCAGTGCACCGTTCTGACCGGTGGTGATCTGGCCTGCATTACTCAGCCCGCCCAGCGTCTGCGACTTGCCATTGAGGTTAAACGCCGTACCGGCAAGCGTGCTCAGCAGCGAGGTATTCCCCAGCACATTGTTGCTGCCCGCCATCACCGTGCCGCTGTTGATTGTCGTGCTGCCGGTATAGTCGTTGCCGATGTTATTCAGCGTCAGCGTATCGCTACCGGCATTCAGCGCCAGGTTACCCGCTCCGGTGATCAGCGCGCTGAAGTTCTTCGAGGTGGCCCCCGCGGTATCCAGCGCCAGCGTTTTGCCCGTCGCCAGCGCCAGCTTAACCAGCTGCGCCGTGACGCTCAGGCCGCCGCCGATGCCCGACAGGTCGTAGTTGTAGGTCCCGGTCGCCGCCGTGCCATCGCCCTGGTCAATCGCCACCTCCACGCCGGTTTTAATCGCCTGGCCCTGGGCATCCTGCAGCGTCAGTTTTGCCAGATCTTCCGCGCTCAGCGTATTGCTGCTGCCGATCAGCCTGCGCTGCGTGCCGTCATCCTGATCCAGCAGGTTTCCGGTGGTGACATCGTCCGGAGTCACCCGGATGGTGCTGTCCTGCGCCACCGCCAGCGTGCCGCTGGTGATGCTGCTGCCGTCGGTAAACTGCGTGGTGCCGCCGTCAAGCGTCAGGTTACCCACCGCCTGCGCGCCCGCGCCCACGGTCACCGACGCCCCGCCGCCGACGCCAAGCGTCGCCGACTTCAGGCTGGCGGTATTGTTGCCCGTCAGGCCAAACTGGCTGTTGCTCAGGTTAACCCGCCCGGCAAACGCATCTCCGGTGTTGCTGCCGAAGGTAAAGCCCGTGCTGCCATTGATGTTCAGCGCACCGCCGCCGGTCAGCGCCTGATTTATCCCGCTTATGGCCGCAAGCGTCAGGGCACTGCCGTCAGCAATATCCACCCCGATATCCGACGCAAGATTGCCGGTACTGTTCAGGGTGACATCCGCGCTGTCGCTCAGCGACAGCAGGCCCGTGCCGCCGACCTGGTTGCCAAAGGCGCCGCTGTAGCCCGCCAGGTTCAGGGTATTACCCGCGCCGCCAAGCCGGACGGAAGCACTACCCGCGCCGAGATTACTCGCGCTGCCCACGCTCAGCGTGCTGTCGCCGCCGACCGAATAGGTGCCGAGGAAGTTGCTGTTATTGCCGCCCAGCGCCGCCTCGCTGCCGCCGGTCAGGCTGACGGTGCTGCCCGCCACACCGGACAGCGCGTTGTTAATCGCCCCGCTGAGCGCATTCAGCACCAGCTGCGAGCCCGCGCTGCTTAACGAGACCGTGGCCGCTTCACTGCCGAGGTTGCCCGCTTTCGAAATCGTCAGCGCCCCGTCCGCGCCCACGCTGTGTGACCCGCTGAAGGTGTTGTCCGCACTCAGGGTGACTTTGCCGCCGGTATTGATCGCCCCGGCACCGCTCAGCACGTTCGCCAGCGTCTGGTCCGCGTTCAGGTTCAGCGTACCGCCGCTGGCAATGCCAACCGCCGCGCTGCCGAGCGTTCCGCTGTCGCTCAGGGTTATCGTCCCGCCCGACCCGATAGCGGTGTTTCCTGCCAGGCCCGCATTGGCTTTGGAGACAGCAAGCTCGCCGCCCGATACTACCAGGTTGCCGTTGCCGGTCAGCCCGCCAGCGGCGCTGGAGCTGCCGCCGTTTGTCAGCGTCAGCGTACCGCCGGCGATATTCACGGTGCCGGTGTTGGCCAGCGCGCCGCTGGTCAGCGCACCGTTCTGGCCGGTGGTGATCTGGCCTGCATTACTCAGCCCGCCCAGCGTCTGCGTGTTGCCGTTAAGGTTAAACGCCGTACCGGCAAGCGTGCTCAGCAGTGAGGTTTTCCCCAGAGCATTATTGCTGCCCGCCACCACCGTACCGCTGTTGATTGTCGTGCTGCCGGTATAGTCGTTACCGGCGTTATTCAGCGTCAGCGTATCGCTACCGGCATTCAGCGCCAGGTTACCCGCTCCGGTGATCAGCGCGCTGAAGTTCTTCGAGGTGGCCCCCGCGGTATCCAGCGCCAGCGTTTTGCCCGTTGCCAGCGCCAGCTTAACCAGCTGCGCCGTGACGCTCAGGCCGCCGCCGATGCCCGACAGGTCGTAGTTGTAGGTCCCGGTCGCCGCCGTACCATCGCCCTGGTCAATCGCCACCTCCACGCCGGTTTTAATCGCCTGGCCCTGGGCATCCTGCAGCGTCAGTTTTGCCAGATCTTCCGCGCTCAGCGTATTGCTGCTGCCGATCAGCCTGCGCTGCGTGCCGTCATCCTGATCCAGCAGGTTTCCGGTGGTGACATCGTCCGGGGTCACCCGGATGGTGCTGTCCTGCGCCACCGCCAGCGTGCCGCTGGTGATGCTGCTGCCGTCGGTAAACTGCGTGGTGCCGCCGTCAAGCGTCAGGTTGCCCACCGCCTGCGCGCCTGCGCCCACGGTCACCGACGCCCCGCCGCCGACGCCAAGCGTCGCCGACTTCAGGCTGGCGGTATTGTTGCCGGACAACATAAACTGCGCATTGCTGAGATTTACCTGACCGGCAAAGTTGTTTCCGGTGTTGTCGCCAAAGTTAAATGCCTGGTTTCCTGTCGCGGCATTAACATTAAGCGCGCCGCTCCCGGTAAGCGCCTGATTAAACGCATTAAGACCCGCCAGAGTCAGGGCGCTGCCGCCAGCAATATCCACCCCGATATCCGACGCAAGATTGCCGGTACTGTTCAGGGTGACATCCGCGCTGTCGCTCAGCGACAGCAGGCCCGCGCCGCCGACCTGGTTGCCGAAGGCGCCGCTGTAGCCCGCCAGGTTCAGGGTATTACCCGCGCCGTTCAGCAGGACGGAAGCACTACCCGCGCCGAGATTATTCGCGCTGCCCACGCTCAGCGTGCTGTCGCCGCCGACCGAATAGGTGCCGAGGAAGTTGCTGTTATTGCCGCCCAGCGCCGCCTCGCTGCCGCCGGTCAGGCTGACGGTGCTGCCCGCCACACCGGACAACGCATTGTTAATCGCCCCGCTGAGCGCATTCAGCACCAGCTGCGAGCCCGCGCTGCTTAACGAGACCGTGGCCGCTTCACTGCCGAGGTTGCCCGCTTTCGAAATCGTCAGCGCCCCGTCCGCGCCCACGGTGTGTGATCCGCTGAAGGTGTTGTCCGCACTCAGGGTGACATTAGCCCCGGTGTTAATGTTACCCCCGCCGCTCAGCACATTCGCCAGCGTCTGGTCCGCGTTCAGGTTCAGCGTACCGCCGCTGGCAACGCCAACCGCCGCGCTGCCGAGCGTTCCGGTATCCGTTAAGGTTACGGCCGCGCCCTGATTAATTGTGGTATTACCGGCAAGACCGGCGTTAGCTTTGGAGACCGCAAGCTCGCCGCCCGATACCACCAGGCTGCCGTTGCCGGTCAGCCCGCCAGCGGCGCTGGAGCTGCCGCCGTTTGTCAGCGTCAGCGTACCGCCGGCAATATTCACCGTGCCGGTGTTGGCCAGCGCGCCGCTGGTCAGTGCACCGTTCTGGCCGGTGGTGATCTGGCCTGCATTACTCAGCCCGCCCAGCGTCTGCGACTTGCCATTGAGGTTAAACGCCGTACCGGCAAGCGTGCTCAGCAGCGAGGTATTCCCCAGCACATTGTTGCTGCCCGCCGCCACCGTGCCGCTGTTGATTGTCGTGCTGCCGGTATAGTCGTTACCGGAGTTATTCAGCGTCAGCGTATCGCTACCGGCATTCAGCGCCAGGTTACCCGCTCCGGTGATCAGCGCGCTGAAGTTCTTCGAGGTGGCCCCCGCGGTATCCAGCGCCAGCGTTTTGCCCGTCGCCAGCGCCAGCTTAACCAGCTGCGCCGTGACGCTCAGGCCGCCGCCGATGCCCGACAGGTCGTAGTTGTAGGTCCCGGTCGCCGCCGTGCCATCGCCCTGGTCAATCGCCACCTCCACGCCGGTTTTAATCGCCTGGCCCTGGGCGTCCTGCAGCGTCAGTTTTGCCAGATCTTCCGCGCTCAGCGTATTGCTGCTGCCGATCAGCCTGCGCTGCGTGCCGTCATCCTGATCCAGCAGGTTTCCGGTGGTGACATCGTCCGGGGTCACCCGGATGGTGCTGTTCTGCGCCACCGCCAGCGTGCCGCTGGTGATGCTGCTGCCGTCGGTAAACTGCGTGATGCCGCCGTCAAGCGTCAGATTGCCCACCGCCTGCGCGCCCGCGCCCACGATCACCGACGCTCCGCCGCCGACGTCAAGCGTCGCCGACTTCAGGCTGGCGGTATTGTTGCCCGTCAGGCCAAACTGGCTGTTGCTCAGGTTAACCCGCCCGGCAAACGCATCTCCGGTGTTGCTGCCGAAGGTAAAGCCCGTGCTGCCATTGATGTTCAGCGCGCCGCCGCCGGTCAGCGCCTGATTAAACGCATTAAGACCCGCCAGAGTCAGGGCGCTGCCGCCAGCAATATTCACCCCGATATCCGACGAAAGATTACCGCTGCTGTTCAGGGTGACATCCGCGCTGTCGCTCAGCGACAGCAGGCCCGCGCCGCCGACCTGGTTGCCGAAGGCGCCGCTGTAGCCCGCCAGGTTCAGGGTGTTACCCGCGCCGTTCAGCAGGACGGAAGCACTACCCGCGCCGAGATTATTCGCGCTGCCCACGCTCAGCGTGCTGTCGCCGCCGACCGAATAGGTGCCGAGGAAGTTGCTGTTGTTGCCGCCCAGCGCCGCCTCGCTGCCGCCGGTCAGGCTGACGGTGCTGCCCGCCACACCGGACAACGCATTGTTAATCGCCCCGCTGAGCGCATTCAGCACCAGCTGCGAGCCCGCGCTGCTTAACGAGACCGTGGCCGCTTCACTGCCGAGGTTGCCCGCTTTCGAAATCGTCAGCGCCCCGTCCGCGCCCACGTTGTGTAACCCGCTGAAGGTGTTGTCCGCACTCAGGGTGACGTTAGCCCCGGTGTTGATGTTACCACCGCCGCTCAGCACGTTCGCCAGCGTCTGGTCCGCGTTCAGGTTCAGCGTACCGCCGCTGGCAATGCCAACCGCCGCGCTGCCGAGCGTTCCGCTGTCGCTCAGGGTTATCGTCCCGCCCGATCCGATAGCGGTGTTCCCCGCCAGGCCCGCATTGGCTTTGGAGACAGCAAGCTCGCCGCCCGATACCACCAGGCTGCCGTTGCCGGTCAGCCCGCCAGCGGCGCTGGAGCTGCCGCCATTTGTCAGCGTCAGCGTACCGCCGGCGATATTCACCGTGCCGGTGTTGGCCAGCGCGCCGCTGGTCAGCGCACCGTTCTGGCCGGTGGTGATCTGGCCTGCATTACTCAGCCCGCCCAGCGTTTGCGACTTACCATTAAGGTTAAACGCCGTACCGGCAAGCGTGCTCAGCAGTGAGGTTTTCCCCAGAGCATTATTGCTGCCCGCCACCACCGTACCGCTGTTGATTGTCGTGCTGCCGGTATAGTCGTTACCGGCGTTATTCAGCGTCAGCGTATCGCTACCGGCATTCAGCGCCAGGTTACCCGCTCCGGTGATCAGCGCGCTGAAGTTCTTCGAGGTGGCCCCCGCGGTATCCAGCGCCAGCGTTTTGCCCGTCGCCAGCGCCAGTTTAACCAGCTGCGCCGTAACGCTCAGGCCGCCGCCGATGCCCGACAGGTCGTAGTTGTAGGTCCCTTGTGCAACCGTATCGTCATTTTGAGTTATCGCAATCAGAGCGCCATTCCCCAGTGCTTCTCCCTGGGCGTTTTGCAGCGTCAGTCTGGCAAGTTCTTCCGACGACAAGCTATTGCTGCTGTTAATTAGCTTTCGCGAGATCTCTTCATCCTGATCCATCAGATTGCCGGGCATTACCTCGCCGGGCGTGACCTGAATTACACTGTTATCAGTAATATCGAGATTATCGGTGGCAATATTGCCTGAGGAAAATACGGTTGTTCCGCTGGCAAGCGTCATATTGCCGATAGTCTGCGTACCAGCACCCACGCTGAGCGTCGAGCCATCGCCAACATTGAGGGTTGAATCTGTCAGAGCGGTGGCGTTATTGCCCGAAAGACCGAACAGTACATTAGTCAGATTGACCGTACCGGCATAGGCGCTGCCGGTATCAGCGCCGAAATTAAATGATTGCTTATTATTGTTAATATTCAGCACGCCATCGCCGCTAAGCGCCTGGTTGAAGGTGTTTAAATTTACCAGGCTGAGTTCACTGTCATCGCCAATATTAATACCAACGCCTGCCGCCAGTAGATCCGCGTTATTCAAGGTCACATTTGAGGTATCGGTCAGGGACAGAATACCGGTTCCGTTCACCTTATGATTAAATACACCGCCGTACCTGGCCAAATTCAGCGCATTACCCGTTCCGCCAAGCAGTACCGAAGCATTACTCGCTCCGAGATTATTCGCTTCGCCAATCGTCAGCGTGCTGTTTTCATTAACGGCATAAATCCCGCGGAAATTGACGTTATTACCTGCCAGCGTGGCATTGGCCGCGTTGTTTAAGGTTACGGTGCTACCTACCGTGCCGGACAAAACATTTCTGATAGCGCCGCTTAGCCCATTTAATACAAACTGCGAGTCAGCATCACTCAGGTTGACGGTTGCCGCTTCGCTACCTAAGTTAGCGGATTTGGAAATGGTGAGTTCGGCACCTTTGCCGATGGTATGGGTACCACTGAAGGTATTATCTGCACTGAGAATGACTTTGCCACCGGTGTTGATCGCCCCACCACCGCTCAGCACGTTCGCCAGCGTCTGATCCGCATTCAGGTTCAGCGTACCGCCGCTGGCAATGCCAACCGCCGCGCTGCCAAGCGTTCCGGTATCCGTTAAGGTTACGGCCGCGCCCTGATTAATCGTGGTATTACCGGCAAGACCGGCGTTAGCTTTGGAAACAGCAAGCTCGCCGCCCGATACCACCAGGTTACCGTTTCCGGTCAGTCCGCCAGCGGCGCTGGAGCTACCGCCATTATTCAGCGTCAGCATGCCGCCGCCGATATTCACTACACCGGTATTAGATAATATACCGCTAGTAAGAGAACCACTGTTACCAACAATTATCTGACCTGCGTTTGCGAGCGCTCCATCGATCGTCTGGCTTTTACCATTCAGATTAAATGTCGCCCCGGACTTAGTACCCAGCCCGGTTGTCGCTCCCAACGCATTATTTTCACCAGCCACGACCGTACCGCTGTTAATTGCCGTGTTACCGGTATAGTTATTGGTCTGGCTACTCAGCGTCAGTGCGCCCGTACCCGCATTTAACTCCAGATTACCGCTACCGGTAATTTGTGCACCAAATTGTTTTGCCGCATTTTCTGTATCAAGCACCAGCGTTCTGTTTGCCGCCAGCGCCAGTTTAATCAGCTGAGCAGTAACCGTAAGACCGCCCCCACTGCCGGACAAAGCATAGTTATAGGTCCCGTTGGCAACTTCATCGCCATTCTGGCTAATCGCCAGCTGCGTACCATTACCCAGTGCATCGCCCTGTGCATTTTGCAATGTCAGGAGAGCCAGTTGGCCTGCGGTCAAGGTATTGGTGCTGTTGATTATCTTACGCGTGCTGCTTTCATCCTGATCCAGCAGATTCCCTTCCAGAATGCCATCCGCATTGACCTGAACGGCACTTTGCTGCGCCACAGAGAGCGTGCTGGTATTGATATTACCGGTATCGAAAGCCGTGGTTCCGCCATTCAGGGTCATATTCCCGATGGTCTGATCGCTTGCACCTACCGTCACAACACTGCCGCTACCGCTGGTCAACGTGGCGCGCTGTAAAGCCGCAGTATTGGTACCGGATAAGGCCAGTGCCGTATCTTTCAGGCTAACATTACCGGTAAACGCATTACCTGTGGTGCTGCCGAAGTTAAATGCCTGATTAACAGCATTAATATTCAATGTGCCTGCCCCGGTGAGGGCGTTATTCAGGGACGTGAGTCCATTCAGATTCAGCACACCGGATAAAGCGAAGCCGCTGCTGTTGGCAATTTGATCGCCACGGGTAGCGGTGAGTGAAGCACCATTATTAACGCTCCAGCCGCCGGTAAAGGCATTAATACCGGAATTGGCGAGCGTCACAGCAGCACCATTGTTGACGATAATACTGCCGTCGCCGTCGGATACATGGCCGAGAGTTGCGCTGAAGTTGCCGTTATAACCGTTGCCAAACTGCAGCTTACTGCTGTTATCCAGCAACACCGTACCACCGGTAATATTATTCTGCGATGTCAGGGTAAGATCGGTATTCTCACTCAGATTAATATTAGTAAATCCTCGCAACGCAGTATCCGTCTGGAGTGCACTTTGCGAGCGATTCATATTCAGCGTATTGGTCCCGGTACCCGCATCAATCGTACCTAAATATGTATTACTGCCGGTTAAATCATTAAGCGTAAAGGTATCGTTTCCACTTCCGGTGGAAATGGACTTAACCAGCGCACCATTATTAATGGTGACATTATTATTACCGTTGCCGAAAGTAAGGGTGCCGAGGCTTTGCGAGCCTTCTCCCAACACCAGAGAGTTATTGCCATTTCCTGCCGTCAGCGCGCCGTCTAAGATGCCATTATTGGTAAGGGTATGCGCCTTATCGCCAGTAAAGTCGACGGTTCCTTTTACTGTGCCCTGGTTAACAAAAGTCTTGGCAGCATCGCCGGAAAATTTAATCGCTGTGGCACCCGTGGCGTTCAGCGCGACATTACTGCCAATAGTCGTGGTATTAGAGCCACCATCGGCAATAGTCAGTGCCGTTCCATCTGGACTATTTACCGTGATATTCAGCCCCGGATCGGTTAAATCAACGCCGCCGCCGGTCGTTGCCACGCCTACACCTGCGCCATTGACGTTAATTTGCAACGCTTCGCTGTTAAGATTTGAGATGGCAGTGTTAGTCGTCTCAATACCGGTTCCGGTACCGCCAACGTTGATGGTATTACTGCCTTTTTCGCTGCTGAGGAAGTTAATGCCGGCCAGGTTATTGAGCCCAACACGATTATTAATATTTAATACCACATTGCTGAGAGCAACCTTAACGGCATCGGCTTTAGCCAGCATATTACCGCTGCCACCGAGGTTAACGATGAGATCGTTCAGGGTATGGGTTGCGGTATTGGTTGGATTACTTAAGGTTACCGCGCTGGCGGTGCCTGAGGTATTAATTTCCCCTCCGGTCAGATTTAATACCACCTTATCGGTTGCCGAACTCCCAGCGGTAATGCCGGTACCAGAAGTTGCGTTAATCAGGCCAGAATTGGAATCCGTTGCACCTTTGCTCATATCAACATTCATGTTGTTGCCAGATGCGGAGCTGATAGTAATACCCGAAGTTGTTGTAGTGAGAGCCCCGGTATTTTTAATCACCACCTCACCGTTACCATCGTGGACAATATTCATCCCGGTTGCCGCGTCAATATTCGTGGCAGATCGGATATAGATTCCACTGTTGTTAATATTCGTTGTTGCTTTGTCTAAGTCATCATTAAGATATTGGCTTTTGAGAACATTAATACCTATACCGGTCACATTAAACTGCGAACCTTCAGCAAGGTTAAAGATAATGTCACCGGCATTGTACTGGCCATTATTGATAATACTGTGAGTATAGAGAGAGTTGCTAATTCTGTAGTTTTTTCCACCCAAGTTAGTAATGCCGTCACCTGCAAGCTGGGCACCATTAACTCCAGCATAGATAATTTTCGCCCCGGAACCAAATTCTTTGGTGTCTTTATTGTAACTACCAATTTCCAGGCCAACATTATTACCAGTGACGCTGCCAAATACGTTCTGCTTGCTCCATAATTTGAAACTGGAACCATCTTCAAAAGCATATGAATAACCCTGGCCATTTCCATCCCCGGTCGTCAGTTTGGTGTTGGCATCAAGATTAAAAGAAACATCAGAACCGGTTTTGAAAGTTAGCTGGTTTTGCAGTAAGTCATTGGTATTATTCCAAAAAACATAAGAATAGGCATTATTAGCACCCGTACCGTAAAAATCCAGCGTCCCGGTAAAATCAATTTTACTGCCATTTATCCACTGTTTATAAGTTACGCTATTAAATGGATTGCTGGCATTATTCCCTAAAAATGTTCCAACAGTGACTTTGCTATAAATATTCTGGTTGTAGGTATAGCCACGTTTATAATTTGCATCATATCCGTTTAATGTATTACCGGAAGAGCTGGTAGAATAACTGGTACTCGTTCTGCGATAGGCAACCCCATCATTGGCACCTGAACCATAGGTCATTAAGGCCAGCGTCGAATTAGGAATACCCTGGATATTATCAAAGATAACATTCACGTTAGAACCACTATCGCCAACGCTGGCGAAAAAGTGGTTAGCATTATTGGCGGCGGCCGTAGTGGTCAAGTTCGCATTTTTGATTGTAAAAGTAACCTGGTTATCAGCATCGCCACCGCGTACCGCAAAACGATAAGCTTGGTTATTACCGTTACTGATACCGTACTTAGCTGCCCCGCCGTCAAGGGTAATCGCCGTACGGGTACCAAAATCAAATTTAGTGGTATTATTATTTAATCCGGTACCGCCAGGAACATTACTGGCACCTGAATAGAGCGCTCCGTCACGGTAGTCTGCAAGGTTAATATCTGCTGTCAGGGTAATATCAGTACAGTCATTGTTGTTTAATGCGGCGCCTAACTCCTTTGCTGTACCGACTTCGCAGGCATCGGCGGCAAAAACAGGCTGGGCGGCGAATAATCCTACAAGCATAAATGCGTTTGCCAGCCTTTTCGCCGTTTTTCTTTGTGCGCGGCTACCTTGCCCCTGACTGGAAGATTTTTGTTTACCTTTAGCTAACTCGCTGGCGACAACCCATATACCCAGCAATGTATTCCAGATAACCTTGTAAACCTTGTTCATAACGCCCCGCACAATTTACAGAATAAAATTTTCTGTCATAAATTGTAGTCGTTTTATTTACAAAAATAGGAATATTCTTATAAAAAATTAAAGATGTTTAAAATCCATTGATAATTATCATTACAAAAAAATGGCCTGTGATGTTGCCACGCAGCATATGAATGTTAATTCTTACGTAAATCAGCCCCAAGGGTGGCAAGAACGCGGCCGCGCCGCTATCTCGGGCAGCACGGTTTGCGAGGTGAAGCGATTAGCAGGGAGATCTGGCGCATCGTTGCAGGATCTGAGCGACGGAATAAGACGCTGAAGTAAGGGATTTACTACAGGGAGCCTGCGGATTATATGCCGATGATGCGCCGTATTTTTAGCGGAAAGCGTACCCGCCATATGCTTATATTTGATGAAGTGCCAGAGCGGTTTGGCGAAAAGAGAATGAACCAGGATAAACCATGACCCAGTGGCTGCGCAGGTAACCGATGAGATGGTTTCGCTGCTGAAGCTTACAGAGCAATACCTGTCCACTAAGGACAACAAGCAATGATGCCGGCAGTACCAGACCAGGGCGTTTCGTTTTCCGCCGCGCAGCGGCCGGTGACCATCGATTATCCTGCCGCGCTGGCCCTGCGTCAGATGCCCCTCGTTCAGGACGAACTGCCGAAATACCTGTTGGCACCAGAAGTGAGCGCCCTGCTCCATTACGTACCCGATCTGCACCGCAAGATGCTGCTGGCAACACTCTGGAACACGGGCGCGCGTTTTAATGAGGCCCTTGCGCTGACCCGGAGTGATATTTCCCTGGCGCCGCAACACCCCGTTCTCCAGCGTGGCTCGCATCCAGAATCGATGGGGATTACCGTGAAAAACGCCGGTAGACCAGTCCGACCGCATATCGGTTAATACGCTGCTCATTATGCAGAGAGCATCGGCGTACTCGATGCCGGATTTGCACCAATGTTCGGTATCCTGTTCAATCATCAACCCGGCCTGATCGGCATATCGTTTCCTTTTTTCAAATGATGCCACGCGCTGACGCCTCAGGCTGCTATCTCTGGCGCATAATATTGCTGCACAGCGGCAGGCAGAGGGACATTATCGTGACCAGCATGAATGCCCAGGCGAGGCTGTAAAGATGAGCCACGGCACCAATCAGCGCTGGTCCCAGCAGAATGCCGGAGTAGCCAATGCTGGAGATCGCTGCAACGGCCAACGCGCCGGGCATCACTTGCTGCCGGCCCGCCGCGGTAAAGAGAATGGGTACCAGATTGGATAATCCACAACCGATCAGGAAAAAACCAGCCAGCATAATCATCAGGTGTCCGCCGACGATGACGCAGCCATAGCCCAGTGTAGCGATTAGTGAGCTGAAGAGAAAAATCCGAAAGCGGCCAAAGGCCTTGATCAAGCGGTCTCCGGACAGTCGGCCTGCCGTCATGGCGCAGGCAAAAAGAATATAGCCAATACCCGCATGTTGGGCGTTGATGTGATTTTCGCTGGTCAGCAGAATACCGCTCCAGTCCAACATCGCTCCCTCCATAATGTAGGCAATGAAGCACAGGAAACCGAGGAGAATAACAATCCCTTTTGGTAACGCAAACAGCGGAGCGTCGGTGGATTCCGGTTCCCGAAGCAGACGGCCGGCGGTGCGTAGCAGCAGCAACAGGACGCCTGCGATCAGCAGACTTACCGTGAGCAGCGGCGTAAAACCATAGCTCAATAGCAGGCTGGCAATGCCAGAGCCGGCGATACCGCCGATGCTGAATAAGGCGTGGAAGCCAGACATGATAGGGCGCCCAGCCAGTTTTTCAACCCGCACGGCGTGAATGTTGACTACCACGTCCATAGCGCCGATACCGGCACCAAAAATAAACAGGGACGTGCCCAGCGAGGAGGGCTCGTCAGTGAGCACCAGCGCCGGAAGTGTGGCCAGCACCAGCCCCGCAGCGGTAGTGAAAACCAGGCGGCAGCCAAAACGTGCTGCCAGCATGCCAGATAAAGGCATCATCAGCAGGGAACCGAGGCCAAAAGCCAGTAGCACCAGGCCCATTGTGCCATTGTCTGCCATCATTCGGTCTCTGGCCAACGGAATTAAAGGGGCCCAGGCGGCCAGTGTAAAGCCGGCGATAAAAAAAGCCCTTCGCGTTGCCCCGATGGCGTTTGTAAGTGAATAGGATGTTGCATCTTTCATCATGATAGGTACGCGCTCTGCAAACGAAAGTATCCGGCGCTAAGCGCGCCGGATAGGGATGAGCATCAGGCGGAGACCGCCTGTATTGCCCTTAAGGGTGCGATATCATTCAGCGTTTCGATCACTGCGTGTGCCTGATGATAGCGCTCGCTCCCGGACAGTGCGTGCGGCCAGGCATAGACTTGCGTGATGCCGGCTGCTGTGGCGGACTGAATTCCTAAGTCAGTATCCTCAACCACTATTGTCTGTGCGGCGGCGACATCAAGGTGCGCCAGCATGGCCAGATAGGGATCGGGCCAGGGTTTGGTGCGAGTGATATCGTCGCCGGCAACCAGCGGTGGCTCCTGTGGCAGCGCCAGTGTGGCCAGATTAGCCAGACAAATATCCCGCGGCGCGGTAGAGACAAAGCCGAACGGAATACCTCGTTCGCTCAGTCCATGAACGAGACCGCGAATCCCCGGTCGCAGATAGCGAGGCCCCAGCGAGGCCTGATATGCCTCGACAATACGGCGTGTCAGATTGCCATGCTGTGCGGCATCAATTCCGATCTTCAATAGCGTTTCTTCCAGACTGAGGCCGATCAGCTGCTCAGCCGTCACCCCGCGGGTGTGATCAGGAAGCAGCCCGGAGAGGACGTCAAAGTGCAGCTGTTCGCTGTCGACCACTACGCCGTCGATATCGAAAATAACACTCAGTGTGCTCATACCTGTTCCTCCCTTGCCTGGGAACGAATGCGCAGCATCACTTTGCAGCCCGGTTCGGTAATCGGTCGCGGCGTTTTTCCGTCTATGTCGCAGCCGACGGTGGCAAAAGCCTGACGATAGTCATCAAAAGTAAAGTGGTGGCTGACCAGTCTCTCAGCCGGGATTTTTCCGTCGCGGATTAACGCATAGGCTCGTTCAAAACTGTTATTCAGAGAGTCGATCGATCCGATTATCGAGAGGCTTTTATCGGCGATTTTCAGCACGTCCAGGTTTGCCGTTGCGTCTTTCAGCGCAACATTCAGCAGTTTTCCTCCCGGAGCCAGTCGGGCAAAAACGGTTTCAGCGAGATAACCCGTGGTGTCGACGCAGAGATCCAACAGCGCGTCGTTGCCATATTCGCAGGCCATTGCTTCGGCAAAGTCCGTGTACAGGCGGCATCCATCTGGTAAAACACCGCGAGCAAACGCGAGGCGATGGGGGTTTTTTTCCACCATAAAAGCTGTGATGCCGCGCAAGTACAGACTCCACAGATACAGCAGCCCCATTGGGCCGGCACCGATGACGGCAGCGCGCAGGGCGCTGTGCGTGATATTCAATTTATCCACGCCGGTCAGGGTACAGCTCAGAGGTTCAGTCAGGGCGCCCGCTTCAAAGCTGACGTTATCATCCAGCGCCAGCAAGGCACTCTCTTTGGTGCGATATTGGTCGGCAAACGTACCATCGTAAGACACACCGGCTTCTGTGCCGTGTTTTTGCTCACAGTGATTCATATTGCCAATCTGGCACATGCGGCAGGTACCGCAGGAGTAGGTCGGATTGATCACCACCCGATCACCCGGTTTGAAACGGCTGACATCGGGTCCGATCGCCAGGACCGTGCCGGTTGATTCGTGCCCCAATGTGGTACCGGGCACGGCAACCGGGTAGTCGCCGGTGATGATACCAACGTCGGTACCGCATATACCGCAGACTTCAATCGCGACGATGACGTCATCAGCATCAATGCATGAAAGCGAGGGCACTTCAACGGGAGTAATATCCCATACGGCGTTAAATTTCAGGGCTTTCATCAAATGGCCTCCTGCATAGCACGATCCGCGCTTTCCAACGCGGTGAAAGCGAGGTCCAGTTTTTGAATAATTTCGTCGAGGTGACGGCGTTCGCAGACAAGCGGCGGGCGAATCTTAATTGCGCTGCCTTTACCGTAGCGCGATCCCCGAATGATCAATCCCTGGCTTGCAGCCAGCTCAATCGCCTGTGCGGCGATTTCCGGGCTGGGAGTATCAAAACCAAACATGTATCCCAATCCCCGGACGCGGCTGATTAACGGATGCTTTTTCTGCAAACCCAGCAGAGCATTGCGCAGATATGCTTCGTGACGCTGCACATTGTCTAACAGCTGTTCGTCTTCAATGATCGCAATGGTTTCATGCAGCGCCGTCAGCGACAGCGGGTTAGCACCGGAGGTATTAGAGTGCTCATAAGCGGCCAGGACGTCGAGCTTCTCTTTCATCAGGATGCCTCCCGTCGGAATACCGATTCCGCCGGCGCCCTTGGCAAAGACAATTATGTCGGGCTGAAGAGCGTTGGCGTAGCCTGTGCTGGCAAAGAATGTTCCCGTGCGACCAAATCCGGTCTGAACTTCATCTGCAATCAGGACAATGTCATGTCGGGTACAAAACTCGCGGATCTGGCGATAGAACGTTACCGGCAGGACGATATTACCGCCATTACCCAGCACGGGCTCCATGATCAGACATGCCACTTTCCCACTTGAGCCGTAACAGAAAGAATCCTCCAGCTCAGTAATAAATTCTGCACTCGCGCTTTCGGCATCGGCCGCGTCGGCCAGCACGCTATCAGGCGTAGGGATTTTAAATGACCCTTCGATATGGTTAGCAAAATGTGCCAGGCGGAAAGCATTTCCAGAGATGCTTGCCGTAGCCAGCGACTGGCCGTGATGTGAGGCGAATAGTGAGATTACGCCTGAGCGGCCGGTATATTTTTGTGCCATGCGGATTGCTCCTTCTACCGCCCCCGAGCCCGAAACATCCCTCAGCCAAATACGATTAATTCCGACTGGTAAATAGGGTTTTAATTGCGCCAGAATATTTTCTGCCATCGGCTTGGTATAGGCTGAGCTTAAATGCGCACAGCGTTCTATTTGCTCTTTGAGCTTATTTGTCAAGCGCGGATGTGTATATCCAAAAGGCAGATTGAACGTCCCTGAAGCTGCATCAATTAAAATGACTTCGCCATCACGCAAATATGGCCCATCTCCCTTAAAACGGCCGATCATTGCATCGAAGTTATCACGATTATTTTTCATATTAACCATCCCGTATAATTATATTATCAACATTATTCACCTGCAGGGTATGAGGTGTAAGAAGCGGCGTTCTAACCGGATTGCTATTATTTTTATAGCTATATCATTCGTTACACGCTAAGTGTCTTATACTTATTATCAAGCGCAATTTCCCTGAAAGTCCGGATTTAAGGCGGCGAACAATCTTGCTGTTAGCATCGTATTATTCCTGACGGAAAATTGCCCTCTCCAGCATACGTTGATGTTTGACGCCGTGTTGCCGCAGCGTTAACACTGTACTGCTGCGCAATCTGTGCGGCGTGTCCCGCCTTGAGTAGGCGACCGCCAGCGAATATCAACCAACGAAACTAGTTACATTCACTTAACTTTTGATTGCGCATTTTTTCCATCCCCACCCCCTTTTTCACGCTTTGTTTTTTAATAACTTCTTGTATTTGATCATTATGCGATCATAACCACAATTTTGAAAGGGTTTATCGACTTCGTTTACGAAGCGTTTATGTATAATTAATTCTTATTTCTTTAATTATTCTGTTGATTTGTGACTAAGGGGAGGAGAGATAGACTGAACTTGACCCGCCATCTCCAGACAGCTTTTGTATCTTAAGTTAACGATACCCGCTGGCGCCGATGTTCCCTTGGGAGTCGCTTCTCTGACGATGTGATTAAGCTTTATACGCCATTGATCGACAGGGAGTTGATCTGGCGCTGCTGTAAATAAATGGGTGTGGTAAAATTTTTCGACTCCTTTTGCTGGCGGAGCAGCACATGAACCCATTCAAAGGCCGCATTTTCAGCTAAAGCCCTGCGGGCGGTACGCTGGTATTACAAATATGGCATCAACATCGACTTACTATTGGTTTTATCAAATGGTCAGAAATCGAGGCAGATGGGATTACAAGCAATTCAATCCCTACTTCGCCAACTTTGGAAATTTTAATTTTGGGGCAGCAGGTATCGCTGCGGGAATACCAGAGAACATCTTGCTGATGGGCGCTGGATGAGCTTAAAGCCATGCAGGAACATCTAAGCCCGAGTGGGGAAACTGGTATTAAAAGCCTCCTTATGGTGATGACCCAACCGACCAACGTTATATCAGTGAAGGGATTGAGTATGCGCGCCAGAACGGTTATTAAATGGATGCATAGTCTTTTGACTATGTTTTTATTAATTCTGGTCGTTGGTTTCGTGTATCTGAATCGTACAGACGATACGCGCTCAGAGGACGAGCTACAACATGTCTATAAGATTAATGACTGCCTGTGGCTTTATACCACTAAAAACAGAGAGGGTGACGCTACCGCACCCATTATATATCGCTTTTATGTGAGCGGTGAAATTACAGGAAACGATAAGAAAATTATCAAAAAATTGAATAATGAAGTACCATTTCTTGTAGGAAGTGGCAGCATAAGTAAAATAAGTTTTGTTGAAAATGGCAACCTTAGTGTCAAATATAGAGGATAAGTTTATTCGCTAAGTGACATTATCAGTTATTCGATACGCGGCCAGCAGATTAATACCCACATATCATATCATATCATATCATATCATATTAATTAGCGCCTCACGGAGCTCATTGTTCAACGCCGCCAGCACTGAAAGCAACAGTCAGCACTGTCGGCGTTTATTGTTATAACGGATTAATTCTCAGGCGCACAGTAAGTGCCCAGCCTGAACCGATCTGCTACCCAGAGCCTGACATCGTAAACTATCTCCTTCAGTTTTTTCCGGTCTGATTTCTCACAAAGAGATAGTCCAACACATCCTAAAATTTGATGTGGTAAATAAATTCACTCTGGCAGTGAAACACTCAATACAAAACTCGCCTTGAGGAAGATAGTAAATGCGTCAAACCTTCACTCCGAATACAGGCTCCGGCGGTTATATGAAGGTATCGCTGCCCTGACTGATAATTTGGGGTGTAATCATGCAATCAGGAAATCGAGACTTTCGCCGCATCCTCTGCCATCCTGAAATCTTTATTCAAATCTTTTTTTAACGCAAAGCGCGTAAACGTCAGTAAACTGATACCGTTATATTCCTCAACCAAATCAAAAACAGCTTTTTCGATATCACTATCAATCATAATATATCTTCATTATCAACAATTCGGTTTAAGTCCAATTAAACCTGCAGCTTAAAAGAAATATCTACACCTATTACCGCTTTTGACCCGCCGTTATTCATTACCCACGCGTTATAAACGCAGCGACAGCCAAAGAGAGGCGCGGCAGAAGTGCCCCTCTTCCCAAGGTAAAGCTTAAATAAGCCATTGCCCGTCGTGCGGCTGCGGCCAGAACAGTGCGGCCTGGCCTCGTGAGGCTCTCTGCTCATCGTACACCTGCCAGACGATGCCATCATAAATCATAAAGCGCTTACCCTGACTGTCGATACGCGGCCCCTGGTAGTTATCAGCGATACCGTTTTGATCAACAATATCAAGTAACCTCTTCCGCTCTTCCCGATCCTCTTCCGATGCACTGAAGCGCGAAGGCATGCCAAGCATCTGTGGTTGCGTATAATTAAAGCAGCGTAGTGCGCAATGATTAGCATAGATAAATCGTGGATCCTCACTGCCGTCATGGGCCAGTAAGCTGTAAGGAGCATCAGTGTGCAACCAGCTTAGTCGATCGGCTATCCCTGCAGGAGTGAGCAACGGAGCACCACGATGAACGCGGAAACTGTTATCAATCAGTATCAGTAGTGCACGCATTTCCTCTGTCATAATTTGTCCTATAGGTTTTTTACCCGGGGATTAGTACCCAGCACATGCGCAGGGTCGACCAGAACTTCAATCAACATAGAAACGCTGCCGGGTGTTCGACATTTAGCAAGTAGCGAATGCAGATTAGACAGGTCAACCGCCAAGCGCTCCGCCTGCCAGCCTGAGGCGCGAGCCAGTGCACAGTAATCCAGCGGCCGCACTTCTGCATGATAGTTTCGAGGATCAACGTCCGGCAAAATTTGTGTTAATCCCTGTTCGACGATGGAAAATCGAGAGTTATTCAGCAGAAAGAGAGTTAAGCCAAGATCGCGTGCCTCTCCCATTGAACCGGCAAACATTCGAAAACATCCATCTCCGGTAAACACAAATACGGCACTGTTCGGGCTGGCCAGCCGGGCTCCAATCGCCGCGCCGAAAGCTCCCCCCATCGCTGAACCCCGATAGAGAGAGAAAAAACGAATGCGATCGTTAGGGCGCTGTGTAACATACTGGCGATCTTTATAGGCCAGACACACATCATCAAATCCGAGTGAGTTTTCCGGCCACCAGGCATCAAGCCGCTGATAAAGTTCGGCCATATTGACATACCCCGCTTCCGGTTGAGTAAGAGGAAGGGCATTCAGATAATCAGGGGCGATATCAGCCGGGATATTGCCAAATGGCTCACTGCGCCCTTCATCAGTCAGGGAACGGAGCAGGCTATCCAGCGGAGCATGGACATGATGATATTCGCCCGTTGCGAAATGGCTGAAACTGTTGTCTATCTGGCCGTAGGCGCCGCGAATATTACTGAGGTAAAAAGTGTTGGCGGCACTGAATTTTTTTAGATTGGCCGTATATTCATCCGGGCAGGCACCCAAAATCATCAGCACATCATTCTCACCCAGATTTTCATACAGCGAGAGACTGCTGTCATTGCCACCAAAGGAGATATAGCCATAGCCGTAAGGGTTAGATCTGCTCACCGCATTCGCACCGTTAATGCTCCAGATGGCTTTAGCGTGTAACACCTGGCACAGCTGCTCAGTCATCTGTGACGCCTGCTTATAGCGCGCCATCTCCTCGCCAACCAGAATAACCAGATGCTTATCGGATACCGCCTGACGGAATTGAGTAAGAAACACGGCAATATCATCAGTCTCTGCCGGTTCAGGAGGCGACAAGGGGGGAGATGAGGCAGGCACCCGTTCGACAAGTGCCTCATGCATCAGCACTAACACTACCGGTTTTGCATTATCAAGCTGGCGGCGCGCCTGGGTCAAAGTGCTCGCCAGCGTACTGATATTATCAAGCAGGAATACGCCATCAGGGCACTCCGCGCGCAGCTGTTCTGGCACATTGCTGCCATGGCGCGTGGTATCCTGCAGTGGGGCCAATCCTTCCGTCGCTGCACCCGATAAGGGCACTAAATAAACAGCAGGAATATCATGAAGTTTTGCATCACTTAGCCCGCAAGTCAGCAGCTTTGTGGCGGCACCACTGGTTGCAACCGCAGCTGCCATCTTTCCACTGGCTAAGTAGTGTCCAAGAGGGACAAATCCCGCGCTGTATTCACCAAGGGTGAATAATGCTGCTCTTCCATCAACGTCCGCATCAAATGGCGGAAAGTGCTTGAGAAAATGAATTACACCGCCGCCAGTAACACCACTGTAAAGTGTTATGCCCCATTCATCTAAACGACTGACTAAAAGATCATAGCCATTACCTGTTGGTGTTGCGGATGTCGAATTCATCGAACCTCCTGGCTGAATCAGACTTCAACAGCTGATTATCACCATCAATTATAATAGTGCTGAAATAGCCGTGTTTTTATTCTCTGCCAAGACTGAACCTTTCCCACAGGCTTATTTTAGCGGCATTAAAACTAAAGCCGTTATTTACGTTCACTTTGTAACATCTCAGATAAACGTCATTGATGCCAAACGCGTATTTATTGCCTTTTAATCCGAACAGGCTGACCTTATCCGCGATATAGTCACCCAGATCGAAACGTTTGTTCTCTCTTAATACGTGATTTTCGGCAAGGCCAATACCATTTTTATAGCAGCTTAACGGCACGCTAATCCCCGCCAACTTCACGCTGAAAACCACCTGCTGATGGTCAACCATGGCGATTGTTACTGGCAGCAGCGGATTGGGATAAATTGCCGTCAGATTTTTATCAATGCTGATGCATTTCTGCAAAACCGTATCGTACAGCATCACATAGCCATGCGAAGATGTGATAAGCAATTGATCATCAAGGGATGCTTTCAATCCGTCAATCACCGCTTTATTAATTTTCAGGTTTACCAGGTGGGTAATTCTGCGAGCATCGAAAGTCTGACGCACATCTTTTTCCCATTTAGTGCCGGAAGGCCGCCAGAAGCACAGCGTTGAGATCGATAGTACCGGATGTTCTGCAATTTTCTTGCTGACCTGCGGATGATAAGTCAGCGGTACGCTGCTATCCGTCGGCGCTTCGTAGTCAATCACAATTCTGTCGATTTGCGTGTTGACCGGAGAGGGAATAAATATTTTCAGAAAGCTGGATAAATCAATATCACGATACAGCGAAATAGATGCAGCGGTTTCATGACCACTCATCAATTTCAGATGTGATTTGGTGTTTTTCTTATTAATATAAAATCCGATCAGCGTCATTGGTTCAGAAATTTTAATCTCATCGTCCTGATTGAGAAATGCAAAAGTTTCCTGGAATAACGAGTTTTTTATTTCATATTTTTTATCTTCAGCATACTCTTCTGAGACATTGCGAATAATGAAATTTTCACTGTAATTAATATTATCACTCATAAAGCCCAGAGAACTTTTACTTTGCTCGTCTTCCAGCACCTGTGCAACCATACTACCAATAAAGTTGGCAATAAACTCGGTGGGATGCGGATCCATATCATATAAATTATCAATCAGCGAATTTGAGAATGCGTTAATATTTTCAATGATATGTTTAAAACATAAGAACTGTGCTCCCAGCCGCCTGGCCAGCAGTTCGCGGGTACGGTAAATGATAGTGGTATTATGCAATGTCGCCAGCAAAGGAATGGCAATAATAACCAGTTTGGTCTGGCTGGCAATGGTCGAGAGGAATTCAAAATAGATATCATTATAGAAATTATAATTTTTAAATGAATTCGTTTTTAAAAAGTACTCTTCATCATTCGGCAAACTGTCAAAAAATACATAGTCGTAAACGGAGAAATCCATACGGGCAAACACTGAAAACTGTAAGCCGGGAGACGCACCGATAGATAAGTTACTCACCTCAGAATCGACCAGACGATCGGACAATCCTTTGACCCAGCCGTTGCGGCGAACTGAATTCGATGTTCCTAAGATTAAAATTTTCATCAAAGCACCTTCTCCGTTATACCGCTGAGTTATTATTATTGCGACTTATCTCAACCTGCATAAATAACTCACTCCAACGTTGGGAGAAGTCATTAGCCGTATAATTCTTTGCCAGTTTAGCGGCATTTTTTTGCATCGCCTTCAGGCCTTTACGATCTTTTAAAGCGCTAATCACCGACTGTGCGAATTGCTCATCCTGTTTATCTTCGACCAGAAAACCATTAACACCATCAACAATCATTTCCTCGGGGCCGTAATTAATTTTGTAGGAAACCACCGGACACTGATTTGCCAGTGCTTCCATTATCACCAGCCCATAACCCTCAGAGCGACTGGTAAACAGCATCAGATCGGCTGACTGATAGACTAAATCAACACTTTCGGTGTATTCACAGATCTCAACATGGTTCGACAAATCATACTGCTCTATTGCCGCCTGCATTTTTGCCAGCTCGGAACCATAACCGTACAGCTTTAGCGAGGCTTCCGGGATCGCCTGCACCACCCGGGAGAAGATGCGGATCAACTCCGGCAACCTTTTAACCGGATCAAAGCGCCCGACAGAGATGCAGCTAAAGGGCTTACGTTCGGCATTATATTTTGCGATTTTTTTATCATAAACATGTGGTATTTCAACGCTGACATTATTGAATTTAAAGCGTTCCTCAGCCTCTTGCTTCTGCTTTTTAGTCAGAAAAACCAGCGCATCCAGTTGATGGGCATTGTCAAAATAGTGCTTATAGTGGCTGTTTACCCGCGAATGACTGTCCGCTGGGTTAACATAATGAGCAGCATGAATAGTACCGATATAAACATAGTTCGGTTTTTTATGCGAAAATAATGCCTGACTAAAATAAATCGCCCGATCAATAATAAAGTAGTAAAGCGTGTCATCGCGATTGTAGAAGGTGTCCAGTGCATGCAGAAACAGTTCTTTTTCTGACGTCAGCGTGGTTTCAATGAACCCTTGCGGATTAAACAGAATGATACTTTGCAGTTCACTGGACTTGTCATCCACCTTATAATTATTAATTATTTTTAGTTTACCGTCGGCATCAAACAGTGATACTGAGGTTATTTTTCCTTCGCTGATATGTTGAATACAGCTTAATTTCTGCGCGGCATCGTATTTAGCGCGCATAATTATTTTATTATCGTTAAAATAATTTATATAGGACAGCGAACCGTCACTGCGCGTAATCTCATATCGCTTCTCAAACTTGCCTTTCTTAAAGATAAAATTGTTATTAGTATCCTGCACATAACCTTCACTGGCAACCGGAGTATACGGCTTAATCTCTCCGCCAGCATCGACATCGCCAGGCTGAATTTTTTGAAACAGTGAGTACACATTCTGAAAGCGAACCTGTTTACTGAGCACGCCGTTCTCAATCATATTGTTATAGACGTGGCTAAGCTCAGCATCATACTCAACCGTAAGAATGGTGACAATATAGTCGCGCTGAGCGAGAATATTAGCTCTTTTCAGCATCGCCATGACCAGGCCATTTTTCTTTAATCCCAACCGGGGATAAAGCATGATGATCTCTTTCTTCTCGTATGCTTTGCGGTCGCTCATATTGTCACCCGTCTCTTTTGCATTATTGAATGTGCTGTACATCATCATTTCTACGTTATTCCTGTTACCACAGAAGCATTAACGCTCGCGCAGCGCTTCTTTTACCCGATTGAAAGGCTTCACCAGATATTCCATGATGGTTTTCTGGCCGGTTTTAATATCCACCGTGGCCACCATCCCCGGCACAATCGAAAAATGATGGCCGGCTGCGTTTTGCAGATAGTCGACGTTGGTGCGGATAAACACGCGATAGTAGTAAATCTCCGGTTTGACCTCATCCTGGATCGTGTCGGGGGAAATTCCTTCTACAACGCCTTCCATGCCGCCATAAATTGCATAGTCATAAGCCGAGATTTTTACCAGCGCGCGTTGGTCGGGATGGATAAAGGCGATATCGCGCGGCGACAGGCGCGCCTCAATCAGTAAGCGATCGTCTAATGGCACGATATCCATCAGTTCGCCATTCGGTGGAATGACGCCGCCGATGGTCATCACCTTGATATTTTTTACAATGCCGCGCACCGGCGAGCGCACCGTCAGACGGGTAACCGAGTCAGCGCGGCCTTTAATCACCTCGCTCAGCGAGTCAACTTCAGCGTTGCCCTTCGCCATCTCTTCACGAGCCTGCACATAATACTGCGAATAGAGATCGGTCAGTTTCAGATCGAGGTCGGCCTTTTGCCGCTGCAGACGTAACACCTCAACGCTACTGGCCGCACCGCTTTTTGCCAGTTTCTGCGTAATCGCCAACTCGCGACTCGCCAGCGACAGCGACTCTTTAATCCGGGCAGCTGACTCAGTGAGCTGCTCGCGGCGCGTATTGTATAAACGCGTTTCCGAAGCCAGCAGTTCAGGAAAAGCCTCTAACTCTTGCGGAAATGTTAAGGGCTGATTATTCACTTCTGCACGCAAACGCGCAGTCGCGGCCAGTGAAGCACGGTAACGCGCGGCGCTCTCTCCAACATTCGATTCGTAACGCGTCGGATCAAGCCGTGCCACCACTTGCCCTGCCTGCACCATCGCGCCTTCATGCACGCTGAGTTCGGTCAGCACGCCGCCATCCAGCAACTGCACCACCTGTTCACGCGTGCTGGGAATCACCTTGCCACTGCCGGTAGAAACCTCATCCAGTACGCCAAACCATGCCCAGACGCCCGCCGACAACAGCAGGAAAAAGGTGATAATAATGATCCGCGCCGAGCCGGTATAACTCCTGCGGCTACCCTTCTCATCATCCAGATCGTCAAGATTAAAGGGTGAAGGTGCGGTAGTGGTGGTTTCAGCGGGCAGGTTTTTCATCGGACGCCTCCTGCTGGGAAGTCGGGTTACGTGAGTTTTTAATCGCTTTATCTTTCGGCGCATCCATTACCAGTAGCCCCTCTTTCAGCACCACCACGCGATCCACCAGTTCCAGTACCGCAGCACGGTGAGTCGCAACAATCAACGTTCGCCCAGCCAGCCACTGGCCCAGACGCTGAATAAACTCACGCTCGGTATGCTCATCCAGCGAGGCGGTTGGCTCATCCAGCAGCACAATATTTGGATCGCGCAGCAGCATACGCGCCAGCAATACCGACTGCCGCTGTCCTCCGGATAATCCGATACCCCCTTCCATCACTATATGATCCAGCCCCAGCGGCAATCGCCGCACATAGTTGGCGGCACCACTGACTTCCAGCACCTCAAACAGCGCCTCATCGTCGATATTAGGTGCGCCCAGCATCAGGTTTTCACGCAGAGTGCCGTGAAAAAGGCGCGCGTTTTGCGTCAGCAGGCCGATATTACGGCGGATATCTGCAGTATCGATATGTGACAGACTCAGGTTATCCAGCCGCACTTCGCCGCTGACCAGCTCCATACCGCCAGCCATTGCTTTCAGCAGGGTAGATTTTCCGGCACCGTTACGCCCTAACAGCGCGATACGCTCGCCGGGCTGGACGGTCAGGCGACCAATTTTCAGCGGGAATACGGTATCTTCAGTGCGATAACGGAAACAGGCATCGGTAAACTGGTAATGGCCGTGCAGCACCGGGCAGTGCACCCGCGTCTCTTCCCGGCTGTTCTCAACCGGCAGATTCATGATGCTGTCCAGACCGGCTTTGGCCGCTTTCACCTGCTGCCAGCGCGCCAGTACGCCGCATAACTTGGTCATTGGCGAGATCATGCGCGAGGAAAGCAGTGAGGCAGCGACGATCGCACCGGTAGTGATATCGCCATCCATCACCATCGGTGCACCAATCACCACCACCGAGGCATACACCAGGTTTTGTACCGTCACTCCCCAGTTGACCAGGCCCTGAGTCAGACGACGGGTCTCCACACCGGACTGCGCGGTGATCTGGATATAGCTGTTCCACTGTTGCAGGAAGCGATCTTCCGCCTGCATCAGCTTGATATCCTCAAGCCCCTGTACGCTTTCAACCAGCACGGCGTTACGCAGTGTGGATTCATGTAACGACCTGCGCGCCAGCGTGGCGAGCCGTTTCTGCAGCAATAGGCCCGGCACAATCATAATCACCGCCGCCACTGGCGCGATCCATGCCAGATGCGGCGAGATAATCGCCAGAACAAACAGGAACAGGAAAAAAAATGGCATATCGACAATTGCGGTGACGGTGGTTGAGGTGATCATCTCGCGAATCTGCTCAAGTTCGCGCAGCTGTGAAATAAAGCTGCCGGTAGAGCGTGGGACGGCACTTTCACGCAGCCGCAGCGCGTGACCAAATACCCGATCGGAGACGCGCATATCGGCGCGTTTACCCAGCACGTCGGTAATATGTGAGCGGCCAAGCCGCAGCAAGAACGAGAACAGTACGGCGATTAACACTCCGCCAAACAATACATAAAGCGTCGGATAAGACTGCGCCGGAATCGCCCGATCATAAACCTGCATGGAAAACAGAATGCCGGACAGCGCCAAAATATTCACCAGCAGTGAAGCCAGCATCACATAGCCGTAAGGTTTAATGTCGCGCAGCACCAGCTTGCGCAGCCAGTCGGGCTTATTTTGCTCCAGATAACGATCGACCCGGCTGTCTTTCGCCGCCGCAACCGGCCGGAACGCCACAACATGACGAATTTGCGGCAGCATCTGTTTAAATGACACAGGCGTCAGTTGCGGATCGTTAGCGAAGTTAAGCGTCAGCGTATCCTCACCATCAAACTGGCTAATCACTGCTACCTGGCCGTCAGACAATTCCACTGCCAGTGGCAGTCGCCATGCCGACATTTCTCGTGCCGGATCGTCCAGCATGCGCGCAGACAGACCCGCCTGGCGTGACAGGTTGGTTAATGCCCGCTCCAGTGGCAGCGCATGTTGCCATTCAGTTGTGGCATATAACATGCCGGGTGAGCAAGCCAGCCGGTAGTGGGTGGCAATCTGAATAATTGCGGCGGTCCACGATGACAGCGGCTGACCTTCAGGAGTATCGGGGGTTTCTGACGGAGTGACCGCCTGAAGTTGGGTCATGGTTGAATCTCCACCGTTTGAATCGTCTGATTGTTCAGCGCGAAGGCTGAACGCATAAAGCCAGTGCTGTACAGGCAGTCAAGCTGTAAGGTGTGTATCTGACTAATGGTTTGCTGTTCGGTGAAGCGCGCCTGATAAATCTCCTGCTCGGAGTTGAGTACATCCAACAGTGGGCGCGTGCCCAGTTGCAGATACTGATCCTGATACAATTCGCGGGTTCGCTCTGCCAATTTCTGCTGACGACTCTGAATCACCAGCGTACGCGCCAGGCTCATCTCTTCATTTTGCGATTCGCTGAGTTTTTGCTGTGCATCAAGCTGGGCATTACGCACTGCCGCATTGGCAGATTCGAGAGTATGTGCGGCGGCATTGCGACTGGCCGTCAGGCCTCCGCCCTGATAAAGCGGCATTTCAACCTTAACCCAGGCACCATACTGGGTACGATCCAGTACCTGATTATTGGAATAGTTATTGGTCAGATAGTGGGTGACTTCAGGCTCTAATGAGATGGTTGGGGTCATCTGGGAGTTGGCGTTGTCGAGATTAGCCTGCGCCTGATTAACCTGAGCCCAGGCCGCCAGCACTGAAGGAATCAGTCGATAATCGGGCTGTGCCACCTGGCAAGATTTAGAGAGCGTAACGGGAAATTTATTGCTGACTTCTTTCAGATCGCGCCAGCCAAGGTAGGTTGACAGTGTGGCACGCCAGCGATCCAGGTTAGCCTGGTATTGCATCAGCGTAGACCGCGCTCCCTCAATACGGGTTTCGGTTTGCACCACGTCGGATAATGAGCTGGCACCTTCATCGTTACGCTGACGCGCCAGCTTGCCGATATTATTCAGTGCTTCAAGCTGTGCCTCAGCAATTTTCACCAGTTGCTGATAGCCCTGCACCTGCACCACTGCTGCCGCAGTATCATGGGCGATGGTATCAATACTCACCAGCACATTGGCCTGCTCTTTGGCCACGCTGGCTTCAGCCGCTCTTACCGAGCTGTCTACTTTGCCGAAGTCATACAGCATCTGTGACAACGACAGTACAAATGATGGGTTATAGCCGCTGTTGGTACTGGAATTGGTCATGCCGTTGTTCATGCCGGCACTTATTTTTGGATAGTATTTTGATCGCGCGACATTGACGCCTTCAGCCTGCTCATACAGTTTACCGACCACCTCGGCAATATCGGGATGCCATTGCACCGCGCGATTAACCGCCTGCGTAATATCGAGTGTGGCGGGAGCATTTGGCGATTGTTGTGAAGCAACAGTGCCGTCTAAAGAGGGTAACTCCTGCTGAGCAAACATTTGCCCGGCACGGATCATATTTGCTGAAACCTCGCTGTCTGACGCAGCAAACAACGCGGTACTAAAAAAGAGGGCGAAGCAAAAGACAAATGCACTCGCCAGGTGGCAATAACTAAACATTGCTCGTAACAGAACTAAATTCATTAATCATCCACCGCAGATTAAGAGTGAAGATGGCACATCCTTGTGCCGGTTTATTCCCTATAAGTTCATAACAACTACCGTTAAACGTCCGTATTCAGGTGTTGCAACAGCTCTTCCAGCGATACGTTTACTCCTTCCAGAGTAATCAGCTGAGTACTTTCAAAGTTCGTACCCTGCCCATCGCGGTCAATCGATACGATGGTATTTTCGCCATCAAACTCGACTGAAACGAAGTTTCCGATGGTGCCGCCCGCTCCATTCAGGCCAATCAACAGCTCGCCAATATCGATCTGATCATCCTGTGCCAGCGAGAAATCAGTCCAGGTATCGGTGCCGTTTCCACCGGTCGCATCGGCATTATCCAGCAGGTTATAGACCACGGTGTCGCCACCGCCACCCAAGGTAAAGGTGTCATCATTCGGCGTACTGTTGACGGTATCCGCATAGTTGCTACCGGTGATCTGCATATTCAGATCGATAGTCAGCGATGCACTGGATGTTGAACCGTCCGTTGCCGTCAGGGTGTAGTCGAATACCTCCTTCTGCGTCATGGTCGACAGATCAATGTTGGCGTCACGCACATAGCTGTAACTGCCATCTGCATTGATGGTTAAGGTGCCGTAGAGGCCATCTACCGTCGCGCTGGTTGCATTGCGGTCGTAAGGGTTCAGTGCGGCAGAGTCTGAGTCGTTGGCATTGCTGATAGCGATCCTGGTACCTACCGAGATCAAACTATCCGCTACACCATCCGCACCCGAGCCGTCGAGGATATTGCCGGTTACCGTGGCTGAAGCGCCGGTATGGAACTCATCCACATGCGTCTCAGTACCTCTTACCGATCCCCTCACCGTTGTCAGCCCCAGTACTGAAGAGCTACCGGTAACGCGCAGTGTGTAGTTGCCTGCTTCCAGATCCAGACCCGAAACGTTAACCGTTGCGGCACCGCCAATAATTCCAGATGGCGCTACGCTGCCGGTACGCACTGAAGTTCCGCTACTGTTAACAATGGCCCACGTTATATTTGTACCGGTTAGTGCAACACCCGTGACGGTGAAGCCCAGCGTAATATTGTGAAGTACCGAATCCGCCTCAACCGTGAAGCCACCGGAACCTGTCGCTGAGTTGGTACCTACTACCGTGGTCCAGCTTGCTGACGCGATATTCGCGAAGTTCTCCACTTCCTGAACGACGGTTGCACTGGTTGCCAAATCAACACTGTCATCAACCGCTTGCAGCGTGCCCGGTTGCAGATCGATGGTCAGCGTTGCCGTACTGGTTGAGCCATTTGGCGTTTTCAGCTCATAGGTGAAGGTTTCATCACCGGTAATACTGCCTGCCGCCAGACCTGCATTCAGCGTATAGGTGTAATTACCCAGCGCATCGATGGTTAGCGTGCCGTACTGACCGGTAATGTTGGTGACACCACTTGCATTAATTCCGGTGCCATCGACTTCACTGACCAACGTGCCGGCCGGTGCGGTATCGCCACCTGCCCCTTCACTATCGCCATCGATCACATTACCCGTCACCGAACTGCCCGTAGTGACATAGCCATGTGTAGTGTCCTGCAAGACATTCAGGGTGAAACCAGTTAACACCGACACGCCATTCGCTGCATTCAACAAGAAGACATAGTCACCTTCCGGCAGAGTCAGCGTCAGCTGGCCTGATGTTCCTGCTACCAATCCGACTTGCAGCCAGTTATTCACAACATCGATCCGCTCGTAATTTCCGCTATCCGGATTGAGCTGATAAATGTTGAGGTTATAGGTTGAGAGTAATGACACTCCTAACGACGATGCCTGGAAGGTAAGCGTACGAGATGTACCCTCTGCTACCGAGAAGGTCGACTGTGCGTCAAGTTCAGCAACCGACAGATTCAGCACATTGCCCAGCCCCACTGTTGCCAGTGTTGCGCCGCTCTGCGATGACGGTCCGTTATTTACCGTTGTCTCTTCCGTTTCAATATCCAGCGTAACGTTATCGTCTACGGCATTAACGCTGTCTGAATCGCTGTCGCTATCGGAATCACTGTCGCTATCAGAATCGCTGTCGGAATCGGAATCGCTGTCGCTATCAGAATCGCTGTCGGAATCAGAGTCGCTGTCGCTATCGGAGTCACTGTCGGAATCGGAATCGCTGTCGCTATCAGAATCGCTGTCGGAGTCAGAATCACTGTCGCTATCAGAATCACTGTCGGAGTCAGAATCGCTGTCGCTATCGGAGTCACTGTCGGAATCAGAGTCGCTGTCGCTATCGGAATCGCTGTCGGAGTCAGAGTCGCTGTCGCTGTCTGAATCGCTGTCGGAATCGGAATCGCTGTCGCTATCGGAGTCACTGTCGGAATCAGAGTCGCTGTCGCTATCGGAGTCACTGTCGGAGTCAGAGTCGCTGTCGCTGTCTGAGTCACTGTCGGAATCGGAATCGCTGTCGCTATCGGAATCGCTATCGGAATCGCTGTCGGAATCGGAGTCGCTGTCGCTATCAGAGTCGCTGTCGGAATCAGAGTCGCTGTCGAAGTCAGAATCGCTGTCGCTGTCTGAATCGCTGTCGCTATCAGAATCGCTGTCGGAATCGGAATCGCTGTCGCTATCAGAGTCGCTGTCGGAATCGGAGTCGCTGTCGGAATCGGAATCGCTGTCGCTATCAGAATCGCTGTCGGAATCGGAATCGCTGTCGCTATCAGAATCGCTGTCGGAATCGGAATCGCTGTCGCTATCAGAGTCGCTGTCGGAATCGGAGTCACTGTCGGAATCAGAGTCGCTGTCGCTATCGGAGTCACTGTCGGAGTCAGAGTCGCTGTCGCTGTCTGAGTCACTGTCGGAATCAGAATCGCTGTCGCTATCGGAATCGCTGTCGGAATCAGAATCGCTGTCGCTATCGGAGTCACTGTCGGAATCAGAATCGCTGTCGCTATCGGAATCACTGTCGGAATCAGAGTCGCTGTCGCTATCGGAGTCACTGTCGGAGTCAGAGTCGCTGTCGCTGTCTGAGTCACTGTCGGAATCGGAATCGCTGTCGCTATCGGAATCGCTGTCGGAATCAGAGTCGCTGTCGCTATCGGAATCGCTGTCGGAATCGGAGTCGCTGTCGCTATCAGAATCACTGTCGGAGTCAGAATCGCTGTCGCTATCGGAGTCACTGTCGGAGTCAGAATCACTGTCGCTATCGGAATCGCTGTCGGAATCGGAGTCGCTGTCGCTATCGGAATCGCTGTCGGAATCGGAATCGCTGTCGCTGTCTGAATCACTGTCGGAATCAGAATCGCTGTCGCTGTCGCTATCGGAATCGCTGTCGCTGTCGCTGTCGGAATCAGAGTCGCTGTCGCTATCGGAATCACTGTCGCTGTCTGAATCGCTGTCGCTATCAGAGTCACTGTCGGAATCAGAATCGCTGTCGCTATCGGAATCACTGTCGGAATCAGAGTCGCTGTCGCTATCGGAATCGCTGTCGGAGTCAGAGTCGCTGTCGCTGTCTGAATCGCTGTCGGAATCAGAATCGCTGTCGCTATCGGAGTCACTGTCGGAATCAGAATCGCTGTCGGAGTCAGAATCGCTGTCGGAGTCAGAATCGCTGTCGCTGTCTGAATCGCTGTCGCTATCAGAATCACTGTCGGAATCGGAGTCACTGTCGGAATCGGAGTCGCTGTCGCTATCAGAGTCACTGTCGGAATCAGAATCGCTGTCGCTATCGGAGTCACTGTCGGAGTCAGAGTCGCTGTCGGAGTCAGAGTCGCTGTCGCTGTCTGAATCGCTGTCGCTATCTGAGTCGCTGTCGGAATCAGAGTCGCTGTCGCTGTCTGAATCGCTGTCGGAATCAGAATCGCTGTCGGAATCAGAGTCGCTGTCGCTGTCTGAGTCGCTGTCGGAATCAGAGTCGCTGTCGCTGTCTGAATCGCTGTCGGAATCAGAATCGCTGTCGGAATCAGAGTCGCTGTCGCTGTCTGAGTCACTGTCGGAGTCAGAATCGCTGTCGCTGTCTGAGTCACTGTCGGAGTCAGAGTCGCTGTCGGAATCACTGTCGCTATCGGAATCGCTGTCGGAATCGGAATCGCTGTCGCTATCGGAGTCACTGTCGCTATCGGAGTCACTGTCGGAGTCAGAGTCGCTGTCGCTGTCTGAGTCACTGTCGGAATCAGAATCGCTGTCGCTATCGGAGTCACTGTCGGAATCGGAATCGCTGTCGCTATCGGAATCGCTGTCGGAATCAGAATCGCTGTCGCTATCGGAGTCACTGTCGGAATCAGAATCACTGTCGCTATCGGAGTCGCTGTCGGAATCAGAATCGCTGTCGGAATCAGAGTCGCTGTCGCTGTCTGAGTCACTGTCGGAGTCAGAATCGCTGTCGCTGTCTGAGTCACTGTCGGAGTCAGAGTCGCTGTCGGAATCAGAATCACTGTCGCTATCAGAATCGCTGTCGCTGTCTGAGTCACTGTCGGAATCAGAATCGCTGTCGGGATCAGAGTCGCTGTCGCTATCGGAGTCACTGTCGGAATCAGAGTCGCTGTCGCTATCGGAATCGCTGTCGGAATCGGAGTCGCTGTCGCTATCAGAGTCGCTGTCGGAATCAGAATCGCTGTCGCTATCGGAGTCACTGTCGGAATCAGAGTCGCTGTCGCTATCGGAATCGCTGTCGGAATCGGAGTCGCTGTCGCTATCG
This sequence comes from Winslowiella sp. 2C04, assembly GCF_050037805.1. Taxonomy (NCBI): domain Bacteria; kingdom Pseudomonadati; phylum Pseudomonadota; class Gammaproteobacteria; order Enterobacterales; family Erwiniaceae; genus Winslowiella; species Winslowiella sp. 2C04. The sequence continues at coordinate 495,267 of NZ_CP188300.1, read as the reverse complement.
GAATCGCTGTCGGAATCGGAGTCGCTGTCGCTATCAGAGTCGCTGTCGGAATCAGAGTCGCTGTCTGAGTCAGAATCGCTGTCGCTATCGGAGTCACTGTCGGAATCGGAATCGCTGTCGCTGTCTGAATCGCTGTCGCTATCAGAATCACTGTCGCTATCAGAATCACTGTCGCTGTCGGAATCGCTGTCGCTATCAGAATCACTATCGGAGTCAGAGTCGCTGTCGGAATCAGAATCGCTGTCGGAATCAGAGTCGCTGTCGCTATCGGAATCGCTGTCGGAATCAGAATCGCTGTCGCTGTCTGAGTCGCTGTCGGAGTCAGAGTCGCTGTCGCTGTCTGAATCGCTGTCGCTGTCTGAATCGCTGTCGGAATCAGAGTCGCTGTCGGAATCAGAATCGCTGTCGCTGTCTGAGTCGCTGTCGGAATCAGAATCACTGTCGCTATCGGAGTCGCTGTCGGAATCGCTGTCGGAATCGGAGTCACTGTCGGAATCGGAATCGCTGTCGGAATCGGAGTCGCTGTCGCTATCGGAATCGCTGTCGGAGTCAGAATCGCTGTCGCTATCAGAGTCACTGTCGCTATCGGAGTCGCTGTCGCTGTCTGAATCGCTGTCGCTATCAGAGTCGCTGTCGGAATCGGAATCGCTGTCGCTATCGGAGTCACTGTCGGAATCAGAATCGCTGTCGGAATCGGAATCGGAATCGCTGTCGCTATCGGAGTCACTGTCGGAATCGGAGTCGCTGTCGGAGTCAGAGTCGCTGTCGGAATCGGAATCGCTGTCGGAATCAGAATCGCTGTCGCTATCGGAGTCACTGTCGGAATCGGAGTCGCTGTCGGAATCGCTGTCGGAATCGGAGTCGCTGTCGGAATCGGAGTCGCTGTCGCTGTCTGAGTCGCTGTCGGAATCGGAGTCGCTGTCGGAGTCAGAATCGCTATCGCTGTCTGAATCGCTGTCGGAATCAGAGTCGCTGTCGGAATCGGAATCGCTGTCGCTATCTGAGTCGCTGTCGGAGTCAGAGTCGCTGTCGGAATCGGAATCGCTGTCGGAGTCAGAATCGCTGTCGCTATCAGAATCACTGTCGGAATCAGAATCGCTGTCGCTATCAGAGTCGCTGTCGGAATCGGAATCGCTGTCGGAATCGGAATCGCTGTCGCTATCGGAATCACTGTCGGAATCAGAATCGCTGTCGCTGTCTGAGTCGCTGTCGCTGTCTGAATCGCTGTCGCTATCAGAATCGCTGTCGGAATCGGAATCGCTGTCGCTATCAGAGTCGCTGTCGGAATCGGAGTCGCTGTCGCTATCAGAGTCGCTGTCGGAATCGGAATCGCTGTCGCTATCAGAATCGCTGTCGGAATCGGAATCGCTGTCGCTATCAGAGTCGCTGTCGGAATCGGAGTCACTGTCGGAATCGGAATCGCTGTCGCTGTCTGAATCGCTGTCGCTATCAGAATCGCTGTCGGAATCGGAATCGCTGTCGCTATCAGAGTCGCTGTCGGAATCGGAGTCGCTGTCGCTATCAGAGTCGCTGTCGCTATCAGAGTCGCTGTCGGAATCGGAATCGCTGTCGCTGTCTGAGTCGCTGTCGGAATCGGAGTCACTGTCGGAATCGGAATCGCTGTCGGAATCAGAGTCGCTGTCGCTATCGGAGTCACTGTCGGAGTCAGAGTCGCTGTCGCTATCGGAATCGCTGTCGCTGTCTGAATCGCTGTCGCTGTCTGAATCGCTGTCGGAATCAGAGTCGCTGTCGGAATCAGAATCGCTGTCGCTGCCTGAGTCGCTGTCGGAATCAGAATCACTGTCGCTGTCTGAATCGCTGTCGGAATCAGAATCGCTGTCGCTATCGGAATCACTGTCGCTGTCTGAATCGCTGTCGGAATCGGAATCGGAGTCGCTGTCGGAATCTGAGTCGCTGTCGCTATCAGAGTCGCTGTCGCTGTCTGAATCGCTGTCGCTATCAGAATCACTATCGGAGTCAGAGTCGCTGTCGCTATCAGAGTCGCTGTCGGAATCAGAGTCGCTGTCGCTATCGGAATCGCTGTCGGAATCAGAATCGCTGTCGCTGTCTGAGTCGCTGTCGGAATCAGAGTCGCTGTCGCTATCGGAACCGCTGTCGGAATCAGAATCGCTGTCGCTGTCTGAGTCGCTGTCGCTGTCGGAATCAGAGTCGCTGTCGCTGTCTGAGTCGCTGTCGGAATCAGAATCGCTGTCGCTATCGGAATCACTGTCGCTGTCTGAATCGCTGTCGCTATCAGAGTCACTGTCGGAATCGGAATCGCTGTCGCTATCAGAGTCGCTGTCGGAATCGGAGTCGCTGTCGGAATCGGAGTCACTGTCGGAATCGGAATCGCTGTCGCTATCAGAATCGCTGTCGGAGTCAGAGTCGCTGTCGCTATCGGAATCGCTGTCGGAATCGGAGTCACTGTCGGAATCGGAGTCGCTGTCGGAATCGGAGTCACTGTCGGAATCGGAGTCGCTGTCGGAATCGGAGTCACTGTCGGAATCGGAGTCGCTGTCGGAATCGGAGTCACTGTCGGAATCGGAATCGCTGTCGCTATCGGAATCGCTGTCGGAATCGCTGTCGCTATCAGAATCACTGTCGCTATCGGAGTCACTGTCGGAGTCAGAATCGCTGTCGCTATCAGAATCACTATCGCTGTCTGAATCGCTGTCGCTATCTGAGTCGCTGTCGGAATCAGAGTCGCTGTCGCTGTCTGAATCGCTGTCGGAATCAGAATCACTGTCGCTATCAGAGTCGCTGTCGGAATCAGAATCACTGTCGCTATCAGAGTCGCTGTCGCTATCAGAGTCGCTGTCGGAATCGGAGTCAGAATCGCTGTCGCTATCAGAGTCACTGTCGGAATCGGAGTCGCTGTCGCTATCGGAATCGCTGTCGGAATCAGAATCACTGTCGGAATCGGAATCGCTGTCGGAGTCAGAGTCGCTGTCGCTGTCTGAATCGCTGTCGGAATCAGAGTCGCTGTCGCTATCAGAATCACTGTCGCTGTCGGAATCGCTGTCGCTATCAGAGTCGCTGTCGGAGTCAGAATCGCTGTCGCTGTCTGAGTCGCTGTCGCTATCAGAATCGCTGTCGGAATCAGAATCACTGTCGGAATCGGAGTCGCTATCGGAATCGCTGTCGGAGTCAGAATCGCTGTCGCTATCGGAGTCGCTGTCGCTGTCTGAATCGCTGTCGCTATCGGAGTCACTGTCGGAATCGGAGTCGCTGTCGCTATCGGAATCGCTGTCGCTATCAGAGTCACTGTCGCTGTCTGAATCGCTGTCGGAATCGGAGTCGCTGTCGCTGTCTGAGTCGCTGTCGGAATCGGAGTCGCTGTCGCTGTCGGAATCGCTGTCGCTGTCTGAGTCGCTGTCGGAATCGGAATCACTGTCGGAGTCAGAATCACTGTCGCTCTCTGAGTCGCTGTCGGAATCAGAATCGCTGTCGGAGTCAGAATCGCTATCGGAATCGCTGTCAGAATCAGAATCACTGTCCGAGTCTGAATCGTCAATAATTGGCGCTGTTACATTCGCTGCATCAGAAGTATTACTTGCGGCATCAGTCAGTGTAACTGCAAGGATCCCCCCCGCTACCTGGGCCGGACTCAGCGTAACAGAGAAGTTACCGTCATCATCGACTGAACCACTACCGATGATATTACCCTCAGAATCCTCTACAGAAACGGTAGTTCCTGGCTCACCTTTACCGGTCAGTATGGTGCCATCTTCAGAGACATCAAGAGCGGTCGGCGGCAGCGGCGCAGTGGTATCTCCAGCCGTTACTTCAGCCGAAGGTGAGATATTGCCCGCTGCGTCAGTCAGCGTGACGCCCAGCTTTTCACCGTTAGTCTGTGCCGGATTTAGTTCGACCAGGAAGTTGCCAGCGTCGTCGACCGCACCGGTACCGATGATGTTGCCATTAGGATCCCTGACGGTGACAGTAGTACCGGGTTCACCCCGGCCAGTATGCGTAGTGCCGTCTTCAGAAACAAACAGATCGGTTGGCGGCAGCGGTGCGGTGGTATCGTCAGCAACCACTTCAGCAACAGGAGAAATATTGCCTGCCGGATCGGTCAGCGTGACGTCAAGAATTTCGCCGTTAGTCTCAGCCGGATCCAGATCGACTGTGAAGTTACCGTCTTCATCAACCAGGCCGGTGCCGATGGTATTGCCATCCTCATCGGTGACGGTCACGGTAGTGCCAGGCTCGCCGCGTCCACTGAGCGTAGTGCCGTCTTCAGAGACATCCAGATCGGTTGGTGGCAGCGGTGCGGTGGTATCGCCAGCAGTGACTTCAGCGACAGGAGAAATATTGCCCGCCGCATCAGTTAAGGTGACATCGAGTAGTTGACCGTTGGTCTGCGCCGGATTCAGATCGACCGTAAAGTTACCTTCATCATCGACTGTGCCGGTCCCGATGGTATTACCCTCTGCATCGGTGACGGTCACGGTAGTGCCGGGCTCACCGCGGCCGCTAAGCGTTGTGCCGTCTTCAGAGACATCCAAATCGGTTGGAAGCAGCGGTGCGGTGCTGTCACCTGCAGTCACCTCAGCGACCGCCGAAACATTGCCCGCCGCGTCGGTCTGCGTGACATCCAGGATTTCGCCATTGGTTTGCGCCGGATCCAGGTTGACGGTGAAATTACCATCCTCATCAACCGTACCGGTACCAATGATATTGCCCAGGGCATCTCTGACGATAACAGTATCACCTGCTTCGCCTCTGCCGCTTAACGTGGTGCCATCTTCAGACACGCTGAGATCTGTAGGGGCATCTGGTGCATCAGTGTCTGAATCGCTGTCAGAATCAGAATCAGAATCACTGTCGCTGTCGCTGTCGGAGTCAGAATCACTGTCAGAATCACTTTCTGAGTCAGAATCTGAGTCACTCTCCGAGTCAGAGTCGCTATCGGAATCGCTGTTATCCGAATCGCTGTCAGAATCAGAATCGCTGTCAGAGTCAGAATCGCTGTCAGAGTCAGAATCGCTATCAGAGTCGCTGTCGGAGTCGGAATCGCTGTTATCCGAATCACTGTCGGAGTCAGAATCACTGTCCGAATCTGAGTCGCTCTCGGAATCGGAATCGGAATCGGAATCGGAATCGGAATCGGAATCGGAGTCACTGTCGGAGTCAGAATCGCTGTCGTTCGACAGATCGCGTGAATCACCGTCAGAAGAGTTAGCCGCCGCAGCCAAACCGAGAAAACCTAAACCACCGGCTCCAAGGAAGGCCGCAGTGCTGGCACTTGTCTCGGTGCCATAAAGCAGCCCTTCAATGTCAGCGATTGAGGTAAATTCAAAACCCGGTCCCGGATTCTCAATCCACCATAATGCGCCAGTCTGATCCTGTATCACCAGATCGCTGATATTTCCTTCCGCATCAGCGACAAAGAAATTCTGAATAACAACTTTCTCTCCGGACTTGAGAGTGACGACTAAGTTATTTTGATCGCGGGTAAGGGAGGCAATGTCCTCTCTGTTAAGTTGGAGCGTGACGACACTGGGCGAAGTTATACTAACTTCACTTCCATTTATACTGGAGGCTGAACCGCTATCTTTTGCGGTTACCTTGATTTCATTCATATAACTTGCACTCCCTATAAGGGTTAGGCATTCGGTTACGAGTAATCAATCACACCAATAATTTCTGACTGTTCCTCATGTAATAACAGACAAAAAAACGCCGTAAGGCGTCACCAGAGCTCGCGGTTTTATTCGTATTTTTAACAACACCCAGAGATACGTATAAAGCTGCATCACTTTGGATTCATTCCCTATGATCTGACCAGGAAATTAAGTTTCTGCAGTAAATTATCTAATGAAGTAAAAATACAGGAAGGTTAGTTCTTTTCATTCTTTACCTGCACTGTCATCAAATAGTCACTCAGATAAATTTAAAAACACATACGCAAATAAGAAAGACGCTTAATTACGCCTTCCTTGCAGAATTAATAATAATGTTCGTTGATTATTTCATTTAATTATTAGTGCAGTAGTTTAACCATAGCGTCAGCTTTCACAGGCTTCCAGTGATACCCCTGCATCCCCTTAACATCCAGCGCCCGCAGCTGCTCCTCATGCCTTGCGTGCTGAATTCCTTCAACGATGATACCGTCACAAAAAGCATTGAGATGAGAGATTAAGTCGCGAAACGCATTACTTTTTCCATACTGCCAGAAAAAATTCTTCTCAATCTTTACGTATTCAAACTTACCCTTCATCACCATGATTAAGTTTGTGTTACCCGCACCAAAATCATCCAGCCATAGGGGGCAAACTTTTGTCAGTTCTCTTAATAATAGGGATTCATCATTATCAGCATCACGTGAGAAAAAATTACATATTTCAAAACGTAGAAGAGGCATCTGTGCGATTAATTGTTGCAACCTGAAATTATTGGTTATTTCATTGGCGATGACTTTATCAATGTGAACAGATATTTTCGGCAGGGTATTATTCTTTTGATAAATATTATCAAGCAGAGCCAACTGCTGATTAAATATTGACAAACGTTCAGACTGAGAAATCTGCAAAAAACCATTTTCTTTGTCTTGTTTGCAATAAAAAGATCTATTGGATGAGACAAACTTAGTCAAAAGTTCATAGGCAATTAGCGATCCAGAAAAATCACGTATCGGTTCCAGAATGAACTGGTAATTATCATTATTTTCATTCATAGCCCATTACCTTCACACCTGCAAGTACGATTAATACCAGAACCTCAGAAAACTACTTATGAATATTTTCGTTCAAAGTCAGAGCAGGCGAACAGACACACTATTAATTAAACTTTTACAAAATCCTAGCTTACAGAAACAGATATTAAAAATTGGTTAAATCTTCCTTAACTCAAATCATCATAGGTAAAAACTATCAATAAAGAGAAAATTTAGCTTACGTTTGTCAAAATCGTCAGATGACTCTTCTTTATCATTGCATGCACAAAAATCACTTAAGCAATTGTCCAATTAACACCTTGAATGCATGGCTATTTAAGCGATTAGAAGTGAAGTTTTCGTGCATTACCTCCTTATTTCACCGCATAAAACTGGTGATACAACAACCAAATAGTTAATATAAAATTAACAATAAACTTAATGAAAAATTAAGAAAATGCATGTAATTGCATCTAATTGCGGTCAAAAACCCCCTCCAGAAACCCCTGATTCACCTCATTACAGATTTTTCCCGAAAAGGCTTTAACATTAAAAATTATAATAATTACATTAACGAAACTTTCTGTCGTGATGGAGATCACTGCGCAGATGACGTAGAAACCACGAAAAATGAGTGAAGCTCGCGGCAAAAAAGTGACTAATCGCTCAATAAACACTCAAAAAAGCACCCAGAGAAGCAAAAAAAACGCTGAATGTTTTAAGCCCTCTCAGCGATTGATTAAAAAAATAAAACAAAAAAGCACTTATCATTCAAAAAAAACACCATGAGATTGCAACATCAGCAGAAATGTTAACGGCTTGTGAATGGAAGAATTCATCCAAAACCCTTCAGCCATACTGATTAACATCGGATATCTTCATTTAGCATTGCTGTCGTAAAATTCTGACAGAAGGGTGCTACTGGATTATCCCTGCTAAAGTACCCTTTTCCTGTTCTGACGATGTCATGACTATGCAGCCACCCCTCGCTTTGCGCGCAATGATGGTCAGGCGGCTGAATGTGTTGGGTTTGAACACTCTCTCCCCTGCCCACCTGAGGCTGGAAAAGTTGCAGTGCGCATGAATCAGTCGTCCATTGACTTTTCACATCTGATCACCCTATCGGGAGCTGAACACACGCGCACGCAGCGGCGCTGACGATCGGCATACGGTGCAAGCAATGAATGTAATGGGTGGGCTCGATGCAATGCTGGATTGCATTGGTGGTCAGGAAGCATAGACGCTGGCGGAAGCGGTCAATCCTTAGGGTAAATTTATCAGCTATAGCCTGTTGCCCGGCGAACCGATATCTTTCCAGCTGCAGCGCCCGACCGCTAACGTGCTGATTCAGTGCAGATAGCGCAATATCGCGGCCAATCTGACACCAGCAATGATCAAGAACGCGCTGACTAAGTCAGCGCGTTGCTATAAAGGAAGAGAATGCTTCGGCGGATGGAAAACATTACGCCTGGCGTTGTGGCGCTTTGTGCACCAGCGTGTAAGCGTAATCAACACCCATACCGTAAGCACCGCTGTGCTCACGCACTAAATCCATCACCGCGTCATAAGTCTCTTTACGCGCCCAGTCACGCTGGTACTCCAGCAGCACCTGCTGCCACGTCACCGGCACCGCGCCAGCCTGTACCATGCGGTCGATAGAACGCTCATGGGCATCAACGCTGGTGCCGCCTGAAGTATCAGTCACCACGTACACTTCATAGCCCTCTTTCAGCGCCATCAGGGCCGGAAACGTCAGACAGACTTCGGTCCACAAGGCAGAAATAATCAGTTTTTTACGACCGGTTGCCTTTACTGCTTCAACGAACGCCGCGTCTTCCCACGAGTTCATTGAGGTGCGCTCAATCGGTTTCACTTGCGGATGCACCGCCAGCAGTTCCGGCCAGATATAGCCGCTGAAGCTTTCGGTTTCTACTGAGGTGTAAATCACCGGCACGTTAAAAACCTTGCCCGCTTTCGCCAGAGCAACCGTGTTATTTTTAAGCTGCTGCCTGTCGATATTGGCGACGCCGAAAGACATTTGCGGCTGATGGTCGATGAAAATCAGCGCGGAATTCTGTGGATCAAGCAGGTCGAATTTAGACATGATTATTTCCTCTCAGGATATTGTTTTCGGTTAGTGTTGTGCTGCTGGAGATAACAATACGAGAGGAACGTTTTCACAGATAGCGGAAAGAATTTGTCAACTTGTTGAATAATTTTTGTGTCTGCCAACAGCGAGCATCCGCAGCGATATACTGCGGATCCGTCGGTTAACGTATCGGTTCTGCTGCCGTCGCAATAGGTTGCATGGTCTGATTACGCCCGTTACGTTTGGCCTGATAAAGCTGCTTATCCGCCGCCGATATTAACGTATTTACCGTTTCGACACGGCTTTTTTGGGGCCGGATTTCGTTGGCAATACCAATACTGACGGTGATGCTAACGGTATTACCTTGCAGCAGAAACTTACGCATGAAAATGGCAATACGAATCTGCTCGGCTATCCGAAACAGCGCGGTTTGTTCGTGATTAAACAATACCACCATAAACTCTTCACCACCGAAACGGCACAGCATCCCCTGGTCACCAATCACGGTACGCATCCGGCTCGCAATCTCTTGCAGTACTGCATCACCGGAATCGTGACCAAAACTGTCGTTGACCGCTTTAAAATAATCGATATCAACCAGCATTACGCCCGCACTTTGCACATTGGGTTGCCCGCTATCATCTGTTTGACGCAACTGCTCATACAAACCGGAGCGGGAGAGCAAGCGGGTGAGAAAATCATAATTGGCGCGCAACGCCAACTGTTTATTCAACTGCAGAATGGCATCAACACTGACTGCCACAATCAACGGGCTGATGGCGACCGTCGCAATGCCCAGTCGCGCAGAAACCAGCTGACTCAAAGCCAGCAGTTCGTCATTACCCTGAATATTCATTACCCCGTTAACCACCAGCATAATTTCGGCGACGCCAACTATCAGCGTAATCAGACTGGTGACAGCAATCGGATAAACAATCGCACACCAGATCAGCGCCGGCAGGGGAAATGTCAGGCTGCCAGCACCGCCAATCAACGCAGCAGCAATAATTGATGCCAAAACTGCCATAGCAGGTAACAGTTTTTTCAGACGCCAGCACGATAAATTCAGGCTAAAACGTGCTGGCAGGGTCAGCAAGGGAGGTAATAACAGCACTCCCGTCGAGAATTGCTCACTGACCCAGTCACTCCATACCGGTAAAAAGTTCTCACCGACTGTCGCCCCTTCAGCCAGCGTTCCCCACGTGGCGCTTGCCAAAGCCCCCAGCAAACAAGCAGGAAAAATCAGCAGCGCTTTGCCCGGACGGCTCAGTCCGGGAACGGGCTTATTGCGTTTAATCAACAGGCTGGCAACGATGAGAATGAAAATAATATTGGCAAAGTTGATAGTAAAAGATCGGGATGCCCAGCCGGAAAAGACCAAATCATTAAACACCATTGCCAGATAGCAAATTAGATAAGTTCGGCTGCGATGAAGAAAAGGAAAGCGGACGATTATTCCTGCCAGCAATGCATTGACCGGCCAGAACAGTGACAGTTCTGGTGGCAGCCGCAGGTGCCCGCCAATAAAACAGAACAGTACAGTCACGAGAAACACCGTTAAGGCATTGGCCTTATTATTATTTTCATCAAGCAGATTGAATCGCATAGACTCTGATACCCATAACATTCCACTGCTTCAACCTCAATAATGTTTGAGGTTAGCCCTGACACGTTTAATTGAAGTGATTTGTGCCCAGCCAGACGGCTTAAGGCAAAATAATATTCTGTTTATTATTGTCTGGTGAGATTATTCCTGGTTGTATTAATCAGGATGTTATCACAGGAAAACGGCAACGGTTATAACAAAGCGGGTGCTATCTGTACGATGGCACCCGCTTTTAACAGAGGAAGGAATGAGTCTTAATTATTTAACTGCAACTGGCCACTGGCTTAGCTTGATCCCACGGTCATCGGCATTTTCGCTAAAGTCTTTCAGCACAGCTTTTACATCAGGATCGATATACTCCGCATTATCATGATCGACAATTACCACACTATTTTCCGGAATCTCAGCCAGTAAATTTTGCAGTCGGGGATTGTGCATGAAAGTGAGGTTTTGCTGAAAGCGCAGCACGTAATGATCTTCATAACGGGTAAGCTGCAACGCGTTGCGATGGCTCTTATAGACGCTAAACAGAATTTGAGTAGCAATACCGAGGCCAATACCCGCCAACATACCAAAGACGATTATTCCAATAATGGTCGCCATAAATGGTACAAACTGCTGCGACCCCATGCGAAATTGTTCAATAAACAGTCGCGGCGTTGCCAGTTTATATCCGGTATATAACAATACCGCCGCAAGGCTCGCCAGCGGAATCGCATTAAGCAAGCCACTGAAGTACAGCCCACAGACCACCAACAACGCACCATGAAGTAAAATCGACAGTTTACTTTGCGCTCCGGCATTGACGTTGACCGAGCTACGCACAATCACTGCGGTAATCGGTAAGCCGCCAAAAAAACCCGACAGCATATTGCCGACTCCCTGTGCGCGCATCTCCTTATCAGGTGACGGCGAGGGATTTTGTGGACGTAATTTATTCAATGCTTCCTGACTGAGCAAGGTTTCCAGGCTGGCGACCAGCGCCAGCGTTACCGCAACCACATACACCGAAGGATTACGCCATGCCTGCCAGTCCGGACGCTCCAGTTCACTGGTCAGCTGCCCAAGGCTGTCAAACTCTGGCAGTGTAATGCGCGGTAGGCTGCTGACAAATTCCGGATGAATTCCTCCGCCAAACACCGTCGCCATGCAGCCAGCCAGTACCGCAATCAGCGGGCCTGGCACCCAGCTAAGGCCTTTTATTTGTTTTACCCGCGGTGTCGTCCATACCCACAGAATCAATAATCCCGTGGCGGCCACCGCAATAGCCGATGAGGAGAAGATAAAATCTCCGCTGAACAGCGCCGCGAGGCTGCTCTCTTCAGCCGCCCCCAGCGCCACCGGAATCTGCTGCATAATCAGTAAAATACCAATCGCGGCCAGCATCCCTTTAATCACACTTCCCGGCACCAGAGAGATAAAACGTCCGGCGCGGACCACACCAAACAGAAATTGCAGAATACCGGCCAGTATCAGTGCCAGCAGAAAAGCGGAGAACGATCCAAGCGTCTCAATGGCGGCGACCACTATAGTCACCAGCCCGGCTGCCGGTCCGCTGACCGCAAAGCGCGACGGGCTTAATGAAGTAACGATCAACCCGCCAATAACACCGGTTAACAGTCCGACAAACGGCGGTAAACCACTGGCCTGCGCGATGCCCAGACACAGCGGCAAGGCCACCAGAAACACAACGAGACCGGCAGGAAGATCCTGGCGTAGCGTTCTCAGATTCATGGTGAGGATTCCTCGGTAGATTGCTGAATTAACTCGGTAAGATGCCCCGACTGCAGATCATACACGCAGCCATAGACATCCAGCTCAACGCCCTGTTGCCAGGCTTTTCTCACTGCTTCAGTGGCCACCAGCCGGGAGAACTGCGCGATAACATTGGCCTCAACCAGTCTGTTTTGCCGTACGCTTTCTTCGTCCTTATCAGCATGAAAAGCCGCTAAATCGTCTGACAGCGACGACCGCAGTTGCGTAATACGCCGCGCCAGCGGTGAGTTTTCACCCGCCAGCGTGCTATTGGGTAATGCCACCGCCGCCTGCACACCGCCACAACCATAATGACCGCACAGCACGATGCGTGAGACATTGAGATATTCCAGCGCGTATTGCAGCACGCTCATAAAATTGTCATCGTCCTCAATCACCATATTGGCGATATTACGATGCACAAACAGTTCTCCGGAATGCGAGCCTGTCAGTACCTCGGCGGGTACGCGGCTATCAGAGCATCCTATCCATAACGAATGCGGTTTCTGCTGGTGCAGATACTTATCGAAATACTTAGGATTGCGCTGTCGCCGTTGTAATGCCCAACTGCGATTTTTAGCTAACAGGGGTTTAAGCGTCGTCAAAATAATAGTCTCTCTGTGGCAACAATCTGGCCTCTATCTGGCCGAATAAATAAATCTCACAATCGCACTCGCGGAAATAACCCAGCTACTCACGGCAGGAAAACGTCAGGAGAATAATCTTTAACACTTAACAGACTAATAGAGTATTAGGAAATAGACCACAATGACAAATAAAAAATTGAATGTAATTTTACTTAAAGAAAATGTATTCTTTAGTAAATAAGAAAAATGAAACTTGTAATTTATATGCTAATGGGCACACCAAGAAAAATCTTAGTTTTCATTGAGTTAATATTAAAGTTGCATCTTATTTACCTATATTATTAATAACCACACTTCTAATAAGAGTACAATTCAAAAAAGACTCCAGTCTCAATCCAATATCTCGCATGTTATTTCACCCTACTCTTTCAGTGAATTATTCTGCGTATATCAGTAAACGAGATAAGTTATTATGGGCAATTGAACAGTATTAAGGTTGATATTTAGGAAAACGCTTACTTCCGCAATTAATCAGATTAAATCTTTCCCCGGTATAATATTAAGATAAATCTTACCCATTGTTACCCTACTGTCGGTAGAGTAATTTATAATTAAAGACCTGCTGACGTTTGTGATAACTGAGATCTCAACATGCCAACTTCGGATACCGAAAACTCTCGCTACTCATCACTGCTGGCCGGGCTTGGCTGGCTGGAACATGCTTTCCTGCCCGCAGGAGTAGCGCCGCCGGATAACAGTGCTTTCGCGCATCAACGCCATAGCGCGGTGATCGTGCAGGATGAGCAGGCGTTCCCGGCCAAAAGCTGTGATGCCGATGGAGTAATTGGTGTTACCACTCGCCCGGTAGCGGTTTACACTGCTGATTGTCTGCCGGTTCTGATTGCCGATGATCGGATGCATCACGTTGCTGCGGTACATGCCGGGCTAAAAGGTGCGTTGGCCGGTGTACTGTTCAGCGCCGTCGATCAACTGCTGGCACTCGGTGCCCGTAGCGACAGCCTGCATATTGCGATCGGTCCGGCTATCGGCCCGTGCTGCTATGAACTCGGCCACGATCTGGTGGATGAGATGCAAAACAATGCGCTACTGCAGCAAACACCGCCGTGGCAACAGCAGCAACCGCGTAATCAGCGGGCAGTACGGCCGCAGGCGCTGGCACATCATCAAGGCATCTGGTTTAATCTGCCGGGCTTAGCCAGCCAAATGCTGCAACAGCGTGGAATTCCGGCCGCGCAGATAGAGATACTGGAAGTTTGTACCTACTGTATGGCCGAGCGGCGCTCCAGCTATCGTCGTAACACTCACTTTTCCGACGGTTATGCCTCGCGCTACTCATGGATTCAACGCTGCAATTGAGCCACTTGTCATGGATAGATATCTTTTTAACGTCCTTTCTCCCTGCCCTATTCAAATTTTCGATCCTGCTCATCGAATAAACAAAACTCATACCTTTATAACGATTTTATGGCAGACAAAGCCGTATCAGCCCCCTAACGTGGTAGCAACGATAAACATCGTTATCAATATAAACAATTGTTTTAAAAATAAAAAATTATAAAATCGCATCACGTATTGGCGTTAAGGATCTGCACTGCAGTTTGTGCAACGTGGAAAAAATTTTAACCCGATCACGTATTAATAAAAAAAATTGAGAGCGTACCCTATGAGCAACCACGAAATTGTCGACGTAAAGGAGTGGATCGATTCCCGTCCGATATCCGGCTACCAATGGCTGGTATTGGCCCTCTGCTTCATCATCATCATGTTTGATGGCTACGATGCGGCAGTGATGGGATTCATCGCCCCGGCGCTAATTGAGGACTGGGGAATGTCCCGCGCCGAAATGGGCCCGATTCTGGGATGCGCGATGTTTGGCGTGGCGCTTGGCGCACTGATTGCCGGCCCCTGGTCCGATCGTTTTGGCCGCAAGCGCGTCCTGCTACTGTCAATAGCCTGCTTCGCCAGCTTTAGCCTTCTTAGCGCCTTTGCCCGCTCACCAATGGAGATGGCGCTACTGCGCTTTCTGACCGGTTTAGGGCTGGGTGCAGTGATGCCCAACTGTGTGACGCTGGTTTCTGAATATATGCCGGAGCGTCGCCGCAGCCTGATGATCACGCTGATGTACAGCGGCTTTAATATCGGATCAGGGCTGGGCGGATTTATCGCCGCCGGAATGCTGCCGAACTATGGCTGGAAAGCCGTACTCTGTTTTGGCGGCATTATTCCGTTAATGATGCTGCCACTGCTGGTGTGGATTCTGCCGGAATCAGCGATGTATATGGTGGTACGCAACAGCCCGCGGGAAAAAATTGCTGCCGCACTGACGCGACTCGGTGGACAGTTTAAAGCCAGCACCGCTTTTGTGCTTAACGCGCCGGTAATCCCGAAACAAGCACCGGTGCTGCAGCTGTTCAGCCGTGGCTACGCCCGCGGAACCGTGGTGCTGTGGACCACCTATTTTATGGGTTTATTTGTCATCTATCTGTTGAATGGCTGGTTACCGACCATTATGCGCACCGGCGGCGTGTCGCTGGAACGTGCGGCTATCGTTGCGGGCTTATTCCAGCTGGGCGGCACCGTCGGTGGCCTGTTAGTCGGCAGCCTGATGGATCGCCTGCAGGCAAAATATGTGATTGGCAGTTTTTATTTCCTCGGCTGCTGCAGCTTGCTGTCACAAGGCATTTTTGGTTTCGGTCCGGAAGTGCTGGCTCTGTTAGTGTTCTTCAGCGGCGTATGCATTAACGGCGCGCAAACCGGTTTGCAGGCGTTCTCCCCTGCTTATTATCCAACAGAAATGCGCGCTACCGGCGTGTGCTGGATGCACGGCATCGGCCGCAGCGGCGCGATTCTCAGTTCCTCGCTTGGCGGCGTGCTGCTTGGCGTTTTCCCGGGTCAGACAAGCATCTTTATCATTTTGTCACTCCCGGCTTTACTGGCAGCGATCGTGATCACCCGTCATCAAAAAGCGCGCGTTCAGCAGCAGATGAAAGGGATCGATCTCAACGATCTTCCTGCGCTCTCGCGCACCATGAATAATCGATAAGTGAAGTAAGAGGTCAACAATGGCAAAAATCATCGGCGGTCTGGCGGTTTCGCATACCCCTACAATCGGCTTCGCAGTCGATCATAACAAGCAGCAAGAGAGCGCATGGGCACCCATTTTCGACGGCTTCGCCCCGATGCAGCGCTGGCTGGAAGAGAAAAAACCTGACGTGCTGCTGTATGTATTTAACGATCACGTCACCTCGTTTTTCTTCGATCACTACTCGGCGTTTGTGTTGGGGATCGACGATAGCTATGCCGTCGCCGACGAAGGCGGTGGCGCACGCGACTTACCCCCGATTAAAGGCCACGCTGCGCTGTCTCAGCACATTGGCGCCAGCCTGATGGCGGACGAATTTGATATGTCGTTCTTCCAGGATAAGCCGCTGGATCACGGCCTGTTTTCACCTTTATCCGCACTGATGCCGTGTCAGGATGGCTGGCCAACCACCGTGGTACCGCTACAGGTTGGCGTGCTGCAATTCCCAATCCCCAGCGCACGCCGCTGCTATAAGCTTGGTCAGGCGCTGCGTCGCGCGGTAGAAAGCTTTCCGGAAGATCTGAAAGTGGCGGTAATCGCCACCGGTGGCGTGTCACATCAGGTACACGGCGAGCGCTGCGGCTTTAACAATCCGGAATGGGATGCGCAGTTTATCGATATGCTGGTCAACGATCCGGAGCGTCTTACCGAAATGACGCTGGCCGAATATGCCACCCTGGGCGGCATGGAGGGCGCAGAAATAATTATGTGGTTAGTGATGCGCGGCGCGCTATCGGCGAACGTTGAAAAGCTGCATGAAGCTTATTATCTGCCGTCCATGACCGGTATCGCCACGCTGATTCTGGAAAACCAGGCACGTGAAGCACCGGTCGATGTCCACCAGCGTCAGCGTGATAAAATCAACGCCCAGCTTGATGGCGTGGATAAATTACCCGGCACCTATCCGTTTACCCATGCGCGTAGCCTGAAAGCTATCCGCATTAACCGCTTCCTGCACCGGATGATCCAGCCGGCCTGGCGTGAACGCTTCCGCAGCGAACCGAAGGCGCTGTATGCCGAAGCCGGGCTGACCGCTGAAGAGCAACAGTTGCTGGATAGTCTCGACTGGCGCGGAATGATTCACTATGGCGTCAGCTTCTTCTTACTGGAGAAACTCGGAGCAGTAGTGGGCGTTTCCAACCTGCATATCTACTCGGCGATGCGCGGCGTTTCGCTGGAAGAATTTCAGAAAACGCGTAATCAGCAGGTGCTGTATTCCGTCGCAGGGAAATCAGCCTGATGAGTATTTCACTGCAACCAATTATCGACTGCCATCACCATGTCTTCGATCCGGCACATTTTCCCTACGCGCCAGAGAGCGGATACCATCCGGACGGTCATGAGCTGGCAACGCCAGCTTATTATCAGGCGGTAATGGAAGCCTATAACATTCAGCACTCGCTGATTGTTGGCCCGACATCGGCGTATAACACCGACAACCGCTGCCTGCTGGATACGCTGAAACAGGGCAACGGCAAGTTTAAAGGTATTGCGGTTACCCCTTTCGATATCGACAGTGACCGGCTGGCGACGTTAAAAGCGCAGGGCATTGTTGGTATTGCCTTTAATGTAGCGATGCTCGGCATCGAACCGTTTTTAAAACTTGATGGACTGATGGCGCGGCTGGCCGATCTTGATCTGTACGCCCAAATCCAGGTGCAGGACGATCAGCTGTTGGCACTTATGCCGCTGCTGCAACGCAGCCGTACCCGCTTGTTGATCGACCATTCCGGACGGCCGGACGTCACTGCCGGTGTGCAGCAACCGGCTTTCCAGGCGTTATTGTCGCTGGCCGACGATGGCCGCAGCGCGGTAAAACTTTCCGGGCTGGCGAAGTTTTCCCGTCAGGCCTGGCCTTATCGCGATGGTCATCCTTACCTGCTGGCGCTGCTGAAAGCTTTTGGTGCAGAAAACTGCATGTGGGGTTCCGACTGGCCGTTTCTGCGCGCCAGCGAGCGGATGGATATCGGCACGCAGCTACTGCTGCTGGAGAAGCTATTCCCCGATGAGCAAACCCGCCGTCAGATTTTATGGCATACGCCGCAGCGCCTGTTTGGCTTTGGACTTTAAGGAGAAAAGATGAAAACGATTTATGTGCTGAATGGACCGAATCTTAATTTGCTCGGTACTCGCGAGCCGGAAACTTACGGCTCGGACACGCTGGCAACTATCGAGGAGCTGTGCCGCACCACCGCCGCGCAGCTGGATGTGGCGATTGAGTTTCGCCAGACCAATCACGAAGGCGAAATGATCGACTGGATTCAGCAGTCACGCCTGGATGGCCACGCGCTGGTGATCAATCCCGCCGCCTGGACTCATACTTCGGTTGCCATTCGCGATGCGGTCACTGCTGTCGCGCTGCCGCTTTACGAAGTGCATATCACCAACGTGCATAAGCGCGAGCCATTCCGCCATCACTCATTTTTGTCCGATGTCGCAAAAGGGGTGATTTGCGGTTATGGCATTCGCGGCTATCAGTATGCATTAATGGAAGCGGCGCGATAATCTCCGGGATTCAGATGCTTAAGTACGGGCGCTTAATCCGCGCCCGCCACCTCACGTAAATAACCGATCAGTGCTTCGGCCGCCGGAGAGTGCAGACATCCGGCGCGAAAAGTCAGCCCTATTGCCCGTCCGGTATCCGGCAATGTCACCGACAACGGCACCAGTTGGCCGGACGCCATCTCATATTCCAGCTGATGCGCCGACACCGCCGCCAGCATATCGGAATTCAACAGCAATCCGCGCAACAGCGCCAGATCGCCGGTCTCTACCACCGGATCCGGTGCCGGAATGCCCATCGCCAGGAAGCAGTTATTCAGCAGACGACGCGCAGGCGTTGCCGAGCGCGGCAGCACCCAGCGCGCACTGCGTAAATCCTGATTTTCGACTTTGCGCTGCGCCAGTGGATGATCGTGACGCGCGAGAATCACCATATCCTCCGCAAACAGGGTTTCGCTGGTCACATCCGCCGCATAGTCACTGCCGCGCAGTGCCCCAAAAATAAAGTCGATATCTCCGGCGCGCATCTCACTGGCCAGCGCCCCAAAAGCACTTTCATTGGTCACCACTTTGACGCCCGGATAGCGCGAAGTCAGCGCAACAATGGCCTGCGGCAGCAGACGGGTACGCCCAAGCGGCAGCGCGCCGACCCGTACTGTCCCTTCCAGCACGCCACGGCGCGCGGCAATATCTGCCGGAATATGGCGTAATTCATTAAGCGCACGACGAATATTGGCTTCGATCTCCTGCCCGGCCAGCGACGGCATCATGCCGTGCGGCGTGCGCTCCAGCAGCGCCACGCCTGCGCCATTCTCCAGCACCTTCAGCGCCGCACTGATCGCCGGCTGGCTCAGCCCCAGCAGCGTTGCCACCGTCTGCATGTGATGTGCCTGGCACAGCATCACAAAGATTTGCAGACGACGGACGTTAAACAGATACAGCGGTTCGGTATCCAGCCGGCTGGAACTGCTTTTGCCCAGCAGTTTCGCCAGCAGCTGTGGAATCTGATGCAGCTCCGCAATGGCACGATGGGCACGCGGCAAGACACATTTACCGAAGTCGGTCAGCATCATGCCCCCGGCGTGACGCTCGAACAGCGGCACCGCCAAAGTGAGTTCCAGATCACGAATTGAACGGGTAATTGCCGATTGCGTGCGGAATAATTCATCGGCCGCACGTGACACACTTCCCTGAGCAACAACCTGACTGAACGCCCTGATTTGCATAAGATTTATCAGGTCGTGCGTGCTGTTATCCTGCATGTTTATCCCCGCTAAATTCAGTGCTGTTGATAGGGGAATATAAATAAAACGCATACCTGCTGCAATCAAATGAATTATCGCCTTCTCAGCCAGAGTGACAGCATGGAAAAAAACAGCGAAGGAATTCGATCATGACTGAGAACACTACCAAAAAAACCGCATTGGTTGTCAGCGCCCACTCCGCTGACTTCGTCTGGCGTTCAGGCGGCGCGATTGCTTTGCATAGCGCCCAGGGCTATGACGTGCATGTTGTCTGTCTTTCATTCGGCGAACGCGGCGAGTCAGCCAAGCTGTGGCGTAAAGGCAGTAGCATGACCGAAGAGCAGGTAAAAGCCTCACGCCGTGAGGAAGCCCATGCTGCTGCCGATATCCTCGGTGCCAGCATTGAATTTTTCGATCTTGGTGACTATCCGCTGCGTGCCGATAAAGAGACGCTGTTCCGCCTCGCCGATGTCTATCGCCGCGTTCAGCCTCACTTTGTGCTGACCCACTCGCTACAGGATCCCTACAACTACGATCACCCGATGGCGACCAATCTGGCGCAGGAAGCACGGATTATCGCGCAGGCCGAAGGCTATCGCCCAGGCGAACCGATTATTGGCGCGCCACCGGTTTACTGCTTTGAGCCGCACCAGCCGGAACAGTGCAACTGGAAGCCTGATGTGCTGCTGGATATCACTGAGGTATGGGACAAAAAATATCAGGCGATTCAGTGCATGGCCGGTCAGGAACATCTGTGGGAATACTACACGCGCGTCGCTCAGCAGCGTGGCGTGCAGGCCAAGCGTAATGTCGGCATCACCAGCAGCCGCAATATTGTTTACGGCGAAGGTTATCAGAGCATCTTCCCACGGGTAACAGGAGATCTGGCATGAGCATCATCGGCAAAAAAGGCGTAGTGGTGCGCAATATTCGCCGTGCCGCTTCGCAGGATGTTGATGCGCTGGCCGAATTCGGCGTTGCAACAGTGCATGAAGCGCAGGGCCGCCACGGACTGCTGGATGCGGCCATTCGCCCGATTCAACGCGACTGCGGCATTGCCGGTAGCGCGGTGACGGTGTTGGTCGCGCCCGGCGATAACTGGATGTTCCACGTCGCGGTTGAACAGTGTCAGCCGGGCGATATCCTGGTCGTTGCGCCAACGTCACCGTGTATTGACGGCTTTTTTGGCGATCTGCTGGCGACCTCATTGCAGTCGCGTGGCGTGCGCGGATTAGTCGGCGATCTCGGTATTCGCGACAGCCGCACCCTGCGTGAAATGGGCTTTGCCGTCTGGTCACGTGCGGTCTACGCACAGGGCACGGTCAAAGAGACCATCGGTTCTGTCAACGTCCCGGTAGTGTGCGCCGGTCAGCTGGTCTGGCCGGGCGATGTGGTGGTCGCTGATGACGATGGCGTGGTTATCGTACAGCGCGAGCAAGCCAGCCAGGTGGTGGCGGCCAGCCGTCAGCGCGCCGATGCGGAAGAAGGCAAACGCGCCCGAATGGCACGTGGAGAACTGGGGCTGGATATCTACAATATGCGTCCACGGCTGGCCGAGAAAGGGCTGCGCTACGTCGACAGCTTCGAACAGCTGGAGGAGTAATATGCGCCAGCGCCGAATCCCCTGTCTGTTGATGCGCGGCGGCACCTCAAAAGCCGCCTGCTTCCTCGCCCGCGATCTGCCCGACGATCCGGCGCTGCGCGATCGGGTGCTGCTGGCGGTGATGGGATCGCCCGATCCGCGCCAGATCGACGGCATCGGCGGAGCCGATCCACTAACCAGCAAAGTGGCGATCGTTCAGGCATCACAGCGTGAAGATGCGGATGTCGATTATCTGTTCGCCCAGGTCAACGTCAATCAGGCCCTGGTCGATTACGGCCAGAACTGCGGCAATATACTGGCTGCGGTCGGCCCTTTTGCCATTGAACGCGGGCTGGTTGCCGCCCGTGCCGGCACCACCCCGGTGCGTATCTTTATGCAGAACACCGGGCAGATCGCTGAAGCGCAGATCCCGACGCCGGACGGCGAGATCGACTATGACGGCGATTTGCAGATCGACGGCGTACCCGGCAGTGCGGCACAGGTAGTACTGAATTTTCAGGATATCGCCGGATCGAGCTGCGGCGCGCTGCTGCCTACCGGTCATCCGCAGGATCGCTTTGATGACATTGCAGTAACCTGTATTGATAACGGTATGCCCGTGGTGTTAGTTCGTGCGGCGGACGTGGGCCGCAGCGGTTTTGAAAGCCGCGAACAGCTGGATAACGACAGCGAACTCAAGCAGCGGCTGGAATCGATTCGACTTCAGGCCGGGCCAAAAATGAATCTGGGTGATGTCAGCCAGCGCACGGTGCCAAAAATGACGCTGATCGCCGAGCCGCGTGACGGTGGCGCCATTACCAGCCGCACTTTTATACCTCATCGATGCCATGCCTCGATTGGCGTGCTGGGTGCGGTCAGCGTCGCCACTGCCTGTCTGATTCCCGGCAGCGTGGCGCAGGGGCTGGCACGCACCGCATCAGGCCAGCAGCAACGCCTGAGTGTTGAACACCCGAGCGGTGAATTCAGCGTATTGCTGACGCTGGATAATCAACAGCAGATCGTCGGCTGTGGACTGTTGCGCAGCGCACGCGCGCTGTTTGACGGTAACGTGCAAATCCCAGGTGATATCTGGCGATCAACTGAGACGAACTCTGGAGAAAACGATGACTGACATTACCATTATCGGTTTCGGCGAAGCAGGCGGCATTCTGGCGCAGGATCTGGCGTCAGACCATCATGTCACCGTCTGGGACAGCAAACTGTTAACCGACCTAAACCACGCGATGCACAGCAAGGCACAGCAGATCGGCGTACGTGCCGCCACGTCACTGGCCGATGCGCTGAACGGGGCTGCGCTGATATTTTCTGTCGTCACCGCCGCCAATGCGTTGACGCTGGCGCAGCAGGCTGCCCCGCTGCTGAAACCGCAGCAAACCTTTTTCGACCTTAACTCCGTTGCGCCAAACACCAAACGTGCCGCAGCAGAAATTATTGAAAGCTACGGCGCTCACTATATTGATGTCGCGGTAATGGCACCGGTGCCGCCAAAACGGCTGGCAACACCGCTGCTGCTCGGCGGGCCGGACGCTGAGCGCTGCACTGCACTGCTGAATGGACTGGGGTTGAATGCACGGTTTCGCAGCACCGAAGTAGGTGAAGCCTCCGCCATTAAAATGTGCCGCAGCATTATGATCAAAGGGCTGGAAGCGCTGACTACCGAATGTCTGAGCGCAGCACGACAGTATGGCGTCGAACAGGCGGTGCTGGATTCGCTGCACGCCAGTTTTCCTTCGCTCGGCTGGGATGATGCCTTTCCACACTATCTGATCAGTCGGGTGGCGGAGCACGGCAAACGCCGCGCCGAAGAGATGCAGGAAGTGGTGAAGACGCTGCATGACGTCAATGTACCCGCTGCCATGAGCCAGGCAACGGTTGCAACGCAGCAGGGACTGGTCGATGCACTGGCACAACGGGAGTTGCAGTATGCCGAGCTGACGCCATTCGTCTGGCAACAGATGTTGGATAAAATTTACGCAAAGGCATGAAAAGCATCAATAAAGGTATGAGTTTTATTTATATCACATTGTTAACATCCTGATAACGTCGTAGCGTAACGTACATAAATAGATAGCGGGCTAATTAAAATTAGCCCTGACAACAGACCCTTTCTTTATTGCTACTGGAAATTAACACCATGAAATTGCTTGCCCCATTCGCCCTTGCGCTGCTGGCGCTCAGTGCTGGCTATGCCAGTGCCGCTCAACTTAACAATGCTCAGGCTAATCAGGTGATTGCCAGCGTCAAAGACAACCTCAGCAGCCAAAAAAGCGTCGGCTGCGTGGCCGTCGTCGACGCCAGCGGTACGCTGATGGCATTCCAGCGTTTTGACGGCGCACCGCTCGGCTGTGTAGAGGCTTCGATTGGTAAAGCCCGCACATCTGCGCTTTATCGCGCTCCCTCACTGAAATTTATGCAACGTCTGCAAAGCGGCGAAACAACTGTGCTGGCGATACCGCATGCGGTGGCGCTCGGTGGCGGTTTCCCGTTAACCCTCAATGGTGAAGTGGTCGGCGCCGTCGGCGTCAGTACACCAAAACAGGAATTGGATAATCAGTCGTCTGAAGCTGCGGCTCAGTCACTGAAATAATAACACCACTCACTTACAGGAAGTTCCATGGTTACCCTTACACGCCGCCGGCTATTAGCCGGAACGGCGGGCCTTTTGGTGGCTGGCGCGCTGCATAATCTGCTGCCGCTTAGCCAGGCTTTTGCTGCGCCACCGCTGGCCTCTGCCGTTAATATGCCCGAACATTTTCTCGCCCTCTCTACGCAGCTGACCGGCATTGAGCAGCCCGATGCCCTGCTGTCACAGCGTTTATACAGCTGGCTTTATCAGCAATTTCCGCAACTTGACCAGCAGATTGATCGTCTGTCGACGCTGCTGAATCAGCAGCAGGAAAGCGAGGGCGCAGCGCTGCTGTCGCTGCTTGCCAGCCAGCCTCAGCCGCTGCGCGAACTTTATCAGGCGCTGGTCTCCGGCTGGTATCTCGGCGTGGTCGGTGAGAGCAAACCGCAATGCATTGCCTTTGAAAATATCGTCAGTTACGCACTAGTGCGTGATTCACTGACGCCGCCAAGTTATGCCCCTGGTGAGCCCAATTTCTGGACGCAACCGCCACATAAGGAGACAGGGAAAAATGTCTGATGCTTTACATGCCGATGTGGTAGTAATTGGTGCCGGTATTGCCGGTTCACTGGCCGCGCTGAAAATGGCCAAAGCGGGTGTATCCGTGTTGATGCTGGAGTCCGGCCCGGAAATCAAACGTGATGAAGCGGTAGAGTACTTTCGAAATTCACCGTTTAAAGGCGACTTTACCGAACCCTATCCGCCAGAGCCGTGGGCGCCACAGCCAAAATTTGTGCCGAAAGATAATAACTACCTGATCCAGAAAGGCCCGGATGCCTATCGCGCTCAGTATCTGCGCGGCATCGGCGGCACCACCTGGCACTGGGCGGGTCAGGCTTTCCGCCTGTTACCGAACGATATGAAAATTCACTCGCTGTACGGCATTGGCCGTGACTGGCCGATCTCTTATGCCGATCTGGAGCCTTACTATTGCGACGCGGAATACCAGATGGGCGTTTCAGGTGATGACGATTTACAGTCACCGCGCTCGCGTCCTTATCCGATTCCGGGGATTCCGCTGCCGTATGGTTTTGAACGCATTAAACAGCGCGTGGCGGGTCTCGGTTACGATGTGGGCATTGGTCCGCAGGCGCGTAACAGCATCCCTTACGACGGTCGTCCAGCCTGCTGCGGCAATAATAACTGTATGCCGGTATGCCCGATTGATGCGCAGTATCACGGTGGGATTTCCGCGCGTAAAGCGCTGGATGCCGGCGTAAAAATCGTCGCCAATGCGGTGGTGTATCGCATTGAAGCCGACGATAGCGGCACCATTCAGGCGGTGCATTATCTTGACCGCAATAAAGTCAGCCACCGCGTTACCGGCAAACGCTTTGTACTGACCGCCAACGGTATTGAAAGCCCGAAAATCCTGCTGCTTTCGACCAGCGATCGCTTCCCGAACGGTATTGCCAACAGCTCAGGCATGGTGGGCCGCAATCTGATGGATCACCCTGGTTCTTCCGTCGAGTTTTATGCCGATGAACCGGTATGGTTTGGCCGTGGGCCGATGCGTCCGGGCAGCATCAATAATCTACGCGACGGCGACTTCCGTGCAGACCGATCGGCGCTGCGTATCGATCTCGCAAATACCTCACCGGTGCGTTATCTCACCGAACGCCTGATTCGTCAGGGTTACTACGGCAAGGCGCTTAACGAAAAACTGGCTTATCAGTCAGAGCGTTACGTGCTGCTGAAATGCCTGCTGGAGATGCTGCCGGAGCCGGAAAACCGCGTAACGTTAAGCAAAACCGAGAAAGATGCCTGGGGTATCCCAAAGCTGGAAGTCTGGTACAAATTCCCGGAATACGTGCATCGCGGCTACGACCAGTCAATGCTCGATTTCCAGCGTATCGTCAAGCAGATGGGCGGCAGCGAAGCGGTTTACAGCAAGCGCGGCGTTTATGACAACAATCAGCATATTACCGGCACCATGATCATGGGCAGCGATCCACGTGACTCGGTGGTCGACGGCAACTGTCGCACCCACGACCACGAAAACCTGTTTATCGCCGGCACCGGCATTATGCCATCCGCCTCCACCGTGAACTCGACGCTGACCGGCACCGCTCTGGCGCTGCGGATGGCCGACAGCGTGCTGAAAAGCTTGTAAGGGAGAACAGCATGAAACGACTGTTAAACACGGTAGTGATGGCGCTGGCACTGACGCAAAGTGCCGTGGCGCTGGCCGATGGCGCGATTGATAACGCCGATCAGATTAAGCGCGGCGAATACCTTGCGCGGGCATCCGACTGCACCGCCTGCCACACCTCAACCAATGGCCCGCTGTTTGGCGGCGGTTTTGCCGTCAGCACGCCGTTTGGTCAGATCTATGGCACCAATATCTCCTCAGATAAGCAGTATGGCATTGGTGACTGGAGTGATGACGAGTTTGTCGCTGCGGTACGCGACGGCGTCGGTAAAGACGGGCAGCAGCTTTATCCGGCAATGCCTTATGACTCATTTACCAAAATGAAACGCGACGATGTGCTGGCGATCAAAGCGTATTTGATGTCGCTGCCTGCGGTCCATGAGCCAACTCCAAAAACCGATCTGCCCTTCCCGTTCAACCAGCGCTGGGGTATGCACTTCTGGAAGTTATTTAACTTTGATGAAGGAGAACTGCAAGCCGATCCAGAGCAAAGCGCGCAGTGGAATAACGGCCGCTATCTGGTTGAAGCCCTTGGACATTGTGGCACCTGCCATACGCCGCGCAATCTGACCATGGGCATGGACAACGATAAGCCGCTGGCCGGTGGCGATCTTGGCGGCTGGATCGCCTTTAATATCACGCCGGATCGCAATGCCGGTATCGGCAGCTGGTCAGAACAGGAACTGGTAACTTACCTGAAAACCGGCGATGTTGCCGGACGTGCCAGCGCTTCCGGCCCGATGGCCGAGGCAATTGAACACAGCCTGCAATATCTGCCGGATAGCGATCTGCACGATATCGCCACCTATCTGCGTACGGTAAAACCGATCGCAGATAAACAGCAGACGCGGCCGCGCGCCGACTGGGGTAAACCGACGCAGGATGCGGTGTTGCTGCGAGGCGCGACCGCACAGCAGCGTGCGGACAACGCCGGTGCAGTTCTGTTTGTCGGTAACTGTGCCAGCTGTCACGGCGCGGATGGCAGCGGTGTCGGTAAGGGTTTCCATGCTTATCCGTCACTGTTTAACCATACCAGTACCGGAGCCGCCGACAGTCGTAATGTCCAGTCGGTGATCCTCAATGGGGTGCGCCGTCATATGACTCAGGGTGAAATCCTGATGCCGTCGTTTGCCACCGAACTGAGTGACCAGCAGATTGCCGATCTGACTAACTACATCAGTAAGCAGTTTGGTAATCCGGCCGCGGCAACGGCTAGCGCGAAAGAGGTGTCGAAGCTGCGCAGCGATGCGAAACTGCCTTCACCTGCCCACTACGCGCAGGGCGATAAGCCGTAATTCAGGCAATTGTCCGGGCGGGGGAAAAACCGCCCGGACAATCAATCAGTGAATGATCATATCTAAAATCAATACGCCCGCTAACCCAAGGAACGAGATCAACGTTTCCATTACCGTCCAGGTTTTCAGCGTCTCAACCACCGTCAGGTTAAAGTAGCCTTTGAACAGCCAGAAGCCCGGATCGTTGACATGCGAAGCAATAACACTCCCGGAACCCACCGCCAGCACCATTAATGCCGGGTCGGCATGGGTAACGGCAATAATTGGCGTAACAATACCGGCAGTGGTGATTGCGGCAACCGTCGCCGAACCGAGAGCGATGCGCAGCATCGCCGCAACCGTCCAGCACATCAACAAGGGTGACAGCGAAGAGTCTTTCATCATATCCGCAATGTAATCACCAACGCCGCTGTCCACCAGCACCTGCTTAAACGCCCCGCCACCGGCGATGATAAACACAATCATGGCGATGGCAGCAATCGAATCGCCGCACATGTCCATCACCTGTTCCATCTTGCGGCCATTACGTAAGCCAAGGGTAAACACTGCGATCACCACCGCGATAAACAGCGCGACCGCTGGATTACCAATAAACTCAAAGAACTGGCGCAGCGGATTCTCTTTCGGCATCGTCAGCTCAAATACCGCCGCAACCGCCATCAGGATCACCGGAATTACCGCGGCAAAGATGCTGGTCCAGAAGCCCGGCATTTCATGATCTTCGAAGATTTTCGGATTAAATAGCCCTTCCGGCGGCGTTCTTTCGAAACTTTTCAGAAATCTGGAGAACACTGGCCCGGCAATGATCACCGTCGGAATGGTGATGATCATGCCATACAGCAGCGTAGTACCGAGATTAGCGCCGAAGATGGTGGCAATTGCCGTCGGCCCCGGATGCGGTGGCAGAAAACAGTGGGTAACCGACAGCGCAGCCACCATCGGCACGCCGACATACAGTAGCGGCATCTGCGCCGCCGCTACCACGGTAAAGACTAACGGTAGCAGCAGCACAAAGCCCACTTCGTAGAACATCGCCAGCCCGACAATCAGGCCGGTAATCATCAGCGCCCACTGCAAGCGCTGTTTACCAAAAGCAGCAATCAGCGTAGTCGCAACGCGCTGGGCGGCACCGGTATCAGAGACCAGCCTGCCGAGCATTGCACCGAAGCCGAGGATCAGGGCGAGGCTGCCGAGCGTGCCGCCAATGCCTTTCTGGATCGACGCCACCGCTTCCAGCGGCGTCATGCCTTCGGCGATACCCACCACCGCCGCAACAAACACCAGTGCGATAAAACCGTTCACCTTGAACACTATCATCAACAGCAGCAGCAGAATGACGCCCATTGCTATTATTGTAATCGGCATAGAAATTTTCCTAAAAGGGGTACAGGTAACTACAGGTTTAGTTGCTTAAACTGCGACCCGCATTCCACCATCAACGAAAAGCAGGTGGCCGTTCACAAAATCAGAGGCCTGGGTGGATAAAAACACCGCCGCACCAATTAACTCTTCCGGATTGCCCCAGCGCGCCGCCGGGGTGCGTTTGGTCAGCCAGCCGGTAAACGCTTCATCGTCAGCCAGCGCCTGAGTCATTTCGGTTTTAAAGTAGCCGGGCGCAATACCGTTAACCTGAATATTGTGACGTGCCAGCTCAACGCACATGCCGCGCGTTAACATGGTCACCGCTCCTTTCGAAGCGGCATACGGCGTAATAGTGTCGCGACCCAGCTCACTCTGCATTGAGCCGATATTGATAATTTTGCCGCGCTGGCGGCTGACCATTTTGCGTGCCACCGCCTGTGAAACGAGGAACACCGCGGTCTGATTCACCGCAATCACGTCGTTCCAGTCCTGCTCGGGAAACTCAAGGAACGGGCGACGGCGCTGGATGCCGGCATTGTTGATCAGCACATCAATGGCACCAATCTGGCTTTCGATCTGTTCAATCGCCGCATTAACTGCCGCTGACTGCGTCACATCAAACGCCAGCGCGTGTGCTTTATGTCCCAGCTCCGTCAGCTGAGCCGCGGCTTGTTCCGCGCCCGCCTGAGTAGTGGCGTTAATAATCACCTCAGCGCCCGCTTCCGCCAGCCCTTTTGCCAGTATGAAACCAATACCGCGGCCCGAACCGGTGATAAGTACACGTTGGTTATTCAACGAAAAAAGAGTGCTCATGGTTTTCCCCAAATCAGAAAGTCAGCTGAACTTTTGCCGCCTGTTGTTTATCTCCGGCGAACTGCAATGCGGCATCGATCTCTTCCCAGCGATACTCGCCGCTGAACAACGGCAGCGGATCGATGATGCCAGTAGCTAACCACTTAACGGCGGTATTAAATTCATCAGTAAAGCGGAAGGAACCCACCAGATTTATCTCTTTGGCAATCAAGGTCATAATGGGAAAATTCGGTACTGCACCGCCCATTCCCACCTGCACCAGCGTGCCTTTGGCGCGGGTGACATCGAGACAGCGTTGCAGCGAGGAAGGATGGCCGGATGCTTCAAACGACACATCGAAATAGCCTTTTTCAGCCAGGTAAGCGCTAAAATCGCCGCTGGTGGCATCAATAATCTGCGTCGCGCCCATTTTTTCCGCCATCATCAGCGAACGCTCACTGACGTCAGCACAGACGATTTCCGCCGCACCTTTGGCTTTCGCTGCCGCAGCGATCAGGCAGCCAATCGGACCAACGCCGGAGATAAATACTCTCTGACCGCTGAGTTCACCCGCCTGATTGGCGGCATGGATACAGACGGCCAGTGGTTCGGCAAATACCATTACCCTTTCATCGGCGTGGTCAGGGAAAGGCACACACTGGGCGCTGTCGACCACTTTATACTGGGTAAAACCGCCATCAACGTGCGGGAAATACATCGCACT
Organism: Winslowiella sp. 2C04; assembly: GCF_050037805.1. Lineage (NCBI taxonomy): Bacteria > Pseudomonadati > Pseudomonadota > Gammaproteobacteria > Enterobacterales > Erwiniaceae > Winslowiella > Winslowiella sp. 2C04. The sequence continues at coordinate 465,169 of NZ_CP188300.1, read as the reverse complement.
GCCGAAGAAGCGCATGCTGACGCACTGATTCTCTTCATTACTAAGGCAATATTTACAGCTGCCGCACGGTTTTGACGGGTTGATCGCCACTTTTTGCTGCTCTTTCAGCGCCGGATCGTCACTTTTCACTACCTGACCAATCACCTCATGGCCGAGGATCATCGGCATTTTGACTTCATAGCTGCCCACTTTTCCATGCTGGTAGTAGTGCAGATCGGAGCCGCAAATGCCGCCACGGGTAATACGCACCAGCGTGCCTTCGCCCTGATAACTGACTTGCTGGCTGATCACCCCGACCTGCTGTTTGCCATTAATCACGCATGACTGAGTTGTTGTATTCATTGCTACCTCTGGACATCAATCGTTGAGGCACATCAGATAGTTTTCGTCCGGACAAAACTGTGAAGAAGATCACTTAAAACGCTGTTACGAAATTGATGTTACGCATAACGTGAACCATGTTTGGCTTTCAGGTGGCCAGAGTACGATTGCAGTTCCACATAAAAAGTGTGCGTTTCTTTGAAGCGCCTCACAGCTTCAGTCGGGATAGTTGCTCTTTGCGGTTGGCAAAGGCTAAATTCAACTCATCCGACCACACAACATTCTGATAACAATTTCCGGTGGACATTCGTATGCATTCAGCGCCTTCGCTTTTCTCGCCGCTCGACCTCGGTTTTACCCAGCTAAAAAATCGCGTGCTGATGGGCTCCATGCACACCGGACTGGAAGAACATCCTGACGGTGCCGCGCGGCTGGCGGCATTTTACGCGGAGCGCGCCCGTGCGGGCGTGGCGCTGATTGTTACCGGCGGCATTGCGCCTTCGCCTGAAGGCGTAGTGGTCGCCGGCGGTTCGGTGCTGAATGACGAGCAACAGCTTGAGCATCATCGTCCGGTAACCGAGGCGGTACATCAGGCCGGAGGCAAAATTGCCATGCAGATCCTGCATGCCGGGCGCTACAGCTATCAACCGGGACTGGTGGCTCCTTCGCCGTTGCAGGCACCGATTAACCCGTTTAAACCACAGATGTTGAGTCATCAGGATATCCTGCGCACCATTGCTGATTTCGCCCGCTGCGCACGTCTGGCGCAGCAGGCGGGTTACGATGGCGTTGAAATTATGGGCTCGGAAGGCTATCTGATTAACCAGTTTCTGGTCGCCCGCACCAACCAGCGCGACGATCGGTGGGGGGGGGATTTCGGGCGCAGAATGCGCTTTGCCATTGAGATCCTGCGCGCGGTGCGTGACGCTGTCGGCAACGAGTTTATTATTATCTGGCGTCTGTCGATGCTCGATCTGGTGGAAGATGGCAATACGCTTGAGCAGACCATTCAACTGGCCAAAGCCGTTGAACAAGCGGGTGCCACACTGATCAATACCGGTATTGGCTGGCATGAAGCCAGGGTGCCAACCATTGCCACCTCAGTGCCGCGTGCCGCCTTTGGCTGGGTTACGCAAAAGCTGAAACAGCATCTGACTCTGCCGCTGATCGCTACCAACCGCATTAATCATCCGAACGTGGCGCAAACCCTGCTGGATGAGGGCTGCGCCGACATGATTTCGATGGCGCGCCCGTTTCTTGCCGATGCAGAATTTGTGCTGAAAGCGCAGCAGAACCGAGCTGATGAGATCAACACCTGTATCGGTTGTAATCAGGCCTGCCTCGATCAAATTTTTGCCGGTAAAGTCACTTCCTGCCTGGTTAACCCACGCGCCTGCCACGAAACCCTGATGCCCGTCATTGCCGCTGAGCGCCTGAAAAAGCTGGCGGTAGTCGGCGCTGGCCCGGCGGGACTGGCGTTTGCGGTTAATGCCGCAGCACGCGGCCATCAAGTCACGCTGTTTGATGCTGCCAGTGATATCGGCGGGCAATTCAATATCGCCCGCCAGATCCCTGGCAAAGAGGAGTTTAATGAAACGCTGCGCTACTATCGCCGACAGCTGACGTTAAACGGCGTCACACTGCGACTTAATCAGTGGGCGGACACCCGTCTGTTAGCTGAGTATGACGAGGTGATTCTCGCCAGCGGTATTTTGCCGCGCACGCCAGCCATTGAAGGCATCGACCATCCCAGCGTGCTGAGTTACCTTGAAGTTATCCGGGATAAAAAACCGGTAGGAAAACGCGTGGCAATTATCGGCGCGGGCGGCATCGGTTTTGATACCGCCGAATATCTGTGTCACTGCGGCCACTCTGCCAGCCTTGATACCAGGGCATTCTGCCGCGAATGGGGCATTGACCGTTCACTGCAACATCCCGGTGGACTGGCACCTGAAGGTGGGCAGCCAACAGCCAGCGCGCGCGAAATATATCTGCTGCAGCGTAAAGCGGGTAAACCGGGCGCAACGCTGGGGAAAACCACCGGCTGGATTCATCGCGCCAGCCTGCAAGCGCACGGCGTCAAAATGTGGGGTGACGTGCAGTATCAGCGTATTGACGATGATGGATTACATATTTTACGTAACGGCCAGCCGCAAACGCTGGCGATAGACAATGTGGTGATCTGCGCCGGGCAAGAGTCCAGACGCGAACTGGCAGCACCGTTAAGCGCTTTGGGAATTGCGGTGCATATTATTGGGGGGGCCGATGTGGCAATGGAACTGGATGCGCGGCGCGCCATTGCGCAGGGAACGCGACTGGCGTTAGAAATATAGAGGCGGCGTTTTCGCCGCCCGTACAATAACTTAACGCAACTTCACCGAGCGCAGAATCACAAACTTCTGGTTGGATGCCACGGTGGTGCAATTACCAAACAGCTTCTTCATCTTCTGGTAATAACCGAGATGGCGGTTGCCGACGATACGTAACTCGCCACCGTATTGCAGACAGCGACGCGCATCATTCAGCATCTGCCAGGCGATATGGTCGTGAATCGCACTTTGCTGATGGAACGGCGGGTTGCAGAGCACCGCATGCAGGCGATCGGATGGGAAACCGCTTAGCGAATTATTCACCGCGAAATGGCTGCGGCTTAAATCATCTGGCCGGTTAGTCTCAACATTCAGTCGGCTTGATGCCACCGCCATGGCAGACTCGTCAACAAAATGCACTTCTGCCAGCGGATTTTGCTCTAACGCCAGCAGACCAATTACGCCATTACCACAGCCAAGATCAACAATCTCACCCTCGATATTCTCCGGCAGATACGCCATAAAGAAGCGCGCGCCAATATCCAGGCCATTGCGCGAAAACACGTTGGCGTGATTGTGAATCTGATAAGACGTGCCATCCAGCGGCCAGACGTTAATAACGTCACTCTCTTTCAGCGGTGGATTGCTAAAAGTGCTGTAAACCAGCCGCGCTTTTTTCCACGCCAGTGAGGTTTTGCTGTTACCCAGCACGCGTTCAAACAGTTGCAGCGTCGAATTATGGATATCTTTCGCTTTGGCACCCGCAATAATCAGCGTGTCCGGCGTCAGCACCTCGCGTAGTGCGCGCAACTGTTGCTCAAGCAGAGCCAGGGTCTTCGGGATTTTAATCAGTACGCAGGAAGGCGCTGCTGGCAGGGCCGACATGCTATCAAGAAAAGTGACGTTATCTTCATCCAGCTGGTTGTGGTGTAAATTATTACGCGTCGCCAGCTGGCTCATCAGTGAGTCACCGATGCTGTAAACCTGATGCTCGCTCAGTGCGCAGGCCAGCGCGCCAAAGCTGTCGTTAAAAATCAAAATTGGGCCGCTACCGTCCAGCGGTAACGGCTGCTGCAGCAAATATTCATCTGCGGCATCCCAGGCCTGCAGCGGACTCTCATCATCCATTTGCGGGAAGCGATGCAGCGTCAGCGTGCGATTGCTCAGTTCGAGTTGGCTCATTGGATCTCCGGCATGATAATATTTGCGCATTCAAACCCCTGAAGGGGGGCGCAGTATATACCCACAATGGGATCAGTTTCTATTGATCCAGGAGTCCTGATGTCATCGTTAATCTATTTACAGGGATACCCTGAATCACTCCTCAGCCAGGTGCGCAGCCTGATTGAACAGCAACGTTTAGCGGAAGTATTACAGAAACGCTATCCGGACGGCCACAATATCACCAGCGATAAAGCGTTATATGAGTACGCGCTGGATCTGAAAAACAGCTATCTGCGTAATGCCGCGCCGCTGAATAAAGTGGCCTATGACAGTAAAATCAAAGTGATGAAACACGCGCTGGGATTGCACACGGCAATTTCCCGCGTGCAGGGCGGCAAGCTAAAGGCCAAAGCGGAAATTCGCGTGGCGACCATCTTTAAACAGGCTCCCGAAGCCTTTCTGCGCATGATCGTGGTGCACGAACTGGCGCATATCAAAGAGAAGGACCACAGCAAAGCCTTCTATCAGCTCTGCTGCCACATGGAACCCAACTACCATCAGTATGAGTTTGATACCCGCTTATGGCTGACCGAGCAGGCGCTGCGCGGTAACGCGGCTTAACTACTGAACTGGCGCCCGCTTAAATAAAGTCCTTCGCTTTCTGAATCAGACTGGTTTTCGTCAGCGCGCCAAGAAACTTTCTTTCCCGTGGATTATTCAGCACCGGCAGACGCTCCAGCGTCACCTGAGCAAAAGCCTCCCAGCCCTCGCGGATGGTCTGGTTGGCGCAGATAAACGGAAAGTCACCGTCCGTCACTACGCTGACTGGCGTATCAAGGTGAATGTCACCATCCAGAATTTTGCGCGAGATATCGTGAATCGACACCACACCAAGAAACTGGCCGTGCTGATTAACGATATACACAAAGCGCTCACGCTTTAACGAACTGACCGCCAGCGCCTTCCCTACCGACTCTTCCGGCAACAGTGCAGCACCCGGGACGATAAACTGCGAGATAATGCCGTTATCAAAGTCGAACTTGGCATCAGAACGGCTAAAATGCTGGCTGACCACCGGATAAGTGCTGGTGGATTGCAGACGATACACCGTCATTGCGGCCAGTACGGCGGCGATCATCAGCGGAAACAGCAGGCTGCTGTTCAGCGTCATTTCCAGCACCATAATAATTGCCATCAGCGGAGCCTGACTGACGGACGCCAGCACCGCCGCCATGCCAATCGCCGCATACAACAACACATTGCCCACCGGCAGCCCTGCCGCACTGGCGACGGTAGCAATAGCGACCCCCAGCAACGCGCCAATCAATAATGATGGGGTAAACAGTCCACCGACCGCGCTGGAGCCAACCGACAGCGCGGTGGCAACCATTTTCAGCACCAGCAACACCACCATCGCCTGCAATGCCAGGCTGCCAGCCATCACGTCGACTATCACTTCATAGCCATTGCCAAGAATATCGCTGGAAGCGATCGCCAGCATGCCAACGGCAAAACCACCGATACCCAGCCGCAGCGGCAGGCTCTTTATGCCGGAAAACAGCCCTTTGCTTTTACCGATTAAAGCGATCATCAGCCAGCCCGCCAGCCCCGCCGCCAGGCCGATTAGTACCGTCAGAGCAACCGAGGCCGGAGTCAGTTGAAACTGGATATCGGCAAAAGTGTAGATGGCAGAGCGATAGCCCAGCGACCACATAGTCAGCACGGCAACCGCCGAGGAGATAATCAGCGGAATCAACCGTTGCAACGCCGAAATACCGAAAGCGATTTCCGCCACAAAGATCGCCGAAGCCAACGGCGCGTGATAGACCGAAGAGAGTCCCGCTGCCGCTGCCATCGCCACCACATCACTGTTTTTCAGCGACAGCGATTTAAAGCAGTAGCGCCCCATCATGCTGCCGCACAGCGCCGACAGCTGAACCATCGGCCCCTCTTTACCGATTGACGCACCGCTGCCAATACTGGCAATCGACGATAAGGCGCGAAACAGCGAAGTTTTGGTCGGTACAGCATCCAGCCTGGCGTTGATCACCTCAAGGTAGTCGGTTTTCACCGTCTGTGTTTGCTCAATCGACGTGGCATATTTCAGAAAAAAACCGGCGATCACGCCACCTGCACCGACAATCAGCGGCCAGAAAAACCACGGATAAATCGTCATTGCCTGGGTGATATCCTGCTGACTGTTAAACAGCAGCTGATTGATCAATTCAATCAGCAACCGAAACCCTAAGGTCACCAGCGAAGCGGCGAAGCCAACCGGGATCGCCACCAGAATACTGGTCCAGTTCAACGCATGTTTGTTTCCGGCAACTGTGCTACTCACTGCTGATCCTTTTATTAAGCCCGCGCCCGCAACGGGAAAGCCTGAAAATTACCATACTGGAAGCGAGATCTCAGGTTGAAATTACCATCGCCGATCTTCATTGCCCTGACTTTAGGCTGTGATAATCTGCAGTTTCACTCACAGGATCGTGGAGCCAGAAGAAGATGATTCGCCTCGCTGTTGTTGGAACCAACTGGATTACCCGCCAGTTTGTTGATGCCGCCCATGAAACCGGTAAATTTAAGCTTTGCGCCATCTATTCCCGCACGCTGGAACAGGCGCAGGCGTTTAGTCACGATTATCCGGTCAAACATCTGTTTGTCTCACTGGAAGAAATGGCGCAGTCCGACGTCATTGATGCGGTTTATATTGCCAGCCCCAACGCCCTGCACTGCGAGCAGGCTCAGCTGTTCCTGCGCCATAAAAAACATGTCATTTGCGAAAAACCATTGGCTTCAAACTTACAGGAAGTGGAGCAGATGATCGCCTGCGCCCGCGATAATCAGCGGGTGCTGTTTGAGGCGTTTAAAACCGCCAGCCTGCCGAATTTTAAAATTCTGCGTCAGTCCCTGCCTGAAGTGGGTAAATTGCGCAAAGCGCTGTTTAATTACTGCCAGTATTCATCGCGCTACCAGCGTTATCTCGATGGTGAAAACCCCAACACCTTTAATCCGGCGTGGTCTAACGGCTCGATTATGGATATCGGCTACTACAGCCTTGCCAGTGCGGTCAGCTTATGGGGAGAACCGGTCAGCGTCATCGCCCAGGCCTCGCTGCTGGAAAGTGGCGTCGATGCGCACGGCACGGTCGTATTGGGCTATGGCGATTTTGACGTCACCATTCTGCATTCCAAAGTGAGTAACTCACTGATCCCAAGTGAAATTCAGGGCGAAGAAGGCTCGCTGATCGTTGAACAACTCTCGCATTGCGAGCGCGTTACGCTGACGCCGCGCGCAGGCCAGACGCAACAACTTAGCCGACAACAGCATATTAATACTATGCTGTATGAAGCGGAACACTTCGCCCACCTGGTTGAAACTAATGAAGTGAACCATGCCGGTCTGACAACCTCGCGAATCACCGCCAGCCTGCTGACGGAAATTCGACGGCAGACCGGGGTGGTCTTCCCGGCAGACGGGCGCGATCAATCGGCTGTGTAAATATTTCTAAATATTTCTCCGATTCGTTGACCCTTTATGCCGCTGAACGTATCTTACGCGACAGCAAAGGGGAGTAACTTCTTAGCCAGTTAATCGTCATTACGGCCATGATAAATCGCCGCATCAGCTACTGAGCTGATAGCCGATTTTAGCCCGGTTACTGGGCAACCCGGATAGCACCTTATCCTGCGTTGTAAGTGAGACCTTGCCGGAAGGCGAGGTTTTGCTTGCGCGTAACAGTGCGGCTGACGTCTTCCGATGTCAGCCGTTTTGTTTTTTTACAGGATGAGTTTATGAATACTGTTGGCACACCGTTACTCTGGGGCAGCTTCGCTGTCGTGGTCATTATCATGCTGGCGATCGATCTGCTGTTGCAGGGGCGTCGCGGCTCTCACACTATGTCGCTCAAACAAGCCGCCATCTGGTCACTGGTTTGGGTTTCCGTATCACTGCTGTTCAGTGCCGCTTTCTGGTGGTATCTCAACGGTACGCTTGGCCGTGAAGCGGCAGACAGCCAGACGCTGGCCTTCCTGACTGGCTATGTGTTGGAAAAAGCGCTGGCGGTGGACAACGTATTTGTCTGGCTGATGCTGTTCAGCTATTTCGCCGTACCGACGGCCCTGCAACGCCGGGTATTAATTTACGGGGTGCTGGGCGCGATTGTGCTGCGCACCATTATGATTTTCGCCGGCAGCTGGCTGGTGACGCAGTTTAGCTGGATTTTGTATATCTTCGGCGCCTTCCTGCTGTTTACCGGTATCAAAATGGCGATGGCAAAAGACGATGACGCCAGCGCGGTTGGCGATAAACCGGTAGTCCGCTGGCTGCGCAGTCATTTGCGTATGACCGATAGCCTTGAGGGTGAGAAGTTCTTTATCCGCAAAAATGGCGTGTTATTTGCCACCCCGCTGCTGCTGGTGCTGATTATGGTCGAGCTGAGCGATGTGATTTTTGCCGTCGACAGTATCCCGGCGATTTTTGCCGTCACCACCGATCCGTTTATCGTACTGACGTCAAACCTGTTTGCCATTCTTGGCCTGCGCGCCATGTACTTCCTGCTGTCAAACGTGGCAGAGCGCTTCTCAATGCTGAAATATGGCCTGGCGATCGTGCTGGTCTTTATTGGGGTGAAAATGCTGATTGTCGATATCTGGCATATCCCGGTAGCGATCTCCCTGAGCGTGGTCGGCGGTATTCTGGCGCTGACTTTGCTGATCAATGCCTGGGTTAACCACAAAAACGACCAGAAGAAACGCCGCTAATATCACGGGCGGCGGAAACGCCGCCCCAACGTAAATACTGCCATCAGCCCTTAGCGGCATTTTATTATTCTGCAACAGGCTCGATTCTCCCTTTGTTATCTCGCTCGCATTACTCTGACTGGTAAGTTGTAAAAGTCGATCCTGGACAAATTGTAGAGATTTCCCCTTTTCCTGCCATTTGTTTTCCTTATACTGCCCAGGCAAACGCTTCATCTGGAGTAACACATCAGGGATGCCGGATAAGTGATCTTATAACTATTAACGGTTTAGAAAATGACGATGGAAAATAAGCCTTCCGGGCTGTTAGGCCGACTTTTCGGCGGCAGTCTGGTGAAACAAATTATGATCGGTTTGGTCGCAGGTATTGCGCTGGCCTGGTTCTCAAAAGATAGCGCGCTGGCAGTAGGCTTGCTGGGCTCGCTGTTTGTCAGTGCATTAAAAGCGGTTGCACCGCTGCTGGTGCTGGTGCTGGTGATATCGGCGATTGCCAGCCATAAACAGGGACAGAAAACCAATATCCGCCCCATCGTGCTGCTGTATCTGCTGAGTACGGTGTTTGCCGCAATGGTAGCGGTGGTGGTCAGCCACTTTTACCCGCAAACGCTGGCGCTCAGCTCGACGAATATCGATATCACGCCACCGTCCGGCATCATTGAAGTGCTGCACGGTTTACTGATGAGTATGGTTTCCAATCCGATTGACGCGCTGATGCACGCCAACTATATCGGTATTCTGGTATGGGGCATTGGTTTAGGCCTCGCCTTCCGCCACAGCAGTGACACCACTAAAACCCTGCTGAACGACGCGTCCGAAGCCGTAACCTGGGTCGTGCGAATGGTTATCCGCTGCGCGCCTGTCGGTATTTTCGGCCTGGTCGCCTCGATTCTGGCGTCAACCGGCTTTGAAGTACTCTGGAGTTATGCGCATCTGCTGGCGCTACTTATCGGCTGCATGTTGTTGATGGCTTTGGTATTTAACCCGATTTTGGTTTACTGGAAAATCCGTCGCAACCCTTATCCACTGGTCTTTACCTGCCTGCGTGAAAGCGGCGTCACCGCCTTCTTTACCCGCAGTTCAGCGGCGAATATTCCGGTAAATATGGCGCTGGCTAAGCGACTAAAGCTGGATGAAGATACCTATTCGGTGTCGATTCCGCTCGGTGCTACCATCAGCATGGCGGGTGCTTCAATCACGATTACCGTGCTGACGCTGGCGGCGGTGAATACGCTGGGTATCAGCATCGATGTTCCGACAGCGATTCTGTTAAGCCTGGTGGCATCACTGTGTGCCTGCGGCGCATCCGGCGTGGCCGGTGGCTCGCTGCTGCTGATCCCGGTGGCCTGTAATATGTTTGGTATCCCAAATGAAGTGGCGATGCAGGTGGTTGCGGTCGGCTTTATCATTGGCGTACTGCAGGACTCAGCGGAAACCGCGCTGAATTCTTCCACCGATATTCTGTTCACTGCCGCGGTTTGTCAGGCAGAAGAGCAACGTCTCTCGCAGGAAGCCTGAGGGTAACGGGCGGCGAGTATATGTCGCCGCCCGTGCCGGATTCAGAGCGTGACGCCGCTTTTAAACAACGCCAGTTCGCGGAAATCGTTGCGCTCATTATTGGTCGGCTTGCCATTGGCGATGCCGACAATATCATCAACAAACTCGCTTAACAGCTGTTCCATGCTGGTGCCGTGTATCAGCTTGCCAGCATCGAAATCAATCCAGTGTGGCTTCTTAGCCGCCAGCTCGCTGTTAGTAGCGATTTTCACCGTCGGCACAAATCCGCCATAAGGCGTCCCCCGGCCAGTGCTGAACAGCACCATATGGCACCCCGCCCCCGCCAGCGCGCTGGTGGCGACCGCATCGTTGCCTGGCGCACTCAATAAATTCAGACCGTGAATCTTCAGGCGCTCACCATACTTCAGCACATCAACCACCTGGCTTTGACCGGCTTTCTGCGTGCAGCCCAGTGATTTCTCTTCCAGCGTCGTGATACCGCCCGCCTTATTACCGGGAGAAGGATTCTCATAAATCGGCTGCTGATGGGCAATAAAATACTGTTTGAAGTCGTTGATCATGCTGACAGTTTTCTCAAATGTCGCTTCATCACGGCAGCGACTCATCAGAATTTGCTCCGCGCCAAACATTTCCGGCACTTCAGTCAGTACCGTGGTGCCGCCGTTGGCAATCATCTGATCCGAGAAGCGCCCGAGCAACGGATTGGCGGTAATGCCGGATAATCCGTCGGAGCCACCGCATTCAAGACCGAATTTCAGTTCGCTAAGCTTGCCCGGCTGACGCCGATCGGAACGCATCACCTGATACAGCTGATGCAGGCGCTCAACGCCCGCCTCAACCTCATCATCCTGCTGCTGGCAGATCATAAAGGTCACGCGTTCACTGGAAAATTCACCCAGCGTCTCGCGAAACACATCCACCTGATTATTTTCGCAGCCAAGGCCGATCACCAGCACCGCACCAGCATTGGGGTGGCGCACCATATTTTGCAGCATAGTGCGGGTATTTTCATGATCTTCGCCAAGCTGCGAGCAGCCAAACGGATGGCTGAACAGATGCACACCATCAATATCTGGCGCGTCAGCGGTTTCACGCAGAAAGCGCGACTGGATTTGGCGTGCAATGCCATTAACGCAGCCGACGGTTGGCAGAATCCACAGCTCATTGCGAATGCCGACCTCACCGCTGGCGCGGCGATAAATCTGCACCTCGCGGTCACTGGCCTGCGGCGGCAGAGTGGGGAAATCGGGCTGATACTGATACTCATCCAGATCGCTGAGATTAGTGCGCGCATTTTGCGAGTGAATCACCTCGCCTGCCGCAATGGATTGGGTTGCATGACCAATCGGCAGACCGTACTTGATCACCAGCGCGCCCGGCTCAATCGCCTGTAGCGCGAATTTATGACCTCGCGCTACCGGCTGAGACAGCGTGACCAGCTGCTGATTAAGCGACAGACTTTCCCCTTCAGTTAAATCACTCAGGGCGACTGCGACATTGTCTCGCGGATCTATTTTTATGATTTTTTGCATGGCGCTTTTACCCCAGTTGTTCCAGTGCCGCACGCATACCGCGATCGACAATCATTTGCAGCGATTCCGTCACCGCCGCCACCAGCCCCGGCAGCTGCGTCAGATCGCTTTGCCAGTGTTGGGTATCCGCCAGCACCGTTTCGACCAGCTGCTGCGGCGTGATTTCACCGCGCCCGAGCTGCGCCCACAGTGTCGAAAAGCAGCTCAGCCAGTGCTCGTCATCCTGTAACGGGAAAGGCTTGCCATCGCGCTCGCCGCGATAAAACACCAGCAGCGCCGCCAGCGCAAAAGTGAGCTTACGCGGCCACTGGCCTTGCTGCTGCTGACTTGCCAGCAGCTGCGGCAGGATTCGGGTGCGGAATTTAGTCATGCCGTTAAGCGCAATGGCCAGCAGCTGATGGCGGATAAACGGGTTGCGGAAGCGGCTCAGCACCGCGTCAGCAAAGGCGTGCAGTTCAGCTGAAGGTAAATTCAGCGTCGGGATAATCTCGTCACGCAGCGTGCTTTCGACAAATGCCGCAATCTGCGCATCATTCATCGCTTCACCAACGGTATCCAGACCGGCGAGAAATGCCACCGGCACCAGCGCGGTATGCGCACCGTTGAGGATCGCCACTTTCTGCGCCTTATACGGTTTGATGTCATCAACCAGCCGGATATTCAGCGGATAGCGATCGAGGCGCAGCATTTCATGCAGCCAGTGCGGCCCCTGTATCACAAACTGGTAATAGACTTCTCCGGCATCGAGATAGTCGTCGCGATAACCCAGCTGCTGGAAAATTTGCTCCGCATCTTCCTGCGGATAGCCGGTAACGATACGATCGACCAGCGTTGAACAGAAGGTGTTGTGCTGGTGAAGCCACTGGCTGAACGCCTCGGGCAGCTGCCATTGCTGCGCATAGCGCAGCACTAACGCCTTTAATGCCTCACCATTCTCATCGATCAGTTCACACGGCAAAATGACCCAGCCTTTATCTGCGGCACCCGCAAAGTGGCAGAAACGCTCGTACAGCAGGCGCGTCAGCTTGGCCGGAAAGCTATGCGGCGGCGAGTCTTCCAGTCGGTCATCAGCCGCGAAGGCAATACCCGCTTCGGTGGTATTGGAGAACACCAGGCGAATATTGCCATCACGCGCCAGCGCCAGAAACTCATCGAACTGGCGCCAGGCGTGGATTTCCCGATTCACCGAACGAATCAGGCGCGGCTCGCTGACTACCTCGCCCTTGTCGTTCAGACCACGAATCAACGCGGTAAACAGGCCATCCTGACTGTTTAAGCTGCGTTGCGTGGCGCTGTTACGCGGACGAACCACCACAATACCGGCATCCAGATCGGTATGTTGATTAAGCAAATCGATCTGCCAGTCGATAAAGGCGCGCAAAAAATTGCCCTCACCAAACTGAATAATACGATCGGGATAGTGTCTGCCTGGAAACTGACGGCGGTTCAGCTGCTGCATAGTGATTCCTTGTTAAAGCTCGACGGCAAAATAGTCCCGAGCATTGTTAAAGCAGATGTTCTGCACCATCGAACCCAGCAGTTCGATATCATTCGGTGCCTCACCGTTTTCTACCCAACGGCCAATCATCTGGCAGAGCAGGCGGCGGAAGTATTCATGTCGGGTGTAGGAGAGAAAACTGCGGCTGTCGGTCAGCATGCCGACAAAACGGCTTAACAGACCAATTTGTGACAGCTGAGTCATCTGGCGCTGCATGCCGTCCAGCTGATCGTTAAACCACCAGGCCGAACCGAACTGCATTTTGCCTGGCTGACCCTCGCCCTGAAAATTACCGACCATGGTGGCAATCACTTCGTTGTCACGCGGATTGAGGCAGTAAAGAATGGTTTTCGGCAGCGCGTTGTCACGGTTTTGCGCATCCAGCAGGCGCGCCAGCTGCTCCGCCAGCGGACGGTCATTTATCGAATCAAAGCCGACGTCCGGCCCAAGCAGCGCCAGCTGGCGGCGATTGGTATTGCGCAGTGCGCCAATATGATACTGCTGCACCCAGCCGCGACGGGCATACTCCGCTCCCAGCCACACCAACACCGCGGTTTTAAACTGGGCGACTTCGTGTTCAGTTGGCGTCATTCCTTGCAGTCGGCGCGCCAGAATCGCATCGAGCGTTGCCTCATCCGCCTCGGCAAACAGCACCACATCCAGCGCATGGTCGGAGACTTTGCAGCCGTGCGCCGCAAAATGGTCCAGCCTTCGGTTCAAAGCCTGCAGCAAATGATCAAAGCGCGAGATCGATACATCGGCACTGGCTGACAGCTGGTGCAGATAATCGACAAAACCTTCCGCTTCAAGATTAAAGGCTTTATCGGGTCGCCATGAAGGCAGCACTTTGGTGGTGAAACTGCTATCGCGTGCCAGCGCAGCATGATGGCGCAGGTCGTCAATTGGATCGTCAGTGGTGCCGACCATTTTCACCTTCATCTGCGTCATAATGCCGCGCGCACTGAATGCATCTTCGGCCAGCAGTGCATTACATTGCTGCCAGACGCTATCAGCAGTTTTCTCCGACAGCAGAATATCGCGGATGCCGAACGGACGGCGTAGCTCAAGATGAGTCCAGTGATACAGCGGGTTACCAATGGTATGCGGCACCGTGCGCGCCCAGGCATCAAACTTTTCGCGGTCGCTGGCGTTACCGGTGCAGAGCGCTTCGGGCACCCCATTAGCGCGCATCGCCCGCCATTTATAGTGATCGCCCTTCAGCCAGATATCAAAGAGATTTTTAAAGCGTGTATTTTCGGCTATCTGCTGCGGCGGTAAGTGGCAGTGGTAATCGAAAATCGGCTGTTCAGCGGCATAATCATGAAATAACCGTCGTGCAACTGCGCTATCCAGCAAAAAATCTTCGCTCATAAATTGGGACATAACCGCTTCCTCACTCTCGACGTTGGGCCGCACTGCCTGAACGCTTAAAAAGTTATCATACCAATTATGGCAGGCGCAGCGATAATTTTGAGATGCCGCTCACATTAACAGCAGTTTTCTTGGTTAACTTTTCACTCCACCCGGTCAGAGAATGAGTAACGCACTGACCTAAGTCCACTTTTAGTATCCCACACGCCAGTAAAGGTTTATGTGATGGCATTCAACCTTTCAAAGTTGTATGACAGCATTCCCTTATTCTTGTTATACCAGAACCTGGCTGTTGCCAGACAAACGCGGCCATGAGCTTTCCTCCGGCTGACATTGTTAAAACGGTCAGAAAACGGGTATAACAACTCTACTATCAGCCCTCTTAACCCGGAGCCTCGATCATGGAACTGAGCGAATCGCGTCGCCTTTATCAACAGCTGGCAGCTGAACTGAAACGTCAGCTGGAGGCAGGCGAATATCTGGTGGGCGACAAGCTGCCCGCTGAGCGTTTTATTGCCGAGGAGATGGGCGTAAGCCGCACCGTGGTGCGCGAAGCGATCATCATGCTTGAGGTGGAAGGCTATGTTGACGTCCGCAAAGGATCCGGTATCCATGTGGTCGGTAATCAGCAGAAAAAAAGCGTTACGACCCACAGTCAGCTTGAGTTCGCCAATTTCGGCCCATTTGAGCTGTTGCAGGCACGGCAGCTGATTGAAAGTAATGTCGCAGAGTTCGCTGCCACCCAGGTGACACGCCAGCACATTATTCAGCTCATGGAAATTCAGGAGCAGGCGCGTAAAGAGGATCGCTTCCGCGATTCAGAATGGGATATGAAATTCCATGTGCAGATCGCTGCCGCGACACAAAACAGCGCGCTGGCGGCAATTGTTGAAAAGATGTGGTTACACCGTTTATATAACCCGTACTGGTTAAAACTGCATGAACATATTGATGACAAGTCGATCGAAAGCTGGTGCGACGACCATGACCAGATTCTTCAGGCGCTAATGCGCAAGGATCCGGCAGCCAGCAAACGAGCGATGTGGCAACACCTGGAAAATACGCGTCAGATGTTATTTCGCGCCACCAGTGATGATTTTGAAATAAATGTCGATCGCTATATGTTCGCCGAAAACCCAGTCATCACCCTCGAAAAACCAAAAGATTCTTAAAAAATACGCTATTTTTCTGTAAGGCTGATTATTTAAGCAAACTTGCATAAGTGTCAGCCTGTGTAAAGCTCCTTTCTGCTAATGCCATTGAACGGTAAAACAGCCTGGCGGTAGCAAGTTTCCCCTGTCTCAAATCGGTGGTTTTTGTTACAGTTAACTGTCTTTTTTTACCCTTTGCCACCGGGTGAAAAGAACGTGCGGCTTTTATGCACGAAATGCAGAGTGTCCCCTATTCGGCAGCAGGCTGCGCCAATTATAACGATCAAAATCCGCGTCAGCCTCCGCCTGAACTTGTCATCCGGCAAGCGTGTTTAACAATGATGTTCAGGAAGAATTAATGGATATTATGAGAGAGTTGCTGCATGCACTGTGGCAACAAGATTATGAAACCCTGGCCGATCCGACGCTGGTCTGGGCAATTTACGGCATACTGTTTATGATTTTGTTTCTCGAGAACGGCCTGCTGCCCGCAGCCTTTCTGCCAGGAGACAGCTTGCTGATTCTGGTAGGCGTATTGATCGCCAAAGGAACCATGAACTTCCCACTGACCATTCTTATCCTGACAACCGCAGCCAGCCTTGGGAGTTGGGTCGGTTACATACAAGGCAAGTGGTTGGGGAATACCGTCACGGTGCAGAAGTGGCTTTCCCATTTGCCCGCGCAGTACCATCAGCGGGCGCACCGTCTATTTCATCGTCATGGCCTTTCGGCACTGTTAATCGGCCGTTTTATTGCTTTTGTTCGTACCCTGCTGCCAACCATCGCGGGTTTGTCAGGCCTCAGCAATGCTCGCTTTCAGTTTTTTAACTGGATGAGCGCGCTACTTTGGATACTCATTCTGACGGTTATGGGCTTCGCATTAGGTAAAACGCCGATTTTCCGCAAATATGAAGATGAGGTGATGTTCTGCCTGATGCTGTTACCGTTGGTTTTACTGGTGTTTGGCCTGTTTGGTTCACTGTACGTTTTATGGCGCAACAAGCGAAATCCAGGTAGTGAGAAAGGAAACTCATAATGATCGTGTTACCCAAATGGACTACCGGGCGGCGGCGTCTGCTACCGTGGCTGGTGCTGGGCGCGCTGGCCTTATTAGCCGTTGTGCTAATGCCAGCACTGTACCGCCAGGAGACCGCTTTACAGATTAAAACATCCCGTCAGGGCATCTCACTACCGGATGGTTTTTATGTCTGGCAGCGCCTTAATGCGCAGGGCATTCAGATTAAGAGCATCACGCCTGACCGCGATTCACTGGTGATCAAATTTGACTCGCAGGAGCAGAGCCTGGCAGCGCAAAAGGCGTTGCAGCAGATACTGCCCTACGGGTTTGAGATAGCACAAATGGATGCGACCTCAAGCAAAAGCTGGTTCAGCCGCATCAGCTTTAATCCTCAGTCGGTTGGCTGAGATCTACCGCCGACGCTATGGTCGGCGGTCATAATTCCCCCACTTACACCCTCTGCTTTGAGCTTTCACCAATTTCTGACTATCCTTACAGGATAATGTCTGTTTTGCCTTATGGCCCAAAGCAGACTCAGGAATTTCCAGTGTCGGGATTCTGCATAACGCCCGACATATCAACAAAGGAAGGTAAAAGAACATGAAATTTCGCTTCGTTCTCTGTTTAGGTCTTTTCTCTCTCTCCGGCTTCGCTCAGGCAGCTGAACCGCTCTGCCAGCAGAAAGAGCAGGCTATTCAGCAACAGATCGATATCGCTCGTCAGCACGATAATCAACGTCGTGTGACCGGACTGGAGCGTGCGCTTACCGAAGCGCGTGCAGGCTGTACTGATGCCGGTCTTAAAGCTGAGCATCAGGAGAAGATTGAAAAACATAAGCACGAAGTTGCTGAACGTGAACGCGATTTGAGTGAAGCACGTGATAAAGGCGATAATGAAAAAATTGCCAAACGTGAGAAGAAACTGGCTGAAGCACGCGAAGAACTTAAACAAACAGAAGCAGCACCGTATTAACCGAAGTAACTGACTTAATCCAATGATAATAAGGAGTGTTTCATGTCAAAAGATACCACCTCAGAACACCTGCGCGCGGAATTAAAAAATCTGGCCGACACCCTGGAAGAAGTACTGAGCACCACCGGTGAAAAATCAAAAACCGAGCTGGACAAGCTGCGTACCAAGGCACGCGCCGCGCTGGATGAGTCACGTCACCGCCTGGGCGAATCTGGCGAGCGTATTGCACAGGGTACCCGCGAAGCAGCAGGACGCGCCGATGAGTATGTGCGTGAAAATCCATGGCATGGCGTCGGCATTGGTGCCGCTGTAGGCGTGGTGCTGGGCGTATTGCTGACGCGTCGTTAATATGGCCGACTCACAGCAAAGCCACGGCCCGGGCAAAGGGGTCATAAACATAGGACAGCGTATCATCACCACGCTGGTCGGCATGGTTGAAACCCGCGTGCGGCTGGCAGTGGTAGAGCTGGAGGAAGAGAAAGCCAATCTGCTGCAGATGCTGATGATGGTCGGATTAACCATGCTGTTCACCGCCTTCGGGTTGATGAGCTTGATGGTACTGGTCGTCTGGGCGGTCGATGCACAATATCGTCTGATGGCAATCGCCATCACTACCGGCGTATTGTTTGCACTGGCGCTGTTCTTTGGTCTGTGGGCGTTAAGCAAGTCGCGCAAATCGACGCTGCTGCGCGCCACGCGTAAAGAGCTGGAAACCGACCGCAAGCTGCTTGAGGATGACGGTGCATGAGCCGCCGCGAACGCGAACAGCGTAAGGCCGAACTGCTGGGCATTGTCCAGCAGCAACGCCTCGATCTGACCGCCGCTCGCCGCGACTGGCTGACGAGCACTGCTCGTTACGATAGCGGCTGGCTGACGCTGGTCAGCATGCGCCGCTATTTAGTTATAGGAAGTAGCGCGCTGGCCATCTGGTCCGCACGTAACCCAAGCTTCCTGCTGCGCTGGGCTAAGCGCGGCTTCGGTGCATGGAGCACCTGGCGGTTGATTCGTAAAAACCTGCCCGGTAGCCGATAACTTAGGGGCGGCGCTGTTGCCGCCCATTTCTCCCCTTGGTACTGCCCGCTTCACTGATTTCCTGCCATTTCTTCCAATTCAATTTTCTTGAATAACATCGACAGTATATCTCGCTTACAACCTTAATCATTCGCGATTATTATCTTCTTCAACGAAAGGACTCCAGCGCGTTTTGCCCGTGAGCCTTGTTACTTAGCTGGCTGACTTGTTCTGCCCATAATAAAAAACACGTTGGAGTAAATGATGAAAAAATTAGAAGATACCGGGTTACTGATCGCACGCATTCTGATGCCAATTCTGTTCATTACTGCAGGCTGGGGCAAAATCACCGGTTATGCCGGTACTCAGCAGTATATGGAAGCAATGGGTGTTCCAGGCTTCTTCCTGCCGCTAACCATCCTGCTGGAGTTCGGCGGCGGTCTGGCCATTCTGTTCGGCTTCCTGACCCGTACTACCGCACTGTTTACCGCTGGCTTTACACTGCTGACCGCGTTTATTTTCCACAGCAACTTTGCTGAAGGCGTTAACCAGCTGATGTTTATGAAAAATCTGACCATTTCTGGCGGCTTCTTACTGTTAGGTATTACCGGTCCGGGCGCTTTCAGCATCGACCGCCTAATCAATAAAAAATGGTAACAGCGGTAGGTCTATACTCTAAATTATGACTGATACCAGGGCGAGGATGATTTCATCCTCGCCTCATTTATTTTGGAGGTTTTATGGGACTGTTAATTGACGGTGTCTGGCACGACAACTGGTATGACACCAAATCCACCGGTGGCCGCTTTAAGCGCTCTGAATCGGCTTACCGTAACTGGGTCACTGCCGATGGCTCAGCTGGCCCGACCGGCAGCGGCGGTTTTCGCGCCGAGCGCGACCGCTATCATCTGTATGTCTCACTGGCCTGCCCATGGGCGCACCGCACCTTGCTGATGCGCCAGTTGAAAGGGCTGGAAAATCTGATTTCAGTTTCAGTGGTACATCCGTTGATGCTGGAAAATGGCTGGACCTTTGATGACGATTTTCCTGCGGCTACCGGTGACAACCTGTTTCATAACGCGTTTCTTTATCAGCTCTATCTGCGCGCTGACAAAGAATATACCGGCCGCGTGACGGTCCCGGTATTATGGGATAAGCAGCAGAACACCATCGTTAGCAACGAGTCTGCTGACATCATCCGCATGTTTAACTCGGCATTCGATGGCGTGGGTGCCCGCGCGGGAGACTTCTATCCGCAGGATTTACGTGCCAGCATTGATGAACTGAACGGCTGGATTTATGACACCGTTAACAACGGCGTCTACAAAAGTGGCTTTGCCACCTCACAGGAAGCCTACGACGAAGCCGTTACTTCGCTGTTTAGCTCGCTGGACCGCCTTGAGCAAATTTTGGGGCAGCATCGCTATCTGACCGGCGACCGTCTGACTGAAGCCGATCTGCGTCTGTGGACAACGCTGGTGCGCTTTGATCCGGTGTATGTCACCCATTTCAAATGTGACAAGCATCGTATTGGTGATTATCTGAATCTGAATGGCTTCCTGCGCGAGATTTATCAGATGCCGGGCATTGCGGAGACCGTCGATCTGGCGCATATCCGCCATCACTATTATTGCAGCCATAAAACTATTAATCCGCACGGCGTGATTTCCATCGGGCCAGCGTTTAACTGGGATGAGCCGCACGGGCGGGACCATCTTTAATGAGTGATATTGTCACGGGTGGCTTGAATGTCACCCTGTTCACTCTTTTTAGTACTCGTTAACGTAATCTTTCAGAGTATTGATGCTCATCACAAAAAAAACAATTCTTTAACTATTAACTTCTCATTAAGACTTTAAGCGGTATATTACCTCAATATATTCAGGAGATTTACCTTATAGGGAATTAACAATGGGAAATGCATTCTGCACTGTTGATGATCTGGGTTTTCCTCATTTCAACGCTATAGATCTTATGCGTTATAAATTACTTCCAGGCAATCAGCGATTCGTTACTGGAGAAAATTACCTGTGGGCCTACAAAGCTGGATTTTTAGTTTATAACAGGCATGCAATTAGCCGATTTTCACAAGAAAACAACATACCAGAATTATTATTAGCAGGGGTTGCAGTTTCCGAAGTGGGAGGAAAACCAGATAGATTGAAAACATATGGTCTTCTTCAGTTTCGCCAGTTAATTGATATATTTAGAGGGAATAATAATCTCTCGAATGTTACATCCGTGGGTTCACTGGCAATACAGTTACGCGCAGCCGCCGAAGCTATTGGTATCGATCCCTCTAAGCTTAACCGAACACAGCAGTTTCAACTTTCAAATTGCTTACTTAACAATGATTACAATATACAGATCGTTGCTAAACATCTTCACGATTTAATCCTCTATGACTATCCTGATGCTGACACACGCAATCTTAATGATGAACAGATTATCCTCGCGGGCTCACGCTACAATAGAGGGATCCAGCGAAAAAAACAGGACTTTATTGATTCCATTAATGCTCCAGTAGGTTCTCCGCTGCGAAAATATACAGAGTATGGACGCAGCATTATAAATAAGAGGAAGTCGATAGAGAATATAATGGACTTAGGAGAATGATCAGCTGGAAAAGAGTAACTGCCATCGGATATTTCTTTTTTTCATTATTAGTTATCTATATGATGTCTGTTTTTGACCATGAATATATGGTTGGAGAGGGAGCATTAACTAATATCTGTATTGCTTTTGAGAATTTGGTTTATGATGACACCCGAGATATCCTTGCTCCAGTAACATTAACTCTTATCATTCCATTCATCCACATCTCCTCAAGAAGAAAGTTTAAATCCCTTTTTTATAATTTACTGTTAATATTCTTACTCACATTTTGGATATGGCGATTTTTTTTACGATTTTCTCTATGTTTTTAAATTATATTATATCAAAGACAAAATACAGCAGAGAGCCATTTATGGAACTCTGCTTGATGTAATCAGCTGTGCAGGATAGCAGAGAATAAACTCATCGCTGCTTTGCCAATAAACGCGGTATCTCACGCAGGCACCAGGCCTTCGCCTCACCCATACTGTCACGTCGCCATGCCATAATAATATCTACCTCACGGGAATATTCCGGGCTGACTACCCGCAAGCGCCCTTCAGCGATATCCTTTTCCACCAGCGGATAAGGCATGGTAGCAACGCCGAGACCGGCCAACAGCGCTTTGCGTTTATCATCAATCGAACTGACGGTTAAACGCTGCTGTTTGTCCAACAGCTGAACGGTTAACACCGGGCGCTCACGCGCAGTATCCGCCACCGCAATGCCGCGATATTTCACTCGCGTCACTTCGGACAGTGGCTCAGGCTCAAGATGGATCGGATGGTCCGGGCTGGCGACGTAGACGCTGACCATGCTGTAGAGTTTGCGAGTGTTAATCTCCGATGATGCGCGGAAATGCATATCCGGAGCGATAACAATATCCGCTCTGCCCTGTTCCAGCCGCTCCCAGGCACCCGCCAGCACTTCTGTCATCAGTGAAATTTGGGTATTCGCTTTTTCCGCCAGTTTATCAACCAGCGGGAACAGCAGCTGGCTGGGAACCAGCGCTTCAACCACAATTGTCAGATGAGTTTCCCAGCCGCGCGCCAGCGCTTCCGCATCGGTGGTTAATTTGTCCGCAGCCTCAAGCAGAACCCGCCCGCGCTCCAGCAGCATCCGGCCAACATTGGTGAATTTAGTTCGATGACCAGAACGGTCAAATAACACCACGTCCAGCTCTTCTTCCAGCTTTTGCATGGTGTAGCTTAGCGCAGACGGCACGCGCCCCAGCTCATCAGCGGCGGCGGCAAAACTGCCACGACGATCGATAGCATCCATCACCCGTAAAGCTTCTAACGTTAAGGCCCGATCTTTAGCCATCGCGATTCTCTGTCAGGAAATTTGAATATACCCAGCAGATTAACTGGCTAACAATCCTGCGTCCAGAAACTTACCATGGAATGATGATGAGCGTCCGCCACTCTGGGGCTGGACGACACTGGAGGTTAAAACAATTATGATTACATCACGTGCAGCGAACGAATGTGGCAAGGCCGATTATGGCTGGTTGCAGGGTCGCTATACTTTCTCTTTTGGACATTACTTTGATCCTGAACTGCTGGGCTATGCGTCGCTGCGAGTGCTGAATCAGGAAGTACTGGCACCAGCGGCATCCTTTCAGCCGCGCAGCTATCCGAAGGTGGATATCCTCAATTTAATTCTGCAAGGCGAAGCTGAATATCGCGACAGCGAAGGCAATCACACCAGCGCGCGCGCCGGGGAAGCCTTGCTGCTGTCTACTCAGGCTGGCGTCACCTGGAGTGAACACAACCTGAGCAAAGAGACGCCGTTGACGCGCCTGCAACTGTGGCTGGATGCCTGCCCGGAGCGGGAAAACCCGCTGATTCAACGCGTGAAAATCTCACCCCGCCAGTCGTATACTTTGCTGGCATCGCCTGATGGCGAACTGGGCAGCTTACAACTGCGTCAGCAGGTCTGGATACACCATATTGAGCTGCAACCCGGCGAAAGCTGGTCCACTAAACTGCATGGGCCGCGTGCTTATCTGCAATCGATTCATGGGTCCTTACAAGCAGAGACGCAGTCTCAGCAACAGCAAACGCTGGTCTGTGGCGATGGGGCTTTTATTAAAGAAGAGCAGCATGTGTCGCTGGTTGCCGCAACGCCGCTACGGGCGTTGGTGATTGATTTGCCGGTATAATTTTATCCGGGAGCCATTTTCGGCTCCCGTGCGGCACAGGCGGCGAGAACGCCGCCACACTGGTTACTTCAGAATGGTAAACGCAGTAGTCACGTGTTTCACACCCCCTACGCGGCTGGCGATATCCGCTGCGGCCTTCGCTTCCTGCTCGGTCACCAGACCCAGTAAGAATACTTCGCCGTTTTCAGTCGTCACCTTCACGTTGGACGACTTCACCTGATCGCTGCCCAGTAACTGGGAACGGACTTTAGTGGTAATCCAGGTGTCGGAAGAGGCGGTGCCGAGACTCACTTTTGGCCCCTGGCGAATCTCATTGTAAACCTCAGTTGCGCCATCCACACCCATCGCAATCTGTTTCGCCCGGCCCGCAGTATCGGCACTCGGCGCCTGGCCGGTCAGCAGAACTTTGCCCTGATAGGCGGTCGCGACGATATGCGCATCTTTCTTAATCTGTTCGTCTTTCGCCAGCGCGTTACTGACGCGTAGCTCCAGCGTTCCATCATCAACCTGAGTACCCACCGTGCGTGGATCAGTGGCCGTTTTAGTGGCTACGGCTGCGCTACCCACAACCACTGCTGCACAACCCTGTAGCATCAGCGCGGTAAGAATAACTGCACATGCAGATAATGCCTTCATTTTTGCTCCTTCAAACATCCTGGTGGGGAAATAAGGTGTTATCTATCAAATCGCACAGGCAATTCACGGTTAACATGTGCATTTCCTGTATCCTTGAGCTGCGGTGTGAAGGGATGCGGATCTCCACATCCTGTGGCCCCAGCAAACCGGCCAGCTCACCGCCGTCGTAACCGGTAAGTGCGATAATCGTCATATCGCGCGTTACCGCCGCCTCAACGGCTTTGACGATATCGCGGCTGTTACCACGGGTGGAAATCGCCAGCAGCACATCACCGGCATGACCCAGCGCGCGCACCTGCTTGGCGTAAATCTCTTCATGCAGGCGATCGTTACCAATCGCGGTTAACAGTACGTTGTCGGCGCTGAGCGCAATCGCCGGTAAGCTCGGGCGCTCAGTCTCAAAGCGATTAATCATGCTGGCGGCAAAATGCTGAGCATTGGCACTTGAGGTTCCGTTACCACAGCTCAGGATTTTGTTGCCATTCAGCAGAGACTGCACCATGGTCATCGCAGCACGCGAGATGGCATCCGGCAAGGCTTCTGCCGCAGCAATCTGCGTTTGAATACTTTCGGTAAAACAAGCTTTAATTTTTTCCAGCACGGTTTTTCACCCGGTTCTAATCTTCTGCATTAAACGCGTCGGGCAACCACTCAAGCTGATTCCCGGTGATGGCAACAACATCAAAACGACAGTCGAGCGTATCAAAACTGGCATTGCGCATCGCCAGCCAGATGGCTGCCGCCCGAAGTAACTTCTGCTGCTTCTGCCGCGTCACGCTGGCAGCGGCGCCACCGAAACGGTCGTTACGACGATAGCGAACCTCAACAAACACCCAGCGCTGCTGGTCGCGCATGATGAGGTCCAGCTCTCCGCCACGAAAACGCACGTTGGCGGCTTCAAATATCAACCCGGCCTGTTCCAGATGGCGGCGGGCTATCAACTCATAGCCCGCCCCTTGTTGCTGGCGACTCAGTTGGCCGGAACGATTTGTCCCTGACGATACTGGCTCCATGTCAACTTCCTGTTGATGACGCAATCCTGAGTGGCGCTTAGCTTGCCGGTGTTGCCATCAATCTGGAAACCAGGCAGCTGACGCATTTCACTAAAGTGGTTAGCCAATGTCCAGGCATCAATGCCCATCGCATAAAGGCGTACCAACGAGTAATCATTATTAAATGTTCTTGCTGCCTGCTGCATCAAACCTGGGTTAGCCCCGGTCAGCAACGGAATATCGCTGAACTGCAGCCCTTCCATCTCCAGACGGAAATCCGGGCCTGAGCCTGCCTGGAAGCTACGAGAACTGGCATACAGCGCCACATTATCACGGCTGCTGACGCGCATCGCTATCATCGGCTTGATCAGCTGCAACTCATCCTGCGTTGAGACAATATAGGTCGCATCCACATTGCCGGAAGAGCTCTGCACCGGCGCATCACTCGGCGGCGCCGGGATGGTCAGGCCAGCAATGGTCACACCCTGCGGCTGTTCTTGCGGCGCACTGACTGGCGTGCCGGTCAGACGAATACCCGCTCCGCTGTTAATCCCCTGCTTCAGTTCACCGGTGGAACCAAACTGCTGCCTGAGTACCGTGCTTCCTCCCAGCTTCTGCCATTCGCTGGCAAAGGCATTGGTCACACGATCGCCCAGCGAGCCGCGAGGCACCAGTAGCAGTGGCGATCGTTTACCCTGCTCCCAGATATGATGCGCAGCATCGCGCGCTTCGTCTTCAGGAGAAAGCGCAAAATAGCAAAGATTCGGACGGTTCTGGATTTTTTCAGGCTCATTCAGCGCCAGCACATTGAGTGGCGTCTGGCTGTCAGCCAGTTGCTCAACGTTGTTTTTCAGCAGCGGGCCTACCACCAGCGTCGCGCCATCCTGCTGCGCCTGCGCCAGCAGCTGTGGCAGCGGCTGAGCACTGGTATCGTAGACTTTCACTTCGGCATTGCTGGCAGGCGCAGTAGCGACCGACTGCGAACTGGCGGGCGCAACCGACTGGTTCTGTTGCTGTTCGCTGTCATCACCTGGCTGAATGGCTGACGGGCTGACCACGGCATTCGCATCGTTTTCTGCTGGCGTTGCAGAAGCGTTCTCTGTCGGCTGAGCCTCCGCTGCTGGCGGAGGCGCATTCAGCACGCCATTTTTCGCATCGTTAAAGCCTTTCTGGATGGCGCTGGCAAACACCTGGGCCTGACCGTTCAGCGGCAGTAACAGCGCAATTTTACCGGTTGAGGCCTGCTGGAAGTTCTGTACCTGCCCCAGCGCCGTCGGCAACATTTTCGCCGCCGGGTTCTGCGGGTAACGCGTCTGCCAGTCGGTGATGCCCGCTTTCAGCATATCCGGGTCCTGACGGTTGGCATGATAAACACTTTGCAGATCAAGCCAGCCTTGCAGGACATTTTCATCGGCGTTAATCACCAGACTATTCGCCTGTTCCGGCGTCATTTGCGTCAGCGCCTGCCAGGTAGCATCAATATTTTTCTGCTTATCAGCACCCTGCAACAGCGGTTCCTGTGCGATAAAAGCACGTAACAACGTCAGGGAAGGCTTGCCCTGATTCGCATTGATCTGCAACTGCCAATAGCGCGCCTGCTGATCTTTCGACAATGAAGAGGGGTCGAGTTTATCCAGCACGCTCTGTGCACTGGCCACATCCTGGCGTGAAATCGCCAGCTGCGCGTTGAGTAGCTGCACTTCCTGACTCTGGCTGTCGCTCAATGTTTTCGGTAGCTGAGTGAACTGCTGGTTGGCCTGCGGATACTTCCCTTCATTCAACAATGCACGTATGGCAAGTAATTGCCAGTCAGCCTTGTTATCATCGGAGCTTTGCTGCACTTGTTGCAGATAATAGTCGGAAGTCCTGGTAGCAGGTCCCTGGACATCCGCACCTGGAGTTTGCGGTGCCTGACCAGTACAAGCTGCTAAAATTAGCCCGGCCAGAAGAACAGGCACGAAGCGTCCTGCTTTATTACGAACGACTTTTGAAGGAAGCATACTGTATCCAGTGATGTTTTTTTCAAGATGCTCAATATTAAATCGGCAATGCGGATGAAACAATGAAACAACTCGATCGGGCAGACATTTCTGCCAGCACGCTCTATATCGTTCCTACGCCGATTGGTAATCTGGGTGATATCACCCAGCGTGCCCTGACGGTACTCACGAGCGTCGATCTGATCGCTGCGGAAGATACACGTCATACCGGGCTGTTGCTACAACATTTCGCCATCAATGCTCGCCTGTTCGCACTCCATGATCATAATGAACAACAGAAAGCAGAACAGCTGCTGGCGAAGCTGCAGGAAGGCCAAAGCATAGCGTTAGTTTCCGATGCAGGCACGCCATTGATCAACGATCCTGGCTATCATCTGGTGCGCCGCTGTCGCGAAGCCGGTATCCGGGTGGTGCCACTGCCAGGAGCCTGCGCGGCGATTACCGCCTTAAGCGCGGCGGGATTACCGTCAGACCGTTTCTGTTACGAAGGGTTTCTGCCAGCGAAAAGCAAAGGCCGGTGCGACACGCTGCGTGCACTTGAGCAGGAGCCGCGCACGCTGATTTTCTACGAATCCACTCACCGCCTGCTGGACAGCCTGCAGGATATTGCCACAGTGCTGGGTGAAGATCGCTATGTGGTGCTGGCGCGTGAAATCACCAAAACCTGGGAATCGATTCAGGGTGCACCGATTGGCGAACTGCTGGCGTGGGTTAAAGAGGATGAAAATCGCCGTAAGGGCGAAATGGTGCTCATTATCGAAGGCTTTAAAGCGCCAGCTGACGATGCTCTGCCAGCTGAAGCACTGCGCACGCTGGCGCTGTTACAGGCTGAATTACCGCTGAAAAAGGCCGCCGCGCTGACCGCCGAGATCCACGGCGTGAAAAAAAATGCGCTGTATAAGTATGCGCTGGAACAGCAAGAGGGGTGACAAACCGCGCCGAATGCCCTATTATCCGCGCCGAAGCTGACCAGACAGTCGCCGCTTTGTTGCCGTCCTCTTTCGGGGGGAGACAGACAGAGGGGAGGAAAGTCCGGGCTCCATAGGGCAGGGTGCCAGGTAACGCCTGGGGGGTGATGAGCCTACGACCAGTGCAACAGAGAGCAAACCGCCGATGGCCCATTTATGGGATCAGGTAAGGGTGAAAGGGTGCGGTAAGAGCGCACCGCGCGGCTGGCAACAGTCCGTGGCACGGTAAACTCCACCCGGAGCAAGGCCAAATAGGGGTTCACTTGGTACGGCCCGTACTGAACCCGGGTAGGCTGCTTGAGCCAGTGAGCGATTGCTGGCCTAGATGAATGACTGTCCACGACAGAACCCGGCTTATCGGTCAGTTTCACCTCTTTAAGACCCCGCTTCGGCGGGGTTTTTGCTTTTCGTGAGCGCGGGATAGGGCTTTGCTACGGTGTTCAGCTACCTCGGCACAAATGAACTATTCCTGCTTCCTGATGCAGTAACTTGCTCCATTCACCACTTATCTGGCTGAAATCATCCATATAGCCATTTACCGGCCTTTGCTGACTCAGCAAACATCTTGACTGTCAGAGGTTGTTTATCCTGCCCGATCGGCTCTGCATTAAACCATCGCCGCATAAAACACGCTGTTTTCCAGGGAAAATAGTGCTCCAACGTGAACCCTGCCGGATCAACATTAAATTCCCTGAAGTATTTATTAGCCATTTCAGCAACATCATCTGCTTCGTGTAGTTGCTGAAGAGGGAAATCGATCCCCACGGGAACTTTCTTTAGCAGAATGGTGGTAACAAGGGGTAACTCACTCTGGATGAATTCATAAACAACTTTTTCAATATTATTATTCACCAGATTTTATCCTCGTTTCGAACCAACACATTGTACTTACTCGCTGTTCTGAAACTTATTTGGCTGACGTCATTTGCCAGGATTATCCACCCCAGCACGGGTGCTGCTCGCCCAACAAAAGCCCCCATATTGTTGACCCAAAAAACTTATAAGCCATTAAGTGAAATAGATTTTTTTGTCAGCGTAGGTAAAACTCTATTCTGGAATCTATAGCTTAGATATTTTCGCGAATAAACTGACGCATCAGAGGTTCCGGGTGTAGCACTGCCTGGCTTACCGGGTACATCAATACCATTATGTCCCATCAGCAACGCGGCTACTCCAGCAATATCCTGAATACCTAATTGCTTCTCAGTCTCCTCAATAAGTATCCAGAAAAGTAACTCCATAGCTGTGATATTGTTTAATCCTCGATAAAAATAGATACCATTCAACTCTTCAATAGTATCCATTCCATAATTCCTTTTATGTTAAAAAAACCAACATTACAGGTGTTTTTTTATACTTTCCAGCTTTCAACTGACGTGAGGTCAAAGATCTGTTCAGCAACAGATTTCACCTTTCTACAAACGACTCAGGCAATCAATTGCTACGGCCTTAAAGCTGGCGAAATCCTTACTGTCACGCAGTCGTGTCATCGCCCTTTCGCGCATAAAGGTGACGAACAGATCGTAAATCGCCATCGCCTCTTCATATTCAGTTTTACTGATCGCCAGCAGAAATATCACACTGGCGGTTTCGTCGCCCCACTGAATGCCCTGCGGTGCCAGCACGGTGTACACCACGGTTTTACGCGCCTGTAAGCCGAGGGCGTGCGGCAGCGCAATGCCCTCCCCCAGCATGGTGCTGACAATGGCTTCGCGCTCTTCCACTGAGGCACAGAACGTCTCATCGACAACCCCTTCCTGCTGCAACTGTTCGCACAGCATATGAAACAGCTGCGACCGATCCATCGGCCGATCGATAATACGGAAATGTGCCGCGTCGAAGAACTTTTCCAGCATATACGGGCGGGTACGATCGACCAGCACCTGTTTGCCAATCTGCTCCAGCTGATAATCAGTCGGGAACGGTGACATCACGACCACCGGCTTATCTTTCTCCGTCAGCCGCGCGGTGGTAATAACGAAATCTTCCTCGATTACATTCAGCTGTTCATAATCGCGCAGCGAAATAATCTGCTGCACCACAATTTGCGGATATTTGCGCATTAACATCGCCTGAATCATGCGCACCGTCGAGTTACCGGTATCGCATACCAGCATCACCTGCGGATGACGCTGATAACCAACGTTATAATGCCGCTCCAGCCCGACGCCAATGTGCAGCACCAGAAAACCGATTTCGTTTTCACTGATCGCGTAAGGCGTATATTTTCCCCAGCTCGAAACCGCCGCCAGCGTTACGTCATAGGCCATGGGATAGTGCTGTTTAATATTGGCTAACAGTGGGTTAGGAATATTAATTTGGTAGCGCACGCGGGTGATCATGGTCTTGATATGGGTCAGCAGGTCAGCGCGCAGCTGAGCATCGTTTTGCAGGTTAAAATTATAGTGGTGGTTGATATAACTCAGAATGTAATCGACCAGCGTATCACCATCATCCGGGCTGATGGCGCTGGGGGCAATATCCTGCACCCGCCGCGCGGCAATATTAACGCGTAAGTAAGCCTCTTCAGCCGGTGAGATCGCTTTGCCGGTGATCGGCCGCATCAGATTGATAATATGCCGCGCTGCATCACGCACATCATCATCAACATCCTCGGCGCTAAACTCGGTCAGCGGATAGCCCTCGCTAATACGCCGGACCGCTACCGCACAGTAGAGCCGCAGATAGTGCTCGCTGTCGTCGGTCATTCGTATATGAAAGCGAGAGAAGCACTGATGCAGCAGCGGCTGTAGCGTCTCCAGCATTCCGCTGTTCAGCGCCTCCAGCGTCAGCAGCGGGCTCTCATTGGCCTCTTGCGAAATCTGGTACAACAGGTCAGTCAGACAGGCGCGAATCGACACTTCGCTGCCAAACAGCTTCATACCGTAGCGCGGCTTGGTTTCAATCGCCAGCTGGTAGCGGTTCAGCCAATCTCTCACTTCAGCCATATCGCTTTGCAGCGTAGCCCGGCTGACAAACCACTCTTCCGCCAGATCTTCCAGCTTAAGCGAGAAAGCTGAGGTGAGAAAACGGGTTAACAGATAGTGCACGCGGTCTGCCGAAGTTCGCGGTATGCGCAGATGCGAAGGCGCGGACTGCAACAAGCGGCCATAGCGGGCAGCATCGTCGATTTTTAACTGATAGCCTTCGCTGCGGCTCAGTACAAAGTGCGCGCCGTGCTCCACCAGCAGCTGGTTCAGCGCGCTGATATCGGTGCGTACGGTACGCGTTGAGACGGCAAATCGGCGCGCCAGCTCATCCTGCGGCAGCATTTCGTTTTGCAGCGCATCAAACAGCTGCGCCAGTCGTTGATTGGGAAATCTCACGTTACCTGCCCCTTTCAATCCGGGCGGCGGCGGTGTCACCGCCCGGTGGATGTTATGCCAGCAATTGTTTGGTTATCGCTAATAATGTCGCCACATCTGCCGGACGAGTATTGCCGGTTTCTTTATCAATAATCGAGCTATAGATATGCGGAATGATTTTGCTGACGCCCGCATCCAGCGCAATCTTCAGAATCGCCTGATAGTTTTCCAGATCGATTCCACCGGTCGGCTCCAGCCAGAAATCATGTTCGGCACAGGCTACGGCGACCGCGCTAAACTCATCGATAGATTTCAGGCCACCCATTGGGAAATACTTCACCGAACTGCCGCCCATATCTTTCAGCAGCGCGATGGCGGTGGCGATCGGTACAACCGCGTCTGCCTGCTGTGAACTCAGCGGGCCGGTGGAGATTTTCACCTGCCCCGGCGTACCGGTTGGCGAAATCAGTCCGTTAACCACCGTCTGCTGCTGCCCGAGCAGCGCACGGCTGGTTGCCACGCCGGTAAATACCTGATTAACATGCTGCGGCTGAATCTGGCGAGCAATTTCACTGACCATCGCCGACTGATTCGGATCGCCCGCACCCAGCCCGACCGACAGCGCGTTATCAATCAGCGCGGCATACTGGCGCATATCCGCCACCGCGCTTTCCACGCTGGTATAGTTTTTCGACAACACGCCAACCAGCACATGTCCTTCTGCCGCCTGCCAGATATCCTGCGCATTCTGCTTAGAGCCAGCAAGGACATTAAGACATACGCGGTCTTGATAAAATTTCGGCGTTAGCGTCATGCGATTTTCTCTCCTGATAACAAAGCTTTAATGCAGATATAGATGGTCTCAAGCTGCTCTGACGATACGCTGCGCACATCCACTTCCACCAGCCCTTCATTGGCTTTATAACCACGGAAATAGATGGCGATTTCACCGGTTTTCAGCGCCTGCACCAGCTCACCAGTGGTGCGGCCAATCAGCACCTCGTCGCAATGAATTTCCGCGCGGGCGATATCGCGCCCGGCGGCATCCCACACCACGCGCGCGCTGATGCCGTTCAGCGTATTCAGGTTATCGATAAATGGCGTCATCTTTTCGACCATCTGCGCGCCGGTCACTTTCTCCTGCGTCAGATAGTTTTCAATCGCCTGCGTCAGGCCAAGAATGCCCTCTTTACCCACCTTCATCGCCCGACCAATGCCCGCCGACTGACGCTTGACCCAGCCAATGTACTGCTGCTTGCCAACCACCAGACCACTGGTTGGCCCTTCAATCGCCTTCGCGCCGCTGTAAATCACCAGATCGGCACCCACGCGGTAGTAGCACTGCAAATCCTCTTCCGCCGCCGCATCAACAATCAACGGCACGCCGTGCTTGCGCGCCACGACTGCCGCCTGCTCAACGCTGAGATGACTCTTCTGCACGCAATGATGAGATTTGATATACAGAATTGCAGCAGTTTGCCGGGTAATGGCCGCCGACAGCTGCTGCGGCGAACATTCATTGGCGTACCCGGCTTCTACCAGCCGCCCGCCGCCCATCGTTACCATCGTGCCAACCGGCGCACCAAAATTAACGTTATGCCCTTTTGGCAGTACGATATCGTGCGGCACCTCCAGCGGCGCGGCGTGCAGATTTTCCAGCAGCCAGTCATCGTCTTTAACAATCACTGCCGCTACCGATTGTGCCAACCCGGCCGAGGCACAGGAGACCACCACTGCATCTTCGGCATTCAGTAAATCAGCGATATACGCGCCGGTTTTATCAACCAGATCTTTCATCTCAAAATAGTGATTAAGGCCATAGTTAACCGTATCGACCACCGACTTCTCCGGTGTTGATACGCCGAGAATGGTCATGCGCCCGGAGGCATTAATCACTTGCTTTAACTGATATTTTTCATAGATCGAAGTCATGACTGGCTTTTCCTTCATCGGTCACAATCCACTGGCCCGCGATCACCGCCGCTAATGGCACCAGATGTTTCTCGCCCTCAACGCTCTCCCCTTCGGAGTCAACAAATGGGCGAGTTTCCGTTTTGACGGTAAAAATGGTCAGGTCAGCGTCGAAACCTGTTTCAAGGCGACCTTTGCTCCTCAGCCGCAGACCCTGCGCAGCGTTGACGGTGACGCAGTCAATCACCTGCGGCAGCGTCATCCCGACGCTGAAGAATTTCGACATCACGTGTGCCAGGTTGTGCACCGGGCCACTGATGCGGTTGCGGCAGTAAATATCAGAGCTGATGGTGTCCGGCAGAATGCCCTGCGCAATGGCAACGCGCGCCACTTCAAAGCTGAAGCTGGCACTGCCGTGGCCGACATCCAGCCGCACGCCGCGCTGAATCGCCCGCTGAATTGACGCGCGCAGCTGTCCGGCTGGCGTCAGAATGCGGTTCGGCTTGCCGTTGTAGCAGTGGGTGATGATGTCACCAGCGGTCAATAAATCGGCAATCTCATCCAGATTCGGCGGGTTATTGCCAATATGCACCATCAGCGGCAGATCGCCGTTTTCATGCTGAATCTCTTTAGCGCGCTGCAGTGGCTTGATGCCGTTATTTCCCACCACGCTGCTGCTGATACGCGCTTTAATGCCGAGAATAAAATTGGGCAGGCGCTGCACCGCTTCACGCACTCCAGCCTTGTCGATCTGGCTCATATCTGCCAGCTCGTTCTGAGTGACGATGCCGGTGCGGGCAATGTTCAGCAGTGCATATACCTGGGTGCTGGCGTTGCGCGTCAGCTGATAAAAATCATCAATATCATCAGCACCGGTGCTGCCGGCATCAACCACCGTGGTCACTCCGGTGCTGACGCCAATTGCATCCGCTTCATCATGATAAATCGGAGATTTGACGTAACAGTGCACATGCGAATCAATCCAGCCGGCGCTGAGGTAGTAGCGACCGGCTAAATCGCGCTGCTGACGCGCTTCGCCGTGTATCTCGCCAATTGCGGCAATTTTGCCGTCGAGCAGCGCAATATCCATTACGCTTTCATCACTGAGCCGCGCACGGCGAATAATCAGATCGAACATGATAACTCCCTGCTTATCATTACGACGGGAGCCAAAAGCGGCGCCCTGGAGAATCGGGACTAGCCGATCGCCACCGGAAACATTGCGCCGAGGATCATCGCGCCTAAAATCGCTCCGCCGGTGATCGGTTTACCCCACAGGTAGAACAGCAGCGAGCCGACCAGCGAGCCGATACCAATCGGAATCGACGCGGCCATTGCCGACAGGATGATCAGCGGGCCAAGAAAACGGCCAGACGCATTACCGGCCCCCATCATGACGTCGGCACCATAGGTTGAGTTGCTCTGGTTGATGGTGAACTTACGCGCCAGGATAATGACATAGCCAATCGCCAGGCCAATCACCAGACCGGTAACCAGCGAAGCAGCAAAGTTTGCCACTGGAAAGATTATGCCCGCGCCCAACAGCAGCGCCGGCACGCCCAGCCCGACGCCGGTCTGAATCGCACCACCGATATCGAGAATCCCCACCAGCGAACCTTCGATAATGCGTGCAAACAGAAAGCTGGCACCAAAGGCCGCCACCGCGCCGTAAACGCCAGTATCCATTCCGGCACGCAGCATTGAAACAAACGCCACTTCGTTAAACGCCCCGATGCCATACAGGTAGTACATATGCGTACCGGCAAACACCCCTGATGAGAGCAGGCCGACAAAAATTGGGAAAGACCAGTCGGCATACCAGAAGCCGCTTTTCGTATCGCTCATTGCCATCTTCCTCGTTACTTACCGCTCAGGGAGTTGTGGATCATGTCGAGCCAGCCAGGAACGCCAAGCTGGAATGACTGCAACAGTTTCATATCGAAGCCGCGGAAGAAGCCGCTCAGTACAAACAGCAGTACGATGGCGAACATCATCACTTTCGTGACTTTGTTCCAGCCGCTCTCTTCGACCCCTTTACCGATCAGAATTCCCAGCACCAGCCCCGGCACCGCATTACCCATAATCAGCTGCGACAGGCCGCCAAATATGGTCGCCCAGAAGCCTGATTTTTTACCGGCATCAATGGCAGCCAGCCAGAAGATCACCGGCATCACGGTGTTAACCAGCAGGTTAGCCGCAGGCACCAGCACTTTAATCGCCGTCACCTGTAACGCGGCCGGCACCGCTGAGGCGGTCGAATTAAGAAATGCCACGACGATCATGCCGATGATGCCGCAGGCAATGGCCATCTTTTTCGGATCGTGCATCGTCTGCGCAACACTTCGGTTTTTAACCATCAATGCCGCTGCGCCCCAGTGGGGAATAATGCGATGGTCAACGTCCTGGGTAAAAGCGCCCGCCGCCACCGAAGAAGCCCAGGCGTTAAAGAAAAAACCCAGACCGAAAGAGAAATGAGAGGCAGGATCGCCCTCACAGGAGTTCAGTTCACCCAGCGTACGAAATGCGCCCATCCCCTGCGTGGTGGGGGCATGGAACATACGCGCCGCACCGGCACCGACGCCCACACCGACCAGCGCGCCGATGATTAACGATTTAAATAAAATGATTAAAAACATCAGTCTTTCCTTTGGTTTTATCGCCCAACGTTTTTAGTTCGTGTCGAACTGCACCTTATCGGTATCAATCACCGTCACGTTGACGGTAATCTCCAGCTCTACGCTGTAGCTCCGTCGCTCGCGCGCCAGAAAGAAGAACAGGAATTTCTCTTTTCTGACGCTCTCCCGCGCCCGAATCACCCGCACGTCCTGTGGCTCGATGCGCAACAGAATTTTATCGGTAGAACGCAGTACCGTGCTCTGCACCCGGCTGAGCGCATCGGCAAAGGCTTTACCTTTAGCATCGCCCTTGCCGCTTACCGTCACCGTGGTGGTGAATTGTTCTTTCATCGTTAGCCGCCGTGTTTTTTGTTCCAGGCCTGCACCAGACGTTCACCCAGCTCTTCTTTATCCATAAAACCAAAGCCCAGCACGGTGCAGCCTTCGTTAATCGCGGTCACACCTTCATCGACTGAACGCATCCCGTGCTTCGCTTTGTAGCCATATTTATTCTGAGCGGTGATCGCGCCTGCACCGCCGCTGCCGCAGAATGAAATACCGAAGGTGGCGTTTTCAGCCTTCATCACGTCACCCAGCTTCATATCTGCCGCCACGCCCGGCACCACCACCGCACGACCACCGGCTTTTTCTACGCCGGCGGCAACTTTCTGACCTTTACCTAAACGATCGCCAATCACTACGGTTACTTGTGTCATCTTGAGTTCCTTAACAGTTTGATTCAGATAATATTTTGATAGAGACGGTGATAACGCTATCCCTGGATGGCATTGTTCTCTTTGGCCACTTCGAAGTGGACGGACAGCAGCCAGGCTTCTTCTTTTGGCAGATTGCCGAACAGATCGACGATCTGCTGCGCCAGCTGCATTGACTGCTCTGAGATATCCTCAAACAGATCCTGTTCTACCTCAGGCAGTGGTTCACCGCTGAGTGAACGCAGTGCCATCGCCCGAACATGGGAGGCCAGCATCTGCTGCTGTACCGCATTAGGATGAATCGCCCTGGCGACAAACACGTCATTAATTTGCCCCATTACTCTGTCAGCCAGCGCCTGGATCGCTTCCGTGCTGGTGGCAGAATTGTCCGCCATCGCTGCGTTTTTCACCTTTACACCCCTATTTGCCACAACAGCTCAGTGTTGATAATTCGCGTTGCAAATAAATTACCGCTGCGGCACGACTCTGTGTAGACCGACTTTTTCCGTTTCGAAACGGAAATCGTGCCGGAATAAGCGAGTCAGTTCGCAAAAACGTTATTTCATGCAAATACAGCCGAATAATTGGGAGCTAAATCACATTAATCAGCCTGTTAGCGGCAAAGTGTGCAGAAAGCGGCAGAGGAAAAAAAAGATAAATAAAATCAGCGAGTAAAATATAAGAAAGGGTTATGGCATAAAAAAAGCGGCCCCGAATGGCGCCGCCTGTCATTATTATTCAGTTATAAAGAGCTTATTTACTGCCCGGCGATTTTCATTTCCGGCAGTAACACTGAACCGCACTGAATATTGCTACGGGTCTCAATATCGCTGCCGACGGTGACGATATCGCGCCACATATCCTTCAGATTACCGGCAATAGTAATCTCGCTGACCGGATACTGAATTTCGCCATTCTCCACCCAGAAACCGGCGGCACCGCGCGAATAGTCACCGGTAATCCCACTGACTCCCTGGCCCATCAGCTCAGTGACCACCAGCCCGGTGCCCATTTGCTTTAGCAGATCATCAAAGCTGGAACCCTGGCCGGCAATACGCCAGTTGTGAATGCCACCAGCGTGACCGGTGCTTTGCAGGCCAAGCTTGCGTGCCGCGTAGCTGGTCAGCAGCCAGTTTTGCAGCACGCCGTCCTTGATAATGTCACGCTGTTGGGTACGCACCCCTTCGCTGTCGAACGGCGTCGATGCCAGGCCTTTCAGCAGGTGTG
The DNA here is from genome assembly GCF_050037805.1 of Winslowiella sp. 2C04. NCBI lineage: Bacteria > Pseudomonadati > Pseudomonadota > Gammaproteobacteria > Enterobacterales > Erwiniaceae > Winslowiella > Winslowiella sp. 2C04. Next base: position 427,421 of record NZ_CP188300.1, on the reverse strand, counting down.
GCTGCTCTTCAATCGTCAGCCATTGCGGTAAAATCTGCTGGCCCAGCGAGTCGAGTAAGAAGGTTGATTTGCGGTAAACGCTACTGCCACTGATGGCACCTACCAGATGACCAAACAGGCCGGTCGCCACTTCGGCGGCAAAAATAACCGGTGCTTTCATCGTCGACAATTTACGCGGTGACAGGCGAGACAGCGTGCGGCGTGCGCACTCTTCACCGACCCACTCCGGCGATTGCAGATCGCCCATCGCGCGGCCAATCGAATAAGCGTAATCGCGCTCCATATCGCCGTTGTGTTCGGCAATCACACAGCTGGAGAGAGAATGTCGGCTGGAGCAGTAGCCCTGCAACATACCGTGGCTGTTGCCAAATACCTTAATGCCGACGTGGCTGTTAAAACTGCCGCCTTCGGTATTGGTAATGCGTTTATCCGCTTTCAGCGAGGCCTGTTCCGCACGCGCCGCCAGCTCAATTGCCTGATCGGCATCGATCTCTGCCGGGTGATAAAGATCCAGATCCGGCGCGTCGAACGCCAGCAGATCGCGGTCGGCCACACCCGCGTAAGGATCGGGAGAAGTGTAGCGCGCAATATCAATCGCCGCCTGAACCGTGCGTTTAATCGCATCCGGGCTAAGATCAGTGGAGGAAGCACTGCCTTTGCGGTTTTGGTGGTAAACGGTGATGCCAAGCGCGCCATCACTGTTAAATTCAACATTTTCAACTTCACCGTAACGCGTGCTGACACTGATACCGGTGGTCTTGCTAACGGCGACTTCTGCTCCGTCCGTGCTGGCTTTGGCCAGCTCGAGCGCTTGTGCGACCGCCTGCTCCAGCGTTTTACGCTGCTCTGCGACTTGGGAGATTACTTTCATCGGCCTGCCATATAATCAATGAATGGGGATGGGTTTGAGTCTAACAGACTCAGAGAACAATTTCGCAGTAGCCGCGTAACCTGATAGCATTAGCCTCTTTCTCAGGAGCCTAACAATGACCAAGCAGCCCGAAGACTGGCTCGATGATGTACCGGATAATCAGGAAGAAGAAGATGATGAGATTATCTGGGTCAGTAAAAGTGAAATTAAGCGCGACGCGGAAGAGTTAAAACGCCTTGGCGCTGAGTTAGTTGAACTCGGTAAAAACTCGCTGGATAAAATCCCGCTGGATGAAGATCTGCGCGCCGCCATTGAGCTGGCACAAAAGATCAAGAAAGAAGGACGCCGCCGTCAGCTGCAGCTGATTGGTAAAATGCTGCGTTCACGTGATGAAGATCCGATTCGCCAGGCGCTGGATAAGCTGAAGAACCGCCATAACCAGCAGGTTGCGCTGTTCCACAAACTTGAAGTCCTGCGCGACCGTCTGGTCGAGCAGGGTGATGATGTGATCCCGGAAGTGCTGAATCTCTATCCGCACGCCGATCGCCAGCAGTTGCGCGCGATGATCCGTAATGCGCAAAAAGAGAAAGCGGGCAATAAGCCACCGAAGGCTTATCGTCAAATCTTCCAGTATCTGCGTGAGCTGGCAGAAGCGGTATAAACGCTTATCGTGGTGTGGGGCGGCGAAAACGCCGCCCCTGCATTATTTCTGTAAACGATCCAACAGCTTCTGGTGAATGCCACCAAATCCACCGTTACTCATCACCAGCACCGTATCACCCGGTTGCGCCACTTTTGCCACCATTTCCACCAGCGTATCCACCTCGGCACTCCAGTGCGCAGGCTGCATACAGGCGTCAGCGACTTCTGAAACCTGCCACGGAATATGGTGCGGTTGCAGCAGGAACACTTCATCGGCGCGCGCTAAAGCCGGTGCCAGATCGTCCTTACTGATACCCATTTTCATGGTATTGGAGCGCGGCTCCAGCACCGCCAGAATGCGTGCCGTGCCGCCGACTTTGCCGCGCATGGCGGCCAGCGTAGCGAGAATCGCCGTTGGATGATGGGCAAAATCGTCATAGACTTTGATGCCGTTGCTTTCACCGCGCAGCTCAAGACGACGACGCGCATTGATAAAGTCATTCAGCGCCCGGCCAGCATCTTCCGGCTTAATGCCAACGTGACGCGCAGCAGCAATCGCCATCATGCCGTTATGCATATTGTGTTCGCCAACCAACGACCAGTTCACCTCAGCAACCCGCTCGCCATCCAGCAGGACTTCCCAGTGGGAAGCATCCGGCGACAGCTTCTTCGCCTGCCATTTTCCGCCGTCACCCACGTGCTCCTGCTCACTCCAGCAGCCCATCGCCATCACCTGCTTAAGATGGGCATCGTGCTCTGGCAGAATAATTTTGCCCTGCCCGGGCACAATACGGATCAGATGATGGAATTGTTTCTGAATGGCACGCAGATCGTCAAAGATATCCGCGTGATCGAACTCCAGGTTATTCAGAATCAGCGTGCGCGGGCAGTAATGGACAAATTTTGAACGTTTGTCGAAGAAGGCAGAGTCATACTCATCGGCTTCAATCACAAAGAATGGGCTTTTTCCTAAATTTGCCGATACCTCGAAATTTCCCGGAACGCCGCCAATCACAAACCCCGGTTCAAGGCCGCAGGCCTGTAAAATCCACGCTGCCATGCCGGCAGTGGTAGTTTTACCGTGGGTACCAGCGACCGCAATCACCCAGCGATCGCGCAACACGAAATCGTGCAGCCATTGCGGGCCTGACAGGTAAGGAATATTGCGTTCCAGCACCGCTTCAACGCAGGCATTGCCGCGCGTCATCGCATTGCCGATAATCACCAGGTCCGGAGCCGGATCAAGCTGACTTGCATCATAACCCTGAATTAAATCAATGCCTTGCTTTTCAAGCAATGTGCTCATCGGTGGATAGACGTTGGCATCAGAGCCTGTCACTTCATGCCCCAGCGCGCGCGCCAGCATAGCCAGGCCGCCCATGAAGGTGCCGCAGATACCGAGAATATGAATACGCATAAATGGTCCATTACTTTAAATGTTCGACGCACAGTTTAACCCTGACTTACGGCGGAATAAACGGATTTGGACTATGGTCTTTGCGGTTCAATCGGCTAAACTGCGTACGCATACGTTGGCGGCATGTAAAACATGCTGCCACTCAACCGCAGATTCAGGGATTGTGTTATGAAAACGTTAGGCGAATTTATCGTCGAGAAGCAACATGACTTTCCTCACGCCACAGGTGAACTGACGGCACTGATTTCCGCCATCAAACTGGGTGCGAAAATTATCCACCGCGATATCAACAAAGCCGGACTGGTTGATATTCTCGGTGCCAGCGGCGCTGAAAATATTCAGGGCGAGCAGCAGATGAAGCTCGACCTGTTTGCTAATGAAAAACTTAAAGCAGCGTTGAAGGCACGTGGAATTGTTGCCGGTATTGCCTCCGAAGAAGAAGACGAAATCGTTATCTTTGAAGGGGTCGAGAACGGTAAATATGTGGTGCTGATGGACCCACTGGATGGCTCTTCCAACATTGACGTTAACGTCTCTGTCGGGACCATTTTCTCAATCTATCGTCGTATTACCCCTCCAGGCACACCGGTTACTGAAGAAGATTTCCTTCAGCCGGGCAATCAGCAGGTTGCGGCCGGTTACGTGGTCTATGGCTCTTCAACCATGCTGGTTTATACCACCGGTAAAGGCGTTCATGCCTTCACCTACGATCCGTCGCTGGGGGTGTTCTGCCTCAGTCAGGAACGCATGATGTTCCCGGAGCAGGGTTACACCTACTCAATCAACGAAGGGAACTATATCCGCTTCCCGCAGGGCGTGAAAAAGTATCTGAAATTCTGCCAGGAAGAAGATAAAACCACCAACCGCCCTTATACCTCGCGCTATATCGGCTCGCTGGTGGCAGACTTCCACCGTAACCTGCTGAAAGGCGGAATTTATCTTTACCCAAGCACCGCCAGCCACCCGAAAGGCAAGCTGCGCCTGTTGTATGAGTGCAACCCGATGGCATTCCTCGCGGAGCAGGCAGGTGGTAAAGCCAGCGACGGTAAAAACCGCATTCTCGACCTGCAACCGGAAACGCTGCATCAGCGCAGCCCGTTCTTTGTCGGCAATGACGCGATGGTAGACGATACTGAACGCTTTATGCGTGAGTATCCGGACGAGTAATCGCTTCCTGATTAAGGGCAGATTCCTCTGCCCTTACCTTACCTGGATAAAATATGAAGACAGTGTTACTGACGATCGGTTTATTGCTGCCACTCGGTGCGCTGGCGGCGGATAACACTATTGATCGCGAACTGGAGAGTTGCCTGAACAGCAACTCTTCAACGGTCGGTATGTCGCAATGCTACGACGCCGCAAACCACGCCTGGGACAAGGAAATGAACAATCAATACCAGGCGGTAATGGCTAAACTTGATGACGCGCAGAAAGCCAAACTGCGGGATGCGCAGCGTAACTGGCTGAAATATCGCGACAGCTGGATGGAAGCGTCAAAAGCCTGGTATCTGAAACAGCAAGGTACGATGGCCGGAATTTCTCTGGGTGTGCAAGGCGTTGAGCTGGTAAAAAATCAGGCTCTGATGCTGAAATCACTCAGGCAGGGAGCCTGTGCCAATCCGGACGATTGTCAGTAATTGTCAATAATAAGGCTTATACTGCTGAATATGCGGTGATAAGGTAAAGAGGACGGCAATCTCAAACCGTCCTTTTTTCTTTCTACTGGAGCAGTAAATGGCCGCGTACTCTTCGTTAATCATTCTGGTTCTGCTCGGCGCGCTGAGTTTATTTATTCATAACACCGCCGTTACCATCTCAATTCTGGTGCTGCTGGTGATCAAAATCACCCCGCTGGCGCAGTTTTTTCCCTATGTCGAAAAACAAGGTATTACCTTAGGGATTATCATTCTCACCATCGCAGTAATGGCTCCGCTGGCCAGTGGGTCATTGCCCTCCAGTACCCTGATCAAATCCTTTCTCGACTGGAAATCGCTGCTGGCAATTGCCGTCGGGATTTTTGTCTCCTGGCTCGGTGGTCGTGGCGTCTCGCTGATGAGTGCCCAGCCAACCATCGTCGGTGGCTTATTGATTGGCACCATTATTGGCGTGGCGCTATTTCGCGGCGTGCCGGTCGGGCCATTAATTGCCGCCGGCATCGTCTCGTTGTTTGTACTGAATAAGTAAACAGCACAGCCTGACATCTCCCCTGATCGTTTGGGTTGCAGGAAGTCGTTAAGCCCACGCACCTGCAACCTTCTGTAGTCGCAAACCACCGCCATTAATTACGGCTGTCTCCTGTCGGATCATTTATAAATTTCGGATCAACAACACCCGGCATATTCAGGAAAGTGCCTTCCTTGAGTGGTACGGTAAAATCAATAGTGGGATTATTCTTCTCAATAATATCTATGCCGTCAATCAACCTGCCGTAATAGCGCACGGAAAGAGCATGAATATTGTCACCTTCTTTGACATTATGAATCAGAGCATCTGCAGCATAGTTTCCATTAAATCGGCTTTCCGGAAGTTTTATCGTAACACCGGGCTGTGGATAATCGTTGCTTGTAAGTTCATCAGCATTAGATAACAAGATGTGATTCTGATGATCATAATTTCCGTAAAACTTGTAGGAAATCGCAGCGTAAGACTCGCCTGGCTTAACAGTATGCTCCCGTTCTCTTATCTCTGGTTTAATAGCATGTTTATCTCCACGGGCCTCTCCGGGAATCGAGATGCTTGCCCCTTGCTTGAGGGCATTACCAGGAAGTAAATGTTGCTGGTTTTCCTGAATCAACAGACCAATTTTTGTGTACGGAATAGCATAAAGTTGAGCGACAGACTCAATATTCTCCCCTTTAAGAACAATATGTTTACGGTTAAGTTGAAGATTATTTGTTTTTGACTCAACCGAACTGCTCGCATCGCCATTCTGCAGACTCTGGTCTGCACGTTTAACCCCCTGCTGCACAGCGGGCTTGCTCTCTGAAACCTGGTGACTCTGCTTTGCCAGACCACTTTGCTCAATCTTATCGGAATATTGAGGCTCAACGATATTAACCATATTCAGGACAGTTTCTTCTTTAAGTTCAGAGAAAATATTAATGTCAGGATTATTTATCATTATATGGGTTATGCCGACAGAGCTACCGTAATAGCGCTGGGCAAGCTGTTGCACGTTTTCACCCGCTTTAACTCTATGGACTAGGGTGTCCGAATTATAATTTCCATCAAACCTACTGTCCGGAAGGATTATCCGACGGCCAGGCTCTGGATTGATAGTCACCCCAGGATTAACATCCGCTATTTTCTGCCGATTATCATGATTTCCATAAAATCGATAGGAGATCGTTTCAATACTATCACCCGGCTTGGTGGTATAAATTCGGAGTTTTGTTTCTGGTTTAATAGGGTTATCTCTGCGTGCCTCTTCAGGAATGATGATGGTACCCGGTGCAAGATTATTACCCGGTAACAATATCTGCTGGTTGGCCTGAGCCAACAGCCCAATCTTTGTAGCTGGAACGTTGAACTCTCTGGCAATGCTCTCAAGAGTATCACCTCGCTCTACCCGATAACTTTGACCATTCAGCAGATGATTCGGAGAAAAAGACTTCTTTTGAACAGGCCTGACATCATCGAGACTCTGTAGCCCGCCAGTTCTGGTTTTAGGAACCAGATTATTCTCACCAGACTGGTGAATATTGGTATAACGAACATTATCCGGGATAAATAGCTCTCCCCCAACCTTAATGTTTTTAACCGATTGTAATGCATATTCATTGGCCGCAATAAACTGCGCATACTGAGCCGGTCTGATGCCAAAAGCGCTGGCGATAGCATGGAAGCTATCCCCCGGCTGAACGATATATCTCTGGCCTTTAGCCTGAACTTGATAGGCAGCAGGATTACTGCGTCCTGCCGCCAGATTATGATCATTCGTCGCCTGCTCACTTACCCCCATAGCAGACCGGCCGGAAACTCTCTGAGAATTTTCGGCGTGTTCCTGCACCAGGCCTTTATTAAGATTTAAAGGCAGTTCCTTGTAAAATTCAGGACAAGTGTACTTTGAAACTTTTAATACCGTGCCAGCGGGAGGGATATCACCAACACCTGGATTCAACTCGCGTAACTTATTAGCTCCGACATTACTGTCGTAATACAAACCGCCGAGCTCTTCCAGAGTCTGGCCTGATTTAACCTCATGCGTAAAGTCAGGTACGGTATATGTTCCATTAAAAAGGCTGCCTGGCATCGATAATTCTCCACCTGGTGGCAGGTTGCGTAGATCGGCAGGTAAGCCTTTATCAATGCTGGCAAGTATGATCAGATTCCAGTCGTTGTAATTGCCGTAATACTGGTAGGAAAGATTCTCGAGAGTATCACCTTGCACCGTAGTATGGATTCTGTCTTGTGGACGAATAGCGCTGTCCGGAATGATCAGAATTTGCCCTGGGGCGATGTCAAAGACGCTATTAAGAGTGTAACTGTTAGCTTTAACGATGAGATCAAAATTCGACGGATGAATGCCAAGATGCACACTCATAGCATAGATGTTATCGCCTTCTTTCACTTCATAGAATTGCGCCGAAACCCCATTAGTCTGACTCAAGGGTGGCAGGGAAGCTTGCTGTGATATTACTGGTTGGGTTACTGCTTCCGCTTTTTTCGGCTGCTTCTCACTGGAATCGCCGCTTACCTCAGCTGACGCGATCATGCCAACCACTCCAGATGTCAAATGACCTACGCGTGCACCAATCGAATCTCCAGCAACACCAAACATGGCTTCCTTCATCACATTGACGTCTTTAAATTCTGCTTTCCATGGAAGTTTCAAACTCGGAAACATGGATTTAGCCAGTGGTATGCCGAGTGTTAAGCCGCCATCGACAAGAAGAGTATTCAGCACATTTTCCTCAACAGCGGCCAGAACTGCTGCCCTGCTCTCCTCGTCATCGGCCAGCGCCACCTTTAGCATATCTTTAGTAACTGATAATCCGGCAGATGCCGCTATCTGGCAAAGCATCACATACATTCCATTTGCAGCCATGGCACCACCCATACCACCCACAGTAATTGCCATTCCACTCCCAAGGAACATAAAACCAAGGTCAATCATTCTGTCGAGTAAATGTTCACCCGATGTCTTAACCATACTGTTAATATCATCTTTTGCACGATGCATTACGACTCTTAACGCATCCTTACCAAGGGTATCTTCCTTACTTGTGGTTATTGGTGACTTAAAATTGGGTTGATGCATTAACCGCTGATTGGTCGCAGTGCTGGAATCGTAAAACGCGAAGGCTTTCTTTCTGCTTTCATCGGTTTTATATTTATACTGAGCATTGGCATCCAGATGATCTACAATCCATTTTTGCGTTTGTTTATTTTCAATACCAAACTCAGTATTATTGATAACAGTATGTGAACCTGAAGCATCCCATGCAAGAATGTTATCACCGACACGCACTGCAACGACTTCTGTCAGTACATAACCGTAAAAAAGCACATGTTCACCGACATCCTTGCCAGACTGAATAGCATCAAGCTGCCCTCTGAACTCACTTAACTCAGGCTTTTTAGCTAAATTTATCGCGGCACTTTTAAACGAAGTATCGTAAAATGTCACCAGCGCCGCTGTTTTGTCCTCATCCTTGCTGAGAGTCTCCAGGTTTTTTTCAAAGGCTTTAACTATTTGTTGCGTCAGACTTTCTGGCCGGACCTTCTTTGATATATACCAGTTTGTTCCAAGATTACTTCCGCTACCATCAGGTACGGTATTAGATCCACCAGGATTGAGCGCCTCCCTCAAATCCATTGAAACATTCTTATCCCATTTAATATCCCAATCTATGGTACTCACCTTCCCCATGGCGAGTTCCTTCAGCGTAATCTCACGGCTTCCTCCACTGGTATTACTTCCTATACCACGCAAATTTATTTTGCTGTCAGGAGAGTCAAGACCTCCACGTTGCTCCTTCGGAAATTTATTAATAATCCCACTGATATAATTTTTAATAAATGTTTCAGGATGTAACTCTCCTGACATTCTGATAACAGCGCCATCTTTAAACTTATTAAGATGATTTTGCGCTATAATCTCAAGATATTTAGGATCCCAGCGTCTACGCACCTCAGCCGACTGATCAAGTCTCTCCTGCATAGACTTAACTTTTTCTTTCAGACTACTATCTTCGTTTTCTTTTTGGCTAATATTTTCGGTTATAGATTTTAGTTCTTTTTGCAACTCAGCAACGTTAGTTTCACTCCCCTGAGACTGGCTATTACTTTCTATTTTAATACTATTTTCCAATGAAAGTTTCTGCGATCTTAAATAATTAAGTTCCTTCGTTACTTTTTGTTTTTCATTAACTGTTTGTTGCAACTCAAAAGGTGTAACAATATTGACCCCTTTAGGGCTCCCTTTACCATATGCATTTAATAATTTTTGTCGCTCTAAAGGCGTCAGAATACTCATACCCGCTGCCCGCTTATTTCTCAACTTAGCGGTATCTTCGCTCGGTGCTCCTTCTTTTATCTGCCTGACCAGATCATCTGACTCCTGGTCACTTACTCCTTTTTCTTTCAGATAAGATTTTAACTCCTGTAGCTCCCTGTCAGTTTGCTGTTGAGCAGATGCCTTAGCAGCCACAATCTCTCCAACAGCCGCAGCAACGGCTTCACCCGCTGCCGCCATCTTTAAATTATTCGTTTTGTTTTCAACGTAGGCCGCCTTTACGATGTCTACCCCTTCAGACAGCGGCATGGACGCGATGGAAGACGTGGCGCTTTCCACCAGATCTTTCATCAGGTTATACGAAAATTTATCCGCACCGTCGCGCGCCAGGGAATAACCGGTCAGGGCCGCGCTCGCTAAAAATTTCCACATGTGCGGCAGCACAAAGTCAGCCACCTGCTTCGTCAGCTGAGTGAGGAAGCTTACTCCCAGCACCGCCGCCTCTTTGGCCGGCGCCGGCTGCCCCGGCATCACCGCATGCTGCAGGCTGCTGTACGCCTGATAAAAGGTCAGCGGCAGCAGCGCCGCCTTCAGTATGCTCAGGTTCGGGATTAGATTGCGCGGCAGGCAGGACGTCAGCCGCTCGACCGTCATGTCCACGCTGGCGCAAACCAGCCTGCCCACCATGCTGCTGCGGCCCGCCTTCGCCAGGTACTCACCCGCCGTCGGGTATTTCGCCATCACTTCTTCGATCGTTTCGGGCGTCAGCAGCGTGCCATTGCCCGCGGCGACCACCGCCGCCATCACTCTGGCCAGCATCGCCGTCCCGTCCGGGTCATCCTTTTTGCCGAAGTGCCCGGGTATTTCTTTATTGACCACCTCCGCGACCATCCTGTCGAACAGCCACGGCTTAAACCCGGGATCTGCCTGCATTGACGCCTTCATCTGCGCAAAATACTGCCCGAGGTGCAGGGCGATGCGCGCGTCCTTTGAGAACACGTCCACCGGTTTTCCGGTCGCCTTCTGCACCGCCCGGCCAAGCTCCAGCACCGAATCCTGCGCACGTAAACTGGCCTTCTGGCTGCTCACAATTTCCCGGTTGTACTCCTCGAGGCCGGCGCCCTCTGAGCCGGGGCCGGTATTCGCCATGTTGCCCACCGCCCCTTTCATTTTTTCCGCCGCCGCGCGGAAGTGCCGCTCGGCCCGGTCAATCTCGGCCTTGAACGTCCTGAGCTTCTTCACCTGCTTGTCATGCTGTTTATACCGCTCCGCGGTCTCCTTCAGCACCGCCCGCAGCTCTTCCGAGCAGCCTTCCACCTCATCGCGGGCGGCGGACAACGCCTCCGACTGCTGGTTAAACATCAGCTGCGCCTGCTCCCTCAGCTGTGCTTCACTTTTTTCCTTCTTTGCCGCGCCGCCGGGCGTAAGGCCGCCCGCCAGGTGCTGCCCGGCGACTGAGCCCTCTGCCATCTTATCCATTCGGCCGGAGACCCCGTCGGGCGACTTGTCGTATGTCAGGGTCGCCCTTGCCAGCGTCTCCGTCGCCGCGATCAGTTTTTCCGAGGCGTTCTGGTGCTTCGTCATCGCCACCATCAGCGGGTGATAGGCCGCCCGCACCTGGCTGTTTATTTTTTGCGTGACCGCATCCCCGGCCCCTTTTTCGAGCCTGGCTTCAAAAGAGAGGTGGGCATCCCCGACCCAGCGCGCGGCGTCCTGGACGGCGTGGTTAGCCCTGTTGATGTAGCTGGTCGTCAGTTTTGCGACGTGCCTGATGGCGGCCGGCAGCGTCAATCCCTGGTTTGCCGTGCTGCGTACCAAATCGCGGAAAAACGCCGGGCTTTTATGCCAGGCGTTCCCCATCGCTTTTTGCAGCGTTCCAACACTTTCGGCCGAAGTGGCTTTTTCCACCGCGCGGAAGGCTTTTTTAGACAGCTCTGCCAGCTGCCCCATGCGCGACCTGGCCGGCTGGATCGCCTGCTCCATCGCCTTCAGGCTTTCCCGCATCAGCTTCAGCTTTTTGTTGACCAGCCCGGCCTGGATCGCTACCGCTCCGCATGCCCCTTCGGAAAGCGGCGACAGCCTGCCCAGCTCCTTAGTAAAGGCCTTTTCTGCCTGGTCGGTCGCCTTAGCCGCGTCGTGCAGCCCTTCTGCAACCGCCTTTATCAGCGCCGGATCAGAGTCCGGCGCCTTTCCGGCCACCGGCGTTAACAGCCCGCTGGCCACCGGCAGAACCAGGGCGGCCTTCATCAGCGCGTCGGTCTGGGCGCGCAGCGCCTTTTTAAGGCTGGTCACGTCGGCCTGCACGTCCTTGTCTGCTGACGTTATCGCCAGCGTACTGGCTATCGCCTTGTGCAGTGCTTCAGCCACCTCCGTCACGGCCTCACTGCCGCTGCCTTCAGGGGACTGCGCCTTCAGCGACTGGAGCAGGGTGCTGTCCAGTTCAAGATGCAGAATTTTGCTGTTGTGCCCCTTACTGCGGAACTCGTCCAGCATCGGGTAGCTGTATTCCAGCTTGTCCGTAAGCAGCTGGCGCAGCTGATCGAGCTGAAACTGGGCCGCGTGGCAGCCCGGCGCCAGCAGGTCCTTCACGCTGGCGGGCGGCGCGCTGCCGGGCTGATTCGCGGCCATCACCAGTCCGGTCAGGTCCTTAATATCTCTGGCAAAAGTTTTATCTCTCAGCAAGTCCGACAGGAAGGCCGGAACGCCCCCGTCATGCTGCCAGCGCTCCCCGGCATCCATCACGACTTGCCCCAGCAGCTGTCTGGCCTGCGGGCAGACGGAAATGTCAGCCACCGCGGACGGGATATTACCGTTTATCGCCCCGGTGGCTGCGGTCCGGCTGATATACACGGCAGAAGCGGACGACGCAGATTGTAAAAGATTAGGCATAATGAGGTGATCCCGGTCATCAGCGGTCAATAATGATCCCGCAAAGTTAGCGGTATCATTGAGGCCAGTCTTTGGCTTTTGAGCAGGTTCTTCTTATTACTGCGTCATGTTTTTTCAGGGAGAGTAAAGATATTACATAAGGGATTAACACTCCCCCTATGCAGACTTGGCAAGCCGCAGCCACGCTGGAGCAATCAATGCTGAGACTGTTACCTGTTTGAAAGATGCGAAAATCCATTAATTTCATAACATTAAATATTAAACCAATGAGGCCGCAGGATTCCGGCCTCATATTTTATTAGCGGCATAAAGAAAATAACCGATTACTTTTTGGCTTAATATCAATATTATGTCGTTTTGATGGCGATATTTTTAGCTTTCTGCATTAATTTATCGCTGGGCAACATATTTTCCGCAAAATGAAAACCCGCGGAGCCTGGATAGCCGTAATCCTGGTAGATGATACGCTGAGCATTATCCATACTCTGGTATTTATTTAACCAATCCTGCGGATCCATAATGTATGAACCGCCCGGATGATTAAATAACTTACCGCCTTCAGGATCAAATATTTTATCTTCCCCTCCTATCTTTCCTGTCAAAACAAAATGAGCCTTCGGATATTTTTCGCCTTCAGTCCAGATATAAATTCCACGATACTTAATATCTGTAACTCCCTTTTCTTTAAGTGTCTTTTCTAATTTTACCATCAACTCCCGAGAGTGATCAGCTGGCGCATCCATCAGCCGATTAATCTCCGGGTCACCTAACCGTAAGAAATATTTACGTGTCAGAGAAACCTCAGGCTGCCTGACATTTTTTTGTGATTGTAATGGCTCCTGTGGGGAAACATCAGCAGGCGAATCTACTTCTGAAACCCAAGCTGGTGTACTCAATTTTTTTTCTCCAGCAATCAAGCTATCCGTGCTAAAGCGCTTAAACAGAGAAATGCTGCTGATAGACTTCAAAGCACTCTTTAATGCTATATCATGATATATAATACGTTTATCCTTACCCTCTCCTTGATATTTTTTCAGCCAGGCATCATTAGAAAGAATCAATGGATCACTCATCGTCGGGATAGCCTTCTGTGCAGAAAGATCAAATACGTAATCCTTGCCATATTTTTGGGCCACTACCACAAAATGAGGTTTCCCTTCCTGCTGTTTACTATCATCCCATATATGAATAATACGATGACGAAAATTACAGAAACCCTCTTTATTTAGAGCAGTAATCACTGGATCGATGATATTTTTCGCGGCATTTTTATCAGAATTCATTCCTGCTTTCAGCTCAGGCTGGTGATTAACAATTTTTATTAAAAGCTCACCATTACTGGCCTGAATATCCAGTTTCTTACTCAACTGCTCTGTGGTTACGGCCCGTGAAGGTGCCCCTTCTGATGAGCGCCAGCCCGTAGCCCATTTCGGTTTAGTCAGCTGAGTCTCCCCTTTAAAAAGTTGACCATGGTGATTCTTCATATTATATCTTTTTTCATCATAAGCGTATTTTGCCCGAGTTGCATTTGTGAAATCCATGTACATAATATATGCATCATCTGCCTCCTGAGAAACGTTAGCCGCCCACTCATCCTCAGAAAGCACTAAGGGATCATTAAATTGTTTTAAAAACTTATTTACTTCCAGGTCGAAAGCATACTTTTTCCCATGATTTTCAGCAACAACAACATAGTTGACGTCCGCAGTTTTATCCTCTTTATTATCAAATTTAATCACAGCGCGGTACTGGATATTTTTGAAGCCTTTTTCTTTAAGAGAATCCGCAACTATACGCATGATTTTTAGAGAATTATTTTTCTGTTCATTCTGCAGATCAGTAACTTCCTTTGTTTGAAGATCCTTTTTGAAATCCCCACTCTCAATAGCCGCATAAAACATTAAAGCAGGATTTCCTGTTGGTTTCAGCTCAGTCTCTCCATTGCGAACCTTAGTATTGCTATTGCGATTGCAGCTTAAATATTCTTTATAAAAATCATCACGAGTTAAAATGATAAAATTTGGCGAGCTTAAATGATAATCAGTATATAAAACACGATGAAGTTCAGACTTAATGTTATATTTTTCCGTCCACTCACTCAGCTTAGAAATTTCTGGTTTATCATATGTTCCAGTTGATTTATTTCTCGCAAAATCCAGAATATAATCCTGGCCATTTAATTTACCTACCCACGCAAAGTGATTTTGCGATGCGGATTGTTTATTATCATCCCAGACATGCATAGCCCGTACTCTTACATCAGTAAATCCTGCATTATGCATAGCGGATGCAACTCGCCTTATATCCCCTCCTTCTAACTGCCCTACAGCTGATCCTGTAATACTGTTGATTTTTTCATTTCCGGTAATAGCAGATAATATTTTTCTTTTATCGATAAAGGGGGCTGACGTAATATCACTTGACGGTTGCACTGTATCTTTAGCCGGCTGTGGTGATGCATCTATCTGCACGGGTATGAGATCTGCCTCACTTTCGTCTGGTATATCACTATAAAAACTCTCAAACGAAGATGATCCACCGTCATTCGCTATTTTGAAAGCAACATAATTTTCAATCGTATCCTTAACCGGATTAACACTATTCATATGACTCTCCCAGGGAAAATTAACTCCTTTTTTTTCTAAGAGATCAAAAAATTTCGTTTTACTAAACATTAAGGCATCTGAATACATTGAACCAATAACATTCGCCTTAGTCGCACTTAAAATGTTCGCCCCTGTCTCCGGGTCGGCGGCTACTGCTTTGAGCACATCTTTAGCTACCGTTAACCCGGCATTTGCTGCCATTGAATACAAGAATGACGCCGTAGCACTACCGGCACCATTAGATGCCAGTGCCGCAATGAAACCAAGCGCTATATATGCAACATCAATAACCGTATCCAGCGTATTTTCAAAATTACTTGTT
The DNA here is from genome assembly GCF_050037805.1 of Winslowiella sp. 2C04. Lineage (NCBI taxonomy): Bacteria > Pseudomonadati > Pseudomonadota > Gammaproteobacteria > Enterobacterales > Erwiniaceae > Winslowiella > Winslowiella sp. 2C04. The sequence goes on along the minus strand of NZ_CP188300.1, from coordinate 412,217 downwards.
ACCCGAGTATCAAAATCGATTATAGCTCGTTTACATATAGCCTCCGAAAGCATAGAGCCAACCGTTTTACCCTCATCGATGGTTATCGTTTCTACTTTTTTATTACCGAGTACGAAAGCTCTGAATCCATCCTCATCATTAGCTAAATTATAACTATGCTGAGCGTCTACCGGCATATGTTTAAAAAGCCAGTCAAGGGCTTCTTTATACTCAACACCCTCATCTGTCATTGTCACGATTCTGTGACCACCAAATGCGTTAATCATCAGATAATCTTTACCATCACGAAAGGCAACGGCATCACTTACCGTATATCCAGCTACCTTCAACATTTCAGGTTTTTTGCCACCATTGATATATTCACGTAGCTGTGGCCTAAATCGATCAAGGACAGGATCTTTTTTATCAACGATCTCCATACATGTTGCTTTGATAGTGGTTTCATAATAGAGATCTAAATCTTCTCTATTTAACGTACCTGGTGAGAAAGTCGTTATTTTATTGTAGTACCAAGTTTTAAAATTGCCCGGTAGATTCCCTGAAACTGAGTTACTGGATTTAAGTATTGTACCGTAAGGGTGCTTACCTTGCGGAGAACGGTCGACGGGATATTTCCCATCCGGATATTTAGCTTTCAGCCCCTCGCCGGCCGGATATTTTCCGTTAAAATCGCCAATTCTGACGTTATCATACTTAGTAACATTATATCCATTTGGAAACAGCTTATCTCTTAATTCACGGGAGACATTAGGATGCCAAAGAATATTATATTGTAAGTTACTCACCTTACCAAAAAGCAAATCAGATAACTTGACCTCAATTAATTCACCGCGACTAATATTAAGTTTTATATAGACTTTACTATCAAGATCTTCAATAAAACCGTGTTCTCCACGAGCACCACGCTGCTCCTCAGGAACTGACTTAATCAGTTCATCCATATATATACCAGCAGCCAGTTCCGGTGTGAAAATTCCTCCTACCCGATGATTAAATCCATCGGAGTACTGACGTATTTTATAGTTTATTTTATCGACACTATTTTCAGCAAAGAAGTTTCGCTGAATGGCATCCAACTCTATATCATCATTCTGGGTATTTATATGATCATCACTACGCCGTTTTCGAACCTTAACATTATCGCTGTTATCCTGTAACGACCCCGAATCAACATTACTATCTTGAACTGCCCTATCACCATCGATATTTAGTTCTGTTAGTTGCAGGGCATTCTGATTTTGAGCAACAGATGCAGCGTACGTCATAACCGCAACAGCCTCATCAATCATCTTTAAACCCTGAATTTTATTCTCAACGTAGGCCGCCTTTACGATGTCTACCCCTTCAGAGAGCGGCCTGGATGCAGCAGCAAACGTGGCGTTATCCACCAGATCTTTCATCAGGTTATATGAAAATTTATCCGCACCGTCGCGCGCCAGGGAATAGCCGGTCAGGGCCGCGCTCGCTAAAAATTTCCACATGTGCGGCAGCACAAAGTCAGCCACCTGCTTCGTCAGCTGAGTGAGGAAGCTTGCCCCCAGCACCGCCGCCTCTTTGGCCGGCGCCGGCTGCCCCGGCATCACCGCATGCTGCAGGCTGCTGTACGCCTGATAAAAGGTCAGCGGCAGCAGCGCCGCCTTCAGTATGCTCAGGTTCGGGATTAGATTGCGCGGCAGGCACGACGTCAGCCGCTCGACCGTCATGTCCACGCTGGCGTAAACCAGCCTGCCCACCATGCTGCTGCGGCCCGCCTTCGCCAGGTACTCACCCGCCGTCGGGTATTTCGCCATCACTTCTTCGATCGTTGCGGGCGTCAGCAGCGTGCCATTGCCCGCCGCGACCACCGCCGCCATCACTCTGGCCAGCATCACCGTCCCGTCCGGATCATCCTTTTTGCCGAAGTGCCCGGGTATTTCTTTATTGACTACCTCCCCGACCATCCTGTCGAACAGCCACGGCTTAAACCCGGGATCTGCCTGCATTGACGCCTTCATCTGCGCAAAATACTGCCCGAGGTGCAGGGCGATGCGCGCGTCCTTTGAGAACACGTCCACCGGTTTTCCGGTCGCCTTCTGCACCGCCTGGCCAAGCTCCAGTACCGAATCCTGCGCACGTAAACTGGCCTTCTGGCTGCTCACTATTTCCCGGTTGTACTCCTCCAGGCCGGCGCCCTCTGAGCCGGGGGCGGTATTCGCCATGTTGCCCACCGCCCCTTTCATTTTTTCCGCCGCCGCGCGGAAGTGGCGCTCGGCCCGGTCAATCTCGGCCTTGAACGTCCTGAGCTTCTTCACCTGCTTGTCATGCTGTTTATACCGCTCCGCGGTCTCCTTCAGCACCGCCCGCAGCTCTTCCGAGCAGCCTTCCACCTCATCGCGGGCGGCGGACAACGCCTCCGACTGCTGGTTGAACATCAGCTGCGCCTGCTCCCTCAGCTGTGCTTCACTTTTTTCCTTCTTTGCCGCGCCGCCGGGCGTAAGGCCGCCCGCCAGGTGCTGCCCGGCGGCGGCCAGTGCGCTCCCGGCGGCCGATCCCTCCGTAATTTCATCCATCAAGCCGGAGACCCCGTCCGGCGACTTGTCGTAAGCCAGGGTCGCCCTTGCCAGCGTCTCCGTCGCCGCGATCAGTTTTTCCGAGGCGTTCTGGTGCTTTTTCATCGCCACCAGCAGCGGGTGATAGGCCGCCCGCACCTGGCTGTTTATTTTTTGCGTGACCGCATCCCCGGCCCCTTTTTCGAGCCTGGCTTCAAAAGAGAGGTGGGCATCCCCGACCCAGCGCGCGGCGTCCTGAACGGCGTGGTTAGCCTTGTTGATGTAGCTGGTCGTCAGTTTTGCGACGTGCCTGATGGCGGCCGGCAGCGTCATCCCCTGGTTTGCCGTGCTGCGTACCAAATCGCGGAAAAACGCCGGGCTTTTATGCCAGGCGTTCCCCATCGCTTTTTGCAGCGTTCCAACACTTTCGGCCGAAGTGGCTTTTTCCACCGCGCGGAAGGCTTTTTTAGACAGCTCTGCCAGCTGCCCCATGCGCGACCTGGCCGGCTGGATCGCCTGCTCCATCGCCTTCAGGCTTTCCCGCATCAGCTTCAGCTTTTTGTTGACCAGCCCGGCCTGGATCGCTATCGCTCCGCATGCCCCTTCGGAAAGCGGCGACAGCCTGCCCAGCTCCTTAGTAAAGGCCTTTTCTGCCTGGTCGTTCGCCTTCGCCGCGTCGTGCAGCCCTTCCGCAACCGCCTTTATCAGCGCCGGGTCAGGGTCCGGCGCCTTTCCGGCCACCGGCGTTAACAGCTTGCTGGCCACCGGCAGAGCCAGGGCGGCCTTCATCAGCGCGTCGGTCTGGGCGCGCAGCGCCTTTTTAAGGCTGGTCACGTCGGCCTGCACGTCCTTGTCTGCTGACGTTATCGCCAGCGTACTGGCTATCGCCTTGTGCAGTGCTTCAGCCACCTCCGTCACGGCCTCACTGCCGCTGCCTTCAGGGGACTGCGCCTTCAGCGACTGGAGCAGGGTGCTGTCCAGTTCAAGGTGCAGAATTTTGCTGTTATGCCCCTTACTGCGGAACTCGTCCAGCATCGGATAGCTGTATTCCAGCTTGTCCGTAAGCAGCTGGCGCAGCTGATCGAGCTGAAACTGGGCCGCGTGGCAGCCCGGCGCCAGCAGGTCCTTCACGCTGGCGGGCGGCGCGCTGCCGGGCTGATTCGCGGCCATCAACAGGCCGGTTAACTCCTTAATATCTCCGGCAAAAGTTTTATCTCTCAGCAAATCGGACAGGAAGGCCGGAACGCCCCCGTCATGCTGCCAGCGCTCCCCGGCATCCATCACGACTTGCCCCAGCAGCTGTCTGGCCTGCGGGCAGACGGAAATGTCAGCCACCGCGGACGGGATATTACCGTTTTTCGCCCCGGTGGCTGCGGTCCGGCTGATATACACGGCAGAAGCGGACGACGCAGATTGTAAAAGATTAGGCATAATGAGGTGATCCCGGTCATCAGCGGTCAATAATGATCCCGCAAAGTTAGCGGTATCATTGAGGCCAGTCTTTGGCTTTTGAGCAGGTTCTTCTTATTACTGCGTCATGTTTTTTCAGGGAAGGTAAAGGTAGATAGTAAGGATAACGGTGCCGCGATAAGTGGATAAGTAGCGACTAATGCCTGACAGAGACCATCAGGCGTTAGTCGCTTAATAACGCTAACTGGTCATTTTTCCATAAGCGTTAGCTGACGGGAGTTGTTCAAAGTCTTTGAACTTTATCGTCACTCCAGGATATTTGGCTGCATAGTTTGAGTCCCATTCGCTTTTAGTGAGGGCTTTATTACTGATTTTATCCGGCAGCGCTTTATGTGCCAGAATATCAAATACATATTCCTTTCCATCTTTGTTTGCCACAACAACCGAATGGTCAACAGAACTGTTATTGACTCCATCCTTGAATATTTTTACGCTCCGAAAACGAACATTTTCAAATTCTTCCTCCTTAAGCGTGTCGGCAAAAAATTGCTGATGAATTTCAGGAGTATAAATCGGGGACGACTTAGCAATTTTCGCAACGACGGTATTCGTCAAATGGCTAAAATAGCGCTGACTATCAATATCATCGTTAGGCTGAGGATCAGCGGCTGGTGGTATCAACAGTTGGGATATCGAAGTCGTTTCCTTAAAATCATGCGTTTTTATCACGATTCCAGAGTAGAAGTGTTGATTACTCTCATTATAGTTTTCCAGAGCATGAACCCCTCGATTTTGACCTGGTATTGATTTATTTTCTAATACATCGAATACATAGTCTTTTCCATAGTCCGTTGCAACCACGACAACATGTTGCTGCGGCTTTTTATCTTCCCCATCCAGATATATGTCAATGCGGCGGAAACGGATATTCTCAAATCTTTCTTCCTTAAGCGTATCGCCAGTAACGCGCAAGTAAAGTTCAGGACTATACGGTTTTGACGACTGACTTCCGGAAGAAACCACCTTGTTATGCAAATAGGCATAAAAAGCCTTGCTGTCAATGCCACTGCCCTGCAATGGTTCGGATTCTTTTAATTCTTGCGGCCAGCTTGCTGTTTTGGATGTGCTCTCTTCCATACCAGCCTGATTAACCCTGGCAGCATGAATATGTACTTGCTCTAACACGGCTTGTGGCAACGTTAATACAGTACCTGCACTGATATAATTAGGATTAGATATTTTTTTGGCGTTAGCATAATAGATTAGAGTACCTTTATCGGCTGTAACGCCCAAATCTTTGAAAACTGCATCGAGAGAAGATTCTTGCAAAAGTGTATATTGGTCACCTTCAACTCTACCCACTGAATTATCTGTTTTATCTGGCACGGGTTGTGGTAAAAGGACCTTCTTCGGAGCCGGTTCGCGCGAAGGTTTATATTGAACACCTTCACCCTTCTCCACGGCCTCCATCATAACTTGTTCTTCTAAGTACGAGCGGTAACTCTGCATTACATCTGCTGGAAGAGTCAGCTTCGTTTCAGCGGGAATGTTGTCAGGATCTGATATTACCCTTCTGTTCTCCTTGAATATCCCAAAAAACATCCTGGATGGAATCCCCAGTTCTTTACAGATAGTATCCTGATTGGTAGATTGTAAAACATGATAGACGTCACCTCTAACTTTACCTGTCACACCATTCTTTTTCGCCTCGATAAGATCCAGTATCGGCTCTGGAATAATCAATTTTATACCCGGGGGAATTTTTTGAGTATTTTTGATTAGCTTACGATTCGCATTTAATATCAAACCAAACTTCTCAGGCGGAATCTCCAAATCTTTACAGATGGACTCCTTACTGGCTGTTCGCAGAACATGATACTCGCTACCTTTAACCTTACCGGTCTCGCCTTTTAATTTTGCCTGATATACTTCCAGAACATTGTCTGGAATAATCAGCTCCGTTTCTGGACGAATGTTGAAAACATCGGTGAGTGACTCCATATTCGCTCTGTATATTAAATAAAAATCCTCATAGGTAATTCCTATATCTTTACAGATCGAGTCCTGGCTGGCAGGTTTCAAAACTTTATAAACGTTGCCAGTTAGCTGGCTCTCCTGACCTTCACTGGCCAGCAGGAAAGGATCCAGTACAACATCAGGAAGATTCAATTTTGTACCCGGCAGGATTTTATCCTCATTGTTTTCAATTATATCTGGATTGGCAGCAACTATCAGATGGAACTGAGCCACAGTAATATTCAAGTCTTTACAGACTGCCTCACGACTGGTTGTCCGGTAAACCACATACTTATTATCTTCAATTCGACCCGTAGCCCCTTTACAGTACAGCTGGTAAGCCTGCTGAATATTGTCTGAAAGAGTCAGCTCTGTACCTGCAGGAATCTTATTAGGATCGATGATTTTATCCGCATTATCAGTATAGATCAGACCAAACTGTCTCGAATCCAGCCCCAAACTTTTGGTAATAGCATTTGCGTTAGTCTCCTTATCAATTACATATTTACCATCTGTAACCTTCCCCGGTACATCTTTCGCATTTATTAAACCCAATCGTTCCTTCCTGAGCAGATTGGGCTCGATAATCAGCTTTGTCCCTGCTGGAATATTCATAGGGTCTTTGATGCTATTGTCGTACTGTAGCTTAGAAAACTCTGTCATTGTGATGCTTAAATCAGCACAAACAGAAAAGAGATCGGCAGGTTTCAACACTGTATAGGTATTATCTAACAGGATGCCTGTTGCCTTTGACTGAGCTGCAAGTTGGCTATTAATTTTTGTGAGCCCCGCATCTGGAATTTTCTTTCCGTTTGGTAGCTCTGCCTTTTCCACTTCATCCTGGTTGGTGCTGAAAGGTAAGTTGGAAGCGACGTTATTAGCCGCATGAAAACCAGCCACATTTATCTTACTGTCACGGATAAACTCTAACGTACGACCGTTAAACACCTTTTTGATACCCAGGGAATTCAATATCTGATTAACTTTCGGCGAAGCACATATTAACAGCCCGTCAACAATAAGACTTGCCGCGATATTCGCGGTCATAGAATCTAAGATCGCTTGCCTTTCTTCTGCGTTATCTTTAAAACCGTACTTAACGAGGTCTTTAACGCCTGTCGATGTGGTTGCAAAAAGCAACTGCGCTATGCATCCTCCTACAGTTGTCAAAGGAAGCCCGCCCAGAGCTATCCCCGCCACAGTACCACCGATAATAAAGCTGTAGTCGATAATATCATCAATTAAATATTCATTGCGAGTTTTGACCATACTATTAATATCGTCAATTGCACGTTGACATGTATTATAAAATGTTTGTTTAAAGGTATCCGTTGACAGAACAGTCTTTAGCGGTGAAAATATCTTATTTGAACCATCCAGCACATTATAACTAGGTGCAAATACGCTACTTCCCAGATGATTTGGGTTAACAAACCTGAACGCATACTCATTTCCTGGTTTTATTCTGTATGCATACTGATTATTTGCACTCATATGAGAAACGATCCATTTCTGGGTGTCGTAATCACTAAGCCCACCGGGAGTATTTTCAATGACTTTATAGGTACCCTGAATATCCCATGCCAGTATTTTATTCCCTACTGACACAGCAACAACCTCTGTTAGTGTTCCGGTTCGAAATTTCAGATGCTCAGCTTCTCTTTTCCCATAGATAAAAGCCTCAAGCTGTATCTTGAAATCCTTGAGATCAGGTTTTTTTGCTAACTCACTGGCTGAATGTTTAAAGTTGGCTTTGTAAAAATTTTCCATATCAGAAATTTTTTCTGGATCGCCCCTGACACTATCCATTTCACTTTCAAATTTCTTCAAAATATCGGCAGCCAGATCTCCCAATTTAGTACCATTTTCATATATCGCATGCTCATTAGACTTTTGAGTGGGGCCGAGAGCTGGTCCAGGAACTTTGAATTTATCATCACCCAATAATTTAAGTTCTTTGCCGAACTCTATATTAAAATCAGGTCTGTCTCTGACAAAGTTATGCGGTAATCGGTAACCGGTTATGTCGACTTTTCCCTGGGCGATATCGAGTAAAGAAAACTCTTCCTCTTCCCCTAACCATTTACTTTTAAGCGTTATTTTGCTGTCAACAGCATCTAAGCCGCCGCGTTCACTTTTTGGATAACGATTAATTATCTCCATAATATAATTTTCAGTGAATTTTCTGGGAAAAAGGCCTTCAGAATCTCTGACCTTACTTCCACGCATTACTGAATTCATAAAGTCTGTTGTTTCTGTTGCTACTCTATTTAAATCCAACTTACTACGTTTAATCTCGGTTTCCCGAAGATTGTTTCTTAACGTTTCAACATTTTCTATCGCGATATTTAATCTATTATAAGCATTTAGCCGTTCACCTCCGACTGACTTCTTGCCATTTAAATCATTAAATCCCTTATATGCCGCTTTATATTCCTCCACAGCTAATTCCACCTGATAAGGTGTAGTAATTTTTTCCTTTACCTTAAGAGGCTCGTTATCCTTAAAACGTTCAAAAAATCGAGTGATGAAGGAACGTTCTTTTCGGCTTTTTCCTGTCACTTCTTCTACCGGCGGGCTCTCATCTGTGGCCGCTACCGATGCCGCATCCGCCGCGTCCAGAGTAGCCTTACCCTGTTCAACTACCGATGATAAGCGGTCAATCTGTTGTTGAGCAGCAGTATTCGCAACCACAATCTCCTCAACAGCCGCAGCAACGGCTTCACCTGCCGCCGCCATTCTTAAAGCATTTATTTTGTTTTCGACGTAGGCGTCCTTTACGATGTCTATCCCTTCAGACAGCGGCCTGGACGCCGCGGCAAACGTGGCGTTATCCACCAGATCTTTCATCAGGTTATATGAAAATTTATCCGCACCGTCGCGCGCCAGGGAATAACCGGTCAGGGCCGCGCTCGCTAAAAATTTCCACATGTGCGGCAGCACAAAGTCAGCCACCTGCTTCGTCAGCTGAGTGAGGAAGCTTGCCCCCAGCACCGCCGCCTCTTTGGCCGGCGCCGGCTGCCCCGGCATCACCGCATGCTGCAGGCTGCTGTACGCCTGATAAAAGGTCAGCGGCAGCAGCGCCGCCTTCAGTATGCTCAGGTTCGGGATTAGATTGCGCGGCAGGCAGGACGTCAGCCGCTCGACCGTCATGTCCACGCTGGCGTAAACCAGCCTGCCCACCATGCTGCTGCGGCCCGCCTTCGCCAGGTACTCACCCGCCGTCGGGTATTTCGCCATCACTTCTTCGATCGTTGCGGGCGTCAGCAGCGTGCCATTGCCCGCCGCGACCACCGCCGCCATCACTCTGGCCAGCATCACCGTCCCGTCCGGGTCATCCTTTTTGCCGAAGTGCCCGGGTATTTCTTTATTGACCACCTCCCCGACCATCCTGTCGAACAGCCACGGCTTAAACCCGGGATCTGCCTGCATTGACGCCTTCATCTGCGCAAAATACTGCCCGAGGTGCAGGGCGATGCGCGCGTCCTTTGAGAACACGTCCACCGGTTTTCCGGTCGCCTTCTGCACCGCCCGGCCAAGCTCCAGTACCGAATCCTGCGCACGCAAACTGGCCTTCTGGCTGCTCACTATTTCCCGGTTGTACTCCTCCAGGCCGGCGCCCTCTGAGCCGGGGGCGGTATTCGCCATGTTGCCCACCGCCCCTTTCATTTTTTCCGCCGCCGCGCGGAAGTGGCGCTCGGCCCGGTCAATCTCGGCCTTGAACGTCCTGAGCTTCTTCACCTGCTTGTCATGCTGTTTATACCGCTCCGCGGTCTCCTTCAGCACCGCCCGCAGCTCTTCCGAGCAGCCTTCCACCTCATCGCGGGCGGCGGACAACGCCTCCGACTGCTGGTTAAACATCAGCTGCGCCTGCTCCCTCAGCTGTGCTTCACTTTTTTCCTTCTTTGCCGCGCCGCCGGGCGTAAGGCCGCCCGCCAGGTGCTGCCCGGCGGCGGCCAGTGCGCTCCCGGCGGCCGATCCCTCCGTAATTTCATCCATTAAGCCGGAGACCCCGTCCGGCGACTTGTCGTAAGCCAGGGTCGCCCTTGCCAGCGTCTCCGTCGCCGCGATCAGTTTTTCCGAGGCGTTCTGGTGCTTTTTCATCGCCACCAGCAGCGGATGATAGGCCGCCCGCACCTGGCTGTTTATTTTTTGCGTGACCGCATCCCCGGCCCCTTTTTCGAGCCTGGCTTCAAAAGAGAGGTGGGCATCCCCGACCCAGCGCGCGGCGTCCTGAACGGCGTGGTTAGCCTTGTTGATGTAGCTGGTCGTCAGTTTTGCGACGTGCCTGATGGCGGCCGGCAGCGTCATCCCCTGGTTTGCCGTGCTGCGTACCAAATCGCGGAAAAACGCCGGGCTTTTATGCCAGGCGTTCCCCATCGCTTTTTGCAGCGTTCCAACACTTTCGGCCGAAGTGGCTTTTTCCACCGCGCGGAAGGCTTTTTTAGACAGCTCTGCCAGCTGCCCCATGCGCGACCTGGCCGGCTGGATCGCCTGCTCCATCGTCTTCAGGTTTTCCCGCATCAGCTTCAGCTTTTTGTTAACCAGCCCGGCCTGGATCGCTACCGCCTTTGCTCCGCCAGCCCCTTCGGAAAGCGGCGACAGCCTGACCAGCTCCTCTGTGAATGCCTTTTCTGCCTGGTCGGTCGCCTTCGCCGCGTCGTGCAGCCCTTCCGCAACCGCCTTTATCAGCGCCGGGTCAGGGTCCGGCGCCTTTCCGGCCACCGGCGTTAACAGCTTGCTGGCCACCGGCAGAACCAGGGCGGCCTTCATCAGCGCGTCGGTCTGGGCGCGCAGCGCCTTTTTAAGGCTGGTCACGTCGGCCTGCACGTCCTTGTCTGCTGACGTTATCGCCAGCGTACTGGCTATCGCCTTGTGCAGTGCTTCAGCCACCTCCGTCACGGCCTCACTGCCGCTGCCATCCGGGGACTGCGCCTTCAGCGACTGGAGCAGGGTGCTGTCCAGTTCAAGGTGCAGAATTTTGCTGTTGTGCCCCTTACTGCGGAACTCGTCCAGCATCGGGTAGCTGTATTCCAGCTTGTCCGTAAGCAGCTGGCGCAGCTGATCGAGCTGAAACTGGGCCGCGTGGCAGCCCGGCGCCAGCAGGTCCTTCACGCTGGCGGGCGGCGCGCTGTCGGGCTGATTCGCGGCCATCACCAGGCCGGTCAGGTCCATAATTTCTTTGACAAATTTTTCATCTTTCAGCAAGTCCGACAGGAAGGCCGGAACGCCCTCCTCATGCTGCCAGCGCTCCCCGGCATCCATCACTATCTGCCCCAGCAGCTGTTTGGCCTGCGGACAGACTGAAATATCACCCATCACGCTTCTCACGAACGAATTATTTTCGGTCATTGCCTCCGCGGCAGCGGTATGGCTGGTTTGCCCGGCAGAAGTGGACGACGCAGATTGTAAAATTTTAGGCATGATGAGTTTATTCCGGTAATCAGCAGTGAATAATAATCCCGCGAAGTTACTGGTATCATTAAGGCCAGTCTTTAGCTTTTAGACCGGTTCTTCTTTTTACTGCGTCATGTTTTTTCAGGGAAGGTAAAGGTTAGTTGCGCCAGGAAAAGCCGGATAACCAGCGTGACGATGGCCTGAGTTTTATGGCGATTCACCTACCGATACAGGTGCTTTCTGAAAGCCGAAAAAGGGGGCAGTACTTTCCGCATCAGTTGGCTATAATAGCCGTCACTCGAGTGAAGACTATTGAAGGAATACCAGATGAGTTTGAACCATGTTCCCGCGGGTAAAGACCTGCCAGAAGATATCTATGTGGTTATCGAAATCCCGGCCAACGCGGATCCGATCAAATACGAAGTAGATAAAGAGTCTGGCGCACTGTTCGTTGACCGTTTTATGTCTACCGCCATGTTCTACCCGTGCAACTATGGTTACATCAACCACACGCTGTCGCTGGACGGTGATCCGGTTGACGTACTGGTGCCAACCCCTTATCCGCTGCAGCCGGGTTCTGTTATTCGTTGCCGTCCGGTTGGCGTGCTGAAAATGACTGATGAATCTGGTGAAGATGCGAAACTGGTTGCAGTTCCACACACCAAACTGTCGAAAGAGTACGATCACATCAAAGATGTGAACGACCTGCCAGAACTGCTGCGTGCGCAGATCACTCACTTCTTCGAGCAATACAAAGCGCTGGAAAAAGGGAAATGGGTGAAAGTGGAAGGTTGGGATAACGCTGAAGCGGCTAAAGCTGAGATTATCACGTCTTTCGAACGCGCTAAGAACAAGTAATCCCCTCTTAAATGATCAAGGCTGAACCGTATGAGGTTCAGCCTTTAATCACTGTTTGCGCCTGATGTTAATGCCCATGATAACGGCCCCACAATGCGCTAATCACTTCACTGGAAGCTGTACAGGCATTAAGTAACAGAGCAAGCTGCTGGTGCTGCTGCTCCTGACTCAGTAATAATTGCTGCCGCAGTTGCTGCTCACCAGTCTGCAATCGAGCCAGTAACTGATCACGCTCTATGCCCTGCGTATCACGTCTCAGTCGGTTTTCCAATGCGGTTAAACGGGCCATAAAACCTCCTCGGCATGGCTTAATGATTAAGGGGTAAAGAGACTAATCGCTCGCCCTGCATCAGGCTGATTGAAGAGCGGCTAAGTGCGTAAATCTTGTAACCATTAGGCAAAATGGCCCCCTGCTGCAAACGCATATTATTTGCCAGTTGCAGATAAACCGAATCTTTGTTGCCACCCACACTGATCACTGCGGCAGGCAGCAAATTGGCCGTCGCACCAGTTGGGATATTCTGAAAGCGTGACAGCAGCCGTGGCTCTCCTTCACGATTAAACTCGGCGGTTAACTGCGCCATTTTCGCCGCTTGCTGTGCATCCAACTGCCCATTGATCAATAACTCTTTGCCAATCACCCGCACGCTTATTCCTTCCAGCAAATTATGCTGCTTTAACTTCTCCAGCAGCCGCTGGAACAATTCGGCCTGATCGTTGATGACTTTCCAGTGTTTCAGGTATCTGACTTCCTGCAAGCGGCTACTGGCTCGTAACCACGCCGCATCCCCTTTGATGGCACCATGAATTTCCACGCTATCCGGCGTACTGCCGCTGGTTAAGTCGATATCGTAATAGCCATTTAATGCCAGTACCTGACGCACCTGCTGATGCAATGCATCAACGCCGAGACTTTGATCGTAAAAGTGCAGCCCGTGGTTACGCAGTTGCTCACGCAGTTGCGCAACGGCCTGCGAAGTCACACTCAGACCACTAAGATGCACAATGCCTTGATCATCGATACGCGCTTCCAGCCCGGCCAGTTTCGGGTTTTCCAACATTTTCGCCAGCCACTGCTGCGGGTTAAACGGCACGACCGGTTCTGGCGGATTGCGGCTGAAAGTCATTATTGCCACTATCACCAGCAGAGCAGCCAATACCAGCCCCCATGGCCAGACGCGGCTTTTCTGCTGTCGGGCGATCCCAGTCGGCTCAGCGCTGCTGCGCGGCGGCAATGTCAGAGACGGCAAACTGCTGCCTGCGGGGCCAATCACCAGGCCAAGACCTGCGAGATCAATCGCTTTACCCACAGGTAACGGCTGAGTGGTATCCCACGGCTTGCCGTCGACCCAGGCCGGTACCGCCGGGGCCAGCGTAATTCCTTCAGCCGCCACCGTCAGTACCGTGCTTGCTCCCAGCTCAAGCGGCAAAGCGATATCCGCATCACTGCCACCGAGGCGCGTCTCACCCGCCGGTAGATCCAGCTCCCGACCCATCAGTGGGCCGTTCAGCCATTTAATTTTAAATAAAAATTCCATACCGGCTCCGGGATCAGGACTGGGTTGAGGGTTCAGCCTTAATCAGAAACAGACGAACCGTACTGCGGGTGTTATTTTGCTTGGAACGGAACAAACTGCCCACGAGTGGAAGATCACCCAGTAACGGTATTTTGCTCACGCCTTCGCTGTTTTCATTCTGCACAAAGCCACCCAGTAACAGACTCTGACCCGCACGCAGCAGCGTCTGGGTAGAGACTTCAGAGCTCAGCGTCTGCGGTAGCGGTTCCTGGACACTGGTAGAGTCAATTTGTCGTCCATCCTGGATGACCAGTTTCAACATCATCTGCTTTTGACCATTTTCATCAATCAGGCGCGGCGTCACACGCAGCAAAGTGCCGGTTGAAATCGATTCCACCTTGGCAACGTTTTCCGCCAATAGCTTCGTGTGGAAAGTGATACTGCGATCCAGCACTGCCTGAGTGTTATCCAGCGTCACCACCGAGGGACGCGAGAGAATTTGCGCTTTAGCATTTTGCTGTAACGCATTGAGTCTAATCATAAAATTTGGCGTATTTGAGATGACGGATGAAAAGTTATTGGCATTCGCTTCGCCGTTACTGTTAAAGCTAATCCGCCCCCCACCGATTTTGGTCGACATCGCCCAGTCAATGCCTAACGAGCTGAGATCCTGGGCATTGACATCAATGATCAGCACCGCGATTTCAATCAATGCTGGCTTGCGGTCAAACTCCTTAATCAACTTCTCATACAGCGGCATGTTGATTTTTCGGTCACGCACAATCACCGCGTTTTGCTGAACATCGGCAGAAAACATCGGCAGAGATCGGTCTGAGGGTTGTTGTTGCCCCTGATTTTCCTGTAACGGCAGCGTTCGCCCCTGCGCCATCTCTTTCAGCATACTGACCGTACCGGGCACCACCACCTGCTGACCGCGATAGTTGTAATTACTGTCTGATGCACTGGCATATTTCAGCGGGAAGAAGCGAATAATTTCCTGATTTTGATCGTGATTCAGCTTCTGCTCGTCGATGCGCTTTGAGACGGTATCGACACGTTTAAGGCAAATCGGTACGCCTTCAACCTGTAAAGCATTCGACGCCGGCAGTTTACGCACCCGGCAATTACGCTTATCCAGAATGCCGCTGGTCGTAAGCTGGCGGGTCAATGTGTCTACGGTCAGATAAGTTGGCGTAATCAACATGCTGCTGACTTCTTGCGCCTTATAGATATAAATCGCCTGACCATCGTAGTACCACGCCAGTTTATGTTGGCGTGCCAAATGGTCCAGCGCCTCGGCAGGCGGCATATTTTGAATAACACCGATAAACGGCTCATCAACCTGCTTGCTTACCACCACCGGTACGCCATAGTTGGCACCGAAATCTTGCAGCACATCGATCAGTTTACTGCCGCGGCTGGACAGGAAAAACGGCGCGTTATCCTGCCATGGAATGGTAGCCATCACCTGAGTGCTGGCAAATAACAGCGCGAGACCACACGCCCAATGCATTTTGCGTTTCATCGCCATCCCTCTGCTGGATTAGTGTTCATCTCTGCTGCACCGTATCGGTTCAACCAGTCGCAAACCGCCAGCTGCTGGTTCAGCGCGGCTTCCCACTGAACGGTGGTTTGGGGATCTTTATGACGCCGGACCAGCATTAACCGGTTGGCTTCGAGTATCAGGCAATCGTTAATACAATCGCGAACGGCAGCAAACCACAGGCAAACACGCTGTAGCCAGTCAATTTCACTGATGATCAGGCCGGTATCCATAGCCACGCAGATGGCTTGCGGATAGCAAGCACACCAGGCCGGAGTATCGGCAATGTTCAGTACCAGCCGGTCGCTGCGAGATTCATTCACGCGGACCCACTCCAGTGCGGCAAGGGAGTTGGGGAGTTTCATAGGTTCTCGATTGCATTGGAAAAAGAGGCGCTATTGTGAAAATTTCGCGCAGAAATGGATATCAGGTGATGACCTGAATTGGTGAAGTGGCAGGGGTAGCGTGAAAAAGCGCTTAAATGATTTGTTGTTATCTTAGGGGTTTACTGGTGCATTTATAAGCACTGCAGGTTCAATGATTTGAAGCAGAATGGCTGATTATCTGATTTTTACGCGGGAAAGCTCCCAGGCATCTCAGGAAAGTTCTGTAAGAGGTTTTCATTATAATTTTCTGATTACCTAATTATAAAGCTATTGATTAATTTTATTATGATAATTTCACCAGAGATGTCGTCCGCCACGAAGCGGGTTGTATTGATCGAAGATCATTCATTAATAAGTGATGGAGTAAAACAGTTACTGTCGTCACTGCCGGGTTATCAGGTGGCGGGCGAAGTCACGGATGGTTTAGAAGCCTATGCTGCTTGCCAACGTCTGGCTCCGGATCTGGTGCTGATGGATTTAGGCTTGCCGGGAATGGACGGTATTGATGTCATCCACCAGCTTAAGCAACGCTGGCCGGAGCTGATTATTATGGTTCTGACCGCTAACAGTAACGAGCATCGTGCACGGGCGGCGCTTGAGGCTGGCGCTATCGCCTATATTCTGAAGAAAAGCTCACAGCAGACGCTGCTGGCAGCTTTGCAGGCTGTCAGAGCGGGACGAACCTTTCTTGATCCCTCGCTGGACCAGCAGCAAATTAGTGAAAAACCGAGTTTAGACGGTACGGTCAGCCTGACGGTGCGTGAGCGACAAATCCTTAAGCTGATTGCTCAGGCATTGCGTAATCGGGATATTGCCGAAAATCTGAAGATCACCATAAAAACCGTCGAAACCCATCGCCTCAACCTGATGCGCAAGCTAAATGCCCATAGTGCAGTTGCGCTGACCAACTGGGCGGTGCGCCTGGGTATTCACGATAACTAAGCCAGCGGCATCGCCTATTATGGGTTATTTAAGCGCTTCTGAGATCGGTTTTCTGAAGTAAAGGCGTTTTCACCGCCCCTGCCGAGGGTTAGCCCCCTGCAGACCACCCATCTCGCTAATTTGGTTTTGCATTATCACCATCAGATGTCACAGTTGAACCCGATGCCGCGCTTAATCGGTTAAGCAGCGTCCGTATCTGCTGAGCTGTTGGCCAGTTACCGTGACGAACCTCGGTTTCCAACTGTTCACTGGCGTTGAAAATGTCGTCAATACCGGCCAGCCCCGCGCAGCCTTTGAGCGCATGCAACAGCTCCAGCAAAGTATGTTGTTGCTGCTGCTGCCAGCTCTCATCAATCCGCTGAGCAAACACCTGTAAGGTGGTTCGCAGCTTATTTTGCATCTCAGCATCCTGTGTGGCATCAAATAATGGCCGTTGTAACAGCTCATTGGGCATCAACTCAATCTCTCTCGCCATCTGCATCACCACCACGTGCTCAATCGCCTGCAGCAATTTTTCCATGCGTAACGGCTTCGCAAGATAGCCATTCATCACACTCTTTTTAACCCGCTCACGCTCTACCGACAGTGTATTCGCGGTCAGCGCAATAATGGGCGTATCGTCATCAAGTATGCCGGACAGCGGATCGCGCCAGCGCTGGGCGGTTTCAAATCCATCCATTTCCGGCATACGCAAATCCATCAGCACCATGTCGTAAACGTTGAGCCGACCCGCCTCAAGCGCTTGCGCACCAGAAGCGACGCTATCTGGCTGATGGCCCAGAGCACGCAATATCTTGCTGACAATTTCGCGATTAGTCGTAATATCATCCACCACCAATACTTTAAGGGACCATGGGCAGATCGGCAGCGTGGCGCTGACATCTTCCTCATAAACCTTGCCATAAATCGCCGCCAGCTGGCGTTGCAGGCGACCAGGCAGATACACCAGGGTTGGTGACGAGAGCAGCGGTTGTTCGCCTTGCTGTGGCGTTATTCCCCATAGCTGTAGCTGCTGGTGCAGTTCAGGCGGAGCAGACAGCGTGCCGCTAAAACTCTCAAGGTTGGCACCCGGATGATTTATTGGCAGCAACAACGTGAAGCAGGAGCCTTTGCCAGGTTGACTGGTGACTTTGATCTCCCCTCCCATCAACTGGGCCAGCATCGCGGAGATGGTTAACCCCAGGCCATTGCCACCGCTGTGTTCACTGATCTGTACAAAGGGGCGAAAGATAGTTTGCAGATGCTCAGGTAAGATACCTTTCCCGCTGTCTTCCACGGAAATCATCAACAGATGGCCTTGCCGTTCTACCTGTAACCGAACATCGCCCTGTTCGGTGAATTTTATTGCGTTACCCAGCATATTGATCAAAATCTGTTTCACGCGAATACGGCTGATCTCAAGGCTTTCCGGCAGATTAGCAGCGACCAGACAAGAGAGCTTCAGCCCTTTCGCATTCGCGCTGACACATACCGTCATCATCACCCGATCCAGCAGTGGCAACAGTTCGGTTGGCTCATACGACAGTTGCAGCTGTCCGGCTTCGATATGATTGTAATCGAGTAAATTATTAATAATTGAGAGCAAGTAATCGGCAGAGGTGTGCGCCGTTTCGACTAAATCCTGCTGTTCAGCCGTCAATCTGGAACGCTGTAGCAGGCTAAGCGCACCCACCACACCGTTCATTGGCGTGCGTATTTCATGGCTGATGCTGGCCATATGAATGCTTTTGCTGCTACTCAGCTGTTCGGCACTGCGCCTGGCGTCATCCAGCGCCCGGGTGCGTTCGTGCACACGTTTTTCCAGCGTTTCATAGTGTGCTCTGATGACCACCAGCAACCGGTTATAGGCCCTGGCAATCCGCCCCAACTCATCATTACGTCCTTCGGTTAATGAATGCGCCCAGTCCATAAAGCGAAAGCGATCCACCACATCCACAAAACGTCGTAATGGGCGAATCACTTGATGAAGTAATACCCAGTAGATAATCGCCAACAGCGTCAACCATACCGCTGCGACTGGCGGCAGTGTCCACAGCTGCGATTCCAGCGCTCTTAACACGATTTGTTGCTGTGGATAGCGGGCGACTAATTGCCAGCCAGGTTCCTTCAGCGCTTTGCAAACGTAATTAAACCCCTGATAAAGCACCGTCGTATTTGACTGACAGCGAGAAAGTATCTCAACAGGAAATTCGTCAGCGGGAATGGCTTTCTCCTGCGAGCTCAACGGTAACAGTTGATTGTTGCCATCCAGCATGGCGAAAGCGATGTTGTCATTCAAATCGGGATTCAGCTCGGGCTTGCTCCAGACGGCCAGGTTGATACCCGATATCGCTTCACTGTCAGAAAGATGCTGCGTCATCGGCACATACAAGCGATCGCCGATGCTAAACGGCGTTCCCCAGACAATGCCGGTGCGGGAATGTTGTTGACTCAGGGCTAACAGCTCAGCGGCGCGCTGCTGCAAAAGGTGCTTATCGGCAGAGTCCGGGTGATAAATAATCATCCCCTGATGCGGCAGAATAAGGTAAATCGCTTCGCTGTTGCCCGCGTTACCGAACAGTTTTACCGCCTGCATCGCCTTATATAACTGCGGATTATCTGTCTGAATCCGCTCATCAGTAAATGGAATAAATAGCACGTCGCGGGCATTCAGATTAAGCGAGATCCCCTCCGGCAGTGCCCGCCACACCTCATGAAAGGTATTTAAACGATATTGCGCCTGAAAATAGTGGTTGCTCTGTTCGTTGACCAGCCCCCCGACTTCGGCCACCAGTTCATGACGCAATGTGGTTTGCCTATCGACATAGCGCGACCAGAATTGCACCGACTCCGTCACGATGCCAAACAGGGCAATAATACAGCCAACTATCAACATCAGTCGAAAAAGCAGCGAGTTAGCCCAAAGTTTACTCATGATTATTGCCACCCTCAGAAGGAGACTGACGCCTTCCGCTGGCGTGCTGTTCAGGTGTTTACCCGATAGCGATATGACCTGGTTTTTATGATGATACTCGACCTGAAGAGTCATTAAAGCAAACTCTTTTATACCCAAAAAAAAATCGGGTAGCAGGAAGGCAATACGTCCGTAAATCTCCAGCAGCAGAGCTATCCCGGCTGCGGGAATAAACGTGCACAGCCCACACGCCTGCCGCTTGTAAGACGGGTGTATCCATCAATTATCAGAGAGGCCGGATGGAATTACAAACTGAACGGCGACTGGAGAAATTTCTGCAGCTGGCCGACCTGACGGCGCAATGTATTGAAGAGCGCATGGAATTTTCTATGCCTCCTTATCAGCTATACATCGAATCCCTTGATGAGCACATCCTGTTAACGCTGGGGCGTGAAGTGGAACCCGCTTATCAAATTGAGGTGATGAAAAAGTTGCTTACCGCCTGTCACCCCAGCCGGACACAGGGCACACCTGTTCGCGTCTGGCAACTGCACGGGCAGCAAATGCTGAGCTGCGCACCAACCAAAGAGAGTGACACCACTCACTGGCTGATGTGCATGCATACCCTGCGCCGCCTACTTGAAACCACCGCAGGAGGTAACCGGTGAATCAGATGAAACGCGTCCTGATTATGCTTTCGGGCCGCCAGGATATTGTGCTGGCAGCAATGCTGCTGATAGCAATATTTATGATGATTGTTCCACTGCCGACCGGGCTGGTGGACTTTATGATCGCCGTCAACCTGACAATTTCCGTCATCCTGTTGATGATGGCACTGTATATCAAAAATCCGCTTGAGTTTGCGGCCTTTCCGGCAGTGCTGCTGATTACCACACTGTACCGTCTGGCACTGACGATCAGCACCACGCGCCTGATCCTGCTGCAAGCGGATGCGGGCCAAATCGTCTACACCTTTGGTGAATTTGCCGTCGGCGGTAACCTTGGTGTCGGCTTAATTGTCTTCCTGATTATTACCATTGTGCAGTTTATCGTGATTACCAAAGGCTCGGAGCGTGTCGCTGAAGTCAGCGCCCGTTTCTCACTGGATGCGATGCCGGGTAAGCAAATGAGTATCGATGGCGATCTGCGTGCTGGCGCCATCGATGGCGATCAGGCGAAACGCCTGCGTAACCAGGTACAGAAAGAGAGCCAGCTGTACGGCGCAATGGATGGTGCGATGAAGTTCGTCAAAGGTGACGCCATCGCCGGTATCGTTATCATTCTGGTCAACATTTTAGGGGGTACTGCGATCGGCGTGATGATGCATGGCCTGAGTGCCAGCGAAGCGCTGTCGGTTTACGCCATCCTGTCGATTGGTGATGGCCTGGTTAGCCAGATCCCTGCGCTGCTGATCTCAATTACCGCCGGTATTATCGTCACCCGCGTGAGCGGCGAGGAACAGCAGAACCTCGCCAGCGACCTTGCCCAGCAGTTGGGTAAACAGCCACAGGCGCTGATGCTGGCATGTGTGGTGTTGCTGGTGTTTGCGCTGATCCCCGGTTTTCCCGCCATCTACTTTATTATGCTGGCTGCACTGCTGTTCTCCATTACCTGGTGGGCGAAAAGAAAACGGCTTGCCAGCGCCGATGCAGTACCCGGCATGGCAATCAGTGAGAATGGCGCTGATGGCAGTAGCGCTACCGGCAACATGACCCCTGGTGCCACGCCGCTGATGCTGCGTCTCGCCACCGATTTGGCCCGCTCAAACCAGCTGTCCGCCAAGCTTAACGCTTTCCGCTTCCGCAAATTTGAGCAGTTAGGCATCCCGCTGCCTGAGATTGTGCTGCAAAAAGATCCTTCGCTGACGCCGGGCACACTGCAAGTTCTGCTGTATCAGGAAGTGGTACTGAACATCCAGATTCCGCAGGGCTTGCTGCTGGCTGACGCAAAGTCGCAAATACTGCCTCAGGCACAACAAAATACCCCTCTGCCGTTTGGTGGCCTCAGCCTGCAGTGGATTGCGCCCGCAGACAAGGATGCGATTTCCGCGCTGGGCGTAACGCTCTATCAGGATGAGGAACGCCTGACCCATTGCTTATCAACACTGATCAATCGCTATGCCGGTGAATTTATTGGTGTGCAGGAGACGCGTTTCCTGATGGATGGCATGGAGAGCCAATATTCCGATTTGATCAAAGAGGTCCAGCGTCAGTTACCGATTGGTCGCATTGCCGATGTGTTGCAACGTCTGGTAACGGAAGAAATTTCGATCCGCGATCTGCGTAGCATCTTTGAAGCGTTGATCGAATGGGCACCGCGTGAAAAGGATCCGATCATGCTGGTGGAGTATGTCCGCATTTCACTGCGTCGCCATCTGCTGAGCCGCTTCCGTGGCGATCAACCCTGGGTCAGCGGCTGGATGATTGGCGATGTGATCGAAGGCATGATCCGCGAAGCGATACGCCAGACCTCTGCCGGTTCCTATTCCGCGTTGGATCCACAACTTTCGCAGCAGATTATCGAACAGATCCGTGCCGCCGTCGAAGGTAACGAAAAACAGAACAACGTGCTGCTCACCGCCATTGATGTTCGTCGCTTCTTACGCCGGGTTATTGAGCGTGATTTTTATGCACTGCAAGTCCTGTCGTTTCAAGAGATTGGCGAAGAAATTGAGCTGCGAGTCATTGGCAATATCGACCTGATTGGAGAGCAATAAAATGCGTCTGCCGCAACAGGAAACCGTATTAGCCATGCTGGAGCAACGCCTCAGTTTACCGCCGCCACCGCCCGATATTGGTGTACAGCTGGCCGGTAAAGTCGTGGAGATTGGCCCGACGTTACTGCGCGCCTCGCTGCCTGGCGTCAGCATCGCCGAAATATGCCGCCTCGAACCTTCCGGTATTGAAGCGGAAGTGGTGGCGATTGAGGGTAACTACGCGATGCTCTCTCCGTTTAGCGAACCGCTGGGCGTCACCACCGGCAGTAAAGTGCTGGCGAGTGGCAATGTGCATCAATTGCAAGTCGGCGATTTTTTGTTAGGCCGGGTGGTGGATGGTCTGGGAAGGCCGATCGACGATTTGCCGCTGCCTGACGATAGCGAAAAACGCTCTTTAGAAGGCGAGGCGCCCAATCCCCTTACCCGTACGCTGATTGATACGCCACTGCCGCTGGGCGTGCGCGCTATTGATGGTTTACTGACCTGTGGGATGGGGCAGCGTATCGGTATTTTTGCTGCCGCTGGCGGGGGTAAAAGTACTCTGCTCGGTATGATTTGTGACGGCAGCCTGGCAGATGTCATCGTACTGGCGCTGATTGGCGAAAGGGGACGCGAAGTTCGCGAATTCCTCGAGCATACCCTGAGTGTCGAAGCGCGTGCCCGCTGTGTGATGGTGATATCCACTTCCGACCGCCCGGCACTTGAGCGCCTGAAAGCCGCCTATACCGCCACGGCCATTGCTGAGTATTTCCGCGACCAGGGGCTAAACGTCTTGTTAATGATGGACTCGCTGACACGTTTTGCCCGTGCCTCGCGCGAAATCGGCCTGGCGGCAGGCGAGCCAGCGCTGGCAGGCGGTTATCCTCCAAGTTTCTTTGCTCGTCTGCCGCGCCTGCTGGAGCGCGCCGGGCCAGCGGCAAGCGGCAGTATCACTGGCATTTATACCGTGCTGGTTGAAGGCGATAACCTCAATGAACCGGTGGCCGATGAAGTGCGCTCGATTCTCGACGGCCATATTGTGCTGTCGCGCAAGCTGGCGCAGGCCAACCATTATCCGGCCATCGATATTGCCGCCAGCGTCAGCCGAATAATGTCGATGGTCACCGACCAAGAGCATCGTCAACGTGCCGGTAAGCTGCGGCGATTGATGGCGGCGTGGAAAGAGATCGAATTGCTGGTACGCGTGGGTGAATACCAGCAGGGACAGGATCCGCTGGCCGATGAAGCGATGGAACGTAAAGAAGCCATCAGTGAATTTCTCTGTCAATCGGTGACGGAGAAAAACGATTTCAATGAAACGCTGGAGTTGCTGTGCCAGACAGTCGACTGACGCTGTCGACCCTGCTGTCGCTGAAAAAACGCCGGGAGCGGCGCATTCGTCGTGAAATCGCCCGTCTCGAAGAAGAATGGCAGCAAGTGGAGCAGCGTAAACAGCAGTTGCTGCAGGCTCACCAGCAATTATGGCAGCAATGGCGAGAAAGCAGCAGCCAGGAGCAGACACTCACGTCGCTACAGTGGAGATTATTACGCGCTCAGCTGGCGGGTTATTACCAGCAGGATCACCATCTGCAAGCGCAAGTCGCCGCCACTGACGATATGTTCGCTCATCTGCAAAGGGATAAAGATGAGCAGCAATTATTGTTACGGCAGGTGCTGATGGATCAGGAAAAACTCAACATTCTTATGGAGTAAACATGCATATTCCCCCGTTTTCACCCCGCCAGTGGGGGCTAAATCAGCGAACTGCAGAGGAACATCATCCCTCTGATGAGCAAGAGCAACAGCGCTTTAGCTCGTTAATGGGGATGTCGCCCAAAAAACGTGACACTTCGTCGACGATAGCCAGCGGTCGCGGTTCGGATACGTTGGCCAAAACCTTTCACTGGGAAGGTGCGAATGATTTACCACTGACGTCAGACTGGCGCATGAAAGAATCATTAACCAGCAGCTGGCTGCGCTGGCGTCTGACGAATGGCCCGCTGGCCGGACTGGAAATTGAGGCCTGTTACCGCAATGACGACATGTCTGTCCGCTTGCGAACACAGGATCTGGAACCGTTGTTACGGCGGATGGGTTCGGCGCGCCAGTTGGAGCAGCAGTTGGCCACGCAGTTTAACTGCCATGTCACGGTGGAGATTAATGATGCAGATCGCGCAGCTGAGTAAAGATCAGGGACGCCTGATCAAAAAAGTAGGACATGGCTTACAGCTGTTCAGCGAGCAAGGCAGCATACAGCTGTCATTTCGCCAGCAAAACGCATCCAGCGGCTTGCTGCTGCATGCTCAGTTTCACGATCGGCCGGTAACACTGTGGCTGGATGAACAGCAATGGTGCCAGTGGGTAACGCCGATGCTGTCAGTCCCTTCGCTGGCATTGGCTCCCGCCGAATTACAGCCTTTACTGGCGCACTGGACACTGGCAGACGCCAGCGAATGCAGCGACAGCGGTGATTTATTGTGGCCAGAGGCACAGACTCTGCAACCCGGTGACGCGCCAGCAGGACTGGGCTGGAGCATGACTATTCAGCGCGCAGACCGGCAGCTGGATCTGCGCTTGCTCAGTGGTGCTGAACCCTGGATCGACAGTCTGGCGGATAATATGTTTCCGGTAAATTTCGCTGATGACCAGGCCGAAATTATCCTGACTGCCAGCCTGCTGGCGGGCTGGAGCACCGTCACTGCCGGACAACTCAGCTCACTGCGGCCAGGCGATGCGCTGATGCTGCATAAAAGCTGGCAGATTTCTGAGGGACAGGTTGCCCTGTTTCTCGATCGACCGCTCGCCATTATCGCGCAAAGTAGCGAGCAAGAGACTTTTACTATCGAGGCAGTAATGAGTGATTTTGAAGACTGGATGGACCTTTCCCCCTCACTTGAGACCAATACCATTCATGGTAACAGTGTCGAGCAGGCGCTGAATGAAGCTACGGTGAACGTCACGGTGGAAGTGGCTCAGTTGGCGGTTTCGATTCAGGAGTTGAGCAACATGGTAGCCGGAGGATTGCTGTCTGGCGTGGCCCAGCAGAACGGGCTGGTGACATTGAAAGTGGGCAACCGCGCCATTGCGCGTGGCTCTTTACTGGCGTTCGACGGCAAGATGGCAGTAAAAATCGACCACCTTTGCTGAGGTAATCCAGGGTGTTCACCTGATACGCCTGACGTCAGTGGTTGGTGATAATAGCCGCCATATTTGATTTCCGTGTAGCTCTCATGGCGTTATTAGACAATCCATTACAACTTATTATTGTACTGTTTGCCCTCTCGATCTTGCCGTTATTGATCGTGTTGGGCACTTCCTTTCTGAAACTATCGATCGTGTTTGCCCTGCTGCGAAACGCGCTGGGTATCCAGCAGATACCGCCGAATATTGCGCTGTATGGGCTGGCGCTGGTGTTGACATTTTTTACCATGGCACCGGTGGTACTGGCGATTCAGGATAACCTCGCCGAAAACCCGGTCAGCCTGGAATCTCCGGCGTTTATCCAACAGGTTGAGACCGGCATTCTGGCACCCTACCGCGAGTTTCTGGAGCGCAATACCGCACCGGAGCAGGTGCATTTCTTTGTCGATATTGGTCACCAAATCTGGCCTGAAAAATATCAGCAACGCATTCCAGACAACTCACTGCTGGTAATGATGCCGGCGTTTACCGTCAGCCAGTTGATTGAAGCCTTCAAGATCGGCCTGCTGCTGTTCCTGCCTTTTATTGCCATTGATCTGGTGGTTTCTAACGTCTTGCTGGCGATGGGCATGATGATGGTTTCGCCGATGACAATTTCTATGCCACTGAAACTTCTGGTCTTCGTCCTGATGGGCGGCTGGGAGAAGTTATTGCGCCAGCTGGTCCTCTCCTTTTCCTGATCGCGGAGTAAAAAATGAGTGAAGCGATGATCACCCAGCTGGCGACGCAGATGATGTGGCTGGTACTGATACTTTCCCTGCCGGTGGTTATGGTGGCCTCATTTGTCGGTATTCTGGTGAGCCTGATGCAGGCGCTGACCCAGATTCAGGAGCAGACCATTCAGTTCCTCGCCAAACTGGTCGCCGTCTCGATAACGCTGGCGGTAACTTACAGTTGGATGGGCGACGTAATACTGACCTATGCAGGGCTGGCATTTGACCAAATCACCCAGATGAGGGAATGACATGGTCAGCTTGTGGATACAATGGTTGCCGATTCTTGGTCTGTGTATGTTACGCCCGCTGGGCGTATTTCTGCTGATGCCGCTGTTTAGCACCGGCAACCTCGGCGGCATGCTGACCCGCAACGCACTGTTATTAATGATCGCCTTGCCACTGGTGCCGGTTTATACCGAATGGCCCGTACCTGCCGCGGGTGCCTGGGGATTTTTTATCCTCGCCGCAGGCGAGCTGTGTATTGGACTGGTCATTGGCTTTTGCGCCGCCATCCCCTTCTGGGCGCTGGATATGGCAGGTTTTATCATTGATACCATGCGTGGTTCTTCAATGGCCAGCGTACTTAACCCGCTGTTAGGGCAGCAATCCTCGCTGTTCGGTCTGTTATTTACCCAAGTTTTTGGCGTGCTGTTTCTGATGAGCGGCAGTTTTAACGAACTGATGCGCGCCATTTATCACTCTTATCAAACCTTACCACCCGGCGGGGGGCTGCATTACGGGCCTGATGCGCTGGCCTTTATCAGCCAGCAGTGGCAACTGATGTATGAACTGGGAATTCGCTTCGCCATGCCAGCGATGGTGGTGATTCTGCTGGTGGATATGGCAATGGGGCTGATTAACCGCTCCGCTCAGCAGTTAAACGTCTTTTTCCTGGCGATGCCGATTAAAAGTGCCTTTGCGCTGCTGATGCTGATCATCAGTTTTAACTTCGCCTATGGCAGTTTGCTGGAATACAGCATGTTCTTTAAGAATCTGAGCAGCAGGTTGCTGGAGGCTTTTTCATGAGTGAAAAAACCGAAAAGCCCACACCGAAAAAAATTCGTGATGCGCGTAAAAAAGGCCAGGTCGCCAAAAGCGTTGAGGTCACCAGTGGCGTGCAGCTGGCAGTGATACTGGGCTATTTCACCTTCGAAGGGCCTGCGCTATGGCGCATATTGGTGCAACTGCAGGAGCTGGCAATCAATGCGACCAATCAAACGCTGAGCATAGGTCTGGGCCAATTGATGGAAGCAGTGGGCTCACTGGCACTGCGTTTCGTTTCGGGCATTGCGGCGGTAATGATCACCACGACCGCCTTCAGCATTCTGGTGCAGATTGGTCCACTGCTTGCCACCGAGGCATTAAAACCCTCGGCGAAAAAGCTCAATGTCATGTCCAATCTGAAAAACATATTTTCCGCTAAAAATCTGTTTGAGTTCGTCAAATCAGTGCTGAAAGTGTCATTGCTTTCGCTGATTTTCTTTTATCTGTTGCGACAGTACAGCTCCACTATTCAGTTTCTTCCGCTCTATCCGGTTATCAACGGGCTGGAAGTGGCGATGCGCCTGCTGTTCTGGATGTTTCTGTCACTGATTGGTTTTTATGTGGTCATTGGCATCGCCGACCTCGCCTTCCAACGCCATGACAACACTAAAAAAATGATGATGTCGATGGATGATATTAAGCAGGAGCATAAAAACCTCGAGGGAAATTCAGAAATAAAGCAGAAGCGCAAAGAAGTGCATCGCGAAATACAGAGCGGCAGTCTGGCGGCCAACGTTAAAAAGTCGACCGCCGTGGTGCGTAACCCGACTCATATTGCCGTTTGCCTTTATTACCATCCGGACAAATCACCGCTGCCGCAGGTTATTGAAATGGGACGCGACAAACGCGCATTACATATTGTGCAATTAGCGGAAAAAGCCGGTGTTCCGGTCGTAGAAAACATTCTGGTGGCGCGCGCACTCGCCAATGGAACCCCGGTTGGCGGTTATATTCCGGCCGAACTTTTTGAACCTGTGGCGCATATTCTGCGCCTTGCGATGAAGCTGGACTACGATGACGATGATAGTGAAGAAGATGAAAATTAAAAATTTATCGGTATTATTATTTTGTACCGGATTAAGCGGCTGTTCTTTATGGCACTCTTTTGTGGATACGCCACCCCAGGAGGTTGACGCTTCCCTCTCGGTGACAGAGTCTGATATGGCGAATGATTTCGTCGAGCAGCCGGTAGAGCCACTCTCCTGGACCCGCGTGCAGGAGAGTAGCAGCGCGATGACTGCAACGGTGCCTGAGAAGGAAGAAGTCAATCCCGCTCAGCCAACTGCAAAAACCAGTGCTGAATTGCCGCCCCCCCCGGCCGTAACTGCCGCTCAACAAAGGGACAGAGACCGTTTTCATCCGCTGGTTGAGCAGGTGTCGGCAGAGTTCGGCCTTGATGCCGACCTGCTGCACGCGATGATCCGCGTTGAGTCAAACTATCAGCATGAGGCCGTTTCGCCTAAAGGCGCGCGTGGTTTGATGCAGGTTATGCCTGCTACCGGCGAGCGCTTCGGTTACACCGATTTGCTGGATCCACAGCACAACCTGCGCGCCGGAGCCAGTTATATGCAGTGGTTAATCAAACACTTCGATAATGATTTAACGCTGGCCCTGGCAGGCTATAATGCCGGCGAAGGCGCGGTAAAGCGCTACGGTAAAACCATTCCACCGTATCGCGAAACGCAGCACTATGTAAAAAAGGTGATGGCCCATTACCAGCAGCCACAGCGTCACTCTCTTCCTGCGGACAAGCAGTACGCTATGCAATCGGAAACGGTGGCAGATAAACCCGTGGAGAAAGTTGCACTCAATGGTCATGCGCTAGCCGCAAAACTGTTGGGACTATTGATATCCGCGCCCAGTGCAGCAGCCAACAAGCAACATAATACGCAAGATACCAGCCATGCCCTGTAAATAGCCGTGGGAAAAACGATTATCGCTGTTCTGATCCAGTTTACATCTTTATTACTGATGTTCACCGTTCGCCTTGCTGTATTCCGATGCAGAACAAAAGCATCCGCTGCCGATAATATTAAAATAGCGCCTCTGATAAATTAATTAAATTATTTAAATTAATTTATCAGAGGCGACTTTATCGTTGGTTAAGGTTAATAATTATCTCTTCAGGTATCTAATCTGTTCCTGCTAAGCAACTTGCTAAAGAAATGATGAGTACCAGGGCGACATCACAATAAAAAATCGCGACCACAGCCGATTTTTATTTCAGCAATGGTCGCAGCAGAAAGGATAATAATATACGGGCTATCACGCCACGGCGGCTTTACGCTTAACCCCGGCGTCATAAATAAGCCACAGTTCGCCGTCAATCTCCTGCCAGTAAGCGCCCTGATAAATCAGCGCATCAGCCAGGCGCTGGCGCATGCTCAGCACATCAGCCTGAATGCTGTCCAGCAACATACCGCGCACGCACTTCATCTGCGGTACTTTGCGTTCCAGTTGATGAATCAGTTTAATAAATCCTGCGGCCGCACGATTATGGTTGCCGGTATCGCTGTTAGCTTTAAAATCGCAGACCACCAGCTGACCCTCTTCCAGCCGGTACACCAGCTCAAAGTCTGCCAGGGTGACTCGCCAGCCAATTACCAACGGGCTATTGCCAAAATAAGCCACTTGCGGCGTTTTACCCTGGCTGCGTAAATAGTCAGTTACTGCATCGGTATTTTCTGTAACTTGCTGCATATTCTTCTCCTTCAAGGGATTAAGCACTCAGGCTTAACCCCGTTTTTCTGCTACTACAGGCGCACAGCACCCATAATGCGCTCTTGCAGGCTCATCAGTTCACGCGTCATTTCCAGCATTCGACGGGAAGCTTCTGCCGCTTTATCCGCGGTAGCAGCCAGCCCTTTCCAGTATTCGCTGGCGGCGTTCGACTGATAGTCACCTAACAATTGCATCTCCTGCGCTTCGCGGGTGATTCCGGCACCTTTCATCCCGGCACTGCCTTCACTTATTTTACCCATGCCATCCGCGCCGCCGGAAATCAGTGACCCGCCGCTGGATGCCACGCCGCCGAGAAATGCGCCTGCAACGCTGAATCCACCGGAGAGAATTTTCGCCGTGGCGTTACCGCGTGCCGCCGAATAATTCAGTTCAATGGCTTTCTCTTTACTCGCCATAGCCGTGAGATCTTTTTTATGAGCCGCCGATTGTTGAGCGGTGTAGTGTTCGCGCTGCATATCGCGAATATCACCGTTCATTTTTTGCAGCATGGCAATCAGATCATCAATTGTTGCCAGGGCGCCATTGCCTGCCGCAGAGCGCGTGCTGGTAGTTTCAGGCGTAACAGGTGCAGTATTGGTATTATTAATTTGGTTGATGGTACTCATCTTTTCTGTCTCCATTTATTTTGTTTACCGATAATCGGTGAGTGATTTAACTTTTTCTGAATGCGCCTTTCATAATTTCAGTGGCGCTGGCAATAATCATCGCCATATGGTTACCGGTATTGACCAGTTGCGTTAACTGCTGATCCAACTCTTGCTGGCTGGCATCGCCCATTTGCAGCGCACCATCGATCTGCTCTTTTGTTTTATCCATATAGTCCTGGGCAATGGCTTTAATGCTTTCCCGCAATTCGCTACTGATGTTGTAGCTGGCGGCATGCAGCCCACACATGCTGCTGATACTTCCCACCGCATCTGTCGCATCCTTGTTATCACTGGTGCCAACCCATGCTTTGACTCCATTCATCATTGCCCCAACTGATGAAAGTATGTTGCTGGTAAAAGAGTCTTCAATCGCTTGCTGGCCAATAGCCTGAATCGCGATAGCCGTAGCGGAAACCTCCGGCTTGAGCTCTTCGGCCATATCTCGCTGCCGTTCGCCATCGCGTAAAGAGACAGCCATGATCAACGCAATCAACTCAAACATAGTGAAGGTCTGCGCTTGATTGCTGGCGCCAACTACTTCCGCAGCGGCTTGCCTGATTACACCGGCTAATTCTGTATCTTCCAGCCCTTCGGATGCATAATTAGCGGCACTGTTTAAGGCTCCCTCTATTCGATTAAGCTGTTGCTGATCAATCTCTTGCATGGCAAACATCGCGACGCCTTCAGCAGTAAGCCCCTCCGTCAAAACACTATTGGCTTCGGTGTGCTCAAGCGATAACCCTGCTGCTTTCTCGCTGGGCTGCGATGAGATTTGCACCTGGCTATGGCTACCGAAACGGCTTACTGCATCCATAATGACTCCTGTTTACACCATTGAAGCGGCCATCTGCGCCTGGTTAGAAGCAATCTGGCTAATCATCGCAACGCCGCCCTGCATCACTTCAGCCTGGCTGTCCTGCAGATCTTTCACCTTTTTGATGGTTTCCTTTTTACTTGCTTCAAAGTATTCGAAGAAGCTCTGGGTCCACTGCTGGTCAAGAACCAGCTGATCAATTTTCTTCTGCAGCTCCGCTTTTTGCTTATCAATGGTGCCAACGGTAATGTTCTGAGCACCAGTGACCGCTCCGCGGGTAACATTCATCACGGTAGTCGCGCCACAAGTGACACCTTTCGCCACTGCCGTCATTACCTGCCAGCGAATCTCTGCCATCACCTTTTTAGTGACTTCTTTTGCCGTCAGGTCAACGCCGCGTTTAATCGCGTCCTTGCCGACTTTTTCCACCGCATTACTGACCATTTGCTCAATCGCTTCACTGCCGAACTGCTTCGCCATCTTATTAACGGCAAAGTTATGTGCTGTTTTCTTGATGGCATTTTTAGCGGCTTCTTCCGCCAGCTCTCTCGCTGTACGGGTGACAATTTGTTCGCCAATTTCTGAAGCAACCTTTTTACCGAGCTGGTTGGCGGCAGTTTTCAGAGCGACTTTATTTCCTTCTCTAATCGCGGTAGAAATGGCCTGATCGGCACCCTCTTTCAACAGCTTACCGACGACTTTAGGCACTACTTTGGTCATGATGGCATTACGCATCGCGCTGGTGACATCAATCACCGCACCGGCAATTTCAAACGCCATCTGGATTTTTCCGGCTGCGTCTGCCACTTTTTTGTATTTTTCAGCATTCTCCGGATCGATCAGCGCCAGGGTATTCGCCATCGCTTTCACCATTCCGGCCAGGCCCGCCATCAGGTCCATGGCACCACCTGCCGCCTGTAGTGCGTTGCCGCTCAGCACACCACCGACGATTTTCGCGACGCCTGTAACTACCTCAACGGCAGCGACTACCCAGTCAAACACTACACTGAGGATGCCCGCTTTCTTCGCTTTGTCCTGCTGCTCGACGGAAGCATTCATCTGCTCGCGAATCTGCTCGACCTCCTGCTTGCGCAGCTGGTCTTGCTTGTCACTCATAATTGACAGCGCCCGACCTTTCATCTCCGCAGTGTCACCGAGAATCTGGTTCGCCAGCATGGTCGACGCCAGGAACATCGCCTCCATCGGCACACGTTCCATGGTCGATAAATTGAATTTAAAGCTGGGGTCATCTCCCACTGGCGCAGGCAGCGCCCGCTGTATATTGTCTAACGAGGCCTGAGCTTGCTGACGAGAGCCCGTGACGGGTGACTCTGTCGGCATCGCCAACTGCGCAAGTGGGGATTTTTTGCCGTCTCTGTCGCTAACAAACAGCAGAATGATTGGTGCCAGCGTTTTTTCAGTACGGGGACTTTTAACGGCAGAGAATTCATTCTCCAAATCACTGCCAGCTCCTGGCGCTGCAAGAGCACGATCTAAACCAATGTGCATGAAACTTCCTCCGTGGTAGCGGTTAACATCCTTTCCGCATTTCCCTTAATTTCCTGATAATGTGATTGTTCGCCGCACCACATGATGGCGGCATTAAAGGCTTTGCGGGCGTAAGCTTCATTGCCTACCAGCCGGTAGCTCAGGCCAGCAAAAAACGCCGCCCGCGGGTCATCGATAGTGATCATCCCGGCTCGTGCAAAGCAGGAGATGGCTTCTTCATGGGCAGAAAGGCGCTGATGGGATAGCCCTAATCCCAACAAATAGTCGTAATTCCAGTGATCAAAAGTGCTTAAAAGTTGATAAAAGTTACGCGACGCCACGAACTCACCAGCGGCAAACAACTGACCGGCATAACTGTAAAGCTGTACCAGATCCTGATCGTCGATATCGGTTAACATCCGTAATGATCCACCGCGCGAAAAGAAGCGTTGCAGTACGTCGTCGTTCTCTTCTTGCTGTGGGTTAATCATGGTCTCTGACATAAAAACTCCATGTTAAGGCGCGTCGAAATTTTGCTCTTCGCGCCATGTGAGAGGGTGAAAAATCAAATAAACGCACGCCGATGTTTTTTCGCCATCACTGGCTTGGCAGGTGCATTGGCGGCAGCGGCTACCACAGCAGTGGTCTGGCCTGGTTGAACGGGTTGATCGGGTACCAGCTGTTTCAGCTGTTTACCCAATTGCTCAAATGTCTTTTGCATTGAGGCCACTTTTTCAGCCATTTGCTTCGGCACGCGATCGCCTTTCAGTACCCCATCAAGTTTTTTCAGCTTGCGCTGAGCATCGGGATCGTTCGGCGCACGCGCGTGCAGTTGAGCAATCTCTTCCTGCAGCTTTTTAAATTCATCAATTTGTTTTTTAAAACCCACGCGACGCATTTGCAGAGTATCGATCATGGTTTTTAGCTGGTTCAGGTCTTGCATTTTTGTTCCCCCGGTGAGGTAAAACGGAGCATAAGCAGACGCCTCAGCCCCTAAAATTATTAGCGAATAGCCTGGGCGATCGATTTAGTCGATTCTGCGGTCATGCTCTGTATGCTGTTGGCCATGGTGACTGCGGTGTTAAAGTTCTGCATCAGCTGCTGCAGCTTCAGCTGGTTCTGCTGTACGAAGTCAGAAGCGCGACCTGAGAAGGATTCCAGCGTCGATTTCACCGACGTCAGATCGGCTTTATTCAGCTCGGGGCCATTTTCAGCCAGGAACTGATCGATGCTCATGCCGTTGACTTCAATCTTGTTTTCACGCATGTAAGCGATAACGTCTGCTGGCAGCTCAGCCTGACTTTGAGCATCCGCCAAACCCGCTAACAGTGCGTCAACACGGTTGGCCATATCCTGTGCATCACGGGATACTTCGGTTTTATTACCCATCTCCTCGAATTTTGCATTTGCCAGCTCGGTAAACAGCAGCATGATTTTTTCAATCGTCGTCAACGCAGTACCCATCAACGAGACATTGCCACCGGCTCTGAGGTAGTCGAGATCGGCTGGCCTGCTGAGAACGGGTGATTCGCTTCGGGAAACGCTGACAATGTTTTCGATCGCGTACATGAACTCTCATTCCTTTTGGTGTTTTACATGTTTACAAGATTGTCGAATCCTGCGTGGCTTGGTTTTAATGAGGCTATGATAGATACTTGGTAAATATAGATTTGCGGATCTCTGCAAAACATTCTGTTTTTGCACACTAACATTGATAATTTAATTACAAAAAATATCAGGTAAACACCTGATGGGATTATTATTTAAATGACAAAATGGATAAAATAAACCCTAGAAACAATAACTTAAAATAGCAAGGCACATCCTCAGCTGAATACACCTGTAGTATTAGAAAGCTGTTATATTTAACTAATAATTTGAATACCAATAAGCCTCTGGAAAAATAAAACCTCACCTCAATAAAGTTTATCTTTATTTTTATGTCAATATATATAAATTGATTGTCGGGAAGTATCACAGGGGAATCTTTTAGCGTATATCGGGCTCGCTTTAGTTTTTTTGATAAGCAATCGAATAAATGTCATTAATTCTGAATAATACCGGATATAGAAAGGCGGCAGGCAGAATATTGCAGCACTGCCGCGGTGCGTGATTAGCGTATTGATTGGGCGATAGATTTGGTCGATTCAGCGTTCATACTCTGCACGCTGTTAGCCATAGTGACTGCGGTGTTAAAGTTCTGCATCAGCTGCTGCAACTTCAGCTGGTTCTGCTGTACGAAGTCAGAGGCACGGCCAGAGTAGGACTCAAGTGCGGATTTTATTGCCGTCAGTGCGGCTTTATCCAGCTCAACCGGGCCCGTTACCGGGCCATTGACCGGACCATCCACTGGACCATCAACCGGAGGCGCGTCGGGATTGATCGCCGGGCGAGTACCAGGATTGAAGCCGGCATCCGGAAACGCTGCTGTCAGCTGATTTCTCAGTTGTTCAATTTGCCACAGAGAGGCATTACCCCCATTCGGCAAATGCAGCATATCGCCCCCCAAAGGGATGCCATATTCTTTCATAAAATCAAGCAGTTCAAACAGCTGACTTCCCTGCACTCCCTCTGCCGGCGCGCTGGCCAGCAGTGCATTTAACATCTGCACAAATTTCGCCGCTTCAGACGCGCCAGGCGTTCCAGGTGTACCTGGTGCTTCTGGTGCTTCTGGTGCTTCTGGGGTTTCTGGTGCTTCTGGGGTTTCTGGGGTTTCTGGGGTTTCTGGGCCGCCTGGTAGATCATCCGCTGGCTTCAGACCGAGAAACTTATCAATACTCATGCCGTTAACCTGGATGTTGTTGGCACGCATATACTCAATAATGTCTTGCGGGAGTGCAGCGGTATCTTTTCCGCTTGCCAGGCCCGCCAGCAGCGCATCGACGCGGTTAGCCATATCCTGCGCATCGCGTGACACTTCGGTCTTCTTGCTCATCTGCTCGAACTTGGCATTCGCCAGTTCAGTAAACAGCAGCATAATGCTGTCCATGGTGACCATCGCAGCGCCCATCAGCGAGGTGTTTTTGCCTGCGCTCAGATACTCAGTATCACCGCCTGATTTCATCCCAGTCGGCGCGTTGATATTAAGGTTATTGGTATTGATACCGCTCATGATTTTATTCTCATTATTGTAGTGTCTCGGGTTAACGGCAGCGGTTAAAAACGCTGCCGTTAGTCATGAAACAATGATTAGCGGATGGACTGAGCGATGGATTTGGCCGATTCAGCATTCATACTCTGCACGCTGTTGGCCATGGTGACCGCGGTGTTAAAGTTCTGCATCAGCTGCTGCAGCTTCAGCTGGTTCTGCTGTACGAAGTCAGAGGCGCGGCCTGAGTGGGATTCCAGTGCAGATTTCACCGCAGTCAGGTCAGCCTTGTCCAGCTGTCGGCCAGAATTAACCAGCTGTGAGATCGTTTCCTTGCTGTAAGGTTCAGATCCGGAACCTTTTTGGTTCGCCAGCCACTCACTGGCTTTTTGGCCATCAATCTTGATTCCGGCAGCATCCAAATCTTTAACCACCTGATTGGCGCTGTCATTCATCCCGCTACTCCACCCAAAGCCTCTTCTGTCAAAAGAGTCAAGGTTGTTCAGCGCCCAGAGCGAGCCTAAGCTTTCAGCACCGCGCAGGAAGTCATCAATACTCTTGCCGTTGACTTCAATATTGTTGGCACGCATGTATTCAATCACTTCTGGCGGCAGCGCGGCGGTATCTTTTCCGCTTGCCAGGCCCGCCAACAGCGCGTCGACGCGGTTAGCCATATCCTGCGCATCACGGGATACTTCAGTCTTCTTGCTCATCTGCTCGAACTTGGAGTTCGCCAGCTCGGTAAACAGCAGCATGATGCTGTCCATGGTGACCATCGCGGTGCCCATCAGCGAGGTGTTTTTGCCTGCGCTCAGGTATTCGGTGTCGCCGCTTGATTTCGGGCCAGTCGGTGCATTGAGGTTAAGATTGTTGATAGCGGTCATAATGTAATTCCCTTTATTTTGAATGTGTCTGGTTAACGGCAGGCACTTATGGCGCTGCCGGTAGTCATAAATCAGTCATTAGCGGATGGACTGGGCGATCGATTTAGTCGATTCCGCGTTCATGCTCTGTACGCTGTTGGCCATGGTGACCGCGGTGTTAAAGTTCTGCATCAGCTGCTGCAGCTTCAGCTGGTTCTGCTGTACGAAGTCAGAGGCGCGGCCTGAGTGGGACTCCAGTGCGGATTTCACGGCGGTCAGATCAGCTTTATCCAGCTTAACGTCGATATCGCCAGCTTTTGCTCTACGCAGGCGCTCTGAAATATCGTCCAGTGCGGCTTTTTTCTCATTAGAGCGCTCGTCATTTTCATTTCTGTTGTAGTAGTCACCTGATTTTTGATAATACTCGCGCGTGAGTTCATTGATGTGATCCTGGAGGCCGGCCCCTAAGATCTCAGACTTCTTGTCGCTCAGAAACTCATCAATGCTCTGGCCGTTGACTTCAATATTGTTGGCACGCATGTACGCGATAACATCTGCCGGCAGCTCGGCGGTATCTTTTCCGCTTGCCAGGCCCGCCAGCAGCGCGTCGATGCGGTTAGCCATATCCTGCGCATCACGGGACACTTCGGTCTTCTTGCTCATTTGCTCGAACTTGGTGTTCGCCAGCTCGGTAAACAGCAGCATGATGCTGTCCATGGTGACCATCGCGGCCCCCATCAGCGAGGTGTTTTTGCCTGCGCTCAGGTACTCGGTGTCACCGCTTGATTTCGGGCCAGTCGGTGCATTGAGATTAAGATTGTTGATAGCGGTCATGATGTAATTCCCTTTATTTTGAATGTGTCTGGTTAACGGCAGGCCTCTATGGCGCTGCCGGTAGTCATTAATCAGTGATTAGCGGATGGACTGGGCGATGGATTTAGCCGATTCCGCGTTCATGCTCTGTACGCTGTTGGCCATGGTGACCGCGGTGTTGAAGTTCTGCATCAGCTGCTGCAGCTTCAGCTGGTTCTGCTGTACGAAGTCAGAGGCGCGGCCTGAATGGGATTCCAGTGCGGATTTCACGGCGGTCAGATCAGCTTTATCCAGCTTGATGGCGTCCTGCAGGGCGCTCATAATCTTTTCCATATTTCCCGCGGTGACAACTTTATCTAATGCCATTAACTCACCACCCGCGAACTCAGAGTCTGTGATAAGTGAATAGACACTCTGACCGTTGACCTTGATGCCATTGTCATCCATAAATTTAAGCAGGCCTGCAATATCCTCCTCTTTAAATTCTTGCTGACCTGACGCCAGCAGTTGTGACAGCGCTGCCAGGACGTTACCTGCGCCAGGTAATTTGGAATCCAGAAAATCATCAATACTCATGCCGTTGACTTCGATGTTGTTTTCACGCATGTAAGCGATGACATCTGCCGGCAGCTCAGCCTTACTTTTACCATCCGCCAGGCCCGCCAGCAGCGCATCAACGCGGTTAGCCATATCCTGCGCATCACGGGACACTTCGGTCTTCTTGCTCATCTGCTCGAACTTGGAGTTCGCCAGCTCGGTAAACAGCAGCATGATGCTGTCCATGGTGACCATCGCGGTGCCCATCAGCGAGGTGTTTTTGCCTGCGCTCAGGTACTCGGTGTCGCCGCTTGATTTCGGGCCAGTTGGTGCATTGAGGTTAAGATTGTTGATAGCGGTCATAATGTAATTCCCTTTATTTTAAATGTGTCTGATTAACGGCAGGCCCTTATGGCGCTGCCGGTAGTCATTAATCAGTTATTAACGGATGGACTGGGCGATCGATTTAGCCGATTCCGCGTTCATGCTCTGTACGCTGTTGGCCATGGTGACCGCGGTGTTGAAGTTCTGCATCAGCTGCTGCAGCTTCAGCTGGTTCTGCTGTACGAAGTCAGAGGCGCGGCCTGAATGGGATTCCAGCGCCGATTTTACTGCCGTCAGGTCGGCTTTATTCAGACTGGAGCCATTTTCGCTCAGAAACTTATCGATGCTCATGCCGTTGACTTCGATATTGTTGGCACGCATATACGCGATAACGTCTTCCGGCAGATCTGCCTTGCTTTGAGCATCCGCCAGGCCCGCCAGCAGCGCGTCGACGCGGTTGGCCATATCCTGCGCATCACGTGACACTTCGGTCTTCTTGCTCATCTGCTCGAACTTGGCGTTCGCCAGCTCGGTAAACAGCAGCATGATGTTGTCCATGGTGACCATCGCGGTGCCCATCAGCGAGGTGTTTTTACCTGCGCTCAGATACTCGGTGTCGCCACTTGATTTCGGGCCAGCTGGAGCATTGAGGTTAAGATTGTTGATAGCGGTCATCGTGTAATTCCCTTTATTTTGAATGTGTCTGGTTAACGGCAGGCCTTTATGGCGCTGCCGGTAGTCATTAATCAGTTATTAACGGATGGACTGGGCGATGGATTTAGCCGATTCCGCGTTCATGCTCTGTACGCTGTTGGCCATGGTGACCGCGGTGTTAAAGTTCTGCATCAGCTGCTGCAGCTTCAGCTGGTTCTGCTGTACGAAGTCAGAGGCGCGGCCTGAATGGGATTCCAGTGCGGATTTCACGGCGGTCAGATCAGCTTTATCCAGCAGAGGCGTTCCACCAGACTGATTCAGCCACTCAGCAGGAACGTCCTGGCCCTTTAAATGAGCAGGTATGGACTTTGGCAGGCCGCTAAGAAACTCATCAATGCTCTGGCCGTTAACTTCAATATTGTTGGCACGCATGTATTCAATCACTTCTGGCGGCAGCGATACGGTATCCTTGCTGTTCTCCAGGCCCGCCAGCAGCGCGTCAACGCGGTTAGCCATATCCTGCGCATCACGTGACACTTCGGTCTTCTTGCTCATCTGCTCGAACTTGGCGTTCGCCAGCT
The DNA here is from genome assembly GCF_050037805.1 of Winslowiella sp. 2C04. NCBI lineage: Bacteria > Pseudomonadati > Pseudomonadota > Gammaproteobacteria > Enterobacterales > Erwiniaceae > Winslowiella > Winslowiella sp. 2C04. The sequence continues at coordinate 372,520 of NZ_CP188300.1, read as the reverse complement.
CGGTAAACAGCAGCATGATGCTGTCCATGGTGACCATCGCGGTGCCCATCAGCGAGGTGTTTTTGCCTGCGCTCAGGTACTCGGTGTCGCCACTTGATTTCGGGCCAGTTGGTGCGTTGAGGTTAAGATTGTTAATAGCAGTCATGATTACTCTTTCCTATTTAGATGTTTTAATTGTTTGCCAGATAATCTGTCAGGCAATGTCCGGTGTTGATGTGGCTATAATAGGCATCTGAAAAAAATAGAATTCTGTATCTGTACAAAATATTCTGTTTTTTACCAACCTCGCTCAAAAACTATTTCTCGCCACATGTCAGGTGAACACCTGATGTTCTTTTTTTTGCCTATAAAGGAAGATATCCCGGTGATTGCAGTATTCATGGGGGGAAAGATGTCAGCACTCAGATTTATTATTACCCGAAGCAGTTTGACGCTATCACTGCATGGAGAGCGCTATGTTGTACCGGCAAATAGCCTTGCAGTAACCTGCGCCAATATGCAGGTTGTCAGCGACGTCCTGCAATGTAAGCCGATCATTGTGGATTTTTCTGCCGCTGCGTTGCAGCAGCTTTATCCGGATGTTATCGAGCTAATTGAAACCGAAAGAAATAACACTTTCAGTCGTAATAACGTAAAAGTTATTAAGGCGGAAAATGATGTTATCGATGTATTTTCTTCACTTTCAAATTTATCACCAGACAGCTTTTTATATTTTTCATATATCTATTGCCTGAGTCTGGACAGAAACTATTTTTCGGCACTGTTGAAAAGTAGTATTTCCGGCAATAAAGCTTTTTGTCATTTTATTGAAACAAACTTTATGCAGCCGTGGTCGGTGGCGCAATTAGCCGAAGAGATAGGTTTACCACTGCGCAAATTTAACCAGCAGTTTCAGGATGTGTACGGTAAACCGGCCAAACGCTGGTTACTGGAGCGGCGGCTGGAGCATGCGAAAAGGTTGCTGAGCAGTACGCCGATGCGGGTGCTGGATATCGCTCTGGAGTGTGGATTTTCCAATCATGCGCACTTTACCGACAGTTTCCGCCGCAATTTCATGTGCAGCCCGAAACAATTTCGTTATCAGTCGCACGGCAAAGTCGACAATGACGGAATTTTGAATGGAGAAGAATAACCACTATGGATATTGAAGCTATTACTAACCAGCTTTCACAACTGGTTGATAAAGCGGGTAATGAAGTGCAGTCAAAAGTCACCGCTGCGGATTTTAACGATCCGGCAAAAATGTTGCAGGCTCAGTTTGCCATTCAGCAATATTCGACTTTTGTCAGCTATGAGAGCGCGATTATGCGTGCGGTAAAAGACATGCTGGCAGGGATTATTCAGAAAATATGATGATGCTCGATCGCGAATTACGCCAGCTGCTGGTGGAAACCAGCCTGATGGCAGTGAATCACGGTTTCTTTCCTCAGGCACAAGCGGTCCGCGAGGCTTTACCCTGGCTAACCGACAATCAACAGGCGCGATGCATCGTTGAATCTACCCTGCTGATTGGGCTTGGCGACAGCAAAACTGCCCTTGCACTGCTGAAAGATAATGATTCAGCCGAAGCTGACATGCTGCGGCGCTTGACTGCCAGCAGCGTCGATACCTCTTTGCCCGTTTGGGGCCATCCAAAATAACATTTATCAGGAGCTATACATCATGGAAATTGACGCAATCCAACTGAACACTCTGCAAGCCACCCAGGATCACATCGTTACGCCGCCTGATGCCGCAGACGTCGACGCCTTTACCCGCGCGATGTTTGGCAACATGCTGATCACCCCGGACGAAATGGCGACGGCCCAACTGCAGAAAAAATCCATTGCTGTGCATCAGGCGATAGAGGGCGCGAAGCCCACTGCAGAAATCATCAGCAGTCCTGCTGAAATGATGGCGGTGAAATCAGCATTGTCCAAGTCACTGCTGGAAGTGGAGTTAACCGCCAAAGTTGCGGGCTCACTGGGGCAAGGCATTAACAAACTGGTGAGCATGCAATGATAGCTTCCGTGAAGCGGTACGGTTTGCTGGCGCTGCTGGCGCTATGTTTAACCGGCTGTAAAGTGGAACTCTACAGCGGACTCTCTGAAGCCGAAGCGAATCAGATGCTGGCATTGTTAATGCTGCGTGATATCGACAGTGAGAAACAGGTGATCAAGGAAGGCAACGTGGCGATTAAGGTAGAGAAAAGCCAGTTTGTCGATGCGGTGGAAGCACTGCGTCAGCACGGTTTACCCGCGCGCCGCACCGAAAGCATGAACGATCTGTTTCCTTCCGGCCAGCTGGTAATGTCACCGGTGCAGGAGCAGGCCAAAATAAACTATCTGAAGGAACAGCTGCTGGAAAAAATGCTGCGCGGCATGGATGGTGTGGTGAATGCTCAGGTTTCAATTGCAGAAAGCGTCAGCCATAACCGACGTGAAACGCCGGTTCCTTCGGCATCGGTGTTTGTAAAACATACTCCTGGCATCAATATGCAGAGTCGCGAGAATGACATCAGAAGCTTGATTCAGAACGGCATCCCGAATCTGCGTGCAGAGAATATTTCAGTGGTGTTGCAAGCCACAGATTATCGCTATCAGCGCGCATTGCCGGTTTCTGAGCAACCATCACCCTGGTGGCATGACCGTAAACTGTGGCTGGTCGCAGCACTGGTGCTGGTGATATCAGCCGCCACAGGAGCCCTTCTGCTGCGCCGCAGGAAAACTGCATCATGAATGCGGTGATCACCGCTCCGTTACAGCGTTTGCATCAGCTTAGCTGGCAGGCGGGTGAGTGGATGGATGAGGGGTGGTGGCAGGCACTGTCACTGGCCCCCTGGCAACACTGCTATCAACGTTATCCTGCGTCGCGCGGTCGGTTGAATCACTTAATCGCCCGGCGTTGCCGGGAAACACTTAGCCCACTGCCCGCCAGTCTGAGCGCACAACAGTTACAGCTACTGTCGCTGGAGGAACAGTTGCCACGGCTGTGTACCGCGTTGGGGCTACTGGCCATCGCCTGCCCGGACTATTTGCTGCTGGGTGAGTACCGACGCCAGCTATCGCTAAGTCTCGGGGAGCGCGGATGCGATCAGCTATTGGTACTGGGTTCATTCACCACTCCGCCGCTCGGGATGCTGACCGCTGAACAGTTACCCGCGGCGGCTCAGGCCCGGGGAATTGGCTGGTTGCGCAGTGCCGCACAACAATGTCCGGTGATTGCCGCGCTGCAAATGGTATTACCCCCGGCAGAGGTAGCCTCTGAACCCCAGTTGGGATCGCCGGTTCCCTGGTTGCTACGCATAGGACGATTTTTATGACTCTCTTAACCATACCGGTTACCCGCCTGACGGTAGCCGCTCCTGCTGGCCCGTTGATTCATGCCAGTCAACTGGCGGAGTTTCTGGCGGCAGAAGATATTATTGCGGCGGCCCAGGCCCAGGCGGAGCAGATTTTGCAACGCGCTGAACTGGATGCCGAACATCTGCAGCAATATTGTGATAAAGCACAAGAAGCCGCCAGGCAAGAAGGATTAATGCAGGTTGAGGAAGAAGCGCCCGCGCTACGTCAACAAGCGGTCGCCGATACCATCCAATGGCTGATTGAGACGCATGAGGTTGAACGCCGCGTGGTCGAACAGCTCGAAGTTCGCTTGCGTCGCATCATGGTGCAGGTGTTTGAAGAGTTTTATGGTCAGCAGAATGACGCCAGATTATTGATGGCGCACCTGCACCGGCATATTGACGCCCTGCTGGACGAAGCCACCGGCACGCTGCATGTCAATGAGTCACAGTATGATGAGTTGCGTCAGGCTTTTGTCACCCATCCACAATTGCGAGTTAAGCCAGATGCGCGGCTGCAACCCGGCGAAGCGAGGCTGAATACTTCTCTGGTTTCGCTATATCTGAATCTTGACGAGCAGTTGCAGTCAATACTTTCCCGCCTGGAACAACTGAGTCAGGAGTCAGCAGATGATCAACAAGATTGAGGCCGGTGGCCACCGCCCACATCATCAGGTGAACAACGTACAGCAATCGCAGCAACTGCGCGCTGATCGCAACGCCTCGCAAGTGATTCCGGCCCAGTCGGTAATGAATATCGCCAAAAGCGCCTTGGGCAGCGATGTTATGACCCTGCAAGGGATGCCAACCGATCTTGATGCGATGCAGGAAACCCAGGAAAACATCGGTTTTGCGCTTGCCGGACGCTCCAGCAGTACCTCTGGCAACGCCTCAACCGGCAATGAACGTGCACGCCCGCGCGCGATGGTTCAGCGGCTGGCGCGGCAAGTGGCCGCCGTTGCGCCGAATCAGCTGGAAGATTTACGTCAGCGCATCCCGGCGATTGAACAGGTTGATGAAGTCGACGACCTGCTCAACTCAATGCGGCAACATCACATGGACGCCGGAGAGATGGTGCTGCTGCTGGGCGCGATGCTTAATGACTCCGATCTCAGCCCGGCGCGACGCCAACGCCTTGAACTGGCGCTGGAACGGGCAATGGATGAAGAAGACTGGGTGCTGAAACTGTTCGGCTTTCTGGAATTCGGTGCCGTGGGCCCTGACGGCCTGGCTGAACTGCGTCGCCTTTATCAGCGCGCCGCCAGCCGCGAGTCTGGTCTTTCATACTGGTTTTCTCAGTTCAGCCAATTGCAGGATCGCCAGCGTAAGCTGAAAACCCTCATTCGCGCCCTGTCGTTTGAATTGTCCGCCGAATTCGGCATCAGTGGTATTCGTCTTGGCGCGGTGATTACCGATTTGAAGCGTATTTTACAGTTTCTCACTGTTGAAGATCACTGCAAGCGGATGGCCAAGGCGCTCAATGTCCCTGATGTGGATGGCGATCGTATTACCTCGGAGCTACTGGAGATTATGCAGCAGTCGTGGGTCTATCCCGACTGGCTGAAAGAACGCGCCAGCCAGATGCTGCCCGAGGGCTTCAGCCAGCATGGTTATGCCCGCCGTATGGTTGACCTGGTAAAACTGCTGCCCGATGACTGTTTTGAAGATATTGAACAGCGAGAGACCGTTTTACAGGCTTTTTCTGAGTATCAGGAAAAGCTGGTCGATGAAGAAGAGTGGTAACGACCAGCGGCAATGGCATTTTTGCCATTGCCGCCCGATTTATAACTCACTCATCAGAGCCAAAACCATTCCGCTTCCGCATTTGAGTCTCTGTCTGAGTCGTCGCGGATGTCTTAACCGGTGTATTAAGCGCTTTGGCATGCGCTTCCAGGAACTCATTATGCATCTTCTGAATACCCAATTCCTTTTTCACTTTTCCTTTCAGTGCGTTATCGGCATTAAAGGTGTTAACCGCAAGGTCTAACGCAGGCTTAGCGGTAGCAATGACACGAGCAACCGTTGGCATAACGCCGGTGGCAGCGCTGGCCGGTAGCCAGCTGGCTAACACGGCTGGCGTACCACTCACGACAGCCCGCGCGACTCCAGAAAAGTAGGTAGCAACTTTCTCGGATTGATCTGCGGAAAGACGGCATTTCAGGGCTAACTGATTTACCGCATTGCCAATGGAATCCGCACCCAAAGTCAGCCCGCCATTCCTTTCCGCTTCGGGCTTCTTCTTATCGTGTACTTCATAGGCGGCGCAGCCCACATCCATCAGAGCCACGGCTTCAGCCGCCGCATTTGCTGCAGCTAACAGGCCAGTGCCACCAATCCCCGACGTTACCAGTGCCGCTGTCGCCGTTACGGCACCGATAACCTTGGTGACCAGGGTATTAGTATCGATCCTCAGCTCAACTTCCTGCGAGTACGCCGTAATACGGGCCTTCTGATCGTTTAAAAAGTCAGGCTCCAGCGCTTTGGACGGAACAGAAGCTGTCGGTTTCACTATGCCGCTTTCGCTGGCTGAGGGAAATTCTCCGCCAGTACTATTGGTGACCATTTTTATGCTCACCTCGTCTGACTTGGCGGCGTAATGTACCGGAAGGGTATATCCGGTTGCGGGTGACAACATAACACTCTCCTTAGCTTGTTAATTATCCATTTAATTCAGTTAGTTGATCTTCCGCTTGCTTACGTAAATCCTCATAACGCGCATCGCTATTCGCCCTTTCAAAGCACAGAGCGATAGTCACATTGAAGATTTCCCGCGCCCCTTCTACCTCACCGACAGCTTGCAAGCAGTTGGCAATATGAAAAGGAGCAAAGGGATCGCTGGGCTGCATCTGTACGGCATAGCTGAAAAGTTTCAGGGCATGAGCATATTCACCTTGCTGTTTAAGGGCACAGGCAAAAGCAAAAATATTGCGGCGGGCAGCGGGGTCCAGCTGCGCGACCAGCGCAAAAAAATCGGTAGCCATCTCCAGATTACCCTCTTCCCACGCCTGATAACCCTGCGCATAGAGATCCTCCAGCTGCTGTGGTGAAATATTACACAGCTCAGCAAGCGAGGTTTTTCCTGCAAGCAGTGCGTCGACATCTGCGGCAAGCGCGTCCGTCGGAGTGTCAGTATCAGGGACAAGCGATGAATTCAGGTCAGGTCGTTGCATATTATTTTCCCGGATTAGGTTGATGCTATCTGATGGTCGGCGTTGCTTGTTTTCTGCGCTACTCATCTTAAACATCCCACTTACAGAGGCTGATTCCTTCTGTTTTTCCTGAGAAATTTGGGTTTTTTGACATGCTGTAATGAAAGTACAAAAGGAATTTATGGAGGAGGAAGGGAAAGCTTCGACGAATACGCACCACAAAAAAAACACCGCCAGTTGGCGGTGTTTTTTATGCTGAGCTACAACTTGTCAACTGCGTCCCGTTGTAGCCAGTCGCCACTTTCGATGCGTTGCCGACCGGCAACAGAACGCTGATACACATACAGCCAGGCACTACCGTACGGCGTCTGCACCAGCTGACGCTTGTACTCTCCGCCTTTGGAACGCAGGGCATCCAGTTCACCCAACATGGCGGCATCGATCCGGTAAACTTCGCAATAAACCTGGCCCGATCCTTGAACCACGCCAGGGTAATGGCCCAGACTGTAGAGCTCATAGCCTTCGATCAGATGATCGCCCAGCCATTGCCCGTTAGTCATCCAGTGACTGTTACCCTGCTTGCGCCGTAAACTGCCGTAGACAATTATTCGCATTGCTAAAACTCAAACTGATAGAGCACATCTAGTGCCTGATCAATACCAGACACCGCTTCCAAATAGAATTTCGGCATAAGGCGATAACGCAAGGTTAACGTCGCCAGTGAATCAAATATGCCAACACCGTATTTCACCTGCAGACCCGGCAGCACATAGCCACTGACCTGCACCTGCTGACTGTCGCCAACACCTGCCGTATCAAGTGCCAGGTTACTGACGCCGAATGTCTCGCCGATTTTACCCATAACCTGCCCACTTTGTGCAACCCCTAAACCGACCAGGGCTGAAGTTAGCGCATTACCGTCGCCATCCGAATTGAGTCCCTGACCACGTAACAGGTAGGACAAGGCTTCCTGCTGTGACATCGCCGGGTCGGCGAAGATCTCAACTTTCGGCTCATCGGCCAGGCCTGTGACGCGCAGCCCGGCGGTCACGTCATTTTCAGTGGCTTCCGGATTACGGATGGCTTCGAGGTTAAGATACGGCTGATCTGGCGGTCCGGCAAACTGTAGCTCACCTTTACGCACGATAAGATCCTGACCGTAGGCGTGGAAGCGGCCAGACGGAATGTTAATCTGGCCATTCAGCCCCAGCCCGCGTTTATCCTGAACCAGCTTCAGATCGCCATTCAGTCGGGCTTTCAGGCCAAAGGCGTCAAGACGAACATCATTGCCGATATGAATCACCAGATTACTGTTGATCGGAATCGCGGCAGATTTTGGTGCAATCGGCTGCAGATTTTGATCCAGCATCACCTCATCAGACGAAACACCAACCGCACTTTCCGGTACTTCCTGCACGGTAATCCGCGCCCACGGAATATCTACCCGACCATCCAGATTAAACATCGATGGCGTCGCCTGGAATACCAGATCCGGCGAAACATCCATCCGCACCATTGGCGGCACGGTTACGCGAACCCGGTTGCCCTTCGCCGCAACGCGCGCGCGCCAGTTATCCAGCTGGCTCCAGTCGGCATCACCATTCAGGTTGATCTGCCCTTGCGAGGTCTGAATTAAGCCCTCCAGCGTCGAGCTCATACCGTTAAACAGCATCGTCAGATTGGCACTGGTGAGATCGACCGGCATAAAGTTACCGTCGACATCGACATTGCGCAGCGCCAGCTGGCCAAATACCTGCGGGCGTTGCAGATTACCGCCAAGACGCAGGCCGGCGTTCAGCACGCCAGCCACTTTCTCACCCTGCATCAGCGCGGGATTCAGCATCGCCAACGACAAATCGGTAATATTTACGTTACCGGATAAGGTGCGACGACCTTCAGGATCGGCAATTTGTACATTACCATCCATCTGGCCATTGTTGGCAATACGGATTAACCAGTCGAGCTGGGCGCGACCGTTGCGTAACGCCGCATTCAGGTTAAGAGTATTGAAAGCAATCGGCAGCGTGTTGCCCTGCACATCCTGCTCGAGCTTAACACCATTCCCTTTCAGTGAGACCCGCCCCTGCGGCAGGCCGCCATTGGCCGTCCAGCTGACTTCGGCATCACCGTTAAATACGCCGCTCAGCGCGGTTTCCTCAGGCATGAAAGGTTTGATCATCGCCAGGTCAAAACGGTTCAGCACCACGCGCGCATGGCCGCTCGGGCCTGCCTCGATGGTTTGCGGCACGCAGAGCTGCGCATTCGGATTCTGCCAGCAGTGCGCGCCAATACTGGCAGTCTGAGTGCTGTTGAGATAATCGATGGTCATCGCGCGTGACAAACGCCACTCACCCACCGGCGTATCGAAGCGGGTATTGTTCAGTGAACCTTTCCAGCGCTGCTCTTTGCGATCAAAACTGCCACTCAGCGCCAGCTGACCGGAAACCGGCTCGCCCTGTACATTCAGTTTCAGCTGATGCTGCTTTTCATTACCGTCGGCGTTCAGCGTCAGCAGATTAATAGCCAGCGCATCCTGCTTCAGTTGTTCAACGCGGATCGCCAGTTTGCCCTGAATCTGATCGCTGGAGCGCACATCACCGTCAACTTTCACCCGACCAATACTCATCTGCTGCCAGCGTAAGCCGGTCGCAGTCAGGTCAGCCAGTAACTGTGGCGCTTCCAGGTTGCCGCGTGCCTTGATATTGCCCTTCACTACGCCGCCCAGTCCCGGTAGCGCATTATCGAGATGCTGGGCGTCGATATCCGCATCCAGATTCAGTGTTTCACCGAGTGAACCTTTAACGTTGACGTTGTTGCGACCAAGCACCAGCTTGATGCCGGGAATGTCCCACTGGTTATAGCTATTGCCATACAGTGAGCCATTGGCGGTAACCGCGTTCTGCTTCACATTGCCACGCAGTGCCAGTTCCGGAACCCGCACCTGCCAGCTGCCGCCGTACAGACTGCCTCGGGTGGTAATTTTACCGTCCAGTTTTGCCGGCCAGTCAGGATACTGTTTCGCCGTGTTGATGCCGGCGAGCGTTAACTCACTGCGCCAGCTAATCGCTTTGCTCCAGTCCACCACCGCCGTGAGGTCGGTATTGCCCTGCAGCGCCGCCAGACGCAGTTTATCGAGGGTAAACTGCTCGATATTGCCCTTACCGTCCAGCGTCACTGTGGCAGGAGGGATGGCTTCGCCCTTCAGCGCCGTACGCAGCGACATCACGTAATCCGTCGCCTTACCGCTGAATTTGAAGTTGAAATTATCGGCCTGGTACTGCACCGGTCCGGTCAGTGGCCAGCGAAATTGCGGGCTACTGAGCGTCATTTCCAGCGGTAGACCCACCTGTGCCAGTTCAGTTTGCGCATCAAGCTGAGCCGGTATTGGCCCGGATAGATTCAGCGCCAGTTTTAGTTGGTCGCGCATCTCGCCGCCGAGCGTCAGTTTGATCTTTTCGCCTTTCAGCGGATCGATATTTAGCGTGCTGTTGACGGTAAAATCTAGCGGCCAGTTATCCGACAGCTGTGCCTGACCGCTGGCATTCAGCAGCCCCTGCGGCGAATCCACGTCCAGCGTTTCAAGATGCAGCAGGCGATCTTCGGTTTTCGCTTTCAGTAACAGACGGTTAACCAGAATATCGGTGTCACCAGTGATACGCAGCTGTTCGCCAACCACCTCCTGCACATTAATATCCAGCGGCAGGCGGAAATCTGGCAATTCCGGCAGCAGGGGTTGCGCAAACATCTCCTGCAGCGTTTCACCTAAAGGCTTTTCGCCAGCTTGCGGCTGCTGGACTTTTGGCTGCACCACCTGCTCATCGGCCACTTTGGCCGCCTTAGGCAGCGCCACCAGCAGGCTCTGAATGCGGGTCGGGGTTAAGGTCATCGCACGACCTTGCCAGTTCATCCCGGTAGAAAAATCGAGCAGAGAAACGGTGGTATCATCGATTTTCACGTTGATGTTATGCAGCGCCACGCGGCGTAAAGTCAGCGGATAAGGCGTGGAGAGATCGCCCATTGCGCTCTCTTCCTGCGGCGCAGGCTCGGCCGAAGGTGCCATTTTCTTGCTGTCGACGACGACGTTAACGTCTTTCAGCGACAGATCGTTGATACAAAACGCCGAACGCTTCAGGCAGCCGAGCTGCACCGCAAGGTGAAATTCTCCGGCATTTACCGTCACGCCCGGCATTTCATACTGAATACCGCTTAGCGTCAGATTGCGCCAGCCACCGTCGACCTGCTTAATTTCCAGCCCCGGCACCCAGCGCGAGGCACCGTTAAGCAACAGATGCAGCCCGGTAGTGGTACCAATTAAAAACGCCACGCCGCCAAGCAGCAGCAGGATAAAAATCAGAATGCCAATCAGGACCTTCTTCCAGCGACTCATAGTTCAGGCCCCAGTCCAATGTAAAACTGCAATCCATGTTCCTCTCTGTCACCAATCGGTCGGGCAATATCGAGCTTGATCGGCCCAACCGGAGACTGCCAGCGCACGCCAAAACCGGCGCCGGTTTTAAAGTCATCCTTTTTGATGTCATTCACCGCTTCACCGGAGTCAACGAACACCGCGCCCCACCATTTGCCAGTGACGTTATACTGATATTCCAGCGAGCCGGTGACCAGTTTCGAGGCACCGGTCAGCTTGCCTTCACTGTCACGCGGTGAAATGCCTTTGAATTTATAGCCGCGAATGCTGCGGTCGCCACCGGCGAAGAAGCGCAGATCCGGCGGTACGCGCTCAAAGTCATTGGTTTCGATCCAGCCAAGGTTGCCACGCGCCACAAAGCGGTGCTTTTCGGCCAGCGTACGGATCCAGACGTTTTGCGCCTGCAACACCGCAAAGTCGACGTCTGAGCCCCAGGTGGTGTCGGAGACATCGACCGAGTAACGCTGCGAGTCGCCCCAGACCGGCATCAGGCCACCGCGCGAGCGGGTACGGTTAATACTCAGGCCCGGATAAAGCAGCATGGTGGTGTTCGTCACGCTGCCCTGGGTAAAGTGATCGAGACTCCAGCGCAGGTTAATCGCTTTCTGCCAGCCGCTGCTCAGATCCCAGTAACGGGAAACGGCCAGGGTGGTGGAATCTGCCTTGGTATCATTCAGGTCGGTACGTTTCACCCCGCCCTGCAACAGATAATATTGCTCAAGCGGGCTTTTTAGCAGCGGAACTTTGTAGCTGAAATCGAGCTGCTGTTCCGGCGCAGAGATATTAGCGCTGGTGGCAAAGCTATGGCCGCGCGAGTTGACCCACGGCTTTTTCCACGTTGCTTTGACACGCGGACCGACGTCAGTTGAGTAGCCAACACCGGTTTCAATGGTGTTCTCAGTACGTGGCGAGACCACGCCATTCAGTGGCAACACTTTGCTTTCGCGCGCTTCAGCAAATTCTGGCGCAACGACCACGGAATTAAACCAGCCGGTCGCGGATAAGCGACGATTCAGCTCGGACAGATCGCGTGAACTGTAGTAGTCGCCTTTTTTAAACGGCACCAGATTTTGCAAATACTCTTCGCGGATCTGCGAGCCTTCAAAACTAACATCGCCGAAGCGGTAACGCTGACCGCTGTCATAATCAATATCCCAGAACGCTTCGTGGCGCTCTACTGAGACGCCGAGTTGGCTTTTGAGGAATTCGCCATCAAAATAGCCATTGCGCAGCGCGAGATTGGTGAAGTTACTTTTGAAGCTGTCGAATTTGCCGTGATTGAGAATGGTGCCATCAGCGGGTGTCCCCTCGCGCACCATTCTGAGATAGTCCTCATCATTACGTGCCTCACCGCGCAATATCACCGTCGTACCGGCGATTCTCACCGGTTCACCGGCTTTCACCCGGGCAATCAGTACCGGACGGCCGCCCTCAGCCGGCGCGGGGCGCATCTCAAAATCGATATCGGGTTGGTAGTAACCCAGCGCGCGCAAACCTTCCTTTATCGCATTCGAAACGCGTGCACGAAAGCGCCCGTCAGCAGAGATTTCATCAGTGCTGATGGTTGAAAGACGTGCCCTGACGTTTTTTTGTAAATCCCCGGATAAACCTTCAACCTGCAAGCGGATAGTCGCGGCCTGTGTCACAGGCGCGGCAATCAGCAGACAGTACATGCAGTACACATGAATTCGTGGCACGCTTACTCCTGTTTCTCTTGCCAGCCCTTGTTCCAGATGGGCGAATCGTTATATGAACAGCAAACCATTGTACTGCCGGGATAATTTCAGAAAGGCACCTTATTCACTTCCTGTCCCGCACAGCTTAACTATTCGCTAAAATGCAGCATAAACGCAAATTTTACGCGTTATTGTCTGAAAACTCATGACAGTACACAACAGCGGATCGCAAATCGCAACCCACTGGAGTGTAACCCGCGAATGTCATTAGACAAGTCTGGAAGTGGCGCTTAACCTGATACTTTGATGATTAATTAACATTGCTGTCTATTTTTTAATCACACTCGTAACCACTAGCCGCCCGATATAGCCTGCTGCTATAATGCGCAGCGAAGATCTGACCAGGATCTGATAAATTCTGCCCGACCGTGCCCTATCTGTTATGGTCGCACTAACGCAGACATTTTTGGCATGGGCAGCCGTTTTATTAATGACATGTACAGGAAGTACGTGGAATCCCGCGCCACACCAAGCCAAAAATGACAAGAGAAACAAACCTACGGAAAATCTATGCTAGATAGCCTGCTTGTCATATTACTGCTAATCGCGATCAGTGCCTTTTTCTCCCTGTCGGAGATTTCGCTGGCTGCCGCCCGAAAAATTAAACTTAAACTGTTGGCCGATGAGGGCAACATTAACGCGCAACACGTGTTGAAGATGCAGGAAACGCCCGGCATGTTCTTTACCGTGGTGCAGATTGGCCTGAATACCGTGGCTATTCTCGGCGGTATCGTCGGTGATGCCGCCTTCTCTCCTGCTTTCCGCACGCTGTTTGAGCGATTAGCCCCACCGGAACTGGCAGAACAGTTGAGTTTTATCTGTTCGTTTACCCTTGTCACCAGCTTCTTTATTCTGTTTGCCGATTTAACCCCAAAACGTATCGGCATGATTGCGCCGGAGGCTATTGCGCTGCGCATTATCAATCCGATGCGCTTTTGCCTGATGATTTTCCGTCCGCTGGTGTGGTTCTACAACGGCATGGCGAATATGATTTTTCGCCTGTTTAAAATTCCGATGGTGCGCAGGGATGACATCACCTCTGATGATATCTATGCGGTGGTGGAAGCCGGTGCGCTGGCCGGGGTACTGCGTAAGCAGGAGCATGAGCTGATTGAGAACGTGTTTGAGCTTGAATCACGTACCGTGCCCTCTTCAATGACCTCGCGCGAGAATATCGTCTGGTTTGATCTGCACGAAGATGAAAACAGCCTGAAAGAGAAAATTGCCCGCCATCCGCACTCAAAATTTCTGGTTTGTAATCAGGATATTGACCATATCGTTGGCTATGTGGACTCCAAAGAGCTGTTGCTGCGCGTGCTCGGCAATCAAAGCATGACGCTGAGCAGCGGCGTGCAGATTCGTTCGGCATTAATCGTACCGGACACCCTGACGTTGTCTGAGGCGCTGGAGAGTTTTAAAACCGCCGGTGAAGACTTTGCGGTCATCATGAACGAATATGCACTGGTGGTGGGGATCATCACGCTGAATGACGTCATGACCACGCTGATGGGCGATCTGGTCGGTCAGGGCATGGAAGAGCAGATTGTTGCCCGTGACGAGAACTCCTGGCTGGTTGAAGGCGGTACGCCGATTGATGATGTTATGCGCGTGCTGGATATCGATGACTTCCCGCAGTCCGGTAACTACGAAACCATTGGCGGTTTTATGATGTATATGCTGCGCAAAATCCCGAAACGTACCGATTTCGTAAAGTTTGCCGGCTATAAATTTGAAGTGGTAGATATCGACAGCTATCGCATCGATCAGTTACTGGTGACACGTATCGTTGAACGCCCGGTTTCTACGATTACGCTGCCAAAAGCGGTTGAAGCCGAAGAGTAAACCAGGCAGGGATAAAAACATCAAGGGAGCCGATGAGGGCTCCCATGGGTTGCTTCATAAACCCGGATGCAGTGGCGGCATATTGATTGCCGCCGGTCTCAGTTAAACTCAGTCTGTAATCTCAGAACCTGGCGATTAACTTCCGACATAACGCTATAGTGCTGCTTATCTTTGATGCGCGGGATAAGAATTTTACCCTTATCGAATTCAAACGCACCGACATCCTTGATATACAGCCTTCCTCTGAACAGCGTTTTTACATACTTTGCGACCTGCAATGGGTTGTAACGCTGGAATATTTTCATTCTGTACTAGCTCCTGACAGTTAAGTCCTTCACTACGCTTCGTCGTGGCCAAATTCGGTACGAACTCCTGAAGCGCAAATTGCTGAAAAATTATAGAACAACATTCCTTACCGTGGTTCCGAAAAGCGAACTTTTTTACTGAACTGACATAACATTACAGAATAGTCTGTTAATTACGTCATGCTATTCAGTATAAACCTTCACTCAGCATGGATTTGTGCAGCATGCCGCAAAGCTGACAGTTCGATGCGACAGACGCATCATCCACGCTTATTATTGCAGAATCATGACCAAGTGGTCGGATCACCTGAATATCGGAGTCATAATGATTACTGCCCGCTGTTTAGCCATTGCTCTGTCACTGTTACTGCCGCTCAGTGCCGGTGCTCATAACTTTGTAGAGGGGCAACGCGTAGCCCCGGTCGGCATCGCCGATAAGGGCGAACTTTCCTGGCAACAAGATCAGTTTAGTTATAAAAACTGGAACAGCGCCCAGCTCAGTGGAAAAGTGCGGGTCATCCAACATATTGCCGGTCGGTCTTCAGCCAAAGAGGCAAATGCGGCGCTGATTGAAGCGATCAAAGCCGCTCAGCTGCCGCACGATCGCTATCAGACCACGACAATAGTGAATACCGATGACGCAATTCCCGGCACCGGTATGTTTGTCCGTAGCAGCATTGAAAGTAATAAAAAGCAGTATCCGTGGTCGCAGTTTATTGTCGACAGTAATGGCGCGGCAAAACAGGCATGGCAACTGGAGAAAGGCGGATCGGCGATTGTGGTGCTGGATAAACAAGGAACCGTGCGTTACGCAAAAGATGGCGCGTTGACGCAGGATGAAGTGAAGCAGGTAATGGCCTTACTGCATAACTTGTTGAAGTGATGGATTAAAAGAACGCCATAACATCACCTTTCGGTAAAGGCGGCGTTTTCGCCGCCCGTGATACGGTCAGAAAATCGACACCCGGAACCCCGGGTTCAGGAATGACTCGCGCGGGGTATAGTCCAGCGTCTGGCCTTTCCAGTCATGCACATGGGCTCCGGCAGCAATAGCCACCGCATGGCCTGCGCCGGTATCCCAGATATTGGTTGGCCCAAAACGTGGATACAGCTGCGCTTTACCTTCCGCCACCAGGCAGAACTTCAGCGAAGAGCCAATGGCGGTAGTCTGATGCTCGCCCATCTGGTCCAGATACTCTTTCAGTTCTTCATCAGAGCTGGCATGAGAACGGCTAATCACCACCAGCGGTGGACGCGCATCGCGTACCTGAATCTGCTCCTGATGGCCGCCCTCTTCTTTCCATGCCTTACCAGCCGCCGCCGAATACATCACGCCAATCGCTGGCGCATAGACCACACCCAGCACCGGAACACCCTTATCAATCAGGGCAATATTCACGGTAAATTCGCCGTTGCGCTTAATAAACTCTTTGGTGCCGTCCAGCGGGTCAACCAGCCAGTAGCGCTGCCAGTGCTGACGCACCTCCCAGCTTGCGGGATCCTCTTCCGACAACACCGGAACATCCGGCGTCAGTGAACTTAACCCCTGTACAATCACTTGATGTGCCGCGATATCCGCTGCGGTAACCGGAGAATCATCAGACTTGTGAGAAACGTCAAGCGGTGCCTGGCCATCGTATACCTGCATAATGGCCTCGCCCGCTTCACGCGCCAGCTGGCAAATTTGCTCTAACATTTTTCACCTCATGATTTCATTCGTTGTAGCGAACACTATGCAGATCATAGCAGTTTGTCACCGTTCGCTGATTAAACTCAGTGTATTCCGTGACGGATACCATGACATATTTTTCCGTGGCAGATCACAATATTGTGAGATTAAACGTAATGTTTTCAGCGTATTTTGAGATCCTAAGTAAATTATGCTGGATGTAATTAACGGGAGAATGGAATGTTTAAGCCTTGCATGACGCTGCTGGCAGTGATGGTAGCAACCACGGTAAATGCCGCGACGGTCGATCTGCGTATTCTGGAAACCACCGATCTGCACAGCAATATGATGGACTTCGATTACTACAAAGATACACCGAGTGAGAAATTCGGGCTGGTACGCACCGCCACCCTGATCGAAGCGGCGCGTCAAGAGAGTAAAAACAGCGTGCTGGTCGATAATGGTGACATTATTCAGGGCAGTCCGCTTGGCGACTACATGGCAGCAAAAGGGCTGAAACAGGGTGATATTCATCCGGTATACAAAGCGATGAATACTCTTGATTACAGCGTCGGTAATCTCGGCAATCACGAATTCAACTACGGCCTCGATTATCTGCACAAAGCAATCAGCGGTGCGCGTTTTCCCTATATCAATGCCAACGTGATTGATGTGAAAAGCGGTAAACCGCTGTTTACGCCCTTTCTGATCGAGCCGCTTGAGGTCACTGACCGCGAGGGTAAGACGCACCAGCTTAAAATTGGCTATATCGGCTTTGTGCCACCACAAATCATGGTGTGGGATAAAGCCAATCTGCAAGGCAAAGTGACGGTTGACGATATCACCGAAACTGCGCGTAAGTGGGTGCCGGAAATGCGTAAACAGGGCGCGGATATTGTGGTCGCCATTCCGCACTCCGGGCTTTCCAGTGAGCCATACAAAGCGTTAGCGGAAAACTCTGTTTACTATCTCAGCCAGGTGCCGGGCATTGATGCGATTATGTTTGGTCACGCCCATGCGGTTTTCCCCAGCGAAGATTTCGCCGCGATTAAGGGTGCGGATATCAGCCAGGGCACGCTGAATGGTATCCCGGCGGTCATGCCGGGGATGTGGGGCGATCATCTCGGCGTGGTCGATATGGTGCTCGATAACCACGGTGGCAAATGGCAGGTCAGCAGCGCCAAAGCAGAAGCGCGCCCGATTTATGATAAAACGGCGAAAAAGTCGCTGGCAGCAGAAGATCCGGCGCTGGTGAAGGTTCTGGCTGACGATCATCGCGCAACCCGCGAATTTGTCAGTAAACCGATCGGTAAATCGGCTGACGTGATGTACAGCTATCTGTCATTGGTGCAGGCCGATCCTACCGTACAGATCGTTAATAAAGCGCAGATTGATTATGTAAAACATTATATTCAGGGCGATCCTGACCTGGCGAATCTGCCGGTATTGTCTGCCGCCGCGCCGTTTAAGGCCGGCGGACGCAAAAACGATCCGGCCAGCTATGTGGAAGTGGAAAAGGGTCAGCTGACCTTCCGTAACGCCGCCGATCTCTATCTTTACCCCAACACGCTGGTGGTGATGAAAGTCAGCGGAGAGCAGGTGAAAGAGTGGCTGGAGTGTTCTGCCGGACAGTTCAATCAGATAGATGCCAACAGCGGCAAACCGCAATCGCTGATTAACTGGGATTTCCGCACCTATAACTTCGACATGATCGATGGCGTCAGTTATCAGATTGATATCACCCAACCGGCGCGCTATGACAGTGAGTGCCAGCTGATTAATGCCGACGCTTCACGTATTAAACAGTTGACCTGGCAGGGCAAGCCGGTTGATCCAAAGGCGACATTCCTGGTGGCAACCAACAACTATCGCGCCTATGGCGGCAAGTTTGCCGGTACTGGCGATCAATATGTGGCATTTGCTTCACCGGATGAAAACCGCTCGGTGGTTGCGGCCTGGATCAGCGCCGAGAGCAAAGCACGGGGAGAAGTGAACCCGCAGGTGAATAATAACTGGCGACTGGCAGCCATTGACAGCAAGCAACCACTGGATATTCGATTCGAAACTTCACCGACGGACAAGGCAACGGCGTTTATTCAGCAGCACGCGCAGTATCCGATGACGCAGAAAGGGGGTGATGACATCGGTTTTGCCATCTGGAGCCTGGATCTCAGCAAGCATTAACAGAACGGGCGGCGTGATTACATCGCCGCCCGCAACCTGCAAGATTACAGAATCTCTAACAGCTCAACTTCGAACACCAGGGTGCTCAGAGGTGGGATGGATGCACCGGCGCCGCGCTCGCCGTAAGCCAGGTTATGTGGGATCACCAGCTCCCATTTGGAGCCAACTGGCATCAGGGTCAGTGCTTCAATCCAGCCAGCGATAACGCCGCTGACCGGGAATTCTGCTGGTTCGCCACGCTGTACTGAACTGTCGAATACGCTGCCATCGATCAGTTTACCGGTGTAATGCACGCGTACGCGATCCTGACGGGATGGAATCGCACCGTCGCCCTGCTTAATCACGCTGAATTGCAGACCTGACTCGGTGCTGCTGACGCCTTCACGCTTCAGGTTCTCTTCAAGGAATTTCTGACCTTCAACCGCCATTGCCTGCTGACGTTCGCTGCGAACTGCATCAGCACGCTCGTGAACTTCGCGCAGTGCGCGATGCACCACATCAACAGGAACTGCTGGCGCATTCCCTTCCAGCGCATCGCGCAGACCTGCCAGCAATGCTTCTGGCTGCAGACCCTGCAGTCCGGACTCCAGCAACTGCTGGCCAACCTGTAAACCGATACCGTAACTTGCTTGCGCTTCGACGCTGTCAAAAGAAGGGGTTGTCATGAATTTTCCTTTCATCATTGATATAAATGAAGGCAGAGCATAACAGCGCAAGCTCTGAGGGTAAAATCCCACGTGCCAGTGGATGACTTTTGCCGCAGAAACAGAAACAATAGCAACTCATATAATTAATAACGCCCATAGCGTCACGTATCTGGCTTGTGCTTGTCACATCAAACAGTTAGCAGGTTATAATATAAACCTGCCGTTTACTAATGCGTCATTCTGGGTTAACGAGGTTAGTTACATGGGGAGAATTGCCCCGCGGCAAAGGAAACGCCTGCCGTTTTACCATCCGGTGTTAAAGATGTGGATGGCAAACCGCAAACCATTTGCACAAGCAGCGCAACCGGAGGATGAAATGACTCCTGAGAATTCTTCATCACGCAGCCAGTCAGTGCTGAGTAAAATCTGGCATCTGGCCGATAATCTGCGCTTTATGGATCCGCTACCGTCTGCTCATCGCCGTGGCATTATCCTGGCGCTACTGGTGATGCTGCTGGCATTTCTCTGGCCGTCCTCATCGTCTCAAGGCCCGTCATCGCGCCCTGCGCTGCAAAGCAGCGGCAATGAAGTACCGTTGCAGGCGGATATTTATAATAACGACAATAATCAGACTGCCTCTCCACCAGCGCAGCCAGAAGCCGATTCATCGGACGAATGGCGCAGCTACCAGATAGCTGCCGGCCAGACGCTGGCTCAGTTATTCCGCGATAATAATTTGCCGGTTAGTGATGTATTCGCGATGGCGCAAGTGGAAGGTGACGATAAGCCGCTGAGTAATCTGCAGGCGGGTCAGAAAGTCAAATTGCTGCTGAATGCGCAAAGCATGGTGACCGAACTGGAAATCGAAACGACGGACAATCAGTCAGTTCGCTTTATCCGTGGTGCCGATGGTGCCTTTACCCGTACGCGCTAACGGGACAGTTGCTCTGACAAATAATCGCGCAGTACGATCGCATGATTGTGCTGCGCATCTTTACTGCCATACAGCAGCACTATCTTTTTCTTTTGCTTAAGCAGCGTCAGCAACCTGTCGCAGGCATCGCCCTGTGCCAGCTCATTACGGTAATAATCAACAAACTCCGCCCATCTTTCAGGCTCGGCGTGAAACCATTTGCGTAGATCGCTGCTCGGTGCCACATCTTTAAACCACGCCACGCCTTCCAGACGCGCTTTACTGATACCGCGCGGCCACAGGCGGTCGATAAGAAAAGTGTGAGGGGAGAAAGGCGCATGCGCGTCATACACGCGGGTAAGACAAATAGCGTCGGACATCGGGCCTCCAGGTAGACAACTATCTACTCAATGATAGTTTATTTCCGGGGCCGGAAATGCAAAACGCTGGCACAAGGCCAGCGTTTTACGTGTTAACTAAAGTGTTAATTCAGCGACAAGCGCGAATTAAGCTTCAGCAACTACATTCACGATCAGTTTTGCGAATACTTCGCTGTGAACCTGGAAGTCCACTTCGTGCTCACCGGTGGTGCGCAGAACGCCGTTCGGCAGACGAACTTCGCTCTTAGCCACTTCAACGCCAGCTGCAGTTACAGCGTCAGCGATGTCGCGGGTACCGATGGAACCGAACAGTTTACCTTCGTCGCCTGCTTTAGACGCGAGGGTAACGGTGCCCAGTGCATTGATTTTCTCAGCGCGTGCATTAGCTGCAGACAGAACGTCAGCCAGTTTGGCTTCCAGTTCTGCACGACGTGCTTCGAAGAACTCAACGTTTTTCTTAGTAGCAGGAACAGCTTTGCCCTGTGGTACCAGGAAGTTACGAGCGTAGCCCGCTTTAACGTTAACCTGATCACCCAGGCTGCCCAGGTTTGCTACTTTATCAAGCAGAATAACTTGCATTACCATATCCTCTTAAAGTCGTTAATGGACAGTTGCCGATTACTGATGACGATCAGTGTACGGCAGCAGAGACAGGTAACGCGCGCGCTTGATAGCACGAGCCAGCTGACGCTGGTATTTAGCGCGAGTACCGGTGATACGGCTCGGTACAATCTTACCGCTTTCAGTGATGTAGTTTTTCAGCGTTGCGATATCTTTATAATCGATCTCTTGAACGCCTTCCGCGGTGAAACGGCAGAACTTGCGACGACGGAAATAACGTGCCATTTGGCTAGTCTCCAGAATCTATCAATCTAATCTGCTCGGCATGTAACACAATCTTGCTGAGGCCATTGCGCCCTTGATGGCAACTAATGAAACCTTCCACAGTGAGTTGCGTGCCGACCGTTATACTTTGAGTAATGACCTGATGCGTCGTGCCACTTAAAATGATGGGCATACGACACCAGGCTTGCCGAATAAATCCGGCTTCTTCCTGCTGCGAGCGGTGCTCAAGCACAAACTGGCAGTGTGGAATACCTGACGGGCTAATTTTTCGAACCGGCGTCTTGCACACAGTGCCAGACAGGCGCAGTCGATTTGCCGTCACGGTTGATTACTCTTCAGAATCCCCAGCATCTGCATCATCAGAGGTTTCGTTAGCAAAATCTTCACGACGCTCACGGCGCTCGTCTTTCGCTTTAACCATCGGAGATGCTTCGGTAACCGCGTTTTTAACGCGCATAACCATGCTACGGATAACGGCGTCGTTGAAGCGGAAGTTAGTTTCCAGCTCATCGATCACAGACTGAGGAGCTTCAACGTTCAGCAGAACGTAGTGTGCTTTGTGCAGTTTGTTGATCGGGTAAGCCAGCTGACGACGGCCCCAGTCTTCCAGACGGTGAATCGTGCCTTCTGCACCAGTGATAGCACCAGTGTAACGCTCGATCATGCCCGGAACCTGTTCGCTTTGGTCAGGGTGAACCATAAAAACGATTTCGTAATGACGCATCGAATTTGCTCCTTACGGATTATTCAGCCTCCTGTCAGGGTCAACCGCGGCCCATGGAAGCAAGGAACGTTGTTTAAGTGCGGCTGAAAAATTGACGCGTAATCATACTGGCGTAGCCTGGGAAACTCAAGGTGCCTGATGAATTAAATATTGCGGGGAGTTCGGGGTAAGCGCTGTTTATTTTTTACACAGCAACTAAACTGATTGATGAAGGAATAAACGGCCCTGACCTTCGCGCCAGGTTTAGTACGCAGCAACTGTATGGTGGAGTCGATGATGAACAACATCGCTATTGCCACTTTACTCGGTCTCTTCCTGTCTACCACCGCCATTGCCAGCACCACCGACTGTGCGCAGCAGATTAGAAGTCACGGTAGCAAAGCGGCAGCAAATTATGAGTATATCAACCGTATCGCCACGCCGACCGGTAACCATGAGCGCGCCAATATCTCCGCGCCCCGCCAGTTATCGCAACAGCTGTGAACCACGGATATCAAGGCCGGAGCCGTTTCCGGCCTTTTTTTCTGTCTGGCATTACAAGTGATGCTTAAAGAAGGCGACAATTGCGGTTAACGCTGGCGGTGAAATGCGATGCCCCATTCCTTTTTCGGTTATAAAGGTCAGACGCTGGTCAAGCGACGCTTCGCGCAGCGCTTTTTCCAGCCGCACGGTTTCTGCTACCGGCACGACCTCATCCGCTTCGCCGTGCCACAACAGCAACGGACGATTCGCCAGCTTCTCCAGCTGATGGCTGACATCATACTCCGCCAGCGGTGCTAACCGCTGCGCCAGCGCCTGCTGTTGATCCGGCGTGCGCGCCTCCAGCGGCGGAAACAGCGAATGGCTGAGCGAGCTAAAATAACCCGAGCCCATCATACAGGCGACGCTGTTAATCTGCGGATAACGCGCCATGGCTCCCAGCGCCGTCATCCCACCCATTGAGGCACCGGCGACGCCAAACCGGCCTTCGGCAATCAGATCCTGCTGGCGCAGCGCCGCCTCAAGCTGTGGCAACTCGTCAATATTACGGCGCAGAATTTCCCAGAAATGCGTCAGCCGAAAGTCGCTATCGCCGTCATAGCGCGCGCCATGCTGATCGGCATCGGGCAGTACTACGCGAAAACCAGCCTGCGCCAACGCAACGGCAAAGTACGAATAGACCTCTTTCGACGAGGTAAAGCCGTGATAAAAAATGATGGTCGGCAGCGCCTGCTGCTGTTTTCCGGCCGGTGTGGCATGCAGACACTCAATACCCGCCAGCAACGCCGTTCCAATCTCAATCATTCTGCCTCCGTGATCTCAGGGACCGCACTTAAGGTTTGATCTGTTATGCAGTGTAAGTTCTCACAGCGCTGCATGTGTGCCAAATACCGTTAATTTATAAGCTGTTGCAGCTGGCGATTATTACAAATTGATTAAATCTTCTTTTCCATAGCCTTTGTAGGGTAAACCCTGGCCGTTTTTTGCCGTTGTACTTTGCTCTAATAATTCCTCTATAAGGCAATACTATGAAACGTCTTTCACTCAGCAAATGGAGTTTGGGAGTAAAGCTGTCTGTACTGACGTCATTTAGCGTGGCGATACTGTTTTTCATTCTCACGCTGTCATTAACCCACAACGCCGCAAAACAGCTGGAAACCTTAACCCTGGGTAATATGCAAAACCAGGTCGCGGGCATCGGTGATATGGCCGGCATGTTTAACGCCACCCTGAGCGAAGAGGTAGCCAATTATACCCGGCTGTTCCAGAGCTTTCTGCCGGAACAATTCAGCCGTGACAGCACGCAGATGATTACCGTCGGCAGTGAAACAACACCGACCCTGCGTGCCGGCGAGAAAACCCTAAACCTGGATGAAGGCACGGTAGATGACTTTATGCAGCGCACCGGCGCGATTTCGACGATTTTTGTCCGTCAGGGTGACGACTATATCCGCATCGCTACCTCCTTGCGCAAAGAGGACGGCGCGCGCGCGATGGGCACCCGGCTGGATCGCAGCAGCCCGGCCTGGGCACTGGCTAACCAGGGAAAAACCTTCCGCGGCCTTGCCCTTCTGTTTGGTAAACGTTATATCACCCAGTATCAGCCGCTGAGGGACAGCAGTGGCGAAGTGATCGGCATCCTGTTTGTCGGCGTCGATATCACTTCACAGTTCAATCTGATGCGCGAAAAGGTGCTGAATAAGACACTGGGCGACAGTGGTTATTTCAGCGTGATTAACGGCGCCGCCGGGAAAGCTCAGGGCCAGTTTCTGTTCCACCGCAGCCGCGAAGGCAGCCAGCCAGCCTGGTCTGCCACAGTGCAACAGCAGCTGTTGCAACAATCGCAAGGCACGATGGAAGCCATTAATCTTCAGGGAGAAAGCCAGATTATTGTCTGGCAGCAGCTGCCCGGCTGGAGTTGGGTTATCGTCGGTGAAGTCAGTAAAGCCAGCCTGCTGGCACCGATTAACGCCACACGTAATACCTTCCTGCTGATTGGTCTGGCGCTGGTGATGATATTTGCGCTGAGCTTCGTCTGGATTACCCGCCGCTGGTTAAGTCATCCGCTGCAACAGGTGATAGCGCTGGCGCAGCATTATGCCGCAGGTAACCTGCAGGCGACGCTGGCAACCGAACGTCAGGACGAGGTGGGTCAGCTGATTCACGCAATTAACGGAATTGGTGACGGGCTGGAACGCATTGTCTCGCAGGTACGTCACGCCGCTGAAGAGATCAGCTTCGCGACTGATGCTATCGCCGTCAGCAGTGGAAATATCAGCGAGCAGATTTCACGTCAGGCCAGTAGCGTAGAAGAGACCTCTGCCAGCATGGAGCAACTGGGCGCGACGGTAGAACAGAATGCCGATAACGTCTCGCAGGCGCTGACGCTGGTGGCTGAAGCCGCTAATGCGGTACAGCACGGTGGTGATACCGTAACACGCTCAGTGAACACCATGTCAGCGATTAACGTTTCATCGCAGAGCATTGCCGATATCACTCATGTTATCGAATCGATTGCTTTCCAGACCAATATCCTGGCACTGAACGCGGCGGTAGAAGCGGCACGCGCCGGTGAACACGGCAAAGGCTTTGCGGTCGTCGCGGCCGAAGTCCGGGCGCTGGCGCAGCGCAGCGCGCAGGCAGCAAAAGAGATCGACGACCTGATTGAGAATTCA
The DNA here is from genome assembly GCF_050037805.1 of Winslowiella sp. 2C04. Lineage (NCBI taxonomy): Bacteria > Pseudomonadati > Pseudomonadota > Gammaproteobacteria > Enterobacterales > Erwiniaceae > Winslowiella > Winslowiella sp. 2C04. The sequence continues at coordinate 347,222 of NZ_CP188300.1, read as the reverse complement.
ATCAGCAAGGTAACGGAAGGCCATAAGCTGTCGGAACAGACCCGCGAAGCAATGGAGAATATCGTCATCCGCATTGAGCAGGTTAAAGCGCTGATGGGCGAGATTGATGTGGCATCCCATGAACAGTCAGCCGGTATTGGCCAGGTGAATATTGCGATGTCGCAGATTGGTCAGGCGACGCATCACAACACCGAAATGGTGGCGCAGTCGGAACAGATCGCCAGTGAACTGAGTCAGAAAGGGCACCATCTCAATCAGTTAGTCAGCGTGTTTACACTTAAAGGATAACTCTTGCGCGGTGATGGCATAAACTTAATGCCATCACCGTCGGGAGAAATCGGTATGCGTATCGTCATTCAGCTGTTGGCAGCGCTGTTACTGAGTGGATGCAGCGCTTTACACACCACGCCTCAGCCGCCGCCCGCCGCGACATCTCAGGCACAGCAAATTACCCGCGCCCAGAGTCTCAGCCTGACCCGTCTTGGCAATATTAGCGCTACCGTGCGCGGCTCTCCGGATGATGCTGAGCGCGCCATCGCAGCGAAAGCCAATGCGCTGGGCGCGACTTACTATCACATCATTATGGTCAGTGAAACGGTAGTGCCGGCGATGTGGTATGCCACCGCGACGCTGTACGGTCCGTCAGCCGCCAGTCGCCCGCTGCAGTAGTCGCGCACAGTTATCCTCGCTCAGCGTGCTGGCTCCGCGCGCATCCAGCGCCTGACGACACCAGGCATCGGCCAGCGGTGGCTCGAGATATTTCAGCAGCTGTGCCGCCACTGCCAGCCGGAACAATAGGCTGGTAATATCACGCGCCTGCACCTCTTGCGGATGAGCCAGCCGTAATTTCAACTGCCGCCAACGACTGTCGAAGTGGCGATTAACACCTTTCACCGCTTCAAACTCGCGGTTCAGCATCTCTGTAATGCGGGACTGCCTGGTCAGCACCCGCAGCACATCAAGGCACATCACATTCCCCGAGCCTTCCCAGATACTGTTGACCGGCATTTCACGATACAGACGTGGCAGTTCGCTCTCTTCGCAATAGCCAATTCCACCGAGCACTTCCATCGCTTCAGCCACAAAAGCAATGCCGCTTTTGCAGATTGCGTATTTGACCACTGGAGTGAACAGACGGCTGAAAGCGCGCTCATGCTGATTCGCTGGCGTTGACCAGGCACGCGCCAGCCGCATCAATAACGCGGTCTGTCCTTCCAGCTGCAACGCCTGTGCGCTCAATACCTGCCGCATCAGCGGTTGATCGACCAGATTTTTCCCCATCACCTGCCGCTGATGAGCGTGATACAGCGCGACCGACAATGCGCGCCGCATCTGCCCATGGCTTCCCAGCGCGCAATCAAAACGGGTGTAACCACCCATTTTCAGGATTTGCCGCACACCATCGCCCTCTTCTCCCAACAGCCAGCCGGTGGCATTGCAGAACTCGACTTCGCTACTGGCGTTGGCACGATTTCCCAGCTTTTCTTTCAACCGCTCGATGCGAATTGCGTTACGGCTGCCATCCGGCAGCAGACGCGGCATAAAGAAGCAGCCAGGCCCGCCTGACGTCTGCGCCAGCACCAGATGCGCATCGCTTTGCGGCACCGAAAAAAACCATTTATGGCCGGTGAGGTAATAGATTTCGCCATTACCACGCGAGGCCTGCGGCTGCGCGGTGGTGGTGTTGCTCAGTACATCGGTTCCGCCCTGTTTCTCGGTCATTCCCATGCCAATCAACAGACCGCGTTTTTGATCGCCAGGTTGCGCATGCGCATCGTAACGATCCGACAACAGCCCCGGCAGCCAGCTGTGAAACGCGGCTGGCAGGCTCTGTTGCAATAATGGAATCGCGCCAAAGGTCATGGTTATTGGGCACAGGGTGCCAGCTTCAACCTGGGCATGCTGGATAAAGCGAGCTGCACGGGCAACAAATGCTCCCGGTCGCGCATCCGCCTGCCAGCACAGGTTGTGTACCCGATTGGCACACAGCCCCTGCATCAGCAAATGCCACGACGGGTGAAAGCGCAGTTCATCAATTCGCTCACCGCAGGGGTCGTAGCGCAGTAGCTCGGGTGGCCAGGCGTTCGCCAGACGCCCCAACTCCAGCGACTCAGCACTACCCAACTGTTGTCCAACCGATGCCTGTAATTCGCCGTCCCATTCCGCGCCTTCGCGTATCAGAGCCTCGCGCAGCGGCGTATCAGACAGAAACAGATTACTGTTGCTGAGTGGGCGTGGTTGATTAAAAACGGTGTGCGTGTTCCACGTCATTTTTTCTCCCTCATGATCCCTGGCGGATACCGTAGTATGAAACCTGAGAGAAAAAATGCCCGAAAGCGGGAAGAGATTCGGGGCGTAGGTCACGCCCCCGAGGGATTACTTACTGGTACGTTGACGCACGGCTTCAAACAGACAGATACCGGTGGCAACGGAAACGTTAAGCGAAGAGACGCTGCCCGCCATTGGAATGCTGATTAACTCATCACAATGTTCACGCGTCAGACGGCGCATGCCTTCGCCTTCCGCGCCCATCACCAGCGCCATTGGGCCAGTCATTTTGCTCTGGAACACGGTGTGATCGGCTTCACCAGCGGTACCGACGATCCAGACATTCGCTTCCTGCAACACCCGCATCGTGCGCGCGAGGTTGGTGACGCGAATCAGCGGCACATTTTCTGCCGCGCCGCTGGCGACTTTTTTCGCCGTCGCGTTCAGCTGAGCGGAACGGTCTTTCGGCACGATCACCGCATGCACACCGGCAGCGTCGGCGCTGCGCAGGCAGGCACCAAGATTATGCGGGTCAGTCACACCGTCGAGAATCAACAGAAACGGCTGATCAAGACCGGCGATCAGGTCTGGCAGGTCGCCTTCCTGATACTGGCGGCCCGGCTTAACGCGGGCGACAATCCCCTGATGAACCGCACCTTCGACTTTGCTATCCAGCCACTGACGGTTTGCCACCTGGATCACGATACCCTGAGCTTCCAGCGCCTTAATCAACGGTTGTAAGCGGCGGTCATCGCGCCCTTTCAGAATAAAAACTTCCTGAAAACGCTGTGGATCGCTATCAAGCAGCGCCTGTACGGCGTGGATACCAAAAACAATTTCACTCATGTGTTTAACTCGATAATCAATTTGCGGGCGGCGAAACCGCCGCCCCTACAGGGTGCCGAACTATCCGGACCGCGTGTTATGCGCTGGTGTCACTTTTGTTTTTTGCTGCGCGTTTGGCTTTTGTCGCGGCGGCGATTTTACGGGTTTTATCCGACGGAGTTTTGGCTTTTTTCTCTTTTTTCGCCTTACTGCCGCTTTTGGCTTTGCTCTCGTCCGCTTTAGCCGGGCGGAACGCGCTGTCAGCTTCGAAATTCGCCCCTTTACGCACTTCCCGACGGCGCTTGCCCCCGTTCTTCGCCGTGCCTTTTTTGGCACGATCGCGTTCGGTTTTGCCTTCGCCGCGTGGCTTACGCTGGCTTGAGATCAGCGCAAAATCAATCTTACGCTCATCCATATGCACCGCTTCAACCCGCACTTCAACGGTATCGCCCAGACGGTAAGTCTGGCCACCAGACTCACCAATCAGGCGCTGGCCTACCGCGTCAAAGCGATAGTAGTCATTGTCGAGCGTCGACACGTGCACCAGACCGTCAATAAACAGATCGATCAGGCGCACAAAGAAGCCGAATCCGGTGACGCTGGCGATCACGCCGGTAAAGGTCTGCCCGACCTGATCCTGCATGAAGTCACATTTCAGCCAGTCGGCAACATCACGCGTGGCTTCGTCGGCACGACGTTCCGCCATCGAGCAGTGCTGACCCAGCTGCAACATCTGTTGCAGATCGTAATGGTAACCGCCGGTTGGCGTGGTATTACCCTGCAGCGTACCCTGCTCACGCGCCAGCAGATACTTGATCGCCCGGTGCAGCAGCAGGTCGGGATAGCGACGGATTGGCGAGGTAAAGTGCGCATAAGAGGAGAGCGCCAGGCCGAAGTGCCCACGGTTTTCCGGATCGTATACCGCCTGCTTCATCGAGCGCAGCAGCATAGTTTGCAGCATTTCATGATCGGGACGATCGGCAATCTGCGTCAGCAGTTCCGCATAGTCGACAGGCTGAGGTTTAGCGCCGCCGCTTAGCGACAGGCCCAGCTCACTCAGTACGGTACGGAAACTTTTGATATTGTCGTCACTTGGACGATCGTGATCGCGGAACAGTGCCGGTTCGTTATGCTTTTCAACAAAACGTGCCGAAGCAATGTTCGCCAGAATCATGCACTCTTCGATCAGTTTATGCGCATCATTACGCACCGTGTGTTCAATGCGTTCAATGCGACGTTCAGCGTTAAAGATAAACTTCGCTTCTTCTGAATCGAACGAGATACCACCGCGTTGGGAACGCGCCACTTCCAGCACTTTATACATGCTGTACAGCTCTTCCAGGTGCTTAACCTGCGAATGATACTGATCGCGCAGCGCTTGTTCGCCATCAAGAATATGCCAAACCTTGGTGTAGGTCAGGCGGGCATGTGAACGCATTACCGCTTCGTAGTGCTTGTAGCCGGTCAGCTTACCCTGCGCGGAAATCGTCATCTCGCACACCATACACAGGCGATCGACCTGCGGATTCAGTGAGCACAGACCGTTGGACAGCACTTCCGGCAGCATCGGTACTACCTGCGACGGGAAGTAAACTGAGGTGCCACGGTTAACGGCTTCGGCATCCAGTGCGGTGCCCGGACGCACATAGTAACTGACGTCAGCAATCGCAACCCACAAGCGCCAGCCGCCACCGCGTTTCTTCTCGCAGTAAACCGCATCATCGAAGTCACGGGCATCTTCACCATCAATGGTAACCAGCGGCAAGTCGCGCAGATCGACGCGGCCTTTTTTCGCTTCTTCCGGCACTTCTTCGCTTAATTTTGCAATTTCAGCTTCAACCTGCTCAGGCCAGCCACTCGGAATTTCATGAGTGCGCAGCGCCATATCGACCGCCAGGCTGGTGCCCATATTGTCGCCCAGCACTTCGACGATCTGACCAATGGCTTTGGTACGGCGCGTTGGGCGCTGTGCCAGTTCCACCACCACCACCGAGCCCATGCGTGCGCCCATAATTGATTCAGGCGGAATCAATATATCGAAGCTCAGACGGCTGTCATCCGGCACGACAAATCCGGCACCGGCGTCGGTAAAGTAGCGGCCAACAATCTGATTGTTACGCGGCTCAAGCACCCGCACCATCCGCGCTTCGCGGCGGCCTTTACGGTCTGCACCCATCGCCTGAGCGAGGATCACATCACCGTGCATACAGACTTTCATCTGCTCAGCAGAGAGGTACAGGTCATCTTTCTGGCCTTCAATGCGCAGGAAGCCATAGCCATCGCGATGGCCAATCACTTTACCGCGCAGTAAGTCCAGTCGCTCTGGCAGCGCATAGCACTGGCGACGGGTAAACACTAATTGCCCGTCGCGCTCCATCGCGCGCAGGCGACGACGCAGTGCTTCAAGTTGTTCTTCTCCCACCATTCCCAGTTCATTTGCCAGCTCTTCGCGGCTGGCCGGTTTCTCACGTTTGTCTAAGTGAGACAGGATAAATTCACGGCTGGGAATAGGGTTTTCGTATTTTTCAGCTTCTCTTTCCTGAAAAGGATCTTGTGACATATCGGTTCCTCCGTTGTCATCTGCCACTGATTGAAGGTCGTTCAACCAGCAGTAATTTGTAGAGCGAGTGGTTGTCTTCCACGAGGTCGGCGAGGGTATATTTGTCCAGCTCCTGCAAGAAACACTGTACCGCATCGTACAGCGCTTTTTTTAGCCTGCAGGCCGACGTGATATGACAGAACTCACTGCTGCAGTTAACCAGTTGCAGAGGCTCCATCTCACGGACGACTTCACCAATAATAATCTGCGCGGCGGGTCTGCCCAACCGTATGCCGCCGTTTTTACCGCGCACCGCAGTAACATAACCTGAACGGCTCAGTTGATTAATGATTTTGACCATGTGATTACGTGACACATTGTACGTCTCGCTCACCTCAGTAATGCTGGTCATCTGGTCAGCAGGCAGTGACGCAAGAAATATCAGCGCGCGCAGGCCGTAATCTGTAAAACTTGTTAGCTGCAAATTTACCTCAGTGAATCACCGGCGTGGCATCTTCCGCTCTGATGCATTTTCTCTAAATGATGATAAACCAGCCCATCAAATTCAGGGCATTTTTTTAAGCAACTCTCCCCATCATATTTCAATCCGCAGGCATATTGACTGCGAATCAGCTGCTTTTGGGGTTGTCGGTTGAAGTGAAAGTGGCAGGAATTGCTGGCAGAAGGGAGCATGAAGCCGAATGAACAAAGGCCGGACAGTGTCCGGCCGGTGCTGAGATTATGCGTCAAACGGGTCGCGCAGAATCATGGTTTCACTACGGTCCGGGCCAGTAGAAATAATATCAATCGGCACACCGGTGACTTCTTCAATGCGCTTGATGTAGTCAAGCGCAGCTTGTGGCAGACCTTCTACGGTTTTCACGCCGAAGGTGCTTTCGCTCCAGCCAGGCATGGTTTCGTAAATTGGCTCAATGCCTTCCCAACCTTCAGCCGCCAGCGGAGTGGTAGTCACTTCGCGGCCATCTGGCATACGGTAAGCCACACAGATTTTCACTTCTTTCAGACCATCCAGCACGTCCAGTTTGGTCAGGCAGAAACCGGACAGGGAGTTGATCTGCACCGCACGGCGTACCGCGACCGCATCCAGCCAGCCGGTGCGACGACGACGGCCAGTGGTTGCGCCAAACTCGTTGCCCTGCTTACACAGGAACTCACCGGTTTCGTCAAACAGTTCAGTCGGGAATGGGCCTGCACCGACACGCGTGGAGTAAGCTTTGACGATGCCCAGCACGTAATCAACATAACGCGGGCCAAGGCCAGAACCGGTCGCCACGCCACCTGCGGTGGTGTTAGATGAGGTCACATACGGATAGGTACCGTGGTCGATATCCAGCAGCGTACCCTGCGCACCTTCGAACATCACCAGATCGCCACGCTGACGCGCGCCATCCAGCAGATCAGAAACGTCAACAACCATGCCCGTCAGGATGTCGGCAATTGCCATCACATCGTTCAGCACAGTATCGTAATCAACCGCTTCTTCTTTGTAGTAGTTCACCAGCGTAAAGTTGTGATATTCCATCACTTCTTTCAGCTTAGCGGCAAAGGTTTCTTTGTTAAACAGGTCACCAACGCGCAGGCCGCGGCGGGCAACTTTATCTTCGTAAGCCGGGCCAATACCGCGACCGGTGGTGCCGATAGCTTTCGCACCGCGTGCTTTTTCACGCGCGACATCCAGTGCCACATGGTATTGCAGAATCAGCGGACAAGCTTCTGAGAGCAGCAGACGTTCACGTACCGGGATACCACGATCTTCCAGGCCTTTCATCTCTTTCATCAGCGCAGCAGGAGACAGCACCACACCGTTGCCGATGATGCTGGTCACGTTATCACGCAGGATGCCAGATGGAATTAAATGGAGGACGGTTTTTTCACCGTTGATGACTAGCGTATGGCCAGCGTTATGACCGCCTTGATAACGCACAACGTATTTCGCGCGCTCAGTCAGAAGGTCAACAATCTTACCTTTACCTTCGTCACCCCATTGGGTGCCCAGTACGACTACGTTCTTACCCATTTCTCAAAATCACCGATTGCTTAAAAATGGATTCTACCATCGTAATTTTCGTCTTTCAGCACTTTTAGCATACGATTGCGGAGTTTTTTTTCACCAGAGAGCTGGCGTTAAGAAACCCCCTGGATATGGGTGCTGATCAGGTAATAGATCACTACACCTGCCACTACCAACCCACCACCAAAACGTCGCAGCAGCTGATCCGGCAGTTGGGTCATTGACTGAATCATGCTACGCCACGCCCGCGGAAATAGCATTGGGCCCAATCCTTCCAGTACCAGCACTAAAGCCAGCGCCAGCCATATCGTCGAGTTCATGTTGCTTCCAATAAAAAAGGGCCGGAATAATTTCCGGCCCACAGAGTTGTTGCAGTGACGATTAACGCGTTGCGTTAGACGGTGACTTCATAAAGCGGAAGAAATCACTTTCCGGGCTCAGCACCATCACGTCCTGGTTGCTGTTAAAGCTGCTGTCGTAAGCACGCAGGCTACGAATAAAGGCGTAGAAGTCTGGATCCTGACTGAATGCATTAGCAAACAGTTTGGCCGCTTCTGCATCGCCTTCACCGCGGGTAATCAGTGCCTGACGCTGCGCTTCTGCCAGCGTACGGGTCACTTCATAATCCGAGGTCGCACGCAGTTTTTCTGCCTCTTCCTGGCCTTGTGAACGCTGACTACGCGCTACCGCTTCACGTTCTGCACGCATACGGTTGTAAATCGCGTCAGAGACTTCAGTTGGCAGGTTGATCTGCTTAATACGCACATCCACCACCTGAATACCCAGCGCTGCCATACTGTTCGGGTTAATCGCTGGCTCTTTGCTGTTGGTTTCGATCTCAACGCGTGCTGCTGCTGATGCAATCGCATCATCTGCGGCCGGCGTCGCGACTTCATCATCGCTACCCGCACTACCGGTATTCAGCGCATCACGCACGTCGGTGGTCAGACGGCCACGCGAGTCGGTGACGATATCTTTCACATCCAGACGGCCCATCTCAGAACGCAGACGGTCACTAAACTTACGTTTTAACAGCACTTCCGCCTGAGAAACGTCACCACCACCGGTTGCCAGGTAGTAGCGGCTGAAATCACTGATGCGCCATTTGATATAAGAATCAACGATCAGATCTTTCTTCTCTTTGGTAACAAAGCGGTCTGCCTGGTTATCCATGGTCTGGGTACGCGCATCGAGCGTCTTCACCGATTCGATAAATGGAATCTTAAAGTGCAGACCCGGCGACACCACCAGTGGTTTGTTCTCATCGTCGCGCAGAACTTTACCAAAGCGCATGACAATGCCACGCTGGCCTTCCTGCACGATATACAGTGACGCGTACAGCACCACCAGCACAACAATCAATAATACGATTAATGGCTTACGCATCGATTAGTCTCTCCCTACGCGCTGGTTATCGTTGCGCTGAGCATTCGCCCGGCGCTGATCCATGATGTTTTCTGGACTGAACGACGAACTGCTACTGGCGCGCTCGTTACTGTTGTTCGAGGCCGGCGGCAGGCGCAACAGGCTGTTACTGCTGCTGTCCTGGGTATTCACGCCCTGTGAACTGGACTGGCCGCCACGCATCAGTTGGTCGAGAGGTAACACCATCAGGTTATTACCTTTGTCGTTTACCAACACTTTACGGGTCTGACTCAGCACGCGTTCCATGGTTTCGATGTACAGACGTTCACGGGTAATCTCAGGTGCCGCTTTATATTCCGGCAGCAGTTTCGCAAAGCGAGCCACTTCACCCTGAGCTTCCAGTACGGTACGGGCTTTATAAGCACGTGCCTCTTCGAGAATACGCTGCGCCTGACCGTTAGCACGTGGCTGAACTTCGTTGGCGTAGGCTTCTGCTTCACGAACATACTGTTCACGGTTTTCACGTGCCGCGATGGCATCATCAAATGCCGCTTTAACTTCTTCAGGTGGACGCGCCGCCTGGAAGTTGACGTCAAGCAGAGTGATACCCATATCGTACGGACGAATGGTCTCTTCCAGCTCACGCTGCGTCTCGCTACGCACGACGGTACGCCCTTCCGTCAGAATACGATCCATAGTGGAACGACCAATCACGCCACGCAGTGCGCTGTCGGTAGCCTGACGCAGGCTGTCGTCAGCGTTGACGACGGCAAACAGGTAACGCTCTGGATCGGTAACGCGATACTGAACGTTCATCTCAACGCGTACCACGTTCTCGTCTGAAGTCAGCATCACACCGGATGCCGCCAGCTCACGTACCGCTTCAACGTTAACCGCACGTACCTGATCGATAAAGGTCGGTTTCCAGTTCAGACCGGGCCCAACCAGGTGATCAAATTTGCCGAAGCGGGTAACAGCACCGCGCTCAGCTTCTTTGATGGTATAGAAACCACTTGCCGCCCAGACGACGACAGCCGCAACAACAACGATTCCGACCAGTCGACGCCCACCGCGTCCTGACGAGCGTTGACCGCCACTGTTGTCGTTATTGTTATTGTTATTTTTGCCACCGCCCAGTCCACCGAGCTTCTTACTCAGTTTACGGAAGATATCATCAAGATCAGGAGGCCCCTTATCGCGCCCTCCCTTATTTCCCCCAGAGTTGCCGCCTTGATTATTGCTGCTTCCCCACGGGTCGCGGTCCTGTCCGTTATTCCCGGGCTGATTCCACGCCATGTTTATACTCCATTAATTGTGTGTGCGGTGGTATCCCAGGCCGGGATACGCGTTTCAGGCAAAATCAGTCAAACAATGTAATCCACCAGTGCCGGTTCCTGCTTACAGAGCCGACGCCAGTCAATAATCGGCATGCGTATATGCAAACCTACGCTACCATCTTCTTCATTCCACTCTTTTTCTATCGCCTGTAGCTGGTAGAAACGGCTGCGTAACCGCCCCGCTTCTGGCGGCAGACGTAAATCAAACTGCGCGATCTCACCAGCCAGACGTTCGGTCAGTGCCTGGAACAGTAACGGCACGCCGACGCCAGTTTGTGCCGATAACCAGACCCGAACCGGCATATTTTCGTCGTTGCGATCGATACGTGGCTCAAAATCCTCCAGCATATCAATTTTATTCATCACTAAGAGCTGAGGGATTTCGTCCGCTTCAATCTCTTCGAGTACCACATCGACCGCTTCAATATTCTCATCAACGCGCTGATCGGCGGCATCAATAATATGCAGCAGCAAAGATGCCTGACGCGTCTCCTGCAATGTCGCCTTAAACGCCGCCACCAAATCATGTGGCAGGTGGCGAATAAAGCCGACGGTATCCGCCAGTACCACTTCACCAACATCCGCCACATCCACGCGGCGTAGGGTCGGATCCAGTGTGGCAAATAGCTGATCGGCCGCGTAAACATCGGCCGCGGTGATACAGTTAAACAGCGTCGATTTACCGGCGTTGGTATAGCCTACCAATGACACGGTGGGTACATCCGCTTTAGCACGAGCTTGTCTGCCCTGATCGCGCTGCTTCTCTACGCGCGCCAGACGAGAAAGAATCAGAGTAATGCGATTACGCAGTAAGCGTCGGTCAGTTTCCAGCTGAGTTTCACCCGGACCGCGCAGACCAATGCCGCCTTTCTGGCGCTCAAGGTGCGTCCAGCCGCGAACCAGACGAGTAGCCAGATGACGAAGCTGGGCCAGCTCAACCTGTAATTTCCCTTCGTGGGTACGGGCGCGCTGGGCAAAAATATCAAGGATTAAACCGGTGCGATCAATCACGCGACACTCGCACAGACGCTCAAGATTTCGCTCCTGAGCCGGGGTTAAGGCGTGATCAAATAACACCACCGATGCACCGCTGGATTTTACCGCATCGGCAATTTCGACTGCCTTTCCTTCACCGACAAAATATTTGGGATGAGGTGCTTTACGGCTGCCTGTAACCACACGCAGCGCTTCGACACCTGCGGAAGAGACCAGAGTTTCAAACTCCATCAGGTCTTCCATATCTTTGTCTTGCGAGAAATAGATGTGAACCAGGACAGCCTGTTCACCGGCATCGTAACGGTCAAACAAGCGTAGGACCTCTCATTATCAATAGAACCGAGACGGGGACCTCAGTCAAAAATGAACTCCCCGTCCAGGCAGTACGGCAAACGCGCTTACTCAGCGTTCTCACCGTCTTGTTGTGGCTGCGAAGGTGCCGCCGTATTACTACCGCCGTGATGATAGTTGCTGCTTCCGCCACCCGCATTGTTACTGTGGTGGGAGACCGGACGGGACGGAACAACGGTAGAGATAGCGTGCTTATACACCATCTGGCTGACCGTGTTTTTTAACAAAATGACAAACTGATCGAAAGACTCAATCTGACCTTGCAGTTTGATACCATTCACCAAATAAATCGAAACCGGAACACGTTCGCGACGCAGTGCGTTCAAGAACGGATCTTGCAATGATTGCCCCTTAGCCATTCTATCTTTTCCTTATATGCTTGTTGTTTGTTACTTAAGAACCCTGCGGTCCTGAAATACTACGTAAAAATTTGCGCACGTTAACGCACCAATTGTACACAATCACCCATGCTTCGCACTAAGAACCTGTAATACCGTATCACGGGCCAATTCAGGCTGTTCGCTATCAAGCCAGTGAACATTCTGCCAGCCACGTAACCAGGTAATCTGACGCTTAGCCAACTGCCGGGTCGCGCAAATCCCCCGATAAACCATATCGTCATAGTCGATTTCACCCGCCAGATATGACCACATCTGGCGGTAGCCGACACAACGAATGGAAGGCATGTCCGTATGCAAATCTCCTCGTGCAAACAGTGCCCGAGCCTCCGCTTCAAAACCTGACGCTAACATCTGCTTAAAACGCACTTCGATACGTTGGTGCAACAACTCGCGATTCGCGGGGGCGATGGCGAACTGGCTCACCTCATAAGGTAATGCTTCGCCCGATATTTTTGTCAGCTCCGTTAAAGTTTTACCCGAAATAAAAAAAACTTCCAGTGCTCGCGAGAGTCTCTGGGGATCATTCGGATGAATACGACTACCAGCAACGGGATCAATTTCACATAATTGGCGGTGTAAGGCATCCCAACCCTGCTCACTCGCCATCTGCTCAATACGCTGGCGTACCTCCGGGTCAGCCGAGGGCAACGGCGACAACCCTTCAAGTAACGCCTTGTAATAGAGCATGGTACCACCAACAAGCAGCGGAATTCGGCCTTCACGGCTAATATCCGCCATTTCTGCTAATGCATCGCGTCGAAACTCCGCTGCCGACCAGGCTTGCGAAGGATCGAGAATATCCATCAGGCGATGAGGCGCCTGCGCTAACTCTTCCGCAGAGGGCTTGGCTGTGCCAATATCCATTCCGCGATAAATCAGTGCTGAGTCAACGCTGATCAACTCAACCGGCAGATGCTTACGTAGCTCAATGGCTAACGCGGTCTTACCGGAAGCCGTTGGCCCCATCAAAAAAATTGCCTTAGGCCGGCCAGCCATTGTTCTGTCACTCATGCTTCAGGGCGGTCAACGCCATATCAATATCGATCGGTTGCACTAATCCAGAAGGTGGCGATTTAATCAGTGCCGGACAGAGTCTTTCGACTTCCGCCAACAGCGCAATCGCCTGCGAGTGATTCCAGTGCGGATGCTCTGCCATTGCCTGGCGTGCCAGCCATTGTGCAACTGAGGCTGGCGAGGCATCCTGCTGCCGGGCGAGATAGCCTAACAGTTCTGGAATCAAGTTTTGTAAATTTTGTTGGCGCAATGGTAAAGGGACAGCGCGTAGCGTCACATGCTGTGCGTCCAGCTGCACATCAATGCCCATCCGGGTCAGTAACTCAGCAAAACGGCCAATCGCCTCACGCTCCGGCTTATCAACTTTTAATCTTACCGGGATTAACAGCGGCTGCGGTTTTAACCCTTCGTCAGCCGGATCGAGCTGTGCCTGTTTCAGCCAGCGTTCGGCCACCGGCAAGGCAATCAGCGCCAGGCTGCTGCCGCGTTCAACCAGCGCATAATGCTCGCGCATTACCGTCAGCACGCGGCCAAAACTTTGACTGTGCGCATGCAAGGGTTCTGCGGTTTTCTGTGCTGGCGTGACCTCAGGGACCGCTTCACGCGCGCGTGGAGGTTCAGGCGTTTTCAGCAGTTGCTGATACGCTTTACCTTCGCGCGGCTGATAGCCTGGCTCCTGACGCTGCCAGTTACTGTTTCCTGCTCCGCCTGAAGCCGCTTTCGGCGCTGAAGAAGGCGCTGCGGGCGTAGCAAAGTGGTTAGCTCCGGCCGCCTGGCGATTTTCCGGCTGCCAGCGTTCGGCTGGGGCTGCTTCCGGCGTCGCAAGTTCGGCTAAGGTTTCTGCGCCCGTTTCCTGCAGCGCACTCAGCACGCCCTGATAGATAAAATCATGTACCAGCCGCGACTGATGAAAACGCACTTCATGCTTGGCAGGATGCACATTCACATCTACCTGGTGCGGATCGATTTGCAGATAAAGCACGTAGGCAGGCTGATGGTTATCTCCCAGCTTGTCCTGATAGGCCTGGCGGATCGCATGGTTAATCAGACGATCGCGCATCATGCGGCCATTGACGTAGCAGTATTGCAGCTCAGTCACCTGGCGTGAACCGGCCGGATCGGCGACCCAACCATGCAAACTCAGATCGCCATGCTGCCACTCAATCGCCAGCGCATGAGTCATAAAGGCGCTGCCGCAAATCGCCGCCAGTCGGCGCTCCTGCTGGCTGCTTTCACTCACGCCGCGGTACTGCCGCACCAGTTTACCGTTGTGGGTTAATGCAATCGCCACATCAAAGCGCGCCAGCGCAATGCGGCGTATCACCTCATCAATATGGGTAAACTCAGTTTTTTCGGTGCGCATAAATTTGCGACGCGCTGGTGTGTTATAAAACAGATCGAGCACTTCCAGCGTGGTGCCTTGCGGATGCGCGGCAGGTTTGACGGTTACCGCCATATCACGCCCTTCAGCATAGGCTTGCCAGGCTTCACTTTGCGCTTCGGTGCGCGAGGTTAACGTCAGACGAGAAACCGAACTGATACTGGCCAGCGCTTCGCCGCGAAAACCGAGGCTGACAATCGCTTCCAGATCGTCAAGGGTGGTGATTTTACTGGTAGCATGACGCGCAAGGGCCATCGCCAGTTCATCTTTACTGATGCCACAGCCATTGTCACGAATGCGGATCAGCTTGGCGCCGCCTTTTTCGATATCAATATCAATACGCGTCGCGCCTGCATCCAGACTGTTCTCCACCAGCTCCTTGACCACCGATGCTGGTCGTTCAACCACTTCACCCGCCGCGATTTGGTTAGCCAGTTGGGGTGGTAACACCTGAATGGGCATGCTTTATCCTTGTATGTCAGGATGCGGGAATAGAAAGTGTTTGTCCCAACATCACATTGGTACTTTTCATATTGTTGGCCTGCATAATGGCTTTCGAACTGACGCCATAATGAACGGCAATCGCCGTCAGAGAATCGCCCCGCACCACTTTATGCTTCTTCGGTTTACTGCTGACTTTAGTGGTAGTGGTGGCGCCAGCCGGAACTTTCAAGCGCTGCCCGACCCAGACGCCATCTTTTTTCAGATTGTTGAGCGAGCGCAAGGTGGCCATGCTGACACCATTATGTGCCGCGATGCCCGACAGCGTTTCACCGCGCTGCACGACGTGGCGCATTGTCGCGCCAGTGTAGTGCGTTGCCGTCGATGAACTGTTAGCTCTTACGTTAACCGCCGCTGCTGACTCCAGCGGACGGTTTTCCTGCTTTGGGCCGGATTGTAGCGGATGCGTCAGGAAGTAGTTGCGCAGTCCTTTATAAATCGACTGGGCAATCTTCTCCTGGTACGCGCTACTGCCTAGCAGTCGCTCCTCCGCAGGGTTACTGATAAAACCGGTTTCCACCAACAGTGACGGAATATCCGGCGAACGCAATACGCCAAGGCTGGCATGTTCCGGGCGGCGCTTATGCAGCGAACCCACACGCTGCAGCTCAGCGAGAACTTTCTCCGCCACGTCATAGCCGACGCGCTGCGAGTGACCAAACTGTAAATCCAGTACCGCCTGACTCAGATAGGGATCGGCCTGACTGTTAGCCAGCAAATCACCTGCACCGCCCAGCAGTTCCGACTGTTTCTCGTGCTGCTCCAGCCAGTTAGCCATTTCACTGTTGGCGCGACGGTTAGAGAGCACCCAGACCGAGGCACCTGACGCGCTACGATTTGGCGCCGCATCGGCGTGGATAGAGATCAGCACATTGGCATTTTGCTTACGCGCCACGTCAGATCGACCCATTACCGAAATAAAATAGTCACCATCGCGGGTCAGCACGCCTTTAAACATCGGGTCGGCATTAAGCAATGCTTTTAGCTTGCGCGCGATGGCAATGGTCACGTTCTTCTCTTTCAGGCCATCACGACCAATCGCCCCGGGATCCTGACCGCCGTGTCCGGCATCGATAGCCACCACGATAGTATCATTGGCGCTGGAGCTGGTGCGTCCCGGTGCCACGCGCGTATTGCCGCTGGTCACCGCCGTCACTTTATTACCGTCGAACGGATTACGCTCCGGTTTGGCTGGCGCAGTTTTGGTTACCGGATTGCTGCGCGTGGCGCTGCTCACTGCTGCCGGACGCGGACTGCTGCTAGCGGTTTGCGTGCCGGTAATAGTGAACACCACGTCATAATTATTGCCGTTGCGTTTGGTTACCGCGCGGGTACGCCCGGCCTGCGTCAGTTCAAATACCAGCCGGATGCTCTGGCTGTCTTTTGGCTGGCTGGAACGAATGCGTTTGACGATGTTGTCACCGCTAAACGTCAGCGGCAACCCCTGAATCACACCACTCTGGCGAATATCCAGCACCACCCGCTCTGGGCCATGCAGCGGAAAAAAACCGTAAACCGGCTGACCGTTAAAGCTCAGAGTAATGGTGGCTTTACTGTTGCCATTGGAGACTTTTATATCGGAAAGATTCGCCGCCAGTGAGGAGAATGAAGCCAGACAGCATGCCAACATCAACGCTAATCTAACGCGAAACATCATGGGCAATCCTTGTTCGCGGTGAACTGCTGCAACATACGTTCTCCTGCAGTAGAAAGTGCGGTGATTTCAGCCAGACGCCCCTGCGCCTGATAGTGCAAATGCAGGGCTAAATCGGGTGGCGGCAATACGCCTTCGCCCTGCTGCGGCCACTCCACCAGACAAAGGGTATCGTCAGCAAAATAGTCACGAATCCCCATAAACTCCAGCTCTTCAGGATCGGCCAGGCGATAGAGATCAAAATGATAAACCGTGCGTCCGGGCAGCGTATAGGGTTCAACCAGCGTATAAGTCGGGCTTTTCACATTGCCCTGGTGGCCCAGCGCCTGTAAAAATCCGCGACTAAAGGTGGTTTTGCCTGCGCCTAAATCGCCATAAAGATGGATGACCGCCGCGCTGTCGCAAGCGCGGGCCACACTGGCACCCAGTTCTAGGGTTGCTGCCTCATCGGGCAATGCGATAACACTGGTATTCATGCTTTAGTATTCGAAATCTCTGGATTGACAAACAGATACAGCTCGGAAAACAGATCGGTTGCTAACATACCGCGTGTACCATAGCGTGCCGCCAGGGAGTCTGCGGCCGCGCCATGCACCACACAGCCGGCACAGGCAGCATCATACAATGAGAGTTTTTGCCCTGTCAGTCCGCCGATAATACCGGAAAGCACATCGCCCATACCGCCCGAGGCCATGCCAGCATTACCGACATCGGCAAACGCCAGTTCGCCCTGCTGACTGGCGATAACAGTTCCTGCGCCTTTCAGTACTACCACACCGCCATAGCGTTTTACCAGGCGCTGCGCCGCATGTAAGCGGTCACTCTCAATTTCAGCCGTTTTAACATTCAGCAACCGTGCTGCTTCACCAGGATGCGGCGTAATAATTCGATTCTGACGTTTCTCAGGGCTGATTGCCAGCAGGTTAAGCGCATCTGCGTCCCAAAGCATCGGTTTCTGACTGTTTTCAACCTTTTTCAGCGCCTTCTTACCCCAGTCTCCCTGGCCGAGGCCGGGGCCAATGACAATCACATCGGCCCATTCCAGCCCGTCATCCAGTGCTTCTGCGGTTAATTCCTGCACCATCAGCTCCGGACGGGCGGTCAGCAGTGAGGCAATATTCTGTTTGTGAGTAAGTACTCGCACTAATCCTGCACCACTGCGCAGTGCCGCTTCGCTGGTCATGCGAATCGCGCCGGCGGTGCCGTGATCGCCACCAATAATCAATAAACGCCCGTGATCGCCTTTATGGGACGTTGCCCGGCGCGGTCGCAGCCACTGCGCTAAATCACTGGCATCATAACGCGTCATCGGCGCTTGCTGGCCCGCAAGCCAGCACTCCAGACCCAGCGCGTGATAGCTCAGTTTGCCAACGTAATCGCGGGCTTTCCCGGTCAGTAATCCTGGTTTCAGCGCGATAAACGTCAGAGTCCCGGCCGCCTCAATCGCCTCACCAGCAGCAGCACCGTTAGTCGCCTGTAAGCCGGAAGGAATATCGACGGCAAATTTCGGCGCAGGGTGCTGATTAGCTTTGGCAATTAATTCATCATACGGTGCTTTTGGTGGACGATTTAATCCGGTGCCCAGCAAAGCATCCACGATTACTTCGACTTTTTCCGGCCAGGGCGCATCGGCAGCATGGATCAAACCGCCCGCCGCCAGCCAGCTATCGCGCGCAGCCTGCGCTTCATCCGGCAGCGGCTTACTGCCTTCACAAGCCAGCAGCGTTACCTCAATTCCGGCCGCCTGCGCCAGTCGTGCCACAACATAACCGTCACCACCGTTGTTACCGTGTCCGCATAAAATTAACCAGTGATGCGCATCCGGCCAGCGCCGGATGATATGTTCATATACGGCTCCACCCGCGCGCTGCATCAGCTCAAACAGCGTAATTCCGAGGGTGTCTGCGGCTGAGGTTTCCAGATGGCTCATCGCCTCTGCAGGCCATACAGAGTGTGGTAAACTGGCGGTGTTTTCTCTTTCTCTATGGTCAGTCATGTCGCACCCTCTCGATCTTCATCAGCTTGCCCAGGATATTAAACAGTGGGGACTGTCGCTCGGTTTTCAGCAGGTCGGTATTTGCGATACCGACTTAACGCCGGAAGAACCGCGGCTGCAGGCATGGCTGGACAAACAGTATCATGGCGAAATGGACTGGATGGCGCGTCATGGCATGATGCGCGCCCGCCCGCATGAATTGTTGCCCGGTACGCTGCGCGTAATCAGCGTGCGGATGAACTATCTTCCTGCCAAAGCAGCTTTTGCCAGCACGCTGAAAAATCCCCGCCTTGGTTATGTTAGTCGTTATGCGCTGGGACGTGATTACCACAAAGTATTACGCAATCGCTTGAAAAAGCTTGGCGATATGATCCGCGAGCGCTGTGGCGACAGTCAGTACCGCCCCTTTGTCGACTCAGCCCCGTTGCTTGAGCGCCCGCTGGCGGTCAAAGCCGGGCTGGGCTGGACCGGTAAACACTCTTTGATTCTGAATCGCGAAGCAGGTTCATGGTTTTTCCTCGGTGAATTGTTAATTGATATTCCATTACCGGTGGATCAACCGCAGGAAGAGAACTGCGGGCGCTGCGTGGCCTGTATCACCACCTGCCCAACCGGTGCCATTGTTGAACCCTACGTGGTTGATGCCCGCCGCTGCATTTCCTATCTCACTATTGAGCTGGAGGGAGTGATTCCGGAGGAATTTCGCCCACTGATTGGTAACCGGATTTACGGTTGCGACGACTGCCAGCTAATTTGTCCATGGAACCGTTACGGCCAACTTACCGACGAAGATGATTTTAGTCCACGGGCGGTGTTGCACGCTCCGCCGCTGAGTGAACTTTTTGCCTGGGATGAGGCAAAGTTTTTACGCATTACGGAAGGCTCGGCAATTCGCCGCATTGGTCATCTGCGCTGGTTGCGCAATATTGCGGTGGCAATGGGCAATGCGCCCTGGGATACAGAGATCGTGGCGGCGCTGGGCGCGCGAATGGGCGAAAATGCAATGTTGGATGAACATATCCACTGGGCATTGGCGCAACAGCAGATTAAACGCAGCGAACAGGTGATTGAGGTTCAACGACCGCAGCAAAAACGCCTGGTGCGGGCTATCGAGAAGGGATTACCACGTGATGCATAAGCGTACGATTGAATGGCGGGCGACTCACTTCAGGTTTTCCACACGCTGTGAATAAAAATAAAAAAGCGTTGTCATTCAACTGTCACAGCCGCAAAACGCGATTGGAACGAAAAACCATAAAGTTATTTTTTACTTTTAAATCATATTGTTATATTTCACATGGAATTATCGACTGCAAAAATACCTGAGCAGCAGCAACAACTAACCTGTGGATAACTCTGTTTAAAAGATTTTGACTATTGGGGAATGCAGCAAAGAGCAGTCGACTTATCGCTGTGGATAATTCATCTGAAAAAGGAAGTTTAAAAATTTGGAGCGGGAAACGAGACTCGAACTCGCGACCCCGACCTTGGCAAGGTCGTGCTCTACCAACTGAGCTATTCCCGCATAAGAACTGGTGTGCTGTAAACAGCAAAATCAAATTTTGGAGCGGGAAACGAGACTCGAACTCGCGACCCCGACCTTGGCAAGGTCGTGCTCTACCAACTGAGCTATTCCCGCTTTGGAACTGGTGTACTGCAATACTGCAAAATCAAATTTTTGGAGCGGGAAACGAGACTCGAACTCGCGACCCCGACCTTGGCAAGGTCGTGCTCTACCAACTGAGCTATTCCCGCTTTGGAACCGGTGCGCTTTATCAGCGACAACTTACTCTATTTTCTAACCGTAAATGGCCTTTAAATCGCTAACCTACTGATTAAAAGAACTTTTACGCATCCCCTTGTCAGGGAAGGTCGCCATTATGGACCTGTTCGAAAATGATGGCAAGCCCTTTGTTCACAAAGACGGTTTGAATGCCTGGAAGTTCGTCACCCGGAAAACTATGCTGCCGTACGTTATTGATGCCGCACAGCAGCATAATCAAACTGTTACATGTTTGCTTGTTGATAGAACGACAGATCGAGATACGGTTCAGGATCGCTTAACGTCCTGGCAGGAATACCATATTTGGAACGCAGTGCCAGAACCAGCTTCATCCCCTCGGGATGGAGAGCGGAATCGCGAAAGAATCCGGTTTCTGGCGTCAGCATAATATCCAACGTACCTTTCGCCAGTGCAGGCGTCATTGAGGCCCCTGCGTTGGCCACCAGAATAGCCTCTGCCACCTGACGATTTTGCGGATTATACAGCCAGTCAATGGCTTTCCTGTAGGCGCGGATAAAACCCACGACAGACTGACGATTCTGTTGCGCCCAACTCCGGCTAACCGCAGCGGTCATTCCCTGATACGGCCCCAATTCATCTGATACCCTGGCCAGCGTGCGTAATCCAGCGGCCTGCCCCAGCAGGTCGAATGGCGTCATCTGGATGGTGGCTGCGTGACTTTTATCTGTCAGCATATCGCGATAGCGACTGGCAACCCCACCCGCACGTTCGAATTTGACAGAACTCTCCTCAACGCCATTTCGCGCCAGCATCTCCCGCATCACGAATGCAAAACCGGTGGTCATGGCATCAACAGTAATCGTCCGCCCCTTTAACGCTGCGATACTTTCAACATCAGGCTGCGCCGATATTGAAAGAAATCCGTTGTCGGAAGCCAAAACAGACACCACGTCGATCTTCTGTCCCGGCGGAATCCACGCTTCTCCCTGCCCCTCACGATAAGCGATAACATTGTCAAACGTCGTCATGGCAACATCGTAGTTTCCGGCGATTAAATTCGACATCTGATAGGTAGAGCCGGGAGTGAAATCCAGACTCACTTTCAACCCCTCATCAGCAAAAAAGCCCTGTCGCTCGGCTACCCATATGGGCAAGTTGAAACCACCGGCAAATCCAATCACCCGAATATCTTTGGCGGTATCGGTCGGCGGCCTTAGCTCCGGGAACACCCGTTCGCTTTGCGCTACAGCACTATGCGTCATTGAGAAAAAGGCAGTTGCCGTCAGTATCATTTTGAGTATTGCGGTCCATTTCATCTATAGATTTCCTATCCAGACTCGGTTGAAGACGCAGCGGTATCCGATATATCAGCGATCCTGCTGAGACGGTTCACATCGACTATTAACAACGGTCAGTTAACAGCAATAAATTAGATGAGACGCCAGTTAAAAAGTTCAGGGCTGAGTTATTCGAAGGGACATTGAAGGACGGCGAATGTTTATGTTTCCGGGCGAGACTCATCGGACAACCAGAAAGAAGTCGCGTAATAATCTGAAGAGGGAGTGTTATTCACTGCATCAGTGAAAAATATTCGCTGGCAGCAATCTGCAACTGGAAAAAATTAAGGCTTGTGTCAGGAAGTGTATAACTGGGAGGTTTGAAAAAAAATTTGGAGCGGGAAACGAGACTCGAACTCGCGACCCCGACCTTGGCAAGGTCGTGCTCTACCAACTGAGCTATTCCCGCTCTGCGTACCAATAAAATTCTTCACCGGTACGGGGTGCGCATTATACGAAAAATTATCTCCCCCGCAACTCCCGGAAAGTAATTATTTTCGCTTTCGCAGCAATTGCTGTTTTATTAGCCCATCGCTGTACAAATTATTAGCGCGGGCGGCAAAACGCCGCCCGTGAGGTTCAGGGCTGAATAAAATGTTCGCGGTAATAAGCCAGTTCAGCGACTGATTCACGAATATCATCCAATGCCTGATGCGTACCCTGCTTTTTAAAACCTGGCAGAATTTCTGGTTTCCAGCGGCGAGCCAGCTCTTTTAAGGTGCTGACATCAAGATAACGATAGTGGAAATAGGCTTCCAGCTCCGGCATATATTTAAACAAGAAACGACGATCCTGACCGACGCTGTTGCCACAAATCGGTGACTTATTTGCCGGTGCCCACTGTTGCAGAAACTCGATGGTCGCCCGCTCAGCAGCGCGATCGTCAAACTGGCTGGCTTTGACCCGCTCGACCAGCCCGCTGCCGGTATGGGTGCGCACATTCCAGTCATCCATTAACGCCAGCTGTTCATCGCTCTGATGAACTGCAATCACCGGGCCTTCCGCCAGAATATTCAGATTGGCATCCGTCACCAGCGTCGCAATCTCAATAATGCGATCGCGCTCGGGATCGAGGCCGGTCATTTCAAGGTCGATCCAAATCAGGTTATTTTCATTTCCGCTCATGTTTAATCCCGCAGTTGCCAAAGTCGTCATTACAACGAATAAGGGTGTATCATAGACGTTTTGCCCGGTATGGGCGAACCGCCGTCAGTTCTGTGAGGTAGAGTGAGCAAAAATAAACTGTCCAAAGGTCAACAACGTCGCGTCAGCGCCAACCACGATCGCCGCCTGAAACAGCGTGAAGGCAAACCTGAGCCTGACGACAGCCTGTTTGGTGAAGCGCGCGATGGTATTGTGATCAGTCGTTTTGGCATGCACGCCGACGTCGAGGATGCTGATGGAACGGTGCATCGCTGCAACATTCGTCGCACTATTCGCTCGCTGGTCACCGGCGATCGCGTTGTCTGGCGTCCGGGTCAGGAAGGCGGCGCAACGGTAAAAGGCATTGTTGAAGCGGTGCATGAACGCACCTCGGTACTGACACGTCCGGATTTCTATGACGGCGTTAAACCGATTGCCGCTAATATCAATCAAATCGTCATCGTCTCGGCGATTTTGCCCGAGCTTTCACTGAATATCATCGACCGCTACCTGGTTGCCAGCGAAACGCTGGATGTCGAACCACTGCTGGTGCTGAATAAAACCGATCTGCTGGATGACAAAGGCCGTGCCTTTGTGGATGAGCAGATGGATATTTATCGCCATATTGGCTACCGCGTATTGATGGTTTCCAGCCATGAAAAACAGGGCCTGAAAGAGCTGGAAGAGGCACTGACTGGCCGCATCAGCATCTTTGCCGGACAGTCCGGCGTCGGTAAATCCAGCCTGCTGAACGCTCTGCTCGGCCTCGATCTGGGTCGCGATGAGATTCTGACTAACGACGTCTCTGATGTTTCCGGCCTCGGTCAGCACACCACTACCGCCGCCCGTCTTTATCACTTCCCTCACGGCGGGGATGTGATTGACTCACCTGGGGTACGTGAATTTGGTCTCTGGCACCTCGAACCGGAACAAATCACCCGTGGATTTGTCGAATTCCGTGAGTTTCTTGGTGATTGTAAATTCCGCGACTGCAAACACGATACCGATCCAGGCTGCGCCATTCGCGAAGCGGTGGATAACGGCACCATCAATGAGTCGCGCTTCTTTAACTACCACCGCATTCTCGAAAGCATGTCACAGGTAAAGACACGTAAAAACTTCGCCAGTGATGACTAATCTGTACACCAACAGGCAATGATGTCTGGTACATAGCCTAAAGAAACGGGCGCTGCTACAATTCGCCCCCTTTTTCTCTCAACGTCGTGTATTAAGCCAGGAGGCTAACGTGTTGGATCGTATTAAACTCGGCCTGAATTATTTGCTGCCAAAGAAGTGGTTAACTGAATTAGCCGGATGGGGCGCCAGCAAGCGCGCAGGATGGCTGACCAAAGCAGTTATCGACAGCTTTGTCTGGTTCTATAAGGTCGATATGTCCGAAGCTCAGAAAGCGGATACTGCGACCTATCGCACCTTCAATGACTTTTTTGTCCGCCCACTGCGTGACGACGTGCGCCCAATTGATACCGACCCGAATCTGCTGGTGCTGCCTGCCGATGGCGCAATCAGCCAGCTCGGTCATATTGATGGCGACAATATTTTCCAGGCCAAAGGGCATAACTACTCGCTGGAAGCGCTGCTGGCCGGTAACTATCAAATGGCCGACCAGTTCCGTGACGGCGAGTTTGTGACCACTTACCTTGCGCCTCGCGATTATCACCGCGTACATATGCCGTGTAACGGTATCCTGCGCGAAATGATCTATGTACCCGGCGACCTGTTCTCGGTTAACCCGCTGACCGCGCAAAACGTACCGAATCTGTTCGCGCGTAATGAACGCGTCATATGTTACTTCGATACTGAATTTGGCCCAATGGTGCAAATTCTGGTCGGTGCGACCATTGTCGGCAGCATCGAAACCGCCTGGTCAGGCACGGTAACGCCGCCGCGTACCGGCGTAATCAAACGCTGGACCTGGCCGGGTGCTGAAGAAGAAGGTTCCGTGGTATTGCTGAAGGGCCAGGAAATGGGCCGCTTTAAACTTGGCTCAACGGTAATCAACCTGTTTGCGCCAGGCAAAGTAAAACTGGCAGAAAGCCTGACGCCGGAAACCAAAACCCGTCTCGGTCAACCGCTGGCAATTGCCTTGCAGAAAACCGATGCCGAAACCGTGTTACATCACCAATAGCAGAACCTAACGTGCGCCTGATTCTTACTATTTTACTGGGCTGTTGTTTAAGTTGGCCCGTGTTAGCTGCCAGTCTTCCCGATGACGGCCTGCTTAAGCAAGAGCTTGAGCAGGCTAAGTCTGGCAAAAATACGCCGAATCAGGCGGAACTGGTTCAGACGCTGGAAACCGCGCTGAACTGGCTGAATGAGCGTAAAGCCTCGCTTGAACTGACCGATCAATACCAACAGGTCATCGACGACTTTCCGAAACTGTCCCGCGAACTGCGCCAGCAAATCACCAGTCTGACTGACAGCACCAAGTCGGTACGCAGCACTATGACCAGCGCTGAACTGGACCAGGAGATCCTGCAAATCAGCAGCCAGCTGCTGGAAGAGGGTCGCCAGGCTCAGCAGGAGCAGGATCGCGCACGCGAAATCAGTGATTCAATGTCGCAGCTGCCTCAGCAGCAGACCGAAGCACGTCGTGCATTGAGTGAAGTTGAGCGCCGGTTGCAGTCACAACCCAGCGCCACCACGCCAATGGCGCAGGCACAAATCTACGTGCGTCAGGCTGAGTCAGCCGCTCAGAAGGCTCGCGTTGACGAGCTGGAGCTGGCGCAGCTGTCGGCGAATAACCGTCAGGAACTGGCGCGCATGCGCGCTGAAGTCCACCAGAAAAAAGCCGCCCAGTTGGACAACTATCTGCAGGCGTTGCGCAATCAGCTGAACAGCTTGCGTCAGCGTGAAGCTGAGCTGGCGCTGGAGCGTACCGAACAGCTGGCGGAAAATAGCGGCGATCTGCCGCCGGGCATTACTGAGCAGTTTCGCGTTAACCGCGAGCTGTCTGGCGAGCTGAATCAGCAGGCGCAACGTATGGATTTGGTGGCCTCACAGCAACGACAAGCCACCAATCAGACCATTCAGGTACGTCAGGCGCTGAGCACCATTCGTGAACAATCTCAGTGGTTGGGTGCCTCCAATCTGTTAGGCGAAGCCCTGCGCGCCCAGGTCGCTCGTCTGCCAGAAATGCCGAAATCTCAGCAGCTTGACAGTGACATGGGCCAGTTGCGCGTGCAGCGCCTGTATTACGAAGATCTGTTAAATCGTCAGCAACAGCTGAGACAGCAGAAGCAGGAGAATGGCGAGGAGCTGACTAATGAACAGAAACGCATTCTTGATGCCCAGCTGCGTACCCAGCGGGAACTGCTTACCTCGCTGATTTCAGGTTGTGACACCTTAATTCTCGAAGTCACCAAGCTGAAAGTAGCCAACAGCCAGTTACAGGATGCGCTAACAGAAATTAACGAGGCCGCGCACCGTTACCTGTTCTGGACCGCTGATGTCAGTCCGATTGGCCTGAAATATCCAATCGATGTGGCACACGCGCTGAACCGTCTGTTATCTCTGGATACTTTAGGCCAGCTCGGCGGCGCATTTGTGATGATGCTTACCAGTCGCGAAACGGTGCTGCCGATTATCGCGGCGCTGCTGTTAGTCGGCATCAGCATCAGTTCTCGTCGTCACTATCATGCATTCCTCGAACGAGCGACCAGCCGCGTCGGTAAAGTAACGCAGGATCAATTCAGCCTGACGATGCGTACCGTGTTCTGGTCAATTGTGGTGGCCTTACCCCTGCCGGTATTGTGGGCAGCGCTTGGCTATGGTTTGCAACACGCCTGGCCCTACCCCATCGCCGTGGCGATTGGCGACGGCGTAACGGCGACGCTGCCGGTGCTGTGGGCATTTATGATCAGTGCCGCTTTTGCCCGGCCACAAGGCCTGTTTGTGGTGCATTTCCGCTGGCCGAAACAGCGCGTGGCGCGCGCCATGCGCTACTATTCACTGTCGATCGGCTTTATCGTGCCGCTGATCATGCTGTTGATCGCTTTTGATAATCTGGAAGAGCGACAGTTTTCCGCCACGCTTGGTCGCCTGTGCTTTGTGCTGATTTGCGGTGCATTAAGCCTGGTAACCGTCAGCCTGAAGCGCGCCGGCCTGCCGTTGTATCTCGATAAAGAGGGGAACGGCGAAAACGTTATTAATAAGATCCTGTGGAATCTGATGATCTGCATTCCGCTGGTCGCCGCGCTGGCCTCCTGCATTGGCTATCTGGCTACCGCACAAGCGCTGCTGGCCAGGCTGGAAACCTCAGTTGCTATCTGGTTCCTGCTGCTGATTATTTACCATATCATCCGCCGATGGATGCTGATTCAGCGTCGCCGCATTGCCTTTGATCGCGCACGTCAACGTCGTGCCGATATGCTGGCGAATCGCGCACGCGGCGAAGAAGAAGCGCAGCAAACCAGCGACAGTGTCGACCTGGATGAGCCGGTAATCGACCTCGATGCCATCAGTGCCCAGTCACTGCGGCTGGTGCGCTCAATTCTGACGCTGATCGCGCTGGTTTCGGTGATTGTGTTGTGGTCTGAGATTCATTCCGCGTTTGGCTTCCTGGAAAACATTAAGCTGTGGGACGCCAGCACCACGGTACAGGGTGTGGAAAGTATTGAGCCAATTACCCTCGGTTCAATACTCATCGCCATCCTGGTATTGATTATTACCACCCAGCTGGTGCGCAATATGCCCGCGCTGCTGGAACTGGCGCTGTTACAGCATCTTAGCTTAACTCCCGGCACCGGCTATGCGATTACCACCCTGACCAAGTATGTGCTGCTGTTGGTGGGTGGGCTGGTCGGTTTTTCGATGATTGGTATTGAGTGGTCGAAACTGCAATGGCTGGTTGCCGCACTCGGTGTCGGACTGGGTTTTGGTTTACAGGAGATCTTCGCCAACTTTATCTCTGGCCTGATCATTCTGTTTGAGAAACCGATCCGTATAGGCGATACCGTGACCATTCGCGATCTTACCGGGAGTATTACCCGCATCAATACTCGCGCCACCACCATTACTGACTGGGACCGTAAAGAGATCATTGTGCCGAATAAGGCCTTTATTACCGAACAGTTCGTCAACTGGTCTCTCTCTGACTCCGTTACGCGCGTGGTACTGACTATACCGGCACCGGCCACCGCTAACAGTGAGGAGATCAATACCATCCTGCTGCAGGCCTCAGAGCGCTGTAGCTGGGTGCTGGATACGCCGCAGCCTGAAGCCTTCCTGGTAGATTTACAACAGGGGATTCAGCTGTTTGAGCTGCGTATTTATGCCGCCGAGATGGGTCATCGCATGCCGTTGCGTAATGAGCTGCATCAGCTGATTCTGCACGGTTTCCGTGAGCACGGTATTGAGATGCCGTTCCCGCCATTCCAGGTACGTATGGAAACGCTGGGGCAAAAAACCCCCGCCAGCAACGGCGCGCCGGCAGCGAGAACCTATAAATCGGGTGGGTTATAAATCATCGATACGGGCGGCGCTTGCCGCCCGTTGATTTAGCAGCGATCGACCGGGAAGGCGATCACATCACTTAAACGCTCGGCTTTTAAGGCCAGCATCACCAGACGATCGACACCCAGCGCCACACCCGAGCTCTCAGGCATACCCTGTGCCAGCGCATCCAGCAGGTTGGTATCAATCGGCTGTTTTGGCAAACCGCGTGCCGCGCGACGACGATTATCCTGCTCAAAGCGCTGACGCTGTTCACGACTATCGGTCAGTTCACGGAAGCCATTCGCCAGCTCAATGCCTTTGTAATAAACCTCAAAACGTTCAGCTACACGGTGATCCTCAGTGCTGATCTCGGCCAGTGCCGCCTGCGACGCCGGGAAGTGATAAACAAAAGCGGGTTTATCCTGTCCAATCCTGGGTTCCACTCCCAGCATAAACAGCAGTTGCAGCAGCGTATCGCGATCTTCTTCCGCATTAGCCAGATCGCCAACGCCAAGTTTAGCCGCCGCTTCACGCAGCTGCGTTTTATCAGCCGACAGCGGATCCAGTTCCAGATGGCGGATAAACGCCTGCTGATAAGAGAGGGTCTCTGCGCTGTCACACTCCAGCACCTGCTGCAGCAAATCATCCACTTCGTTCATCAGACGATACATATCGTAATGCGGGCGATACCACTCCAGCATCGTGAATTCAGGATTATGGTGACGCCCGGCTTCTTCATTACGGAAACTGCGACCCAGCTGATAAATCGGACCGCTACCTGCTGCCAGCAGGCGTTTCATATGGTATTCCGGGCTGGTCATCAGGTAGAGATCCAGCCCTGCGGCTGCACCCGGGCCGACAAAGCGCGTCTTAAACGGGAACAGGTGAACATCAGTGACAGTTGCCTGACTCATTGCCGGAGTTTCTACCTCCAGCACGCCACGATCGGCAAAGAAACGTCGTATTTCAGCTAAAATCGCTGCACGTTTCAACAAATTGGCAATGGGTGCGCTCGGCTGCCAGCTTGCCGTATCGCTCATGGTAGTTACTCCGAAGTCAAACAGGGGGGTGAAGTCTACCCGTATCGCAGTGAGCAAACAAACTTCTGAGCAAATTCTCATCCAAATAGCCGCAAACCTCAAAATTACTCATTCAGACTTATTCGCAGCAACAATCTCAATTTATCGAGTAGTTATCCGCTGCCTGACAAATATCACCTATAATTAAGCGACTCATCTATAAAGGAATAGCTTATGCAACTGTGGAAAATGCTGGTAGCCGTTACTGGCGCACTGCTTTCTGTCGCCTGTAGTACCACCCCACCCAAAAATGTCACCGTGGTTGAAGGTTTTCAGGCAGATCGCTATCTCGGGACCTGGTATGAGATCGCACGTCTCGATCATCCCTTCGAGCGCGGACTCGATCACGTCACTGCAACTTACAGTCAACGCGATGACGGTGGCCTGAAGGTGGTAAACCGTGGCTTTAACGCCAAAAAGCAGAAATGGCAGGAGAGCGTCGGTAAAGCCTACTTTACCGGTGACAGCCAGCGCGCGGCGCTGAAAGTATCATTCTTTGGGCCGTTTTACGGCGGCTATAACGTGATTGCGCTGGATGATAACTATCAACATGCGCTGGTGTGTGGGCCTAATCGGGATTATCTGTGGATTTTATCGCGTACGCCAACGCTGGATGAGTCAGTGAAACAGCAGCTGGTTGAGAAAGCACGCCAGAACGGTTTCCCGGTCGAGAAGTTAATCTGGGTAAATCAGAGCTAAGGAAGGGGCCGGTACGGCAGAAAGCCCGTACCGGTTAACAGATTACTGAGTGCTCTTCTGGATCGCCTGACCACCCGCTTCAACATCTTCACCAACACCACGCGTGGTATTACAGGCAGACAGCAGGGAAGAAAGAATCAGTACGGAAAAAATAGTAGCAATACTCTTCTTAAACATAGCAATTTCCTTTTAACAGAAGTTATTAGTACAGCGCTATAAGCATAGGCGGTGAATCGACACTCTGCTTATTGCACGCGGGTTAAAAGGAAATATTTTCAGAAGAAAAGAGAATCAGCTCGCAGCGCGAGAAATGGCCCCGCCAAGATGGCGTACATCTTCGCCAAAACCATGGAAAGTATTACAGGCGCTGAGGGCACCCGTCATCAACAACGCGATGGCGACCAATTTAGCAAGCTTAATCATTCGGTTCTCACATTGAGTTGAGAGGCGTACCAGAAGTACGCCTTCGACACACTTATTTTACGCGTGACACGTATTCGCCAGAGCGAGTATCAACTTTGATCACTTCGCCGATCTGAACAAACAATGGCACTTTAACGGTTGCGCCGGTAGACAGCTTAGCTGGCTTGCCGCCGGTACCTGCGGTGTCACCCTTCAGGCCTGGATCGGTATCAACGATCTCCAGTTCAACGAAGTTTGGTGGTAATACCTGGATCGGACGGCCGTTCCACAGCGTCACGATACATTCTGCATTATCCAGCAGCCATTTCGCTGCATCACCGACTGCTTTCTCTTCAACCTGATGCTGTTCGAAAGTTTCCGGGTGCATGAAGTGGTAGAACTCACCGTCGTTGTACAGATAGTTCAGGTTAGTATCTACAACGTCTGCGCCTTCAGCGGAGTCGGTAGATTTGAAGGTTTTCTCAACGCGGCTTCCGGTCAGCAGGCGGCGCATTTTAACGCGTGCGAAGGCCTGGCCTTTACCTGGTTTAACGAACTCGCTGGATTCGATAGCGTAAGGTTCGCCTTCGAACATGATTTTGAGACCGGGACGGAAATCGTTGCTAGAATAAGTCGCCATAAAGGCCCTCTAATATTAATACTGGTACTTAGCCAAAAAAATGGCACACATTGTAACCCTAAATAGCCCTTCCAGAGAAGATTGGTTGCAGCAACTTGCTGATGTAATCACTGAACCAAATGAATTACTGCAACTTTTAGCTCTCGATTCGCATCCCGAGCTGGTTGCAGGACGTGACGCGCGCCGACTTTTTGCCCTGCGCGTGCCGCGTGCCTTCGTCTGGAGGATGAAGAAAGGCGATCCGCAAGATCCGCTGCTGCTGCAAGTTTTGACCGCTCAGCAGGAATTTGTCGATGCACCAGGTTATAGCACTGACCCGCTCGATGAGCAAAGCAGCGTGGTGCCTGGTTTACTGCATAAATACAAAAATCGTGCGTTGCTGCTGGTAAAAGGCGGTTGTGCGGTCAACTGTCGCTACTGTTTCCGCCGCCATTTCCCTTATCAGGATAACCAGGGCAACAAACGCAACTGGCAAAACGCTCTCGATTATATTCGTCAGCACCCGGAACTGGATGAAATTATTTTTTCCGGTGGCGATCCACTGATGGCAAAAGACCATGAGCTGGACTGGCTGATCGGCGAGCTGGAAGCGATTCCGCACCTGAAACGCCTGCGTATTCACAGCCGCCTGCCGGTGGTGATTCCGGCGCGTATCACCGAGAGTCTGTGTCAGCGCCTGGCGCAATCGCGTCTTCAGGTACTGCTGGTGACTCATATTAACCACGCGCAGGAAATTGATGATGCGCTACGTCACGCTATGCTGATGTTGAAGCGCGCCGGCGTAACGTTGCTCAATCAGAGCGTGCTGCTGCGCGGTATCAATGATAATGCCACCACGCTGGCGGCGCTGAGCAATGCGCTGTTTGACGCCGGAGTGCTGCCCTATTATCTGCACGTGCTGGATAAAGTGCAGGGCGCCGCGCACTTCTTTGTGCCGGATGATAAAGCTCGCGCTATCGTGCGGGAATTGCTGTCGATGGTATCAGGTTATATGGTGCCGAAGCTGGCGCGTGAAATTGGCGGTGAGCCAAGTAAAACGCAGCTGGATTTGCAGCTGCGCCAGGAATAATGCCCTTCAGTATCACAGGGGCGGCGAAAACGCCGCTCCTGCAACTGAATATCCCTTACGGGCATTTATAAACCTGGCCGCTCATCTTACTGTCCAGCGGTGCAAAGCTGGACCAGATGTTCTGCGTCGGACTGGTCGCGCCGTAAATCACGTTGCCGCCCATTTCGGCCGCACGATTACGCAGATCGTTCGCTGCGCCACGCAGTGAACTCCCCTCGCCGCCGGAACCGTTCAGCCAGTTGCTTTGCGAGCCGGTGACATTGCCCAGCAACTGGCATTCAGCTGCCGGTTGTTGATCGGTAAAAGTCACGCGTTGACCGGCTGAGTCCAGTTCTTTCGTGGTGCTACAGCCTGTCAGCAGCATCGCCGCGACAGAGAGTCCCAGCAAGACGTTAATCCGCATTTTAATCCCCATTTATTATCATCAGAGTCAGGCAGAAGCGTACCAGAAAACCGTGGGTTTTCTTAACCATCCGTTGCCACTTAATCTGTTCATTATTAAACACGCGCCACTACTTATACTATTTTCCCCCACAAAAGAAAAACCCCCTGCCATTACTGACAGAGGGTTTCGCTTTACGACCAGAGGGGGATTACATCATTCCGCCCATACCGCCCATGCCGCCCATGCCACCAGCAGCACCCATATCAGGCGCATCACCTTTAGGCAGGTCAGTGACCATACATTCAGTAGTGATCATCAGGCCAGCTACAGAGGCCGCGTACTGCAGTGCAGAACGGGTCACTTTAGTTGGGTCAAGGATACCGAAGTCGATCATATTGCCGTACTCTTCGGTCTGCGCGTTGTAACCGTAGTTGCCTTCGCCCGCTTTCACGTTGTTAGTCACAACAGATGGCTCTTCACCGGCGTTAGAAACGATCTGACGCAGTGGAGCTTCCATCGCGCGCAGTGCAACACGAATACCAACAGTCTGGTCTTCGTTCTGACCGGTCAGGCCTGCCAGTTTAGAGGCAACACGCACCAGCGCTACGCCACCACCAGCAACCACGCCTTCTTCAACCGCAGCACGGGTCGCGTGCAGAGCATCTTCAACGCGCGCTTTCTTCTCTTTCATTTCAACTTCAGTTGCTGCACCCACTTTCAGTACGGCTACGCCGCCTGCCAGTTTAGCCACACGCTCCTGCAGTTTTTCTTTATCGTAATCAGAGGTCGCTTCTTCGATCTGCTGACGAATCTGAGTGACTCGACCTTTGATAGCACTCTCTTCACCCACGCCATCGATGATGATGGTGGTGTCTTTGTTGATAACAACGCGTTTCGCCTGGCCCAGATCTTCCAGCACGGCTTTTTCCAGTTCCATACCGATCTCTTCAGAGATAACGGTACCACCGGTCAGGGTCGCAATATCCTGCAGCATGGCTTTACGACGGTCGCCGAAACCAGGTGCTTTAACTGCAGCCACTTTCACGATGCCGCGCATGGTGTTAACCACCAGAGTAGCCAGTGCTTCGCCTTCAACATCTTCAGCGATGATCAGCAGTGGTTTACCGGCTTTAGCAACGGCTTCCAGTACTGGCAGCATTTCACGGATGTTGGAGATTTTTTTATCAGCCAGCAGAATAAATGGCGTTTCCAGTTCTACTGCGCCAGTTTCTGGTTTGTTGATGAAGTAAGGGGACAGGTAGCCACGGTCAAACTGCATACCTTCAACCACATCCAGCTCGTCCTGCAGGCCGGTGCCTTCTTCAACGGTGATAACACCTTCTTTGCCCACTTTTTCCATCGCCTGAGCGATCAGAGTACCCACGGTCTCATCGGAGTTAGCAGAGATAGTACCAACCTGAGCAATTGCTTTAGAGTCTGAGCAAGGAACAGACAGGGCTTTCAGCTCTTCAACCGCAGCGATAACCGCTTTGTCGATGCCGCGCTTCAGGTCCATTGGGTTCATACCCGCTGCAACGGCTTTCAGGCCTTCGTTTACGATGGACTGTGCCAGTACGGTAGCGGTGGTGGTACCGTCGCCCGCAGCGTCGTTAGCTTTAGAAGCGACTTCTTTCACCATCTGTGCACCCATGTTCTCGAACTTGTCTTCAAGTTCGATTTCACGTGCGACAGAAACACCATCTTTAGTGATGGTCGGTGCACCAAAAGATTTATCCAGAACCACGTTACGGCCTTTCGGGCCCAGGGTAACTTTTACTGCATCTGCCAGTACGTTAACGCCACGTAGCATTTTTACGCGTGCATCATTACCGAATTTTACGTCTTTAGCTGCCATTTTAAATTCCCTTCAATTGGTTACGTTCAGTGAGGTACGCGTAAATTACGCTTCAACAATTGCCAGAATGTCGTTTTCAGAGATGATCAACACGTCTTCATTGTCGATTTTTTCAGTTTTAGCGCCGTAGCCTTCATTGAAAATGACAACATCACCTACTTTCACGTCTAACGACTTAACATCACCGTTTTCCAGGATGCGGCCATTGCCTACCGCGAGAACTTCACCACGGGTAGATTTCGCCGCAGCAGAGCCGGTCAGAACGATGCCGCCAGCAGATTTGGATTCAACTTCTTTACGCTTAACGATTACACGATCGTGCAATGGACGAATTTTCATGTGATAGCTCTCCTTTGAGAAGTCCAATCAATTTTGGGATGAAAGCCGGTCATATTGGCTGCCGGCCTCGTGACGGAAGAGATAGGGCCAGGGTGGGTTGCTTTCAAGGGCAAAAAATTAATTTTTTTTACTTGCCAATGATTAGCCTTAAGTTTCCGTCATCAGGCTGATAAAAAAAATGGGTGAAGCTGGCTTCACCCATTAGTGATAACAGTTGTTTTAGCGATCTTTATGATCGTCGTGCTCAATACGCTCAATATCTTTGCGTTCGTACTCACCGTCGAACGTCTGACCGCGATCGGGCCCGGCTGCTGTGCCACGCCATACTTTCAGATGCGGCATCAGTTTCAATGTCAGGTGCTTCTGTACCGGCGGCAGTAACAGCAACAAACCGATAAAATCGGTGAAGAAACCTGGCAGTAACAGCAAGAAACCCGCGAGGATCAATGAAACGCTTTTCACCATCTCGACCGCCGGACTTTCGCCCGCCGCCAGCTTCTGCTGCATCAGCATAAAGTTTTTAATACCCTGGTTTTTCACCAGCGACACGCCGATGCAGGAGGTGAAAATCACCAGCAGCATGGTCATCAGCACGCCTATCACGTGCGCAACCTGAATAAAGATGGAAATTTCTATCCAGGCCAGCAGAAAAAACACTAAAAACGGTAACCAGCGCACCGCATACTCCTATGTAGAGGCCACCCCGCAAAAGGCACGGCGGCAAAAAATGGCGATTATCACAATCGTAGTTACTGAGATGGGAACGGTCAGACACTTTTTCAACCTGAAAGGTCGAAATTACTTCACAGGGTTAATTTTGGGACTACGATCACATATTGTTAACACCGTTTCGTTAGTAAATTGTCGTTAAGTGATCTGTGTTGCGGCATTTCTGACATAACAGCATATGATCGTGCTCGCCTGGTCGATAACGGATAAAATATCGGCGCTGGCATTCCACGACGAAATAATCACACGATTTGTGATGACTTAACCGGTAGCAATAACAAGAAGGTTCCCATGGTAAATAACATTCGTATCGAAGAAGACCTGTTAGGTATGCGGGAAGTTCCGGCAGATGCCTACTACGGTGTTCATACTTTGCGTGCGATTGAAAATTTCTATATCAGTAACAACAAAATCAGTGACATCCCTGAGTTTGTTCGCGGCATGGTAATGGTGAAAAAAGCAGCAGCAATGGCGAATAAGGAACTTCAGACCATTCCTCGCAACGTCGCCAACGCCATTATTCAGGCTTGTGATGAAGTGCTGAATAACGGCAAATGCATGGACCAGTTCCCGGTTGATGTTTATCAGGGCGGTGCCGGCACCTCGGTTAACATGAATACCAATGAAGTGCTGGCTAACATCGGCCTTGAGCTGATGGGCCATCAAAAAGGTGAGTATCAGTTCCTTAATCCCAACGATCACGTCAATAAATGCCAGTCGACCAACGATGCCTACCCTACCGGTTTCCGCATCGCGGTTTACAGTTCGATTCTCAAACTGCTTGATGCAATTGGGCAATTAGGTGAAGGCTTCCAGCGCAAGGCCGTCGAATTCGAATCTGTGATCAAAATGGGCCGTACTCAGTTGCAGGATGCGGTACCGATGACCTTAGGTCAGGAATTCCACGCCTTCAGCGTGCTGCTGAATGAAGAGATCAAAAGCATTCTGCGCACCGGTGAACTGCTGCTCGAGGTAAACCTCGGTGCTACCGCTATCGGTACTCGCCTGAACACGCCGGAAGGCTATCAGCAGCTGGCGGTTCAGAAACTGGCGGAAGTCAGTAATCTGCCTTGCGTACCGGCAGAAGATTTGATCGAAGCGACGTCTGACTGCGGCGCTTACGTGATGGTTCACTCCTCGCTAAAACGCCTGGCGGTGAAAATGTCCAAGATCTGTAACGATCTGCGTCTGCTCTCCTCCGGACCGCGCGCCGGTCTGAATGAGATTAACCTGCCAGAACTGCAGGCCGGTTCCTCCATCATGCCAGCTAAAGTTAACCCGGTGGTGCCAGAAGTGGTAAACCAGGTCTGCTTTAAAGTTATCGGTAACGACACCACGGTAACGATGGCTTCAGAAGCCGGTCAGCTGCAGCTGAACGTAATGGAACCAGTTATTGGTCAGGCGCTGTTTGAATCTATCCATATTTTGACCAATGCCTGTTATAATCTGCTGGAAAAATGCGTCAATGGCATTACCGCTAACAAAGCAGTCTGTGAAGCTTACGTATTTAACTCAATTGGTATCGTCACTTATCTCAACCCGTACATTGGTCACCACAATGGTGATATCGTCGGTAAGATCTGTGCGGAAACCGGTAAGAGCGTGCGTGAAGTGGTGCTGGAGCGAGGCCTGTTGACCGAGGCAGAACTGGATGACATCTTCTCAATACAGAATCTGATGCATCCGGCATATAAGGCAAAACGCTATACCGATGAAAACGAACAATAAAATTCAGACCGGTTAAACTTTTTTAAGGCACGTCAGTTCTCAGAACGACGTGCCTTTTTCATGTCTGCAGCAAACAAATTATTAACGGTTAATTTTCATTTACTTATCAAGGAGCACAGTATGATCACAGTTGAGCTGATCATCGTCCTGTTGGCCATCTATTTAGGTGCGCGACTGGGCGGGATTGGCATTGGGTTCGCCGGTGGACTGGGCGTGCTGGTATTGACGCTGGGCTGCCAGATAAAGCCCGGTGCCATTCCCTTCGACGTGATTGAAATCATTATGGCGGTGATTGCAGCCATTGCCGCCATGCAGGTGGCGGGCGGGATGGATTACCTGGTCAGCCTTGCCGAGCGCCTGCTGCGCAAGCATCCGCGCCACATAACCTTCCTTGCACCACTGGTGACTTATCTGATGACGCTACTGGCTGGTACTGGCCATACGGCGTTCTCCACCCTGCCGGTAATTGCCGAGGTGGCGAAAGAGCAAGGCGTGCGCCCTTCGCGTCCACTGTCGATTGCCGTGGTGGCCTCGCAGATTGCCATTACCGCTTCACCGATCTCCGCAGCCGTGGTGTTCTTCGCCGGTATTCTTGAGCCACAAGGCATTAGCTACCTTGAACTGCTGGCGGTGGCGATCCCTTCAACCATGGTAGCGATATTTATTGCCGCGCTGATTACCAATTTCCTCGGCAAAGAGCTGAAAGACGATCCGGTCTACCAGTCGAAGCTGGAAAAAGGCGAGGTCACGCTGCGCGGTGCCAGCGTATTTGAAGAAAAACCTGGCGCGAAACGCTCAGTGCTGCTGTTCCTGTTGGGCATCGTGGCAGTGGTGTTTTATGCTACCGCCATCAGCGATACCGTCGGCCTGATCAGCAACCCGGTGCTGCCGCGCAATGAAGCCATCGTGGTGTTTATGTTGACGATTGCCACGCTAATCTGCGTCAGCTGTAAAGTGGATACCAGCGAAATCCTCTCTGCCAGCACCTTTAAATCGGGAATGAGCGCCTGTATCTGTGTGCTCGGCGTCGCGTGGCTGGGCGATACTTTTGTCAGAGCCCATATCGATGATATCCAGGCCGTGGCTGGCGATCTGCTGCAAAGCTATCCGTGGATGCTGGCAATCGTGCTGTTCTTCGCCTCAACCCTGCTGTACTCACAGGCCGCCACCACCAAAGCGCTGATGCCTGCGGCATTAGTACTCGGCGTTTCGCCAATCACCGCAGTGGCTTCCTTTGCTGCGGTATCGGCACTGTTTGTACTGCCGACCTATCCGACCCTGCTGGCGGCGGTGGAAATGGATGATACCGGCTCGACGCGTATTGGTAAGTTCGTCTTTAACCACTCGTTCCTGATCC
This sequence comes from Winslowiella sp. 2C04, assembly GCF_050037805.1. Classification (NCBI taxonomy): domain Bacteria; kingdom Pseudomonadati; phylum Pseudomonadota; class Gammaproteobacteria; order Enterobacterales; family Erwiniaceae; genus Winslowiella; species Winslowiella sp. 2C04. The sequence goes on along the minus strand of NZ_CP188300.1, from coordinate 308,602 downwards.
CCGGCGTGATAGCGATTGTGCTGTCAGTGCTGGCTGGCTTTGTTTTTGGCCAGTTGATTTTATAATCTGCCTTCTCCCTCCCCATCCCGTGGGGAGGGTTGCACTGTTCGCCACTGTTGCTTACATCCTGTCAAAGCCGGCACTACAGCCGCGTGATATAATTTGCGCTTTCCACCATAGGAGTGCTCGATGAGCCAGTCCACCGCTATTGTGCTGCTGTGCACCGCACCTGACGAAGACAGTGCCGAAGAGCTGGCGGCTCAGGCGCTGGCAGCAAGGCTTGCCGCCTGCGTTACCATGCTGCCGGGTGCCACCTCCTGGTACTATTGGGAAGGAAAACTTGAGCAGGCAACTGAAGTTCAGCTGCTGCTGAAAAGTGACGTCGCCCATCAGCAACAGCTTATCGAGCTGTTGAAAGCCGCACATCCTTACCAGACACCGGAACTTCTGGTCCTGCCCGTACAACATGGAGAGAGTGAATACCTGTCATGGCTCAGCGCATCTTTAAGCTAGTTTTTATTCTGCTAATCGGCCTGTTCAGCATTCAGGCCAATGCCTCGCTGTTCGGGCAACAAAGTACCCGCCAGTTTGTGCCGGTGAATCAGGCTTTTGCTTTCGATTTTAATCAGAAAGATAACCAGCTCACCCTCAGCTGGCAGGTAAAGCCGGGCTACTACCTTTATCGTCAGCAGATCACTATCGAACCGCACGCTGCCCGGCTGGCGCAATTTAGCCTGCCGCCAGGTCAGCCGCATGAAGATGAATTTTATGGCAAAACCGAGATCTATCCTGACGATCTGAAGTTGCCGCTGACGATACTGCAGGCTGATGGCGATGCGACGGTACGCGTGACGTATCAGGGTTGTGCCAGCGCGGGTTTCTGTTATCCGCCGGAAACCCGCGATATTCCGTTAAGCAAAGTCGCCGCCAACGCAGCGCCTGAAACAGCGAACAGCGCCAGTCGTGAGCAGCAATCAGCGGCTACAGAGAGCAATCTGCCGTTCTCGCCACTTTGGGCGCTACTGATTGGCATCGGCGTGGCTTTCACCCCTTGCGTGTTGCCGATGTACCCGTTGATTTCCGGTATTATTCTCGGCGGCAGTAAACGCCTGTCGTTTGGACGCCTGCTGGCACTGGCGCTGGTGTATGTGCAGGGAATGGCGTTGACCTACACTCTGATGGGCATCGTGGTCGCCGCCGCTGGCCTGCGCTTTCAGGCCGCGCTGCAACACCCTTATGTCCTGATTGGCCTGTCGGCGCTGTTCGTACTACTGGCTCTGTCAATGTTTGGCCTGTTCTCACTGCAATTGCCTTCTGCGCTGCAAACCCGGCTGACGCTGTGGAGTAATCGCCAGCAAGGTGGCTCGCTGTTCGGCGTGTTCCTGATGGGGGCGCTGGCCGGATTAATTTGTTCTCCCTGCACCACCGCTCCGCTCAGTGCGATTCTGCTGTATATCGCCCAAAGCGGAAATATGCTGGCAGGCGCAGGAACACTGTATCTGTATGCACTTGGCATGGGGCTGCCGCTGATTGCCATCACCCTGTTCGGCAATAAGCTGCTGCCAAAAAGCGGACCATGGATGCAGACGGTGAAAGAGGGCTTTGGTTTTGTCATCCTCGCCTTACCGGTATTCCTGCTGGAGCGCGTGATTGGCGAGCAGTGGGGTCTGCGTCTCTGGAGCCTGCTGGGCGTCGCCTTCTTTGGCTGGGCGTTTATTACCAGCCTTGGCAATAACAAAGGCAAAGGCTGGCTGCGGGTAGTCCAGCTGATTCTGTTGCTGGCCGCGCTAATCAGCGTACGCCCGTTGCAGGACTGGGCATTTGCAACGCCGCCAGCCGCCACCGCGGGGGCCCATCTGGATTTTAACCGCATCACCAGCAGTGACGTGCTGACTCAGGCGCTAAAAAATAATCAGGGTAGAATCAGCATGCTTGATCTGTATGCCGACTGGTGTGTAGCCTGCAAAGAGTTTGAAAAATACACCTTCAGTGATGCACAGGTGCAAGCCTCTCTGGCGGATGTGCAACTGTTGCAGGCTGACGTCACGGCTAACAGCGCCACTGACAGCGCGCTGTTACAGCGCTTACAGGTGCTGGGGCTGCCGACCATTCTGTTTTTTGACGCCAGCGGTAAAGAGATTCCCGGATCGCGCATTACCGGCTTTATGAAAGCGGCCGCTTTTAAGGCGCATTTGCAGAAAGTCATCCAGTAAACGACACTTGTTTCCAGAAATCGTCACCGTGAATCCCGGCCTGACGCCGGATGAGGAATGCATACAAGAGGAGTTTCACTTGCAACGTGAACAAATACTCGAGCATGCGCTAAACGTGCTCGAGCAGAACGGCCTGGCCGCCACCACATCTTTATCGATGCTGGCTGGCAATGTCGATATCCCGCAGGAACAGCTGCAGCGCTTCTGGCCCGATCGCGACGCCCTGCTCTATGACGCATTACGCTTTCATGGTCAGCAGATTGATAACTGGCGACACCAGCTGCTGCTGGATGAGACGCTTAACGCCGAAGAGAAACTGCTGGCACGCTACAAAGTGCTGGAAGAGTCTGTCGGTAATGGGCGCTTTCCCGGCTGCCTGTTTATCGCCGCCTGCAGTTTTTACCCGCAGACCGACCATCCGATTCACCAGCTTGCCGAGCAGCAAAAACGCGCCTCCTGGCAATATACCCATCAGTTGCTGACTGAGCTGGAGACCGATAACCCAACGCTGGTTGCCGAGCAGATGGAGCTGATTCTGGAAGGCTGCCTGAGTAAGCTGCTGGTCAAGCGCAATGTACAGGATGTCGCAACCGCTTACCGGCTGGCGGAAGATGTGCTGCGATTTGCACTGTGTCGTAAAAACGGCGCATTGACCTGAGCATTATTCATCCCGAATGACTGAAAATCAGCCAGTCAGCGTGTTTTTCGCAGAAAGCCGTTGACGCCACACGGCCTTTACGGTTTAATGCGCCCCGTTGCCCGAATAGCTCAGTCGGTAGAGCAGGGGATTGAAAATCCCCGTGTCCTTGGTTCGATTCCGAGTTCGGGCACCATATTTAAAGAAACCCGCCTCTGGCGGGTTTTTTGCTTTGTAGCGCTCAACGGGATCGCTCCTCTTTGATGCCCCCCAGCCATTCTGTTCACTTTACCTGTTTAAAACCGCCAATAAACACGACTCTCATCGCCCTGAATACCTTGTAGATTGATCACCACCAGGCTGCATATGAAGTCGCAGATTAGATTGATTTTACGGAACCCGCAGCTACCCTATGTACTTATCGGAAACCCAGCCTGCACACATTCAGAAATTACCTCAAGACAGATAATCACTATGAAAAGAGAAACGCTGTTTAAATATGCCCGCGAACACTATAAGTCCGAGCCAGAATTTTTATGGCGCAATCTCCCTGGCTATGCAGTTCTGCGCCACCATAATGGTGGAAAGTGGTTCGGGCTGGTAATGAATGTGCCTGGCTCCAGACTGGGTCTCAAGACCGATGAGGTAGTCGATGTTCTTGAGGTTAAGGTCAGGCCAGAACACAGTGGGTCTTTGCGCAAAAAGGACGGGATTTTACCGGCTTACCATATGAATAAAGAGCACTGGATAAGCATAGTGCTTTCAGGTCCGTTATCGCAGAAAGAGATCCACGATCTGCTGGCTGAAAGTCATGAACTGACCTCGGGTTGAATGCCGACCTGCCCCTTCAGCCATGAGCCACCAATAATTTCCAGAATATGAGAATTGGGACGGCCAGGTCCCAATTCCATAAACAAACAGACTTTCCATACTTCCTCCAGTAACCAGAATTGAAAAACGCTATTTTATTATTCTTTAAATAAGTCTTAATGATTAATATTGAGGGGTGATCGCGCCTGCTGTTGTCGTAGCTTGCATCCGCCTTGACGTTAGCAGCCGTACAGCCATCTGAATGTTTAAGCGGTTAAAATAAAAAACATAAACCTTGCTAAAATAATATCTCTATGTCTTAATAACGCCATCGGTTTGGAATACAGACCTTATGAAAGCAGTTTTAGTAAAGCAGTCCTCAGTTCAGGTGTTATCCACAGATACCCTTCTTCGTGAGCCTCCTCCTAAGTGCCAAATAAGTAACTCTAAATACAGGCCATCATCGCCGCTCTTAGTGGCTCATTAATTAAGGAAGTATCTATGTCTAATAAAATGACTGGTTTAGTAAAATGGTTTAATTCTGATAAAGGTTTTGGCTTTATCACTCCGAACGACGGCAGTAAGGACGTATTTGTCCATTTCTCTGCTATCCAGAGTGACAACTACAAAACACTTGATGAAGGTCAGCAGGTCTCCTTCACCATTGAAAATGGCGCTAAAGGCCCTGCGGCTGGAAACGTCACAGCGCTGTAAGACGCGCTAATTATCAGTGACGCTTACAATAGCGATGAAGACAATAGTCTGAGCAGTTAAGCGCTCTGATAATAAAATGAACCCGCCTGGTGCGGGTTTTTTATTACCCTGATTTCACCGTTAAGGATTCACTTTATTGCCGCGATGGCCGTTATCGCTCAGTCCGGTTAAGGGTCTGGGGTAGTAGGCGATCGATCCGATCGCTCAACCCAGACAGCGTTCTGTTTAACCGCTCGTATATCCAGCGACGTTATTTAGCCAGCAGCTCTTTTCTGACGATTTCAGCACCTGCGCTTAAGGCATCCAGCTTGCCTCTTGCGACTCCACGAGGTAAAGGAATCATGCCGCAGTTGGTGCAAGGATAAAGCTTGTCGGCGTCGACAAACTGCAGGGCTTTTCGCAGCGTAGCCGCGACTTCCTCTGGCGTCTCAACGGTATTGGTTGCCACGTCAATAGCGCCAACCATCACCTTTTTACCCCGGATCAGCTCCATCAGTTCCATCGGAACATGGGAGTTTTGACATTCCAGTGAAATGATATCGATATTAGATTTTTGCAGTTTTGGAAAAATCTCTTCATATTGGCGCCACTCTGTACCCAGCGTTTTTTTCCAGTCGGTATTGGCTTTGATGCCATAGCCGTAGCAAATATGCACAGCGGTTTCACATTTAAGCCCTTCAATAGCTCTTTCTAACGTGGCAATTCCCCAGTCATTTACCTCATCAAAGAACACATTAAATGCTGGCTCATCAAACTGGATAATATCGACGCCGACGGCCTCTAATTCTTTGGCTTCTTCATTGAGAATTTTAGCGAATTCCCAGGCGAGTTTTTCGCGACTTTTATAGTGATTATCATAAAGCGTATCGATCATCGTCATCGGCCCAGGCAGAGCCCATTTGATAGGTTGGCTGGTTTGCTGGCGTAAAAACTTGGCATCTTCAACAAAAACAGACTTTTGACGGCTCACGGGGCCAACCACTGTCGGCACGCTCGCTTCGTAACGATTACGAATTTTAACCGTCTCACGCTTTTCGAAATCCACTCCGCTGAGGTGCTCAATAAACGTCGTGACAAAATGTTGACGCGTTTGCTCGCCATCACTGACAATATCAATACCAGCTTGTTGCTGATCTTCCAGGCACAGACGCAGAGCATCTTGTCTGCCGTCAATTAATTCCTGACCTTCTAATTTCCACGGTGACCAAAGTGTCTCAGGTTGTGCGAGCCATGAGGGCTTCGGTAAACTGCCAGCGGTTGAAGTGGGTAATAATTTTTTCATAATAGATGACCTTGTATTTTTGACTAATCAAAGAACGGAATGAGCAGACCATTGTTCAAGAACCGTTTGGTAGGGTTTGATGAAGTGTTCTTCAGTAAACTTCCCCTGCTCAACCGCCAACTGGCTACGTTCTTCTCTGTCATAAACAATTCGGGTTAAAGAATAATCCTGGAAATTCAGACTAGGCTGATACTGTTTTCCTGCTGCGGAATTAGCATTATAAATTTCAGGCCGATAAATTTTTTGGAACGTCTCCATCGTGCTGATGGTACTGATAAGCTCAAGATCGGTGTAATCAGTAAGTAAATCGCCAGTAAAATAAAAAGCCAATGGCGCAACACTGTTTTCAGGCATGAAATAGCGAGCCCGCAATCCCATTTTTGCGAAATACTCATCAGTCAAAGAAGGTACATCCTGCTGATATTCGACGCCTAATACAGGATGTTGATTACCCGTACGGTAATAGACATTTTTACTCGAAACACTCAGGCATATAACCGGATTTTTTTTAAAGTTCGCTTTATAAACATCTGAGTTAATGAAGCATTTAAAAATATTGCCATGTAATTCACCAAAGTTATCCGGCAGACTAAACTTGGGTTGATTATTATTGTGTTCTGGCAGTAAAACGCTAAAATCATAATCTCGCACGTAAGAGGAAAAATTATTTCCTACAATGCCTTCAATGCGTTGGTTGGTTTTTTTATCAACGATATTCGTTTTTAATATTTCAATCACCGGGAAGGTATCGTTCCTGCCTTCGACATTAACATTCAGCTGGGCAGTAATGATTTCAAGCTCGACAGAATAGCGATCTCCCTTGGGGTTATCCCAATGTGCCAATGAGTTGAAACGATTGTCAATCATCACCAGGGTGTTGCGTAAGTTGTCCTGGCGTTTCTCACCCCTTGCCAAATTAGCAAAGTTGGTAGTGATGCGCGTGTTTTTCGAGGGATTATAATTTTCGTCGAAACGAATGCTCTTAATAGCAAATGTGAATTCTTTTTTCATTGTAATCTGACACCCTGACTTCTGATTTAAAACCTGATCTTATTGCTTGCTTTTCAGGGCTTGCGGGTTTCTTTCAGTCGTCTTCATATAGCTATAGTGAATAACAGTGTCTCTTTTATGCCTGAGTCATTGATTGAGGAAAAGTGATTTAATTTCACTGAACATGAGCTATCTTCATGATCAGGTGTACGGTCAGGGATGTGGCAAAGCAAATGTTCAGATTCAGCCACTGAAACACCTGTCGTAACACGTTAAATATGAAGATTAATCATCCTGGGTGTATCGTTGATGGCCCGGCGACGTGCTGCACTGTGGATCGTCATCCTCAATGATTTTCACACGCTCTGAGCAGCATGCCGCAGTTTAAATCTCCTGCCAGACAGAACTTCATGTATAAAACTTCCACCCACCGCACACTCCACAAAACTCACCCGTCTCTTTTACTCAATTTGTGCGTCACCGCAAAGCCCGTTGTAACTATCTCCAGATATCCGAATGAAATACGCCAATAATTTCACCATTCGCACAATGACCAATCATTAACATGCTAACTATATTTCGTTAACAAAAGGAACGTATGCGGTATTCCTGACGATGACCAGTCCATAAGCCCTGCCTGCAATTTAAGGAGTCCGCGTTATGTTGACCAATCAGTTAGCAAGAAAAAACAGCTATGTCAGGATCTGGATATTAATGCTGATTCTGCTGCTCTCCGCCGTGGCCTATGCCGATCGCTCAATCCTTTCCATGTCCGGCTCGGCGATGAAAGATGAGTTTGGGCTATCGGCTATACAGCTGGGGTTTGTATTGTCTGCCTTTAGCTGGGCCTATGTGATCGGTCAGATCCCCGGAGGATTGTTTCTTGATCGTTTTGGCACCAAAAAGGTCTATGGCATCACGCTGGGCCTGTGGTCGCTGGCGACTCTGGCGATGGGATTTATCGGCGAGTTTGCCAGCGGGCTAAGTGGCGCGCTGATGCTGATGTTCGGCCTGCGATTTGCCCTTGGCCTGATTGAAGCGCCAAGCTTTCCGGCCAATGCCCGCGTCACTATTATGTGGTTTCCCAGCGCCGAACGTGGCCGGGCCTCATCGCTGTTCAGTTCAGCGCAGTATTTTGCCGTCGCCATTTTCTCGCCGCTGTCGGGCTGGCTGGTTTCCCGCTATGGCTGGGAATGGCCGTTCTTTGTGCTGGGAGCCATCGGGCTTATCGCCCTGCTGTTCTGGCTCGGATATATGAATGAACCACGTAAACATCCTGGCGTTTCTGAACGGGAACTGCGCCATATCGTCGACGGTGGCGGCCTGGTGGAGATCGATTCACTGCAGGAGCGAAAAGCCAAACCCCGCGTCTCACGTCAGTTGGTGAAAAAACTGTTAACCAACCGCATGCTGTGGTGCGCTTATATTGGCCAGTACTGCGTTATTGCACTGAGTTATTTCTTTATCACCTGGTTCCCGATTTATCTGGTGCAGGCACGCGGCATGAATATTCTTGATGCCGGCTTTGCTACCGTCGCTCCGGCATTATTTGGCTTCCTCGGCTCGATATCCGGCGGCTTTATTTCTGACCGGCTAATACAGCGCGGCTGGAGCCTGTCGTGGGCGCGTAAAACCCCTTATATCGTCGGTATGCTGATGGCGGCCTCGCTGATTATTGCCGCCGGGCTTAACAGCAATTTCTGGATTATTACGGTGATGTCTTTTGCCTTTTACGGCAAGGGTGTGGCAGCCGGTGCCGGCACCTGGGCGATTATTGCTGATACCGCACCAAAAGAAGCCGTCGGGCTGGCTGGCGCATTCTTTAACGGCTTCGGCAATATTGCCGGTTTTACTACTCCCATCCTGTTCGGCGTGATTGTCGCGCTAACCGGCAGTTATGGCATCGGGCTGATTTTTGTCGGCGCGCACTGTGTGGTTGCCGCGCTGCTGTTCCTGTTTGTAATGGGCCCGATTGAACGTGTCGGCGAAGAGCAACCGTCGGCAGAGTCTGCGTATCAGCAACAAGGAAACCAACATGGCATTAAAACAGTTTAAGGTACTGATTAAAGGTCCACACCTGCCACAGCGTCTGCTCAACAATGTGGATCAGCAGTTCACCACTTATCGCTTATGGGAAGCGGCCGATCCCGAGGCGCTGCTGCGAGAGGTTGGTCCGGATATCGACGCCATTCTGACCAGCGGCAATCCGCAAATGGGGGCATCCGCCGGGCTAATCGCACGCTTGCCCAATCTGAAAGTAATTTGCAGCAATGGCGTTGGTTACGATGCTATCGATATCGCTGCCGCGAAGGCCAGAGGGATTGTGGTGACCAATACGCCCACGGTGCTTAACTCCTGCGTTGCCGACCTTGGCATGGCGCTGCTGCTGAATATTGCCCGCCGCATCAACGAAGCCGACCGCTATACCCGCGCCGGTAACTGGCAGTCACAGGGGCGCTTTGCGCCCGCCACCAAACCAGGTGGAAAGGTGTGTGGTATCCTCGGGCTTGGCAGTATTGGTCGTGAGCTGGCGCGTCGCGCCGAAGCCTTTGATATGGATATTCACTACTACAATCCCCGCTCGCGCCCGCAGGTGCCGTGGACGCGTCACGACTCACTGCTGTCTCTGGCGCAGCAATCCGACTTTCTGGTGCTGACGCTGCCCGGCGGCGCGGAGACACACCATTTGGTTAATGCGGAGGTGTTGCAGGCGCTGGGCGCTAAAGGCTATCTGATAAATATTGCACGCGGTAGCGTGGTGGATGAACAGGCGCTGATTGCCGCGCTGGACAGTGGCACCATTGCCGGAGCCGCGCTGGACGTATTTGAACATGAACCATCAGTACCGGCGGCGCTGTTGCAGCGCGATAATGTGGTGGTGACGCCACATATTGCCAGCAGCACTGATGAAACCATGCAGGCGATGGCCGATCTGGTATTTGAAAACCTGCTGGCTTTCTCGCAAGGGGAGAAGGTGCTGACCAGGGTCTGTTAACCTGAAATGGCGGAGCGCCGGAGTACGCGCTCCGCCATTTCAACAGATTAGGATGATCGTGGCTCTGACAGTTGCGATCCACTACCGACTGCTGCGGATCGTCGCCTGACGTTACTGCTCAACCAGCGAGATCCAGTTTGCCCCTTTGCCGGTAGGATAGCGACCAACCAGCGTCAGTGCACCAGTCGAGTCGTTAATGGTGTAGAGGGAAAGCCGATCGGATTTCTGCCCGGACTCGACCAAAAAGCGACCGCTGTTATCAATAGCAAAACCACGCGGCTGCTGTTCGGTTTTGATACTGGCAAGTCGTGTCAGATGGCCATCACTGGTATCGACAGAAAACGAGGTCAACGTGCTGCTGGTGCGCTCGGTAGAATACAGAAAGCGACCATTCGGTGTGATATGAATATCGGCCTGCCAGATACGCGGCTTGTTTGACGGCGGCAGCTTATCACCGTTCAGCGGCTGTGCTTCGCCGCGCTGCATATCTTCGTCAGGTGAGACCGAACTGACCGCTTCTGCTTCAGTGGTGGTGCCGTCTTTATTCAGCGTCAGACGAGTAATATTGCCGGCCATCTCGGTCAGAACATACATACTGCGTTTGCCCTGCCGATCCGGCTGCGGAGCCATCACGAAATGTCGCGGGCCGGTGGCGGCTTCATCCTGAATATTGATAAACGGTGGATCGTTCGGCGTCACTTTGCCGGTTACCGCATCAAAATGGTATTGCAGCAGCTGATCGGCCCCAAGCAGCGTGACATAAAGATAATGATTAGTGGGATCAACCTGGATCGCATGGGCGCGCTTGCCGGTATGAACAACCTGTACCGGTTTTTCCTCCACCAGCCCATTGCTGCCGATACGGTTGATACTGAACAGATCACCACCGTAGGAGGCGCTCAGTAGAAATTTCCCCTGCTTATCGAGAGAGAGATAAGCCATGCTCTCCGGCAGCGTCGTCTGCCCGGCCTTCTCCAGCTTGCCATCCGGCTGAATATGATACGCCACCACGTGATAAGGCTTGCTGCGTACCGAGACGTAGAGCATTTTGTTATCCGGCGACACCACCGAAGACATCGCGTTATCTCCGGCCGGGAACGTGCCGATCGGGATCAGTGTTTTATTCGATTTGTCCAGCTGATAGCCAGTCACCGTGCCGCTTTCAGCGTTAGAAACATATACCAGACTCTGCGCCTGAGCCGCAGCGGCCACCGTCATTATTGACAGTAATGCACCCGCATAAAGTCGTTTTTTCATTGTTTTGTCCTTTTGCCATTCTGTAGGGGGAGGTAAGCAGGATTAACAGTGGGTGGAAACACTTTATATAGCTCAGCGGCATTGTCATCGCTAAGTGACTGAGATTTTTACTGCCCTGCATCAACAGCCTGGCTGTTTCTTCTCGTTCTTCCAGGGCAAAACATGCGTTTGAGACCGAATTGCCCCAGATAGCCGGGCCAGGCCACTCCAGCAGGGAGAATCACCGCCGGTTAGTCGTCGGCGGCAGATGATTAGGTTGTATAGCCATGCCGCAGTTGAATAAAGAGAAGTAAAATCAGGATCGGATGCCTTATCCTTAAGGCACCCGATTTAACATCAGAAGCTGTAATTGGCCGTTACCGACAGATTACGTGGCGCGCCGTAAATCAATGAACGGCTTACCGAAGTATCGTAAGTTTTGTCGAACAGGTTGTTGACGTTGGCCTGCACCGACAGCTGTTTTGTCACCTGATAGCGGCTGAACAGGCTAACCAGTGCATAGCTACCCTGCTCGGCATACAAGGTGCCGTTGCCATCCGGGCCTTCAACATGATCCCATACGTGGGTCTGCCAGTTGACCCCGCCGCCAACGGTAAGATCCTGCAGCATTGGCAAACGATAGCTGGTAAACAGTTTCAGCGTGGTACGCGGCAGCGTTGGATTAACCGCTTCTCCCTGGTTATCTTCAGCAACATAGCGCGTGGCGCCGAACGTCATTTGCAGATTATCAGTCACCGCGCCGTTGATTTCGAATTCAATGCCTTTGCTGACGGTACCCTGAGCACCATAGTAAGCCGTGTCGTTGGTGCCCGGAATAATCGATCCGGTGCTTTGCGCCACGTTATCCTGCTCAATACGGAACACCGCTAGCGAGGTGGTCAGACGACTGTTCAGCCAGTCCGCTTTCACACCGGTCTCGTAGTTTTTGCCGGTAACCGGAGAGAGATAGCTGCCGTTGATGTCACGATACGACTGCGGGTTGAAGATTGAGGTATAGCTGGCATAAGCGGACCAGGTATCGTTGATGTCGTAAATCAGGCCGGTATAAGGAGAGATATTATTTTTCTCCATATCCACCGTCATAGTGCTGGTGCTCCACCTGGTGTAGCGCGCGCCGACAATCAGATGCAACGGGTCCGCCAGCGAGACGCGGGTAGCAATATAAGCGGATTTTTGATGGATCGTATCATCCTGTGCAACGTTCTGCTCGCCCCACGCGGTCTCAGGATAATGGCTGTTCCAGTTATTGAAATCACCCACATCTTCCGGGCTAAGGTTGGCCCAAGAGTTAACATAGCGGTTCTTCTGCTGGCTGTAGCTGACACCCGCCATCAGTTCATGCTGACGCCCCAGCAGTTCATAAGGGCCAGAGGCAAAAGCATCAACTGCATTAACCTTACGCTTACCGGAGTTCCAGCCGGTTCCACCGACCACCGGATAATTAGCATACGGGCTAACGCCAATACCGGTAGTTTTATCGAAGTAGCCGTCGATATAGAGCATTTTACTGTCGAAATCGACTTCGGTGTGGGCACCGTTAACCGTGAACTGCCAACCATTATCAAAACTTTGTTTCAGGCTGGCGAAGACTTTTTTCGATGTTTTATCACTGAATGCCCAGTCAGGCGCGGTGCTAAAGCTGCGGTCATAATGGGTTTTGCTGCCGTCACTATACCAGCGTGGCATGCCGCCCCAGGTTGGGTTATTAACGTTAGTTTCCTGATAGTCATAGCCCAGCGACAGGGTGGTCGAATCCGTCAGGTCAGCATCAATGATGCCATAAAGGAATTTCTTCTTACTGTTATAACGGTCGATCCAGCTGTCATTATCCTGATACCCGGCAACCACACGTCCACGCACATCACCTGATTCGCTCAAAGGTGCGGACAGATCGGCAACATAACGCTGTTTATCCCAGCTACCGTAACTGGCGGAAACATTCCCGACAAATTCACGGCTGTTGGCATGCTTACGCACCATGTTTACCGAAGCCGACGGATTACCAGCGCCGGTCATCAGGCCGGTGGCACCGCGCACCACTTCAATACGTTCATAAATGGCAGTATCGGAAAGCGCGTCACCTAAATTCCAGCGTTCTTCAAACTGGGTCGGAATGCCATCGACCATATAATTATCAATTAAAAAACCACGGGAATAGAACGTGCTGCGGTCAGAGTCCGCCACTTTTTCCGTCACGCCGGTGGTATTTTTCAGCACTTCACCCAGCGTCTGCAGTTGCTGATCTTCCATGCGCTGCTGGCTGATAATACTGACCGACTGTGGCGTATCGCGCGCGGTCAGCAACATTTTTGTTCCGGCACGAGTGAGCGGCGGATTGTAATCGCTATTCTCGGGGCTGGCTTCATCGGCAGTGACGGCATCCACCGTTAAGGTTTCTTCTTTTTTTGGCGTGGTTTCCGCTGCCGTGGCATAAGGTAGCGGTAAAGCAGTGGCGACAAGCACTGCAAGTAGCGAAAGGGATGGCGGGTTGACGTTGACCAACGCGCAAGCGCTGACGAGATTTATCCTGTTACTGCCTGAAGCAAAAAACATTATTCACCCTTAAAACACTTTATTATTTTTAATTATCTGGACGACCGCTGCCGCCGTTTCTGGCTACAGAAACGTCACGCATTCGGTCAGGTTTTCCCTGTGGCAGTAACGATTTCTGCCATAACAGCGCTGCGCATCTCAGCGTATTTCCCTGTAGCTATCACCACTGCTTACTGGTGTTTTTAAGAATCTTTTGGAGTGAATGACCAGTAAAGCGAATGAGAAGTATAATCATTTTGATTATTCATGTAAAAGGATGTGACAGCGTCGGCGAGGTTAAATTTTTTCATCTTTAAGCACTGTCCTGCGACCCTACCACTACCGCTACTGCCAATCCCTCATGCGGTTAAATCTGCTGATGCCAGAGTGCTACACTCAAACACGGAAAAACACTCAACTCTCAGCAAAGGCAGGTCATTATCATGGCGGAAAATAACTATCAGCCTCCTAAAGTCTGGAGCTGGAACCAACAGGACGGCGGCAACTGGTCCAGTATCAATCGTCCGATTGCCGGACCGACGCATGAGTCCGCACTACCCTCAGGTAAACACCCGCTACAGCTCTATTCGCTGGGCACGCCTAACGGTCAGAAAGTGACGATTCTGCTGGAAGAGCTGCTGGCGCTGAATGTCAGTGGCGCAGAATATGATGCGCATCTGATTCGCATCGGCGAAGGCGACCAGTTCTCCAGCGGCTTTGTTGATGTGAACCCGAACTCCAAAATCCCGGCACTGCTTGACTGCTCGACCAATCCGCCAACGCGTGTTTTCGAATCTGGTGCCATCCTGCTGTATCTGGCAGAGAAGTTCGGGCACTTTGTTCCGAAAAACCCGGCAGCGCGTACTGAAGTGCTCAACTGGCTGTTCTGGCTGCAAGGCTCTGCGCCTTATCTGGGCGGTGGTTTCGGCCATTTCTATCACTACGCGCCAGAGAAGATCGAATACGCGGTTAACCGCTTTACGATGGAAGCCAAGCGCCAGCTGGATGTGCTGAATCGTCAGCTGGCTGAGCATCGTTATATTGCGGGAGAAGATTATTCGATCGCTGATATCGCAATCTGGCCGTGGTATGGCAACCTGGTATTGGGCGGGCTGTATGAAGCCGCCGAATTTATTGATGCGGCGTCGTATACCCACCTGCAACGCTGGGCAAAAGAAATTGAACAACGCCCGGCGGTACAGCGTGGTCGCATCGTCAACCGCACCACCGGCGAGCTCTCGCAACAGCTGCACGAACGCCACGATGCCAGCGATTTCGAGCTGCGCACTGAAGATAAGCGTCAGTCATAATTTTCGGGCTGCGAAGCCTCTTATCTGCACAAGGGGCGGCGTTAATGTCGCTCCTTATCTCCCCGCAGCAGCCAGCCAGCGCACAACGAGGAAATTCGCTTGCAATCAGGTAGTGCCCTACCTATATTTTCAGCTATGACAACACCTACAAATAATTCAAACCCGGATGAAGCCCCGCTGCTGTTGGATCAACAGCTCTGCTTTGCCCTCTATTCCGCCAATCTGGCGCTGCACAAACTTTACCGGCAGCTACTGGCAAAACTTGAACTGACCTATCCGCAATATCTGGTGATGATGGTGCTGTGGGAGAAGGATGATGTGACGGTTTCAGAGATCGGTGAACGTCTGTTTCTTGATTCCGCTACGCTGACGCCGCTGCTGAAGCGCCTTGAAGCGGCTGGCATGCTCCACCGCCAGCGCTCAAGACAGGACGAACGCCAGGTGGTGGTAACATTAAGTGAGCAGGGTCGCCAGTTGCGCCAGCAAGCCACGACGATTCCGGAATCGATACATTGTGCGGCGGCCTGTGATGCCGGGACCCTGCAAGAGTTGAAACAACAACTGGAAACGCTGCGCGATAACCTCAACGGCTAAGCGCATTCACTGATTACAGCGCCAGAGTACCAAACGCCGCTGACCAGTCGTGGTCGAAACGTTTCAGGGCATCATCGACTGCCGGATCCAGTAAAAACATCTCTGCTACCTGCGGGTCAACGGTAATCGCCTGACAACCTGCCAGCATGCAGTCAAGCACCTGACGCGGAGTACGGAAACTGGCTGCCAGCACTTTGCTGTCAGGGCAATGCAGGCCGATTAGTTTCTGTAGCTCGGTGACCAGCCCAATGCCATCACCGCCCTGGCTGTCAATGCGATTCACATAAGGCGCGATATAACTGGCTCCGGCCAGCGCAGCAAAGAAACCCTGCCCCGCACCGTAGACCGCCGTGCCCAAAGTCGGAATATTAAGCTGAGTCAGTTGCTTAATGGCGTTAAGCCCGTTGTGCGTTACCGGCACTTTTACTACCAGCTCAGGAATCACCTCCCGCAGTTTTAGCGCCTCTTCCACCATCGCTGCCGGTTCTCTGGCAATGACCTGGGCAAACAGCGTGCTGTCAGCCGGCAGCAACGATGCCAGTTCCTCGAGTACACTAGTAATGTCGCGCTTACCGCGCGCGACAATGCTGGGATTGGTAGTGACACCTTTAATCGGTAACACCGCCGCCAGGCGTTTCACCTCAGCGACATCTGCCGTATCTAAATAAAATTCCATCGTTTATCTCCGATAGCTTAGCGGACAATCAGTCCGAGCAGGATCCCGATAACACCAAAATCTGAGTCACTGAAGGTCGTATTCGCCAGACCAATACTGCCCAGAACCGGCAACAGGAACACCGGCAGGAAAGTGATCAGCAAGCCATTGGCAAATGAACCCAGAATCGCACCGCGTCTGCCGCCAGTGGCGTTGCCGAATACCCCAGCCGCCGCGCCGACAAAGAAGTGCGGCACCACGCCCGGAATAATCACCGTCATATTCAACGCGTACAGCAGAAACATACCGAGCACGCCGGCCGCAAAGCTGCTGAGGAAGCCGACCAGTACGGCATTCGGTGCATAGGGAAACACTACCGGACAATCGAGCGCCGGCTTGGCGTTCGGTACCAGTTTGTCAGAGATACCTTTAAATGCCGGAACAATCTCAGCAATCACCATTCTTACGCCCTGCAGCACGATATAGACACCTGCAGCAAAGGTAATGGATTGCATCAGAGAAAACATAAACCAGTTCTTACCACCGGCGTTCATCTCTTTTACCGCCGACGGACCGGCCACCAGACAAGTAACAATAAAGATAAAGAACATGGTGAAGGCAATGGCAACCGGCGTATCGCGCAGAAACAGCAGGCTTTTCGGAACATCCATATCTTCCGTGGATTTCTCTTTATTGCCGAACTTGCTGCCAATAAATGCCGAAAGAAGCTGAGAAATTGCCGAAAAATGGCCGAAAGCGACATCATCCGAACCGGTAACTTTTTTCATATAAGGATGAATAATCGCCGGTGAGATCACCATTGCAAGCCCCACCACAATCGATCCAACGGCAATCAGCGTGGCGCCTTGCAAGCCGGCAGTCGCCAGAATAACCGCCACCATCATCGACATAAAGAGCGTGTGGTGCCCGGTCAGGAAGATAAATTTCAGTGGCGTAAAGCGCGCAATTGCAATGTTTATCACCATAGCGAAGAACATAATCATCGCCATCTCGGTGCCGAAACTCTTCTGCGCAACGGCAACAATCGCTTCGTTATTTGGCACCACTCCGGCAATGCCGAATGCGTGATGGAATATCACCGCAAAGTCGCCCAGAGAAGAGACGATTAATCCAGCACCGGCGCCGAGAATAACAAAACCCATGACGGTTTTAACCGTGCCTTTAATACATTCTGTCACTGGCTTTTTTTGCGCAATCAGACCAATAAGCGCAATCAGACCGACTAATATCGAGGGCTCAGCCAGTACATCACTCATCAAAAAACGGAAAAATTCCATTTTGACCTCCAGCAGTTATTTTTATAACGCGCCAAGTTCAGTCAGTGCGACAGATAAACGTTCTTTCATCGCCACTTTATCCACCATGTTATTCAACGAGACGATTTTTCCCGCCACGTTCTGCGCCACCAGCTGATCAGCAATATCTTTAGTTCCGACAAAAATATCACTCGGTGTGCCCTTGGCTGAGCCTAAATCCACGTGGTCCACTTCTGCCGCCACGCCTAAATCTTTTACGATAGATTTAATACTCATTTCCATCATTAAGCTGGTGCCGAGACCGTTACCGCATACGACTGTGATTTTCATGATTTTTTTTCCCGTAGTAATGATTAATAGTTGGCAAGGATGGATAAAATTTGTTCTTTATTGGTAGCCGCCATAATGGCTTGTACATGCTGGTCATTATCAAAAAGCTGCGCCAGACTGGAAATAATCTCGATATGACTGTTACTGTCAGTTGCAGCCAGTACAATCAACAACTTAACCGGATCATTTCCTTCTGAATTAAATGTCACCCCGTCTTTTATCAGCGTTAAACAAAGCGACAAGCGATTAACGCCCTCTTCAGGCCGCGCGTGCGGCATGGCAATGCCCGGCCCCACCACGTAATAAGGGCCAATCGCTTCATGTGAACGATAAATCGCATCAATATAAGATGGCTCAATGGCCTTGCTGAGCAGCAGAGGCTGACAAGATTTGGCGACTGCATCACGCCAGTCCTGGCAACTTTCAAGGATTTGTACGGTTTCTGACGTGAGTAATTGATTCAACATTGGCCGATACCTGTTTTTTATTAATCTGCCAGCAGACTAAAGTAACAGGCGGCGCAAAAATGTGATGGTTGTCAAAATTGGTATCGCTAACAGTTATAATTATCATCAATTGTGATCTGTCTATCGTTTGACTGTAAACCTGTTGTTGCCCTGGGTACAATTGATGCAAACTTATCGATGCTAAGGAATAGCATCAGTTGATATAAAAATAATACATTTTCATGGCGTTATATACCCATCAGTTTAGCTTCGCGGGAATTAGCCGTCATTGCAGGAGATTGACATGAGCAAGCGTCGCAGCAGTGGTCGGGTAACACTCCAGGATATCGCGAACTATGTTGGTGTAGGAACCATGACGGTTTCCCGGGTAATGCGTAATCCCGACCAGGTGTCTGAAAAGCTGCGCGTTAAAGTGGAACAAGCCGCTGTCACGCTGGGTTATCAGCCTAATACTGATGCCAGCGAACTGGTAGGCGGTAAGGCCAAAGTCACGCTTCAGGATGTGGCACAGCATGCCGGCGTTGGCCCAATGACCGTGTCGCGCGCGCTGCGCGATCCGACGCAGGTTTCCGAAGAGTCGCTGAAAAAGATTCTCGCGGCGGTTGATGAGTTGGGTTACGTTTCGCAACAGCATGCCTCAGCGCTCGCTACCTTTCAGAATAGCGTGGCGGTGCTCTATCCGTTCTTTAATGATAAACCCAGCATTGCCTTCCTTGGCGCACTGCAGGATACCCTGAGCAAACGTCAATTTCAGCTAATCCAGGCCTGCCATGAATATAATCAGCATAGCGAAAGCAAAGTGGTGGAGAAACTGTTGCAGCATCGCCCGGCGGCACTGATCCTGTTTGGCGCGCAACTCTCATCACAGACCCAGGCACTTATCCAGAACAGTGGCGTTCTGACGATCAATATTTGTAGCGCCGAACCGTTCGCTGCCGACTTGACGTTTAATTTCGCCATGTCAGAAGCTGGCGAAAAACTAACCTGTCATCTACTGGAAAAGGGTTACAAAAACATCGCTTTTATTGGTGCCCATACTGATAATCGCCTGCAGAAACAGCAAATCAATGGCTGGAGTAAAGCGTTACTTTCACACTACCACCATGCTGATATGAAAATCACCGTGCCGGAAGCGCCGGATTTTAAACTGGGCTGCTATGCGATCGGTGAGCTGCTGCAGACTTATCCGGATATTGATGCGGTTATTTGCAGCCATGACGAAATTGCTTATGGCGTACTGTATGAATGTCAGCGACGGATGCTTAAAGTGCCCTATGATTTGGCCGTCGCCTGCCTTGAAGGTTCAGAAAATTGTGAACACAGCTATCCCGCCCTTACCGCTATGCAGATCAACTATCAGAAGCTTGGCGTACAGATAGGAAACGCCATCAGCACCATGATCGCCTCCCCTGCCGACGAAAACGCGGTGCAGAATCTCAGTTATAAACTGGAGATTCGCTCAAGTACCTGATGCTCTCACTGACAATCTAAAAAAAAGAGCCGCTCAACAGAGCGACTCTTTTTTATTTGCTAAGGACAATTAACTTCCCTGTTAATCAATTATTTCGTTTCCGGCATTGCAGAGGAATGGTGAGTTGAGATCAGCCATTGTTTGCCATCAAACGCATAAGTAAAGGTATAGCGGGCAGAGACGCTGGTATTATCTTTAAAGGTGAAAGTATACGTTCCTGCGTCAATTGCTTTATTACAGCCGATGCGAATGGTACGGGTATCAATTTTACCGAACGGTTTCTTCTGCAGGAAATGTTCGAAATAATCCTTACGTTCTGCGTCAGTCAAGCGCACGTGGTTTGAAACGGTTGGCAACAGAACGGCGTCGGAAAGATAGTTATCCGCCACTGTCTGTGCGTTACCGGTTTGCAATGATTCATTCCAGCGATCAAACAGTGCTTCGATTTGTTTCTGGTCAACTGCCTGACACTCTTTTACATCTTTCGCTAATGCGGAGCCAGATACAGATGCGGCAAGAATAAGAAGTGCGATTTTAGTTTTCATTTGAAGAATTTCCCTGGTTAATTAATGCAGGGAATTTAATTTCTTCCAGATAGTTAAGCAACAGAATTTACGCTTACTTATAATTAGCGAATAAAAGAATACAAAAAAAAGATTAAAAACCATTTAAGAAAAAGTTTCTGCAATGTATCCCTATGATTTATTACTTGTTATTTTAAGAACTATTTAATTATCAGGCTAATTATATTGGTTATTTTTTAATCCAGATTATGTCGCCGGGCAAACACCATCATTTCAAACTGATTTTTTACGCCAATTTTATCGGCCAGCCGTCGTTTGTAGGTACTGACCGTCTTATTGCTGATACTCATTTCTTGACCAATCTGAATATTACTCATGCCGCGAGATAAATAGCCCAGCACTTTCATCTCCTGATTAGAGAGACTTTCGATCAGTTTAACCTCATACCGGGTGTCGAATATCTCCGGGGAAGTGGCAGCAGCGCCAGAGCGCCGGGGATAGTAGCCATAGCCGCGTAGCACTGCTCGTGCAGCATCGGTAAATTCGCTGAGGTTATTTTTCTTGCTGACAAAACCATCGGCACCGGCGTTCATACAGCGGGTGACATAGTGTGGCTCACTTTTACTGGTCAGCACCAGAATGCTGACTTCGCATCCCGCTAAACGCAGTCGCTCAATAACATCCAGCCCGTTCAGTGCCGGAATATCGATATCCAGCACAATTAAATCCGGAGGATGACTGGCCGCCAGGCGAACCGCATCCAGCCCATTGTCCGTTTCAGCAATCACTTCATGGCCTTCGTTTTCCAGTAACATACGCACGGCCAGGCGCGCAACGGGATGATCATCAACCAACAGCACTGTGCTCATTATTTTTCCCTTAAAATCTGCTGTTACCGGGCGCTATCCTGCCCCCTCACAGCTTTTCGACAGGATACAGATAACTATCAGGGCTGTATCTTTATATCGCGAAGCTGTTAATTAATAGTTTATCAGTAGTCTGTTACTGACACATCTGCTTTTCTGAAATATAAATATCCGCATCGCGTTTAATTATTTAAACATCATCATGTAGGAAGTGGACTACATGAGTGTCAGACCAGGATGGCATAACTTTACGACTGACCTGCTATTAAATCATGAAATCAGAATGCATTATTGCCTATGTCACTCTGACAACGACCGCAGGCAAACAATATCTTCTTAAGTATATTAGCTTCGCCATCATTGCCATACTGAGTTTTATTAATGCCGCAAAGCTTATTAATATCCAGGAAAGCCGCCACTGTGTTACGCCAGCATTAGGAAATAAGTTTATGGAAAGCGACTACAATATCCTGCTGATTGATGAGTGTTACCTCTCACGCCTCGGCTTAACGTTATTATTAAAAGAGTCAGGCTATCATCATCTCCGTTTTCATCATGCCGCCTCGCTGGATAATGCCCGATGCTTAATGACATCAGGAAAAATTAACGCCATCATTATCGACTGTGATAACGACGTTTCTCTGTCCAGCACCAAAGTTTTTCTGCGTGAAACGCGCTTAAAAGCGCCAGAAATAAAACTTATCGTCTACACGCGTAACTTCTCTCGCTCGATATTAAGAATGTACCAGACCTTTATCATTCACGGTTTTTTATCGCGCCGGGACCCCACCGACAGCGTGACGGAACTGCTGCACAGTATCTTCTTTATGGGAAAAAATGCGTTAAGTCCGGGCTTTTTTCAGCAGGCTGAAAAAATTAATCTGAATGCCGCCAGTCTGACCCCGGCAGAAAGCCGCACCCTGCGTTTCTTACTGGATGGTAAAACCCCGGCCCAAATTGGTCGTCTGACTCAGCGCAGCGTGAAAACCATCAGCAGCCAAAAACGTAGCGTGATGCGCAAGCTGGGCATCACCAAAACCAGTCAGTTAATAATGATGCGCGCAGGATTGTACCAGACGTTTTACTGACAGCAGCAGCCTGAACGCCGAAATCACAGGTTCTGCTGTTGCTTAATATACTGCTCAATCGCCTGATTGAGCTGAATAACCCGGTTCAGTGTGCCGTTAATCTCTGCGGTAATGGCGAGTACATCGCGCTGCTCACAACGGCTCTCCAGGCTGCGGCAATCGCTTTCAGCCTGACTGGCACCAATTATCTGTGCAACACCCGCCAGACGATGCAGGCAGTGGGCCAACCCCTCCCAGTCCTGCTGCTTAAAGAAATTATCTGCCTGTCGGACATCATCCTCATTTTCATCTTTAGTGGTTTGCAGCAAGGTCATCATTAATTGGCTATCATGCTGCGTCAGGCTGCGCAGTGCAGCAATATCCACCAGTTGTTCAAGTGAACAGGCCTGCTGTCGGATGGTGATATTGTGGAATATCGAGCGTAACAGCCTGTCCAGCTGTGTGAGCCGCAGGGGTTTAAACAAGCAGTAATCCATACCTGCGGCCAGGCAGCGTTCCCGCTCTTCCGGCTGGGCATTCGCCGTCAGACCAAGAATAATTACCGGATGCTGTTGTTCACTCCGAATGTTTTTTGTCAGCGTCAGGCCATCCATCACCGGCATACTGCAATCAGTAATGATTAAATCAAAACAGTCGCGACGCCATGCCTGCAACGCCTGCTCACCCTCTTTAGCTTCCGTCACCTGATGCCCGAGTCGGGCCAGCTGATGTTTGAGTAACAACCGATTAGCCGGATGATCATCCACGATAAGAATTTTCAGCATCCGCAGCGTATCGCCGATTTCTTGCGTTTCAGTAACGCGACTAATCTGCGCATTCCGACAGCTAACCGGCAGGCTAACCTTAACACTGGTGCCCCATCCAGACCGACTGTGCAAAGCAATCGTCCCCCCCATCATGGTGATTAACTGATGGCAAATTGCCAGCCCCAACCCGCTACCACGCTGTTTTTTGCCGCTTTCGCTTTGTTCAAATGGGGTAAACAGCCGCTTCTGCTCCTCCAGAGTGATCCCCATCCCCGAGTCGGTTACCATCAGTTCCAGCATTGCATCCTGTTTTTCACCGCGCACACAGCTCAGTCTCACCTTAACCGTTCCACTGTCGGTAAATTTTATCGCATTGCCGATCAGATTAGAGAGCACCTGGCGAAAGCGCATCGGATCAAGGTAAATATCATCGGCAGATGACTCTTCGGATTCACAGCTCAGCATCAGGTTTTTCTGGCGCGCCAGGCCAGCAAATACCCGAGCCACCGGGGCAAGAATCTGATCAAAACGTACCCACTCCGGTGCCAGTTCCAGTTTGCCGGACTCAATTTTGGCCATATCCAGAATATCGCCAATTAAACCCAGTAATGACTGTGCTGATTCATAAGCAACATGCACCGGCTGATTATCGTCACTAAGCGCGCGATTCAGCACCTCCAGCTCCAGCAGGCCAATAATCGCGCTGACAGGCGTACGGATCTCATGGCTGATAGTCGCAAGAAAAATACTTTTTGCCCGATTAGCCTGCTCGGCACGTTCGCGCGCCACGGAAAGCGCAGCCAGCAGATCATCATGATCGGTAATATCCTGCCAGCTGCAAATCAGCCCGGCGATCTGATGAGCATGATCATAAAAAGGCACCGCCTGATGAATGATGATCCTTTTTTCAACCCCGTTATATACTGTGTAGCGTCGCGCATCGCCGCTACCGGCATTCTGGGCCAGAGCCTGGCAGAGCTGTGGATAAACCGCCGCTAGCGGATGTAACGGCCATTTCAGTGATGACTGAATCAGACGAACATCTGCCTGCCGGAAGAAATCGCACCACGCCTGGTTGTGGTCAATAATTTCTCTGTGACGATTGACCACATACACGGGTACTGGCGTACCGTTAAACAGCGTTTCATGAAAGGTGGCCTGTTCCTGCAACTTAAGCTGCATTTTCAGTCGGCCACGAATTTCGCGCCGCAGATAATAAATCCACACCAGCGAAGTGATCACTACCATGGCAAATATTCCAGCCAGCCAGTAGAACTGCATTCGATACAGAGTCCAGGTTTGCAGTTTTACATTAGGCGTTGCCTGCCATTTGTTTACCAGCAACGAAATATCACGGGGAGGAATATCTGCCAGTACTTTATTGATAATACTGTGCAATTCTGGCAAATCCCGCCTGACGCCAAAGGTAATACGCGAAGGTGTCTCGCCCAGCTGGGCCGCAATCTTTAACTGGTCGCGGAAATAGTGATCAATCATGTAGCGGGCGCCCATCAGATCATGCACTGCGCCATCGGCTTTCCCCTCATTAACCATCTGCAAAGCCACATTGGCATTCGCCGCCTCAATCAGCGTAATCTCCGGGTAGCGCTCTGCCAGCCACGCCATCTGGCTGTGATCGGCGGTAACCGCCAGCCGCTTGATATTGGAAAAATGAACATCAGAATTAAACCGCTCGCGTACCACCAGCACAAAAGGCTGGAACAGATAAGGCCGGGTGAACAGCAGCGGCTTCTCCTGTAGCGGGCTGGTGCTCATTACCGTCATTAAATCGCCCTTCGCTTCCAGCACCTCATTCAGCATGGTGGCTTCAGATCCGGCCTTTACCGGCACAAAATTCAGGCCGGTACGCAGGCTGATAAAGCGTAAAACGTCAGCAGAGATACCGTGAAATTGTCCTTTCTCATCGAACATGGTAAAGGGTGGATTAACCGCATCGACGACAATTCGCAGCTGACGCTGCTCACTGATCCAGCGCGTTTCACGTGGCGTCAGATTTAGTGGCGAATTCAGCTGCCAGAGATCCAGCCCATGGCTCCATTGGTTGAAAATCGCTTTATGTTGAAGTGGCGGAATGGCATTCAGCGCGGCATTAACCGCGTTTTTCAACGTAGCATTGTCGCTACGCAGCAACATACGCGGACCGGTATCCTGCGGTGGTAATAATTTAATGATGGCCAGCACATTATTATAGTGGCGCTCAATCAAAAAACTGACGCTGGTCAGATTGCCAATCGCATAGTCGTTTTCACCAAACGCGACGGAAGCCAGCGCACTTTCCAGGGAAGCGTAACGATTAACTTTTGCCAGCGGATAGTGGCGATTAATCCACGCATTATCATGATACTCACCGACCAGTGCCAGGCGGATGGGTGCAGTTTGCGGTGCGTCGGGTTTAAACCGCGTAGTGGCTGAAATCAGCGTTGGGCGATCGGGCATAAATGATTGCGTGCTGATTATTGACTGATTATGCGCCAGCGGCTCGCCGCTGTCGTCCAGCACCAGGTCAACATCTTGCTGATGAAGTGCCGTCAGCGCAGCATCGCGATCGCGATAACGCAACACCTTAAGCGACAATCCCAGATAGCGCGAGATAAGCAGGCTGTAGTCGGCAGATATCCCTTCGAAAAGGTCCGGATCGGCAACCCTGTCAAACGGCGGATTATCTGGCGTAAAGGTGGCAATTCGCATTTCCCGCTTAATTCCCAGCCATCGCCACTGCGCATCACTGAGCGCCAGTTTTGGCGGCGGCAGCGTCTCGCGATGCAATAATTGCATCGACTGCGGTGCAGCCGCAGCCAGACTGAAGGGCAGCAACAACAATAATCCGCTTAAAATAACGTAGCGCATAAGGATACCAATCTGTTTTTTCCGCTGGCTTATGTTGTAAATTTCAACATCTCATCTTCAATATTAATAACAGTAAAGTCCTGAAGCTTAAAACGGTACATTTCTCTAAATTATTAAGAATTCTGTTGAAAACTCATTGTAATAGTTACTGATACTGAAATCGGTTATCTGTTTATTATTGCATGTTAACTCAGTTAAATTGACGGTAAAAGACGGTTACTACTCATCATCCAGCACGCTGCTTTAACCTGCGCGTAGGGGTCAGAAAAAAAAGTGTTCTCACGGTTAGTGCTTTTTAGCAGCAGAAAACTGTGCGTTATAATCATTTCAAGTGAAACTGTTAACTATAAAATTCTAGTAACATCTATATAAGTGTCGATAATCAACCTGTTTCGCCCGGTATCTTACCGCTTCTCCCCATAGTCACTGAGCAGAGTCATCGGCTTGCCACCTAACTTTTCGTGTCAGATCGCGTAATTTAACCTCATCTTACTGGATTTCCTTGTACAAAAACGTATCATCTGCATTTATAAAAACTAAAATATTTAGCCATATCTGATATTAAAAAAATATTTTTAGTTGTACTTTTAATTAATATCAGCCGTTAAATTTGATACCGGCAATGAATAGTAGGTTGAGAAGTATTATTATCGCCACGAGAAAACTTGTTGACCAAAACATTGATTTTGTTTAATCATCCTCAACATGATCTTCTGTATAAGGAAATAAATTTTGTCTGCCAGTCAACATTGCCATATCGCAGCATTAGGCTCTGCGGCAGGAAATATCAGAATTGCGTTTCCTGATGATGACGTACTGGTTTTTGCCGATGATTTATCCTTTGGCCCGCTATATCCTATCGCAGATGCCACGGCTTTTTCTGCACGATTGTCATGGCTGGAAAATTTATGGCAGATCGTCTGCGCACCTGAATGCTCTGACATCATACTGCGCCGTCAGCTGACTACCCTGCTGCTGAGCCGCCTTCACCGCTGCAAAAGCGTCACCATCTGGGTCGGCAATAACAGCCGCGAGCAGCTGATGCTGAGTGCATTGCTGGAGCAACTGCAACAGAGCGAAGTCTTTATTATTAATGTCACTACCATCGGTGGAGTCAGTTCAGTCGCAAATGTTCCACCCGAAAAGCTGGCCTTGTGGTGGCAGGAGCGGACGCGGCTGTCAGCGACAGAAATCGAACATTCCCAGTCTGTCTGGCATCAGTTACTGGCTTCCCCTTCTGAGCTACGCATCTTTCGTCAGGGGCAGCTGCTGGCACAACCTGTCAGCTACTATGACCATCTGATTTTGACTGCGCTGACAACCACTCCGACACAGGCTTCACACATTGCAGGCGAAGTTCTCTGCATGGCTGAATGCGATACTCTCAGCTATCTGTTTATCGATTACCGGTTAAGGACGCTTATTTTCCGCCAGGACGTGTTAGTTGAAGGCCCCATCAGCCATCTGCGACAGATGAAAATCAGAAAAGCAATTTAACCTCTCCTGCCTGAACCGCCCCGAATTATGGCTACCCGGCTTACGCCGGCCTGCCACCGCACTCGATGCAGATCACATTTCACAACATTATCGTGAATATGCTCACGCTGACCTGGGCATACGCCTAAAAATTGGTGTGTATTTACTCCGCTTTCGCCAGGGCGGCAACTGCGCGATATGGTTACAGTGTTAAATGAAACGGCGTTTTATTATATAAATTCGTTGTTTTGGTTTTAACACTGTCGGGGGGCCGCAGCCTGAACTTCATTCAATCCGCCTTCCGTTACATTTCTTACCACACCTCTTACGGCAGGAGTCATTGTGAAAATAAGCTCGGTTGATGTCACCGTTTTTACTTACCCCACGCATCGCGTTTCGGACAGTGCGGGTCATTCACACCCTGGAGAAGAGAATCAGGCCAAAATGGCAATGCTCACTCTCACCACCGATGAGGGTGACTGCGGTTACTCATTCGCTCCGCCGGAAGTGGTGCGCCCGCACGTGGTCAATGCCTTCTTCCGCAAAGTGCTGATAGGTCAGAATCCGTTTGATCGTGAACGGTTATGGCAGGACCTGGTGCACTGGCAGCGCGGCAGCGCGCATCAACTGACTGAACGAGCACTTTCCTTCGTTGAACAGGCGCTGTGGGACCTGATTGGCCGCAAGCTGAAAATGCCGGTGCACAAGCTGCTGGGTGGCTTCCGGGAAAAAGTTCCGGCCTATGGCAGCACCATGTGTGGCGATGAGCTGAAAGGCGGACTATCGACGCCGGACGAATTTGCTCAGTTTGCCGAAAAACTGGTGGCTCGCGGTTATCAGGCCATCAAGCTGCACACCTGGATGCCGCCGATCTCCTTTGCTCCTGATCCAAAAATGGATATTAAAGCCTGTGCCGCAGTGCGTGAAGCCGTCGGGCCAGATATTGAACTGATGCTGGATGGCTATCACTGGTACAGCCGCAGCCAGGCACTGACTATCGGTAAGGCACTGGAAAAACTGAATTTTGCCTGGTTCGAAGAGCCGATGGAAGAAGAGAGCATGGCCTCTTACGCCTGGCTGGCAGAGAACCTGTCAATCGATGTGATTGGCCCGGAAAGCCTTGGCGGCAAGCATCACAGCCGCGCCGACTGGGTCAAAGCCGGAGCCTGCGACATTCTGCGCGCCGGCGCCAATGGCGTCGGCGGTATTTCCCCCTGTATGAAAGTCGCCAGCCTCGCTGAAGCTTTTGGCATGGATTGTGAAGTGCACGGTAACGGTGCCGCCAGCCTGGCGGTGGTTGGGGCCATTCGCAACTGCCGCTGGTACGAGCGCGGGCTGCTGCATCCGTTCCTTGATTACGACCAGCCACCGGCCTATCTGAACAGTCTGGTTGATCCCATGGACCAGCAAGGATTTGTCCATCTGTCGATGCGTCCGGGACTCGGCGAGGATATCAATTTTGACTATATAGAGACCCACACCATCAGCCGCGACTGAGCAACGGGCAGAAGAAATAATAAAACCAATCCGGAGTTGCAGTCATTCAGCTGATGGCCAAGGCCGCTGGCACAGCTGCAACTTCAGGTAAGGGTATAACCTCTGACTCTACCCGGAAGGTAAAACATGAACACTGGCAATCTGGCAGGAGCGTGGCTGTTCGCGCTGCTGTTGATGTTCAGCGGCGGCACGGCACAGGCAAAAACGCCGTCCGACCAACTGATCATCGGCATGAACATGAATAACCTGCTGACTCTCGATCCGGCCGCGATGACCGGCAACGAAGTGGTCGGCATTGTGGTCAATCTGTATGACTCGCTGATCGAGCTGGATCCGAACCAGCTCACCGACGTGCGCCCGGCGCTGGCCACCCGCTGGCAGGTGAGCAGTAATGATACTCTGCTGACGTTTCAGCTGCGCCAGGGCGTCACCTTTCATTCCGGTAACCCCTTAACCGCTGAGGATGTGGTGTGGTCAATGCGCCGCATTCTGCATCTCAATCTGGCGCAGGCCTCGGTATGGAAATCTTACGGCTTTACCAAAGAGAATATCGATCAGATGGTGCGCGCGCCGGGGCCTTACACGGTTGAGATTGAACTGCCGAAGGCCAATGATCCGAAACTGGTGCTCTATTCGCTGGCGGCGCTGGGTAGCGGTTCGGTACTGGACCGCAAAACCGTGCAGTCGCACGAGATAAATGGCGACTGGGGTAATAAGTGGCTGACAACCAACGAAGCCGGTTCCGGGCCATTCCGGCGGGATACCTGGCAGGCAAAAGATGTGCTGCGCATCAGCCGTAATTCGGATTACTGGCGCGGCGAGCCGAAATTAAGTCGCGTAGTGTTCCGTCATTTTCAGGAGTCGCAAACCCTGCGACTGATGATTGAAAAAGGCGACCTTGATATCGCCAGCAATATGGCGGTCTCGGATATTAATGCTCTGCGTAACGTTCCTGACGTCAGCGTCGACGCGGTAAAAAAAGGCACCATTTATTACGTGGCGATGAGCATGAAAGAACCGCATTTCGCCAATGCTAAAGTGCGGGAAGCGGTACGTTATCTGATTGATTATCAAGGCATTAACAAAGCCCTGATGCCGGGATATGGCATTCTGCATCAGCGCCCGATCCAGTCCGGTATGCCCGCAACCTTACCCAATCCGGACTATAAGCTGGATATCACACGCGCCAAAGCTCTGCTGAGCGAAGCCGGTTATCCCGACGGTTTTGACACCACGCTGCGGGTGCTGGCCGATCAGCCGTTTCTGAATATCGCGATTGCCGTGCAATCGACGCTGATGCAGGCCGGCATTCGCGCCAAAATCGTCACCGGCACCGGTAATCAGATTTATGGTGCCATGCGTGAACGCCGCTTCGATATGCTGGTTGGGCGCGGTGGCAGCGGCGTCGAGCCTCATCCGCACTCCAGCCTGCGCGCTCTGGTCTACAACCCGAATAACAGCGATGCCGCACGCCTGACCAATTTTCAGGGCTGGCGCACCAGCTTCTATGATCCGCAGCTGAACAGGCTGATCGACAGTGCACTGGTGGAGCGCGATGCGACGAAGCAACAACAGGATTATTACGCGATTCAGCAGCGCTACGACACGCTGATTCCGGCACTGATTCCGCTGTCGCAAATGGTCGACTCAGTGGTGGTGCGCAATGAAGTTCACGACTATCAGCCGCATCCTTCCGCTACCACCTTCTTGCGCGATGTTTATAAGTCCGCACCTGCCGACGGAGGTAATACGCCATGACCGCACAATGGTTTTCAGCCGATGGTATTGCCCGTCGTATTAGCCGCCGCGTTATTCAGGTGGCGATTACGCTGTTTGGTCTGCTACTGCTGACCTTTTTTATCGGTCGGGTGATGCCTGTCGATCCGGTGCTGGCGATTGTTGGCCCGGATGCCGATCACAGCACCTATCAGCAGGTTTATCAGCAATTGGGGTTTGATAAGCCACTGTGGGCGCAGTTCGGCCTGTATCTCAACACGCTGCTGCACGGCGACTTAGGCAACGCACTGCTGACCGGTAAGCCGGTGGTTGATGACATTCTGCGGGTATTCCCGGCCACTCTCGAACTGGCAACGCTGGCGATTATTATTGGCACCGGTTTGGGGATCCCGTTAGGCGTGCTGGCGGCGGCGAAACGTAACAGTCTGGCCGACTATGTGGTGCGGATTATCAGTCTGGCAGGCTACTCGACGCCGATTTTCTGGGTCGGAATGATGGGGCTACTGGTGTTCTACGCCTGGCTGGGCTGGGTTGGCGGCGCGGGACGAGTTGAACTGAGCCTTGATGGCCAGGTGACCAGCCGCAGTGGTCTGCTACTGCTGGACTCGCTGCTGGAGGGTAACTGGACGGTATTTCGTAACGCGCTGAATCACCTGATTTTGCCAGCCTCGCTGCTGGGCTTTCACTCGATGGCGTATATCAGCCGAATGACGCGCAGTTTTATGCTGGCTCAGCTGTCACAGGAGTTCATTATCACCGCGCGCGTCAAAGGGCTGAATGAGTGGCAGGTCCTCTGGCAGCACGCCTTCCGCAATATTCTGGTGCAACTGCTGACGGTAGTGGCGCTGGCCTACGGCTCTTTGCTGGAAGGCGCAGTGTTAATCGAAACCGTCTTTTCCTGGCCTGGATTTGGTTCCTATCTTACCGGCAGCCTGCTGCTTGGCGATATGAATGCCGTAATGGGCTGCGTACTGGTGGTCGGCATTATTTTTGTGATGCTGAACCTGCTCTCTGACCTGCTGTATCAGGTATTCGACCCGAGGACTAAAGCATGACCCTTTCCCTCGACTCTCCGACCATCCGCACTCGCCGTGAACGGCTGGCAGGCCTGCGCCGAACCGGCGCTCGTATCGGCCATTTTCTGCTGCGCATGGCGCGTAATCCACTGACGGCGATTGGCGGCGGCATCGTGCTGCTGCTGATGATTGTCGCGCTGTTTGCGCCGTGGATCGCGCCATTTCATCCGCTGGTACAGGATCTGAATAACGCGCTGACCCCGCCCAACGCCATTCACTGGTTTGGCACCGACGAGTTTGGCCGCGATATCTTCAGTCGCCTGGTGTATGGCGCACGTATCACGCTGTATATCGTGCTGCTGGTGTCGGTCACCGTTGGGCCTCTTGGGCTGTTGCTCGGCGTGACTGCCGGTTACTTTGGCGGCAAGGTGGATATGCTGCTGATGCGTATTACCGACATCTTTATCTCTTTTCCCAGCCTGGTGCTGGCGCTGGCGTTTGTCGCGGCACTTGGCCCCGGCCTTGAGCATGTGGTGATCGCCATCACTCTGACCGCCTGGCCACCGATAGCCCGCCTGGCACGTGCGGAAACCCTGTCGCTGCGTCAGGCCGATTTTATCTCTGCGGTACGTTTGCAGGGGGCTTCTTCGCTGCGGGTGTTATGGCGACATATCGTGCCGCTGTGCATGCCTTCGGTAATTATCCGTATCACCATGAATATGGCCGGCATCATTCTGACCGCAGCCGGTCTCGGCTTCCTCGGACTGGGCGCGCAGCCGCCCGATCCGGAATGGGGTGCGATGATCTCCAGCGGCCGTACTTACATGATGGAATGCTGGTGGGTAGTCACCATTCCGGGACTGGCGATTCTGATCAACAGTCTGGCGTTCAACTTCTTAGGAGATGGCCTACGTGACATTCTCGATCCCCGCAGCGAATAACGCCCCGGCGTTACTGGACGTGCGCGACCTGCACGTCAGCTTTATCAATGGCCGGGTGGAAACGCCGGCGGTACGCGGCGTCTCCTTTCAGCTCGGCCGCGAGAAACTGGCGATCGTCGGTGAATCTGGCTCCGGTAAATCCACTGTTGGTCGCGCGCTGTTGCAGCTTCATCCGGCAAAAGCGCAGATCCGCGCCGATCGCATGCAGTTTGGCGATATCGATCTGCTGAACGCCTCGGCGGCAGAGATGCGCAAGATCCGCGGCAAGCGCATATCGATGATCATGCAGGATCCCAAATACTCGCTTAACCCGGTGATCTGCGTTGGCGATCAAATTGCCGAAGCCTGGCGTTCTCACCACGCCTGCTCGCGGTCTGAAGCCAAAAGCAAAGTGATTGAGATGCTCGACGTCGTCCGTATTCGCCAGCCGGAAAGAGTCTACCATCTCTACCCACACGAAATATCCGGCGGTCAGGGGCAGCGCATAATGATTGCGATGATGCTGATAACCGATCCGGAACTGGTGATTGCGGATGAACCCACATCCGCACTCGATGTATCCGTGCGCCTGCAGGTGCTGGCGCTGCTGGATGACCTGGTGCAGTCACGCGGCCTTGGGCTGATTTTTATCAGTCACGATATTAACCTGGTGCGTAGCTTCTGCGATCGGGTGCTGGTGATGTATGCCGGGCGCGTAGTGGAATCAATTGCCGCTGCCGATCTCGACAATGCTCAGCATCCTTACACTCAGGGATTACTCAACTCGCTGCCGGATATGCAGCATCGCCGCCCACGCCTGCCCGTCCTCCAGCGTCAGTCCAGCTGGCTAACCGATTAAGGAAGCGCCCATGCAATCATCCACCATGATCGACGTCCGGCAGCTTAATCTCAGCTTTAACTCCGGCGCTAAAGCCAGTCAGGTACTGTTCGACGTCAATTTTGCCGTACAGCGAGGCGAGATTTTTGGCCTGGTTGGCGAATCCGGATCCGGTAAAACCACGGTGCTGAAGTGCCTGGCCGGGCTGTTTACCCACTGGCAGGGTGAGCTGGCGATTAACGGCCAGCCGCTGGAGCACAGCATTGGCCATGCGCGCTGTCGTCTGGTTCAGATGGTGTTTCAGGATCCGTATGGCTCGCTGCATCCACGCCATACCATCGCTGATATTCTGGAAGAACCGTTGCAAATTCATCATATTGACCAACGCGATCGGCGGGTTAACGCTATTCTCGAAAAGGTCGGGCTGAACCGTGCTTTTCGCACCCGCTATCCGCATCAGCTTTCCGGCGGTCAGCGCCAGCGTGTTGCCATAGCGCGCGCATTAATCTTACAGCCGCAGGTGCTGCTGCTGGATGAACCGACATCGGCGCTGGATGTGTCGGTCCAGGCAGAGATCCTTAATCTGCTCAGCGATCTGCAAAAGGAAGAGGGATTGACCTATCTGATGGTTACCCACGATCTTGGCGTGATCGCTCATCTGTGTCATCGCGTGGCGGTGATGCAGTTTGGCCAGATTCTGGAAACGCTTGATACCGATACGCTGCTGCGCGGCGAGGCGAAAGTCGAATATACCCAAATGTTACTGGAAGCCAGCCGCCACTATAGCCGCGAAATGGCGGCGCGCGCCGCCGGATAGCTCCCCTTTTCACAAGCCGTTTAACGAAGCCTGTGCCCCGGATTAACTTCGGGTGCACAGGACAGTCAACACCTGTCGGTTAATCAATCACTTTAACTGCATACTCTTTCACTGATGTCTGGCACCAATAGGGCACCACCGCGCCAATCACGGTGGCCATTTGCTCTTCAGACAATCGTTTGCGCGAAAATGCGATATTTTTGTGACATTCATCACAAAACACCTGAATTATAATGAAACAAACTTTGACAAATGTGAGCAATATCTATTTTCTATTCCGCTGTTGCAGGCACCATGCGCGGGCATTTATTCAACAGGCGTTTGCTCTGTCTGATGACGACAGAAAATCACTCTCCTGTCCTTCAGGGGCTTTCTAACAAGACCATCATTCTCGCGAAACAGAATGGTCATTAAGCATGTGGTAATAAAATGAAAACTAAAATGTTGATGGCGGCGGGAACGCTGATGGCGATGTCATACAGCGTATCTTCACTGGCTGCAGGTAACGACGCACAGTACGTATCAGACTGGTGGCATCAAAGCGTTAACGTGGTGGGCAGCACGAAAACACGTTTTGGACCACAGCTTAATAACAACGTCTACCTTGAGTACGAAG
The DNA here is from genome assembly GCF_050037805.1 of Winslowiella sp. 2C04. Taxonomy (NCBI): domain Bacteria; kingdom Pseudomonadati; phylum Pseudomonadota; class Gammaproteobacteria; order Enterobacterales; family Erwiniaceae; genus Winslowiella; species Winslowiella sp. 2C04. Next base: position 274,059 of record NZ_CP188300.1, on the reverse strand, counting down.
CCTTTGCTCACAAGGACTGGTTCGATTTTTACGGCTATATCGACGTGCCTAAATTCTTCGGTGGCAACAGCTATCAGACCGGTATCTGGGATAAAGGCTCGCCGCTGTTTATGGAAATCGAACCGCGCTTCTCAATTGATAAACTGACCGGCACCGACCTGAGCTTTGGTCCGTTTAAAGAGTGGTATTTCGCGAACAACTATATCTACGATATGGGCCGCAACAGCGCCAGTCGTCAGAACACCTGGTACATGGGTCTGGGTACCGATATCGACACCCACACCAAACTGGCTCTTTCAGCGAATATTTATGCAAAATACCAGTGGGAAAACTACGACGCAGCCAACGAAAACAGCTGGGATGGCTATCGTTTCAAAATCAAATACTTCCTGCCACTCACCGACCTGTGGGGCGGTAACCTGAGCTATATTGGCTTCACTAATTTCGACTTCGGCTCCGATCTGCGAGACAAGGCGGGCGAAGCGCGCACCAATAACTCCATCGCCTCCAGCCATATTCTGTCGCTGGGTTACGATCACTGGCATTACTCGTTCGTGGCACGTTACTTCCATAACGGTGGTCAGTGGGCTGACGGCACCGAACTGGACTTCGGTAAAGGTCCGTTTGAAGTGAAATCTACCGGCTGGGGTTACTACCTGGTGGTCGGTTATAACTTCTGATTAATGATGGCGGCGATGATGCCGCCATTGATTGCTTCCCACGCCTCGCGTGGGAAGGCGCGTTAAGCCATTGGCTTCTCGACATTAACCATCCACGGAATACCAAATTTATCGGTCAGCATGCCAAACCCATTGGCCCAGAACGTTTCCTGCCACGGCATGGTGACATGACCGCCGGCTGACAGATTATCAAACCAGCTTTTTCCCTCTTCCAGGTCACTGGTCACCAGGCTGATGGCATACCCCTGATGCTGTTGGTCGTTGCTGGCAATATTACCGTCACTCATCATGATTTCACTGCTGCCAACTTTTAGCTGGGCGTGCATAATCTTATCCGGTGGAAAACTATAGCCAGAGCCACAGCCTTCCTGCACGCTTTGCGGATCCGGCATTTCGCCAAAGGTCATCTTAAACAGCAGTTCAGCACCAAATGCCCGATGGTAAAAGTCGATTGCCTGTTCACAGCTGCCGTCAAAAAACAGATAGGGTTTGGCTTGCATGGCGCACTCCTCAATGTTTCCGGGACGCCGCAATAGAAGATGCTCCTTTCGCAGCGTAACTGTCACTCAGCGGATAAGTGTAGTCAGCCCTGACACAGCAAAGTGAGCGTCAGCACGCACAATAAGCTGATAGTTCAGACGATAAAAATTTAGCTCAGGCAGATTGCGCGATCGCCGGAGTTAAAATCCACTCGGCGCTGTCATTCCACACATCCATATGAGTGATCTTACCCGCGCGAACTTCATAGCGATCGAGATAACGATTCCCGGCAAAGCTACGGCCATCTGGCCACTCGCCATACAGCGTACCGTTGGCATACACCACGACGGAGTCACCGCGATCCATCCAGTCAAACTGGCCTAATTTCTTTTTCACCCACTTATAACGCCCACCATTAAAGGCGGTTATCGCCTGCGGATCGGCCATTTCTCGCTTGCCGGTAAAGGTGATTTTCACCCCTTCCGCCATAAACGTTGCCGCCAGTACCGGATCGGGTGCCATCGACGCGGCAAGAAAATCACGGACGATTTGTACTGCTGGATGTTCAGCGCTCATTGTATACCTCTTCAAATTATTACCGATCGTATTTGCTAGTAATTAACTACTAGATTGCTAGCAATAATGAATAAATGCAATCGGTCAGTTTATAATCAAAGATAACTGACTAATTTTCAGCATAATTTTTGTGATTTTGAATAAGGAGAGTGTCGGTAAACTGAACGGCAAAACGGGAGATTTACCTTTGCCCGACGCTGACTTAATTAACCAGTAGTGCCTGACGAAGGTTCAGCTGCTCGGGCACAGCATCAGCCAGATCGAGCTGCTGTTCCAGCTGGTTAAGATGCTCAATCATAATCGCCTGCGCCAGATCCGTATCATCCGCTCTCAACGCGCTGATTATCGCCCCATGCTCGGCACACTGGCAGGAAGGCGTATCGTTACGCTGGTACAACGCCACGATCAGCGAGCTGCGCACCATCAGGTTTGCCAAAATTTCACCCAGCACTTTATTGCCGCTTAACTTAGCCAGTAACAAGTGAAAGTTGCAGAGTTCGCGCACGATATCGCGGCGATCTCCGCGTTCGCTGGCGTCTTTTTCTGCATGCTGCTGGGCATCAATCTCATCCACGGCACGCGCCATCCGATCCGGCGTAATGCTGGCGACAATCGCGCTTTCAATTGCCCGGCGGGCAATAAAGATCTCACGTGCTTCGCGCGCCTCTGGCTTTGCCACCATCGCCCCGCGATTCGGTTCAATGCTGACGATATGCTGCAACGCCATACGCTGTAATGCAGCCTGCACATGATTACGATTAGCCTGCAACACCTCAACGATTTGCGCTTCAACCAGCCGCATACCCGGTTTCAGACGGTGCTGAGCAATCGCCAGGGATAATGCCTCCACAATGCGCTGCACTTCCTGTTGCTTGGCTGTTGCGACTTTAATCATCTTGCACCTCAACTGAACCTGACTGTTTTTTATCATAACATCCGTAACTCACCCGGCGTACAACTTACCGGAGCACTAAATCGTACAATACGGCTCTTCAGCTACGACAGTGGCGGCGAAACAGCTGGGCTAAATAGGCACCCATTGGCGTCAGCGCCGTATCACGCCGCTGAATCAGAAAAAAGGTCGCCTTCGGCAACGGTTCATCCAGCTCCAGCGCCACCAGCTGGCGACCAAGTATGGGGTCGGAAATCACATCATTCGATAAAATACTGACAAAGTCGCTCTGCGCGACCAGGCTGGTACAAGCCATAAAAGTTTCACAGGTAACTACAATCGATGGCGCCATTCCCATACTGCCAAACAGGTCGTGCAGCAGCCGATAGTAGCTGCCTTTTGGCGTCGGCATGGTCCAGTCGCAATGCTGCAACTCAGCCAGCGAGCGCGCATCCTCGCAGGGGTGCCCTTTTCGCACCACCACCTGATACTCTCTTTCCATCAGCCGCTCAAAGGTCAGCTCATTATCAAGGTGACTTTCATCATAGGTATTGATGGTGAAATCCAGCTGGCCCTGCCGCAGTTCCGGGATCATCGACACCAGCTGCCCTTCAACAATCCGCACTTTCACATTCGGATACTCGCGATGAAACTGGGTAATCACCTTTGGCATAATCGTTCTCGCCACGCTGCCACCGACGCCAATATTCACCCGCCCACTCGCCAGCCCAAGCCGCTGCTGAATATCTTCCTGCGCCACACGCAACTCTTCCAGTACCAGGCTCGCATGTTTGAAAAAATTATCACCGATATCGGTTAACACAATGCCCTGCTGACGCCGAATAAACAGCCGCGCGCCAAGCACCTCCTCCAGTTCCTGGATCGCCTTAGTCAGAGCAGGTTGCGACAGACCAGAAGCGCGGCTGGCGGCACGGATACTGCCCTGGCGCGTCACGTCAACGAAAGCGCGTAGCTGATGCAGTTTTATTGAAGCAGGCATAACGATAGATTCCTGTGGCGGGAACGGTTAATACCAATGCGTCAGGTGATAACCATTAATTATCAATAGCAAGATACTGGCATCTTATGCAGGATAATACCATTGTGTACATTCGAAAAAAGCGCTTAAAAAACGTTAACTATTCGCAATAGATTCCACTATTTCTTCTGTTCCGGAAGAAATAGCACAACAGCGACCGGCATTAAAAATTAATTTAAAAAAGCAAAATAATATCGAGCAATCTTCATATTTTGTTAATTAGTCTCCGTTAAGCATAAATAAATATTATCACGAGAGCCATTTGAAATAAGCAATGCTTATCGATGCCTGAGCAGCGGCCAGACGCGTTAGCAGGGGCTTATTAGCATAAATAAGATAGCGATCACACTTAAACCATCAGAATACTGTTGACCGCAGAAAAATAAAATTTCCACCTGAACTCAATGTTCAGAAAATTAAATCTGTCGATAATTTTTTACGACACCGTGTTAGAGGATCAAATTAATGAGTACCCTTTCTGAACTGGTAGACGATCTATTTCCACGCCTGCAAAGCTGGCGACGCGATTTCCATTTATACGCTGAATCAGGCTGGCTGGAATTTCGCACTGCCACTCTGGTGGCCGATGAGTTGAATCGTTTAGGTTATCAATTACAGCTGGGTAAACAGGTGATTAACGCCGATGCGCGTATGGGCTTACCTGCTGACGCGGTGCTGGAGCAGCAAGAAGCACGAGCGCTGGCTCAGGGCGCGTTGGCTGAATGGCTACCGCACTTTTCCGGCGGCTTCTGCGGTATCGTCGCTACGCTGGAAACCGGTCGTCCGGGGCCGACCATCGCGTTTCGCGTCGATATGGATGCTCTCGATCTGAATGAAAAAATGGCTGACGATCACCGTCCGTTTCGCGACGGCTTCGCGTCCTGTAACCCGGGCATGATGCATGCCTGCGCCCATGACGGCCACACCACCATCGGGCTGGGCCTGGCAACGGTGCTGATGCAGATGAAATCGGCACTGAGCGGCACGATTAAGCTGATTTTCCAGCCTGCTGAAGAAGGAACCCGCGGTGCCAAATCGATGGTCGAGGCTGGAGTGGTAGATGATGTGGATTTCTTTACCGCCATCCATATTGGTACCGGCGTACCCAGCGGCGAAGTGGTATGCGGCAGCGACAGCTTTATGGCAACCACCAAACTGGACGTGACCTTCCGCGGCGTCGCTTCTCATGCTGGTGCACGCCCGGAAGAGGGACGCAATGCGCTGCTCGCCGCAGCGCAGGCCACGCTGGCACTGCATAATCTGCCGCAGCACAGCGGCGGCAGCGCCCGGGTAAATGTCGGCGTGCTACAGGCAGGAACCGGACGTAATGTGGTGCCTGATTACGCCTTTATGAAAATTGAAACACGCGGTGCCAACAACGAAATCAATGACTTTATCTGTCAGCAAGCCCACCAGGTACTGAGCGGTGCCGCAGCGATGTATGGCGTTGAACATCAGGTGAAACTGATGGGCGCGGCGCGCAGCAGCCAGCCCACGCCTGGCTGGGTTAATTTTATTCATCGCCAGGCAGAAGCGCTTAATGAATTCACCTCGGTGGTCGACCGCCGCCCGCAGGCCGCCGGCTCTGAAGACGCCACCTATATGATGGAGCGCGTAAAACAGCGTGGCGGTCAGGCTTCCTATGTAATTTTTGGCACCGAGCTTAGCGCTGGTCACCATAACGAAAAATTTGATTTCGATGAAAGCGTGATGCCCGCAGCGATTAAAACCCTCGCTACGCTGGCACTGAACCTGCCCGACTATCAGGAGGCACCATGAATCAGCCGGAACTGACCGACTTTATTAACCACTATATCGACAGCCAGCAGTCACGATTTAGCGCCATCAGTGATGCCATCTGGGATTGCCCGGAAACGCGCTTTCGCGAAACTGAGTCAGCAGAACGCCTTGCCAGCGCACTGGAGCAGGAGGGTTTTCAGGTTAAACGCGGCGTTGGCAATATCGATACCGCATTTATCGCCAGCTACGGCAGCGGTAAACCGATTATCGCCCTGCTGGGAGAATACGATGCGCTGGCCGGACTCAGCCAGAAAGCCGCCACTGCCTCACCAGAACCGCTGGTGGAGAACGGAAATGGACACGGCTGCGGTCACAATCTGCTGGGCACCGCCGCGATGGCTGCGGCCTTTGCGCTAAAAAAACTGATGGAACAGAATGGCCTGAGCGGTACGGTGCGCTTCTACGGCTGTCCTGGCGAAGAGGGCGGCTCCGGCAAAACTTTTATGGTTCGCGAAGGATTATTCGACGATGTCGACGCCGCCGTAACCTGGCATCCTGAATCATTCAGCGGCATGTTTAATAACACCACCCTCGCCAATATCCAGGCCGCCTTCCAGTTTAAAGGCGTCGCCGCCCACGCCGCCAACTCTCCCCATCTGGGGCGCAGTGCGCTGGACGCCGTCACGCTGATGAATACCGGTGCGAATTTCCTGCGTGAACATATCGTGCAGGAAGCACGCCTGCACTATGCCGTGACCAACAGCGGCGGCAGCTCACCTAATGTGGTGCAGGCAGATGCAGAAGTGCTGTATCTGATCCGCGCCCCTCAGCTCGATCAGGCACAGGATATCTATCAGCGGGTAATTAACATCGCCAAAGGTGCCGCGCTGATGACCGACACCAAAATGACTCTGCGCTTCGATAAAGCCTGTTCCAACTACATCCCTAACCGGGCGCTTGAGCAGGTGATGGCCAGCTATGTGCGTGCTTTTGGCGTACCGCAATACAGCGACGAGGAAGTGGCGTTTGCCGGCCAGATCCGCGCCACCCTGACCCCTGATGATATCCGTAATGCCAAACTGAACATCGCCCGTACCGGCGGCGAAGCGGGTCAGGCCTGGGTGCAAACGCTTGGCGAAAAAGTGCTGACCGATGAAGTTGCCCCTTACGCCATCACTCAGGAACTGATGTACGGCTCGACAGATGTTGGCGATGTCAGTTGGGTGACGCCGACCGCGCAATGTTTTAGCCCGTGCTTCGCCCTCGGCACGCCATTGCATACCTGGCAGCTGGTGGCACAGGGACGCACCTCAATCGCCCATAAAGGCATGTGTCTTGCAGGAAAAATAATGGCCGCCACTGCTGCCACTTTACTTGGCGATGCGGAGGCGCTGGCGCGCTGCCGGGCTGAGTTTGCAGCTGCGCGAGCGCAACAGCCCTACCACTGCCCGATACCGGCTGACGTGACGCCTACTCCACTGTAAAGCACGACCCGATCGGCTCAGCACTGACTCAGCCGACGTAATAACAATAAAACTGTTTAATGCAAATACGACGAGGGGAAGACCATGAGTGAAGCTGCAACGCCAGCGGGTAAAAGCCCGGGGAAACTATTTAACTGTATTGAGCGCATCGGCAATAAAGTTCCCAATCCGTTTCTGCTGTTCGTCTATCTGATCGTCATACTAATGGTCGCTACGGCGGTCATCAGTACGCTGGGCCTGGCGGTTAAGAACCCCGCTAACGGCGAAATAGTCCGGGTAAATAATCTACTGAGCGTCGCGGGATTACAGTGGATCTTCCCGAATATTATCAAAAACTTCAGCGGCTTTACGCCACTCGGTTCGATTCTGGCGCTGGTGATTGGTGCCGGGCTGGCGGAAAAAGTCGGCTTACTGCAATCTCTGATGGTGAAAATGGCGTCACGCGTCAGCCGGCGTTACGCCAGCTATATGGTGCTGTTTATTGCGTTTTTCAGCCACATCTCTTCGGATGCGGCGCTGGTGGTAATGCCACCGCTCGGCGCGCTGATTTTTATTGCCGTGGGTCGTCATCCGGTGGCCGGCCTGCTGGCAGCCATCGCTGGCGTTGCTTCTGGCTTTACGGCTAATCTGCTGATTGTGACTACCGATGTGCTGTTGTCCGGTATCAGTAGCGAAGCAGCAAAAGCCGTCAGCGATACGGTGCACGTCAGCGTGATCGACAACTGGTACTTTATGGCCACCTCGGTGATTGTGCTGACCATTGCCGGAGCAATACTGACCGATAAGTATGTAGAACCGCGCTTACCCGCCTGGGAGGGCGGCACCGGTGAACGTCTGGCAGCCCTGACGCCATTAGAAAATAAAGGTCTGAAAGCTGCCGGCATCGCCGCACTGCTGTTTATCGGCCTGATGGCGCTGCTGGTGGTGCCAGAAGGTGCGCCGCTGCGCGATCCGCATACCGGTTCAATTGTGCCTTCGCCGTTTATTAAAGGCATCGTGCCGATTATCATTCTGTTTTTCTTTACCGTGGCAATTGCCTATGGCGTCGTCACCAGACAGATCCGTCGCCCGGACGATGTGCCCAATCTGCTGGTCGAACCCATGAAGAGCATGGCGGGCTTTATTGTGATGGTGTTCCCGCTGGCGCAGTTCGTGGCGTTCTTTAACTGGAGTAATATGGGTAAGTTTATGGCTATCGGCCTGACCGATGTGCTGGAAACTGCCGGCGTCAGCGGCGCACCTGCCTTTCTCGGTTTGATGTTTCTCTCGGCGTTTTTATGCATGTTTATCGCCAGCGGTTCTGCCATCTGGTCGATTCTCGCGCCGGTATTTGTGCCGATGTTTATGCTGCTCGGTTTTCATCCGGCGTTTGCCCAAATGATTTTCCGCATCGCTGATTCTGCGGTACTGCCGCTGGCCCCAATGTCACCGTTCTTACCCCTGTTTCTCGGTTTCTTGCAGCGCTATCGCAAAGATGCTCAGCTCGGCACCTATTACGTGCTGATATTCCCCTACCCGCTGGTGTTCTTTAGCGTCTGGATCCTGCTGCTGCTGGCATGGTACATGCTTGGCTTACCCATTGGGCCGGGAGTCTATCCACAGATGCCGCAATAAAAACCACGGGGCAATGGTGACATTGCCCTTCCAATTTATTTGCTCTTAACACTCAGCATCATCTCCCTTCAAATACTCTTCCTTAGGTTTTTATCCTTATTTTTCTGCGTCTGATAGCAATTTAAAAATTTAAATCCAGCCATCAGCCTTTAGCATTGAATTGTAATCACTATGTTACTGAGGAAAAATAATTAAAATGTGTTCAGCATCTTCCCAGGGGATGGAATCCTCTTCTGCACGACCCAATAAAATCAATAGTTTAGCTAATCGTATTGATGCCCTTCCCGCTTCCGCCGGTCTGTGGCGATTTATTACTTTACTGGCTCTCGGCGGTTTTTTTGAACTCTACGATTTGTTTCAAACGGGATATATTAGTTCAGGATTAATCGCTGAAAACATATTTCATATTGGTAGTGAAGGTGTCTTTGGAATATCCGACCAGGCGGCCTTTGCTTCGGCGACATTTTTGGGCTTGTTTATTGGTGCCAGCTTACTGGCTCCCTATGCCGACCGTTTTGGCCGCCGGATGACCTTTATGTTTGCCCTCGCCTGGTATGGCGCTTTTTCCCTGCTGATGGCGTTCCAGAATCAGGCCGAGTGGATTATCTTTTGCCGCTTCCTGGTTGGCGTTGGGCTGGGCATCGAGCTGGTCACTATCGACACTTATCTGACCGAGTGGGTACCCACTCATCTGCGCAGTAAAGCGTTCGCTTTCGCCTTTTTTATCCAGTTCCTGTCGGTACCCACCGTGGCCTTAATGTCCTGGTGGCTGGTGCCACAAACCATTTTCGGCCTGACCGGCTGGCGTTATGTGGTTATTGCTGGCGCGCTCTGCTCACTGATCATCTGGTTTATCCGTAAAAACCTGCCCGAATCGGCGCGCTGGCTGGCGCAGCAAGGTCGTCATCAGGAAGCACATCAGGTGCTCAGCAGGATGGAACAGCGCTGTGGCGCGCCGGTCGGGCAAGATTTTCCACAGAATGATGCCGCCGCCCAGCTGCCGCAACGAGGCACATTTAAAGAAATTTGGTCAGCGCAGTACCGTAAACGTACCCTGATGCTGGTGGTAATGAATTTCTTTCAGGCAATTGGATTTTTTGGCTTTGGAAACTGGCTACCGGCGCTGCTGTCGGGCAAAGGGACCACCGTCACCCACAGCCTGCTGTATGCCTTCTTTATCACTCTCGCCTACCCGCTGGGTTCGCTGATTTGCAGCCGCTACGCCGACAGAATGGAAAATAAATGGCAGATTGTCCTCTCTTGCCTGATGACGGTGGTGTTCGGCACGCTGTTTGCGTTCCAGACTAATGCGCTGCTGCTGATCGCCTGTGGCTTCCTGATTACCTGGTCGAACGCCTGGCTGACTTACAGCTATCACGCCTATCAGACCGAAATCTTTCCCACCCATATTCGGGCGCGCGCGGTCGGTTTTTGCTACTCCTTTAGCCGCCTGTCTACGGTATTCAGCAGCATTATGATTGGCCTGATTTTGCAGTACGCCGGTACTCAGGGCGTGATTGCCTTTATCGTGGTAAGTATGCTGATGGTGATGCTATCGGTGGGCATATTCGGGCCGAAAACCCGCGGTATTAATCTGGAAAATATCTGACGGATGCTGCGGCATCAGCGGATGCCGCAGCTTTTTGCTACGCGACTAACTTACGGACAAAGGCTTCGATCTCTTTATCCTGACAGTTTTCAAAGAAGCACTGCTGGAAACGCTGGCCGCTGACCGCGGTTTTCACCAGTTCAGGATCGATAGCACGCAGGGTATCGAGATAGTTCTCTTTTACGACCGCTGCCTTAACCTGATTCAGAATACCAGCATTACGCACCTGCGGCTCTTTGCGATCCAGCGGGTAGCCCTGGCCTTTCTCGCCGGTAAACGCTTTTTCAAAGATAAAACGCAGATTCAGTTCTGCGCCCCAGCCAAAGCCCTTGGCAAACGGCAGAGCCAGCGCGTTGCCGTTGTTGATTTGCGCAAACAGGAATGCATCGGCCGGATCGATACAGTAGCCGCACACCACGCCCGGATGAATATTCAGCGACATCAATGCGCCCTGGCCGGTGCCGCAGCCGGTAATCACGAAATCCACCGCCTTAGCATTCAGCAGAATGCTGGACATAATGCCGAGATGGATATAAGTCAGATGATGATCCTGCTCATCACTCATGCCGACGTTAAATACCGGGTAGTCTTTGCTGTCCGCAACCTGCTTAAGCTCTTTCAACACGACGGCATTTTTGCCTGCCTGACTGTTCTCCATCATCAGTGCAATCTTCATGGTTCTCCCCTCTGCTTCAGTGGCTTATTTCAGTGAATTAAGCCTGTGAAGCATGCGTGTACTTCACAGGTAGTAATTAATTTTATGAAACAACGTTTCATTTTTTAATGCAAGGTGTTTTTTATAGAGGTAAATTCTGCAAATTAATGTGACAAACTTCACACAACTACATCCGGTCACTGCACGCTAACTGGGTTTTGCGATCGCGGCTGCAAGTTACCCCATTATTTTGTATCGGCGGTTTATTGTGATCCCGTTCTCAATTCTTTCGGCTGCTGCTCGGCATCAGGGTGGAAAAGGATATGCTAAATGATAAATATGAAACAGCGTTTCAATAAATGAATTAATCTTGGGCAGATAAGGGGAACAGTATGGCGAAGGGTTCACGCATCAAACTTCCTTTCCACCATTTTCAGGATCCAGAGACCGGCGCAACAGTGGTTCGCCTGACGCCACCAGAGGTGTTGTGTCATCGTAACTACTTCTATCAGAAGTGTTTTACCCAGGATGGTAAACGGCTGCTGTTTGCTGGCGAATTTGATGGTAACCGAAACTACTATCTGCTCGATCTGGAAACACAGGAAGCGAGACAGCTGACCGAAGGCCATGGTGATAATACCTTTGGCGGCTTTTTATCCCCCGATGATCGCTATCTTTACTATGTGAAAAACGAACGTAATTTGCAGCGCGTCGATATCAACAGCCTCGAGGAAATCAGCGTTTATCAGGTTCCGGACAGCTGGGTAGGTTATGGTACCTGGGTGGCAAACAGCGACTGTACACAGCTGGTTGGGATTGAGATTGCCCGTGAAGACTGGGAACCGCTCTCCGACTGGCAGATATTTCAACGCTTCTTCGAAAAAAATCCGCACTGCCGCCTGCTGCGCGTCGATCTGAACAGTGGCGAAGCGCAGACCATTCATCAGCAACAGCTATGGCTGGGCCATCCGATTTACCGGCCGTGGCATAATCAGACCGTGGCGTTTTGTCATGAAGGCCCGCACGATCTGGTCGATGCGCGTATGTGGCTGATTAATGAAGACGGCAGCAATATGCGTAAGGTAAAAGATCACGCGGAGGGCGAAAGCTGTACCCATGAGTTTTGGGTGCCGGACGGATCGGCGCTGATCTACGTTTCTTACCATAAAGATCGCCCGGATCGCCAAATCTGCCGCTACCATCCGGACAGCGATCGTAATGAAGTGCTGATGACCATGCCAGCCTGCTCCCATCTGATGAGTAACGAAAACGGCTCGCTGCTGGTCGGCGACGGTTCCGGCACGCCGGTCGACGTACAGGATACCGCTGGCTACACCATCGATAATGATCCATGGCTGTATGTCTTTGATGTGCAACAGCGCCGTCATTTCCGGCTGGCCGGGCATCACAGCTCATGGCGCGTGCTGGATGGCGATCGTCAGGTGACGCATCCGCATCCGTCTTTTACTCCGGACGACCGTCAGGTGCTGTTTACCTCAGATTATGAAGGTCAGCCGGCACTCTATCTGGCCACGTTACCCGACAGCCTGACCCGTTAATCAATAAAAATTACAGGAATAACCATGTTTATCTACAAGCAAGAGACCACGCTGGAAGATTTGGGCAACGGCGTGACGCGCCGGGTGCTGGCGCATGGCGGCGGTATGATGGCGGTTGAAGTCAATTTCGAGAAGGATGCGGTAGGGCCGTTGCATCATCACCCGCATGAGCAGCTGACCTATGTGCTGTCAGGTCGTTTTGCATTCACCATTGATGGCGTAACGAAAGAGGTCGCGGCGGGCGATACCTTGTATAAAAAACCGCATGTGGTTCACGGCTGTGTCTGCCTTGAGCCAGGCACCCTGCTGGATACCTTTACCCCGCAGCGCGAAGATTTTCTTTCCTGAAAAATATCGGAATATCTGGAATATCTGGAATATCTGGAATATTGCAGGGGAGCCGTTTTCGGCTCCCCTGAGTCTATTGAGAATTACTTTAATTTCTCGATATCGGCATCACCCTGATTACCAATTACCGCTTCATCCTTACGCACCTTCGCCACGTCTTTCTCGGTAACGACCGTGCTGGTGGTATTTCCCCAGCTGGTGCGGATAAAGTTAACCACATCCGCCACCTGACGGTCGTTCATCCGCCAGCCAAAAGCAGGCATGGTAATCGCCGACGGTGCGCCTTGCACGCCAGGCAGCGTATTACCGGTCAGCACGATATGGATCAGTGAAGTCGGATCGTCCGCCTGCACTACCGCATTACCCGCCAGCTCCGGGAAGAAGCGCTGGTAACCGCTGCCGTCGGTTTTATGACAGGCCGCACAGCTGTCGACATACAGCGCCGCACCGGTTTTACCGTCGTCCCCGCGCCACAGCGCTTTTGCCACGCTGTCGTCCGGCTTGAAGCCCACCTGATTTGGATCTTTGGCACCCAGCGACTTCAGATAACGAGCAATTGCCGTCGCATCTTCTGCACTGAGATATTGCAGACTGTGTTCAACAACATCGGTCATGCCACCAAATACCGCGGTATGATCGTTGCGACCGGTACGCAGGAACTGCACCAGATCGTCTTCGCTCCAGCGGCCTAAGCCGTCGCGGTTGTCGCCACGCAGATTGCTGGCAGTCCAGCCATCAATCGGCGCATTGCTGCCGGAAAGATAGTCGCCACCTTTATCATCATTCAGCGCTTTTTCCTGCATGGTAATGCTGCGCGGCGTATGGCAGGCACCACAGTGACCGAGCCCTTCCACCAGATAACGGCCGCGTGCCAGCACTGGATCTTCACCGGCTTTTGGCTGGAAGGCTTTCACATCCGGTGCAAAGATGCCGCGCCAGACAGACAGCGGCCAACGCATCGACAGCGGCCACGGAATGTCGCTGTCTTTATTCTGCTGCGCGACCGGCTGTACGCCATGCATAAAGTAAGCATACATCGCCTGCATATCGTCATCGCTGACCACGGCATAAGAAGGGTAAGGCATCGCCGGATAGAGCGTATCGCCATTTTTCGCTACGCCATGACGCACCGCTTTCTGGAAATCGTCATAGCTGTAGCTGCCAATGCCATTTTCCGGGTCCGGAGTGATATTGGTGGAGTAAATGGTGCCGATGGGCGTCACCATCGGTAAGCCACCTGCAAACGGTTTCCCGTCCTTGCTGGTATGGCAAGCCACGCAGTCACCGGCGCGCGCCAGATATTCACCGCGCTTGATCAGATCGCCCGACTGGCTCTCTTCCGCCTGCACGCCACACGCCAGCACGCCCAGTAGCAGGGCTGATAATCCGATTTTCATTGTCATCATCCTTATGCCTGCACCAGTGGACCAGGGTTTTTCAGATACTGTTCACGAATCGCTTTCGCTGACCAGTAAGTCAGTGCCGCCACCATGCCGGTCGGGTTGTAGCCCAGCCCCTGCGGGAAGGCAGATGCGCCCGGAACAAACACGTTAGAAACATCCCAGCTTTGCAGATAACGGTTAATGGCGCTGGTTTTCGGATCTTCGCCCATAATCGCGCCACCGTTCATATGGGTGGTCTGATAGACGGTGGTATCGAAGTGGGTACCCGGCTTTTTCGCCGCACCGGTGATCAGCTTCGGATTCATCGCTTCGGCGATGTTATGCATGCGGTCATGCATAAACTGCGACATCTTGATATCGTTTTCCTGCCAGTCAAAGGTCATACGCAGCAGCGGCTGGCCGTAAGCATCTTTGTAGTTCGGATCGAGATCAAGATAGTTATTACGATAAGACTGGTGCGCGCCGTGAGCATCCATCGAAACGTGATGGGTATAGTGATCGGCAACCGCAGCCTTCCACTGGCTGCCCCAGTTTGGCGTGCCCGGCGGCACTGGCAGACCGGAGATCGGCTTCACGCCTGCCTGGTTGACCCAAAACGGTGAGCCGCCAACAAAACCATATTTGCTGTGATCGAAGTTATCGGCATTAAAGTCATCAACGCCTACGCCAGCGCCACCGGCACCAATAAAGTTATTGGTGTGCACGTCTTTATCAAAGAAGGCTTTGATGGTGGAGAGATTCTGATAGGCAAAATTACGCCCGACAGTGCCTTCATTGGTCACCGGGTTATACGGCTTGCCGATGCCGGAAAGCAGCATCAGATGCACGTTGTGGAACTGGAATGCCGAGAGGATCACCAGATCCGCCGGTTGCACTACTTCGCGCCCCTGCGCATCGACATAGGTCACGCCGGTGGCGCGCTTTTTGTCATCGGTCAGATTCACGCGCAGCACGTGTGAATTAACGCGCAGTTCAAACTTCGACTCCTGACGCAGCGCTGGCAGAATATTGACGTTCGGCGAAGCTTTCGAATACATATAGCAGGCGTAGCCGCTGCAGAAACCGCAGAAGTTGCACGGCCCCATTTGTGCGCCATAGGTATTGGTATACGGGCCAGACGTGTTGGCCGATGGCAGATCATATGGGTGATAACCGACGGATTCAGCCGCTTTGGCAAACAGCTGTGCGGAAAAAGTGCGTTTCTGCGCCGGCAGCGGGAAGTCACTGGAGCGATCCGGCGCAAAGGGGTTGCCGCCTTGCTCTTTACCGACCACTTTACCTTTGATGCTCCAGGCCGAGCCGGAAGTGCCGAACACTTTCTCAGCCTGGCCGAAGTAAGGTTCCAGCTCATCGTAAGTGACGCCAAAGTCCTGGATGGTCATGCCTTCCGGAATAAATTTCTTGCCGTAGCGCTCTTCATAGTGGCTACGCATACGCAGTTCTATTGGATCGACGCGGAAATGCACTCCTGACCAGTGCAGACCGGCTCCACCGGTGCCGGTACCCGGTAAAAACGCCGCCAGTTGACGATACGGCTGAGCGGTTTGCGCCGAGTTATGACGAATGGTGACGGTGCTTTTGGATAAGTCCTGGAACAGCTTTTTGCGCACGTTGTAGGTCAGTTCGTCGATCACCTGCGGATACGCGCCGTCAGGATAAGTATCGCGATGCGGGCCGCGCTCCAGCGCCACCACATTCAGCCCGGCCTCCGTCAGCTCTTTAGCCATAATCGAACCGGCCCAGCCAAAGCCGACAATCACTGCATCCACTTTCTTCATTTCGTTTGCCATGCTTAAGCTCTTTCCCCGCGAATAGACACCGGCGGGAACGGATAGCGTTCGCCGCGTTCAACCCAATCCATAAAATCAGCACGTGCGCCAGGGAAGCCAATCAGCGTCCAGCCCACCATCTGCTGATTACCACCGTGGATCGGATCGCTGAAGAAACCTTCACGGGTGTTCTGTAACAGGAAAGAGAAAAAGACTTTACTCGGTAGCTGTCTGAACCCGGCGCTGCCGCTTTCAAACGCCTGCAAAATCGTGTCCTGCTGCTGCGCGGTCAGTTCAGCAAACACTTTACCGTGCTGTGCTTTTGCATAAGCGTCAGCCTCTTCCAGCCCCAGACGATAAATCTGCTGCGGCACCAGCGGCAGCTGATAGCCCAGCTCGCGGTCAGCATCGGGATGAAACGGCCCCTGCATATACCAGTTGGCACCGGTGGCATAAGGGGTATTCATCTGGCGATCGATAAACTCCGGCACGCCGGCTTCCAGCGCCCCAGGGCCACGTTCATCTGCCGGGATCAGGCGCGCGACGGCGGCCTGCAGAAAGGCAAACTCTTCACGGGTGAACCAGCTCGGTTGATAATCTTTTGCCTGCTGCGGGCCAGCGGGTGCTTGATTATCTTTAGCCTGCGCCTGGCTGGCGACAGCCAGAGAGCCAAGTCCGGTGCTGCCAATCGCCACTGCCGGAGCCAGCGTTATGGTCTTCAGGAGAAAGTCTCTCCTTGAGCTGCCTGTTTTTTCTTTTGACATTACATTGCCTTATCACGCTACCGCGCTGCGGTGCGCATCAATGAGTGAGTATCGGTGTTGTTGTTTTTATCAGGATAGTCCGGGGATACAGGCGGTAACATTCTTTGTTACCGGTAACAATAATCAATATTGTAACAGCATTCCCCTTTAAACTTTAGGCTTAAGAAACAAAACCACACAAATTCCTTAACAATTAGCCGACAATTAACCGGCCTTAGCCAGAAAAATCCCACCAGGCGGGGAATTTGAAACGGACGGACACAACCGACGACAGACTGACAACAATCAAAGCGCTATAACTGGCTGACAATAACCATGGAGTGCCTATGTTTAGCTCTTTCTTTCCCCGGCCAGCGCTGTTTTTCAGCAGCGCAGCGATATGGAGCCTGATGGCGATCCTGTGCTGGTTCGATGGCGGCGACCATCTGGTTTTTCAGCTACATCAGTTTGCTTCATACGCTGATAAACCCTTACCGGACAACGCCTGGCGCTTTGTGCAGCCTTCTCAGCTGTGGTTCTATCTTTACTACGCGGTAATCGTCGGATTATTCGCAATGGTGTGGTTTATTTATCGGCCACATCGCTGGCAACGCTGGTCAGTGCTCGGCAGCGCACTGATTATTTTCGTTACCTGGTTTGATGTGCAGGTGGGCGTGGCCATCAACGCCTGGTATGGCCCATTTTACGACATGATTCAAAACGCGCTGGCACATCCCAATACCATAAAAATCATCATTTTCTACCAGCAGCTGGCTGCATTCCTCGGCATCGCACTGATAGCGGTAGTGATTGGCGTACTTAACGCGTTTTTTATCAGCCACTGGATTTTCCGCTGGCGCAGCGCGATGAATAATTACTATATGGCGCACTGGCAGCAGCTGCGCAACATAGAAGGCGCAGCGCAGCGGGTACAGGAAGACACCATGCGTTTTTCCAGCACGCTGGAAAGCTGGGGCATTAATCTGATCCGGGCGGTGATGACGCTGATAGCTTTTTTACCGGTGCTGGTGGCGCTGTCAAAGCATGTGGAAAGCGTGCCGATCCTCGGCAATATTCCGTATGCGCTGGTGATTGCCGCGCTGTTATGGTCGCTATTCGGCACCGGGTTGCTGGCAGCGGTAGGGATTAAATTGCCGGGGCTGGAGTTTCGTAATCAGCGGGTGGAAGCGGCCTATCGTAAAGAGTTGGTCTATGGCGAGGATAACGCGCAGCGTGCAGATCCGCTGACGGCAGGACAGCTGTTCCAGCGTGTACGCTTCAACTATTTTCGCCTCTATTTTCACTATCTCTATTTCAATATCACCCGCATTCTGTATCTGCAGGTAGACAACGTATTCGGGCTGTTTGTTTTGTTTCCATCGATTATCGCCGGCACCATTACGCTGGGCCTGCTGCAACAGATTACCAATGTATTTGATCAGGTCCGCGCCTCGTTTCAGTATCTGATCACTTCATGGTCCACGCTGGTGGAACTGATGTCGATTTACAAACGTCTGCGCAGTTTCGAGCAGGTGCTGAATGCGGATGAAACTCTCCTCCACACGCTGGAGGAGAGTGGTTAATAGCCGCGTCGCTTACTGCTGCTGCAGCGCGGCAAACACCTGCTCAACCGCATAGGCGCCGGGATCTTTCACCCCATTCAGGCTGTCCTGATTAAGGTACGAAGATCGCCCGGCTTTTGCCACCTTCATTTCGGCGGTGGCGTCCGCTCCGGCGCGTGCTGCACTGGCGGCCGCTGCCAGATCTTTGCCTGCCGCCAGCGCGTTAAATGCCGGTTCCAGCGCATCAACCATCGTGCGATCGCCTGGCTGCGCGCCGCCATAATGCTTCATGCGCTCCAGGCCATATTGCAGCGCCTGTGCCAGCGATTCGCCCTGCTCCAGTTTCTGCCCGGCAGAGGTAAACAGAATCGACATCAGCACCCCGCTGGAACCGCCCATGACTACCGCCAGCTCTTCACCCACCAGCGTCAGTAACTGCTCCGGATGGTTAAGCGGCAATTTTTTTGCCTGATATTGCTTGAGAATTTTACCCGCACCCGCCGCGAAGGTGGAGCCGGTATCACCATCGCCTACTTTGGCGTCGAGTTTGTTCAGTTCGCCTTCCAGCCCAACCAGCGTTTCGCAGATGATCCGCACCACCTGCCCAACCTGGGGGTTTTCCGACGGTGAATAGTCGAGTCGGGTGGTCGCTTTTTCACCCGGCTGCGGCGTAAGGGGCTGTACGGCCACCAGCGGCTGCCAGCCAAACGCCTCAACCGGAGCCTGTAATGCGGCTTGTGTCTGTTGATCCAGCAGTATTGTCGACAGTGAAAAACCTTTCATATCCAGTGCGCTGACCAACGTGGCCGGTCCCACCAGATGAGTAACCTGCTTGCCGAACGGTGATGTCAGCGTTTCACGCGCCAGCACCGCCATTTCCAGCGCGGAGAAGCCGCCAAGATTATTCAGCAGCAGCGCCACTTTTTTATCAGCGGGCAGCTTTTCCGCCAGCTTTTTCGTGACGATCGCGACTATTTCGCGACTGTTCTGCGTTTTTAGCGTCGATACGCCCGGTTCGCCATGTATCCCCATACCCAATTCGCTATTCCCGGCCCCCACCCGCTCATCGCGCGCTTCACCCGGAATATGACAGCTGGAAAACGCCAGCCCAATACTGTGCGTGGCCTCAATAGCCTGAGTTGCCAGACGCGTCACTTCCTGCAGTGACTGCCCCTGCTCGGCGGCATAACCAGCCACTTTATGCACCAGCGCAGTTCCGGCGATACCGCGCGGCTGCGGATTGTCGGGCAGTGAAATATCATCTTTCACCATCACCAGTTCGACCTGATAACCAAGCTTTTTCGCTTTCTCCGCTGCCAGGCCAAAATTCAGCCGGTCGCCGGTATAGTTTTTGACGATAAGCAGGCAACCCGCCTCGCCGGTAACATTAATAATCGCCGTCAGCACCGCATCGACGCTCGGTGAAGCGAAGATATCGCCACATACCGCTGCGGTCAGCATCCCTTTACCGACAAATCCGACGTGCGCCGGTTCGTGCCCTGAACCACCGCCGGAGATCAGCGCAACTTTGCTTTTATCCCAGTCATTACGCACCACAACGCGAATATCGGCATCCACTTCCAGCTTACTCAGATTGTGATACGGCGTGCTGTACAGTGCCCCGTCAATCGCTTCATTAACCAAATGGTTTTTGTCATTCATAAAAAACTGATTCATCGAAATCCTCCCATGATGTTGTATCAGCGCAATCCTTAACTGTAGTTGAAATCGTCCTGTCAGTTATGCGCTAGTGATTGTCAGTTATCGGTGAGATTGTCGGGTCGGTTTTCATTAACAATAAGGAAAACGCCACGAACAGGAAAAATTCATGTTGATGCAACCCGCTGGAAAATATCTGCCGTTCCCCCCGGTAAAACTGGACGCGCGCCAGTGGCCCTCAAATACTCTGACCCGCGCACCGCGCTGGCTATCAACCGATTTACGCGACGGCAACCAGGCGCTGGCTGAACCGATGGACAGCAGTCGTAAACTGCTGTTCTGGGATCTGCTGTTGCAGTGCGGATTTAAAGAGATTGAAGTGGCTTTCCCTTCCGCTTCGCAAACCGATTTCAATTTTGTCCGGCAGTTAATTGAAGAGCAGCGCATACCTGAGGATGTGTCGATTCAGGTACTGACTCAGGCACGAAGCGATTTAATTGAACGCACTTTTGCTGCGCTGCAAGGGGCAAAAAACGCCACTCTGCACCTGTATAACGCTACCGCACCGGTTTTCCGCCGTCTGGTGTTCCGTCAGAGTAAAGCAGAGATTATCCAGCTGGCGGTCAGCGCGGCGAAGCAGATTCGCCAACAGTGCGAAGATCAACCGGATACGCACTGGACCTTTGAATACTCACCGGAAACCTTCTGTTTTACCGAGCTGGATTTCGCCCTCGAAATCTGTGAAGCGGTGGCCGAAATCTGGCAACCGTGCGCCGGGCGTCCGATGATTATCAACCTGCCAGCGACTGTCGAAGTCAGTACGCCGAACGTCTATGCCGATCAGATTGAATATTTTTGCCGCCACTTCACGCGGCGCGCTGATGTTTGCATCAGCGTTCATCCACATAATGACCGCGGTACCGGCATTGCCTGTGCCGAACTGGCGATGCTGGCCGGAGCCGACCGGGTAGAAGGCTGCCTGTTTGGTAACGGCGAGCGCACCGGTAACGTCGATCTGGTGACGCTGGCGCTGAATCTGTATACCCAGGGTGTACCGCCAGGCCTTGATTTCAGCCAGATGAAACAGGTGGTGGATGTGGTTGAACAGTGTAACCAGCTGCCCGTTCATCCGCGCCATCCGTATGCCGGAGAGCTGGTGTTTACCGCCTTTTCCGGCTCGCACCAGGATGCCATCAAGAAAGGCTTTGCGGCGCGCCAGCAACAGTCAGAGACGCGCTGGGAAGTGCCTTATCTGCCGCTCGACCCGGCCGATATCGGTTGCAGCTATGAGGCGGTGATTCGCGTCAACAGCCAGTCCGGTAAAAGTGGTGCCGCATGGATGATTGAGCAGAATCATGGATTGACGTTACCGCGCGCATTACAGCAAGACTTCAGTAGCCGGGTGCAGCAGCAAACCGACGGACACGGTAAAGAGATGACGCAGGCCAGTATCTGGCAGCTGTTCCGTCAGGCTTATGGTCTGCGCGATCCAATGCCGGTGGCGCTGGGTGATTACAGCAGCCAGAGCCAGGCTAACGGCCAGCTCGATTTCCGCGCCGATCTGCGGATGAATGGCAAACGCAAAACGCTGCGTGGTCGTGGTAATGGCCTGTTGTCAGGGGCGGTGGATGCACTACGCCAGGCGTTTGATTTGGATCTGTCGATTCAGGATTATCACGAGCATACTCTCGGCCAGCGCAGCGACAGCCGCTCGGTAGCCTATATTCGCTGTACCTTTGGTGACAATCAGTCCGCTTGGGGTGTCGGAATTGACAGCGATGTTTCCCGCGCCTCGCTGCAGGCCCTGCTAAATGCGCTGTCGAACCATTTGCAGGCAAACGGTTTACTTTAGGGGAAAGTAGTCGCTCGGCGCGACGCCAAGAATACGGCGAAACATCGCGCTGAATGCACTGTGGCTCTCGTAGCCGAGATCGAGGGAAACGCGCAGCACTGATTCACCCTGCGCCAGACGCGTCAGGGCCGCCATCAGCCTGGCGCGCCGTACCCAGTCGCTGAACTGTAAGCCGGTCTCGCGTTTGAAATGGCGCGACAGGGTGCGGCTGCTGATGCTTAACCTTTCAGCCGCCAGCTCCAGCGCCCAGTTCTCACCGGGTCGCATCCGTACCTGGTGACAAAGCTGCGTTAAGTTGGTGCTGGTCGGTTCCGGTAAATGAAAAGGTAACTCTGGCATTACCCGAATCTCATCCAGAATCAGCTCATAGATGCGTTCATCGCGGCTGCCGGGCTGATAATCCTCCGACAGCGTCAGCGCACTGATAATCAGCTCGCGCAGCAGCGGTGAAATCTGAACCACCTGACAACTGGCAGGTAAATCGGCACGCGCCAGCGGATCGATAAACAGCGCGCGCGCCGCGACCTGACTCGTAATGTGCAACGCATGCTCTATGCCAGCCGGCACCCATACACCCCGGCTTGGCGGCACTATCCAGTAGCCCTGTGCCGTTTCGACCCGTACCACGCCGCTCAGGGTGTGAATCAGCTGCGCGCAGTTGTGCTGATGTTTAGGCTCAACCGCACCATGCAGGTAATCATGTGCATAAGGCACCAGGGGGCGGGTGGTAAAGGTAAAATTTGCCGTGGCACTCATGGCTGCGATTCCAGAAACAATGTTGATTAACAATAGCATAAATGCAACTGACGGCCGCTTTTGCTGTATGTCAGCTGCCAGAGCACCCAGCAATGAAATAGTGTCACACTGTGTATTGCTGTGTTACGACACCACCAGAATGCCCAGCCGTTCCATCAGGGCTGCTGCCTGATTGCTGTCGAGTTTAACGCCCTCGAGATCGACGTAACGCACATCAAGCTCGCCCAGCGAGGAGCGGGTCAAATCGCAATGCGTGATATCGAGCGTGCGCCAGTCAAAAGCGGAAAACTCACCGCCGGAGAGGTCGGAACCGCTGAATTTTGCCCCCATCACCTGAGTGCCCAGCCAACGGTTTTCCCACAGCTCGCATTTTTCCAGCACCACATTGGCGAAATTGGCATAGCTGAGATTGCTTTTAGTGATATATGCGCTGCAAAACCACACCTTTGGCGTAATGAAATTCATAAAGCTGGCACCGCGGAAATCGGCACCTTGCAGCATTGAATCTCTGATCTCGATTCCGAGCAGATTGGCGTGGCTGAAGTTGCTCATCGACAGATCGCAACTGTGGAAGCCAGCATCTTTTAACGTTGCACGACTGAAATTACAGCCCAACTGGCTGTCACGATGATAAAACTGTACGTCAATAAACTGCGTATCGGTTAAATCGGCCGCTGAAAAATCGCAGTTAATAAAGCTCGCGTGTTCGATCTTCTCGCCGGTGAAGCGATCGGCGGCGATCTTCTGATCGCGCAGGATTAACTTTGCCATCGTGATACCTGTCGTTTTAATAAACTTGTCGCGTTAAGGTGGATGAGCGCATCAACGGTTCAGTTCTTTCCAGCAACTGACCAAAGATGCAGCCAACATGAGCGGATAGTACCTTATCGTCGATACATTGGCCTAAATCTATCAGGGCGACAAGCGTGCCGCCCAATTGCGAAATTAGCGAAACACGCTAATCGCTTCCACCAGCCGGGTCGCCTGCCGTGCCATACGGTCGGAAGCTTCGGCACCTTCCTGCACGCGTGCCGCATTCTGATGCGTAATATTATCCAGATCCTCTACCGCCAGGCTGACCTCAGACAGCGCGGTGGCCTGCTCTGCCGTCGCCGAGCTGATTTGCGCAATCAGTGAGGTCACGTTTTGCACCTGAGAAACAATATCTTCCATCGTCTTACCGGCATCGTTGACATGCTCAGTGCCGGTTTTCACCCGCGAGGCGCTGGTTTCCACCAGGTTTTTAATCTCGCTGGCGGCGGTAGCGCTGCGCTGCGCC
Source organism: Winslowiella sp. 2C04 (assembly GCF_050037805.1). Lineage (NCBI taxonomy): Bacteria > Pseudomonadati > Pseudomonadota > Gammaproteobacteria > Enterobacterales > Erwiniaceae > Winslowiella > Winslowiella sp. 2C04. The sequence goes on along the minus strand of NZ_CP188300.1, from coordinate 250,360 downwards.
AGACTACGCACTTCGCCAGCAACCACCGCAAAACCTTTACCCTGCTCGCCAGCACGCGCGGCCTCAACCGCGGCATTCAGCGCCAGGATATTGGTTTGAAAGGCAATGCCGTCAATCACGCTGGTAATATTGGCGATTTTTCGCGAACTGTCGGCAATTTCCGCCATCATCGTGACCATATTGCCCATCGCATCGCCGCCCTTCACCGCCGCTTTACTGGTCGAAATCGACAAACTATTCACCTCTGCGGCACTCTCAGTATTGCTTTTTACCGTGGCAGTCATCTGGTTCATGGTGGCCGCAGTTTGTTGCACATTGGCCGCCGCCTGCTCGGTGCGCCGGCTCAGTTCATTATTACCCTGAGCAACCGCGTCGCTGGCGCTCAGCACATTTATTGCCTGACCACTGACGTCATCCACTAACCAGCGGAACATCAGTCCCAGCTGACCAATGGCGCGCAGCGTGATACCCACTTCATCGACCCGATCGATCTGCTCAACTTTATGGCTGGTGCCGGTCGCCACGCTTAGCGCCTGCTGACAAACCCGCTCAATTGGCCGCGATACCTGATGCTCCAGCCAGCTACCCGCCAGCAGCAGCATCAGCGCCATTAACGCGGTGTATGCCAGTAACCCTCCGGCTGCCATCCCCAGTAGCCAGACGCCCAGTACGCTGCACGGCAATAGCGCCAACAGAGTGGACCGGATGCGCCAGCGCAGCGGTAACGTTTTGAATAATGAGCGCCAGCGCATGATACCGGTGCGCACAATCAGCCCCTTGTGGAAACGACGACCTTTGCTGCCTCCCTCACGAAACTGACGATAAAGTTGTTCGGTTTCCCGCACCTCTTCCGCCGACGGCTTGGTGCGCACTGACATATAGCCCTGCACGCGACCATTGCGCACCACCGGAATGGCATTGGCGCGCACCCAGTAATGGTCGCCATTTTTACGGCGGTTTTTGACCAGAGCGGTCCATGGCTCTCCCTGTTTCAGCGTCGACCACATATCGGCAAATGCTTCCGGCGGCATATCAGGATGGCGCACCATATTGTGCGGCTGACCGTTAATCTCTTCCGGGGTAAAACCACTGACCTCAATAAACGCATCATTGGCGTAAGTGATATAGCTGTTGAGATCGGTGGTCGACATCAGAGTCGCATCGTTATCAAACACATACTCTTGCTGCGTTACAGGCTGGTTATTGCGCATCGATCGGGTCCTTAAGGGAATGAACATCGCTTACAGGGCAGGATGGTTTACTTTTTTTTATATTTTCGGCTGCGCGGGAGGATAACTTTAGCCATAAGAGAAATATTTGTAATCAGCGGAAGCATTATTAATGAAGGAGTAAAGGCAAAGTGCAGTAACAGAGATAACCACGTGGTAAGCAGAGTTAGTTAAGGTGTGATTTAGAGTAAATCAAATGGATGTTTTCGCCGGGTTAACCCGTCCGGAGACGGGCTACGCCAGAAATGGATTAACTGAGATCGACATTTTTACAGCCAAACAGCCAGGTTGCGGCAAAACCGGCAATCCAGGCAATCGCCATCCCTGCGGCATACACCGCCATGCCCGCGAAGATACCCTGTGCGGAGGTCATTAACGGCAGAGAAACCAGCCCTGAAGGGCCAAAAACAGTGTTTAATCCGACCGGTAATCCCAGCCAGGCGACCAGGCCGATAAAGAATCCTCCGACGGCTCCGCCGATACAGGCAGTAATAAACGGTTTAACACGCGGCAAGGTCACCCCATAGATCAGCGGCTCCCCGACGCCAAGAAACCCCGGAATAATTGCCCCTTTAACCTGCGCGCGCAGTAACGAACCCTGCTGCGAACGGAAGTACAGCGCCAGCGCCGCGCCTACCTGCCCGGCGCCGGCCATGGCCAGAATCGGAAAGAGTGAATTGAAACCCTGCGCATCCATCAGCGCAAAATAGACCGGAATAAAGCCCTGATGAATACCGAACATCACCGCCAGCAGGAATAATCCGGCTAATAACGCGCAGCCAAACGGATTGCCATTCAGGTGGATAAACAGCCACGACATGGCTTTAAACAGCTCGCCGCCGATGGGCATAATCACCACAAAGGTCAGTGCGCCAGTGATCATCAGCGTCAGCATTGAGGTCAGGATCATATCGAGGTTGTCCGGCATCCACTTGCGGATTTGCCGCTCAATCCACGCACCGGCTATCGCCGCCATTAATACGCCAATAATGCTGCCACGCGGATCAATCACCATGCCGAAAAAGTTGTCGATACCTGAGTAGTACCCTACCGTGGCATCCGGCTGATAACCGAGTAAAAACAGCGAGGCGATAATCGCGCCATTGACGCCTGACCCGCCAAAGGCTTTCTGCGCGTTATAACCGATCAGAATACTCAGAAAGGTAAACAGCCCCTTGCTGAATATTTTCATATAGCCCACCGCCTGCACCAGCAGCGCATTATGCTCACCCGCGCTGTTAAGCTGGAAAATCTGCTCCAGTAAGGTGGCGATGCCGAGCAGCATACCTGCGGCGATAAATCCGGGAATTAACGGGGTAAAGATGGTGGCGAATTTTGCCAGAAACTGATGGATGCCGCTGTTTTGTCTGGCTTTCTGCTGCTGCTTATTCTCAGCAGCCAACGCCTGTAAATCCGGCGCGGCGGGTTGATCGTCGCTTGCCAGTAGCAGGTTCATCATCTCCGCTGCGGTTTGCGCTTTTCCCGGCCCGAGAATCACCTGTAGCTGATCGTCACTGTTCACCACACCCAGTACCCCAGGCAGGGATTTCAGCTCTGCCTGCTGCACTAACGTCTGATCATGCAGCGTCAGGCGCAGCCGCGTCATACAGTTGCCGCACACCGCCACATTCTGTGCGCCACCGACCGCCTGTAAAATGGCCTCAATCAACGTACGGGTGATTTTCGCCATGGTCAGGCTCCTTGCTGACGCAGAGCCTGACGAATAAAGCCATGATTCTGCCGTAGCAATGCCTGCGCCTCTTCGGCGGAAAGCTGCGCCAGCACCATCAGAATCGCTGTTTTACACTGGCCACCGCAGGCGCTGAGCGCGCTCTGTGCTTCGGCCTCACTACAGCCGGTGGCCTGTAACACGATATTCACCTGACGCTGAATCAGCTTCTTATTGGTGGCTTCCACATCGACCATCAGGTTGCCATATACCTTGCCGCTGCGGATCATCGCGCCGGTGGTCAGCATATTCAGTACCAGCTTTTGCGCGGTGCCGGCCTTCATCCGCGAGGAGCCGGTAATCACTTCCGGGCCGACCACGGGCGTCAGCGCGATATCGGCAATACGGGCGATTTCACTGTCGGGATTGCAGGTCAGTGCAGCAGTGGTTGCGCCAAGTTGGCGAGCATACTCGAGGGCCGCCACGACATAGGGCGTGCGGCCGCTGGCGGCGATACCCACCAACACATCTTTGGCGCTAAAATTGATCGCCTTCAGATCGTCCACTCCCATTTCACGATTATCTTCCGCGTTTTCTACCGCCTGCAAAATCGCTTTATGGCCACCGGCAATCAGCGCCACCACTTGTTCACGCGGAGTTCCGTAGGTTGGCGGGCACTCACTTGCATCCAGAATACCCAAACGTCCGGAAGTACCGGCACCGGAATAAATCAGCCGGCCACCCTGCTGAAATGCCGCTGCTATCGCATCAACCGCACGGGCAATTTCCGGCACGATAGCCTCTACTGCCAGCGCGACTTTCTGATCCTCCTGATTGATCACCCGCAGCATCGCTTCGGTAGACAATTCGTCAATGTTTTCGCTGGCCGGATTGCGACCTTCAGTAATCATTGCATTCAGATCAATTTTCATAAATATTCCCGGATGACTGGCTTTAAAGGAATAATTTATTCCTGCATTTTGGCTATTACAAGAATTACAAATTTCAGCGGCAGAGTTTGATGGGATTTTGAGAGATAACGCAGGGAATTGGCGGAAATTAAGATAAAAAAAACCCGTCCGGAGGACGGGTTTTCGCTAACTAAGCGTTCTGGGTTCGGAGCGAAAGCTCGTACTGTTCCGCCTGCTTAGTGTCAAACTGATCTTCCCATTTGGCAATAACCAGCACCGCCAGCGCATTACCCACCACGTTCAGCGCGGTACGCGCCATATCCATGATGCGGTCAACACCGGCAATAAACGCCAACCCTTCCAGTGGAATACCCACACTGCCCAGCGTTGCCAGCAGTACCACAAAAGAGACGCCCGGCACGCCAGCGATACCTTTTGAGGTCACCATCAGCGTCAGCACCAGGATAATTTCCTGGCCGATTGACAGCTCAATACCATACAGCTGAGCGATAAAGATCGCCGCGATACTCTGATACAGCGTGGAGCCATCGAGGTTAAACGAGTAACCGGTTGGCACCACAAAGCTGGTAATCGCCTTGGGTGCGCCATAGGCCTCCATCTTCTCCATAATCCGCGGCAGCACCGTTTCCGAGCTGGAGGTAGAATAAGAGAGAATCAGCTCATCCTTCAGGATACGCATCAGCATAGTGATACGCAGCTTACAGATGCGCGCCACCGTGCCCAACACCACAAAGGCAAAGAACAGAATCGCGGCGTATACCAGGATCACCAGCTTAGCCAGCGGCCATAGTGAGGCGAAACCAAAGTTAGCGATGGTCACCGAGATCAGCGCAAAAACACCGATAGGTGCGTAACGCATAATCATATGTGTAACTTTAAACATCGCTTCTGAGGTTGAACGGAATACTTTCAACAGCGGATCGCGATGTTCTGCTGGCAGAGACGACAGCCCCAGACCAAACAGTACCGAGAAGAAGATGATCGGCAGCATGTCACCTTTTGCGATTGCGGCGAAGATATTCGTCGGAATCAGCGACATGATGGTAATCACCAGGCTGTGCGCACCACTCTGCACCTGCTCGGTGGTCGCTTCGTATTTAGAGATGTCCACCGTTGCCAGCGTCGACATATCAATGCCGCTACCAGGTTGGAACACATTGGCCAGGGTAATGCCTACCACGATGGCAATGGTGGTAATCACTTCGAAGTAAATAATAGTTTTAACGCCAATACGACCCAGTTTTTTCGCATCGCCCACGCCGGCAATACCGACGATCAGCGTGGAAATCACTATCGGCACGACGATCATTTTGATCAGATGGATAAAGATATCGCCAGCCGGGCTGAGAAAGTTAGTGACTAACCATTCACGCTGTTCCGTCTGGTTATGCAGTATCGCTCCGACGATGATCCCCAATACCAGTGCAATCAAAATTTGCCAGGCAAGGCTGATTTTTACACCTTTCATAACGCTTAATTTCCTTAACAAAACCCCACTTCCACGTGCAGCGTGCGGAAGTTTTACACTCTTGGGAGGCGGACAATAGTCCGATAGAATCGAGGGTTATTGATGGTTGACGCCTGAATAACAGGCGCGTAATCAGTACCATTTTCATTGGCATAAAAGCAACCCTTAGCGACTTTGTGCAAAACTCACCCTGCCTGACAGGATTAAATGCTGATAAGTTATCGAAAACCTAACTCTCTGTAATAAAAAGTAATATTTAATGCCTTTTCGGCATATATATGCAAATTTGTTTAAAGAGTAATCAGTGCCGTTTGCTGTTTTTTTGAGCGGTTCAATTGGAGCTTTCTTGCACTTAACCTCAGAAGATCCTCACCTTTCGCACGTAGCAAGCACGTAATAATCATGGAATTTTCATAATTTTTACTATTCACGTGATCTGTCGCGCAAAAAAGAAACAAAGCGGCCTCCCCATCTTTAATTAACTTTTGGTTGACATAGTATTAACAACTTCAAGGAGACCAGCCATGAGCCAAATACACAAACATCCCGTTCCCGCGAACATTGCGGAAAATACCCTGATCAATGCAGAACAGTACCAGTCGATGTATCAGCAGTCGGTACAAGATCCCGAGGCTTTTTGGGGAGAACAAGGCAAAATACTTGACTGGATTAAACCTTACACCCGCGTGAAGAACACCTCTTTCGCACCGGGCAACGTGAGTATTCGCTGGTTTGAAGATGGCACGCTTAACCTCGCAGCGAACTGCCTGGACCGCCATCTGCACGAACGTGGTGACCACCCGGCAATTATCTGGGAAGGCGATGATGCCAGCGAGAGTAAAACTCTGACCTATCGCGAGTTGCATCGCGAAGTGTGCCGCTTTGCCAATTCATTAAAAGAACTGGGCATTAACAAAGGCGACGTGGTAGCTATCTATATGCCGATGGTGCCGGAAGCGGCGGTGGCGATGCTGGCGTGTGCGCGCATCGGTGCCGTCCACTCCGTTATCTTCGGTGGCTTTTCGCCGGAGGCCGTTGCCGGACGTATTATCGACTCCAGCGCGCGACTGGTGGTGACTGCCGATGAAGGTATTCGTGCCGGACGTACGATTCCACTGAAAAAAAATGTCGATGACGCGCTGAAAAATCCTGGCGTTAAAACCGTCAGTAATGTGGTGGTGTTCAGACGCACCGGCAAAGATATCGAGTGGCACAATGGGCGCGATCTTTGGTGGCATGAGCTGATGAACAGCGCCTGCTCGCATCATCAGCCTGAAGAAGTGAACGCGGAAGACCCGCTGTTTATTCTCTATACCTCGGGTTCGACCGGCAAACCGAAAGGGGTACTGCACTCCACCGCCGGTTATCTGGTGTATGCCGCGACCACCTTCAAGTATGTGTTTGATTATCACCCGGAAGATATCTACTGGTGTACCGCCGATGTCGGCTGGATCACCGGCCACAGCTATCTGCTGTATGGCCCGCTGGCCTGCGGTGCCACCACGCTGATGTTTGAAGGGGTGCCAAACTGGCCGCAGCCGAGCCGCATGGCAGAAGTCGTTGATAAACATAACGTTACCATACTGTATACCGCACCTACCGCCATCCGTGCGCTGATGGCCGAAGGGGATCGGGCGATTGCAGGTACTCACCGTTCCTCGCTGCGCATTATGGGCTCGGTCGGCGAACCGATTAATCCGGAAGCCTGGGAGTGGTACTACCAAAAAATTGGCGACAGCCGCTGTCCGATCGTCGACACCTGGTGGCAAACCGAAACCGGTGGTTTCATGATTACCCCGCTGCCGGGCGCTATCGAGCTGAAAGCCGGCTCGGCCACTAAGCCGTTCTTTGGCGTGCAGCCTGCATTAGTCGATAACGAAGGTAATCCTCAGGAAGGTGCCAGCGAAGGTAACCTGGTGATTGTCGACTCCTGGCCCGGCCAGGCACGCACGTTGTTCGGCGATCATGAACGCTTTGAGCAAACCTACTTCTCCACGTTTAAAAATATGTATTTCAGCGGCGACGGTGCGCGTCGTGACGAAGAGGGTTACTACTGGATCACCGGGCGCGTCGATGACGTGCTGAATGTTTCCGGTCACCGTCTGGGCACTGCCGAAATCGAATCGGCGCTGGTTTCTCATCCCAAGATTGCCGAAGCGGCAGTGGTCGGTATTCCGCACAGCATCAAAGGCCAGGCAATTTATGCCTATATCACGCTGAACCACGGTGAAGACCCAACGCCAGAGCTGTACAGCGAAGTGCGCAGCTGGGTGCGTAAAGAGATTGGCCCCATCGCCACTCCCGATGTGCTGCACTGGACCGATTCGCTGCCAAAAACCCGCTCTGGCAAAATTATGCGTCGCATCCTGCGCAAAATTGCTGCCGGTGACACCAGTAACTTTGGTGATACCTCAACCCTCGCCGATCCTGGAGTGGTTGAGAAGTTAGTTGAAGAAAAACAAACCATTAAGATGCCGTAAGCTGTAGTCGGGGCAGGACGCCCCGGCCTGAAAAATAATGATAAAAACACCTCAATACCACGGGCGTTATTGTCACAGGCAGTCTGAGTCCGGATAGCGCGCCGCCAGCAGAGGGTGCGCACCGCCCGCACTCAATGTGGCAGCCCGCGCCTCTTACTCTGGAGATGCTGTGATGAATGACGTCATTTATCAACGGATAGAAAACAGTGCGCGTTTCAAAGAGCTGGTGCACAAACGCCAGGCCTTCGCCCTGACACTTTCCCTGATTATGCTGGTGCTTTACGTCGGTTTTATTCTGTTAATTGCCTTTGCTCCCGGCTGGCTTGGTACACCGCTGTATGCAGGAACCAATGTTACGCGGGGAATTCCTCTGGGCGTCGGCCTGATCGTTATTTCATTTGTGCTCACCGCCATTTATGTCTGGCGCGCCAATGGCGAATTTGATCGCCTGACTCAACAGATTCTCAGTGAGGTAAAAGGATGAAAGCGCGTTATGCAGCTTTAGCAGCACTGACGCTGCTGCCACTCGCGGCACTCGCCGCCGACGCCCTGACCGGAGAAGTTCAACAACAGTCGACCAACTATGAAGCGATTATCATGTTTCTGGTGTTTGTCGCCGCAACCTTAGGGATTACTTACTGGGCCTCGAAACGCACCCGTTCACGCAGCGACTATTACACCGCCGGCGGCAATATTACCGGCTTTCAGAATGGTCTGGCGATGGCCGGTGACTTTATGTCTGCCGCTTCTTTTCTCGGCATTTCTGCGCTGGTTTATACCTCCGGCTACGATGGGCTGATCTATTCACTGGGTTTCCTTGTTGGCTGGCCAATTATTCTGTTTTTAATTGCTGAAAGGCTGCGCAATCTCGGCCGCTATACGTTTGCCGATGTTGCCTCCTATCGTCTGAGACAGACACCGATTCGCATCCTGTCGGCCTGTGGTTCACTGGTGGTGGTTGCACTTTATCTGATCGCTCAGATGGTCGGTGCCGGTAAACTCATTCAGCTGCTGTTTGGCCTCGACTATCACATCGCTGTCGTGCTGGTTGGTATTCTGATGGTGCTGTATGTACTGTTTGGCGGCATGCTGGCAACGACCTGGGTGCAAATCATTAAAGCGGTACTGCTGCTGTTCGGTGCCAGCTTTATGGCCATTATGGTGATGAAGACCGTCGGCTTTAGCTTTAACACACTGTTTACCGAAGCAATGGCGGTGCACCCTAAAGGCCAGGAAATTATGCGGCCGGGCGGGCTGGTGCACGATCCGATCTCGGCGTTGTCACTTGGCCTTGGTCTGATGTTCGGTACCGCCGGTTTACCGCATATCCTGATGCGCTTCTTTACCGTCAGCGATGCACGTGAAGCGCGTAAAAGCGTGCTGTACGCCACTGGCTTTATGGGCTATTTCTACTTCCTGACCTTTATTATCGGCTTTGGCGCGATTCTGTTGGTCGGCGCTAATCCGGACTTTAAAGATGCTTCTGGTGTGCTGATTGGCGGTAATAATATGGCCGCGGTGCATCTGGCCGATGCGGTCGGCGGCAGTCTGTTCCTTGGCTTTATCTCAGCGGTTGCCTTCGCCACCATTCTGGCGGTGGTTGCTGGCCTGACGCTGGCTGGTGCTTCTGCGGTCTCTCATGACCTGTATGCCAGCGTGTTCCGTAAAGGACAGGCTTCGGAACGTCAGGAGCTGAGAGTTTCTAAAATTACCGTCCTGGTTCTGGGGATTGTCGCCATTCTGCTGGGCATTATGTTCGAAAAGCAGAACATCGCCTTTATGGTCGGTCTGGCGTTCTCCATTGCAGCCAGCTGTAATTTCCCGATTATTTTGCTGTCGATGTACTGGTCTAAGCTGACCACGCGCGGCGCGATGATTGGTGGCTGGGCAGGATTGCTGACGGCGGTCATTCTGATGATTCTCGGCCCAACCATTTGGGTCCAGGTGCTGGGCAACGCAAAACCGATTTATCCCTATGAATACCCGGCGCTGTTCTCCATGCTGGCGGCATTTATCGGATGCTGGTTGTTCTCGGTAACCGATAAGTCAGCAGGGGGGGCGCAGGAGCGCCTGCGTTTCCGCGATCAGTTTGTTCGTTCACAGACCGGTGTTGGCATTGAGCAGAGCAGCAAGTCACATTAAGTGATAAAAAAGGCCGGGCAATTTGCCCGGCCTTAAATCTGTTAATCACATCCGAGTGATTAGAAACGCAGGGAGGCACCCATATACGGGCCATTTGCCAACACATTGTCTTTACGACCATTTTTGCCGTCCATCGCCAGGTATTTATAACCTACGCGCACATCCAGCAGAGTGATTGGGCTAAAGCTGACGCCAGCGGAAGCTTCCTGATAGCGATCGATACGGCTGGAGAAGGACTCTGGTGAGTAATAGTATTCGCCATATACGCCCAGCATATTGGTTACCGGCACCTGCACGCCACCACCGACCGCCACTGAATAACCGTCTTTCGTATCTTTCGGGCTGATATACATCGCTTTCACGCCAGGTGACAGAAATACCGAGCCAATTCCGATGTTATAACCAAGGCCAAGTCCGGATACATTACCGTCATGATCACTGCGCAACCAGTTACCGGACAGGCTCAGGCCTGGCGTGGTGGTTCCCAGTCCAACACTCATGTTAGTGAAGCGCTCACCAACCTGAACAGAGCCCTCAATAGCCTGTGCTGAACCGGCTAACATCAACATTGCAACGCCACTGCCTAAAATAATTTTTTTCACTACCAGACTCCATTTTCAACTGGCTTACTTTCAGATTATGGATGGTAAACGAAAAAAAAACGCTTTAACAAGCAGATATACACTACTTTTAAAGTATTAAAGGTAAGCGACTACTTACTAACGTTACAACGTTGCCCACATCAAATGACCAATTGCCGGTGCGATAATCACCGTCACCACCCCTGAAAGCATCATCACCAGGCTGGAAACCACGCCTTCCTGCTGACCCAGTTCATAGGCTTTTGCTGTTCCGGCACCGTGTGATGCAGCCCCTAAACCTGCGCCTTTCGCCAGCCCCTGCTTCACGGACAGACGTAAAAACAGGATGTCTCCAATCGCCATCCCAAATACGCCGGTGATCACCACAAACAGCGCCACCAGGTCAGGCTGGCCACCCAGCTGTTTCGCTGCTGCCAGTGCAAAAGGCGTGGTAATGGAGCGCACCGCCAGACTGCGCTGGATCTCTTCTGGCAGCGTCAGCAAACGCGCCAGCCATACCGAACTAAACACCGCAACAGTAGTAGCGGTAATCACGCCGGCAGTCAGCGACATCCAGTGACGGCGGATAATCGCCATATTTTCGTAAACCGGCACGGCAAATGCCAGCGTTGCCGGGCCCAACAGCCACAGCAACCAGCGGCTCTCGCCGATATAATTCTGCCACGAAATATGCGTAATAATCAGCAGTGTCACCAGCAGCATCGGCGTCATCACCAGCGGCATCAGCAGCAGTTTGTGCCAGCGCCGGTACAGGCGTTTGTTGAGGAAATAGATCAACAGCGTCGCGATCAGGCAAATCATACTGAGAATAAAATCATTCATGACGTGCCTGCCTACGCTGTGCCAACCAGATTTCGAAGCGGTAAACGCGGTCGACCACCAGCGCGGTGGCAGCCAGCACCAGCGTGGTGCTGATGGCAATCACCAGAAAGATGCGCCAGCCTTCGACGCGCAGCAACTGTGAGTAATTAACCACCGCCACGACCGCAGGCACAAAGAACAACAACATTTCCGCCAGCAGCCAGGTTGCACCGGCTTTTACCCAGTTCAGCGGCAGCACCCGCAGCATAATCAGCGCCAACAGCAGCAGCATGCCGACGATATTGGCCGGTAACGGCAGATGCAGCCACTCTACCAGCCGTTCTGAGGCGATAAACATCCCGGCATACAGCGCCACCTGCAGCGGCACCTGTAAACGTTGCAGCCGCCCCGCCGTGTGCGGGTGTAGTGCCAACGCCATGATTCTTTCCCCTTCAGGTAGTTAATGCAGTCAGTATAAATCTCTGACAAAGGGTGAAAGAAATGAATTAAAATTATCGAAACTATGCACAAAAGGAATACATCATGGATGTCAGAGCCCTACGCTATTTCGTCGAAGTGGTGCGTCAGCAAAGCTTTACCCGTGCAGCAGAGCAGCTGTATGTGACCCAGCCGACCATCAGTAAAATGCTGCGTCAACTGGAAGAGGAGCTGGACTGCACCCTGCTGGTACGCGAAGGCCGCAAACTGCATCTGACCAATACCGGACAAGCGGTGTATCAGCGCGGTCTGACCATCCTGCAGGAATTTAAACAGCTGGAAACCGAGATTGGCGATATTAATGAATTGAAAACCGGCGAGCTGCGTCTCGGCATTCCGCCAATGGTTGGTATGCAGATCGTGGGGTCGATTTCCGCCTTTCGTCAGCGTTATCCGGGCATTGAACTGAAAATTTCAGAGTTCGGTGGGCTTACCGTGCAGCAAGCGGTGCTGTCCGGCAGTCTCGACTTAGCGCTGACCGCGCTGCCGCTGGCAGAGGATCTGCCGTTAAACACTCTGCCGCTAATGAGTCATCCACTCTGCGTGCTGGTGCCGCGCAGCGCACCGTGGCTGAACCGCAGCAGCATTGCGCTGGCTGAACTGGCCGAACATCAGATTCTGATTTTTAACGAGGAGTTTTCACTTAACCGTCAGCTGATGCAGGCTTTTCAGCGCAGCGGATTCACACCGAAAATTGCGGTGCGCAGTGGTCAGTGGGATTTTCTGGCAGCAATGGTGCAGGCGGGCATGGGCGTGGCGGTGTTACCGGAGCCAATTTGTCAGCGGCTGGATAAGCAATCGCTACTGTGGTTGCCGCTGGAGTCGGATATGGAGTGGAAACTGGGGTTAATCTGGCGAGAAGGCAGCTATCTGTCGCGCAGTGCGCAGGCGTGGATTCACTGTTGCCGTGAGTTTTGGCCGGGTGAAGCACCGAGATTATCGGTATAGGGGAGGCGTTCTCGCCTCCCCTGTGGAAGGATGCCGGTTACTCCTCTTTCTCAATCAGCAATGCTTCCAGCAAATCGAGATCGTGCAGCAACTTCATCATGGTTTCATTAGTGATTTGCTGCGTCGCACGCAGGTGGTAAACCTCGCCACGCTCGGCACGCAGCGCGGTTAAGCGGAAGCGACGCTCAAGGTTTTCCGCAAACAGTGCGCGTTCTGCATCCTCTTTACCGTCGATACGCCGACGCAAATTGCCGACAACCCGCGCACTGGTCTCTTTCAGCAGCTCGGTATCAATATTCTCTTCGGTATCAACGGCCAGTCGCTCTTCCATTTTACGCAGGCTTTCGATCGCCACCCCCGCCATCGCGGCACGGGCATTCTGCATCTCATGGCGATGGGCTGACTTATCAATGCCCTCGACACCACGCAGCAGAATCGGCAGCAAAATCACCCCGACAAACAGCGAGAACAGAATCACGCCGGTAGCGAGGAAAATCAGCTCATAACGCGCCGGAAAATCATCACCGTTGGTCAGCAGCAGTGGAATCGACAGCACACCCGCGAGGGTAATTGCACCACGCACGCCGGCAAACGACGCGATCAATAACTCACGCGTTGAGTAGTTGCCGAACTCCATTGGGCGTTTGGTCATAAACCGACGGCTCAGACGCTGCATAATCCACAACCAGCCGAAACGCACAATCATCAGCGCCGCGTAGATCAACACGATATCGGTAAACAGCATCCACAGCTGGACGTTCGGATCGGCCTGAGCCTCTGCCACCGAGGTTTCCAGAATGCCCGGTAACTGCAGACCAAGCATCAGGAACACCATGCCGTTAAACACAAACTCCAGCATCTGCCAGACGCTGTTGGCACGCAGTCGCATCGCTAACGGTGCCTGACGCATAATGCCAGAGCGGGTGATGGTCATACCGGCAGCCACTGCCGCCAAAATGCCGGAAACCCCAAGGTGTTCTGCAATCAGATAAGAGGCAAACGGCAGCAGCAGCAGCAAAACGGTTTGCGTTGCCGGATCGTCACCGCTCAGACGGCTGAACAGGCGCAATGATTTACCAAACAACCAGCAGACGGCAATACCCGCCAGCAGGCCGCCAATCGCTACTTTCAGGAATTCGACGCTGGCACCTGAAACGGTAAACACCATGGTGCCCATCGCCACTGCGACGGCAAACTTAAGCGAGACCAGGCCAGAGGCATCGTTCATCAGCGCCTCGCCCTGCAGAATCGACATGATCTTCTTCGGTATTCGCCCTTCTCCGACAATGCCGGAAAGCGCCACCGCATCGGTCGGCGACAGCACCGCCGCCAGCGCAAATGCCGGAATCAGTGGAATGCCAGGCACCATCCAGTAAATCAGATAGCCGATTCCGACCACGGTGATCAACACCAGCACCAGCGCCAGGCCGATTATTTCGCGGCCATGATGCAGGAATTCACTGGTCGGCGTTTTCCAGCCGTCAGCAAACAGTAGCGGCGGAATAAACAGGACTAAAAACAGTTCAGGATCGAAGTCCACATGCAGGCCAAAATTTGGCCAGGCTAACAGTGCACCGGCGGCGATTTGCACCAGCGGTAAGGGGATCTGAAACGGAATTATGCGTGCAGCGACACCGGATAGTGAAACCACCAGCGTCATAATCAGTATTGTAAAGAATATTTCCATGCTTTCCTTGAAGCCTCTTCTTCCAACAGGCGTGATAAATACAGGCATGGGGAACAACATGCCTGAAGGAATTGTAAAACAAAAAGGCAAACCGTTTAAAAACAGGACGTGCGGTCAGGGAAATTAGAGACGATTCTGGCGTAAAAACGCCGAAATATGGCGTGATGTAGCGGAAAAGAGAATATTTCGCTGGGGCATCCGTTCCCCATACCTCATCACTGATTAAATCGCCCAGCCGCCTGCATAAAAAGCAATCAGCGCTACGGCAATTACCACAGTACCGATATTCAGCTTGCGCCACTCACCGGCAAAGATACGGCCAATCACCAGCGCACCAAAGCCCAGCATGATGCCGGTAACGATATTGCAGGTCAGTACGATAAATACCGCGCACAGCAAGCCGGACATGGCATCAACATAGTCGCCGAAATCGATCTTTGAGACATTGCTCAGCATCAGCAGACCAACATACATCAGCGCCGGTGCGGTGGCATAAGCCGGAACCAGGTAGGCCAGCGGCGACATAAACAGAATCAGCATAAACAGCAGGCCAACGACAATCGCCGTCAGGCCGGTTTTACCCCCCGCCGCGGTGCCGGCTGCGGACTCGATATACACCGCCGCAGGCGATGAACCAACCAGACCGGCAAAGATGCTGCTGACCGAGTCAGTCGTCAGCGCTTTTCCACCGTTAATAATTTGGTTGTCTTTATCCAGCAGATTAGCCTGGCCCGCTACCGCACGGATGGTGCCGGTGGCGTCAAACACCGCGGTCATCACCAGTGCCAGTACCGTAGGTAATACCGCCGGTTTCAGTGCGCCGAGAATATCAAGGCTGAACACCAGCGAGTTGCCTTCGGCATCGCTCAGGCTTGGCATCGCAAACAGCCCCTGATATTTCACCGCTGGATCGAAGATCAACCCGATGATTGATATCGCAATAATCGTCAGCAGAATTCCGCCCGGTACACGCAGTTTTTCCAGACCAAAGATTGCCGCGAGGCCGATCAGTGACAGCAAAACCGGAAATGAGGCGAAGTCACCCAATGCCACCGGCAGACCCGGCGCGGGATTTTTCACCACCAGACCCACGCTGTCGGCAGCAATCAGCAGCAGAAACAGGCCGATACCGACTCCGGTTCCATGCGCTACGCCCATCGGCATATTACGCAATATCCAGGAGCGGATACCGGTCGCCGAGATAATGGTAAACAGCACCCCCATCAGGAATACCGCGCCCAGCGCCACTGGCACACTGATCTGCTGGCCCAGCACCAGGCTGAAAGCAGTAAAAGCGGTCAGTGAAATTGCACAGCCAATCGCCATCGGCAAATTAGCCCATAAGCCCATAATAATGGAGCCAAAAGCGGCAACCAGACAGGTTGAAACAAACACTGCGGTTGGCGGAAAGCCTGCCTTGCCCAGCATACCCGGCACCACAATCACCGAATAAACCATGGCAAGGAAGGTCGTGAGGCCAGCTAAAACCTCCTGACGCACGCTGCTGTTGCGCGCAGAGATTTTAAACCAGGCGTCGAAAGAACCGCTGGCCTGACGTGAAGGAGTCGACATAGAGAATATCCCCTGAGATTTCTTATGATGTATTCATGCATGGCGCGTATCAGTCGCACCCTGGTGGCGGGAAACACACTTCCCGACATAAAAGCTGTTATTACCCTATAAGCGAATAAGCAAACGTTTACTTCGCCGGCCAGATAAAAGGCGCACTGAGTGCGCCGATTTAAAAGGCAAACGATTATCCTGCCTTTAATGACGGATTTTCAACTGCTGTTTACGGTTAAATGACGACATTTAGCGATATTTCAGCAGTAAAATGCGCTCGCTAACCGCCGATCAGACTGTACCTGGCGGCGGCGACACTGCGTAATAGGGTTTTCTTATCAACAATCCGCAGCCACATCAGGGTGATAGCTTTGGAATGAAGAAACTACCCCAGCTTCAGCTCGCCACCCTGTTGAATCGCACGCTGCCAGGCGGCGCGGGTCTGAATTTTATCCAGCCAGGCTTTGGTATGAGGCGTATTGGTAAGACTGCCGCGCGTGGTCAACGCCTGAAGTGGAAAACTCATCTGAACATCGGCGATACTGAAATTTTGCCCGGCAAACCACGGATTTTTAGCCAGATGCTGCTCAATAAATTGTTGATGGGTAACAATTTGCTTATCGAGATACGCCTTCTGTACTCCTTTACCGAATGCGGCACCAATCGGGCGCATCAGCCACGGCACCGGCGGTTTACCCATCCGGCTAAAGATCAGCTTCATCACCAATAGCGGCATCAGCGAACCTTCCGCGTAGTGCAGCCAGTAACGAGACTGCAGCATCTCCTCTTCATCAGACAGTTTTAGCCGATATTCAGAGTCATAGCGTTCGGCGAGGTACTCGAGAATTGCGCCAGATTCGGCAATTACGCGGTTATCATCGGTAATCACCGGTGATTTACCCAGCGGATGAACTTTTTTTAACTCGGCAGGAGCCAGCATGCTGTTTTCACGCTGATAGCGTTTGATCTGGTAAGGCACTTCCAGCTCTTCCAGCAGCCACAGCACACGCTGCGAGCGCGAATTATCGAGATGATGAACAGTGATCATGGCGTAACCTTGTGTTTAACGGCGATTAATCAGTATAGACCTTCATCCTCACTTTCAATTTCCGGATTGAGCAATATCGCCCCGGTTCCTTGGGTGGAAAGACGGTCGTCCGGGTTACGCAGCGGACAGTCACTCATCGATAAACAGCCACAGCCAATACAACCATCCAGCTGATCGCGCAGGCGCGTCAGGGTTTCAATACGCTTATCCAGCTCTGAACGCCACTGCTGCGTCAACTCAGACCAGGCCTTTACCGAAATCTTTTTATCGACCGGCACATTCATCAGGTTGTCACTGAGTGTCGCCAGCGGAATGCCAATGCGCTGGGCAATTTTGATGATTGCCACCCGGCGCAATACATCACGCTGATAACGACGCTGATTGCCGGCATTGCGAGTGCTGGAAATTAATCCTTTGGATTCATAAAAATGCAGTGCGGAGACGGCGACGCCACAGCGCTTCGCCACTTCGCCGGGCGTCAGAACGGTTTTCTGGCGATTGCGATCTTTTTTCATTTAGCCCTTTACCTCAAGTTAACTTGAGGAATTATACTCCTCCACCAACAGAACAGCGAAATCAAAATCTATAAATGAAGGATGAGGTCATGATGCATAACGAAATTATTCATACACTGACTGGCTGGATTGAACAGAATTTAGATAAAACGTTATCGATTGATGAAGTGGCAGCGAAATCAGGTTATTCGAAGTGGCACCTGCAACGTATGTTCCGTACCGTCACGAAACAGACGTTGGGTGGATACATTCGTGAGCGTCGCCTGACACTGGCTGCGGAAGCACTGTCAAAAACCCAGCGCCCGGTGTTTGATATTGCTATGCAGTATGGCTATGACTCGCAGCAGACCTTTTCTCGCGTATTTCGCCGTCAGTTCTCCCAGACGCCGACCGCTTATCGTCACACCATGCGTCGTCAGAGTTTGCAGCGTCAACGTCCTTATCCGTTCGACTGCGCCGCGCGCTTTGCGGGCTGCGGCCAGAGTAACTAATTTCACTGACCTCGCTCTCCCTTCCCCTGATGTCACAGGCATCAGGGGCTGCCCTGTTATTTCTCCTTCAGTACTGCGCAAAAAACTACCATACCAGGTATAAAAATCGTTCAATATTTAAAATCCGGTGATATAATGTGATCCACGTCACAAATATATCCCGGTATCAGCGCGCTGAGAAATCTTCCTGACATTTCTTCCGCCCCTTTGATGATGCCGCTTTTTCAGGTCAGGGCTTTCATCTCAAGAGGTTTGTTCGATGGGCACTTTAACCGCCAGTGTGCTACTTATGCGTTGGGAACTGCTGAGCGCAGTGATGATGTTTTTCGCCAGCACGTTCAAAATTAAATGCCGTCAGAAAAGCCGCAATGCCATGGCGTTTATCTTTAGTGGCATTGGTATTGGTATGTCATGCTGGTTTGTTACTGGTCTGTTCGGCATCACCCTGAGTATGGAGAACGTTAACCACTTCTGGGATGTATCGAAAGACGTGTTTGTTGACGTGATGAGCCAGGCACCGGCCAACTGGCCGATGCCGTAAAAGCCTTAGCGGGATGACGACAGCGGTTTAATCACCGGTTCGGGTTTAATCCGCATCGCGTAGATCACTCCGGCGATCAGGCAAATAATCCCGCACAGCGTCATTAACGGCGGCCACTGCTGGCGCAGCAGAAAGGTATATCCCAATCCTGCCAGAATCTCGAAGACAATCAATGGGCCAACCAGTACCGTCGGCAGACGCTGGCTGGCTTCATTCCAGCATAACGCGCCCAGCCACGAGCAAAACAGGCCAATGACCAGCATCAGTGGAATAAACACTTCCGGACGCGGGCCAAACGGTAGCGCAAAGGCTGGCTGAGTCAGCGCCAGGTTCGCTGTTACCACCACACCGGCAATCAACGCGACCGGCAATGTCACCAGCCCCTGCGCGGTCGCCCAGGTGCCCGGTTTTTTATCCGGATTCTCCCGCAGCCAGCGAGAGTTGCGTAGCGGATACCAGGTCCAGCAGGCAACGGCAATCAGCGCCAGCGCAATGCCACTGAGATAGCGCCAGAGATCAAAATCCACCGCTCCACTTTGCAATTCCGCCGCATTAACGCATACCAGCCCCAGCGCAATAAGCAGCAAGGCAGGCGTCAGTTTGCGCCACGATAATCGGCCGTCATGATGCCCATAGACCAGGTTGGCGGTTACCGAGATCACCACCGGCAGCGTGCCGATAATCATGGTCGAGACAGGCGCACCGGTGCGCTGGATAGCATTGGCGAGGCAGGTGTAATAGAGAATATTGCCAATCACCGTCAGTTTTAGCGCCTCAATCCAGTCGGCACGCGACAGCTGGCGTAAACGTTGACGCGCATGCCACGCCAGCGGCAGCGCCAGCAGACCAAACGCCACGTAACGCCCGACCGACTGCAACGCTCCCGGATATTCCGGCACCAACAGCGGGCCAACAAAAATTAATCCCCACATTAAGCCTGCGGAGAGAGCAAATAATACGCCAGAGAACATGATTAGCCTGCTAAACAGTAAAAACAGCCATCAGTCTGGCGTGAATTACGGCAGAAATATTGTATGAGATTGCGGTTAACGCCGTGGCGGCATGACCTGCTTTTGATAGCGGCCCGGCGTAATACCATAGCGCTGAGAAAAAGTGCGCGTCAGATGTGCCTGGTCGGTCAGGCCCGACGTTGCCGCCACTTCCGCCAGCGGCACACCGCGCGTTAGCAGCTGCTTTGCCTCAAACAGACGAAACGCCATCAGCATCTGGTGCGGCGTAACGTGATACTGCTGCTTAAACTGACGCAGGAAATGATAAGGACTCAGCGCCGCCAGTTCGGCGAGCGTGATATTGCGCTCGAAATTGGCCCGCAGGTAGTCTCTGACGATATCAAAGCGATGCGCAGGCTCAGCCTGCAGCTTATTTGCCACCCGCGCGTGAGGACGGAATAATTGCATGATATTCAGCAACAAACTCTCTGCCGCCAGCGAATCACTCGCCTGCCAGAGTGCGGCCAGCGACTGTGACAGCTGTTGTGAAGTGGCGAGATCGTCACGTACCGCATCGGTAAACCACCAGCCCTGCTCACCGGAAAGTGACTCCAGCATCTGCGGCTCAATATAAAGCATCCGATAGCGCCAGCCTTCATCTGTGGCTGACTCGCCGGTATGCAGTTCGTCCGGATTCATCAATACCAGCGAATGGGTCGGCGCAACGTGATTGACGCCGCGATAGCGAAAGCGCTCCGCGCCAAAATCGATGGTGCCAATACCAAAAGCTTCATGGGTATGCGGCTCAAACGCGTAGCTGGAGATATGCGCGTGATACAGCTCCACTCCCGGCAACGACGGTAAATGACGGAACTGTGCGCGATCTTTTTCACATGGAAACTGTTCAGGTACGCCTTGCACTGCACACTCCCGCTACTATAAAGATGAAGGGATAAGCATAATAGAATGCCAGTCGCTTGCTCAACAATGCAAAGGAGTTTCACATTGAACTGCTTTTTCTCTTCGGTGCTTTCAGGTGAAGTGCGCTATCACGATCTGCCCGGTGAACAAGCGCCGATCGTATTTATCCACGGTCTGGGTTGTGCAGCGTCCTATGAATACCCGCGCGTGGCTGCCGATCCGGCATTGCGCGATCATCGCATTATTCTGATCGATCTGCCCGGATCCGGCTTTAGCGATAAGCCCGCCAGCTTTAGCTACACCACCAGCGACCAGGCACGGGTAATAATCGAATTGTTAAACCATCTCGCATTACCGGCGTTCACTCTTTACGGCCACAGTATGGGCGGCAGCATCGCGATTGAAGTAGCGGCGATGAAACCCGCTAACCTGACGACGCTGCTGGTCTCCGAGCCCAACTTTCGCGCCGGTGGCGGTAGCTTCAGCCGTATCATTGCCGCGCAGGATGAAATTGAATTTATCGCTTACGGCCACGATTTGCTGATTGAAGAAGATGACACGCCGTGGGCGGGTTCAATGCAAATGACGTTAGCGCAGGCCGCCTGGCGTGGCGCCTCCTCGCTGGTTAACGGCATTACGCCTTGCTGGCTGGAAATCTTTACCACACTACCGATGCGCTGCGGCCTGATAGTGGGTGAATGCTCACCTTCTGACCAGGATGTTGATATCGTTAAGGCTGCCGGGATTAATCTCTCGGTGGTCGCCCGCGCCGGACATGCGATGTCATGGGAGAATCCGCAGGGATTAGCCGCGGCAATTGCGGCGGGTTGTCAGCAGTCATCCTTTTGTCCGGAGAATTAACTCTACTTCCAGGCCACTGGCGCATTGCTCGCCCGGTCAGCGATCTGCAACACAGGGCGGGTATGTCCCGCACTGAAGACAAAGAACGCATCGGATTAAACCCCACCTTATCAACAAGGATTTTAGTTAAAAATGGGCAACGCTCTCGCAATTCTGCAAGATAAATATCCCGGTGCATTTAGCTGGTCATTTGGTGATACACCGGAACTGGCTGATGAGCTGGCAGAGCTGGTAATTAAAGGTATCAAGACCGCCAGCTGTTGTTCTTTCGACTCTTACAGCAAAGAGACAACGCCGCCCGTGGTGGGCAGTTACAGCATCATTCTGAACAGTGCAGGAGAGCCAGCTTGTGTGATCAGAACCGTAGCGATGCGGCTGGTACGCTACTGCGACGTCACTGCATCACAAGCCAGACTGGAAGGCGAAGGCGATCTTAGCCTTGATCACTGGCGAGCCGGACATCAGCAATTTTTTCAGCGTGCAGGCACATTTTCTGAAGATATGGAGCTGGTTTTTGAGGAATTTCAGCTGATTGAAATCGTTTAAGGCGAACGCCGATATCCGCAGCGTCGCCATTCAATGATGCTGAATTACATCAGATATTCGCGGAACCAATTGATGGTTCGGTCCCAGGCGAGATCCGCCGCTGGCTTATCGTAGCGCGGCGTCGAGTCATTATGAAAACCATGATGTACGCCCGGATAAATATACGCCTGATAGTTTTTATTATTGGCTTTCAGCGCCGCTTCATAGGCAGGCCAGCCCTCGTTAATTCGCGTATCCAGCTCGGCGTAGTGAATGAGTAATGGCGCTTTAATACACGCGACATCTTCGGCTTTCGGCTGACGCCCATAAAATGGCACCGCTGCTTTTAATTCCGGATAGGCCACCGCCGCCGCATTCGATACGCCGCCGCCGTAACAAAAACCGGTAATACCAACATTGCCGTTTACCTGCTTATGCTGCATCAAAAATTCAATCGCGGCGAAGAAATCATTCATCAGTCTGGTGGCATCAATCGCCTGTTGCAGTTCACGCCCTTTTTCATCATTACCCGGGTAACCGCCTACGGAACTGAGTCCGTCCGGTGCCAGCGCAATAAATCCGGCTTTGGCAACCCGGCGCGCCACATCCTCAATATAGGGATTCAGCCCGCGATTTTCATGCACCACCACCACCGCCGGAACCGGCCCGGTGGCCGCAGCAGGCCGCACCCAATATCCCCGCACTTTCTGATGACCACCAGGCGACGGATATTCAATGTATTCCGCAACAATATCAGGATCGGTAAATTCAACCTGCTCAGCTAAAGCGTAATTGGGCATCAGCGCCCCCAATACCGCCGCCGCCGTGCCACCGACCGCAAATTTAGAGGCCAGCGAGAGAAATTCGCGCTTGGTAATTTTGCCGTGCACATAGTGATCGTAAAGCTCAAGCAGTTCCGGAGAGAAGTCTTTTGCCGTCAGACGGGTCATAGCCGTGCTCCTTTCGCATCAGTTAACGGGGAAAAAGTGCAGTTAACACTATGGCCGAAGGTGCGAGAAGTTGCTAACGGAAAGCGCGGGTAAGCGGCTGAAATTGTAGGGGAGCCGTTTTCGGCTCCCCTACAGTCCTCCTGCTTTAATGGTCTAAAACGCGAAGCAGGAACAGCCCAGCGCGCCCCAGAAAGCGTTATCATCCGCTACCGGCACCGACGATCCTCGCGCGATATTATGTGAATGCTGATGTACGCCACATGGTCCGCTACAATGGTGTACCTGCTGCATTAACGCCACGCGGCCATTAGCCTGCGGCGGTGCGCTGCGGTAATGACCCGGCACGCTGACTACCGGCGACCAGTCCGGCAGGACCGGAATCGACGGCGGTGCCAGTGGGCCAAAGCTGCCCGCAGCGTAAACAATTTCGCCGTCTACCATCGTCAGTACCGATTCGATACCTTTAATCGCTTCTTCCGCCACGCTGAAATAGTCCTGCGATAAAATCACCAGGTCCGCCAGCTGGCCGACTTTAATCTGCCCTTTCTTGCCCTGCTCACTGGAGAACCAGGAACTGCCCTGCGTCCAGAGCATCAGTGCCGTTTCACGATCGAGACGCGCATTGTCGTCATACATCGCCATACCACCAACGGTACGACCGGAAACCAGCCAGTAAAGCGCGGTCCATGGATTGTAACTGGCGACACGCGTCGCATCCGTCCCCAGCCCGACCGGTACGCCAGCCTCGAGCATCCGCGCCACCGGCGGCGTCTGTTTGGTGGCTTCTTTACCGTAACGCTCGGCGAAATACTCCCCCTGAAACGCCATACGGTGCTGTACCGCAATGCCACCGCCCAATGCTTTTACCCGCTCAATATTGGCTTCAGTAATGGTTTCTGCATGGTCAAAGAACCAGTGCAGGCCGTTAAACGGAATCTCACGGTTAACCTTTTCAAACACATCCAGCATGCGGCTGATGGATTCGTTGTAGGTTGCATGCAAACGGAATGGCCAGCGCTGCTCCACCAGATGGCGCACCACGCGTTCCAGCTCATCTTCCATACCCGGAGCCAGGTCGGGACGCGGTTCGAGGAAGTCTTCGAAGTCGGCCGCCGAGAACACCAGCATTTCACCCGCGCCGTTATGTCGATAAAAATCAGTACCCTGGCCCGGCTTCAGCATATCAGTCCACTTTTCAAAATCTTCCAGCTCATGGCCGGGGCGCTGGGTAAACAGATTGTACGCAATGCGAATGGTCAGCTGCTTTTTCGCGTGCAGTTCAGAAATCACTTCGTAATCATCAGGATAGTTCTGGAAACCGCCACCGGCATCAATCGCACTGGTGACACCAAGGCGATTCAGTTCACGCATAAACTGACGTGTGGAATTAACCTGTTGCTCCAGCGGCAGTTTTGGTCCTTTTGCCAGCGTGGCATATAAAATCATCGCATTAGGCCGCGCAATCAGCATGCCGGTCGGATTACCTTTGCTGTCGCGCTGGATTTCGCCGCCCGGCGGATTCGGCGTGTCGCGGGTATAACCGACAACTTTCAGTGCCGCGCGGTTCAGCAGGGCACGATCGTACAGGTGCAGGATAAATACTGGCGTATCCGGTGCCGCTTCGTTAATTTCATCCAGCGTAGGCATGCGGCGTTCAGCAAACTGAAACTCATTCCAGCCGCCCACCACACGAACCCACTGCGGATTAGGCGTGCGCAGCGCCTGCTCTCTCAGCATTCTTAACGCGTCCGCCAGCGATGGCACGCCTTCCCAACGCAGCTCAAGGTTGTAATTCAGGCCGCCACGGATTAAATGCAGATGTGAGTCGTTTAGCCCCGGAATACCGGTATGTCCTTGCAGATCGACAACTTTAGTCGCCGCATCGGCGAACTGCATCACCTCCGCTTCACTGCCCACTGCCAGAAACTTGCCATCTTTAATCGCCACTGCGGTTGCCAGCGGATTGTCACGGTCCACCGTATGAAACTTACCGTTGGTCAGAACTAATGAAGCTGTTGTCATTACATTTCTCCAGGTAAGACTAACCGCGTGGGGTCAGCCAGTTTTTAAGCAGGCGAGTGATTGCCGGCATCCACAGATAGACCACCAGAGCCACCACGCAGGCATCGTTCAGTAAATGCCCCCACAGGGTGCCTTTACTGGCGGGTAGCGCATGGCCCCAGAACCAGGGAACCAGATTGGTAGAGGGAAAGATAACCGCCAGAGTAACCAGAAACTGTTTCCAGCGCGCCGTAACCGGGGAAGCAGGCGTTGCTGGCGTAAACCAGAACGCGGCGCCAGGACGCATTTCAATGTGTTCCGGAGCCATCAGCATTTCTGGCAGTTCAGCCACCCGCGCCTGACGTTCGCTGGAATTAATCCACTTATAAAGATTATCCAGGCCGTCGAATCTGATCAGAATGGTATACGTCATTTCGCCATGCACCGGGCGCAGTACATTCACGCCGAGGTGACCGGTGAATAGCGCCGCCTGCGGCATAATCTTTTCCAGCCAGCGCTCATATTCAGGCTGTTTTCCCGGTTGCAGGCGGTGGGTAATCACCAGCGTCACATGCTCTGGCTGATGCGAATAGTCCACGATATTCTCCTCTTTGACCTGGGATTTGACCGTCAGGGGTTGTATTCAATAGAGAAACAATACGAAATAGGAAATGTTATTGATAACGGAAAGATTTTACGTTGTTGTTAAATAATTTTGGGGTTAGCTAAACGATGCGATTAAACCTTGAAGCTTTGATGATCCTTGATGCACTGGATCGTCATGGCACCTTTGCCGCTGCGGCGGCCAGAATGTTTAAAACGGCTTCCGCCTTGAGCTATACGATCCAAAAAATGGAAAGCGATTTAAATATCACCCTACTTGACCGCTCCGGGCACCGCGCCACGTTCACCTCGACTGGACGGCTGATGCTGGAGAAAGGTCGCGTGTTATTACGCGCGGTGGGTGAGCTGGAGCAGCAGGCAAAATACGTTGAGAGTGGCTGGGAAAGCAAACTGACCATTAGCCTTGACGCTTCGGTACCCTTTGCACTGCTTTCGCCGCTAATCGATGAGTTTTATCAGCAACATCAGCACACCCAGCTGCTTTTCCGCCATGACGCACTGGCGGGATGCTGGGAAGCAATAACCTGGGGTGAAGCAGATATTGTATTCGGCGCGGTGCAGGAGCCGGCAAGGCACAAGGGCATTCAGTGCGTGCCACTCGGCTGGCTGGAGTATGTGTTTGCTATCGCGCCACATCATCCACTGGCTTCGCTGCCGGCGCCGCTGCTGAGAGAGCAGATTCGCCAGTATCGTGCTGTGGTGGTGAATGACTCTTCGCGTCACAGTGAAGGCGCCGATCTGCGGGTGCTGGACGATCAGCCAATCCTCAGCGTACACAGCTTCAACGATAAAGTGCAGGCACAGCTCGACGGGCTGGGCTGTGGCTATCTGCCGCGCTATCTGGCGGCACCGCATCTGGTCAGCGGCAAACTGATCGAGCGTCAGCTGGATAGCGAGCCACGCCGCGATCAGGCTTTCCTGGCCTGGAACGAAAGCGCCACCGGCAATGCAGTCACTTGGTGGCGGGAGAAATTACAAAACTTTAGTGGCATCGGCGCAATCTATGCGCCGGTATAAATATTCGCCGTACTGCCTGTGACGAGTGCGGCGATTTTTTTAATTCACTGACAGCAGATGGTGGACTACCGGCTTACTGTCGCCACGGTGAAAGCTTGTTACCTCGCGTTGCAGCTCAGCATCGGCCAGAGATACGCGCTGATGCTGGCGCAGATGCTCCTGCCAGGACTCGACCAGGAACCACTCAACCAGAGTTTCAGGCTCGGCACTATGCTCGGCAATCCCTCAGGCGTAAGCGCCATCGCGACGGCGTGACAGTGAGAACTTCTTGATAGCCGCCAGAAACGCCGGACGATCTGCTGCTGCCACCTGATAATAAATCTGAATCATTACCGGGCCACGATCGGCATGCAAATCCCCTGTTGTTACCGGTGCATCCCAGTGGCCGGAAGGTTGCAAATCATCTTCGCCGCCCGGCAATGTTAAGCGCCAGAACAACAGCGCCGACAGTAACAGCGCCGCGCCTGCCAGCAATAGCGTGGTCACCAGACCGGTCTGGCTCGCCACCAGCCCCCAGAACAGACTGCCCGCCGCCATCGCACCGTTAAACACCATCAGATAAACCGACAGCCCACGACCACGCACCCAGTCTGGCAGCACTGCTTGCGCAACGCCATTCAGCGTAGTCAGGGCAATAATCCAGCTGACGCCCAGCAATACCATTAGCGGCAGTGCCAGCCACTGAATTGGTAACAGCGCCAGTACCACCATCACCAGCGCAGACAGCGCGGCGGAAAGTAATAATAAGCCATCGCTGCTTATCACCTGACGTAAGCGGGCCAGCAGTAAAGCACCGACAATCGCCCCAACACCAACCGCGCCCAGCATAATGCCGTAGAATCCGGCGCTGCTCTGTAACAGATTACGCGCTACCAGCGGCAGTAAGGCCCAAATTGCACTGGCGAAAGCGAAGTAAACCGCAGCGCGCAACAGCACCCGATGCAACTCACGGCTGGCTTTGACGTAACGCATTCCGGCACGAAAGGCACCGAAAAAATGTTCCTGCAATGCATCCTTTGGCTTTTGTGGGCGCTTCCACCACAGTAAAGCAGCGAGAACAAATACATAGCTGAGAACATCGGCACCATACGCCGCCCAGGCCCCCAGTGCCGCCAGCAGTACTCCACCGGTCGCCGGGCCGATTGCCCGGGCAATATTAATACCCAGTGAGTTAAGCGCGACCGCATTTCGCAGCTGCTGGCGCGGCACCAGTTCCGGCACAATTGCCTGCCAGGCTGGCCCCATCAACGCGGCACCGATACCGCCGACAAAGGTCAGCGCAATCAGATAATCCACCGTCAGCAAATTATTATGCGATAGCAGCAGCAGAGTGCCGCTGACGCTGGCCAGCAACAGCTGAACAAAAATCAGCAAGCGCCGCCGATCGAGTATATCGGACAGCACGCCAGCCGGGATCGCCAGCAAAAAGATCGGTAACGTCGCCGCAGTCTGCATCAGCGCAACCGCCGCCGGATTCGACGACAGCCCGGTAACCAGCCATGAGCTGGCAACATCGCGCATAAAGCTACCGGTATTACCGAGAATGGTCGCCGCCCAGATAACCGCGAACAGACCTTGCTTCAGTGGAGCAAAGGCGCCCGTTGATGTTGTGTTCTGACTCATGCTTGTTCCCTCGGATCGGAGTGTGCTGATTAAGCCTGACGTTGTGAGAATGAGTGAACCAGCGTGGAAGCATGCGGGTTGGATGTAGACATGTTCATTTCCTCTCAGGATAGTGTTATCGGTTAGTGTTGTGCTGCTGGAGCTAACAATAAGAGAGGAACGTTTTCACAGATAGCGGAAAGAATTTGCCAACTTGTTGAGTTTTTTTTGACAGGCTATAAAGCTAAAACTACATTAAAGTCAGTCAGATAGTTCGTTAAAAATCCTTCAACAGCTTGTCAAAAATTATGCCTTATCTTTCCCTCAAGGCAATTGCTAACGTTATGTCTGGCAAATACAACCGCACATACAGAATCTGAGGAAAACATCATGAGCACATTTAACACGCAAGACGGAACACAGATTTACTATAAGGACTGGGGCAAGGGCAAACCGGTGCTGTTCAGCCACGGCTGGCCGCTGGATGCTGATATGTGGGACAGCCAGTTAAACTTTCTCGCCGAACGCGGCTACCGCGTTATCGCCTTTGACCGTCGTGGCTTTGGCCGTTCCGAACAACCGTGGGAAGGTTACAACTACGACACCTTTGCCAGCGATATCAACGATCTGATTACTCTTCTCGATCTGCGGGATATTACGCTGGTCGGCTTTTCGATGGGCGGCGGTGATGTCACTCGCTATATTGGCCGTTACGGCAGCGAACGTATTGACTCGCTGGTGCTGCTGGGCGCGGTAACGCCGATTTTTGGTAAAACCAACGATCATCCTGAAGGTGTGGAAAAATCAGTCTTTGACGGCATCAAAAAGGGGCTGCGTGAAGATCGCGCCCAGTTTATTAAGGACTTTGCTACGCCATTCTACGGCACTAATCAGGGAATGACCGTCTCTGACGGCGTACTGGCGCAAACGCTGAATATTGCTTTGCTGGCATCGCTAAAAGGCACCATTGATTGTGTAACGGCATTTTCGGAAACAGATTTCCGCGCTGATATAGCAAAGGTGGGTGTGCCGACGCTGGTGATTCACGGCAGTAATGACCAGGTCGTGCCCTTTGAAGCCACCGGCAAACTGGCGGCGGAAATGATCGCTGGCTCGCAGCTGAAAGTGTACGACAATGCACCACACGGCTTCGCGGTGACGCATCAGCAACAGTTGAATGACGATCTGCTGGCGTTTTTGCAAAGCCTTTGATAGTGAAAACTGGCATTTAAAAAAGCCCCTTTGCAGGGGCTTTTGTCTTTCTGGTTGGCGAGGTTACAACACGCCCTGCGCCAGCATCGCATCAGCGACTTTAACAAAGCCGGCAATATTCGCGCCATGCACATAGTGAGTCTGCTTACCTTCCCCACCGTGCTCCACACAAGCGTGATGAATATCCAGCATAATGTGTTGCAGACGGATATCGACTTTCTCCGCTTTCCAGCTGATTCGCGCGGCATTCTGCGCCATCTCAAGCCCGGATGTCGCCACACCTCCGGCATTTGCCGCTTTGCCCGGCGCAAACAGCACGCCGGCATCGAGAAACGCGTCGGTCGCCTGAATTGTGGTTGGCATATTGGCCCCTTCTGCCACCGCTTTAACACCATTAGCGATCAGCTGACGCGCAGCAGGCAGATCCAGCTCATTCTGCGTGGCACAAGGCAGCGCGATATCAACCGATACGCTCCACGGCTGCTGCCCCGCCAGATACACCAGCTGGCGCTCGCGGGCATAATCTTCAATGCTACCGTAACGCTGATTTTTAATCTCAGCCAGAAGCGCCAGTTTTTCCGGCGTAAAGCCCTCTTCGTCAACTACCGTGCCGCGCGAATCAGAGGCCGTAATCACTCTGGCACCTAACGCCATGGCTTTTTCGATGGCGAATTGCGCCACATTGCCAGAGCCGGAAACCGCAACTTTACTGCCTTCAAAACCTAAGCCGTGGCGTTTTAACATCGCATCAGTGAAATAAACTAAGCCGTAGCCAGTGGCTTCGGGACGTATCAGACTGCCGCCAAACGATAATCCTTTCCCGGTAAACACGCAGGCGGTGTTGTTGGACAGTTTTTTCATCATTCCGGCCATGTAGGCCACTTCACGACCACCGACGCCAATATCACCAGCCGGCACATCGGTATCCGGGCCAAGATGACGGTACAACTCGGTCATCAGCGCCTGACAAAAGCGCATCACTTCGCCCTGACTTTTTCCTTTCGGATTGAAATCAGAACCGCCTTTACCGCCGCCCATTGGTAGCGTAGTCAGCGCATTTTTTAAGGTTTGCTCAAAGCCGAGGAATTTAAGAATTGATAAGTTGACCGACGGATGAAAACGCATCCCGCCTTTAAACGGCCCGATAGCGGAACTGAACTGCACGCGCCATGCACGATTCACCTGCACCTGATTTTTATCATCAGTCCATGCCACGCGAAACTGGATCACACGTTCTGGCTCGACCAGCCGCTCTAACAGGCCCTGCTGCTGATAATGTGGATTCTGCTCAATAAAAGGCCACAATGAAGTAAACACTTCACGCACTGCCTGCAGGTATTCAGGCTGGTGCGGGTCACGCTGTTGTACAGAGTTTAAGAACGACTCCAGAGAGTTAAAACCTTCCATTACATCTTCCTTATGCCGGATTAGCTTTCCCCGAAAATGATTTAATAATTTTTTCGAATAATAACGGGGGGGATATTGTGCATTACCGACTATAACATCGGTGTTTGCCGGCACAACAAAAAACATAGCCTGAAGATAGTAAGGGTTAACAGGCTCCCTGCGGAACCAACGATATTCACTTTGCAACCGGATGTCTGTATCACTGCCAAATGAGTCTTTGATTAAATAATAATAAACATCGACATTACAAAGCGTTATCAGAATCGTTTCATTTTAGAAAACATCAGTTTACTGTTACTGATTAATATCAGACTGATGCTTCCCGTATAGCTGATTAATGCTTAAACCGTCCCGGCATTGATAATAAAATATAATATTGTCAGGCTGATGCACCTGCCTGACTAATAATCTGGATACAAAAAACCCCACATAGTGGGGTTTTCTGGATTATTGATTAACGCAATTCGCTCATTATCAGAACGGAATATCGTCATCAAAATCCATTGGTGGTTCATTATTATTGGCTGGCGCGTTGTTCTGCTGCTGCGGGCGAGATTGCGCGCCGCCGCTGAACTGGTTGTTATTACCGCCCTGCGCTGCCTGAGGCTGTTGAGGCTGGCCCCAACCATTGTTGTTGCCCTGGCCGCCACCGGCTGGTGCGCCGCCGCCCTGACCACGGCCACCCAGCATCTGCATGGTGCCGCCAACGTTTACTACCACTTCAGTGGTGTATTTTTCCACGCCAGCCTGGTCAGTCCATTTACGCGTCTGCAGTGCACCTTCGATATACACCTGAGAGCCTTTACGCAGGTATTCGCCCGCAACTTCAGCCAGCTTGCCAAACAGCACAACACGGTGCCATTCAGTCTTCTCTTTGGTTTCGCCGGTCTGCTTGTCACGCCAGCTTTCAGACGTGGCCAGGGTAATGTTGGCAACCGCACCACCATTCGGCATGTAACGGACTTCCGGATCCTGACCCAGATTTCCGACAAGAATCACTTTGTTAACGCCTCTGCTGGCCATGTTGGTGTCTCCGATGAATATTCAGTTAAGTCTAAACCCTAAATTCTAACATGGCATCCTGCCAGTTCCTACTTTCAGATCAACCTCGAAAAAAGCCTCGGCGCGTTACCGCTTTGCAAATAAACACTGGATATCCATTCAGGTTTTTTTGTGTCATAATTAGACGTTTGGTTCTGGCTGTGCCGCGCCTGACTTTGAAGGATACCGGCACAGTGAGTCTGCGTTAATCCGGGAAATGTGCATGGATAAGATTGAAGTCCGGGGTGCCCGCACCCACAATTTGAAAAACATCAACCTGACCATCCCTCGCGACAAACTGATCGTTGTCACCGGCCTGTCAGGTTCCGGTAAATCCTCGCTGGCGTTTGATACGCTGTACGCTGAGGGTCAACGTCGCTATGTGGAATCCCTTTCCGCCTATGCACGTCAGTTTCTCTCCTTGATGGAGAAGCCGGATGTCGATCATATCGAAGGCTTGTCGCCAGCGATTTCGATTGAGCAGAAATCGACCTCCCATAACCCGCGATCCACCGTCGGGACTATCACTGAAATTCACGATTACCTGCGCCTGCTGTTTGCCCGCGTAGGTGAACCGCGCTGCCCCGATCACGACGTGCCGCTGGCGGCGCAAACCGTCAGCCAGATGGTGGATAATGTGCTGGCGCAGCCGGAAGGCACGCGGCTAATGCTGCTGGCGCCGGTAGTGCAGGATCGTAAAGGTGAGCATACCAAGACGCTGGAAAACCTGGCGTCTCAGGGCTATATCCGCGCGCGTATCGACGGCGAAGTCTGCGATCTGTCCGATCCACCTAAGCTGGAGCTGCAAAAGAAACATACCATTGAAGTGGTAGTTGACCGCTTTAAAGTGCGTGAAGACTTGTCCCAGCGCCTGGCTGAATCGTTTGAAACCGCACTGGAGTTATCCGGCGGAACCGCGATCGTCGCCGATATGGACGATACCAGTAAAGAAGAATTGCTGTTCTCGGCTAACTTTGCCTGCCCGATTTGCGGCTACAGCATGAGCGAGCTGGAACCCCGCCTGTTCTCATTTAACAACCCGGCCGGGGCTTGTCCAACCTGTGATGGTCTGGGCGTGCAGCAATATTTCGATCCGGATCGCGTAGTGCAAAATCCTGAGCTGTCGCTGGCTGGCGGTGCAATCCGCGGCTGGGATCGCCGTAACTTCTATTATTTCCAGATGTTGCGCTCACTGGCGGAACACCTCGATTTTGATATCGAAGCACCGTTCAACCAGCTGGAAGAGAAAGCGCGTAAAGTGATTCTTTACGGCTCCGGTAAAGAAAACATCGAATTTAAGTACATCAACGATCGCGGTGATACTTCGGTGCGCCGTCATCCGTTTGAAGGCGTGCTGCACAATATGGAGCGCCGCTACAAAGAGACCGAATCTGCTGCGGTACGCGAGGATCTGGCCAAATTTATCAGCAACCGCGCCTGTGCCAGCTGTGAAGGCACCCGCTTGCGTCGCGAAGCACGCCATGTGTTTGTGGAAAACACCACCCTGCCGACCATCTCAGATATGAGCATCGGTCATGCGATGGCGTTTTTCCAGAACATGAAACTCAGCGGTCAGCGCGCAAAAATCGCCGAAAAGGTGTTGAAAGAGATTGGCGATCGCCTGAAATTCCTGGTTAACGTCGGTCTGAATTATCTGTCGATGTCGCGCTCAGCGGAGACGCTGTCCGGTGGTGAAGCACAGCGTATCCGTCTGGCCAGCCAAATTGGTGCCGGACTGGTTGGCGTGATGTACGTGCTGGATGAGCCATCCATTGGTCTGCATCAGCGCGATAATGAACGCCTGCTGGAAACGCTGATTCACCTGCGTAATCTTGGTAATACCGTGATTGTGGTGGAGCATGATGAAGACGCGATCCGCGCTGCCGACCACGTGATCGATATCGGTCCGGGTGCCGGGGTGCACGGCGGTCAAATCGTGGCTGAAGGCACGGTCGACGATATTATGGCGAAGGAAGATTCGCTCACCGGTCAGTTCCTGAGTGGCAAACGCGAAATTGCGATTCCTCAGCAGCGCGTACAGGCCGACCCAACTAAAGTGCTGAAATTGGTCGGCGCGCGTGGTAACAACCTGAAGGATGTGACCCTGACGCTGCCGGTCGGCCTGTTCAGCTGTATTACCGGCGTTTCCGGCTCCGGTAAATCGACGCTGATTAACGATACGCTGTTCCCGATTGCCCAGCGCCAGCTTAATGGTGCCACTATTGCCGAACCTGCACCGTATCGCGAAGTCAGCGGAATGGAAAATTTCGACAAGGTGATCGATATCGATCAAAGCCCGATTGGACGCACACCGCGCTCTAACCCGGCGACCTATACCGGTATCTTTACTCCGGTGCGCGAACTGTTTGCCGGCGTGCCGGAAGCGCGTGCGCGTGGCTACAATCCGGGGCGTTTTAGTTTTAACGTGCGTGGCGGCCGCTGTGAAGCTTGTCAGGGCGACGGTGTAATCAAGGTAGAAATGCACTTCCTGCCAGATATTTATGTCCCTTGTGACCAGTGTAAAGGCAAGCGCTATAACCGCGAGACGCTGGAGATAAAATACAAGGGCAAAAACATCCATGAAGTGCTGGAAATGACCATTGAAGAAGCTCGTGAGTTCTTCGATGCGGTGCCAGCGCTGGCACGTAAGCT
The DNA here is from genome assembly GCF_050037805.1 of Winslowiella sp. 2C04. Classification (NCBI taxonomy): domain Bacteria; kingdom Pseudomonadati; phylum Pseudomonadota; class Gammaproteobacteria; order Enterobacterales; family Erwiniaceae; genus Winslowiella; species Winslowiella sp. 2C04. The sequence continues at coordinate 215,983 of NZ_CP188300.1, read as the reverse complement.
GCAAACGCTGATCGATGTTGGCCTGTCGTATATTCGTCTTGGTCAGTCGGCTACCACGCTGTCCGGTGGTGAGGCACAGCGTGTGAAGCTGGCGCGCGAGCTGTCGAAACGCGGTACCGGTCAGACGCTGTACATCCTTGACGAACCAACCACTGGCCTGCACTTTGCAGATATTCAGCAGTTACTGGAAGTGCTGCATCAGCTGCGCGACCAGGGTAATACCATCGTGGTTATCGAACACAATCTTGATGTGATTAAAACCGCTGACTGGATTGTTGACCTCGGCCCGGAAGGCGGTAGCGGCGGCGGGGAAATCCTCGTTTCCGGTACACCAGAAACGGTTGCCAAATGTGAGAAATCCCATACCGCGCGCTTCCTGAAGCCGCTGTTAAAAATGTAAAACTGTTCGGGGCCGGTCACTACTGGCCCCTGCTTTATCTCTTCTTTTCTCATCAGCCAGCCACTGCTCATTTCGTCAGAATCTCGTAGAATCAGGCAAGATTTCGACACATTCAGGCATACCCGCGATGCCGCTCACTGACTAAGCTTAATGCTCTGATATTTTCTGCTGCTACCGTTACGCAGCAATCATTTTCCTTCATGACACAACATCAACTTAATCTGGAGACACCATGAATATTACGCACGCCTGGGCTGCTCAGGACGCGAAATCTAAGCTGGCCCCCTTCGATTACCAGCCGCGTGAACTTCGTGAACATGATGTGCAAATTGAAGTGCTGTTTTGTGGCGTCTGCCACTCGGATCTTCATCAGGCCCGCAATGAGTGGAATAACACCATCTTTCCAGTGGTGCCAGGGCATGAAATTGTCGGACGCGTCACCGCGGTCGGTGGCCACAGCCACAAATATAAAGTCGGCGATCTGGTCGGCGTCGGCTGTATGGTCGATTCCTGTCGCACCTGCTCCAGCTGTGAAGAGGGTTTAGAGCAGTATTGTGAAAATGGCTTTGTGGGCACCTACAACGGTGAAGACCGTCAGACTGGCGATATCACCTACGGTGGCTATTCAACTCAGGTAGTCGTGCATGAAGACTTCGTGCTGCGCGTACCGGAAAACCTGGATCCGGCCGGTGCCGCACCGCTGCTGTGCGCCGGCATTACCACTTACTCACCGTTGAGTCACTGGGGCGCAGGCCCGGGCAAAAAAGTCGGTATTGTCGGACTGGGTGGGCTGGGGCATATGGGGGTGAAAATCGCCCATGCGATGGGCGCACATGTAGTGCTGTTTACCACCTCTGAATCAAAAGTCGCAGACGGTAAACGCCTCGGCGCAGATGAAGTGGTGATTTCCAAAGATCCTGAGCAGATGGCGCAGCACGCCAACAGTTTTGATCTAATTATCAATACGGTTGCCGCGCAGCACGATCTTAACCCGTTTATTACCCTGCTGCGTCGCGACGGCAATATGACGCTGGTCGGCGCACCTGAACACGACCATCCATCACCGCAAGTGTTTAATCTGATCTTCAAACGCCGCAGTATTGCCGGTTCACTGATCGGTGGCATCGCTGAGACCCAGGAAATGCTGGATTTCTGCGGTAAGCACAATATCGTTTCTGATATCGAAATGATTAAGATGAACCAAATCAACGAAGCTTACGAGCGCATGCTGAAAAGCGATGTGAAGTACCGTTTCGTGATTGATATCGATACCTTACGCAACGAAGCAACCGCGTAATATCTCGCAGCCGGTCACGCCAGTGATCGGCTGTTATCCACCGCGATTGCCGCCCGCCGCCCGGGTGTTAACCGCCTGCTGTAGCGAGGCGTCCACCAGATAGTAGATCTGCGAATCTTTCAGCGATCCATCAAGAAATACCGTGCTCCAGTGTGATTTATTCAGATGTTCGCTGGGTGAGACATCCTGATGTTCTTCGCGTAACAGCTCGGTCAGCGCAGGCGAAGCCTTAAGCGACACCGCCGGTCGCCCCTGAACTTCATGCACCATCGCAAACAGCACATCATCAACTTTAATCTGCGTGGCTTTCCAGTCACTGTGGACACTCTGTTCCGCACCGGGTTTATCCATGCAGTAAGAAAGCAGATCCGAAGTGTTCATTATTATTCCCCTTGAAGGGTGGCAATAATCTGACGCGCACCGCCATGAACGCGATGCTCTCCGAGCCAGATTCCCTGCCACGTGCCGAGAACCAGACGCCCACGATTAACCGGCAACACCAGCGAAGTGCCTAACAGCGACGACTTGATATGAGCTGGCATGTCATCAGCGCCTTCATAGTCGTGTTGGTAAGGCGCATTTTCAGGAACATGACGTAAAAAGTGCTGTTCCATGTCGCTACGCACCGTGGGGTCACAATTTTCATTTAGCGTCAGCGAGGCTGAAGTATGCTGCAAGAGCAGATGAAGCAGGCCGATTTGCACGTCTTTCAGGCGACGAAGCTCACCGACAATCTCTTCGGTTACCAGATGAAATCCTCGCGACTTTTCACCGAGGGTAAGGGTCTGCTGATACCACATTTCAAAATTCCTTAGCTGAATAACTTTGGTTAAGTGTGCAGCATGCCGACCAAAGGTAAACCCCTCTCCGGTAAATAGCGAAAAAAAAGCAGCGGGCGTGGCCGGCTGCTTTTCTGTTGCGTCAATACTGAGGTGTTACATTACCGCAGCAAAAGCTTCCGCCACCTGATGCACATTATTAGCGTTCAGGCCCGCGACGCACATACGGCCACTGGCGATCAGATAGATACCAAACTCTTCACGCAGACGATCCACCTGCTGCTCACTGAGGCCGGTGTAACTGAACATCCCGCGCTGTTTCAGCAGATAATCAAAGTTAGCACCCGGCACCGCTGCCGCCAGCACCGAAACCAAAGCCTGACGCATCTCGAGAATACGCAAACGCATCGCTTCTACTTCGGCCAGCCAGCTGGCTTTCAGCGCTTCGTCATTCAGTACACAGGAAACAACCTGTGCGCCGAAATTCGGCGGGCTGGAGTAGTTACGGCGCACCGTCGCTTTCAGCTGACCCAGCACGCGTGCCGCTTCGTCAGCGTCATCACATACCACTGACAGACCGCCAACGCGTTCGCCGTACAGTGAAAAGATTTTTGAGAACGAATTGCTGACCAGCGCTGGCAAGCCTGCGGCGGCAATCGCACGGATGGCGTAAGCATCCTGCTCCATTCCGGCACCAAAGCCCTGATAAGCGATATCGAGGAACGGCACCAGCTCCTGAGATTTCAGCACTTCAGTAGTGATATCCCACTGTGCATCGGTCAGGTCGGCACCCGTCGGGTTATGGCAGCAAGGGTGCAGTAATACGATACTTTGCTTAGGCAGCGTTTTTAATTTGGCAATAAACGCATCAAACTGCACGCCATTGGATTCAGCATCAAACCACGGGTAGGTATTCACGTCAAAACCCGCGCCGGAGAAGATCGCGATATGGTTTTCCCAGGTAGGATCGCTGACCCAGACGTCAGAATTCGGGAAGTAGCGCTTCAGGAAGTCCGCACCGACTTTTAGCGCGCCGGAACCGCCCAGCGTCTGAATGGTGGCGATACGCCCGGCTTTCAGCGCCGGATGCTCAGCGCCAAACAGCAGTGGCGCAATCGCATTGCGGTAAGCTGGCAGACCTTCCATTGGCAGATAGAGTGAAGCTGCCTGTGGCTGTGCGTTCAGACGCTCTTCAGCAGCGGCAACCGCCTGCAGCTGTGGAATCACACCTTGTCCGTCATAATACAAACCGATGCTCAAATTCACCTTGTGCGGTCGCGTGTCCTGTTTAAAGGTCTCCATTAACGAGAGAATTGGATCGCCAGCGTAGGCATCAACGTTTTGAAACACGGTGCAGATCTCCATAGATTAATTTTATCAGTAACGCGTCAGGGCGCGTTTTGACACTCTTCAGACGTCGTAACGTCCGGGACGATGGTTCATGGCGATGATCAGATTGAGGATCACCGCGCCACAAATCGATGCCGCCAGCATCGGTAACGACACCACGAACAGTGATGCCAGCACCACGCAGGTGTCGACTGCCATTTGCAGTTTACCGGCACGAATACCAAAGCGGTCTTGTAACCACAGCGCCAGAATATTGACGCCGCCAAGGCTGGCTTTATGGCGAAACAACACTATAAACCCAATTCCCATTATCAGGTTACCGAACAGTGTCGCATAAAATGGATTCAGTGACTCAAAATGGACAAAAAGCGGATGCAAGTGGGTAAACAGCGAGACCAGGCCCACCGCGCAGAAGGTTTTTACGGTAAATGCCCAGCCCATACGGCGTACTGCCAGCCAGTAAAACGGCAAATTAATCACAAAGAATGCCAGACCAAATGAAGAGTGTGTCAGATAGCTAATCAGAAAAGCGATGCCGGCGGTGCTGCCGGTCAAGGCTCCGGCCTGTTTCAGCATCACCACGCCGAATGAGACCATCAGTGTGCCAATCAGTATCGCCAGACCATCTTCAACCCGGGTGTGTGGAATTTTTTCAATTGGTGCAAAGGAGGGAGCAGTATTATTCATCTGTCTGATTCTCAAGTAAATGACACTATCAGACAGCAAAAATCGCACCAGGCCACAGTGAAAAACAGCGCTAACAGCAGGGAAGAAAATAACTCATTGAAAAATAAAAGTCTTTATTTGTAAGCTTTGTGCGCAAAACAGCCTTAAAACTGCCTGATAACGCACAAAGACGCCAGTTAATGCACAAATCATGCAGATAATTGGCATTTGATGCACCATTATTGCGCATCACGCACCATTTTGGCGCACGTTGCTTTCCGGCAACATCATCAGGCCATTCTCTTTCAACCGATTAAGCACAACCGATGTTTTAACGTGCGACACACTTTGATGCCCGGCAACTAACTGACTGATTAGCGAGCTTAAACCTGCCAGATCGGCAACCGCGACCTTTAATAAATAATCGGCATCGCCGGTGGTTTTATAGGCGTCGACAATCGCGGGTTGCTCCGCCACCATCCGATGAAAACTCTCAACATATTCTGCGGTGTGATTGATCAGGCGCACTTCGATAAGACCAATCATGCCAAGGCCTACCGCATCGGGCGAGAGCCGCGCGTGATAGCCGAGAATCAGATTCGCTTGTTCAAGATTGATACGGCGACGCGAGCATTGTGATGCCGAAAGGCCGACTAAATCACTCAATTCCTGATTGGTCAGACGGCCATTGGTTTGCAGTAAAGTCAGTATTTTAAGATCAAAATCGTCAATGCTGGTCATTATCGATCCGTGTTGTATGAAGGGGCGCGGTGCCGCTACAGATAACCGCAATCTTTGCGGCGTTGTCCAACACTATTTTATGATGACAATGAGATCAGCGATTCGCAGTGTGGCCTCAAGGACGCTGGCTAAATTATTCGTCGTCGTACTGCGGCCCGGCATAATTATCGAAACGCGACCACTGACCGTTAAAGGTCAGGCGCACAGTACCGATTGGACCATTACGCTGCTTACCGAGAATAATTTCGGCGATACCTTTCAGATCGCTGTTCTCGTGATAAACCTCATCGCGATAGATAAACATGATTAAGTCGGCATCCTGCTCGATAGAGCCTGATTCACGCAAATCCGAGTTAACCGGACGTTTGTCAGCACGCTGCTCCAGCGAGCGGTTAAGCTGCGACAGCGCCACTACCGGAACTTGTAACTCTTTTGCCAGCGCTTTAAGCGAACGTGAGATTTCTGCAATCTCCAGCGTACGGTTATCGGAAAGTGAAGGTACACGCATCAGCTGCAGGTAGTCGATCATAATCAGGCTTAAGCCGTCGTGCTCGCGGAAAATACGGCGTGCACGCGAACGCACTTCGGTTGGCGTCAGGCCAGAAGAATCATCGATATACATATTCTTCTTCTCAAGCAGAATCCCCATGGTGGCGGAGATACGCGCCCAGTCTTCATCATCCAGTTGCCCGGTACGAATTCTCGTCTGGTCAACGCGTGACAGCGAAGCCAGCATACGCATCATAATCTGTTCGCCGGGCATCTCCAGACTGAAGATCAACACCGGCTTATCCTGCAGCATCGCGGCGTTTTCACACAGGTTCATCGCAAAGGTGGTTTTACCCATTGATGGACGAGCGGCGACGATAATCAGGTCAGAGCGTTGCAGACCAGCGGTTTTTTTATTGAGATCCTGATAACCGGTATCCACGCCAGTCACACCGTCGTGCGGCGTCTGATACAGCGACTCAATACGCGAGACCGTGGCTTCCAGAATCTGATCGACGCTTTTCGGCCCTTCATCTTTATTGGCACGGTTCTCAGCAATCTGGAAGACGCGCGATTCGGCCAGATCCAGCAAATCTTCACTGCTGCGCCCCTGCGGATCATAACCGGCATCGGCAATTTCATTGGCGACCGAGATCATATCGCGCACCACCGCACGTTCGCGCACGATGTCTGCGTAAGCACCGATATTCGCCGCACTTGGCGTATTTTTCGATAGCTCGGCCAGATAAGCAAAGCCACCGGCCATGTCCAGCTCACCCTTCTGCTCCAGCGATTCAGACAGGGTAATCAGATCGATTGGCTTGCCCATTTCCAGCAGGCGCTGCATTTCACCGAATATCATGCGATGTGGACGGCTGAAGAAATCCTGCGCGACCACGCGTTCGGCAACGTTATCCCAGCGCTCGTTGTCCAGCATCAAACCACCCAACACGGACTGCTCCGCTTCCAGCGAATGAGGCGGCAGTTTCAGCCCTTCCATCTGGCGGTCACGGGTTTCGTTCGATTTGTTGGTGGGTTTATTTCCTGCCATAGTGAATGCAATACCGAAAATCAGTTGAGAAGACGCGCAAGTATACTCGTTTGTGCGCTTAATATCCTCCCATCAATCAACAGGAGTGAGCATGGCAAAGCGGATACAATTCAGTCAGCACGGTGGCCCGGAAGTGTTGCAGCTGGTCAATATTGATGTCGCCGATCCAGCGGCCCATGAAGTACAGGTGGAGAACAAAGCGATTGGTATTAATTACATTGATACCTACTTCCGCAGCGGGCTCTATGCGCCAGCCAGTCTGCCTTCCGGCCTGGGTACCGAAGCGGCTGGTATCGTCAGCAAAGTGGGATCGGCAGTTACGGTGCTTAAGCCAGGCGATCGCGTGGTGTATGCGCAGTCAACGCTGGGTGCCTATAGCGAACTGCACAATGTTGATGCCAGTAAAGTGGCGCTGTTGCCCGATGCCATTACGTTTGAGCAGGCGGCGGCCTCATTTCTGAAGGGGCTGACGGTGCACTATTTGCTGCGCCAGACGCATGAAATACAGCCGAATGAGGTGTTTCTGTTCCATGCCGCAGCCGGTGGTGTTGGCTTAATCGCCTGCCAGTGGGCAAAAGCGCTGGGAGCACATCTGATCGGCACCGTTGGCTCAGCAGAGAAAGCCAGGCTGGCGAAGGATTCCGGCGCCTGGGCCACGATTAACTATCGCGAAGAAGATATTGCGCAACGCGTCAGCGAACTGACCGATGGCAAAAAAGTGCGGGTGGTGTATGACTCAGTGGGTAAAGATACCTGGGAAGCCTCGCTGGATTGTCTGCAACCCCGTGGTCTGATGGTGAGTTTTGGTAATTCATCCGGCCCGGTCAGTGGGGTGAATCTGGCGATTCTTAATCAGAAAGGTTCGCTGTATGTTACCCGCCCTTCACTGTTTGGCTATATCACCAATCGTGAAGAGCTGCAGCTGGCCAGCAGTGAACTGTTTTCACTGATCGCCAGCGGTGCGATTAAAGTCGATGTGCCGCCGCAGCAGAAATTTGCTTTGGCGGATGCGCAGCAAGCGCATAAAACCCTGGAAAGCCGTGGCACTCAGGGATCGAGTTTATTGATTCCTTGATCGGCAGATGCAAAGGGCCTTTTGATACAAGGCCCCATCTGGAAGCATTGTATAAAGTCTGCCATGACGTGGTACTGGGAAAACGTATTTCACTGCTTCCCGCAGCAGACCCATCCTCTGAATAATAGTTAAAAGAGGATTTCCGCAGGCTTATAAACGCGAGCGGGGCTTCCCGAAGGAAGCCCCTTTTTCTTTTTTATAGTTCGCGCTGTTTGTAGGGTCAGCGGCGATGAATACGTTTTCGACTCAACGGTTTCCATACTGGCAGAAAATATAAGTAAAAAATATGTTTAATTGCGAAAAACAGCTAAGTAAAAGTTACGATGTGATCCAGTCCGCATTTTTCATGGCTGATTTTTACGCAACCCATTGATTAATCACGGTGATTACCAGCGGCCCCGGCTTATTTTAGGCTTGTTACAGGCGCGATAAATCCACACGGCAACGACCGCTAATAACAGCCACGGCAACATCTTGATTACAATCGCAAACAATCCGCCGACCATCATCACCAGCGTGGCGACCACCAGTGCAGCCACGATGCCCAGTACAGAGACGCCGGTCAGCAGCAACATTAAAAAAAATCCAAGCACAAACAGGATTTCCATACGGCAAGCTCCATTAAATTAAGTATTGATTAGCTAATACAAAAAGCATGCCAGCTTGCTGATAACATTAAGTCGTTGATTAGCAGCGCAGTGGTGAAGGCAGAGTGGTGTGTTTTTGGTGAGATTAATCAAAAAATGGTTAAACATTAACTAACCCGGACAGCACGCTGCCGCCCGGGATGCTGGTCAGTCAGACCACTGGCGTGGCGGCAGGAATTTTATCAGCTACCAACGACAGCGCTTTTTCCACTACCTCAACATCCGCGCCAGGCTTATGGGCATTTTCGCTCAGGTAACGACGCCACTGACGTGCGCCCGGAATACCCTGGAACAGTCCCAACATATGGCGGGTGACATGGCCGAGATAAGTACCTTTTGCCAGTTCAGCTTCAATATAGGGATACATTGCCCGCACCACCGCCACTGGATCGCTGGCTGCGGTATCCAGACCGAACAACTCACGGTCGACCTGCGTCAGAATGCCGGGATTCTGGTAAGCCTCGCGCCCCATCATCACGCCATCCAGATGCAGCAAATGTTGCTTAGCTTCATCCAGCGTTTTTACCCCACCGTTTAGCGATAGCGTCAGCTGCGGAAAATCGCGTTTTAGTTGATACACACGTTCGTAGTCCAGCGGTGGAATTTCACGATTCTCTTTCGGGCTGAGGCCGGAAAGCCAGGCTTTACGCGCGTGAATGATAAACATGTCACAGCCACCCTGGGTGGCAACCGTCGAGATGAAGTCACAAAGAAACGCGTAACTATCCTGCTCATCAATACCTATACGGGTTTTAACCGTTACCGGAATCGACACCACATCACGCATTGCTTTAATACAATCCGCTACCAGCGCCGCTTCGCCCATCAGGCAGGCACCAAAACGTCCATTTTGTACCCGATCGGACGGGCAACCGACGTTAAGGTTTATTTCATTATAACCACGCGCTTCAGCCAGCCTGGCACACTGCGCCAGCGCCGCGGGATCGCTGCCACCCAGCTGCAATGCGACCGGCTGCTCTTCTTCACTCCAGGCAAGATAGTCGCCTTTACCATGAATGATCGCACCGGTAGTGACCATCTCAGTGTACAGCAGCGTTTGCTGTGTAAGCTGGCGGTGAAAATAACGGCAGTGACGGTCGGTCCAGTCAAGCATTGGCGCGATTGAAAAACGATGAGCAGGTAGATTCTGGGTCATGAAAAGCGATAACTCTGTGCGGTGGAATCGATGTCGATAATGTGCGCAATGATATCACAGAATAGCGTAGGGGCGAGGGATGCCTTGCCCAAAAGCCGCGTTGAAACTCTCAGGGACCACTAAGCCAGGGGGTTGTCATCCGCGTCGAAAAAAACAGAGCATTCGGCGTTTTTTGCTGTACGTGATAAAATAACATTTCAATTCGGTCCGGAGATTCCTCATGAGCGCTATCGTTCCTGAACAAATTTTGTCGCAGGCAGAGCAACTTTGTCAGCAGCGCAACGTGCGTTTAACGCCGCAGCGCCTGGAAGTATTGCGTCTGATGACCGAACAGAAAGGGGCTATCAGTGCCTACGACCTGCTGGATTTATTACGCGTATCCGAACCTCAGGCTAAACCCCCCACCGTTTATCGCGCTCTGGATTTTCTGCTGGAACAGGGATTTATCCATCGCGTTGAATCAAACAACAGCTATGTGGTGTGCCACCATTTTGAACAACCGCAGCACACCTCGGCGATGTTAATTTGCGATCGTTGTGGTTCGGTTAATGAGAAGCATGCTGAAGGCGTTGAAGATATTTTGCAGGCACTGGCGCGCCAGTCAGGATTCGTGTTGCGGCACAGCGTTATCGAAGCACATGGGCTGTGTATTGGCTGTCGGGAAGTCGAAGCCTGTACGCATCAGGAAAGTTGCCAGCACGATCATACGGTGGTGAGTAAAAAACGGGGGCGTTAGGTCATTCGTTTTAAAGTGGCACACTCCGTGTGCCTTGGGGTAGGAGCATCGTCCTTAAATGAACTTTAATGCTTTGAGGACTACCAGCGATGATCGCTGTTATGGGTTTCCCAGTCCTTAACTTCTTTTTCCGCTTCATCCTGAGCGTAGCCATAACGTTCCTGGATTTTACCTACCAGTTGATCGCGTTTACCTTCGATCACCGTCATGTCGTCGTCGGTTAATTTACCCCATTTTTCTTTCACTTTACCTTTAAACTGTTTCCAGTTACCGCCGGCTTGGTCGCTATTCATAATATATTTCCTCTACCTTAGGTGATAACAGCTTTGGTGTTTCGTATTAGCTACGTCTCTACTGTTAGAAGAAAACGCTGTCCATTCGCTAAACACAGAGTTAATTATAGTAGCTGAAGCACATTGCGAACCGATATGTAGAGATTACTTCTGCCTGACAGTCTTACAGATAGAATAACTCACTGAAAGATAGTCAGTTTTAAGGTAATCCAGCCATAGTGCCGCGGTGTAACTAAATATGTCTGACGCAAACCCAACTCGGCAAAAGATGAATACCAGCCTACCGCCACTGTTTATGGGCAACAGTGCCTTATTTATCACGTATCAGGCAGAGAAACTGCGGTGAGTAGAGATTACCGATGACCCAGGCATTATTTAACACGGCGATCTTTACATAGCGCCCGCTGCCGGCGTCGGTACTGAAGATCAACCTGTCCACCAGGCCGTCGGGCGAATCATCAGCGGCACGTTTGTCCATCGTGAGCCGGGTCAAATACGCGGTGTTACCGTTCTGCAGGGCGTAATTAAAGCACCAGGAGCGTGCAGTTGTATAGCTGACGCCAGCTTCGCTTATCTTTCCCACAACATCCAGATAGCCAGTATTATCATTGTGTAAGCTCAGATATATGTTCAGCCTGGCAGAGAAGTTTGCTGATTTATCGCGTATGGAAACGGCCGCAGAACAGTCATTGTCTAAAGTAGAGTAATTTTTTTTATGTCCGATGACGGCCGAGAAAATAGTTACAACGATAACAAAGACCGAAAGCATGAAGCCGATTATTCTACTCTTTTTTAGTTTCATAAGCGGTCTCGTAGAAATTGTAGCAGGAGGCGAGAAGTGTTCCGCTACGATCGTTCCTTTTGCAGATAGACAAAAATATTCTGCCGGGAAAACCATAATAAATTGGATCGGCTACCTGAATATAGATATCGTCATCAGATGTACAGCTCAGTTTTTCTGCATCAAGAACGTCCTTTATGATAGCCAGTTTCTGTTGTGCAGTTTCTGGCGATGCGGGTTTAAAAGCAAAGACCTGACAGCTATTAATTTTCCCCAGCAGCCAAGTTTTTTTACTGATCAGCTCGCCGTCGCTTTTATTGACAGAGAAGCTCCATTTTAGTCCCGATACGAGCGCCAAAATAAACAGAATCACACCAAGATTTATAAAAAAAAACCGGCGTTTTGTTCGTGGTTTGCTTTCTACCAGGGGAGATGGGCTGTCCTGTGGTTGATGAGTCGATGCGTGTTTTTCAACCTCGCAATCCCCGGACAACATAAAACCAATTCTTGGTACTGTAACGATAATTTCTTCGCTACACCCCATATTTCGAAACACTTGTCTCAGATCGGAAATATATTTATTCAGACTGTTATTTGAGCTTCTTAATCCATGTGCATCCCATACATGGCTAAGTATTTCATCTCTGCTTACGACTTCTCCTCGGTGCTCAAGTAAAAATGCCAGCAGGCGACTCATAGTAGCGGTTAATGTGATGCCGGATGCTTCATCTTGATCGAGCCAGAATAAACCATCAGTATTTCTGAATTTTACTTTGTTATTAATGATGTAGAACACCGTAGCTCTCGTGTGCTGAATAGTCCTAAAAATTATAGCCCTTTTTTCCAGAGTTGAACATACGGTTTAGAGAGGAAGTTTTTGGTGTGTTTATCTTAATTACATTTATATAACCTTATAAATTAGAATAATCTTCCTAATTAATCATTTTTACTTATACAAATGGCTGTTTTTTTTTACCAGAGACTACTATGGCTCTCGCTTTCGCTGACCAGCAACGTGAGTATTGAGAAGGAGAAGTCATGCATTGTTATTTTTCGATGATGTAATGAAAGAAAGATACCCAAGAAAATTCCCATATAAAGGTTGTGCCTATTGATGCCAGTGGTTAGTTAAGGTTGACCCTTTTAAATTTAAGGGATTAAAACTAACTTTTGCCCGGTTTTTTTTGCTTTAAATCAATGAAATATACAGTGGCCATGGCCTTTTTATCTGTTTATTTTTTTTATTGTTGGGAGAAAGGGGCTGCTATTGCATAATTTCTCAATCGTTGACCAGAACGAAAAGAGTGCATCACCAGAGAAAGTTCTTTGTTCGGTATAAGAAATGGATTTTTAAAATGGAATGGAACTGCCGTAATAACAATATAAAAGTAGTGAACTCTATTTTTTCAGAGGATAATTTTTTCGTCTACGGTCTTTGTAGATTGTTAAGCATGGATTTTATTAACGCCTTTTTCACCGTGCTCGATTTCGACTGCCAACACATAGATCATGTTCTTATGTCCGTCTCTGACGGTAAAGAGAAAGTCGCCTTTGTATCCAATGACATTGACTTTTATAAGGCAGAGAAAATTGGCATACCCCATGTTTTAGACAAAAGAAGTAGTGTGCAGGACATTCTCGGTTTTTTTTTACTTAAGCGTGATTCTGGAATTTATCATACCAAGAAAAAACTGACCCGGCGTGAAAAAGAACTTTTGACGTTAATGTCAGATGGTGTGACGCACCAGGAGATGACGACTAAGCTGGGAATTAATTATAAAACATTTTATACCCATCGCAGAAACCTGATGTTGAAATTAGGCTGTGATAATCGAATATTTCTGCAAAATTTATTTGTGCAGCGATAACCAAGCCCTCCGTCTGGATCGCTGAAAAAACACTTCACCAAAGTAAGTCAAATAAAAACGCTGTATCAATTGGAGTCATGCTGACTCTGTATTTCTGTCACCAATGCAAATGAAATATCAATAAGGAAATTAAACATGAGTACATTAGCCAAACTGAGCGCACTTTCCGTATTACTGGCCGCTTTTGGTGCAAGCGCGGCACAGGGTGAAGGGGTTGTAAACTTTAAGGGTACCGTTGTTGATGCCCCGTGCGGTATTGAATCTGATTCTGCCGATCAGTCCATCGATTTTGGTCAGATCTCAAAAGCCACACTGGCCGCAGGCGGTATTTCCCAGCAGAAAACTCTGGCTATCAAGCTTGTTGGCTGTGATGTCAGTAATGTCTCTAAAGGCGTACAGGTCACCTTCAACGGTAATACCATGTCTGCTCCAGGTGAAAATGGCACAACAGTACCGGTAGCAACCGAGCTGGCAACCTCTGGCCCGACCAACACGGCGATTATTATTAACAATGGTACTGACCTGAGCTTCGGTAAGGCGACCAACGATATTCCGTTGGGTGACGGTCAAAATACTCTGCAGTTCAATACCTGGGTGAAACAGGCTACGGGCAAAACCGTTGCTGCGGGCGATTTTACCGCGGTAGCGAACTTTAACCTTAGCTACCAGTAAATACAGGTGAGGAGCAGGGGAGGATTCCCTGCTCCTGATAAAGATCAAATCAGGGAAGTCTGGTTATTTTAACGATGTCTGCGATCACAATGAAAAATAATTTATTTGCCGTCATTAAAATGACTACAGCTGTGATCTGTCTGAGTTTCTGTAAATACTCGCTGGCAGTCGAATTTAATACAGACGTTATTGATTCCAGCGATCGGAATAATATCGATTTTACCCGTTTTTCACAGGCCGGGTATATCATGCCCGGGCAGTATCAGCTTCAGCTCGTCGTTAATGGACAGAACGTCTCGGTCAGTGAACTATCCGTCTCTTTTATTGATGTACCTGATAGCAAGGGCCAGCTGGTATCGCGGGCCTGTCTGACCCCCGAAATGGTGGCGAAAATCGGCCTTACTGAGGCATCGCTCGCCAGGGTGACGTGGTGGAATAACCACAGCTGTGCTGATTTAGCGCCATTATCTGGTAGCACTATTCAGGCGGACCTTGCCGCAGGTGAACTGAACATTACTCTGCCTAAGGCGCTGCTGGAATATTCAGACGCTTCATGGCTGCCGCCTTCCCGTTGGGAAAATGGTATTCCAGGCCTGCTATTTGATTACAACCTGAATGGGCTCGTGACGCGTCCAAATGAAGGCGATCAGAGCCAATCCCTGAGTTATAACGGTACCGTCGGCGCCAACTTTGATGCCTGGCGGCTCAGAGGGGATTATCAGGGCAGCATTAACCGTACGCAAGGAAGTGCGAACGGCACCCAAAGCCAGTCTGACTGGACGCGTTTCTACTTGTTCCGTGCGTTGCCACGGCTACAGTCAAAGCTGACGCTGGGTGAAAACTATATTAACTCTGACATTTTCAATGGCTGGGCATATACCGGCGCCTCTCTGGAAAGTGACGATCGTATGCTGCCGCCCCGACTGCGCGGTTACGCCCCACAAATTACCGGCATAGCGGAAACCAATGCCAGAGTCATAGTAAAACAGCAGGAGCGCGTGCTGTACGACTCTACCGTCCCTGCCGGACCTTTCAGCATCCAGGACCTGGACAGCTCTATTCGCGGGCGACTGGACGTAGAGGTGATTGAGAGTAACGGACAAAAAAAGACGTTTGTCGTCAATACGGCTTACGTACCTTATCTGACGCGTCCGGGACAATTGCGTTATAAACTGGTTGGTGGACGCTCTCGCTATTTAGGGCATGAGACGGAAGGCCCCGCTTTCACCGGTAGTGAGTTGTCATGGGGCGTTAACAATAACTGGTCGCTGTACGGCGGCGGAATTTTTTCCGGTTCCTATAATGCTCTGGCAATAGGTATTGGTCGCGATTTATATGAGTGGGGTGCACTGTCGAGCGACGTGACCCAATCCGTCGCGCGTTTTGATGGTAAAGAAACACTGATGGGTAAGTCCTGGCGCTTAAGCTATTCGAAACGCTTTGATGACGCGAATACGGATATCACCTTTGCCGGATATCGCTTCTCCGAACGCGATTATATGACGATGCAAGGTTATCTCGATACCCGCTATCGGAATAATATCGCCGGACATGACAAGGAACTTTATACGGTTTCACTGAATAAATATTTTTCCGAACAGCGAATGTCGGTAAATGTTCAGTACAGTCATCAGACATACTGGGATCTGGGTACGTCGAATTATTACACTCTATCTTTTAACCAGTATCTCGATATTCTGGGATTCAAAAATCTCTCTGTCGGCCTGACGGTATCGCGAACAAAATATCTTGACCGCGATGATAATGCCGGATT
Organism: Winslowiella sp. 2C04; assembly: GCF_050037805.1. NCBI lineage: Bacteria > Pseudomonadati > Pseudomonadota > Gammaproteobacteria > Enterobacterales > Erwiniaceae > Winslowiella > Winslowiella sp. 2C04. The sequence continues at coordinate 200,208 of NZ_CP188300.1, read as the reverse complement.
CCTGCGTATTTCTGTACCGCTGGGCACGGGTATGCTCAGTTATAACGGCAGTAAGAACGACAGCCGTTACTCGCAGACGATAGGATATAGCGACACTCTAAATAACGGCATGGACAGTTATAACATTAACGCCGGGTTAAACCACGGTGATAATACCAGTGGCGGAACATTTAATGGCTATTACAGCCGCCATAGTTCACTGGCCGATGTATCAGCCTCTTTTGCCACGGTACAAAATAATTATAGTTCGCTAGGTTTAAGCGCTTCCGGTGGAGCGACAATAACGGCGAAGGGAGCGGCTTTACATGCCGGTGGTCTGAATGGCGGTACAAGAATGCTGGTATCAACTGATGGCATCGCCGGCGTACCCGTGGATGGTGGGCGAGTGTTCACTAACCGTTGGGGAACGGGTGTGGTGACGGATATCAGCAGCTATTACCGTAACACAGTATCTGTTGATGTCAGCAAGTTGCCAGAGGATATCGAAGCCCCGCAATCGGTAGTTGAGTCCGCTCTTACGGAAGGTGCCATCGGCTACCGCAAATTTGAAGTTCTGAAAGGTGCGCGTCTGTTTGCCGTACTGCGTACCGCAGAAAATAATCATCCTCCTTTTGGTGCCGCCGTACTCAATGCCAAAGGTCGGGAATTAGGTATGGTTGGCGACGATGGCCTCGTTTGGATCAGCGGCGTTAATCCAGGTGAAACCCTGAGTGTCAGTTGGAACGGAAAGGTGCAGTGTCTCACCGATCTTCCTGACAACCTGCAGCCTGACCAGCAATTATTATTACCGTGTCGTGCAAATTAATAAATTATGTCGTCGGCAATCAGTCGGCGGGCAGAAAAGAACTGGAGAAAAAAATGTTTAAATTAAGGACGATAGTGTTGATTGTCGGTGTTTTTACGATATCAACAGGCTATGCCGCTATTTCAATGGATCGCACCCGAATTATTTATAATGGGGATGAAAAATCCATGGCGTTGAATATTGCCAATGAAAATAATCAATTGCCCTACCTGGCCCAGGTTTGGCTGGATAATGACAAGCAAGAAAAGCTCACCACCGGCCCGTTAGTGGTCACACCTCCGGTCCAGCGTCTGGAAGCCGGAACGAAAAGCCAGCTCAGGCTGATGTCTACCCCCGGAATCAATCAGCTGCCCCAGGATCGTGAAAGCTTGTTCTATTTTAACCTGCGTGAAATTCCTCCAAAGAGTGATAAAGCGAATGTTCTGCAGATAGCGCTGCAGACTCAGGTCAAACTCTTTTATCGTCCGGCGGCGATCAAAGCCGAACCTAATAAAGTTTGGCAGGATCAGTTGGTGCTGCATCCCGAAGCGGGTGGCTATCGTATTACTAACCCAACGCCGTATTACATCACCATTATTGGCTTCGGTGCTTCCCGCCAGGATGCTGAGAAAGGGAAATTTGAAGCGGTAATGGTAGCGCCAAAATCAGAGTTGCAGGTGAAAGCTCCCCAGACCGGAACGCCGTGGCTCACGTTCATTAACGACTACGGTGGGCGACCAACGCTGCCTTTCCGCTGTGAGGGTAGCCAGTGTACTGCTACAGACAAGGGCTGACGATGATCAGGCTCCTTGTCTGCCTGATGATGTTATGCCTGCTTGGCCTCTGTGGGCGAGCCGGAGCCGATGTGGTCTTTACCGGAAATCTGCTGGATCGTCCTTGCCAGCTGGATCCGGCATCGGCGGGACAAGATGTGACTTTTTCCGAAAGCGCACTGCCACAATTTCACAACGCGCCCGGCAGAAGCAACAACAAAAACTTCGCGATCAAATTGCTTAACTGTCGGGCGGAGTCACTTGGGAAGATTGTCAAAGTTGTCTTCTCAGGCGAGGCAGAACAACGCGTGCCGGGGGCACTTAAAGTCTCAGGAGTCAATTCTGGCAAGTTAGCGGTTCAAATTATCGATACGGACGGTAAGACGCCACTGGCTCTGGGAGACGCCCACCACGCCGGCAATGGAGAGGTGATTGCCTCCGAGATCGTTACGCTCAACTTTAGCGCCTATGTACAGGCCACGCCTGAAGCTCTGGCTGACAAAAGCGTGCAGCCAGGTGATTACAGCGCGATCGCTACTTTTGAAATTAACTATCAATAATGTCAAACAGATAAAGGAATAAGAAATGCTGCGTTTTAAAATAAAAATTGGCACGCTACTGGCTGCCTGCATTCTGCCGCTGACCGCCCAGGCGGATACCAGTATGGTTTTCACCGGTAATCTTGTCGTTCCACTGTGTACCGTGAACAACAACACTCAGGTGACAGTGCCGTTCGGCGACGTGGAGATCCAGACGCTGACCGCGGTAAACACTCCTTACGACCTGCAAGAGATAACGATCCCCGTCAACTGCCCTTACACTCTCGGTGCGCCGAGGCTGACAGTGACTTCATCGACGGTTCACGATGCGGCCCAGGGCGTACTACAGACCTCGAAATACAGCGAAGGGTTGGTTGTCTATTTACGTCAGAAAAATGGCACGACTGCCCTGCCGCTGGGGACAGAAACCGATGTCACCTCATCCGTTACCGGTAGTGGCACCGCCCGGACCCTGGCCCTGACGGCCGGTATCGGACGCATTAAAGATCTTGATGCGCTGACGCCTGGAGAGTTTACCGCCAGCTCAACACTACAGGTACGCTATCAGTAATATCCGGCCAGAAGAGCAATAAAGGATGGCCAGCACCATTGTAAAGCTGCATTGATCCGGACTCAGGCAGCTTCCGCTGAGCTGGCCTGACAATATGAACAGGCGAAGACCTTTTCAGATGCATAGCAGCGTTAAAACAGCACAGACGGATCTACTAAGAGGCGTAAAAATTATGTCGCTAAAATTAATGAAAATAACAGCAGTAATTTCTTACTCGATGCTGTTTCTGTCTGGCAGAACACTTGCAGAAGATATCCCTATCAGTATTACAGGAGAGGTCTATATTCCTGCCTGTCAGGTTAATGGCGGAGAAACGATCGAAGTAAAGTTTGGAGATATATCCGTAACGGACGTGGCCAACCCAAAAAATTATCAAAAAATTAGTGTGCCAATTACTTGTGATTATCCTCAGGGAACAGCTTACGTGAAGGTGACAGGGACTCAACTGGGCGCGAATACAAACGTACTGGCAACGAATGTCAGCAATTTTGGCATTGCTCTTTATCAGGGAGAGGGAACGTCCACTAAATTAACCCTTGGAGGGGGGACAATCTATGGGTCAGTATCCATTGGTTATCCAATCACTAATGGGCTTTCAGGAAAAGAATCAGGCGTTTTCGTTTTCACAGCAGTGCCATTTAAAAATGGTACCGGTCAGTTGGAGACAAAGGCATTTTCGGCCTCTGCAAGTATGAGTATAAGCTACTTTTAGTTATAAACGCCTCAGGTGTCTCAGCACGTCACGATTGTAAATGCCAGGCCAGATTTTTGTGAAGAAAATTATGAATCATTGCGGATATATCTCAATGCGTTCGAGAAATAGCAGTTACACAATATGATTACAGCATCAGCCATGCTGGTTTTTATTGTGTGATTCTGAAAATAATTTTTAAAAGGAGTTGAAAAGGTGAAAGTAGTAAATTACTTTTTATCGGGTATTTTTCTTTGCTGTAGCGTACCCGCGTTTGCCTATGACCCTTGCCGTGATTTGCAAATATTGTGGCAAATGGATGATAACGCTCAGGCAATCCCTCCGATAACCGTCAGTAATGGTAGTACAGCGGAATACTTTGACATCACTTTACCCGGGTTACCGTCCACGTCACCGGGAAGGGTATCATGGCTTCAACGCAATAATGTTCCCTATAACACGCCGAATCTTGCAAGTGGAAATGGCACCAAGAACCTGGCGACATGGATAGCATTACCCTCTGGTGATAGTGATGTATCTCTGGGGGATGGATTGAAAGGACGGGTAGAAGTTATTTCCGGAAACTATCTGGTGCGGGGAATCTATTCAGGTTTTCAGACCTATTCTGGTCCGTATAAATACAATAGCTGGGTAGGAAATTTCCCGAGTGGTCTTAACGTCGGATCCACTTATCCGCTGGTCGAAAACTCTTTTTCTGAGACCAAATTGCGCGTTTATATCGCCAAAGGAAGCGCTTTTTCGGGTACATATAATGTGAGAATTCCAATAAAGATCGGAGCTGAAGAGTGGTATAAGGGTGAAAAAGTCTGTTCTGGTGGAGCAGGAGTGGAAAGTGCAGTTGCAGCTATGCAAAACCGATTTGCTCCAGTGCAGGTTAATGTGATAGCCAGCTGTTCTTTGACCGGAGGCAATAATATCGCCATTAATCATGGAAAAATAACCACCGCACAGGCTCGTAGCGGACATTCCTCAAGTACTTATTTCGGAGTTAATTGCGGCACACCGTCTAACGTGCAGTTAACCTTTGAGGGTGTTCAGCCTGTTACCGGGGAGGCTAAAAATGTGACGAAGTGTGGTAATAATGGAAAATGTACATTGACGATTGATGATAATGCCAGCTTTGTTGGTGTTGTCGATGGCAGTAAAAATTTTAAGATAAGCTCCGTCTATCAGACCGTTGGATCCAGCACCCCTGACTCAGGCGCTTTCTCGGGTAATGCAATATTGAGAGTTCTGATGCAATAAAATAGACAATGTAAGTCACGGCGCGTGCCTGCGGAGGATAACAGCACGCGCTAAAGGAAGTAGAAGGTTACAGCCAGTTGCCGTTGCGAATCACACCGACCGCCAGACCTTCAATCGTCAGGGTTTGCTGACGAAGATCGACCACAATTGGCTGAAAATCACTGTTTTCAGGCAGTAACTGAACCACATTACCTTGTTTCTTCAGTCGTTTGACGGTGACTTCATCGTCAATACGCGCTACGACAACCTGTCCATTACGCACGTCCTGAGTCTTATGCACTGCCAGCAGATCGCCATCCATAATACCGATGTCTTTCATCGACATGCCGCTGACGCGCAACAAGAAGTCTGCATTAGGTTTAAACAGATTGGCGTCGACCTGAAAATGGCCTTCAATATGCTGTTCTGCCAGCAATGGTTCACCCGCTGCGACGCGACCGATCAGCGGCAGGCCGCTCTCATCTTCCATCATCAGACGAATGCCGCGCGAAGCGCCGGAAACGATCTCAATCACACCCTTACGCGCCAGGGCTTTCAGATGCTCTTCCGCGGCGTTGGGGGAACGGAAACCTAATTGCGAGGCAATTTCGGCGCGTGTAGGAGGCATACCCGTCTGATTAATATGGTCACGAATCAGATCATAGACCTGCTGCTGCCTTGCCGTTAATGCTTTCATTCCGCCCCCTGGTTGTTTATACAGTCGCTGTGAGTATATACAGGTATTCGCTGCTTTGAAACCTAAAGCTGCGTAAAAAACGACTGCTTGTCAATTTCTGCCTGGTCAGGCGAAATGTGCCCATAACAGCATTATCCAGACAAATACCGCTAACAGAATGGTGAGTAACACCGCCGCAGACCCCATATCCTTGGCGCGTCCGGAAAGCTCATGCATTTCACTGCCGATCCGATCCACCACCGCTTCTATCGCGCTGTTAAGGATTTCTACGATAATCACCAGCAGTACTGAGCCGATTAGCAGTACACGAGTGATGGCATCCACATCAAGCCAGCAGGCAATAACGATCGCCACCACTGCTGCGATCAACTCCTCGCGAAATGCGGCTTCATGCTGCCAGGCGGCACGCAAACCTTTCCATGAATAACCTGCTGCTTTCACAATTCGCGCCAGGCCGGTTACATTATTTGTCATAATCAGGGAACCCTTTGAGATGTTTAACGTCCACCAGAGGGTGGCGCACGTATTGCAACACAACAGATCTTAATAGCGCTTTCTGGTATGCTTGCCGCGCTTTGCTAACAAGAGGCTTCATGTTGTCTATGTCAGGTTGGCGTAATTTCTATTACAAGTTACTAAACTTACCCCTCTCATTTCTGGTGAGAAGTAAGGCTATTCCGGCCGATCCGGTAGCTGAACTCGGGCTCGATAGTTCGCGCCCCATTATGTATGTATTGCCTTATGATTCAAAGGCGGATCTCCTTGCATTGCGATCGCAATGTCGTAAACGCGACTTGCCCGATCCGTTGGAGCCGCTGGAAATCGATGGCACGGTTTTGCCACGCCACGTGTTTATCCACGATGGACCGCGCGTGTTCCCCTACTTCGTTCCCAATCTGGAGTCGGTAAAGCTGTTTCACGAATATCTGGATCTACACCGCAGTAATCCCGATCTTGACGTGCAGATGGTGCCGATTTCCGTCATGTTTGGCCGTGCGCCGGGTCGCGAAGTTCAGGGTGAACAGACGCCACATCTGCGCGTGCTGAACGGCATTCAGAAGTTTTTTGCCGTTCTCTGGTTAGGACGCGACAGCTTCGTGCGTTTCTCTCCTACCGTGTCACTGCGCCGTATGGCGACTGAACACGGCACCGATCAAACTATCGCCCAGAAGCTGGCCCGCGTTGCGCGTATGCATTTCGCTCGTCAGCGTCTGGCGGCGATCGGCCCGCGTTTGCCGGTGCGTCAGGAGCTGTTTGGTCGGCTGCTGCAATCCAAAGCCATCGCTAAAGCGGTCGAAGATGAAGCACGCAGCAAAAAAATCTCCCATGAGAAGGCACAGCAAAACGCAGTTGAGCTGATGGAAGAGATCGCCGCTGACTTCTCTTACGAAGCGATTCGTCTTACCGACCGCGTGATGAGCTGGACGTGGAGCAAGCTTTATCAGGGCATTAACGTCAACGGTGGCGAACGTGTTCGTCAGCTGGCGCAGGATGGCCATGAAATCGTTTATGTTCCCTGCCATCGCAGCCATATGGACTACCTGCTGCTGTCGTATGTGCTGTATCACCAGGGCTTGGTGCCGCCGCACATTGCTGCCGGTATTAATCTGAATTTCTGGCCTGCGGGCCCGATCTTCCGTCGTCTGGGTGCGTTCTTTATCCGCCGTACTTTTAAAGGCAATAAACTGTACGCCACGGTGTTCCGCGAATATCTCGGCGAGCTGTTTACCCGCGGCTATTCGGTGGAATACTTCGTCGAAGGGGGGCGTTCGCGCACCGGGCGTCTGCTCGATCCGAAAACCGGTACCTTGTCGATGACCATTCAGGCGATGCTGCGCGGCGGTAACCGCCCTATCACGCTGGTGCCAATCTACATTGGCTATGAACACGTGATGGAAGTAGGCACTTACGCCAAAGAGTTGCGCGGTGCTACCAAAGAGAAAGAAGGCTTTATGCAGATGGTGCGCGGTTTACGCAAACTGCGCAATCTCGGCCAGGGCTATGTTAACTTTGGTGAACCGCTGCCGTTGATTAACTATCTGAATAAGCATGTGCCTGAATGGCGTGATTCTATCGATCCGATTGAAGCTCAGCGCCCGGCCTGGCTGACACCGGCGGTAAATGATATCGCTCAGCGCGTGATGGTGCGGATTAATAACGCCGGCGCGGCCAACGCCATGAACCTTTGTGTCACCGCGCTGCTGGCTTCTCGTCAACGTTCATTAACGCGCGAACAGTTGACCGAGCAGCTCGACTGCTACATCCAGCTGCTGCGTAATGTGCCTTATTCGCCTGACGCTACCGTACCGGATATGACGGCGGAAGCGCTGCTGAACAGCGCGCTGGGAATGAATAAATTTGAAACCGAGCAGGACAATATCGGTGACATCATTATTCTGCCGCGTGAGCAAGCGGTGCTGATGACTTACTATCGCAACAATATCCATCATATGCTGGTGTTACCGGCGTTGATTGCCGCCATAGTGCAGCAGCATCGCGAAATTTCGCGCGCGGAGCTGTTGCGTCAGGTCAGCGTTATTTATCCGATGCTGAAAAGTGAGCTGTTCCTGCGCTGGAATAAAGAGGAGCTGCCACAGGTACTGGATGAGATGATCGCTGAATTGTCGCGTCAGGGTCTGGTCACTGCCGATGAGAGCACTCTGCGCCTGAATCCGTCACGCTTCCGTACCCTGCAGCTGCTGGCCGCAGGGGTACGCGAAACATTGCAACGCTATGCGATTACCTTCTCAATTCTCAGTGCAAATCCGGCGATTAACCGGGGTTCACTGGAAAAAGAGAGCCGCACTATGGCCCAGCGCTTGTCAGTGTTGCACGGGATTAATGCCCCGGAATTCTTTGATAAGGCGGTATTCTCTTCACTGGTGCTGACGCTACGTGATGAAGGCTATATCAGCGATACCGGCGATGCTCAGATTGAACAGACGCAGAAAGTGTACCTGCTACTGGCCGATCTGATTACTCAGGAAGTACGGCTGACGATTGAGAGCGCAGCGGCGCTTGAAGTCTTAACGAAACCTTAATCGCTGATTTATGCCGCATGAAAAACGCCCGATAAGTTATCGGGCGTTTTTTTTTGCTGCGCAAGCGGAAAACATCCTGTAACCGCCCCCGCAGGGTGATAAATGTGATTTGAGCTGCCCCCCAGAGTGTCATTTACTCAATCTCCTTGCTTTATCACTTACAGGAGTTGGCGATGAGTGTTTCTTTACTGGGATTTAACGGCGAGCGTTTCGATCCGGTCAGTGGCGCAACGCAGTTGGGCAACGGCTATCGTGCTTATTATCCCGCCCTGCGGCGTTTTAACTGCCCGGACAGCTGGAGTCCGTTTGGTCACGGCGGGATTAATCCTTACGCTTATTGTGTCGGTGACCCGATCAACCGCGCCGATCCGTCAGGCCATTTCAGCTGGCAGGCCGGGCTGGGTATCGGGATGGGGCTGCTGGGAATATTGGGAATACTGGGCGCGGTATTTACCGCCGGCGCTTCTCTTGTGGCAGCGGGCAGTCTGGGTGCAGCGCTGGCAGCGTCCTCAGTGACGGCACTGACGGTGGGCACGGCGGGCGTGGTGGCGGATGTCACCGGCGTGGTGAGTCTGTTAACCGCACAGCACAATCCAGAAGCTTCCGCACTGCTGGGATGGCTGTCGCTTGCCAGCGGCCTGTTGTCATTAGGCGCTGGTCTGGCTGCCGGAGGCTATCGGCTGTTAAATAAAACCGTGCAGCAAAGCAGCTATACCGCCCTTGCGGCTGAGCCTATCCTGTCGTCCGAACTTCCTTCTGCGGCGAGCCTGACGTCTTTTGAGGAGTTAACACATAACGGTTTGATTATGCGCAACATTATGCAGCATCTTTCGGGGCTGGACGTTGATAGTTTACGCGCAACATCAACAAGCATGCTGAATAACGTCCACAACGTGCTGGATAATATAGACAATTACATTGTTCCGGTCAGGCGTGGAGAGAACAGATATAAAGTGCCACTGCTCGAGGCTCTGGGAGATCAGCCGATAAGTCATCCTGGCATCGCGGCAATGAGGGAGATATGGGAAGGTTTACATCCGTATCATCCCCCTTCGCAACTCAGCCTCAATCAAATTAATCCTGCCCGCCAAAAGTTTATGGTGCTAAACAATTTGTCTGAATCATCCAGCACGATGGTGAAATATTCGGCCGCTAAATGGGATAAAGAGTTTATAAAAGAAATGAGCACTCGCAACCGGATATTCAGGGCGTGGCAGTCGCTGTTCCATAGTGTTCACCCTGACAGCTTTATTGAGGATTAATTTTCGGGGGAAATTGATCCTCCCATTTTTCCCAGTATATGACACTAACCTGATGGTTATTATAATGATGTTATTTTTCGTCATTGTATGTGATTAACTCAACCTCCTTTCTTTTTGCTTACAGGAGTTGGCGATGAGTGTTTCTTTACTGGGATTTAACGGCGAGCGTTTCGATCCGGCTAATGGCGCAACGCAGCTGGGCAACGGCTATCGTGCTTATTATCCCGCCCTGCGGCGTTTTAACTGCCCGGACAGCTGGAGTCCGTTTGGTCACGGCGGGATTAATCCTTACGCTTATTGTGTCGGTGACCCGATCAACCGCACCGATCCGTCAGGACATTTCAGCTGGCAGGCCGGGCTGGGTATCGGGATGGGGCTGCTGGGAATATTGGGAATACTGGGTGCGGTATTTACCGCCGGCGCTTCTCTTGTGGCAGCGGGCAGTCTGGGTGCAGCGCTGGCAGCGTCCTCAGTGACGGCACTGACGGTGGGCACGGCGGGCGTGGTGGCGGATGTCACCGGCGTGGTGAGTCTGTTAACCGCACAGCACAATCCAGAAGCTTCCGCACTGCTGGGATGGCTGTCGCTTGCCAGCGGCCTGTTGTCATTAGGCGCTGGTCTGGCTGCCGGAGGCTATCGGCTGTTAAATAAAACCGTGCAGCAAAGCAGTTACACCGTCCTTGCGGCTGAGCCTATCCTGTCGTCCGAACTTCCTTCTGCGGCGAGCCTGACGTCTTTTGAGGAGTTAACACATAACGGTTTGATTATGCGCAACATTATGCAGCATCTTTCGGGGCTGGACGTTGATAGTTTACGCGCGACATCAACAAGCATGCTGAATAATGTTCATCGTGCAGTGGATAATATAGAAAATTACACCATCAAGATAAAACGCTGGGAGAATGAACATTTGGTATCGATAGGTCTGCTCGAGTCGCTGAAAGAGAAACCGATGCATATTACTGCCCTGGAGACCGTCAGAGAAATATGGCGCGGGCACTATCCCTATACTCCGCCCTCGCAACTCAATCTCAATAGCATAAATCCTGCCAGCGCCGGATTTATGGCGATAAACCATTCAGGCGAATCATCAAGCACAATGATGAGGTATTCAGCCACCCGATGGGATAGAAAATTTATAAAACAGGTTAATATTCGTAACCGAATTTTCAGAGCCTGGCAGTCACTGTTTCATAGCATTCATCCTGAAATCTTTATTGAGGATTAAATTTCGGGAGTGAACTGCCCCCATTTTTCCCAGTATATGACAGCGACCTTATAGTTATTATAATGATGTCATTTCCCGCCTTGGTATGTGATTAACTCAACCTCCTTTCTTTTTGCTTACAGGAGTTGGCGATGAGTATTTCTTTACTGGGATTTAACGGCGAGCGTCTCGATCCGCTCAGTGGCGCAACACATCTGGGCAACGGCTATCGTGCTTATTATCCCGCCCTGCGACGCTTTAACTGCCCGGACAGCTGGAGTCCGTTTGGTCACGGCGGGATTAATCCTTACGCATATTGTGCCGGTGACCCGATCAACCGCACCGATCCGTCAGGGCATTTCAGCTGGCAGGCCGGGCTGAGCATTGGTATGGGGCTGCTGGGAATATTGGGGGCGATATTCACCGCCGGTGGTTCACTGGTCGCAGCAGGCAGCCTGGGAGCGGCGATGGCCGCATCGACGGTGACAACACTGGCCGTCGGCACGGCCGGCGTGGTGGCCGATATCACCAGCGTCGCCAGCCCGCTAACTGCGCACGGCCACCCAAAGGCTTTTTCACTGCTGGGGTGGATATCGCTTGCGGCAGGCTTGCTATCATTAGGAACCGGTCTGACCGCCGGAGGCTATCAGCTGCTAACTACAACCGCAGAGGAGAGTGGCAATATCACCCCTGCGGCTGAACATGCCATTATGCCCGAACTCCCCGCTGCGGCTGCCACACCCACCTTAGAAACGCTATCGCACAATCCGCTGATTATGAGCGGCATTATGCGCCGACTGACGGGAACGGAAATAGATAACTTACGCGCGACATCGAAGACCATGCAGACCAACGTTGAAAGAATGCTGACCCGTTTAGATAGCCTGTTACCTGAACGAAGCGCTACCGAGTTTATGGCCAGTTATAAGCCTTCTGTTGATGACTATGCTATTTTTAAGTCTACGTATACCAACAGTGACTATATTGAGCAGGTAAGGCGTATCTGGCGGGGAGAACATCATTTTACCTCTGCTTCGCAACTCAGTAAAAGTAATATTAATCCTCTGGAAAATAAATTATCGATGATGCGTACCACCAATATCCGCAGGATGTTGCACCCTCACAGTTTTCAGAATGCAGAGCAGCAAGAGCAAATAATAATCAGTGAATCCATGTTTAACGCGCAGGTTTATGAAAGAAATAAACAGTTTACCCAATGGAAAACAACCTTCCGTTCTCTGCACGCGAATGACTTTATCAATAACTGATCCACAGGGGCGAAATTCGCCCCTGTGTGACTTGATTATCCAAACGTAAACGGCGCAGTATTCAATACCACCCCGATAAACAGCACCAGTCCGACATAATTATTATTACGAAATGCCCGGAAGCAGTGCTCGCGTTTGCGATCGGCAATCAGTTTCTGCTGATGAATAAACAGCGCGCCCGCCAGCAGAATCGACCAGTAAAACGCACCGTTCAGTTTCAACAACAGGCCGATCGCCACCAGCAATATTAATGCTGCCAGCTGCAGTAAACCGATAATCAACTTGTCGAAGCGACCAAACAGGATTGCCGTCGATTTCACGCCAATCTTCAGATCGTCGTCGCGATCGACCATCGCATACTGGGTGTCGTAAGCCACCGTCCAGCAGATGTTGGCGAAAAACAGCAGCCAGCAGGTTAACGGTACACTTTCACTGACCGCCGCCCAGGCCATTGGAATTGCCCAGCCAAATGCCGCACCCAGCACCACTTGCGGCAGATGGGTATAACGCTTCATAAATGGATAGACAAAGGCCAGCGCCAGACCGCCAAATGACAGCCAGATGGTCATGGCATTCATCGTCAATACCAGCGCAAACGAGACCAGAACTAACGCCACAAACAGCAGTTTGGCCTCTTTCCCGCTAACCGCTCCGCTCGGTAACGGCCGCTCGCGGGTGCGTTTGACATGACCATCGATTTTGCGATCGGCATAGTCGTTAATCACACAACCCGCAGCACGCATAGTAAATACGCCCAGCACAAACACCACCAGTACATTCAGCGGTGGCATTGCCATATCAGCCAGCCACAGCGCCCAGAGCGTCGGCCATAACAGCAGCAGTGAACCAATCGGTTTATCGATACGCATCAGGCGGCTATAAGCCTGAAGTTTGTTTATTTGCAGACTTTTTTCCACTTATCGTGATCCTTCCGCAGGCCCACGCTGATAGAGCGGCGCCGCAGGTAAAAAAAGTTCGGTAAGGAGTAGCGGCTTATTGGCCAGACGCAGGCGCGAGCGTCGTCCCCATAAGGACTGGACGATACCGGGTTCAATAAAATCACGGGTTAGCGTAGAGGACGAAAACAGATAGCGACCAAGTGGACGACTGCCTAAGTTTTGCAGCATCGCTTCCGGCCCGTTAAGCGTCGATTCCGGCACAATAGTGCGGCCAGCCAGCCAGGGCACGCCGTCGCCAAACAGCAAGATTTCGCGCAGCCAGTAACGCTGTTCCTGTGGCAGTAACGCCACCTCATCGCCAACGTCAGCAGCGCTGATAAAACCTTCGCGCAGTGGCTCAACGGTGACTTTCGCGCAGTGACGCTCAAAACGCCTCGTCATTGAATCCTCTTCCATCAGCCAGTCCAGCAGGGCTGCATCAAGTGAAGGGGACGAAGCAGGAAGCCATTCCATCGCGCGCAGCAGCTTAAGCGCGTTATCCGACATACGGCATCTCCAGGTTAAAAATCAGAAGCCGTAGTGTAACGCAGAGCCTGGCGGAGAACACGCCACGCGGGAGGAAATGGCAAAAATTATCTGGCTGATGTCAGTTAAAAAAGGGTGCGTCAGTGACGCACCAATGGTCCAGCAACATCAGCAATATGGGGATAACGTCATCCCTTGCCTTTCACACTGCTGATAAAGGTCGCGCGGGCCGTCGACGAGCCAAGGCGTTCAGCCTCATTCATCAACCTCAGCGCTTTATCAATTTCGCCCTCTTTAATCGCCTGTTTGATCGCGTTATTAAAGTAGCTTTCGGTCTCGTTCAGTAATGGCTCAGTTTTCGGCGCAGGTGCGGCGCGCATCGGGGCAGGCGCCGGTGCCGGTGCGAGGGCTGGAGCCGAAGCCGGAGCTGGCGCGGCAGTGGTGTTAACCGCAGCACCGGTGCTTCCGATCACCACAGGTTTAGGATCGGCAGCACCAAAAAGCTTACCAATCATAATATTGCCGCTGTTTTGCTCGGTTTTCGCCTTAATGGTTAAGCTGCCTGTCGGACTATGCCGCACCACTAAATCCGGTACGTCAGGAATGGCGTTGTTCGCCCCCTCGGCATATAGCTTGGCCGGGCTGGGCATGGTAGAAGTACGAGCCAGATCGTCAGTGGTGGTGTAGATCAACAGATAAATCTGTTTCTGCCCCAGCACTGGCGTCAGTTTCAGGGTGCCTTCCAAGCGGTTACCAGAGGCAATACCCGGCTTGGCATACGGGAAATAGCTGCCAGGAAAGTAAGCGGCGGGCTGTAACTGCTCATCCAGCACCAATACATTAGGCACGTAGGCGCGTTTATCTTTGATGCTGCTGGTCAGGGTAATCTCCAGCGAGCCTTGATCGGCTGGCAGCGCAATCGCGGCAACTGCGCCGCTGATATTACCCTGATTGATCGTTACCGAAGAAGCATTCAGTTCAATATCCTGTGTCACTGGCGGCATCACCGGCAGCCACGAGAGGCTGTGCAGTTTATCCTGCGCAATCACCGGCGCGGTTGAAACATTTTGTGGGTTGAGATTACTGGCGGCAAAGCTGGTTGACAGCGTGCCGACGCTCAGCGCCTGCAGCAGGCAGAGCGCGATTAGGTGTTTTTTCATTGTTGTTTTCCTCAAAATTTTCACCCGTCTTCCTCAGGCAATAGGAAGACGGGCTAACAAAGGATTTATCCGGAATAATTCAGGGGGCGGCTGATGCCTCTGCGACCTGAACGATGACGGATAAATTTACCACCAGGCTTCCATCTGAATACCGAAGGTCACCTCGTCGCTATCGCCACGGCTGAAGCGTTGGGTGTTGGTGTCATTCAACGCGGTACCATTTGGCACGCCCGCGACATAGTTGCTGTCGCCCACGGTTGACGAAGAGTAGCCCCATTTCTCATCCCACTTGGCATAAGTGGCAAACACGCGGATTGCCGGACGAGCCCAGATACTGCTGCCCGCCTGCCACTGCTGCGCTAAAGTCACTTTATACTGGTTGTTGCGGTCGCCGGTATTCTGCGATTTCACGTTGTCGTAGCCGAGTTCCAGTAAGGTGCTCATGATTGGCGTCCATTTGTACATCGGGCGCACGCCCGCAGTGTACCAGGTGGTGCCATTGTTGTTATCACGATTGACGTCCTGGTACATACCGACATACATCAGGCTCCAGGTGTCGTTGAAATCAATCGCACCGTGATCGATCACGCGGATCATTTTGCCATTGTTGTTCTGTGCCGTGCCCGGACGACCGTTACGGTTCTGAGTCATCGCATCGGTAGCGTACTGCACCACAAATTTGTTCAGGCTGCCGTTATCGCCGAAGGTCTGCGTGTGCTGAATGGTGCCCAACCAGCCATCTTTCGAGCTGTCACGGTTAACGCGTTCATAGCCATCGCTTTCGTTCGCTCTGCCGTAGTCAAAGCCCACTTCCAGTGAACCGCCCGGGTTGACTTGCATCTGTCCCAGACGCACATCGAAGATGTCGTTGGAGAGATCTTTGGTTCGGGTCGTGCCATTAATAAAGCTCTGAGAACCACCGGCTTCGCTGTTACGGGTTGTTGCCAGTGAGAGCTTACCAAAGCCAACATCGATATTTTCGATACCACCGCCAGGACCCGAAATGTCCCAGTAGTAGAAGTCGATCATATGAACGTCATGACGCTGATAGTAACGTTTACCGGCCCAGATATCGGCACCCGGCAATGCATCGAACAGGTTTTTACCGACCACGTTCATCTGACGAACGGCCGGGGAGGTATCTTCATAATCGTTCTTCTGATCAACCGCATAGCCGATCATGGTGTCGACATAGAAACTTTTATCACCTTCTTTCCAGACTTCCTGACCTAACTGAATTTCAGCGTAAGTTTCGCACTCGTTACCGAGACGATACTTACTGTCAGCACCGGTTGCCTTGAAGCACTGCTGCTCTCCGCCGCTGCCGGTCCAGCCAATACCTGAACGCGCATAGCCTTTAAAATCAACCGCAGCTGCCTGAGTTGAGATCACCGCTGCAGCCACTGCCACGGCCAGAGGATATTTACGCAGCATTATCATCATTGTTATTCTCCTGTTCTCTTTGCTATTGCTGGCGTGCTTCAACACCCGGCTCTGTATGTAGCCGGCGACAGGCGCGACCATCTTCACGGAATAGATGGCAACGTTGTGGCGGCAGGCCGATGGCGTAATGGGCACCTTCTTCTACCAGCACCACGTCGTTCTGGCGGTAAACCAGGTTTTGACGCAGAGCCGGAATCTGAATATGGATTTGGGTTTCATGTCCCAGCTGTTCGACGACCTGCACCACGCCAGATAGCGTGACGTCAGCAACGTCGCTGGGCAGCAGATGTTCCGGACGAATACCGAGCGACATATTGGCGCCCACCGGTACATCGGTACTGTCGACCGGCAGCCAGATCTGCTGGCGGTTTGGCAGTTCGACCTGCACCTGGTCGATCGCCGTAGCGGTGACTTTGACCGGCAGGAAGTTCATCTTCGGCGAGCCGATAAAACCGGCGACAAAACGGTTGGCTGGATAGTGATACAGCTCCAGCGGCTTGCCGACTTGCGCAATATGTCCCCCTTCCAGCACCACAATTTTGTCAGCCAGCGTCATCGCTTCTA
Organism: Winslowiella sp. 2C04; assembly: GCF_050037805.1. Classification (NCBI taxonomy): domain Bacteria; kingdom Pseudomonadati; phylum Pseudomonadota; class Gammaproteobacteria; order Enterobacterales; family Erwiniaceae; genus Winslowiella; species Winslowiella sp. 2C04. The sequence goes on along the minus strand of NZ_CP188300.1, from coordinate 183,539 downwards.
CCTGATCGTGGGTGACGTAAATCATGGTGCGCTGCAGGCGTTTATGCAGGCGGGAAATCTCTATACGCATCTGCACGCGCAGCGCGGCATCAAGGTTAGACAGGGGCTCATCCAGCAGGAATACTTCGGGTTCGGCCACCAGCGTACGTCCGATAGCAACGCGTTGACGCTGTCCACCGGATAACGCTTTTGGCTGGCGCTCCAGCAGATGCCCGAGTTGCAGCACATCAGCAACCTGGGTCACGCGCTGCTGAATCTCCGCTTTTGCCGTACCGGCCAGCTTCAGGCCAAACGACATATTTTCCGCCACCGACAGATGCGGATAGAGCGCATAGGACTGGAACACCATGCCGACACCACGCCCGGCTGGTGGTACCTCGTTCATGCGTTTATCACCAATCAGCAATTCACCCGAGGTGATCTCTTCTAATCCGGCAATCATGCGCAGCAGTGTTGATTTGCCGCAGCCTGATGGCCCGACAAACACGACGAATTCACCTTCAGCGATAGTCAGATTGATATCTTTCGATACCACCACATCACCCCAGGCTTTGGTGACATCCTTCAGCACCACGCTCGCCATTTGCCTCTCCCGTCCAGTTCGTACCGCTTATCGAATGGCTGGGAGTCTGTGGGATGTCAGCGGAGGTTAAATCCTCCGCCTGCTGCTTTTTTATGGGGGAGGAGGCAGGAGGATGAGACGCGTAACAGGACGCGCAGAAACCGGGAACAAAACAGATTTTCGTGATCGTGCTGGCAAAAAAAGGGGGTGTTTTTTGTGGGCTGTGACACAGAAACAGGCAGAAAGGTAGCGGCGATCACACTTCCACCCACTGGGGCGTAGAGCGGAGGAGGATGAGGGAACGGGCAGTTATCCGCAGACTGCTGGCGTTAAGACTACCGCTAACGATTAGAGGAACGGGAAATGTCAAAGTTCAAACTGAATACAAAAACGCTGATGTTGTGTGCCTTAACCACCGCGCTGCTTCCGGGTGCCGCGCTGGCGAAAATCGAAGAGGGTAAGCTGGTTATCTGGATTAACGGAGATAAAGGCTACAACGGACTGGCTGAAGTCGGTAAGAAGTTTGAACAGGATACCGGCATTAAAGTGACGGTTGAGCATCCCGATAAACTGGAAGAGAAATATCCGCAGGTGGCCTCCACTGGTGACGGCCCGGATATTATTTTCTGGGCCCATGATCGTTTTGGTGGCTATGCACAATCTGGCCTGCTGGCAGAGATCACCCCGGACAAAGCGCTACAGGATAAAATCTATCCCTTTACCTGGGACGCGGTGCGTTACAACGGTAAGCTGATTGGCTATCCGGTGGCCGTTGAGTCACTGTCGCTGATTTACAATAAAGATCTGCTGCCAGAGCCACCGAAAACCTGGGAAGAGATCCCGGCGCTGGATAAACAGCTGCGCGCTAAAGGTAAGAGCGCCATCATGTTTAACCTGCAAGAACCCTACTTCACCTGGCCAGTGACTGCTGCTGCTGGCGGCTACGCCTTTAAAAAACAGGCAGACGGCAGCTATGACTTGAAAGACGTTGGCGTTGCCAACGAGGGCTCTCAGGCGGGGCTGCAATTCCTTGTCGACCTGGTGAAAAACAAGCAGCTGAATGCTGATACTGACTATGCCATCGCCGAAGCCGCATTTAATAAGGGCGAAACCGCGATGACCATTAATGGTCCGTGGTCATGGGGCAATATCGACAGCGCTAAAGTTAATTACGGCGTCACACTGCTGCCAAGCTTTAAAGGTCAGCCGTCCAAACCCTTTGTTGGGGTATTGAGTGCGGGTATCAACGCCGCCAGCCCGAATAAAGAGCTGGCTAAAGAGTTTCTTGAGAACTACCTGCTGACTGACGACGGTCTGGCGAAAGTGAACGCTGACAAACCTCTCGGTGCGGTGGCGCTGAAATCCTATCAGGAGCAGCTGGCGAAAGATCCAAAAATCGCCGCCACCATGGCTAACTCGCAGAAAGGCGAAGTGATGCCAAACATTCCGCAAATGAGCGCCTTCTGGTACGCCGAACGCACCGCGGTGCTGAATGCGATTAATGGTCGTCAGACGGTGAAAGCCGCGCTGGAAGATGCGGAAAAGCGCATCACCAAATAAACCGGTATGGGGCGGCGAGAAGCCGCTCCGTTTTCCGCCCGTATCCTCCAGCAAAAGGAATGTTAAATGGCAAAATCTGCATTGTGGTGGCAGCATGACGCCCTGAAGTGGCTGGTTCTTGCCCTCTGTACCCTGTTATCTGGCTATCTGGTCGTCCTGATGTATGTGCAGGGTGAATATCTGTTCGCTATTCTGACTCTGGTACTGCTGAGCGTCGGGCTGGCCATTTTCGCCCAGCGTCGCGCTTCCGCCTGGCGCTATGTTTACCCGGGCCTTGCCGGTATGGGGCTGTTTGTCCTGTTTCCACTGGCCTGCACTATCGCTATCGCCTTTACCAACTACAGCAGCACCAATCAGCTCACCTTTGAGCGGGCGCAACAGGTATTAATGGACCGCCAGTTTCAGGCCGGTGCCGGATATAATTTCAGCCTTTATCCACAGGGTAATCAATGGATTCTGGCGCTAAACGACGCGGATAACAGCCAGTTAGTATCGCCTCCCTTCAGCTTTGATACAAAAAGTGAGCAAACACTCACACTCACTAAAAGCCAGACTCCACCTGATGGTGAAAAAGCCATGCTGCGGATCGTGACGCAAAACCGTCAGGCGCTGGGCTTACTCACTGCCGTGTTGCCCGATGGCAGCAAGGTACGCATGAGTTCACTGCGTCAGTTCTCCGGCACTCAGCCGCTGTATACCCTCGCCGAAAACGGCAGTCTGACCGACAAGCAAACCGGCGTAGTGTGGTGGCCAAACGACGACAGCGGCTTCTATCAGACTAAAGATGCAGCCCAGCAATGGACCACGGAAAAGCTCAGTCCGGGATATACCGTGACGGTGGGCTGGAAAAACTTTCTGCGGGTGATGACCGACGAAGGGATCAAAAAGCCCTTTATGGCCATCTTTGTCTGGACGGTGGTGTTCTCCGCCATCACGGTATTTCTGACGGTCGCCGTTGGCATGGTACTCGCCTGCCTGATGCAGTGGGAGTCGCTGAAAGGACGCGCGGTCTACCGTCTACTGTTGATTCTGCCCTATGCGGTGCCGGCATTTATTTCAATACTGATTTTCAAAGGATTATTTAACCAGAGCTTTGGCGAAATCAACGTGATGCTGCATAACCTGTTCGGGCTTAAACCCGCATGGTTTAGCGACCCGACGTTGGCGCGTAGCATGCTGATTATTGTAAATACCTGGCTGGGCTACCCTTACATGATGATTCTCTGTATGGGCCTGCTCAAAGCGATTCCTGAAGATTTGTATGAAGCCTCGGCAATGGATGGCGCTACGCCAATGCAGAATTTCTTCCGCATCACCTTGCCGCTGCTGATCAAACCGCTGACGCCGTTGATGATCGCCAGTTTTGCTTTTAACTTTAATAACTTCGTTCTTATTCAGTTACTTACCAATGGTGGCCCGGATCGTCTCGGCACCACCACGCCAGCCGGATATACCGATTTGCTGGTCAGCTACACCTGGCGCATCGCCTTTGAAGGCGGTGGTGGACAAGACTTTGGCCTGGCGGCAGCCATTGCCACGCTGATTTTCCTGTTGGTTGGCGGTCTCGCTATTCTCAACCTGAAAGCCACGCGGATGAAGATTTAGTAAGGAGTAACGTTTATGGCTATCGTACAACCGAAATCTCAAAAGCTGCGGCTACTGTTTACTCACCTGCTGCTGCTAAGTTTTATCGCGCTGATTATGTATCCGCTGCTAATGGTGTTGGCGATTTCGCTGCGTCCCGGCAACTACTCGATTGGCAGCCTGCTGCCCGACCATATCTCGTGGGATCACTGGAAGCTGGCGCTGGGCTTTTCGGTTACCCATGAAAACGGTAGCGTAACACCGCCGCCGTTCCCGGTGCTGTTGTGGTTATGGAATTCAGTGAAGGTAGCGGCGATTACCGCCATTGGCATTGTGGCGCTGTCGACCACCTGTGCCTACGCCTTTGCCCGTATGCGTTTTCGCGGCAAATCCAGCCTGTTAAAAGGAATGCTGATTTTTCAAATGTTCCCGGCAGTACTGTCGCTGGTCGCACTCTATGCCTTGTTTGATCGTCTCGGTCAGTACATCCCGTTTATCGGGCTGAATACCCACGCCGGGCTGATATTCGCCTACCTCGGTGGTATCGCGCTGCATGTCTGGACGATTAAAGGCTATTTTGAAACGATTGATGGTTCGCTGGAAGAAGCGGCAGCGCTGGATGGCGCAACGCCGTGGCAGGCATTCCGCCTGATTCTGCTGCCGCTGTCGGTGCCGATTTTAGCCGTTGTGTTTATTCTGTCGTTTATTGCCGCCGTGACCGAAGTACCGGTCGCCTCGCTGCTGCTGCGTGACGTCAACAGCTACACGCTGGCGGTGGGCATGCAGCAATATCTGAATCCGCAGAACTATTTGTGGGGGGATTTCGCCGCGGCTGCGGTGCTCTCTGCCCTGCCAATCACTCTCGTCTTCCTGCTGGCACAGCGCTGGCTGGTTAATGGCTTAACCGCCGGCGGGGTGAAGGGCTAAATTTCTCTATTATTGCCACTGTTAGTCATTGCCACTGTTAGTCATTGCCATTGCAAGTCCCTGTGTTTTCGGCGGCCATCAGGCCGCCTTTTTTTTATTCGCGCTTCAGACGATTACTGTTCGCCAACCACAGCGTGACCACCAGGATCAGGATTGCCCCTGAGTAAGCCAGCGTATCAAACGGGTTCTTATGGTCGACAATAATCAGACGAATAATCGCAGTGATACCGATATAGACAAAGTAGCGCAGCGGGAAGTGATAACCCGACTGAAAATACTTCACAATCAGCGCGATAAACTCAAAATAGAGAAAATAGATGACGATGCCTTCAATCAGCAGATAGGACGATGCCTGTTCGCCAGTATTCAGCAGCACATTGGCTAAGTGAATGGTTTCCTTACCCAAAAAGATAATCAAAATGACGCCAAGCACCAGCAAGCCGATGTTTAACACCATCTGCAGCGCTTGTGCAATACGCGTTCCGGTAATCATGTTCACACCCTCAACATTATTGTTATTAGTCGGCACAGGCCGAGGTCAACAATATGCTTTAGTGTGACGAAGATCACAAGTTATCGTATAGGGAGGATAAAAATTAATCAGGGCGACAAAGTGCCGCCCCGAAGTCAGTGCAATTAACGGAAGTTAATATCTCTGTCACTGGTCATATTATACAGCTGGTACTTACGACCCAGCATCTGACCACCATCACGCGTCAGCGGGGTCCAGTTGACCTGCGCACGACCGCGTACCGGATTCACGCTGAACAGATCCATTGGAATAGAGATATAGAAACCTTTGGTGAAGTCACCCTCGCCATACTCTTCTTTGGATACGTTAGTCAGGCTGACATAGCTACCGACAGTGATACCGCTGTCGAACTGTTTCGAAATATCGACGGTGCCGCCTTTATCTTTTGCCAGATACTGACCAACGCTGACTTTCACCAGTACACCATCCATAAACTGCGGCTGCCAGTAACCGGTTAAATGACCGGTTGGCGCTTTATAATCGGTGAACTTCATCATGTTATCCCAGTCACGTTGCTTCACGTAATTGGCATCAACACCGACTGCCCAGCTGGAATCCAGCGGACGATAAAGGACTTCCGCACCGGCACCACCGAACATCGTCTCCAGATAACCACCGTATACCTGGCCATAGAAACCGTTACCCAGGTACTGTAAGTAGTTGGCCTGCAGGTTATTAATGTAAACGTCATTCTGCACATATTCACGCACGTGAGTACGCACACGCGGCAGTTTGGAGTCATTCGGCGGATTGGTGTAATTGAATTTATTGTAGTTATTGGCGATGTTAGCAAACAGCCCGCCCCCAACCATTAAATGGTCGGTTAACCAGTAATCGGCGTTACCCATCACGCCAACCTGATACATGTAGAAACTTTCCGGGCCACCAAATGACTGGTTCAGTATCGGCGACAGGCTGTAGTTCAGGCTGTCTTTTTCGATATAGTAACCCTGCTCGGTTTTACCCGGATCAACCGGGTTAACGCGCTGCTGATCCAACGTTTTCTCATGACCCAGCGGATAACCTTCCAACTGCTCACGCAGGCTGTCTACTTTAGTCACGGTGGTAACTTGCGGCATGTTGTAACGCGTTTGCGTCACTTTCAACGTATCGACGTTCTGCGGCAGATTATTCATCATGATACGGTTGGCGCGATCGACGCCTTCCTGAGTATCGCGATATTTATACTGCTCACCGGTAACGTACAGGGTATTGCCTTTCATCTGGATATTCGGTGCATCCAGGCCAGCGTTATATTTCAGGTCACTGAGTTGGGATCCCGCCACTGTCGTTTGCAAAAACTCCGACTGCGGATTTGGCCGATAAGCCGGTTTTGGCGTGTCGATCTTTGGCTGACGCAGGTCGTTGAAGTTGGTGCGCAGGGTCAAGCCCGCCATCAGCGTATTACCGCGCTCATAGCTGACATTAACATCGGCCCAGTCGGTAATGCGGTAAATCGCACCGACGTTGACCTTACTGCTCTGTCTCAGCTTACCGGCAAAGTCACCCTGATAATCATTGCCTTCATACTCTGCTTTCAGGCGCAGCGGCTGCCAGGGCGTCTGATACTCTACGCCGCCAAACAGCGCCGACGGGCCACGGAACATGTTGTCGGCGTCAATCGAGCCGGTCGAGCCGCCATTACTCCGGGTACAGTATTTATCGCTGGCTTCACAAAACGGATTTTTTACCGTGCCGCTGTTACCAAGATAACCCCAGGCAAAGCCGAGGGTAAAATCAAGCGGGCCCCAGGCTTTACTCGCTACCAGATATTCACTGTCAAACAGGCCGGTACCGCCGAGATCGCGCGTACCAATTGCCACTTCCGGCAGCCAGTATCCCTCATTCCACAGGCGCAGTTTCAGATCAAACGCTTTATCTTTATAGCTTTGATTGCCACTGAACTCCTGGACTCCACTGTAGAGACGGGTTCTGACGTCGGTGTAACGAATTGTCGCTTCCAGCCAGGAGAACAGCTGAACGGAAGAGGAGTAAAAACGGTATTGATCGTTCCAGCGGTAGTTAAGGCTAAACTCACCCTCTTTCGACATACGCGCAGTCGGCACCTGCATCAGGCCGACACCACCGAAATCTGACTGTGATGGCCCAACCGGATCGGGCTTGATGGCCGCCTGGGCCTGACAGGCGCAGGCAATCGAAATGGATAAGAAGCTGAGAAGATAACGTTTTTTCATCAGTCAGGGATCCGGTGCGTCAGTACAGAAATGATTTGTTGATTCAGGTCTTTATAGGCAGCGGGCAGCGACCAGGAAGAGAAACCAATATAGATAATCGAGCCCGGTTCGACTTCAACATAGCGATGGTTCCAGTAAGCGACCGGAGCCTCGGTAACGTCACCCGAAGGTGCAATCACCACGGCGATATTGCGATCTGCGCCGTCCAGACGATCGTGTCCGTCAAGATAATCGCGCGTATCGCCGCCCGGCTGCCAGCTGACTTTGCCACTGCCGGTAATAGCACCGAACAAGGTCACTGAGTTGGGCTTTGGCAGGGTATAGACGCTGTATTCACCTTCCAGACGACGATTCAGTTCCGGGCGCATACGCAGCCAGTCCGGATCGAGGTTAGCTGGCAGGCGGCCAGTCACCTTAATGGCTGACAGCTGCTGAATGACGTTATTAATTGCCGCCGCTTTTTCGCCTGAGCTTTGCGCGGCATAGCCTTTCAGGCGCGCCATCAGCTGCTGATACTGTTGTTCCGCTACGGCAGTCGCCAGCTTGTCGCTAATCACCGTACCTGGCCACCAGGTTTTTCCCTGCAGTGCAGGGCTGGCCACTAACTGCGACAGATTCGCCGCATGACTGACGATTGAGATCTCTTTTTTCCCAGGATAGTAAACACTTACCTGGCTATCCGCGTTGGCGCTAATAGACAGGCATGAACAGATGCCTGCGAGAAATAATGTGGTTTTTTTCATGATTTAGCCGGCTTCAGGATGGTGGTTTCAACATGAATAGAGTCAGCGCCTGCCGACTGGCTGGTCTGGCGGACCTGGCCCGAAATGGCATCAACCCAGAAGATGTTTTCCCACGATGCACCATTAGCCGCGATCTCTATCGATTCACGATAAACCCGGCAGGTAACCTGCTCGCCAGCAATGCTCAGCAGCTGATCTTTTTCACGAGTAAAACGTGAAACGGCGGTGCCCGAACGCAACTGGCCTTTTTCGGTCCAGCTCAGGGTACGTGTCCAGCTTGCGCCATTGGCAATGTTCAGAGGATTAGCCAGCGGATCTTGTTGCAGATTGTTGATATCTTTCAGGTTGTCCGGCAAGCCAAGGGTTCTGACTACGCGTCCGTGACGGGTAACCAGCATCGCTTTATCCTGAGTGACCCATTTCTGTTCGCCATTTTCGTTATAGCCCAGCACCACGAAAATACGCTGTCCGCCATCAATTCGCAGATACATGCTGGCATAAGGCAGTGACTGGATTTTTTCATTAGTAAGCGTAACGTCATCGCTGCCGGTCACGGCTCTTTTTAGGGATTCGCCAACGCCCAGCTGAGTCTGGGTACAAGCCTGAAGCAACAGGCAGAGAAGCAGTAATGGAATATGTCGCACCTGTGTATCCCTGTACTTAATTCCGACAAAGTCAAAAAATAACCACACGGCTGTGTGGTTATGTTTAATTAAGCCAACTTAACGCGTTGTGCTCGTGGTGGTAGTGGTACCGGTATTAGAGCTGTCACCATCAGAGGCGATCAGAGCAATACCTAACAGCGCACCCACTGCACCAAGACCAACTGCCGTAGAGTCACCAGATGACATTGTATTGGCATTGTCACCTGCGGCATCACCTGGCGCGGCGAACGCGGCAGATGCGGCTGCGAAGTACATTACGGCTGCAGTAGCACATAATATTTTTTTCATAACTAACATTCCCTTCATCAGATGAATGGATAACAGGCCCGGATGGATTCCGGGACTTGTGAGTATAGGGCAACCAAATGCCAGAAATTAGTGGCCGAACCGCGGCTAAAATGGCGTGCATTAACAGGTCGAAATGACAGCAATACAGCTTTAATTAACAATTTGAGATATTTCATCGCAAATTGACCATATAAAATTACAAAAATTAAACATATGGCAGGATTTTCATCTGAATGAATCTGATTTATTGCCGAAACGAGGAAAAGTGGAAGGATTAGCAGGAAGAACTTAAATTTAACTTAAAAATTAATACGTTAGATTGTGAAAACATCAGAAAAAGTCGCTTTTTCTGCGCGATTGTTTCAGATTAATCTTGCATTAAATACCGCAATTACGCAGTTTTTTCAGAATAAACTGAGGACGATTTTCATCATTCTGCCAGTTTTAACCTCTGAAAATGCCAACCAGATCGCATAAGTTCAGTATTTCAGGACGAAATACTGAACTTATTAATGGGCCAGACAGGCTGGCCACTTAACAATTATTTACGCCAGGATTTATAGCGATTAATTAGACCATTGGTTGAGCTGTCATGGCTGTTAATCGCTTCTTCTCCACCCAGCTCAGGCAGAATACGGTTAGCCAGCTGTTTACCCAGCTCCACGCCCCACTGATCGAAAGTAAAGATATTGAGGATGGCACCCTGAGTGAAGATTTTATGCTCATACAACGCAATCAGCGCACCGAGGCTGAATGGGGTGATATCACGCAGCAAAATTGAGTTGGTCGGGCGGTTACCTTCAAACACTTTGAAAGGTGCCACATGCTCTACAGACTGCGCATCTTTACCGGCATCAGCAAACTCTTTTTCCACCACTTCACGCGACTTACCAAACGCCAGCGCTTCGGTCTGGGCAAAGAAGTTCGACAGCAGTTTTGCGTGATGATCGCTGAGCGGATTATGACTGATTGCCGGCGCGATAAAATCACAAGGGATCAGCTTGGTGCCCTGGTGAATCAGCTGGTAGAACGCATGCTGACCGTTGGTACCTGGCTCACCCCAGATGATTGGGCCAGTCTGATAATTGACTGGCGTGCCATTGCGGTCAACATACTTACCGTTGGACTCCATATTGCCCTGCTGGAAATAGGCAGCAAAGCGATGCATATACTGATCGTAAGGCAGAATCGCTTCGGTCTCAGCACCAAAGAAATTGTTGTACCAGATGCCAATCAACGCCAGCAGCACCGGCAGGTTTTTCTCCGCTGGCGTTTCAGCGAAGTGTTTATCCATCGCGTGCGCGCCGCTCAGCAACTGCTCAAAGTTGTCATAGCCGACTGACAGGATGATCGACAGGCCAATCGCCGACCACAGCGAATAGCGGCCACCGACCCAATCCCAGAATTCGAACATATTGTTGGTGTCGATGCCGAACTCGCCCACCGCTTTGGCGTTGGTGGAGAGCGCAGCAAAGTGTTTTGCCACGTGTTGTTCATCACCGGCAGTTTGCAGGAACCAGTCGCGCGCGCTGTGGGCGTTAGTCATGGTTTCCTGAGTGGTGAAGGTTTTCGAAGCCACCAGGAACAGCGTGGTTTCTGGATTAACGTTCTTCAGCGTTTCAGCAATATGAGTGCCGTCAACGTTAGAAACAAAATGCATATTCAGGTGATTTTTATACGGGCGCAGCGCCTCAGTCACCATAAAAGGTCCCAGGTCAGAACCACCGATACCAATGTTAACCACATCGGTAATTGGCTTGCCGGTATAGCCTTTCCATTCGCCGCTGATAATGCGCTCTGAGAAGCCTTTCATCTTCGCCAGCACCGCATTCACTTCTGGCATAACGTCTTTACCGTCTACCAGAATTGGCGTGTTGCTGCGGTTACGCAGCGCCACGTGCAAAACCGCACGCTCTTCGGTGCGGTTAATTTTCTCACCGGCAAACATCGATTTGATCGCGCCTTGCAGATCGGTCTCTTTTGCCAGCGCCTGAAGCTTATCGAGGGTTTCACTGGTAATACGGTTTTTTGAGAAATCCACCAGCATCTGATCGTCAAAGGTGGCAGAGAATTTCGCAAAACGATCGCCATCTTTGGCAAAAAGATCGGCGATCTGGACATCTTTCATCTGTTCAAAATGCTGCTGCAGCGCTTGCCAGGCAGCGGTTTGTGTCGGATTGATATTTTTCATAACAACACTCTTTTTTATTTAAGAACCGTAATTCAGACCGGATGCCATCTTACCCGTTACCAGGAACCAACTTCCCTTTTCCTGCAACAGGTTACGGCTATCATTTCCGGAACTGCTCGTAATTCAGGCTGCGATAATGATTCCCGCACAGCTTTTCAGTATGACTATGGTTGCTGAAGAAAGGCAAAAAATTATGGCGTTATCTTGCGGCGTCAAAACCCTTAACGCATTGTGCTGCGTCATTAACCCTGCCGTCATTTACTCACTTTAAGCCTCAGCCTGACGTAACGCTTGATTGCTTGTGCGCTGACATCAAACGATTAAATGAAAATTGATCATCCGCCAAACGTTGACAGCGAAGCCAGAAACCGATATTTCTAAGCAACTACTTGCGCACGTGTGCGCAAGCCAGAAGAGGCGCGTCGCCCAGGTAGTGTGTCGGAGGAACCGAATCCGATGAAGGCACACAAGGGGGTGCGACGCCGAGATATCTTACATACGGAGTGTAAGATATCGACTGCAGGGGCTGAATCCCCTGGGTTGTCACCAGGACCGTTCGGCAGTCGGACGATCTGCAAGGTGGGGCGCTTCTGGGTGTATCGTAGTCATTCCTTTCTACGTCTGCCCCGTATCCCGCTCTTACCTTGTGCCAAGCCTGATGATTTATCCTGACACGAGGTAGTCAATTTAATGTTCCAACCTACTCTTATTGTTGCGAAATTTGGCGGTACCAGCGTTGCCGATTTTGCGGCTATGAACCGCAGCGCCGACGTGGTGCTGTCTGATGCCAATGTGCGTTTAGTGGTACTTTCTGCCTCTGCCGGCATCACCAATCTGCTGGTTTCCCTGGCTGAAGGCCAGGAAGCAGAACAGCGCGTCTGCCAGCTGGACGAAATCCGCCGCATTCAGTATGCAATCATTGATTGCCTGAAGCAGCCGGAAGTGATTCGCGAAGAGATCGACCGCATGATCGAAAATATCGCCATGCTGTCTGAAGCCGCTGCGCTGGCTACCTCAACCGCCCTGACCGATGAACTGGTCAGCCACGGCGAGTTAATGTCTACCCTGCTGTTTGTTGAAATTCTGCGTGAACGCAGTGTTGCCGCAGAATGGTTTGACGTGCGTAAAGTGATGCGTACCAACGACCGTTTTGGTCGCGCCGAGCCGGATATGGCCGAGCTGGCAGAACTGGCCGTCAGCCAGTTGCAGCCGCGCGTCGAAGAAGCGCTGATCGTTACCCAGGGCTTTATCGGCAGTGAAAGTAAAGGCCGCACCACTACGCTGGGTCGTGGCGGCAGCGACTATACTGCGGCATTGCTGGGCGAAGCGCTGCGGGCGAAACGTATTGATATCTGGACGGATGTGCCAGGGATTTACACCACCGATCCACGCGTGGTGCCTACGGCAAAACGTATCGATGAAATCACCTTCGAAGAGGCCGCTGAAATGGCGACCTTTGGCGCGAAAGTGCTGCATCCGGCCACTCTGCTGCCAGCAGTTCGTAGCGATATTCCGGTGTTTGTCGGCTCCAGCAAAGATCCGGCTGCCGGTGGCACCATGGTGTGCAACCAGAGTGAAAATCCGCCGCTGTTCCGCGCGCTGGCACTGCGTCGTAAGCAAACGCTGCTGACGCTGCACAGCCTGAATATGCTGCATGCACGCGGCTTCCTTGCCGAAGTGTTTAATATTCTTGCCCGCCATAATATGTCGGTGGATCTGATTACCACCTCAGAAGTGAGCGTGGCGCTGACGCTGGATACCACCGGTTCAACCTCCAGCGGCGACAGCCTGTTATCTCAGGCACTGCTGACCGAACTCTCTTCGCTGTGCCGGGTAGAAGTCGAAGAGAACCTGGCGCTGGTAGCGATTATCGGCAACAAATTGTCGCAGGCGTGTGGCGTAGGAAAAGAGGTATTCGGCGTGCTCGAACCTTTCAACCTGCGTCTGATCTGCTACGGTGCCAGCAGCTATAATCTCTGCTTCCTGGTTCCGGGTAACGATGCAGAACAGGTGGTTCGCACCCTGCATCACAATTTATTCGAATAACTTATTTCCCCCCTGAATCATTCAGATCGCAGGCGCCGTTAACTCGCCGGCGATCTGAAGTATGACGGGCAACAAGGAAGCCTGCTATGCTCGCCAAAATTACCCGACTGTTCCCGCTGTGGGCAGTCCTGCTCTCTGTCGCTGCTTATTACACCCCTACCACTTTTCTCGGCATTGGCCCGTGGGTCAGCTGGTTATTAATGCTGATTATGTTTGGTATGGGCGTAACGCTGAATATCGGCGACTTCAAGCGGGTACTGACTCGCCCGGCACCGGTGATTGCCGGCACCTTTTTACACTATCTGGTGATGCCGCTGGCGGCATGGGGGCTGGCAAAACTGTTCCATATGCCACCGGATCTTTCTGCCGGAATGATACTCGTCGGCAGCGTTGCCAGCGGCACCGCATCGAATGTGATGATTTATCTGGCGAAAGGCGATGTGGCGCTGTCGGTGACCATCTCATCAGTTTCGGCACTGGTTGGCGTGTTTGCCACCCCGCTGCTAACGCGCTTTTATGTTGATACCCATATTGAAGTCGATGTGGTCGGCATGTTGCTCAGCATCGTGAAAATCGTCGTGATCCCCATCAGCCTTGGTCTGATTATTCATCACTCAATGAATAGCGTGGTGAAACGCGTTGAGCCGTATCTTCCGGCGTTTTCGATGGTGTGTATTTTGCTGATTATCAGTGCGGTAGTTGCCGGTAGCCAGGGCTTTATTGGTTCAGTCGGTTTGATGGTCATCGCGGCAGTGATTCTGCATAACGCCATTGGGCTGCTGGGCGGTTACTGGGGCGGCAAGCTGTTTGGTTTCGATGAGTCCACCTGTCGAACACTGGCGCTGGAAGTGGGCATGCAGAATTCCGGGCTGGCAGCAACGCTGGGTAAGCTGTACTTCTCACCGCTGGCCGCGCTGCCTGGCGCGCTATTCTCGGTCTGGCACAACCTGTCCGGTTCGCTGCTGGCCGGTTACTGGTCTGGCAAACAGATTAAGAAAAAATAATCGTTTAACGGCGGCGAATACGCCGCCGTTAACATTAACTATCCACGACTATTCATTATCCCGATCGTCATCCGGCTGTTCCAGCACGCTATACGCCACCGCACAAAACAGTGAGTTCAGACGCTTCATATCACCAAGCAGCCCCAGGTGCAGTGAACTGGTTTCGATGCTCTGCACATTCTGCTGATGCAGTCGCTCAACATGTGCATGGGAATAGCGGCGGTTGGTAATGCGGAAACGGTGCTTACCGCGGCGCAGGCGCTTGGCGCTGGTGATATCACGCGATAAAAATACTGACAGCGCCAGCCGCAAATTATTCAGCAACTGTTCCTGCAATGTTTCAAGCTCTGCCACGCCTTCCGGTGAAAATGCCCGACGCGCCGCCAGCGACTTATCCGCTACGTCACCGCTCATCCTTTCGATAATATCGCCCGCCTGCTCAAGGTTTAGCGCCATCTCGATAATTTCTGCCCAGCGACGCGAATCCTCTTCCGCCAGATCCTCTTTTGGCATACGCGCCAGGTAGAGTTTGATCGCGGTGTATAACACGTCAACATCGTCATCCAACTTGCGAACTTCGCGATCTTCACGCGGTGCACCATGCACCACTTTACTGAAGCTGGTCATCATCTGCTCCAGCACATCCCCCATACGCAGCGTCTCACGGGCGGCGTTAGCCAGTGCTAATGCCGGCGTATCCAGCGCGCTGGTATCAAGATGGCGTGGTTTCAGCCGCAGATCGGTTTCCGGGTCGTCACGGATTAACCGCTCACAGAGTTTGGCCATCGGTGCGGCAAAGGGCACCATTACCAGACAACGAATCAGGTTGTAGAACACGTGGAAAAAAATCACCACCTCTTCATCATTGATCGGCAGTTTGTCCAGCCAGGTGGCCAGTACATGGATAAACGGCAGCACGGCCAGACAACCGATAAATTTGAACAGCAGACTGCCGAGTGCGACCCGCTTACCGGCAGCGTTGGAACCACTGTTATTCAGCATCGCCAGCAGGCCGCTGCCAAGATTGGCACCAACGACCAGACAGAGCGCCACCTGGAAAGAGATTACACCGGTGGCCGTCAGGGTCGCGGTGATCAACACCGCTGCCAGGCTTGAGTAGCTGATGATCGCAAATACCGCACCAATCAGCGCATCCAGCATAATATCGCCGGTCAGTGAGGAGAAAATCACCTGCACGCCGGAAGCCTGGGTAATCGGCCGCGCGGCTTCGACGATCAGCTGCAATGCCAGCAGGATAAGCCCAAGACCAATGCCGACACGGCCTAATTGCCCGGCGCGCGACTGTTTGCGGCCAAGGAAAAACACCACACCAAAAAAGATCAGCAGCGGTGACAGCCATGAAAGGTCAAAAGTCAGTACGCGCGCCATTAATGCGGTACCGACATCGGCACCGAGCACGACCACCAGCGCTGGCGTCAGCCCCATTAGCTGTTGAGCGACAAATGAGGTCACCAGCAAGGTGGTGGCATTACTGCTCTGCACCAGCGCAGTAACGCCAATGCCAGCGAGGAACGCCATCGGTTTTTTCTCGACGCCGCGGCTAAGCACACGGCGCAAGTCCGCACCGTAGACACGCATAATACCAGTACGCACGATATGCGTGCCCCATACCAGCAAAGCGATGGCAGAAAGTAAATTAAGCAGGGTTAACAACGATATGTACTCCTTTCACGCCAGGCTTAAAAACCACACGCACTGCCTGCCTGACGCGAAAGAGCAGCGCATGAATGCATCCGCCATCCCTGCGCCTGTTTTAGTGAATAGCACTATTTTTGCTTATTTTACATGCAACTTTACGCAAGGTGGCCAGGATTGAGTATAGACCAATCGGGTAACTGGATCGGCTGTTTTAGTCAGGCGATACCCGGAAACTCCGCATAACCCGCAGATGCATCCGCCTCCCCAGATTGGGAGACCAGTTCAAACAACTGCTCACGCAGCAGTGCGCAGTATTGTTTGGGATCAGCGCCCCTGCCCAGTTCAGTATCAGCGGCGATGCCCATTAATGCCATCGCGGCGGCATCGACCAGCGAATGAGATGAAGCGGGTGATGTGGCTAACAACTGTTCCGAACTTACCCTCAATCCCCCACCATCCAGAATCTCAACGCTGACATTATCGCCATATGTCACATAGGCATTGTAGCGTGAGTCAGTTACCTGCTGAATAACCGCCGCCGGTAAAGCGGAGGTCAGAGCCTCTTCTGGTGTCAGCGCAGCACCACAGGTGATGACCTTAATCACCTCGTGTTGTGTATTAGCCACCACCAGATAGGCTGACAAACTTCTGAAGTAAGGAGTTTGCACAATCAGCCTGGTGATCAATTCTGTATTGGCCAGTTGCAGAACATTATCCGTCTCAACCTTATTTGTCAGCAAATAAGCCAGTTCTGAACGAGTGAGCTGTCCGGCAGAGGTGATGATTTGTCCTTCGGCTTGCCGATGAGACCTTCGTGTCCCGAACGGGGTTACAGATTGCTCCGCAGCAATTAATATCGTCAACACTTCTTCACCAACCGGTGTCAGAACAGGCGATCTGAATCTGGATTCAACCAGTCTCAACTCAATCAGTCTTGCTCTCACCACATCACTGATTTTTACCGCTTTGCCCGTCTCCTGACTCGCCATAGCTTTCATCGCGCAGAACAGCGCATCACGCTCCTCTTTATTTAGATTGCTGATTTTACTGATTATATTACTGGTCAGCCGAAGATTTTGCTCACTGGTTTTCAGTTGTAATTCATACTGTGATACAGGCAGGTGGTTTTCAGAAGTAGAGGTCGCTCTAAATCGGTTTATCGATTTTTCCGAAATAAACTGGTTGCCCGACACATTCGGCTTAGTGCGTTTGGCAACAAGCGATAAGGCATCGATTTTTTTTGTCAGAACATCAACTTTTACCAGTCGGGATTGATGGCTGATAGTCGCCAGCTTCGACAGAAAATGCCTTCCGGCTGATGATTTTGATTCATTAATAATATAATCCACACCGGATTTTAATTCCTGTTTTGTACAAAACGCCCAAAGTCTGATTTTTTTCTGTATATTTTTATCTTTGATCGAAATCCCCTGATTAAAAGCCAGCCCTGCAATGATGGTTCCTTTTGGCATCTTGCCGTAGGTTTTATCATCAGCATATTCTTTAATGAACTTCATGGCATCACTTTTAATTTCGATAAACACTTTCCTCATTTTATAATATTTACTTCCATCCGCTTTTTTCTTACTGACTGATGGCATCAATGTTGTTAAAGATTGCGCTGAGGAAGTGGATGGCTGAGAAACATATCTTTCATCGACGAGGCTGTAATTGCTGACGTTTACCACCGCAGCAGGTAAGGCTGCCGGGCAACTGGGCTGAACAGGTTGCCCGCAGAGTATCAAGGGTTCGTCAGATAAAGGCAGGGTAAACAACAGAGGTGAATTGGTCACAGCCGAGATAAATTGTGTAACAGGCTGAATGACGTCAGTTTGCTGCTGATTGATGATTAACAGATTTGGCATTGTAAATGCCGTCGAAACGATATTAAAGTCCTTCATAATAATCCTCACCGCAGGGAAGTCGGGGATGAATTATTAATAGATTAATTGACTTGCCATTTCAACTTAAGGCTTGCCTAAAACGCTGATATTGTATCTTTCAGGCGAACAAAAAGTTTATTAAAAAACGCCAAATCATCGTCAATTATTATTCGCTATCGGTAATTAAGACCATTATTTTATCAAGCTCAGATTTTCATGCGGAACAGGATCGATGCCATCCGCAGAAGGTTTTTAGCCGGGTAGCGAGTCAGGGCGGCTGAGATTCCGCCCTGTCGCTTATTATGCATTAATCCGCGTCATAACCGAGGTTCGGCGCCAGCCAGCGCTCCACTTCACTGACCGACATATGTTTGCGCGCGGCGTAATCCTCAATCTGATCGCGTTGCAGTTGCGCTACGGCGAAATATTTACTTTCAGGATGACTGAAGTACCACCCGGATACCGCTGCACCTGGCCACATCGCAAAAGATTCGGTAAGTTGCATACCGGTATGCGTTTCAACATCCAGTAACTGCCAGATAGTCGCTTTCTCGGTATGTTCCGGGCAGGCCGGATACCCCGGAGCCGGGCGAATCCCCTGATAATTTTCGCGAATCAGCTCTTCGTTGCTCAGGCTTTCATGGGCGGCGTAGCCCCAGATCACTTTACGCACCCGCTCATGCAGATACTCAGCAAAGGCTTCCGCCAGACGGTCGGCCAGTGCTTTCACCATGATTTTATTGTAATCATCATGCTGTGCATCAAAGGCTTCCGCCAGCGCGTCCTCCTCCAGCCCGCCGGTAACGGCAAAGGCACCGAGATAGTCCGCTTTACCAGTGGATTTTGCTGCAACGAAATCAGCCAGACAGTAGTTGGCAAAGCCGGTTTTTTCGGTCTGCTGACGTAAATGACGGCTGACCTGAATCACCTGTGAACGGGATTCATCCTGATAAATTTCAATATCATCGCCTACCCGATTCGCCGGGAAAATACCGACCACACCGCGCGGATTCAATGTCTTCTGCTGATCCAACTGGTCCAGCATCGCGTTAGCATCGGCAAACAACCGTTTTGCTTCCTCGCCAACGACCTCATCTTCAAGAATGCGCGGATATTTGCCCGCCAGCGACCAGGTCATAAAGAAAGGCGTCCAGTCGATATAATGGCGCAGTGTCTCAATGCTGGCTTCCACTGCACTGACTCCGAGACGATGTGCCACCGGCGGTGTGTAATTGTCCCAGTCAAACGCTAAGTCATTTTCACGCGCTGCGCGCAAGGTGACCGGCGGAGTGCGCGGCTTCTTGCGCGCATGCTGGATGCGCACGGTATCGTACTCTTTCCGCGTGCGCGCCACGAAGTCGTCATGCTGCGTGGCGGATAACAGCGCGGACACCACGCCAACGGTGCGTGAGGCGTTCTGTACATACACCGTTGGGCCACTGTAGTTCTGCTCAATTTTAACCGCGGTATGCGCTTTCGAGGTGGTGGCACCGCCAATCAGCAGCGGTATGGTAAAGCCCTGTCGTTCCATCTCTTTGGCAACATTGACCATTTCATCCAGCGACGGCGTAATTAGCCCGGACAGGCCAATAATATCGGCATTCATTTCACGCGCGGTTTTCAGGATTTTCTCGCCCGGCACCATAACGCCGAGATCGATAATTTCGTAGTTATTACACTGCAGCACCACACCGACGATATTTTTACCGATGTCGTGCACGTCACCTTTTACGGTTGCCAGCACGATTTTACCGTTGGTCTGTCCCTTCTCTTTACTGGCTTCGATGTAAGGTTCCAGATACGCCACCGCCTGTTTCATTACGCGCGCTGACTTAACCACCTGCGGCAGGAACATTTTACCTTCGCCAAACAGATCGCCGACCACGTTCATCCCGGCCATCAGCGGCCCTTCAATCACTTCTATCGGGCGGGAAGCATTCTGGCGTGCGGCTTCGGTATCGGCTTCGATAAATTCGGTAATGCCTTTGACCAGCGAATATTCAAGCCGCTTTTCCACTTCCCAGCTGCGCCATTCAGCCAGCTGTTTGTGACTTTCATCATCAGATTTGCTGCCGCGATATTTCTCTGCCAGCTCCAGTAATCGCTCGGTACTGTCATCACGACGGTTCAGCACCACATCTTCCACTGCATCGCGCAGTTCGGCCGGGAGATCATCGTAGATTGCCAGCTGACCGGCATTAACAATGCCCATATCCATGCCGTTACGAATGGCGTAGAGCAGGAATACCGCGTGAATAGCCTCACGCACCGGATCGTTGCCGCGGAATGAGAAGGAGACATTGGATACGCCACCCGAAATCATCGCATGTGGCAGTTCGCGCTTTATATCAGCGCATGCGCCGATAAAGTCCTGCGCATAGTTGTTATGTTCTTCAATCCCGGTGGCAACCGCGAAAATATTGGGGTCAAAAATAATATCTTCCGGCGGGAATCCTACCTCTTCGGTGAGAATTTTGTAGGCGCGGCGGCAGATTTCAATTTTGCGCTCGCGGGTATCCGCCTGGCCGACTTCATCAAACGCCATCACCACCACCGCTGCACCGTAGCGCCGCACCAGCCGTGCATGATGGATAAAGGTTTCAACCCCTTCTTTCATTGAGATGGAGTTAACAATGCCCTTGCCCTGAATGCATTTCAGCCCTTTCTCAATCACTTCCCATTTCGAGGAGTCGATCATAATCGGCACCCGCGCGATGTCGGGTTCACCGGCAATCAGATTTAGGAAACGCACCATCGCCGCTTCGGCATCGAGCATTCCCTCATCCATATTAATATCAATAATTTGCGCGCCGCTTTGCACCTGCTGCAACGCCACTTCCAGCGCTTCGTTATATTTTTCTTCTTTAATCAGTCGCTTAAACTTAGCTGAACCGGTGACGTTAGTGCGTTCACCGACGTTAACAAACAGCGATTCAGCGCTGATGTTTAAGGGTTCAAGGCCGGAGAGACGGCAAGCAACCGGTATTTCCGGCAGCTGACGCGGGGGAACATTGGCAACCGCCGCAGCAATAGCGGCAATGTGTTCTGGCGTAGTGCCGCAGCAACCGCCGACAATATTAAGAAATCCGGCCTGTGCCCATTCGCCAATCTGTTCGGCCATAATAGTGGCATCCAGATCGTACTCACCAAAGGCATTCGGCAAACCGGCGTTAGGGTGTGCGGTAACATAACACTCCGCCAGCCGCGAAAGCTCAGCCACATACTGACGCAGCTCATCCGGGCCGAGTGCACAGTTCAGGCCAAACGACAGCGGTTGCGCATGGCGTAAGGAGTTGTAGAACGCTTCGGTAGTCTGGCCGGAGAGCGTGCGCCCGGATGCATCGGTGATAGTGCCGGAGATCATTAGCGGCAGATCGACGCCCAATGCTTCAAACTCGGTCTGTACTGCAAAGATGGCGGCTTTGGCATTCAGGGTGTCAAACACCGTTTCGATCATAATCAGGTCGGAACCGCCTTCCACCAGCGCGCGGGTTGACTCGCGATAGGCCTCCACCAGCTGATCAAAAGTGACGTTACGAAAAGCGGGATCGTTAACATCCGGAGAGATAGAACAGGTGCGGTTGGTCGGCCCCAGTACCCCGGCGACATAGCGTGGGCGATCCGGCGTTTTTGCCGTCCATTCATCGGCCGCCGCGCGCGCCAGTTTCGCCGCCTCGAAGTTAATCTCCGCCGACAGCGACTCCATATGGTAATCCGCCATCGCAATGGTGGTGGAGTTAAAAGTATTCGTTTCCAGAATATCGGCACCCGCTTCGAGGTAGCCGTGATGGATGGAGCTAATAATTCCGGGCTGTGTGAGCACCAGCAGATCATTATTGCCTTTCAGATCGCTTTGCCAGTCAGCAAAACGCGTGCCGCGAAAGTCATCTTCTTCTAGCTTATAACTTTGGATCATCGTGCCCATGCCGCCATCCAGCACCATGATACGTTTCGCGAGCTGCTGATGCAGCGCTTCTGTTCTGTTACTCACACTCGCCTCGTCACCGTATTTTCTCTGGCTGATATGCCAGCTGGACATACTGGCACAACTTTTGACCGGGTAAAAGCAACGGTATATGAGACATTTTCAGCTGAGCCGCCAAACTGCTCCGACCAGAATGCTGGTCGTTGCAATATTAGCCAATAGAACGAAAATGATTTCCATATAGTGAAAATAAGAGGAACACGATATGACAACGCCCGTTCCGACCAAGCGGGGTAAAAAACCCCGCAATGCTGCCACGCCAGCTGCCGCCCCGACCGGGCAGGTGCAATCCCTGACGCGTGGATTAAAGCTGCTTGAAGCCATCGCAGAATCCCATGGCAGCGTGGCATTAACTGAACTGGCCCAGCAATCTGGCCTGCCCAACTCCACCACCCATCGTCTGTTGACCACCATGCAACAGCTCGGTTTTGTACGACAGGTTGGCGATCTGGGTTACTGGACCATTGGCGCACATGCCTTTGTTGTCGGCAGCAGTTTCCTGCAGAGCCGTAATCTGCTGGCGATGGTGCATCCGATGCTGCGTAAGTTAATGGAGTCGTCCGGAGAAACCGTTAACCTGGCGGTGCTGGATTTAAGCGATCATCAGGCGGTGATTATTGACCAGGTACAGTGTACCCAGCTGATGCGCATGTCCGCGCCGATCGGCGGGAAGCTACCGATGCATGCATCAGGGGCAGGAAAAGCGTTTCTGGCCAATCTCAGCGAACAACAGGTTACTGACCTGCTGCACCGCAAAGGGCTGCATCACTACACGCCACACACCCTGATGTCGCCGCAAAGTCTGAAGGAGAATCTGGCACAGGTGCGTAAAGCCGGATATGCCTTTGATGATGAAGAGCATGCGCTGGGACTGCGCTGCGTTGCCTCCTGCATTTACGATGAGCATGGCGAGCCCTTTGCAGCCATCTCTATCTCCGGTCCGATTTCCCGTATCACCGATGACCGCGTCACCGAAATCGGTGCGATGGTGATTAAGGCGGCAAAGGAAATTACCGGCGAATACGGGGGCAGGCGTTAAACTCCGATATAAGATCCGCCGCACAGCGTGTTTTCAATGATGTTGTTGAGCTTGCACTGACGACCGCCTATCGCTCAGTCTGATTAAGAGGAATTTCGCGCTTAATCACAAGGACAGAACATGGACAGTTGTCTGCTCAGCTACAATGGCGAACGTCGTGATCCAATCAGCGGCTGTTTTCATCCCGGCAACGGATACCGGGCTTATCATCCGCAGCTGATGCGCTTTAGCCACCCGGACGACTTTAGTCCGTTTGGCGCGGGCGGGATAAATGCTTACGTTTATTGCATCGGCGACCCGATTAATCGCGCCGATCCCAGCGGCCATTCCAGCTGGCAGGCATGGCTGGGTGTGGGAACCGGCGTGTTGGGTTTACTGGCGGCGATTTTTACCGGCGGCATATCGCTGGCTGCAGAAGGCGGCCTTTTAGCTGCTTTAAACTCAGCCAGTGTGATGTCAATAATGACGGGCGCAACGGGTGTGATGGCAGATGCTGGCGGAATTGCCAGTGTACTGACCGCCGGAAAAGATCCGAAAGCTTCTGGTGTACTGGGATGGGTAGCACTGGCCTGCGGCATACTTAGCGGTATCTCTGCTATCAGTCCGTCAGTGCTTAATGGCAGAGGTGTGCTTGATAGTTTTCCGCGCAGTACAACGGTTGTTTTGGCGGGCGGTGAAAACCTGCTCCCCGTCTCCTCCTCCGCTGAGTATGAGATAATAGCTGGACAGCGCGTAAGATGTGTTAATGCAATATTTGATGATAGTTATAAAGGTGGCAAGCGACTGAATGTTATAGGCCATGGTTTCCTGGTTGACTCCACTGACTATGCCATGCTCACTGACGATCGGCTTAATTTTTATCCCGGCCACGCCTTTGCGGAATATTTAAGGGATAATCTGCAAGTTAACTTCGCAGATTATCAGTATGCCCGAATGGTAGTGTGCCATTCAGCTGCTGGCGGTGAAAACAGTTTTGCCGCCGGATTTGCCAGAGTCAGCCACCTCCCAGTCAAAGGCTATACCGGTAGAGTTGTCGCCAGAGAAGCGGTAAGCCCTTATTTGCGTCTACTGGAATCGGAGAATTACTCCACCGGGATGAAAATGTCGGTTGCCGATATGAACCGCAGAATCAGACTTCAGTCAGCCGACGGATTCGAGCTGCTGAGTGTAATCAAAAATATGCCAACGCATCCTTATCTACCGGTCTATTTCGACGCTGCGGGCATCCAGCTGGCGGGAGATTTTAAGAGGTTGTAACCCGCAGCCGATAATGTTTCAGACATGTGCGCTTGCTACCGGCATATCACGCTGGCAAAAGCGCTGGCGACGGCGATAGGCGAACACATCCTCAATATGGCCGTCGCGGATTCGTTGCTGTAGCGCACGCCAGTAATCGGCACAAAACAGATCGCTGTGCATCTCATCAAATAACGCCGCAATAGCCGGATCGCTACACAGATAGTGGCGAAACTCTTCCGGAAACACATCTTCCGGTGACACGCTATACCAGGGTTCAAGGCTTAGCTCATCCTCCGGATAACGTGCCGGCGGAATATCGCGAAAATTCATTTCGGTCATATAACTAATTTCATCGTAATCGTAAAACACCACCCGCCCATGACGAGTGACACCGAAGTTTTTAAACAGCATATCGCCGGGAAAGATATTCGCCGCCGCCAGCTGTTTCACCGCATTGCCATACTCTTCAATTGCATCATGGCGCTGCTGAGGATTGGCCTGCTCCAGCCAGATATTGAGTGGCGTCATCCGTCGCTCAATATACAGATGCTGAATAATCAGCATCTCGCCGCGTTGCTGCAATTTTTCCGGCACTTCACGCTGTAACTCAGCCAGTAGCTCGACGCTAATGCGCGCTTTCTCAATGGCAAAATTTTCGAACTCCTGGGTATCTGCCATCCGCCCGACGCGGTCATGTTCTTTCACCAGCTGATAACACTGACGCACTCTGGCTGGCGTCACCTCTTTTTGCGGCGCAAAACGATCTTTTATTACCTTAAATACCCGATCAAAACCCGGTAAGGTAAATACCAACATCACTAAGCCGCGTACTCCCGGTGCAATGACAAACTGCTCGCGGGTTGTCGCCATATATTGCAGATATTCACGGTAGCTTTCGGTTTTGCCGTGCTTCTGGCAGCCAATTGCCATATACAGCTCGGCAGTGGTTTTGCCCGGCAATATTTCCCGCAGCCACTCCACCAGTGCGGCAGGCAACGGGGCATACACCATAAAATAGGAGCGAGCGAAACCAAATACGATGCTGGCTTCACGTTTACGCGTCAGGCAGGTATCGATAAACAGCTCGCCCGCGTCGCTGCGATGAATTGGCAGTAAAAATGCAAATACGCCTGACGGCAAACAGAGCCTGGCGACCAGCCACGCGGCCTTATTGCGATAGAAAAGTTCGTTGACTACTTTTAGCGTCGCTTGCTCCAGCTGCTGCACAGCAAAGTTCTGCTGCAGATGCGCAATGATATAGCCAATATCCCGCGATAAATTCTGCCACGGCAAACGCAAAGGTAAGTCGCTCAGCAGACGATGCAGCATCGGCTGCCAACCCTTCACTGCGCTGAACTCTTTCGCCAGCGGGCGCGGAACAGAGCGAAAACGACACGCTGGCTGAGAACTGAAGATAAATAAGCGCTGCGGAGTCAGTGATTGATGATCAAATAAACGGCAATAGACTGAGTTAAAGAAGCTTTCTGCAATTTCAAAGCGTGGATAATCAGGCAGCAGATCGGTATAGATCGCTTTGATCCTTAGCAGGAAGTCCGCGTCGTAATCTTCTCCCGCGGTGATGCAGCGTAACTGTTCAACCACCAGGCCGACGTGATGATCGTAGAGATGAATACGCGCCTTCATGGCCTGTTGTACCGCTAACCAGTCAGCCTGCTCAAAGCGCTGTTGTGCCCCGGCAGTAATCTCCAGAAAGCGGCCATATTGCGCATCGAAACCCTGCAAAATGGTTTGCGCAATCAGCTTTTCGATTTGTGGCATAGCACGCCCTCCACGCGGGCAGCGAGAACGCTGCCCGGCGTCAAATCTTTAATGGTTAAACTGCTGCTCTTCGGTGGAACCCGTCAGCGCGGTAACCGACGAAGCCCCCCCCTGAATAATGGTGGTGACGCTGTCGAAATAGCCGGTGCCGACTTCCTGTTGATGCGAGGAGAAGGTGTAGCCCTGTTTAATCGCCGCAAACTCAGGCTGTTGCACCTTTTCGACGTAATGTCGCATTCCCTCACCCTGCGCATAAGCCTGTGCCAGATCGAACATGTTGAACCACATGCTGTGAATGCCTGCCAGCGTGATAAATTGATATTTGTAGCCCATATCAGCCAGCGCCTGCTGAAAGCGGGCGATGGTGCTGTCATCGAGATTCTTCTTCCAGTTAAATGAAGGTGAGCAGTTATAGGCCAGCAGTTTTCCGGGGAATTTTGCATGGATGGCGTCGGCAAAGCGCTGCGCCAAATGCAGATCCGGCGTCGAGGTTTCGCACCACAGCACATCGGCATACGGTGCGTAGGCCAGTCCACGGCTGATGGCCTGTTCCACGCCAGCCCGGGTACGGAAGAAGCCCTCATGCGTACGCTCACCGGTGATAAATTCGCGATCGTATTCATCGCAATCTGAGGTAATCAGATCGGCAGCATCGGCATCCGTACGGGCAATCAATACCGTCGGCACGTCCATTACATCGGCCGCCAGACGCGCCGCCACCAGTTTCTGAATCGCCTCCTGCGTTGGCACCAGCACCTTTCCGCCCATATGACCGCACTTTTTCACCGAGGCCAGCTGATCCTCAAAATGTACTCCCGCCGCACCAGCGCTGATCATCGATTTCATCAGCTCAAAAGCATTCAGCACGCCGCCAAAACCGGCTTCAGCGTCGGCGACAATGGGCAGAAAGTAATCAACGTGGCGCGCATCGCCCGGTTCAATATTGTTGGCCCACTGAATCTGGTCGGCTCGCTGAAAGCTGTTATTAATTCGCTCGACAACCGACGGTACTGAATTCGCCGGATAGAGCGACTGATCGGGATACATACTGGCAGCCAGATTGGCATCCGCCGCCACCTGCCAGCCGGAAAGATAGATTGCTTCAATTCCCGCTTTTGCCTGTTGCAACGCCTGGCCACCGGTCAGCGCTCCCAGGCTATTGATATATCCCTTCTTCGCGCCGCCGTTAAGCAGCGACCACAATTTTTCTGCTCCTTGCTGCGCCAGCGTACAGGCCGGATTAACCGAACCGCGCAGTTTCACTACTTCCGCCGCGCTGTACGGACGGGTGATGCCTTCCCAGCGTGCATTGCGCCAGTTTTGTTCTGTCTGCTGAATCTGTTGGGTACGTGAGGTCATAGCAGATACTCCTGTTTATTAAGGAATAAAGTTCAGGGAATCAGGCGGTAGCCTGGCAGCGTCAAAAACTCTACCAGTTCAGGTTCGGTTGTGATGCGCTCCATCAGGCGCGCGGCCTCATCAAAGCGTCCCTGGCTGAAGCGCTGCTCACCCAGCTCTTCCTGAATCACCTGCATCTCTTCTGCCAGCATTTTGCTGAACAAGCTGGCGGTTACTGGCTGGCCATCTTCCAGCGTTTTCTGATGATGTATCCATTGCCAGATTGAGGTTCGCGAGATTTCTGCCGTTGCGGCATCTTCCATCAAGCCATAGATTGGCACGCAGCCATTACCGGAGATCCAGGCTTCGATGTACTGTACCGCCACGCGAATATTGGCGCGCATTCCTGCCTCGGTGCGTTTTCCCGCACAGGGTTCCAGCAACTGTTCAGCGGTGATCGGCGCATCGTTTTCACGCAGTACATCCAGCTGATTCGGTTTATCACCCAATGCCTGGTTAAAGACCGCCATAACGCTATCGGCCAGCCCAGGATGCGCGATCCAGGTGCCGTCGTGACCGTTCTCAGCTTCACGCTGTTTATCAGCCCGCACTTTATTCAGCACCCAGTTATTACGCTCAGTCTCCTTACTGGGAATAAATGCCGCCATTCCCCCCATGGCAAAGGCTCCGCGTCGGTGGCAGGTTTTAATCAACAGTCGCGAATAGGCATCAAGGAAACCCTGATCCATCGTGACCGACTGGCGATCCGGCAATACGCGATCCGGATGATTTTTCAGGGTTTTGATATAGCTGAAGATGTAATCCCAACGGCCGCAGTTCAGCCCAACAATATGATCGCGCAGGTGAAAGAGGATCTCGTCCATCTGGAACACCGCTGGCAGCGTTTCAATTAACAGCGTGGCTTTAATTGTGCCGCGCGGCAGATCAAAACGATCCTCGGCAAAGCTGAATACCTCACTCCACCAGGCTGCTTCCTGGAAAGACTGGGTTTTCGGCAGATAGAAATAGGGGCCGCTCCCTTTTGCCAGCAAAGCATCGACGTTATGAAAGAAATAGAGCGCAAAATCAAACAGGCTGGCAGGGATCGCTTCACCACGCCAGTTAACGTGTTTCTCCGGCAGATACAGACCGCGAACCCGGCAAATCAGCACCGCCGGATTGGGCTTCAGCTGATAAATTTTGCCCGCTTCATTGCTGTAACTGATGGAACCGTTCACCGCATCGCGAAGGTTAATTTGCCCGGCGATCACTTTTTCCCATGACGGGGCCAGTGAATCTTCGAAATCTGCCATAAATACATTCACATTGGCATTCAGCGCA
The DNA here is from genome assembly GCF_050037805.1 of Winslowiella sp. 2C04. Classification (NCBI taxonomy): domain Bacteria; kingdom Pseudomonadati; phylum Pseudomonadota; class Gammaproteobacteria; order Enterobacterales; family Erwiniaceae; genus Winslowiella; species Winslowiella sp. 2C04. The sequence continues at coordinate 154,979 of NZ_CP188300.1, read as the reverse complement.
TTGATCACCATTTTGCGCTCTACCGGGCCGGTGATCTCAACGCGACGATCCTGCAAATCTGTCGGTATCCCGCGGATTCTCCAGTTATCGTTTTTAATGGAATCCGTTTCCGAAATAAATCCAGGCAGCTCACCGCGATCGATTTTACCTTGCACCAGCCTGCGTTCAGCCAGTAATTCATTGCGGCGTGGTGTAAAGCGCCTGACCAGTTCGCTGAGAAAATCGACGGCATCATCAGTTAAAATCTGCTGTTCCGCTCTGCCAAAAGGCTGGCTGAATGCCAGTTCGGTGCTGATTGCTTGTTGTGTCATGCTCACCCTCTCCTGTTTGATCATCTGAGCCGCATTGCGATCGATAAACCAATCTTTGCACTGATGGTTTTTTGACCCGCAGGATCAAATAATAATCAGATAACTTTTAAAATCAAAAGCTATTTCCATTTTTGTAATCGAATGCATTTAACAGCATGATAAATAAGTGGTTAAAGTTTAAGCGTGAGAGGAATTGGTTTTCATCTGGTTTTAAGACGGAAAAAAGCAGCAGCGGTGTGTTGTAAACCGGAAGGAGGTGTGGAGGGATGTTCAGAAAACGGGCCGAAAAGGCTCGGCCCGCTACAGCAGATTATTCCAGCGTTGGATTCATATGGCGCAGATCAAACGGTGTGATTTGATAGACATAATAGTTAAGCCAGTTGGTAAACAGCAGATTACCATGGCTACGCCAGCTGGCACGCGGCGGCAGTTCAGGATTGTTATGCGGGAAGTAATTAAACGGCACTTCCGGATTAAGCCCTGCATCAAAATCACGATGATATTCACCCGACAGAGTCAGTGCATCATATTCGGGATGGCCGGTAACAAACGCCAGACGCTTATCCTTACTGGCGAACAGGTAGGCTCCCGTCTGCTCAGATTCGGCAAAAATTTCCAGATCGGTGTAATCCCGCAATAGCTGCGTTGGAAAATCCGCATAGCGCGAGTGGGGTGCGAGGAAATTATCATCAAAACCACGCGTCAGTAGCGCATGTGGGTGTAGCGTCTGATGTTCATATACTCCCGACAGTTTGGTTTCTCGCGTCTGTTTCGGGATGCCATACAGAATGTTTAATGCTGCCTGCACCGCCCAACAGACAAACAGTGTCGAAGTGACATGCTCTTTTGCCCAGTGCAACACCCTTTGAATCTGTGGCCAGTATGCCACATCGTTAAAATCTACCAGACCTAACGGTGCGCCCGTGACGATCAGTCCATCAAAATTATCGTGCTGGATATCTTCAAAATTACAGTAGAAATTATTGAGGTGCTCACTGGGGGTATTACGCGACTCACGGCTGTCGATACGCAGCAACTGGATATCGATTTGCAGCGGTGAATTAGAAAGCAGGCGTAAAAACTGGTTCTCAGTCTCAATCTTTTTCGGCATCAGATTTAACACCAGCACCTTTAACGGACGGATTTCCTGAGTGCTTGCACGTGAAGATGCCATGACAAAGACATTCTCATTGCGCAAAAAACTCACGGCTGGTAATTCATCGGGTACCCTGATTGGCATAACCTGCTTTCCTCACACATACGTTTAAACGTTTAGACATCCAGATGCCTGAAGATAGCGTTTTGTCATGCAAAAGTCGAGAGATGATACGATAGTTGAAAATGTTTCACCTGTAATAGCGTGAAGTGACCTGTCAGGAGATTTTTCGGGGCTTTAAACGCAAAAAACCCCAGCTTACGCTGGGGTTATCGCAATTTGATGCCTGGCAGTTCCCTACTCTCGCATGGGGAGACCCCACACTACCATCGGCGCTACGGCGTTTCACTTCTGAGTTCGGCATGGGGTCAGGTGGGACCACCGCGCTAAAGCCGCCAGGCAAATTCTGTTATCCGCGCCGCCCTGCGGGCCACGCGAATCAATCCGTTTCGAACAAGCTGAATATTGATGGTTCTCTCACATCACAACCACCAAAAACACTTCTGGCGTTGTAAGGTTAAGCCTCACGGGTCATTAGTACCGGTTAGCTCAACGCATCGCTGCGCTTACACACCCGGCCTATCAACGTCGTAGTCTTCAACGTCCCTTCAGGACCCTCAAGGAGTCAGGGAGAATTCATCTCGAGGCAAGTTTCGCGCTTAGATGCTTTCAGCGCTTATCTTTTCCGCATTTAGCTACCGGGCAATGCCATTGGCATGACAACCCGAACACCAGTGATGCGTCCACTCCGGTCCTCTCGTACTAGGAGCAGCCCCTCTCAATTCTCCAGCGCCCACGGCAGATAGGGACCGAACTGTCTCACGACGTTCTAAACCCAGCTCGCGTACCACTTTAAACGGCGAACAGCCGTACCCTTGGGACCTACTTCAGCCCCAGGATGTGATGAGCCGACATCGAGGTGCCAAACACCGCCGTCGATATGAACTCTTGGGCGGTATCAGCCTGTTATCCCCGGAGTACCTTTTATCCGTTGAGCGATGGCCCTTCCATTCAGAACCACCGGATCACTATGACCTGCTTTCGCACCTGCTCGAGCCGTCACTCTCGCAGTCAAGCCAGCTTATGCCATTGCACTAACCTCACGATGTCCGACCGTGATTAGCTGACCTTCGTGCTCCTCCGTTACTCTTTAGGAGGAGACCGCCCCAGTCAAACTACCCACCAGACACTGTCCCCACGCCGGATTACGGCGCCAGGTTAGAACATCAAACATTAAAGGGTGGTATTTCAAGGTTGGCTCCACGCAGACTGGCGTCCACGCTTCGAAGCCTCCCACCTATCCTACACATCAAGGCTCAATGTTCAGTGTCAAGCTGTAGTAAAGGTTCACGGGGTCTTTCCGTCTTGCCGCGGGTACACTGCATCTTCACAGCGAGTTCAATTTCACTGAGTCTCGGGTGGAGACAGCCTGGCCATCATTACGCCATTCGTGCAGGTCGGAACTTACCCGACAAGGAATTTCGCTACCTTAGGACCGTTATAGTTACGGCCGCCGTTTACCGGGGCTTCGATCAAGAGCTTCTCCTTGCGGATAACCCCATCAATTAACCTTCCGGCACCGGGCAGGCGTCACACCGTATACGTCCACTTTCGTGTTTGCACAGTGCTGTGTTTTTAATAAACAGTTGCAGCCAGCTGGTATCTTCGACTGGCTTCAGCTCCGGGAGCAAGTCCCTTCACCTACGCGCCAGCGTGCCTTCTCCCGAAGTTACGGCACCATTTTGCCTAGTTCCTTCACCCGAGTTCTCTCAAGCGCCTTGGTATTCTCTACCTGACCACCTGTGTCGGTTTGGGGTACGATTTCGTGTTACCTGGAGCTTAGAGGCTTTTCCTGGAAGCATGGCATCAGTTACTTCACCACCGTGGTGGCTCGTCATCACGCCTCAGCCTTAGAGCATTCCGGATTTGCCTGGAATGCAAGCCTACACGCTTAAACCGGGACAACCGTCGCCCGGATAACCTAGCCTTCTCCGTCCCCCCTTCGCAGTAACACCAAGTACAGGAATATTAACCTGTTTCCCATCGACTACGCTTTTCAGCCTCGCCTTAGGGGTCGACTCACCCTGCCCCGATTAACGTTGGACAGGAACCCTTGGTCTTCCGGCGAGCGGGCTTTTCACCCGCTTTATCGTTACTTATGTCAGCATTCGCACTTCTGATACCTCCAGCAGACCTCACAGTCCACCTTCGACGGCTTACAGAACGCTCCCCTACCCAACAACACATAGTGTCGCTGCCGCAGCTTCGGTGCATGGTTTAGCCCCGTTACATCTTCCGCGCAGGCCGACTCGACCAGTGAGCTATTACGCTTTCTTTAAATGATGGCTGCTTCTAAGCCAACATCCTGGCTGTCTGTGCCTTCCCACATCGTTTCCCACTTAACCATGACTTTGGGACCTTAGCTGGCGGTCTGGGTTGTTTCCCTCTTCACGACGGACGTTAGCACCCGCCGTGTGTCTCCCGTGATAACATTCTCCGGTATTCGCAGTTTGCATCGGGTTGGTAAGCCGGGATGGCCCCCTAGCCGAAACAGTGCTCTACCCCCGGAGATGAGTTCACGAGGCGCTACCTAAATAGCTTTCGGGGAGAACCAGCTATCTCCCGGTTTGATTGGCCTTTCACCCCCAGCCACAAGTCATCCGCTAATTTTTCAACATTAGTCGGTTCGGTCCTCCAGTTAGTGTTACCCAACCTTCAACCTGCCCATGGCTAGATCACCGGGTTTCGGGTCTATACCCTGCAACTTAACGCCCAGTTAAGACTCGGTTTCCCTGCGGCTCCCCTATACGGTTAACCTTGCTACAGAATATAAGTCGCTGACCCATTATACAAAAGGTACGCAGTCACCCTGATAAATCAAGGCTCCCACTGCTTGTACGTACACGGTTTCAGGTTCTGTTTCACTCCCCTCGCCGGGGTTCTTTTCGCCTTTCCCTCACGGTACTGGTTCACTATCGGTCAGTCAGGAGTATTTAGCCTTGGAGGATGGTCCCCCCATATTCAGACAGGATGTCACGTGTCCCGCCCTACTCATCGAACTCACAACAAGTGCAGCTTCGTGTACGGGGCTATCACCCTGTATCGCGCCACTTTCCAGAGGCTTCCACTGCTGCACAAACTGATTCAGGTTCTGGGCTGTTCCCCGTTCGCTCGCCGCTACTGGGGGAATCTCGGTTGATTTCTTTTCCTCTGGGTACTTAGATGTTTCAGTTCCCCAGGTTCGCCTCATTAAGCTATGTATTCACTTAATGATAATGCAACGAATTGCATTGGGTTTCCCCATTCGGGTATCGACGGTTGTAGCGCCTCATATCGGCTTACCGTCGCTTATCGCAGATTAGCACGCCCTTCATCGCCTCTGACTGCCAGGGCATCCACCGTGTACGCTTAGTCGCTTAACCTCACAACCCACAAGTGTTTCCACTGCGGTTGTAAGCATTTGAGAGACTCGAACACATCGCGATTCATTTCTTATTACGGAGAAATGAGACGACGCGTCGTTTCAATTTTCAGCTTGTTCCGGATTGTTAAAGAGCAATATCTTAAAACCTGACTCGAAAGTCAGCTTTAAGATATTTTCAGCGACACCTTTCACCTGTCACCAAGCAAGTGGCGTCCCCTAGGGGATTCGAACCCCTGTTGCCGCCGTGAAAGGGCGGAGTCCTAACCGCTAGACGAAGGGGACACGGGGTGTCGCGACTTCGCAGGCGCCTTGCTCATTACGTTTTCTATCAGACAATCTGTGTGGGCACTGCGCGGGTATCTTCACATAGGTAAGGAGGTGATCCAACCGCAGGTTCCCCTACGGTTACCTTGTTACGACTTCACCCCAGTCATGAATCACAAAGTGGTAAGCGCCCTCCCGAAGGTTAAGCTACCTACTTCTTTTGCAACCCACTCCCATGGTGTGACGGGCGGTGTGTACAAGGCCCGGGAACGTATTCACCGTAGCATTCTGATCTACGATTACTAGCGATTCCGACTTCACGGAGTCGAGTTGCAGACTCCGATCCGGACTACGACGCACTTTATGAGGTCCGCTTGCTCTCGCGAGGTCGCTTCTCTTTGTATGCGCCATTGTAGCACGTGTGTAGCCCTGGCCGTAAGGGCCATGATGACTTGACGTCATCCCCACCTTCCTCCGGTTTATCACCGGCAGTCTCCTTTGAGTTCCCGACATTACTCGCTGGCAACAAAGGATAAGGGTTGCGCTCGTTGCGGGACTTAACCCAACATTTCACAACACGAGCTGACGACAGCCATGCAGCACCTGTCTCACGGTTCCCGAAGGCACTAAGGCATCTCTGCCGAATTCCGTGGATGTCAAGGCCAGGTAAGGTTCTTCGCGTTGCATCGAATTAAACCACATGCTCCACCGCTTGTGCGGGCCCCCGTCAATTCATTTGAGTTTTAACCTTGCGGCCGTACTCCCCAGGCGGTCGACTTAACGCGTTAGCTCCGGAAGCCACGCCTCAAGGGCACAACCTCCAAGTCGACATCGTTTACGGCGTGGACTACCAGGGTATCTAATCCTGTTTGCTCCCCACGCTTTCGCACCTGAGCGTCAGTCTTCGTCCAGGGGGCCGCCTTCGCCACCGGTATTCCTCCAGATCTCTACGCATTTCACCGCTACACCTGGAATTCTACCCCCCTCTACGAGACTCAAGCTTGCCAGTTTCAAATGCAGTTCCCAGGTTGAGCCCGGGGATTTCACATCTGACTTAACAAACCGCCTGCGTGCGCTTTACGCCCAGTAATTCCGATTAACGCTTGCACCCTCCGTATTACCGCGGCTGCTGGCACGGAGTTAGCCGGTGCTTCTTCTGCGGGTAACGTCAATGACGAAGGTTATTAACCCTCATCCCTTCCTCCCCGCTGAAAGTACTTTACAACCCGAAGGCCTTCTTCATACACGCGGCATGGCTGCATCAGGCTTGCGCCCATTGTGCAATATTCCCCACTGCTGCCTCCCGTAGGAGTCTGGACCGTGTCTCAGTTCCAGTGTGGCTGGTCATCCTCTCAGACCAGCTAGGGATCGTCGCCTAGGTGAGCCGTTACCCCACCTACTAGCTAATCCCATCTGGGTTCATCCGATGGTGTGAGGCCCGAAGGTCCCCCACTTTGGTCTTGCGACGTTATGCGGTATTAGCTACCGTTTCCAGTAGTTATCCCCCTCCATCGGGCAGATCCCCAGACATTACTCACCCGTCCGCCACTCGTCACCCAGGGAGCAAGCTCCCCTGTGCTACCGTTCGACTTGCATGTGTTAGGCCTGCCGCCAGCGTTCAATCTGAGCCATGATCAAACTCTTCAATTAAAAAGCTTGATGCTCAAAGAATTAAAACTGTTATTCGTAATGAATATAGTAGTCACTCTTGAGACTTGATATTTCAAATTTTTTCCATCCGAGGATGGTTTGCGATATCAACCCTGCGAGTGCCCACACAGATTGTCTGATAAATTGTTAAAGAGCAGTGCAATCAGCGATTTGGCTTGCTGTTGCGAGGTGGCGTATATTACGCTTTCCTCCTTCAGAGTCAACCTCTTTTTCAGAAGTTTTTCTCCGGCGGTTCAGAACTTCCTGAACCTCTCAACACCGTGGCTGGTAAGCCGTTGTTCCGTGTCGATGGAGGCGCATTATAGGGAGTTCTCCGCAGGCCGCAACAGGTAAATTGCGATAAATTAACTGTTTGCTGCAATCCCCAGCAAAAGGCCACCTTATACGTGGTTATGCACAAACTTATCCACATTCATTATCGAGCGGAAATTTTGACGAGCATCACGCAAACGTTTTCGCTACAATGCCGGGCGACGTAACGGGCTCTCCTTTTGGGGCGTTACCTGAAACTTATCTTCTCTCCCTCTATATATAGAGAGAAAGCTAAGCTTGATGTAACGCTGTTTCATTACCCCAAGTCATTGCGAACCAAAGCCAAGGGATATAACCACCATGCAACAACCTCGTCCTCTACGCCGCGCGCTGCTCAGCGTGTCTGATAAAGCCGGTATCCTTGAATTTGCCCAGGCGCTCTCCAGCCGTGGTGTTGAACTACTCTCCACCGGAGGCACTGCTCGCCTGTTGGCTGATGCGGGCCTGCCAGTGACCGAAGTATCGGATTACACCGGTTTCCCTGAAATGATGGATGGACGCGTCAAAACGCTGCACCCGAAAGTACACGGTGGCATTCTCGGTCGCCGCGGTCAGGATGATGCGATTATGGCGCAGCATGACATCTCCCCTATCGACATGGTGGTCGTCAATCTTTATCCGTTTGCTGAAACCGTGGCCCGCGAAGGTTGTTCACTGGAAGATGCGGTAGAGAATATCGATATCGGCGGCCCAACGATGGTGCGCTCCGCCGCCAAGAACCATAAAGATGTGGCGATCGTTGTAAACAGCAGTGACTACAGCGCGATCGTTGCCGAGCTGGATGCCAACGAAAACTCCCTGACGCTGGAAACGCGCTTCGACCTGGCAATCAAAGCCTTCGAACACACAGCCGCCTATGACAGCATGATCGCCAACTACTTCGGTAGCCTGGTACCGGCTTATCACGGCGAGTCCCGTGAGCCAGCTGGCCGCTTCCCGCGTACGTTAAACCTGAACTTCATTAAGAAGCAGGATATGCGTTACGGTGAAAACAGCCACCAGGATGCTGCCTTCTATATAGAAGAGAAGATCGCTGAAGCTTCGGTAGCCACTGCACAGCAGTTACAGGGCAAAGCGCTCTCTTATAACAACATCGCTGATACCGATGCCGCACTGGAATGCGTTAAAGAATTTAGCGAGCCGGCCTGCGTGATCGTCAAGCATGCTAACCCGTGCGGTGTGGCGGTGGGTGATGCGATCCTCGATGCTTACGAGCGTGCTTACAAAACCGACCCGACTTCAGCATTCGGCGGCATTATTGCTTTTAACCGCGAACTGGACGAAGCGACCGCGCAGGCGATCATCAGCCGCCAGTTTGTTGAAGTGATTATTGCTCCTTCCGCCAGCGAAGCCGCGCTGAAAATCACCGCAGCTAAACAGAATGTACGCGTGCTGACCTGCGGCCAGTGGCAGCAGCGTCAAAAAGGGCTGGATTTCAAACGCGTTAATGGTGGCTTACTGGTGCAGGACCGCGATCTCGGAATGGTCGATGAGAGCCAGCTGCGCGTAGTCAGCCAGCGTCAGCCAAGCGAACAAGAGCTGCGTGATGCGCTGTTCTGCTGGAAAGTTGCGAAATTCGTTAAGTCCAACGCCATCGTGTATGCCAGCAACAATATGACCATTGGCATTGGTGCTGGCCAGATGAGCCGCGTCTACTCAACGAAAATTGCCGGTATTAAAGCCGCAGACGAAGGTCTGGAAGTGAAAGGCTGCGCGATGGCTTCCGACGCCTTCTTCCCGTTCCGCGATGGTATTGACGCTGCCGCCGCCGTTGGCGTTAGCTGTGTTATTCAGCCGGGCGGTTCGATTCGTGATGACGAAGTGATTGCCGCAGCCAACGAGCATGGTATTGCGATGATCTTTACCGACATGCGCCATTTCCGCCATTAATCGTCCTCTGGAGAATTTGTGATGAAAATTTTAGTTATCGGTAATGGCGGTCGTGAACACGCACTGGCCTGGAAAGCAGCCCAGTCTCCTTTGGCCGAAACGGTATTTGTCGCGCCAGGCAATGCCGGCACGGCGCTGGAACCCGCGCTGCAAAACGTGGCTATCAGCGTGACGGATATTCCGGCGCTGCTGAATTTTGCTCAGAGAGAAAAAATCGATCTGACTATCGTTGGCCCGGAAGCGCCACTGGTTATCGGTGTGGTTGATGCATTCCGCGCCGCCGGTCTGAAGATTTTTGGCCCGACTCAGGCGGCAGCACAGCTGGAAGGCTCAAAAGCTTTCACCAAAGATTTCCTGGCACGTCACCAGATTCCTACCGCGGAATACCAGAATTTCACCGAAACAGAGCCAGCTCTGGTATACGTGCGCAGTAAAGGCGCGCCAATTGTAATTAAAGCTGACGGTCTGGCTGCCGGTAAAGGCGTGATTGTCGCGATGACGCTGCAGGAAGCGGAAGATGCCATTCAGGATATGCTGGCTGGTAATGCTTTTGGCGACGCTGGCCACCGCATCGTGGTGGAAGAGTTTCTTGATGGTGAAGAGGCCAGTTTTATTGTGATGGTCGACGGTGAAAATGTGTTGCCGATGGCTACCAGCCAGGATCACAAACGCGTCGGCGATGGCGATACCGGCCCTAACACTGGTGGAATGGGTGCCTACTCCCCGGCGCCGGTAGTGACGGATGAAATCCACCAGCGTGTAATGGACGAAGTGATCTGGCCAACCGTTCGCGGCATGGCAGCAGAAGGTAATACTTACACGGGTTTCCTGTATGCCGGCCTGATGATCGACAGCAACAATCAGCCGAAAGTGATCGAATTTAACTGTCGCTTTGGCGATCCGGAGACGCAACCGATCATGCTGCGTCTGCAATCGGATCTGGTTGATCTTTGCCTCGCGGCCTGCGACGGTAAATTAGATCAGAAAGATTCACAGTGGGATCCGCGCCCTTCACTGGGTGTGGTGCTGGCGGCAGGAGGTTATCCGGGCAACTACAATACCGGCGACCAGATCCACGGATTGCCACTGGAAGAAGTCGCTGACGGTAAAGTATTCCACGCCGGAACCACCATGCAGGACGATCTGGTGGTGACCAATGGTGGACGCGTATTATGCGTAACCGCGCTGGGTGATGATGTGGCTGCGGCACAACAGCGGGCTTATCAGCTGATGGAGCACATCTCGTGGGATGGCAGTTTTTGCCGTAAGGATATCGGTTACCGCGCGATTAATCGCAAATAAACCGCAAATGGGCGGTGAGAAGGTATTGCCGCCCATTCTGACACCTGTCAGAAATCTTTTTCCGTCGGCTCCCACTGACAAAAATCTTCATTTGCCACCAACAGTAACTGCGTGCCTTCTGGCGCCTCCAGCCAGGCGATGCTCACCGGAACCGCCGAACGACTCTGTCGCTGCACAATATATTGTATTGCGCTGTTATCCAGTGCTGGTTTTTCCTGCGCGCCCTGACAGGTTTTCACCTCGCCGCCCGAAAGCCAGTGCCCCTGTTTCAGCATCACACGCCCGGTAAGCAACGCGTCGCTAATTCTCAGCATTCGCTGTGCATCGAAAATATAAAGCTCTACAGCGTCCGCTGAGACCGATTCGCGCCGGCCCACTAACTGACGCTGCATAAAATTGAGTTTTCCCTGCTGATCGAATCGCAAGGTGATGTCATCAGGATGCGCGCCTTTAATATGCCGCTCGATGGAGAGCAAATTGCCAGCCTGCCAGTGGTAATCGGTGATCTCAGTCGCGTCGCCTTCAAACGGGCTAAATACCGTCATCATATGCGCCACTTCCTGATGGGTGTCTTTGCGCCAGATACGCACCGCACCGCGATCGGCCAGATAGCCGCTGGCGGTAAAGTCCGGCAGAGAAGAACGCGAGCTACAACCCGCAAGAAGAACCATTGAAAGAATTAAAACGGACTTTAATTTCATAAAGCGTCATCGTCACTGTCAGATTGGTGCGAGCACTACGCAAGCCGAATATGACAAGTAAGATAGCCTGGGCAGCCAAAAAAACAAAAGGAGCGATTAATCGCTCCCAGTGTTCAAACCTTCACTGTAACGCTATTACTTAACAGCGTCTTTCAGTGCTTTACCAGATACGAATGCCGGTACGTTTGCAGCAGCAATTTTGATTTCGTTGCCAGTCTGCGGGTTGCGGCCAGTACGCTCAGCACGGTGGTTAACTTTAAAGGTACCAAAACCAACCAGTTGTACAGCATCACCTTCTTTCAGAGACTCAGTAATCGCAGCCAGGGTGGATTCCAGAGCAGCTTTAGCCTGGGTCTTAGACAGGTCCGCTTTGTCCGCAATTACATCAATCAGTTGAGTCTTGTTCATAAGTTATCCTTACAGTGTATTTATCGCTTGCTAAGCATCAAGTGCGAGGGAAAAGCCAGCATTCGGCACTCTTCAGCCTGCACGCACCGATAGCAACATTTTTCAGCCCCCCAAATGTAGACCAGACAGGGGGCGAATGTGAAGCCTTTAGGCATGACAAATCAGGCGTGAAGTCACGTTTTATCGCCTTACTGCTGAAAATTTATACCGATGTTACTGATTCCCGACTCGCGCAGGTCAGATCGCAGTCCTTTAATCAGGTCCAGGTCCCGCTCCTCGCAGGCTGCCAGCAGGCGAAAAATCTCCCACTGGATGTCCCACTCCTCTTCCACTGCAGGATTAACTTTTAGCTCATCATCGGTCATTTCGCGACCGGCCTGAGTCATTTCGAGGATAGCAACGGTCGTGATCGAAGTTTCACTCACTTCGATGGCATGACTAAAGGTTTCACCGCTCAGACGTGAGTGCAGCAACTCGCTCAGCGCCACGCAGGCATCAATAGCCGGGTGAACGCCGTAAACATCGTAATCCTCTGCCGCTGGAATCGCCTCTTCCAGTTTTTCCAGCTGGCTGTCGAAATTCACTTTGGCATCTTTCACCACCAGCGTTTCCCATACCAGATCGAGGATGCGGCGATACAGCTGAGGATCGGCAAAACCGGTCTGCTGGCAGAATGCCCAATAGTTGGGATACATACGCTCGCACAGGCAAGCCATAAAAGTAACGTGCTGCCAGCTTTCCAGCTTTTCCAGCCGCAGATGAATCGGATTACGTAACATGTTGGGATCTCATAGACATTGACGCGCGGCCTGCAGTGTACCTGAAAAGCCGCTGACTCACACCGTTAACCCTGTTGCTGCCAGCGCACGAAAGCGCTGCGCTGTGAGGCGACGGCGTCTGCCCAGCGGGTCGGTTCCGGCAGGCGATAACCCGCCATACAGTTCTCTACCCACTGTAGCGCGGTATCCAGACTGACGCGATGACCGCCTGAAACAAACAGCGGGTTACAGCGTTTTTTACTGCGCCATACCCAGCCGATCTGCTCGCCTTTATCCAGCAGCGGCTGACGGGAGCCCGGTTCTTCATCAAGCGGCTCAAAACGACCGCACAGACGTCGCTTTGCCACGCCAATGGTCGGCACATCCACCAGCAGCCCAAAATGGCTGGCAACGCCCAAGCGTCGCGGATGCGAAATGCCGTGACCATCGACCAGCACCAAGTCGGGTCGATGCTCCAGCATCTGCCAGGCAGCCAGTAGCGCAGGATATTCTCGGAAGGAGAGGAAGCCCGGAATATAGGGCATGGTGGTGGCGATGCGCGCCACCTTGTATTCAACCAGTTTTAACGAAGGATATTCCAGTATGACCAGCGCCGCGCGGGTAACCTCACCCTGCTGCTCGAATCCGACATCCGCGCCAGCAATCAGGCGCGGCGGCAAACAGTCAAAGTCATCGTGGCGAACCACTTCCGCTGCACGGGCCAGCTGCTCAGCGCGCAGCGCCTGAATATCCATGCTTACTCCTGATGGTAAGGACGCGATAACGCGTGTACTGCCTCCACAAAGGCACCGGCATGCTCTGGTGGCACATCCTGATGAATACCGTGCCCCAGGTTAAATACATGGCCGTTACCCTTACCGAAGCCTTGCAGAATGCCAGCAACTTCCTGCTGAATGCGTTCTGGCGAAGCATAAAGCATCGACGGGTCCATATTGCCCTGTAACGCGACTTTGTCACCGACGCGACGACGCGCATCGGCGATATCAGTCGTCCAGTCCAGGCCCAGCGCATCACAACCGGTTGCCGCCATCTCTTCCAGCCACTGACCGCCGCCTTTAGTAAACAGCGTTACCGGCACACGGCGGCCTTCGTTTTCATGCAGCAGGCCGTCGACGATTTTATGCATGTAGTACAGGGAGAAATCACGATAGTCGCGACCGGTCAGCACGCCACCCCAGGTATCAAAAATCATCAGCGACTGCGCACCCGCACGGATCTGAGCGTTCAGATACAGCGTGACGCTATCTGCCAGCTTATCCAGCATCAGATGCAGCGTTTCCGGCTCGGCATACATCATTTTTTTGATTTTGGTGAAGGCTTTGCTGCTACCGCCTTCAACCATGTAGGTCGCCAGCGTCCACGGACTGCCGGAGAAACCAATCAGCGGCACTTCACCCTGCAGGTTTTTACGAATGGTGCGTACAGCGTTCATCACGTAACCCAGTTCGTGCTCCGGGTCCGGGATTGGCAGTTTTTCCACATCGGCGCGACAGGTAATCGGCGATGAGAAACGTGGGCCTTCACCGGTTTCGAAGTAGAGCCCTAAGCCCATCGCATCAGGAATGGTCAGGATATCGGAGAACAGGATCGCCGCATCAAGCGGATAACGTCGCAGTGGTTGCAGCGTGACTTCACACGCCAGCTCGGCATTCTTGCACAGTGACATAAAGTCACCCGCCACTGCGCGAGTGGCTTTGTACTCTGGCAAATAACGTCCTGCCTGACGCATCATCCATACCGGGGTGATATCAACGGGCTGGCGCAGCAGAGCACGCAGGTAACGATCGTTCTTCAATTCACTCATCATCAGACTCTCTCAAAAACAGGTGCTCAGTATATCACTCATTGCGCTTCGGCGCGGCACAGTGCAACAGTATCCTCAATCAGCCGACGGGCCACCGTACCCGGCGGCGGTAACAGCGGCAGCTCGTCATAGCGATACCAGCCAGCGTCAATCAGCTCTTTACCATCGTGCTGCAACTCACCGGCATCGTATTCGGCCATAAACGCCATCATCAGTGAATGAGGAAACGGCCACGGCTGCGAAGTCACGTAACGCACGTTTTTCACTTTGACGCTGCTCTCTTCCATCACTTCACGCGCCACGGCTTGCTCCAGCGTTTCGCCGACCTCAACAAATCCGGCCAGTACGGTATAAATACCGTTGCGATGGCGGGCATGCTGCGCCAGCAGTATCTCGTCGCCACGGCGAATGGCGACAATAATGCAGGGCGCGATTTGCGGATAGTAACGCTGACGACAATGGCCGCAGAGACAGGCATTTTCACTTTTGCTGTGGTGCATTTCGTGGCCGCAATAACCGCACCAGCGATGAGAGCGGAAGAATTCTGCCAGCTGGACCCCGCGCCCCGCCAGTTGAAACAACCCGACATCCTGATCGATAATTTGCCGTACCGATCCCATATTTTCCGCGCGGTTCTCGCGGATCAACCACACCTTTTCACCCTGCCATTCACCGATCAGCGATCCTCTCGATCCTGTCAGCCCGAAAGTTTCCGCATTACCATGCGGCAGATCCCCCTTCGGTAACCAAAGTTTCTGCTCATGGCTGACAACCCACCAGCCAGCGTCTACGCTTGAGATCTCATGTTCCATAAAATTTGTTATCCTTTGCTTTAACAGGCACTCTGTAGTACTGATGTTAAGTATTCGGAAAGATGCTTATAACTATAATACCCAAAGTAGCAGGGTATTTACTCAACGGAGTTGATCATGCTTAACCAGTTAGATGCTCTGGCCGCACGCGTCGGTGGTAGTAATGAACTGGTGGATCTCTGGTTAAATGCCCGCAGACCGCTACTGGCCGCCTATTATCAGTTAGTGGGTATTAAGCCTAACAAAGATCCACTGACCGTACTTGACGATGAAGCTCTGGATAACTTTTGTCAGAGACTGGTGGACTACCTTTCCACCGGACACTTCAATATTTACGAACGTATCATTGATGAACTGCAGGGTGATAGCCCGCTGATTGCGGCCTCCCAGATTTATCCGGCGCTGCAGGCCAACACTGAACGCATCATGGATTATTACGATACTCACCTGGAAACGGCGATTGATGATGACAACTGTCTGGAATTCCAGCAGGCATTATCCGGCGTCGGTGAAGCGCTTGAAGCACGCTTTACTCTTGAAGATAAGCTGATTCAGCTCGCCTTCGACCACAAATTGCGCCCACAGCCAGCGGCCAATGAGCCTGCTCTGGTTCGTCCGGCGTAAGGTTGCTCAGGTAGTAAATTTGTTGTAGTTTGCCAAAAGCCCCCCTATGCTGGAGGGGCTATTTTTTGGTTGTGTTTTATACGACCAACATCTTGTCGGAGTGCCCCCCGGGGCTGAGACCGTTAATTCGGGATCCGCGGAACCTGATCAGGTTAGTACCTGCGAAGGGAACAAGAGTAAACAATCTTTTTCGGTGTTTGCCGACACGTCGTCACACCGTCTGTTACTCCCTCCGAACTCCGGACAAGCCATTTTTCCTTGTAATCAGGATATGAGCTATGTCTACCGTTGAGAAAAAATCCCGTCGTCGTGAGCAACGCGCTCAGGCCCAACAGTTTATCGATTCCCTGCAAGGCACCGCTTTTCCCAATTCCAGACGAATTTATCTGAGCGGTTCACGCGCGGATATTCGTGTGCCAATGCGTGAAATTCAGCTGAGCCAGACCATGGTGGGTGGCAGCAAAGATCAGCCAAAATTTGAGGATAACGAGCCGGTCCCGGTGTACGACACTGCCGGTCCGTATGGCGATCCGAGCGCCAGCATTGATGTCCATACTGGCCTGGAGAAATTACGTGCCGGCTGGATTGCTGAACGTGGTGATACACAAGAGATCGACCAGCTCAGCTCAAGCTATAGCCAGCAGCGGCTGGCCGATGAAGGACTGGAGCATTTGCGCTTTGATAACCTGCCGCGCCCGAAGCGCGCGCTGGCCGGTCGCTGTGTCACCCAGTTGCACTATGCTCGCCTCGGCATCATCACGCCGGAAATGGAATTTATCGCGCTGCGGGAAAATATGGGCCGCGATCGCATCCGCGGTGAGGTTCTGCTGCAACAACATCCCGGCAACAGTTTCGGTGCACAGCTGCCGGAAAATATCACCGCCGAATTTGTCCGCCAGGAAGTGGCCGCAGGTCGCGCGATTATCCCGGCCAATATCAATCATCCGGAATCGGAACCGATGATTATCGGCCGTAACTTCCTGGTGAAAGTGAATGCCAATATTGGTAATTCCGCGGTCACCTCTTCGATTGAAGAGGAAGTGGAGAAACTGGTGTGGTCTACCCGCTGGGGTGCCGACACGGTAATGGATCTCTCTACCGGCCGCTATATTCACGAAACTCGCGAATGGATTTTGCGTAACAGCCCGGTGCCGATTGGTACGGTGCCGATTTATCAGGCGCTGGAGAAAGTGAATGGCATTGCCGAAGACCTTAACTGGGAAATCTTCCGCGATACGCTGCTGGAACAGGCCGAACAGGGAGTGGATTATTTTACTATTCACGCCGGTGTGCTGCTGCGCTACGTGCCAATGACCGCGAAACGTCTGACCGGTATTGTCTCACGTGGCGGATCGATTATGGCCAAATGGTGCCTGTCACATCACCAGGAGAGCTTCCTTTATCAGCATTTCCGCGACATCTGCCAGATTTGCGCCGCCTATGATATTTCGCTGTCATTAGGCGACGGCCTGCGCCCCGGCTCGATTCAGGATGCCAATGACGAAGCACAGTTTGCCGAGCTGCGTACGCTGGGTGAGTTGACGAAAATCGCCTGGGAATATGATGTGCAGGTGATGATTGAAGGTCCGGGCCATGTGCCGATGCAGATGATTCGCCGGAATATGACCGAACAGCTGGAACACTGCCATGAAGCACCGTTCTATACCCTCGGCCCGTTAACCACCGATATTGCGCCAGGCTATGACCATTTCACCTCAGGCATTGGCGCGGCGATGATTGGCTGGTTCGGCTGTGCGATGCTCTGTTACGTAACGCCTAAAGAGCATCTTGGCCTGCCAAACAAGGAGGACGTCAAACAGGGACTGATCACCTACAAAATTGCCGCCCACGCCGCCGACCTCGCCAAAGGCCATCCGGGCGCGCAGATCCGCGATAACGCCATGTCAAAAGCACGCTTCGAATTCCGCTGGGAAGATCAGTTTAACCTGGCACTGGACCCGCATACCGCCCGGGCTTACCACGATGAAACTCTGCCGCAGGAATCCGGCAAAGTGGCACATTTCTGTTCCATGTGCGGCCCGAAATTCTGCTCAATGAAGATTACCCAGGAAGTGCGTGAATATGCCGCGCAGCAAGAGGCAATGGCACAGCCGATTGAGGTCGGCATGGCGCAGATGTCGACGGAATTCCGCAGTCGCGGCGGCGAACTTTATCACCCGGCCGATGGCCTGCAACAGGAGGAAAATGTATGAGCGCGCCCTTCCCTGCCACTGAAAAAAAACTCGGGCTTTATCCAGTGGTCGACAGTGTGGAATGGATTGCCCGCTTGCTGGACGCGGGTGTTCGCACCATCCAGTTGCGGATAAAAGATCAGCCTGACGAGGCAGTAGAACCGGCGATAGCTGCAGCCATCGCGCTGGGTAAACGCTATCGCGCACGTTTGTTTATCAATGATTACTGGCAGCTGGCAATTAAACATAACGCTTACGGCGTGCATCTCGGTCAGGAGGATCTGGATGTGGCCGATTTAGCCGCAATACGCAATGCCGGGCTGCGGCTGGGCCTTTCCACCCACGACGACGCTGAGCTGGATCGGGCGCTTGCCGTGCGCCCCTCTTATATCGCACTCGGCCATATTTTTCCTACCCAGACTAAAGATATGCCCTCTGCGCCACAGGGGCTGAATGAACTGAAACGCCATATTCGCCGTCTGGGCGATATTTCTACCGTAGCAATCGGCGGCATCAGCATTGAGCGGGCACCCGAAGTGCTGGCCTGCGGTGTCGGCAGTATTGCGGTGGTCAGCGCCATTACTCAGGCGGCAGACTGGCGACAAGCCACGCAAACTCTGCTGACGCTGACAGAGCCACAAGGGGCTGAGCATGCTGAATGACAGTGACTTCCTGCGCTACAGCCGTCAGCTGCTGCTGGAGGAGTTCGGCATCGAAGCTCAGGAAAAATTGCAGCACGCCAGCGTACTGATCGTCGGACTGGGCGGTCTGGGCTCACCTGCCGCGCTTTATCTGGCGGCCGCGGGAGTGGGCAAATTGCTGCTGGCAGATGACGATAAATTGCATATCAGCAATTTACAGCGACAGATTTTGTTTCGCAGTAGCGAAATCGGACAGCCAAAAGCGCTGCTGGCTCAGGGACATTTGCAGGCGATTAATCCACAGGTGGAGTCAATCGCGCTGGAACAACGAATGGATCCGCTGTCGCTGAAGACCGCATTACAACAGGTCGATCTGGTGCTGGACTGCAGCGATAACATGACCACGCGTCAACAGGTGAATGCCGCCTGTGTTGCCAGCAACACACCGCTGGTCAGCGGCAGTGCGGTTGGCTTCGGCGGCCAGTTGATGGTCATCACCCCGCCGTGGACGCAGGGTTGCTACCGCTGCCTGTGGCCGGATGAAGCGGAACCCGAGCGTAATTGCCGTACCGCAGGAGTACTTGGCCCGGTCGTCGGTGTAATTGGCACGTTGCAGGCGCTGGAAGCCGTTAAATTACTGGCCGGACATCCATCACCGCTCAACGGCAAACTGCGACTGTTTGATGGCCGTCAACAGACCTGGCGCAGCTTAAATCTGCAGCGCTCGCCACACTGTCCGGTTTGTGGAGGCGAGTCATGAGGATTGTGGTCAATGACCAGCCGATAACGCTGGATATGCCGTTGTCGATTGTGGCGCTGCTTGAACAACTGGAACACCACCAGCCCGGTACCGCGCTGGCGGTTAATCAGACCATTGTGCCACGCGCCCATTGGCCGTCTTATCAGTTACAGGAGGGCGATGAACTGGTGATTTTCCAGGCCATCGCCGGAGGTTGATATGCTACACATTGCAGACAAAAGCTTTTCATCACGCCTGTTTACCGGAACCGGAAAATTTGCCACGCCAGGATTGATGCTGGAGTCGATTGCCGCATCAGGTTCTCAGCTGGTCACTATGGCGATGAAACGTGTTGACCTGAAAGGCGGAGATGATGGCATCCTCGCCCCGTTACAGCAGCTTGGCGTGCAGCTTCTGCCCAATACTTCAGGGGCAAAAACCGCGGCGGAGGCGATATTTGCCGCGCACCTGGCCCGTGAAGCGCTGGGCACTCACTGGGTAAAACTCGAAATTCATCCCGATATGCGCTACTTATTGCCGGATCCCATCGAAACGCTGAAAGCTGCCGAACAGCTGGTTAAAGATGGATTTGTGGTGCTGCCCTACTGCAGTGCCGACCCGGTATTGTGTAAGCGCCTGGAAGAAGCGGGCTGTTCCGCAGTGATGCCTCTTGGTGCGCCTATCGGCAGCAATCAGGGATTAAAAACCCGCGATTTACTGGCGATCATCATCGAACAGGCAAAGGTGCCTGTCGTCGTCGATGCCGGTATTGGCGCACCCAGCCATGCCAGCGAAGCGCTGGAAATGGGCGCAGATGCGGTGCTGGTTAATACCGCGATTGCGGTGGCACGTGACCCGGTGCAGATGGCGCGGGCCTTTAAGCTGGCGGTGGAGGCTGGAGAACTGGCATGGCACAGCGGGCTGGGTGTATCGCAGCAGCAGGCGGTCGCGTCCAGCCCGCTTACCGCATTTTTGCAGCACGGTGAGGTATCATCATGAATGACTTTATCTCACGCTGGCAAACCCTGAACTGGGATGATATTACCCTGCGTATCAACAGCAAAACTGCCGCCGATGTTGAACGTGCTTTGAATGCTTCGCGCGTCGGACGTGAAGAGTTGATGGCGTTGCTGTCACCAGCAGCGGCGGCTTATCTCGAACCGCTGGCGCAAAAGGCACAGCGGCTGACGCGCCAGCGGTTCGGTAATACCGTTAGCTTCTATGTTCCGCTCTATCTCTCCAATCTGTGCGCCAATGACTGCACTTACTGCGGTTTCTCAATGAGCAATCGCATCAAGCGCAAAACGCTGGACAGTGATGAAATTGCCCGAGAATGTGAAGCGATACGCGCAATGGGATTCGATCACTTATTGCTGGTGACCGGCGAACATCAAAGTAAAGTGGGCATGGACTATTTTCGTCAGCACCTGCCGGCGATTCGACAGCGCTTTAGCTCGTTGATGATGGAAGTGCAGCCGATGTCGCAGGATGAATACGCTGAGTTAAAAACTTTGGGGCTGGATGGCGTACTGGTGTATCAGGAGACCTATCATCAGGCGGTGTATAGCCAGCATCATCTGAAAGGTAACAAGCAGGACTTCTTCTTCCGACTGGAAACCCCCGATCGTCTTGGACGTGCCGGGATCGATAAGATCGGTCTGGGCGCGCTGATCGGCCTGTCTGACAGCTGGCGTACCGACTGCTTGATGGTTGCTGAACACCTGTTATGGTTGCAGCAAACTTACTGGCAAAGCCGTTACTCACTCTCCTTCCCGCGCCTGCGGCCTTGTGCCGGCGGCATAGAACCCGCATCGATTATGAGCGAAAGCCAGCTAGTGCAGGTGATTTGCGCGTTTCGTCTGTTCTCACCGGATGTGGAACTGTCGCTGTCAACGCGTGAATCGCCGTTTTTCCGCGATCATGTGGTGCCGCTGGCGATCAACAGCGTCAGCGCCTTTTCCAAAACTCAACCGGGTGGCTATGCCGATAATCGCCCGGAACTTGAACAGTTTGCTCCCCATGATGCCCGCACACCGCAGCAGGTTGCTGCCGCGCTGAGCAAGGCGGGTTTGCAGCCAGTATGGAAGGACTGGGATGGTTATCTGGGACGCATCCCGCATCAAACCGTAAGCTGAAGCAACGACGACAGAAAGTTATCGGTACAGGCCGCAAGCCGCCAAAGCATCGCTGGCTGCAATGACCGACAGCGCTATAGTGGCGCTGTCGGTAGCAATTTCGTTATCGTCCGGGGCCGGTTGTTATCCCTTCAGGCTGGCCCCGCCTTCAACTTCTGCTACTGCTACTGCAGCAACGGGTATGCAACTCGCCATCGCACGCTCAACGGCTGCCCCGACTGTCGCCAGCGCCCGCTCGGTCTGTGGCGTGACCGCCAACGCGTAATTCAACCGCAAACAGTTACGATATTTACCCGAGGCGGAAAATAGCGAACCGACGCTAATCTGGATATGTGATTCTCGCAGTTCGCGGTTAAGTCGCACTGCATCGAATGCTTCCGGCAGCTCAATCCACATCAGAAATCCGCCCTGCGGACGACTGACGCAAATACCGCAGGGAAAATAGTGGCGCACCCAGTGGGTGAAAATAGTGAGGTTGCGCTGATAGTGCATGCGCATCTTACGCAGATGCGGCTGATAGTATCCCTGACGGATAAACTCAGCGACCGCCAGCTGAGTCTGGGTCGCGGTCGAGCCGGTGCCAATATATTTCAAATGCAGAACCCGATTAAGATAGCGGCCCGGCGCTACCCAGCCGACCCGCAATCCAGGTGCCAGCACTTTGGAAACCGAACTGCACAGCAGCACACGGCCATCTTCATCCATTGACTTGATGCTGAGCGGACGGGGATATTCGTAGACCAGCTCGCCATACACATCATCCTCAATAATGCCGATATCATAACGCTGCGCCATCGACAGCAGCGCCCGTTTGCGCGCCTCGGGCATGATAAAGCCCAATGGGTTATTACAGTTGGGTACGACGATCACGGCTTTTATCGGCCACTGTTCCAGCGCCAGCTCCAGCGCTTCAAGGCTGATGCCGGTAACGGAGTCGGTCGGGATCTCAATGACTTTGATACCAAAACCGCGCAGTGTCTGCATGGTACCGTGAAAGGTCGGCGACTCGACGGCAATAATGTCTCCCGGCTGACAAATGGCGCGGATCGAAACTGACAGCGCCTCGTGGCAGCCGGTGGTAATCACAATCTCATCCGGCGACAGCTGACAACCACTGTCTATTGCCATCCGCGCCACCTGCTCACGCAGTGCCGCGACACCGTAAATATTGTCGTAATTCAGCATGCGCGGATCTTGCTTCTGCGCCAGGCGGCTGATGATTTTCCATAACGGTTTGATGGTCGGCTGGCTGGTATCAGGCATACCGCTGCCGAGCTGCAAAGTGTCTTCGTCCAGCCGGGAATTAATTAACTCGAGCACCGATTCCCACTGGGTGATTTCGACCGGGCGCTGTGCCGGTCGGGTGATCGGCGGTACCGGCGGCTTCGATTTACAGGGTGTGACGAAATAGCCCGATCGCGGCTGTGGAGTGATCAGCTGTTTCTCCTCAAGCAGGTGATAAGCCTGTTGCACGGTGCTGATACTGACACCATGCTCAGCACTCAGCGATCGTACCGAGGGCAGTCGTTCGCCTCCCTGATACAGCCCCTGCTCAATCCGCTGTGCCAGCAGCGTTGCCAGATGTTGATAGCGCGTCATCGTATTACACTCACCTTAATCAGCCAGGTAAAAACCAGTACAGATCGCAGTAAAACCGACCATTCAGAAGTACTATCCGCCATTCTGTATGTTAAATAAAGGTGAATTTTGCATCTGTATTGAAAATCACTTTGCTCGCAAAATGGTTCTCAGATACCGGATGAGGAACAGATGATGGAATTTAATGAGAACCGTGCGGGTAAACCTTTTAAGCAGTCACCTTTTCGTTTGATGTTTATTCTGCCGTATCGCCTGTGGAAGGCGTGGCTACTGCGAAAGCAAACGCGGAAAATTTTATCGGCACTGAGTGACGCGCAACTGCGGGATATCGGCTTAACGTGTGAGGATGTCAGGCGCTATAAATAGTGTGTGTTGTTATTGGGCGAAGGATCAGCTTCGCCCCTTTTTTGCTAAATCAGTTACCGCGATAGGTAGAGTAACCGTACTGACTCAGCAATAACGGAATATGGTAGTGCTGATCGGTTTTAGTCACATGGAAAATCACCGGAATTTCCGGGAAGAAGGTATCCTGCTTCACTTTCTGGTAGTAATCGCCGGTTTTAAAAACCACTTTGTAGTCACCTTCAGCGAAGTCTTTACCTGCCGGATAGAGCGCGGTAATACGACCATTTTGATCGGTCGTACCCGATGCCAGTTTCACCCACTTATCCTGTTGTTTCTGTTCCAGCTCGACGTTAACCCCGGCAGTCGGTACGCCAGTTTGCAGATTGAGTACGTGTACGCTTAACGGATTTTTTGCCGCTGGCGCTTCAGCCGCGACCGCAGACAGTGATAAAAGTGTGGCAGAAGCCAGTAAAGCAGAAGGTAATAATTTCATTATGATGTCCTTAACATTAGGTGGCCTGATAAAAATACGCATGCACCGTTCAGAACGCCATTAATCGTTGAAATATACGAAATTTCCCAGGTCAGCCAAATTCTGTGCATAAAAAAACCGCTCCGAAGAGCGGTTTTTATAGCGTAATAGCAGACTAACGATTAATCGTTGTCGCTACCACCGAGGCCTGCATTCAGCAGTTCAGCCAGACTTGCAGATGCTTCATCTGCAGTCACCTGAGGTACTACTGGTGCTTCACCTGCCTGACGGCGACGCATACGATCCTGGTGATAAGCGTAACCGGTACCGGCTGGGATCAGACGACCCACGATTACGTTCTCTTTCAGGCCGCGCAGTTCGTCACGTTTACCTGCAACGGCTGCTTCGGTCAGGACACGTGTGGTCTCCTGGAACGATGCCGCAGAGATGAACGATTCGGTTGCCAGAGATGCCTTGGTGATACCCAGCAGATCGCGTGCAAAGGTCGCTGCAATCTTGCCGCTGTTTTCCAGATCGCGGTTCGCGATTTTAACGCGCGAGAACTCGACCTGCTCACCGTCCAGGAAGTCTGAACTACCGTTGTTCTCGATGGTTGCTTTACGCAGCATCTGACGAACAATGACTTCGATGTGTTTATCGTTAATCTTAACGCCTTGCAGACGGTAAACTTCCTGCACTTCGTTAGTGATATAACGGGTCACAGCATGCACGCCACGCAGACGCAGAATGTCATGCGGAGACTCTGGACCATCGGAAACCACATCACCACGTTCTACGCGCTCACCTTCGAACACGTTAAGCTGACGCCACTTAGGAATCATCTCTTCGTAGTGTTCGCTGCCATCAATCGGGGTGATCACCAGACGGCGTTTACCTTTGGTCTCTTTACCGAAGGAAATAATACCGCTGATCTCAGCCAGGATTGCCGGCTCTTTCGGACGACGGGCTTCGAACAGATCCGCAACGCGTGGCAGACCACCGGTAATATCCTTGGTACCGCCTGATTCCTGAGGAACACGCGCCAGGGTATCACCTGAACTGATCTTAATACCATCTTCCAGCTGGACGATCGCTTTGCCTGGCAGGAAGTACTGAGCTGGCATATCTGAACCAGGGATCAGAACATCATTACCGTTCGCATCAACGATTTTCAGTGCCGGACGCAGATCTTTACCACCGGTAGTACGCTCAGCACTGTCGAGGATAACCAGTGAAGAAAGACCGGTTAAGTCGTCAGTCTGACGGGTGATGCTCTGGCCGTCGACCATATCCGTGAAGCGAATGAAACCACTCACTTCGGTGATAACTGGCATGGTATGCGGATCCCAGTTCGCGACGGTTTCGCCCGCTGCGGCCTGTTCGCCATCACCTTTCGCCATGGTGGCACCGTAAGGAACTTTATAGCTCTCTTTGGTACGACCAAATTCGTCGATCATTTTCAGTTCAACGTTACGCGAGGTGATCACCAGCTTACCAGCGGAGTTCGTTACCGATTTCGCGTTGGTCAGCTTGATAGTACCTTTGTTCTTCACCTGAATGCTGGATTCGGCTGCCGCACGCGATGCCGCACCACCGATGTGGAACGTACGCATGGTCAGCTGAGTACCCGGCTCACCGATGGACTGTGCTGCAATAACGCCGATCGCTTCACCTTTATTGATGATGTGACCACGCGCCAGATCGCGTCCATAACAGTGTGCACACACACCGAAGTCAGTTTCACAACTTACCACGGAGCGGACTTTCAGGCTGTCGACAGAGTGCTCTTCCAACAGGTCACACTGGTGCTCGTGCAGCAGAGTGTTACGTGGCAGCAGAATGTCTGCAGTACCTGGCTTGAGAACGTCTTCCGCAGTAACACGGCCGAGTACGCGCTCACGCAGTGGTTCTTTAACATCACCACCTTCGATAACCGGCGTCATCAGGATACCTTCGTGGGTACCACAGTCGTCTTCGGTTACGACCAGATCCTGTGCAACGTCAACCAGACGACGCGTCAGATAACCGGAGTTCGCAGTTTTCAGTGCGGTATCCGCCAGACCTTTACGTGCACCGTGCGTGGAGATGAAGTACTGGAGTACGTTCAGACCTTCACGGAAGTTCGCAGTGATTGGCGTCTCGATGATCGAACCATCTGGTTTCGCCATCAGACCACGCATACCTGCCAGCTGACGAATCTGTGCCGCAGAACCACGCGCACCGGAGTCGGCCATCATAAAGATGCTGTTGAAAGAAACCTGACGCTCTTCAACACCGTCACGGTTAATCACGGTTTCAGTCGACAGGTTTTCCATCATCGCTTTAGCAACGCGTTCGTTAGCTGCAGCCCAGATATCGATCACTTTGTTGTAGCGTTCGCCAGCGGTAACCAGACCAGACTGGAACTGCTGCTGGATTTCAGCAACTTCAGCTTCCGCTTCAGTGATGATTTCCACTTTCTTCGCCGGAATGACCATATCGTCGATACCTACCGATGCACCTGAACGGGCAGCGTAGGCAAAACCGGTGTACATGGTCTGGTCAGCAAAGATAACCGTCGGCTTCAGGCCCAAAATGCGGTAACAGGTGTTCAGCATTTTGGAGATCGCTTTCTTACCCAGCGCCTGGTTGACGATGGAGTAAGGCAGACCTTTAGGCACGATCATCCACAGGATGGCGCGACCAACGGTGGTGTCGATCAGGCTGGTTTTCTCAACCCACTCGTCCTGCTCGTTTTTCTCGTGCTCAGTAATACGCACTTTAACGCGAGCATGCAGCGATGCCAGGCCAGCACGGTAGATGCGCTCGGCTTCTTTCGGGCCGGTCAGCACCATGCCTTCGCCTTTGGCGTTAACACAGTCACGGGTCATGTAGTACAGACCCAGTACAACGTCCTGAGAAGGAACAATGATTGGCTCACCGTTCGCTGGAGACAGGATGTTGTTGGTAGACATCATCAGCGCACGCGCTTCCAGCTGGGCTTCCAGCGTCAGCGGTACGTGAACAGCCATCTGGTCACCATCGAAGTCAGCGTTGTATGCCGCACAGACCAGTGGGTGCAGCTGAATAGCTTTACCTTCGATCAGTACTGGCTCAAACGCCTGGATGCCCAGACGGTGCAGTGTTGGTGCACGGTTCAGCAACACCGGGTGTTCGCGGATCACTTCGTCGAGGATATCCCAGACGACAGCTTCTTCACGCTCAACCATTTTCTTGGCGGCTTTAATGGTGGTCGCGAGGCCACGCAGTTCCAGCTTGCCGTAGATAAACGGTTTGAACAGTTCCAGTGCCATTTTCTTCGGCAGGCCGCACTGATGCAGGCGCAGGTATGGACCTACGGTAATAACGGAACGACCAGAGTAGTCGACACGTTTACCCAGCAGGTTCTGACGGAAACGACCCTGCTTACCTTTAATCATGTCAGCCAGCGATTTCAGCGGACGCTTGTTAGAGCCGGTAATCGCACGACCGCGACGACCGTTGTCCAGCAGTGCATCGACCGCTTCCTGCAGCATACGTTTTTCGTTACGTACGATGATGTCTGGCGCAGCCAGATCCAGCAGACGTTTCAGACGATTGTTACGGTTGATCACACGACGATAAAGGTCGTTCAGATCGGACGTAGCAAAACGGCCGCCATCCAGTGGAACCAGTGGACGCAGATCAGGTGGCAGTACCGGCAGCACGGTCAGGATCATCCACTCTGGTTTGTTACCAGACTGAACGAACGCTTCCAGCAGCTTGATACGCTTGGTCAGCTTCTTACGCTTGGTCTCGGAGTTGGTTTCGTTCAGCTCTTCACGCAGCTGCTCGCACTCTTGCTCCAGATCCATGTTTTTCAACAGCGCCTGGATAGCTTCCGCACCCATCTTCGCATCGAATTCATCACCAAACTCTTCCAGCGCATCCAGATACTGCTCTTCAGTCAGGATCTGGCGCTTCTCGAGGTTAGTCATGCCGCCTTCGATCACTACATAAGATTCGAAGTACAGCACGCGTTCGATATCACGCAGTGGCATGTCCAGCAGTAAACCGATGCGCGAAGGCAGCGATTTCAGGAACCAGATGTGCGCAGTTGGCGAAGCCAGCTCGATGTGACCCATGCGCTCACGGCGAACTTTGGTCTGTGTAACTTCAACGCCACACTTCTCACAGATCACACCGCGATGCTTCAGGCGCTTGTACTTACCGCACAAGCACTCATAGTCTTTTACCGGCCCGAAAATACGCGCACAGAACAGACCGTCACGTTCAGGTTTGAACGTACGATAGTTAATGGTTTCCGGCTTTTTAACTTCACCGAAAGACCAGGAACGGATCATGTCTGGCGAGGCCAGAGCAATTTTGATCGCATCAAACTCTTCTGTCTTAGTTTGCGCTTTCAGAAACTTTAGTAAGTCTTTCACGGATTAGCTCCCGTCGGAGTGAGACTTCTCAAGGCAGTCCGGTGTGACCCGGACGCCTCGTAACCAGTACGAATACAACTGCTTACCCAATCGGGTAGTTACTCGTCTTCCAGCTCGATGTTGATACCCAGCGAGCGGATCTCTTTCAACAGTACGTTGAAGGATTCCGGCATGCCTGGTTCCATCTGATGGTTGCCGTCCACGATGTTCTTATACATCTTAGTACGACCGTTGACGTCATCAGACTTAACGGTGAGCATTTCTTGCAGCGTATAGGCAGCGCCGTATGCTTCAAGCGCCCACACTTCCATCTCACCGAAGCGCTGACCACCGAACTGTGCCTTACCACCCAGCGGCTGCTGAGTAACGAGGCTGTAAGAGCCGGTAGAACGTGCATGCATTTTGTCATCAACCAGGTGGTTAAGTTTCAGCATGTACATGTAGCCAACGGTAACCGGACGCTCGAACTGCTCGCCAGTACGACCATCAAACAGCGTAATCTGACCGGAAGTCGGTAAACCACCCAATTGCAGCAGTTCTTTGATTTCGCTTTCTTTAGCACCATCAAACACCGGCGTTGCGATTGGCATACCTTTTTTCAGGTTCTCTGCCAGACGCAGTACTTCATCATCGGTGAAGGTGTTCAGATCGACTTTCTGACGCACGTCGGTGCCCAGATCGTACGCGCGCTGGATAAACTCACGCAGTTTGGTCACTTCTTCCTGCTTTTTCAGCATCGAGTTGATTTTCTCACCGATACCTTTTGCAGCCATACCCAAGTGGGTTTCAAGAATCTGACCAATGTTCATACGTGATGGTACGCCCAGCGGGTTCAGTACGATGTCTACCGGCGTGCCGTTTTCATCGTAAGGCATATCTTCGATCGGGTTGATCTTGGAGATAACACCTTTGTTCCCATGACGACCTGCCATTTTGTCACCAGGCTGGATCTGACGTTTAACCGCCAGATACACTTTCACGATTTTCAGCACGCCTGGTGCCAGATCATCGCCCTGAGTGATTTTGCGGCGTTTCGCTTCGAGTTTCTTCTCAAACTCGTGCTTCAGCTCGTCGTACTGCTCTGCCAGCTGCTCCAGCTGGTTTTGCTTGTCTTCGTCGGTCAGGCCGAGTTCCAACCAGCGCTCGCGTGGCAGCTTGTCCAGTTTCTCGGCTTCAACACCGCCAGAAACCAGCACGTAATTGATACGCGCAAACAGGCCAGCTTCGAGGATCTGCAGTTCTTCAGTCAGGTCTTTCTTCGCCTGCTTCAGCTGCATCTCTTCGATTTCCAACGCACGCTTGTCTTTTTCCACGCCATCGCGGGTAAAGACCTGAACGTCGATAACGGTACCGGAGACACCGTTTGGTACGCGCAGAGAAGAGTCTTTAACATCAGACGCTTTCTCACCAAAGATCGCACGCAGCAGCTTCTCTTCTGGCGTCAGCTGGGTTTCACCTTTCGGCGTTACCTTACCAACCAGAATGTCGCCACCGGTCACTTCAGCACCGATATACACGATACCGGACTCATCCAGTTTGGAGAGCGCAGCTTCACCCACGTTCGGGATATCAGCGGTGATCTCTTCTGGCCCCAGCTTGGTGTCACGCGACACACATGCCAGTTCCTGAATGTGGATGGTCGTGAAGCGATCTTCCTGTACTACGCGCTCGGAGACTAAGATGGAGTCTTCGAAGTTGTAGCCGTTCCACGGCATGAACGCCACGCGCATGTTCTGACCCAGCGCCAGTTCACCGAGATCGGTAGACGGGCCATCAGCCAGCACATCGCCACGTTCAATCGGCTCGCCCAGGTTGACACACGGCATCTGGCTGATGCAGGTGTTCTGGTTCGAACGGGTGTACTTGGTCAGGTTGTAGATGTCGATACCGGCTTCGCCCGGATACATTTCGTCTTCGTTAACTTTGATAACGATACGTGATGCATCAACGTACTGAACGGTACCACCACGTTTCGCTACGGCAGTTACACCGGAGTCAACCGCAACCGCGCGTTCCATACCGGTACCAACCAGCGGCTTATCCGCACGCAGAGTTGGAACCGCCTGACGTTGCATGTTTGCACCCATCAATGCGCGGTTGGCGTCATCGTGCTCCAGGAACGGAATCAGTGACGCACCGACGGAAACCACCTGTTGGGTGGAAACGTCCATGTAGTCAACCTGATCGCGGCTGAACAGGCTCGATTCGCCTTTGCTACGGCAAGTCACCAGATCGTCTACGAAGTGACCTTCGTCGTCGAGGTTGGTGTTCGCCTGAGCGATAACGTAGTTACCCTCTTCAATTGCAGAGAGGTAATGAATTTCGTCGGTGACCACACCGTCACGTACGCGACGATAAGGGGTTTCCAGGAAACCATACTCGTTGGTCTGTGCATAAACAGACAAGGAGTTGATCAGACCGATGTTTGGACCTTCCGGCGTTTCGATTGGACACACACGACCGTAGTGAGTCGGGTGAACGTCTCGAACTTCAAAGCCTGCACGCTCACGCGTCAGACCGCCCGGGCCAAGTGCAGAGATACGACGCTTGTGCGTAATCTCAGACAGCGGGTTGTTCTGGTCCATAAATTGAGACAGCTGGCTGGAACCAAAGAACTCTTTCACTGCCGCAGAGATCGGCTTAGCGTTAATCATATCCTGAGGCATCAGGGTATCGAGATCGCCCAGAGACAGACGCTCTTTCACCGCACGCTCAACACGTACCAGGCCAACGCGGAACTGGTTTTCTGCCATTTCGCCTACGGAACGGATACGACGGTTGCCGAGGTGGTCGATATCATCCACTTCGCCAACACCGTTACGGATACCGATGAGCTTCTTCATCACTTCAATGATGTCGTCTTTGCTCAGGATACCGGAACCTTCGATCTCGTCACGCAGCAGAGAACGGTTGAACTTCATGCGGCCAACCGCAGAAAGGTCATAACGATCTTCTGAGAAGAACAGATTCTCGAACAGGTTTTCAGCCGCTTCACGCGTTGGTGGCTCGCCAGGACGCATCATACGGTAGATCTCAACCAGCGCGCTCAGGCGATCGCTGGTTGGGTCAACACGTAAGGTCTCGGACATGTAAGCGCCGTGATCCAGATCGTTGGTAAACAGCGTTTCAATACGCTTGTGACCAGACTGGCTCAGTTTCGCCAGCAGATCCAGCGACAGCTCCATGTTGGCAGCAATAATCAGCTCACCGGTATTTTCGTCAATGTAGTCTTTAGAGACCACTTTACCCGCGATGTACTCAACCGGAACTTCGATATGCGCAACGCTATCTTTTTCCAGCTGACGGATATGACGTGCAGTGATGCGACGGCCTTTCTCAACGTATACCGTACCGTTCGATTCAATATCGAAGGACGCGGTTTCGCCACGCAGACGCTCTGGCACCAGTTCCATCTGCAGCTTGTTGTCACGGATCTGATACACCACTTTAGCGAAGAACAGGTCAAGGATCTGTTCAGTGGTGAAGCTCAGTGCGCGCAGAATGATGGTCGCAGGCAGTTTACGGCGACGGTCAATACGAACGAACAGGTTGTCTTTCGGATCGAACTCGAAGTCCAGCCAAGAACCACGATAAGGAATAATACGTGCGTTATACAGCACTTTACCCGATGAGTGGGTTTTACCCTTATCGCTGTCAAAGAATACGCCAGGACTACGATGCAGCTGAGAAACGATAACCCTTTCTGTACCGTTGATAACGAAAGTACCGTTATCGGTCATGAGCGGAATTTCGCCCATGTAAACTTCTTGTTCTTTGATGTCTTTAACAGTGCCTTCCGGCGCTTCGCGCTCGTAGATCACCAGACGCAGTTTTACACGCAGCGGAGCAGAATACGTCACGCCACGAATCTGACATTCTTTAACATCAAATACAGGTTCGCCTAAGCGGTAGCTGACATATTGCAGCTCGGAATTACCGCTGTAGCTCTGAATAGGAAAAACAGAACGGAATGCTGCTTCCAGTCCGTACTGGCCTTCCGGATCTTGCTCGATAAACTTCTGGAACGAGTCAAGCTGGATAGAAAGGAGATATGGAATGTCCAGAACTTGTGGACGTTTACCAAAATCCTTACGAATACGTTTTTTCTCGGTATAGGAGTAAACCATAGGGTTCCTCAGCTCGCTGATCAGTGACCCACTCTGTCCGTCCTGGAGGACAGTTCATGCAACACTATTTTGTTTTTCGGAAAGTGAGGGCTCACCCCCCGACAATACATCTTTCTATCACTCTTAAATCATTTCATTGCTGTTGTGCCGACAGGGAATCTTCACAGGGAAGCAGTATATTAAGGCGTCGATAGAAAAAGATATTGAGGAACTTCAATGGCTAAACAGTGTGAAACCCCATTGAGGTCCTTGAGCGCAAAAAGGCTGGTGACCAAAAAGTCACCAGCCATCAGCCTGACGAATCAGGCTGCAACCGTTAAGGCTGTCTTATTTGACTTCAACTTCAGCGCCAGCTTCTTCCAGAGCCTTTTTCAGGGCTTCGGCGTCATCTTTGCTGATGCCTTCTTTCAGAGTTGCTGGTGCAGACTCAACCAAGTCTTTAGCTTCTTTCAGGCCCAGACCAGTTGCGCCACGTACTGCTTTGATAACAGCAACTTTGTTAGCGCCGATAGCTTTCAGTACAACGTCGAATTCAGTTTTTTCTTCAACAGCTTCAGCAGCAGCAGCTGGACCTGCAACAGCAGCAGCAGCTGACACGCCGAATTTCTCTTCCATAGCGGAGATCAGTTCAACGATTTCCATTACAGACAGAGCTGCAACGCCTTCAATGATTTGGTCTTTAGTAATTGACATTTCGTGTTCCTAAATTCAGAAAAAGTTTGTACGTAAGCAAGTGAACGAGAAAAGAAAAGCGAGGCTGATTAAGCAGCTTCTGCTTCTTTCTGATCGCGTACAGCAGCCAGAGTGCGAACCAGTTTGCCGGCAGCGGCTTCTTTCATGGTTGCCATCAGGCGTGCGATTGCTTCATCGTAAGTTGGCAGAGTCGCCAGACGGTCAATATTGGCCGCGGTGATTAACTCGCCTTCAAAGGCTGCAGCTTTGACCTCAAATTTTGCATTCGCTTTCGCGAACTCTTTGAACAGACGAGCAGCAGCGCCCGGGTGTTCCATAGAGTATGCAATCAGGGTCGGACCAACAAACGTGTCTTTCAGGCACTCAAACTGAGTACCCTCAACGACGCGGCGCAGCAGGGTGTTACGAACAACACGCATGTAAACGCCAGCTTCACGACCTGCTTTACGCAGTTCGGTCATTTTGTCAACGGTAACGCCACGAGAATCCGCAACTACCGCAGACAGCGCGCCTTTGGCTACTTCGCTGACTTCAGCAACAATCGCTTGTTTGTCTTGAAGATTTAATGCCATTAGCTTTAGCTCCTGGATTTTGGTCGGGGAAGGATTTCCCCGAAACTCACATCACTTACCCGCGTTGCCGAAGGTAAGCGCTAACACACGGTGAGCAGAATCCAGCAAAGACTATAAAAATATTCTTCAGGTTCTGTCACCGTCTACGCAGGAAGTATTAAGTCTTCAACCCGAAAGCATCTGACTCCTGCGGTCTTGGACGGAGGCCTGGATAAGGCCAGGCTCCAACCGAAAATTCTTAAGCTTCTTCGTCATTCGCGCAGCTACTGCATTGTCTGCTTGTCTCAGCGCAAATGTCTTGAATCTTGGTTCTGTATATTTACAGAACAACGGGCGTAAGATTCTAGTCGAAACTTTCGCCCGCGTAAAGCAGCGAATTAGTTCGCTACTGCATTCAGACCAGACTGATCTACAGCTACGCCAGCGCCCATGGTGGTGGACAGGCTAACTTTCTTGATGAAAACGCCTTTAGCCTGAGATGGTTTCGCTTTTTTCAGCGCAATCAGCAGGGCTTCCAGGTTTTCTTTCAGTTTGTCTGTATCGAAATCAACCTTACCGATAGTGGTATGGATGATACCGTTTTTGTCGTTACGATAACGAACCTGACCTGCTTTAGCGTTCTTAACTGCTTCAGCAACGTTAGGAGTTACAGTACCAACTTTCGGGTTTGGCATCAGACCACGTGGGCCCAGAACCTGACCCAGCTGGCCAACAACGCGCATTGCATCTGGAGATGCGATAACTACGTCGAAGTTCATTTCGCCTTTTTTGATCTGGTCAGCCAGATCTTCCATACCTACCAGCTCAGCGCCTGCAGCTTTAGCAGCTTCAGCGTTTGCGCCCTGAGTAAATACGGCTACGCGAACGGAACGGCCAGTACCGTTAGGCAGTACAGTTGCACCGCGAACGTTCTGATCAGATTTACGAGCATCGATGCCCAGGTTTACAGCTACGTCAACGCTTTCTACGAACTTAGCAGTAGCCAGTTCTTTCAGCAGAGCAACAGCTTCGTTGATATCATACTGTTTAGTTGAATCAACTTTGTCACGGATCACACGCATGCGCTTGGTCAGCTTAGCCATTTCTTAGTCCTCCACTACCAGGCCCATGGAACGAGCAGTACCTTCGATTGAGCGAGTCATCGCTTCAATGTCAGAACCAGTCATGTCCGCAGCTTTGGTTTCTGCGATTTCACGTACCTGAGCACGAGTTACTTTACCAACTTTATCTTTGTTCGGCTTACCGGAACCAGATTTAATACCAGCCGCTTTTTTCAGCAGAACTGCTGCTGGCGGGGTTTTAGTGATAAAGGTGAAAGAACGGTCAGAATAAACGGTGATAACAACCGGAATTGGCAGACCCTTTTCCAGGCTTTCTGTTTTGGCGTTAAACGCTTTACAGAATTCCATGATGTTAACACCCTGCTGGCCCAGTGCTGGACCAACTGGTGGACTTGGGTTAGCCATACCTGCAGAAACTTGCAGTTTGACGTAGGCTTGTACTTTCTTAGCCATGATAATTCCTCTATTGGGTTATAGCGCTTCGTAAGAAGCTCCCCGTGATTATTCGTTTGCACCCGGCCAAAGGCTGAGGTGCAATCTACGTTTTACACGCTGAGACAGCATGTAAAAACAAAAGGCGCGAAATTGTATGCCAATTTCGCGCCTTCTGCAACCAATAATCGTTCAATGCGTAAACTGTTTAACCGGTTGACCGCAAGCTGCCGCCCGGAGCTTCGCAGCGACTATCAGCCTTTTTCAACCTGACCAAAGTCGAGTTCCACTGGCGTTGCACGGCCAAAGATGGAGACTGACACTTTCAGGCGGCTTTTTTCGTAATCCACTTCCTCGACCACACCGTTGAAGTCGGCAAACGGGCCGTCGTTGACGCGCACCATTTCGCCTGGTTCGAACAAGGTTTTCGGACGTGGCTTATCGCCAACTTGTTGTAAGCGGTTCATGATCGCATCGACTTCTTTATCGCTAATCGGTGCCGGGCGATCTGATGTTCCGCCGATGAAGCCCATGACACGCGGCACGCTGCGCACTAAGTGCCAGCTTGCATCGTTCATGACCATCTGAACCAGAACGTAACCAGGGAAGAACTTGCGCTCGCTTTTACGACGCTGACCACCACGGATCTCAACCACTTCTTCGGTTGGAACCATGACATCGCCAAACAGCTCTTCCATGTTGTGTAACTTGATATGCTCGCGCAGCGATTGTGCTACGCGGCCTTCAAAACCGGAAAACGCCTGAACGACGTACCAGCGCTTTTTTGGAGCTTCAGACATCTCAGAACCTCAGGCCAGTGATAAACGATACCAGACGGACCAGAATACCATCCAGCCCCCACAAAATCAGTGACATCACGGCAGTAACCGCGGCAACGATTAAGGTGGTATGCAACGTTTCCTGACGAGTAGGCCAAATGACTTTACGGACTTCAGTTCTTGCTTCACGAGCAAAAGCCACCGTAGCTTTACCTTTCGTCGTCAGCAGCGCAATGCCACCCGCTGCGGCAATCAGCACCACAACGGCCAGCGCACGTACCGGCAATGTAATTTCGCGATAGTAGTAGTTACCTACGATTGCCACGATAAGCAAAATGGCAACGACTAACCACTTTATCGCTTCCAGGCCGCGCCCGCTCCGTTGAGCTTCGGTATTAGCACTCATAAACCAACCTGCCACAATAAACAGAAACTATTTTGCCCCGCGCAATGCGAGGCAACCAAACCGAATAAAGCTGTTGAAGGCGTAACTCGGCATTTAACGCCGTGCTACAGAGCCTGCCTCAGCAATGATTATGACGGAAAATCACTGATGAGCCAGGTTCTATGTTACAGCGTGCAAAAAGGGCATCAAATGATGCCCTTTTCTTGTGCGTTGCGTCAAATATTATCAGCGATTAAGCGATAACTTTAGCAACAACACCCGCACCAACAGTACGGCCGCCTTCACGGATTGCGAAACGCAGACCGTCATCCATCGCGATTGGGTGGATCAGGGTAACTTTCATGTTTACGTTGTCGCCTGGCATTACCATCTCAACGCCTTCTGGCAGTTCGATGGTACCGGTCACGTCAGTAGTACGGAAGTAGAACTGTGGACGGTAGCCTTTGAAGAACGGAGTATGACGGCCGCCTTCATCTTTAGACAGGATGTAAACTTCTGAATCGAAAGTGGTGTGCGGCTTGATTGAGCCTGGCTTAGCCAGAACCTGACCACGTTCGATGTCTTCACGTTTGATACCACGCAGCAGAACACCAACGTTCTCACCAGCACGGCCTTCGTCCAGCAGTTTGCGGAACATTTCAACGCCGGTACAAGTAGATTTCACGGTATCTTTGATACCAACGATTTCAACTTCTTCACCAACTTTAACGATACCGCGCTCTACACGACCGGTAACAACAGTACCACGGCCGGAGATGGAGAATACGTCTTCGATAGGCAGCAGGAATGGCTTATCAATCGCACGCTCTGGCTCTGGGATGTAAGAATCCAGGTAACCTGCCAGCTCAACGATTTTCTCTTCCCACTCAGCTTCGCCTTGCAGCGCTTTCAGAGCAGAACCACGAACGATCGGCAGATCGTCGCCTGGGAAATCGTATGCAGACAGCAGTTCACGAACTTCCATCTCAACCAGTTCCAGCAGCTCTTCGTCATCAACCATGTCACATTTGTTCAGGAACACGATGATGTAAGGAACGCCAACCTGGCGACCCAGCAGGATGTGCTCACGGGTCTGAGGCATTGGGCCATCAGTCGCAGCAACAACCAGGATAGCGCCGTCCATCTGAGCAGCACCGGTGATCATGTTTTTGACGTAGTCGGCGTGTCCCGGGCAGTCAACGTGCGCGTAGTGGCGAGTCGGGGTGTCATACTCAACGTGAGAGGTGTTGATGGTGATACCACGAGCTTTTTCTTCTGGCGCGTTATCGATCTGGTCGAATGCACGAGCAGAACCGCCGTAGGTTTTAGCCAGTACGGTGGTGATAGCTGCAGTCAGGGTAGTTTTACCATGGTCAACGTGGCCGATAGTACCGACGTTGACGTGCGGTTTTGAACGTTCAAATTTTTCTTTAGACATCGATTGTCCCTCTAAGACACGGATAAATCGGTGATATCACCACATCAACCAGGCATAGCCTGAACTGTTGAATTTTTTTGGTAACAGAGAAGAATCAGGGAGGGAGATTATGAAGTGGTGCTGATACCCAGAGTCGAACTGGGGACCTCACCCTTACCAAGGGTGCGCTCTACCAACTGAGCCATATCAGCACATCTTTGGAGCGGGCAGCGGGAATCGAACCCGCATCATCAGCTTGGAAGGCTGAGGTAATAGCCATTATACGATGCCCGCAACCTGGAACTCGGCTACCTGTTCTTTCTGTAGCTTATGAATAATAAGATGAGCTTCTTATTATTCGAGCCAACCGGTTTAACCTGTTGACCCTGACTGTGCTTGAGCTCAGCCTGAATATGGTGGTGGGAGAAGGATTCGAACCTTCGAAGTCTGTGACGGCAGATTTACAGTCTGCTCCCTTTGGCCGCTCGGGAACCCCACCTGGGTACTTGATGGTGCCGGCTACCGGAATCGAACTGGTGACCTACTGATTACAAGTCAGTTGCTCTACCAACTGAGCTAAGCCGGCATCAAGTGGTGCGCATTCTAGGAAGTGCTGGCGTGGGATGCAACAAAAAAATTGCGATAATTGTTCTTTCGCTTGTTATTTGTGCAAAACTTCGCAAATTCACGCTTTAATGGAGAAAAAACGCACAAAAAAAACGATTCGTCAGCGCTTTTTTCTGCGGCCATCTCTCAACTATGCAGTGGTTTAATTATTTTGCTGACAACTGTTCGGTCACTATTTATACAAACATCCTCATTTGCACCACCAGCATTGCACTGCTGCTCATTGATAGTGCAATTTATGCTCAGGCGTAAAACGTAACCCCGATGTCCCATGATGTCAGCACTGGATCGCTTATTGCATCTGAATAGTGAATATCACTAAGGAGGGGATCGCATGAAAATCATCTTGCTCAATGCTACCACCTTACCGATGTATCGTAGCGAGTTGGCCAGTCTGTTAATGGATGCTGTCGCCAGTAATGCTTCCGTAGGTTATCAGCAACGATTAACGCGCGAAGCCGCGGAGAGTTACTTTCATAGCCTGCGCTCCGGGATCGCCAAAGGCGAACGGCAGCTGTGGATTGCCCGTGACGCACAAGGAGTGCGCGGCAGCATCCAGCTGGAGATCTGTCAAAAGCCAGATGGTCAGAACCGCGCAGAGATTCATAAACTGCTGGTGCACTCGCGCGTCAGACGTCAGGGCACGGCCAAAATGCTGATCGCCGCCCTTGAGCGCAGCGCACATGATCAGCAGCGCGGCTTGCTCTGCCTGAATACGCGGGCAGGTTCAGCTTCTGAAGCTTTCTGGCGCGCCCAGGGTTATCACTGCCTCGGTGAAATTCCCGATTTCGCCAGCTCCCCCGATGGCTATTTCCATGCGTCGGTGATCTATTACAAGAGACTGTTTGCCGTTAACCAGCTGATTCCTTCAATTGCCAGTTAACAAAAGTACAAAAGTGCGGGCGTTGTTGCGATTGCGCCTGCACATTTATCTTTTTCCTTCTTTTTCACGCCTTACTGGTGTTAACCTCCTGCGCATTGTTTTCTGATATTTCCCTGAGTACGTGAACGAATTAAGGAGATGGCGTTATCATGCCAGCCCTTATATAACGTGCAGATGGATAGATATTTGCTGGCAGAAGCATGCATATGAGCAAAAAAGATTCCCTGGTGACTACGCCCTACTTAGAGTTCGACAGAACCCAATGGGCAGCATTACGTGACTCCGTGCCAATGACGCTTTCAGAAGTAGAAATTGCACAACTGAAAGGTATTAACGAAGATCTTTCGCTGGAAGAAGTGGCCGAGATCTATCTGCCTCTGTCACGTTTGCTGAATTTTTATATCAGTTCCAACGTGCGTCGTCAGGCGGTGCTCGAACAGTTTCTGGGCACTAATGGCCAGAAGGTTCCTTATATTATCAGCATTGCCGGCAGCGTTGCCGTCGGCAAAAGCACCACAGCACGCGTGCTGCAGGCGCTGCTGAGCCGTTGGCCAGAACACAGACGCGTTGAACTGATTACTACCGACGGCTTTTTGCACCCTAATGACGTGCTGAAAGAGCGTGGGTTGATGAAGAAAAAGGGATTTCCACAATCCTATGATATGCATCGCCTGGTCAATTTTGTTTCTGACCTGAAATCAGGCTCCTCACAGGTTACCGCGCCGGTCTATTCGCATCTGATTTATGATGTGATCCCCGATGGGGATAAAGTGGTACAGCAACCCGATATCCTGATTCTCGAGGGCCTGAACGTATTACAGACCGGAATGGATTATCCGCACGATCCGCATCATGTCTTCGTCTCTGACTTTGTCGATTTCTCAATCTATGTTGATGCGCCAGAAGAGTTGCTGGAAAGATGGTATATCAATCGCTTCCTGAAATTCCGCCAGGGCGCATTTACCGATCCTGACTCCTATTTTCATCACTATGCTCAGCTCTCTGAGCAGGAAGCAGTTAATATCGCGATGCAGTTATGGAAAGAGATTAACTGGCTGAACCTTAAGCAAAATATCTTGCCCACTCGTGAACGCGCCAGCCTGATTATGACCAAAAGCGCCGATCATGCCGTGGAATGCGTACGATTGCGTAAATAGCCGTTCCCTTCAGGTACCGCAGATTTCGCTCTGCGGTGCTGACGCATTACAGGTAAGAGATATAAATAATGCCGCTGGCGGTATAATTTCCCGCCTGCGGCAGGCTTTTGGCTCCGAGAGTGGCTTTCAAAGTAAAACTTTGTCGCACGTTGTTGCCCTGCAGCGTAAATGTTACGCCATCCCACGCATCCTGATTATCAATAGCCAGGGTGCTGTAAAAATTTCGCCTGGCACCATCAAAATAGATTTGGCGCTCTC
Source organism: Winslowiella sp. 2C04 (assembly GCF_050037805.1). Classification (NCBI taxonomy): domain Bacteria; kingdom Pseudomonadati; phylum Pseudomonadota; class Gammaproteobacteria; order Enterobacterales; family Erwiniaceae; genus Winslowiella; species Winslowiella sp. 2C04. Next base: position 114,601 of record NZ_CP188300.1, on the reverse strand, counting down.
CCAACAGCGATTCAGCAAACACGCTGACCGTTCCGGCCAATGAGCAGTATAACTGCCCGGTAATTTCCTGAGCAGTATCATTAATCTGCACGCTACTCAGCACGCCAAAATTAATTTCCAGCGGCAGAATAACGTGACATGACTGATTCTCCGGCGGCAGCTCACCGCATACCGATCCCGGAAACTTTACGGCGCTGCGGGTCTCTGGTGTGGGGTGCTGAGGTTGATCGATGTAGAACATCCCGACACAAGTGGCTTGTCGACTTTCGACGTTAAACACACCGGTATATGGGATACCTTTTGCATGTCGCCACGCTTCCATCACCTCTCTGCGGGTACGCAGTTTTTCAATACGAAGACAGTTATTATTCAGTGCGCAGGATGAATACATACTCGGTGCGTGCGAACGATACATAACGTCCAGGCCGACATAACAACTTGGCCACTTATAGCAGGGATTTAGATCAGTTTCGTTTTCCTCCCAACCTGCCAAACGATGAACGACCTGGAGATTGTCGAACGAGAGAGGAAAGACATAAGCCCCCGCCCTCACCTGCTGCATAAATAGATTCAGCAGGATAATCATCGTCCCGATTAATTTGATTAACATTCCATTACTCCTCCGGCCATCTTTACTCACATAGCGTGGCAGCCTAAAGGTAAGCTGCACGCAGAGTGGCGGTGGCCCTGATCTGACCGCGCGCCAGCACCGTCCCTTGACGCTTAACCGGCACCGCTTGCAGCAGCGGTGGCTGGCCAATATCTATCGATACCGGTTTGTTAATCTCCAGTGGCGCCCCATCCAGCAATACTCTTATTGCCAAATCCGGCATGTTGGTATCCAGTGCGGTGATATCAAAAGGGCTGACTGCCCCAGTCAGCGTCAATGTCACCATTGAGGCTAAGGGGGCACCGGGGCAGTCCAGCTGAAAATCGATATTTTGCCGATAATGCTGCCCGTCGACGTTTTCCGCGTTAAGGTTATCGCCAAAATCGACCGCTATCTGCTGGCCCTGATTAATGATGCAGGCAGGAGTAATCAGTACCACACGCAGCGTTAAATTTTGCTGCGGGAGCGCATGTGCAACACTCCACACGGTAAAAATGACCGCGACAACCGATGCACTGCAGAGCAACAGGATTCTTTCCAGCCAGCTGCCGTTTTTTTTGCATGGCTGCCTGTGCTTAACTCCGGGGGGATCGATCATCATTGGCTCTGCTTCGCCACCCGGCATCGGTCTGCCTCACAGCGAAATTTCAGCTCAACGCGCCCACCGTAGTCATTAACGTAAGTCAGCACCGGCGCTGAGCCCAGGCTGGATAGCGAACCTCCCAGCCATGATTTATCTCGTGGTGCAATCATTAGTGGTGCAAATCCCGTCGCCGTAGTGTTGTTATGATTGCTCCTCGCATCTACCAGCGTAATGAAGTAAGGCGTCGGATTATCGATCTGATAGCGATCGTCGAGCCGGGTCAGCATCAGCTGCTGCTGCCACGGCGTCAGCCGCTCCGCGTCACCGGGCACAATCGCGGTTGGCCGATAAAACAGCTTAATGCTGGTTTGCAGCGCAATTTGTAAAGTATTCGGCTTGTCGCTACGCGGCGGAATTTCACGCAGATTAAAATAGAAAAGGCTCTCGCGATCCTGCGGCAGCCGTTCGGCGGCCGCTAGCGCCTGTATTTTTATCTGGCTTCTTTCACCTGGCTCAACGCGTTGAACCGGAGGCAGCACCACTAAGGGCAAGCTATTTTTTTCTCCCTGCTCGTCGGTCAGCCAGCCCTGAGCTAAAAAGGGCAATTGCTTATTTTCGTTACTGATACTGAGGCTGATCGCCCTGTCGCCGGCGTTATAGATAACTCTGGTGCGGTCGAGCGCAATAGCAGCCACTGCAGTGGGTATATTCAGGTTCACCAGCAAGGCGACGACCATGGTGCAGCCGGGCAAATTGAGTTTCATATCACGCTGTCCATCCCTGTGACGATTATCGAATGACGGTCTAAAAAAGCTATCCAGCACCACCCTGCCATCGACGGCAGGGCAGACTCAACGCTGATAACGGCTGATCTGATAACGAATGCGGTATTTGTATATAGCACTGCACGCTATTGGCCCACTCGACCGACATTCGTGCTCCGGGCCGGACTCCACTCAGCCAGGCATTGCCCTCATCGCTGACCATACCGGTCTGCTGCAATTTCTCATTGCGTAGCAATGCCCCAAATGGCGGAAAATCCCCCTTATCGAGGCGGATATTGACCATCGCTTTCTGACCGGCAATGACATTGAATTTGCGATAACCGATAGCACCTTCCGTCAGAGTGGCCTGTACCACCGATCGGGTTGCTTCAATATCATCAGGCAGCGCTTCAACATCAATGCGGACGCGGTTTCGGTAATAGCTGTGCATATCCGTCAACACCGCCTTTCCAAAAGTATTGCTCCTGACCGGGCTGCCATATCCTCTTATCGGTACATCAGCAATTCCATCCACATCAACCAGCAGCCGGGTACCACCCGATGCCGAAACGCGATGCCACGCCCCTCCCTCTGCCGTCAGGGTTGCGCCCCCCTGCGCCGATAATCCTACAGAACGATACTGCCCTGGTTGATAGCCAGCACTGGCGCTCAGTTGCGCACTATTCCCCACATGGTTATAGAAGCCACCGATAGCCCCGCCTTGAGGCGTGTTGCCAACACTCAGCTGATAGTTACGCTGCTCGTCGATATTGCTGAAATAACCAACGCTTTGCTCGAACTGTTGATTATTGCGAGAAAGGTTAGAACTGAGTGTCGATTTCGCGCCCCAGGGAAGCGCGAATGAGATCCAGCCACCATCATCGGCGCGATCACTGAACTTATTGCGATAAACGGCCAGCGATACGCTGATATTTTTCCAGCCGGTCAGATCGAAAACGCGGGCTAAGGTCAGATCATATCGTTCGCTGTGAGGACGATTCCAGTAACTCTGATGGCTGTAATTCAGGTAGGCATCCAGTTTCCAGCGCATCAGCTGCTGCTTAAAGGTGAGTGTATAAAGCTGCTTGCCGTGAGGATTGAGTAAATTCTCATGCTTCGCCAACAGATAATCCGACATCGTCATAAAATCGCGATCGGAAAAACGATAGCCGGCAAAGCTTAACTGGCTGGCTGATGATTCAAAACGTTTGGAATAATTAAGACGCAGGGATTCCCCGCTCAGGCTGTAATCATCAGAGACGTATGCGCGCGACAGGGTGCTATCAACAGATAATGCGCCGAGGACAGACAAATCACGTCCAATACCCGCCGACACTGCCTGATACTCTCCTCCAAGAATACTGCCACCATAAGCTGACCAGCCATTAGCAATACCCCATGATATTTCTGCACTGGTAAACAGTGGATCGGTGAGATGATGTGTAAATAGCGAAGGCCTTCCGGTAGCCAGTTTGTAACGCACCATGCCCGGACGAGTCAGGAACGGTATCGCCGCGGTATCAGTTTGAAAGTGCTGAATACTGCCATCCTGCTCTTCAACACGCACATCCAGCTTACCCGCCACCGCATCACTGATTTCCTGAATACGAAAAGGGCCAGCAGGTACCTGAGTTTCGTACAAAATACGATTTTGCTGGCTAATCACCACCAGAGCATTAGTTCGCGCTACTCCGGTAACTTCAGCGGCATAGCCTCGTAAACCCGGCGGTAACATACTGTCGTCTGAATTCAAACTTGCGCCAATGAAGCGGAAACTATCAAAAATAGCTGAATCGAGGTTATCTTCTCCCAGCGTCAGACGCGCACGCAGGCTGGGTAGTGCGCGCCAGGCATAGTAGCGACTCCAGTCGACCTCATACTGACGGCCTTCCCCGCCCGGTTTTTTCTCATCATAGCGGCCTTGCCACTCAGCACGCAGGCGCCATGCATCAAGGTTAGCGCCGGTGACGCCATTGCCACTGATAGCGTAATTCTGCGTGGCGTAACGATGCTGTTCAGCGGCCTGCATATTCAGATTATAATCCAGCAGTACACCCGCAATGCCGTCGTCCCAGCGCGAAGGCGGATCCCAGTCAGCAGTCTGAAATTCCAGCCAGTTTTGCGGAATTTTCACGGTCAGTACGCCCTGCCCCAAATCGCCCCGCACCTCCATCCCGGCAATACTCGAAATATCCAGGCACTCACCCCGGTGCCACCAGGTCAGCCGGTCCAACAGATTGGGTTTAATGGCAAACGCCACTACATCGTTGTGGGTCAGACAAGCCTGGCTATCCTCTGGGTTATCATCAAGAGGATAGAAATCAATGTTCTGCTCGGGTAATTCATGGCGATTGATCATAATGGACATTTGATAGCTCCCGGGTAAAATAAATCCACGGCGAGAAAACTGCGCAAAATCGATATTCCCCCTGTCCTTTACATCCATCACATCCGTGTTGAAACGAATTTCATTTGCCTCTGCGGGTAAGCTATCGAGTAAAAAACCAATTAATATCGCCTTCGGCAGGCAACCAACAGCAGCAAAACGGCCATTTTTTTTATTACTCATTGGATAATTTCTTATTCGTTATCCACTTCAGTAATCCCTTACTGCCATTGTTTTCACCGCAAGAAGAGTGAAGAATCAAATTCCGGGCTGACATCGAGTTATTAACGATTACTTTTACGTGATAATGGGCATGTGACATTGCGCTTCACATGCCCATTCCTGTTTATGGATAGGCGAGTGTGAAACCAGCAATACTTTGGAATTCTCCAGGAATAATTGTAGCGGAAGCACCGCCACCCTGAAGAAACGCGCTATAAACCAGCGTGTTATAACCATTCAGCAGTGTTTGCGGCGTCGTCGGAACGCCTAACTTTATTTTGTTATTACTGCCATCATTCATCACGATGCTGGCACCGCTGGCAGTCCCGCTAATTCCCAGACTATCCGGGTCATATGCAGATACTGAGCCAGAGAAGGTGGTTTGTACGGTTTTCAGCGTGCTGATATCGCAGTTTTCAAGTTTGATTTGGAATGGGCGTGGTACGGAGGTGCCATTCTTGCCGTTAGCGGCCAGTGCAACATTCGACACCTGCCCGAGATCAACGGTCTGATCGACTGTATCAGGGCTAATTGAACAGGGTGAGTCAATAATCGCTCCATTAAACGTCACTTTACCATGACCGGCATCGGCGGCATCGGCGACAGAAACAGAACCAAATATCATCACTGCGGTCATCATGATCTTATTAAATTCCATCACTTCTTATCCTTTTTAAATTCAATCACAAGATTTACTTTCACTTTAAAAAATGAACATATAGATTTTGATATGTGTGTATTTTTAAATGGCAAGCACGAGTGAACGTCTTAACAACTGCCATACAAGTGATTATAAAGAAACAATCTGATGACAGAATGATGGCATCGTGAACGATTATCCGGTATTCAGCGATAAGACTACTTAAACGAAGAATCCTTCTCCGCCCATAGTCTTAATTCAGATTGTCATTAAAACCTTACAAAGAAGAAATAGGATTTAAAAGTAATATTTTCTCAGCAGTTAAATACGAAATTTTTCACTTAACAGATTAATATAGATAATTCATTGCGACATAACAGGTCGCGAAGATATACTAGCCAGCACAAAACACTATACATTTAATTTTTAGTAAAATATTAGTTCCTTAAAATCATTTACAGTCTACAATATCCGGCATAGCTGACCATTTAAAGGATAAAAAATCCGTCAGATATTTTCATAAATAACTGTTTGGAAAGGGATTTTAAGAACTATCTTAATAAGTTTTTGTGCTAATTCACATGACAAGGAGTTCACTATTTATGAGAAATGGAAATTTACATTTACAGCATTTTGTCTCAGGACTTTTGCCGCATGCGGAAGATGTCATTACCTGGCAGGGTTCGAAAAAAAAACCGGCAACAGAAACAATCAGCCGAGGTAAAAAGCGCAATATTCTGCTTGAGGAGCTTTATAATGCTCTGCTCAAGCGCTGTCAGAAGTTGCCGCCACCTGCTTACGAGGAGTGGATTAGCACACGGGTACTGGCTGAAGATTGTGAGATGGGTATATATCAAACGCGCAGTATTCTGTTAAAACTGGTAGAGCAACAGCGTGTGATTGTTACCCCAGCGCCAATAGCTAACTCATTGAGATGGTATGCGCTAATTAAGGACGGTTCGACAGAGTCAGCGGGAAAGTAATCTTTTATTACTTTTGGCGGCAAAACTACCTGTTGCGACGTTCATTCACTGGAGGCTGAAGAGCCTCCAGTTGGGTCGGTCCTACAGTTGTGGTCGGAGCGAGATCTCCCCTCCTACCCAGGATTTAGTCACGCCGTCCTGCTCCAGTAATAATCCACCCTGCTGATCAATACCGCGCGCAATTCCCAACACCTCACGATCGCCTATCAGTAATTTAACCGGTCGATTGATGAAGTTATCCAGTGCTGCCCAGCGTTGAAGAAACGGAGCCAGTCCGTCACGTTCAAAGTCCAGCAGTGTACGGCGCAGTTTATTCACCAGCATTGCCGTCAACGCATTGCGATCAATATTGATACCGGCTTCTTGCAGATTGATCCAGCCCTGATTTACCACTGATGCATCAGGTAAACGCATTGCCAGATTTATACCGGCACCAATCACCAGATTAGCTGCATCACCCGTTTTTCCCGTCAGTTCCACCAGAATGCCAGCCAGTTTACGATCCTGTAAATAAAGATCGTTAGGCCATTTTACTCTGACATCTTTGGCACCCAGCTCCTGAAGCACTTCCGCCATGACAATACCGATAACCAGGCTCAGCCCCATAGCGGCAGCAGGGCCCTGCTCCAGGCGCCAGAACATTGATAAGTAGAGATTAGAACCAAAAGGGGAAAACCACTGACGACCGCGACGGCCACGACCAGCTTGTTGATATTCCGCCACACAAGCATCACCAGACTGCAATGAGTCCATACGATCCAGCAGATACTGATTAGTTGAATCAATTACCGGGATCACTGAAACACGGTGTTTATCCAGTTGTAGAGCAATGCTTTCTTCATTAAGTAACTGGATCGGCGCAGCAAGACTGTAGCCTTTTCCGGTCACAGTAAAAACATCCAGTCCCCAGTCTTTTAGGGTCTGGATATGTTTATTGATCGCCGCACGACTCATTCCCAGCGTTTCACCGAGTTGTTCGCCAGAATGGAATTCACCATCAGCTAAGATGCTGACCAGTGCTAAGGGTACGGTATTATCTCTCATGCGATCACCTCGACAGCATTTTTCTCGCCGGTGGCTCCAATAAAACGCACTTCAGGTTCGAGCCAGACATCAAATTTATCACCGACACGCTGACGAATATCATGGGCTAAGGCGACGATATCCTCAGCCGTTGCCTGCTGCTGATTGATAATTACCAGTGCCTGCTGACGATGTACCGCCGCCCCACCTTTGCAATATCCTTTAAGATCGCATTGATCGATCAGCCAGCCAGCCGCCAGTTTCACCTGACCATCGGCCTGCAAATACTGAGGGACCTGTGGAAATTCACTGGCAATCCCAGCAGCTTGTTCAGGGCTTATTACCGGATTTTTAAAAAAGCTTCCCGCATTACCCGTAACCTGCGGATCGGGAAGCTTACTGCGACGCATGTTGCATACGCTGTCAAAAATTTCCTGTGGAGTAACCGTCGATGGATCCAACCGGGTTAAATCACCATAGGTCATGACAGGCTTCCAGGCCTTTTTCAAACGTAAACCAACTGCGACGATGGCATAGCCCTCGCGATAGTGATGTTTAAATACACTATCGCGATAACCAAACTGACACGCTTCGGCAGGGATGTGCTCAATTTCTCCACTATTGAGATTCAGCACATCAACGTAATCGCAGATTTGATTCAATTCGACGCCATAAGCACCGATATTCTGGATTGGAGCAGAACCTACACAACCCGGGATCAGCGCCAGATTCTCCAGACCAGAGAAACCATTCTTCAGGCTGTATTCGACCAGAGCATGCCAGTTCTCGCCGGCAGCCACATGCAATAACCAGGCATCATCATCCTCAGTAACTTTGATACCTTTCAATCGGTTAACCGCAACTATTCCCGCAAAGCACTCCAGAAAAAGCACATTGCTGCCCTCTCCAAGTAACAAAAAAGGGACGGCAGCACTTCGACTCTCGTGCCATGCTTCAGAGAGCTGCTCCGCGGTTTCAGCAAGGATGATTTTCCTGGCATTTGCGTCGATTCCGAAGGTATTAAAGGGCTTTAGTGAATTGATATCGCGGGACATGACTGAGCCTTTACTGATTTATCTGCGCACAGTTTACCCGATTGTCAGGCTTTTTAATGGAAAAAATGATGAATGAGATGCTGTTATCACAGCATAGAAGAGGATTTTCAGGGGCTTTAAACGCAAAAAACCCCCAGCTTACGCTGGGGGTTTTCGCAATTTGATGCCTGGCAGTTCCCTACTCTCGCATGGGGAGACCCCACACTACCATCGGCGCTACGGCGTTTCACTTCTGAGTTCGGCATGGGGTCAGGTGGGACCACCGCGCTAAAGCCGCCAGGCAAATTCTGTTATCCGCGCCGCCCTGCGGGCCACGCGAATCAATCCGTTTCGAACAAGCTGAATATTGATGGTTCTCTCACATCACAACCACCAAAAACACTTCTGGCGTTGTAAGGTTAAGCCTCACGGGTCATTAGTACCGGTTAGCTCAACGCATCGCTGCGCTTACACACCCGGCCTATCAACGTCGTAGTCTTCAACGTCCCTTCAGGACCCTCAAGGAGTCAGGGAGAATTCATCTCGAGGCAAGTTTCGCGCTTAGATGCTTTCAGCGCTTATCTTTTCCGCATTTAGCTACCGGGCAATGCCATTGGCATGACAACCCGAACACCAGTGATGCGTCCACTCCGGTCCTCTCGTACTAGGAGCAGCCCCTCTCAATTCTCCAGCGCCCACGGCAGATAGGGACCGAACTGTCTCACGACGTTCTAAACCCAGCTCGCGTACCACTTTAAACGGCGAACAGCCGTACCCTTGGGACCTACTTCAGCCCCAGGATGTGATGAGCCGACATCGAGGTGCCAAACACCGCCGTCGATATGAACTCTTGGGCGGTATCAGCCTGTTATCCCCGGAGTACCTTTTATCCGTTGAGCGATGGCCCTTCCATTCAGAACCACCGGATCACTATGACCTGCTTTCGCACCTGCTCGAGCCGTCACTCTCGCAGTCAAGCCAGCTTATGCCATTGCACTAACCTCACGATGTCCGACCGTGATTAGCTGACCTTCGTGCTCCTCCGTTACTCTTTAGGAGGAGACCGCCCCAGTCAAACTACCCACCAGACACTGTCCCCACGCCGGATTACGGCGCCAGGTTAGAACATCAAACATTAAAGGGTGGTATTTCAAGGTTGGCTCCACGCAGACTGGCGTCCACGCTTCGAAGCCTCCCACCTATCCTACACATCAAGGCTCAATGTTCAGTGTCAAGCTGTAGTAAAGGTTCACGGGGTCTTTCCGTCTTGCCGCGGGTACACTGCATCTTCACAGCGAGTTCAATTTCACTGAGTCTCGGGTGGAGACAGCCTGGCCATCATTACGCCATTCGTGCAGGTCGGAACTTACCCGACAAGGAATTTCGCTACCTTAGGACCGTTATAGTTACGGCCGCCGTTTACCGGGGCTTCGATCAAGAGCTTCTCCTTGCGGATAACCCCATCAATTAACCTTCCGGCACCGGGCAGGCGTCACACCGTATACGTCCACTTTCGTGTTTGCACAGTGCTGTGTTTTTAATAAACAGTTGCAGCCAGCTGGTATCTTCGACTGGCTTCAGCTCCGGGAGCAAGTCCCTTCACCTACGCGCCAGCGTGCCTTCTCCCGAAGTTACGGCACCATTTTGCCTAGTTCCTTCACCCGAGTTCTCTCAAGCGCCTTGGTATTCTCTACCTGACCACCTGTGTCGGTTTGGGGTACGATTTCGTGTTACCTGGAGCTTAGAGGCTTTTCCTGGAAGCATGGCATCAGTTACTTCACCACCGTGGTGGCTCGTCATCACGCCTCAGCCTTAAAGCATTCCGGATTTGCCTGGAATGCAAGCCTACACGCTTAAACCGGGACAACCGTCGCCCGGATAACCTAGCCTTCTCCGTCCCCCCTTCGCAGTAACACCAAGTACAGGAATATTAACCTGTTTCCCATCGACTACGCTTTTCAGCCTCGCCTTAGGGGTCGACTCACCCTGCCCCGATTAACGTTGGACAGGAACCCTTGGTCTTCCGGCGAGCGGGCTTTTCACCCGCTTTATCGTTACTTATGTCAGCATTCGCACTTCTGATACCTCCAGCAGACCTCACAGTCCACCTTCGACGGCTTACAGAACGCTCCCCTACCCAACAACACATAGTGTCGCTGCCGCAGCTTCGGTGCATGGTTTAGCCCCGTTACATCTTCCGCGCAGGCCGACTCGACCAGTGAGCTATTACGCTTTCTTTAAATGATGGCTGCTTCTAAGCCAACATCCTGGCTGTCTGTGCCTTCCCACATCGTTTCCCACTTAACCATGACTTTGGGACCTTAGCTGGCGGTCTGGGTTGTTTCCCTCTTCACGACGGACGTTAGCACCCGCCGTGTGTCTCCCGTGATAACATTCTCCGGTATTCGCAGTTTGCATCGGGTTGGTAAGCCGGGATGGCCCCCTAGCCGAAACAGTGCTCTACCCCCGGAGATGAGTTCACGAGGCGCTACCTAAATAGCTTTCGGGGAGAACCAGCTATCTCCCGGTTTGATTGGCCTTTCACCCCCAGCCACAAGTCATCCGCTAATTTTTCAACATTAGTCGGTTCGGTCCTCCAGTTAGTGTTACCCAACCTTCAACCTGCCCATGGCTAGATCACCGGGTTTCGGGTCTATACCCTGCAACTTAACGCCCAGTTAAGACTCGGTTTCCCTGCGGCTCCCCTATACGGTTAACCTTGCTACAGAATATAAGTCGCTGACCCATTATACAAAAGGTACGCAGTCACCCTGATAAATCAAGGCTCCCACTGCTTGTACGTACACGGTTTCAGGTTCTGTTTCACTCCCCTCGCCGGGGTTCTTTTCGCCTTTCCCTCACGGTACTGGTTCACTATCGGTCAGTCAGGAGTATTTAGCCTTGGAGGATGGTCCCCCCATATTCAGACAGGATGTCACGTGTCCCGCCCTACTCATCGAACTCACAATAAGTGCAGCTTCGTGTACGGGGCTATCACCCTGTATCGCGCCACTTTCCAGAGGCTTCCACTGCTGCACAAACTGATTCAGGTTCTGGGCTGTTCCCCGTTCGCTCGCCGCTACTGGGGGAATCTCGGTTGATTTCTTTTCCTCTGGGTACTTAGATGTTTCAGTTCCCCAGGTTCGCCTCATTAAGCTATGTATTCACTTAATGATAATGCAACGAATTGCATTGGGTTTCCCCATTCGGGTATCGACGGTTGTAGCGCCTCATATCGGCTTACCGTCGCTTATCGCAGATTAGCACGCCCTTCATCGCCTCTGACTGCCAGGGCATCCACCGTGTACGCTTAGTCGCTTAACCTCACAACCCACAAGTGTTTCCACTGCGGTTGCAAGCATTTGAGAGACTCGAACACATCGCGATTCATTTCTTATTACGGAGAAATGAGACGACGCGTCGTTTCAATTTTCAGCTTGTTCCGGATTGTTAAAGAGCAATATCTTAAAACCTGACTCGAAAGTCAGCTTTAAGATATTTTTTGATAACGTCTTTCACTTCGTTATCAGAGTATGGCGTCCCCAAGGGGATTCGAACCCCTGTTACAGCCGTGAAAGGGCAGTGTCCTGGGCCTCTAGACGATGGGGACTCTGTGGTTCTTTTGCTCGTTAATTTCTATCAGACAATCTGTGTGGGCACTGCGCGGGTATCTTCACATAGGTAAGGAGGTGATCCAACCGCAGGTTCCCCTACGGTTACCTTGTTACGACTTCACCCCAGTCATGAATCACAAAGTGGTAAGCGCCCTCCCGAAGGTTAAGCTACCTACTTCTTTTGCAACCCACTCCCATGGTGTGACGGGCGGTGTGTACAAGGCCCGGGAACGTATTCACCGTAGCATTCTGATCTACGATTACTAGCGATTCCGACTTCACGGAGTCGAGTTGCAGACTCCGATCCGGACTACGACGCACTTTATGAGGTCCGCTTGCTCTCGCGAGGTCGCTTCTCTTTGTATGCGCCATTGTAGCACGTGTGTAGCCCTGGCCGTAAGGGCCATGATGACTTGACGTCATCCCCACCTTCCTCCGGTTTATCACCGGCAGTCTCCTTTGAGTTCCCGACATTACTCGCTGGCAACAAAGGATAAGGGTTGCGCTCGTTGCGGGACTTAACCCAACATTTCACAACACGAGCTGACGACAGCCATGCAGCACCTGTCTCACGGTTCCCGAAGGCACTAAGGCATCTCTGCCGAATTCCGTGGATGTCAAGGCCAGGTAAGGTTCTTCGCGTTGCATCGAATTAAACCACATGCTCCACCGCTTGTGCGGGCCCCCGTCAATTCATTTGAGTTTTAACCTTGCGGCCGTACTCCCCAGGCGGTCGACTTAACGCGTTAGCTCCGGAAGCCACGCCTCAAGGGCACAACCTCCAAGTCGACATCGTTTACGGCGTGGACTACCAGGGTATCTAATCCTGTTTGCTCCCCACGCTTTCGCACCTGAGCGTCAGTCTTCGTCCAGGGGGCCGCCTTCGCCACCGGTATTCCTCCAGATCTCTACGCATTTCACCGCTACACCTGGAATTCTACCCCCCTCTACGAGACTCAAGCTTGCCAGTTTCAAATGCAGTTCCCAGGTTGAGCCCGGGGATTTCACATCTGACTTAACAAACCGCCTGCGTGCGCTTTACGCCCAGTAATTCCGATTAACGCTTGCACCCTCCGTATTACCGCGGCTGCTGGCACGGAGTTAGCCGGTGCTTCTTCTGCGGGTAACGTCAATGACGAAGGTTATTAACCCTCATCCCTTCCTCCCCGCTGAAAGTACTTTACAACCCGAAGGCCTTCTTCATACACGCGGCATGGCTGCATCAGGCTTGCGCCCATTGTGCAATATTCCCCACTGCTGCCTCCCGTAGGAGTCTGGACCGTGTCTCAGTTCCAGTGTGGCTGGTCATCCTCTCAGACCAGCTAGGGATCGTCGCCTAGGTGAGCCGTTACCCCACCTACTAGCTAATCCCATCTGGGTTCATCCGATGGTGTGAGGCCCGAAGGTCCCCCACTTTGGTCTTGCGACGTTATGCGGTATTAGCTACCGTTTCCAGTAGTTATCCCCCTCCATCGGGCAGATCCCCAGACATTACTCACCCGTCCGCCACTCGTCACCCAGGGAGCAAGCTCCCCTGTGCTACCGTTCGACTTGCATGTGTTAGGCCTGCCGCCAGCGTTCAATCTGAGCCATGATCAAACTCTTCAATTAAAAAGCTTGATGCTCAAAGAATTAAAACTGTTATTCGTAATGAATATAGTAGTCACTCTTGAGACTTGATATTTCAAATTTTTTCCATCCGAAGATGGTTTGCGATATCAACCCTGCGAGTGCCCACACAGATTGTCTGATAAATTGTTAAAGAGCAGTGCAATCAGCGATTTGGCTTGCTGTTGCGAGGTGGCGTATATTACGCTTTCCTCCTTCAGAGTCAACCTCTTTTTCAGAAGTTTTTCTCCGGCGGTTCAGAACTTCCTGAACCTCTCAACACCGTGGCCTGTAAGCCGTTGTTCCGTGTCGATGGAGGCGCATTATAGGCAGTTTCCGACGGGTGACAAGTGTTTATTAGAAAAAACATTCTGACCGATTTAATTTTCAACAAAGCGCGTTTTTTTACTGCACTTTGCCGGGTAAATGAGCGAATTCGTGAGCAAAACGGCCCACTTGTGCCCAGTCGGTATATTCCACTTCTTTAGTTGTGTCAGTTTCGCCGCCGGTCATGCGCATAATAAGCTGAATCATCGTCCGATCGAACCAACGATATCGCGGGTAACGCAGCGCACCAGCGAATACCGCACAGCAATCTGGCTGCCACGGAGAATGCAGCAGAAACTTGCGGGTGTAGGCATTAGTTTGTGGAGTGCGCTTCTCGGCTTTCCGCGCGGTCAGATTGACCGAGAAGAAACCGCTGACGCGTTGCTGTAATTCCGGCAAGTGACGCTTAACGAATTTCGCTACCATCGGATGGAAATGACCGTAGCGGATTGATGCGCCGATTAGCACCCGATCGTACTGCGACCAGTTGATCTCTTCGACACGCAGAATATTGAAAATGTCACACTCCATCTCCTCTTTTATACTGTTAGCGATATAAGAGGCAATTTCACGCGTCTGGCCTTCACGGCTGGAAAAAAGAATTAGCGCTTTCATAGGTTTTACTCGTTGTTATTATTCACGCCAGAAGGTCGGGGTAAACAGCACCAGTAACGTGAATACTTCAAGACGCCCAAACAGCATCGTTACAATCAAAATCCATTTCGCCACGTCATTCATCGACGTGAAGTTATCGGCCACCACACCCAGCCCTGGGCCAAGGTTATTAAGCGTAGCCGCTACCGCCGCAAATGCGGAGAAATCGTCAACGCCAGTGGCAATGATTGCCAGCATACTAAGGATAAATACCAGCGCATAGGCTGAGAAGAATCCCCATACCGCTTCCAGGATACGCTCGGGCAAGGCACGGTTACCCAGTTTAATGGTGTAAACCGCATTAGGGTGCACCAGTCTTTTCAGTTCGCGCGAGCCTTGCTTAAACAGCAGCAGGATACGAATGACCTTCAGGCCACCACCAGTTGAACCGGCACAGCCACCAATAAAAGCAGAACACAGCAACAGCACCGGTAAAAACAGTGGCCAGCGCGCAATGCTGTCAGTAGTGAAACCGGCGGTGGTCGCCATTGATACCACCTGGAAAAATGCCTGGTTCAGCGTCTGCAAACCGGTCTGATAAACGTCATGGAACCACAGCACCAGAGTACAGACTACCACCAGCGTCAACTGCACGCCGATAAACATACGGAACTCAGGATCACGCCAGTAGACCCGAAGGTTACGGCCACTGAGTAAAGAGAAGTGCAGACCGTAGTTACAACCCGAAATCAACAGAAAAATGGCAATAATAGTGTTGATGGTCGGGCTGTTAAAATAGCCAATGCTGGCATCATGGGTAGAAAAACCACCAATAGCGATAGTCGAGAAGCTATGGCCAATTGCATCGAACAGCGACATGCCAGCCGCCCACAATGCCACCGCACAGGCTACGGTCAGCAATACGTAAATCAGCCACAGCGTTTTAGCCGTTTCGGCAATACGTGGGCGCATCTTATTGTCTTTCAGTGGCCCGGGCATTTCGGCGCGATAGAGCTGCATCCCACCGACGCCGAGAATCGGCAGAATGGCTACCGCCAGCACAATGATTCCCATACCACCAAGCCATTGCAACATTTGCCGGTAAAACAGGATGGCTTTCGGTAACGAGTCAAGCCCCACCAGTGTGGTAGCTCCTGTAGTGGTCAGGCCGGAAAAGGATTCAAAAAAGGCATCCGTCACACTGAGGTTAGGCTGCTCGGAGAAGATAAATGGCATCGCCCCGACGCTTCCCAGTACCGTCCAGAACAGCACCACAATCAAAAAGCCTTCACGCGGCTTTAATTCACTTTTCTCTTTGCGATTAGGCCACCACAGCAGCGCACCGATAATCAATGCCATAAAGAAGGTTTGACTGAATGCACGACCAGCGCCGTCCCGATAGATCAATGCCACCAGACCAGGGACGATCATGGTTCCGGAGAACAATATGACCAACAAACCGACGATGCGGGTAATGGCGCGAATATGCATTCAGCCGTTTCCTTAACCTGACAAATAGAGGGAAATTATTGTTTTATCGGGATGAGCTGCAATGCGCCCCGACTAAAGTCTGACAGATTCTGCGTAAATCCGGCAATCTGCGCATAGGGTAGCGCCAGACTGATCGAAACCACATCGAGAAACTCGCTGTCCAGCAGTTTGCCATCAAAGCGCTTAATCATTCTTTCGATATCAGCCAGTTGGGCATAGTCGCAGCTTAACCTGAACGGCTGCATCGGTACTTTTAGCTGGCGCGACAGCTGCTTTAAGCCTTGCTGAACGCCGCCGCCATACGCTTTAACTAATCCGCCAGTACCGAGCTGAATACCGCCGTAGTAGCGCACGACCACTGCGGTAATTTCTCCAATATGACTTCCCATCAACTGGGCCAGCATTGGCTTACCTGCCGTACCAGAAGGTTCACCATCATCAGAGAAACCCAATTGCTGTGAATCTTCCGGCGCACCGGCAACCCAGGCCCAGCAGTGATGCCGGGCCGCAGGATGTTCGCTTTTAACTTGCTGAACGAAAGCGCGCGCCGCTTCAACGCCGTCGGTATGGGCCAACAGCGTAATAAAGCGGCTTTTCTTAATGATTTCTTCACTGACGCTCAACGGCTCAGCGGGAATGTCATACGCATTCATCAGGCAAGGTTCAGGTCGCGCGTCATATTTTCCACACGGTTATCGTAAATCACCACATTATCTTCGATACGAATGCCGCCATAAGGTTTCAGGCTATCGATACGTTCCCAGTCAAAATATTGGCTGTATTTACCTTCACGCCACGGAGCCAGCAACGAATCAATAAAATAAAGGCCTGGCTCGATAGTTAACACCATCCGCGGCTCCAGCACCCGCGTGCAGCGCAGATAAGGATACTGCTGCGGCGCAGCCAGATGAGTACCACGGTCGTCCTGCATAAACCCGGCAACATCATGCACCTGTAATCCCAGCGGATGGCCTAAACCGTGTGGCAGGAACGGGCCGGTCAGATTCTCTTTCACCATCGCTTCTTCACTCAGCCCTTTCACCAACTGATGTTTAAGCAGCAGTCTGGCAATGCGCTGATGCATTTGCTCATGATATTCGGTATAGCGCACGCCCGCTTTCAGCGTATCGATCAGCGCCAGCTCTTCACTGTTCAGGTCATTAACCAGCTCAGCAAACAGACTGTCGCTCTGCGCGGCATAGGTACGCGTCAGGTCAGCAGCGTAACCGTTATATTCCGCACCGGCATCGAGCAGGAAACTACGCAGCTGCTCAGGTGGCTGCTGTTGCAGCTGAGTATAATGCAGCACTGCAGCGTGTTCGTTGAGTGCCACGATATTGCCATAAGGTACATCGGTGTCACGATGACCGGTAGCGGACAAGTAGGCAACGTTAATATCGAACTCACTCATGCCGGACAGAAACGCTTCTTTCGCTGCGCGATGGCCGAGCACGGCTACCTTCTGCGCCTGGCGCATACAGGCCAGCTCATAATCGGTTTTATATGAGCGATGATAGTGCAGGTAATCCAGCACGCCTTGCGGATTAACACGATCGGCCTGAATATCCAGCTGAGTTGCACGCTGTGGCACCGGGCCAATATAGGCGACATTCTGGCGCGCTGCGGGCAGCAGCTGTGCGATCTCATCAGCATTTTTCAGCTGAACAATTTCGATTTCATCCGTCCAGAAACTTTGTGGCAACGGCTCGACGTTATGCCAGTAATCGACCGGCGACCAGAACCACAGTTTCGGCTTATTGACACCGTCTACCCATAACCAGCAGTTAGGCACCTGTGTCACCGGCACCCAGGCTTTGAACTGCGGATTAACCTTGAAGGGATAGCTATGGTCGTCGAGGAAAACCGTCAGTAACTCCCCGGAATGGATCAGCATCGCATCCAGTTTAAAACGCGCTAACACCTGCTGCGCGCGCTGTTGCAGCACAGAAATATGATCTTTATACAGCGTAACCAGTGAGTCCATTTACTTCTCTCCGTCGCACTAAAAAGTGCCCGCATCTTATCACAGCCAGGCAGACGATGCCGTTATGCCGCAGCTGTGATCTTGTTAGCAAATCAGCAAACTTCCATTTGCAAATAGTTAACATCAAACCCACACTCACGATCATCTGGTATGACCAGATCCCTTTATCGCTGTTTCAGGAGACTGACATGCTCTACCAAGGCGAAACCCTTTCTCTGCGCTGGCTCGATGATGGCATTGCCGAGCTGGTATTTGATGCACCTGGCTCGGTCAACAAGCTGGATACCAAAACTGTCGCCAGTCTGGGCGAAGCGATTAGCGTGCTGGAAAAACAAACTGACCTGAAAGGTCTGTTGTTAACTTCAGCCAAACCGGCGTTTATTGTCGGTGCCGATATTACCGAATTCTTATCACTGTTTGCCGCTCCGGCGGAGAAGCTTGAACAGTGGCTGAATTTTGCCAACTCTATTTTCAACCGTCTGGAAGATCTGCCGGTACCAACCCTTGCTGCCATCAGCGGCTATGCGCTGGGCGGCGGCTGCGAATGTGTGCTGGCAACCGATTTGCGTATCGCCACGCCAGATACCCGCATCGGCCTGCCGGAAACCAGACTGGGTATTATGCCGGGCTTTGGCGGATCGGTGCGACTGCCACGTCTGCTGGGTGCGGACAGCGCGCTGGAGATTATTGCCGCAGGCAAAGATGTTGATGCCAGTCGCGCATTAGCTATCGGACTGGTCGATGCCGTCGTGGCTACGGAAAAGCTGCGTGATGGCGCGATTGCGATGCTGAAAGAAGCCATTGCTGAGCCGCAAAGCTGGCGCGCACGCCGTCAGCCGAAGCTGGAGCCGCTGAAGCTCAGCGCAATTGAAGCCGCAATGAGTTTCACCATCGCCAAAGGCATGGTTATTCAGACCGCAGGCAAACACTATCCGGCACCGATTCGCGCTGTGAAAACCATTGAAGCCGCCGCCGGTCTGACACGCGATGCCGCGCTGAAGCTGGAAACCCAGGCCTTTGTTCCTCTGGCTCGTTCAAATGAAGCCCGTGCGCTGGTCGGTATTTTCCTCAACGATCAATATCTGAAAAGCAAAGCGAAAAAACTGACGCGCGATATTGCCACACCGCAGCAGGCAGCCGTGCTCGGCGCTGGTATTATGGGGGGCGGCATTGCCTATCAGTCGGCATCAAAAGGCGTGCCGGTGATCATGAAAGATATTAACCAGAAATCACTGAATCTCGGCGTAAATGAAGCGGCTAAATTGCTGAACAAGCAGCTGGAGCGCGGAAAAATCGACGGCATGAAACTCGCCAGCGTGATTGCCACTATTCAGCCGACTCTCGACTATAACGGTTTCGAGCGGGTTGACGTGGTAGTGGAAGCGGTCGTCGAGAATCCGAAAGTAAAAGCCGCGGTGCTGGCCGAAACTGAAAGTAAGGTACGCGACGACACCATCCTCGCCTCTAATACCTCAACCATTCCCATCAGCTATCTGGCGAAATCCCTGCAACGTCCGGAAAACTTCTGCGGTATGCACTTCTTTAATCCGGTACATCGTATGCCGCTGGTTGAAGTGATTCGCGGCGAGAAAACCTCAGAAGCCACGTTGGCTAAAGTCGTGGCCTGGGCCAGCAAAATGGGTAAAACACCGATTGTGGTGAATGATTGCCCCGGTTTCTTCGTCAACCGCGTGCTGTTCCCCTATTTTGCCGGTTTCAGCCTGTTGCTGCGCGACGGTGCCGACTTCCGTCAAATCGATAAAGTGATGGAGAAAAAGTTTGGCTGGCCAATGGGCCCGGCGTGGTTACTGGATGTCGTGGGCATTGATACCGCTCACCACGCGCAGAGCGTGATGGCCGACGGTTTCCCTGAACGCATGAAGAAAGATTATCGCGATGCCATCGACGTGCTGTTTGATGAAGGTCGTTACGGCCAGAAAAATCAGCTGGGATTTTATCGCTGGCAGACAGATGCCAAAGGGAAAACGAAGAAAGTCGACGACGCCGACGTTGGTAGCTTGCTGCAAAACGTCAGTCAGCCAACGCGTGAATTCAGCGATGAAGAGATCATCGCGCGCATGATGATTCCGATGATTAACGAAGTAGTACGTTGCCTGGAAGAAGGCATTATTGCCAGCCCGGCGGAAGCCGATATGGCGCTGGTGTATGGTCTCGGTTTTCCGCCATTCCACGGTGGCGTATTCCGTTATCTCGATACGCAAGGTAATGCGCAATTTGCTGACCAGGCACGGCAGTTTGCCAGCCTCGGTGCGCTGTATCAGCTGCCGGCAGGCCTGGAAGCAAAAGCGCAGCGCAATGAGTGCTGGTATCCGCCAGCAGAACCAATGGCCGATGCCGACCTGAAAATCGCGTGAGGAAATAATAATGGAAAACGTTGTCATTGTTGATGCAATCCGCACGCCAATGGGCCGGTCAAAAGGTGGAGCCTTCCGCCACGTGCGCGCTGAAGATCTTTCCGCCCATTTGATGCGTGCGCTGTTAAGCCGCAACCCGGCACTGGAAGCGGCTTCACTCGACGATATCTATTGGGGCTGTGTGCAGCAGACGCTTGAACAAGGTTTTAATATAGCGCGTAACGCGGCGCTGCTGGCTGAGATCCCACATAATGTTCCGGCCACTACCGTTAATCGCCTGTGCGGTTCATCGATGCAGGCCCTGCACGATGCGGCGCGCGCCATTATGGTCGGCGATGCGCAAGCCTGCTTAATTGGCGGCGTCGAACATATGGGCCATGTCCCGATGAGCCACGGTGTTGATTTTCATCCCGGGCTGAGCCGCACCGTTGCCAAAGCCGCAGGCATGATGGGTCTTACCGCCGAGATGCTGGCGCGCATGCACCAGATAAGCCGTGAGATGCAGGATCAGTTTGCCGCCCGCTCTCATCAGCGCGCATGGGCCGCGACTCAGGCCGGACATTTCCGCAATGAAATCGTCGCCACTTCCGGCCATGATGCTGACGGCGTACTGAAGCGTTATGATTTTGATGAGGTTATTCGCCCGGAGACTAACGTGGCCGGGCTGGCCGCTCTGCGCCCGGCGTTTGATCCGGCAAATGGCACTGTCACCGCCGGCAGCTCGTCGGCACTCTCTGATGGCGCTGCCGCGATGCTGGTGATGAGCGAATCCCGCGCCAGAGATTTAGGCCTGACGCCTCGCGCACGGATTAAATCAATGGCGGTCGTCGGCTGCGATCCTTCCATTATGGGCTATGGCCCGGTTCCGGCATCGAAACTGGCACTAAAACGCGCAGGGCTGAGCGTCAGCGATATCGATCTGTTCGAACTGAATGAAGCCTTTGCCGCGCAGACGCTGCCGTGTATTAAGGATCTGGGCCTGCTGGATAAGATAGATGAAAAGGTGAATCTGAACGGTGGCGCGATTGCGCTCGGTCATCCGCTCGGTTGTTCCGGCGCGCGCATCAGCACGACACTGCTGAATCTGATGGAGCGTCGTGATGCGCAATTTGGTCTGGCGACCATGTGCATTGGTCTCGGCCAGGGTATTGCCACGGTATTCGAACGCATCTGATACGTTGAAATTGTCGTACTTGTTTCTTTTCCCGCCTGTCAGGGGCGGGTTTTTTCGTTTTTGACGGGCAAACCAGCGGCTTGCCCGGCGGGCTTAAATAAACGCGAAGGCATCGCCATACATATGCGCTTCCAGCGCACCGCGTTCGGCGCAGAAACGATCGCGGGCAATTTTCGCCATTTCAAAACGGCCAGCAATATAAATATCGTGCTCGCTCAGCGTAGCGTAATCCTGCATCACCGCAGTTAATACCGTACCGTTGCGCCCTTCCCAACCCGCTTCAGGCTGCTCAACGACCGGAATGACCTTCAGATTAGGATGCTTAACCGCCAGCGCGTTCAGCTCTTCCAGATCGTACAGGTGCTTCAGTTCACGTCCACCCCAATAAATGGCGATATCGCGTTGCGGCTGCTCGGCCAGCGCGGTCAACAGGATTGAACGGGCGTAAGAGAAGCCGGTGCCACCGGCAATCAGGATCAGTGGGCGCTCGCCCTCTTCACGCAGCCAGGCATCGCCATGCGGAATATCAACGGTGATTTCACGCTGTTGCTGAATGCGCTCCATTACCGCCATCGCATACAGGTTCAGCTCGGAAGCACCGATATGCAGCTCAATAATATCTTTTTCCATCGGGGTTGAAGCCAGTGAGAATGGGCGCTTATCACGCTCATCCATCACTACCATCAGGTACTGACCAGCACGGAAACTGAAATCAGCTTCCGGCACCAGGCGGACTCGGTACACAGTATCGGTAATAGCCTCAACCGAGGTCACTTTACAGCTCAATATTGTCATGCGTTCCCTCTGTCGGGTCGTCATTATCATGAGTTCGCTACGGCGTATTAACGCTGTGGCGATTGATTAAAAATAGCTAACTCATCCCAAATAGCATCAACGCGTGCGGTAACCGCCGGATCTTTAACGATCGGCCTACCCCATTCACGCTGCGTTTCGCCAGGCCATTTATTGGTGGCATCTAAACCCATTTTTGAACCCAGACCGGAAACCGGTGAAGCAAAGTCGAGATAATCGATAGGCGTATTCTCAACCAGCACGGTATCGCGCGCCGGGTCCATACGCGTGGTGATCGCCCAAATCACATCATTCCAGTCGCGCGCATTCACATCATCATCACAGACAATCACAAACTTGGTGTACATAAACTGCCGCAGGAATGACCAGACGCCCATCATCACGCGCTTGGCATGTCCGGCATACTGCTTTTTCATCGTCACTACTGCCAGGCGATAAGAGCATCCTTCTGGCGGCAGGTAGAAATCGACAATTTCGGGAAACTGCTTTTGCAGAATCGGCACGAACACTTCGTTTAATGCCACACCCAACACCGCAGGTTCATCCGGTGGACGACCAGTATAGGTTGAATGATAGATGGCATTACGGCGTTGCGTTATGTGCGTTACGGTGAAAACAGGAAAGTTATCGATTTCATTATAGTAACCGGTATGGTCGCCATACGGCCCTTCCGGCGCCATTTCACCGGCTTCGATATAGCCTTCAAGTACAATCTCAGCACTGGCAGGGACTTCAAGATCGTTGGAGATACACTTAACCACTTCGGTTTTAGTGCCACGCAGCAGGCCAGCAAAGGCATATTCAGAAAGCGAATCAGGAACCGGCGTCACCGCGCCTAAAATAGTGGCAGGATCGGCACCCAGCGCCACCGATACCGGGAAACGCTCGCCGGGATGAGCCTGGCACCACTCCTGAAAATCAAGTGCGCCGCCACGATGAGACAGCCAGCGCATAATCACCTTGTTTTTACCAATGACCTGCTGGCGATAAATACCGAGGTTTTGACGCTCTTTTTCCGGACCGCGCGTAACGGTCAGACCCCAGGTAATCAGCGGTGCGGCATCTTCCGGCCAGCACTTCATCACCGGAATACGCGATAAATCCACGTCATCACCCTGCCAGATCTCTTCCTGGCATGGCGCATTGCGCAGCCGTTTGGTCGGCATATTCAGCACTTGTTTGAACTGCGGCATTTTATCAAACAGATCGCGGAAGCCTTTTGGTGGCTCAGGCTCTTTCAGAAATGCCAGTAACTTACCGACTTCGCGCAATGCGCCAACATCCTCCTGGCCCATACCCATCGCCACGCGTTTTGGCGTGCCGAACAGATTGCAAAGCACAGGCATATCATAACCCTTGGGATTTTCGAACAGCAGCGCCGGGCCGCCAGCACGCAGGGTGCGATCGGCGATCTCGGTCATTTCCAGTTCGGGATCGATCTCAAGACTGATTCGTTTTAATTCCCCGCGTTTTTCCAGCAGAGAAATGAAGTCGCGTAAGTCGTGGTATTTCATGCCTTTCCATCATTACGGCCGGTGAATCGGCCATTATAAGGCTGAATCATCGGGCATGCTTGTTTTTGTTCCCCCGAGTCTGATACAGGTGAAGCGGGCGCGTCAATTTCCAATTGTGCGTAACGTAACAAACGCCCCACTAAACACCCGCAGGCTTAACGCCATAACTTCGGATATTTCGTAGATCACGTAACATAACCCATCCAGTCAAAACGCGCGATGCTGCTACAACTTACACAGCGGTTTTGTTATTCTTAGCCTCCGGTTATGAGAAAGTGAACTTATGGAATCCTGGTATTTACTGTACTGCAAACGTGGTCAACTCTTGCGCGCTAAAGAGCATCTTGAGCGTCAATCTGTGCACTGTATTAGTCCAATGATCGCCATGGAAAAGATCGTGCGCGGCAAACGTACCACCGTCAGTGAGCCACTGTTCCCCAACTATCTTTTTATTGAGTTTGATCCCGAAGCCATTCACACCACGACGATTAGCGCCACCCGTGGCGTTAGCCACTTCGTACGATTTGGTGCCCTGCCAGCAACAGTGCCGCAGGATGTGATTAGCGTGCTGCAAACTGAAACACCGCAAAATATGGTCGACCCTGAGACGCCACAACCGGGCGATGAAGTACTGATTATTGACGGGACTTTTGAAGGACTGAAGGCCATCTTCACCGAACCGGATGGTGAAGCGCGCTCGATGTTACTGCTTAATCTGCTGAACAAACAGATTGTTCGCAGCGTGGATAACAAGCTATTTAATAAGCTGTGAACAGTCGTGCAACAGCATACCTCTGCCGAGATTTACAGGGCGACAGTTATCGCCGCCCGTTCTGAATCCGCTTTCTAGCGCTGCATCTGCTCATCGTGTAACCACTGGGCTACACGTTTTGAGAAGTAAGTCAGAATGCCGTTCGCGCCTGCGCGTTTAAAGCACAGCAGTGACTCCATCACCGCCGGTTTCTCTGCCAGCCAGCCATTCTGAATCGCCGCCATATGCATCGCATACTCGCCAGAAACCTGATAAGCAAAGGTTGGTACGCCAAAGCTATCTTTAACGCGGCGTATCACATCCAGATACGGCATACCCGGCTTCACCATCACCATATCTGCGCCTTCTTGCAGATCCTGAGCAATTTCCTGCAGCGCTTCGTCGCTGTTGGCCGGGTCCATCTGATAAGTCAGCTTGTTGCCACCTTTCAGATTGCCGGATGAACCGATTGCATCGCGGAATGGACCGTAGTAGCAGGAAGCATATTTCGCTGAGTAAGCCATGATTTGCGTATTCACCAGACCGTCCAGCTCCAGCCGGTCGCGAATCGCGCCAATACGGCCATCCATCATGTCGCTCGGTGCCAGAATCTCAGCACCAGCTTCGGCGTGAGAATAAGCCTGGCGTACCAGAATCTCTTTGCTGATATCGTTAATCACGTAGCCATGCTGGTCGATAATGCCATCCTGACCGTGGGTAGTGTACGGATCGAGCGCCACATCAGTCAGCAGGCCCAGCTCTGGCACCGCGGCTTTCAGCGCACGCACTGCACGCTGCACCAACCCGTCCGGATTATAAGCTTCTTCCGCATGCAGGGATTTCTTGTCGGCTTCAATCACCGGGAACAGGGACAGTACCGGGATACCCAGTTTGGCGATAACTTCCGCTTCTTTAACCAGCACATCAATGGTCATGCGGAAGACACCCGGCATCGAAGGCACTTCCTGCTGCTTGTTATGGCCTTCCATCACAAATACCGGATAGATCAGGTCATTTACCGTCAGTTGGTTTTCGGCGACCAGACGACGGCTGAAATCATGACGACGAACGCGACGCAGACGGCGGCCTGGAAAGGCTCCTGGGAAAGCAAAACTCATCAGATAAAACTCCTGTGAAAGGCGCTACAGGCGGCAATGATAACGCCTGAACGCCAGTATGGGTGGGACCTGTTCTAAGTGATATTAAACAGATTCCGCGAATTTTTAGTGGTCTGCTGTGCTAACCATTCAGCATCTTCACCACGCCAGGCGGCGACCTGCTGAACGATATGCGGCAGAAAACAAGGTTCATTGCGGCGGGATGGCGGCCGTGGTCTCATATCCCGGGGCAACAGATAAGGCGCATCGGTTTCCAGTAGCAGTCGCTCTGCCGGAATCAGCGGTAACAGTTCCCGCAGTTGCAGGCCGCGACGTTCATCGCATACCCAACCGGTAATACCGACGGATAAACCCAGCGCCAGGCACTCTTCCAGTTCTGGCTGGGTGCCGGTAAAGCAGTGCACCACCGCACCGGGCAGCTTCGCTATCCACGGTTTTAAAATCTCGACGAAACGCGTATGGGCATCACGACAGTGCAGAAAAACCGGCATCGCCAGTTCTGCGGCTAACGCCAGCTGCGCGTCAAACGCATACTCCTGCTGATCGTGGGCAGAAAAGTTGCGGTTAAAATCCAGTCCGCATTCACCTATTGCCACCACTTGCTCACTTTCCGTCAGGCGACGTAAGGTCGCGGCGGTTTCGCCCGACCATTCGCTGGCATGGTGGGGATGAACGCCGGCGGTAGACCAACAGTAATTCGGATGCAGCTGCGCCAGGCTCTGCGCCTGCTGACTTTCCAGCGCATTGGTGCCGGTAATCAGGATGCCGGTTACGCCCGCCTCACGCGCACGTTTTACCACCTTCTCGCGGTCTTTAGAGAACTGCGTACTGGTCAGGTTTACACCGATATCAAACATATTTCTTTCCAAACAGTAACCGCCCTTACGGGCGGTTGGCTATGACTTTAAATTCCTCGCGGCAAGGCCGGAATCTCCTGGTTCTCCTGATAATCAGGATTCGGATTCCTGTTCCTTATCCTGACGACCTTTTCCTACATAGAACCGACCAAAGAATACGCCGACTTCAAACAGGCAGTACATCGGAATAGCGAGCAAAGTTTGCGAAAGAACGTCCGGCGGCGTCAGTAACATACCGACCACAAACGCACCAACCAGCACATAAGGACGTTTTGCCTTCAGATCTTCCGGGGTAGTCACGCCCGTCCAGCACAACAATACAATGGCAATAGGCACCTCGAATGAGACGCCAAACGCCATAAACAGCGCCATGACGAAATCAAGGTAGTTATTAATATCAGTGGCTATCAGCACGCCTTCCGGTGCAGTTTTAGCAAAAAAGCCAAACGCCAGCGGGAAGACGACGAAATAGGCAAACGCCATGCCGAGATAGAACAGCGCCGAGCTGGAAAACAGCAACGGCATCACCAGCCTGCGCTCGTGGCGGTAAAGCGCCGGCGCAACAAACGCCCACACCTGATGCAGAATGACCGGTATTGCAATAAATACCGAAACAATCATCGTCAGCTTGATAGGCGTAAAAAACGGTGATGCAACGTCAGTGGCGATCATACTGGCACCGGCAGGCAGCTGTTTGATTAGCGGTGCGGAAACGATTTGATAGATATCATTGGAGAAATAAACCAGTGCCAGAAAGATGACTAACACTGCGATAATGCAGTTTAGCAGGCGCTTACGCAGCTCTATCAGATGACTGATCAGCGGTTGGGTATCTTCAACTGCCATGTTTAACGTTCACCGCTTGTAGGAGTGGTTGAGGCTGGAGTGCGCGCGGGTGCAGTGGTTTCAGTCTTGACGACCGGTTCCGCTTGGCCTGCCGTTTCTGGCATAGCATCCGGGATCACCGCTGCAGGAGCCTGTGCGGGAGCGGTGGCCTGACCATCCGCAGCAGCAGGCGTCACGCCTTCATGAGACTCCTTCGGATCTTTCACCAAAGGATTGTGGATGGTATGGGCTTCGTCATCCGCTTTTTCGTTGTCGCCAAGATAAGTCCGCTTCATCGACTCCGCTGTTTTTTTCAGCTCTTCCATCGACTCTTTCAGCTCAGGTGACAATGAGTCTTTACTGGCCTGCTCGACTTTTCTCAGACTGTCTTGCAGCTCCTGCAACTTCAACTCTTGCGCCAGTTCATTTTGCACACTTGATGCCAGCGAACGCAGCGCACGAATCCAGCCGACCACGGTTCTGACCGCAACCGGTAATCGCTGCGGGCCCAGTACTACCAGCCCGATAACGAACACCAATACCAGTTCACTAAAACCTATGTCGAACACGGCTTACACCTTGTCTTTGTCGTTCTTAACTTCTTCGCTTTTCGCGTCAGTATGCGGTTTATCTGCCAGAGTTTTGGCATTGAAATCGGCATCCTGGGAGTCTTTCTCTTTTTGTTCATCATCGCTCATGGCTTTCTTAAAGCCCTTGATGGATGAACCTAAATCGGAACCAAGCGTACGTAACTTATTGGTACCAAACAGAAGTACGACGATCACGGCAATAATTAACAACTGCCAAATACTGATACCGCCCATGTTATTTGCCTCTGGATTAAATTAATTAAACGCTGATGCTGGCAGTATATAACAACTACCCGCAGGGTCGCGACGAAGACGCTTAGCTTAACGCGTCTTTTTACCGTTTATGACAATCATTGGGTCTTGCGCCAGCCAATCAGCCATGACACCAGACCACCCGCCATCATCACTGCCGGCAGTACATCCCATTCCGGATGGGTTAACAGGATTGCCGTGCCGCTTACCAGCAGCGTGACACCGATACCAAACAGGAAACGTGACTGATGCTGGCGCGTGCGTTGAACATTCATGTCGGTAACCAGCCTATCAACACTATGTTGCAAACGTTTATGTTGACGCAGACTGTCGTAAAAAAGTTCCGGTAACTCAGGCAACTTTTCCGCCCAGAACGGCGCTTTTTCTTTCAGCGCGCGCACAATCGCCGGAATGCCAACCTGGTCTTTAATCCAGTCTTCGAGGAACGGCTTGGCGGTTTTCCACAGGTCAAGCTGCGGATAGAGCTGACGCCCGACGCCTTCGACATACAACAGGGTTTTCTGCAACAGCACCAACTGCGGCTGCACTTCCATATTGAAACGTCGGGCGGTATTAAACAGGTTCAGCAGCACATGACCAAAGGAGATCTCAGCCAGCGGTTTCTCAAAAATCGGCTCACAGACGGTGCGGATGGCAAACTCAAAATCTTCGACATTGGTATCCAGCGGTACCCAGCCGGAATCAACATGCAACTCCGCCACTTTACGATAATCACGATTGAAGAAAGCAATAAAGTTTTCAGCCAGATAGCGCTTATCTTCTTTGTTCAGTGAGCCGACAATTCCGCAGTCGATACCGATATATTGCGGATCTTCCGGGTGCTCATAGCTGACGAAAATATTGCCGGGATGCATATCTGCATGGAAGAAACTGTCGCGGAATACCTGGGTAAAGAACACCTGCACGCCACGCTCGGCTAACAGCTTCATGTTGACGCCATGCTGCTCCAGCGACACCACATCTGAAATCGGAATACCGTAAATGCGCTCCATCACCAGCATCGATTCACTGCAATAATCGGAACAGACTTCAGGCACATACAGCATTTTGCTGTTGTCGAAATTACGGCGCAGCTGAATGGCATTTGCCGCTTCGCGCAGTAAATTCAGCTCATCGATCAAGGTTTTTTCATAGTCAGCGACCACTTCTACCGGGCGCAGACGGCGGCCATCGGGTAACAGACGCGGAACCCAGTGTGCCAGACGATAAATCAGCTTCATATCCGCTTTGATTACCGGCAGGATATCCGGGCGAATCACCTTGATGACAACCTGTTTGCCATTTTCTTTCAGCGTGGCGGTATGCACCTGAGCGATAGAAGCGGACGCCAGCGGTTTGATCTCGAAATCGTCAAACCAGGTTTCAATCGTCGAGCCCAGCGACAGCTCAATCTGACGACGCGCCAGCTCACCATCAAAAGGCGCTACCCGGTCCTGCAACATCGCCAACTGATCGGCAATCTGCGGCGGAAACAGGTCGCGTCGCGTTGACATCATCTGACCGAACTTAATCCACACCGGCCCCAGCTGCTCCAGCGCCATACGCAGACGCGCGCCCAGCGGCTTTTCCTTGTGCGTATTGGGGATCCAGAACACACAACGTCGCCACAGCCGAATTGGCAGAGTAATGCGAGTACGTGGGATCAGTTCATCAAGACCGTAACTGAGAAACACCTTGATGATGTAATACAGCCGGCGAATTTCTCCCAGCGTCATTTCGCCTCCAGCGAGTCTAACCGGGCGCTTAATGCGTCCAGTGAACGGTTTACGGCATCAACTTCTTCAGCAAACCAGGCCAGTTCTAAAGCACCGGGCGCCACGCGCCACTCTTCGGTTAACACCTGAGCCGCATAGCTTTGTTTGCGCTGAATATCGTTGCGCAGGAAATTGAAACCACGGCGGGCAAACTGGCTGATACCTTGCGCGGCGATATCGCCAACCCACGGAGCCAGATACTCTGCTGGATCCAGCTCAGCCATATCAAAAAGCGCGGAGAACTGCTGCACCACTTGCAGATCGCCGTCCACTTCCAGCTCACCGCTGCGAATCAATGCGGTAAGCTGCTGACGATCGCGTAATTTACGCAGCACAGAAAAACGGGTTTTAACGGTGCAGTCGGTCGCATCCTGCCAGTCGCCCAGCACATCGACCTGGTTTTCGCTAAACACCAGCGTCAACGGCTGAGACAGCTCCTGCAGATCGAAGGCGAGAGTCTTGCCAGTCAGTCGTTGACGCGCCGCTTTCAGGCCACGATCGCGATACAGAATTTGATTAAGCGCGGTCTCCAGACCAGCGGTTAACAGCGGCGTTAAAGTCATTCGCTTTCCCGATCAGAACTTGAATCCACGGTGCAGCGCGACAATGCCACCCGTCAGATTATGGTAAGTGGTGTTTTCAAAACCCACGTCCATCATCATCGCTTTCAGCGTCTCCTGGTCAGGATGCATCCGAATGGACTCCGCCAGATAGCGATAGCTCTCGGCATCCTGCGCCACCAGTTCGCCAATACGCGGCAGAATATGGAAAGAGTAAGCATCGTAGGCTTTATTCAGTGGCTCCAGCAGCGGTTTGGAGAACTCCAGCACCAGCAAACGACCACCTGGCTTCAGCACGCGAAACATTGAGGCCAGCGCTTTTTCTTTCTCGGTAACGTTGCGTAGACCAAAGGAGATGGTAATGCAGTCAAAATAGTTATCCGGGAACGGCAGCGCTTCGGCATTGGCCTGCACATAGCTGACATTGCCCACCACACCGCTGTTACGCAGCTTTTCGCGACCCATCTTCAGCATTGAGCTGTTGATATCCGCCAGCACTACCTGACCGGTTTCACCCACCAGACGGGAAAATTTCGCCGTCAGATCGCCGGTACCACCCGCCAGGTCTAATACGCGTTGCCCACGGCGCACGCCGCTGCAATCAATGGTAAAACGCTTCCAGATGCGATGGATGCCAAAGGACATCAAATCGTTCATCAGGTCATACTTCGCCGCGACGGAATGGAATACATCTGCAACCATGTCAGCTTTTTCAGTTTTCGCGACCGTACGAAAACCAAAATGTGTGGTTTCCTGTGATTCATCTGCCATTTGTTTTGCCTGCTCCACAATCAAATATCCTCGAAGTGTACCAGAGTAAGGGTAGCCAGGCACGCTGCCCCGGCGTTTATTCATTGATACGGCGCAGCATCTCACTCATCGGTGGCGCGGAGGATTCCTGCTGTTCGTCGTCCGGTTCATCGGCATCATTTTCCGCCGATTCCGGTAAAGCCTGCTCGGCCAGTCGCGGATTTATTGGCCGTTTTACTTCTACTCCCAACTGACGAAAGCTTTCACTCTGGGCAATCAGATTACCGCGCCCTTCCGCCAGCTTTTTCATCGCCGAACGATAGCTATCCTGCGCCTTATCCAGGTTCTGCCCGATGCTGGTCATATCATCGACAAACAGCCGCATTTTGTCATACAGCCGCGCGGCGCGGTCGGCGATACGCTGCGCATTGCGGCTCTGATGTTCGTACCGCCAGAGATTATTGATGGTGCGCAGCGCCACCAGCAGCGTGGTCGGGCTGACCAGCATAATATTTTGCTTCAGCGCCTCGCTAATCAGCTCTGGCTGACGGTCAATCGCCAGCAGAAAGGCGGGCTCTATCGGGATAAACATCAACACATAATCCAGCGAGCGTAAACCAGGCAATTGTTGATAATCTTTTCGGCTTAACAAGCGCAGGTGCGAACGAATCGCGGCGATATGCTCGCCAATCGCCTGTTCACGCGTCACTTCATCTTCGCCGTTAAAGTAACGTTCGTAAGCCACCAGCGTCATTTTGGCATCAATCACCACATCTTTACCCTGCGGTAAACGCACGATGACGTCAGGCTGCATCCGGCTGTTCTGATCGACCTGCACATTGACCTGGGTCTGGTATTCATAGCCTTCGCGCAGCCCGGAAGCTTCCAGCACCCGGCTCAGCACCACCTCCCCCCAGTTGCCCTGCGTTTTATTGTCGCCTTTTAATGCTTTGGTCAGGTTGATTGCTTCCTGCGCCATTTGCGCATTCAGTTGTTGCAGGTTGCGGATCTCATGGGAAAGCGTGTGACGTTCGCGGGCCTCCTGGCCAAAACTTTCCTGTACCTGACGACGAAAACCATCAAGCTGCTCGCGCAACGGCGTAATCAGCCCGTTGAGACTCTGACGGTTTTGCTCGTCGACCCGGCGGCCGCTGTTTTCAAAGATGCGATTGGCCAGATTTTCAAACTGTGCGGTCAGCCGCTGCTCGCTGTTGGTCAGCAACCGCTGTTTTTCTTCGGCCGCCATGCGCGTCTCTTCCAGACGGATAGTCACTTCGCGCAGTTCTGCTTCCTGAGCGCTGTTGATTTCCAGCTGGTTACGCAGCTCACGACTCAACTGCTCGCTTTCGCTACGCCAGTGATCAAAGTGATGCTGTTTTTCCTGCGCGGCGGCCAGCGCGCCATGCAGCTGCCGCAGCTCTTTTTCAATCAGCTGCTGTTCCTGCTGCTGCGACTGTATTTGCTGTTGCAGGCGTTGCTGCTCATGCTGCGACTGTTGTAACGACTGCGCTAATAACCGGCGCTCGGTTTCCTGACTGGCCTGCTGCTGACTATAACGAAACCAGGCAATAATCCAGCCCACCAGCAAACCTGCCAGCCCCAGACACACGCCAAAAAGATATTGATTGTCCACTGCTCCTCCTGCACACCGCGTCGAACAGTGAAAAGGTAGAGGCGCACTGTATGAATGTCCAGATAAAAAGCAGGGGGAGATGAAGTGCGGTGCTGACAGGCAATTCGGGCGGCGGGAATGCCACCCGACGTTCGGGGGATCAATTACAGCAGACGACGCGCCGCTTCAACGACGATTTTTACCGCATCGCTTTCAGTTTGCTTCATGGTAACCGCATCCGGAATCTCTTTCTGCGTGCGGTTAACAATCACGCCGGCAACCATACCGGCACGCAGGCCCTGACTGGCACACATGGTCAGCAGAGTGGCGGATTCCATCTCATAGTTAAGTACGCCCATTTGCTGCCACTCTTCCATCGAACCCTGGTAGCGGCTGACAACGCGACCAGAGAAAGTATCGTAACGCTCCTGGCCCGGATAGAAGGTGTCAGATGACGCAGTAATACCGATATGAGTAGTGGCACCTGCCGCTTTCGCCGCTTCAACCAGTGCAGTAGTACAGGTGAAATCGGCCACCGCCGGAAACTCCATTGGCGCGAAATGCAGACTGGCACCGTCAAGACGCACTGAACCGGTCGTCACCAGCACATCACCAACATTGATGCCAGGCTGAATCGCTCCGGTGGTGCCGACACGCAGGAAAGTGCGCACGCCCAGCTGCGCCAGCTCTTCAACCGCAATAGACGTTGACGGTCCACCAATACCCGTTGAGCAGACCACCACCGGCTTGCCATCCAGCTCGGCGCGGTAGCTGGTAAATTCACGGTGTGAGGCCAGATGGACAGGATTATCCATCAGTGCCGCAATTTTTTTCACCCGCTCAGGGTCGCCAGGCACAATCGCCAGCGTCGCGCCTTGCAGGTCGGCTTTAGTGATACCAAGGTGAAAAACGTCAGACTGGGCCATAACAGACTCCTGAATAAAAAAGTTGGGTACGCTAATGCGCTACTGTAATCCACTGCCCGGCAAAATTATGTGATTTAACTCACCGATGAAAATGAAAATTACATTTAAATACATGAGCATCGTGATTAACCTCACATAAATTCACTCTGTGAGGCTATTTAGTCACATCCGACCCTGCGCTTGATGCCTGCTGAGTGTTAAAGATGAGTGTAAATAGCCACGGTGTAATCCTGGCTATAGTTACCTGATTGCGCTAATGCTTGCATGGAGAGGACGATGAAAACCGAAGATAACATGGCTCAAAAGCCAGGCAATAGTGGCTTCGCTCCTGCGGTTTCGCCTACCGCATCGACCACCATTATTACCGACTCTACTGATATTCTGTCTGGTGAAACCTCAATACCGACGCAGGGCGAAAATATGCCCGCCTTTCACGCCAGGCCAAAAAATGCCACCGCCGCTCTGCCGGTGATTATGGTGGTGCAGGAAATTTTTGGCGTGCATGAGCATATTCGTGATGTCTGTCGCCGGCTGGCAGCAGAAGGTTACCTGGCTGTCGCGCCTGAACTCTATTTCCGCCAGGGCGATGCTGCCGACTATGACGATATCCCCACTTTAATTACCGAGCTGGTCAGTAAAGTCCCGGATGCGCAGGTGCTGGCCGATCTCGATCACGTTGCCAACTGGGCATCACGTCACGGCGGTGATATGCGCAATACTGCCATAACCGGATTCTGCTGGGGTGGCCGCATCAGCTGGCTTTATGCCGCGCATAATCCACAGCTCAAAGCGGCGGTAGCCTGGTATGGCAAGCTGGTCGGTGACAAATCGATAAAACAGCCGAAATATCCTGTCGATATTGCGGTTGATCTTAACGCGCCGGTGCTGGGTTTATACGGTGGCCTGGATGACAGCATTCCGCAGGAGAGCATCGAGGTGATGCGTCAGGCACTGCGCGCCGCGAACGCCGATGCCGAGATCGTGGTATATCCCGATGCCGGACACGCGTTTAATGCCGATTACCGCGACAGTTATCACCAGGAGTCGGCGCAGGATGGCTGGCAACGCATGCTCGCCTGGTTTAAACGCTATGGCG
Source organism: Winslowiella sp. 2C04 (assembly GCF_050037805.1). Lineage (NCBI taxonomy): Bacteria > Pseudomonadati > Pseudomonadota > Gammaproteobacteria > Enterobacterales > Erwiniaceae > Winslowiella > Winslowiella sp. 2C04. Next base: position 79,750 of record NZ_CP188300.1, on the reverse strand, counting down.
TTGCACCTGCTGCGTAAGCATAAAAAGGGGGCGCCGTGCGCCCCAACCACTTCAACACAACAACACAGTAAACTCAGATGGTAGCGTTACGCAGGTTCTGCGCCGCCTTTACCATGTTCGCCAGCGCCTGACGTGTTTCAGCCCAGCCGCGCGTTTTCAGGCCGCAGTCAGGGTTTACCCACAGGCGCTCAACCGGAACACGCTTCGCCGCTTTCAGCAGCAGCGCTTCCATCCACTCAACGCTGGGTACGTTTGGCGAGTGAATGTCATACACGCCCGGGCCGATTTCGTTCGGATACTCGAACTGCTCAAACGACTCCAGCAACTCCATATCTGAACGCGAGGTTTCAATGGTAATCACGTCAGCATCGAGCGCCGCGATGGAGTCCATAATGTCGTTGAATTCGCAGTAACACATATGGGTGTGAATCTGGGTATCGTCCTGTGCCACCGCAGCATTCAGGCGGAAGGCATCCACTGCCCACTCCAGGTAAGCTGCCCAGTCAGACTGATGCAGCGGCAAACCTTCACGCAGGGCAGGTTCATCAATCTGGATAATGCCGATGCCGGCTTTTTCCAGATCTTCCACTTCATCGCGCAGCGCCAGCGCAATCTGCTTAGCGATGGTTTCACGTGACACATCTTCACGCGGGAATGACCAGCAAAGAATCGTCACCGGGCCGGTCAGCATGCCTTTTACTGGCTTGTCGGTCAGCGACTGAGCATATTTCGCCCACTCAACGGTAATTGCTGCCGGACGGCTGACGTCACCAATAATTACCGGTGGCTTTACGCAGCGTGAACCGTAGCTCTGTACCCAGCCATTCTGCGTAAACACGAAGCCATCAAGATGTTCACCAAAGTATTCCACCATGTCATTGCGCTCGGCTTCACCGTGTACCAGCACGTCCAGCCCCAGACGTTCCTGCTCAACAATCGCCTGCTTTATATGTTCAGAGATACCGGTGCGATAGTTTTTACTGTCCAGTCGGCCCTGCTTAAAGTCGAGACGCAGGCCGCGAATCTCGGTGGTTTGCGGAAATGAGCCGATGGTGGTGGTCGGCCATGCTGGCAGGTTAAAGCGATGACGCTGTGCTTCGGCACGCGCCGGATAGCTGCTGTCGCGCTGGCTATCTTTTGCGGTGATGGCCACCAGACGCTGACCAACAGCGTCATTGTGCACGCGGGTTGAATGACGACGGGCACGAATCGGTGCGCTCCATGCTTCCAGTGAAGCGGCATCGTTGTTATTCAGCGCACGGGTCAACAGTGACAGCTCGCTACACTTTTGTAGTGCGAAGGAGAACCAACTTTTCACTTCTTCATCAAGGCGAGTTTCAACACTCAGGTCGATAGGACTATGCAGCAGAGAGCAGGAAGAGCCGATCCACAGCTGTTTACGCTGGCCCACCAGCGGCTGCAACCGCTCAAACCAACTGCTCAGATCGGCACGCCAGACGTTACGGCCGTTAATGACGCCAACAGAAAGCAGCCAGTCAACCGGCAATTTGCTGTTCAGTAGCGCCACATCGTCTTTACCGTGAACCAGATCGACATGCAGCCCGTTTACCGGCAGTTGGCGAATAGTTGTCAGGTTCTGGCTGATGCTGTCGAAATAGGTGGTCAGCAGCAGTTTAGTCTGGCCGTGCAGCGCATCGTAGGCCGGTTTAAAGGCATTGAGCCACTCGTCCGGCAGTTCGAGCACCAGCGCCGGCTCGTCTATCTGCACCCATTCAATATCACGTTTTGCCAGTTCAGCCAGTACCTGCTGGTACACCGGCAGAATGTCTTTCAGCAGGCTCAGGCGGTCAAACTGCTCGCCTTTCACTTTTCCCAGCCACAGGTAAGTGACCGGGCCAAGCAGTACTGGTTTGACTTTATGCCCCAGCGCCAGCGCTTCATCGACTTCATCCAGCAACTGAGTCCAGGTCAGTTTGAACTGCTGCCCTTTAACAAACTCAGGCACCATGTAGTGATAGTTGGTGTTAAACCACTTCGTCATTTCAGCCGCAGCAGCCGGCTCACCGCCTGGCGCACGTCCACGACCCAGGCGAAACAGAGTGTCGAGATCGACAGAGCCGTCTTTGTTCTGATGGCGAGCCGGTACGTTACCCAGCAGCAGGCTGGTGGTCAGTACGTGATCGTACCAGGCAAAATCGCCAACCGGCAGCAGGTCTACACCGGCATCTTTCTGTTGCTGCCAGTGACGAGCGCGCAGCTCGCTACCCACAGCCAGTAATTCTTGCTGGGTGCTGTTGCCTGCCCAGTAGCTTTCCTGCGCTTTTTTCAGTTCGCGACGCAGACCGACGCGTGGAAATCCGAGTGTGTGATTCAGAATAGTCATGTCTTTGCCCCTCGTTTAAATGCGTTCCGGCGTCGTCGCCAGAGAAGTTTAGCCGTCCAGATGTTTACACCGCTATAATGTGCAGGTACTGTATTCATCACAAGCGCAAATTGTTCATTATCGATGTGAAGGACTCTCATGATCGAACTCAAACACCTACGGACGCTGCAGGCCTTAAGGAATACTGGCTCACTGGCCGCCGCCGCTGCACAGTTGCATCAAACGCAATCGGCGTTATCACACCAGTTCAGCGATCTGGAGCAGCGCCTCGGCTTTCGCCTGTTCGTACGTAAAAGCCAGCCACTGCGCTTTACCCCGCAGGGTGAGATTCTTTTGCAGCTGGCAGAACAGGTATTGCCACAAATTCAGCAGGCGTTGCAGGCATGCCATGAGCCGCGTCAGACCACGCTGCGTATCGCAATTGAGTGTCACAGCTGCATTCAGTGGCTGACTCCGGCACTGGACAATTTCCGTCAGAGCTGGCCGCAAGTGGCGATGGACTTTAAATCGGGCGTAACATTTGATCCGCAACCGGCGCTGCAGCAAGGCGAACTGGACGTGGTGCTGACCTCAGATATTTTGCCGCGCAGTGGCCTGCACTATTCACCGATGTTTGATTTCGAAGTCAGGCTGATACTGGCTCCCGACCATCCGCTGGCGCAGAATGAGACAATTTCACCTGAAGATCTCGCCAGCGAAGTGCTGATGATCTACCCGGTACAGCGTCAGCGTCTGGATATCTGGCGTCACTTCCTGCAACCAGCGGGGGTCAGCCCGGCACTGAAAAACGTCGATAATACTTTGCTGTTGATTCAGATGGTTGCTGCACGGATGGGCATTGCTGCGCTGCCACACTGGGTGGTGGAAAGCTTTGAACATCAGGGGCTGGTTGTCACTAAACCTCTGGGTGACGGCTTGTGGAGCCGCCTTTATGCCGCCGTGCGCGATGGAGAACAGCGTCAGCCAGTAGTGGAAGCATTTATCCGCTCCGCACGCCAGCACGCCTGCGATCATCTGCCGTTTGTTCGTGACGCATCGCGTCCCGGCACGGCATTACCGCTGACGGTCAGCCAGTCCTGATGCAACTTCAGGGGCGAAGTGTATAATGCGGCGCAATGCATTCCTTAACCTGAAGAGATTTCAATATGACCAATAACGATGTGTTACGCAGCGTGCGCTACATGCTGGAAATGAGTGACGCTAAAATGGTCAGTACGCTGGCACTGGCGGAGAGTGAAGTCTCTGTCGAAGAGATGCAGGCTTTCCTGAAAAAGGATGATGAAGCGGGCTTTCGTCCGGTTCCGGACGTGCTGATGGGCTATTTCCTGAACGGATTGATTTTCTCTCTGCGCGGCAAGAGCGAAGAAGCGCCGGTGCCCTCCATCGAACGCAAAATGACGAACAACATTATCCTGAAAAAGCTGCGCGTGGCGTTTAATCTGAAAACCACCGACATCACCGAAATTCTGCAGCTGGCTGACTTTGCCGTATCTCAGGCAGAAATCGGCGCGATCTTCCGTAAACCAGGGCATAAAAACTACCGCGAATGCGGCGACCAGATTTTAAGAAACTTTTTGAAAGGACTGACTAAAAAAATCCGTCCTGCAACGCCTGCCGCGAAAGCCTGACCGCGAGCAGAGTGCCGGAGCGGTTTACCCGCTCCGGTTCCGCTTATCCCTTCACGCCTTTACCCACTATCCAGCGTTTATGTACCCACAGTGAAGCGCAGATCACCGTCGCGCCAATCAGGAAGCTCGGCCAGTGCGGCTGCTGCTGCCAGATGGCGAGGTTAACCAGTAATCCGGCCGGGACATGCATATTGTTCATAATGCCCAGCGTGCCCGCATCTACCTGGGTTGCGCCGTAATTCCACATAAAGTAGCCCAGTCCTGATGCCGCAATGCCCAGCCATACCAGAATGCCCCACTGTAGCGAAGTGGTCGGCAGTTTATTCGGATTACCCCACAGGAACCAGGCGACAATCGCCACGCTGACGGCCCCAATATAGAACCACGAGAACGCCGTATGCTGCGGCATCGGACGCGTCTCTTGCAGGCGCTTGTAGCCAACCATACCGATGGCAAAACAGAGATTCGCCAGCTGCACCAACAGCAATCCAAACCAGAAATGGTCACTGACTTTGTCGTAACGAATAATCGCGGCTCCCGCCACTGCCAGCAGCGCACTCAGCGCATAGCCAGGGCGCACGCCACGCCCGCTGATTAAATCGTAAATCAGCGTGACATACAGCGGCGTCATCACGGTAAACAGCAGGAATTCTGAAACGCTGAGATAGAGATAGGCCTGGAAGCTAATCAGATACATGATGCCCAGCTGCAACATACCCACCGCCATATACAGCAGCAGCGTCGACAGCTGATAACCACGCCAGCGCAGAAATGGCAGAAATACCACCGCCGCCAATACCAGCCGCATCAGCACCGAAAACCAGCTATCAACCTGCCCCGCGAGATACTCACCGATCAGACTGAAAGAAAATGCCCAAAGAATGGTGGTGATAATCAGTAATGCCACAGTAATCACTCATCAGAAAAAAGAGGCGTTATTGTAACGAATTGCTGTCAGGGCGAATCAAGTTTCTGGTTGACGAGTGAACAAATAAACACCAGTCATAATGTTGCATCAGGAAAGCAAACGCTCATCAAACGAAACCGAAAAGTCTGAGACGCAGTTGACCAGAAAGGTGATTGATCATGCCTAAAAGCGTCAGAAAGTTGGCTAATTTGTGACACAACAAGCCGCGACTGTAATAAAACTGCAACATTTGTGTGCTTACTCACAGTCATTAACCATATCAGCCACTATGCTATGCGCGAAATGGAACATTTCCATCTGCGTATCCGCGCAGCGCTTCCGTTAACAATCACTAAAAATGCGCCATCGGAGCTTTTATGTTAAGTATTTTTAAACCTGCGCCACACCAGACCCGCGTCGCAGACCATCATGTAGATCCACTCTATCGCCGCCTGCGTTGGCAGATTTTCTTCGGCATCTTCTTCGGTTATGCCGCCTACTATCTGGTGCGCAAAAACTTCGCACTGGCCATGCCTTATTTGATTGAACAGGGCTTCTCACGCGGTGATTTAGGTTTTGCCCTGTCCGGTATTTCCATCGCCTATGGCTTCTCAAAATTTATCATGGGCTCGGTTTCGGATCGTTCCAACCCACGCGTGTTCCTGCCTGCCGGTCTGATTCTGGCGGCCTGCGTCATGCTGATTATGGGCTTTGTCCCTTGGGCAACCTCCAGCATTATGATCATGTTTGTGCTGCTGTTTATCTGCGGCTGGTTCCAGGGTATGGGCTGGCCGCCATGCGGCCGCACTATGGTTCACTGGTGGTCGCAGAAAGAACGCGGCGGCATCGTCTCAGTATGGAACTGCGCGCATAACGTCGGTGGCGGGATCCCACCTCTGCTGTTCCTGCTGGGTATGGCGTGGTTTAACGACTGGAAAGCGGCGCTGTATATGCCTGCATTTGGCGCGATCTTGATTGCGATTATCGCTTTTGCACTGATGCGTGATACTCCGCAATCCTGCGGATTACCGCCGATTGAAGAGTATAAAAACGACTATCCACCGGATTACACTGACAAGCATGAAGAAGAGCTGACTGCCAAACAGATCTTTATGCAGTACATTTTGCCGAACAAACTGCTGTGGTATATCGCGCTGGCTAACGTCTTCGTTTATCTGCTGCGCTACGGCATTCTCGACTGGTCCCCGACCTATCTGAAAGAGGTGAAACACTTCTCGTTGGATAAGTCCTCATGGGCCTACTTCCTGTACGAATATGCCGGTATTCCGGGAACGCTGCTGTGCGGCTGGATGTCGGATAAAGTGTTTAAAGGCAATCGCGGCGCTACCGGGGTGTTCTTTATGACGCTGGTGACCATCGCCACCATCATTTACTGGATGAATCCGGCGGGAAATCCCGGTGTGGATATGGCCTGCATGATTGTTATCGGCTTCCTGATTTATGGTCCGGTGATGCTAATTGGTCTGCATGCGCTGGAACTGGCACCGAAAAAGGCCGCCGGCACCGCCGCAGGCTTTACCGGGCTGTTCGGTTATCTCGGCGGATCGGTCGCGGCCAGCGCCATCGTCGGTTATACCGTTGACTATTTCGGCTGGAACGGTGGCTTTATTATTATGGTCGGCGGATGCGTGCTGGCGGTGATTCTGCTGCTGCTGACCATGTTAAGTGAAAATAAGCATAAACAGCAGATGAACCAGGCCAGCTAAAAATGGTTGCAGATAGCGAGGCAGACAATCTGTATCGCTAAGCCCCAAAATACCTGCTGCAGCGGCTAAAACACAAATGCTTCCGCAGTATTTACGAAAAGATGCCCACAGAGGCTCCAGGCGTGCAGTCAGGTATAAGAAAGGTAATCAGGCGATTGTATGAAACAGACTAAAACACTACTGGCAAGACTTATTGACGATAAACCCGGTATTTCACGCGAGCGCGGCGGTTTATTTAAAAAGGGATGATGATTTAGTAATAAAAAAAATTAATGTGCATTACAGACACATTTAGTGGTTTTCACACAATTTAATACGAGAACTTAGCGCAAATAATAATTTGCGCTAAGTATTAAAGACCATTAAGAATAGGTGTTTAATGAAATCATTGATAAGAATAGGTTATTCCTATCAGTGATTTAACTGAGCCAGTTTTTAATGGTTCCGATGACTTCCGAACGTAACTAAATCCCAGAGTATGAGACATTGAATTCATACCCTGAGTTCCAGCGACACCAATAAAATATTTCTGCTGCCCTGGAATACCTGGAGCGGAGCCTTCAGGACCGAATTGAATTCGTGTACCCGCTTGTGTAGTAAGTGCATAACCGATACCCGTTGCACTCGAATCAGATGTCAGTGTCGATATCGTAGAATTATTAGTTGGATCATTTAAGTCAACAACTGAATATGAAAGATTAATATTTGGGTCACATTGTAACGAAAAGGTCTGCTGTTTTGTATTGATAAGAGTTGACTCAGTAGCTTGCTCAGCCGTAGAAATGGGAACACCGTCCATGTTTATTATGGCTGATTTTGAATTGGGGGTGCAACCAGTAACAGTACCAAGGATTTGTAAAGTGGCTAAGTTAATATAATTTATTTCTTGTACGACATTTTTTGTATCAACACAGTTATACTGATACATAGTTTGCTCTGGGACTGTCATTGCACCTGTTAATCTTTCGGCACCCTTATACACATAGACTCCATATATCAACCGAATTCCGTTATTTTGTTTTCTAGTAGCATCAGGCATGTTACCTCTCCAAACAACAGCTGCCGTTGGAGGCATACCTGAAAACTCAGCGGGGATATCAGCATTCGCTGATCTTGAACCTCCGTAAGGTGTAACTGTTATTCCCGGACTACCAGTTTCAAATAGATAATTAGTATATGTGCCAGCAGCCCAAACACGTTTGGTACCTGTATACGGTAATCGAGGAACATAATCAACTCTTGCTAAATCATAGCCGACTGTCCAACTATTACACATAGAATAAGCAGAACTTCCGCTCGAAGAAATTAAGTTAGCAAAACTCATTCTATCCGCCGGGCCTGTAACATCAATCTGGTTACCAGAAGATGGACTAACTCTAAAGGTATTTTCGACCACAGCAAATGCCTGTGACATTTGTAAAGAAATGACCAGACTAGAAATCAATATATTTTTCTTCATGCCAATCATGATTAGCCTATTTATTTTTAAACAATTTAAATGTTTTTATAACTGAGTCGTCACCATCATGTACATTAATCCATAGCTTACAAACTAATTTTGGATTGCAGTCTTTGACTGGTAATACTTCGTTATAGCTCAATATTTTTCTGCGAGATTTATTAAAATATTCATCCGTTGAAAATGACAAATCGAAAATAGTTCCAGAACGATTTTTCAACCAATAATTTCCCTTCTCGTCAGAAGTTAATTCTATTTTTTTAAAATCTTCATCTTGATATTTTCCATGTCTGTATATAAGTTTAAAATGTGATCTCACAGCTAAAGACACTGTATTATCATTAACATTTTTCTCCGACCTTGGTATGGCAGTGATTACCAAATCAAACAGTTGATCGATATCCTGTTTGTTTATTTCATTAGGAATAATAGTTATTAAATTGCTTTCATTAGTCGGAAGTAAAAATAATGGGGGTGATATAATGAAAGCATCACTATTTATTGATGTCTTTATTAGGTAATCGCTTTCACCATCATTAATAATCTTAACATTTAATGCTTTTGTATCATTATTGAATATAAAACGTGTCCCAACAACTGACGGACCAGCCACGCAGATATCAGGCAGCAACAGAATAGCCAACGTACATAATATATATTTAATCATAAGTGATATCGAAGTAAGCAATAGCGACAACTTTTCCGGGAGTAAAATCATTACTTGTCTTTACATATGCGGCTGAAAAATTGAAAACATTATTATTATTCACTTTATCGATCGGATAGTCACCATTGTTACTTGTGATATTGAGGTTGTTTTTTTTGCTATCGTATAACCCTATAGCAATACCTTTAGCATCCATATCTGAACCACTTGTTATTTTTAAAAGATTTGGTATAAGAGGATCACTTTCAGCTGAGAATTTTACATGTGCGGTTTTAATACTCTCTGGACAATTATCAAGACTAATAGAAAAAGGAGTGTCACCAAAGGGCACGCCAATGTCTTGCCCCCGTAGATTTCCAGAATTCATATTAACAACGAAGTCGGTTGAATTGCTTGAAATTGTACAGGTACTGTCCAATACCTTTGCAGTTATATTTATTTTTACTTGCTCTGCGTGTAAATTTAAAGAAAAAATGTGTAAAGCAATAAATAAAATAAATTTATTCATAATACATGTCCAGATAGAGTAATGATGAAGCGTCACCAGGACTGATTTTTGCACTTGTAGATTTATATCTTAAGAAAAATTTAAAGTCATAAGTTGATGATGTTATAACTTGATTAAATGATTGCTTTTCATTCAGTGGCAAAGCCTTTTTATTCATATCAAGAATCTCAATTGCAAGTCCACTTGCTAAATTCCCTGATGAACCTTCTGAAGTTCCTGTAATTTTGAGTAAGTTTGGGTTAGATTCATCAGCATTACCAGAAAACATGTATGACATTTGATTTACATTTCCGGTACAATTTTCTAATGCGATACTCACTTCCTTAGGATCTCCCGTCGCACCCACAGTGGTAAAACTTGACGGGTTGATATCATCAAAAATAACGTTCTTTGTAAGATCACTACTTTTTACATTACAACTTTGTGCTAAAAGAGCGCCATTTATTTGAACCTGCACATCTACTGCATAAGCTGATGAATAAAATCCGCTAATAATCAGAAGTAAGTAGTTGATTTTCATTTTCACTCCAGAAATTACGAGCAGTTGACATTTATTTTATTAACGACATCGAGTTTAAGATTATCATCGTAATTTATTGAAAATTGGCAACTTGTATTGTAATCCCAATTAACTGTATAATTTGAATTATTTTTAACGCCGGTTAAATATACTGTACCATCATCATTCGCAATTGAAACAGAATTGTCAGCATTATTATTAACTAAAGATCCAAACCTGATAGGTTTGTCTTTGTATTTAACAGCGACTAAAAAGTTATAGCCTTTTCTGACGTCGAAAATCACTTTGCTGATCGCTCCTCTGGTAGGTGATATCTTAAGTACCTTATTATCAATATCATACCCATTACCAAATGTCGTCGGATCAAGCTCAACATCATTATAGTGATAAGGAGTTGCATAAGGTATTAATGCATAACCACTATTATTGATAACGATGTTTTCGCCAGATCTGTTGATCCTGGCACCCGCTGCACCAAGAGCTTCTATCAAAATAGCAGTGTCGTTTGCCTCTCGTGTAAAAACAACACCATCCTTATGAAATAAAATGCCTCCGCTAGCACCGTAATCAAACTCTTTAGTTTTTGCAGTATACGAAGTGCCTGCATGAAGATTAATCGAGCTAGCTCTGTAGTTTGCATTTACATTAGTAGTGTTATTATCTGAATCCTTATTTACTGATTGGTAAACATTATAATCCAGCTTGTTATCCAGCACGTTTCCATAAACACTCGTAATGTTGTTATAACCCGAATCATTATAACTTGTACTATTCGACAAGTACATTGGGCTGCTATTTGTTCCGTTCGTCAATGGCATACTTAGAGATAGATAAAATGCATCATCTGTAGTTCCACTGAATGTATTTTTATTGTAACTTGCTGATACTGTTACATTATTTCTAAAGCTCTTATTCCAGCCAAATTGCATATTTTTAGATTTTGTTTCAGTGCCCCAATAGGAAATTATGCTTCCCCAAACATACAATTGACCAAAATCATTAATGTTTTGTGATAAGTTTAACTGAAAACTATCTTTTCTTTTTCCATTATAATTTGAATATATTCCATTATTCTGTAAACTACTTTTATTGCTCGCCTCGCTCAGACTATAATAGTCTGATGTCGAATATCGATAACCAGTTAACTGAATGTTAGTACCCATATCAGGAAATGATTTAGAATATAAAATCCTGTAAGATTGACCAGATAATTTATTATTATCAATTTCGGACTTAGCATGAAGAGCATCAATTGAAACTGCACCTAAGTAGCCGAAATCTTTACCAATACCTAAACCAGTAGACATGTATTTATTAGATATTTGTGTCCCAAGAAAAACCGTCGCTTCAAGGGGAATGCCTACAGCAACTGTACTTTGAAAAAAATTATTATTCTTTGTTGCACTTGAATCAAGTTGACCTAATGTTGCAGAGTAATTAAAGTTACCACTGCGAAGTAAATTAGGAAGTGAAGAATAAGGTACTGTGTACTTCTTAACTACACCATCCGAAGAAGTCAACTCTACTTCATAGTCACCACTGGTTCCTACCGAATTTAAATTATTAATATCAAAAGGGCCCGGATTGACATATGTTTGATAAATAATATTATTATTTTGTCTTATCGTAAGTTTCGATCTTGAGTCGGCAATTCCTCTGATTGCAGGACTGTATCCCCTTTCACTATCAGGCAACATTTCATCAGAAGTCCCTAATGTGACACCAACATACTGATTTGAATCAAATAAATTAGATCCCAGCGTGTTTTGACCAATCACCAGGTTACTTTTGATAGCATTGATGTTTCTTGTTAAGTAAATATTATTTGTAGTCAACTCATGATTGACTTTTCCACCAGATTTACTTTCACTAAGATAAACATTGGAATTAAATCTCCATGGGCCAAAGTTAGCTCTATTATTGAGATTAGTATAAAATGATGAGTAGTCCCCATACCCTTTATTTGTAGAGGATGAACCATTCATATTATAATTCATAAGAAAAAATGGAATACCATCATCCCAGTCATCTTCACTAGCTAGAGTCGATCTTACAGAATCCAAATAAATTTGCGGGATTGATAATTTTAGAATTAATTTAGACACATCAACTTCGTAATCAAAATCATTGATATATTTCTTGACGTCAATACATTTATCCGTTTGATCCGATGCGAAATCAAACTTCTTTTTAGCTGACGCATTCAATGGAATAGACTCAATGATATCCTTTGTAAAACATGCTTCAACTTTATTTGTATCGCTGCTTTTTTTAAAAGTAATTCTTACATTTTTGATGAAATCATCATCAATATAAAGATAAAGAATATAATCGCCAGGAGGTAAGGCGTTTCCTTGTCCCAAATAAGATAAATTATCAAGTGATGCAACATCTTTACCTAAAAACATAGGGTTGAAATAATCCTGCGAATATGAAGCATTCACATTACTGCAAAGCATAACGAAAAAAATTTTTTTTATTATCCGCATTACAACCCCATCTACAATCTATAGTTTACAAAATCCATCTTTCATCTGGACACCATAGTCATTAATAAAACTATATGACAAACTGGGCCCTTTAAACTTAGTGTTTAAATTAACTGATGATTTGGGTGATATTGTCTCAGCATTAGAGATCTCCCTTCCATTTACTTTTAAGGAAACTAAGTTCATATAGAATGGTGTTGGATTATCAATTTTTATTTGACCATTTGAGTAACTGCAACTCAATTTTTCATATGACAATAAAGAGTTTTCTTTTATGGATTCTGGCCTTATGAATAACTTAATTTTTGTCGTTGTAGATATCAAGAGTGCGTTGTCTATTTTTTGCTCTCCCTCGGTTAGCGATGGGATAACTTTTGAATTTAGAAAAAATAATTTTTCTCTATCTTTTGGTAAATCCTTTTTATCTCCAGTGTAAACGACCCTTAATACATTTTCGCTTTTTGCTTTAATAACAAAAAGAGGTGGTGTAATGATGAAATCACTAACCTTAATGTCGTTCTGATCTGAAATCCATGATTGTACGAGGTAGTTACTTTTATCATCACTATTATAAATTTTAAGAGTTGCCTGATCCTTTTCTGTAGGATAAATCAACCGTGTTGCTCCAAGTGCAACACCGCCAGCATATACCTGCTGACAATATAAAATACAAAATACAAAATACAAAACTCTCTTGCACATAATAAAAAGTCATCCTAAAAATGATTGGTCTATCAAGACCAATCATTGAAAATGATAAAAATATTAGTTATACGTCAAGTTAAAATTAGCAACAGATTGAACTTTACCTGCAGTAACTACAGCAGCTGTTGATATATAATCTACAGACAATGGAATAGTTGTCGTTTCAGTTAAATTAACTTTAGAACTCAACGCACCGATGTCCAAAGCGGAGCCGTCAGGACCAAATAGCTGTAATCCAACATTTTGTGCAGATCCTGCACCAGCAGTATTTCCAAGTAGATTTGGGCTACCTTCGACTGTTTGCCCATTAAATGAAATTTGAACAGACTCACGAACAGAAGTGTCGCAATCCATCAGGCTAATATCAAATGCCTTCTTTGCATTACCTAATTGATTTGCAGCAGTGAAAGATGCCGCTCTGACGGTGTCTAAAGTTACGATTTTATCAGTTTCATCTCCTGATACAGCACACGCTCCAGCTGTTACTTCCCCATTAAAGGTAACTTTACCGCCATTAACAGTAAGTGGTGTTGTTGGTGTAACAGGTGCTTCATCTTCTGCAAATGCGGTACCGCATAATAATGATGAAGTAACAATAGACAAAATTGCGATCTTTTTATAATTTTTCATACATATCCTTATTTTATAAAAATTTAAACATTGTTTTTTCTACTAATCTCCAGAGAGATTGGTAAGTCCCACGTATGATTCTTAACAATCTTCCTTAAAATTTTCATACCTCATTTTATTTATCAGTCCAACTTTCCTTTTATTTACTGAAAATATAATGACAATACTTCATTTAATCTTTCACCCTACTCTTTACCTTATCTGGATAGAGGTTGGGAAATTATCTTTTGAACGTAGAAGAATATTCTACGTCCGCTTAAAGTATTGAAGAGGATCGATAAGAGTTTGTGCCCGTCCCTAAAAAATAATTTTTTCGGGACGAATCATTCTCACCAATGGTATTTACCATTCGAGACATGTAACTGACGGGTCTTGATGCAGGGCTTAACTGAATAAGTAACAGCACATAGAGATACTGGAGGTTATTGATTATAGAGACAATTTTCATTAGTTAATCCTTAACTTTACGATCCTAACGACACTTTCAACCGTGCCTGGTTAATTCAATTTGCTTACTCATAATTGTTAACTGGAATCGATTCTAAGGGATGATTTCGGTTGAATCAAGCTTTATGATCGGTGCTGACGATCAATCAAGCACATAAGATAGCTTCCCCCTATCACTCTAGGAAGAAATGATTGGAATAATCTTACTAATCGGAAGTTTCGCGCATTTTAACAGGATAATTGAATGTTCAACTTATCGAAGCGATGCTGTTTATATGATGTTTAGCTACTTATCTCTTAACAATTTCTATTTCAATTTTGATACAAATACACTACAAAAACATAATGAAAGCTTACATATAAATAAACATGATGTTATCGTAGTTGGTCTCTCAACTTGATCGCTTAGAGATATCATTTTCGGCCTCCTGGATTTCTAAGTCAGTTATCTCATTTAAGTTAATGATAATCATTATCCTTAATCGACATTTTTACCGTTGGTCTTGTGTTATCAATGTGTAAACGATAATGTCATAAGAATATATAAATAATCTAAGTCAGTGAAGGCAGTCGGGGCTTTACTCAACGGATTGATTATCGGAAGAATAGACTTCATCAGTTAAGATTCTTTTTTACCTTTAAGGAATTTTTATCACTTAGTTTTTCCTGTAAGTATCGACGCAGAAAAGACGAATTTGACAGGAGAGATATCAAAAAGTGCTTACTGATTATGATGTCAATTAGCTGAGAAATTCCAGGTGTACAAGCTATCAATTTTGTTGTGACATTTTCTCCATTCCTGAGGGATACCAACTTGATTTAGCGACGATATATAATTGATTTCTCTCGTATAGTATCAATAATTGACCTTCCACATTGGTTCAGATTAAGACAAGAGTCGCCGCGAAATTTATCAACATAAAAACAGATGGTTAGGTTCTGAGGGATTGTAAAAAATGGGTGCTCTTGATCAGAGGGGTAGCTATATTTAAATCTTGACATAAAATATCGTTTGTATTAAATCTCACTCAGTAAGAATTTACACAGTTTCGCGTTATCATTTAAGTATCAGAACAAGGCTTTAAACTTTAATTCTGTGGCCAGTTTAGTTGATTGCTTTATCGTTTATTTAGAAGCATAAGAACGTTTAGGAGTAAATACGTGGAGTCTAAAAGTAGTTCTGTCTTTCAGATTGATGAATTTCATATGATTATGAATGAGGGATCGCCGCTGGAAAAAGAAGCATTTCTTAAACTCATTGCCGAGCTTACGTCAGAACATAAGGCATTAACATATAAAGAAATTTTTAGAGGATTACATCGAAAAATCAAGACTGAAAATAACAAGGATATGGCCAATATTTATCGCAATATACTTGAAATGATGATCCGGCCTTACCGCGTCACATAAATCGGCTACATAGTCTATGATTAGTTTCCAGTTTTTGAATAATATTACAAACTGTAAGTTATCATTTTATTAATAATTTATAAAAGAATACTTTATCGACATCATGCTTATGTCCAATGTTGATTAATTTCTGATGTATAAATTTTAACATGAACTATAAATTTGAGTCAGATAAGATTATACCTGTAACCTCAGAGGCGAAATTCATAGATACCATGAGTAGCTTAGGATAAATCAATGCTTTATTAGATTATTGTATTTGATGAAGCATTGCCAATAGCGTTATCTGGCGACAGTACCTGATTTATTGTTGGATGAATGTTAATTATTATACTTTTTTCATATAAGTCTGTTTTCTTTTCCAGGCTCATGTCATCATCAAAGAAGATAGTTTAAAGTTGCTTAAAGTAGTTAATCCCTGGGCTAAGGATAGAATTTCAACTACCTGGCGTGACATAGATAAGGATAGTTACTTCATATTTTTCAGTTGCTTAGAAGTTTTAAACAATATCTTGTGGCTTGTCTTCTTCAATTAATCAATTAGAAATATCATTCTCAACATTAGGAATGAGCATAAATTAATTCTTTTAATCAAAATTTTTTGAGATATATATTTTTATAAAGAACAAAATTAGTAGAAGAGTGGATTTCAAACAGACCCTATTTGACTCTGTGCGTTTTTTTAAATTACGATAGTATGACGTTATAGTCGGTACTCCTCCGGCGGAAGATTATTTATGCGGTCGTTCACAGTTGTATTCCAGTAACTCTTTATCAGTAGATACCCGCGCCATTCAGTGTTTTAAATAGATAAAAATCAGATAGTTCTGTCCGGTAATTGCGTTCAAACCTTTCCATGAAAGCATTCTGCGTGGGTTTGCCTGGCCTGATAAAATCCAGTTTTACAGCATGCATTTCTGCCCACTCTGCCAGAGTCGGAGAAATATACTCTGGGCCATTATCCGTGTAGAGCATCACAGGATAGCCCCAATTCGCCGCGGGCCTGTCGAGTTCACGAACAACACCCCGGGCTGGCATATTAATATCTATTCTGTATCGACAACGCTTCACGATCAAAGTGCTCCACGACGTTGAATGTTTTAAAACGATAATCCCAAGTCAGAGCATCATGCATGAAATCAATTAATGCTTACGGTGTAGCCAAAGATAATAGGTTACGTACTGGCTGACGCTGCTTACCTTTGTGACGAAAATTCAACTTCAGCAGACAATAAGTACGGTGTATTGATTTGTGGTTCCGGGAGTGTTCCTGCCGCCGCCGCATCTGAATAAGCTGCAAATTAACTCGCGTGTGCTTGCCGAATGACGATAGCGACGGAAATCAGTTCTATGACATGCTGTATAGCCAGGCTGGGGTGGAAGGATTGTTTACCGACTTTCTGAATAAAGCCGTACGGTTTTTAGAGCGGCAGTAACGTCAGAACGGATGGCCAGCCTGGTGCTGGCCATTTGCCACTTAGTCCAGCAGCAGTTTACGTAAATAATGCGGCACTGCATCATCAGCATTGCTGCCAATCACTTCCAGCTCCGGCAGCAGATCTTTCAGGCGCTGATGAGCGTTACTCATAATGCAGCCCTTCCCGGCCATCGACAGCATCTCTTTATCGTTCAGCCCGTCACCAAACGAGATGCACTCTTTCAGCGAGTAGCCCAGGGTTTTCGACACCGCTTCCAGCGCATGCCCTTTCGACACGCCACCGGCCATCACTTCGAGGCAGGTTGGGAAGGAGAAGCTGACATTAACCCGATCGCCCCAGCGTGCCAGAATCGCCTGCTCCAGCGGCACGAGTTTATCGGCATCATCACAGGTGAAAAACACTTTACTGATACCATCGGTTTCCAGCATGCCAGGTTCGAACAGGCGATAATTAAATACCGACTCGCAGAAGAAACGCTGCTCTTCCGGACGATGGCGGTTGATAAACCACTCATCATCACGATAGACGTTGGTCAGGATATCCGGCTCGTTATATTGGATAGCGAACAGATCGTTAGCGATATCTGCGTCAAGATTATGGCTGAATACCAGCTCACCGGCGCTGTTATGCACCCTTGCACCGTTAGAGGTGATCATATAAGCGTCGATTTCGAGATTATCGCGCATCTGGGAAACGTCCACATGGTGACGACCAGTGGCAAAGACAAAGTGGACACCGCGTTCGGTGAGTAACTTCAGCGTTTCTTTGGTGTAAGGCGTCAGTCTGTGATCGGGTGACAACAGAGTGCCGTCGAGATCGGATGCGACTACGTGATACATAATTCTTTCAAACCTCTGGTTAAATGAGTAAATCAGGCACGCCTGACGTTAAATCTGAGTCATGTGGCTAAACATGCCGCGCGAAAAACTCCACGATGGCATCTAAGGCTTCAGCGCGCATATCGTCTCGTTCAAATAAGATCTCATGACGCGCGCCTGCAATTACGCGAGGCTTACCCCCCTCGCAGGGATGACCCGCTGCGGTCATTGCCTGACAAAACAGATCCTGCGAGCGGTTATCGACAATTTTTTCGGCCCCGGCCTGCAACAACAGCAGTGGAGTGGTGATATCAGCGGCCTTGCTTAAAATATTTTGTCCGGCCAGCAGCCCTTCCCGCACCCAGTGATAGGTGGGGCCACCCACGCGAATTCCCGGATCGTCAGCATAAAAACGCAGATTGCGTCGATAGCGCTCGCGGCTGTGGGTCAGCTCATTAATGCCAAAAGGACGCGCACGCCACTTGCCGGTTCCCAGCGCGTAGCCATCCCGCAGCTCCGGTCGTTTTTCCGTCCAGTCAAGAATGCGGCTGGCCATCCAGGAGGGCATCGGCAGATAGATGCCAAACATCGGTGAGGATAATACTGCGGCATCAAACGCCTGCGGTTGCCGCGCCAGCAGCAGCGTCAGAACTGCGCCCCCCATCGAGTGGGCCAGCGCATAGCGATGGCGATAGTCACTGTTGGCAATTTCCCGCTGCCAGAGCGCTTCCAGATCGTCAACGTAGTGACCAAACTCCGCCACGTGGCCGCGATGCGAGTCCTGTAACAGACGTCCGGATCGGCCCTGCCCGCGATGATCGATAATGATCACATCATAACCACAGTGAAACAGATCGTAGGCCAGTTCAGGGTATTTAACGTAGCTTTCAATGCGTCCCGGCACCAGCAAAATCACTTTATCGTGCTGCGGTGAGGTGAAACGAACATAGCGAATCAGTAAGTTATCAACGCCCTCAAACTCGCGCTCTTCCCGGCGGTGCCAGAAATCGAGCAGCGGTCCGGTGGCGAAAGCGGCAAAGGCCTTCTCACGAGTCGGCCAGTCATTTTTATGCTTCGTCATCGGCAAGAATTCCGCAAAAAATCATCGACACTATGACAAGCTTCGCAGGCCATAGCAGATCATTCCACAATGCCGTATTGTGTCATAAATCTGCGCACTCCGGGAGTTTTACCCATGACCATCGAATGGTGGCTGACTTACCTATTGACTACCAGCATCCTCAGCCTGTCGCCAGGTTCCGGTGCGATTAATACCATGAGTACCGGTATCAGCCACGGCTATCGCGGCGCGGTGGCGTCGATCTCCGGCCTGCAAGTGGGGCTTGCCGTGCATATTATGCTGGTCGGTATTGGCCTGGGTGCGCTGTTTTCTCAGTCGTTACTGGCATTCGAAATTCTCAAATGGGCCGGTGCAGCCTATCTGATCTGGCTCGGTATCCAGCAGTGGCGCTCCGCCGGGGCGATAGATTTAGATGCCGTGGCCAAAGCGATGCCGCGTCGACGGCTGTTTAAACGCGCGGTGTTGGTTAACCTGACGAACCCGAAAAGCATCGTGTTTCTTGCCGCGCTGTTCCCACAATTTATTATCCCGCATCAGCCCCAGGCAATGCAGTACCTGGTGCTGGGGGTGACTACCGTGGTGGTCGATATTATTGTGATGATTGGCTATGCGACATTAGCGACACGGATTGCCGGCTGGATTAAAGGGCCGCAGCAGATGAAATTGCTGAACCGCATTTTTGGTGGGTTGTTTATGGCAGTAGGAGCGTTACTGGCTTCGGCTCGTAAGATTGCTTAGCTCTGTGGGCGGCAAAACATGCCGCCTCTACAGCATAATCCGGGGTTAGCGCGATATAATCAGGTGGATACCAAAGCCAGCAAACAGCACCCCTGCGACACCATCAATCCACTTCGCCAATCGCTGATAGCCACGGCGCATCGCCGGTAAGGCAAAAATACAGGCCACCAGACTAAACCAGCACAGCGTCTCAATAATAATCAGCATAAACAGCCCCCAGCGCTCACCCGCGCCAACGTCATCACCGACAAACAGTGAGAACACGCTGCCAAAGTAGATCACCGCTTTCGGATTGGAGAGGTTGGTCAGAAAACCTTTCAGGAAGCTGCGTCCTTTCTGCGGCAGCGCCACCTTCACTTCATTCTGTACCGGGTGTTTATGCTGTTTACGCGCCGAGCAAAGTAGCTGCCAACCCATCCACAGCAGGTAAAGCCCGCCGCCCACCATAATAATCTCATGCAGCCACGCCATTTTCTGCAGAATCAGGTGTAACCCCATCAGCGCAACGCCCGCCCATACCACAATACCGAGGGTAATCCCCAGCACACCGAGCATCGCCTCTTTCCGGGAGCGACTGACCGCGGTTTGCGAGACAAAAAAGAAGTCCGGACCCGGACTCATTAAGGCGATTAAATGCACCAGCGCCACAGTAAGAAATAGCATTATCATGATGTTTTACCTGTTTAAAGAAATGCGAGCACTGCCCGGATGAAAAATCGCCAGTAAGCGAGCTTATTCGTCGTCACCATCGACGTGTTCTCTGATCATCACCATAAACGGCTTACCAAAACGCTCCAGCTTACGCTGCCCGATGCCGTTAACGCTGAGCATTTCAGAAGCCGTCAGCGGCATCTGTTCAGCCATTTCGATTAGCGTGGCATCATTGAATACCACATAAGGCGGGATATTCTCTTCATCCGCAATTGCTTTACGCAGCTTGCGCAGTTTAGCGAACAGCTTGCGATCGTAATTGCCGCCATAGGATTTCTGGCTGCTGTTTTTACTTTTAATGGTGACCAGACGCGGAACCGCCAGCATTAGCGGCTCTTCACCGCGCAGAATCGGGCGCGCCGCTTCGGTAAGCTGTAATGCTGAATGCATGGCGATATTTTGCGTTACCAGTCCGAGGTGTATCAGCTGGCGCAACACGCTGACCCAGTGTTCGGTGGTCTGCTCGCGGCCAATACCGTAGACCGGTAATTTATCGTGTTGTAACTCGCGAATACGCTGGTTATTGGAACCGCGCAGTACTTCAACAATATACCCCATGCCAAAACGCTGACCGACACGATAAATGCTCGATAACGCTTTTTGCGCTTCGACCAAGCCATCATAGCGCCGTGGCGGGTCGAGACAGATATCGCAGTTACCGCAGGCTTGCTGACGCCCCTCACCAAAATAGTTTAGCAACACCAGGCGACGACAGGTTTGCGCCTCGGCAAACGCTCCCATCGCATTTAATTTGTGACGTTCAATATCTTTCAGCGGACCTGGCGCTTTCTCTTCCAGGCAGCGGCGCAGCCACGCCATATCGGCCGGATCGTAAAACAACAGCGCTTCCGCAGGTAGCCCGTCGCGTCCGGCGCGTCCGGTCTCCTGATAATAGGATTCGATATTGCGGGGGATATCAAAGTGCACCACAAAGCGCACGTTCGGCTTATTAATACCCATGCCAAATGCCACGGTCGCGACCACAATTTGCAGATCGTCACGCTGAAAAGCTTCTTGAACCTGCGCCCGATGCACATTGTCCATTCCGGCATGATAGGCACCGACGCTCAGACCACGGCTTTGCAGCCGCGCAGCGGTATCTTCCACTTTCGCCCGGCTGTTGCAGTAAATAATGCCGCATTTGCCACGCTGATCCTGCACGTAGCGCATTAGCTGATCGGTTGGCTTGAACTTCTCCACCAGCGTGTAACGAATATTCGGTCGGTCAAAACTGCTGATTTGAATCAGCGGATCGTTTAGCTGCAACAGACGCGCAATATCATTGCGGGTGGTTTCATCGGCAGTGGCGGTCAGCGCCATAACCGGCAGCGTCGGGAATCGCTGGCGCAACTGGCCCAGCGCACCATACTCCGGACGGAAATCGTGGCCCCACTGTGAGATACAGTGTGCTTCGTCTACCGCCAGCATCGCCGGATTCCAGTGGCTCAGATTATCGAGGAAGTTGTCCATCATCAGACGCTCAGGCGCGATATACAGCAGACGAATGCGGCCGGTACGACAACCGGCCATCACTTCCTGCTGCTCTTCACGATTTTGCGTCGAATTCAGGCAGGCCGCCGCAACGCCGTTAGCCAGCAGTTGGTCGACCTGATCTTTCATCAAAGAGATCAGCGGCGAAACCACCAGCGTCAGACCCTCGCGCACCAGCGCAGGGATTTGATAGCAAAGCGATTTACCGCCGCCAGTGGGCATAACCACCAGACAGTCACGCCCGTTCAGCGATGCCTGAATGATGGTTTGCTGGCCAGGACGAAACTGCTGATAACCAAAGGTATCCTGTAATACCTTTGCCGCCAGCGCTTCATCATGCTCGTTGATTACTGCAGCCGTTGACACATCTTCCCCGTTTATCTCGTTATGACATGATTTATGGTATGTGGCGGATCGGTTTTCGCCGACCCGGCGCATCAGAACAGGTCGTTCAGGGTCACACCGACACCGACGCGCGTCTGGCGATGGTTGTAGTCGATTAATGACTCGCCGTAGCCGCTGAACACCTGCGTGTAGAAGCGTACGTGCTGGCTGATTGGATAGCTCCAGCCGAGTTCCGCGCCGCCGTAGCCGCTGTTCCAGTTATAGTTACCCTGTACACTAAATATGCTGTCGCCCATCATATAGCCGAGCTTCAGGCGGTAATAGCCCATGTACTTGGTAATATCCGGGTTATCATCATTGCTTGAGCTTTCCGGTAAACGGTACCACGGCTTTACTTCCGCCATAAAGTTACCGTTTTGCGCCATCAGACGAGCGTATACGCGGTTCCAGCTGCGTGAGGTCGGATCGGAACGACCATTAGACTGATGATTCAGCCCCAGTTCAACATCGCGTAACGTCCAGCCAGCAAAGCGATAATCGGTCGCCCAGCCGAGAAAAATCTGCGGCTCATAGTTGGTTTCGCGGAAAGGTGACGACGCACCACGATTGGAAAGCTGCCACCAGGAGCGCTGGGTATAAGAGGCCGCCAGTACCGAGTTATCACCAAGGATTCCGCTCCACAGCGGGAAAGCCAGGCTGAGCTGGAATTTTACTTCGTCTTTCTTTGCTTTATCGGCCCAGTCATAAGACTGAATAGCTTCTTTATTCAGATCGCTGGTTACGGTATAGAGTAAATAGTTACCCTCATAAGGATACAGCACGAACGGGTTATCATGGTGCTCCAGCAGGTTAGCAATGATGCTGCCACGAACGGCTGGAGTATCATGAACCTCTTTTATGGTCGCTTCCTGCGCCAGTGCCAGTGCTGGCAGTAATGTGACCGCTGCCGGCAATCCTCGAAGCATACGCATAGTGTTCTCCAATAAAGCGAGCGCTGCAAATAGACGTGTAAAAAGCACGCCATTCTACACAGAAATACCGCCCAACATCAGCGCTGATTTCTGAAACTGGAAAGCCTGCCGACAGAAGCATAAAATACACAAATTATTAACATTTAACCTCTCCATAACTGCATTCGGGAAAGCACAATATGTCGGTTACTCTGTTGACTCAGGACGCAGCGCGTCGTCTGATTGGTGAAATTTTTGTCTATGATATGCCGTTTAATCGCGCACTGGGCCTTGAGCTGGAGCGCCTGGAGCCGGACTACGCCGAGCTTAGTTTTAATAATCAGCAGATGCTGGTCGGCAATGCTGCGCAAAAAATTCTGCACGGTGGGGTGATTGCTTCGGTGCTCGATGTCGCCGCCGGGCTGGTATGCGTCAGCAGTACTTTGACGCGTCAGGAGAACATTAACGAAGAGGAATTGCGTCAGCGGCTGTCGCGTATGGGTACGATTGATCTGCGGGTCGACTATCTGCGTCCCGGACGCGGCGAGCGCTTTATCGCCAGCAGCAGCCTGCTGCGCGGCGGGAATAAAGTGGCAGTGGCACGCGTAGAGCTGCATAACGATGCCGGCGTATATATTGCCAGTGCCACGGCGACCTACCTGATCGGCTGATAACTTTATCGGGGTCGCGTTCTCGCGTTCCCCTTCAACAATTTCCACATAACTTATTTATATAAAGGGAAAAACTTCGTTAATGGATGCTCAACAAACGCGCCAGGGCGTGCTTTACGCGCTGGGTGCCTATCTGATCTGGGGCATAGCCCCGGCCTATTTCAAACTGATTCAGCAAGTAGCGCCAGGAGAGATTATGACTCACCGGGTGATCTGGTCCGCGCTATTTATGATTGTATTAATCAGCCTTAGCCGCAACTGGCAGCAGGTCAGAAAGACGTTGTATAACCGCAAGAAAGTCCTGCTGCTGGCGGCCTCTGCCATGCTAATCGGCGGCAACTGGCTGCTGTTCATCTGGGCCGTGAACAATCATCATATGCTGGAAGCCAGCCTCGGTTACTTTATCAATCCGCTGCTAAATGTGATTGTCGGCATGCTGTTTCTGGGTGAGCGCTTTCGTCGAATGCAGTGGCTGGCGGTCGGCTTAGCTGCCTGCGGAGTGGTGGTGCAACTGTGGAAATTCGGCTCGCTGCCGATTATTGCGCTTGGGCTGGCCTTCAGCTTTTCGTTTTATGGCCTGCTGCGCAAAAAGATCGCGGTAGACGCGCAAAGCGGGATGCTGATTGAGACGCTGTGGCTGTTCCCGCTGGCTGCCATCTATCTGTTTGGCATCGCCGACAGTAGCACCAGCCGGTTAACCGACAATTCGCTGTCACTTAATCTGCTGCTGATTGCCGCCGGAGTGATTACTACCATCCCGCTGATGCTGTTTACCGCCGCCGCCACTCGCCTGCGTTTGTCGACCGTCGGCTTTTTTCAGTATCTCGGCCCGACGCTGATGTTTCTGCTGGCAGTAGTATTTTATGGCGAGCAGTTAACGGACGATAAAGTGCTGACCTTTGCCTTTATCTGGGCAGCACTGGCGCTGTTCATCCTCGATGCGGTTTATACCCTGCGCGGTTCACGAATGCGCATAGCGTGAAATAAAACGCGCCATTGCCGGGCCGGTAAGCAGAATGGTGAACAGGCGTAACGTCTGCATCGCCATCACAAACGCAATATCGACCCGGCTACCCGCGGCGATTATCGCGACGGTATCCAGCCCGCCAGGGCTGGTCGCCAGATAAGCGGTCAGCAGATCGACGTGCAGCAATCGCGTCAGCATCCATGCCATTCCGCCACAAAGTAGCATCAGGCCGATTATCGACAGTATCATCTGCGGCAGGGTGCGCAGCGCCAGCAGAAAGATCGGCCGGGTAAAGCGCAGCCCGACACTCCAGCCAATCAGCGCATAAGCCAGCGCCAGCAGCCATTCCGGTACCTGTAATGCCATAGTGCCGCTGGCATGCAGCGCGGCACCAAACAGCGCCGGTAATAACAGCGCGCCAGAAGGAATGCGAAATCGTTGGCCGATCCAGGCCCCGCCCAACGCTACAGCAATAGTGCCGACAAAGCGCAGGTCCAGCGCAGGAAACCACTCCAGCGGCGTGGCGCTTTGTGCACTGTCGCCCAGTCCGATTCGTGCCACTACCGCTGCTGCCGTCGCAACAAACAGCACCCGCAGATACTGCATAAATGCCACCAGCCGGGCATCGGCTCCATATTCGCCGGCCATCGCCACCATTGCCGATGCGCCGCCCGGCGACGATCCCCAGGCTCCGGTCGCACCGGGTAAACTACTGAAGCGCACCAGCAGGAAGCCGGATAAACCACTGGCGGCAAGCGTCAGTAACAGTACGACGATCACCACCGGCCAGTCGTCAATCAGCGGTTGCAGAATTGAGGGGGATAAACTTTGTGCAATCATGCAGCCCAGTATCGCCTGCGCCAGGATAAACAGGCGTTTATCGATGCGCAGCGTCGCGCCGGATAACCCCATCAGCACGCCGATAATCATCGGTCCCAGCAGCAGCGCGGCAGGAACATGGAAGTATTGCAGCGCAAAACCCAGCAGCAGCGAAGCGCTGAGCAGAATAAGCCATTGCAGCCTGTGTGACAGCCGTTCCATATTGAGAAAACTTGCGTTAAGAAAAGCAGGGGTATACGTTACGCGGATGTGAAAGGATCTGCCAGTACCGATCTCCCCTCGCCCATCCCTGGCGGAGAATTGCACTGCCGTGGCGGCCGGTTTACAGCCAGTTTTTACGCTTAAAATAGGCGTAGGGTGCCAGACCGGCCAGAATCATCAGGCTGATTGCGGCGGGATAACCAAAGCTCCATTTCAGCTCCGGCATAAATTCAAAGTTCATGCCGTAGCTTGATGCCACCAGCGTTGGCGGCAGGAAGACCACCGATACCACCGAGAAGATTTTGATAATACGGTTCTGCTCGATATTGATAAAGCCCATCGCCGCCTGCATCAGGAAGTTCACCTTCTGGAACAACGATTCGTTATGCGGTAACAGCGACTCGATATCGCGCAGAATTTCACGCGCCTGCTCCAGCTGAGTTCCCGGCAAACGCGCTTTACGCACCAGGAAATTCAGCGCACGCTGGGTATCCATCAGGCACAAACGCACTTTCCAGCCGATATCTTCCAGTTCTGCCAGCGTCGACAGCGCGCGGTCAAACTCGTCGCCCTGCTGCCCTTCCATAATTACCCGGCTGAGTTTTTCCAGGTCGCTGTAGACGTTCTCAATCTCATCCGCCAGCTGTTCGATTTTGGTTTCAAACAGGTCCAGCAGTAGCTCAAAGGCATTGCCATCGACCAGCGTCTGATTACGCGCGCGCATGCGATAGAGGCGAAAAGCCGGCAGTTCACGCTCACGCAGCGTGTAAAGCCGTCCTTCACGAATGGTGAAAGCGACGGTGGAGTTACCGGCATGATCTTCGGCATCTTCATAGAAGAAGAAGGAGTGAATATGCAGACCATCTTCGTCCTCAAAAAAACGCGCCGAGGCTTCGATATCTTCCAGCTCCGGGCGGGTGGCGAGGCTCTGGCCTAGTTCACACTGAACACGATCGCGTTCATCTTCTTCTGGCTCGATCAGATCAACCCATACTGACGACGTCAGCTGGTCAGCGGTATCTTCAAGCTCCAGACGAGATAAACGGCTGTTATCCAGTTTAAATGCGCTCAGCATAGCAGTACTCCCAATTGCAGTAACATATGGGACATAGCGCCAGAACACGGGAAACGTTAACGTTTCAGTCAGTTTTCAAAGCTGACTCATGCGACGGGAAAAAAGAGGAAGTCGCTGACAACCACGAAGGCTACCAGCATTTAAGAGGGTAGCCTTAGGCGTTGCACCTGATAAACAGGTTAATGAGCCAGTATCGACTGGGTGTGTCCAAGGCGAATGTCCTCTTAGGGTAATCGTGGGCGCATGTTACGCTGAGTCGAAAAAGGCGTCAAGCGACCCACTTTACCGCTGGGGTATCAGACGGTTTCCAGCCGGGCATACGCCGCCACCAGCCATTTGATACCCTGTCCCTGGAAGGCGACCTGCAGCCGACTGTGCTCGCCGCTACCTTCCAGATTGATGATGGTGCCTTCGCCAAACTTGGCGTGGCGCACCCGCTGACCAAGGGAAAATCCGCTGTCGTTTTCCGTCACCGGCGTGCCAAGACGCTGGTGATTAACTGGACGACTGACGCTGGCGCGCAGACGCACTTCATCCACGCACTCCACCGGCAGTTCGCCAATAAAGCGCGAGGGGCGATGGTAGACTTCTTTACCATAAAGCCGACGGGTTTCAGCATAGGTCAGGGTCAGCTTTTGCATTGCGCGCGTAACACCGACATAGGCCAGACGACGCTCCTCTTCCAGCCTGCCACCTTCATCCAGCGACATCTGGCTCGGGAACATCCCCTCTTCCATACCGACGATAAACACCTGGCTAAACTCGAGGCCTTTCGCCGCATGCATGGTCATCAGTTGCACCGCATCCTGCCATTTATCCGCCTGCCCTTCACCCGCTTCCAGCGCGGCATGGGAAAGGAACGCCTGCAGTGGCATCAGATCTTCATCTTCATCCTGGTAGCTGTACTGCCGCGTGGCGTTAACCAGCTCCTCTAAGTTTTCGATGCGCGCCTGGCCTTTCTCACCTTTTTCCTGCTCGTACATAATCCACAGGCCTGAGTCTTTAATCACCCGGTCAGTCTGTACATGCAGCGGCATTTCGGCGGTTTCCTGCGCCAGCGAATCCACCAGCTCGCAGAACCGTTGCAGCGCCGACGCGGCACGACCGGCCAGCACTTTTTCCTGCAATAATACGCGCGTCGCCTGCCACAGCGTCAGCTGACGCTCGCGCGAGGTCTGGCGCACCACGTCCAGTGTGCGATCGCCAATACCACGCGTTGGCGTATTGATCACTCGCTCAAAGGCAGCATCATCGTTGCGGTTGGCAATCAGGCGCAGGTAGGCCAGCGCATCTTTGATTTCCTGACGTTCGAAGAAGCGCATGCCGCCGTAAATGCGGTACGGCATACTGGTTTGCAGTAGCGCCTCTTCCAGTACGCGTGACTGGGCGTTACTGCGATAGAGAATCGCGCAGTCATTTAACGCTCCACCATTCTCCATCCACACTTTGATGCGGTTCACCACAAAACGCGCTTCATCCAGCTCGTTAAACGCGCAGTAGAGGGAAATGGGCTCGCCGTCGCTGCCGTCAGTCCACAGCTGTTTACCAAGACGACCACTGTTATTGGCGATCAGGGCATTAGCCGCTTTCAGAATATTGTTCGTCGAGCGATAGTTCTGCTCAAGACGGACGGTTTCTGCGCCGTTAAAGTCGTTGAGAAAGCGCTGAATGTTTTCCACCTGCGCGCCACGCCAGCCGTAAATCGACTGATCGTCATCACCGACGATAATCACTCGCCCGGTTTCACCGGCCAGCATGCGAATCCACGCGTACTGAATATTGTTGGTATCCTGAAACTCATCGACGAGGATATTGGTAAAGCGTTCGCGATAGTGATTGAGAATATGCGGCTTATTCAGCCACAGCTCATGGGCACGCAGCAGCAGTTCGGCAAAGTCGACCAGTCCGGCGCGGTCGCAGGCTTCCTGATACGCCTGATAAACGCGCAGCCAGGTCTGTTCAATTGGATTACCGTAGCTTTCAATATGCTTAGGCCGCAGACCTTCATCTTTTTTGCCGTTGATGTACCACATCGCCTGACGCGCCGGCCACTGCTTCTCATCAAGATTCATCGCTTTAATCAGGCGTTTCAATAACCGCAGCTGATCTTCACTGTCGAGGATCTGAAAATCCTGCGGCAGATTGGCATCAAGATGATGCGCGCGTAGCAGGCGATGAGCGAGGCCATGGAAAGTACCGATCCACATCCCACCCTGGCTGGTGCCGATCAGCTGTTCGATACGGTGGCGCATCTCTGCCGCCGCCTTATTGGTAAAGGTGACCGCCATAATTGAGTATGGCGAACAGTTCTCTACCGTCAGCAACCAGGCAATGCGGTGCACCAGTACGCGCGTTTTACCGCTACCCGCGCCCGCCAGCACCAGCAAATTGCTGCGTGGCGCCGCGACGGCTTCGCGTTGTTTGTCATTCAAACTGTCCAGCAGTTCAGAAACGTCCATAAGCACCATTCAGGCAGGGAAAACGCCGCAGCGTTTAACTGGATATATTAACAGGTATTATATCAGCGCGGTCAGCGATGCCAACTGCGAAATTTCGAGATGCGGCAGCAGGCGGCTGTCGGCGATTTTCATCAGGTTGCCTTGCCGCAGGTTAATCCAGCAGGCTTGCATACCGCAGCGCACGGAACCGGCGACATCGGTGGTCAGATCGTCACCCACATGCAGAATATTTTCCAGTGGGATATCCAGCTTTTCCGCCGCCAGATGATACATATCGTGATATGGCTTGGCGCGGCCGTGTGGCCCGGCGCGCAGGATAAATTTGAAATAACCCTCAAGGCCGAACAGATGCGGCTCGGCGTTACCGTTGGTCACCGCCGCCAGCGGAAAACGTTCGGCCAGCGCTGTCAGCGTCCGGTGCGTCTCTTCCGGTACGCTGATCTGGCTACGCCAGTGGGCAAAATTGGCCATCACTTCACGCGAGCCTTTATTCGCTTCTGCGGTGCTCAGTCCGACATTCAGCATCGCCCGCTCGACCGCCCGACGTCGCCACTCCGACACATCGTGATAAATTTCCGGCTCCTGCTGGCGCAGTTCATCGCGCAGCGCCTGGTAAGCCTGCTGAGTGAAATCATTCAGGCCGGGATGGTAAGCCTGCAAGAAAGCGTGCGACTCCTTCTGGGTACGGCGAATCACGTCGTGATTGTCGTACAAAGTGTCGTCAAGATCGAAGGTAATGGCTTTAATCGGCCGCAGCGTGCGATAAAAATGCATCAGGATTTTCCTCGTTTAGCACGGGGATGTGCAGCATCGTAAACCGATGCAAGATGTTGAAAGTCGAGGTGGGTATAAATTTGCGTGGTCGACAGATTGGCATGCCCCAGCAGCTCCTGCACCGCACGCAGGTCGCCGCTGGATTCCAGCATATGGGTCGCAAAGGAGTGGCGCAACTTATGCGGATGAATATGACTGTTAACGCCCTGCTTCACGCCCCATTCAGCAAAACGTTTCTGCACGTTACGCGCCGAAATTCGCTTGCCCTGGTTGGATAAAAACAGCGCGTCATCGTCTGGCGCAAACAGCTCGCGCAGAGCGAGCCAGTGTTCAATCCAGCTGACCGCCGTGCCGCCAATTGGCAGGCGGCGCTCTTTGCTGCCTTTCCCCACCACCCAGACTTCACCGGAAGCCAGATCCAGGTGTCGGCAGTCAATGCCGACTAATTCAGCAAGACGTAAACCGGCACCGTACATAATTTCCAGCATCGCGCGATCGCGTACCGCCAGCGGATCGTTAAGATCGATATCCAGCAGCTGATTCACTTCATCGACATCAATATTTTTCGGCAAATGCCGCGGCGTACGCGGCGTGGCAATTCCTTTCGCCGGATTCGCCTTCAGCAGCCCCTGACTGACCAGCCAGTCGAGAAAACTGCGCAGCGCTGACAGTCGAAGTGCAAGGCTGGCCGGTTGCAGACCGGCGCGGCGGCTGCGGGCCGCCAGTGAACGCACATGGGCAGCATCCAGTTTTGCCCAGTCCGTAATCTTCATTTCATCCGCCAGCGTCACCAGCACCGTAAGCTGATGAGCGTAGCTTTTTTGCGTCAGCGGGCTAAGTTGCCGCTCGACTTTCAGGTAACGCAGAAAGCCCTCTACGGCGGATTGTAGAGGCGACGCGCTGTTCATGCGCGCTCAATCCAGCGCGACAACAGTTCCGGCAGCATCAGCGCCAGATGTTGTAACAGCAAGGTGCCCATGCCTGACTGATAATGCTGACTGTCGCGGCTGCTGAAAATCAGTACCCCGAGATCGCCGCGCTCGCCCATCAGCGACATCGCCACTGAGCCAATGGCTTTCGCCTGCGGCAACAGCAGCAGTAACTCCGGGCCATTCAGGCCGCCGAGATAGTGCTGCTCTTTACCCAATCGCTGAATACGTACCGCTTCAAACGCCTGCGGCGCAAGCGCCAGCTGGGTAAAATCAGAAGGGGCACCAACACGCCATTTGTCACTGAACAGGCGCACATTGGCACCCGCCAGCCCAAGCTCACGCGCCCAGCGATGCAAACGGTTCAGCATCTCTTGCAGGCTGGGAGCCGTCGCCAGATGCCCCTGCAACGCTAACAGCCGATCAAACAGTTGATGGTTAGCGGTGGCCTGCTCCATCAGTAACGTAATCTCTTCTTCCAGCTGGGCGATATGATTGCGCTGACGCGCCATATGCCATTCGACCAGCGAAACGCTCCCGCGCACCGGATGAGGAACTGCCATCTGCTCGACCTGGCGCGCGTTACGAATAAAGAAATCCGGATTTTGCAGCAGGTAATCACTTACCGCCTGATCGTCCAGCATCACATCGCTGGCGGTCTGTTCCCCGACATTTTTCATAGATGAATAAATCCGTCGTAAACGTGAGTGGCCGGTCCGGTCATAAACAGCGGGTGACCCGGCCCTTTCCAGGCGATATGCAAGCTGCCGCCCGGCAAATCAACGCGGACTTTTTCCGCCAGTAATCCTTGTTGAATACCCACCGCCACCGCCGCACAAGCACCGCTACCGCAGGCCTGTGTCTCACCGGCACCGCGCTCATAAACGCGCAGCCGGATATGCTCACGACTGGCCAGCTCCATAAATCCGACGTTAACTCGCTCCGGGAAGCGCTCATGGCTTTCCAGCACCGGCCCGAGCGTTTCTACCGCAGCGGTTTTCACACTGTCGACCTGAATCACGCAGTGCGGGTTACCCATCGATACCACACCACACATTACCGTCTGTTCGGCGGCGCGCATCAGATAGATGCTTTCAGCTTTATTGGCGCGGAATGGCACCTGCTGCGGCTCGAAGTTCGGCTCGCCCATATTAACCCGCACCAGCTCGTCGCTGTTGACGCTCAGTACCATACGCCCGGTTTGGGTGCTGACATTGATATCGTTTTTATTGGTTAACCCTTTCAGGCGCACAAAGCGCGCGAAGCAGCGCGCACCGTTGCCACACTGGGCCACTTCGCTGCCGTCAGCATTGAAAATGCGGTAATGAAAATCCAGATCGGGATCGTACGGCGGTTCAACGATCAATAGCTGATCGAAGCCGATCCCCAGATGACGATCCGCCAGACGGCGAATCAGCTCTGGTGAGAAATAGACGTTTTGCGTGACGGCATCAACGACCATAAAGTCATTGCCAAGACCGTGCATTTTGGAGAACTGCATTTTCTGCTCCGCCGGATGCGCCATAGGTTATAGAGTCAGTTACATACTCGGCTGAGTAGTGGTTGGATTCTGATCGCGACCATCCGGCGGAGTAACCGCTGAATTCTGCGTGCTCTGCTGCGCAGGCTGCTGCGTTGCTTGCTGATCCTGCTTTGGCTGCTCCTTCGGTGGGAAGTACAGCGGGCCTTTTAAGCCACAGCCAACCAGGCTCGCTAACGCCAGCGCCATCGCCAGCTGGCATATCGTTTTGTTCATTATCATTCTGCTCATGATTGATGCTTACTGGTTGCTTATCATCGCAGGTGAACTCCGAAAAGCAATAGGAATTGGCGATTCGATGTTGCCGTCGCGGTCGCAATTTCGTCAGAAGATTAGCAGATACCAGCCTGCCGTGTGGTTCAGCCAGTTAACAAAAACAGGAAAGCACGATGGGCGATAGCCGATCAATGCATCTGCATACGCTCAGCGTAATCGGTGTGGTCATTGTCCGGGGCGGTAGCGCATAACTGCGTCAGGGTCTGGCTTCTGAATGGAATCACCTGCAGACGATCGTCAGCTTTAATGATGGTATAGAACTGCGGCAGGTTAAAGTTGATAAAACTTGAGCCGTAGGTAAAGCGGTCGTGTGACGACGAGTAGAAGCGGCTGACATCGCGCACCAGCTCCTCTTTGCTGCCTTCACAGTGGTGATAGATCTCAATGCGATTACTTTCATCAAGAATGTAGATATTGAAGCCGTGGTCGTCGTGGGTGTCTTCAAAGAAGAACTGAATAATCCCTTCGCTGGCATAGCCATTCACTACCGCTGGCAGACGTGTCTGATCGGTTTCTACCTTGATCGACAAGCCATGCAGTTTGTTGTTGGAAATCGCGCCGTAAAACTCGACGGCATTTTCCAGTTTCTGCACCGATACGCCAAGACGCTCAAAGAACAGGCCCCAGGTTTGGCCGGCAACACGCAGCGCTTTAAAACGCCCCGGTTCCTGACGGGTACTGGACAGGCGCAGTTCAATGCATTCCGAAACCAGCTGCTGCACGCGGGTGCGGATTAAACCACGCAGATGCTGGCTGTAGCAGAACACTTCTACTGCATCCGGCGGTGCCGCGTCCTGATGCATTTTACCGAGAATGGTTTTCAGCGCTTCAATCATCGCCTGCTCGCCATTAAAGTGCAGGGTACGCACTTCATTCCACGAGTTGCGGTACAGCAAATCGATACTGCCGACTAAACACTGCTGCTGTTGACCAAAGCTGAATACATCCAGCTTACGGAAATCGAAGTGCACAACCTGATTGCGGAAGGCCGCAGTCGGGTCGTACTCCAGGTTAACGATAATCGCCAGATGACGGATTTCACACGGGCTGTAGAGTGCTTTTGGCGTTGGTGACGGCAAACGCAGCGGGAAGTGGTGTGACACATCGGCCACCAGCTCCTGCAAACGCGCCAAATCGCAGGTCTCATTGCCTTTAATATGCAGACGCGTTTTCTCGGTCAGCAAACCATTAAACCACGCCCAGGCCACCAGCTTATTCAGATAGCGGTTATATTCCAGCGGTTGATGGCTGATAATCGATCCCATATCCGGCGACTGATTATACAGATACCAGCCAGCGCGATTGGCGCGGCCATTCGGCACATGGATAAAGGTCAGATGCGACTCGGAGAGATCCGGCGAGATCTGCGGGTTAACCAGCGTCACTTTACCCGGCAATGCTTCGAAAGCGGCATACAGCTTACGGGTCAGCACGCCGATATCCTGCGGGCTGGCGCTGACGCTTAAGTTGTTACGGCGGGCGAAACGAATCAGATTGCGATAGCTCTGCATCATCGCATCCAGCAGTTCGTTATGGGCCTCACGTACCCGCTCGATTTTCCAGTCGGCACGGCTGTCGAGCACTGCCAGACGCGCATTGTCCCAACCCCACTCTTTTACCAGCTGGCTGAGAATTTCACGACGCCAGCCTACATTAGCGCCCTCTTGCGACAGCTTTTCACACACCTTCAGATAGAAACAGCGTCGCACCAGATCGAGACGCGCATGGTCGTCAATACTGGTGAGGTAGTGGGTGACGCGTTCCAGCATCATGCAATAAGGATCGAGGCCAAACGAGACGATTTCGCCATCGTGCAAGCGCTGCTTAATGTCCATCGCCAGCAGTTTGGTGTCCGGGTATTCCCAGGAATAGGCTTCCAGCAGCAGGGTTTTTAATACCGCTTTGTAGGGCGAATCGATACTTTTGTATAACTGCCACAGGCTGGCACCAAAGTACTCTTCCGCCGACAGCGTGCCGAGACCACCAAGATCCAGCCATTCATTTGGCGTCAGTACGCCCTTCGAATAGAGCGACATGACATAGTCATCGTAATGCTCTTCTTCTTCGCCCGGCACCATATTCCACAGAATACGCTTACCGGCCATGCGTACCGCAGTACGATAAAATTCATCCAGCAATAAGATATGCTGAGTCGAGCCGCAATCCTCACCGCCAAGATTGCCACTTTCGTTATGGCGAAAACGGTTTTCATCAATCAGGAAGAAGCTGACTTCGACACCCATCGATGCACACCACTTTTGCAGCAGAGTGCATTTTTTTTGCAGGCGCAGGCGCTCTTCATTATCGAGCCACGACTGGTGACACACCCAGATATCAAGATCGGAAGTGAAGTTCTGGCCCACCGACGAGGTGCTGCCCATTGAGTAAACACCGGTTATTGGTCGTTCACCTTTCACGGGTAATGCGGCAGCAGTGCCAGATTTACCTTCTAAATCATTAAGATAGCTTAACTGGCTTTCATCAGGCGTGAAAAAGCTGATGCCATGTGGAACGTTACCTTCAAGGTAACCCGGCATCAACGGGTGATGATAATGTAATAAGGTTGGCAGCAGACTGTATACCTGCTGGAAAGCAGGGCCCATGGCAGCCAGTGCACGATCGACGCGCAGCTGATTGATGGCATCCAGTCTCTGTTTCAGTGTCTCAATGTAGAGGTACAAGACGTCTCGCCTGATTGTCCCAGTGTTTTAAACAAACCCAGTTTCCGGCATCCGCCGCTTGATTTAGAAGTATTCGGGCGAATAATTGCTGGAAACGTGATCAATCTAACACCTGGCAGATTGACCGTAAAGAAAGTTGCGCTACACACAGTTTAGCACGTTTTACAGTCAATCAACCTTACTCATCTTTAGCTCATCCCTGCCCCACGGTTAAAAACCGTTGAAACTGACAGCATTCCCGTATCAATGATAGGATAATCAATGAACGATCAAAACGGTAAGAAGCATGTTAGACAAAATTTTAAGAATTGCCACCAGGCAAAGTCCGCTCGCTTTATGGCAGGCACATTATGTTCAGCAGCGCCTGATGGCTTGCCATCCGGGGCTTAGCGTTGAGCTGGTCCCCATGGTCACCCGCGGCGATGTGATACTGGATACGCCACTTGCTAAAGTAGGTGGTAAAGGATTATTCGTAAAAGAACTTGAGCTGGCGATGCTGGAAGGCCGTGCCGATATTGCGGTGCACTCGATGAAAGATGTGCCGGTCGACTTCCCGGAAGGGCTGGGGCTGGTCAGCATTTGTGAGCGTGACGATCCGCTGGATGCTTTTGTCTCAAATCATTATGACTCGGTTGATGCGCTGCCGCAGGGCGCGATTGTCGGCACTTCCAGCCTGCGTCGTCAGTGTCAGCTTAGCGCGCGTCGCCCGGATCTGGTGATCCGCTCGCTGCGCGGCAACGTCGGTACCCGCCTGTCTAAACTGGATGCGGGCGACTATGACGCGATTATTCTCGCGGTGGCCGGACTTAAGCGCCTGGCATTAACCGATCGGATTCGCCATGCCATGCCGGCAGAAGAGTCACTGCCAGCCGTCGGTCAGGGCGCGGTCGGAATTGAGTGCCGTCTTGACGATCGGCAGACCATCACCCTGCTGGCAGCGCTGAATGATGACGATACCTCGGTACGCGTCAAAGCTGAACGCGCCATGAATACCCGACTGGAAGGTGGCTGTCAGGTGCCAATTGGCAGCTACGCGGTACTGGAAGGCGACGATCTGTGGCTGCGTGGGCTGGTCGGTTCGCCGGATGGCAAACAGATGATTCGCGGTGAGCGTCGTGGCCCGCGAGCGGATGCCGAAAAAATGGGTATCTCACTGGCTGAAGAGCTGCTGGATAACGGCGCACGCGATATTTTAGCTGAAGTTTATCAGGGAAATCCGCCGGTATGACGATTCTGGTAACCCGTCCATCACCTGCTGCCGAAGAGCTGGTCAGCCGCCTGCGCGCGCTGGGACAGGTTGCCTGGAGCCTGCCACTGATTGAATTTACGCCTGGCCGCGATCTCGACCGGCTGCCACAGCTGCTGAGCCAACTGTCAGCTGGTGACCTGCTGTTTATTTTGTCTCAGCATGCGATTCACTATGCTCAGCCAATAATCAGTCAGCACGAATTAACATGGCCTGCCAGCCTGGACTATTATGCTATAGGTCGCACTACTGCACTGCTGATGCATACCGTCAGCGGCTTGCCGGTGGAGTATCCCCATCAGCGTGAAACCAGTGAAGTGCTGATTCAGCTGCCGGCTTTAATGCAGGTTGCTGGCAAGCGGGCGTTAATTTTACGCGGCAATGGCGGGCGTGAGCTGTTAGCTGAAACGCTAACAGAGCGCGGTGCAGAAGTGACGTTCTGCGAATGCTATCAGCGCTGTGCCAAAGTTTACGATGGCCTGAATGAAGGCCGACGCTGGCGCGATCGCGGCATTGATACGCTGGTTGTGACCAGTGGCGAAATGCTGCAACAACTCTATTCACTGTTCCCCGATATCGATCGTCAGGAATGGTTATTACGCTGTCGACTGGTGGTCGTCAGTGAACGTTTGGCTACCCTGGCCAGGGAGTTTGGCTGGCAGGATATTACGGTAGCCGATGGGGCCGATAACGACGCGCTGCTGCGCTCGTTACAATAAACTTTAAAATGGGATGTGCCACAATGACGGAACAAAAAGATTCCTCCGCCATGGTTGAAGAGACCACCCCAGCGGTAGAAGCAACCACGTCACCGGAAGCAAAACCGCCGCGCAAGCCAAAAAACAGCGGTACGGCGTTGGGTGCCGTGGCGATTGTTATCGCGCTTGCCCTGGGCACTGGGCTTTATATTAATGCTAAACACCAGGCTCAGGCCCAGACGGAGGCCAATCAGGCACTGGCCGATCAACTGGCCGCACTGCAACAGCAGGCGAATAATGACAAGCAGCAGCTGAGCGAGCAGCTCAAGATGCAAACTGGCGAATTGCAGGCCGCACGCGATCGGCAAGCCACCAGCGATAAGCAGCTGGATGAGCTACAGGAAAAAGTCACCACGATTTCCGGCAACGATGCGCGTACCTGGCTGCTGGCGCAGGCGGACTACCTGGTGAAACTGGCAGGCCGCAAACTGTGGAGCGATCAGGATGTCACCACCGCCGCTGCGCTGCTGAAAAGTGCCGACGCCAGCCTGGCCGATATGAATGATCCGAGCCTGATCGAAGTGCGTCGCGCGCTGACTCAGGATATCAGCAACCTGTCGGCGGTCAGCCAGGTGGATTACGACGGTATCATTCTGAAGCTTAACCAGCTGTCGAACAGCGTGGATGATTTACGTCTGGCGGATAACGATAACGACGACTCACCTATGGATGCCGATGGCGGCGAGCTATCGTCGTCGCTGCGTGAGTGGCGTCAGAATCTGGTGAAAAGCTGGCACAAATTTATGGATGATTTTATTACCGTCCGCCGCCGGGATAATACGGCGGAGCCGCTGCTGGCACCAAATCAGGAGGTCTATCTGCGTGAAAATATTCGCTCGCGCCTGCTGATTGCCGCACAGGCCGTGCCGCGCCATCAGAATGAGATCTACAAACAGTCGATTGATACCGTCTCAGCCTGGGTTCGCGCCTGGTATGACACCAACGATGCCAGTACCAAAGCCTTCCTGAACCAGCTGGACGAATTAAGCCAGCAGACGATTGCAATGGACGTGCCGGACACGCTGGAGAGCCAACCGATGCTGGATAAACTGATGCAAACGCGAGTGCGCAATCTGCTGGCGCAGCCGTCAGGCGATCAGCAGCAGCAGCAGCAGCAGGGAGAATAAGCATGCTTAAAGTACTTTTGCTTTTTCTTCTGCTGATTGCCGGTGTGGTAATTGGCCCGATGATCGCAGGTCATCAGGGATACGTACTGATTCAGACCGATAACTGGAATATTGAAACCAGCGTGACCGGGCTGGCGATCATCCTGATCCTCGCGCTGCTGGTGATCCTCGCGGTGGAATGGCTGTTGCGCCGCATCTTCCGCACCGGTGCCAAAACGCGTGGCTGGTTCCTCGGTCGCAAACGCAACCGGGCGCACAAACAGACACAGGCTGCGCTGCTGAAGCTGGCGGAAGGCGATTACAAACAGGTTGAAAAACTGCTGTCACGTAATGCTGACCATGCCGAGCAACCGGTGGTGAACTATCTGCTGGCGGCGGAAGCGGCCCAGCAACGCGGTGATGAAATGCGAGCCAATCAGCATCTGGAGCGCGCATCGGAACTGGCGGCAGGCGATCAGCTGCCGGTTGAGATCACCCGTGTGCGTATTCAGCTGGCACGAAATGAAGATCATGCGGCGCGTCACGGCATCGATCGTCTGCTGGAAGTGGCTCCACGCCATCCGGAAGTGCTGCGCCTGGCGGAACAGGCTTATCTGCGCACCGGCGCATGGGGCTCTTTGCTGGATATTCTTCATCCGATGGAGAAAGCGCAGGTCAATGATGAAGCGCACCGCAGCGCGCTGCAACAGCAGGCGTGGTTAGGTTTGATGAATCAGGCGATGGCCGATCAGGGCAGTGAAGGCCTGAAGAGCTGGTGGCAAAACCAGAGCCGTAAAACCCGCCATGAAACGGCATTGCAGGTGGCAATGGCAGATCATCTGATCGAGTGCGACGATCATGACACTGCGCAG
The DNA here is from genome assembly GCF_050037805.1 of Winslowiella sp. 2C04. Lineage (NCBI taxonomy): Bacteria > Pseudomonadati > Pseudomonadota > Gammaproteobacteria > Enterobacterales > Erwiniaceae > Winslowiella > Winslowiella sp. 2C04. The sequence continues at coordinate 40,341 of NZ_CP188300.1, read as the reverse complement.
GCCATTGTACTGGAAGGACTGAAACGCCAGTATGACGAGCGTCTGGTGCTGTTGATGCCGCGTCTGAAAACCGGCAATCCGGAGCAGCTGGAAAAAGCGCTGCGCCAGCAGATCAAACAACACGGTGCAACGCCTTTGCTGCACAGCACGCTGGGACAGCTACTAATGAAGCATGGTGAGTGGCAACAGGCCAGTGAAGCGTTCCGTGAAGCGCTGAAACAGCGTCCTGATGCTTTTGATTATGCATGGCTGGCTGACAGCCTTGATCGCCAGCACAAGCCGGAAGAAGCGGCAGAGATGCGACGTGACGGGCTACTGCTGACGTTGAAGAATAATCCTTAAGCGCGTAAACGGCGTTAATACCGCCGTTTCGATAGCAGACCCTGAGGGGCGGCGTTTTTCGCCGCCCCTTTTTTTATCCCACTACCCCGGTTTCAGGCAAAAAAAAACACCTGCCAAAATGGCAGGTGTAAATATCAGATCGGTAAGACAACCGATTGGTACCAGACTCAACGTGATGTCCTGTGAATCCAATAAGGTGAAACACGATATTGGCTGGCTGGACAACTGGCACCGTAAAATGGCTCCGCGTCATTCCCAGGTTTATGAAGCATAAGCAAACATAAGAGGTGGAATGAGCATCTACATCGTCAGTATTGCACATTCCGTGCCAGAATTGAAAATTACTTAATAACTGACTAATTTTAATCGTATAAATAATTTTTATGCTGCCAAAACATCCTCTGCAGCTGTTGCTAAATCGCTACAACAGAGCGGATTCCTGTCGCCAAATAACGACATCGAGAGTGAAAAGTAAAAAAAACATGAATAAACAGTAAGTTAAACGTCTCCGAATTGAGACAAAAAAGGTTTTTTATCGCAGGGCCAGGAATATTCCCGGTGGGAAGCGCCGGACGAACGCCAGACGCAAAAAACCCCGCTAAAAGCGGGGTTTCGAAATATGGTCGGCGAGAGAGGATTCGAACCTCCGACCCACTGGTCCCAAACCAGTTGCGCTACCAAGCTGCGCTACTCGCCGAAATGTACTGCTCACAACTCAAAGATTTTGTGTGGTGCGAAGAGAGGGACTTGAACCCTCACGTCCGTTAAGACACTAACACCTGAAGCTAGCGCGTCTACCAATTCCGCCACCTTCGCATACCTTACAAAATCTGGGGTGGCTAATGGGACTCGAACCCACGACAACTGGAATCACAATCCAGGGCTCTACCAACTGAGCTATAGCCACCACATCTTACTGCCTGTACTACTTAACTACCGGAAACGCGATAATAATACCACCGCAGCTCTTGCGCACAAAGTAAATGGCGCGCCCGACAGGATTCGAACCTGAGACCTCTGCCTCCGGAGGGCAGCGCTCTATCCAGCTGAGCTACGGGCGCGTAGCGCCGTTGCGGATGTGCATACTACGGATGTGAGCCGATACTGTCCAGTGCTTTTTCACAAAAAAAACGCGTTTGCTTACGCTTTGTGCATTCCGTCGAAACAACAGCCGTTTTTAACGCTTTTTGCCGGTTAATTAAGCGTGATTCAGCCAGGCAGATGAAAAAATCACAGCTGACCACGATAATGATAGTTGAGATATTTCAGCAGTCTGAGCTGACGACGTAATCTGCTCGGCTGCAGAATCAGGCGATACAGCCACTCTAAGCCCAGATTCTGCCAAACCTGCGGCGCACGCTTCACGTGACCGGTAAACACGTCGTAGGTGCCCCCCACCCCCATATACAACGCCTCAGGCCAAAACGCTTTGCAATCGCGCATCAGTATTTCCTGCTTTGGCGACCCCATGGCGACGGTGACAATTTTTGCGCCACTGTCGCGAATACGCTGAAACAGCGCCTCGCGGTCGGACGGGGCAAAGTATCCATCCTGACTGCCAACAATATTGACGTTCCACTGGCGACGTAACTTCTCTTCAGTTTGCGCCAAAATTTCCGGCTTGCCGCCAATCAGAAATACCGGTGTTGCTTCACGTCCGGCGCGTTCCATCAGCGCTTCCCATAGATTTGCGCCGGGAACGCGCGTGACCTGCGCCTGGGGATACTTTTTGCGGATAGAACGAACAATACTGATGCCATCGGCGTATTTATATTCTGCGTCATCAATCAGCTTGTGCATGTCGGCATCGCTTTCCGCAGTCAGCACCTTCTCTGCATTGATAGCAACCAGCGTACCGGTTTTAAGCCGATCATCGCCATAGAGAAAATCCAGGCATTGCGTCATATCGCGAAAACCATACAGCGACAAACCGCGAATTTGATACTGCGGCGCAGCAGAGGTGACGTCCATTACATTTCCCTTACTTCAAACCGGCGACTGCGCCGGAAGAGAATTTATTGTTGTATTACCGGATGAGCCGCAGCACGCATAAAGCGCTGACGAATCAATCCTGCACGATCAAATAACCAGTAAAGCAGTTTCGCTAATACCACGCAGGCACCGAAAATAATGCAGAAAAACACCACGCGTGAGGCAAAGGCATCAACACCTTCACGGGCCAGTACGATCATGTTAAACACTGCGCCAAAACAGAAGCTTTGCAGGATAGCCGCCTTGTAGCGATTACTGTCCGCCTTGCCCAGTTCGTACAACCAGTCGAACCATTTGATAATCATACCGACCGCCACCGCGCCGAGCGGGATAAATGCCGCGCCGCCCATCACCACCAACGAGCCAAGCAGCGTGGGTGAAATCGCCAGCCCGGAATGGTTGTTCAGCACTTCCCAGGTAAAGTAATTGGCACTGTTCAGCACAATGCCCGGACGATCGGGCCATAGCCAGCTGGGTATAAACACGTAAAAGTCGCGCACAATCGGCGCCAGCCCCTGGAAATCAATCTTGTCGTAGTTTTGCAGCAGCAGGCCAAGATTTTCCCACGGCGAAAATGTATCGCGAGTCAGATAGAGGAAGGTATAAAACGCTTCAGCGCCGCTGACGTCGAGGTTATAGCGACGCAGCGCCAGCCAGAACATACCGACAATTCCCATCATCCCGGCGACCACCAGCATCCACAGCGTAATCCAGCCGCGAATAATGCCGATAAACAGGAACAGAGCAAAGGCGATGATGATATTGGCACGCGTGCCACCAACTATCACATAGGTCAGCAAGCCAAATGCCACGGTGCTGACGAGGAAAAACAGCCAGGCGCGCGAGTCTTGCCGCAGGAAGTAGACCACCAGCATCGCCGGGATAAAGAAGTAGAAAAAGCGCTTCAGCGCCACACCGGAAACGTCACTGGAGAAGATCTGACTGTAAGCATGCAGCCTGAACAGCAGGAAACCGTTGTGCATAAAGAACACCGCAACGGTGCCCAGTGCGACCAGCGCCAGCAGCATCCAGGTGAGATGGGTTTCAACACGATTCATGCTGAACACCGGCCGCCGTGGTGGACGATCTGCCGCGCGCAAACGGGTTTTATAGCTGACGTAATAGATGCCATAGAAGCAGCTGGCCGCCAGCATCGCCTGCAGCAAGTTTTCTGCCGGCACCACGTTGACGTCAAACTGGAACACCAGAATGCAGGTCAGCGGAAAACCAAAGTAAAAGGTCAGTAAAAATAGCAGCGAGAAGAAGACGTTAAAGTTGAAGCGTACGCGGCGAAACTCACGAAAAGTCAGCGTGAGAATAAATCCGACCGACAGCAAATACACCACCAGCAAACCACTAAACTGCATCAGGTTCATACGGCTTCCCCTTCAGCCAGGGTTAACGCCTGTTGCCAGCCGGCAATAAACTCCGGATCGAAAAAGGCGATACGGGGCTTATCCAGCAGGCTTAACTGTCGGCGCGCTTCTTTTACCATTCTCTCATCCAGCAGATCTCCGCTGAACAACACCGGTACTTGCTGCTCGGTTAAGTCCTGCCAGAACGGATTTTCACGGCTCAGCACAAAAGGCACGTTGGCCTGAATCAATAAACACAACGTCCCAATTCCCTGCTGTCGGCGGAATATAAAGTAACCGAGATCGCAGCGGGCAATCAGCTGTAAATAGTCGTTAAACTCCAGCTTATCGGTTAACAGTTGCAAGTTATCAGCGCTGAACAGCGCCTCTGCCGCCTGACGCACGCGGTCGATGTACTGCTGATTATTCGCTGGATAGCCCAGCGGCACCACCACTTTTATTCTGTCACCAAACTGCTGATGCAGTGCCTGTAACGCCTCAATATGGCGATTACTGGCATCGCCCGAGTTGCCTACCAGCACGGTAAAAGGCCGCCCGGTTTCATCGTTTTGCGGTGCCTGAGCCTGCATACGCGTCGGGAAGTAGAGCAACGATGAAGGCGTATCGGGATGGCGCTGATGATAATGGTTAATGTCGCCGCGGGTGGCAAACAGATGACCGACCCTGCCCTGCGCCCAGCGGCGCATCAGATAAAACAGCCGGAACTTCAGGCTGGATGACTCTTCATACAGGTCAGCGCCCCAGACATGCCAGTACACCTGCGACGAGGTTATTTTCCCACGCAATATCGCCAGCCACAGCTGCGGATTAAACTGACCGTGCAGGAAAAAGCGCGTCTGCCGCTGCTGCGCCCGCTGGATAACCGCCTGAGCCAGCATTTTTTTACTGGCAAACAGCTCGATATTCAGTGCGCTAAACTCAGCGAACGCACTGCTGTCACGGGCAACCACCATAAAGTGACGAGCATCGGCGCTCGGCTGCCTGACGCTTAAAACATCATTAAAGAAGCGCAGCACTGTAAGGTTGTGATGGGGAATATCCGATCCCAATACGTGAATCAGTTTAGTCATACTCGTCGACGATAAATGATGAAAGCACTGCAACACAGCGCAAAATAAACCACATAGGTTGCCAGATAGGCTTGCGCCGCCCCGGTTGCACCCTGTAGCGGAATCAATAAACGTGAAAATGCCGTGAGTAAAATAAACTGGCTGATTTCAGTTAAAATGTAGAAACGCAGTGACGCTTTGGCGATAACCAGATAGCCGAAGACATAAGAAGCGACTTTCAGCACATCACCAGGCAACTGCCAGGCAAACAGATCGCGCATGCCGCTAAACTCACTGGAAAACAGCAGCCAGATGGCAAAATCACGCAACAGCCAGACGCAGAAACTGACCGCCGCCACCGCCGGAATAACAAAGCGCAGCGCACGAATAATTTCCGCTGAAATTTCCGCTTTATTTGTCAGCCGTGACAGCGTTGGCAACAGCCAGACGCTAAAAGTAGCGGTAATAAATTGCAGATAGGCATCAGAAATGCTGGTCACCCCCTGCCATAACCCCACCTCTTCCCAGCTGTAGTGCGCCGCCAGCAGGTTACGCATCATCACCCAGGCCACCGGTAAGGTTACCGAGGTGATAAGCGCCATCAGGGTGAATTTACCGAGATTACGCGCCAGTTCACCGTGCCATTGTGGTAGCAGATAGCGCATCGGCAGATGATCGCGTTTTGCCAGCAGCAGCGCCGCAGGCACCACCACCAGCGCCGGAACCAGTGCCAGCCCGACCAGCGCACCGCTATAGCCGCCAACCCTGTAGCAGGCGTAATAGGCCACCACACCAATCAGACTGCCAAGAATCAACGCCAGCGCGTTGCCGCGCGCATCGCGAAAACCTTTCATGATCGCCAGCGACAGGTTGGCCCAGGCAATGCCCATTTGCAGGAACGCCACAATCCGAATCACCTGCTGATAATCCGCATGGCCAAACAGACCGATACTGATCGGTTTTGCCGCCAGCAGAAAAACAACCGCCAGCAGCGTCGAGAAGCCCAGCACCATGGTCGATGCAGTACCGGTTACCGCCCGCAGCTGCTCAGGTTGCTGCTGATATTCGGCAACGTATTTGGTAATGCCGTTAAAGATGCCAGCACCCGCCAGCACCCCCAGTACCGTGATCAGCTGACGGAAGTTACCCGCCTGCCCGACGCCGCTCGGCCCGTACGATACCGCCAGCAGTTTTATCACCAGCAATCCGGCAGCGATTTTTACCAGTGTCGACGCTGCGGTCCACACTGAGGCTTTGGCCAGTGACATATCAGGAAAAGAAGCTCAGCAGCGAGTTAATAACCGTATGCTGGTTATTGTCAGACAAATTGTAAAACAGCGGCAGGCGCAACAGGCGCTCACTTTCCACCGTCGTAAAACGATCTTCGCCAGCAAAACGACCAAAGCGCTTGCCCGCCGGTGACGAATGCAGCGGAATATAGTGAAACACCGCCAGGATTTCCGCTTCTTTCAGCCAGTCAATTAACGCCTGACGCTGCTGCTGGTCGCGCAGTTTAATGTAAAACATATGGGCGTTTTGCTGGCAGTCAGCCGGAACGGCAGGTAGCGTAATGCGTCCGCTGTCAGCCAGCGGCTGCAGCGCATCGTAGTAGCGCTGCCACAGGCTGAGGCGCTGTTGGTTAATCTGCGTCGCCGCTTCCAGTTGCGCCCACAGCCAGGCGGCCTGTAAGTCCGACATCAGATAGCTCGAACCGATATCGCGCCAGGTGTACTTATCCACCTGACCGCGGAAGAACTGGCTGCGGTTCGTACCTTTTTCACGAATAATTTCAGCGCGCTCAACCAACGCGGCATCATTAATCAGCGTCGCGCCACCTTCACCGCCAGCAGTGTAATTTTTGGTCTCATGGAAGCTAAAGCAACCAATATGGCCGATGCTGCCAAGCGCTTTACCTTTGTAAGTCGACATCACGCCCTGCGCGGCATCCTCAATCACAAACAGCTTATAGCGTTCCGCCAGCGCCATAATCGCGTCCATTTCACAGGCCACGCCAGCGTAATGCACCGGAACGATAGCCCGTGTTTTTTCGGTGATAGCTGCTTCAATCAGCGTCTCATCGATATTCATGGTGTCCGGGCGCACATCGACAAACACGATGGTGGCACCGCGCAGCACAAAGGCATTGGCAGTCGAAACAAAGGTGTAGCTCGGCATAATCACTTCATCGCCGGGCTGGATATTAATTAATATCGCGGCCATCTCCAGCGAAGCGGTACAGGAGGGCGTCAGCAACACTTTTTTGCTGCCGAAATGCTGCTCCATCCACTGCTGACAGCGGCGGGTAAAGCCGCCATCGCCGCACAGTTTGCCGCTGGTCATGGCTGACTGCATATATTCGATTTCGGTTCCGACTATCGGTGGCGCATTAAATGGAATCATGGGGTTACCTGTATAGCCAGTAAGCGGTGCTCTCAACGCTGGCACCGCTGGCAAGATAGAGCCGCAGTGCGGCGAGATTGCTGAGTTGAGTCGCCACGCGCAAACGCGTCAGTCGACGAGCCTGACACCAGTCCGCTGCCGCCTGTACCAGCCGCTTGCCAACACCTTTACCACGCGCTGGTGGCAGGCTGGCCAGCAGGCCGATACGCGCTTCAGCGTCGCCAAGCTCACGCAGTGAAACAAACCCTTCGATTGACCCCGCCTCATCAACTGCCAGCAGACACTGGTGGTCAAAGCTACCGCGTACCGCATTCTCAATCCACTGCGCATAAAAGCGCCCGCTGTCACCCGGTTGATACCAGGGCGCACGAAAACGGCTCTGTGAGAATGCCTCGCTGGCAACATCACGCAGCTGAGCAATATGTTCGGGGCGTGCAATACGAATGCCAGCTTGTCGTTGAGCACCGCTAATGGTCAGCGCTAAATCGACTTCGCCTTCGACTAACTGAAAGCCCAGCGCGCTCAGGGCATCAATTTCTGCCGTCTGATGGCTATAAAGTTTGGCCTGCACTACATCAAAAGCGGACAGCTGTTCAGGGCCGAGCAGCTGCGTGCCGCTCAGATCCAGCAGGCCACTGTTCAGGGCGAAAAAGTTGTTTTCCCACTCAAGGGGTTTAATACTGGCGAGGACGGGCATGAAGCAGATCCAACAGATATTTGCCATAACCGGTTTTCACCAGCGCCTGTGCGGCACGCCGCACGCCCTCATCATCCAGCCAGCCATTACGCCAGCCAATTTCTTCCAGACAGGCAATTTTAAAGCCCTGACGTTTTTCCACCGTCTGCACAAAGGTGCTGGCTTCAATCAGGCTGTCGTGGGTGCCGGTATCCAGCCAGGCAAAGCCCCGTCCCAGCAGCTCAACCGTCAGCTCACCACGCTCAAGGTACATCTGATTGATTGAGGTGATTTCCAGCTCGCCACGTTCGGATGGTTTGACCTGTTTGGCAAACTCCACGACCTGATTGTCATAGAAATAGAGCCCGGTCACGGCCCAGTTGGATTTCGGCTGTTTCGGCTTCTCTTCCAGCGACAACGCGCGGAAGTTGTCATCGAATTCAACCACGCCAAATCGTTCCGGATCCATCACCTGATAACCAAATACCGTCGCGCCCTGGGTACGCGCTGCAACATTGCGCAGTTTCGGACTAAACCCCTGCCCGAAATAGATATTATCGCCGAGCACCAGACAGCAAGCGTCGTCGCCGATAAACTCTTCACCAATAATAAATGCCTGTGCCAGACCATCAGGATTCGGCTGTTCGGCATAGTGCAGATGAATACCAAACTCGTCGCCGTTACCCAGCAGATTCTGATACTGCGCCTTATCCTGCGGCGTGGTGATAATCATGATTTCGCGAATCCCCGCCAGCATCAGCACGGACAGCGGGTAATAAATCATCGGCTTATCATAGACCGGCAACAGCTGCTTCGAGATTCCCCGGGTGATGGGATGCAGACGCGTACCCGAACCGCCTGCCAGAATGATACCTTTCATCGCCAGCTCCTCACTGTTGCGTCTACCGGGACAAGCCAAGCCGTTCGAGCTTGTAACTGCCATTCAAAATGTTTTGCCACCAGCTTTCGTTAGTTAAAAACCAGCTGACGGTTTTACGCATCCCGCTTTCGAATGTTTCCTGAGGTCGCCAGCCCAGTTCGCGATCGATTTTGCTGGCGTCAATCGCATAGCGTAAATCATGGCCCGGACGGTCGGTAACAAAGGTGATCAAATCACGGTAATGACTGATGCCCGCCGGTTTTTCCGGTGCCAGCTCTTCCAGCAGCGCGCACAGTGTTTCAACCACTTCAATATTACGGCGTTCATTATGCCCACCGATATTGTAGGTCTCGCCAACCCGGCCCTGCGTGACGACCAGATAGAGCGCCCGCGCATGATCTTCAACATACAGCCAGTCACGAATTTGTCCGCCGTTGCCATACACCGGCAGCGCTTTACCCGCCAGCGCGTTGATGATCATCAGTGGAATCAATTTTTCCGGGAAGTGATACGGCCCGTAATTATTCGAGCAGTTGGTGATCACCACCGGCAAACCGTAAGTGCGCAGCCAGGCACGAACCAAATGGTCGCTGCTGGCTTTGCTGGCGGAATAGGGACTGCTTGGCGCGTAAGGTGTGCTTTCAGTAAACAGCGCGTCGCCATCGTGCAGATCGCCAAACACTTCATCGGTCGAGATATGATGGAAGACAAACGCGTCTTTTTTTTCCGCGTCCAGGGCCGACCAGTAGTGGCGCGCCGCTTCTAACAGTTGGTAGGTACCGATAATATTGGTTTCAATAAAGGCCACCGGGCCATCAATTGAACGGTCTACATGGCTTTCAGCAGCCAGGTGCATAATCGCATCCGGCTGATACTGAGCCATAACCCGATCCAGCGCCGCGCGGTCGCATATATCAAGCTGTTCGAAGGCAAAACGCGGATCATCAGCAACCGGAGCCAGTGAAGCCAGGTTACCGGCATAGCTGAGTTTATCGACGACCACCACGCTATCATCGGTTGCAGTGAGAATATGCCTCACCACGGCTGAACCGATAAATCCGGCACCGCCGGTAACAAGGATGCGTTTCAACGCCAGACCCCTTTAGTATCAACAATCCACTGCTGGCTAATCTGCGCGCTATCAATCGCTTTAAATTGTTGATGGTCGACCAGCATCACCAGTACATCAGCCTGCTGCAACGCGGTCTCTACCGATACCAGCGTTGCTTCATTTGCCAGGTTGTCCGGAATACTTTCTACATTCGGCTCCACCACCCAGGTTTCACCGGCATTCCAGCCGGCTATCAGATGGGCGACGGTCATCGCCGGGCTTTCACGCAGATCGTCGATATTCGGTTTGAAGGCCAGACCAAAACAGGCCACTTTCAGCTCACTGGCACGCTTGTCGCAGTGTGCCAGGCAATCAGCCACCGTGCGCTTCACCTGATCCAGCACCCAATGCGGTTTCGCATCGTTGACTTCACGAGCGGTACGAATCAGCCGCGCCTGCGTCGGGTTTTGTGCCACGATAAACCACGGATCAACCGCGATGCAGTGACCCCCGACGCCCGGCCCAGGCTGTAAAATATTGACGCGCGGATGGCGGTTCGCCAGCGCAATCAGTTCCCAGACGTTAATCCCCTGATCGGCACAAATCAGTGATAATTCATTGGCAAAAGCAATGTTAACGTCGCGGAAGCTATTTTCTGTCAGCTTACACATCTCGGCGGTGCGCGCATTGGTGATGACGCACTCCCCTTCAAGAAAGATGTTATACAGTTCGCTGGCACGCGCCGAGCAGACCGGCGACATGCCACCGATTACCCGATCGTTTTTGATCAGTTCTACCATCACCTGACCCGGCAATACGCGCTCCGGACAGTAAGCGATGTTGATATCGGCCTGCTCGCCAGCCTGCTGCGGAAAGGTCAGATCGGGGCGGGCTTCCGCCAGCCACTCAGCCATTTGCTCGGTGGCACCGACCGGCGAGGTGGATTCGAGAATCACCAGGTCGCCCTTTTTCAGCACCTCCGCCAGCGACAGCGCCGCAGCCTGCACGTAACGCATATCCGGCTGATGATCGCCCTTAAATGGCGTAGGCACCGCGATCAAAAAGGCATCGGCGGCTCTCGGCTCAACTGCCGCCTGCAAATAACCCCCTTCCACTGCACTTTTCACCACGCGGTCAAGATCTGGCTCGACAATATGGATTTCGCCGCGATTTATGGTATCCACTGCACGCTGATTAATATCAATGCCGATAACTTTTTTCTGGTGGGAGGCAAAGGCTGCGGCGGTTGGCAGGCCAATATAGCCCAGACCAATAACTGAAATGGTGTCAAAACTCATAGGGTTACTCGATTATTTTTCAGAGCCTGCACGATGCGCTCGCAGGCATGACCATCACCGTAGGGATTGTGTGCGCGACTCATTGCATGATATTCATCTTCATCGGTCAGCAGGCGGTTTACTTCTGACACAATCCGCTCCACATCGGTGCCGACCAGGCGAACCGTTCCGGCCTCAACCGCTTCAGGTCGCTCCGTCGTTTCACGCATTACCAGCACCGGCTTGCCCAGCGATGGCGCTTCTTCCTGAATGCCACCGGAGTCGGTAAGAATCAGCCATGAACGGTGCATCAGCCAGACAAAGGGCAGATACTCCTGCGGCTCTATAAGCGCGATATTGTCGATATCCTTCAGGATACGATTGACCGGTTCACTGACGTTGGGATTAAGATGAACCGGATAGACAATCTGCACGTCCGGATGCAAACGGGCGATTTCCGCCAGCGCGTGGCAGATACGCTCAAAACCCTCACCGAAGCTCTCGCGGCGATGGCCAGTAACCAGAATCATCTTCTTGTCGGCCGATAAAAACGGATAGCGGCTGGCCAGCTTTTCACGGAACGAGTTATCTTTCAGCACCTGGTCACGCACCCAGAACAGCGCGTCGATTACCGTATTGCCGGTAACAAAAACACGTTCTCCGGGCACGTTTTCGCGCAGCAAGTTCTGCCGGGAGTTCTCAGTTGGTGTGAAATGTAAGCTGGCTAAATGTCCGGTAAGTTTGCGGTTGCCCTCTTCTGGCCAGGGTGACCAGAGATCGCCAGTACGCAGACCGGCTTCGACATGACCGACAGGAATACGGTGATAGAAAGCGGCGAGGCTGGCCGCCATGGTGGTAGTGGTATCACCATGTACCAGCACCACATCAGGTTTAAAATCAGCAAAAACTGACTTTAATCCTTCCAGAATACGGCAGGTAATTTCGGTCAGCCCCTGCTCGGGACGCATAATATTCAGATCGTAATCCGGCGTCAGCGAAAACAAGCGCAACACCTGGTCCAGCATCTCCCGATGCTGGGCGGTGACGCAGAGACGCGAGTCAATTTGCGGATCCTGAGATAAAGCATGGACCAGCGGCGCCATTTTAATGGCTTCCGGGCGCGTGCCGAAAACAGTCAATACTTTCACTGTAGCTCTCTTAATTCGTCTGCCGTTAGTACGGAATCAGGTAAGCGCGCAATTAAGCGCGTGGTCGACGTACCAGCGCAACGCCTGCGCCAATTAGCGCACCCACTGCACCCCACATAATCATTAAGAACAGGCGACGCGGACTGTCGCGCTTAACAGGCTCTTCAGGCGTCCGCAGATAGCGATACGTCTGGAATTTGGCATCCAGCGTTGGGCCCACATCCAGCGTCGACAGCATCGCCCGGTTTTGATCGTAATCCAGATCGTAGCTTGGGCCGCTGGCCTCAAGATTTTCTAAACGCGCCTGCAACATTGGACGTCCCAGCAGGAACAGTTCGGAATCGGGTAGTTGCTCAGAAGGGGTATCGGTTTTGGTCTGATTAATTCCTTGCTGCTGGGCAATTTTCAGCCCCTGCTGCACCGCATTAACCTGGCGATCGTAAATCGCCTTTGCCACCGCTTCCTGACGTTTCACCTGCGCTTTTAACTGAATAGTTCGCGCCGCCCAGGCCCCACTCAGCTCTTCATTAAGATGGCGCGCTGAACGCTGGCTGGCGAAGGCGACATACTGACGCAGCAGGTTGTTGGCATCTGCCGCAGTTTCAGCCACCAGCTTGACGCTATCACTAATATTTTTCGTCGCATCGGCGGCAGTAAACTGAATATTGTTGACCATTTCATCCAGCAAAGCCGCATCATTTTTGTTGTTACCACTTTTACGATGCTGGTAATAATCGGTCTGCAGCCAGAAGTCGCGGCGCGTGTCATAAGCTGACAACTGCATCACGAATTCCTGATAGGCGTCATCCATCACCGTCGGTTGCGGCGCAACCGCCATCGAACTGGTACGCGCATCAAGATTACGCAGAAACTGTTGCTGGGAGTAGTAACCACCCAGCATATTGACCGTCGGGCGGTCAGTAATCGCGGTAGTGCTCCACTCTTGCTTCACTAACAGTGAATAGATAAAGGCGACAGCGATAAACAGTAACGCCAGACCGATAATCCATGGTTTTCCTCGCCATAACGTGCAGCAAAGACCGCGAATATCTAACTCATTATCCACAGTGGCCGAGCGTGACATATTTTCAGGTTCTGTTTTCATGGCGTCCTTTACCTGGTTTATTCAGGAAATTTTCTTATTGGCACTCGAGTTGCGCATTCTGCGCTTCATACGTTTGATAAAACGAGCCACTCTCCAGGCGCGCTTAATGCAGTAGCCATACAACGCAAATGCAAGCAAGAAGAGTGCCAACATCACCCATTCAGGAATAAATTTGAGATACTCGCCCATCACGCCAATGCCGGCCAACAGCGCGGCTGCCAGCGTGATCAGAACAAAAGCCTGACGAGAGGTAAAACCCGCACGCATGATCAGATGATGAATATGCTGGCGATCGGCAGAGAATGGACTCATCCCCTTACGCAGCCGGCGGTACATGATGGCAATCATGTCCATCAAGGGAATGGCGATCAGCCACAGTGCGGTCACCGGAGTAATCGGGTGTGTCTCGCCCTGAGTTGTTTCCAGTAAAATCCAGATAATGGTGAAACCAATCAGCGTACTGCCTGCGTCACCCATAAACACTTTATAGCGTCTGCCGAAGGTGCCGAGATTAAGCATGATATAGGGTACGATGGCAGCAATCATCGCGAAGCACCACATTGCCAGACTGAGCTGCCCGTCGATAAACAGGATGATGCCGATAGCGGCAAAGGTGACGCACGACAGGCCGCCAAGCAGACCGTCAATGCCGTCTACCATGTTAAAGGCGTTAATCGCCGCCCATACGGCAAACAGCGTCAGCACATAACCAAATGGCCCGACGACCAGCTCCCAGGAGCCAAAGATATGGCCAAGGCTTAGCAGGTAAAGATTACCGTAATACATCATCACAACCGCAATCAGCGCCTGTACCGAGGCGCGCAGCTTCACGCTAATATCATAGCGATCGTCCAGCGCACCGATCAGCACCAACACGCCAGCGCAGCTCAGATAGAGCCAGGCATGCGGAACGTAATAATTGGTGATTGAAAAGGTAAAGCAAATCCCTGCGTAGACTGAGATACCACCAACAAGTGGGATCACACCCTGATGGCGCTTGCGGTAGTTTGGCTTGTCCACCAGTCCAATTTTTTTAGCTACTTTTCGCGCAAAAAACAGAAATACCAGTGAAAACAAAAATATTGAAGCAAGCTCAGTACTCATCGTGAGTAAATTCACATTAACAGCTCTCAGCAAAGAATCTCAGGTCGACCTGCATTATGTATGCAAAAATCATACCCGATTCTGAAATCCTGCAATGGCGAAGGGCAAATACTTTAACGCCATCCTTACCATCATTTTATATGCGGGCCCGGTGCCCATTTGAATAGTTAACCGCTATTCCCGTGAACAATCCATCAGCGAATACTGAAAGAAAGCGCAAAAGAATAAGGGCTAATAGTCATTCAAATTACGATTGAATCTAATACGCTGCTGCCTGACTAATCAGACTGGCACACATATCGTATAGCCCATAAACGAAAAACGCCACGTCTGAGCGTGGCGATTTGCGGGATTTTTCTGTTTTTCAGGAGCGCTTCATCATATCGAAGAATTCGTCGTTGGTTTTCGTCATCGCCAACTTATTGATGAGGAACTCCATCGCATCGATCTCACCCATCGGGTGAATAATCTTACGCAGGATCCACATTTTCTGCAGCTCTTCCTGGGAAGTCAGCAGCTCTTCTTTACGGGTACCGGAGCGATTATAGTCGATAGCCGGGAAGACGCGTTTTTCAGCAATTTTACGGGCGAGATGCAGCTCCATGTTACCGGTGCCTTTAAACTCTTCGTAAATCACTTCATCCATCTTCGAACCGGTATCAACCAGTGCGGTCGCGATGATGGTCAGGCTTCCGCCCTCTTCCACGTTACGCGCAGCACCGAAGAAACGCTTCGGACGATGCAGGGCGTTAGCATCCACACCACCGGTTAACACTTTACCGGAAGCCGGTACAACGGTGTTATAAGCACGCGCCAGACGGGTAATGGAGTCAAGCAGGATGATCACATCTTTCTTGTGTTCAACCAGACGCTTGGCTTTCTCGATAACCATCTCGGCAACCTGCACGTGACGTGAAGCCGGCTCATCAAAGGTGGAAGCAATCACTTCACCCTTAACCAGACGCTGCATTTCGGTCACTTCTTCCGGACGTTCGTCGATCAGCAATACCATCAGCACACAATCAGGGTGATTGTAGGCAATGCTCTGCGCGATGTTCTGCAGCAGCATGGTTTTACCCGCTTTAGGCGGTGCGACGATCAAACCACGCTGGCCACGACCGATTGGCGAAGCCAGGTCGAGTACACGTGCGGTTAAATCTTCGGTAGAACCATTACCACGCTCCATACGCAGACGAGAGTTAGCGTGCAGCGGCGTTAAGTTCTCAAACAGAATTTTGCTACGCGCGTTTTCTGGTTTGTCGTAGTTAACCTCATTAACTTTCAGCAGTGCAAAGTAACGCTCGCCCTCTTTTGGCGGACGAATTTTGCCTGAAATGGTATCACCAGTGCGGAGGTTAAAACGGCGGATTTGGCTGGGAGAAACGTAGATATCATCGGGACCGGCGAGGTAGGAGCTGTCTCCAGAACGGAGGAAACCAAATCCGTCCTGCAATATCTCCAATACGCCATCGCCGAAGATATCTTCGCCGCTTTTTGCATGCTGCTTAAGGATGGCGAAAATGATGTCCTGTTTGCGCATGCGGGCCAGGTTTTCCAGCCCCATATTTTCGCCGAGAGTTATCAGATCAGAAACCGGCGTATTTTTTAATTCGGTAAGATTCATAATGGTGGGTTCTTAAACTCGGGGTAAATCTCGAAATGATTGTCGTGAATGGTATGGCAATATCGTCCATGCCTGTTATATGGCACTGTTTCCGTTGTCCGCTCGGCGATCATTTGCAGGAAAATGCTGATCTGAAAACGAGGAGACGGTTGGAACGCGATGCCGGAAATTATTGATGCTAGCCGTCAGATTGCTGAATGCCTGAAAATTTCGGTGCGAAATACAGTATTCAACAAGGGAAAATCTAAGATTCAAACTACAGGTAAGTAAGTTTGCAATGCAGTAAAAGTAAGTTAGCACGCTTAAAGCCGGGCGTCTAGCGGTCTGCGTAAAATTAAGAAGACCGCCAGAGCCGACCAGGGTTTAGCCCAGATTTGCGTTCAGGAACTCTTTCAGTTGGCCTTTAGACAGTGCGCCAACTTTAGTTGCTGCCACTTCACCGTTTTTGAACAACAACAGTGTCGGGATGCCGCGAATACCGTACTTAGGCGCAGTGCCTGGGTTTTCATCGATATTCAGCTTCGCGATAGTCAGCTTACCTTCGTACTCGTCAGCGACTTCATCCAGAATCGGTGCAATCATTTTGCATGGGCCACACCACTCTGCCCAGAAATCAACCAGCGTTAAACCTTCGGCTTTCAGGACGTCGGTTTCGAAGCTGTCATCGGTCAGGTGAACAATTTTATCGCTGCTCATGTCTTACTCCACAAGATTATGCCTGGCTGGTTGGCGTAAAATCTGCCAACTTAGGTTGACTTTATTTCACCGGATACGCTTTCGTAAAGCAATAGTAAGCTGATATTCTACCACACTATGAGCAAAACACACTTAACCGAACAGAAGTTTTCCGACTTCGCCCTGCACCCTCAGGTGATTGAAGCCCTTGAAAGTAAAGGGTTTCATAACTGCACGCCTATCCAGGCGCTCGCATTACCTTTCACGCTCGAAGGGCGTGATGTAGCAGGTCAGGCGCAAACCGGTACCGGCAAAACGATGGCGTTTCTGACGTCAACGTTCCATCATCTTCTTTCTCACCCGGCTGCTGAAGGTCGCCAGGTGAATCAACCGCGCGCGCTAATCATGGCTCCAACGCGTGAACTGGCCGTGCAAATCCATGCTGATGCAGAACCTCTGACTAAGTCTACCGGCCTGAAATTAGGACTGGCTTACGGCGGTGATGGTTACGATAAACAGCTTAAAGTGCTGGAAAGCGGTGTGGACGTGCTGATTGGCACCACTGGTCGTCTGATCGACTATGCCAAGCAGAACCATATCAACCTCGGCGCCATTCAGGTCGTGGTACTCGATGAAGCCGATCGCATGTTCGATCTTGGTTTTATTAAAGACATCCGCTGGTTATTCCGCCGTATGCCGGCCACCAATCAGCGTCTTAATATGCTGTTCTCCGCCACGCTCTCCTGGCGCGTTCGTGAGCTTGCTTTCGAACATATGAACAACGCAGAGTACATTGAAGTCGAGCCAGAGCAGAAAACCGGCCACCGCATTCAGGAAGAGCTGTTCTACCCTTCTAACGAAGAGAAGATGCGTTTATTACAGACGCTGCTGGAAGAAGAGTGGCCAGATCGCGCGATCGTGTTTGCCAACACCAAACACCGCTGTGAAGACGTCTGGGGCCACCTGGCTGCTGACGGGCATCGCGTTGGTTTGCTGACCGGCGATGTGGCGCAGAAAAAACGCCTGCGTATTCTTGAAGATTTCACCAAAGGTGATGTAGACATTCTGGTCGCAACCGACGTTGCCGCGCGTGGTTTGCATATCCCTGCCGTGACTCACGTGTTTAACTACGACTTGCCCGACGATCGCGAAGACTACGTGCACCGCATCGGCCGTACCGGTCGTGCTGGCGCCAGCGGTCACTCGATTAGCCTCGCTTGTGAAGAGTACGCACTCAACCTGCCGGCAATCGAAGAGTATATCGGCCACAGCATTCCGGTCAGTAAATACAACAGCGATGCGCTGATGACCGATTTGCCACCGCCGAAGCGCTTAACGCGTAATCGCTCAGGCAATGGTCCGCGCCGGGGTGGTAACAACAACAATCGTCGTGGTAGTGCGCCGCGCAACAATAACCGTAAACGTTCGAGTTAAGTCAGCCATGCTAAGCACCTCGTCACTCTATGCTGCAATAGACCTCGGGTCGAACAGCTTTCATATGTTAGTGGTGCGCGAGGTGGCGGGCAATATCCAGACCGTTGCGCGTATAAAGCGTAAAGTGCGTCTCGCTGCGGGCCTCGACCCGAAAAATCATCTGTCGGATGAAGCGATGGCGCGCGGCTGGCAGTGTCTGAAACTGTTCTCCGAGCAGTTGCAGGACATTCCGCCAGAGCAGATTCGCGTGGTGGCAACCGCCACGCTGCGTCTGGCAGCCAACGCGGATGCCTTTCTGCATACCGCCGGGGAAATTCTCGGTTGCCCGATTAACGTTATCACCGGCGAAGAAGAGGCGCGCCTGATTTATCAGGGTGTTGCTCACACTACCGGTGGTTCCGATCGGCGTTTAGTGGTGGATATTGGCGGTGGTAGTACCGAACTGGTCACCGGCAGTGGTTCACAAGCGACCTCGCTGTTCAGTTTATCGATGGGTTGTGTCACCTGGCTGGAACGCTACTTCACCGATCGCCATTTGGGCAAGGCGAACTTTGAGCAGGCCGAACAAGCAGCACGTGCCATGATTCAACCCATAACCGATACCTTGCGAAGCCACGGCTGGCAAGTCTGTGTCGGTGCTTCCGGCACCGTTCAGGCATTGCAGGAGATTATGGTGGCGCAGGGAATGGACGAGCGCATCACTCTCAGTAAACTGCAGCAGCTAAAACAGCGCGCTATTCAGTGCGGTAAACTGGAAGAGCTTGAAATTGAAGGGCTTACGCTGGAACGTGCGCTGGTTTTTCCGAGTGGCTTATCGATTCTGATCGCCATTTTTCAGGAGCTGAATATTGAAAGCATGTTGCTGGCAGGCGGCGCACTGCGCGAAGGCCTGGTGTATGGCATGCTGCATCTGCCTGTTGACCGCGATATCCGCAGCCGCACGCTGCAAAATGTTCAGCGCCGTTTTGCCATTGATGCCGAGCAGGCAGAGCGCGTGCGTCAGCTGGCGCAAACTTTTTCCCGCCAGGTGAACCAGCAGTGGAAGCTGGATGATCGATGTCGGGAACTGCTGGAAAGTGCCAGCCTGATCCACGAAATTGGCCTCAGCGTCGATTTCAAACAGGCACCGCAACATGCTGCCTATTTAGTTCGTCATCTTGACCTGCCCGGCTATACTCCCGCTCAGAAAAAACTGCTGGCAACTTTGCTACAAAATCAGGGAAACAGCATCGATCTGGCGCTATTAAGCCAACAAAATGCCGTACCGCCGCGTATGGCAGAGCGTATGTGCCGATTGTTGCGACTGGCGATTATTTTTGCCAGCCGACGTCGTGATGATGCCCTGCCAGCGGTACGATTGCAGGCTGATGATGACACTTTGCATCTGACTTTACCCGCTGGCTGGCTGGAGGCGCATCCCTTACGCGCTGAATTGCTCGAGCAGGAAAGTCACTGGCAGAGTTATGTTCACTGGCCGCTAACGATTTCCTGAGACTAGCCGCCTTTCGCCTTATCTATCATCGCACGTAAATTGGCTACCCGACTCTGGCCAGTTTGCATGCGTTCTTGCGCGCTGACCACTTTACGTTCGCTTTCCCATTTCAGATCGTCCTGCGGCAGTTCCAGCAGAAAACGGCTCGGCTCTGGCCGCACCATTTCGCCATACTGACGGCGCTCGCGGCACAAAGTAAAGGTCAGCTCTTTCTGCGCGCGGGTGATACCAACATAGGCCAGACGGCGCTCTTCCTCGACGTTATCTTCATCAATACTGCTCTGATGCGGCAGCAGCCCCTCTTCCATACCAACCAGATAAACGTACGGGAACTCCAGGCCTTTAGAGGCGTGCAATGTCATCAGCTGAACCTGATCAAGCTCTTCATCGCTTTCGCCACGCTCCATCATGTCGCGCAGCGTAAAGCGCGTCACCACCTGAGTTAAACTCATCGGCTCGTCTATATCGCTGCCTTCCAGCATTTCCGACATCCACTGGAACAGGGTATTGACGTTTTTCATGCGCATTTCAGCCGCTTTAGGACTGGCCGAGGTTTCAAATAGCCAGCTTTCATAGTCGATACCGCGAATCAAATCCCGCACCGCCTCAATCGGCTCACGCTCTGCCAGACGGGCAATTTCCTGTAACCAGCCGGTGAAACGCTGCAAGGATTCAAGACCCCGCCCGGTTAACGTCTGGCTAAGCCCCATATCAAAGCTGGCGGTAAACAGGCTCTTGTTGCGCTGCATCGCCCACTCTCCCAGCTTCTGCAGCGTCGCCGGGCCAATTTCGCGCCGTGGCGTGTTCACAATGCGCAGAAAAGCACTGTCGTCATCAGCATTAGTAAGAATGCGCAGATAGGCCAGCAGGTCCTTAATTTCCGGACGCGAGAAAAATGAGGTGCCGCCCGAGATACGATAAGGGATCCGGTTCTGCATCAGCATTTTTTCAAATACCCGCGACTGGTGATTGCCGCGATAAAGAATGGCGTAATCTTTATACTGCGTTTTATTAATAAAGTGATGGGCGATCAGCTCGCCGGTGACACGCTCCGCCTCATGCTCTTCATGGTTGGCCGTCACCACTTTCAACTCTGCACCGTAGCCCAGTTCGGAAAACAGTCGCTTTTCAAACACGTGCGGATTGTTAGCAATCAGGATATTAGCCGCTTTCAGAATACGCTCGGAGGAACGATAGTTCTGCTCCAGCTTGATCACCTGCAATGCCGGGAAATCTTCTTTCAGCAATACCAGATTTTGCGGCCGCGCACCGCGCCAGGAGTAAATCGACTGGTCGTCGTCGCCCACGACGGTAAAACGCGCGCGCGATCCCACCAGCAGCTTGACCAGTTCGTACTGGCTGGTGTTGGTATCCTGATATTCATCCACCAGCAGGTAGCGAATACGCTGTTGCCAGCGCTCACGCACCTCTTCATTACGTTGCAGCAGCAAGGTCGGCAGCAAAATCAGATCGTCAAAATCCAGCACGTTGCAGGACTTCAGGTGACGATCGTATAACGCATAACAATGCGCAAAGATTTTATCTCGCTCACCGCTGACCTGCGCCGCAGCGCGTGGAGGATCGATCAGATCGTTTTTCCAGTTGGAGATGGTCGAAATCAGCTGTTGCAGCAGATTTTTATCATTCTCCAGCCACTCTTCCGTCAGATCTTTTAACAGCGCCAGCTGATCCTGATCGTCAAACAGCGAGAAGTTGGATTTCATTCCCAGCGCCGCATACTCGCGTTTAATAATTTCCAGCCCCAGCGTATGGAATGTGGAAATCATCAGCCCGCGCGCTTCTTTGCGGCCAAGGGTTTGCGCCACACGCTCTTTCATTTCGCGCGAGGCTTTATTGGTAAAAGTCACCGCCGCAATATGGCGCGCCTGGTAACCGCATTCACGGATCAGATGGGCAATCTTATTGGTTATCACCCGCGTCTTGCCGGAACCCGCTCCCGCCAGCACCAGACAAGGTCCGGTGACAAATTCTACCGCTTGTTGTTGGCCAGGATTCAGACGCATAGGGGAAGTCACTCAATGAAATTGCGGAGGGAAGAAATAATAGCGTGGTAGTATAGCGAGCGGAAACCCTAAGACTCAAGGTACGATAATGGCAAAAACCGCGGCAGCATTGCATATCCTTGTTAAGGAAGAGAAACAGGCTCTGGATATTCTGGAGCAACTGAAAAATGGCGGCGACTTCGAGAAGCTGGCGAAGAAGCACTCCACCTGCCCGTCAGGCAAAAAAGGCGGACATTTAGGTGAGTTCAAGCAAGGGGCGATGGTTCCTGCTTTTGATAAAGTGGTGTTCTCCTGCCCGCTGCTGGAACCTTACGGTCCCCTGCACACGCAGTTCGGTTACCACATCATTAAAGTGTTGTACCGCAATTAAAAAAGGCGCCCGAGGGCGCCTTGTAAAGGCGGCGTTTACGCCGCCCTGATTTAGCCCGCTACCGCAATACGTTTCATATCGGTCATATAGCCACGCAGTTTGCGGCCAACTGATTCGATTGGATGATTGCGAATCGCTTCGTTAACATCACGCAGCTGTGCGTTATCCACTGTCGTGGTAGCCACTGCTTTGCCCAGATCGCCAGCCTGCAATGTGGTCATAAACTCTTTCAGCAGTGGCACTGCTGCATAAGAGAACAGGTAGTTACCATATTCTGCGGTATCAGAGATAACCACGTTCATTTCATACAGACGCTTACGTGCAATGGTGTTGGCAATCAGCGGCAGTTCATGCAGTGATTCATAGTAAGCAGACTCTTCAATGATGCCCGCATCAACCATGGTTTCGAATGCCAGTTCAACACCCGCTTTGACCATCGCAATCATCAGCACGCCCTGATCGAAGTAGTCCTGCTCAGCAATCTTACCGTCGAACTGTGGAGCGGTTTCAAATGCCGTTTTACCGGTCTCTTCACGCCAGCCCAGCAGTTTCTTATCGTCGTTGGCCCAGTCTGCCATCATGCCGGAGGAGAATTCACCGGAAATGATGTCATCCATATGTTTCTGGAACAGCGGCGCCATAATCTCTTTCAGCTGCTCAGACAGTGCGAAAGCACGCAGTTTCGCCGGGTTAGACAGGCGATCCATCATCAGGGTGATACCGCCCTGCTTCAGCGCTTCGGTCACGGTTTCCCAGCCAAACTGAATCAGTTTTTCTGCGTAAGCCGGGTCTGTGCCCTCTGCTACCAGCTTGTCGAAGCACAGCAGTGAACCGGCCTGCAGCATGCCGCACAGGATGGTCTGCTCGCCCATCAGGTCAGATTTCACTTCAGCAACGAAAGAAGACTCCAGAACGCCGGCACGGTGGCCGCCGGTGGCCGCAGCCCAAGCTTTAGCAATCGCCATGCCTTCGCCTTTAGGATCGTTTTCCGGGTGAACCGCGATCAGCGTAGGGACGCCGAAACCACGTTTGTACTCTTCACGCACTTCGGTGCCCGGACATTTTGGCGCAACCATCACTACGGTGATGTCTTTGCGAACCTGCTCACCCACTTCAACGATGTTAAAGCCGTGAGAATAGCCTAGTGCTGCGCCATCTTTCATCAGTGGCTGAACCGCCTGAACCACCGCCGAGTGCTGCTTGTCCGGAGTCAGGTTAACCACCAGGTCGGCCTGTGGGATCAGATCTTCGTAAGTTCCTACTTTGAAACCGTTTTCGGTCGCTTTCCGCCATGATGCGCGTTTCTCTGCAATCGCTTCTGCGCGCAGTGCGTAAGCCACATCCAGACCAGAATCGCGCATGTTCAGACCCTGGTTCAGGCCCTGAGCACCACAACCAACGATGACGACTTTTTTACCTTTCAGGTAGCTTGCTTCATCAGCAAATTCATCACGCGTCATAAAGCGACATTTACCTAATTGCGCTAACTGGTTGCGCAGGTTCAAAGTATTGAAATAGTTAGCCATGGGTACTCCGTATGAGGTTGTGTTTATCATTTATTCTGGTGGCGTGGCGGTTATTTGCCTCACCGTTAATTGTCCCCATCATATGACAGGAAATGCATTGCTTAAATTGATATATTAACAACGTGACATTGCAAGAACTGCAACGCAAAAACGAGGCCCACATCGCATGGATTTACGTGACCTGAAACTCTTCCTGCATCTGGCGGAAAGTCGCCATTTTGGCCGCTCGGCGCGCGCCATGCACGTCAGCCCTTCAACGCTGTCGCGCCAGATTCAGCGTCTGGAAGAGGATCTTGGCCAGGCGCTGTTTTTACGTGATAACCGTACTGTTACGCTGACCGATGCCGGTGAACGCCTGCGCCAGTTCGCCCAGCATACTTTGTTGCAATATCAGCAACTGCGCCACGCTATCGGTCAGAACGGCCCGTCGCTTAGCGGTGAAATGCGGCTGTTTTGCTCGGTTACCGCCGCCTACAGCCATTTGCCACCGATTCTTGACCGCTTCCGTGCTGAACATCCACTGGTTGAAATTAAGCTGACAACCGGTGACGCCGCCGATGCAGTGGAGAAGGTCCAGTCTGCCGAAGCGGATCTGGCCATTGCCGGACGCCCGGAAACCTTACCGGGGAGTATCGACTTTACGCCGCTCGGCTATATTCCGCTGGTATTAATCGCGCCGGCGCTGTCTTGTCCGGTGCGCAGTCAGGCGACTCAGGAGGAGCCTGACTGGTCGCAGATTCCATTTATCCTGCCGGAACAAGGCCCGGCGCGTCGGCGTATCGACTTATGGTTCCGCCGCCAACGCATTGCCAATCCGCTGATTTACGCCACGGTATCCGGGCATGAGGCGATTGTGTCGATGGTGGCACTGGGCTGCGGTATTGCGTTGCTGCCGGACGTGGTGCTGGAGAACAGCCCTGAACCGGTACGTAATCGCGTGCTGGTGCTGGAGAATATCGAATCAGTTGCACCGTTCGAACTGGGCGTTTGCGTACAAAAAAAGCGGCTCAATGAGCCGCTTATCGATGCATTCTGGAGTCTGCTTTAGGAGAGCCGTTCACAACTCCCGCGTTATTTTCCGGCCAGGAAGAAGCTGAACGCCGGATTCCGCGTCTCATCGTGGCAGTCATAGCCCAGCGCGGTGAGATGCTGTTCAAATTCCGGTTCGTTTTCTCCCAGCTCAAAACCGGCCAGTACCCGACCGTAGTCGGTGCCGTGACTGCGGTAATGGAACAGCGAAATGTTCCAGTGGGTACCCAGCGTCTGCAGAAAACGCAGCAGTGCGCCCGGTGATTCCGGGAACTCAAAGCTGAACAGCCTTTCGCGAAGCGGTTTTGACGGGCGTCCGCCGACCATATAGCGCACATGCAGCTTCGCCATTTCATCGTCAGACAGATCCACCACCTTGTAGCCGCCGTCGCTGAGCAGAGCGATGATTTCACCGCGCTCTTCAATGCCTCGGGTTAAGCGCACGCCAACAAAAATGCAGGCGTTATCAGCATCAGCATAACGATAGTTGAACTCGGTGACCGCTCTGCCACCCAACAGCTGGCAAAACTTCAGGAAGCTGCCTTGCTGTTCAGGAATCGTGACCGCCAACAGCGCTTCACGCTGTTCCCCCAGTTCGCAGCGCTCTGATACATAGCGCAGCCCGTGGAAGTTCACGTTGGCCCCCGACAGCACATGCGCCAGCCGTTCGCCTTTGATGTCGTGCTGCTGGATATATTTCTTCATCCCGGCCAGCGCCAGCGCGCCAGAAGGCTCCGCCACCGCGCGCACATCTTCAAACAGGTCTTTCATTGCCGCGCAGATCGCGTCACTGTCAACGGTGATGATGTCGTCGAGATACTCCTGACACAGGCGGAAGGTTTCGTTACCAATACGTTTGACTGCTACGCCTTCAGCAAACAGCCCGACGCGCGGCAGGTCGACCGGTTCACCGGCCTCCAGCGCGGCTTTCAGGCAGGCTGAATCTTCCGCTTCCACCGCAATCACTTTGATTTGCGGCATCAGCTGTTTAATCAGCACTGCCACACCGGCCGCCAGGCCACCTCCGCCAACCGGAACAAATATCCGATCAAGGTGCGCATCCTGCTGCAACAGCTCCATTGCCAGCGTTCCCTGGCCCGCAATCACCGCCGGATGATCGAACGGTGGAACAAAGGTGTAACCCTGAGCTTCCGACAGTTCAATCGCTTTGGCTTTCGCTTCATCGAAATTAGCGCCGAACAGAAAAGCCTCACCGCCAAACGCCCGCACCGCATCGACCTTGATGTCTGCCGTCGCCACTGGCATGACGATCAGCGATTTAATGCCCAGCTTAGTGGCCGACAGCGCCACGCCCTGCGCGTGGTTGCCTGCCGACGCCGTCACTACGCCGCGCGCTTTCTGCTCTTCCGTCAGGCTGGCGATCATCGCGTAAGCGCCGCGCAGCTTAAAGCTGTGAACCGGCTGACGATCTTCGCGTTTTACCAAAATGGTATTACCCAGACGCAAAGAAATTTTTTCCATTTTCTGCAGCGGTGTTACCTGCGCCACTTCGTATACCGGCGCGCGCAACACTGCGCGCAGATACTCAGCACCACAGGGTGCGTCGGATAGCGGTTGAGACTCTGCCATTTTTAGCCTCCCAGCTTGCTCTTATCGCGGATCGCGCCTTTGTCGGCACTGGTCGCCAGCAACGCGTAAGCACGCAGTGCAAGAGAGACCTGACGTACACGACCGTGCGGCGTGTAAGCTTCGGCACCGCGTGCCTCTTCTTCTTCACGACGCGCGTGCAGTTCGTTATCCGGCACATCCAGCTTAATGCCGCGATTCGGGATATCGATATCGATGATGTCACCGTCTTTCACCAACGCAATTACACCGCCCGCTGCGGCTTCCGGTGAGGCATGACCGATAGAGAGACCGGAAGTACCGCCGGAGAAACGGCCGTCGGTGATCAGCGCACAGCTTTTGCCGAGGCCCATCGATTTCAGATAAGTGGTCGGATAGAGCATTTCCTGCATGCCCGGCCCGCCTTTTGGCCCTTCGTAGCGAATCACCACCACGTCGCCTGCAACCACCTTGCCACCGAGAATCGCTTCAACCGCGTCATCCTGTGACTCATAAACTTTCGCCGGGCCGCGGAAAACATGGCTCTCTTTCTCGACGCCTGCGGTTTTCACGATGCAGCCGTCCTGCGCGATGTTGCCGTACAGCACCGCTAAGCCGCCATCCTGACTGAAAGCAAATTCACGCGAACGGATACAGCCTTCCTGACGATCGTCATCCAGCGTGTCCCAACGGCAATCCTGCGAGAATGCCTGCGTGGTGCGGATGCCTGCCGGACCGGCGCGGAACATCTTCTTCACCGCTTCGTCTTTAGTCAGCATAATGTCGTACTGTTCCAGCGTCTGTTTCAGGTTCAGACCCAGCACGTTACGCACGTCGTTATTCATCAGTCCGGCGCGATCCAACTCACCGAGAATACCGAGCACGCCACCGGCGCGATGGACATCTTCCATATGGTATTTCGGCGTGCTTGGCGCCACTTTACACAGATGCGGCACCAGGCGAGACAGGCGATCGATATCACTCATATCGAACTCAATCTCGCCTTCCTGCGCAGCAGCCAGCAGATGCAGTACGGTATTGGTAGAACCGCCCATGGCAATATCCAGCGTCATCGCGTTCTCGAATGCCGCTTTACTGGCGATGCTACGTGGCAAGGCACTTTCGTCGTCCTGTTCGTAGTAGCGTTTTGCCAGATCAACGATACGTTTACCGGCATTAAGGAACAGCTGTTTACGGTCGGCGTGAGTCGCCAGCAGTGAACCATTACCCGGCTGCGACAGACCCAGCGCCTCGGTCAGACAGTTCATTGAGTTAGCGGTAAACATGCCGGAACAGGAACCACAGGTTGGACAGGCAGAACGTTCAATCTGATCGCTGTCAGCGTCGCTGACGTTCGGGTTTGCGCCCTGAATCATGGCGTCAACCAGATCCAGCTTGATGATTTTATCGGACAGCTTGGTCTTACCGGCTTCCATCGGACCGCCGGAGACAAAGATGACAGGAATGTTCAGACGCAGCGCGGCCATCAACATTCCTGGGGTGATTTTGTCGCAGTTGGAAATACACACCATTGCATCGGCGCAGTGGGCATTAACCATATATTCCACTGAGTCAGCAATCAACTCACGAGACGGCAGTGAATACAGCATGCCACCATGACCCATGGCGATTCCGTCATCGACTGCAATGGTGTTGAACTCTTTTGCCACACCACCAGACGCTTCAATCTGCTCGGCGACCAGCTTGCCCAGATCGCGCAGGTGCACATGGCCGGGTACGAATTGGGTGAATGAGTTAACAACCGCGATGATCGGCTTACCAAAATCATCATCAGTCATTCCGGTAGCGCGCCACAAGGCACGGGCACCCGCCATATTACGGCCGTGGGTGGTGGTGGCGGAACGGTACTTAGGCATGCTCTATTTACTCCAGTCTGAATAAGTTGCGAGCGGACAATAATCCGCTCGCCGAATCGTTATACTTATGGGTTTACCTGATCCAGCCAGCCCCATTTGTCTTCCGTTTCACCGGTAAACAGGCCGAAGAATGCTTGTTGAATACGCTTGGTGACAGGACCACATTTGCCCTCGCCGACCTTGATGCCGTCAACGCTGCGCACCGGGGTGATTTCCGCTGCGGTACCGGACATAAAGACTTCGTCTGCCAGATACAGGGATTCACGCGACAGGACCTGTTCACGCACTTCGATACCCATATCTTTGGCTAATTTGATGATGGCATCACGGGTAATGCCTGGCAGTGCTGAAGAGGTAAACGGCGGCGTAAACAGGATGCCATCTTTCACTTCAAACAGGTTTTCGCCTGCACCTTCAGAGATGTAGCCCTGAGTATCCAGTGCAATACCTTCCTGATAACCGTGACGACGCGCTTCGCTGCCAACCAGCAGTGAAGAGAGGTAGTTACCACCGGCTTTCGCTGCGGTTGGCAGAGTGTTTGGTGCGACGCGATTCCAGGAAGAAACCATGGCGTCGATGCCCTGCTCCAGCGCTTCAGCACCGAGGTAGGCACCCCAAGGGAAGGCAGCGATGATCACATCAGTGTTATAACCGTCTGGCGGGTTAACGCCCAGACCAACATCACCAACAAATACCAGCGGACGAATGTAAGCACTTTTCAGGTTGTTTTTGCGCAGAACTTCGCGGCACGCTTCCATCAGCTCATCGACGCTCTGGCTGACCGGGAAACGATAAATTTTGGCAGAATCATGCAGGCGCTGCATATGTTCACGATGGCGGAAAACTACCGGGCCTTTGTGCGAGTCGTAGCAACGGACGCCTTCGAATACTGAGGTGCCGTAGTGCAGTGCGTGGGACATTACGCTGACCTTAGCGTCTTCCCATTTAACCATCTCGCCATTGAACCAGATAAAGTCTGCTTTCTTCGTCGTCATTCTTATTTCCTTTCGCGACTACGCGCGGATTTGTTGTGTTGTCTGTTGTTGAATCTGAACGCAGGCAACGTCCATTAATTTACTCAGCTGCACTGACAGTAAATCGATGGAGCGCTGGCTGGCAACGGTCATTTCAATATTAATATTGCTCACATTGCTCGACGAAGCCATGTTCATAGAACAAACCTGGAATCCACGATGGCGAACAACGCGTAAAATACGCTCCAATATTTCAGGTCGGAAACGCGCTTCGATAGACAATTGATGCTGATTCATGAGATTTTCTCCATCATATTTGCGTTGCTGGCACCAGGCGGTACCAGTGGCCAGACGTTTTCATGCTCATCGATTGAAACATGCAGCATGTAAGGCCCTTCGCTATTCAGCAGAGCATCTAATGCAGCGTCGACCTGGTCTTTTCGGGTAATGCGCTGGCCTGGAATATCAAAGGCACGGGCCAGCATCAGGAAGTCGGGGTTGTCAGAGAGATTGGTTTCACTGTAGCGCTCAGAGAAGAACAGCTGCTGCCACTGTCGAACCATGCCTAAACGTTGATTATCCAGCAGGACGATTTTTACCGGCAGCTGTTTACGCTTGATGGTGCCCAGCTCCTGCACATTCATCATAAATGAACCGTCGCCGGATACGCAGATAACCGTGTCATCCGGGCGAGCCACCTGTGCACCGACCGCGGCAGGCAGGCCAAAACCCATCGTACCCAACCCACTGGAAGTAATGAAGTTCTCCGGGGCGCTAAAACTCATATGCTGAGCGCTCCACATCTGGTGCTGACCAACATCGGTAGTCACCACCGCACTGTCCGGCTTGCGGGCCGACAGCTGCTGTAAAAAAAGCGGCGCATAGATTGCCTCACCCGGATGATCGTAACGCCAGCCGTGCTCAGCCTTCAGCGCCATCACATGTTCGCGCCAGGCAGCTATCTCTAATGGTTGGTACATCTCTGGCAGCAGCTGATTAAAATCACCCTGCAATGCGACATGCGCACGACGCAGCTTGTTCAGTTCTGCCGGGTCGATATCCATATGGATCACACTGGCGTGTGGCGCGAAAGTATCCAGCTTACCGGTAACGCGGTCGTCAAAACGTGCGCCGATCGCAATCAGTAAGTCACACTCCTGAACCGCGAAGTTAGCCGCTTTGGTACCGTGCATCCCCAGCATGCCCAGGTAGCAGGCATCGTTTGCATCCGGTGCGCCAAGCCCCTTCAGCGTGGCAACGGTCGGGATCCCGGTCTCTTTAGCAAAGGCGCGCAGCGCCGGCACCGCTTGCGCCATACCCACGCCGCCACCCACATACAGCACCGGCTTTTTCGCCTGAGCCAGCATTGCACGCGCTTGCTGCAACTCGTTGACCGGATGCGCCAGCGGTT
Organism: Winslowiella sp. 2C04; assembly: GCF_050037805.1. Classification (NCBI taxonomy): domain Bacteria; kingdom Pseudomonadati; phylum Pseudomonadota; class Gammaproteobacteria; order Enterobacterales; family Erwiniaceae; genus Winslowiella; species Winslowiella sp. 2C04. The sequence goes on along the minus strand of NZ_CP188300.1, from coordinate 9,939 downwards.
CCTCCACTGGCAGCAGATATGGCGTAAATTCGCCATTGGCCAGCTGAATATCTTTAGGAATATCGACCAGTACCGGGCCAGGACGGCCAGACTGAGCAATGGCAAAAGCTTCTGCCATTACTGAAGGCAGATCGTCGAGTGACTCAACCAGGAAACTATGTTTGGTGCATGACAGTGACAGGCCTAATACATCGATCTCCTGAAACGCATCGGTACCGATAAAAGCCGACGATACCTGGCCGGTGATGGCAACTACCGGCACGGAGTCCATCATCGCATCTGCCAGTCCGGTAATCAGGTTCGTCGCGCCCGGACCGGAAGTGGCGATACAGACGCCCACTTTACCGGTTGAGCGTGCATAGCCAATTGCTGCCATCGCGGCACCTTGCTCATGACGACACAGTAGGTGCTCGACGCCGCCATCATAGAGTGCATCGTACACCGGCATGATCGCGCCACCCGGATAGCCGAATACTGTTTCTACACCTTGCGCACGCAACGCCTGAACCACCCACTGAGCACCATTCATAGTTATTCCCCCGCCTCTCGCTGGGAACAACAGCATTTTATGCTACTGTTCATTCTTTATTCCTCTCGCATTCTCTGACATTGCGTCTGGTCGAAAAAAAACCCCCGGACCTTTCGGTGCGGGGGTTTTTTGTGAATTCAGACTTGATTTTTAAGCCTTTCTTTCTCCAAGCGAAGCCCCGCAAGGTGTGATAATAATCACCACCACGCTAATCACGACTAGGCTAATCACTCGTAGAAGGGCTTTCATTTTAGTTTCTATTTTTCGCTTGTTCGAAGTAATGCCTACAGAGTTATCACAGTTACCCAGTGAATGACAACTTTTTTCGGCGGAAATTTTTGCGCCGAGTGTTAGATAACTGAGTTAAGCGATTGTTATAACGTAAATAAACTGAACCCTGAAAAAAGTTCATCACACCGCTGGCGTGATAAAAACTTCAGCCAGCTTTGCGAAGCGTCGCCAGAATTTATTCAGCCATCTGTAACCGTCGACGATCATTTTCGACACACCACACATCATTCTGTTTTAGCCCTCGCCACTGCGAGATTCTCCGGACACACTGTTCGCTCACAAGGAGTGATTATGGCGATTGCGATTGTCTCAACGCGTGCGGCGCTGGGTGTTGAAGCACCGCTGGTTTCTGTCGAAGTACATCTAAGTAACGGTCTGCCCGCGCTATCTTTGGTCGGTTTACCCGAAACCACGGTAAAAGAAGCACGCGATCGCGTCAGAAGTGCGATTATTAACAGTGGATTTACCTTTCCAGCTAAACGCATCACCGTCAACCTGGCACCCGCCGACCTGCCAAAAGAGGGTGGCCGCTATGACCTGCCGATAGCCATCGCTATTCTTGCCGCCTCAGAGCAAATCCCTGACGATAAGTTGCCTGACTATGAATTCCTGGGAGAGTTAGCACTTAGCGGCGCACTACGAGGCGTACAGGGCGCTATTCCTGCGTCGATCGCTGCGCTGCATAGTGGTCGCCAGCTGATTCTGTCGCGGGATAATCAACAGGATGTCGGTTTAATCCAGCATGGCGAAAGTTTAGTTGCCAGCCATCTGCTGGAGGTGTGTAGTTTTTTGCATGGTCAGAGCAGCCTGGCGGTGGCCGTTGCCGATGCGTTGGCTGAAGCTGAAAATCCGCACGATCTCAATGAAATCATCGGTCAGCATCAGGCCAGGCGCGCTTTAGAAATTACGGCGGCAGGAGGCCACAATCTGCTGCTTATTGGCCCGCCCGGCACTGGCAAAACTATGCTGGCGACCCGACTGGTTGGATTGATGCCGCCATTAAGCGACCACGAAGCGCTGGAGTGTGCGGCAATTGCCAGCCTGGTTGGTAGCGGCACGATGCATAAACAATGGCGTCAGCGGCCGTTCCGGGCGCCTCATCACAGCTCCTCAATGTATGCGCTGGTCGGTGGCGGTTCGCTGCCGCGTCCGGGAGAAATTTCTCTTGCCCACAATGGCGTATTGTTTCTTGATGAGCTGCCGGAGTTTGAGCGACGGGCGTTGGATGCATTAAGAGAACCTATCGAGTCCGGGGAGATTTCGATTTCACGCGCACGCGCTAAAGTGACCTACCCGGCACGTTTTCAGCTGGTTGCCGCCATGAATCCCAGCCCTTCCGGCCATTATCAGGGCATGCACAGCCGCAGTTCACCGCAGCAAACTTTGCGCTATCTCAGTCGCTTGTCAGGTCCATTTCTTGACCGATTTGATCTGTCGCTGGAAGTACCATTACTGCCTTCGGGAATGTTAAGCAGCCGCGAACGGTGTTGTAGTGAGTCTACAGAGACGGTCAGACAGCGAGTGTTAACAGTCCGGGAGCGACAGCTGTCTCGCGCAGGGAAAAGCAATGCCATGCTAAGCAATAGTGAGATACAGCAATGGTGTGTAATTTCTCAGCAGGACGCTGAATGGCTGGAGTCGGTACTGATAAAACTGGGGCTTTCAGTCAGAGCATGGCAACGTATTGTTAAAGTTGCACGCACTATTGCTGACCTGGCGGGTGAGGAAGAGATACAGCGTGCGCATCTGCATGAAGCTCTTAGCTATCGCGCTATCGACCGCTTACTGATCCATTTACATAAAAGTCTGGAATGAAAAATGGGGCTTTTGGCCCCATTTATTTTAATCGTCGCTGTCAGAGTAGTCTTCAACACCTTCCATCTGCGGTTTACCGCCTGAAAGGGTATGAAAGCGTTTCGGACGCTTGATGCGTGTCATATACTTTGACCAGACGCGTTCCGCTTCCGTTTGCGGTTCACGAACACCACGACACACTTCGATAAACAGACGCTCTTCTTCCGTAACCGGTTCGCGCTTTGCCAGATCCAGCTCATTGAACGCATAACCGTGACGTTCAAGAAGTTGCGCTTCCTTGATGGTGAAATCACCGTGACGAGAGAATCCTCGTGGATAATGTTTGTTATCAAAAAAACGATTAGTTGTTGCGAAGCTTTCCGCCATTTTACACGCTCCTAACTCTTTATATGGCCGTGCTATTTATGGCGCGGAGTATTAGATAGGCTTGACAGAGTGTAAAACAAAACATTTAAATCATTACGACAAATGATTTTTGGGAGATAACTGTGGATACGGAATTACTTAAAACCTTTCTTGAGGTGAGCAGAACTCGCCACTTTGGGCGTGCGGCTGAAGCACTTTATCTCACGCAGTCTGCGGTCAGTTTCCGTATCAGACAGTTGGAAAATCAGTTAGGGGTGAATCTCTTTACCCGCCATCGCAATAATATTCGTCTGACCTCAGCCGGAGAGCGTTTACTGCCCTACGCCGAGAGTCTGATGAGTACCTGGATGATGGCAAAAAAGGAGGTATCGCACACTCAGCAGCATCACGAGCTGTCGATAGGTGCCAGCGCTTCATTGTGGGAAGCCTATCTGACACCGTGGCTACAATCGCTGTATGAGAATCAACAGAACCTGCATCTTGAAGCGCGAATCGCTCAGCGTCATCTGTTGGTGAAGCAACTACATGAGCGTCAGCTTGATCTGCTTATCACCACTGAAGCACCGAAAATGGATGAGCTGACCAGCCAGCAAATTGGTCATATTTCTTTGACGCTATTCCGCTCACGACAGAGCGAAAAACGAGAAAAGTATGATTACATTAAGCTGGAATGGGGTGCGGATTTTCATCAGCATGGGAGCTATCTGGCTGGGGCCGATGACGTGCCGGTTCTCACTACCACCTCAGCACATTTAACCCGACAATTGCTGCATACAACCGGAGCCTGCGCATTTTTGCCAGACGTTTGGCACAGTTTTTATCCCGATCTGCTGGTCATTCCAGACACACCAGTTGTGGTACGCCCTTTGTATGGAGTCTGGTTGCAGAACAGCGATCAACAGTCTCATATCCGTCAGCTGTTAAAATTTCCGGTCATTAAATAAGCCATAAGTTTAAAAAGCGAGCAGAGAAAATCAGGGTTGGCCATGGCTGGCCCAGTTGATTGCTGTTATTTGCAGCGAAAAGAAGTAAGAGGTGAGTAAGAGGTGAGCTTGCATGGCAAATTGCAGACAAAAAAAATCCTTTGCCGAAGCAAAGGATTATTTTTTATGGCAGGGGCGGAGAGACTCGAACTCCCAACACCCGGTTTTGGAGACCGGTGCTCTACCAATTGAACTACGCCCCTAAAAGGGTGGCGGAACGGACGGGGCTCGAACCCGCGACCCCCTGCGTGACAGGCAGGTATTCTAACCAACTGAACTACCGCTCCACCGATTCTGTACTGATTCCAGACTTATCGTCTGACTTCAGGTGTTTCTCTCACTTCCGCGTTACGGGAAATGGTACTAATTTGATGCCTGGCAGTTCCCTACTCTCGCATGGGGAGACCCCACACTACCATCGGCGCTACGGCGTTTCACTTCTGAGTTCGGCATGGGGTCAGGTGGGACCACCGCGCTAAAGCCGCCAGGCAAATTCTTTGTGCGTGAAACGAATCTTTTGCGCTTAACCAGCACAAAATCTTTCGTTTCTGCAAATTCTTTAATCCGTATGAACAAGCTGAAATTGATGGTTCTCTCACACACAACCACCAAAACACTTCTGGCGTTGTAAGGTTAAGCCTCACGGGTCATTAGTACCGGTTAGCTCAACGCATCGCTGCGCTTACACACCCGGCCTATCAACGTCGTAGTCTTCAACGTCCCTTCAGGACCCTCAAGGAGTCAGGGAGAATTCATCTCGAGGCAAGTTTCGCGCTTAGATGCTTTCAGCGCTTATCTTTTCCGCATTTAGCTACCGGGCAATGCCATTGGCATGACAACCCGAACACCAGTGATGCGTCCACTCCGGTCCTCTCGTACTAGGAGCAGCCCCTCTCAATTCTCCAGCGCCCACGGCAGATAGGGACCGAACTGTCTCACGACGTTCTAAACCCAGCTCGCGTACCACTTTAAACGGCGAACAGCCGTACCCTTGGGACCTACTTCAGCCCCAGGATGTGATGAGCCGACATCGAGGTGCCAAACACCGCCGTCGATATGAACTCTTGGGCGGTATCAGCCTGTTATCCCCGGAGTACCTTTTATCCGTTGAGCGATGGCCCTTCCATTCAGAACCACCGGATCACTATGACCTGCTTTCGCACCTGCTCGAGCCGTCACTCTCGCAGTCAAGCCAGCTTATGCCATTGCACTAACCTCACGATGTCCGACCGTGATTAGCTGACCTTCGTGCTCCTCCGTTACTCTTTAGGAGGAGACCGCCCCAGTCAAACTACCCACCAGACACTGTCCCCACGCCGGATTACGGCGCCAGGTTAGAACATCAAACATTAAAGGGTGGTATTTCAAGGTTGGCTCCACGCAGACTGGCGTCCACGCTTCAAAGCCTCCCACCTATCCTACACATCAAGGCTCAATGTTCAGTGTCAAGCTGTAGTAAAGGTTCACGGGGTCTTTCCGTCTTGCCGCGGGTACACTGCATCTTCACAGCGAGTTCAATTTCACTGAGTCTCGGGTGGAGACAGCCTGGCCATCATTACGCCATTCGTGCAGGTCGGAACTTACCCGACAAGGAATTTCGCTACCTTAGGACCGTTATAGTTACGGCCGCCGTTTACCGGGGCTTCGATCAAGAGCTTCTCCTTGCGGATAACCCCATCAATTAACCTTCCGGCACCGGGCAGGCGTCACACCGTATACGTCCACTTTCGTGTTTGCACAGTGCTGTGTTTTTAATAAACAGTTGCAGCCAGCTGGTATCTTCGACTGGCTTCAGCTCCGGGAGCAAGTCCCTTCACCTACGCGCCAGCGTGCCTTCTCCCGAAGTTACGGCACCATTTTGCCTAGTTCCTTCACCCGAGTTCTCTCAAGCGCCTTGGTATTCTCTACCTGACCACCTGTGTCGGTTTGGGGTACGATTTCGTGTTACCTGGAGCTTAGAGGCTTTTCCTGGAAGCATGGCATCAGTTACTTCACCACCGTGGTGGCTCGTCATCACGCCTCAGCCTTAGAGCATTCCGGATTTGCCTGGAATGCAAGCCTACACGCTTAAACCGGGACAACCGTCGCCCGGATAACCTAGCCTTCTCCGTCCCCCCTTCGCAGTAACACCAAGTACAGGAATATTAACCTGTTTCCCATCGACTACGCTTTTCAGCCTCGCCTTAGGGGTCGACTCACCCTGCCCCGATTAACGTTGGACAGGAACCCTTGGTCTTCCGGCGAGCGGGCTTTTCACCCGCTTTATCGTTACTTATGTCAGCATTCGCACTTCTGATACCTCCAGCAGACCTCACAGTCCACCTTCGACGGCTTACAGAACGCTCCCCTACCCAACAACACATAGTGTCGCTGCCGCAGCTTCGGTGCATGGTTTAGCCCCGTTACATCTTCCGCGCAGGCCGACTCGACCAGTGAGCTATTACGCTTTCTTTAAATGATGGCTGCTTCTAAGCCAACATCCTGGCTGTCTGTGCCTTCCCACATCGTTTCCCACTTAACCATGACTTTGGGACCTTAGCTGGCGGTCTGGGTTGTTTCCCTCTTCACGACGGACGTTAGCACCCGCCGTGTGTCTCCCGTGATAACATTCTCCGGTATTCGCAGTTTGCATCGGGTTGGTAAGCCGGGATGGCCCCCTAGCCGAAACAGTGCTCTACCCCCGGAGATGAGTTCACGAGGCGCTACCTAAATAGCTTTCGGGGAGAACCAGCTATCTCCCGGTTTGATTGGCCTTTCACCCCCAGCCACAAGTCATCCGCTAATTTTTCAACATTAGTCGGTTCGGTCCTCCAGTTAGTGTTACCCAACCTTCAACCTGCCCATGGCTAGATCACCGGGTTTCGGGTCTATACCCTGCAACTTAACGCCCAGTTAAGACTCGGTTTCCCTGCGGCTCCCCTATACGGTTAACCTTGCTACAGAATATAAGTCGCTGACCCATTATACAAAAGGTACGCAGTCACCCTGATAAATCAAGGCTCCCACTGCTTGTACGTACACGGTTTCAGGTTCTGTTTCACTCCCCTCGCCGGGGTTCTTTTCGCCTTTCCCTCACGGTACTGGTTCACTATCGGTCAGTCAGGAGTATTTAGCCTTGGAGGATGGTCCCCCCATATTCAGACAGGATGTCACGTGTCCCGCCCTACTCATCGAACTCACAACAAGTGCAGCTTCGTGTACGGGGCTATCACCCTGTATCGCGCCACTTTCCAGAGGCTTCCACTGCTGCACAAACTGATTCAGGTTCTGGGCTGTTCCCCGTTCGCTCGCCGCTACTGGGGGAATCTCGGTTGATTTCTTTTCCTCTGGGTACTTAGATGTTTCAGTTCCCCAGGTTCGCCTCATTAAGCTATGTATTCACTTAATGATAATGCAACGGATTGCATTGGGTTTCCCCATTCGGGTATCGACGGTTGTAGCGCCTCATATCGGCTTACCGTCGCTTATCGCAGATTAGCACGCCCTTCATCGCCTCTGACTGCCAGGGCATCCACCGTGTACGCTTAGTCGCTTAACCTCACAACCCACAAGTGTTTCCACTGCGGTTGCAAGCATTTGAGAGACTCGAACACATCGCGATTCATTTCTTATTACGGAGAAATGAGACGACGCGTCGTTTCAATTTTCAGCTTGTTCCGGATTGTTAAAGAGCATAATACTTCGCAGCACACCGTTGCCGGTTTGCTCTGAAGTATTTTTTGAGTAAACAGTATGGTGGAGCTAAGCGGGATCGAACCGCTGACCTCCTGCGTGCAAGGCAGGCGCTCTCCCAGCTGAGCTATAGCCCCATACAGTTACTGCAGAGACCATCTACTACCACTCACCAGGAGTCACATCTCTCTTTTGAAGAAATGCTAATTCGTTCTCAGGCAAGGCGTGCGGGAGGGAAGTTTACTTCGGTAAACGACCGACTGCATAACGCAGCATGAGAAGGAATTTGGTAGGCCTGAGTGGACTTGAACCACCGACCTCACCCTTATCAGGGGTGCGCTCTAACCACCTGAGCTACAAGCCTGTAGAGGTTTTTTCTGCTCGTTACTTTTTCATCAGACAATCTGTGTGGGCACTACGCGGGTATCTTCACATAGGTAAGGAGGTGATCCAACCGCAGGTTCCCCTACGGTTACCTTGTTACGACTTCACCCCAGTCATGAATCACAAAGTGGTAAGCGCCCTCCCGAAGGTTAAGCTACCTACTTCTTTTGCAACCCACTCCCATGGTGTGACGGGCGGTGTGTACAAGGCCCGGGAACGTATTCACCGTAGCATTCTGATCTACGATTACTAGCGATTCCGACTTCACGGAGTCGAGTTGCAGACTCCGATCCGGACTACGATGCACTTTATGAGGTCCGCTTGCTCTCGCGAGGTCGCTTCTCTTTGTATGCGCCATTGTAGCACGTGTGTAGCCCTGGCCGTAAGGGCCATGATGACTTGACGTCATCCCCACCTTCCTCCGGTTTATCACCGGCAGTCTCCTTTGAGTTCCCGACATGACTCGCTGGCAACAAAGGATAAGGGTTGCGCTCGTTGCGGGACTTAACCCAACATTTCACAACACGAGCTGACGACAGCCATGCAGCACCTGTCTCACGGTTCCCGAAGGCACTAAGGCATCTCTGCCGAATTCCGTGGATGTCAAGGCCAGGTAAGGTTCTTCGCGTTGCATCGAATTAAACCACATGCTCCACCGCTTGTGCGGGCCCCCGTCAATTCATTTGAGTTTTAACCTTGCGGCCGTACTCCCCAGGCGGTCGACTTAACGCGTTAGCTCCGGAAGCCACGCCTCAAGGGCACAACCTCCAAGTCGACATCGTTTACGGCGTGGACTACCAGGGTATCTAATCCTGTTTGCTCCCCACGCTTTCGCACCTGAGCGTCAGTCTTCGTCCAGGGGGCCGCCTTCGCCACCGGTATTCCTCCAGATCTCTACGCATTTCACCGCTACACCTGGAATTCTACCCCCCTCTACGAGACTCAAGCTTGCCAGTTTCAAATGCAGTTCCCAGGTTGAGCCCGGGGATTTCACATCTGACTTAACAAACCGCCTGCGTGCGCTTTACGCCCAGTAATTCCGATTAACGCTTGCACCCTCCGTATTACCGCGGCTGCTGGCACGGAGTTAGCCGGTGCTTCTTCTGCGGGTAACGTCAATGACGAAGGTTATTAACCCTCATCCCTTCCTCCCCGCTGAAAGTACTTTACAACCCGAAGGCCTTCTTCATACACGCGGCATGGCTGCATCAGGCTTGCGCCCATTGTGCAATATTCCCCACTGCTGCCTCCCGTAGGAGTCTGGACCGTGTCTCAGTTCCAGTGTGGCTGGTCATCCTCTCAGACCAGCTAGGGATCGTCGCCTAGGTGAGCCGTTACCCCACCTACTAGCTAATCCCATCTGGGTTCATCCGATGGTGTGAGGCCCGAAGGTCCCCCACTTTGGTCTTGCGACGTTATGCGGTATTAGCTACCGTTTCCAGTAGTTATCCCCCTCCATCGGGCAGATCCCCAGACATTACTCACCCGTCCGCCACTCGTCACCCAGGGAGCAAGCTCCCCTGTGCTACCGTTCGACTTGCATGTGTTAGGCCTGCCGCCAGCGTTCAATCTGAGCCATGATCAAACTCTTCAATTAAAAAGCTTGATGCTCAAAGAATTAAAACTGTTATTCGTAATGAATATAGTAGTCACTCTTGAGACTTGATATTTCAAATTTTTTCCATCCGAAGATGGTTTGCGATATCAACCCTGCGAGTGCCCACACAGATTGTCTGATAAATTGTTAAAGAGCAGTGCAATCAGCATTTTAAGTTGCTGTTGCGAGGTCACGTATATTACGCTTTCCTCTTGAAGAGTCAAGTATTTTTTTACTTTTCTCTTCCTGATGCGGCGACCGTTAAGTCGTTGTTCCGTGTCAGTGGAGGCGCATTATAGGGA